>NZ_CP145891.1:0-2217 GCF_036894365.1 Lysinibacillus sp. Y5S-8 | reverse complement strand
ATACCACCGAGCCACTACGCCACGCCCAACGGATAGGATAGATCGCAAGGGTTCAGCAGGGGGGTATCATTCCTTGTGGGCTGTTATGGTTCAGAACGCCCAACAAGTGAGCCACTTCGTAGCGATACCGAGCAGAGTTATCGGGCAAGGCAAGCTTGCCCTACCGTCAGGGGAAATTACACGGTAATTTCCCCCGACACCCCCTAACGTTAAGGGGTAAAAATTACCCCCTTGACGTTCCCCCCGAAAAGGGGGGATACTACAACCCCGTAGGGCGAACGACCAAATTTTTTAAATTTGGTGTAGTGAGTACACCAAAAAGGGAAAACACTATGAGCTATGCGATTTTAAGAACAAAAAAATTGACCGAATGGGGCAATATCTGTGCGAGCCTTGAGCATAATTTCAGAGAGCGATTAACGCCAAATGCCGACAGTAATCGAACCCCTGAAAATGTGCATATTGGGGCAAATTCAACCGCAGAAGTCCGGCAAAAAATCGAACAAAGTCTTCCGCAGAAGTTTCGTGCGGATTGCGTAAAATGCGTTGAATACTTGATAACCGCAAGCCCCGAATGGTTCGAAGAACACGATAAAAGCGAACATCAAAAGTATTTTGAACGTTCGATTGAGTGGCTGAAAGAACGGCACGGGGCGGATAACATCAAGTGCGTTTCAATCCATAATGACGAAAGCACGCCCCACCTTGTGGCTTACGTTGTTCCGCTTGATGAGCGGGGCAAACTTAATGCCAAAAAGTGGCTTGGTGGCAAAAAGCTGATGAACGAAATGCAAAGTAATTTTGCTGAACGGGTAGCGGATTTTGGGCTTTCTCGTGGGATTGAAGGCTCAAGAGCCAAGCACGAACGTGTTCAACGGTTTTATAGCAATTTGAATGACGAAGTGTTGCTTACTACGGACGATCTCAAGCCGAAATTACTTCATAAGGGCGTTTTTAAGGACGAATATGAAGATTTTGACGTTGTAAAAAATCGGGTGAATGACAAGTTAAGACAGGTTTATGACAACAAGAACAAGCAAATTCAACACTTGGAACGGCAAAACAAGCGTTTGCAAGCGGTTCAAGAGAAATTACTTGCCGATCTACGGGAAGAAAACAAGGGTCTTGATACGGCTGTTTTTGTCAGGGATAAGCTATGGAAAGAGAAAAGTAGCGAATTTAACGCATTACAGAGAGATTTTGACGAATACAAGCGAAACCATAGGTTAAACACGGAAAATCTCTCAGAAGCTCAAATAGACGAATTTAAGGGGAAAATTGAACAGCAACAGGCAAGTAACTTGGAAAAAGAACGCCTTGAGCTTGCTCAAAAGCGTTCTGTTTATCAGGTGAAAATTTAATTTTCAGGTGGATTTTCGTCCGTGAGTAGGTTTACTTCGTGGGGAATGTGTCTTAGTTGCTTGTCGGTTTGGAAGTCAGGGTTTTCGGTTGATGTGGCAACAACCGTAGATGAGAAGATTGCATAATGTTTTTGGTTGTTTGCGTGTCGCCAAGCGACTTGAGCATTGACACAATATGCGGTCGCACTGCCAACTTTAACAGTATCAATCCAACGATTATCTTTCAAATGCTTGATAGCTCGTGCAACGGTTGGTCTTGAATACCCTGTAATTTC
Organism: Lysinibacillus sp. Y5S-8; assembly: GCF_036894365.1. Taxonomy (NCBI): domain Bacteria; kingdom Bacillati; phylum Bacillota; class Bacilli; order Caryophanales; family Bacillaceae; genus Lysinibacillus; species Lysinibacillus sp. Y5S-8. The sequence goes on along the minus strand of NZ_CP145891.1, from coordinate 581 downwards.
CATTAAGGTTTGATAAGAGCAAATTACGGAATTGTTGTAATTGCCCATTTTTTCAATGAAGAAAAATAGAATTTGGGCTGATATAGGGCTTGTAGCTATCAATTTTTGAATAGCTGAAAGGGAATTATCTTGGATCTGCACAAATTTAGCATTTTTCTTTGGTAAAAATTTAGGGTCAATATGTGTTGTAACACCTGTTTTTTGTTTATTTTTTGTACTGTTTTCCATTGATACCACCTAGTTAAATTTGAGATACATAATGTATCACAACATTACAAAATTTGTAAAGATAGCGTTCAATTTTTAAAAAGTGAGTATCATCAATAGTGATACTCCCCAGTATCATCAATAGTGATACTCTGATTTTTATAACGCATTGATTTTATTATAATTTTTATTTTCGCCTTATATCTATATCTTAGGCGTAGCCTCCACGAAAAAAACGCTGTTTTTTTGAGCAGAAAAGGTGGCATTCGTCTTGGTTAAATGACGGGTGTGTAGCGGTTTTTGTCAAGGGGTTTACAGCGATAGCGTCCCTTGACAAAAAGTAGAGCGGAACGCCCATAATGCAACCAAGATGA
>NZ_CP145890.1:0-4614 GCF_036894365.1 Lysinibacillus sp. Y5S-8 | reverse complement strand
GAAAGGTCGGGAACAGGTTGCTACCCTATTCCCTTCCTAGCCGTTAGGCTAATTTATTTAAAACGATGATAAGTACATCAAGCATAGCTAGTACTTTTGTACTTACCGCCCACGCTAACAGTGTTAGCAAGATGATCAGAGTAATAATTTCTGATGTTTTCACATAAATCACCCCCTTAGCACTATAAGGCTAAGCGACTAGGCTCACACTATGAACGGTAGTGCGAGCCGCCGCCATAGTGCGAAAGTGATTTTAACACATAACCGCCTAACAAGGCGGTTATGTTTTATTCAAGGCTAAATTGCTAGACTTTTGCGCTTAAATTCGCCAAAATCTGTTTTTTTGTTCTACAAACAAATTATCCGAATTTCCGCGCAATGTACGTTTCAGGCTGCCTGAAAAGAAATTTATTTAGTAAAATCAAAGGATAATTTATGTTAAATAAGTTAAAAATCGGCACATTATTATTGCTGACATTAACGGCTTGTTCGCCCAATTCTGTTCATTCGGTAACGTCTAATCCGCAGCCTGCTAGTGCGCCTGTGCAACAATCAGCCACACAAGCCACCTTTCAACAGACTTTGGCGAATTTGGAACAGCAGTATCAAGCCCGAATTGGCGTTTATGTATGGGATACAGAAACGGGACATTCTTTGTCTTATCGTGCAGATGAACGCTTTGCTTATGCGTCCACTTTCAAGGCGTTGTTGGCTGGGGCGGTGTTGCAATCGCTGCCTGAAAAAGATTTAAATCGTACCATTTCATATAGCCAAAAAGATTTGGTTAGTTATTCTCCCGAAACCCAAAAATACGTTGGCAAAGGCATGACGATTGCCCAATTATGTGAAGCAGCCGTGCGGTTTAGCGACAACAGCGCGACCAATTTGCTGCTCAAAGAATTGGGTGGCGTGGAACAATATCAACGTATTTTGCGACAATTAGGCGATAACGTAACCCATACCAATCGGCTAGAACCCGATTTAAATCAAGCCAAACCCAACGATATTCGTGATACGAGTACACCCAAACAAATGGCGATGAATTTAAATGCGTATTTATTGGGCAACACATTAACCGAATCGCAAAAAACGATTTTGTGGAATTGGTTGGACAATAACGCAACAGGCAATCCATTGATTCGCGCTGCTACGCCAACATCGTGGAAAGTGTACGATAAAAGCGGGGCGGGTAAATATGGTGTACGCAATGATATTGCGGTGGTTCGCATACCAAATCGCAAACCGATTGTGATGGCAATCATGAGTACGCAATTTACCGAAGAAGCCAAATTCAACAATAAATTAGTAGAAGATGCAGCAAAGCAAGTATTTCATACTTTACAGCTCAACTAACAAATTCATTTTGTTAGAAAAAGTGAAAATTTAGGGCTGAAAAAGCCGTTGAAACTTGCTTTCAATGGCTTTTTTAGTCTAACAACCGCAGGGCGTTAGCAGAAAGGTGCACGAATTTTCATAAAATTACACGGTAAGAAAGGTGTATGGATTTTCACAAAGGTGTACAGATTTTAATAAAATACACCTTAAAGCCTTTAATACCAATGCTTTAGAAAAGAAAAAGGGATCGAACTTTTGACATTCGATCCCTTTTCCTATAATCTGTATCAGTACGTTCTTTGCTATGATCCAGACGTGAACAATCTAATCATAGCAAAGGGTAGCTAGTAATGCAAGAGATTGCGAAGCGTCCCTACTACCAAAAAACCATTCAACGACGTAAACAAGAAACGTAAACCTTAAATTAGACGGTCTTCAGCTCGGACTTCGGAAGAATAAACAGGCGTAGAAGTGATAACGTTCTTAATACGAAAATTAAGCTCTGTCTCCGTTTCGTGCTACGGTTAGAAAGGCGAAAGCCCCAAGAAATACAAGCACACCTGATAAGCGAGATTTAAGGATACAGCGGAATTGATTGTTTAAGTCTGCAATTCCCACCCTGATAAACGCCACAACGTTTTATTGTTGCCCCATTCACGCAACATTTGAGAACCGAATAGAAATCTTTTAGTAAAAAGCGTTCTTTTTGGGTCAGCGGTTAATGTGGACGGTTTAACGGTTTTTCCCCTGCGGGTCGTATTGAAAAGCCATTGAAAAGCTGATGGATAACTCTTCGAGTTACCCACGAGCTTTCCAACAGCTTTCCAACACTAAAAACCTACCGCCCACAATAACCACTTCCCTAATAATAAAATTTTTTTATTTTTATTTTGGTTCAAAGGCTCACGATGTTCGCCTAATAAAACGAAGTCGCCTATCGGCTCCGCTGATTTTTATATATCACTCTCGGGGCTTTTGGTGTACTATTGTCTTTTGTAATAGCAAGGACACAAAAAGGGTACTCTTCGAGTTTCCTTTTTGACCTTGCAAAAGGGCTTTGCCCCCTTGACCCCCGACCGCTTTCAGCGGTCAAAATAGAAGAACGGACACCATTATGAAACGTGAGAAAGAGATAAAAATCAGGCTCACCGAAAACGAGTATCAAGCCTTGTTAGAGAGAAAAACGAAAGCAAGGCTTGCGGAGTGGGTTCGGGAAGTTGCCCTAGAACAGCAACCTAAGCGACAGCCGAAAGTAATCGACCCTGCGTTACTGTTCGAGCTGAACCGCATAGGCGTAAACCTGAACCAAATCGCCCGACAATGCAACAGTCAAAAGCCGAGCATTGACCTTGTTAGCGTGTTGGCGACCTTGCGAGAAATTGAAAAAAATCTCAAAAAATTGCGAGAATTGAGCCTATGATCGTTAAATTTTTTAAGAAACACGGTAAGGGAAAAGCTAGTAGTTGCAAGGCTTGCGTGGACTATTTACTAAATAAGCCTGACGACACCGCCCAAATCCTGCAGGGCGATCCCCGACTATCACAAAGTATTGCTGATAGTCTTGATTTTAATAACACTTACACCGCAGGTTGCTTGTCTTTTGAAGAAAGCGACCTACCCGAAATACAAAAGCGTGAGATTATGGCACGCTTTGAAAAGGCAATGTTTGCAGGGCTTGAGCCTGAACAATATAACATTGCGTGGGTACAACACACCGACAAAGGCAGGCTTGAGCTGAATTTCGTTATCCCAAACGTAGAGATGACAAGCGGAAAACGCCTACAACCCTACTACGACAGGGCAGACCGCCCACTTGCTGAAAACTTCAAGCAGGTAATCAACCACGAATACAGCCTAAGCGACCCAAACAACCCTATAAAGCAAAAAAACCTGATTGACCGCAAAGACCTACCAACCGATAAAAAACAGGCTTTACAGGCGATTACGGACGGTTTAACAGCTTTAGCGAACGCAGGGCAGATAAACGACCGACAGGACGTTATAAATGCCCTAGAACGTGCAGGTTTTGAAATTGCACGCATTACGCCAAAAAACCTATCAATCAAGACTGACGGACAGAATTTAAGATTAAAAGGGGCTTTCTATGAGCAAGATTTTAGATTTAGCACAGACCTTTCAGCAGACATCACAGAAAGAGCTAGAGAGTACAAGCGAGATAGTGCAGAACGCTATCAAACGGCACGAGCAAAACTTGATACAGCAGTTACAGCACGCAGGGAACAATTTAGCCGAAAATATCCAAATCGAGCAGGCGAAATTGATAAAAAATACCGTGAGAATGTATCGCTTGCCGACCCTAATCGCCTTGACGATATTAACCTTGATAGCCATAACCGCAGGCGTTTTGACGTGGCAGGCGAAGAACGCCTATCAAGAGATGACCGAATGGCAAAGCTCAGCCGAGATAGCCAAAGAGCAGAGTGGGGGGATCAAGCTATCAACTTGCAAAACGGAGAAAGGGATAAAGCCTTGTGTAGCAGTGGACAAGGATTTTATCAACTCAACGTGGGGCGAGAACCTGAAAGTAATCGAAATCCACGAAACCAAGAAACAGGGGAAAAAATAAATGGCGACCGAACTAGAACTACTTTACGAGAAAACCTTGAAAACCTTGCTAGAACAGCAAGAAACAGAGCGAGTGAAATTATCGAAAGAATTAGAGAGCTTGCGAGCCGAAAACGCCTTGATCATTCAACAGTACAACGAAATCAGCGAGCAATTAACGACATTACAGAGTTTAATAAACAGCTTGAAACGGTAATATCTCAACGCAAAAGACAAAGCAGGGGTATAAGCAGATAACACAAGGGGGAGAATTATGGCAACACTTATGGAAAAAGACAGTTTAATAAATGGTATTTCTCAAACACTCGGCTTAATCGTGGCTCAAACAGGTGGTAGAAACGAAGATAGCGAGTTATTAGCAGGCTTGCGTAACAAGCTATACGCTCTTAAACCAGAAGAAATTGACTACGAAGAACTTTCTAAGTTAGTGAGAGAAAAATTTAATAAATATAAATTTTAGGGGGATTTATGCAAGATGATGAAAAATTAACACCTGAAATTTTAGCTAGACGGGAATTTCATATAAAAAACGCCTTAGCCAGTTTTGCATTAGAAGGGGAATATCCATCTAAAGAATGTGAAGTATTACTGAAAAAATATGTTTCTGGAGAAATTAAAACTCTAGACGAATTAAGAATAAGATTATTTGAAAAGTAGATAACTTGAAAAATCAGGGGATAGGGCATACAATGG
>NZ_CP145889.1:120000-4672069 GCF_036894365.1 Lysinibacillus sp. Y5S-8 | reverse complement strand
GCTGCTAATCTCCTTTACAGTGTTCAATACATAAAAAAAAATCGCATTTATAGAAATGGTAAATACGTTCATAATTACAACTCGTCCACATAATCACAAGCTGTGGATAAAAGTTAACCAAAGGCTGTGATAAAAATTATCCACAGCATATTAACAGTTGTGGATAATTAAAATGTTCATTTCAGTTTTCAACAAAGTGAAGCACAGTAATCGTATCAGAAAAACAAAGCTATTTCAATAGTTTATGAAACTTATCCACATAGCTTGTAGTTATGCACTTTAGAGTTGTCCACAAGCACTGCTTATGTGAAAAAGCTGTAGATAATCGTTGTGGATAAAAAATAATGCAAAAAATACTATACACAACTCTGTGTAAAAAAAACAAGTACTCTGTGGATAAATATTTTATGTTCATGCAATAAATAATCTTTGAATTAGTAAAGATGCAAACGCTCAATGAGGGAAGATGGAATAGATTGATTTTGATACATAGATTAGCTGGTTAAAAGAAATTTATGAAATACATTGACAAAATAACTAGAAACTTTATATAATATTCGAGTCTGTATGTTGAAAAATTCAACTCATATCAGGAGGTGTCTATATAAATGAAACGTACTTACCAACCAAAGAAACGTAAGCACAGCAAAGTTCACGGTTTCCGCGCACGTATGAGCACGAAAAACGGTCGCAAAGTTCTTGCTGCTCGTCGTCGTAAAGGAAGAAAAGTTTTATCAGCATAAAATAAGTCCACTGAGCCACATCAGTGGTCTTTTTTTTCTTTATTTTTGGTAAACCTAGAAATGAGGATCAAAAGATATTATCTAATAGCAGGTGAAAGAAATGAAAAAACGCCAAAGAGTGAAAAAAAATGATGATTTTCAAAAGGTGTTTAAAAAAGGTAAATCTTTCGCTAATCGTCAGTTTGTTGTTTATTTTTTAGCAAAAGAAGGGCAAACAGAATTTCGTGTAGGTTTATCGGTTAGTAAAAAGCTTGGAAATGCGGTAACACGCAACAAAATAAAACGCTATATTCGACAAAGTATTCAAGAATTAAAGGATGATTTAAAGCCGAATATGGATTATGTTATTATCGCCAGACATCCGGCGGCCACTATGGATTTTCATGAAGTGAAACAAAGTTTGCAGCATGTACTACAAATCGCAAAGGTAATGAAGAAAGTGTAATGTATGCAAGCAAGTGGTGAAAATACGCCTGTACTGTAAGTAATGGAGTAGAAATAGAGCGGTTTTGCATACAATTATAAATAGAGGAATATACGCGTAGGGGTATTTGTAGCGTGCGATTTCATAAAAAAATATGTAAAATTCGCAACATAACTTAGGAATAAGTATATGTAGTTAGAATATTTAGTAGAGTGAACGTTATAGGCGTGATAAAATAACTGATAACTTTATCTTTATAGAGGACGTCTCAAACGCTGACTAAATCATGATAAAGCAGCTGGCAGGTCTTGAGGTAGGAAACTGCTAGTGAATGAAGAAATGCATATAGAATGAAGAAAAAGTGAATAGTAATTGTAGGGGGAAGAAGGTTGAAAAAACAACATTGGGTAATTTTGTCACTAGTATCAGTAGCCTTACTACTTTCTGGTTGTACAGAATTCAATGAACCAATTTCAAAAGACAGCACAGGCTTCTGGAATGAATTCATTGTTTGGCCGTTGGTATCAGCGATAAAATACTTTGCTGATTTGCTCGGTACGTATGCATGGGGGATCATTGCCGTAACGATTATTATTCGTTTAGCAATTTTACCTTTGATGATTAAACAAACAAAGAGCTCTAAAAAGATGCAAGAAATTCAACCAAAATTGAAGGAACTGCAGAAGAAGTATGCTTCTAAGGATGCTCAGACACAACAACAATATCAGCAAGAAATGATGAAGCTAATGAGTGAATCGGGAGTAAACCCACTAGCAGGGTGTTTACCAGTAATCATTCAAATGCCAATTTTAATTGGTTTCTATCATGCAATTAGTCGTATGAATGCTACATCTACATTTGATTTAGGAAATTTCTTTATCTTCCCGTTAGCAGATCCTGCACCTGCATTAGCAATTACGGCAGGTTTAATGCAATTTATCGTATTACGTACAGGACCAGCAATGGATAATCCTCAAATGAAAATCATGATGTATATTATGCCATTCATGATCATTGGTTTTGGTATGGCTTTACCAGCTGCATTATCACTATATTGGGTAATCGGGAATATTATTTCGATTTTCCAAAACCTGTATATTTATAAACCTTGGAATAAAGATAAAACACAACCTGCTCAAAATGGAGGGGCTAAAAAGTGAAACAACTTACGCAAATAGGCGCAACAACACAAGAAGCGATCTCATTGGCGTTACAGAAACTTGGCAAAACCCGTGAACAAGTAGATGTTGAAGTTTTACAAGAAGGTAAAAAAGGATTTTTAGGTTTTGGTGCACGTTCTGCAGAGGTACGTGTAACAGTAAAGGAAGTTCAGGTTCCGACAATTGAAAGTGACAAAGCCGAACCGCAAAATGCGACAAAATTAGACGAACCATTAGTAGTAGATGATGTTGAAACAATAAGTTCACAAGTTTCTGAACAACCAAGTGAAATCAAAGAAGTTCAACAAATCGTAAAAGAGCAAAATGAGGAAGAAGACACGGCAAACCCAATTGAAGAGGCAAAAGCTTATTTACAAAGTATTGCTGAACAGTTGGCTATTGATGATCTTGATATTGCTACGACTCGCGAGGGGAAATATGTATTATTTCAACTAAAAAGTGAGAAAGCTGCACTGCTTATAGGAAAACGTGGTCAAACACTAAATTCCTTGCAGCAATTGACGCAACTCGTATTGAATAAAAGCGCTAAGCAGTTTTTAATGGTGAAATTGGATGTAGAAAACTATCGCGAACGTCGACAAGAAGCTTTAGAATTACTTGCAGATCGAATGGCGGATAAAGCATTACGCTTAAATCAACGTGTGGCATTTGAACCAATGCCGTCTTACGAGCGAAAAATAATTCATAATCAATTAGCAAATCGTCTAGATCTTGAAACGTATTCAGAAGGCACAGAGCCTAATCGTTATTTAGTGATTGAACCAGTAAATAATAATTAGTCTGCTGCTGTAAACATACAGACACTATATTTTGAAAGGTCATTTTATCTTCGTGATAAAATGACCTTTTTTAGTGAGGCAAAGAATAGTGATTTTTGTCGAAAATAAGATAACCTAAAAAATTGATATTATCCACATTTGGAAATGATCCTTACTTTAGATTTTGTTGAAAATATGTTAGTCTAAGGTGTTAGTAAGTATTGGTCGGTTTCGATTATCCACATGTGGATAACGTTGAGGAGGTCATTAAATGGAGTTCGATACAATTGCTGCGATATCCACACCTATGGGTGAAGGTGCCATAGCTATCGTTCGTTTAAGTGGGGACGAGGCAGTGACAATTGCAGATAAAATATTCAAATCACCTGGTGGGAAAAGTTTAACAACGAAAGATTCGCACACCATTCATTATGGTCATTTAGTTGATCCTAAAACAAGTGAGGTAGTAGAGGAAGTAATGCTATCACTGATGCGTGGACCAAAAACATTTACACGTGAGGATGTAGTTGAAATAAATTGTCACGGTGGACTAGTTTCAGTGAATCGTGTATTGCAACTTGCGTTAACGAATGGAGCAAGATTAGCTGAGCCTGGCGAATTCACAAAACGAGCGTTTTTAAATGGACGTATTGATTTATCTCAGGCTGAAGCGGTTATGGATCTGATAAGAGCTAAAACAGATCGTGCGATGAATGTTGCTTTGGGGCAAATGGATGGAAAATTATCGAGACTTATTGGTGATTTACGCCAAGCTTTACTAGAGACATTGGCACAAGTAGAGGTTAATATAGATTATCCGGAGTATGATGATGTAGAAGAAATGACAGTACCTGTATTAGTAGAAAAATGTACATGGGTAAGAAATGAAATTAGTAAACTTTTGCAAACATCTTCTCAAGGAAAAATTTTACGCGAGGGCTTATCAACTGTTATTTTAGGTCGTCCAAATGTAGGGAAATCCTCTCTTTTAAATAGCTTAGTACAAGAAAATAAGGCCATAGTGACAGATATTGCAGGGACTACTCGTGATATTATAGAAGAGTATGTCAATGTACGCGGTGTTCCACTTCGTTTAGTGGATACAGCAGGTATTCGGGAGACAGAAGATATTGTTGAACGAATTGGAGTAGAACGTTCTCGAGAAGCTCTTCGTGGAGCAGATTTAATTTTGTTTGTATTAAACTACGCAGATGAATTAACTGCTGAGGATGAGCGTCTATTCAAAACAATTGAAGCGATGGATTACATCGTTATTGTCAATAAAACAGATTTACCGCAAAAAATTGATTTAGCACGTGTCGAAGAATTAGCTGATGAGCATCGTATTGTAACGACTTCCTTGTTACAGGAAGAAGGCATTACAGAGCTAGAAGAAGCCATTGCTGCTTTATTCTTTGAAGGACAAATCGAAGCGGGCGATTTAACATATGTTTCAAATGCAAGACATATTGCACTTCTGCACCAAGCACAGGCAACGGTTGAAGATGCAATAGCAGCTGCACAGGAAGGTGTACCAGTTGATATGGTACAAATCGATGTAACAAGAACATGGGAAATACTTGGTGAAATCATTGGCGACACTGTACAAGAAAGTCTAATTAATCAGCTATTTTCACAGTTCTGCTTAGGAAAATAAATTGATAAGAGAAAGGAAGATACGAGCATGCCAACAAAATATGAGGCAGGCACGTTTGATGTTATTGTAATTGGCGCAGGTCATGCAGGTTCAGAAGCTGCACACGCTGCGGCTAAAATGGGCGCTAGCACATTAATGCTAACAATCAATTTAGATATGATTGCATTTATGCCATGTAATCCATCTATTGGTGGCCCTGCCAAAGGAATCGTCGTACGTGAAATTGACGCTTTAGGTGGCGTCATGGGGAAAGTTATCGATAAAACACATATACAAATGAGAATGTTAAATACAGGGAAAGGTCCAGCAGTACGTGCATTGCGTGCACAAGCGGACAAAGTTTTGTACCAACAAGAGATGAAACGTGTGTTGGAGGAAACTGAAAACTTAACAATCCATCAAGGAATGGTTGAAGAGCTGATTATTGAAGATGGGGAAGTTAAAGGAGTCATTACACAAATTGGTGCCGTTTATCGCGCTAAAACAGTCGTTGTGACAACAGGTACTTTCTTACGTGGTGAAATCATTATTGGTGATATGAAGTATTCAAGCGGTCCTAATAACCAACAACCTTCGATTAGCTTAGCCGATAATTTAAAAGAGCTTGGCTTTGACCTAGTTCGTTTCAAAACAGGTACTCCACCACGTGTAAATAATCGTACAATTGATTATGACAAAACAGAGATTCAACCAGGGGATGACGTTCCACGTGCATTTAGTTTTGAAACAACTGAGTTCATTATGGACCAGCTACCTTGCTGGTTAACCTATACAAGCCCTGAAACGCATGAAATTATTGAAGCGAATTTACATCTTTCACCGATGTATTCAGGAATGATTAAAGGGACGGGGCCACGTTATTGCCCGTCTATTGAGGACAAAGTTGTGCGTTTTAATGATAAGCCACGACACCAAATTTTCTTAGAGCCAGAAGGCCGTAATACGCGTGAGGTGTATGTTCAAGGTTTGTCAACGAGCTTACCAGAACATGTCCAAACACGTTTACTAAAATCTATTCCTGGCTTAGAAAATGCAGAAATGATGCGCGCTGGTTATGCCATTGAATATGATTCAATTGTGCCAACCCAATTATGGCCGACATTAGAAACAAAACGCATTAAAGGCTTATATACAGCTGGTCAAATTAACGGTACATCTGGTTATGAAGAAGCAGCCGCACAAGGCTTAATGGCGGGAATGAATGCTGCTGCTAATGTACTTGGTAAAGAGGAGTTAATTTTAAGTCGCTCTGATGCCTATATTGGCGTTTTGATCGATGACTTGGTGACAAAAGGGACAAATGAGCCATATCGTTTATTAACATCTCGTGCAGAGTATCGTCTATTGTTACGTCACGATAATGCCGATTTACGTTTAATAGAGCTGGCTTACAAAATGGGCATGATTCCACAAGAAAGATATACAAAGTTCATTGAGAAAAAGGAACTGATTGAAACTGAAATTGCACGTCTTCGTGAAATCATTATTAAGCCAAATGAAGCAACCCAATCTGTTATTCGTTCTGTTGGCGGTAGTGAATTAAAGGATGGTATTCGTGGCGCAGATTTATTAAAACGTACTGAAATGCATTATGAGTTAATCGCATCTTTAATTCCTGCAGAAATAGAGTTTACGGATGAAGTAAAAGAACAAATTGAAATTCAGCTTAAATATGAAGGCTATATCGAAAAAGCATTGCAACAGGTAGAGAAGCTACACAAAATGGAAAACAAAAAAATTCCTGAGAATATTGATTACGATGCGATTTCAGGTTTAGCAACAGAAGCACGTCAAAAGTTAAAACAGGTTATACCACTTTCTATTGCACAAGCTTCTCGTATTTCGGGTGTTAATCCAGCTGATATTTCCATTCTGCTTGTTTATATTGAACAAGGTAAAATTGCGAAAGTAAGCAGCTAATCAACAACGTAAAGTGAATAAAGGGCGGGCATACTATTGTGCCCGCTTCCTATTTTTAAGGTTATACTGCTGAGTGGAGTAGTATAGTAAGATCGATAAAGGAGACTTTACATGAACGAACAACAATTTATTGAGGCTCTGAAAGAGAAAGGCATCGAACTTTCGGATAAGCAGATCGCTCAATTTAAAAAATATTTTGAATTACTTGTCGAGTGGAATGAAAAAATGAATTTAACCGCTATTACAGATTTAGAAGGCGTTTATTTAAAGCATTTCTTCGATTCGATCAGTGCCTCATTTTATTTTGATTTTTCAAAAGTAATTACTGTTTGTGATGTTGGAGCAGGTGCTGGTTTCCCTAGTATCCCTATTAAAATCTGTTTCCCGCATTTACATGTCACAATTGTCGACTCCTTAAATAAACGAATTACATTTTTAAATCATTTAAGTAATGAGCTACAATTAGAGAATATGCATTTTGTACATGCACGAGCAGAAGAGTTTGGTCAAAATACAAAATATCGTGAACAATTTGATGTGGTAACAGCACGCGCTGTAGCTCGTTTATCAGTGTTATCTGAGCTATGCGTACCTTTAGCAAAGCAAGATGGTTATTTTGTTGCTTTAAAGGCTGCAGCAGGAGCAGAGGAATTAAAGGATGCTAAAAAAGCTTTAATAACATTAGGTGTTAAACTGAGAGAAGAATTTTCTTTCAAGCTACCTGTTGAAGAAAGTGACCGCACTTTATATATATTTGATAAAATAAAAGGAACACCGAAAAAATACCCGCGTAAGCCAGGTGTACCAAATAAAACACCAATTCAATAATTAGTGTTTCATGTGAAACTTCTCAAAGTAGAAAATATTTTTTCTATTTTGAGCATACATACTAGTTATGGATGGTTCACGCAAAAGACATCTATGAACTATATACATTTGATGAAATATAATAAATAATAATAGAATGACACTTAGCAAGATAGTTACTTAAAGGTGGTGCCACTTGGATGAAAAGTCCTTTTTCACGTTTTTTTGGAGGCGGGAGTAAAACGGAGCCTATTGTGAAAAATGAAGTAGAACAAGCAGAGGCGGTTCATGCAGCGGAAGAAGTCATAAAGTTGCCTATTGATCAAATTGTACCTAACCGTTTTCAGCCACGTACTATTTTTGATGATGAAAAAATTGAAGAATTATCAAGAACCATTCATACACATGGTGTGATTCAGCCAATTGTTGTACGTAAAACATCAGAAAATCAATATGAAATCATTGCCGGTGAGCGCCGTTACCGAGCGATGAAAAAGCTACAATGGACAGAGGTCCCTGCTATTGTACGTAATTTAACTGATAAGGAAACAGCTTCTATTGCGCTAATAGAGAACTTACAGCGTGAGGAGTTAACCGCAATTGAAGAAGCGGTAGCCTATCAAAAATTATTAGAGCTTCATGAGCTAACACAAGAAGCTCTGGCCCAAAGACTTGGAAAAGGACAATCCACTGTAGCCAATAAATTGCGTTTATTAAGGCTGCCGGATGAAGTGCAGCAAGCCATTTTGAAGCGTAAAATATCTGAACGACATGCACGTGCATTAATTGCTATTAAGGATCAACCATTACAATTAGAAATTTTACAGCTATCGATTGATAATGAATGGAATGTTCGTCAGTTAGAGGAGCAAATTCAAGCCATATTAAACCCAGTCACAGACGAGCCAGAAGAAACAGTACCAAAGAAAGCAAAACCAAAACGTAAGGCTATAAGTAAAGATGTGCGCATTGCTTTAAATACCATTAAACAATCACTAACAATGGTAACGAAAAGTGGTATTACAGTAAAAACAGAAGAAGAAGATACAGAGGAATACTATCAAATTACAGTGAAGATACCTAAAAAGAAAAAGGTGCAATAAATTATTTTAGAAAAGTAATATATTGTTCTATCCAACACTGAACAGAGGAGATATCTCAGAAAAATAAATGAGATGTCTCCTTTTTTGTATATATTCTTAATATTTTATACAACTCTCTTCAATTTTTTTGATAGAATGAAAGTTAGATAGCGTATTAAATAGTGATTTTACAAATGATTTGTCAAAGTTAAGTTTGATAGATGAAAGCAGGTGCTTTTAAATGGGTAGAATTATAGCAATCGCCAATCAAAAGGGTGGCGTAGGTAAAACAACAACTTCGGTCAATTTGAGCGCTTGCCTAGCATATTTAGGTAAGAAAGTGCTATTAATTGATACCGATCCTCAGGGGAATACAACAAGTGGACTTGGTATTAATAAAGGAGAAATACAAGCTTGTATTTATGATGTGCTCATTGATGATGAAGATGTTGAAAATGTCATTCAAAAAACAAACGTAGAGAATTTATCAATCGTGCCAGCAACCATCTCACTTGCAGGTGCAGAAATTGAATTGGTTTCGACTATTTCAAGAGAAGTGCGTTTAAAACATGCACTGCAAAATGTGAAAGAAGATTTCGATTATATAATTATTGACTGTCCTCCATCTTTAGGGCTTTTAACTATTAATGCTTTAACAGCTTCAGATGCGCTCATTATCCCTGTACAATGCGAATATTATGCGTTGGAAGGGCTAAGTCAATTGCTCTCAACTGTTCGACTTGTTCAAAAGCATTTAAATCAGCAGCTCTATATTGATGGCGTTCTATTAACAATGCTAGATGCACGCACAAACTTAGGCTTGCAAGTTATTGATGAAGTAAAAAAATATTTCCAAGATAAAGTATACAAGACGATCATTCCTCGTAATGTGCGATTAAGTGAGGCACCAAGTCATGGTCAACCAATCATCACTTATGACGCAAAATCGAGAGGTGCAGAAGTTTATTTGGAGATGGCGAGGGAAGTGATTAAAAATGGCTAAAGGTTTAGGAAAGGGTATTGGTGCACTATTTCCAGGAGAGTCTTTAGAGCAAAGTGGTCAAGTGGAAGAAATTCAATTAGATTTAATTGTGGCGAACCCCTTTCAACCTCGTAAAATTTTTGATGAAGAAAGTTTACAAGAGTTAGCAGATTCTATTAAAGAACATGGTATTTTGCAGCCAATTGCTGTGCGCAAAAAAGGGCGTAAATTTGAAATTGTTGCAGGGGAACGTCGTTATAGAGCATGTCTGTTAGCTGAATTAGAGGTTATTCCTGTCATCATAAAAGAGCTATCAGATGCACAAATGATGGAGTTAGCTATTTTAGAAAATCTTCAACGTGAGGATTTAACCGTTATTGAAGAAGCGGAAGCCTATCAGAGTCTAATGGAAAACTTACATTTAACTCAAGAAGAATTATCGAAACGGTTAGGGAAAAGTAGACCACATATCGCTAATCATGTTCGGTTGCTTGCTTTACCAGAAGATGTACGTAAACTTATGAATGATGGCACCTTATCGATGGGGCAGGGACGAGCATTACTCGGTCTGAAAAATAAAAGAAGAATTTCAGAAGTGGCTAATAAGGTCATTAATTTAGGTTTGAATGTACGGCAGGTTGAAATGCTAGTACAAAACTTAAATGAAGAAGTTTCACGTGAAACAATTCCACCAAAGAAGAAAGATATATTTGTATCAGCCAAGGAATCCCAATTACGAGACTACTTTGGAACAAATGTTCAAATCAAAAAAACAAATAATAAGGGGAAAATTGAAATTGAATTTTATTCTGAAGATGATTTAGAACGTATTTTAGAAATACTAAATTTACAGGAAGAATAAAATACATTTCTATAACTTAATCAGAGCGCCAAGCAAATAGGCGCTCTCTATTTTTTAGAGAGAAGGAAGGCTTAAGTGTGGTATTACTAGGGGCATTGATTAATGCTGTGCTAATAGTAGCAGGTGCATTAGTAGGGCGCATTTTCAAAAATATTCCTGAATCTATGAAATCTACTGTACTATCTATTATTGGCTTAGCAGTCACATTATTAGGGATAAAAATGGGCTTTGAAAGTGATAATTTTATTATATTAGTAGTAAGTTTAGTAGTAGGTACTGTAATAGGTGAGTGGTTAGATTTAGATAGACAAATGAATCGTCTAGGGAAATGGGTAGAGAGTTTATTTCGTACAAAACGAAATGACCAAAATCAAATTAGCATAGCAGAGGGCTTTGTCACTGCCTCCTTAATTTTTGTTGTTGGGTCAATGGCTGTAATCGGTGCACTCGATAGTGGTCTTCGTAATGATCATAATGTATTAATTACAAAAGGATTAATAGATGGGTTTACATCCATTATTCTAGCATCCACTTTAGGCATTGGTGTATTGCTATCCGCCGTACCTGTTTTTGTTTATCAGGGATTAATCGCACTTTTTGCAGGCGTTATCAGTTCCTTGATACCTGATGCTGCACTACAAATGTACATTACAGAAATGACAGCTGTAGGCGGTGTAATGATTATGGCAATAGGGTTAAATATTGCTGGCTTAGCTAAGATCAAAGCTGCTAACTTGCTGCCAGGTATCGTCATTGTTGGTATTATGGTGGCTATCTTCTACACTTTTCAATGAATATCGATGGGCAGCCAATAATAAAGCTCTTGAAAGCTTTTCAGCCATAGCATAAGAAATATGAAGTCTTGTATTTTGTAAAACAAGCATTTCCATAAAGCCTCCAATATTGACGATTCCTTTAACGGAAATGTCTCCGATTGGGGGTAATTCTTTTTTTACAGCCTTGCCAGGGAAGATGGGTCCGCTTTGAACTGAAATATGACCAACATTTTGCTCACTGCCTAGACAGGCATCAATCGCAATAATGAAAGGTTTTGTAGTATGATTGTGTAGCTGTTGCATTGTAGAATCAAGATTTAGAGCATGTAAAGGATCTTCTAAAGAACCTACAATTTCATAGGGAAAGCTGACAGATTTTTTTAAAAAACTACCTGTTAATGGCCCAAGTGTATCACCCGTACAACGGTCACTGCCAATACAACAAAAAATTAGTCGTTCATGATGAAACGGTATATGTTCTAAAAATAATGTACTTAATTGCCAAACGGCATTTTTACTCTCGTGATGAAGGGAATAAGGTAGTAACAAATTTGGTATAGTATTCATAAAAAAACTCACTTTCTTTTTATTTTTAGAAGTGCTCAATTTTTATGCAGTATACGCAAATTTTTAGCAAGTTATTCAAGAGGTGGTAATTATGGAAGAGAATAAAAAATTAATGGAGAGATACTGGGATAAGCTCACATCTGAGGCCCTTTGGGAATCGGTTATTAATGCATCTTTAGAGATATTGCTCATTTTATTAGCATCATGGATTGCAGTAAGATTAGGTAAAAAATTTATTAAAAAAGTGTTTTTAATACGAATGCGCTCCCCATTAAACCACTCAGAGCGACGCCAACGAACAATTGCAAGATTATTACAAAGCGTGATTTCCTATGTTGTTTATTTCTCTGCAATCATTGGTATTCTTTCTTCCTTAGAAATAAAGGTAGCAGGTTTATTGGCTGGTGCAGGGATTGTTGGTTTAGCAATCGGTTTTGGCGCTCAAAGCTTAGTGAAGGATGTTATTACTGGATTCTTTATTATCTTTGAAGATCAGTTTGGTGTAGGGGATTATATAAAGATTAACGCAGCAGAAGGTACGGTTGTAGAAATTGGTTTACGTACAACAAAAATTAATGGTGCTACAGGGGAGCAATTCATCATTCCGAATGGTGCAATTGGTGAGGTCGTCAATTATTCTGTTAACAACTCCAAAATTTTTATAGATTTACAAATGGCTACTGAGGCTGATTTTGAAAAAGCAGAGGCAGTTATTAATAAGTATTTAGAAACATTACCAAAAATGCACAAGGAGCTAATAGCGACTCCAGTATTTTTAGGTGTGCAAAATGTTAAAGGGACAGAGGTAACGATACGAATAGCTGCTGAAACATTACCGCAACAGCAATATGGAGTAGCACGTAGTATTCGCCGTGACGTTACCAAACTTTTTGAAGAAAATAATATACCAATGGCCTATCCAAAAATGATGTTCTATGGCAAAGAAGAAGGGAGAAGTGAATAATGGAAGCGAAAAAATTTGGTTTAAATGATATTGTTGAAATGAAGAAACAACATCCATGTGGTACTAATAAATGGAAAATCATTCGTATGGGAGCAGACGTACGTATCAAATGCGAAGGATGTCAGCATAGTGTAATGATTCCACGCCGTGACTTTGAGAAAAAAATGAAAAAGGTTTTAATTTCTGCTAATGAGGCGTAACATCAGGCATATTAGACTTTTTATGAGTGAATCAATATAATAGATAAGGTTATATGAGAGAAAAAATTTGAACTGAGTATAGAAAGGTTGTGTCCATTCATGGCATTAACAGCTGGAATCGTTGGTTTACCTAACGTTGGAAAATCAACATTATTTAACGCAATTACAAAAGCGGGCGCATTGGCTGCAAACTATCCATTCGCAACGATTGATCCAAACGTTGGTATCGTTGAAGTACCTGATGCACGTTTAGATAAATTAACAGAATTAGTTGTACCGAAAAAAACTGTACCAACTGCATTTGAGTTCACAGATATCGCAGGAATTGTAAAAGGTGCTTCCAAAGGTGAAGGATTAGGGAATAAATTCCTTGCTCATATTCGTGAAGTAGATGCAATTTGTCAGGTTGTACGTTGTTTTGTAGACGAAAACATTACGCACGTATCTGGTGCAGTAGACCCTATTGATGATATAGAGGTTATTAATCTGGAGCTTGCACTTGCTGATTTAGAATCTGTAGATAAACGTTTACAACGTGTTAGCAAAATGGCAAAACAAAAAGATAAAGAGGCTATGGTGGAAGAGCCAGTTCTTCTAAAAATTAAAGAGCAATTAGAAAACGGTAAACCGGCACGTGCGGCTGAGCTTTCTGATGATGAACTAAAGATAATTAAAGGTCTTCATTTACTAACAATTAAACCAATGCTATATGTAGCAAACGTTTCAGAAGATGAAGTAGTAGATGCTGACAATAATGAGTATGTGAAAAAAGTACGTGAGTATGCTTCAGCAGAAGGTGCTCAAGTTATTACAATTTGTGCAAAAATCGAAGAAGAAATTTCTGAGCTTGATGATGAAGAAAAAGCTATGTTCTTAGAAGAACTTGGAATTAAAGAATCAGGCTTAGATCAGTTAATCCGTACTTCTTATGATTTATTAGGATTAGCTACTTACTTCACTGCAGGCGTACAAGAGGTACGTGCATGGACGTTCCGTAAAGGGATGAAGGCGCCACAATGTGCAGGTATCATCCATACGGATTTTGAACGTGGCTTTATTCGAGCAGAAACAGTTGCTTATGCTGATCTATTAGAGGCAGGTTCTCAAGCAGCAGCGAAGGAAGCTGGTAAAGTACGTCTTGAAGGTAAAGAATATGAAGTACAAGATGGCGATATTATGCTGTTCCGCTTTAATGTATAAAAACTGACAAGGGCAATCGAAAATGGTTGCCCTTTTTCGATTGTATCATTATCAGAATTTTTAACGTATGGAGGCGACTAACGCATGAATGCTTTGCAAATTAAGGAACGTGGTTTAGAGTTTGAGCAACTGGGGATGCTACCACAGGACGTCTTAGATTTTATTTATGAGCAACAATTATTTAAATTGTTCACGTCAAAAGAATTAGGTGGTAAGGATTTAGATTTAGTAGAGGGTGTAAAAGTATTTCAGCAAATGTCTGCACTCGATGGTAATGTCGGGTGGCTAATTACTATTGGTACAGGTGGAAATGCATTTATCCCAACATTCAGCCAGGATATTTGTGAGAAAATCTATATGCCTAAAGAAGCAGTCATAGCAGGCAGTGGTTATCCAACGGGAATAGCATTAAAAACAGATGGAGGCTACTACATAACGGGGCAGTGGAAGTATTGTAGTGGCTCCAACTATGCGTCAACATTTACAATGAACTGCTATATTGAAGAAAATGGTGTCAAAACAGAAAAAATTATTAGCTGCTCTGTGAACCCGCAAGATGTTGAAATTTTGAACGATTGGTGTGCCATGGGATTGAAGGCAACAGCAAGTCATACAATCCGTGTGAACAATGTTTGGGTGCCACAGGAAGCTACTTTTCAATTAGGTACTATCAGAAATAATTATGGCGATTCAGTACATAGCTTTCCATTTACCACTTTTGCGGAAGCTTCCTTTTTAAGTGTTTGTCTTGGGATAACAGAGAATTTTTTAGAAGAAGCAACCGTTTTAATGAAGCAACGAAATCATGATAGAAGCTGGGCTGAGCATATTGGATCCCTTCAGTTTTTATTAATGCAACAGCAGAAACGTTACAAGCAATACGAGGAACAATTCTATACAACATTATCTAAATATTGGGAATTACATCAACATGGTGATCAATTATCCGAAGAGGACTTATCACAATTTACACAAATGAGTAAGGATATTGCTGCAGCTTGCCTAGAGATAGCGAATAATTTAATACGCAGTCTTGGTATGGATGCTATTACAGAAACATCCACTATTAATCGTATTTGGAGAAATTTATACACAGCGGCCCAGCACGGATTTTTAACGCCTTAAATTAGAATCTGTAGCTAGTCATTTCTACGCTACAGATTCTTTGAATGATGAAGTGTTACTTTAGTGAGCTATCCTTTTCCAGTGGTAGATAGACATAAAGTTTCGGCAATTTGGGATCATCCCGTATCAAAGCATCTCTTGGATATTTTCGTAATTCTTTATACATGGCAAAATCACCTACTGCTCCTGCAATTAAAAAAGCCCCAATCAGGATCAAAACCGTACTATTGAGATAAAACCCAACGATAGTTGGAAGGATGCCGGTTGTCCAGAATGGCAGTAATAGAGCTTTTTTCATAGCGTGATTGAAGAGAGGCTGTTCAGTCGTCGCATAGGCAATGCCAAGCTCTAAATTGATGCCATATTTTAAAGCCTTAAAGGGTACTTTGCCAAAAAACATAAAACCAATTAAATGAAAAACCTCATGTAGGATAATAAAAATAATATACAACACCACGAACAGTGCTGTGCCACCAACCATGTTCCAAAAAGAAAAATGAAAATCTTTAAAGCAAATATATTGAATAGCTGTAAATAATATGACAAGACCACTAGTGATCACAAAATTGTCGATCATTAATTTCTTTAAATCTAATTCGATAACAATAGGCTCTTTATTATTAGTTAGCATGAAGGCGCTCCTTTCAAATATACTGTCATTATATAATGAATTATTAGTTTGTGACTTGAAAGAAATGTATCTATATGTTACAATTCATTGATGTGAGTAATAATTAATTACTTGCTCCTTGCTCCCTTCAATAGGAGAGCCTAAGTCCATAAGGAGGTGTAAACAGATGAGAAAATACGAATTAATGTACATCGTACGTCCGAACATTGAAGACGAAGCGAAGAAAGCTTTAGTTGAACGTTTCAACGAAATCTTAACTTCTAACGGTGCAGAAGTCATCGAATCAAAAGAGTGGGGCAAACGCCGCTTAGCTTATGAAATTAAAGACTTCCGCGAAGGTTACTACCAAATCGTAAAAGTAAACGCTTCTTCAGATGCAATCAACGAGTATACACGTCTTGCTAACATCAGCGAAGACATCATTCGCCACATTGCAGTTCGCCAAGAAGCTTAATAATTAATTTTTAACAAAACGCTGAAAAGGAGGTTGCATTCTGATGATAAACCGTGTCGTATTAGTCGGAAGACTAACAAAAGATCCTGAGCTACGTTATACACCAAATGGAATTGCGTCTACAAGATTTACAGTTGCTGTAAACCGTGCATTCTCAAATCAACAAGGTGAACGCGAAGCTGATTTCATTAGCTGTGTTGCATGGCGAAAACAGGCTGAAAACCTAGCGAACTTCATGCGAAAAGGAAGTTTAATTGGGGTAGAAGGCCGTATTCAAACAGGCAGTTATGAAGGACAAGACGGTAAGCGAGTATACACAACAGATGTCGTGGCAGATAGCGTACAGTTTTTAGAACCCCGTAATGGTAGCGGTGCACCTGCTCCTCAATACGGTGGTGGACAAACTTACGGTAATAACCAACCGTCATATGGCGGTGGTCAACCACAACAACAGTTTGGTGGCGGCGCAATGCCAGGACAGGGTTCCTATGGCGGCGATGCTTATCAGCAAAATCAACCACCTATGAATCAGCCGAATTATACACGTGTAGATGAGGACCCATTTGCGAATAGCAAAGGGCCAATAGAAGTATCTGAGGATGATCTTCCATTCTAATGCTTCTAAATTATAAAAAAGATAAGGAGGAGACATACTATGGCACCACGTCGCGGAGGCCGCAAACGCCGTAAAGTTTGCTACTTCACTTCAAACAATATTACGCACATCGACTACAAAGATGTAGATTTATTAAAAAAATTCATCTCTGAGCGCGGTAAAATTTTACCACGTCGCGTAACTGGCACAAGTGCAAAGTACCAACGTAAATTAACTTCAGCTATTAAAGTATCTCGTATCATGGGATTACTTCCATTCGTAGCAGAAGACAAATAATATTAAAAAAAGTACAACATTGGTTATTGAACCTTTGTTGTACTTTTTTTATGTATTTCATTTTAAATATATGTAAAAATATTATAGCAATAGCTACGGATTATTGTAGAGGTCTTAGATTTTATAAATACTTTAGAACAAAAAGGGTTATCACCAAATACTGTAAAAGATTATTTAGAAGGTTTAAAGTTTTTTATTTATGGCTAAAACAGGAGAGTTTGAAATTCTATGAAGTAAAGTCAGCAGATATACCAAACTTCATTGAGTTTATTGAAAATCGTCAAGCTAGTAAAAAGGTTTCTCCTGCAACATTAAATCGTTACTTAGCAACAACTAGTTTCTTTTATAGTTAAAACAATAAAAGTGTGAGTTAATCTGAATATGTATCTCGTATAAACTTTCTAAAGATATTTTTCCATGAAAAGATATAGCTGGAGGACATATTTACCAAGCAGTTTTATAAATTGAAATTAGAAGGAACAAGTCTGAATTTATTTTTGAACGCTTAGACAAAATAAAACTGTATTCTTTTACCTCTTGTTTAAAATCATCCTCAGTAAAAAAGAGTAGTCAAAGTTGACTACTCCTTAATACCACGGCTTTATTCATTTAATAAATATATTACTCTCTTTTTGCATCTAATCGCCGACGAAATACTAAAGCTGAGACAGCGAAAATAACGAAAGCTAATGTTGAAGCAGCAGTAACCATCTGCAACACAATTCCTATTGGAGATTTGAACAACAAGGCGACCGAGATGATTAAAACGGCACCAGTTAAACCCATTCCTAAAATCGAGATTGCCAAAACCTTATTCATCTAATCACCTCACAGGTAGTTGAAACAAGCTACCGCTCCAGCAATACCCCCTGCACCAATAACAGCATATGCTCCAATACATGCAGCACAGATCGGAGCAGTTACTGGTGTCGGTGCTGCACACGAACCGCCACACGCAACCGCAATAATATAAGCCACCGTACCACCGACACCAAGTACTGCTCCAAGACAACTTGCCACTGCTCCTACACCCATGGGTTGAATCATAGATGGCTCTTCTGCAAGTAATTCTTCATCCGTCATATAAGCAATCCCAGCATCCTGAGATTTAACAAGTGTTCCATTCAAATACGTCGAAATCTGGAAGTTTCCTAGCTCATTCTGGGTAACCAGCATTTCATTTGTCTGCAATACATTATGATCCTCATCTAAGAATACCGTTATATTACTAGGAAGGCTATAATCCCCATGCAAAGGAACTGTAACCGCCGTAACTCCACCACCAACAGTGTACACACTCGAACCTTCCAAATCAAATGCAGACACAGGAGCTACATTCTCAACTTTCCCCTTCTCGACTGCACGGAGCGTTGTATTAACAAGTTCCTTAGCAAGTTTGCCAGTAACTACAACAATACTCGGAGCATCCTCAGCTTGCACAGAAACATCTTTAGCTGGAGACAAACCTAAACAAAAAATAGTAAAGATCATTAATACTGGCAAATATATTTTTTTTGCCATTGACATAATAAAACCTCCCATTTTTAGTATTTTGTTACAAATTATTAATTCTACACCAAATCAGAATTTCCTCCTTTTTGGTAATTAATATATTTATCTGCAACAAAAAAGTAGACATTACTTTTTTCTATTTTTTTGAGTTGATAACTCGTGCAATTAACACTTAACAGCCTTTGAGGTTGCATCAAATACAGGATAGCTCTTCCTAATTCTGTATCTAACATGATCCTATCCCTCAAGGGCTTTTTGTGTTTAAAAGTAGTATGAATACAAAGAAGAAAGGAAGGATTGGTCTATAATAATAAAACTCAGATTATACATGTTTTTTGTTTGATAGTGTTATCAATTGAATACACAAGGATTACACACTGTATGGTAAGAAAGAGACGTACTATGGCACCACGCTGCGTAACTGGCACTAGCGCTAAGATTAACTTCAACTATCAAAGTATCTCGTATCATGGATTCGTAGCAGAAGATAAATAAGATTGATGACGTTAAGGTAACGGACCTTACATCAACTTAAAAACCAGCATATTACGATATTCGAATCGGTATATGCTGGTTTTTTGTTATAGGTAAAAGTCTTTTTTTCAAGCCTAATATACGTTTTCTCTTCATGGACCGTTGAATTTGCACCAGTAATGTACCAAAGTATTTTATAAGCAAGCGCAATAATACTAAACAAGAATGATAAAATTAATGGCAATGCATATAGTGATCTAAGTGATTTTTGTTCAATACTATGAAAAAATGGTACAATAAAGGGTAGTAAGTTTGACTGAAAAAAAGGAAGGTTTTCAATGCCGAATAATCAAACAAAAGCGCTTGTACAAGGCTCAATGATGGTTGCACTTTTTACAATATTAATGCTGATTTCTGCATATGTACCATTCATCTTTATAGTAGCTTTATTATTCGCTCCTCTACCGATTGCTTGGTATAGTGCAAATTACAAGCGTTCCTCATCAATACTCGTCGCAATAGTAGGCTGTATCCTAACCACTATCACGAGTGGAATAACCATGCTACCGTTTGCCTTTATTTTAGGGCTATTAGGTGTCATTATAGGTAATGCAATTTATCTGAAGAAAAGTAAGCTCTATTTATTTATGTCAACAGGGATTGCTAATCTAATCTCCATGGCAATGGTTTATCTTGCCTATGTAAAACTTGCAGGAATTGACTTCATTAGCATGAGTTTAGAAATGGTTCGTAAAAATTATGAACAATCTAATGAATTTGCAAAAAATGTAACGGGTCAAGTAGCCTTACAACCAGAACAGCTTGAGGCGATGCTTAAAACAATCGAGCTGACGATGCCTGCAACGATAACAATATCAGCATTTTTTGCTGCATTTATTATCATCACGTTAAATTTACCAGCTTTAAAACGACTAGGAGTAGATGTACCAAAGTTTGCTCCGTTCCAAAATATGAGATTACCACGCTCTATTTTATGGTATTACATGATTGTTTTATGCATTAATCTGTTTATGCGTCCAGAGGCTGGTTCCACGTTAGATATAATTGTATTAAATGTTTCTTATATTTTATGGATGTTACTCATTCTACAAGGGATATCTTTTATCCATTATTTCATTTCTAAAAAGGGCATGCCAACAGGAGTAAAATGGGTAGCTACCTTGTTAGCTATTCCGTTATCATCTTTCATGATTTTACTTGGTATTGTTGATTTAGGTTTTGACGTACGTGCACTTGTAAAGGGGAAAACTAAAGAATAAGGGGCTGATTGTAATGGGGACTTTTAGAAAACGACCAATTCGCTATCCGCTTTTTGTTCTTTCCATATTTGGAATTGTGACGTTCGTGCTTCTATGTATTTGGAATATCGGGATAGGTATCGGTTATGGGGTAGGTTTTATTTTATTAATGGCCTACACATGGAAGGTAGAAAAGATTGCTTTTGAAGAAACAGAAAAGCATATTGAATCCATTTCCTTCCGAATGAAAAAAGTAGGCGAAGAGGCATTACTTGAAATGCCTATCGGGATATTGCTGGTTAACGAGCAATATGAAATCGAATGGTCGAATCCATATATGCAAGGTATCTTAAATATGGAATCATTAGTGGGAGAAGGTATTGTCGATATATCTGACGACATCTATGTATTAATGAAGACTGAGGAAACAAACGAGGCTACGATTACACTAAGTGATCGGAAATATCGTGTGTATTATAAAAAAGAGGAACGACTACTATACTTCTTTGATATAACGGAACAGATTGCCATTGAAAAGCAATACTATGCAGATCGTACAGTTATTGCTATCTTATTTGTCGACAATTATGATGAAATCACGCAAGCTATGGACGACCAACCACGAAGTTTAACAAATACAATGGTTACGTCAATTGTCAATGAATGGGCTGCTGAGCATGGTGTATTTGTCAAACGAATATCATCAGATCGTTTTTTAGCGGTACTAAACGAATCTATTTTAACAGAGCTTGAAAAGAAAAAATTTGCTATTTTAGATACTATTCGAGAAAAAACAGCTCAGAAAAATTTATCATTAACATTAAGTATTGGTGTAGGGGCTGGATCATCATCACTAGTAGAGCTTGGTGAATTGGCACAATCGAGTCTAGATCTTGTATTAGGGCGTGGCGGTGACCAAGTGGCAATCAAACAACCTACTGGAAAGCTTAAATTTTACGGTGGGAAAACGAATCCAGTTGAAAAGCGTACACGAGTTAGAGCTCGCGTCATTTCACACGCATTGCGTGATTTAATTCAAGACAGTGACCAAGTGTTTGTTATGGGACATAAAAATCCTGATATGGATTCCATAGGTGCATCTGTGGGTGTACGAAAAATGGCTCAGATGAATGATGTAAAAGGCTTCGTCATTATAAACTTTGATGAATTAAATGGTAGTGTGACACGACTCATGAATGAAATTGAGAGTAAATCCGATTTCTATGAAAATTTCCTAACACCTGAGGAAGCTGCTGGGAAAATGACAGAAAAATCATTGCTCGTGATCGTGGATACTCATAAACCGAATTTAGTCATCGATGAACACTTATTGAAGCTAGCTGAAAAGGTTGTCGTAATCGACCACCATCGTAGAAGTGAGGACTTTATAGAAAATCCTACTCTTGTTTATATGGAACCATATGCGTCATCGACGGCCGAGTTAGTGACAGAGTTACTAGAATATCAGCCGAAGCGTGCAAAGATCAATATGCTGGAGGCTACAGCGTTACTGGCAGGCATTATTGTCGATACCAAAAGCTTTACACTTCGAACAGGAGCACGTACATTTGAAGCGGCTTCATATTTACGAACGAATGGTGCTGATACAATATTGGTGCAGCGTCTTTTAAAAGAAGATGTGGACACATATATTGAGCGCTCCAAAATTGTGCAAACCGTGCAATTTGTAAAACCTGGAGTTGCTATTGCTGTAGGAGAGGAATCGAAAGTGTATGACTCTGTCTTAATTGCACAAACAGCAGATATTTTACTAACGATGAAGGATGTTAGTGCATCCTTTGTCATTGCACATCGAGCAGATGGAAAAATCGGTATAAGTGCAAGATCTCTAGGGGAGGTCAATGTACAGCTCATCATGGAAAGGCTTGGCGGTGGTGGACATTTAACGAATGCTGCCTGCCAAGTAGATGCTAAATCCATTGATGGAGTGAAAAAACATTTAGAAGAGGCTATAAATGAGGTCTTTGAAGGGAGTTCTGACTAATGAAAGTAGTATTTTTAAAAGACGTTAAAGGAAAAGGAAAAAAAGGTGAAATTAAAAATGTAGCTGATGGCTATGCACAAAATTTCCTGATTAAAAATGGCTATGCAGCTGAAGCAAATGCTCAAGCACTAAGTCAATTAGATGGACAAAAAAAATTAGAAGCCAAAAATGCGGCTGCTGAATTAGCTGAAGCACAAGCATTAAAAGAGAAATTAGAAGCGTTAACAGTTGAGGTAAAAGCAAAATCAGGTGAAGGTGGCCGCTTATTCGGCTCAGTATCAACGAAGCAAATTGCTGATGCATTACAAAAAGTACATGGCATTAAAATTGATAAACGTAAAATGACTTTACCTGATGGAATTCGTGCTCTTGGCTTTACAAATGTTCCTGTAAAATTGCACCATGAAGTATCAGCAACGTTAAAAGTACATGTAACGGAAGAATAAGGAGCGACGATCCATGAGCGAACCGATGATGGACCGCGTTCCACCGCATAACCGGGAGGCGGAGCAATCGGTTATCGGTGCAATATTTCTTGAACCACAGGCGTTAATAACAGCATCAGAAATTTTATTGGCGGATGATTTTTATTTAAATGCCCATAAGAAAATTTTTGAAACGATGCTACGCTTGAGTGATCAAGGAAAAGCGATAGATGTTGTAACAGTTACTGAAGAGTTATCAGCTAAAAAAGAGATTGAAGATGTTGGCGGGCTATCTTATTTACTAGAGCTCGCCAATGCTGTCCCTACAGCTGCCAATGTCGCACATTATGCCAAAATCGTTGAGGAAAAGGCGCTATTACGTCGATTGATTCGTGTAGCTACGAAAATTGTTGAGGATGGCTACACACGTGAAGACGAAGTAGAGGCATTGTTAGGCGAAGCAGAGAAGAAAATGATGGAGGTTGCCAATCGAAAGAATGCTGGTGACTTTAAGCATGTTAAAGATGTGCTAGTAGAAACATTCGATAATATTGAGCAACTTCAATCACAAAAGGGAGATGTAACGGGTATACCGACAGGCTTCCGTGATTTAGACAATATTACGGCGGGCTTCCAGCGCAATGATTTAATCATTGTAGCAGCACGTCCTTCTGTAGGGAAAACGGCCTTTGCGTTGAATGTGGCGCAAAGTGTCGCCGTACAAGCGCGTGAGAATGTGGCAATATTTTCTTTAGAGATGGGTGCAGAGCAACTTGTCATGCGTATGCTTTGCGCAGAAGGCAATATTGATGCACAAGTTTTACGTACAGGTGCTTTAACTACGGAAGATTGGGGTAAACTAACTATGGCAATGGGTAGTTTATCGAATTCAGGAATTTTTATTGATGATACACCAGGTGTACGAATCAATGAAATTCGTGCAAAATGTCGACGTTTAGCACAGGAAAATGGACTCGGAATGATCTTAATCGATTATTTACAGTTAATTCAAGGTAGTGGCAAACCGGGAGAAAACCGTCAGCAAGAAGTATCGGAGATTTCACGTTCCTTAAAGGGACTAGCCCGTGAATTAAAGGTTCCTGTTATTGCACTATCACAGCTATCTCGTGGGGTTGAGCAGCGACAGGATAAACGACCAATGATGAGTGACTTACGTGAATCGGGAAGTATTGAGCAAGATGCTGATATTGTTGCCTTTTTATATCGTGATGACTATTACGATAAAGAATCTGAGAGTAAAAATATGATCGAAATTATTATTGCAAAACAGCGTAATGGTCCAACAGGAACCGTTACACTGGCCTTTAAAAAGGAATTCAATAAGTTCATTAATGTGGATTGGTCTCAAATGCCACCACCACCGCCACGTGATTAGTCGTTATTCAGATAAGTTGCCTCTTAAGTAATGCAATATTACCCATAGATTAAATTAATCTGAATGTTCGATAATATTCATATCATTCTGTTATTAAACACGAACGTTGAATCAGATTTTTTGATTTTATGTTCGTGTTTTTTCACTGTTTTTTATTGACGGGGCGTTTCTATCATTGTTACAATGATTGAGGCTTGAAAATTGAGATACAAAGGTATCTAACGGAGGTGCTGATTATGACATCAGTAGTAGTTGTAGGAACACAGTGGGGAGATGAAGGGAAAGGTAAAATTACAGATTTCCTTTCGCAAAAAGCCGATGCAATCGCTCGCTTTGCAGGTGGAGATAATGCAGGACATACCATTAAAATTGATGGTGAAACATACAAACTACATTTAATTCCATCAGGGATCTTCTATAAAGAAAAAACTTCAGTAATTGGTAATGGATTAGTTGTCAATCCAAAGTCATTAGTAACAGAGCTTAAAGGTTTACAGGAGCGCGGCATTAATACAGATAATCTACGTATTTCTAATCGTGCACATGTTATTTTGCCTTATCATATTAAGCAAGATATTGCAGATGAAGAAAGTCGTGGCGATAATAAAATCGGCACAACTTGTAAAGGGATTGGACCTTGCTATCAAGATAAAGTAGCACGTATTGGAATCCGTATGGCTGATTTACTTGATAAGGAAATCTTTGAAGAAAAACTACGTCATAATTTAGCCATTAAGAATAAATTATTTGAGAAATTCTATGAAGTTGAAGGCGTAACATTCGAAGAAATTTTCGAGGAATACTATGGCTATGGACAAGAAATCGCAAAATATGTCGCAGATACATCTAAAATCTTAAATGATGTCCTTGATGAAGGCGGCAAAGTGTTGTTTGAAGGTGCACAAGGAATTTTACTTGATGTCGATCAAGGTACGTATCCATATGTAACATCTTCAAACCCAGTTGCAGGTGGTGTAGCGATTGGAGCAGGTGTTGGTCCATCACGTGTGACAAGTGTTATTGGCGTATCGAAGGCCTATACATCTCGTGTAGGAGATGGTCCTTTCCCAACAGAATTATTTGATGAAGTGGGTCAACAAATTCGTGAGGTTGGTCGCGAATACGGTACAACAACAGGTCGTCCACGTCGTGTAGGTTGGTTCGATACAGTCGTTGTTCGTCATTCACGTCGTGTAAGTGGAATTACACATCTTGCACTTAACTCTATTGACGTTTTATCTGGTTTAGAAACAGTAAAAATCTGTACAGCATATAACTATAAAGGTGAAACAATTACGGAGTATCCAGCAAATCTTCATATTATTGAACAATGTGAGCCGATCTATGAAGAGCTTCCAGGCTGGTCAGAGGATGTAACGAGCTGCCGCACTTTAGAAGAGCTACCTGAAAACGCGCGACGCTATGTAGAGCGCGTCAGTGAGTTAACTGGCATTCAAATTGCTACTTTCTCAGTGGGACCTGCTCGTGAGCAAACAAACGTTTTAGTGGATGTTTGGGAAGCCTAATAAAGTAAAATAAATTGAAATGGGCGTGCCATATGAGGTACGCCCATTTTTAGTGAATATCCCTTTTCTTAAAGCGACCGCCTTTTACCTCGGCGATATTACCGATGGCTAAAAATGCATTGTCATCAATTTCTGCAACAATTGATTTTAACTTCGCTTCTTCTAAACGAGTAATAACGGTAAAGATGACTTTCTTATCGTTCCCCGTATAAGCCCCCTCCCCATGAAGGAAGGTAACACCACGACCAAGTCGATCCATAATCGTTTGTCCAATTTCATCAATGTCATCACTTATGATATAAACCGATTTTGATTCTTCTAATCCTTGAATAACAATATCAATCATTTTATAGGCAATATAGTAGGCAATGATGGAGTACATGGCTTGCTCCCAATTAAAAACAAAACCTGCCACTGCAAAAATAATGACGTTGAAGATCATAATGATTTCCCCGACTGAAAACGGTGTCTTGCTATTAAATAAGATAGCTAATATTTCAGTTCCATCCAATGAACCACCATAACGAATGACAATACCGACCCCAACGCCTAAAATCATTCCACCAAAAACTGTAGCCAGTAGTGTGTCTTCCGTAA
The DNA here is from genome assembly GCF_036894365.1 of Lysinibacillus sp. Y5S-8. Classification (NCBI taxonomy): domain Bacteria; kingdom Bacillati; phylum Bacillota; class Bacilli; order Caryophanales; family Bacillaceae; genus Lysinibacillus; species Lysinibacillus sp. Y5S-8. The sequence goes on along the minus strand of NZ_CP145889.1, from coordinate 4,645,650 downwards.
ATGGATGTATGTTATGTAAGGCAAGTGTTGCTAACGAGAGTACAGTAATACCGAGCCCTGTAGAAATAGCAAAGGTTTTCCCAATTTGTTTATAGCCTAAAAAAATAAAAGGTAAGTTTAAAATGAAGATGAAAATACCAAGGGGTAAATTTAATAAATGAGATGTGATAATGGAAACGCCTACGATGCCTCCATCCATGATGTGGTTAGGTACTAAAAATAGCTCCAAGCCCAATGCCATTATTATTGCACCTAGCGGAACCATAATAATTCTAAGAAAAATTTTACGCATATTATTTTTCTGCAGTCTCAACATTTTTGTTGAAATCTCAGAGGTTTGTGAATCACTCAATTTAATCGCTCCAATCAAATAATGTATTTTCTTTTATAGTTTATCGGAATATTAAAAAAGTAAAAAGTATTAAGTCGAAATTCACTTGAAAAAACTTAGAGATTAATATACCAATGGCTCAATATAGTCTATCTTATCCTTCTATAGACAGGTGTTTTCTATAACCCAATATATGAATAAAAATACAGTAATTACTAACTATATAAAATATATTCTATGTAACAATTAGTAGATAAATAATACATTTACATTACAAAAGGGGGAAATCATTCAAACGCCATTTTCTTTATGGTAAATTATAAGGGTGCAAAAAATCCTTGTGGGTAAATAATCCTACTATAGGGTAAAGTTGGAAGGGGCTTTATTGATGAATTCGTTTTGGAAAAGAAAAGAAGAAAACAATAGATTCACCTACAATTTTTCTTCTTTTAAAAAGGCTTCAATCGTTGCAGTTTTAATGACAAGCCTAACGATTAATATGGGTTTTGCTAAGGAATATAATAAAGAAAACTTAAATAAAATTTTCCACGTTTATGTGGGAAATGAATATATTGGTGCAGTATCTGATGAGAAAGCTATTCAAGAAATCATTGCCTCAAAAGAAAAAGTAGCGAGTCAGCAATTCAAAGGATTATCGATTGACGCTAGTTCAGCTGTTAAAATAATCCCAGAGCAAGTATTTGCGAATGAAACAAAAGATGCGGAAACGTTATCCAAACTTGAGCAATCTTTAGTAGCAAAATCGGATGCTTTTACATTATTAGTTGATCATAAACCCGTTGTATCATTAAAGAATACAGAGGCTTATGAAAAGACTGTCCAATTGTTAAAGCTACAATATGTTTCTCAGCAAGAATTAGATAAACTTGCTAAAACCCAGCAAGCTATTAACAATTTACCTGAATTACAAAATGGTGAATCTCGTCTATTAGATATTTCGTTTAAACAGGGAGTTTCGGGATTGTCGCAAAAAGTTACACCGACTGAAATTGTATCACCTGAGCAAGCGGTAAAATATTTAATGACAGGCTATCTTGAGCAAGAGACATATAAAATTCAATCAGGTGATGTGTTAGGGTCGGTTGCTAAAAAACACAATTTAACAACAAGCGAACTATTAGCCTTGAATCCTGACATTACAGTGGATACAGTTTTACAAATTGGACAAGCACTAAATGTTACAGTGGCAAAACCGTTTGTAACACTTGAAGTGAAAAAAGAAAAGAAAGTTGCAGATGAAATTCCATTTAAAAAAGTGGTCAAAGAAGACCCTACAATGTATAAAGGCGAAAAAGTAATTAAACAAGAAGGCGCAAATGGAAAAAAAGAAACAACCTATGCATTAACGTCTGAAAATGGAGCACAAACTTCAAAAGTTGCATTAGCAGAAAAAGTTATTCAACAACCAGTAGATCAAATTGAAGTAGTTGGTACAAAGGTAATTTCTTCACGAGGAACTGGTGAATTTGCATGGCCAGCAGTAGGAGGCTATATTTCAAGTGGCATGGGTGAACGTTGGGGAGCCTTCCATCGAGGTATAGATATCGCTCGTCCAAGTAACTACAATATTTTAGCTGCTGATAATGGCGTAGTTGTTGCAGCTGGTACTTCAGGCAGCTATGGTAATCGCATTGTTATCAATCACAATAATGGCTATACTACACTTTATGGGCACCTATCTTCAATTAATGTTGAAGTGGGCCAAGTAGTGGAAAAGGGTTCTGTAATTGGAATAATGGGTTCTACTGGAAATTCGACAGGTACACATTTACACTTTGAAGTTGAAAAGAACGGTTCATTAGAGAATCCGTTATCTTATGTAGGTCGATAAACATGTGGAATAGAAGGCAGTCCAAATGGTGGGCTGTCTTTTTCAATTATTTCCCGAGAAATAATTGTTGGAATATATCATTTTCTGTCACAGTATAAGATGGATTGAATATCGATTAATGCATAGAACTCGAAAGCATGATAGAGTTAAGAGTAGTGAATTTACAAATACACATTGTTTAAGAATAGATAAAAAGCGAAAGGGAGAGAATGAATGAACAAAACCATTTTAGTTGTTGACGATGAAAAACCAATCGCAGATATTTTGCAATTTAATTTGATAAAAGAAGGCTATAAAGTTATTTGTGCTTATGATGGTGATGAGGCATTAAAAAAAGTAGAGGAAGAGCAACCAGATTTAATGCTTTTAGATATCATGCTACCAAAGCGCGATGGAATGGAAGTGTGTAGAGAAGTACGTAAAAAATACGATTTCCCTATTATTATGCTAACTGCTAAAGGCTCTGAGATTGATAAAGTATTAGGATTAGAGATGGGTGCAGATGATTATGTCACAAAGCCATTTAGTACACGAGAGCTGATTGCACGTGTGAAGGCTAATATGCGCCGTCTACAAGTTGTTGCTCCTGCAGCAGAAGAGGCTGAGGAAGAATCTAATGAGATTGTTGTGGGATCTCTTGTTATCCAACCAGATGCTTATTTAGTAATGAAGCGTGATGAAGCAATTGAACTGACACATCGTGAATTTGAATTACTTCATTATTTAGGAAAACATATTGGTCAGGTCATGACACGAGAGCACTTACTACAAACAGTATGGGGCTATGATTACTTTGGTGATGTACGAACAGTTGACGTAACAATTCGTCGTTTACGGGAAAAAATTGAGGATAATCCTAGTCATCCCGCTTGGATCGTCACACGACGTGGTGTAGGTTATTATTTACGAAATCCTGAACAGGAGTAATAGGAATGCAGAAAGTGAGCTTCTTTAAATCCATTCATGTCAAACTAGTGCTGATTTATATTTTATTAATATTGCTTGCCTTACAAATTATCGGTATCTATTTCGCTCGTGAATTAGAACGAAATTTGAAGAGCAATTTCCAAGATTCCATTTTTCAGCGTGTCGACTTGATGCAATACAGTATTCGTGAAGAAATATTAAAGGAACGCGATGAAAGCATGCCTAAATTAGAAGAAAGTCTAAAATCCATTGTGATGGAGTTTTCTACTGGTTTAAAGGATGTTTCGAATGGGGATATTTTAGAAATTCGTGTTATTGATGATAGACAAAGAATTCTTGCTACATCGGAGCTTGAAAATCAAAATTTAATCGGACAACGTTCTAATACGGATCTAGTGCGTCGAGCCATATCTGCTGAAACACTCTTTGACATCATTAAACTAGATAATAAAACGAGAAATCGAGTGTGGGTATTGGCGAATCCGATTAGAGCTGGTGCAGGACCAGACGATGAAATTATCGGTGTTCTCTATATTGAAGCTAATATTGAATCCGTTTTTGAACAAATGAATGACATTAACCGAATTTTCCTTGGTGGTACAGCTATGTCCTTAGTTATTACCATCTTCTTAGGTATTCTTGTTGCACGAACGATTACACAGCCAATTGCTGATATGCGAAAGCAGGCTCAGGCGATGGCAAAGGGGAACTATTCTCGGAAAGTACGGGTATACGGTACGGATGAAATAGGACAGCTAGCCATTACCTTTAATCATTTAACCAATCGTTTACAAGAGGCACAATCGACAACAGAAGCCGAACGTCGAAAGCTAGATTCGGTTCTGACTAATATGACAGATGGCGTTATCGCGACCGATCGCAAAGGACGTATCATTCTGATTAATGACCCTGCACTAGAATTACTGCATATTTCAAGAGATATTACATTAGGGCGTCCTATCGCCTCTGTATTGGGAATTGATCAGGAATATGGCTTTGAAGACTTAATCCATATGAATGATGCGATCAATTTAAACTTTAGTACAGCCGATGCACCCTATATACTTCGTGCTAATTTCTCTGTTATTCAAAAAGAGACTGGTTTTATTAACGGTTTAATTACTGTACTGCACGATATAACAGAGCAGGAAAAGATTGAAATGGATCGTCGAGAATTTGTATCGAATGTATCACATGAGTTAAGAACGCCGTTAACAACGATGAATAGTTATTTAGAGGCACTAGCAGATGGGGCATGGAAAGATGAAAATATTGCTCCGACATTTTTGAATGTGACACAAACCGAAACAGAGCGAATGATTCGTCTAGTGAATGATTTATTACAATTATCAAGAATGGATAGTTCGGATTATGAGTTGAATAAAGATATTGTGTTATTCAATTCATTCTTTAACCGTATTATCGACCGATTTGAAATGTCTAAATCGGATAAAGTCCAGTTTGAACGATTATTCCCTGAAACATCCTTCTATGTAGAAATTGATACAGATAAGGTGACACAAGTCATCGATAATATCATTTCGAATGCCATTAAATATTCACCAGATGGCGGTAATATTCGCTTTGGCTTTACTGGACAAGAAGATATGCTGAAGGTCATGATTTCAGATGATGGTATGGGTATTCCTAAAGAAAATGTAGGGCGTATTTTCGATCGTTTCTATCGTGTGGATCGTGCACGTGCTCGTTCTATGGGAGGAACAGGCTTAGGATTAGCTATTGCGCGGGAAATGATTGAAGCTCACGGTGGGAAGATTTGGGCTGAAAGTGAGGAAGGACACGGTACAACGATTTTCTTCACATTACCATATGATGCAGATGAATTTGGTGAGGCAGGTGAGTGGGAATGAAATATATAGAGCCAGTTAAATCTGTTGTATTATTTCTACTTGTCATGCTAAGTGTGGTCTTAACTTTTTTGATTTGGACCTACACACCTGATTATAAATTTATTGAAAAAACAACAGGAGAGGAAATTCTCATTAAGCCACAAAAGGATATGGAGGATATTATTCGTCCGTACAAGGCTATTTTCCGTTCTGATGAAGAATTTACAGGTACAGTATCTAATGCTGCAATGAAAGATATGATGAAGGCTTTTAAAGGCTGGAATATTCTCGACCTAGTACCTGTTAACAATAATCTATCTCCAAACTATGTGAATCAAATTATTAGTGCAGATAATCGGATGACCATCTTCTTTACTGGTGAAATTCCATTTTCAGCCTTTAACACGATTTTTCAGTTTACGGACAAGGAATTACCCGAAACAACGTTCAATCGTATGATTATCGATTGGAGTAATTATAATAGCAAGGATCTAATGCTTTATTATATTAGCAGCAATAACCAATCATTATTCCGTTCACATGTCAGTGTGCCAAACGTAAATCAGTTTATCAAAGAAGTCATAGAGCCTGCAAAAAAATATGAAGCTTTTAAAGAAATTGAGCGCGAAGGCCAGACATCTCTTTATGTAGCTAGTAATAAAATGGAATCTGTGAAATTTACGTACTATATTGAAGAGATCACACCAGAATTATTTAAAAATGTGTTATTCCCAGAACCAAATATTGTCCAACGTAATGTTGAAAGTGCATCCTCTGAAAAATATACAGATGGTATGTCCTTAATGACATTAGACACAAATCTCAAATCATTAAACTATGTTTATCCTGCGGCAGAAAGCAGTATACGAATTGAGCCATCGAAGCTTCTTAAAGATAGCTTTGAATTTATCAATGAACATGGAGGATTTACAGCAGATTTTCGTTATGCTTCAACGAGCATCAATAAAAATCAAATGGATTATCAATTATACTTACAAGGTTTACCTGTGTATAGCAATCATGTCATTACTCGAATGACGACAATTTGGGGAGATAGCCGGATTTTCCATTATAAGCGTCCATACTTTTCATTAGATATGGATATTGAAGCAGAGAAGGAAATTAAAGAACTACCTTCTGGTACAGAGATTGCTGAGAGATTAAAAAATGCTAATAACATTGCCTTATCAGACATTGAGGAACTTGTATTGGGCTATTATTTAACGCAAAATCAAGAACTGAATATCTTTACATTTGAACCTTGTTGGTTTGTTATTCGTAATGGTACATGGATTAAACTGACGCCTGAAGTTTTAGGAGGTGTTAAAAATGGATTGGAATAGAACAAAATCTATTTTTATATTCGTTTTTTTAATTCTCAACATCTTCTTATATACACTTTATGTAAATCGCTATAATGAAGCAAAAGATATTGAAGTACCTGGTGAAAAAACGATCGAAGCTCGTTTAAAAGATGATAATATTACGTATGGCTCCTTACCAAATAATATTGAATCGGCCTCTTATATTACAGCCCAAGTACATAAATTCACAAAGGCTGAATTTAAAGATACCAATCAACAGGTCACCCCTACGGATGATAATACAAAGGCTCGTGCTATTTTCATGAAGCCTGTTAAATTACGTAATGTGAATGATGATGCAAGCTTTACAGATTTTGTTCTAGCCAATGTCAATGAAGGAGCATCGTATGCTTTATGGAAAATAGATCGAGAAGAACGCATCGCTGTTTTTTTCCAAAAGACGAATAATCGAATGTTCTATTATAATGGTTCATTAAAAATAAAATGGAATACAAATGACGAAGTAATAATGTATGAACAAACAATGATTGATAATATTGAAGAAATGGAGCAGCAGGAAACGGTTATTCCACCACTTCAAATTATTCAAACATTGTATGCAAAAGGACCGCTCAAACCAGACTCGCGCATTACACAAATGAAGTTAGGTTACTCCACGCTTGTTAAATTAACGCGTACACAGGTACTGGTGCCAACGTGGGAGGTTCAAGTGAAATTACCTGATGGAGGAAAAGAGGAGTACTTTGTCAATGCAGTAGAAGGTAAAGTCATTGAAATCCAGGAGGACAAGCAGGAGAGCGGAGAAGAAGACTGGGGAGTTGAATAATGCGATTTAGTGTTTTAGCAAGTGGCAGTACAGGAAATTCGATTTATGTAGAGAATGACGACCATGCTTTTATTGTCGATGCGGGACTTAGTGGGAAAAAGATGGAGCAGCTCTTTACAAAAATCGACCGTAATATGAAGCAGCTTAGTGGTATTTTTGTTACACATGAGCATAGTGATCATATTAAGGGCATTGGTGTACTGGCACGAAAATATAGTGTACCAATTTATGCAAACGCCAAAACATGGCAGGCAATGGATGGGCTAGTTGGTGATATTCCTGTAGAACAGCGTTTTGAATTTGAAATGGATACAGTGAAGTATTTTGGTTCTTTAGCTGTTGAGTCCTTTGCCGTTTCACATGATGCAGCAGACCCAATGTTCTACACTTTCCATGAGAATGATCGCAAGCTGGTCATTATTACAGATACCGGCTATGTCAGTGATCGTATGAAAGGGATTATCCGTGGAGCAGATTCCTTTGTTTTTGAAAGTAATCATGATGTCAACATGCTTCAAATGGGACGTTACCCTTGGTCCATTAAACGTCGTATATTAAGTGATGTAGGACATGTGTCTAATGAGGATGCAGCTATCGCAATGAGTGAAGTTGTATTTGATAAGACGACCAATATTTATCTTTCGCATTTAAGTAAAGATAATAATATGAAAGAGCTGGCACGCATGAGTGTCTCTCAAACTTTGCAATCTTGTGGCATCCTTGTCGGTGAGCATGTTCATCTCTTTGATACAGATGCAGAAGAACCAACAAAATTAGTCACGGTTTAATCATAAGCTATTTAGGCAAAACTTGGAGCTGTTCAAGGCATTTTAAAAAATGCTTTGGGCAGCTATTTTTATGCCCATTTTATTTGTTTTTCATCTGATTTTAATGTTTGAATTGTAAGATTAGGGTAACAATTAACAAATAGCACTAAAGGAAAGGATGAGGAACTTGAGTTATTTCCAAGATGATGATAAAAACAGTGATTTCTTAAAAAATGATGAAGTACCGAAATCACCTCTTCAAGAAAGATTAGAGCGTGAGGAGCAAGAAATGCAGGCCAAGCGCCATAAAAAGAAAGGCGGTGGCGGAGGAAAGGGAGGCTATTTCTTTAGTGGTCTTATCGGTGTGATTATAGGTGCTTTACTTGTATGGCTTATGTTACCTGGACTAGTCAATCAAATGCCTGGGACAACATCAAGTGGTACAGGAAAAAATAACACAACGATTAACCAAGTTGCGACAGAGATAACAACCGATGTGACATCCGCAGTAGATAAAGCTTCAGCAGCAGTTGTGGGTATTACGAATATTCAAGAAATAACGAGTGGAGGCTTTTGGAGTCCACCATCAACAACGACAAAAGAAGCAGGAAGCGGTTCAGGTGTTGTTTATAAAATCGAAGGAGATAAAGCCTTTATCGTCACAAACAACCATGTGATTGAAGGTGCAAAACAGTTAGAGGTCACAATGCCAGACGGAACGAAAGAACCAGCTCAATTAGTAGGTCATGATGTTTGGACAGACCTTGCTGTTATTTCTATTAGCGCTAAAAATGTAAAAACAGTTGCGACATTCGGTAATTCTGATGTATTAAAACAAGGCGAAACAGTTATTGCAATTGGGAATCCCCTTGGCTTAGATTTCTACGGCTCAGTTACAACAGGTGTAGTTTCTGGGAAAGACCGTTCTGTACCAGTAGACTTAAATGGTGATGGTACGGAAGATTGGCAACAAGAAGTATTACAAACAGATGCTGCGATTAACCCAGGAAATAGTGGTGGAGCCCTTGTCAACTTAGCTGGAGAATTAGTAGGGATTAACTCCATGAAAATCGCTCGATCCTCCGTGGAAGGTTTAGGATTCTCTATTCCCATTAATTCAGCTATTCCAATTATCGAGGAATTAGAGAAAAATGGTGAAATGAAACGTCCAACAATGGGAGTGTCACTAGCAGATCTAACAGATGTCCCATCATTCTATCAGCAACAAACATTAAAATTACCTGCAGAGGTGACAACAGGTGTTGTTGTAACAGATGTCATGAATAACTCAGCTGCATCAAAAGCAGGTGTTCAACAATATGATGTTATTGTGGAAATGGATGGTCAAAAAATCGAAACAACTATTGATTTACGCAAGCATTTATATAATGAGAAAAAAATTGGTGATAAACTAACATTAAAAGTTTACCGTCAAGGTAAATTAGTCGAGCTATCACTAACATTAACAAACGGTAATACATTGTAAAGAATAGGAAGAGCGATGGAGATCTAACAAGTTCTCCATCGTTTTTTTGCGAGGATGAAGAAAGGCTTTTATGAAATATTGTGGATAACTAGAAAATTGTGAATACTATTTCTGTACAAGCAAACGTGAGAAGAAGGCACTTCTTCCATACATGCCATTCCTTTGTTACAATAGGTTGTGGATAACATAGACTGATTTGTGAATAAGTTTGTGGAAATTTCGGAAAATAAGGAGACGTAAAAAAATGGAAAAATACAGCTGTGAAAGCCATATAGAACACGCTTTAGACATGTTTGTAGCAGAGCAAAAAGTGTTCCCAATTATGGATAAAATCGAAGAGGATAAAAAGTTATCCACAAAGTGTAGCTACTGTGAACAGCCAGCAGAATATATTGTATCAAGTAAATAACTTTACACTATATATAGAAGTAACCTGTGGATATGTTGATAACTTTTGTGGATAATTTGTTTGTAAATGAATTGTAAAGGTGGATAACGTGTGAATATAACGATTGTATCAGTCGGCAAACTAAAAGAAAAGTACTTAAAAATGGGAATCGATGAGTATGTAAAACGACTTGGCGGCTATGCAAAAATGGATTTGATTGAAGTACCAGACGAAAAGGCACCTGAACAACTAAGTGAAGCCGAAATGGACATCGTCAAGAAAAAGGAAGGCGAACGCATACTAGCCAAAATAAGCCCAGATGCCTACGTCATCGCCCTAGCCATCAACGGCAAAATGAAAACCTCCGAACAAATGGCAGCCGATATCGAATCCCTCATGACCTACGGCAAAAGCAAAATCACCTTCGTCATCGGCGGCTCCCTCGGCCTACATGATGACGTGCTAAAACGTTCTGATGAACAACAATCTTTCGGTAAGATGACGCTCCCACACCAGCTCATGAAGCTCGTGCTAGTCGAGCAGGTTTATCGGAGCTTTAGGATTATGAAGGGTGAACCGTATCATAAGTAAGTGAGGTTTTTCTGTATTTGGGGTAAAATAACAGCATCTTCAACTCTATAGTAAAGAAGGCTTCTAGTTTTATGCGTAAAGTGAAGGAGACTGAACACATGGAGAGTGAATTAATTAAAATATTAAATAACAGTATAAAAAAATATAGATTTTTATACATTTTATGTATACTTTTTGTTGGTATCTATTATATAAAAAAATATAATAATGAAGTATATCAAATTATAGTATCCACTGTGTTGTTAAGTATAGAATTAATTTATAACTATAAAAATGTAATAATATTTATTGTTATATTAGTAACGACTACTTATCTTTTATTGAAGAAAAGTGATTCCGAGTTTAAAAAATTGCTAGAAAAACATTACCCTGATATTGACAGTTGGGATTCCAAAGATACATTTCCAATAAAAACAAGAATAATTGAGAACTATAGAAAATCCGATAATACTCGTGAGATTGTGATATTTAACGAATTAAGAGATAAAATAGAGCAATTAAAGGGTAGAATAGAGTTCTTTCAAAATAGAAAAAGGATTTTTCAGGTATCAGTTGACGTTTCGGATATAGAAGTCTATCGAGGGGAAAGAATTTGTAAGGACAAAATAAATGAATCAGAAACAAATTGGAATGAGTTTAATATTATTATTGAATATATAAAGGCTGGAGAGTATGAACAGCATAATCTTAAATTATTTGGTGTAAGTTTTCGTAAGACTCATTACTTAATATTAAATCAATTTAATTATATTAGATTATGGGGTAAACGATTACTACCATATGAAATATCATGGTTGAAAGAAAAGTGGTATAGAAATGTTTTTCCAAGAATTAAATGGCATTTTAGGTTAAGGAATACTTTTTCGTTATTTAAACCTTTACCTTTAAAAGTTATATTAAAAGATATATTTAGAAATTCGTTGAGAATAATATTAACCTTACCAATAGTTTTATATATTTTATGGTTCATGACAAAAATCTTTATGGAAACTGTTTCGTTTATATATGATCTATGTAAGTTATGGATAACACTTGTTATTGATGTAATAAAAGTCATTTTATAGAGAAGAAATGGACTATGATTTAAACCAAGTAAGCTCAGATTTCTTCAAAAGTGGATTTTTAAAACGGAAGAAGAAGCTCGGGAAGAGGTAGATGAGTTTAAACATAGCTAATCGTAGTATATAAACATTTGAAGTCTAAGTATCGTTTGCGATATTTAGACTTTTATTTATTTGGAACGAAATTCGGAAAGGAGCATAAGTCAGTGAAAATAATAAAAAGCATAATTAAAACAGAGGTCACTTATGATGATGAAATGAAAAATAAGTATGTTGTTAGAAAAGAATGGTATAAGAATAAAAGGAAAGCCCTCATCTTTTCAAGGTTTTACTATTAAAACCTAAATATTTTATCCTATTAATGCTGTTATAATAAAATTATGGAAAAAATTATTGCACTTTAACATAAAAAGGAGGAAGTTGTATGGTAATAGGAAAATTATTCGGTACTACGTTATTAGAACATAATTTGAAAGAATTAAATGATTTAACGATAAACGGTTTAGTTGAGAAATGGGAACAGTTTGAGTCTAATTATAATAAAAATTTTGGGAATTATTTTGAAAAAACCATAACTAATCTTAATAAGGTTAGAACAATTTTGAATGATAGAACTCAAAATTTAACTGAGATATTTCAACCAACTGCTTTACAAGAAAAGATTAGAGAAGGAAGGAAATTTTCTGAAAAAGAAATCGCAGCTATTGACTTTTTACCCTACATTAATGAAAAGAAATATGTATGGATTACTGGACATGGTGGTATTGGAAAATCTACATTATTAAAACATACTATGTTAACGATTCTTATGGATGAGAAAAAAAGTAAAAATAAAATCCCTGTATATATTGAACTTAGAAAATATAATCATGAGGAGATTAAGAGAAGAAGTATTATTAATTTTATTTATAACGAAATGAATGTAACAGGGTTTGAATTGAATGAACAGATTTTTGAGTATATGTTAGATAAGGGAAGATTTTTGTTTCTGTTTGATGCCTATGATGAGATTTCATCTAATAAATCTCAAATTTTCTTACAGGAATTTGAAGATTTTTTAACAAAATATGAGAAGAATGAGGTGGTAATTTCGAGTAGATATATGCCTAAAGGGCATTTAGATAATTTTATTAAATTATATGAATTGAGAACAAATGGCCTTACTAAGCAAGAAGCTATACAGATGATAGAAAAAACTAAATATGATGAAGAAATCAAAAACGAATTTATAAAAAGTCTATCAGAAGGTCTATATGATGAATATGAAAGTATAGCTTCAAATCCTACGTTATTGCTATTGATGCTTTCTTTATTTAGAGAAAATTCTAACTTTCCAAAGGAAAAAAGTGCATTCTTAATAAAAGCATTTGAAGAGTTATTTGAGAGGCATGATGGTAGAAAAATTGCTTATATCAGAGATTTTCGTAGCAAGGCATTATCTAAGTATCAAATGATGAAAGTTTTTTCAGCTTTCTGCTTTTTAACATACTTTGATACAAATGCCTCTCAAGATGAATTTAGTGAAGAGTATATCAAAGAAAAACTTGATAGAATAATTAAAAGCTATTCATGGTTGAAAAGTTTAAATATCAGTGGAGGGGATCTACTTTATGACTTTAGAGTGTGCTTATGTATTTTATATAAAGAAGGTGAAAAGTACTATTTTGTACATAATATTTTCCAAGAATTTTTTTCAGCCTATCATGTATATAAGAGTGATGAAGAGACTCAGAAAAAGTTTTTGAAAAAATATGCCCTCACTGGTATCAGTAATGAAACTCAAGGAAAACGTTCATACAATTATAGAATGATACAAACAACTTTTGACTATATATGTGAACTAGATAATTCTGAAGATCAAAGTGTAATTAAATATAATTTATTATTACCTTTATTGGAAATGATTGAATCGGATTCTTCTTTTATCAACTATCATCACTTAGAAAACAAATTACGTTATATAATAACAGTTTATGAAGATCAATTTTCAATTAGTTTTCAGCCTATATCATTGGGTTTCTCAAAAAATCGTGCCATAATACGTTTATATAATCTATACATTCATGGAACTAAAGCATTACTATTGAAAGGTGGTGGATTTTTCCAAATAAGAAATGAAGTAATTATTACAAATGAAGATTATGAGAATATTATTGCTTTATCATTGTTTAAACATGAGATTCAAGAAGATAAGGAAGGGCGAAAAACAGAGCGTATAGATGTAGATATTGAAACTGTATTTGCTAATGATATATTAAAGAGAATCTATATGAAGAGCTCTAGATATAAGAGGAATGAAAAATTAAAGGGATTGAGTGAAATTTTAAGGGAAGATAGACTTAAGCGTAATAGTGAAGAAGAAAGCTTATTATAGTGAAGTAAACCATATGCTATTCTTTTATAAAATAAACTGACTACTCATGAGAGGGAACTGCACTTATATAATAGACATTTAAAAAAATTAGACAACTTGGCGAAGCTGTTGTTTTTGTTTTGCAAACAGTAGCTTTTTAAATTCTATTTTCCGTGATGATAGTCGTAGTACTAAATTATATAACTTTTGATTTCTTTTGTCCCAATGTTTCGTATTTTTAAAGTTCGCTTCGTTTTGGCATTAGATTGTAACGAATTTTGAAAGTTGTTAAAAAAAGATGATGATGGTTAATTGGATTTAGTAGAGATGATTAACCAATTTAAACCTTAGTAGGTGAAAAGTTCGAAAATTATAGTATGTGGAGTTATCATGAAGAAATAAACTTATGATAAAAAATTCATTTAGCTTCATCACGGTGAACCATACCATAAGTAAGTGCGACGGTTCTAAAGAAAATATAAAAATCCGATTCTAAATCCTTTGAATCAATTCTTTAGTAATGCTTTCAAACCACACTCCATACAGAAAGATTTTTTTTAAAAATCCATTTGACGTGCTGTATTATTTTTTGTACGATAGTGAAGAAAAGAATGCCCGGACTAGAACGGGAGAGGTTCATAGCTGATACCCTCTATAAAAAACTATGGAAACATGACAATAATGCCATGTCCATATTGGACGTGGCTTTTTTTTATGTGTTTACGTATGTTTTAAATAGAATGCTTGGTGATGCCTCTCTTGAAAAGTGTTGGGAAACATTTTACAAGGAGGTTTTTTTATGTCTGGCCGAAGTCATGAAGAAGGATTAAAGGATTTAACCCTATTAGGTAATCAAGGTACAAAGTATTCCTATGATTATGCACCTGAGGTATTGGAGGCTGTAGATAATCTGCATGCCAATCGAGATTATTTCGTTAAATTTAATTGTCCAGAGTTTACTAGTTTATGCCCACTTACACATCAGCCTGATTTTGCTACGATGTACATCTCGTATATCCCAGATAAAAAAATAGTTGAAAGTAAATCACTGAAATTGTATTTATTCAGTTTTAGAAATCACGGTGATTTCCATGAAGATTGCGTTAATATCATTATGAATGACTTAATTGCATTGCTTGATCCTCGATATATCGAGGTTTGGGGGAAATTTACGCCACGTGGGGGTATCTCGATCGATCCATGGTGTAACTATGGGAAGCCAGGAACAAAATACGAAGAAATCGCCAATTATCGTTTAATGAACCACGACCTTAATCCAGAAAAAATTGATAATCGATAAATGGAGAATTAAATAGTTCCATCAAGAAAGAGGTTTTTAGCTACCCTCTTAAAAAAACTAAGAAGAAAGCAGCACTTTTTCTTAGAGTGCTGTTTTTTCGATATAAGGGAGTTTTATAGATGAAGCAGGAAAAAGCAATTGTTGTATTTAGTGGAGGTCAGGACAGTACAACTTGTTTGTTTTGGGCAAGGGAACGTTTTGAAGAGGTTGAGGCAGTCACTTTTGATTATGGTCAAAGGCATCGCCTTGAAATTGAATGTGCAAAGGAGATAGTGGGTGAACTTGGTATCAAGCATCATATTCTTGATATGTCACTCCTGAACCAGCTTGCTCCAAATGCTTTGACACGACAAGATATTACAGTAGAGGAAGGAGATAATGGTGAGCTTCCATCGACTTTTGTCCCTGGTCGAAATCTTCTCTTTCTTTCATTTGCAGGTGTTTTAGCGAGTCAAGTAGGAGCTAGGCATATCGTGACTGGTGTTTGTGAAACGGATTTTAGCGGATATCCGGATTGCCGAGATGTTTTTATTAAATCCTTGAATGTAACGTTAAATTTATCGATGGATGATTCTTTTGTTATTGATACACCGTTGATGTGGCTGAATAAGGCACAGACATGGGAGCTTGCTGATCGGTTTGGGGCATTGGAATTTGTTCGAGAAAGAACGTTGACTTGCTATAACGGTGTTATAGCGGATGGTTGCGGTGAATGCCCGGCCTGTAAACTGCGAAAAAAAGGGCTTGATGAGTATTTGCGTTATAGGAAGGAGTCTTAAGGGATGTTAGATTTTAAAATCGTCGATAAGCTCCAAAAAATAGATGAAGATATTCAAAAAGATCAATTGAACTATCATGCAAAGCGTGTTCTTGTAAGCAAAGAATTTACCTTTGATGCTGCTCATCATTTACATCATTATGAGGGGAAATGTAAAAACCTACATGGTCATACCTATCGTGTAGTATTGGGATTGAGTGGCTACACAGATGAACGCGGTTTGATGATTGATTTTGGCGATATAAAAAAAATATGGAAACAAAAAATAGAGATTCATTTGGATCATCGTTATTTAAATGAAACACTTCCACCCATGAATACGACGGCAGAAAACATTGTTGTTTGGATTTATGAAAAGTTGGCAGAGGCCTTGCTTGATGAACCAAGCTATAACGGTGCATGTGTAGAGTTTGTTAGGTTATATGAAACTCCGACAAGCTATGCAGAAGCGAGACGGGAGTGGATGGAAGGTGAGTAAGGTACCTGTTATCGAGATTTTTGGACCGACGATTCAAGGTGAAGGAATGGTAGTTGGCCAGAAGACAATGTTTGTGAGAACTGCAGGTTGTGATTATTCCTGTTCTTGGTGTGATTCATCGTTTACTTGGGATGGCAGTGGGAAGCATCTGATTGTCCAAATGACAGCGGAAGAGATTTGGGCTGAGTTGAAACGTCTTGGAGGCAATGGCTTCTCATTTGTCACGATTTCAGGCGGCAATCCCGCACTCAATCCACATTTAGCTGAGCTCATTGCCATTTTAAAAGAAAACGACATAAAAATTGGGGTGGAAACACAGGGAAGTAGGTGGCAAAAATGGATGCATGAGATTGATGAACTGACCATTTCTCCAAAGCCACCTAGTTCTGGAATGACCACAGACTATTCGGTGCTCTCATATATCTTCGAAAAACTTAAAAATCAAAACAGCAATCACCATATATCTCTCAAAATAGTCGTTTTTAATCAAGAGGATTACGAATATGCTAAACAAATTCACCATCGATATCCAATGATTCCCTTTTATCTTCAAGTCGGTAATGATGATCTTATGACAACTGACAATTCACAATTAATTATGCATTTATTGGATAAATATCATGCACTGATTGATAGAGTGATGAAGGATGAAGAATTAAGAGATGTTAAAGTACTGCCACAGTTACATGCCCTTGTTTGGGGAAATAAAAGAGGCGTATAGTGTGCCATTACAAAAATGTTTTTAAATTGAGGAGTAGTAGTATGAGAATATTGTTTTATTTATTATCTATTGTCATCGCTAATGTAGTAACGGCAGCATTTGCACCATTGCACTTTGGTATGTTTATTGTTCCAATGGGGACGTTTTTAATTGGGGCAACCTTTATTTTTCGGGACCTTGTACAAAATAAATATGGTAGAGCAAAGACGTATTTATTTATTATTACAGCTTTAATTTTATCAGCAGTAGTGTCATTCCTACTGGGGGATACACTTTTGATTGTGGTAGCGTCAGCACTATCATTTGTTGTCGCTGAAACAGCTGATACAGAAATCTATACTCGATTAAAATTACCAATGGCTTGGCGTGTGTTCTACAGTGGGCTTGTTGGAGGATTTTTGGATTCTGCAATTTTCGTAGTAATCGGCTTGAGTCCACTTGGAGCTAATATATTACCTTGGGAAGCCGTACCAGCCGCCATTTTTGGACAAATTGTTGTGAAGACGATTATTCAAATGTTTGGCGCAATGATTTTAAATCAAGTTGGTACAATGAAAGAAAAACATCTAACTACAGGATAACTCGTTGAAAACATTCATTAGGCATATTTCATAAGAGATGCCGTTTATTTTGACGAGATAGAGCTATAAGTAAAACAGGCAGATTCGCATTATAAAGCGAATCTGCCTAGTTTAATTTTAAAGGTCTTATTGCATTTTCAATTGTTTCTATCATTTTTATGCTGATTTTTCTAGTTTTTGATCTAAATGGTGACTAAGAAAAGTTAGCAAACTTGCACAGACGGCAACAATCCCACCGACCCATGTAACATTCATTAAATTTCCCTGATGATAGACAATTCCCCCTAATGCAGAACCAAAAGCGATACCTACGTTACTTGCTACGGGCATAAGTGAAGCAGCCAATCCTTTCGCACTTGGTTGGTAAATTTCAGCGAGGTCTATTAAATAAAGCTGAGTAGATGTTGTTAAGAGGATAGCCATTAATGACATTAAGCCAATATTGACCAGCCCTAAAATAAAATGATTTGTAGTCCAAAATAAACTTGTCAGAACAATAGCCTGCACAAGAAAAACAAAGCGAAGGCGACCGATAGCATTATGACTGGCAATTTTACTGGCGAGGATATTGCTGAAAATCGAAATAAACCCATAACCAAATAAGATTAGACTAATAGAATTATTTGGTGCTCCCATTCCCTTCAAAATAGGAACAAGGTACGTAAAGACAGCGTAAGTTGCCCCAAATCCTAGAGCAGGAATGAAAAAAGCCATTAAAATACGCGGCTTGATCATTAAAGAAAACTGATCCCGTATCGAACTACGTACTTGGCTGAGTTGATTAGGTAAGACAAAAAAGGATGCCAAAAACGCCAAACCACCTAGAAAGGTTGTTAACATGAAAGTGGCATTCCAACCATACCAGTCTGCGATTACAATACCAATTGGCACTCCAACGACATTTGCTAGTGTGAAGCCACCAAAAACGAATGATATAGCAAGACCGCGTTTGTTTATCGGCATGGTTTCGCTTGCAACAATCATGGCTAGAGAGATTAATACTCCTGTTACAATCGCTGTCATAATACGAAGTACAAGGAGCATGATGTAGCTCGTTGAAATGACGCAAAAAGCATTGAGGACGATGAAAGAAAGGATCAAAAACAACATCCATTTACGCTTTGGAAAATGACTTGTTGCTGACATCACTAGTGGTGTGGCAATAGCAAATGTAATGGCAAATGCAGAAACGAGTGTGCCTGCTTTTGCATTAGTCATTTGAAGGCTTGAGGAAATATCGGTTAAGATTCCGACTATAACAAATTCGCTTGTCCCTAGTACAAATGTCAATAACGTAAGTGTTAAAATGAGTAACCAATGTCGCTTGGATAATTGTGAGTTGTGCATAGATACCTCTTTCTAAGATGAATATAAATGTGTAGTAGATAAACAACCTAAACATCATATCATAAAATATTTTAGCGAGAAAAAATCTTTCTAGATTAAATCGGAATGAATGGATTCCCAAAATCGACAAAACTACAGAGAAATCACATTCTGTTGCTAATCCTAAAAGGATATCAATAAAGATGCTTTTGTATTAAATATGTACACAAAGAATAATTCCTAGTACCTTCTACTTTTACTTAAAGAAGGAATTTACTGATTTTGCTTGAACTCTATAAATTAAGAAATTCCTGTTCAAAATCTAAAATACTCACTTAAAGATGCTCCCTTTTAAAAGGGGAAAAGGAAGGTTCATGATGATTCAATTCCAAAAAGATAATATTACTGTTTTTCAAAGTGCATTGTATATGACTACTTCGGCTATCATTCAAACGAATGAAGCGATAATTATGACAGATCCTAATTGGTTACCTAGCGAAATTGAAGAAATTCAGGCTTACATAAACAAAATGAAGGGTGATAAGCAACTATATATTATTTACACTCATAGCGATTTTGACCATATTATTGGTTCAGGGGCCTTTCCAGAAGCAAAGGTAATTGCATCTAAACAATTTGATGAAAATCCGAACAAAGCAAAAAGCATTCAAAAAATCAAACAATTTGATCAAAGCTATTATATACAGAGGAGCTATTCCCCTGTATATCCAACAGTAGATATTGTCGTTTCAGAGGATGGGCAAACATTAGAGTTAGATTCGATAACTATGACATTTTATCAAGCACCTGGTCATACGAATGATGGTTTATTTACAGTGATAGAGCCGTATGGGCTATTTCTTTCGGGAGATTACTTGTCAGATATTGAGTTTCCTTTCATCTTTAGCAGTTATAAAGACTATGTCAATACTATTCGTAAAGCTGAAGATATTTTACTGCATCATCAAATAACAACCCATATACCAGGACACGGAACGACAACACAGAACCAACAAGAAATCCAAAAAAGGATTCTTTTTTCTAAACATTACTTAGCACAGCTTCCGCAGGATAACGAAGAGTTAGAGAAATGTTTAAGGGAAGAGTATTCGTTTTTTGAAGGAATGAAAAGCATTCATACTGACAATAAAAAGATGGTCAATAAAGAATGTTCAGAAGAGAATCTGTAGTCGATAATCTTTTGAGATGTATTACAAGTAAAGTAAAAAGGAGATTGGTTTAGTACCCATAGAAAAAACACCTCCACGTTGATTGTTTGGTATTCAATACCCGTTTTTCAACGAAAGGTGTTTTTATTTGTCTCTTTTTTTTAGGTCAGTGCGAGATGGATACTCACTGGCTTTTTTCCTATTAAGGATATGACATTGTGGTTAACTTTAAGGTAAGAGTATTGTCTACGTTTGGGCAAATGTGCCGATTCCTCGTTTATTTCAGCCCTCCCGTACAAAAGTTGTAGAGGTTTTACTTTTGTGTCGGGCCTTTCAATGTCTAATAGAGGTGAGGCACAATTGCGCTTTAGTTCATGTGAAAATGTAATTACAGAAAATGAGGTGTTATTATAAAACTACTATTCTAAATAATTATTGTAAAAGTTTAATATAAAAATTTTACGAAAGATTTAGAATATTAACGTTAAATAACAATGTATTTATTATTTTTCTGTTAAAATTACTATGTTAAACAATATTTTGTCAATGTTTAATAATTACAATTAATTTTATTGATTGGATTCAAAATCATCCTTATGAAATAGGAATGGGGAGGTATTACTCTAAGTATGCGTAAATGGGGAAAATCGAAGTATTTAAAAGCAATAACAGCAATGGCATTAACGGCTTCAGCGGTAGTAGTAGCACCGATTGCATCTGAAGCTAGTAGTTTCAAGGATGTACAACGAACGCATCCATTTTATGACGAGGTTAAAAATTTAAATGATCGTGGCATTATTAATGGGTTCCAAGATGGGACATTTAAACCTGAGCAAAACATAACACGTGGACAAGCTGCTAAAATTATTGCGGGTGTATTAGGACTGAATACATCGAATGTTAGCAATCCAAACTTTAAAGATATTCCTACTAATCATGTATATTTTGGTGCAATTGCTGCATTAAAGCAAAAGGGGATTATTAATGGTTATGAGGATGGAACATTCCGTCAGGATGAATTTATTCAACGTAACCATGTAGCAAAAATTGTAGCGAACGCTTTTAATTTAAAAGCTTCAAATACGAATTCATTACCGTTCACTGATGTGCGTGCAGATTATAAAGAAGCGATTGCTGCTTTATATGAAAACAACGTAACGACTGGTAAGACAGCTACATTATTTGATGGTTCTTCCAATGTAACACGAGGACAACTGGCTGCATTTATTACTCGTTCAGAAGCTGTTAGTAATCCGACTACTCACCCTTCTCAAAGTGTAACGTTTAAAGTTGAAAAATATACAGCGAATGAAATTGCTATTAATGGTAAAACTTATTTATTTGGTGATTCAGTAAAGTCAATTTTTACAACTAAAAATAAAACCGCACTAACAGGAGCAAAAATTACAGCAACTATTGAAAATGGGGTTATAACAAAAGTAAATAATGTTGTTTTAAATAAGGCAGGTTCAGCAGAGATGGGCGTTGTATTCAATACAAATGCAACGCTCGATTCGATAACGATTAACGCAGATGGTGTGACCGTTAAAAATGTATCAGTTACAGGAAATGTAACCATTACCTCAAATGTTAAGAGGAAAATGGAATTTGATGGTGCTACAATTACTGGCGATTTAATTATAGCTGATGCAATCGATGGTCAAAGTACACTTGTATTGAAAATCAAAAATTCGCACACAGAAAAAGTACAAGTCAAGCGTCAAAATATTTCGATTGTGACGGACACGGTGATTCCTGAAATTATCATAGCAGCTCCCATTGCTGCTATAAATATTGATGGATCAGCAACGAAGGTAACAATTGAATCTACAGCAAAACTGAATATGACTGGGAATGTAAAGTTTGAACGATTGTTGCTTCCTACTGCAGTGGAGTTAGAATTGAATGCTGTTGGTTTAGTGAAATATTTAACGGTTCTAAACGCTGATGCCCGAATTACAATCGGTTCAGGTTTACTAATAAATGACTTGTCGATTCCAGCAGGTTCAACGGTAACAAAAATTATGACCAACTATGCCTCGGTTGCTTCCCAAATTAAAGCCATTATTGGAGGTTCTTCGCCAAGTACAGGGGTTCCAAACACAGGTGGAGGAAATGTGGCACCCGATCCGGTTATTCCACCAGAAAAAGTGAATGAATTTAATGTAAAGAATGCGGAGGAATTAAAACAAGCATTAAATAAAGCTAAAGCAGGAGACTTGATTAGGTTAACAGCTCCAGTGACTGCAGATGTAACGCTAACAGATTTAGTAATGATTGATTTGAATGGTCAAACCTTGACTGGGAATGTAACGCTAACAGTACCTACAGCTTCAGGAAGGTACTCTTTAATGCCATCTGGTAGTACTGGTACTATTGCAGGGGATTTAATCATTGATGCGCCAAATGTGAATATTAGTTTAGATGGGTTAACCGTTGAAGGGAACACAATAATTGAATAATAACTTCTAGTAAATTCCTTTGTAAGATAGAGAAAAGATTTATTGCATAGATAAAAAATCATAAGGAGCTAAACGAATGAAGAAATATGAATGCAATATCGTTTCCAAGATAGCTTTATCATTTTTACTTGTAATTTCTATGATTTTGCCTTACTTAACAATTGTAAAGGCGGAAACGACAGAAGCTATTGGAATGGGAGAAGCGGTCAATCAATTGGATCAAACTTCTGAATTAACAATTGCTGAAGCTCGTGCAGCGGTTGGAACGGACCGCACAGTCCAAATTCAAGGGACGGTTACGACAACACCTGGTAGCTGGGGAGGTAAGGCCTTCTATGTACAGGATGATTCAGCAGGAGTATATGTTTTCTCCAGTTCTCCAGAAGCAGGGAGCTTAGCTGTTGGAGATATTGTCAAAATCACAGGGAAAACGAGTTTATATAGCGGAGAAGTTCAATTTAATTCACCGATAATTGAACGGATTTCAAATGGGACAGCACCAGCACCACAAACAGTGAATCTACCGATTGATGACAGTATACAAGGTGAATTAATTACACTTGAAAATATGAAGATTAAAGATTTAAAGCCATCTGGTACGTCTGGTACATTTGAATTTAAAGCAGTCGATGCAGCATATAACGAGCTGTTAATTCGCCATGATAACCGTACAGGCTATCAGTTCTCTCAATTTGAAGCAGATGGGTTCAATAACAATGATGTGATTACCGTGACAGGGATTGCTTCAATTTTTAACGGGACTTATCAATTAAAAACGTTAAGCGCGAAAAGCTTCCAATTAGTATTAAATTATGAGCCAACACAAGTAGCGAATATTAAAGCTGTTCCAGCATCAGGCGAAGTCTATGCAGGAACAAAAGTAACATTGTCTACAGATACGCCAAATGCAACAATCTATTACACGATAGATGGTTCTGAACCTTCTACAGCTAGTACGGTTTATGATGCGGCAACTGGCATTGTTGTCAATGAAGCAATGACGATCAAAGCATTTGCTACTGCAACAAGCTTAAACGATAGTGAAATAGCGTCCTTTCATTATGCAGTTAAAGAACAGCCAGCAGTTATTTCCATTACGGAAGCTCGTCATAAAGAAATCGGACAAAATGTCATCGTATCAGGTATTGTAACAGCAAAATTAGAAACTGCTACAGCGCACATTCAAGATGAAGATGGTGCGGCGATAGCCATTTATCCTGTAGATAGTCTTTCTGCTAATGTCGGTGATCGGGTGACGGTGCAAGGTCAAGTAGCTGAATATAGCGGACTAAAGCAATTAATGAATATTTCGCTTGTTGGCATGCCTATTCCTTCGACAATACCAGAGCCACACATTTTTAAAAGTATTGAGGTTGCAGAAGATAATGAATCGAAATTAGTAACGATTAAAAATGTTGCCATTACTGGTTCAGGTCAAAACTTTACCGGAACAGATGATGTAGGTACATTTGCTATTTACGATAAAACACGTGACTCAGGTTTAGTGAGTGGAAAAACGTATGGGGAAATTACAGGAATTATTGGTCAATATACAAACCACCAACTGCTTCCGATACGCATTATTGAAGATGTAACAAAGGTTCAGGATATCAAAGCCTCTCACGTTGGGGGCGTAACAGCGGGCACGAAAGTCTCACTTTCTACAATGACAGAGGGTGCAACCATTTATTACACAGTGGATGGCTCAACACCAACTACAGCCAGTACAAAGTATACAGGAGAAATTCTTGTTAATAAACCAATGTCGATTAAAGCGATTGCGGTAAAAGAAGGTTTAACGAACAGTGCGATTGCTACATTTGTTTATGAAATTATTGATACTAAAAATGCAAAGATTAGCGATATTCAAGGGGCAAGCCATAAATCACCATATGTCGATTTAACAGTAAATGATGTAGAGGGAATTGTTACATTCGTTATCAATTCAACTAGCTTTATTATGCAAGAAAACGAGTCGACGTTCGATGGTGTAAAATCAACAGCAATCAAGGTAAATAAGTCGGCACATAATGTAAAAGTAGGGGAAGTTATTAAAGTAGCAGGAAATGTAATAGAAGCAGGTGGAAACTCTCGATTGACAGATACGCAAATTTCAGCAACAAATATTACAAAAACGGGTACGGCAGTAATTCCAGAAGCTCTTGTGATAGGGGAGGACCTTTTCCCACCTAATAAAATTATCGATAATGATGGCTTTGTAATTTTTGACCCACAAGAAGATGGCATCGATTTTTGGGAATCCATCGAGTATATGCGGGTATCATTCCCGGATGCGAGAGTAATTGGACCGATTTATAATAATGATTCACCAATTGTTGTACCGAGCACAACAAATAATACATTTAATGTGAATGGTGGTTTAAATATTGCTGTCGACGATTATAACCCTGAAAAAATTATGCTTGAAGGGGTAGCAGGGAAAAATTATGATTCAGGTGATCGTTTTAATGAAGCGCTTATCGGATTTGTAGAAAATTTTACAGATGGCTATCGACTGAACACGAATAAGGTCTTCCCGGAAGTGACAAAGGCAAATCTTCAACAAGAAGTGACGCATCTTGAACCAGTAGCGGACAAGTTAAATGTTGCTTCTTATAATATCGAAAACTTTTCGAATAATGTTGCCAATACATCAAATGAAAAAGTAGACAGAATTGCAGCGACATTTGTAAAAAACATGAAGTCACCAGATATCATTACATTAGTCGAAGTACAAGATAATGATGGGCAAATTGATTCAGGAAATGCTGATGCATCGGAAAGCTACATGCGATTAATTCATGCAATTAAAGCTGCGGGTGGTCCTGCCTATGATTGGATTGATGTCATGCCAATTAACAATACAGTAGGTGGAGCACCTGGTGGTAATATTCGTGTAGGCTACTTATATAACCCGACGCGTGTTTCATTAGTGACAGGTATAAAGGGAGTGGGTGACCAAGCGAATACGTGGACAGCAGATGGAGGTCTTGCCTTAAATCCTGGCTTTGTTGATCCATCAAAATTTGTAGATACACGTAAACCAATTGCAGCGGAATTTGAATTTCAGGAAGAGCGTGTAGTCATTATTGGAGCTCACTTAAATTCTAAAGGTGGGGATGGTTCACTTTGGGGGCCAACACAGCCGCCAGTATTAGAATCAGTAACGAAACGTCTTCAGCTTGCTCAAGCCATCAATGACTTTATCGATAAAGGTCTTGCAATGAATCCGAATTTAAATATCATTGTAGCAGGGGACATGAATGACTTTGAATTCACACCAGCACTTGAAACGTTAAAAGGTGATGTTTTAACGAATATGGTAGATAAAGCCCCAGAAAAAGACCGTTTTACGTACTTCTTCCAAGGGAACAATCAAGTGTTGGATCATATTTTAGTTTCGAATAATCTTGCTGATGTTACCGAAATTGACTTGATTCACATTAATGCCAACTTTACAGAAGCACAAGGCCGTGCATCGGATCATGACCCAGTATTAGTTCAAATTGATTTGAAGGCAGGGAAAGAAGAAATACCAACACCAGTATTACCTGAAAATGTATATAGCTTTAATAACTACAAAACAGGTAAATTAATAGTGAATCGCCCAAGTGTTTCGTTAACGTTAGGGGAAAATACAAATATTAAAAATGGGATTGCGGTATTTAGTCAATATGCCGAATTCCATGGTGAAGGATTTGCAGACAAAACGGTAACGATTAGTCCCAAAAAAGGAAATGCGATTATTGACTTTAAAGGAACGAAAATGGGTGAAATTATTATTGAAGGGGAAAATGTAAAAGAAATTCGAAATTTACCTGTTGGAGCAAACATAACATATACTAAAGGAGCTTCGGAAGAGAAAATTAAGTTTAAGTAAAAACTAAGGATGCTAAACACAAATTTTATTGGCATCATCATCTTCTTAAGCAAGTAATACATTTTTAATAGTTAGGCATATTCAGATTAAATGAATATGCCTATTTTTTTATTGTAAAGCTAGTCCATATGTTTACGCGGACACCACAGTGGACACAAATTTCTGCGTATTCGCACCCCCTTTTGAGGTTTAATATGTATTACAAGTAAAGCAAAAAGGAGATTGGCTTATAGCCAGTCTCCTTTAACGTATGTCGTATCTTATTTGAAGATTTACTCAGCAGTGTAGGCTGCTAGAAGATCACGTACTTCATCGGTGGAATTTGCACTTAGTAATTGAACTCGTAATTGACTAGCGCCTTTAAAGCCGCGCACATATATTTTAAAGAAACGTTGCAATGCTTTAAATGAACGCATTTCGAATTCCTTAGAGTAGTGATCATGAAGGTTGAGGTGCAAGTATAGTAAGTTAAGGTACTCTTTGGCGTTATGCTCTGACGGCTCTTTTTCAAAAGCAAATGGGTTTGAAAATACGCCTCGGCCAATCATGACTCCATCGATGCCGTATTGCTCCACTAGTTTTAGACCTGTTAAACGGTCAGGAATATCTCCATTGATTGTCAGCAACGTTTTAGGAGCAATTTCATCGCGTAGCTTTTTGATGTCTGCAATTAATTCCCAGTGTGCTGCGACCTTGCTCATTTCTTCTCGTGTCCGAAGATGGATAGAAAGATTAGCTATATCCTGTTTAAAAATATGAGTGAGCCACGCACGCCACTCTGCTACATCTGTAAAGCCAAGTCTTGTTTTTACACTAACAGGTAAGCCACCTGCTTTTGCTGCTTGAATTATTTCTGAGGCTAGTTCAGGGTGAAGAATTAAGCCGGCTCCTTTACCTCTCTCAGCCACATTATCGGCCGGGCACCCCATATTAATATCGATACCTTTAAAGCCTAGCTCCTTCATACCGATGCTCATTTGGCGAAAGTGCTCAGGGGTGTCTCCCCAAATATGGGCAACAATTGGCTGCTCATCTTCCGTGAAGGCTAAGCGGTTACGTACATTTTCGAAGCCGCCAGGTTGACAATAGCTTGTTGTATTGGTGAATTCCGTAAAAAATACATCAGGCCTCCCCGCTTCACTAATGACATGACGAAATACAACATCTGTCACATCCTCCATGGGTGCTAAAATGAAAAATGGCCGTGGTAAATCAAGCCAAAAATTATGTTGATGCATTGATGAAAATCCTCACTTTCGAAAATAATACCTTTGCAAAAAGATACCATATTTACTGTCCTTCTACATAGTTAGGGGCTTAGCTTGATACAAGAAACGGTATCTTATTTGAAAGTGGGAAATTTGATGAGAAGGAAAAGGTGAAAAACCTTGATAGGTACTCGCTGCCGTTTAGGGTCTTGAACATGGTAAAAGATATAATTAGTATTTCATAGAAATATTGACATTTATTTTTCAGACAACTAAGCTTAATGAAAAATAGAGCTGGGGAGGGACTGCCAGTGGAATTAATTCAACTAAATTGTCCGAATTGTAATGGGAAAATTGAATATAAAGAAGGGCAATCATTTAAATGTCCTTTTTGTGAAACTGAAATAATGCTGAAAGAAAATAAAGTCTATTATGTAGATCAAACGATTAATCATTATTATGGTACAGCTGCTCCTAATACAGCTACACGTCCCAAAACGAATTTAAAGGCACTTCTTATTGTACCGATTGTCTTCTTGTGTGCCTTTCTTGGGTATTTTCTTTTTAGTAGTAATCAAACAGAGCATGGAAACCGTGAAGAAATAGCTGTTCGAACAATGCCTGAAAGTGAAGTGCTTCTATTCTTTTTAAGGGACATTTTTGATAAGGGTGGAGCAATGCCAACTAAAGAAGAGATTGCAAGTATTCGATATTTGGCCCCCTACTATTCTGATGATCAATGGCATTTTGATTACAGTCTAGACGATCCATTTACAAATAAGGAAGCTGAAATTTCTACCTATACCATGATGGATAAGTTATTAAATACGCAAGAAATCGAACAAAAAGACTTTGAAGCCTTTACTGGACTAACTGTATTGAAGCTCATGAATGATTATGAAATAGCACAAAGTGAAAAGGTAAGCTTTCGACATCTGAAAAACTTAAAAAGCTATACAGGTAGCTTTAATGAATCATTTAGTAAAATTGCGGAATATTTTAGCGATAAGTCTAATATTGAAGAGCTCTCTATCCAAATTCGAAGTAATGAGGAACTTGCTTTATTATTAGAGTTTCCGAATCTCCAATCACTTGAAATATCTTATGTGACTGAAGAAGTTAAGGATTTTGAGCTTCTTAATAAATTGTCACTAAAATCATTGTCTTTAAAATTTTTCAATGATTTGAAGTGGTTGTCTACATTAACTGATTTAGAGTCGTTAGCGATAGACAATAGTGAAGCGACCGATTTTAGCTCATTCTATTCACTGAATCAATTACAAGAATTGAAGCTTACATCGGTAAGAAATTTAAAAACGCTTGATTTTTTACAAAATATTCCTAACCTACAATCGCTTGATCTCGAAAATATGAACATTGCCAATTTAGAAAAGCTTAGAAATAAATCATCTTTGACAAAGCTACGTTTATCTTCTCCAGGTCAATTTGAATTGCTTGATATTGTGAACAGTCTGACATCACTCACTGAGTTATCATTAGCTGGTTATTATGGCGATACATCGCCGATTACAGCACCCAATTTGAAGAAGGCAGAGCTAAAGGGTTCTTTTATACAAAAGTTAGAGGCACCCACTTTAAAAGATTTGACTGTTTATATAAGTGGATCGGAATCGCAATTGAATGGTGCAGCATTTCTGAAATACCCACAGCTAGAAAAGCTTACAGTCAAGGAGTATGGGGTTTTCACGGACGTTCGTTCCTTAAATGACTTACCTAGTTTGCAAACAATTCATTTTAACGAGACCATTTTTTATGAAGAAACAGGTGACTTATTCAATTTACAGCACGTAAAGATATTAAATTGTTCTGAATGCAATTTTCAATTTAATAGTCAACAACCATTAACAAACAACGTGCTGGAACATTTAACTTTGAATGATGTATCGATTCAAATAGGTAATAGTGATTGGATAGATGAGGTTGATAAGATCATGCCTTACTTTGCTGGCCTTTCAGCTTTACGTTCATTCACATTACAGGATAGTTCACTTCAATCGTTACATTTTATGAAAAATTGGCAACAAATCGAGGAGCTTCATTTAGAAAATAACGCTATTTCAGATGTAGAGCCTTTAGTGAATATGCCTAACCTAAAAAGGCTATATATTTTAGGAAATCAGGTTCAAAATCAATCTGTTTTAGACAAAGGAATTCTCATTTATTAGAGTCAGGTGTATTTTTAACATGAACTCACTTAGTAATCAAATTAGGTACCAGTCATAAAGGAGGCTGGTACTTGTTTTTAATAGAATAAGGCTCGAGATGAGTATAGTATTACAAACTAAATATCGGGTCAATAAGGAAGAAACGATAGGAGCATTGGATTTATTTGTCTTAAGCAATTGGATAGTTTTATAATGAATAGATGGTTAAGTAGAGGAGCTGAAAAATATGTTCACACGTAATAAAGGTATTTATTTAGTGTTATCATTACTAGCAATCACTTTTGTTTTAACAGGCTGTGGTACCGCTAAAGACAAAGCAAAATCTGAAGGAGACACAGTGGATTATGCGGCGGAAGTGAAGGAAAATCCAATTGTGACGATTACGATGAGCAATGATGAAAAAATTGTCATTGAATTAGAACCTACTGTCGCCCCAAATACAGTCGCTAATTTTATATCCTTAGTGAAAGAAGGATTTTATGATGGTCTTATTTTCCAGCGTGTAATTCCTGATTTTATGATTCAAGGTGGAGATCCTTTAGGGAATGGTACTGGTGGACCTGATTATTCAATTGATGGTGAGTTTTCATCAAATGGATTTGACAATAATATGAAGCATGAACGTGGTGTTATTTCGATGGCTCGTTCGCAAGATCCTAATTCTGCAGGTTCACAATTTTTCATTATGGTAAAGGAAGCATCGCATCTTGATGGGGATTATGCTGCTTTTGGGAAAGTGATCGAGGGTATGGAAACAGTCGATGCCATTGTTGCGGTTGAGCGAGATGCCACAGATAAGCCGCTAGAAGATCAGCAAATGAAAAAGATAGAAGTGGATACAAAAGGCTTTGATTATCCAGCGCCTAAGGTCAATAAATAGTTAATCTAGAATTTATTTTATTGATAAAAACAATAATATAGACATAAAAGAGTATGTAAGAGGTGAAATCTTACATACTCTTTTTACTTGTCAATTTCCTTTGGTATTGAAATAAGCCATAAAAAATCGTCCTCTATCAGTATTTGGATGTCGTGCCCTTGAGTAACTAGCTGTTCAGCCTTATGCTGTTTGCTACTGATGCCACGACGTTTATCTCCAAGAATGACGAAATCCGTTTGCTGTGTAACAGCTCCCTGTAAGGACCCTCCACAGGCTTTTACTTGTTTGGCAGCCTCTGAACGGGTCATTGTAGAAAGAGCCCCTGTAAAAACGATTTGTTTTTTATAAAAGGGGTGTGTTAGGCTTTCAGCTGAATCAGAATGGAAAATGATTTCTAGGTTGTCCTTATTCGTCATATGGGTACTCCTTAACATTCTCTTATCATTTTAGATAATAAATAAATCCACAAAATTTTGCATGTATGCTACATTAAAAATAAAAAATTTAAAGAGGTACATAGACATGAATTCGCAATTGACTGCTTTTATTACTCTTAGCTGTACATCGGGTTTTCTAAATTTGTATTTATGTTTATACGTATTTCTACAACGCTACAATTACGCAAAAATTGCGCAATTGTTTATAGGGTATACGGCGTTAATTACGGTATATTGTTTTGCCTCTGCTTTTGGTTTAATAGCTACAACACTGGACGCAATAAAGTTTTGGACAGCCATTCAATATGTAGGTATGGCTTTTTCAACGCCGCTCGGTTTATTGTTTATCATGCAATATTTGGGCTTTCATTTGACAAGGAAAAAGATAATGGCCCTTCTAGTTATCCCTTTTATTAGCTTAATAATGGTTGCTACAAATGATATGCACCATTTTCATTATAAGATATTTGAAATTGATCCCGTGCTAGGGGCTCCTTATGTTTATCAGGAAATCGGTATATGGTATATCATTCATGGTATATTTACGTTTGGCTGTATGTTTGTATCCTTTTTACTAATAGTAAAGTATTGGAAAGAAACAAGTAAAACTTATCGCCAACAACTGATTGCCTTAATGTGTGGTCAGTTAATTCCTATGATCACTGCTTTTATATACTTATTGGGTCTAACACCTCAAGGGGTTGACCCTGTTCCAATGGTCTTATGGATTTCTTCTCTGTTGTATTTATGGTCTATTAATTCCTCACGTTTATTTAGTGTAATGCCTGTTGCCAAAGATGCTATATTCCAAAGTATCAATGATGGGGTCGTTGTGTTAGATGAGTCGTTTCGATTAATAGAGTTTAATCAAGCATGTAGCAAGGTGTTCCCTCAACTAACTCGGTCTATGTTTGGTGTGGATTTTAGGAAGCTATGGCTTGAAGTAACTGGGCAAACGATGCCATTTACATTAGAGACGACGATGAATACGCAAGAAATAGAGCTTGATCTTATGAGTCATACTTACCAGGTACGCATATCAGCGCTACGGCATGTTAATCATGGTAATGGGCATTTACTCATTTTCACCGACATTACAGAGTTAAAGAAGCTACAACGGATGTTAGAACAACAGGCTTATTATGATGAACTGACACAAATCTATAATCGTCGAGCATTTTTTCAACAATGTAATCAAGCCTTCAGCGAGATAAGAGCATCATCAACAGCATTTACAGTAGTATTAATGGACATTGATTATTTTAAAAGTGTCAATGATACGTATGGTCATGCTGTCGGCGATCAGCTACTTGTTCATGTTGTACAGGTTTGTCAGAGTCAATTGAAAAAAGGCGAGCTTTTTGCAAGATATGGTGGTGAGGAATTTGTTCTTGCACTCAAGGGCTATTCATTGTCTAAGGGGCAAGCATTAGCTAAGCAGCTTTGTCACAGTGTAGAAACACAACCTCTTATGACTATTGAGGGGGCTATTTACGCTACCATTAGCTGTGGAGTGGCTGAAGGAACAAATGAAGAAGAGACATTGTATCAGCTTTTAAATAAAGCGGATAAAGCACTGTATGGAGCAAAGCAGGCAGGGCGTAATCGAGTACATGTTTATTTAGAATAAAAAGGGCTAAAATATACGATCATTCATGGAAGGAATGATGTATATTTTAGCTTTTTAATTACCAATTCGTATGGAAAACACCTTCTGCATCAGTACGCTCATACATATGGGCGCCAAAATAATCACGTTGTGCTTGTAACATGTTCGCATTAGATGAGCCTGTTCGATAACTATCGTAATATGTGAGAGAAGCACTTAGACATGGGAACGCATTACCTGCTTGAATGCCTTCACAAACTATTTTTCTCAAGCCGTTTTGATAGTCCTTTGTCTTTTCTGCAAAGTAAGAGTCAATTAGTAAATTATCAAGTGTTGGGTGCTGTTGGTAGGCTTCACTAATCACATTTAAAAACTCTGCACGAATAATACAGCCACTGCGGAAAATTAAAGCAATATCCTTTAATGGTAAATTCCAGTTGTAAAGCTCAGATGTCATTTTATATTGTGTGAAGCCTTGTGCATATGCACAGATTTTACCCATATATAAGGCTTGACGTACGTTTTCTATCCAAACATCTTTATCTTGATTTTGTGGATTGTAGTTCGGCCCTGACAGTATAGCTTCGGCTCGAACCCGCTCCTCTTTTAATGATGAAATATAGCGAGCGAATAAGGCTTCTGTAATAATCGATGTAGGGATACCGTTATCAATGGATTGCATACTAGTCCATTTCCCAGTACCTTTTTGACCTGCTTTATCAAGAATCATATCAATTAGTGGTAAACCTGTTACTTCATCCTTTTTTCTTAAAATTTCAGCTGTAATTTCAATCAAATAGCTTTTTAATTCGCCTTGATTCCATGTTTCAAACGTATCAGCAATTTCCTCAACAGATAATCCTACATTTTTTCTTAAAAACGTATAGGCCTCAGCAATTAGCTGCATATCAGCATACTCGATCCCGTTATGCACCATTTTAACAAAGTGGCCTGCACCTTTAGGACCTATATACGTACAGCATGGTGTACCATCCACTTGTGCTGCGATTTTTGTAAGTATAGGTGCTACTTTGTCATAGACCTCCTGATCACCACCAGGCATGATAGATGGCCCTGTCAATGCGCCCACTTCACCGCCTGAAATCCCAATTCCTAAATAACCGATTTCTTGTGCTTTTAATTCATCATATCGACGCTCTGTATCTTGATAGTGAGAGTTACCACCGTCCATAATAACATCGCCTTTTTCAAGGAATGGCACTACCGATTGAATAACGGAATCAATAGCCTTCCCAGCTGTCACCATCAAAAATATCTTTCTTGGTTTTTCTAAAGATTGTACGAACTCTTCGATATCATAGTAAGGAGTAAGCGCTTGTCCTTCGATCTTTTGTAGCAGTTTGTCGGTTAAATCTCGTGTGTAATTATAAACGGCCACTTGCTCGCCCTTATTAGCCATGTTTAAAGCAATATTACTGCCCATAACACCTAAACCAATAACGCCTATTGTATTTAACATTGTGCTCGCTCCTTTTTTACATTTCTTAAACGAATAAACTAAGTAATAAAATAAATCCTAAACCAGCTACAGATACAATTGTTTCTAGCAACGTCCATGTAGCAAACGTTTCCTTCATGCTTAACCCAAAATATTCTTTAAACATCCAGAAACCAGCATCATTGACATGTGAAGCAATTAAGCTGCCAGCACCTGTTGCCAGCACAACCAAAGCGAGATTCACGTCACTTTGACCTAACATTGGAATGACTAGCCCTGCTGTTGTTAAAGCAGCCACTGTAGCAGACCCCAATGAAATACGTAAAATAGCGGCAATTATCCACGCAAGTAAAATCGGTGATAAGGTAGTTCCATGGAATAGCTCGGCAACGTAATCCCCAACACCCCCATCGATTAATACCTGTTTAAAGGCGCCCCCGCCCCCAATGATTAAAAGCATCATACCGATATGTGAAATGGCTGTTGTACAGGATTCCATTACCTGCTTAATCGGAATTTTTCTGGCTATTCCCATTGTATAAACAGCTACTAATAAGGAGATTAGCATGGACGTACCAGCTTCACCGATGAAGCGGATACCTGCTAAGAGGCCATTATCTTCAAAGCCCATTGTTTTTTGTAGCAGTGTAATAATAGTGGCAAGGGACATTAAAATCACAGGTAATAGTGCAGTGAAGACACTTATGCCAAAGCTAGGGGTATCCTCTAATTCAAATGTTTTTTGTTCACCTAAAGAAGCAATATTCCCAGTTTTGTTGAATGATTCAGGCACTAATCTTTTCGCCAATTTTGTAAATAATGGCCCTGCTAAAATAACGGTTGGAATGGCGATGATAAAGCCATAAAGCAAGACCTCACCAATATTTGCCCCGAATTCACCAGCGATGACGGTTGGTCCTGGATGTGGTGGCAAAAATCCATGTGTGACGGATAAGGCTGCTGTCATAGGAATTCCTAAATATAAAATAGAAACTTTTAATTGTCTTGAAATGGCGAAGACAATAGGGATTAATAGCACAAGCCCTACTTCAAAGAAAAGAGCGATACCGATAATAAAGGATGCGGCTACAACAGCCCATTGGATGTTCTTTTCACCGAATTTGTTTACAAGGGTCATGGCAATGCGCTGTGCACCGCCTGAATCCGCAATTAACTTGCCAAGCATAGCTCCAAGTCCAAATATTAATGCTAAGTGACCTAGCGTACCACCTAATCCTGCTTCAATCGTTTTCACGATGATATCTAAAGGCATGTCAAGAGCCAATGCCACACCAAATGAAACAATGATTAATGAGATAAATGTATTTAATTTAAAGCCCATGATTAAAATTAATAGCGCAATAATACCAATACCTACAATAACTAATGGCATGTATTCTCCTCCTCTTTAGTCGGGCTTAATTAAGCTCCTTTGATAATGAGCAATTGACGCATAATCATCTGCTAATACTCTAGATAAACGAATGAAAATGGGGAGCAATTGTCTATATTCTTTGGCCGCCTCTTCGATTGGGGTATGCTTATAAGTGTCACCAACCATATCAGCGACAACATCAAAGGAATCGATTTTTCCAATAGCATATAAGCCTAAAATACAAGCACCGAGACAGGAACTTTCATAGCTTTCAGGTACTACTACTTCCGATTCAAAAATATCAGCCATCATTTGTCTCCAAATCTCAGAGCGTGAAAAACCACCTGTTGCTTGGATACGTGTGACCGGGCTTTCCATACACTCGAGTAATGCTAAATAGACCGTATATAAATTGTAGATAACCCCTTCGAGAGCCGCCCGTATCATATGTTCTTTTTTATGTGACATTGTTAAACCGAAAAATGAACCACGTACATCTGGATTCCATAAAGGTGCACGTTCACCTGATAAATAAGGATGGAATAGCAGTCCATCAGCACCAGGTCTTACACGTTCTGCAATTTTTGTTAACACTTCATATGGATCAATACCTAGTCTTTTGGCTGTTTCGATCTCAGAAGAAGCAAATTCATCACGAATCCAGCGTAATACCATACCACCATTGTTTACGGGTCCGCCGATAACCCAATGATTTTCTGTTAAGGCATAACAGAAAATTCTACCTTTCACATCTGTTTTGGGCTTATCGATAATGGTACGGATAGCACCACTTGTCCCAATTGTGACAGCAATTTCACCTTCTCTAATTGCGTTAACACCTAAATTGGACAGTACGCCATCACTTGCACCAATGATAAACGGTGTTTGAGGATCAATACCAATTTGTTTAGCTAAACGGACATTACAGTTAGAAAACGATTGCGTTGTAGGTACAAGAGTCGATAATTGTGCTTTCGTAATACCTGCAATGGCTAAAGCTTCTTCGTCCCAATCTAATGTATGGAGATTCATCATACCCATACATGAAGCTAAAGAATAATCCACAACGTATTGATCGAAAAACTTCTTAAAAATATATTCTTTAATGCCAATGTATTTCTTTGTTTTTCGAGCAATTTCAGGATGCTCATTTACAAGCCAAGTAATTTTGCTTAATGGAGACATTGGATGAATAGGTGTACCAGTTCTTTTATAAACCTCATGTCCATTCCATTCATCTTTAATTTTATGTGCCCATGCCTCACTACGATTATCCGCCCAAGTGATAACAGGTGTTAAGGGTTGATCATCCTTGTCTACAGCAATAACACTATGCATAGCACTACTAAAGGAAACAAATAATAATGGTTTGTCAGAATGGACTTTCATAATGTGGGTAATGGCTTGCAGCACAGCTTGAAAAATCTCTTCTGGATTTTGCTCAGCTGTTGAAATATCAGGTGTATATAATGGATACCCAATATTCTCTTGTTGAATAACCTTGCCTTGTTCACTAAATAATACGGCTTTGGTGCTAGTAGTCCCTATATCAACACCTAACATATAGTTAGTCATTTTGTGGCTCAACCCCTTTAGATAGCATTTGCTGTGACCGCCATAGATCTTCTACCTTGCCTTGAACATCATCAAAATTTTCATGTAAGGATTTAATCATGAGCTCTCGATCTTTTGCTCTGATCGCATCAATATACAGCTCGTGGTTTTTCACAATACGAGTGAAATCCTCATATTTTTCTTGGAAGCGCATGCGCATAGATAACAAAATAAGGCCTTCCATTACTGGCTTTAGATTATTCCAAATCATCGTTATATAGGAATGATCGATGGAGCGAATAATGGCCTCGTGGAACATAACATCCTGATAAGAAAATTCGTCGGCATCATTATATTTAATGGCAACCTTCATCATTTCTAATGTTTTACTCAGCTCCATTGCTAAGCTAGTTGTATCCATTTTTATGAGACGTTCAAACACGAATGTTTCAATCAACAAACGAACATCATAAATTTCTTCAATTTCCTTTTCTGATAAACCAATGACAACAGCGCCCATTTTTTCTAATCGAATGATATTTTCAGACGCTAGTATTCTTAAGGCTTCACGAATAGGTGAACGACTTACTTCAAAATCAGCTGCTAGTTTGTTTTCAGAAAGAATGGTACCGCTTTCAATTAAGCCTGAAATAATGCGCATTCTAAGTTCATAGGCTACACGATCGCCTGTTGAAGCTTTAGAAAGCCATTTTTGTGGGTATAAATAGTCCTTAGATTCGCTCATAAAATCACCCTTTTTGATTTTGAGTATACTTGTATACAAGTATTATAGTCAGAAAGAAAATAAGATTGCAAGCGACTTACTAACAATTAGAAATGGAAAAAAGCTTCAACACTATACTTAGCTAAATAAAAAATTTAATGCACATTGTTTTATTGCTCTATGGACAAACTTGAGAATGAAAAGTTCATAAAACATTTAGTCGATGTTCGAGCTTTTCAAATACTCGATGGAGGATGGTTATGTCAAATATGAAAACAAATCGTAACAATGCAAAAGCAACTGGAACGAGTAGTGCAAACAAATCAAATAAACAGCGTCAAAAACTCCATCAGGAAGAGTTTGGAGCTGAATTTGAGCTTGATGCGTCTTCAGCACAGGTCAATAATTTTGCTGAAACACAAGGGAAAACAGGCATCAAGCAACCTGTCAGTGAACGGACTGCATGGCACTAATTGATATTTGACAACTATTCATGACATTGGGAAAAGAACTAAGGCAGCGGATGCCTTAGTTCTTTAAATATAGCCTGGGAAATATTGTGTTGGGAGGATCTCGGATGTCACAGATTATTTACCATACATATTTTCGAATCAATTTATAATACTACATCTAGAACAATGAAACTTTTTAAGAAGGGAAGATGTATACATTGGCTAAACACTCCGATACAAGTTGGAAGCAAGACCATCCTAGTACATTGTTTAGTAACTCAGTGCTAAAGGCAGATCGTTTGTTGAAGCATGCTAAATTACATCCAGAGGAAATAGCGCTAGAGCACGCTTTCAATCAAATAAAGCATGCTGAAAATGCACGTTTCAATGCAGAGCAATATGGTGAACATTTGGATATTGTGCAGCAAAATAAAGAAAGCCTAGAGCAGATTAAACAGCAATTACATGAAATGAAAGATGATATGAATAGGTAATCACAGAGGAAAGCGGCTTAAATTCTCGTAGTGAGTTTTAAGCCGTTGCTTATTTCAATGATGAGGTTAACACCAAACAATGATTTCGTATGGTGTGGTTTGAGCAGGAATGCTCCGAGTGGTAGGTCCATAAAAGACAATGAGGTTTCGATTGGCAGGGCTTTTAGAAAAGGGCTGCCCATTTTTAAGCGAGATAACAGTAGTAGGAGAAAGATTTAATTGCAATTGGCCATCACTACTTAGCAATTGATGATTAAAAAAATCTACCTTTACATTTTGATAGTTGCTATCTTTAACAATAATTAAAGCACGATATTGGGGCGGATAAATCATTGGTACAGGTGCATCCCCATCATAATAGCCTGTGACCCATTCCCCTGTCGTAACGATTTCATGATGAACAAAATAAGTAGAAGGAGAAATAACAAAGTTGACGACCCCGCCAGCTCCATCTTCTAAGGTCATCATTTTATAACAACCTTCCTTATCCCCGTTTTGCCCTACTGGAAAATCACTGATTTGTGTGACGACACCA
Organism: Lysinibacillus sp. Y5S-8; assembly: GCF_036894365.1. Classification (NCBI taxonomy): domain Bacteria; kingdom Bacillati; phylum Bacillota; class Bacilli; order Caryophanales; family Bacillaceae; genus Lysinibacillus; species Lysinibacillus sp. Y5S-8. The sequence goes on along the minus strand of NZ_CP145889.1, from coordinate 4,606,285 downwards.
CGAAAAGATTTAAAATTGACCATAGTCATTCCCTTCTTACATAATTCTAAATTGTACCGTATCATTTTAATGTATGTAGTATAGGAAATTTAGGTGACAGGCAGTAACTAGGGATTACTATTTTTTATGAACCCATCTATACTGAAAATGTTTACTATAAAGCTAGAGGAGTGGAATCTATTGAAGTGGATTTCTAAAAATAAGAAAATCTTTCTGTTTTTAATTTTTGCTGTCATTGTTATTGCTGGTATACTCGATATTAAATATGAGGGATTATTCTTTCAGCTATTACCTACATCAATACAAACATTTTTATCTAATTTATTTTAGCATGTTGAGAACCGTACCTAAAAGAGTGCGGTTTTTTCATTAGGATAATCTTTATCCTACATGTAACCAATTAAATTAAAACAGAAAACGTCATTATGGATTTTCTATTGTTTGAATAGTATAGAATAAAAAATTACATAGTAAAAAGGAAGTCCATGATCGATGGACAAATGGACATTAGCACTTGAAACATTCTTGAAAGATTGGAAAGATCGAGAGGATGTCGTAGGAGCACTAGTTTGTGGGAGTTATGTTACAGGGTACCCCTTAAAACGCTCTGATAGCGATATACATATTATTTTGGCAGATCATGTGGAGTGGAGAGAAAGAGGCAATCGAGTAGTGAATGTCTTTTTGATTGAATACTTTGCGAATCCACCAGCTCAAATTCGAAAGTATTACCAAGATGATTTTAATAAACAGAGAACCATGTCGATGGTGCAATTTAAAACAGGTAGAATAGTATTTGATTATACTAGAATAATAAAAAACTTAAAATTTGAAGCAGAAGAGTGACTCAAAAAATATAAAGTAATGAATAAAACAATATTAGAAATAAAAAAATATGGAGTATGGAATGCACTGGATAATTTAAAGGACTGTTATGAGCAAGAGAGAAAAGACTTTAACTTTACCTATCATAACGAATTAGCAAATTTGTTTATGGAGTACTGTCAGTTTTTGAATGTAGAAATGATCCCTTCTTATCAAATCTATGCCTATCTTGAAGATCCAATCTATTTTCAAAAATATAGTAAGCTAGCATTTCCAGATGTGGCTTTTAAAAACATGTTTGTCCATGCTGTGGGAGGACAACGCACAACAGGTGATGACATTATATGAAGCATTAGTCGATTATGTGTTACTGCAAATGGGTGGTTTTCATAGTGATGGCGGGCATATTAAAAGCCCAATCGACAGTTCATCTTGAAGAATGGGGAGCTAGTTCAAAAACAAGACGGGCTGCCTATCGCTATGTTATTATAGAGATATAATAATAAAAAGAATCTATTTTTTATGAAAATGTCAACCATTTTTGGGGCGATTATTCCATAAAGCTTAAAAAACCCAAGTTTTAACTAGAATAAAAAATGGTTTTTTTGCTTGAGTTATGAATGGAAAGGCTCGAAAAAAGCTGATAACTCTCATATAAATAGTTGATATTTTATTCTTGAACTAATTGTGATAAACTGCAATAAGGTAATAATTGATACAGAAATGGTGTGCTCCAAGGTTGCTCCATGGCTTACAGTACTTCTAAAGCGGGAGTGCTAACATCCTTTCTGCAAATCTTAACATATAAGGAAGGTAAAAATGAGTAACAGACAAATTAAATCAGATGTTATCTTAATTGGTGCCGGAATCATGAGTGCAACTTTGGGAACATTGCTCAAAGAATTAGCACCAGATTGGAAAATTACAGTGTTCGAAAAGCTTGAGAAAGCAGGCGAAGAAAGTTCTCACGAATTGAACAATGCGGGAACTGGACATGCTGCATTATGTGAGCTGAACTACACTTCAGAGAAAAAAGACGGATCAATCGATATCAAAAAAGCGATTAATGTTAATGAACAGTTCCAAGTTTCAAGACAATTTTGGTCGTATCTTGTAAACAATAAGCTGATCAATAATCCACAAGACTTCATTATGCCTTTACCACATATGAGTTTAGTACAAGGGAAAGAAAATGTTGAGTTTCTAAAGAAACGTCATGAAACGATGATAAAAAATCCTTTATTTGAAGGAATGGAATTTTCTAATGACCCTGAAACACTAAAAAAATGGATTCCACTTATTATGGAGAATCGTCCAGCGGGTGAAGACATTGCTGCAACAAAAATTGACACGGGTACGGATGTTAACTTTGGTGCTTTAACACGTATGTTAATTGACCACTTAAAATCAAAAGATGTGGATGTTAACTACAACCATAGTGTTGAAAGTTTAAAACAAGCTAGTGATGGTTCATGGGAAGTACGTGTGCATGATTTAGACGGCTGTAAAATGGAATATCATTCAGCAAAATTTGTCTTCCTTGGAGCTGGTGGAGGAAGCCTAGAATTATTACAAAAATCGGGTATTCCTGAAGGGAAACATATTGGTGGATTCCCAATTAGCGGTCTATTCTTAGCATGTAATAATCCAGAAGTGGCTGAACAACATCATGCAAAAGTTTACGGAAAAGCAAAAGTTGGTGCTCCACCAATGTCAGTTCCGCATCTTGATACACGTTATATTGATAATAAGAAATCATTATTATTTGGACCATTCGCAGGTTTCTCACCTAAGTTTTTAAAAACGGGTTCAAATATGGATTTATTTGCTTCTGTAAAACCGCATAATATTACAACATTATTAGCGGCAGGCGTGAAAGAGATGGGATTAACAAAATATTTAATCCAACAGCTTATGCTTTCAAAAGAACAACGTATGGAAGAGTTACGTGATTTCATTCCAAATGCGAAGAGCGATGACTGGGATATTATCGTAGCTGGTCAACGTGTACAAGTTATTAAAGATACAGAAGCTGGCGGTAAAGGAACACTCCAATTTGGTACAGAAGTTGTAAGTGCTGCTGATGGATCGATTGCAGCTTTACTTGGAGCTTCACCAGGTGCGTCTACTGCTGTGCATGTTATGCTTGAAGTTCTTAATAAATGTTTCCCTCAACATATTAAAGAGTGGGAAACAAAAATTAAAGAAATGATTCCATCTTATGGTTTATCATTAGCAGAAAACCCAGAGCTTCTAAAAGAAATTAATGCAACAACAGATAAAGCTCTTTGTTTAAAATAAAGGCAATTCATATAAGCGTTTAAGACAGGCCCTCAATCTATTCAGGATTGAGGGCTTTTTATTTTGCAAATATCTTTTCCTGGGAAATGTCTAATCTAGTTGCTTATTTAATAAAAGAACCATGAAAATGAATATAAATATCAGTTGTTATTGATTAAACTGTAGTCCTATATCCTGTTGTTTTGTAGTAGTTGTTTTCTATACTCTTTATAAATGTATGAAGGAGGCCAATCTATAGATGATTAAACTACAAGACATTACTATGTCTACTATTAAAAATGTAAAAAGGCATATTCCATTAAGAATACGCCTTTTTCTAAAACTAGTAACAAATATTAATTCATGACTTTTATTGTCAATCCTCGGAGTTCCAATTGTGCTTGAATACACTAGATTAAAGAAAATGAAAGATTGTTTAATCATGTTATCTAAATTCGAAGCTTTGATAAACAAAATACCATAGAGCGTTTGATATAGGTAGCACAAAGGAATAGTAGTACAGCTACTAGCAGTGCTAGGGGGATGCTGAATAGAATAGGGAGGTCTACATCATACCAGATGCTCATTTTAATTTGATCTAGTCCGAATGTTCGTAAAATGCCAGCGAGTATAGATAGAACAGCACTTACAAGTAAGCCAATGTAAAGAACGGATAAGACAATTAGGGCTAATGAGCAAAAAAAGGCTTGTAGTATTTTTAGGAATGTCATTCTTTTTCCCTCCGTATAATGTGGTATACCTTTGCGTTTGAAGCAATCGTATAATCATCTGTATAGTAAAGCGTCTCAATTAGACAGTTTTCTCCCACTCTAACTACTTCGCCGTCAACAATCTGTGCATCTGTATACGATAGTTGTAGTTGTTTTCCTTTGATTGTATGGCAACTTAACCTTTTCTTAAATAATGGAAGAAGTGTCACTCGATCTTTTTCTATCACTACATTGTCCGCTAGTAGTTTGCTAATTTCACTTTCCCCCGATAATTTCAACTGAAAATGATTAGCCACTATTTCTTCAGCTTTTACTACACCAATAGCGTCGAACCGTCTGCTCTGTAATTTATCCTCAATTATGAATTTCCCAGAACTATTGATCTTGTGGACACATCCATTACGTATTTGAATGTTTCCAGCGTTTGTTAGTTCTTCGATCTCACAATAATCCTTTAATGTGCATGAGCCTGAACTGTTAAATACCTGGGCAGTAACAGAGCAATAAAAGGAGCTATGACCATGAGTGGACACCTTTTTTAAGTGTACTTCTTGATGTAAAGCTACAGCTCCTCGAATATTTAATTGCTCATACCCAGTATCCAGATGTTTAATGCGACCGTTCGTTAATGTTAGCGTACGAAGTTTTTGAAACATAAAAAATCACCTCATTATAATTTAATTAATATATATTTTAATTATTAAAATATATATTAATTAAATTATATGCAGCTCCCTTTTGTCAAGAACAAAAGGATTCCCTAAAATTTGGCCAATAAAAAAAGGATTTCAATTTGTTGAAATCCTAAAAAATATTATTCATTAATTGATTTACTTCACGTAAGATGTCAGCCATGTCTGCCAGTTTATCCTGAGAAAACTTTAAGAAAATTTCTTGGACCTTCTGATCACCATTATTTGTTAAAGCCATTTTGACAACACGACGATCATTATTTTCTCTAATTCGTTGAATCAGCTCTAGCTTTTCCAGCTTATCGCACATGGAAGTTACAGCTCCAGGTGTTACACTAAAGAAGTCAGCGATTTCTGTTGCCTTCATTCCATTATTTATTTTTAGTTGCAGAAGTAAAATCAATTGGTTTTGCGACAATGCTTCCCCTTTAGTTAAAAGTTCCACAAACATTTTTGATTTTTGCTGAATGTCCAGCATTTCTTTCATAATGATTTCTACATTGTGTAGACTATCTGCCATATAATCACGTCCATTAAAATATTTAATGATTAAATTATATAGCAATTAAATAAATCTTTCCAAGCATAGAATAGCTCTTAAAAAGTTTATTTTTTAAAAGTCACACGCATCCATTCAAAAAATCTATCTTTTTCTTCGAACTGTGGGTAGTGTGCAGAGTGTTCGTATGCTATAAATTCTTTTTTCTCGGCATCTATTTGGTCGAAGTATTTTTTAGCGGTATTCGATGATGTTTGATAGTCGTAGTCACCCATTACAAAATAGAAGGGGAGGTCTAGTCTATTAACTTTAGTAGGTAATGGATGTTGCATGACCTCTTTTAATAATGCTTCTTGAGATAATGATAGGCCTTTGTTGTAGCGGATCATATCCAATAAATTATATTCTGTACTGAATAGCATTCCTAACATATTGCCGTCAGGGTTATCAATGTTTCTTGTGGCTCCTCCATATTTATTTACGTAATGGCGGGGTGTAAATGTCTTACCCTTATTAATGTCTTCCGTTAACCTTTGTAAATATACAACATCTTCTGTGTTCCCTTTGAGTTGAGCCTGTTGGATGGTGTACTGTAAACTATCCATTTCACTTTCAATGGTATTACTCATTTGACCAATACCAATGTAGGCTTCATATTTTTCAGAAGCTTTAGCAGCTGCTTGTGTGGCAATATATGTACCATAGGAATGACCGATTAAGATGATTTTTTCTTTGTCTAGGCGATTAGCTATATAATCAGTCAGTGCTAATAAATCCTCCACAAGCAAGTCAGATGAAAGATTAGAATAGTCCTCGAAAAAATGATAGGATTTCCCGCTAGCCCGTTGATCGTAATGGACCACGGTAAACTCGGTTTCCAACAAATCTTGATATTTTTTGGCATAGGGAATTTCAGAACAGCCAGGTCCACCGTGAACAAAGATGATCACAGGATTATCTTTGTTTTGCCCACGTATCATAATTTCATGGTCACTGTCGTTAATTGCTACCTGCTCTAATGTACTAATGCTATTAGTTCCCTTTATAGATGATGTCCATGTTGGGAATAGAAGTGCTAGTAAAAGTAAGGAGCCCATGATAATGACAAGATATTTGACGAATTTTTTAATAGCTTTCATAGAATCCCTTCTTTACATGCGTTTCGTAAAGGTAGCTTGATACATTTTTCTTTTATACACATAAAAGTACATACTTAGCGGCCACCATAGCGTAACAAAAATAGGGTAGATTGCCCATATAACCGTAGGTGAAGAAACAACGTTAACAATAATGAAAAAGCTACTAATTAGCAATGAAGCTGTCACGGAGAATGCTACAAACGTTTTCCGTTGAGCATGATATAAAGCTAGAGGCCACCACATAATTAAAAATGCGGGATAAATCGCCCAAGGATATTGAGGAGACAGCATGATATTCAGGAATGCATAATAAATAATTGTGGAAGCACAGCCGATGAGTGCTGTTTTTAAAGTTTTTGCTTTTTCACCTAAGTACATAAGAATCGGCCACCAGATAATTGGATAAATAGCATAGATAAACCATAAATGATTTGGTGCATATAAATAATTTTCAACGATAAGAAATGCGATAATCATTGCACTACAAACGATAGAGTATTGTTTATACATTTTATTAGACATAAAAAATAGCGTAATTGGCCATAGCAAGAGCAGCAGGCAAGGATATATAAACCACATTGTTTGCGGTGATGTCGTGTAATTGACGATTCCTAAAAAGATCATGGTCATCAGGCTCCCGGCTAAAGAAAAGTTAATAAAGTTCCTCATGTTCATTCACCCCATTTCTTACGTGACCATACAAAGTACATTGATAAAGGCCACCAAAGTATTGCGAAGATTGGATAGATAGCCCAAATTGTATGTGGAGTGTAATAAAGATTAATAAAGATAAAAAATACAATGATTAAGCCACTCCCCCAGATGGAAAACTCTAAATTTAGTTTTGCCATGTTTTTCTTAGCAGGCTCCTTAACACCCAATTCCTTTTTCAAATCTTCAATATCTCCGAATTCTACAATCGCCTTATTGATGGCATCTTCTTGTTCCTTTCCTTGATCCATCAAGTAAAATACTTTTTCTTCAAGATTTTCAATGATTTCTTGTTTGACCATTTCAGTCTCGTTATTACGAGGAATATCCTTAAAAAGCTCATCAATATGGTTTTTTATTCTTTTCATTCAAAGCCCTCCATAAATAAATCGATTATTTCCTTTACTTCTGACCATTCTTTCACTAACTCATTTAAATAGGCTTTACCTAATGAGGTAATACGGTAATACTTTCTTTTGCCTCCATGTGAAACATCTCCATAATAGGCTTCAATAATTTCTTTTTTCTCGAGACGTTGAAAAACGGCATACAAAGTTGCTTCCTTGATTTGAAATCGATTGTTTGTACGGAGACTTATTTCCTGAGAAATTTCGTAGCCATAACGATCTTTTTCTGAAATTAGCCGTAAAATAATCGAATCCAAATGTCCTCGGATAATATCACTGCGAACCATAAGTCACCTACTTTATTTTATTGCTCTATCTGTCAGAGTAATAGTAGCAAACATTACTCTACCTGTCAAAGTAATTTATTTTTCCTTTTTAGCAATTATGTCGAAGTCCTCTTCATGAAAAAACTCCATTCGCTGAAATGCCGCAAAGGACAATTTCATAGCGAATGGAGCTGAAACAATACTTTTACATATATAATGCAGCAAGAAAAATTCCGAGGGCTTCCTCATAAATTTCGTCAAACTGACTGATTGGCAAAGGATTCGTACCGCTTCCTAGCTCAACGGTAAAGCCAGGTCTACGCCAATCTTGGATGAACCAATCTTTATAGCCTGCATAGCTTCCTGCAGATTGAATGGGTTCATAGCCGCTGACTCTACTAAATTCATTCACAAGTACCTCTGATTCTGGAGGCTCAAGATTTTCAAAGCCCCAATAAATAACACGCCCCTGTGTATGAAAGGCTAGTACTCTTGAAAAATCACGTAGTTTAGTCAAGTCAGCCATCGCAATAGCTTCAGGTTCAGATAAAGGTCTTTCACCACCATAATCTCTAGGCCCTGGTGTCTTAGGGTTACGGGCACTTTCTAGCTCCCATTGTGCAGGGAATTGATCATTTAAATCGATGCCATGGATGTTTGCTTTCCAGCCAGAAAAATCAGAGCTATCATTATTCCATGTAATTAATTGATTTCTTAATGTTGTATCATTTGGGGGACCTTGTATTACTAAATCCACTCCATCAGGATTCACCATAGGTACGATAGAAAGAGAGGTTTGCTGGTAAAGAGAGAATGGAGAGATGCCACGAATGCTACTTTGGTTGGTGAGGGCGAGCAAATAGTCGTTTAAAAATGTTAGAATAATAGGTGTAGTAATCCATTCATTTGCATGGAAGGAGCCGTTATAGTGAACACGTTTAGCTCCATTGCCAATCAACAACTCAGGTAGACCTTTCCCTAAAACGGAACTGCCAATAGTTGAATTGTGAAGAAAAGGATAAGCATCAATTAGTTTATTAAGATCATTCATCATACGGGTATACGTATAATTTTGCTTACCATCAACTAAACGCCACGTAATACGTTGTGGTATACGAATCATCTGACCAATTTGTAAGCGATTTGGATTGAGACCTGGATTAACGAGTAAGAGGGCGACTAGGGAGAGGTTTTGACTCTGTGCAATTTGCCAAAAAGAGTCCCCTTGTTTCAATTGATAGTCGATGGTCACAAAACCAGGAATACGAATGCGTTGTCCAACTCTTAAAAATTGGGGATTTATATTTTCATTGGAATCTAAAATTAGTTGAAGCGGTATTTTAAACACTTCACTGAAATGCCAAAGTGAATCTCCCGGTCTTACGATTATGTCCACATGTATTCTCTCCTTAATTTAGAAATGACTCAATATAAAATGTATATGAAAAATGCATAGACTTATTAATACGAAACAGCAAAATTTCTTTGTTGCTCATGTCAAAAGAAGAGATAATCAGTTATTTTTACATGTATACTAGTAATAAAATAGAGTGAAAGAAAGGTAAAGGTAGGAAAACCAAATGTTAAATAGATTGAAATTGGGTATACGCTCTAAGATTACATTAGGTTATATCATAATCATTCTTTGCTTACTTGCAGCCGTTGTCATATTAAATAATCAAATTAATTCTTTGCAAAAGGAAAGAAATTATATTATTAAGTACGATTCCAATGTTCAAACACTAACCAATGAAATTGAAAAATATATATTGGATATGGAATCGAGTCAGCGAGCTTTCATTATTACAGGCAAACAAAGCTATCTTGAGCCCTATAATAAGGCAGCTGATAATTGGAAAATGGATTTTAATGATCTCTATCAGCGAATGACAGATAAACCATCACAGCAGGAAAAACTAAAAGAGATAGAGGAAACGATTGAACATTGGATTGCCACTTCGGGAGAGCCAACGATTCAATATAAAAAAGATAATAACATAGAGGCGTTAAATGAGTTTTTTAAAGTAGATACTGGGCGCCAAGATTTGGAGAAAATGCGTAAGTTATTTGATTCGTTCCGCTCAACTGAAAATGCCTATACACAAGCGAAGGCAAGTCAATTAGACAAACAAAATAATAAGTTAACTAGTGGTTTATTTGGGATTTTAATTTTAGTTTCTATTATAGCAATTGTTATAGCTAGTGGCATTTCACGTTCTATTGTAAAAACGATAACAGAAGTTACACAAACCATTCAAGAAATCGCAGCTACAAAAGGTGATTTTACAAGAAGAATCTATGTGAATACCAATGATGAAGTGAATGATCTTGCCAATGCAACGAATATACTGCTAGAGTCAGTCGAAAAGAGAGAATGGCTACAAAGCAATATTGCGGAAATCGTGACAAAATATCAAGGAGTTTCAGCCATTACAAAATTGGCTGAGACCTTCCTGTCAGAAATCGCGCAGAAAACAGAGGCATCCCTTGGTGCATTTTATGTTCGTGAAATAACAGAGGACCAAGTACAATTTGTGAAAAAGGCTGCATTTGCTGACGGAGATGATCGCGTTGGTATGGAAAGCTTTAAAATGGGACAAGGATTAATTGGTCAATGTGCATTAGAAAAACGAATGTTATTTTACGATAATATTCCGCAGGACTATCGTTTAATCAGAACAGGATTAGGCGAGGTAAGACCGCATAATATTCTATTGATTCCTGTCATTTTTGAAAATGAAGTGATAGCAGTAGCAGAAATAGCGACAATGACTAAATTTAGTAAGCTACAGCAAGAATTAGTAAAGCAGGTCACAGAAACTTTTGGGCTAACAGTGAATAGTGTTTTAGGACGCATGGAAATTGTTCGTCTATTGAATGAATCTAGAGCAATGACGGAGGAATTACAAGTTCAATCAGAAGAGCTGCAGACACAATCAGAAGAATTACAAATGCAGACCGAAGAGCTGACAATGATTAATGAGCAGCTTGAAGAACGTACAAAAGAGGCAGAGTCTAAATCAAGAGAGCTAGAAAAGGCGAAAAAGGAATTAGAAGAAAGTGCCGAACAGCTTATCTTGAATTCAAACTACAAATCTGAGTTTTTAGCAAATATGTCACATGAATTAAGAACACCTTTAAACAGCATATTAATTTTATCGGAGATGCTAGCAGAAAATAGCCAACAAAATCTAACAGATGAGGAAATAGAGTATGCTCAAGTCATTCATTCTTCTGGAGAGGACTTACTTGCTTTAATTAATGATATTTTAGATTTATCAAAAGTCGAGGCAGGCAAGCTTGATATTATTTTTAATGAAGTGAACATGAGCGAAGTACCTGTACAAATTGAACATACCTTTGCACCTGTTGCGATGAAGAAGAATCTAGCATTCCATATTTCAAAGGCAGACCATGTTGTAGATGTATTCTATACAGATGAAAAGAGATTCCATCAAATCATAAAGAATTTATTATCCAATGCCTTTAAATTTACGGAACATGGTTCGGTAACATTAGCTATTCATCAGCTAACACCACAGCAGTTAACAAATAATATGCAGGATATAAGTACAGATTGGCTTGAAATTACTGTATCAGATACGGGTATAGGTATTCCGAAAGACAAGCATCAGCTTATTTTTGAATCATTCCAACAAGCCGATGGCGCTACGGTTCGAAAATATGGTGGGACTGGACTTGGTCTTTCTATTTGTAAGGAGTTTGCTAAATTGCTTGGCGGTTGGATTACGCTGCAAAGTGCTGAAGGACAAGGTAGTAGCTTTACGTTAACGATTCCAAGCTTACCAAATGGAATCGAAGAGGAGCATTGTCAAAAGCTTGCCATGAACGAAGTGGCTGTTACGGTGGTAGAGGAGCCAATTGCAGAGCAGCCAAAGGAAATAGAGGAAGCCCTTCAACAAGAGGTAGAGGTTTTCCAAGGGAAAAATATTTTAATAGTAGATGATGATAACCGTAATATTTATGCATTAAAAACGGCATTAGAAAAAAGAGGTATGAGCATTCTAGTTGCTAAAGATGGGCTTGAATGTTTAGAGGTAATGCATGCGCATCCTGACATCGATCTCGTTCTGATGGATATAATGATGCCGAATATGGATGGCTATGAAGCGATGACTATTATTCGTCAACAAATGAAACGAATAGACTTACCGATCATTGCATTGACGGCAAAGGCTATGAAAAATGACCGTGATAAATCATTGCAGGCTGGTGCATCTGATTATATTAGCAAGCCATTAAATTTAGATCAATTATTATCGGTCTTAAGAGTCTGGCTCGTTTCTAAAGGGAGTTAATGAAAATGGAGCAATTTCAGCCTTTGGAGCAAAAAATACAATTAAATAAACAAACAAATTTAGAAATTGATTTATTACTAGAGGCTATTTATCGTTTATCAGGCTATGATTTTCGTCAATACAATCGTTCATCCATTTCACGTAGAATTTATAATAGGATGGGGATCAATAACATTCCAACGATTTCTCAGGTACTAGAAAAGGTCATTCATGATCAAGAATTTTTAGAGCAGATGTTGAATGATTTTTCGATAAATGTAACCGAGATGTTTCGTAATCCTAGCTTTTTTAAAGCTTTTCGTGAAAAAGTAATCCCTATTTTAAGAGAGTATCCAGAAATACGTATTTGGCATGCTGGGTGTGCGACAGGTGAGGAAGTATATTCTATGGCTATTTTACTTCAGGAAGAGGGGCTTATAGAGAGGTCTATTATTTATGCAACAGATATGAATGAGCAAGTATTAGAAAAAGCGAAGAAAGGAGCTTTTCCTATTCATAAAATGCAGGCATATACGAAAAACTATATGCTTGCTGGAGGAGCCCATGCGTTTTCAGAATACTATCAAACAGATTATCAATATGCTTACTTCCATCCAACACTATTGAAAAATATTATTTTTGCTCAGCATAATTTAGTAACGGATCATTCTTTTAATGAGTTTCATGTTGTCTTGTGCAGAAATGTCCTGATTTATTTTTCACCTAAGCTACAGAGCCAGGTACACCATTTGTTTTATGAGAGTCTAAGTGACAAAGGATTTTTATGCTTAGGGGATAAAGAAACATTGCGGTTTGAAGAGATTATTTCAAAGTATCGAGAAATCGTAGGCTACGAAAGAATTTATCAAAAAATGTATTAATGAGTAAGAGGCTATCTTCAACTGATGGCCTCTATATATTGTTGAAAAAAGATGATGTCAATAGCAGAAAAAGAATCTTTGGCAAGGTGAGGGGTTAATTTCCGTTCCGCCAGCGTCCTTTCCAGGGGGCGTCCGATGAGCCGCTTCGCTTCACTCACTGCGTTTCGCTCCAGGGTCTCACCTGTGACGCTAAATCCCCTAGGAGTGACGCTGGCTCCACTCCAATCAAATGTATCTTTTATACTAGCCGAAGCGATCAAAATAGTCCATTATTTGTATAATTAAAGAAAAAAGGCTCTTATTTTCAATGTAGAGAAGTGATGAGTAACAACACCTCTCCATAAAATGAGTAGTGAATACCTCCATTTTATTTGAAAACCTTTGCTAAAAAGTTCACATTTTGTGGATTGGAGTGGAAGGCTACTTGACTCCTGTGGGATAGCGAGACAGGCGAGCCCCTGCACAGAGCTCGCCCATAGGAAAGCAGGTAGCCTGCAACGGAAATCCATTTTCACCTTTCACAAAAATTCTATTGATTGTTTTTCAACACTATAAAGAGGCTATCTTCATGTGATAGCCTCTGCTTTTTATTTATATGGAAGTAGTGCTAGCTTGAATCATTAATACACACATATCATCAGGCTGGTTTTCTTGTTTATCTTTAGGTAATAGGTTGTCAATGAGGCATTGTGAATAATCCCATTTAGTGGATGTTAGCGTTTGCAAATGCTTTTCTGACTCGATTTCACAGGGGCCCATTGCCTCTAAAACACCATCTGTAAATAACACAATTTGAATATCTTGTTCATATTGAATACATTGCTTTTGAACTTTCATTTCATCGAAAAAGCCGACCGCACAGCTACCTTGATTTAATGGAATACATGTTTTTTCATCTATTAGTGCGTATCCAGGAGGGTGACCAGCGTTTATGTATTCGACTGTTTTTTGCTCTGTATCAATGATGAAATAAATCGCTGTAAAATAATAAAGATTATTATCTTTTCCATCTTGTAAAAGAGTCATATAACGATTCAGTTCTTTGATGACAAGTTCTGGGTCGTTTAGTTGTTTAACGGCCTCTCTTAAAACCGAGGAGATAAACATACAAACAAGCGCTGCAGATATACCGTGACCCATCATATCCAATAAAATGATAGCATAGCGATGATCGTCTATTTTGTACCAATAATACATATCGCCTGCTAAATTAGAGGATGGTAGATAAGAAACTTCTATCCGGATATCCTTCTCGTTTAATGGTGGACTGAGCAGGCTTCGTTGTACATGAGTGGCTAGATCTAGTTCATATTGAATTTTCTTGTCATGCTGGGTGTGCCAGTCTAATTCAGCTTTTAAGCGTAAGGCAACACGAATTCTTGCAAGCAGCTCCGTTTTATTAATTGGTTTTGTAATATAATCTACACCACCAATGTCTAGTGCTTCTGCTAGTTTGTTTTTATCTTCCAGTGCTGTGACAAATATGATTTGGATATCTTTCAATCTTTCATTTTGCTTAATGCGTTTGCAGGCCTCAATACCATCTACTTCCGGCATCATAATGTCTAACAATATTAAATCTACAGAATTTCCTGTTGGATTTGGTGCATCTAATTGTAAATAATCAAATAGCTCATAAGCAGATGAAAGAGAAACACAGTTATCATAACCTGCATTTTTTAGTATTTTTTCAATGACAAATAGATTGACTTGATTGTCATCTACTAGAAGAATGGTCATAGTTAATTCCCCTTACTCTGATTGAATTGTGCAGATTATTCATGTATATAAAATACTTTCAACTTTATCATTATACAAAACATCGGAGAATAAAGGTATTTTAGCGATTTGAATAGGGGGATTTTATACTTTCGCTTTTTTAAATCCTTGATAAATATCAAATGCATTTGCTAAAACAGCAATAATTATACTGACGAGTAAGATTTTATCTATAGTATAGGCAACCTTAGCGGATGTTGTTTCTAGGATGGCAGCCATGTAGGGAATCGAGGCACTATGAATAAAATCTTGGTGTATCGCCATTAAAATAAAGACGATCGTTCCTACACTTTGAAGTAGTGCATTCGTGATGGCGATGAGCATTGTCCACTGACCAGCACGCCATTTTATAAAAGATAATACGAGACTAAGAACAATACATAGTAAGACGATAGGAGCAAATGATTGTAAAACATTTTGATTAAAGATTGGCATAACAAATTTCAAGCTACCATTGTCATTCGTTGTATAAATCCCTAAAAGACGATAAGCATTCCAATAGACAAAAGAAAATATTAGAATTCCAACTAGGCTAAAAATCGTATCACTTAAAGTAATCACCTTAACTTTGGGAATGGGTTTCATTTTAACTAAATCATCAGGTGACCATTGCTTGGTGTCTTTCAAAAAGGGTAAATGAATCTTTTCAGAACCAGAGCGCTCGATGATGATGAAAACGACGGTAATCCAAAACAATACGTGAAATATTACAGCAATAATCGCCACAATAATCATGGCAAATGCCGAAATAATGGTTGAAAGAAGCGCTTCTCCACCTGAATAGAGCACAATTTTTTGGATTACATGAACAATAACCGTAATGAAAATAGCCCAAGGCATAACTAGTTTGATTGTTCTTGTATATTGATCAAAAACCTCTGGGCCAATTAAAAAACGAGGTGTATCTTGATAGCTTGCCGCAACTTCGGAAGGACTTCCAAGTTTTTGGAGTACATCCTTAACATCGGATTCAGAATAGGACTCAGGCAGCATATCCTCAATCGTAGCTTTTAGTTCAAGCTTTATGTCTTCACGCTTATTCTTATGTAGCCTTTTAGACACTTCGTGAATATACGAATCAATTAAAGCCATTTATTTTCCTCCTTTAATCATTTTCATTGTTCATTATTTCCGTGTGGTAATATATGTTATTTGTGGGGTATAAAAATTAATATGAAAAATGTACAAACAACATGCAGCACTTTGAAAATGGAGGGGATATGATGAGAGTAATAGAGAAGTTATTAAAAGAACAAGATTTTTTAGAATTTCTGAATATCGTTGTAGAAGACTATCCAGGAAGAATGGGACAAAAGAGCAGCTGAAAAATCCATTGATGCAAAATGAGAACAATGACCAATCTTTTCAGTATTATGGACTTTGGGAAGATGACAAACTCATTGGTGGTATACAACTACATGACTTTCAAATGAACCTGCTTTCTAGTAATCCGTGGGGTAGAGCTTGTTGCAGTTGTTTTATTACATAAAAAGAGAAGGTTGCTAAAGAACTAATCTAACATCTCTTTCAAATTTTTTTAGCAAAAAACATTCATTTTGTTGCTTTGTTTCCGTTTATTTTTG
The DNA here is from genome assembly GCF_036894365.1 of Lysinibacillus sp. Y5S-8. Lineage (NCBI taxonomy): Bacteria > Bacillati > Bacillota > Bacilli > Caryophanales > Bacillaceae > Lysinibacillus > Lysinibacillus sp. Y5S-8. The sequence continues at coordinate 4,590,194 of NZ_CP145889.1, read as the reverse complement.
GGGGGGCTCTGGACCGAGCTTTCTTCGCTGGTGATGGGTGTAGTAATGATCCAAGAGCTATAATGCATAGTCAAACCCTGGTTAGTGATGAGCTATATTTACAAGACTTATAGCAGTTTTTCTATGTGTTCGCAAAGCTTACATGTATTTGACATTTTAGAATAGGAATAGCGCTCTTACTACCGGTCAGTGCTCTTTTTTTATAAAAATAGAAGACCGCGTTGGTCTTTCAAGTGGTGTGATGTTAATAATAAAATAGCTTATGATTAATATCAGGATAATCAATGAATAAATTAAAGTATTTAGAGGGTGATCATGCTCCACAATAATTAAACGAATCATCGCTGTGATACCTATATATATAAAGTAGCGCAGTGGAAAATGATAATCCTCTTTAAAATATTTAATAATCATTGTGATGAACTCAAAATATAAGAAGAAAATAAGAATATTGGCAAGGAATAATTTATAATCGCCACCTTCCTTGGCGAAGATTAATATTTTAAGAAATTCGATTAGCTCCTTAAAAAGCAGAAATGATAGGATAAGAGCTAGTAACACAAGGCAAACGTTGAGAAATAGCTGTAGAGATTTCGGCACAGCTTTAATGAGCTGCGCGTAAGTAAAATTTTTTTGATTCATACATTTCCTCCAATCGAGTGTTAGTATTAGGTTTGTTAAATACATCATCATATGGCTGAGCAGTGGCTTATTATGATATAAATATAACAATTAGCCGTAAATCTTGTCTTTATTTTTTGTAAAGTTTTGGTATATTTTCATGAAAGAAAGTTTTCAAAATAATTTAGTGGTATGCTAAAATAGATGTGCATGAATATAAAATATAAAAGGGGTTTTTAAAATGGCAAAAGCTACAAAAACTGATGCGAAAATTACACCAGAACGTTTAGAAGAAGCGTTAAACGTTCGTGATCGTCTTATTATTGAGCTACTGGTACAAGTACTTGATGAAAAATTAGTAATTGAGCGCCCTGTATTACGTGAACGTCTAGGAAACCTTGTAGAACTTGCTGATCATGATGCAGAGCTGAAGGAAACAATCCACGCAGTAATTAACAAACTATAATGTTAAGAAGAATGCTACGCCTAAACCGTAGCATTCTTTTTTCTTGTCATGTAAAGCGTTCTACTAAGTCGTACATGCGCTCTGCCTCTGTATGAAGTTCCATAGAGGAGTGCATAATCGAGTTCACTGCTGACTTTTGTTCGTCTATGGAAGCATTAATTTGTTCCGTAGCTGCGGCAGATTGAGTAGCTACACTGGCTATTTCTTTGATAGCATTCATCACCACTATGCGATTTTCCGCCATGTCGTTCATTCCCTCATCTAGTGAAACAAGATGCTTTGTAATATCCTGAATGGAGTCTGCTAGGAATGTAAAAGCTCCTTTTACTTCAGTAATCGATATGGCTTGATTTTGTGAAAGTTGGAGCGTGTGTATCATCTTTGCATCGGAGTTTGCAGTACCCACCTCAATACGCTGTAATAGATTTCTGACACGCGTAGTAGCTTCGTTTGTATCCTCCGATAAATGCCGGACTTCCTCTGCCACAATGGCAAAACCTTTACCGTGTTCACCAGCACGCGCTGCCTCTATGCTAGCATTGAGTGCCAAGAGGTTTGTTTGTTCAGATATAGATGTAATTGTTTGTACCACTTGATGAATCTCTTTCATTTGGTTCGTCAAACTGGAGAAATTAGTTCTTAACTCCTCAATCACCTGTGTGAATTCACTTGAATTTTGCAGTAAACCTTCTACTTTTTGTCTACCATTTTCTTGTGATGAATTGATGATATTCATATTTTCAGTGATCTCACTATATTTATTTGTAGCAATTGAAATAAGTGAAGATAGTGTTTCAACCTTACTAATGGCCATCTCAGCTTCTTCTGCTTGCACAACTGCCCCTTTAGAGATGTCATTGATTGCTTGATGAATTTCGTCAGCAGAAGCGGTTGTTTCCTCTGTAATAGCACTAAGCATCTCTGAAGAAACTCTCATTTGAGAGGCGCTATCCTTCGTATTGTTGACCATTTCATATAAGCTATGTTTCATATTATTCACGTTATTAGCGAGTATACCTAGTTCATCTTTTGTGGTAACAGGTATGTCATCGCCAGTTAGCTTACCTTTAGCAATATCTGAAGTAATCACCATGATTTTGCGTATATAGGTAGTCATTCGTCCAGAGAAGAACCAGAAGAGTGCCACACCAATAATCGTTGCGAGGATTGTCATACAAAGCGTGTAATAGAAAACATTTTTAGTGCCTGCATTGAAGTCCATTTCGTATGTACCAGCTGCAATAATCCACCCCCAATGTTCGTCCATTTCTACATAAGTAATTTTAGGTGCAACGATTTCAGGGGTGGAGGGTAGTGCCCAATCATAACGGACATATCCTCCACCAGCCTTAGCTGCTTCAATCATTTCGCGTACAAAATAGCGTCCATCCTCTGTTTGTAAATCAGCAATATTTTGCCCTTCCAGAGATGGATGCGTTTCGACTATGCCGTTATCTTGAAAGGCATAGAAATAAAAATTATCCCCATATTTAACAGGATTATCGATGGATCGTTTATTGTCTTCAACTCTTTTACCAACAATTTGTGTTCTTGCACTTTCCTGAGCTTCCTCTAACGTTATATTTCCCTTTTGAACTTGAGCATCTAATTGTGCAATTAATTCAAGAATGCCTAGTGTGCCATTTTTAAGACTTTGTCGACCTACTTGATCTAGTTCACCTTTCACTACGATGTAATTGACGGTTCCAACTAGTACTGTTGATATTAGAATAACTATGATGGCAAGACTAACAAGTTTATTACGTACTGATTTCATGAAACAAAACCTCCGTTCCTCCAATATAGTTATATTATAATATATAGTTTTCTAATAAAATAGAAAATTCTGATAATAAATGTCATATTTTAATATACTATGTATTCATGATGCTTATAGAACAATTGATGGGGAAGGTCTCATAAAAGAACCCCAATAAAGAACAAGTAGTTCTTTATCGGGGTTACTATGGATTAGTATACTTTATCTCCATTGAAGATAGAATTTTTTACGATAACATAATCAACATTTCGAATAGCCTCTAGTTTTGTGCCACCAGCATAAGAAATAGATGATTGTAAGTCTTGCTGCATCTCGATTAATGTATCTTTGATGCTACCTTTATGCTCAACATACATTTTCTTTCCTTCGACATTTTTGCGTTCGCCTTTTTGGAATTCAGAGGCAGAGCCGAAGTATTCCTTCACCGTTTTACCATCAACTTCAATTGTTTCACCTGGTGATTCTTCATGACCAGCAAATAAAGAACCAATCATCACCATTGAAGCGCCGAAACGTACAGATTTAGCGATATCGCCATGTGTACGAATACCACCGTCAGCAATAATTGGCTTTGTAGCAGCCTTTGCACACCAACGTAGTGCAGCTAGCTGCCAGCCTCCTGTACCAAAGCCTGTTTTGATTTTAGTAATACAAACTTTACCTGGTCCAATGCCTACTTTCGTAGCATCTGCGCCAGCATTTTCTAGTTCACGTACGGCTTCAGGTGTTCCAACGTTTCCAGCAATGACAAAGCTGTTTGGTAAGTGCTTCTTAATGTGTTGGATCATACGAATAACAGCATTTGAATGACCATGTGCAATATCAATTGTAATAAATTCAGGTACTAAATTAGCAACTGCTAATTCTTCAATAAACGCATATTCATCTTCTTTTACACCAACACTGATCGAGGCAATTAAGCCCTTTCCTTGCATTTCTTGAATGAAGTTTATACGAGTTTCTGGTTGGAAACGGTGCATAATATAAAAGTAACCGTTTTCAGCAAGTTTCTTAGCAAGATTTTCGTCAATAATTGTTTGCATATTTGCAGGTACTACAGGAAGCTTAAAAGTATGCCCACCTAAAGTAACCGAAGTATCACACTCTGAACGACTTTCTACAATACATTTTGCGGGAATTAGTTGAATATCCTCATAGTCAAATACGTTATCCATTATATACACTCCTAAAATACGAATATTTTTAAAGATTTATTTTAAATTGTTCGCCATTTGGTAATTTACATGATTTTTGAGTAAATGTCAAAGCTTTTACGAAAATAAATGAAAAATTTAAAAATAAGGGGGAATAAATTTATTTGTAGATGAATGATTCCATTTATAATTTGTGCTATGTTTTGTAATCCATGTACAATAGAATTGTTTCAAAAAATGACAAGGGAGTGTTGGAAATGGCAGTAGAAGTGTATTTGATCTTTAATGGAAATTGTCGAGAGGCTGTTGCGTTTTACGAAAATGCTTTTAATACGGACAAGGCTGAAATTATGACGTTTGGAGATTCACCTCAAAATCCTGATTACCCACTACCAGAGGAAGCGAAAGATCTTGTGATGCATACACGACTTTCTGTATTTGGTAGTAGAATTATGTTCTCAGATACATTTCCAGGCTCACCGTTCTCCGTTGGGAATAATGTTACATTAGCGGTTGTTTCCGATGACGAAGAGCAAATGCGAGCAGCATTTGATAAGCTGAAAGACGGCGGAAAAGTAACGATGGAGTTACAAGAAACATTTTGGAGTAAATGTTACGGTTCGCTGACAGATAAATTCGGTATTGAATGGCAATTTAGCCATGAGGCAAATGAATAAATAGCTAATAAAAGCACGATGATCTTGGAAAGTCCAAAGATCATCGTGCTTTATTTTAATTCATCCATGTCTTTTGTCGAAAGCCAAGCGTTATGGATAATTAGTAATTAAATCGGTCTACATAGCCTTGTAATTCGTCCGCCATATCAAGTAAAGTTTTAGCCGAAGAAGCGATTTCCTGCATGGAGGACAATGTTTGTTCCGTTGAAGCGGCAACTTCTTCAGAGGCTGCTGCATTTAGTTTTGCATGGTCTGATAGCTCAATGGCTGTTGCGGATACTTCTTCTACAACGGCAGACATTTCTTGTGCCGAAGCTGATATATCTTCCATTTTCGGTGCAATCTCTCGAAGACTTTCAACGATACTTGTAAATTTCTTTTTCGTATCCTCAGATTGCTGTAACCCTTCTTGGACATCTGATGAAGCTTTCATCATCGTTTGCACAGATTTAGCCGTGTCCTGTTGTATGCCTGTAATAAGCGCAGAAATTTGTTCTGCTGATTGATGGGATTGTTCCGCTAATTTACGTACTTCATCTGCTACAACCGCAAAGCCTTTGCCTTGTTCACCAGCTCGGGCTGCTTCAATAGCGGCATTCAGAGCAAGAAGGTTCGTTTGGTCAGAAATGGCACTAATAATTTCTATAATGGAACCAATTTCTTTTGTTCGATCAAACAGTGATTTAATCATGGTGTCGGACTGTGTCACAGATTCATGGATGGAAACCATTTGATTCACAGTTTGTTCAACAGATTGTCCGCCTTCCTCTGCTAATTGGATAGCCTGACTGGACAGGTCTGAAACTTGTAGGGCACTATCTGCCACTTCTACAACACCTTTAGCAATTTCCTCAATGGAAACAGCATTTTGATCGATTCCAGTTGTTTGTTTTTCGGTGCTGATAGCTACCTGCTGCATAGCCTCTGTAACCTGTTCAGATGCAGCTATGTTTTGTTCAGCATTAGCTGAAAGTCCTTGGGCAGAGGTTTGAACATGCTGAGAGCTTTGGTCAACATTGCGTATCAGTTTTTTTAAGCTAACTTTCATCGAGACAAATGCCTCACTAAGCTGTCCAATTTCATCCTTTGTATGAATATCAATAAACTCCGTTAAATCGCCCTCACTAATTTTTAATGCACTTTGCTGAAGTCGTTTAATAGGGTTCACAATAGATTTAATCATAGAGAGCATAAAAATAATTCCTACAATAATAGAAATACCAATGATGAGCAATGTGATAGTAAATGAAGCAGTCGCTGCCTCTGTAGCCTCTGCGATGAACATTGTACCAACTACTTTCCACCCTGTAAGTTCATTGGTTTCAAAACGTAACTGGCGATCATCTTCCATAATCATACCTTCCTGTTGTTCGTAAACTTTTGCCATATATTCTTCTGTTGCTCGTGAGCCGCTTTCTTTATCTTTTTGCGCAATATATAGCTGATTACGATCTAGTAAGGATGCAAACCCAGTTTCTCCTATACGTGTTTCGTCTGTCAGTGCACTAAGAACAGAGATATTTACATCTAAGGCCATCACACCAGAATTATCTGGAAGAGCTTGCATGACAGTCACTACTACATTATTTGTTGATTTTGAGATATATGGTGAAGTAATGGATACTTGCCCTTTGTTCTCAATTGCTTCTACGTACCAAGGTCGTTTACGTGGATCATAATCACTTGCATAATCATGGACGGGTTCATCAATTATTTGACCATCTGCTGTTCCAATATATAACAGCTCTACCTCGGGATGAGTATTAATATATTCTTGAAAAAGTTTTTTTAATTCAGTTTTTTTATCTTCTTGTAAATAAGATTGATTTATTTTTTTGGAAAAATATCCAATGTCATGAACTTTTGGCGCAATTGTATTTGTAATATTGCTGTTAAGCATACGCACACTTTCCTTAGCGCTTGCTTGTTGCTCTTCTAAAATCTGATTTTTAGTACTTTTAAAGGAGGTATACCCGATTAAAAGTGCGGGAATGAGGAGTATCATTAAAAATGCAAAAATGAGTTTCTTTCTTAAGCTAATCTGTTTCATATAGTATTCCTCCTTAAAATGACATTAGTTAATTGTCATAATTTGATAACTGGTTCAATAGACAAGTCATTCCAATGTTTAATCTGATTCTAAGAGGAAAATGAATAATAATCAACATAATTTTCTGAAAAATCTGGAAAATAAAGTTATACTATAGTACTTTTTGTAGAAAAATATTTTATTTTGTAATTTCCCCTGTTTTTATATGTCAAATTAGTACAGAAAAAATCTGAGCTCCATAATAGAACTCAGATTCTGAAAGGATAATTTAATATTCAAAACGATTTACGTAACCTTGCAATTCATCCGCCATATCAAGTAACGTTTTGGCAGAGGATGCCATGTCCTGCATAGAGGATAAAGTTTGCTCAGTAGAAGCAGCAACTTCCTCTGTAGCTGCAGCATTTAATTTGGCGTGATCTGATAATTCAATAGCTGTAGCGGAGACCTCTTCCACGACTGCAGACATTTCTTGTGCAGAGGCAGATATATCCTCCATCTTTGGCGCAATGTTTCGTAGACTTTCAATAATGCTGGCGAATTTCTTACTTGTTGATTCTGTCAATTGTAAGCCATCCTGAACATCTGCTGAAGCCTTGACCATAGTCTGCACAGATTTAGCCGTATCCTGCTGAATACTCGTAATGAGCGCAGCAATTTGCTCTGCTGATTGGTGAGATTGCTCTGCTAATTTTCGTACTTCATCGGCTACTATGGCAAAGCCTTTGCCATGTTCTCCAGCCCTTGCTGCCTCGATAGCAGCATTGAGGGCTAGTAAATTTGTTTGGTCTGAAATGGCACTAATCATCTCTAAAATTGAACCGATTTCTTTCGTGCGATCATATAGAGTTTTAATCATTGTATCTGATTGTGTAACAGATTCATGAATAGAGTTCATTTGTTGTACAGTTTGTTCGACTGCTTGTCCACCTTCATCTGCCAGTTGGATAGCATGGCTAGAAAGGTCTGATACCTGCATAGAGCTGTCTGCGACCTCAACAACCCCTTTAGCAATTTCCTCAATGGAGATAGCATTTTGGTCAATACCTGTTGTTTGCTTTTCCGTGCTGACTGCCATTTGTTGCATAGCATCCGCAACCTGTTCAGAGGCAGCGATATTTTGTTCTGCATTGGCAGATAAATCTTGAGCAGACTTTTGAACATGCTGGGAGCTTTGGTCCACGTTGCGAATTAGTTTTTTCAAGCTAACCTTCATGGAGATAAAAGCTTCCCCAAGTTGTCCAATTTCATCTTTAGAATGAATTTCAATAAACTCTGTTAAATTACCTTCACTAATTTTCAACGCGCTTTGCTTAAGTCGATTAATTGGAGTAACTACAGACTTAATCATGAAGAGCATGAACATAATACCAACTAGAATGGACACAACAATAATGATCAAGTTGATATTTAAAGTGGAGGCAGCAGCCTTTGCAGCTTCTGCAGTAAACATTGTGCCTATTATCTTCCAGCCAGTAAGTTCATTTGTAGCAAACTGTAAATGACGGTCTCTTTCAATAATTGTACCGCTTGCTTGCTCATAAATTTTAGTGATATAGTTTTCTGTTGCCTCAGTACCACTTTCTTTTTCAGGCTGTGCGATATAGAGCTTATTGCTATCTAGAAGAGAGGCAAAACCAGTCTCTCCAATGCGGATATTATTCGTAATATCACTTAATGTAGAAATGTTAAGATCTAATCCTATGACTCCAGAACCATCTGGTAAAGCCTGCGTAATTGTAATGACCATGTCACCAGTTGATTGTGTAACATAAGGGGCAGTGATGGAGACCTCGCCATTATTATCTAAGGCTTGCTTATACCAAGGTCTTGTACGAGGATCGAAGCCATCAGGATAGTCTTGAGCAGGCTCGTCAAGTAGTTTGCCATCGGCAGTACCAATATAAATCAGCTCTACTTCAGGGTGCATATTAATGTATTCACTTAGTAATGATTGAAGTTTCGGAATGTTATGATCTTGAAAGTAGGTTTTACTAAATTTTTTCGAAAAATATTGCACATCTTTTAGTTTGGGTTCAATCGTGTTCGTAATATTGGTATTAAGAATACGTACACTTTCAGTTGCACTTGCATGTTGTTCTTCGGAAATTTGCTTTTCTGCACTTTGGTAGGAAACAATTCCAATCAACAGGGTTGGGATGAGAAGCATTGCTAAAAACGAAAAAATAAGCTTTTTTCTTAAACTTAGTTGTTTCACTTGTATTATCCTCACATAATTTTTTTATTCTAAACTTTTCCCTAGAAGGTAAATAATTCTCATTCTATCAGAAATAAAATAAAAGTTAAGTACTTTGGAATAATAATTTACAAGTTATATATATTATGGTCAATTATTCGAAATTTCGCTAAATTGAAATCGTTAGAAGCTATATAAAGCTACAGTTTGATATATACTAATGCTCAAAAGAGGAGGGAAATAGGTTATGATTCATCAAATTGGGCAGGTAATGTTATATGTTAATGACCAAGAGGTAGCAGTAAAGTTTTGGACAGAAAAAGTGGGGTTTGTTGTCGTTGCTGATCAGGAAGAAGCAGGGATGCGCTGGATTGAAATTGCGCCAACGAAGGATGCACAAACATCATTTGTGTTGCACAATAAAGAGATCATAGCTAAAATGCAGCCGGAGCTAAACTTAGGAACTCCGTCTATCATGTTTTATGCTGATAAAATGGAAGAAATGTACCAAGATTTTCAGGCAAAGGGCATTAAAGTGGGCGATTTAGTTATGATGCCAATGGGTAGGGTATTTAATTTTGCTGATCCTGAAAATAACTATTTTGCCTTGGTTGAAAAACAAATATAAATGACGGAATCTGCTCGTATTTTGCTTTGTTTTTAAGCAAAAATGAGCAGATTCCTGTTTTTTTATCTTATTTAATAGAGAGAGTCTTCTATGATAAATCCTCTCCAAAAATACTAACCGTTTGTCGATCTATCATAAATTCATGACCATTCCATTTTAAAACATTTTCTACATAGCCTAGTCCATCGGCATGATACCTACCTGCAATTCCTTGATACCCTAAAATTTCATAGGTTCCATCTCGATCATAATCAATGGGATATAGTCCGCTAAAAGGGTCTACCCAGCCTTCTATAGGTTGCTTTAATGTACCGTCCGGATTATAAATTTCTGCTAAGTAGTCCGCTCCTTTATACTGTAAATCGATTGTGTATCTTTTAGCGGGATTTGAACTTTGAACTACAGCCTTGTAGTGATCTACATAATTGACGCTATATTTGAGTTTATTATTAAAAGACTCTGCGTCAAAAATAGAACGAACTTGATTGTTGATGGATGAAAATATTTCACCGTTTATAATTCCTCCGCTACCCCCAGTATCAGAGACAACCAGAATATCCTCAATATGATTACCAGTAAAATCGCCTAGAAAAATAGTCGGATTATAGCCCAAATTCTGTTTCAAGGGAAACTGTTGCATTTGTTGTGTTTGCACATAAAAAATAGTGAGTGTGATATTTTTCCACAGAGGGCTATCCGGTTGTTGAACGCCCACTAAAAAAATTGTTTCCAAAAAACCATCGCCATTAATATCTCCAAACTTAGTTTGAATTACTTGTGGAGCCAAATAGGATAAGGTGCCAGCACTTTGTGGCGAATTAGAATGATTAGTCATGTATACACCTCTTTCATTAGTCTTAGCATATGTTGTAAACAAAGCATGGTGCATAAATTAAAGGGTAAAATTGAAACATTGTAATTCATATTAAACTAACAAAAAAACTTGAGTTTCACCCATTGACATTTTCAAATGTGAAAAGTATTATAAATGTCAACGAATCAGAAAATTCAGTACCGAATAGTATCTCACTACAATATGTAGGTAGAGATTTTTTTTCACTATCAATTCTTAGTAATTTTATATGATTTATATATATTGGGAAGAAGGAGATTTACTTGAAGGATTTATTTGTAAAAACAGAGCGACAACGGTTCTGGTTAGATCAGCTAGCAGCTATTGCAGAGCCAATTAAGGCTGAGGCTGTTGAGGTAGACGAACAATCTCGTTTCCCGTTTAAAGCACATCAATTGCTTTTGCAAATTGGCTATCCACAACTAACTTTACCGAAACAATATGGCGGAGAGGGCTTATCAGTCTATGATATGGTACTTGTGCAAGAAACATTAGCAAGCTATGACGAAAATGCATCTCTTTCCCTTGGCTGGACATTAGGCGTTGTTGGTGAAATATATGAAACCCACTTATGGACTGAGGATGTATTAACAGCATTCGCTCAAGAAATAAAGAGCGGTGCCATCATTAATAGAGCAGTTAGTGAGGCAGCAACGGGTAGTCCAACACGTGGTGGTCGACCTGGAACATATGCTGTTTCGACAAAAGAGGGCTGGCTATTAAATGGACGCAAAATCTTTACGACTGCGTCACCGGTGCTCGATTATTTCCTTACTTCTGCTTGGATTGAAGAAAAGCAACAAATTGGTTTCTTCCTTATTCATAAAGATTCTGTAGGGCTAACGATTGAAGAAAATTGGGAGATGTCTGCGATGCGAGGTACTAGTAGCCATGATCTTGTGTTAAAAGATGTCATAGTGGCAACAGAGCATTTAGTAGAGTTACCAAGTCATCCTAGTGGTGGCAAGATAAATGGCTGGATACTCCATATCCCAGCAACATACTTAGGTATTGCACAGGCTGCCCGTGACTATGCGGTCCATTTTGCCAATCATCATCAACCGAATAGCTTGAATGCTCCGATTAGTACGTTGCCAAATGTACAACAGCTTTTAGGAGATATTGAATTAAAGCTTCATCAAGCACGTTTTGTCTTGTATGGAGTGGCTGAGGCTTATGATGATACAGCTAGACGTAGTTTATTAACAAATGAAATGGCTGTTGCTAAACATACAGTAACAAACATGGCAATAGATATAGTCGATAAGGCAATGCGTGTAGTGGGAGCGAAAAGCTTGCAGCTATCCAATCCATTACAACGCTATTACCGTAACGTCCGTGCAGGACTTCATAATCCGCCTATGGATGATATGACGATTATAAAGTTAGCGACTGCCGCTATTGAACAACAAAAATTAACTGGAAATTCATAATGATTACATGGAAATAAGGAGAAATGACAGATGAAAAAGATTAGATTATTTCAATTTGCCGCAATTGGTTTGGCTTCTATAGCACTTTTAACGGGGTGTAATTCAGGACAATCAGCAGATAAGGATTCAGGTGATGGTGAACAGGTTCGTACAGTAAAGGTCGCCTACGATCAAGCCTCCAAGCCTATTAGCTATATCGACGATAATGGAAATCCAACAGGGTATGATGTAGAAGTAATGAAATTAGTAGATGAATTAGTACCTGACTATCAATTTGAATACGTAGGTACAACAAGTGATGATTTGTTGATTGGTGTTGAGCAAGGGAAATATCAAGTAGGGGTTAAAAATGCCTTCTTTACACAGGAGCGTACAGAGAAATTTATTTTCCCGAAGGAATTTTTAGGGTTAAGTAGTGCGGGGCTCGTTTTACGTAAAGAGGATGAAGGTGTGAAAACATTAGCCGATTTTGCAAAAAAGGGTTATTCTTTAGCACCGATTGCTGCTAATAACGCGCAATATACAATTATCGATGAATATAATACGGCAAATCCAGACAATAAAGTACAACTTCAAGCTGGTGATGCATTTACCGTAGACGTTGTGCAGTGGGTAAATGAAGGGCGTGTTGATGGTGGCGTCATGATTGAGGGACCATTTAAACAACAAGTGCTTGCTGAGGATGGCCCTTATTACAACTTAAAAGATGAGGTTGTCTATAACGAATTTGCTGTTATTAAAACATGGCCTCTGTTCAATAAAAAAGAACAAGAATTTGCTGATGCCTACGATAAAGCGATAGCTCAAATTAAAGAGCAGAAGAAACCAAATGAATTAAGCACGAAGTTCTATGGTCGCGATTTATTTGAAGTGCTAGAAAATGTTAATCGTTAGCTTGAAACGGAACGAATAATAAGGCTGTTGAGTCTTTAATGCTCAGCAGTCTTTATTCATAAAAGGAAAAGTTGGTGAGGAAATGGATAAATATTTTGATGCAACCTACATTTGGAACGCAATCCCAATGTTATTACCATTTTTAAAAATGACGTTCTTAGTTGCAGGGTCCTCTATTATCTTAGGCACACTATTTGGTTTATTGTTGGCGGCAGCTAAGCTATCTTCAATAAAGTGGTTACAAAAATTCGCAAATTTATATACAACGATTATGCGTTGTACGCCATCCATCGTTTTGTTATTTCTTGTCTATTATGGTGTGCCAGCATTAGCAGAAAATGTTGGTCTTAACCTCCATTCAATTGAAACAGCTATATTCGTTGTCGTAACATTCACCTTACAATTTGCTGCAATCATGTCTGAGGTGATAAGATCCGCCTATTTAGCTATTCCAAAAGGTCAGTTTGAAGCAGCGGTTAGTGTGGGCTTAACACCATTTCAGGCATACCGTCGAATTATTTTCCCTCAGGCACTTGTCGTTGCTTTGCCGAACTTTGGGAATGGCATGATTGCTTTGCTACAAGAAGGCGCACTAGCTTATACAATTGGTCTAATTGACATTGTGGGCAAGGCAAATTTAATTATTGCCAGTAACATCAATGCTCATGCCTTAGAAATTTATATTGCATTAGCCATTATTTATTGGGTGTTATCAATTATTATAGAAAAAATATTTACTATATTAGAAAAGGTATTTGGGAAGGGTAAGAAAACCTTAGAAACAACTTAAGGAGGAGGCGTGAACGTGAATTATCCATTTTTACTTGAAACATTTTTCATTGCATTATCTGGTGTTCCCATTGCACTCCTTATCACAGTTGTTGCTTTATTGATAGCTCTGCCACTTGGTTTTTTGTTGGCACTCACTAGAATTAATAAAATTCCAGTTATTCATCATCTAGCAAAAATTTACGTTTCATTCGTGCGAGGAACGCCAATCATTATACAAATCTTTATTATCTATAGTAGTATCCCGTTAATGTTAAAAATTATTTTTGAAAAATATAATATTGCGTATGATATTTATAAAATCAATCCAATTTGGTATGCGTTTATCGTGTTTGCATTCAGCTCAACAGCCATTTTAATAGAGGTCTTTCGTTCTGCATTAAGCACTATTGAAAAGGGGCAATTAGAGGCTGCACACTCAGTAGGTTTGACAACGTTCCAAGCTTATACTCGAATTATCATTCCACAAGCATTAGTAGTTGCGCTACCAAATATTTGTACAGCTACTGTCAATCTTATTAAAGCTACCTCGCTAGGCTACGCAATGTCACTTCCTGAAATTACGCTGAAGGCCAAAGTAGCTGCAAATGTTGGCTACAATTATGTGGAAGCCTATCTGGATATCTTTATCGTGTACTTAATATTATGTAGTACGGTGGAATACTTGTTTAAGCGCTATGAAAAATATTTAAGCAAATACAAAGTGGCAAATGCCTAAGGGGTGAATGAGCATGTTAGAAATTAAAAATATTCATAAATCATTTGGTGGCAATGAAATTTTAAAGGGTGTTGATTTAGCGATTGATAAAGGCGATGTTGTTGTTATTTTAGGCCCTAGTGGCTCAGGAAAAACAACATTATTACGTTGCATCAATTTTTTAGAAAAAGCGGATCAAGGACATGCGACATTTGGAGATATTCAAGTGGATTTTCAACATGTGAAGAAAAAAGACGTACATGCAATTCGCCAACGTGTCGCATTTGTCTTCCAAAATTATAATCTTTTCACTAATAAAACGGCATTAGAAAATGTGACGGAAGGTTTAATCATTGGACGTAAAATTCCTAAAGCACAGGCTGTGGACATTGGTAAAAAGGCACTGGATAAAGTAGGTTTATCGGAAAAGTATGATGCCTATCCAAGTCAACTGTCAGGCGGTCAGCAGCAGCGAGTAGGGATTGCACGTGCAGTAGCATTGAACCCAGATATTATTTTATTTGACGAACCAACGTCCGCACTTGATCCTGAATTAGTAGGTGAGGTTCTACAGGTCATGAAAAATATTGCAGCTGAAGGCACAACAATGCTTGTGGTGACACATGAAATGGGATTCGCCAAAGATGTTGCTAATCGTGTGATTTTCATGGATGGAGGCGTTGTCGTAGAAGAGGGGAGCCCTCATGATATTTTCGTAAGCCCAAAAGAGGAGCGCACAAAGAAATTTTTAAAACGTGTCATTCCAGAAGATTACACTTTCTATATATAAAAAAACAGGAGGATCTGTTACTGACAGATCCTCCTGTTTTGTTGTTGAAGAAAGACGAAGTAAATAGCAGAAAAAGACTTTTTGGCAAGGCGAGAGGTTGATTTCCGTTCCGCCAGCATCCTTCTCAGAGCGCGTCCGATGAGCCACTTCACTCATTCCGTTCGCTCTAGGGTCTCAGCTGTGACGCTGGCTCCACTCAAACCAACCATGTGCAAAAGTGTCTTTTCCTTCTCTTTCATACTAGACGTAATGAATAAAATAGCCCATTATTTGTCTAATTAAAGAAAGGGTAGGCTCTTATTTTCAATGTAGAGAAGTGATGATTGACAACATACCACGATAAAATGAGTAGTGAATACCTCCATTCTTATGTGAAAACCTTTGCTAAAAAGTGACCATTTTGTGGGTTGGAGTGGAAGGCTACTTGACTCCCGTGGGATAGCGAGACAGGCGAGCCCCTGCACGGAGCGGTAGCGGAGGAAGCGGCTCAGCGCTCGCCCACAGGAAAGCAAGTAGCCTGCAACGGAAATCCATTTTTACCTTTCACAAGAATTCTATTGATAGTTTTGTTTTTCAGCACTATGACAGGAGGATCTGTTAGCTATCATTGAAGGAAATGCGTTAATTTGTTGATGGAATAAATGTGTAGCTCATGCATAGCCCTCGTGCAGGCTGTATAAAAATAGTACCGTTCGTTTTCCTTTGCGTAATTAGCAGCAGATGCATTATAGATAAGCACAGCATCAAATTCGATACCTTTCGCCATATAAGCTGGAAGTAATAAAATACCTTTTTTAAACTGCTTCGTATTATGGTTAATCAATTGAATATCTACTTGATTACTTAATTGCCCATATACTGCGGAGCATTCAGCAGCAGTTTTACAAATGACAGCAATGGTTTCAAATTTAGCTGAGAGGTGATGGATGTTTTGGGTAATTTCATCTATCAGTTCCAATTCATTAGGAACGACAGTAATTGATGGTTCTGGACCAGTTCGGTTAAATGCCTCAACTTCGCTACCATCATTTAAAATTTTTGCAGTGAGTTGAATGATTTGTTTTGTCGAACGATAGCTTTTCATTAAAATCATTTTTTCAGCCTGCTCACCATATAATTGAGGGTCGAGCAGGGAAGGGTTATCGAAGGTATGTGGATGAATCGTTTGATGTCCATCTCCTAAAATAGTCATACGTGCTTTTGGGAATAACTGCTGTAATACAGTCAGTTGGAATGGAGAATAATCTTGTGCTTCATCAATCAATACATGATGGATCATCGTATTAGTCTGCTGCCCTTCAATTTTGTCCTGTAAATATAAAAATGGTGCTGCATCCTCATAAGCTATAAAACGTTTTGCTAAATTTGGAAGTGTTTGCCGGCAAATATCCTCCCAATCGTTTGGCATAAGATGCTGTAAATCTTTAGTAATGGGGTTATTCAAATCAAAGAGTTGGCGATACGTGCCTAACATATGCACAAACTTTAATTGGTGAACGGAATTGCGTAACGGTTTAAAGTATTTTTTTACAATTTGTCTCGCTAATTTTTGTCGTTCTTGATCTAAATCATCGAATGAATTTTCAGTATAGCGCCCTTCGTATAAAAGCTCACTGTAAGACTTGGAGTAGTCCTCTTTATCTAATAGTTCAGTTGCTTCTTCTACCCATTCTTTTGTACGCTCAGCCTTTTCAAATTTCGTCAGTTGTTGCAATAACCATTCTTTTACGAATTGTAGGCGATTTGGTATCGACATAGTGGAAGGGAAAGAATAGAAGTATTCAGTAATTTCCTGCGCTGTAATAATTCGTTCCCCACGAAATACGATATTTTTAAATAATAAGCCCTTATTGGATAAATAGCTTACATATTGATCCATCAAATGCTTGTAAGCAAGGCTCGCTTTATAAGATATACTACTTAATTTTGATTGATAATAAGCTTCATCCTTTTCTGTTAAAAGGTCCTCTAATTGCTCGTACGGATATTCCAATTTAAACTGTCGACCTAATCGTTTTTCTACATACTCTATAAACGTTAATTGCTGCATATTGTCCTCGCCTAAATCAGGTAAGACCGTATGGACATATTGGTTAAAAAGTTGATTAGGTGTAATCAATAAAATTTGATCGGCAGTCATTTCATTGCGATAGCGATACAATAGATAAGCGACTCGTTGTAAAGCCACAGCTGTTTTACCACTACCCGCAACACCCTCTACAATAAGATAGCGTGATTGAACATGGCGAATAATTTTATTTTGCTCAGCTTGAATCGTTGCAACGATACTACGAATATGCTCGTTTGCATTTTGTGCAAGGATATCAAGCAATAAATCATCACCAATGGTAAGACCAGTATTAAACATCGATTGTAGCTGCCCATTTTTAATAATAAATTGCCGTTTCAGTAGCATTTCACCATGAATCTCTTCTGCCATTGTGTCGTAGGAGGCTTTACCTGGTGTGTAATCATAGTACATACTCGATATAGGTGCACGCCAATCATAAATAACTATATTTTCATCTTGTTCGTCCAATAAAGTGGCAACACCTATATAAATTTTTAATGGATCTTGCTGCCCATCTTGTAAAAAGTCAATACGAGCAAAATAGGGTGATTGTTGTAAACGCTCGTATACCTTAACATTCTGAATTGCACGCTGCTGTGCAAGCTCTGAGTCAGAGAGAAGCTCTACCTGTTGCTTAATCGCGAAAAAGGTTTCGTCAACATCTTCAGCAGTATCTAAATTGACTCTGACATCGTTCCAAAAAGTTTTCTTCAGAGCGACAGCATTTTCCTTGAAGCTCTTTTCTTTTAGCAATAATTCGTTCTTTTTGTGATCAATGAGGTTTAAACTTTGCTCAAGATGATGTTTTTCTTCTAGCCATTCATTTTGATTTTTCAACGTTTACTCACATTCCTCTCCATATTTTTCTCTTCTGTTAGTAGTAATCCTCACCTATAAATATGGTGAAAAGAAAATAATTGTGATTCTCCTTTAAATGGTTGTCCAAACACCTTTTTTAGTATATAAACGTATTTAACCTAAGAGGAAATGTAGGGTGATTGAATCAGGAAATTTATCATACATCTACTCCGCAATGAAGTATAGTCTAATAATTATTGTAAATTTATGCTATAATAAAATTATAAAGAAACCTAGAGTTTAACGATAAAGGCTGTTCCACAAATAAGTGGAGCAGTCTTTTTTATATGTAGGAAAGTCTAACATTATGCCTGTTTTTTAAGAATTTGTTATTAATATTTAGTTTTTATTTGTCCTAGAAGTAAAAATAAATTTAACTGAATTGTCGAAATATATTGACATTTCATCTTCTGTTTTTTATTCTTGTGTATAAAGTTTCCGTTAATCGGAATGTTTTTCCGTTTGGTGGAAACTTGTAGGTGTGTAAGAAATGCTTAATGGATACGTTGTCTGTGCCTCAGTTCAAAGCTAAAGAAAAAATTATTAGGGGGAGACGGTTATGGTAAACCTACAGCAAGATAAAAAAGAAGATGAACCACGGATAAAGGGAATTAATGCATTTGTATTAATGTTTATTATTATTTTAGTCATGTCGTTACTGACCTATATTTTACCAGCTGGACAATATGAAAGAGTTGAGAGTAATGGCAGAATGATAGTAGATCCAGAATCCTTTCAGTATATCAATTCAAATCCTATTGGCTTTCTAGAAATATTCAATAGTGTGCATCTGGGAATGCTTGAGGGTGCTTCTATTATTTTATTTGTCTTTTTATTCGGAGGCGCTTTAGGGGTAATGCAAAAGACTGGAGCTATTGATTCCTTTATTAAAGTTATGGCCTCGAAATTTGGAAAACAAGAGTACGTATTAATCCCTATTCTAGTTTTAATATTTGCTAGTTTAGGGACACTAATTGGCTCAGCAGAGGATACGCTTGTCTATATAGCGATTATTATCCCATTAACGATGGCACTCGGAATGGATGCGATTACAGGCTTTGCGATCGTCATGCTAGGTACATTAGCAACTGGCTTTACTTCAGGCATTACGAACCCATTTAACATTGGTGTAGCTCAAACTATTGCAGAGCTTCCAATGTATTCAGGAATGTCATATCGAATCATTGTGTTCATCGTTTTTTATAGTTTGACAGTACTTTATATATACAGGCATGCAAAAAAAGTGAAGAGTGACCCATCCAAAGGGATTTACGGAAAGTTTAAAAGAGAAGAGAGCATCAAAATTGATTTAGACTTTAAGATGAGTCCACGTCATTTGATAGCACTATTCGTATTATTGGGAAATTTTGTTGCATTGATTGTAGGGGTAATAAAGTATCAATGGTATATAAGTGAAATTGCTGGTGTCTTTCTATTAAGCAGCATTATTATGTCTATTATTTGTAAGATTGGACCGAATAAAATGGCTGAAGGATTTATTTCTGGTGCCCGGGATATGGTAGAAGGGGCATTAATTATCGGATTTGCCCAAACCATTTTAGTTATTACTACAAATGGAGGATTAATTGATACTATTCTTCATTTTGTTTCAAATACTGTAAGTGTATTACCTGCTTCTATCAATGCGATAGGAATGTTTTTGCTTCAGCTCTGTTTAAATTTCTTAGTACCTTCTGGAAGTGGACAAGCAGCGTTAACGATGCCGATCATGACACCTTTAGCGGATTTAATTGGTGTAACTAGGCAAACAGCCGTACTGGCTTTCCAGTTTGGTGATGGTATTTCAAATATGGTCATTCCAACAAGTGGCGTTTTATTAGCGGGACTAGCAATAGCAGGTATTCCATTTTCAAAATGGTTCAGATGGGTCTTTCCTTACTTCCTTATACAGACAGGCTTAGCGATTGTCTTATTAGTCATTGCGCATCTCATAAATTATGGACCATTTTAATAAAATAAATAATAAATTAGGAGTGATTAGATTGATAGAAACGGCTAATTTAAAACAACAGGTTATTGAATGGCGTCGGCATTTGCATATGCATCCTGAATTATCGCATCAAGAGCATAAGACAGCTCAATATATTTATGATCAATTAATAACGTTTCCTCATTTAGAAGTAAGACGTTTAACAGAAACAAGTGTATGTGCCTTTTTAAGAGGTACAAAAACAGAAGATAAAGGACATACCATTTTACTACGAGCTGATATTGACGCTTTGCCGATTGAAGAAGAAACGGATCTACCATTCAAATCAATAAATCCAGGAGTCATGCATGCGTGTGGACATGATGCTCATCCAGCCATGTTACTTGGTGCAGCAAAGGCATTGGCTGAGCGTGGGACCAATTTTAATGGAGAAATTCGTTTTGTTTTTCAGCATGCTGAAGAGGTGACACCAGGAGGGGCTGCTCAACTAGTTGCACTAGGAATAGTAGAGAATGTCGATTATGCTTTCGCTTTACACGTGAGCCCTGATTATGAAGTAGGGCAATTTGCTATGAAAGATGGTAAATTTACTGCAGCAGCAGATGATTTTGAAATTAAAATTTATGGTCGTGGCGGTCATGCATCAACACCAGAGGTCGCTATAGATCCTTTAATAATTGGTTCTGAAATAGTTGTAGCTTTGCAAACAATAGTGTCACGTAAAGTACCAAGTACACATGCACCTGTTTTAACTGTTGCAAAATTTCACTGTGGAACGGCATTAAATATTATTGCAGATACAGCAGAGCTTGGAGGAACAATCCGTTCCCTAGATGCGAAAATTCGTGTGGATACACGAAAACATTTAGAAAAGATAGTGACAGGTATTGCAACTATGCACGGTGCAAAAGTAGACATTAATTGGGAACTAGGTTGCCCTTCCGTCTCAAATGATAAGGAATTAACGGCATTATCTCGTCGTATAGCTGGAGAGATTGTTGGCGCTACAGGTGTGAAGGTATTGCCTGAACCCATATTTGGCACAGAGGATTTTGCCGATTTTTCAGAAGTTGTTCCCTCATCTATGCAATTTATCGGGGTACATAACGTAGAGTTTGGTGAAGCGTACCCATTGCACCATCCTCGTTTTAAAATAGATGAAGAAGCTCTTATATATGGTGTTCGTTACTTTGAAAATATAGCACGGACACTTTGCCCATAAGTGACGTAAGCTAAAAAATAATGAAGGCATGAGTATTGGTGTGGTAATGACTCATGCCTTTTAAATTGCTTACAGTATGTATTGAAAACTAAAGGATTGTTCTTTTAATACGATATAGAAACTTGAAGGGAGGTGCAGAGGATGAAGGTAATCTTTACAGTGGGGTTGCCTGGAAGTGGAAAAAGTACATTTGTGAAACAGCTAGCGAAAAGTGAAAATGCGATTATTCTTTCCAGTGATGCAATACGTCAGGAATTGTTTGGTGATGCCACTAAGCAAAAATCACGTGTAGTCTTTCGCACGTTATATGAGCGTCTGAATGATTTAGTGGCAAAAGGTTATTCTGTCATTGTAGATGCCACCAATATAGAGCGGGAGCGCAGAATGTTTGCACTCCGCAAATTGCCGAGTGCGGTTAAGAAGGAATGCTATTACTTTGATACCCCTTATTCAATCTGTGTAGCCAGAAACCAACGACGGAAGCGGCATGTACCATTATTGGTGATGGAAAAAATGAGAAAGCATCTAGAGTTTCCTACAGCAGGAGAAGGGTTTGATGAAGTGCATATTGTACATGAATCAAGTCCCTATGATATCTCTCGACAGCAATTTGTCTCACTTATACAAAGCCAACCCACTTATGAAGAACTGTTTCAAACACTTCGATCAGTCCCACTTTTTAAAGAAATTTATCATTTCAATCAAGAAAACCCATACCATCAATTTTTACTATGTCAGCATACGTATTTCGTGTTTGCCTATATCAATGAATACTATTTGGAAAGTGATAAACTGGCACTACAATTGGCTGCATTGTTCCATGATGTCGGCAAACCATTTTGCAAAAAATATAAACCATTGCAACAACGATATGGCTATTATGGGCATGAAAATGTATCTGCCCAATTGGTTTGTCATTTTCTTGTAGAGTTGGGCTTTGAAGAGGATTTTGTGTTGAAGGTTGTTCATTTAGTGCAATTTCATATGTTAATCCAGTATGGGGGCGATAAAGGCGGAAGCCAAATTTATCACTTATTAGATGGTGATTTATTAACAAGACTTTATTTCTTCCGAGAGGCAGATCAATTTGCTAAATAAAAAGGAAAGGAAGTGGAATTATGACGAAATTAATGAAATACCCAAGAAGCTTTCATTTACCATGGAGCAGGGGCTATACCCACGATGATAAAGTTGCTAAAAATGTGAATCATTTTATAGGAAAAGAAGTGGTGGTCACTGAAAAACTAGATGGGGAAGGCACTACGCTTTACAAAGACTATATGCATGCCAGAAGCATCCATTCAGCCAATCATCCTTCTAGACATTGGATAAAAACATTTCATGCAAGTTTTGCGTATCGAATTCCTAATGATTGGCGCTTATGTGGAGAAAATATGTATGCGAAGCATTCCATTTATTATCAAGCCTTAACAAGTTATTTTTATTTATTTAGTATTTGGAATGAAGATAATATTTGTTTAAGTTGGGATGAAACAGTCGCTTTTGCAGCCGAGTTAGGTATTGAAACAGTACCCGTTTTATATCGGGGTATTTTTGATGAAGGACAAATAAAACGGACATTTACTGGTAAATCCATTTTTGATGGTGAACAAGAGGGGTATGTGATTAGAAACGTTGCCTCCTTCCATTATGATGATTTTCGCTATAATTTAGGGAAATTTGTGAGACCACAACATGTTCAAACAAGCGATCATTGGCTACAGGAAGAAATGATTCCAAATGGCTTAAAATAAAATGGATCTAACGAAATTACTTTGATCAATGATTAAATAAAAAGGACTGAGAAAAATGTAATACTAAATCGATTACTACAAAATTATATAATATGAGGAAGTGTGCAAGGAATGCATATCCCTTTTGAAAAGGGCTTGCAGGTTCGATTCCTGTCATCCTCACGCAAAGGTAAATAAAAATGAACTCTCATTCCTACACGAGAGTTCATTTTTTTTATTTAGTATAGTTATCGAAGTAACCTTGAATATAAATCATAGGTGTTCCTTTGTCACCTGAGCCAGATGTTAGATCAGATAGCGAACCGATTAGGTCTGTTAAGCGACGAGGTGTTGTTCCTTGTGCAGCCATTTGACCCGTTAAATCTTCATCTTTATTTTGAATGTATTCAGAAATAGCGGCTTTTAATTCTTCACCTCGAAGGTTAGCAAAGTCGTTATCTGCTAAGTATTTCAATTTAACTTCGTTTGGTGTCCCATGCAATCCAGCCGTGAACGCTGGTGAAACAACAGGGTCTGCAAGCTCCCAAATTTTACCCACTGGATCTTTAAATGCACCGTCACCATAAATCATGACTTCTACCGTTTTGCCTGTTGCCTCTTTAATTTTTGCTTGGATTCCATCAACAATCGGCTGACAAGTATGGGGGAATAGTTTTACACTATCCTCTGTCGCTTTGTTAGAGCCAAGAAGACCATATTCTGCATTGAAGCCAGACCCATTAATAGACTCAGCTAAAATATTATCAAGGCTGTAAACTTTTTCAGCACCGTTTGCTGTTAAAATGCGCTTTGTACGGAAGCGTGTATGAATATCACATGTTAATACACTCTTTGTATAATTTAAAATTGTTTTTGGGTTATTAGAGAAGATGACTTCACATTTAGCGCCTTCTGCTTCAATTAACTCTTTATAGTATTCAATATAATCTACACCGGTGAATGTATGTTTTTTGTAGCCAAAATGTTCACGGAATTCAACCTCATTTAATGTATCTGTCCAAGGGTTAATGCCTTTTACATCTAACTCATCAATATCTACAAGGTGATTACCTACTTCATCGGATGGGTAGCTTAGCATTAGTACAACCTTTTTAACACCTTTGGCAATACCACGTAAACAGTTGGCAAAGCGGTTTCGACTTAAAATCGGGAAAATAACGCCGACAGTATCATCGCCGAACTTAGCTGCCACATCTACAGCGATATTATCTATTGTCGCATAGTTACCTTGTGCACGTGCTACAACAGATTCAGTTACTGTGACAATATCACGATCCTCGATTGCATAGCCTTCAATTGTCGCAGCATTTAACACTGTATCTACAACGATTTGTTCAATATTATCGCCTTCGTTAATAATAGGACCACGAAGACCTCTTACAACTGTACCGATTACACGTTCCAACTTAATCTCTCCTCATTCTATCAATCGTAAAGTGAAATAAAATCCATATGATTTTACTATACGCTCCAGTAATGATATAAGTAAAATTAATAGTTCATATAATAGCTATAAGAGGTGCTTATATGATAGGGAAATTAGATTTATATCGTATTTTTAGTGTTGTAGCAAAAAATAATAGCTTTTCGAGTGCGGCTAAGGATTTATATATGACACAGCCTGCTGTTAGTCAGGCAATGATGCAATTGGAGAAGGAGCTTGGAACACGTCTTTTTAATCGAACTCCAAAAGGTGTGACGCTGACAACAGAGGGTAGTCTTCTCTTTGAATATACGAATTCAGCTTTAGGGCTTTTAGATGCTGGTGAAGAAAAGTTGCTAGAATTTAAAAATTTAACAACAGGGCAATTAAAACTAGGAGTAGGAGATACCATTTCACGCTTCTTTTTAATGCCTTATTTAGAAGCATTCCATACAATGTATCCGAATATCAAATTACAAATGTTAAATGGTACAACATCTGAAATATGCAATTTTATTAAATCGGGTGAGGTTGATATCGGATTTTGCAATTTTCCAATAGAAGATTCAACTTTACAGTTAACCGTATGCACGAATATTCAAGATATCTTCGTGTGTGGGGAGAAATACAAGACACTTGCGTCTAAAAGTTTAAGCTATGAGGATCTTTTGAAATTTCCACTTATCTTTCTAGAGAAAAAATCGAATTCACGAAAGTATGTGGAAGACTATCTCTTTGCAAGAGGTATCCATATTGAACCCGAATTTGAGCTAGGTTCACATGATTTGGTGCTAGAGTTTGCTCGTAGTAATCTCGGTATTGCATGTGTAACCAAGGAATTTTCAAAGGACTATCTCCAGCGAGGTCTTCTCTACGAATTAACCTTAATGGAAAGTATTCCAACAAGGAGTATTGGTATGTGTTATTTGAAAACAGTACCTCTTTCTAGAGCAGCGACAAAATTTGTGGAAATCATTGAAACTAAGCGTTTGAATACGAGAAGAACCATAAAGAAAGCTTAGCGACGAGAAAAAGTCAGCTAAGCTTTCTTTATTAATGTATCTATGAGTATGTCGACATTGCGCTTATTTTTCATCGTTGGTGAGCAAAGATAAGAAAATGTCCGCAGAAAATGCTGTCCTTCAAGGGGCAAAATGGTCATATCTTCATTTTTTAATTCACGTTCAATAACACAAGCGGATAGTAAGGAAAGACCAAGTCCCTGCATAACGCTCTCTTTGACCCCCTGATTACTACTAATCGTCAAAAGTGATTGGATTTGTAGACCGTTAGCTCTGAATAAATGATCTAAATAATAACGTGTCCCAGAGCCTTCTTCACGGGCAACCCAGTTTTGCTGTTGAAGTTTATCGGGGGTAATGGGTTGTTGCTTTGTCAGTGGATGATTACTGGCACTGACAATAAATAGTTCATCCTGCATAAATGGCTTAATTACCAGTTCATTATCCTGTGCTTGCCCTTCTATCAGACCAATATCAACTTGCAATAATTTTGTATATTGAATGATTTCTTTTGTATTGCCAATAATAATTTGAAGCTCAAGTTGTGGGAACTGTTGCTGCAAGCTTGCTATGATGGGGGGCAATATATATTCGCCGATCGTAAAGCTTGCTCCAATGACTAATGTACCTTGTACCTCTTGATGATAGGCCGCAATATCCTCTTTCGCCGCTTCAGTTATAGCCATGATTTGCTTCGCTCGTTTATATAGAATTTCACCAGTTGGTGTAATTTGCACGGATTTTGGTGAACGAATAAACAAGGTTGTTTGTAATTCCTGCTCTAGGTTTTTAATGTGTAAGCTAACACTTGGCTGTGAAATATGAAGTATTTCAGAGGTTTTCGTAAAATTATTGACCTCAACTAGTGTGACGAACGTTTTTAAAGATTCGTATTGCATACTTTCACCTCTATTATTAGAAATATTAATGATAATGATTATATATATGTATTTTACTAATAGTTCGCTTTTTATTAAAGTAATAATCAACAAGGGAGAAAGAAGTGAACAACATGGTTAGTAGACAGAATAAAGTGAAATCCACCCTTAATCCTAATTTCTTGAAGGGAGTATTGTTAACACTCCTTATTGCTTTAGTAGCGAAATATATTGCCACATTTCCTTTCTTTTCAATATTAGGTCAGTTGGTTATTGCCATTATATTAGGAATGGCTTGGAGAGCAGCTTTTAAAGTACAAGATTCATGGCAAGTGGGTATTGCCTTCTCTAGTAAGAAGCTATTACGGCTTGGCATTATTTTATTGGGCATGCGCTTAAATTTGGCAGACATTTATCATGCAGGGGCAAATGTTTTTTTGATTGCAGTTATTAATTTAGTATTTGCTTTACTAGTTGTGTACGGATTAACAAAAATGTTTAAAGTGGAACAGAAGCTAGGGATATTAACGGCTTGTGGGACAGCAATTTGTGGGGCTGCCGCTGTAGTGGCAATCGCACCTCAAATAAAAGCAAATGAAAAAGAAATGGCAGTAGGGGCAGCAATTGTTGCCTTATTAGGGACTATATTTACGCTTATTTATACAGTTATCTATTCCATCATCGACTTAACTCCAACGGAGTATGGTATTTTTGCAGGTGGTACATTACATGAAATTGCCCATGTTATTGCAGCAGCGTCTGCTGGTGGAAATGAAGCAATTGATATAGCGGTTATTGTGAAATTAACACGTGTTGCTCTACTTGTACCAGTAGCGATTATGATCGGTATTTTCTATCGAAGAATAGACAAAAATGAAGAGAAAAGGGCATTTTCCTTCTCCATCATTCCGTGGTTTATTTTAGGGTTTTTAGCGATGAGTGCTATTAATTCATTGGGGATTATACCAGCTAATGTAGCGCAAGCATTTGTCAATATTGCGTATATTTTAATCGCTATGGCCATGGCTGGTCTTGGGTTAAATGTGGACATTAAAACCTTTAAGGAGCTAGGTGTAAAGGCATTTATTGCTGGTTTAATTGGCTCTGTTTGTTTATCCGTTTTGGGTTATATACTAGTCATTATTTTATCTTAAAAAAAAGACCCTGCATAGTAGTTCAACATGCAGGGCTTTTTAGATAGAATCAGAAGATAATGTATAAATAATTTAATTGTCGTTCATTAACGTAAAGCTTCGATGGAAGATGCTAATTCAGCCACCACGATTTTGCTGCCAATCATTGGGCTGTCCGCTTTTTCTCCCTCAGAGCCTGAACTTGGACGCTGATGGGCTGCAGCGAATGCATCGCTATTACGCCATGCTTGGAAATGCTCCTTGGATTCCCAATACATATTAACACTCATCTCGTCATAAGTAGGATCGTCAGTTGAAATTAACACCTCTACTTTATGGAAGCCTTCAAATTGTTGTAGTGGACCTGGCTTTGTAAAGTTAGGTGCCATTTTCGCAGCAAAACCGGGTTTCACTTGAATACGATTAGTTACAATAATCATGCTTTTACCCCCCTTAATTTCATTTACTTAAATTTTGAATGAATTATCATTGATTATCATTCGCAATCAATGATAAGTGGCTTAGGAAGACATTGTCAATAGATGCCCCTCTATATATTATCTCATAGCAGTTTATGGGCTGTATATAGGCTGACATTTAACTGACATAATCTGGTGCTATAATGAATGTAAGAGCGAACTAGTATCGAGGTGAATGACTATGGCAACTATTTTAGTAGTAGAAGATGAATATGCAATAAGTCAGGTGTTAAAGGTATATTTACAAAAAGTGAGTTATGATGTGACACAATGTTTCAATGGTGGTCAAGCCTTGGACATGTTTCGGGAAATACAGCCAGACCTAGTATTGCTAGATATTATGTTGCCAGAGAAAAACGGCTGGTCCATTTTAAAGGAAATTAGAGAGCTAAGTACTTGCCCTGTTATTATGTTGACAGCATTAGGTGAAGTAAACTACCGCTTAGAAGGGTTTGACCATGGAGCAGACGATTATATTGTTAAGCCTTTTATTGCAGATGAAGTTGTTGCAAGGGTGAGGGCTGTTTTAAGACGTGCTGAAGGAAGCACAGACTCATCCGTTATAAAACGTTATGGTTCTTTAACCATTGATAGTAAAGCACATAGGGTATTTCTTGGTGAAGAAGAAATTGTATTAACGCCAAGAGATTTATCAGTGCTTATGTTTTTAGCAGACCATCCCAATCAAACATTTACCCGTGATCAGCTCATAGATCAAGTTTGGGGTTGGGAGTATGAAGGTAGTGATCGAGCCGTAGATTTAGCTATAAAGAGGCTTAGAAGGGCATTAAAGGAATGGGATGGGGCAGAAGGAGAAATAAAGACACTACGTGGATTGGGGTATCAGCTAAGTGTTCAAAAAAAATAAGCGAATATCTTTACTCCAATATTGGACGAGTCGTTATTTATTAACACTTTTTATTGGCTTAGCTATAATTTCCTTCATCTCGGCCGCATGGATTCGTCATACAACATTTGAAAATCGATTAGAATTGATGGAGTTTTTAGCAGACGAGACGGTCTATCGTTTAACTGATACAACAAATCCTAGTAATGGGCCGATAAATGGTATTCCAGGCTTTATTGGGGACCGTGAGCGCTTCAATATGAGAGAGATTGATCCGATTTTGTATGTTGTTGACACAGAAGGCAATATACTGACGAGCAACCGCCCTGTGCCTCCTGGCAGTGCCAAAAATGCGACTGGTTTGTTGGATGGAGAAGAAGGGACGAAGGAAGTAACTGGGGGAAGAGAGCCCGAATATGTGGTTACAAGAAAGATAGAAAATAATGATCAGTTATTGGGCTGGGTTCTCGTGATGGAGAAGAAGGTAAATTTAACAAGGGTTAACCAAGCATATGGACAGCTTGCCTTATTGATTGGAGCCTTGGCTTTATTAGGCTGGATAGCTATTTACTTTTTATCAAAGCGTTTAGCCCGTCCAATCAAGCAAGTAGCAGAGGCAGCCAAGCATGTCCAGGAAGGTCATTATGCTGTTGATTTACCTCAAGATAGTAAAGAAAAAGAAGTCTATGAGCTTGTTACATCCTTTAAAAATATGGCGAGTAAGCTAGAACAACTAGAGAAAACGCGAACGGAATTATTAGCAGGTGTCACTCATGAATTGAAAACACCTGTCACCTCGATAAGTGGTCTATTACAAGCTGTAAAAGATGGCGTTGTAACAGGGCAGGATGCGATAGAGTTCATTGAAATGGCGATGGTTGAAACAACAAAAATGAAAACAATGGTTGGTGATTTACTTGCCTTTAACCACTTTGCTGTGGATGCTATCCCCGTGAAGATCGAATCTGTAGATGTTAATCAGTTATTGCGTGATACAGTGGCTCAGTGGGAAGTAATGCAGGATGATGATCTTGTAAGTGTGAATTTGCATTTATTAGATCAACCAGTACTGGTAGAGGCTGATATTGTTCGTATCCAACAAATCATGACAAACCTTTTAACGAATGCCAAACAGGCGATGGACAAAGGAACAATCACCTTAACGCTGACAGATCAAGGGGATACGTTATCGATGATAGTCAAAGATACAGGGCGCGGTATCCCTCTGGAGGATCAGGCATTTATTTTTGAGCGTTTTTATAGAGGAGAAAATAAAAAATATACAGTTCGAGGCTTGGGTTTAGGACTACCACTTAGTAAAATGATGGCACAATCCGTCGGGGGTGATTTACGATTAATCGAAAGCAAGACCTCTGGTACATCCTTTGAATTAGTATTACAAAAGGCTACTACGCTGTAAGAGCGTGGTAGCTTTTTTATGTTGATGCAGCCAATCATTGTACCGAGAGTAGAGGAAGACGATAGTTATTTTTTTGCATTTCTCATAGAGATGGTGGTGAGCATTGAATTGTAAAAAATAGTTGAAGAATATGTAAAGCCGACATCTGCCTGACACAAAGGCTCTTTATAGTAAATGGTGTAGACGAGGAGTAAACAAAAGGACGAGCCTTATGAAGGTTTTGTCATCTTCATGTACTAGTTGGTAAACAATTCAAATGGGAAAGTAGCTGTCAGTATAATACTAAGACAAGGGAGCGTGATGAGATGCCGATAGTAACTTCATTTAATCCAAATGGTCGCCAAGAGATTAAACAAGCAATCTCCTACCCAGATTATGCTCTATTAAAAGCCAAGATTCAGCATGTTATGCAGCTAGACCAACATGCGGGCAAGAACGGTAAATATTTGATCCGTAGTACGTATTTCGATAATTTGTCCAATAAAGTGCTAAATGAGAAAAAAGAGGGCTATATCAATCGAGATAAATATCGGGTACGCATATACGGGAAATCTAGTGCCATTATTAATTTAGAGCGAAAAAGTAAGCGTAACAATGTCACTTTTAAATCGAAGTGTAAAATATCTCAGGCTGAGTACGAACAAATGCGTGTCGGGGATATATCCTGGATGGAGAATGACGACCGAGCGCTAATTCGAGACTTATATCAAGAAATGAATTATAGCCAGCTTAGACCTACAACGGTAGTAGACTATGAGCGAGAGGCATACATTTATCCGTTCGGAAATGTCCGCGTAACGTTTGATAGTAAGGTCCAATCGAGTCTACGCAACACAGATATGTTTAATCAAAACCTGCCGATGGTAGATGTACTGGAGCCGAACCTTGTGATTTTAGAGGTAAAGTATGATGAATATTTACCAGACATTATCAAGTATTTACTACAATCTGTAGATACACATGCAGAGGCCTATTCCAAATATCAGCTTAGTCGTATGTACGGCTAAATACAAAGGAGAATGAACAAATGGATACAATTAAATTTAGCGATATATTTAAATCCAACTTTTTAGAAAAAACAACATCATTTTCATTAATCGATTCTATTATTGGCTTAGTAGTGGCATTTTTTATAGGGCTTTTCATTTACGCCGTTTATAAGAAAACTTTTAATGGTGTCATTTACTCTCATTCATTCAATATCTCATTACTTATTATGACAATGGCAACTGCACTTGTAATTATGGGGATTAGTTCAAATGTTTTGTTATCACTTGGTATGGTTGGTGCTTTATCCATCGTACGTTTCAGAACACCTATTAAAGATCCAATGGATTTAGTCTATATTTTCTGGGCAATTGTTTCTGGTATTTTATGTGGAGCAGGGTTTATTCCATTAGTAATTATCGGTGCTGTGTTAATCGGTCTTGTACTACTAGTGTTCGTGAATAAAATTACGGTAGAGAATCCTTATTTATTGATTGTAAAGTTTGAAGAAGAGCTAGCAAATGCTGAGGTGGAGCGAATTATTGCTGCACAAACAAAAAAATTCGCCCTCAAATCAAAATCCATTATGCATAATGATGAAATTGAAACAACTTACGAAATTCGTGTAAAGCAAAATGATGCGAAGCTGATGGATGAACTAACAAAAGTAGCTGGTGTTAAATCAGCCATTATGCTTAGCTACGATGGGAATTTCACAGCGTAATGACCTCATTAACAAAAAGGACTACGATGAGAGGTGATGGCTATGATTAAAACACGAATTGTCTACCTGTGCATGGCAATTTTACTCCTTCTCTTTGTCGTGATATATGCTGTGCTTCCAAATGCAGGAATTGAAACGAAAAATTCCGAGTTCTCCTATGAGGATATGGTATTTAATAGCAATAAAGTAACCACTGTCGATATCGAGATTGCTGAGGAAGATTGGACTGACATGCTTGAAAATGCAGCGGACGAGGAATTAAAACAGGCGGATATTACAGTAAACGGCAAGAAAATTGAGAATGTTGCTATTCGCACAAAAGGGAATTTATCATTACGATCAGTTGTCAATAGTGACTCGGATCGTTATAGTTTAAAAATCGATTTTGATTACTATGATGATACTCAAAGCTTATATGGTTTGAAAAAATTAAATTTAAATAATAATTATAGTGATGCTACATTGATGCGGGAATATATCTCCTATGAAATGATGGAGCAAATGGGCTTACCAACACCGGCACACTCCTATATGTATGTCACAGTAAATGGTGAGGAACGAGGCTTGTTTTTAGGAGTGGAAGCAGTAGATGAGACATTCCTAGCCAATAACTATGGTTCCAATGATGGCTTTTTATTTAAGCCAGATGGAACTGGCAGTGATTTGAAATATATTAGTGATGATATTGCAGACTATACAGGAATGGGATTAAAAACAAATGAAGGTCATATTGATCAATCCAAGCTTGTGGAGATGCTAAATGCTATTAATAACGGTGGAGACATCGGAAAATACCTTGATGTCGATGAAATGTTACGTTATTTCGCTGTCAATACAGCACTTGTCAATTTAGATAGTTACCAGGGTAATATGAAACATAACTATTATTTGTATGAACAGAATGGTGTGTTTTCAATTATTCCATGGGATTACAATATGTCCTTCGGCGGCTTTGGTGTTGTCGGTGGAGGCGGTAGAATGGGTGGAGAAAACAGTCAAAATCCAGCTGATGCTCCCACAACTTTAGAAGAACCAGCAGCACAAAACAATGAACAACTTAATCAGGCAGGTGGGGTGAAGTTACAACAGCCAGATGGAGGCTTCAATAGGGGAATGGAAATGGGGATGTCAAGCAGCCTGTTAGCCGAGAGTGCTATTAATTTTAGTGTGAAAACCCCTGTGTCTGGCACAACGTTAGAGGAGCGGCCACTGCTGAATGCCTTGCTTACTAATGAAGAGTACCGTGCTAAATATGAAGGTTATCTAGAAGAGCTAGCGACAACCTATTTAACAGAGGATTATGTACAAGCTATTACTAAAAACTTAGCACTATTAATAACGACCTATGTGGAGGCAGATCCCACAAAATTCTCTACTACAGAGCAATTCTTAGAGGCAGTTGAAGGTGAAAATAGCTTACCTGAATTCGCTAAACAGCGCTCCCAATCTATTTTAAAGCAGCTATCTGGAGAGCTGGTTGTAGAAGCGTCTACGACATCACAAGGAAATATGGGAGCACCAACTCCAAATGAAAATGGTGAGATGAATTCGATGCCAGAGAATTTTGATCCGAGTCAGCTACCAAAGGATTTTGATCCATCTCAGAGCCCGCCGTTTAATAGAGAGGGCAATGGCCCACGAGAAGGACAAAATGGCGAATCAATGCAACGCCCTGATGGAAGCGGAGGCCCAATCAGTATGCCAGGTGAAAATGATGGAGCGTCTAATCAAGCAACTGTAATTGATAAAAATACAGTGTTTACAGCCACAGCCTGCCTTGTACTGCTTCTCTTAGCACTTCTCTTTGTTGTTAAATTTAAACGCAGAGGTCGTTGAAAAAATAACCATATCCAACATGTTTGGGTATGGTTTTTGCATTTTCTCGTGTTAAAATAAAGCATTCTTTTCTGAGGAGTCTTTTCATATGAATGAACAACAGTTTGATAAATATTTGCATATTAACACAGTGGGAGAACAATATGGTTTCCCTAAACTCGCACACTATCATCGATATGAGCCAACACCATACAGCGGGTTGGAACAATTGTTTGAAGCGTATGAGATGCCGAACAATCCAGTATTCATTGATATGGGATGTGGAAAAGGAAGAGTGCCCATTTATGTGCATCATAAGTTCCATATTCCGACTATTGGGATAGAAATGGATGCAGGATTTTATGCAGAGGCTGAAGAAAATAAACGTAGTTATCTCCAAAAAACGAAAGCACATGCACCGATTTCATTTATTCATACAATAGCTGAGGCTTATGAAATAAAGTCACGTGATAATGTATTTTTCTTCTTCAACCCTTTTTCGATTCACATTTTTCGTACAGTCATTCATAATATTTGGAAATCCTATGAACAGCGAATGCGAGATATTCATTTAATTTTATATTATCCGCCTTATGATTATTTACAATTTTTACATCACGGAACATCATTTGAATTACTTCATGAGGTTCATTTAGAAAATGAAACCAATATTAATGAACGTCTTTGTGTGTTTGTATTAAAAAGAGCTTAGAGCTTGGGAAACCAACTCTAAGCTTTTCTAATTTAAATAAATAAAGTAACATCGCAGCAATTATTTTCAGGGAAATAATGATATAAGAAAATGAACGCTCTTACTTAGACTTTATTGTAAAAAAGTAATTTCATCTAATAGTTTTGTACTAGTCTTTATGTAAAATTAAAAGATAATTCACAAATAACTAATTATACTGAAAAATCACTCTAGACTAAATATAAAGAATGTTTTACAATGTAAAAGGCTTATATGAATAATATTTTTCATTCGTTTTAGATAGTTATAAATAATTATTTTTGCTATTGAGTAAATGAATTTAATTGTTTATAATTATCTGAAATATCTAATATTTTAGAAATTTTCAGGGGGAATTAAATTATGAGAGAGAGCAAAAAGCTTAAGAAGTTCGGTTCACTTTTAGTAGCATCTTCATTACTTGCTGGTGTTCTTGCAGGTTGTGGTAACGGAGACGATTCAAGTTCTGGCGGAGGCTCATCATCAGGCGGAGGTTCATCTGATGGCGATACAATTAAAATTGGTGCCAACTTAGAGCTTTCGGGGAATGTAGCATCTTATGGTTCCTCTATTGGGCTAGGTGCAGAACTGGCTGTAAAAGAAATTAATGATGCTGGCGGTATTGACGGTAAGAAAATTGAACTGATTAAAGTAGATAATAAATCAGAGAACTCTGAGGCAACCTCAGCTGCTATTAAACTAGCAACGCAAGATAAAGTAGTAGCAATGCTAGCGCCTGCAACTTCAGGAAATACAGTAGCAACGGTTCAAATAGCCAATGATAATAAAATTCCAATTGTAACTGGTTCTGGTACAGCGCCAAATATTACAGTAAACGAAGATGGCAGTGTGAATGAATATGCATTCCGTACATGCTTTATCGATCCATTCCAAGGAATTGTAGCGGCTAACTTTGCCTCAGGCGAGCTAGATGCGAAAAATGTAGCGATTTTCGCAGATAATGCATCAGACTATGCAAAAGGTTTGGCAAAATCCTTTAAAGAAACAATTACTAAGAGTGGCGGAAAAGTTGTGAAAGAAGAAGCTTATGTAGCGAAGGATACAGACTTCCGTACACAGTTAACAAATATTAAAGCATCAAATCCAGATTTTATCTTTATCCCTGGATACTACGAAGAAGTTGGTTTAATCGTTAAACAAGCACGTGAAATGGGTATTGATGTACCTTTAATGGGTGCTGATGGTTGGGATTCTCCAACTTTAATAGATTTAGCTGGTGCGGATGCATTGAATAACACATACATCACAAACCACTATTCTGCTGAAGACCCAGACCAAAAAATTCAAGATTTCGTAAAGGCATTTAAAGCGGCAAATGGTGACAAAGCACCTGACGCATTTAATGCACTTGGTTATGACTCAATTTACTACATTGCAGATGCGATTAAACGTGCAGGCTCTACGGATGGTGAAGCAATTAAAAATGAATTAGCTGCAACAAAAGATCTTTCTTTAGTAACAGGTACTTTCTCAGTTGACGAAAACCATAACCCAATTAAAACAGCAACAGTTCTTGAATTCAAAGACGGTAAACAAGTGTTCAACTCTAAAGTTAATCCTTAATGTTTTGTAAGCAAGGGGGAGGCGGGTAAACACGCCTTCCTTTTTATGTTTTAGATAACTAGAATGCTAACGTAATTCATAACTTTCTAGTATAGATGCATGTACAGATTTCTCATTTTTCAGAAAATTCAAAGGAGTGAATGCGCATGGAATGGATACAGCAACTTGTGAACGGTATTTCACTTGGAAGTATCTACGCGTTAATAGCGTTAGGGTATACGATGGTATACGGTATTATCAAGCTGATTAACTTTGCTCATGGTGATGTTTTCATGATCGGGTCATTTATTGGCTTTTACGCAATTGCTAAATGGGAGCTTGGTTTCTTCCCGGCTCTATTATTGGCAATGACCGTTTGTGCGATCTTTGGTGTTTTAATTGAACGTATTGCCTATAAACGTTTACGAAATGCAACACGTATCGCAGCATTAATTACAGCGATTGGTGTGTCATTGTTAATTGAATACACTACTATTTTCTTCAGAGGTGCTCAACCAGCAGCTTATCCTGAAGTTTTCAAAAATAAATCATTTGATATTTTTGGTGTACAAATTAGCAGTACATCCATTTTAATTTTATCAGTCGCAGTTGTACTGATGATTCTTTTACAATTCATCGTACATAAAACAAAAATCGGTAAAGCGATGCGTGCCGTTTCTCACGATGCAGATGCAGCTCGCTTAATGGGTATAAACGTTGATAATACAATCTCTGCAACATTTGCTATTGGTTCAGCTTTAGCTGGTGCAGCGGGTGTTATCTTCGGTGTTTATTATACAAAGATTGATCCTTTAATGGGTGTTATTCCTGGCGTTAAAGCATTTATCGCAGCTGTTCTTGGTGGTATTGGTATCATTCCGGGCGCTATGGTTGGTGGTATGTTACTAGGTGTTGTAGAGTCCTTAGTAAGTGCGCTTGGCTTCTCATTATGGCGTGATGCAGCGGCATTCGTTATTTTAATTTTAATTTTAATCTTCAGACCATCGGGTATCTTTGGTAAAAACGCCCGTGAGAAAGTGTAGGTGAGCGGTTTTATGAAAAAGTCTAAAATTTTTTGGGGCTATGCCGTAATAGCGCTAGTCATCTATGCAGTTGTGCAATTATTGATTACAACAGAAGTAATTGATTTGTACTACAAAAATATGTTAATCACAATGTGTATTAACATCATGCTGGCTGTCAGCTTGCATATTGTTATTGGGGTTACTGGACAATTCTCAATTGGGCATGCTGGGTTCCTTGCAGTTGGTGCATATGTGTCCGCTATCATTACCACAAAATTAATGCTGCCATTCCCATTGGCTATCCTTTTAGGGGCAGTCGCAGCAGCGGTTGCTGGTCTAATAGTAGGGATTCCCACTCTTCGTTTAAAAGGAGATTATTTAGCAATTGCGACACTAGGCTTTGCTGAAATTATTCGTATTATCTTTTTAAATACGGATTATGTTGGTGGCGCAGCAGGGATGCAGGTTAAATATTTATCCAACTGGACATATGCATTCTTTGGTGTTGTGTTAACGATTCTCGTTATCTCGAACTTTACAAACTCTCGTCATGGTCGTGCATGTATTTCCATTCGTGAGGATGAAATTGCAGCGGATGCTATGGGTATTAATACGACCTACTATAAAGTTGTTGCATTCGCGATTGGGTCTTTCTTTGCAGGTCTAGCTGGAGCTATTTTCGCACATAACTTTTATATTATCCAACCGACAACATTTGGTTTCTTAAAATCATTTGATATTTTGATTTATGTTGTACTTGGTGGCTTAGGGAGTCTTTCTGGTTCAGTGATTGCAGCGATTTTCTTAACTTTTGTATCAACTTATCTAGCAAACTTCCCTGAAACTCGTATGATTATTTATAGTTTAGTATTAATTATTGTCATGCTGTATCGTCCAACCGGCTTAATGGGA
The DNA here is from genome assembly GCF_036894365.1 of Lysinibacillus sp. Y5S-8. Taxonomy (NCBI): domain Bacteria; kingdom Bacillati; phylum Bacillota; class Bacilli; order Caryophanales; family Bacillaceae; genus Lysinibacillus; species Lysinibacillus sp. Y5S-8. The sequence goes on along the minus strand of NZ_CP145889.1, from coordinate 4,552,351 downwards.
ACAAAGGAAATTACGCAGTTATTTAAGTTTGGTAAAAAAGGAGGTACAAAATAATGACTGGAAACCTTCTTATAAAAGTTGAAAACATGGGGATTCAATTCGGTGGTTTAAAGGCGGTACAGGGTGTGAATATGTACCTTAATCAAGGTGAATTAGTAGGGCTAATTGGACCTAATGGTGCTGGGAAAACAACCAGCTTTAATATGCTGACAGGGGTTTATACCCCAACGGAAGGTATAATTACTTTTGCTGGTATGAGATTAAATGGACTTGCACCATATCAGGTGACGCAAAAGGGTATTAGCCGTACGTTCCAAAATATTCGCTTATTTAAAGAGCTATCTGTTCTAGACAATGTTAAGGTAGCCAATCATTCTCTTGCTAAGCATTCCATGTGGTCTTCTATTTTCCGTTTGCCAACTCATTTCAAGGGTGAGGCAGCAATGGAGCATCAATCAATTGAATTCTTAAAAATCTTTGGCTTAGATGTCTATAAGGATGAACTAGCTAAAAACTTACCATACGGAATGCAGCGTCGTTTAGAGATTGCTCGTGCTTTAGCGGCGAATCCCAAGCTACTATTATTGGATGAGCCTGCAGCAGGGATGAACCCGCAGGAAACACATGATTTAATGGAGTTAATTGCATTTATTCGTAAAGAATTTGGCTTAACCATTTTGTTAATTGAGCATGATATGAGCTTAGTTATGGGTATTTGTGAACGCATTTATGTACTCGATCATGGACAATTAATCGCTGACGGGACACCAGAAGAAATTCGCAACAATCCTAAGGTAATTGAAGCGTACCTTGGTGAGGAGGTTATCGGCTAATGCTAAAAGTACAAAATATCGATGTTTATTATGGCAACATCCAAGCATTAAAGGGCCTCTCTTTAGAAGTAAACGAGGGTGAAATTGTAACGTTAATCGGTGCAAATGGTGCTGGAAAAAGTACATTGTTAAAGACATTATCAGGTTTACTGAAGCCAAAAGGTGGCATTATTGAATACGAGGGCTTCTCTATTGCTGGGAAGGCAGCACAAACTATTGTTAAATCGGGGATTTCCCACGTTCCCGAGGGTCGTCGTGTTTTTGCCAATATGTCAGTAGAAGAAAACTTAGAGCTTGGTGCCTATCTACGTAATGATAAAGCTGGTATTAAAAAAGATATGGATCATGTTTTCGAGTTATTTCCGCGCTTATTAGAGCGTCGCAAGCAGCAGTCAGGCACATTATCTGGTGGGGAACAGCAGATGCTTGCGATGGGCCGTGCCTTAATGGCAAAACCAAAACTGTTATTAATGGATGAACCTTCGATGGGTCTTGCACCGCTAATGGTTAAAAATATCTTTAATATTATTGAACAGGTCAATAAAGAAGGTACAACCGTATTGCTTGTTGAGCAAAATGCTAATATGGCTTTATCTGTTGCTAATCGTGCGTATGTACTTGAAACAGGACGTATTGTTTTAGCTGGTTCAGCAAAAGAGCTTCAAGAGAGCGAGCAAGTAAAAGCAGCTTATTTAGGCGGATTATAGAATTTGAAGGGCATCTCGACAAAGAGATGCCCTTTCAGTTGATCTTCGATATATCAAGATTACCTCTTCATAAAGCTGATCCCTTGAAAAATCAAAGGTAGCCTTTTTACTTTATTTTTTGGTAAGGTGGAAAAAAGGAGTGATACATGTTGAAGTTTTCAGCACAATATTTTATTAAACAATTAAATTTAGCCGAACATCCAGAAGGAGGCTATTACATTTCATCATTTCGTGCCACAGACGAGCTAGCAGTGAGAGATGTTCAGAGACCTATTTATACGAGTATTTATTTCTTATTACGCTCACAAGATATCTCACATTTACATCGATTACAATCAGATGAGCTATGGTATTACCATGCGGGAAGTCCACTAACAGTTCATATGATTTTCCCCGATGGTACCTATGAGGCGAAAAAGCTTGGTTTGAATGTAGAAGCTGGTGAGGTACCACAAATTGCAGTTCCGAAAAATACCATTTTCGGCTCATCGGTGGAGGATTCCGAGACGTTTAGTCTAGTCGGGTGTATGGTTGCACCAGGATTTGACTTTGCAGATTTTGAATTGTTTACACAGGAAGAGCTTTTAGCAGACTATCCTCAGCACGAGGGAGTAATTCGTAAAATGGCTTACAAAACCATTAAATAGAAAAGTAGCCGTCTCAAAGTTTTTGAGACGGCATGATTTGTTCACCATAGTATTTCTTCAGGATAATTCAGTTGTATTTGGATATCATGTAATGCTTGCTTAGTCGTAATGGCTGCTTCCATTAGAGTTGATTTTAATGCCAAATATTCATGATCCTCTACCATTAATCGCACCGCAAATGCCGCTAAATGTGCTTTTCGCTCCTCTTTACTTAATTGGATATATTCTAGATTCAGAACATCAACATATTGCGTAGCAAAACGGAAAGTGAATGGATTTTTAGCATGTAGCATTCGGACAAACATAACGTAATCTTCCTCATCCATCTCCTGTTCCAAACAATCGGCAATAGCCGCTTGAAACTTGCGTAAAATGGCAATTTCATGATTCCACATAGATGCATTGTTTAACTGCTGATGCAAATCAATAAAATCATTTAAAGCAATCGCACTAAATATTATTTCTGGCCAAAGAATTTCTGTGGCAAAATAAACATTTTTATTAGGAAAGATCAGTTCATGTTGTGTCAGGACATTTTTATTAAGTCCGTTACTCACGAAATCAAGGTGATGTTCCCCGAGCATAGCATGTCTTAGTTTATAGCATACGCTTAAAATACGTAGTCGAGGACCTTGATAATCATAGTATTTATTTTCATCACCAGTTACTTTATAGATCGCATTGATTAGTTCATCTAAATCCCAATAATCCCCGCTAACCCGTACCCCTGTTAGTTGCTCTGTGCTTTGAATAGATATCATAGTCCTCGCCCTCCTTTAAGTGCTTATTTTGGTGTGTAGTTGAGTAGTTTGAATAGTTCTGTTTGTTCCTTATCTGTTAAATCACGCCATTGGCCCACTTTTAAATTACCAAGCTTAATATTCATAATACGAATACGCTGTAGGCGCTTAACGGAATAACCTAGCGCTGAGCACATTCGGCGGATTTGACGATTTAAGCCTTGCTCTAAAATGATTTTAAAAACTTTGTCCGAAATCTTTTCTACATGACAAGGTAAGGTTGTTGTATCTAGAATATCAACACCGGCTCCCATTTTTTTAATAAATTGCGCTGTTATAGGCTGATCAACTTGAACGATGTATTCTTTTTCATGATGGTTTTCTGCACGCAGAATTTTATTGACGATATCGCCATCATTCGTTAATAACAATAATCCCTCTGATTCCTTATCGAGACGTCCGATATGAAAAATACGTAAGGGATGATTGACGAAATCAACGACATTGCCTTTTATATGACGCTCTGTTGTACTTGTAATGCCGACAGGTTTATTCAGAGCAATATAGACAAGCTGTTGTTCTTTCTTTACCTCTTTTCCATCAACGCAAACTATATCACCTGTTTCAACCTGACTACCGACAGTCGCCAACTGACCATTAATGGTTACTTTTCCTTCAGCAACCCATTTATCAGCACCACGACGGGATATGATGCCTGTTTCACTTAAATATTTATTAATACGCATATTGTTCTCCTATATTTTATATTATTTTTAAGTATACCTTACCGTGTACATGCCGTGAATTCTAGAAGCTTTTCTAGCAAAAATAAATTAAATGGAAAAGTTTTTGAAAAAGTTGAAATTATTTTATGTTTCTGACAATATAGTAGTTGAGAGGGTTTCTATGAAAATAGTGTTATTCCGATATAAAATAACGTTTTTTCTAGATAGTTCTCATTAAATTGTGTAAAGGGGAGAAGTAAAATGGTTTATGCATTTCCAAACACTGAAGGATCGGTAGTTCAATTCAAACAGAAATATGATAATTATATTGGTGGCGAATGGACACCCCCAGTGAAAGGTCAATACTTTGATAACGTCACTCCTGTTACTGGACAAGTTTTTACACAAGTAGCACGTTCCACAACTGAGGATATTGAACATGCACTCGATGCAGCACATGCTGCTAAAGATGCATGGGGCAAAACATCACCAACAGAACGTGCAAACATTTTACTTAAAATTGCGGACCGTATTGAGGAAAATCTAGAAAAGCTAGCCGTTGCCGAAACATGGGATAACGGTAAAGCGGTGCGCGAAACATTAAATGCAGATATCCCTCTTGCAATTGATCATTTCCGTTATTTTGCTGGAGTCTTACGTGCTCAAGAAGGTTCCGTTAGCCAAATTGATAACGATACAGTTGCTTATCACTTCCATGAGCCGATCGGGGTAGTGGGTCAAATCATCCCTTGGAACTTCCCACTATTAATGGCAGTATGGAAGCTCGCACCAGCACTTGCAGCTGGGAACTGTGTCGTATTAAAACCTGCAGAGCAAACACCTGCATCTATTATGGTGCTGGTGGAATTAATAGAAGATTTATTACCACCAGGAGTCATTAATGTTGTGAATGGATTTGGCTTAGAAGCAGGGAAACCGCTTGCATCCAATCCTCGCATTGGTAAAATTGCCTTTACAGGTGAGACGACGACAGGTCGTTTAATTATGCAATATGCATCTCAAAATCTTATTCCCGTTACATTAGAATTGGGCGGTAAATCACCAAATATCTTCTTTGAAGATATTATGGATAAAGATGATGCCTTTTTAGATAAAGCAGTAGAGGGCTTCGTACTATTTGCTCTAAATCAAGGAGAAGTATGTACATGTCCTTCACGTGCACTGATTCAGGAATCTATATACGATAAATTTATGGAGCGTGTATTACAGCGTGTAGAAGCCATTAAAGTGGGCAATCCGCTTGATCCAAACACAATGATGGGCGCGCAGGCTTCAAGTGAGCAAATGGAAAAAATTCTTTCTTATTTAGATATTGGTAAGCAAGAGGGTGCACAATGCCTAATTGGTGGTGAGAAAAATAATGTAGGTGAGGGCTTCGAAAATGGCTACTACATTAAACCAACAGTCTTCAAGGGAAATAATAAAATGCGTATTTTCCAAGAGGAAATTTTCGGACCAGTTGTTGCTGTAACAACGTTTAAAACAAAAGAGGAAGCACTAGAAATTGCTAATGATACATTATATGGCTTAGGTTCTGGTGTTTGGACGAGAGATATTAATACAGCTTATCGCTTCGGTCGTGAAATTCAAGCAGGTCGTGTTTGGACAAACTGTTACCATGCTTATCCTGCACATGCTGCATTTGGCGGCTATAAAATGTCAGGTGTTGGTCGTGAAAATCACAAAATGATGTTAGCGCATTACCAACAAACGAAAAACCTATTAGTTAGCTACAGCGAAAACAAACTTGGTTTCTTCTAATTTGTAGGGAGGTGCATGAGCGTGGTTGAACGTGTACTAGCTACAGAAGAAGCGCTGGCACTAATCAATCTATTAAAAGATAAACATGGACCTGTGATGTTTCATCAGTCCGGCGGATGCTGTGATGGCTCCTCGCCAATGTGCTATCCAGAAGGTGATTTGCTATTAGGAGATCAGGATGTGTGCCTTGGAGAGATTGGCGGTGCGCCTTTCTACATGTACAAAAATCAATATGATTACTGGAAGCATACACAAATCATATTGGATGTTGTTGCGGGCAGAGGAGGCATGTTCTCATTAGAGGGCGTAGAGGGAAAACGTTTCCTAACAAGGTCAAGAGCCTTCACATCTGAGGAGTTACGAGCACTAGGGTTAATTTAAATGAAGGATAGTACAGCGGCAGAAAAATTTGCCGCTGTTTTTTATATTAATTTTTGTGAAATAGAGTATGTAAAGTGATATTGGTTGATGAATTTCTTAAAAATAGGAATAAATGTAATCGATCCTTTAAGGTGACGGTAAATAATAGTTTTCTTGTGGTTTTTGCTATCATCCTCAAGACCTCCTTTTATAGTTGTTAATATTTCCTATTAAATCAGATAAATGAAGTAACATACATTAAATTAAGTTTACTTTTTATGTTAATTGTTACAAAGAGGATTGAATCTTTCTCACAGATTGTCACGTAAAATGGGTAAAGGAGTGTGCTAAATATGGATTACGCGCTGATTGAAAATGAACTTACAAATACAGTTGAGGATGTATCAAAGGCTGCTGGTTGGACAGTCGATCGTAAAATTGTTTTAGCGATTGCTAGTAAATTTGTAGCGTCAGGAAAAACTTTTGATGCAATGAGATATAAAAATGTTTTGCAAGAGATGAAGAAGCAATCCTCGTGGATGTCCCCTTTACGAACAACAGTTGGATATAGTATAGCCGCCAATTTATTGGAGCAAGAAGATACTGAAAAGGCAGTCGAGGACTTACTTACAAATGTGAGTATCTTGAAGGAAGCAAAATTTAGAAGTGGCAATTTCAGCTATATCGGAGCACAGTTTTTGACTGAGGATGAACAAAATAAAAAAGCACATGCACAGGCAGCTAGAGCTTTATTCGATGCTATTCGTAAACATCATCCGTTTTTAACATCTTATGAGGACATTCCTTATGCAGTGTTATTGAGTAGTCCATCTGATGATGTTGAGCTACGGGCGGAAACAATGAATCGATATTATAAAGAACTACGAACATATAATTTTAATGCTGGTAATGAACTACAGTGGCTATCACAGGTATTAACATTTTTATCCCCACAATTTGATGTTAACCTAGCACCAAATGTTGTGGCACTCCGTGATATACTCAAAAACCAAAATGTAAAGGTCAAGGCTATGCATTATCCTTTACTCGGCTTTTTAGCCATACTAAATCTTACTAAAGCACAGCTTCAAGATATTATTGATTTATATCAAGAATTAAAGGACTTGAAATTATTAAAATGGCACCGTGAATTTGTTCTCTTTATGGCTGTACAAATCGCTATTTATGATATGGCGAAGGTGCAAAAATCTTTGTCCATGACCATTATGTCTTCCATTGAATTATTAATCCAAGCACAGCAAGCAGCGATGATAGCTGCGGTTAGTGCAGCTGCTATTGCATCAAGTTCAAGTTCTTCATGATAGAATAAAGGAGAACTTGATTATTTGGAGGTGCATTTGAAGGATGAAGGAAACAAAACTATGGATGAATGGTCAGTGGCAAGATGCCAAGGAAAGCTATGAGCTAACATCTCCGTATAGTGGTGAGGTTATTGCTCAGGTAGCAAAAGCATCGATACAAGATGTAGAGAGAGCAATCGAAGGTGCACAGCAGGCATTCCAATCGTTTAAAAAGACTACAGCCTACGAACGTGCCGAAATATTATATAAAGTTGTTGAGATTATGCGACAACGTAAAGAAGAATTTGCCGAAATTTTAGCATTAGAGGCAGGGAAGCCTATAGTAGCAGGATTAGCCGAAATTGACCGTACAATCGCAACCTATCAATTTGCGGCAGAGGGAGCTAAACAGTCTAAAGGTGAGACTGTTCCGATGGATGCAGCACCTGGAGCTGGAGATCGTATAGGCTGGACAAAACGAGAACCATTGGGTGTAATCTCAGCCATTACGCCGTTTAATTTTCCGTTCAATTTAGTGGCACATAAATTAGGCCCAGCATTTGCAGTAGGTAATACGGTTGTATTAAAGCCAGCAACACAAACGCCGTTAAGTGCTATTGTGATGGCTGAAATTTTTCGTGAAGCAGGATTACCTGATGGCGCGTTACAGATCGTAACAGGAAGTGGTGGCGAGCTTAGTGATACACTTGTTACGCATCCATACGTCAAAAAAGTAACCTTTACAGGCAGTAGTAAAGTTGGTTTGAGCATTAAAGAAAAGGTCGGTTTGCGTAAAGTAACGTTAGAGCTAGGTTCTAATGCAGCCGTGATTGTCGAACCATCGACGCCAATTCATAAAATTGTCAGTCGTTGCGTAAGCGGTGCTTTCAACTTTGCTGGACAAGTATGTATTTCGTTACAGCGTGTTTATGTGCATTCGTCCATCATTGATGAATTTACTGAAGCATTCGTTGAAGAAACGAAAAAACTTATAGTAGGAGACCCGTTAGATACAAAGACAGATGTCAGTGCCATGATTAATCCAAATGAGGTAGAACGTATCCGAGCGTGGGTTGAGGAAGCACGGGAACAAGGGGCAGTTATTGCAACAGGTGGCGAATTTACAGAACGTACTCTAACACCAACAGTTATGACGAATGTAACAGCTGACATGAGAATTGTCTGTCAGGAAACATTCGCACCAATCGTCTCAATTGTTTCATATGAAACATTAGACGACGCGATTCGACTTGTGAACGAGTCGGACCTTGGTCTAAATGCGGGTATTTACACGAATATATTGTCAGATGCCTTATATGCTGCAGACGAATTACAGGCTGGTGCTGTCATTATTAATGATATTCCGACATTCAGGGTAGATAACATGCCATATGGTGGGGTGAAGATGAGTGGTTATGGACGAGAAGGAATTAAGTGGGCCATTGAGGAAATGAGCGATATGAAATTTATTTCGATGAAAAAATCGTTCTAAATTTGCATCAGCTCTTTTTCTGCGATACGATGACGAAAGAACATTACATGAAGGGAAGTTGCAAGTATTATGCCAAACAACGCTGTACCAATGAGCCAATCACGTACGGTTCAATCGCGTCTCGTATTACCCCCAGACACAAATAATCACAATTCTATTTTCGGTGGAAGAGTGTTAGCTTATATTGATGAAATCGCTGCTATTACAGCAATGAAACATGCGAAGGGACTCGTAGTTACAGCCTCTATCGATTCGGTTGATTTTTTATCGGCTGCACATGTAGGGGATATTCTTGAAATCGAGAGTATTGTTTCGTCTACAGGACGTTCTTCTATGGAAGTTTACGTTCGTGTTGTTTCTCGTAATATTGAGACTGGCGAGGAAAAATTAACGACAGAATCCTTTGTTACGATGGTTGCAGTAAATGAGGAAGGGAAACCAGTACCAGTTCCTGCGATTTATCCTGAAACAGATGAAGAAAAACGTTTGTTTGAAACAGGGCCAGCAAGACGAGAGCACCGTAAGCAAAAACGTGCATTACCACATTAAGGAAAAGGGAAATTCGCTTTTAAAAGTGAATTTCCCTTTCATTTTACATATTTAGTTCATTAACTACATTAATAAGAGAGTCAGAAGAAGAAGAAACGAGCGTAGCTCCCTGTGATAATTCAGTAATTAGATTAGAGATGGCTGAAATATCTCTTGATGTGTTGACATATTGCTGTTGAATGCCAGAAACAGCATCGGCAATATCATTAAATGACTTGGATAAATTCTCTTGTGTATTGACACTGTGCTGAATTTTTTGATCCACATTAAGAACGGAATTGGCCATCGTTGTAATATTGCTTTCTGTTTCTTTAATGAGGTGCGAAACATTTTGTACGGCATTTTTTGTTTCCTCAGCAAGCTTGCGTACTTCCTCAGCCACCACCGCGAAACCTTTCCCATGTTCTCCAGCTCGAGCAGCCTCGATGGAAGCATTTAAGGCTAATAAATTGGTTTGATCAGCAATACCTGTAACAAGTCCAACAATCTCAGAAATTTTCTGAGAAGAGGTACGTAGCTGATTCATCGTTACCTCCAGACTGTTGACACTTTGTAAAATGACTTGGATTAAATCATTTTGTTCTTTAAGCTGCAGTTGACCACGTCTTGATTTTTCTTGGGTATCTGCTACGAAGCTCAATCCTTGCTTTGTCGCCACAGCAATATCATCTGTCTGCGAGGAAATAACCAATAGTGATGCTGCTGTTTCTTCACTAATAGCGTTGAGCTCCTCTGCTGTACTCTGAATGGTTGTAACAAGAGAGTTTTTTGTTGCATCAGCTACTGAGCGAATGCGTTCTTCTTCATTTTCATAGGCCTCGATTACAAGCTGTTGCTCGAAATTAATGATTTTACAAAAAGCATTTATAGCACGAATGGCATCTTGTTTTGAGATGTCCACTTCGCTCACAAAATTTGTGAATGTAGAAGTGAGTGATTGGAATGAGGCAATATACCATTTGGATTGTAAACCAATTCGCACGTGAGTCTCGGCAATTGCCTTTCTTTCGGCAATGTAGGCATCATTTATATGACTCTCAAAAATATCACTTAAATGTTTATGTAATGTAATTTTCAAACGGTCAATATGTGATGTTCTATTAATAATATCGATTAGATCTTGGCTCAAACTAATGGCAGCATAAAATTGCTCCACCATTGCAGGGATGAGATCCTTTGCAAGCGGTTGTAGTTGTTTAATGATTGCTAAATCGTCTACTGTTAAATTTAAAAGTTGCAATTGTTTTTGAAGATTTGGGTAGTTCGATACATCTAGTCGTACATCATTCTTAAAATTTTCAGGTGTTAATGTAATTGAATAGTTAGCACTACTGTTTTTGGAAAACCAACTCATTATTATTTGCTCCATTCCTAATATCCATAATAAATTGTAAGTAAAAAAGCCTTTTGAAATTTGTTAGGTTTGTAAATTTGATAAATAATTGGTATTAAATCTATTTTACTATTATTTGCTGAATATTTGGTTAAAAATTTGGTTATTTCTTTATTTTTTTACTTAATTGTCAGTTCAATTAGTGAAGCGAAGTAAATTTGAATTTAAAATAGGAAACCTGTAAAATACGAACTGTTTAGCAAGATAGAGACTGTATGTAAAAAAGGATTAGAGGAGGTATTATATGGAGAAAAAGCGTTTTAAATTTGTCATCCCAGTCATGGTTATTGTCGCAATTGGCTCTGTTTATATGTTACGAAACTATTATGCTGAGGTACCCTCTGTTGAGCAATTATTAATTACAATCTGTGCAACTTTGGGATCAGGCGTATTAGCATACTTTTTATTTCCGCAGCAAGGTGATAATAAAATTGATGATAGGGGACCCTATTAACTTCTTGAAAAAGGAGACTGCTCGTTTCATGACAAAACGAGCAGCTTTTTTTATGGTTTAAATAATTTAAACCAGCCTTTATGTTTAAAGATAGCTAGCATAAAGATCGCAATAATAATCATAGAGCCTAGTACAATAAAATAGCTGTAATGGCCATGAAGCTCAGGCATGTTATCAAAGTTCATGCCATATACACCAGCAATAAAAGTAAGTGGAATAAAGATAGTTGATACAATGGTTAAAGTCATCATAATGCCGTTCATGCGACTTGAGCTCATAGCCATATAGTTATCACGCATATCCGCTGTCAGTTCTCGATTGGATTCAACCATTTCAGTTAGTTTAATGAGATGGTCGTATATATCCCCGAAATAAGCTCTTTCTGATTTGTTTAAAGAAAAACGGTAAGAATTAAGAATTCGATATAAAAGATCTCGCATCGGTAAAATAGTGCGTCTAAGGTCAAGCAAATCGCTACGGAATTCGAAGACAATCTTCATGGCATTTACGTTGCTTTGGTATGTAAGTTCGCCTTCAAGTGCATTAAGATGATCTTCAATTTTATAAACAAGAGGGAAATAGCTATCCACGATTTTATCAATTGTTTGATATGTTAAATAAACCGTCCCCCGTTCCCAATTTTTTGGTTGGCTTGCTAGTATCTTTTGTACCTTATCTATTTCAGGAACAGGGTTTTTATGGAACGTCACAATAAATTTATTGGAGGCAAAAATATTAACCTCTTCTGCAGCAAGGTTCTCTTCATTTACTCGATGAATAACAAAGAAATGAAAATCATCATAGAAATCGAGCTTTGGGCGCTGTAATCGCATTAAGCAATCTTCAATAGCAAGCGGATGGAAATGGAAAAATGTATCTAATAATGATTCTTCTTCGGCTGTAGGGCAATTAAAATCAACCCAATACCATTCAAATTCTTGCTGATGTATAACTTCCAATGGAAAATCTTTTAGTAATTGTTGTTGTTTTGTAATACCAATGGTGCTTATCACGGTTTTCACCTCAAATTATTTACTACAAAATTTTATTTAGTGCCCCTCTTTAAAGCATACCCAACCAGCAAATAAAGTAGTGGCAAAAAATCTAGAAGGTTTTGTAAAGCCCGCCTTTTGTAGCAGTGTTAAAATATCCTCTTCACGCATAAACGAAAGGGAGCGAATGGATTTTTCCATCTCTGCTACATCAGATGCAGAAAGCTTTGTATGTTGTAGCCAATAGGAACGCCATAAATCAAATTGTAGTTCAGTTTCTAAAGAGCCGGGCTGACCATATTTTGAGACAAGGACAAACGGTGCTCCAGGCTTTAAATGTCTTGCGATTTCTTCTAATGTAGATAGCTTTTCTTCATAACCCAGAATAAAATGCAGAACGAGAACACAACTTGCTGCATCGTATTTTATGGAGGGTAATTGAGTATCTAGTATTGTTCCTTGGTGGAAAGACAGTGTATTGGGTAGAGCGTGTAGACGTTCCTTTGCTATGCTGAGCATGGACTCTGATGGATCAATACCTGTGAATGACCAGTCGGACCTTCCATCTGCAAGCTGTAAAATTTCATTGCCGCTTCCTGCACCGACAATTAACATATCAGCTTTATCTGGGAGTATAGAATGATAAAAGGTTTGTATTAAACGTAGCATGGCATCATAGCTTGGCAATGTACGACGAATACCCTTTTCATATTCGTTTGCTAATGTGTTGTTAAATTCCATCTCTCATCACAGCCTTCCAAAAAAAATTTAATAAATCTTATTTAATGTGAAACTATTACGGGTATAGTTCCGTAAATAGTAGTACATAAAACATAGACAAAGTACAAAGAAAGGGTTGATATATATGGAGACTAAATGGTCTAAAGTAATCATACACGCAAGTGCATTTTTTGCGCCATGGTTAGTACCTATTATTTTCTTCTTAATTAGTTCGGATGAGGAAGTGAAGGCGATTTCTATTCAAGCATTGCTCTTCCAAATTGTTATGGGTATTTTAATCGCTATCTCAGTTGTTTTAAGTTTTGTTCTTATTGGGTTACCGTTTTTAATCATTTTCGGCATCATGTTATTTGTTGTACCAATTATCGGTATCGTAAAAGCATTGTCTGATGAGCCTTGGCGTTATCCAATTGTTGGTCGTTGGGTATAATTTTCATAGACGCAAGTATATGCTAGTTGCATATGCTTGCGTTTTTTCTATGACTAATAAGGGTACATTAGGTATATGAGCAAATTATAACCCGTGCAGATTTGACTGAAAAAGCACTGTTTTTCGTACTAAAATAGGCACTTTAAGACTTTTCACTTTTCTATGGGCGAAATCATTGCAATTTTTTTGAAGCGTTTTGTATAATATACTAAAAGAAAGTCAAAGATAGTCAAAGTCAGTGAAGCAAGCGAGGTGTATTCCTAAAATGCGTAATATATCAGACATCATAGAAGGTTACTTAAAGCAAGTACTTGAATTAGGTGGAGAAGGGCATATTGAAATTAAACGGAGTGAGATTGCTGATAAATTTCAATGTGTGCCATCACAAATAAATTATGTAATTAATACAAGATTTACTGCCGAGCGAGGTTACCTTGTTGAGAGCAAACGTGGTGGTGGTGGGTACATACGAATTTTACGTGTCCGCGCGCATTCACAGATTGATTTAATCGACGATGTTCTCAGACAAATAGAAGGTGGAGCATCTCAAACGATGGCAGAAGATTTAGTATATCGGCTCATCGATGAGCAGGTAATTTCAAAACGAGAAGCGAAATTAATGTTAGCAGCAATTGATCGCTCCACAATCGATTTACATCTCCCTTTAAGAGATACTATTCGAGCAAAGATCTTGCGAGCAATGCTGACAACAATCAAATATGAACAGCAAAAATAGTGAGGTGATGGAAATGATATGCGAACATTGTAAGCAACGTAATGCGACAGTTACAGTAACACAAGTTCAAAATGGGCAAAAGGTGGAGCACCATTATTGTGACGTCTGCGCCTCACAGTTCCATCCATTTCATGCAGAGTTTAAACAAGAGCCAGTGTCTATTCAACAGCTATTGTCGAACTGGTTCGGCTCGCCTACATGGCAAAAGGTGGGAGAAAAACAACAAGTTCAACCACAACAGCAAACATGCCCACAATGTGGATTTTCGTATAAACAATTTTTAAAAGAAGGTAAATTTGGATGCCCGAGCTGTTATGACACCTTTAGTGAGCATTTGCCTAAGCTCTTTAATCGCATACAGGCAGGCCCCCAACACATTGGTAAAATGCCTGGTGCTCGCAGTAATGTGTATGTCATTAAAAAGCAAATAGAGGATATCCGCAAGCGTATGAAGGCCGCTGTAGCTGAAGAACAATTTGAGGAGGCGGCGAAGCTTCGTGATGAAGTTAAAGAGCTAGAGAAGCATCTACAATTTGAAGGTGGTGATGTGTCATGATGATTGATTCATTTTTAGAGCGTGCGACCCCAACGTGGATGCATATCAAGGATGATTATTCAGATATTGTCATTAGTACACGTATTCGCCTTGCTCGAAATTTAGATGGCTATCGATTTCCATTAGCTTTCTCAGAGAATGAGGCATTGCAGGTGGAACAGGCAGTTACACATGCAATAAGTGATAGCCCAACGCTTCAAAATGATTATGCTTATTTTGCTATTAAGGATTTAACGCCTCTACAGCGTCAAATTCTTGTAGAAAAGCATTTGATTAGTCCACAGCTGGCTAAAAAAGAGCAAGTAGGCTCCATACTTCTTTCTGAAGATGAATCCGTTAGCATTATGGTGAATGAAGAGGATCATTTACGCATTCAATGTATGACAGCAAGCTTTCAACTTCAAAGTGCCTATGAACAAGCAAATAAAATTGATCGTATCCTAGAGAAAGTATTACCGTATGCCTTTCGAGATACTTTTGGCTATTTAACAAGTTGTCCGACGAATATTGGCACGGGTCTTCGCGCATCGGTCATGATGCATCTACCCGCACTGACATTAACCGGGCAAATGAATCAAATTATTAATGCCATGACTCGCTTAGGAATGACTGTAAGAGGTATATATGGGGAAGGCAGCGAAAATTTAGGAAATGTTTATCAAGTGTCGAATCAAATTACACTTGGGAAGACAGAAGAAGACATTTTAGCAGACATACAAAGTGTCGCTGAAAAGATTATCCAAAAAGAGCGACACGCAAGAGGGAAGTTGATGGAAAAGGCAGAGCTTGCTCTAGAAGATAGAGTATATCGGGCTTTAGGTACCCTTACACATGCGAGAATTCTAACAAGTGAGGAAGCCGCTACCTGTCTATCTAATGTTCGTTTAGGAGTAGATCTACAGTTAATTGATGGGATTCAAGCAACAACCTTAAATGAATGTGTTGTTAGTATGCAACCAGGTTTTTTACAGCACTATGCAGGTGAGGCACTGCCCCCTGCTGAACGGGATCGTGTCCGAGCGGAAATGCTCCGTGAGGCATTATCTCAAGAATATGCGAATAAGCCTATAAATGGGGAAAAAGGAGAGGATTTATATGATGTTTAATCGTTTTACACAACGCGCGCAAAAAGTATTACAGCTTGCTCAGGAAGAGGCTATTCGTTGGAAGCACGAATCTATTGGAACAGAGCACATTCTATTAGGGCTTATACGTGAAGGCGGCGGTATTGCTGCGAAAGCGTTAGAAGCCATTGATATTAGTCCTCAAATGATTGAAGCTGGTATTGAGGAATTAGTTGGTAAAGGTAAAGAAGATGTCGGCCCAATTGTTCACTATACGCCAAGAGCTAAGAAAGTAATTGAACTATCTGTGGATGAATCACGTAAATTAGGTCACTCGTATATCGGCACAGAGCACTTATTATTAGCGCTTATTCGTGAAGGTGAAGGCGTGGCAGCTCGCGTCTTAAACAATGCGGGTGTCGGCTTAAATAAAGCACGTCAGCAAGTATTATTGCTATTAGGTAACAACGATAATGCACAATCTGGGCAACAAGCAGCTCAAGCTGCCAATACCCCAACTTTAGATAGCCTAGCACGTGATTTAACACAAATTGCACGTGAAGGCACATTGGACCCTGTTATTGGTCGAAGCAAGGAAATTACACGTGTGATTGAAGTGTTATCGCGTCGTACGAAAAATAACCCTGTATTGATTGGTGAGCCAGGTGTTGGTAAAACAGCGATTGCTGAAGGGTTAGCACAGCAAATTATCCATAATGAAGTACCAGAAATCCTACGTGACAAACGTGTCATGACTTTAGATATGGGGACGGTTGTTGCAGGTACTAAATATCGTGGTGAATTTGAAGATCGTTTGAAAAAGGTGATGGATGAAATTCGCCAAGCTGGCAACATCATTTTATTCATCGATGAATTGCATACATTAATCGGTGCAGGTGGTGCAGAAGGTGCAATTGATGCCTCCAATATTTTAAAACCATCTTTAGCACGCGGTGAGCTTCAATGTATTGGTGCAACAACATTAGACGAGTACCGCAAATATATTGAAAAGGATGCAGCATTAGAGCGTCGCTTCCAACCAATCCAAGTGGATGAACCAACAGTGGAAGAAGCGATTCTAATTATTCAAGGCTTACGTGACCGTTATGAAGCGCATCACCGTGTAAAAATTACAGATGAAGCGATTGAAGCAGCGGCTAAAATGAGTGACAGATATATTTCAGACCGATTCCTACCAGATAAAGCAATTGACTTAATCGACGAGGCAGGTTCCAAAGTCCGCTTACGTTCATTTGCAGTGCCACCAAACTTAAAGGCACTTGAAGATAAACTTGAAAATGTGCGCTCTGAAAAAAATGCAGCCGTATCAGGCCAAGAATTTGAAAAGGCTGCCTCTCTAAGAGATACAGAGCAAAAGCTGAAAGATGAAATTGAAGCTACACGAAAAAATTGGAAAGAAGAGCAAGGCAAAGCGGAATCTAAAGTGACTGTGGATGATGTTGCAGCGGTTGTATCAATGTGGACAGGAATCCCAGTAGCTAAAATTGCTTCCGAGGAATCTTCGAAGTTATTACAACTTGAAGAAGAGTTACACAAACGTGTAGTAGGGCAAGGAGAAGCGGTAGAAGCGATTTCTCGTGCGATCCGTCGTGCAAGAGCAGGCTTAAAAGATCCAAAACGACCAATCGGCTCATTCATTTTCTTAGGACCTACAGGTGTTGGTAAAACAGAGTTGGCAAGAGCACTTGCTGAAGTGATGTTTGGCGATGAAGATGCGATGATTCGTGTCGATATGTCTGAGTACATGGAGAAACATTCGACTTCTCGTTTAGTAGGTTCACCTCCAGGCTATGTGGGCTTTGATGATGGTGGTCAATTGACTGAAAAGGTTCGCCGTAAACCATACTCGGTCGTATTATTAGATGAAATTGAAAAAGCACATCCAGATGTTTTCAATATTCTACTGCAAGTTCTTGAAGATGGCCGTTTAACAGATTCTAAGGGCCGTGTAGTAGACTTCCGTAATACAGTAGTCATTATGACTTCAAACGTTGGTGCCGATGCTTTAAAATATCAAAAGAGCCTTGGTTTCAATGTAGGTGGAGCAGAATCTAAGCATAAAGATATGAAGGGTACGATGCTAGAAGAATTGAAAAAAGCATTCCGTCCAGAGTTCTTAAACCGTATCGATGAAATGATTGTCTTCCACGCATTAGATAAAGAGCATTTAAAAGAAATCATTGCAATGATGGGCAATGCACTAACAAAACGCTTAAAAGAGCAAGATATTTCGTTGGAGCTAACTGATGCAGCACTTGAGAAAATTGCTGAGGAAGGCTATGACCCTCAATATGGTGCTCGTCCGTTACGCCGTGCATTACAAAAACAAGTAGAGGATCGATTATCAGAAGAATTGCTGAAAGGTAATGTAGAGAAGGGTAATCAGGTTATCATTGATTATGTAGACGGTGAGTTTATTGTAAAGAAAAAAGAGGGTGTATCCATCTCTAAATAATTTTATGCAAAGACAGCGAGGCTTTAAGTGCCAAGCTGTCTTTTTTTCTGTACAATTAATGATAAGAACAAATATTCGAGGTGAAAGCAATTTGGCAAAGAAAAAAACAAAGTTTGTATGTTCAGGCTGTGGCTATGAAACTGCAAAATGGATGGGAAGATGTCCAGGGTGTGGGGAATGGAATAAGATGGTGGAAGAAGTTGAGATGGTCGCAAAAGGACCACGAGGAGCATTCCAGCATTCTGCTACAGTTACCCAAAAGGCTCTCCCAATCATTCAGGTCGAAGCGACTGAAGAATCCCGTGTAGCGACGGAAATGGGCGAACTGAATCGCGTATTGGGTGGTGGTATTGTACCCGGTTCGCTCGTATTAATCGGGGGAGATCCGGGGATTGGGAAATCTACACTATTACTACAAGTTTCAGCATTACTTTCGAATAAAGGGCATCGTGTGCTCTATATTTCTGGAGAGGAATCCATTCGTCAAACAAAATTACGAGCAGAGCGTCTAGGAGTGGTTTCTCAAGAGCTTTACATATATTCCGAGACGAATCTCGAATTTTTAAACCAAACCATTGATGAAGTACAACCGAAATTTGTCATTGTCGATTCCATACAAACCGTCTTTCATCCAGAAGTAACAAGTGCACCAGGTAGTGTATCGCAAGTTCGTGAATGTACGGCAGAGCTGATGCGAATCGCCAAGACAAAAGGCATTGCTATTTTCTTGGTCGGGCATGTAACGAAAGAGGGGCAAATTGCCGGACCTCGTATTTTAGAGCATATGGTTGATACAGTGTTATATTTTGAAGGAGAAAGACATCATAATCATCGTATTCTACGCAGCCAAAAAAACCGCTTCGGCTCTACCAATGAAATTGCGATATTTGAAATGCTTCAAGGGGGATTAAAGGAAGTGCTGAATCCTTCTGAATTATTTTTGCAGGAGCGGTCACAAGGAGCAGCGGGTTCCACTATTGTTGCATCAATGGAGGGGACAAGACCCATCCTTGTCGAAATTCAATCTTTAGTAACACCTACAAGCTTCAATTACCCTAAACGCATGGCAACGGGTGTCGATCAAAACCGAGTGCAATTGCTAATGGCAGTGCTAGAAAAACGGATGGGTCTCATGCTACAAGCCCAGGACGCATATATTAAAGTTGCTGGTGGTGTCAAATTGGATGAGCCAGCAATTGATTTAGCGGTGTTGACAAGTATTGTCTCAAGCTTTAAAGATCAAGCTGTGCGAGCAACGGACTGCTTTATTGGTGAAGTAGGGCTGACAGGTGAGGTACGTCGAGTATCACGGATTGAACAGCGTGTTATTGAAGCGGCAAAGCTTGGGTTTAAAAGAGCTTTCATACCTGCCTCCAATATTGGTGGTTGGGATTTTCCACAGGGAATAGAAATAGTTGGAGTAGAAACGATCAAAGATGCATTAAATGCATGCTTTAGAGAGTTGTAAAGGGAAATTGTGCATGTTGGATACCATTCTGACATGCATTTTCCGTCATTTTTAACATTAAAATCGGAAACTCAAGTAAGGGGATAGGCGTCCTAGATAATAGCAAGATAAAGTCATGCAAGAGTGTCATCGAAAACACAGTAAGATAGAGGTTGGAAAGAATGATGTCTAAATGATTTATCCCTGTGAATGAACATCAAAAATAATGATAATTTGATGAGCTCATGAAGGATTTTCTACAGTAAACTATGTATAATCTTAACTAACAATAGGAGGTGACAGCTTGTGAAAAAATTTGTTCAAATTGCCTTTTTACTGATTGGGGGAGCATTGGGCCTTGTTTTCTTACCGCCATTATACGAATTGCTTCATTTATCATCTAATCCTTGGCTAGATAATCCTTATGTATCAGTAGCATTAGGCGCGCTTTTACTATTTACACTGTCTTTTGCATTTTCCGATTATTTTGTGAAGCTCATTAGCTGGATGGAAGAGGTCCTGTTTAAGGTGCCTATCGGTGATTTATTTTTTGGTACGCTTGGTTTAATCATGGGACTGATTGTAGCTTATTTTTTAGGCTTCGCCATCGATAGTGTGCAATTCCCTGTAATTACAGAAGTACTCCCTATTATTCTGTCATTTGTATTAGGTTATTTAGGGTTCCGTTTAGGTTTTAGAAAAAGAGATGAATTAATACAGCTTTTTACTTTACGTAGTAATAATACAAAGAAAAAGGCTGCTGAAGGTGCTGAAATTCAAGAAATACGAGGGAGTTATAAGCTGTTAGATACGAGCGTTATTATTGATGGTCGTATTGCTGATATTTCTGGAACTGGCTTCATAGAAGGAGTCTTAGTCGTACCTCAATTTGTCCTTACAGAGCTGCAGCATATTGCCGATTCTTCCGATACGTTAAAACGTACAAGAGGACGTCGTGGATTAGATATTTTAAGAAAATTACAAGATGAACGTAAGACAAAAGTTGAAATTACGGATGAAGATTTTGAGGATGTACAAGAGGTGGATTTAAAGCTTGTACGTCTTGCAAAGAAAATGGGGAATGACACACAGATTGTCACAAATGATTTTAACTTGAATAAAGTCTGTGAGCTCCATCATGTGAAAGTATTAAATATTAATGATTTAGCGAATGCGGTGAAGCCTGTTGTAATCCCAGGTGAAGACATGCAGGTTGTGGTCATCAAGGATGGTAAAGAGCATAATCAAGGGGTTGCCTATTTAGATGATGGAACAATGATTGTTGTTGAAGGTGGCCGTAGTTATATCGGACAGGCCATTACTGTGACAGTAACGAGTGTGCTGCAAACATCAGCGGGTCGAATGATATTTGCCAAGCCGAAGGACGATTAGGATGTGGAAAAATGCAATATGAAGTAGTACTACCTGCGGCAGGAAGCGGAAAACGCATGGGTGCGGGACAAAATAAATTGTTTTTAAAACTTTTAGAGAAGCCTATTCTGATCCACACGCTAGAAGTGTTTCAACAAGATCCTTTTTGCACTGGTATTTGGCTGGCTGTAAAACCAGAAGAACGTACTTATATTCAAGAATTGCTAGAGCAATTTGAGATTACAAAAGTGAAGGGCTTACCTGATGGCGGTGCTGAGCGACAGCATTCCGTTCATTCATGTATGAAAGAGATGCAGCAGGTAGATATTGTGCTTGTCCACGATGCAGCTCGGCCTTTTATTACACATGATATTATCGCTAGCCTTGTACAAAGTGCTCATGAGTTTGGTGCAGCTATTGCGGGGGTTCGAGCGAAGGATACAATGAAAAAGGTTCGTAATGGTATTATCGAAGAAACAGTCGATCGTGATAGCTTATGGATGATTCAAACGCCACAAGCCTTCCAATTTGATTTAATTGTGGAGGCAGAGGATGTTGCTGAGAAGGTGGGCTTTCTTGGTACAGATGAAGCTATGTTAGTTGAACGCTTGGGTCATGCAGTGCATATTGTCGAAAGTAGCTATGAAAATGTCAAAATGACGACACAGGAAGATTTAATATTTGGTGAAGCTATTTTACGTAAACGAGCATTGCAAATAAACGAATAGTAATTTAAAAATCTCATTGGCGATTGTTGCTAATGGGATTTTATCTTGATTTAACCAATGTTTATAGAGCAAGACGCAAACTTATGCTGAGATGTAAGTGAGGGAAATGCTCACTATTTGCTATCAGCTCAATTTCCTAGGAAATATGTTAAAATGTGAGGGTATAATAGTGAGTAAATATAAAAGTGAAAGAAGGTGAATGAGACTGCGATTACAGCAGGCAAGGAGCTTGTTTGATCCACATGTTTTGCTAAAGTAGTCTCTCTATCATATGTTTCGAATTGGACAAGGTTTTGACGTACATGCATTTGAAGAAGGTCGTCCATTAATTATTGGCGGTATCACGATTCCGCATGAAAAAGGGCTAGTAGGGCATTCTGATGCAGATGTTCTTTTACACACGGTTACGGATGCAGCTCTAGGGGCAATTGGAGAAGGAGACATCGGCCGCCATTTTCCAGATACGGACCCAGCCTTTAAAGACGCTGATTCAGCAAAACTATTAGCGTATATTTGGAAAATTGTTGAGGACAAAGGCTATGTGTTAGGGAATGTAGATTGTACAATTATGGCACAGCGTCCCAAAATGGCGCCTTATATTGAACAGATGCAAAATCGCATCGCTGAATTGCTTCATGCAGAGCCGTCTCAAGTCAATGTAAAGGCAACGACAACTGAACGTTTAGGTTTTACAGGTCGTGAGGAAGGTATAGCGGCTATGGCCACAATTCTATTGATGAAGAAATAAATGCGGATTAACTCCGCTTTTATTTCCTGTAACAGAGTGGTAAAATGAACAAAGTCAATTTTTTGATCGAAAATTTAGGAGGCTTTTAATATGACGAAAGAAGTTCGCGTTCGTTACGCGCCATCTCCAACAGGTTTTTTACATATCGGTGGAGCGCGTACAGCATTATTCAATTATTTATATGCAAAACATCATAACGGTAAATTCATTGTACGTATTGAAGATACGGATATTGAACGTAATGTAGAGGGCGGAGAAGCATCTCAGCTAGATAACCTAAAATGGTTAGGTATTGAATATGATGAGTCCATTGATATTGGTGGACCTTATGCGCCTTATCGTCAAATGGAACGTCTTGATATTTACAAAGAGCACGCTGAGAAATTATTAGAACAAGGTGTTGCTTACAAATGTTTCTGTTCATCAGAAAAGCTTGAAGCATCACGTGAAGAACAAAAAGCAAGGGGTGTAGCGGCCCCTACTTACGATGGGACATGTCGTCAATTATCAGCAGAGGAAGTCGCAGCTAAAGAAGCAGCGGGCGAGCCATATACAATCCGTATGCGTGTTCCTGAAAATGTAACTTATGAGTTTGAAGATTTAGTTCGTGGACCAGTTACATTTGAATCTAAAGACATTGGTGATTGGGTACTTGTAAAAGCAAATGGTATTCCAACATATAACTATGCGGTTGTGCTAGACGATCACTTTATGGAAATCTCGCATGTTTTCCGTGGAGAAGAGCATTTATCGAATACGCCAAAACAAATGATGATTTTTGATGCATTTGGCTGGGAATATCCACGCTTCGGTCATATGACATTAATTATTAATGAAAATCGTAAAAAGCTATCTAAACGTGATGAATCAATTATTCAATTTGTCACGCAATATAAAGATTTAGGATATCTTCCTGAAGCAATGTTCAACTTCTTTGCGCTACTTGGATGGTCTCCAGAAGGGGAAGAAGAGATCTTCTCGAAAGAAGAGTTTATTAAAATCTTTGATGAAAAACGTCTTTCTAAATCACCATCTATGTTCGATAAGCAAAAGCTGACATGGATGAATAATCAATATATTAAAAAACTATCTTTAGAAGAAGTCGTAGCATTGTCTTTACCACACTTGCAAAAAGCAGAGCTATTACCTGAAGAACTTACGGCAGAGCAATATGCATGGGCGACGGATTTAATCGCACTTTATCACGATCAAATGAGCTTTGGGGCAGAGATTGTGGAGTTATCTAGCCTATTCTTTAACGACCATATTGAATATGATGAAGAAGCAAAAGAGGTTTTAGCGGGAGAGCAAGTGCCTGAAGTAATGGCAGCATTTAAAGCAGAGCTTGAGCAATTAGAAGAATTTACACCAGATGCAGTAAAAGCTGCTATTAAAGCTGTGCAAAAAGCAACAGGTCATAAAGGTAAAAATCTATTTATGCCAATTCGTGTTGTAACAACAGGTGAAACGCATGGACCAGAGTTACCAAATGCGATTTGTTTAATTGGTAAAGAGAAAACAATTGACCGCGTAGAAAAATTTGCCCAATAAAGAGAAATTTATTGACAATTCATTCTTTCGTTGTAAAATGTATTTACATTGAAAAAGCGTTGATAAGGAGAAGTAAGTGGCGCATGCTCTTAAGAGAGGACCATCACCGGCTGAAAGTGGTCTGAGCCCAGGCAAAACTGAAATGCACCTTTGAGCATAGAGCTGAACTATAGTAGGCTTTATCGAGTCGTTCCCGTTAAAGAACGTCCAGAGTGGAAGGCATCTTTGCCTTCAAACAGAGTGGAACCACGCATTTTAAGCGTCTCTGTCATTCCCTTTTGGGAATGATAGGGGCGCTTTTTATTTTTTAGAAAAAGGCAATGATGCAGGCTTCATTAATTTACAAGGAGGCGTCAATACCACATCATCTACGCAGGGAATCTGAAGGAAATTGGCAATTGCTATCGTTTTAGTGTGTAGGATTTCAAAGGATTTGAGCAAGACCAACATGAAAAGGGGGAGTTTTTGTGTTTAAAAGAATGAAGGAAGATGTGGAAACAATTTTTGAGAATGATCCAGCAGCGCGTAGTGTATTTGAAGTGGTGTTAACCTATTCTGGTTTGCATGCGACATGGGCGCATCGAGTGGCGCATTGGTTCTTTAAAAGACGTTTTTATTTTATAGCTCGTGCCATTTCGCAAATTAGCCGTTTCTTTACGGGAATCGAAATTCACCCAGGTGCAAAAATTGGTCGTCGTTTCTTTATAGACCATGGTATGGGTGTTGTCATTGGTGAAACATGCGAAATTGGTAATAATGTTACTTTGTATCAAGGTGTAACATTAGGTGGTACAGGGAAAGAAAAAGGAAAACGACATCCTACGTTAGAGGACAATGTGCTTGTTGCAACGGGCGCGAAAGTATTAGGGTCTATCACAATTGGTGAGAATAGTAAAATTGGTGCGGGATCAGTTGTTTTAAAAGAAGTACCGCCAAACGCTACAGTTGTCGGTATTCCTGGTAAAATAGTAATTAAGGATGGAGTTCGTCTAGAGAAAAAACTAGATCATCAAAATATACCTGATCCTGTGGAAGAACGTTGTCAAGTTTTCGAGAAGCAAATCACTGAATTGCAGCAGGAAATCGAACGCTTACAAAAGGAGAGAGAAACACAATGAGTATTCAAATATTTAACTCATTAACAAGACAAAAGGAAACCTTCGTACCGCTGGAAGAAGGAAAAGTTAAAATGTATGTTTGCGGTCCGACTGTTTATAACTATATCCATATTGGAAATTCACGTCCTGTCATTGTGTATGATACAGTTCGCCGTTATTTTCAATATAAAGGCTATGATGTAAAATTCGTATCCAATTTTACGGATGTAGACGATAAAATCATTAAGGCAGCAAATGAGTTAGGCGAAGAAGTGCATGAATTAACAGAGCGCTTTATTGCTGCGTACTTTGAGGATGTTACAGCACTAGGGTGCAAAAAAGCGGATGTTCATCCACGTGTAACAGAGCATATGGACGATATCATTCAATTTATTCAAGTATTAATTGATAAAGGCTATGCTTATGAATCTGCTGGGGATGTGTATTATCGCACACGTAAGTTTGATGGTTATGGTAAATTATCGCATCAATCAGTAGACGATTTAAAAATCGGTGCTCGTATTGAAGCAGGCGAGAAAAAAGATGATGCATTAGATTTTGCTTTATGGAAAGCTGCGAAGCCGGGTGAGATCTTCTGGGAAAGTCCATGGGGAGATGGTCGTCCAGGCTGGCATATTGAATGTTCTGTAATGGCTCGTGAGCATTTAGGAGATACTATTGATATTCATGCTGGTGGGCAAGATTTAACTTTCCCTCACCATGAAAATGAAATTGCTCAATCAGAAGCACATAACGATAAAACATTTGCACGTTATTGGATGCATAACGGGTATATTAATATCGATAATGAAAAGATGTCTAAATCTCTTGGCAATTTCATTCTTGTTAATGATATTCGTAAACAAATTGATCCACAGATACTACGTTTCTTTATGCTATCGGTTCATTATCGTCACCCAATTAACTTTGCTAAAGATTTAGTAGAAGCTGCTGCAACGGGCTTAGAACGCATTCGTACAGCTTACAATAATGTGAAGCATCGTCTTACAACTACAGCAAGCTTAGGTGATCACTCTGAAGAATGGCTGAGCAAAATTGCTGAACAAAAAGCACAGTTTGAAGAGGCAATGGATGATGACTTTAATACTGCAAACGCTATTTCAGTATTATTCGAGGTAGCACGTATTGCTAATATTTACTTAAATGAAGCAAATACTTGCAAGAAAGTTTTAGAAACATTTATGGAAACTTTTGAAGTAGTAGGCGACGTCTTAGGTATTGAATTTGTAAAAGAAGAAGAGCTATTAGACGAAGAAATTGAAGCATTGCTACAAGAGCGCGTAGAGGCACGTAAAAACCGTGATTTTGCTCGTTCTGATGAGATCCGTGACCATTTGCAAGCCCAGGGTATCATTTTAGAAGATACACGACAAGGAACTAGATGGAAACGAGGGTAATAAAGTTGGATAAACTTCGCAATGAAGATGTTAAGCAATTAAATGCGCTGGCATTAGCCTATATGGGGGATGCCGTATTAGAACAAAAAATACGTGAGCATTTGCTACGTTCTGGCCGTGTAAAGCCGAATACGCTGCATCGAGAGGCAACTCGTTATGTTTCAGCAAAAGCGCAATCTATGATCGTTCATCGCATGATGGATGAAAATTATTTAACAGAGGAGGAATTGGCTGTGTTCCGTCGTGGACGCAATGCCAAATCCGGCTCTGTACCAAAAAATACAGATGTCCAAACCTATCGTAATAGCTCAGGCTTTGAGGCAGTGCTTGGTAGTTTATATTTATTAAATGAACTAGAACGCGTGTATGAAATCATTGCATATGCTATTCAAATAATCGAGGAATCAAAGGGAGTGTCTAAATAATGGCAGAACAAAATGGTGAAATTATTGCCGGTAAAAACCCAGTGTTAGAAGCACTTCGTTCAGGCCGCGATATGAATAAAGTATGGATTGCAGAAGGTGTCAAAAAATCTGGTGTGAATGAATTGCTAGATTTAGCCCGAGAACGTGGTGTAATAGTTCAGTTTGTCCCAAAAAAGAAAGTCGATCAATTATCGAGTGCTAATCATCAAGGAATTGTTGCATCTGTTGCCGCTTATAAGTATGCTGAACTTGAGGATTTATTTGCAGCTGCAGCCAATAAACAGGAAGATCCTTTTTTCCTAATTTTAGACGAGCTAGAGGATCCTCATAATCTAGGGTCTATTATGCGAACGGCTGATGCTATCGGAGCACATGGTATTATTATTCCAAAGCGTCGATCTGTTAGTTTAACAGCTGTAGTAGCAAAAGCATCCACAGGTGCTATTGAACATGTTCCAGTTGTACGTGTGAATAATCTTGCTCAAACGGTTGATGAATTAAAAGAACGAGGTGTATGGATCGCTGGTACAGATGCGAAGGGCTCGGTGGATTATCGAAAAATGGATGCCACATTACCGTTAGCCATCATTATTGGTAGTGAGGGCAAGGGAATGGGTCGTTTATTAAAAGAAAAATGCGATTTTTTATATCACTTACCAATGGTTGGGCATGTCACATCATTAAACGCATCAGTTGCTGCAGCGCTTTTAATGTATGAAGTGTATCGTAAACGTCAAGAAGCGAATGAGTAACAATGAAAAACATTTTGCTTGTTGATGGCTATAATATGATTGGATCTTGGAAAGAGCTGCGGCCATTGCGTGATACAAATTTTGAGGATGCGCGCAGAAAGCTGATAGAAGTTATGGCTGAATATAAAGCGGCTATGGACTGGCGCGTAATTATCGTTTTTGACGCACATCTTGTACCAGGAGTTGAGCAATCTTATATAGAAAATGATGTAGAAGTCATTTATACCCGTAAAAATGAAACAGCAGATGAACGAATAGAAAAAATGACGCGTGAACTAAAGGCTAGAAATGTACAGATACATGTAGCAACGTCCGATATGGCAGAGCAAAGCGTTATCTTTGGTAATGGTGCTCTAAGGAAATCGGCTAGAGAGTTAGAAATTGATACAAGCATTATCCAACATAAAATTTCACATGACGTGAGGCGCAAACAAGAAAGTAAGCCGCCTTCTCGTATAGAATTAAAGCCAGATGTTGCACTTGCTTTTGAAAAATGGCGACGAGGATTGAAATGATAGATTGACGCATATTTTCCAATTCCGTTATACTGTTCCTAATTATCTGTTGTGGCTGAGGTGATACCATGTTTAAAAATAGCATTGTACAAGTGACACAAGATTTTGAACGATTCAATGATGAAGAACTTATTGAAATGGTGCATCAAGGTAATACAGATGCGTTGGATTACTTAATTACGAAATACCGTTTGTTAGTAAGAGCGAAGGCAAGGTCCTATTTTTTAATTGGAGCAGATAAGGAAGACATCGTGCAAGAGGGTATGATCGGTTTATATAAAGCGATCCGTGATTTTAAAGGCGATAAACTGGCTTCTTTTAGGGCTTTTGCAGAGCTGTGTATTACAAGGCAGATCATCACGGCGATTAAAACAGCTACTAGGCAAAAGCATATTCCACTAAACTCCTATATCTCTTTGGACAAGCCTATATTTGATGAAGAATCAGACCGAACGCTAATGGATGTGCTAACAGGTGCTATTATGGACGATCCAGAAGAATTGATGATTCATAGAGAAGAGTTCGGCTATTTAGAAGAAAAGATGAGTGAGATTTTAAGTGAATTAGAACTACAAGTTTTAGCTTTATATCTAGATGGTCAGTCTTATCATGAAATTTCTGAGAAATTAAATCGCCATGTGAAATCGATTGATAATGCATTGCAGCGGGTCAAGCGCAAATTAGAGCGACATTTGGTCCTTGAGGAAATGTCTTAGTCCATATAGGCCTTTATTGACATTGACAAATATAGGTGTTAGTCTTAAAAAGACAAAGTGCCGAAAAAGGTGAGTATATGGCAAAAAAAGTCGTGCTAAATTGCGAGAAATGCGGGTCGAGAAATTACACGTTCCCAGCTAAAGAAGGTTCAACTGTACGTCTCGAATTAAAGAAATTTTGCTCGCATTGCAATGAACATACAATGCATAAACAAACGCTATAAAATGATATGTAAATAGACAGATATGATTGATTCGGAGGTTAAGCTAGAATGGGCAAGATCAAAGGCTTTTTAAGTGATGTAATGTCTGAAATGCGCAAAACAAGCTGGCCAAAAAGTAAAGAACTAACGAAATATACAGTCGTTGTAATTTCAACTGTTGTCATTATGGCTTTATTTTTTGTATTAGTTGACTTAGGTGTTTCATCATTATTCCGCTGGTACTTAGATTTATAATTTAGTAAATAGCATATTTTTGAAATAGCCCGTCCATTGTAATAACGGGTTTTTTCGTTTGTTTTATCTTCATTCAGCAGAAAACTTTATCTATTGGTTTGATAACATGGTGAAGTGAAGGTCAGTAAAATACGCTCATGATGATAAGGATGCTACTAGGAGAGTATGATAGTAGTGATTGATGACTATGCTAGTTTCGGTATATATCATCGGGCTTTCGCTGGCTATTAGCGAAAGCTATATTTTTCTAATGAGATGTTTGTGAAAAGAGTAAGAATGCGTTTAGCATATCGCGATTCATTTTCACTTTTATTTGTAAGGGAGGGACGGACGAGGAGTCCTAGTAGTTATGGAGAAAAATTGGTATGTTGTTCATACGTATTCAGGGTATGAAAACCGTGTAAAAGCAAACCTAGAAAAACGTGTAGAAACAATGGGAATGCAAGATAAAATCTTCCGTGTAATTGTTCCTGAGCACGAGGAAACAGAAATGAAAGATGGGAAAAAGCGCACGATGATGCGTAAAGTTTTCCCTGGTTATGTGTTAGTTGAGTTAATTATGACAGACGATTCTTGGTATGTAGTACGAAATACGCCAGGCGTTACTGGCTTTATCGGCTCATCAGGTGGAGGAGCAAAACCAACACCTTTACTACCAGAGGAAGCAGATCGTCTACTACAACAAATGGGTATGACTGATAAGGTTGTAGAAGTTGATATAACTGTTGGTGAGGCTGTTGAAGTATTAGAAGGGCCGTTCGCTCATTTCCAAGGGCGTGTTGAGGAAATTGACACGGAAAAAGGAAAAATAAAAGTGTCGGTTGATATGTTTGGTCGCGAAACAATTATGGAGCTAGATTTCGAACAAATTCAAAAATTATAGTTCCAGTAATTGATCTATAACATGTCAATTGGTAGATGTTTCGCAGATTTTGTTAATTACTACTTGCTTAAAAAAATTAAAAGTGGTATCATTTCATAGGTCAGACTGTCATACTTTTAGTTGACGTCTGTATTGATAATTTTAATGTTATCGGCACTTAGCTGACAGACAGATATTGAGTGGGAGGGGCAACCCAATTACCACATCACGGACTTAAGGAGGTGTGTCTCGTGGCTAAAAAAGTTATTAAAGTTGTAAAACTTCAAATCCCTGCTGGTAAAGCTAACCCAGCTCCACCGGTTGGTCCTGCATTAGGTCAAGCGGGTGTGAACATCATGGGATTCTGTAAAGAATTCAATGCGCGTACTGCTGATCAAGCTGGTCTTATTATTCCAGTTGAAATTTCAGTATTCGAGGACCGTTCTTTCACTTTCATTACAAAAACTCCACCTGCAGCAGTGTTACTTAAAGTGGCAGCTGGTATCCAATCAGGATCTGGTGAACCAAATCGTAAAAAAGTGGCAACGGTTAAGCGTGATAAAGTTCGCGAAATCGCTGAAACTAAAATGCCAGACCTTAACGCTGCTTCAGTGGAAGCTGCTATGTTAATGGTTGAAGGTACTGCACGAAGCATGGGTATTGTTATCGAAGACTAATCCCATTTACTTGATGTTTTGTTTTTTGGAAGGTTGCGAAGTTTCTTTGTGAACACGCAACCTTTATTCGTGGGAGGTAAAATCCGCTATAACCACAATCAAGGAGGAAATATATAATGGCTAAAAAAGGTAAAAAACTGCAAGATGCAGTAAAATTAATTGATCGTAACTCACTATATAGTGCACAAGAAGCAATCGAACTTGCTCAAAAAACTAGCACAGTTAACTTCGACGCTACTGTAGAAGTTGCTTTCCGTCTAGGTATTGATACTCGTAAAAACGACCAACAAATCCGTGGTGCAGTAGTGCTACCAAACGGTACTGGTAAAACTCAACGTGTATTAGTATTCGCAAAAGGTGAGAAGCTTAAAGAAGCTGAAGCAGCTGGTGCTGACTATGTAGGCGATGCAGAATACATCCAAAAAATCCAACAAGGTTGGTTTGATTTCGATGTAATCGTAGCAACTCCTGACATGATGGGCGAAGTTGGTAAACTTGGTCGTGTATTAGGACCTAAAGGTTTAATGCCAAACCCTAAAACTGGTACAGTTACTTTCGATGTAACAAAAGCGATCGAAGAAATCAAAGCTGGTAAAGTAGAATACCGTGCTGATAAAGCTGGTATCATCCACGCTCCTATCGGTAAAGTTTCTTTCTCAGCAGAAAAATTAGTAGAAAACTTCTTAGCTGTTTTTGATGTAGTGCAAAAAGCAAAACCTGCTGCAGCTAAAGGTACTTACATGAAATCTGTAAATGTTACAACTACAATGGGCCCAGCTATTAAAGTTGACGCTTCTAACGTAGTAGTAAAATAATTTATATATATGTGTTGACGACAGTGAGTATACATGATATTATAGTTGCTGTTGTGAATTATCCATTTGTACCGTAGACAGTAGGGGTGACTTGTCACTTAATGATCCTACCGAGGACATCGGAATTCAGATTCTTATTTTAAAGATGATGACTTTCAGCCTCTGCGTCTATTTGACCCAGAGGCTTTTCTTTTGTCGGTATAAATGACCCATTCTAATAGGAGGTGTCATCATGAGCAAAGCAATCGAAAACAAACAAGTACAAGTTCAAGAGATTACTGAAAAATTCCAAGGCGCTGCTTCTGTAGTAGTCGTGGATTACCGTGGTCTTAATGTTGCACAAGTAACTGAGCTTCGTAAACAACTTCGTGAAGCTGGCGTTGAGTTCAAAGTTTACAAAAATACTTTAACTCGTCGTGCTGCTGAGGCTGCTGGTCTTGAAGGAATCAACGACGTATTAGTTGGTCCTAACGCAATTGCGTTCTCAAATGAAGATGTTGTAGCGCCTGCTAAAATCATCAACGAGTTCGCTAAGAAAAACGAAGCTTTAGAAATTAAAGCGGGTATTATTGAAGGTACAATCTCTTCTGTTGAAGATGTTAAAGCACTTGCAGAACTTCCATCACGCGAAGGTCTACTTTCTATGCTTTTATCTGTACTTCAAGCTCCAGTGCGTAACTTCGCACTTGCAACAAAAGCTGTTGCAGAACAAAAAGAAGAACAAGGCGCGTAATTTAATACGCACTCAAACTTCTGCGGCCTGATCGCAAAAAAAATAAAACATTATCCAATTAGGAGGAAATTATAATGAATAAAGAGCAAATCTTAGAAGCTATCAAAGCTATGACAGTTCTTGAATTAAACGATTTAGTAAAAGCAATCGAAGAAGAATTCGGTGTAACAGCTGCTGCTCCTGTAGCAGTAGTTGCTGGCGGTGCTGCTGCAGCTGAAGAAAAAACTGAATTTGACGTAGTATTAGCATCTGCTGGTGCAGAAAAAATCAAAGTAATCAAAGTGGTTCGTGAAATCACTGGTTTAGGTCTTAAAGAAGCTAAAGAAGTAGTAGATAACGCTCCTAAAGCTCTTAAAGAAGGCGTTTCTAAAGATGAAGCTGAAGAAATCAAAGCTAAACTTGAAGAAGTTGGCGCATCTGTAGAAGTTAAGTAATCTCGTATTACTTTTTAACAAAAGGAAAGCTCGTCATTTTGGCGAGCTTTTTTCTTCATTCTGAGGAGGCATGAAAATGTCAGATCATTATTATACAAGTAAGCCTCAAACTGAGAGTAAACCTCGTCACTGGACATTCAAGTTACTAGGGCATTCGTTTTCGTTTGAAACGGATGCAGGTGTATTTAGTAAAAGCGAAGTAGATTTTGGATCCCGTGTTTTAATAGACGCTTTTAAAATGCCTAATATTAATGGTGCGATATTGGATGTAGGTTGTGGATATGGGCCGATAGGATTATCGATTGCCAAAGCGAATCCAGACCGTACCGTTTATATGATGGATATAAATGAACGCGCAGTTACACTTTCGCAAAAAAATGCGCAAGTGAACGGTGTTCAAAATGTGCGAATATTTGTGAGTGACGGCCTATCGATGGTTGATACAGATGTAGAAGCTGCAGCTATCTTAACGAATCCACCAATTCGTGCAGGGAAGGAAACGATTTTCCGCTTTTACGATGGAGCTTATGATCGACTAGTGCCTTCGGGTGAGCTTTGGGTAGTCATCCAGAAAAAACAAGGAGCACCATCGACAGTAAGTTACCTAGAAGAAAAATTTTCAGAAGTCGATATTGTCGAGAAGAAAAAAGGGTACTGGATAGTACGCGCAAAAAAATAAATGAAATATGTATAATTTATTGACTTGACAAATCGGCTATGATAATATGATACAATGCAAAAATATTATTTTGAGGTCGTATGCCCTTTTGTATAGAAATGTTTTTATATGGGTATACTTGCCAAGATAAGTTTAGTTAACCGAAAATGAGATCTTTTTGAAGACTCGTTTTCTTTTTGTCTTTCGAAATCATACACTATTTGTATGATTTTGCAAAGACCTAATATCGCTTTATTGAGGGGTGAATGAGTTGACAGGTCAACTAGTTCAGTACGGACAACACCGCCAGCGTAGAAGCTTTGCGCGTATTAAAGAGGTGCTTGAGCTTCCAAATCTGATTGAGATTCAAACGGCGTCTTACGAGTGGTTCCTTGAAGAAGGTTTACGTGAAATGTTCCGTGACATTTCGCCGATCGAGGACTTTACAGGTAATCTTTCATTAGAATTCATCGATTATTCATTAGGTGAGCCTAAGTATGATGTTGATGAATGTAAAGAGCGAGATGTTACTTACGCAGCTCCATTACGTGTGAAAGTACGTCTTTACAACAAAGAAACAGACGAAGTGAAAGAACAAGATGTCTTCATGGGTGACTTCCCATTAATGACAGAAACAGGTACGTTCATTATCAACGGTGCTGAACGTGTTATCGTTTCACAATTAGTTCGTTCACCAAGTGTGTATTTCCATGATAAAACTGATAAAAACGGTAAAAAAGGTTTCGGCGCAACGGTGATTCCAAACCGTGGTGCATGGTTAGAGTATGAAACTGATGCAAAAGACGTAGTTTATGTGCGTATCGATCGTACTCGTAAGCTACCAGTAACAGTGTTACTACGTGCACTAGGCTTCGGTTCAGACCAAGAAATTATCGATATTATCGGTGATAACGAGTATTTACGTAATACGTTAGAAAAAGATAACTCTGAAAGTACAGAAAAAGCACTTTTAGAAATCTATGAACGTTTACGTCCAGGTGAGCCTCCAACAGTAGAAAGTGCGAAGAGTTTATTGTACTCTCGTTTCTTCGATGCAAAACGTTATGATTTAGCGAATGTTGGTCGCTACAAAATGAATAAAAAGCTTCATATTAAAAATCGTTTATTTAACCAAACGATTGCTGAAACGCTTGTAGATCCTGAAACAGGCGAAATTTTAGTAGAAAAAGGTACAGTGCTTGACCGCCGTACTCTAGATAAAATTCTACCTTACCTAGAAGATTCATCAAAAGGTATTGGTTACCGTACTTTATCGCAAGTTGGTGGCGTGCTTGAGGACGATGTAACAATCCAATCTATTAAGATTTATGCACCGAAAGATGAAGCACAAAAAGAAATTAATATCATCGGTAATGCGTACATTGATGAAGAAGTGAAGAATATTACACCAGCTGACGTTTTATCTTCAGTAAGCTATTTCTTCAACTTACTTTACCAAGTAGGCGCAACAGATGATATTGACCATTTAGGTAACCGTCGTCTACGTTCAGTAGGTGAGTTACTACAAAACCAATTCCGTATCGGTTTATCTCGTATGGAACGTGTAGTACGTGAGCGTATGTCCATTAACGACACAGCTGCAATCGTACCGCAACAATTAATTAATATTCGTCCTGTAATTGCGTCTATTAAAGAGTTCTTCGGTAGCTCTCAATTATCTCAATTCATGGACCAAACAAACCCTCTAGCAGAGTTAACACATAAACGTCGTTTATCTGCATTAGGGCCTGGTGGTTTAACACGTGAGCGTGCTGGTTTTGAAGTGCGTGACGTTCACTACTCTCACTACGGTCGTATGTGTCCAATCGAGACACCTGAGGGTCCAAACATTGGTTTAATCAACTCATTATCTTCATTTGCCAAAGTCAATAAATTTGGATTCATCGAAACGCCTTATCGTCGTATTGATCACGAAACAGGTCGAGTAACGGATCAAATTGATTATTTAACAGCTGATGAAGAAGATAACTACTATGTAGCACAAGCAAACTCGCTATTAAATCCAGATGGTACCTTTACTAATGAAGAAGTAGTAGGTCGTTTCCGTGGGGATAACACAGTATTCAATAAAGCTCAAATGGACTACATGGACGTATCTCCTAAACAAGTAGTTTCTGCTGCGACTGCATGTATCCCGTTCTTAGAAAACGATGACTCTAACCGTGCACTTATGGGTGCCAACATGCAACGTCAAGCAGTTCCACTTCTTAACCCAGAAGCACCATTCGTTGGTACGGGTATGGAACATGTTGATGCGCGTGATTCAGGTGCAGCTGTTGTAGCGAAATACGATGGTATTGTTGAGCACGTAGAGGCTCGCTCTATCCATGTTCGTCGCATTGAAGTTGTAGACGGCAAAGAGGTTAAAGGCGATTTAACAAAATATAAATTACAAAAATTCATTCGTTCAAACCAAGGTACTTCATATAACCAACGTCCACTTGTAAAAGTTGGAGAGCGTGTGAAACCTCGTGATATTTTAGCAGACGGTCCATCAATGGAAAGAGGCGAACTGGCTCTTGGACGTAACGTACTTGTTGCATTCATGACTTGGAACGGCTTTAACTATGAGGATGCTGTTATTATGAGCGAGCGCCTTGTAAAAGACGATGTCTATACATCTGTTCATATTGAAGAATATGAATCAGAATCTCGTGATACAAAGCTTGGGCCTGAAGAAATCACTCGCGATATTCCGAACGTTGGAGAAGATGCACTTCGTAACCTAGACGAACGTGGTATTATCCGTATTGGTGCGGAAGTACGTGATGGCGATATTCTGGTAGGGAAAGTAACACCTAAAGGGGTTACAGAATTAACTGCGGAAGAGCGTTTATTACATGCAATCTTCGGTGAAAAGGCTCGTGAGGTTCGTGATACTTCATTACGTGTACCACATGGTGCTGGCGGTATCATTCTTGACGTTAAAGTATTTAACCGTGAAGATGGCGATGAATTACCACCAGGCGTTAACCAATTAGTTCGTGCTTATATTGTTCAAAAACGTAAAATT
The DNA here is from genome assembly GCF_036894365.1 of Lysinibacillus sp. Y5S-8. Lineage (NCBI taxonomy): Bacteria > Bacillati > Bacillota > Bacilli > Caryophanales > Bacillaceae > Lysinibacillus > Lysinibacillus sp. Y5S-8. The sequence goes on along the minus strand of NZ_CP145889.1, from coordinate 4,515,934 downwards.
CGCGTTGGGGACAAAATGGCCGGACGTCATGGTAACAAAGGGGTTATCTCTCGTATCTTACCGGAAGAAGATATGCCGTTCATGCCAGATGGCACGCCTGTTGATATCATGTTAAATCCACTTGGTGTACCTTCTCGTATGAATATCGGACAAGTTTTAGAGTTACACTTAGGTATGGCTTCCCGCTACCTAGGCGTTCACATGGCAACACCAGTATTTGATGGTGCTAATGAAGAAGACGTTTGGGAAACAATGGAAGAAGCAGGGATGAACCGTGACGGTAAAACAATCCTGTATGATGGACGTTCTGGTGAACCATTTGATAACCGTGTATCTGTTGGGATCATGTACATGATCAAACTTGCTCACATGGTTGATGATAAACTTCACGCACGTTCAACTGGTCCTTACTCACTTGTTACGCAGCAACCACTTGGTGGTAAAGCGCAATTTGGTGGACAACGTTTTGGTGAGATGGAGGTATGGGCACTTGAAGCATACGGTGCTGCATATACACTTCAAGAAATCTTAACGGTTAAATCCGATGACGTTGTTGGTCGTGTGAAAACATATGAAGCCATCGTTAAAGGTGAAAGTGTACCAGAGCCAGGTGTTCCTGAATCATTCAAAGTATTGATTAAAGAACTTCAATCTCTTGGTATGGATGTTAAGATGTTAACAGTTAATGATGAAGAAGTAGAGCTTCGTGATTTAGACGAAGAAGAAGATCTTCAACCAGCTGATGCACTTAACATTGCACCACAGCCAGATACAGAAGAAGAGCCAGTAGAGTCTTTTGAATAATGGAAACCCAAATTCACAATGGTGAATAAGGTCAAACTTATTTTTCAAATTAGCCGGGCAGGATTTAACGCCCTGCCTGGCTTTTTCTTTTAATAAATCATTCTATTTCTAATCCTTTGCCAAAGAGGCAATTCTTTGCAAGCGATTATCGAGCTGCGTAAAAGAGTCTTTATAAAGACCTATACTAGAGGGAGGTAGGCTCCTTGATAGACGTTAATGAATTTGAATATATGAAAATCGGTTTAGCATCCCCTGACAAGATTCGTTCTTGGTCATATGGTGAGGTTAAAAAGCCTGAAACAATTAACTACCGTACATTAAAACCAGAAAAAGATGGTTTATTCTGTGAACGTATCTTTGGTCCAACTAAGGATTGGGAATGTCATTGTGGTAAATATAAACGTGTACGCTATAAAGGCGTAGTTTGTGACCGTTGTGGCGTTGAAGTAACGCGCGCTAAAGTTCGTCGTGAACGTATGGGACACATCGAATTAGCAGCACCAGTTTCTCATATCTGGTACTTCAAAGGTATTCCAAGCCGTATGGGTCTAATTCTAGATATGTCACCACGTGCATTAGAAGAAGTTATTTATTTTGCTTCATACGTTGTGATTGAAGCAAGTGCTACTAATTTAGAAAGCAAACAATTACTTTCTGAAAAAGAGTACCGTGCATACCGTGAAAAATTCGGCAACACATTCGAAGCTGCAATGGGTGCAGAAGCAATCAAAAAACTATTAAGCAAAATTGACTTAGAGGATGAAACACATTCTTTAAAAGAAGAGTTAAAATCTGCACAAGGTCAAAGACGTACTCGTGCTATCAAACGTCTAGAAGTTGTTGAATCTTTCCGTAACTCAGGTAACTCACCTGAATGGATGATTCTAGATGTTCTACCTGTTATTCCACCAGAGCTTCGTCCAATGGTGCAATTAGATGGTGGTCGTTTTGCAACTTCCGATTTAAACGATTTATACCGTCGTGTAATCAACCGTAATAATCGTTTAAAACGTTTATTAGATTTAGGTGCGCCAAGCATCATCGTACAAAACGAAAAACGTATGCTACAAGAAGCTGTTGACGCATTAATTGATAATGGTCGTCGCGGACGTCCTGTAACAGGTCCTGGTAACCGTCCACTAAAATCACTTTCACATATGCTGAAAGGTAAACAAGGTCGTTTCCGTCAAAACTTACTTGGTAAACGTGTTGACTATTCTGGTCGTTCCGTTATCGTAGTAGGTCCAAACTTAAAAATGTACCAATGTGGTTTACCAAAAGAAATGGCTATCGAATTATTCAAGCCATTCGTAATGAAAGAGTTAGTAGAGCGTGGTCTTGCTCATAACATTAAATCTGCTAAGCGTAAAATTGAACGTTTAAACAATGACGTTTGGGACGTTTTAGAAGATGTTATTCGTGAGCATCCAGTATTATTAAACCGTGCACCAACGCTTCACCGTCTTGGTATTCAAGCATTTGAACCAACACTAGTTGAAGGTCGTGCTATTCGTCTTCACCCATTAGTATGTACAGCGTATAACGCTGACTTCGATGGTGACCAAATGGCGGTTCACGTACCGTTATCAGCAGAAGCTCAAGCAGAAGCTCGTCTTCTAATGCTTGCAGCACAAAACATCTTGAATCCAAAAGATGGTAAACCTGTTGTAACACCTTCTCAAGATATGGTATTAGGAAACTACTACCTAACACTTGAACGTGAAGATGCTCGTGGTGAAGGTACTGTTTTCTATGGTCCAAATGAAGTCTTAATTGCATATGATACAGGTCATGTACATTTGCATACACGTATCGCGATTAAAGCGAGTTCGTTAAATAACCCAACATTCACAGAAGAGCAAAATAATATGTTCTTATTGACAACTGTTGGTAAAGTAATCTTTAACGAAATCTTGCCAAAATCATTCCCTTATATTAATGAGCCAACTGATTTCAACTTAGAGCAAGTAACACCAGAGAAATACTTCGCTAAATTAATAATTGACGAAGATACACTGAAAGAGCTTGAATCAGATAGCGCTTATAATAATTTAGATGAAAAAGGGAAAATTGATGCACAACGTACAGCTGTATTGCGCAAATATTTTGCATCAGTACCAGTTGTAAATCCATTCCGTAAAAAATTCTTAGGAAATATCATTGCTGAAGTGTTTAAACGTTTCCACATTACTGAAACATCTAAAATGCTTGACCGCATGAAAAACCTAGGATTTAAATATTCAACACGTGCTGGTATTACTGTAGGTGTATCTGACATCGTAGTATTACCTGATAAAGGCGAAATTTTAGCGGTAGCTCAAGAAAAAGTGGATAAAGTTCAAGCGCAATTCCGTCGTGGTTTCATTACAGAGGATGAACGTTACGATCGTGTTATCTCAAGCTGGAGTGCTGCGAAAGATGAAATTCAAGCGAAACTGATGAAGTCACTTGAGAAAACAAACCCAATTTTCATGATGTCTGATTCAGGTGCCCGTGGTAACGCATCTAACTTTACTCAGTTAGCTGGTATGCGTGGTCTGATGGCCAACCCGGCTGGTCGTATTATTGAACTTCCAATTAAATCTTCATTCCGTGAAGGTTTAACAGTATTAGAGTACTTCATCTCTACTCACGGTGCTCGTAAAGGTCTTGCCGATACAGCCCTTAAAACTGCCGATTCAGGTTACTTAACACGTCGTCTTGTTGACGTTGCACAGGATGTTATTGTGCGTGAAGATGACTGTGGTACTGACCGTGGCTTAACAATTGGCGCATTAATGGAAGGCACAGAACTGATCGAAGCGCTAGATGAACGTATTGTTGGTCGTCATACGAAGAAAACAATCGTACATCCTGAAACGGGTGAAGTTATTTTAGGAAGAGATGGTTTAATCGACCAAGATGTTGCTCGTGCAATTATTGAAGCAGGTATCGAGGAAGTGACAATCCGTTCAGCATTTACATGTAATACAAAACATGGCGTATGTAAAAAATGTTACGGCATGAACTTGGCAACAGGTGAAAAGGTTGAGGTTGGAGAGGCAGTTGGTATTATTGCAGCTCAATCAATCGGTGAACCAGGTACACAATTAACAATGCGTACATTCCATACAGGTGGGGTTGCCGGAGATGATATTACACAAGGTCTTCCACGTATCCAAGAGATCTTTGAAGCACGTAATCCAAAAGGTCAATCTGTTATTTCAGAAATCACAGGTACTGTTTCAGATATCACAGAAATTCGTGAAGGCTTAAAAGAAATTACTATTCAAGGTGACGTAGAAACTCGTAAGTATCAAGCACCTTATAATGCACGCTTAAAAGTTATCGAAGGTGATAATGTAGAGCGTGGTCAAGTTTTAACAGAAGGTTCTATCGATCCAAAGCAATTGTTAAAAGTCAAAGACGTTTCAACTGTTCAAGAATATTTATTAAAAGAAGTTCAAAAAGTATACCGTATGCAAGGGGTAGAAATTGGTGATAAACATATCGAGGTAATGGTTCGCCAAATGCTTCGTAAAGTACGTGTAATTGAAGCTGGAGATACAGATTTATTACCAGGTTCATTACTAGATATCCACCAATTTGCAGAGGCAAATGCAGATGCTGTTATGAATGGCAAAAATCCTGCAACTTGTCGTCCTGTTATCCTGGGTATTACAAAAGCTTCTCTTGAAACAGAATCATTCTTATCTGCAGCATCGTTCCAAGAAACAACACGTGTGTTAACAGATGCAGCAATTAAGGGTAAACGTGACGAGCTTCTTGGATTAAAAGAGAACGTAATTATCGGTAAACTTGTTCCTGCAGGTACTGGTATGCAACGTTACCGTCAAATCCGCATCGAAAAAGATGAGCTTGACACAGAAGTTGTTTCTGCCGAATAGACATTAAAATAGGACCGAAGAGATGGAATTTCACCGTCTCTTCGGACTTTTTAAAGATATTAGTTGACAGTGTAAATTGGTAATGATAATATATTGAAGGTTGATAGTTAACTGTCTGTACTTCGGAGGATATGAAAATGTCTTATGATAAAGTAAGGGCTAGTCAAACAATCATAGGTACAAAGCAAGCAGTAAAAGCAATGCGAGCCGGTTCAGTGAAAGAACTTCTTGTGGCACTTGATGCAGACAATTGGGTAACCGATTCGGCCATATCTTTCGCGAGAGAAATCGGTATACCAGTTATTCTTGTTGAGTCGAAAAAGGAACTGGGCAAGGCCTGTGGAATCCATGTTGGAGCTGCGGTAGTTGCGATTACTGTAGAGTAGTTTTTGTGTATTAAACACAAAGACTTTGTTTTTACCCAAAAAATGAACCACCTGGATGTGTGGTATTAACAAGGAATAAATGAAGGGAGGAAATATCGATGCCTACAATTAACCAATTAGTACGTAAGCCTCGTCAATCTAAAATCACGAAATCAAAATCACCAGCGTTAAACAAAGGATATAACTCATTTAAAAAATCTTTAACTGATGTTAAATCACCACAAAAACGCGGTGTTTGTACTCGTGTTGGTACAATGACACCTCGTAAACCGAACTCAGCGTTACGTAAATACGCTCGTGTACGTTTAACTAACCAAATTGAGGTTACAGCTTATATCCCAGGTGAAGGCCACAACTTACAAGAGCACAGTGTTGTTCTTATCCGTGGCGGACGCGTAAAAGACTTAGCGGGTGTTCGTTACCATATCGTACGTGGAGCTCTTGATACAGCTGGTGTAAACGGTCGTTTACAATCACGTTCTAAATACGGAACAAAACGCCCTAAAGAAAAAAAATAATTTAACGTTAAATAACGTTATTTAATACTGAGCCTCATACTAATTGTCACAAATATCGAATCTTGCTAGCAGATTTGATATTTGATCGACAAATACGAAAAGGCCAACTTTATAAAATAATCGATAACTATTCGAAAGGAGGAAAACACATGCCTCGTAAAGGTCCTGTTTCCAAACGTGACGTGTTACCAGATCCAATTTATAGTTCAAAACTAGTAACTCGTTTAATCAATAAAATGATGGTTGATGGTAAAAGAGGTACTTCTCAAAAGATTTTATACGGTGCGTTCGAACTTGTTAAAGAACGTTCTGGTGAAAATCCAATTGAAGTATTCGAAGCCGCTCTAAACAACGTAATGCCAGTTCTTGAAGTTCGTGCTCGCCGTGTTGGTGGTTCAAACTACCAAGTACCGGTTGAAGTACGTCCAGAACGTCGTACAACTTTAGGTCTTCGTTACCTAGTTAACTATGCTCGTCTTCGTGGTGAAAAAACTATGGAAGAACGTTTAGCTAACGAAATTCTTGATGCTTCTAACAACACTGGTGCATCAGTTAAGAAACGTGAAGACATGCACAAAATGGCAGAAGCGAACAAAGCATTCGCTCACTACCGTTGGTAATTTAACCTATGTGTTAGCCAGTTAGCTAACACAAGGTCTCTTATACAGTCTTTACCCCAATATGGAAGGAGAAATTTCCTATGAAACGCGAATTCTCACTTGAGAATACTCGTAATATTGGGATCATGGCTCACATTGATGCTGGTAAAACAACAACAACTGAGCGTATCCTTTATTACACTGGTAAGATTCACAAAATCGGTGAAACTCATGAAGGCGCTTCTCAAATGGACTGGATGGAGCAAGAGCAAGAGCGTGGTATTACAATCACTTCTGCTGCAACAACAGCCCAATGGGCAGGCCATCGTGTAAACATCATCGATACTCCTGGACACGTAGACTTCACTGTAGAAGTAGAACGTTCATTACGTGTACTTGACGGTGCTGTTACAGTACTAGATGCTCAATCTGGTGTTGAGCCTCAAACTGAAACTGTATGGCGTCAAGCTACAACTTATGGTGTTCCACGTATTGTATTCATTAATAAAATGGATAAAACAGGAGCAGATTTCTTATATTCTGTAGGAACTCTACATGATCGTTTACAAGCAAACGCTCACCCTATCCAATTACCTATCGGAGCTGAAGATCAATTCTCAGCAATCATCGACCTAGTTGAGATGAAAGCTACTTTCTATGGCGACGAAAAAGGTACAGCAGTAACTGAAGGAGAAATTCCTGAAGAATACCGCGCACAAGCTGAAGAATACCGTGAAAAACTAATCGACGCTGTTGCAAGTGTTGATGAAGAAATCATGGAAAAATATTTAGAAGGCGAAGAAATTACTGTTGCGGAACTTAAAGCGGCAATCCGTCGTGCTACAATCGCAGTAGAATTTTACCCAGTAATCTGTGGTACAGCATTCAAACACAAAGGCGTACGTCCAATGTTAAATGCCGTTATCGATTACTTACCATCTCCAGTTGATGTACCAGCAATCAAAGGTACTTCAGTAGATGGTGACGAAGAGTTAGAACGTAAATCTTCTGATGAAGAGCCATTCTCAGCTCTTGCATTCAAAGTTATGACTGACCCATTCGTAGGTAAATTAACTTTCTTCCGTGTGTACTCTGGAACATTAGATTCAGGTTCATACGTGCAAAACTCTTCTAAAGGTAAACGTGAGCGTGTAGGTCGTATCCTACAAATGCACGCTAACTCTCGTGAAGAGATCTCAAAAGTATTTGCTGGAGACATCGCAGCAGCAGTAGGTCTTAAAGACACTACTACTGGTGATACTCTTTGTGATGAGAAGAACCTAGTTATTCTTGAATCAATGGAGTTCCCTGAGCCAGTAATTTCTCTTTCTGTAGAACCAAAATCAAAAGCTGACCAAGATAAAATGGGTCAAGCTTTACAAAAACTTCAAGAAGAGGATCCAACTTTCCGTGCTCATACTGACACAGAAACTGGACAAACAATCATCTCAGGTATGGGTGAACTTCACCTTGATATCTTAGTTGACCGTATGCGCCGTGAATTTAAAGTAGAAGCTAACGTAGGTGCTCCAATGGTATCTTACCGTGAAACATTCCGTAGCTCTGCAAAAGTTCAAGGTAAATTCACTCGCCAATCTGGTGGTCGTGGACAATACGGAGACGTAACGATTGAGTTCTCTCCAAATGAAGAAGGTAAAGGATTTGAATTCGAAAACGCTATCGTTGGTGGTGTAATTCCTCGTGAATACATTCCTGCAGTTGAAGCAGGTCTTCGTGACTCTCTTGACCGCGGTGTAGTAGCTGGTTACCCTCTAATCGACATTAAAGCGAAATTAGTATTCGGTTCTTACCATGACGTTGACTCGAATGAGATGGCGTTCAAAATTGCTGCATCTATGGCTCTTAAAGAAGCTTCGAAACAATGTGACGCTGTTATCTTAGAACCAATGATGAAAGTAGAAGTTGTAATTCCGGAAGAATACCTTGGCGATATCATGGGTAACATTACTTCTCGTCGCGGACGCGTTGAGGGTATGGATGCTCGTGGTAACTCACAAGTTGTTCGTGCAATGGTTCCTTTAGCAGAAATGTTTGGTTATGCAACAACACTTCGTTCTGCAACACAAGGTCGTGGTGTATTCTCAATGACATTCGATCATTATGAAGAAGTACCAAAATCAATTGCTGCTGAAATCATCAAAAAAAATAAAGGTGAATAATTGAATTTTCATCTTGCATAAAGTATAACTAATTTGTAAGCTATGATTGCAGGATAGGGGATGGGCCCGTTCTCTATCAGCATTCATTCTATAAATTTCAAAAATAAAACATATAATTTTGAGGAGGCAATCTCTAATGGCTAAAGAAAAATTTGACCGTTCTAAAACGCATGCTAACATTGGTACAATCGGACACGTTGACCATGGTAAAACTACTTTAACTGCTGCAATCGCTACAGTTCTTTCTAAAAAAATGGGTGGTACAGCTAAATCATACGCTGACATCGATAACGCTCCAGAAGAAAAAGAGCGTGGTATCACAATCAACACTTCTCACGTAGAATATGAAACAGAAACTCGTCACTATGCACACGTTGACTGCCCAGGACACGCTGACTATGTTAAAAACATGATCACTGGTGCTGCACAAATGGACGGCGGTATCTTAGTAGTATCTGCTGCTGATGGCCCAATGCCACAAACTCGTGAACACATCCTTTTATCTCGTCAAGTAGGTGTTCCATACTTAGTAGTATTCATGAACAAATGTGATATGGTTGATGACGAAGAATTATTAGAATTAGTAGAAATGGAAATCCGTGATCTACTATCTGAATATGACTTCCCAGGTGACGATATTCCTGTAATCAAAGGTTCTGCTCTTAAAGCTCTTGAAGGTGAACCAGAATGGGAAGAAAAAATCGTTGAATTAATGGACGCTGTAGATTCTTACATCCCAACTCCAGAACGTCAAACTGACAAACCATTCATGATGCCAGTAGAGGACGTATTCTCTATCACTGGTCGTGGTACAGTTGCAACTGGCCGTGTTGAACGTGGTCAAGTTAAAGTTGGTGACGTAATTGAAATCATCGGTATCGCTGAAGAAGCTAAATCTACTACTGTAACTGGTGTAGAAATGTTCCGTAAATTATTAGACTATGCTGAAGCTGGTGACAACATCGGTGCTTTACTACGTGGTGTTGCTCGTGAAGAAATCCAACGTGGTCAAGTATTAGCTAAACCAGGTTCAATCACTCCACATACAAACTTCAAAGCTGAAGTTTACGTTTTATCAAAAGAAGAGGGTGGCCGTCATACTCCATTCTTCTCTAACTACCGTCCTCAGTTCTACTTCCGTACAACTGACGTAACAGGTATCTGTAACTTACCAGAAGGCGTTGAAATGGTAATGCCTGGTGATAACATCGAAATGACAGTTGAACTTATCGCTCCAATCGCTCTTGAAGAAGGTACTAAATTCTCTATCCGTGAGGGTGGCCGTACTGTAGGCGCTGGCGTAGTTGCTTCTATCCAAAAATAATTTTAGCTTTCGCTAATTATCAAACCAATCTGTAGGGACGCTTACAGATTGGTTTTTTGTGTTAAAATAAGGGAAATCAAATGATTTTAATTAGTGTATGTATACATAACAGCTAGCATGTCATCCAGGATAAATAAAGGAAAGGGGAATTGAACATGGACATGAAAATCTTGCTCATTGAAGATGATCCATCCATTTTTAATATGATTCAAGAACGTTTTGCACATTGGTCATTACAAGTGGTTGGTCCTAAAAATTTTAAAAAGGTGATGGACAACTTTATAGAGGAGAAACCACATCTTGTGCTGATTGATATTCAATTACCTGCCTATGATGGCTTTCATTGGTGTCGAGAAATACGTCATTTATCCAAAGTACCCATCCTTTTTCTCTCGTCTCGAGATCATCCAATGGATATGGTGATGGCTATGCAAATGGGAGCAGATGATTTTATACAAAAGCCATTCCATATGGAAGTGCTACTCGCGAAAACACAGGCGATTTTACGAAGAACCTATGACTATGTTGAGGAGAAAATGGACGTTACATGTTTTAATAACGCCGTTATTGATTATACAAGAAGTGAGATTATATTTAATGGGGCTACCGCTTCCTTAACGAAAAACGAGCTCTTCATTTTACGAATTTTAGTGGAACAGGTTAATCAGATTGTTTCAAGAGACGAATTAATGAGAAAGCTTTGGGATGATGAACGTTTTGTCAATGATAATACTTTGTCGGTAAATGTTAATCGATTACGTACAAAGCTAGAGGATATTGGTTTACCAGAAGTGATTCTAACTAAAAAAGGACTTGGATATATGGCAGTCAGCCAGAGGACGTGAAAAACGTGTTATTATTATTTATAAGAGAACGCTTTGCATGGATTGGTTTTTTTATTTTCATTTTTACACTTCTAAATGTGCTATTTTCTTTAGATGTTGGTTTAAATAGTATTTCAATATGGTATGTAAACATTAGTTTGCTTGTTAGTTTTACGCTCTTTTTTGTGTGGCGTTATGTCAATGAAGTTGGGAAATTAAAAGATTTCCTGGGAAATATGGACGGCTACCTTGATGAAGCACATAAAAATAGACTAGTTTTAACTCCTTTTCAGGAAGCATGCTTTCAAAAAATGGAAAGTGTCTTTTATGAGAAGAACATGGAGTTAAATCAAGCTAAAGTGCAACTACAAGAGTATTCAGATGAGCTGTTGGCTTGGGTTCATGAAGTAAAGGCCCCTTTAACAACGATTAATTTATTATTAGAGCATATTGAGGATGTATCACTGCGCCGAAAATTAGAGAATGAATGGCTGAGACTACATCTTTTAGTCGATCAACAGCTACATCAAACAAGATTAGCCTCTATTGAAAAGGACAACTATTTAAATGAGGTCGAGCTGAAACCGATTGTCTATAAAGAAATCAGGGGTATGCAGGCTTGGTGTATTGAAAAAGGTATTGGCTTTGAAGTCGCTGAGCTTACAGATACGGTTCTGACTGATGGCAAGTGGCTGGCGTTTATTGTTCGGCAAATTCTCTCAAATGCCATAAAGTATAGTCCAGTAAATTCTGAGGTCACAATTTTTACTGAACATGACCCAACAGGTGCGACATTATTACATATAAAAGATGTAGGTATAGGTATTCCTTTAGAGGATTTACCTCGAATTTTTCAAAAATCGTATACGGGAACAGCGGGAAGAGAATCCTCACAATCTACAGGAATGGGTCTTTATTTGGCATCCAATGCAGCCCGGAAAATCGGGATTCGCATCTATGTTCAATCGAATGTTGGAGACGGCTCATTATTTACACTGCGTTTTCCCTTACAAAATGAATATGTCAAACTAACAGGTAGATGACGAAATTGTCACCTACCTTTTTATATTGTCATGTAAAACGCACGAATGAATAGCTATGACAGGGTACACTTGGATTATAGAAAGGGGCGTTATCACGTGACAGTTTTAATTGGTCGTAAAATAAAGAAAGTATATGGCAAAAAATCAACGGCTCAAGAAGTGCTAAAGGGTATTGATTTAGAAGTAAATAAAGGTGAGTTTGTAGGCATTATGGGACCTTCAGGTTCAGGTAAAACAACACTTTTAAATGTCTTGTGTTCTATAGATTTCGCAACAGAAGGTGTAATTGAAATAAACGGTCATAATTTGCGTGATATGAAAGAAAAGGCGTTAGCGAATTTTCGACGAGAGCAGCTAGGATTCATATTTCAAGATTATAATTTACTGGATACCCTCACAGTAAAGGAAAATATCCTTCTGCCATTAGCTATCAGTAAGTTACCAAAAGCTGTTGCGGAAAGTCGAGTGAAAGAGCTAACATCCCTATTGGGTATCACAGAAATTTTAAATAAATATCCCAATGAAATATCTGGTGGACAAAAGCAGCGTACCTCTGCTGCACGTGCACTTATTACGACCCCATCGTTGGTATTTGCAGATGAGCCTACTGGTGCATTGGATTCTAAATCGGCTACAGCCTTGCTCCAAAATCTCCAAAACATTAATGAGACGAAAGAAGCGACAATAATGATGGTTACACATGATGCAGTAGCTGCAAGCTTCTGCACACGTGTTTTATTTTTAAAGGATGGCCTGATCTATAGTGAACTTTATAAGGGTGATAAAACAAGGCAGGCATTTTTCCAAGAAATCATGCATACGCAAAGTGTGCTAGGCGGTGACGGGTATGAGTCTTAGTAAGCTAGTGATTAGAAGCATGAAGAAAAATATGAAGCACTACTATCTATATTTCTTTGCTCTTATTTTTAGTGTTACTTTGTATTTTTCCTTTGTTACATTGCAAAATAATTCTGAGGTATGGGATGCTGTTCAAATGAGTGGAACGGCTACGGCAGGATTTAAAGCAGCCACTTATATTCTCTATTTTATCGTTTTATTCTTCGTCCTATATGCAAATCATTTATTTATGAAACGTCGTAGTAAGGAAATAGGCTTGTACCAATTGATAGGCATGACAAAGGGGCTAATCGTGCGTTTACTAGCGATTGAAAACATTCTCTTATTTATTGGTGCTGTTATTCTAGGGATGCTGGCAGGTTTCTTTAGCTCACGCGTATTTGCTATGATTTTACTACGTGTCCTTGAAAAAGAAGCTCTTGTAACCATGACATTTAGTACACAGGCATTACAGCAGTCGATGATCGTATTTGCTATTCTTTTGGTTATTGTTCTTGTACAGATGGCTTGGATGATTCATCGTGTTTCATTATTATCACTGTTTAGCGCGGCAAAACAAGCAGACGAGCGTGTGAGGCGTTTTAGCGCATTACAAATGGCAATTGGCTTTATGGGTCTTATGCTGATTGCTTATGGCTACTATGCGTCAACAAAGCTATTTGATATTGAATCAACTGGTCATTTATTTATCAATATGATGATAATTTTAGCTACGACTATTGGTGGTACATTTCTTGTCTTTCGTTTCTCCGTAGCCTTTATTATGAATACTATTCGCTTGAAGAAAAAAGGGCATTTATCTATCAAGGATGTATTAGCATTAACACCGATTATGCATCGCATGAAGAGCAACGCAAAGTCATTAACACTTATCACTGTATTAACAGGTGTGTCTCTAGGTGTAACGACGCTATCCTATATCGCCTACTATTCCTCAGAGGCATCGGCTTATAGCCAAGTACCTGGTGATTTCATATTGCTAGAAGAGCAGGGTCAGACCTTCTTAGAGGAGTTAGAGAAAAATAACATTACGTATGATAAAGTAGATTATCGTTTACAAGGAGTAACAGCCTCTGTAGGTCAATTAATGTCTAAAATGCAGCAGGACAATCCTTTATATGATATGGAAGGAACAATCTATACTATCCCGCTTTCTGATTATCAGCAAAGCGTTCCTGAAGCCTCGCTATCAGGCAACGATGTTATCTTAACCAACTATGGCGGTTATATGGCTGAAATGTTTCCATTAGAAAAAGATCGTGATGTAGTGGTATCTGCAGGAGAGCTTGAAGAAACTTTCCATGTAGTAGATGTTCATGATAAAAGTGTTATAAGTGGTATTGTCACGGCTGGAGGTGGCGGACCTATCTTTGTTGTGACAGATGACATGTTTACAAGTTTAACTACGCAAGCAGCGTTTTATCCTTGGCATCAACAAACAACCATTACAATAACAGCAAAAGAAGAATTAGAAACAGCAGAGAAATTATATATTCAAACAAATGCAGGAGTTATTACGGCTGTAGAAGGTGATGGTAAGACACAGCAATATACACAATCTTCCTTTGAAGAAAAACGTAAAGATAATATTGAAACATTAGGTCTTACGATTTTTACAACAGCATTTTTAGGATTAGCATTTCTAATGACAACTGGTAGTATTCTATACTTTAAACAAATGTCTGAGGCAGAGGAAGAAAGAAGTTCCTATACAATACTCAGAAAAATTGGTTTTGCCGAGAAAGACATCATGAAAGGCATTTATATGAAACAGGCCTTTAATTTTGGTGTCCCATTAGTTATTGGATTATTGCATAGCTACTTTGCTGTTAAGTCAGGATGGTTCTTATTTGGTACAGAGTTAACGGCTCCCTTGTGGATTGCGATGTGCTGTTACGTAGCGTTATATACGATCTTTGGCATACTTTCGGTTGGCTATTATAAAAAAGTTGTTCGTGAATCGTTGTAACAATTAAATATGAAGAAACTCAAAAACAGTGTAATGATTAATCCTTACACTGTTTTTTTATATAAACATATTGAAATTGTGAAAACTATTGACTTTCATATATCAGAATAATAAAGTTTAACATGTTAGTAATTTAGTGTATGAAAGTAGAGTGTAACAATGAATGCAGTAATTGCGGCGGTAGCCGTTATGTTGATATTAAGCTTGCTTCGCATCAATGTCGTTCTTTCCTTAGTACTAGGAGCTTTTGTAGGTGGTCTTACAAGTGGAATGGGCATTGAGGCAACAGTACAATCATTTACAGAAGGGTTAGGCGCAGGGGCCACTATTGCATTGAGTTATGGTCTCCTTGGTGGCTTTGCTATTGCTATTGCCAAAACTGGAATACCAGAATTGATGATTGCAGGGATGTTAAAAATTTTAAATGGCGAAAGTAATAGAAAAGGCTTAGTGAAGGTTTTAATTTTTTTCCTTATTTTCGTGATGTCTATTTTATCTCAAAATGTTATTCCTATTCATATTGCCTTCATTCCATTATTGATTCCTCCCATTTTAAAAATATTAAATATGTTGGAGGTTGATCGACGTATCATTGCGGTCCTAATTGCAGTAGGCTTAATCGGTACTTATAGTTTTGTGCCAGCTGGTTTCGGAGCCATTTTTCAAGATATCGTTGCTACACAAGTGTCAGAGGCTGGAATGGCTGTATCTTCACGTGATGTACCGGCAGCAATGGCGATTCCGGTGCTAGGAATGCTGATTGGGCTGCTTATCGCCTTTGTTGTATACCGCAAGCCAAGACAGTATAAGCACAATGAAGTAGAGACGGAATCTTTAAAAGTGAACGTCAGTAAGTTTGTGATGTTTTCTACAGCTCTTGCATTAGTCGCATCACTTTGTGCTCAAGTATTAACAGATTCAATGATTGTCGGTTCGTTTACAGGGATTATGTTGATGTATTTTACAGGTGCGCTGAAATGGAAAGAGGCAGATGACATTCTCTCTGAAGGGATGAAGATGATGGCCTTTATTGGCTTTGTCATGATTGCGGCCAATGGCTTCGCAGCCGTTATTAATGCTACTGGAGATGTGGATAGCTTAATTACAAGCTCAATTGCTGTGCTGAAAGGTAATAGAAGTCTCGCTGTCTTTATCATGCTAGTCATTGGATTAGTTGTGACGATGGGTATTGGTTCATCTTTTGCTACAGTACCTATTATTGCTACGTTATTTGTTCCTCTTGCACAAGGGTTGGGATTGAGTCCTTTAGCGATTCTTTGTTTAATTGGTACAGCGGGTGCTTTAGGTGATGCAGGCTCTCCAGCTTCAGATTCTACGTTGGGACCAACAGCGGGCTTAAATGTAGATGGACAACATCATCATATTTGGGATACTTGTGTACCGACATTTGTTTTTATTAATATCCCTTTGATCCTGTTTGGTTGGATGGCATGTGTATTCTTTCTATAAAATAAGAAGTAGTTTCTTATCTATGGAAACTACTTTCTTAAAGAATTGTTTGAAAAGTACGGAAATGTTGATATGACAACCTTAACTATTGCAATATGTAATAAAATTTTATATACTAATAAACGGCTTAATAAAGCGAAGAAGTAGTAGTACTAAGAATATCTACAACATTTAAAAGAATTTAGCGAAAAGACTTGCTTATTCTTTTTTTATTGTATATAATGTTGAATGTTGGTCTTTGACTGCGATGAAGCGAGAGGTTGCCGACACACCCGGCCGCTTTGCCATGGCGGTGTGTGGGAAAATTTTCGTGGAGAATGTCTAGAAAATAGGCGAGAAGGAGGGAAAATAATGGCAAAACAAAAGATTCGTATTCGTTTAAAAGCGTATGATCACCGTATTTTAGATCAGTCTGCTGAGAAAATTGTGGAAACTGCAAAACGTTCAGGTGCAAGTGTATCAGGTCCGATTCCACTTCCAACTGAGAAGTCTGTGTACACAATTCTTCGTGCGGTTCACAAGTACAAAGATTCTCGTGAACAATTCGAGATGCGTACGCATAAACGTCTGATCGATATCGTTAACCCAACACCACAAACTGTTGATGCGTTAATGAAACTTGATTTACCATCTGGCGTTGATATCGAAATCAAACTTTAATGGTAAAAATAATATAACTTTTCAAAACTTACAGGAGGTGTGACAAATGGCTAAAGGAATCTTAGGTAGAAAAATTGGTATGACACAAGTTTTCGCTGAAAACGGCGATTTAATCCCGGTAACAGTTATCGAAGCTGCGCCAAACGTAGTTCTTCAAAAGAAAACTGTTGAAACAGACGGCTACGAAGCAATTCAAGTTGGTTTCGAAGACAAGCGCGTTAAGCTTTCTAACAAACCTGAACAAGGTCACGTAGCAAAAGCGAACACTGCTCCTAAGCGCTTCATTCGTGAATTCCGCAACGTGAACGTTGGAGAATACGAAGTTGGTCAAGAAGTCAAAGTAGAAATTTTCGCAGAAGGCGATGTAATTGATGTAACAGGTGTTACTAAAGGTAAAGGTTTCCAAGGTGTTATTAAACGCCACGGACAATCTCGTGGTCCTATGGCCCACGGTTCTCGTTACCACCGTCGTCCTGGTTCAATGGGTCCAGTTGCTCCGAACCGCGTATTTAAACAAAAGAAATTACCTGGTCAAATGGGTGGCAATGTAGTTACAATCCAAAACTTAGAAATCGTGAAAGTTGATGCTGATCGTAACTTACTACTTGTTAAAGGTAATGTTCCTGGTTCTAAAAAAGCTCTAGTTACAGTAAAAACTGCAATTAAAGCTAAGTAATCACTTCAAGAAAGGAGGAAACAGGAATGACAAAAGTATCTGTACTTAGTCAAACAGGTGCTTCAGTTGGTGAAATCGAATTAAACGATGCGATCTTCGGAATCGAGCCAAATGAAGCAGTATTATTCGACGCAGTAGTAGCTCAACGTGCTTCTCTTCGTCAAGGTAATCACAAGGTTAAAAACCGTTCTGAAGTTGCTGGTGGTGGTCGTAAACCATGGCGTCAAAAAGGAACTGGTCGTGCTCGTCAAGGTTCTATCCGTTCTCCACAATGGCGCGGCGGTGGTATCGTATTCGGTCCTACTCCACGTAGCTATTCTTATAAATTACCTAAAAAAGTTCGCCGCTTAGCTCTTAAATCTGCTTTATCAGCTAAAGTAGTAGAACAAAACTTCTTAGTTCTTGATGCTCTAACTCTAGCAGCACCAAAAACAAAAGAATTCACAAAAATTCTTAAAGATCTTTCTTTAGAGAAAAAATCTTTATTCGTAACTGCTGACCTAGATGAAAACGTAGCATTATCTGCTCGTAACATCCCAGGTGTAACAGTTTTAACTGCAAATGGAATCAACGTTCTTGATCTATTAGGTCACGACAAAGTTGTATTCACTAAATCTGCAGTAGAAAAAGTTGAGGAGGTGCTTGGATAATGGAAGCACGTGATATTTTAAAACGTCCGGTCATTACTGAGCGTTCTTCAGAACTTATGGCAGAGAAAAAGTATACTTTCGAAGTAGACACTCGCGCTAACAAAACTCAAGTAAAAGACGCTGTAGAAGAAATCTTTGGCGTAAAAGTTGAGAAAGTAAACGTTCTTAACTACAAAGGTAAATTCAAGCGTGTTGGCCGTTACGGTGGTTACACTAACAAACGTCGTAAAGCGATTGTTAAATTAACTGCTGATAGCAAAGAAATTGAATTATTCGAAGTGTAATCCTTAATGGATTTATGATTTGAACACTCAAGAAGGAGGGAAAACACAATGGCGATTAAAAAGTATAAACCTACCTCTAATGGTCGTCGTAACATGACGTCATTAGACTTTGCGGAAATTACAACTAACAAGCCTGAGAAATCATTGCTTGAACCAACTAAACGCAAAGCTGGTCGTAACAACCAAGGTAAAATCACTGTTCGTCATCATGGTGGTGGTCATAAGAAGCAATACCGTGTTATCGATTTCAAACGTGTTAAAGATGGCATTCCGGCAAAAGTTGCTACTATTGAATATGATCCAAACCGTTCTGCGAATATCGCATTAATCAACTACGCTGATGGAGCAAAAGCTTACATCTTAGCACCAAAAGGTCTAGAGGTTGGTCAAACAATCGTTTCTGGTCCAGATGCTGATATTAAAGTAGGTAATGCATTACCATTAGCAAACATTCCAATGGGTACTACAATCCATAACATCGAGTTAAAACCTGGTAAAGGTGGACAATTAGTACGTTCTGCTGGTACTTCTGCTCAAGTACTTGGTCGTGAAGATAAGTACGTAATCGTTCGTCTTCAATCTGGTGAAGTACGTTTAGTGTTAGCTACTTGCCGCGCTACAATCGGTCAAGTTGGTAACGAACAACACGAACTTGTACACATCGGTAAAGCAGGTCGTAGCCGTTGGTTAGGTAAACGCCCAGAAGTTCGTGGTTCTGTAATGAACCCTAACGATCACCCACACGGTGGTGGTGAAGGACGTTCTCCAATCGGACGTAAATCACCAATGACTCCTTGGGGTAAACCAGCACTTGGTTACAAAACTCGTAAGAAGAAAAACAAATCGGATAAATTTATCATCCGTAGTCGTAAAAAATAAAGTGGTTAAACTACGGTTCTATGTGAGAGCCGTGGTGGAATCACGGAGGGAGGTTCCTACATGGGTCGCAGCTTGAAAAAAGGACCTTTTGTTGATGACCACTTAATGAAAAAAGTGGAAGTACAAGAGGCTTCTGAGAAAAAACAAGTTATCAAAACTTGGTCACGCCGTTCTACAATCTTCCCGAACTTCATCGGTTTAACGATTGCTGTATATGATGGACGTAAACATGTTCCTGTATACGTAACAGAAGATATGGTAGGCCATAAACTTGGTGAGTTCGCACCGACACGTACTTACAAAGGTCACGGTGCAGACGACAAGAAAACAAGACGCTAATTTTGAGAGGAGGTAAATCCTAATGACACAAGCTAAAGCTATCGCTCGCACAGTACGTATTGCTCCTCGTAAAGTACGTCTAGTTGTAGACTTAATCCGAGGTAAGCAAGTTGGTGAAGCAGTTGCAATTTTACGTCATACTCCAAAAGCGGCGTCTCCAGTCGTTGAGAAAGTATTAAAATCTGCAGTTGCTAATGCTGAGCACAACTACGATCTTGACATCAACTCTTTAGTAGTTTCTGAAGTGTTCGTTGATGAAGGTCCAACTTTAAAACGTTTCCGTCCACGTGCGCAAGGACGTGCAAGCGCAATTAACAAACGCACAAGCCACATCACTCTAGTGGTATCTGAGAAGAAGGAGGGTTAATCCGTGGGTCAAAAAGTACATCCAATAGGACTGCGCGTTGGTATTATTCGTGACTGGGAGTCAAAATGGTACGCTGAAAAAGACTATGCAACTCTACTTCACGAAGACATCAAAGTGCGTAAATATATTGAAACGGCTCTTAAAGACGCTTCTGTTTCTAAAGTAGAAATCGAACGTGCTGCAAACCGTGTAAACATTACAATTCACACTGCGAAACCAGGTATGGTAATCGGTAAAGGTGGTACTGAAGTTGAAAACCTTCGTAAATACCTTAGCGAGTTAACTGGTAAACGCGTACACATCAACATCATTGAAATTAAACGTGCAGATCTTGACGCTCGTCTAGTAGCTGAAAACATCGCTCGTCAATTAGAAAACCGTGTATCATTCCGTCGTGCGCAAAAGCAAGCGATCCAACGCACAATCCGTGCTGGTGCAAAAGGAATTAAAACACAAGTATCTGGTCGTTTAGGTGGCGCTGATATCGCGCGTGCTGAACACTATAGTGAAGGAACTGTTCCACTTCATACTCTACGTGCTGACATTGACTATGCACACGCAGAAGCTGACACTACTTACGGTAAATTAGGCGTTAAAGTATGGATCTACCGTGGTGAAGTTCTTCCTACGAAGAAATCTGTGGAAGGAGGCAAATAATATGTTATTGCCTAAACGCGTAAAATACCGTCGTGAACACCGCGGCAACATGCGTGGCGAAGCGAAAGGCGGCAAAGAAGTATCATTCGGCGAGTGGGGCTTACAAGCTCAAACTGCTAGCTGGATTACTAACCGTCAAATCGAATCTGCACGTATCGCGATGACTCGTTACATGAAACGTGGCGGTAAAGTTTGGATTAAAATCTTCCCACACAAACCTTACACTAAAAAACCTCTAGAAGTCCGCATGGGTTCTGGTAAAGGTTCTCCTGAAGGTTGGGTAGCAGTAGTAAAACCAGGAAAAATTATGTTCGAAATTGCTGGTGTATCTGAAGAGATTGCACGTGAAGCACTTCGTTTAGCATCACATAAGCTTCCTGTTAAATGTAAGATCGTAAAACGTCAAGAAACTGGTGGTGAATCTAATGAAAGCTAATGAAATCCGTGACCTTGCCACTTCTGAAATTGAATTAAAAGTGAAATCACTGAAAGAAGAGCTTTTCAACCTTCGCTTCCAATTGGCGACTGGTCAATTAGAAAACACAGCTCGTATTCGTGAAGTGCGTAAAGCAATCGCGCGTATGAAAACTGTTATTCGTGAAAGAGAAATCAGTGCAAATAACTGATAAAGGAGGTTTTCAAGTATGACTGAGCGTAATCAACGCAAAGTTTACACGGGCCGCGTTGTTTCAGATAAAATGGACAAAACTGTTACTGTTTTAGTTGAAACTCACAAAAAGCACAAGCTTTACGGTAAACGTGTAAAATACTCTAAAAAGTTTAAAGCTCATGATGAGCAAAACCAAGCGAAAATCGGTGATATCGTACGTATCATGGAGACTCGCCCGCTATCAGCTACTAAACGTTTCCGTCTAGTTGAAGTTGTAGAAAAAGCGGTTATTATTTAATAACTATTTCGGAACAACCATTTCCGAAGGGAGGTAACCTAAGTGATCCAACAAGAAAGTCGTATGAAAGTTGCTGACAACTCAGGTGCACGTGAAGTTCTTACAATTAAAGTGCTTGGTGGCTCTGGCCGTAAAACTGCTAACATCGGTGATATCGTTGTTTGTACAGTTAAGAAAGCAACACCAGGTGGCGTTGTCAAGAAGGGTGACGTTGTTAAAGCTGTTATCGTTCGTACTAAATCAGGCGTACGTCGTAAAGACGGTACGTACATCAAATTTGATGAAAATGCTTGTGTAATTATTCGTGATGATAAATCACCACGCGGAACTCGTATTTTCGGACCTGTTGCACGTGAATTACGTGACAGCAACTTCATGAAAATCGTTTCTCTAGCTCCAGAAGTTCTTTAATTTCATGATAGTGCCAATCAAGGAGGTGCGACAGCATGCATGTAAAAAAAGGTGACAAGGTTAAGGTTATCACTGGTAAGGACAAAGGCAAAGAAGGAGTAATCCTAGCTGCTTTCCCTAAACAAGACCGCGTTCTTGTTGAAGGCGTTAATATCGTGAAAAAGCACGTTAAACCTAACCAATTGAATCCACAAGGTGGGATTGTAAGCCAAGAGGCTGCAATTCACGTTTCGAACGTAATGCTAATCGATCCTAAATCTGGCGAGCCGACTCGTGTAGGTTATAAAATCGAAAACGGTAAAAAAGTTCGTGTTGCAAAAAAATCAGGTGCAGTAATCGACTAACTAGTAAATAAAAGAAGGGAGGTACACACATGAGCCGCCTAAAAGAAAAATATTTAAATGAAGTTTCTCCTGCTCTTATGAGCAAGTTTGGATATAAATCAGTTATGCAGTTGCCGAAAGTTGACAAAATCGTTATCAACATGGGTGTTGGTGATGCTGTTCAAAACTCTAAAGCATTAGATGCAGCTGTAGAAGAATTAACAATTATCACTGGTCAAAAACCAGTTGTAACTAAAGCGAAAAAATCGATCGCAGGTTTCCGTTTACGTGAAGGTATGCCAATCGGTGCTAAAGTTACATTACGCGGTGAGCGTATGTATGAATTCTTGGACAAATTAATCTCAATCTCACTTCCTCGTGTACGTGACTTCCGTGGTGTTTCTAAAAAAGCATTCGATGGTCGCGGTAACTACACTCTAGGTGTTAAAGAGCAACTAATTTTCCCAGAAATCGATTACGATAAAGTTTCAAAAGTACGCGGTATGGACATCGTGATCGTAACGACAGCGAACTCTGACGAAGAAGCTCGCGAGTTATTGACACAATTCGGTATGCCGTTCCAAAAGTAATTTAAACAAGGAGGGCGAAAACGTGGCTAAAAAATCTATGATCGTTAAACAACAACGTAAGCAAAAGTTTAAAGTGCAAGAATATACACGTTGTGAACGCTGTGGCCGTCCACACTCTGTATATCGCAAATTCAAACTTTGCCGTATTTGTTTCCGAGAACTTGCATATAAGGGACAAATTCCTGGCGTGAAAAAAGCCAGCTGGTAATCCCCTAATTTGGGAAGGAGGTAAATGTAATGACAATGACTGATCCGATTGCAGATATGCTTACTCGCATTCGTAATGCGAACATGGTTCGTCACGAGAAGTTAGAAGTACCAGCTTCCAACGTGAAAAAAGAAATCGCTGAAATTTTAAAGCGTGAAGGTTTCGTACGTGACGTAGAATACGTGGAAGACAACAAGCAAGGTATTATCCGTATCTTCTTAAAATACGGTAAAGATAACGAGCGTGTTATCACTGGCTTAAAACGTATTTCTAAACCTGGTCTACGTGTATATGCTAAAACAAATGAAGTGCCTAAAGTACTGAACGGTCTTGGTATCGCTTTAGTGTCAACTTCACAAGGTTTATTAACAGATAAAGAAGCTCGCGCTAAACAAGTTGGCGGCGAAGTTCTAGCATACGTTTGGTAATTAGCAATAAATGAATGGAGGTGCAACTAAATGTCTCGTGTAGGTAAAAAAATTATCGAGGTACCAGCTAACGTAACTGTTACTGTTGCAGCTGACAACACTGTTACTGTTAAAGGTCCTAAAGGCGAACTTGTTCGTTCTTTCCACCAAGATATGAAAATTGAGCAAGAGGGTAACGTAATCTCTGTATCACGTCCTTCTGAATCAAAAGAACACCGCACAAACCACGGTACTACTCGTGCGCTTCTAGCGAACATGGTTACTGGTGTTTCTGCAGGTTTCGAAAAAGCTTTAGAACTTATCGGTGTTGGTTACCGTGCGCAATTACAAGGCAAAAAACTTGTACTTAACGTAGGTTACTCTCATCCAGTAGAGTTCACACCTGAAGATGGTCTTGAAATTGAAGTTCCTTCTAACACTAAAATCATCATTAAAGGTATTAGCAAAGAGCGCGTTGGTGCTCTTGCATCTAACATCCGTGACGTTCGTCCACCAGAGCCATATAAAGGTAAAGGTATCCGTTACGAAGGCGAATACGTTCGTCGTAAAGAAGGTAAAACAGGTAAATAATGCTGCCTAAGCATTAGAAAGGAGTGACCCTTGTGATTACGAAACAGGATAAAAATCAAGTTCGTAAAAAACGTCATGCGCGAGTTCGTTCTAAAATTTCGGGTACTGCTGAGCGTCCACGCTTAAATGTATTCCGTTCTAACAAGAACATCTACGCTCAACTTATCGATGACGTAGCAGGCGTAACAATTGTTAGCGCATCTTCTCAAGAAAAAGATTTTGAAGGCACTGGTAGCAATGTTGCAACTGCATCAAAAATCGGTGAAACAATCGCGAAACGCGCTGCGGAAAAAAATATTACTGCTGTAGTTTTTGACCGTGGTGGTTACTTATATCATGGACGCGTGAAAGCTTTAGCTGAAGCTGCACGTGAGAATGGTTTAGAATTTTAATAAGAAGGAGGGACACATTTCATGAGTCGAATTGACGCAAACAAACTTGGAGAACTTGAAGAACGCGTAGTTACTATTAACCGTGTTGCTAAAGTTGTTAAAGGTGGACGTCGCTTCCGCTTCACAGCACTAGTTGTTGTTGGCGATAGAAACGGTCATGTAGGTTTCGGTACTGGTAAAGCTCAAGAGGTTCCAGATGCTATCCGTAAAGCTGTTGAAGATGCGAAGAAAAACTTAGTAGAAGTGCCACGTGTTGGTGGAACAACTCCACACTTAGTGCTTGGTCGCTTCGGTGCAGGAGAAATCTTAATTAAACCTGCTGCTCCTGGTACAGGGGTTATCGCTGGTGGTCCAGTACGTGCTGTACTAGAACTTGCTGGTATTACTGATATTCTTTCAAAATCTCTTGGATCTAACACACCAATCAACATGGTACGTGCAACTGTTCAAGGTTTAACTGAATTAAAACGCGTAGAGGACGTAGCTAAATTACGTGGTAAATCAGTGGAAGAAATATTAGGATAAGGGGGGAAAGATAATGGCTAACAAATTAGAAATCACCCTTACTAAATCTGTGATTGGTACTAAACCTGCACAACGCAAAACTGTTGAAGCTTTAGGTTTACGTAAATTACACCAAACTGTAGAGAAAGCTGATAATGCAGCTACTCGCGGTATGCTTGATAAAGTAGCACACTTAGTTACTGTAAAAGAAATTTAATTTTCAATAATTGAACAAGGAGGTGCCACCCACTATGAAACTGCATGAGTTAAAACCAGCAGAAGGTTCTCGTAAGCAACGCAATCGCGTTGGTCGTGGTATCGGTTCTGGTAACGGTAAAACAGCAGGTAAAGGTCATAAAGGTCAAAACGCTCGTTCTGGTGGCGGTGTACGCCCAGGATTTGAGGGCGGTCAAAACCCATTATTCCGTCGTTTACCAAAACGTGGATTTACGAACATTAATCGTAAAGAATACGCGATTGTTAACCTTGATGCTTTAAACCGTTTCGAAGACGGTGCAGAAGTTACTGCTGCATTATTACTTGAAACTGGTATAGTGAGCAACGAGAAAGCTGGAATTAAAGTTCTTGGCAATGGAGCTCTTAATAAAAAGCTTACTGTTAAAGCTCATAAATTCTCAGCTTCAGCGAAAGAAGCAATCGAGAATGCCGGCGGAACTACTGAGGTGATTTAATGTTTCAGACAATCTCTAACTTTATGCGTGTTCGAGATATAAGAAATAAAATCATTTTCACACTTTTAATGTTAATCGTTTTTCGTATTGGAACTTTCATTCCAGTACCAAACGTTGACGCTGATGTATTAAAGGCAACTGATGAGTTTAACCTCGTTGGTTTCCTGAATACTTTTGGCGGTGGTGCTTTAAAGAACTTCTCCATCTTCGCGATGGGAATTATGCCTTACATCACAGCCTCAATCATTGTTCAGTTATTGCAAATGGACGTAGTACCGAAATTTGCTGAGTGGGCAAAGCAAGGTGAAGTCGGAAGACGTAAACTTGCACAATTTACTCGCTACTTTACTATTATTCTTGCTTTTATCCAATCATTCGCAATGTCATTCGGTTTTAATAGAATGTATGGTGGATCTTTGATTAAAGAAGAGGGCGTTCTAACTTATGTTACAATTGCTATAGTATTGACAGCGGGAACAGCATTCCTAGTATGGCTTGCTGAGCAAATTACTGCTCACGGTGTTGGTAATGGTATTTCTGTTGTCATTTTCGCAGGTATCGTAGCAGCATTGCCTACAGGGATCAACCAAATTTTTGCACAGCAAATTGAGGGTGCTGGAGATAAATTATTTATCAACATCATTGTCCTTGCATTGCTTGTATTAATTTTATTAGCAGTTGTAGTTGGGGTTATATACGTGCAACAAGCACTTCGTAAAATTCCAATTCAATATGCGAAACGAGTTACTGGACGTAGTCAGCAAACTGGTGGTCAACAAACGCATCTACCGTTAAAAGTAAATGCTGCAGGGGTTATTCCGGTAATCTTTTCAGTAGCGTTTCTTGTAACACCTCAAACGCTTGCTGTGTTCTTTGGTGAAAATAGTGTTACAAATTGGATTACGAAAAATCTGCAGTATACGCAGCCTATTGGTATGACAATTTATATTATTTTGATCGTCGCGTTCACATATTTCTATGCATTCGTTCAAGTGAATCCAGAAAATGTGGCAGACAACTTGAAAAAACAAGGTGCTTACATTCCAGGTATTCGTCCTGGTGAAAACACTCAAACGTATTTAACAAGCGTGTTATATCGTCTAACTTTTGTTGGTGCGATATTCTTAACTGTTATTGCTGTAATGCCGATTTTATTCATTAATTTTATGAATTTACCTGCCTCAGTGCAGATCGGTGGTACTAGTATTATTATCGTAGTCGGTGTAGCGCTGGAAACGATGAAGCAGCTAGA
Organism: Lysinibacillus sp. Y5S-8; assembly: GCF_036894365.1. Taxonomy (NCBI): domain Bacteria; kingdom Bacillati; phylum Bacillota; class Bacilli; order Caryophanales; family Bacillaceae; genus Lysinibacillus; species Lysinibacillus sp. Y5S-8. The sequence goes on along the minus strand of NZ_CP145889.1, from coordinate 4,489,282 downwards.
ATCTCAACTTGTTAAACGTCACTACAAAGGCTTTATGAAATAATGTTGGTTTTTAGGGAACGTTCCATCGTTTCCTTAAATCAGCAAACCTTTTGTGGGAGGAATATTTCCTAATGAATATCGTTTTAATGGGTCTGCCAGGTGCTGGTAAAGGTACTCAGGCAGATAAAATTGTTGAGAAGTACGCGATTCCTCATATTTCTACAGGCGATATGTTCCGTGCTGCAATTAAAGAAGGTACTGAACTAGGCTTACAAGCGAAATCGTTTATGGATCAAGGTGCACTAGTACCTGATGAAGTAACGATTGGTATTGTTCGTGAGCGACTGGCTAAACCTGATTGTGAAAAGGGCTTCTTATTAGATGGATTCCCACGTACTGTTCCTCAAGCTGAAGCATTGGATAGCATTCTTGCTGATCTAGGTAAAGCGATTGAGCATACATTAAACATTCAAGTTGAAAAGGATGAGTTAATTGCTCGTCTTTCAGGTCGACGTATTTGTAAAACTTGTGGTACATCATATCATTTAATTTTCAATCCTCCTACGGTGGAAGGAAAATGTGATAAAGATGGCGGCGAGCTTTATACACGTGCAGATGATAATCCTGAAACGGTTGCGAACCGTCTGGAAGTAAATATGAATCAAGCACAACCTCTACTTGATTTCTATCAAGCTAAAGGTGTGTTAACTAACATTGATGGACAGCAAGATATTAACAAAGTGTTTGCTGATCTTGATGCTCTATTACAGGGCAGCCGCAGCTGATACCCGGCTCCGGGCGCAGAGTACTGCTTCCGCGGGAGGCATGCGGGAGCAACAACGAAACATAATTTTTTTGAGAGTTGCAAAAGCATATTGTGCCCGGTATATATTTCTTCTAAAGAGTGCAACATACCTTTTGGAGGAGTATAATGGGTTTCGTGGAAGCATCTGTGTAACGGGTATGAATATCTCATCAAAGACATTCCGGTATTCGTGTAAACATGGGAGGTTCAGTGCCCTTATTGGTTCTGTAAATTCCGTGGATTGTGTGAAGCGAAACCAGACGAGCGTCTTTCAAACATCTCTCATACAATCCAAACATATGTTGAAACGAGGTTGCTTCTAAAGTTGCAGCAGATATCCGTTTGATGTAACGATGAGAACTTTAATTTGCATATAGAGAGGAGACAGAGTAGATGGCGAAAGATGATGTAATTGAAGTCGAAGGGACAGTTGTTGAGACTTTGCCAAACGCGATGTTTAAGGTAGAATTAGAAAATGGACATGTGATTCTAGCACACGTATCTGGTAAGATTCGTATGCACTTTATCCGTATTCTACCTGGAGATAAGGTTACTATCGAGTTATCTCCTTATGATTTAACTCGCGGTCGTATCACATACCGTTTTAAATAATCTTTTGCGCTCCGGACTACTAAGGAGGTTAGGTTAGATGAAAGTGAGACCATCTGTGAAACCGATCTGCGAAAAATGTAAAGTAATTCGCCGACGCGGTAAAGTAATGGTAATCTGTGAAAATCCTAAACATAAACAAAAACAAGGTTAATTCTAAAGGAGGTGCACAACGTACATGGCACGTATTGCTGGTGTTGATATTCCTCGCGACAAACGCGTGGTAATTTCATTAACGTACATTTTCGGTATTGGTAAAACTACAGCTCAGAAAGTACTAGCTGATGCAGGTATTTCAGAAGATACACGCGTACGCGACTTAACTGAAGATGAGTTAAACAAAATCCGTGAACAATTAGATTCATACAAACTTGAAGGTGACTTACGTCGCGAAACTTCATTAAATATTAAACGTCTGATGGAAATCGGTTCATTCCGTGGTATCCGTCACCGTCGTGGCTTACCTGTTCGTGGTCAAAATACGAAGAACAATGCGCGTACGCGTAAAGGTCCTCGTAAAACTGTTGCGAACAAGAAAAAATAATTGGTAAAGGAGGTTCCTTCTTAACATGGCTCGTAAACAACAAACTCGTAAACGTCGTGTGAAAAAGAATATCGAATCTGGTATTGCACACATTCGTTCTACATTTAACAATACAATTGTAACGATTACAGATATGCAAGGTAACGCTGTATCTTGGTCAAGTGCTGGTGCTCTTGGTTTCCGTGGTTCACGTAAATCTACACCATTCGCTGCTCAAATGGCTGCAGAAACTGCTGCTAAAACATCCCTTGAACATGGTCTGAAAACGTTGGAAGTAACTGTTAAAGGTCCTGGTGCTGGTCGTGAAGCTGCTATTCGTGCACTTCAAGCTGCTGGTTTAGAAGTAACTGCTATTAAAGACGTTACTCCAGTTCCTCATAATGGTTGCCGTCCGCCAAAACGTCGTCGCGTGTAATGGGTGCGTCTCATATTGTATGAGAACATCATTTTTTGTACAGACTGTCTTGTGCAGATAATAAACGATACGTCATTGACGATCGAATCTATGATGGAAAGAACCTATACATTCGATGTTTTGAAGGAGGGTAAATAAAATGATCGAAATTGAAAAACCAAAGATTGAAACGGTGGAGATCAGCGAAGATTCCAAATATGGAAAGTTTGTTGTAGAACCGCTTGAACGCGGATATGGAAACACTTTGGGTAATTCTTTACGTCGTATCCTTCTGTCTTCATTACCAGGAGCTGCTGTCACTTCAATTCAAATTGATGGTGTTCTTCACGAATTCTCGACTGTAGAAGGCGTAGTAGAAGATGTAGCTTCAATCATTTTGAACGTGAAAAAACTAGCTCTTAAAATCTACTCTGACGAAGAAAAAGTTATTGAGATTGATGTAAAAGGCGATGGTACAGTTACGGCTGCTGACATTACGCATGACAGTGACGTAGAAATTTTAAACCCAGATCTATATATTGCAACAATCGCTAAAAACGGTCATTTACGTATGCGTATGTATGCACAACGCGGCCGTGGTTACACTCCTGCTGATCAAAACAAACGTGAGGATCTTCCTATCGGCGTGATCCCGATCGACTCTATTTACACTCCAGTATCACGCGTCAATTTCCAAGTGGAAAATACTCGTGTAGGTCAGTCTTCTGACTACGACAAACTTTCTCTTGATGTGTGGACAGATGGTAGCATCGGTCCGAAAGAGGCGATTTCGCTCGGAGCAAAAATTTTAACCGAGCATCTTAACATCTTCGTTGGCATGACGGATGAGGCACAGACTGCTGAAATCATGGTCGAAAAAGAAGAAGATCAAAAAGAAAAAGTTTTAGAGATGACTATCGAAGAACTTGATCTTTCTGTTCGTTCTTATAACTGTTTAAAACGCGCTGGTATTAATACAGTACTAGAACTTGCGAATAAATCAGAAGACGATATGATGAAAGTTCGTAACCTTGGACGTAAGTCACTAGAAGAAGTAAAAGCGAAGTTAGAAGAGCTTGGTTTAGGATTACGCAAAGAAGACTAAGCGATTTAAACAACACTAATAAGATCAGATTTTTTCTATAAAGGAGGGAAACATCCATGGGTTACAGAAAACTTGGTCGTACAAGTTCTCAACGTAAAGCGATGTTACGTGACTTAGCTACTGATTTAATCATCAACGAGCGTATCGAAACTACTGAGGCTCGCGCTAAAGAAGTACGTAAAGCTGTTGAAAAAATGATTACTTTAGGTAAACGCGGAGATTTACACGCACGCCGTCAAGCTGCTGCATTCATCCGTCGCGAACTAGTAACAACGACTGATGCTGAAGGTAACGAAACAACATCATTTGCACTTCAAAAGTTATTTGATGATGTTGCACCACGTTATGCAGAGCGTCAAGGTGGTTACACTCGTATTCTTAAAGTAGGTCCTCGTCGTGGTGACGGTGCACCTGTTGTTGTGATTGAACTAGTTTAATCATAAGAGAAGACTTGTGGTGAAGAGGGTGGGAATCACCACCCTCTTTCTTTATAAATGATTTATACGACAAATAATTAAGCTGAGCGTTATGATGAGCGGGCACTTTAGGGTGTGGCGTCTCGTTTAGCTCTCCGCACCTCATTCAGGAGAAATAAGGGCTTGAGCACCCGTATTTCTTGTAAATGTAACGACAAGCGCATTTCTATCGAATGAGGTGCGCGCTTTTTTATTATGTGGGATAGCGCCAATTTGTGGTGCTTTTTTTAATATATGGGTTTTCTTTAGACGCTCAAAAGTGCACCATCACATTAAGTTGTTATAGTAGTATTTTTCTTTTATCGACATACGGATTGTAGTAGAATTCATACATAAAAAAGTGTAAGTTAGTTAGTAGAGCTGAGCATGTAGAGAGGAGTTCTAGAAATGCCTGAAATTTTATCTTTAAATAATGTGACTTTTTCATATACACCAGAAATTCAAGACAGTCGCAATGCTGTTGAACATGTTAGTTTCGCTGTTGAAGAAGGCGAATGGATTGCCATAGTTGGACATAATGGTTCAGGTAAATCCACTATTGCCAAGCTGATGAACGGCTTGTTATTCCCTCAGCAGGGGGATGTGCGAATATTACGAGAACCCTTAAGTGAAGAAAACCTTTGGGCATCTCGCTCCTTAATGGGTATGGTTTTTCAAAATCCTGATAATCAGTTTGTAGGTGCCACTGTACAGGATGATGTTGCATTTGCCTTAGAAAACAATGGTGTGCCTTTTGAAGAAATGGTGAAACGTGTACACGCGGCACTAGAGCAAGTAAAAATGGACACGTTTTTAGATCATGAGCCACATCACTTATCTGGAGGACAGAAACAACGCGTTGCCATTGCTGGTGCACTTGCACTAAAGCCAAAGCTTCTCATTTTAGATGAGGCTACATCGATGTTAGATCCTCAGGGCCGTGCAGAGGTGTTACAGACTGTCCAAACATTACGTGCAGAAACGGGATTAACAGTTATATCCATAACACATGATTTAGAAGAAGCCATGTTAGCAGATCGAGTTCTTTTTATGAATGATGGTAAGAAGTTTGCAGAAGGTACACCTGCTGAAATCTTTGCACTTGGGGACAAGCTAGTTGAGTTTGGACTAGATTTACCATTTGCCTTGAAGTTATCAAAGCTATTGCAAAAGGAAGGTGTTCCATTAATGGGACAACATATGACAGAAGAAGAGTTGGTGAATGATTTATGGACATCAAACTTCAACAAATAAGCTATGCCTATGCACAGGGGACTCCTTTTGAAAAACGGGCATTATTCGATGTAGACTTTGACATTCCATCCCATACTTATCAGGCAATTATAGGTCATACGGGTTCTGGGAAATCAACCATTCTTCAGCATTTTAATGCACTTCTAAGACCTACTTCAGGAGAAGTACATATAGGGGATCGCCTGATTGTAGCTGGGAAAAAAGCAAAGGATTTAAAAGCTGTAAGACAAAAGGTCGGTATTGTCTTTCAATTCCCTGAGCATCAACTATTTGAAGAAACAGTGTTAAAGGATATTATGTTTGGGCCAATGAACTTTGGTGTATCAGAGAAAGAGGCTGAAGCGCGTGCAAGAGAACTTGTCAGCTTAGTTGGATTACCGAACAACGTGCTTGAGAAGTCTCCGTTTGATTTATCGGGTGGTCAAATGCGCCGAGTGGCAATTGCGGGTGTTTTGGCGATGGATCCAGAGGTAATTGTGTTGGATGAACCAACAGCTGGACTTGATCCACGAGGTCAAAAAGAGATCATGGATATGTTTTATCAACTCCATCAAGATCGTCGTCTTACAACGATTCTTGTCACACATAGTATGGAGGATGCGGCTCGATATGCAGATAATATTGTAATCATGCATGAAGGAAAAAATGTCTTAAGTGGACCACCACAAACTATTTTTAAAGATGGTGAAACATTAAAGAGTTTCCGCTTAGAGCCACCACGTATTGTCCGCTTCCAGCAGAAAATTGAGCACATGATGGGTCGGTCCTTGTCAAAGGTTTGCTTGACGGAAGAGGAACTCGCCGCTGAAATTGCTCAAATGCTTAGAGAGGAGCGTGCAGAGCCATGATGGAAAAAATGATCTTTGGACGCTTCCTACCAGGTGACTCACCTGTGCATAAACTAGATCCACGATCAAAACTAATCTTTGTGTTTGCTTTTATTATTATTGTGTTTTTGGCCAACAATACAGTGACATATGCTATGCTGCTAGCATTTACGCTCTTGATTGTATTAGTATCACGTATTCGTCTGTATTTTTTAATTAATGGTCTCAAACCTGTTCTCTTTTTAATGGCTTTCACATTTCTTCTTCATATATTTATGACGAAGGAAGGCGTCCCTGTTTTCGAGTCAAAGTTTATCACAATATACGATGAAGGAATTAGACGAGGAATATTTATTTCGGTACGTTTTCTAGTATTAGTATTTATGACATCTATCTTAACGTTAACAACATCACCGATCTCCATTACAGATGGTATTGAGGTTCTTTTAAACCCATTAAAAGCAATAAAAGTACCAGTCCATGAATTGGCTTTGATGATGTCCATTTCCTTGCGTTTCATTCCAACCTTAATGGATGAGACAGATAAGATTATGAAGGCACAAATGGCCCGAGGCTCAGATTTATCCTCTGGCCCAATAAAAGATCGTATAAAGGCAGTAGTGCCATTGCTAGTACCACTTTTTGTCAGTGCATTTAAAAGAGCTGAGGATCTAGCAACTGCGATGGAAGTAAGAGGCTATCGTGGTGGTGAAGGTCGTACAAGGTACCGTAGGCTAAAATGGGATATGGGTGACACATTTGCACTTGTGTTACTAGTAGCAATAGGCGTATTGCTATTCTTTTATAGAAGTTAAAAGGAGTAGGCTTGATGCGACGATTAAAAGTAATTATAAGCTATGATGGAACGCTTTTTTCTGGCTATCAAGTACAGCCTGGAGAACGCACAGTACAGGCTGAGCTTGAGCGTGTGCTGTCCATTATGCATAAAGGAGAAAAGATTAAGGTAACTGCAAGTGGACGTACAGATGCAAGAGTTCATGCTACAGGACAAACATTGCATTTCGATACACCTCTTGCCATTCCAGTTGACAAGTATAGCAAGGCTTTGAATGTGCAACTACCAAGAGATATTCGCGTATTATCGGTAGAGGAAGTGGCACATGACTTTCATGCACGCTATAGTGTGACGGGGAAGCGCTATCGCTATATTTGGTCTTGTGAGCCTATCCAAAGCCCATTTCGCAGATATTACACAGTCGAGACAAGTGGCGTCAAACCTAATGTAGAGGCGATGCAAGAGGCAGCTAAGGCTATCGTTGGTACACATGACTTTTCATGCTTTTGTGCAGCGAATACAAGTGTGAAGGATAAAGTACGTACTGTCACGACACTGCAATTTGAATGGCATGGAGAAGAACTTCATATGGTGATTGAAGGCAATGGTTTCTTATATAATATGGTGCGTATTATTGCAGGTACACTTTGGGAGGTTGGCGTAGGTCGCCGCACGATTGATAATGTGGCACTTGTAGTCGCCTCTGAAGATCGCGATAAAGCGGGAAAAACCGCGCTACCACAAGGGTTATACTTAGAAAAAGTGTTCTATTAGTGACGTTTTAGAATTCTGAACAACTTTACCAGGCGTTTAATGAAATTGCTTGACTTTAAAAGTCATTCATTATATGATAACAGATGGTATTTTCATTACCACCACAAATAAGCCCCGAAACTTATAGTGTAGTCTAATGAAAAATAACGGTAATCGAATCGATTAGGAGGATATATACATGCGTACAACATTCATGGCTAAAGGTCACGAAGTAGACCGTAAATGGTTAGTAGTTGATGCAGAAGGCCAAACTCTTGGACGTTTAGCTTCTGAAGTAGCTGCAATCTTACGTGGTAAACATAAACCAACATTCACACCAAACGTTGACACAGGTGATCACGTAATCATCATCAACGCTGACAAAATCCATTTAACTGGTAACAAATTAGAGGGTAAACTTTACCGTCACCATACTCAATTTGCAGGTGGTTTAAAAACGCGTACTGCTGGTGAAATGCTAGATAAGTACCCAACAAGAATGATCGAATTAGCAGTTAAAGGAATGCTTCCTAAAAACTCTTTAGGTCGCAAAATGTTCACTAAACTTAACGTTTATACTGGAACAGAGCATCCACATGCTGCACAAAAACCAGAAGCATACGAGCTTCGCGGATAATATAAATTAAGAGGAGGATATTACTTTGGCACAAGTTCAATACATCGGCACTGGTCGCCGTAAAAGCTCTGTAGCTCGCGTACGTTTAGTACCAGGTACAGGTAAAATTGTTATCAATAAACGTGAAATCGAAGAATACGTACCATTCGCTGCATTACGCGAAGTAATTAAACAACCATTAGTAGCTACTGAAACTACAGGAAGCTATGATATCCACGTAAACGTTAACGGTGGTGGATACACTGGTCAAGCTGGTGCTGTTCGTCACGGTATCGCTCGTGCTCTACTTCAAGTAGACCCAGATTTCCGTGCTGCATTAAAATCAGCTGGATTACTTACTCGTGATTCACGCATGAAAGAACGTAAAAAACCAGGTCTACGCGGCGCTCGTCGTGCACCTCAGTTCTCAAAACGTTAATATCAGCATTCTATACAAAGACTCTTTCTACTTTTGTGGAAAGAGTCTTTTTGTTATTTAGTTATTAGACTAAAGGCTGCTTACTCTTATTTCTTATAAAGCGGATGATTGCAAATTCTTGATGCGATGTAACATTGCCAATAACTAGCGTGAACCAGTATGTAGCTGTCCCTTTTACATAATCATTACTATTTCTGCACAGATTTAAGATATATTAAAAATATTTTCGCATAAGTTTATGTTTTTTTAAGAAATTATTTAGAGGGAGTTTAATATTCCACTTTAATATAGTTCTTGAAGGTACTACAAACCATGCATTTTCTTGAAATTTGTCATTAGGGGTTTGGCGTAACTCAAAAATAGAATGTAACAATGGAGGTAAGAGGTATGAAAAAATTATTGATAGTATCAATTGCGGCAATGGCACTACTTGCAGCATGTCAAGATAAGGAGCCTGAGAAAGGCAACAATACGAACAGTGAGGAAATAAAAACAGAAAGTGCTGCTACAACGAAGGGCCAAACAAAGGAGCAATTAACGAAGGGTGAAGAAATGGCCAATATATTAAGTAGTACGAATTGGCAAGGCACAAAAGTATATGATAAAGACAACAATGATTTAACCGCGGAGAATTCTAACTTTATTGGCTTAGCAAAATATGATGCTGAGGCAGGTCATTATGAATTCTTTGACGTTGCTACTGGTGAAAGCCGTGATGATAAAGGGACGTTCTTTATCACAAATGATGGGACACAAAGAATTTTAATTTCTGAATCCAAGGATTATCAAGCTATTGTAGAAATTACAGAGCTAAACGATAGTATCTTTACTTATAAAAGAATGGGCAAAGATGCTGCTGGCAATGAGGTAGAAGTGTTCGTTGAGCATATTCCATATAAAGAAAATGAACTGGCATTTACCGATTCAAATAAAACGCTGAATGTTTCAACAGGTAATATTGTTACAGACGTTGACGGAGATAAGATTTTAGCTGATACATTATGGCACGGAACTGTTGTATTAGATGAAGCAGGTAATGATTTAACAGAGTTTAATTCAAATTTTATCAGCATTGCAAAATATGACGCAAATACAAATAAATATGAGTTCTTCAACCCTGAAACAGGTGAGAGTCGTGGCGACTATGGTTATTTTAATGTCATTCATGGCAATAAAATAAGAGCTCATGTTTCAATCGGTGATAATAAGTATGGCGTTGCCCTTGAAATTACTGAAATCAATGAGAAGAAATTTACGTATAAACGTACAGGTAAAGACAAAGACGGTAATGATATAACTGTATTTGTTGAGCATGAACCTTATGAAGGTGAATTAAATCCTGTATTTACAATGCAATAAAACGATACTTCCTCCTTTATTATAGAAGAAAATCAAAACTCTTAAGTTTATTACTTGGGAGTTTTTTTTACTTTCTGGCATAGTTCATCTACTAATTTCGTACACTAAATGTAAAAGGGTGGTGGATATGGGTGAAGCGCTGGCTTGCACTAGGAGTAATTATGCTTATGAGTATAGTGGTCGTGGCATATGAAACAAATGCTTCGGACCGTAACTTCTTCTTACCAGACCCACTTGGTGGCATCAAAATTGTCATTGATGCAGGGCATGGTGGTGAGGACGGAGGAGCTTCAAAGGGCGAAGTAATTGAAAAGGAAATTACACTTGCAATTGCTCAGCATGTGGAGAAGAAATTAAAGAAAAAAGGCGCAACAGTCGTAATGACGCGAACAAAAAATGGAGATGTGATTGATGAGCATGCGCCGTCGGAAAAATATGGAACTTTAAGAGAACGGAAAAAGCAGGATATTTTCTTAAGAAAGGATATCGTTGAAAAAGAAAAGCCTGATGTATTTATTACAATTCATGCAAATGCTATACCCGAAACAAAATGGCGTGGTGCACAGGTGTTTTATCATAAGGAAGGACATGCCGATGGCGAAATTCTTGCCAAGAGTATTCAACAATCCATTCGCACTAATCTAAAAAATACAGACCGAGAAGCTTTGTCTATTAAGCAAATTTATTTACTGAAGAAAGTAGAAGTCCCTGCAGCATTAGTAGAGACTGGTTTTATCAGTAATGATGAAGAACGAGCATTATTAATCGATAAGAACTACCAGGAAAAAATGGCAGATGCCATAGTTGAAGGTATAGAAGAGTATTTATTAGCTAAGATTGAGTAGAGCAACATCTACAACGTAAACCATATCAGTATGATATACTAACATTGAGACAATATAAGGGGAGTGTTCGTCGTGATTACTGAACAACAAGTACGAGAAATACTAGGACAACTACAAGATCCATTTTTACATAAATCGCTTGCAGAAACAGATGGTATTACAAACGTAGCAATAAAAGAAGAAAAAAATCATGTTAGTGTAAAAATTGCGATCGCTAAATTAAATACACCTGAACAGCTACAGCTACAAATGAAGGTTGTTGAGATATTGAAAGAAGCGGGTGCAAATACGGTTGGCATTCGTTTTGAAGAACTATCAACAGAAAAATTACAAAGCTTCCGTGGCACTGCAACAGAGTCAGAAGCACAAGATATTTTATCTCCACTAAGCACAGTACAAGTGATTTCAATTGCTTCTGGTAAAGGTGGAGTAGGTAAATCTACAGTATCAGTTAACTTAGCTGTTGCTTTAGCTCGTCTAGGAAAGAAGGTCGGATTAATCGACGCCGATATTTATGGCTTTAGTGTGCCCGATATGATGGGTGTGACGGATATGCCTAAAGTAGTTGACAATCGTATTTTCCCAGTAGATCGCTTGGGTGTAAAAATGATTTCAATGGGCTTCTTTGTGGAAAACAACGCACCGATTGTATGGCGTGGTCCAATGCTAGGTAAAGTATTAGATCAGTTTTTCCGTGATGTTGAATGGGGAGAGCTAGACTATCTACTATTAGATTTACCGCCAGGCACAGGTGACGTAGCATTAGATATCCATCAAATGCTACCATCATCAAAAGAAATTGTTGTCACAACACCGCACCCGACAGCAGCATTTGTTGCAGCTCGTGCAGGAGCAATGGCTCTTCAAACAGACCATGAAATTTTAGGTGTTATCGAAAATATGGCTTGGTTTGAATCTAAATCAGGTGATCGAGAATTTGTCTTTGGACAAGGAGGCGGACCTAAGCTAGCTGATGAATTACGTACAGAGCTGCTTGGACAGATCCCGCTTGGTCAACCAGATTGGACAGAAGAAGATTTTGCTCCGTCTGTTTATGCTGAGAAACATACAACAGGTCAAATTTATTTAGACATCGCGACGAAAATCATTGATAAATTAAGTAAATAAATAAAAAACGGATTTCCACCTTTTATGGGGAAATCCGTTTTTAAATTGCTATGGTTACTCAGTACTTTTTTGCTCCTTATCCGATCCGCCATCACTTTCACCACTAGCTTCTTTCTTATCGCCACTTCCTGATGAACCCGTTTCGCCACTCTTTTTAATAAGTTCCTGCCATTTAGATTGCATTAAAGGGCTTTCGATCGTTTCCTTTACCACTTGCTCCATTTGCTTGCGCATATTGGATGATTTTAGGATGGTCTCTAGCTGCTTTTGCATATCGGGTTGCCCAAAAAAGGCCTCCATATCCTTTTGGAAAGTCGGATCTTTTATTAAGTCCTTCATAATATCCTGTTGCTGTTTTTGCATGCTTTTTGCAACAGTTTCTTTAAATTTTGGATCTTCAAAGGTTTTCTTCCAAAAGTCTTCTGCTTCCTTGGAAAGTAATGTTTCCTCAGTAGCCTTTTTCACTTCATCATGCTCTAAAATCAAAAGCTCACGGAAACTTGGCTCCTCCAAAAGCTGTCGCAATGCCTTTTTACCATCCTCTGTTTGCAAAGAGTCAATCATGATTTTTTTTATTTCATCATAGGACATGGTAGAGGTTTTATCTTGTGAACAGGCAGAAAGAAAAAGCATTAGAATCAATAATAAGGTGAATTTTCGCATCGACAATCAGTCCTTTCTCTAGATAGACTCTTTCAATTATTGTTCACATTTCTCGGGACTTTATGTATTGGTTAGGATGAGAAATAGCTTTTTTAACAAGGCATTGATAAAATAAGGACAGATATATTGAGAAATTGGGGGACTTTTAGTTGTGACGATACGAAATTGGGCAAAGTTTTTCTTCTTTGCAATGCTCGTTGGTGGTGCAGTCAACGGAGTTTTTAGTTTATTTATTCGCTGGGAATTTTTCCAACCATACATAGCAAATGGTCAATGGGGCGAATTTTTCGCTGGACTTTTATGGATGGTTTTCTTAGGGTTTACCATGAGTGTTATAGCACAAGCTGGTTTTTTTGCTTATTTAACACTTCATCAAGTAGGTGTTAATATTTTTAGAACACTGACATTATGGAATTGGGTACAGCTATTATTAATTGCCATAACGATTTTCGATATTATATTCTTCCGCTTTATTCCTGGTGTGAAGGATGGGCAGAGCTGGTTGTTCTACGTTGGATTATTAATTGTTCTAATATTTGGTGCAATAGCAACGGCTGTTCAAAAAGTAAAATTAACGGGGAAAAAGCATGTAATGATTTCGGCTCTATTCTTTATGATTGTCATTACAACGCTGGAATGGACAATTGCATTGATGGGTCGCGATGAAAATATTAATGAATATGTTGCGCTTTTATTATTCCCATTATTGGCTGTTAATGCGTATCAATTACTAGTATTGCCTAAATATAATGCAAAATCCGATGAAGATCGTCAAAAATTAGAAGCACGCCGCAAAGCTCGTCGTGAACAGGCTAAAAATGCATAAGAAAAAATTGCCTCACTTTAGTGGAGGCAATTTTTTTATGGGGCTTTTTTAGTTTGAACTTTATAACCAAATATATTTTCTTCAATTGACATAAACTTATGTTGTTGTATTAGAGCGTTAAGCTCTTTAAAAGATATTTGATTATTTTGATGGAGTGGGAAAAATACAAAATCACCTTTTTGTAATTTAGGTGTTTTCTCACCCTGCCAAATAAGAGAAGGCGACAGTAAATTCATTTGTTGTTGGAATAAAGATTTCTGTAAATCCTGCGAATATTGATGATTTCGGGTAGCAAACCATAAAGGTTTTTCCTTTAAATACTTTTCATAGATATCAATATCTTTTTGAATGAGCGCAATGTCAACGGGTTCTTCTATTGAATCATCTGGACCAAGTAGTCCTGTAGGCAATTTTCGTTGTTGTATAATTTTTAAATGTTCGGGTGAACGTTTAATCCAGTCGGTATCTAAAAGTAGAAGAGGATAAGGCTCTTTCACCGTTTGAAGCCATTCTAATAGAGAGTCATCAGAGAAAGAAATCTCTACTATAAGAGATGTGCCATAATGTCCTTTTGTGACCACTACTGGTGCATTCGCAATATTAAATACAGAAATCATCGTTGAGTTTATAGGCTTTAGAAAAGCAAAAAGGATTACGATTAAAAGCAGTGAAATCAACGTTTTGCGGACCATAATAATAACCTCATTTCTAAGATTTTAAATAAAAAATGAATCTCTTTAAAAAAACTTATGATTTAGTGTTGACTTTCATGAATAATCGATGTTATTATTTATAAGTCGCCAAGAGGTGACAGCGAAATAAAAAACATGAACCTTGAAAACTGAACAAGCAAAACGTAATCAATAAAGTTTTCAGTAACTAACCTTGGTTAGTGAACGAAACAAAATTTTGGACATCAAAATTGATGCCAGCAAAACAATTTGAGCTATTCAAATTTCTTTTATGGAGAGTTTGATCCTGGCTCAGGACGAACGCTGGCGGCGTGCCTAATACATGCAAGTCGAGCGAACAGAGAAGGAGCTTGCTCCTTCGACGTTAGCGGCGGACGGGTGAGTAACACGTGGGCAACCTACCTTATAGTTTGGGATAACTCCGGGAAACCGGGGCTAATACCGAATAATCTGTTTCACCTCATGGTGAAACACTGAAAGACGGTTTCGGCTGTCGCTATAGGATGGGCCCGCGGCGCATTAGCTAGTTGGTGAGGTAACGGCTCACCAAGGCGACGATGCGTAGCCGACCTGAGAGGGTGATCGGCCACACTGGGACTGAGACACGGCCCAGACTCCTACGGGAGGCAGCAGTAGGGAATCTTCCACAATGGGCGAAAGCCTGATGGAGCAACGCCGCGTGAGTGAAGAAGGATTTCGGTTCGTAAAACTCTGTTGTAAGGGAAGAACAAGTACAGTAGTAACTGGCTGTACCTTGACGGTACCTTATTAGAAAGCCACGGCTAACTACGTGCCAGCAGCCGCGGTAATACGTAGGTGGCAAGCGTTGTCCGGAATTATTGGGCGTAAAGCGCGCGCAGGTGGTTTCTTAAGTCTGATGTGAAAGCCCACGGCTCAACCGTGGAGGGTCATTGGAAACTGGGAGACTTGAGTGCAGAAGAGGATAGTGGAATTCCAAGTGTAGCGGTGAAATGCGTAGAGATTTGGAGGAACACCAGTGGCGAAGGCGACTATCTGGTCTGTAACTGACACTGAGGCGCGAAAGCGTGGGGAGCAAACAGGATTAGATACCCTGGTAGTCCACGCCGTAAACGATGAGTGCTAAGTGTTAGGGGGTTTCCGCCCCTTAGTGCTGCAGCTAACGCATTAAGCACTCCGCCTGGGGAGTACGGTCGCAAGACTGAAACTCAAAGGAATTGACGGGGGCCCGCACAAGCGGTGGAGCATGTGGTTTAATTCGAAGCAACGCGAAGAACCTTACCAGGTCTTGACATCCCGTTGACCACTGTAGAGATATAGTTTCCCCTTCGGGGGCAACGGTGACAGGTGGTGCATGGTTGTCGTCAGCTCGTGTCGTGAGATGTTGGGTTAAGTCCCGCAACGAGCGCAACCCTTGATCTTAGTTGCCATCATTTAGTTGGGCACTCTAAGGTGACTGCCGGTGACAAACCGGAGGAAGGTGGGGATGACGTCAAATCATCATGCCCCTTATGACCTGGGCTACACACGTGCTACAATGGACGATACAAACGGTTGCCAACTCGCGAGAGGGAGCTAATCCGATAAAGTCGTTCTCAGTTCGGATTGTAGGCTGCAACTCGCCTACATGAAGCCGGAATCGCTAGTAATCGCGGATCAGCATGCCGCGGTGAATACGTTCCCGGGCCTTGTACACACCGCCCGTCACACCACGAGAGTTTGTAACACCCGAAGTCGGTGAGGTAACCTTTTGGAGCCAGCCGCCGAAGGTGGGATAGATGATTGGGGTGAAGTCGTAACAAGGTAGCCGTATCGGAAGGTGCGGCTGGATCACCTCCTTTCTAAGGATTATTTCGGAATACAAACCTAGGGTTTGTAAGATTACGTTTTGCGTTCAGTTTTGAAGGTTCATTCTTTCTTGAATGAAAATCTTCAAAACTTGTTCTTTGAAAACTGGATAAAACGACATTGAAATTGTAACAAACACATTTATTTTTTTAAGTTTTTTTATAGGCTTAATAACATTAAAAGGTTTCAAGACACGAGCAGTTCTAGGAAGCAATCGAGTGAATGAAGGAGCGTACTTGAGTACGTGACTGATTGAACGAGAGAAGCTGACAACGAAATGCGATGTGTATTGAAAGCTGATAGGTTAAGTTATTAAGGGCGCACGGCGAATGCCTTGGCACTAGGAGCCGAAGAAGGACGGCACTAACACCGATATGCTTCGGGGAGCTGTAAGTGAGCTTTGATCCGGAGATTTCCGAATGGGGGAACCCACTACGTTTAATCGCGTAGTATCTTGACGTGAATACATAGCGTCTTGAAGGCAGACCCAGGGAACTGAAACATCTAAGTACCTGGAGGAAGAGAAAGAAAAATCGATTCCCTGAGTAGCGGCGAGCGAAACGGGAAGAGCCCAAACCAAGAGGCTTGCCTCTTGGGGTTGTAGGACACTCAATACGGAGTTACAAAAGAGCGAGTTAGATGAAGCGACTTGGAAAGGTCCGCCAGAGCAGGTAAAAGCCCTGTAGTCGAAAGTTCGTTCTCTCCTGAGTGGATCCTGAGTACGGCGGAACACGTGAAATTCCGTCGGAATCTGGGAGGACCATCTCCCAAGGCTAAATACTACCTAGTGACCGATAGTGAACCAGTACCGTGAGGGAAAGGTGAAAAGCACCCCGGAAGGGGAGTGAAAGAGATCCTGAAACCGTGTGCCTACAAGTAGTTAGAGCCCGTTAATGGGTGATAGCGTGCCTTTTGTAGAATGAACCGGCGAGTTACGATTACGTGCGAGGTTAAGCTTTAGAAGGCGGAGCCGCAGCGAAAGCGAGTCTGAATAGGGCGAAATAGTACGTGGTCGTAGACCCGAAACCAGGTGATCTACCCATGTCCAGGGTGAAGGTAAGGTAACACTTACTGGAGGCCCGAACCCACGCACGTTGAAAAGTGCGGGGATGAGGTGTGGGTAGCGGAGAAATTCCAATCGAACTTGGAGATAGCTGGTTCTCTCCGAAATAGCTTTAGGGCTAGCCTCGTGATGAGAATACTGGAGGTAGAGCACTGTTTGGACTAGGGGGCCATCCCGGTTTACCGAATTCAGACAAACTCCGAATGCCAGATATTTATACACGGGAGTCAGACTGCGAGTGATAAGATCCGTAGTCAAAAGGGAAACAGCCCAGACCACCAGCTAAGGTCCCAAAGTAATCGTTAAGTGGAAAAGGATGTGGCGTTGCACAGACAACCAGGATGTTGGCTTAGAAGCAGCCATCATTTAAAGAGTGCGTAATAGCTCACTGGTCGAGTGACGCTGCGCCGAAAATGTATCGGGGCTAAACGATTCACCGAAGCTGTGGATTGACATCTACGATGTCAGTGGTAGGAGAGCGTTCTAAGTGCGTTGAAGTCAGACCGGAAGGACTGGTGGAGCGCTTAGAAGTGAGAATGCCGGTATGAGTAGCGAAAGACGGGTGAGAATCCCGTCCACCGTATGACTAAGGTTTCCTGAGGAAGGCTCGTCCGCTCAGGGTTAGTCGGGACCTAAGCCGAGGCCGATAGGCGTAGGCGATGGACAACAGGTTGATATTCCTGTACCACCTCCTCACCGTTTGAGAAATGGGGGGACGCAGTAGGATAGGGTAAGCGCGCTGTTGGTTATGCGCGTCCAAGCAGTAAGGCGTGTGTGTAGGCAAATCCGCACACTGTAACGTTGAGCTGTGATGGCGAGTCCGTATGGACGAAGTTCCTGATTTCACACTGCCAAGAAAAGCCTCTATCGAGGTGAGAGGTGCCCGTACCGCAAACCGACACAGGTAGTCGAGGAGAGAATCCTAAGGTGTGCGAGAGAACTCTCGTTAAGGAACTCGGCAAAATGACCCCGTAACTTCGGGAGAAGGGGTGCTCTTGAGCGTGCAAGCGCATGAGAGCCGCAGTGAATAGGCCCAGGCGACTGTTTAGCAAAAACACAGGTCTCTGCAAAACCGTAAGGTGACGTATAGGGGCTGACGCCTGCCCGGTGCTGGAAGGTTAAGAGGAGTGGTTAGCGCAAGCGAAGCTGCGAATTGAAGCCCCAGTAAACGGCGGCCGTAACTATAACGGTCCTAAGGTAGCGAAATTCCTTGTCGGGTAAGTTCCGACCCGCACGAAAGGCGTAACGATCTGGGCACTGTCTCAACGAGAGACTCGGTGAAATTATAGTACCTGTGAAGATGCAGGTTACCCGCGACAGGACGGAAAGACCCCGTGGAGCTTTACTGTAGCCTGATATTGAATTTTGGTACAACTTGTACAGGATAGGTAGGAGCCAGAGATCTCGGAGCGCCAGCTTCGAAGGAGGCGTCGGTGGGATACTACCCTGGTTGTATTGAAATTCTAACCCATGCCCCTTAGCGGGGCAGGAGACAGTGTCAGGCGGACAGTTTGACTGGGGCGGTCGCCTCCTAAAAGGTAACGGAGGCGCCCAAAGGTTCCCTCAGAATGGTTGGAAATCATTCGTAGAGTGTAAAGGCACAAGGGAGCTTGACTGCGAGACCTACAAGTCGAGCAGGGTCGAAAGACGGGCTTAGTGATCCGGTGGTTCCGCATGGAAGGGCCATCGCTCAACGGATAAAAGCTACCCCGGGGATAACAGGCTTATCTCCCCCAAGAGTCCACATCGACGGGGAGGTTTGGCACCTCGATGTCGGCTCATCGCATCCTGGGGCTGTAGTCGGTCCCAAGGGTTGGGCTGTTCGCCCATTAAAGCGGTACGCGAGCTGGGTTCAGAACGTCGTGAGACAGTTCGGTCCCTATCCGTCGTGGGCGTAGGAAATTTGAGAGGAGCTGTCCTTAGTACGAGAGGACCGGGATGGACACACCGCTGGTGTACCAGTTGTCTTGCCAAAGGCATCGCTGGGTAGCTATGTGTGGACGGGATAAGTGCTGAAAGCATCTAAGCATGAAGCCCCCCTCAAGATGAGATTTCCCATTACGCAAGTAAGTAAGATCCCTCAAAGACGATGAGGTAGATAGGTTCGAGGTGGAAGTGTGGTGACACATGGAGCTGACGAATACTAATCGATCGAGGACTTAACCAAAAATGTTTGAACCATTCAATGAACCGTTTATCCAGTTTTGAAAGAATAATTTCTTTTATGAAGGGTTTCAAGATACGAGTAGTTCGAGGAAGCAATGGAGAGAGGGAAGGAGCGTACTCAAGTACGTGACTGACTGAACGACAGAAGCTGACGAAGAAATGCGATGTATATTGAAAGCCGACCATAGTCTAGTGATGATGGCAAAGAGGTCACACCCGTTCCCATACCGAACACGGAAGTTAAGCTCTTTAGCGCCGATGGTAGTTGGGGGCTTCCCCCTGTGAGAGTAGGACGTCGCTAGGCGCAAAAAGTCGCTGCTGATACACTCAGTAGTGGCTTTTTTTACTTAAGCTAACTAATAAATTGAGATGATTTATAAAATATAAAAAAGAAGGCATGCCTTAAATGGAATGCCTTCTTTTTTGATATTTAATGAGTTTGAACAGTGGTAGCTCGTAGTTCAATGCGGCGAATTTTTCCGGATGTTGTTTTTGGTAACTCATCAATAAAAACAATACTACGAGGGTATTTATACGGTGCTGTTAACGCCTTTACATGCTCTTGTAACTCCTTTGTTAACTCGGCTTCATCTCGCTCTTTGAAGCTCTCTCGTAGGATAACAAAGGCCTTCACAATATGGCCTCTAATTTCATCAGGTGCAGCAACAACTGCACATTCTTGTACAGCTTCATGTTTGTTTAATGCATCTTCAACTTCGAATGGACCAATCGTATAACCAGAAGATATAATAATGTCATCTCCACGACCTTCAAACCAGAAATACCCATCTTCATCACATTTAGCTTGATCGCCAGTAATATACCAATCACCGCGAAATGCAGCTTGCGTTCGTTCTGGCTCTTTGTAATACTCCTTAAATAGAGCTGGTGAGGATTTGTGGATGGCAATATCGCCAACCTCTCCTACAGGTGCTTCATTTCCTTCATTGTCGATAATACGTACAATATTACCTGGAGTTGGAACACCCATGGATCCAGGGCGTAATTCAGTGTTTTCGAGTGTACCAATTAATAATGTATTCTCTGTCTGTCCATAGCCATCACGTACTTTTAGCCCGAAACGATTCATAAATGTTTCAATGACTGGACGATTTAACGGTTCACCAGCAGAGACTGCACTACGGAGGGATGAAAGATTATAGTCTTGCAAATTATCAATTTTCGCCATAATACGATATTCAGTCGGTGTGCAACAAAGGACATTTATTTTTTCATCTTGCATGAGCTGAAGGTACGTTTTTGCATCGAATCCACCATGATAAACAAATGCAGTAGCACCAAGCATGATTGTAGATAAGAATGGGCTCCAAATCCATTTTTGCCAACCAGGAGCTGCTGTAGCCCATACTAAGTCGCCTTCACGTACACAGAGCCATTTTGAAGCAGCTGTTCGAATATGCGCATATCCCCAGCCATGTGAATGTACTACACCTTTAGGTTTCCCAGTTGTCCCAGATGTATAGGAAAGGAACGCCATGTCATCACGTTTAGTAGCTACTGCTGTAAATGTAGTTGACTGTGTGCTTGCCAGTACATCTAAAGAAGCCCAATCGCCTTTTGCAGTACCAATAACTAATTTGTTCTTTAATGTGTCTACAGTAGAAGAAATTTGGTCAACCTCACCTGTAAATGCTTCATAGGCAATAACTGCACTAGCAGAAGAGTGCTCCATTCGATATTCTAAGTCACTTGCACGTAGCATTTCTGAACATGAAATAGGCACGATACCAGCCTTTAAACAGCCAAGAAAAACAAAATAGGCTTCTGGTAGGCGAGGAATAATAACTAGAACGCGATCTCCCTTTCGAAGTCCTGTCTCTGTAAAAGCATTTGCGTATTGATTCATTTTTTGGACAAGCTCTACATAGGAAACTGTTCGTCTCTCTTGTTGCGTATTTAACCAGCGTATTGCTTGGCGATCACTATCTTGTGAAAACTTTTCTAATTCCTCTGTGATATTATAAAATTCAGGTGCAATTAAATCATTTATTACCATCCGAATATTCCTCCCCCAGGAAATTTGATAGAAAATTCTTAAAACTATTTTTATTTTAACAATTGCAATAATATACAGCAAGAATATTTAGCACGCAAAATAGAAATATTAGATTTAATAGAGCACTATTATGCTTTTGGATTAATTTTTAAACCTACTTCGACAAAAAATATAAAAATTTTTATAAAATATGTTGCATAATTTATAATGCTTGCTATAATAATAAATGTACTTAAGAGGTTGTCTAAAACCGAATTGAATAGTATCGTTCCGAAGTAGCTCAGTTGGTAGTAGCACCTGACTGTTAATCAGGTTGTCGCAGGTTCGAGTCCTGCCTTCGGAGCCATTTTTTTGCCCATTTTTAAGAAGCTGTTATACATAAAAAAATATAAAAAAGTATTGCAACTATTAAGAAATGATGTTATTATAAATCTTGTCTTGTTTGAGACGTGATACTGGCCCCTTGGTCAAGTGGTTAAGACACCGCCCTTTCACGGCGGTAACACGGGTTCGAATCCCGTAGGGGTCACCATTTAAAACATAGGCTTTCTAAAGAAAAATAAACTGTGACATAACACCTGTTTCTATGGAGGATTAGCTCAGCTGGGAGAGCATCTGCCTTACAAGCAGAGGGTCGGCGGTTCGAGCCCGTCATCCTCCACCATTATTGTGTTATTTCGGAGGGGTAGCGAAGTGGCTAAACGCGGCGGACTGTAAATCCGCTCCTTAGGGTTCGGCGGTTCGAATCCGTCCCCCTCCACCAGTTTTATATATGATTGGGGTATAGCCAAGCGGTAAGGCAACGGATTTTGATTCCGTCATGCCTAGGTTCGAATCCTAGTACCCCAGCCATTTTTCTTTGATGAGCCATTAGCTCAGTTGGTAGAGCATCTGACTTTTAATCAGAGGGTCGAAGGTTCGAGTCCTTCATGGCTCACTTTTTTAGAATAAAGTATATTCAAAAGTGTTATAATAACTACAGATAACTAATCTCTTACTGAAAACAGTAGGAGATTTTTTTATGTTATCAAAAATTGAATAAATATGCATTTTTTTGTCTAGTTGAGCCAAGTGGTATCTAGGCTTTACAATAATATTATAACTTTTAGGGGGTATAAAAACATGAATAAACTTAATATTTCTATTATTGGAGTACCAACAGACTATGGACAAACACGTCGTGGTGTAGATATGGGGCCAAGCGCGATTCGCTATGCAGGCGTTGTGGAACGTTTGGAGGCTATTGGACATGAAGTACAAGACCAAGGGGATATTCGTGTCAGTCAAAAACTTGCAGACGCACCTGTCGATGAGAAGTTACTGAATTTAGAGGAAGTTGTAGATGTTAGCACGGCTTTAGCTAATAGCGTGCATGAAGTAGTAGAACAAAATAAGTTCCCACTTGTATTTGGCGGTGACCATAGTATTGCTATTGGTACACTAGCTGGATTAGGTGAGCATTATAAAAATCTTGGCGTTATTTGGTATGATGCTCATGCAGATTTAAATACACCTGAAACAACACCATCTGGCAACATCCATGGGATGCCATTAGCAGTTAGTATTGGACTAGGTCATGAGCGCTTAGTGCAAATTCGTAATTACGCACCGAAAATTAAACCAGAGAACGTTATTATTATCGGAGCTCGTTCAGTAGATCCTGGTGAGCGTGAGTTAATTCGTCAACAAGGGATTAAAGTATATACAATGCACGAGATTGATCGACTTGGTATGACGCGTGTCATGGAAGATGCACTTGCTTACTTGAAAGAACGTAATGTTGATGGCTTACACCTATCACTTGATTTAGATGGCTTAGATCCGCTTTACACGCCAGGAGTTGGTACACCCGTTCCTGGAGGAATTACGTATCGAGAAAGTCATTTAGCAATGGAAATGTTACAAGAATCAGGGATGCTAACATCAGCAGAGTTTGTAGAAGTAAACCCAATTTTAGATGAAAAGAATACAACAGCAAATGTGGCTGTTGCATTAATGGGATCTTTATTCGGAGAGACACTAGTTTAAAGAAAATTTGACAAAAAATTGCCTGTTGCCACATTGCATAAAAATCTTTTGTTATAATTGAATTAAAACGAAACTTTTCTTATCGATAGGTCGTATAGTATAAGACAGTTGTAAAGGTGGAGAAGTCAACACAATGGATGCGTTAGTAAACAAGAGAATAAAACAAGTGCTTAAAGGCGATCAAAACGCATTTGCCGATATTGTGAGTCTCTATCAGCACAAACTGTACCAAGTATGCTATCGAATGTTAGGCAACAAACAAGAGTCTGAAGACATTGCTCAAGAAGCTTTTGTGCGTGCTTATATGAATTTGCATACTTTTGATCAGAAAAGAAAGTTTTCGACGTGGCTTTATCGCATAGCGACAAACCTCTGCATTGACCGTATTCGCAAAAAGAAACCGGATTATTATTTAGATGCAGAAGTAGCTGGTACAGAAGGGCTTGATATGTATTCGCAAATCGCAGCAGACGACCAGCTACCAGAGGAGCAGTTAGAGCAAATGGAGCTGCAAGATCGCATTCAATATGAAATTGGACGTTTGCCGGATAAATACCGTTCGGTTATAGTATTGAAATATATAGAAGAGTTATCGTTACAAGAGATTAGCGAGATTTTAGATATGCCGCTTGGAACGGTGAAAACGAGGATTCACCGCGGACGTGAGGCATTACGTAAGCAATTAAACAATCTGTAGGAGGGGGAGCGTCATGAATACTTGTCCAGAGCATATTATAGACTATATGCATGATTATTTAGACGGTGACATTAGTCGTGAGCATGAGCAAGAGTTGAAACAACACTTGCATACATGTAATGATTGTAAACAGTTGATGCAAGAATTGAGTGAAACAATCGCCTTTGTGAAGAGTGCTTCCCATATTACAGCGCCTCCGGATTTTGAAGCAGCAGTGATGGCTCGTTTACCAAAACCAAAAAGTCGAGTAGGTATACAAAAATGGATACGCCGGCATCCGTTCTTTGTGGCAGCAGCGGTATTTTGCTTATTCATGAGTGCTACATTGATGGGTAGCTTTATGGATGACCAGCATTTTTCAGTGACTAAACAACCAAACTTAGTTGTTGATGGTCAAACGGTGATTGTACCTGAAGGAGAAGTAGTGAAGGGCGATATTGTTGTTAAAAATGGTGATTTGGTTGTTGAAGGTGAAGTTGATGGCAATGTCACAGTAATTAACGGGCAATATATGGCATCTTCAGCGGTAGTTTCAGGCAAAATTGAGGAAATTGACGAAGTATTTGAATGGTTATGGTATACGATTAAAAATTCTGTAAAAACGGCCATGACATTTGAGGAAAAAGATGAAACTAAATAACACTCTATACGTCCTAAAAAATAGTGCACGTGAGAGGCTGAAAGGTCTACTCTTATGAGTAGACTTTTTATTTGAAAAAAGTTACATTTGTTAAGAATGTGATATACTTGAATGTGTATGGATTCGCAATGAAAAGTGGGGGATGCCACGTGCAAATTATCGAACATTTCACGGATTTAACACCTGTGAATATTGTTATTAACTTCATTGATGTACTGCTCGTGTGGTACGTTGTTTATAAAGTCTTAACCCTCATTAAAGGTACGAAGGCTGTCCAATTACTGAAGGGAATATTTGTCATTATTATTGCCCGACTTGCAACAGACCTTTTAGGGTTACAAACTCTAGGCTGGATGTTACAACAGGTCATTGAGTTTGGTTTCTTAGCGATTATTATCATATTCCAACCAGAAATCAGACGTGGTTTAGAACAAATTGGGCGAGGAAAGTTATTCCAGCGTTCATCAAGTCAAGAAGAAGAAGAACAAACAAGGCTCATTGAGGCGATGAAGAAGTCTGTTAGTTACATGGCTAAACGTCGAATCGGTGCGTTAATTTCTATTGAAAAAGAAACAGGTCTTAATGAATATATTGAAACGGGTATAGGACTAAATGCTGAAATCTCATCAGAACTGCTGATTAATATCTTTATACCGAATACACCACTTCATGATGGAGCGGTTATTATGCAAAAAGATAAAGTTACAGCAGCAGCTTGTTATTTACCCCTATCTGAAAGTCCATTTATTTCAAAGGAGTTAGGGACACGTCACCGTGCTGCACTTGGCTTAAGTGAAGTTACGGATGCTATTACAATTGTTGTCTCAGAAGAAACAGGTGCAATTAGTATTACGTTAAATGGTAATCTCCACCGTAATCTTTCTCTAGAGGAGTTTGAAACACTATTACGAAAAATGTGGTTCGGTTCAGCACAAGAGTCAAATGCTGCCTCTAAGTTGACTTGGAGGGGGAAAAAGAATGGATAAAATGATGGATAGCCCTTGGGTATTAAGAATCATCGCGCTATTTTTGGCATTTTTGCTTTTTTTCTCAGTTCGTACCGAGTTATCTCCAATCAATACAACAACAACGACCGAACAGACGGATATTATTCGAGATGTACCAGTAGATGTTTACTATGATAATGAAAATCTGATTGTAACAGGCTTACCTGAAACAGTAGATGTGAAGATAAAAGGGCCAATGCCTGTTGTTATAAAAACAAGAGCTACAAAAGATTTCTCTGTATTTGTCGATTTAAGTAATCTATTGATTGGGGAGCATGATGTAAAGCTACAATACGAAAATATTTCTGATAAGTTAAAGGTTACATTAGACCCTGCAACTATTCATGTGAATATTGAGGAAAAGGTCACGAAAGAGTTCCGAGTGGACCCTGAAATGAATAATAGACTAATCGAAGAAGGCTATATTTTAAAAGATATGACTGCTGATCCACCAACCGTTTACGTAACAGGTGCAAAAAGTGCTATTGAAAGCATTAGCTATGTAAAAGCTACTGTTGCAGGTGAGCAAGGCTTGAAGCAATCATTCTCGCAGGATGCGGCAGTAAAAGTATTAGATCGAGATCTAAACAAGTTAGATGTGACGATAGAGCCTGAAACTGTGAAGGTTCAAGTTGATATAGCAGAATATAGTCGAGAGATTCCAGTGGTCCTGAAAGAAGCAGGGCAAGCAGCACAAGACATTACGATCAATTCGTTAACATTTGCGCCAAGGATGATAAAAGTGTATGGTAGAAAATCAATTATTGACGGTTTGACAGAAATTCCAGTTATAGTTGACCTGTCAAAAATTACTGAGTCTCAAACATATGAATTTGATGTAAAATTACCAGATGGTGTGACAAAAATATCTGACAAGAAAATAAAAGTGAAGGCAGATATTACAAAAGTAGAGCAAGAAGAACAACAGAAAACGCCAGCTTCTACAGAGGAAACGCCACCTCCAACTGAAGAACCAGATGTGACGGATGATAGTACTACTACTGATAAAAATACATCATCTGAGGAAACGGAAGATATTGATTCTTAAACAATATCTGACTATAATTTTATTTTGATTCTAAATCAAAATCCAATCGTGGTTTGTGCTGGTGAGTAGTTAGGACAGGAGTCACCAACAAATCGATTGAGGAGATATTAATAATTACCGAATGAATGAATAAAAACAGACTTTTCCAAAAGTAAGCGGACAAGTGTCTTTTGGGCGATAGTGACTCATGAGACACGGTCTTGCATTGAAGGAGAGAATAAGTAGAATGGGTAAATATTTTGGAACAGATGGCGTCCGTGGAGTCGCGAATAGTGAATTAACACCAGAGTTTGCATTTAAACTAGGTCGTATCGGTGGCTATGTTTTAACAAAAGATGCAACTGATCGTCCAAAGGTTTTAATTGGTCGTGACACACGTATTTCAGGTGAGATGCTTGAAGGTGCACTTGTTGCTGGTCTTTTATCGATTGGGGTAGAAGTAATGCGTCTTGGTATTATTTCAACACCAGGTGTGGCATACCTTACTCGAATTATGAGCGCAGATGCAGGCGTTATGATTTCAGCTTCACATAACCCAGTTGCTGATAATGGCATTAAATTTTTTGGTCCCGATGGTTTTAAGTTAACGGATGCTCAAGAAGCGGAAATTGAAGTGTTGCTTGATGCACAAGAGGATACACTACCACGCCCAATTGGAGCCGATTTAGGATCTGTAAGTGACTATTTCGAAGGTGGTCAAAAATATATTCAATACTTAAAGCAAACCGTGGATGAGGAATTTGATGGTATCCTGGTAGCACTAGACTGTGCTCATGGAGCTACATCAGCATTGGCTACACATTTATTTGCGGACCTAGAAGCTGACATTTCTACAATGGGAGCTTCTCCAACAGGCTTAAATATTAATGATGGTGTAGGTTCTACACATCCAGAGGGACTAGCTAAATTTGTTATTGAAAAGGGTGCAGATGTTGGTTTAGCATTTGATGGAGATGGTGACCGATTAATTGCTGTAGATGAGAATGGTAAGATTGTTGATGGCGATCAAATTATGTTTATCATTGGTAAGTATTTAAAAGCGGTAGGCCGCTTGAAAAAGCAAACGATTGTTTCAACAGTTATGAGCAATATGGGCTTCTACAAGGCTGTAGCTGACAACGGTATGCAAAGTGTACAAACTGCTGTTGGTGATCGTTATGTTGTAGAAGAAATGCGTGCCAAAGAATACAATTTAGGTGGCGAACAATCAGGGCATATTGTTTTTCTAGACTTTAATACAACAGGTGATGGATTACTTACAGGCATCCAGCTTGTCAACATTATGAAAGCGACTGGTAAAAAGCTTTCAGAGCTTGCTGCTGAAATGAAAATCTTCCCTCAGCGTCTTGTCAATGTACGTGTAACAGATAAGCATGCTGTGACTGACAATGCGAAGGTGGCTGCTGTCATTGCAGAGGTAGAAGCTGAAATGGCCGGCAATGGTCGTGTTCTAGTGCGCCCTTCAGGGACTGAACCACTTGTACGTGTAATGGTGGAAGCAGCAACAGAAACAGATTGTGAGCGTTTTGTTGAGCGTATTGCGGAAGTAGTACGTGCGGAAATGGGCTTAGCAGAATAAATATAGAAACTCGATTTCCATAACAGGAAATCGAGTTTTTCTTGTTTAAAAAGAATGTTTGAAATGAATGAGATGGGGAACAGTAGTAAGGAGTCACAATAACAAGGAGTGTTTAATTGATATGGCTAAAATTGCTACAGTGATAACAGATATGTTTGAGGACATTGAGTTTACAAGCCCCAAAGAAGCTCTAGAAGCAGCTGGGCATCAGCTCGTAACAATTGATACCGAAGCAGGTAAGGAAGTTAAGGGGAAACATGGAGAGCCAGTGAAAATAGATAAAGGAATTGAGGAAGTAAACGCCTCAGAATTTGATGCGTTATTTATTCCTGGTGGTTTTTCACCTGATATATTACGAGCAGATGATCGTGTAGTGGCATTTGTAAAATCCTTTATGGATGACATGAAGCCGACCTTTGCTATTTGTCATGGACCACAGCTGCTAATTACAGCTAAGACACTGAATGGTCGTGATGCCACAGGCTATAAATCCATTCAAGTGGATTTAGAAAATGCAGGGGCAATATTCCATGATGAAGAAGTATTCGTCTGTCAAAAGCAGCTCGTAACAAGTAGAACGCCAGACGATCTTCCAGCCTTTAATAGAGAAATAGTTAAATTATTAGACAATAAATAAAAGATAGGCACAAGCAGTCAATTGCTTGTGCCTTTTTGTAGAATTTACTCCGCTTTATTTAGCATAGCAACTAATTATTTGTCTACATATTTGTCACGAAAAAGCATGGGGATTAGGTGTTTTTTATAACGAAAATTTGACGGATAGCATATGATTGAGTATGATGGAGAAGTTGAAGATGACGAGGTCCGACCTTATCCTTTAACGAGCGCTAAGGAGGAAAGAAAGCGCAAAATCGGAAAACAATTATAGCGCCTGAGCTGAAGAAATCGGACGACAAGATCTTCAGCAGACGAGGTGGAGGTTTATCGAAAATTCGGCGGATGCCTCCCAATCGACATACCCGATTGTCATTTTTCATTTTGAAAGCATTTAAGTGATTGAATGTACAGAAAATGGAGAAGGTATAGTAAAAGCAATAGATAAATCAAAGAAGCTTCACCTATCGAAAAAAACTCTAATCAGTTGGCTGAATGAGTGGGTGGCTTGCATGTAAGGGAGTGCTTATTTTAAATATAAAATAAAGCATCGCTCGTACATTCAAAAAACTTCGATAGGATGAGGTCTATTTTGTCATTGCATGAAATTGACAATATCGGAGGACGAGAATTTATGTGTGGAATTGTAGGATATATTGGTGAATCAGATGCAAAGGAAATTTTATTAAAGGGTTTAGAGAAGCTTGAATACCGCGGCTATGACTCAGCTGGTATTGCAGTACGTAATGAAGAAGGTGTAACAGTTTTTAAAGAAAAAGGACGTATTGCAGACTTACGTGAAGCGGTGGACGAGGAAGTTGCAGCAAAAATTGGAATTGGTCATACACGTTGGGCAACACACGGTGTACCCAATCGTTTAAATGCTCACCCACATCAAAGTGCATCAGGACGCTTTACACTTGTGCATAATGGGGTTATTGAAAACTATCATTTATTACAAAAAACATATTTAAAAGGCATTCCGATGAAATCTGATACAGATACAGAGGTTATTGTGCAATTAGTAGAGTTATTTGTGAAAGACGGTCTTAGCACAGCAGAAGCTTTCCGTAAAACTTTATCTCTATTACATGGCTCATATGCCCTTGCATTATTAGATGCTGAAGCGACAGATACTATTTTTGTTGCAAAAAATAAATCACCACTTTTAGTAGGTATTGGTGAAGGCTTCAATGTTGTTGCTTCGGACGCAATGGCTATGCTACAAGTAACGGATCAATACGTGGAGCTTCATGATAAAGAGGTTGTAATTGTACACAAAGCAAGTGTAGAAATTACAAAATTAGATGGTTCTGTAGTAGAGCGTGCACCATATACAGCGGAGCTTGATATGAGCGATATTGAAAAAGGAACTTATCCTCACTATATGTTAAAAGAAATGGATGAGCAGCCAACTGTAATTCGTAAAATTATTCAAGCGTATGAAGGCGACAATGGCGATTTAACAATTGACGCAGAGATTTTAGAGGCATTGAGAGCAGCGGATCGCTTATATATTATTGCGGCAGGCACGAGCTACCATGCAGGTCTCATCGGTAAACAATATTTCGAAAAAATGGCGGGTATCCCAGTAGAGGTTCATATTTCTAGTGAATTCGGCTACAACATGCCATTACTATCAGAAAAGCCTTTATTTATCTTTATTACACAATCAGGTGAAACAGCTGACAGCCGTCAAGTACTTGTAAAAATTAAAGAGCTTGGCTATCCAACATTAACGATTACAAACGTACCTGGCTCAACGCTATCACGTGAAGCAGATCATACATTGTTATTACATGCAGGCCCGGAAATTGCAGTGGCTTCTACAAAAGCTTATGTTGCACAAGTAGCAGTACTTGCGTTAGCAGCGTATGTAACGGCAAAGGCAAATGGTAAAGGCTTAGAATTTGATTTAAAACAAGAGCTTGCGATTGCCGCTAATGGAATCCAAACAATTATCGATTCTAAAGATGTGTTAGAAGATATTGCAGAAGACTACTTAAAAATCGCGCGTAACGCATTCTTCATTGGCCGTAATATGGACTTCTATGTCAGCCTAGAAGGGGCCTTAAAACTAAAAGAAATCTCGTACATTCAAGCAGAAGGCTTTGCTGGTGGCGAACTGAAGCACGGAACAATTGCCTTAATCGAAGAAGGTACACCAGTGTTTGCACTTGTCACTCAAGCATCAGTAGGACTAAATATTCGTGGTAATGTCAAAGAAGTAGCAGCTCGTGGCGCATATCCTTGTATCATTGCAATGGCAGGCATTGATGAAGATGGTGACCGTCTAGTCATTCCGCATGTTCACGAATTACTAACACCACTTGTATCTGTAGTGCCATTACAATTAATTAGCTACTATGCAGCACTTCACCGTCGTTGTGATGTGGATAAACCACGTAACTTGGCTAAATCGGTGACTGTTGAATAAGATGAGGTTTAAGTATTTATGCTAGTGTTGATTTGAAATAGAGTCATACCGTTTATAAAAAAGATGTACCGTTTAAAATAAAGTTATACCGTTTTACCCCTTTGGATAATATTAATCTAAAGGGGTGTTTTTGTGTCAAAACGAACTAGAACAACTAAAGTCGAAAAGTGGATTAAAGAAGGTCAAGGCTCTGGAATTGGAGAGGGTTATAAACCTCAGCAAGCTGATAAACTGAAATCCCTTTTTCTTTCACTCTTGTCATTTTGATACCGTTTGGATAGCATGTTTAAAGCTTCTAATACATCTTTTTCAAAAATACTATTCTTATCAGTGTTGGAATGGAGATTTTGATTGAAGTAAGAAGAGAACATAAATGTAACAAACACTTAATTTACTTTTAATTGTAAAAGAAGTAATATTAAGGCTATAACTATTAAATTCGATTTTAGTTAAGGTTTAAAAAATCTATAAGGTGGAGGGTTCAAAATGTTTCATAATTCGAAGAGGTATTGGAATATTTTTTGTTGTACTATTATTTTCAATGTTAACAGTATCTACTGCAAATGCTGAAGAAAATAAGGATACCAATGTTGAAGAACAAAATCAGTCAGTAGTTTCGTCTGAATCGATTATTGTATTGAATGATTATATGAAAATTGGATATTTTTTAGAGGCTTCAGACTTTAATATTACGTCGGAAAGAGAAGTTTTTGATATTAATGGAAGAAACATTGCGAAATATTATGTTGTAGAAAGTTTAAGTGGTCAAGAATGTTTCGCTATTATTTCCAATACACAAGAAAATTCAGCAGTTCTTTTAGGTGGAGAAGGTAATGGAGATGTATTTGAATTAGGGGATGAAAATTACTACTATTTTGGTGGTTATAGTATAGTTAGTGCTGATGATACAAATCAAATTATAGAGTATATTAAATCAGAAGATGAAGACCTCTCGACAAATGAAATTATACAAGATTTAGACATTCAATTGATGAATCCTAAAGCTTCTACGGGTGATGGATACGGTTCGAAATTATTGTCATCTCCTATATTTTCTCAAAAAGATCCAGATGTTAAATCAGGTTACCAAAGTTCTGCATGTGGTCCAACTACTATGGCAGTAATTTTACAGTACTGGCATGATTCAAAAGGTAAATCAAAATTACAAGTTTGGAAAAGTGGTTATGCAACTAAAGGGGCATTTATTAATAGCATGTATGCTAATCGTGGTGGCACTTTCTATGGTATGAGTGTAAATGGTGTGCGTTCAGGTCTAGAAAATGAAGCGATTGCAAGAGGATATTCAGCATCATCAAGTAGTTTTAATAATTTTTACTCATATAAGACTCAAATAGATGATAATAGACCGGTTGCAGTAAAGTTTGATAAATGGTTTTCTAAATGGGAACCTAATGCAAAATATGATTATGATTATCACTGGACACCTGGACTTGGATATATCTATTCTGCATCCTCAGGTGCACTGTTAAGAGTTCAAACATTAGGTTCTAATAGTTATGTACGTGATATAAACTATGACGCTCACTCTGGAATTATAACAATGGTAAGTTTTTCAATTAATAATTAATAATTATTAATTGTATGATTGTAAAATTTCTTTATTGTTAAATTGGTAGGTAAAGACACTAAAATCGAATTTTTATAGTTTTACAAATTGTAATTATTAATAAATATAATCTTGATACTTAATATGGCGGAAGGAGAGGAAAATGAAAAAAAAAATAATTATCTTTAATCTATTATTTTGTATAGTAGTTATTTTTGTTAATTACAATTATTTTAATTCTAAATCTCGAAACGCTATCGTATACAACTATGTGGAAAACTATATTGAAACTAACTATGGCATTGCTAGAGAAAATTTAAAATCTGAAGAAATCGATTACATGAGAGGAATGGGTTTGTTTGAAATAGAAGTTAAAGATATAGAAACTAAAAATTATTACTTTTTTGAAGTGGATATTAACGATGACTATTCATTATATTATATAAAAGATCTTACTGAGCTTCATCGTAAAAATCATCCTAAAAATCAAGCTGATTAAAGAAAGTTTATTTCAACAGGTGTCAGCAATATTTTGAGATAGATATAAAGTTTAACATACCACAATATATCCCGACTTATAAAGCATTCTTGAGAGAGTGCTTTTTTATTATGTTTAAAATTAACTGAATCAATTTCATAAATCATCATTTTCAAAATTTCAAAAGGCTACTAAACCGATAACTGCATTTTAAGAGAGGAAAAGGGATAGGTATTTGTTGAAGATTAGATCACAGAAAATGATCAAACTTTTTTATGAAAATTAAACAATACTTCACAGAGGAAGAATCCATTTTGATCAATCTTTTTTCAAAACGAGTTCTATTAATTTAACGTAAGATGTGGGTTTAAGAGGTGTTTTTGATCAAACTTTATTTTAAACCTACAGCTAGTGTAGTTGTTGAGTTGCAATAAAGATGTATACTAGACAAAAAAGTCGTATACTTTTCAATAAAGTCTTATACTGGACAAAAAAGTTGTATACTGATTACTTAAACTGAATACATGAGTGATTATAACTATGAAATAAAAACCTTGGTACAGTGTGTTGCTGTACCAGGGTTTTTGTTTACATTTTTTTATTATGGGACACAAAATATATATAATTGAATAGCCTTTATTACATTGATTGATTTACAATTCAAATTAAAAAAGAACTAATTATTATGAAGAGATTGATCATTTAAAACAAAATTCAAAGCAGGATTTATCTTATTCAACAAACGGGCCAGATTGTTGAATAACAGTCTTTTAAGAAATGTTACCTAACGACGCTTGTGCAAAAATAATATTGTTGTTTAATTTACAATAAAGTCATTTAAAAAATAATATAGTTGTTTAAAAATCCCTATTCCACGAACGGAGCAGATTAGTGGTAGCAATAGTAATTAGGTTTGACTGGGAAAATTGTCGATGATATTAAAAAAGACACCGAAGTGTCTTATGTTATTTAAATTAAGCATACCGATAAATTTAAATTTAATTACTTAACATTATGTTTATCTTGGGAGCGAGGTATTTTATCGGTGAGTGTATACAAACCATGTAATGCTAGCTGTTAATAATGTTGACGAAATCAAAGCTGTAAGAAGACTATATGTTTGCCAAATAAGTATCGTTGACCAATCGAGGGCAAAAAACATTATACACTGGGCAATCGTAGCGATTAGGAAAATAATTGTTACGATTGTTCTCTTTTTTGTCATTGGCTGCTGCTCATTCGTTTTCCTTTTTCTTAATCCTAAGAGAAATAACAGAACGGCCAATAGGCAAAGAATAATTGTGGTAGACGACAAAATGATGTCCAAAAGCTGTGTGCCGCTTATCTCATATGACTGAGTTAGATTGCCGTTTAATATATTTTTAACTTTTAGTACCAGGTTTATATTGGTATTTGCCCCGTTGCTCAGTAAGCAGATGGCTGTTCGTTCATTTGGCAGTATGGCTACTTCGGTTCTAAAATTCGGATTACCCCCAGTGTGTTCTATAAACGTTTGTTCGGCGTTTACCGACCAACCTGCCGCATAATACATATCGTTGACAGCCGAAACAGACATATCACCCCTATGTGATTTTTCGATAACCCTGTGAAATATTTCGGGTATGTCCTGCACGATACCCATCTGTATGCCCATCCAACGCGCCATATCTTTTGTATTAGAAATGATATAGCCGGCAGGTTTATTCCCAGCATAATCCGGAGCGTTAAATGGAGTTGTTATGAAAAAGGAAGAACGGTAGCCCTGTGCTAACTGTCCAGTGGCTTGAGCATCTTCTTTATAAACATACGTCTGGTAAAGACCTAAGGGTAGAAATACCTGTTCCCTCATAAAGTCTTCATAGCTTTGTCGTGATACAATCTCAATAACCAAACCCAATATGTCATAATTAACGGTTCCATAGTTATATTGTTCACCGGGAGAGAACGCCAATTCAGCATCTACCAGCATTTCCACAGTCTTTTGCAACATATCAGGCGTATTGCCTTTTGGAATATTTTGAGTATGTCTAATATTTGTTAAGCCGCTGGTATGGTGAAGGAAGTTATTTAGTGTAAGGCTTTGCATATCAACAGGTTTACCTTGATACTTTAACGTAAACCAAGGTAAATATTTTTGGATAGGGTCAGTCATTGATAGCAGCCCTTGCTCTTCCAATAGCAGAATCCCCATACCAGTAAAAGCTTTACTCACCGAGGCCAACTCATAGAGTGTATTTTCACTTGCAGACAACCCCTTTTCACGGTCTGCATACCCTGAAGAAAAGTAGAACACTTCATCATCAGCAAGTATTGAGATTGACATTCCCGGCACACCTGATATACGAGAGGCATCATCTAGCAACGCTTGTATTGCCGCAGATTTTGAATCTGACAACGCATAACTTTGTGTTGCGAATCCTGAGAATAATATAAATATCGTTAATACAAAAACAATAATCTTTTTCATAAACTCTCCTTTTTGAAAAATTATAAAAGAATAATATAAATAACCTACTTTTACAACTACTAAACTAAATTTTAATTTATCTTTCTATTCTATATAATATTAAGTAATTGTGAAGAGTTACACTTAAACGAACAGATGCGTTAGTTCAATAAGAAGTAAACAACTTTATTATTCATTTTTTAGTATTACATAAACAGATGGATGTAATTTGAAACAACTTTAAAGAGCCTTGCTGCGTAGAATGTAGTAAGGCTCTTAGCTTTTATTAATCAAAATTCAATAACTTTATTATCATTATACAATTCACGGGTAAAAATATAGTATGTTACTAAATTTTATTCATGATAGTTTGCGTCGGTTAGGTTTTTCCATTCCGGGAGATTTGAGGATTATGGGTTTTGATAATACGGAAGTCGCTCACTAGCTTGATTTGACAACGATTGACTATCCTGTTGTTCAGCAAGCTGAGAATGCATTTTCCATTTTGCAAAATAGGAGGAATAACACGAACAATGGACTAAATACTTTATCATACAAGTTAGTTGAGCAAAAATCGACTTAACGCAATATCTTTACTGGCTGCTTTGTTACTGGTGCTGTCTTACGTAGTGTTCTGTAATCTAAATAAAAAAAGAACACCTCATCCAAATCTATGGAGGTAGTGACCCCTTAAAGTTAGAGTTTTTATTATGCAGCTAATTGGCTGGCTAGAGTTCGGTATTTTACTGGACTCATGCCAGCCAATTTTTGTTTAATACGTTCATTGTTATAGTAGTCGATATATCGTTCGATTTTTTCCTTCAATTCTTCAAACGGGATTAATACTTTACCGTAATATGAGTATGCCAAAGAAGTTTTCCATCGCCGCGTTGTCTGCACATGTCGCTTTGCGAGACATGCTTTGGAAAACCTTGTTTTGCCGTAATGTTTTCACCCATGAATTATGTTGATAATGCCAGCCTTGATCCGAATGAATTGTTGCACGATATGTAGCTTGGTTCTGAATAATTGGCAGAATTTGATGTAGCGATTCTAATACGAAATCCAATGTTGGGCGTTTAGACATACTGAAACCAATAATTTCGCCATTATAGAGATCCATAATTGGACTTAAATAAAGTTTTTCATCTTCTGTACACTTGAATTCTGTTACGTCTGTCACCAGTTTTTGTAAAGTGTTTGGTGTATTGAAACGGCGGTTTAATCGATTATTTGCGACTTTGCCCACCTTGCTCTTGTACGATTTATAACGAGATTTACGAACGAATTTTACACACTTTAAGTCCAATTCCTTCATGATTCGCTGTACTTTTTTGTGATTGATGACGTATCCTTGCGCTTTTAATTCTGCATGGATTCGGCGATAACCATATCTACCTTCATGCTTCTCAAATAGCGCTAAAATCAACGTTTTCCATTCTTGATTGGGATCTTCATTTTTTAACTGTTGAATATGGTAATGATACGTTGCTTCTGGGATCTCAATGATTTTCAATACATCTTTCAATCGGAACCCTTCTTCTTTGAGTTCGAATGCCAACGCTGCTTGTGCTTTTCGAGGAAGGCATCCGGATTCGCCTCGAACGCGTCTAACTTTTTTAAGTACGCAATCTCTAATCGGAGAAGCTCATTTTCACGTTCTAGCTGTTCTTCACGAGACAATGTGTTTGGTTGTTTGACAGGTTTATTTTTAGGATTATTAGACATAGGTGGCCGTCCCTTCGCTTTTTCTTGCAGGCCTTCTATACCTTCCTTCAAAAATTTACTGTTCCAGTTCGCTATTAACCCTGGATTATTCATGTTAAATTCAATCGCTGTATCTTGATAAGAAGCACCTGTTTGTTTCATAAAGTGTAATACATCGAGCTTGAATTGAACAGAGTAAGCCTGTTTTGTTACTTTTCTACGTAATCCAACTTCTCCAAATTCTTTGAAGGCACGTACCCACCGCTTTATTTGCGAATGATTTGGTATGTCATGTTTTTTCGCTAATAATTTATAACCTAAAGGGCCTTTCATGTATTCATTAACCACATGTATTTTGAATTCTTCGCTGTATTTCGCCATATAAAAACACCCCTAAAGTTTAGATTTTTGACTCTAACTTTAGGGGTGCAGGACCGGATTTGGTATCCAGAAGAGGTCATTTTTGATTCTTTGGAAAAAGGTAATTTTATAGGAATGAATTTAATTGGTTAGAACATTAATATGGAAAAGATTCCTGGTGTGGTTTTATAAAAAAGATTAATCATTTATAATAAAGTTCGCTTATTTAAAATAAAGATTGATTAAAGATCCTGTGTTGATACGTAGGATCTTTTCTTATTCCACAATCGGGCCAATATTGTTGCAGATATAAAAAGAGGCTGATATTACATCAACCTCTTTTTAATGATTTTTAGGATGCAGCGATTACTTCGCAAGATATATCAAAAAACGAATGAAGAACCTTGATATCCTATATTTAAAGGAGGTGCCTTCGTTGTATAACCATGAAATTATAATTAAGAAAATCATTTTGTATGTGGAAGAAAACCTACATGAACCACTTACTTTGGAAAATATAGCAGCACAATCAAATTTTTCAAAGTATCACTTTCATCGAATATTCCAATCCACGATTGGCATGACAGTAACTGAATATATTCGGTTAAGAAGATTGGCTAATGCTTCTTCCGCCTTACTTTATACAAGTGAACGCATTCTTGATATCGCTTTATATTATCAGTTTGAATCACAAGAATCATTTACAAGAGCATTTAAAGAGATTTATAAGCTACCACCTGGCAAATATCGCAGAATGATGTCAGACGTGCTTAAAATTAAGGAGGAAACAAATATGGATACAAAGGTGAAAGGTTGGTTTTTAAGTGGATCAAATCCATTTAATTACGAAATGGGAATTGACCATGAAGTTGTTCATCAGGGGAAAGCATCAGGTTATTTAAAATCCAAAACAGTGTTAGATTCAACTGAATTCGCTACCATGATGCAAACATTTAAGGCAAATCAGTTTGTTGGAAAGCGCATTAGACTCTCTTGTTTCATCCGTACGGAAGAGGTAGATACGTACGCTGGGATGTGGATGCGAGTAGACGACACAATGGAAGATGTTCTTCAATTTGATAATATGAGTAATCGCCCCATTAAAGGAACAACAAACTGGAACCATTATTCTATTATTTTAGATGTTCCAACCCAAAGTGC
The DNA here is from genome assembly GCF_036894365.1 of Lysinibacillus sp. Y5S-8. Lineage (NCBI taxonomy): Bacteria > Bacillati > Bacillota > Bacilli > Caryophanales > Bacillaceae > Lysinibacillus > Lysinibacillus sp. Y5S-8. The sequence continues at coordinate 4,450,347 of NZ_CP145889.1, read as the reverse complement.
TGTTATTTCGTTTGGTATCATTCTGTCTGGACAAGGAAGTGTATGGGCAGATCAATTTACTTTTGAAGAAGTGAATGAAAGTATTCCAACAACTAATTTAGAGGTGCATGGTGAACTGCTGGACGAGCCAATAAATTTATCGTTTGACGAAGAAATATGATTTAAGGAAGGGTGATAACATGGCTAATTCCGGTAAAAAAGCTACTGGGGTAGTATTAAGTATTATAGTTATAATTGCAATTATGGCTGTAAAGTTTGTAGGAATTAACACGCTTGTTCATTACTTAAAGTTTTGGTGAAAATATTACTTAACTATACCGCAAAACGGGATCCTTGTCCCAACCAGCTCGAAACATGTTTATACAAGTAGGGGGTGAACAGTTTTGCGGACGGGATCTAGTCCCACGGGCCAGACGTTCTACCCCGACTACCGTTATAATAAGACTAAAAGAAAAAGGTCAACCAGAAAAAACTGGCTAACCTCATATTACAATCGGGCCATTTAATGGAGGAAGAATCACAAGTAATATTGAATATTCATGGTATCATTTATTGAAAAAAAATTAAGGAAAGGTGATGTATGTAATGAGTACATCTGAAATATTTATGAAAAGCACCATACCAATATTCCGTATTTTTAATGAGGAGAAAGCGAAAGAATTTTATTTAACATTTTTGGGGTTTGCATTGGATTGGGAACATCGATTTGAGGATGATCTACCTTTATACATGCAAATTTCTTATGGAAATTGTATTATTCATCTTTCAGAACATCATGGAGATTGCTGTCCAGGAGGTGCTATAAGAATTGAAGTAGAAAACCTAGAGTTACTCCATTCAAACCTTATATCAAAGAAATACAAATATACGCGTCCTGGCATCGAAACAACCCCTTGGAATTCTCAGGAAGTTTGCATTGGAGACCCATTTGGAAATAGAATTGTTTTTTTTGAGAACCTTCAAAAATAACATTGGGTAACTTATTTTGATGAGACAAGTAGAAAAGTATTCAAAAATACATTAAATATGGATGAAGGCACTTGGAATCGAGCAAGAGGTTGGGCTCTGGAAGGATTTAATTACTTACAATTCTAATAGAAATCAACCTACAAAATAAAAGCATCGAATCATTTGATTCGATGCTTTGGTATTATAAACTATTATATGTTTCATCAAGAGTTCCAAACGCTCTGGAATACCTTCTCTTGTAAAGTATTGAAAACAGTTATCTTTTGTAGTCATTTTAAACCATATTCATAACATCGCTACCTTTTTATAAAGTATATCGCTCCATTAAAGAATTTAATTCACGATTTAATTCCGTTAGTTTTTCAGCAGCATTAGCAACATCAGCAATTGCTTTAATGTGCTCATCTATGGAAGCAGCAATTTCCTGTACTGAAGCGGCCGTCTGTTCTGATACGCTGGACGCACTTTCGATTCCTTCACTCATCAACTTATTATAGGAGGTCATAACGTCCATTTCTTTATTAACTGCTAATATCGATTCCACAATTTGTTTAACAGAATCAGACATTTGATTGAATTTACTTTGTGTTAGTACTACATCATCATTTAACTTTTTAGCAGTCTCCATTGTTCCTTCTACAGTTTCAACTGTTTTAGTTGTTTCTGAAACAATGGATGAAACCACTCCTTGAACTTGATGAGTAGCATTTTTCGATTGTTCTGCTAGTTTCCTTATTTCATCGGCAACAACTGAAAAACCTCTACCATACTCACCAGCTCTTGCTGCTTCAATGCTTGCGTTTAAAGCGAGTAAATTCGTCTGTTCTGCGATTGTTTCAATTGTTTCCATTACCTGTGTGATTTGATTGATTTTACTATTTAAATTTTTAATCTCATAACTGACTTCTTCTGATGCTGCCAATGAATCAGTATTGGATTGCTGTAATTGATGAACTATTGCAATCCCCTCGGCTGATATTTTTTCAGCATGTTTTGTAATGTCGTACATCGCTTTACTTTGTTTTTCCGTAGTTTCTATAGAACTTGATAATAGCTCTACTGTTCGGTTTATCTTGTCCAAATCATGGGCTTGTTCTTGTGTACCAGTAGCAATTTCGTTAACCGCTCTACCAACTTCATCACTACTAGCAGATGTTTCTTCTGAAATTGCTGATAAGTTGGTCGCTGAATCCAATAAATGTTCACTAGTATTTTTAGTCTTTTCGACGAGTGTACGTAATTGCTGTGACATTTTATTAAAAGCAATCGCAAGTTGCCCAATTTCATCACTTGATTCAGGTAGATTGGTAACAATTATATGACCATCAGCAATTTTTGTTGATGCTTCAGCTACTTCTTTTAGTGTATTTAATTTCCTCCGAATACTTAAATAAAACACAATTGAACTTAAAATAATGAGTACAATTGTTGCACCAAAGATAATATATTGTAAGATGTTTAATCCCTCATAAAATTCATCTTGAAAAACAGCAATTCCAAGAGTCCAACCCCAAGGCTCAAAATATTCTGTATAGGCTGTTTTATCTTTAAAAGAACCATCTGGCTGTTTATCAGAATAAACGACATAGCGATCTGATTCATTTTGGGACTTGCCGCCTGCAACTATCTTTTCTCGATTACTTCTGTTGAGGTCATCGACAGGAGCTCCACCTATTTTAGAAGGATGGAGTTGTAACACTAAATCCTCGTCAAAAGCTAATATATAACCATTTTCTTTGTAAGTAAAATGGGACTTTTGATAATCATACTCTCCATTTTCATTTACTGGCCCATTTAGAATAATTCTCGCTTGTTCTTTACCTTCCTCTAGTGTTATTTTGCCAATTTCCACTTCTTCATTAATCAGTTCTAATGAAGTATAAGCCCCCTTGACAATGCTTTGTAGTTCTCTTTGACCCGATTCTAAGAGCTGATTTTTGGCAACAACATAACTTGTTGAGCCGATAATCACAACTGTTACAAGTATAATAATTGTGATTAGTAGCATTAACTTTCTTGAAATGCTTCGTAACTGTAAAAATCTCTTCATCATTTGCTTCCTCCCACAACTATATATAGGTATATTTCGACAGTAATCTACATAATTCAATGGTATCGGAATTATTTTTTATATTACGCTGTATAGGAAAAGCTAGAAGCAAATTCTTCTTAATTATTAGGGTAAGTATTATTCAACATTAACCAGTAGGATTAAAAACTGGATAAGGAGTGTTAAGAAAGGAAATCTATATATAGCATGTTTTGATTTAATCTCTTTCTTGTTTATCAAGTCTAATAGGTAAGTATTATCTTTATTTTAAGACTATATCTATTGAAAATGATTATCATTTTCAATATAATGATAATCAACTAGTATTTAAAGGAGAAGGATAATGAATAAGTACATAAAAAAATCCGTATTGGTAATGTTGTTAATGAGTCTGCTGCTAATAATGGCAGCTTGTGGTAGTAAAAATGAGGATACATCTCAAGAACAAGAAGGTACAAATGATGGCAAGGAGTCCACAACAACTGAAACAACACGTATTGTAACAGATTCGGTAGGGCGTGAAGTAGAAGTTCCAATAGACCCGCAACGTGTAATTGTAGATTGGGATTTAGGTCACGTATTAGCTGTAGGTGTTGTACCAGTTGCTTCAACAACAAAGGTCATTGATTATGGTGAATTTTTAAAGGATTACTATCAAGGGCAGGACATTGTAGATCTTGGGAATGAAGATGCTGTATCGTTAGAAACAGCTACTAGTTTAAAACCAGATTTAATTATTACGTATGCAGAAGAAAATATAAAACAATATGAAAAAATTGCACCGACTATTGTGTTCAGTACGGCTAGCTACGACAGTGTAGAAGCAGAAATTTTAGCAATTGGCGAAATGTTAAATCACCAAGAAGATGCGAAGAAGTTTATGGCAGATTACACGGCACGTGCAAAGGTAGCTGAAGAAAAAATCAAAGCCGTAATCCCAGAAAGCATAACATTCTCACTCTTTACGTTAACAGACAAAGACATTGTTGTGATTCCAAGTGGTAATTCAGGCGGTGAAGCGATGTATGATTTATTAAAATTGACAGCACCAACATCTATTCAAAAGCTAATTGAAGATAGTAAGGGAGATTGGCAGAAGCAACGTATTTCATGGGAAACTGTAGGTGACTATGTAGGTGATTATGTAGGTGTTTTAGATTATGGTCAAAAATACGAAACGACTTCTACATGGGATAATTTAGAGGTTGTGAAAAATAACAAAGTGATTACATTCGATGGGAAGTACTTCTTCTCAGCAGATCCAATTTCTGTTATCCATCAAGCAGAGCACATGGCAGAACAAATTATTGAATTAGTACAAAAACAATAAAGTAAAACTTCAAGCGGTTGCGTTTTTCTTAAGCTCCACGAAGCCCTTTCTTGCTTTTAAGGTCAGTTGATTTCCTACCTAACCCTAACTAACGTTTTCTCAACTTTTATGGTGGGCATCTTATACTTATTTCTTCGATGATACAGATAAGTTACTTACATTAAAAATGTTATAAAAAGACAACGATCAAGGAGAAGATGAACCTTGGTCGTTTTTGATGTGTAGTAAGGAGAAAACGGTTAAATAGCCTGAAAAATCAAGACGGTTTGTATTTGTAAGTTGGATAACCGCATCACTTTCGAGGGCAATCAAATGCCCAAAAACAATATGCTCTTTGTGCCCATTAATGGACAGGGTGGTTTGGCCATCCGTAATCAATAAGAGAGCCGCACTTTCAAGATGTATCGTAGATTTTTGAAATAAGGATTTGGCTAAATCTTTTATTTCTGTGCAATGTGCCAGCCAATTAGGATTAGAATCAAGCATTTATGTACTCCTTTAGTTTGTTGTGATAAAAGTATACTACGGAATATCACAGCAAAAGGCATAAAAGCCACAAGTGCAAACAGAAGGAAATAAAAAATCTTTACAGAACATCAAAATGTATGGCCTCCCTTTAATAAGGGAGGTATTTTTAATGTGTACAAAAGGCATCTGTAAGAAGCTATTGAAATGGAAGGTATTACTTTTAGTGAACAAAATGTACGAAATAGATATAAAGAAATTAATAAACATTAATTTGAAAACGATTACATTTGCTCAGTATTATTTTATTATAAGGTGAAATATTCGGAAAATTAGTTATTTATAGAATTAATAAATAACTTAGAGGAGCAATTGGGGGGAGTATTATGCTAGCAATTTTAGGTTTTTTAATGATAATAGTATTTATGATTTTGATTATGACTGGTCGTCTTACAGCAATGATTGCATTAATTGTAGTGCCCATTACGTTTGCAGTTATTGGTGGATTCGGAAGTGAAATGGGTCCTATGATGTTGGATGGGATTAAAAGTGTGGCTCCAACCGGGATTATGATTTTATTTGCCATTCTTTTCTTTGGTATTTTGATTGATGCTGGAGTATTTGATCCAATCATTCAAACAATACTTAGGTTAGTAAAAGGTGATCCTGTAAAAATTGCCATCGGAACAGCGGTATTAGCCCTTCTGATTTCTTTAGATGGTGATGGTACAACAACCTACATGATTACTATTTCAGCATTTTTACCGCTTTATAAAAGAATTGGCATGCGACCAATTGTATTAGCCGGTATTGCCGTTTCAGCCTCAGGTGTGATGAACCTTCTACCTTGGGGAGGGCCAACTGCAAGGGTTATGACAGCATTGAATCTTGAAATGTCTGAAGTTTTTACACCCGTGATTCCCGCGATGATTGGCGGCGCTATCTTTGTTCTGCTCATGGCATTTATGTTTGGAAGACAGGAGAGGAAGCGAATTGGTGTTATAGAATATGATTATGAAACTGCAGTTCAGCCTGCTGCTACAGTCGAGGATGACTCTTTGAAGCGTCCAAAACTAATTATCTTTAACTATGCACTAACAATCATTCTTTTAATAGCGTTAATTATGGAGCTATTACCACCTGTTACATTATTCATGCTTGGTTTTGCGATTGCGATTACTGTAAACTATCCAAAATTGAAAGACCAAAAGGAACGTGTTGCGAATTATGCTGACAACGCATTATCTGTTGTTTCTATGGTTTTTGCAGCTGGAATTTTTACAGGAATTCTTTCTGGTACAGCAATGGTAGATGCGATGGCAAACTCAGTAATTCATTATATTCCAGATGCAATGGGTTCTCATTTTGCAGTAGTTACAGCCATCCTTAGCGCACCATTTACATTTTTTATGTCCAACGATGCCTTTTACTATGGAGTGCTGCCATTACTTGCCAAGGCAGGAGCAGTATATGGCATCGACCCCGCCTTAATTGGTAGAGCTTCTCTTTTAGGGATGCCAGTCCATCTTCTAAGTCCGCTTGTTCCATCTACTTATTTATTAGTAGGTATGGTTGGAGAGGATTTCGGCACATTACAACGTATCTTCTTAAAGTGGGCTTTCGGTTCTACCATTGTCATGATGATCGTCTGTGTAGTATTAGGGATTTTCCCTCTTTAAATTAACATAATAAGTTTAAAATCTATTGTCCATGGGGTTAAAGAGATGATCAAGTGAAAAATTGTTTATCTGTATTAAATCTACAAAAGTAATGGGCTTCTTTTGTAGATTGTTATTGGAGGAAATGAAAAGATTCTAAAACCACCCTTAATCAAAAATTAGATGTTTAAGGTCTATGGAGTTGTTTCAGAAAAACGTTTTGTTCGTAAAAAGGACTATCATAAATATACGATGAAAAAGATTAAGACATAGGATTATTAGTTCATGTTAGTTATAGATATTTGCCTATGGTGGATAGTTTGTTTATAGGGAAAAAAGCTATTCAGCAATCAAAATGCAAATAAGGAGAAAGGTGGTATGAAATATGAAAATCCGTAAGATCGATCATGTGGGGATAATCGTCAATGATCTTCCAGCAGCAAAAGCATTTTTCCTTGAATTTGGCCTTGAGATGCTAGGGGAAGGAAAAGTGGAGGGTGAGTGGGTAAAGAGGATGGAGTGGATAATAGGGCTTCAAGACGTTAAAGAGGAAACGGCAATGTGGCGACTATCAGATAGTGACGCAAATTTAGAAATAGTAATGTTGCGAACGCCAGATGGTGATACAAATATTGAACTAGTAAAATTTAACGCGCCAACAAATGAAATAGGGATACGGCATCCTTTAGCAAATACTTTGGGTATCCAGCATATTGCCTTTGCTGTTGAAGATATTGAAGCCCTTGTTACCAAATTGACAAAGAAAGGCGCAGAACTTATTGGTGAGATATCTAACTATGAAAATGCTTATAAATTATGCTACGTTCGCGGACCAGAAGGAATTATTTTGGAGCTAGCTGAGGAAATCAAATAGAATATCCAAGCTTTTTTATCAAATTTGAATTGGATAATCTTATTGCTGTTTGCGCATCAGTATCCAACTTTATTGAAAATCTTCTGCGGTTATTGTCATTAAACATGTATAGAGATAATTAAAATTAAATAAATATAAAACTTCTTTCTGCTACCTAATAAGTGAAATAAGAGAACGTGCGTTTTTTGGGGGAAGCTATTGACATTTATCCAAATAAATCATTGCGTTTTTTCCATTGTTTACCCTTTTCATACAAACTATAATAGTGCTGTAAATGATAATCGTTTTCAATTAAAGGTAAAAAGGAAAGGGGTAATAAATGTGAAAAAGCTTCTACGTAAGCAATTTATACTATGGGGAGGAAGTTTCCTTCTGTTGCTGTTGATGCTATCGGCATGCAGTAATTCTAATGGCAGTGCGTCTGATGCGCAGGGTAAGGAAAATGGGAAAACAGCTCAATCTGATGTGCAAGTAGAGGAAAGTGAGACAACGCTTCAATATACAACGATTACAGGCGAACAAGTTGAAATACCTGCAGATCCAAAACGAGTAGTTTATATTGGTCAGACGACTGGTGATTTCTTGGCGATGGATATTCCCCTTGTTGGTAATAATCTTCCTCAAGATCCTGCTAGTTACTATGGAGATAAACTTGAAGGCATCGTTGATATTGGAAATCCTGCTAACTTAGAGACGATTCTGACTTTAAAACCTGATCTGATTATTAATGGTTATTACAAGTCCGATCCAAATCTTAACGAGGAATTGTCAAAAATCGCAACGACTATTCCCTTTAACCCAGCTCTTCCTTATACAGAACGTGTAAAGGAGATGGGCAATATCTCGAGTAAACAGGAAGAAGTGGGTAAAATGATTGCTAAGTTTGAAACACAGTCTAAAGAAATGTTTGATAAGCTTCAATTAGCAAAAGGAGAGACCGCAACAGTATTCTACCAGTTAGGTAAAATACTTTATGTTATGGGCGACCGTAACTTTGGTGCTATTATATATGGAGATAACGGTTTTGCCGTCCCACCAGCTGTACAGAAGAATATTATTGATGTAGAAGGGGTATCTTTCCTTGAGGTTTCCGAAGAGGTGCTTCCAGAGTTTGCTGGTGATCATTTGTTTGTCATTGTACAAGAGGATGATGAAAGTGAAGAAGAGGCAGATCGACTGCTACAAAGCCCAATATGGGGAACTTTGCCTGCAGTCAAAAAGGGAAATGTTTATGTTGTTCCTAATGAATGGAATACAGATAATTTATTAGCTTTGGAGCAATTGTATAAAAAGTTACCAGAATGGATGCACAAACAGTAAAAATTGTATTTACCTAATCAATTTTTTAAACTGTTTGTATTTTAAAATAGTACATACTCGAACAATAGTTGATAGAGGGTCATTATATGTTACAATAACGATAATGAGAATCATTTTCAATAGTTGGAGAGTTGCTTATGAATCTAGCACCCCTATATATTAGGCTACAACATTATGATCGATTTCGAGTTGATCAAATAATGCTAGCTAGTAGCTACAATGAGGGAATAAAGGATAATGAAATAAATGTATGCGCATTATTAATAGCATTGAGTCATGGCATACGGCTGCATGTAGACAAAATGGCTATTGATCTACGACAAGGAAGCTGCATTCTAATTTTACCTACACAAAGCTACACTGTAGAATCAAGTAACAAAGAGGCACAGATGGCACACTTTACCTTTGAAACTTTTAAAGTGGAAGGGATGACGTTGAATCAGGTTGCCCATCCACCCCTGCTTTGTGGTTATCCCTATAATCTGTTATTTTCTCAAGTCAAGCAAGTATTAGGAAATGAAGCATGGATAAATAATCAGTTTTGTTCCTCTCTATCCACATCAGGAATGGCGATGATGCAAGGTAGACTTCAGCAGATACTAGCTATGATGGTCCAGTTAGATGAGCAAGCTAACGAGTTGTTGAATGAAGAAAAGATACAATTGGTTCAAAAAACTGTACAGTACATAGAACAGCACTATGATGAGGACTTGACAGTAGAACAACTGGCTAACATGGCTGGAATGGTGAGATGGCAATATAGTCAAAAGTTTAAAACGTTGACTGGCAAAAAGCCGACTGATTATGTGGCTCATTTACGTATAAATCAGGCAAAAGAACTTCTGCGTAATACGACCGATCCATTGAGCAAAATAGCTCGACAAATTGGGTTTAAAGATGAATACTATTTCAGTCGGTGCTTTCATAAATTAACTGGAAACACCCCACGTGAATATGCAAACATTCATCTTCATACGCCAGAAAGAACAGTTATTGATTCACTGGGTAGAAGGGTTCTTGTTCCTACAAGTGCAACACGTATTGTGACTGATGGAAAATTTACACTTGGGGAATTACTCGTTCTAGGCATACCCCCTATAGGAGCAGCCATCTCTATCATGAGAGATAACGTGGTTTATCACAATAAGTTGCGAAATATTCATAGTATCGGGGATTGGGCAGATCCAGATAAAATAGCACAGCTGCAACCAGAGTTCATATTGCTTAGCTATTATCCGCAAGACTTGCAGGAACTGGATGCGCTTGCTCCAACTGTTGTACTGGACAAGAAGTTTAGATTGTTTGAGCGGTTACGATATATCGCTAAACTAGTTGAGCGGAGTAAAGCGGCGGAGAAGTGGATTACTACATATGAGGACAAAGTAAGAATGGTACGTAGGCAATTAGTGGATGCTTATGTTGCTGGAGAGACGGCTACGGTTTATCTCAAGCTTGGTGTAAAATTTTACGTTATGTGTCAGACAGGATTGGCTGCTAGCTTGTATGAATCACTTGGCTTCCGTCCCACTCCCAAAGTAATGCACCTAATTGAGCAAGGGCAAGCATGGATAGAAATCCAGCAGCATCAAATAAATCACTATGCTGGAGAACGTAATTTTATCTTGGCTTCTCCTCAAGAATTACAAACGATTACTCAATGTCCACAGATCGCCACTTTAGCCAAGTTAACTCCTGGTAAGACTCATTTCGTAGATTTTACATGGAATCATTGTGATCCTATCACACGTGAACGGTTGTTAGATGTGCTACCATCTATTTTTAAAAAGAACATTATTTGATAAGCAGAAAAAATAAAATCGCTGTAAAACTCGATCCATTAGCTATGGTTCGAGTTTTTTCCATTAATATTCAAATAGCGTACAAATAAACTAGTACAGAAAAAATAATTCTACTAGATAAAAAAGTTTGTTTAAAAATATCCTGGTATAAAATTTATATGAAATTTCTGGTATAATTACATATATCTATATTAATTTTAAGGAGTGGTTTTGTGAAGAAGCTATTGATAATAACAAGTTATTTAGGATTTTTTATATTAGGAGGTTTGACGTTTACGTACTTCTCAACTACGGAAGCGGCAAGCGACTTGAAAAAGATCAGCGTGTATCAGGATCCAATCAATTACTATGTCAATAAAGTTGAAAAAGTGCCGCAAAAAGGTCAATCTGGATTTAATTATCAAGGTACAATATATGTTCCAATGCGCTTTGTTGCAGAATCTTTAGGTGAAAAGGTAACATGGGACGGAAAAACAAAATCCGTTTTTATTGGTGAGGTTCCCCAATTCACCTCTTTGAAAGATGTAAAACCTATTGGGCGTGATGAGGACCCATTGTTCCATAATCCAAGTTCTATCGTAATTCATACAGGTGAAAAGTTCGAGCGTTCTTATCAACTTGGTGGTTACCATGGGGGCGGTGCTGTTCAAGACCATACAGTGGAATACTTAGCCAATGGAAATTACAAAGGATTCGAAACCAATTTGGCACCAATTAAAAAGTTAGCAGCTAACTCTTTCGGAGTAGGTTTCTTGAAAATTTACGCAGATGGTAAATTGATTTATGATAGTGGAGCAATCAAAGACAAGGTAAAGGTTCATGTTAATTTAGATGGAGCTTCAAAAGTGAAATTTGAACTTGAAGGTAGTGGTTTAGGTATATTAGATCCTAAATTTATTCAATAAACTATACACAAGTAAGACGATGACATAAATAGCTGTCATCGTCTTATTTATTTGCGTGAACAGCATTAACTGCGTCGCATTACGTAGCTTATAGATAACTATTTCGACATAACTTTAATGGCAATACAATTTTGTTAATTTTTTCACATTTAAGTATAATATAGTTGTTATTTATATGGTATAATTTCAAGCGGTGTTGATACATAAAATAGGAGATAGGAGAGAAAAGAGTATGATGAAAAAGATGATGAAACGAACAAGTGCAGTGTTGCTTGGTGCTTCGTTAATGCTGACAACGGTTGTACCTGTGATTCATGCTGAAGAGCAATTACAGCCTCATGTTCCATCGATTAGTCCGTGGGCTATTGAAACATTAAATGAGGGAGAAAAATATGGTATTTTCCCTATGGAATGGTATTACGATGGTTTCCTTGAAGAAATCTCGGTGGATAAAGTAAATGAATTACTAGCTTTGACGGAAAAGAAAATTGCTACTCTAGGTTTAGCTGAAAATAAACAATACAAGCCAGTGAGTGTAAAAAATGATAATACACGTGGTGATATTGTGAAGCGCCTGTACAATATCGTAGCACGCTATGATTTACCTGTTGGCAAAGATGCCATTCAATTTATGAAAGAACAAAATATATTACAAGGTTCTCCAAACGGACTGCATTTAGAAAAAAAGGCAACAACACAGCAGGCTGTTATACTAGCTGTTCGTTTCATTAATAGTACATATGCCCTTGCAGAACAAGGATCGAAGGGAGTAGCCTGGGTAGTAGAGGATGAGGATACGACTGTGTACTTATTAGGCTCTATCCATTTAGGTACACCAGACTTATATCCTTTCGATAAAAAATTAGTAAAAGCGTTCAATGAATCGGATGCGTTATTAGTTGAGGCAAATATTTTGGATACAAAAGCACTTGAATATTATTCAGAAAAGGCACTGTATACAGATGGAAAAACATTGAAAGATGCTGTTGCACCAGAAACATATGCAAAGCTTGAGCAAGTCGCAAAGCTTTACGATCTTCCGATGGATCAGCTGACAGTGCAAAAGCCGTGGATGCTATCTAGTGCTTTATCTATGCTGGCAACGGACGATTCCTTTGGATTGACGCCACAAGAGATGGCAATGCATGGTATTGATGTATACTTCTTATTGAATGCACAGTTGCAACAAAAGCCAGTCATTGAATTAGAAGGAATAAAAGCACAAGTTGATATGTTCGATGCATTATCACCAGAAGCACAGGAGCAGTCATTAGTCGCAGTGTTGGATAGTATCATTAATCCATCCGATGAAAATCAATCAAAAATTCTTAAAGAGTGGTTTACAAGCTGGAATAAAGGGAACGTAGAAGAGTTCGCAAAAAGCTTCCAAGAAATGGAGGGTTCAGCATCAGAGTTCAATGAAATGCTATTTGGTTTACGTGATGAACAAATGGCAAAGAAAATCATGAATGTACTTGAAGAAAAAGAAGGTAAGTACTTTGTTGTGGTTGGTTCTGGTCACTTCCTAGTCGATAAAAATATTCGTTATCACTTAGAGAAAAGCGGATACGATGTAAAACCATTTTATCAATAAAGAAAAACTAAAAAGGCAACCCAAAGCTATGAACCTAGCTAAGGGTTGCTATTTTTAGTTGCACCAATATTCTTCAATAGATATGATTATCCAAAAGAATACTTTTATGTAAAGAAAGACTAAAAATCTATTCTTGAGAGCTAGAAGGGAGACCTATGCGTATTATTAGGAAATATCGTCTCATTCTGTTTGGCTTTGGTTTTTCATATTTAGGGAATTGGGTAAATCTTGTTGCGCTCAATTTATTAGTTTGGCATTTAACAGAGTCACCTACTGCTATGGCTAGTATATTTATTGTAGGGCCAATCGCTCGTATTTTAACAAGCTTTTTTGCAGGCTCTATTATTGATCGTTCCAATAAACAAAAATTAATGATCTATAGTGACATCATTCGCGGCATATTGATTTTATTGTTACCATTCACATCTTCTATTTGGCTTATTTATTGCGTATTATTTTTATCTAATATAGCGAGTAGCTTTTTTGGGGAATTTATAGGTGTGCTTGAAAATAATAAAAGAATGGATGTTTATGAGAATTTTGACAAGAAGGAGCTCGATATTTTCATTTATAATTATTTAACCAACAAGCCAAATGATGAGCTGCGTATATCGCTTACATTTGGAAAATAACAGTGTTAATAACCTCATCTATTTGACTCAGCAGTATTCAAATAGATGGGGTTTATTGTTTTCTCGTAAAGATTAAACGGCTTTACATGAAAAGATATTTATAATATAGTTTAGTTAACTTAAATAAATTATTGTGCAGGAGAAGATACATGACCTCTAACGAAAAAACAAAAAAATCCTTTGCTTATAGGCTTGGTATAGGCATTATTATTTTTTCTCTTTCACTATGGTTAATCCCAATCATTACACCATTCACACCGATACCTACGAAAGTTAAAGCAGGTATCATACCGGGAAGTATTATAGTTGCTGAAATCATGTTTTGGCTGGGTGCTTTACTTGTTGGGAAAGAAGTAGCTAACAAATTTAAAAGTTACCTAAATCCTAAAAAATGGCGTGAAAAAGGTGATACTCAAAAAAATGAAGACTAACAATGTAGCGGAGCAAATTAATCAAACCATAGAAGATATTTGGATCATCCTTGAGAAAATGGAAAGGGCCTATACTAAATTCTCCTTAAATAATCAGCAATATGTTCTTTTAACATTAGTGATTCGACATCCGTCCTGCTCACCTTCGGAACTAGCTGAAAAAATGACAATTACGAAAAGTGCAGTGAGTCAGCAGTTAGCAAAGCTGGAAAAGGATGGCTATATTACAAAAAAGCAGCATGTTGAAGATAAGCGAGCATTTTCTATTGAATTAGGTGAAAAGGGATTACGTTATCAACAAGAAGTGGAAGCATTTAACCAACAGATTACTGAAAGATACCACGCCCATTTATCATCTGACGAGCTAGCTGAAATGTTAGACACTCTTGAAAAATTAAAAATAATACTGCATAAATTTTAGAAAAAGTTTGACATTTTAACGGCTGTGTCTTAAAGTAACCCTTAATATTAAAGGGGGAATAAACATGACCATTCGTCTTGTCCAATCATACACAACAAAACATCATCATAGCCATTAGTCTTGCTATCTTTATTAACTTATTAATATTGAATAGGAAGACTATTTCTCATGTAATCGTATAAATAAAGCTGATTTGAAGCTTTATCGTTATACGGTTTTTTTAATGCTTAAAAAATGAGGAGGAGCTTATGATGAAAAAAATGGACTATCAAAATGTTCGAGGAACGCAAGATTATTTACCAGAGCAGGAGGTTATTCGACGTACCATTCGACGCACTTTAGAGGATACATTTATGGCATATAGCTGCCAGCCGTTAGAAACACCCATTCTTAACTATACAGAGTTGATGGCTTCTAAATATGCTGGTGGAGCTGAGATTCTACAGGAAATGTATACATTAACGGATAGGGGCGAGCGAGATTTAGCGTTACGTTATGATTTAACGATTCCATTTGCAAAGGTTGTAGCTATGAACCCATCGTTTGCTATGCCGTTCAAACGATATGAAATTGGCAAAGTGTTTCGAGATGGACCCATTAAAGCTGGTCGCTTTCGTGAATTTACTCAATGTGATGTAGATATTGTAGGGGTAGATTCACAGGCTGCTGAGGCGGAGCTAATGATGATGGCGATAGATGCCTTTGATCAGCTTAAACTTACAATTAACCTCCAATATAATAATCGCAAGCTTTTAGTTGGCTTGCTGCAATTATTTGAAGTTGAACAGGATCAAATGAATCGAGTTATTTTAATTTTAGATAAGATTGAAAAAATAGACCAAAAAACAATGCTGGCAGAATTGCAGGCATTGGGGTTATCAGATAATAGCATTAATAAAATAAAGCATTTTTTAGATGAACGTCCTCAAATAAGTATGGCGTATTTTGAAGAGTTCCCTACCGAGAACATCTTTTTACAACAAGGTTTACAGGAATTGTTGGAACTAACAGCTTATATAGAGGCACTTGGAATAAGTGAGCAATGTATTTTCAATCCGTTTTTAGCGAGAGGACTTGAAATTTACACAGGAACAATTTATGAAATCTTTTTAGCGGATGGAACAATCCGATCAAGTATTGGTAGCGGAGGACGCTATGACAATGCAATTGGTGGTCTTTTAGAGACAGATCAAACCTATGCCACTGTTGGTATTTCATTTGGGTTAGATGTCATCTATACAGCTTTGGATCTTTCGAGAAAAATAGAACAAAATGCTCCTATTGTGGATATTTATATTATTCCGCTTGGAACAGTAAAGGAGGCACTGAAGCTGGCAACAGCATTACGGCAAAAGGAATATAAGGTAGAAGTCGAGCTAAGTGGGAAGAAAGTGAAAAAGGCGATGGAAAGAGCCAATCGTGAAAATACACCAAAGGTCATTGTATTAGGAGAAGACGAGGTCACTCAAAATATGTATAAAATAAAAGATATGAAGAGCGGCGAGGAAGAAATGAAAGCATTTATATTTTAAGTGTCAGGGCATATAGTCATTCATTTGGCTATATGCTTTTTTGTGTTTGCAGGTAATTAATAACTAAAAGGAAATTTTTACTTGCAAATAACTATAAATGTGTATATATTGTATATAAAGTATATATACAATATTTCGAAAGAGGTATTTGCATGCAAATTATTATTTCTAACAGTTCAAAAGAGCCTATTTATGAACAGATATATGCACAAATCAAAAAACGAATCTTAACGGGTGAATTACAAGAGGGTCAACCATTACCCTCCATGCGTCAACTAGCAAAAGATTTGGAAATTAGTGTCATCACAACAAAGCGTGCTTATGAAGAACTTGAAAAAAACGGCTTTATTTACTCTATTGTTGGGAAAGGCTCGTTCATCTCTGAACAAAATACAGAAATGATGAAGGAAAGAAAAATGAAGGCCATTGAGGAAAAGTTGTTGGTGGCGATTCAAAATGCGAAGGAAATGAATATTAGCTTAATAGAGTTAAAGGAAATGCTTACTTTATTGTATACGGAGGATGAGTGATGGAAAATGTTATTGAATTACAGCATATACAAAAATCCTTTAATGGATTTGAAATAAAGGATCTTTCGATCAAAGTTAAAAAGGGTTTTGTTACAGGGTTTATTGGTGGAAATGGGGCAGGAAAATCGACGACGATTAAAATGATTATGAATTTAATGCAGCAGGATAGCGGGACTATTTCTATTTTTGGTAAGCACTATAAGGGAAACGAAAAGGAAATAAAAGAACGCATCGGTTTTGTCTATGATGACAATATTTTTTATGAAAATATTACGCTAAAGGATATGAAAAGGATCATTAAACCAGCTTATAAAAACTGGGATGAAAAAACATTTCAACATTATATTAATCAGTTTGAACTGCCATTGAACAAAAATATGAAGACATTCTCAAAGGGGATGAAGATGAAGGCATCATTAGCCATGGCTTTAGCCCATCATGCTGAATTAATCATTATGGATGAGCCAACATCAGGTCTTGATCCTATATTTCGTAGAGAGCTTCTAAATATTTTACATGAGTTAATGCAAGATGAGCACAAGACTATATTTTTCTCTACACATATTACAACAGATTTAGACCGTATTGCAGATTATATTACCTTTATTCATAATGGCGAGCATATTTTCACGAAGGAGTTTTATAAAATTGAAGAGGATTACGCTATCGTCAAGGGAACGCTTGAGCTATTAGATCGTGAAACAGAGCAGGAGTTCTTGGCCATTCGCAAAACAAACAGAGGTTTTGAAGCACTAACAGCTCATAAACATAGAGTGGCCACAATATTTGGTGATGCCGTTGTCGTCGAAAAACCTACGCTTGAAGACATTATGTATTATACAAAAAAGGGGAGATAAGGATATGGTGAACCTTATTCTGAAGGATATTTTAATTCAAAAAAACATGCTTATCATCTACATAGCTACTATTATACTTTACTTATTGGTCAGTGTTTCTCCAGTATTTATCGTATTTGTTTATAGTATTGTTTTTATTATGAATGCATTTTCCAGTGATGAAAAAGATAATGCTAATATTTTACTGAATTCATTACCCTATACAAGGAAGGAAATTGTCAGTTCAAAATATATTGGGGCATTCATTTTTACAGGGTTATTTATGTGCTATACGTATGTGCTCGACTTTCTTTTGAACGGGCAAGAAGTATTAGTACTGTGGAAAGAAATACTACTGATTATGGGATTAGTCATGATTGCGATGTCATTTATTCTGCCGATATCCTATCAATTTAAAACAAAGCACTTAGCTATTGTTAGTGTAACTTTATTTGGAATTTATATGGTGATGGTAAATTATTTTGTCCCGGACTTTAATGGTCAAGTAAGAGCCCTTGTACAAAAATTTATGGCGGTACAGGAGCTACAACTATATCTCATCTCCACAGTCATCATTATTATCTTATATACTGGGTCATGGTTACTGTCTATCCGCATTTATGAGCGAAAGGCTTTTTAATGAAAAAGCGGCTGAATCCTATTAAGGGACTCAAGCCGTTTTTTTGTAGTTATTTTTTCGATTTAAAAAGCAGCCTCCATATCACGATATTGATGAGGAGAAGCACAATGAAATATACAGTAGAGCCGAATGGTACCTGACTAGCAATTAAATAATGTAGACCTGCCAGCATACCTAAAGGGATGAATAACAACATTGTTTTCCAGCCTTGAGCATCTCCAACTTCATCATAAGGTTTAGTAAAAGGTATTTTATTGCTCATCATGACGAAACAGATGATCGTATATAACCAGCTTGTTACTAAAACTACCAGTAAATCTGGGATAATCCGAATGCCATAAATATAGCTAAAGATTACACTTAGTACTAAAAATAACGGAATATACAATTTGATTAAAAATGCCTTCAAGCTACCTTTTTGTAAGTCTGTATAATCTTTAAGCGGGAGTGTTTTATAAATCCACGCCGCTTTATATTTAGCAGAGTGACCAAGAAAAAGCACAGCAGAAGGAATAATGAGCATACTAAAGTAAATATTTAAGTAACTCATACTAAGAGCATAATCAACTTCTTCGGACCTATTAAACGTAAACATGAAAATAAAAGGAATAATAAATGAAAAACCTAAAGACGGATAGACCTTTAGCTTAAACTCTCGCTCCTGCTTCATCATAAGAGTGGCAAAGCGATAGAAAGCTCGTTCTTCATGTGTGCTACACACGAGTGTTAATAGAAAGGACTTAAGTCGGTTGTTCTTTTCTTTTTTTGATTTACTTGTACTAAGTAGCTTTTGAAGATTGCGTTCAAAGGTTGGAATGAGCTTGATATAGATTCCTATTGAGATTATAGGAATAATCAGTGCTAAAATACTGTAGATGACTGTTAATAAGGATGTATCACCATGTAGTATTAATTCATATGGAGCGGCAAACCACATCGGTACAAGGAAGAGGCTCCACCAATGAAATGTTACGGTCATATTTAAATCGACGAATTCAAAGGATCGAATAAGAACCTGATAGCCAATCATCAGCATGAGTGACAAAGCAATTTGTACATAGTTAATCATATCCTTCAGTTTTTCGCCATCAAAGAAGCGTAAAATAGCAATATATAAAATGGCGGTGAATGCCACAATCAGTAAATTCATGAGTAGAATCTCAAGCCCCGTTAAAATAAAAAATACAATTCCTTGAGTAAAAAGGCTGACCATCAGCGGGATAGCAGTTAAGGCAAGTGTTAAATAGGATAAGTAAATAAAAATATGCATAAATTTAGCTGCATTGATTGTTTTAGCTGAAATAGGCTTGGTTGAAAGTATGCTTTTATCCCGTACATCTAAAAGTACAGAAGAAAAATCAGAAATCAATGAAGTCATAATCAAAAATATAATCATCGCAAAGGCAATGCTCATTTGAAATAAAAAATTTTGACCAAATCCCATAAGCGGGATAAGTATAAGCCCAAATAACACATAAATCCATAGAGACTTAATATAGCCATACTTTTGATTGTCTTTCTTTTTGTTCTGATTAAATAGGGTTGGTACTTTACGTTCATCCATCGTTAATTTAATATGAAGGATTTTTCTCATCATGTCATAATCAATGCCCATTTTTACAAAGAGCAGTCGGAATTTATCAAGCAATTGTAGCGTTTTGAAATCTGTCATGATTGAACTCCTCGGACGATGGACACAAATTTCTCTCCGATTTCCTGATGCTCATGAAATCCAGTTAACTGGTTAAAAATTCTTTCTAATGTTCCTTCGGTATTATCTGCTTGTAGTTGGGCAAATGTTCCGTCTGCTGCAATTTTTCCATCATACAGAAGAATGATACGGCTACTGATTTTTTCAACCACATCCATAATATGAGATGAGTAAAATATGGTTTTTCCGTTGGCAGCCAGCTGCGTTAAGATTTCTTTAAAAATCATGACACTGTTTGCATCTAAGCCATTGATAGGTTCGTCTAAAAATAGTAGGTCTGGATTATGTATAAGGCTTGCAATGATGAGTAGTTTTTGGCGCATACCCTTTGAATAGGAGGAAATTCTAGAATGGTATGCTTCACCAACCCCGAATAATTCCATTAGTGATTTGGATTTGTCAGCCGCCTCTTCTAGCTCTAAACCATAAAGCTGTCCAATAAAGGTTAAATACTCATAGCCTGTTAAATTGTCATAAACATCAGCGATTTCGGGAACGTAGCCAATTTTTCGTTTATAATCAATATGATCTTGCCCTATGCTTTTTCCAAAGAGCTTAATTTCTCCGCCATAATCACCTTCTAGCCCTAGAATAAGTTTTACAGTCGTACTTTTACCAGCGCCATTCGGACCAATATAACCGATGATTTCCCCTCTAGCTGCATGAAGGTCAATCCCCTTCAAGATTTCCTTGCTTCCATAACTCTTCGTTAAATTCGTAATCGTTAAAATTTCTTCCATTTCATAACTCCTTTCTAATATTTGAAAAATTACCCATAAATACACTATAGCATAATAAACAGGAGGTTATTCCTCTTGTTAAAATGAAAACAGTTCGTTTCCAAACTTATCTAACATTATATGAATATATTTAAGAAACCTTATTTCTCTTTCATTTTTTTATTTTGTACTGTCACAAAACAGTAATGAATTTAGTTATACAGATAGAGAGGAGGGAAGCTTGTGACTATACCAAGTAAATCCAATAAGAATAAGAGCCAAGATATAAAAGCTATAGTAGAGCAAGTTCAAGCAGGGGATATCCAAGCCTATACTGAAATTATCCGTTGCTTTCAAAAGCAAATCTATCTTTATTGCTACTATCTATTAGGAAGCAGAGAAGAAGCGGAGGACGCCTCACAAGATGTTTTTATAAAAGGCTTAGAGAATATTCGTCAATTTTCTTATACGGTATCATTTTCAGCATGGCTCTATAAAATTGCCCATCATCATTGTATCGACTTACTAAAAAAGAAAAATAAGGGTTTTCAATTTTGGACAGGATTTAAGAAGGAGCAAATGGTTGAGCATGCAAATAAAGCCTATTGCTACGAAGATACAATTCATCAGTTATTAGAGAAATTGAATGCTGATGAAAAAAGAATTTTATTACTTCGCTCCATTGAAGAATATAGCTTTGATGAAATTGCCTCAATTATGGATGTGAAAGCAGCTACTGTACGAAAAAAATATGAACGACTAAGGAAGAAATTGGCGCATGAATATAAGCTAGGAGGGAAGTTTTATGAGCATTCGTTCAAAACTGAAGGATGAAGAAATGAGACAGTTAGAGAAGTCCATTCGAGAAACACCTGTGGAAATAGATTTAGTGAGAAGTATTATGCATAAATACGAACATAAACCGATAAGTTTGATTACTAATAAGAAGAAGCCCCATAAAGTGGTGATGGTGACAGCTCTGGCAGCTATGATGGTATGTCTGCTATTGATCACACCCTTGATTTCTCCTACAATGGCTGCGACGATAAAGCATGTTCCAATATTATCTTCTATTTTCAGTCTAGCTGGTGATCTTGGTCTGAAAACGGCTGATGAAAAGGGACTTTCAACGAAACCCAATACAAGTGTCACTCATGATGGATTTACATTAAATGTATCGGAGGTAGCATATGACGGTACACGTGTCTCGATTGGGTTAGAGAGACCTCGAACTGCTAGTGAAACGGAGACATTAAAAGAGCGCCTCGGTAATATTGAATTGTTTATTAATGGTGCGTCAATCAATGATTTTGCTCCTAGTGAGTCGAATCATATTGGGATTTTTCTGCATCCAGGTAAAGATAAGGATTCTACCATAATTGAGTTTTCTGATAAGAGCAATCAGGGAGGGCTACCCTTCCCAGAGCAATTTGATTTAACTATATACACTCACATAACAGGCATACAGGATCCTCTAAAAATTGATGTTCCTGTGAAAAATAAAATTGCAGACTCTGTGACTTTACAGCCAAATATAAGTCGACAATATAATAATATTCATTTTACAGTTGAACAGATTAAGGTGACTCCTATCACAACCAATATCACGACAAGAACTATATTGACAGACAACTCAACTTTCATTGAGCCATGGTTATCAATGGGGATGGATATTTTTGATGAGCAAGGGCATAAACTTGAACTAATTAATGGCAGTGGTTGGCATGAGAGCAATGGTAGTGAACAAATTATGGATCAGCGCTTTACTCCTTTTGAATTTGTACCAGAATCTATTACGATCAAGCCTTATATACATCTTTTTAAAGAATACCCAAAGGGAGCATTTCAAATGGATGAGAATAATAAACCTATAATTCAATATATTCCTGAGCTAGAGGTGACTATACCAGTTCGCCAATAGTAGGGAACGCAGGAAGCTATCCAGAAATAGCTTCCTGTAGTTTCTTCTATTGAAATTGGAAGTGGCACTGTCCTTCACGTAAAATAAACTGATTTCGCACCACTTCTAAATTTTTATTGTACCCTTTGGCAATATAAAATTTAAACTCCTATATTAAATTCTACATAGAATAGGAGTTTTCTTTTTATGCTCACTACATTATTGAAATATGATAGAAATAAGAGCAACCACTCTAATTGGAAATTACATCATAGGTGGACCTTTTAGGCTGGCAAGGGTTATGTAAAAATGAAGCAAGGGGGTTAGGAAGTGTTTAGTGATTTTAAGCTTATGGATGGACGTCCGGTTTATGTGCAATTGAAGGATTATGTTCAAGATATGATTGTCAAAGGGCATCTGTTAGAACATCAAAAGCTTCCATCTACCCGTGAACTTAGTAAGCTATTAGCGATCAGTAGAAATACGGTCCTGAACGCATATGCCGAATTAGAGCTAGATGGCATCATCTATGCAAAGAAGGGAAAAGGGCATTTTGTGGGGAAGGTCACGCCATTGAAAACAGCGTCTATTGAAATGGACTGGAAGCAAAGGCTGAATGCCACCACTTTATTAGCAGATGAAATTGATTTATTACGACAAGACATACAGTGGCAAAAAGGAATGATCTCCTTCACTAGTATTGCCCCGGAAGAAAAGCTTTTTGATGTTGAAAACTTCAAAAGGGCGTTTCTCACAAGAATGTCCATTGAAGGAGATATTGTCTTGAACTATGGCTATGCCAAGGGGTATAAGCCTTTAATTGACTATCTTCTTAGCTATATGGAGATGAAAGGTGTAGACATTTCTAATAAAGATATTTTAATTACAAATGGTTTTACAGAGGGGCTAGATATTATATTGTCCTCTTTAGCTAAAAAATCAGGGCGTGTACTATGTGAAAATCCTACACATCACGCAGCATTGAAGCTTTTCCGTTTACATGGGCTAGAGATACACGGCATTGATATGAGAGATGATGGAATTGATATCGATCAGGTGGAACAAATCTTAGCAGCAAAGGAATTTGATTTTGCCTATCTCATTCCGTCTTATCATAATCCTACTGGAATTGTTACTTCCTCAGAAAAACGGAATGCTATTTTTCAGCTTTTTGCAAAATATCAAATTCCCATCGTAGAGGATGGTTTTAATGAGGAATTAAGGTACTCAAGCTCTCATTTAGCGCCACTGATAGCTTTTAGTGGTGCAGGTAATAACGTTGTCTATATTGGCAGCTTTTCTAAAATACTTTTCCCTGGTTTACGTGTTGGCTGGATTTTAGCAGATAAGGCGTTAATCGACTGCTTAGAAAGCATGAAAAGAGCTCGAACGATTCATACGTCAACACTCGATCAGGCGGTATTATATCAATATTTGCAGGATGGCTATTTTGAAAAATATTTAAAGAAGGCAAGGTCTGTCTATAAAAAAAAATATGAGCTTGCTCGTCAAGCCTGTATGCAATTCATTCCGTTTAGTAGAATCACAGGAGATGGTGGGCTCCATCTTTTTATAGAGCTAGAAGAGGGAATTGATGCACGTATGCTACTGGAGAAGTGCTATGACCAGGGCGTAGTGTTTTATCCAGGAGATGTATTTTTCACAAAAGGGGGAGGCAGTAATACATTTCGTTTAGGTTTTTCTCGGTTAGCAGATGACGATATTGTTCGTGGTATTCAAATCATTGGTGATACATTGAAAAATGATATGAGGGGTTGAGAAAATGAAGGTTGGCGTAATTATGGGGGGTACTTCCTCTGAAAAGGAGGTTTCCATTATGACAGGTAAAGAAATGGTCGCTCAATTAGATAAGCATAAATATGAGGTTGTTGCCATTACATTAGATGACAACAAAGAGGTAATTGACAGGCTAGGTGGCATTGATGTCGCTTTGTTAGCACTGCATGGAAAGTTTGGGGAGGATGGTACGATTCAAGGGGTACTAGAAACATTGGGTATTCCTTATACAGGAAGTAGTCTTCTAGCAAGTAGCTTGTGCATGGATAAAAATATGGCTAAAAAAATATTGCGATATGAGGGTGTCGCAACACCAGATTGGATACATCTCATCAAAGGAGAGGAGCTGCCCTTACAGGATATAGAACTTATTGGTTATCCGCTTGTAGTGAAACCAAATGCTGGTGGCTCTAGTGTAGGTGTTCAAATTGTCCATAATCAGAGTGCCTTATTGACTGCTGTAGCAGAGGTATTTAGGTGGGATAACGAAATCATTATTGAGCAGTACTTGATTGGTGACGAAATTACATGCCCAATCCTAAATGAGAAGCTTTTGCCAGTCCTTTCAATCAAACATACGGCAGTATTTTTTGACTACCAGGCGAAATATGATGATGCTTCTACAATAGAGGAGCCTGTGGAACTCCCACTTGCGATTCATGATCGTGTAGCAAAAGCTGCGATGCTAAGCTACAAGACTTTAAGATGCAGTGTTTATGCTAGAGTAGATATGTTAATTAAGGATGGCGTCCCTTATGTGTTAGAGGTTAATACATTGCCTGGGATGACGCAAAATAGCCTTCTACCAAAAAGTGCGCTGGCTGCTGGCATCAGTTATCCAGCACTATTGGACAGTATTATTGAAAGCTCCTTACAGATCGATAGAAATAGGTAAATAGAAAAAACACCTTTTTGTTGTAACTTACAAAAGGTGTTTTGACTGTCTTAAGATTTTGCTAGTTCAATAAAGCCTTCTCCAAAAACGTCCCTTACATCATGAATGGCAATAAAGGCATCTTTATCGACTTCTTTGACAATTTTTTTGAGCTTCACAACTTCTTGTTTACTAATGACGATATACAGAATTTCTTTTTGTTCCTTTGTATAATAGCCATGACCTGAAAGAACAGTAACTCCACGGTTCATATAAGCAGTCACCTGTCCAGCAATGTCTTCTGGTTTCTTTGAGATAATGGTAACAGCTTTTTTAGGGTTAACGCCCTCAATCACAAATTCCATCACCTTTGTACCAACATAGAGCATAATAATCGTTAGCATTAATGCCTCTGCACCGATGATAAAATAAGATGAAAAAGCAACAATTAAATCAAAGAATAAAAGTCCATAGCTAATACTCCAGCCAAGGTATTTGTTGGTAATTCTAGCTAAAATCGTAGAACCTGCTGTTGTACCACCAACTCTTATAATTAAGCCTATGCCAACTCCGGCAAATACGCCACCAAAAATCGTATTTACGATAATCTCATCTGAGGAAATAGACCAAGATTCTGTTACATGTAAAAAGAGTGAATGAAGGGATACTGCAATAATCGTATAAATAGTCGTTTGTCTACTTAAAAATTTATAACCAACTGCTAATAAAGCTACGTTTAACACAAGGCTCACAATACTAGGCGACCATCCGAATAAATAATATGCAATGATTGTTACACCTGTTACACCACCTTCACCTAAATCATTTGGTATAACAAATAAGTTTACAGCTAGTGCAAAAAGTAGCGCTCCGACCGTAATCACTAAAAAATCCATACTGAACTTCTTCATATATACACCACCAAATAAATTGATTATTCCTAAATACATACTATATCAAGTTCTACTCAAATTATATACTTTTTGGAATGTTCGTTTTTGATAAATCTATAATTAAATAGTATGTCCTTTATCAGGGGAAATATCGAATTGAAGAGATTGTTCTTGAAGCTACTATTAATCAGTTATGTGGAAACACAAATGAAAAACCTAAGAGCTTTAACTACTAGGTCATCGTTTTGAGGACTGTATCACCTAAAATGCTAATTTCCGAAGTGCTTATTATATAATATGGTGAGCAGCCCATATTAAAATATCTATTTATAATATATACTAAACTCGAACTTAAAGTTTGAAGTTAGGGTTGTTTAAGAAGTAATTTTTAGAAGGGAGGCTATAATAATTTATACTACAATAATTAGAAAAGGATTATATAATGAGGGGTGTTAAGTAATTATGGATCAATCGTTAGCGATTCGGAATATTAAAATTATTTTGAGAATATTAAATGTATTATTAATATCTACAATAGTAATCATATCTTCATTAATCTTATTACTCTTGGGTATATTAGTTGTAGCTTTAACAGTCTCTGGTGATAAGATTAGTGAACTAGTTTTACATTCTAACATTGACATTTCTTTTAATTTTAATGGAATAACGATTCTTTTAAATAAAGATATTGTAAGTAATTTTGTTTATGATAAAAGTGAAACTATCTTATTAATAATACTCTCGACTATCTTTACCTTGGTTATTATGTCAATTCTAGTTTTATTAAAAAAGTTTGTTAAAGCAGTAATTGCTGGGGATATATTTACTGTTAGAAATAGTAAAAGAATAGAGTTGGTAGCATATAGTTTATTGGTTTTAAGTTTTTTAAGTAATACGGTTCATGCATACTTAATTTCAACTGTATTACATATGTTTTTAAATAATAATGAATTACAAAGTATTGAATGGATTCAATCAGTTTCTCTTAGATTTTTTGATATAAATTGGAGTATACTACTTTGTAGTTTTATAGTTTGGATAATAGGTAGGATATTTAGATATGGATCTTTTTTACAAGAAGAGTATGATGCAACAGCATAGGAAGTGAAGAGGTTGTCGATTATAGTAAGGTTGGATCGTGTGTTGGCTGATAGAAAAATGCAATTAAGCGAGCTTGCAGAAGCAGTAGATATTTCGATTGTCAATTTATCTAATTTAAAAACGGGGAAGGTTAAGGCAATACGTTTTTCTACTTTAAATGCAATTTGTAAAGTTTTGCAATGTCAGCCAGGGGATATTTTAGAGTATGCTGATGATACCGATGAATAAAAAAATATATTTTCTAAAACATACTAACATTAGTAGCACAAACCATGGCCTTGGTTTGTACTACTAATGTTAGTATGTTTTTTTGCGCTGTCTTAAGAAGAACCTTATTCATTTTTCGTACTCACAAGTGAAACATAAAAATTACGCTATTGAGATAGGTTGTATTTTGATAAGTTTCTAAATAAAGGACATTCATTTGGGTGACCATTATTCAAAACAAAAAACTTATTGGAAATCGGAATTTTTGAATAATTTATGAAAATAAATAAAAAATTAATGTTTTTCGTTATAATAATATTGATTGAAATTAATTAAAGGTATTTATTGGTTTTAACAAAAAAACAAATATTCCGAAAATGAAGGTGTTTATATGTTAAAGAATAACTTTTGTTTTGATAAGAATGTTAGAGTGTTTGAAATCGAAGGGATTAAAATGATTGGCAACACGGCAAATGGGTCAATTATAGGGCTTGATGATGATGGGGATGAATTAGTTCAAAAGTTAATGAATGAACAGTCACTAACAGAAGAAGATTTAAATGAAAAGACAGTACAGATTTTAGAATGTATGAAGGACTTAGGGTTTTTTGAAGGAGCTAGTAATGAAAGTAAACTAAAGGCTGCTTACTTACATTTAACAGATCGCTGTAATTTAAATTGTATTGGCTGTTATTCATATGTTGAGAATCGTAATACACAAGATGTTTTACCATTTGAAAGTATATGCAGAATACTAGATGAGTTAACGAAAAATGGAGTAGAAGAACTTGTGTTCTCCGGTGGAGAACCCTTTATTAGGAAAGATATTGCTGACATTTGCCGCTATGCAAAAGAAGTGGCAAACATAAAGTCTTTAAGTGTTATTACAAACGGAACTATGCTTTATGAGCGCCATTTAAATGCACTCCAATATATTGATATCTTAAATATATCAATAGATGGCTATAATGAAGAAACTCAATTTATTAGGGATACAGGAATTATGAAGCGAATTGTTTCAAATATTGAATATTTAAAACCTCTAGTATCACTCAATTTAATTGCAACTATTCATAAAAGGAACTTGGAATATGCGCAAGAGTATATTAATTTCGCAAATGATTTAGGAGTTCGACTTTCATTTAGTATTTTTACAGTTGATCCAAATAATGAAGAGTTCAAGGATTACATATTTGATAATAAATCACTTGTTGATTTTTCTAAAAAGGTTCTAACGTTTGATGAAGATGTTCCGATTATGGATATGCCAACTGGCGAAGTCTGTTTAACTTGCCGAGGTAATTGTGAAGTAGGAAAAGAGATGGTCAGTATTGCCGCTGATGGATCGATTTATCCTTGCCATATGCTACATGATAATGAACTTAGAATGGGAAATATTTTACAAGATGAATTAGGCAGCATATTAAGATCTGAAGAAAACGTATTTAATTTCTTGACTGTAGAAGAGGTTAATGGCTGCAAGGATTGTTCGTATCGCTACTTATGTGGAGGTGGATGTAGGGGGAGAAGCTGGTTATATAATAAAACATTAACCGATAGAGATTCGTATTGTCCTTTCATTAAAACTTTTTATCGAGGTACAGTGAAACGATTGAAAGAAACTATAACTCAGTAAACTATAGAATCTTGAAAGGAGGTGAATTACATATGTTATTCGCGACTAAAAAAGCTGAAGCAAGACCCAACTGCGTTAGTGTGGGTTACTTTGTTTGTGTAAGTTACGGTAAAGACTGGTAAATGAAAGGAACTATAGCTCAATGAACTTTAGAAATTTCCCTTGAAAGGAGGTGGATTTACATATGTTATTCGCGACTAAAAAAGCTGAAGTAAAACCAAACTGCGTTTCTGTTGGGTTCGTTGTTTGTGTAAGTTATGGCAAGGATTGGTGATTTTATAATAGGTAGCTTTTATATGCTATAAAAGCTACCTATTCAATATTGTGAGGTGATGATCATGTTATTGCAATTTGATAATGTCACGAAGATATATAAATCATCTATTACAAAAGCCTTAGATAATTTCTCGACAGAAATTAGAGGTGGAGAAGTCGTGGGCTTAATTGGTAAAAATGGTTCGGGTAAAACTACATTAATGAATTGTTTAACAAATAATATACATTTAACATCAGGTGAAATTCATTATAAAGGAAAAAACCTGATGGAGAACAAAAATGAAATTTCAGAATTTGGTGTTTTAATAGAAAGTTCCTTTGTAGACTATTTAAATGCCTATCAAAATTTAGAACTATTATTGATTGCTGAGGGTTTAAGTAATAAAAAAGAAATTAAAGTAGAAATTGAAAGAGTTCTAAATCTTGTTGGTTTATTAAATCGTAAACATGATTATGTAAAAAGTTTTTCATTTGGAATGAAGCAAAGACTGGGGCTAGCACAAGCATTGTTATGTGATAAAAGAGTTTTAATTTTAGATGAGCCCTTAGTGGGGTTAGACGTTATAGGGCGAAATTTAGTGAAAAATTTGATAGTTGATTTAGCAAAGAAAGAAGGCAAAGCAATTATATTCTCAGATCACAACTTAAGCGAAGTTAAAGATGTTTGTGATCGAATTATCTATATTGAAAATGGTGTAAAAGTTTTTGATGATGTCTTTGATGATAATAAAAGATATATTGTGGAAATTGACGAACGTTCCAAAGTCTTTGAAAGTGAAAATTATCAGCGTTCAGATGAAAATTGTATAGTTGTTAAAGAAAAAGAGCAATTAAATGAAGTAATTACTCAAATTGTTCAACAAGGGATACCTATAGTTGATATTAAAGTAAATGAATCTTCCTTAATGGAACTGTTCAAAGGGGGGTAAATTATGGTGAACTTTAATACAGTCTACAAAATAGAGTGGAAGAAATTGATAAAAAGAAGAGAACTTATAGCATTTGTAACTATGATAGGAATCCCTTTACTATACAGTTTAGGGGCATATTTCGAATCCTCAATTATCGTTTTTAATAGTGATGAAAAAGAATATGCGTTAAGCTTTGTAATAAATATGCTCATATTTGGTAAAATGCTATTTATTTACTTTTTAATCGCTGCTTTATTTGCAACAAAATCATTGGGAGGAGAAATAGAGAACCGTAGTATTCTGCTATATACACAACGTATACCAAATAGAGCAAAAATATATCGTGCAAAGCTTGTAAGTATGTACAGTGCAATTATTTCTGTAATTATATTTTATTCCATTATCTCTTTAATACTATATTACGCTTTCGTAGTACATAGAGAAGATATTGCAACAAAGCAATTTATAAGAGCTGATGAATTTTTAAATTTATTATATGTTGGGTTAGGTATAGCATTTCTGTATTTATTTGTTATTTCGTTTAGTATGATGTTAAGCACAATCTTAAAATCTAATACAGCCACAATCATATTTTGTTTAATATTCATAGTACTTACATTTATGGCTAATTTCCCGGTGTTTAAATATATATCATTTGATTATTATCTAGGTGAATTAATAGATATGAATTTTACAAGTAACTACAAACTTACTAAATTCTTTTTAACATATGTAGTTCTTATACTAGTAATGATTATTACTAGCAATAGAATTGGGATATATCTTTTTACAAGGAGGGACTTGTAAATGAACTCATATAATGGCCATATAACCACTTCTAAAGACAAATCTAATATAGTTATCGACATTCTATTTGTTCTCTTTTTACCCCTTCTCGTAGTACCACTTTTTGGATTGATCTTATATTTCTCATTTCCCAATGTCGATTCTAGAGTATTTAGTATTTTCGTAGTTTTCTTAAGTATGGTGTCTGGCTTCTGTGTACTTCCTTATATTTACATGAAAAAGAAATATGATCTAACTATTGGTGATTTCGGTATTAGAGCGCTAAATATAAAAACAGCAATAATAGGAATTGTGTATTTAATTTTACTAGAAGTCTACTTGTTTTATACTGGCCACACAGTCTCATTTCTTGTAGTTAACAGCATTCAAATGGCTATTGTGGCATTTACAGAGGAATTTTGGGCAAGAGGAGCAATGTGTTATTTATTGTATAAAATTTCTAACAGGCCTTGGTTTATTATTTTGTTGAGTAGTTTGTTTTTTGCATTTTTAACTCATATTAATGAGCCATTTATAGATAATTTACTTTATAGATTGCCAGGTGCCTTAGTAATGGGGATTATATATGTCCGAACTCGAAATCTACTGTATACTATATTATTCCATTTCTCTTATAACATGATATTTATTTAGGGGGGATATTAAATGAAAAATAAAATTCTTTACTTCTTGACGGTGATCGTTCAAATTTCATTTTTTGTAATATTTTTATTAATGGAAGAAATAGATGTAATCCAGTTATTAATACTTATTTTTTTCCCAATGATAATAAGTGTTATTTTTTTACTGTTTGTTAACTTGCCAGAGAAGAAACCATATATAAGTTTTATTTTATTCGCATTACCAAATCTTTTATTCAGTATTGCTACGACTGTAGTTATTCAGCCGCGTATAGATGGGATTTTAGAAAGAAGTATGAAGTATCAATCAGGTAATTTAGAGGTTACAGCTAGTAACTCGATTTTTGGTTCGCTATTATTAATTCTAATGGGCAGTTTTATTCTGCACTATGTTTTCGGTCAGTTAAAGTTCAGATTAAGTAGGACTTAAATATGAAAATGATTCGATGGAATCTCCAATTTATCTTTGTTTTAATATTACAGTTTTTTGCTGCTTCTGTATCTGTATTATTCCCAATTGCGTTAATGTATATTACAGACAGTTTAGTTGAATTAAAAATCGAAAAGTTGTTTCCGTTATTTGGTGTGTGTTTATTACTGGGCATTGGACAAATGGTATTGCAATATTTTGCAGGAGTTATGGGGAATATCTATATTGCAAATTGTATGATTAATTTGAGAAGTACACTACATCGAGCAATGATTAGCACTTCATATGATGAATTTAAAAAGTACAACACAGAAGAATATAACACCTTGTATTTTTCAAATCTTAATCAATTAGAGACAAACTACTACTCGTCTATTTTTGGCATAATAAATAAAGGGCTTTTATTAGGCTGTTCTATTGTAACTTTACTCATATTACAGCCTATTTTGACATTAGCCCTTGCCTTTATTATAGGATTGGTGAGTATATTACCAGTATTGTTTTCTAAACGTATTATCAGATTGAAAGAGGATCATATTTCTGCAAATGAACAATATGTCAACATCATTCAAGAGATGATAGCGGGCTTTCCAATAATAAGAGTGTATAGAAAAGCAGGTATTTTTAGTTCTAGAGGAGATAAAGTAGTAAAAAGCTTAGAAATTAAAAATATGAAGCTACAAAATATGATTATTTTAGCTAATGTATTGTTTGGAAGTATAACGATAGTTGTGATGTTAGTTATTTTCTTGTTTGGAGGGTACTTAGTAAGCCAAAAATTACTTACAATCGGAGCACTCATTGCATTCATTCAATTAATAATGTATGTTGTTGAACCCGCTATTAGCATAGCGCAAGAGTTTAATAAAGTTAATTCTACTAAACCTATTAGAAAGCAAATGCAATTCATTTCAGATCTACCAGTAGCTCAATACATGCATCTTGAAAATGAAGAGATTTCTACTATAAAGTTACGAAATGTTTCCTATTACTATAGTAATAATGAGAACCCGTTATTCAAAGAATTGAACCTTTGTTTTGAAAAAGGGAAATCATATGCTTTAGTTGGAGAAAATGGGTCAGGTAAATCTACATTATTAAAAATAATAGCTGGATTAATCGAAAAATATTCTGGAGAATTATTGGTTAATGATGTACAACAGAAAGGCCCTTATTTATCAGTAGGTTACGTTGACCAAAATAACTTTTTATTTAAAGATACATTATTGAATAATATTCAGTTGTTTCAAGATAACGATACGGATATAAAATCCTTACTAAAACATTTAAAATTTGACCAGCTTGAGGAAAGACTTCAAACAGACGTTGGTTATAATGGAGATTATTTATCGGGGGGACAACGTCAAAAGGTAGCTATTGCAAGAGCCATTTTAGATAATCCCCAAGTAATACTGTTAGATGAACCGAGCTCAGCTCTAGATAAGGAAAATGTTAAGGTACTTCACAAAGTGATAAGTACACTAAAGGATTGTATTTGCATTATGGTTACCCATGATGAAGAATTGATCTCGTCTGCATTTGATGTAATCATTAAGTTGAAAGATGGAGAAGTCGAAATCTATGATTCAATTTATATTGGTAGTGAATGATATTAATCATAATTCTATGTTGATTATTTAAATCTAGTATTTAGTTTTTATGATAGGAGGGACGGACATTATGAAAGAGTATAAATTTGAGCGGATTAAACTAAAAGGCCTACCAGGATTTTATACGAAACCTCAAGAAGACTATATAGAGATTATAAACGAGAATGTAAAAGAGGGATGGGAATTAATGCAGGTATTCGCTCCTCCATTTTCCTTTTATGGAGGAGCAAAATATATTGATCTTATTTTTCAACGTGAAAAAAATTAAGTATAGATAAAAACATCCGTTTGCTAATAAGGTAAACGGTTTTTTGATGTAAAAAGTATAGTTATCATAGTTCAAAGTGTTATGTCTAACGATGATTTTTGTTTTGCAAATGGAGTACTTTTTAGCAAGTTGCATTGGATGTTATAACTTTATTAACTAATAGAGCTTGATAAATGGGGGTTGTTCAAAGTCGTTTTCACCTATTTCCTCCAAAAAATTTTTTCCTTCATAGTTGATTCCATAAAGTAAATTTAACAAAAATATATGTTAGTTTTTATGTATACTATTCGAAAGAACGTAGTCTTTAAAACATCGGACGCCCGAGGAAGCTTTGCTCTGTGCGAAAGAGAAGCGACAGCAACAACTATGAGCCCAGCCGGAACGGAAATCAACTCTACGCTATAGTGGACAGCCCAATTTTAATGCAATGGAGGGTAGTAAAAATGGAATATAAACTATTAGAAGATGAAATTGAAGATTTAGTGGAGTTATTAACTCAAAACAAGTGGATTTATCATACTGATCAAAATGTGAAAGAGGAATCCGTTCGAAAAGGGTATGCAGAAGGATACTATCATAGCGATCGCGAGACGTATTGGATCATTGATAATAAAGAAAAGGTCGGGATAATAATAATTCATGACAGAAGCGATACAATCCCTTTATTCGATATCCGTTTAAGTACACGTTATAGAGGAAAAGGATACGGGGTGAAAACACTCCTTTGGTTACAAAATTATCTGTTTGGAGAAAAAGGAAAGATTCGTATCGAAGGTTATACGAGAGTCGATAATATCGGTATGAGAAAATGCTTTACGGCAAGCTGGCTTTGTGAAAGAGGGCTATTTAAGAAATGCCTGGGAAAATACAGATGGTACTATAACTGATAGTATCCTATATGTTGCAATAAAAGAAGATTGGACTTTAGGTAGAACAACCCCTATTAAGATGAATGATGTACCTTTTTAAAATAAAGTATAGGTTGAAAAGGATGATGGGAAAGAAGAGACTTTTCTTAGATGAAAAGTAAACAAACCAATTTAGGATGGATATTCTTATCGTGTTAATTATAGTTATATTACTATTTTAGATCAGCTTGTCTATTCGTGAGGAGCTGTTCATTTTCATGGAGATTGACGACTCCTACAGGATGGGCTTGCGGAGTGACGAGGAGGTTGATGCCAAGCCCGCGGAAAGCGTCCGCCCGTAGTGGAAATCAACGGCTTTACTTTATTTCATTCAACTTCTTAGATATTCAAGCATTAGAGGCGCTGGAGCAATTTATAATGACTTATGAGGGAACAATCATCTTCGTGACACATGATAAGAATTTTATCGCAAATGTAGCAGATTTACAGTTTACCATAGAGAGTAATAAAATATTTTAAATGGAAAGGTGCGATTCTATCAGCAGGAGAATCGCACCTTTTTTATTGAATTTATATTCATAAGAAGAGTATATAAAAACGTAAATACACTATAAAAAGGAATGATGATCGATATTCAAAACAGATGTGTCAGCGAAATTTTGAACATTATAGAAATGTAAAAGAAATCATCAATTATTATAAAATCTAACCTTCCTCTAACCTAGCAATCGATATACTTGGTCTGTAACCATTG
Organism: Lysinibacillus sp. Y5S-8; assembly: GCF_036894365.1. NCBI lineage: Bacteria > Bacillati > Bacillota > Bacilli > Caryophanales > Bacillaceae > Lysinibacillus > Lysinibacillus sp. Y5S-8. The sequence goes on along the minus strand of NZ_CP145889.1, from coordinate 4,414,978 downwards.
TTACAAATCATTTTCTTGGAGGGATATTTATGAAATTAAGAGCATTAGGGGTAGGAACACTAGCATTAGGGTTATTAACAGGTGGTTTTTCATTTTCTGCATTAGCTTCTTCAAATGATGAGAATGAAAAAGGGGCACAATCAATCAAGGCTGATGTGAAGATACTTAAGCCTGGGGAGAAAAAGGAGGTTCCTAAAGGCTTGTTAATGAAAAAAACAAAAGTAGATGAAAAAGAATCAGTCAAAGTGAGCGTAAAAACCTTTGAATCTGGTGAAATGCCAGCTATTCCTGAGGGTGCTGTGATGATGACAACTACAATAATTGATGGCGGGGAAAAGGATAAGTAATGAAAAGAAGCTTGTTTTGATCTTTCAAAACAAGCTTCTTACTATGTAAAGGTAAAAGAGACAAGTGTTAGTTGACTTAATTTATTTTAAAAGCTCATTCAAGTAGGCTATTCTAGTACAAAGGGGTAGGACTTGTTTGTTAGCAAAATTTATGAAACTAACGGTTCGTTAAAAAAGTCTGATTTTTAAAGGTGGATAGAACGAATGAAACTTTTATTGGTTGAAGATGAGGCTGTCTTATCCAAGATCATTTCTAAAGGGTTAAAGAAATCTGGCTATGCCGTGGATACAGCTTTTGATGGTAAGGAAGCATTAGAATTATTCGAAATTAATGAATATGACCTTATTATATTGGACTTAAACCTACCCAAAATGGATGGCATAGAGGTGTTAGAGCAGATTCGAGTTCAGAACGAGGATGTGAAAATACTTATCCTTTCAGCACGTTCGGCTATTGATGATAAAATAATGGGTCTTGATTGTGGAGCCAATGATTATTTAATAAAGCCCTTTGATTTTCAAGAGTTGGATGCGCGTATACGCAACTTATTAAGGCGGTCTTTTAGTCAAAAAAGCGTCATTATGTCTTTTAGAAATATAACACTTGATAGCTCAAAGAAAATAGTTTTAGTGGATGGTGAGATGATACATGTTACCAAAAAGGAATATGCTATTCTAGAATATCTCATGCTACATCAAAATAAAGTCATTAGCTCAGAGGAGTTGATAGAGCATGTATGGGACAGTGAAACGGATTTATTTTCAAATTCACTCAAGTTCCATATCCATTCATTACGAAAAAAAATGGCAGATGTTTTGGGGGAAATAGAAGTGATTCAGACAATCCGAGGACAAGGTTATATCATTGCAGAAAATGATAGAGGTTCATATGAATAACTTAACATTAAGAATGAGGCTGACCCTTTTAACTGGCTGTATTTTTGTAGTGGTTACAATTTTGTTAACGTTCCTATCGATTTATAGTGCCGAGGAAAAAATTGTTCAACCTATTACGACAACGATACTCAATCAAGAAAATAGGCTTCACAAAGAAATCTTAGATGAGGCAACAGTAGAAACCAAGATGAATCATGATATCGTTGCTCAGATAAAGATTACGGATGTAAGAGAAGCGAAAAAGAAATTTATCAATCAGAGTGTCATATGGATGTTAATTATTATTGTAGTGGGGATAGCTACCATTTATGTAGTGGCTGGTCGGGCTTTAAAGCCAGTTCATGATCTTAGTCAAAAAATCGGAAATATAAGCGAACATAATTTATCTCAACGTATCGAACATATTTCTACAAAAGATGAAATAGGGGATCTTACAGCTTCATTTAATCACATGCTAGATCGACTAGAAAAATCGTTTCTGTACCAAAAGAGCTTTGCCGCAAATGCAGCACATGAATTGAAAACACCACTAACAACCATGAAAGCAGGTATCCAGGTTTTAAAACTGGAAAAATCACCAACAGTAGAAGATTATAAGGAAAATTTAGAGGTGACAGAGCAAGGCACACAAAGGCTCATCCAGGTTGTGAACGATCTGTTAACATTAGCTTATGAGCAAACGGAACATTTTTCTGATGATATTGAGCTCAAAGCAATGTTAGACACGATTACACAAGAATTACAGCCTTTATGTATAGAAAAAAATATCACTATTTCTGTAGATATTGACGTGAAAACGATAACGGGAAATCAAACATTACTCTATAGAGTTTTTTCTAATATGATTGAAAATGCGATTAAGTACAACCACAAGCATGGAATGGTTGAAGTTCGTGGACAGGTTAAGAATGGAGCTACTCATATTACAATTACAGATTCAGGAATTGGGATACCAAATGATCAGCTACACTATATTTTTGAGCCGTTTTACCGTGTCGATCACTCCCGAGCCCGTGAGTTGGGTGGCTCTGGGTTAGGTTTATCTATTGTCAGAACCATCGTTGAAAAGCATCATGGGAAAGTAAACGTCCAAAGTACATTAAATGTCGGTACAACATTTGAGATCATTTTACCAATATAAAAGTGTGATTTTACCATTAGGGGAATCACACTTTTTTAGTTAATTTTTATTATTAGAGAGGTAAAAGGGGAAATTTGGAGAATGTGTAGATAGATATTACAAAAAGGATGATGATCGATGCTTAATACGGATGTGACGACGAAATTAAAAATCAGGCAGCCAGTCCATAAAGTTTTTGAAGCCATTATTTCTCCTACTGAAATTGGGCATTATTGGTTCTCTGATAGCTCTGAAAGATGGGGAGCGGGTAAAAGGATTACGCTTAGATATGATGAGTATCATGCTGAGGGTGTGATCACTGTGCTGGAAATGGAGGCTAATGAAAAAATTATGTTTGTATGGGGTGAAGAGCATGGTGAAGTGACGATGGTTACCATCACTCTTGAAGAATTACAAGGCGAAACCATTATTACTGTAGTAGAGTCAGGGTTTAGTGCCCATGACCCAGAGATTATGGCAAAAATGATGGGGCAAAAAGAGGGTTGGGTTTATATGTTAACATGCCTCAAAGGATATTTAGAAAATGGCATTAGCAGTTTAAGAGCTTCGTTAATTCATTAGTGTATGTAGCTTACAATGCAATGACCATAAACTTTATTAAATGCTGCTGCCACTATAGGGGGGATAAGTCTTGGGAGTGGAGTTGCAGGAAACTAGTGGGAGCATCTTATTCAAAAACTTATAGATACTTCTAAACAGAATTGGTAGGTGATTTTTTGGATAAGAAAATGTTTTCAAGTTGTATAATTGTTATCGCTGTTATTTCGTTATTTAGTCCAACAATTATTTCTACTTTAATGCGACAACAAAGTACAATACTTAATACTCATTATTACATTCAATATATTGCTAATTTGTTGAGTTTCCATCTAAGTTTATTCTTTTTGGCTTCATTAGCATTAGTCTTATTTCTCAAGAAAGATCGGTGACTAAGTGAACATAGAAATAGCGTTGCGATTAAACCAGTCGTCTACAGCATTACAGCAATGGTTGGTGGAAGCAGCCGAGTGATGGAGGGATGAAAGTGAAAAAATTATACTGGATGATGGGTGGCATTTTAATTTGTGCAGGGTTAGTAATAGGTATTGTCTTTTGGAAGTTTCAAAAAGAGATCAAGAAGGATGACCCAGAATATATTGTTCAATTTATAAAGGAACATAGAACTGATAAAAAAGTTTCCGTAGCCATTCAACACAATCAACAATATTGGGTGGAATTAAACACCAAGGAACAGCTACCATTAGCAAGTACAGTTAAAATCATCGTCGCTATAGCTTATGCACAGCAAGCAGCAGAGGGTCGCATTAATCCTCAGCAACAGGTCGATCTAAAGGAGTTAGAGGTATTTTATGTTCCTAAAACGGATGGAGGTGCACATGAAGCATGGTTAGCGCAGTTAAACCTTCAGGGTGTGGATCATGTACCTTTAAGCGAAGTCGCAAGTGGTATGATTGCTTATAGTTCCAATGCGAATACGGAATATTTAATGCATGTATTAGGTTTTCAAGCAATAAATGATGTGCTTACACAGCTACATGTAGAGGATCATGAACCATTATATCCGATCGTCAGTGCACTCTATATCCCGATTCAAGTGATGAAAGAAAAAAATTTAACGAAAAAAGAAACATTAACGGCTTTGCAAGAAATGGATATGGCTGAATATCGTGAGCGTGCATCGTCTATTCACGCCAGTTGGATAGAGCAACCTTTGACTTACGAGGAGAAAGCAGAGGCACAAAAACTGCTCAATATGGATTTTCAAAAGATATGGTCTGACCGTTTAATAAGGGCCACTACAAACGATTACATCTCTATTTTAGAAAAATTGAATAATAAGGATTTCTTCAGTGCAGAGGTACATAAATACTTAGATTCCGTAATGGAACAGTTGATGCAGAATCCTAAAAATCAAGAATGGCTAACACATGCAGGTCAAAAGGGTGGATCGACTGCATTTGTCTTAACACTAGCAGCCTATGCGGAAGATAAAGAAGGGAATCAAACGGAAATTGCCTTTTTTGCTAACGACTTAAATACAATGGAACAAATTAAACTATCTAATAGTATGAATAGTTTTCAATTGAGATTTCTGACAGATGATTCATTCCGCATGCGTCTAAACAAGGAATTATCCGAGTTGTGAGTTACCTCTAAGCTTAGAGAGGCAACTCACACACATTCATCTAGCAATCTTTCAAGGTATTCTGAACCTTGTCCAGGAAACCATTTAATCGCCGTACTTGCGAGCGATTCAGCTAATCTTTCATACATGACAACTACCCCTTATGTTTTCATAAACAGTACCCAATTTATAATTCAAATTGCAAACGGATTGTTGAATACAGGGGAGTACCTTCTTTGCTTCAACTGCATAATATAGTTTTATCATGCATGAGAGGATTGAGATAAATGTACCATCCTTACTATGGCAATTACCAACTATATAATTACGATTATCAACCTGTTTATTGGGCTTATCCAAATCAGGTAGAACCATCAGCAAGAAATAATGTACGAAATGATTACGGACCAGGGCCATTTGTTGTCGACATTGAAGAAGCTACAAAGCACAACAAAAATTATCGAACAGTACTATGGACAGGGCCACACTTACAAGTAACTGTGATGAGCCTTAACGTTGGGGAAGATATTGGCTTAGAAGTACACCCTCACGTCGATCAATTTATTTGTATTGAGGAAGGGCATGGTGTTACACAGATGGGACCAAGTAAAGATTATTTAAACTTCCAAAGACACGTGTCTGAAGATATGGCCATTATGGTGCCAGCAGGGACATGGCATAATGTTACGAATATAGGCAATAAACCACTAAAGCTTTACACAATTTATGCACCACCAAACCATCCAATTGGAACTGTTCATATGACAAAGGCTGATGCCATGGCTGAAGAAGCAGGCTATGGGCAGCATGAATAAGAAATCATAAAGCGTGTTTTTCGGCAAAACATGCTTTTTTCATGGTAGAATGTGTTTTAATTACAGATAGTAATAGTCCTGAATGGAGGTGATAAATGATGAAATATTCAAAAGCAACAAATTATGCGTTACATACAATGGTATTTTTAACGCTAAATCCTAAAGGGAAGTCAATGAGCGTAGAGTCTCTAGCAGAAATGCAGAAATTATCACCAACCTATCTTTCGAAAATATTAACAAAGCTTGTGAAGGCAGGTTTAATTGAGTCGAATCCAGGTGTCAACGGTGGTTACCGTATTTCTAAGCGTCCACAAGAAATTTCTTTCTTAGATGTGATTTATGCGATTGAAGGACAAACCTCATTATTTAGTTGTGCTTCAGATCATGAAGATGTCTTTCATCATCAAGGCTGTCTCATTGAACAAGTGATGGTGGATGCTGAGAATAATATGAAAGAGGAGCTTAGTAAGCAATTTATTATAGATATAGCTAATAAAATCGATAGAAAATCGATTTAGATGGATAGCATGCAAAAAGCGGTGGATACAGCACTAAATGTGATGGATAGAACGTTGAAATTGGTGGATAGGAACTAGGGTCTCCCCTAGTTATGTGGATGGGGGAAAAGTCGGGATTCTCTTTATTCATGTAGAGGTAAGGATATGGTGTTAAAGCACTTCATTGATCTATTTGGTGAAAAAGGTAAGATTCGTATTGAGGGCTATACAAGAGCAGATAATATGGGGATGCGAAAATGTTTTAGCAAGGTTGGCTTTGTGAAAGAGGGGTATTTAAGAAATGCTTGGGAAAATGAGGATGGTACCATGACGGATAGTATGGTCTATGGTGCCATTAAAGATGATTGGGCAGTAGGGAACTCAACGCCAATAAAAATGGATGAAGTCCCATTTTAAAGTGTTTGAGAGAAGTTTTAGCATGAAAAAAGACATTTTAAACGCTTTAAGAAAATCATGGTTAAGCCAATCAAGTTCTAAATGGAGCTTGGATAACCCTGCAAAAGGGCAATGTGGCGTTACTTCATTAGTGGTGCAGGATATTCTAGGCGGAGAAATTAGAAAGACATTTCTCAAGGAGGGCTGGCACTTTTATAATGTCATTAATGGCATAAGAATGGATTTTACGGAGGAGCAATTTTCATACATAATCGACTATCAGGATATTGATTCAAATAGGAATGAGGCTTTTCATGATACCAATGATGCGCAATATAGCTATTTGAAATCACAAGTTTATAAGCTTTTAGGGAAGGCAGAGAGTTCATTTTCTCTGCCTTTTTAAATTAAAAAACAAAGTTGTTGACGTTGATAAAAATATCGTGTTATTATTATCTCGAATTCAAGATAAATAATTTCAAGATAAATGAATTCGAACCTTTAGCTTTCGTCAGGAGGTACAATTATGGGTTTTTTGAATAAATTATTTAGTTCAAAAAAAGAGGAGGAACAAACAATGGCAGAATTAAATATCGGTATTATTATTGGATCAACACGTGAGGGACGTGTAAGCCCTCAAGTAGCACAATGGGTAAAGGAAATTGCAGATTTACGCGGTGACGCAAACTATACAGTGATCGATATTGCTGATTATAAATTGCCATTATTGGGTGAACCAGGGCAAGATGCTTCGGGTGCACAGGCTTGGTCAGAAATTATTGCTAAACAAGATGGATTTGTATTCATCGTACAAGAATATAATCATTCTATTACAGGGGCATTAAAAAATGCACTAGACTATTTACGTGTTGAGTGGAATAACAAGGCAGCAGGGATTGTTTCATATGGTTCTGTAGGTGGGGCTCGTGCAGCAGAACATCTACGTGGCATTATGGGAGAGCTATTAATTGCAGATGTACGTGTTCACCCAGCATTATCTTTATTCACAGATTTTGAAAATGGAACAGACTTTAAGCCAAAGGAAGTACAATCAGATTCAGTGAATCAAATGTTAGATCAATTAATCCCGTGGTCTAAAGCTTTATATACAATTCGCTAAGCTTATCCAGTTTGAGGTAGGACGTAGTTGGGCACAGTAAAGGTGAGGAAAATAGTCGAAAGGGCTTGTTAACATGAAAAAACATACAGCAGGTATTCACCATATCACAGCCATCGTAGGGCATCCACAAGAGAATATTGATTTTTACGCAGGTGTTTTGGGCTTACGTTTAGTGAAGCAAACTGTAAACTTTGATGATCCTGGCACATATCATTTATATTTTGGCGATAAAGGTGGAAAACCAGGCACAATCATTACCTTCTTCCCTTGGGCAGATGCTTATCAAGGACGTATTGGTGATGGCCAAGTTGGCGTTACAACGTATGTTGTACCAGAAGGGGCACTTCCATTTTGGATTAATCGCTTAGCAAAATTCTCGATTCCCTTCCAAAAAGCTGAACGCTTTGGTGAGCAAGTCATTCAATTGGATGACCCACATGGTTTGCATATTGAACTCGTTGCACGTGCGGAAGGCGAGCTCAATGAATGGACATTTGGTGAGGTAACACCCGAGGTTGCTATTAAAGGTTTTGGTGGAGCTACACTATACTCAAGTCATCCTGAAGAAACGGCAAAAGTTTTAACAGAAGTGATGGGCCTAGAACAGGTAGCGACAGAGGGTGACTATACTCGTTATAAATCAAGTGCAGCTATTGGTAATACTGTAGATTTAAAAACAGTAGCAGGTGTACGTGGTCAAATGGGTGTAGGTACGGTTCATCATATTGCGTGGAGAGCACAAGATAATGTGGATCACTTAGAATGGCAAGAGTATGTGATGAATCATGGACAGCATGTAACGGAAGTCAAAGATCGTAATTATTTCAATGCGATTTATTTCCGTGAGCCTGGCGAAATTCTATTTGAAATCGCTACAGATCCTCCTGGATTTGCTCATGACGAAACACCTGAGACAATGGGTAGCCAATTAATGTTGCCACTTCAGTACGAACAGCATCGTGAACAATTAGAAAGAACATTAATCCCGATTAAAGTGCGTAAACTGGATTAAGAAGAGGAGTCGCTTAATTTCCAATAATCCAAGAAAATGACAGGCTGTTAGCAGACTTGCACAGTCAAACTACGCTAAAATTGCGATAGAGCACAAAGCTAAAATATAATAAAAATGAGAAAAGAGCGAATTTGCAAAAATCCTCTCTTTTCTCATTTTTTATTATAAAATTCCTTCTATTTTCATTAAATCTTCATTTGTTAACAGGACATCCGTTGCTTCCACATTGATAGCTACTTGGCTTTTATGCTTTCCTCCTGGGATAACGGCATCAACACCGTCTTGGGCTAATAACCAAGCAAGAGCCAGATTTGGTAATGTTGTTTGTTTTTCTGCTGCTACTTCCTTTAACGCCTCTACTTTAACTAATGTTTGTTCAAACAGTTCACCGTGGAATAAAGGGTTTGAAACTCGCCAGTCCCCTGCGCCTAGTTTAAAATCTTTTGTATACTTGCCACCAAGTAGACCATATGAGAGTGGTCCATAAGGAATAAATGAAATATCATTTTTTATACAGTATGGCAATAAATCTTGTTCGGCTGAGCGATTTAACATATTGTAAGGAGATTGTAAGACCGAAATATCATTATGCACATTTGCTTCGATTAATTGATCTAATGTTACGTTAGAAATTCCTATTGCTCCGATTTTACCTTCTTCTTTTAAGCGCGATAATTCCCCAATCGATTCAACAAGAGGTGTTTCGTTATCAGGGAAGTGCAAATAATATAGATCTACATAATCCAATTGGAGTCGATTTAAGCTATTTTCGAAAGCTTGTCGTAGATATTTTGGGTGATTATCTACTGTTACTGTACCATCTTCAAACCAACGTTTAGCTGCCTTTGTTGCCAAAACGAAATCTTCCCTACGATAGTTTTTCAAAACATCCCCAACGATTTCCTCTGAACGCCCTTTACCATAAATGTCTGCTGTATCAATAAAAGTTATTCCAAGATCAAGGGCTGTTGCCACTAGCTCCTTTCCATCTTGTTCATTTAAGCTTTCAAATAAATTATGACCACCAACAGCATTTGTTCCAAGGCCAATTTCTGAAATACGGATATTAGTTTTCTTTAATGTATGGAATTTCATCATCTTACCTCCTCGTTTTTATATAACAAGAATAGGACATAAACGTATTTTTACAAACATCTATACTAATAGTTTCGTATATAGAAACAAAAGCACTTTTATTGCAAAAGGAAACGGCTTATAAATTTTCTAAGATAGAAAACTATGCTAAAAGATAATCGATTTCTGTTGTTATTTTTTTACTTGCCTCGACTAATTTTTTTACAAAAGAACGAATAGCCGTTTTTTTTATTTGTTCCGTCGAACCATGTAGGGCAATGGCTCCTATTACTTCTTTATTGCCATAAATAGGTACTGCAATACAACATTTACCTAGATTAGTTTCTTCATTATCCACGGCATATCCTTGTGCTTTAATAACCTGTAAGTGAGGAACTAATAAACCGTAATCATAAAAGGTTTTTGCTGTAAGTGGATGAAGTCTCATACTATTTAACATGTCATGTTGCGTTTCTGGTGGCAGGTGAGCTAAGACTACTTTTCCAAGTGCACTTGAATGCATGGGTGTTCGAGTATCGATTGCTTGAAAAAAAGGTTGTTCAAATGGCTCCCTAATGACATTTTTTATCACCATTTCACAATCTTCCAAAATACCAATATAAGTTGTTATTTCTTCTTGTCGGGCTAATTGATAGGGTGCTACAAGGGAAGTCCATTCAATATCTTGATGCCAATATAGATGTTCATCCCTAAATATATGAGGATTTAATTGATAGTATTTATTATATTTATTAACATAATTCATTTTTTCCAAAGTATAAAGCATGCGAAAAACCGATGTCTTATTCAGTGATAACTCTTCCATAATTTCAGTCAATGTAAGAGCATGCTTTTGTCGTAATATATCCAATATCAAAAGGCCCTTTTTTAATGTCGATACTTCATAGGAATCCATTTCTATCCTCTCCTAACTTCTAAAATAATTTAACCTGTACCTGTGAAATATTCATAGTTCTTTATTGATATTATAAAGACAATTTTTTATAACTGCTCAATTTTTATTTTAATAATATACAACCTCAAATTTGTAAAATGGTGGACAATTATAAAAAATGTCAGTGTTTTTTTGTATTGATTGTTGATTCTCCTCTTACTGGAGGTAATACACTTTGATTTGAATCAGCAAGATCAAAAAAACAAGGAGGTTTTTATTATGAGGTCTATTGAATTGTTTTATGTCATCTTTAATATTGTTTTACTAGGTTGGTTAGTTTTTGGTAGAAACAAGTCACAGCGAGGAATACTGATAGCTGGTGGTATGTCTATGCTATTTCTACTTGTCCATGGAATCATTGAAGGGATGCGGTGGCAAATGATACCGACTTATTTGATGACATTATTTTTTCTCGTTGTTGTTGTGATAAGGCACTTTTTTAACCCAAAAGTTCAAAAAGAACAACAATCAAGTATGCGCCGATTACGCGTTGTTCTGAATTCAACATTAGCTGTACTTTATTCTGCCATAACAGTTAGTCTGCCTATCGTTCTTCCGGTATTTACCTTTGAAAAGCCAGCGGGTCCGTACCAAATTGGAACAGTCACCTACGATTGGGAAGATACTAAGAGGGAAGAGACTCTTACACCAGAGCTTGGCGACAAACGCGAATTAATGGTACAGATCTGGTATCCTGCTGATACGAATGCTAAAGGTAATACGGCTCCTTATATTTCCGATTCTGCTGTTTTTGCAGAGGGGTATAGTAAAATTCTAAATTTACCGAAGTTTTTATTTGCAAATTTTGGTTATGTCAAAACACATGCTATTGAGAACGCTGAGATTTCTAATCAGGAAACAACCTATCCGGTACTCCTTTTCTCTCATGGCTTTAGTGGGCATAAAAATCAGAACACTTTTCAAATTGAGCAATTAGTCAGTCAAGGCTATATCGTGGTAGGTATAGATCACACCTACAGTAGCACGGCCTCAGTTTTTTCTGATGGTCGTATAGCAAATTACGTCCCACAAAAAACGGAATCAATTGCATATTTAGATAAAGCAAATGAAGGTTGGGTTGAAGATGCTAAATTTGTGCTGGATCAAGTAGAGCAGCTGGCCCAAAATGATTCTGAAAACCGTTTTACAGGTCGAATGGATATGGAGAATATAGGTATGTTTGGCCATTCCTTTGGTGGGGCAACGAGCACCCAAATGCTAATGACAGATTCAAGAATAAAAGCAGCTCTTAATATGGACGGCGTTCTATATGGAAAACTCCGAGTTCCTACGGAGGGGCTGAAGAAGCCATTTATGATGATGAGTGCTGATGACTCAATCAGAGAAGCGAAGGAAACGGATAGTAAGGAGTTCATCGAGTTTGTAAACGAAACTTTGCCACGGTATGAGTATGTAACTGTGGGTGGGAACTATTGGATGAAGATTAAAGATATGAAGCATATGGGCTTCTCTGATTTATACCTGTTTTCACCACTTTATGAACGGATGGAAGGGGTCGACATCCAAAAGGCTTATCATCTGATTAACGACTATTCATTGGATTTCTTTAATCATTATTTAAAGCAACAGCCATTTAAACTATTAGAGCAAAATATTGGGGATTATCCAGAATTTACGTTACAGAAGGGTTGACAGCTAAGGCGAATAGTTGAGGGTGTTTAGCCCCTCAATTATTCGCCTTCTGAATTTTCCATATGTTCAAGTCGCCATTCTATTCCTTGAAATAGTAATTGATTAGCTTTTGAGAGTTGGTAGTATTGTGGACTTAGAATGGCACATAATATTTCGCATCGTTCGAGTCGTTTGGTTTTGGTTCTTTGAATATATTTTACAAAGTAATGGAAGTAATCTTCTTTATTGTCCAATTGCTCTGAGTTCGTATACAGCCTAGCAGTATCATCGACAATGGCCTGTACAACCGGACTGCTGGCAGGCGATTTTTGTTTCAACGCCTTATTCAATCGATCATGGATGTTTTCGAGCTTTCTGACCAGTGTTGTAGCATTATATTTTGGTTGATGAACAATATTCATGTACAAAAATTCAGTGTTTTTCAGGTCTTTTATAAACTGCGGATCATTTATGAGCTCCTGCAACTCATGCCAAGCAACGGTTTGTTTGGCGGAGCCTTTCACCTGATTAATAATATATTTATCAAAATAATAAAAAAACGAATCTTTCCACTCTTTTGGAATGTCATTTAAGAATTGTATTTCTTGCACTTTTTTATCGATAAATTGTTTTTTATTTTCAGCTTTAATTGTTCGTGCATTTATTAAATCATGAATACACTGCAATGAATCCCCATTATGTTCCTTTGCTTGACGCAAAATTGATATCATATCCATAAGCGTATTAATCTGTGTTTCCATCGATTCAATCTGCCAATCAAGTGCTCTAGTGAATGATATCTCCTCAGATATCATTTTGCTTATTTCATCAATTCCAAAATCCAAATAACGCAGGTTTGTAATCATTTCAAGACGCCATATATCTTTCACCGTGTATAATCGATGTCCACCATCAGTATAACTTGTAGGTTTCAGCAACCCAATTTCATCATAGTAACGAACTGTTTTTATAGTAGAACCTATTATTTTAGCTGTTTCACCTATAGTATATTTTTCTTCCAAATGATTACACCTCCTGATTGGATCACTTTATAGTAATTTTAACATCATAGTTCATTTGATGTTAAAAAAAGTCATTATTTTATTTTACGATAAACTTGCCATAAATTGAGGAATTGGACTTGCATAGCTGTGAAGTTTTTATCAACAAAGTCATCATAACTAAATTGTTATAATTATAAAATGCGAAAATACCGTCAAAGCATTTTCGCATTTTAAATTTTCATATTCAAACATTCCAAGAGCAGCAACTTTCATTTAGAAAATTATGCTCCTGCCAATTATGATTGCAACTGAACTCCTTAACGACTATGATAAGGGCTATTTCACATTCTCAGTAAGGTAGACTAAGGGTGAAGAGCGCGAGCCATTGCATCTAAATAGTTCTGACTTGCACGCTGACTTACCTCGGCTTCAGGTACAAAGACTTCAAAGCAATGAAAGCTACCAGGGTAGAGATTCATTTCAACATCTACTCCTGCTTGGGCAAGACGTGTTACATAATCAAAGGCTTCATCTCGAAATAAATCAAGTTGACCTATACATGTATAGGTTGGTGGTAATCCTGCTAAATTATCTGCTCTTGAAGGAACCGCATACGGAGAAAGTTCGTTGGTGTCCTTTTCTTCTCCTAAGTACATACGCCAAGCGGTCAAATTATTTGATCTACTCCATGTTGCATGAGCATCGGTAATCTCATAGCTAGATGGTGTTTCATTTCGGTTATCAAGCATTGGATATAATGGCATTTGGAATATAATTGAGGGCCCTCCCTTATCGCGAGCCATTAATGCTAGAGCTGCTGTTAGCCCTCCGCCACCACTTGCACCAGCAATTGCCACTCGTTTAACATCAATGCCGAGTGATGGAGCCTCAGCTGTCATCCATACTAACCCTGCATAACAATCTTCAATCGCGGCTGGATAAGGATGCTCAGGAGCAAGTCGATAATCAACAGAAACGACAACGCAGTTAGCCGTCTGAACAAAACGTTCACATAGAAGATCATCCATATCGGGGTGTCCCATAACGAAACCACCACCATGAATCCAAAGCATAGCTGGAAGTTTATCACGGTTTCGTTCAATTGGTTCATAAATTTTAACTAGCATTTCACCTCCATCTCCTCTAGGAATCATGCAATTCGTCGTGTGCACAAGTTTTGACTTTTCTAATGGTGGCTGGACTAAGAGGCTGCGACTCCACGCTAAATCTTCCTGCAGACGAAAGCCCGGAAACTGTGAGTAAGCCTGTCTTAATTCTGGTAGTACTCGATTATTAATCGTCATATAAATTCCCCCTTAAAATATAATGAAATCCTAAAGAAATGGATGTCCTTCTAATGCCATTTCCGCCTCCCATTTAGCAACTTCCTCACGGACACGAGGAGCTACCTTTGTTCCGAGCAATTCTATCGCTTGCATAACTTGATCATGTGGCATAGAACTTAACGGCACGTATAGCATGAAACGTGTAATCCCTACGTGTTTACGAAGATGAATGATTTTTTCAGCAACTATATCTGGATCACCGACATATAACGCCCCGTCAAAGCTTCGTGCAGCATCATAGCTAGAACGATCATAATAAGGCCACCCTCGTTCTTTGCCCAATTTATTCATACCAGCCTTTGTTGATGGGAAAAATGTATCTGCTGCCCATTTAGTATTCGGACCAACAAAACCGATGGAATGAGATCCCACTTGAAGTTTTGATAAATCATGACCTGCATGAGCGGCAGCCTTTTTATATAGCTGTACAATTGATGCAAAGTGCATTGGGTTGCCCCCGATAATCGCTAACATAAGAGGTAAACCTAAGAGCCCTGCACGAATGGCAGATTGCTGGTTTCCTCCACTAGCCACCCATATTGGTAGAGTACTTTGGACAGGTCTTGGATATACACCTAAATTATTAATTGCTGTGCGATGTCTGCCTTCCCAAATTACTTTCTCAGACTGACGGATTTTGAGTAGTAAATCCAAATGTTCTTCAAACAGTTCATCATAATCATTTAAATTGTAGCCAAACAAGGGAAAGGATTCTACAAAGGAACCACGACCGGCCATAATCTCTGCGCGCCCATTCGATAGTCCATCCAATGTAGAAAAATCCTGAAAGACACGTACGGGATCGGCAGAAGAAAGAACTGTCACGGCACTTGTTAATCGAATTTTTTTCGTTTGTGGAGCGGCAGCTGATAACACCATTGCTGGGGAGGAGGCAGCATAATCTTCTCGATGGTGCTCGCCAACGCCAAACACATCCAATCCTACTTGATCTGCAAGAATGATTTCCTCCACGACTTCACGTAAACGCTGTGCATGACTAATTACCTCGCCACTATGAACATCTGGTTTTGTTTCTACGAAAGAAGTAATTCCTATTTCCATTTGTTATCTCTCCTAAGTTAAATCAATATTTTGTGAATCGTCTAGTCATTACCCAAAAAAGAAGGGCAATTGTACTGATAGAAGCTCCAAGTAAGCAAACCCCTTCCCAGCCAAAGTGTGCATATGTCTGTGTAGAAGCGATTGAACCGCCAGCGCTGCCGATGGAGTAGAACACCATGTAACCAGCGGTAAGTCGACTTCGCGCTTCTGCACGCAATGGAAGAATCATCGTCTGATTAGTGACATGAATTGCCTGTACGGCCAAATCCAGCAAGATAATACCAACAACTAATGCCAATAACGACTGTTCTAGATAATTAATAAACAACCATGAAATGAGTAGTAGCACTAAAGCAATCCCTGTTGTTTTTTGTCCATAACCCCGGTCAGCAAATTTCCCTGCCTGTGCGGCAGCTAATGCACCAGCCACTCCAACAAGACCAAAAGTACCGATGACACTGTGTGACAGAGTTAACGGTGGCGCACTAAGTGGCAGAACAAGTGGCGTCCACAAAATACTGAAATCAGCAAAAATTAGCATGGCTAGAACCGAGCGGATACGTAAAGTTCTTTCTTGAATGAACAACATAAATACGGATCTAATTAGCTGAAGGTAGGATAGCGCTTTTACTTCACGCTCCACTTTAGGTAACACTTTGAGAAACATACAAACCATTAAAAGCATAAGAGTGGCAGAGACTAGATAAACGGATCGCCAGCCTGCAAGATCAGTTAAGAGACCAGCGAAGGTCCGAGCGAGCAGTATGCCAATGACGATACCGCTCGTAACAATACCAACAACACGACCTCGTTCTGTAGGGGAAGCCATAGTAGCTGCAAATGCCACAAGCGTCTGCGTCACAACTGCAAGTAGACCCACCAAAGCCATACCTGTAAAAAGTACTGCGCTATAGGAGGCAGTGCCTACTATAACCAAAGCTGTTATGGACAATAGCATCTGTCCAATAATCAATCGGCGCTGATTGAGTAAATCCCCTAGTGGTACTAAGAGTAGTAAACCTAATCCATAAAAGATTTGTGTGATGGTAATAACAACACCAATAATCGAGTGATCAATAGCAAACTCATTTGACAATTGATCAAGCAGCGGCTGTGCAAAATAAATATTGGCTACAGACATTCCACAGGCTGTTGCGAATAATAATGTTACAGCTCGAGACATGGAAGACTGTTGATTGATAGTAGACGCATCTTTTTCTTGCTTCAGGTCATTGTCCACACTATATCCTCCGTTCATAATTGAATTGTCATTATAACATACCGTTCGGTACAATATAATTATTGGTAAATATATCTTAGTTTTATTTGCTATGTCAATGTGTTTTTTGAAATTAATTTTTATTAATAAAATGAAAATTGACAATATAAATAGCTGATTATACAATGATTACATACTGTTTGGTATTTAAAATCGTAGTGATCAGCTTATTAATCCTTAAACAAAGGAGATGGATGTTTTATGGCAAGAACCCGTGAATTTGATGAAGAAAAAGTATTAGAGGCTGCCATGCAGTTATTTTGGGAGAAGGGATATGAAGCTACTTCTTTAAGTGATCTCACTGCTAGAATGGGCATTCAACGTCCTAGTATTTATTCAACCTTTGGTGACAAAAAGGAGCTATTCGAAGCAGCACTTCGTAGATATACGACGTCTCGGGCAGCCGAAATACGGGCTAAGCTTCAACGTCAAACCTCTGTGAAACAGGCGTTTTCTCTTTTTTTTGAAGAAGTAATTGCTGCTGAATATACAAAGGATCTTAGTAACGGCTGTTTTTGCATTAATACAATGGTTGAACTAGCCCCACATGACGAGAGATTCGAAATATTGACGAGAGAGCATCAACTTTATCTAGCCGTCATTTTTCAGGAGACAATAGAGCGAGGAATCCAAACAGGCGAGTTAGATGCTGGCACGGATGCAAAGTCTTTAGCACAGGCACTAATTGTGGCACTAATTGGATTAACAGTCATGCTGAAATCACAGCCACAACAATCATTTGTTAGTAATGCAATCGCAACGACGCTCACATTACTTAAATAATATTTTACGATCTATGTAAAAGTAGATGAAACTGTACCCCTTTAGAAGTGTTAAAGGGGTACTAGAAACATACATAATTACAGCACATCTTGATTATATATAACATAGGATGATTTATAATTCCTTACAAGCCCATGCATCTATTTCAACCTTTAAGGCAGGAGTAGCAAGTGCAACTACATATATCAATGTTGTGCATGGAAGATGTCCCCCGAAAAAGTTATGGATGATTTCCTTTCGTTGACTTGCATCCATTTCTCCTACCAAATAGAAAACGAGCTTCGTCAGATCTTGAACCTTCATATTGGCACTCTCTAGATTTTTTTTAATATTTTCTAGTGCTACATTCAATTGTGCTGCTGCATCTTCAGGGATAGTCCCATTTACCATCATGCCGATTTGACCTGATAAGGTTAACCATCTATGGGGGCCAGTGACTTCAATTTGATGTACATAAGGAGCAACAGGTGGATGAATGTGCTCAGGATTTCTCGCAATTTTCATAGAATCAGTCCTTGTCTATTTTTAATTTGTTTCTGGAATCAAAATAGCATAATATCCCATCTGATAAAAGTTCTATGCAAATACCATTATAAAAGAACTTTCAAATTGGATATGCTGGTTTTATAGGGTTATAATAGATTCATAGAATTTAGGCTTATACGCTGATAAAGCTTTCAAAAAGGATAAAAGTATTGACTTTTTAATTTGACAGGACATACAATTCACTTCACCCACGCCTAAGGTTTTATACAGACACTTCTAAAGAAACATGAATTTCGTCTTATTTTGAAGGTAGATGGCTATACTCATTAAATGAGAGGGAAATTTTTACATAAGAATGATGCGTATTGTTGTAAATCAATTTTATACTGCTTATGTTTAGTTGATAGTGTAGCCCTAGGTAGCAGAGGCAGCGAGGCCGTTTTGTAGAAGGAGTGAATAGATGAGTAATTTCTTTCGGAGTAATGGATTTAAACGTATTATTCTTCTAGTTGGGATTGCAGTTGCATTATATTTAATGCGTAGTATGATCAATTTAATTTTGCTGACGTTTATTATTACCTATTTAATGAATCAGCTTACTACGAAGACAACGAAAAGCATAAGAAAATATACACCGATGAATGAAAAGGCTGTTACAGTAACATTGTACCTTTTACTTGTCGCAGGTATTGTTGCGGTAATTTACAAGTATTTGCCGATTGTGACCCAGCAAATTACCCAGCTTTTTGATCTTATTGCCAGCTTTAATCTCGATCCAGATGACAATGAGATTGCCAGATATTTAGCGCCAACTTTTGAGAAAATCGAACTTGGAAAATATTTAGAGCAGGGTGTGGATTTAACTCTTAAAAATATTACGAATATTGGTAAAATCATTATGCAAATTTTGATTTCCTTAATATTGAGCTTGTTCATCTTGTTGGAAAAGAAACGCATTATTGAGTTTACAGCTAAGTTTAAGGATAGTAAAGTTGGGCCGCTTTACGATGAACTTCATTATTTTTCAAGAATTTTCATCCGCTCATTTGGTAAAGTAATTGAGGCTCAATTTATTATTGCCGCTGTCAACTGTGTGTTATCAGTGATTGCCCTTTCTATTATGGGCTTTCCACATCTGATTGCTCTTGGGATTATGCTCTTTATTTTAGGTTTAGTGCCAGTCGCAGGAGTTATTATTTCACTAATTCCACTAAGTATTATCGCATATAGTATTGGTGGCTTAATGTACATTGTCTATATTTTAGTCATTGTCATGGTATTACATGCCATTGAAGCTTATTTCTTAAATCCAAAGCTGATGTCCGCAAAGACGGATTTACCGATTTTCTATACGTTTATGGTCATTCTCTTCTCAGAGCATTTCCTTGGTGTATGGGGATTAATCATTGGTATTCCGCTGTTTATGTTCCTGCTCGATATTCTAGGTGTAACCTCCTCGGAAGAGCCTGTAAAGAAATCAGTACCAATACCCAATGAAAAGTAAATGGAATAGTTTTGACAAAGGAATCATCTACGTACAAGATGGTTCCTTATTTCATGTGAAAGAGGAGTCTATCATGATAAAAGGTCAAAGAGTCTATTTAAGAGCCATTCGTGAGGATGATATCGATCGTATTGCAAGGTGCTTTCAAATGAAGAAATCATGTATATGACAGGAACGCGTAACATATTTACAAAAGAACAAATTAAAGAGGCGATTCAACGTTTTAAAGAAGATACCTCGCGCTATGATTTTGCTATTTGTTCAATTGACAACGATCAAGTAATTGGCGATTATGGAGATCGACTTAACTAATAAAAAAGCAATGTTTCGTATAGCCTTACATAGTATCGAGGAGTGCGGTAGAGGATATGGCTCTGAAGCCGTACAACTTACTCAAAAATTTATATTTGAGGAGCTAAACCTGAACCGCTTAGAATTACAAGTGTATTTCCATAATAGTAGAGCCATTAAATCTTATGAGAAGGTCGGTTTCAAATACAGAAGTTATTTTAAAACAGGCTTTGTTTATGAACAATACATTTTCGGATGGGATTATTATGAGTATGTTGCGTGATGAATATTTGAATAAAAAGTAAGAAAGGGGCCGTGATGAGGCCCCTTTCTATTTAAGCATTTTTTAGAGAGGAAATGGTTCTTGGATTTTTTTTAATATACAAGTAAATGAGCAATGCTGTAATGCCCTCTGCTACCGGGAAGGTCCACCAAATGGCCTGAGAGCCAAGTAGTTTGGGTAGTACGATGAGGGTAGGGATAAATAAAATAATACTACGTAGTAACATAATGGTTGTGGCAATACGAATTTTTTCAATGGATTGAAAAAATTCTGCGAACACCATATTGATTCCTAAAAATACATAGCCAATGGCAAAGTGAACAAAGCCTTGTGCTGCCAAACTACGAATTTCAAAGGAGCTATCTCCAAATAATGCCATTAATTGAGAAGGGAAAAGCATTGCGATAAGTGCCGTCGTTAACCCTAAAATAAATGCAGTAGCTAGCCCTATTTTTAATAATGATGTTAATCGTTCTAGTAATCTCGCCCCATGGTGATAGCTCACTAATGGTTGTAGGGCCATACCGATGCCAAGGAAAATCGTTAACAACACAGTATGGATATAGTTGACCATTGCATAGGCTGTTACGCCATTTGCCCCTAAGTAGTGCAAGAAGGTAACATTATACAAAATAACGATAACTGCTACGGAAGCTTCAACGATAAAGCTAGGTAGCCCAATAGCAAATATTTTTCTGAGATCTGATAGATTAAAAAATGAAGAGACAAACTTTAACTCAGATTGTGGACGGAAAAAATGAAGACAAAGTACAGACGTACCTATAATAGTGGCGATTGCTGTTGCTAAGGCACAGCCAGTAACACCATAATCTAGTACGAAGATAAAGATATAATTTAAGAGTATATTCAATACTGATGTTGTAATTAAGCCCAGCATAGCAAGCTTTGGGTTACCATCATTTCGAATAAAAATACTTAGTAGATTTTCTATTGTGTAAAACACGCCAAACAGTAAAATAACATGTAGGTATTCCTGTACATAGGGATACGTATCATCGCTTGCCCCAAATATATAAGAAATATCTTTTAAATTGAACGCAAGGAATCCAATAATCGTTAGCACGACTAGTAACATCATTATAAACGCTAATGTAAAGAGCTGATGAGCTCGTTGCCTATTGCCCTCTCCAAGAGAAATTGAGAAAAGCGTAGCTCCTCCCATACCAATCCATAGAGAAATAGAAAGCAAAATAGAGAAAATGGGAACGGTTATATTAACCCCAGCTAACGCTGTAGGACCCACGCCATGACTAACGAAAATACCATCTACCAAAATATTGACGGACATCAAAAGCATACCGATCATTGCGGGGAATAAGTATGAAAGAAATAATGGTTTCAGTGGTCTTGTTTCAATAGGATTAATGGTTGTCATGTCCTTGCACCTCCAACACCATTACTTTTTCCCCTTTGTCGTCTAGTTCACCATTAAATATAAAACCAAATTGTTTATACAGTTGAATAGCTACTGCGTTATTGTCATAAACACTTAAATATATTTGTGAACAGTTGAACTTTACTGTTAAGTAACGAATAAGTTGCTGTAAAAAATGTTTGCCTAAACCTTGCCCTTGGTATTGTTCATCAATTAGATAGCGATCGAGCCAAACGCGTTGACTGTAATCTTCATGAGGGAATAATCCATACATAGCGAAGCCTATAACGGTGTTATCTTTATACAGACCTAAAGGAGTAAAGCGCCGATCCATTTCTGCCTCTGCTAAGCATTGGTCTGTCGTTTCAATAAAATGTTGCTGATTGTCTGCGATGCGTAAAGCTAAAATTTCTTTCTTGTTGAAAGCTGTAATGTCACGAATCTCCGTGAACATAATGTCAAAACCTTTCTATTTTTATTGTGAATAGGTACAATTTAAAGTATATAGTTACTATATAGTCAAGGGAGGAAGCTCAAAAAATGCTTAATAAAAATGTAAAATATTTTACAACTGGAGAATTTGCTAAAATTTGTAAGGTTAATAAGCAAACACTCATTTATTACGATCAAATTGGATTATTATCTCCCATCATGAAGGATAGTAAAGATTATCGGTATTATTCACTGGCTCAATATGATTTTTTTAGTGTTATTGAGTTATTAAAAGCAGTTGGAATGTCCTTGAAGGATATTCAGCAGTATATGGCAGAGAAATCACCAGAGAATTTTTTAGAATTGATGCATCAACAAAAAGAAATTGTTGCGAAGAAACGTCGAGAGCTCGAAATGATTGAAAATATTATTGATGTCAAAATCAAAACGACTGAGGAAGCTCTACATCTACATTTTGATGACATCACGATTGAGTACTTTCCTGAAGATACATTATACCTAAGTAAAAATATCGAAGATTCTACTGAAGAGCAGTTTGTGAAGGCTGTATCGGATTTTATCGAGGAATTAGATCGCTCTCAATTAGATACAGGTTACCCAATCGGAGGGATTACGAGGAGAGAGCAAGTATTAGCAGGCAATTACGATAATTACAGCTATTTATATATTGAGCAGCCTAATCCAAGAGAAGGTCATCCTTACTTTAAAGCAATAGAGGGGGAATTCGTTATTGGTTATCATGTTGGGCCCTCTGCGAAGCTTAGAGAGACCTATACACGTTTATTTAATGTCATGCATGAAAAAGGCTATGAGCTTGGTCAATACGTTTATGAGGAATACGTTTATGATGCTGTTATAAAAAATCGAGAAGAAGAGTATGTGACAAAAATTATGATGGAGGTAAAGAAAGTCAAATAATTCACTGTTACTTACTAAAAAAGACCGTATAGAGTTAAGTAATTTAGCATATTTGAAGGCTTATATATCAGTAAAATAATAGCATTTTTTATTGTGTTGGAAACGTACCTAATCAGTAAATGATTTTCTGACGATAAAAATAAGACGAAAGAAATCATTTTAGCCTATGTGGAGGTGCGCTGCAATGTGGATTGAGCGTTGGCAACATTTAATAAAGCGATTGAAGTGGCAAGGAGCTTATGTACATCCGATTGAAATACGAGCAGTCGCTACTGAGCATGATTTACAGCAGGTGGAGGCACGACTTGGTGTACAAATCCCTAATGAGTTCCGTCATCTCTTACAAAATTGCTCGCAGCAAGTAACTATTTATTGGTCTCTCCCTGACGAAGCTATCTTGCCTACAGAATTGCTAGATACGCCTTCTGGAGATTTTGGCTGGAGCTTAAATGATTTGGATTTCCCCTATTTTGGAGGGGATGATGAATTGCATGAACAGCAATACTTACAATTTTTTACGGCAGGTAACGGAGATGCCATTCTCCTCAAGCTTGAGGATGAATCGATTTGGTATTGGAGTCATGAAGAAGATGAATTTAATTTGCTTGCCTTAAGCTTTCCTGCGTATGTCGACACTGCGACCACTCTAGGCTGTATTGGTGTAGACTGCGGACAGCATCGACAATTTTGTAGTGGGGAGGGATTGGATGTTAATCTGACTAGGTCACAAATATGGTTAACGTGGCTGGAACAATATTTAAGCTCTAATTTACAGCAGGCTAAATCAAGCTTAGAATCTTTACTTCATTATGTTTCCATGCATGGCGTAAGAGAAACAAGTATTCAAGAGGCTTTTTGGCAATTTGATAGGGTAAGGATATATGAGGCACTTCAACAAAGAGTTGAACAAGCACAGACTCCAGCACAACAAAAAGCTTGGGGTGAAGTTCTAGTAACGGTGTGTGCTGACGAGGCTGAAAGATGGGTAAAGGAACTTTGGCAAGGGAATGCTGAACTTCCAGCCTGGCTATGTGATTATTTAACGGCACATTGTTTACCAGTAGACGAAGGGCTGGCCCTTATCCTACAGGATATTGAAAAAGATAACATTGATGCCTATACGGCATTACATCGATTACGCCATTTCCAGCACCCAAACATTATTACATGGATGAAGCCCTACGTTGCATTTCCAATCGATGGCTGGGACTCGCTTTTAGCAGTATCACAGCCAAGTGCAGAGACACTATTTGAATGGTTAGATGGCAGTGAAGTAGAGAGACTGACAGCTATCCGAGCTGTTTGCTATATGATGCAGCAGGGAATCACACCAACAACAATGATAAATGAGGAAGAATGGCGCTCTTTGCTAGCTTATTGGATGGAACATGAGGTATTACGAAAAAATAAACAATTATTTAGCCAAGTACTGAATGGTTTGGAAAATTGGATACTGAAATGCTATATGTTACAAAGGAGAGAGTAGTTTGAATTATTTTACGATATTTGCTTCCAAAAATGATCTAGATGATATGCATGCTAAAATAGCCGACGTATTTGCCAAAGGCTTTGCTATTGAAAAACAAGATAGCGGATATTTATTGAAATCTAAAGGGCTTTTTAAAAAATATAGATGCTCGATGAACATTTTAACTGAAGATATGAACCTTGATTATTTTGCAAAAAATATCCCTGGGATGATGGGCTATTACGATACTATTCCTTTTAAAGATGAACAGCTAAAAGAACGAGTAATGATTCAAATAGCTGTGCTCAATACAGTCATTGCAATCGAGATGGATAGAGCTATGACAGACGAGCATATGCAGCTATTTACAAGACTACTAACAAGGATAGGCGGTATTGGTTTTCTACCAGACGGTACTTTGCTGGATCAAAACGGTAGCGTGATTGTTTATCCTAACGGGGAATCGGGTCCATCTGACTTTAGACCCCATGCTTGTACAAGAAAAATAAATACGCATGAGGTAGCATCAGCACAGGGAAAAGTGCGAAAAAATAAAACGATCGCTTTTTTAACAGAACGAGAGATTCCTTACGCTGCTTCTCTTCCTCAGCTATCACCATTAGAAAATCTCCATTTTAAAAGTCAAGAGGATATCGCAAGAAGAGCAGTTGCCCTATTGATTGTTATTCAATTCGCCTGTGACGTAGCACAAAATGGTGATATTGAAGGGTCTAGGGAATTCTTTACCGATATGCTACATAAATATAAAGTACAACCATTCTTAACGGAGCAAGAAAGGCTCTTTCTGGGAGCGCAGCATCCTAGTACGCAAGAGGCTGTCAATATTTCATGGCAATATGAAGCTTATTGGACACTCATTTGGGCATTAGGTATGGTGGAAGAGTTAGATTTTCCGGAAGATGTTTGTGATTGTGAATATGCGATTCAAGCTGTTTCAAGCTGTGAAACGTTTGAACAGTTTTACCAACAAACAATTATGCGCAGTAAGGAAGAAATTTTAGACGAGGCTGATAAAATTTATAGATTGCATTGGGCTTGTGTAGATAGTCGAATTAATGGACAGACAGCTCCTTTAGCGTTAAATGAAAGTGTTGTGATGGAAAGGCGCAGAGGCTTATTTTGGATGATTGGGTATCAAGACGAAGAATGGGATACGATATCCATGGATACATAAAGTAATCGCAAACTAGGGAATCTAGTTTGCGATTGTTTTATAAGAGAGGTTATTTTACATAATTCGGTTTACTTACTTTATCGATCAAGAGAATACCATCGTATTGATCGCGTGGAACAAAGCTTTCCTGCATGACGCCCCAGCTATAGCCTATGCGAGGCTCAAACATCCATGAGTTGCCTCGTTCATTTTGACGATTGCGCATATCGATGAATGTATATGGTTTATTTTTTGTAGACAGAATATCCTCAATAGATCCCTTGATAGGTGGTAAAACAGCCATCGGTTCACCCATATTATTTGCTGTCTCGCCACTTCCCATGTATAGACCTAGTACGTAGCTATATTTCTTGTAGATGTCTGGTAAACGTTCGCCCATTAATTTGACTGGATAAGGGGAACCCATTACATCCGATTGTGCTTTACGAATATGGTCATTATGTGCCCACACGATAAACTTTTCTGTTGGATAAACCTTTTCAGCTAACCAAAGTAAGTTTTCACCCATTGCCTGATCTCGCCATTCCATTGTTTGTAAAAATGACTCTATATTATTTTGTTCAAGGTCAATATTGGCCTGAATAGTTAGTTCAACATATTCATTTGCTAAACGAATACGATCTGCTAAAGTACGCTCCATCAGTTTCACAATGTGGGGTTCATTTGGATATGCTGCATGCAACTCTTTTTCTTTTAACTGTACTTGTGCCTTTACTTGTTTATACACATTTATAATTGTTGCCTTTTCTTTTTGATAGCCCTTTAAATCTTTTCCTGAGCTCCATTCAGCGAGTTGTTTCTCTGCTTCACTGAATTGTTGAGCTAATTGAGGATTGTGCAGCCAATCTCCATTCGTAAATGCCCCTTGCTGTTGAATATCAAAGCCCGTGAGAACAAGGGGTTGCTTTGTTGTATAAGTTGTTTTGGCGTATTCAAACAGAGGAAGGGTTTCATTTGTCCACCATACACCGAAAATACCATCCTTCATTGTTTGTAGTGCCGCTTGTTTGTCAATTTTTCCTTGGGCGTTCATCACATTCCCCATACCACTTTCAAAAGCGAGAACATTATAGCCCATTTCTTGATGTAAAAATTGTATTAAACGTGTTTTAGCTAGATTAAATTGTGCAACACCATGAGAGCTCTCTCCTAAAAAGACAATGCGCTTATCATGTAATAATGGCTTTAGCATCTCTAAATCCTCAAATTCACTAGATGGAATTTTTTGTCCATTAAATGTTTCAGGTTGAATGGAGGATAGGCTATAGGCATGATCGTTCACCCATTTTTTCCAATCTAATAACGTTTCATTAGAAGACCTAACCTGTTTGACTGTTGAATTAAGTTCAATATTGAGCTGTTCTTCATTTGCAGTGACCGCCGCAGAGACACTAGTTACTCCGTTTAGTGCCATTAAACTTGTCAGTGCAATACTTAATAAAACCTTACGTTTCCTATCTTTTTTCATTAATAATCAGCCCTTCTCCTTATATTGATACTTATTATAAGGAGCGAAGTTTAAAGCTTAGGAAGAGTTTGTTTAAATTTTGTTTAAATTTGACTATATTGGCAAAAAACATCCCTGTTTGTAAAGTAGAGATGTTTATCATTATTTATAGTGATAGGTGCTTGCTCTAACATGGTTACGTTGAATTTGATTGAACCATGCACGATCTTTTTCTTCTTGCTTTAATGTACCAACAATGGAGGAGGAGCAGCTCACACAAATTTTAGCTTGTGTAATTTGTCCACAACGTTCACAAGGTGCTCCTAAATTAGGGAAAATGGATTTTTTTAACTTTCCTGCTTTTACCCATTTATAGAGGAGCTCGGGTGACACTCCTGTTAAAGCGACTATCTCATCGTTTGTTAAGTAGCGATTATTTTTTCTTAATAAAAAATGATGTAACTCTGAAAATATATCCTCTTCTCTCACATCAATTCTTTTATGGAATAGCAACATAACTAGTCCTCTCCTCGTCAAATCAATTAATGATTTCATTAACTGTTATAGGTTGTTCGTCATATTTATAATTTTCCCAACGATTACGCGCAAGCTTTCGATATTTTGGTGATACATTTCGATCGGCAATTAAGCGTGAGAATCCTTTTTTAGCTTCTACAATATCACCGAGTCGAAGGCTTAATTCAGCATGTAAAAACTGGATTCTTTCTCCACCCTCCTGATTGGATGCAAAGGATTTACTATAAAAGTCTCTAGCTGCAAAAAGGTAACGCTTTTCGGATTCCTCATCGGTTTTTAAACGATAAAGCCAAGCAATTTTCAAGGCGAAATTCGCCATTAAAAGGGATTCCTCCATGGAAGCACGTGATACCAAATAAGCAAGCTTAAAACTGACAATGGCATCATCGATTGTACGTTCCTGACAAATATCCATCGGCTTCTGGAGCTCTTTAATGTAAATTTCATCAATGAGCTGCATGAAAGGTCCATATGTCCGTGTCATAGACTTATGGTAGGCATAGCCGCAATGGGGACAAACAGCAACCTCATACAGCAAAGGATTTAAGCCATCATAAACAGGCATGAAATCTGTTTGCTCCTCGATGATTTTATATCGATTAGGGCGTACTTTATAAGTTGTAAAATGCTTTTTGCAAAATTTACAATCTACACTACTTTCATAGTAGTAAATGTTAAATGCCATAAGAATCAACTCCTTTGCAGGCTCTAAAATTTTGTTTCTTTTGCTCTATTTATACGTAAATGCTTATCGTTCAATGTGTTTAAGTGGATATCTTTTATTTTAACAATTCTGTGTTCTTTGGTATACTCCTTTAGAATTATTAAAATAAAAATATTCATCTATTTTATAGTTAATTGTCATTAAATCTATGCTTGTAATAGTATTTATCGGTGCTGTTAATGTAAGTTATAGAGTTTGCTGAAAGTTTGTCAAAATACTTTCATACTTTTCATTGAGTATAAGGAATGAATTAAATGTTTGTGATTCTAAAGTACTGTTTTATAAAGGGGCTTAAGATGAATTATAATATCATATTTTTTGATGTGGATGGAACACTGATTAATTACGAGGATGGCTGTGTGGAAGAAAGCACAAAGCAGGCCATTCAACTTTTGCAGGAGAGAGGAATTCACCTTGAGCAGCTACAGGAAGACCTTTATCGATGTGTCAGGAGATACAAGCGCTGGGAATTGAAACCTTTATAACAGCAAATGGGGCATATGTGAAACACAAGGATTTAATCATACATAAAACACCTATTGCTAAAGATATTGTTCAAAATGTACAAGCTTTTGCTCGTGAACAGCAGCATAGCCTCACATTTTTTACAGAGCAACTATCGATGAATGGCATCCAGCATCCAGCTGCTTTCAATGCGATGCAGGCAACTCTATCTTTACGAGATTTTCCGGTTGTGAATGAAAAAATTGTGGATGAAGAAGTTTTTCTCATGTGTCTATATGCAGATGAGGAGGCTGAAAAAAGATATGCTAGCCAATTTCCGCATATATTTTGGCAGCGATGGCATCCTTATATTGTGAATGTATTACAGCAGGATGTTGCCAAATCTATAGCTGTTAAAGCGGTACTAGACCATTTTAACATTGGTCCTGAGAATGCTATTGCTTTTGGAGATGGGAATAATGATATTGATATGTTAGAGCATGTAGGACTAGGTATTGCTATGGGAAATGGTAGCGCAGCTCTAAAAGCGGTTGCGAATTTTGTTACAAAGAGTTCCACTGAAGGTGGTATTGACTTTGCTTTACGGCAGTTTCAAATGATATAAAGCTGCTGAAGGTCTTAAAGTCGATGCTTCAGGTTCTCTTAGATATATTGAAGGAACTTGTTAATCAATGAGTTTTAATAAATTTTGGGTGGGATGTTATATGGCACATCATGTGCAATCTCTAATTGAACATTACGGGTATTTGGGTATTATCGTGATCCTAATTGGAGGCGTTGTTGGGTTGCCACTTCCTGATGAAGTCTTTCTAACATATGTTGGCTACAGTGTTTATATAGAAAGCCTTGAACACATTCCCGCTTTAGTAAGTGCAATGATTGGTGCAGTTGGCGGTATTACCTTAAGCTACTATATCGGCTATCGTTTTGGCTTACCATTATTGCAGAAATATGGACCCAAAATTCATATTACGGAGCAAAAAATTGATTTTACAAAACAACTGTTTACTAAAATTGGGCCAACTTTATTATTAATAGGCTATTTTATACCTGGTGTACGGCATCTGACAGCCTATATTGCGGCAATTAATAATTATCCATATAGAAAGTTTGCTTTTTTTGCCTATACAGGGGCATTTATCTGGACTTTCACATTTATAACGTTAGGGAGGATGCTTGGGGAGAAGTGGCGGTTTGTTGGTTATTATTTATCCCATTATAGTATTTATCTCATCCTATTGTTTGGCCTCGTAATGCTCATCGTTTACTATCTATTCAAAAAAAGAAATATACGAAAATAAAGGTCTGTATGATTCAACACATGAATCGTACAGACCTTTGTGTTATGGCAAAATAGCAAATGAGCGTACAGGGAATCCAGATGCCTTTTCAGGCTTAGGGACGATATTGAAGATAATTGCCCCCTTCGCAGGTAGCTTGTCCAAGTTAGTCATCAACTCAATTTGATAGATGTTTTGTTCAAGCACGAAGTATTCGCCATCTAGCTTACCATTTTTGTGAAAATCAGCGGCTGAATCAGTATCAAATGTTTCATGGCCAAGTGCACTTATTTGACGTTCCTTCAATAAAAATTGTAAAGCCTCTAAGCCCCAGCCTGGTATATGGTTATGTCCATCCATATCTTGGTTACTAAATGCCTCTTTATCTGGCCAGCGCTTACTCCAATCCGTACGTAGCGCTACAAAGGTACCTGCTTCAATTACTCCATGTTGTGCTTCAAAATCAAAAATATCTTGCACACTTAGCGAGAAGTCATGATTGCTAGCAGCTTCTCGTGATTTATCAATGACGACAAGAGGAAGAACTAGTTCTTTTAGTTCTAATTCTTCTAGATAGCGGGAGTCTCGCACAAAATGAATGGGTGGGTCGATATGTGTGCCATATTGTCCTGGGAACGTGAATTGTTGTGCGAAGAACCCGTCATCATGAGAGAATAATGTTTCAAATTTAGCATCTTCAAACATAAAAAAATGTGGGGAATTAGGGCCGAATGTATGTGTTAAATCAACCCATTGTTTTGATTTTAATAATTGTAATGCTTGTAAAAGTTGGTTTGACATTGATTTCACTGCTTTCTGTTAAAATTAGTAGAAAATAAAAAAGAGTCCCCTTAGAAGAGGACTCCAAAATAAGCAACGGTAGTTCTTCTTCTCATCTTTAAGGCTTAAAATTTTGCCAATTGGAATTAGCACCATACTGTTGAGCTGGTTGCTGAGACTTCATCGGGCCAATCCCTCCGTCTCTCTCGATAAGAAAAGTGATATAAGAATTTTCAGAAATAATAATAAAAACACTTTAGCATAGAATTTTATAGTTTACAAGTTCGATAGAGATATAAGGGTAAATTTTTTTACCAACTTAAATTTATGGTTATGCCACAACAACCATTATCCATAAGACGTATTCTGAAATTGTCTGGTGTATAATTTGCATCAAATTTCATCGTAATGCCTGTTGATGTGATTAATTTATCAACCTCTGTTTTATTTGAAAGCTGTGCAGCATTCATTAGATCATGTGCAAATTGTTGGGAGCTATCAATTTTATCCGTAAGCAATTGAGCCTGTTGCATTATCGCCTTTATCCGTGTAGCTGAAATTTTTAATTTATGTGTGTCGACAGGTGGAAAGGGGTTAGTGTTCGGCATTGCTAAATGTTGAGGAATAGGTCTAACGGCAAGCTGCTGGGCAAGTGGCGACGTTGGGTAATGATAAGGATGAACAAAGTACGGATAAGGATTGTAATACAATGTAATTCCTCCTATCCTATAGCTGATATCTTATCTTATGTAGCTAGACGTCTTTAGGTGTTATTTTGCAGTGCAATGTCTGTCCTAATCATTTAAAAAGGAAGCCAAAGTGAGCTTCCTCTTTTAGCCGAGAACATGTAAGACATCATCAATTTTTTTACTATGAGACAGTATACCGTAATTCATCCATGTTAAAAAATCCACTTCATATACACAGTTGGTTTTGACTGCAGCTAGATTTTTCCACATAGAAGTTTTTAAAATCGTACGCTCCTCGTTCTCGTAAATGGAATGTTGTTTATCAAAAGTAATAAATAAATGATCCGCATCTAATTGCAGCAATTGATCAAATGTCAGTGGTGCTTTACGTTGATTGTGCGGAATACTCCAGACAAGTGGATGTGGCATTAAACCTAGGTCACGATATAAAATTGGCCCCGTATAGCCACATTCAGGACCCGCATATAGAGTAATGCCAATAGCTGAAATGCGGAGAAATGCCACACTTTGCCCATAAACGGATTTACTAAGAATTCCTTTTGCTTGCCGTACCTTATCCTCATATTGTAGGATCACATCTTGCATCAAGGAGGTTTTTCCCGTTAAATCAGCAATCTTAAACAAAGTAGACTGCCAGTTCTCTCCAGGATGTGAGATATGACAGATGGGAGCTACTTCATTTAAATGATGACAGGATTCCCATCGCTCTATACCTGCATCTAGCATAATTAATGTTGGTTTATAGTGAAGGAGTCGATCCATTTCTCCATTTTGTACATCGATATCAGGCACTTCTTGTAGACCTAAATAGTCTTGTTTTCCCCATTTTGGATGACTGAATTGAGCAATTGGTGTAATCCCAAGGGCGACAAAGAAATCTTCTAAGAATGGTGCAAATACACGTAGATTGCTGCTTTGGTTTCTTCGGTATTGTCCTGGAGAGATGCCGACATGTTCTTTAAAACGACGATTGAAATAATACTCATTATTAAATCCGATAGACTGACTAATTTCAAATACCCGATCATTTGTTGTCATTAATAATTGCTTGGCTTTTTCAATGCGAATATTATTTAAATAGTGAAGAGGGATTTGCCCTGTAATCTCTTTGAACATACGGGTATAATTCCATCTTGGAACATCAGCTAGCTCTGCCAACTGCTCGACAGTCCACTCTTTTTCAAAATGTTTATGCAAATAGTTAATGGATTGCTCAACTGATTGACGATCATTTTTTTGCACCAGCTTGGGTATTGTTTGATGTAAGAGCAATAACATCAGCTCTTGAAAGTGTACATGCTGCTCAAAGATGGTGTGCTCATCCTCCGCTAGACGGTTCTGATAAATGGCTTCTAACAGTCTACGACATTGCGAAAAGGGGAGGAGACGTTGCTCTTTGACACGCTTAAAAGGGCTAGTAGTCTGTTTATTGCTAAGATGGACAATGTTGAACTGTAATTGATAAAAACAAAGGTGCTCGTTTTGAATGTGTATACTAACCGTGTTATTAGGAGGAATCGATATGCACTTTTCTTCACTAAGATGAATGGTGTTATGATCTATTTCTAGCTTTCCGCTGCCACTCATTACGATGAAAAGTGTATAGAAATCACTATTAAACTGTTGCTTGTTCGTTGATTGAATCACATAAGAAATAGTTTGTAACGTATAGACATGTGTTAAGTTACCCATTGATGATTCCCCCTTTTATAATTGAATTTGGAGAACAACACAAAGAAAGCTCTCTGAAGAGCTTTCTTTTGAAAATTATTTCACGAACCATTTCTCAAGATCATCATATTTCAGCAGGTTAGCTGTGATAGCTCCAGACTGCCAATATGTTCGATCTGCAATATAGACATGCCCATTTTTAACAGCAGGTACTGTTTTCCATAGTGTACTATCTAACCATTTAATCGCTTCTTGATTTTCTTCCGAATCCCAAGTGCCATTTGAAGGGAAAAGGATGATATGATCCGCATCTAGCTCTGGAATAGCCTCTTCTGATAAGACCTCTTGGAACTCTGTCATATCACGTGCTAACGGATGCGGTGTTAAGCCAGTTTCTGTGTAGATATAACCAGTATAGCGATTTTTGATACCGAATAATGCTAATGTTTGATCTGCTGTATTTAGACGTACAACAGCAACTGTTTCGTCTCCAATTGATTCATCTAATTTTGCTTTTAAATCGGATACACGTTGCTCATATTTATCAACGATTTCCTTTGCTTTATCAGGAATATTTAAAACATCCGCTATTGTTTTTACAATTTCACGTGGGTCTTGTAGAATATCTTCTTTTATGCGGTAAGTAGGTGCAATCTTTGAGTATTCTTCATATTTTGCCTTATCAGCAGCGCCATCCACAATGATTAAATCAGGCTTAGCTTGTAGTAATGTTTCCATACTACCAGTAATGTCGAACTCAGGAACATCTAATCCTAAATAGTCCTGTTTACCCCAGGATGGGTGATACCATTGCACAACAGGTTTTACATCCAAGGCAGTTAAATAATCTTCCATATAGATAGCAGCTACACGCTGTGGGTTTGTAGGGATTTCTACCTTTCCAAACTCATCTTCTACAATTCTTGTATCTTTAGTTGATTGATCTTCTTTCGCTGTATCCTCTTTTACTTCATTTGAGCCACAGGCACCTAACACGAACATTAGTGCAAGTAAAAGGACAAATGAAAAATATCGACCTCTACGCATTGCTATTCACTCCTATTAATTTACTAAAACAGTAAGAATGTCACCTTAACCTAGAATGATAATCATTCTCGTTTGATTCTAGTAAATTATAGGACACAACATATCAACAAACAATACACATTCTCTACTTCTTTTTTATACAAAATGAAATTTGACTTCCTATTGTTTTTTATTATCGAAAATGTACCAGACTAATGTAACAATTGCTGCAAGCATAACCATTAAAAATCCATACAAGGGAGTATGCGCTAATGATTGATGGCGAATAATGAAGCCCCCAATATAGGACCCTAAAAATATACCAATGTTGAAGGCAGAAATATTTAATGCTGAGGCCATAGAAATAGCTGAAGGTACATATTTTTCAGACAGTAGAACAGCATATAGCTGCAATCCTGGGACATTCATAAACATAAATAAGCCCATTACTAATACCATGATTAATCCGATAATAGGTGATTCGAGCATGAAGCCAATGCCGAGCAACGCCAAGGCAAGTCCTACAAAAATAATAAAGATAGAACGTAGCGGATTATGATTAGCAAAATGACCACCTAATGTATTACCGATCGCAACGCAAATACCATAGACCACTAAAATAATGACTACTGCATGAGGAGAATACCCCATATATTGCTCTAAAATAGGTGAAATATATGTGTAGACAACAAAGGCACCACCGTATCCAATTGCGGTAATGAACAATATTAAAATCATGCGAATATTGCCTAATACTTTGCCAATATCACGAATAGAAATAGGATTGCCTTTCGACAATTGGTTAGGTACTAAGATCGCATTACTAATTAAACCGATAATCCCAATGACGACGATAAAGATGAACGACATCCGCCAGTCTGTTACTTGACCAATAAATGTACCAAGTGGAACACCTGTTACAGTAGCCAAAGTTAAGCCTGTAAACATAAAGGCAATAGCACTGGCACGTTTATTTGGTTCCACTACATCAGCCGCTATAACGGAAGCGATGGACATAAACACACCATGTGCTAATGCTGAAATAATACGTCCGATTAATAATAAAGAGAAATTAGGTGCTAAAGCGACTGCTAAGTTACCTACTATAAAGATGGTCATGACAAGCAATAATACGGTTTTTCGACTAAGGCGTGATGTTAAGGCTGTTAATAATGGAGCTCCAACAGTTACCCCTAGTGCATATATAGAAACGGTTAAGCCAGCTGTGCTTAGAGAGATACCAAAGTCATCTGTAATTAATGGTAGAAGTCCAACGCTGATAAATTCAGTGGAACCTATACCGAATGCACTGATTGCAAGAGCTAGTAAGGTTAATTTAGCACTTGGCTCTTTTGATTTTGACATACTATTAAAATCTCCTTTGATTTTTTTTAGTGTGTGTAGTACTATTCATACATACCTAAAAGATATGTACGGTACTTTTAGTTACTTTTGAATATTACAGGGGGTCACAATGCAAAAAGTTTATAATATTGGTGTTGAAGCTACGCTTGAAGTTATCGGTGGTAAATGGAAACCAGTCATTCTTTGTCATTTAAACCACCATGGTAAAATTCGAACAAATGAGTTTCGCCGATTAATTCCGGGTATTTCTCAAAAAATGCTTACAAGTCAGTTAAGAGAGTTAGAGCAGGCTGGATTAATTCATCGAAAGGTCTTCAATCAAGTACCACCAAAAGTCGAATATTCATTAACGACCTATGGACAAGGGATGGAACCTATTCTGAACATGCTTTGCACTTGGGGCGAAAAGCATGTTGAATTATTACAGGATAAAGGTGAAGATGTACTGTTAAAACAACGTGATGAAGATATCGCAATGCAGCAAACATCGTAATGAGGGGAGAAAGAGACTGTCACATGCAAGACAGTCTCTTTTCCTCTTTTTATGCTTATAGAGCAAAGTCGAATTCATTTGGATTCGGTCCGACACGCTGTTCAAGATTCATCGCATTGATTGTAGCCATTTCTTCGTCTGTTAGATGGAAGTCGAAGATATCAGCATTTTGTATCATGCGTTCTCGACGCACCGATTTTGGAATCGTAATAATGCCGTTTTGTACATCCCAGCGCAAAATAACTTGAGCATTAGATTTTCCATATTTTATGGCGATTTTCGAAATCGTTTCATCTTTAAGAAGCCCACCTTGCATTAAAGGTGCCCAAGCCTCCAGTTGAATTTGGTGGTTATTACAGAATGAATGAAGCTCAGCTTGCTGTAAGCGTGGATGAAATTCCACTTGATTGATAACAGGCTTAATGCGAGCAAATGATAGTAAGTTTTGTAAGTGTGAGGCTGTGAAATTACATACGCCAATTGCTTTTATCTTACCTTGATCATATAAGTCTTCTAGAGCTTTCCAAGAGTCAGTATATTTATCTTTACCTGGCCAATGAATAAGATAAAGATCTATATAATCTAAACCAAGTTTTTCTAAACTCTTTTCATAGGCTGTAACAGTTTCCTCATAGCTTAATCCATCGTTCCACAC
Source organism: Lysinibacillus sp. Y5S-8 (assembly GCF_036894365.1). Lineage (NCBI taxonomy): Bacteria > Bacillati > Bacillota > Bacilli > Caryophanales > Bacillaceae > Lysinibacillus > Lysinibacillus sp. Y5S-8. The sequence continues at coordinate 4,378,346 of NZ_CP145889.1, read as the reverse complement.
TTTTGATGTAATAAACAGGTCTTCACGTTGTAAACTAGTGGATGTTAGTGCCTGTTTAATACCTTCTCCTACACCTTCTTCATTGCCATAAATAGCAGCTGTATCGATGCTTCGATAGCCGACCTCGATGGCGTTTTTGACCATTTCTGCAGTAGCGCCATTCTCTACTTGGAAAACACCTAAACCCATACCAGGCATTTGTAAGCCGTTATTTAATGTGATTGTATCTTGTAAATGAGTAATCATTTTTATTCCTCCAATATGTGTGTTTGCTAGATTGCTTTTTCATTATGATGTTCCGATAAGCTAAAAAAAAGTACGCACATTTTTGTTTCATAGAAACGTCGAGGTAACTTTTGTGAGCTGACAATGGTTAGAGGAATAAAAAATTTTGCTATTAAACAAAATGGTAAGCCCCTAATTGGTCACGCATCTTCTAATCAGAAAAATATGGGGCGCTATGGAATGACAATTGCCTGCACAAAAAGTATTTGGACTGAAGTAAACGAATGACTTTTTTCTGTAATAAAGGGAATTTTTGTTGGATAGCGAATTTAAATTAAAAATAGTAAAACTTTATAAAGGGGAATTGGAAGATGAATCGGTTAAATTTAATCACATTAGGTGTTATAGATATGGTGGAATCACTAGCATTTTATCGAGAGGGGCTTGGCTTTGAGATAGTCGTGTACGGAGACGAAACGAATCCAGATGTGATGTTCTTTAATAATGGAGGAACGAAAATATCGCTTTTTCCAATTGAACGCTTAGTCAAAGACATCAATGAAGCCAACCCACCAGAAATTGGCCGTGGCTTTGGCGGAATTACACTTGCCTATAATGGTAAAACAAAAGAAGAAGTGGATCGTGTATTTGCATTAGCAAAAGAGGCTGGAGCGACAATTGTGAAAGAGCCAGAAACTGTGTTTTGGGGAGGCTATAGTGGCTATTTCCAAGATCCAAATGGCTACTACTGGGAAGTAGCCTATGGTGACATGTGGCAGTTTGATGAAAATGATATGCTGATTATTCAATAATGATCCAAAAAGAGAGCAAACTAGAAACATTAGTTTGCTCTCTTTTGCATGAACTGTTAAATATCCTAAGTTTTGAGCAGCTTTAGACAAGTAAAGAGTTTTTTCATCCACGGGGCAGTAGAAAATTATGTTGTTGGGATTTTGTATGTATACCTGCCTATTCCCACAATTAATAAGATTTTACCCTATAATAACCATGTATGGGATTTATATTGTTTTTAATTTCTAATTAAATGTATAATGCAAAATATGGTATTTTAATATAATTTTTAATTAGTAATAAGGAGGGTGACCATTGATTCGTATATTGTACATAGAAGATGAAAAAGAAATAGGGCAATGGGTCAGTAAGGAATTAACTGAAAGAGGCTATGAAGTAACCTGGTTAGAGTCTGGAGAAGGTCTTGAGCAACATATTGCCGCAAAGGATATTGCTATATTGGATGTGATGCTACCTGGCTTAGATGGTTTTTCCATTGGTAAAAGAATTAAACGAGAAAATAAGGACTTACCAATATTAATGTTATCAGCTCGAACGGCTATTGAGGATAAAATTGAAGGGCTCCACTTCGCTGATGATTATGTAACAAAGCCATTCCACCCCGATGAACTAGTAGCAAGGCTTGAAGTATTACTGAGAAGATATCAAAAAAATGATGATGTCCTAGCATTGCAGCACCTAAAAATTTATACGAAAGATATGCGAATTATCAATACATTGGATGAAGAAGAAATTCTTTTGACTGGTAAACAATTTTATTTATTGCAGTATTTTATACGTCACCTCAATCAAATTTTAACGAAGGAACAACTCTATGAGGGTGTTTGGGGTGAGAGTTATATAGAAGGTGATAAAACATTGATGGTACATATCCGTTACTTAAGAGAAAAGATTGAAGTAAATCCTGCAAAGCCTCTGATTATCGAAACAATTCGAGGTATAGGCTATAGGGTGAAGCTATGAAATTTTTCCGATCACTATTAGCAAAATATATGCTAATTATTTTATTAGCCATATCAATTGTGCAAATATCCTATCTGGGTGTTGCGATTTTCGTGTTAGGCATTACAAAAACAGCATCCGGAGAATTTTCAAGTGATGTTCTTCTGGAAAGTGAAATCGAGGAGCAATGGCATACAGAGGCCAACAGCATAAAACAAGCTTCAGATAATACTATTGCCGAGTTTTTTCAAAAATGGCAAGAGCAATATCCTACAGCCTCTATGTTTTGGGTAAGTGAAGAAGGCAATTTCCTGACTTCTGTCAATGTGAAGGAGCAGTTACCAACAAAATGGACACCAGCCTATACAACTCAATTTATAAAGGAACGCTATGGAGGTAATCCATTTACTGTTATTGCTTTCTTAGGCGGTGATGTATCAAATGGCTTTATTGTATTAGAGATTTCAAGGGAAGCCTTTAATCCACCGCTTATTAAGGTCTATGATAACTATGGTAGCTTCTTACTTTTTGGTGTAATTGCCGTTATTTTATTTTTTATTGTCGTTTCGCTTTTATTTTTCAAAGGAATCCGAAAAAGATTATTACATCTCCAAGAGGCCATGGAGATACGTGATGTGGACGGTCTACCTATTGAGATTCATGTGAAAAAGCGGGATGAAATTGGGCAATTAGAGTATAGCTTTAACAGAATGGTTTGCGAGCTGAGAGATAGTAAACAGCGTCAACAGAAGGAAGAACAGCTAAGACGGGAACTGATTGCCAATTTATCACATGATTTACGGACACCGTTAACAAAAGTAAGAGCCCAGTCCTATACGATTAGCAAAGAAACCTTGTCAGAGGAAGGCAAACAAGCTTTGAAGGCAATGGAAACATCGATAGTGAATATTGATGCTTTAATCGAAAATCTAATGTCCTATACATTGTTAATGGCAAGTAAATATAATTTCGAACCGAAAAACATCAATGTTATTCGGTTTGTGCGGGAACATCTAACAACCTGGTATCCAGTTTTTGAGAGAGAAGGTTTTACGATCGACATTGAACTGCAAGCATTTGAACCTAATGAATGGCGTGTTGATCCATTATGGTTAGGACGAATATTTGATAATATATTCCAAAATGTATTGCGTCACGCTAACAGTGGGAAGTATATAAAGGTGACAACGGAATCAACGGAGAGCTACAGAGCATTTCTGATTGAGGACCATGGTCAAGGGATGAAAAATGAATCGAATGCTAAGGGGGCAGGAGTTGGTTTATCCATTGTCGATGTAATGGTAAAGGGTATGGGCTTAGAATGGGACATAAACTCCAATCACTTGGGCACAAAAATTATTATAAAAAATGTGATTCAATCTGCGAAGCTTGGGAAGTAAAAGCTCGCAGATTTTTTTATGTTGATGCAACAATTTTTTTGTATCGAAAGCGTTACGGCAGAAAAAGAAAGGCTCTTATAAAAAGGTAGAAGTTTTTTAAACAAAATTTAAACTTGGTCCATACCTGTTTTTAACCTTTTCTTCTTATGATAGTAAATGAGGTGAGAACATTGGAATATATCGTACAAACACAAAACTTATCAAAACACTTTGGGAAAGAGCAAGCTGTATCAAATATGAATTTACAAATACAAAAAGGTGAAATATACGGATTTTTAGGGCCAAATGGAGCAGGGAAAACGACTACGATTCGTATGCTTCTTGGTTTAATGAAGCCTTCCACAGGTACCATTAAAATTTTTCAAAAAGACATTACGAAGGAGCGTATTCAAATCTTAGCCAATGTAGGTTCATTAGTAGAGAATCCTTCCTACTACCCACACTTAACGGCATACGAGAATTTGGAGGCACTAAGAAAAATAGTAGGTGTACCGAAATCTCGAATCGATGAAGTTCTCGAAATTGTCCGTTTGAAGGAAGCTGCTAATAAAAAGGTAAAGGGCTTTTCGTTAGGGATGAAGCAACGTCTAGGTATTGCTGCTTCTCTACTGCATAATCCTGAATTACTTATTTTAGATGAACCAACGAATGGTCTAGATCCTTCAGGAATTATTGAAATTCGCAATTTAATTAAAAGGCTACCAAAGGAATACGGCATGACCATTATTATTTCCAGCCATTTATTATCAGAGATCGATCAAATGGCGACTCAAGTAGGGATTGTTTCTAAGGGGAAATTGATTTTCCAAGATTCTATTGAGGCGATGCGTAGATTTGCTCAACCAAAAGTTCTATTTAAAGTGAACAATGGTGAAAAAGGATGGCGCTCTCTATTAGCCCATGGCATTAAAGCAGATTATCAAGATAGGGTTATTTTCTTAGAGGAATGCTCAGATGAAAAAGTCGCTCATATTGTCCATGTTCTTGTTCAGGAGGGTATTTCAGTATTCCGAGTGGAGGAAGAGAAACGCTCATTGGAGGATATATTCCTGCAAATGACGATGGGAGAGCAGGCGATATGATGGGCAAGCTGTTAACTGCTGATTTTTTAAAAATCAAACGCAAAGGATTATGGTTTTTAACGCTCTTAGGTCCTTTAGGTGTTGTCGCTCTACAAATGGGCAATTATGGAGTAAGAAAGGATTACCTCTTACAGCAAAGTGAAGATGATTGGGGCTATTATTTACTAAATGTTCATTCATTTACACCGCTTGCCATTGTGTTGGGCATTGCCATTTTAACGTCCTTCATGGCGAGTATTGAAAACGAGACTAACGCTTGGAAGCAGCTTATCGCATTACCTGTATCCAAATTAACCGTGTATTTATCTAAATATACTGTGTTAGCTATCCTACTATTTTTGTCTTCAACACTACTCATGATTTTTACGCTGAGTTATGGGCTGTTTTTAAATCTAGATGAACCTATTCCTTATATGGAGTTAGTTAAATTTAGTTACTTTCCTGCACTTGCAGCATTGCCTATTTTGGCACTTCAATTGTGGATTGCGAGTGTAAGCCATAATCAAGGGATTCCTATTACAATAGGCATTTTTGGGGTGATATTTGCTTATTCCTCCTATGTTCTACCTGACTGGATGATATGGAAATGGCCATCATTGATGAACCACTGGGATGAGCCGATAATCAATGTCATGCTAGGTGTAGGGATTGGTATTTTACTCTATATTGCTGGCATGGTCGATTTTGCAAGAAGGGACGTGAAATAATGAACGCTTTACTGCAAGCTGAATGGTTTAAATTGCGTAAATCAAAAATGGTACCTATTATTTTGGCGGGGCCCATGATTGGGCTTTTCATTGGACTATCAGCAAATTTAGAGGACAATATGCAGGGAATGGAAATAAATGAATGGTATATTGCCTTATTTTCAATGAATTTAACATACGCATTATTATTTTTACCTCTTATTACGGGTGTTTTTGCGAGTCTCATCTGTAGATATGAACATCAGTCTGGCGGATGGAAGCAGCTTTTAGCATTACCAATAACGAGGGGGAAAGTATTTGTAGCCAAGTATGTATTAATTATGCTGCTCGTTCTAGCGATGCAGCTCTTGTATTTAGGCTCCATCTTTGCTGTAGGTATGCTGAAGGGCTATACAGACCCTTTTCCAATGGGAATCATATGGAAAAGTATTGTTGGAGGCTGGGTAGCAACATTGCCTTTAGTGGCCCTTCAATTATGGTTATCTATAATGTTTAAAAGCTTTGCTGCTCCATTTGCTGTCAATGTCATATTTACGTTGCCATCAATTTTAGCGGTGAACTCTGAACGAATTGGTCCATATTATCCCTGGGCACAGCCTTTTTCAATGATGTACATAGGTGGCAATACAGAGGATATATTCTTTGTGCCATGGGAGCAATTATTAACAGTAGTAGGTGGTGGGTTCATCCTATTTTTCCTCGGAGGATATTACTATTTCCAACGAAAAGCCATTTAACACCTTAAAGGAGAATTGACATGAGAATAATGAAACGAAGCTTCCGATTTTTAACTGCATCAATGCTATTAGTAGCTTTAGCTGGATGTGGGCAGGGGGAGTCTATAAAAGTTGCCTCGCAGTATACTAGTGAAATAAAAGATATCAATATCCCTGATGATGTAAAAATTATTGGGTTTGGAGAAGCAACACATGGCAATATCGAATTTCAAACATTAAAAAAAGACCTATTTGAAGCGATGATTAAGAATGAAAATGTCCATGTTTTTGTCTTAGAAGGAGATTTTGGTGGAGCCCAGCAGATTAATCAATTTATTTTAAACGGTGTTGGAACGGCGGAGGAAGCTATAAAGGCTCTTGATTATGGCATCTATAAAACAGAACAAATGATTGAACTTGTACAATGGATGCATGATTATAACTTAACAGTCGATGAACAAGATAAAATTTATTTTTACGGAAATGATATGCAACGCTATGATTATAGCAAAAAGGGATTGCTTGATTATTACGCACAGGTACATGCTGACAATGCTAAGAAATTTACGACTGAGCTAGAGCATGTTTCCAACAAAACGATGAGAGATTTATCGAATAATCAGCTAATAGAGCTTGATAAAACGATTGATACAATAATCAACGATTTACAATCAAACAAGGCGATATATGAGAAAAAATCATCAAAGGATGCCTTCTCCTTTGCTGCTCAATATGCACAAATTATGAAGCAACGTACGCAATTATTTTTAAATGATGGCAACTATATGAATTTACGGGATGAATATTTGGCTGAAAATTTACAATGGATTGTGGAGTACGAAGCAACGCAAGGGCATGATAAAGTGTTAATGTCTGCTCATAATGGTCATATTGAGAAAACCTCTGCTTCGATGGCAGGCTATCAATCAATGGGACATTACTTAAATGAGCAATATAAAGAACACTATTTTGCGATTGGTACAGACTTTGTCAATAATACATTTCAAGCACAAAACGGGTCTGGTGAACGAAAGGAATATTCGATTGAACATCATAATGTGTTAGTGGATGCTTTTAGTAACATCGATAGCAACATCTTTTATGTGGATTTTGAAACGGCCAAACAATCGAAGGAGCTGGCGGATATCCTTTCCCAAAAGCAAAGAATGGGCAATATTGGTGATGATTTCCGTCCGTGGTATAAGCTAACACAAATGCTGTATACCATTAAAATGACACCTGAAGAGGCTTATGATGGTCTCATTGTTGTGCAAGAAGCAACACCAACAAAAATAATTGATTAAGTTAAATTTAGCAACCTCCATCAAAAAATCTCTTTCCTTCTCCAGTATGATAAAGATGAGGTGAGTAACATGGAGTATAGTCAGGCAACACAAAGAACTATTGCCTACATCGAGGAGCAATTGATGGAAGAAATTTCACTTGAATGTCTTCCTAATACTGCTGGCTACTCGAAGTACCATCTAAGTCGTATTTTTAAGCAGGAAACGGGGATTACGATTGGTGAATATATTCGTATACGTCGACTAGCCATGGCTGCGAGTTATTTGATGTACTCTAATGTATCGATACTAACCATTGCATTTACACTTCAGTTTCAATCACAAGAAGCTTTTACAAGAGCCTTTAAAGAAGTTTATGCTTTACCACCAGGGAAATATCGAAAATTGATGCAAACACTTAAATATGTTGGAGGAGGAAAATTACATGGAAACAGTTGAACAGGTTAAAGGTTGGATGTTGAGTGGAGCGAATCCAGAATTATATAAATGTCATACAGATGACAAGGTGTTTCATTCAGGGAAGCGTTCAGGCGTATTGTATTCCACAGCTGCATCAGCAAATCAGGGACAATTTGCTACGATGATGCAGGGCTTTCAGGCTACTGACTATAAAGGAAAGCGTTTGAAAATGTCTTGCTATTTAAAGACGGCAGATGCCATAAAGTGTGGTGCATGGATGCGTATTGACAATGGTACGGGTGATACTATTCAATTTGATAATATGAATCAGCGTTCTGTGACTGGTTCTATTGAATGGAATCATTATTCGATTGTCTTAGACGTACCTGAAGAAGGTGACTCCATTTATTTTGGTGTGTTATTAATTGGTTATGGGAAAGTATGGGCAGATGGTTTCCGATTTGAAGAGGTAGATGACAAAGTTCCAACAACGAATATGCTTTCACAGGAGCATTTACCAACCCATCCAGCCAATCTAGACTTTAGTATGGCTTAATGGAGGCAATGTAATCATCGATTGACTTTGTTTAACAACGTATTGTTTACCTCTAATTTGTTAAAACTAACAAAGAGGAGGTGTGAGACAATGGCACAAGAAATTCTTTGTGAAGTCAATAACTGCACATTTTGGGATTCTGGTAACAAATGTACAGCCGAAAAAATTTATGTTGTCAGCCAAAAGGGACAACATGCTTCCAACAGCGAGGAAACAGACTGTAAAACATTCGAACCTGAAACGCATTAATGCCAAAAGGGTAGCCATGTATATGGTTACCCTTTTTCCCTGTCTTTATTAATAAAAAATATCCACCTTTTCTTTACTAAATAAAAGTGCATGTGCATTGCTCACTTTTTCTTCCACATAATCTAACGAGTATTTACCAACGGAATCTGTTAAATCACCAATGGCCCGAGATAAATTATCGATAATTGGAATGAGTTTGTGCAATTCAGTACGGTCTTTGTCTTTGTGCATCTCATCCATGATTTCATATGCAAGACGCTGAATTTTCCTTAATCGCAATTTTTCAGATTGCATTGAATCCTCCTTATTAAGCAATTTAAGATGTCTCATTATATGAGCTACAATAAGGTTTCATGAATTTTTTTCTTTAGAAGTAATTGCTAGGACTTTGAAGGGCTGATGCAATTTCCCTTATGCCAACGTCGATTTTAGATTCCTCCACATTGGACACATTTAGCTTTAATATTCGCTCATGATCAAATGCATCTAAATAATTGCGGTTAATCGTATCTAGATAAATTTTATGTTGCATCAAATGCTGAATAAGCTTTTGAGTATTGACCTGTCTTGGTAGAACGATATGGCTATGCATACAGACTTCTGTTGATGCCTGATATTGGGCTAAATGCGTTGCTATGGATTGCTGAAGGCTATTCGCTCGGCTTGCATAAGCTTCGGTGACTTTCTTTTGATAACGCTCAAACATACCACTTTTCAAGTAAAGCTCTAAGGCAGCCTGTGAAATCATGGAGCTATCAATATCAGTGGTATTTTTGTACTGCTGAAATGTGTCAGTAAAGACATCTGGTAAACGGCAAGTCCAATACGTAAGCCAGGAAACATGATTTTAGAAAAGCTTTTTAAATAGATAACATACTGCTGTGTATCATCTGTATAAATAGGATCTATTTTCGAATTTTGCTCAAAATCTGCCAAATAATCATCTTCAACAATGTAAACATTATATTGATAAGCAAGTTTACGGATTAGATCTTTTGTCTTTTTACTATAAGAAGTACCTAGAGGATTGTGCAGACGTGGCATCGTGTAAAAAAACTTTATGTCATGTTTACTAAAAATGCTTTCTAATTCATGTAAATCAATGCCATCCGTTGTTCTTTTGATGCCGATTGCCGAAACTCCATAGGTTTTTAAATAATCCATATATAAATGGTAACTAGGTTGTTCCACTAAAATGGTTGAACGACCATTTGGAAATGGCATAATACTTAGCAAAGACAGGGATTGCTGGACGCCAGAAGTAATAAAAATATTTTCTTTTTTTGCGAATACTTGATAGTTTGCTAATAATTTTTTCGCTTCTGTTATTAAAGATGGTAAGCCTTTTGGTGTTCCATATCTAAATAGATCTGTTTGGTATGTATCAATAGCTTTGTTTATACAATGTTGAAAATCCTGATATGGGAAAGCATGCCAACTGGGTGAAGATGTAGCAAAATCTATGTGATCTCTTTCCTGAGGTTGTAAGGGTAACTGATGGTCAACTACATAGTAACCGCTTTTCGGTAATGCATAGATAAGATGCTGATCCTCAAGTTTTTTTAAAGCAGTTAAAATAGTACTTTTACTACAGGAAAATTGCTGTGATAACTGGCGGATAGAAGGTAGCTTTGCCCCTGATTGAAGAGTACCTGCTTGTATTTGAGTCAGCAACTGAGAATAAATCCATTCATATTTAAGCATAGACAGCCTCCAGCACATCTGTATCGGTACAGATGTGTTTTTTTCATATCGTCAATAGGTTCTCTTTTTAATACGATAACTATACCGGCCGGAATGATTTGAGAAGGAGCATTATCGTATGTCAGAAAAAAGAAAAGCCTATATAGCAGCGATTTCGTATGCATTTATCATTGGCCTTTCATTCATGTTTGTGAAAGTTACATTAACGGTGGCGAGTCCAACTGATATATTAGCCCATCGCTTTACGTTTGCCTTCATCGGTATTGTTATTTTAATGGTATTTACGAAAAATAAGCTAACAATAAAAAAATATGATTTACTAAAAATTTTACCGTTAGCCATATTGTATCCCATTGTTTTTTTCACTTTTCAAGTGCTTGGGCTTGCTAAAATTTCCTCTTCAGAAGCTGGAATTATTCAAGCAACGATTCCTATTTTTACATTAGCACTAGCAGGTTTATTGTTAAAGGAAAAAGCTACTCGTGGACAGCTCGTCTTCATTAGTTTATCTGTACTTGGAGTTATCTACATGCTAATTATGAATGGAGCCAATGCAACTACAGGAAATATCATCGGCAGTGGACTTATTTTACTTTCAGCCCTTGCTGCGTCGCTTTATAATGTGTTTGCACGAAGGCTTACAAAGCAATATTCATTACTGATTTTAACGTATGTGATGACATTATGTGGATTTGTCATTTTTAATGGGGTGGCTCTTGGAAATCATCTGATGAATGGTACAATCAATGAATTTTTTCAGCCATTAACACATGTTGATTTTGTCATCGCGATTTTATATTTAGGGCTATTATCCTCGCTCGGTACGTCCTATTTATCCAATTATGCGTTATCTAAATTAGAGGCTTCCAAAATGAGTGTTTTTAGTAACTTTGCTACGCTCATTACAATACTTGCAGGCGTTTTGTTTTTACAGGAAGTCTTTCACCTTTATCACTTTATTGGTGGAATCATCATCATTATTGGCGTCATAGGAACAAATTATTTTGGGCAGAGGCAGGTAGTGCAATGAGAAAATACAGCCTTTTGCTATTAATAAGTTGTATATGGGGCTCTCAATTTTTCTTCGTAGCATTAGTTACGAATGATGTGGGAGCTGTCACTTTATCTTTGTTAAAAGCTTTAATCGGTGCAATCTGCTTAAGTATTATGAGCTTATTTTTGAAAAAGGAAAACTACTTAGCAAATAGTAAATTATACATTGGGATTGCCATTTTTGAAGTAGTGATTCCCTTCGTCCTCATTGCGCAAGGTCAAAAATATGTATCCAGTAGTATTGCGTCTATGCTCATAGCAATGGTCCCGATTATCACGTTAGTTCTCTTTGTTTTTTTCTTTAATAAAAAAGTTAGTTCGTTTCAAACGATTAGCATTCTATTAGGCTTTTTGGGGATCATCATTCTTTCTTGGCCAATACAAGGGGTGAGTGGTTCAGGGACAGTATTAGGGAATGTGCTGCTACTATTAGCAGCACTGAGCTTTGCATTTTCGTTAATTTTAATGGAGAAGTTAGAGGGTGGTTCACCAATCGTTCATATGAGAAATGTTTTAGGAATGGCCACTGTGATTTTATTACCAATGGCATTTATCCTTGAACAACCATTACGATTAAGCATAAATGGGATTCAGGTCGTCTCCATTGTTATATTAGGCATTTTCCACGCAGGGATTGTGTATATGCTTTATAATCTTTTAATTAAAAGTGAGGGTGCTTTATTTGCCTCTTTTAGTAATTATATCGTTCCTGTAGTAGGTGTTCTACTTGGGTATTTGATATTGAAAGAACCATTATTAATCAAACATTTCATAGGGATATGTATTATTCTTTGTGCTCTTTTGTTGTCGAAAGAGCGGGTTGTTGAAAAGAAACACGAAGTGAACGTTGGTTATAAAAAATCACCTCGATAGTGTACGAGGTGATTTCAGACTGTAGACAAGCTCGAAATAATGAAGAGCTTGTCATACATTATTTGAAAAATCTATAAATCAAAATAGTAATTTATTGTTGCTTTATTTTTATTCTTAAAATCATTTTATGATAAAGTGACAAAATCATATAGGCTATCATAGAAAACAGTCCAATGACAATTAAACTTACAGTAAAAGCATGTATATAATTGAACAAAGAAGCGCTCTCTAAACTTGTTCCTAAATAATAAGAAAATAGTATACTAATACCTGCGACTGCTAAGGAATTTGCTAAGTACATAAAGGTTGTAAATAGACCAGCAGCAACCCCCATATGAATCTTTGGAATGTTACCCAATATGGCATTTGCTAAAGGTGTTGTAGCAAGACCAAGTCCAAGACCATAGACGAATAAAAGGATTATCGCATCAGTTCTGAGTAAATTATATTGCTTCATCCATAAAAAGAAGACAAGTAAAAAAGTACACATACTCATACATAATGCACCCATTTTTAAAACAATAAAACCATACTTATTAATAATTTTTGAAGAAATAATAGACGTTAAAAAAAATCCAATTCCTATTGGTAGAAAAACTAAACTCGTTTCTCCTGTATCATACTTTAGACCATATTGTAAAAAGTAACTAAGGATAAAGAAAAAGGCAAACATACTTAAGTAAATAGCTAGCACAGAACAAATGCCAAATACAAAAGGGCGATGCTTAAATAAACTTAGGTCTACCAGAGGTGATTGTTGAAGTTTTTGCTTAAATCGCTCAAGATAAATGAACAGAATAAGTACAACAAATGAAAGCAGTAGACAGCTAAAAATCCATGTTTGCCATCCCTGTTGTTGGACTTCGGATAAAGGATAAATAAGTAGAAATATACTAACCATTAATAAAATTGAACCCATCCAATCAATATGATTGGATTTCTTATCCGTTGACTCCGGTATAAAAGGGAGCAAAAGGAGTACTAGTATGCCAATTGGAACATTGAAAAAAAATACAGTTCGCCAACCGCCGTTAAATATATTCCATTGAACTAATAACCCCCCTAATATTAAGCCAAAGGTAAAGGCTATTCCAATGACAGCACCATACAAGCCGAAAGCTAAATTTTTTTCTCTAGGCGGAAAAATTTCCTGGATTGTTGATAAAACTTGAGGCTGAATAAGGGCTGCGGCTAAGCCTTGAACAAATCGAATCCCAACTAATAGCAATGGGCTTGAAAGTATTCCTCCTAAGAAAGCAGTAAGGGTAAAGAACAATACGCCAATCCATAATACTTTTTTCCTACCGTAAATATCGCCTAGTTTACCCCCAATTATTAGAGCAGTTGCAAGCCCAACCGAATATCCTGAAAATAGTAATTGAGCGTGAGAAAAGGATATATGCAAGTCGTTTTGAATGGCAGGTAATGCAATTTGTATCATGTAAGTATTTAAGGAGATTAATAATGTTGGAAGTAATATCACCGCTAATGCCAACCATCTATATGAATAGAACGTACTTGATTTTTCTGATGAAATTGGATTCATAGATACTCCTCCTTTTATTGATTGGTTGTCAGTCAAAAATAGCTTTAGTGATTAGGTAAAGCTGGATGATACGCAACGACTATATTATTCGTATCATTATTTTGATAGATACAACAGTCAACTTCATAAACCTCTTTTACTAATGAAGGTGTTAGTAGCTTCTCAGGCTTGCCATGTGTTAGTATGCGACCATTTTTTAGTACATATAAATATTCACAATACATGGCAGCAATAGATAGATCATGCAATGCGGCTAGTGTACCAATCTGTAATGATTGCACTAGTGATAAAATTTGAATTTGATATTTAATATCTAGGTGATTTGTAGGTTCATCTAAAATTAAAAACTGTGGTTCTTGAGCTAAGGCACGTGCGAGAATGACACGTTGCTTTTCACCACCAGAAAGATAAGAGAAATGTTTTGAAGCATAATGCTCTAAGTTTACTTTTCGTAATATGTTATCCACAAGTTCACTATCATTTTTTGTATCTGATTCTAATATTCTTTTATGTGGTGTTCTTCCCATCATCACCATATCACGGACAGTAAAGTCAAAATTCGAGTTGTTAAATTGTCCAACAACCCCCATTTTTTTTGCGATTTCTTTTGCAGAGGATTTAACAATATCTATATCATCTAAAAAAATCTTGCCACTAGTGGGTTTTATGACTTTATAAATGTTTTTTAATAGTGTCGATTTTCCACAACCATTCGGTCCAATAATGCCAACAAATTGTCCTTCTTTCACCTTTAGCGAAATACTTTTGATAATTTCAATATCTGATACTGCGAATGAAACATTTTCTACATCTAATTCCATATTAGTTACCCCCAAAACCATATTTCTTTTTTATTAACATGTGCATAAATACTGGGGCACCTAATAATGAGGTTACGATGCCAATTGGTAATTCGCTGTTAGGAATGATTGACCTTGCTAATAAATCTGTCCAGATTAAAAAGATAGCCCCTACTAAAATAACAATAGGTAATAGTTGTTGATGATTTGACCCTGTAAAGATGCGTACAATATGTGGAATGATAAGCCCAACAAAGCCAATGATTCCACATGTTGAAACTATAATGCCTGTCAAAGCGGCAGAAATAACTAAAAATACTTTCCGATAAGTATTTATATTAATACCTAATGTCATAGCAGCATCATCTCCCATAAGCATTGCATTCATAATCCGCCATTGGGAGAGGAAAAATACAGCTATAATAATAATAGTAGTAGCGATTAAAGGCAGGTCATCCCAATCAGCAGTGGCCAAACTCCCCATTGTCCAAAATGATACTGAACGTACACCTTCCGCATCTTTCGCAAAATATATAAATAGATTAGATAGAGCTGTAAATAGTGCATTGACAACAGTTCCGGCTAGAATAAGTTTAATAACAGACATTTTTTCCCCAATACTTGATAGCAACAATACTAGAAATGTTGCCAATAACGCACCTAGAAATGCCCAAATCATTAAATTTGATTCTCCAAAAAGGCTGAGCTGATATCCTAATATGATAGAGAATGTTGCACCTAGTGAAGCACCTGAGGAGATACCAAGTAAATAAGGATCTGCAAGTGGATTCTGAATGGTTGCTTGCATCACACTACCACAAAGTGCCAAACCACTCCCAACGAATAGTGCTAATAAAACTCTGGGAAAACGAATTTGCCATATGATTTCAAGTGTCATGTTAGAAATAGTTGTATCTATATGACCTATATTTATTCCTGTAATTTGATATAAAATAATTTTGCAAGAATCAAGAAAGGGTATACTGACTTGTCCTATGGAAACAGAAGCAATTATAGAAATGAAAACTAGCACTATCAAAAATAGAAGTAGGGTAAAAAAAGAAAATTTACTTTTGAGCATTTTTTTTCACTCCATTAACTATTTCAGGGTTGATAAATGCAGCTACTTCCTCATATAAATCAGCAATCTCAATACCACCATTTATAGCTCCTGTATATTCTACGGCCATAACTTCATTATTTTGAATGGCTTTTACAGTTCGAAGCTTTTTATCATTCATTAAATTATTTTTTGTTTTTTCTTGATCAGGCTCTTGGAATTCTGTGATGATAATTTTATCTGGATTTGCTGCAATAATTGCCTCTGTTGAAAGCTCAATATAGTCTTCTTTCGAAAGTTCTAAATATGTAGCGCCTGCACCTTCAATCATCTCGTCAATCATGGCCCATTTTGGTGAGAAGTAGAAATACTTTCCTCTAGCTCCACTTATCAATAGAACAGTAGGCTTTTCTTTAGAATCCTTAACTTTAGAAGTAATGGCATCTATGCGTGTTTGTTGTTCAGTTAGATATTTGTTCGTTTTATCTTCTATATTAAAAACCTTCCCAAATGTTTGAAGTTCCTCAAAGTAAATATCTATGCTACGTCCTATTGTAAAGTTGGTGGAAGAAACAACAGGCAGTCCACGGTTGTTCCAAGAAGGAATACTTCCAATTAACTCCTCTCTAAATGCAGAAGCAATAGAGTAGATTAAATCAGGTTCTAGAGCCATGATAGCCTCCTTAGCTGGCCACATTTCACTAACTAAAGGTAGTTTTTCAATGTCATCTTTGTAGTCTGAATTTGTTAAATCACTATATGCAAATCCAACGACTTTTTCTTGCTGTCCAAACTTAACTATTAACTCTGCGACAGCTGAACCGATGACCATCACTTTCTCGGGAGCATTGGGGATAGTCTGAGAGATTTTCTGTCCTTCATAAGTGTAGGTATCTAGTGTTAATGGATAGTTTCCATTAATAGTTGTATTGTCTTTTTTCTCAGAAATAGTTTCCTGTGATTGTGCACAACCTAAAATCAGCAATAGAAGTGTGAAACCTAATAGAGAAAGGGTTTTTTTTAACATTTAAATCCTCCTAAAAATTAATATTTGACTGACAGTCACTCAATAATGTTTCGCAATATTTCTTCTCACTCTGATCATTTGACTAGTTATTAGTCAAATGCTTAAATGAAAAAAGGGGGTAGTTCAGAAAATGATTAGAGTAACAAAAAGTGCATCAGAACGACGAAATGAGATTTTAGATACAGCAGAGTCTCTTTTTAGTGAAAAAGGTTATGAAAAAACCTCAACTACTGATATAACTAAAAAGATGGGAGTAGCACAGGGAACGCTGTACTATTACTTTAAATCCAAAGAAGCATTGGCAAATGCATTAATTGATAGGCAACTTAAAGGAATAAAGCAAGAATTTACAGAAGTCATCTATAATGAGACACTTACGGCGTATGAGAAAATTGCATGGATTTTTGTTTATGAGCTTGATGATCCAACAGGCCATGTCGAAATCTTTAAATATTTACAACATGATAGTAATGCTACTCTGCGTCAAATATTACATGTACAAACCATTTGTCAGTTTACGCCACTGCTAACAGATTTAAATATACAAGGCAATAAAGAGGGGCTCTTTCACATTGAAAATCCAACGCTAGTGGCAGAATTTTTCCTATCGACAATCCACCATTGGGTAGATTCATCGTTATTTAAATGGAATAAAGATGAACGTATTGCTAGAATTAAAGCCATTCAATCTACGTTCGAACATTTATTCGGAGTCCCTCATGGAAAATTTGATTTATCCCTCCTAAGACAAACTGTGAAAGTTAAATTTAATTATTGAGTGAAGGCATCTTAAATGATAATCAATATCAATTAAGATGCTTTTATTATAATTATTGACTGACAACCTGTCAAATTGTTTTTATTAGATCGAAGCTAGAAATGATATGGAGTTAACACATAAAAATTTGGAAAACGAACTTCTATGTATTGTAACTGTTTGTTATCATTTTTAAAGTACAGCGAGTATGGTGCAAATTTTCCATCATACCTTTTTAATTAGGGAGGACAACAATACTATGGAGAAGATTTTTCAAGAAATATTGGAATTGATCAGATTTGCTGATAAAAGGATTATTATTGGCATTTCAGGTCATGGAGCTGCAGGAAAAACAACATTTGCTGAAAAGCTTTTAAAAGTTTTAAATCAAGCTGAAGTGAATTATTTGAATACTGATCCTTATATTGTTAGTTCAGATATTCGCAAACAGACAATGATTAGTTATACATATCAAAATGTAAATCATCGTTTTAAAATGACCGCTTGTCATCCCGCTGCCCATCACCTTCCTTCATTGGAAAGAGATATTCAGATGATAAGAGCAGGGCTGGATTTATTGACAATCGATACACATTATATGAAAAGCACATTAATTTCCTCAAAAAAACAGATCACGATAGTAGAAGGAATGAGTGTAGCATTTATAGATCCAGAGTTATTCGATTTCAAAATTTATTTTTATACAGATGGGGCTACAGAGCTTAAGCAAAGATCAGATCGTGATGTACTTGAAAGAGGGATAGATATAAATTATTTAAAACAATCACATGATGAACGACGTATTCAATATGAATTATTTATGCATCCATATTGCCAACATTTTGATATGGTTATTAAAACAGAGGGTGATGAAATCCTTATTGAAAAAAATACACTTGTAAAATAAATGAGAGCCTTCTACTAATCAATTAGTGGAAGGCGCCTGTCTTTAGTATTGAAATTTTACGCGGACAGTAGCATCAATAGCAATTTGTCCCTGTTCTATAGGCGTAACTCCTGAGGAAACAGCCATAGAGCGGTAAAGGATCGGTGTGTTAGCTTGCTCTTCCACAATTTCTATAGGGAGTGGCTGTAAAGGAAGATGCATGGTTTCTGCTATTGTTTTCGCCTTCAACTGTGCATTCTGAAGAGCAAAATTTAATGCTTGCTGATAGTAAGCGTCTGTATGGTCCAATTTGAACTGAATGTTGGCAATACGATTTGCTCCATTTTCTATGGCTGTATCAATGACTAAGCCCAAATTATCGATGTTTGATACATTGACGGTAATGGCATTGACCACTTCATAGCCATTAAAAATTTGTTTGCCATCTTCAAAATGATACTGTGGTGTAACCGTATAACTAGCTGTTTGTATTTGTTCTCTTGGAATACCGAGGGCTACTAGTGATTGAATGACTTGATTCATGATCCTTGCATTTTCCTGCTGAGGACCTTGTACATTATTGCCTTGTGTTTGGACTTCTATTTGTATTTGTACAGAGCTTGGAGTAGCCATTACCTGGCCATTGCCAGTTACTGTAATAACGCGTGATAGATGGGGTACTTGTTGATTGACTTGTGCATAGTACATACAAAACCACCTTTCGTAAGGTATATAATAATGCTATGCAAAGAAATTTATTCCTTATTTAGTCTTTTTAAATATTTATCATGAAGCTTTGTGAAGAAAAGTAAAGTTAAAATAGTTCCCAACAAGGCTAAAAACATGTCCCATTGTGCATCCCAGCGATCTCCCTGCATGCCTAAAAAATCTTTCGTCCCTTTACTGCCCTTCGAGATTCTTGTACTTAACCATTCGATGATTTCATAAAAAGCAGCAATTGCGAGCAAAATACTAATTGTAATACCTGTTAGCCAAACTCCTTTAGTAAGCTGCGTCTTTCGAAGTAATATTTCCCTTATCACGATGGCTAATAAACCTTTTAAAAAATGACCGAAGCGATCATAGTGATTGCGTTGTAAATGAAATTCTTCTTTTAGCCAATTAAAAAGAGGAACCTCTGAATAGGTATAATGCCCACCTATAAAAGTAAGGATCGACAATAGGGCAATGATGATATAAGAAAATGTGGTGAAGCGAAATTTATGATAGATACAAACTACGACCGTTATTGCCACAACTCCTGGGCTAACCTCAGCCAGCCAATCTAAATAGGAGGATGGTTTAATGACTGACCAGGTAAATACAATTAAGACGATAGCAAGTAAGGTTAGATGTATCTTAAAATGTTGACCATTATTCATAACAACAACTCCCTTTGTCCCACAGTATGTGGAAGGGGATATTTGCTTATTCAACTATCGGTTGGCAAACAAAAAAGAAAAGCGTCTAGTTGACGCTTTTTATAGCCAATTAGATCATTTTTAAAAGTGCCTCTACGCCAGTCATTCCTTCAGTAATGCCAAGTTGTTCTGCTTCATACGTTACCGATTCTAATGGGGCTGTTAATAGCTCATCAATTGTTTTAACACCTACTGCACGACCAGCAACAATTTTTCGATCAACTAAGCGACTATTTAATAGGCCAACATCTAAAGCTCCACACATAATGTAGCCTGTCGTATTAGAAATGGTCAGTAGCGTTGTTTTAGGTAATTGAACAACTACTGCAGTGAAGAAATGCCCTTTAATCATAATAGGTTCAATTGTCACCATCGAAATCACTCCTTTTCTCTATATACATATGGTGATGACTAGCAAGGTGTTCAACATTTCCTTGAAAAAAGTCATCAGATGAATAATGCTGAAAACGAATGAGACGATTGATGAAGTTAATGGAAGCAATTAAAAAGGGAATCTACTCCTGATGAATAGATTCCTTGTATCTCTTTACCTTGTATAAGAAAGCAGAGCAGTTTGTTTAAATTTATGTAATGTAGTTGTTGCCTCACTTTTAGAACGATATTCGAACATTCGATAAGTGTTTTCTTCAAATACTGTAATAACCCACATATATTTCATCCCTTCTATTGTGTTACATAACATTATTTTTTTATCGAATTGTTATATATCAGTTGTGATTTTATTTTACATCAATACAGAAAAAAATAAAGCACTAACCCTTGTTTTTCACATATCGTTCAAAATTGTTATGAAATAATTAAAAGGAGAAAACAGACAATCCTTCATAAGTATATTTCATTGCAATTCGTAAATAGTAAGTTGACGGAGTTCTGTGAATTCGGACTTGGGAGGTGATGCTATGACACGTATACATGTATTGTTTTTTACAGTTTGCTTTTTAATCATCTCGGGATTTTTAGGGGAGAAAGGCTATGCTGATAAGGGTCGCCCTTATTATGAGGAAACAGGAGAAGTGGTATGGGATATCAACACAGAGGATAAAATTGTCGCCCTCACCTTTGATGACGGCCCACATCCCAAGTACACTGCGGCAGTGCTTGATTTATTAGCAAAATATGATGCCAAAGCAACCTTTTTTATTATTGGAAAGAATGCAGAAAAATATCCAGAGCTTGTTTTACGTTCTTATACAGAAGGCCATGAATTAGCCAATCATACGTATACACATCCGTTTAAAGTTTCCATCAAAAAATTGCAAGAGGAGCTTCAAAAGACAAATGACACGATTTATAGTATTACTGGTTTTTCCCCAGTTTTATTCCGTCCTGTAGGTGGAAATTATACGGATGCTATGATTAATGCTGCTGTAAAGGATGGCTACAAGGTTGTGATGTGGTCTTGGCATCAGGATACGCAAGATTGGAAAGAGCCTGGTGTAAAGAAAATTGTGCAAAAGGTGATGAAGGGAACGAGGCCTGGAGATGTCATTTTATTTCATGATGGTGGTGGGAATCGTACACAAACCATTAAGGCATTAGAAGAAATCATCCCTGCATTAAAAAAACAGGGCTACACATTTGTCACAATATCCGAGATGATTGAAAGTAAACAACAGCAACAAGAGCAAGTTCAATAATGAAAAATGAGCCATCTCAACAAGGTTTGAAATGGCTTATTTTTCACATATATTAAAAGTTTGAGTTAGAAGAATATGATTGGAGCTAGTGCAATCCCTAAGATTGTTCCTAAAGCAATTCCATAGCCAAAACCTTCTCCACCAAATCCTCCAAATCCCCAAAAACCTAAACCATAACCACTATGTCTTCTATCAGGTAGAATCCATACCTGTCTTCTGTCTACCTTTGTGATTTCCCCAACATGTACCCTACCAGATGAATCCGAGATTCGAACGCGTTTGCCATGATATTTACAGCAAAGATTATAAGCATCAGCTGGATTCAATATTATCCCCCCTTTCGATGTCATTACAAGCTAATATATGCGATCCGAAGCATTTATCACTAGCCGATTGTCTATTCACGACATATGCTGTGAAGAGGTGATGACATGGCAGTTGTGCCAACAGATAAGTGGTTAGATGAATTTGTTTATGCCAGAAAATCCACAAAAAAAGATGAGTTACATAGCTTGCAATGCTCCATTCTTTGTGATCATTTAGTCGAATTATTTCAAGATGGCTTGTCAGAAGAAATACACTATTCTTTACAACAACAGGGACTTTTTCTACCATATGAGACAGTCGATGTAGAGCAATTAAAGCAGCATAATGTGTGGGATTGCGTACAGCAAGAATTTATATACTTGCAAAAGAAATGGAATGGCCCGACTATACCGATTTATATTTTCCCAATTACCCAACAGCAAACGATGACCAATAAAAACGGTGTGGCTTATCCTCAGGCTCTTTTTTTATTTATCGGAGAAGTAGAGACACAGGAACTGCAAGCATTGTTCGCACATGAATATAATCATGTTTGCCGTTTACACAATTTAAAAAAATCCCTCGATGAGATGACTTTGTTGGATGCTCTTATTTTAGAGGGCTTAGCAGAAAGTGCAGTGAAAGACTTATACGGAGAAAAGTGGCTTGCACCATGGTTAAAAAAATATTCAGCTACAGAGCTTTTAGTTTTATGGAAAAGTCATTTTTTACAGAATTTACAGGTTGAAGGAGTAGAAAAACATCTGCCGTTTTTATACGGTGGTGAGCTACCACCTTGGATAGGCTACTGTATAGGCTATAAAATTGTTCAGTCGTATAGTAAGAAGTATTCTTCCCGCCATCTCCTATTTACGTCAAGCAAAGATATACTTGCTGGTTCAGATTTTCCGCTACAATAGAGGAAAGGAGTGATTGTTGTGTCCAGTGAAATAAAAAATGTATTATTACCAGTCGTAGATTCAGCAACAAAGGTGCTCATCGTAGGCTCAATGCCAGGAAAGCAATCATTAGAAAAGCAACAGTATTATGGCAATCCACGCAATCACTTTTGGCCCATTATGGGTGAGCTGTTAGAGACGGAGGTTCCTGACAATTATGTAAAGAGAATCGCATTGTTAAAACACAATGCAATCGGTCTTTGGGACACGATTGAAACTTGTGAGCGTGAAGGAAGCTTAGACGCAGCGATTCGCAATGAAAAACCAAATGATTTTCAAACCCTATTTGAAAAATACCCCAATATCCAGTTAGTACTCTTTAATGGAGCGAAAGCATTTGAGGTTTTTAAAAAGCATATAGGTCTAGAGCTTTTAGAAGAACGAGCCTATAAAAAAATGCCATCAACCAGTCCGATCCCAGGAAAAAATATAAAATCTTTTGCTGAAAAGCTAGAGGACTGGCGGATTATTCAATCCTATTTATCCTCTTAGGTAGAATTAGCTTGATGAAATGGTTGTCTTTGTGTGAATAGAATTTCTTGTGCTTTTAAACCATTGATAAAAAAGGATATAAACAAGGATGATTTCAATTGCATCGCCACCATAGTACATGATCTTGGCACCTAGCTCTGCTTGTGTGACAGGTACATGCTGAGGAGGATTTGCATAAATATATTTTGCCAATATAGAATGAGCTGCTAGTGCTACTACTAATATAAGTGATCGAAAGACATAAGGGTATGGATGGGGTGTAGGATCAATATAAATAAAGGCAATGGTAAATACATAGCCTGCTAGAAAAATGTGAAGATGCATGAAAATATATAGAAGTATATGTTCATGCATAAGATTGAAAAGTAATGTCGTATAGAGTAACCATAAGCCACCTACATTTAAAATAGACGCATTAATTGGGTGAGAAATAAAACGAACATAAGGATTCTTCATTGTACGAGAAAGAGTACGAGCCGTGTTCACTGGTAATGTCCTTAAAAGGAGTGCCATGGGAGCTGCTAATGCCATAAGTAGGGGGGCAAGCATGCCAAGCAATAGATGCCCTATCATATGTGCTGCGAAATGGATATGACTTAGAGAAGCCAATGGACCGACTAGTGTCACGATGGCACTAACATTTCCCACAAGCCAACAGATAGTACGAAAATGTGGCCATTGTTTTTTATGTAGATTCGAAACAATGACAGCTACGATATAAAAAATAATGGCTATAAAAAATGGCAAAGCTATTAGTAGCTGTACTATAATGGGAGAGCTTTGAACATGAGCTAAATGCAAAACGGGCAACCTCCTAACGTCCCTTTTGATTGGTTTGGAGTAACAAGACCACACCAATAACAATTAATAGAGCCGCTAATATGTTCCAAACCACATCATATGGGAGAATATTAACATGATAACGAATTTGATGCAGTTTCATGAATTTATGTTGAATAATCCCGTCGTATAATTGAAATATGCCAGCTCCTAGAAAAATACCACCAAGCCATCTTTTTAGCCAAAATCCATGCTTTCTATGTAGGTCAGCCAATAAAAAAGCAGAACCAATCGTCGCGAAAAAGCTGAATGCATGAAATAAACCATCTGACACTAACCCAATAGCAGCTGTAGATTTATCATAAAAATGATGCCAATGTAATAATTGATGGAAAATGACCTCATCTATAAATGCCACAACCCCAAGGCCGAATAATATGCCTGTCCACATATTACGTTGTTTATATTGAAAGCGGTTTTCGTGTTTATGATTTTGTTCCTCGTACATCTTTGTCATACCCAATCGTATCACCTCAAGCTGAATTTCTTTTAGTCTACCCATGAGGTGAGCACTTAAACAAAATCCCCCCACAAAAACAGTAGTGTTTTAGAGGGGGGATATCGTCACTGCCAGGTGTTATAGTATGAACCAGCAGGGCTATAAAAGAATTTAAAATCAAACTTCTCAGCTAATGCACGGCTTTCTGTTTCATCTTCAAAACTAATTGCCATAACCTGTGTACCAAATTCATCTCGTATATGGACGAGTTTTTGCATCATATCGAGTGACCATTCGTCTTTTCCTACCACTGGGTAAGAAAAGTCTTCCCACATAATAAAGTCGACATAGGGTGCTGTATAATCAGCTAATGTTTGAAACCCCCAATTCTGAGCAACAGATAGATCAGGATTGTGTTTTTTAATTTGTTGGAGAAATGATAGCATGGCTTCATTTTGCCGTGTTTGCTCGTCTTGGGGTAAATAAGAATTAATATTACCAACCGTATCTAAAAACACACCGTCTAAGCCTTTTTGTACAATTTGCTTCTGGATTTCCGTTAGTAAAAGTTCTTGATAATGACTCGAAGTCATATCCATTAAATAGGAATCCCATTCAACAAAATACACTTTTTCACCTTGTTTGTTTCGATAAAAGTCTTCTTCGTTTAATTGATGGTAGAGGGCTTTGTTCCATTTATCTGCCTCCATTGCATTAATATAGCCATACACTAAAGTACCGCTTTTTTGAGCATTGTCGATATACTTCTGCTGCATTTCAATAGGTTCTACAATCACTAAATCAAGCTTCGTCATGTCCTTACCAATGGCAGCATTGCCTTTATCTAAGTAGTATTTGTAATCTTTCACGTCAGCAATTTTTGCTTGGATACTAATGGAAGAAGATACTGGATTTTGAGCAAGCAGTAACCACATACTTCCTGCGATAAGAATGGCTAGTAAGAGTAACAGTAATTTTCTCATAAGGACTCCTTTTAGAAAAATATCCCTTTCATTATACATTAATAGGAAACAGATTACCTTCGATAGATGGGCAATGGCTCAACGGTTAATCGCCCTTTTACATATATTGAATAATGTAAAAGGAGGGTTTGTGTGTACAATAATCCATTTAGAGAAGATAATTTTAGAAGACCTGGCTGGGGAGATTATGATGATTTTGAAACAACGTCATTTGGGCCAACTCATTTCGGACCTCCTCCGGCAGGACAAATGCCCATGAGCACACCACCAGGTTTTTCGCCACCGATTCCTGCATGGCGAGTAGGATCAAGTGGTATACGTTCTTGTTTGTTTAGAAATACGT
Source organism: Lysinibacillus sp. Y5S-8 (assembly GCF_036894365.1). Lineage (NCBI taxonomy): Bacteria > Bacillati > Bacillota > Bacilli > Caryophanales > Bacillaceae > Lysinibacillus > Lysinibacillus sp. Y5S-8. The sequence goes on along the minus strand of NZ_CP145889.1, from coordinate 4,352,806 downwards.
ATATTTGGATGAACACTGGTCGGAGTTTTTGGTTTTTTCCAACTGCTATAGGAAGGGAAATCATTGCGGGTTTCCGCTGGAGCCGCAGATATGGCTGGTATTTCCGTACCATTTCAAGAAATCAAATTCGCTCCTACGAATGTTTTAGATAAACCTACTCTAGATTAGAGATTTTTATTTTTTAATAAAAGGTGTTACAATGACGGTAACTAAAAATGAAGGGAAGATGGGTGGCTAATGAATAACTAATCTTATTTTTTGCACATGAAATTTTATATTTCACGAAAAACAAAAATAGGATTAGTCTGCCCATTTTCCATAATAATAGCTAAATATTGGCCCATAGTTGCTAATCTTTAGCTACTCCAAAACTTGCTTTTGGAGTGATAAATATAGCTATTACAATAGCTTATTTATGCATGATATTGTAGCGACTAATCCTTCCAAAATAATTGGAGGGATTTTTTTGTCCGTCCAACTGGAGAGGGTCGATAGTTATGAAGGAACTTTTAAAATTACAGGATGTACGTTATGAAATAAAGGATACTTTACTATTTGAACATGTGACAGGCACCGTAAAACAAGGTGAGGTTATCGGCATTATTGGAAGAAATGGTGCTGGGAAATCGACATTGTTACAGTTGATTCAAGGTGCATTATTGCCAACTGCGGGAGTAATACAAGGGTTATCAGCTGTAAAAATCACAATCGTTGAACAGGAGCTAGCTCATTTTGACAAACCAGCAATATCTGCAAGAGAGGCTGATTTGCTGGCAAAATGGCAGGTACCCAATAGATCATTTGCAGCTTTAAGCGGTGGAGAGAAACTTAAAATGCGTCTTGCAGAAGGTTTTGCTCAGAATGCTCAAATTCTATTGCTTGATGAACCGACGAATCATTTAGATGAGCAAAGTACCGCTTTTCTTATAAAACAAGTACAAAACTATAAGGGAACGATTATTGTGGTCTCACATGACCGTTATTTTTTAGATAAGGTTGCCACAAAAATTTGGTCTATTGAGGAACAGAGCTTAATTGAACATTATGGCAATTATACAAGCTATATGGCTGAAAGAGAGCACCGAAGATTGACGCAGCAACGTGCCTACGAGAAACAGCAAAAAAACATTGATCGGATTGAGGCCCAAATGCAGGAACTCACATCTTGGTCACAAAAGGGTCATGCACAGTCAACAAAACTAGAAGGCTTTAAGGAGTATCATCGTGTGAAGGCAAAGCGGCTAGACGCACAAGTGAAATCTAAGAAGAGGCGATTAGAGGCAGAGCTTGCGAAGGCAAGGATGGAAGCGGTGGAGCCTGAAGCAGACATTCGTTTTTCTTTAAACACGAATCAACGTGTTGGCAAGCGATTATTGGAGAGCAAGCGTTTATCTTTATCTTTTGGTGATCGTACGTTATTGAAAGATGTCAGCATCACTGCTCAATTTGGAGATAAAATTGCTATTACAGGAAAGAATGGTAGCGGAAAAACAAGCTTTTTAAAAGTTCTTTTAGGGAAGCTAGAAGCTGAGGGAGAGGTGTGGCTATCCCCTGCGGCAACCATAGGTTATTTAACACAGGAAGTATTTGATTTACCACTAGATCAGACACCAGAGCAATATTTTTATCAAGAAACATTTGAAGAGCGTGGGAAAGTTCGCAATCTGATGAAGAATCTAGGATTTACACCAACACATTGGACATCTGCGATAGGCAAGATGAGCATGGGCGAGCGTGTCAAGTGTAAACTGATGGCTTATATTTTAGAGGACAAAAACGTTCTTCTTTTAGATGAACCAACGAATCATCTTGACCTACCTTCGCGTGAACAGTTAGAGCGAACACTTGCGCAATATAATGGGACATTACTTGTCGTCTCCCATGATCGATACTTTCTAGAAAAAGTAACGAATAGCGTTTGGGAGATTGACAATCAGCACATAAAGAAAAAATGGAGAAAAGATGCTCCGAAGCAAGTAGATGACACAGTCGCACTTCGTTTAAAGCTTGAAACAGAACGACAAGAGATACTAGGTAAATTGAGCTTTTTGACAGCTAAGGATAAGGATTACCCAATGCTTGACCAAAAGTTTAACGAGCTGACGAAGCAAATCAATGAGCTTAAATAGCTAAGCGTTTAAATAAACTGTTGCCAGGGAAAAATATGGATTATAGGTAAACTGGTAAATGGAGGTTTAAGCGATGAAAAAAATAATATTTCTCTTTTTGTTGTTAAGTATGACTATAGCAGGTGCTTGTGCTGATCAAGCTACTAATCATCAAGCACATGACAATAAGAACGATACATCTGTAAGACAATCTAATACTGATACATCTATGACACAGACTGAGGCTCTACAACAAATAAAGGAGCAAATACATGTGAATGTACCAATAAAAATGCCAACCGCTTTACCCATTGCTAAAGGAAGCTTTTTAACAGCTACAACAAGGACTGATGATGACCTAGTTGAAATTATCTTTTATGAAAGCAAAGAGAATATGCCAATTAATGATATTCGATTAAAGAATTCAGCGACGGTCATTGGAAGATTGTTGGTCAAACAATATAAAAGCGCAGAAGGGGCAAGCACACAGATTGCATTTGATAACTTTAGTCAAAATGGCGGGCAAAAAATTGACCTAGGGTATAATATAAAAGGTTATCAAGATGCGGGTGCTGGCTCATTATGGACTGGTTGGAATGAGGGACGATGGTCCATTGCCTCGCATACACGAACTGATAATCCTGAAGCAGGAGTAAAACTTGCTAAGCAGGCAGTAGAATATTTAGAGAGTCATATGCTGCCTATTCCCAAGCAATATGGCATGGCTCAGCTGGATGTTTATCAAACAGGCAATTTAATCGTGTGGCAGGATGAAAAGCTTGTCTACACACTCGATTCGATCAAAGATCCTTTAAAAGCATTGGAAATAGCCACTGCCTTTTATCAATAATAGTGATCCTAGAGTAATGGTTACTCTAGGATTTTTTTATAGCTATCCAGCAGTTCTTTGTATTCGTTGAATCGCTGTTGCCACTCCTCCATTGGAAGGCTATGATGTTCAATGCCATCCAACAAATCTGTTAACAGATCAAGACATATATGCCACCCTGCTAAATCCCTTGAAGTGTGCCCCGTTAGCTCGTGCAAGGTCTCTGCTAAAAGCAATAACGAGCCATTGTCAGTAGAAGATAATTCAAATCTTACGGAATCTGTTCCCCAATCAAATTCGAGTACCTTTTTCTCTGTATAATCTGTTATAGCTATTTCCTCATAGGTATTTGTTCCATCGTTCATATTAAAACGCATTTTACCATTCTTACGTAGATCAATGATTTCAAGATTGCTCATCCATTTTTGCAGTTTTTCATTGGTAGTAATCACTTCCCAAACTGCGTTTACTGAATGTGGTAGCGGTCGTTTGTACTTTACGACATGACGATTAGATTGTTTTTCAATAGTCGCTAACATCAGCTTCCTCCTCAATTCTTCGCCTTTAGAGTTTTATCTTCATTATAGGCTGTTAGAGCAAAAAATCACACGACAATCATGAAATTTTAGGATAATATTGTTAAAAAAGGGGGAGAAATAATGACACATCAACAGGCATTAGAACGTTATATACAAGCAACAAATACGCATGATTTTAAAGAAGTAAAGGCAATTTTGCATCCACAAGCGGTTTATTGGTTTTCTGATAAAACATGCACAACTATAGAAGAGATTGAGGCATACTTCAAGCATGCGTGGCATGTCATTAAAGAAGAGGTTTACTCGGCTACTAATGTAAAATGGTTAACAATTGATGAAAAGACGGCTACCTGTCTTTATACATATCACTATGAAGGTTATCATAACGAAAAATTTGTATCAGGTAGTGGTAGAGCAACAAATATTTTTACTTTGGTGAACGATGAATGGAAGTTAATTCATGAACATTTGAGTGGTGCCTATTAAATTATTTTCAATGCGACTTGGACAAACAACAATGAAATAATGAGTGTTAGTAGTATTTTAGCTACTTTTAACGGAATATTTGGCAGCGCTAGGAAACCTAACTGGGAGCCAATAAATGCACCTGTACAGCTTCCAAAGATGAGGACACATGTGAGCTGAACAGCCCTTATATAACTGTGGTATATAAATTGGAGGCTAATGGAGTGAGATTACTACAAACGGAGGAAGAACTAAGAAATTTAATAGTAGCAGATGATTGGATGATGAATATTTTATCAACAATCAATACATTGCAACTCCCCGATTGGTGGGTATGTGCTGGGGTCATTCGTTCCATGGTATGGGATTATCTTCATGAAAAAGAAGAAAGAACACCAATTGCTGATATTGATGTGATATATTTTGATAAAATCAATTTAGCAGAAGACATAGAAAAACAGTATGAACAGAAACTTAGAAAGATATCTCCTAATGAGCCGTGGTCTGTGAAAAATCAGGCAAGAATGCATGTGCTAAATGGTAGTAAGCCGTATCAATCTGCTGTGGATGGAATCGCTCATTTTCCTGAAATCCCAACGGCAATTGGTGTAAAATTAATAGATGATTCACTAGAAATTGCTGCACCATATGGCATTAGGCATTTAGGAGCTGGTATTGTAGAGCCGACACCATTTTTCCTCGAAAGTAAGGATTATTATACAATTTATCGCCAAAGAATTCTTCAAAAGAAATGGCATGTAAGTTGGCCAAAATTAGAAATCAATCTTCAGTAAAAAAAGAAGGGGAGTCTATTGCAACGAGATAAAATCTATATCATCAAACATTATGAAAGATCAATTGACTGGATAAATGATTTGAGGAGACTATCGGAGAATCAATGGCGTATGGCGATCGAACCTGAAAAATGGTCAGTTGCTGAGGTCATCGGACATCTTCCGCCATGGGATGAATTTGTCTTGAATCATCGACTTCCTTTTCTTTTTACAGAGGAACCTTTACCAAAAGGACCTGATGCAGCACAGTTGAATAAGATGGCGGCTAAAAAAAGCCGTGAACAGCCTATGCTTGCAACATTGACAGATTTTATTTCCACGAGGAGTCGATTACTTCAGGCCATACAACAATTGACAGATGAGCAATGGCAGCAATCGTTTAAAATTGGGCAGTCGGAGCTAACAATTGTCGACTATTTTGTAGGATTAATTAATCACGATGCACATCATTTTTCACAGCTTCAGAAAGTTATACAGGTATAGGAGTTAGCCAATGGATATCAAATATTTAATTGATTATTTTGCACATGCTTCTGTAAAATTTACAGATGTTTTTACTAAAAAAATGGAACCTGGTGAAGTTGATAGAGGCAGAACAACAGCACCAGAAAAGTGTGGATTAGTTGTACCCCTTGCAGGTAGTGCGATCTTTAACTTTAATGGTACTCCCTATGTGATGGAGCCAGGAATGATTGTCCATGCAGGACCTCAAATGCCAATCGAAGTGAAAGCAATCGGTCACAAAGGTTGGGAGTATGCAGTCGTTCACTATAGTCTACCTATAGAGGAGGTAGCTCTTTTTCCGCTAGCAGAGCAACATTTCCCAATCAATACAGGCTTTAATTCGCAAATCATTAGCCATGTTCAGCAATTAATAGAAAGCTATTCCTTTCCGGGGAATATGGCTATATTTAAGTCTAAGGCTTTATTTATGAATTTGCTGGAGAATATTCTTTTAGCGGCAAAAATGAAGGTTTTAGATAGTGCCAGTGAGTTAATGGAACAGGCACTACAGTATATACATGAAAATTATGCGGAGCAGCTTTCTGTATCAAATATCTCTAGAGAATTTGGGATTGAACGTCGCCGCTTTGCTTATTTGTTTGAGCAGCATACAGGCATGAATCCGAGCACATATATAACAGAGTACCGTATACGACGAGCCAAGGAATTGCTCGAATATGATGTGATTCCTGTAGCAGAAGTAGCTGAATGTGTCGGATATGTAGATTGCTTTTATTTCAGTAGAGTTTTCAAAAAATGTACAGGCTTGTCTCCTTCAGCATATCGAAAGGAAAAAATGGAGGAAGCTAACTATATATAAAAACTGTTTCTTCATAAAAAAGAAGCGGTTTTTTTTTGATGAAATCGGCAAAAATCCATGTCATTTTCGAAATCGTCCATTCACAATCTTTTTTCACTTTGTTAGGATAGTATCCGTAAATGATAATGAGTATCAATTATGTATTGACATACATATGAAAACGATTATCATTATCAATATGAGCTCGTTAGGGGAGAATATCTATGAATAAATATTTTAAAATGTGTGCTCCAGCACTTTTAGCACTATCTTTGGCTGCATGTGGAACGGATAAGGCAGAGGAGTCTACGTCAACTACTAATACAGCAGAAACTAGTACTACAGAATCACAGACTGAGCAATCTAAAACACAGACAATTACGTACTTAGGTGAGAAATATGAGCTTCCAGCAGAAGTGAAAAATATTGTCGCTGCGAGTCTTGAATCTATGGAAGATGCTGCAATGCTTGGTATTAAGCCAGTCGGTGTACTTGAAGTTGGTGGTAAAATCCCTGCTTATCTAGCATCAGATTTTGAAGGTGCTACACTTGTAGGAAATAAAATGGAGCCAAATGCAGAAGCCATTCTTAATCTGGATCCTGATGTAATCGTGGGTACTTCGAAATTCCCTGAAGAAATGGCTGAAAAACTGAAAAAAATTCAAACAATGATTCCATACTCACATATTTCAACAAACTGGAAGGAAAATCTAACATTGCTTGCACAGTTAGCTGATAAAGAAGATGATGCTAAGAAAATCATCTCTGACTACGAAGCAAAAGTTGCTGATGCACAGGTGAAAACCAAAGAGCAATTAGCAGATAAGCAAGTGTTAATCATTCGTGTTCGCGGTGGCGTGATGTACATCTATCCAGCAGGTGTGTATTTAAACCCTGTACTATATGAAGATTTAGGAGCACCAGTTCCAGAAGTTTTAACTACTGCAAAGGCACAAGCTGAATTATCACTTGAAACATTAGCGCAAGTAAATCCAGATGCCATTTTCCTACAATTTGAGGAATCTGAAAATACGGATTCTCCAAAAGCGTTAGAGGAGTTACAAAAGAATCCAATTTTCAATAGCTTAAAGGCAGCACAAAATAATCAAGTTTTCGTTAACACAATTGAGCCATTAGCACAAGGTGGTACTGCTTGGTCTAAGGTGAAATTCTTAGATGCCGCAGCTGAAAAATTACTTAAATAGTATAAACAGGCTGGTAGTAGATTTGGTGATATCACCGGGCTATTACCAGCCTTTTGTAAAATATCGTATTTTTCATTGGGGGCAGTTGTTTTCCAAAGGGTATATCACCTAAATAATCGACATTGTGTTTCGCAAAATGGATAAAGAAAAAGGTGTGAAAGTTGAAAAAAACAAACATCGTGTCATTTTCAATATTAGCGGTATCTCCTTTCCTTATTGCCCTTATAGCACTCGTTTCCGTTCTATATGGAACAAAAGATATTAGTGCAATGACAGTGTGGCAGTCGATGACAGCATTCGATCCATCTAATGTTGATCATCAAATTATACGGACAGGACGTATTCCTAGAGTAGCCGCTGTATTGCTAGTTGGGGGATTTTTAGCAGTGGCCGGAGCAGTCATGCAGGGGATTACACGAAATTATTTAGCATCTCCTTCGTTGATGGGTGTCAATGATGGCTCTGCATTTGTCATCACATTAGCCATTGTTTTTTTTCCAGGGCTACCAAATTATCAAATGATTCTATTATCAATGCTAGGCTCTGCATTAGGGGCAGGGATTGTCTTTGGCTTTGGCTCGTTAATTCGCAATGGTCTATCACCAGTAAGGCTAGCCATTATAGGAACGGTCATTGGTACATTTTTAAGTAGTATTGCTACAGCGATTGCTATGTATTTCCAAGTATCACAAACAGTAAGTGCTTGGTATAACACAAAGGTACATATGGTAGATATGGATATGCTTCTCCTTTCTATTCCGTTTGGTTTAACTGGATTAGTCTTGGCTTTATTATCAGCAAAAGCGATTACCATTACTTCACTAGGTGAAGATATTGCCATGGGACTAGGGCAGAAAACAAAAGCAGTGCGTATTATTAGCATGCTAGCTGTAGTATGTTTGACAGGGACAGCAGTTGCCCTAGTAGGAAAAATTGCCTTTGTAGGGTTAGTCATACCACATATTACACGCTTCCTTGTTGGTGTTGATTATCGCTATATTATTCCTTGTGCGGCTGTCATTGGTGCCTTTTTCTTAGCGCTCTGTGACGTTTTAAGTCGTGTTGTCAATTATCCATTTGAAACGCCAATTGGTGTCCTAACAGCATTAGTTGGTGTACCATTCTTCTTATATCTAGTTCGTAAGCACGGAGGTGAAAAACGTGCGTAAAAATACCTCAAGTGTATTCTTTTTGACTATGTCGATGCTTGTTTTACTGATTTTAGTTGCGAGCTACCTACATATTACAAATGGTGTTTTCGATATGTCTGTAATGGATGTTATCAAAACACTATTGCGTATTGAGCCAAATTCTAAATTTGACCTTGTTATTTTTGAATTTCGCTTACCTCGAATCGTCATTGCCGGACTCGTTGGTATTGGCTTAGGAATGGCAGGGGTTGTTTTACAAGGTATTACACGTAATGGACTAGCAGACCCAGGTATTTTAGGGATAAATGCAGGAGCAGGTGCAGCAGTCGTAATATTTATGTTCTTCTTTCAAGTAAAGCTAGTGAGTGCAGATATGAGCAGCTGGCTGTCTATTTTAATGATGCCATTGTTCGGCTTTATCGGTGGAACAATTGCGGCTATCCTGATTTTTTCTTTTGCTTTGAAAAATGGTCATCTCGATATGCAACGATTAATATTAACGGGTATAGCTATTAACAGTGGATTCGGAGCTTTATCCCTGTTCTTATCCTTAAAAATGAGTGCACAAGATTTTGAATCAGCAGCCATTTGGATGGCAGGTTCTATTTATAATGCGAATTGGATTTTTGTACTAACGATGATTCCTTGGCTTGTCATCTTAGGCATTTATGTGCATAGAAAATCGTATTTACTGGATTATTTTCAGCTTGAAGAGGATAGCATCACGAGTTTAGGGATCGCAGTTGAAAAGGAGAAAATGAAGCTTTTATTAGCCAGTGTCGGTCTTGTTAGTGCTTGTGTATCCGTATCAGGAAGTATTGGTTTCATCGGTTTAATGGCACCACATATTGCGAAGCAACTTGTTGGTATTCAGCATCGTTATGTCATGCCAGTGAGTGCGTTAATTGGTGCAGGCTTGTTAATTTTAGCTGATTTTATCGGCAAAACCGTATTTGCACCATCGGAACTGGCTGTTGGGATTGTTGTTTCAATTATTGGGATTCCATATTTCTTGTATTTATTGGTGAAATCTAAGGCATAGGAGGAAAAGATGTGCAAACTGCATTTAGAATGGAAAACTTGGCTTCTGGTTATGAGCAGGTTCGTGTCTTTGAGGGATTAAATTTAACGATAGAGGAGGGCAAAGTGACAACAATCATTGGCCCGAATGGCTGCGGTAAATCAACCCTCCTTAAGACGATTGGACGTATTTTAAAAAAGCAACAAGGGACGGTTTATTTGCAGGAGCAAAACATGCAAAATTTATCGACGAAAGATATCGCCAAGAAATTAGCCATATTATCTCAAACACCTGTTGCTCCAGGTCAATTAAAAGTGGAGGAGTTAATTGCGTATGGACGCTATCCACATCGAAACAATGTCAATCGTTTAACGAATAAGGATGAGGAAATGGTTGAGTGGGCGTTAACGGTTACGAATACGATGGAGTATCGGAATCGGGAACTTGCACAGCTTTCTGGGGGACAGCGTCAGCGTGTATGGCTAGCTATGGCATTAGCACAAGAAACAAATATTTTGTTGTTGGACGAACCTACTACTTATTTAGATATGGCACATCAGTTAGAAGTATTGGATATTGTCAAAAGTTTAAATGAGCAGCACAACTGTACAATTGTGATGGTTCTACATGATATTAACCACGCTGCCAGATATTCAGATCATCTTATTGCGATGCGCAAAGGTGTTATTATGCAATCCGGAACGCCACAGGATATATTAAGTGCAGAAGTGATGCGAAAAGTATTTAATATTGATGCTCGCATTATGGAAGATCCTGTAACGAATACACCTGTATGCTATGGCTATGATATTTTGAAGGAGGATAACAAATGAGTACAGCTAAACTAGAGTATGCTACACAACAAATAACTTCAAAATTGACAGATTATACGTACACGATTAACATCTTTGTACCAAATGAGGAAGCACCAGAAGAAGGTTTTCCAGTGTTGTATGTACTGGATGGCTCATCTTATTTTAATCTTGTAAAGGAAGCGGTACGTCTACAAAGTCGTAATGCACCGAAAACAGGAATTCAACCAGCCATTGTTGTTGGCATTGAACATGGTGATGATATGCGTGAAAGAAGGTTTTATGATTTTACAGCGCCAGCAGAGACGTATATTTATCCTGCACGATTTAAAGGAAAAGGTCATGAAAAGCTTGGAGGAGCAGTGGATTTTAGCCGCTTTATAGAGGAAGAGTTAAAGCCAATAATTGAGGCTCATTATCCAGTAAATAAAGCTCAGCAAGCATTATTTGGTCACTCCTTAGGCGGTTATTTTACGCTTTGGCAACTATTTCACCATCAATCTAGCTTCCAACGCTATCTAGCTATTAGCCCTTCTATTTGGTGGAATGAGCATGAATTAGTACAATGTGCGTCAGTATTTTTGAACGAGCATCAAGATATGAATGAAACATTGTTTATTAGCGCTGGTGAACTTGAAACCTTTATGGTGGATGATGCACGACAAATGGCGACGGTGTTAGAAAAAATAATGGATGTTGATTTTTATGAGGCATTAGATGAAAATCATGCCTCTATCGTACCAACTGTTATGAGTAGAGCAATTCGTTTTATGCATAAATCACAATAATAGGTAGACCGCATTGTCTTTTGATAATGCGGTTTCTTTTTTCATTAATAAAATACTTGAATTATACGCATAATAAAGGAAATTTGGTCATCTGTCTGGGATAAATGGAGGCGCTGTATGCAAAATAAAATTTTAAAGAACCCAGTATTTCTTATTTCTAGTGGGGCAATTTTACTTTTAGTCATTATCGGAGCAACGATACCGGAAAAATTTAAGAACGTAGCAAACAGCGTATTTCATATGACAACGGATTATTTTGGTTGGTTTTATTTAATGGCAGTCTTTATTATCGTTATTTTTCTATTTGGCTTGGCAATTAGCAAATATGGCACCATTCGCTTAGGATCGGAAGATGGTCGTCCCGAATTTAGTTTTCTAACATGGATTTCCATGCTCTTTTCAGCTGGACTAGGTGTCGGACTGGTTTTTTGGGGAGTGGCTGAGCCTATGAGTCATTACTTTTCACCACCTTTTAGTGACACAGAACCTCTTTCAACGGATGCAGCCAGATTGGCGATGGGTTATTCCTTCTTTCATTGGGGATTAAGCCAATGGTCTGTTTATGCTATATTGGGGCTTGTTATGGCCTATGTTCAATTCAATAAAAAAAGAAACATGCTCATCTCTACCGCTTTAGAGCCTATAACGGGAACAAATCGAGTCGTTAAAGGAACGATTGATATTCTTGCGGTTATTGCTACAGTTATGGGGGTAGCCACATCCATAGGGCTTGGCGTGCTACAAACGAACGGAGGTTTGACTTTCGTCTTTGGTTTGCCGGATACATTTATCTTGCAAGTAGCCATTATTCTTATCATGTTTATTGGCTATATGTTGTCTGCAACGACAGGACTTCAAAAGGGCATGAAGATTTTGAGTAATGTCAATATGACCTTAGCGATTGTCTTACTGTTATTCGTTTTTATTACAGGTCCAACGATTTTCATACTTGAGACGTTTACATTAGCGATAGGTGATTACATTTCTAACTTTATTCAATACAGTTTAAGAATGCAGCCATATGTTGGGGGAACTTGGGTGAAGGATTGGACGATTTTTTACTGGGCCTGGGCAATCGCTTGGTCACCCTTTGTTGGCTCCTTTATTGCCCGTGTATCCAAGGGGAGGACCATTCGAGAATTCATTATAGGAGTATTAATTATTCCGCCTATTATTGCTTGCTTTTGGATTGCCACATTCGGTGGAACAGCTATGTGGTTTGATTTACATCAAGATGCAGAAATCGCTCAATCTGTTCATAATGATGTAACTGTTGCCCTATTCCAGTTGTTAGAACACTTGCCAGTTTCAACGCTTGCCTCTGTGATTGGAATACTGTTAATCGTTATATTTTTAATTACCTCTGCCGATTCGGCCACATTCATTATGGCAAGTATGACAACAAAAGGTTCTTTAAATCCGACAATATTATCGAAGCTAGTATGGGGTATTTTAATGGCTGCAATTTCAGGTGTTTTATTGTATACAGGAGGGCTTGAAGCATTGCAAACCGCCTCGTTAATTGCCGCTTTGCCCTTTACCGTGATTTTACTGTTACTCATGTTTTCATACATTAAAATGATGAAGGATGAAGTTATTCCTCTGAAGAAAAAGGACATTCAACGTTTAAAAATAGCAAGAAAGCATATTGAAAAGGAAGCAAAAAATAAAGAAAAAAATTAAAGCAGTAAACCGTATTCGTGAATAATACGGTTTCTTTTTGTTTAAATATATGAAGAAAGGTGATTGAAGAGTTGTTGAGCTATGAAGGTAATTTTAGCAGAGATAAAGGATGCACCAATGAATATATAAGTTGATGCTACAGGTTTTGCAAGAGTACTAAAAAGCTCTAGAACACTAAGTGCAACGACAGAGTTAATTGAACAGGCTTTTCTTGGGTATATAGAGAGGTTTACTTTTAGTACACAGAGGTTTATTTCTTTAGGCTATCGGTTATTCCTGAGAAACAAGGACTGGGACAAGCAAAAGCATTGATCGCTAAACTTGAACAATATGCACTAATATAATAAGAAAAGGAATTTAGTGTAAAGTATGTATAAGTGTTCTACGAAATATTGAATTATACTGCTCGTTGGGTAATGTTGTAACGAATGAAGAAATGGGAGAGCAGCTAGCTATAGCTACAATGGAAAGAGGGGGGACTATTGATGAAAAAACTTGGCTGCTTGCATGCTCATCATTCAAATATAGAGTACATAGAGCAAGCTTTTCAAAGTGAGGAAGATTTAGAGCTGCTTCATTTTGTAGATCCTGGCGTTTTACAGCATGTGTCGAAAGGTAGTGATGGTGTAGCATATAAGGTTAAGGAGCAAATAGAATGGATTATTAGCTGTGATGTGGATGCCATCTTAATAACGTGTACAAATTATATTGCTTTATTAGAGAATGAGGCTGTGTTCAATGCCTCGATACCCATTATAAAGATTGACGAGCCTTTTTTTGAAAGCATATGTAATGCGCAACAGCCTCAAATTATTCTTTTTACAAATCCTGCAACAGTAGAAGGAACGATGGCAAGACTTCACCAATATGCTGGGCAGCATGGTAAATCAGTAAATGTTGAGGCAAAAATCATCAAAGGGACATTTGATCTCATTATGCAAGGGAAAAAGAAAGCTTATAATGATGCTATTTCACAAGCTCTACATAAGTTAATGAGTGAGCAAAAGGCCATCTCCGTAGCTCAGCTCTCAATGATGGATGCGGCAAGACAATTTGAAGAGCACACCGCTCAAGCAATTATTCATCCACTAAGGGCTTTGGTTGAGGTCGTAAAGAAGCAAATGGAAGTAACGTTATAAAACAATGTCTATTTTAATAGGCAATACAGTTAATGGTATTATGAAAAAGTAAGAGAATAGAAACGGAGGAGATAGCACTATGACAGATTTACGATACCCTATTGGACAATTTCAATTCCCAAAAGAAATGACTCCACAGCAAGTACAGGAATGGATTGTAGACATTCGTTTATTACCAAAACAACTGGCGGAAGCATTAAGTGGTGCAAGCGAGCAAGCATTGGCAAAATCCTATCGTGAGAATGGCTGGACAGTTACGCAGCTAGTCCATCATATTGCCGATAGTCATATGAATAGCTATATCCGTTTTAAGCTAGCACTAACAGAGGATGTCCCTACCATTAAGCCATATAATGAAGTGGAATGGGCACAATTACCAGATTCTGAAATGCCAGTAGCAACTTCTTTTAATTTAATTGAACATTTACATGAACGTTGGGTTTATTTACTGACAAGCTTAACGGATGAACAATTACAAAGAGCCTTTCACCATCCTGATTCAGGGCTAACAACATTGGAACATGCAATTGGTCTTTATGCATGGCACGGTAAGCATCATTTGGCACATATTCAGAATGCTTTGACGAACTAAAGAATAGTATTTTGTGAAAGAAATAAGTGATTTCCTGGTTACTGGAAATCACTTATTTGCTTTCTTAACTTTATAGTATATTTTATACGATAGTAATGCCTGCACTAGCGTTACCAGTAAGAGTTGTAAGTACTCCTGTTGAAGTAACGGAGAACACCATTAATAAACGGTCACCTGCAGATACTGGCACTGGAGTAACATTCGCTGTACCACTTGCTAGAGTACCTAGAACTACTGTTGAAAGAGCTGGTGCTAAGTCAACAAATGCTGTTGTAGGAGTGAAGACATTGCTTCCTGCTACCGCGTGATAAACTTGTGCTCTAACTGTTGCCGAGCCTATTATAGTTACACCAACAGTTGCAGAGAATGTAGCTGAAATAGATGTAATGGAACCTGCTCTAGAAACAGAAAAAGCTTCTGTTCCAACTAATGCTGATAAATCAATATTAGTACCTACAAGGGATACGCCTGGAATAGATGTACCGAATCCCACAAGGCTTACTGTATCCACTAAACCTGTAGCAAGTGATACTAATATAACTGGAACTGTTCCAGAAGCGAATGGGATGAGTGAGCCTGTTGCTACTGGTGGAGTAATACATGCTGCATCAATCGCTACAAATGGTCCAAGTGCGCTACATTCACCATTCCCATGACCGTTACCTGAACAGCCACACATTGAATTATTAAAACACATTTTTACACCCCCTTTCTTCATTATTCTATTCATTTCAGATTGGGGGTTAAGGGCAATTATCTTCTAAACCTACAAATTCGATAATTTCTTAAAGACAGCTTTTATTGGAAACAAAAAGACATCCACTATGTATGAAAATACATGGTGGATGCTTAAAAAAATGAATAAGTTAACTCCATCTTTTAAAGAAATCGAAAAATGAGTTCTTGCCCTTCTTATTTTCTTCTTCAATCGGCTTATTGACAGATTCAGGATGCTTATTCTCTTCTTCAAGGGACGAATGAACCTCATAGGCTGCTCCAGTATGATACACTTCAACAAACTCTTCGGTTTCTAAAGAAGGAGAATGATAAGTGTCAACAGGGTCAGCTATTGTTTCTGACATGACTTGGTCGAGAGGTTCTTTAACTATTGCTGTCATATCTTGACTAACAGGCTCGCTAGGTAATTCCGAAATAACTTGTTCAAACGATTCTTTAGATATTTGGGGAAACTCTAGATTGTTATCCTCTTTTTCAATATGCATAGCCTCGATAGGATCGTCTACTATTTCCGTTCCAATGCTAACCGATTCATGAACAATAGAAGAATTATTCTCGATGTTTTCATCACTTGAAGTAGGCTGTACAGCAGATGGGTCATAAACACTTACTGGAACTTCCTTTGCATCCGTAGCATTTTTAAAATGGAAGGTGGATTCAACTGTCGTGTTTCTGTATAAACCATTGTATATTTGGCTTGGGTGAGTATTAATTGATTGAAAATATTGTTGATTAAAATGCCGCTCTTCAGGCTTAGCTGCATCTAGATCATTGCGAGGAGAAGGAGTGCCATTATTTACATTTAGTTGGTGGTTTGTAGCTTTACCTGCCAAACTTTGCAGTAGTCTATAAGAGGGCTGTGCTGATGTAATCGTCGTTTGATCTGTTGTCTGAGTCATTCTAGGTTGTCTAGGTAAAAGAGTAGCCGAAGTTTGAGAAGGCAATTCAATGGAGGAAGGAATGGTTGTTGTATCATTTTCTTCAACTGTTAATAATTTGTTTAAAACCGCTAAAATCTCTTGATTCATTCCTTCAATGGTTTGATTCAAAGACTCAATTTGTGTTGAAAGAAGCTTTATTTGGTCATCATAGCCTTTTATATACGAATTTTGTTTACTATCTAATGTCTCTGTGATCCCTTCTAAATGGACCATCTGTGTTTTCAGTCCATCAAACTCCTGCTTCATATAAAGGAAATCTTCAATTGATGTCCCCATCTTTAATGAAGTTAACGATTCTCTGTAGGCTTCAATTTTTTGTTTTAATGTTTCAATTTCTTGAGTGGTATACAATTTTGACTCTTCCATTGTAGTTCACCCCTTTCAGTCCATTATTAGTTTATTAAAAATATTGGCTTTCTGTTACAAATATACCGGTCCTTCCAACATTTTAGTCTTCCAATAAAGAAGAAAGTGTGTGAAAAGATGATCCTTTGCTGATTTTAACAAATATCATAAGGAACTATTTGTTAGCCCATGCACTTATAGCTGAAAAACATATGCTACAAACGAAAGATAAAAATTTTATGGAGGTGTCAAAAGGATGCAAGAGCATATGCCATCCCAGGCGCAGGAACTAATTTGTATAAATGTCGATAAGGTATATGACTGGATTGTAAAAGAAATGTCATTTGATATTTCTCCTACTGGAGCAATTACATTCCCAGGCGTAACACCAACGACTGACTTAACTGGTGCAATTGTTACATGTAGAGTAATTCCAGCTGCTACAAACCCAATTGTGATCCTGAACCGTGAGAATCGTCAATTCTCTATTGATGGATCAACTGTTTGTCTGCAACATTTAAATATTCAAAAGAACTTCATTCTAACGATTGTCGTTACTTTACCTAATGGTACTGTTTTCACAAGCGCTGAAATTCCAGTTTCTCGCTGTGAGCAAGTGACATTATGTGCTCCTAAAGGTACAGATGTTGAAATCTTATACACAGATTTAGATTGCTTCGTATGTACAACTGGAACACTTGCAGCTGGAACAGGTACAATTACGTTTTCTGCGTTAACAATTACTGTTGCCGTTTGTCAAAGCATTCAGTCTACATTCCCAGTTACTGTGGAATTTTTAGCAACTTTCTGCGAACCAAGAGCAGACTTACCATTCTCATGTCCAACTGCAGTTCGTCCACAACAGTGCCCTATTATTTTCCCAACTTTAGGTTAACGGTGCTAACAAATAGAGGAAAGTCATATCATGAAGAGAGGATAATCCTCTCTTTTTTTTTATTTTAATTCAGCAGATGTCGCAGATTTCCAAAATAATCTGGATACCGTTACGCCTAGGCACAATTGATGGAAAATAGTAAGGAGGTACAGAGTGAACAATCGTGTAGAAGACAAGATACAGGCACTAAAAGAACAAACAAACGCTTATGTTTATGAAATTAAACAGCTGGTCGAGGAGCTGACCATTCCAAACAGGGTCAACCTCATTAGTTATTTTACAACCTCGTTCAATATTTCTTATGATCCTGAACAAGAAAGTTTATGTTTAGGCTCCTATCATATTCGCAATATCGGTAGTACTGCTATTACAAACCCCTATCTGTGTATAACATTACCGAAGGAATCGCCATTTTACTTTTCTGGGAGATATGTTCATGAAAATTTCACGCCAAATTTTAAGACACAGGGACAGAGCAACTGGGAACGTTTTAACGATAAATTAAGCAAAGAGGAGTACTGGCTGAAACCCATAGGAAAATCAACAATCGAACCGAATGAAACTATTTCATTTACTAATTTTCAGGTAAAATGGTCACATAATTTGCCATATTCAGGCACTATTATGGGTTTTACATATTGCGATCAGCTCACAGATGGTATTGTCGTTTTAAATCCGATTAATCTCAATGGAATGGGCCAAACACAGGAGGAAGACAATGAGTGAAAATGAAAAACAAGAGTTTGGTAGTGTACTCCATCAATTATTGAAGGAGCAACTAAGTCGTCGTAATGAACAGGATAATAGCTTTGCATTTCTTGAAAAAAGTACATTACATTTATTAATCGCCTCTCTTGTCTTAGGCGAAAAGAGTGATGCTGAACAATTACAACATCCACAACAAGAAGCGGAGTGGATAAAGCAGTTGGATGAAATACTAGAGGAAAGTAGAATGCAGTTTGAAGAGGTGGTTGATTTACTAAAAAGGTATTCTGGCTAGGGGGTGTGATGATGGACAATGATATTGTGAAAAACAATGATCCGATACAGCTCCAACAAATGATTATTTTTTTAAGGGCCGAATTAGCCAAGTATAAAAATGAAGTGAAAAGGCTTAGAGATAGTGATTATTATGCTTTAGTTCTGCGGCTCGAAAGAGAAAATATACAATTAACAAGACTAAGAAAAGATCTTTCGATGGAGCTATTAAAGTTGAAAAGAGACTTTGACAAAGAGCTTCAAGTCTATGATGAAGAAATTCAAAAACGAGAAGGACAAAGAAAAAAACAAATTGCATCCATAGAAGCGTTATTAAAGGAAGTTGCCGAATTGCGAGCTGAAAATAAGTCATTGAAGAACAGTGTTCAAGTCTCACATAAAGCTTCGATTGAGACAAATGATAAAGCTATTATTGAAGGTCTAGATAAAAAAATAAGCGACTATACAACAGTAACAGGTAAACAAATGAAGCATATTATAGAGGCACTAGAAACATATCATAGGGATAAAGTAGAAGCGGACAGCCTTCAACAGCAACTATTAAGAGAGTTGGAGATGAAAAATTTAGAAATTGAAAGATTAAAACATGAATTAGTTGAATTCAAAAATCAATCTGATGGTAGTAGCTCATCGATAAAGCAGCAAGTCCAGATAGATGAACAAATAAATTTCAGATTAAGGATGCTCGATGAATTAGATCAAAAATTGAACGAGCTAGCTTTAGAAATCAATAGAAGGCAAGTATAGCTGAGAATTTTATAATGACTGTTTCAAAATGTATACCTTTGAAACAGTCATTTTTTAGTTGCTCGATTGGAAGGGATGTTGGAGGTGCTACGTTTGATGGAAGGGAAAGCTGCTTTAGCTCCGCTCGAAGAAGAGCTAAACCTCGTTCTCAAAATAGAGTAGGTCGCTCAAAGGTTTGCCAACAGCGCTCTCAAAGTGTGGAAACTGGCCCCACCTGCTCCAAAATTAGATAACCTCGCTCAAACGGTATCGCCCCTGCTCCAACAATAGAGAAATCCACTCAATAAATGCATCAGCACTACTCCAAATTTATCCCATTGCAAAATTATTTTGTTTCTCTATGCACGGTTACGCGTTTCAGGCGAGGGGAGTATTTTTTAAGCTCCAATCTTTCTGGGTGATTGCGTTTATTTTTAGTCGTTATATAGTTTTTATCACCTGTTTCAGTGCAGGCTAGTGTTATTTGAACACGCATGTATGATCCTCCTTATAAATAGTAATTGTTACGATTTAAACGATATATTTCTCACCGAATATTGTCAAGTTTATTTTTGTAAGTAATAAAAAGCTTTGCATTTTCCAATGTTGTATGATTTAATTACAAATTGTAAATAGTAATGATTACGATTTAAGGAGTTGTAATAATGACAAAGAGAATTCCCGTTACAGTATTGAGTGGTTATTTAGGTTCTGGTAAAACAACTATGATGAATCATGTATTGCAAAACAACAAGGATTTACGTGTCGCGGTTATTGTGAATGATATGAGTGAAATTAATATTGATGCGGAGCTGATTGCTAATGGCAGCGGTATATCGCGTACAGAGGAAAAATTTGTAGAGCTATCCAATGGCTGTATTTGTTGTACATTAAGAGAGGATTTATTGCAGGAGGTGGAACGTCTTGCGAAGCTTGGCAATATTGATTATATTTTGATTGAATCGACGGGGATTAGTGAGCCAATTCCAGTTGCACAAACATTTAGTTATTTAGATGAGGAGCTTGGCATCGATTTAACGAAGTTTTGCCAATTAGATACGATGGTTACTGTCGTGGATGCACATCGCTTTTGGCATGATTTTCAGTCGGGGGAAAGCTTATTAGAGCGTAAGGAAGCGGTTGGTGAATTAGATGAACGTGATGTTGCGGATCTGCTCATTGATCAAATTGAATTTTGTGACGTTCTGGTTTTAAATAAGTGTGATTTAGTATCGGCAGAGGAGCTTGAACGGTTAGAACGTATTTTGCGTGCATTGCAACCAGAAGCGAAACTTATTCGTACAACAAACGGTGTGATTGATCCAGCAGATATTTTAAATACAGGTCGCTTTGACTTTGAACGGGTTTCAGAGTCGGCTGGTTGGTTAAAGGAATTAGAGCTTGGTCATGAAAATCATACACCAGAGACAGAGGAGTACGGGATATCTTCATTCACCTATAAAAGCAAAAGACCCTTCCATCCGATGCGTTTTGTCGAGTGGTGTGATCAAATGCCAGAATCGATTGTACGAGCAAAGGGAATTGTTTGGAGTGCAAGACATCAGGATGTTGCACTATTATTATCTCAGGCGGGGTCATCTGCAAAAATTGAACCTGTTTCTTATTGGGTAGCAGCCCTACCTAAAGCACAGCAGCAGGATGTATTTCAGCAAAGTCCTGAAGTATTGGAGGATTGGGATGAAGAATTTGGAGATCGAATGACACAGCTTGTTATTATTGGGGTTGATTTAAATCGAGAAGATATTATCAAACAATTGGACAACTGTTTATTAACGGATGAAGAGTTCCATAATCCTTGGGAGCGTCTACAGGACCCATTCAACTGGGAATGGCATTAAGAAGAAAAAGAAGATTTCGGTTAAGACTCCGAAATCTTCTTTTGAAACACACGATTATAATTAGTAGCATCTCGTAATGCTTTTTCTTCTATAGGAATTCGTACAGAAAGCATTGTAATATTTAATAATGTAAAACAAAATGCTGTAAAGTAAGCCTGAAACATGAGAGGTAGTAAAAGGATTTCCAAACAAACTACCGCATAATTGGGATGACGCATATATTCATATGGCCCTTTACGGACAACTTGAGCATCAGGTAATATAAGAATTTTTGTATTCCAAAAGGAGCCCAAAGAGCGAATACACCAAATCCTTAAGGCCTGCACAGCTATAAATAATATAAAAAATAATGGGAATAAGGGCGAGATACCATTGTTATTTGTGACGATTTCTACAATTAAAAACAGAAAAAAACTAACATGCATTGTGACCATATAGGGATAATGAGAGGCACCTACTTCATAGGCTCCTTGTGAAAACATCCATTTCTCATTGCGTTTGGCAATGACAACCTCTGTCAGTCTTTGTAGAATGACAATAGTTAAAATAAGATAGAAGATCATGTTACTCCCTCCAGTTTAATAATACAGCTTCTGCACAAAAACCAGGGCCAAGAGCGACGAGTAAACCTGTATCCTCCACTTGTCCTTCATGTAGCATAAATTGCTCTAATACATACAACACAGTTGGTGATGACATATTGCCATGTTGGCGCAATATTTCCCGAGAAATGTCGGTTTTTTGGGGAGACAAATAAAGTGTATCTTCATAAGCTTTTAAAACCTTTTTCCCTCCAGGATGAGCGATGAAATGAGTAAGTTGCTCACTATACAGTCCTTGTTCCATTAAAAATTTTTCAATGAATGGACCGAGCCAATTAGTAATAATGGCAGGAATACTTTTTTGAAAAATAACATGAAGTCCATTGTTTTTTACATTCCAACCCATCACATTTTCTGAATCTGGCATCCATTTAGAGCCTGTTGCCAAAATAGAAGGTGTTGTTTTTTTTGTATCGATGGTTAAATCGTCTCCGCAAACGAGAATACAAGCAGCACCATCTGCAAAAAGAGAAGCACCGATTAAATTACTTTTAGAAAAATCATTTGGCTGAAAAGTGAGGCTACATAACTCGACACAAACGACAAGCACCTTCGCATGTGGATGGGCTTTACAAAAATCAAAGGCTCTACTTACACCTGCTGCTCCGCCAGCACATCCTAACCCCCATAGTGGAATACGTTTCAGTCGATCTGAAAAGGGAAGTTTATTCATCACACGCGCATCAATGCTTGGTGTTGAAATGCCAGTACTACTGACAAAAATGATGGCATCAATCTCTTCGGGAGAAATGGGTGAAGATAAAAAAGCTTCATTTTCTAAACATGCCTGGATGACGTTCACGCTGTATTGTGTAGCTAATTCAATATATAAATCATTGCGTTCCTCAAAGGAGTGATTCGTACGATGCCATTCTGATGGAACACAAAAATGGCGGGTGTCGATGCCACCATTTTCAAAAACCTTTAAGTAGCGCTCTAGTTTTGGGATTTTTGCATAGAAAAGCTCTTTTGTTAGTTCCTCTGCATTTGATTGCTGTAATGTGTAAGGTGGTTGATGTGTGCTAATAGAAATGATTTTAGGCAATTCAACATCTCCTCGCATTTAGTGGTCTTGTTCATTCTATGCGTCGAGGATTAGAATAAATGCTTATAAGATCATAATTGACAATTTCTGAAAATTTAGCTATATTGATAACAACTAAATGGAAAGAAGGTGATGTGACATGATGAATAGATCTATTTTTAGCGAACTGCAATTCGGTTTGTTCCATTTCACACGCCTAAAATATACAAAATAACGCCGTGCTATAGCTCGGGTATTTGTATATCTTTTAAACGTGCTTGTGAACCTTGTAACTGCCGAATTGCAGCTACAAGGTTTTTTTATCGTGGTTCAAAAAATGCTGAATGACGATAGAGTCTCTGGCGGATATTACAGACATTACGCTGAGGCATCAAGGATATGTACGTTTAGGAGGAAAATAAATTGAATTTAACAACAGTAGGTTTTACAACGTATTTTGAAGAGCAAATGATGGAGATGAAAAAACAGCCTAAATTGAAGAATTGTGTACCTGCAAGGGTTACATTGGAGCATAAGCATTCTTACCGAGTGTTAGCCGAAGAGGGCGAATGGCTTGCGACAATTGCTGGTCATTATGCTTATACATCTTTAGCAAGAGAGGATTATCCAGCTGTAGGTGACTGGGTGCTAGTAGAGAAAATGCCTGGTGAGGAACGTGCAATTATTCATCAATTATTTCAACGGAAATCTGTCTTTTCACGCAAAGTTGCAGGTTTGGAAATTCAAGAACAAATTGTTGCATCGAATGTAGATATTGTGTTACTTGTCATGAGCTTAAATGCTGATTTTAATATTCGTCGTTTGGAGCGATATTTAGTAGCTGCCTGGAATTCAGGGGCAAGGCCAGTGATTGTCCTGACGAAGGCAGATTTATGTGAGGATACTGCAAGCTTGGTACAAGAAGTTGAGTCTGTAGCATTTGGTGTAGATATTTTTGTGACGAGTGCAATATCGGGCGAAGGTTTAATGGAAATTAAGACATTGTTCAAGGAGGGAGTAACAGGGGCATTGCTAGGCTCTTCAGGGGCAGGGAAGTCGACCTTAACAAATGCTTTGTGTGGAGAGATGCTGATGAAGGTTGCTGGTATTCGTGAGGAGGATGCTAAGGGCCGTCATACAACCACTCATCGAGAGTTAGTCATATTACCAGATGGGGGCTGTTTAATCGATACACCAGGGATGCGTGAGCTTCAATTATGGGATCAAGGTGATAGTTTAGCTTCAAGCTTTCAAGATATTGAGGAACTAGCAACGGTTTGTCGCTATCGTGATTGTACCCATCAAAAAGAGCCGTATTGCGCAGTCCAACAAGCTATTGTTGATGGGGAGTTGGATCAATATCGTCTCCAAAGCTACTTTAAGCTCCAAAGAGAATTAGCTTATATGGAACGCAAAACCAATGCACAGGCGAAACTTGAGGAGCAACGTAAATGGAAGCAGATTTCTAAAGGGATAAAAAAAGGCAAAAAATAAGCATTAGGAGCTCAGTTATGACCATTCAACATATTAATCATTTACTATTTTCTGTATCCAATTTAGAGGAATCCATCGCATTCTATGAAAGTGTTTTCGATGCTAAATTGCTAGTAAAGGGGAAAAGCACAGCCTATTTTGATGTAAATGGGCTGTGGCTCGCCCTGAATGTAGAGAAGGATATACCACGGAATGAAATCCATCATTCCTATACCCACATCGCCTTTACTATCTGTGAGGATGACTATAATAAAATGTATGATAAATTGCTACAATTAAAGGTCAATATTTTAACGGGTCGTCAAAGAGATGAGAAGGACAAAAAATCGATTTACTTTACAGACCCTGATGGCCATAAATTTGAATTTCATACAGGAACTTTGCAAGATCGTTTGGCTTATTATAAGCAGGAAAAGCACCACATGACGTTTTTTGATAATTAATCTGGGAGTGATTCTATGAACAAAGCTTTTATTTTTGATATGGATGGCACATTATTTCAAACAAATCTTATTTTAGAGCCTGCGCTCGACGCAACATTTGATGTGCTACGGACAAGTGGCTTGTGGCAAGGAGAAACACCGATAGAAAAATACCGAGAAATAATGGGCGTTCCTTTACCTGTTGTGTGGGAAACATTATGTCCTATGCATACAATAGAGATACGTGAAGAGAGCAATGTTTTATTCCATGTAAAGCTGATTGAGCAAATACGCAATCATCAGGGAGCTTTATATCCACATGCTGAACAAACTCTTGCAGCATTATCAGAGAATTATCCGTTATACATAGCGAGTAATGGACAGGTTGACTATTTACGGGCGATTGTTGAAACCTATCAATTAGAGCGTTTTATAAAGGGAATCTACAGCATTCAATCTATTGCAAGTGGGCATAAATCAGATCTAGTAAAACGAGTTGTAGAAGAAAATGAAATCCAGAACGGGGTAGTGGTGGGAGATCGTTCGTCGGATATTCAGGCTGCACATGACAATCAACTACAGTCGATAGGCGTTCGTTTTGACTTTGCACAGGATAACGAATTGCAAAAGGCAGACATTATAATAGATGATTTAACAGCGTTATTAAACATCACATTCAATTAATCGCTTAAATTTTAATCTTTATCGAAAAATAGAGTTGATTTAACGACAATCATTGCATTTCATCACTAGAAAGCGTAAAATAGTGCCAATCCTATAGGAAAAGCATTGAAAAGGAAAAGTAAATTGGATCAGCATTTTGTAGAGAGCCTCTGTTGGTGGAAATGAGGTAAATGAACCCTTTTGAAAATGACCTTTGAGCTTCGTACCGAAAGCTTTTTAGCCAGTAGATTACGACGAGATGGGCACTCGTTACAACAGCGGCAGTATCTCTCATTTTGAATGGAGACGTACTGATGGAGACAAATAGTGTGAGCTATTTGTAAATATAGGTGGTAACACGGGTATACTCGTCCTAATCAGATTTGATTAGGACGATTTTTTTTACCATTTTTTTAGTGAGGGGAGCAAACTAGAATGACAATTGTTATTGGAGGCGCTTGGCCATATGCAAATGGTTCTTTGCATTTAGGGCATGTTGCCGCACTATTACCAGGTGATATTTTGGCTAGATATTACCGACAAAAAGGTGAGCAGGTTTTATATGTATCAGGCAGTGATTGTAATGGTACACCTATTTCTATTCGTGCAGCACAAGAAAATACAACAACAGAGGCCATTGCCAATCACTACCATGCTGAATTTACGCAGTGCTTTCGTGATTTAGGATTTACCTATGATTTATACACTAGAACAGATGCAGAACACCATCATGAATCCGTAAAGGGCCTATTTTTACAGCTACTAGCAAACAATTTTTTATACAAAAAGAAAATTGAACAGGCTTACTGTGAGACAGATCAACAATTTCTACCCGATCGATTTGTTGAGGGAATTTGCCCAAATTGTGGTGCAAAAGCAAGGGGAGATCAATGTGATAACTGCTCAGAAATTTTAGACCCACTGGATTTAATAGATAAACGTTGCAAAATATGTGGAAATGAGCCTGTTATTCGTGAGACAGAGCATTTTTATTTTACCTTTAGTCAATTTCAAGGTAGATTGGAGTCTTATGTGGCAGAAGCGAAGACCAATAAACGTTGGCGAGATAATGCTTTAGGTTTAACGGAGCGTTACTTGGCAGAAGGGGTTCCTGACCGAGCAGTAACAAGAGATTTACCAAACGGTATAGATGTCCCAGTGCCAGGCTTTGAAGGAAAAAAAATATATGTATGGATTGAAGCAGTAGCCGGTTATCTATCAGCAAGTCTAGAGTGGGCAAAAGAGCATCAAATAGCGATTGAGGATTTATGGAATGAAGAGACCATTTCGTATTACGTCCATGGGAAGGATAATATTCCTTTCCATACGGTTATTTGGCCAGCTATTTTAATGGGAATTGGGGTGCAAGCATTACCAACACATATCGTATCGAACGAATATTTAACATTAGAAAAACGAAAATTATCAACTAGTCAAAATTGGGCTGTGTGGGTTCCGTATATTTTAAGTCGTTATGACGCAGACGCCATTCGCTACTTCTTAACGATGAATGCGCCAGAAAACCGTGATACAGATTTTTCATGGCGAGAATTTATTTACAGTCATAATAGTGAATTACTCGGTGCCTATGGTAATTTTGTCAATCGTACATTGAAGTTTATTGAGAAATCCTTTGCTAGTCAGGTGCCACAGGCTGAAGTAGATAACAATATTCGTAAACAAACAGTTCAGCTGTTTAATGAAGCGGGCAGGTTGATTGAAGGAGGGCATTTTAAACAAGCGTTAGAAGCCATTTTTGAGTATATTCGAGGGGCTAATCGCTATTTTGACGAACAACAGCCATGGCAACAAGTAAAAGAAAATGTGGAGGCTGGTAATCGTACACTAGCAACCTGTGTCTATATTATTGCTAATTTAGGACAGCTACTGCATCCTTTCTTACCATTTTCAGCAGAGAAGGTAAGGAATATGTTAGGCATACAGGGAATGATGTGGCATGAACAAGTAGAATTGCCTCAAATGATTCAAGCAGTAGCTCCTTTGTTTGACCGTCTTGACATTGAACGAATTGAAGAAGAGTATCAAAAATTAGTGAGGGACAGTCGTTAGATTTGAAAAAGCGGTATGACTCATATGATCTGACCCCAAAAAGTTAGATTGATGTCTAACTTTTACGGGGCAGTTCACATACGCCATACTGCTTTTTTCAATTCAATTTAATTCATAACAGGTGTTAATTTTGCCACAACAATGCTATTGATAGCATTAATATAGGCTAAGGCACTTGCCTTTAGAATATCTGTATCAGCTGCTTTGGCAATATACTTTTCGCCATCATACTCAATCGTAATTTTCACCTTACCTAAAGCCTCTTTGCCTCGTGAAACACTATTGATATTGTATTCCACTAGTTTTATATCTATGTTTGTAATTTCTGCAATGGCTGAATATAAGGCATCGATTGGGCCAGAGCCTACTGCACTTGCTTTAAAGACTTCGCCGCCTTTACGAACTTTCACACTTGCAGAAGGGAAGCTTGTATTGCTGACGACTTGTAGATCGTCGATATCAAAGAATTGGTCACTATAATGTGTGGCATTTTTATTATTGGCATCATGTTTTTCATAATAGCTTTCCACAATAACGTATAAGTCGTGATCATATACTTCCTTTTTCGCATCCGCTAGCTTTAAGAAGCCTTCAAAAATGCCTTCAAATTCATCTGTAGAAAGATTAGTAAACCCTAATTTTTCAAGGGCATTTTTTACTGCATGGCGACCAGAGCGAGCTGTCAGTACTAGCTCCATATCATCAAGACCTACGTCTTCAGGATGGACAATTTCATAAGCATCACGGGATTTTAGCAAACCATCCTGATGAATACCAGAAGAATGAGCAAACGCATTATCTCCCGTAATAGCTTTATTGACCTGGACATCTAGGCCCATAAAGCTAGAAACAAGGCGTGAAGTATTAATAATCTCTTTTGTATTGATACGTGTCTCAGCATTGTAGACAGAGCTACGAGTTTTTAGCGCCATGACAACTTCCTCTAATGCAGCATTACCTGCACGTTCACCGATACCATTGATTGTACATTCCACTTTATCCGCCCCATTTTTAATGGCAGCAAGCGTATTAGCCGTTGCCATCCCTAGGTCATTGTGACAATGAACGCTTAGAAGAACGCTGTCGTTTAAATTTTTCATACGGTCATTTAATTTAAAAATCATCTCTCCAAATTCTTCTGGTTCTGCAAAGCCAACCGTATCAGGAACATTAATCATAGTTGCGCCAGCTCTCATAACAGCTTCGATTGTTTTCCAAAGATATTCAAAATCTGAACGAGACGCATCCTCTGTGGAATATTGAACTTGCGGCAATAATGATTTAGCGTACTTCACAGCATCTACACCAATTTGTAGAATTTGATCCTTTGATTTGCTGAATTTTTTCTCCACATGAATGTCGGATGTTCCAAGTACCATGTGAATCATTGGATTTTCTGCATATTTTACAGCGTTGTAGACGGCATCAATATCTGCTTTCACTGCACGTGCTAATGCTGTAATCATGATGTCGTTCGTGTTGCCGACCTTTTCAGCTACGGCCCTGACAGCATCAAAATCACCTTGTGATGAAGCAGGGAATCCAGCTTCGATAATATCAACCCCTAGTTTTTTCAGTTGCTGTGCAATCTCTACCTTTTCATACAGATTTAGCTTTGCACCAGGCACTTGCTCGCCATCACGTAAAGTTGTATCAAACACCCAAATTTTTCTTCCCATTCTCAAACACTCCTTTTGTCGTAATTAGTATCTAAAATCTACACGTAGGCCAAAGTCATTAAAAAAATAAAAAAACCCATCTCTATATAAAAATAGAGACGAGTTTATGCTCGCGGTACCACTCTAATTGACCTTCTCATTACAGAAAAAGTCCACTTATCGACAGCTATCACTGTCTATCCTGTTAACGGGGGAAACCGACATCCCTTACTACTATGTTCAGGGAGTAGCTCATGGACGAGTTCAAAATGTGTGTCTACCGATTTACACCAACCATCGGCTCTCTACAAGTACACAATCACTTTTACTATTTCCAATCTTGGCCTGCAATGTGTTGTTGAAAGCAATAATACTTGGATATTAACTTCCTGTCAATAATATTCTAAAAATTTTTTTAATTCTGTCTTAAGTAATGTATATCTTATTAATCATTTGATATTTAGTGAAATGTATAGAAAACCACTAAAAATAGTAATTTCTGTGAGATAATAATGGAGTAATTGAACACCATGAAAGGAAGGAAACACCATGAAATTTATCTTTGATTTAGATGGGACTATTTGTTTTAAAGGGAAACCGTTAAGTGAAGGAATCATCAATGCTATAGAAGCGTGTAGACGGCATGGACATGAAGTGATGTTTGCCTCTGCAAGACCAATACGTGATCTATTACCGGTATTACCAGAACCAATGAGAGCATATCCAATGGTAGGTGGTAACGGGGCATTTGTTGCTCGTGATGGAGAAACAATTGAGGTGACAGCTTTTCCTTCAAAAATAGTGGAGAGTATTCGGCAGATTATTACCGCTTTTCAATTACCATATCTAGTAGATAGTCATTGGGATTATGCTTATACAGGAAGTGAGGATCATCCAATTTATCGAAATCTAGATCCTTTAAAAGCGGCAAAAAAAGTAGCATTGCAGGATATTCATGACATTGTAAAGGTAGTGTTATTTCCAGGGGAGCAGCGAGAAGCTGTATTGTCTGAACTACAAAGGCTTCCAGTGAGCCTGTATGAGCATGCTTCAGAAAATATTGTGGATATAAGCCCTAATGGTATTGATAAATGGAACGGCTTATCTAAATTGGGTGTTGCTGCAGGGGAGTTTATTGCTTTTGGAAATGATGCAAATGATGCTTCTATGTTTTTGAAGGCGAAGGAAAGTGTCTGTGTAGGAGAGCATCAGGTACGTGACATGGCTACATTACAAGTTCCTAGCGAGGAAGCTGCCGTCATTGAAATGCTTCTTATGCTAAGTGTAAAGTACAGTACATAGAAATATATAACTAAAAAACTGCTCATTTTCTAGAGGCAATACACCTTCAGAAAATGAGCAACTTTTATTTAATCTAATTTAAAACGAGAAACTTGCGTGTGAAGCTCTTCTGCCATATTTGAAAGGGTAGCTGCTGAAGCTGCCACTTCTTCAATAGTAGCCAATTGTTCTTCTGAGGCAGAAGCGACATTTTGTAAATTAGATGAGGACATTTGTGCAATCGTTGCTATTTCATCAAAGGAAGCATAAATTTGCTCTGCACTAGATGACATCTCCTCCGACACGGTTGTAGCTTCTTGGATTTGCATGGAAACTTGTTCAATAAGCTCGACAATTTTAGAGAAGCCTTCTTCTGCTACTTTTACAACTTTCATACCAATTTGAACCTCTTGCGTACCAGTATCCATCACGGTCACAGCACGGTTTGTATCTTGCTGAATTTCAGAAATTAAAGTAGCAATTTGCTCCGCGGATTTTTTCGATTGCTCTGCTAACTTTTTCACTTCATCAGCAACAACGGCAAAACCACGCCCATGATCGCCTGCACGAGCTGCTTCAATTGCAGCATTAAGTGCTAATAAATTTGTTTGTTCAGCAATATCCGTAATAATCCCAATAATATTGCCAATTTCAATAGAATGTTCATCTAAATTTTTCACAACACTTGCCGACTCTAAGACGGCTGTATTAATTGTTGTCATCTGAGAAATGACACGATGTAATGAATCATTGCCTTTCTTAGCTTCTGAATTCGTTTCGATTGCCAGTTCAGAAACCGCAGCCGTCGTAGAAGCTAATTGCTGTATGCCCTTTGTCATATTTTTCATCGCTTCAGAGCTTTCTGAGGCATTTTTTCCTTGGGCTTCAGAGCCACTAGCAACCTCTTGAATAGAAGAAGTGATTTGTTCTGTAGCCTGTATAGTTTGGTCTGCACTTGCTGTTAACTCAGCAGCAGAGCCACTAACTTGCACTGTGTTTTGACGTACATTTGTAATTAAATCCTTTAAATTTGCAGCCATTTGATTAAAGGCAAGGGCTAAGTCACCCACCTCATCACGGTTTTTAATACGAATTTGTTCGGCTGTTAAGTCGCCTTCCGCTATTTTTTTAGCAGCTTTAGCCATGCCGTTAATAGGGCGGGACATTAGGCTTCCTACAACCATTGCAATTATCAGACTTATGACAACAGCAAAGACCCCAAGTAGAAGCATTTGGAGTTTAATATCTTGAATTTGTTTTGATGTAGCAGCCATTTTTTTATCAATATAGTCACTTTGATAATTTGAAAGGTTTTCAACGCGTTCATCAAACTGTTTAATGATTAGGCGTCCTTGGGTACTATCAAGTTTTTCATACTTTTCAGTTTCTCCTTCAGCCTTTAACGCAAACATACGGTCAGCGAATTGTTGGACACTTTGCTCACTTTTGTTAATAGCCTCTAAGAATTTTATTGATTCATCAGAATCTAAAGTGGCCATCAGCTCTTCAGATTTTTGCTTAAATTCCTCGCGAGAGTCTTGATTGCTTTGATAATTTTGCTTGTCTCCAAGCAGTAAATAGCCACGCATACTAACAATTTCTTGTTTTGCAATAACTCGTAATTCCTGAATACTGATTGATTTAGTTGTTTGTTCCTCCAGTAATGTACGATAGGTCTTGTTCACAGAATCTAGCTGTTTTATATTTAAACCAATTGTCGTAACAAGCACTAAAATCACTATAAAAAAACCGAGTAATAATTTCTTGTAGATAGTAAATCGCATAGTTGAAATGTCCTTTCTCAGTAATTAGTAGAAATGTTACAAAATAATGAAATATGTATATATATCATTTATATCAGATTATACGGATTTTACAAAGTATTATGAGTATTTTTACTGTAATTAATAGTTTGAAGATAATATCAATTTATATGTGATGTGATAAAAAAAGGAGATTTTATAGATAAAATATTAATAATAATAGAGATGATTAATGATATCTATTGAATATTAAGCCAATTTTCATAAATTTTGAAACTTTATTTATAGTAGTTACGTAGAAGGAGTAATGGAAATGAACAGAGGTGAAGGAAATGTATAGACCAATTTTAAAATTACCCAAAACAAAATCAGAGAAAATATGGAATTATATTGGCGGAGGTATATTTGTTGTATCCATCATCTATATTATATTTGCATGGTTCGAATTGCCTAATGAAATTCCTGCGCACTTTAATGGTGTAGGCGAGGTAGATCGATGGGGCTCAAAGGTAGAGTTATTTATTCTTCCATTCATTGGTTTATTTTTATGGATTGTCATGGGACTACTAGAAAGAGCCCCACATATGCATAACTATCCAGCACGCTTGAATGAAAACAATGTAGAAGCATTCTATTTAAATAGCAGAAAAATACTAAATGAAGTGAAAAACCTCTGTCTTATTTTCTTCGCATTTATATCATTCCAAATGGTTCGTATTGGTCTTGGTGAAACAAATTCGTTAGGTTGGTGGGTCTTACCTGTCATCCTATTAGGAACTGCTATTCCGATCATTAAAGGGATAATTGCGACTGCAAAAATAAAATAATAGGTAATAACGTAAACGCTTGAAATTTTTCAGGCGTTTATTTTTTATACCCAAGTTTTCAATAATTCAGTATACTAACAAAACTAAGATGAAAATGTATCAGCACATTATTAGCTGCCAAAAAGGAGATACAGGTACAGTAAAATGGTGTTAAAGCTAGGCAAAAGGAATTTAAACTGAAGGCATAATTAGCAGTTGTTATAATCAATAAACCTCGTGATTTGTTAGTTAGAAGTTATGGTAAAGCCCCATTTAATCGAATTATTTCATTTGTGTTCTCTAGTGATAAGATGGTAAATTATTTACAAAAAGTGTTAAAGAGGACCATGCTAGGAGTGAAGGTAGTAAACTACATGATAAAAGTGAGGCAAAATATGAAAAGTGTATATATGGAGCAAGTCGAAGAAAAATGGCGTGATGCTTTTAGTGAGCTTGTTGCTGTCGTAGGAACGAATGTACCAGATGGATTTGAACAAACAATGCAATATGGAATGGTCAGTTATGTGGTACCATTAACATCCTATCCTGAGGGCTACCATGTGACACCGAATACGCCATTACCTTTTATTAGCCTTGCTGCACAGAAGCGTCATATTGCACTCTACCACATGGGTATTTATGCAGATCCAGCATTGCTTTCTTGGTTCCAAGAGGAGTATGCAAAGCGAGTGCCCACAAAATTAAATATGGGGAAAAGCTGTATTCGATTTACAAATGCGAAAAATATTCCATTTGATTTAATCGGTGAGCTTGTGTCAAAAATAACCCCTACGCAATGGATTTCACATTATAAAGGAGTGAAAAAATAGATGAAAAGCGCGACTCCATTTTTAATGTTTCAAGGGCAGGCCAATGAGGCGATTGAACAATATAAGCAGTGGTTTCCAGATTTAGAAGTTGTTAGCTTAGCGTATATGGATAATTCACAACAGGTAGCAATGGCAGTCCTCCATTTAAAGGGATTAAAATTGCTGGTGAATGATAGTGCCATTCAACACGAGTTTACGTTTACTCCATCAACATCAGTCTTTATAGAGTGTGATTCGGAGGAGGAAATAAACCGTTTTGTTGCCCAAATGCTAGAAGGCGGCCAAGCGTTAATGCCACTTAATCATTATGGTTTTTCTAAACAGTTTGCATGGATTCAAGATCGTTTCGGCATGTCCTGGCAACTATCGTATGATTGATGAATTAGGAATATAAATAATGAAAAGAAAACAAAAAAATAGTAGTAAAAGGGGAATTGAGGATGGCGGTAACTTTAGTGAAGCATGATATTAAATATGCTGAGGCGATGCATGAGTTATCTTCTATGCCGCAGGTGCGAGATGCTCTCGGGTTACCTGCTGGTAAGGTAGAAGATACCATTAATTTTATCAAACGTGAATGTGTGGACGAGGAAGAGGGGAAGACGGTTCCTCGTGTAGTTTTGAATGAGGAAGGGCAACTGATTGGTGTAACATCCTTAATGTTTATAGATCATGATAAAAAGAGCTGTCATATTGGCTCTTGGCTAGGTCACCAATTTTGGGGGAAGGACTATAATCTTGAAGCCAAAACAGCTATCTTAGACATTGCATTTTTCGAGCTAGGACTAGCACGGGTTTTTGCTGGGGCTCGTAAGGTAAATATCCGATCACAAAAAGCACAAGAAAAACTGCCTTTTATTCGCTTAGGGGTGGAAAGTAAATATCCAGAGGAGCATTCATGGTTGGAGGTGAAGGAAAAACAACCGTGTGTGTTAAATGTCTTTGAACGTGAAGATTTTGTCCGCTATCGAATATCCCTACAGAAGGTAGATGGCAATCGTGAAGATTTTTTACCACAATTAATGCTAGCTGATGAAAGTGAAATGGTAGTTCGAGAATACTTAGATAAAGGCACTTTATTTGAAATTAAGTGTGGAGAGCTGCTGGTGGGGGTGGCGTTAGTCATTCCGCAATCTGATACAACGATCGAATTGAAGAATATTGCTATTGTGCCAAAGTACCAAGGGAAGGGAATGGGCAAAGAGGTATTACGACAACTCACTGAAATATGCCAGAAGGAAGGCTATCAAACAGTGCTTGTTGGAACAGCCAATTCAAGTATTGATAATATTGCCTTTTATCAAAAAGCAGGCTTTCGCATGGAGGCTATTGAAAAAGATTTCTTCCGCCATTATCCGGAGCCTATTTATGAAAACGGCATTCGCGCATTAGATATGATTTTCTTTTCAAAGACATTATAAGTATCTTCATAAAGAAATACCCGTTCAACAAAGGTTGAGCGGGTATTTTTATTTCCCAAGCAGAAGAGCCATTAACTTTTCTTTGGAATGTAAGAAATCGTCTAATGTATAGCGATCTAATACGTTCAAATAGGCTTGTAAAGCTTCATACAGAACACCTTTCAGTTGACATTCTGGGGCTATTTTACATAGATTATTTTCTTTATCGAAACATTCTACAAGATGAAAATCTTCTTCTGTATGACGAACAATTTCACCGATGGTAATGGTTTTTGGATCGATGGCTAAGCGAATGCCACCACCACGTCCACGAATCGTTTCGATATACCCTAATAATCCAAGCTGATGTGTCACCTTCATTAAATGGTTTTTCGATATATTATAAGCATCTGAAATCTCTTGAATAGTTGATAATTGACCATCTTCCTTCGCACCTAGATAAATAAGAGTACGCAGAGAATAGTCTGTGTATAAAGTTAAGCGCATCAGAACACCCTACTTTCTATTATTCAAAATAATTATAGCATTTTTACATTGAAGTATAATATTTTCAAACCATTTTTAAAGATGTATTTAAAATACATTAATTATGTCCATTTTGTTAAAGATGTATTTAAAATATTGCTTTAAGAAAATGAAAGCGTTATATTGTAATCACGAAAGGATGGTAAGCGATATGTTAAAACAAGAAACAATTCAAATTATTAAAGCAACAGTACCTGTATTAGAAGTTCACGGTGTAGAGATCACGAAGACGTTTTACAAAAATATGTTTCAAGCTCATCCAGAATTATTAAATATTTTTAATCACACGAACCAAGAACAAGGTCGTCAGCAAACAGCATTAGCCAACACTGTTTATGCTGCTGCAGTTCATATTGAAAATTTAGAAGCAATTTTACCGGCAGTAATGCTTATAGCACATAAACACCGTAGTTTAGGTATTTTACCTGAACATTACCCAATCGTTGGGGAAAACTTATTAAAAGCTATTAAGGAAGTACTTGGTGACGCAGCAACCGATGACATTATTAATGCATGGGCTGAGGCATATGGCGTTATAGCAGATATTTTCATTCAAGTAGAAGAAGAGTTATACCAGAAAACTGAGAATAACGGTGGATGGCGTTTATTTAAACCATTAAAAGTGGCGAAGAAAGTTGTTGAAAGTGACTTAGTTACATCCGTTTACTTTGTCAATGAAGATGGCTCACCACTACCAGCTTATGAACCGGGTCAATATATTAGCATCCGTGTGAAAGTGCCAGGCGAAGAGTATTTGATGAACCGTCAATACACACTTTCACAAGCGAATGCAGAAGACGGCTATCGTATTTCTGTAAAACGAGAAAGCGATCATACGCCAAATGGTAAAGTTTCAAACTATATTCATGATGACCTACAAGTAGGAGATTTAGTTGATGTAAGTGCTCCAGCTGGGTTATTTGTTTTAGAAGAAACGGCTGCACCAATTACATTTGTAAGTGGTGGTATCGGTGTAACACCTTTAAACAGTATGTTGCAATCTTTACATGATGATACAGTGAATGAAGTAAACTTTATCCAATGTGCTCGTAATGAGAAAGTCGTAGCATTCAGCGATGACATTCAGGAGAAAGTAAAGGTACTACCGAATGCATCCTATACAGCTTTATTCTCTGAAGAAGATAAGCTTATTACAAAAGAGTTATTAGCAGAAAAAGTTGCTAATAATGCAGATGTTTATGTATGTGGGCCTGTAGGCTTTATGGAAGCTGTTATTAAAAACTTACAGGAAATTGGCGTGAAAGATGAAAAAATTCACTATGAATTCTTCGGGCCAGCCATGCAATTAGCTAAATAATATAATGTGTAGGTCCCTGTTATGAGTTACAACTCGTAACAGGGATTTTTTGCGGGACAATCCTGAGAGATGGATTAAATCTGAAAAGAGATGAGTGAAGCGGTATGATGGAAAGAGCGAAACTATGAAAAAAAGTAGGGACTTTCCCGTTGACAATATACCTTAAGGGGTATATCATAAATCACGTAAGCAAGTTCAATCAATCGTTATGGAGGGGGCGCAAACAGCATGGCTTATGGTTCTAACACAGCAAATCGTGTGAAACGTATGGAAGGCCAATTACGAGGTATTTTACGTATGATGGAAGACGGTCAAAACTGTAAGGATGTGATAACTCAGCTATCTGCCGTACGTTCTGCGGTTGATAAGACGATAGGTGTTATAGTTAGTGAAAATTTATTGGATTGTGTATCTACAGCTGAAGGTGATACAGAAAAAGTGAATTTCGCTATTCAAGAGGCAATGGATTTAGTTGTGAAAAGTCGATAGCTTTGATATACCCCTAAATGTATACAGAGGGAGGGCGATCACATGGAAACATGGATTGTTATTGCGCTTATCGCAGCATTTTTCATTTGGCGAATGAAGCCTACTAAAGGTATTCATTCAATTTCTGCTGCACAATTAAAAAATATGCTTCATGATAAAGATAAGGTATTTATTGATGTGCGTACACCAGCTGAGTATAAGGGACGTAACATTCCGCAATTTAAAAATGTTCCGCTTGGATCAAGCTTTGACAAACTACCAAAGGACAAAGAAATTATTGTCATTTGTCAAAGTGGAATGCGAAGTAGTCAGGCTTGTAAGAAACTAAAAAAACAAGGCTTTGAGCATGTTACCAATGTTCGTGGCGGAATGAGTGCATACTAGGAGGAGGAAAAATGAAGGAAATTACAGCAAAAGAAGTTCAACAAGCTATGGAGCAGGGAAGCAAGATGAATCTTATTGATGTACGGGAGGTAGATGAGGTAGAGACTGGTCACATTCCAGGTGTTATTCATATCCCGCTCGGATTATTAGAGTTTCGACTACATGAATTAAATAAGAATGAGCCGTATATTATGGTTTGTCGATCAGGTGGACGTAGTGGTCGTGCTACTCAAATACTAGAAAGTAATGGCTTTATTGTATCCAACATGGCTGGTGGTATGCTTGCTTGGGAGGGAGCGGTAAAAATATAGAGCATAGCTATATTTTTTTAGTAAAAATAATACCCGTGCAGGTATATGGAGGTTGTTAGGTGTATGAAGTCTGATTTTCAGCTAGATGCTAAAGGACTATCTTGTCCAATGCCGATAGTGAAAACGAAGAAGGCGATGGCTGATTTACTGGATGGTCAAATTTTAGAAGTTTCTGCGACAGATAAAGGATCAAAAGCGGATATTGCTGCATGGGCTGAAACGGTCGGTCATCAATACATTGGTACGTTAGAGACAGACGGTGTGCTAAAGCATTATATTCGCAAATGTACAAATGAACAAATAGTAGAGATGACATTTGGTCAAACAATTGATCTAGAGCAGATTACCAATCGTGAGGGATTGATTCTTGATGTACGTGAGGAGGCAGAATTCGCTTTCGGACATATTGAGGGAGCAAAATCTATTCCGATGGGTGAACTAGTGACACGTCTTACGGAGCTTGATAAAGAGCAGGAGATTTATGTCATCTGTCGTACAGGAACACGCAGTGATATGGCTGCACAAAAGCTCGCTTCACATGGTTTTACAAAGGTATTTAATGTCTTGCCAGGGATGACATCCTGGACGGGCAATTTAACAAAAAGCATTTAATTAGGAGGGATTTAAGATGTCAAACAAGGTAGCAATCATTGCAAGTAATGGTGGTTTATTTGATGCATATAAAGTGTTTAATATCGCAACGGCTGGTGCAGCTTCTGAGAAGGAGGTAGCCATCTTCTTTACGTTTGAAGGGCTGAATCTCATTCATAAACAAGGGATGCATGTACTACCGATGCCTGCTGGCGCGGAGCATTATGCAAAAGGTTTTTCAAAAGCAAATGTACCAACCATCCCACAACTGGTGGAAATGGCACAAGAACTAGGGGTGAAATTTCTTGCTTGTCAAATGACTATGGATGTCATGGGTTTATCAACAGATGATTTTATTGACGGTATTGAAGTAGGTGGAGCTGTAACTTTCCTTGAGTTTGCCAAAGATGCAGCGCCATCACTAACTTTCTAGTAATTTGTTCCTGAGAGTGGAGAGTGACTATAGCTCTCCGCTATAAAAAACATTGAAATCATACCTATGGGGGTAAAACGTATGTCTATTCAAAAGTGGAGTGCATCACAAGTTGCTAAAAAGGTCATTAACAATGAAGCGCTGTTTATTTTAGATGTTCGTAATGCAGAGGCATTTGAAGATTGGAAAATGGAGGGACATCGATTTGAGTACCTAAATATCCCGTACTTTGAGTTGTTAGATGGGATTGAAGATATTTTACCTAAAATTCCAGCTGAACAAACAGTATTAGTTGTCTGTGCCAAAGAAGGCTCATCATTGATGGTTGCTGAAATGTTGTCTGAGGTAGGGCGTGATGTTGCCTATTTAGCAGGAGGCATGAAATCTTGGAGTGAATATTTAGAGCCGATTAAAGTTGGTAATTTAACAGGTGGTGGAGAGCTGTATCAATTCGTCCGTTTAGGAAAGGGCTGCCTTTCATATATGGTTATTTCTGAAGGTGAGGCAGCTATTATTGATGCTGTGAGATTTACAGATGTATTTACAAGCTTCGCTGAACAGAAGAACGTTACAATTAAATATGTTTTTGATACACATTTACATGCCGACCATATTTCAGGTGGGCGCCATATAGCAGAAGAAACTGGTGCAGCTTACTACTTACCACCAAAAGATGCTGAAGAGGTTGTCTTTCCCTATACACCTCTAGTTGATGGAGCCACTGTTCAAATCGGTGCTTCTAAAATAGATGTAGGTGCTAT
The DNA here is from genome assembly GCF_036894365.1 of Lysinibacillus sp. Y5S-8. Classification (NCBI taxonomy): domain Bacteria; kingdom Bacillati; phylum Bacillota; class Bacilli; order Caryophanales; family Bacillaceae; genus Lysinibacillus; species Lysinibacillus sp. Y5S-8. The sequence goes on along the minus strand of NZ_CP145889.1, from coordinate 4,313,028 downwards.
CTATTCACCTGGTCATACAATTGGCTCTACATCTTTTGTCATCGACGGCAGCTATTTATTAACGGGTGATATTTTATTTATTGATTCAATTGGTCGACCTGATTTAGCTGGACTTGCTGAAGACTGGGTTGGAGATTTACGAGAAACACTTTATAAGCGTTATCGCAAATTGCCTGAAGAATTAATAGTGCTACCAGCACATTTCATGATTATTGATGAGCTTAATGCAGATGGAACGGTTGCGAAACGATTAGGAGAGTTATTGGCGCAGAACCATGGTTTAAATATTCAAAGTGACGAGGAATTTAGACGTGTTGTCACGGATCAGTTACCTCCACAGCCAAATGCATATCAAGAGATTCGTCAGGTAAATATGGGGAAAATAACACCTGCACCAGATGAACAGACAGAAATGGAAATTGGACCAAATCGCTGTGCTGTCCGATAGTGTATGCTAAAGTGCAATGAGTACGCATGCATGCTTGTAGCGTGTAAATTCCGTGAAAGGAAGGCACTCTTCCTTCCTGAAGTTAATAAAGTGGAACCGGCAAAATCGCTTACACCCTTTGTCGGATCAAAGGAGATTACTATGATGTCAAATTTACAACTAGATGCAAAAGGCTTGTCATGTCCGATGCCTATTGTGAAAACAAAGAAGGCAATGGATACATTAGTTACGGGGGAAATCTTAGAAGTTCAAGTAACAGATAAAGGAGCTTTAGCGGATATTCCTGCTTGGGCTAAAGCGGGAGGGCATGTGATTTTAGATCAATCCGAGGTTGCTGGTGTCATTACATTTTTAATTCAGAAAGCATAGAGCTTATTGAGGGTTGTCTATTAACTTAGCACAACCTTCTTTCTCTTTATCTTGATAGATGGGAGCTAGAAAGAAGGAAAAATAAATGGATATTACATGGGTTTTTACCATATTTTTGATTGGTTTTGTCGGTTCGTTTGTTTCGGGGATGCTCGGCATTGGTGGTGCTATTATTAATTTCCCAATGCTACTGTATGTTCCGTCATTATTAGGCTTTGTGGCTTTCTCAGCGCATGAAGTTTCAGGAATTAGCGCAATTCAAGTGCTTTTTGCTTCCTTTGCTGGTGTATGGGTATATCGGAAAGGTGGGTATTTAAATAAAACACTTATTATCTACATGGGTAGTGCTATTTTAATCGGTAGCTTTGTAGGGAGCTTCGGTTCAAAGTTCTTATCAGAATCAGGCATTAACATTGTCTATGGTATCCTGGCATTGATTGCAGCTGTCATGATGTTTATCCCGAAAAAGCAAATTGATGATAAGCCGATGGAGGAAGTGACATTTCGTAAACCGCTAGCGATTATTTTGGCCTGGATTGTTGGTATTGGTTCAGGAATTGTGGGGGCAGCAGGTGGCTTTTTATTAGTACCGATTATGCTAGTTGTCTTGGGAATTCCAACACGTATGACCATAGCGACAAGCCTTGCCGTTACTTTCCTTTCTTCAATAGGAGGCACCATTGGAAAATTAATAACGGGACAAGTTGAATATTATCCAGCTTCCATCTTAATTGTAGCTAGTCTGCTAGCGGCTCCTCTTGGTGCAAGAGCGGGGGAAAAATTGAATACAAAAGTGTTACAAGTCATTTTAGCGGTGCTGATCGTTGCAACGGCTATTAAAATTTGGGCGGATATAATAGGGGGAGTGTAGCGATGAAAATTGAAGTTTTTTCTGATTTCACATGTCCATTTTGTTATATTGGTAAGCGTGAATTGGAGCGTGCTATTGATGTTGCAGGCTATACAGAGCAAGTAGAAATAGAATATAAAGCATACCAAATAGGGCCAGATACGCCGAAAGTGAATGCCCCCTCTTTTTACGAGGGGATGGCTAAAAAATATGATATCTCGCTAGAAGCTGCGAAAGACATGACGAAGGGCATCTCCGTGAGAGCAGCAGAGATTGGATTGCATTATGATTTTGATAAGATGACAACAGCTCATACAGAAAAGGCTCATCGTTTAGCGAAGTGGACTCAGCAGTTTGACAAGGCGGCGGCTTATACTGAAGCTCTCATGGCAGGGTATTTTACAGCTGGAGAAGATGTCAACGAAGATGCTTTTTTATTAAAAGTGATAGCACAATTAGATTTAGATATAGAAGAGGCAAAGGTTATTTTAGCAACGAATGATTTTAGCGAGGCCTTAGATCGAGATCGTTATGATGCACAGCAACTTGGTGTGCAAAGTGTCCCGTTCTTCGTGTTTGAAAACCGTTATGGCATTAAAGGGGCAGAGCCAAATGAAGTGTTTGTGCGAACTTTACATCAGGCGGCAGCATTAGCAGGAAACCAACCGACGATAAAGTTGGTGGGAAATGATGGAGCTGCCTGTAATGATGGTGTATGTAAACTATAAAAAAGTGTCGAGTACTTGGGTGCTCGACATTTTTTATTCAGAATGAGCAATATACTACAAGAGGTATTAAGTCTAGTTTTTTGTGTTATAGAACAAAAATAAATGTATAATATATCCATTTTTATCATCTTAACGGTGCTATTTTAAGGAGATGTGAGAAAAATCACATCCAATTAATTGCTATGTTGCTAAAATATAAGAGAGGATACAAAGGGGGGTATTATAGATGAAACCTATAGTAGCAGGAGTAGCAGGGACAGTACTGTTAGCAGGCGCAATTTTTGTTGGAACAATTGTCAGCGATAAAATATCAGTTGATTCGAATGTTGGCGAGCAAGAAGCGACAGTGCAGACGCAATTACCAACAACAGCAGCTGCTCAGTCAGTGGTCTATGCTCCGCCAAGTATTGAAGAAGTACCAGATGGACCTATGAAAGAGGCGATCTTATACGGTTATGAGCTTGTCAATAACACGCATGTAGCGGCAGATGAATATGTAGGAAACCAATTATCTTGCACAAGTTGCCACGCAGGTGCAGGCTATGATGAGCAAACATCGTCGTTAGTGGGAGTAATGGCAAATTATCCACAATATATCGGACGCTCAGGTAGTATAGTTACGATTGAAGAACGTATTAATGGTTGTATGGTTCGTAGTATGAATGGTAAAAAATTTGAAATGAATAGTGATGAGCTAGAGGCTATGGTGGCGTATTTTGCTTATATTTCTGAAGGTGTACCTATCGGTGCAAAACGTGAATGGGCAGGCACTAGTGATATGAAGAATGTTCCGATTCCAAATGTTGCTGATGGCGAGGAGCTTTATGCACAGTCTTGTATTGCTTGTCATGCTGCTGACGGCTCTGGTACTGATGCCAATACTGGTCCAGCGTTATGGGGAGAAAATTCCTTTAATGATGGAGCTGGCATGGCGCGTATGTCGAAGATGGCAGGTTATATTCAAAATAATATGCCGATAGGTACGGCGGGTACTTTAACTGACCAGGAAGCTTCTGATTTAGCTGCCTTTATTTTATCGCAAGATCGTCCAGAGTGGGCAAACCATGATAAAGACTGGCCAAAAGGCGGACGTCCAAATGACATTATGGATAAAGAAAAACGTGAACAAATTAAAAACGGTACGATTGATTGGGAAAAAGTACTGTCAACAAATTAACAACAAGAGGCTGGGACAAAAGTGTTTTTAGCCAACAAAAAACCGAACTATCCAATGAAACGCTCATGAAGTGTTTCGAAATAGTTCGGTTTTTCTATTTATCATGTTTTGTTAATTTAGAGTTCATTCGGCTTTAGGAAGGAACCATTTAGTTATGTCCCAACCTCTTTTAGATTAGTTAAAGTTATAGGTAGTTACAATTTTTTCCCTGTTAGTTGTTATATCTGTAAAGTATTCATATAAGCAAATACCAAGGAATGATCCACTGACATTCATGACATTAGAATAGCCATTATTTTGTAGAGTCATGACCGCATTATAGCTTCGTTGACCAGATCGGCAATGTACATAAACAGGCTGATCCTTTGGTATCTCATCCATTCGTTCTCGAAGTTCGCTTAAAGGTATATGATGGGCGCCAATGAGATGACCAGATTCGAATTCATTCTTTTCACGCACATCTAAGAAAAAGGCTTGCTTTTCAATGAGTGGCCTAACTTCATCCACTTTTATTTGTTTGAAGTTCCCGTGTAATTGGTTTTGTGCTACAAGTGCTGCCAAATTTACAATATCACGTGCAGTGTTAAACATTGGAGAATAGGATAATTCTAGTTCCTTTAAATCTTCTAAAGTACCGCCCATTGTGATGAGAGTGGCTATAACGTCTATTCGTTTATCAGCATTCCCTTTACCAATCGCCTGTGCACCAAGAACCTTCCCAGTTGGTGTTTCGTAAATGAGTTTAAAGTGAAGCGGATTACTATTTGGCATTAATCCTACTTTGTCTGGTGCAATTAAATAAACACTTTTTGCTTGAAAGCCATTTGCTAGAGCTGTTTTTTCGTTCAAACCTGTTGAAGCACATACAAGGTCGAAAATTTGTACGCTCGAAGAACCAATAACCCCTTTGTTATGCTGTGGGATACTATACATATGGTTAGCTGCGGTACGTGCTTGTCGTTGAGCAGGACCAGCTAAAGCTAGACGCGTTTGTTTATGAGTAAGCTGATGGAATACTTCAATAGCATCTCCTACAGCATAGATGGAAGGGTCAGATGTCACATAATTAGCGTCCATTCGGATACCCCCTAGTTCACCAATAGCTAGGCCAGCTTCTTTAGCTAATTTGGTTTCAGGGCGAACGCCAATGGCTAATACAACTGCTTGTGCTTTTAATTGCTTGCCTGAATTTAATACCACATATTCGGGTACAACTTGCGCGAGGCCGTCGTTCACAATGACTTGAACCCCTTTGTCAGCCATTTCCTTGTGCAATATTTGAGCCATGTCATAATCGAACGGTGCCATAATTTGTTGACCAAATTCGACTAGTGATACATTAAAGCCTGCAAGCTTTAGATTTTCTGCTACCTCTACACCAATGAAGCCTCCGCCAATTACAGCAATATCTTGCACATTACCCGTTTGTAGATAACGGTTTAAACGGTCAATATCCACCACATTTCGAATAGTAAAGACATGTTCAGAATGAATACCTTCTAAGTTTGGAACGATAGGACTTGCACCAGGCGACAGAACTAACGTATCGTAACTTTCCTCATAATCAGCACCAGTTTTCAAATCCGTAATCGTGACAGTTTTTTGCGCGCGGTTAATGCGTATAACTTCTTGCTGAACGCGAGCTTCAATATTGTATTTTGTTTGAAAGGCTTGAGGTGTCATTAAAATCAATTTATCGCTATTTTCAACAATCCCGCTCAAATGGAATGGTAGGGAACAATTAGAGAAAGAAACATTCGGGCCTTTCTCAAACATGATAATTTCTGCTTTTTCATCGAGACGACGTATACGTGCCGCTGTAGACGCACCGCCTGCAACGCCACCAACTACTATAAATTTTTTACTCAATGTAAACACTCCTTTTCAAAATACATATTAGGGTATTTGGATGCTTTTAAATAAGGATTTAATTTCTAGTGATTGATTATTTATATAGAATGAATACTACAAATCAATAATATACCTATAAGGGTATATTATCAAGCAGTACATAGTACAAAATTTCAGAGATATTCCTTGTAAAAGAAAGTTAGGGCATAAATTTGCTATACTAGCGGTAGTAGGAATTGGAAATGACACAGGGGGTGACACTGTTGATTTTTTTGAAATTTTTAATTCAAATCCTCATTGTATCGGGTTTGATTTATATTGTGAGCGGACGATTAATTGGTTCAAATATTAATTTTGTTCGCAGAGTGCTATCGGTCGTCATTAGTGTGACACTAACTTCTTTTGTTTACTGGTATTCTTATTTACGCCATACAGATTTTTTGTCTGAAACGATGATGCAGACAGTGACAGAGGTTAGCACACTTATTTGGATTGGTAGTATGCTACTTATCTCGATGTTGCTTTATTTGGTTTTTGAGTTATTTGATCCAAGCGGTATTACGGCTGGAGATCGTCGTAACGGTCAAAAGTCCTTGCTATTACGTCTGCGAAGCTATTGGCGACAGCAGAAACGTTTGCGACAGGTATTAAAAATTGCTGTTACAAACGGTGTTGTGCAAACAATTAAATATGCAAGGCAGCGGGAAAATGAAAAAGAGCTTGCGATTGCACTACGAGCAACTTTAGAGCAGTGTGGTGGGATTTTTATTAAATTTGGACAGGTCCTCTCCACACGTAAAGAATTATTTTCACCTATTTTTATTGATGAGTTAGCAAGATTGCAACATAGTGTGAAGCCTTTACCAGCAGAGCAAGTTACACAAATTTTAGAGGGTTCACTTCCACAACCTATGGATGAGATCTTTAGTCATTTTCAAATGGAGCCCATTGCAGCAGCGTCAATTGGCCAAGTGCATAAGGCACGACTCAAAAATTATGAAGAGGTTGTCGTCAAGCTATTGCGCCCAGAAGTAAAAGGGATTATGCGTGATGATCTTGAAATTTTAGAGGAATTTGCTAATTGGCTTTCAACAAAATCGACTTGGGCAGAGTCATTAGGCTTTCGGGAGTTAGCGGGTGGGTTTGCCGATGGACTACGTGAGGAAATTCATTTAGATATTGAAGTGCGTAACACATTACAGGTGAAGAATGCGCTAGCCAAAAGTGATTATAAGGTACGAATTCCTAAAATTTATACAGCGTATAGTAATGAGAATATCATTGTGATGGAATATATTCGTGGACAAAGTGTGGCGGATGGGGCATCAGAATTCAAACGTTTATCTATTGATCGTAGGCACTTTGCCAAAACGGTATTGTATTCTTTTTTTGAGCAAATGCTATTCTCAGGTATTTTTCATGCAGACCCACATCCAGGTAATATTCATATTGATGAATCGGATGGCACACCCGTTTTGCTCGATTTTGGAGCCGTTGGACGATTAGGAGCTACACAGCAAGAAGGCTTAAAGCTATTTTTGATGGGCATTCAGCTTAATGATTCAAGCGTGTTATATGATGGCTTAACATTATTAGTGGAAAATGCTGATCATGCAGAACGCGCAAGAATGGAGCAGGCCATCGATCAAATTTTATTGAAAATCTCCTATGTTGATCGTATACCAACTGAAGAATTGATCCATGCGCTCTTTACAGTGGTAAGAGATTTTGGACTTGCATTTTATCCTGCTGTAGGATTGGCTCTCCGGTCCTTGGTGACGCTAGATGGCACATTACGGGTCATTGATCAACGTTTCGATATATTTACAGAGGCAAAGGATTTTTCTGCTACATATATGCGTGCGTCTTTCCTAAAGCCATTTAAAGAACCGATGGCAACAAAAGAGCGACTGCAAGAAGAACTATCCATGCTGATTCCCACTTTGCGAAAAATGCCAAGAAGGGTAGATCAACTCATTCAACGTGTTGAAAGTGGGAAAATCATTTTACATCATGATATATTCTCAGATGAACATAATGCACGTTTTATCACAAATCTATTTTCTCGATTTGTACTGCTTCTAGTAGGGATAACATTTGGCATTATATCTGTTGCTCTTTTAGCTATCTCACAATTTATTCATGATTCGTATGCGGTATATTTAAACACAGCCGCCTATTTAGGCTTATTTTTATGTGCAATTTTGTTAGTGAGATTATCTATACAAGCGCTGAGATCGATGAAGCAGTAGGTAGGGATTGATTCCCTACCTTTTTCATTGAAATATTTGAATAAAATATTACAAAAACATTACAAAGTGATGCGTAGGTCTAATGTCGAATCAGCTAATAGTAGCGATAGGCAGAATAAAGTGGCGTTTTGTAGAATAAAGTAGTTTTCTTGCAAATATTACAGAAATATTTCGAGTTTTACTAATGTATTAAATAGACATGAAATAGTATAAAAGTTATGCCGAAAATGCTAAACTTTAAAAGGCTAAAATAAATATAAGAACATTTGATTAAAATAGAATCGTTCAAGTGATTACATAAGAATATCTAGAGCGAAATTGACAAATGAAGGGGAATGAAGATCAGTGGGTAAGCGCAATAAATGGCGTAAGTCGATGGTGCTAGCATTAGCACTAGCTGGCGGCTTATTATTTAATACAATTCAACCAACAGAAGTACATGCCGAAGAAACTTCTCAACAAATGATTGAGAAAAAGGCTGAAATTGATGCACAAGTTAAAAAATTACAAGAAGAACTACAGAAGTTACAACAAGAGATCGACGCAAAGGTGAAAGTATTTAAACAGGTGCAAGCTGATATTAAAGAAGTGGATGCTAGTATTGTTGAAACACAAAAACGTATCGAGCAACGTTCTAAAATTTTAAGTGAGCGTATGGCTGCATACCAAGCACAAGATAATACTGTAGGCGTTTATTTAAATGTCGTTCTTGAAGCAAAAAGCTTTGCCGATTTAATGGATCGTGTCGTAGCGGTCAAAACATTAATGGATGCTGACCAAGAATTGGTAGATCAACAGGAAGCAGATAAAGCAAGCTTAGAGCAACAAAAAGCTACATTAGATGAAAAACAAAAAGAGCTTCAAAAGCAGTTCCAAGAGCTTCAACAAAAGGAAAGCGAAATGGAAGTGAAAAAGGCTGAAAATGAAGCGAAATCACTTGCATTAAAAGCTCAAATTGCAACGAAACAAGAAGAAGAACGTTTAGAGGCAGAGCGTAAAGCAGCTGAGGAAGAAGCAGCCCGTTTACGTGCGCTACAAGCAGCAACTCCAGTTGTACAAGCAACTCAAAATAATGATGGCGGCGTGCCACAAAAAATTGTTATGGGCTCAGGAGCTGGTACGGCTTCTTCAGGAGATGCTATTTCAACAGCTAAACAATTCCTAGGACGTCCATATGTCTGGGGTGGTAGTAACCCATCGACAGGCTTTGACTGTTCAGGTCTTGTACAGTGGTCATACAAACAAGCAGGTGTTTCTTTACCACGTACAGCATCCCAGCAGTATTTAGTAACTCAACGTATCTCAGCAAGTGAAGCACGTGTTGGAGACTTAGTATTCTTCAGCTATGGTTCTGGTGTAGCTCACGTAGGCATTTACTTAGGGAACAACACAATGATCGATGCTCAAAACAATGGTATCGTAATTGAATCACTTGATTGGTGGAATCAATACTTAGTAGGCTTTGGTCGTATTCAATAAGCCTCTATATTTAATAGACGATTGACATGATGAAAAGGTCATCTTTGTAGAGAAAAAATATACAAAGATGACCTTTTTTATTTTGCTTTAGTGTTCATCTACCTCCTTTGTCGAGGAGAGATGAACACTTATTTTGCATTTCCAGTGCTTAAGAGGAGCATTAGAGGTAAGCTCGAAGCGTAATGACTTTGCATTAAATTTTAAAATTTAGCTTAATGACACCTGTCTCTTTTAAGGCAATAAAGAAAATGATAACAAATGGGCCAACGAGTAAACCGATGATACCAAATAACTGTAGACCGATGAACATGGCAATTAATGTTGGTAAAGTGGATAAGCCAATGTGGTCGCCCATTAGTTTAGGCTCGACGACACGACGAATAATAAGTAAAATAGCAGCTAAGATGAATAATTTTACAGCGATAGCTGTGTTTCCCATTAATAGATGGTATAGTCCCCATGGGGCTAATATAATAATGGACCCTAGGAAAGGAACGATATCTATTAACCAAATAATAATGGTCATCGTAACTGCATATTTCGGTTGGATTAATAGTAATCCAATAAGTGTGACGCCACCTATGATAAAGCTTACAAATAAGTGTGCCTTCATATAACCGAATGTTGCATCTTTTAAACGATTTAAGATGATTTTTATTTTCTTTGCTGTGTTAGGCTTTAAATATTTATAAGTGATTTCCTTTAATTTGGGCAAATCAAGCATAAATAGGAATAAAGCAATCATATAAACGAGAAGACTGATAAATAGGCTTGGAATCTCTGAAAAGAATGCTGAAACTTTGTTATAATTAAAGAAGCTTAAAAAGGATTCTTCAACTTTCTTTATGAAATCCATAGTGGTTTTTTGAAGCGAAGCACTTACTTCAGGTGGAAAGTCCTCTGTGTATTTAGAAATATTTTCTTGCATATGAAGCCACATATCTGATAGCTTGGAAATATAATAGGGAGCTTGCTTTGACAATATAATTATTTGCGACATAATTTGTGTAATGGATATATAGCAAATAATAGAGATAACAATAACACTCACTATGTATATAAAAGCAACTACAATTTTCCTTGACATTTTCCATCGCCTTTTAAAGAACATAACAATGGGTTCTAAGAAAAATGCACTGACACCAGCAAGTATTATAGGCATGGATACAGGGATTACAAAATAGGCAGCTACAAGTAGAGAAAGAATCACAATCAATCGGAAAATCATTTTCCTAGCATTAAATTTATTCATAAACTCACCTTCTTTGAGAAAAAAATTAAGTTAAGTGTACCATAAATCAAATTTTATTACGTTCTGAAACAATAAAGGTAGGGATAAATTATGGAGAAAGAGATTTTGCAACTTTTTAATAATCTAACAGAGCATGACCGCGATATTGAATCTTACGAGGAACTAATAAAAATTCTGCAGGAACCCGTAGATTGGACATATGCAGTCTGGGAACAGCTTGTACAAGCACTTACATACAAAGATGGTCATGCACGTGCACGTGCTGCACAAATTTTATGCGCCTTAGCCGCAAAAAGTGACCCAGAAGAAAGGGTATTGGAGGATTTTTTAAAGATTTGGGCTGTGACTTATGATGAACGATCCGTTACAGCTAGAAATGCATTACAAGCTATTTGGAAAATTGGGCTAGCAGGTCAAGTACAAAGTGACTTAGTGGTGTCTTATTTAGCAAAGAGATTTCAAACTTGTTTAGATGAGAAGCATCCGACTCACATTCGCCATGATATTATTGTATCTTTTAAAAAGCTATATGACGAGACAAGTGACATAAAGTTATTAGACATTGCCCATCGTTTAATTAATGAAGAGCAGGACGTTAAATCTAAGCAGAAGTATAAGTCAGCCATCCGTTCAACGTAACGAGATGGTGTTTTTTGTGCAAATTATTTGGTAAATTATTGAATAGTCAACTATAATAAATGAAAAAATAAAAGGGGCTAGGACATGAGCATTTATAATTATTTAGTACGAAAACCTAATGGTGAAATTTTATCGATGGAAACTTATCGTGGAAAAACGATGCTAATTGTCAACACGGCGAATCAATGCCGATTTACATATCAATTTGATGACTTACAAAAAATGTATGATAAATATGGGAAAGATAATTTTGTCGTTCTAGGATTTCCTTGCGATCAATTTGGTCATCAAAATCCTGAAGATGGCGAGGAAACTACGCATCTTTGTAAAGTGAATTATGGAGTTACCTTCCCGATTTTTGAGCTTGTACAAGTAAATGGAGAGACTACCCACCCATTATTCAATTATTTAAAACATGAAGTAGATTTTCGAAAGTTTGGCAAGGCGAGCATGCAGGAAAAAATGCTTGCTGAAGCAATTGTTCAACTTGCCCCAAACTTTTTAGATGGTCGTAATATTCGCTGGAACTTTACAAAGTTTTTAGTAGATGCTAACGGCAAGACCGTTGCACGCTTTGAACCAACAGATTCACAACTTGATATTGAACAGGCAATTGAAACTATACTATAAAACAGTTTTGTTTATCTTATTCTTTAGAAATAGTGACGATCCATTCAAAGCACAGCTATTTTTTCCTATTAATATATGATAAACTGCTTTACAAGTGAATTATTCTTGCAGAATAAAAGGTGCTAACAAGCATAATCGGGAATTCGGTGAAAAACCGAAGCTGTTTCCGCAACTGTAAGTACAGCTAGTATAAAGGTTTGCCACTGTCTCAAAAGAGATGGGAAGGTACTTTATCACACATTCGTTTTTTATGTAATGAACTGTACAAGCCAGGAGACCGACCTTTGTTTGAACGTATAAAAACTTCTCGGAAGCTAGGAGGATATACGGCAAATACATAGGCTATGTCATGTTAATTTGGCCATTATTATGTTATTTTCGTCGTTCCTTTGCGTAAAGGAGCGGCGTTTTTTTATGCAAGAATTTTCATAATGGAAAGTGGGGGGATCGCAAGTGAAAAAAGATGCACGTTATTCTTGTTATCCATTTATGCGTGAGAAAGCTTCGACGGTTGATTTTGAGATTCGAACAGACAGTCTGACTACGCATTTGGGAGTTGCTTTAGCTGCAGTTAAGAAAGAGGATGTACAAGCTGTTGTAGAAGATTTAATGGTTATTTTACCTATGGCCTACCATGTCAATGGCTCGGTTCGTGGAAAACTAGCTGTAACAGAAGAGGATCTTGCTTGGTTAAGTGAGCGCTATGATTTTTATGTTCGTCATGTGAAGGAAGAGATACAAAACTTTGTCTTACCTCAAGGTACGGAGGCTGCTGCTGCTCTACATCTTTGCCGTAGTGAAGCCAAAAAATCATATCGTACATTACACAAAGTATCGGAGGAACGAGAGGTTCCAGCTATTCTTTTTGATTATTTAGGCCTATTAGCCAATGTGTGCTTCGTTATGGCTGTCTTTATGAATCAACAAGCAGGGATAGCTGAAATACCATTTATTAGTAAATCATATCCGATGAAAAAGAAAAAGGAGAATAATAATGAAGAAATTATTTAATGTTCAATGGCTAACAGTACTCTTCCTTGCAATGATTTTAGCAGGTTGTGGTACTTCAGTAGATACTAAAAATAAAGACGCTTTACAGGATACACAACAAACAGAGCAAACAAACTACAAAGTGACAGATGATCGCGGTGTAGAAATAGAGTTTAAAGAAGTACCAAAAACAGTTGTATCATTGCAACCAAGTAATACAGAAATTTTGTTTGCTCTAGGTGTTGGTGATAAAATCGTAGGAGCAACTGAGTACGATACTTACCCAGAGGAAGCACAGAAAATTGAACGGGTTTCTGATTCTGTGAATTTTAACAGTGAACGAATCATAGCGTTGAAGCCAGATGTTGTTATAGCTTATACGATTGGTGATAAGGATGCAATGAAATCACTTGAAGATGCTGGAATCAAAGTGTTTGTTATTAAATCAGCAGCTACATTCGATGATGTTTATGGTGACATCGAACAGATTGCAGCTGTAATGGGTGTTGCAGATAAAGGAAATGAAGTAAACGAAGAGATTAAAGCGAAATTAGCTGACGTTAAAACAAAGGTGAAGGAAGTAAAAGCACCGAAAAATGTTTATTTAGAAGTTAGTCCTAAGCCAGATATTTATACAGCAGGCTCTGGTACTTTCCAGCAAGAAATACTAGATGCAGCCAATGTTAAAAATATTTTTTCTGACTTGAGCAGCTGGGCACAAGTTTCTGAGGAAGATGTCATAGTGAAAAACCCAGATGTTATTTTAACGACAGTAAGCTACACAGAAGATCCAATAGGGGAAATACTTGCACGTGATGGATGGAACACAGTGACAGCAGTTCAAAATAAAGCAGTACAGACTCTTGATACAGATATCTCTAATCGACCTGGCCCACGTATTGGGGAAGCCGTAGAACTAGTAGCAAAGGCTGTCTATCCAGAGTTATTTAAATAAGAAACCATTCAAGGCTAGCTGTATACTGACAGCTAGCCATTTTTATGTGGGTTGTTATTTCCTAGTGTGAAAATTGGAATTAATTGAGTTAGTTCTATAAAATAAAAGTAAGAATGCTCGATAATTTTAGGAGGTGTAGTAATTGGAACAGTTAGAGACAAAGATAATTCCATTTGAGGCAGTTTATAATTTTCGAGATATGGGGGGATATAGGACAAGGGATGGGCGCATTGTAAAGAACGGTTTATTTTACCGCTCAGCGGCTCTTGGGAAAATGACGCTGGCGGATAAAGAGCTATTTGAAACATTAGGGATTAAAACCATTTTTGATTATCGTGATCATAATGAGGCACACCATAATCCTAACCCTGTGTTCTCGCACGCTCAATATATTCAAATACCAGCGAAGGGGAATCATACATTTGAAATGCCTACAAATGCTGGTGGTAGAGATTTTTATAAAGCAGTAAGCCCCGAAATGTTCCGAGATTTTTATGCACAGATGCCGTTTAATAATCCTTCCTTTAAAGAGTTAATGAAAACCATACAAAATCCTGACAATTTGGGTCTTGTCCACCATTGTGCAGTTGGTAAGGATCGCACAGGTATAGGGGGAGCTCTTATTTTGCTAGCCTTAGATGTACCTGAGGAGACGATTATGGAAGACTATTTAAATACGAATATCCATTTACGTCCAATGGTAGAAAGAATGGCACAGGCTATTCAACATCAATATAATGAGCAAGAATTACAGCAATTTTATGCATTAATGTCTGCTCGAGAAGACTATTTACAAGCAGCATTGGATGCTATGGATTACCATTATGGCTCAAAGACTAAGTTTTTAGAGCAGGAGTTTGGCCTAACTATTGCTAGACGAGAGCAATTGCAAGCCTACTGCTTAACATAACAATGACCCCTTTCACATAACTGTGTGAGAGGGATTTTTTATGTGGAAGCGCTGTCTTCCTATAAACCTCTTTACAGTCTGAAAATTTATGATAAGATACAATAGATTTTTAAGAAAAATATAGGAGAAGTGAAAGTATTGGCAGAGACAATGAAAGAGACAAATAAGTTAAGTCTATTCCATTTAACATGGCCTATTTTCTTAGAAGTATTTCTATTTATGTTAATGGGATTAGCCGATACTTTTATGCTCAGTGCTTTATCAGATAATGCTGTATCCGGAGTAGGTGCAGCCAATCAATATATCCATATTGCGATCTTGATTCTTGAAGTGGTAGGGAATGGTGCGTCCATTGTCGTTTCACAGTATTTAGGTTCAAGACGTTTTTTTGAAGCAGCGAAAATATCGGCTTTAGCTGTCACAATGAATTTGGTTGTTGGACTGTTAATGAGTATTCTATTTTTCTTCTTTGCAAAACATTTAATGACTATGATGAACTTGCAGGGAGAAGTACTTCACTATGCACAAAGTTATTTAGTTATCATCGGGAGTTTTATTTTTCTACAGGCTATTATTAATGCACTTGCTGCAATTATTCGTGTACATGGTTGGACGAAGCAAACGATGTATGTATCACTTGGCATGAATATCTTGCATGTTGTGCTAAACTACGGTCTGATTTTTGGGAATTTAGGTTTACCAGAGCTTGGTGTAAAAGGAGCGGCTATTTCTTCGGTCATTAGTCGAGGATTAGCTGTACTAGTGTTTTTCTGGTTGCTCTATCAAGTGATGGAAGTACGCGTGAAGCTACACTATTATTTTGATTATTCTAAGGAATATGTAAGGAAAATATTAAACATTGGTTTACCTTCTGCATTTGAGCAGGTACTTTATCAGTTTTGTCAGATTGTCTTTTTATATTATGCGACATATTTAGGAGCAGAAACACTGGCAGCACGACAATATGCTATGAATATTTCGATGTTTACGTATTTATTTGCGATTGCCATTGGTACAGGAACAGCTATTATTATCGGACGTCATGTGGGGGCAGGGAAGAAGGATGAGGCATACCATCAACTATGGATAAGTGTCCGTGCGGCATTTGTTTTTACGATTATTATGGTTGCAGTCGTTACGATTTTCCGCAAACCACTCATGCATGTTTTTACCGATAATCCAGATGTCATCACTATTGGAGCATCTGTGTTAGCCCTCAGTATTTTGCTAGAGACTGGCCGTACAATGAATATCGTTGTCATTAACTCTTTACGTGCTTCTGGAGATGCCAGATTTCCTGTGAAGATTGGTTTTCTATCGATGGTTTGTATGAGTCTTCCGCTTGGTTATTTATTTGTATTTGTATTGGATTGGGGCTTGGTTGGAATATGGCTAGCTATTTCAGCAGATGAATGGGTACGTGCAATTATCGTATACTTTAGATGGAAAAGCCGTAAATGGGAGCGATTTGCCCTCGTTTCACCGAATGAACAGAAGGAGGCATAGAAATGGGAGCATTATCTAAACGTGCGATAGCGGCAGCATTAATGGAGCAATCTATCACACTTTTTGCTTGTCCTGTATGTCAGCAATCGATGCATGTCTATGAGCAGGGAAGATTGGTTTGTCCTGCTAACCATTCTTTTGATATAGCTAAGCAGGGCTATGTCAACATGCTGACACATAGCGCTGCTTCTAAATATAGCAAAAGTCTTTTTGAATCTCGTAAGGCAGTGATTGATAGTGGGATTTATGATGCTGTAGAAGAAAAAATTAGTAAGCTTATAGCCTCTGCAAAAACAGTGCTTGATACTGGCTGTGGAGAAGGGTCACATTTAGCTCGTATTATGAAAGACATAGACAATGGTATCGGTGTTGGTATCGATATAGCAAAAGAGGGCATATTGGCAGCAACACGTCATTATCCACAACAAATTTGGTGTGTAGGTGATTTAGCCAAAAGTCCATTTGCGCAAGAAAGCTTTGATGCAATATTAAATATTTTATCGCCCGCAAATTATGAGGAATTTAAGCGTCTTCTTGCCCCAGATGGCTGTCTTGTAAAGGTTGTACCACAAAGCGGCTATTTACAGGAACTGCGTGCCCAATTATATGCAGATTCGAGCAAGGAAACATACTCTAATGAACAAATTGTTGCCCGTTTTAAAGATAGCTTTAGTGAAGTTATAGTAGAACGTGTAACCTATACTTTACCGCTTGCAGAAGAGCTTGTGCCGGCGTTATTAGAGATGACACCGATGGGCTGGCATAAAAAAGAGGAAACGGCCATTGTATTAAATGAAATTACGATTGATGTAGATCTATTAGTAGGGAAAGTTTAAGAGGGCCACCTGCAATTGCAGTATACTGGTCTTTTCGATTACAATGGGAATAACTATTGAATAAGGTAGGAATGTAACAGTGTATAAATTAGCAGCTAATGTTGTCAAAGTAATATTAAAATTAATGGGTTCAAAGGCTCGTGTATATGGAGAAGAAAACTTGCCGAAAGATGGTGGGTATATTATAGCCTGTACACATACAGGCTACGTCGATATTTTAAACCTTGGTGTAGCCATGTACCCTCGTGAAATTCACTTTATGGCGAAGAAGCAATTATTTGAAATGAAAGGGCTTGGCTGGCTTATTGAGCGTTTAAATGCCTTTCCGGTGGATCGTGATAATCCTGGACCAAGCGTGATTAAAATTCCTTCACAGTTATTGAAAGAAGGTAAAATTGTAGGGATTTTTCCCTCTGGTACTCGTAGCTCAGAAGGAACGGATTTGAAGCAAGGAGCGATTACGATTGCACAGCTAGCAAAGGCGCAAATTGTTCCAGCTGCATATGTTGGCGCGCGTAATGCTGGCGATGTAATGAAGCGTGGCAAAGGCTACTTAATCTATGGTGAGCCATTTTATGTAACAGGGAAAGGGAAAGAAGGTCGTGAGCAATTTACACAACATCTTGAACATGAGCTAATTTCTTTAACGGAAGAATTACAAAAACGTATTGCAGTCAAATAAAGAGAAACGGCACTCAGAGTCACATAGATTTTGAGTGCTTTGTTGTAGGAGGAGAAACATGATTCGAGTACTTTTCGTTTGCTTAGGTAATATTTGTCGCTCTCCCATGGCAGAAGCCGTCATGCGAGATTTAGTAGAAAAAGAGCATTTAGGAGATAAAATTGAAGTGGATTCTGCTGCCACAAGTTCATGGCATATTGGTGAACCTCCACATCAAGGTACACTGGATAAGCTTAGAGAATATGGTATTTCCACAACAGGCATGCAAGGTCGGCAATTACAAAGGGCTGATTTTGAAAAATTCG
This sequence comes from Lysinibacillus sp. Y5S-8, assembly GCF_036894365.1. Taxonomy (NCBI): domain Bacteria; kingdom Bacillati; phylum Bacillota; class Bacilli; order Caryophanales; family Bacillaceae; genus Lysinibacillus; species Lysinibacillus sp. Y5S-8. The sequence goes on along the minus strand of NZ_CP145889.1, from coordinate 4,295,169 downwards.
CTTATATTATCGGTATGGATGAAAGCAATATTTGCAATATCCGAACGATGCTAGGCGATCCGCGCTCACCAAAGATTTTTCGTTTTCTAGATTTAACGGAACATCGCAAAGACGTCCCTGATCCGTATTATACGGGTGATTTTCAAGAAACCTATGATTTAGTGCAAGAAGGCTGTCAGGCATTACTAGCAAAAATAAAACAAGAGCTGTTGTAAAGTGACACTAAAAAACGAAAATTTTAACAGCTATTTCTTCAGAAAATATTAGCTTAAACATTGGTATATATAGCTTTGTAAGCATCATTGTGTTATTATTTGCAGAGTAAAGATACGATAAGTATTTAATTACCATTTACAGATGTGCAACTGCGTATCTATCATTTTTATAAACTTATATTTGAAAGAGAGTGGAAACAATGGGTCGTAAGTGGAACAACATTAAAGAAAAGAAAGCGTCTAAAGATCAAAGCACAAGCCGTATTAATGCAAAATTCGGGCGAGAAATTTATGTGGCAGCTAAATCAGGCGAACCAGATCCAGAGTCAAACCGTGCACTTAAAGTAGTGCTCGAACGCGCAAAAACATACAGTGTTCCAAAACATATTATAGAAAAAGCCATCGATAAAGCAAAAGGTGGCGGCGATGAAAACTTTGATGAATTACGTTATGAAGGCTTTGGACCAGCAGGCACAATGATTATTGTGGATGCTTTAACAAACAATGTGAATCGTACAGCATCAGATGTTCGTGCGGCATTTGGTAAAAATAACGGGAATATGGGTGTCAGTGGATCTGTCGCTTATATGTTCGATTCAACAGCAGTTATTGGCTTAGAAGGTAAAACGGCTGATGAAGTACTTGAAATTTTAATGGAAGCAGATATTGATGCTCGCGATATTTTAGAAGAGGATGACGCGGTTATTATTTATGCGGAGCCAGATCAATTCTTTGCGACACAAGAAGCGTTAAAGGCTGCAGGGGTTGCAGAATTTACAGTAGCAGAGCTTTCTATGCTGCCTCAAACAGAAGTTGCATTAACTGGCGACGATGTAGCTAAGTTTGAAAAACTAATCGATGCATTAGAAGATTTAGAGGATGTACAAAATGTCTTCCACAATGCAGATTTAGGCGAATAAATCGATAAATGAAGTGAGTAAACCAGTAGCTAATTAGCTACTGGTTTTTAATTAGGGAGGAAAACGATGCAGAGTTTTTTAGCCATTAGCTTATTTTTAGTCACATTATTTTTTGTCATAGTGCAACCACGTAAACTATCTATCGGCTGGTCAGCCTGTATAGGGGCGGCGATTGCCTTACTAATGGGTGTAGTTACCTGGCACGATGTGTTAGAAGTAACTGGAATTGTTTGGAATGCGACGTTATCATTTATTGGCATTATTTTAATTTCGCTAATCTTAGATGAAATTGGTTTTTTCGAATGGGCAGCTCTGCACATGGCACGACTTGCGAAGGGGAGCGGAATTCGCTTATTTGTTTATATTGCTTGCCTAGGGGCAGTTGTGTCGGCCCTATTTGCTAATGATGGAGCGGCTTTAATACTCACTCCCATTGTGTTAGCAATGGTAAGAAAACTGAATTTAACTGAAAAAATGATTTTCCCGTTTATCATGGCAAGTGGTTTTATAGCAGATACAACTTCCTTACCATTTGTAATAAGTAATTTAACTAATATTGTATCAGCTGATTTTTTTGAAATCGGCTTTATAGAGTATGCAATTCATATGGTTGTACCGAATTTCTTTTCTTTAGTGGCCAGTATTGTTGTACTATATATTGTTTTTCGACGGTCCATTCCACAGCATTATTCTCTTGAGGCTGTTGAGCATCCAAAGCAGGCAATTCGAGATCCTCGCTTATTTTCGATAGCTTGGTATGTGATCGCCATCCTATTAGTAGGGTTCGTGGTCGGTGAAGTTCTACACATTCCTGTATCCTTCGTTTTATGCGGTGTTGCTTCTATTTTCTTATGGCTTGCACAGCGTAGTAAGGTTGTAGATACGAAGAGAGTCATAAAAGGAGCGCCGTGGAATATAGTGTTCTTTTCCATCGGTATGTATGTGGTGGTCTATGGATTAAAAAATGTAGGGATGACAGGATTGCTAGCCAGTTTACTAGAGCAAGCGGTACAGCAAGGTTTTGTAGTGGCAACCATGACGATGGGCTTTGTTGCGGCAATTTTGTCTGCAGTGATGAATAATTTACCTACTGTTATGATTGATGCCTTAGCCATTTCTGAAACAAGTGCAACTGGTATGATGAAGGAAGGGCTCATTTATGCAAATGTCATTGGCACAAATTTAGGTCCGAAAATGACACCGATTGGCTCACTTGCGACATTATTATGGCTTCATATATTGGCTCAAAAGGGCATTAAAATTAGCTGGGGACAGTATTTTAGAATCGGCATCATTCTTACAATTCCAACACTGCTCGCTACTTTACTAGCATTAGTTTTTTGGATAAGTATAATAGCATAGTTATATTGTCGAAATAATGAAATAAATAGTACAATAAGTAATATTAAGATATTAATATATCAGCGTATTAAAGGAGGAAAGTATGCGAGCGACAGGTAAATTAAGTAATAAAATTGTGCTAATGTCATTTGTTATGCTATTAGCTTTGTTAGCCTTTTTCATTGTAACAACGATCTATACAGCGAAATCATCTGTTAATAAAACAATGGGAACGCAGGCAGTTGCAGTTGCTGAGAATATTGCAAAACGTCTGAATGCAGATGAATACGAACAACTCTCACAGGACCCAAAGGAATCTGAATTATATTGGCAGCTAAGGCAAGAACTCAATGAATTGCGTGAAATAAATGGGGTTCTGTATGCCTATACTTTCGCAGTCCCAAAGGAAGATAAAAAGGTTCGATTTTTAGTGGATGGTATGCCAGTAGATGATCAAGAAAATGCTGGCGTTATAGGAGATGAATCTGCTTCCACCTATTATAAAGATTTAAAAAGAGTAATGGATACGGGGAACTACTACTCCGATATTTTACATAGCGATTTTGGCGATTATTTATCAGGTACTGTGCCATTAAAAGATGCGTCAGGAAATATTGTTGCCTTTGTAGGCGTAGATATAGGGGCAACAGAGGTAAGTGGTGTGACAAATGCTGTGCTAACAGCCATTTTGCCTGCTTTAATTGTCGGTATATTAGCTTTAACAGGACTTGTTATGTTTATTATGTATCGTTATATCAATCGAGCATTAAAGCCTTTAACAAATTTAGGTGTTGCCGCACAAAACTTTGCACAAGGAGATATTGCTAAGGCAACGATGGCAGTAGAGGAAATTCAATTGACAGGAAAAAATGAAATTACTATTTTTGCTCAATCCTTTAAGGAATCTCTACAAAGATTAAAAGAAACATTCCACACGATTCAACAACGAACATTAGCTTTACAAAGTGTCGTTCAAAAGATTGATGAGACAACTCATCATGTGGAAACATCAAACGCTCAAATTGCGGATCGTATTATCGAAATTGCTGCGGGGAGTGAGCAGCAGCAGCAAAACAATCAAGAGGTTGTATTAACGATGAACGAAATGTCGATTGGTATTCAACGTCTAGCTGATACTACGTCTGAAATTGCCGAGTCATCTTCAGCTATGACTAATCTAGTTGAAACAAGTGTTGGTCATTCACAAGAAGTCGTATCACAAATTCAAAATGTAGAAGCCTCGGTTTTACGTACAGCTAATCATGTCGAGGAGATGGGCGAGAAGTTCCGTTCTATTGAAGAGATGGTGATGATCATTACGAGTATTGCCGATCAAACAAACTTACTTGCTTTGAATGCGGCGATTGAAGCAGCGAGGGCCGGGGAAGCAGGTAAAGGATTTGCGGTTGTTGCGGACGAAGTACGTAAACTTGCAGAGATGTCTAAATCATCAGCTGACGAAATACACATGCATTTAGAAAGCTTTAAGAAAATAACAGATCGAGCATTGCAAGAGATGTCGAGCAGTACAGTAGACGTACAAGCAGGCAATAAAGCGGTGCAATATATTGGTGTAAGCTTAGAGCAAATATTGCAATCAGTCATTGAGGTAAATAACAAAATTCAAGATGATTCAGCTGTGATCGAGGAAATGTCAGCTGGCTCTGAGGAAATATTAGCTACTATAGAGCAAATGAATGATATTGCGAAGCATAGTGTGCTAGGAACAAAGGAAGTTGCCACTTCCTCTGACTTACAAGTATCAATGGTTTCGGAATTAAATGAAGTTGTAACCATTTTAGATCAGACATCTAAAGAAGTTATCGATACGATTAATACATTCAAATTATGATGACCTTGAAACTATTTTTCTATAAGCATAGGTCTTGTAGAAAAATAGTTTTTTTAATAGGAGATAGTAGTGTGTAAATGTCGAAAAAAACCAAATTAAGGGAAATTAGAAAATAATTTGTGTTTTACCCATTGTGAAAACTTTCAAACCATAACATAATATAAAGTAATATTTGTTGAACGAAATAGGGGGGCTAAAGTATGAGGTTTTTACGTTCAATACAGGGGAAATTGATTATTATTTCATTAGCAATACTGGTTATTCCAAGTTTAATAATTGGTATAGTTAGCTACGGTAAGGCTAAGAATGGCATGGAGGAAATTGGTGAGCAAGTACTTTACAATAGCGTAGAATCAGCTTTGCAAATAATTGAGCTTGCCAATGAGAGTGTTGAAAAAGGTGACATTCCTTTAGAAGTTGCACAGGAGCGAGTACGTGAGGCGTTTCTTGGACCTAAAGATAGCGAAGGGAAACGCCCTATTAATTATCCTGGTGATTTAGGAGAATATGGCTATATTTATGTATTGGATGATAAGGGGACATTAACAACACACCCAACTCGAGAAGGGGATAATCTTTGGAATGACCAGGATAGTAGCGGAAATTATTTTATTCGGGAAGTTACTGAAAAGGCTCTTGCTGGCGGTGGTTTTACAATATATGAATTTGAGCTACCAGGTCAGGATGTCTTAGCAGATAAAATTATTTATTCGGAGAAAGATCCACATTGGGGATGGGTAATCGCATCAGGTACATATATGCAAGATTTTAACGAAGGGGCAAATTCTTTATTGTTAGTGATTGGTGTGACATTAGTGGGTGCCATTATTATCGGGACAATCGTAGTCATTTTAGTATCTAGACATCTGGCATTACCAGTTAAAAAATTATCGATGCGTGTGCGAGAAGTAGCGCAGGGGAATTTAACTGTAGAGATTGACCATTTACAGCGTTCAGATGAAATTGGACAGTTAAATGAGGGCTTTAATGAAATGGTAAATCAACTCAAAACGCTTATTTCAGATGTGGAGGAAGCGATTGTAGAAATACAATCGACATCAGCGAACCTAACAGCAGTGGCTGAAGAGACGGATGCCTATGGTGACGAAATCGTCAAAGCCATCAATGAAGTATCTAAAGGTGCAGTCAAGCAAGCATCAGATGCGGAGGATACAAATCGAACAGCTATTGAGTTTGCTCAACAAATTGAAGGATTGCACGATAAAAATGATTTAATGTTGGATGCATCACAGCATATGAAAAAATCAAATGAAGAAGGTCTCGTTAATCTAGATAGTTTAAAAGAGACATCACAGGAATCTTCTGATATTATTCAGAGCATTCAAGCTGTTTTTGGCAGTTTAATAGTCAAAGTGCATGAAATTGAAGGTATTGTAGAGACAATTACGGAAATTTCCGACCAAACAAACCTACTGGCTCTTAATGCCTCTATTGAAGCCGCAAGAGCGGGAGAACATGGTAAAGGATTTGCAGTTGTTGCAGAAGAAGTACGTAAGCTTGCGGATCAAACATCAGTCGCGACAGAGCTCGTCCGCACCACTATAAAGGGGATTGAAAGTGAAACGAAGTTAGTCAATGATGAGATGCAGAAAACGCATGCTATTGTGCATCAGCAAAATGATTCGGTTCAGGTGACAGCGTTATCCTTTAAAGAAATTAAATTGGCTGTTGAAAAAATAATAGCCATTATAGGAGATATGGCAGAGGGTGTAGAATATTTAAATAGCTCCAAGAATGTTATTATGCAGTCGATTGAAAGCATTGCAATGATTAGTGAAAAGAATGCTGCTGCATCTGAAGAGGTAACAGCGTCTGTAGATGAGCAGCAACGAGCAATTCAGCTTGTTAGTGAGTCTTCCAATGATCTAACTGATGAAATATCAGCCTTACAGGAGTCTATTAAACGCTTTATATTGAGATAATTATGCAGGATGCTTGGTCAACAAGCATCCTTTTTTCTTTAGCTGCGTTAATAAAAGGTAAAGGAGGGGTGATTTGTGAAAAAATGGGTAATTGGAGGAAGTGTTCTTCTGGTAAGCATTGGAATGGTTCTTTATATTTGGTTGGGAAAACAAATAGAGCAGGGTGTTGAACCAAGTGCAAAAGGCTCTGCTGACTATATGATTATACTAGGGGCAAAAGTAAAGGCGGGTGGTGTACCATCACTTTCATTAAAAAGTAGATTAGAGGTGGCAGTTCCATACTTAACAAAATACCCTCATGTTAAGGTCATTGTGTCAGGGGGGCAAGGACCTGATGAAGATCAAACAGAGGCATCTGTTATGCAAGAATATTTAGAACAGAACGGTATCGAGGCTACAAGGATTATCGTCGAGGACAAGTCTACGTCCACTTATGAAAATTTAGTATTTTCCAAAAAACTATTACCGAAAGATACAAAGAAAATCACCATCGTTTCAAATGACTTTCATTTGAAACGCGCCAAGTATTTAGCAGAAACTTTAGATTTCGAAGTGGATGTCGTCGCAGCCGAAACACCAAAGTCAGTAGAAGCTAAACTAAGATTGAGAGAAAGAGCTGCTTTATTAAAAACGTATATTGTTGGCTATTAAAGTACTTTCATTGAGGCGTAATTATTTCTAGTGCTTTCTCGTAAAAAACACCACTACAAAAATAGATAATTGTTTCTTAATAGGTTTCATTTGGCATATAATAGAAATATCACGGGGTATAGGACAGAAAGAGGGGACTTCAATGACAACGTTTAAAGATTATCAATATAGCCGTCCAAATGTGGCAGCGATGAAAGAACAGCAATTAGCACTTATCGAGCAATTTAAACATGCACAATCAATAGATGAGCAAAGTGGTGTAATTGAGAAGCTAAATGCCATCAGTAATGACTTTGCGACAATGGCTAACTTAGTATACATTCGCGCTTCAATCGATACGAATGATGAATTTTATCAAGCAGAACGCGATTACTTCGATGAAGTAGGACCAGAGCTAGAAGAAATAACAACTGAATATTATAAAGCATTAATTGATTCACCATTCCGTGAGCAATTAGAAGAGAAGTGGGGTCAACAATTATTTGACCTTGCAAGCTATCAAATTAAAGGTTTTTCACCAGCAGTTATCGATTTAATGCAAAAAGAAAACAAGCTTGTTTCTGAGTATAATAAGCTTGTAGCTTCTGCACAAATTGACTTTAATGGGGAGACATTAACACTTGCTCAGCTTGGTCCGTTTGCAGAATCAACTGATCGAGAAACACGTAAGGCAGCAACTGATGCCCGTTTTGGTTTCTTTGCGAAGCATGAAGATGATTTCGATCGTTTATATGATGAGCTTGTAAAAGTACGTCATGAAATTGCGATTAAACTAGGCTATAACAACTATGTTGAGCTAGGATATGTTCGTATGAATCGTATTGATTATAATGCGGAAATGGTTCAAAAATTCCGTGATCAGGTTCGTGATTTAATTGTACCTGTGGCAACGAAGCTATATGAGCGTCAGGCAAAGCGTATTGGAATTGAAGATTTTAAATTCTATGATGAAGCATTCAACTTCTTATCAGGTAATGCTGCTCCAAAAGGAGATCCAGAGTGGATCGTGGCGAACGGTAAGAAAATGTATGAGGAATTATCACCTGAAACAGGAGAATTCTTCAATTTCATGATTGACCATGACTTAATGGACCTAGTAGCGAAGAAAGGGAAAGAGAGTGGTGGTTATTGTACATTTATTGAAAACTATCATTCTCCATTTATTTTCTCGAATTTTAACGGTACGTCAGGTGATATCGATGTATTAACACATGAAGCAGGACATGCCTTCCAAGTTTATTCAAGCCGTAACATTGGCATTCCTGAGTATCTATGGCCGACCTATGAATCTTGTGAAATTCACTCGATGAGTATGGAATTCTTCACATGGCCTTGGATGGAGTTGTTCTTTAAAGAGGATACAGAGAAATATAAATTTACGCATTTAAGTAGTGGTCTTTTATTCTTACCATATGGTGTTGCAGTAGATGAGTTCCAACATGTTATTTATGAAAATCCAACAATGACGCCGGCTGAACGAAAAGCAGCATGGAAAAAAATTGAGGAAACATATTTACCACACCGCGACTATGATCATAACAGCTACCTAGAGGCTGGAGGCATATGGCAACGTCAGGGTCATATTTATGCAAGTCCATTTTATTATATTGATTACACGTTAGCCCAAATTTGTGCATTCCAGTTCTGGAAACGCTCACGTGAAGAATTTGAATCGGCTTGGAAAGACTATATTCATCTATGTGGCTTAGGTGGTTCTATGTCCTTTACAAAGCTGGTAAAAGAGGCAGGTTTAATTTCACCATTTGAAGATGGCTGTGTTGAATCGGTTATCGGGGAAATTGAGGAATACTTAAATTCAGTAGACGATTCTTCACTATAATTGATTACGTAAATTCGCTACACTTCCATGCTAAGAGTTGTGGAAGTGAGCGAATTTTTTAGTTTGTCAAAGTTGATTTTTCAAGCAAATTCGAAAAATCTGGATGCATTGCTTAGCTGTGCGCATATAGCAATGTCGCCCCGTAGCATCATTGATTTTGTTTAAAAATACTAGGATACTTGCGAAATGGGTAATATATCAGTAGTATTTTCAGTAACTGTGAAAAAAGGAAGTGAATAAAAGTGACGAGGAAAGTTTGGTTTCAAGTAGGTGTAGGGATATTAATTACACTACTAATCATTAAATATTTTATAGAGATTCATTGGATTTTTTCACCATTAGTCATCATATTAAAAGCCATTTTTGTCCCTTTACTACTTGGCGGTGTCCTCTATTATGTGACAGAACCGATTCAGAGATTTTTAGAAAAACGTAGATTTCCTAGATGGGGAAGTATTTTGACGATTGTGTTCGGGCTAATAGCCATTGTAGGGATTTTTGGCTGGATTATTGGTAATCCGATTGCTGAGCAGGTCAATAAATTAGTGAAGAATGCCCCTATGATTAGTACGAGCATTAGCACAAGCATTCAGCAACTAACAGACTATGTAACGCAAAATAAAGATAACTTCCCACAGCAATTAAATGATGTTATTGAAAAAATGGCAAATTCAGTACAAGATGTTGCAGTAGTGGCGAGTAAAGGATTTATGTCTTTTTTACAATCCATAGTGTCCGTATCGTTATTAGCCATATTAATTCCATTTTTCTTTATTTTTATGCTGAAGGATCATGAGAAGTTTGCCCCATCCATCTATAAGTATTTCAGTGGTGAACGTCAGCAATGGGTAAAGAAAACTTTAAGCGAAATTGATGATGTATTACGTACTTATATTCAGGGACAACTGCAAATTAGTTTTTTATTAGCACTTATTATGTATGTCGGCTATTTAATTATTGGGTTAGACTATTCGTTGCTGCTAGTAATCTTCGCGTTCTTTATGAACATGATTCCATTTATCGGACCTTGGATCGCCTTTGCGCCAGCGCTGATCGTAGCAGTTATTCAGGATCCTATTTTAGTTGTTTGGGTATCCGTTGTGACGCTTGTTGCTCAGCAAATTGATAGTAACTTTATCACACCTAATGTTATGGGGAAATCCCTTGATATCCACCCATTAACCGTGATTACAATTATTCTAGCAGCAGGTAATATAGCAGGTTTTATTGGAATTATTATCGCTGTACCATTTTATGCAGTATTAAAGGTTATCGTATCCAATATTTATGATCAACGTAATGCGATTAAGAAAAAAGCGACGAAGTCAGTATAGGAGTCGAAACAATGGAACGAGAAATTGTAAAGGTATTTAATGAGCAGCATGAGCAAATAGGGACAGCTACGAGAGCAGAAGTACATGAAAAAGGGCTTTGGCATGAGACTTTTCATTGCTGGCTTGTCAATGAAGACTATATTTATTTTCAAATACGTAGCTCACAGAAAAAAGATTATCCAGGCTTACTCGATATTACAGCAGCAGGACATCTTTTAGCGATTGAGACTGTGGAGTCAGGCATCAGAGAAGTAAAAGAAGAATTAGGGCTCCAGATAGATGTCCATGAAGTTGTCAAAATGGGCATGACCTCTTGTAGTATCGTTTCCGAAAATATGATTGACAATGAATTTTGCCATGTCTACATATACCCTTTCGAGCACGATTGGGATTCCTTTGATTTACAGTACGAGGAAGTATCAGGTGTAGTGAGAGCAAGGCTAAATGAGGCTGAGGCTTTCTTCTTGGGAGAAACAACAACACTTAATATTGAAGGGTACGAGTATTTCCCTGATGGTCAACGAGTGAAAATAGTCAGACCAGTTGGCACCACGCAATTTGTTCCTTATCGAGAATTGTATGTAGCACAAGTGATAAAATTTACACGCGAAAAGATATTTAACCAAACATCATAAGAGGGAAAGTAGGACAAGCTATCAATGCAAGCTTGTCCTACTTTTTTGGCAAAAATGATTTAGAAACTACACGATATAACAGTAAAAAATACGTTATACTGTAAGATAGATTGTAAAGAAAAGGAGCATTTTTAATATGCTAACATTTGAACAAAAACAAGCGATTATTGAATCGTTTTCTGGACTAACAAAAAAGGAGATTTCATTGAAACGCTTAAATTATCACTATATGGATAGTCTTTATGAAAAGACGATTGTAGTGGAAAAGCTACACCCAAATGGCAATGGCTTTGTCTTTGTTGGGGATTTATTACGCTATGAGCAAGAGGCTACTGATAAAGGATTAGTGAATATCCGTGATTACGATGAGCAACAGCTACGTGAGATTATTGAGGATTCTATCCAGTATTTATCAGAAGAAGTAGAAGAGCAGGAGCCGATTGTAGAGATTTGGCATAGCCGAGACGGTGTGAAATTACAGCTAGCGTTTGAGCAACGTTCTTGGAATGTGTATCATGGAGAAAATCTTGAAGAGGCATTTGGTACGTATGATGCAGCAAAGGAATATTTACTAGAAGAAGGCTTTCGTACAAAGAAATAAACATACGGGGGATCATCATAAATGAACGGAAAAAAATTAGTGGGAATTGTAATTGTTGTTTTAATCGTGGCATGCTTATTCTCAGTTTTTACCATTACTAATTTTTATAAAAACCATGAGGAACAGCCAAATCGAGAAAATCGAGAAATTAATAAGTCAAAGAGCTTGAATTTAATTTTGCCACAGGCTACAATTATCTCGAATTCAAGATAATCGAGAGGTGATTGTTAGTGCAACACATTTTTTATAAAGGTACAGATGAAACAAAACCGACGTTACTATTGTTACATGGCACAGGCGGTAATGAAGAAAGTTTAATTGGGTTGGCAAAAGAAATAGATGAAACAGCCAATATTTTAAGTGTACGTGGAAATGTTCTTGAGCATGGGATGCCGCGATTTTTCCGTCGATTAGCAGAAGGTGTCTTTGATATAGAGGATTTAATCTTTCGTACTAAAGAGCTTCATGACTTTTTACAGGAGGCGGCACAGCAATATGGCTTTGATCGTCAACGAATTGTAGCGATTGGCTATTCAAATGGCGCTAATATTGCAGCAAGCCTATTATTTCATTATGCTGATGCGTTAGCGGGAGCTATTTTACATCATCCAATGGTACCAAGACGTGGAATAGAATTACCTCAACTTTCTTCTACGCCTGTTTTTATCGGTGCTGGAACGAATGATCCGATGTGTACAGCACAGGAGTCTGAGGATTTAGAAGCGCTTTTAACGTCTTCAGGTGCAATGGTCACGACAGCTTGGTTTAATTTTGGTCATCAGCTAACAATGCCGGAAGTACAAGCAGCAAAAGAATGGTATAACAGTATCTATGTTTAATTGAAAAATCCGCCTCTTTTCCTAAAGGAGGCGGATTTTAATGATTTTATTTACTTTTCTTTGAAAAAGGTAGCCACCAGTTCCAATCACCAAATAATTTCATGAGACTTGGCACAAGCATAAGACGAATAATCGTCGCATCAATAGCGACGGCAATGGCTATACCAACACCAATTTGTTTTACAGGCATCACGTCTGTGAAGGCAAATGCCCCTGTAATAACAATCATAATAAGCGCCGCCGATGTAATAATACGGCTAGTGGATGTTAACCCATCAATTGTTGCGTGTGTATTATCTGCCCCTTTTAAATATTCTTCTTGGATACGAGAGATTAAGAAGACTTCGTAGTCCATACTTAAGCCGAACACCAGACAGAAAACAATGACTGGAATAATTAGTACAATCGGGCCTGCTTCAATACCAAAATGTCCATATTGGAAAATATAAACGAGTATACCGAACGCAGATGAAAGCCCAATAATGTTCATAATAATCGCCTTTAATGGGATTAAAATCGAACGGAATGCCAGCATTAAAATAAAGAATGTGGAAACGATGATAATGGCTATAGCCAAAACTATTTTATTCGCAATTTCATCAAAAATCTCTTGGTTGAATTTAGCGGGTCCTCCAAGCGCGAAATCTACACCTAAATCTTGATCCATCCAAGATCGGGCAAATTTTTGAGCAGTAGTGGAAGAGCCCGCTGCATCGATGGTAATAGGGATAAATAATTGAGTATCTTTTGAAAAAGTATTCATTACAGATTTTAACTGTTCCGCAATCTGTGGAATTGCTAAAGAAGTAGAAAGCTCCTCAGGTGTTTGAATGTTAGCAGCTGTATAGACTGTTGAAATATTTGTTACTAGGGAGTCCTTTAATAGCTTTCCTTGAATAGCATAAATGAGCTCTCTTCCTTCAGCATCCTCCCAGCCTTCTTTTCGTTCAGCTAATAAATATAACGTAGATGATTCACCCAGTCCAAACGTTTCATCTAATTTATCATATGCTGCACGTGCATCATATTTAGTTGGCAAGGAGTCAACCTGTGGAATCGTTAGTTGTATGTCCTTTAATGGGAGCATACCAATGCCAAGTAATAATAAAGCAGAGATTACAATGGCTATTGGATGTTTCATGACAAAGCCTGCAAAGCCACGCCAACGATTGGCACCACCTTGTTTAATGCGTATTAGACGCCATTTATTGAGTTTATCTCCTAATAGCATCATAGTGGCAGGGAGTAGTGTTAAGCCAGAAAGAACGGCTAACAGGACGACTATGGTACCTCCTAGAGCGATATTGTGAAAAATCTCTACATCAATAACGATCATAGCGCCTAAGCCTATCATGACACAAACGGCAGAGAAAATGATGGAACGTCCTGCTGTTTGTATAGCAGTTTGAATAGCTTGGACTATAGAGGTGTGCATGCGCTCTTCTCGGTAACGATTAATAAACAACAATGCAAAATCAATGCTTAAAGCAAGCCCGAGCATTGGGACAATATTTAAGACGAAAATGGATAGATTCACACTACCACTAAGGAGCGTCATTATACCGAACGCAGTAACAACCGTTACAACACCAATGATGATTGGCAAAATGGAAGCAATCACTGTACCAAAAGCCAATAAGAGAACAACGATGGCAATGGGTAACCCAATGGCTTCAGCGGAAGCTAAATCTTTTTGACTGGCTGTATTAATGTCAGCAGAAATAACGGGTCCTCCCGTAATGCTAACGCCATCTTCTTCAATTAATGATCGAAAATTTTCTACAATTTCAGAAAGGTTCTCCACATCATTTTTTAAATGAACCATTGCATAGGCAATGTCATCTTTACGTAAAGAGGAGTCTTCTAAAGGTGATTGGATTGAATGTATGTCTTTTATGCTATCTAGTTTTTTTAAAGTGTTTTTGATTTGTTGATCTTCAGCTGGATCAAAGACAATTAAAATCGTATCAGATGGTAGATCAAAGTTTTCTGCTAGCTCATTTGTCACATAGGTATGGTCGGCTTCAACAAAAAAGCCATCACCCTGAAGTTTACCTGGAAGCTGTAGAGCAAAATAAGCCATTGCTAGAAAAATAATAAGCCATATCGCTACGATTGCTTTTGCATGTGCTGTAATAAATGCCGAAAAAGTTTTCATAGTTGTTAATGCATCCCCCTTTTCAAATAGTGTAAAGGATGTGTCACATTTTGTCGTGTGACAAAGTAAAGACTCCTGTCCATCTATTGGACAGGAGTCTTTCATAGTGTTGAAAAACAAAACCATCCATAGAATTTATGTGAAAGGTGAAAAAGGATTTCCGTTGCAGGCTACTTGCTTTCCTGTGGGCGAGCGCCGAGCCGCTTCCTCTGCTACCGCTCCGTGCAGGGGCTCGCCTGTCTCGCTATTCCCACGGGAGTCAAGTAGCCTTCCACTCCAACCCACAAAAATATTACCTTTTTTAGCAAAGGTCTTTACTACTCTTTATGGAGGGGTGTTGTCACACATCACTTCTCCACATTGAAAATAAGAGGCTATCCTCTCTTATAATATAAATAATGGGCTATTTTGTTCAGGAAAAGACACTTTTGCAGAATGGTTGATTGGAGTGGAGCCAGCGTCACTCCTAGGGGATTTAGCGTCACAGAGGAGACCCTGGAGCGAACGCAGTGAGTGAAGCGGCTCATCGGACGCCCCCTGGAAAGGACACTGGCGGAACGGAAATCAACCCCTCGCCTTACAAAATTGCTTATTATGCCGTTGACATTACCTTTTTTCAACAACATGAAAGACTCCTGTCCATCTATTGGACAGGAGCCTTTTATTAAAAGAATAATGATAAGAGGAAATAAATAACAGATGCCATCACGGCTGAAATTGGCATTGTAATAATCCAAGTAGTGACAATCTTACGGGCCATACCCCAGTTTACACCACGTACACGCTGTGCAGAACCAACACCCATTATAGATGAAGAAATAACATGTGTGGTTGATACTGGTAAGTGGACTAACGTAGCCCCAAAAATGACAGTAGCGGAAGCTAAATCTGCTGCAACACCGTTAACAGGACGAATTTTCATAATTTTACCGCCAACGGTTTTGATGATTTTATAACCACCTATCGATGTACCTAGACCCATTGCTGCAGCTGCTGCAGCACGTACCCAGAACGGTATTTCATCTCCTGTATGCAAACCACCAGCAATTAACGCCATTGTCATAATCCCCATTGCTTTTTGTGCATCGTTTGTCCCGTGGGTAAATGATTGAATGGCCGCAGTGAAAATTTGCATAGTACGGAAACCTTTATTTGTTCGATATAAGTTTAAATTTTTAAACCATATTTTAAATAGCGTCATCATAATAAAACCTGCGCAAATAGCAAGTATTGGAGAAAAAACTAACGCCATAATAATTTTAGTAAAGCCACCATAGTTTAGCACATTAAAGCCAGCAGAAGCGATAGCAGCGCCGGCAATAGAGCCAATCAATGTGTGAGAAGAACTAGATGGAATACCAAAATACCATGTCAATAAATTCCAAATTATAGCTGAAATTAACGCAGCTAAAATAACGACTGAACCAGTTGTGTCACCTTCAAAAGCATTTAAAGAGAAAGGGTCTACAATATCTTTTGTTAGAGCTTTTGCAACCCCTACAAAGGTAATAGCACCGATAAAGTTCATGGTTGCTGCCATGATGATTGCTACTCGAGGTGGCAATGCTCTAGTGGAAACCGAAGTTGCGATAGCATTTGCTGTATCATGGAAGCCATTGATAAAGTCAAATGTAAGGGCAAAGATGACGACCAGTACGGTTAGTATAATGATTGTGTTCATTGTAAAGTGCCCATCTCCTAATTATGCGTTGCGCATGATAATTGTTTCCATAGTATTTGCTACGTTTTGACAATGATCAGCGATATCTTCAAGTTGTTCATATATATCTTTAAATTTAATGAGGCGAATTGGATCTTTTTCATTTAAAAATAATTTCTTAATGGAAGAACGCTGTACCTCATCACATTCACGTTCATAGTCTTTAATAAGAATTGCGTGTGGACGCATGCCAATTAGATTCTTTTTCTTTAACTCTTCAGTCGCTTTAACAATTTCATCAGCACTTTTAGAAATAAACCCTAAGAACGTACGCATGGATTCATCGATTTCTGTCAGGGAAAACATTTCAAAGTGTGCAATACAGTGTTCTGTTCCATCTAAAATATCATCCATACGAATGGCAAACTCTAAAATATCCTCACGTTCAATAGGTGTCATAAATGATTTGTTTAGCATTACGATCAGTTCATGAATGAGCTTATCGCCAGCAGTTTCGTAATTTTTCATTGTAATGCTAATCTCTTTTAGGTCAGCTACACTGTTAATACGAAAATCATTTGCGTAATGTACAGCCTCTCTCATATTTTCAGCAATTTTATGCAATGCAATAAAGAAAGGGTCTTGTTTTTTTGAGTTAAGCATGTAAATCGAATCCTCCTGGATATAAATAAAATTAATCGACCTCTAAACTTTATTATCATAACAAAATCTTTAATTTATCTACATAAAAACTTTATATTCGACATGAAAATTTACATTCCTGTAATATTTATTTCGTTCACAAAATGAAAGGGGAACAAACTGTATTTACTTTTATAGATACAGGAAAAGTCTTTATTTAATAAGGAATTATCTTATAGTTTTTTCTGTTTGGTACAGATTTCAACGGAAAATAGGATGAATAACAAGAGAAATAGCATGATGAATTGTAAAGCTAATGTAAATACGTTTGAACTATGAGGAAGTCTTCTTATTCTTAAGAATTTCTTCATTTTTATCCTTCCTCTTTATTAAGAATTGTTTTCTACAATGGGAAATGAATGAGAAAGGAGCGTTTATAAACAAATGATTCAAGTTGAAAACTTACAGCATACATTTTTAATTGGTAAAAGAGGGAAGGAAAAACAGGTTCCAGTATTGAAAGGTGTGAACTTTGAAGTTAATAAAGGAGAGATTGTTGCCATTGTAGGAAAAAGTGGTTCTGGCAAATCGACCTTATTACAAGTTCTTGCTGGTTTTATGAAAGCTGAACAGGGATCTATTAAAGTAAATGGTAAGGAAACAGCCCATCTGACTGAAACAGAAAGTGCTGCTTTTCGCTTACGTCAATTTGGCTTTATTTTTCAAAACTTTCAGTTGATGCCGGGTTTAACGGCTTTCGAAAATATTGAATTACCTTTAAAACTACAGGGCTTACGTAAGGCTGTACGGAAAGAAAAGGTAAAGAAATTAATGGACAAAGTTGGTCTGACAGAAGTGGCAGATCATTATCCTAATGAATTATCTGGTGGACAACAACAACGTGTCAGTATTGCGCGTGCCCTTATCACAAATCCTCCGATATTGCTTGCTGATGAGCCTACAGGAAGTCTCGATTCAGAAACCGAGCAAGATATTTTATTGCTTATCCAGAGCCTAAACCGTGAGTTAGGGCTAACCTTTGTCATTATTACGCATGATGAAGAAGTGGCTACGATAGCACATAGACGTTTTCGCATGTATGATGGCGAACTTGTAAAGGAGGAGGCTTAACATGTTATTTAAAGATCAACTAGATTTTGTAACACAACATATTAAGAAAAATAAGCTGCGCGTGTTTATGACGATACTAGCTGCAACGATGGGCTGTGCTTTTCTGATTGTGCTAGCATCCGTTGGTTTTGGATTACAGGAATCTTTACGCAATGAAATTCTTTCGAATGAAACAGTTACGAAAATTCAAGTATATGGCGATAAGCAATTGACAGAAGAGCAAGTACAAGAAATTAAAAATTTAGACCATGTAGAAACGGTGCTTGAAACGATAAGTGTGAATGCTTCTGCACATTCCTTTTTTGGTGATCGTGATACAACCTCTAATTTAATTTTGTCGGATATGCAGGACTTTGAGCAGGTGAACGGCAAGCTTGCAAAAGGACACTATCCAACAAAGCCAAATGAAATTGTTGTAGGCTATCATTTTGGTCAAACATTATTGAATGAGGCAGAACGCAATATTATTGGAGAAAAGAGTAAAAAGGCTGAAGCAGAAGGAACATACTATGATGGTAGTGAAGAAGGCTATAAAGAATCATTAATTGGAAAAAATATAGAGTTTTCCTTAGTGGCTCATACTGGCACAAATAATGAAACGCAAAAAATGGTCTATACAATTGTTGGTGTGATGGAGAAGCCTTCTTATGATTGGATGGTTGATAACGCCATTCATATGGATAAAGCACAAAAGTCAGTGTTAGCTGAAAATATACCTGCCAATAGTGATATCAAAGAAGAGGAGCTATTTTACTCAGAATTTAATATTTATGCGGATACTTTAGAAAATGTAAAGCCGATTTTGGAGAAGTTAAAGGGTAAAGGCTATAGTGTCTATTCAGTGACCGAACAATTAGATCAAATGAATGTATTTTTCCTTGTACTAAAAATTGGCTTAATCTTTGTAGGAACGATTGCGGTGCTGATTGCTTCTATTGGTATTTTTAATACAATGACAATGGCAGTCACAGAGCGTACACGTGAAATCGGTGTGTTAAAGGCGATTGGTGCAAGTCCGAAGCTTATTCAACGACTATTCTTAATGGAGAGCACGTTTATTGGTATT
Source organism: Lysinibacillus sp. Y5S-8 (assembly GCF_036894365.1). Taxonomy (NCBI): domain Bacteria; kingdom Bacillati; phylum Bacillota; class Bacilli; order Caryophanales; family Bacillaceae; genus Lysinibacillus; species Lysinibacillus sp. Y5S-8. The sequence goes on along the minus strand of NZ_CP145889.1, from coordinate 4,276,341 downwards.
TTTGGAACGTTTATTGCGGTTGTTATTTCGTATGCCATCAGCTTTGGGGCTAACGCAGCATTACCATTGATTCTTAAGGCAGCGACAGGAGAGGAGGCTTTTGCAACAAATGATATAATATTCTCTCTTATACCATGGCAATTAGTCATTATTGCAGCCGCGATTAGTATCGGAGTAGCGATGATTTCAGGCTATCGTCCAGCACGCAAAGCGACTAAAATAGATGTGATTCAAGCTTTACGACAAGAGCTATAAAATAAAAGGCGGTCCATTCAAAGATGGATCGCCTTTCTATTAGGGAAGGGGGACCCCGTAGATTATAAATAATCTTTTAACTCTTTGGCTAAAAATGGTGTGGCATTGAGTAATTTTAAGAAGGCATCGTAGCTGGCGCGTTGCTCTTCACTAGGTTTTTTACCTGTTTGATATGCTCGAATTAAAATGTTTTTAGGGGTATTTTCCATATCAATAAACTCTAAAAGCTGTGCCTCATAGCCAACCAAGGATAATATTTCAGCACGAATAGCATCTGTGGCTAGTGCTGCAAAACGTTCTCGAACAAGACCGTGTTGCAACATAATATCAAGAGCTGGCGTATTTAATTGACGATTTAACTCATGCTGACAACAAGGGACACTTAATATGACACGGGCCCCCCATTTCACAGCACGAGCTAGTGCCATGTCTGTCGCAACATCACATGCATGTAGTGTTACCACCATGTCCACAGCAGATTCATCATTATAATCATTAATATCTCCTACAAGAAATTCGAGCTGGTCATAGCCTAGATCCTGTGCGATTCTTGAACATTCTTCAATAACCTCTTTTTTCAAATCTAAACCAGTAACACGAATGTCTAAGCCCTTTTCGATTTTTAAATAATGATACAAAGCGAAGGTTAAGTAAGATTTACCCGAACCAAAATCTAAAATACGCACTTGTCGATCCTGAGGTAAGTAAGTTAAAGCATCATCAATAAATTCAATGAAACGATTAATTTGCTTAAACTTATCGTATTTTTGTTTCTTTACTTTCCCTTCTTCTGTTTGTACCCCAAGCCGAATTAAAAATGGATAGGGCTGGTCATCAGATAGTAAATAATTTTTTTTTCGATTATGGGCTAAATTGACTTGTTTAGGGGAGGTCGATTTATCAGATTTCCAAAGGACCTTATTCTTTTTGGATAATTGCACTTGTACTTTTTCATCTACAAAATCGATATGTGCTTGACGATAATCCTCAAAAATGGCTTCAAGCTTGTAAGGGAAATCGGCCAATTCAATATTTTCATGTTTTAAAATGCGTTCATATTGGTATTCAATTTGTATATGATAATGATTTTTTAACATTAATGGCTTTAATTTTATACGTTTGATTTCGTTCGATTTCATGCGTGGTTGACTGATTGTAGCAGTCACAAGCTGTTGCTGCAAAATTTGCTCAATGAGCAGAGCTTTCATTTCTTCAAATGTCATACATTTTCGCCTACTTTATTGTGTAATAGATGGCACTAGTTTAACACATTTTATAATAGACAATGGCTACTTTGACATTCGGAAAAATTTTAATAAAAATTCTGAGTATTTATAGGTGGAATTGTATATTCATGGTATCTTAAATATAGTAATTCTTTTTGAATTGGAGATACTAAAGAGGAAAATAGGAGGAGAAAATATGTCAGATAACATGTATCAATTATTAGCAATTATTATTTACATGGTCGCCATGCTAGCAATAGGTTGGTATGCATTTGTGAAAACATCCAATTTAACAGACTATATGCTTGGCGGTCGTTCCTTAGGTCCAGCGGTTACTGCGCTAAGTGCAGGTGCTGCGGATATGTCTGGCTGGCTCCTTATGGGCTTACCAGGTGCGATATTTTTATCAGGTCTTGTGGAAGCTTGGATTGCGATTGGACTCACAATAGGGGCTTATTTAAACTGGCTGCTTGTTGCACCACGTTTACGGGTTTACACACAAGTTACGAATGATTCCATTACCATTCCAAGTTATTTGGATAATCGATTACGTGATAATACTAAGCTTATTAGGATTGCTTCAGGTATTATCATCCTATTATTTTTCACGTTTTATGTATCGTCAGGAATGGTAGCAGGAGGCAAGTTTTTCGAGAGTTCATTTGGTTATGATTATCACACAGGGTTATTAATCGTTTCAGGGGTAACAGTTGCCTATACCCTATTTGGTGGGTTTTTAGCGGTTAGTTATACAGATTTTTTACAAGGTCTTATTATGTTTTTAGCACTTATAATGGTACCGGTATTTGGCTTATTTGTAACAGGAGGTATAGGTGATACAATTACATCCATTAAAGCTGTTGATCCAGATCTTCTAAATTTATTACCAGCCACTGCGACAGCGGCAGGAATTATTTCTTCAGTTGCTTGGGGTTTAGGTTATTTTGGACAGCCACATATCATTGTTCGCTTTATGGCAATTAGCTCTGTGAAGGAAACGAAGCAGGCTCGACGTATTGGTATTGGCTGGATGATGTTAAGTTTATTTGGTGCTATTGGAACGGCTTTGGTAGGGGTAGCCTATTATGAGCAAAACGCTGGTGAGCTGAAAGACGCTGAAACAGTATTTATTGTACTTGGACAAATTTTATTCCATCCATTTATAGCGGGTATTATGCTGGCGGCTATTTTAGCAGCTGTTATGAGTACCATTTCCTCACAGCTTATTGTGACTTCTTCAGCGCTTGTAGAGGATATTTATAAAGCTTTATTTAATAAAACAGCAGATGATAAACATTATGTTTTTGTTGGACGTATGGCTGTATTAGTTGTAGCAATTATTGCAGCAATCCTAGCGTGGAATCCTGATAGTTCCATTTTAAGCTTAGTTGGCTTTGCTTGGGCAGGATTTGGTGCAGCGTTTGGACCTATTATTTTACTCTCTTTATATTGGAGAAAGCTCACGAATTATGGAGCACTTAGCGGAATGGTAACAGGGGCTGCAACTGCGTTTATTTGGGGTAAAGTAGATGCTTTATCAAGTGCACTATATGAAATAGTTCCTGGCTTCTTTGTTTGTTTAATTGTTGCGGTTGTTGTCAGTATGCTGACATATAGACCAAATAAAGAAATCGAAGAAGAGTTCACTCGCTCAGAAATATTACTAAAAGAAGAAAGAAAATAGTTAAAATGCGCCTTTTCTTAAGAGGCGCATTTTTTAGAAAAATAGCTGAATATCAAGAGATACGAAAAAGAGTTATATATGGTAAAATGAAGAAAATTTGTCGTAGAGACACCAAGCTTTGGTGGGAGGTTTCTAATGGATAGAATTAAGGAAGTCGATGTATTACTTGAAAAGGCCATATTAGTTGGCGTAAATTTACGAAATGATGAGCATTTTGATTATTCTATGGAAGAGCTCCAAAATTTAGCAGAGGCCTTGCATGTGGAAGTAGTAGGCGTTGTCACGCAAAATTTGGAGCGTGTTACACCGTCTCATTATGTGGGGACAGGTAAAATAGAAGAAATCAAAAATTTTTATGAAGAAGCGCAAGCAAATCTTGTTATTTTTAATGATGAATTGTCGCCTTCTCAAATTCGTAATTTAGAGCGTGATTTAGCAACGAAGGTTATTGATCGAACAATGCTTATTTTAGATATTTTTGGAAGACGTGCAAAAACACGAGAAGCACAAATGCAGGTGGAATTAGCTCAGTTACAATACATGCTACCTCGCTTAGTGGGTTTACATGCCTCTCTAAGTCGTCAGGGCGGTGGTACTGGAGGCGGCTTTAAAAACCGTGGTGCTGGTGAAACGAAGCTTGAATTGGATCGACGAAAAATTGAAGATCAAATTGCTAAAATTAAAAAGGATCTTGAGCACGTTAAAGAGCAACGAGAAACACAACGTAAACAGCGTCGAAAAAATGCACTCCCAGTTGTATCAATTGTCGGCTATACAAATGCGGGTAAATCAACCATTATGAATCAGTTGCTTACCCAAATAGGGCAAGAAGAACATAAACAGGTTTTTGAAAAGGATATGCTTTTTGCTACACTTGAAACTTCAGTGCGTCAAATTGAACTACCCGATAAAAAGACATTTTTACTGACAGATACAGTTGGTTTTGTTAGTAAATTACCCCACCATTTAGTAAAAGCGTTCCGATCCACATTAGAAGAAGCGCGAGATGCTGATCTTTTACTCCATGTTGTTGATGTTTCAAATGCAGAGCATGGATTTATGACGGATGTGACAAATGAAACGCTGAAGGCGGTTGGAGTAGAAGACATTCCAACAATCTATGTTTACAATAAGGCTGATATAGCAGATGTTCCTTACCCTGTAGTCAGCGGTGATAATATGTGGATTTCAGCAAAACAAGGGATCGGTTTAGAGGAATTAATACAATTGATTCGTCAACATATCTTTTCTCATTATGTGACGTGTGACATGTTAATTCCTTATGACCAGGGCAATGTTGTTTCTTATTTAAATGAATATGCCTCTGTTTTTAATACAGCCTATGAAGAGGGCGGTACATTATTGTCGCTTGAAGTAAAAGCAGCAGATTATGCCAAGTACCAACAATATGTTGTTAATTAAAAAAATGTAGATTACCCAAAGCATGCCAAAGGATTTTTGGCATGCTTTTTGTGATTAGTGGGAATAGTAGAATCTAGAACTACATGACAGGGCTTCGTAAATTTTATAGACACAATAGTGTGAATTTGTATAATAAGTAAAAAATCTGAATTTTAAATATGTTAGAATAATTTAAAGCTTTTCTGTCAGTTTTCTGAAAACAAAGAATGAGAAAACTTAGATATATCAAAGGATTTATTTTTTTATGCTATAATCAATCAGAATTTATAGAAAAATGACAAATTTTCAACATTTTTTAAAACTCTTGCTAAAGATAATAAAACGCTTTAGTATGATGAAACAAAGTTTTTTTATCCTTAAATTAGGGTAGTAATGTTTTTGGAGAATAATTTTTATTTGGGAGAGGGTATTGTATGTCTAGTAAAGATGAAGTTGTAAAATCTGTCCCTCAAAATGGCTTTGTTGGACACCCTAAAGGGCTCTTTACTTTGTTTTTCACGGAATTTTGGGAACGTTTCTCGTATTATGGAATGCGAGCAATTCTCATCTTCTTTATGTATTATGAATTGAATGAGGGTGGCTTAGGTCTAGACCGCGGAACAGCGAACTCTATTATGGCCATCTATGGCTCACTTGTTTATATGTCTGGTATTATAGGTGGCTGGATTGCCGACCGAGTTTTAGGAACACGTAGAACCATTTTTTATGGTGGAGTGTTCATTATGATCGGTCACTTACTGCTAGCATTGCCTGGCGGAGTGACTATGTTATTTGCTTCAATGGCATTTATCGTCATGGGTACAGGTTTATTAAAGCCAAACGTTTCAAGTATTGTTGGGGACATTTATGCTGAAACAGATAGCCGCCGTGATGCAGGTTTTTCTATTTTCTATATGGGTATTAATATGGGGGCATTCATTGCACCATTTATTGTCGGAACAATTGGACAAAAGTATAGCTTCCATCTTGGCTTTGGTTTAGCTGGTCTTGGAATGTTTGTTGGTTTAATTGTCTACAAATTAACAGAGAAAAAGTATTTAGGCTTAGCAGGATTACAAGTTAATAATCCATTAAAGCCTGAAGAACGTAAAAAAGTCTTTACACAATTCGGAATTGTAGCCTTACTTATAATCATTTTAGGTGCTATTGGTATTAAAACGGGTACATTAACAATGAATGTATTCAGTTTTATTATTACGGCTCTAGGTGTATTAATTCCAACTGTGTTCTTCATTTATATGTATCGCAGTGAAAAAACAACGAAAGATGAGAAGTCTCGCCTACTTGCGTATATTCCATTATTTTTATCAGCGGTGATGTTCTGGGCTATTCAAGAACAAGGGGCAACAATTTTAGCTACGTATGCAGATGAGCGTACTCAGTTAAGTATTGGAGGCATTCAGCTTCAATCTTCATGGTTCCAGTCGTTGAATCCTTTATTTGTCATAACATTGGCACCATTATTTGCGATGCTATGGCTTAAATGGGGGGACAAGCAACCAACTACACCACGTAAGTTTTCATATGCATTGTTTTTTGCAGGTCTATCATTCTTAGTAATGATGATTCCAGCACACTTATCTGGTGGAGAAACGTTAGTAAGTCCTTTATGGCTAGTCCTGTCATTCTTCCTAGTAGTGGTTGGTGAGTTATTATTATCACCAGTTGGTCTATCTGCTACAACAAAATTGGCACCGCAAGCCTTTGCAGCACAAACTATGTCATTATGGTTTTTAACAAGTGCCGCAGCACAAGCAATTAATGCGCAATTAGTAAAGGTTTATGAAGTTGTAAGCGAATTCACATACTTCGGCTTCTTAGGTTCATTATCTATTGTGGTAGGAATTATCATATTAGTACTTTCACCGATTATTTCAAAAGCGATGAAGGGTATTAATTAAAAGAAAGATGCAAGTACAGTTTGATTAGTAACTGTACTTGCATCTTTTTTTGCTATCTAAATAAAAGTCTATCTAAGAAATTTAGAGTGAAATATATTATCGTAAGTAGTTAATTTATTGAATGTGGGTATAAGTTTCTATGTAGATAATAATCATTTTCGTTATAATAGTCTTAATAATATGAAAATTTAAGGGGTTGGAAGCCATGAAAGAAGAGTTAGATTATTTGAGGCCAAGGTTAATGGAGATTTTTACGTATTTACATGCAAATCCTGAAATTAGCTGGCATGAAGTAGAAACCACCAATTATATAGTTGAGCTATTAACACAGGAAGGATTCTCTCCTATACGGTTTAAAAATTCCACAGGTCTATACGTCGATGTTGGCCATGGATATCCAAAAGTGGGATTAAGAACAGATATAGATGCCTTATGGCAGGAGGTCGATGGGCATTTCCGTGCAAATCATTCCTGCGGTCATGACGGACATATGACGATGGCCATTGGTACGCTATTACTTTTAAAAGATTTACAGCAATCATTTAATGGTACAATTCGTGTTATTTTCCAACCGGCAGAAGAAAAGGGAACTGGAGCGTTATCTGTTTTAGAGGAAGGCGTTATAGATGACTTAGATTATTTATTTGGTGTTCATGTACGACCTGTCCATGAGCTAGAGGATGGTACGTATTGTGCTGCGCTTTATCACGGTGCCTCTCGCTTGCTTGAGGGAGAGATTATAGGGGAGGATGCCCATGCTGCAAGGCCTCACCTAGGCATTAATGCTATTGAAGTAGGGGCAACAATCATTGAAGATTTAAGAACTATTCATACTGATCCTATGGTGCCAGTGTCTGTTAAGATGACGAAATTTCATGCTGGTGGAGATTCGGGCAATATTATTCCTGGTAATGCATCGTTTACGATTGATATTCGTGCCCAGCAAAATAATGTAATGGATGATTTAGCGCAAGGGGTAAAGCGTGTTATAGATTCTTCTAAAATCTTGCATAAGGTGCAGATTGAATTACGCACTGTTGCGAATATTGTAGCCGCTGAAGTCGACACAAGTGCACAATACATGATGGAGCAGGCCATTATACAGGCTGTGGGATTATCGAATTTAAGAAAGCCAGTTCATACACCTGGTGGAGAAGATTTTCATCACTATGCTGTGCAACGACCACATTTAAAAACAACGATGCTTGGCTTGGGCTGTGGTCTTACACCGGGATTGCATCATCCAAAAATGAAATTTAAACAAGCAAGACTTGTCACGGGAGTTGAAATTCTAACGAGGGCAGTACTGCTAGCATTGGATTCAGGGCAGACAAAGGAGGCGTCAGCATAATGTTAGAGCAAGTGCGTATTCAGAAAGTAATGACACCGGTAGAAATTGCAGAGGTCCAAAAATTGAATGTAGAAATATGGGGTAGCCAAGCAATTCCCTCCCATCAATTACTAGCAGCTGTACAAAATGGTGGGTTAATAGTAGGGGCATATTTAGGAGAAAAGCTAATTGGCTTTAACTATTGCTTCGTGGGTTATCAAGGTGGCGAAATGTACTTACATTCGCACATGATTGGTGTAGAAAATGCATATCGTGAACAAGGTGTAGCTGAATTATTGAAGCACGCGCAACAAGAATATGCAAAAGAACATGGTTTTCAGCTTGTCCGTTGGTTAATTGAACCGTTAGAAGTACGTTTAGCTAATCTAGCGTTTCTAAAACTAAATGCCACTAGCTATCAATATGAAAATGATTACTATGGCCCGCTCCATGATGATTTTAATGAAGGACTACCTTCAGATAGGTTAGTCGTTGAATGGTGGATCGAGCGTGACCAAATGACAGATAGCCTTGATGAATTAGAAGAAATGGCGGAGGAGATTGTACCGTGGACATTAACCGTCGATGGCTTACCTGCGCTTGATGTGGAAAATACATTTCAGATGGAGCAGTCCTTTTACAAGGATGCCTATCTCTTACCGATCCCACAATCTTTACAGAAAATGAAAGTAGAGAGTCCAAAACTTGCAGAGGATTGGCGTTATAAAATACGCACAATCTTAACTACATTATTTAATCAAGATTATGCCATTGTACGTATCAAGAAGCACCCAGAATATGTTCATAGCTATCTGTTAGTCAGACGCTCCTTATTAGCCTTATAATAAGGATAAGGAGTGAATATCGTGAGATTAGAAAAGATAACGTTAAGGCACTTAAAAATGCCCATGAAAGCACCATTTACAACGAGCTTTGGCACAGTCGATGAAAAAGAGCTGTTATTAGTAGAAGCAAGAGATGAATCAGGAATTACAGGATGGGGAGAAACCGTTGCTTTTGTAGCACCTTGGTATACAGAAGAGACATTAAAGACCACATGGCATATGCTACAGGATTTTTTGATACCCATCTTGTTACATAAAGAGATCGGGCATCCAGATGAGGTCAATTCGTTATTTGCCCCTATTCGTCGAAATTGTATGGCGAAGGCTTCGATAGAGGGTGCTGTATGGGACATCTATGCTCAACTAACGAAGCAATCACTTGCACAGGCATTAGGTGGCCAAAAGCAGCGTATTGAAGTCGGAGTCAGTGTAGGTATCCAGCCTTCCACTGCGCAATTAATAGAGGTAATAAAAAGTCGTATTGAAAAGGGTTACAAAAGGGTGAAAATAAAAATAAAGCCTGGCTATGATGTTGAGGTAGTACGAGCAATCCGTGCGGAACTACCAGACTTACCTTTGATGGTGGATGCAAACTCTGCTTATACATTAGAGGATATAAATATACTTCAGCAGCTGGATGACTTTCGTTTATTAATGATTGAACAACCATTAGCTACGGATGATATTGTCGATCATGCAACATTACAGAAAAAGTTAAAAACGCCAATTTGTTTAGATGAAAGTATCACATCTTTTGAGGATGCCAGACGAGCGATTGAGCTTGGGAGCTGTGGTGTCATTAACATCAAGATTGGACGAGTAGGTGGTTTAACAGAAGCGAAACGAATTCATGATTTATGTAAAGCGAAACGAATTCCAGTTTGGTGTGGTGGTATGTTAGAAGCAGGGATCGGACGAGCACATAATATTGCCTTAACATCGCTTAGTCATTTTATTTTACCTGGTGATACTGCAGGTTCTAGTCATTATTGGTATGAAGATATAATTGATCCTGAAGTAGTAGTGAAAGATGGTTATATTGAGGTGTCGCAGTCAGTTGGTATTGGGTATTCGCCTAATATGACTATTATTGATAAGTTAACGATTAGTACAGAGGTCTATCAATAAAGCATTAGTAAGTCAATAAAGGAAAAACGAGGAGAGAACTGATTGAAAAAAAGCTTGCAAGTAGGTGGGGCCTATGTAGGAATCATCGTTGGAGCTGGATTTGCATCAGGACAGGAAATTGTCCTCTATTTTACAAGCTATGGCTTTCAAGGCGTATATGGTGCGCTGTTAGCCATGGTTGGCTTCTCTATTGTTGGCATGTGTATTGCTCAAGTGAGCTCAAGACTCCGCACAGCCTCACATAAGGATTTGATTTATCAAATTTCAGGGAATACGATTGGCTTTGTGTTGGATTTTGTATTATCTCTCTTTTTATTTGGTGTAGCCGTGATTATGTTTGCTGGTGCGGGTGCAACATTTCAGCAAATGTTTGGACTACCTATTTGGCTAGGGAGTATTTGTATGATTTTACTTACAGTAGCTACGGTCATGATGGATGTCAAAAGCATTATTAATATCATTGCCCTTGCCACACCCTATCTACTAACAATTGTCTCTATTATCGCAATCTATGCTATAGCAACGATGGACCTTACCTTTGTAGAGCAGGCAGTTATTGCCCAACAGGTTCAAGTAAGTGCAAACAGTTGGTGGGTGACGGCCTTACTGTATATGTCATTCAATGTAGGGGTTAGCTTTTCTTTACTAACGGTTATGTGTGGTTCTATAAGAAATGCCAAAGTTGCTGGCATGGGTGGCATAATTGGTGGCATTTTGTTAGGCGCTTTAATTTTACTTGTTAATTTTTCCCTTCTAGCAAAAATGAATATCATTGTTGGATTAGATATTCCAATGCTAGCCTTAGCAAATGAAATTCATCCTATAGTGGGCCTTTTAATGGCAATTTCCCTTTTGGGGATGATTTATAATACGGCCGTAGGAATGCTCTATTCTTTCATGGTAAGGTTTTTCGAGCCTAGTAAAGCTAGCTTTAGAGTAGCAGTTATTTTTATAGGTGGTCTCGGATTTCTAGCGAGTCTTGTAGGATTCACGACACTAGTCGCAAAGCTGTATGCAGTCATGGGCTATGTAGGTTTGGTGTTAATTATATTTATTGTTTCTGCGTGGTTAAGAGGTACGAGGAAGATTATTTAATAAAAAAAGGTAATTGAGAGCTAGCTTTTGTTCTCAATTACCTTTTTGTTTGGATAAAAAATTTGTAGAAATAGTGAATTATTTCAGTTGTAAAGTTTAGCGAACTTACTGATATTTTGTTTATCAGACACGTTTTTTAGTTAATACTCAATAAAACGAGAATAATTCTCAATTGTTGGTTGACTGAGAATAAAATCATGCTTATAATGGGAAACGTGAGTAATGATAATCATTTTCACTAGAAAGTGAATTACACACAAAAATGAAATCTACCGGGGATTACTATGAAAATAAGATATCTTTTAACAGCAACGATTGTGCTGTCTATTGTGTCGCTATTTATCGGAGTAATAGATATTAAGCCTAGCGACCTATTAGACTTTCAATCAGAAGAAGCTAGACTATTTTTAATTAGTCGTGTACCTAGACTTGTTGCTATTTTGCTAGCAGGTGCAGGTATGAGTATTGCTGGTTTAATTATGCAAAGCTTAAGTAGGAATAAGTTCGTATCGCCAACAACAGCGGGTACATTAGATGCCACGCGGTTGGGTGTATTGATTTCCATGATGTTCTTTACGAATGTCACGTATTTCCAAAAAATTTCCTTCGCTTTCATATTTGCTTTAGCCGGCACATTACTATTTATGCAAATATTAAACCGAATTAAGTTTAAAGATGCGATTTTTATACCGCTTATTGGCTTAATGTATGGAAATATTTTGTCCTCCGTTACAACATTCTTTGCGTACAAGGCGAATATTATCCAGAACATTTCTGCATGGTTACAAGGAGATTTCTCATTAATCATGAAAGGCCGTTATGAACTGTTATACATAAGTGTGCCAGTACTTATTTTAGCTTACATTTACGCAAATCGTTTTACTGTAGCTGGGATGGGAGAGGATTTTGCAAAAAACCTTGGTCTATCCTATAAATTTGTGGTGAATTTAGGCTTAGTGTTGGTAGCCCTTATCTCCACAACAGTGGTGTTAACAGTCGGTGTCATTCCTTTCCTTGGTTTGATCATTCCAAACATAATTTCACTGTTTAAAGGTGATAATTTGGCAAAAACCTTGCCACATACAGCATTACTTGGTATGTCATTTTTATTATTCTGCGATATTTTGGGACGTGTACTGATTTTCCCTTATGAAATACCAATTAGTATGACTGTTGGTGTAATTGGAAGTGCCATCTTCCTATTCATGTTGTTTAGGGGGAGAGCATATGCGTAATCGTACAAAAATGTTCATTTTACTAGGTCTTGCCGTAATAGCCATTTTATTGTATTTATTTTGGGCATTAAATGGTAACTATCATTATGCTTTTCCACGTCGTGTCATAAAGGTAGTAGCGATGTCGTTAACAGGTATAGCTATTGCCTATTCAACAGTAGTTTTCCAGACAATTACCCATAATCGTATTTTAACGCCAAGTGTCATGGGATTAGATGCTTTATATATGTTGATTCAAACATTCATCTACTTTTTCTTTGGCTCTACATCCATATTAGTCATTAATATTTACTATAATTTCACGCTTGCTATTGTAGTGATGATTATATTCGCTTTAATTTTTTACCGAGTATTATTTAAAGAAGGAAAGCGACCGATTTATTTTTTACTGCTTGTCGGAATGATTGTTGGTACGTTTTTAGGAAGTATTACGACGTTCTTCCAAGTATTAATCGATCCTAATGAGTTTTTAGGTTTACAAAGTAAAATGTTTGCAAGCTTTAATAATGTCAATTCAGATCTAGTTTGGCTAGCAGGTGTTATCATTTTAATAACGTTTGCATATGGTGCTCGCCACATGAATCAATTAGACGTGATGTCCTTGGGACGAGATACAGCGATTAATTTAGGTGTACCTTACGATAAGTTGGTACAACGTATGTTGATTTTAGCTTCGATCTTGATTGCCGTTTCGACGGCGCTCGTTGGGCCGATCACATTCTTTGGTTTAATTGTTGCAAATTTATCGTATCAGTATTTCAAAACATACAAGCATTCTATTTTGATTACTGGCTCCTGTGTCATGAGTATTATTGCTTTAATCGGTGGACAGTGGATGGTTGAACGTGTATTTGGTTTCAGTACTACACTTAGTGTCATTATTAATTTTGTGGGTGGGGTTTACTTCATCTACTTATTATTAAGAGAAAGTAGGTCAGCAGGATGATTCAAGTCAAAGAAATTACGAAGTTTTTTGGGAAAAAGCCTGTCGTTCAAGATGTAAGTGTTGACATTGTTTCAGGAAAAATCACATCTTTTATTGGACCGAATGGTGCAGGAAAGTCCACGCTACTTTCAATGGTAAGCCGTTTACTGAATGCAGATACTGGCGAAGTACTACTCGATAAAGCAGATGTACGTCGTTGGAAATCAGATGATTTTGCCAAGCGTGTCTCGATATTAAAGCAATCAAACTTTATGAATGTCCGTCTAACCATTCGTGAGCTTGTATCCTTTGGTCGTTTCCCTTATTCAAAAGGAAACCTAAAGCCTGAAGATGAAGAAAAAGTGGACGAAGCTATTCGCTACATGAATTTAGAAGATATGCAACAAAGTTATTTAGATGAACTATCAGGCGGTCAACGTCAGCGTGCTTTTATTGCAATGGTTATTGCGCAGGATACAGAGTATATCTTACTGGACGAGCCATTGAATAATTTAGATATGAAGCATTCTGTCCAGATTATGAAGATTTTACGTAAACTTGTTGATGAGTTAGGGAAAACAGTGGTCATCGTATTACATGATATTAATTTTGCCTCTGTTTATTCTGATAATATCGTGGCATTGAAAGATGGCCGTGTAGTTAAAAACGGTCCTACAAATGACATTATTAACTCAGATGCATTGAAGGAAATCTATGATATGGATATCCCTGTTCAAGAACAGGATGGCTGTCGAATTTGTGTTTATTTTAATTCGTAAAAATAGTTATCGATGGATCAACCATCAATTGACTATCAAATAAATTATTTAAAGGAGAATTTTACAATGAAAAAATGGAAATTACTTACGGTATTAATGGCAATGATGCTATTAGTATTAGCTGCTTGCGGTTCAAAAGACGAAGCAAAAGAAGAAGATAAAGGGACTTCAACTGACAAACCGGCTGAAGAACAAAATGAAGAATCATCAGTATACCCACTAACAATTCCTGGAAGCACAGTTGAAGGTCGTGATAGCACTACTACATTTGAAGAAGTAAAACTTGATAAAATGCCAGAAAAAGTTGTCGTTTTTGATAATGGTTTCCTAGATACATTAGATGCTTTAGGTGTTAATCCTACTGCTGTAGTACAAGATTCATTACCAGCTTACTTAAGCAAATATAAAGATAGCACTTATGTAAATGCAGGTACATTATTCGAACCTGATTATGAAAAACTATCTGAAATCAACCCTGATATTATTTTCATCTCTGGTCGTGCATCAGCAGCTTATGCTGAATTATCTAAAATTGCACCTACTGTATACGTTGGTGTAGATAACAATAACTTCTTAGAGTCATTCAAAGCTAATACAGAATTAGCAGGTAAAATCTTTGGTAAAGAAAAAGAAGCAGCAGATGCAATTGCTGCCTATGAAGCAAAAGTAGAAGAAGTAAAAGCAAAAGCAACTGCAACAGAAGAAAAAGCATTAATCGTTTTAGGTAGTGAAGGTTCATTATCTGTATTTGGTCCTGGTTCACGTTTCGGTGTGATTCATGATGTATATGGTGTAAAAGCTGTAGCTGAAGCTGGCGGATTTAAAATTGAGTCTCATGGTGATAATGCAAGCTTTGAGTTCGTACGTGAGAAAAACCCAGATATTTTATTCGTTATTGACCGTGACGCTGTTGTAAATGAAAACGGTGAGTCAGGTACAAAAGCAGCAATTGAAAACGAAATCGTAAGTGCTACAAATGCTGTGAAAAACAGTAAAGTATTCTACTTGGATCCGGAAGTTTGGTACCTTTCAGGTGGCGGTTTACAATCAGAAACACAAAAAGCTGAAGATGTGTTAAAGGCGTTTAACTAATATGTTTGTACAAATTAAACGTATCGTTGTGACGGAAGGTAATTCGGATAAGGTTGTGGAACGCTTTGGTGCTAAGCCAAACAGTCCATCATTACTTGAACAACAACCTGGTTATATTGATAAACAGGTTCTTGTAAAAAAAGTTCGCCGCGGTGATGAGGAAGTGCTAGTGATGGTTCGTTGGGAATCAGAAGAAGCATGGAAAAATTGGGAGAAGAGCCCTGAGCATATTGCTGGTCACAAGGCAAGCGCAGGAAAGCCAAAGCCTGATCATATCATTGAAAGCGGACAAGAAGTTTATTATGTAAAAGGTTAATAGCCTTAAGGTGTCTCAAGAGATTGAGGCACCTTTTTTAATACATATAAAAGCAGGTCACGTTGATGATGGTGACCTGCTTAACTATATTTTAATGTTTAATTGATGTTTTTCGCCACCCACTAAATGTTGAATCCATATTAAAGGATATCGTGCTCTCATTGATGGACAATCCTGAAATGCTTGTATTTCCTTGCTCATCAAAATGATCTTGAGTCGTCGTCTCCATTTCTAGCCCTCTAGCATTGATGATGGTGTATTTTGGTGTCATATAGACAGAAGGTGAATCTAGGTTTAATCCAAAGGTAAAAGGATTGACAGATGCCAGACTGGATAAATTTTCGGTCGAAACTCTTATAATGCCATGCTGCTCCATATAAAGATCCCTTTTTTGTTGGAATGTATCCTCAAATCCAGGAATATCACTAATAAGATTTGATAAGGTTGAAATACCTTGATATGCAGCTAAAGTTTCTTGATAAGCTTTTAACTCGGATTGAATAATGATTTGCTCCATTCGATGTTGATCAATTGTAGGCTGTTTAATTGTAATTTCTTCAGCTGAGACAGAGATATTACATGAAAAAGTAGCCGTAAGTATGAAAATAGTTTCATTTAATGCATTTTTCAATATTAAATCACTCCCAGTACAAAAGAATTTATTGTTCACTAATGTTTAATTTATTGCTATAAAATCTTTTGTTCTAATAATACAGATATTGTAGTAATATTAAGTTCCATTAATTGGTATATTAGGTAATTAGGACAGAAACAAACATACAGAAAATAATATTTATTTCAAACCGTAAGTCCTGATCTCCTTATTTGTAAATTAAATATGTATAAGACAGTACAGATAGTCATTTACTAGTACTTTCATTTATTTTACATAGCAGTAGTATATTGAGCAGGATAAAAATCTTGCTATAGTTAAAATTACTAATCCTCGAGTTACTATAAGCGTAACATCTGTTAGAACGCCATTTCAAGGGTAAGTTTACGCCACTTTAGTGGCGGTGCTTAGTTCTCTACCGCCATTTTTTTAGTAATTATTAGCAAAAATCTGGCGTGATTTGCATGAATAACGCCATTTTTTGGCGGTCTCTATCTCTAAAAAGGAATTAATGCTTTTATATGGCTTACCTAATTATGTTACTAGTATTAATTCCCACTAATCTATATAATATCTAGTAATATGCTAGAGAGGAGAGAGGACTATTGAACGGTTTAGATGAACGTATTAATGAATCATTAGACATTCTTATAGAAAATGAGACATTACTGGGACATGAGCTACAATTACTGTTAAAAAGCTTTAAAGAAGAAAAAACAGCCAGAGGTTTTTCCTTTGGTAAGTTATGTTTTTGGCATTATGAAGCATTTTCTGACGGAGTAAATGAAGAAATCTATAAAGTAGCTGCAGCAATTGAACTTTTAATACTTTCCTTTGATATTATTGATGATATACAGGATAAGGATTCAGATTATATTTGGAGTAAAACACCTGAGTTATCATTAAACGTTGCCTTAGCAATGCTGATCATGGCATCTAAAGCAATCGATGACACTTCCTTTGAGCATAAACAAGTTGCTATAAGGCTACTTGAGAAATACGCGTTACAAAGTATAAATGGTCAACAACTAGATTTACTAAATAATTGCCGCGATGAAGAATCCTATGTACAAATGATAACTCAGAAATCTGGCTCTTTAACAGCAATGGGTTGTTTGATCGGCGAAGTACTTGCAAAAGGGGAAGTTTCTAAAGAAGTAGAGGAGTATGGGAAATACATAGGTATTATCCAGCAAATTAAAAATGATATACAAGGCTTGAAAGTGTGGGGCCCTAAAAATGACCTGCTAAACAAGAAATATTCTTTGCCTATTATCTACCTTTTAACCAAGAAAAATGATATTTCAAATTCTGTTGCCAGCTATTATAATGATGATATAGTTACAGTTTTAGATAAAAATGCAACAGAAAATGAGTTGACAAATAGTGGGGCAATACGCTATGCCATCACAATAAAAAATGTTTACAAGTTTAAAGCCTTGAATTACCTTGAAAATGTAGAGATAAACGAATTAGGTAAAATATATCTGCAAGAATTAATGAAATGAGGAGAGATTAGTATGATTAATGTAATCCAGTATTTAGAACAAAATCCTAGCCTAGTTGGACTATTAAAAGAACAAAAAGCCTCATTAATTGGGATTTCACCTGTTGAACAAAAAGCAATTCTAGAAGCATTTAGCGGAGAGATGATTGCAGAAAGTGATGTTTGGAACTAAAAACATTGCGTAGTAAATTATTTTGGCCAGCTATAATTCTCTATTTAATTATCGGCTTTTATTTAAATTATGTGAATTATAGCGCGCCATATATTGATATTGAGGTAGAAAAAGAAAATGGTCAGTGGGTAGTAACTCAACTTGATTATAAAGACTGGGCGGACAGTCAAAATATAGCCATTGGTGATGTTATTTTAAAGGTAGATGAACGTCCAATTGACCATTTAAATCAGCTGAAGTATAAATCCAAAATATTATCAGCTAATGATTTAACAGTCATGAAGCCAAGTGGAAGTTTAATAAACATACATATTAGACACTTAGATATTCCTCAGCAATTTTTATATATATTTTTTGTTCCGGCGTGTTATTATTTTTTGACGTTATTCATTGCGTTTTATTTACATTTCAAGCAAAGGAATTCAAAGTTAGCAGACTTACTTATTCTTTTTATGTTAAATGTTTCATTAGCTTACGTTAGCAGTGGTGTCTCTGGTAGGTTAGATGCGATCGGTATTATCGTCAATCGTAGTAGTATGGTGTTATGTTTAGTCCTATTATTACATTTTTTAAGAAATTACTTTTTATTTGTGAAAACGAATTGGGTATTTATGGATAATATCAAACTCTTTTATGTTTTCCCCATAATCGCTTTTATACTAGGTTTTACGGGCACTATTTATCCTGCTGCTAACGATATTCTTTCCAATATTGTATTAGCCATGTTTCTTCTTCTACTTGTGATTATCCTTAGTATTTTACTAATAAGCTATTTCAAATACAGCTCACCACAGTTGAAAATTTTATTGAATAGTATATTAATACCGTTTCTACCATTTCTTTTTTTATATGCACTCCCACAAATTCTTTTTCATACGTACATTCTTTCAGCTGAAATTTGCTCATTATTTTTATTGCTTATACCTTTTAGCTTTATCTTTACACAACTAACGGAAAGGTTATTTGATATTGAGTATCATATTACAAGATTACGCTATTATGTCATATTCTCTTTAAGCTTTACGTTATGGATTACTATGGGACTGTATTTTATTGCAGGACAGTATTTAACTATGACTGTCATGTCAGGAGTAGCACTTTTTACATTTTCATCATTAGTAATTCTCTTTTACGTAAAAGAAAAGGTTGATTATCGAAAACGGAAAATACTATTTTCTACAAAAGGTGACTATATTCATCAACTATATACTGCTGTAGATAAAATTGGTAAAACCATTAAAATCGACGAGCTTTTAGAGAAATTTGCTTATGAAGTTTCTATGCATCTTGAGTTAGAGGATGTTTTTGTCATAACATATAACTATGTTACGAATGAATTCTTAACGATGGCTGGAGAAAGTTTTACGATTCATCCTGATACGATGGAAGAGTTGAGATTAGGAGAAATAAGAAAGATAGACAGAGTTTATGTAGCCTTTCTCCATCAAGACGCACATTATAAAAGAGCATTAGTGCTTGGGCATAACAATACGATTCATTTAAAAGATGAGGAGCTTTTATGGCTTGAATTGCTCCTATTGTATGTAAATAATTTTATTGAAAATACAAAGATGGTGGAAGAACTGATAGAGGAACTAAAGCATATGAAACAGGCTGACGATGGTCAGTTACCATGGCTAAATAAGCTATTATGGTTAAGGTTTGAAGAAGAAAAATACCAGTTAGCTCAAGAGTTACATGACACCAATTTACAAGAGCAACTCCATATTGCACGAGAAGTGGATGTCCTTGTCAATGCAAAGAATACATCGGATATTCAAGAGCAACTTGCTAAAATTCATAAACAAATGCTTGTCTCTTTATATGAATTGCGGAGCTATTGTGAAAATCTAAAGCCTCCTCTATTGGACACTTTAGGTTTAAATGCTGCATTAGAAAAGTTAATTCGAAAAGTTCAAGAAAGAGCTAACTTTGTGCTCATTTATACAATTGATCGTCTTTATTTAGAGGATGAGCGCATGAATTTAATGATTTATCGATTGTTTCAAGAACTACTGAATAATGCTTTAAAGCATTCCTATGCCGCATCCGTTGAAATCCATTTAAAAGAGATGAATGATGGCTTTGAAATTATTTATAATGATGATGGAGTAGGCTGTAACGTAGAGGATATTATTGTAGCGGAGTCTATGGGTATTCGAGGTATGCAGGAGCGTGTAAAAGCATTTAATGGGCAATTTTATATTGACGCTCACATAAACAAAGGAATGTCTATTAGAATAATAGTGAAAGAAGGGAGTGAAACACTTGATTACAATGCTCATAGTGGATGATCACCCAATAGTATTAGAGGGAACTAAAAACTTATTTCAAGAGAATGATGATATTATCATTGATACGGAAAGCGATGCTACTTGTGTTATTCAAAGAATAAAAAATAAGCCATATGATATCTATTTGATTGATATCAATATGCCACTCGAAAATGGCATTAACTTAGCCCGTAATATTAAAGCTTTTCAGTCAAACGCTGCAGTTATCCTCTATACAGGTGATGATATCACGGATTATTACCCGCTTATTTTGGAAAGGAAAATAGAAGGCATTTTAGCTAAAACGGCCTCTAAAGAGCAGATTTTACGAACAGTAAGAGCCATTGCAAATGGAGAAATAGTTTTACCTAAAAATTTCTTGGATTTTTTGGATGATAAATTTAAACTGCAAAATGCAAAAGATATTCATTTAAATGAAAAGGAAAAGAAAATTTTAAGACTGATCGCAGAGGGCCATACAAATAAAGCCATCGCGATTGAATTGAACATTCCTCAGCGAACAACTGAGAGATATTTGACACAACTCTTTTCTCTGCTCAATGTAGATTCACGAACAGAGGCTGTAAATCTAGCTGAAAGAATGAATTTACTCTGAACTATTTCTATGCTATACTCTTGGTATATTTTTCAATAAAAAGGGAGCTTTCTGGGAGTTTACTATCCTAAATATTACCTTAGTAAAATAAAACCATATTTATATGAGAAATAACCTATAAAATACTAGGGACACCGCCAAAAAAGTGGCGGTGTTTTTTTGTGACCGCCAAATCACGCCAGATTTTCACTTAAACCACGCCAAAAAATTGGCGTAAACCCGAAGTTGAAAAGACGGTGTAAGTACTGGTACGCTTAAATTAACGGTGGTTAAGTAGATTTGCTTTAGTGAGTAATAGACAATTGATTTAATTAGAATAAGCAGCCTGACTATCTATGAATAAAGTAGCGTTAGTAGATTGTAGAATGTTACTAGCTAGTCAATATACTTCACCATAAAACTTTATAAAGGTAGGCGTGTATTGTGAAAGTAGAACTTGAAAATTTGTTTTCCGTAGATGAAACTAGTCAAGATCAAGTTATTAACGTTTATAATCGTCATGGTATTGCGATTGGTGCGCCTGAAATTAGAAAAAGAAATTTAAAAACAAAGTTTAATCCTATTTTTACATTAAATGAAGATGTAACATACGAACAGGTAACAGCTTTATATAAATCATTAGAACGCGAATTTGGTATTGTTTCAATAGGAGAACGTTTTTACTTTGAATTTTCAGATATGGAATATGAACGGGCACCATTATTTACTTTAAATTCAACAGGTAATTCACCAGAAATGTTCTTAGAGGACAAAGGGACATTATTTTCTTTAAGCACACACTGTAAATACTGTGGTCTAATGGATAAAGAGCAGTTATCACCTATAGTCATTGATACTACACAAATGAAGGATCGCCATTTAGTCCATGTAAATGGTTATTGGGTTGCTTCTGAGGCACTAGCATCACTCATGAAAAAGGAAGATTTAGAAGGCTTTGAACTTTTAGAGGTTATCCATCAAGGACCTGAAGAAGGGAAGCAACTAGCTTATCAAATTATTCCTGTGCAAGTGCTGCCTGAATGTAGCAAGGATAGAGTAAAATTATATTTTGCAACGGAACAACCTCCATGTAGCTGCGGCTTAAATGGCGTGATTAATGGTCCTGATACCTATGAGCATGAAGATTTAAAGCACTTAAAAGGCGATGTATTTTACTCAGCTGAATGTAGTCATGATGGAAGATATCTTTATAGAAAGACTTTGTTCAGTAAAAGATTTAGAGAAACGATTATAAAAAATGGTATTTCTCGTGAAGTTAGAGGAGAAAAGGATTCAAACTTTGGCCCAAAAGATTGGCTATTTGATCCTGTGTTAATCAAGTAAACGAAGTGGAACAAAAAAGGAAAAGGGAGTGTTTAGGATGTTTAGAAAAATACTACCTATAGTAGCCATTTTGTTTATTATTGCATTGGCTATTTCCGATTATTTTAACAAACCTGAAGAAGAATCCATCCATGTTTATCAAGAATACGAAGGTGCTAACCTTTCTTAAAACGAGAGTCTATATTTCGCTCAAAATAGACTTATTTATGCTATGATGTGAAGATCATAGCATGAATGTTTTTGAGGTGAAGGAATGAAAAAATGGGCATATCCATTAGCGATTTTAACGCTAATTGTATTTTTCGTATTAAGAGCTACTTATCAAAGCGAGTTCATGAATACACTTGACGCAAAGATGGCGGAGATCTTTTTTGGTAATCGATTTATAGAGATCTTTCATTATATAGGAGAGCCTAAATTTGTTGTCGCTGTCGCAGTAGTCTTAATGGTGTATTTAGCTTGGAAGGCAAAAAATTATCGAGCCATGCTATTTGTTGTGTTAACTTTTGCAGCGGGCAATGTTTTGAATCAATTACTAAAAAAATGGATCCAACGACCACGTCCTGAAGTGGAGAACCAACTGACATCCTTTAGCTTTCCATCTGGACATGCTATGACGGGTATTCTGTACTTATTCACAATCGCCTATATTTTCGCCGAGAATAATAGTAAAGGTCGAAAAATTGTGCTGTGGCTAGGTGCAACAATTCTAATGGTACTCATTGGATTATCACGTATTGCAGGAGCTCGACACTTTGCTACGGATGTGCTTGCAGGTTGGAGTATGGGATATACTTGGTTTATCATCTGTGTCATCTGGTATGAACGTCGTAAAAAATCATTTCAATCAAACCATAAATAAAAAAGTATAAGTAGTATCAGAATGAACTGATACTGTCTACAAAAGGAATCGAGAAATTTAATCTCGATTCCTTTTTACATGTTTCGGTCCTTTTTATAAGCATTTCTTTAAATTTCTTACAACATCTAAGTAACGAGTTTCTTCACAGTCATGACAGCAAGATAAGCAAAATGTCTCTGTCTTTGCTATTTTTGATTATCTTCTATGTAGAAGTAGATTGAAGTAGAGGCAGTGACTCTCTCAGAAAGAATGTGCTCACGGTTTTTATATACTAATGAATGAGCATGATTTTCCTATTGTAAAGAATGATATTTACCTTATAAAAAAGAATTGCGTATAGGAAACTTCTAAGTTAAGATGAGTACAATAATAAAAAGAGAAAAGGAAGAAGGGAATGGACGGAAATGTTTTACTGGCACTAGGGTTGACTCTTTTTGCCGGACTTGCAACGGGTGTAGGTAGTTTAATCGCCTTTTTTACATCAAGAACAAATACAAAATTTTTATCATTTGCATTGGGCTTTTCAGCAGGGGTCATGATATATGTATCCCTTGTAGAAATTTTTGTTAAAGCGAAAGATGCTTTAACCGACGCATTAGGCACAACAAATGGCTATTGGATGACAATCCTCGGATTTTTTGGCGGGATGTTATTTATTGCTTTAATAGATAAATTTATTCCTAAGGCTACTAATCCTCACGAAGTAAAGCTAGTTGAAGATGTGAATGCAGTGAAGCCTCAGGTCAATGAAGAGCATTTGATGAAGATGGGTATTTTTACAGCTCTCGCTATTGGCATTCATAATTTTCCTGAGGGCATTGCTACATTTATGTCAGCTATTAATGACCCAAATGTGGGGATTGCTATTGCTATTGCAGTAGCCATTCATAATATTCCTGAAGGCATTGCTGTATCAGTCCCTATTTACTTTGCAACGGGCAATCGTCGAAAAGCTTTTAAGTTATCTTTTTTATCAGGATTAGCAGAGCCTGTCGGTGCACTAGTAGCATTTTTGCTCCTTATGCCCTTTTTAACAGATGTAATGTTTGGCATTGTGTTTGCTGGTGTTGCAGGCATTATGGTTTTTATTTCATTAGATGAATTATTACCTGCAGCGCAAAGATACGATGAAACACATTTATCCATGTATGGTCTAGTAGGAGGAATGGCTGTCATGGCCATTAGTTTAGTATTATTAGCATAATTAAAATAGGAAAAGGGAGTCATCTAAAGTGGCTCCCTTGTTATTTTTCTATATTGTAGGAACAGCCTTTTTTGATCCCACAAGCTCTTGTACACTATTAAGACAATCTTGAAATGTAGTAAAAGGTTTATATGGAATATGAAGCTCCTCGCAGCGCTGAACGAGATGATCTCTAGCAAGAACAATATCTGCTAGTTTAGCTGCCTCAAAATCAGAAAGAGAGTCACCAATCACAATTTTAAAATGATCCTCCTCCGCAACCTTCCGCATCACGCTAGGTTTACAGCAGCCACAGCCTTGTGTGCTATATTTAGCACATTCCTCGTCACAGCTATTTGGATAGATTAGTTCTATTTGTTCACCCGAAAAATCGGCTTTATTACAGTAGATGCCCGAAAAAGGACCATATTTTTCAACTAGAGGCTCAATGAAAAAATCAACACCACCACTTACAATATAAAATGGTATGTTGTGGTCTTGAGCATAGCGAACAAAATCCCCAAAGCCCTCACGAATTACTGCTGAATCCATAAGATATTGAATTACTTCATCTTTTTGTTGAGTAGAGAGTAGATGAAACATAGCGGAAAGCCCATCTTTAAATGAAATGGTTTGTTCCATCATGGCTTTGGCAATTTTTTCAGATTCCTCTCGTACAAATTCAGTCATCAATGAAAAGATATTATCAGTTTCTGTTATCGTGCCATCGAAATCACAGAATATAATTGGTTTCAAGATAGTTCCTCCTTAGAAAAGCACTTATAAAGTATCTTTTTCTATACTTCTATCATATTAGTTTTATAAGTACTTGCTTTCAAGAAAAAACGCCTACTAGGATAGTAGACGTTTCAAACATTTATTGCTTATTGACTTGCACACCATGTTCATCCGCTTTTGTTAAAATTACTTGATGCTCTGGGAATTGCTTTGTCATTAACTGAACAAAGTCAGAAGCATTAGCAGAAGGAATAATGGAAATCAACGTTGGCCCAGCGCCACTTAAAGCGGTACCGTATGCACCGTTAGCTTTTGCAGCAGTACGAATTTCTGCATAGGCAGGAATTAGCTTTGCACGAAACGGTTCATGGAATAAATCAGCCTCCATATAATGACCAGCACGCTCGAAATCACGTGCCATTAAGGAAGCTGCTAACATATTCGCATTTGCAGAAGCACAAACAGCATAGGCGCGATTTAATTGTTCTGGTAAAACAGAACGAGATTCGCTCGTTTTGAGCTCAACATCTGGTACGTATACCACAAATGATGCCTCAATATCATTGATATGAAATGTATCGACAATTCCGTTGTCATCCATTGAGGAAATGGTTAATCCCCCTAAGACAGAAGCGGTTGCGTTGTCTGGATGTCCTTCAATCTGTGAGGAGAGATTGAGCTTATCTTGAACAGTTAAACCAAGTTCACATACTTGATTAGCAAGCTCAATACCTGCCACAATCACAGCTGCACTACTTCCAAGGCCACGTGCTAATGGAAGTTCACTAGCCAT
The DNA here is from genome assembly GCF_036894365.1 of Lysinibacillus sp. Y5S-8. Taxonomy (NCBI): domain Bacteria; kingdom Bacillati; phylum Bacillota; class Bacilli; order Caryophanales; family Bacillaceae; genus Lysinibacillus; species Lysinibacillus sp. Y5S-8. The sequence goes on along the minus strand of NZ_CP145889.1, from coordinate 4,251,028 downwards.
CTCGACACGGCAAGCAGGTAGTTGCTGATTATATTGATCTGCAATTTTTTTAGCAATGACGTATAGTAAGTGTTCTTCAAGCTCAAACTCTTTAGGACCATTATCATCGAGATGGATAATATTCCATTGATCTTGTAAAGTAACGGTAAGCTTTAAGTAAAGAGACAAGCCGAGTCCTATCGAATCAAAGCCTGGCCCTAAGTTGGCTGTGCTTCCAGGAACTGAGATTTGCCATACTTTACTCATAGTACACCCTCGATATATGCACGAATTTCTTCTTCATCATTTTTAAGGGACACTACTTCTACAGTAGAAACGTTCATAGCTGTATCAGGATCTTTTAGTCCGTTCCCAGTGAAGATTGTGACAACTTTTGCACCCTGTGGTATTTTTCCGTTTTCAACTGACTTAATAACACCTGCTAAAGAAGCAGCTGAGCCAGGCTCAACGAAAATACCTTCTGTACTTGCGATTAATTTATAGGCAGTTACAATTTCTTCATCTGTAACAGAATCGATGATACCACCAGATTCATCACGAGCTGCTTCTGCCAATTTCCAACTAGCAGGGTTACCAATTCGGATGGCTGTTGCCACTGTCTCAGGATTAGCAATAGGTTCTCCTTTGACGATAGCTGCGGCACCTTCAGCCTCAAAGCCATACATTTTTGGTAGACCGCAATTTTTCGCTGCATGGTATTCTTTAAAGCCTTTCCAGTATGCAGTAATATTCCCTGCGTTACCTACTGGAATACACAAATAATCAGGTGCTGTACCTAAGCCATCTACAATTTCAAAAGATGCCGTTTTTTGACCTTCAATACGATATGGATTGACAGAGTTTACAAGTGCGACAGGAGTCGTTTCACTTACTTGGCGAACAATATTAAGGGCATCATCAAAGTTGCCGTCAATTTCGATGATTTTTGCACCATACATGGTAGCTTGAGCAAGTTTACCAAGAGCGACTTTTCCTTTAGGGATAACAACGATGGATTGAATACCAGCGCGTGTTGCATAAGCTGCCGCAGCTGCAGAAGTATTTCCTGTAGAGGCACAAATAACGCACTGACTCCCATCTTCAATAGCCTTTGCAACGGCAAATACCATCCCTCGGTCTTTAAATGAGCCTGTCGGGTTTGCACCTTCAATTTTTCCGTAAAGCTCAATGCCTAGTTTCTTAGATAAATTCACTAAATGTATAAGAGGCGTATTGCCTTCGTTTAAAGTTAAAGCAGGTGTGTTTTCAGTTACGGGTAAAAATTGTTTATATTCTTCAATAAGGCCTTTCCACATAACGATACGATCTCCTTTTGTTCTTATAGGAAGAACAGTTGTTTTTGTATAAAAGACATTTTAACGCAAATCGTACTATTATTTCAATAGCATTTCATTAATTGTCGAAACAATTCGGTAATTTGAATTTTACTTGTCACTTTCTTGAAACAACTGTATAGTAATCTTGTAATGTAAAGTCAAGTGTAAAGACAGGTGGTTGAGATGACAACAAATACAGTAGTAACAAATAAACCTCAGCAATCCATTTCTAGAAATAAACTTTTAGGTGTAGCGGGGGTAGGTTGGCTTTTCGATGCCATGGATGTTGGTATATTATCCTTCGTCATTGCGGCATTGGCAGCTGAATGGGGACTATCACCAAGTCAATCTGGCTGGATAGGTAGTGTTAATTCAATCGGGATGGCTGTAGGAGCACTTTTCTTTGGTGTTTTTGCAGATAAAGTAGGGCGAAAGCAAATTTTTATGTGGACTCTGGTCCTATTTTCTATTGCAAGTGGACTATCCGCTTTTACAACTACACTAACGGCATTTTTAATTTTACGCTTTTTAGTAGGTATGGGGCTAGGGGGAGAATTACCTGTAGCTTCAACATTAGTATCTGAAAGTGTAGCAGCCAAGGAAAGAGGGCGTGTAGTTGTCCTATTAGAAAGCTTTTGGGCAGCAGGATGGTTAATTGCTGCACTTATTTCATATTTCGTTATTCCTACTTGGGGATGGAGAGTGGCTCTTATATTAACAGCACTTCCAGCCTTTTACGCTATTTATCTTCGTTGGCATTTGCCAGACTCACCACAATTTACAGTGAAGGAAGAATCCAAAAAGCGAAGTATTGGCCAAAATATGAAAGAGGTTTGGTCGAAGAAGTACGCACGTTCTACGTTTATGCTGTGGCTATTATGGTTTACAGTTGTATTCTCTTATTATGGCATGTTTCTATGGCTGCCAAGTGTAATGGTTGGAAAGGGCTTTGACATGATTACAAGCTTTAAATATGTTCTAATCATGACATTAGCTCAATTGCCAGGTTATTTTACAGCAGCTTGGTTTATAGAAAAGTTCGGCCGTAAATTTGTCCTTGTTTCCTATCTAATTGGTACTGCAGGGAGTGCTTTCATTTTTGGGAATGCAGATACACTGGCCATATTGTTAATTTCAGGAATGTTTTTATCCTTCTTTAACTTAGGGGCATGGGGGGCATTATATGCCTATACACCTGAGCAATATCCGGCTATTATTCGCGGAACAGGTGCTGGCATGGCGGCTGCTGTTGGGCGAATCGGAGGTATTTTTGGTCCATTGCTCGTTGGTTTTTTATTAACGGCAGGCTATGATATAGGCTTTATCTTTGCCATTTTCTGTGGAGCTATCATTATAGGCGTGGTAGGTGTCATCTTCCTTGGAAGGGAAACAAAGCAGCTTGAATTAGAATAAAAATAAAAAGTTCTGGATCAGAGTAATGAATCCAGGACTTTTTTGTTTATATTCGCTAGTGAAATACATAAAAATAAGTATTTATTAATTTTTATTCAATTTTACGAATTTATTTGTTAAAATGACAAATCAATATAAAAAGGTAAATCAAATTGTTCTATTAGCAGGTTAATGTGATAAAGATTTTTCAGAAAAGTCATTGTATTCAAATTGTAATCGTGATACTGTATTTTTAATCGAATTTTGAGTCAGTAGGAAACAATCTCCCGTTCGTGATAAGGTCATTGAAAGAAAGGTTGTTAGGAATGAGTATTCATGAGGATATAAAGAAAAGGTTTGTAAGGCTGTCAAAGGGGCAGCGTAAAGTAGCACAATTTGTGATGGATAATCCCACTACAGTTATTGCTAATGGAGCAGCAGAGGTTGGCAGGCTGGCGAATGTAAGTGAATCTACAGTAATTCGTTTTTGTTATGCCATGGATTTATCAGGATATGTAGAATTGCAAGAGGAAATGAGAGAATATATGATGTCTCAAAATGAAGGGGTAAATCTACAACCTACATATACTGTAAAAAAGTTAACTAATTCTAGCTTTGGTAGGATCATGCAACAGGATAGCCAAAATATTCAAGAAACTATTCAATTGATTAACGATCAGCAAATTCAAAAAAGTTCGAAATGGATGCATGAGGCAGATCATATCTATATTCTTGGTACTCGTCACAATGCGTATGTCGCCAATTGGCTAGCCAACACATTAAAAACATTACGTTCTAATATTAAGCAGCTTCGCTTAGACTCGGATGATCTCGTTAATCAAATGAATAGTATGGGTGAACATACGACGTTAATTGTGCTATCCTTTGATAAACAGATGAAGGATATGAAGATGATTGTTGAAATTGCCAAGATGAAGAAAGTAAAGATTATTGCGATTACAGGGTCTGCATTTTCCCCTATCCGAGAATATGCCAGTGCATTATTTGCTCTTGGCACAAAAAAGCATTCTTCACTAAACATTGCACCAGTTTTATTTTCCTTTTTGCATGCCTTGCTAGAGGAAATGATAAGTCTGGATAAGGGGCAATATGAAAAATATCAGCAATCCTATGAGCAAGTTGAAAGTAATGTGTTATTCTTAGATGCTGCTAGAGAGAAGCAGGTTTTTTAATGTAGGCAACGCATAGATGGTGTGTACTCACACACAGGTCTATGCGTATTTTTATGAAATTCACTATAAAAAAAGATGTCCAAATATGATTTAGACATCTAGGAAAAATGAATTATAGAATTTTACTTAAGCTATATTCATTCACATACGTATCATTTAATTTAATGGCATTTTGTCGGATGCCTTCTTGTTGAAACCCTAGTTTTGTAAAAAGGTGTAAAGCTACATTATTATGTTCCATCACCGTTAACTCTAGACGAGAAATGTCTCGCTGTTTAGACCAATTTTCAACAGCGTTCATCAGTGCAGAGCCAATACCCCTTTGTTGATGTTCTTCCTTTACTGCTAAGCGAACAGAAGCAACATGTCTAGCTTTCGATTGTTTATACCCATGAATGACTGCATAGCCTGCAAAAATGCCATTTAATACACAGAGTAGTATTGTCCGGTTTTTTAGCTGTTTCCAATAGGTTAAATTTTTACGAAGTTGTTGGACAGTTAGATCTACTTCATTTTGAACATTATACATAAAGTCAGTTTGCTGAAAGATTTCCTCTTGTAAATGAATGAATGATCTAGCATCGGATGCTTCAATTCCTCGAATTATGTATGCAGATGGGCTTTCCTCATTGTTAGAAATACTGCTTTCGGTTGGCTTCATTTGCGAACGTGAGAAAGTTACGCTTGTCCCTAATTTAACATCAATAACATAATAACCTGCATTGGTCCAAGATAAATAGTGTGAGAGAGGGGGTTTAGTTTTTTTCCACCAGCTCTTATTTAAGTAGGCGGCGTTTGGTAATACTTGTCCCATAATGTTTTCTAATTCACTAAAGGATAAAGTGATCTCTTGTTGTAAAGCTACTTCAAAATAGTTTGCTAAAGGAATGTACTTTTTTTCCATCTTCTTTGTCATCGTAATCCCCATTTCCTGAATATCCAAAAATATAGACTATCTGATGATAGCATAAAATTATGATGACTTAAATATGAAAACCCAACTAAATATCTATATAAACTAATTATTTTTTTTAAAAGATGCATTTTTACTATTAAATGTTAAAAATAGGTTGGTAAAAATAGAGAGTACTATAGGAGTGTGTAAACCCAATAAAAGTTAAATAGCAACATAAGGTAGTTATAATATATATCTTATTTGCAAAGTATGTATTTAAAGATTAATTATTCTTTTATATAATAAATTATAGGCAGAAAGATTTTATCTGGATTCAGCAAATGCTTTTAGGAGTAAATTTTCGAGTGAGTTTGAAACAATCTGGATGAGGCTTCGTTGATTCAAAGTTACACTTTATCACTTATTAGGCTATAAGATATGATAAAATAAAATACAAATGTAAGTGCTATTTTAGGAGGAATTGATTGAATGAGTAAAGTATTAGTTTTTGGACATAAAAACCCAGACACAGACACAATCACGTCTGCTATTGTATATGCCTATTTAAAACAGCAAATTGGTGAAGAAGCTGAGGCAGTACGCCTTGGAGATATTAATAATGAAACTCAGTTTGCATTAGATAAATTTGGTTTTGAAGCACCTCGTTTAATTTCTTCTGTAGTAGGGGAAGCGGACAAGGTAATTCTTGTTGACCACAATGAATTCCAACAATCAGCGGATGGTATTGAGGAAGTACAAATTACAGAGGTAATCGACCATCACCGTATTGCAAACTTCCAAACAGCAGATCCACTATACTATCGTGCTGAGCCAGTAGGTTGTACAGCAACAATTCTAAACAAAATCTTCAAGGAAAATGGTGTAGCAATACCAGCTAATATTGCTGGCTTAATGTTATCAGCAATTGTTTCTGATACACTACTTTTTAAATCACCAACTTGTACAGAGCAAGACGTAAAAGCTGGTGAAGAGCTAGCAAAAATTGCAGGTGTGGACGTTGCAGACTATGGATTATCCATGCTAAAAGCAGGGGCTGACCTATCTGATAAATCACTAGAAGACCTTTTATCATTAGATGCGAAAGAATTCCAATTTGGTGAGTACAAATCAGTTGTAGCTCAAGTTAATGCAGTTGATATTAATGATGTACTTAATCGTCAAGAAGAACTAGAAATCCTATTAAATAAAAACGTTGCAGAAAACGGCTTAGATTTATTCCTCTTCGTTGTGACAGACATTTTAAATAATGATTCAACTGCTGTTGCAATTGGACAAGTAGCAGAAGCGGCAGCAAAAGGATTTGGTGCGGAACTCATTAACAACCGTGTTGTATTACCAGGCGTTGTTTCTCGTAAAAAACAAATTGTACCAGTATTAACGGAAGCACTAAAATAATAGGCTGAGGCTGGGACAAAAGAATTTTAGCCAAAGAAAACCCCGAACTACGAAATGTTCATTAATGTTTCGTAATAGTTCGGGGTTTCTGATTAAATTGCTTAGTTCATTCGAAAAATATCCAGCTTTCATATTAATCGAGTTTTAATGGTTGTACTGCTGGGCCTTCAAGTACCTCACCCTTAGCGTTAAAGCGCGAACCGTGGCAAGGACAATCCCATGTCTCATCTGCTTCATTCCATTTCGTTTTACAGCCTAAATGGGTGCAGGTCGGTGCCTTAGCGTTCTTCATATAACCAGCTATATACTCCTTTGCAACAAAGCCCCCTACTTTGAGCATCTGCATGAATTGCGCACCGAATTTTGTACGTGACGGTGAATAAAGGGCAATGGCACCATCCTCACTCTGTGCGCCTGTAATTAGGGTGGACAAGATATCACCAGCGACAAAGGAATTGGAAATTCCCCATTTACGGTAGCCAGTAGCAATCAGTACGTTAGGTAAGGAGTTTGTAATTCTTCCAACGTAAGGAACAATGTCAGGTGTTTCAATATCTTGAGCTGACCATCGATAAAGTGGCTGTTGTTCAAAGTGTTCCTTCATTTCATTGGAAATCGCTTCATAATACGGCTCCGTATGAACGGTTTCGCCAGCTATATGATTCGCTCCACCCATTACTAAATAATGTTCCTTGTCTATCGTGGCAGTCCGAATCGAACGGGAAGGGAAATCAACGGATAGATATTGCCCCTGCATCGTTTCGGAAATCTTACTAGCAATCATATAAGAGCGACTATTGGACAGTTTAAAAAGTTTGAGTCCTTTAAACGCCTCAATGGGATAATGCGAACACAAAATAAGCTTATTGTATTGAACCGACATATTTTTTTCGGTATGTAAGTTATTTTGTGATATGTTTAATCGCTGAACACGAGTATTGCTGTAAAGTCTTGCCCCCATTGCCTGTGCCTCTTTGACAAGGAAATTACTCACCTCTAAAGGATTTATTTGAGCTTGCTGTGACATACATAATGCTTTTGTGATAGGGAACGGTAGCTCTGTCTCAGAGGTAATTTTAGATTTAATATTTAAAACCTTATAGGCATTCCATTCTTTTAATAATTGTGCATAGCCTTCTTTTGTTTGACAGTATAACAGTGAGTCCACTGATCGAACACTGTGTGTCGGAAGTAATTGCCTAGCTTTCTCGATGGCTTGTTGATTGAGCTGATAATAAAGCTGTGCCTCTTCTATGGATAGTTTTTCTAACAGATTCGCATAGACAATACTATGCTGTGCTGTTAATTTTCCTGTGGAATGCCCTGTCGTTCCGTGACTAAAATGGGTATTCGCCTCAAGTAGAACTACATCCACACCTGCTTTTGCTAAAGTATAGGCTGTATACAAACCTGTTAAGCCCCCACCGATAATACATACATCACAAGTTGTTGAGGAAGTAAGAGAAGCTAGCGAGACTGACTCGGTTGTTGCGAGCCACAGAGATTGTGTCATATTGAAACCTCACATTGTTTTTATGTTCAGTATGTAGAAGGGCTTGAAAATTTATGCAGTGAAGCATAAATATTGCCTTGTGATTTGTTCTATCGCTACAATGTAGCAAAAGGAGTGAGTGTAATGAAAATTGAAATTTGGTCTGACTATGTATGTCCATTTTGTTATATTGGTAAAAAGCAATTAGAGAAAGCGATTGAAGATACTGGCTTTGGAGGGCAAGTGGAGTTTGTTTATAAAAGCTATCAATTAGATCCAACTACACCAGTAGAATCGACTAGTACTGTATATGAATCATTAGCCAAGAAATATGGAATGTCTTTAGAAAAGGCTAAGGAAATGACATTGGGCGTAACAGCACGTGCAAAAGAAGTGGGCTTAAACTACGACTTTAGCAATTTGATGGAAGAAAATACGCTAAAAGCACATCGACTTGTGAAATGGGCTGAACAACAGGGAGATGTTACAGCACTTGTGGAATTACTTTTACACAGTCATTTTATTGAAGGAAAGCGTATTGGCCAAGAAGACATTTTATTAGAGATAGCTGAGCAAGTAGGGCTACAGCGTGAAGCGGTTGCAAAGGTTCTTGCAAGTGATGATTATAAAAACGAAGTAGAAGTAGATATTCAAGAAGGTCTACAACTTGGTGTTCGTGGGGTACCATTTTTTGTCTTAAATCGTAAATATGGTATTTCAGGTGCTCAGCCACAGGAGGTATTTGAAGATACACTACGTAAAGTTGCTGAGGAAGAGGGTTTGCAACCAAAGCTAAAGATGGCTGGCTCTGATGATGAGGGTGTATGTACAGATGATAACTGTAAATTGTAGTTTACACAGAGGGGAGTAAAGCTTTAAACCCCCCTCTTGTTAGATGAATGAAAGAATCTTAACATAATATTTCAGTCAAAAGTCTGAGGAAAGTAACGTTGACATTTTAGGTGAAATTTTTTAAGATTAATATATATCTTGAATTCGAGATATTAGATTATGATGTTTAAGGGAGAATTTATATAATGAACGTTTTAGTAGTAAAAGCTAACAACCGTCCAGATGGTATTTCAACAAAAATGTATGATACATTCATGGAAAATGTACAAGGTCTCAACGTTACAACTTTTGACGTATTTGCTGAAGATATGCCTTATTTTGGACAAGACCTTTTCAATGCATTTGGTAAAGTACAAAATGGCGGTGAGCTAACAGACATCGAATCACGTCTTTTAGCTGCAAAACAAAAAGCAATGGACGCATTAACTGCAGCTGATATCGTTGTATTTGCATTCCCACTTTGGAACTTAACAATTCCAGCACCTTTACAAACATTTATCGACTATGTATACCAAGCTGGATTTACATTCAAATATGGTGAAAATGGTCAATTAATTAGCTTAATGACTGACAAAAAAGCAATCATTTTAAATGCTCGTGGTGGCTACTACTCATCACCAGAAGCACAACCAATGGAAATGTCAGTGAATTACATTAAAAATGTAGCAGGTGGCGTATTCGGTATGGAAATTATCGAAGAAGTTATTATTGAAGGTCACAATGCTGCACCTGATAAAGCACAAGAAATTATTGCAAATGGCCTAGAAGAAGTGAAAAAAGTAGCTCAATCACTTCAAACTGTGAATGCATAAAAAATATTTTTTAATAAAAGTCCTCTCAAATTAGGGAGGATTTTTTTTATTTTGTGAACAGATGTATGGTGTGGTATGGAGGTCGGACATATTGATATTAATTAATTATTTAGAATTTACATTTACTAACATCCTGTTTGCGGTGCAAGAATTAAAATGGTAGTAATCTATGATTTTGGAGAAAAGTAATTACCCATTCTTTTAAAAATACATATAATCAGGACTATTTATTCAGTAAAAAATAGAATTAGTTTAATATAATAGGATTTGTAGGAAAATACTAGATTATTAAGGAGGTTGTTGTATGAATAAGAAATTAATAACTAATTTCTTGGCAATGTTACTCGTTCTATTCGCGTTTATACCATTTGGATTTTCTGCAGATGCTGCTTCCAATGATGTAACACGTGCAGATTATGTAAAAGAACTAGTAAAGAGCTTAGATGTAGAGATAGGTGATGGTTCTTCTCTTGCCTTTACCGATGTCTCTAAGGATTTAGCACCTTATGTAGAAAAGGCTGTGGAATTAAAACTTATTAAAGGTAAAACAGCAACTACATTTGGACCAAACGATAAATTAACACGTCAACAAGCATTTGTTATATCTGCTCGTGGACTAGTTAGTGAAAACGCTTCCCTTTCTATTTTAGAGCAATTTAAGGATGCAGACCAAATTGCAGAGGCATATAAACAAGATTTAGCTAACGCAGTTGCTGCAAACATTTTGCAAGCATTTGAGGATAATACTATTCGCCCTCGTGATTATGTGACGAAGGAGCAAATGGAAAGTATTGTGGAGCGCTTTGTAGCAGAATATAAAGCACCTTCAGCTGGAGTATCAGTAGACCTTCAGATTTTAGGGACAACAGATATCCATACAAATTTAGCTAATTATAATTACTATTTAGATGCCCCCTCAACGGAGGTTGGTTTAGCTAATACGGCTACATTAATTGAACAAGCGCGCGCTAAAAATCCAAATACATTATTATTCGATAATGGGGATTTAATTCAAGGTACGCCACTTGGCTCTTATAAAGCGTTAGAAAGTGTATTAAAGCCAGGGGAAGTGCATCCAGCTATCGCAGCACTTAACGCATTAAAATATGATGGTGGAACTTTAGGAAACCATGAATTCAACTATGGCCTAGACTTTTTAGATGAAGTATTAAACGATGCTAAATATCCAGTCGTAAATGCTAATACTTACGATGCAAAAACGAAAAAGCGTATGTATACACCGTATGTCATTCTTGATAAAGAAGTGGTCGATAGCTCAGGTAAAAAGCATACACTAAAAGTTGGTGTAACGGGAATCGTTCCAACAAAGATTGTTGAATGGGATGCCATTCATTTAGCAGGTAAAGTGGAAATGCAGGAGCCTGTTGAAGCAGTAAAAGAGGTAGTACCAGACATGCAGAAAGCTGGTGCAGATGTAATTGTCGTTCTTTCGCATTCAGGTATTGGTGAGGACACTTATGTGAAGGGTGCTGAAAATGTTGGTTACCAACTAGCAGAAATTGAAGGCATCGATGCTTTAATTACAGGGCATTCTCATTTAACATTCCCTGGTGACTATAAGGACTTGAAAGATGTAGATCAAGAAAAGGGTACGATTCACGGTGTGCCGACTGTTATGGCGGGTAGCTATGGTAGTCACCTTGGTGTCATTGATTTAAAATTGGAACAACAAGGATCAGAGTGGGTAGTGGTAGACGGTAAAGGTTCATTGCAATCAATTAAGCAAGAAGGCTTAAAACCATCTGCAACAGTGCTAAAGGCTATTAAAGATGCACATGAAGGTACATTAACATATATCCGTCAGCCTGTTGGAGAAACAACTGCACCAATCCATAGCTATTTCTCAATGGTACAAGATGATCCTTCTATTCAAATCGTAACACAAGCACAAAAATGGTTTATTGAACAGGAGTTAAAAGGTACTGCTGATGAAAAGACACCTCTTCTTTCTGCTGGGGCACCTTTCAAAGCAGGCTCTCGAAATAACCCACTAGATTACACAAACATTCCTGTGGGACCACTTGCCATTAAAAATATGGCGGACATCTATCATTATGATAATACTGTTGCTACTATTAAAGTGACAGGTGCTCAAGCAATTGAATGGTTAGAAATGGCTGCGGGTATTTTTGCAACAATTGATTCGAATAAAACAGAAGAGCAAAATATTATCGATTCAGAAGCACGTTCTTATAATTTTGACGTGTTGGATGGCTTAACATATCAAATTGATGTATCATCACCAGCAAAATATGATCGCCGTGGTATCCTTGTTGATGAGAAGGCAAACCGTATTAAAAATGTACAATATAATGGTAAGCCAATCGATCTAAAACAAGAATTCATCATTATTACAAACAATTATCGTGTTGGTGGATCATATGGGGCAACATTTAAAAATGCTGATGGCTCTAATATTACTAACTATGCGTATGAAAATCGCCAAGCTGTAGTTGATTATATTATGGCGAATAAAACAATTAACCCTGCTGCGGATAATAACTGGTCATTTGTGCCGTTCCCAGCTAATACAAAGGTTATTTACCTATCTGCAAAAGATGCACAAAAGTTCATTCCTGCAGGTAGTAGCATCGAATATTTAGAAGAAACAGAAGCTGGATTCGCTAAATATTTAATTAAATAACGGTTTATGAAAAGGAGAGTACGATTTAATCGCTACTCTCCTTTTTATGTCTGTTAAATGAATGGTACCGTGTGCCTTGATAAGTTAAAATGCCGAAATCCCCGTCTACTAGCAGTCCATAGTCGTGCCCATTCATTTTAAGTTCATGACGCTCGCCGCTTAGTTCTTCAAACGTTACATAATAGGACGTAGATGCTCCAGTATTATTAGAGCCTCCACGTATATTTGTACGTTTTGTCACAACTTTAGCGGGTACCGTTAAAATGGGAGAACTGTTGTTTTTAGACCAGCTGATAATGCCTTTCACAACTATGAAGGCAATACTGCCAAAAACAATGAAAAAGATAATCGTTATAAAAACGGAACCAAATAAAAATTGCTCGTCAAACCGAAGCATCTAAATTCCTCCTTTCCTTTGGTGTTGAGGTGATTCTTACAGAAGATTTAACTCTAGATCAACAACAATATCTATTTCATCACTGATTAAAACGCCGCCTGTTTCTAGAAACGTATTATAGACTAGATTAAAATCGCGACGATCAATTTGTGTCTTTGCTTGAAAGCCAAATACTTCTTGTGCCCATGGATTGACACCTTTTCCTGTATATACTGTTGTAAATACGATGGGCCTTGTTATGTTTTTGATAGTTAAATCCCCATGAATGGCAAATTTTTTTTCATGAAGTTGATCAATATATGTAGAGGTAAATATGATTTTTGGATAGACGTCTGCATCAAAAAAATCGGGAGAAACGAGATGGACATCGCGATCATGATTTTTGGTAGAGACACTAGCCACGGCAATAGTAAATGAAATGTTTGCCTTCTGCATTTGTTCAATATCTGCTGCAACTATCTCAGCATTGTACGCTTCGAATGTTCCGTGAATACGGGAAATCATCATATGTCGCACAGAAAAGCCAATTGTTGAATGACTGAAATCAATAGTGTATTTTTTCATTTGAAAACCCCCTAAAACAGCATTCTACAACGAATGATAAAGTAAATAATTTGCTTATTCAATGAGTTTTTCATAAATGTGGAAATGTAGACACTTTTATAAAATTGTCATCTGTGAACATCGTAGTCATATTCATATAAAGATGAGCATTTTATTGTTAGCAGGTGATCTAAAAAATTCCCTCTATAATTGAAAAAAATGAGATTAAAGTTACTTTTAGTAATTTAATATAAAAAAGTTAATTAATTATTTTATGTAAATAAGTTACTTCAAATTTACATTTACTACATTAATCGTTACAATAGTTACATAGAGGTGAAAAATTATGAATGAGACAACTTTATGTCCTCGTTTAGCAAAAGCAATGGATTTAATCGGAAAACGATGGACGGGGTTAATATTATATCAATTATTAGATGGACCACAGCGTTTTAATGAAATCGAGTCTGCCTTACCTGTCAGTGGGCGCTTATTATCAGAACGCTTAAAGGAACTTGAGAAAGAAGGGCTTGTTGAACGCAAAGTATATTCCGAAGTTCCTGTACGCGTAGAGTATTCTTTAACAGATAAAGGTCGAGCATTAGAAGGCGCTATCCGCAATATAGAAACATGGGCAAGTAGTTGGCTCTAACATGAATAGATTGTTCTACTAGTAAATAAACTGGTTTTAATATTGTGCCAAAAACGACACTTGGAATGACTGTCAATTTTCTTTATAATATTCATCATCTCTGCACAGGTCTTACCTGTCATATAATATGAGATAAAAATACCCTTCATTTTACTTGTCAAATTGGGGTTCTAAATCCATACTGGTGTAGAGTAAGAAGGACGTTAGAAAGGAATTAGCTCTCATGACAAAAGAACAATGGGCGAAGGATTTAGCAAAAAATATTAATCCTGCCAATATTAAGTTAGATGAATCTTTACAGCAGTATACAATGACAAAATTAGGTGGCAAAGCAGATGTTTTTGTTCTTCCTGAAACAGAAGAAGAGGCAGCATCAGTTATTCGCTATGCATATATAAATAATATTCCTTTATTAATGTTAGGCAACGGCTCAAATATGGTTGTTCGTGATGGCGGTCATAGAGGAATCGTTGTAACATTCTCAAGTCTGGATGAGATTCGTATTAATGGTGAGCATGTTTACGCACAAAGTGGTGCACTAATCAAAGATGTATCGAAGCTATCAGCGCAAGCCTCTTTAACTGGTTTCGAATTTGCTTGTGGTATTCCTGGATCAATTGGCGGAGCAATGGCTATGAATGCAGGTGCTTATGGCGGTGAGATTAAGGATATTATTGTTTCATCTAAGGTGTTAACGAGAGAAGGAAACATTTTAATATTATCTAAAGAAAAGCTTGAGCTCGGCTATCGACAAAGCATAATTGCCAAAAAAGGCTATTATGTGTTATCCTCTGAATTTCAATTGGCGGTAGGGGTGCAAGAAGAAATTGATGCGAAGATTGCTGATTTAACGTTCCAACGTGAATCAAAGCAGCCTTTAGAATACCCATCTGCTGGAAGTGTCTTCAAACGCCCACCAGGTCATTTTGCAGGTAAACTTATTCAAGATAGTGGCTTGCAAGGTCAAGGTGTAGGTGATGCAGAAGTCTCTACCAAGCATGCAGGCTTTATTGTCAATAAAGGTAATGCCACTGCTACTGACTATATTGAAACAATCCGAATGGTCCAACGCATCGTGAAGGAAAAATTTGGTGTTGAATTAGAGACAGAAGTTAAAATTGTTGGTGACGATCTATAATATCACGCCCTTCGTTTAAGTCGAAGGGCGTTTTTTTAGGAGTGAGGATGAAATGAAATTTATATCATGGAATGTTAATGGAATACGAGCATGCTTAGGTAAAGGCTTTTTAGAATTCTTTCATCAAATGGAAGCAGATTTCTTTTGTATCCAAGAAACAAAATGTCAGGCTGGACAAGTAGAGCTTGCTCTTGAAGGATATGAGCAGTATTGGAATTATGCACAGAAGAAAGGGTATTCAGGAACCGCTATATTCACTAAGCATACCCCGTTGTCTGTTAAGTATGGAGTGGGGGAGGAAGACACTCAGGATGAAGGTAGAATTATTACATTAGAATATGAAAACTTCTATTTAGTGAATGTCTATACTCCGAATGCACAGCGCGATTTAGCCAGATTACCTCTCCGCTTAGATTGGGAGGACTGTTTAGCAAGCTATCTACAAAAACTGAATAGTAAGAAGCCCGTAGTCTATTGTGGTGACCTAAATGTTGCGCACACTGAAATTGATTTGAAAAATGCAAAGTCTAATATAGGAAATTCAGGATTTACATATGAAGAGCGAGCGAAATTCTCAGAGTTATTAGCAAGTGGTTTTGTAGATTCTTTTCGCTATAAGCATCCTGATGAAACTGACCATTACACATGGTGGTCCTATATGAATAAAGTACGTGAACGCAATATTGGTTGGCGTATTGATTACTTTGTTGTTTCTGATCTATTAAAGAATCAAATTGATATTGCAACAATCCACCCACACATTATGGGCAGCGATCACTGCCCAATTGAATTACAATTACATGTCTAGTGCTAAAAAATCGTATTTTCTCCATGAAAATACGATTTTTTTATGGTTGTTCTAGAAAATTAATAGGGTTGCTTCGCTCAAAAGTGAAAGCAAAGCGTTGAGGGAACCACTAAAGGGTAGCATCGAAGCACTCATAAAATAGGAGACCGTAAGCCAAAATCTATGAAACCAACACAAGATAACCTTCTCACATAAAGTCATATCTTCCTCTATAGAAAAATATGATTTTTCAAAACGGTTCAGTAGCCTTCAAAATTCTTATTGTTTATACTATTTTAATAGCGAATTGATATAAAATTTTGTATTTAAAGAAGATTTTTTATACATAACATACGGAAATTCGCTAAAAAATTTGCTCGTTAAAACGGGTTTGGGAAGGTAAAACGTGAATATAGTGCAAAGAGGGGGTTATGCAGTGGGAAAGAGAAAGTTTAGGTGGAAAAAGTGGCTCATTGTTTTTGCTGGGGTATTAGCTGCTTTGGCTGTTGTGACTTTTATTGGGTTTACATGGTTTATGAATAAATCCAAGCCAGTAATTGATGGTGAGTTAGTTGTTACTATTCTGGATCAGGATGTGACGGTCACAAGGGATGATAAAGGGGTTCCGCATATTTTGGCTGAAACAGATGCCGATCTGTATCGTGCACAAGGTTATGTCCAAGCGCAAGATCGACTGTTTCAAATGGATTTAGCACGAAGACAGGCAAGTGGTCGATTATCTGAAATCATTGGGGAAGCAACCGTTAATACGGACAAGCACTTCCGTACGTTCAGTTTACGTGATGCGGCGGAGAAATCATTAGCAGCTTATGATGAAGAAAGTAAGCAAGTACTAGAATGGTATGCTGAAGGGGTAAATGCTTTTATTGCACAGGCGAAGGAAAACAATACCTTAAGCTATGAATTTGCTTTGTTAGGCTATGAACCTGAGGAATGGACGGTTGTTGATTCCTTAACGATAGGTAAATATATGGCTTACGATTTGGGAGGGAATTGGAATACATTAGCCTTCCGTCACTGGGCATTACAAAACTTTGATGAAGCAAAGGCGAAGGAATTATTTATTAAATATCCTGAAAATGCTTCGTCGATTATCGAGGCCAATATCCAAACTCCTGTAGCAGTGGCAGGGCAGTTTAGTGCAGATTTATTACCAAATGAATTTAATGGTAGTAATAACTGGGTTGTTTCTGGGGATAAAACGAAATCTGGAAAACCGATTTTAGCAGATGACCCACATTTAGGGTTAAGTACACCTTCTATTTGGTATCAAATGCACCTACAATCCCCACAACAAAATGTCAGTGGTGTTATTTTTGCAGGGATTCCAGGTATTATTTTAGGTCATAATGATGAAATTGCCTGGGGTGTTACGAATGTGGGGCCAGATGTACAGGATCTATATATTGAAATACCAAATCCGGATGACCCAACACAATTCCGCTATGATGGCCAGTGGGAGCAAGCGGAGGTACGTGATGAGCCAATCAAGGTGAAGGATGGTGAAACGGTAGATTTTGACGTCGTTGTCACGCGTCACGGCCCTATTATGACAGATTTAGCCTTCAAGGATACTGAGCCCACAGCACAATTTTCGATGCAATGGACAGCGCTTCAACCTACAGCGGAATTGAGAGCGGTGCTTGGGTTTAATAAGGCAAAATCTTGGGAGGACTTTGAAAAAGCATTAGAAGATTTTAAGGCACCAGCTCAAAAC
Source organism: Lysinibacillus sp. Y5S-8 (assembly GCF_036894365.1). Classification (NCBI taxonomy): domain Bacteria; kingdom Bacillati; phylum Bacillota; class Bacilli; order Caryophanales; family Bacillaceae; genus Lysinibacillus; species Lysinibacillus sp. Y5S-8. The sequence continues at coordinate 4,233,740 of NZ_CP145889.1, read as the reverse complement.
TTTGTTTTTGCCTCAAAGGATGGCACAATTGCCTATAAAGCTAATGGTCAAATACCTATTCGTAAGCAAGGTGATGGACAATTACCAGTGCCAGGTGATTCTAGTGACTACGGCTGGGAAGATTTTATTCCTTGGGATAAACTACCGACTGTAGTGAATCCAAAGGAAGGCTTTATTGCAACGGCAAATAACCAAGTCATTGGAGAGGACTATCCTTATCACATCACGGATTTCTGGGCGCAGCCTTATCGTTTCGAGAGAATTAAAGAAGTGCTAGAGGCAAATGATGAAATTACAATAGAAGACATGATGGATTTGCAAATGGATCAGCATAATCTTTATGCAAGAGAGTTTCTACCCGATTTATTAACATCTATAAAAGCGAAAGAGCAGGATGGTCAGTATGCAGAGATTATTGCATTGTTAGAGGATTGGGATATGGTAGATGCAAAGGAATCAGGTGCCCCCCTTGTCTTCCATACACTTATGATTAAGTTACAGGAAGTGTTGTTTAAGGATCCAATGCCTGAAGATATGTATGACATCATGTATGGGAAGTTTAATATTACAGACCAACTCTTACGTACAGCATATGCAGGAGAGAAAAGCATTTGGATTGAGGAGCAGGGTGGTGTGGATGAGACAGTTTATAAGGCATTCGAGCTGACAATTGCACAATTACAAGAGCAATTCGGCAAAAATGCAGCGAAGTGGCAATGGGGTGATTACCATCAGCTTACGTTTGATCATACATTGGGTAGTGCTTCACCAATTCTTGCCGCTTACTTTAATGCTGAAAAGGTTCCGATCGGGGGATCGAAGGTTACTGTACAAGCAGCAGATAATGATTTAGCGGGTAATGTCAATCATGGTGCATCTTGGCGTTTTGTGGTAGATGTAGGGGATTTAAGCTCAGCCTATCATATTGTTGGTCCTGGTCAGAGCGGGCACGTAAAGTCTGATTGGTACCAGGATCAAGTGCTTGATTGGGCGAATGGTGATTATCATCAAACGTTTGTGAAACAAGAATATATAAAAGGAAAAACATTACAATTAAAGACACAATAATAAAAAGGTTAGCGTACATAATAAGTGCGCTAACTTTTTTTATTAAAAATTACAATGATATAGATCATTAACATTCAAATATTCGTTTGAATATGATGGAATAATATGTTATATTGATTACAATCAAACGAATATTTGAATGAGGTGAGAAAATGCCAAAAGAAATATGTGAGGTGACGCATGTACATGAAGAAGCGGTCACGAAGGTACAGCAACAAATGCCTGATTTGTCAGGTGTAGCAAAATTTTTAAAAGCATTATCTGATGAAACAAGACTTAAAATTGCCTATGCCTTAACGGTAGAAGATGAATTATGTGTTTGTGATGTTGCAACTATTATTGGGTCATCAGTAGCGACAGCATCCCATCATTTACGATATTTAAAAGAAAATAATTTAGCCAGATCACACCGTATAGGAAAGCAAATGTATTATTCTTTAGCAGATGAGCATATATACCAAATTGTAACAATTGCCTATGAACATGCGAAAGAGGGGATTGCCAATGGCAGCGACACCAACTAAACAAGAATACAGGCTACAAAATCTATCCTGCGCCAGCTGTGCGGCGAAATTTGAGAAGAATGTAAAGGCTATACCTGCTGTACAGGATGCACAAGTTAATTTTGGCGCTTCTAAAATTACTGTAATCGGCCCTATTAGTGTCGATCAAATTGAAGAAGCAGGTGCCTTTGACGGCATTAAGGTTACCCAATCAGCAGCAAGAACACTTGAAAATGCTACCCCTTTTTACCGTAAAAAAGAGAATGTTCTAGCTGGTATATCTTTGCTTTTTGTTATTTTAGGCTATCTATTTGTTAGTATGCTAGAGGAATCACATCCGCTACCGATAGCGATGTTCATATTAGCGATACTTGTGGGTGGAGTTGGCATTTTTAAAATAGGATTCCGAAATTTAGCGCGCTTTGAATTTGATATGAAAACGCTTATGACGATTGCTATTATTGGCGCTGCTATTATTGGCGAATGGGAAGAAGCGGCTGTTGTCGTCTTTTTATTCGCTGTGAGTGAGGCGCTTGAAGCGTATTCAATGGATAAAGCTCGTCAGTCCATCCGTCAGTTAATGGATATAGCTCCACCAACAGCTATTATTAAAAGAGCTCACGGAGAACACTTCCATGAGATGGAACTACCAACAGAAGACATTGAGATAGGTGATATTTTAATTGTCAAGCCAGGGCAAAAGATTGCAATGGATGGGATTGTTATTAGCGGGTTGTCTGCAGTCAACCAAGCAGCCATTACAGGTGAATCGATTCCCGTTAATAAAACAGTAAATGATGAAGTATTTGCTGGGACGCTTAATGAAGAGGGTGCGCTCGAAGTACGTGTGACAAAGCGTGTGGAAGACACAACCATTGCCAAAATTATTCATCTGGTAGAAGAAGCACAGGCAGAAAAAGCACCTTCTCAGCAATTTGTTGATCGCTTTGCAAAATATTACACACCAGCCATCATGATTATTGCTTTTCTAGTAGCTGTTATTCCACCATTATTAGTAGGTGACTGGCAGCACTGGATTTACCAAGGTTTAGCTGTTTTAGTTGTAGGATGTCCTTGTGCACTTGTTGTCTCTACACCAGTTGCCATTGTAACTGCAATTGGGAATGCTGCAAGGCAAGGTGTACTTATTAAAGGCGGTGTTCACTTAGAACAATTAGGACATATTGAAGCTGTAGCTTTTGATAAAACAGGTACATTAACTGAGGGACAACCAGCAGTAACGGATATTGTGACAACAGATAATTGGTCAGAGGACTATGTATTACAGCTAGTGGCAGCAGTAGAAAAGCAGTCTCAGCATCCTTTGGCTAAAGCTATTTTAAAAAAATCGCATGATAAAAATTTACTAGAGCTAGTACCAACAGATTTCCAATCAGTAACAGGCAAGGGTGCGTATGCTACAGTAGACAATCAGATTATTTATGTAGGCAGTATGAAATGGATAGTGACATTAACTACTGTAGATAAAAAAGTTGAAAATCAAGTTAAAAAATTGCAAGAACAGGGTAAAACAGTAGTAGCAGCTGTTTCGAATAGCCAATTTATTGGGCTTATTGGAATTGCTGATCAATTGCGCCATGAAAGTAAGGACGTATTACAAAAATTAAATGCCTTGAAGGTAAAGCATATGGTGATGTTAACAGGTGATGCAGAACCCACAGCACAAGCTATTGCTACTTCATTAAAGATGACAGATGTGCGCGCTGGTTTATTACCAGAGGAAAAATTAATGGCGATTAAGGATTTACGTGCACAGTTTGGTGCTGTAGCAATGGTTGGGGACGGGGTAAACGATGCACCAGCATTAGCAACTGCAAATGTAGGAATTGCCATGGGTGGAGCAGGAACAGATGCAGCTCTTGAGACGGCGGATATTGCCTTAATGGGTGACGATCTAACTAAACTTCCGTATACCATTGGCTTGAGCAGAAAAACATTACGCATCATTAAAGAGAATATTATATTTGCCCTAGTTTTAAAATTAATTGCGTTGTTGCTTGTCATTCCAGGATGGCTGACTTTATGGATAGCAATTTTTGCAGATATGGGTGCTACGCTATTAGTTGTATTTAATTCTTTAAGACTAATTAGAGCAAAAAAGTAGTATGTAAGGTGTAGTTATGTAAAATAAGGTAGGAAATTAATCTCACTCTAACGCTATGAATTTTATGCGAATAGATGCTACTAGGGATTCTTGAAAAAGCATTTTTAAAAGGCTATTATAGTTTCAGGAGTAATGTAACAATTAAATATAAATGAGGCGAAAGTTTGAATATGTCAGATCCTATTTTAGTAAATGTTACAGAAGAGATTGTGCGTGGTTTAGTAAGCTTTTTACTACGAGGACCAGAATATCAAACATTTTGTAAATGCGAAATCTGTGAATTCGACACGGTGGCACTTACACTAAATGCATTGCCAAGTAAGTATGTTACATCTATGGAAGCCAGAGATGAGGCATTTAAAGAAATGAATACTCCTGAAAGTATTGAGCGCATCAACAAAGAGATTATTCATGCGTTACATGTGGTAAATAAGTATCCTCGACACAAAGTAGAGCCTACTTCTTAATAGAAGGGGCTCTTTTTAAGTTGGAGAGGAAGTGTTTTTCTGACATATGTATTTTCAGTTAACTTTTAAGCCAAGCTTGTAGTAAACTAGAGAGTAAGAAAAGGAAAGAGAGGGAAAAGGATATGCCAACACCTAGTATGGAAGACCATATCGAACAAATATATTTATTAATCGCCAACAAAGGATATGCGCGTGTGTCTGACATTGCTGAAGCATTATCTGTACTTCCTTCTTCTGTTACAAAAATGGTTCAAAAATTAGATAAAGATGGTTATTTAGTTTATGAAAAGTACCGTGGACTGACATTGACGCCTAAAGGAGAAAAGCTTGGCAAGCGTCTTGTGCAGCGCCATGAATTGCTCGAGCAGTTTTTACGAATGATTGGTGTGGATGAAGAGCGTATTTATGATGATGTTGAGGGAATTGAACATCATTTAAGTTGGAATTCAATCGATCGTATTGCAGATCTTGTGCAAGTAATGGAAGAGAATCCAGACATCGTGAAAAAATTAGAGGCATCTAAGACACAGCATAATCTTTAAAATGATGGTGTGAAGGAAAGGAAGACAATATGAACGCATTACAATCAGGTGAAGTTGTTACATTAACGGTATTAGAGCAACAAGCATCGAAATGGATTTTAACAAATGGAGTGGAAGAACTCCCTTTAAATGCTTCAGAGGTAACAGAGCCACTAGCAGTAGGTGATCGCCTTGAAGTATTTTTATTTGTAGATCGTCGTGGTGATTTGGCTGCTACAACGGCTATTCCAGCTTTTACTCAAGGAGAATATGGCTGGGCTCGTGTCTTGAAAGTGGTTGAACGTGAAGGTGCTTTTGTAGATATTGGTACATCTCGTGAGGTTTTAGTAAGAGCAGAGGATTTACCAGCAGTAAAAGAGTTGTGGCCAGAACCAGGTGACCATGTATTTATGACATTGCGCACGGATCGAAATGGTGATTTATTTGGACGTTTGGCAACGGAAGAAAAAGTGACAGAGCTATATGAAGGTGCACTAGAAGATATGCACAATAAAAACATTCAGGCACGTCCATATCGTTTGTTACCAGTTGGCACATTTTTACTAGGGGTAGAAGCTCCTTACCGTATTTTTGTTCATGAATCAGAGCGCAATGCAGAGCCGCGATTAGGGCAAGATGTAGTTGTACGGATTATCGACGTAAAAGAGGATGGTTCGATGAACGGCTCTCTTTTACCAAGAAAGCATGAACGACTTTCAAATGATGCACAGCAAATATTGACTTATCTACAAGATGTGGGCGGCAAAATGCCATTTGGTGATAAATCATCCCCAGAAGAGGTTCAAGAAATGTTCAATATGAGTAAAGGGGCATTTAAACGTGCACTAGGAACACTCATGAAGGCTGGTAAAATCAAGCAACAGGACGGTTGGACTGAAGAAGTTTAGTGGAGAATTCACTTGCTAGAATTGCATTTCCACAGAAAAAGTGACGAGAGACATCTTTGAAACCTTCTCGTCTTTTTTTCGTACTAATAATTGTATAGTGGCATACATTATACAGGCTAATAGATGTTTTAGCGAAAGGGGTCACACGATTTGAAAAAAACATGGATTAAAATACTAACAGCTACAATGTTGGTATTTGGAGTGATGGCACCAGCAACAGGGTTTGCATCTGACAATACGCCTCCAAAAGCAATTGATGAAAAATTGGGTGTACCTATCGTCGTATATGGAGCAAATTTATCTGAGGCTGAAAAAGAATCTGTCAAAAAATCATTAAAAGTAAGTGAAGAACCTGAAATCGAAGAAATTACTGTGTCTGGTGAGGATCTAGTAAAATACATTAAAGATAGTAATTCAAGCTCTCGTATGTATTCTTCTGCGAAAATTACTCGTAGAGATACGGGAAAAGGTTTAGTTATAGAGATTGTAACGCCATCTAATATTACGCAGGTAACTTCTGAAATGTACGCGAATGCGATGCTTACGGCAGGAATTCAAGATGCAACGGTACAAGTAGCTGCGCCAAAAGCTGTTACGGGACATTCGGCGTTAGTAGGTATTTACAAGGCATATGAGGTTACAACAGGCGAAACGCTTGATATTGAGCGTACCGATGTTGCCAACGAAGAATTATCAGTGGCTACATCTATTGCAGAATCTGCAGGGGTAGATGATGCTAAGGTTGCAGAATTACTGACAGAAATTAAAAAGCAAATTGCGGAATTGAAGCCAGCAACACGTGAAGAAGTAGAAAAAATCGTACAAGAGCAATTAAACAAACTTGAAATTAATTTAAGTGAAAAGGACCGTCAATTGCTAGTAGATTTAATGAATAAAATCAGTAAGCTAGACATTGATTTTAGTAAATGGTCTGAACAGTTAAATGATATTAGTAACACAATCCAAGAAAAATTCGGCTCACTAATGGAAGATAAAGGTTTCTGGGAAAGTGTGAAAAGTTTCTTTGCAAATCTAAAAGATACCATTTCTTCATGGTTTAACTAAAGTTTTATAGTCGTTAAAAAAATCTGTAATACCTACTCAGTATGCTAGAGTGGGTGTTCAGATTTTTTTTGCATAACACAAAGAGTACACAAATTTTGTGAAAATATAAAAAGCTATGGTACTATGAAAAAAAGGAGTGGTGAGAAATGGAATTCCAATTACAGCATCTAGCGGAAAATCAATATGCATTTTTGAATGAGCAAGAAGGGGAAAAACTCGCAGAAATTACTTGGCAGCAAAATGGCTCAGTGATGGTAATGGATCACACATATGTATCAGATAAGCTCCGTGGTCAAGGTGTGGCCAAACAATTACTCGATCAAGCAGCATCGTATGCACGTGAAAAGGGTTATAAAATGGAGGCCGTTTGTTCCTATGTTGTAGCCGCATTTGAAAAATCAGATGCATATAATGACGTGAAACAATAAAAAATAAGGCAATCTGCTTTTGATTAAGCGGATTGCCTTTTAATTGCTAGAGCAAATCATGTAAGCAGCTCCTTACAGTAGAGTGACACTATAAATTAATACCGTTAAGAAGCTAGCTCCACCTAGTAATGCAGCCATATCTATCCAATCATAAGCTAAATCGAATTCTTTCATCCTAACCACTCTCCTATTTTTAGTATTAATTCATTAATTCCCTTTACTTGCCTTTTATAATCATAAATAGTTACAAAATTATGTTGAATGAAAAAATAGAAGGTTTTCAAATTGAGTTTTGGTAGGAGATGGAGTGTGATTGTCCGCAATAAAAACGAGACGAAATATATTGAATAGCAGTATCATTACTAGATAAAAAAGCAAGTATAAGTCTTACATTTATATATATGCTAGAAGTTATAAAAAAATAATGTTTATTCTTCTAAGAATAGGGAAAAACTATATTACAGAGCTAGTTTTTATATTTTTAGGAGGTCATAGATCATGGCAAAACGAAAAGGAACAGGTGTTGTCCTTGCAGGTTTAGCGGGATTAGCAGCATCTTACTTAAGTAAAAAAGAGAATCGTGATAAAGCACTAACGATGTTTAATAGTATGAAAGCTAAATTCGAATCGTATCTCACATCTGGACCTAATATGGATGACAGAATTACAGAACGAGTTTCAACAGAGGTAGCAACAGAGGCGGGTACATCTCCAACTAAAATTGCTTCGAATGAAATGGTAGCAGAGGGTGGAGGACATACAGGTGTCCATTTCTATAACGAAGAAATTCAAGAAAAAGAAAAATAAAAACAAAACCTTCTCATTTAAGCATGAGAAGGTCTTTTGTGTGAAATAAGGATTGCTCCTGCAAAGAGCAATAGGACGATTCCAGTAAATATAAAGCCGCTAATTGTACCAAGTGACAGCCAGCCTAATAAAGAAGAGCCTAAAACGACGCCAAGAGAGAAAAATGCATAGAAATAACCATACGCTTTTCCTCGTACTTCAGCAGTTGTAGAGTCAATTAGTAAGGAATTGACTGAAGGGAATAGAAAACCGAAACCGACACCATAACAAGCCATCGCTATATAAAGTAAAGTGTTAGAATCAGCTTGACTAATTAATAATTGACTTATGCCCATTAACCCTATACCAAAAGACAATGTTTTCAGAGGATCAACCTTATCAAAAATGCGGTTCGTTGGTAAAAGAAAAACAAGAACAGCAATTATACCAAATGTGCTCATTAAAGTTCCGCTTAAACGAGAGTCATAGCCTAAAGATTGGACTTTGAGCGGAAGTAGATAAGCAATGACACCTTGAGAAAACATTAAGAAGAAGGCTCCTAAAAAAGCTTTTAATGTTCCCGTGTTCTTAAAAAAGACCCTTATCGGAATATATGTATTCGGTTCTGCTTTCTCTTTTTTTACTTGGTTTGCTTTCAGTAGAAAGAACGCAAGAATGCCTAATAGCAGCATAAAGCTTGCCGTGATATTGAAAACAAATGGGACACTTGTTCGACTTGCTAAAATACCACTAAAAGCAGGACCTATAATGGCAGCAATACCAACAAATGCACCAGAAATAGCACTGCCCTTACCTCTTTTTTCTTGCTCAGTAGCATTTGCTAAAAATGTGAAGGCAGCAGGAACAATGAAGCCTGCAACAAGCCCATGGATAAAACGTACAATTAATAGTGCGATTGGTTCCTCTATTAAATTATATAGTGTTAACGATAAACCTGTTGTGAAAAGACCTACAATTAGTATGATAAAAGGTCCTTTACGATCTGTTAAAAAGCCTGAAATGATATTACCAAATGTATTGGAAAGTGAATACATACCCACTGCTAGACCAGTTAGAAATGCTGATGCTCCTAAAGATTCAGCATATGTACTCATAACAGGAAGCTGGGTAAAAAGGTCGAAAAACGAAAAGAAAATAATTACATAGATAAATTTCTTCATAGCTCCTCCGATGAAATAGAACATTATAGTAAGTTAGATTCGTAGTTCTATTATAACATTTCCAATACAAAAGGACGCCCAATAAGTTTTGACTTATTAGACGTCCGAAAATTAAGAAATTAAGCTTTTACAACTTCTTTTTTCATTGTTTTGTTTTTAGCAAGATTTACATGCCAAGAAAGTGCTTCCTCTAAAAGATGAGGCGTTTGGTGGTTACCTGTTGCTTCAACTGCACGGTTGTAGTAATCCCATAATTGTTCTTTGTAATCTGGGTGTGCACAGTTTTCAATAATTAAAGGTACACGCTCTTTTGGTGCAAGACCACGTAAGTCAGCAATACCTTGCTCTGTTACAATTACATCCACATCATGCTCAGTGTGGTCAACATGAGAAACCATTGGCACAATCGATGAAATAGCTCCACCTTTTGCATATGATTTTGTAACAAAAATACCAAGACGTGCGTTACGTGCAAAGTCTCCTGAACCACCGATACCGTTCATCATACGTGTTCCAGATACATGTGTAGAGTTAACGTTACCATAGATATCTAACTCTAAAGCCGTATTAATTGAGATTAATCCCAAACGACGTATAAGTTCTGGGTGGTTAGAAATTTCTTGTGAACGTAAGCAAATTTTATCGGCATATTTTTCTAAATTGCCGTATACTTTTTTCTGTAATTCCTCAGTCAGTGTAATGGAAGTAGCAGCAGCAAATTTAACTTTGCCTGCATCAATCAGGTTAAATACTGCATCTTGCAGTACTTCTGATGCCACAATGAGATCTTCGAATTCAGAATCTGCGAAACCATCTAGTACAGCGTTTGCTACAGAACCTACACCAGATTGTAAAGGCATTAATTGTTTTGTTAGACGACCTGCTTTAATTTCATCACTGAAGAAGTTTAATAAAATGTTAGCCATTGTTTGTGTTTCTTCATCTGGTGGAACGATTAATGAAGGGGCATCTGGCTCTTCAGAAATTACAATTGCTTTAATTTTAGCTGGATCAACTTTGATACCGATTTCACCAATGCGTTGCATAGCATTGGTCATTGGAATTGCTTCACGATTACCTTGTTCACCTGGTACATAAATATCGTGGATACCGATTAAAGCTTCTGGGTGAGAAATGTTTAACTCGATAATAATATTTTCTGCATATTCTGCAAAGATTGGTGAGTTACCTACAGAGTTTGTTGGAATGATTAATCCATCTTCAGTAATTGCAACAGCTTCAAGAATTAGATATTTAATTGGCCCGATAATTCCTTGACGTACTAGCTCAGCGTTATGAGAAAGATGAGCATCTACATATAAGACATCTCCAGAATTAATTAAATTACGGATACCTGCGTCCCCTTGGAATGGTCCACGTTTACGAATTGCACCAGCTTCTGCTAAATACTTATCTACTTCTGGTCCTAATGATGCACCTGTATATACATCAATCTTGAATTCTTCATTTTTCGCGCGCTCAACTAATGCCATTGGCACAACTTTTGCGTCCCCAGCACGAGTAAAACCGCTCATCCCAACTACATCACCGTTAGAAATAAGTGCTGCTGCTTCTTCAGCAGTAACAATTTTACTCTCAAGCTCTTTTAAACCTAGGCGTTTTTGAACATTTGCATCCATAAAAAAATCCTCCCCTAAATAATTTTGATGGAAACCGATTACAAAACTAGAAAAAACATTTGAGAATTTTCTGTTTATTCAGTTGTAGTATGACTCCAACCATTTGAATAATACTATCACCAAATTGTCACAAAAACTTTAGAATTAGCATTAAATTGAGTAAAAAAAGGAAAATCGAGCATTAAGATGATTTTTCGACAGAGAAAACGTTTTATTGTAGAGTTGTATAAAATTAGAAAATTTCTACATTAAAAACTGTGTCAAAATTGTTAATGGAGGGGAGAGAAGTGGTCTCTTTTAACGCAAAAAAGAACAGCGAACAATTCATAAAATTGCTCGCTGTCTGTCCATATTAAAAACCTAGAGAACGACGGAAGTAGCTTGCATAGCGTTGGCTAACAGGAATGCGCGTACCATCTTTCATAATTAATAAAAACGTTGAGTGTGAATCCGGTTGAATTTCATCGATGAAGTCAATGTTAACGATATAAGAGCGGTGACAACGAATAAATGAGTCAGGTGCTAAAAATAGCTCTAGATCACTTAGGTTCAAACGGTGATAACCTTCACGAGTCATTGTTTTAACAAATGTTTTACGGAGTTGAGTTTCTAAATAAATCACTTGATCATGTTTGATTGGGTACCAGCAATCATCAATTTTGATGGTAATATAATTTGTTAAGAATGCTGATGGTTTTTGCGGGAAGATAGCAGTAATAGCTCCTTTAGTTTCGCCTTCCTCCATTAAAGGAATACTCATTCCATAGTAAGCGACACCAAAAACATCAGGTTCGATGTAAGAGCTGATTTTTTGACCATAGCTAAGTGCTTTGTGTGCGGCTGAACCTTCTTTAATCGGATCACCGGGCTTAATTTTTAAATCAACTTTTTTGCTTGGCTGGTAATACAAATATTCATTTGTATCAGAGATAGCAATGGATGTATTCTCAGGGAAGAACTCCTTAATTATCTCCATTATTTCTTCTATTTGTTTTGGATCCACTTTAAACACCTCGTCTAAACTTTTAAAAATAGTATTATCATCTATTTTACTACATATCCATATAAATTATATAGAGAAGATTTAGGAATAAAATAGAAAAATGTCGATTGACTCATTAAAATGGTGTAAGATGTCTTGTATAATTTGTAAATAAATTTATATAATGACTAATTTTTTTTAATAGGTATATGGTAAAATCTAATTGTTAGGAATAAGTTTACGAGGTTTCTACTATGCGTATGTGATAAATTAGAACTAGAGTGGCAAGTAAAATGTGGTTGAAAGGAAATCGCAGAATATGGTAAAATCCACTGTATAGTCTATTTTTTTTAGATTTGGTGTTTTAGTTGGGTTATTTTTGAGTTATTTTTAATAAAAAATTGTGAAATAGGACTCAGTTCTTATATTGAATAAGCAAATACTATTTTCTTATTTTTAATTCGTTGGGATTGGTGTCAGATTTTGTCATGCAATTCGTGCACTCTGAGGAAAGATGGGGAAGATTATGCAACTACATCAACATTCTATGTCAGAAACGATATCCAAAAGATACTTCCAAGAAATCGATAATATTAATCAATATATCGGTGTCGAAGAATTTTTTAATATTGAGTCGAAATTAATATTTGAAATTTACCATTTAGAATCTGCCAAAGCCAAAAAGTCTTTGCATGAGTTAATTGATATTCTTTCAATCCGTTTTGGTAAGCAAGTCATTAAAATTGTTCGAAGTTATTTTTCCGTTTTATCATCAATTGTTGCCCGTAAACTGCTGGACAATCAAGTACCTTCGAAAAAAGCCTTTGCTTTTAATATTGCTTGTAACGATATGATAGAAAATCAGATGAAAGACGCAGAGTTTTTACAATTTGCAGATGATTTAATTGATTTCTTTGTTTACTTTATTGCAGATCGCAAACAACCGACTTTCCGACATCAGACGGTCAACAAAGTAATTATGTATATAAATGATGAACTTGAGAATGATTTAACTGTAGAAAGTATCGCTAATAACTTTCATATCAGTACTAGTCACTTATCACGTATTTTCAGAGAACATGTAGGTATTACATTAGTTGAGTATTTAAATGTTCGACGTGTAGAAGAATCACAATACTACTTGCGACATACAAATAAAAGTATTACATCTATCTCAGATCAGTTCCATTTCTGTAACCAAAGTTATTTCACTCGTATTTTTAAAAAATATACTGGTGTTACACCAAAGCATTTCAGAGATGAACTTCATCATGAATTTTATCGTTTTGAAATGGCAGAGACTGAATTACAGAATGTTTAAATTTTGAGCATAAGATGTGAAAAGGTGCGAACGTTTAGCATGGCTAAAGCTCGCACCTTTTTTACGAACAACTGCGGTCTAAATTAGTAGCACTTGCTATTTGATAAAGGTAGAGCCTATAAGGTATACTTCACAGTAGTTGATAAATTATAGTAGGTGGAAAAATGAAAAATTTGAAACTCTTTTCAATGCTTGGTCTAGCTGTTTTTGTGCTTAGTGGCTGTCAAGCAGTGCAAAACAAAGAAGGTTTTTTCTATAGTATCTTTGTAAAACCTATGGAATTTTTACTGGAGTTTTTCGGGAATGATATCTTTTCAGGAAGCTATGGTTTAGCAATCATTGCGATCACGGTTCTAATTCGTTTAGTTTTAATGCCGATTATGTTAAAAAACTATCGTCAGCAGCAATTGATGAAAACGAAAATGGATGCGTTCAAGCCTGAAATGGAAGCCGTTCAGAAAAAAATGAAGGAAGCTAAGACAAAAGAAGAGCAAACACAATATCAACAAGAAATGATGGCTCTCTATCAAAAGCATGGCATTAATCCACTTAACATGGGTTGCTTACCGATGTTAATTCAAATGCCAATTATTATGGGACTTTATTTCTCGATTTTGTATTCTGCGGATGTAAAATCACATGAGTTTTTATGGTTTAGTTTAGGGTCACCTGATATCGTTATGACTATTATTGCAGGGATTGTTTACTTAGTCCAAGCGCGTGTATCATTATGGACTGTACCTGAGCAACAAAAGGCTCAAATGAAAATGTTTATTTATATTTCACCAATTATGATTGTCTTTATCTCAATGTCTTCTATGGCAGCTCTACCTCTGTATTGGTCTGTCAGTGGTGCATTATTGATTATTCAAACATATATTGGGCGTAAATATTATTCGGAGCATCCCGAAAAAGCAAAAAAATAAATTAAACAATGTCGAGGCGCCTCTGTTGCCTCGACTTTTTTAGGAGGTCAGCAAGATGAACAGAAAGTGGCTATCATCTATTCTTGTTGCAATTTTTAGTATTGCGGCACTCGTATTTATAATTATAGGGAAATTTAATTTTGCTGTACTTGCGATGACGATTATGTTCGCTTTATCAAATGGATTTAGAGCTAAAAGTTTTGCAGAGCAGGGCTATGTAAAAGAAGCGAAGTGGATGAAGTATATGGCAATCTTTTTTGCTATTGCTTCAATAGCAGTATTTGTCATTGTTCTTACAGACTAAGGGAATATTTACATGGGAAATTCACACCTGAAAATGTGAACAGTGCTAAAATAAGATTATAACGAGTAAAAAAAAATGGGTATTTTGAGGATGGCATGTTTTCAGAGCAATATCCTTGTTGTACCTGATATTTTAAAAGGGGCATAAATAGTGAAAAACAATCGTCTTCCGCTCATCATAGGTGCTTTGATTTCTATCGCGTTAATCGTAGCTATTTTTGTAGTCTATAACTATAAAAATGATCAAGTAAATAGTGCGACTGATGAGCAACCAAAAACAACAGAAACAAACAACTCTACAGAGAAAGACTCTTCTACAACAGAGAAGCCAGAAAATACACCTGAAACACCTGCAGAATCAGAGCAGCAACCTGACGAAAACGGTTATCTACCAAATCAAACATTACCTACTGAACCAACCTATATAAATGGTATTTTGCTAGCAAATAAAATATATCCACTTCCTTCTACCTTTGCACCTGAAGAAAATCCAGAGGCACGACAAGCTCTAAATCAGATGTTAGCTGCCGCCAAGCAACAAGGATTTGATTTAGTTGCATTTAGTGGGTATCGTTCTTTTGAATATCAAACAACACTTTATGATAACTATGTAAAACGTGATGGACAAGCAGCAGCAGATCGATACAGTGCTCGACCAGGCTATTCCGAACACCAAACAGGCTTAGCGTTTGATATAGGAGAGCGTGGAAAAGAGGATGTATGGCTGACAGCAGAATTTGGAGAAACGCCAGCAGGACAATGGCTATTTGCGCATGCTCAAGAGTATGGTTTTATTTTACGTTTCCCACAAAATAAAGAAGATATTACAGGTTATATGTATGAATCTTGGCATTATCGTTATGTAGGCAAAGATATTGCAAAAGAGATTACAAAGCAAAATATTACGTTGGAAGAATATTTAGGAGTGAAATAAAAAGGGAAGAGATGCGGTTCATTATGAACAGGCTCTCTTCCTTTTTATTTTTATAAAATAGGCGTTAATAAACGTGAAATGGATTCTTTAAATTTAATAAGTGCTGAGCGGTTTTTATACATTTCCCATGTTAATTCCGTACAATCAAAAATATCCTTTTCAAATAGCTCTGCAAGTTGGTGCGATATGTTTGCATCATAGATGAAGGCATTGACTTCAAAATTCAGACTGAAACTTCGGACATCGATATTAGCTGTTCCGACAGTCGATGCCTCGTCATCAATAATAATGGTTTTGGCATGTATAAAGCCTTTTTCATAAATGTAGACTTTCGCTCCTGCACGTAATAACTGACCGGCATAGGAATAAGTAGCCCAATAAACGAACATATGGTCAGGTTTATTAGGAATCATAATACGCACATCAATGCCCGACAATGTTGCGATTTTAATGGCGTCTAAGAAGCTTACATCTGGGATAAAATAAGGTGTTTGAATATAAATATATTTTTTCGCCATATTAATAAGTTTTAAATAACCAATCTTAATTTGTTCCCAGTCTGAGTCTGGTCCACTTGAAACAATCTGTAAGCCAACATCACCCTTTTGCGGGATAGCAGGGAAGTAACGATCAGAGTAGCCCATTTTCTGCTGTGCACTTGCTTGATTCCAATCGAGTAAAAAGCGAGTTTGCAGTGGATGCACCGCACTTCCTTCAATTCGCAAGTGAGTGTCTCTCCAATAACCGAATTTTTTTTGTAGCCCAAGATATTCATCACCGACATTAAAGCCACCAATATAGCCAATTCGACCATCAATGACAACAATTTTTCGGTGATTCCTAAAATTTAGACGGGGATTGAGAAGTGGCAAAATGGATGGGAAGAAAACTTCTACTTCACCTCCAGCATTCAGCAATTCTTTAAAATGGCGCTTTTTTACATTACGTGAGCCCATTTCATCATAGAGTAGACGTACCTTGACACCTTGTTTTGCTTTTTTTATCAGTGCATTCACGATACGTGTACCTAAGTCATCTAGACGGAAAATATAATACTGAATGTGGATATGATCTTTAGCTGCTTCAATATCTTTTAGGAGTTGTTCAAATTTATTGGCACCATCATCGAAAATATCTAAATGGTTGTCTTGTGTTAATACCGCATTATTTGTTCTAAGGTGCATATAAATCATTTCTTGATAATTTTCTGCGTTTGCAATGCGAAACTCAAATGTTTCACTGCGAATGGCTTCCATTTGATAGCTAATGAGGTTATCTATCCCGATATCCTTACGCCCTTCCCAACGAAATAAATGCTTTCTTCGTAACTGCCTTCCAAGTAATAAGTACAAAATAAATCCAACTAATGGCAAGAAAAATAATACAAGAATCCATGCCCATGTAGAGGTAGCATCTTTACGTTCTAAAAAAATGATGGTCAAGGCTAATAAAATATTAAAAAACAAGGTTAAAGGGACTAAATATTCTATGTCTGTAAAAATGCTCATTCCTACACCTGCCTTTACTATTGTTAACAACATACATAAGTATAGCCTACTTCAAAAGAAGAAAGAAGATATGAAATCTAGCTAGGTAGGAAAAGGATTATCTCTTCGATTCGTAAGGGATAATCCGCATGTTTTCGTTAGTAATTTTCCCATTGAAATAAAATATCGGAAAAATCCTTTTGAAGAAGCTTTTCTCGGTTAATAAAAAACTTGCCAACACCGCAATTTGCCCACATAATTCCTAATTCATCATGAGAGTCAATTTGTAATAATAAGACATTATAGCGCTGAAGTAGCAAGGACTCTTGATGAATATCCTCATTTAAATAATAAGCATAGCCACCAATTTTAGCTCCCGCTCCTAGGAAGTGTTGCAAATAAATCTCTTGCACATCATCCATCTGGGAGGATAGGAGGAAGGGGAGGTGACGTTGTGCTCGATAATCTAGTGCAGAAATGGGTTCCTGTGTTAGCTGAAATTGTAAAGCTAATTCCTGACGAATAGGGAAGCCATCTAATGTAGTCGGTATAGTAAAGTGTGCCTGTTGAGAGTGGGCTGCACTGTCATTAACAGTTGGATAAAATCTTACTTTATAAAATTGCTGAAAAATGTCTTCGTAATAATTGACAGTAGTAGTTTTAAAAGTATTGGCTGAAATAAAAAACTGCAGTAATCCCCTTGAAGGAAAACCTAGTAGTGGTGGGATTTCGGCAAAATTAATTTGAGCTAATAATCTCATTGGCTCCCCTGTTAAATCTTTTGGATAGGTTTGAAAAGAGGGGAGATAGGGTTCGCCAGCAAATTTACTTTCAGTTAACGTAGTTGAACGTTGGTATGGCTGAATAATGATTGTTGAAAGTAGCGTGTCTTCGATTTCTGAGCGAAAAGCTTCTAGCTCTTTAGGAAGTAAAAAATTTGTTGGTTTGTTCATGCAAACCCTCCGAATTTCTCTCTAGCTCTTTGAAAGCAATAAAGTATAACAAGTTACGGTATAGTGAGAATCTATTCAAAACGCAATGATTTACTGGAAGCCTTATAGATAAAAATCAAACTTATCGAAAGAATGGCTATTGCTGCCGATATATAGTACCCGAGACTTGCTTGCATCGTAAATAACCAAGTGAAAAATAGTGGACCAAGAATACGTCCTAAGTTATCCATTGAATAGGAAAGACCTGCGGCAGTTCCATATTGTCCTCCAGATTCTTTCGAGGAGAGCGATACCACACACGTTCTAGCAAGTGCATTACCAGCTGTAAAGACACATAGGGCTAGACCAGCGATAAAAAGATTAGCTGTGAGTGTGAATAATAGCATACCGATTGCTGTTACAATTTGAGCACCGATTAACCATGTTGTTTCGCTGCCATTTTTTATACGTCGAACAACGCCACCTTGAATGGCTGCATCAACGAAACCACTAAACATAAATAAATATCCAATTTGTAATGGTGTAATATGAATTTTTTCGATTTGGAATAGTTGGAAAGTAGCCTCAACACCCGCTAGCATAAAGGTTACTAAAAATGAAAACATAAATAAGTAACGCACACGGTACTGTAGCATCTTGCTAGCGCCTTTTGGTACAATAGCACGTTTATTTGAATCTTTCCGTTTTTCAGGTTCTTTTAAGACGAAACTTGCATAAATAAATAATAGTGCAATTAATGATGCGGATGCGATAAATGGTAATTGCAAACTATAATGGCCTAGCACCCCACCGATTGCTGGACCAAAAATAAAACCAAGACCAATGGACATGCCCATAAAGCCCATATATTTATTACGATCCTCTTCACTGGACATATCTGCGATAAATCCTGTTACTGCAGTATACAATGCTCCTGAGAATAAACCACCTACAATGCGTGAGACATACAAAATAGCTAGGTTATCTATAAATAATGAAAAAATAACAAAACTAAGGCTAAAACCAACCAGACCTGTTAAGATTAGTTGTTTACGTCCTATCTTATCTGATAGCATGCCCCAAAATGGTGCTGTAAAGAAACTTGCAAGTGAATATACGGTTAGTAAACCACCGACGTGGAGATCATTCCAATTTTGCTGCACAATCACCTCAGGTAAGACAGGAATAATAATGCCAAATCCTAAGTAAACGAGAAATTGAACAGACATCAATAATAAAATTGCCTTTTTCATACAGTTCCCTGCTTTCATACAATATTTCACTATGTACATTCTACCCTTCTTGCTCTTACGATGACAAGAATACGGATGGAGAAACATGGTGGAGATAGTTATTAATTGAAGATGAATAAAATATAGTGATTGTGGTTATTTTATAAGTGTTTGGTGGTATAAATAATTTACAATGTAACAAAAATGAAAAATTTTATATGTAAGTTAAATGGTATGATAAATTTGTCAGACATCTTACTCGTAGAAAAATGAAACTTTTTTGTTCCCTAAAACGTTATATAAAATCGAGGAAAGATTGAGGTGGAATGTATGAGGAAAGAAGTAGATTTGAAAAAGATTGTTTCGAATTTATCTAAGTTGGGTGTAACAGCCACTGTAACAAAGTCTCGACTAGAACTTTTAAAAGTGCTAACACCACCAACGCAGACTCCGCAAGTTCAAGCTTAACTCGTTTACAATAGAAAAAGGGAAGTCTCAATGCGCGAGACTTCCCTTTTTCTATATTTATTCATCTTCATCATGTGTCGTAAACATGTACGTTCGATAATGGAACCGCATACTAAAGACTAGCCCAATGGCTAAAGCATTGCCCATTAAAGAACTTCCTCCGTAACTAATGAACGGAAGCGGAATACCTGTAATTGGTAATAACTGAATAGTCATGCCTATATTTTCGAAGACGTGGAAAGTAATCATGGCAATAATACCTGCACAAACATATGTTGAGAATGGATCTTTCAATAAGAGCGTTGTCTTTGTTAAGTGATAAATTAATAAGAAGAAAACACAAATAACAATACTAGCGCCAATAAATCCCCATTCTTCACCGATAACTGTAAAAATGAAATCGGTATGGTTTTCTGCTACATATACCTCTCGATTTCGGAACCCCTTACCAAAGATCTCTCCTGACCCAATAGCATTTAACGATGTTATTAAATGATAGCCTTCGCTAGATGAATAGGAATAGGGGTCTAGCCAAGAATAAATTCGAGCAAATTGATAAGCCTTTAAGCCGAACGTTTTTTCTAGGAAATCCTGCATATAAAGTGCCATCCACAGTAGGGTGCCACCTGCTACCACTCCACCTAAAAAGGTCGGTAGAATGATTTTCCAAGAAATTCCAGCTACAATGATAAGAGCAGCAGTAATCGCAAAGAATACAAGAGCAGAACCAAGGTCAGGCTGCTTCATAATGATAGCCAATGGTATGATGAGTGTGATACCAATTTTCCCTAGTAGTAGGAAGTCCGTTTTTACTGATTTTAACGAATAAACTTCATGATGCTTACTGATTAGTCGTGCTAGTGCTAAAATGTAAAAAGTTTTCATAAACTCAGAAGGCTGAATATTTCCAATCGGCGTATGATACCAGCTTTTAGCACCATTAACGGGTGCACCGATTTGACCTTCTCCTTCAGGCATAAAAATAAGCAGTACTAATAAGGCAATCCCTGCTCCATACATATACCATGACATTTTTTTATATTGATCTGGCTCAAAAAACATGACGATGCCAATAATTACTGCACCAATAACATACCATTGCATTTGTTTAGGTACGTAGTTAATGCCATATTGACCCGATGTCTGGGCAGATGCAATAGCTAACAAACTGATGACTAGAAAAGTGAAAAGAATAAAAGCGAGGGTCCAGTCAAAACGGTTTGCGAAATTTCGTTTATTTTCCATAAAAGCCACCTAAATTAAAATAGTATCTCAATATGAGTAAATATGATGCGAATCTTCCATTTTCGTTTATAATTGTTCAAAGAAGAGAGCTATTGACCAGTAGAGTATATGAGATAGCTCATATCTATTGATAAGCTTGCAACTTGCTTTGAACATTGTCAATGGAATTTTCAGCAAGACTTGTACTCATTGAGTAATCTTAAATTAATATGCAAATGCATGTTTAACATTCCTATTATAACGCAAAAAATACTTTTATGCCTGTGCATATAGTTGGGACGACAATTAACATAAAATGTTTCAAAAAAATCATGTTTAGACTTATAATGTAGTGAAGAATGGGGTGATGGTTGTGGCTAAAAAATTAAAGTCAGCTGATGATTTTATGTATCATATTTATGTTCATATGAATGATGTAGATAAATTTGTCATTTTTAGCGGGTTAAAATTCCCGCAATTTGTGGCTGCACTTGAACCACTGCATCACTTACTGTTATTAAAACATTCCTATGAAGACGGTTCTTTTAATATGCATACACAATTTGAATATGTCTTGGAAGATGAAGTTCCTCGTTTTGTGAAAAAATCAGCAGAGTCAAAGGAATTGTGTTGGGTTGATTTTATGGACGAAAAGAGGCTAGATCATTTGACACCAATGGAACAAGGAGAATTGCTTTACATAAGTCATAAAAAAGAACCGATTACGTCTGCATTTTTTAACAAATTACAAAATAGATTTGTCTATTATTCTTCAGATCAAGAGAAGATGACAAAAATTTATTTTCGTCATTTAAGTGATTCGGATTTATTGGTTGCCAATGTATTTAATAGCCTAATTCGTGAAAAGGAACGGAGTACTGGTTTTTGGCGTCGAAAAGTAAAGGCGAGTATTCCATCTATATCGCCCGATTTTTTACGATCTTACCGATCCTTTGCTAAGGATGGTGCGTTACTATCTTTGTACAGAATTGAAAAGCCAAAGGTAGCCTATGGCATAGAAGTTCGCAACCTATCAGAGTATTCATTTCCTGATGAAGTTTGGGATGACTTAAATACGATCCTGAAAACGGAACATGATGAATTAATTTATATTATTTAATCTTCATATCAGTAACGATTTTTGCGATTAAGCGACTATCAAATGAAGATCAGTTGTTGGCAGATGTGCTGAATTTTGAATTGAGCCTAGACAATTTAAAAATTAGATGCAACTAAGGCATAATCGATGAAATGTAAAAATCTCACCGTCAAAAATTACGGTGAGATTTTTATGTCATTTGTCAAGACGTTTCATGATAAACTAATAGTACTCAAGAAGTATGTGGAGGGCACAAAAAATGAAAAAAAGAATCGGTTTATTATACGGCGGAAAGTCAGCGGAGCATGAGGTGTCATTATCGACAGCTCGTGCAGTTACTGGAGCTTTGAATTTCGAGGAGTATGAAGTATATCCGATTTTCATTACATCTGACGGGGAATGGCGACGTGGAGATCGTTTGGAAAAACCTGTAAGTGAAATAGAAGAATTACAATTTGGTGATAATGCCACAATTTTAGAAAATAATATTACTGATTTTTTAATTGATGAAAAAGGCAATGCAGTGCAGTTCGATGTTATTTTCCCATTGTTACATGGAACAAATGGTGAGGATGGAACTGTTCAAGGATTACTGGAAGTACTGAATTTACCGTATGTAGGAAATGGTGTATTAGCATCTTCAGCTGGTATGGATAAAGTGGTGATGAAGCAATTATTTGAAATTGCAGGCTTACCACAAGTGCCCTATACGTACTTTATTCGTAGTGAGTGGAAAAACGAGCAACAGACCATCATTGAACGATGTGAACAGGGCTTGAGTTGGCCGATGTTTGTGAAGCCTGCAAACTTAGGTTCAAGCGTTGGGATTAGCAAAGCAACTAATCGTGAGGAATTAATAAAAGCAATTGAGATTGCTCTGCAATATGATCGTAAAATTGTTGTAGAACAAGGTATTATTGCTCGCGAAGTTGAACTAGCCGTGTTAGGTAATGATTATCCTGAAGTTTCGGTGCCAGGCGAAATTAAACCAGTCACTGAATTTTATGATTATGACTCGAAGTATAAGGACGGTTCTACAGCCCTTATTATTCCAGCGGAGCTGCCAGTGGAAACTGTGACAAGCTTAAAGGAATTAGCAAAACGTGCATTTAAAGCAATAGATGGTAGCGGTTTAGTTCGTGCCGACTTTTTTGTAACGGCTGAAAATAGCGTTTACATCAATGAAGTGAACACAATGCCTGGTTTCACGCCTGTAAGTATGTACCCATTATTATGGCAGCATACAAATGTGAGCTATCCAGAGCTGATTGACCGTCTCATTAAGCTAGCAATCGAACGTTACGAAGAAAAACAACAGCTTCACTATAAAAAAGACTGAGTGGGATTATTGTGAAAAAAACATTAAAACAATTAGCTGCATGGTTAAATGAGGATATGACGGCTTTTGGTGATACCGTTGTATCAGGAATTTCTATCGATACAAGAACAATTCAACAGGGAGATTTATTTGTGCCATTTCGTGGCGAGCAAACAAATGGGCATCAGTTTGTTGTTCAAGCATTTGAGAAAGGCGCAGGAGCTTCTCTCTGGCAAAAAGATGAACCAAATCCTCCAGAAGGTTATCCTTTACTATTTGTGGATGATCCTGAAGTAGCTTTGCAGGAAATGGCAAGAGCCTATCGCAATGAACATAAGGCGAAATTTATCGGCATTACAGGTTCAAATGGTAAGACATCCACAAAGGATATTTTAGCGGGGGCACTTGCGCCATTTTTTAAAGTACAAAAGACTATTGGGAACTTTAATAATCAATTAGGGTTGCCTATTACAGTTTTACAGCTTGATGAAGATACAGATGTTGCTGTTCTTGAAATGGGTATGAGTGGTTTTGGTGAAATTGAATTTTTAACGAAGCTTGCTCGTCCACACATGACGGTTATTACAAATATCGGTGAGGCCCATATGCAGGATTTAGGGTCACGAGCAGGTATAGCAAAAGCAAAATTTGAAATTATTCAAGGGATGCAGCCTGATGGTCTATTATTCTATGATGGTGATGAACCGCTGCTCCAAGAATTGGTAGCCAAGGAACAGCACTTACAAGCAGTGCCGTTCGGATTAGAGCCAGGTAATCTTTTATACGCCGAAAATATTCATGCTAATGCGGATGGCAGTCACTTTACTACGCACGGAATCATTGAAGGCGACTTCTTTATTTCAGTTCTTGGTAAGCATCAAGTAAAAAATACATTAGTGGCGATGTTAATTTCTCATAAGCTAGGTTTAAACAATGAACAAATTCGTACATCCTTAGAGCATGTAGTCTTAACAGATATGAGGATGCAACAAGTACAAGGAACAAATGGAGCATTGTTTATCAACGATGCCTATAATGCAGCACCAACCTCGGTGAAGGCTGCTATTCAATTTATGGCTTCCTCTACAATTCGACCTGAAAAATGGCTTGTGTTAGGAGATATGCTGGAGCTTGGACCGAATGAGCAAAGTTTTCACGAAGGGCTAGCAGCATATATAAATGAGCATGAAATTGATTATCTCTGCTTATTTGGCCCTCGGATGGCATATCTTTATCAAGTATTAAAAGAGCGCTTTGAGAAAGAACGTTTACTGTATGTAGCAGATGATTATACGGCTATTATTGAAAAGCTAAAACTAGCGAATGAATCATCTATTGTTTTACTTAAAGGCTCGCGTGGTATGAAATTAGAGACGATCTTAAATGCATTTACGTCACAGTAACCAATGAATCGGTGGGATTAAACTCACCGATTTATTCATTGTTAAACGAGGTGAGGACGTTGTCAGTAGGTGTACTATGTATTCATGGATTTTCAGGTGGACCTTATGAAGTGGAGCCATTCACAACATACTTACGGGCACAGACAAATTGGCTAATTGTAGAGCCGACGTTGTCAGGGCATGGAGAAGAATTACAAATGAGTGGTTTTACAGCGAAGCATTGGTTAATGGATGCCGAGCTTGCCTTTCGATCATTAGCTAAAAAAGTGGATGAGGTAATCGTCGTTGGTTTTTCAATGGGAGGAATCATAGCATTATATTTAGCTAAACGTTATAAAGTAAAAAAACTTGTATTATTAAGTGCTGCTGCAAAGTATGTCAGCCCTAAACAGTTAGTCAATGATTTTAAAGTGCTTGCTACAGAGGCTTACCACCGTAATTTGACTAATAACGAACTTTTTTTACGATACCATCATAAGTTTAACAATGTGCCTTTAGCGTCCACAATAGAATTTATGAAGCTGGTTAGAATGGTGGAACCTTATTATCAACATATCCAAATTCCTGTTTATATCGTGCAAGGGAAATTGGACGGAATAGTGCCCTATCATACGGCACAATTCCTTTTTGACAAATTAGCCTCAAAAGATAAAATTTTGTATTTTTCTGATAATGGCAAGCATCATATATGTTTTGAGGAAGATTGTTCTGAATGGTTTCCAAGGGTTTTAACGTTTTTAAGGGATAAATAAAGTAGTCAGATTATTACGACTCATGCGTTATCGTTGCATAGGATTTAAAGCCATGTTAGACTAGTGTAAGCAATGGATACATTTTGTGCGAAGACTCTTCATATTTGGTTGAAGGGTACTTTTTTTTGAACACAACGGTTTTATTCTAAAGTGAATAATTACGACAGAATCGAACCGCTCGGTAAAGACCGGGCTTTCCTTTTCATATAAGAGAGCTCTATATGGACTATCATGTAGAGAAAATTTTTAAGTAACGGAAACGTTCCACTACACAGGCTCGAATTTGCCGACAACTTCATCTGAAAATGTAACCATTTGTCAACTTAAAAGGAAAAAAAGGAGATTGAGAAGTTTGACAAATTTTTCAGAATTAAATATTAGCGAATCTACATTACGCTCAGTAAAGCGTATGGGATTTGAAGAAGCAACACCAATCCAAGAAGGTACTATTCGTTTTGCGATTGAAGGCCGTGATGTATTAGGTCAAGCACAAACAGGTACTGGTAAAACTGCCGCTTTCGGGATTCCACTAATTGAGAAAATTGATCCAAAAAACCCTAATATTCAGGCGTTAGTTATTGCTCCAACTCGTGAGTTAGCGATTCAAGTTTCAGAAGAGCTATATAAAATTGGCTATGACAAGCGCGTAAAATTATTATCAGTATACGGAGGTCAAGAAATTGGCCGTCAAATTCGTGCACTGAAAAATAGACCTCAAATTATTGTTGGTACACCAGGACGTATTATTGATCATATTAATCGTCGTACGTTAAAATTAGAAGATGTTCAAACATTAGTATTGGATGAAGCAGATGAAATGTTAAACATGGGCTTTATCGATGATATTAATTCTATCTTAGAAAACGTGCCTTCTGAACGTCAAACATTACTGTTCTCAGCAACAATGCCACCAGCAATCCGTAAAATTGCAGAAACATTTATGCGTGATCCAGAAATTGTGAAAATTAAAGCAAAAGAATTAACAGTTGATAATATTGATCAATATTTTGTTAAGTCTGCTGAACGTGAAAAATTTGATGTTTTATCTCGTTTATTAAACGTTCACCAACCAGAGCTTGCTATTATTTTTGGTCGTACAAAACGTCGTGTAGATGAGCTTGCACAGGCCCTATCTATTCGTGGCTATTTAGCTGAAGGTATTCATGGTGATTTAAGCCAAGCGAAGCGTATCTCAGTATTACGTCAGTTTAAAGAAAATAAAATCGATATCCTTGTTGCGACGGACGTTGCCGCTCGTGGACTTGATATTTCGGGTGTAACACACGTCTATAACTTTGATATTCCTCAAGATCCTGAATCTTATGTTCACCGTATTGGACGTACAGGTCGTGCGGGTAAATCAGGTCTTGCCATAACATTTGTAACACCTCGTGAAATGGGTTACTTACGTATTGTGGAAGAAACAACGAAAAAACGTATGACACCTCTTCGCCCACCAACAACTGATGAAGCATTAGAGGGTCAACAACGTTTAGCTGTGGAAACACTGGAAAATCTTATTGCTAATAACAATTTAGGTGATTACCGCACACTTGCAGCGGAAGTACTAGATAATCATGAAGCAATTGACGTTGTTGCAGCTGCTCTACGTTCATTAACGAGAGAGCCAGACGATACACCAGTAACAATCACAGAAGAGCGTCCATTACCAATGCGTCGTGAGCGTTCTAGCAGTAACCGTAGTGGCGGTGATCGTGGCCGAGGTAACCGTAGCTTTGGTGGCGGACGTCGTGACGGCGCTCGCAGTGGAGAACGTCGCAATAGCAGTAGTAGCAGTAGCCGTCGAGAAGGCGGACGCCGTGAGGGAGGTCGTAGAGAAGCTGGACAAGGTCGTTCTCGCTCTCCACGACGTCACGAAGGTTAATTTTAACCGAATATACTAATTCTTTATGATAAACCTTACAGTCATAGTGGCTGTAAGGTTTTTTTTCGGCTATAGTTGAAACAAAAAGGTGAGTAAATCCGTATACACCTAATGAAGAAAGAGGGGGGAACGATATTGAGAGCACAGCCGATTCATCAAATATCCCGAAAAGGGTTAACTGTGTGGCGTTTATATGGTGTCATACAAACATTGGTGTTATTCATTGTAGCGGGGCTAGTAAGCTACGGTACATATTATTTTGAATGGCCGTCATTTATTTACTTCATAGCTGGGGCAATTGTAGTTCTAAGTGCAATACTATCCATTTTTGTATTCCCGAAAATAAGATGGGAACGATGGCGTTATGAGGTTCGTGAGCATGAAATCGAAGTACAACATGGTTTATTTGTTGTGAAACGTACATTGATACCGATGGTACGTGTTCAACATGTTGATACAACACAAGGACCGATTTTGAAAAAATACGACTTAGGTAATATTTCAATTTCAACAGCAGCAACTGTACATACGATTCCTGCGCTTGTTATGGACGAAGCAGATATACTTCGTGCTCGCATCTCGGATTTAGCAAGGGTGGCGGAAGATGATGTCTAAAGAAATTAATCGTTTACATCCAGTATCTGCAGTTATTACGAGCGTTAAGGCATTAAAAAGTATGATATTACCAATTGCCATTATTATCATAGGAAACGGCTTTAATTTTTCTTTGAATTTTCATAGTGATCATTTTTTTGATACCATTTTACTTTTTGGTGTATGGGGAGGTGCGGCACTTCTTGCACTTATTGGGGGTATCATAAAATGGCGGACATTTGTTTATTGGTTTGAAGACGGGGAGTTACGCATAAAGTATGGATTGTTTGTTAAAAAGAAGCGTTATATTCCTTTTGAACGTATACAAAGCTTAAATTATAACGAGGGTATTTTTCATCGTATTTTTGGTTTAGTGAAAGTTCAGGTTGAAACAGCAGGTAGTAAGGGAGGTAAACCTGAGGTCGAACTGACAGCAATCCGTAAAGCGGCAGCAGATGTTATTGAATTAGAAATGCGTCGGGCTAAAAATGGGGTAGATCAACAACAAGATCAGGAAGAAATCCAAGTGATAGAGGAAGCTGTCTCCATTCCAACGATTTACCATATGTCCATACGTGATTTACTCGTTTTAGCAACAACATCTGGTGGGATCGGTGTCGTACTATCAGGTCTTGCAGCAATTGCTTCACAGTTTTCCGATATTATTCCTTATGAAACAGTATTTCATGAACTAGCTGATTTTGTGAAAGTCGGTGCATTTTTAGTCGCTTTAACAGCGATGTTAGTTTTAATTGTAGCTTGGGTTGTATCAGTGGTCATCACACTGATTAATTACTATGATTATACAGTCCGAATTGAAGAAGAAAAATTGATTATCACCAAGGGACTTTTAGAGAAAAAGCGTATTACTTTACCGCTGAATCGAATTCAAGCCATTCGTATTGTTGAAAACCCTTTGCGTCAATTAACAGGCTTTGCAACGGTGGTCGTTGAAAGCGCTGGTGGTAACGGTGAAGATGGGAATGATAAAAAGATTACTTTGTTTCCACTCATTAAGAAGCAGGATTGTTTGCACACATTAGAGCAGCTTTTCCCAGATATGAATTGGCATCCTTCGTTTATTCGATCACCAAAAAGAGCAAGGCCATTCTTCTATCGAATTGATTTTATTTGGCTAGTTCCAATTATGGGGGCATGTAGTTATTACTTTTATCCGTATGGACTGTTGTCATTACTGTTAATTCCGTTAACAATCTTAATCGGAATATGGCAGCATAAAACAGCAGGCTATCAAATTGATGGAAAGCAACTGGCTATGCAGTATCGAGTATTTAGTCGTATTACATTGATTGTGGAGAAAAAGCGAATTCAATCTATTCAAAGTACACAATCTTACTTTCAAAAAAGGAAAAATGTTATGTCTATAAAAGCAACAGTCATGTCTGGAGCAACTGGTACAACGGGAAGTGTATCAAGCTTAGAGCAACAGGATGCAGAAACAATCTTAACTTGGTATGAACATTAATGAACTAAAAAGCTAATCTTTTCAATTTTATGGAAGGATTAGCTTCAGAGTGTTGAAAAACAAAAACATCTATAGAATTTTTGCGAAAGGCGAAAATGGATTTCCGTTGCAGGCTACTTGCTTTCCTGTGGGCGAACGCCGAGCCGCTTCGTGCAGGGGCTCGCCTGTCTCGCTATCCCACGGGAGTCAAGTAGCCTTCCACTCCAATCCATAAAAATGGTACCTTTTTAGAAAGGTTTTCTAATAAAGTGAAGTATTCACTACTCTTTATGGAGGGGTGTTGCCACTCATCAATTCTCCACATTGAAAATAAGAGGCTATCCTTTCTCCAATCATACAATTTACTACGGCTCATCGGACGCTCTCTGGAAAGAACGCTAACGAAAGGAAAATTAACCCCTAGCCTTTCAAAATGGCTGTTTCTGCCATTGACATCACTTTTTTTCAACAACATGAAGCTAATCCTTTCAATTTTATGGAAGTATTAGCTTTTTTAACTATAAATATATGTGAATGCTGTTTATAATAAAATAAATAGAACAAAAGGGGTGGGGGACTTTGTTTAAATATGATATTAATGAAAGCGCTTATTTAAAGCTATTAGACTTGAGTGATGTAGATGAATTATTTGCTTTAACTGACCGTTCAAGGGATACATTACGTGAATGGCTGCCATTTGTAGATAGTGTTAAAACTGTAGAAGATACAGAGCAATTCGTCAAAAAGGCTATGCAACAATATGCTGATCATAATGGTATACAAGCAGGGATTTACTATGATGGAGAGCTTGCAGGCGTAATTGGCTATCATCAAATCAACTGGCAGCATAAATGGACAAGCATTGGCTACTGGCTAGGAAATGAGTTTGTGGGGAAGGGGCTCGTAACAAATTCAATGAAAGCATTGATTGATTATGCTTTTAATTATTTAATGTTAAATCGTATTGAAGTACGTGTAGCGGTAGGGAATATTCGCAGTCGTACAATTCCCAAAGTATTGGGCTTCCATGAAGAAGGGCGTTTAAGGGATGCAGAGTGGCTTTATGATCATCATGTTGATCAAGTTGTTTATGGCTTAACCGCCGCTGAATGGAAAAAAGTTAAGTTGGCAAATGAGGCCACTGTGATTTTATAGCATGTATTCGTTCTAGTGAAAAAGGAGCAACTCCATGATTGAGCTGCTCCTCTTTTAAGTTTTATGGTCTACCCGACATCTTTTGTTTACGCCAACTTAAAATTCTTTTTGGGTGTAAATAGACAAGTCCAAGAATGAAACCTGTTACTAAACCCCCTAAATGTGCATAAACATTCACATTTGGTTGAAGAAATGTCATGATGACACTTATGACGATGATTGGTAAAATGAGCTTACGAAGCATTGGCATTGTACGACGTGTATAGTAAACTAATGCCCCAAAAGCACCAAAAATTCCAAAAATAGCCCCACTTGCACCAAGACTCGCATAACTACTATCATAGAAGATATAGGTTGCCATGTTGCCTACAATACCTGAAACCAAATAAATTGTAATGAAGCGTGCTTTACCTGCGATTTTTTCAAGCTCTGGACCAAAGAGATATAAGGAAAACATATTAAAAAACATATGCATAAATCCTGCATGTAAAAACATTGCGGAAAAGACACGCCACCATTCACCACTTTGAATCAGGAAATTTGCTTGGATTCCGTAATTCCACAAGAGTGTTCCGACGCCGGGTATAAGAGACAATACATAAAGCGTTAAGTTAATTGCTATTAAAGTTGAAACAATAGGGTAATACTTTGTATATTGCTTAAAATTTTCTGTTCTACTAAACATGGCTCCACCTCAATTTACAATTATTATACATGCCTTGTTGGAAATAGGTAAAGGAGAAGGTCACATGATTAAGGGAATTGGTCTCGATATTGTAGAAATAGATCGTATTGAAAAAGCCATGAAACGTACAGATAAATTTAAAGATCGCATTTTAACAGTTAGGGAAAAAAAATTATTTGACGGCCATTCAGAAACTCGTAAAATAGAATTTTTGGCAGGGCGATTTGCTGCTAAAGAAGCATTTTCAAAAGCGCTAGGAACAGGTCTTGGGGAACAATGTAAGCTTCACGATATGGAGATATTAAGAGGAGAGGCTGGCAATCCTGTCTTATATTTTAAGGAAGAGCTTGTCAATGGTTTTGTTAGTATTACGCATTCTAAACAATATGCGGCTGCTCAAGTAATCTTATTAGAATAGTACTTAACTTGTCTAAAAGGTTGGCTTATAAATTTAAATATATTGCCCTTTCTTCAAATGACATAACTGACAAATACGGTTCATATATTGTCGTAGTGGATTTGAAAGAAGAAAGGGTGAAAGCGTGGGCAACCGTATAGTTAAATGGCTCGTCTTACTTTGTACGATATTACTTCTGTCGGCATGTGGTGCAGCCTCACAGGAAAAAGTGTTGAAGAAAGTGAATGGTAAATGGGCAGAAACAAATGGTTATGAGTTAAATGCATCGATGGAGATTAAATCTGGTGGTGAGCCAAGAAATTATGATGTGACAGTATGGCATACAAAACCTGATTTCTATCGAGTAGAAGTAGTCGAAAGTGGGAAAGATGTTTCTCAAATGATTGTGCGTAATGCTGATGGCGTTTTTGTAGTAACACCGACATTAAACAAAATGTATAAATTCCAAAGTGATTGGCCAAAGAAAAATAGTCAGGCTTACTTAATTGGAGCGCTAGCAGAAGATTTAGCAGAAGATAAAAATCTTGTCATGAAAGAAGAAGAAAAAGCATATATATTTGAAGCGGCTACTAGAAATAGCTATAAGAATAGTATGCCCCATCAGGTAATTACGGTAGATAAGAAAACTTTATTGCCAACCTCTGTAGCGATTATGAATGATGTGAAGGAAGAGCAAATTCGTATCACATTTAAGAAAATAAAATTAGGTGTGCAACATGCTGCAAAAGAGTATGCTGTTGAACAATTCACTGATAAAGATAGCACGAAAGGTGAACAAGCTACACCTGCTGATAAAGAGGGGCAAGAAGAAAAAGATGACAAAGAAGCAGTTGGTGCGGAAGTTGAATATCAAGAATTCCAAACACATTATCCTGTTCTAAATTGGGCACAATTAGCGAATGAAAAAGTTGTGCAAGAAAATGGTATGGAACGTGTTATCCTAACTTTCGATGGTGAAAAAGCATTTACAGTTATGCAGCAACCAGTAACAAAGGAAAATTCAATGTTACCAGTATCGTCACCTGGTGATCCAGTTGACTTAGGCTATACAATAGGAGCTATTACAGATACATCGATTAGTTGGGAAAAAGATGGTGTTGAATTCTTTGTAGCTTCAAGCAAGTTGACGCGAGAAGAGATGATTGAAGTTGCTACATCTATGACGATAAGTAGTATGAAGTAACTTTGCTAGCTACAGCTTTCTGGAATATGAAAGCTGTAGCTTATTGACAATATGAAATAAGATCTCGCTGTTTAGAAAATGTTAAGTAATTTCCTTTAAAGTGAGAGTTCTGGAGAATGGAACAATAACATTGTGTGGACAAGCTAAATAGACGTACTAGAACAAATGTATGTCATACATAGTGTTTTAATTAAAAATAAAGAGGGTATTCTTATGAAGACACAGCAGTATTTTCGACCAACCAAAGCAATGATAGACTTGCAAGCAATCCAACAGAACGTTAAAAATTTAAAAGAATTTTTACAACCTAATGTTCAAATTATTGCTGTAGTAAAGGCAAATGCGTACGGTCATGGAGATGTAGCCGTTGCACGGGCGGCTCTTGAGGCTGGTGCCACAATACTTGCAGTGGCAACGCCCGACGAAGCATTACATATACGAGCACATTTTGAAGAACCAGACATACTAATATTAGGTGCATCTCCTGTTTCCTTTGCTCCTTATGCAGCACAACAGCGTATTATTCTTACAGCATTTGCTAGTGATTGGATTCAACAAGCAGCTCCTCTTTTAGTGAATGAAGAACTTCCTCTGCGTCTACATATAAAAGTAGATAGTGGAATGGGGAGAATAGGCATTCGCTCAGAGCAAGAGCTAATAGAACTATACGAAACCATACAGTCTACAGCTAATGTGGAGTTAGATGGCATATTCACTCACTTTGCGACAGCGGATGAAGAAAATCCGACACATTTTAATCAGCAAGTACAATTTTTTGAGAAGTGTTTATCAGTCATGCCTTTAAAGCCGCGACTTGTTCATGCATCTAATACAGCAGCTTCATTAGTGAAAAATTCACACCTACAATATGATGCTGTTCGATATGGGATATCGCTGTATGGATTATCTCCTTCTCCCTATGTGGAAAGCATTTTACCATTCCCACTAAAGCCTGCCTTCTCGCTTGAGAGTGAACTTGTTCATGTGAAGCAAATCAAAGCAGGCGAATCAGTTGGCTATGGCGCTACGTTTACTGCTCAGACGGAGACGTGGATAGGAACCATTCCGATTGGCTATGCGGATGGCGTAATTCGTAAGTTAGGTGGACAAGAAGTATTGGTTGATGGACAGAAAGTGCCGATTGTTGGACGAATTTGTATGGACCAATGTATGGTTGCGCTACCAAAAGCATATGCTATAGGTGAGAAGGTAACACTCATTGGTCAACAAGGACAGCATGTGATTTCCATCGATGAGTGGGCTACAAAGCTTGAAACAATTAATTATGAAATACCATGCATTATAACAGCAAGAGTTCCTAGAATATACTTTTAATGGTCCTTCATTAGAATTAGTTGCTGATACACAGTACACATTCTCTCAATAGCTTTCACTGTAATGTAATGAGCAACATTCCAATGTAAAAGTTGAATTTGGTAAATAAATTAGCACTGGAGATCTTATTTCTTTTCCAAACGTAAAGTAACTCATATTTGGAAGAACATTGCAATAATAATTATTCAGCATATACCTTCGACAACCAACATATTTTTACAATTTGTACTTCAAATTGTCAGATATTTTGTCATTTCATGTCTTTTCAACAATATCTTTCAATGATAGAATGAGAAGTAATGAAAAAGTGTATGGTTCCGTTGGAGGTGCTTGCTGTGTACGAGAAAAAGTTAAGAGAAGCTACAATTGCTGTTCAAGACAGACTATTTCTACAAACAAAGGAAGTAATTGAAGGTGAATCTTTTGTGCGTACTTTGGCGCGCAAAAATTTAATGCAGGAGCAACCAAATCAAATACGGGAAGCTATGATTAAAGGATATGTTGAAATGTCTCATATTAATTTAATGATTGCGAGTGAATGCTTGCATGCAGAATATGAAGCACAGCATATGGTGGAGCGTCTCGTTAGCGGGGGATGACACTTTGAATGTAAAACGTGGTGACGTTTTTTTTGCAGACTTATCACCGGTAATAGGTTCTGAACAAGGAGGCACTAGACCGGTGCTGATTATTCAAAATGATATTGGCAATCGATTTAGTCCGACTGTCATCATCGCAGCTATCACTGCACAGATTCAAAAGGCAAAGTTACCGACACACGTTGAAATCAATGCTGAAAAGTATGGTTTTGAACGTGATTCGGTTATTTTGCTAGAACAGGTGCGGACAATTGATAAGTCAAGATTGACGGATCGTATTACGCAACTTGATCATGCTGTGATGGAAAAAGTTGATGGAGCGTTGATGATTAGTTTAGGTCTAGTTAAATTTTGATATACATATGTGTATAGAAGCATCGAGATAATAAAATCTCGATGCTTTTTTTGTTCTCTATCGATAATTTGAATTTACTATTTATTTTGATTCAGCTGGCCAACTCTCCATAAAAGTTCAATTTTGCTAGATAAAACCTCTGGCAGAAATCACAAATTTTGAAGAAAGGTTTTTCGGGCGGCTTCAATAAATCGGGGCGCAATTCCGTTGAGGCGTAATTGATAAATAGTACAAAAAGCTTTAAGATATATTCAAGATTTTTAATAAAAATAGATTTTTGAAAAAATTCTTAAAAGGTATATGAAAATTTACATAGAATATTCCATTAATAGAGGTTATGAAGTTTAATTTAAGTCCAGCAGGTCGAACTATAGTGTAAGAGTATAACTCTGTAAGGAAATGGAGGGACAGCAGTGACATGTAAGTCTTCGGTTGAAATTATTACAGAGTGGGATATTGTGGCAGCAAGACAACTGGGGCGTAATGAAGCAAGAGCACTTGGATTTGGCACTGTTGATCAAGCTCGTATAACCACAGCAATTAGTGAATTAGCACGAAATATATATTTATATGCGAATATAGGGACGATTGAAATTGAAAGGGTTGAGATAGATCATGAAAAGAAAATAGTCGTTATTGCAACAGATAAAGGACCTGGGATTCAAAATGTTCGCAAAGTAATGGAGGATGGTTATTCTACTTCAGGAGGGCTAGGAGCTGGTTTACCAGGCGTTAAACGATTGATGGACAGTTTAGATATTCAATCTGTCATAGGAGTGGGTACAACAATAAGGGCGGAAAAATGGTTGCGTTAGGACGTGAAGAAATTGAAACAATTAGAAGCTCAGTATAAAAAAATATTATCAGATTATATGGTCAGCCAAACTGAAAGAAATTTATATATTGCTCAAAATTTCACGCGTCAGTTAATTCAAAAAAATATATCCCCAGAGGATGTTGTTAGTATTCATAAAAATGCTGTTGAACAAATATTTCCTGATCAAATGAGTGAATCACAGCCAGCCTATGATTTTCTTATTGAAGTGATGGTTCATTATGGGATGGCACATAGAGAGCATCAAAGCTTACTTCAAAAGCAAGCTGAATATGAGATGGAAATGAAAATTGCGACAAACATTCAAAAAACGCTATTGAAAACATATGTGCCACAGCTAGAAAGTATTGATATAGGAATGATTTCAGTTCCTATTCGTAGAATGAATGGTGATTATGTACATTTTTTTCATGATGGTGAAGAATATTTAAGTGTGGCAGTGACAGATGTTGTTGGCAAGGGAGTTCCTGCTGCTTTATGTATGTCGATGGTGAAATATGGACTTGAAACATTAGGATATGCATATAAAGATCCTTCCTATGTTTTAGAAGTCATTAACAGGGTAATTGAAAAAGGTGTGGACGACAGTATGTTTGTTTCTATGTTTTATGGATGCTTAGATGTACAACACAATATCTTTTCTTATGCCTCGGCAGGTCATGAGCCAGCGTTACACTATATTGCCAAGGACGATCGATTCTATTCTTTGGAGGCTAAAGGCTTATTAC
This sequence comes from Lysinibacillus sp. Y5S-8, assembly GCF_036894365.1. Classification (NCBI taxonomy): domain Bacteria; kingdom Bacillati; phylum Bacillota; class Bacilli; order Caryophanales; family Bacillaceae; genus Lysinibacillus; species Lysinibacillus sp. Y5S-8. The sequence goes on along the minus strand of NZ_CP145889.1, from coordinate 4,197,430 downwards.
TGGGTGTTTTACCTGAGACAAAATATTCGTTTCATGACATTGTTTTAGAGGAAAATGATTTAATTATTATGATGACCGATGGTGTGACTGAATTTAGAGCACAGGAAGACTTGAATTCCAGAGAGGTTATTACAACTTTAATAAAACAAAATAGACATTTAACAGCCCAGCAATTGTGCCAACTTCTTTATAAGGAAATAGAGAAAGCTCAGAATTTTAAACTATCGGATGATTTTACTGTCGTTATTTTAAAAAAATAGGTTTAATTATTAATAAAATAGGGAATAGACAATAGTCTAACAAATATGGTGGAGGTGTGCTATATGGACGTAACGATATATTTTAAAGAGATTGATCATAAATTATTTGGTTTTGTTGAAGGTGAAATCGATACATTTACCGCGTCTGGTTTAAGAGAGGAATTAGAAGCGGTAAAGATTACAGACGGATTAGAAATTGAACTTGATTTATCAAAAGTAAATTACATGGACAGTACAGGTCTTGGGATATTTGTTGCCTTTTATAAAAGAGCATTACGTGAAAATGGCAAAGTGAAGCTAGTTGGTTTATCGAATAGATTGCAAAGATTGTTTGAAATTACGGGTCTAAGTGATTTGATGGATATTGAAACTGATAAAAAGGTGGAATTAAAATAATGAAGGAATTTGACTATATTGAAATCAGAGTTCCTGCTAAACCGCAATTTGTCAGTGTCATTCGATTAACTGTCTCGGGCTTAGCTAGTAGGATTGGCTTTAGTTATGATGATATCGAAGATTTAAAAATTGCTGCAAGTGAGGCTGTGACAAATGTTGTTCACCATGCTTATAAGGATGAAGAAGAAGGTGAAATTGTCATCGGGTGTGCTTTGTATGACAATAAAATGGAAATGATGATTGCGGATTATGGCAACAGCTTTAATTTCGAAGAGATCAAGTCTAAGATTGGACCGTATCATCCTGAGGAAAGTATTGCAGGGCTAAGAGAAGGTGGCTTAGGACTTTATTTAATGGAAACTTTGATGGATGAGGTGATGATCAATAACGATGGTGGCGTAACTGTCTTCATGACAAAGTATGTCGCTAGGGAGCAGGTGGAAAAAAATGTCGAAAGAATCACTACATAAATCTTCATCCAAGGAAGATATACTAAAGTGGATTGAATTGTACCAGTCAACGGAGGATGATGAAGCGCAAACAAAATTAGTGATTCATTATCGATATCTAGTTGAGTCAATAGCTCGTAAATATTCGAATGGTAAATCTTATTATGATGATATTGTTCAAGTAGGGATGCTGGGATTGTTAGGTGCAATCAGACGTTTTGATCCGAATGTTGGTCGTAGTTTTGAAGCATTTGCTGTGCCAACGATTGTTGGAGAAATCAAGCGTTTTTTACGTGATAAAACATGGGATGTTCATGTGCCTAGACGAATAAAAGAATTAGGACCGAGAATCAAATCAACAGTGGAGGCGCTGACGATTGAATTGCAGCGTTCTCCTTCTATTCAAGATATTGCTGAGCGATTAGAAGTAGCCGAGGAAGAGGTATTGGAAGCGATGGAAATGAGCCGTAGCTATCAAGCTCTTTCTATGGATCATTCGATAGAGTCAGATTCAGATGGCAGTACAGTCACATTATTTGATATCTTGGGTAGGGAAGACGATGGTTATGAAATGACTAATAAACGCATGATTGTTTCAGAGGCGCTTGTTGTGTTAAATGAAAGGGAAAAACAAATTATTCAGCTTACATATTTAGAGCAACTTAGTCAAAAAGAAGCTGGAGAACGATTAGGAATTTCTCAAATGCATGTATCTCGAATACAAAGGAAAGCAATAAAGAAATTACAAGAGGCTATTCTAGCAAGTGGCGGTGTTTCGCTCTAATCTTTCTTTGGGTGTTTTATGTGTTAAACACTTATAAATGGATGAAGATAGTCTACTCATATTCGTCTGAGTAGACTATCTTTTTGCATTTTTAGTAAGGTGTAATGGTAAAATGAAAAGAAAAAGGTAGTGATGATGTGGAACAAAAGCAAATGTTACAGCTCATTGCAAAGGATGTTGTAGTCAAACCAGGGCAAGTAGATGCTGTTATTAAGTTATTAGAAGAGGGAAATACGGTACCATTTATTGCACGTTATCGAAAGGAAGCAACGGGCTCTCTCGACGAGGTGCAAATTAAAGCTGTGGAGGATCGTTATCACTACATACAGCAACTTGAACAACGGAAAGAAGAGGTTATTCGATTAATCCGAGAGCAAGAAAAACTTACACCAGAATTAGAAAAAGCCATACTTGCTGCAACCGTCTTACAGCGGGTAGAGGATTTATATAGGCCTTACAAGCAAAAAAGACGTACAAAGGCGACGATTGCAAAAGAAAAAGGATTAGAACCTCTTGCAGAACTTCTCTTGGCGTTTAGTAATGACGCATTAGAGCAGCTGGCAGTTGGTTTTGTGGATAATGAACAGGTTGCCAATACAGAAGAAGCACTAATGGGCGCACGAGATATTTTAGCAGAACGTTTTGCGGATGATGCTGCGATTCGTGAAAAAATCCGCGCCTATTCATGGAAAGATGGAGTCCTTGTAACGACTGTAAAAAATGCTGAAATCGATGAAAAAAATGTTTTTGAAATGTATTACGAGTATGAAGAACCTGTTAATCGCATCGTTCCGCATCGCATCTTAGCGATCAACCGTGGAGAAAAAGAGGAAGTTTTAAAGGTTTCAATCCAAGTGCCAGTAGACAGAGTTTTGATGATTATGTGGAAGGAATGGATACCTGCAATTGGCTCATCTCCTGCAATTGCAGAAGTAAAACTGGCAATTGAAGATTCGTACAAACGTTTAATTCAGCCTTCGATTGAAAGAGAATTACGAAACGAATTGACAGAGAAAGCTGAAACACAAGCAATTCATATTTTCTCTGAGAATTTACGTAATTTATTACTGCAGCCACCTATGAAAGGGAAATATGTATTGGGGGTTGACCCAGCTTACCGCACAGGTTGTAAGTTAGCAGTTGTAGATGAAACGGGGAAAATGTTAGAGGTTACAGCTATTTATCCACATCCTCCTAAACCAGATGTAGCAAAAGCGAATGCTACTGTGAAAGGAATTTTAGTAAAATATCCAATAAGCATAATTGCAATTGGTAATGGTACAGCATCGCGTGAAACAGAACAATTTATTGCAGATGTACTAAATGAACTTACTACTGATGTTGCGTATGTTATTGTCAACGAAGCGGGAGCATCTGTTTATTCAGCGTCAGATATTGCACGGGCTGAATTTCCCGATTTACAGGTTGAGCAGCGTAGTGCTGTCTCCATTGCACGCCGCTTACAAGATCCTTTATCGGAGTTAGTGAAAATTGAACCTAAAGCGGTTGGTGTAGGTCAGTATCAGCATGATGTTTCTCAAAAAAAATTAAATGAATCACTAACTTTTATAGTAGAAACTGCTGTTAACAAAGTAGGGGTTGATGTAAACACGGCTTCTTCTTCACTCTTACAATACGTTTCTGGTTTATCCAAAACAGTTGCAGAGAATATCGTGAAGATGCGAGAAGAAAATGGTCAATTTTCTACACGTGCACAATTAAAGAAGATTCCAAGGCTAGGTGCTAAAACGTATGAACAAGCTATCGGCTTCTTACGTGTCCCTGAAGCAAAAAATCCGTTCGATGCTACAGGTATTCACCCAGAGAGCTATGATTTAGCTGAACAAATATTAGCAGAAGCTCAAATTGATAAAAAAGAGCTAGGGACGCCGAAAGCCGAAGAAGCTATTGCAGCTCTAGATATTCAAAATTTAAGTAGCGTGCTTGGCATAGGTGTTGTGACTATTCAAGATATTGTGGATACTTTAATGAAACCAAGTCGTGACCCACGTGATGCCTTCCCACAGCCTTTGCTTAAAACAGATGTATTAAAAATGGAAGATTTAAAAGTAGGTATGGAACTACAGGGCACAGTGAGAAATGTGGTGGACTTTGGAGCGTTTGTTGATATTGGCGTAAAGCAAGACGGGTTAGTGCATATATCTAAATTACAAAACAAACGCATTAAACATCCATTAGAAGTTGTTGCACTAGGTGATATTGTCACAGTATGGGTAGAACAAATAGATGTCAATAAAGGGCGTATTTCTTTAACAATGCTTCCGCCTAAAAATCAAACATTATAATTTAAGTAATAAATATTTACCACACTGTCTATACTACACAGTGTGGTATTCTTGTTGTTAGAGGTGATTAATATATGAACAATGAGGAGTTACAACAACTTGTTCACAGCTTATCCTTGGAAAGCTTTCAAAAACCTTTTCAGCATCAGGCTTACTTTAATGCTAGATTACGTTCAACTGGTGGACGATATCTTTTACAATCTCATAATATCGAGATAAACCCGAAAGCCTATGAGTTATATGGCTATAGAGAGATTGAAGGTATTGTACTCCATGAATTATGTCATTATCATTTACATATTGAAGGTAAAGGGTATCAACATCGAGATAAAGATTTTCGAGAGCTATTAAGAAAAGTAAATGCACCTCGATTTTGCTCAGTTTTACAACCCCCTAAAGCTACAACTAAAAGACATCATCGTCATACTTATACTTGTGTCAATTGCCAACAACTATATGTACGGAAAATAAAAATGAATGTTGAGAAGTATTGCTGTAGTAAGTGTTTGGGTAGGCTAAAACTAGTGGAATAAAAAATTATAAAAAAATAGTTGACGTTTTGTTGAGTTGTCCCTATAATAGTAAAAGTCGACAAGATAACGACGACAGCAAAACATAGTATTCCGAAGTAGCTCAGTTGGTAGTAGCACCTGACTGTTAATCAGGTTGTCGCAGGTTCGAGTCCTGCCTTCGGAGCCATGGCCCCTTGGTCAAGTGGTTAAGACACCGCCCTTTCACGGCGGTAACACGGGTTCGAATCCCGTAGGGGTCATTTCTTCATAATTTAATTAATACTATTTATTGGTCCCGTGGTGTAGCGGTTAACATGCCTGCCTGTCACGCAGGAGATCGCCGGTTCGATCCCGGTCGGGACCGCCACTTTTTGGGGTATAGCCAAGCGGTAAGGCAACGGATTTTGATTCCGTCATGCCTAGGTTCGAATCCTAGTACCCCAGCCATTCATTTCTTAATTTGAGCCATTAGCTCAGTTGGTAGAGCATCTGACTTTTAATCAGAGGGTCGAAGGTTCGAGTCCTTCATGGCTCATCTTTTTAGGGAAAAACATTGACTTCTCAGATCCTTGTAGTATAATGAGAAAGTTACTGATTGAATGCGGTCGTGGCGGAACGGCAGACGCGCTAGGTTGAGGGCCTAGTGGGGGCAACCCCGTGGAGGTTCAAGTCCTCTCGGCCGCACCAAGTCAATTAATTTTATATTCTTATATTCTTATATGCGCCCGTAGCTCAATTGGATAGAGCGTCTGACTACGGATCAGAAGGTTGTGGGTTCGACTCCTGCCGGGCGCGCCAATTTACAAATCATATTATGCGGGTGTAGTTTAATGGTAAAACCTCAGCCTTCCAAGCTGATGTCGTGAGTTCGATTCTCATCACCCGCTCCAAAAAAAGTATTGACAACTTTCTGATTGTCTGATAGACTAAAGAAGTTGTCCGAAAAGACAATGATATGAACCTTGAAAACTGAACAAGCAAAACGTAATCAATAAAGTTTTCAGTAACTAACCTTGGTTAGTGAACGAAACAAAATTTTGGACATCAAAATGATGCCAGCAAAACAATTTGAGCTATTCAAATTTCTTTTATGGAGAGTTTGATCCTGGCTCAGGACGAACGCTGGCGGCGTGCCTAATACATGCAAGTCGAGCGAACAGAGAAGGAGCTTGCTCCTTCGACGTTAGCGGCGGACGGGTGAGTAACACGTGGGCAACCTACCCTATAGTTTGGGATAACTCCGGGAAACCGGGGCTAATACCGAATAATCTGTTTCACCTCATGGTGAAACACTGAAAGACGGTTTCGGCTGTCGCTATAGGATGGGCCCGCGGCGCATTAGCTAGTTGGTGAGGTAACGGCTCACCAAGGCGACGATGCGTAGCCGACCTGAGAGGGTGATCGGCCACACTGGGACTGAGACACGGCCCAGACTCCTACGGGAGGCAGCAGTAGGGAATCTTCCACAATGGGCGAAAGCCTGATGGAGCAACGCCGCGTGAGTGAAGAAGGATTTCGGTTCGTAAAACTCTGTTGTAAGGGAAGAACAAGTACAGTAGTAACTGGCTGTACCTTGACGGTACCTTATTAGAAAGCCACGGCTAACTACGTGCCAGCAGCCGCGGTAATACGTAGGTGGCAAGCGTTGTCCGGAATTATTGGGCGTAAAGCGCGCGCAGGTGGTTTCTTAAGTCTGATGTGAAAGCCCACGGCTCAACCGTGGAGGGTCATTGGAAACTGGGAGACTTGAGTGCAGAAGAGGATAGTGGAATTCCAAGTGTAGCGGTGAAATGCGTAGAGATTTGGAGGAACACCAGTGGCGAAGGCGACTATCTGGTCTGTAACTGACACTGAGGCGCGAAAGCGTGGGGAGCAAACAGGATTAGATACCCTGGTAGTCCACGCCGTAAACGATGAGTGCTAAGTGTTAGGGGGTTTCCGCCCCTTAGTGCTGCAGCTAACGCATTAAGCACTCCGCCTGGGGAGTACGGTCGCAAGACTGAAACTCAAAGGAATTGACGGGGGCCCGCACAAGCGGTGGAGCATGTGGTTTAATTCGAAGCAACGCGAAGAACCTTACCAGGTCTTGACATCCCGTTGACCACTGTAGAGATATAGTTTCCCCTTCGGGGGCAACGGTGACAGGTGGTGCATGGTTGTCGTCAGCTCGTGTCGTGAGATGTTGGGTTAAGTCCCGCAACGAGCGCAACCCTTGATCTTAGTTGCCATCATTTAGTTGGGCACTCTAAGGTGACTGCCGGTGACAAACCGGAGGAAGGTGGGGATGACGTCAAATCATCATGCCCCTTATGACCTGGGCTACACACGTGCTACAATGGACGATACAAACGGTTGCCAACTCGCGAGAGGGAGCTAATCCGATAAAGTCGTTCTCAGTTCGGATTGTAGGCTGCAACTCGCCTACATGAAGCCGGAATCGCTAGTAATCGCGGATCAGCATGCCGCGGTGAATACGTTCCCGGGCCTTGTACACACCGCCCGTCACACCACGAGAGTTTGTAACACCCGAAGTCGGTGAGGTAACCTTTTTGGAGCCAGCCGCCGAAGGTGGGATAGATGATTGGGGTGAAGTCGTAACAAGGTAGCCGTATCGGAAGGTGCGGCTGGATCACCTCCTTTCTAAGGATTATTTCGGAATACAAACCTAGGGTTTGTAAGATTACGTTTTGCGTTCAGTTTTGAAGGTTCATTCTTCTTGAATGAAAATCTTCAAAACTTGTTCTTTGAAAACTGGATAAAACGACATTGAAATTGTAACAAACACATTTATTTTTTAAGTTTTTTTATAGGCTTAATAACATTAAAAGGTTTCAAGACACGAGCAGTTCTAGGAAGCAATCGAGTGAATGAAGGAGCGTACTTGAGTACGTGACTGATTGAACGAGTGAAGCTGACAACGAAATGTGATGTGTATTGAAAGCTGATAGGTTAAGTTATTAAGGGCGCACGGCGAATGCCTTGGCACTAGGAGCCGAAGAAGGACGGCACTAACACCGATATGCTTCGGGGAGCTGTAAGTGAGCTTTGATCCGGAGATTTCCGAATGGGGGAACCCACTACGTTTAATCGCGTAGTATCTTGACGTGAATACATAGCGTCTTGAAGGCAGACCCAGGGAACTGAAACATCTAAGTACCTGGAGGAAGAGAAAGAAAAATCGATTCCCTGAGTAGCGGCGAGCGAAACGGGAAGAGCCCAAACCAAGAGGCTTGCCTCTTGGGGTTGTAGGACACTCAATACGGAGTTACAAAAGAGCGAGTTAGATGAAGCGACTTGGAAAGGTCCGCCAGAGCAGGTAAAAGCCCTGTAGTCGAAAGTTCGTTCTCTCCTGAGTGGATCCTGAGTACGGCGGAACACGTGAAATTCCGTCGGAATCTGGGAGGACCATCTCCCAAGGCTAAATACTACCTAGTGACCGATAGTGAACCAGTACCGTGAGGGAAAGGTGAAAAGCACCCCGGAAGGGGAGTGAAAGAGATCCTGAAACCGTGTGCCTACAAGTAGTTAGAGCCCGTTAATGGGTGATAGCGTGCCTTTTGTAGAATGAACCGGCGAGTTACGATTACGTGCGAGGTTAAGCTTTAGAAGGCGGAGCCGCAGCGAAAGCGAGTCTGAATAGGGCGAAATAGTACGTGGTCGTAGACCCGAAACCAGGTGATCTACCCATGTCCAGGGTGAAGGTAAGGTAACACTTACTGGAGGCCCGAACCCACGCACGTTGAAAAGTGCGGGGATGAGGTGTGGGTAGCGGAGAAATTCCAATCGAACTTGGAGATAGCTGGTTCTCTCCGAAATAGCTTTAGGGCTAGCCTCGTGATGAGAATACTGGAGGTAGAGCACTGTTTGGACTAGGGGGCCATCCCGGTTTACCGAATTCAGACAAACTCCGAATGCCAGATATTTATACACGGGAGTCAGACTGCGAGTGATAAGATCCGTAGTCAAAAGGGAAACAGCCCAGACCACCAGCTAAGGTCCCAAAGTAATCGTTAAGTGGAAAAGGATGTGGCGTTGCACAGACAACCAGGATGTTGGCTTAGAAGCAGCCATCATTTAAAGAGTGCGTAATAGCTCACTGGTCGAGTGACGCTGCGCCGAAAATGTATCGGGGCTAAACGATTCACCGAAGCTGTGGATTGACATCTACGATGTCAGTGGTAGGAGAGCGTTCTAAGTGCGTTGAAGTCAGACCGGAAGGACTGGTGGAGCGCTTAGAAGTGAGAATGCCGGTATGAGTAGCGAAAGACGGGTGAGAATCCCGTCCACCGTATGACTAAGGTTTCCTGAGGAAGGCTCGTCCGCTCAGGGTTAGTCGGGACCTAAGCCGAGGCCGATAGGCGTAGGCGATGGACAACAGGTTGATATTCCTGTACCACCTCCTCACCGTTTGAGAAATGGGGGGACGCAGTAGGATAGGGTAAGCGCGCTGTTGGTTATGCGCGTCCAAGCAGTAAGGCGTGTGTGTAGGCAAATCCGCACACTGTAACGTTGAGCTGTGATGGCGAGTCCGTATGGACGAAGTTCCTGATTTCACACTGCCAAGAAAAGCCTCTATCGAGGTGAGAGGTGCCCGTACCGCAAACCGACACAGGTAGTCGAGGAGAGAATCCTAAGGTGTGCGAGAGAACTCTCGTTAAGGAACTCGGCAAAATGACCCCGTAACTTCGGGAGAAGGGGTGCTCTTGAGCGTGCAAGCGCATGAGAGCCGCAGTGAATAGGCCCAGGCGACTGTTTAGCAAAAACACAGGTCTCTGCAAAACCGTAAGGTGACGTATAGGGGCTGACGCCTGCCCGGTGCTGGAAGGTTAAGAGGAGTGGTTAGCGCAAGCGAAGCTGCGAATTGAAGCCCCAGTAAACGGCGGCCGTAACTATAACGGTCCTAAGGTAGCGAAATTCCTTGTCGGGTAAGTTCCGACCCGCACGAAAGGCGTAACGATCTGGGCACTGTCTCAACGAGAGACTCGGTGAAATTATAGTACCTGTGAAGATGCAGGTTACCCGCGACAGGACGGAAAGACCCCGTGGAGCTTTACTGTAGCCTGATATTGAATTTTGGTACAACTTGTACAGGATAGGTAGGAGCCAGAGATCTCGGAGCGCCAGCTTCGAAGGAGGCGTCGGTGGGATACTACCCTGGTTGTATTGAAATTCTAACCCATGCCCCTTAGCGGGGCAGGAGACAGTGTCAGGCGGACAGTTTGACTGGGGCGGTCGCCTCCTAAAAGGTAACGGAGGCGCCCAAAGGTTCCCTCAGAATGGTTGGAAATCATTCGTAGAGTGTAAAGGCACAAGGGAGCTTGACTGCGAGACCTACAAGTCGAGCAGGGTCGAAAGACGGGCTTAGTGATCCGGTGGTTCCGCATGGAAGGGCCATCGCTCAACGGATAAAAGCTACCCCGGGGATAACAGGCTTATCTCCCCCAAGAGTCCACATCGACGGGGAGGTTTGGCACCTCGATGTCGGCTCATCGCATCCTGGGGCTGTAGTCGGTCCCAAGGGTTGGGCTGTTCGCCCATTAAAGCGGTACGCGAGCTGGGTTCAGAACGTCGTGAGACAGTTCGGTCCCTATCCGTCGTGGGCGTAGGAAATTTGAGAGGAGCTGTCCTTAGTACGAGAGGACCGGGATGGACACACCGCTGGTGTACCAGTTGTCTTGCCAAAGGCATCGCTGGGTAGCTATGTGTGGACGGGATAAGTGCTGAAAGCATCTAAGCATGAAGCCCCCCTCAAGATGAGATTTCCCATTACGCAAGTAAGTAAGATCCCTCAAAGACGATGAGGTAGATAGGTTCGAGGTGGAAGTGTGGTGACACATGGAGCTGACGAATACTAATCGATCGAGGACTTAACCAAAATGTTTGAACCATTCAATGAACCGTTTATCCAGTTTTGAAAGAATAATTTCTTTTATGAAGGGTTTCAAGATACGAGTAGTTCGAGGAAGCAATGGAGAGAGGGAAGGAGCGTACTCAAGTACGTGACTGACTGAACGACAGAAGCTGACGAAGAAATGCGATGTATATTGAAAGCCGACCATAGTCTAGTGATGATGGCAAAGAGGTCACACCCGTTCCCATACCGAACACGGAAGTTAAGCTCTTTAGCGCCGATGGTAGTTGGGGGCTTCCCCCTGTGAGAGTAGGACGTCGCTAGGCAATAGAAACAGTCAGCTGTATGCTGACTGTTTTTTTATTTCCGTTTATGATTGTTGCTATATTCTATCCAGAATTCAGCATTTTTAATTCCAACTTCTCTTGGATCAAAAATAGGATCGAGACCAGCCTTTTTTTGTCGATCATAATCTCGCAAAACTTGAATGGCTGGTTTGGTTAATAATACAATCGCAATAAAGTTTAAATAACTCATACTTCCGAATCCAATATCTCCAAGCCCCCACATAAGACTGACCGATTGTACACTTCCGACATAAACAACGAGTAAGAAGATTATTTTTAATACTAATTTCAAAATAGGGAAGCGTAGCTTATTATCTAAATAAACAATTGTTGTCTCTGCAATATAGTAGTATGCCATTAAAGTGGTGAATGCGAAGAGGAATATGGCAATAGCCACGAATCCACTTCCAAAATCATGGAATACTGTAGATACTGCTGCTTGTGTATAAGCAGTACCTGCCACGACGCCCGGGATATTTTCAACTAACGGTGCCGTTGTTCCTGGAGGGGTAACATTATACATACCTGTAATGAGAATCATTAATGCTGTAGCAGTACATACAATGATTGTATCAATATAGATTGAGAAACCCTGAACTAAACCTTGTTTAGCAGGATGAGATACTTCAGCAGCAGCAGAACTAAATGTTGCTTCTCCAGCTCCAGCTACATTTGAAAATACGGAGCGTCTTACACCCCAGGCGATTGCAGTACCAACTATACCCCCAAAGATTTCATTAGTACCAAAAGCACTTGTAATAATAAGTTTAAGCATACCTGGAATTTCACTCACATTAGCCCCTAATATGATGAGTGTTAAAATGACGTAGGCAAGCGCCATGATAGGAACAATTTTGTCAGCAACACGGGCTATACGTTTAACACCACCAAATATGATTAATCCCAAAAGAACAACAATTACCGCGCCTGTTATAAATGGTGGAATATGAAAAGCAGTATTAAATGAAGTGGCAATTGTGTTTGCCTGGATCCCTGGCACTAGAACACCATATGAAAGACAGATAACAAACGCAACAAATATAGCAAAGCCTTTTAGTCTTAAACCCTTTTCGATATAGTATGGTGAACCACCACGATACTGACCATCAGCCTTTTCTTTATATAATTGGGCAAGTGTAGATTCTATAAATGCACTTGCACCCCCTAGAAATGCCATAACACCCATCCAAAATACTGCGCCTGGTCCACCAGCAGCAATGGCCGTAGCCACACCTGCGATATTACCAACACCAACTCGTCCAGACAATGCCATACAAAAAGCTTGGAACGAAGAGATTCCTTCTTTTGATTCTTTACGTTCACGTAATAAACGAATCATCTCAGGAATATAACGAAATTGAACAGCTTTTGTCAGGATGGTAAAGTAAAGACCCACACCTAATGCTAAGTATACGAGTGCATTCCCCCAAATATAATCGACCAATGTATTAACAATTGTCTCCATAGATTTTCCCCCTTGTTTTCTTCAATCAAAACCCGAAATTCCCACCCAAGAAATTGTGTACTATACAGCAGCATTCATCTTGTCACACAAATCAGTAATTCAATATTATGGAAGGTACATATATGGCTTATTGTTTAAGAATCAAAACCTCCTTTCACGATTTTTGATCACATCATATGTATTGCATGTTTTATGCCATAAAGCAAAAAAGCCTTTTACTCATGAAGATGAGAAAAAGACTTTTACTCTTTAATAGGCATTTTTAATGAAGCGTAAGAGGTCCAACAGATTCATCCCAAATTTGTTTCATCTGTTGACGGCCGGCTGAAATTTCAGGATGAAATTGAATATGTGCAGTAGCTCTTGTTTTTTCAACATCTTGGATAGCGAGCTTAATATCATGCTTTGAGGCTCCTGCATTGAGATGTTGAGCAATTGTAAGGCCAGCAACTTTTCCTTGTGCTAATGCTACCTTGGCTCCTTCAATGCCCGTAATATTTCCAGCGACATACAACCCCTCTAAATTAGTTTCCATTTGTTCATTATGTAAAGGAATGAACCCACCTAATTCTTCGATATAATGGAATGGACAACCAGCTAAAGAGGCAAGTTCTGCTAAAGGGTATAGGCCGCCAGCGATACAAATAAAATCTGCTTTGATTCGTTGTTCGCTACCTTTAACAAGAGAGCCATCTGTATTCACTGTTGCTAAAACGACCCCTTCAACTTGATCTTTACCGACGATTTCAATAACAGCTTTACGCAACATAATAGGTATATCCCACATTTTCACACCATTTTTGGGATAAAAGGAAATACCGAGCTTTTTCATAAAGTCATTTTTCATCAATTTGCTACCCATTTTAACAAGAGGGGAGGGAGCCATATGAGCTACATGTAATAAGGAGTTCATAACTTCTAAAGGATTACTATTCTTCTTCGTTAACAAGTTAGAGGGAGGTAATGTGATAGCTGCTACTTGAACCCCTGCTAATTGTAATTCCATCGCAATAGCAGAAGATAGTACATTGACCCCGACAATGACTCCCCGTTTACCAGGCTTCACACGATGCACATTTGTCATTACTTGTGCTGCTCCAACAGACATTACACCCGGTAGAGTCCAGCCTGGAATTGGGAAATGTGATTCGGCAGCTCCAGTAGCTAATAGCAGATGTTGGGTACGAAATATACCTTTGGTTGTGTGGATGATCCACGTTTGATCCACTTTTTCTAAATTGGATACACTTGTTTGTAGTAAAAATTCAACATTGACTGCTTTAGCTCGTTTTAATAAACGTTCAGATTCCACAATACCATTCCACCATGTTCCTGGCTTCTCTTCATATAATTGTCCAAGTAATCGCCCTCCAGCATATAAATATTCATCGATAACAAGGACAGCAATATTTTTTTCCGCCAATGTAATGGCCGCTGCAAGCCCGGCAGGACCAGCTCCAATTATAATTACTTTATTATTCATGGTTCTTCCTCCAGTCCCTTACTGTCGTAGGAAGTGGCTGCCCACTTTTTACAACCATCCCATCTGAAATAGGGGTTAAGCATGCTCGCTCGCCATCTAAGCCGTTTATATTGACACGGCATTCAAAGCAGTGACCAATATTGCAATAAATGCCTCGAGGCTGCCCTGTTTCTTCGTGCAAACGTAAAGTGCGGATTCCTTGTACTAGCAATGCAGCAGCTAGGGATTCACCTTTGTAACCTTCAACTACCTGATCGTCAAAAGTAAAAGTTATTTTTTCTTTTTGGATTAAATTCCCTAAAATAGGGTGGGTAATTATACGTTCTGTCATGATTTAACCTCCCCTAAATCGGAGAATCGCACTGGTCGAATGGGTGCCTGATGTTTTAATGAAATTTCATCATTTGTACGTGGATGATGAAGATGAGCAATATTATCTACCATAGTACGGCATGTACGGCCGCCGCAATAGCCCATTCCTGCACGTGTTCGTAACTTCAGTTCTCGTGCAGAGCACTTATATTTTGATGCGCTTTCTACTAATTCATCGTAACTAACTTCTTCACAACGACATACAATCATCGATTTATTTTGCATAGTTCCACCTCTACTATATGAAATACTTTCCATACTAGATAATGCAAAAACTATGCCAGAAAAAAGAAAGTCGCTAAGAAAATGATTTTATAGACATATGTGAAAGTAGTGTATAGAAATATTGACATTTATTTTAAAAAGTTATACATCTATGTTTAATTTTTTTAATCGATTGTATAAAGTGGCACGAGTAATGCCTAAGTTTTTAGCACATGTTTTTTTATTACCATTTACTTTGGCAAGCTGTTCTAAAATAATTTCCCGTTCATAATGTTCAAGTTGATTGTTAAGCTCTGTCCCTAGAGGAAAATCCCTCTTAACTTCCAACTTTTCATCTTTTGGCATAGCCGCTAAAATATCCGTAGGTAAGTCTTCCATATGAATGGCTCCCTCATCAGAAAATACAACAAGTCGCTCGATAACATTAGATAATTCCCGTACATTGCCTGGCCAGTGGTATTTTAAAAGAACATTTGCTATTTCAGTTGGGATTCCTTGAATAGGTCGATTATATTTAATCGATTTTTCATATAAGAAATAATTGCTAATTTCTAAAATATCTGATGCTCGCTCTCGAAGCGGGGGAACTGTGAAATTCACCACATTCAGTCGATAATATAAATCCTCTCTGAATTTTCCTTCTGCCACTAATTGCTTTAAATCTCTATTAGTAGCAGCTACTAAATTAAATTCAACGTCCATTTCCTTTGTACCGCCAACTGTATAAAACGTTTTTTCCTGTAGCAATCGCAAAATCTTTACTTGCATTTCTAGCGGCATTTCACCAATTTCATCTAAAAATAAAGTACCTCCACGTGCAAGCTCTACTTTACCTTTTTTTCCTTTTTGATGGGCTCCAGAAAAAGCTCCTTTTTCATAACCAAATATCTCACTTTCAAATAAGCCACTAGGAATGGCTCCACAATTGATAGCGACAAATGGTGCTTCAGGTTTTTCTCGAATGGCATGAACTGCACGTGCAAACAGTTCTTTACCAACTCCACTCTCTCCGTAAATTAAAATATTTGCCTCGGTTTCTGCTACCTTTTTTACTTTTTCTAATACTTCTTTAAGCTTTGGACTATTGCCACGAATAAGTGTAAATGGGTCATAGGCTAAGCCGTTAGTATTCATCTGTTTCTCTAAATTCAATAATTTTTCAGATGTAATATGAAGCTCTTCGTTTAATTTTTTGACATGGGTAATATCAGTTTCAGCAACGACTGCCCCAATTGTCTTATCATGCAGCATAACAGGGTTTGAATTGATCATGACGACGAGATCTTCCCGAGGAAAATGCTGCTGTTGATAAACAGATTTTCTATGCTGTAAAGTATGTAAAATTTCTAGTTGATCTTCTTTGAAAAATTGAGTGATGGGCTTTCCAATAATATTTTCTCCAGACACAGAAAAAATGCTTTCTGCTCCCTTCGTCCAATAAACAACTTTTTGTTCAGCATCAATGACAGTACATGATTCATTTATTGTGTCTAAAATGGTTTGTAAATAAGCATTGCCACATTCTAATTCATAGGCAAGATCATATACTAAGGACTCTCTCCATAAATATCCTAAATATTGTTTTTCCTCACTATAAACTAGTAAAAATTCATATTCCTTCATATATTCAATAGCTATGTTGAGTGGGCAATCCAACTGGATGGTATGACAAGCAACATAGTGAACATCATTTTTTCTTTTACCGCGCATTGTTGCATAGGGTTTATTATTTTCAATCACAAAATATTGTTTGCTGTCATCGTTTATTTTGGACACTATATCGTCAGTAGAAATAATAGCAAAGTTACGTTTTAATATTTTATTCATTATTAAATGATATGGATGCAATGTAAGTCCCCCCTCATTATTTATTTGTCGAATTATTTTGAATAATATAAATAATTTTGACACATAGTGACTAGTTTATCAAACAAATTCCAATAAGATAGATTGGCATGTTTTTTGCATCATACAGTCATGAATAGAAAAGGAGGGGAGAGACATGAGGAAATCCCATCATGATATCGTCATTATTGGCGGTGGCATTATTGGTGGAGCAATTGCTTATTATTGTGCAAAAGCGGGCCTTGATATCACAATACTTGAAAAAAATGAACTTGCGAGTGGTACTTCTTCTCGTTGTGATGGCAATATTTTAGCTATTGATAAAGATCCTGGCTTTGACAGTCAAATGTCTTTAGTCAGTCAAAGATTGGTACATGAGTTAAATCGAGAGTTAGATATGAGCTTTGAATATCGGAATCCTGGTAGCATTCTTGTTTGTGAAAGTGAGCTAGAGATGGAGGCTGCTCAGCAGTGGGTTAATCGTCAACGAGAGGCGGGTTTAGATTTTACAATGTTAGATCGGGAGGACTTGCGGAATGAGTCAAAATACTTTGCAGATGACTTATACGGTGGATTGGAATGTAAAACCGATTCAACAGTGAACCCATATATGCTGACATTTTCTATGTTTCACTCAGCTGAAAAGTTAGGGGCAAAGATAAAAAAACATACAGAAGTCAAAAATATTACGAAACAGCCAGATGGTACATTTTTACTTGAAACGAATGAGGGATGGATAACAGCAAATAAAGTAATTAATGCTTGTGGAATTTGGGCACCGTTTATTGGGCAAATGCTGGGTGTTGATATTCCAATTAAACCTCGCAAAGGACATATTCTTGTCGCATCACGTCAGCAACTAGTAGGGCTAAGAAAAGTGATGGAATTTGGTTATTTAATTTCAAAATTTGGTGGAGAACGTAAAGTGGATATGGATATTGAAAAATACGGGGTAGCGTTAGTGTTTGAGCCGACAGAGGCACAAAATTTTTTAATAGGAAGTAGTCGCGAATTTGTAGGCTTTGACACGAAGGTGAATCATGATGTGATGAAAATGATTGCTAGACGTGCTGTACGTTTTTATCCAAAAATCGCTGATATGTCGATTATTCGTACATATGCAGGGTTAAGACCATGGACGGAAGATCATTTACCTATTATTTGTGAAGTAGAAGAAGTGCCTGGTTTCTATATTGCGGCAGGTCATGAAGGGGATGGAATTAGCTTGGCTGCAGTTACTGGGAAGCTTATCCAAGAATTATTACAGTACAAAGATACATGTATTCCTACTGAACCAGTTCATCTTAGTCGTTTCCAGAAAGGAGTACTTCACAAATGAATTTTCAAAAACTATTTACGACAATTGACACCCATACAGGCGGGAATCCAACACGTTCATTAATAAGCGGTATGCCTAAG
Organism: Lysinibacillus sp. Y5S-8; assembly: GCF_036894365.1. Lineage (NCBI taxonomy): Bacteria > Bacillati > Bacillota > Bacilli > Caryophanales > Bacillaceae > Lysinibacillus > Lysinibacillus sp. Y5S-8. The sequence continues at coordinate 4,179,716 of NZ_CP145889.1, read as the reverse complement.
CTTGAAGGCAAAACAATGTCTGAAAAAATGTTATTTATGCAAGAGAATTTTGACTGGATTCGAAAATTTCTTATGAATGAACCACGAGGACATAGTGTGATGTCAGGTGTTATCCTAACAGATCCTTGCCATCCCGAAGCAGATTTTGGAGTAATTTATATAGAAACAGGTGGTTACTTGCCGATGTGTGGACATGACACAATAGGCGTTTGTACAGCACTTATTGAAGCAAATTTAATAGAGGTTAATACACCTTATACAAACATAAAATTGGACACACCTGCAGGTTTAATTGATGTAAAGATTAAAGTAGTGGATGGCGTAGCGAAGGAAGTGACATTTAAAAATGTACCATCCTTTCTATTAAAAACGATTGAAATAAATGATTCTGAATTAGGTGTAGTGGAATGTGAAATAGCTTATGGAGGGAACTTTTACGGCATTATAGATGCTAGAAAAATCAATTTAAACTTAGCTGTAGACAATTCGACGAAAATTATTAACACAGCTATTCGTCTCCGCAATGCTGTGAATGCTAAGGAAGATATTGTCCATCCGGAGTTCTCGTTTATCCATGGACTTACACATATTGAGTTTTATACAAACCCAGTCAATCCATTAGCAGATTTAAAAAATACAGTTGTTGTTCCGCCAGGAGGGATTGACCGTTCCCCTTGTGGCACTGGTACATCCGCAAAAATTGCTACACTCTATTCAAAAAATGAGCTCGCTCTCAATGAGTCCTTCGTCTATGAAAGTATTGTGGGGACAATGTTTAAAGCACGTGTACTAGAAGAAGTAGCTATTAGTGGCCTAACAGCTGTTATTCCAGAAGTAACAGGATCTGCCTGGGTTATGGGTATGCATCGATTCTTTTACAATAATCAGGATCCACTGAAAGAGGGCTATTTAATGATTCCGCCAATGGATCACTAAGGGAGGATAAGCATGAATTTTCATAAGTCTTTTCAAACGATCGATACACAAGTAGTGGGAGAAGCCTTTCGCATTATTGTGCAATCCCCAATCATGCTTGCGCATGAAAATATTACGGAAGCGGCTCATGCTCTAAATACGCAATTCGAAGATACAAAACAATTGCTTCTGAATGAACCTAGAGGACACCGTGGAATGAATGGCTGTCTTGTTTTACCATCAGCTATTGCATCCTATCGACTATTATTTTTCCAACATTCGGCTTCTACAAATTTTAAGTATGAAGCACTTGTAGCCACAATGACAGCATTGATTGAGCAAGGAATAATAGAGCTTTCAAGAGATAATATTTACTCTATTGAAACAGTAAAAGGTGTTTATGAAGCCTATGTAAAACTTTCTGAAACGAAAGATACTGTTTTATCAGTTCATTTGACATTGAAGCCAGCGCATATAGAAGGTGACCAAGTAATTATCGATAATGAGCGACGCTACTTTGTTGTAGAAAAACCACAGCAATTAAAGGCAATTGTTCTAGATGAATTAGCAGAAATCAGTACGTGGGGATTACTAGAAAGTGAGAAATATAGTACAGCAGATGGTGTCATTATGTATGAACAGCTAGACAGTTCAGTACGGTCAGTTACCTTTGAGCGAGATGGCTATATATTACGTTCACCTGGTGTAGACAGTACATTGGCGTTACTAGCAGTTTTAGGGGAAGAAGCTGTCAAAAAAAATGACAGTATTTTTGGTAGCAGCATTGAAATTAGTCAAAAACATGAAACTGGCTATGAAATTGCATTAACAGGATATATCACAGGAATCCATCAATTTGTAGTGGACCGTGAAGATCCTTTGCAGCATGGATTTATCATTGTGTAATAAAAGAGGATAGAGGAGGAAAAAAGATGAAAAAACTAGAAGGTGTATTTCCGGTATTAGTAACACCAATGAAAAACCAAACGGACATTGATTGGGATGGTTTCCGTCAAAATATTGAACATTTTATTGAAGCTGGGGTAACAGGTATTGCTATTAACGGTAGTACAGGCGAATTTGTAAGTTTAACGAAAGAAGAACGGTTTAAAGCAGTAGAAGTAGCTGTAGATCAAATTAAAGGGCGAATTACATTGATTGTTGGTACAGCTGCTGAGACAACTACAGAGGCTATCACCTATACACAACAGGCTGAACAGGCTGGCGCAGACGCAGCATTATTGATTAATTCCTATTATGCACACCCAAAAGATGAGGAAATATATGTTCATTTTAAATCAGTAGCTGAATCTGTAAGCATTCCCATTATGATCTATAATAATCCGTTTACTTCGGGTGTAGATATTGGCTTAGAAACGATTTTAAAAGTAGGTAGAGATGTTCCAAATATTACACATATTAAGGAATCGAGCGGCAGTATTGGAAAAGCACGTGATATCGTACGTCAAGGCCAAGATAATATTAAAGTATTTTGTGGTTCAGAGGACTTAGCCATAGAATCATTTTTAGTTGGGGCTGTTGGGTGGATATCTGTATCTGGAAATATTGTGCCAGAGCTTGTCACAAAGTTATATAGTCAAGTAAAAGAAGGAAATTTAGAGGCAGCTTGGGCAATTTATGATCGTTTATTACCTTTATGTGCATTTTTAGAGGGATCAGGTAAATATGTACAAATCACTAAACGTGCAATGGAACTAAAAGGATGGGCAGGGGGACCATGTCGTCTACCACGACTCCCACTAACAGAGGAAGAAGATGCCCAACTTAAAGCAATTATGACTAATTTAGACGTACTGGCAATTGAACATTATTAATGCAAAGGGGGATGAATGATGGAGGCAGTGTTGACATTAAAACCACAAGTAAAGAAATTTCTACAGTCCACAATCGGCTTGTATATCGACGGTGAATATGTGCAAGCTCAATCAGGTAAAGCATTGAATGTTTTAAATCCTGCTAATGAAGAGGTCATCGCTGTAGTAAGCGAAGCACAGGCAGAAGATATTGATCTTGCAGTAGAAGCTGCTCAAAAAGCATTTGATGGTGCATGGTCAACGATGGAGGCAGCTGAACGCTCACGAATTATTTATAAATTGGCAGATTTACTAGAAGAACATCGTGAAGAGCTAGCACAGCTTGAATCATTAGACAATGGAAAACCATATCAAACTGCTCTTGCAGATGATGTGGATGGCACAGTTCAGCATTTCCGTTATTATGCGGGCTGGGCAACAAAAATTACAGGCCAGACTGTACAAGTGTCGAAGGATTACTTGAATTACATTGTACATGAGCCCGTTGGAGTTGTAGGTCAAATTATTCCTTGGAATTTCCCTCTTGCAATGGCGGCATGGAAGCTAGGCGCAGCGTTAGCTGTAGGGTGTACGATTGTCATCAAACCAGCGGCTGAAACGCCATTGTCATTATTATATGTAGGGCAATTAATGAAACAAGCTGGTTTCCCAAATGGTGTAGTAAATATTGTACCAGGTACGGGAGAAGCTGGAGAAGCTATTGTTACACATAAAGGTGTAGCTAAAGTAGCCTTCACTGGATCAACAAAAACTGGAATCCAAGTGATGAAAAAGGCAGCTGATGAAGTGAAAAGTATAACATTAGAGCTTGGAGGGAAATCTCCTGCTATTGTGTTACCAGATGCAGATGTTGAGGAAGCAATAGAGGGAACTTTTGCTGGAACGATGTACAATCACGGCCAAAACTGTAGCGCATGTACACGAGTATTTGTGCATAGTAGTCTATACAATCAATTTGTTGAACGACTTGCAGAAAAGGCTAAGGCATTGAAGGTAGGACCAGGACTAGATCCGGAAACAGAAATGGGTCCATTAGTGTCACAAAAGCAATTAAATACAGTCCTTGGTTTTATTGAAAAAGGAAAAGAAGAGGGTGCTCGCTTAGTAGCTGGTGGTAATCGAGCACTCCAAAAGGGATTTTTTGTACAACCAACTATCTTTGCTGATGTACAGGACACGATGACGATTGCTCAGGAGGAGATTTTCGGACCTGTTATGTCTATTCTATCGTTTGAAACAATAGAAGAAGTCATCGCACGTGCTAATAATAGTAAGTATGGACTTGCTGCAAGCATTTGGACAGAGAATGTAAAAAAAGCACATTATATTGCTAGTAAACTACAGGCAGGAACAGTATGGATTAATGATTTTGGCTTAGAATGGGAAACGATGCCATTTGGTGGCTATAAACAGTCAGGTATTGGTCGTGAAATGGGCGGCGAATATGGTTTGTCCAATTATACTGAGGTGAAAAGTGTATTTGTCAATATGAAGCAATAATAAGTGAGTCTGCTTTAAATTTGTCTAGATGGAAAAGGAGCTACCCCCAATAGATAGCTCCTTTTCTCATTATTTAAATTGGTTTATTTTACGTCTAGCAGAGGAAGGTATGTTCATGTCCTCGCGATATTTGGCTATGGTACGACGAGATATTTCAATTCCCAACGCAGAGTTAAAATACTCAGCTATTTTTTGATCAGAGAAGGGCTTTGCTTTATTTTCAGATTTTATATAGTCTGACAGCAATGACTTCACCTTTATTTGCGACACACTATGACCATTTGCTGTTGACAATTTAGAGGTGAATAATTCTTTTAATTCAAATGTGCCAAAAGCAGTTTGTACATATTTATTCGTTGTAATGCGGCTAACCGTTGATTCATGAACATTTATTTGGTCAGCAATTTCACGCAACGTAAGTGGTTGCATGGCATCAAAGCCATATAGAAAAAACTTGTTTTGTTTTTCAATAAGTGCCTTCATGATATTGATCATTGTATTTCGACGTTGTTCAATGCTGTTAACTAACCAGTGGTAGTCAGTTAAGTGTTTTTTAAAATAACTCTTCTCTGAGGAATGCGTTTTTGTATAAGGAAAGTAGTCAGCGTGAATATTAACTTTTGGTAAATAATAATCATTTAACGAAAAGGTAATCCCACCATCAACAATATCAACAATGATATCTGGTATCGTCGTATGTACCAACTCTTGATAAAATAATGAGCTCAGCTTTGGCTGTAGTGATTGTATAAAAAGATAGATCATTTGTAAGTCACTTAGCGATATATCCAGCTCTTTTGAGATTTGTTTCCACTTCTTATTGGCAAGCTCTTCTAGATAATTAGAAATAACGGTTTCAGTATGAGCAGGGCTGTTATGACAATAAATGGTTTGCAATAGTAAACATTCTTTCAAATTGCGTGCACCAATTCCTAAGGGACCAATTGTTTGTAATAAATGAATCCCCTTTTCTATTTCTAGGTCATTATAAGACGTTTGTGTTGAATGCTCATAATAACCATTGTCATCTAAATGATAAATAATATGTTTTAAGAGTTGAATGTCCTTTTCGTTAGAATATGTTAGCCTGACCTGCTGAAACAGTTCATCACGAGCATTTTTTTCACATTTTGTGGCAAGATGCATAATATCAAGATGTCTGCTACTCATTTTTGGAATCTGTAGATGGTCTTTAAGTGTTGGTTCACTTAGTTCGATTAAAGGATTAACGAGTTCTTGTTCACGTATATATTGTTCTAATTCCTGAGTTGAATATTGGAGTAGCTCGATTGCCTGACGAAGTTGGGCAGACATAACGATTTGTAATTCTTGTGTTTGCTTAATAGAAAGTTGCATAATAAAACCTCGATTCTCTATCAATCTATCTAACCTTAGAAAATATAGTGACAAGAAATTTTGACATGTGCAACGAAATATATTATAAGCTTCCAATAAAAAGCTCAAAATGTTGAAATGAAAGGTTTTTAAAAAGTGTAAAAAAAGTAAACATCTACTGGATAAGTGTAAAGAAATTATAAAATAATGAGTTCTTTTGGTGAGTGTGTGATCACTTCTACACCGTCTTTTGTAATAATGACATCATCTTCTATGCGAACACCGCCAACTTGTGGAACGTAAATGCCTGGCTCAACTGTAAGTACCATATTCTCTTCTAAGATGTCTTCACAAACTGTCGACATGAATATATTTTCATGGATATCTAACCCGATACCATGTCCTGCTCCATGTCCGTAATTGTCCCCATAGCCTTTAGCTGTAATGTAGTCACGTGTATAGCTATCTGCATTTTGCCCTGTCATACCAGCTTTCATATTAGAAAGAGCATGTTGCAAGGAATCATAAACAATTTGATATATTTCTTTTAATTGTTCAGGTGGCTCACCAACAGCAATAGTTCTTGTCATGTCAGAACGATAGCCTTGATAATAAGCACCAAAATCAAGTGTTAGCATATCACCTTGCTCAATTATTTTTGAAGATGCTACACCATGTGGTAGGGCAGAGCGATGACCTGAAGCGATAATCATATCAAATGCAGCACCAGTTGCACCGTTTTTTCGCATATGGGATTCCAATTCATATGCAATTTCGATTTCTGAAACACCCGGTTTAATGAATGTTAAAATATGCTTAAATGCCTCATCTGAAATCCAAGCTGCCTTCTTAATTATTTCAATTTCTTCTGGTGTCTTAATCATACGTAAATTTTCCACAATATTAGATAAAGGCTTTAATGTTGCTGTCAATTTATTAGCCATTAATTGATAGGCGTAATAAGTTACGTGATGTTGTTCAAAGCCAACTGTTTGGATTGAATCTTGATCTAAAATCTCTTGAATCGTTTCATATATACGGTTGCGATCAATCTCATGAACCTCGAAAGTTTTACTTTGCTCTGTTGCTTGTTGTGTGTAGCGGAAGTCCACCAATAAAAGTGCGCGCGTATTAGTTACTACAACCGTTCCTGCACTTCCAGTAAATCCTGTTAGATAACGTCGGTTTTGTGCATTAGTGATAATCATTGCGCTTGTATCTTGTGCTTGTAAAGCATTTCGTAATTGTTCTAATTTTGACATGTTGTCATTCCCCCTTTAGTGAAATTATAATGCAAAATCTGTGCCAATTTTAAAAATATTTGGAGTCGGCATGAAAATTGCATAGATTTTTATAGTGCGATTTCTTTCGTGCAATAAAATCAAAGGGGTTTTGAGGATGGCTAAAAAAACAAAATGGCTTGTCGTATTGTTAGGATTAATGCTCATTGTATTGGTCGGTTGTTACGGGAAAGAAAACAATACTTCTGGAAATACTACAAATAGTAATGAATCAGACAATGCATCTACTGATGAAGGTGACAATACTGCTGCACAAGAGCTTCATTTAGTTGCAACAGGTGATTTAACGACAATGAGCTCTTTGGGGAGTGTGGATGCACTTGCTGTGACGGCAATGAACTCTGTATTCGAGGGGCTATATCGTATAGGGCCTGAAAATACACCAGTTCCAGGTATGGCAGAATCGCATGAAATTTCTGAGGATGGTACAGTTTATACGTTTAAAATACGCAAGGATGCAGTGTGGAGTAATGGGTCTCCAGTTACAGCACATGATTTTGAATATGCTTGGAAAAGAGCTATAAACCCAGAAACACAAGCAATTTATTCTTACTTAATGTTGGATATAAAAAATGCAGCCAATGTTCAAACAGAAGAGGACCCACTTTATGGAAAGGTAGAGGGAATTGGTATTAAGGCGTTAAACGATGAAACATTAGAAGTGCAACTAAATGCGCCTATTCCGTATTTTATTAGCTTAACGACTTATGCACCGTTCTTCCCATTAAATGAAGAATTTACAGAATCCCAAGGCGATCAATATGCGCTAGAAGCGGCTAATATGATCTATAATGGTCCTTTCCAGATGGAATCTTGGCAACATGGGCAAGGATGGACGTTCGTCAAAAATGAAAGTTATTGGGATAAAGACACTGTCAAGCTTACTAAAATCACACAAAAAATTGTCAAAGATACAGCAACGGCTGTCAATCTCTATGAGGCTGGTGAAATAGACACTGCCGAGTTATCGAGTGAGTATGTTGCTCAATATAAAGACAGTCCAGAGTATTCAACGTTTTTAAAGCCAAATACGTATTTTATTCGTATAAATCATGAAAATCAATATTTAGCTAATCAAAACATTCGTAAAGCCATTGATTTGGCATGGGATAAACAAGGCTTTGCTGATGTGATATTACAGGATGGTTCTATTCCTGCTTATTATTTAGTACCACAGGGATTATCAACAGATGACAAGGGGAATGATTTCCGCGATGGAAACGGTGATATGAATAAAACAGATATCGAATTAGCGAAGGAACTATGGGCTACTGGCAAAAAGGAACTTGGTGTAGACCAAGTAAAGCTGGAGTTTTTAACATATGACCGTGCAGAATCTAAGAAAGCTGCTGAATTTATTAAAAATCAATTAGAGACGAATTTAGAAGGCTTAGAGCTAACAATTAATATGCAGCCTAATAAGCAAAAACTTGCATTAGAGGGGGCTGTTGATTTTGACTTAGACTATGGCGGTTGGGGTCCTGACTATCAAGATCCTATGACTTACATTGAATTATTTGAATCAACAGCTTATTATAATCAATCCAACTATAAAAATGAAAAAGTGGATGCATTAATAAAACAAGCGAAAACTACCTCTGATGTTACGGAGCGCTGGGAACTTATGCAGCAAGCTGAAAAATTAATGATGGAAGACGTAGCATTCGCTCCAACATTTCAAAAAGGGTTAAGTCGTTTGACAAAACCATACGTGAAAAATTTATATGAGCATCCATTCTCAGCTGACATAAGCTATAAATGGGTAGAAATTGTAAACTAAAAAATGCTGTCCTCTACTTTCGGAGGACAGCATTTTTTCATGTTGTTGAAAAAGGGAGATGTCAACGGCAGAAAAAGCCATTTTGAAAGGCGAGGGGGTGATTTCCGTTCCGCCAGCGTCCGATGAGCTGCTTCACTCACTGCGTTTGCTCCAGAGTCTCGCCATATGCAAAAGTGTCTTTCCTTCTCTTTCATACGAGCCGTAGTGAACAAAATAGCCAATTATTTGTAGATAGCCTCTTATTTTCAATGTGGAGAAGTGATGAGTGACAACACCCCTCTACTTCACTTTATTTAAAAAACTTTGCTAAAAAGAAACATTTGAGCGAAGCGGCTCGGCGCTCACCCACAGGAAAGCAATTAGCCTGCAACGGAAATCCTTTTTCACCTTTCACAAAATTCTATTGATGGTTTTGTTTTTCATTTATAGATAGAAAACTATCGATAAAATGGCTGTTGCGGAACAGCCAAGTATACCCGCTAGTAATAGCGGATAAGTGAAGGTGAAGGAAGGTGCATGAACAAATTCTAAATCTCCATCTAATTCAAAGGCATAGGCACCATTTTTAGTGACACGTGCAAAAAAACGTTTAAAGCTATAGGCGATACCATTAAACAGCCCACCTTGCACAACAAATAATGATGCACCTACAATAATGAATGCAAGTGAAATAAGAAAAATATTATTAATCAATGTTAAAAAAATTATTGGTTGATGGAGGAGCCAAGTATAGCTAAGGGAACTTATGACAATACAGCTAGCAAGTAGGGCTGTGACCTTTATATTCAAAGTGATATACCTCCTTCTTGTGCTAGACGGTATTGGACAAGCTCTTCTTTTGTCAGCATAACAAAGTGACCAGGCCGTATTTCTACAAAGCTTTCACTCTCATAATTTCTGCTAGTTTGATAGGTAGCTTCATTAAAAATAATGCGTTTGCGTTCTCGCTCTAACTTAGGATCTGGCAATGGAATGGCTGATAATAATGACTTCGTATAAGGGTGTACTGGGTGATCATAGAGCTCTTGACTGTCTGCTAGCTCAACGATTTTTCCTCGATACATCACACCAATACGATCACTAATATATTTCACCATCGACAAGTCATGTGCAATAAAAAGATAGGTCAATCCACGTTCCTTTTGTAACTTTTTCAGTAGATTTACTATTTGTGCCTGGATGGACACATCCAACGCAGAAATAGGTTCATCTGCAATGATGAACTCAGGTTCTACAGCAAGAGCACGTGCAATACCAATCCTCTGACGTTGTCCACCACTAAGCTCGTGAGGATAACGGTTTGCATACTCCTTTGTTAATCCTACTATTTTTAATAGCTCATATATTTTGGGCTTCCATTCACTTTTAGGTACTTCATGGATGGCCAATCCTTCTGCAATAATATCCGCTATTTTCATACGTGGATTAAGGGAAGAATAGGGATCTTGGAAAATCATTTGCACCTTGCTATTGAAAGTTAGTTTGTCTTTTTTTGTTTGATTGTCATTGATATTACGACCATCAACGTGAATTTCTCCGCTAGTAATCGAATTGAGTCCAATTATGGAACGTCCAGTTGTAGATTTACCACATCCTGATTCTCCCACTAGACCAAAAATTTCTCCTTTATAAATATCGAACGTAATGCCATCAACAGCTTTATTAACAGTGTTTTTTCCTAAAGAGAAGTGCTGCTTGACCTCCTTTAATGATAAATATGGATGTTCTTTATCGAATACAGTTGGTGCTTTATTTTTCTCTTGCTGTACCTGTGTAGGCTGTTGATGAATCGGCACTATTTTAGGTGCGTGTTTATGCAATAACCAAGTTGCTGCGAAATGAGTGTCGCTTACTTGAAACATCGGTGGCTCCTCTATAAAGTCAATTTTCAATGCATGTTTATTACGAGCTGCAAAGGCATCTCCAGTAGGTGGCTGAAGCAGGTTTGGTGGCGTTCCTGGAATGGCATACAATGAATTGGTATCAATATCTGGATTAGGCATGGCTGCAAGTAGGCCTTGTGTATAAGGATGTTGACAATGATAAAAAATTTCATCAACTAAGCCAATTTCAATTATTTTTCCAGCATACATAACAGCAACACGATCAGCCATTTTGGCGACAACACCTAAATCATGGGTAATAAAGATAATCGATAAATTCATTTTTTGTTGTATGTTTTTTAGTAATTCTAAAATTTGTGCTTGGATTGAAACATCTAGTGCTGTAGTAGGCTCATCGGCAATAATGATGCGCGGCTCACAAGCTAGCGCCATGGCAATCACTATTCGTTGGCGCATCCCTCCAGAAAATTGGTGTGGGTACTGTTTATAGCGTTTATCAGCTTCTTTAATACCGACTAGTTGCAATAGTTCTATAACACGGTTAGTAATTTGTTGGCCACGTAAAGTTGTATGTTTTTTTATACTTTCTGCTATTTGGTGACCAATCGTCATCGTAGGGTTTAAAGCAGTCATTGGATCTTGAAATATCATGGCTATTTCAGCTCCACGAATTGCTCGGATTTTTTGCTCACTGCAAGTAAAAATATTATGCCCGTTATATAAAATATGTCCACTTTTTAACATCGTTGTCTCAGTTGGATTGAGGCGAAGAAGGCTTTTAGAGGTAACTGATTTCCCTGAGCCAGACTCGCCTACAATGGCTAAGGTTTCACCTTCAAATAAATCAAATGAAATGTTGCGTACTGCTTGTACCTCACCGTTGTATGTGTTGAATGAGACACTTAAATTTTTCACTTCTAATATTTTTTTCATTTAGAGCATCTCCTTATTTACGAGTTTTTGGATCGAATGCATCACGCAGTCCATCCCCGAGTAAATTAAAGCTAATCATAATCAAGCTAATGACAATAGATGAAACAATCATGCCATGTGGATAAATTCGTAGTAATTTATACGAATCATTGACAATTGTTCCTAAAGAAGCTGTTGGAGGCTGTAGCCCTAATCCGATGAAGCTTAATAATGCTTCCGTGAAAATGGCTCCTGGAATAGTAAACGTAGTTGCAACAATAATTGGCCCAAGCGTGTTGGGAATTAAATGCTTCCAAATGAGACGTTGGTTACTAGCACCAAGTGTTCGTGAAGCAAGCACATATTCATATGATTTTAACTTCAATATTTGTGCTCGAACAATTCGAGCCATACTGATCCAGCCTACAATCACCATTGCAATCGTAATCGAAATAATCCCTGGCTTTAAAATAAGAATCAGAAGTATGTTCACAATTAGGCCAGGGATACCAACTAACACTTCAATAATACGTTGCATGATATTATCTGTCCGACCACCATAAAATGCTGAGACAGCCCCGTAGGCAACTCCTATAATTAGATCGATGGTTGCCGCTAAAAAAGCAATATAAAGAGAAATTCGTGTTCCTTCCCATATACGCGTCCAAAGATCTCGACCTAATTCATCTGTACCGAACCAAAAATATTCTGCAATCCCTTTTGCTTCATATTGGTCTACGCCTCGGCTATCAACACCATTCAAGCCTAAGAAAGAAATATTCTCAAGGACAGGAATTTTTGGAGGTAAATTAGTGCGGGCGATATTTTGTTCATCATAACCGTGGCTATTCATAAAAGGGCCGAAAATAGCAAGTAATATAACGACGATAATAGTACATAACCCGACTATAGCTGCTTTATTTTTCCGCAAACCACGCCATGCATCTTGCCAAAATGATTGCTCAGGACGATAGGTGAGATCATCCGTAATATCAGTTTGCGATGCATATTCAAATAACTCCTTTGAATAGCTCTTAGTTATACCTTCTGTCAATTTTATAGTCATGCCCTATCGCCTCCTGTCACACGGATTCGGGGATCAATCAACCCGTATAAAATATCGATGATTAAAATAACGGTTACAAATAGCACCGCATAAAAAATAGTTGTTCCCATAATTAGCTGATAATCGTTGGTAATAATAGAATTAACAAACTGCTCACCTAAACCTGGAATACTGAATATCTTTTCAATAACAAGTGAACCAGTAATAGTGTTAACAGTTAACGGACCAATAATAGTGACGATTGGAATCATGGCATTTCGAATACCATGTTTTGTAATGATAAAAGGATTTGATAATCCTTTGGCTTTTGCGGTTAAGATGTATTCTTGACTAAGTACTTCTAGCATTTCAATACGCGTGAAACGAGCAATTGTAGCAACTACTCCAACTGCTAAAGCAATCGTTGGTAAAATAGAATATTCAAAGCCATTCCAAAAGGCAATGGGTAGCCAGCCTAGTTTAACGCCAACCCAATATTGTAGAAAACCTGCAAAGACAAACGATGGAATCGATATACCTAGTACGGCTAGTATTGTGGCTCCATAGTCAATAATAGTGTTGTGTTTTAGAGCCGCTATAATTCCTAATAAAAGCCCAATAATTGTTCCCACTATAATGGCTTGAAAGCCCAAAATTGCCGATGCACCGATACGTTCCTGAATAATTTTAGTTACTGGTCGATTATCAAAGACAAAAGAAACTCCTAAATCTCCTTGTACAAGATTCGTTAAATAAATGCCAAATTGCACAGGAACAGGCTTGTCTAACCCATATTTTTTGTAAAGTAGCTCTTTTTGAGGCTCTGGAAGACGCTCATCATTAAATGGTGAACCTGGCAAAGCTTTCATTAATAAAAATGACAGTAGAATAATAATAAAAAGGGTAATAATCATATAACCAATTCGTGTAAATATGTACCGAACCATGGCACCAACCTCCTACTAAATAGTGTGTTGAAACTACTAAATTTATTTGCAAGATTGATGCCAATTGCAAGAAATTATGAGAAGAAAAAATATGAAAATATATATTGCATAGCTTTTTACTATATGATATATTTATAAATGTCTTAAAGAGGTCCCGTGGTGTAGCGGTTAACATGCCTGCCTGTCACGCAGGAGATCGCCGGTTCGATCCCGGTCGGGACCGCCATTTAAAATTGATATGATCGCTCTTATGTACTGCTACAGTCATAAGAGCTTTTTTTTTATTTAATAATTATTTTCTTTCAACTTAGCATTTGAGCATGAAATGTATTCAAGCTTATGTTGAAATTGTGAAAGCATCATTTTATAAAGACCCACTTCACAGGGTAGAAACATAGAGGCTAAAAGCTTTACAATTTCTGAACCCTTTATGACCAACCTCCCATTGGTTTTAATAAAATAACATCTATTGCCCTAAATAACTCCTCTACTGCTACTAAAAAATCACCCAATCCCAGTGAAGTTAATTGAATTATTGACATGAGCCTAACTTATTGCATATTTTTAACATTATCTAAAAATAGTAAAAATTACCGATAAATGAGGGCGTTTTTATAAGGTAAAATGAGATATGTTTCTAAAATAAAAATTAGGGGTAAAAATTTAGAAGTAATCGGATTGGCTACGGAGGTGTTTATATGAGCAAAGACCATTTCTTAAAACGTCTTTATTTACCTTTGCTTATTGGTTCCATAATAATAATGGTTGGCTGTGGAGATCCTATTATAGAGATTGAAGAAGCAAATACGTATCACTGGCAAAAAAATATGAACGAAGTAGAATTTGAGAAATTAAAAAATGATATGTCATATATTGAGGTAGTAGAGACAGCAGGCGGCGCAGGTAAAAAGGTTAAAAATAATGAATATCGTTGGAATGATGAAACCCTGTTGACTCAGGCTTATATAGTGAAATTTAAGGATGATAAATTAATTGCTAAAGAGATCATAGCTGTAAAAGGTCATTCCAATAGATAGATAGTTGACACGTCTTCATAAGAGAAGACGTGTTTTTGTTTGCATTTAGGTTACCTAACTATTGTCATCACAGAACAGGGCTTTTTAACAAGCACAATCAAAGCAGGTATAATTGATATTGGATGCTTTGAACATTTTCGTTAGTTTAGGTAAACTAGAGGTAATGTAGTGATGAGAGGAAAAAAGAATATGTATGAAATAATCATGAATTCAGTTGATGATACAGAACGTTTCGCCATCAAACTTGCCAATATACTAGAAGCTCAAGATACGATTACATTAGAAGGGGATCTAGGTGCTGGCAAGACAACATTTACGAAAGCCTTGGCAAAGGGACTTGGGGTCAAACGAACAGTCAACAGTCCAACATTTACGATTGTTAAGCAGTATGAGGGAAGATTACCGTTTAATCATTTAGATGTGTATAGGTTAGCAGAAAGTGATGAAGATCTTGGCTGGGATGAACTGTTTTATGGAGATGCAGTTTCAGTGGTCGAATGGGCGCATTTAATTGAACAGGACTTGCCACAGGATCGCTTAGCGATAGAGATTTATCGAATCGGAGAAAATGAACGACGCTTTGTGTTAATACCTCGTGGAGAACGCTATGAGGCACTATGTGAGGAGCTAATGAAATGATTTGGTTAGGAATAGAAACAGCAAATACACCGCTCTCCATTGCAGTTGTAAAGGATGGCAAAGTGGTGGCCGAGATGGTACAAAACATAAAATTAACGCATTCTGCAGGTGCAATGCCAGCGATTGAAGAAATCTTGGCACGAATAGGGTTAAAACCGAATGACTTGGATGCGATTGCAGTGTCTGAAGGGCCAGGTTCTTATACAGGTGTTCGTATAGGCGTGACATTAGCAAAAACCCTAGCATGGACGTTACAGAAGCCTTTAGTTGGTGTATCTAGCTTAAAGACATTGGCTGCTAATGCTGCTCTTTACAACGG
The DNA here is from genome assembly GCF_036894365.1 of Lysinibacillus sp. Y5S-8. Lineage (NCBI taxonomy): Bacteria > Bacillati > Bacillota > Bacilli > Caryophanales > Bacillaceae > Lysinibacillus > Lysinibacillus sp. Y5S-8. Next base: position 4,164,307 of record NZ_CP145889.1, on the reverse strand, counting down.
ATTGATTTGTCCAATTATTGATGCTAGAAGAGGCAATGTCTACACAGCTGTTTATCAGGGCGAGACATTAGAGGCCCTTGTGGATGATCATCATGTACATATTGATGATTTATTAGTGCGTTTAAAGGCATTAGAGGCGCCTATTTTATTTGTAGGAACAGATGTTGATATATTTTGGGAGAATATTGAGCAGGTGCTTGGTGATACAGCAGTACGTGCACCATTTAGTATTGACTTGCCACGCGCAACGGAAGTCATTCGTGTAGCAACGAAATTAGAGTTGCCTAGAGTCGAAGCTATCCATCATTTTGTTCCACAATATAAACGGATTGCAGAAGCTGAGGCGAACTGGCTGAAAGAACAGAAGGAGAAGGAACATGAGTAGGAATGTAACTTATCGTAAAATGGTTTCTGACGATGTGCCAGTGGTTTATGAAATTGAAGTGACTTCATTTCCAGTGCCATGGACGTTAGATTCCTTTTACTACGAAGTGCATGAAAATCAGTATGCGCATTATGTGCTGGCTATAGATGAAAATGACAGTATTATTGGTTTTTGTGGGATGTGGATGGTCATAGATGCAGCTCAAATTACAAATGTAGCTGTTATTGAGGAGGCACGTGGTCGAGGGATAGGCGAGGGGTTAATGCGTGAGGCGATGCAAATAGCTCGTTTACATGGAATGGAGGTCATGACGTTAGAAGTACGTGTAACGAATACGGTTGCACAAAATCTCTATCGCAAGCTTCAATTCCAAGATGGTGGCATACGGAAAGGCTATTATACTGATAACGGGGAGGATGCCCTTGTCATGTGGGTGAATTTATAATGAATAATGGATTGATATTAGCAATAGAATCAAGTTGTGATGAAACAGCTGCAGCGATTATTCGAAATGGTCATGAAATTGTGTCGAATGTTGTGGCTTCTCAAATAGAAAGTCATAAGCGATTTGGTGGCGTTGTACCTGAAATTGCATCACGTCATCATGTTGAACAAATTACAGTAGTAATAGAAGAAGCACTGGCACAAGCTAATTTAAAGCCAGCCGATTTAGATGCAGTTGCTGTTACAGAGGGCCCAGGTCTGGTAGGGGCATTATTGATTGGCATTAACGCAGCTAAGGCTTTTGCTTTTGCTAACAGCTTGCCGATTGTTGGCGTCCACCATATTGCAGGACATATTTATGCCAATGCACTTGTTCAGCCAATGGAATTTCCTTTGTTGGCACTTGTCGTATCAGGTGGTCATACAGAGCTTGTCTATATGAAGGAACATGGCTCCTTTGAGGTCATTGGTGAAACACGAGATGATGCAGCTGGTGAAGCCTATGATAAAGTGGCACGCGTTTTAAACTTACCTTATCCAGGTGGACCACGTATTGATCAGCTTGCTCATGAGGGTGAAGAGGCTGTTCCTTTTCCAAGAGTTTGGTTAGAGGAGGGTTCTTATGATTTTAGCTTTAGTGGCTTAAAATCAGCAGTCATCAATTATAAACACAATATGGATCAACGAGGCGAAGCTATTTCGCCAGCAGCCGTTGCTAAGGGTTTTCAGGAAAGTGTTGTCGAAGTACTGACAGCGAAAACATTGCGTGCTGCTCGCGAATATCAGGTGAAGCAGGTCATAGCAGCTGGTGGTGTAGCAGCGAATAAAGGTCTGCGAAGCGCTTTAGAGGCTGTATTTGCCGAGGAAGGTATCCCATTTTTTGTACCACCACTCAAATTGTGTACAGATAATGCGGCAATGATTGGAGCAGCAGCCATGCCAATGTTTGAGGCGGGTGTTCGAGGAAACTTAATGATGAATGGACGTCCAGGAATGGAGTTAAAATCTTGGGTGTAGCAGTAAATGAAGGAGGTATCTTATTGAAGATATCTCTTTTTTTGCTTGTCGAAAATTTGTTGATAAAAAATGAATGTTGCGAAGAGAATAATAATATTCAACACGTTAATTGACAAATTTTTCAGAAAATTATCCACAGGTAATGGTGCGAATTAAGTACCGAACACGCGTACTTATGCACAATATGTTGATAACTTGTGCATAACTTGTGATTATTCAATATATAGTAGCACGTTTTACAAGGGATGATGTGGATAAAATAATTTTTGATTGTGGACAATGTGGAAAACTCTGTTGATATGTTGGTATTACTAGATTTATAGTGTGTATAAAACTGTGGGCATTTTTTGTCGAAAAATAGCACTTGACCAATATATATGAAAAATAAAGGTGTGTAAAGAAAAAAGCCATGCGGCGAGGCACATGGCTTAAAATCAGTAACTACATATTAATATTTTCAAGTTCCTCATTTAGCTCTAACCATTCTAATTCCAATCGCTCATGCTGTTCTTTAGCAGTAGCTAATTCGTCTTGAAGCTGTGAAATTTTTTCGTGATCCGTGAAAATTGCAGGGTCACAGAGAGCTTCCTCGAGCCTATCAATGGTAGCTGTCGTTTCTTGCATCTTCGCCTCTAGTTCTTCAATAGTACGCCTAATTTGACGTTCGCGTTTTTTTGCCTCTTTATCAATTTTAGAGGTAGAAGTCTTATCAGGTAGGTCTTGCTGTACTTGCAGTTGGGAGGCAGCCTTCATTTGCGCTAGCTCCAACAGTTCCTGTTTTTTCTCTACATAATAATCATAGTCGCCTAAATATTCAAATGACCCAGTTCCAGACATCTCCACCACTTTCGTTGTGATACGATTAATGAAGTAGCGGTCATGGGAGACAAATAGAAGCGTTCCAGGATAATCAATCAGTGCATTTTCCAGAACCTCTTTACTATCTAAGTCTAGATGGTTTGTAGGTTCATCGAGAATTAAAAAATTGGCCTTTTGCATCATTAATTTTGAGAGTGCAAGGCGTGCTTTTTCACCGCCTGATAAAGAGGATACGGTTTTATCCACATCTTCTCCACTAAATAGGAAGCGTCCTAAGACAGTGCGAATATCTTTTTCATTCATGAGCGGCCATTCATCCCATAGCTCTTTCAAGACACTTTTATTGCTTGAAAGCTTTGCTTGCTCTTGATCATAATAGCCAATTTGTACATTAATACCATAACGAATAGCACCTGCAAGAGGTGTTAAATCTTTCACAATCGTTTTTAATAATGTTGATTTACCAACCCCATTTGGTCCAACAAGGGCTATCCGATCCTCGCGAAAAGTGCGCAGGTTAATACCACTAGATATTAGCTGATCATCATAGCCGATTGTTAAATCATCGACGGATAAAACATCATTACCACTTTGACGTTCGATAGTAAAACCAAAACTAGCAGATTTCTCATCACCATCTGGCGATTCCATCCACTCAGTTCGTTCAAGCATTTTACGTCGACTTTGTGCCATTTTTGTTGTAGAGGCACGTGCAATATTCTTTTGGATAAAATCCTCTAGCTTGGCCTTTTCATCTTGCTGACGCTCAAAAAGTTTGACATCGCGTTCATAGGTTTTAGCCTTTTCATCTAAATAAGCACTGTAATTGCCTGTATATTTTGTAACACGATGACGTGACACTTCGTAGACAATGGAAACGACTTGGTCTAAGAAGTAGCGGTCATGGGAAACAATTAAAATAGCTCCTTCATAGCTCTTTAAATAAGATTCCAACCAAGATAATGTTTCGATATCTAAATGGTTCGTAGGCTCATCGAGAATTAAAAGGTCTGGTTTACTAAGTAAAAGCTTAGCCAGTGCTAAACGTGTGCGTTGTCCACCAGATAGTGAGCTAATGGGTTTATCATAGTCTTCGGGATAGAACTGCATTCCATGAAGCACTGAACGTATGTCCGATTCATATTGATAGCCGCCAGCATCCTTAAAAGTATGCTGTAGTTGATCGTATTCCGACATAACTTTCGCATACAGAGTGGGATTTTCGTAAACGGTAGGATCAGCCATTTGCTGTTCGAGCGAGCGGAGCGTTTGTTCTTGGGCTAAAAGCGGTTCGAAAATCGTCATCATTTCATCCCAAATAGTTAACGTAGAATTTAATCCAGCATGTTGCTCTAAATAGCCAACCTGAATGCCCTTTGGGATAATGATATCCCCGGAGTCATAGGACATTTGACCAGCGATTATTTTTAATAAAGTCGATTTACCTGCACCGTTTCGCCCTACTAAGGCAACACGATCACGATGTTGAACTTCTAATTTAACACCACTTAAAATTTCATCTGCAAGAAAGGATTTAGTTAGTTGATTGACCTGTAAAACAATCATTCTTGACACCTCAATTCTACCTTAGTGTAATGGATGAACGATTTGCATGCAATGTAGGTGCTTTACTTATTCCTAGCAGTCATGTAAGATTGAAACGATTTCTTTTTAGTTAGTTGCGTACAAAGCGCCATTAACTAAAGAGAAATACGCTAGTGGATTGCAAAAATGTTGTATATAGTTAAGGATAAATGTATTAAAATTAGTAGTTAAATACAGTAAAATTGATTGAGGTTCATCATAAGGAGGAGAAAGTTTGAAACAAGAATTAAAAATCCCACAAGCCACTACAAAAAGACTTCCTCTTTACTATCGATTTATTCAAAACTTTGCACAAGAAGGTATGGAACGTATTTCGTCGAAGGAACTGAGTGAAGCGATGAAAATAGATTCTGCAACGATTCGCCGTGATTTTTCTTATTTTGGCGCTCTTGGTAAAAAGGGCTATGGCTATGATGTGCAGCATTTATTACAATTTTTTAGCCAGACGCTTGATCAACATGAAACGACAAAAGTAGCGTTAATTGGCGTGGGGAATTTGGGCAGTGCATTATTAAAATATAATTTTCAAAAAAACCATAATACACATATTGTCGTAGCATTCGATTCTAAAGCACCGAAGGATGGCAAAATGATTAGTAATATTCCTGTTTTTCATCCAGATTTACTGGAGGAGAAGTATGCAGAATACGGTGCAGAGCTTGCGATTTTAACCGTTTCACCACGCTCCGCACAAAAAATGGCGGATCGTTTAGCAGCAATGAATGCAAAGGGTATTTTAAACTTTACACCAGAACGGTTAACAGTACCAGATAGAATGCAGCTTTTAACCATTGATTTATCGGTAGAATTGCAAGCGCTTATATATTTAATTCGTAATCAGGAAGTGTGAAAATAATACATATTTTTAAGTGTAATTCACCATTTCTGTCAAATAATATTTTTTAATAAAATGCGGCTAAACCTGTGAGAGAGACGAAAAACTTTCACATATAATTAGTTAGCAAAATGGCGAAATATGCGTTAAAATGATGGATATAAAGAGGAGGTGGCTGTAATGGGTGGAATTGGTCCTATGAGCCTCATTATTATCGGAATTGTCGCGTTATTAATTTTTGGCCCTAAGAAGTTACCAGAGCTTGGTAAGGCATTTGGTTCAACACTACGTGAATTCAAAAATGCTACTAAAGGTTTAGCCGACGAAGATGATGATGACAAGAAAAAGAAAGAACTAGATAAGTAAGTTAGGATGTTTGAGGAATGAATCCAAAAGATCTAACTGTCATTGAGCATATAGAAGAATTAAGAAAACGGCTGTTCATTGTTGCCGTTTTCTTTGTTCTCGCTATGGCTGGCGGCTTTTTCGTCGCAAAGCCGCTTGTTAAATACCTTCAAATGACTGGAGCAAAATATAATATTGAGCTTCATGCATTTGACGTAGTCACACCACTTGCAATTTATATACAAGTTGTTTTTATAATTGCCTTTATTCTTTCATCGCCAGTGTTGATGTATCAATTATGGTCGTTTATTAGCCCTGGATTAAGAGAAGTAGAACGTAAAGCCACTCTAAGCTATATACCTTATTCATTTCTATTGTTTATTGCAGGGTTATCTTTTTCGTACTTTTTACTCTTCCCGTATGTCATAAAATTCATGATGAATTTATCGAATGATTTGGAGATACAGCAAACCATTGGTATACATGAGTATTTTACATTTTTGTTTAAGCTTACAATACCCTTTGGTTTTCTATTCCAGTTACCGATTGTTGTTTTATTCTTTTCGCGAATTGGTATATTAAGTCCAGATTTACTAATTCGAATTCGTAAATATTCATACTTTGGTTTATTTGTATGTGCAGCGATTATTGCACCGCCAGAGTTGGCGTCACATTTAATGGTTTCTGTGCCATTGTTTATCTTGTATGAAATTAGTATTATGATTTCTCGGATTGGTTATAAGAAATATCTTAAATCTGAGGAAATTCGTTTAAAAGAAGAACAGGAAGCGGAGCAAAAACGTCAGATTGAAGAGGCGCTTGAGCAGCAACGACGACAAATAGAAGAATTGAATCAACAGTAATAGATAAAGCTCGGTGCCCTCAATGGGACACCGAGCTTTTGTGTTCTAATGCCGCTTTACAATGACTTTACAAAAAATTATTGCATTTTTTCTAGTTCTTGAAGAAACTTTTGCAATGGCTCTGCATAGAATTGTACAAGTGTCACAAATCCATTAAGCATAACGTGTGCGATAATAGAAGTCCAAATGCGTTTTGTTTTGTGATATAAAAAGGCAAATATTAAGCCACAAATGGTATAAAGCAAGATATGCGAGAAGTCGAAGTGGATAATCGCAAAGAATATGGCACTTACTATAGCCGCTACCCAGAAATTTGTTGTTTGGACAAGCGAGCCAAATATGACTCTGCGGAAGACGAATTCTTCTAAAATAGGCCCAAATACAACAATCGCTAATATAGCAACGGGAGCACCTTGAGCTATAGCGACGATATCTGCGGTATTTTGGGAACCTCCTTCTATACCGAAAACAGCCATCTCAATAGCGGCACCAATCATTTGACCAAAGAACACGAGGAAGAAACCGAAGATTCCCCAAACAATTGTAAGAGGGATCGTTTCCTTTTTTCCTTGATAAATGTTCCAAAAGGCTTTATCACGAGATGTTAGGATTAAGCTTAAAATGAGCGCAATAGCAAAACTAAGGGCAATATACCAGCCTTGAGTAATGGGAGCCGCTTGTTCAGAAGCTAGATCAGTTATCTTCATAACGAGCTTATGAAACGGTAAGAGCAGCCATCTGCTTGAAATCTGCATCACGATATAAATTAATAAGACATACAGGGCTGTTTTTTTATGTTTCGTTATTTTTTGAGAATTAGTCACAGTCAAAATCCTTTCCATTCATATGCTTCCTTTCTATTGTAGAGGAATATGGAAAGAAAACAAAATTTTTCGAAGTTCTGGCTTGCAAAAAAAAGTGTGATTGATTATCATAATAATTGTGTTAGCACTCATTGATATAGAGTGCTAATAAATTTTAACAATTATTTAATTATTAGGAGGTTGTTTCACTTGTTAAGACCACTAGGAGATCGTATTGTAATTGAACTAATCGAGGTAGAAGAGAAATCTGCATTCGGTATTGTACTACCTGACTCTGCAAAAGAAAAACCACAAGAGGGTAAAGTAGTAGCAGTTGGGACAGGTCGTGTATTAGAGAACGGGCAACGTGTAGAGCTTGACGTTAAAGTTGACGACCGCATTATTTTCTCTAAATACGCTGGAACAGAAGTTAAATTTGAAGGTAATGAATACCTAATTTTACGCGAAAGCGATATTCTTGCAATTATTGAATAAGTACATTATTCACACCTTAAATAAAGGTGAAGGCTTATTGTTTGTTTAACGAAAATGACAATAAGATGAAATTGATATAAATATATTGAAGAAGCTTAACGAATATTCCATTTCAGGAGGGTAAATTCTCATGGCAAAAGATATTAAATTCTCAGAAGACGCTCGTTCATTAATGTTACAAGGTGTAGATAAATTAGCGAATACAGTAAAAGTAACATTAGGACCAAAAGGACGTAATGTTGTTTTAGAAAAAAAATTCGGTTCACCACTTATTACAAATGATGGTGTAACAATCGCTAAAGAAATCGAGCTAGAAAACCCATATGAAAACATGGGGGCAAAATTAGTAGCAGAGGTTGCTTCTAAGACAAATGAAATCGCTGGTGACGGTACAACAACAGCAACAGTATTAGCACAAGCAATTATTCGTGAAGGCTTGAAAAACGTTACGGCTGGTGCAAATCCTGTAGGTATCCGCAAAGGTATTGATAAAGCAGTTGCTGCTGCACTTACAGAATTACACGCTATTTCTCGTCCAGTAAGCAATAAAGAAGAAATTGCACAAGTTGCTGCTATTTCTGCTGCAGATGATGAAGTTGGACAACTGATCGCTGAAGCAATGGAGCGTGTTGGTAACGACGGCGTTATCACAATCGAAGAATCTAAAGGCTTCACAACAGAACTTGATGTAGTAGAAGGTATGCAGTTTGACCGTGGCTATGCTTCACACTACATGGTAACTGACACAGATAAAATGGAAGCGGTTCTTGATAACCCATACATTTTAATTACTGATAAAAAAATTACAAACATTCAAGAAGTATTACCACTATTAGAACAAGTGGTACAACAAGGTCGTCCATTAGTAATCATTGCTGAAGACGTGGAAGGAGAAGCACTTGCAACTCTTGTTGTGAACAAGCTTCGTGGTACATTCAATGCTGTAGCAGTAAAAGCACCAGGCTTCGGTGATCGTCGTAAAGCAATGCTTGAAGATATCGCTATCCTAACTGGTGGTCAAGTAATTACTGAAGAATTAGGCTTAGACCTAAAATCAGCGGATATTTCTTCACTTGGACGTGCAGCAAAAGTTGTTGTAACAAAAGACAACACAACAATCGTTGAAGGTGTTGGCGGTGCAGACGCAATCGAAGGACGCATTGGTCAAATCCGTGCACAACTTGCTGAAACAACATCAGAATTCGATAAAGAAAAATTACAAGAACGTCTTGCAAAATTAGCAGGTGGCGTAGCAGTTATCAAAGTTGGTGCTGCAACAGAAACTGAGCTTAAAGAACGTAAACTTCGTATTGAAGATGCTCTAAACTCTACTCGTGCCGCTGTTGAAGAAGGTATCGTATCAGGTGGTGGTACAGCCCTTCTTAACGTCTATGCAGCAGTTGAAAAAGCAGCTGAATCAGTAGATGGCGACGTAGCTACAGGTGTGAAAATCGTTTTACGTGCTTTAGAAGAACCAGTTCGCCAAATCGCTAATAACGCTGGTCTTGAAGGTTCAATCATCGTGGATCGCCTAAAACGTGAAGAAGTTGGCATTGGTTTCAATGCAGCTACTGGCGAATGGGTAAACATGATGGAAGCAGGCGTAGTGGACCCAGCAAAAGTAACTCGTTCAGCTCTACAAAATGCAGCATCAGTTGCAGCGCTATTCTTAACAACAGAAGCAGTTGTAGCAGATATTCCAGAAGCGGCACCAGCAATGCCAGATATGAGCGGCATGGGCGGTATGCCAGGCATGATGTAAGTTTTAGTTTCAGCTAAAATTTTTGACTAAACATAACCACTTTCCATAATTTTATGGGAAGTGGTTTTTATAATGAATACCTTAAATGCACAGCGCTTGTAACAAGTATATCCCTCTATATTTGTCCCATTCAGTACTCTTTTTCCAATGAGATTTTTTTATAGTTGATGATCCATATAACAGCAGGGTGATTTCATCATAGCTCCAATAAATTGTTTAAATTACCTCCATCATCGATTGCTGATTTTCCTGTTGCCTAACCTCTAGTCAAGGTAGTTAGGTGAGGGGGGTCTAATAGCAATTCTCCTATAGCTAATTCCTCTAGTTCCCAATGAGATAATCATAAACCAAGCCCATAGTTAAAAATAAAAGCAAGCATTTTTACATTTAATTTTTGACTATAATTAGTTAATTGGAAATTCCTAAATTTTCTCTTCTATATAATAAATGGGATTTTTGAACTTATTGTTGTTATGCTCAACGAAAAAATAATTTTAGTGAATGAAAGCGCCATTAGTGGATTATTCATCTACTAAATGTATGAATAATCTATAATTAAAAATTTTCCTGTTGTTTTTCAAAAGATTATCACTTACAATACAAAATGAAAATGATAATCGTTATCATTAACTAATAGTTTGTTAGATAGAGGTGAAATCTTGGATAATCAGGAAGCTAACAGAATAGGAATGGGCAATATTTATTATGTTATTATCTTGCTTTTAATAGGTGCCATTTTAATATCTGCCGTTTTTTCTGTATCAATAGGACAAGTCAGCATACCTTTTAAGCAATCAATGGATATTTTGCTACATACTATATCCAACGGGAAGCTTGGCTCGCTTGATAATGTGGATAGCGAATCCTACTTGAATATTATTTTACAGGTCAGAATGCCTCGTGTGATTTTTGCATTATTGATTGGCGTTGGACTTGCACTATGCGGAACTGTCATGCAGGCGGTTGTACAAAACCCCCTTGCTGATCCATACATACTTGGTATTTCTTCAGGGGCGTCATTGGGTGCAACCTTTGCCATTCTAGTTGGTTTTGGAAGTAGTGCATTGTTGGCACAGTTTGGGGTAGCCTTTGGAGCATTTGCAGGGGCGATGATTACCTCTATGGCAGTGCTGATCTTATCCAGCATTGGTGGTAAAGCGACATCAGTCAAACTTGTTTTATCAGGTGTTGTCATTGGAGCATTATGTAGTTCTTTTTCAAGTCTTATTATCTTTTTTGCGAATAATGCTGAGGGCATTAAAACCGTTACGTTTTGGTCTATGGGAAGCTTGGCATCTGCTAGCTGGGATAAAACACCGATTTTAACAATTGTGATTGTGCTAGGGGCTGCGTTATTCCTTTTCCAACATCGTGTGCTAAATACAATGCTACTTGGAGATGAATCAGCTATCACATTAGGTATCAATCTAAGTGCTTATCGCAAATTGTACATGATCCTTACTTCGCTCATTACAGGAACAATGGTTGCTTATGCGGGTATGATCGGTTTTGTTGGTTTAATTATTCCACATATCACGAGAGGCATTTTTGGAGCAGACCATAAACGATTAATGTTAGGAACATTGCTCTTAGGTGGTCTTTTCATGATTTGGGCGGATATTCTGTCTCGAACATTAATCCAAAACGTTGAATTACCAATTGGTATCATTACTTCTGTCATTGGGTCGCCATTATTTATCTATATGATTGTAAAAAAAGGTTACAACTTCGGAGGGTAGAACAATGGAATTAGTAGCAAAGGAAATAGAGGTAAAGATCGGTAAAAAGGAAATAGTAAAAAACATATCCATTCATGTGAATAAGCAACAATTTGTGGGCTTAATCGGACCAAACGGATGCGGAAAGTCCACTTTGTTGAAAAGTATTTATAAAAGCCTTGTGCCTCAAAAAGGGATGGTTTTTTTAGATGATTTAGATGTTTTGAAGAGTCCTGAAAAAAAGATTTCTCAGCACTTAGGAGTAGTAGGGCAATTCAATGAAATGCATTTTGATTTAACGGTACAGCAAATGGTGATGTTAGGCAGAACACCTCATAAAAAAATGCTAGAGTCAGATAACCAAAAGGATTTTGACATTGTGGAAGAGGCGTTAACGCGCACGAACTTACAATCCTATAGAGGGCGTAGTTTTCTTTCACTATCTGGTGGCGAAAAGCAACGAGTTATTTTAGCAAGAACGATTGCTCAGCAGCCTAAATTTATGATTTTGGATGAGCCAACAAACCATTTAGATATTCGTTATCAAATCGAAATACTATCCTGTGTTAGAAGTTTAAATATCGGTGTTTTAGCAGCGCTTCACGATTTAGAAATGGCAGCCCATTACTGTGATTATCTCTATGCAGTAAAAGATGGTGAAATCTATGCGCATGGCACACCAGCAGAGGTTTTAACACCGGAAACAATAGAAGCTTTATATCATATTAAATGTCAAACGTTTACTAATCCAGTGACAAACGGATTAGGCTTTGCATATGGACTATAGGAGGAAAACCATGAAGAAAAAACTATTATTAGGAATTGGTTTAGCAGCTTTATTAACATTAACAGCTTGTGGTAACACATCAAAAAATACAGCTGAGGAAACACAAACAAAAGATTATTATCCACTGACAGTTGCTAACTTTGCAAAAGCTGAGGGAGGCTCAACGTGGGAAAAGAAAGATCAAGTATTCGATAAAGCACCTGAAAGAATTATGGCTAATACACGCCCAGCAGCAGAATTATTATTACATTTAGGATTAGGTGATAAAATCGTTGGTGTCGGAGCAAACTTTGGGGCAGTCGATAAATCTGTAGAAGAAGAATACGCTAAGTTAAATATTTTAAGTGATGAGTATGTAGGGAAAGAGGTTACATTAGGAACTGATCCTGATCTTGTATTTGGTCGCGGTGGCTTATTTGATAATGCTGAATGGGGCGTAGGGACAGTAGACTCACTTAATGAAATGGGCGTTAAAACATATGTTTTAGAATCATCTGTAACAGGTGGCACATATGATTCTATTTACAAAGATATCGAAAATATTGGTAAAATTTTCAAAGTGCAAGATAAAGCGGATAGCTTTATTAAAGAATTAAAAGGGCGACAACAAAACATTTCTTCAAAATTAGAAAGTATTAAAGAAGAAAAAACTTTTGCTTATTTGCATACAAATGATCCAAAAGAGCTTTTTGTATACCCAGCTCATGATGAAACATTCTTCAATGACGCATTCAAAATGGTTAAATTAGATAACATTTTCAAAGATGAAACAGGCGATGTAAGTGTTGAAACATTAATTGCAGCAGATCCAGATGTATTAATTCTTCCTAACTGGGATGGTTCTGATCTAACAAAAGTACGCGAAGAAATTTATGCAAATCCTAAACTTTCAAGCATGAAAGCTATTAAAAATAAACAAATTTATATCGTAGATTATAATTACATGTTTGGTTATGGCTACAACACAATAGATGGAATGGAAGCATTAGCAAAAGAGATGTATCCAGACTTATTTAAATAAGAGAGTCGATTAGACGACTTAAAAAAGGGGGAGAAATTATTAATTTCTCCTCCTTTCATGTTGTTGAAAAAAGGTAATGTCAACGGTATAATAAGCAATTTTGTAAGGCGAGGGGTTGATTTCCGTTCCGCCAGCGTCCTTTCCAGGGGGCGTCCGATGAGTCGCTTCACTCACTGCGTTCGCTCCAGGGTCTCACCTGTGACGCTAAATCCCCTAGGAGTGACACTGGCTCCACTCCAATCAACCATTCTGCAAAAGTGTCTTTTCCTGAACAAAATAGCCCATTATTTATATTATAAGAGAGGATAGCCTCTTACTTTCAATTTGGAGAAGTGATGTGTGACAACACCCCTCCATAAAAGAGTAGTGAATACCTTCACTTTTTTGCTAAAAAGTGAACATTTTTATGGATTGGAGTGGAAGGCTACTTGACTCCCGTGGGAATAGCGAGACAGGCGAGCCCCTGCACGAAGCGGTAGCAGAGGAAGCGGCTCGGCGCTCGCCCACAGGAAAGCAAGTAGCCTGCAACGGAAATCCTTTTTCACCTTTCACATAAATTCTATGGATGGTTTTGTTTTTCAACACTATGAAAGGGGGAGAAGTTATTAATTTCTCCTCCTTTTTGTTATAGAAATGGAAGCAGCTCTCTATTAAACATTGTAATTGTTTCAGTAGATGGATAAAAGATGTTGTGAATCGAGAACGAGTTAGAAAGTTCTTTCTTGGCTCGCTTAATATTAATGGTATCAAACAAATGAGGTTTATAGCACATGCCCAACCAAGCAATGCTCATTGCTGATTCTGCAAAAGCCTGTATTTCTTAAATTTTCGTTAAACACCAGAGAGGTGTACTTAAAAAAGTATCCCACTCTGTTAGTGTTAACGATATGCAAATAGCTGTATATCCTGTTTGATTATCTTATGTTGACTTGACTTGGAGCAGGGAAGTAGCCTGTATCTATTCCATATTGAATCATTCTGTGAATAAAGGCTGTATTAGGTACTGCACATTCAATTTTCGTATTGACTAAAAATTCTAGTGTTTTTTTGCAATTGAAAATAAACGGGGAATCACCAGCTCCATCACCTTCAAGCTGAGCAATGGCTAACGATAAATATTCCTGTGCTTCTTTTGTATGCTCACTATACAATAGCCAATTTGTATATTCCTGTGCTGAAACGATTGATAGATCATAGCCAAATTCCTTAATCATGTCGATTAATTCTAAATAAGGAAGCGATACAGGATTACATAAATGGAAGACATGACCGTTTGCTGCTGGCTGATTCGCCAGAGAAACGAGTGCTTGGCTCGCATAATTAATAGGAGTAAAGTCAACATGCCATTGTGCGGTAGGTGTTTTACCTAAATAAAGCATCGATTTAATCATACGGTAAAAGGCATTGTCATCAATATTACGTTGGAATTTGCCTGTTTCAGAGTGACAACTTAAATTTCCTACACGATAAATGGAAATAGGAATGGCATCATTTACAGCATTTCGAACAAGATTTTCCGCCTCTAGCTTACTTTGGGTATACACATTATTAAGCTTCACATCGTAATTAAAATTACCTTTTGCCTCATTTGAGCCCCATTGAATGGCAGCTAACTCCTCTGGAATACCAATGGTTGATACATAATGGAAATGCATACCTGGTTTTCGTTTAGCTATTTCAAGCAAATGGCGAGTACCATACACATTGACATTATTGAAATGGTCAGCCGCACCGAAATGACGTACATCGGCACCACAATGAATGATTGCATTGATTTTTTCCAGCAACATTTGTTCAGCTTCATCAGATAAATCAAGTTGTTGCTTTCCTAAGTCGCCTGGGATAACTGTGACACGCTCTTTCATAGGATGAACAAGATCGTTGCCAAAGTAAAATTGCATACTATCCATTAGCTTGTCCTCAATCGTTGCATGGGTACCTGGTCGAATAAGACAGTAAATATGTGCATTTGTTGCTGTTAACAGTTCGTATAATACATGGCTACCTAAATAACCTGTAGCTCCTGTTAATAATACCGACGTCATTGGCAAGGGCCTTACGGTTTGAGAGACTTGCAGCGGACTTGGCTCCATTAAATCCTTAAAAACAAGATTAGCTGGTTGCTCTTGAACGTCATTAGCTTCCGGCTGATAATGACGAATATATTGATCTAGCTCTGCAATCGTTTGGTAGTGGAAGAAATCTTGTATTTTTAAGAATGGTATATGCTTTTTCACTTGTACAAGAATTTCCAGCACTTTTAATGAATGACCTCCAATATGGAAGAAATTATCGTGAATGCCTATTGGCTCGATACCAAGTGCCTTTTCCCACGCGGTAGCTAGCAGCTGCTGTGTATTATTTTTGGGTGGGCTGTATGCATGGCTACGGGATAAAATCACTTCCAGTGATGCTAGTTGTTTTCGATCGATTTTTCCTGTAGGAGAAAGCGGCATTTCAGGCAATTCTATAAAACGCTCAGGCACCATATAATCTGGTAGAAGAGTTGACAGGTAGTCTCTTAAAATATCTTCCTCAAGTTGTATACCACTAGTCACAGTATAGTAGGCAAATAAATGATTGTTACCATCGGACTTTTTCTTCGCAATGATTACGACTTCCTGAATGTTAGGATGATTGCTTAACACCGTTTCAATTTCTCCAAGCTCAATACGGAAGCCCCTTACTTTGATTTGTGAATCCTTGCGCCCAACAAATTCAATAATACCACTAGGTAATAGGCGAACTAAATCACCTGTACGATACATTTTTTGTTCTGGCTTCAATAGATGAGGTACAAATACCTCAGCCGTTTTTTCTGGCTGATGTAAATAGCCTGCTGCTAAACCAGCACCTGCAATACATAATTCTCCAGTTTCATGAACTGGGCAAAGCTGCTCATCATCATTAACAACATACATCTCATAATTAGCGATTGGTCTGCCAATAGGAATACTGGATTGTTTATCTATTATAGAATCCTTTATCTTGAAGTAAGAGGACAATACTGTACATTCAGTTGGTCCGTAAAGATTAATAATTTCTGTAGTTAATCCAAATTTTTCATGCCATTTTTGAACGACAGCAGGTAATAGGGCTTCGCCACCAACAGATAGGTAGTTTAATGTTGTCAGTTTTTCTCGGTATTCCACAGGTAAATGTGTTGCTAGCTGTGTAAAGAAAGCATTGGGTACAGTGGCAGCGGTTACTTGCTCACGACCAATCATATCAGCAAATGCTTCAATCGATAGACGTTCCACACTTGTTAGCATATGCAGCCTTGCTCCAGAAAAGAAAGCGGTAAAAGTCTCTGTTACTGATGGGTCAAAACTATAGGAGATAAACTGAGAATATACATCGTCTTGCGTTGAATGGTAGATTCTTTGATTATCTGTAATCAAATTAATAACAGATTCATGTTTAAGCATAACCCCTTTTGGTTTGCCCGTAGAACCAGAAGTATAAATAATATAGGCTAGGTCGGATGGATGTATTCCACAAGTTAGATTTTCCTGTGAGTAGCCTTTTTCTGATTGGTTGATCGTTAACACTGTACGTGTTTGGGAATCATTATGTATGAAATCATTCAGTAATGCTGTATGTTCGTTTTTTGTTAGAATAAACGGGGCACCTGTATCGTTTAATAGATACTGACACCGTTCTTTCGGGTAGCTTGGATCAATAGGAACATATACACCACCAGCTTTCAGGACACCTAAAAGGCTGATGATTGTTTCTTTACTTCGTTCCATAACGATTGCCACATAGTTTCCTTTTTGCAGACCGTTTGCTATTAGCATGTGAGCAACTTGGTTGGATTGTTCATTTAGCTGATGGTAGGTCATCTTGCCATTTTTAAAGGATAATGCAATGCGTTCAGCAAATTGCTGTGCTGCCTGATAAAATACGTCAGGTATTGTGGTGTTTTGATCGTAGTCAGCTAATGTTTGGTTTAAAGTTTGATAGGCTAGTAAATCTTCTTCGTTCAACAGTTGTGTACGATTGGATGGTAGAGTTTGTGGCTCATAAGAATGCGTATTATTCTCTAATGGGTATACATCAAATTCTCGTTTATTATTCAATCATGACAACTCCTATTTTAGAAAAGGGCAGACACTTATGAAGGAGTGTTTATGCCATTAGTTCCACAGAAAATGAATCATTCTCAGAATTCTAACGGACATACATCTCCTTATAAGAGCAGCCCTTTCGCTTTTTTATTTCACTACAAAGGTATTAACAACATTTAATAGTTCATCAGATAACTCGGATAATACTTGAGCTTCTTCAGAAACTCGTTGTACGGTATTCAGCTGAGAGGCAGAAGTTGCGGCAACTGCTCTCGTATTGTCTTTTGAATTGATAGAGAAGTCTTCCATATCTTTAACAGCAGATGTTACTTCTTCCATACCAGCTGCCATTTCTTCAATCGTAGCAGAAAGCTCTTGAATTTGTCCTGTTACATGATGAATGGAAGTTAGAATCTGGCTAAATGATTTTTCTGAATCATTAATCATGACAATTCCATGATCAACCTCTTCTACAGCGTGAACCATGATATTGACAGATTCGTTTGTATCATGCTGGATATGAGAAATAAGTGTAGAAATTTCCCGTGCAGATGCCTCAGACTGTTCAGCAAGCTTACGTACCTCGTCAGCAACCACTGCAAACCCACTACCAGCTTCTCCAGCACGGGCAGCTTCGATGGCTGCATTCAATGCCAGTAAATTTGTTTGGGAAGCGATTCCCGTAATAATGCCCACAATTTCTTCAATTTTATTGGAGTGATCGCCAAGCAATTTAACAGAAGCAGCAGACTGATTTACAGCTTTACTAATCGCATTCATTTGTGCAACTGATTTATTTGTCGATTCATTACCTTTTTCAGCTTCCTCTGATGCTAAGATAGAGGATTCTGAAATTTGATTGGATGTCATTGCAATGCGTTGGATACCAATACTCATTTCTTCAATAGTAATCGTACTCTCTTTTGCCTTTTGAACTTGAAGATCCGCGCCACTCGCAATTTCTTGCATAGAAGAAGCTACATTATTATAAGAATCGGAAGCTTCCTGCATATTTGCCGATAAAACGTTGGCTGTGTTTGACACACGAGCAGAAACGTTTGTTGTACTTTTAATGACAGTTTTTAGATTTTCAATCATTAAGTTAAAGTTTTGTGTGAGCGTTCCTATTTCATCTGTAGAAGTAACGGATAATGGTTCAAGCTCTAAATTACCTTCTGCTACTTTTTTAGATTGTAAGGAAAGCTGTTGAATTGGTGTTAATTTTTTTCTCAAAAGAGTGTATACAGCAATAGATGAACCAATTAAGAAAATAACAGTGACTAATAATGTCCATAGAGCTTCAGACATGGCTTTTCCAGTTACCATTGATACGTCATAGTCAATGGCATATGCAGCCAACATATCACCATTTTCATCTAAAATGGGTGTGAGACCCGTTTTGTAGCTACCAAACTCATCGCTATAAATATCTGTTGCTGTTGCTTTTTTTGTGTTAAAAACCTCTTTGATTCTTGCTAGGAAATCGGGAGATAGACCCATAGCAATCATATCTTGATTATATTCAGCACCTAGTTCTAGTATACTAGATGAAAGAACAGGTGCATTAATATTTTCTCCATTAACCGTAATTAAAAATAGATTGGTAATGCTATCAGAATTGTCATTGATCGCATCCATTTCTCTCGTTAATTTTAAGGCGTCGGAGTTACTGTTTGTTGGATTATCTAGTATTGATTTCAACGTATTGATATCAATCGTTTTTGCTAAGATCATACCTTTGTCAGAGAGTGATTGATCCATATCTGTTAAATTACTATTTCTGACAATATAATAAGAAAGGCCTAAAGTAACTAAACCAAATAATAATAAAATACTTACCATTATTACGGTTAGTTTTTTGCTAATGGACATATGCTGCTTCTTGCTTTTTTTCATACTTTTCCTCCTAATATGATATAACAAATATTTCAAGCTAAGGATAAGAAATGGATAATTTAGTCAATGTACTGCACATTGAAGATTGTGATGTTATTCGTAGAAGTCCAGATGCATATTAAATATTTATGAATGCAAAGTAATCTATTTATCCCCTAACATTAAACTACTATACTGCCAAAAAAATTGATTCACAACCCAGAAAACTTACTATTTAAAGTCTAGATTTATAAAATTAAAGAGTAGAATTTAGTTTTTTAGTCTGTCTATTTTGTATTTTAGTCTGTATTTTTACAAAAACTCGTACGATTACTAGTATAAAAAAGAAGTTTGCTTGGAACTAGTCGATTTCAATTGAATTAAAAATTTGGTGGAAATCCTATTTTTCAACTCCTTGTTAGGGCTTTTTACTTATTTTGTAATGTCCGATATGCTTGAGAATGTTATGGTTTTCTGTCATTTTTATTATGGGAATAAAATGAAAAAAAGGTTATTTCTTTATTCAAAGATGAACAAAGAAATAACCTTTTCTAGTTGGCTATGGTCGAGGATTACCGAAGATACCTGGTAAAATATTCGGCAATCCTGGTATTAATGGTGGTGGGAAACCGGGATATTGCCCTCCTGGACGTGGTGGATAAGGTTGCGGCGGATAGGGCTGTGGTGGATATGGACGTGGAGGATAGGGTTGCGGTGGATAAGGTTGTGGCGGATATGGACGTGGAGGGTATGGTTGCGGCGGATAAGGTGGAGGATAGGGTGGTGGATATGGCGGAGGATAGGAACTACCAGGTGGTGTACCTGTACCTGCGGCAGTAATTTGACTAACATCCACAGTCACTATTTGACCGTTATCTAGCTGGATTTCAGCTGTTCTTCCTCCAGTGCCAAATGTTCGAATCAATGTACCTGAATAAGTACCTGTGGGGAGTGTTACCCATATTTTCATACCTGGGCGAAATTGACTGTTAAAATCATCAGGAGCTAATCTAGGATAAACCAATGAAACACACCTTTCTTCATTTTTTCTAACATATGCCTATTGCGATAATTGCCATAGGCTTTAGGCTAGTCAATACTTAAGATTGAAATTGTTATAAAATATAACAATTTTCATTATAATAAGGAAAAAGGTTAAAAGGATGTTTAGCAAATGGCGATTATTAAAATAAAAAAGATGAACATACAAAATTTACGAAATGTAAGACAAGGCGAAATTGTACTAGGAGTAAATTTTGAGACATTTCTACAAGCAAATGTTGTAGGGCTGTATGGACAAAATGGCTCTGGAAAGACAACCATTGTGGATGCATTTGAAATATTAAAGACACTTATATCAGGTTGGCTTGCTGAAGTGAAGCTACCCTCACAAGAGAAGCGGCTTATCTTAGCAGGTGAGCAAACAGCCTGCATAGATGTCGAATTTTTAGTTGAAAATCAATTTGGGACGTTTTATGTAAATTACTATGTGGAGCTACAGGAGGATCAGCATCGGTTATATACAACGCTAGAACGTCTTAGCTATCGAGAAAATGCTAAAGGGAAGCGTTCAAAGATATTAGTAGCTGTAACAGAGAAAGACGTCCGAATTCGTCAATCAAAACTGGCTGATTTAAGTGAGCAGGCACGTATCCAATTACTTGTTATTCAACAGTTAGCAAGAAAGCAATATATGTCATTTCTATTCCATAAAGATGTAAAGCCATTGTTACAGGAACGACTTTCGGAGCAAGAGATGCAACTACTTCAAAATATTGCGGTTGATTTTAATAGAGACTTACATGTTGTTAATAATCAAAATATAGCACCATTATTTGAAGAACGGATCATGCCGTTTAGTATTCATTTAGAGAAAACGAGAGGTCTAATACCATACGATTTAAAGGGACCAGCCATATTACCAGAGGATGCATTCTATGCATTATGTGAAGTAATTGAGCAAAGTAACCGTGTGTTAACGGCTATTATTCCAGGTCTAACTATTAAAATAAATGTAATTACAAAGCAAATGATGGATAATGGTGAGCCGGGAATTCGTTTTGAATTTTTATCACAGCGTGGAGAGAGGGAATTACCACTGCGAACGGAGTCTGAGGGGATTTTAAAGATCATTTCTGTTCTTAGTGTATTGATTGCTGTCTACAATAATCCGAATGCCTGTGTGGTTATTGATGAATTAGATTCGGGAGTATTTGAATATTTGTTGGGGGAGTTGTTAACAGTGATAGATGAGGATGGAAAAGGACAACTTATTTTTACATCCCATAATCTACGTGTGTTAGAGGTGCTAGCTATTAAAAACTTATGGTTTACAACGACAAATGAAAATCACCGCTATATGCAGCTAAAAGGCATTAAAGAAGTAAATAATGCTAGGGATGTCTACTTACGTGCTATTCAACTTGGTGGACAGGATGAAGATGTCTATAAGGAAACCAAAACATTTAAAATTAAACGTGCTTTTCGTAAAGCGGGTGTTCAGCATGACTAAAAAGGTACTCTTAATCATTGTGGAAGGACAAACGGAGCAAATCATTTTAGAGGATTATTTAGATGCTCACTTTGCGAATTCAACAATACGTTTTGATGTACAACGTGAAGATATTTTGACAAAATGGGATGCCCATAAACGTATCCCGAATATTAAAAATAGTGTGGTACGAGTAATCCAAAGCTATCTTGAAAAATATAAATTTTTAGCAAATGATTTAACTGCTGTCGTTCATATTACAGATACGGATGGTTGCTTTATTGCACCAGAATGTGTCAAGGTAGATGAGAAAATTGAGCAAAATTTATTTTATACTGAGGATGCTATTCTAGTGAAGTCAGCTAAGCGTAAGGAACAAATTGAACAACGTAATGACATGAAAGCGAAGAATGCTAAAATTTTAATTGCCAACGACCATTTTAGCATTAATCGTATGAAAGTACCTTATCAATTGTTTTATTTCTCTACGAATTTAGAGCATGTTTTATGGGATGAGCGCAATGAAATCCCAACAGAAAAAATACAAAAAGCAGATGCGTTTATGGACAATCTATCTGGCACAATTGAAGAATATTTGAGAGCCTATCTCCCGGTTAGTTCAGAGCTACCTTATAGGGAAAAAATAAAGAAAAGTTGGTCGTTTTTAATGGAAGGTTGCCATTCATTGCAACGAGGTACGAATGTACCACTATTATTTGAAATGATTAAAACGGATGTACAATAAAAACAGGTGACTTGTTTTGTCACCTGTTTTTACTTGGCTTACATTAGCGCATTTGTTCATAGCTACGAATATGAGTTAAAATGGCAGGATCTTTAATTTTAGTATCTTCACTTAGTAATAACAGTTTTGACATGATTTCGGCTGTGCGTGGATCATCATCCACCATCGGTAAGAAAATTCGTCCACGATGCTGTGATGGAACAGCAATAATCGGAATCATCGAACCACCTACTTGATGCACCACACCACTTCCTAAATGTAAGGAGTAGCTTGCTAGCTTACCTTCAATGAGGGCATGCTGTTTTTTCACTTCCACATTGTTTAGCTTCAATAATTTAGCTAATTCTTCTACAATAATACTGCGCATATCAACAGTAGAATGACTTGCCTCAGGGTCTACACCACCAATATGAGCAACGCTGACTACAAGGTCAATATCTCGCATAACCTCAGAGAATATCGTAGCAGGAATAACATCTAACACGATATTTTTGCCGGTTAGACGATCATAGAAGTAAACCCCTTCGATTGCAGGTGCTTCAATTTCTGCTGGGGTAAACCAATCTGCCTGTGCATACAAGGATGCCACAATATTTTCCTTGTAATACACTTTACGAGGCCCTGTTTCATAACTCATTTGCCAGCCTCGTGTTTTCAGCAAAGCTATTGTTTGTGACGGATTTACTTGATGTCCTGCATAGCGTAATGATTGTTTTTGTGCTTTTTCATCTGCATTGATGAGATATAACTCACGGAACACTTGCTTAAATGGTTGTTGTATTTTGTGCTCAAACATATAGGCTTGCCACTGTCTCCATTGACCACTTTCTAGAAGATGATAAGGGTGGGCAATCTTGATGGCGGACGTTGGTGCCAGTGCCACAATGTCAGCAGATAAAAGCTGTAAGCCATCTGGAGTAAGCATGCCAACATGTTCATCACTGATAAAGACGAGCTTTTGTAAAAGGGGAGCTAGAATCGGATGAGCTAATAAATTGATAAGCTCATCAGCTGAAAATACAGTTTCTAATTCCATAGCCTGTTCCAGTGCTGGACGCGCCCGTTTATATTGTTCTTGTAAATCTTTTCGAGCTTCCTGCAAGGTTACAATAGCAGCATGTTTTTTTAATGCAGCAGGAATATTCTTTAGACGTTTACCATCCTTTTCAACAACAATGGCTACAGACGCATCTTCTTCAATTTGCAAATGAGCTGTAATTTGCTCGATTTGTTGTGCTTTAAATAAATGCTTGATGTCGTTAAAGGCTGATAATTCCATACGCCATGTAAAGCGTGTGGCTTCTCCATCACCAGCATTGCGAGCTAAGTTTTCTAGTGCAATACTGGCTGCGCGTGCTTCACTAGCCCGGCGTTGCGCACCAAATTGCTTACTTTCCTTTAAAAATTGTTGAATAAATTGATAGCGTGTTAAGGCATCTTTATCATCAGATTTATTTAAAGGAATCAGGCCAAGTGCGCGTAATTTATCTTTATTGCGCTTGTCTTGAATTTCTTGCATAAATGGTTTGGGACTGAGCTTACCGATAGCCGTATCTGCATAAAGCTGTGCCCGACGATGGTTGGCTCCTTCAGAAGCATATTTTGCTGCATCATAGACGAGTTTGAATTTTTTTGCACCAAGTGTTTCGTAGGCACTTTGGAACCAAGCTAAATCGAATGCACCATCACGAAAATCCTCAGCAGTTATGCTAGAGAAGAGGGCAATCTGATCTTTGGCAAAGTCTGATAAAGAATCAGTTGTATGGGCGATAAAATACCAGGCTGATTCCTTTAATCCATCCCAGTCAATGACCTCACTGACAAGGTCTATCCAATGCTGGTTGTACATCATGGCTTCGATTAAACGTTCTTTTGAAATATCTGTTTGTTCCCACGCCTCTTTTAATTGCTGTGCCGTTTCTTCTTTTTTAGGGTAGCAGCTAGTTAGCAATCGAGAGAATACATCCTTTTTCGTTTCGGCTTGCCAAATATAACCTCGCGCAAGCTTTTCTCCATCAAGTGCCTGTAGAATTTGTAAGAAATAATGAATACCCTCAAAATAAGAAATATTACTAGCAAGCTTGGTTACAGTGGTAGGTGTATCACCACGCTTTAGCTCTATGGCTAAAATACGATCAATCGCTTGTTCACGAATAGCAAAAAAATCTGTTAAGTCTTCAAATGACTGCTGATAGCGTTCTAGTAATTTATTAGGCTCGTTAAATATTTCTGAAGCAAGTGTATCAGTAAAGATGGCTTCAAATAAATGATCCTGTGTCAATAACCCAGCCTTCATAGCATCTAAATATTGGAACAGTGATAAATTGTATACATTAGCACTATAGCCTTCGTTTTTCATACGCTTTGTAAGCTCTTCATTGACCGCGAGCATTTTGACATATTCACCATAGGTTGAGTAACCAGACCAGCATCGCTCTACAAATGTCTCAATAACATCCAAATCAATAATAGTAGATGTAGAACGATAGTAATAATAACTTTGCTCTCTAACATCAAGCTGCCACTGATCTGCAGGGATTTGTTTGAATAGCTGTAGCATTATGCCGATAGCCTGTTCAAAGCTATTAAATTCAGGAGCATGCTTTTCTAGTAATGAGAGAGCTTCTTTATGCAACATTGTCTCTCCTGAAATTTTATCGGTATCTTGCGATAGCACAGAGAAAATTTGTTGAATCGTATAGTTATATTTCAAGGAATCAAATTGAACAACTCGTGCTTTCATTTCTTCGTATTGGAAGAAAGGTTTAATAAGTGTATGGGCTGCATCGGAAAGATCATGGGCAGCAGGGTATTCTGATAGATTATTGTAGAAATTAAAATAGACTAAGTCCTCACGGCTAAATAGAGATGACTTAATCCATTGAACAATTTCCTCAGGAATAGGATAAGCATCTAGACTAGCATCTCGCCGACTGTCCGTTTTATCTGTCAGGACACTATATTGTTGTCCTAACGTTGTAGTAATAGGCGTATCATTCCATTGGTACGTCTCATACTCAAGTTCAGCATGTTCATCAAGTACTTGGATAAGTTGCTCAAGCTTCGACAGCAATTTTTCAATATCATATTGAAAAAATTGTTCAAATGGTGTCGGTGTCTGTACATAGAAAGGAACAAGCTGCTGCCAAGGTTCTTCACCATTCATTTGAATGGCCCCATCGGCAATACGATCATATTGAATAGGGGAATGCGGCGTATATAAGCCAAAGCCATTGCGCTCGTTATACTGTGGTACATCTCTTGCTACTAATTGTTCTAACAGAACTTGTTCATTTTTTGTTACTTTTGGTAATAAGGAACATAAAGTGGTAATTTCCTCACTCGTTAAATTGTCGTCCTTAGAAGCTTCTAACAGTAATTCAAGTCCTCCAAGCCTTTTTAACTGCTTACTATCTTTTATCAGTCGTTCAGCACTTTGCAATAACGGGTCCTGTAGTTGAGCTTTTAACAAGGAGATAGCCTCTTTACGAAGTGCCCCTGATTTATTAGCTAAAAGATCTTCAATTTTTACGATTTCTTCTTCGGTTGGTGTCAGAGCATGTATTTTTTTCAATGCAAGAGAACGATTGATGGAGCTGCGATCTCGTAAAGAATTAAATAAAAATTCACGTTGACCTTGTGTTTTAGGATCAAGACAATAAATATTCAGTAAGCCGATTCTACTTGATGGTGAGTAGGAATCTGCCTGTGCAATAATTCGTTGGAATAATACCTCATCTTGTACATGATGGGCCAAAATAATTTGGGTTGAAATTAAATCTTCTAATGATAAATGGACATGGACAAAGGATAAAGGTTTACCTGTAATATTCAGCCCTTCTTTTGTGACTTCATTCTTAGCCCATTCTAGTTGTTCGAATAATGGATATTCAATGCCTTGCAACTGTGCATTTTCTTGCATGAATTTTTGAAGGTTTTGATCCCATTCATAATCTCTTGCATACTCGCTATTAATATAGTGGTTGGCATAGAGGAAATTGCCCCATGCAAAGGCAAATAACTCGATATCTTTCGTCGTTAAAATTAAATCCTTCACAAATGGCGCTGTAAAGGAGGTCTTAGATAAATTTTTTAAAAAGGCAAGCGTTGTAAGCTGGATATGTTTGTTACGCTTTAAGAGTGCTGTCACGACAGCATCTAGCCTTGTATAGTCCCTTGTAGCAGTTGCCCATAATGCGACATAAATATCAATTGTACGTTCACTCTTTAGTAGCTGTTCAATAAAGTTATCCTGTTCGATGGCTTGGACAGCTAAAGCTAAAACTTCCTCCGTCACTTTTTGATTTTCAAAGCTATTATAGCCAAGCCCCATCCAAGTATCGACTGCTCGAATCACAGAGGAGAAGCGTGTTAGTTGATGTTTTTGAATAAGTTTCATCATTTGTAGCTGTGCATCAAGATTGCCATGATCAATATTTTCAACGATTGCTTGTCGTAGCCCTTCTTGACGGGCAGCTGCTACTAATAATTTGCCAAGAGCTTCATGCATACGGTGGTTATTGGACTTAAAAATACCCCGAATGAACGGATGACCGAAAAAGCTACTGTGATGCTCATCAAATAAAATACTTTCCACTACCTCTTCAATAGAAGGGTTTTCTAAAGAAAGTTCGTCAGCAAGCAACTGTTCAAAGACGTTAAAGCCCATTACTTTTATATTCTCATTCTTCAAAACGTAAGAGCTGTAATTGGGATAGGTACCATGCTCGTATTGATGATGATTCGCTAGTAACTCCTGCAAAGTAATTTCCTCAAAGGTCAGCATTTCTTCTATTAATTGTAAACAGTGGAAAAGATGATCCTGCACGGGTTGAGATGAACGAAATGATCGACGTAAAACATCAGTTTGGAACATTGTAGCATCAAAACGTAATGCTAGTTTCTTAATCTTTAGTGCACGTTCTTGTGAAGAAAATAGCGTAAGCACGTCAAATAGTGGACCACTAAATAGCTCTTCAAGTGATGAATTTTGTTGAGCAGCTATCAGATGTTCTATTTCATAATCTCTGTTGTCCATATATTTTAGTAATGCTGCAGCTAATGGCTGTATAGCTGTAGGTGCGGAATCGACTATACCTTGAAAATGTGTTTTTTGTTCATGTGAAAGTGTCATGAAATATCCCTCCTTACCAAATGCGTCCTGCAAGCATAGTTAATTTAATGAATGTAAAAACATCGTCTTCCTGTATGGTTAAAGGTGTAGTAAGAGAATCTAGCGGCTCCTCATTGTGAAGGACCAAGAACAGCTCATCTTGAAATGCTTGAAGCATATTGGACATGGCTTGGTCAACTGACTGTAAAGAATCATTTTTCTTCTCTCCAAAATGTACTTTCCCATACTGGGTTGCGTCATCTAATTCCTGATCCGTTAAGTAAAGATGAAGTGGTGTGTCGACCATTTTTTCATTAAATTGTTGTACCTGCTGTGTCACAAGTTGAACAAGTAAATCTTGTAAAGTTGTAACAGGCTCATCAATAGAAAATGGAATTTTTTGAAGCTTACGAGATTTCTTGCCGATTACTTTTTGCTGGTAAAATAAACGCAATCTAACACCTCCTTACAATAATTTCATTATACAAGAGTGGTGATAGTGAAAAGAATAAGGCATATGATACTAGTTGCGTTAAATATTTCGGGAAAAGTGCGACAAAAACTAGCGTACAGAGACTTATTTATAAGGTAGAAA
The DNA here is from genome assembly GCF_036894365.1 of Lysinibacillus sp. Y5S-8. Taxonomy (NCBI): domain Bacteria; kingdom Bacillati; phylum Bacillota; class Bacilli; order Caryophanales; family Bacillaceae; genus Lysinibacillus; species Lysinibacillus sp. Y5S-8. The sequence goes on along the minus strand of NZ_CP145889.1, from coordinate 4,136,519 downwards.
GAGGGGGAATTTATACAGAAGGATATGCCATATATAGAACGTTTGTACGATGAATGTTTTAGGGTTGTGTATCATTTTGCGTTTTCTTATACAAATAGTAGAGAAGAAGCAGAAGATAGAACACTAGATATATTGAAAACATTAAGATGAAGGGAAAGTAAAAACATGGATATTATCGAGTGCATGGAATACAGCAATAGGATACATAGCAAACAAAAAATCAGGTGAATGGGGGTTCCGAAGCCTTAGGAAATTATTATTCATACACTAATAAAAAGGATGACAAAATACACCATCCAAAAATTCATCCACTATTCGAAGTAATAGATTTTTGTGGCGTGTAGCAAGACATCTTTTCTTATCGGGTTTCATAAGATTTATAGGTATGATTTTATCAAGCGAGAAGGAGGCAAAATCATTCAAATACATGTTGTACGGGCTGGCGAGTCTTTATGGGGTATTGCGCAGGCGTATGGGACTACGGTTCAGAGCATTGTAGAGGCCAATCAAATTCCCGATCCAAATCGTTTAGTTGTGGGGCAAGCTCTTGTGATCCCAATTGTCGGAAGCTTTTATTATGTACAGCCAGGCGATAGCTTATGGTCAATCGGGCAACGCTTTGGTATTAATTATGTAACGCTTGCTCAAGTAAATGGTATTAACCCCAATCAACCATTAGCTGTTGGAACAAGAGTATATATTCCACAACCGCCAAAAACTAGGGCAGAAACATTGGCGTATTTAGAGCCCAGAGGAACATCTGTTAGCGAGGCCCTCTTGAATCAGGCTAGGGAAGCGGGTCCCTATTTAACATATTTAGCTTTATTCAGTTATGAGGCAAGAAGGGATGGAACCCTACAGAGACCACCGAGTCAAGGTGTGACACAAATTGCGGATGATACAGGAGCATCTCTGGCTATGGTTATTTCTAATCTGGAGAATTTTAGTTTTAGTGGCGAGTTAGCGAGAGATATTTTTCAAAGTACGGCTGTTCAAGATTTATTATTTGATAATATTCTTGCAGAAGCAAAGCGACTTGGGGAAGTGAAAGATATCCACTTTGACTTTGAAAATTTGCCAGCAGATCAACGACAAGCTTATAACAATTTTTTAAGAAGAGCTGTCGAAAAATTCCATGCTCAAGGATATACAGTGTCTACCGCACTAGCTCCAAAAACAAGTGATAGTGAACGAGGTCCATGGACAGCAGCACATGATTATAGGGCGCATGGAGAAATAGTCGACTTTGTTTTACTCATGACCTATGAATGGGGATATTCTGCAGGACCGCCAATGGCCGTTTCGCCTCTCCCTGAGGTAGAAGCTGTTGTAAAATATGCGATTAGTGAAATACCTGCAAGTAAAATTATGCTTGGACAAAATTTATATGGCTATGACTGGACGTTACCTTTTGTACAGGGTGGACCGTACGCGGAAGCACTTAGCCCACAAAGAGCCATTGAAATTGCCAAACGTTATAATGCAGCAATTCAGTTTGATTGGCGGGCCCAAGCACCATTCTTTGAATACTATGATGAGCAAGGTAGGGCACATATGGTGTGGTTTGAAGATGCTAGATCTATTCAAGCAAAATTCAATCTTATTAAACAATATAATCTCCGTGGTATTGGTTATTGGAAGTTGGGGCTACCATTCCCTCAAAATTGGGTATTAATTGGAGCCAATTTTGATGTGGTGAAGAAATAACATGAGGAAGGAAAATAGGGTTTACCCAATGTATTTTCTTCTAAGTGGAAATTATCTGTAAAAAACATGTCTAAATATCGGAAAATACATTATAATTATGGTAAATAGTATTTTAGGAGGGATATTTTGGGTAAATTTAAAAAGTTAGGTATTATTTTGACGTCAACAGCATTTTCTGTTGGTATTTTAGCACCAATTTCGCATGTATCTGCAAATGTAAAGGAATCATCGGAGCGTATCGAAATTCAGGTAGCTTCAACTGAAACAAAAGTTACAAAAAACATGCTGATAAAAAAATTACGTTCACTATTCCCAGAAGAGTTCAAATTTGTAGCGGATAATGACTTTAATTCTGGACCAGGTCATTTTTATAGAGATGATACAACGGTTCGATATGAACTAAACTTCTATAAGACAATTAATGGTAAAGATGCACATGGTAGTTTTGTATTTAAGGGCGATGATTTAGAACTAGAAAGTTTTTATTATCAGCCTGCAAATATAGCAGAAGCAATCTATCCAGCAAAGTATTCAGAGAATGAGGCGCAAAAAATTGCACAAAAATTCCTGGGTAAATTTGTTGATTCGGATAATTACAAACTTCGTGATGATTATAACGAATATGGTTTTAATATTACTAGACCGTTATCAGAACCAATTACTTACTCCTTTGTCTATTCACCAATTTATAATGGGGTTCTTATTGGAGATCAAAGTATTACTATTCATGTTCTGGCAAATGGTGAAATTACGGGGATGTCTAGTAATGCAGAATCTATTAGTAAAGCTTCCTTTGATCGTTTAGATCAAAAAAAGAATGAGGAAGATATGCTGGCACAAGTTCGTGATAATTTAGCTGTCGAGCTTCGTTATTATATTGATTACGACTACAGATCTAATCAACGTAATGTGAAGCTTGTGTATACGCCTGCCACAGGGTTCAATGGTGTACATGCTCTAAATGGGCAATGGCAGACAGCAAATGGTTTTACTGAGCAATTGCCGAAGACAAAGAGTGTTGAGAAAATTTCAGCACAGCCATTACCACCAAGAAAGAACGGTATGACGGCAGCTGAGGCTGAAGAGTTCGCGAAAAATTTCTTAAAGGTTGATGAGAGTAAAGCGAAGCTCAATATAGAATTAGTAGATGAAAGAGAAAATGACAATGGTGAGACGATATACTCTGTAAACTATACGTATATGTATGGCAATGGTGGATCTGGTAGCTCTTTAGAAATCAATAAGGCGACAGGTGAACTAGTTCAGTATCATGACCTATCGAGAGATTTTTTAGTAGATAACAAAGTAAACGCTATTTCGAAGGACGCTGCATTGAAGAAGGCAACTGATTACTTGAAGGAATGGACACCTTCATATCTACATGAGTATTCAATGCCAATCGAGGATGCTGTATTTGATCAATATAGTAAGGAATATTACTTCACCTTCCCACGCATGATGAATGGAATTGCAGTTGTAGGAGATGGCTTATATGTAGGTATTGGCTCTGATGGATCTTTACGCTCACTAAGTGTATATAAGCAAAAGATAGATAGCTGGCCGTCTATCAATAAGGTCATTTCAGCCGACAAAGCAAAAGAAGCCTATAGCAAGGCACTTGCATTGAAACTACAATATGTAAAACAAGATACGGAAAATAAACAACATTATGATTTAGTGTATGCTCCTACTTACAATGGTAGTTTATTTAACCAGATTGATGCTATTTCTGGTGAATGGTTAAATAATGAAGATGACTCAAAAGAGAAGCCTGTTATTTCTCACCCAACGGCTGCCAAAGAGTTAAATTATTTATTAAATCAAAATGTGTTAGAGGTAAAAGATCTAGCAAACTTTAATGCGGATGCTGCTGTGACAAAAGGAGAAGCATTGAAAATTTTATTACATTCCTTAACATATGGTTACTATGGTAATGGAGATGGTGAAAAGCAATCCTTTAACAATATTGATAAAAAGCATCCACTCTATGGAGTAGTAGAACAAGCTGTTAAAATGGGGATCATACAGCCTGCAAATCAATTTGCATTGGATGCGACTCTGACTCGTCAAGAGTTTGCAGAGTGGTCAATCAAACTATTACAATTAGACAATGTTGCTAAATATAAAGATATTTATAAATTAAACTTTGCTGATGCAACTTCAATTGATCCAGCGTATACAGGCTATATTGCTTTAGCACATGGTATGGGTCTAATTGATGCACAGCAAAACAACTTTAATGCTACGAAGAGTGTGTCATATGCTGACTTGGCTATCTCAACAGTCCGTTTAGCAAAGGCTATTCAAGAAAATAAAGTTGATCGCAACTTCTATTATTAATTAGCGTGTCATTAAAAGGACATTTCCTCATCAAAGGAGATGTCTTTTTTGGGTTAGTTTATAGCGGGATGGGGAAATAATATGGAAAGAAGGGAGTGTATAATTTGAAATTGAAATTTTTATTAACGATTTCTTTAATGACTGTTATTCTTTATGGCTGTAATAAGGATGAAGTAAAGGACGTACCTACTAACGCACCAGCAAATCAAAATGGTACACAGCAGACTGGTGATACGCCAACAGACCAAATGACCTTTAATTTTTTAGAGTTTTCATTAGATGTTGATTATTCTGCAACAGAGTCATATGAGGTAGAATATGAAGACAAAAAATCAGGTATAGAAGCGAAGTTACAGGATGACCGTAAGAATGAAAGACTGCAAGGGGATGAAGCTTATACAAAATTAGAGCCATTATTTAAGCAGTTAAATTTCGATTCGACAACACCTAATGATGAGGTAATCGATCAAGTAATTAAAGTATTTAATATTGAAGCCAACTACCAATCCATTGAAGTCGATGTTGAATTTGTTGACGGAAATGAAAAGGAATTTACACGAATTAAATAAGAGAAATACGCCAGCTAACAGATTCAATACGTTAGCTGGCTTTTCCATTCATTATCGTACCCAATGTCGATGCTTAGCAAGGAAACGAATAAAAGAATTCAGATTGTTTGCAACACCATTTTTATTGGCAAGGTGCTGTAAAAACGAAACATTTTCCGTATAGCCTATTGTTTTACAGTGCTGATAGGCTTGTTCAATGAATTGTAGTGCTTTTGATTGCTGATCAGAATTCTGGAAAGCTCCAGTCACATAAACCCCATCATAAAGAACGGAGGAGGTAGTAGCTAATGTTTCTTGAATTTCAAAGCCATTTAGGATGCCTTGCTTAGTACTCACAAGTTCAACCACTATATTTTTACTTAACAATGTAGCCATTAGTTCGTTTAAGTTTTCACTACTATTTTCTGTTACAATCAGAGCTACTTTAAAAGATTTAACACTTTCGACTGCATTGATCATTTGGCTAACAGCAGGTGAGGTTTGTTGAGTATGTGGTACTTCTACTTGGATTGGTGGTACTATACCAATTTGATCAGCAATAGCTGATGCAAGTGTGTAGCTGACATGAGCAAACATATCTACAGCTTGTTTTCGAATGTCTTTATTTTTTACTTTTCCAAGTTCGAAGCTAAAGGCATTAATAATATGCTCTTTCTCCATATCGGTCATACTGAGCCAGAATAATCTTGCTTGTGAAAAATGGTCTTTAAAGCTATCGCTACGTGCACGTACTTTGTGTCCCTCCAATTTTTCTTCATAATGTTTATATCCTCCGTCGCTTTCAGAGACAGGGGAGGGTGAGTTATTGGCTAAGGAGTTTTTATGGTAGCTAACTTGCCCGACATTAATGGTTTGTCGGCCATAGCCATCTCGTTGGTTATTATGGAAGGGACAAATTGGTTTATTAATAGGGATTTCATGGAAGTTCGGTCCTCCAAGTCTTATTAACTGAGTATCTGTATAGGAGAACAAGCGACCTTGTAGTAAAGGATCATTTGAAAAATCAATACCAGGTACAACATGTCCAACATGAAATGCAGCTTGTTCCGTTTCAGCAAAGAAGTTATCAACGTTTTTGTTCAGTGTCATTTTTCCAAGGATACGTACTGGAACTTCTTCCTCTGGCCATATTTTTGTTGCATCGAGAATATCGAAGCTAAAATTAAATTCATCCTCAACGGGAATAAGTTGGACACCAAGCTCCCACTCTGGGAAATCGCCTCGTTCGATGGATTCCCATAAATCTCTACGGTGAAAATCAGGGTCTTTTCCAGCGATGATTTGTGCCTCATCCCATACTAATGATTTAACCCCAAGTATAGGTTTCCAATGAAATTTAACAAAGTGTGCTTTTCCTTCAGCGTTGACAAGGCGATAGGTATTAACACCAAAGCCCTCCATCATTCGATAGCTTCGTGGGATGGATCTATCGGACATATGCCACATGACCATATGGGCAGATTCCTGATTATTTGCAATGAAATCCCAAAACGTATCATGGGCACTTTGAGCTTGAGGAATTTCGTTATTCGGTTCAGGCTTTACAGCGTGTACAAAATCGGGGAATTTAATGGCATCTTGAATAAAGAAAACAGGTATATTATTACCAACTAAATCATAATTACCTTCCTGTGTATAAAATTTTGTAGCAAAGCCGCGTACATCACGGACAGTATCTGCAGATCCTTTTGAGCCTGCAACGGTAGAGAAACGAACAAAGACAGGTGTTTTAGTTCCTTGTCCATTTAAAAATTGAGCCTTTGTAATGTCACTCGCGCATTTATAGGTTTCAAAGATTCCATGAGCTGCAGACCCGCGTGCGTGTACCACTCGTTCAGGAATTCGTTCATGATCGAAATGAGTCATTTTTTCACGAAAATGAAAATCCTCCAATAAAGTGGGTCCTCGTTCACCGGCTTTTAGTGAATGTTCATCTTCCGATATTTTTAATCCTTGGTTGGTTGTTAGAGGCTGATCTTTATCACTTACTCGGAATGCTTTTAGCTGTTGTTGTTTTTGATTGACGTCTTTTTTCATGTAAAATCCTCCTTTATAAGTTACAACTACATTCTACCCGTAGAAGAAGATGGCAAACGTGAGAAACAAAATGATTGCTGATTAAAAATGAATATGTTATTATTATCTCGAATTAAAGATAAATGAATTCGGAGTAAAAGAGGGAGTCGTATGAAGGAAGACAATCGTAACTTAAAAGCATTTACGGTCTTGTTCCGAGCATATCAAACGATTCAGGATGCCACTAAAAGAGATTTACTTCAATATGATTTAAATCAAACCGAATTTTCGGTTCTTGAATTTTTGTACCATCATGGAGAGCAGCCTATTCAAGCGATTGGTAAAAAAATATTAATTGCAAGCAGTAGTATTACTTATGTAATTGATAAGCTCGAGCAAAAAGGCTATGTATATCGAAAGGCATGTCCGAAAGATCGACGTGTTACGTATGTGCTATTAACGTATGAGGGACAGGCTTTAATGGAAGGGATTTTCCCTAGGCATGAACAAAAAATAAACGAGATTTTTGAAGTATTAGAATCGCAGGAGCTGGACACAATGATTTTGTCTCTTAAAAAAGTAGGTAAAAACGCTACTAATTATTAAAAAATTTTACACATATATCTCGAAGTCGAGATAAATGGGAGGAATATTGTATGAATCATTTAAAAGGTGTACACCATGTAACGGCTATTACAAGTAGTGCTGAAGAGAATTATAAATTTTTTACATTCGTTTTAGGTATGCGTTTAGTAAAGAAAACAGTGAATCAAGATGATATTCAAACATACCATTTATTCTTTGCAGATGATAAAGGTAGTGCAGGGACAGATATGACATTCTTTGATTTCCCAAACATCCCAAAAGGGGTACATGGAACAAATGAAATATCAAAAACTTCTTTCCGTGTACCGACTGATGCAGCTTTAGATTATTGGGTAAAGCGCTTTGATCGATTGACTGTAAAACATACAGGTATTAAAGAACAGTTTGGTAAAAAAACATTGTCCTTTGTTGATTTTGACGATCAGCACTATCAGCTTATTTCTGATGAGCAAAATACAGGAGTTGCTTCAGGCACACCTTGGCAAGATGGTCCCATCCCAGTAGAATTTGCAATTACAGGTTTAGGGCCAGTATTTGTTCGTGTAGCTAATGTGAAATATTTTAAAGATATGCTAGAAAAAGTGATGCTCTTTAAAGAAATTGCAGAAGAAGGGGATTTCCATCTATTTGAAGTAGGTGAGGGTGGAAATGGCGCTCAAATTATTGTAGAGCATAACACTGTGTTACCTGTTGCTCGACAAGGCTTTGGTACGGTTCACCATGCAGCCTTCCGTGTAGAGGATCGTGCAGTATTAGATGAATGGACTGCACGTTTTGAAAGCTTTGGTTTCCATACATCTGGCTATGTAAATCGTCATTTCTTTGAATCATTGTATGCACGGGTAGCACCTCAAATTTTATTTGAATTGGCTACAGATGGTCCAGGGTTTATGGGTGATGAGCCATATGAAACGCTAGGTGAGAAACTGTCCTTACCACCGTTTTTAGAACCAAAGCGTGAGCAGATTGAAGGCCTCGTTCGTCCAATAGATACTGTAAGAAGCTCCATTACGTTCGATAAAGAATATGAGTAATATTATTTCATTCAGTAGGGTTACTATTGGATGAATACATAACTATATTGGGGGTTTAATAAGTGGAATTTTCCAAGCTGATTGATAAGCGTCGCTCTGCTAATAATTTTATCAAGGGCGTTAAGATGACTGAGGAAGATATACGTCCTATTTTGGAGGATGTTAAGCTCGCCCCATCAGCATTTAATTTACAGCATGCAAGCTATATCGTTGTGCTGGATGAGGATATGAAGGAAAAGGTGCGAGAGGCGGCATTTGGTCAATATAAAGTGCATTCAGCTTCAGGGGTAATCCTTGTCTTAGGTGATAAAGAAGCTTATAAAGATACTGCTGAACTAAGTCAAGGTATGGTTGATTTGGGTATAATAACAGCTAGTGAACTAGCAGAAATTGTTGCAGAGAATACTAAATTTTATGAAGAACGTGGTGAGACATTTATGAAGGATGAAGCTATTCGAAATGCGTCTTTGTCTGCCATGCTATTTATGCTTGCTGCAAAAAATCGCGGCTGGGACACTTGTCCAATGATTGGCTTTGATCATCAGAAATTGCGAGAACTATTTCATGTGCCAGAAACCAAGGAGATAGCACTGATGATTACAATTGGGAAAGAAAAAGAAGACAGTCGTCGCTTACGAGGCTATCGCAAGCCAGTTGAAGAATTTGCCACTTATTATTAATGTGGTATAAAATAGAATTGCTATACAAATACTATGAATAATGTACATTTAGGAGGAAACATCATGAAAGTGGTAGCTATCGTTGGTAGTATCCGTAAAGAATCTTATAATATGCAATTAGCTCAATTTATTCAAAAACGTTATACAGAAAAGTTAGATCTTGAGGTTTTAAGCTTAAAGGACCTACCAATGTATAATCAAGATATCGAAAATGAAGCACCACAAGAGGTTCTTGATTTTAAAGCAAAAGTAAAGGCGGCAGATGCTGTACTATGGGTGACACCAGAATATAATGGTACAGTACCAGGCGTTATGGTCAATGCCATTGACTGGCTATCTCGTGTAGATAAAGTAATGATTGGTAAACCATCTATCATTATGGGTGCATCTATGGGGAACTTAGGTACTGTAAAAGCGCAATTACATTTACGCGATATTTTATTCTCTCCTGGCATTAATTCACCATTACTAAGCGGCAATGATGTTTACATTGGTGCTGTTCACACTAAATTCGATGCAGAAGGCAATTTAACTGATGAAGGTACAGTAAAATTCCTTGATGTAGTCATCGATAACTTTTTAAACTGGGCAAAAAAATACATTTAATTAAAATCTGACCCATAAGTATACTTTACTTATGGGTCATCTTATTAGAAAAATAAGAATGGCAGTTGAGCAAAGCAAAGTTGATTTCCTTTGTGAACGATCACTTTGTTCTTTGCATAGAGCTAAGCTTTCAAGGATCATCGGATGAGCTGTTTCACCCGCATTATTCTCTCCAAAACTACTTCTGTGACGCTAATCCCCAAGGAGTCGCTTGTTTTTCTTCAATCAATCCACTACTCATCAACTAATTTTATAGCAAGTCAGGTTAACGGAGATAGCTTAAGCAATATTAAATACTAAAATTAATTAACTGTTACAAATTGCTGACGTACTTGGGTTGTGACAATCGTTTTATAAAGTTGTGCCGAATCCAAGACCCTGCACAAAAAGAAGCATTAACATCAAGAGATTTCCCTTAGTGGAGGTCCATTTCGTTATAGACATTTTTTTAATGTTGTTTCTGCATGAAATCTTCATACTTTCACGCTATACTTTTAAGAAATTCTAAAATGGTGGTTACAGATGAGAAAACTATCACTAAAGCTTGGCATCATCTTTTTTATTACATTATTTTGCATCGAAACATTTATGATGTTTTTTTTACATGTCTCCTTAACCAATTCTAGAGTTGAGGAAGAGCTAGCAAGTTTGCAAGCAAGGGGAAATTCACATCGTACGATATTAGAACAGAACTTCAACGAGGAAACGCTAGCACATGTGGTACTTATGGAATCTAATGAAAGTACGGATGTAGTAGTGACTGATTATGAGGGAACAATACTGGTTTCTTCGCAACCTGATTTAGAAATTAGTGATATGATCCATAAGATTGAGGGAAAAATACCGTATGAGGGAAGGATCTTACAAGACGATTGGCAAGAGGTTCAAGCGATTGCCACTATTAGTCCTATTCAAAATCAACAAAGAACGATTGGCTATGTCTTTATGTTTCAAAATACAGACTCCATTCATGCGTTAATGAAACGTTTAAATAAACATTTTCTCATCGTTGGTATAGTATCTGGTCTTGTCACTATAGCAGTCATTATCGTTCTATCTCGACAGCTTGCCAAACCATTAATTCAAATGAAAGAGGCCACATTGAAAATGAGCAAAGGTGATTTTACAGTCGCTCTTTCTACCAATGGAAAAGATGAGCTTGGGGATTTATCGAATGCTATACAGCTGTTGTCTAATGATCTGAATCATTTAAAGCATGAGCGTAAGGAATTTTTATCGAGCATTGCACATGAGCTTCGCACACCGCTAACCTTTATTAAAGGCTATACCGACATTCTTTCGAAACGGGATTTAACAGAGCAGGATCGCCAAAAGTATTTAGCCATTATAATAGAAGAAACAAATAGACTTTCTCGATTAATTAAAGACTTATTTGATTTAGCTAAAATGGATGAAAACTCGTTTGTGATTGAACAACAAAATGTACATTTAAATTCATTTTTTACAAACATTGAAAAAAAGCTAAGCCCTGCTTTTCAAGAGAAGGGTATACATTTTATTGTACGTTATGAAGAGGGCTTGACAGTATGGGTAGATGAAGCAAGGCTAGAGCAAATCCTGATAAATCTATTAAATAACGCATTAATCTATTGTGCGTCAGGAGATACGACTTCAGTCACCGCAAAGAAACACAATGATGTTTTAAGCATTATCGTTCAAGATACAGGAAAGGGGATTCCAAAGAAGGATTTACCCTATATTTTTGAACGATTTTATCGAGTGGAAAAATCTCGTAGTCGTGCTTTAGGTGGTTCTGGACTGGGGCTTGCTATTGTCAAGGAACTTGTACAGGCACATGGGGGCGAAGTGAAGGTTAGCAGTGAAATAAATAAAGGGACTACTTTTGAATTATCTTTTAAAGGAGTAGAAACAGATGAAAACCATTTTATGCATTGATGATGAGCCAAGAATGTTAGATTTATTAACCCTTTATTTAGAGCCAAATTTTTATTGTAGAGCTGCGTCTACCGTTCAAGAGGCTTTCGATTTTTTAGAAGATGGGCATGCAGATTTAATTCTTTTGGATGTTATGATGCCAGAGATGGATGGGTGGCAGGCGTGCCAAGAAATTAGGAAGTTTTGGGATGTACCCATCATTATGCTTACTGCAAAGGGAGAGCATGCGGATATTGTAAAAGGCTTAAACCTCGGTGCTGATGACTACATATTAAAGCCCTTTGATGAGGAAGAGTTATTAGCACGTATACATGCGGTATTAAGAAGATCGAAAATAGATGAAAAAGTTATTAGCTTTGAGGGTCTTCGTTTAGATAAAGAATCCTTTGAATTATATTTTCAACATGAGGCAATTCCTCTAACTCCAAAGGAATTTTCCATGCTTGTTTTATTTTTAGATCATCAAAACAAAGTATTTTCTAGAGAACATCTAATCACCACAGTTTGGGGATATAATGTGACAATTGAAGATCGTACGATTGATTCTCATGTGCGTAATTTACGAGAAAAATTAAGAAAAAGCGGTTTCCCTGTGGATGATTACTTGCAAACAGTATGGGGTATCGGCTATAAATGGCATAAGTCAATTGATAGAAAATCATTACAACACAAAAGCTAGAAAACAACCTCTGCCAGAAATGCTGGAAGAGGTTGTTTATATTATTTTGAGGTTAATTCTTCTTCTGTCACCCATTTATGATTTTTAACAGCTTCACCATTTGTGGTCGAAGTGTAATCAACCATATAAACAGTCGTTTGGATAGCCTCCTCAATACGGACAGTCGCATTTTCCATACCTTCCATATGCGCTGCGTCCGTTTTTACTTTTGTGCCAGGAGCTAGTGGTGCTTCTTCTGGATCAATCAATTCTTCATGAATCACCCACTTATGATTTTCTACACGTTTTCCACCGGAAGTTGGCTCATAGGAAATAACATAGGCAGTTGTGTTATAGGCACCTATTATTGTTGCTTCGGCACCTCTCATACCGTCCATATGTCCATCCGTAATAATCACGTTACTTCCAACAGAAAACTTCGGATTATCCGCGTTTTTTAATGTGGGTGGTACTTCACCTGAGCTTGAGTGGTTCATCGTAGAATGATCCATTTCTTCAGCGGTGTTATTGGAAGTAGATGCAGGCTTCGTTTGCTCCTCCGCACAAGCTGCTAAACTAATTAAGGCCGTTACTGCTAGAAGTCCAGTAGACCATTTTCTTTTAAATATCATGTAATATCCTCCTCACTATTTTCCCTTACTGTAGCAAACAAATGTGCAGAAATGATGGATGTCAATCACTTTTTGACATGAATGAAGAGAACGAAATGTTGTTGATGTATGTGATAGGAAAAGTGGCTAATATGTGGTAGGGTATCCTCCCATGCCAAAACTATTAAGTAATAGATAGCCAATTTATAACGAGCAAATAGCTATTGTGCTCAAAACTGCGAAGAGACAGCTTATATATTGTTCTTCCTTAGAAATAAAATTCCATGTAGACTAACAATCTATAAAAATGTATGATAGAATCGTCACAATTTTATAAATTCAAGTACTATTGGTGTGCCATTTTATAATGTCACTTAAAAGGGAAGTCGGTGTAAGTCCGACGCTGTCCCGCAACTGTAACGAGGAGTCCTATAATATTATTTGCCACTGTGGAAGAATGGGAAGGCAATTATAGGGTGTTGAATCGAAGCCAGGAGACCTGCCAGTTAGTAATACCTGTAATGCCCACGAGGATGCAAGCAATTACGGACAATAGCTGGATTTTTTCTGACTTTGTTTATTCTAGGGTATTTCTATGCGTAGTTGCGTATGGAATACCTTTTTTTATTGCTTCATTCATCAATATTCAGTAGGAGTTTAGAACGGATGAATAAAAAGTTTATATTTTTTTCCTTAATCCTTTTCTTCGTATTAATTGTTTCTATGACCTTTGCAGTCATGGTCGGCTCTGTATCAGTTACGCCATTGTATGTATGGAAAGTTATTCTTTCTAAAATCCCCTTTATACAAAATGCCATAGAGCAGGATTGGAGTCGCTCACAGGAAATTATCATTTGGCAAATAAGAGCACCTCGTGTTTTATTGGCTGCTATTGTTGGTGCTGGATTAGCCATTGCGGGGGCAGCCATTCAGGCACTTGTGCGAAATTCCATTGCTGACCCGTATATTTTAGGGATTTCTTCAGGGGCAGCCGTCGGAGCGACATCTGTGATTATTTTAGGAGCCTTTTCATTTTTAGGTATTTACGCGCTTTCAATATCAGCCTTTCTAGGATCATTACTTGCCATTGCACTGGTGTTTTTCTTATCTCGTGTTGGGGGACGGGTTTCTATTTTTCGTCTGTTATTGGCAGGTATGGCTGTTTCCTTTATTTTAACGGCCATTTCTAATTTTATTTTAATGATGTCAAAGCAAGAGGGGGCTTTAAAGGCTGTTATGTTTTGGATGCTAGGTAGTCTAGCAGGAGCTAAATGGAATAATATTATCATTCCAGCTTCCATATTTTTTGTCGTATTTGGGCTTCTCTGGCTACACTATCGAAATTTAAATTTACTTTTACTTGGGGAAGAAGCGGCAGTGACGTTAGGCGTTAATCTTCAGCAATTTCGGATTCAGCTTATATTACTTGTCTCCCTGTTAACAGGTGTACTGGTGGCAGTCAGTGGCTCTATTGGTTTTGTAGGTCTAATTATCCCTCATATAGTACGTTTAATTGTGGGATCTAACTATAAATATGTGATACCGATTAGTGCTTTAATAGGGGGGATTTTCTTAGTGTGGGCTGATGCCTTTGCTCGAATTATCATTGCTCCTCAGGAAATGCCAATTGGTATTATTACAGCCTTTTGTGGAGGTCCATTTTTCATTTGGCTACTCCGTCGCAATAATTATTCTTTCGGTGAAGGAGATTAACTTATATGACATTAGAAGCAAAGCAAGTATCATTCTCCATTAACGATCAACGTATACTACATGAAGTAAGTATTCAAATAAAGAAAAAGCAGTTTGTTGGGTTAATTGGCCCTAATGGTAGTGGCAAATCAACATTGCTAAAAAATATGTATCGTCTTCTAAAACCTGAAAGCGGGACGGTATTATTAAATGAGCATGATATTTTAAAGCAATCTAGTAAAGCAATTGCGAAGAATTTAGCTGTTGTTAGTCAAGATACACCTGTTTTATTTGATTTCACTGTACATGATTTAGTTAGCATGGGGAGAACGCCACATAAAAAACTGTTAGAGCTAGATCAAGAGCAAGATTTTCAAATTGTTAAAGATGCTTTGAAGCAAACAGGTATAGCTCATTTAGAAAAACGAAGCTTTAGCTCCCTTTCAGGTGGAGAGAAAAAACGTGTAATGGTTGCACGAGCACTAGCACAGCAAGCACAAGTGCTTATATTAGATGAGCCAACGAATCATTTAGATATCCAACATCAACTTCAGCTTATGGACTTAATTCAAACCTTACATTTAACAGTAGTTGCGGCTTTACATGACTTGAATATTGCGGCAATGTACTGTGATCAAATTTACGTGTTGCAGCAAGGTCGAATCGTGTGTCATGGGACACCGGAGGAAGTGCTAACACCAGCATTGTTACAAGAAGTATTTGGTGTTTTTGCTGATATTCAAACACATTCCTTGACTGGTAAACCATACCTCACGTATGTTCCTGATCAATTCGCAAAGAAGGTCAGTCAAGTTTAAAAAAGTAAGGACAACTATTTTACATAATATATTCATTATGAAAGTAGCATTTACGAATATACATGGCATAGGAAACAGTCATATCAGGAAGAGTTTTTATGTTTCTTAGTTAGAAAAATAGTCAATGTTTATACAGGAGACGGATTTTTCATTAGCTAGAGTAATGACCGCAGTGTATCTGTTTAATTATAAAAATGTAACAGGTTCAAAGATATACTCAATGGTTTAAATGACAAAGGACATTCCTCGATATTAGAAGGATGTCCTTTGATTGTAGTTTAATTAAGATACGGCCTTTAACCCTGCTACACCTATGATAATAGCGATGATACTGATAATTCGTGGTAGATTTTTGGATTCACCAAAGAAAATGATATTGACAAGCACTGCACCGACAGTACCAATACCTACCCAGACAACATAGGCAATGCTTAGCTGTAAATAATTGAAGGAAGCATATAAAAGGGCAAATGATAATCCAAAGCCACCGACATATAATAATAAATTTCGTATCGTTTTATTTTGACTATAAAAGCGTAATCCAATAACACCTATAATTTCGGCTATTGCTGCTAATAAAATATATACCCAACCCATTATGCATTCACTCCTTTCTTTTTATCGTGATCTGTTGGTGCGTTATCCGCTAATTTTAATCCAATAACGCCCGATATTAAAATAAACATGAAAATACCTTTAATCGCATTAAACTCTCCATCGAAAATAAAAATGTCCATTAACGTAGTGCCAATTGCACCTGCACCAGCGAAAATAGCGTATACGGTACCAGTAGGTAGGTTTTCACAAGCTTTTGATAAGAAGTGAAAATCGATAGCAATTATAGACACAATAATAATCCAATGCCACCAGGAACTTGCTACATTAAAACCAAATATCCAAAACAACTCAAATAAACTTGTTAGACCGACATATAACCATTCTTTTTGCATAATTAAAATCCTTTCATTGATAGAATTAATGACTGACGTTCAGTCATTTTGTGGATAAAAGAGAACGTCACTTACGCGTGACGTAGGCCAAGTGCATGATATAAAAAGTCTAGAAGTTCAAGCTTAAGCAGTGTCATCGTTTCATCCTTGCTGTCATCAAACAAATAAACTTGTTCTGCGGCAGATTCAATTAGACCAATAATAAGCTTTGCTGACCGTGATGGATTAATTGAATCTCGAATGATGCCTTGTTGTTGAGCCGTTAATAAGAAATTACTCATCCAATCATAGTATGGTGCATAAATGCTTTCCCATTCTTTTAAATGCTCTGTTTGTGCAATTCCAGCATAAATGAGTGCAACGATATCACCATATTCCTTTGTGATCGAGAAAATGATTTCAACAACCTCTTCAAGTTGCTGATCAAAAGGCTTATGATCTGAAACACCTTCATCTACGGTAGTAATAATTCTTTCTACCATATTTTTTGCAATAGCTGGCATGACAGAAAGGCGTGATGGGAAGTAGAGATAAAATGTTCCTTGAGCAATCCCAGCAGCTTTGACGATATCTGAAACCTTCGTCTTTTCAATTCCTTTTTCGCGAAAAACTTCAATTGCAGCTTGAATAATTTTTTCTTCCTTTGACATGCAATCCCTCACTTTTACCTTACTTGTTTATTATGTTACAGGAGGAGAAAAACAATGTCAATAAAAAATGACTGAATATCAGTCATTTTCGTTTTCGTTCAACAAACGTTTGGAAATTAGTTAAATCACAGAGCTGTACGCCATTGTGTTGAGGTGGAATGACGTATACTTTTTTTATTTCAGGGAACTTTATGAGTGAAAGGATTGATGATAATGGAAGACATTAAATTTGCTCAATTAGATCCACAGCAACTTGCGAAAATTAACGAGCTTGAAAAAAAGATTGGTGTGACATTAGTTGCCTATGATTCATCGTCAGGGTCATCACATGGTTCAGATGCTTATGAGACAAATAATAGCACTACCGCCAATCATCCATCATAATAAAGTGAGAAATACCTTGCTGTGATGTAAGGTATTTTTATCTTGAATCCGCTTGAACAAAAAAATTTACGTACTTGAAATATTAAAGGGAGCGATTGAAATGCAAATATTTTATGCAGATTTACATATACATATTGGGCGTACTTATAGTGGGCGTGCAGTGAAAATTACTGGCAGTAAAACGTTAACGTTAGCAAAAATTTTAGAGACTGCTAGTGCTAGAAAGGGATTAGATATTATTGGGATTATTGATTGTCATTCACCCGAAGTAATCGAAGAAATGATGGAGATGATTGAACAAGGTGAACTACAGGAATTAAAAGAGGGCGGCCTACGTTTTCAGGAAACAACGTTGATTCCAGGGTCGGAAATCGAAATTTACGATCAATATTGTCATGGACCTATTCATGTGCTTGCTTACTTTCCAACATTGATGCTTATGAAGCAGTTCTCTGATTGGATGTCCCAGCATATGAAAAATATCCACTTGAGTTCTCAGCGAATTTATTGTGACGGTCTCACATTACAGCAAAAGGTGCATGAATTGGGAGGTTTGTTTATTCCTGCCCATGTTTTTACACCATTTAAAAGTTTGTTTGGTAAAGGGGTTGAGCGTAGCTTAACAGAAGTCTTTGATCCACAGCTTATCGATGCCATTGAATTAGGGTTAAGCTCTGATACCAATATGGTAAGTCGTATCAAAGAATTACAAGCATATACGTTCGTTAGTAATTCTGATGCTCATTCGCTTGGAAAACTGGCACGTGAGTATCAAAAGTTACAATTAGCAGAAGCAAATTTTGCAGAATTAAAAATGGCTCTACATGAACAACAAGGTCGAGCAGTAACAGCGAATTACGGTTTAAATCCTTTGCTTGGCAAGTATCATCAAACGGTCTGTGCTAAATGTGGAGAACGACTAGGTAACGAAGCTACCATATGTACAAACTGTGGAAGTATGCAAATCGTAAAGGGTGTAGCTACACGTATTCAGGAACTATCAGAGGATTTTCTGAATGAACGAAATAGACCGCCTTATATTCATCAAGTACCACTTGATTTCATCCCTGGTATCGGCCCTAAAATGATGGAGCGTTTAATAGAAGCATTTGGTACTGAAATGAATATTTTACATGTGGTAACGCTCAACCAGCTTGAACAAGTTGTGCCACATAAAGTCGCCCATTTAATTGATTTAGCTAGAACGGGTCGATTAGCGATCGAGGTTGGTGGTGGTGGAGTATATGGAAAAATACAAACGGAGTAGAGAAAAGTTTCAAAAAGATTGCTGTAATTTAACCTATTTTTAACTTCCCTCTAGTAAAATAGTGAAAACAATGACTATTTTACAAGTAGAGGAGAGAGTAAATGCGATTATCAAAGAAATTTCGTTATTTAGCAGCGAGTGTACTGGCTTTGCAATTAACCATCCCTGTAGTAGCTAATGCACAAGAACAAGACGACTACATAGCACCAAGCTGGGTTATCCAATCTGATTATGTGGCACTAGGCGACTCATTAGCACATGGAATGAATGAGGTAGGTGTTATTGGGTTAGGCTACACGGATTTTATTGCACAGGCCTTACAGCAGGATGGCTTCCTTACTTCTTATAATAAGGGCTTTGCTATGTCAGGCTACACTACCAAAAATGTTTTAGCAGATTTACAAAATGATGTAGAAAAAACAGTCACAGGTTTTGGATACACAAAGGAACAAGTAAGGTTACGAGCTTCTATTAAAGAGGCAGAAATCATTACATTAACGGCTGGAGCAAATGATTTATTACCATTATTAAAAGAGTCCCAATCAACGGGAATTGATACGATGGCTCTTGTTAAAGCTACTAAAGAAGCTGTATCGAATATTGCTACAATCCTATCTGAAATCAAAAAGATAAATCCACAAGCAGAAATATACGTGATGGGCTATTATAATTCTTTCCCATACTATAGTGAGAATCTACAAAATCAATTTAAACTGTTATTGGCTACAGTGAATTCAACAATTAAAGCAACCGCTGAAAAAGCAGGCGCCATTTTTGTGCCGACATATGATGTTGTTGCAAAGGATGTTGCAAGCTATTTACCAAACCCTGATAACATTCATTTAAGTGAAGCTGGTTATTTAGCGGTCGCAAATGAAGCATTTTTACCAATCATTAAAACTAGCTCGTTATGGGATATAACAAAAGCTATTCAAGTAGATATGAAAAATCGTACAACTGTAGAGGTTAAATGGCAGGACGCGACAGATAATGTAGGTGTGGCAAATTACAATGTCTATGTGAATGGAAAATTAATCTCAACATTGGGTGCAGATACGACAACATTTACACTTGAAGATTTAACAGAAAATACAACCTACAATGTTTCCATCAAAGCAATCGATGCAGCTGGTAATGAAAGTGTTCAAAATCCAACGATTACTTTCACTACAAAGGGAACAGTAAGCTTTACAGATACAGCACAGCACTGGGCGAAAGAATACATTCAAAAAGCTGCGGACGCTGGGCTTATGAATGGTTATACGGATGGGACATTTAGACCTGATAGTAGTGTAACGCGTGCGCAGGCCGCTGCTATTCTTGTGAGAAGTTTAGAGTTATCTACAGATGAGAAGGCACCATTTACTGACATTGCAAATTATGACGCAGTAACACAATCAGAAATTGCAGCAGCATATGTTCATGGGCTTATTAAAGGAACTGATGGGAAATTTAACCCTGGACAGTCTGTTACACGTGCTCAGCTAGCCTTAATGATAAGTCGTGCCTATGAACAGCAATTTAATCAACCATATAGTGCAAAGGGCGATGTGCCATTTACAGATGTAACCTCTTATAATGCAGAAACAAAACGTGCCATTACCATGTTGTATGAGTTGGGGATTGTGACAGGAAATGAAGGGAAATTCTCACCAGAAGCTGTCACAACAAGAGGTCAAGCCGCTAAAATATTTACAAGCCTTAGTCAAATATTCATTAAATAATTCTGAAAAGGTAGGGGACCATCACCTCTACCTTTTGACGTTTTTAATAAAAACGAAGTATAGTCTAACTATGTTGTAGAACGTATTTAAAGAGGAGAATGGGGATGCTGTCATTTATATTATCTGCGAAAAGATTAGTAAAAGGGTTGTGGAAGTCATTTAAACGTCCTCAATTTATCTCATTATTTACTACATTGTTTTTAATCATTTTATCAGGAACACTGTTTTACAAGGGAACTGAAGGATGGTACTGGTTAGATGCTATGTATTTTGCTGTAGTGAGTTTGATACCAACAGGCGTAGAAACAGGGTTATATCCAACAACGACTTATTCTAAAGTATTTACAATGATTTATTTAATAGTTGGTACGGGAGTAATGTTTATTATGTTGCTAATGCTAGGGCGTTCTATCGTAGATTTTTCTCTTAATGAGGAAGAAAAAGAAGAGATGAAGAAACGTTTGAAAAAGTAAAAAGCAGTACGATGAATTTTTGAACAATTCATTGTACTGCTTTTTTTTATGATAGTTTGGCAATAATGCCTTCCTCGTCGTCTAAAACAAGCTCAATCCCAGTTGAGAATGGGTCACTATGTAGAACATCTTTAATCCAAACACGTAATGCACCAATCATAGCTGCTGTATTAAGCACTTCGATTTGACCGTTTACTTCAACCTCTGCACCAAAGCCAGCGTCATCTTCGTAAGTCAATTCGACAAGAACTGCCTCGGGACGAATGTTTTTATAATAAGCTTGAGATAAACAAATAGCATTAATAATATCTTGTTCGTTGATTATTTGTGCCATTGTGCTTCCTCTTTGCGCTTTTTCTCTTTAAACATATTCATAATCTTTACCACAAGCATCACGATAACGGCAATTGCAGCTACATTAATGAGTAGACCTAAAATATTGCCAAGAATCCCCATGCCACTAAATAGACTGCCGAATAATAAACCAGCTAGACCACCAAGCATTAAGCCTTTCATTAGACCGCCAGAGAAAAAGCCGCCTTTTTTAGTAGTATCTACTTTATTAGTAGAGGATGAGTTGTTTTTATTTGTTGTTGCATTATTTTGATCTTTAGAAGTATCCTTAGATTTTTGGATATTCGAGCTATTATTGTTGTTATTAGTGAAGCCTTTTTTACCTGATTTATAGGATTTAGCTTCTGCCGTTGGTGTATCCGAAATGAATAATGTTGCACCAACAGTCGAAAATATCAGTGTCGCTGCAAAAAGAGCGGCAAGAATTTTTTTCATTACTTACATTCCTCCAATATAATTTTGAATTTGGTCATAAACTAGTTCTTATATAGTAATATTACATGAACTATATTAAAAAATAAAACAAACGCCTTCAATAATTGAGCTATATCATCAAATTTGAACAAGTAGTGACAAATGCCATGATTGTGAAAATTCTGCAATAGAAAGGAGTGAAACGATGCTACTAACTTTAACACTTTTCATCACATTATTTATCGTGTTGTACTTAACAGAAAAAAGGCGCTTTCTCAATGCGGTAGCACTAGGTTTAATAGGGATCTATATGATAAGAGCGTTCATTATGCACTATCCATTATTGCTGCCAAATGATCAGGGGATTATTTCAGAAATGGGGATATTTATTATATTGGGAAGCTTTCCAAGCATTATGTTTATTTTATCAATCGCAATGTTTTTCAATAGTAAAGTATTATTAGAGAAGGAAGGGCGTAAAGTACGTAATTTAATGTTAGCGATTCTCGGACTAAGTTTTGTTATTATGATGATATGGTATGTTTTCGTCATTTTTATCCAAATCGAAAATATACTTTGGCATATTCTTTTCTTCTATGCGTTTTTGGTTTTTGGCTATACAATGTTTTTATACACAAGTGTTCTTGCCTATGCAATACTGTATCATTTTACACCCATACGCTATGAACCAAATTATATTATTGTATTGGGCTCAGGGTTAATTGGGGATAAAGTGCCCCCACTTTTAGCAAGTCGTTTAGATGAGGCAGTAAAGCAGTATAAAAAGTATGGGGAGAGAGCTTTTATCATTGTCTCAGGTGGTCAAGGCAATGACGAAAAGCTAACCGAGGCATATGCCATGAAACAATACTTAATAGATGTACAACATCTTCCCACTGACAAAATATTGCTCGAAGATCAATCGACCAATACAGAACAAAATATGGTCTTTTCCAAAAAAATAATGGATCATCATGCGCAGGGAGAAAAATATCGTTCGCTATTTGTGACAAATAATTTCCATGTATTTCGTGCAAGTATTTATGCTAAGAAAGCAAAGCTAGATGCAGAAGGAATTGGCTCAAAGACAGCCTTTTACTATGTTCCCAATGCATTTACACGAGAATTTATAGGCTTATTAGATATGTATAAATGGGCCCATATTACAGTTTTTTTAATCATTACGCTATTCGTTGGCTTATTATTGAGAGCATATGTGTAACCAAATTTCAACTGTCTTCCATATAATAGTGGCAAGGCAGTTTTTTTACATAGTGTGCAAGGGAGGAAAATAATGTACGAGCAAATGTTAGCCAAGCGAAATAAAGAAAGAATTGATTCCCTACAAAATCTGACACAGTCAGAAAATACATGGTTTGCTCAAAATATAAAATTACTTACATTCACGGAAGTTACCCTAACAGCCTTGCAAAAAATATTGTATCAAATAGTGCGAGGGCTATTGAAAGAACAGCAACAACGGCATTTACAAATTATCCATTCAGAACAATCTCAGTCCATACAGGAGAATGTTTTAACATTGTTAGCGGAATATGACGATGTCTTGCGTGACGCCATTCCCGAATCTATCTATATCCTTGTTTGGCAAATTTCTTCGTTAGAAAAGCTAGCAAGCCGTATAGCAGTAGTTGATGATGTACTTGATATTGTGGAGTGGTACTTGCGTCATCAAGATGAACAGCTCCCTATTTTAGATGAAGAGGATTTAGATCATGAAGTCATTATTGATTTATATAAAGAAGCAGTTGAAGAACAAGACGCAGATGCACAATATCAATTGGGAGAATACTACAACGCTAGAGAAGGTGAACATTTTCAACCTGAAAAATCATTGAAATGGTTTGAATTAGCAGCTCTTCAGAATCATGCAGATGCTCAATACGTGCTAGGGAATTTTTACTTTGAGGGGATTGGTGTGGAAGAAAATGATTCCCTTGCTTTTTCATACTATGAAAAAGCAGCTTTACAGGGGCATGCGGATGCCGCTAATAATTTAGCGGATATGTATTTCAATGGGGAAGGCGTACCGCAAGATTTTATATTAGCAAAACAATGGTTCGACTATGCTGCTAAAAAAAATGTGGCAGAGGCGATGTTTACGTTAGGAATTATATACGAGCAGGGACTGGGTGTAGAAGCAGATGTAGAAGCAGCCTTCAATGCCTACAAAAAATCAGCAGAGCTAGGTTATGTCGAAGCGCAATATCGGCTTGGTGGGATATATTTAGAGGGACGCTTGGGTCAAACAAAGGAGGTAAACCGTGGCCTCTTTTGGTATGAAAGAGCTGCTGAACAATATCATGTAGATGCCTTTTATGATTTGGGCTATATATGGAGTAATGGACTAACTGGTATACGCAATATCGAAAAAGGTATTCATTGGTTTAAACAGGCTGCAATTCAAGGAGACGCGGATGCTAAGCTACAGCTAGGGCATATTTACAATAAAGGTGAAGGAATTGCTAGAAACCTGAAAGAAGCCATCAAGTGGTATGGCCTCGCAGCGGATGCTGGTGTTGCAGAAGCTTCTAAAATATTACAGGAACTTAAAGGATTGTAAATTTCGTGTGAAAAAATATAGTTTATTTGAATTATTTATTTGTCATGCATTTATAAAACTTTTGATTTAAAACGGGTTGTGTTTTTAGGTATATAGATGCTCTTGCGGAGAGGGTAAAAAATATTAATATAGTGATATTTAAAGAAGATTAATAAAAAAGGATAAGAAAAATAAAAAAAATAGGCATAATAAACAAGAAAACGGGTAAAAAAGCTACCAAATAATATTGTGGTAGCTTTTTTCTTATGCATTACCATTAATTTTAAGATAGGGACTTTTGGTGTGGTATATGTAAAAAAAAGGAATCGATAAGATTGACAGCAATTTATAAAATGATTAATGTAAATGAGTGATTTTGAAATAAAGCATACGTAAATAAGTCTACTGTTAGTCATGTACTGACTAGGTCTGCTTGCTGAGCGGGAATATTTTTTGTGTGATTGTACAAAGAGGTACTCGACATGCTTTTGGAGGAAGTGTGCCAGACAGAAAGAGTATTAGCCCATAGCATAATAGCTAATCTGTTTTTATCGGTATTTTTTCTTGTATCAATCAATATGTTAAAAAAGGGATTTGGTGTTTCTCAGCCTGCTGAAAGTAAACGGAATGAAAGAGGGAAGATGTGTGATTTTTCAAAAACAGAGAAAGACGAAGGTATTGGATTTACAGCAATATACAGTAAAAATGGATTTGTCTACTCGCCAATCAATGGTGAAACAAATTGAAATGCTGAATCTAACGAAGCAAGACTTACAATATTTAAAAGCTTTCCAGCCATATGTTATGGACAATGTAGATCACATCGTAAACCGTTTTTACAACATGATAGGAACAGAGCATCATTTGGTAGATATTATTAGTCATCATAGTTCTGTAGACAGACTTAAAGTAACACTACGGCAGCATATTATTGAAATGTTTAACGGAACCATTGATGAGGTGTATTACCAAAGACGAGTAAAAATTGCAAAGGTACATGTTCATATTGGGCTTAGAACCCAATGGTATATTTGCGCATTCCAAGATTTATCCATATCATTTATTGATTTAGTCGAAAAAAATATAGAGCATCCCCAAGATCAATTTAATACGATCAGGGCCATATCGAAAATTTGTAATTTCGAGCAGCAGCTCGTTTTGGAGGCTTTTGAAAACACTGTGGAACAAATGAAAGAAAAAATGATGCATGAGAAAGAAGCTATTGAACGACAAATTGTTGATTCTTCCGAAGCACTTGCCACAATTTCTCAGGAAACAAATAATTCATTTTGCTGCTTAAGCAAGCAATCTGACGAAATTAAACAATTGGCTAAAAAATCACTTGATGTCTCAACACTGGCTGAAAATCAAGCACTTGAAGGTCGTGAACGTTTAAAAAATCAATCACAAAATATGCTTAATATTATTCATTCACTTCATGATATAGAAGAAAATATTGAACAATTATCGGATATGTCTAGGGAAATGGAGACAATCATGAATGTTGTTACTAATATTGCTAATCAAACCAATCTGTTGGCATTGAATGCTGCAATTGAAGCGGCGCGTGCTGGAGAAGCGGGCAAAGGCTTTAGTGTAGTGGCTGATGAGGTGCGTAAATTATCTATTCAAACGAAGGATTCGGTTACTTCGGTGGCATTGTTATTGAAAAAAACGAGTGAACGGACAGAGAAATTAGAGCATTCTCTGGCAAATATTCAAGATGAAGTGGCGTCAGGTGAGGAAAACATGTTACAAACTGAAGGTCAATTTACAAGCATATTGGGAGCCATGACAGAAGCAAAGGATCAAAACGACTGTATGGCAACGAAAATACAAGCAATCGTCGGGATATTAAACGAGTTAGGGACATCATTTACAGAAGTAACGAATTCAGCAGAAAACTTAGCAAGCTTTTCCCAAAATCTAAAAGGATAGACTACTAAATTAACGTTTATGTTTCCGTATTTTTTAGACATATTAAACACTATAGTACCTATAAATATGTGTATTTTTGTAAATCTTGAAATGGAAATTCCATATGATTAAGCTAGAGCTATCTCACAGATGAGGTAGCTCTATTTTTGCTAAATTTGTAAAGGGTTTAACGTAATTTTCAATGAAAATAAGTTTATACTGTAGGAAGAACTAAAAATAGGGGCGGTTACTATGAAAACAGTTGTTGTATTAGGTGGCGGTATTACAGGATTATGCACAATGCATTATTTACAACGTCAAGTGAAGGAAAATAATGTAGATGTGCGTCTAGTGCTTGTAGAAAAAAATACATATTTAGGGGGCAAATTATATTCAACACATGAGCAAGGTTTTATTATGGAAACAGGTGCTGACTCGATTGTAGCTCGTCATAAAGGTGTTATGGAGCTTGTACAGGAGCTTGATTTTGAGGAGAATCTAGTTTACAACGAAACAGGTATTTCCTATATTTATACGAATAATGAATTACATGCCATTCCGGCAGATTCTACTTTTGGAATACCAATGAGTTTGGCATCCTTGGAGCAAAGCACATTGATTACAGAGCAAGGTAAACAAGATGCATTAAAAGATTTGACTTTACCAAACAAAGACTTCACAAAGGAAAGTTCAATTGGAGAGTTTTTAACCTATTATTTAGGGGAAGAGCTTGTGAAAAATCAAATTGCACCCGTTCTTGCAGGTGTTTATTCAGGGGATTTACACCAGCTTTCGATTGCCTCTACTTTACCGTACTTGATTGACTATAAGAACGAGTATGGAAGTATCATAAAAGGCTTTGATGCGAATCGTGAGCAATTTGCTAAAGCAGCCAATAAAAAGTTTATATCGTTCAAAAACGGTTTATCTTCTCTAATTGATCGTCTCGAACAAACATTAACTGATGTAGAGATCATCAAGGGTGTCGCAACTGTCAATGTTCAAAAGCAAGAAAACCACTATTCAATTGCCTTAGCTAATGGTGAAAGCATCGAGACAGATTATGTCGTTTTAGCACTGCCGAATGAGGCTGTTCAAGGCCTACTACAGGATGAATCATTAAACCGTTATTTTGACCAATTTACGACAGCTTCAGCAATTACGATCTATTTAGGTTTTGATGTACCAGACTCTAGATTGCCAGCAGATGGAACGGGCTATATTGTCTCACATAATTCTGACGTTACATGTAATGCTGCAACTTGGACAAGTCGTAAATGGAGGCATACATCAAGAGATCATAAATTACTTGTGCGACTCTTTTATAAAAGCATCAATCCAGCATATGAGCAACTCCGTGCCATGTCTGACGAAGAATTAGCAGCGGTTGCTTTAGAGGATGTGCGCAAGAGCCTAGGAATAGAGGAACAGCCAACAGTTATTAATGTCACAAAATGGATTGATCAAATGCCAAAATATGATCTAGCTCACCGTGAAGCATTACAAGGTTTAGTTCAAGAATTACAAGAAAACTATCCTAATCTATCCATCGCAGGTTGTTCATACTTTGGGGTAGGGATTGGTGCTTGTATTCAAAATGGGAAAAAAATCGGTGAGGAGCTTGCAAAGGAACTAGCCAATTTCTAAGCTTTTAAGTGAAAAATATCTTTGTTATGTGAAATAGTCTTGACTCATTCGTCAGTAAACGATATGATTCTTTTAATTATTTAAAAAATTCATACTACATTCTTATCAAGAGAAGCAGAGGGACTGGCCCATTGAAGCTTCAGCAACCAACTTTTTTGTCAGGTGCTAAATCCAGAAGACCATTGAGTCGAAGATGAGAAGGAAAAAACAATGATGAGTCATTAAAGCCTTCTTTTTTTTATAAAAGAAGGCTTTTTATTATACAGAGATATAGGAAGAGAGGCTAGTTTAATGAGATTGCTTGAAAGGTTAAAAACGCATGTATTGACGGCAGATGGCGCAATAGGCACAGTGCTTTATGGCTATGGTTTGGAGTATTGTCATGAGGAAATGAATGTACAGAAACCTGAGTTAATTGAAAAGATTCATAGAGAATATATTGCAGCTGGTGCTGATATCATCCAAACGAATACGTATGGTGCAAATGCCATTAAATTAGCTCGCTATGGATTAGAATCGCGTGTCCAACAATTTAATGAAGCGGCGATTACAATCGCAAAGCGAGCTGCGGCAGATGGAGGTCAGTTTGTCTTAGGGACAATTGGTGGTATTCGTGGTATTCGTAAAAGTGATGCAACGTTAGATGAAATCTTAGCAACTATTGATGAGCAAGCGAGTGTTTTACTTGCTGGAAATCCAGACGGCCTTTTACTCGAAACCTATTATGATTTTGAAGAATTAACAGCTACCTTAAAGATGCTACGGACAAAGACAAAATTACCGATTATTGCGCAAGTTTCCATGCACGAACCTGGTGTTTTACAAAACGGTATGTCTTTAAATAACGCCCTGCATGAGCTAGAAAAACTTGGTGCGGATATTGTGGGTGTCAATTGTCGTTTAGGTCCACACCATACCATTCAGGCGTTTGAAGGTGTAGAACTTCCTGATAAGGCATTTATGTCAGCTTATCCGAATGCTTCACTCCTTGACTTAGAAGATGGACGTGTCGTTTATGAGTCAGAAGCTGAATATTTTGGTCGAGCGGCTGTAGAATTACGTGATCAAGGGGTACGCTTAATTGGGGGCTGTTGTGGTACGACACCGAAGCATATAGCAGCAGCGAAGAAGTATTTAGAAGAGTTATCACCAGTTCATGAAAAGTATGCCAAACCCGAGAAGATTCAGATTGTTCGTGAAGCAGAGCCAACGAAGTATGAACCTCTTCATGAAAAAGTAAAGCGCGAACGCTCTGTCATTGTAGAGCTAGATACACCTAGACATCTGGAAATTGATGGTTTTTTGGAAGGGGCAAAACAATTGTATGATGCAGGAGCAGATGTCGTCATGATGGCAGACAATTCTCTGGCTTCTCCACGTATTAGCAATATTGCTATGGGTGCATTGTTGAAGAGTACTAATGGTGTACGTCCTCTAACACATATTACATGCCGAGACCGTAATTTAATCGGTCTGCAATCACATTTAATGGGGTTAAATGCATTAGGAATTCATGATGTGTTAGCTGTTACTGGCGATCCAACAAAAGTTGGGGACTTCCCAGGTGCCACAAGTGTTTATGATGTCTCATCAATGGAGCTGATCCAATTAATTAAGCAGTTAAATCAAGGTATTTCCTTCTCAGGTAAACCACTTCGTAAAAAAGCAAATTTTTCAGTAGCTGCTGCATTTAATCCAAATGTCCGTGTATTAGATCGTGCTGTGGCACGCTTAGAGAAGAAAATTGAGTACGGAGCAGACTACTTTATTTCACAGCCAGTATATACGAAGGAAAAAATTGTGGAAATTTATGAGGCAACCAAGCATTTACAAGCGCCTATTTATATTGGTATTATGCCCGTTACAAGTTATAAAAGTGCTGAATTCTTACATCATGAGGTGCCAGGCATAAAATTATCTGAAGATGCCTTAGCAAGAATGAAGGCCTGTGGTGAAGATAAAGAACGTGCAACATTTGAGGGGATTGCCATTGCGAAGGAATTAGTAGAGGTGGCTGCGCAGTATTTCAATGGCATTTACCTTATCACTCCATTTTTACGTTATGATGTGACTTTAGAGTTGATGAAATATATTGAGCAATTGGATGAACAGAAAAAAGGGGTAAGTATACATGGCTAAGCACTTGATTGAAAAGCAACTAGAGAAACGTATTTTAATTCTTGATGGCGCAATGGGAACAATGCTACAAAACGAAAACTTATCCGCTGAGGATTTTGGCGGGGAGGAGCTTGATGGCTGTAATGAAAATCTTGTGCTTACTAGACCTGATGTAATTAAGGAAATTCACCATAAATATTTAGAGGCAGGCGCAGATATTATTTGTACGAATACTTTTGGCGGGACGCCTCTTGTGTTAAATGAATATGATCTTGGCGCAAAAGCGGAAGAAATTAATAAACGTGCCGTCGAAATTGCTCGTCAAGCAGTGGATAACTTTTCAACATCAGATTGGCCACGTTTTGTTGCTGGCGCAATGGGTCCAACAACAAAAACATTATCCGTAACTGGCGGTATTACATTTGATGAGCTAGAGGAAAATTTTTATGTACAGGCGAAGGCGTTAATTGAGGCAGGAGCAGACGTCCTTTTACTAGAAACTAGTCAGGATATGTTAAACGTAAAAGCAGGTACTCTAGGTGTAGCACGTGCTTTCGCGGCAACTGGCAAAGAACTACCCGTCATGATTTCAGGAACAATTGAACCGATGGGTACAACACTCGCAGGGCAAACGATTGATGCTTTTTATATTTCTATTGAACATATTAAACCACTATCCGTTGGTTTAAACTGTGCGACTGGACCAGAGTTTATGACGGATCATATTCGTTCATTGGCAGAGCTTTCCACAGGCTATATTAGCTGTTATCCGAATGCAGGCTTGCCGGATGAAGAAGGTTGCTATCATGAATCACCAGAATCTTTATCACAAAAATTAAAAGGCTTTGCAGAAAAGGGCTGGCTTAATATTGTAGGTGGATGTTGTGGGACGACTCCAGCTCATATCACAGCTATCCGTGAGGTTTTAAAAGATGAAAAACCACGCCAAATACCAGAGAAAACACATGGTCATGCGGTATCAGGAATCGAACCATTATTGTATGACGATTCTATGCGTCCATTATTTATTGGTGAAAGAACGAATGTTATAGGCTCTCGTAAATTTAAGAATTTAATCATTGATGGGAAGTTTGAAGAAGCTGCAGAAATTGCACGTGCGCAAGTAAAAAATGGTGCACACGTTATTGATATTTGCTTAGCCAACCCCGATCGTGATGAATTAGCTGATATGCGTGGTTTTATGCAGGAGGTTGTGAAAAAGGTTAAGGTTCCTCTTGTAATCGACTCGACAGATGAAAAGGTCATTGAGGAAGCATTAAAATTTTCTCAAGGAAAAGCCATCATTAACTCTATTAATCTAGAAGATGGTGAAGAACGATTTGATGCAGTAATGCCACTCGTGAAGAAGTATGGAGCCTCATTGGTAGTTGGAACCATTGATGAAATAGGAATGGCCGTTGATCGTCATCGCAAGCTTGAAATTGCCGAACGTTCCTATAAATTATTAACTGAAAAATGGGGACTTGCACCGGAGGATATCATTTTCGACCCGTTGATGTTCCCTGTAGGGACTGGTGATGAGCAGTATATTGGATCGGCTCTAGAAACAATTGAAGGAATTCGACTAATCAAAGAAAAGATGCCACAGACATTAACTGTACTTGGTGTAAGTAATATTTCATTTGGCTTACCGCCAGTTGGCCGTGAAGTACTGAATGCTGTGTATCTTTATCATTGTACACAGGCCGGCTTAGATTATGCCATTGTCAATACAGAGAAACTAGAACGTTATGCATCCATTCCAGAGGCAGAAATTAAACTTGCAAATGACTTACTGTTTAATACGAATGATGAAACATTAGCAGTATTCACAGACTTTTATCGTGATAAAAAGAAAGAAAAAACCGAAGCGGATATACCAAAAACGGTTGAAGGTCGTTTAGCTTATTATATTTTAGAAGGTACAAAAGAAGGGCTGATTGAGGATTTAGATGCTGCACGCGAAATCTTTGCGGCGCCACTTGATATTATTAATGGTCCTTTAATGGCTGGTATGGCTGAGGTAGGTCGATTGTTTAATGATAACCAACTCATTGTAGCGGAGGTTTTACAATCAGCAGGCGTGATGAAGGCTGCTGTTGCCCATTTAGAGCAATTCATGGAAAAGAATGAAGAGAGTGCTGGAAAAGGGAAAATGGTTTTAGCTACCGTTAAAGGAGATGTGCACGATATTGGGAAAAACCTTGTTGATATTATTTTAAGTAATAATGGCTATAAGGTTGTCGATTTAGGCATTAAAGTAACACCAGCACAATTGATTGAAGCGATTCGCAAGGAAAAACCAGATTTTATCGGGCTATCAGGCTTACTGGTAAAATCAGCGCAACAGATGGTCATTACTGCTCAGGATTTCAAAGAGGCTGGCATTGATGTACCAATTTTAGTTGGTGGAGCTGCACTTTCTCGACGCTTTACAGAAACAAAAATTGCAGATGAATACAATGGTCCAGTTATTTATTCAAAGGATGCTATGCAGGGATTAGAGCAAGCAAATCTATTAATGGGTAAAGAAACGCGTGCGAATTTCTTAGCTGAAATCCAGGAATCTCGTCAAAAACGGCTAGAGGCAGATGTAAAAAGAGCTGCACGTCCAGCTAAAGAGATAACAATAAAGCCAGTACGTACAGTAAAGGAAGCGTCAATATTTTTACCAGCTGATTTACGTCGTCATGTGAAGAAAGACTATGCAGTATCGCATTTATATCCATACGTCAATATGCGTACATTGCTGGGACATCATTTAGGCTTGAAAGGGCAGGTTCAGCAATTGCTAGATGTCGGTGATTCACGAGCAACAGAGCTAAAGGATTTAGTAGATGATTATTTAAAAAGTGATTTATTAAAGCCTTCAGGTTTATATCAATTTTTCCCTGCTCAAGCGGATGGGGATGATGTCGTTGTTTATGATCCTGCCGATAGTAAAACAGAAATTGAACGTTTTACTTTCCCGCGGCAGCAAGTAGAACCATTTTTATGTCTAGCCGATTTCTTAAAAACGGTAGAGAGTGGAGAAATGGATTATATTGCGCTCATGGTGGTAACAGCAGGGCAAGGGGTTATGGCAACAGCTCGTCAATTAAAAGAGGCTGGCAAATTCCTTGAAAGCCATGCACTGCAATCGACTGCACTAGAATTAGCAGAGGGCTTTGCTGAACGTATGCATCAAGAAATTCGTGACCAATGGGGCTTCCCAGATACCACTGATTTTACAATGAGAGATCGTTTTGCAGCTAAATATCAAGGGCAGCGTTTTTCTTTCGGTTATCCTGCGTGCCCTAACTTGGAGGATCAGGAAAAACTATTCGGCTTATTAAAGCCTGAGGATATTGGCGTTCACCTTACAGAAGGTTTTATGATGGAGCCTGAAGCATCTGTTTCAGCGATTGTTTTTGCTCATCCCGATGCTCGCTACTTCAATGTTTAAGGCGTAAAATAGGAGGATATAGATAGTCAATTCATTGACTATCTATATCCATTTCATTGAATCATTGAAGAATGTGAGGACAATTTCATTAAGGAAGTGAGCAGGATGATTCGATTCATGGAAGAAAAAGATATACCTGAGGTTTTAGACATCTATAATGATATTATTTTAACAAGTAAGGCTGTCTATCGATATGATATACAAACTTTAGATGAAAAAGTGCAATGGTATAAGGAGCAGCAAGCATTCGGCAATCCACTGCTTGTATTTGAGGAAAATGGGATTGTTGCTGGCTTTGCTACTTATAGTCAATTCCGTCCTTACCCTGGTTATCAATATACAATGGAGCATTCCGTCTATGTGCATAATGAGCATTATCAAAAGGGAATTGCAACGAAGCTCATGCATAAGCTTATAGCTATTGCAGAGGAGCGTGGTGTCAAAACACTCGTTGCTGGTATTGATGGAGAAAACATTGCTAGCATTAAAGCACATGAAAAATTAGGTTTTGAATATGCAGGTACAATTAAAAATGCAGGCTATAAATTTGAACAATGGCTAGACCTTGTGTTCTATCAGTTGCATTTGAATGAACCAACATCATAAAAAGGATATGACAAATGTCATATCCTTTTTATGATGTTTGCGTCTGTTACTGACTTGTACTCTTGTTTTATGATGAGGTCATAAGAAAAAAAGAAACGAGGGAGTATAGGATGGCAACTATTAAAGAAAAAACAAAAAAGTTACGCCAAGATGTAGCGCCATTTGCTAAATCTAATACGGGTAAAAGTGTTTTTCAAATGATAAATACACTTGTACCGTTAATTGCATTGTGGGTGGCTGGTTACTTATTAGTAGATGTTTCACCTTGGCTAACAGTTGGCTTAAGTGCCATTTCAGCGGGGTTTGTCGTACGAACTTTTATTATTTTTCACGATTGCACACACGGATCATTTTTCAAAAGTAAAAAGGCAAACGACTGGGTTGGATTTTTTACTGGAGTGCTAACATCATTCCCATATGAAAAATGGAAACGTGAACATACAATTCACCATGCAACAAGCTCAAACCTAGACAAGCGTGGTATTGGTGATATTGATATGATGACAGTGGAAGAATATATGCAAGCCTCAAAGGGACAACGATTATGGTATCGCTTTTATCGTAACCCATTCGTTATGTTTGGGTTAGGACCATTATATATGGTGCTTATCTTAAATCGTTTTAATCGTAAGGATGCAAGAAAGAAAGAACGCTTGAACACAATTTTAACGAATAGCGTTATGGTCGGAGTTTGTGCTGCTTTAATTTTCTTCATGGGCTGGCAAGCATTTTTATTAGTCCAAGGCGTTACCTTATTTATTGCTGGTTCTTTAGGAATTTGGTTGTTTTATATTCAGCACACATATGAAGATTCTTACTTTGAACATGAATCAGAATGGGATTATGTTAAAGCCGCAGTGGAAGGTAGCTCGTATTATAAATTGCCAAAGATTTTACAATGGGTTACAGGGAATATTGGTTTCCACCATGTCCATCACTTAGCTCCTCGAGTACCTAACTATAATCTTGAAAAAGCACATAATGAAACGCCGCCTTTACACATGGCAACAACGATTACGTTACGTACAAGTTTAGAATCATTACGTTACAAGTTATATGATGAAGATCAAGGCAAATTTGTATCGTTTAAAGAAGTAAATGAAATCATAAAACGCAAAGCAAGAGGCAGTATTGCCGCTTAGTTGAAAACAGCCATCTCTGCAAACGAGATGGCTGTTTTATGTAAAAGGATGGATTTTGTCTAAAGCATGTGCAGGCATAAATTAAATTTTCTTGTTATAATAAGGGAAAAGTAGGAAAGAGCGTGAGATTATGTTGAGGAAATGGCATAGTATTATTCCGAATAGTCCAATGCTCAGTGTATATTTATGGATTATTTTTTGTTTCCTACCGTTTTTCTTCATTTTTAGGAAATCATCTTATATCGAAATCTCGATTGGCATTACGTTTTTAATGCTTTATTTTATTTTTTATCGATTTTCCATGAATTCGAAAAGCGGTTTAGTTTATATGTGGATCAGCTTTGAAATGGCCATCAATATTGTCATGACCATCTTATATGGCTATGTGTATCTATCTATTTTCACAGCATTTTTTATTGGCAACATACGAAGACCTGTCGGCTTTTATATTATGTACGGTCTACATATTGGGTTTACAGTTATATCTACCGGTGTCGGCTTCTTTGTGGAGCTTCACTTATTTTTATCGCAGCTACCTTTTGTTGTGCTAACCATTCTAGCTGTTGTTCTTTTACCATTAACGATTTATTCCAAAAATAAACGTGAAAACTTAGAGGGGCAGTTAGAAACAGCTAATGAACGTATTGCCGAGTTAATTGTTTTTGAGGAACGACAACGAATTGCTCGTGATTTGCATGATACTTTGGGGCAAAAATTGTCCATGATTGGCTTAAAAAGTGATCTAGCTTCTAGGTTGATTGAACGTGATCCACAGCAGGCTTTGATTGAGATTAAGGATATACGCCAGACGGCAAGCATTGCCTTAAAAGAGGTTCGTGAATTGGTGTCAGACATGCGGACGGCAAAATTTGAGGATGAGCTAATGCGTATTTCTCAAATACTAAAGGCAGCAGAAATGGAGTTTGTTTTTGAAGGCGATAAAAATGCATTGCAAGTTCCGCCACTTGTCGAAAATGTTTTATGCATGTGCCTAAAAGAGGCGGTTAATAATGTTGTCAAACATAGTGGAGCAACAAAATGTGAAATTGCTTTCCATCAAAACTTTAAGGAAGTTTACTTAATCGTTCGGGA
The DNA here is from genome assembly GCF_036894365.1 of Lysinibacillus sp. Y5S-8. Classification (NCBI taxonomy): domain Bacteria; kingdom Bacillati; phylum Bacillota; class Bacilli; order Caryophanales; family Bacillaceae; genus Lysinibacillus; species Lysinibacillus sp. Y5S-8. The sequence continues at coordinate 4,100,522 of NZ_CP145889.1, read as the reverse complement.
TAACGGACAAGGTATTACGAAAAAACAAGCATGGAAAACGGGGAACGGATTGAAGGGAATGCGGGAACGCTTAGAGTTTATTAATGGGTCCTTTAAGATTGAAAGTGTTGAGGGTACTACATTAACGGTAACTATACCAGTGGCTATTACGCATCAAAATGTCAAAGAAAATCTGAAGAACATATAGAATAGAAAAGAGGCTTGTGACATGATACGAATTGTGATCGCTGAAGATCAGGGGATGCTATTAGGGGCTCTTCGCTCTTTACTTAGTATGGAAGAGGATATGGAGGTCGTCGGCTTAGCAAAAAATGGTGAGGAAGCATTGATGTTGGTGGCAGAGCATCAGCCTGATATTTGTATTATGGATATTGAAATGCCAGTGAAAACGGGACTAGACGCAGCAGAAGAAATGCATAGTATTGGCTCAGATTGTAAGGTCATTATTTTAACTACATTTGCCAGACCAGGTTATTTCGAGCGTGCTAGAAAAGCGAGCGTAAGAGGCTATTTATTAAAGGATAGCCCTATTGAGGAATTAGTAAGTGGGATTCGTACAATAATGGACGGTAAACGTATTTATGCGCCAGAGCTTGTTGATTTTGTCTATGAGGATGATAGTGAAAATCCTTTAACAGAGCGTGAAAGCCAGGTGCTGACACTTGTGGCAGAGGGCAAGACGACAAAGGAAATTGCGGCAGAGCTATTTTTATCTGCTGGAACGGTACGTAATTATATTTCAACCATTTTAGAAAAACTAAATGTTGGTAATCGTATTGAGGCCATTGCACGCTTTAAAGAAAAAGGATGGAACAAATAAAGAGAACCTTATCGCATGAGCGCGATAAGGTTCGTTTTTTTACTTTTTGCGTTTTGTTATACGTCCAAGAACGAATGCACCTGCTGCTACAGCAAGAACAGTATTCGTTTTTTTCGTAAACACTTGTTTTGTTACAAGGTTAAGGTTTTGAGGACGCTCAGCTAAACGGCGCATAAAGTAGCCGTACCAATCTTCACCGAATGGAACGTACACACAGAAGTTATAGCCTTCTTTTGCAAGCTCTTTCTGCATATCAGTGCGGAAACCGTATAGCATTTGGAATTCAAATTTATCAAGTGGAATATTATGATCTGCAACAAAGCGTTTTACGTGTGCGATGATATTATGATCATGTGTTGCGATTGACGTAAATTTGCCGTGTAGCAAGTGATATTCAATCAACTCAATAAAGTTTAAATCAATATCTAATTTATCTTGATAGGCCACTTCTACAGGCTCTTTATAAGCACCTTTTACAATACGTAAACGGTAGTCCTTGAATTTTTCGATATCGTCTTTTGCACGGTAAAAGTAGGATTGAATAACTGTACCAACATTATTAAATGTTTTAGATAACTCTTCTACCATATCAAAGGATGTTTGAAGACGGCCGTAGTCTTCCATATCAAAGTTAACAAATATATCATAAGAAGCGGCTTTTTCTACTATTTCATACAGGTTGTCATAACAAAAATCAACATCAATGTCTAAACCTAATTGAGATGGTTTTAATGAAATATGTGCAGCAACACCGTTCTCATGAATGGCTTCGATTACAGTAAGGATTTTTTCTTTTGCAGCCGTTGCTTCTTCTTTACTTGAAACAAATTCGCCTAGGTTGTCTACCGTACAAGAAATATTATGTGCATTTAGTTCTTTGATGCTTGCAATTGTTTCTTCAATATTTGTACCAGCTACTACACTCTGTGCTCCTAATTTTAGGCCATATTTCTTTGCAGCACTATTTAATAGTTGGTTTTCAGATAACTGGATGAAAAAATCGCGTAATAACATGGTCATTCTCCTAACTGCATTTTCTTTTTAGTATAACATAAATGTTTTAAACTATATTCATTTCAGCTTAACAATTATTTCATATCAAGTATTTGCATACGTTCATTAAATAGCACAGGATAGCTTAAAAAACCAATCATGATGCTGGATAATGTTGCAGTTGTTAAGAGCGCAAAGATGATTAAAAGTTGAAATTGGACAGCATGGATAGGGTCAGCTCCACCAATAATTTGCCCACTCATCATACCTGGTAGCTGTACTAAACCGATTGTTTTTTGGCTTTCTATCGTAGGAATCATACTAGCTTTTACGGCATTAATCAGTTGGCGATGAACGGCTTGTTTTGGCGTGCCACCTAGCGATAAAATTAATTCCATTTGATCTTTATGGCTACTAATTTCAGCTGTAAAACGATTTAAAAATAAAATGGACAGCACCATCGAATTGCCAATTAACATTCCACTAATCGGAATGATATACTGGGCAGTAGCTGGAACAATTTGAAATCCTAGCAAGACACCTTGTGTAACAATTTCTATGACGACAAGTGTCAGTGCTATTTTCCAAGTAATTCCTTTAATACCCACCCCTTTTTTTCGTGCATTTAATGTTGCGACGACAATCATTAGCGCTACCATGAGAAGTATATAACCATAACTATTGGCGTCAAAAACAAATTTTAAAATATAGCCCACAGCAAGCAATTGAACAATGGAACGTAACGTTGCAATGAGCGTATCTTTTTCAAGACCCAACTTTAATGTTTTAGATAATATGAGAGGAATACAGACAAAGATTAGGGTTAAGGATAAGGCTGTAAATGTCATTGATTAACCCCCTGAACAAACGCTGCAACACGTGGATTCGTTGGTGCGTTAAGTAAAGCACTTTTACCAGTTTCAATTAACTCACCATCCATCATAACCCATGTATAGTGACCAATTGTTAATGCTTGTTGCAAATTATGTGTAATCCAAATTATCGTGACATTGTATTTTTTATTAATGGTAGCAATCAATTTTTCAATTTCTTGTACGGATTGACGATCCAGCGCAGATGTAATTTCATCTAATAATAAAATGGAGGATTGATTGATCAGAGTTCGTGCAATGGATACCTTTTGCCGTTGTCCACCAGACAATTCACTTGTTGATTGGTGTAAGAAGCTTTCGTTTAATCCAACATCCTCTAAATATTGGACAGCCTCCTGCTGCGAGAGCTTTTGCCCCTGCAGTGTACGGGGAAGGGCAAGATTATCTAGCACTGTACCTGCTATCATCGGAGCTGCCTGTAAAGCAATACCAACATGTCTCCTTAAAGCTGTGGGCTCATATGTAGAAATAGGCTGATTTTCAACGAGTATATGCCCGTCTGTTGGTGACAGAAGACCATTACATAATTTAAGTAGCGTTGTTTTACCAGCACCAGAAGGACCAACAAGAGTTGTAATTTGCCCTTTTGGAAATGACCCAGTAATTGACTTTAATATTATTTTGTCATTTACTGAAAAATGAACTTGTTGAAAGTGAATGGCAGGCTCATATAACGTATTCATTTATTGAAACTCCTTTGTTATAGTCGGTAAAATAACTGTAGCATGAAATGACTGGAAGATGCAGTTTAAATAGTAGAAAGTAGAGGATTTGGAAATGCAAATATTGTATGTCGATACATTAACGTATACACAAGGGGATATGTATCTAGTGGCTTCAGATAAAGGTCTTGTCTATATAGGAACACCAAATGCATCATTTGAGGAAGTAGAAGTGTGGGCTAAAAAACCTTTTAAAGGGTATGGCTTTGAAGAAAATCCAGAAAAATTACAGCCATATAAGGCTCAGTTAACTGCTTATTTTAACAAGGAGCTTACTGAGTTTGACCTACCTGTCCATGTAAAGGGAACTCCTTTTCAATTAGCCGTTTGGGAAGCCCTAAAAGAATTGCCTTATGGTACAACAACATCCTATGGTAATATCGCACAACGCATTGGTAATCCGAAAGCAGTTAGAGCTGTAGGAACTGCAATTGGTGCAAATCCAATACTAGCGATTATTCCATGCCATCGAGTCATTGGCAAAAATGGTCAATTAACAGGCTTCCGAAGTGGCCTCGCTATGAAACAGTTTTTACTTGAGTTAGAGCAAGTTTAAATTAAGTGAAAGTTGATGAAGGGGGGAGCAATGGGAAGAGCGTTTCGAGCAAAAGAAAACTAACAATAATCCCCAAACTAAAGGCTCACTAAAAAAGAAAAATCTGCCCCATCATCTAGAGATACAGGAGCAGATTTTTCCACTAGCTATACATGTTGTTCTTCTTGGACATTGCTTTGTGATTTACCGAAATGTGTTAAGCGATGAGCAAAGGTTTCTCCTCGTACAGCAGAGCTTTTGAAAATATCTTGGAATTCGTAAGCAGGAGCGCCATGTTCCATTACATCTAAACCAGCAATTTCTTCTTCAGCTGTTACACGTAATGGGATAAATGCTTTGATAATCAATAAGCCTGCTGACACAGATACGCTAACCCAGGCAACTGTTGCGATGACACCGATTGCTTGAATACCCAGTAGACCAAAACCACCGCCATACAATAGGCCTTGACCACCAATGTCAAATAAACCAACTGCCAATGTTCCCCAAATACCACAAATACCGTGAACCGCAATCGCTCCAACAGGATCATCTACTTTTAGCTTCCATTCAAGGAAACGTACACCTTCTACAAGTAATGGCGCGGCGATTAAGCCGATGATGAGGGAGCCTATGATACTGACATTCGCAGCACCAGCCGTAATCCCTACAAGCCCGGCTAATGCACCGTTTAATGTAAGGGAGCCATCAATATGACCGTAACGGAATTTCGTATAGAAAGCGGTAGCAACTACACCAGCAGCTGCTGCAAAGAATGTATTGGAAATAACACTAGGAACAAGTTCAGGATCGGCAGCTAACGTTGAAGCTCCATTAAAGCCGAACCAACCAAACCAAAGTAAAAATACGCCTAAAGCTCCTAATGGAATACTGTGTCCTGTAATTACATTTACTCGGCCATTTTCATATTTACCAAGTCGAGGTCCAACCATAACAGCTGCGACAAATGCTGCGACAGCCCCCGTTAAGTGAACAACTGTAGACCCGGCAAAATCAACAAAGCCTAGATCTGTTAACCAGCCTTGCCCACTCCAAACCCAGTGACCAACAACAGGATAAACAACTAAAGACATAAGTATAATGACTCCGATATAAGCAAAAATATTAGTACGTTCTGCGACAGCGCCAGACAAAATCGTTGCTCCAGTTGCAGCAAACATTGTTTGGAAGATAAAGAAGGAAAGATCATCTACTCCTTTTAAAGCAAAGCCGCTAGTGCCGAAAATACCACCTACTGAGTCGCCGAACATAATGGCGTAACCACATAAAAAATAGACAATGCCACCAAGGGAAATCGTAAGGAAATTCTTCATGATGATATTGACGGCATTTTTCGAGCGGGTAAATCCAGCCTCGACCATAGCAAAACCAGCGTGCATAAAGAATACTAAAATAGTGCCAAGCATCACCCAAATTAAATTAACCGATAATAATACTGCATCCATCTATATCGTCCCCCTTTACTCTACTGCAATCGATCCGACTTCTTTTGTTCGGATACGAATTGCTTGTTCTACTGGATAAATGAAAATCTTTCCGTCCCCGACCTTGCCAGTTGCTGCTTCACGCAATAAAATCTCTACGATGGCATCGATTTTCCCATCGTCCACAATCATTTCCAATTTCAATTTAGGTAAAAATTCAATTTCATACGTATTGCCGCGAAAGAGTCCTGTTCTACCTAACTGACGACCACAGCCGGCAATTTCAGAGACGCTTAAACCTGCAATTCCTTCCTTTGCAAGTCCGTCCCGAACGGCCCCAAAAACTTCAGGACGAATGATTGCTTCAATTTTTTTCATGTGTACCAGCTCCTTGCGTAAATTTAATTTACATGTTAAAGCGGAATAAAAATCAATGCAATTGTTTTTTTAGAATATATGTTACATTACCTCACATACTATATTTCTATTCTCGAAATAGTTTACAGAAAAGGTTTTTATAAAAGGAATGAAAGCGGTACTAAAAAATGTGTCTAAAATGTGAACAGTTCTAAATTTTCTGACTATTTATGTTAGAAAACCTAACATCAAATAGAAGATATGTAAAACGCAAGAATTTGGGTATATAGTGTATACTAGGACTAATTATCAAAGCGGAAGAAGGGGTTTCTTTTGAGATCAAACTATGCAGATGATAGCTTAGCGCTACACACAGACTTATATCAAATTAATATGGCAGAATCCTACTGGGCGGATGGCATACATAATAAAAAAGCAGTTTTTGAATTATATTTTAGAAAATTACCTTTTGGTAATGGCTATGCCATATTTGCTGGGTTAGAGCGAATGCTTGATTATCTAAGTGATTTTCATTTTAGCGAATCCGATATTACCTATTTACGTGAGGAAGTGGGCTACAAGGAGGACTTTATCGAGTATTTGAAAAATATTCGATTCACAGGGGATATGTATTCTATGGTAGAAGGGGAGCTTGTTTTTGCCAATGAACCGATTGTTCGAATTGAAGCTCCATTAGTGGAAGCGCAGCTTATTGAAACGGCATTGCTTAATATTGTTAATTACCAAACATTAATTGCCACAAAGGCAAGCCGTATTAAACAAATTACTAAAAATGAAGTGGCAATGGAATTTGGGACAAGGCGTGCGCAGGAAATGGATGCAGCTATTTGGGGAACTCGTGCTGCGTTTATAGGTGGCTTTGCTTCTACTAGTAATGTTCGTGCAGGTAAACTTTTTAATATTCCTGTCTCTGGTACACACGCACATGCATTAGTACAAGCATATAAAAATGATTATGATGCATTCCATGCCTATGCTAAACGACATCGCGATTGCGTATTTTTAGTAGATACTTACAATACGCTGAAATCAGGTGTGCCAACTGCCATTAAAGTAGCTAAAGAACTAGGAGACAAAATTAATTTTATTGGCGTACGCTTAGATAGTGGAGATATTGCCTTCTTATCAAAAGAAGCTCGTCGCATGTTAGATGCTGCAGGCTTCCATGACGCTAAGATCATTGTTTCAAACGATTTAGATGAATATACAATCTTAAATTTAAAAGCCCAGGGAGCTAAGGTAGATGTTTGGGGAATCGGTACAAAACTTATTACAGCTTATGATCAGCCTGCGTTAGGTGCAGTTTATAAAATGGTTGCCATCGAAAATAGTGAAGGGCAACTAGAAGATACGATAAAAATCTCGGCCAATGCAGAAAAGGTTTCAACGCCAGGACTAAAAAATGTCTATCGTATTATCGATAAAAAAAATGGAAAGGCAGAGGGCGATTATATTACGATGCAAGAAGAAAACCCTCAAGCTGAGGAACGCATTAAAATGTTCCATCCAATCCATACGTTTGTATCAAAGTTTGTCACGAATTTTGAAGCAAAAAATTTACATCAGCATGTCATTAAAAATGGAGTAATCAATTATCAAAATCCTACTTTGGTGGAAATGCGTGATTATGCTGCGAAAAATTTAGAATTGCTGTGGGATGAATATAAACGTGCGATGAATCCTGAAGAGTATCCAGTCGATCTCAGCCAAAAATGCTGGGATAATAAAATGCGTAATATTGAAGAAGTGCACAATATGGTTAAGCGAATGTAAATAAGAGGAGTGACGGGTACAATGACTTTACAACAACAAATTATTGAAGAATTACGTGTATTGCCTACTATTAATGTACAGGAAGAAATACGTAAATCCATTGATTTTTTAAAGGAATATGCACAACACTATAGCTTTGTAAAAGGATTCGTTCTTGGTATTTCTGGTGGTCAAGATTCGACGTTAACAGGAAAACTAGCACAGTTGGCAATTGATGAACTAAATGCAGAGGCTGGGAAAATGAAGTATTCTTTTTTTGCTGTACGTTTACCATATGGCGTGCAGGCTGATGAACAAGATTGTCAGGATGCCATTGATTATATAAAACCAACGAAAATTTACACTGTGAATATAAAAAATGCTGTAGATGCTAGTGTGTTGGCTTTAGCAAATGCAGGCGTTGAGCTGAATGATTTTGTGAAAGGGAATGAAAAAGCTCGTGAGCGTATGAAGGTGCAATATTCAATTGCCGCGATGAATGGGGCAGTTGTGTTAGGAACGGATCATGCTGCGGAGGCTATTACGGGTTTTTATACAAAATTTGGTGATGGTGGAGCGGACTTAATGCCGATTTTTCGTCTAAATAAACGACAAGGTAAGCAACTGTTAGCAGAACTTAAATGTCCTGAGCATCTTTATAAAAAGGTGCCAACAGCGGATTTAGAGGAGAATCGTCCATCATTGCCAGACGAAGTGGCACTTGGTGTATCATATGATCAAATCGATGATTATTTAGAGGGAAAAGAAATTCCTGAAGAACCACGCCGAATCTTAGAAGGATATTATTTGCGTTCTCAACATAAACGTCATATGCCAATTACGATATTTGATGATTTTTGGAAGTAAGATGAGTGAAAAGAGTTATGAAAAAGTGAACTTCGCTTTTGGAAATAGCTCTTTTTTCTCTTTTTTTATGCCATTTGGTTCTATGTTGTTAATTATCAGCATATAATGTCGATATAATTACCTATAAGGATAATAAAATGTAGGGGAGGGTAACTTTTTATGAGGACTTCTAGAGTGAGTGCAACGACAAGCAGTGTTTTTCGGCAAGAAAATCAGTATTTGCATGCTGGGGATATTAGCCATAACTTTGGGCAAAATCCACAAAAGCTATTTAAAAATAGTTTGGAAAAAAATAAAGAGAAGAAGCACAGTTCAATAAATGCACTAAATCAACAGCAGCAACATCAACATACAGCGCCTGTTCATATGGATAGTGCTAGTGATTTACAAATTCGTCGGGAATTAAATGAAACTGCGTTAAAGCTAAGCCGTTTAAGCAAACAAAAGAAGCGACTCAATAGTTACCGTTCTTCCATATAAATAACGAGCTCTCCACATGCATAGTGTGGGGAGTTTTTATATAAGAGTGGAAAAAGAATTGCTCTAAATTCAAAATATTTGAAGTGAAGATGTTCATTGAATGTTCAAGATAATTTTTCCAATTCTTCACTCCGATTTTTAACTAATTTCACAACTAATCTGTAATGTAGAGTATAGCAACAGAAAACTAAATTTGGAGGAAATAGTTGTGAAAAAATTATGGTTACCTGCACTAATATTATTATTTGTACTTGCAGCATGTGGCAGTGAAAAAGCCCAAGTTAAAGAGAAGGAAACGGAGCAAGAGGCTACGAAAAATGAAACAGCAACATTGAAAGAAGATTCTGTCGAGGTTGCTTCGCTAGTAGATTCACGGTTACAAGAGCCAAAGGAAGATACAGTTTGTGAAATGTGTAATATGAAGGTTTACATGAAAGATCACGAGATGGGAGTATTTTCAACACAAGCTATAAAAGAAGATGGGTCCATTGCTTTTTATGACGATATTGGCTGTTTGTTAAACGCGGAGGTTGCCAATGAAGAAAAAAATGAAAAATTTGTCCGTGATTTTGTGACAGAGGATTGGGCAAAGGTTGAAGATGTAACTATTGTGAAAACAGAGTTAAAATCTCCAATGAACTGGGGCTATATTTATTTTGTGAACAAGGCTGAAGCAGATAAATATATCCAAGAAAATTCGAATGCTTACGTTGAAGATCTTCAAAAAATTAAAGATGACGCATTGGAGAGACGTAAGAAGAAAATGATGCAAAAAAAGGCTGAGGAAGAAAATAGTGAATCTGGTTCCATGCATTCGAATGAAATGAATCATGAACAAGAGGGACACAGTCATTAAAGCGTTAGACTAGGGGGCATTCCTCTAGTCTTTTCATGCTGAATGGGGAGGTGAAGAGTGATGAAACAAATCAGTTTTTTCTTTTTGTTTTGTCTATTTACAAGTCAAACGGCATATGCGGAATTTGATATTCAATTTGCTATTGATCAAGCGAAAACTGGAGAGATTATTCATATTCCTGCTGGTCGTTACCAAGGGAATTTTACGGTGAAGAAACCAATTATACTACGCGGAGAAGAGGGGGTTGAGTTGTATTCTTTGAATAATAACCCTGCACTAAAAATTGAACATGTAGCTAATGTCTCTGTAGAAAATATAATGATAAGTGCAAAAAACAAAGGCATTGTAGCCAATGAGGCAGAGAATCTAGAGCTGAGAGAGATAGAGGTAAAAGATGTTCAAGTAGGTATCCATATTCAACGTTCAAAGCATGTTCGAATTCTAGAAAATAGGATTATTGGTAATCAGTCACATTATGCTGAAAAAGGCAATGGGATTGCTGTGTTTAAAAGCGAGGACATTGCCATCGAACAAAATACTATTGAACAAGTGCAAGATGGTATATACGTAGAAGAAGTGAAGCAAATCGATGTTCAACGAAACAAGGTGACGAATAGCCGTTATGGAACACACTTTATGTATTCGAGTGGTGTAGAGGTGCTTTTCAATACGTATTTACATAATGTTACAGGTCTAATGGTCATGATGACTACTGACTTAGAAATAGCCAATAATACAGTCAGTAGCCATAACGATTTCAATAGCTATGGTCTTTTAATGTATGACACTCAGCAAGCAATGATAAGAAAAAATAGCTTTCATAATAATCGAGTAGGTGTAGCATTGCAAAAAAGTTCAGACATTCAAATACAAGAAAATCGCTTTCGAATGAATCAGACCGCATTAGAAGGTACAAAGGTAGAGGATGACTCAATCATAAATGATAATCAGTTTACGGGAAATATATTAACGGCAAGATCAGACCACCAAGGTTTGCGTCTCATTGGCAATTTTTATGATGATTATACTGGGATAGATGTTGCGGGCGATGGTTTCGGGGATGTTCCCTACGTAGCTGTATCGAGCTTTGGACAGTGGATGGTGAGACAACCAGTTTATCAATTTTTTGTAGCATCACCAAGCGTCATGATCTTGACGTCACTAGATCAGCAAATTAATAAAACAGAACAAAATCTACTCGTAGATAATGAACCAAAATTACTTAGCGATATGAGAAAGACGGAGTTTTCGATAAATATCATACAATTGTTAATTGGTCTAGTGGTGTCTATGTGTGGTTTATGGTTTTGGAAAAGAGGAATGCGAATATGACTAGATGGATAACTATTTTTATTTTATGCAGTGCACTATTGGTAGGATGTAGCGATAAAACATATAAACCACGTGAGATTATCAGTGAAACAGATGTTTGTAAAATTTGTAATATGAGTATTGTTCATAATGAATATGCTGGACAGATTGTTTTGAAAAATGGAGACTATGAGATTTTTGATGATATTGGGTGTCTGATGGAATATCTTGAGCTAAATGGTGAGGATGAAGTTGGCGCAGCCTATATTAAAAATAAGGCAAACAATGAATGGATTGACATTTATAAAGCGACATTTGTGTACAACAAAGAGTATTGGACTCCGATGAACTATGGAGTTCTAGCATTTGCGACAAAAGATGAAGCGCAAAAATGGATGACTAATGAAGGAGATGGTCAACTATTGGCTTATCAGGATTTGCTAACGTTTAATTGGGGGATACATGAGTGATGTTTGTGAAAATAGAGCTGAAGCAAATTTTAAGAAGTCGTTGGATGCAACTAGTAGCCTTTCTTTTTACATTTGTTTTTGTAGCAATTATTGTCATTCAACAAATGGCTTTACCTGATATCGAGGGTTTTACACGTCAAACAGCATCATTTTTAAATGTATTATTGTTTCTATTACCATTATTTATTGTAAGCATTGGAAGTATGAGTATAGCTGGTGATATAGAATCTGGTTGGTATTCGTTACTAAAAACCTATCCGATGAAACGACGACAATATATTATAGGCAAATATGTAGCAACATCACTCGCTTTTTTACTGGTTGTATTAGTGGCATTTGGTGTTGTATTAGCATTAGGTGGTTTTTTAGGCGGCGTACGATTACCGTTTGTTTTAGTTACCCTTACGCTATTAAGTATCTTTATTTTTGTATCAATAGGTATTGTACTGGGGGCATTTGCCCAAACAAGGTTATTTGCACTAGCATTATCACTTGTTGTATGGTCCTTTTTTTTATTGCTTATATCTTATGCTTTAATGGCTCTAGGTGCAGTTGTAGCTGGTCATGTTTTACAAAAGCTTACTATCATAACGATACATATAAATCCTGTGGAATGGCTGCGCTTTGGTTATTTTATATTCAGCAATCAAGCTAGTGTGCTTGGTCCAGCGTTTTATGGAGTAACGAAGTTTTATTTGTCGCCATTGGGTCACGTGGTATATGGGATTGTGACGATTTTTTGGATTGTTTTGCCGCTTATGCTTGCTACGAAGTTATTAAAGGAGGACCAGCAACGATGATTCTTTTAGAAGCGAAAAATGTAGCCAATGTCTATGATAATGATAGAGGTTTAAAAGAAGCAACCTTTACATTGCATTCAGGTCGAATTTTAGCGCTGGTTGGAGGCAATGGAGCAGGAAAGAGTACGTTGATTCGACTATTAACGGGTCAAGAAAAGCAAAAGTCTGGGGAAATGATATGGCATAAACCACAGGCAATTCGTTATATGCCTGACGATGTAGATTTTCCTACTATGCTAACTGCCGCTGAAATTTTAGAGTTGTTGGCATCTTTAAAACAAGTAGATAAATATGAACAAGAGCACGTTTTGAAGCGCGTTTCCTTGTGGGACGTTCGCAGGCAACAGGCTAAACAGTTTTCTAAGGGAATGCTACAACGATTAAATCTTGCGCAAAGCTTACTTGGCAGCGGTTCTTTGTTGATCTTAGATGAACCGACTAATGGCCTTGATCCGTTTTGGATAGCGCAGCTGAAAAATATGATGTTGGAGGAAAAGGAGAAAGGGAATACGGTCATATTTTCTACACACTTGCTGTCTTTTGCTGAAGAAATAGCAGATGATATATTAGTTTTGCATGAAGGGAAAATTATTATTTCTGGGACGATAACTGATATTTTTTTACAAGAAGATTCTACATCATTGGAAGAAATATGGTTAAAAAGAATAAAATTGTAACATTCTATTACAGAATGACGTTATATAATAAGGACTAGGCTTGTTTGATAACATTCAAACAAGCCTTCTTTATGAGGATTAATAGTATGTAGCGGTTTCAGATAATTGTTTTAGAAGACAGATTTCGCTATGCTTAGGATAAGTTATCGTGCAATTCACACAATTGCCTGATGGAATGGGAGGCTTTTTTGATTTATGAATTCTCAAATACAGGATGTTTTAGAAAATATAGAAAAAGTAATGATTGGTAAAAGAGAGGTTGCTGAGCTTAGTCTTGTCGCATTATTAGCGAGAGGGCATGTCTTGTTAGAGGATGTACCTGGAGTAGGAAAGACGATGATGGTACGAGCGCTTGCGAAATCCTTTGACGCTCAGTTTAAACGCATTCAATTTACGCCAGATTTATTGCCTTCAGATGTAGTTGGTATATCTATTTATAATCCAAAAACAATGGAGTTTGAATTTCGCCCAGGACCAATTATGGGGGATGTTGTATTAGCAGACGAAATAAACCGTACGTCGCCAAAAACACAATCGGCCTTATTAGAGGGCATGGAGGAGGCATCTGTCACAATTGACGGAAAAACATTGCTAATTAACCAGCCATTTTTTGTTATGGCCACACAAAATCCGATTGAACATGAGGGTACCTATCCTCTACCAGAGGCACAACTGGATCGCTTTTTATTGAAGATAAAAATGGGTTACCCATCTAGAGGGCAGGAAGTAGAAATTTTGCGAAGAGCTGAAAATGGTAAACCAATTGAAAAAATCGAATCAGTGTTATCTGTAACGCAATTAATTGAATTGCAGGAGCTTGTTCAGGGCGTATATGTGGAAGATTCAGTTAAAAATTATATGGTAGAGCTTGCTACCCAAACAAGGGAAAATAGTTATGTTTATTTAGGGGTGAGTCCGCGGGCAACATTAGCGCTAATGAAAGCTTCTCAAGCTTATGCATTTATGAAAGGGCGCAGTTATGTGACACCCGATGATGTTCAATATCTTGTGCCATTTGTCTTTAGCCATCGTTTAGTTTTAAAACCAGATGCACGCTACGATAACGTAGCCGCAGACGAAATAATCAAACGCATTATTGCGAGTACACCTGTTCCGACTAAAAGGTTTGCAGAACAATGAAGAAATGGAAAGGCTTTTTAGAAAAAAGCAAACATTTTCTATTGATTACCTTTTTGATGGTCGTAACATTTAGTTACGCTATGTTCCAAGGAGGATTCGTCAGCTGGTTTGTATTTTTTACGGTTAGTCCATTTTTAGTGTACGCACTCTTGTTCTTTGTAGTGAGAGAAGATATTTTACTTGTAGAGCGTAAAATTGAACCAAATCATATAGAACGAGGGCAATCGGCAAAGGTGTTTATTACGATAGAAAGAAGAACACGTTTCCCATTTGCCTATATCATGATGGAGGAACTTGTAGATAGTGAGGGATTAGTACAGGCTAAAATAGAAAATTCAAATGCCATTAAGTTTGTTGGTTTTAGAAAAAAATTTAGCTGGCATTATGACTTGGAAAAGATGCCTCGTGGAGAGCATCGCTACTTAGGGGTTACAATTGTTTTCTATGATTTCTTTGGCTGGGCAAAAAAGCCTATCATAGCAGAAAAGGAACAAACTATTTTAGTTTATCCGAGAATCAGGGAGATGAAATACGCTACCCTTCAAACGAAATATGATGTTGGCTCTATGATGTCACCCTATTCGATTGTAAAGGACACATCTATGGCTGTTGGGTTAAGAGAGTATGTTCCAGGAGATCGCTTTTCATGGATTCATTGGAAATCATTTGCGAGAACGCAAACCTTACAATCGAAGGAGTTTGAGGATCGACAATCTTCAGAGTTATTGCTCGTACTAGACGCTAAAAAATCTCCAATGTTTGAAGAAAAGGTGGAGTTAGTAGCATCCATGCTACAGATGATTGTTCAAGAACGAGGAGATTTATCTTTTATTTCCGCTGGAGAAATGACGAAAGTATTCCCGGTTATACAAGGTGAAAAGCAATTAGATCAGATTATGTATCATTTAGCCGCTATAAAGCCTACAGAGAATGTCAAATTCAGATTTTATGATCAGCAATCTTTTAAGCAAGTTGCAACATTGCTTTATGTGACAAGTGATGTATCAGAAGAATTACTACATACTCTTGCGAATTTAGTGAAAAGCTGTATTTGTTTTGTAGTGGCAAAACAGCCACCTGTGCAATCTGAGCTTATGATGCGTTATAAACATATTCAAATCGTTTATGTAGATCCAACAGATTTTTATCATTTATTCACGGAGGTGATGAAACCGTGAAACGACCATTAGGGGAATTTATAGAATTAACCATTGCGTATATTATTATATTCTTCATTTTGCGTGAATGGCTTATTCCTATTATGCAATTAACGAATACTGGCGGGATGCAACTCTTCCTTGTGTTTATTGGTTTATCCCTAGCGTTAAGTTTATGCCGAGTGCACCCAATATTATCTGGATTAGTGAAGTTAGGCTATATTACTTGGCTTATTGTCTTCACTTATAGTACAAGCCCCGTTTTTTCAGGAGAAACTTTACCGTTTTTATTGTCTGAGTGGACAGGGAATATGGCCTCTATACTATCAGGGGATTTTGGACAAGTATCAAATGCCTTTAGAACAGTGCTATTTCTTGTATTAATTTGGATGCTTGTTTATTTAATTCACCATTGGGTTTCAGTGCGGAAAAATATATTTTACTTTTTTGCTATGACTGTCTTCTTTATTGCCACATTAGATACGTTTAGTGATTATGATGGTAAAGCGGCTATTGTAAAAGTTATTGTACTTGGATTAATTATGACAGGAGTACTCTTTGTTAAACGTCTATGGCTTCAAGTCGAGACAACGAGTACTATACTGGAGAAATGGAAAATTGTCATTCCGATGCTTGTCTCAGTATTGCTTGTTAGCTCTGTCGCATTCTTTTTACCAAAGACAGGACCAACATGGGCAGATCCAGTGCCATTTATCCAAGGAATTACTGGCCAAGCTGGAAGCGGAACTGGGGAAAAATCAGTTGGCTATGGCCAAGATGATAGTCAGCTCGGAGGCCCATTCCAAGGGGATAATACATTAATTTTCACGGCTTCTTCTCGTGATCGGCATTATTGGCGTATTGAAACAAAAGATACGTATACATCAAAAGGCTGGATTATTTCGGATGGAAACTTTGGCAAAAATGTCTATGAAACAAATACACCTATTCTTACTTCTTTACAAGTAGGATTACCAGAAAATGAGCGACAAATTCAATTAGATATTGCTGTTCCAATGCCATTTTTGATTCAAACTTATGGTTTACTATCTGTTTCGGCTCAAGACGCCACTTTAATTATTCAGGATGAGCAGACTGAAAAAATGACGATAGAGCAGCAGGCGGGTGAATCAAAATCGTTATCAAACTACTCATTGTCTTATAGTGAGCCAGTTTATAGTATGGAGCAGCTTCAATTGTCATATCCTACTACACTTGAAACATTAGATCCTTCATATAATCGTTTTCTACAATTACCAAACCAGCTGCCTCAGCGTGTAAGAGATTTAGCTTCTGATATAACGAAAGGTAAAGCTACGATATACGATCAAATTAAAGCTGTGGAAAGTTACTTTAGAACCAATGGCTTTAGATACGATAAAAATGAAGCGGCAATTCCTGCTGAAAATCAAGATTATGTCGATCAATTTTTATTCGATACTAAAGTAGGCTATTGTGATAATTTCTCCACTTCAATGGTTGTGCTTTTACGTTCACTAGGCATACCAGCAAGATGGGTTAAAGGCTTTGCACCTGGCACAGCAGGACCGATAACAGACGGACTGCGCGAATATCGAATCACGAATGACAATGCGCACTCTTGGGTAGAAGCATATATACCTGGCACGGGTTGGATGGAGTTTGAACCTACCATCGGCTTTACAGGTAATGTGAATATTGATTATGATATACCACTAGATACAGCTGATCAGGAAGAGGTATTGCAGCCAGAAAAAAAACCAGAGCAGCCCCAACCACAAGAAAAGATATCTGAAAAGGAACAGTCTCCATCAACATTTAATTTAGATGCGGTATGGACATGGCTGAAAAAATTCACTTATGTGTGGATTGCCATCGTGGTTTTACTGATCATTATTAGTATTACGTTATACTTACAACGTAAAACATGGATTCCTAAGATGCATGTGCGTGTATATCGCAAAAAGGTAGCGGATTGGTCAAACTTCGATTCTTCTTACCATGTATTGCTGAAGCAATTATCCCGTATTGGATTGCGTAGAAGAGATGGGGAAACATTGCGTGCGTTCGCTGAGCGAGTAGATGCTGCGTTAGAGACAGATGAAATGCAAAAGCTGACAGAGGTATATGAACAACATGTTTATGGAAAAGATAAGGAAGAAGTCGATTTTAGAGAGCTGAAAGAAAGTTGGGAATATTTAATCAATCGCACTATCAGTTGATTTTAATGTGTACAAAGAGTAAAATGAAAAAAATTAAATGCAAGGATTGCTTTCATATAAGTTCGATAATAGGGTTCGGATGTTTCTACGAAATCACCTTAAATGATTTCTCTATGAAGGCGGATGTTTTCGTTAGGTGAAAAGTATAGTAAATCACTTTACTTTGCTACGCATTCGCCTTTATCACTATTCTAGAGCTTATGAACGCGTAGAAAGTTTTTTTACTTTCTTCGCGTTTTTCTTTGAACAAATGAAAATATCCTTTAAAAATAGTAGAAGAGGTGGAAATTTTGACAGCTAGCCCTTTATTAAAAGAGCAAGAAAAAATCGTTGTACTGGACTTCGGTAGCCAATTTAACCAGTTAATTACGCGTCGTATCCGTGAATTTGGTGTTTTCAGTGAATTGCACCCACATACGGTAACTGCGGAAGAAATTAAAGATATGAACGCAACGGGTATTATTTTTTCAGGTGGCCCAAACTCTGTTTATGATGAAAATGCCTTCCATGTGGATCCAGCTATTTTTGAATTAGGTTTACCAATATTAGGTATTTGTTATGGGATGCAATTAATGGCACATACAAATGGCGGTAAAGTTGAAGGTGCTGAAACGCGTGAATATGGTAAAGCGGAAATCAAAGTCACTACTTCAAATAAGTTATTTGGAGACTTACCAACTGAGCAAATCGTGTGGATGAGCCATGGTGACCATGTAACAGAAGTTCCAGCTGGATTTGAAGTAATTGCCACAAGTGCATCTTGTCCGATTGCTGCAATGGCAGATGTAGAACGCAAATTATATGCTGTACAATTCCATCCAGAAGTACGTCACTCTGTTTATGGTAATGACTTACTACGTCAATTCGTATTCGATATTTGTGAGGCAAAAGGCGACTGGTCAATGGCTAACTTCATTGAGCTTGAAATCGCAAAAATTCGTGAAATAGTTGGCGATAAAAAAGTATTATGTGCTCTTTCTGGCGGTGTAGATTCATCAGTTGTAGCAGTTTTAATCCATAAAGCAATCGGCGATCAATTGACTTGTATGTTCGTAGACCACAACTTAAACCGTAAAGGTGAAGTTGAACAAGTAATGAAAACATTCACAGAAGACTTTGATATGAATCTTATTAAAATTGATGCTCGCAAACGTTTCATGGACAAACTTGCAGGTGTATCAGATCCGGAGAAAAAACGTAAAATTATCGGTAATGAATTTATTTACGTATTTGATGAAGAGGCATCGAAGCTTGAAGGTATGGATTTCTTAGCACAAGGTACTCTATACACAGATATCATTGAATCTGGTACTTCAACGGCGCAAACAATCAAATCACACCATAATGTTGGTGGTCTTCCAGAAGATATGCAATTCCAATTAATCGAGCCACTGAAAACGTTATTTAAAGATGAAGTTCGTGCGCTAGGTTTAGAACTTGGTCTTGATGAAAAAATCGTTTGGCGTCAACCATTCCCAGGTCCTGGATTAGGTATTCGTGTACTTGGTGAAGTTACAGAAGAAAAATTAGAAATCGTTCGCGAAGCAGATTTCATTTTACGTGAAGAAATCGCAAATGCTGGTCTTGACCGTGACATCTGGCAATACTTCACGGTATTACCTGATATCCGTTCAGTTGGCGTAATGGGCGATGCACGTACGTATGATTACGCAATCGGTATCCGTGCCGTAACATCTATCGACGGCATGACTTCTGACTGGGCACGTATCCCTTGGGACGTACTAGAGAAAATCTCTGTCCGCATGGTAAACGAAGTAAAACACGTGAACCGCGTGCTGTATGATATTACATCTAAGCCACCAGCAACGATTGAGTGGGAATAACAGCAACTGCCCTAAAAGCCTTGAGAGGTTTTTAGGGTTTTTTGATGTGATCATTTTTAGTCTATTCATAGATTGTATGATTCGAATTATATCAAGGTTAAAGCAGCAATTGCTGGTAAAGTGCTGTATGTAGTAAACTAAATGAATGCAAAAGAATTGTACTATTCAGATTAGGGGGGGATTTAAATGGAGAAAAATAGGCCAATAATTCATACACTTGCTGTTGGAATGCCGAAAGAATTGCTTGATAGTAAAGGACGTTCGATGATTACAGGAATTGAAAAGCAACAAATGCAAGAGGTATATTTGTCATCGCGTGGCTTCGAAGGGGATGATGTGGCAGATAAAAAACATCATGGTGGCCCAGACCGTGCAGTTTGTTTATACCCTGCAGAGCATTACATACAATGGGAACATGAACTTGGAAAACCGTTGCCTACTGCTGCATTTGGTGAAAATTTAACAGTAACGAATATGTTAGAAGCGGATGTTTGTATTGGGGATATTTATAAAATAGGTAATGCCGTCATACAAATCACACAAGGACGTATTCCTTGTAGTACGATTGATAGATATACTGAGGCAACCACATTACTTAAACGTTTAATTGAAACAGGTTATACAGGTTATCTTGCACGCGTACTGGAGGAAGGGTCAATTTGTGCAGATTCAACAATAGAAGTTGTGGAAAAGCATCCTGCGCGTATCTCAGTTTTGTACGGCAATGAAGTGTACTTTAAAAATAAAGATGCGATAGCTATGAAACAAATACAAGCAGTGGATGCATTAGCGGAAGATTGGAAAGAAAAACTAGAAAAAAGGATTCAAATCTTACAAAGTAAAGTGATGAATTAAGTCATAACGTTCAAGGGACGATCCTCTAGAATTCGAAAGAGTTCCAGGGGGTTTTTGCTTTTTATTGATTACAGAAATGTTCAGTACTACGTTTATTTAGCGGTGAATTATTTGAATATGAACATTAAATAAGAATTTTACACGAACTTTCGTATTTATTTTTGTAAAAATGTTCGGAAATGGGGTTGAAATCTAAAAAGTGAAATGATATATTACGAATGTAAATTAAATACGTCGTCGTATAATGTCGGGAATAAGGCCCGTGAGTTTCTACCAAGTTACCGTAAATAACTTGACTACGATTTGGGTTTATCTATGTATAAACACTAATTTATTTCACACACTATGGTGATGAAATATATCGTAGACATGCGACTAGTAGAGTAGTCAGCGTGTCTTTTTTGTTTTCGATATTGAAGACGACCATACGGAGGATTTTTTGATAATGAAAAAATATTTCATGTTCGATGAATTAGGAACTAATTATCGCCGAGAAATAATTGGTGGTATTACAACCTTCCTTGCAATGGCATATATTCTAGCTGTTAACCCAAGTATTCTAGAAAATGCAGGGATGGATAAAGGTGCTGTTTTCGTAGCAACAGCATTAGCAGCAGCAGTCGGTTCTTTGATTATGGGGATTTTCGCTAAGTTCCCAATTTCACTTGCTCCTGGGATGGGATTAAATGCATTCTTCGCATTTACTGTAGTCGGAGCTTATGGTATTCCATGGCAAACTGGTTTAACAGGTGTATTCTTTTCTGGAATTATCTTTATCATTTTATCTTTAACGGGTATTCGTGAAACTGTTATTAACGCCATTCCAGTACAACTTAAATATGCTGTTTCAGCAGGTATTGGTTTATTTATCACATTCGTAGGTTTACAAGGTGCAGGGATTATAGTTGATAGTCCAGCGACATTAGTAACTTTAGGAACTTTTACTGGAGCTACATTACTAGCAGTATTCGGAATCATTCTTTCTGTTATTCTTATCATTAAATTCCGTAGTATTGGTATTTTCTTAGGGATGGTCATTACTGCGGTTATTGGGATGATCACAGGTATCATTGATCCTCCAACAGCAGTTGTTTCGGCTATTCCAAGTGTAGACTCTACATTTATGGTAGCATTGGAACCACTTGGTGACATTGGAACGTTATTTAACGTGAAGTTTTTAGTAGTAGTGTTAACATTCCTGTTTGTAGATTTCTTTGATACAGCAGGTACTTTAATGGCTGTAGCGACACAGGCTGGCTTAGTAAAAGATAATAAATTACCACGAGCAGGGCGTGCCTTAATGGCGGATGCGCTAGCAACGACAATCGGTTCTTTATTTGGTACATCAACAACAACAGCGTATGTAGAGTCAACTTCTGGGGTAGCAGCGGGTGCACGCTCAGGGTTCTCAGCAGTCGTAACTGCAGTACTATTCTTAGTAGCTTTATTCTTCTCACCATTACTAGCTGTTGTAACGCCAGCAGTAACTGCACCAGCTCTAGTAATCGTAGGGGTACTGATGGTATCATCATTACGTCTAATTGATTGGGATAAATTCGAAATAGCAGTACCTGCATTCTTTACAGTATTAATGATGCCACTTGGTTATTCAATTGCTACTGGTATTGCAATCGGTTTTGTATTCTATCCAATTACAATGTTATTAGCTGGTCGTAAAAAAGAAATTCATCCTATGATGTATGGCTTATTCTTTGTCTTCCTTGCGTACTTTATCTGGGTAAGATAGTTAAATATATTTTGAAAGGCACCTCAATTGTTAGGTAAGAAACTAACAATTAGAGGTGCTTTTACATTGACAACAAAAATAACAAGAAACTATTTTGGGGTTTAAGACATTCAAAATAGAGCATAGCCTAAACAAATCAAGTTATTAATTTTCTACATTATATAGAAGAAACTTGATTTCGAATAAATAAGAATAGTTTTACTTCAATGAAACTCTTGCAAACTTATTTTTAAGATGATATATTTAAACACGTTGTTACGAAATAAACGAACAACTAAAAAAATATCAACATAAACAGTTGACATGAAGTTAACATTATGTTAAATTATAAAAAGTTACTTGATGTAACTATTAAATGAACCTTGAAAACTGAACAAGCAAAACGTAATCAATAAAGTTTCAAATAACTAGCTTTGCTTAGTGAACGAAACAAAATTTTGGACATCAAAATGATGCCAGCAAAACAATTTGAGCTATTCAAATTTCTTTTATGGAGAGTTTGATCCTGGCTCAGGACGAACGCTGGCGGCGTGCCTAATACATGCAAGTCGAGCGAACAGAGAAGGAGCTTGCTCCTTCGACGTTAGCGGCGGACGGGTGAGTAACACGTGGGCAACCTACCCTATAGTTTGGGATAACTCCGGGAAACCGGGGCTAATACCGAATAATCTGTTTCACCTCATGGTGAAACACTGAAAGACGGTTTCGGCTGTCGCTATAGGATGGGCCCGCGGCGCATTAGCTAGTTGGTGAGGTAACGGCTCACCAAGGCGACGATGCGTAGCCGACCTGAGAGGGTGATCGGCCACACTGGGACTGAGACACGGCCCAGACTCCTACGGGAGGCAGCAGTAGGGAATCTTCCACAATGGGCGAAAGCCTGATGGAGCAACGCCGCGTGAGTGAAGAAGGATTTCGGTTCGTAAAACTCTGTTGTAAGGGAAGAACAAGTACAGTAGTAACTGGCTGTACCTTGACGGTACCTTATTAGAAAGCCACGGCTAACTACGTGCCAGCAGCCGCGGTAATACGTAGGTGGCAAGCGTTGTCCGGAATTATTGGGCGTAAAGCGCGCGCAGGTGGTTTCTTAAGTCTGATGTGAAAGCCCACGGCTCAACCGTGGAGGGTCATTGGAAACTGGGAGACTTGAGTGCAGAAGAGGATAGTGGAATTCCAAGTGTAGCGGTGAAATGCGTAGAGATTTGGAGGAACACCAGTGGCGAAGGCGACTATCTGGTCTGTAACTGACACTGAGGCGCGAAAGCGTGGGGAGCAAACAGGATTAGATACCCTGGTAGTCCACGCCGTAAACGATGAGTGCTAAGTGTTAGGGGGTTTCCGCCCCTTAGTGCTGCAGCTAACGCATTAAGCACTCCGCCTGGGGAGTACGGTCGCAAGACTGAAACTCAAAGGAATTGACGGGGGCCCGCACAAGCGGTGGAGCATGTGGTTTAATTCGAAGCAACGCGAAGAACCTTACCAGGTCTTGACATCCCGTTGACCACTGTAGAGATATAGTTTCCCCTTCGGGGGCAACGGTGACAGGTGGTGCATGGTTGTCGTCAGCTCGTGTCGTGAGATGTTGGGTTAAGTCCCGCAACGAGCGCAACCCTTGATCTTAGTTGCCATCATTTAGTTGGGCACTCTAAGGTGACTGCCGGTGACAAACCGGAGGAAGGTGGGGATGACGTCAAATCATCATGCCCCTTATGACCTGGGCTACACACGTGCTACAATGGACGATACAAACGGTTGCCAACTCGCGAGAGGGAGCTAATCCGATAAAGTCGTTCTCAGTTCGGATTGTAGGCTGCAACTCGCCTACATGAAGCCGGAATCGCTAGTAATCGCGGATCAGCATGCCGCGGTGAATACGTTCCCGGGCCTTGTACACACCGCCCGTCACACCACGAGAGTTTGTAACACCCGAAGTCGGTGAGGTAACCTTTTTGGAGCCAGCCGCCGAAGGTGGGATAGATGATTGGGGTGAAGTCGTAACAAGGTAGCCGTATCGGAAGGTGCGGCTGGATCACCTCCTTTCTAAGGATTATTTCGGAATACAAACCTAGGGTTTGTAAGATTACGTTTTGCGTTCAGTTTTGAAGGTTCATTCTTTCTTGAATGAAAATCTTCAAAACTTGTTCTTTGAAAACTGGATAAAACGACATTGAAATTGTAACAAACACATTTATTTTTTTAAGTTTTTTTATAGGCTTAATAACATTAAAAGGTTTCAAGACACGAGCAGTTCTAGGAAGCAATCGAGTGAATGAAGGAGCGTACTTGAGTACGTGACTGATTGAACGAGAGAAGCTGACAACGAAATGCGATGTGTATTGAAAGCTGATAGGTTAAGTTATTAAGGGCGCACGGCGAATGCCTTGGCACTAGGAGCCGAAGAAGGACGGCACTAACACCGATATGCTTCGGGGAGCTGTAAGTGAGCTTTGATCCGGAGATTTCCGAATGGGGGAACCCACTACGTTTAATCGCGTAGTATCTTGACGTGAATACATAGCGTCTTGAAGGCAGACCCAGGGAACTGAAACATCTAAGTACCTGGAGGAAGAGAAAGAAAAATCGATTCCCTGAGTAGCGGCGAGCGAAACGGGAAGAGCCCAAACCAAGAGGCTTGCCTCTTGGGGTTGTAGGACACTCAATACGGAGTTACAAAAGAGCGAGTTAGATGAAGCGACTTGGAAAGGTCCGCCAGAGCAGGTAAAAGCCCTGTAGTCGAAAGTTCGTTCTCTCCTGAGTGGATCCTGAGTACGGCGGAACACGTGAAATTCCGTCGGAATCTGGGAGGACCATCTCCCAAGGCTAAATACTACCTAGTGACCGATAGTGAACCAGTACCGTGAGGGAAAGGTGAAAAGCACCCCGGAAGGGGAGTGAAAGAGATCCTGAAACCGTGTGCCTACAAGTAGTTAGAGCCCGTTAATGGGTGATAGCGTGCCTTTTGTAGAATGAACCGGCGAGTTACGATTACGTGCGAGGTTAAGCTTTAGAAGGCGGAGCCGCAGCGAAAGCGAGTCTGAATAGGGCGAAATAGTACGTGGTCGTAGACCCGAAACCAGGTGATCTACCCATGTCCAGGGTGAAGGTAAGGTAACACTTACTGGAGGCCCGAACCCACGCACGTTGAAAAGTGCGGGGATGAGGTGTGGGTAGCGGAGAAATTCCAATCGAACTTGGAGATAGCTGGTTCTCTCCGAAATAGCTTTAGGGCTAGCCTCGTGATGAGAATACTGGAGGTAGAGCACTGTTTGGACTAGGGGGCCATCCCGGTTTACCGAATTCAGACAAACTCCGAATGCCAGATATTTATACACGGGAGTCAGACTGCGAGTGATAAGATCCGTAGTCAAAAGGGAAACAGCCCAGACCACCAGCTAAGGTCCCAAAGTAATCGTTAAGTGGAAAAGGATGTGGCGTTGCACAGACAACCAGGATGTTGGCTTAGAAGCAGCCATCATTTAAAGAGTGCGTAATAGCTCACTGGTCGAGTGACGCTGCGCCGAAAATGTATCGGGGCTAAACGATTCACCGAAGCTGTGGATTGACATCTACGATGTCAGTGGTAGGAGAGCGTTCTAAGTGCGTTGAAGTCAGACCGGAAGGACTGGTGGAGCGCTTAGAAGTGAGAATGCCGGTATGAGTAGCGAAAGACGGGTGAGAATCCCGTCCACCGTATGACTAAGGTTTCCTGAGGAAGGCTCGTCCGCTCAGGGTTAGTCGGGACCTAAGCCGAGGCCGATAGGCGTAGGCGATGGACAACAGGTTGATATTCCTGTACCACCTCCTCACCGTTTGAGAAATGGGGGGACGCAGTAGGATAGGGTAAGCGCGCTGTTGGTTATGCGCGTCCAAGCAGTAAGGCGTGTGTGTAGGCAAATCCGCACACTGTAACGTTGAGCTGTGATGGCGAGTCCGTATGGACGAAGTTCCTGATTTCACACTGCCAAGAAAAGCCTCTATCGAGGTGAGAGGTGCCCGTACCGCAAACCGACACAGGTAGTCGAGGAGAGAATCCTAAGGTGTGCGAGAGAACTCTCGTTAAGGAACTCGGCAAAATGACCCCGTAACTTCGGGAGAAGGGGTGCTCTTGAGCGTGCAAGCGCATGAGAGCCGCAGTGAATAGGCCCAGGCGACTGTTTAGCAAAAACACAGGTCTCTGCAAAACCGTAAGGTGACGTATAGGGGCTGACGCCTGCCCGGTGCTGGAAGGTTAAGAGGAGTGGTTAGCGCAAGCGAAGCTGCGAATTGAAGCCCCAGTAAACGGCGGCCGTAACTATAACGGTCCTAAGGTAGCGAAATTCCTTGTCGGGTAAGTTCCGACCCGCACGAAAGGCGTAACGATCTGGGCACTGTCTCAACGAGAGACTCGGTGAAATTATAGTACCTGTGAAGATGCAGGTTACCCGCGACAGGACGGAAAGA
The DNA here is from genome assembly GCF_036894365.1 of Lysinibacillus sp. Y5S-8. Lineage (NCBI taxonomy): Bacteria > Bacillati > Bacillota > Bacilli > Caryophanales > Bacillaceae > Lysinibacillus > Lysinibacillus sp. Y5S-8. The sequence continues at coordinate 4,074,139 of NZ_CP145889.1, read as the reverse complement.
CCCCGTGGAGCTTTACTGTAGCCTGATATTGAATTTTGGTACAACTTGTACAGGATAGGTAGGAGCCAGAGATCTCGGAGCGCCAGCTTCGAAGGAGGCGTCGGTGGGATACTACCCTGGTTGTATTGAAATTCTAACCCATGCCCCTTAGCGGGGCAGGAGACAGTGTCAGGCGGACAGTTTGACTGGGGCGGTCGCCTCCTAAAAGGTAACGGAGGCGCCCAAAGGTTCCCTCAGAATGGTTGGAAATCATTCGTAGAGTGTAAAGGCACAAGGGAGCTTGACTGCGAGACCTACAAGTCGAGCAGGGTCGAAAGACGGGCTTAGTGATCCGGTGGTTCCGCATGGAAGGGCCATCGCTCAACGGATAAAAGCTACCCCGGGGATAACAGGCTTATCTCCCCCAAGAGTCCACATCGACGGGGAGGTTTGGCACCTCGATGTCGGCTCATCGCATCCTGGGGCTGTAGTCGGTCCCAAGGGTTGGGCTGTTCGCCCATTAAAGCGGTACGCGAGCTGGGTTCAGAACGTCGTGAGACAGTTCGGTCCCTATCCGTCGTGGGCGTAGGAAATTTGAGAGGAGCTGTCCTTAGTACGAGAGGACCGGGATGGACACACCGCTGGTGTACCAGTTGTCTTGCCAAAGGCATCGCTGGGTAGCTATGTGTGGACGGGATAAGTGCTGAAAGCATCTAAGCATGAAGCCCCCCTCAAGATGAGATTTCCCATTACGCAAGTAAGTAAGATCCCTCAAAGACGATGAGGTAGATAGGTTCGAGGTGGAAGTGTGGTGACACATGGAGCTGACGAATACTAATCGATCGAGGACTTAACCAAAATGTTTGAACCATTCAATGAACCGTTTATCCAGTTTTGAAAGAATAATTTCTTTTATGAAGGGTTTCAAGATACGAGTAGTTCGAGGAAGCAATGGAGAGAGGGAAGGAGCGTACTCAAGTACGTGACTGACTGAACGACAGAAGCTGACGAAGAAATGCGATGTATATTGAAAGCCGACCATAGTCTAGTGATGATGGCAAAGAGGTCACACCCGTTCCCATACCGAACACGGAAGTTAAGCTCTTTAGCGCCGATGGTAGTTGGGGGCTTCCCCCTGTGAGAGTAGGACGTCGCTAGGCAATTTAAAAAGTCATGGATATATTCCATGGCTTTTTTTGTTTTATGAAATATTCATAAAATGCTATAATAAATTAAATTATGTACATATTGATTGATCTTGATTCACAGGAGGAATCAAAATGAGGCGTAACCTTTTTACGGCTATTTCGATCTTGAGTCTACTACTTATATTCTTTCTGTTTGGTTATGATTCAACGAAATGGTATGGGGGCTTTTTTACATTTCTCTATCAAGTCAATATGTTTATGCCCTTTATTTTAGGTGGTTTAGGCATTGTTAGTGCTCTCTTAGGCATTAAAGGTTATCGCATGGTTCTTGTTGTCCTTCACTCATCCCTACTATTATTATTTTTAGGTATCTATTTAAAAGCTTTTTATGGATTTAATGAACCTTAATTGAAACTGCGGATATGAATCTGCAGTTTTTTCTATTGAAAGAACTTCATTATATGTTCTTACATACTTCTTTAAGCAACAAAAGGTATAATGAAATACAAGTAGTAAATATGTAAAACGTGAAGTGGAAAGGAAGAAAAAGTTGGGGAAAAAGCAAATTTGGTATGAGGTACAAGAAAATGAGTCGATTGAGGATTGTTTAGCAAGAATGCAGCAGGATGGTTTCATGGCCATAGGGCGAAAAGAAGAGCCGCTTTTTCATATAGTAGATGGTGAACCAGCCTATTTGCGTCAAAAAATTCAATTTAAAGCTATACCTACTCAAGATACTGAATAAATTTGACCAAAAACCGAACGTTTTTTTTACACTTATAAAAAACGTTCGCATTTTTGCATTGACGATAAGGCAATCCCTTGTTAAAATGTGATAAGGAAAAACAAATAAATCCCACATATATGCTAGAGGATTGGCTCTAGTGTCTCTACCCGGCACCGTAAATGCTGGACTATGCGGGAAAGCACTTTTGGCATATTACGAGAAGATCCTTGTGCAGTTATGTACATGGAGATATTCTTGTCTTACTAAGTCCTCAAGTAAACTGCTTTCACGTGTATATAGTAGAGAGTAGTTTATTTGGGGATTTTCTTTGTAAATAGATAAAAATTGCAGTAGCTATTAATAATAGAGGCTTGCACAATAATTGATCATTTTTCTATCGTTTAAAAGGAGCGACAATTTATGAATCCGAAAATCGGTGTCATTATGGGTAGTTCAAGTGACTGGGAAACAATGAAACATGCATGTGATATTTTAGATGAATTACAAGTACCGTATGAAAAAAAGGTTGTATCTGCACATCGTACACCTGATTTAATGTTTGACTATGCAGAGACAGCTCGTGAGCGAGGACTACAAGTAATTATCGCTGGGGCAGGTGGAGCTGCACATTTACCTGGAATGGTAGCAGCTAAAACAACATTACCTGTCATTGGTGTACCAGTTCAATCACGTGCACTTAACGGACTCGATTCATTATTATCTATCGTTCAAATGCCTGGTGGTGTACCTGTAGCAACTGTAGCGATTGGCAAAGCGGGAGCAACAAACGCAGGATTACTAGCAGCTCAAATTTTGTCAACAACAGATGCTGTGCTTGCTAATAAATTAGATGCTAGACGTGAAGCAACGAAGCAGCAAGTATTAGAAAGCACAGGTGACTTAGTGTGACGAAGATTATTTATCCTGGACAAACGATAGGTATTATAGGCGGAGGACAACTTGGTCGAATGATGGCGCTTGCTGCAAAGGAGTCAGGTTTTAAAGTGGCTGTTCTTGAGCCTGCAATGGACTCGCCGTGTGGGCAGGTAGCTGATATTCGTATTGTAGCTCCATATGATGATGAAGCTGCTTTAGAAGAACTTGCAGAAGTAAGTGATGTTATCACTTATGAATTTGAAAATATTGATTATGAAGGCTTAAAGCGCTTATCACAAATGGCTTATGTTCCTCAAGGAGCAGAGTTGGTACGTATTACACAAAACCGTATAACAGAGAAAGACGCTATTGTGAAGGCGAGTTGCCCAGTAGCACCATATATTGTTGCAAAAACTTATGAAGAATTAGTAGCCAATATTGATTCGATTGGTTATCCTTGTATAGTCAAAACAGCAAGAGGTGGTTATGATGGCAAGGGACAGCAGCTTTTAAAGTCAACTGAAGATTTACCTTTAGCGAAAGAACTATTCACACATTCTCAATGTATTGCAGAAGGTTTTGTTCCTTTCATAAAGGAAGTATCGGTCATTGTTCAAAGAAATGGTCATGGTGAATCGTATTGTCAGCCAGTTGGAGAGAACATTCATGTTCATCATATTCTGCATGAAACAATTGTGCCTGCTCGCATATCTGAAAGCACAGCTCAAGCTGCGGAACGAGAAGCTTTAAAAATTGCAGATTACTTACATTTAGTAGGAACGCTAGCAGTAGAAATGTTTGTGTTAGAAGATGGTAGCATTGTTATTAATGAATTAGCACCAAGACCTCATAATTCTGGTCATTATTCAATAGAAGCGTGTAATGTTTCACAATTCCATCAGCATATTCGTGCTGTTTGTGGTTGGCCATTACGTAAGCCAGAACTTTGGGCACCATCCATTATGGTCAATGTATTAGGGCAGCATGTCGTGCCACTCAGTAACTCAATTGCTAAATATCCTGAATGGTCCATCCATCTTTATGGGAAAGCTGAAGCTAAGGTAAACCGTAAAATGGGCCATGTAACGATTATGACAAAAAGCTTAGAGGAAACACTACAACAAATCGAGAGTTCTGGCATTTGGTCAGAATAGAAGGAGAAACGCGATGATTGAACGTTACACAAGACCCGAAATGGGCGCAATTTGGACAGAACAAAATAAGTACCAAGCTTGGCTAGAGGTTGAAATTTTAGCATGTGAGGCTTGGGCAGAGATAGGCGATATTCCAAAAGAGGATGTTGCTAAAATTCGTGAAAATGCATCATTTGATGTGAATCGCATTTTAGAAATTGAACAAGAAACACGTCATGACGTTGTAGCCTTTACGCGTGCCGTTTCGGAAACACTTGGGGAAGAGCGTAAATGGGTACATTATGGTTTAACTTCTACAGACGTAGTAGACACAGCACTTTCTTATTTAATCAAACAAGCAAATGATATTTTGCGTAAGGACATCGTAAATTTCATTGATATTATTGCGGCTAAGGCAAAAGAGCATAAACATACGGTGATGATGGGACGTACACATGGTGTTCATGCAGAACCAACAACTTTTGGTTTAAAACTTGGTTTATGGTATGAGGAAATGAAGCGTAACCTTGAACGTTTTGAAGCAGCAGCCAAAGTAATTGAAACAGGAAAAATGTCTGGAGCCGTTGGAACATATGCCAATATCGATCCTCGTGTTGAGCAATATGTTTGTGATCAACTAGGTCTTGCTGCATCACCGATTTCAACACAAACTTTACAGCGTGATCGCCATGCGCAGTATTTAGGTGCATTAGCTTTAGTTGCTACATCAATTGAAAAATTCGCAACAGAAATTCGCGGCTTACAGAAATCTGAAACACGTGAAGTAGAAGAAGCTTTTGCAAAAGGGCAAAAGGGCTCTTCCGCAATGCCACATAAACGTAATCCAATCGGTTCTGAAAACATGGTTGGGATGTCTCGTTTAATGCGTGGATATATGGTGACAGCTTATGAAAATGTAGCTTTATGGCATGAACGTGATATTTCTCATTCATCTGCAGAGCGCGTTATTTTACCGGATGCAACAATTACTCTTAACTATATGCTTAATCGCTTCGGTAATATTGTGAAAAACTTAACAGTATTCCCTGAGAACATGAAACGTAACATGGAACGCACATATGGTCTTATTTATTCTCAACGCATCTTATTAGCATTAATCGATAAAGGATTAGTACGTGAGGAAGCTTATGATACAGTACAACCTTTAGCAATGCAGGCATGGGACGAGCAAGTTCAGTTCCGTACATTAGTTGATGCAAGTGAAAAAATCACATCTTATTTAACAAAAGAAGAGCTGGATGAGTGCTTTGATTATAACTACCACTTACAGCATGTTGATATGATTTTTGAACGACTAGGACTTAACTAATATTTATTTAGCCATCTAAAAGTAAATGTTAGAGCCACCAGTAAATGTTTCAGAGTTGAATCGTGGAGACACGATTCAATTCTGATCATTCATAACAAGCGTATCTCATAATATCAGGGGGAAAAACGACATGACTAAAGGTCAACTTTTGTATGAAGGTAAAGCAAAAAAATTGTTCACAACAGAGGAGCCAAATGTGCTACTAGTTGAGTACAAGGATAGTGCAACAGCATTCAATGGCGAAAAAAAAGAAGAAATTGAAGGCAAGGGCATTTTAAATAATCGCATTACTTCATTAATTTTCGAAAAATTACAAGCAAACGGAATTGCGTCACATTTCGTAAAACAATTATCAGATACACAACAACTTGTAAAAAAAGTAGAAATTATTCCGATTGAAGTTGTTGTCCGTAATATTGCCGCAGGAAGTTTAGCAAAACGTCTTGGGCTTGAAGAGGGAACAGCCTTAAAACGACCAATCGTAGAATTTTACTATAAAGATGATGCGTTAGGCGACCCACTCATTACGACAGAACATATTGACGTTCTGGATCTTGCGACACCTACTGAAGTAACTGCCATTTATGATGGAGCACTAGCTGTTAACAAAGTTCTACAGCCAATCTTTGCAGATATCAATGTAACATTAATTGATTTTAAATTAGAGTTTGGCCGTGATATGGATGGCAATGTATTATTGGCAGATGAAATTTCACCAGACACATGCAGACTTTGGGATGCAACTACAAAGCAAAAGTTAGACAAAGATGTTTTTCGTCGAGACCTTGGTAATTTAACTGAAGTTTATACTATTATACTTTCTAGACTCGGAGGCAAATAACAATGAAAAAAGTAAAAATCTATGTAACATTACGTGAGAGCATTCTTGATCCACAAGGCTCTGCAGTACAAGGTTCTTTAGCTAAAATGGGCTACGGTGAGGTAGAAGATTTACGTATCGGTAAATATCTTGAGCTAACTCTTAAAGACTCAGAACGTGACATTGATACTCTAGTAAAAGAAATGTGTGAAAAGGTTTTAACGAACGTTGTAATTGAAGACTACCGTTTTGAAGTCGAGGAGGCTAACTAATCATGAAATTCGCAGTACTCGTATTCCCTGGGTCAAACTGTGACATCGATATGTATCATGCGATTAAAGACGAGCTAGGTGAAGAAGTAGAATATGTATGGCATACAGCAACAGATCTAAGTGGCTTTGATGGCGTATTAGTACCTGGAGGATTCTCCTATGGGGACTACCTTCGTTGTGGTGCAATGGCTAATCAATCTAACATTATGGCAGAGGTTAAGAAAGCAGCAGATGCTGGTAAACCTGTATTAGGTGTATGTAATGGCTTCCAAATTCTGACGGAAGCTGGTTTATTACCAGGGGCTTTACTGCGCAATAAAAACTTAAAATTTATGTGCCGTACAGTACAGCTAAAAGTGGAAAACAACAATACATTATTCACAAATCAATATGAGCAAGGTCAAATCATCAATATTCCAATCGCACATGGTGAAGGTAATTACTACTGTGACGAGGAAACTTTACAATCACTAAAAGATAATAATCAAATCGTATTCACATACTCAGGTGACAATCCAAACGGTTCTTTAGAAGATATCGCAGGGATTATAAACGAGCGCGGCAATGTATTAGGGATGATGCCACACCCAGAGCGAGCTGTTGATGCATTGGTGGGCGGCGCAGACGGTCTAGCAGTATTCAAATCAATTGTGAAGCAGTGGAGGGAAAATCATGTCAACAACTAAGTTTGAGCCAACAGCACAGCAAATTAAGGATGAAAAGCTATACGCTGGTATGGGGATGTCAGACGAAGAATTTGCTATGGTAGAAGGTATTTTAGGACGTCTACCTAACTGGACAGAGACAGGTCTTTTCTCAGTAATGTGGTCTGAGCACTGCTCTTATAAAAATTCAAAGCCAGTACTACGTAAGTTCCCGACAAAAGGGCCACAAGTATTACAAGGGCCAGGTGAAGGTGCGGGTATTGTCGATATTGGTGATGAACAGGCAGTAGTATTTAAAATGGAATCACATAACCATCCATCTGCAATTGAACCTTATCAAGGGGCTGCAACAGGTGTTGGCGGTATTATCCGTGACGTTTTCTCCATGGGTGCACGTCCAATCGCCATGCTAAATTCATTACGTTTTGGTGAATTAAAATCAGCACGTGGTAAATATCTCTTTGAAGAAGTTGTTGCGGGTATCGCAGGTTATGGTAACTGTATCGGAATTCCGACAGTTGGTGGCGAGATTCAATTTGATCCTTGCTATGAAGGTAATCCACTTGTTAATGCAATGTGTGTCGGTTTAATCGACCATCAAGATATTCAACGTGGTATTGCTGCAGGTGTTGGCAATACAGTTATGTACGTCGGTGCGAAAACAGGTCGTGACGGAATTCATGGTGCAACATTTGCCTCTGAGGAATTAACAGAGGAATCAGATAACCAACGTCCAGCAGTACAAGTAGGGGACCCATTCATGGAGAAACTTTTACTTGAAGCATGTTTAGAAGTTGTAAAATCTGATGCTCTAGTTGGTATTCAAGATATGGGTGCAGCTGGTCTTACTTCTTCATCAGCAGAAATGGCTTCAAAAGCGGGTTCTGGTGTAGAAATGAATTTAGACTTAGTGCCTCAACGTGAGACAGGCATGACAGCGTACGAAATGATGTTATCTGAGTCTCAAGAACGTATGTTATTAGTGGTGAAAAAAGGTCGTGAAGATGAAATTAAAGCGATCTTTGATAAATATGATTTAGATGCTGTAGCAATCGGCCGAGTAACGAATGATAAAATGCTTCGCCTTTTACACAAAGGACAAGTAGTGGCAGAAGTACCTGCTGATGCGTTAGCAGAAGATGCTCCTGTTTATCATAAACCATCTGCTGAACCTGCATACTATGCTGAGTTCCAAGCAATCGAGAACGTAGAACCAGTTGTGACGGATTATAAAGAAACTTTAAATGCTTTACTACAAGCACCAACAATTGCTTCTAAAGAGTGGGTGTACGATCAATACGATTATCAAGTACGTACATCAACAGTTGTTAAACCAGGCTCTGACGCTGCCGTTATTCGTGTACGTGGGACAAATAAAGGTTTAGCGATGACAACGGACTGTAACTCTCGCTATATCTATTTAGATCCAGAAGTGGGTGGAGCTATCGCAGTAGCTGAAGCAGCACGTAATATCGTGGCAACGGGTGGTACGCCACTTGCGATTACAGACTGCTTAAACTTTGGTAATCCAGAGAAACCAGAAATCTTCTGGCAAATTGAAAAATCTGCGGATGGTATTTCTGCTGCTTGTACGGCATTAAATGCTCCAGTAATCGGTGGTAACGTTTCTCTTTATAATGAGCGTTCAGGCGAAGCCGTTTATCCAACACCAACAATTGGTATGGTTGGTCTTATCGAAGATTTAGCTCATGTAACTACACAGGATGTAAAAGCTGCAGGAGATCTTGTCTTTGTCATTGGTGAGACAAAAACTGAATTTGGTGGTTCAGAGCTACAAAAACTATTAAATAATGGCGTTATTTCAGGAAAAGCGCCAGCTATAGATTTAGAAGTGGAAGCGGTACGTCAGCAAGCTTTATTAAAGGCGATTAAAGCTGGTCTTGTACAATCTGCCCATGACGTTGCAGAGGGTGGTCTTGCAGTCGCTATTGCTGAGACAACATTCGGTGCAAACGGTCTTGGTGTTGAAGTAACATTAGCAGGATCTGCTACAACTGCATTATTCAGCGAAAGTCAATCTCGTTTTGTTGTAACTGTCAAAGAAGAAAATGCTGCTGCATTTGTAGAAATCATCAAAGATGCTCACAAAATTGGTGTCGTAACAAATGATGCACTTGTTAAAATCAACGGGGACAAAGGTGTGCTTGTAGAAGGTACAGTGGAGGAATTCCGTTCTAATTGGAAAGGAGCAATCCCATGCTTGCTGAACTCAGAGGCTTAAACGAAGAATGTGGGGTGTTTGGTATTTGGGGTAACCCAAGTCCAGCACACCTTAGCTATTACGGGCTACATGCTCTTCAACACCGTGGACAAGAAGGGGCTGGAATTGTCGTTTCAGATGGACAGCATCTTCGCGCGGTGAAAGGCGAAGGACTAGTTAATGATGTTTTCAACGAAGATAAATTAAAAGCAGTCAACGGCAAAGCGGCTATTGCTCATGTTCGTTACACGACTGCTGGTGGTGGCGGTATTGAAAACGTACAGCCACTATTATTCCACTCCTCAACTGGTAGCCTTTCAATTGCCCATAACGGTAACTTAGTCAATGCGACACATTTAAAACAGTATCTAGAGCGTCAAGGAAGCATTTTCCATTCTAGCTCTGATACAGAAGTGCTGGCGCATCTTATTAAGAAAAGCTCGCATTCACCATTCCGTGCAAAGGTGAAAAATGCCCTTTCTCTATTAAAGGGTGCGTATTCTTTCTTAATTATGACAAAGGATGAAATGCTTGTTGCACGTGATCCACATGGTTTACGTCCATTATCTCTTGGAAAGCTTGGAGATGGCTGGGTGGTAGCTTCTGAAACTTGTGCATTTGATTTAATTGGTGCAGAATTCGTTCGTTCTGTGGAGCCAGGAGAGCTCATCATTATTAATGATGAGGGTGTAAAATCGGATCGCTTTGCTGACATGGAAAAGCGCTCGATGTGTGCGATGGAATATGTTTATTTAGCTCGTCCTGATTCAGATATTGATGGCATTAATGTTCATATGGCGCGTAAGCGTATGGGGAAACAACTTGCCCGTGAATGTGCGCATATTGAGGCTGATGTTGTAACGGGTGTACCTGATTCAAGTATTTCAGCAGCGATTGGTTTTGCAGAAGAAAGTGGCATTCCTTATGAATTAGGTCTTATTAAAAACCGCTATGTTGGTCGTACGTTTATTCAGCCAACACAGGAATTACGTGAACGTGGTGTGAAAATGAAACTGTCACCAGTTGTTCAAGTTGTAAAGGGTAAACGTGTAGTAATGGTGGACGATTCAATTGTGCGTGGTACAACATCACGTCGTATTGTCAAAATGTTAAAAGATGCTGGTGCAGCAGAAGTTCATGTTGTGATTTCTTCACCGCCAATGACAAATCCTTGTTATTATGGCATTGATACTTCCACACACGAAGAGCTGATTGCCTCTAGTCATAAAGTAGATGAAATTCGTGATGCAATCGGTGCAGATTCTCTTACGTTCCTTTCTGTTGAGGGCATGGTAGAGACAATTGCACGACCATATGAAGATGACAATCGTGGGCTATGCTTAGCATGCTTTACAGGCAAATATCCAACAGAGATTTTCCCGGATACCATCTTACCACATGAAAAAGAACTATTACGTTAAGAAAAACATCGCAACGGATTGGTGATCGGTAGAAGGCTATACAAAGACTTCTAGGGTACTGAGGCGATTTGGATGATAAGGAGGAACTCTGCGTGTCAAAGGCATATGAACAAGCAGGTGTAAATATTGAAGCGGGTTATGAAGCTGTAAAACGAATGAAGTCTCATGTTGAACGTACGAACCGTTTAGGTGTAATGGGAACGTTCGGTGGCTTTGGTGGCATGTTTGACTTGTCAAAACTAAATCTTAAAGAACCTGTTCTTATTTCAGGGACAGATGGTGTTGGAACAAAGCTAAAACTAGCGTTCATGGTAGATAAGCACGATACGATTGGTGTGGATTGTGTAGCAATGTGTGTCAATGATATTGTTGCTCAAGGAGCAGAGCCACTGTACTTTTTAGATTACGTAGCGCTTGGAAAAGCAGAGCCTGCAAAAATTGAACAAATTGTTAAAGGTGTTGCAGATGGCTGTGTGCAATCTGGTGCAGCACTAATTGGTGGCGAAACTGCGGAAATGCCTGGTCTTTATGAAGAAGACGAATATGATTTAGCAGGGTTTGCAGTAGGTGCTTGTGAAAAGTCTGCCATTGTGACAGGTGAAAAAATCGTTGAAGGCGATGTGCTTATTGGGATTGCATCAAGTGGTGTACATTCAAACGGTTATTCTTTAGTGCGAAAAATTGTCTTTGCAGATCAGCAATATGCGGTGGATGCCATTGTTGAAGGCTATGAAGATTTAGGACCGATCGGGGAAGCTCTTCTCGTGCCAACAAAGCTATATGCTAAGCCAGTATTAGCAGCTTTAAAGGCAGCAGATGTACATGGTTGTGCTCATGTTACTGGTGGAGGTTTCTATGAAAATCTACCGCGTATGATGCCAGAAGGATTAGCAACGGAAATCGACTTAGGTTCTTGGCCAGTATTACGTATCTTTGAATTCCTAAAAGATAAAGGCCAGTTAGAAGATAAAGATTTATATAATGTCTTTAACATGGGGATTGGTTTTGTAATAGCTGTGCCAGCAGCTGAAGCCGAGAAAGTAATGGCAGCAGTAGAAGCAAATGGTGAAAAGGCCTATCCAATCGGACGTGTTATCAAAGGCGATGGAGTAGTGTTTAATGGCTCACATGATGGGAGTTTAGTGTAATGACTGCACCAACAAAAATCGCCGTGTTTGCATCAGGCAGCGGTAGTAATTTTCAAGCCATTCAAGAGGCCATTGGACGTGGAGAACTGCATGCAAAGATTGAACTTGTGGTGACAGATAAGCCCGGTGCGTTTGTAGTGACACGTGCTGAAAATTTCGGGATTCCAGTGTTAGCATTAAATCCAAAAGACTTTGCATCAAAAGCAGCTTATGAGACAGCGATTATCGATGCTTTACATGAATGTGATGTGAAATGGATTGTGCTTGCAGGGTATATGCGTTTAATTAGTGACGTATTATTAGCTGCCTTTCCACAACGAATTGTTAATATCCATCCTTCCTTATTGCCAGCATTCCCCGGGAAGGACGCCATTGGTCAGGCAATCAATCATGGTGTGAAGATTACAGGGGTAACGGTGCATTTTGTTGATGAAGGAATGGATACTGGGCCGATTATCGCACAGGCCGCTGTACCAGTCATTGAAGGAAATCGAGAGGCAACAGAAGCTGAAATTCATAAGCAAGAGCATCTATTATATACAAAGGCTTTACAGCAATTATTACAATAACTGAAGAGGAGTTAGGTCGAGAACCTTACTCAACAAGTAAGACCTAACTCTATTAATCTTATAGAAGCAAGTCAGTTCGTGGTAAGCACGATAAAAATTAGGAGGATATTGTTGTGACAAAACGTGCATTAATCAGTGTTTCCAATAAAGATGGTATTTTAGAATTTGCAAAGGAATTAGTAGCATTAGGTTATGAAATTTTATCAACTGGCGGTACGAAAAAAATGTTACAGGACAATGCAGTGGCTGTAACGGCAGTAGATGAAGTAACGAAGTTCCCAGAAATTTTAGATGGTCGTGTGAAAACATTAAATCCAATGATCCACGGTGGTCTATTAGGAAAGTTTGACGATGCTTCTCATCAAGCACAAATGAATGAGCATGGAATTGAGCCAATTGAGATTGTTTGTGTTAATCTATATCCATTTGTTGAAACAATTTCAAAGCCTAATGTAACATGGGATGATGCAATTGAAAACATTGATATCGGTGGCCCAACAATGTTACGCTCTGCTGCAAAAAACCATCAATATGTAACAGTAATCGTGGACAGCAATGACTATGCAACAGTATTAGAAGAACTAAAAGCAAACGGCGCAACTACAATTGAAACACGTCGTCAATTAGCTGCGAAAGTTTTCCGTCACACAGCCGCTTATGATTCTTATATTTCGAACTACCTGACAGAAGAAGAATTCCCAGAGAGCTTAACGATGACATATGAGTTAAAGCAAAATTTACGCTATGGAGAAAACCCGCACCAAAAAGCGGCTTTCTACCAAAAACGTCTTGGCTCAGACTTCTCATTGGCCTATGCTACACAATTACATGGGAAAGAGTTATCCTACAACAATATTCAAGATGGTAATGCAGCACTACAAATCGTAAAAGAATTTGAAATGCCAGCTGCTGTAGCAGTAAAGCATATGAATCCATGTGGCGTTGGTACAGGTATTACATTAGAGGCAGCATTCGATAAAGCTTATGAAGCAGATTCAACATCTATTTTTGGTGGTATTATCGCGTTAAATATGGAAGTAGATGCAGCAACTGCTGAAAAGTTAAGTCACATTTTCTTAGAAATCATAATTGCACCTGCATTCTCACAAGAAGCGTTAGACATTTTAACGCAAAAGAAAAATATTCGCTTACTAACTATTCCATTTGAGCAAGCAAAACAAGATCAATTCAACGTAGTATCTGTTGAAGGTGGCCTTCTTGTACAAGAGCCGGATCGCTATGGTTTTGGCAATGCAGATATTAAAGTAGTGACAGATCGTGAACCAACAAAACAGGAATGGGAAGCATTACAGCTTGGTTGGTCAGTTGTCAAACATGTTAAATCGAATGCGATTGTTGTAACAGATTCCCAAATGACACTTGGTGTTGGTGCAGGTCAAATGAACCGCGTAGGTGCTGCTAAAATTGCCTTTGAGCAAGCTGGAGAAAAAGCAAAAGGTGCTGCACTAGCATCAGACGCATTTTTCCCAATGAGTGATACTGTTGAAGCAGCAGCAGCGGCAGGGATTACTGCTATTATTCAACCAGGTGGCTCGATTAAAGATCAAGATTCCATTGATAAAGCAAATGAATATGGAATTGCTATGGTATTCACAGGCGTACGCCATTTTAAACACTAATTAATAAAACATATAAGAAACAAAACAGACCGAGATGCTGGTTCATCTCGGTCTTACTTACAAATAGGAGGATTCTCTAAAATGAATGTATTAGTAATCGGAAGCGGCGGTCGTGAGCATGCAATCGCTAAACAATTTAGCATTTCTCCATCGGTTCACAAAGTATTTGTAGCGCCAGGAAATGATGGAATGGGAGGCGAAATAGAAGTTGTAGCTATTGATACAATGGATTTCGCAGGTCTTGCTCAATTTGCCAAGGAAAATGATATTGCGTTAACATTTGTTGGCCCAGAACAGCCACTTGCTGAAGGCATTGTTGATTTCTTTACAGCTAGAGGTTTACGTATTTTTGGCCCTTCAAAGGTTGCAGCTCAAATCGAAAGTAGCAAATCCTATGCGAAAGAAATGATGAACAAATATAATATTCCTACAGCCGAACATGAAACGTTTACTGAAGCAGAAAAAGCGATCGCTTATATTCAAGAACAAGGGGCGCCTATTGTCATTAAAGCAGATGGTTTAGCGGCTGGTAAGGGTGTTGTTGTGGCCATGACAGTGGAAGAAGCAATTAAAGCTGTCGAGGATATGATTGGCAATCAACGCTTTGGTGAATCCTCTTCACGTGTTGTCATTGAAGAATTTTTAGACGGAGAAGAGTTCTCCTTTATGTCCTTTGTACATAAAGGACAAATTTATCCAATGGTTATTGCACAAGACCATAAACGTGCCTATGACGGTGATAAAGGACCAAACACTGGAGGCATGGGTGCATACTCGCCTGTACCACAAATCTCTCAAGAAGTAGTTGATCTTGCATATCATACAATTGTAGAACCTACTGTTAGAGGGATGGATGCTGATGGTGCTTCCTTTACAGGTATTTTATATGCTGGGTTAATTTTAACGAAGAAAGGTCCTCAGGTTATAGAATTTAATGCTCGTTTTGGTGATCCAGAAACGCAAGTAGTGTTACCGCGTATGGTTTCTGATTTTGGGGCATTTATGATGGCTTTAATGGATGAACAGCCATTTGATTTACAATGGTCAGAAGAAGCGATGCTTGGTGTTGTCATTGCAGCAGAAGGCTATCCTGGTGACGTTGAAAAAGGCAAAGCATTACCGAATTTAGAGGCACTTTCCACATCCCATGCAGTATTCCATGCAGGTACAAAATTAGTGGATGGCCAATTTGTTGGTAATGGTGGCCGTGTCCTGTTAGTTGCTGCCAAAGCTCCTACTTTGCAGGAAGCACAGGAAAAGGTATACGCTGGAATTGCTACGGAAACATGGGATCACTTTTTCTTCCGTCAAGATATTGGCTGGCGTACATTTAAGTAATTGTTATTTTCACTAAATTTTAAAATATTTTTAATCATCTTTTGAAACCTCTTGTTGTTTCAAACGTAAGAGGTAAGAGCCGTCTCAATAATAGATTGGGACGGCTCCTTTGACTAAGAAGGATTTTGAGCTTTATTCGTTGAAGAATCGCTACTATTTGAGGAATTTTGAGTTGAAGTGCTGGTGTCAGATTGTTTTGAAGCGGTAGCTTGTGAACCTGAAGATTTACCAGATATAGCAGAGGAAAAATCCTTCATGAGTTTATCGATTTGTTCAGAAGACATAGAATTTTGCCCGCTGAACATACTTTGCATAGAGGTGTTCATGGCATTTTGCATATTGGAGCTTAAGAGCGCCTTAGTTGGACAATATTTAAAGAGTCCCTCAGCCATTTTCATGGCACCTAATGCAATCATTAATCGACCTTTTGTACAATTAGGATCTCTAGAGACTTTAGCGATACCAAATGCTGTCAAACTTGTACCCATTGCAAAACGACAAAATGCATTTTTTTCGCTTAGATTTGCTTGTTGCATCATCATACTTCCTCCTTTAGTCATTGTGGAAAAATTAAGCGAGGTGCACTTTGCTTTATGAAAGTGCTGTGTTACGATTGAAACAAGATGATTGCATAAAGCATAATTTTTATGAAAGTATGCGATTATGCAGTAGTAGTATGTGATTTCAAGTTGGATTTACACAATGAAAAATTACGTAAATTAGGAAGGAGCGAATAGCATGGATCCAGTATGGAAAATAACAAAGTTACGACAGCAATTAGCAGTAATCGATGGGAAAAAGGCACCAGATATCGTGTTGAAAAATGCACGTTATTTGCATAGTATGCTGAAACAATTTGTAGTAGGAAACATTTGGATTTTAGGAGATCGCATTGTCTATGCTGGTGACAGAATGCCTCCTTTATTAGAAGGAACAGAAGTGGTGGATTGTACAGGGAAAACAATTGTACCAGGCTATATTGAACCACACGTCCATCCGTTCCAGCTTTATCATCCACAGTCATTTGCAGATTTTTGTGGTCAGCTTGGAACAACAGCTTTTATTTCCGATAATTTAAGTTTTGTTTTAAATTTAGAAAATAAGAAAGCGTTTTCAATTTTGGATAACTTGAAAAAGCTACCGTTTTCTTTTTATTGGTGGACTCGCTTTGATTCACAAACTGAACTAGAGCAAGAGGAAGAAGTTTTCTCTAATACGTCCATATTGGAATGGCTAGAGCGAAGTGATGTCTTGCTTGGTGGAGAGTTGACAGGCTGGCCTAAGCTGCTGCATGGCGATGATCAAATGCTTTATCGTATGCAAATGGCGAAGGGGCTTGGGAAAAAAATTGAAGGACATTTCCCAGGAGCTTCAGAAAGAACTTTAGCACGCATGAAACTGCTTGGTGCTGATGGGGACCATGAGGCAATGACAGTGGAGGAAGTAGAGCGTCGCATTATGCAGGGCTATGCAGTAACATTACGTTATTCTTCCATTCGTCCAGATTTACCACATCTGCTAAAAGGAATAGTAGAAAAAGAACTTCCTATTTTTGATCATTTAATGATGACAACAGATGGCTCACCACCTTCATTCCATGAGGATGGTGTGATGGATAAATGTATTCAGGCAGCCTTAGATGCAGGAGTATCTCCAATCGATGCCTATCAAATGGCTTCTTATAATGTGGCACGCTATTATAATATGTCTAATTTACATGGGTTTATCGCGACAGGTCGCTTCGCTTCCCTGAATATTTTACAAGATGAATATCATCCTATTCCTGAAAGTGTCTTATCGAAGGGTGTTTGGTTGAAGCGTGATGGAGAACGTGTGCATAAATTTGCATCAGTTGATTATTCTGCAATCCCAGCATTAGATTTAGATTTTTCATTAGATTCACAAGATTTTCAGTTTTCAATGCCCTTTGGTATTCAGTTAGTCAATGATGTTATTACAAAGCCTTATAACTCTTTCATAACTAGAGAAGGGCAACTGGCGAATCATGACGAGTGCTATTTAATGCTCCTTAACCGGGAAGGTAACTGGCATGTGAATACGATGATTAAAGGATTTGCGACAGATGTTCAAGGCTTTGCATCCTCCTATTCAAACACAGGCGATATTTTGCTAATTGGAAAAAACAAAGAAGATATGATCAAAGCTTTCGAAGAAATGAAGGCTAGAAATGGTGGTATTGTCCTAGTCGAAAAAGGAGAAGTGATAGCGGACATCCCATTAACAATCGGTGGACTTTTATATGATGGAGACGTACTTGCATTAACGGAGAAAGAAAATGCTTTAAAACAAGCTTTAGCAGATCGAGGTTATCAATTAGGAGATGCTATTTACACGTTATTATTTTTACAATCCACTCATTTACCATATATTCGTATAACACCAAAAGGGATTTTCGATGTGATGAAGAATAAGTTATTATTACCTGCTGTTATGCGCTAATTAATGAAAGTGTTTCAGCTGTTTAAACAATTGCCGTCATGTGTAAGTGTTCAAAGGAGAGGTATGCTTGTGTTCAAATCAAAGAAATTATGGATTGCAATGGCATTTAGTGCTTTGTTGATCGGTGGATGTTCAAAGGATACACCAAAAGTAAAAGAAGACGATGACTCTATAGTGGAGGAAGAAACGGTTGGGGAGGAGCCTGTTCAACAACCCAAATTCGTGGCTCCACTCACTGGGGAGGCTGTGCTAGAAGAAATTACACAGCGGCCTATTATGGTCACAATTAATAATCATCCAGCAGCACGTCCACAATCTGGATTGGCTGATGCAGATGTCATTTATGAAATGCTTGCGGAAGGCAATGTGACACGCTTTTTAGCAATATACCAAAGTGAGCTACCTGAAAATATTGGTCCAGTTCGAAGTGCACGCTCCTATTTCATTGATATGGCAAAGGGATTTGATGCTTTTTATGTAGCACATGGCTATAGTCCAGAGGCAAAAACGATGCTCGATCATCGTATCGTCGATCATATCAATGGAATGGCTTATGATGGTATACTTTTTAGTCGTTCCAGGGACCGTGTGGCTCCGCATAATTCATATATTACATCCGAAAACATCCTAAAAGGTGCTGAAATGGTAGGCGCTTCAATGAATTACAGTGAAAAAGTACTTCAGACTTTTTATGAACCCGATGAACGTGGTAAAATAGGCATTGAAACAAGTCAAGTTGATATTTACTATGGAAAGAATGAAGATTTCCACAACTCGTATGTGTATGATCATCAAAGTAATCACTATGAACGACAATCGGCTGGCGTGGACACAAAGGATATGTTAACAGGCGAAACAGTATCATTGGCAAATGTACTATTTTTTGAAATGGACCATCAAACCATTGATGATGTTGGTCGCCAAGCAATTGATTTAACGTCTGGTGGAAATGCGTATGTATTTCAAAATGGCTATTTGAGGGAAGTCGAATGGACGAACGTTAATGGAATACCAATGGCTGTAGAGCAATCAGGGGAGCCTGTAAAGCTTGTACCAGGAAAGTCGTGGGTTCATTTCGTACCATCTTCACCAGGGTTACAAGCAATGGTGAAAACGCAGCCTTAAAGGGAGGAAAATTGCATGCAAATCGAAAAAATTCGGGGGCATCAAACAGATCAATTATTTAAAGCCGTGTTAGAGTTGAAAGACATCGAAGAATGCTATAAGTTTTTTGATGATTTATGTACGATTAGTGAAATTCAATCGTTGGCACAACGCTTTGAGGTTGCACATTTATTGCGTTTGAAAAAAACCTATGAATCCATTAAAAAGGAAACAGGAGCAAGTACAGCAACTATTTCACGTGTGCGTCGCTGCTTCGATTATGGGAATGATACATATGATGAAATGTTAGGTCGTTTGTATCCTGATGAAAAACCGTTTCAAGCACCAAAAGAATAGTAGGGAAAGAGGCTGGGTAGAAGTTCTGCTCAGTCTTTTTCATTTTTTTGTCGTGAATCATAAGCTATACTTGTAAACGAATAGATAGAAAATGATAGGTGGTCAATTAAATGGATTATTTAGAATGGAGACATGTGTTCAAGCTAGATCCAGCTAAGGACATCTCAGATGAGGCACTAGAAAAAATTTGTGAGTCAGGCACAGATGTCATTTTAGTAGGTGGTACGGATGATGTGACATTAGATGGCGTATTAGATTTGCTTGTTCGTGTACGTCGTTTTGAGGTACCAATAGCGCTTGAAATTTCTACAATTGATGCGGTAACTCCAGGATATGATTATTATTTTATTCCAACAGTATTAAATAGTGATGATCCAAAATGGATTAAAAATTTACATCATGAGGCCATAAAAGAGTACGGAGATATCATGGTGTGGGAAGAGTTGGTAGCAGAAGGATATTGTATTTTAAATCCTGATTGTAAAGTAGCACAAGTAACAGGTGCGAAAACGGATTTAACGATTGACGATGTAGTGGCCTATGCACGCATGGCGGAAAATTTCTTTAAATTGCCTGTATTTTATGTCGAGTACAGCGGAATGTATGGGAATCTAGAGGTAGTTCGCGCAGTGAAAAACGAGCTGAAACATACGAAGCTCTTTTATGGTGGAGGCATAACATCTGCAAAGCAAGCGGAGGAAATGGCACAGTTTGCAGATACGGTAGTAGTTGGAAATATTATATATGATGATTTAAAAGCTGCACTTGCGACTGTTAAGGCTGTTAAAAATAAGTTATAATTTTAGAACAAATGTTTGTAAGGCGGTGCAAAATGGAACAGTTAACAAAAAATTTACTAGCAGGAATGAATCCTGAACAGGAAAGAGCGGTCAAAACAACTGATGGACCGTTACTCATTATGGCAGGTGCTGGGTCAGGAAAAACACGTGTTTTAACACATCGTATTGCTTATTTAGTGATCGAAAAGGAAGTATATCCATCAAAGATTTTGGCGATTACGTTTACGAATAAAGCAGCACGAGAAATGTGCGAGCGTATTGATGGCGTTCTAGGGAATGGTACCGGCGATAGTATGTGGGTTTCTACTTTCCACTCAATGTGTGTAAGAATTTTACGTCGGAATATCGATCAACTAGGCATATCTCGTAATTTCTCCATTTTAGATTCCACTGATCAGCTATCAGTCATCAAAAATGTGATGAAGGATGAGAATATTGACCCTAAACGTTTTGAGCCACGAGCGATTTTAAATGCGATTAGTGCAGCGAAAAATGAATGTATTACTGCTGACGATTACGCTGGACAAATGAACGATAAAAACCCTTATGAACAAACCGTTGCACGTGTCTATAAAGGCTATGAAAAAAGACTACGCCGCAATCAATCGCTCGATTTTGATGATTTGATTATGACGACGATTACATTGTTTAAACGTGTGCCTGAAGTGCTCGAATACTATCAAAATAAATTTCAATATATTCATGTAGATGAGTACCAAGATACGAATAAATCTCAATATTTACTTGTACAGTTACTGGCAAAGAAATTTAAAAATATTTGTGTTGTAGGGGACTCCGATCAGTCCATCTATCGATGGCGTGGTGCTGACATTGGCAATATCCTATCTTTTGAAAAGGATTATCCTAACGCCAAGGTCATAATGCTTGAGCAAAATTATCGTTCTACTAAACGCATCCTACAGGCGGCAAATGACGTCATTCAAAATAATACAACACGTTACCCAAAAGAACTGCGCACAGAAAATGCAGAGGGTGAAAAAATTGCCTTATATAAAGCTTATAATGAGCAAGAAGAAGCGCAATTTGTTGTACAAACGATTCAGCAATTAATTGAAAAAGAAAATCGTTCATTTGATGACTTTGCTATTTTATATCGTACGAATGCTCAATCACGTGTGATGGAGGAAGTACTTGTTAAATCCAATATGGCCTATCAAATAGTGGGCGGAACAAAGTTCTATGATCGAAAAGAGATTAAAGACTTACTAGCTTATTTACGACTGATTGCCAATAATGATGATGATTTATCACTGGCACGTATTATTAATGAGCCGAAGCGTAGTATTGGAGCTACATCCTTTGAAAAAATGGCACGCTATGCGATTGATCAGGATCGTTCCATTTTTGATGCGATGAATGATCTTGTATTCATGGGTCTAACTGGGAAAGCGGCAAATTCAGCTGAGCAATTTTATGCAATGATTAAAGGCTTTACAGAGATGCAGGATTATTTATCTGTTACTGAAATTGTGGAGCAAGTCATCGATAAATCAGGTTACCGTACAATGCTGCAAAATGAAAAAACAATTGAAGCAGAAAGTCGTCTAGAGAATATTGAAGAGTTTTTATCTGTCACAAAGGCTTTTGAGGAGCGCAGTGATGATAAAAGCTTAATTGCTTTTTTAACAGATTTAGCTCTTATTGCTGATATTGATGCACTAGATAAAGAAGATGCTTCTAAGGGCAATATTATTTTAATGACGATGCATGCCGCTAAAGGCTTAGAATTCCCTATTGTCTTTATTATCGGTATGGAGGAAAATATATTCCCACATTCACGCTCTCTAGACGATCAAGATGAGATGGAAGAGGAACGCCGTCTTATGTATGTTGGCGTGACACGAGCTGAGGAACGTCTCTATTTAACATGTGCACAAAGCCGAACAATTTTTGGTCGTTCAAGCTTTAATAACGCCTCCCGATTCTTAGGTGAAATTTCAGAAGACATTACAGAGTCCATTTCTAAGGCAGGTGCAGAATCAAAGCTACCGTTTGCCACTAATAATCGTTCAACAGCTAAGCGCACGCTTGGTGCTATTCAACAAACACAGCCTGCTACAGCTCGTTTACAAGCAACGGGTGGAGATCAATTTGGCTGGAAGGCTGGAGATAAGGCGATTCATAAAAAATGGGGAACGGGTATGGTAGTCAGTGTAAAAGGTGAAGGTGATAGTACAGAGCTTGATATCGCCTTTCCACAACCAATTGGCATAAAACGATTACTAGCTCAATTTGCACCGATTGAAAAAGCTTAAGCGGAGGAACATAAATGAACGAAATAGAACAGCGTGTAGCGGAGTTAAATAAAATATTGCATGAATATGGTCACGCCTATTATGTGTTAGATAATCCTGTTGTAGCTGATAGTGTATACGATCAATTATTACATGAACTGATCGCATTAGAGGAAGCGAATCCATCACTCATTTATCCCGATTCTCCTACACAGCGTGTTGGTGGAGCAGTGGTTGAGGGCTTTAAAAAAGTAACACATGATTATCCAATGCTTAGTCTTTCAAATGCTTTTAATGAAGCAGATTTACGAGAGTTCGATCGTAAAGTACGTCAGGCAATTGGAGACCAATTTTCTTATGTATGTGAGCTGAAAATAGATGGTTTGGCTATTTCATTGAAATATGAAAATGGCTTGTTTGTACAAGGGGCAACAAGAGGAGATGGTGTTGTAGGCGAAGATATTACAGCCAATTTAAAGACAATCCGAGCGATCCCACTACGTTTAAAAGATCCTGTGACAATCGAAGTACGTGGTGAGGCGTACATGCCAAAAAAATCATTTGAAAAATTAAATACGCAACGTGCTGACAATGGAGAAGAATTATTTGCTAACCCGCGTAATGCGGCTGCTGGCTCACTACGTCAGTTAGACCCAAAAATTGCAGCAAGTCGTCAATTATCAACTTTTATCTATGCTATTGGTGGAGATGGTGAGCTATATGGTATTGATGGGCATGCGGAAATGCTTGATTATTTAGAGGGTCTTGGTTTCCCTTCAAACAAAGAGCGTCAGCGTTGCTCGACAATTGAAGAGGTCATGGCCTTTATAGAGCATTGGACAGAAAACCGTCCGAATTTAGCTTACGAAATTGATGGTATCGTTATCAAAGTAGATCGGTATGCTCAACAAGATGAGCTAGGTTACACCGCCAAAAGTCCACGCTGGGCCATTGCCTACAAATTTCCAGCAGAGGAAGTTGTCACAACATTACTTACTATTGATTTAACCGTAGGACGTACAGGTGTAGTAACACCAACGGCTATTTTAACGCCAGTACAAGTAGCAGGGACGACGGTACAACGTGCATCGTTGCACAATGAAGATTTAATTCGAGATAAGGATATTCGCCTTGGAGATACAGTCATTATTCGAAAAGCTGGTGATATCATTCCTCAAGTGGTAGGTGTGCTAATAGAGCAACGTCCAGAGGACTCAGTCCCTTTTGTCATGCCAAAAAATTGCCCTGTTTGTGATAGTGAATTGATTCGTATTGAAGGTGAAGTAGCTCTACGCTGTGTAAATCCTGCCTGCTTTGCTCAAATTGCGGAAAGTATAAAATACTTTGTTTCTCGCAATGCGATGAACATTGATGGACTTGGAGATAAAGTAGTAGAGCAATTATTGCGTGCAGATTTAATACATGATGTATCTGATTTATATCATTTAACAGTTGAGCAACTTGTAGAACTAGAACGTATGGGCGAAAAATCTGCAACCAATTTAGTGAATGCCATTCAAGCCTCAAAGGAAAACTCAATGGAACGTTTATTAATAGGTTTAGGTATACGTCATGTTGGCGAAAAGGCAGCTAAAATCGTATCAGAGCAATTTGGTTCGATGGAAGCAGTAATGGCAGCAACAGAGGAACAGCTAGTAGCGATTTATGAAATTGGCGATAAAATGGCTTCTTCGTTAGTAGAGTATTTCTCCAATGAAGATGCACGTGCAGTCATTGAGCGTCTTGCTGAGGCAGGCGTGAATATGACGTATAAAGGTAAAAAAGTAGAAGTGGCTATAGGTGATAGTCCCTTTGCAGGTAAAACAATTGTTTTAACTGGTAAACTTGAGCAATTGACACGCAACGAAGCAAAGGCGAAAATAGAAGAGTTAGGTGGTACTGTCACAGGCAGTGTCAGCAAAAAAACAGACCTTGTGATCGCAGGAGCAGATGCAGGCTCTAAACTGACAAAGGCTGAGCAATTAGGTATCGAAGTTTGGAATGAAGACAACTTAATTGAACAACTTAACCTCATCTAATAAGTGCATGACAGCATATCTTTCTCACTGGGAGAATGCGAAACGATTACATCATGGCGTCGAGTGATTCTTCGACCTAAAACTGACTATTAGTAAAGGAGCACTAAATAATGAAGTCTTTTCGACTCATTCCAGCAATCGTAGCTGCTGCAATGCTAGTCGGCTGTGTACCTTCTGACAAGAAGGAAACAGAGCTTACACAGGAAACGCAACAGAAAGAAAAAGCTGAAACAACAATTATCCCAAGCATACAAATTGATGAATCCTATTATAAGACGCTTATTCCTTATAAAGAGAGTGCAAGCAGAGGTCTTGTTGTGTCTAATATTTATACGAAATATGATATGAAGGAAGTTGAATCTGGTTTAATGCGTCTATCTCAAAATGAGTTTGACACGGAAAACTATTACTTCCAAGAAGGTCAATATTTAGCTGAAAGTACGGTGAGCTCTTGGCTTGCCCGTAGTTCACAAACAGAAGATGGATTAAATCCACCGACAACAGACACAATGACACCAGAAGAACGGGCAACGAAGGCTCCCGTTTATTTATCCCACATTGTAGAGCAAAACTACTTAACAAAAACGAATGATAATAAAGTGAAATTAGGCGGAATTTCAATAGGTCTTGCCTTAAACTCTATTTATTATTACCAAAAAGAACAGTATGGCGAATATTACGAAAAACCAATTTCAGAAGCTGAACTTGTTGAGCAAGGAAAAAAAATGGCCGCTGAAATTGTTTCCCGTTTACGTACACGTGAAGAGTTAAAAGATGTACCAATTGTTGTTGGTTTATTTAAGCAGCAAGCTCGCAATCAAATTATTCCAGGGTCATATTTTAGCTATGGTATAGCAAAAGCTGGACAGAACAGTATCGCTGAGTGGGAAGGTATCGATGAAAATTATGTCTTGTTCCCAACTGATGATTCGCAGGATGTTTACCGAGATGTCAGCAATAACTTCAAAATCTTTAAACAAGACGTTGATAAATATTTCTCGAATTATACAAGTGTGATTGGAACAGGCTTCTATCGTAATAAGCAAATACAAAATCTTTCGATTGAAATCCCAATCCAATTTTTCGGTAAAGCAGAAATAATAGGCTTTACGCAATATTTGACGGGTATTCTAATCAATCAATTTGATAATATTCATGTTGAGGTGAGCGTTACTTCTATAAATGGCCCAGAGGCATTAATCATTAAGAAGGCCAATGATAAGGACCCTTACGTGCATGTCTATGATTAATATAGTCAGCCTTTGTGCTGGCTATATTTTTATGTAGATGGCTAGAATTAGAGGGACACAATAGGTAGATAGAGACAACACTTTGTTATAGTAGTGAAAGTTTCTATATTTTTAGTGAAAGTTGTGATTTTTAATATGAAAAATGTTATGATTATTGGCATGGTTAACTTTATTCAACCCTATTGTTATCAATAAAAACAATGAATTGAACCAGTATTCGGAGGTGTGAAAAATGGCTAAATTAACAAAAGAAGAAGTAAAGCACGTGGCAAATTTAGCACGTCTTGCTATTACAGAAGAAGAAGCAGAGAAATTTGCTGAACAGCTTGGAAAAATTACAGACTTTGCGGAGCAGTTAAATGAGCTAGATACAACGAATGTTGAACCAACAACTCACGTTTTACCACTAGTGAATGTAATGCGTGAAGACGTAGCTGTAAAAGGTTTAGACCGTGAAGTAATGATGTTAAACGTAAAAGAACAAGAAGATGGTCAAGTAAAAGTACCAGCTATCATGTAATACTAAAACATAGGAGGATTCCTCATGACGTTATTTGAACGTTCAGCTAAGGAGTTACAAGCGGAAATTAAAGCAGGTAACTTATCAATCGCTGACTTAACGAAAGAAGCATACGAGCGTATTGCAAAGCTTGACAGCGATGTACAAGCATTCCTTGCTTCAAACGAAGAAAAAGCAACTGCACAAGCTGCTGAAATGGATAAAGTCCCATTTGAAAAGCGTGGACCACTGTTTGGTCTTCCAATCGGTGTGAAAGACAACATCGTAACAGAAGGTTTAGAAACAACTTGTGCCTCTAAAATTCTAGAAGGCTTTATGCCAATTTATGATGCCACTGTTGTCAATAAGTTACGTGAAGCTGGCATGATTACAGTTGGTAAATTAAACATGGACGAGTTTGCAATGGGTTCTTCTAACGAAAACTCATACTATAAAACAACAAAAAATCCATGGAACTTAAACCACGTACCAGGGGGATCTTCAGGTGCATCTGCAGCAGCAGTAGCAGCAGGTGAAGTACCATTCTCTCTTGGTTCAGATACAGGTGGTTCAATCCGTCAACCAGCAGCTTACTGTGGTGTTGTAGGGATGAAGCCTACATATGGTCGTGTATCTCGTTTTGGTCTAGTTGCATTTGCCTCTTCTTTAGACCAAATTGGACCAATTACACGCAACGTTGAAGATAATGCGCTATTATTAGAAGCCATCGCAGGCTTAGATCCAAATGATTCTACATCGGCAAACGTAGAGGTACCAAATTACGCTGCAGCGCTTACTGGTGATGTAAAAGGCTTACGTATTGCTGTACCAAAGGAATTCCTTGGTGAAGGTGTTGGCGAGGCAGCACGTCAATCAGTGCTTACTGCATTAGAGGTATTAAAAGGCCTAGGTGCTACTGTAGAAGAAGTATCACTTCCTCATTCAAAATATGCACTTGCTGCATACTATATCCTTTCTTCATCAGAAGCGTCTTCTAACTTATCTCGTTTCGATGGTATCCGTTATGGTTTCCGTGCAGAAAATGTTACAAATTTGATGGACCTTTATAAAGAAACACGTGCACAAGGTTTTGGTGATGAAGTAAAACGCCGCATCATGCTTGGAACTTACTCACTAAGTGCCGGCACGTATGATGCGTATTATAAAAAAGCGCAACAAGCACGTACACTTATCAAAGCAGACTACGACAAGGTATTTGAAGACTTTGATGTTATCATTGGGCCTACATCCCCAACACCAGCATTTAAAATTGGTGAAAACGTCGATGACCCGATGACAATGTATGCGAACGATATTTTAACAATCCCGATGAACTTAGCTGGAGTACCTGCTATTTCAATTCCATGTGGCTTTGAAAACGGACTACCACTTGGTTTACAAATTATTGGTAAATACTTTGATGAAGCAACTATTTACCGTGTAGCTCATGCTTTTGAACAAGCAACAGAGTTCCATAAACAAGTTCCTCAAATGTGGGAGGGAAAATAACATGAACTTTGAAACAGTCATTGGTTTAGAAGTACACGTTGAGTTGAAAACAAACTCAAAAATCTTCTCACCAGCACCAGCTCACTTTGGTGCTGAACCAAATACAAATACAACAGTAATTGATTTAGGGTACCCTGGTGTCCTACCAGTCCTTAACAAAAATGTAGTAGATTTTGCAATGCGTGCTGCACTTGCACTTAATATGGAAATCGAACAAGAAACAAAATTTGACCGTAAAAACTACTTCTATCCAGATAATCCGAAAGCTTATCAAATTTCACAATTCGATAAACCAATCGGTAAAAACGGCTGGATCGATATTGAAGTAGACGGCTATACAAAACGTATCGGTATTACACGTCTTCATATGGAAGAAGATGCTGGTAAACTTTCACATGCTGGGGATCACTCATTAGTTGACTTTAACCGTCAAGGTACACCACTTGTTGAGATTGTTTCTGAGCCAGACATTCGTACACCAAACGAAGCATATGCTTACCTAGAAAAATTAAAATCAATTATTCAATATACAGACGTATCTGATTGTAAGATGGAAGAAGGCTCATTACGTTGTGATGCCAACATTTCTCTTCGTCCGTATGGTCAAGAAGAATTTGGCACAAAAACGGAGCTTAAAAACCTGAACTCCTTCAACTATGTTCGTCGTGGTTTAGAGCATGAGGAATTACGTCAAGCTGATGTATTATTATCAGGCGGTATTATTGAGCAAGAAACACGTCGCTTCGATGAAAAAACAGGTAAAACAATTTTAATGCGTGTGAAAGAGGGAACAGATGATTACCGTTACTTCCCAGAGCCAGACTTAGTTCGTCTTTCGATTGATGATGCATGGCTAGAGAGAGTGAAATCAGAAATTCCTGAGCTTCCAGACGCTCGTAAAAAACGTTATGTAGAAGAATTAGGCTTAACATCATATGATGCAGGAGTTCTTGTTATTTCTAAAGAAATCTCAGACTTCTTCGAGGCAATGATTGTGAACGATGCAGATGCGAAACTTTCTGCTAACTGGCTAATGGGTGATGTTTCAGCTTACTTAAATGCGGAACAAAAAGACCTTAAAGATACTGCATTAACACCAGAAAACCTTGCTGAGATGGTGAAATTAATCACTGACGGAACAATTTCTTCTAAGATCGGTAAAAAAGTATTTGCTGAATTAGTAGAAAACGGTGGTTCTGCACAGGATATTGTGAAGGCGAAAGGTTTAGTTCAAATTTCCGATGAAGGTGCACTGCTAGCTATCGTAACAGAAGTTTTAGATAACAACGCACAATCTATCGAAGACTTTAAAAATGGTAAAGATCGTGCAATTGGCTTCTTAGTTGGTCAAATTATGAAGGCAACAAAAGGTCAAGCCAACCCTCCAATGGTTAATAAATTATTACAACAAGAAATTGCCAAACGATAATACTCGTTGTAACATAATAGCCGAGAGAGCTTTATTGCTCCCTCGGCTATTAATTTTCAAAAATGTAACTAATTTGCAATTTATAACACTTAATAGTTGTTTAAAAAGAGTATTCATAGCAAAATATAGAATAGACAATAATAAGGGGGACGAGCCAATGAAAACTGAACAACAATATTTTCAAGAAGCTATTTCGATACAACAATATATGGAGAACATGACGACGTTGAAAGAAGAGAGCTTCCGTATTTATGATGGTTTTAAAGTGCCAACAAACGATGGCTTCATCGAATTACTAAAAGATAAGCAGCCAAAAATTTTAACCATTACAGAAGATTGGTGCGGAGACGCTATGTTAAACAATCCTATTATTCGTCGTGTTGCTGAAGCGGCAGGGTTAGAAATGCGTACCGTTTTCCGTGATGCTGATACAGAGTTAATTGATCGTTATTTAACAAAAGGTGGTCGTGCTATCCCGATTTATCTGTTGTTAGATGATGCAGGTGAGGTTGTAGGAAAATGGGGACCACGTGCGCCTGAATTACAAGAGTTAGTCGTAACGAAACGAGCGAGTTTACCAGATAAAGAAGATCCAACATTTGAAGAAGCTCAAAAAGCTCTTTATGCAGAAATTCGAGAGGAAAATATCTCGAACCCAACTTACTGGACATATGTCTATGAGGACTTTAAAAAACAGGTAACAAACGCATTACAAAAATAACAAGAGCATTGCAACATTTCAACGTAGAATTTCGTTGAATGAAATAGAATCTTATGAAGCAGGAAGGTATGTTATGAAACGAGCAAGAATCATTTATAATCCTACATCTGGACGCGAAGTATTTAAGAAACATCTACCAGAGGTGTTGGAAAAACTAGAGGTAGCAGGCTATGAGACATCCTGTCATGCAACAACATGTGAGGGAGATGCAACGCTTGCAGCAAAAAATGCGGTAGAGCGTGGTTTTGATATCATCATCGCAGTTGGTGGAGATGGCACATTAAATGAAGTTGTTTCAGGTGTAAGTCCATTTGAAAACCGTCCGAAAGTTGGTCTAATTCCGATGGGCACTACAAATGATTTTGCCCGTGCTGTGCATATTCCTCGAAATATTGATGAGGCTGTAGACATTATAATTCAAGGCGACACATTACCAGTAGACGTGGGTCTCTTAAATGGCGAACGCTATTTCATTAATATTGCTGCTGGGGGACGTATTACAGAACTCACTTATGAAGTACCAAGTAAAATGAAAACAATGCTTGGCCAGTTAGCCTATTATGTAAAGGCAGTAGAAATGATTCCATCCATCAAAGCTTCCCATATGCGTATTGAATATGATGGCGAAGTATTTGATGGGGACGCCATGATGTTCCTATGTGGTTTAACGAATTCAGTAGGTGGCTTTGAAAAACTTGCCCCTGATGCGAGTATTAATGATGGTTACTTTACAGTAATAGTACTGAAAAAAGTAAGCCTTCCAGAGTTTATTCAACTAGCTGCTATGGCATTACGAGGCGAACATTTAAATGACGATCGTGTCATTTATAAAAAAGCCAGCGTTGTCAAAGTCACGACTGAAAACGAAGTCCATCTTAACCTAGATGGCGAATATGGCGGAGACGCACCAGCTACATTTGAAAATCTGAAGCGTCACATTGAAATCTTTGTCCCACTTGCAGATATTCGAGAAGAAGACCGCATTTAATTAATCCAAAAAGCTCATCCTATTTTAGTTGGATGAGCTTTTTGGATTAATTGGGGCATTCTATCTCGTACTTATAAAAGTGAGGGATCTGCATATTAGGAAGTCCTCTAAAGAGAAAAGCTTCACCACTCCCAAAAATATCTACCCCACACACTC
Organism: Lysinibacillus sp. Y5S-8; assembly: GCF_036894365.1. Classification (NCBI taxonomy): domain Bacteria; kingdom Bacillati; phylum Bacillota; class Bacilli; order Caryophanales; family Bacillaceae; genus Lysinibacillus; species Lysinibacillus sp. Y5S-8. The sequence continues at coordinate 4,043,285 of NZ_CP145889.1, read as the reverse complement.
CCAAAGTTAACCTTCCCAATAGAAGCCGAAAACCAGAACTGCCACATAAGAATCTCTGCAAACCTACTTAATCCGATTTCTTCCTTTATTAAATTAGAATGGACTAAATTATACGATTTCATCTTTAGAGCTTAGATTGTGAATGAATTTAGAAAAATGTTTGGCAAATGTGCGTATATTAGTTGAACAAAATTTGAAACCTTAATAATAGCCTGAAATTTCGGTCCGTTATTAAGGTTTTATTCGTTGTAATAGTGGAAAATGGGGGTATGGATAAGGGAAAGGAAGTGTTGCCTTTGTATAAGTCACAAGAAAAGAAACTTATATGGATAAGTTTTGGTGTTGCAATTATTATGCTACTTTCCATTCTTGGAAGAATATTTGGAAGTTAGGGGGCAATGAGATGATTAATGAATCAGCAGTCTTTTGGAGTCGAGCATTAACGGAGTTAACATTATCGTTCCATATTATTTATGCAACGATTGGTGTAGGTGTCCCGTTGATGATTATGATTGCTCAATGGACTGGGTATAAAAAGAATGATGAGCATTATATCTTAATGGCGAGACGTTGGGCGCGTGGTTTTGTTATTACTGTGGCCGTAGGTGTTGTAACAGGAACTGCCATTGGCTTACAGCTTTCATTATTGTGGCCTAACTTTATGCAACTTGCTGGTCAAACGATTGCATTACCACTTTTTTTGGAAACGTTTGCATTTTTCTTTGAAGCTATATTTTTAGGGATCTATTTATATACATGGGACCGCTTTGATAGTCAGAAAAAACATATGCTACTATTAATTCCTGTCGCTGTTGGAGCGTCGATGTCAGCGGTCTTCATTACAATTGTTAATGCTTTTATGAATGCACCACAAGGATTTGATATTGTAAACGGAGAACTTGTCAATATTCAACCTTTTTTAGCGATGTTTAACCCGGCCATGCCGACAAAGGTAGCGCATGTACTTGTGACAGCGTATATGACATCGGCATTTGTACTAGCAGCTATTGCGGGATACAGAATGTTAAAAGGCTCTAAGCATGTATACCATAAAAAATCATTGCTTTTACTTATGAAAATTGGCTTGATTTTCTCCATAGCTGCTGCTGTAATTGGAGATTTTTCAGGAAAATACTTAGCTGAATATCAACCCGAAAAACTAGCCGCTGCAGAATGGCATTTTGAAACAGAGGGTAAAGCATCGCTTGTATTATTTGGTGTATTAGATGGAGAAGAAGTAAAATACGCCATTAAAATTCCGTATGCTTTGAGCATTCTTGCACATTTTAATCCTAACGCAGAGGTAATTGGCTTAGATCAATTTGCGGAGGAGGATTTACCACCACTCTATATTCATTATCTCTTTGATATTATGGTGTCCATTGGTATGTTTATGGTGCTAGTTTCATTACTTTATGTTGTAGGGAAAGCACGGGGCTGGCAATTTATTCATTCGCGATGGTATAGATGGATTATTGTTGCGGGAGGACCTCTGTCAATCATTGCCATCGAAGCAGGTTGGTGGCTTGCGGAAGTTGGACGTCAACCATGGATACTGTATGGTCTAATGCGTACACCGGAGGGAGCTACTACGAGTGACCATGTGGATTTAATGATGCTATTGTTCGCAGGTGTTTATGCAGTTTTAGCAGTAGGAAGTATTGTCGTCTTGGTTCGAATGTTTAAAAAGAATCCAATCGAGCGTGAAATTGAAGATCGCCACTCTGAAAAAGGCGGTGACATCCTATGACGTTAGAGGTATTAGGTATTTCCGTATTATGGATTTTTCTATTTGGCTATGTCATTGTCGCATCCATTGATTTTGGTGCAGGCTTCTTCAACGCTTATAGCCTACTAATTGGTAAAAATCATATTTTAACAAATATTATCAAACGTTATTTATCGCCTGTCTGGGAAGTAACCAATGTCTTTTTAGTATTCTTCTTCGTAGGGATCGTTGGATTTTTCCCACAAACTGCTTTTTATTACGGAACGATTTTACTTGTGCCAGTCAGTATTTCGCTTGTACTGTTAGCAATTCGTGGCTCCTACTATGCCTTTGAATCGTACGGCACGCGAGGACATATAGGGTATACGCTGACATACGGTGTGGCAGGTTTATTAATTCCCGCTTCCTTATCTGTTGTTTTTGCCATTGCTGGTGGAGGCTATGTTGATCTGATTGATAGGCAACCTGTGCTAAACTACTGGACTTTATATACAAGTCCATTTGCTTGGAGCATTGTGGTACTGAGCATCGCTGCTGTGCTGTATATTTCAGCCGTATTTTTAACGTGGTATGCTCATAAAGCAAATGACGTAGAAGCGACTAAACTGATGCGAAAATATGCACTTGTTTGGGCAGCACCATTAATGATTAGTGCACTGGGCATTATGTATGAAATGAAATCTATTAACCCAGAAAGTTATAGTCACATGGTGAATTTATGGTGGATGTTTGCGATTTCAGCTGTCTTATTTATTATTACAGTCATGCTCATTGCCATGCGTAAAAAGTACGGACTTGCAGTTGGGCTTCTTATTGCTCAATTTGCTGTAGCCTTCTTTGCATATGGGATAGCACAATATCCATACTTACTGTATCCGTATTTAACAATTTACGATAGTTTTACAAGCACACAAATGGCGGTTGCTTTAGTCATCGCATTTATTTTAGGGCTGTGCCTTCTTCTTCCTTCACTCTATTTATTGATGAAACTATTCTTGTTCAATAAAAACTATGTGACAGGAAAAGAAGACAATCACGCATAGGAGGAAATCAAGGTATGCAAAGTTTCTTAATTTTTTATGCACCTTTTATTGTCGTCATTCTTGGGATCTTGTGTGCATTTTGGTGGGCACCAAGGGATTATCATATTACAAAAGAGCAAGAAAAGAGTCGCGAATAGCGGCTCTTTTCATAGTGTTGATAAAAAAATCATCCATAGAATTTTTACAAAAGGTGAAAAAGGATTTCCATTGCAGGCTACTTGCTTTCCTGTGGGCTCGCCTGTCTCGCTATCCCACGGGAGTCAAGTAACCCTCCACTCCAATCCATAAAAATGTTTCTGTTTAGCAAAGGCTTTCAAATAAAGTGAAGGTATTCATTACTCTTTATGGAGGGGTGTTGTCACTCAGCACTTCTCCACACTGAAAATAAAAGCCGCTCCTTCCTCTAATAATACAAATAATGAGCTATTTTGTTCACCATGTTGCACATGGTTGATTGGAGAGAATGCAGTGAGTGAAGCGGTTCATAAGACGCCCCCTGGAAAGGACGCTGGCAGAGCGGAAATCAACCCCTCACCTTGCCAAAGGCTTTTTCTGCTCTTGACATAAACCTATTTCAGCAACATGAAAAGAGTCGCGAATAGTGGCTCTTTTTTCAAGTTAGTGAGGAGAACAATATAACGGGCAAGTCTTGTTCTTTTTTCATTCGCCAACACATGCTACAATAAGGAGATTGAAATGGAGGATGTACGAATGTCAGTACCCGTGAAAAAAAATGATCGACTTTCAGTTTATATAGAAGATTTAACACATGATGGCAATGGCGTCGCAAAGGTTGATGGCTACCCATTATTTATACAAGGCGCACTTCCGAACGAAACAGCTGAAATACATGTGATGAAAACCTTGAAAAATTATGGCTTTGCAAAAGTTGTAGATATTATTAAGCCATCTTCAGATCGAGTAGTAGCACCCTGTGATTATTTCAAGCAATGTGGTGGCTGTCAACTACAGCATTTATCCTATGAGGGGCAGTTAAAATGGAAAGAAAATATGGTGCGCAATGTGATGCAGCGCATTGGTAAAATTAATGCACCTGTTCTTCCTGTAAAAGGAATGGAAGAGCCTTGGCATTACCGTAATAAAGCGCAAATCCCTTTCTCTGTAAATGAAGAAGGACAAGCGATTGCAGGTTTTTATAAAACAAAAACGCATAGCATTGTAGATATGGATCGCTGCTTAATTCAAACAGGAGAAGCGGACGCCATTCTTGCAGGCTTGAAAAAGGAATTAACGGCGATAGGAATTCGCCCTTACAATGAGCATACACACGAAGGAATGCTGCGACACGTTGTCATTCGTAAAGCACGAGCAACAGGTGAGGTCATGGTTGTCCTTGTAACAAAAAAGAAAAAGTTCCCACAAAAAGAGGCAGCTGTTGCAGTGATTCAAAGATTAGTTCCGAACGTTACGTCGATTATGCAAAATGTGAATAATGAAAAAACCAATGTGATTTTTGGTGATGATACCATCAATCTTTGGGGCAAGGGCATCATTATTGATACAATTGGCGATGTACGTTTTGAGATTTCAGCTCGTTCCTTTTATCAAGTCAACCCAGAGCAAACAGAGGTCCTCTATAAACAAGCATTGGATTATGCTGACTTGCAGGGGGATGAACGCGTCATTGATGCGTATTGTGGCATTGGTACCATCTCTTTATTCCTGGCACAAAAAGCAAAGGCAGTCATGGGAGTGGAGATTGTCCCACAAGCAATTGAAGATGCTAAACGCAACGCAGTACTCAATGGTTTTACAAATACTTATTTTGAGGCTGGCCCAGCAGAGGAAGTTATACCGAGATGGTACAAGGAGGGCAAGGAAGCAGACGTACTAGTAGTCGATCCACCACGCAAAGGCTGCGACGAAGCACTTCTAACTACCATTTTAGAGCAACGACCAAAACGAGTGGTCTATGTATCCTGTAACCCAGCTACACTAGCACGTGACCTTCGCATTTTGGAGGATGGCGGCTATCAAACACAGGAAATTCAGCCAGTAGACATGTTCCCACATTCGACGCATTGTGAAGCTGTTGCTTGGCTTGTACTAGCTGATTAAATTTCAGCTTGTTTTTAACGTAGCTTTTATTAGGATGTGTCTTTGAAATAGCTAATTTAATATTAGTTGAAATACAAAAGCAGACGGTTTAGTAGAGGTGTGATAATACATTTCTAATAGGCCGTCTGCTTTTACTTTTATATTATGAATGAAACGAGCTAAGATTGTAGGTAGTAGCTCTGTTATTGGTTGTTTAGGGTTAAGATGTCGTAGAATATGTGTTTTTTAATTCGGCAACATCTAAATTTGTATTATTTTCCTCAAATCAAAGTTGATAATCATTATCATTTATATTACCATACAAATATGATGTGGATTGAAGGAGTCGAGGTATATGTTGGAAGATGTGGGTTCAACTAATCATTTTACAAAAGAAATGATCGATATGGCTGTTCGGTTATGGACACGCTCATCCATTTCATTAATAGATGTTCGTTACAAGTTGCTTCATCCAGACAAACCGATTCAAAGTTACAGGATGCCGTCTAGTATGCTAGTGTATACCTGTGGTGGAACGGCTAATGTAAAACTGGATCATACACTATATCAATCGGAACGTTTTGGTATTTTTCATGGAGGGAAAGGAACGGAATTATCAATTCATCCTACAAGCAGAAGTCTCGAGACTTACATGGTGCTGTATAGAGCAGAAACTCCGCCATTTTACAAAAGAGAAATTTATCGCTTGTTAGAACATATTAATCCGTTTATACAAACGTATGGATTCTCACCAGGGAATCCCATTTTTTTTATGGAGAAGTTTTTGAATATGAAAGACCATTGGAATCAGGAATCTACGTTACATCAATTTTATTCAAAGATTGCATTGTATCAGATTGTCTATGAGATTTATAATGAGTTGGAAAAGGGAGATATTCTTTTTTTTCAGCCAGATTATGTGGTTTTAGCTAAACAATATCTGGAACGACACTATAGCGAACCTGTGTCCATTCAACAGCTTATTGAAATGCTACCCATTAGTAGGAGCCAGTTAGTTAGGCTTTTTAAAAAACGCGAGCATAAAAGCCTTCAGGAGTATTTGAATGAGATAAGGTTGGATTCAGCCAAGCGGCATTTGCAATATACAAATGCTACTATTCAAGAAATTGCTGTCGGTTGCGGTTTTGTGGACGGAATTAATTTAATCCGAATGTTTAAAAAGTATAACCATATGACGCCAAGTGAGTACCGGATAAAAATGATAACTGATATGGACATTAATGATATTGATAATGATTATCAACCTCAATACAATGAGAGAGAACTAGATCAATTAGTGAAATCTAAGGGAAATGAGGAATTATTAATGTTTGGAAAGACAAGAAACAAGGAAATAATATTGGCGGCAGCCATGAGCTTGATGTTGTTGTTATCAGCATGTACATCGAATGCGCCTGTCAATAATGGAACGTCGGCGAGCCAGTCAGAGACGCAAACACAGACTACATCTAATGCTGAAACTAAGGGGACGCCGCAAACAAGAATTGTGCATACTCTCAAAGGAGATGTGGAAGTACCCGTTAACCCACAGCGGGTCGTTGTCCTGTATTTGATGGGTGACCTGCTTGCTCTAGGAATAAAACCTGTCGGTATTTCCACTCTGGTGGGAGAAGGCGATGCGGCAATCGCTAGTGAATTGGATGGCATCACCACTTTGGGAGATGGGCAACCAAGCCCTGAAGCAGTACTTGCCCTTGATCCTGATCTCATTATTGTTACAACAGATGAAATTTACGACAACCTTCATAAAATTGCCCCTACTCTTTATATACCATATGACTTACCGGTGGAAGAACGTATGGACATTCTAGGGAAAGCATTTGGTAAAGAAGACCAGGCTAAAGAACTTTTGGACAATTTTTATAATAAGGTGGAACTAAGCAAGCAAAAGCTGCAGCAAGCTGGTATTTTAGATAAAACAGTCACAGTTATGGAAAGTAATAAAGGTTCTATGGCTGTCATGGTGGGGATGGGTTACGGACGTGGATCCCAAATTATTTATCAATATTTAGGAATGAAAGCACCTGAGATGGTGCAACAGAAAATAGAAACTTCCAAAAATGATGCGACTAGCATGGATGTCTCCTACGAAGTGTTGCCTCAGTATGCTGGTGATTATGTATTCCGCTCGGCCTTTGAAGGAATGGAAGATTTATCAGACAACCCGATTTGGAATAACATTCCTGCAGTGAAGGAAGGCCGGCTAATCGATATGAGCTTTGGGTTGTTCTTCTACAATGATATCTTTTCGCTAGATAAGCAGCTTGACTTTGTCGTGGATAGCTTGCTGAACACTGTAGAATCTGAGAAACTCCAATAAGTGAAATATCTGTAGGTGATTAATATGATGTCTGTATCTTTAAAATCGAAAAAATATCTGCCTACAGTTTAATCATAGAATAGAATGTTTGATAGGCTCTAAAAAATCCGAAAAGATTTAGAATGTGAAGCGATCGCATGGTCGGAGTTGATTTAATAGAAAAAACATTGATATGACAGGAACAGCCCCCAACAGATAGATAAATAAAAAAGCATCTTCGATTGAATTCGGGTTTAGCTACCTAAACTTCAATTAGGAGGTGCTTTTTCGATGAGTATAAGAGTGAGTTATCCGTATGAAATAAAAGTGAAAGCCATTGATAGGCGACTAGCAGGTATACTAATGAGACAGGTTTTAAATAGGTGGAAACATGGATGGGTTTGTATAAAAATGGAGAAACACATCTATTTAAACAATTTGTCGGTAAATAAAATGCCTTCTTGATCCCTATCTTCTATACTGGGGGACAGTCCCAAAAATATATACTAGTTGCTTTTTGTTTTTTAAAATATCATTTTGAACTGATTTTCGTTAAAATAAGTAGTGTCGATTTTCATAATAGTTTTCCACAAATGATACATGTATTTGATAATAAGGTATTAAGCAACGATATAAATATAACATTTGACTTTATAATTTTTACCTGAGAGTATAGAGTTTTATTCATAGTGAGAGGATTTGGGTTTAACATGATAGATAATTTTTGGCGTGATTTACCACGACCATTTTTTGTGCTGGCACCAATGGAAGATGTGACAGATGTTGTTTTTCGACATGTAGTAAATGAAGCGGGTCGGCCGGATGTGTTTTTTACAGAGTTTACAAATTCGGATAGCTATTGTCATCCAGAGGGACAGAAAAGTGTACGTGGCCGTTTGACTTTTACAGAAGATGAGCAGCCAATGGTGGCACATATTTGGGGGGATAATCCCGACTATTTCCGTCAAATGAGTATTGGTATGGCAGAGCTCGGTTTTAAAGGCATTGATATTAATATGGGTTGCCCTGTACCGAATGTGGCATCAAGAGGAAAAGGGAGTGGCCTTATTCTCCGTCCAGATGTCGCGGCAGAATTGATTCAAGCAGCAAAAGCGGGTGGATTGCCTGTCAGTGTGAAAACCCGTCTTGGCTATAAGGAGATAAATGAGTGGGAGGAGTGGCTAACACATATTTTACAACAAGATATAGCGAACCTTTCGATTCATCTACGAACAAGAAAGGAAATGAGCTTAGTAGATGCGCATTGGGAGCTTATTCCGGAAATCAAAAAGTTACGTGACCGTATTGCACCAAATACGCTACTAACAATCAATGGAGATATTCCTGACCGTCAAACGGGACTACAGCTAGCTGAACAATATGGTATTGATGGCGTGATGATTGGGCGAGGTATTTTTAAAAATCCGTTTGCTTTTGAAAAAGAGCCAAAAGAGCATAGCAGTAAAGAGTATCTTGATCTTTTAAGACTGCAGCTCGATCTGCAAGATCAATATGCGGAAGTACTACCACGTTCCATCACAGGGCTTCATCGCTTTTTCAAAATTTATGTCAAAGGATTCCGTGGAGCTGGTGAATTAAGAAGCCAATTGATGAACACGAAATCAACAGATGAAGTGCGTGTATTGCTAGATAACTTTGAAGCAAATAATATTGAGTGACCTGTAAGCTGGTAAGAATGGAGCATAATTAATAAAAAGCAAGAGTAAGCAATATCCACTCCTTACTCTTGCTTTTTTTCTGGTATAAAGGCTACAAATGAATCTTCCTATTTATTTAAACCTTTATAAGCAAACAGCATTTTTTAGACAAAATCAAATACATCACCAATCAATCTCCCTATGCCTCTAAGTAACCAGAAAAGGACTCTAAAAGGCAAGAGAATGAGTTCAGGTATCCAAACGAGTACATCAAAAATGAAATCTAAAAATGTATAACCGCTGTGGTACTTCTTGCCTTTTCTTCTTTGCCACCAATCCTTCATAAATTCTCAATCCTTTTTAACCGTTACAATTTTTTAATATATTTACGATCAAATGTTTATTAAGTTTCAAATGAACAGTAGAGGCTATCATCTTTTGCTAAAAAACGTTTTTGTTTAGGCATGTGTAGCTACTTTCGTAGCGCATATTTCTTCACATAACAGTATACTGCTAAAACATAAACTTGCCTTTTTCGAATGTGCATATTACAATAAAAAGTAAGTTAATAGCAGGTTTGAGTAACTGAGAGACCATTGAAAACGTATGTACCTAGTGTACATATGCTTTTGATGGTCTTTTTTTATCTTTAAAATGATGAGGGAGGAAATAAAGTATGAGTACAGCTTCTGCGATACAACGACAACAAACAATGGAGGAACTACAAGGCAGGGAGTATGATTTATTAGTAATTGGTGGGGGCATTACAGGATGTGGTATTGCACTAGATGCTATTGCTCGCGGTCTTTCTGTAGCATTAGTGGAAATGCAGGATTTTGCAGCAGGTACCTCTAGCCGTTCGACAAAATTAGTACATGGCGGTTTACGCTATTTAAAGCAATTTGAAATAAAAGAGGTAGCAGAGTTAGGAAAAGAACGTGCCATTGTTTATGAAAATGGTCCACATGTGACAACACCTGTTTGGATGCTGTTACCTTTTCATAAGGGCGGGACATTTGGAAAATACTCTACAAATCTTGGCTTGCGTGTCTATGATTTTTTAGCAGGCGTCAGACGTGCTGAGCGTCGTTATATGTTAAATGCAGTTGAAACCGTTGAGAAGGAGCCATTAGTGAAAACAAAGGGATTACTTGGCGGTGGTATGTATGTGGAATACCGTACGGATGATGCTCGTTTAACGATTGAGGTAGCGAAGGCAGCGATTGAAAAAGGTGCAACATTAATTAATTATATGAAAGCCGAAAACTTCTTATATAATGAACAGCGAAAAATCAATGGCATTGTAGCAAAGGATTTAATAACAGACCGTACAATCGATATTCGTGCAAAGGCAGTGGTTAATGCTGCTGGTCCATGGGTGGATGATGTGCGCACAATTGAAGGGAAGCAGGCAGGTAAGCATTTAATTTTATCAAAAGGTGTGCATATTGTTTTTGATGAATCAAAATTCCCATTAAAACAAGCTGTTTATTTTGATACACCTGATGGTCGCATGGTATTTGCCATTCCTCGTCAAGGTAAGACCTATGTAGGAACAACAGATACATTTTATGAGGGCGATGCTCGTAATATGGATATTTATCAAGAGGATCGCGATTATATAATGAACGCGATTCGTTATATGTTCCCAAATGTAAAGGTGACAGATGCGGATATTGAATCAAGCTGGGCAGGTGTGCGTCCGTTGATTCATGAGGACGGAAAAAATCCGTCTGAAATTTCTCGTAAGGATGAAGTGTGGGTATCACCATCAGGACTTGTAACAATTGCAGGTGGGAAATTAACAGGCTACCGTAAAATGGCTGAAACGGTATTAAATACGATTGCACAGGAACTAGAGCAACAATTTGGCATTCAATCTTCTCCATGTACAACAAAGAAAATACCAATTTCTGGTGGTGATATTGGCGGTTCAAAGAAATTATATGCCTTCTTACATGACCATACAAGATTAGGCAAAAAATTAGGCTTATCCGAAGAAGAGGCTAAATTTTTAACACAGCATTATGGTAGCAATGTAGATATTGTCTTTAACTATGTTAAGGAAGGACATCCAGTTTTACCATCATGGCTGTATGCACAATTAATGTATGGTATTCATCATGAAATGGTCGTTCATCCGAATGACTTTATGGTTCGCCGTACAGGATATATGTTCTTCCAAATGGCCATTGTTAAACAATATAAAGAGGCTATTTTAGATGAAATGGCTAAGCAACTCAACTGGACAGCACAGCAACGTACACAATATGAAGAAGATGTTAAGAAAGAAATAAAACGAGCGACAACTGCGCTATAATGAGGTAGTTACTCTCATAATATAAGGTGAGTATTCACCCTGTATTATAAGGGAAGGAGAGAATGGTATGCATTTTGATAATCAACAGGTAATTCCTGCAGCGCGTACTGTTAAGCAGTTTGACGAAATAATAGCAAGTCCATTCACTTATATTGTCCTATTGGAGGTGCATATTAGCTTATTGATGTCTTTAAAGCGTGAGGCACATCGGCATGGAAAGAAATTAATTATTCATGCTGATTTAATTCATGGTTTAAAAACGGATAATTTTGCAGCGGACTTTTTATGTAATGATGTTCGTCCCGCTGGTATTATTTCAACTCGTTCCAATATGCTAATGAAAGCCAAAGCTCGTGGAATTATGGCTATTCAACGTGTGTTTTTGATTGATACGATTGCTCTTGAAAAAAGTTATTCGATGATTGAAACAGCACAGCCTGATTATATTGAGCTATTACCAGGCATTATTCCGTCTATGATTCAAGAAATCTATGAGCGGACACAAATCCCTGTTATTACAGGTGGCTTAGTGCGTACAGTGGACAATATTGAAGAAGCGTTAACGGGAGGCGCTATCGCCGTTACAACATCTAATAAGAAATTATGGGAAAATTTCAATAAATAGTTGACTCTGTATGTTTTTTTCTCTAAAATGAACTTAAGTTCATAAGCGCGTGGTTAGGAAAAGGAACCCACATTTGTTCATCTACATGTTTTAATGTAGTTTGATTAGATGTGGGTTCCTTTTTGTTTTCTATGGGCTATTATCACAAAGGAGGACTTCACTATGTCTACGTTTACAGCTGAGCTGGTCGGCACAATGATTCTTATTTTATTTGGTGGCGGCGTTGTAGCTGGTACTGTGCTAAACAAATCGAAAGGCTTTGGTGGTGGATGGATCGTTATTACCTTTGCATGGGGGCTTGCTGTTGCAATGGCAGCCTATGCAGTAGGAGGAATCAGCGGTGCTCACCTAAATCCTGCACTAACCATTGCTCTTGCCACGATTGGCAATTTCCCATGGGGAGATGTACCAGCGTATATTGCAGCACAAATGATTGGTGCATTTTTAGGAGCAACGCTTGTTTACTTTATGTATTTACCACATTGGCAGGCAACAGCAGATGCAGATACAAAATTAGCGCCATTTTCCACAATGCCAGCTATTAAACATCCTTTATCAAATCTACTATCTGAAATGATAGGAACATTTATTTTAGTATTAGGCATTTTAGCGTTAGGTACAAATACGATTACAGATGGTTTAAATCCATTTTTAGTTGGTCTGTTAATTATTGTGATTGGGATGGCTTTAGGTGGCCCAACAGGCTATGCGATTAACCCTGCTCGCGATTTAGGTCCACGTATTGCCCATTTTATCTTGCCGATTTCAGGAAAAGGTAATTCTGGTTGGGGATATGCATGGATACCAGTTGTAGGTCCAATTATTGGTGGTACATTTGGTGCTTTGTTTTTCCAACAAATATTTGAAGGGAAAAATAGTATAGCATTTTGGATTGTTGCAGTGATTGTTGTTACTATTTTCATAGGGGCACAATTAACTGTCAAGAATGTTCAAGTTGAAGACTAATTTATTTGGAGGGATTTCTATGTCAGAAAAAAAATATATTTTAGCGTTAGACCAAGGCACAACAAGTTCAAGAGCTATTCTATTTGATGAAAAGGGTAAAATTGTACACACTGCCCAACAAGAATTCCAACAACATTTTCCACAAGCAGGCTGGGTAGAGCATCATGCAGAGGAAATTTGGTCATCTATCCTATCTTGTATTGCAACCGTGTTATCAGAAAAAGGTGTGGATTCAAGCCAAATTGCAGGGATTGGGATTACAAACCAACGCGAAACAACTGTAGTGTGGGATAAACATACTGGCAAACCTGTTTATAACGCAATTGTTTGGCAATCACGTCAAACGAATAATATTTGTGAGCAACTAAAGGAAAGCGGTTACAATGATTTATTCCGTGATAAAACAGGCTTGTTAATCGATGCTTACTTCTCTGGTACAAAAGTGAAGTGGATTTTAGATCATGTTGAGGGAGCACGTGAAAAAGCTGAGGCAGGAGAGTTGCTATTCGGTACAATTGATACATGGCTAATTTGGAAGTTATCGGGTGGGAAAGTACATGTAACAGATTATTCAAATGCTTCTCGTACATTGATGTATAATATCCACGAGTTAAAGTGGGATGAAGAACTTTTAGAAATTTTAACTGTTCCTGCCTCTATGCTGCCAGAAGTACGTCCTTCTTCTGAAATTTATGGCTATACAGAGGAGGCTTTATTCTTTGGCTCTGCTGTCCCAATTGCGGGTGCTGCTGGTGACCAACAAGCAGCATTATTCGGTCAGGCATGTTTTGAAGAAGGAATGGTCAAGAACACATATGGCACAGGCTGCTTTATGTTAATGAACACAGGCGAAAAGGCAGTGAAATCAAATAATGGCTTATTGACAACATTAGCCTGGGGTCTAGATGGGAAAGTAACGTATGCTTTAGAGGGCAGTATTTTTGTAGCAGGTTCAGCGATTCAATGGCTACGTGATGGTTTGCGTATGTTCCGTAATGCGAGTGAATCAGAGCAATATGCAACGCGTGTGGAGTCAACAGATGGAGTTTATGTTGTCCCAGCATTTGTTGGTTTAGGCACACCGTATTGGGATTCTGATGTGCGAGGAGCTGTCTTTGGCTTAACACGTGGGACATCGAAGGAACATTTTGTACGTGCGACACTAGAATCATTAGCTTATCAAACAAAGGATGTATTAGCAGCGATGGAAGCAGATGCTAATATTCCGTTAGCAAAATTGCGTGTAGATGGCGGAGCTGTAGCAAATAATTTCTTAATGCAATTCCAAGCAGATCTATTAAATGTCCCTGTTGATCGCCCAGTTATCAATGAAACAACAGCTTTAGGTGCTGCCTATTTAGCAGGCTTAGCAGTTGGCTATTGGCATTCAACAGAGGAGATCGGTAAGTATTGGAATTTAGATCGTCAATTTACACCAAATATGGGTGACGAGCATCGTGACAATATTTATGCAGGCTGGAAAAAGGCTGTTGCCGCAGCGCAAGTATTTAAGTAAGCAAACCATTTGAGAGGCTGGGATATAACTAGCTTCAATTAATGAGAAATCCGAATTCGGATTTCTCTATTTTTATGTTGTCTCCAGATAGCTCGTAACGAATGTCCAATGAGTCCTCAAATTTTCGATCATTTGAGCGAGGTCTTTCAATGCTAATTCCTTTTCATTTTCTTATATGATTTCTTTTTCAAGTCTGTTTTGCCATTTGCATGAGCTATTGGTGCTCTAGCTACAGATGCTGGTGGCAGGGTTCTTGTTTTTATACAAGCCCTACCATTAGTCATATTTCTGATAAGTATTTCTGTCGATTTTTATTTGAGAAAGGTGAAGAAAACGTCCAATTCTTTATAGAGTTGGGCTTTTTTGTTCGTAAGGAATAGAGGATTTAGAGAGAAATCAGAGAATTGTATATAAGTACCATTATATGTAATGACGTTTTATAGGAGTTGTATGAAGATGGTTGTGACAACGAGACCGTTAAAAATTAAGTATAAAAAGTTAGCTAATCCTTTTCAGGAGTTTATGCAGATCAATCCTCACAATAATGCACTTACGAAGGAAGTGGTCTTTCTACGTTATATTGGTATACCTGATTCTGTCGATCTTTATAAAGAAAATATTTTAAAAATGGATGAGTATTTCGCAAAGCAAAGCGTATTTTATTTACGACTACATAGGCTTGAGGTCATCAATAATAAGAAAGATGCAGATAGACTGTCGGAGCTTTGGAGAGATTGGCAGGCTGCTGCTGATAGTATGCAGTTACTGTATGAGACATCTTTATGCGGTAAATTACCGAATGATCAACTTGAATGGACAAAAAAGCTTAGCTTTAAAAAAATTCTCCATCTTTTTAAAGAACATCAGCCGCATGCTAATGACACGTTACTAAAAAACTTTGCAGTTAAATTTTTATATTGGATGGATTATTATTTACCACAAATTTTTTCTAAGGAAAATCAAGCATCCTTTAAAATTGTTTTTATAGGAGACATTACGCAGCATGAATCATTATTCTTATATTTTTTATCGACACTTGGCTGCGATATATGCTATATGAACCCTAAAGGGGATATCACTAATTTGTATCCTATCATAGCAGCATCATCTACTTTGCAGAGTTGTCGTAATTGCTATGAAAAAGAATTCATAATCCCTAAAATACTCTCGATGAAAAGCATACCATCACAACAACCGACGATTCTCCCAACCCTTAGTACTAGCATGATTACTACAGAAGAGTGTAGTTATGAACAGTTGGCTTCTTTAGCGACGTCTGTTGTGATGATAAAGACATTTGGTGCAGATGGTAAGGTGTTATGTTTTGGTTCTGGAGTTGTTCTCCATCGCGATGGCTATATTTTGACAAACTTGCATGTTGTTGGTGGTGGGAACTATTATTCAGTGCTATATGAAAATGATCCAAACGAGTATATTACCCATCAATTTGTGAAATATCATGACATGCATGATTTGGCTATTTTGAAGGTGGACAGAACAAGTCTACCTTTGCCTGTTAAAATAGAGAGCCAATTAGTTCGCGGGCAAAAAATTGTGGCGATTGGCAGTCCCTTAGGATTATTTAATTCGGTTTCTGATGGGATTGTTTCAGGCTTCCGAGATCTTCGAAAAATGTCTATGATTCAATTTACGGCTGCTATTTCCAACGGCAGTTCTGGTGGTGCCTTATTGGATATGCATGGACGATTGGTCGGTTTGATAACAGCAGGCTTTGATGATGGTCAGAATCTGAACTTAGCTGTACCTGCTCATTTGATTTATCAATTTGCCCAAAACTTTATTGAAGTATCAGGCTAATTTCCACTATTCAACCATTGCTTTTTCATTCGTAATCTTATAGAATGTAGAACGGTATAAATGAACGAAATAAAATTTCCTTTAATACGGTCCAGAGAGGCTGAAAAGGGCTACATGATATTTTTAAGCTAATATCTTTGCTTTGGCATGCCCTTTTGTCCTCTTTGACAGAAGGGCTTTATTTTTGTTCAAATTCCTCTTTTAAAGGAAGTCCCGTGAGGCTTCAAAAGAGAGTGGACAATACGGCTATAATCCATTCACTCGAACACTAAAAGAGATAGACAACTAGAAAACTGGAGGTTAGAAGGAATGGATTATCGTAAAAAAACCGTGGTCGCTTCAGTGGCTGGGTTAACGCTAGAAGGAATGGACATTATGTTTATTTCCTTTGCCATGACAATGATTATTGCAGAATTTAATATTGACCTTGCAACCGGTGGATTGATTTCATCCATCACGAATATTGGAATGCTGATGGGTGGTATTATTTTTGGTGTGTTGGCCGACAAATATGGTCGTGTAAAAGTGTTTACGTATACCATCATATTATTTGCCATCGGAACGGCCTTAACAGGCGTAGCAACAAGTATTGAGCAAGTTTATGTTTATAGATTTATCGCTGGCTTAGGAGCTGGTGGGGAATATGGTATTGGTATGGCACTTGTGGCGGAGGCTTGGCCGAAGAATAAACAAGGAAGAGCTTCTTCGTATGTAAGTGTAGGGGCACAGTATGGGGTGATCTTAGCGGCATTATTAAGTGCCATCATTTTACCAACTTTAGGATGGAGAGCTTTATTCTTCGTCGGTTTATTACCAGTTATTTTTGCCTTTATCGTACGTAAAAATCTTGATGAATCACCAGAATGGGTGGCGTCACAGAATAAACAAAACAACAAGCAAGAGAAAGGGAAACTGGCCCAGTTATTTGCTTCACCACGAATCACGATGACGACTCTTTCGCTGATTTTAATGGCTACTGTTCAAATCGCAGGCTATAATGGCCTCATGATTTGGCTACCATCTATGCTACAAAAATCGCAAGGATTATCAGTTTCCAGCTCAGCTTTGTGGACAATTAGTACCGCTGTCGGCATGATTATTGGCATGCTGACATTTGGTAGATTTATGGATCGTTTTGGTGCAAAGCGTACATTCGGTATCTTTTTATTAGCCTCAGCCTGTGCAGTATTCCTTTATTCCTTTGCAACAGGTGCAGTAGCCATATTATTAGGCGGTGCTGTTGTAGGATTTTTCTCTAACGGAATGTTCGCAGGGTATGGTGCATTAATTAGTAGCTTCTATCCAGTCCAAATTCGCAGTACAGCAACAAATACTATTTTTAACTTTGGTCGAGCAATAGGAGGATTTTCACCAATCTTTGTCGGCTATATTTTACAAAGTTACGATATGACAGTCGTTATGATTTACTTAGCAGCATTGTATTGCATTTCCTTTATCGTCATGCTGACACTTCAGGGAACAGGCAAGGATTTGCAAACGGCTTAATCCTATACATCATGAAAGAACGAATTCCACTTCTTCAAATGGGATTCGTTCTTTTCTTATTAGTTTTATTTAATTATAATAAACCTTTTGAACGTTTCTCAGCGATTTCAACAAGGCGTTTTGTAATTTCTCCTCCAACGGAACCATTTGCGCGAGAAGATGCTTCTGGCCCAAGCTGAACGCCAAATTCTTGTGCAATTTCATATTTCATTTGATTGACAGCTTCGTGTACGCCAGGTACTAGAAGCTTATTTGAACTACGGTTATTGTTAGCCATTGTTCTCACCTCCTTGAGCTTAGAATGGTTGCTTACCAACTTTTCATACATTTAAAAAGAAGGAAACGCACACGCTAAATGCTAATAACAACAACTTGTGGAAAGCCAGCAATAATCAGCAAACTCTCTGTTATAATTAAGCCTGGCTCTTTACTATAGAAGATTGATTAAAGGAGGAACAACAGAATGACGAATAATGATATTTTAATTCGTTTACGCTATGCATTCGATATAAAAAATGTAGATATGGTGGAAATTTTTAAGCTAGGTGGTATGAATTATACGAAAGAAGAAGTATTAAATATGCTCATTAAGATTAATGATGAGGAAGAAGCACCAGAAACATACATTAGTTGTAATAATAAAATGTTGGAAGCTTTTTTAAATGGACTCATTACCTTTAAACGTGGGCCACAGAAGCCAAAGGAAGGACAGGCTGAGGGACCACTACCTGTGTCTGGAAAAGAAAGTCCGAACAATATGCTATTAAAGAAAGTGAAAATTGCCTTATCCTTAACAACTGAGGAGATGCTTGAAATTTTATATGATGGTGGAATTAAGGTGACAAAAGGTGAATTAGGTGCCATTTTAAGAAATCCAAGTCACCGTAATTATAAAGAGTGCGGTGATTCGTTCGTACGTAATTTTTTAAGGGGCTTAACATATAAATATAGAGGGTAACAGACAGATGTTTTAAATCATAAAGTACCATTTTTTTCTTTAAAATTCGTTGACATTTTGTGACGAAATTGTGTACAATAAATTTATCACAAAATGTTCACAAAAAAGATGAAAAATGTTCACAAACAAAGGGGTGCTTGTATGATTTATTTTGACATCTTATTAGTAGCTATTGCATGCGTTACAATGCCTTTTATTGTTGCAGTTATGCTAGATATTTTTTATGCAGAACGAAAAAAAGTTCGTTTTTCATTACGTCGTACTTCATTATGGTATATCGCTATGTTTGCACTATCGTTTATACCATCCGTTTTACTTGTCACACAAAACGTATAATGCAATCAAACACTTAGGGGTAAGTGGAATGAAATAGGCAGCTACAACGCTAATTAAGGTTGTAGCTATTTTTTTATGTTGATATGACAAAAGTATTTTATACCGAAATGGAAGGGTTCAATAAATGACATGGTGAATGAAAACTTCACAATGATGTATTTTCAAGTAAATAAACAATAATAAAAGATGCATTCGATAGTATAAAATACGCAGTATGATTATTGCTGGTATTATTGTTATTGGGATTAGCTGGATTCCGGGAATGCTAGGGGAAGCTTTCAAGTCAATTTATAACAGGTATCACAATTGTCGTGGTGAGCTTACTTGTACCACCATCACAGCATGTCCTTGGTGCAAGCAGTAAAGAAAAATTAAACTATGGAGAGCACGGGTTCATTGAATTTCAATGGATTCGTGTTTTTTATTAGAATGAAAAGCTAGAGTCGAGAATAAAATTGCTAGTACATCAACCTATTTTTTCTAGCAATTATCTTGATAAAGGCGGGGTCTGAATGAAAAATATTTTCTTCATTTTATTAGGAATTGTCTATCTTTTTCTAGCAAATGCAATTGAATTAGCCATCATTAAGCCATTATTTTTTTTAATAGGACTTGCTTTAGTCAGTATAGGTAGTATTCGTTATATAAAAGAACGTTATATTGCTGCACAAACTTTGGTACAAATGACGGAAGCTAGTGAAGAAGAGATAATGGCTATTCCTCATACCCAATGTACATTATCCAATGATGCTTTAAATGCTTTATTGTTAAATGAACAGACAAATACGCTTATTTTTGCACGAAGAGAATCGCTAGATGAAGAGTTGACAATAATAGAGATTCCATTTAACAAAATATATGAAGTGGCCATCATGGAAGACGAAGAGTTTATGATTAGAACAAAGAATCACCTTATGAGTGGGTCTTTACTTGGGGAAGCGGATGAAATAGAGGAAGTGGAGGTGGAGGAAGATACAATTTCACAGCTTTCTTTAAAATTAGTGGTGGATCATTTATCAGAGCCAATTCAAGAATATATGTTTATGGATAATGGTGAAGAGCCAATTTCAAAAGAGGAAGAGGACTACAAGGAAGCTATGGAGCTTTGTGAGAAATGGTTTCAAAAGATAAGCGTAATTATCAAACGTCATGAATTGGAAAGAGTTCCGATCAATCATTGGCAATAATCGAAAAAGCTATCTCGAATTAGAAAAATTTGAGATAGCTTTTGTTGTGTAGTTCGTTAAATTTTAAATTGCTGTAGTTGGGTGTTTAGTTCTTCAGCCATTCCTGCGAGTTGATTTGCACTTCTAGCGATTTCATCCATTGTAGCGGCGGTTTCCTCTACAGTTGCTGTTGTTTGTTCAACACCGGCGGCGGATTCCTGTGAAATAGAAGCCATGTCATCTATAGAGACATTAATGGTTTCCGAATTTTGAGCAAGATGATGTAAATTAGTAGAAATGGTCGTAATATTCTCGATCATATCCTCTACTGCATTTGATATTTGATCAAATGTTTCGTTTGTTTGATCGAGCTGTGCGGTTCCTCTTTTAACTTCTTCATAGCCTGATTGTAGGGCAGAAGTGACATTGCCTGTCTCACCTTGAATACGATGGACGATTGTTGAAATATCCGTGACAGAGAATTGTACTTGTTCAGCGAGCTTGCGAACTTCATCTGCGACAACGGCAAAGCCTTTTCCGTGTTCACCTGCTCGTGCTGCTTCAATCGCTGCATTGAGTGCGAGTAAATTTGTTTGATTTGAAATCTCGTCTATAACTGACACAAGCTTGGAAATTTCGGCGGACTGTTCATTCAAACTTTCAACCTTTTTCACGGAATCTAGCATAATATCATTAATCGCAGCCATTTGTTTAGTTGATTGAACCATTAAGCCTTTACCAGAAACCGTTAAATTTTGGACATGGCTAGAATGTTCTTTTAATTCAACGCCTTCTTGTGTCGTGTCGTGAATACTGCGTTTAAAGGCTGTCATTGTTTCTGCTAAATCACCCGTTGTGGACGCTTGTGTTTCTGTACCTGAAGCAAGCTCTTGCATGGTTACTGTAATTTGCTCTGTACCTGCTTGTACTTCATTCGATGATTGAGCAAGCTCTTCACTACTTGCGGCCACTGTTTCTGAAACGGTGTAGATGGAATGAATCGTTTGTTTTAATTTATTGTTCATTTCATTAGCAGCAAGCATTAACGTGCCGATTTCATCTCGTGTTTTAACTGCTAATGGCTCCAGTTGCAAATTACCATCTGCTAATTCCTTCATACGATTCGCTACAACTTTAACCGGTCTGGAAATGGTACTAGCAGTGATAATAGCAATTAGAATACCAGCTATAGTTAAAATTAAACTGAAAGCAATCCCGATTGTTCGATTTTGAGAGCTTGTTGAAACAACATCATTACCAACGGACGTAATCGCATCGGCACGTTCATCCGCAAGTTCCTCATAACCATTGCGTACTTTTGTCACGAGGGCATGTGTATCCATTAAATTTTCTAAAGCTAATTCTTTATTGCCCTTTTCGTAGATATCAAACACCTCAGTGTTAACAAGATTACTCCAATCACGTGCTATTTCTACTAGCAGAGTACGTTCATCTGATGTTTCATATTCGTCTAGAATAGCATTGTTTTCCTCAGCCATTTGACGATATTCATTAAACGTTTCCTTATATTTTTCATCACCAGTCATTACATAGTTTAAAGCAGCTGACAGTCGCACACTCATAGATAATGCTAAATTTTTACTGGCATTTAAAACAACTAGATCTTCCTTTACTAAATCTTTTGCCTGTCTCTCCATATTTGTATTGGAATTGTAAGTATAGGTTGTAAAGCTCACTACTAAAACTAACAAAAAAATAAATGCACTTAAAATTCGAGCTTTAAGTGTTTTAAACTGTAAAATGCCTTTCATTTCCCCATCCCTTTACTATCTCATTGAGAATTTTATTCAATCATAATTATTATTTTATAACTATTTGTGTAGATTAATAAGGCTTTCGGTAAAAATAGTTAAAAATAGTTTTTTAGTACAACCGTATAATGGGTTCTGGGTTGCCTGTAGTTAAATATATATAGATGTCTAACAACTAATGAATATATTTACGTATAATTTTCCTATATAATAAGAAAAAAGCACCTGTAGCAAAATGCTTCAAGTGCCATGTATTATAAAAGATCTATTGTTTTTGTTTTTTTGCTTGCCGCTCCCATTGCAATAAGGAAGGGTATGGATCAAAAGCCCATTCGGTTCTTCCATTAAATTTGTAAATACCATAATGAAGATGAGGAGGGAATTTTCCTGATGTACCTTCTTTCCCATATCCAGAGCTTCCCACATAGCCAAGCACCGTGCCAGGCTCTACAACGGAGCCTACCTCAATGTCCTTATGATAGCTACCAAGGTGGGCATAATAGTGATAGGAGTTATGATTATCACGAATACCAATACGCCAGCCACCAAATTGATTCCAGCCTTTTACCTCAACAATTCCATAGGAGGTAGATAATACAGGGGTTCCATAACTTGCAAAAATATCGGTTCCTTCATGAATCCGACGTCCACCCCAGCCTCTATTGGCACCCCAAGTACCCCTGTAACTGTAATTCGAACGAATATTGAGTGGGAAGGTATGTGCATCCAGTTCAATTGTTTTAAAATGTCTGTACAGTGTGGAAATCGTAAAAATTTGATTGACTGCCTCTTCACTTCCATAATATTCCCATAATGCTAATTTAAAATCCTCATCAGTCGTGCCGAATTTTCCTAAATAACTAGCCATTGAAAAAATGACATCCTCATCATCCTTTGGACTAGCGATTCCATCATGATTCCCATCAAGGCCCATACCACCGAAATAGCTAATCGTCTCAGGTGAGGTATCTTCCTTTACAGGATTTAATGCGCCTGACCAATATTCATCAGAAAATTGGATAGCCAAATAGCCTTCTCGTTTAGGGATATCTTTACGAACAGATTGGAGATTTCTTTCATACTGATCGATAGCCGCTAAAAAATGCCAAGGAATGAGTAATTCATCAAATTGTACATAATAGGACATACGCTGTTGTAAAGCTTCTTCTTCTGTTAGCTCCTCTTTTGCAAAAGAGGCAGTAGGGTACAGCATCATTCCTAAAAATAAAAATGTGAAAAGAAAAATAAAATGGCGATGCAATGATGGACCTCCTTTCTAACGTTAGAATAACCGAAATTTTTATCTTCATTCAGTAAGCTTAAACAGCCAATAGAACCGCAATCTTTTTATCCATAAAAAAGAAATAATAAGAAGAAACGTCATCAAAGAAAAAGTAATGGGTATCATCATGCGATTAACTTCATACTATGTTATAAATCAAGCCCTGAATGGAGGGAAGGCTATTAACATTTTAGATAAAGTGAAAAACTATCGCGAAGAAGAAAATAGGCTGAAGTGGGAAGGGACATTTGCAGATTATTTAAACATCATTAGGGAAAGACCTGAAGTTGCTCAAACAGCCCATTCACGCGTCTACAATATGATAAAAAGTTCTGGTGTAGAGGAACGCGATGGGCAAAAAATGTACAAATTTTTCGGACAAGAAATTTTTGGGCTTGAAACAGCAATTGAAAGACTGGTGGAGGAATATTTCCATCCAGCAGCGCGCAGGTTAGATGTTAGAAAACGTATTTTATTATTAATGGGACCTGTTAGTGGTGGTAAATCAACAATCGTTACTTTACTGAAGCGTGGATTAGAACAATATTCGCGCACAGATGAGGGCGCGGTTTACGCAATTAAGGGATGTCCTATGCATGAAGATCCATTACATTTAATTCCACATCATTTACGTAATGAATTTTTTGAAGAGTATGGTATAAGAATTGAGGGAAGTTTATCGCCTTTAAATACGATGCGTCTTGAAAAGGAATACGATGGGCGTATTGAAAACGTGATAATTGAACGTATTACTTTTTCAGAAGATAAACGTGTGGGTATCGGAACATTTACACCATCAGATCCTAAATCACAGGATATTGCTGATTTAACAGGAAGTATTGATTTTTCTACCATTGGTGAGTTTGGTTCAGAATCAGATCCCCGAGCATATCGCTTCGACGGGGAACTCAATAAAGCCAATAGGGGTATGATGGAATTCCAGGAGATGCTGAAACTCGATGAAAAATTCTTGTGGAACTTATTATCTCTAACACAGGAAGGAAATTTCAAAGCGGGGAGATTCGCTTTAATTAGTGCAGATGAATTAATCGTTGCTCATACAAACGAAACGGAGTATCGTTCCTTTATTTCGAACAAGAAGAATGAGGCATTACATTCTCGAATTATCGTTATGCCGATACCGTATAACTTAAAAGTTAGTCAGGAAGAGCATATATATCAAAAGATGATAAAAGAGAGTGATATGTCCCACGTCCATATTGCACCGCATGCTTTAAAGGCCGCAGCAATTTTTTCGGTGCTCACTAGATTAGAAGTGCCGAAAAAACAAGGTGTGGATCTGATTAAGAAAATGCGCTTGTACGACGGAGAAAATGTGGAGGGATTTAATTCCGTTGACTTGGAGGAGCTGAAAAAAGAGTTTCCGAGCGAAGGGATGAACGGTATTGATCCACGCTATATCATTAACCGTATTTCTTCTGCTATTATTCGCAAAGAGGTGCCATCGATTAATGCATTAGATGTTTTACGGGCACTGAAGGATGGATTAGATCAGCATGCTTCTATTTCTCAAGAGGATCGCGAAAAATATATGAATTACATTGCGGTTGCACGTAAGGAATATGATGAAATTGCTAAAAATGAAGTACAAAAGGCTTTTGTGTACTCCTATGAAGAATCGGCAAAATCATTGATGAACAATTACCTTGATAATGTAGAGGCATTTTGTAATAAAAATAAGCTATACGATCGATTAACTGGTGAGGAAATGAATCCTGACGAAAAATTAATGCGCTCGATTGAGGAGCAAATTGGTATTTCAGAAAATGCTAAAAAGGCATTTCGTGAGGAAATTCTCATTCGTATTTCTGCTTATGCACGAAAAGGTAAACGATTTGACTACAACTCTCATGAAAGATTGCGAGAAGCGATTCAGAAGAAATTATTTGCAGATTTGAAAGATGTTGTGAAAATTACTACTTCTTCTAAAATGCCAGATGAATCTCAACTGAAGAAAATTAATGAGGTTGTTGCTAGACTGGTTGATGAACATGGCTATAATACAACATCGGCAAATGAGCTGCTGCAATATGTAGGAAGTCTACTCAATCGGTAATTAATTTTCACCTTGATTTGGATTGTTACAAGTCAGATAGGAGTGTCCCATTTTTAGGGCACTCCTTTTACTATCAGGACAAGGGATTAATATAGATGCACAATTCATTTTACGAAAAAAGTTCAAGAATTTGGCTCACAAGCATAGTATAGAAAAAGCGAATTTGATAGATGGGTGAGGATAAAAATGACTGAACACGAAAATAAACGCTTTGTCATCTCTCAGGAAAATTGGTCTCTCCATCGTAAAGGGCACCAGGACCAGCAACGCCATATGGAAAAAGTGAAGGATGCGATTAAGAATAATTTACCCGATTTAGTTAGTGAAGAGAGTATTGTGATGTCTAATGGTCGCGAGGTTATTAAAATACCGATTCGTTCACTTGATGAATATAAAATTCGATATAACTATGATAACTCTAAGCATGTAGGGCAAGGACAAGGGGATAGTAGTGTTGGAGATGTAGTAGCTCGAGATGGCAGTAAAGCAAATCAGGCTCAAGGTAAAGGAAAAGAGGCGGGTGACAAGCCTGGCCAAGATTATTATGAAGCGGAAGTCAGTATTGAGGAAATTCAGAACGTCTTATTTCATGAACTTGAGTTACCTAATTTACAACAAAAAGAAAAAGCAGATATTAAAACCGAAAAAATAGAGTTTAATGATATTCGAAAAAAAGGGCTAATGGGCAATGTTGATAAAAAACGTACGATTTTAAATGCAATAAAGCGCAATGCTATGAAAGGGAAAGCTGAAATTACGCCTATCCATAATGATGATTTACGTTTCAAGACGTGGGATGAGATTGAAAAGCCCGAATCCAAAGCAGTAGTACTTGCCATGATGGATACGAGTGGCTCGATGGGAGCTTTTGAAAAATATTGCGCACGGAGCTTCTTCTTTTGGATGACGAAGTTTTTACGCTCCAAGTATGAAACAGTGGAAATAGAATTTATTGCCCATCATACAGAGGCGAAGGTGGTCACGGAGGAGGAATTTTTCACAAAGGGAGAAAGTGGAGGAACTATTTGTTCGTCAGCTTATAAAAAGGCACTGGAATTGATTGAGGGTAAATATCATCCTTCTCGCTATAATATTTATCCTGTACATTTCTCAGATGGTGAAAATATTTCAATGGATAATGAAAAGTGCTTGAAACTGGTGGGAGAGTTAATGGATGTCTCCAGTATGTTTGGCTATGGTGAGGTGAACCAACATAACCGTTTTTCAACACTTATGTATACTTATAAGAAAATTGATGATCCCAAATTTAGATATCATGTTTTGAGAAAAAAGGGCGATGTATACGATGCCTTAAAGAGCTTTTTCAAAAAAAATGAAGAGTGAGCTCAGCACCACGTTCAAAGGAGGCGGCGTAAAATGGACACGAAAGAGCTTCACCGAGCAATAGATGAAATTACCGAAATTGCCTCAAGCTTTGGCTTAGATTTCTATCCAATGCGTTATGAAATTTGTCCAGCAGATATTATTTATACATTTGGCGCCTACGGTATGCCTACGCGTTTTTCCCATTGGAGCTTTGGAAAACAATTTCATAAAATGAAGCTTCAATATGACTTAGGGCTTAGTCAGATTTATGAGCTTGTGATCAATTCTAATCCATGCTATGCATTTTTATTGGATACCAATACGTTAACTCAAAATAAATTGATTATCGCTCACGTATTAGCACACTGTGATTTCTTTAAAAATAATGTGCGTTTTTCCAATACTAGAAAAGATATGGTAGAGAGCATGACGGCAACGGCCGAACGAATAGCTGGCTATGAAAGAGAATATGGCAAGGATGAGGTTGAGCAGTTTTTAGATGCAGTGTTAGCTATTCAAGAGCATATTGATCCCTCCATTATACGCCCTAAACTATCTTGGAGTGAGGATGAGGAGCTTGAAGATGAAAAAACACCAGCAAAATCACCATACGATGATTTGTGGAGCATCGAAGAAAAAGAAAAAGTGTATAAACCTATTAGACGAAGATTAAAGCAATTTCCACCAAAGCCAGAAAAGGATATCCTGTTATTCCTAGAGGAGTATAGCCGTGAGTTGGAAGACTGGCAACGAGATATATTAACAATGATGCGGGAGGAAATGCTTTATTTTTGGCCACAATTGGAAACGAAAATAATGAATGAGGGATGGGCTTCCTTCTGGCATCAAAGAATCATGCGAGAATTAAAATTAACAACCGCTGAGACAATCGAATTCGCCAAGTTAAATGCAGGGGTTGTCCAGCCGTCCAAAACATCAATTAATCCATATTACCTTGGGATAAAAATTTTTGAGGATATTGAAAATCGCTATAATAACCCTACAGAGGAAATGAAGCGGTTAGGCGTGCAGCCAAACACCGGACGTGAAAAAATCTTTGAGGTAAGAGAGATAGAATCAGATATTTCCTTTATTCGAAACTACCTAACCAAAGATTTGGCAAAGCGAGAAGATTTATATTTGTTCCAAAAGAAAGGGAATGAATATCGTATCACTGATAAGGATCATGAGATGGTACGAGATCAGCTTGTATCGATGCGTGTAAACGGCGGCTTCCCATATATTGTGGTGAAAAATGGCGATTATTTACGTAATGGTGAGCTCTACTTAGTACATGGTTACGAAGGGATGGAGTTAGATCCGCAGTATTTAGAAAATGTATTACCTTATATTTATCAACTATGGGGTCGCCCGGTACATTTAGAAACATACGTGGATAATAAGCCAATGCTCTATTCATATGATGGTACAAAAAATTATAAACGTAATGTCTAATAAAAAACTTCTATCTGTTGACAGCTTGCTCAAACAGATAGAAGTTTTTTAGATCCTACTGCTCACTATCTTCAGTTAACACATCGATGTCCTCTTCATTACTTTCACTATGATTTGAAGATGAATGGATATCGCTATCAATCACTAAGCTATCTCGTACTTTTATTCCTTGCTGGCCACCTGCCTCGTCATTATGATTACCAGCTATACCACTTCTGCCATTTCCGTCAGCAAATTGAGAATGAACATTGCGTGTATGACTACCGTTACTAGCATTTTGTCCACCTTGGTTGGCATTTGTACCTACATCATGATTGATTTGACCTCCACCTTCTGCTCGCTGTTCAAAGTGAAAGTCTGTATTTCCTATATTGAATGTAAAATTAATCGTTATATGATTTTTCCCTTGCTTATTAGAGGATTCCCGCTCAGGTTCGTCAGGTCCAAAAAAATTTTTAGAACTAAAACCAGACATTATTTCTCCTCCTTTCGTTTAATATACTATTAACATATTAGCGCTTCGTAAACCCACTTGTACGTGTAGCCATGTTATCTAGAGAAAAGGTAGGAGTGTCCAGAGGTAAGCTCAACGATTTTTGCTATCTATCCAATAAATTTGTTAAAATGAATGAGATTTGATTATTTAGTGAATGGGAACGGAGAAGCAACGTTGAGAACATTTAAAAAGGTTTATATAGAAATAACGAGTGTTTGTAATTTAGCATGTAGTTTTTGTCCACCTACAGCTCGTGCAAAAGGACTTATAAAAGTCGAACAATTTAATAAAATATTAGACGAAATTCGCCCTCATACCAAATATATTTATTTGCATGTCAAAGGAGAGCCACTTTTACACCCAAGGATCGACCAGCTATTAGATGCCGCCCATGCAAAGGGATTTAAAGTCAATATCACAACAAATGGGACACTTATCAAAAAGAATCGGGAAAAAATATTAGGAAAACCGGCATTACGTCAAATTAATTTCTCATTGCATAGTTTTGATGGGCATGAAGGTTCTGAAAACCGTGAAAAATATTTGGGGGATATTTTGGATTTTGTGCGGGACGCTAGAGAATATAAAACCATCATTTCCTATCGTTTATGGAATTTACAACAGGATCATGTTTCGGATGTTGCAGCACGTCGAAATCGTGAGACATTAGAAATATTAGAAAACGAGTATAACCTTGACTATCACATTGAAGAAAGAGTAGAGCCTGGTAAAGGGGTAAAAATTGCTCCTCATGTTTATTTGAATCAGGATCATGAATTTAAATGGCCGAGCTTGCTTGAGCAAGAGGACGAGGGTAAAGGTTTTTGTCATGCATTGCGTAGTCAAGCAGCTATTCTTGTGGATGGAACAGTTGTACCTTGCTGCTTAGATGGAGAAGGTGTCATTAATTTAGGAAATGTCCATGAGAAATCCTTCTCAGAAATTGTGGAGGGAGAACGTGCCAATAAGATTGTAGATGGCTTCTCACGAAGAGAGGCTGTTGAGGAACTATGCAGAAAATGTGGCTATCGTCAAAAGTTTGGTATGTAGCTATTATTGAAAAGAAGCAGCTCCGATGTGTCATTGACCATTGGAGCTGTTTTTCTTCGATTGGGAATCAATCGTATCTAAAAAATCCTTCGTAATACGAACTACGTATTTTACCTCGTCTAAGTTACGTTCTCTTAATAATGATCGATGAATGTCTAGCATGAGGTTCTTTTCCTCAATATCAGTAACGCCAGATAATTTTTGAAAATTAAAAAGCTCCTCAGGGGTAATATCCAATGCCTTCATAATTGTTTCCAATGTACTAAGGGTAATATTAGATTGTCCGTGTTCGATATTGGAAACGCGTCCTTTACTGAAACCTAACTTCCCTGTTCTTTCAGCGACTTCTTCTTGGCTTAGCCCTTTGGATAATCTAATAATACGGAGTTGTTCACCTACTAGCTTTAAAAAATCTGACATATGATTCACCTCTATGTTAAAAGCTAGTGAAAAATAGTGGAAATGACTATACTATTATAGTGGTATAATAGAGAAAATGTACCGTTAAAATGGTACAATGTTTAATGAGAAATCTTTTATTAGACAAATAGCCTAAATAAGTTACTAGGTAAAAGGCGTTAGTGAAGGTTGCTTTAAGGGTATAAAATGGGACAGGGGATTGGAGGATCAAACATGGTGAAGCATTTTTTTATAGAAGAAGTAGCAAAAATCCAAATGGGTAATAGCATGATGAATGATACAAGTTTTGCGAGAGAAGGCACTCCTTTCATAACCGAAAAAACGCTAATGAAATTAATAATAGAAGATGATTTTAGTCAAGTACCGAGAGTTGATCATACAATGGATTCGCTGACTATGTCACAAGTGCCTGCTAAAAGTATCCTTCTTAACAAAATCAATTTGAAAGAATCCTCAATCTATCAGTGTAAAAAGGCTGTATGTATTGGTCAGGATATTATTGCCATCATCCCTAATGAATCGATAATTGTCAGTGATTATTTATTTCACTTTTTAAAATGGTATCAAGTAAATAATAACGTGTGTAATGTCTATCATATAATAATTGAATTACCACCGATTGATATTCAGCTTCACATAGCACAGCTATTAAACGCTATCCAACATTTATTAGTTAATAAAGATTCTTTAGTAACGGCGATAGAGGGACTCCCACAGTATTTTAATGATATTTCAAAGCAAGTAAAACGGCATTCAAATGACATACATTATGGCTTTGAACAGCTCCAACGGCAATATATTGATATGTTACATATATTTTTTAATGGTGATTTTTTTGAATGATCCTTTTAGTGTTAAGTGATTGAACAAAACAGAAATCGGTGCAAGATGGATCGTTCAATCCTTGCACCGATCAGTTATATTTCAATAATAATTGGTAAAACCATAGGCTTTCGTTTAGTTTGGTTAAATAAATATTGTCCTACTGCTCTTTTGATTTCACGTCGTAGAACATGGATTTGCTGTCTGTTTTCTTCTTGTAGTTCTACAACGATTTCTTTGGTAAGCACATTGACCTTATTCAACAGCTCCTCGAAATCCTTCGCATAAACAAAACCACGGGATATGGTATCAGGTTCTGAAATAAAAGCACCATCTACTTTATTGAGTGTTAAGACGATGACAAGCATTCCGTCTTCTGAAAGCTGCTTGCGATCACGAAGGACAATGCCTTCAACTTCACCTATGCCGATTCCATCAACATACGTATCACCTGCTGGAATTTTACGAGTTTGTCGTGCGTTCGAGTTTTCAATATCAACGACATCGCCGTTTTTCATAATAAAGGTATTCCCTTTTTGGACACCAACCGCTTCTGCTAATAAGCGATGCTGGTGTAGCATGCGGAATTCACCATGAATAGGAATGAAAAATTGTGGCTTCATAAACGTCAGCATGAGCTTCAAATCTTCTTGATGACCATGTCCTGAAACATGCATACCCGTATGGCTGGAAGATCCATAAATAACTTTTGCACCAAGCTGAAACAAATTATCCACAATACGCGAAACACCCTTCTCATTGCCTGGAATGGGGGAGGCCGCTAAAATAACTGTATCATCTGGTAGAATTTTCACTTCACGATGGTTGCCATTTGCTAAACGGGCAAGCGCAGCTAGAGGCTCGCCTTGGCTGCCTGTGCAAAGTACCACGACCTCCTCTGGTGGAAGGTATTTCACTTCTCGTGCATCAATTAACATATCTTCTGGAACAAATAAATAGCCCCGTTCTATCGCTACATCAACAACATTGACCATGCTGCGTCCCAATAAAGCTAACTTCCTATTGGTAGCAATAGCTGCATGTACGATTTGTTGGATACGATTAACGTTTGAAGCAAAGGTGGAAATGATTACTTTCCGTTCAGCATGTAAAAAAGCATCCTCAATATGGTGACCAACAAGCTGTTCAGAAGGTGTCAAACCTGGCCTCTCTGCATTCGTACTTTCCGAGATAAGAACGAGCACTCCTTTTGAACCGATTTCAGCCATTTTATGAATATCGGCAAATTGATTATTAACGGGTGTTAAATCAAATTTAAAATCGCCAGTATGGACTACGTTCCCTTCAGGAGTGCCCATTACGATTCCTAAACAATCAGGTATACTATGATTAGTTCTAAAGAAACTAATATCCATTTGTCCTAAATGTAGAGCGGAGTCAGCGTGAATTTCAATTAAATCGGTTTCTCTTAACAGCTTATGTTCTTTGAGCTTTAATTCGATAAGCCCTAGAGTAAAACGAGTAGCATACACAGGCACATTCAATTTTTTTAATAAATAGGGGATACCACCGATGTGATCTTCATGGCCATGCGTAACAATTAGAGCCTTCACTTTTTCTTTATTTTCCAGTAAATAAGTAATATCAGGAATAATTAAATCAATACCAAGTAAGGTTTCATCTGGAAATTTTGCTCCGCAATCAATAATGATGATGTCATCTGCATATTGTACTACATACATATTTTTTCCAATTTCATTAATGCCACCTAAGGCAAATATGGATAATAACTGTTTACTTGTGGACAACGTATTCCCTCCTATAGCTCTCCTTTAACTATAGGTAGTATAGCTTTTAGCATTTCATCCTATACGAAAACAACAATGCTACTAATTGTATTTCACAAAAAGAGGTAAATCATTGTCTAATTTTGTGGCATATATATAGGGATTGGCTAGAAATCATGCTCAATTTATTCATGATGCGCTTTATCCCTCAAAAAAGGGTGATATTCAATTTGCCTAGACAAGCGAACAGAATTAAACATCACAAGAGGCTATCTATTTTGGTTGACAACTATAGAAAGCCTCTTTCGTTAGGGATGGATCACTACTTCTGTACCAATAGGGACGATACTGGCAAGCTCTTCAACATCTTGATTTTGCATTCGAATACAACCATGCGAAACAGCATGCCCAATAGAGCTAGGATCATTTGTGCCATGAATTCCATAATGTTCTTTAGAGAGACTCATCCACATCGTTCCAAAAGGACCACCAGGGTTTGGAGCTTTATTGATGATAATAAAACTGCCTACTGGTGTTTCATGAAGCATGCGTCCGACTGCGATAGGGTATTGCTTTTGAAGGATATTATTTCTATATAAACGTAGCCAGCGATTATTGGTAGATATTTCGATACGGTAAGGAATTGTATCGGGATTTGGCAAGCCCGGGATGACAATTTGTTGACCAATAAAAAGATGATCAGGCTGGATTCCTGGGTTAGCAGCAATAATGGATGCCAACGGAGTACGATAATCCTGAGCAATTTGAGTCAGTGTTTCTCCAGCTTTAACTGTATGAATCAATTATTATTCCCTCCTCTGCAAAGGTTTATGATTTTACTATATGCTTCAAATGATTTATGTAATTTTAAGGACGCAAGATATTTCAGCTTTTTGATAAAATAAGCGATAACATTGCAGGATCAAGGAGCATATAAAATGAAGGAATTTAAAATTACGTATTTTTTTGATGGATTGCACTATGTTCGAAGATTCATTTATCTTGATTCAGCAAAAAACGCTCACCTCTA
Organism: Lysinibacillus sp. Y5S-8; assembly: GCF_036894365.1. NCBI lineage: Bacteria > Bacillati > Bacillota > Bacilli > Caryophanales > Bacillaceae > Lysinibacillus > Lysinibacillus sp. Y5S-8. The sequence goes on along the minus strand of NZ_CP145889.1, from coordinate 4,009,788 downwards.
TAGGTGGTGAGATGAATGCATAAATTGTTCTCTTTGATTTAGTGGGTGTCCAAACACCGACTGAATCAAAATAAAAGCCCTAGCAGATGTCACAGATTTTGAAGAGGAACTTTTCGAGTAAACGTGAAAAAATCTGGACGCAATTATGCTGAGGCGTAATTGACATGTTGTTGAAAAAAGATGATGTCAACGGCAGAAAAAGCAAATTTGCAAGGTGAGAGGTTGATTTCCGTTCCGCCAGCGCCCTTTCCAGGGGGCGTCCGATGAGCCGCTTCACTCACTTGCGCTCGCTCCAGGGTCTCATCTGTGACGCTAAATCCTCTAGGAGTGACGCTGGCTCCACTCCAATCAACCATTCTGCAAAGTGTCTTTACTTTTTTTCATAGTAGTATAGCGATCAAATAGCCCATTATCTGTATTCTTAGAAGGGATAAACTCTTATTTTCAATATGGAGAAGTGATGCGTGACAACACCTCTTCATAAAAAGTAGTGAACACCTTCACTTTATTTGAAAATTTCGCTAAAAAGATAACACTTTTGTGGGTTGGAGTGGAAGGCTACTTGACTCCCATGGGATAGCGAGACAGGCGAGCCTCTAAACGGAGCGGTAGCGGAGGAAGCGGCTCGGCGCTCGCCCACAGGAAAGCAAGTAGCCTGCAACGGAAATCCATTTCTTCCTTTCAATTGACTGTTTTGTTTTTCAACACTAAGGCAATTACGCTGAGGCGTAATTGATATTGAATCACAACAAGAGGCAGAGAAATTAGTGAAAAGTGAACGTGATCAATATATCTCCTTTACGGATAGTAGGGGCATTTACCATGAATTGCACACAAAGTATGTACGAGTGATTCAAATAGCTAAATATTATCGAATTGATAAAGGTGCAAAAGGGAGTGACACATAATCTGTCCAGCTCTACACACATTATAGAGAAAGGAGTGTGACAGAAATGGACATGAGTAAAGTACCACATGAAAAGAAAATGTTTATGAATTTAAATAGCAAGGACAAACCTGACATGGTTGAATCAGATACAATTAGTCTTTTCGATTTGCATGAAGATATGCAAACTGTCGACGCCATTCCAGTAGAGGAGCTCAATAAACGAGTAAAAAGAGAAGGCGATGAATTAATTGAAATGCAGCCAGATGAATTGTAGGAGGTAAAAACGCTATGAATCATGAAAAAGAAGCCCATTTTACATCTGCGGGCACGAATATTAATGAAGTAAAGCAAAAAAATGCAGATGCAGGATTATCCTATAATGAGGTAAAGGCATTGTTAGCTAAAAGTGGAGGGCAGGGGACGGCCATTTATAGTGACACAGATATAGAAGAAGTAAAGCAAGATATACACAAGCACCAACAATAAGCGTAGTAGGAGGAGTAAGTATTGAATGCTCTTCCTTTTTTTATTTTACAATGGTAGGTAAAGGAGGTGCAGGAACATGTCAACTGAAGAAGAGAGATGTCCATTATGTGGGGGAGAAAATCATTGTGGAGTAGAAAAAGGTGAAAAAGAGTGCTGGTGTATGACGGTACGCTTTCCAGAAAAGCTATTAGATGTAGTGCAAACGGAGCAAAGGACATGTATTTGTCCAACATGCTTAGATACATATAAGAAAGAACAAGGATAATGATTACGATGAATGAGGCTGTAAATATGGAGTCATTGGTACAATTGTCTATCGCACAACAACCTAGCGGGCATACATTACTCTGAAAGGAGTGTGTCTTATGGCTAAACCAATTGAACTCAGTAATGTAACAAAGGCATATTTAGAGGAATATCAGCGAATCCTCAAAAAAATGATGCAGGGCATGACCTATGTAACGATTACTTGTAGTATTTCTGAAAATTTTATTAAGCAAATTATCCCTCATCAAGTTGCAGCAATTCAAATGTCCGAAAACGTTTTACGCTATACAACGAATATCCCTGTACAAAATCTCGCATTAGAAATTATTCGAACTCACACAGAAATGGTTGAGAGTCTTGAAGCGATACAAAATCGATGTTGTGTCGTGCAAAATTCAGAGTATGAATTATACGAGTATATGTGTGCTTACAAAGAAATTACAGAAGCTATGTTCAATGCAATGTGTGCACCACCAGTATCTAATAGCATTAATATCAATTATCTACGAGAAATGATTGTCCATCATCAGGGTGGTATACGTCTGGCACAAAATGTGCTGAGATTCTGTATTTGCCAAGAATTAATCCCTATTTTACGTTGTATGATTCAAACGCTTTGTGAGCAACTAGAAGTTATGGAAAAGTTACTAGATAGCTTACAAAAGTGTGATTGCGAATGCTAACACTTTATGTAAAACGCTAAAGTCAGACATGATTTTAGCGTTTTTTCTGTGTAAAAATAGTGTTTAACAGGGAAAATGAGAAATTGTCAATAAAGTGGACAAAAGAATAAGAAGATGTAAAGAATTTTTTGAAAATCTATTTTTGTATTAGTGTTGTTGGTAAAATATATATGTTTTATTAGTTGAAGGTAATGAAGAAAGATCTATAATTCGTTTTAAAATATTGGTAATTTTTATTTACTTTATTACAAAAGGAGTGGTAACAATGTTCAAAAGGAAGAAAATAAATCAAAATTATGATTATTTCTCAGCTGCGAAAAATTCAGATATTGAGGCTAATGAACGCTTTAAAGAAAAGCTAGATTTTCTTGCTTTATCTAGAATTAGAAGAGAATCTGTTGGATTTTTACGCAAAATCTATGAAAATAATCGCCAACAAATACTCGACAATTTTTATGATCGTTTATTGGAAATTCCAGAATTTAACCAAGTTATCAATACGCATTCATCAGTAGAGCGTTTAAAAGGGCTTTTTGATTCACATTTTATAAGCCTATTTGATGATGAATTAGATTTAGATTATGTATTTAAACGACGTAAAATCGCTTATGTACATGCACGAATCGGTGTACTGCCGAACTGGATGATTTCTGCCTATACACTCATTAACCAATTAATCATACCGCTGATTGTCAAAGAGCTATCACGGGATCAAGAAAAAATGCTGGATGTCCTATTGTCTTATGATAGTCTAGTAACGATCGACCAACAGATCATTTTAGAAACCTATATTGAAATTCAGGCTGGCTCTGTTGTAAATGGTTTAGGTGAAATTATTACTTATAATACCCAGCTAGATACGATTAAGGAATTGATTGAATTTCAAGATATTCAGCAACAGGAGATTGTTGCAGCAGATCAATTGATGCACGAGCTAGATGAGAGTATTGAAGAAATCGCCGCATCTGTTGGTGATATTTCAGCCCAAACAAAGCATGCCTTTAAAAAATTAAATCAGGATTTAGAATCGTTACAACAAGTATCATCCATTTTACAAACAACCGATGAAGGTCATAAATCCATGCAGGAGGATATAAAGCGTTTAGTGGAACGTGTCAATAGTGTAGCGAAGCTGATGGAATTAATTAAGAGAATTGCAGATCAAACAAATTTATTGGCTTTAAATGCTTCTATTGAGGCGGCTCGTGCTGGAGAAGCGGGTAAAGGCTTTGCAGTTGTTGCGGAGGAAGTTCGAAAGCTTGCTGATGATACAAGTACATCTGTCAAATCTATACATACAGATATACAGGAGCTACTACATATTACTCATAATATTAGTTCACTAACAACTCAATTTTCACAGGATTTACATCAAGGCGTCACGGATACCTTACATATTTCACAGACGCTTGCAGAGATAAATAAAAGTCTACAGCAGCAAGGAGCTCGCTTTGAGGAAATTGCCACAACGACAAAGGTACAAGCACAATCTGCTACAACTATTTCTGAACGTAACCATACTATCACGGAGAGTATGCAAAAAAGTAAGGTCATCGTTTTTGATATGGGCTCTGCTATCTACAAGTTAAGTAAAATGATTGACGGGTACCGATCAACAACAATTTCTAAAAATTTTATTATTAGTCAGGAGGATATTATTGAATTAGCTATTACAGACCATTTATTATGGCGCTGGAAAATCTATAATCTACTGCTTGGCTTTGAAACAATGACAGAGCAGGATGTTGGCTCACCACAGGAGTCGCGCCTTGGTGAATGGTATTATGGTACAGGAAAAAAGCTACTAGGCGAAGAGCGTGTCTATGTAGAGTTAGAACAACCATTTATTCATGTTCATGATATAGCTAAAAAGGCGGTGCGAGAATATAATATAGGCAATAAAAGGGAGGCTGAAAAATATCTGAAGGAAATTACAGAAGAATCATATATTGTAATTGAAAAACTAAAGGCCTTAAAGGAAATTTTATTGAACGGGAAAAAACAATATATTCACTAGAAATTCGAGAGCAAGCTAATGTCGGGATTAGCTCGCTCTTTTTTATATTTCTGTTGATGAATCAATAGATGGGACACACATAAATGTTACGGTGCGCTGTGTGCTATCATAAAGACACCATTCACGGTGGTCGACAACAGAACCAACATTGACACCATACTGTTTATTTTGTAAGGCAATTGGTTGGCCATAGCGAATACGAATGGGTAGTTTCTTTTGCTGATGATAAAGGCCTGATTCATGACTATGACCAAAGAAAAACAGTGGCTTATGAAAAGGAAGGAATGTTGGCTGCCAGCTTACACTCCATTTAAATTGATGTCCGTGTATTAGTGTCGCACCATCTATCTCTATCGTCTCAGGTAAAGCCTGAAAACGTTCGATGCCAGTGACCTGCGTAATGCGTTCCTCTTGATTACCTCTTATAGAGGGGAAGGTTAGTAATTCTTCAAATTCGCTTTCTACTATGGCTGCCTTTTGTAAAGGTAAGCCAGATAAGGTTTGCGCTTTTTTCTTACTGACGGTGCATTCATATAAATCACCTAAACCAATGATTTTTGCTTCCTCTGCTGTTTGTTGAATATGAGCTAGAACAGCTTTAGTATCTTCTATATTAGAATGTAAATCTCCTAAAAGTGCATAAAGCATGTCAATCCGGCCTTTCCTAAAAATAATCGTACAAATATCATACACCCAATAGAAATTGATAGAAAAGTAAAACGTCTAAGAATATTTCGTTACTTCTACTTCATATTTTGAATGTGTGGAAAAATTGCCATGAAACGCATTGCTTGTTAAAATATAATCATAATTTTCTGAATTTTTAGTAGTTTCATAGTTTCAGACGCTATCCAGCATTAAAAAATGAATTTTTGGAGGGTTTATAATGACGATGTACATGACAGATATTCTTGAAAACTATGCTGTGCAACAACCGAATGCAATTGCAACCTTGTATGATGGAAAAAAGTTGAGCTATCGCGATTTTTATCAACGTGTAGAAAGATTTGCAGCATACTTACAAGAACAGGATTTTGAAAAAGATGATGTGATTGCATTATATACGCTCAATTCAGATTTGTTTTTAATCGCTTATTTAGGTGTCCAACTAGCAGGTTTTATTGTGATGCCTATTAACACTAAATTAGCAGCACCTGAGGTTGATTTTATTTTTAATCATTCACAAGCAAAGGGTCTCATTTATGATGAAAGGCTAGCAGAAGCATTGGAGGATGTTGCCTATACATTCCAACATACGATTGGATTTAAAGAAATGAGAAACATTTTTGAAAATGAGGGATGTGAAAGAAAGCTTGTACAATTAGAGGCCCATGATACAGCAGTGGTCATGTATACTTCTGGGACAACAGGTAAACCAAAGGGCGTCATGCTAACACATCAAAATATCGTGGCTACTGCCGATATTTGGTCTTCTTCAATGAAAATGTCTAGCAAGGACAAGATGTTTATTTGTACACCTTTATTCCATTGTGCTGGCCTGCACGTCTTTGCTATGCCAATGTTCTATCAAGGAGGAACAGTTGTTATCGAAGAAGCATTTTCACCAACAAAAACGTTAGCGCAAATTGCTGCAACTGAAGCGACTATTTTCTTTGGTGTTCCATCCATGTATACCATCATTTTAAATACGCCTGGATTTAAGGAACATAGCTTTCATCATTTACGTTTATTATGTTACGGGGCTGCTCCAATGCCTTATGAGCTCGTAAAGCAAGTGAAAGAGGCATTTTCAAATGTAAAGGTTCAAAATCTCTATGGTCAAACCGAAAATTCACCTGCAGCTACCTCTTTATTAGATAGGGATGCATTAACGAAAATTGGCTCTGTTGGGAAGCCATTAGCTCAGACGGAGGTATGCGTGGTTGATAGTGAAGGAAAGTCAGTACCAGCTGGCGAGGTTGGCGAAATTTGTGTTAAAGGGCCACAAGTAATGAAAGGTTATTTGCGCAATCCAGAGGAAACAGCTAGAACGATAAGAGATGGCTGGCTCTATTCAGGAGATTTAGGACGCTTTGATGAGGAAGGTTATTTATATATTGTAGATCGGAAAAAAGATATGATCATCCGTGGAGGGGAAAATATTTACCCGATTGAAGTGGAAGAAGTGCTATATCAAATGCCAGAAATTTTAGAGGCAGCAGTGATAGGATTACCACATGAAGTATATGGAGAGGTGCCAAAAGCATTTATTGTATTAAAGGAAGGGCAGTCACTCGATGAAAAGGCAATATTATCTTACTGCCAAACAAGACTTGCCAAATATAAAGTACCGTATGAAATTGCATTTTTAGTAGAACTGCCGCGCAATGCTTCAGGTAAGGTGTTAAAGCATACATTACGACCTAAAGTGACGACGATTTAAGTACTATCCACGATGCCTAGGCATAATTGTTAGCCAGTTTTTTCAAGCTTACTCGCAAGTTTCCGTGTACCTGCCGCTTCGCTTTCCATACAAAAAATTATGTGCTGAAATAAGATAAAATAGGAACGATTATGAAAGTATCGTATAATAGAGTCTACGACAAATTGAATAAATAGAATGGAGAAGGGATTACTCTTCCAATTAGAATAGGAGCGGAATTTGTCTTGTGGACGGGGTATAAACGCCTTTTACTTATGGGCATTTTGATTATTATGTTACTTTCGAGCTGTCAGCCATTTTCACAGCAAGAAGCAGAACAAAAAAATCCATTAACTGTTTTAACGGTAGAATTTAATAGCGGGGCACCTATCCCCAATCTCTATGTCACAGTAACAGATGTACAAACGGGTGATGTAGTAGAGGAAGCGATTGGTTCAGAAGAGGGAGAAGCCATATTCGCGAAGCTCAAGGCAGGGCGAGAATATACCATTGCAGCAACAACACTGGAAAATAGTACAACAAACGATGGATATACAACAATCGAGAATTTTACGTATGATACAACGAAGCCATACTATCGATTGCAAACACACTTCTCTAGAGACGAGCAAGAATTAGATGTACCTGTTGTTATGCAAAAGCCAGAGCTTCCACATGGCTGTGAAATAACATCACTCACAGCTGTCTTAAATTATTTTGGAATGAATGTTTCAAAGCTTGAAATGGCTGATAACTATTTACCAAAGCAAAATATACGTACTGTAGACAACCAACGTTTTGGGCCAAATCCACATGAGGCTTTTGCAGGGAATCCGCGTGATAAAGCTCATGGTATGTATGTTTTTGCTGAACCCATTGTTAAGGCGGCAGAGGCAGTCATTGCAGATAGACAAGCTGATTTACGCGTGTCAAATATGAGTAAGGCCTCACAGGACGAGATTTTACAGCTTGTTCGCGAGGGAGTTCCTGTTGTAACATGGGTGACGCTGGATTTATCGTCACCTAAACGAAATGCAAATAGAGGCTGGATTTTTGAAGGTGAGACAACATCACATGAAGCCTATATGAACTTACATGCAGTTGTCTTGACAGGGCATTTAGGGGATAAAGTAGTAGTAATGGATCCATTAAAAGGTTATGTTACATACAATGTCGATCAATTTTTCAAAAGTTATCGGGAATTAGATCAGCAAGCCGTAGCTATTCATAAATAAATTAGCCACAAATCTTTAGTATGTTACACTAATAAAAAAGCAGAAGTGAGTTGAGTAGAATGGCCATTGAGCACGCTTTTTTACCGGTTTTACTTGGGGATGAGATGAATGCTTATGGCATGGCCAGAGCATTTTACGAAGCCTATGGTGTGAAGCCACTTGCATTAAACCATACGAATATGGAAAAAATTCACCAAAGTGATTTACTGACTTTTCGTGAGGTACCGAGACTTCATATAGACGAACGATTTGTTACGGCACTTCAGGCTATTGCGCAGGAATTCGTTGATAAAAAATTACTGCTACTAGCCTGTGATGAATTTTATGTCAAAAAAATAATAGAACATAAAGCGGAATTAGCAGAGGATTTCATTATTCCTTATGTAGATGCCACACTTGCTCAGCAGTTATTAACTCGTGAAAAGATGTATGAGCTTTGTGCACAATATGGTTTTCAATTTCCTGCCATGCATGTCTGCACGGTGAATGATTACGAGGACTACGACATGCCATTTGAGTATCCAATTGTCATAAAGCCCATGAATATGACAAAATATGCTACATGTATTTTTCCTGGTAAGAAAAAAGTATATATTGCGTATGATAAGGATGAAAAGGACAGTATATTCCATGCTATTTATAAGGAATCGGCCTATCGAGATGATCTTATGATTCAACAATATATTCCAGGGGAAGATGCGAATATGCTTGTTGTTAATGCCTATATAGGGCAGGATGGCAAGGCAAAACTTCTTGCGGTGGGCAATCCCATTTTAGAAGAGCATTCTCCAGAAGGGATTGGTCGTTATGTAGCCATCATGACAACCTATCATCAGGAATTAATGGACAATGTAAAGACGTTCCTTGAAGCCATACAATTCCAAGGCTATGCTACATTTGATATGAAATATGATGATCGTGATGGTCAATATAAATTGTTGAGTATTGAATTACATAATGAACTTTCCAATTATTATGTGACAGCCAGTGGCTATAACTTCATGCAGTATGTGGCGGATGATTATGTTCGAGGTAGTAAACAGTCGCTAACATACGTGCAAAACAAGCATCTTTGGACCATTGTACCAAATGGTGTACTTTTCAAATACGTACAAAATGAACAGTTAGTCATTGAAGCGAAAAGTTTGATTCGCCAAGGGATGGCTACAGATTCTATTTTTAGTTATAAGGATATGAATGCGAAACGTTGGTTGAACGTTACGCTTGATAATTTAAGCTTTTATCGCAAATATAAGAAATATTTTAATAACAAAGGTCTGTCAAATATATGAAAAAACAAACTTTAGGTATTATCGGTGGCGTAGGGCCACTTGCAACAATGTTTATTGGAGAAATGATTGTAAGACGTACGAAGGCACAAAAGGATCAGGAGCATTTGCATACGATCATTGATAATGATACAAATATTCCTGACCGTACGGCTTTTATTTTAGATAATAAGAAGGATAATCCAGTTCCAGTCATAATTGAGGATGCTAAAAAATTAGCTTCTGTAGGGGCAAATATGATTGCAATTCCATGCAATACAGCCCATACGTTCTATCATGAAATTGATGAGGGCTCTCCCATTCCTGTATTGAATATGATTCGTGAAACGGCGAAGCGTGCTGCTGATTTAGGAGCAGAGCGTGTTGGAATTTTAGCAACAACAGGAACATTAACATCACGTATGTACCAGGAAGCCTTAGAGGAATATGGCATTACACCAGTTGTTCCAGATAATGAGATGAGAGCCTATGTGATGACCATCATTTATGATTATGTCAAGGCTGGCAAGGATGTTACGTTGGAGGATTGGCAACCAATAGAAGAGGCGATGCTAGCATTAAATTGTGACCGCATTGTCTTAGGCTGTACAGAGCTATCTATTGTTAATAGGGATTTGAAATTAAATGAAATTTATATTGATTCATTAATCGTTTTAGCTGAATGTGCCATTTTGGCTTGTGGCTATGAGCTAGTCGATTAGTCGTTAAATGAATTGAAAAGGATCTGCTTGCTTTTCACGGGTAAGCTACAAGTCTTTAAAGAGTTGTGGTCAAGCTTACTTTTTTCCGTGTTGGGTTAGGCAGATTTTTTATGGAAGGAATCGATGGTTTCCTGAAACGATTGGACAATAGCTTCGTACATATAAAGTAGGAAACGGCGGAGTGTGTTAAACTAGTGTCAAGTAGATAGAAGGTGGGAAATAACATGTCAGTCATTAATTTATTAAAAGAAGAAATACAAGCAAAATGGAATTTTGAAACACCCATGAAAATTCAAGATGAAATGATACCAGCTATGCTTGAAGGCAAAGATATTGTAGCGGAATCGCCAACAGGATCAGGTAAAACATTAGCGTATGTTTTACCATTATTGAATAAAGTGAATGGGGCAAAAAAGCAAACACAAGGACTGATTGTAGCTCCTTCACAAGAGCTTGCGATGCAGATTGTAGAAGTTATCCGTGAATGGACGGCAGGCACAGATATTACAGTTCAACAACTGATTGGTGGTGCCAATTCTGCTCGTCAAATTGAAAAGTTAAAGAAAAAACCAACGATTGTCGTTGGCACACCTGGTCGTTTAAATGAATTAGCACGTGCAGGGAAATTAAAACTAAAAGAAATTGAAACGGTTATTTTAGATGAGTGCGATCAATTACTGAGTCGTGAATACCGTGTTGTCGTCAAATCCTTTATCGAAGGCTCTGCTTTTGGCCGACAAGTCGTTGTTGTTTCGGCTACGATAACGGAGGAAATTGAATTAGTAGCAAGCCGTATGATGTTTGAACCTTTACGTTTTAAAATTAAACCTGAGGATATGTTAAAGGTCGGTAAAGTAGTACATTCTTTTGTGAAAGTAGAAGAACGTGATAAAACAGATTTCCTACGTCGACTCTCACATACAGAAGGCTTGAGAGCACTGGCTTTTGTCAATAATATCGATCAATTATTAATGAAGGAAACAAAATTGCAATACCGCTCAGCGCCAATTGTCACTCTCCATTCTGACATGAAAAAAGAAGAACGAAAAAAAGCGTTAGATGCATTCCGTAAAGGAGATGCGCGTATTTTAATTGCCACAGATATTGCAGCTCGTGGTTTAGATATTGCCGGTTTAACACATGTTATTCATGTTGATGTACCACGAACAATTGAGCAGTATTTACATCGTTCAGGTCGTACAGGTCGTGCGGGCGCAGATGGTGAAGTATTAACGTTATTATCTTATCATGATGAAAAAACGTATAAAAAGTGGACAAGGGAAGTACCAGGCAAGCCTGTGCAAAAAATATGGCATGATGGCAAGCTGATGGAAGGTAATTCTAAAACAATTGGACAAAAGCGAGGGAATTAATATGACGTTTGAAGAAAAATTACAGGCATATGCAGAGCTTGCGGTAAAAGTGGGTGTCAACATCCAACCAGGTCAGTACCTATTAGTCAATACATCGGTAGATGCTTTGGATTTTGTTCGTTTAGTTGTTAAAGAGGCTTATAAGGCTGGCGCAGGACGTGTACATGTGAATTTTTCAGATGACGAAATGGATCGTGCCTATTTTGAACATGCTTCTGACGAGGAGTTTAGTCGCTTCCCTGAATGGGTCGTGAAAATGCGTGATGAGCTTATTGAACGTAAAGGCGCTCTACTATGGATTGATGCAGCAGATCCAGATAATTTGACAGGCATACCAGCAGACAGATTAGCAACCCACCAAAAAGTATCTGGTGCAGCATTGAAAAATTATCGTAATGCCGTCATGAAGGATTTAATTGCTTGGTCCATTGTTGCGGTCCCTTCACCTAAATGGGCAGCAAAGGTATTCCCTCATTTAACAGAAGAGCAGCAAGTACCTGCCTTATGGGAGGCGATCTTTAAAACAGTGCATATTGGGGAAGGCAATGCAGTGGACAATTGGCGTCAGCATATAGCCAATTTAGAATCGCGTGCACAGCTTCTAAATAATAAAAAGTATGCAAAGCTTCACTATACGGCACCGGGTACAGATTTAACAATTGCTCTAGCACCGCAACATAAATGGGTTACGGGTGGCAGTAAAACGCCAGAGGATAATGTCTTTGTTGCCAATATGCCAACTGAAGAAGTGTATACTCTTCCAATGAAGCAAGGTGTAAACGGTTATGTCAGTAATTCAAAGCCATTAGTTTATCAAGGCAATATTATTGATGGCTTTAAATTAACATTTGAAGAGGGCAAAATTATTAAGGCAGAGGCTGAAGTTGGTCATGATTTATTACAAGAACTAATTCAAGTGGATGAAGGCTCAAGCTATTTAGGTGAAGTAGCACTTGTCCCTCACGAATCACCTATTTCAGCGTCAGAGATTTTATACTTCAATACATTGTTCGATGAAAATGCTTCAAACCATTTAGCTATTGGTGAAGCATATCCGACTTGCTTAGAAGGTGGTAGAGACTTAGAAAATGGTCAGCTTGAAGCATTAGGAGCAAATATTTCTGTGACACACGAAGATTTTATGATTGGCAGCGGAGAAATGGACATTGATGGTATTTTACCAGATGGTACGGTAGAGCCTATTTTCCGCAAGGGTAGCTGGGCTTTTTAATCTTTAGTCAGAAAGAAAAGGAGGAGAGCAGATGAGACGATTATGGAGCTTAATCGGTGTGACGATATTATCCATGACATATTGGACTTCATCTGCTTTTGCTCAAACGGAAAGCTACGTGGCGATTGGAGATTCATTAGCTGCAGGTCAAACACCTTATCAAGAAATTGATGTAGGGTATAGTGATTTAATTGCCATGAAATTAAGTTCGATTGGACAATTATCGTTTTATACAAAAGAGCTTGCTTTTCCAGGCTTTACAACAGCGAATGTGTTAGACCGAATTCAATCGGAGGAAGCGCAACATTTATTAGCAAACGCCACACTGATTACAGTGTCAGCAGGTGCCAATGATTTATTGCGTCTTGTTCAGATGAACCCAAGTGCTGGAACTTTAGCTTTTTCACAGTTGCAGACAGATTACGCTTTAAACTTGGCGAGAAAAAATATGACAACGATTTTAGATGAGTTAGTAGAACGTGCACCGAAAGCAAAGGTATATGTCATGGGCTATTATTTTGCCTATCCAACTGTCCATCCGTCGCAAAAAGAAGGAACCAATGCACAGCTAGTTAAATTAAATGCGATTTTACAGCAACAGGCAGAGCATGCAGGAGCAGTTTATGTAGATGTCTATGATGCCTTTGGATTGAATGGAACAAGCTATTTACCAAATAGTGCTGACGTCCACCCGAATGCTGAAGGCTATCGTCAAATGGCTAACTCATTTTTACAGGCTTATAGTGGTAGTGATGCTTTACAGATTTCTTCATCAGAATTACCTAAGGCAAATCCTTTGTCATTTGAGGAAATTGTCAAGCAACAATCATCAGCGAAGCCCCAGAAAGAGAAAGTGACACAACAACAGCCTGCTCGTGTTGCTTACGTTATTCAGGGATTCCCAGGTTATCAAGCTTTTATCAAAAACATCTAAATAATCGTTAGCAAAGGCATCTTACCCAATAAGATGCTTTTTTTCTATGAAAGCCAATATTGGATAGAACTACTAAACTGCTAGAGAGCACTAGAGAGGGAATAGTCATGCTAAAATATAAAGAAGACTAGGAGGTACAACAATGAAAATATTTCATACAGCAGATTGGCACTTAGGAAAACTTGTTCAAGGTGTCTATATGACAGAAGATCAACAGTATATTCTCGAACAATTTATACAAGCGATAGATGAGGAAAAACCAGATGTAATTGTCATAGCAGGTGATCTATATGACCGTTCGATGCCTCCTATAGAGGCAGTCAATTTACTAAATGATGTAGTAGCAAAAATTGTATTAGAGAAGAAGATTCCTGTTTTAGCGGTGGCGGGAAATCATGATAGTGCAGGTCGACTGAATTTCGGTAGTCGTTTAATGAGTGATAGCGGTTTATATATCAAGGGTCAATTTACAAAAAATCATGCACCTATTGTTTTGAATGATCAGCATGGCGAAGTGCATTTCCATCTTGTACCGTATGCAGAGCCGGCTTCTATTCGCAGCATCTTTGAAGAAGAGGGAATCCGCTCTCATCAAGATGCCATGCAAAAAATAGTTGAGTATATCACGCAAGACATGGACTCAAGCAAACGTCATGTTTTTGTTGGACATGCTTTTGTAACGAAGTATGGTGAGGAAGAAGCGAATACAAGTGATTCAGAGCGACCGCTTTCCATAGGGGGCTCAGATTGTGTGAGTGCAGCTTTATTTAAACCCTTTCATTATACAGCACTTGGGCATCTACATAAGGCACATTTTGTCTTAAATGAAACCATTCGCTATGCAGGCTCTCCATTAAAATATTCGTTATCTGAGCATTTACATGAAAAGGGCTTTTTAATCATTGATTTAGATGAGCATGGTAATAGCACAGTAACCAAAAGAAAGCTTGTGCCAAGAAGAGATTTACGAGTAGTAGAAGGTCAATTAGAGGATTTATTAAAGCTCACACCAAGTGAAGATTATGTATTTGTCAGATTGACGGATACAACTTCGGTGTCTTCGCCGATGGAACGCATTCGCAGTGTGTTTCCGCACGCTATGCATGTGGAACGTAAGGTATTACGACAAGAGGTGTCGCGTGAGCTACAAGTTGTAGAAACGGAAAAACTAGAGGATATTGATTTATTCCGTTCTTTCTTTACCGATATTATCGGCATTCAGCCAGATGAAGATACGGAACGCCTTTTCACAGAGATGTTACAGGAATTATTAGATGAGGAGCGAGAAACAGTAAAATGAAGCCATTAAAGTTAACGATTACTGCATTTGGTCCCTATAAAGACACTGAAATAATTGATTTTCAAGAACTAGGGGAACATCGATTGTTTGCTATTTCTGGTAAAACCGGTGCAGGAAAAACAACAATTTTTGATGCCATTTGTTATGCCCTTTACGGATCAGGCAGTGGTGAGGATCGTCAGGATACGGCTTTACTGCGAAGTGGCTTTGCTCATGATGATATTTATACAGCTGTAGAGCTCATGTTTGAAATGCATGGAAGGGTCTATCAAATAATACGACAGCCCGGTCATATTAAAGAAAAAAATAAAACGATTACTGGGAAGAAAATAGAGTTAGCTGAAGTAAAAGAGGGAAAGCTCGATTATAGCATTGTAGAGAAGCAGCAAACGCTTGAAGTCGATAAAAAATTGCAGGAAATAATAGGTCTCACAAAAGATCAATTTAGCCAAATTGTGATGCTACCTCAAGGTGAATTTCGCAAGCTATTAACCTCAGATTCTACAAACAAAGAAGTTATTTTGCGGAAAATCTTTAAAACAGACCGCTTTGGTGTCATGACGAAAAAGCTTGATGCTAAACGAAAAGAGGCAGAGAGTGATCTACAACGTGCCAAACAATTAAAAGAACATTTACTTGGTCAAATTGACGGTGTCTTACCACAACGTTCATCATCGTTATTCACATTGATTGCTGACAAAACGGAAAATTTACATCAACTAAAGCAGGCACTTGATGAGGAGTTTATTTACTATACAAAATGTATTGAGGACGAACAGCTACAATATGAAGAAGCTTATAGCCTTCATCAAAAAGAACAAGAATATTATCGATTAGCTAAAACACTGAATGAGCAATTTGATGAGCAAGCGAATCGACAGCAGCGACTACAAATGCTGTTACAAGAGCAAGACGTATACAGAGCGAAGGAGCAGGAGATTGTTTTAGCAGAACAAGCAGAGCGACTTGTGCTACTTGAACAACAATGCATTGATTTACGTGCTGAACTTAATGTAAAGGAACAAGCTTTTCAGCAAGCACAAGTTAATCATCAGCAAACAGAAGAGCAACTGCAGCGAGCCCAAGAAAAATATAGGGTAGAAGAGGCGAAAGAGCCTGAGCGTCAACAAATTTTGCAGCAGGAATTGCAATTATTAGCGTCATTGCCTAAATTCGAGGCCTATGAAAACAACGTGCAGCAGCTGCAAATAGCTGAGCAATATGTTGAAACAGCAAAAATGGCGGTGGCTGATAACCTGGCGTTATTGGAAAAAGAACAAGAGCAATTGCAGCAATTTTCTCAAACGATGGAAGGCTATGAAAAACAGGTTGAGCCATATGAAAGCTACTTAGAACAGTTACCGAAACTACGCGAACAGGTAGCTTTAGTCAAACAAGCTGAGAAATATAAAAGTGCCGTAGAGTTAGCACAGCAGGACGTAGCTACCTCAGATATTCACTATCAAGAAAGTAAAAAGGCCCTTCTATTATTGCAGCAACGGTGGCTGACAAGTCAGGCTAGTATTTTAGCGGAACAGCTAAAGGAAGGGGAGCCCTGCCCTGTTTGTGGCAGTATGACTCACGAGAAAACACATAAAGAGCAACTGGAAGTTATTGAACTTGCTCAAGTGGAAACATTAAGAGTGAAGGCTTCTTCAGACGAGCGTATGTATCTAGAGAAGGCAGCACTTTTGTCATCTACGCAACAGCTTCTTCAAGATACATATCAGCAGCTAGAAGCACAGCATATTAAACAAGAAGACCGAGCACAGCTCATCGCTACTTTACACAAGACGGAGCAAGAGATTGCGAGCTTAAAAGTTGTCCATCATCAACTAGCAGATATGCGATTTAAGCTAAAGCATCAACGTGATAGAATAGAGCAGCTTAGAAATAAACAGATGGAATTAGAGCAATATTTAGCTGAGCAGATGAAAGAATGGACAAGATTACAAGCGGTTGTAGAAGAACAGCTCAAGCAGATGCCAGCCAATTTACCAACATTACAGCAATTAAAGCAACAACTTACGGATGTTAGTAAACAGAAAATGGACTTGCAAAAAACATGGCAAGAGAGTCAAGAAAATTTGCATGTCGTAAAAGAAGCGACAAGTAATGCAAAACTAACTGTAGAAATCGCCAAACAATCTTTTGAGGAATTACAACTCAAAATGAATGAAAAGCGGCAGCAATTTTCAGCAAGCATGCAGGAAATCGGCTTTGACAGCTATGAGGAATACGCAGCTGCCAAACGGAGTGCGATCCAATTAGAAGCACTTCGCAAAGTATGCAGTGACTATGCTTTACAGGTACATACCCTGAAAATCCAAATAACTGAAGGGGCTATGTATCTTCAAGGGAAAGAGAAGCAAGATTTAGTGGTGATGGAAGCAAAAGTAGAACAACTTCGTACGGCGTATGAGGAAGCATTTAAACGTTTGCAACAGATGAATGGTTTTGCACAAGCCTGCCAAGGCTTTATAAAAAAAGTGGAAGAAACAGCGAGAGAGCTTCAGTTACTTGAACAAGAAGCTGGTCGAGTAAAGGAACTCTATGGATTATTAAACGGACAAAATTCGAAAAAGCTGTCCTTTGAGCGATACATTCAAATTAATTACTTAGACCAAATTACCGATGCCGCTAATATTCGTCTTTATCACTTATCAAATGGTCAATTTGAGCTTAGACGTTCTGATAGACTAGAAAAACATGCGAAGCAAAGTGGGCTTGGGCTTGATGTATATGATGCCTATACGGATCAATTACGTGATGTGAAAACATTATCCGGTGGCGAAAAATTTAATGCTTCCTTAAGTCTTGCTTTAGGAATGGCAGATGTCATTCAAAGCTTCCAAGGGAATATTCATATTGAAACCATGTTTATTGATGAGGGCTTTGGCTCGCTTGATGAGGAATCTTTGAATAAAGCAATTGATACATTAATTGCTTTACAGGATTCTGGTCGTATGATTGGCGTGATTTCTCATGTGCCTGAATTAAAATCAGCGATGCCATCGGTCTTACATGTAGAAAAAACATTGAATGGACATAGTCAAACACATTTTGAAGTGAAATAAATAAAAGGCGTATTTCCAAAACAAGGGAATACGCCTGCTGTTTATTTTTTTCGAGGGGTGGCTGTAGGTGTTGTCCCTTTTTTTGCAGCCATTACTTTTTTTACGATAGGAATAACAATAGGTGCTAATTTTACGGCGGTTTTCACAACATTTGATACTTTCATTCAAAAACAGCTCCTTTTACAATTACTACTACCTGTTTCGCTTAAAAATGAAACATTAACGAATAACACGAACAGCTTGAATAATATTCCATATTACAATTCCTAGTGAGACGATGGCATAAATGGCAAACGAAACGAACCAAATAATCAACATCGTATTATTGCCGGACGTTGGATCCAAATTAAATGTAGAAAAAACAAAGACAATAAAGAACAGGATGCCGAAAACAAAAGGAATTAAATGAGAGATAAGTGCACGAATTGAATGTCTTTTTACGTCACTATCTTTCGTAATAATGTACACAATTAATGGGACGATAAAAGGGGCGAAGAAAATACTTAAATAACTAAAGGCAGATAAAATTTTTTGGTTCTCCATAGTTGTACCTCCTTTTTTAATATTTACGCATGAAAAACAGCAAAGTTTCAAAAAAATAATATATGGAAGAGGTTGTAATCCTTCTATCCTTTGCGTACAATGAGAATGTTCAAATAAATTCAGATGTAACGACCACAAGGGGAGCTGATGATGTCAGCTGAGACTGGGCACGTAATGCCTTGACTCTTTGAACCTGTAAGTTAACGCTTGCGTAGGGATGTGGATAGAAACCGACACTAGTACGATGTGAGGCTCTGTCCTGGCATCGTTTTTTCATTCTTGAGGGAATAAAAAGGTGTCAGAAAGAGACATATCAGCGCATTTCTATTCCTGCTCTTGTATCCTACATCGGAACAAAGGAGAGAATATATATGGATAAAAAAAGACTATTAATGCTTGTGGAGATTGCGATATTTGCAGCAATCGGTCTTGTGCTTGATCAGGTTTCCTTTAAAGTATGGGCACAAGGTGGCTCTGTTAGTCTAGTCATGGTACCTATTATGTTAATAGCATTTCGCTGGGGCTTAGTAGCTGGGCTAACAACTGGATTACTCGTAGGTGTAATGCAAACCATGTTTGGTGCTACGATTGTGCACTGGCTACAAGGATTCCTTGATTATGGTGTTGCTTTCACAGTTGTAGGATTAGCGGCGGTTGTGCGTGGACCCGTGTTGGCGGCTGCCAAAAATGCCAACAAAACAAAAATGGCACTTTACATTATATTAGGTACGGTGCTTGCGGGCTTCTTACGATATGCAGCCCACACGATGGCTGGCGCTGTATTTTTTGCAGAATATGCTGGCGATCAAAATGCATGGATCTATTCCATCATCTATAATGGTACATATATGCTACCAGCAACTATTTTAACGGCAATTGTAGGCGTTCTTTTATTCACAGCTGCTCCACAATTAATGCAAAGAAAAGCATAAAACATGCCCCTCACATTTGTGAAGGGGCCTTTTTGTCGCAAATAACTCTTTTCGCACTTCGCAAAGTAAGGAAGCATACAATATTTAAAGCGTTTATCGTTATACGCATAACAAGTTATGTTATATTAAAGTATAGATATTAGATGAAAGGGACGTTATACATGATTGTAAAAACGCAAGAAGAGATTGAAGCTTTTAAAAAAATAGGACGCATTTGTGCTGAAATTCGTGAAGCGATGAAAGCTGCCACAAAACCAGGTGTTACAACATTGGAGCTAGATGAAATTGCTGGCCGTATGTTTGCAGAGGCTGGTGCGATATCTGGTCCAAAGGGAGAATATGATTTCCCAGGGTATACATGTATTAGTGTCAATGAAGAAGTGGCGCATGGTATCCCCGGAAAACGTGTTATTCAAGAAGGGGATATTGTAAATATCGATGTTTCTGGTTCATTAAATGGCTACTTTGCTGACACTGGTATTTCATTTGTGGTTGGTGATGGCTATGAGGACAAAGAAAAGCTATGTCGCGTTGCCAAAAGCGCCTTTGATCGAGCAATGACAAAGGTAAAGGCTGGGTCTAAATTAAATCAAATTGGTAAGGCGGTTGAACGTGAGGCGAATGCTAATGGCTTAACAGTTATTATGAATTTAACTGGTCATGGCTTAGGTCAATCTTTACATGATGAGCCGAATCACATTTTAAATTACTATGATGCATGGGATTCTACAATTATGAAAGAAGGTATGGTGCTTGCGGTTGAGCCGTTTATCTCAGCGAAGGCAGAGCATATTGTAGAAGCTGGTGATGGTTGGACATTCATTACACCTGATAAATCACTTGTAGCTCAAATTGAACATTCAGTCATTGTAACAAAAGATAAACCGATTATCCTAACATCATTAGACGAAGAATAGAATGCAATGAAATGAAAAATCCTGCTTACCAATTTATTTTTGGTAGGCAGGATTTTTTTTAATAAATAAAATACCAACAAAGAGAACACCACATAAAAAGAAGGCGGCTGTAGTGACAAGTAGCTCATCAAAACCATTATGTAAGGCGATTCCTATATAAGCCCAAATAAAAACACTAGGAAACAAAATATCAAAGTGATGGAAACGGATATGTAGCGCAAGTGCTCCACCTAATGTCAGTAAAATTACTGCCCAAAGAGGCGTACTAAGACCAAAGCCGTTCCAACCATAAGCCGTTAACGTAAAACTGATATTCGTAATAAAAATAAATGTCATCCATGCAAAATAAATGGAGAAAGGAATACGACCCGACATTGCTTTGTCATGAAGAGGGTACGTATTATACAACATAAATAAATACAAGACTAAGAGTAATGTAATGCCAAGTGAAACAATAAATAACTCATGATGCCATACGTATATCATCAATGCTTGCAATATATTTATGCAGCTAAAAAGCGCAGACTGTTTCATAGTTGTCTTTTTGGTATTCATAACTAACCAATAACCGAGTAAAAAATAAATAAGAATCCAAATTACATGACTTACACTAACTGGTGCAAATACTACAGAAAAGCGATTAGCGATTTCTAGCATAGATTGACCGTTGATATTCACGAAAAAGGATGAAAAGGTTAGGATGAGTGAGACAAGATAAGAAATTGTCATCAAGATAAACCGAGGCATGTTTTCCTCTCCCTTCGTGTTAGATTTTATAGGGAAAAGACAAATAAGTATAGTGCTGTCACTATTTTTATTATAACGGAAATTTCCAACAATGTATCGTGTTGTTTTGCTCGTAATATCTACAATTTACCATCTCAATAGGCATCCATATATTTCTTTAGTACAATAAGAATATCCAACCAAAAGGAGTGAAGTTTCATGGCACAAAATTTGAAAAACCTAGACCTATCCATTGAACTAGATAAAAAGATGTATAAAAAGAAATTAAAAGTACTCCAATATGAAATGTTAAATGCACAACAGTTTTTATTAAAAAACAAATTAGGTTTAATCTTAGTATTTGAAGGAATGGATGCTGCTGGTAAAGGTGGCGCGATCAAACGATTGATTGAACGTGTAGATCCACGCGGTTATGTGGTACACCCTATCTCAGCTCCACAGCCACATGAATTACGCTATAACTATTTACAAAGATTCTGGAGAAAATTACCGCAGCATGGACAAATCGCTATTTTCGACCGCTCATGGTATGGACGTGTACTAGTAGAGCGTATCGAAGGCTTTGCAACAAAGGATGAATGGTCTCGTGCGTATGAAGAAATTAATAATTTCGAGAAAATTTTAACTGCGGGAGATTACATAATTATTAAGTTTTGGCTTCATGTTTCAGATGAAGAGCAATTAAAACGCTTTAAAGAACGTGAAGAAAACCCTTATAAATCTTGGAAGCTAACAGAAGAGGATTGGCGAAATCGAGAAAAATCACCACAATATATTGAAGCGGCGAATGCAATGTTTGACAAGACAGATAAAAAGGATGCTCCATGGATTTTAGTTGCTGGAGACGATAAAAAACATGCGCGTGTTCAGGTGCTTCAAGAAACAATTGCACATATTGAACGTGAGGCTCAAAAACGTGGTCTTCATTTAACAAATGTATTAGCTAATGGTCAGCTAGAGGATGCTGATTCCTCCAGTTTAGAAATAATAAATGAGAAAAAGCAAGAACAAAAAACAAAATAATAAAATGGTGCTGCTGTAACAATAAGACATGAGCTGTTTTAGTTGTAGCAGCATCTTTTTTTACATACAATGAAATAAAACTAGGGTTTACAATCATTAGATTGTAGCCAATGTGAACAGAGAATGAGAAATGTACTGATATTTATTGGAAGGCTAGTGTGGAGAAATGGTGCTTAAAATTTGGAATTTATTAAAAAAAAAGGGTGGGAATGTGGTAACGATAAAGGGGGAAAAATGCTACATCCGCACATTCCAAGAAAAAGATGCACGAAGTTTATCGGGTCTCGTAAGCCGCAATAAATACTTTTGGTCTGTATACGAGCCACTACAAAAACCTGAATATTATACAGTTGATGCTCAATATAAAAAAATCCAAGAGAGTCTCTATTTAATGGAGTCAAAACGAGAATTTACTTTTGGTATTTTTGAGCATGGGACAAATAATCTAATAGGGCATATTGCACTTTATGCTGTAAAACGCTTACCGTACTCAAGTGCATTTGTTGGCTATGCGATGGATGAAATCTATGTGGGCAAGGGAATCGTCACAGAGGCTGTAAATATGGTGGTGAGATTCGCATTCGATCAAATTGGTTTACACCGTGTAGAGGCGTATGTCTCTACACAAAATAACCCCTCTATGCGCGTATTAGAGAAGGCTGGATTTCAACAAGAGGGTCTGCTAAGGAGGCTATTGTATATCAATGGCCGATGGGTAGATCATTATATGTATGCGCGTTTAGAGGATGAATAGAAAAACAAGTGCCTATCCTTCACGAGAGTGAGATGGGCACTTGTTTTTTATTAGCTATTATTTGCTACCGTCTTCAATTAAATCAAGATGACCTGTATTCGGATCAATGATTAAACCATGAACAGGAACGTCTTTCACCATTAATGGGTGATTACGAATCGTATCGACACTTTTCTTAACACTTGTTGCTACGTCACCGAAACCACGTAAAAATTCTTTTAAATCAAAACCAGAATATTCCAACATTTTGATTGTTTCTGGATCAATACCTCTTGTCACCATTTCACTAAGCATAGCATCAGGGTCAACTGCACTCATTCCGCAGTCATAATGTCCAACGACATACACTTCATCAGCTTGTAGGCCATAGACAGCCACTAATAAACTACGCATAACTGCACCGAAAGGATGGCTCACTAATGCGCCAGCACTTTTCACTATTTTTACATCGCCATTCCGCAAATTCATAGCTTTTGGTAAAAGCTCTACAAGACGAGTATCCATACAAGATAAAACAACAATACGTTTATCAGGATATTTTGTAGTGATGAATGGTTCGTATTTCTTTTCATGTACAAACTCTTTATTAAACTCTAAAATATCTTGTAACATTGTCATGAATATTGCTCCCTTCCTTACAAAAAATATTTTAGAGCAAAACGTTCAATATGCAAACAATAAAGACTTTTTTCAGATAATTTTTACAATAAAGAAGCAGTTTCCTACGCTTTAATAGATGAAAATAACTTGTAAGTGATAAAAAAACAGCTACCATTGCAGTAGCTGTTTTTTATACATTAATATTCTTCGTTTGGCTTTGGATCTACAGTTACTGAAGACTTGCTATCTAAACCAACTTGTAGGTAGTGGATGAAGAATCCCGTTGAAATTAATAAAACTGCTGAAAAGCCAAGAACAGTTGTAATGAACATTATTAGAGCTCCTCTCTACTTAAATGATCTACTAAACTTCCCTAAAACAATTATACAATAGGTTACTAGGAAAATCTAAGGATAATTTATGACAACCTTAACATACTTAGCCTAGAATACTATTAGTAGGAATGGATTATTTAGATTGCCCAATTTCCATCGCGGAATATTGGGTCTATTTGATCATCATGAGTAATTCCATCTATATTCATCTTGTCCGATCCAATCATAAAGTCTACATGTGTCAAGCTTTGGTTAAGACCATGTGCACTTAATTCCTCAGAAGTCATTTCTTTACCACCCTCAATGCAAAATGCGTAGGCACTGCCAATGGCTAAATGATTCGAGGCATTTTCATCGAATAATGTATTGTAAAATAATAAATTAGATTGTGAAATAGGTGATTGATGTGGAACTAATGCTATTTCACCAAGATAATGAGCACCTTCATCTGTTTCAATAAGGGAAGCTAAAATTTCTTGTCCCTGCTCTGCCTTCACGTCAATGATACGACCATCCTTAAATGTTAAAGTGAAATGATCGATAATATTGCCTCCGTAGCTTAATGGCTTAGTACTGGAAACATACCCATTAACACCTGTTTTTAAAGGGGCTGTAAAAATTTCTTCTGTAGGCATATTGGCCATAAATGCTTGGCCCTGTGTATTAATACTACTGCCACCTGTCCACACATGATGTGTAGGTAACTCAATAGTTAGGTCAGTGCCTGGAGCAGTATAGTGGAGCGACTTATATTGCTTCGCATTTAAATAATCAGCTTTGCTATGTAATTCCTGATCGTGAGTATGCCAAGCTTCTATAGAATGTTCAACGTCAATACGTGTCGCTGCAAAGATGGCTTCCCATAATGCATCCATTTGTTGTTCCTCTTGTAAGTGAGGGAATACCTTTGCTGCCCAGGCTTTAGATGGAGCAGCGATAACTGACCAACTAAATTTATCAGACTGTAGCGATTGATAATAGTTTGCTAATGCTTTACCAGATGCTTTTTGGAAGGCCATGATTCTGTCACGCTCTATACCTTTTAGTAAATCTGGATTTTGTGAGCTAATGCTTAAGAAAGCGGCTCCGTGTTCAACCAACCATTCACGCTCTTGTACTTTCCATGGCGGGAAGAAATCAAATGAGTCTTTTGGTGCTCCCTCATAACGAGCACGTACAAGCTCGTCATCCGATAAATCGACAAATACCTGTTTTGCACCATTTTTATAAGCTATTTTGGTAATTATTTGCGCCAATTTTAGGTTATCAGTCGAACAGCTTATATAAAGATACTGATCTTTTTGGATATTTACTCCTACTTTCACAGCTAATTCGGCATATTTTAGTAATTTTGTGTTAAATGATAATAACAAATTCATATCCCCTTTCGATATAAGACAGTTTAGTGTAATATTCTTAATTCAATATAATCAAAAATGGTCGAAATGTGAATAAAAAGCATTAATTACATCGAAAAATAAGTGAAATACATTTATACTAGGAATATATATATTTAAAATATGGAAAAACAGACGAAAATAACAGTAATAGTAGATTTGGAGGTTCTAGGATGGATAAATCGTCGATTATAGGGTTAATACTTGCCTTAGTAGCACTATTAACGGGGATGGTGATGAAGGGTGTAAGCTTAAGTGCATTTTATAACCCTGCAGCCATTCTAATTATCATTTTTGGTACTATTTCAGCAGTAACAATTGCCTTTCCAATGCAAGAGTTAAAGCGCGTACCGAAGCTATTTAAAATTCTTTTTAAAGAAACGAAATTAGCGAATGATATAGAAATTATTAAAATGTTTTCACAATGGGCTGACTTAGCTCGTCGTGAAGGACTATTAGCACTTGAAAGCAAGGCTTCTGAAATTGAAGATCCATTTTTAAAAAATGGTCTTACATTAGCAATTGATGGTCAAAATGCTGACTACATCCGTGATGTACTAACGGAAGAAGTGGAAGCAATGGAAGAGCGTCATGCTAGTGGGTCTGCTATTTTTACGCAAGCAGGTACATATGCACCAACTTTAGGGGTTCTTGGTGCAGTAGTAGGGTTAATCGCCGCATTGGCTGATATGAACGATATCGAAAAGCTTGGACATGCTATTTCGGCTGCTTTCATGGCTACATTACTCGGTATCTTTACAGGTTATGTTTTATGGCACCCATTTGCGAACAAGTTAAAGCGTAAGTCTGCTTTAGAAGTAAAACAAAAGAGAATGATGATTGAGGGTATCCTTTCAGTATTAGAAGGGGAGGCTCCACGTGTAATTGAACAGAAACTATCATCATACTTAACGATGGAAGAACGTCGTCAAATTTCTGGTGAAAGCGGGGCGGGTGGCCTTGGCAAAGAAAGCTAAGAAAAAAAAGCATGATGAACATATTGATGAATCTTGGTTAGTTCCATACGCAGATATTTTAACTTTGCTCTTAGCTGTGTTTATTATTTTATTTGCCTCAAGTTCAGTTGATCAAGAAAAGTTAGAGAGAATGTCGGCGGTATTTAGTCAAGTATTTGACGGGGGAACAAGCTTTCTAGAGCAGCCTGCACCAGTACCAAGCCCGAATGCAGATAGCGACCAAACGCCACAGCAAAATTCGGCCTATTTAAAGGATCAACAAGAGCTAGCAGCTATTAAAGATAGTGTGGACAACTTTATTGCAGTTAATGAGATGGAAGGTCAATTTGCAACTGAAATGACAGATGAGGGATTGCTTGTAACTATCCGTGATAGTATTTTATTTGATCCTGGTAAAGCAACGATTAAACCAGAATATATTCCAATTGCAAAAGAGCTTGCGGATGTATTAGTGTCTAATCCACCTCGTAATATTGTTATTACAGGTCATACAGATAATGTGCCAGCTGGCCCTAACTTCTCATCAAACTTGGAGTTATCATTAATGCGTGCGTCTAATTTTTACATGGTATTATTAGATAGTAATTCACAATTAAAGTCTGAGAACTTTAGTGCGAAAGGCTATGGTGAAAACCGAGCGATTGCTCCAAACGATACAGCAGAAGGTCGTGCACAGAACCGACGTGTAGAAGTGCTTATTCAGCCATTGGTTACCGAAGATGG
This sequence comes from Lysinibacillus sp. Y5S-8, assembly GCF_036894365.1. NCBI lineage: Bacteria > Bacillati > Bacillota > Bacilli > Caryophanales > Bacillaceae > Lysinibacillus > Lysinibacillus sp. Y5S-8. The sequence continues at coordinate 3,982,996 of NZ_CP145889.1, read as the reverse complement.
TTCAGAAGCAAAAAATACACAATAATAAAAAGCTATTAGCGGCTGACCAATCGTCACATGCTAATAGCTTTTATTTACTTTACTTACGTAAAGACCCCAATTCAGCAACAATCGCTTGCATTTCACTTGGGCTAAATGTTTCTCTTTTCATCACCATCTCATATAAATACACTAAATCTTCATAATTAGCTTCATCGAAATGTTCTGATTTCATTGCATCAACATTCACCATGCGTAGCTTGTCCTTCATTTGATCCACCATATACACTACGTTTTCCTTAGACGGAACTGATAAATCCATTTTTTACCCTACCTTTCATAATCCTCGCACATATCATTTCATTGAATAAAAAAAATGTCAACTCCGTATTTGAGCATTGCTTTAAAAATAGACTGTTATTGGGTAGAATAAGTGCAGGAAGCTGTTTATTTATGAAATAATAGGGAATATGCAAATACACAAGCAGGGGGTTATAAATATGGGTCAGAGTAAATTATTAGCTTCAATCGTAGCAGGAGCAGCAGTTGGTGCTGCATTAAGTATGCTCGATCGTACAACGCGTGAAACAACAATTGCTACAACTAAAAAAATGAAGGAAGCCATCACATATTATGCATCAAATCGTGAAGAACTACAGGTGCTAGTGGAGGAAAAAGTGCTGGCAGCAAAAGTGCTTTGTGAAAGCGTGTCTGATAATGTTAACACGATTGCTGAGAAGGTTGATGAATTTAAAGAATTACCTTCCACAATACAAGGAATGATTGAGGACACGAAATCAGCCTTTACTTTACCTGAAAAGGAGTAAAGGAAGCTTTAGGAGGAATTATATGGAAGGGAAAAAAGCAACAATGCAAAATGCTTTTGGGTTCGTAAAGTCGTTTGTCTCTCCTGAGGAGGAATCGATTGACGTGATGACATCCAAAGGCTTTGTTCAAGATTTAATAAGTCGGCTAAAGCGAGTTGAAATATCTGCGCTTGCTGCACAATTGGCTTATTTCTTTTTACTATCGTTCTTCCCCTTACTTATTTTCTTAGTGACGCTATTACCGTATCTAAATTTAGAAACGACACAGGTCTATTCATTTTTAGTGAATATCTTACCAGATGAAGTGTATAAGCTGATTGAAAATACGCTGAATGAGATTTTAACAAATCGAAATAGTAGTTTATTGTCCATCGGGGTTCTCGGTACAATTTGGTCTGCATCGAAAGGTATTAATGCGCTTATTCGAGCTTTAAATAAAGCCTATGATACAGAGGGGAGAGCTGGCATATTAGATAGAGGGTTGTCACTGGTTTTTACAATCGCTCTTGTAATTGTGATGGCTATCGCTCTCTTACTACCAGTTTTTGGTCAGCAAATAGGACATTTCCTATTTTCAATCGTTGGAATTGAGGAGCAATTTGAATCTATTTGGCACAAATTAAGATGGTCAATACCACCTTTACTTATTTTTATCGTTTTAATGGGAATCTACTGGGTCGTTCCAAATACAAGCCCGCGTTTGAAAATAATGGGTGTATGGCCAGGGGCGATGTTTGCGACACTTGCCTGGTTAGCAGTCACATATGGTTTCTCTTTCTATATTAATAATTTTGCAAATTATTCTGCTACATATGGTAGTATCGGTGGTGTCATTATTTTAATGCTCTGGTTATACTTTACAGGAATTATTATCATCTTTGGTGGGGTATTAAATGCTACCATGCAAAAAAGGGCACTACAAAAAGAACTTCATGAGTAAGGAAATAACAATAAAACAAAATGAGCCTCGCTTTTCTTTATGAGAAAGGCGAGGCTTTGTCATTAGATATTTTTATTGAGCATGCGTAAACCGTTTAAAATAACTAGAATTGTACTACCCTCATGTCCGATTACACCTAAAGGAAGGTCGACTACTTGTAAAAAGTTAGAGGCGATTAATAAAACAATAACGCCGATAGAGAAGAAGATATTTTGTTTTACAATACGCTGCATTTTACGAGATAAGCGAACAGCATAAGCAATTTTGGATAAATCATTTTTCATCAACACAACATCGGCTGTTTCTAATGCAACGTCTGTTCCTTCACCCATCGCAATGCCAGTAGTTGCCGTAGCTAATGCAGGCGCATCGTTAATACCATCGCCGACCATTCCAACAAATTGATGTTGTGTAAGTAGGCGTTTCATTTCAGTAACTTTTGTTTCAGGCAGACATTCTGCTACATATTCAGTAACGCCAGCTTCCTTTGCGATGACTTTAGCTGTTTTTTCATTGTCACCTGTGAGCATTACCACTTGAATGCCGAGATCTTTTAATAGAGCTACAGCCTTTTTAGCTTCGCTGCGTACAGTATCTTTTAGAGCTGTTAAGGCAACAATACCATGCTGATCCCGAATAAAAATAACTGTTTTCCCTTCCGCAGCAAGTTTTGTAGCAGCACTATTTGCAAAATCATTGGCAAGCTGAGTACCAACAAACTCAGGTTTCCCCACTTGATACTCCTCATGATGGATCGTCCCTTTTATACCCCAACCAGGAATATCCTCGATTGTTGCCTGTGGTAATGTGTTAATTCCTTCTGCTTTAGCGTATGTAGTAATGGCTTGAGCTAGTGGGTGATTGGATTGCGATTCAATCCCTGCAAGCTTTGCTAAAGCGATATTACGATCTACGCCATCTCGGACAATAAAATCTGTAACAACTGGTTTACCCTGTGTTAAAGTACCTGTTTTATCGACAGCTAAAGCACGTAAAACACTGAGATGCTCTAAATGTAAGCCACCTTTAAAAAGTACACCATTTTTTGCACCATTTGAGATGGCTGCTAGTGTTGCAGGCATAATCGATGCTACGAGTGCACAAGGGGATGCAACCACCAATAACACCATTGCTCGGTAAAACGTCGTTGTCCAATCCCATCCGAGTAAAAAGTGGGGAAGGAACATCATTAAGGCAACACCTAATAACACAAATTTTACATAAGTCCCCTCAAATTTTTCGATGAATTGTTGTGAGGGAGATTTTTCACTTTGCGCATTTTGGACAAGTTGTATAATTTTTTGGAAAAGTGTTTCTGAATTTGCTTTGGTCATTTCCATCGTAATAGCACCATTTAAATTTACTGTGCCTGCAAATACTTCGTCACCTTCGATTTTTGAGACAGGCAGTGGCTCTCCACTAATAGCTGATTCATCAATAGAAGACTGTCCTTTGAAAATAATACCATCTGCTGGAATGCGTTCACCTGGTTTTATCAATAAATGATCGCCGATATTTAACGTGGACACGGACACTTTCATAGGTTCAAATCCGCCACGCACTAACCAAGCTTCTTCTGGCTGTAAATTCATAAGTGCTGATATTTCACGATGACTTTTATTCATTGCATATGTTTCAAGTGCACCACTTACTGCGAAAATGAAAATAAGAATAGCTCCCTCTGTCCAATAGCCGATTGCTGCAGAACCAATGGCGGCTAATACCATCAATAGCTCTACATTTAGTTTTCGATCTTCAATCGTTTCTTCAATGCCCTCTTTTGCTTTTGCGAATCCACCTACAAAAAATGCAATTAAATATAGTAGAACTGAAGCAGTTGTTTGTCCGCTCGTATCTAAGCGCCATGCAAGTAAGATGAAAATGCCCGCCATCAATGCAGCGATCAATTCAGCATGTTCTTTTGTTTTCTCAATTAAATTTATATTTTCTCGATTAGAGTATTCCATCTATATCCCTCCTGATAATGAAAATCAATATCAAAACCTTTATAAATTAATATTTATTAAAGTTTTTTAATTGAAAATGGATTTCAATTACCATCTCTTTTATTTAGAATTATTATAACAAAGGAATTTGTAAAAATAAAGTAGGAAGTTTGAAGGATATTTACTTTGACCATGGGGTGATGATGATAGGGGATTTTAAATAAAAAAAGCACAGTCTATTCACTAGGAATATTCTGTGCCTTACAAAATGGTGCAATCAAATGGATGACTACTACCGTTTATTTAATTAGAAAACTCTTTCTGCATGCAAAGCAAGCTTATCTAATGATGATTTATCGACATCTGCATGTAGAGAGTTACCATGTGAATCCATTGTTACAACTGCTGTAAAGTTTTCTACATTTAAGTGCCACATAGCTTCTGGAATACCAAAGTCCATTAAATCGACACCATCAACACCTTTAATGCAGTCTGCATAGTATTGGGCTGCTCCACCGATTGCATTTAAGTAAACACCACCATGTTCATTTAGAGCTTTTAATGTTTTTGGTCCCATTCCACCTTTACCAATCACAGCACGGATACCGAATTTTTTCATGATATCACCTTGGTAAGGCTCCTCACGAATAGAAGTAGTTGGACCAGCTGCTTTTACTGTCCAGTTACCTTCCTCATCTTTTGCCATTACAGGTCCGCAGTGATAAATAACTTGTCCATTTAAGTCCACTGGTGCATCGTGGCTCATTAAATGGTGATGGATAGCGTCACGGCCAGTATACATACGACCAGTAATAGAAACGACATCTCCCACTTTTAGTGAGCGAATTTGTTCTTCCGTAATTGGTGCAGTAAGCTCTACTAGATTTGTAGTTGTATCTTCTGTTGTAGCAGCTACTTCATCTTCTTTGAACGTGATTTTTTCACCTTCTTGGTAGTGCCAATTCATAATTTCGCCTGTTTGTGGATCGATGTCCACAGCCATACGACGGTAAGCCCAGCAGTTATAAGCTACAGATACATAGAAGGAAGCAGGGATACGGTGCATCACTCCAATTTTACAGCCTAGTAATGTTGCTTCACCACCGAAGCCCATTGTACCAATACCGAATGTATTAGCTGTTTTGACAACATACTCTTCTAATTTAGCAAGATCTGAATTTGGGTTTGTATCTTCAACATGACGGAATAATTGCTCTTTTGCTAAATCGTAGCCAGAAGAACGATCTCCACCAATGCCTACACCGATGAAACCAGCTGAACAGCCCTGACCTTGTGCTTGGTACACAGAGTGTAAAATACATTTACGAATACCGTCTAAGTCACGACCTGCACGACCAAGACCTTCTAATTCGCATGGTAAGCTGTACTGAATGTTTTTATTTTCACAGCCGCCGCCTTTTAGAATTAATTTAATTGTAATGTAATCTTTTTCCCATTGTTCGAACTTCATAACTGGTAAACCATCACCAAGGTTATTCCCACTGTTTGCACCAGTTAAAGAATCTACCGCGTTTGGACGTAATTTAGCATCTGCTGTTGTATCATTGATTGCTTTTTTGATTGCAGCTTTAATTTCTAATTGGTTTACGCCAACAGGTGTATAGATTTTGAAAGTTGGTAGCCCTGTATCCTGACAAATTGGTGACACATTATCTTCTGCCATAATAATATTATTTGCAATTGTGTCTAAACTCATTGCTGCACGTGTACCAGCATTCTCAGCTTCTTTTGCTTTTTTAATAGCACGACGTACATCCTTAGGTAAATTCGTAGATGTTTCAGTAATTAAATCATAAAGACTTTTCTCCAAAGTTTGTAGATTCATTGGTATTGCCCCCCATAGAAAAATTGATTATTTCCACGTTACATTATACTCTTTTCAACTAATGAAAAAAAGAGTCCTTATCTGAGAGCCCTAAATTAAAGCTTGTTTTCATAGTATTTTGAGAAGGGGTTGATTTAATAGAACATTTGTTCTAAAATAGAAGTGAATCCACATTTAGGAGGAATTTGAATGGCTGCTAAAACTTTACTTGAATTACCGGAAGAATTTGAAAAATATAGACCATTAATAGAAGAAACAATGAAGCCTGTTGTATTGGTTGATACGAAGGTAAGCAAAACATCTTTATTTCAAAGTAAGTTTGCAGGGAATCCCTACTTTCCACTGTCGATGGAATATCCAACAAATAACAATGGACAACCTTTGAAGCTATTAGCTCAAATTAATTTTACAGAAGTACCAAAGCATCTAGCGAATTTTCCAGAAGAGGGAATATTACAGTTTTATATTGATGGTTATGACGATGTGTTAGGAATGGATTTTGATAATGGACAAAATCAAGAAGGATTTCGTATTATCTTCCATGAATCGATCGTGCATGATGAAACAAAGCTCGTTCAAGATTTTTCATTTGTCAAAATAGTGGATGAGGAGATGTATTTTCCTGTGGAGCGTGAAATGGCACTATCCTTTAAAGCAGGCTTTGAACCATTGTCCATTGATGATTTTAGAAGTAATGACATGTACGCTAGTATCTTAACATCAATAGAGGATGATGATACATTAGAAGATGCCTTCTATGATGCTTTGACTGGTGATGGACATAAAATAGGTGGGTATCCGTACTTTACACAGGAAGATCCACGAGCATACGGTGATTATACGGACTCTACAATCATGTTATTACAGATTGATAGTGTAGGTGATGATATCCTTTGGGGCGATTGTGGTGTCGGCAACTTCTTCATTACAGCAGAAGAGCTAAACAATAAAGATTTTAGCAAGGTGCTTTATAATTGGGACTGCCACTAAAAAACAAGCGAGCATATTATATGCTCGCTTGTTTTGACTCATTATTGTTCACGAGCATTAAACTGCTCCATTTTATCTTCTAAATCATCCATCATTTGAATTAAGCGATCGATATCCTCTAATTCAGCAGTTTCGGGATCAAGGGCATCTAATACTTCTAAAAAAATTTCAAGACGCTCTTTTAAGTAGGTTACTTGCTGTTTTTTATCAGTGATTGGCTTTGACATTCGTACACCTCATTTCATCCCCTTTATCGTAGCCGATTTGGGCTTAAATTTCAATGTTTAGGTAAACACCTAGGACTAAGAGATTAATTTTAAAAATCAATAGGCAGAATATTTACAATATTGAGGATGTATGTTAAAGTTGTTTTAAGATAAAGTAAAGGAGCTGATTGGAAAAAGTATCATTGCAAAGCTAACTCGAAAAGGAGGGAGTTTAAACAAGTATCCGGTAATAATCAAAAGCCGAATTTCGTGTTTATACAATTAAATGAATATAAGTATTAGTTAGGCCTTAGCGTAAAATCACATGTGGTGAGCGCTAAGGCTTTTTGATATGCTGTTCTTTGGAAGAATGACGATATTGGAGGAAAAGATGACATACTTCTCAGATTACAGCAAAAAACGATTTACCATTTTAGTATTAATTGTATCCATATCAGGCTTTTCACAAGGGATGCTGTTACCGCTTATTTCGATCATATTTGAACGGGATGGCGTATCCTCGGCATTGAATGGCTTGAATGCAACAGGCTTATACATAGGAACACTATTAATCTCACCATTTATCGAGCAGCCTTTACGAAAATGGGGCTACAAACCGATTATTTTAGTTGGAGGAGCACTTGTTTTTGCATCTTTGCTTGCATTCCCCTTCTGGAAAAGTGTGACCTTCTGGTTTGTTCTTCGTTTGCTCATTGGAGTAGGGGACCATGCCTTGCATTATGCGACCCAAACATGGATTACAAGCACAGCAGATCATAAAAGTTTGGGAAAAGGAATGGCCATCTATGGCTTGTCATTTAGTATAGGCTTTGCCATAGGACCACTTATGGTGAAGCTGATTGAGATTGCTGAAGCGTTACCGTTTATCATATCATCCATCATGTGCTTGTTTGCATGGTCTTTTGTATTTTTCTTACAAAATGAAAAACCTGAGCGACTAACAGGCGACTTAAATGCAAGAGGATGGCAACGCTACAAAATGGCTATTTTATTTGGATGGATGGCCTTTTTAGGACCTTTCGTTTATGGATTCCTTGAGTCTTCATTAAATGCTTTATTCCCAGTTTATGCTTTACGCAAAGGCTACGAAGTAGGTATGATCCCTATTATTCTATCTGTCTTTACATTTGGTGGGATTTTAACACAAGTACCACTTGGTGCATTAGGGGATAAAGTGGGAAGAAGGAATATCTTGATGGTAGGCTCGTTCGGAGGCGCTATGCTTTTTGCAATCGCCAGCTTTTTAGAGCACTCTCAATTAGCTGTGGCTATAGCATTTTTCTTAACAGGCACTTTAGTTGGCTCCATGTTTTCTTTAGGCATTACATACATGGCCGATCTAACACCAAAGGAGTTACTTGCCTACAGGAAATTTACTTTGTGGAATTGCTTTAAGTATTGGTAGTTTAACAGGGCCTTTTTTAGGTGGAGTTTATATAGAGTATGTAAAAAATTATAGCTTCCTTTTACTTGTAGCAATGTTGTTGTTAGCTGTCGCTATGGTATTACTTGTATTTGGACGCCAGAAGCATAAACAAACATTAATGGCAAAATAAAAAGAGCGGGGCTCATCTCCCGCTCAAAAACAAAAAACGCCCAGCAAATCCGTGCTGTTATGGCGTTTTTTTGCGTAACAAGGATGTTCCGTCCAAGTTACATAGGTTTGGCACCTAGAAATGTATTATACAGGCATGTTCTTATGAAAGCAATAAAAAATAAAATGGGTAATTTTGGACTTTGTACATCTTTCTCTTTATAATGAAAGAACACTTGCTTAAGAAGGAGGTTTTATCATGACTGAAATGAAAAAACTATCTATTCATCGTGCCTTAACAGAATTAAAGATGCTGAATCTACGAATTGAGACAGCAACGAATGAGGTTAGTGCAGTAGTAGCTAATCGAAAAAGTAATCGTAAAATTAATGGTGTAGACATTCAAGAATATGAAAAGCAAATGCAAGCGTCCTATGATAAAGTGGTAGGCTTGATTAGCTATCGAAATAAAATAAAAGCTCTAGTTGTACAGTCTAACGCTAGCACAAAGGTGATAGTTGGTAAGGAAGAAATGACTGTAGCAGAGGCAATCGAACGGAAACAATCTATTCAATATGAAAAGAATTTGCTAGAAATCATGCAGCATCAATATCGTTCAACCATTAATACCGTTGCCAAAGAAAATGATGCATTACCTGCAAAACTGGAAACCTATTTAATTAACATATTAGGTAATAAAGATAAACAGTCTCCGGATGAAGTCAAATTACATACAGAAACATTTATGAAGAGAAATGAGTATGAAGTCATTGATCCTTTAAATGTCAAAAAACAAATTGAGTCATTGAGCACTTGTATTGAAGAATTTGAATCAGAGGTTGATGCTGTCCTATCGGAATCAAATGCTACGACATTTATTGAAGTGGGAGCTTAACGAAATAAATAGGCATGGTCTAGCGAAAATGGAAAACGAAAAGTCGCTCGCGCTTAAAGGCATGTGTGCGAGTTAAAACGTAAAACATGTCTTACTCAAAGGAAACTTTCAACTAATCTGATATGAAAGCTTAAAGGTTAAAGGTGAAAGATCAAAACTTACGTATCAAAGTTCTTTTAATAAAAGCTAAAAGTTTAACATTTAAAAATCTTTTAAATCCTGGGGTATTGGTTAAGGTATCGACTTTTCTGGACCGTCCATCACCCACCAGGCAGCCTGTGCTGTGCATTACATAAAAAGGACACATCAATTAATTTTGATGTGTTTTTTTATTTATTCATTCATATAAAAGGGAAACCAAGATAAAAAAGATGCAGCCTGTAATAGACAGACTGCATCTAAAAAGTCGCCAAACTATTTCTGATACTCAGGTTTTAAAACCATGCTACAAACGCATTCCACCTGCGCCGTCTGTGCGAACATATCGACAGGCTGGATATACTCAACATGATAAAGCTTTGATAATTGTTGTAAATCCTTCGCCAAAGTGGATGGATTACAGGACGTATAAACAAAACGCTTAGGTTTTAGCTTAAGCACTGTTCGAATAAATTCTGGTGCTAGTCCAGTTCGTGGTGGGTCTACTGTAATTACATCTGGAGTAAAACCTTCCTTGCGCCATTTGGCAAGGACACTTTCGGCTGTGCCGACTGCGTATTTTGTATGCTTGAAGCCATGGTTGCGCGCATTTTTACGCGCATCTTGAATGCTTTCTGGAATGACATCCATCCCACGTACTTCTTTCGCCTGATCTGCTAGCCATAGCCCAATTGTTCCAACACCGCAATAGGCGTCAACGACTGTTTCTTTCCCCGTTAATGCAGCGGCTTTTTTTATTTCATCATAAAGATGAACAGTTTGCGTTGGATTTAGCTGGAAGAAGGCACGAGCTGATAAATCAAAGGCTAGTTCACCAAGCTCTTCATGAATCGTTTCCTTGCCATCCAGTACAATGGTTTCATCACCAAATATTAATGATGTTTTTTCACGATTAATATTTTGTGCTATCGATACGATACTCGGATCGATTTTTTTAATACGTGTGATAAGTTCAGTTAAATGAGGGATTTCTTTTCGTGTTGTGACAAGAACTACTTGTGTCTCACCAGTGCGAATCCCTGTACGTACAACAATCGTACGCACTAAACCATCTAGCGTACGACCGTCGTAAATAGTGATATTTAGTTTTTGCAAAATCTTTCTTGTGGCTACGGTAATTTTAGAAGTGACTGGGTGCTGTACGAGACAATCATTAATATTCAAGAGCTTATTGCTTCCTTCAGCAAATAAACCTGCGTATACACGCTTACCCTCTTTACGTACTTGGAATTGGCTTTTATTACGATAGTGCCAAGGATTATCCATACCAAGTGTTTTACGTACTTCGATCGTTTCAGTTAAAGGTTTGGCATAACGTTCTAATGCTTGAATGACAATGTCTCGCTTTTCAATTAGCTGTTTATTGTAAGTCATATGTTGAAGCTGACAGCCGCCACATTCGTTATAAACTGGGCAAGGTGCCTCCTGACGATGCTTCGAAGCTTTACGAATGTCTAAAACTTCTGCTTCAGCAAAATTACGCTGTGTTTTTGTCACCTGAGCTGTAATTTCTTCTCCGGGAATAGCTCCTTTTACAAAAACTACATTACGTTTATAAAACCCTACACCCTCACCATTAATACCAAGCCTTTTTATTGTTAGTGGGAATTTTTGTCCCACGGTCATTGTTGTTTGCTGCGTCAAACATTCCACGTCCCTGCTCTATAATGTCATCTCCCCATTATAACGAAGGAGCAGGCGATTGCAAAGCGACAGGAAAATCTTCATATTCCAATACTAAATCGTCAAGCGATAAGAAGGTATAGCCCTGCTTTTTAGCTTCCGCAATAAACATTGGTAAAGCTTCGGCATTATCCTGTGCTACAGTATGCATTAAAATAACAGCACCAGGATGTAATTGTCCCATAAGTGCGTTATAGGCATAATCCGCACCACGACGTTCATCCTTCATCCAATCCTTGAAAGCCACAGACCAGAAAATATGGCGATAGCCTTCAGCATTTCCGACTTCTAAAAGTTTTGCATTGAAAGAACCTTCAGGTGGCCGAGCATATGTTGTACGATCGATTCCAGTTAATTCACGTAACTTCCCATCAAATTTCCGCCATTCCGCACGCATTCCATCTGGAGAAAGTCGCGCCATATTGGGATGACCGTATGAATGATTCCCAATAATATGACCGTCTTCCACCATGCGTTTCACTAAATCGCTGGCACTGTCTAAATAATGCCCTGTTAAAAAGAAAGTTGCTGGTACATTTTCTTTTTTCAATGTATCCAAAATACTTTCAGTAAAGCCGTTTTCATAGCCATTATCAAATGTTAAATAGGCAATTTTTTTATCTGGCTTTCCTTTGTAAATCGCACCATATTGGTCAAGTAGCTGATCAAGCTGCGCTCCTGCTTCCGCCTGCTCACCATTTTTAGCACGCTTAAAGCCCCAATGGTGTTCATCAGAACCAGCAGCGAAATAAGGATTAATACTAATTCCTGCGGCAATAATAAAAGTAGCAATTACCGCACCTACAATATGTTGTTTCCACATAAAAAACGCATCCTTTCTTTTTCATTAGAATGCGTAGTTTATAAAAAAATTATCCAACTTAATTTTTGCTAATTCTGAGCTTTTAGCAAATCTTCAAGTGCTTGCTTTAAAACGGGATATTTAAATGTAAAATGGTGTTGTTGTAAAACAGTGGGCAGCACATGTTGTCCTTCTAAAACAAGCGAACTTTGTTCACCAAGAGCTAAACGCATCGCAAAACTTGGGACAGGCATCCAATGGCGTCTGCCCATGACTTCTGCGATTGTTTGTCCGAACTCTTTCATTCGCATAGCATTCGGAGCTGTTATATTAAATGGACCACGAATATTTTCATTTATAATCGCGAAATAAATTGCGCGTACTACATCATCAATATGTACCCAAGAGAGCCATTGCTCACCAGAACCAATTGTTCCACCTATATACATTTGATAGGGCAATAGCATAGGTGGTAGCGCACCGCTATTTCTGCCTAAGATGACACCAAAGCGTGCAAAAGCCACGCGAATCCCTAATGATTCTGCTCGTTTCGCATGTCGTTCCCAATCATGGACGGTTGTACCCAAAAAATCATGGGCATAGTCCATAAAATCCTCATGATAGACAGCATCTGTAGAAGTAGGATAAATCCCCACGGCACTAGCATTGATAAGAACTTTAGGCTTTGACGTTAGCAAGTCCATTATCTTCACTAATTCAAGCGTTGCATTCATTCGGCTCCAATAAATAGCCTTCTTCTGTTTTTTCGTCCAGCGCCCATCATTTAATGAAACACCTGCTAAATTAACAAAGGCATCAGCACCCTCTAAAAAAGGCAAAGGCTGCTCGTGCTGCTGTAGCCATTGTACATAGTGAATACCATTTTCTAGCCTTGAGTGATGACGTGTTAAGACAAAAACATCATGTCCATTATCCTGTAATAGCTTTATGAGTGCACTCCCGACAAAGCCAGTGCCACCTGCAATAACGATTTTCATAACAAGCACCTCTTCTCTGATCGAATAAAAACACTTACTAGTAAGTTTAACACTTAACTCAAAAGCGAACATCTTCAGTGCATTCCAGAATAAGCGCAAATACTCACGGAAGGAAGAAGAATACTCGCGGAGTGAAGAGGAATCCTCGCGGAGTGAAGAGAAATCCTCGCGGAGTGAAGAGAAATCCTCGCGGAGTGAAGAGAAATCCTCGCGGAGTGAAGAGAAATCCTCGCGGAGTGAAGAGAAATCCTCGCGGAGTGAAGAGAAATCCTCGCGGAGTGAAGAGAAATCCTCGCGGAGTGAAGAGAAATCCTCACGGAGTGAAGAGAAATCCTCGCGGAGTGAAGAGAAATCCTCGCGGAGTGAAGAGGAATCCTCGCGGAAGGAAGAAGAATACTCGCGGAGTGAAGAGGAATCCTCGCGGAGTGAAGAGGAATCCTCGCGGAGTGAAGAGGAATCCTCGCGGAGTGAAGAGGAATACTCGCGAAGTGAAGAGAAATACTCGCGGAGTGAAGAGGAATACTCGCGAATGAAAGCAAAACCCTCTCGTCAGATCACTGCTCCCTTAAAAAAGAAATGCTATAATATGCAATAGTGAGGTGTTTGCTATGCGTATAATTACGAAAATTGCACGTCAAAAAAACAATCCTGAACGATATAATATCTATATAAATGAGGAATATGCTTTTCCAGTTGATGAAGCCATACTTATTCAATTCGGTTTAACAAAGGGAAAGGTGCTTGATGAATTTGAAATCCAAGAGATTGCCTATGAGGATGAAATACGTAAGGCCTTTAATAAGGGATTAAACTTTCTTTCTTATCAAATGCGAAGCGAGCATGAGGTGAAGAAAAAACTGCTCACATTAGATTTTGGAGAAGCCATAATATTGGAGGCAATTCAGAAGTTAAAGTCTTATGGCTTTATCAATGATGAAAACTATTCAAAGGCATTGCTTGATACCAAGAAGGCTACGATGAAAAAAGGGCCGAGAGCCATTAGACAAGATCTTATTAAAAAGGGCATTGAGAAAAATCTGCAGGATGAGGTGCTTGCTACATATAGTTTTGAGGAACAATTAAAACTGGCAATGCAGTTAGCGGAGAAAATTATTCGCTCACAGAATAAGAAAACGCCAACACAAATAAAGGCCAAGATCCAGGACTTTCTTTTAAGAAAAGGTTATGCATTTCCGATTGTGGAAGAGGTGCTTAGCCAAGTTGAGATAGTGCAGGATGATGACAACTGGCAGCAGTTATTAAATACTCAAGGCGAAAAAGTTTGGAAAAAGTATGTATCGAAGTATACTGGTTATGAGCTAAAGATGAAAGTTAAACAGGCGCTCTATCAAAAGGGTTTTCCTATAGAAATAATAGATCGTTTTATAGAAGAGAAGGAGAATGAAGAATGAACGAAAAAAATTATGCTGCGATGACCGAGCACGAACTGCGAGAAGAAATTGCTTTTCTAAAAGAGAAAGCTCGAAAGGCAGAACAGCTAGGAATTCTCAATGAGTTTGCTGTTTATGAGCGTAAAGCTTTAATGGCAGCAGCGTATTTAGTAGATCTGGATACGATTGTTCCTGGAGAAATGTATCGTATTGATGGTTCAGATAATGAGTTTTTCCAAGTAGATTATTTAAAGGGTCGCTTTGCTTGGGGACATCGTTTAGGCGGGGATAAGTACCAAGAGGCATTACCTGTATCGATATTATCCCCTGTAAAGGCGGGTAAGTAAATGGAAGAGAAAATTGAAAAATTAACAGCAGAGTTACTAGCAAAAAATCCGCAAATGTCTGTTGGACGGGCACGAGTTTGGGTGGAATTATTATGGAGTGATTTTGAATCAACAGCTGCGAAAGCAGGCTATGCTTATCGTGGGGCAGAGTACACAGAAAATCTTGTGCGTCAATTAATTGCAAGCTATGGTGATAAATTACATATTTTTGCAGGGCGCAATCCGAAATATGCTCATTTCTTAGATGCTAGTGATGATATGTTACAATAATAAAACCCTGACCACTAGTGGTCAGGGTTTACTGCTTAATTACTCGCGCCAATTTGTAGCTTTTTCTGTAATTTATCTTCTGTAAAAATCCACCCTGTATAAGACGTAACAATTTCATAATCATCGTTTAAATGTGCAACAGCTACGAAAGGATAGCGATTATCACTACGATAACGTAAATCGATTAACCTTACTTCTGTTAAGCCATTTTCAAGTTCTGAAATTTCCCATCTGTACATTGGGGAGAAGGACACAAATGCAGCTAGATTAGAATCTTTCATTGCCGCATCTATAACAGCAGTTTTAGGTAAAGGCTTGATTTCGAATTTATCGTAAATATTAACAGTCCTTCCATAAGCACGCCCAACATAATAATGAGTCTTAGACTTGGCTGCGATTCGCCAGTGGAAGAAGCGCATTGTAGGTGCTACAATAACATATTCCTCGTCCTGAATGGTATGATGCACAGCTTTTTTTACAGCTCTTTGAACAGCAAATCGTAAAATATAATAAATCACTATTACGATATACATGATACTAAATGTCCAAACTGGATTTGTGCCAAATGCCCATAAAACAATACCGAGGCAATGTAAGGAAAAGATAATTGGATCGAATGTATTGATGACACCTAATGCTACCCATTTTTTAGAGAATGGTCGAATTGCTTGCGTACCATAGGCGTTAAAAATATCAACAAAGACATGAAGGCCAACAGCTAAAAAGGTCCAAAGCCATAAATGAAACACATTTACGTCTTGCAAAATAAGCGATAAAACAACTGTAATTAAAATAGGCCAAATAGCCACAGCTGGTAGTGAATGTGTAATTCCTCGATGATGTCGAATATAGATAGCGTTATTACGTAGCTTTAACACAGTGTCGACATCTGGAGCTTGTGAGCCAATAATTGTCCCTGCCATTACTGCTGTAAAAGTCATTGAATGATTGGCTACTACAGGGTCGGCTAATGCAAGACCGCCAAGGGCAATACCCATAACGAAATGTGTACCTGAATCCAAAAATATCCACTCCTAGTATGCGGTAAAATCGAGTACAATGTGCATACATCTTTATTTCAATAATAATAAAAGATCTATTAAATTTTATGACATTCAAGCAAAGGAGACGATTTTTGTCGACTAAACCCGAATGTTCTTTTCTTAATTGTATACCCTTTTCATCATAAATTAAATCGTAAAAACAACGGAGGTCACTGTGAATTACCCATATGTAACAGAATTTCGACAATCTTTAGTCAACTGGTTTAACGCTGAGAAACGCGACTTACCGTGGAGACATACAACTGACCCTTATAAAATTTGGGTATCAGAAGTGATGCTACAGCAGACACGTGTCGACACAGTTATTCCTTATTACAATCGTTTTATGGAAAGTTTTCCAACATTAGATTTGCTTGCGGAAGCACCACAAGAATACTTACTGAAGTATTGGGAAGGTCTTGGGTATTATTCTAGAGCTCGCAACTTACAAGCAGGTGCTCGTGAGGTTTTAGAAAATTACGGAGGCGTAGTACCAGACAATCGCCACGAAATATCAAAATTAAAAGGTGTTGGTCCCTATACTGCAGGTGCTATTTTAAGTATTGCCTACAACAAGCCTGAACATGCAGTAGACGGTAATGTTATGCGAGTTTTAAGTAGGGTGCTTGATATACATGATGACATCGCTATGCCAAAAACGAAGAAAGTTTTCGAAGTAGCGGTGGAGAAACTCATTGATCCTGAGCATGCCTCCTCTTTTAACCAAGGTTTAATGGAACTTGGCGCGCTTATTTGTACACCTACCTCGCCCAAATGTTTATTATGCCCAGTACGAGAATATTGTACGGCGTTTAATGAAGGGGAACCAGAAAAATTACCTGTCAAATCAAAAAAAATAAAAATGAAGCACCTTACATATGATGTCCTTGTATGTGAAGATGAAAACGGACGATTTTTAATGCAGCAGCGTCCTGAGAAAGGTCTACTTGCTAATCTATGGCAATTTCCGATGATTGATACAAGCCAATCTACAGTAGAAAACTTTAAAAAAGAATTTACAGTAAATGTTCATGCCAAACATGAGTTGCTTACATTTAAACATGTTTTTTCACATTTAACTTGGCATATAAATAGCTATTATATGAAATGTGAGACTTTTGGCCAGGGCGATTGGCTAAGCCGAGAGCAAATCGAACTTTTGCCGATGCCTGTCCCGATGCTAAAAATTTGGGAAGAAGTCAAAAAGTAAATCGCAGGAAATTAAATCCATCTTAAAATAATCAATTCATGAGCATAAAAGTCATCACCTCAGTACACAATAACTAGCGTGGAGGTGAATGAAGGATGAAAAAACAAAACAACCAAAATTTCCAACCGAATAAAAACATGCAACGTCAAAGTGAAGAGTTTGGTTATGAAACGGACGTAAATGAAGTGCAAAAGCAAAATGCGAAAGCAGAGCAAAAGAAAGCTCCAGCTTCAGGCCGTTTCTCTAAAACTAACCAAGATTTAGGTGAGTAACACTTTGTAACTGCATAACTGCATTTACCTCTAAGGGGCTGTCTAAAATCCGAAAAGATGAAAAAGACAGCCCCTTTCTAATTGCTAAGAAAATCCTCTAAAAGTGGTATAGCTGTGCAATTAATTAAATAATCCCACTGAGGCTGACAAGATTATAAAAATCGCTTTAATTGACTAAATTTTATACTAATTCAAAATGGCGTAGTGAAATTTGTGGTTTTCTAACTACACCTTTCGCGTACACATTGCTATAATATACTAGAGACTGCTAGATTTAGGTAGCATAGACGAAAAGGTGGGCTTCAAAATGGCATTACCGGTAGAAGGAGAAACGATACAAATACATAGTTATAAGCACAATGGCCGTATCCACCGTGTTTGGCAAGAAACGATGGTTTTAAAAGGAACAAAGAATATCGTTATCGGTGCGAATGAACGGACCCTTGTGACAGAATCTGATGGTCGTACATGGCTAACGAGAGAGCCTTCTATTTGTTACTTTCATGCGGAACACTGGTTTAACATCATCTGTATGCTACGTGAAGACGGTGTGTATTATTATTGTAATCTAAGCTCACCATTTGTTTTCGATAATAATGCCATTAAATATATCGACTATGATTTAGACATTAAAGTTTATCCTGACATGTCTTATACCCTCTTAGATGAGGATGAATATGAGCTTCATCGTAAGGAAATGTCTTATCCTGAAGTCATTGATAAAATTTTAAAGCGCAATGTCGATAAATTAATAAGCTGGATTCAACAAAAAAGAGGACCATTTGCACCCGACTTCATCGATGTCTGGACAAATCGTTACAAGTTCCAGCTTGATATGCAGTCAGATGATTGTTAGTGACACCTATTAGTTTACCTAATAGGTGTTTTTTTGTTTGGTACAGCCATCTGTAAAGAGAGAAGTAAAATAGTTCGCTGTAAAGTCAATATAACTGTATTTTAATCAAAATATTGCTATAATACGTAGGGCATTCATAATCGAATGTCTGTTTCTTTTTGTAAGGATGTGATGAAAAGTTGGGAAGCATAAAGCGGTATATGCGCTTTGTAAAACCATATACATGGGAAATTATTTTAACGATTATCATTGGTATAGTGAAATTTGCTATTCCCCTGTTTATTCCACTACTCATTAAAATTGTGTTAGATGATATTATTGCAGCAGAAGACCTAACAGATGTAGATAAAACAAAAGAGCTGTTATATTGGTTAGGCGGAACCATTATTGTGTTTTTTATTATCCGTCCACCAATCGAGTATTATCGTCAATATTTTGCACAACACGTTAGTAATAAGGTGTTGTTTGATATTCGTAAGGAAATCTACGCACATTTACAGCGATTAAGTTTAAAATATTATGCCAATACACGTGCTGGAGATGTTATATCAAGGGTCATTAATGATGTTGAGCAAACGAAGAACTTTGTTATGACGGGTTTAATGAATGTTTGGCTGGACCTAGCGACGATTATTATTGCGATTGTCATTATGCTAACAATGGATGTAAAGCTGACGTTAGTCGCATTAGTCGCTTTCCCATTTTATGCATTAAGTGTGAAATACTTTTTTGGCAAACTGCGAGCTTTAACCCGTAAACGTTCTCAAGCACTTGCGGGTGTACAAAGTTATTTACATGAACGTGTAGCTGGTATGAGCATTATTAAGAGTTTCACGCTAGAAAAGCATGAACAAAAAATATTTGATACAGCAAATGGGGAATTTTTAGAAAAGGCACTCGACCAAACAAAGTGGAATGCTAAGTCATTTGCAGTAGTTAATACAATCACGGATGTAGCGCCATTGCTTGTCATAGCCTATGCGGGCTACCAAGTCATAAATGGATCACTTTCAGTTGGAACAATGGTTGCTTTTATTGCTTATATTGAACGATTGTATGGTCCACTTCGCCGCCTTGTAAGTGCCTCGACTACTTTGACGCAGTCGATCGCCTCAATGGATCGGATGTTTGAATTAATAGATGAGCCCTATGAAGTGAAAAACAAGGACAATGCTCGTGAACTACCACGTGCAAATGGGGAAGTTTGCTTTCACAACGTGTCCTTCCAATATGAAAAAGTTGGCGCATCTATTTTAAATGCTATCGATTTTACGATTAATCCTGGAGAAACTGTTGCATTTGTTGGGATGAGTGGTGGTGGTAAATCCACGATTATCAGTTTGATTCCTCGTTTTTACGATACAACAAGTGGTAAGGTGACGATTGATGGACACGATGTACGAGATGTCACTATACATTCGTTACGCTCACAGATTGGTATTGTTCTGCAAGATAATATACTTTTTAGTGATTCTGTTAAAGAAAATATTTTAATGGGACGACCAGATGCAACAGATGAACAAGTCATTGAGGCAGCTAAAGCTGCAAATGCACATGACTTTATTATGGGTTTGCCTAATGGCTATGATACAAAGGTTGGAGAACGAGGTGTAAAGCTATCCGGCGGGCAAAAACAACGGGTTGCTATTGCGCGAGTATTTTTAAAAAATCCACCGATTTTAATTCTTGATGAAGCTACTTCTGCGTTAGATTTAGAAAGTGAAGCATTGATTCAAGAATCACTTGATAAACTTGCTCATGAACGGACGACCATTATCATCGCACATCGTCTGTCTACAATTACCCATGCGGATAAGATTTTCGTCATAGATCATGGGCAATTAATAGAAAATGGTACACATGAACAATTAATGAACAGACAAGGAACCTATTATAATTTATTCCAAGTACAGCATTTAGATTAAAAATTATATGATTTATGGAATTTTTTCAAAATAGCCTTTCATTTAATGATAAATGGAAGGCTACTTTTTTGTTATAAAGGCGAAAAAACTATCTCTTTATAAGATTTAGTTATTATGAAATGAGATTAATGTAGAAATACTATGTAATTTGGAGAATATTAGTGATTGAAAGAGCAAAGATTTTTAGGTAGAATTATCTGAAAATAGGGAATTTAACAAAAGTTATAGTATGCTATTAATAACATTATACAACTAAGTAAAATATAGGTAGGGTGGGACGTTGCGCATGAGGAAGAAGCTACTAGAAATAAAAGGTTTAAAAACAACCTTTTTCACAGATAATGGACAAATTCCTGCTGTAGATGATATCGATTTTTCTGTCCATGAAGGAGAAATTTTAGGAATTGTAGGAGAGTCGGGAAGCGGAAAAAGCGTTACGTCGCTGTCCATCATGGGATTGATCCCATCACCACCAGGGAAAATAACAGGTGGCGAAATTTTGCTAGATGGCAAAAATCTAGCGCTATGTACAGATAAACAAATGCAAAAAATACGTGGAAAAGACATTGCGATGATTTTCCAGGAACCAATGACTTCTCTAAATCCATTGTTTACGATTGGTGACCAGCTTAAAGAAGCGATTCAAATTCATAATCCTAAATGGTCGAAAAAGGATGCGTTTGCAAGAGCGGTTGAAATTATGAAACTTGTCGGTTTACCACGGGCTGAGGAATTGTTAAAGGATTACCCCCACCAGCTATCTGGTGGAATGCGTCAAAGGGTTATGATTGCCATGGCACTTGTTTGTGATCCTCAAGTATTAATTGCAGACGAGCCTACAACCGCATTAGATGTGACGATTCAGGCTCAAATATTACAGCTCATGAAAGACTTAAATAAACGGTTGAATACAGCTGTGTTGTTAATTACACATGATTTGGGCGTTGTAGCGGAGACTTGTGAGCGAGTGATTGTAATGTATGCTGGACAAATCGTGGAAGAGGCACCGATTCAAGAAGTTTTTACTAATCCGAAACATCCTTATACACAGGGACTTATTCAATCAGTACCTGATATGCGTTATAAAAAGGACAATCTATATTCTATTCCTGGTAGTGTACCAAAACCTGGGAGCATCCAGGTCGGCTGTCGATTTGCGGCACGCTGTGAACATACGATGGACCGTTGTTTACAAGAAACACCACCTTTATTTGAGGCAGCAGAGAACCATAAATCGAGATGTTTTTTACTAGAGAAGCAGGGGGTGGAACAGCGTGTCGAAAGCGTTATTAAAGGTTGATGGTTTAAAAAAATATTTTCCTATTCGAAAGGGTGTCCTGAATTCACATGCCGGGGATGTGAAGGCGGTGGATGATGTTTCATTTGAGGTATTTGAGGGAGAAACATTAGGCATTGTTGGAGAGTCAGGCTGTGGTAAATCCACAACAGGCCGCTTATTAATGCGTTTATTGGAGCCAACGGAAGGTAAAATAGAATTCGCAGGTAAAGTAATTTCAGAATTATCCAATAATGAAATGAGGAAGGCACGTAGAGATATTCAAATGATTTTTCAGGATCCCTATGCCTCATTGAATCCGCGCCATAACATCGGCAAAATTTTAGAGGAGCCCCTTATTGTTCATGGCATAGGAAATGCCAAAGAGCGGAAACAAAAGGTATTGGAGCTACTTGAGATTGTTGGATTGAATGAATATCATATCAAGCGTTATCCGCACCAGTTTAGCGGAGGGCAAAGGCAGCGTATCGGAATTGCTAGAGCCTTGATGACCAACCCGCGCTTAATTATTGCGGACGAGCCAGTATCTGCGCTAGATGTGTCCATTCAGGCACAAGTATTAAATTTATTGCAAAAGCTGCAAAAGGATTTAAAGCTGACTTATATTTTTATTTCCCATGATTTAGGGGTAGTGCGCCACATCAGCAATCGTGTTGGCGTAATGTACCTAGGTAAATTAGTAGAGTTGACAGCGAGTGAGGACTTATATGCTGAACCGCTTCATCCATATACACAGGCACTCTTATCTTCGGTCCCTGTTCCTGATCCGATGTTTGAACGGGAACAGATCATTATTTCTGGAGATATTCCGAGTGCATCAAACCCGCCAAGCGGTTGTACTTTCCATACGAGATGTCCTTTTAAAAAGGAGCAATGCTCACAAGTAGTACCTAAAATGCAAGAAGTAAAACCGGGTCATTATGTTGCTTGCCATCTTTATGAGGCGCTTCAACATTCAATGATATAAAAAACTCATAGGGGGAAATTTAATGAAGAAAAAGAAGCTTTGGACTTTAGGTGTAATGCTACTCCTTATTCTCTCGACAATCTTAGCAGCTTGTGGCGGCTCAGATACTAAGGATACGGGTAGTAAAGATACATCAACTGGTGGCAATACAGCTGGCAGTGGTGAACCAAAAATATTAGTGTATGGTCGTGGTGGAGATTCAGTAGCACTAGACCCTGCTGTTGTTACAGATGGTGAATCTTTTACGGTAACAGCTAATATTTATGAAACATTAGTAAACTTTGGCGAACAAGATGTAACGATTCAACCTGGGTTAGCAAAATCATGGGAGGCTTCAGAAGATGGATTAACTTATACTTTTGAGCTACAAGAAGGTGTGAAGTTCCATGATGGTACAGATTTTAATGCCGAGGCAGTTGTAAAAAATATTGAACGTTGGAAGTCAAGTACTGATAAATATCCTTATTTTAGCTCCCAATTTGTCGTTGGAGACAAACAAGTAATCGAATCAGTTACTGCTGAAGGTGACTATAAGGTTGTATTTAAGTTAAGTCAACCACAAGCACCATTCCTAAAGAATTTAGCCATGTCCCCATTTGCGATTGCTTCGCCTACAGCATTTGAGGCAGATGAAGAAGGCTTATCTGCAAATCCAGTAGGAACAGGCCCATTCAAATTTGTTAGCTGGGTACGTAATGATTCTGTAACGATCGAGAAAAACCCAGACT
Source organism: Lysinibacillus sp. Y5S-8 (assembly GCF_036894365.1). Taxonomy (NCBI): domain Bacteria; kingdom Bacillati; phylum Bacillota; class Bacilli; order Caryophanales; family Bacillaceae; genus Lysinibacillus; species Lysinibacillus sp. Y5S-8. The sequence goes on along the minus strand of NZ_CP145889.1, from coordinate 3,959,864 downwards.
ACTATATTGATGGCTATCCAAAATTAGATAAAGTGATTTATCGTTCTATTCCAGATAACTCTGCGCGTTTAAATGATTTGTTAGCAGGCAATATTGATGTGGCTGATGGTTTAAGTCCATCTGATAAAGCAACAATCGAAGGCGATGCTAAATTACAATTAATCGAACGTCCATCTATGAACGTTGGTTATCTAGGTTTAACAGTGACTCGACCACCATTCGATAATGTAAAAGTGCGTCAAGCAGTCAACTATGCAATTGATAAGCAAGCATTGGTGGATGCATTTTATGAAGGACTAGCTGAACCAGCGAAAAACCCAATGCCACCAGTAATTTCAGGTTATAACGATGAGGTTACAGGCTATACGTATGATCCTGAAAAGGCGAAGGCATTACTTGCTGAAGCAGGCTATGATGGTAAAGAAATTGAGCTATGGGCAATGCCAGTACCACGTCCATACATGCCAGACGGACAAAAAGTAGCAGAAGCGATTCAAAAGAACTTAGAGGATGTAGGCATTAAATCTAAAATTGTATCATTTGAATGGGCTACTTATTTAGAAAAAGCACAAAATGGTGAAGCGGATGCATTCTTACTTGGCTGGACAGGTGATAATGGAGATGCAGATAATTTCCTATACACGTTATTAGACGGCGATAATATCGGTTCTAACAACTATACATTCTATGACAATCCAGAATTACACAAAATATTGACAGCTGCTCAAACTGAAATTGATGAGGACAAGCGTAATGAACTTTATAAGCAAGCTCAAGTCATGATTTCTGAGGATGCTCCATGGGTTCCACTTGCTCACTCTATTCCAATTTTAGCTGCTAATGCAAAAGTGACGAATTATATTGCGCATCCTACAGGTTCTGACCGTTTAGATGCAGTAGATATTCAAGAGTAAACTTCATTTTGTAATGGAATAGAGGAGTTTAAAAGAATCTGCTTGCTTTTCTGCGGGTAAGCCGTGGAAATCTCGCAGATTCTTTTCTAGTAATAGATAATCATTTTCTCCTGTGTGAAAGATCACTCATCTAAACATTCAAAATCGTTTGGTGAAGGTTCAACCTTTCAACAGTATATAAAGACTTCAAAGTAGATTATGAAAATCATAGAGAGGTGATGAAGATGCTTCACTATATGGGGAGACGTTTACTCCAGCTAATCCCAGTTTTGCTTGGAATGACTTTTATCGTCTTTATGTTGATACGCGCAATACCTGGTAATCCAGCACAAGTTATTTTAGGACAACAGGCGACAAAAGAGGCGGTCGAGGCGTTAAACGCAAGTTTAGGATTAGATAAGCCTTGGTATACACAATATTTTAGTTATTTAGCAGGCATTTTTCAGGGAGATTTAGGTGTTTCCTTACGTACAAAATTACCTGTATCAGAAGAAATTTTTCCATACTTAGCAGCAACAGCTGAACTTGCATTTTTCGCAATGATTATTGCCATTGTTATTGGGGTGAATGCGGGTATTATTTCTGCATGGTTCCAAAATTCTTGGTTCGATTATACAGCGATGGTGGTGGCATTAGTTGGTGTATCTGTACCTGTATTCTGGCTAGGCTTGATGGAACAGTGGACATTTAGTAGTCAGCTTGGCTGGTTACCTACTTCTGGTCGAGAGGATGTTCGAAATCCAATAACCTCTATAACCCATTTTTATTTATTGGATACGCTCATTCAAGGGCGCTTCGATCAATTTATTGAAGTTGTAAAGAGGTTAATATTACCGGGAGTTGCACTGGCAACCATTCCTATGGCTATTATTGCAAGAATCACAAGATCTTCTATGTTAGAAGTTATGCGCTCAGATTATGTACGTACTGCAAGAGCAAAAGGCCAAAAAATGTTTATTGTTGTGTATAAGCATGCTTTAAAGAACGCTATTATTCCTGTAATAACGGTAATCGGGTTACAGACGGGGTTACTACTAGGGGGAGCCATTCTAACAGAGACGATTTTTAGTTGGCCAGGCATTGGTCGTTATATTTATGATGCGATTGGCTTCAGGGATTATCCTGTCATTCAATCAGGTATTCTAATCGTTGCATTTATTTTCATCATGATTAACTTAATCGTGGACTTACTGTATACAGTGATTGATCCACGTATTAAATACAAATAGAAGGGAGCTGCAATGATGACTGGAGCAATTGACATAAAAAAAGAAGCAGCACCAGTTCAAGAACGAGCGGTCGGTCCATGGTTAGAGGGCTGGCGAAGCTTTAAAAAGAGCAAAATCTCTTTAATAGGTGCAGGGATTGTTATATTTTTTATATTACTTGCTGTAGTAGGACCGCTCGTTGCACCACAAGGGATAAATGAACAAGATTTATCGAAGCGTTTACTAGCACCATCAGGTGATCATTGGTTTGGAACAGATGATTTTGGGCGAGATATTTTTTCTAGAATCATTCATGGTGCACGAATTTCGCTATGGGTAGGCTTTTTTTCAGTTGTTTTATCGGTAATTGTTGGTAGTTTGCTTGGTATTATCGCCGGTTATTATGGTAAATGGATTGATACAATTATTTCACGTATTTTTGATATTATGCTCGCTTTCCCTAGTATGCTATTAGCGATTGCTGTTGTGTCGGTACTAGGACCATCCTTACAAAATGCATTAATTGCCATTGCCATTATTAACATACCGAATTTTGGACGTTTAATTCGTTCCAAAGTGTTGAGCGTCAAAGAAGAAGAGTATATTGTCTCAGCAAAAGCAATCGGCATGCGTGATTCACGAATTTTATTTTCACATATTTTGCCGAATTCTATGACGCCTATTATTGTACAAGGAACGCTTGCAATTGCGACTGCCATCATCGAAGCAGCAGCATTAGGCTTCCTCGGACTGGGCGCTCAAGCACCAGCACCTGAGTGGGGAAAAATGTTAGCAGATGCTCGAAAGTTTTTATTAAATGCTCCTTGGACTATGATTTTCCCAGGATTAGCAATTATGCTAACGGTTCTTGGCTTTAACCTGATGGGAGATGGCCTAAGAGATGCACTCGATCCAAAGATGAAAAGTTAGTTAAATACTATAGCCTTCTACTAGTTAGAAGGTTTTTTTTTAGCTATTTTGCCCATCTATACGAAAGGGAATAAAAGGAACTCTTTTACAGCAAAGTCGTTTTAAAGAGTAGTAGGTAACAGGAGGAATTTTCTAAAAATAAGCGAAAATATCTTTTAGGAGCCATTAATTGAATTTTTTGTCACGTTATTTTAGACTTAAAAAGTAGAAAAATTTTATTTTAGTAGATTATTACTTACCATATAATCTTTCAGTTGAAATACATATTTGAGGAGGGTGTTAAAATTGGGGATTAATTTACAAAAAGGGCAACGAGTTGATTTAACAAAAGGTAACGCAGGTTTAAATAAAATTAAAGTAGGCTTAGGGTGGGACCCTGTAGCGCAAGAGAAAAGTGGCGGCTTTTTAGGTGGTTTATTTTCTAGTAGAAATAGTGGCAGTGGCAGAAGCATAGACTGTGATGCTTCAGTCTTAATGCTGCAAGATGATAAGGTGATAGCGGGAGACGATGTTGTTTACTTTGGAAAATTAACAAGTAATTGCGGCTCTGTTCGACATTCTGGTGATAATTTAACAGGAGACGGCGATGGCGATGATGAAGTAATTACAATTGAGCTATCGTCTGTACCAACGCAATATAACAAGCTTGTGTTTGTTGTAAACATTTATGATGCAGCAGGTCGTAATCAACATTTCGGTATGATTCAAAATGCATATATTCGTGTGTATGATGACAGGACAGGAAGCGAACTAATTCGCTATAATTTAACTGATAATTATTCGAATTTAACGACGTTAGTCTGTGGAGAAATTTACCGTCATAATAGTGACTGGAAATTTGCTGCAGTTGGTACGGGAACGAATGATATAAAACTTGGCGATGTTGTTCGAAGATATCAATAAATAAATGACTATATAGGAGGAATAAAGAGTATGGGAATTTCACTACAAAAAGGTCAAAAGGTAGATTTAACAAAAACAAATCCAGGATTAACAAATGTTGTTGTAGGTTTAGGCTGGGATACAAATAAATATGACGGTGGTAATGATTTTGATTTAGATTCTTCTGTATTTTTACTGGCTGATACAGGCAAAGTAGCTGATCAAAATGACTTTATTTTCTACAACAATACAACAGGTGGCAACGGTTCAGTTGAACATTCGGGCGATAATTTAACGGGTGTTGGTGAAGGTGACGATGAAGTGGTAAAAGTTGCATTAACGCAAGTGCCTGCTCATGTTCAACGATTAGCCTTCACTGTAACAATCCATGATGCAGAGTCTCGTAGTCAAAATTTCGGAATGGTGTCTAATGCGTATATTCGTATTGTTAATGCTGCTTCCAACGAGGAAATTATCCGTTATGATTTAGGCGAGGATTTCAGTATTGAAACAGCTATCGTAGTAGGGGAATTATACCGCCATAATGGAGAATGGAAATTTAATGCAATTGGTGCTGGCTACCAAGGTGGCTTAGCTGCTTTATGTAATGATTACGGCTTAAGTGTAAACTAAAATTTCATCTTTGGACAGAAAGGGAGATTTTGAATGGCTATTCAATTAAGTAAAGGGCAACGTATTGATTTAACCAAGCAAGACCCAGGATTAAATAGCATTGGCATTGGCTTAGGCTGGGATGTTAAGCAATTTGATGGTGGGCAAGACTTTGACCTCGATGCATCTGTATTTTTACTAGATGCATCAGGTAAATGTCGTAATGAACAAGATTTTATCTTCTATAATAATTTAGCGAGTCTAGACCAATCTGTTGTTCATACAGGTGATAATCGTACAGGTGAAGGTGATGGGGATGATGAAAAGATTCTTGTCAACTTAAAGCAAGTATCACCTCAAATTGAAAAGATTGTGGTAACGGTTACTATCTATGATGCTGAGAGTCGTCATCAAAACTTCGGACAAGTACTAAATGCTTATGTTCGATTGACAAATGAAGATTCGGGATCAGAGGTATTACGCTATGATTTAGGCGAAGATTTCAGTATTGAAACTGCCGTTGTATTTTGTGAGCTTTACCGTCATAATGGCGAGTGGAAATTTGCCGCAGTAGGCTCAGGCTATCAGGGTGGACTAGCAGCATTAATCAACGCATATGGCCTACAGTAACGAGTAGGGTATAGGTACATGACGGGGGATCTTCGGTGGATGTAATAAACGAGATATTAAATACATATGCACAGTTTTTTAACTGGCAGATGTGGGGACAAGTTTTAACAGATCCAGTATCATGGGGCCTTATTTTTTCATTGATTATTATGGAGGGGCTATTGTCTGCAGACAATGCGCTTGTTTTAGCAGTACTTGTTAAACATCTTCCACAGCATCAGCGGAAAAAAGCGCTAATGTATGGGATGTTTGGGGCTTATTTTTTCCGATTTCTCTTCATCGGTATTGGCGTTTACCTCGTAAAATTCTCTATTGTTAAAGTGATCGGTGCAACTTATTTAATGTGGTTAGTCATATTACATTTTAAAAATAAAAGCACTGATGAAGGAGACGCACACGAGTTTAAGAAGACAGGTTGGATGGTTCGAGTCTTTGGTACTTTCTGGGCGACTGTTATTTCAGTTGAATTAATGGATATCGCCTTTTCAGTAGACTCTATATTAGCGGCATTTGCCATATCCGATCAAGTATGGGTTCTTTTATTAGGTGGAGTTTTAGGCATTATTATGATGCGTACCATCGCTGGTGTATTTCTTTCATTGATTGAACGAGTACCAGAACTTGAAACGACTGCCTATATTTTAATTGCCATTATTGCATTGAAAATGTTTGCTAGTATTTTTGGATTCCATCTTTCACATGAAGTATTCTTTATTATTTTAATTGCTGCATTCTTATTGACGTTTGTTGTTCACAAGGTGAATAAGAAAACAGCAGTGTAAACAAGGCACTGTATTGGTCTGTATAGAACAGGCTGATACAGTGCTTTTTTCACAAAAGGCATAGTTATCGGGGAGAGGATTAGATGCAACACTTTGCAACAGAAGCAGAGACGATTTTTTTTAAGAAGCCACAGCCTTTTACTAAGTGGGAAACGCCAGATATTTTATCATATGCTCTAGGTGCGACTCTGTATATGCCAGCTTCTATGCCTGCAATTGTGAGTTTGATTCAATCACAAAAATATCAAGAACTCACATCACTCGTCATTGATCTGGAGGATGCAGTAGGCGATATAGAATTACGAGATTGTGAAGCGAAGTTGATGGAGGATATTAGTGAGCTATATGCACTCTATCAACAAAAAAAATTATTACTTCAGGATCTACCATTACTTTTTATTCGTGTACGTCATGTTGAGCAATTTCAAAGATTAACAACTATTTTAGGGAAAAAGCAAGAAATACTAACGGGCTATGTATTTCCAAAGTTTACAGCAGCACAGGGCGCCCGTTATTTTGAGCTTCTTGAACAAACAATTTTAGAAAATGACTTAATTCTATATGGTATGCCAATTTTAGAGAGCCGTGAGGTGCTATATAAGGAATCTCGCATGGAAGCATTATTAGACATTAAGGCAGTGCTACATCAATACAGAGCTCGTGTATTAAATGTACGTATTGGTGCCACTGATTTCTGTGGCATTTATGGAATTCGTCGTCGTATGGACTCGACCATTTATGATATCAGTGTGATCCGTGATTGTATTGCAGATATTGTCAACGTCCTTGGTCGTGAGGAAGATGGGTTTGTTATCTCGGGGCCTGTGTGGGAGTATTTTAGTAATCAGCGTGTATTAAAGCCTGCATTAAGAGAAACACCATTTAGTGAAAAGGGAGCTCTTGATACGAGGAAAGCATTATTAGACGATTGTTTAGATGGATTAATGAAAGAAGTGTTAATGGATAAACAAAATGGTATTGTGGGAAAAACAATTATTCATCCTAGTCATATCCGTGTTGTTCATGCCCTCTATGTCATTTCCTATGAAGAATATTTAGATGCGCTAAGTATTGTAGAGAATAATGATGGTCGCAAAGGTGTGATGAAAAGTCACTATGCGAACAAGATGAATGAAATCAAACCACATATGAGATGGGCACAGCGAATATTAAAACAGGCACAAGTCTATGGTGTCTATCATGAATCTGTCGATTTTGCCTCACTCTTATTAAATTCAGAAATAGGTGGTAGTGTTTATGCAACAACAAATGAGTAAATTAAGCATTTTACCGGATTATTCAATCGATATTGAAATTACCCACAATCCGCATAATTTTGCGCTAACCGACTTGTTTAAAATGGCAGCTCGTATTAATAAGAAAAGGCAATTTTTGTTTGTAAGCACCGTACTTGGTAAACATTTAGCTGTGCGCCCGCAAGTGCCCTTACTGACAGGGACCCTGCTAGCCATGATGTATCATCAGCATCTTACTGGACAAAAAGTAGCAGCTTCATCAGCAGTCGTTAAAGCTTTAAAAGAGGGTGCGGGTTTGTCAGAAGTACAAAATTCTACAGAGGGTAGCCTCGAGTTAGCACAAGAAACATTGTTCGTTGGATTTGCCGAGACAGCTACTGCACTAGGACATGCGGTATTTAACGCATACGATTCGAATGCAATGTATATTCACACAACACGTGAAGTGCTTCCCGATTTTGAACCATTTGTTACATTTGAGGAAGAACACTCCCATGCGACAAGCCATAGAATTTATACTGAGGAGCCAGAAGTGTTACTACAAGCTAAACGCATTGTGTTAATTGATGATGAGATTACTACTGGTAATACGGTTATTAATATCATTCAAACATTAAGACGGAAATTTCCGTTAGTTAAGCAGTATGCTGTGCTCTCTATTTTAGATTGGTGTTCTGAACAGCAACAAAAGATTTTTCAGCAATTAGAAGAGCAATGGGGTATTTCCATTGTGTTCATCTCAATCATGTGTGGACACTTTAACTGTTCTGGTATACCAAGCTTAACGAGCACACAGCCTAATATACTAACACAACCTACAAATAATCTGACACTATGGCCAATTCAAGAATCTATTGATCGTAAGTTTTATCGATCTATTGCTGAGAATAAATTCGTAAATAGTCAACCCTATATAGTAGCAACAGGGAGATTTATGCTCACGTCAAAACAGCATTTTCAACAAAAGAAAATGTTACAGACCATCGCCAAGCAATTACAAAAGCTTCGTACAGATGGTCCGGCATTAGTTATTGGAACAGGTGAGTTTATGTATGTCCCTATGCAAATTGCCTCTTATTTAGGAAACGACGTTTATTTTCAATCAACTACTCGTAGTCCGATCTATTGTACGGACGATTTAGGATACACGATTACTGAAAAAATAGCCTTTGAAAGTCCAGAGAATAATGGCGTTGATAATTATTTATATAATATACAAAGCCAGTCCTACACGGAACTTTTCTTTATGGTGGAACGTATAGCAAGTAAAGAGGTTGTTGCTCGTGTGGTAAATGAGTTACAAATATTAAGTAACGCCAAGGTCTACGTGATTTGTATGCATGAATGGGAGGTAGAACAATGATTTCAACTTTGCAGCCAGACAAAATGGGGAGCTATGCACCAGAGGATGTTCTATTTTTATTGCGTGATATTGGGCATGTTTATCTTGAACTGGATAATGAAAAACGTGAACAGCTTATTCAATCAGGCACACATTATTCTGAAATGCTACCAATGGAAAGGCAACCATCTAACACCTATATGAATCTTTTTTATAAAACGTTAGATGCGCATGCAGAGAGAATAGCCATCGCTGTTGGAGTGGTGGCAGAGCACATCATTGAAAATAGAGGGTTAGAAAACTTAGTGCTTGTTAGTTTAGCAAGGGCAGGTACACCCATTGGCATTTTAATCAAACGGTATATTGCCATGCGATATAGGGTGAATATTCCACATTACTCTATTTCTATACTACGTGGTCGAGGGTTTGATGAGGTAGCGATCCGTTACATTTTGACAGAGCATCCCCTAGGAAATCTTCAATTTATTGATGGTTGGACAGGAAAAGGGGCAATTACCAATGAATTAATCCAATCCTGTCAAAAATTTAATGCGCAACAGCCCAGACAATTAAATGCCAATTTAGCCGTATTGGCTGATCCCGGGCATTGTGCTGCCATCTATGGAACTCGTCAAGACTTTTTAATCCCGTCTGCTTGTTTAAATTCGACTGTATCTGGATTGGTGAGTAGAACAGTGTTAAATTTACAGTTCATGGATGCAAATGACTTTCATGGTGCTAAATACTACAAAGAGTTAGAAGATATGGATGTCTCTAACCTTTACATAGAACGTATCGTCTCATGCTTTGAACATGTACAGAGTACGATATTGCAACAATTTCAAGAGCAGGTCATCGCTCCTATTACTTGGGAGGGCATGAAGTCTGTGCAAAAGATTCAACGCGATTTTGGCATTGAGAATATTCATTTCATCAAACCAGGTGTAGGTGAGACGACTAGAGTGTTGCTTCGACGGTTACCTTGGAAAATTTTAATTAATCCACAGTACTTGCATGAACTGGAACATATTTTATTATTAGCCAAAGAAAAAAATGTACAGGTAGAAGAATATTCGAATATGTCCTATGCATGTTGTGGCTTAATCAAAGCATTATAGAGGAGATTATGATGATACTATTTACATCGGATTTAGATAGAACGCTTATTTATTCTCAACGTATGATGGAGAGTTTTCCGCCGGTTACAGAGACAGTGGTCGTTGAACACAAGGCGGAGAAAGCAATGAGCATGATGACGCAGGCAACAGCATCTCTATTGCAACAAATACACCAACAAACAATATTTGTACCTGTTACGACTAGGGCATTACATCAATATAAAAGAATTCATTTTATTAGTGATATGTGTCCTGCTTTTGCAATTACAAGCAATGGGGGTACAATATTAGAAAAGGGCCAGCCCTCTGAAAAATGGACGAAAACACTATGTAGACGTATTGAGGATTCTTCAATCCCACGAGAGGATCTGTTAAAGCATTTTCAATCAATTAAATCCGATACATGGCTACAACGTTCTTTGTATATAGATGATCTGTTTTATGTACACCATGTGGATCTTGAAACTTTACCACACGTGGAATTACAAGCTATGATTCAAGAGTTTGATACGTACGGCTGGTATGTTCTTTTACAAGGTGAAAAATTGTATTTTATGCCTAAGGTACTGACGAAGGAAGCGGCTATCGAATATATGAAAGAGTTCTGTACATACGATGTGCATATAGCGGCAGGGGATTCTATTATGGATTACGGAATGCTGGCAATGGCTGATTTAGCTTTTACACCGAATCATGGAGATTTAAAGGATAAACAGCCAAAAGTTTTACAAAATACAACTTACTCGGCTTACAATGGTGAAGCATTTACTAAAGATTTGCTAGATATGGTTTTACAGATGACTTCACAACAGACAATAGTATAAGCTTTCAATTATTTTTGTCATAAGGTAGAGTCGTCCTATGACAAATGAATGCTTCAGCATATGCTGAGGATGATTTTAGGAGGTGCGTTTGTATGCAAACAATCACAATTAAATCAGTGTTGGAGCGTCATCCTGATGATTGGCTACAGGCGTTTCAAGATTCACCAAAGGATCGTGCATTTTATGAAGAAACAGCACAACAAGTTAGTTTTAGTAGGATTGCTGTTCGTGTATTAGGTGTACCAATCGAAGAAGATGATTATTTCAATTCGTTATTTACATTGTCACAAAACGCTAATATCCATATTTTAAGTGAAGAATTAAATAAGCATATTGAACAAAAGGATTTTCAAGCCATACAAACAATTTTATCGCAGCATCAACAAACACCAAAAGGGCTATCTATTAATCGTCTAGTGGCGATGATGTATGGTCATCAGTTAATACCAAAGCATGATGATGGTGTTATGAATCGCCATTTACAACTAGCGACCATTAAAGTAGTAGAACTATTTCAACAACAACAATCGTTAGGTCTGCTAGCAAATGATTTTCGCCGATTTTTAATTGATATGGTGAAGTGGCTAAAAAACCATTGGATTATATGGACAAAATCCATGAAACCAACGGATGATTTTCCTAAAGTTGTTTGGTATGGGGAAACCACTATAAGTCAGCGTTATTTCTTATTACTATTAATGGAGCTTGGCTGTGACGTTTTAATTTTCCATCCAGCGAAAATAGATGAATTGGCAGAGATTGACCCTACCGATACATTCTCTATCACGTACGCATATGCTAATCAAACAACTTTACAGCCATTTCCTGATAAGCTTCGTGATCGGCAGGCAACGGTAGGTTATCGCTCTAGTCAGCATTTTGAACAATTAATGCATGATCAACAATCAGGTGTCTATAAGCCTTGGCAGTTTAAAGATTTTATGCCACGTTCATTAACATTACGGATGACATATGATGATATTTTTATTTATGCAAAAGAGAAGGCTTTGGTTCGACCGCAGTTTGAAGTGATTGGAGATGAGGTAATCATCCCAGTTATATTTGCAAAAATTAGTGGTGTTTCAAGCCAAAGAGAAGAATACTGGCATCAAATGCATCAATTACTGGTAAGTTCGCAAACCGTTTTTGTACAGGAATTTCCTTATGCAGCAACAAGCAGAGCCAATTTTCATTTTCATTATAAGCATTGCTTAGTGAATGGGGAGCTGTCAGTAGAGCGTATTATGCAAAGTGATTGGTGGCAATATGGTGAGTTAACATTGGAGCTACAGCGTGCAATCGCCCACACGATAAAAACTTCCTGTGAGCAGCCCATGTTGAAACAACAGCCAAATGAGACTTTATATGATTTACAGTTATTTTTATTCAAACAAATGACCATGATTCCTCAGGATATCCTGCGATTAATGCAAAGCTTTGATTATTCACAAGATGTACCCAAACTGGTATTATATCAAGCACCTCAGCAACCAGCTTTATCACGTGAGGATATGGCATTATTGGCATTTCTAAATCGTTTTGGTATGGATATTATATTTTATAATCCGACAGGCCAACTTGACTTAGAAAAGCATTTGCAAGAGGATACATTCGATGTACATCGTTTAGAACATATGCTATTTGACTTGCCCTATGAAGAACCAAAACAGCAAAAAACTGCACCCGATAAAATCATTAAAAAACTCTTTAATCGTTTTTTCTAATGGCAGGAAGGAGGCGGCACGAATGTCAAATATCTCGAAGACGTTGGAGCAGCTGACCTTAGAAACCGCTGATGCCGTCAAAGAACAGTTGCGAGACCATGCAGAGGTTCAGCAAATTGCTAATCGAATCAATGTGAAAAATCAGTTAGAACTATTGGCGCTGGGAAAAGAGCCAGCGACAAAATTAGCTACATTTGCAGATCAGATTTTAGCTATTATCACCCGCTCAACATCCTTCGAATCAAATGAATTATTTAAGCAGCTTGAGGCTCTAATGCAGACATTTGATAAAAAAGATTTTACTGAGCAAAAGGGCTTTTTTAAAAAGCTATTTGCACGTAAAACCAAAAATGATGAAGATTTATTTGCCAAATACAATGTACTGGGTAGAGATATTGAGAAAATTCATTATCATTTTGTGTTGATGGAAGAGGAATTAGCGAAGGATAATCGAATACTTGCACGATTATATAACGAGGACTTGATGTACTATCTTGAACTAGAAAAATATATCGTAGCTACTGATATAAAATTACATGAAGTACAAACAACATTGATTCCGATGTATGAAAAGCAGAGCGAGGCTGGTAATCAGGTGGCGAAAATGGAGCTGAATAGTTTGCAAGCAATTGCTGAAATGCTCCGACAGAAAATAGATGAATTAGAAAAATCACGTATGGTCGCCATTTTAACAGCTCCGCAAATCGAAATGCTACGTCATGGCAATAGTGAACTGATTGAACAAATTAATGGCGCTTTTGTTAAGACCATCCCTGTTTTTAAAATGGGATTAATGAATGCGGTGAATGATAGGCGACAACAATTACAAAATCAATCTGCATCAGCCTTTGAAAATCGTATGAAGCAATTCGGAGGAGCTAGCGATGAAGCGGTGCAATTAAGCACTGCTATGGCTCAGCAATCAGGCCCAACACAGAGCCTTGAAGAAATGTGGGACATTATTGTTTCAGGTATTGAAAATTATCAGCATTTACGTGATGAGCAAACGGTAAAACGTCAGCAAGCAGAGCAACAGCTGCTAACATTGCGAAACTAACACCCTTCCTCTAAAGTAGGTCACTACTTGGAGGATTTTTTTGTATAGTAAAAGCGACAGATTGATCTTGATTTAGCGGGTGTTCAAACTCCCTTTGATTTAAGATCATCTGTCGCTTAAAACGCTAGTTAAATGAATTCTTCTTCAAATTCTACATTGATTTCATGTCCATGATGACTTTGATAGGATACGATGAGTGTATCTAGATGCTCTAGATTTTCCTCATAATCTAAAATACGCGATAGTATATAAAGTAGGTGATAGCTAGAAAATTCCATATCGCCTTCTTCACGAGCAAAGTTGACTTGCTTGATGAAAATTTCCATCAGTTCATTGCGTTGGACATAGTCGATGCTTTTACTCCACTGTGAATGCTCAGGCTTTAATTTACCTGTATATTTCAAGAGCAATTGTTCATGGTATGTTAATAAGGAATCAAGTCGCTCCTGTATCATCAAGTGAAATTGCGTAGGTAGCTGCGCCAATTCGTTTTCATGCTTATGCAAACGCTGTAGTAATTCTAAGCTTTTTTTGGAAGTTAAAATCATTTGACGATAGACTACAAGTTTACGTGCTTTCACATACTTTTTATTTTTGAAGTAATTACGCTCTTCCTTGAATAAATCATACAGCGTATCCACGCGCAACATACGGCTTTTAAATTTACTTAATGCTCCCTTTGTGGATGTATGCTCAGAAGCCTGACGTACAGCAAGTCGTGTCCAACGAATAATATCGTCCTGTAAAATATAGATTTTACGGAATAGCTTTACCTCGTATTTCGGTGGTAGGAAAACAAGGTTAACAACAAATGCTGCTAACACTCCAACTAATATAGTAACAAAGCGTATCAATCCAAACGTTAAGAAGTCATCGCCTTGAAATTCCATAATAGCCACGACTGACACCAACGCCAACGAAAGCGATTTTTCAAGTTTAAACTTCAACATTAAACCAATAGCTATTATGACGGCTATGCCAATGGCAACAACATGATGGCCAAAGAGTAAGCCAAACATAACGGCGATAGTCGCACCTATAATATTTGCCTGCACTTGCTCTACAATAGTTTGATATGAACGATAAATAGAAGGCTGAATCGCAAAAATGGCTGCAATTCCAGCAAAAACAGGTGAAGGTAGCTTTAATAACTCTGCGATAAACAGTGCTAAGACAATAGCGACACCAGTTTTAAATACACGGGCACCTAATTTCATAAAGATGTCCTTTCTGTCTAATATTTTTTAGTTTCTTTACATTATAGAAGGAAGTGCACATAAAATACATAGATTTGTATGCTTGATATGAAAAAGGCGACTTTTACTAACAAGTCGCCTTTGTATTGTCACATGCTTACAATTGAGAAAACGCAGTATCTACAGCTTTAATAGTTTCAAGAATATCTGCTTCCGTATGCTCTGTTGTTAAGAACCATGCTTCATATTTAGAAGGAGCTAGATTGATACCTTGCTCAAGCATCAATTTAAAGAAACGACCAAAGATTTTACCGTCAGAGTTTTCAGCTTGGTCGTAGTTTTCTACTTTCACATCTGTAAAGTAAATCGTTAGTGCCCCTTTGAGGCGATTTAACGTAATGGTTACGCCATGCTTCTTGGCAGCAGCTAAAATACCTTCTTCTAGAATTCCACCTAATCGATCCATTTCATCGTAAATACCTGGTGTTTGTAGCACTTCTAGGCAGGCAATCCCCGCTTGCATAGAGGCAGGGTTTCCAGCCATCGTACCTGCTTGATATGCAGGGCCGAGGGGAGCAACTGTATCCATAATTTCTTTACGACCACCGTATGCTCCTATTGGTAAGCCACCGCCAATAACTTTACCCAGTGCTGTTAGATCAGGTGTTAGACCGAGTAAATTTTGAGCACCGCCATAGTGGAAGCGGAAGGCTGTGATGACTTCATCGTAAATCGTTAAGGCACCTTTTTCTTTTGCTGTCGCATGTACTAATTCAAGGAAACCTGGGTTTGGTTCCACAATACCGAAGTTCCCTACGATTGGTTCAATTAAGATCGCAGCAATTTCCTCGCCCCATTTATTCATAGCTTCTGTAAAGGCTTCAGGGCTATTGAAAGGTACAGTAATAACTTCTTCAGCAGTCGAAGTTGTTACACCTGCTGAATCAGGCGTTCCTAATGTTGCTGGGCCAGAACCGGCAGCTACTAATACTAAATCGAAGTGACCGTGGTAGCAACCAGCAAATTTCATGATTTTTGTTCGGCCTGTATAGGCGCGTGCAACACGAATAGTTGTCATAACAGCCTCAGTACCAGAGTTGTTAAAACGCACTTTGTCCATAGATGGGATGGCTTCTTTTAGCATTTTTGCGAAAGTAACCTCATATTCAGTCGGCGTTCCAAACAATGTACCATTTTCAGCTGCATGTGTAATGGCCTTTGCAATATGAGGATGGCCATGACCAGTAACGATTGGTCCATATGCTGCTAGATAGTCGATATAACGATTGCCATCTACATCCCAAAAATAAGCGCCTTTTCCTCGAGCCATTGCCACAGGAGAACCGCCGCCTACTGCTTTATATGAACGAGAAGGGCTGTTTACACCACCCACGATATGCTGTATAGCCTCTGCATGTATTGCTTCAGATTTTGCGTGATTCATAGAATTGCCTCCTAACTTTTTATACGTAATCTATTGTAGACCTATCGTTGTAAGAAATCCAAAGAAATTAAGGGATATGACTTGATTTGTTACTTAGAGTAAAATAGAACCTACAGAGGAGGAGATTGTTATGACTTTACTAGAGGGACAAAAGGCGCCAGATTTTTCTCTAATGAATGAAAAGGGAGAAATGGTGCAGTTAGCTAATTTTAAAGGACAGAATGTTATTTTATACTTCTATCCCAAAGATATGACACCAGGCTGCACGACGGAGGCCTGTGATTTTCGTGATAAGTTCGAGGACTTCAGTCATTTAAATGCTGTTGTTCTGGGTGTTAGTCCAGATAACGCAAACAAACATACAAAATTTATTGATAAGCATGGTTTACCATTTTCCTTATTAGTTGATGACGATCATACCGTTGCTGAAGCATATGGTGTGTGGGTTTTAAAGAAAATGTATGGACGTGAATATATGGGCATAGAGCGTTCAACGTTTTTAATTGATACTGAGGGTAAGCTTGTAAAAGCTTGGCGTAAAGTACGTGTAAAAAATCATATTGAAGAAGTGTATACCTATTTAGCAGAACTGGAGGCAGCAAAGTGAAAATCTATTTTACATTTGAACCTAGACCAGATTTACGAGAGCCGTTATTAGCAGAATTTCCACAGGTTGATTTTATCTTCAAAAGTGGCTTATCGAATGAAGTTCTTCAACAAGCGGATGTTTTAGTTACATATGGCGAAGATTTAACAGAAGAAAGTATCCAATATGCGACAAAGCTAAAATGGATTTTCGTTGCCTCGGCAGGTATAGAAAAAATGCCAGCTCAAGCGATTATTGAACGTGAGATTTTAGTTTCGAATGTCCGTGGTATTCATAAAACACCAATGGCTGAATCAATGCTTGCCCATATTTTAGCGATTAAACGTGCGTTACCTTGGATGTATGAGCAGCAAAAGAAAAGTGAATGGTCGAAAAAATCGCAGCAAACGGAATTACGAGATAGTACGGCGCTTATTTTAGGCCCAGGAGCGATTGGTTCAGAAGTTGGGCGTTTATTGCAGGCTTTTGGCGTGACGACGATTGGCTGCAACCGCTCTGGAAAAGAAGCGGCGTATATGGATACGATGATTAGCTTCGCTCAATTAAAAGAGGCCTTACCTAATGCGGATATCGTTATTTCGGTGTTACCAAAAACAAAAGAAACGACCCATTTATTAAAAGAAGAGCATTTTGCTGCTATGAAAAATAGCGCCATCTTCATGAATTTTGGTCGAGGCAATTTAGTGGAAGAAAGGGTACTCATTCAAGCAATCAAAAAAGAGCAAATTGGTTACGCCGTTTTAGATGTCTTTGAAGAAGAGCCTCTGTCAACGGACAATCCATTATGGACGTTACCGAATGTCATTGTATCACCACATGTATCTAGCCATTCTTCTCGTTATGTTGAACGAAGCTTAGAAATTTTCAAGCCAAACCTAACAAAATGGCTGAAGGGTGACACGGATTTAGAAAATACGATGGATTTATCTAGAGGATATTAAGGGCCAGCCATTGATTTATTGAGAATAAGCAATGTGTGATTGTTGACGAAGTAGTGCGAATTGGATACACTATTTATAACAATTATAAATTAATAATACTTATGGAAGAGGTGCATGACGATGTCTGCAACGCATTTACAGGATGCACTGGACACGTTAAAAACAACTGGTGTTCGTATTACTCCTCAGCGTCATGCTATTTTGGAATATCTTATTCAATCAATGGCACATCCTACTGCCGATGAAATTTATAAAGCACTTGAGGGAAAGTTCCCTAATATGAGTGTAGCGACTGTCTATAACAACCTGCGCGTATTTCGTGAAGTGGGTCTTGTGAAAGAACTGACTTATGGGGATGCTTCAAGTCGCTTTGATTTCGTGACAAATGACCATTACCATATGATTTGTGAATGCTGTGGTAAGATCGTCGATTTCCATTATCCAGGACTCGACGAAATAGAGCATTTTGCATCACAGGTAACTGGTTTTGATGTGCACTCGCATCGTTTAGAGATATACGGCACTTGTCCATCATGTAAAGTTGCTACTGCTAAAGTACAATAAAAATCCTAGCTCTTACAAGGGCTAGGATTTTTTTGTTTTATTATTATAGGATTGATCGAACTCTTTACCTTCTAAAGTTGGATCGAGCGTTAGTGGTTCATTACAGTACATGCACATATCAACACGCCCTAAAACCTTTGTATGTTTATGACAATTAGGACATTCCACTTGAATAGCTCTTGTTGAAAGCAACCCGATCCAAGCATATACGACTGTGCTACCGATAATACATAAAACACCTAATGACATGAAAATTAAAACTAATATCGGGCTATTTTTAAAGAAAATTCCTCCGTACATGACAATAAAACCGAAGAAGATTAGTGCTAATGCGAATGAACGAATTTTATTAATTTTACTTTTGTAAGGTTTCATATTTCATCTTGCCTCCCAATCTAAAATCTACTATAACATATAAGGGCGAAGTATTTTAGCTTTGAGATGAATGAAAGAAGGAATACTTTTAGAGTATGTCGAATTTTTAACGGAACAAGAGAACCTATATGAATAAAGGGGGGCTGAACATGGAGCAGGTATTGCGTCCAATCTACCAAGAACGTGCGAGTCAGTCGAATACATTAGGCGTAATTTTAGTGGAGAAGCGTGCGGAACATAGTAACGTTACAGATACATTTGATACAGTTTTATTAATTATCGTAAAAGAAGCAGAGCAGCCAGTTTTTTCGAAACATTACTTATATGAAGGAAATAAAGTAGCTCTACATACAGTTACAGAGAAGTTAATACGAAAATGGTTGCTCATCGGTTCTAATAAGAAGGTAGTCGATTGGATTTTCTTTGGAAGGGTGTTATTTGATCGTAATGAATTTTTGCATAAATTAAAAATAGAATTGCAAGAATTCCCGTATAGCGGTCGTAAAATTAAAACAGGCATCCAATTCTCAAAGTTAATTCGCAGATATCTGGAGGGGAAAGAATACTTCGATAAAGGAAGTTACTTGGATGCTTATAATCACGTAGTCGATTCATTACATCATTTGGGTCGTCTTTCTATTATAGATAGCGGACTATACCCTGAAGTTACTGTTTGGGCACAAGTGAAAAAAATAGAGCCTGCTATCTACAAGCTGTATGAAGAGCTAGTGACGAGTAATGAGCCAATAGAAAAGCGCTTAGAATTATTGTTTTTAGCAAGTGAGTTTTTAATTCATTCTCGTACACGTGATGGTGCACAGCATATATTAGAAGTTATGCAAACGAAAGACATGTGGACGATTCAGGAATTGCATGACCATCATGAGCTCATGAATTACTCAGTAGATTTAGAAGTGTTTGTCGAATATTTAGTGGATAAGGGCTATATTCAAATAGAACCAATTGCTGCAAAAAATGAGATGATATTTCACCGTCATTACAAGGTCAATAAAGAGGCACTAGAAATGGGGCATTGACTGTAGTATGCTTGTAATCGAGGTATTTAAAAATACCTCGATATTTTTTTAGAAAAGTAGTTGACGAATGATATCTTGGTATTGTATTATATTAATTGTCGCTAAGACATAACGAAATGCTCGATGAAAAACATAAAAAACTTTTTCAAAAAAGTAGTTGACATGATTTGAGCGAGATGTTAATATTAAGAAGTCGCTGAAAAACGACTTGAATAATGAACCTTGAAAACTGAACAAGCAAAACGTAATCAATAAAGTTTTCAGTAACTAACTTCGGTTAGTGAACGAAACAAAATTTTGGACATCAAAATGATGCCAGCAAAACAATTTGAGCTATTCAAATTTCTTTTATGGAGAGTTTGATCCTGGCTCAGGACGAACGCTGGCGGCGTGCCTAATACATGCAAGTCGAGCGAACAGAGAAGGAGATTGCTCCTTCGACGTTAGCGGCGGACGGGTGAGTAACACGTGGGCAACCTACCTTATAGTTTGGGATAACTCCGGGAAACCGGGGCTAATACCGAATAATCTGTTTCACCTCATGGTGAAACACTGAAAGACGGTTTCGGCTGTCACTATAGGATGGGCCCGCGGCGCATTAGCTAGTTGGTGAGGTAACGGCTCACCAAGGCGACGATGCGTAGCCGACCTGAGAGGGTGATCGGCCACACTGGGACTGAGACACGGCCCAGACTCCTACGGGAGGCAGCAGTAGGGAATCTTCCACAATGGGCGAAAGCCTGATGGAGCAACGCCGCGTGAGTGAAGAAGGATTTCGGTTCGTAAAACTCTGTTGTAAGGGAAGAACAAGTACAGTAGTAACTGGCTGTACCTTGACGGTACCTTATTAGAAAGCCACGGCTAACTACGTGCCAGCAGCCGCGGTAATACGTAGGTGGCAAGCGTTGTCCGGAATTATTGGGCGTAAAGCGCGCGCAGGTGGTTTCTTAAGTCTGATGTGAAAGCCCACGGCTCAACCGTGGAGGGTCATTGGAAACTGGGAGACTTGAGTGCAGAAGAGGATAGTGGAATTCCAAGTGTAGCGGTGAAATGCGTAGAGATTTGGAGGAACACCAGTGGCGAAGGCGACTATCTGGTCTGTAACTGACACTGAGGCGCGAAAGCGTGGGGAGCAAACAGGATTAGATACCCTGGTAGTCCACGCCGTAAACGATGAGTGCTAAGTGTTAGGGGGTTTCCGCCCCTTAGTGCTGCAGCTAACGCATTAAGCACTCCGCCTGGGGAGTACGGTCGCAAGACTGAAACTCAAAGGAATTGACGGGGGCCCGCACAAGCGGTGGAGCATGTGGTTTAATTCGAAGCAACGCGAAGAACCTTACCAGGTCTTGACATCCCGTTGACCACTGTAGAGATATAGTTTCCCCTTCGGGGGCAACGGTGACAGGTGGTGCATGGTTGTCGTCAGCTCGTGTCGTGAGATGTTGGGTTAAGTCCCGCAACGAGCGCAACCCTTGATCTTAGTTGCCATCATTTAGTTGGGCACTCTAAGGTGACTGCCGGTGACAAACCGGAGGAAGGTGGGGATGACGTCAAATCATCATGCCCCTTATGACCTGGGCTACACACGTGCTACAATGGACGATACAAACGGTTGCCAACTCGCGAGAGGGAGCTAATCCGATAAATTCGTTCTCAGTTCGGATTGTAGGCTGCAACTCGCCTACATGAAGCCGGAATCGCTAGTAATCGCGGATCAGCATGCCGCGGTGAATACGTTCCCGGGCCTTGTACACACCGCCCGTCACACCACGAGAGTTTGTAACACCCGAAGTCGGTGAGGTAACCTTTTGGAGCCAGCCGCCGAAGGTGGGATAGATGATTGGGGTGAAGTCGTAACAAGGTAGCCGTATCGGAAGGTGCGGCTGGATCACCTCCTTTCTAAGGATTATTTCGGAATACAAACCTGGGGTTTGTAAGATTACGTTTTGCGTTCAGTTTTGAAGGTTCATTCTTTCTTGAATGAAAATCTTCAAAACTTGTTCTTTGAAAACTGGATAAAACGACATTGAAATTGTAACAAACACATTTATTTTTTAAGTTTTTTTTATAGGCTTAATAACATTAAAAGGTTTCAAGACACGAGCAGTTCTAGGAAGCAATCGAGTGAATGAAGGAGCGTACTTGAGTACGTGACTGATTGAACGAGAGAAGCTGACAACGAAATGCGATGTGTATTGAAAGCTGATAGGTTAAGTTATTAAGGGCGCACGGCGAATGCCTTGGCACTAGGAGCCGAAGAAGGACGGCACTAACACCGATATGCTTCGGGGAGCTGTAAGTGAGCTTTGATCCGGAGATTTCCGAATGGGGGAACCCACTACGTTTAATCGCGTAGTATCTTGACGTGAATACATAGCGTCTTGAAGGCAGACCCAGGGAACTGAAACATCTAAGTACCTGGAGGAAGAGAAAGAAAAATCGATTCCCTGAGTAGCGGCGAGCGAAACGGGAAGAGCCCAAACCAAGAGGCTTGCCTCTTGGGGTTGTAGGACACTCAATACGGAGTTACAAAAGAGCGAGTTAGATGAAGCGACTTGGAAAGGTCCGCCAGAGCAGGTAAAAGCCCTGTAGTCGAAAGTTTGTTCTCTCCTGAGTGGATCCTGAGTACGGCGGAACACGTGAAATTCCGTCGGAATCCGGGAGGACCATCTCCCAAGGCTAAATACTACCTAGTGACCGATAGTGAACCAGTACCGTGAGGGAAAGGTGAAAAGCACCCCGGAAGGGGAGTGAAAGAGATCCTGAAACCGTGTGCCTACAAGTAGTTAGAGCCCGTTAATGGGTGATAGCGTGCCTTTTGTAGAATGAACCGGCGAGTTACGATTACGTGCGAGGTTAAGCTTTAGAAGGCGGAGCCGCAGCGAAAGCGAGTCTGAATAGGGCGAAATAGTACGTGGTCGTAGACCCGAAACCAGGTGATCTACCCATGTCCAGGGTGAAGGTAAGGTAACACTTACTGGAGGCCCGAACCCACGCACGTTGAAAAGTGCGGGGATGAGGTGTGGGTAGCGGAGAAATTCCAATCGAACTTGGAGATAGCTGGTTCTCTCCGAAATAGCTTTAGGGCTAGCCTCGTGATGAGAATACTGGAGGTAGAGCACTGTTTGGACTAGGGGGCCATCCCGGTTTACCGAATTCAGACAAACTCCGAATGCCAGATATTTATACACGGGAGTCAGACTGCGAGTGATAAGATCCGTAGTCAAAAGGGAAACAGCCCAGACCACCAGCTAAGGTCCCAAAGTAATCGTTAAGTGGAAAAGGATGTGGCGTTGCACAGACAACCAGGATGTTGGCTTAGAAGCAGCCATCATTTAAAGAGTGCGTAATAGCTCACTGGTCGAGTGACGCTGCGCCGAAAATGTATCGGGGCTAAACGATTCACCGAAGCTGTGGATTGACATCTACGATGTCAGTGGTAGGAGAGCGTTCTAAGTGCGTTGAAGTCAGACCGGAAGGACTGGTGGAGCGCTTAGAAGTGAGAATGCCGGTATGAGTAGCGAAAGACGGGTGAGAATCCCGTCCACCGTATGACTAAGGTTTCCTGAGGAAGGCTCGTCCGCTCAGGGTTAGTCGGGACCTAAGCCGAGGCCGATAGGCGTAGGCGATGGACAACAGGTTGATATTCCTGTACCACCTCCTCACCGTTTGAGAAATGGGGGGACGCAGTAGGATAGGGTAAGCGCGCTGTTGGTTATGCGCGTCCAAGCAGTAAGGCGTGTGTGTAGGCAAATCCGCACACTGTAACGTTGAGCTGTGATGGCGAGTCCGTATGGACGAAGTTCCTGATTTCACACTGCCAAGAAAAGCCTCTATCGAGGTGAGAGGTGCCCGTACCGCAAACCGACACAGGTAGTCGAGGAGAGAATCCTAAGGTGTGCGAGAGAACTCTCGTTAAGGAACTCGGCAAAATGACCCCGTAACTTCGGGAGAAGGGGTGCTCTTGAGCGTGCAAGCGCATGAGAGCCGCAGTGAATAGGCCCAGGCGACTGTTTAGCAAAAACACAGGTCTCTGCAAAACCGTAAGGTGACGTATAGGGGCTGACGCCTGCCCGGTGCTGGAAGGTTAAGAGGAGTGGTTAGCGCAAGCGAAGCTGCGAATTGAAGCCCCAGTAAACGGCGGCCGTAACTATAACGGTCCTAAGGTAGCGAAATTCCTTGTCGGGTAAGTTCCGACCCGCACGAAAGGCGTAACGATCTGGGCACTGTCTCAACGAGAGACTCGGTGAAATTATAGTACCTGTGAAGATGCAGGTTACCCGCGACAGGACGGAAAGACCCCGTGGAGCTTTACTGTAGCCTGATATTGAATTTTGGTACAACTTGTACAGGATAGGTAGGAGCCAGAGATCTCGGAGCGCCAGCTTCGAAGGAGGCGTCGGTGGGATACTACCCTGGTTGTATTGAAATTCTAACCCATGCCCCTTAGCGGGGCAGGAGACAGTGTCAGGCGGACAGTTTGACTGGGGCGGTCGCCTCCTAAAAGGTAACGGAGGCGCCCAAAGGTTCCCTCAGAATGGTTGGAAATCATTCGTAGAGTGTAAAGGCACAAGGGAGCTTGACTGCGAGACCTACAAGTCGAGCAGGGTCGAAAGACGGGCTTAGTGATCCGGTGGTTCCGCATGGAAGGGCCATCGCTCAACGGATAAAAGCTACCCCGGGGATAACAGGCTTATCTCCCCCAAGAGTCCACATCGACGGGGAGGTTTGGCACCTCGATGTCGGCTCATCGCATCCTGGGGCTGTAGTCGGTCCCAAGGGTTGGGCTGTTCGCCCATTAAAGCGGTACGCGAGCTGGGTTCAGAACGTCGTGAGACAGTTCGGTCCCTATCCGTCGTGGGCGTAGGAAATTTGAGAGGAGCTGTCCTTAGTACGAGAGGACCGGGATGGACACACCGCTGGTGTACCAGTTGTCTTGCCAAAGGCATCGCTGGGTAGCTATGTGTGGACGGGATAAGTGCTGAAAGCATCTAAGCATGAAGCCCCCCTCAAGATGAGATTTCCCATTACGCAAGTAAGTAAGATCCCTCAAAGACGATGAGGTAGATAGGTTCGAGGTGGAAGTGTGGTGACACATGGAGCTGACGAATACTAATCGATCGAGGACTTAACCAAAATGTTTGAACCATTCAATGAACCGTTTATCCAGTTTTGAAAGAATAAAAAACATTATAATATACTTGTAATTTTGATAAAATATGCTATAATAAGTATTGTCTTTCAAATAGTCTAGTGATGATGGCAAAGAGGTCACACCCGTTCCCATACCGAACACGGAAGTTAAGCTCTTTAGCGCCGATGGTAGTTGGGGGCTTCCCCCTGTGAGAGTAGGACGTCGCTAGGCTATATACTAAAATCATTCCGAAGTAGCTCAGTTGGTAGTAGCACCTGACTGTTAATCAGGTTGTCGCAGGTTCGAGTCCTGCCTTCGGAGCCATTCTTGGAGAGTTGTCCGAGTGGCCGAAGGAGCACGATTGGAAATCGTGTAGGCGGTTAACACTGTCTCAAGGGTTCAAATCCCTTACTCTCCGCCAGCACTTTGATTTATTCCAAAAGTTGGCCCCTTGGTCAAGTGGTTAAGACACCGCCCTTTCACGGCGGTAACACGGGTTCGAATCCCGTAGGGGTCACCATTTAAATACCCAGATGGAGGATTAGCTCAGCTGGGAGAGCATCTGCCTTACAAGCAGAGGGTCGGCGGTTCGAGCCCGTCATCCTCCACCATTATTTTTACAATAGTATATGATTATCGCGGGGTGGAGCAGTGGTAGCTCGTCGGGCTCATAACCCGAAGGTCGTTGGTTCAAATCCGGCCCCCGCAACCAAATGGTCCCGTGGTGTAGCGGTTAACATGCCTGCCTGTCACGCAGGAGATCGCCGGTTCGATCCCGGTCGGGACCGCCATTTATTTTAATAACAAGGGTCAGTAGCTCAGTTGGTAGAGCATTAGATTGAAGCTCTAAGTGTCGGCGGTTCGATTCCGTCCTGACCCATCATGTTTTTTTGCCGGTGTAGCTCAGTTGGTAGAGCAACTGACTTGTAATCAGTAGGTCGTGGGTTCGACTCCTATCGCCGGCACCATGTATTCCCGGAGGGGTAGCGAAGTGGCTAAACGCGGCGGACTGTAAATCCGCTCCTTAGGGTTCGGCGGTTCGAATCCGTCCCCCTCCACCAGTTTTATTATTATAGGGGCATAGTTCAACGGTAGAATAGAGGTCTCCAAAACCTTTGGTGTGGGTTCGATTCCTACTGCCCCTGCCAATTAATTTTATGGCGATTGTGGCGAAGTGGTTAACGCACCGGATTGTGGTTCCGGCATTCGTGGGTTCGATTCCCATCAGTCGCCCCATTTAAAATAAAATTAATAAAAATCATAATATAATGGCGATTGTGGCGAAGTGGTTAACGCACCGGATTGTGGTTCCGGCACTCGTGGGTTCGATTCCCATCAGTCGCCCCATTTATATAATTATCTTTTGGGGTATAGCCAAGCGGTAAGGCAACGGATTTTGATTCCGTCATGCCCTGGTTCGAATCCAGGTACCCCAGCCATTTTGCGGAAGTAGTTCAGTGGTAGAACACCACCTTGCCAAGGTGGGGGTCGCGAGTTCGAACCTCGTCTTCCGCTCCAACTTCGATGGCGGCATAGCCAAGTGGTAAGGCACAGGTCTGCAACACCTTTATCACCGGTTCAAATCCGGTTGCCGCCTCCATATTTTAATTCGAATCGGTGTATCCGATTTTTTTTATCTCCATTATGCCGGTGTGGCGGAATTGGCAGACGCGCACGACTCAAAATCGTGTTCCTTTGGAGTGTCGGTTCGACCCCGACCACCGGTATCACTAGATTAATTTACGTTACGATTAAAAAGTTAAGAAAGCTCATAAACCTTGATATAACAGGGTTTATGAGCTTTTTGCATTGTTGATAATACGATAGAAAACGATAAGAATTGATTTTGTTTTACACAAGCTGTTATCCAAAAAGGGTTTTATGAAAGGTTGTAGAATTCTTTTAAATAATATGTTCTAAAGGGGGATGAAGATGGAGTTTAAGGATTATTTGATGCAGGAGTATAATATTAGCGAAAGTTCTGCAAAGGACTATGTAGGGCGTTTTAACGGTATTATCAATAGAGGATTGTATAATGGAGAAGATAAAATGACTAACACTCTAAAAGAAGCTATTGAAAAAGAATTTCCTAATTCAAAAAAACATTATTCCCTTACACTTGAAAGGTATATTAAATATAAAAAAGAGAATAAACTAAAAGCTCACGTGTAGAAAAACAAACGTAAGCTTATGACGAATTAGTTATACTTGTGCAATAGGAGATGTTAATCACTACTTATTATACATTTCTGTAAAAGTTTCGAATGCTATTTGATCATTTTCTTCAATTCTTTCTTTTAGAATGTGTGCATTTCGTTGAAAAACGGGTATTGAATACATATAACACTAGCTTCTCCTCCATTGATACAGCCTCCTATAAACAGAATATTTCTAGTTTGTAAAATTTGGAGAATTTTGGATAAAAGTGTTCATTCCATTCTACTTTAGCTGTTACATTCATCTTCTTTTTCATATACATTGAGTAAAAGTATACTTACGATATACTGATTATCTTGAATCCATTGATTATAAATTCCACCATGCTCTTCTACAATTCTTTTCACATTTTTAATTCCTATTCCCTCGAATTGTCTATTCTTTCGAGTTTGAAGCTCCGCAGTATCAAATACATTTGAAATTTCTATAAGTAGGTTCTGATCAAATTGTTTGATAAGAAGTGAAATTTCTTTTTCTTTAGAATTTGATAAACGTAAGACTGCGTTTATAGAATTATCTATTAAATTACCTAGCACAACTGCAAAAATATCAGTATCTAATTTAATCCTTTCAGGAAAGAAAGATTTAACGTTTAAAGTTATTCCATTGCTTTCAGCAATAGATATTTTTTCATTCAGAAGATAATTTAGCACGTAGTTATTTGTAAAATAATAATCAATGTGTTCGATTTTCTGTATCGAATTTTGAAGATATTTTTCAGCTCCAGCAGTATCTCCCTGACTTAACATACCCATTAGAACTACGTATTGATTTTTTAAGTCGTGCTTTATTGAATATAGTTTAGATTGTGAATCCTTTAGTTGTTTGAAAAATTTCAATTCTGATTCAAATACTTTTTTTTGCGTTTTAGTTTTTTCAAGCTTCTCATAATAATTTCCGAGGGTTATATAAAGATATAGTATGCATAAATTCATATAAATTATAAAAATAGCA
Source organism: Lysinibacillus sp. Y5S-8 (assembly GCF_036894365.1). NCBI lineage: Bacteria > Bacillati > Bacillota > Bacilli > Caryophanales > Bacillaceae > Lysinibacillus > Lysinibacillus sp. Y5S-8. The sequence goes on along the minus strand of NZ_CP145889.1, from coordinate 3,932,116 downwards.
ATCAATATAAAGATAAAATTAGGTTGATTAATAATATGAATTTCAGATACTCCAGCAGTGCTTAACACAAATATCGATATCATTGGTATAGAAATTATTGCCATTAAGAGAAAAACATTTATAGGTCTCTTTAATTTACGCTTTTGAAGAAAGATAATTTTAAGAACAGCTACAGCCATTAGTTTTAAAATAATAGCCATACCTCCCCCTCCAGCTATAAAGAGAAAATTTGAATCATAACTTTCTAATTGTAATACCATTTTCGTAATAAAAAACGAAACAGAATCACAGATTAAAAACGTAAATAGTAAATAAATTACCCAAAAGAACTCTTTTCTCAAATCTATCTGAGTCCTCTTTGCGATAACTAAAAACAATAAAGCAGTGAAGGTGATATTGATCAGTATATAAGGAAAATTGTTAAAGTTGAATAATGTAACGATAGTGTCATTCATTATATTAAGTCTCTTAACTTCATCAAAATTTGTTTTCTGGCACTATCTATAAATTTACGACTTATTGGTATTTCAACAGTATTCTTATCATTTAATTTGGCGGTAATTGTATTATTGCTAATTTGTTTTACATATCTAACATTAACAATAAACGAGTTGTGGACCTGCACAAAATTATCATTAACTTTGGATAAAAGGTCTTTCGTTTGAAGAATCGTTTCATATATATCAGAGGGTGTGTGAATAAGTACTTTCCTTTTATTTTTTTCAAAGTAAATAATTTCGCCAAAAGAAATACTGTAAAAAACTTTGTTAAATGTAAACATAAATTTTGAATCATCTAAATCTAAATATTTAATAGCGCGATTCAAAGTAGGATATAGTTTGTCTTTTGTTACTGGTTTTAAAATGTAATCAAAAGTGTTCACCTTAAAAGCCTTCTCCATATATTCTTTGAAATTTGTAATAAAGATAATTGGACAATTATAATTATTCTTTCTAATGGTCTCGGCAATCACTATTCCCGATAGATTTGGAAACTCAAAATCTAAAATAAATAAATCATATGTATTTTCTTTAAGTAATTCAATTAAACGAAATGGATTGTAGAATATATCAATATCAAATAACGAGGAGTCATATTCTAACATTAAATCTTCAATAGCTTTTGCAATAACTGGAACATCATCACAAATAGCAACTTTTATTACCATGGTTTCACTCCTAAATTCTTACTATATTTGTCCTAGACAGAAACTTGAGACATTCTTGTTATTTTTATAGTTTACCACCATTCAGAAAGAAGTTGTAAAATACTTAGCCACTTCTACCATTCAACCATCTTCCAAAACCAGTTTAATTAGACATTTTTATTATTAGAAAAGATCCTATTCTCTCTATCCAATCATTAGACTAGGATAGAAATAATGTCAAAAATTACATATAACTTGCAGTTTGTTACACAAAAGAAAAAAAGTTTGAAAATAGATTATTATTAAAACAAATATTTTTAGTTATCTGAAACCATTAACGATGTTAAGTTCCTATTTGTTTAATTAATACTAATTTATTTCAAAGGAGATATTTATATTGACGAATACTACAAACAATATTGTTATATCACAATTATGTAAGCGACATGGAGAAAAAGATATTTTAAAAGATGTGTCATTTGAAGCGAAACAAGGGAGAATAACAGCTTTCCTTGGACCAAATGGTGCAGGAAAAAGCTCAACACTTCGTATTTTGTTAGGGCTTGATCGTTCAACAGGAACGGCAACTTTTGGTGGAAGTAACTATGCAACATTTAATACTCCATTGAAAGTGGTAGGAGCAGCATTTGACGGTATAGGTGGTACTCCTTCTAGAAGGGTAAAAACCCATCTGAAAATCATAGCACAAAGCAACAGCATTTCTTTGGGGCGTGTGTCCGATGTATTGAAAATAGTCGGTTTATCAGAAAAAAGCAAAGCTAGGCTGGGAACTTTATCATTGGGTGAAGGGCAACGTCTTGGACTTGCAGTAGCTATTTTGGGAGACCCTCAATATATTGTTCTTGATGAACCAACCAATGGACTTGATCCAACAGGAATTCGCTGGTTTAGAAAATTTATTCGTCACCAATCAGAAATGGGAAAGACTATTTTGTTGTCATCACATCTTCTTTCTGAAGTGGAAGCTGTGGCAGACGATGTAGTTATTATTAATCATGGAAAAGTAATAGCCACTGGTGAACTTCAGCATGTTATGAAAGATCTGGAATCATTGGAAGATGTATTCTTTTCTCTTACAGAAGAAGGTGAAGCAAAAGATGAAGACTTTTTCTAGAACCATACGATTTGAACTGATAAAGATTTATTCAAGTAGAGTGTGGTGGGTAATTTGTGCTTTAGTTGTGGTTATTCAACCATTATTTGCACTAATCTCAGCAAAAAGCTTCGCTGAGATGGGTTTAGACGCGACATCAGAAACTCACCCGGAATTAGTAGAAGCCTTACCTCCATTGGATTATTTGGGATTTGATGCAGTGCTTTTTGGGTTATTACCGATGGTTGTCTTTGGAGGAATTTTAGGGGCAAGTGAATATAAACATCATATATTACGTACAACTTTACTATGTCAAAGTAGTCGTATTAAAGTTTTCGGTGCGAAAGTACTTGCACTTTTAATATGTAGTACATTAATATCGTCTTTAACAATTTTTGCTACTATTTCTATTACGCATTTGGGTTTGGGGGAACTAGGATTACATCCATTTTATTTAAGTACAGTAGCTTGGCGGTTTATTGGCTTTTCAGTGCTGGATTGGATTTTACTAACAATACTTTCTTTTGGGATCGGAATGCTCTTTAGAAATGCTATAGTACCTTTAGTATTTTTGATTCCTCAGGTTTACAATCTTGGGAATTATTTAGCGCAAAAATGGGGATGGGGAGAGTATCTTCCTGTAGCAGCAGGTAATCTTCTCATTGCAATACCAACAGACCCTTTTGAACATGATCCATTAAAAGGCGGTATCGTACTGCTGATATGGGTGATATTAACTTTAATCACATCTTATTATGCTTTTATTCGTAATGATGTAGGAGGAAAATATTGATGTATGCTGCGTTGCGTAGTGAGAAAACTAAATTTTTTTCTTTTGGTTGGTGTACTTTAGGTGTAATCGGAGCTATTATCGTTCCCTTACTCTTCTTATTAACATCCGATACACCAAAGATAGGGAGAGAGAAGGAGATACTTTCTCTTTGCTTGCAAGCCCTCTATTTGGGTCAACTGGGGATTATTGTTGCAAGTGCAGGTCATTTTGGACAAGAATATTCGCACTCTGCTCTAAGAACAACACTTCTCACACAACCATCAAGATTAAAATTATTATGTGCGAAATTTGTGAATATTACCATAATTATTGTGTTTACGGGAATAGTTTCAAGTGTACTTAGTTTACTTGTTCTTTTTTTTCAACATGATATGGAATGGACAGGTACTTTAATGATACGGTTACTTGGAAGTATTTCTCTTGGCATACTTAGTTGGATTCAATTAGCTTGGATTACCTCTGCCTTATCTATTATGACAAAATCGCTTATAGCACCTATCGCTATCATGTTCCCGCTTATTTTGGGACTTAGCCAAATGTTGTTTACAATTTCTCAGTGGGCAAAATTTTTACCTACTCTTGCTACATTGAATCTTTTTTCAATACCTGCTTTAAATACCTTATTGGATAAATGGTCGGGGCTAGCGGTTCAATTTTCTTGGGTAGTAATAGTATTTACTATTTCTGCTGGGTTGTTTTTAAATCGTAATGTTCGTTAATTTGGTATAGATTTGATTCTATTAATAAAGTGCAATTATACAGAGCTTTTTTCTTATTTGAACTTCCATGAAAGAACTTAATCATCTTTCATTTTCTGTGGTGAAGAGCTTATTTTTGCGCTTCATGGATGGCTAACGTGGCAGGATAGTTAAAGAAAAATATATGATATACTTAATTTACTAAATATTCGAAAATGAAAAAAGAGGTTTTAGAGGATAATCAGTCGAAGCGTTTTTATGAGAGATTGGGTGCTAGATTAGAAAAAACGGAAAAGATTAATATAGGAAATAAAGACTTAGACTTATTAATTTATGTGTGGAGTAATATAGATCCTGTTCTTTATCAAACTAGAGGAAAAAGAAATGCTGATGAAAATAAGTAGCATTGGTGGTGAAAATTTTGCATCCCATACAACGAAATGAAATACCTAAAGACATAGTTGAGTATGTTGGAGGAGTTATCCATATTTATTTTCCAAGACAAGGACATACATCGGATGTAGGGATTCTTAATTCTAAAAGAGGAATATTCGTTTTAAAAAGAACAAAAGGAAAACAATTTTGTTCCTGGTTAACGAAAGAAGCAACTGTCCTTAAACATTTATCAAAATCTACATTACCAGTTCCAACGTTGCATTATTTTATTGAACAATCATTAGAAAATCAGTCATGGGCTTTAATGGCATATTTAGAAGGAGACACCGTTAGAAGTGCACTAGAAAATGAGATTAAAGAGGAAAACAGACATGAAATAATATTTAATTTTGGAAAGATCCTTTCTGCCATTCATTCAACCCGATGTCCACAAGAGTTAGTAAAAAACACACCATGGATAGACGATATGTTGGGACAGGCTGAGTTTAATTTGAAAAATTTTAAAGTAGATGGCACTCCAAAATTATTAGATAAATTGAAAAGGAAAAAACTAAAAATCATTCAGCAAACATTTATACACGGTGATTTCACAATTGACAATGTTCTTGTACAGAATAGAAAAATTTCAGGAGTTATCGATTGGAGTGCTGGAGCATTAGGTGATCCACGATATGATGTTGCTCTGGCGGTACGCCCTAAAGCACATGTATTTGAAACAGAACAAGACAAACAGATATTCTATGAAGGGTACGGCGTTAAGTTAATAGACCAAAATGAATACAATTACTTTAAAAATGGATTATATGAATTTTTTTTAATTAAAAATAGTTTAAACCGTTCTATAGGATAAAAAACTTCCTTTATAGATCGGTTTTTTATTTTCCCGTTCATTTTTAATGATTAGTTCATGCTCTGTTCATGTAAACATTTTAAGCTATGAGTAATCAAAGAAATGGAGGGGTTAGTAATGAATCTTGCATGGAAAGAGATAAAGAAGAATAAAGTACGGTTTTTAATCTTGGGCTCCATTATCTTCCTAGTTAGTTTTTTAACGTTTATTATTTCGGGTTTGGCAAATGGTCTATCGCAGGATAATGCAGCTTTAATTAAAGATTTACCGAAAGGACAAATTTACATGGCTGAAGATGCAGAGGGGGCGTTTAATCTTTCGAGAATTGATAGCGATCTTCAACAGGAAGTCATGGGGAAAGAGAAAGAAGCAGTAGCTTTTTCGATTCAAATGGGCTTTTTAAATGATCAAGACGATAAACAGCAGAGTGTTGCCTTTGTTACATCTACCGAGTCCAGATTGTTTCAAAATGTGCATCAAGGGGAGGTACTGTTAGATAGCTCGTTACAGGATAAAGGAATCAAAGTCGGAGATACATTAAAGAATAATCAATACAATGGTGAGTTCATCGTTAAAGGCTTTGTGGAGCAAAAGAAATATAGCCACGCACCTGTCGCTTATATTAGTGAAGAGGCCTATCACGAGATGTATCGTGTAAAGGACAAACAGTTAATTTATGTACCAAATAGCGAGCCAAAAGAGTTTAAAGGGCTACAAGCATACAACAATAAAGAATTTCTCAATACAATTCCCAGCTATAGTGCGGAACAGCTATCTTTAAATATGATTATATGGTTCTTAGTTGTCATTAGTGGCATGTTATTCGCCATTTTCTTCTATATGATGAATGTGCAAAAAATTGGTTTGTATGGCATCTTAAAAGCAATTGGTTTAAAAACAAGTACGTTGTTTAAAATGATCTGGACACAGATGGCTATTATTACTATGATCTCACTTGTCATATCCATTAGCCTTAGCCAGTTATTTAATGTTGTTGCACCTAAGGGAATGCCTTTCACCTTAGCAATTGGCACTACAACACAGTTATCCATTGTGTTTCTTATCATTGGCTTTATCGGAGCTACATTGTCGGGTCTACAAATTAAAAAAATTGAACCGTTACAAGCCATACAACAAGGGGAGGCATAATCATGACATTGTTTACAATTGATGAAGTGCGAAAAACGTTTAAAAATGGTGAAGTGGAGGAGGAAATTTTAAAAGGTATCAATCTTTCGTTAAAAGAGGGGGAGATTACTGCATTGGTAGGTGCGTCTGGTTCAGGGAAAAGTACACTGTTAACGATAGCTGCGGGACTACAGCCAGCAACAGATGGGCAAGTGTTTTTCGAAGAACAAAATCTTACAACGATGAGCACTGAGCAGGTACGGAAATTACGTGCAAGTAAATTTGGCTTTGTCTTTCAGTTTGCGCATCTCGTACCATTTCTGACAGTGGAGGAGCAGCTGCTGTTAATGCTAGATGTTGCTGAGTCTCGGTTAAAGAAGTACGAACAGCAGCATGAAGTGAAGCATCTACTACAATTAGTTGGAATGGCTCATCGTAAAACGGCTTATCCTTCCTCCTTATCAGGTGGAGAAAAGCAGCGTGTAGCAATCGCACGTGCCATCATTCATCAACCAAAAGTATTGTTTGCTGATGAACCAACAGCTAGTTTAGACTCCCAGCGTTCTAAAGAAATTATGCTGTTGCTAAGAGAATTAACGAAAACATTAAAGATTACAACATTAATGGTGACACATGATGAAGAAATGCTCGCCTATGCTGATCGTATTATTAAAATGAGCGATGGGCTTGTGTTACCAAATGCTATGTACTAATTGGAAATACCACAATCATATCTTTTATGGTTGTGGTATTTTCATATGAAGAGTAAAAATTGACTTAGATGGGTAAAGAATCGAAGGAGGAGGGATAATGTGAAGAACCTATTGAAAATTATATGTTTAATCCTTATAACTGTTTGTCTATTACCTAAGGAAGTACGGGCAGCAAGCTTTAAAGATTTAACTGATGAGACATTATTAACAGAAATTGATTATTTAGTAGAGCAGGATATTGTGAGGGGTTATTCAAATACTCTGTTCAAGCCGAACGAAAAAGTTACGAAAGCACAGGTTGCTGTGATGTTAACTCGTGCTCTAGGATTAAATACAATCAATATAAAAAATCCTAATTTTCAGGATGTAACGACTGCACATAAGTATTATAAAGAAATTGCTGCGGTACAAAATGCGGGCATTTTTAATGCAGTCGATAAATTCCATCCAGATGCAATGATGACAAGAGGACAAATGGCTATTGTACTGCACAGAGCCTTTCAATTAAAGGGCTCAGATCCTTATTATTTTTCGGATGTAACGGAGCAGACACCAGGCTATAAAGAGATTTTAACATTGGCTCATAATCATTTAATAAGAGGTTATGAGGATGGAGCATTTAAACCAAATGAGCCTGTTACACGTGCTCACTTTTCAGCATTTTTGGCACGAGCGATGACTCTGACTAAGCCTGATTTGCTAAAAGATCCTGCTTTTGTTTATACGTATGCTCATTATTCTTTAAGTGATAATCAACGCTATACGTTAAACTATCAATATGACCATCATGACGGTAAAAATGATGTATGGACAGTCCAAAATGTAAGTACAGCACAAACATTTCCTAATGAACTGTTATATGGACATGACCGTATATATGGTCAAGCTATTGCTAGTGATGCTACCACACATTATGATTTGTATTTGGAACTACCACTAAGACTAGGTGTCATTTTACATGAGGATGACGAGGGAGTGACGTCTGGTGTACGAGTGACAGTTAAAACGACTAACGGTACTGTGCAAGCTGGTGAGGTTCAATATACGGGTGTCGTGATACTTGAAGAAAGATCCATCTATAGTGATGTGGTGAAAACTTATTATTTTGTAGATGGAATTGGTTTAGTGAAAGAGCTACACAATGACATTGTTGTGTTAGAGTTACTAAATCGTACAATGAAATAAATTGAAAGCAAGCCTCTTTTTGAAGTGGCTTGCTTTGTTGTTAGTCTTGTAATGTAATATGAAAAAAACGCTGAAGAGCTTGCAGCCATTCTTTGTCATTTTGTGTAGTATAAATTGTTAAGGATGAACCTTCATAGATTCTAAATTCGTTGTTCATCATAGTATGACGTCCACGAGTAGTGCGAATCATAGCAATTTTATTTTTTTGCTGCGAGAGTCGAGGTGCAAATTTTGCCTCATTTGCATCATCATGAAAACTATAAAGCAAACGCCAATTTTGTTTTGTTTGTTCAAGCAGCATCCAACCATTTGCTTCATCTCGTTCTATTTTATATAACTCTTGGCCTTCACGATGTTGATGTCCTGCAATCAATGGTACTGGCTTACAGGGGGCTAAGGCACCTACCCCTACATCTGAGATATAGGTCTGTCCACCCTCATTTATTAATAAAAGCTGGTGCATAGGAATCGCCTCTGTAGGTGTATCTTCTGCCACGTTACGCCAAAACTGCGCATATCGATTAGTAACAGAGAATCCAAGTTCCCGCAAGAGCCAGCTAAATAAGATATTGAGTTCAAAGCAATTGCCACCACGTCGTTCAACCATTATTTTTTGATATAAATCAGGGATAGCGAAGGAGATACCACGGTTCAAGGCAACATCTAAATTTTCATAGGGAATGGTCAATAGATGTTTCGTTTGTAGTTGTCCAAGTAGTTGTATAGTTGGCTCTAAAGATCCTTGAAATTGAATATGCTGTAAATAGTGATGAATCTGAGAATTCATAAAATCGCCTCACTTCCTTATTAATAACATAACCGAAATAGTCTAAGATTACACGCATAAACTGAAGGAGGAAATGATAGAAAAATAGCTAAATAACTAGTAAGATTAATATATTAGCTACTATAAAGTGAAATATTTTACATATTAGTTAATAATATTGAGGGTAAGGTAGGTATCGTAATTACTATGAAGTGGATAGAAGTAAATACATATGAGGAAATGAGCGAAGTTGCAGCTCATATTTTCTCCAAGCAAATACAAGAGAAACCTAATAGTATTTTAGGGTTAGCAACGGGTGGATCACCTGTTGGTATGTATAAGAAATTAGTGGCAAGACATCAGGCAGGTCATCTATCTTTTAAGGATGTTCAAACTTTTAACTTGGATGAGTATGTAGGTCTTGAGCAAACAAGTCCAGCAAGCTATTGGACTTTCATGCATAAGAATTTATTTAATTTTGTAGATATACAAGAAGAAAATATACATTTGCCAAATGGCAAGGCAGCCGACTTAGCTACCGAATGTCTTGCATATGATGGACGTATTGAGGAAGCAGGAGGCATTGATTTACAGCTGCTTGGAATCGGTGTGAATGGTCACATAGGCTTTAACGAACCAGGCACTTCGTTTGATTCTATGACCAATATAGTTGAGTTAACAGAGTCCACAAGAACAGAAAACGCTATTTACTTTGATGACCCTTCTGAAGTGCCCACACATGCGATTACGATGGGCATTCAATCCATTATGAAGGCAAAGGAAATCGTCCTTATTGCCTTTGGAGAGAAGAAGTTGGATGCAATGGAAAAATTGAAGAGTGGTCATGTGACGGAAGATTTCCCAGCAAGTCAATTATTAAACCATCCTAATGTTACGATTATTTATGGTGGAACAAACTAACAAGAATAAGCAAAGACTTCTTATAATGGAAGTCTTTGCTTATTTGTTTTTCCGGTAGGATAATTTTCATCGAAAAAAAATAAATATTCACCTTGTTCGCACCAAGCAGTATAACACTGTTATTCCAGCAAAAAAGCAACAATAGAAGCAAAAATACCAGCAATCGTTGCTGTCTATTTCCAATGAATAAAGTTTGTGCTAGATAGTGTTTCTGGAAGGTAACTCTATGGCGAGATTATCATGAAGCGATAACTTCTAATATTATGGTTTATTTTAGGCATGAAGCATCGCAATAATCAATGCTCCCATAGTATGGCTATGCTAAAATAAGAAAAAGAGGAGTGATTGCGTTGAAAAGTACAGTACCATATCTACAAAAAGGTGATTTAGTTGGTGTTATTGCCCTTTCAAGTCTTGTAGAGCCTGAAAAGCTAGGAGATGCATTAGCCTTTTTGGACGAATTGGGGCTTCGCTATATTGTAGGAGATACGATCCATGCAAAACATGATTATTTAGCTGGAGATGACGAGACCAGGTTAGCTGATCTGCATGAAATGGTGAAAAACCCTGAAGTGAAAGCGATCTTTTGTGCAAAGGGAGGCTATGGCTCTGCACGAATTGCTGAAAAAGTTGATTATACTTTATTAGAGGAAAACCCTAAAATTTTTTGGGGCTTTTCAGATCTGACATATTTACATTGTGCCATCAATGAATATGCCAACCTAGTGACATTTCATGGCCCTCTGCTTATGGCAGCTAGTAAGATGGATGACTTATCAAAGAAAATGTTTTTACAATTATTTTCCCCGATGGAAATTCAGTATACAGAGGCGATTTCTCCTTTAACAACAATTGCTGGGGGTGTTGCAAGAGGTGAAATTATCGGAGGCAATCTCTATCGTCTTGTCAGCACATTAGGAACGAAATTTGAAGTGCGTACTGAAGGTCGAATTTTATTGATAGAAGAACTAGGTGAAACGATTCCGGGAATTGATTCGATGCTTCAGCAATTAAAACAGGCTAGGAAGTTAGAACAGTTAGCAGGAGTAATCATTGGCTCATTTACACAGACAGGAGCTGATGAAGCGGCATTGCATCTGTTGATGAAGGAGTATTTTGCTGAATTGGGCATTCCGGTTGTGGCTGGCTTTAAGATTGGGCATGAAACGACGAATATTGCCATTCCACTAGGAGTGGATGCTATTTTAGACGCCGAGGAAAAGGTATTGAAAATATTACCTGGCGTACATAAATGATGTAGGATGGATATTGAAAAAACACTATATGAATCGGCAGTAGCATTAGCAGAAAAAAGATATCCCTCTGGCTGGGGAGGAGCTGCAACTTTGTATACTGAAGATGGGCGGATTTTAACAAGTATCGCACCAGAGGTCATGAATGCAAGCCACTGAATTATGTATGGAAACGGGAGCCATTCTAGAGACCCATCAATTCAATACAAAGGTTACACATTCAATTTGTGTTGCTCGAGAAAATGAAAAATCAGAATTTGTAGTACTTACACCATGCGGGTTCTGTCAGGAAAGACTTTTCTATTGGGGAGAGAATGTGAAAGCTGCGATTACGGATGCAAATGGTGAATTAGTATTTAAGTCATGAAAAGAAATTCAACCCTATCATTGGTATAAGGCTTATACATAATTAATTTGGCTATTATGAAAGCCAGATAATTTTAAGACAAAAAGCAAACCCGAGCTACTACAAAACACTAAAGGAGTGTATTGTAAAATAGATCGGGTTTTTCATTGGTTTGTCCCAGCCTATTTTTAACTTAGTTAATATGGCTCGGCATCATGACCTTTATTGATAGCATCTTGAGGTGCTTGATCGCCATCGATATTGCCAAGTGGTTTAGAAGCGGAGGCGTTTTTTCGTGCCTTATGCAAACCTTCTTTGAGTAAACGACCATATTCTTCATCCGCTTCCTCTGCTAGCGCAATCATTGCATTTTGAATATCCTCGTGACAGACTGATAAATCGCGTATTAAGTTTTCAAGAAGTTCATCTCGCTCCCACTGCTCAAAGCTACGGTAAGTTTCGCCAGCTTGCTTAGTATTGCTTTGACGATCGATTGATTCACGAACAAGATTTCCCTCTACATAGGGTGTATGTTCTTTCCCAGCTTGTGTCGCTTCCTTTAAACCATTGAGCATAGATGGCTCATAATTTATATGTGGATTTTGACCGGGAGCCAAATCACGCTTATACATCATTTGCCCACCATGTTGATTGGTAGCAACACGCTTTTTAGGCGCATTAATCGGTAGCTGTAAGTAGTTAGCCCCTACACGATGACGCTGTGTATCGGAGTAAGAGAAAGTACGACCTTGCAGCATTTTATCATCAGAAAAGTCTAAGCCATCAACCAGTACCCCTGTGCCGAATGCGGCCTGTTCCACCTCAGCAAAATAATCCTCAGGATTTTTGTTTAAGACCATTTTGCCAACTGCATACCATGGGAATTGATCGTTGGGCCAAAGCTTTGTATCATCCAATGGATCAAAATCAAGCTCAGGATGTGGACCATCCTCCATTATTTGAACATGTAGCTCCCATTCAGGATATTCACCACGATCGATGGCATCATATAAATCTTGAGTAGCATGATTGAAATTTTTCTGTTGGATTTCTTCTGCTTCTTTTTGTGTTAAATTTTTAATGCCTTGTAGTGGTTCCCAGTGATATTTAACAAGAACCGCATTACCTTCATCATTAACCCATTTATACGTATTGACCCCAGAGCCTTGCATCATACGATAATTAGCTGGAATCCCCCAAGGTGAGTAGACAAAAGTGACCATATGGAAGGTTTCTGGAGAGCTAGCACAAAAGTCAAAGAAGCGTTCGACGCTCTGAATATTAGTAATAGGATCTGGCTTAAAAGCGTGGATCATGTCTGGGAATTTCATGGCATCACGAATAAAGAAGATTTTTAAATTATTGCCCACTAAATCCCAGTTGCCATCCTCTGTATAAAATTTGACTGCAAAGCCTCGTGGATCACGTAAAGTTTCAGGGGAGTGACCGCCGTGTATCACAGTTGAAAAACGCACCAAGACAGGCGTTTTCTTCCCTTTATCCTGAAAGACTTTTGCACGTGTATACTTTGAAATTGGATCATCACCCACAACACCATAAGTTTCAAAATAACCATGTGCACCAGCACCACGAGCATGGACCACTCGTTCAGGAACTCTCTCTCGGTCAAAGTGACTCATCTTTTCTAGAAAATCATAATTTTCAAGTGTTGCAGGACCACGATTACTGATTGTTCGTAAATTTTGATTGTTGGTAATCGGATGGCCCTGTCGATTTGTTAAGGTTGTATCTTGCTCATGTGTTGAATCATTTTGCTGTGTCATAGTATGACCCCTTTCCTATAGATACTTCCATTTTGTCCTTGAATGGGGCAAACTAGACATTCGAATTCATCGACATTTAAACTTGGCATCAATGTGCCATGATTTACTGTTTATGTCTTTAAAAAAATGCTGAATCTACATAAAAAGGCTCTCCATACATAAATGTAGGAGAGCCATGGATGGCGTTTTCAAACGGAATCAAGTTGGTTGAGTATGGCTTTTGCCTATAGTTGGTCATTAGTCATCGGTCATACAGTAACAGGTAACTTGTTATTGGTTTGAGGCAAGTTAGCTCAAAAGCTGAATTTGAAAACAGCACATCCAACTCGGTTTGGAGTCTCACCGCCCCGAGATTAGAAATAACGAGAATCGTCAAAGTTAATTTGTATACTATAATTTTTTGAATTAATAAGATTGGATAGTTTATGTGCATCTTTTTCGAGTTGAATTGCTCGTTCTCGATATGCATCAGGCTCATACAAAGTGATTTCGTATAACATTGCATTTTCACCATAGCCAAATCGGACACTTTCTTTTTCACGCATACTAAATTCTTTACACAATTCAGCCTCGGCACGGAGCTGTGTCGCCAATTCGATGGCTTCTACTAGTGCTAACTTTTCACCTTTAAAATCGACGGAGTTTTGAATGTTCGCTTCATATACTAAACGGTCTAGCGTACGTGCATCGAGACGAATTTGTGCTAGGTCAGCCTCAATAAGGGGGAGAGCACGATTACTTGTTTTAGGAGCTTGTCCTTTTTCTACTGTCACAACAGCACTACGATGTAGTTCACTAACAAGCTCTTGAGTTTTCTTCCCTAAAATACTTTTTAGTTTAACTGCTTCTGCAAGATTAATCATGAAAACACGTCCTTTTTATAGTGTTGTAGATGGCGCATTATTTGATAAAAGTGCGGTTTGATAATGACCGCCATGGATTTGATTAAACATTTTTCCTGCTGACGAAAGAAGTTCGTTTGCTGCTTCAGTTGTTAACGATGGTCGGAGATAAAATATATGTAATGCCTCAGTCGTTTCCTCTGTAACAGCTGTGCGTTTAGAATCGACAAAAGGTGAGCCAAATGCTCCTACTTCATCACGACTATATAGAATATTTGTTAATGTATTCAATCGCCCATTTAAACCTTCGTAACTAATTTCATCATGACCAAGAGCAATTTCCACAGACCCTTTGATTGGAGCGACATCATACAGCCCAATTGGCATTTCGTATTGGAGAGAAAAGAAATTATTTAAATCAACACCTGAATGAAGTGGTGTTAAATAGTTTTGCTTACTAATTCGACGCATTAGGCTTTCTGCTGAATGACGGTAACGGTTTGGATCAGCACCAAGCTTTTTCCATAGCTGTCTCCATTCTGCGACACCCTCACGCTGTGTCACAGGTTGTTCTTGCATTTCTAGAAAGAGATTTTCCTGATACAATTGCATACGTCCCTTAATCATTTGAGGGGATGCTGCTACGACAATTTTGGTATAATGAATAATGCCGATTTTTAGCTCGGGATGTTGTGCTAATAGAGATTGGTTAATGGAAATTTCCAATGAACATCACCTACTTTATCTATTTCTATTATTGTACCATGTAAGGAGTTGGAAATAAAATGAACATACATGACCTACAACGTGACTTTGTGGCATATGCGATGTCCATTGGCGTTGATAAAATAGGTTTTACAACAGCAGCTCCCTTTACAGAACTAAAGAACAGATTGCGTCGCCAGCAGGAGCTAGGCTACCAGTCTGGTTTTGAAGAAAGTAATATTGAAAAACGTACCGAACCCCTTCAATTATTAAATGAAGCAGAGAGCATTGTAGCGATAGCCGTTGCCTATCCTTCGCGTATGCAAAATGCACCAGTAGGTAAAAAAGGTGCAAGGCGTGGAATTTTTTGTCGAGCTTCATGGGGTGTCGATTATCATACAGCAATACGTGAACGTTTGAAGTTATTATCTGCTTGGCTTGAGGAACACGTCGAAGGTGTGCGAATTGAATCGATGGTAGATACGGGAGCACTTGTAGATCGAGCTGTAGCAGAACGTGCAGGCATTGGCTGGAGTGGAAAAAATTGTTCCATTATAACGCCTGAATTTGGCTCTTATGTGTATTTGGGAGAGCTCATCACAAATATACCTTTTGCACCAGATAAGCCAATGGAGGATGAATGTGGAGATTGTCGATTGTGCTTAGATGTTTGTCCGACTGGCGCCTTAATCCAAGGAGGACAACTGAATGCGCAGCGCTGTATTGCCTTTCTGACCCAAACAAAGGGATTACTGCCTGATGAGTTCCGAAATCATATCGGCAATCGTCTTTATGGCTGTGATACATGCCAGACAGTATGTCCTAAAAATAAAGGGAAAATTAATTGGATGCATGAAGAATTTATGCCAGATCCAGAGCTTGCCAAGCCATTATTAACTCCTCTTTTAACGATTTCTAACCGAGAATTTAAGGCGAAGTTTGGTCATGTCTCAGGCTCTTGGCGTGGGAAAAAGCCTATCCAGCGTAATGCCATTTTAGCACTCGCTCATTTTAAAGAAGAAGCTGCCATACCAGATTTAATCGATGTTCTTCAAAAAGATGAACGTCCTGTCATTCGTGGCACAGCTGCATGGGCTTTAGGCAAGATAGGTGGAGAAATAGCCCAATCTGCTTTACATGAAGCGGAAGTTACAGAACAGGATGAAGAAGTACTCAGTGAAATTCATAAAGGGTTGCAGTTTTTCCAATAAGTTGGGTCAGGGGCAATTGGTTTACTTGCTTTCCATTAGAGGGTAAAATCAGTCTCTCGAATTGTCGGAGGAGTGACTCTAGTTTGAACGGAGGGTGCTCCAAAAGGTTGGGGTTTCGTTCATAAAGGAAGTCGGTTCGCTCTAAAAGAGCCGTGCCTGCTCATAATATGTAGAAAAGTCGCTCCCAAAGAACTGTGGCCCGCTTATCCAGAGGGAAAACCGACTCAAAAGAACTGAGTCTCATTTTATCCGAGGGGCTACTCATTCTGAAAAAATTGGCTCTGTTCAAGAGCCTGATGAAAGAAATTTTGAATAAGGAAGTGTGTCGTTATGCCATTGCATATCGTTTTATATCAACCAGAAATTCCAGCTAATACAGGGAATATTGCTCGTACTTGTGCTGGTACGAATACATCGTTACATTTAATTCGTCCACTAGGTTTTTCGACGGACGATAAAATGTTGAAACGAGCAGGCTTAGATTATTGGCATAGTGTGAATATTGTCTATCATGACTCACTTGATGATTTTATAGAGCATTCTAAAAATGGAGATGTTTATTTAATCGAAACGTATAGTGATGAGCCGTTTACGACGCATGATTTTAGTGATCAAGATCGAGATATTTATTTTATGTTTGGAAAAGAAACGACAGGGTTGCCAAAGGACTTTGCATATGATCGACGAGATATGTGCTTGCGTATTCCGCAAAGTGATCATGTACGTTCACTCAATTTGTCTAATACGGCTGCCATTGTCATTTATGAGGCATTACGACAACAAGGCTATCCAGGTTTACATTAAAAAGGCAGTTCTCCGCATGTGAGAACTGCTTTTTAATACTAAAACTTCAATAACACAACATTCCCAGCAGGGTCTTCTGTTTGGAATCCACCAGCAATTTCTATGACTGGTGCACCCATTACACGAAGGTTTCCTTTCATAGTGGCTGCTTGTTCTTCGTTATCTAGTCGCAAGGAGAATGTTTTCAAGCCGACTTGGTTTTGGCCAAGCTTTGGAGCATTTTCTGAGTGCCACGTGTTTAAGCCGATATGATGATGATAACGGCCTGTTGAAATGAATAATGCTTGGGAACCATAGCGTGTGACAATCTCAAAACCTAAGCCTTTAGTATAAAAATGCTCAGCTTCTGCTAAGTTGGAGACAGATAAATGAATATGACCCATCACTGTACCAGCAGGAAGTCCATTCCAGTTTCCATCGCCTTCTTCTAAAATAGAACGGATATTGAGTGGTTCTGTCACCATATGCACGTAATCATTATGCCATGTCCATTCGCTTTCATCACGATCCACATACACCTCAATACCGTTATGATCAGGATCATTTAAATAGAGTGCTTCACTGACAGCGTGATCAGAAGCCCCAAGGTGTACACCTTTGTCGTGAAAATGAGTAATGACATTGGCTAGGTCACGGCGAGTTGGCAATAATAAGGCGAAGTGATAAAGCCCTGTCGTCATGCTTCGCTTTTCTTCCACTGCTTCAGGCTGAACAATGGTTAAAAGAGCAGTTTCTCCATCGGCAGTCAACGTAGCTTTATGTGATTCTTGCTGTAAAATTTTAAAGCCTATTATTTCTTGATAAAAAGTTAAAGAGCGTTGGAGATCACTTACTTTTATTTCAACATTCGTTACATATGTGTTAGGTTTTTCATGGAAATGCATATAGGATACCTCCAAATAGTTATCTTTTTTTATTAAGTTACTTTATGTAAGTTAGTTTATTTTAAAAACAAAGGAAAGTCAAGTATTTCTATTGTTCCACAAAAAAAGAAAATCACTAAGCCTTGCAAAATGCTTAGTGATTTTCTTGAGATATTATTTGTCTGCTTTGTAGTCGCCTTCGTATCCAGCGGTAAAAATAGCTGTTAAGAAAGCAACTGTTACACCAATGATTAATAATAATTTCATGGAAGTACCCTCCTCATGTTCTAAAGACATCTTTTTTTAGTATAGCCTATCTATTATAAAAATGAAACGACATAGCGGAATAAAATATGTCAGAAATGGTTCAAACATATCGATATCGGGAAAACTATAAATGAGGTGATCATTATGGAAAAAAAAGTGCCAAACATTGAAAATGGTTCAATGGCTAGAGATATGAAAGAATTAAAAGATTTGGGCAAACAGATGGAGCATTTACGAGATGGTCTTGAACTGGCAGAGGATGAACGTATTGCTGACCCGATACAATTGGAGGAGGATACGGGAATCGAGAAAAAGTAAGGTTTAAAACAGTTGCTTTATTTTTCTTAAATCCAATTTTTTGTATAATGGTACTAAGAAAAGAAAGGGGTTGTGCTTCTTGCATTTACAATCAACGAAAACATTATCAAATGGTGTAGAAATGCCTCGATTTGGTTTAGGTGTTTATAAAATGACCGAACGTGAAGAAACATTACAGGCTATTGATAAAGCACTTAAATTTGGTTATCGAGCTATTGATACAGCGTCGTTATATGGTAATGAGGTAGAGGTAGGGGAAGCGATTCGTCATTCAGGCATTCAACGTGAAGATATATTTGTTACGACAAAAGTGTGGAATAATGACCAAGGGTATGATGCCACATTACGTGCTTTTGAGGTTTCATTAAAGAAATTAAATATAGATTACCTAGATTTATATTTAACCCATTGGGCTGTCCCAGAAACTTTTGAAGAAACCTATCGAGCAATTGAACGCCTATACGATGAAAAATTAATTCGTGCGACAGGTGTATCCAATCACCATGAGCATCATTTAGAAAAAATACTGGCAAAGGCAAATACGGCTCCGATGGTCAATCAAGTGGAGTTACATCCTTATTTACAGCAGCTCCCATTACGCGCATTTTGCAGTGAACACCAAATTGCTGTTACTGCATGGTCACCGCTAGGGCGCGGAGGCGTACTTACTGACCCTGCAATAGTGGAAATAGGGCAAGAAATCGGAAAGACGGCTGCTCAAGTAGTGTTACGTTGGCATTTACAAAACAATACATTGGTTATTCCTAAATCAGTGACACCAAGTCGAATCGAGGAAAACGCACAGATTTTTGACTTTGAATTAACACAAGCCCAGATGGAGAAAATGGCTACATTAAATCGAAATCAACGATTTGGGCAAGATCCTGATCATTTCAAATTTGATTTTTAGGAAATAAGTAAATCCCGCTCTCAAATAGAGGGCGGGATTTTTTTTACTTACTGCTCGTCCTTGACGGTAATTCGTTTATTTAAAAATGGATGTTCAAATTCTAATTGAATCGCATGGAGCTCGTAGTCATCACTTGCAGTTTCACGTGCGCCATACATTGTATCACCAATAATCGGATGGCCGATATAGGCTAAATGAACACGAATTTGATGCGTTCGTCCAGTTTCAAGAATGAGGTGGACAACACAGGAATTTTTGTAGCGGGCCACCACTTCATAGTGAGTTACGGCATGCTGTCCCGTTTTGGATACAACCCGTCTTGTCGCATGATGGCGGTCCTTTCCAATTGGTTCAGCAATCGTTCCTGATGATGTACGTAAATTACCCTGTACCTCTGCGGCATACGTACGAATAATGGATTTTTCCTCAATCATTCGATCAAAAATAGACTTTGCTAATGGGTGTTTTGCTACAAGTAATAAACCTTGTGTCCCTTTATCAAGACGATGAACATGCTCGGCGTATATACCACCTTGTTCTCTAATATGTGCCATAACATGATTCATACAAGTATGTGTATCACGAGCATCATTCGGATGTGTTGCCATGCCCTTTGGCTTCGAGACGATTAAACAATGTTCATCTTCATAGACTACATCAATAGCACAAACAGGTGTTGGTTTGTAGTTAGATGTCGGAATGGGAAATGTAAATTTTATAATTGTCCCTGCCTGTAAAGGTGTATTCCATTGAATCAGCTCATCATTTGTCAAAGTGATTGCTTTAGCCATACGTAATTCATGGACTAGCTTTTTGCCAAGTCGCCATTGATTGCGTAACAGCTCTTCAACATTTAAGTTATCTTCAGTTATTTCATAATGAAACATAGATCTTCCTCCGTAGAAAAGACCGCATTCCATTGGTAGAACACGGTCTCTCGATTATTTTGCAGCTTTTGAAGCTTTTATTAAATAGAAGCTTGCCCCTGCGATTAAAATAAATGCAGTTAATGCTAAAAACGGAATAGTAATAAAGCCTAGCCAGTTAATATATTGTCCTGTGCAAGAAACAGCGCCGCAGGAAGGGGCATTGTCAGCTAAAAAACTTAGCTTTTGAATTCCGTAATGGTAAAGTGAGATACAGCCTCCAATCACAGAAAACACAGCTGTTGTGACAGCGATACGCGCATTTTTTTGGATCAATGCTACTGTCGTCATAATGACGATTGGGTACATAAAAATACGTTGAATCCAACACAATTTACAAGGTTCATAGTGACGAATTTCAGAAAAGTATAATGAACCTAGTGTTGCTACAGCAGACACTATCCATATAAATAATAAGCCATTTTCCTCTTTTTTAGACATATCCATTCTTCCCTTCATAAAACCATGTACTTGTTCGATTATAGTTGTTCTAGTTTTATATGTAAATCAACTTACACAAAATAAGGTATGTTATGAATTTCAGTCTAAAGTATGAACGACTCAAGCAGACGTCTCCAATCCCTTAATGGTATCATTAACAGTAGTAATGCTAAAGAAGAGGTGTTTTCGTGAGGGAGAATGAGCATTCCAATATTAGTATTTTAAAGGAAATTGCTGAACTATTAAATGAAGAAACTGAAATTGTCACAATGCTAAAAGGTGCACTCATCAAATTTTTAAATGGCACTAAATTTGAAACAGGCTGGATTTTTTTTATTGATGCAAAGGGACGCTCAGAGCTTGTTGTCCATGAAAATCTACCAGAGGCATTGGAATTTAATAATTGTCATTATTTAAACAAGGGTGGCTGTTGGTGCGTCTCCCGTTATCGCAATGAAGAGCTAAAAAAAGCCTCCAATATAATTGAGTGTCAACGAATTGAAAGTGCCATTGCAGCAAATGTTGGCGATCATGAAGGAATTACACATCATGCCACGGTACCCCTTCAATCTGGACAAGAACGTTTTGGTGTATTAAATGTTGCATCCAAGGACACGGTACGCTTTTCAGAGGAGGATCTAGCTTTATTAGAATCCGTTGCATTTCAGATGGGTTCAGCTATTAAGCGAATTTTACTGACAAAGCAGGAGCAAGAAATGGCACTTGTGAAGGAGCGTAACCGTCTAGCACGCGACCTACATGATTCCGTTAATCAACTACTATTTTCTGTTACGTTGACAGCGAGAGCTGGTATTGAGATGACGGATGATTGTGATGTGAAAGAAACATTTAAAGAGATCCAGCATTTAACACAAGATGCACTAACAGAAATGCGTGCGCTGATTTGGCAATTGCGACCGAAGGGATTAGAAAATGGCTTACTTGAAGCCATTAAAGTATACGCTGAAATGCTTGGCTTAAAGCTACATGTTATGGTTTCTGGTGTACTGCAATTCCCCTCTCGTATTGAAGAAACATTATTTCGTGTAGCACAAGAGGCGCTCAATAATGTGCGTCGTCATGCAGGGGTGCTAGAAGCAGCCTTGTATATTACGGTTACATCGACAGATATTTTATTGGTGATTCGAGATGAGGGACGAGGCTTTGTCATCGACAACAATACAAAGCTGCTTTCAATGGGCTTACAATCTATCAAGGATCGTGCAAAATCAGTTGGTGGCACTGCTGACTGGGTAAGTGAAATTGGCAAAGGTACGGAGCTGCTCATCCGCTTGCCATATTAAGGGGGAGAGAACATGATACGTGTATTAATTGCAGATGATCATCATGTGGTGCGTCGAGGACTATTGTTTTTTTTAAAGACACAAAAGGATATTGAGGTTGTGGGAGAGGCGAAAAATGGGCATGAAGCTGTATCATTAGCAGAGAGCATTCAACCAGATATTATCTTAATGGATTTAGTGATGCCTGAGATGGACGGCATTCAGGCGACAAAACGCATCAAAGCAAAATTTCCACAAATAGAAATTCTAATGCTGACTAGTTTTTCTGATCGAGATCATGTAGTTCCAGCAATGGAGGCGGGAGCAGCAGGCTATCAGTTAAAAGATATTGAGCCAGATGAATTGGTCTTATCCATTCGTCGTATTATGCGTGGCGAAAATACATTGCATCCAGAAGCAACGACAACGCTTGAAATGGATCGTCAAGAGTCACAAAATGCACCACATTTATTAAATCCACTAACACCTCGTGAGCAAGATGTGCTTGCAGAGCTGACAAAAGGAAAGAGTAATCGAGAAATTGCATCCTCACTTTTTGTCACAGAAAAAACAGTGAAAACGCATATTTCCAATATCTTTACAAAGCTACAAGTGCAAGATCGTACACAAGCAGCACTATATGCGGTGAAGCATGGTCTAACAGAGGGTAGCGGTATTTAAACATTTTTCAAAATACACATATAAATAAACGGCGAGCTACTACAAAACAAAGTAGTGCTCGCCGTTTTTACATTATTTATATTGAACAAATAATTTTTGGGAAATCTCTAATAAGGTAGCACTTGGTGTCAGTGCTAAATCTTCCTGAAGTTTTTGTTTATATGTTTGAAAAATTTTATAAGCTTGTTCGTGAAGCCCTGCCTGAGTCAACGTGTATAAATAATGTTCAAGCTTTTGTTCATTGTAAGGGTCATACTCAAATAAAGCATGTAGAAATTCAAGAGCCTTCTCAGTATCAGAAAGAAACGTTGTTTGAAATCCCTTCTCTAATAACTCTATGTATGATTTCGTTAATCTATCTTTAGCGGCAGTTGACCACTCATAATCATCGAATACAAAGAGGCCATTTTTATAAATAGAAAGACATTGATTAATCAAAGAAATGGAGGGAAACTCCAAGCGTGAAAAATCTTCATGAAGTTTTTGAAAATCATATAGATCACACACAATAGTTGGTTTCTCAAAGATATAGTATTTATTTGAAAAGACGATACAGTTTTCATAGCCGATCATATTCAAAGTCTTTCTTAAATAAGAAAGAGCGGTATGGAGATTAGATTTAGCTCGTACATAGTCTAAATCTGGCCATAGGATTTCAATTAAGTAATCCCGATGAATCGGTATGTTTGGGTGCAAAATAAAGTAAGCAAATAATTCCTTCGTCTTTTCTGTTTTAAAAGCCACTAAGCTATTATTGCTATAGACTGCGAATTGATCAAAGCATTGTACGTTTAACACAGTTTGCGTAGCTTGCTGAAGCATTTGCTGGATAGAATATTCATGCTCAATGCGAGCTACCGTTTTTTCTAAACGAGCAGGACTGATAGGCTTTAATAAATAGTCCAGACCACCAATCTCATAGGCTTGTAACGCAAATTCATGATAGGAGGTAATAAAAATTACGCTCACTTGTGGACGTTCCGTTTTGATAATATCAGCTACTTCAAGTCCAGATAATTCTTGGAGTTTTACCTCTAAAAAGATAACCTCAAACTCTAAATTAGGCAGCTCATTCAGAAAAACTTCGACACTTGTAAAGGTTTGAATAACCTGTATTTGTTGAAAGGCATGTAGTTTATTTTGAAAATAGTGTAAAGCTAAAGGTTCATTGTCTATTAAAACGGCTCGAATCATATCAAACTCTCCTTTTTACAATTAAATTGATAACGATTAAACTCTAGTTCATTTTTGGTGAAAGGCTTCCTATATAGAGTGAAGGGCAAGAAAAGTGAACATCACGTAACTTTTCTATTAAAAATTTGATACTAGAAAAAAGCAATCAATGTTGTAGGATTTTCACAGGCGAGAGTCAAAGAATCCTGTAGTATATTGTCACACACCACGTCAAATCCCTTCATAGAAAGTATTCGCCGTTCATTATATAGAAGATAAAAGTTTTTTATGTTGTGTAAGAGAATTGAAATAATTGTTTAGGCGTTTATTATTAAACTATTCTTATAAAAAAATGAAATAGCATCGTATTGGGAAATAAAAGCTAGACATGTAGCCAAAGTATTGTATTTTCTTATATTGTAAAAATAGTATAATCATTGTAATAATTAATCAGGCGTTATTATAGTACATTTGTCTTAAATAAAACTCAAAAAGTACTTAAAAAATACTTAAAAAGATAGGTTGTTAGTAATTGAAACGAAAAGTTGTATAGGAATTATGGGATATGGATGGAGGAGGATTTCGCTATGAAATTAGAACGTCTACTAACAATGACGATGATTTTAATCAATCGAAAAAAAGTTAAGGCACAAGAACTAGCGGAGCTATTTAATGTATCCGTTCGGACGATTTATCGAGATATTGAAACACTAAGCTGTGCAGGTATCCCTGTTATTAGTCAACAAGGTGTGAATGGTGGCATTCGTTTAATGGAGGGTTACCGTGTTGATAAACAAGTGTTGACGAAGGATGAGCTTATTTCACTTTCTACAGCTATTAAAAGTGCCTTGACTACCTATGAGGATTCGCACGCTGAAGCAGTTCTTGAAAAATTAACAAGTATTGCTGATGACCAGGTCAAACAATCTATGGATCACCTTTTTGTAGATTTTAGTCCTTGGGGGCCGAACGTTCTTTTTAAAGAGCATATGACGACATTAAAAAATGCAATAGAGAGCATGCATTGTGTAAGCTTTTACTATTCTACTACGCATGGTGAACAAACAAGTCGGATAGTTGAACCTCATACAATTGTTCAGAAAGGAAAGACATGGTATTTATATGCCTATTGCACATTAAGAAAGGACTTTCGTTTATTTAAACTTGCGAGAATCAAGAACTTATTGCAAGAGGAGACTATCTTTGAGCGTAAGGAAGTGAATTTAAGTGAACTGCCATGGGGGCAAAAATGGCATCAACCACAAAACGTCGTCAATTTAGTTATTTTTTTTGATAAAGCCATCACAACATTGGTGGAGGAATCTTTTGGAGCAGAGTATATAGATCATGAGCAGTCTATCATTAATATTGCCATACCAGAGGATGAATGGCTTTATAGCTTCTTGCTTAGCTTTGGTCATCGTATAAAAATCATAGAACCGCTATATATAAGAGATATTATCCAAAAACGCGCACAAGAAATTGTCCTTTTATATAAAAATCAAGACAATTGATGACATACAGCTGTCAGGTTTCCTTTGCTATAGTAAGAACAAATAAAGCGAGAGGTGGAATGACGATGCAAAGCTATTGTCAATGCTGTGGTATGCCATTAGTAGATGAGGCATTATTAGGTAGTGAAAAAGAAGGGCACAAAAATCAGGAGTATTGTACATATTGTTATGAGGGGGGAGAGTTTAAACAACCCCAATTAACAGTGGAAGAAATGATCGAAATATGCGTACCACATCTTAAGGAAGATGGTATGCATGAAAATGAGGCACGTCATATGCTGACATCCTTTTTACCAAGTTTAAAACGATGGAGAAAAGGTGAGTGGAAAGAGCCAAAAATGGTGAAATTGGATTCCTTTCAAATCATAGGAATTTCAGCCCAAACAAGTAATGCAAATGAAATGACAGCACAAGCTAAAATCCCACAATTATGGGATCACTTTTACCAGCAAAATATTTCAGGCCAAATAGCTGAACGTAAAAATAACAATATTTATGGTTTGTATTCAGACTATGAGACGGATGTGAACAGAGATTACGCCGTTACACTAGGTGTAGAAGTGTCAAGTAATGATGATGAAGCACCAGCTGGTTTAGTCGTTAAAACGATGCCAACAGCTAAATATTTAGTTTTTACATCTGAGAAAGGAAGCATGCCAGAGGTTGTTATCCAAGCTTGGCAAGAGATTTGGGCATGGTTTGCAAATGCTACAGTTGAACGAACATATACAGGGGATTTTGAATTGTATGATGAACGATGCGCTAATCCACAAGAAGCACAGGTAGATATTTATATCGCCATTAAATAAAAACAAGTCTCTTACCAATCAATTGGTAGGAGACTTGTCGTCGTTTTGTGGAGGAATCAATTCTACATGGGGCTCGATATGCACAAGAATCTGACAAAAGCGATTTTCGCGCATAATGGTATGCTCAATTTCTTCAGTAATGCGGTGACTTTCAAAAACATTTAAATAAGGGTCAACGGTAACCGTTATGTCGATGAAGTACATATTCCCATGTGCACGACCTTTAAAGTCCAAGAGCTCGATTACACCATCCACATTACGGATTAAGACCGATAATGTCTCCACTTCATCAATATCAAATGCATCTGTCAGACTTTGAACAGCTTCCCAGAAGATTTCTACTGCTGTTTTAATAATTAAAAACGCAACAATGAGGGCTGTCAGAGAATCGATGATCGGAAAGCCAAAAATAGCTCCAAAAATACCGATGGCTGTGCCGATACTGACAAGGGCATCCGAGCGATTATCAAATGCTGCTGCCTTAACAGCGGCACTTTTAATTTTTTTAGATAGTGCCAAATTATAGCGATAAACGACATACATGACAACGGCACTACCGATTGCTACATAAGCAGTTAGCAGGGAAGGCGTTGTACCAGTTGGCTGCCATAAACTTTGTAAAGAATTAATAAGTACTTGGAGACCGACTACAAGCATAATGAATGATGCAACTAAAGAGGCAACCGTTTCTGCACGTAAATGTCCGTATTGGTGGTTGGAATCAGGCGGTCTTTGAGCAATGCGTAATCCAATCAATACGGCGATGGAGGCGATGATATCCGTGGTATTGTTTAAACCATCTGCTTTTAATGCTTCTGATGTACCAATGTAGCCAATAGTAAGTTTGGTAGAGCTTAGGATTAGATATGTACCAATGGATAGCCAAGCACCTTTTTCCCCTTGCCGTAAATTTGTATAGAGCTCCATTTTGTTTCCTCCTCGCAAAACTTTCGGACATTATAAAACGACTCCCTCTTAAAAAGGGAGTCGTTTTATCTATTTATTACGGTATTTGCTCCCATCTATAAGATGTGAAGGAAAGACCATATTTATAGCTCGGATTATACAAGCGTGATTTCAATAATACCATGACAAGTACAACGAGGCAATTCAATTTCAGTCCATGACTGCGTCAAATTCATTTGATAAATCACTTTCAGGTAATTTCAGAACTTCTAAGTATAAAATATGGTGCCCATCTAATTCTTTTGCGATAAATTCAAAGCCTTGCTCCTGAATACTGTCTCCTTCGACTGCATCAAAACGCTTCGTCATGAACCAACCGCCGATCGTATCAATATCATCATCTTCTATGTCAGTACCTAGTATATCATTTACATTTTCAAGAAGCATCTTAGCATTTAAAATAAAATGATTTTCTGCAATTTCCTGTACTTCTGGGATTTCATCTTCATCGAATTCGTCTTGAATATCGCCGACAATTTCCTCAATAATATCTTCAATCGTCACTAGACCAGATGTTCCGCCATATTCATCCATTAAAATGGCCATATGAATACGTTCACGTTGAATTTTTAGTAACAAATCGTTAATTTGCGTTGTTTCCATCACTCGAATAATCGGTTGCATATAGTCCATAACAGGCTTATCACCATTTTTGGAGTCTTTAATGTAAGCGGTTAACAAATGCTTCATGTTGACTAAGCCGATAATATGGTCTTTATCCCCATCAAGAATTGGATAACGAGTATACTGCTCGACACCCATTAAATCGAACACTTCTTTAATTGTTAGCTCTTTTTCAATGCCGACAATTTCAGTCCGAGGAACCATAATTTCTTTTGCAAGACGATCTGAGAACTCAAAAATACTGTTAACATATTCATATTCTGAGTTATTAATTTCTCCACCTTTTAAACTATCCGACAAAATCATTCGCAGCTCTTCCTCTGTATGGGCTACTTCTGATTCTGACATCATTTTTAAGCCGAAAAGACCAGTTAAACCACGGGCAGATCCGTTTAATAACTTAATGATTGGATACGTAATATTGTGGAATAAAATTAATGGGCCAGACAAGTTTAATGTGACAAATTCTGCTTTTTGGATGGCTAATGTTTTTGGCGCCAATTCCCCAATAACAACATGCATAAACGTTACGATTGAGAATGCAAGTATGAATGAAAGGATAGATGTAATACTACCATTCAAATTTAGAAATTCAAACACTGGGTGCAAAATGATTTCGAATGTAGGTTCACCTAACCAACCTAAACCAAGTGCAGTGATGGTAATACCTAACTGACACGCAGATAAATACTCATCTAAATCTGAAACAACTCGTTTTGCATTTTTCGCTTTCTTATGCCCTTCTGCGAGCAATTGATCAATGCGGGTAGATCTCACTTTTACGATTGCAAATTCAGTTGCAACGAAAAATCCTGTCATTATAATTAGTAGGGCGAATGCCGCCAACCTAATGGTTATCTCCAATATGTCTCCGTCCAAATAATTCCTTTGTTCCCGCCCGAATGAGGGAAGTAAACAAAGTGTACACCTCCTATGATTTAAAAAATTGTTGGATGTCTCAATAATAAATTATTTAAAAGAAAAACACAAATATTGACAACGATTTTTTCGCTAGTTTTTCCAGTACCTTTTTGAAAAAAAGTAACTAGATTCAAATACCAAAAGATTGTAATTGCCATAGCTATATGCTAACTTTAAAAAGAGCAAAGATAGTTTGTTTAGGGAAAGAAGCATTTTGCATCTCATATATTACGACACGTCAAAAAATCTCAAGAGTGCTTTAGCTTGCGGATTTTTTTAAATGAATTATTTTTTATAGCTAAAAGGGGAGTCTCGATTATTTGAGACTCCCCCTTTCTATGCAAAAAAACGTTGCCATTTTTTACTCGTTTATTCTTGTTGGAACCGTAATTTTAAACATGCCTTTTCAACATCATGAACGGTTTCCTTGCTAGGTATTACGCCTGTGAAGGGAGCAATAGATACAGGTGCTTTTTCTGTAATGCCCTGCTGTGTTAATACATAATTTTTTCCATTATACGTTAAATACAACGTTTTACTTGATTTCTTCCCGAAAGAGCTAGTAGAAGAATCAAAAAAGCCCTTTAATTGACTGCAATATTCATTGTAGAAGTCGCTTTTATAGCCAGAAAGTTCTTCGAATTTTTTACTATTCATAGTACCTGCTTCATCGGCTAGTTCGAATATTTTGGTTGAAAATTCTGAAAAAAATTCTTTTACTTTTGTACGAATTAATGCTTTTGAATTATAGCTGTTTAAGTCATCCGAAAGTGTGACTTTACTCATTGAAATGGCCCCCTGCATAAAAAACATTTACTATTAAGCTGATACCATAAATGTATAAGAAAAATATACAAATTTCAACATGAATCAACATAATTAGCTTAAAGGACGTGCTATTAGTTAGTAAATATAGGTAGTTTTATGCGGAATTATTACGAAAAAATGACTATTTTTTTAGTCATATACGTGGAACAGCATGAGTTCGTGTATCATTTTTTTAACATCCTCTTCGTTTGGTGGAATTGGTCCTATCCATTGAATTGTCCCATCCTTTATATATTCAGCCTGATATCGTTGTCGTTGATAAAAAAATGAAATAGCCCACCCAGGAATTTGGGTATTTTCAAATAATGGTTTAAAACTGAAATGCTGAATCATCATCAAACCTCGTTTCTATTGTATGTAGTTCATATTATTCAAGGATAATGGTAATTTTGCAACTATTCGCTTTTAGGATAGAAGTTAATAGCATGAGATTTGAAATTCTAAAGAGGGTATTTCTTTCGTAGAAAATCATTGCTCTGCTATAATGAGTGCAGAAGGCGACAAAATACGCCAATCGTGAATACAATTGAAATGAGAGGATACTAATGGATAATTTTATCGTGACATTACTTTTTATGGCAATTATTGGGGCAGCAATTGGTGGCGTAACAAATCATCTGGCCATTAAAATGCTTTTTCGTCCACATAACGCAATATATATTAAAAATTGGCGATTACCGTTTACGCCAGGTCTTATTCCAAAACGACGTGATGAATTAGCAAAACAACTTGGTCTCACAGTAGTAAATTACTTATTAACGCCTGAAACATTTAGAAAGAAATTTTTCTCAAAGGATATTCAGGACAAAGTAGAACAATTTGTGCAAGAAAAGGTTGAAGAGACAGTCTTTACAAACGATAAAACCATTCAGGATTGGCTAAACTTAGCAGGATTTTCGCAACTGCCAGCTACCATTGAGCAGAAGGTTGAAGCGATAGTTGAGGGACAATTTTCGGCAGTAAAGAATACACTATCAACAAAATCAATTCGTTCTCTGCTATCTGATGATATTCAAAATACGATTGATGCTAAAATTCCTGTAGCGGTTCATCATATTTTAGAAAAAGGTGAGGATTACTTTTTATCACCAGAAGGCGAAATGACAATCAAGGCGATGATTGATGATTTTTTATCATCAAAAGGCTCTCTTGGTGGCATGATCAATATGTTTTTAGGTGATTCCTCCTCACTTGTTGGTAAAGTTCAACGTGAGCTTGTGAAATTTTTACAAGCGCCAGGAACGTCAACATTACTAACAAAAATATTTACACAGGAATTGGAAAAATTAAAAGATCGACCAGCAATGGACTTTTTACAAGACGTTCAATTTGAACCTATTTTATCGAAATTACAAGTGTATGTGAAAGAGCAATTAGCAATCGCAGAACGTTTAAATCAACCGATTTCTTATTACTGGCCTGAAGGAAATGAGTGGGCGAAGTATACGGTGATTCCACAAGCTATAGAAAAAGCTTTTGTGAAAGCTGAGGAAAAACTTGAGGATGTACTAAAACGTTTAAACTTACAAGAGGTTGTTAGAGAGCAGGTAGACTCTTTCCCAGTAGAAAAATTAGAGGAGCTTGTATTAGGTATTTCAAAACGTGAGTTTAAAATGATTACCGTATTAGGTGCAGTTCTTGGTGGATTGATTGGGATTGTGCAAGGTTTAATTGTTTACTTTATTTAAAAGGAGAATGTATGAATGATTAATATTTATAATGACATTAATGCGTTAGAGGCAACTTTTCGGAAGATTCCTGAGTTTGAAGCTTTAAAAGCTGCAGTTGAAGTTGTAAAGAATGATGAAGAGGCATTAAATGTCTTTAAAAACTTCCGTAAAATCCAAATTGATTTACAGAAAAAACAATTAGCAGGTGAGGATATACTGGAAGATGAGCTTGTCTATGCACAAAAAGCAGCACAGCTTGCACAGCAAAATGAAAAAATCTCAACGATGCTTGAGGCAGAAATGAAGTTAAGTAAAGTGATTGAAGAAGTGAATCGCATTTTAATAAAACCTATTCAAGGTTTATACGAAGGAATTCAATAAATAAAAATGTGATAAATTGCAATTTAAAAAGGAATAATTGTCCTCGGAATTGCACATATAACAAGTAAGAAGAAAACGTGTATCCGCAAGTGGTCGGTACACGTTTTTACTTTATGTATAAGTCAGGGAGTATCGGAGGTTATGATTATGCATGTCATCATTGAATGGACCTATAAAACACCAAAAGGAGCAACAACTGTTTTACGTTCAGCTGAAATGCCTGCTGCTCAAGCATTATTACTAGCAGAGGATATGGAAAGAACGGGAAGAGTAAAATCGTTACATTGCATAGATCGGCAAGATACCAATTGGTCACTGAAAGAGCTAAAAGCCTATTTAAAGGAAATAGAGACGGAGCCGCATAATATTACTGTCTATTTTGATGGTGGGTTTGATCTTGGGACAAGGCAGGCAGGGTTAGGCTGTGCCATTTATTATGAACAAAATGGTAAACCTTTCCGATTAAGAAAAAATGCCTTTTCGTCTGAACTAAAATCAAACAATGAAGCAGAGTATGCGGCACTTTATTTAGGCTTAGTGGAGCTAGAATTGTTAAATGTTCACCATTTGCCTGTGAAGATTATAGGAGATTCGCAAGTAGTCATCAATCAGTTAAATGGGGAATGGCCTGCTTTAGAAAAGGAGTTAGCAAGCTGGGCAGATAAAATCGATGCCAAGCTAGAGCAGTTTAACATTCAACCGGAATATCAGCTGGTCTCCCGTAAAGATAATGCTGAAGCGGATCGTCTTGCTACACAAGCGTTAAATGGTATAGATATTACGGGCTTGAGAGAGATTGTAAAAGACTAACGAAGAAGAGGTGGCAGTAGTTACTGTTACCTCTTCATAGTGTTGAAAAACAAAACCATCCATAGAATTTTTGCAAAAGGTGAACATGGATTTCCGTTGCAGGCTACTTGCTTTCCTGTGCGTGAGCGGGAGTCAAGTAGCCTTCCACTTCAATCCATAAAAATGTTTCTTGTTAGCAAAGGTTTTGAAATAAAGTGAAGTATTCACTTTAGCAAAGGTTTTCAAATAAAGTGAAGGTATTCACTACTCTTTCTGGAGGGGGGGGCACTCATCGCTTCTCCACATTGACAATAAGAGACTATCCTTTCTCTACTCATAAAAAATAATGAGTTATCTTCACTACGGCTCGTATGAAAGATAAGGAAAGGACACTTTTGTACATGGTTGATTGGAGTGAACGCAGTGAGTGAAGCTTGCTCATCGGATGCCCCCTGGAAAGAACACTGGCAGAACGGACATCAACCATCGCCTTTCAAAATGGCTGTTTCTGCTGATGACATCACCTTTTTTCATAAATTTCTCTGCTTATGATGAAACTTTTCCCATTTTAAAACTACTACTCCTTTGAACCCAAACAATTAAGGAGAGATTTTTATGAACATGAAAAAGTTAGCACCAGTGGCAATGACTGCATTATTATTTGGAAGTGCCATGGTGCCAATAGCTTCAGCAAATGAGCAGCATGCTACAGAAGCAGAAGTACCACAAATTCAAATAGATCCAGTACACATTTTCAATAATACGCGTGGTACTGTGGAAGATGTTCGTGTTGGAGAAAACATTACATACTATACTGTAAAAGACGGCGAGCAAATAAATGTATTAGAAATGACGAAAGATACTCTTGTGTTTGACAATACAGGTAAGAAAGTGGATCTTCAAAAAGGAGATAAAGTAATCGCTTATACATTTGCCAACAAGCCTCAAAAATATATTTATCCACCACAATTCAATCCTGAGGTTGTCATTGTAGAATCAGAAGAAGTTGGCTTTGTTGAAGTTGATTATTTCTTTGAGGATTTAACGAATACGTATGATATGTTAAAACTAAATATCGGTAATGAAACAGAGCTATTAAACGCAAAAAGTGAAAAAGTAGAGGCTAAAGATTTAACAGAGAAGCACCTAGTTGTTTTCTATACAGCCTCTACTAAAAGTATTCCAGCACAAACAACACCATCTAGAGTGATTGTACTGGATGATTATCCCGCAACTACGACGAATCCAGTAAATGAAGAAATTGATAAAATTATTTCATCAGACTCTTACGAAGTAGAAGGTACAAAAATGGTGCCATTACGTATAATTGCTGAAAAGCTTGGCTTCAAAGTGGACTCAACTGGTAAGGGGGCTATTCTTACAAAGGGGAATATGTCTTACACATTGACACGTGGAGAAACAACATTTGGCTATAATAAAGCATTACGCACACTAAAAGTAGCACCAACACTGAAAGACACAAAAACCTATGTATCGGTTGAATTTGTTGAAGAATATTTAAAATAAAAGATTAAAGATGATATCAATAGCTGAAAAAGACTTTTTGGCAAGGTAAGAGGTTGATTTTCGTTCCGCCAACGTCCCTTTCCATGGACGTCCGACTCCGGGAGGATAGCGAGGCGGCGAAACTGATTTTGTTCGGCGTAAAAGCAGCAAGTAAGTTGCCTAAAACGAAAAGCCTTTTTCGAAAGTTTATTGTTTGTTTTTTAACACTAGGAGAGTATGCCGAAAGTTTTTGGCATACTCTTTTCATTTGTGGTCATTATGCTATTGCTATGGGATAGTAGTTTTTCAAGGAAGCATAGGTAGGATACCTTTTTGCAAATTGTTGAAGACATTGCTTAAAAGACACTGTATTCATAAAATTTTTGGCTAATGTCATTTCATCTGAATACAGTAAAAATTGCTGGGAGTGTTGTTGAATAAATTCTCTTGCTTTTTCATAGTGCTCATTGATAGAGATGGCACCATAAATGTCTTGTTGGTCGATTATATAGATAAAATCACAAAGAACATGATGTGTGCCATATCTAAATAAAACCGTTACATATAATGTTTTTTCATCACAACGTTCTAAGTCAAACTGGTGAAATGTTATTTCTATTTGATGTATAAAGCGAGAAATGTCTATTCGGTTGCTATTTTTTAAAATAAACACTATCAACACCACCTTTTTAAAAATTATAATGATAAAGAAATAGTTTGTCTATTTAAAAACTGAATATTCTGTTATTTTAGGATTATAATTGTTACTTTGCTTAAAGACATAGAAATTTGTTAAACTTAAATCTGCACTATATCTGGAATAAGAAAAGAAGAGAGCGAAATAAGATGAAAATTATTCACATAGATCAAAAATATCCTGAGGATTGGATAAGGGTATTAAATCATATAGCGAATTTATTTTTTGAGGATTCCAAGCTGAAGGTAGAACCAGAGGGAGCAGATATGTCTGCATCATTTGACTATCAGACTGGGGACGATTTTTCCATTTCTACAAAAGCAGTATTGTCTGTAGATGGGCAGCAATATACAAATGAATATAGCATTCAATATGAATCAGCAGCGACTGATCGTGAGCTAAATATTCGTATGAAACGTGCATTATCACATGTATTTTTAAATGTGCTTGAGCAGCATACGGGGATGCATCAGCAATGGGGGATTTTAACAGGTGTGCGCCCAACAAAGCTTTATCATAAATTTAGAAAAGAAGGGAAAAGTGAACAAGAGATTGCTGATCTTTTGATTCGAGATTTCCGTTTATCAGAGGACAAGGTGGCACTATTAAAGGAAATTGTGGAACGACAATTAGTAACCATTCCTGATATAGATGAGATTGGGCAAGAGATTAGTGTTTATATTGGCATTCCATTCTGTCCGACGAAGTGCGCGTATTGTACTTTCCCAGCCTATGCGATTGGTAGTAACCGTAAGCAAGGTCGTGTGGCAACATTTTTAGATGGCTTGCATATTGAGCTGCGCGAAATGGGCAAATGGTTAAAGGACAATAATATGAAAATCACCTCTATCTATTGGGGCGGCGGCACACCAACTTCAATTGAGGCAGATGAAATGGACGCCTTATATCAAACAATGCATGAGTCTTTCCCGAATCCCGAAACAATTCGAGAGGTGACTGTTGAAGCCGGCAGACCAGATACAATTACACCTGAAAAATTAGAGGTACTAAAAAAATGGGGCATTGATCGTATTAGCGTTAACCCGCAATCATATACAGATGAAACATTAAAAGCAATTGGTCGTCATCATACGGTTCAGGAAACCATTGATAAGTTTTGGCTTGCACGAGAATCAGGTATGAACAATATTAATATGGATCTCATTATTGGATTACCGAATGAAGGGGTAGACGAATTCCAGCATTCCTTAGAAGAATCCGCTAAGATGCAGCCTGAATCATTAACGGTTCATACGCTATCATTTAAACGAGCGTCAGAGATGACACGTAATAAGGATAAATACAAAGTTGCGGATCGCGATACAGTGGCTGAAATGATGGAAATGGCACAGGTTTGGACTAAAGAAAATGACTATGTTCCATATTATTTATACCGTCAAAAAAATATTTTAGGTAATTTAGAAAATGTCGGCTATAGTAAGGCTGGTGAAGAAAGTATCTACAATATTGTGATTATGGAAGAGGTGCAGACAATCTTAGGGATTGGCTGTGGAGCATCCTCTAAATTTGTTCATCCTGAGACAGGAAGAATTACGCAATTCCACAATCCGAAAGATCCAGCAGCCTATATTATGACCTTTGAAGAGGCTATTGGGAAAAAAATAGAGTTTTTAGATGAATTATATAAAGCATAAAGGTAAAGGCAATCTGCGTTGTTCAGGTTGCCTTCATTATTTGTAGTGTTCGCAATGTACAGGCCATTTTTAAAATAACGGCATCCTCGAAATATTGTGGATCATAGCCTGTTATCTCTCTTATTTTATTTAATCGGTAGGAAAGCGTATGACGATGAATAGCCAGTTGTTGTGCACAAAGCTTTAACTGTAAATTACAGTCAAAAAATGATTGTAATGTTTCCAACTGTTTAGCATCCATATTTTTCAGTATACGATGATGAAATGCTTGTACTTCTTCTGATTCTCGAGGCTTAAAAAGAGAAAATAACTCGACATCTTCAAAAAAGGTTAATTCATTCTGGACTGTTGCAAATTCTAACGCTGTTCTTGCGCCTTGGTAGCTATAGGGAAGCTGTGATACATGTTGCACAACAGGACCAACACCTATTTGAAGAGAAGGCAGCTTCTGTTTCTGTTTGCGTAGTGCTTTGATAATGGGACGACAACTCTGTTCTTCACAATTTGTCAGCAGAATATAGTATTCTTGCAATTGGCTATGACCCGCAAGAATAGGCTGTTTATAAAATAAATCCTCAAAAAAAAGGGGAATTGAATTTTCTACGTAAGATGCCTCATTAAAACTCACTAAAATTACTTGAAAGGGAGCTTTTAGAGCAAAGGTCAATTTTTGAATTCGTTCATTTAAGGCTGCATCTAGCTTGCTACCATGAACAAGTGCTTCAAATATATAATCATTATTTTTTCGTTGCCATTCACTTTTAGATTCAACAATGGCTTGGTGTGTCATAATTTCTGTTGTGAGTTGTACAAGATTGGCAATTTCAAACATATCCTCAGCCTCTCCTGTGATGCCAATAACCCCTACTACTTCATCCTGATACAAGATTGGCATATTAATGCCTGGTTTTGTGTTCGGATACTGCTCGATATTTTCTTCGTTAATAATTAATGTCTCTTTTGTTTGTGTCACATGAAGCGCACCTTCATGAATATTTTCCACCCTCATTTTATCGCCGGAGGCTAAAATCACGCCACTTGGGCTAATGACGTTAATATTGTGGCGCAAACGTAGCATCGTTTGATGTACGATTTCTTCTGCTAATTTTTTCGTCAACATGTTTATACACCTCGCATAAAAAACAGCCTGTTATATGACAGTTAAATTGTACACCCATTATAATGTTTTCTGAATTTATTGTCATTATAATAAATTGTAAGCGCTTAACTTAGGATGTGAAAATTTACGTAAATGTCAATGGACGACATAAGTGGAGGTATAGCATGAAGGTCATCATTAGTCCAGATTCCTACAAGGGTACTCTGTCAGCAGTTGAAGTAGCAAAATCAATGCAGGAAGGAATCCTAGATGCGGATCAATCGATTGAAACAATCGTATTACCAGTTGCAGATGGGGGAGAAGGCACTCTACAATCACTGATTGCCTCTACAGAAGGTCAATATTTTTCTGTAAACGTCCTAGATCCATTGGGTAGGGCAATTCAGGCTCAATATGGAGTGTTGGGGGATCAAGTAACATGTGTTATAGAAATGGCCCAAGCATCTGGCATTATGCTGCTACAAGATAATGAGAAAAATCCAGAGCTAGCTACATCTTATGGCACTGGCCAGTTAATTAAAGCCGCACTCAATCAAGGCTATAGAAAGTTTATTATCGGCATTGGTGGAAGTGCCACGAATGATGCTGGGATTGGAATGTTACAGGCATTAGGCGTTCGATTAATGGCGGAGGATGGTTCAGAGCTAGAGGCTGGAGTTTCTAATTTAGTGAAATTAGATGTTATAGATATTAGCCAGCTAGATGCTAGATTAGCCGAGGCGACATTTACAATAGCCTGTGATGTTGATAATCCGCTCATTGGTGAACGAGGGGCAACAGCCATTTTTGGTCCACAAAAAGGTGTCCGAAAACAGCAGATTGCCGAATTTGATCGCTGTTTAAAGCATTATGCAGATATTGTTGAAGCCCAATTTTCCATTCGGCTGCATGATTATAAAGGTGCGGGAGCTGCTGGGGGAATGGGTGGTGCTTTAATCGCATTTTTTAATGGAACATTTCATGCAGGGATTGATATTGTATTAGATGCTGTACAGCTTCAGGCACATTTAGTAGAGGCACAGTTTGTGATAACAGGAGAAGGTAAATCCGATCTACAAACATTACATGGTAAGGCACCATTGGGTGTGGCAAAGGCTGCTAGACTTGCTAAGGTAGAGGCATTGTTATTATCGGGAGGAATCGATGGAAAGGCGAAGGCAGCTCTGCAAGAGTATTTTACAGTTGTCGAATCTTTAGTAGATGAGGAGACTAGTGTGCAGCAGGCGATGCAAGATCCTACTCACTATATTCGCTTAAAAACTAAGAGATTGATTGAGCGTACCATACAAAAGGGGGATGACTAGATGTTGTTCATCATTATTTTAATAGGGGTATTATTTGTTGTACTGGGGACGGCTAAGTTGAAGCTTCATCCGTTTTTAGCTTTATTAATTAGTGCTTTCTTTGTTGGGATTGCTTCAGGTATGCCATTATTGACCGTTGTGGAAAGCATTAATACTGGATTTGGAGGCTTGATGACAAGCATTGGCTTAGTTATTATCGCTGGTACGATTATAGGCTTAATATTAGAAAAGTCAGGTGCTGCTTATCGTATGGCAGAAGTAGTGTTACGCATTGTAGGACCTAAACGTCCGCAATTAGCGATGTCTTTAATCGGTTATATCGTTTCCATACCAGTATTTTGTGATTCAGGCTTTATTATTTTATCTAGTTTGCAAAAATCATTGGCAAAGCGAGCAAATGTCACAATTGCTTCAATGGCAGTAGCTTTAGCAACAGGCTTATTTGCTACACATGTATTAGTGCCACCAACTCCAGGGCCTATTGCAGCAGCAGGGAATATTGGTGCTGCGGATTATTTAGGAACGGTCATTGTCATTGGTTTATTAGTAGCGATACCAGCGACATTTGTAGGTTATCTATGGTCGGTGAAAGTGGCGACAAAGATTCGAGTACCCGAAGATGAGGTAGAGGCATTAGATTATGAGGAAGTGATTAAATCCTTTGGCAAAATGCCGTCAACATTTAAAGCCTTTTTGCCAATCGTTTTACCAATTGTGTTAATTGGTCTAGGTTCTATAGCAGCATTAGTTGGTGATACAGAATCGACATTCAATACAATTTTTAAATTTTTAGGTTCACCAACAGTAGCTTTATTTTTAGGTGTAGCATCGGCATTTTTATTATTACCTGAAATTAGTGAAACGACATTAACGGGCTGGATTGGTGAAAGCTTAAAAGAAGCGGCTCCTATTTTACTTATTACAGGAGCTGGCGGTTCATTTGGAACTGTTATTAAAAATGCTGGTGTTGGAGAAATGCTTCAGGAAATGGATTTAGGTATGTTTGCCTCAGGTACATTATTCCTTCTTGTGCCATTTATTGTAGCAGCAGCATTGAAAACAGCCCAAGGTTCTTCCACAACGGCACTTGTGATCACCTCTACTTTAGTAGCGCCAATGCTTGTAACATTAGGAATTGAGGGAGCGGTACCGTTAGCATTAGTGGTGATGGCAATTGGTGCTGGAGCAATGACAGTTAGTCATGTGAACGACAGCTTTTTCTGGGTAATTACACAGTATAGTGGCATGGAAGTCACACAGGCCTATAAAGCACAAACGGTCGCAACTTTATTGCAGGGTCTTGTCACAATTACAATTACGATGATTTTATGGTGGATATTCGTTTAAAGAAGAAGGAGAGCGGCCCATGGCTAGCTCTCTTTTTGTATAATAGAAAAAGAGAAAGGAAGTTAGTTGATGAAAAAGATAATAGTATTGCTCCTTTGTATTTTTTTAATAGCAGGCTGTACTGAGGCAATCAAGCCAGAGAAAATTGCTGTAACGGCTGGTCATGATATGCGCGTTCATTTTATTGATGTGGGTCAAGGGGATTCCATATTGATTGAATCACCAAATGGTAAAACAATGCTTGTAGATGGAGGAGTGAAAGGTGCAGGGCAGCAGATTGTCTCTTATTTAAAGGAACTTGGAGTGAGCAAGCTCGATGTAGTTGTAGCGACACACCCAGATGCAGATCATATTGGCGGTCTCATTCCTGTGTTAAATTCACTTACGATTGAGCAATTTTATGATTCGGGTAAAGTACATACATCCCAAACCTTTGAAGAAATGCTGACACTGATTGATGACAAAAATATCCCTTATTATGTGCCAAAAACAGGTGAAACTATTGAGTTTGATAAGGATGTAACTGTGAAGGTGTTGAATGCGAATGAGCAGGCATCAGATAATAATGATGCTTCCATTGTTTTAAAAATGACTTATGGCAATGTCTCTTTTTTATTAACAGGAGATGCTGGAGTAGCATTAGAAAAAGAAATGCTGCAGTACGATGTAACAGCAACTGTTCTGAAGGCAGGGCATCATGGCTCTAACACAAGTAGCTCACAGGAATTCATTCGGGCTGTAAAACCAGAAGTCACGATATTAAGTTACGGGGAAGATAATAAATATGGCCATCCACATGCAGAAGTAGTGGATCGTTTGCAGACTATTGGTAGTAAAATCTATGCCACTGCTGATATGGGAACGATTATGGTGTCTACAGATGGGGTAAACTATACGGTGAATGGGAAGGAAACTTCTAAAGTGGAAACTAGCAAAAAAACTACCGAAATAGAAGTATCCGCTCCAGCTATTGAGATCGTCAGCAAGGATTTAGTTACTGAAATTGTAGGCATTAAAAATAATGGACAACAAGCTGTTTCTTTAAAGGATTGGCAGCTTGTTTCAATTGAAGGGAATCAAGTGTTTAATTTTCCAAATCTCACTTTACAGCCAGGGAGAATAATTTATATTACAAGTGGAGCTAATGCAAGAGAAGGGCAAAATTATTTAAAATGGACAGGTAAACAAATTTGGTTAAACGATGGAGATGCAGCACAATTACGAAATGAGAAGGGGGAACTTGTAAGTGAGCTCGACTAAGTATACGCTAGACCGAATTGAAGATGGTTATGCGGTTTTCTTAAAGTTTCCAGAGGAAGAGGAACAACTCATTATTTCACAGTCAGCCATGAACAAGCCAGTGCAAGTAGGTGATCGTGTTCAGATAGAAGAAAAAGATGGCATTTACTATATTGAAATTTTACAAGATGAAACACAACAAAAAAGAGCAGACATTCAAAGTTTAATGAACCGTTTGCGTAATAAACATAATTAATAGATGACAAGCTGTGAAGATTTGACGCACAGCTTGTTTTTAGATAGAGGAATTGTACATAATTTGTTATCCTAAATATTTTGAAAATATGCTAAAATAGTAGTATTAATCGGGAGCTAGGAGCGGACAAAATGTCGATAAATACAATTATTTTTGATTTAGATGATACACTACTATGGGATAAAAAATCGGTCAAAACAGCATTTGAAAAAACATGTGACTATGCAGCAACAGTACATAATGTGAATCCTGCTGAGTTAGAGGAAGCTGTTCGCCGAGAGGCACGTGCTTTGTATGAAGGGTATGAAACATATGATTATACGGTTTTAATTGGTATCAATCCATTTGAAGGGCTTTGGGGAACGTTTGACGACTCGACAGATTCCTTCCAAAAAATGAAAGAAATTGTTCCTAGTTATCGTGCAGCGGCTTGGACAAAAGGGTTAGCTGCTCTTGGTATTGAAGATACAGCGTTTGGAGCAGAGCTAGGAGAGCGCTTTGTAGCCGAGCGTAAAGTAGCGCCATTTTTATACGAAGATACTTTTGCAGTGTTAGATGAATTTAAAGGAAAATATCAGCTTGTATTGCTAACAAATGGCGCACCAAGTTTGCAAAATTTAAAGCTAGAAATTACACCAGAAATTGCACCATATTTTGATCATATTATTATTTCAGGAGACTTTGGTAAAGGTAAGCCGGACGCATCTATTTTTGAGTATGTGATGGAGAAAGCAGGCATTACAGCTGACGAGGCAATTATGGTTGGTGACAATCTTAATACTGATATTTTAGGTTCATCTCGTGTCGGAATGCGCAATGTATGGATTAATCGTGAAAATAATATCGCCAATGGGGCTGTGACACCTACCTATGAGGTAGACTCTTTGACAGCATTGTTGGAGC
Organism: Lysinibacillus sp. Y5S-8; assembly: GCF_036894365.1. Classification (NCBI taxonomy): domain Bacteria; kingdom Bacillati; phylum Bacillota; class Bacilli; order Caryophanales; family Bacillaceae; genus Lysinibacillus; species Lysinibacillus sp. Y5S-8. The sequence goes on along the minus strand of NZ_CP145889.1, from coordinate 3,890,069 downwards.
TTGTAAATAAGCTATAATATAAAAATGTACTGATCCCTCATGGAGTCAGTACATTTTTTGTTAAAAATAGACATTTAGTCCAAGATATAAACATGTAAAAGCTATAGCTATACAAAGCTGGACAAGAGCGCTAGCTATTAAGTAACCCTGAGGTTCACCAGCCTTTTTACGATAATAGATTTGCATAAAGGAGTAGAGTGAGAAAAGGCCATAAATAATTACTGCATGAATAGTATGGTGTACAAGATAGATACCAAATGAAATACCTCCAAACAACACGAGCATAATGGCATTGGCAATGGCATGCTCAACTGTCGCAGCGAAAAAGCGACGTTCTGTATAAGGCATTCTTTTTTTAGCAATCCACAGTATGAAATGCATAAGTAGGATGAAAATGTTCCCAATAATAAGTTTCGTTGACCGCTTCTCATCATAAAAATAGCGTAGTGAGTCAAATGACTCTTCAATCAGAAAGGCTTGCTGTGTTTCAACATTGAAGAAAATCTTGTTATTGAGTACCTTCCATTTCTCTTGTGTACGGTCATTATAGAGAATCAAAATATCATAGATAGTACCACTTTTCCACTGACTAGCGGATATTGTTACAGGAGAAGCGTTGTCCCAATTTTGTTGTAGCTGTGTGATAGCCTTTGCATGAGCATAGCATTGCTGAGGAACATAAAGGCAAGAATCCTGTGCTATAAAGGTTTCCTTGTTCATATTCTCCTTTAAATAGATTCGTTGGATTGCTTTGGAGGAATCCATTGTTGTAGGAGAATTAGTAGGACTTTGAACAAAAGATAATAGTAATATAGAAAGAACTACTATAAATAGCAATGACACAGAAGGAATTTTCCATCTATTTTTAGTCTTTTGTTTATTAATTACTGAGGGCTCTGTCATATTGCGTAATAATTTTTTTTGCTGCTGATCAGATAACATTAAATCATCTAAGTGTTGCCATGTCTTCTTATCATTCTTCATCCATCTCACCTCCTAACTGTTTTTTTAATGCGATGAGTGCTCGTTTTAATGTGTTTTTTACTTTCCTCTCATTCCAACCAAGGACATTACAGGTTTCCTCGATGGATAGTCCCTCTATTTTGCGCAGAATGATCACATCACGATAGGTGATTTTTAGTTTACGAATAGCAAGATATAGCATCTTGGCATCTTCTTGTTGCATCAGCCATTGATGAGGAGAAGGTGACGCTTGTTCTTCATGCTGTTGTAAAAAAGGGACAAACTGAATTATCCTTTTTCGACGATAATGATCATAGGCAAGGTTACGTGCAGTGCACCGCAACCAAGCGAGATCGGCTCCTTCTTTTATTGTTTGGTGATGTTTCAAATAACGGACAAAGGTTTCCTGTGTATAATCCTCCGCTAATTTTTCATCATTTAGTAAGTAATATAAGTATTTAAAAATGGTGTGGTTATGTAAGTAAAATATTTCTTCTATCTTCAAGCTGTACACCTCCTTTTCTTTAAAGACGAAGAACCCTTAGAAAAGTATCATTTTACCAAAATAAAAAGCAGAGAGTAGAGACTCCCTGCTTCTTGTTATTATTAATTATAGGTTAATGGCTTTTACCTCATCAATGTTTTCAAGCTGTGCTACAAAAACTAAATCTTCTTCAGTTACAACATTATCAACCGTTAGCATCATAACCGCTGTACCACCAACCTGTGCACGACCAACCTGCATTGTTGCGATATTGATTTCTTTTTCTGCAAGCTTTGTTGCTACACGGCCAATTGCACCTGGTTTGTCTGTATTTTTAATGTACAGAAGGTGGCCTTGTGGAATGACGTCGACAACATAGTCCTCTACTTTTACAATACGTGCACCTAAACCGTTTAATAATGTACCCGCTACAGTATGCGTTTCGTTAGCAGTAATAATTTCAATCGTAATTAAGCTTGTAAAGCCTTTAGCAGTTGTTGTTTTGTGCTCATTAATTTTCATGCCGATACGTTCAGATAAGTAACGGGCATTGACATCATTGACATGATTACCATGATTTTTTGCTAATAAGCCTTTTAGTGCATTTGAAGTTAATGGACGTACATCATAGTTTGCTACTTCACCAGCATAAGATAGGTTGATTTCTTTTACAGGCTCTGTTGTTAATTGTGATAGGAATGAACCAAGCTTTTCAGCTAATTCAAAGAAAGGCTCAACTTGTGCAAGAAGCTCTTTCGGAATAGATGGCATGTTTACAGGGTTTGTTACGGTACCTGTTTTATAAAATTTAATGATGTCATTTGATACATCAACCGCAACAGATTCTTGTGCCTCAATTGTCGATGCACCTAAGTGAGGCGTTGCGATTACCTGTGGTAAAGTCAGTAGCTTATGATCTGTTGCTGGTTCAGAAACAAATACATCTAGGGCAGCACCAGCTACTTTTCCTGCTACGATTGCATCATATAAATCATCTTCATTGATAATTCCACCACGTGCACAGTTAATGATACGCACGCCATCTTTCATCATCGCAAATTTTTCTTTATTAATAAGATTACGTGTTTCAGGAAGAAGTGGTGTATGAACTGTAATGAAATCTGCTGCTTCGCAAATTTCTTCAACTGTTGCTTTTGTTACACCTAATTCTTTTGCACGTTCATCTGTTAGGAAAGGATCGTAAGCCATAACATTCATGCGTTGACCTTTTGCACGATAAGCTACTTCAACACCGATTCGTCCAAAGCCTACAACACCCAACGTTTTATTTTTTAGCTCAACACCAACATAAGATTTGCGATCCCATTTTCCATTTTTTAATGTATTAAAAGCTTGTGGAATATGACGGGCAAGTGAAGTCATCATTGCGATTGTATGCTCAGCAGCTGAGTTTGTGTTACCATCTGGTGCGTTGACAACGATAATGCCATGTTCAGTAGCAGCAGCAAGGTCAATATTATCGACACCCACACCAGCACGACCAATTAATTTTAAGTTTTTAGCTGCTTCGATCACTTCACGTGTCACAGTTGTTTGAGAACGAACAAGTAATACATCCACATCTGCAATTTTAGCGATTAATTGTTCTGGTGCAAGACCAGTGTCTACAATAATGTTTAAATCTAAATCTTGCTCCTGACGTAATGGGAAAATACCATCCTCACTTAGTGGATCAGCGATAAATACGTTAATGTTTTTTGTTGCAGTAGTCATTATAATTAGCTCCTTTTTAATAAATATGGGTTGTGGATTTATCTACGACAGTCTGAATTTTGTAAAATTCGAACATCTTACAGCATGCAAACGATCTCCTTTCTAAATCGAAAACAATATAAAAAGCCTTCCACGCCTTACAGACACAGTTATTGTGTTGTAAGGGGCGAAAGGCTGAATAAACATTGGTTCGCGGTACCACCCTTAATCACTGCTGGAAAATTTATTCTGGCAGTCTTAGCTATATGCGTAACGCGCATGGGACGGATAAGCTTACTGTTAAGTTGTTCGGCTTATCTATTCTGGAGTGGAACTATTATCGTAGAAATCACTGATTTACACCAACCATCAGCTCTCTTTGGATTTTCTTGTGACTAGTATGTCTCCGTCGCTATATTTTGTGTGATTAAATTTGTTAACATCATAATCCCTATTGTTCACCTTTGTCAACGATATTTCTGAAAAACTTAAAAAATATAGACTTCAAAAGTCTGAATAATAACTAAAAACGAACATTTTTAATTTTATTTGTGTTTAATGTTCGTCTTTTTGGAGTATACAATGAAAGCGTTAACGATATTTGAAAAGTGCGATAGTATCAGTGTTCCATGTAGTTTACGGTTAAAAAATTATATGGTAATTAAATGGAATAAATTAGATGATTTATGCTACTCCTTGATGATTTTAGTGTAAGAAAGCGAACATTTTCGCTTGTCACATTTTAGACAAAAAATTAGATTTTAGAAGGTAAACAGACTGTGAGAGAAGAATGTTAGTTAAGGATGATTTGATTTGGGGGTGTAAAAATGCAGTACGATGTTGCAATAGTTGGTGCTGGACTTGCGGGTTTAGTTGCTGCTTGTGAGTTAATCGATGCAAAGAAAAAAGTTCTTTTAGTAGATCAAGAGCCTGAAAATTCAATGGGGGGACAGGCATATTGGTCTTTTGGTGGGATATTTTTAGTAAATTCTCCAGAGCAGCGAAGGCTTGGAATTAAAGATAGTAAAGAACTGGCGTGGCAAGATTGGCAAGGAACTGCAGGCTTTGATCGTTTAGAAGATGAGGATTCGTGGGCTTATAAATGGGCCAGAGCCTATGTTGATTTTGCTGCAGGTGAAAAATATGACTGGTTAAAGTCAAAAGGTATCAAATTTTTCCCTGTGGTTGGATGGGCAGAACGGGGAGGCTCTTTAGCGGGAGGACATGGCAATTCTGTACCAAGATTTCATATTGTATGGGGAACTGGTCCTGGCATAGTAAAGCCGTTTGTAAATAAAGTAAAGCAAGCTATGAAAGATGGATTTATCGATTTTAGACCAAGACATCGTGTGGATGAATTTATACAATATGATGGAAAAATTACAGGAATCAGTGGAACAGTGCTAGCAGAAACCTTTATTAATCGAGGTGAAAAAAGTTCGAGATTGGGGATTGGCGAATTTTCCTACGAAGCCGATGCTGTGATTGTAGCAAGTGGCGGTATTGGGGCTAATTTTGATTTAGTAAGAAAAAATTGGCCTGCACGACTTGGGACTCCTCCTAAAAATATGGTATGTGGTGTGCCAGCTTACGTTGATGGAAGAATGCTAGAAATCACAGAACATGCTGGAGGACGTATTGTAAACCGCGATCGCATGTGGCATTACACAGAGGGATTAAGAAATTGGGATCCAATTTGGCCCAACCATGGCATTCGAATTTTACCAGGGCCTTCCTCCTTATGGTTTGATGCAGAAGGTAATCGATTCCATGCACCCAACTTCCCAGGCTTTGATACGCTCAGTACGTTAGAGGCAATTCAAAAGACAGGTTATGATTACTCTTGGTTTATTTTAACGGAAAAAATTATTGAGAAGGAATTTGCGCTATCTGGTTCAGAACAAAACCCAGATTTAACAAACAAAAGCATTAGTGATGTGCTTAAGCGTATAATGCCAGGCCCACCCGCCCCTATCCAAGCTTTTAAAAATCATGGCGAAGATTTTGTGATTGCACATGATTTAAAAGAACTAGTAGAAGGCATGAATAAACTAGCAGGGAATGAGCTACTGGATTTCATGAAAGTGAAAGAGCAAATCTTGGCAAGGGATCGAGAAATGGACAATAAGTTTACGAAGGATTTACAGGTTAACGCTATTCATGGGGCAAGGCATTATATTGGAGATAAATTAGTGCGTGTTGCCAAACCACATAAAATTCTAGATACTAAAAATTGGCCATTAATTGCCGTACGTTTAAACATTTTAACTAGGAAAACCTTGGGTGGCTTACAAACAAATTTAAATGGTGCGGTGTTGGGCATGGATGGTCAACCTATACCAGGTTTATTTGCTGCTGGTGAAGTAAGTGGCTTCGGTGGCGGGGGTGTTCATGGCTATCGCGCTTTAGAAGGGACATTTGTCGGAGGCTGTTTATTTAGTGGACGGCAGGTTGGGCGCTATTTAGCGCAGGAATAATAAGAAAAAGAGCATCGTTCATCAGGACGATGCTCCAGACTGTAGACAAACTCGATGAATTTTGAGTTTGCCTACAGTCTTTTTTCTTTTACAATAAAATAAAGTAAAAAAGTAAAGCCGTTGATTTCCACTACGGGCGGATGCTTTCCGCGGGCGGGATCGAGCTGCTTCCCTCGCTTCGCTCAGTCCAGGATCTCGACTTTCCCGCTTTTCCCGCAGGAGTCGCCGCCCTTCGTTCCAATCAACTTCTACATAAAGTACTCTATCTACATAGGGTGTTGAAAAGTAAACTTTTGAGGTGATGAAGCATGATGACGAAGAATCAAACCAATGAACGTGAACAATTAGAAATGTTAACGATTGATCAATTAGTTCCCAACGATCATTTAGTGAGAAAACTGGAGGCTGCTATTGATTTTTCATTTATCTATCCTTTAGTAGAAAATCTTTATTCACCTAATGGGCGTCCTAGTATTGATCCTGTCGTTCTCTTCAAAATGACGTTTATTCAATATGTTTTTGGCATTCGCTCCATGCGTCAAACGATCAAAGAAATTGAAACGAATATGGCGTATCGCTGGTTTTTAGGATTTGGCTTCCATACAGAAGTCCCGCATTTCTCTACCTTCGGTAAAAATTATGCCCGTCGCTTTCAAGACACCGATATATTTGAACAGATATTCTATCGTATATTAAAAGAGATTATGCATCAGGGACTCCTCCATGCAGACCATCTATTTATTGATTCCACGCATGTGAAAGCGAGTGCGAATAAACGGAAGTATGATAAAAAGGTCGTGCGAAAAGAAACACGAGCTTATGAAGAGAAGCTTCAATTAGAGTTAAATATGGACCGTGAAGAACACGGAAAAAAGCCCTTTCCCCCGGAGAAGTTTGAAAAGGAAGAATGGAAAGAAATAAAGGAAAGCACGACAGATCCTGAAAGTGGGTATTACGTGAAGGATGAACGTACGAAGCAGTTTGCATATTCCTTTCATGCAGCCACAGATGAAAAAGGCTTTGTCTTAGGTGCCATTGTGACTCCGGGAAATGTGCACGATAGCCATGTATTGCAGCCACTTGTTGAAAGGGTCATTCAAAACGTTCAAAAACCAATCGCCGTTGCGGCAGATGCAGCCTATAAAACACCAGCGATTACGAACTTTTTGTTAGAGAATCAAATGTTGCCTGTTCTTCCATATACACGTCCTAAAACGAAAGATGGATTCTTCCGAAAGCACGAGTATACATATGACGAGCACTATAATTGTTATCTTTGCCCACAAGGGCAGATATTGAAGTATGCGACAACGACGAAGGAAGGATATCGCCAATATAAATCGAATCCTTTGATTTGTGCGAAGTGTCCAAGCCTTTCCCAATGTACAGAAAGTAAGCATCATCAAAAACTCATTCAACGCCATATTTGGGAGTCGTATGTGGAGGAAGCTGAACATTTACGCCATTCCTATGACATCAAACAGATTTATGCAAAGCGCAAAGAAACGATTGAGCGTGTCTTTGCCGATGCAAAAGAAAAGCATGGTATGCGATGGACAACCTTAAGAGGTCTAAAAAAATTGTCCATGCAGGCGATGCTTACTTTTGCTGCCATGAATTTGAAGAAACTGGCTACTTGGACGTGGCAAGTAGCTTAAGAGAGCAACTAAGCTCGAAAAGTATGTTGAATTTGGTAGTATATTACCAAATGTTAAAAATAAAATAGGAAGAAAAATGACAAAAACCATCGAGAGTGAACTTCTCGATGGGCTTTTGTCTACAGTCTGGAGCATCGTTCATCAGGACGATGCTCCTTTTGGATGGGCTAGTAGATGGCTTACTATTTTAAGGTTTAGACCATTTGCGCACACGGCTAAACTCTACCTCATTAACGATTCACGTTTTGAATCTCTGCAATCTTAGCAATTTGCTTCTCAACCTGCTCCTTCGTCCAACCATTCTCTTCGACGAAGAAATTACGTTCTGCACGGCGGCAATCATCTGAACAGCTACGCATATAAAATGCTTCGTGTTTTTCCTCACATAACATTAATTTATGACATTCAGGGTTTGCACAGTTTGTATAACGTTCAGAAGGTTCACCTGTGAAGTAATCCTTCCCAACGATGACATGCTCAACCTGATTAATCGATACACTTCGACGACGGTCAAAAACAAACATCTGACCATCCCATAGCTGGCCCTTTACTTCGGGATCTTTTGCATAGGTGGCAATACCACCGTGTAATTGACCAACACTTTTACCATAACCTTCACGTTTTAGCCAACCAGAGAATTTTTCACAGCGAATACCACCTGTGCAGTATGTTAAAATCTTTTTATCTGCAAAATCTTCTTTATGTGCTTCCATCCAAGCTGGGAGGTCACGGAAGGCTTCAATATCAGGTCGTACAGCACCTTTGAAATGACCAATATCATATTCATAGTCATTTCGGGCATCGATAATCACAGTGTTCTCTTCTTGCATTTGTTCCATAAATTCTTTAGGCGATAAATAATCGCCTGTGATTTCCAAAGGATTAATATCATGCTCCAAGCCTAAATGGACAATTTCCTGACGAGGACGTACATGCATTTTCTTAAAGGTATGTCCTTCCACCTCATCGATTTTCCACATAATATCATTAAAACGAGCATCTGCCTTCATATGATTCATATAAGCATCTGTTTGCTCAACGGTACCAGAAACGGTGCCATTAATGCCTTCAGAGCCTACTAAAATACGTCCAAGAAGTCCAATTTCTTTACATAATGCTAAATGTTCTTCTGCAAATGCTACAGGGTCTTCAATTGTAATATATTTATAATAAAGTAATACACGATAGTCCTTCTGTATCAAAATACGTTACCACCTTTAACTCAATATTCGTCCTTTAATATAGCATAACAAGAGCAATTTTGCTTAGAGTAGAAGGAGTTTTCTAAAAAAACACGAATAGTACATAGTGAATGACTATTCATATTTGGGGGTAATAGAGATGGAATTTTCAACGATTACTTTAGAAAAGTTAGAACGTCGTGCAACATTAACATTGAATCGTCCGCAGGCGATGAATGCTATGGATGATGTTATGATGCGAGAACTTGCAGAATGCTTTGAGGCTCTCCAACAGGAACAAAATATACAGGTGCTTGTTATTCGTGGAGAAGGAAAAGTCTTTTCTGCGGGTGGCGATATCAAGGCTATGTTAGATGAAAATAAACCATTAAATATTGATGAGGCAATGGTCTATCTTTCACGTATTGTGAAAGCGTATTATCAGTTACCAATGATTGTGATCGCGGCTGTTCATGGTGCATCGGCAGGTCTAGGGTTTAGTCTAACACTTGGAGCAGATATAGTTGTGGCTTGTGAAAATAGTAAGCTAGCTATGAATTTCATTGGAATAGGACTAATCCCAGATGGAGGCGGTCATTTCTTCATGAAGGAACGTGTGGGGACTGTCAAAGCGAAACAGATGATTTGGGAGGGGAAGGTATTAACAGCAAAAGAAGCATTAGATGAAGGGCTTATTGACTTTATTGCACCAGAGGGTACTGTATTTGCCATGGCAGATCAGCTTGTTGGTAAAATGCTTGCGTCACCTATTTCTTCCATGATTACAACGAAAAAAATTCTACATGCTCAAAATTTGCCTCAGCTAGAAAATATCCTAGCTTTAGAAGCAGAGGGGCAATCCGCTATGCGTAAAACAACAGATCATCTAGAAGGCATTCATGCATTTGTAGAGAAAAGAATGCCTGTCTTTGTAGGAAAATAACAATCATAAAAGGCGCGTAGCAACATTGACTACGTGCCTTTTAGCCACTAAACATGGAATAAAATTAATTTACCCGAAGCGTTTACAAGACGATGAGTTTTGTCGGCAACACCTTTTTCCTCAATTTGTTGTTGTCCGTTTAGTTTAGCAGCCTCATCATTTTCAAATGTCCAAGTTTCATCAAATAATGTTTCCCCTGTTTTTTCAAAAGCTGTAAAACGATAATTCTCCATACAAACCCCACCCTTTTACTTAAATATATTTCTATTATACATAGAAGATTTATAAACTTCACGGTAAAACTAGTGAATTTTTTGATAAATTACGAAAATTGTGGAAAAAGTAAGGCAATGCTGTTTTTTATGTAATACCATTTTTCATAAAACGCGAACTATGATAAAATAGAACAAATATTCGGTTTTGTTTAGTGAACATATTACGGTACCGAGGCGATAATTATCTACTATTTGAGGTGATTGGATGACAGCAATTCGTTTTTTTCATTTGGCAGATTTACATTTAGATAGTCCATTTAAAGGTTTATTTGGATTACCTGAGCACATTTTAAAGAACATTCGGTCGAGTACTTTTGAAGCATTCGATAAAATTATCCTTAAAGCAATTCAAGAGAAACCTGACTTTTTATTAATTGTTGGAGATATTTATGATGGTGAAAATCGTAGCTTGCAAGCACAACGAAGATTTCAGGATGCAATGGAAAAGCTCTTCCAGCACAACATCCCTGTGATTGTGAGCTATGGTAACCACGATCATTTAAATGGCACTTGGACACGCTTTGCTTTGCCAAGCAATGTCTATGAACTACCGGCGGAAACGACCGTGGTTCAATTAAAAATCCGAGGTCAGCAAGTAAATATATATGGTTTCAGCTATCATGAACGCCATTTAAAGGAATCAGTTATTGAAAGTTATCCAATTGCACAGGATCAGCATGCCATTCATATTGGTATGCTACACGGCAGTGAGGCAGGCAACACGACCCATGATGTTTACGCCCCCTTTACTAAGCAGCAGTTGATTGAAAAGAACTATCATTATTGGGCTTTGGGACACATTCATAAACGACAGCTTTTACAGCAAAACCCTCCCATTGTTTATCCAGGCAATATTCAAAGTCGACATCGTAAAGAACAAGGACTGAAAGGCTTTTATGACGTGACGTTATCCCAAACATCGAATGAGCTAGATTTTATCCCTACATCTACTGTCGTTTATAACACGATAGAAGTGGATTGTACGAATGTTATACATGCCAATGAATTACTAAAAAGATGTTCGGAAGCGATCACAACGAATAGGACGAAGTACGGGGCATCAGTAGTTGAGCTTCACCTGCAAAACATTGATGAACAAACGGAAGCTTTATTTGAACACGCAACTGTAGATGCATGGTTAGATACTGTGCGAGAGACGGAGGAAGGCATTGAGCCGATGTGTTGGGTACAAAAGTTGGTATTGCAGAAGACAGCAAGTCTTTATGAGCAGACAGCAGCAACTCAATCCGTTGTCAGCTTAATGGAGCAGTGGGACAGTAATGAATGGAAAGATATTCTAAAAGATTTATACCAATATGCTGGTGGTGCAAGGCTGATAGAGCCACTAAGTGACAAGGATATTGAAAACTTAACGCAAAATGCACAGGCATTATTGGCAGAAGAAATTCAAAGGGCGTGATCACATGCTGACTATACAAAAAATCCAAATATATGGCTTTGGTAAGCATGAAAACATCACCATTTCCTTAAATGAGGGTGTCACTATTTTTTATGGATTAAATGAAGCAGGAAAGACGACGATTCAGCAGTTTATACTACAAATGCTCTTTGGTTTCCCCATACGGCAGCAGGCACAGCGCAAATATGAACCAAAAGTTTCGACGAAATATGGTGGTCAGCTCACACTCGTGCATCCTATTTATGGTCAGTGCACTATTGAACGTGTGAAAGGAAAGGCATCGGGCGATGTTTCTGTTTATCTAGAGGATGGGACAACGGGACACGAGGAACTATTAACTAAGCTTTTATATGGGTATTCTAGAACGTCCTTTGAATCCATTTTTTCATTTTCATTGCACGAGCTACAGGGCATTGAAAAAATGTCAGAGGAGGAGCTAACCCATTTGCTACTAGCCTCTGGCACAACGGGGGTTCAACATTTATCAGCTCTTGAAAAGAAGATGGAGAAAGAGGCAAATGAGCTGTTTAAAAAAACAGGTAAAGTACCCGTGATTAATCAAAAGGTTGAGCAATTAAAGCAGCTTGAGCGTACGATTAAACAGGAGCAGGGAAAGATTCTAACATTTGAGGACAAATTAAAGCAATTACAACTACTTGAGCATAATCTAGAAAAGCTTTATAGTACGCAAAAACTGCTGCAACAACAATGGCAGCAGTTAACGATTCAAAAGCAGGCACTTCCTCTCCTCAAACAGCAACAGATTTTACAGCAGACACTGGTCAATTATCAACATGTACAGTTTCCGCCAGAAGGTATAAGACGCTATGAGCAATTAAAGGATCGTCTATTACACGAAAGTCAGCAGCTAATGCAATTAAAGGAGCAATATCAAACATTACAAGATCAAGTACTTACCATAGCGGATGAGCATACGGTCAATGAAATGGCTCGTCTTATGCAAAAAGAGGCAACGTGGCATCAGTTGATGGTGAAGGAGCAAAATTTACATGATGATCTCTTTATGTTTGAGCAAGAAATGAAAGCACAGTTTCGTTTATTAGGTGTACTCGAGACAGAGGCACAGGAGAATCTTCTCGAAGAAACGGTTTCACTCCAGCAGGAACAACAATTTCAGCTTCAATTAAGTAAGTTGGAGGAGGCAGAGGACGAGCTAAAGTTTCATCTACGCTCACTAGAGCAAGTCCATCTAGAATTAGAGACAATTGCCAAACAAAAGCAACGGCTCATGCAAGAGTCATTAACAAATGAAGAAGAACATATTTTAGCACAGTGGTCCCAACAAAAGCGTAAGCTTGAGCAATTACGTGCGGCCAAATCGCAACGTAGTAAACAAAAGCAACCCCATTATTTTAGCTGGCTTGTACTGCTAATCGGTTTATTGTCATTGATTTATGGTGTATTTGAAAAAAACATGGTTGCGACCATTATCGGAGCTGTTTTATCATTGCTGACTCTGTTATTTATCCGATATGTTAAACAAGCGAATGAGCCTACTAGTAAAGAGCATAGCTCCCTTCTTCGAGAGTTAGAGCAGGAGGAAATGACGGTACAAGCGGTGCTATTAAAGAAGCAAAGATATGAAGATCGTTGGGTACACGTCAATGAACAGCAAAAGGAGAAGGAGCAGCAATACGCTTCTCTTGAATATAAAATTCAACAGGCTGAGATAGAGAGTGCAGAAGCCACTCACACACTCCAGCATTTTTTAAAACGTTATCGATTACAGGGAACAATCGCCAGAACGTTAATGCCCGAATTATTTATGCGTATTCGGGGTGTGCAAGAGCTAGCAGCTAAAAAAAATAGTACCCTAAGCCTTATGCAAGAAGTTCAAAAAGAAAAGCAGCATATTTATAAACAGCTTCAACAGGTTTTAGAGGGAGCCTATGATGAACAGGAAATATATATGTATTTACGGACAGCCTACCTTGAAGCACAACAACATCAACAGCAAGTACAGCAAACGAAAGAACAGCTAGCTAACCTGAAGATAAAAATGGATGGTGGGCAATCAAAACTGGACCGTTATACAACTGAAATGGCTGTGCTATTGAATGAAGCACAAGCTCCAAACGAACAGGCTTATTATGAAATGTATGAGCAATTTGAGCAGCAAAAAAACATCATGACAGAGTTACAAACGGTTCAGGCTCAACTCGCCTCACTCAATCTTCCACAGCGAGAGAGTCTAGTGGAGGACACTGTTAACGAGGATATACACGCTTTAGAACAAGAGCAAAATTCAACGCAGCTAGCGATCGACCAATGTCTTGCGCAACGTGCTGCTTTGCTCATTGAAAAAGATCAGCTATTAAATGATGAAAAGTATGGGCAATTGCTACAACAGTTTGAGCAGGAGAAAGCACAATTGCAGCAGCTGATTGAGCAATGGGCAACTAAAAAAGCTGTTGCGACAGCCATTCACGAAACATTATTCCGCCTACGTGAAGAAAAATTACCTCATGTCCTTGTGGAGGTGAATGCGATTTTCCGTTTACTAACAGGGGAAAGATACGATAAACTTTCGATTCATGATGAAGGTTATTTTGTGGCACAAGATGTAGCAGGATTACGTTATCAAATGGCTGAATTATCTCAGGCTACCAAAGAACAAGCCTATATTGCATTACGTCTGGCCCTTGCAAAAACACTAGTGAGCACTGCTCCATTTCCAATTATTATGGACGATCCATTTGTCCATTTTGATCGAAACCGTACAAACAAAATGGTACAATTAATGAAAGAAGTAGGATATGAACGTCAAATTTTATATTTTACTTGTCATGATACAATGCTCAAACATTGGCAGAAAGAGCAAATTGTCGATATAGGAGCATTAGCAAATGAAAGGGGAGTGGCGTCAACATGAAAGGGATTACGACGCTCCAAGTTGGAGAAGCAGTTGATCAATTTTTATTAATAAAACAAGCGACAAAAGGTGTTACAACCGTTGGAAAGCCATTTATGTCGCTATTACTACAAGATAAAAGTGGAGATATTGAGGCAAAGCTCTGGGACACAAATGAGGATCATGAAAAAATGTATCATGCTGAAGCCATTGTACGTGTAGGTGGAGAGATTCACGACTATAGAGGAAAGAATCAATTGCGTATCAAATCTATTCGTGTTGCCAAGCCAGAGGAAGGTATAGCGATCGATGATTTAGTGCCGTCCTCTGCAACACCGAAAGAACAATTGTATGAAGAATTGACACAATTTTTCTTTGATATTAAAAATCCAAATATCTCACGTATTACAAGAGCGGCTATTAAAAAACATTATGATGCCATCTTAGTTTTTCCAGCAGCAACTAAAAATCATCATGACTATGCGTCTGGTTTATTAGATCATATGGTATCCATGCTCAAACTAGGAAAAGCCATTGCTGATTTATATCCAACACTTAATCGTGACCTGTTATATGCAGGCATTATTTTGCATGATATTGGCAAGGTTGTGGAGTTGTCTGGGCCTGTTGCCACGATGTATACAGTGGAGGGCAATTTATTAGGTCACATTACCATTATGGTGAATGAAATTGCCAAAATTGCAAGTGAGCTAGAAATTGAAGGCGAAGAAGTCATGCTGTTGCAGCATATGGTATTGTCTCACCATGGGAAAGAAGAGTGGGGGAGTCCGAAAAAACCAATGCTTCAAGAAGCGGAAATCTTACATTATATTGATAATATAGACGCGAAGATGAACATGCTAACAAGAGCATTAGGGAAAACGACACCAGGTGAATTTACTGAGCGGCTTTTCCCACTTGATAATCGTTCATTCTATAAGCCTACTATTTAAAAAGTAATATGATTAAGCCCCTAACCTGTTGAGAAATTGATAATTGATGTTGCTTATTAACTAACCTATACTGATTTCGATAAGTCTAAATGTGCATATGTGTAATTTTAGTACCTAACTATTGTACCAATGCTAGTATTTATTTTAGAATAAAGAGAGAAATGATAGGAATGGGGAAGAGCAATGGAAACAGAGGGACTTTTTTCACGGGAAATTAAGTTTTGGAAAAGTTTAATTTTCAAAATGATACTAGCTATAGGTATAAGTTTATTTATTAGCTCACATATCTCAGAATTTGTTAGTCATCAATTTGAAAAAGTAGTAGATTTAAACGGCAGTGCAGGTGTTGCCATTAATACGTTTATTTCGTTATTTATTGGTACAGTCATTATTTCGTTATGTACGAGATATATTGTCCTAAAACGTGTAAAGCGTGTATTAAAGGCTATGACACAGGCGGCTGATGGTGATTTAACGGTACGCATTGATGACCGTTTCAAAGATGAGATTGGACAATTATCCACTGAATTTAATCATATGTTAGAGCAAATTGGCACGGTTATTGAAAAGACGAATAAAGCATCTGCGGATGTCTCGACTTATACAAAGGAATTTACAACGATTACAGAGCAAAGTAGTCACACGGTTGAAACCATTTCTGATGCTATTGGAGATATTGTTTCCAGTGCGGAAGGACAATTGAAGCAAATGGACCTTTTATCTGAATCCGCTAATCTAATTTCCAAAGATATGGATCATGCATCTTCTGCTGTACAGGCTGTTGCAGATATAGCGAATGAAACAAATCAAAAGGCTGATTTAGGTTTACAGCTAATTGAGCAAACGATTGATAAAATGAATACGATTAATGATTCTGTTCACCAATCAACAGAAGTTGTGAATGCTTTAGGTGAAAAATCAAAGGAAATTAGTACGATTGTCTCGTTAATTACAAGCATTACCGATCAAACAAACCTGCTTGCATTGAATGCATCTATTGAGGCGGCTCGAGCAGGGGAGGCTGGAAAAGGCTTCGCGGTTGTTGCGGATGAAGTTAGAAAGTTGGCAGAGGAATCTGGAAAGGCTGCTGACAATATTCGAACACTAGTGGATGATATATTAAACCAAACTTCCGGTGCTGTTTCTGCTATTAATAGTGGCACGCAATATGTAGATGAAGGGCGAGAGGCTGTTGAACAGACAGGTGATGCCTTTAAAAATATTGTGGAATATGTACAACAGATTAGCCAACGTACAATGGAAGTTACGGATATTGTATGGCGTGTTAATGAGAAGGCAAGCCAAACAGATTCTGCTGTAAAGGAAATTGTAGGTATGGCGAATGGCACATCTTCAGGTATGCAGCATATTGCTCTATCCATAGAGCAACAAAGTGCTTCTAATGAGGAAATTGCGAGCGCGGCAAATGTCCTTCAAACGATGTCGAATGACTTACAAGCTGAAATTAGCCAATTTAAAGTGAAATAGAGAAGGAAAAAGGAGCATCTGACAAATCAGATGCTCCTTTTTGTTGTGGATATTGTTCAATTGATAAACAATATTCCCTCGATTATTTAGATTCCTTGTCCGTATCTTCTGCTTTGTCTTCAGAATCTTCTTTAGCAGCTTTTTCTTCTGCTTTTTTAGCTGCTTCTTCAGCTGCCTTTGCTTGTTCTTCACTTGTTGTTGTGAAGAATTCTAGTGAATCTTTTAAATCTTTATCAGATGTTTTAACATTCGCATCTTTAGCCATTTTTGCAATGATGTCTTTTAGAATAGTTTGAGCTTCACCCGTTTGGTTTAGTTTATTTAACATTGTTGAACGAATGTTTTCTTCTTCATCTTTCAATGCACCAACACCTTTTACATCACGCTTCTCGGTAATTTCAATTACATGATAACCATAGCTAGATTTTACTGGCTCACTCAATGTATTTAATTCAAGAGCGTAAGCAGCATCGTTAAATTCGTCAACCATTACACCAACAGAGAACCATCCAAGCTCTCCACCATTTTTAGCAGAACCTGTATCTGTTGAGTACTCTTTTGCTACATCCTCAAACTTAGCGCCGCCCTTAATTTTTTCAATCACTTCTTTAGCTGTTTTTTCATCTGCTACTAAAATATGACGACCATTAAGTTCAGTTTTCATTTGCTCGTAGTATTTTTTCACATCTTCTTCTTTAATTGCTTGATCTTTTAAAGCTTTTTCTTGAAGAAGTTGAACACGTAAAGAATCTTTAAAGCCCTGTTCTGTTAAGCCACTTTCAGCAAGTGCTTGTGTAAAGCCTTCACCAAATTGTGAAGCTGTTGTGTCATAAGCTTCTTTAATTTCTTTATCTGTTACTTCATATTTGTCAGCTAAAACTTTTTCAGTCACCAATTGTTGCATTACATATGAGCCTGTTAAAGCTTTTGCCTTTTCATTAAAATCAGCTACTGAAATATCGCCCACTTTAGAAGTAACGATTGCTTTGCTGTCTCCGCCGCTACAAGCACCAAGCGCTAATACAGATGCAGCTAGAGTTAAAGATAAAACTGTCTTTTTCATAGTGGATATTCTCTCCTAACATGGTTTCGTCCATTTTTTACTATAACATAAACGTTTTAAAAACAAAATGGTTCCCCCTTGAGTATTGCCTATATTTCAAATTTTGAAGCGCATAGGATATAGAAAAGAAAGGGGGTGAAGTTATGGGCAACGGAGGATACGGTGGCGGTGGCTACGGCTCAGGCTTTGCTTTATTAGTTGTGTTATTTATTTTATTAATTATCGTTGGTGCAGCGTTCCTATACTAATTAATAAAACAGCGAAAAGCTAAGAGCTCTAACTCTTAGCTTTTCTTAACAATGTTAGACATTCGCGCCGCATGCCTTAGATACTACCAATCTTATTGGTTAGAAAAAGTTGTTGCATGGGGGGCTCGACTTACTCTTCGAGCGTGCGGACGGGCGCGGATGTACTGCTATACTGCATATAAAATTTCAATATAGAATGAGACAAGTAATATGGTAATAAGTATATTTATAGTTCGGAATATTTTTGGTTGGTTTTCTTCGGGAATTTCACGTCGCATGCATAGAGCATATGTCATGCGGTTAATTTGAAATAAATAGAATACCGAGAATAGAACTACAATCATTAATAGCAAGTCTATTCCTCCCCTCTTTCAATAGTAATAGCATAACAAAGAACGTCATTAAAAAACAAGTACAAGCAAAGCATTTAATGAACGGTTGGTGGAACTAAAATTTCATAACCTTTAGGTGTTTCCTCTATTTGCGAATTTTTAGGTGAGTGCAAAAGGTATTTCACGTAAAGGATATCAATCAAACATAGACTACAATGATAGGCTAGCAGCAATGTACCATAATGTGTGTATGCTGGTAAAAGCCAAGTTCCTATTATAATACTTGTGTTTAGAATGATAAAAGGCGTAAGTAATGCTAAGATGTAACGATTTTTTGATAAAGGCTCACGAATACGCATGTGTAAAACTGGAATTATATAAAATTGAGTACGTACACGCAATTTTAAATGCTGGCGTAAATCGTATAGTGCCAGAAAATGCAAAAATTTATGAACTGGATAAAGTGTTAAGGCTGCTATGACAAAGAGCCAGAATAAACGATCTGTATAATGCTCCTCGTTGAATAAATTAAACAATACATACGAAACAGAAAAGACCGACAAAAAAGTAATAACACTCATTATAATAATACGCGTAGTACCGTAATGATGTTCTAGATTTAAAATTTTCCAACAATGCATGGCTTAGTATCAACTCCGAAATAGGAAGTGTCCTATTTAATGTAAATTGAATGATGTTAGAATGCAAGAAAAAGGAGGTATTTCAGAAATATTTCTGAAATACCTCCTTTCACATGATTTATTCCTGAATGAACAGTAGTATACCTCATTATGTTCAACTAATAAATAAGGGCAGGAAAAATTCTGTGCAGTTTGAAGCTTCGTCTTATCCTTTTACAGGTGTGCGTTCTTCTAGTGTGTCAAAGGAATCGCGGAAATGTTGGAAGGAGCGTTCGAAAATATCGATGAAATCCTCACCATAAATATTACGAATAACAGCCATCACATCTAAAAAATCTGGGAAACGGCCATATAGATCTTTTAATGCTAGTGATCCTTCTAATACGGAATGATACGTATTATGGTAGTTTTTATTCATCTCTATAATGAGTTCTGTCCCAGTTTCAGTTAGCTCCACGTAAGTATTACGTTTGTCGTCATCACGCTTCGAAAATTTAAGGAAGCCACGCTCTTCTAACTTTTTGGAGAAATTAAATGCGGTAGAAACGTGCATCACGCCAAATTTTGCTACATCTGAAATGGATGCTCCTTTTAAATGATATGAAATCCATAAAATATGGTGTTCATTGATATTTAAATCATAAGGTTTAATCCATTGTTGCCAATCTTTTTCTACCGCTTTCCATAGCGCTTTAGATAACTGTGCGATTCTTTGACTATAAAGCATCGCTTCTTTTTGTGTATATAATTCCTCTGACAAAGCCATCACCTACTGCTTTCTTTCACATTTTTAAAAATATTATAGCAGTAAAGAAAAAAAGTTTAAAGTTAGAAAAATTAAAAAATTGAAAAGTGGTTAAAAAATAATATTATAGTAATGATTTTTGATAAAAAAATAGATTTTTTACCATTCGAAAAGGACTTTAGTCGCTAACTTTTTCTTGTGGTTTTTTCTTATTTTCTGTAATTTGTGCAATGTTTTTCTCGATTTCGCTAATCGAATTCTGTAATGCATCTAATTCTTGTTGCAAATTATTTTTTGTTGGTTCGATTTCTTCAGTGAAAGTTGTAATTGTTTGTTTTAAATCATTTATTATTTGGGGGATATTATTTTTTACTTCAATTGTTAAAGTGTTGACAGATTGTTTAACAGTCCCTACTTGTTGTTTGACATCAAGGAGCATTCCTTTTGTCTGATCGACATTTTGTTTGACAGAAGCACGTAGCTGTTGTCCTGATTGTGGCGTTGAGAAAAGTACAGCGACTGTCCCACCGATAATGCCTGTTGTTAGTCCAAGTAAAAATGGTTTTGCTTTCATATTGATACCTCATTTCTAGTCATGTTTATTTACTATTAAACCATGAATTGTACAAATACAAAAAGAAAAAAGAAACTAGACGAGTGATTTACCATCACCGTTTAGTTTCTTTTAATTATTTTAAGTAAGTGTTTATGATATTTGAGAAATGGCTGTATTGAATTTAGAACGCTTCACTAATTTTGTGACAATGGGATAAATGACGGCAAAAGCAACGACATTAAATGCGACAGCTGGCAGGACAACGCCAATAAATAACATCGCAAACGTTGCACCAACATTTGCATTAAACACAAAAAGTGCTACGGCTAAAAAGACAGTTCCTGAAAGAATAGTTCCTAATCCAACTAAGATAGCTGATACTGCGAAATGATTTGCTAGTTTTTTAAGAATCAATAAAGCGGCTAAAAAGACAAAGCCTGTTACTGCTTTATCAATAATATTTGGGACAAGACCTGCTGGGAATGTTGTAAATAAACCTGAAAGTACGCCTGTTGAAAGCGAAAGTAAGAACGTTTCTTTCACAGTGGGGAACAATAAAATGCCAATAAACATCATTGTTAACATGAAATCAGGTTTCATGCCATTCACCATACCTGGTGTCACCACATAAAGGGCTGCACCGACACCTACTAATAATGCCATTAATACTAAATTTTTTGTATTCATCTGTATCTCTCCTCGACTAAGCTAATCTATTTGTCTCCTAACGTATCCTCTTGATCGTTAGCGAAACTTATTTGTGATTGTACGCCAAAATTTTTCAATTTGCAATACAGTTTTCTGAACATTTTAATGTTAATATATTACAAATGACTTATAGATTGGCCTTAATACTTTCTGCAACTTCGGCTAACTGCTCTGGTGAATATTTTTGAGTCTGCCAAATTAAGCCTAGTCCTTCTTTTTCATCGTAACGCGGAATAAAATGTAAGTGGTAGTGGAAAACAGTTTGTCCAGCGGCAGCACCATTGTTATTAATCGTATTCATACCTATTGGCTGAAATGCTGCTTTAATAGCATTAGCGATTTTTGGTGCAACTGCATATAGATTACGTGCTACATCCTCTGGCATTTCAAATAGATCTTGACAGTGATGCTTTGGAATTAATAATGTATGACCTTTTGCAACAGGTGAGATGTCTGTAAATGCATAGACATGATCGTCCTCGTAAACTTTGGTACTTGGAATAGATCCGTCAATAATTTTGCAAAATAGGCAATCGCTCATGAGAATTTCCCCCTTAACGTATATGTAAGTACATTCTATCATACTCAAACCTGTATCATTTGCTAATTTTTGATAAAATATAAAACAAGAAGAGGAGTGAGGATATGTCAGTATTAGAGGTACAGCATGTGACAGGTGGTTATACAAGAAAGCCTGTGATTAAAGATTTATCTTTTACAATTGGAAAAGGAGAATTAGTTGGCTTAATCGGCTTAAATGGAGCTGGTAAAAGTACAACGATTAAACATATTATCGGAACGATGTTGCCAAAGGAAGGGGACATTCGTTTAAATGGTGTGACATTGAAGGAAGATACGGACAAATATCGGACAGCATTTTCCTATATTCCTGAAACTCCTGTATTATACGATGAATTAACATTAAGAGAGCATCTAGAATTGACAGCGATGGCTTATGGGATTAATAGGGCAACCCTCGATGCTCGTTCTGAGGTGCTATTAAAAGAGTTTCGAATGGAGAAAAGATTAAATTGGTTCCCTTCACACTTTTCAAAGGGAATGCGTCAAAAAGTCATGATTATGTGTGCTTTTTTAGTGAATCCAAGTCTATATATTATTGATGAGCCTTTTGTGGGATTAGATCCACTAGGTATTCAATCATTACTAGATCAGATGGATGAAAAGAAAAAAGAAGGTGCTTCTATATTAATGTCTACGCATATTCTATCGACGGCTGAAAAGCATTGCGATCGAATTATTTTATTGCACGAGGGAAGAGTGCGAGCACAGGGGACGATGGCGGAATTGCGCCAATCATTTGCTATGCCGAATGCGACATTAGATGATCTTTATATTGCCATGACAAAGGAGCGGGACCATGAAGAATTTGCGTGATGTATGGTCCTCTCGCTTCATGCATTATATAGGAGAAGTACAAAAGTATATGCAATTTATTTTTACAGGGCATATTGCAATTGTACTTGTATTTCTTATTGGAGCAGGGGGCTACCAATATAGCGAATGGCTGAAAGTTGTCGAAACAGACTTTCCAGCAGAAATCGTCATAGCTGTTATGATAGGCATTTTATTGGCCTTTAGCCGTCCTACTACGCTGTTGAGAGAACCAGATCAAGTATACTTATTACCTTTAGAATCAAAAATGTCTCAATATTTTAGCAAGGCATTGGCTTGGACGTTCTGGTCTCAAGTGTGGATTGTAGCGATTGTTTATATTGTATGTATTCCATTATTGAAAGCCGTAACGGCATTAACAACAACTGAAATATGGACGATCTTTTTACTTGTCATTGTATTGAAATATATAAGTGTGCAAGGAGAATTCAGCTACCGATACAGTGAGCGAGGTCAAATGGTTTGGGTGGACAGGCTTATTCGAGCTGTCATATTCGGGGCTGTTTTATACATGGGTCTTCATGCTCAGCTAATACTAGCGGTAATAGCGACAGTTATTAGTGTGATTTATATAATTATCTTTAGGAAAAAATCAGTTGGCGAACCTGTGCCTTATGAACATTTTGTCAAAATTGAACAGAATCGTATGATGAGCTTTTACCGTTTTGCTAATTATTTTACAGATGTACCTCATCTACACGGAAGTATCCGACGTCGACGCTGGATGGACTGGCTATATAGATTTGTGCCATATGGTAAAGAAAATGCTCAAAAATATTTGGTGTTTCGTACCTTTGTCCGTACAGATGACCATTTCTATTTATGGCTTCGTCTTACGGCCATTTCGGCAGTCATCGCAGCTTTTGTAGATATTCCTGTAGTGATATGGATTGTTGCTGGTGCACTCAGCTTTGCGACCACAATTCAGTTAAAACAAGCCTTACTATCAAGTGGTGAATTTCGAATGGACATGCTCTATCCTTTACCAGAGCATGCCCGTCAATTAGCTGTAAAGCAAACTGTCCGTTTAGCAATGGTTACACAAGCTATTATTGTTGGTTTATGTGCTATCACACAGCCAATGTTTTATCTAGCCATTGTCATTGTTATTGTGATTAGCGAATTAACAGCGAAAATTTCCAAATAAACAGATTGTAGCTGACAAATTGAAAAGCTCATTTTCCAATGCTAGTATTCGGAAAATGAGCTTTTATTTTATCTACTATTCTGTATCCTCATTTGGCAGAGCGCTATAAGTTGTTACATAGGAAGCTGCTGAAAAGATATTTTGCTGGCTTACACCTGATGAATCATCTCTTTTAGCATGTGCAGATTCAAAGGCTCTAGAGCTCTTCCATGCTTCAAATGAATGTGGTCCATTCCACTGCGTCATGACAATGTAAGTATCACTCTTGATCGGACGTAATAAACGGAACGCCACAAAGCCAGGCTCATTTTCAATGGCGCGTGAACGCTCTAAAAAGCGGTGTTCGAAAACAGGTCGTCCTTCATCTGTCACAGGAATATTATTAAAAACAAAGAAGCCTCGTTCCTCTAATTCATTTACTGAATCCAGTACCTCAAATTTACGTGGTGTCGCAAAAACTGTCTTTCCTTCTGCCTCATGAATCAGTACAGAGTTTCCATCCCCATGAATTAAAATCATATGCTCATTTGGATACTTATTTTTTACCTGTTCTAAAAAATCACCAGTGCCAGAAGTTAAATAAATATACATCAATTTATCCTCCTTACGATCTTACTAATTATAGCGTGATTATACCCTTTTCAGCGTAAGTCTAACGCTCTGTTCAAAAAGAATCTGCCGAGAAAGAACAATTTTATGACATTTCACTAGGAAAACTATACAATTACGGAGGAAGCGTTTACTATTGGAAACGGATATCAATAATAAAGGAATAAACAAAACATTTTTTAAGACAATTTTATAGTATGAATTTATCGAGGGGAAGGAACTATTCATGACAACTTTTAATGATACACTCCTGCGTGCTGCACGTGGAGAAAGGACAGCACATACGCCAGTATGGTACATGCGTCAGGCAGGACGTTCTCAGCCAGAATACCGTGCCATTAAAGAAAAATATTCCTTAGAGGAAATTACACATCAACCTGAGCTATGTGCATATGTCACTCGTCTACCTGTAGAAAATTATAATGTCGATGCAGCCATTCTATACAAAGATATTGTGACACCTCTTCCGGGGATTGGGGTAGATGTAAAGATCAAAGCAGGCGTTGGTCCTGTTATTTCAAACCCTATCCAATCAGTAGCAGATGTAGAAAAATTAGGTGAATTCAATGCTAATGAGCATACACCGTTTGTATTAGAAACAATCAAGATGTTGGCAGAAGAGCAATTGAATGTTCCTTTAATCGGTTTTGCTGGAGCACCATTTACACTTGCAAGCTACATGATTGAAGGCGGCCCTTCAAGAAACTATAATAAAACAAAATCATTTATGGTATCAGAGCCACAAGCTTGGTTTGCATTAATGGATAAACTAGCTGACATGATTATTGCAGATGTAACTGCTCAAATTAAAGCTGGTGCAAAGGCAATCCAAGTATTTGATTCTTGGGTAGGAGCCTTAAATGTTGAGGATTACCGTGTATTTATTAAACCAATTATGACTCGTATTTTTGCAGAGCTGCAAAAAGAAAATGTGCCACTCATTCAATTCGGTGTCGGTGCGAGCCATTTAGCAAAGGAATGGAATGATTTACCGATTGATGTTGTAGGCTTAGACTGGCGTTTGCCAATAAAAGAAGCGCGTGCGAATGGTATTACAAAACCGGTACAGGGTAACTTAGATCCGTCCCTTTTATTAGCAGATTGGTCAGTCATTGAGAAACGAACAAAAGATATTATTGAACAAGGTTTAGAAATGCCAGGTCATATCTTTAACCTAGGACATGGTGTTTTCCCAGAGGTTGACCCAGATATCTTAAAACGTCTCACTACACTTATTCATGAATACAGTGCACAACAAATTCAAGCTCGTTCTTAATAGAAGTGAATCAAATGTGAAAAATATGTCCCTTTCTACATAGGAAATTTTATTTTCCATATAGAAAGGGAGCTGTCCAATATTAAAGATTGGGCAGCTTCTTTTTGTCACATAATGTATGAAAACATAAAACAATTTTAGAGGTGAAAAGGGTAATGAAAGAAGTTAAAGGCTTATTGGTAATGGCATACGGAACACCTTATAAAGAAGAAGATATCGAACCTTACTATACGCATATTCGTCATGGACGTAAACCTTCGGCAGAGCACTTAGAGGATTTACGTAGCCGCTATGAAGCTATCGGTGGTTTATCTCCATTAGCTGCGGCGACACAAGCACAAGCTGAAGCCCTATGTGCACGTTTAAACGAGGTGCAGGATGCTGTAGAATATAAATTGTTTATTGGCTTAAAACATATTCATCCATTTATTGAAGATGCAGTAGAGCAAATGGTGGCAGAGGGCATAAAAGAAGCGGTTTCTATTGTTCTAGCCCCTCATTTCTCTACATTCTCTATTAAGTCTTATAACGGTCGTGCTGAAGAGGCTGCAGGGGGTCGCTTAACGATTACTTCTGTAGAATCTTGGTATGATGAGCCGAAATTCATTGAGTATTGGGAACAACAAGTAAATGATACATTTAATGCAATGCCACAAGAAGAACGTGAAACAGCTTGTTTAATTGTGTCAGCACATTCATTGCCTGAAAAAATTAAAAACTTGGGCGATCCGTATGAAGATCAATTAATTGAAACAGCACGTCTTATTCAAGCTGCGACAGGTCTAAAAAATGTAGAGGTTGGCTGGCAATCAGCAGGCCAAACACCAGAGCCTTGGATTGGCCCAGATGTGCAAGATTTAACACGTGAGCTATTTGAAGAAAAAGGCTTCCGTTCATTTGTTTATACACCAGTAGGTTTTGTAACAGAACATTTAGAAGTGTTATATGACAACGATTTTGAATGTAAAGTTGTTTGTGATGAACTTGGCGCAAAATACTATCGCCCAGCGATGCCAAATACACACCCATTATTTATTGATGCGATGGTAGATGCGATTCATAAAAAATTAAGCTAAGCGAAAAGAAAGTGATGATGTTGGTGACTCAGAAAAGACGAAAGGTAGTTGTCGTAGGCGGTGGCATTACAGGCCTTACAGCTGCATTCTATATGCAAAAAGAAGCAGGCGCAAAAGGATTGCCATTAGATATCGTACTTGTCGAGTCGTCATTACGTCTTGGCGGAAAAATTCAGACTTTAAGAAAAGATGGTTTTATTATTGAGCGTGGGCCAGAATCTTTTTTTGATCGTGAAAATTATGTTAATGATTTAGCAAAGGATCTTGGGATTGAACAGAAATTATTGACAAGCAATGCAGGGCCTACTTATATTGCTGTTGGTAGTCAGTTATATCCAATACCTAGTCATCTCTTGTCAGGAGAGACACCACATATCTCATCCTTTATAGCATCAGGTCTGTTTTCACTTAGCGGTAAAGTTCGTGCGGCTGGGGATTTTTTCATCCCTCGTTCTGCACAAGATGACGATCAGCCGTTAGGCGCGTTTTTTAGAAGAAGATTTGGTTCTGAAATAGTAGAAAATCTAGTAGAACCATTATTAGCGGGAACATTTGCAGGGGATATTGAGCAATTAAGTATGAGCTCGACTTTCCCGCAGCTTTATAGTTTAGAGCAAAAATATCGGAGTTTGTTGATTGGCATGAAAAAGTCAGGAACAAATTTCTTAAGCAATCATCATATTGATGAAAACAAAGGGATTTTTCAAACTTTTAGTAATGGTCTTGAAACACTCATTGAAAGTATAGAAGAATCACTACTTCCAGGGACAGTCATGAAGGGTGTCAAAGTAGAAGAAATAGAGCATGGCAAAGATGGATCAGTTCAAGTAATGCTCAATAATTTCTCACATATAAAAGCAGATGCTGTTATTATTGCTACTCCCTTTAATATGGCAGAAAAAATGTTTAGTAAGCAAAATCTGTTACATGAATTGGGAACAATGAAGGCTGCAACGATTGCAACCGTTACAATGGCCTTTAAAAAGGATCAGCTTGGTGATCTAGATGCCCTTTCTTTTTATGTCTCTCGAAATAGTGATTTTTCAATCACTTCTTGTACATGGATGAACAGAAAATGGCTAGCTACTACACCAGACGATTATGTACTATTACGTAGTTATATTGGGCGAGTGGGAGATGAAGCGATTGTGGCACTATCTGATACTGAAATCGAAAAAACCGTGCTACAGGATTTAAAGAAAACGATTGGTATAGATGGAGCCCCTCTAACGACAGTGGTTACACGTTGGAAAAATGCGATGCCTCAATATACAGTTGGACATGAGGCGAAAGTTCAACGTATAAAGCAGGAATTACAAGAACATTTTCCAAATGTAAAGCTTGCAGGAAGCTCATTTGAGGGAATATCAATTCCAGAATGTGTGCAGCAAGGTAAACATGTTGCAGATGAAGTATTAATGGAAATGTTTAAATAATAGATGAAAAATAGTACAAACATGCATAACAAATGTTTGTGCTATTTTTTGTTTTTTTGAAAAGGAAAAAGCAAACCACGATTTCGTAGTTTGCTTTTCCACTTGCTTCAAATAGTGATGCCCATCTAAATCTAAGAAATTCGATGACATGACCAAACGATACCACCAGAGTTAGCACCACCTAGTGTAAGACCGATTGTCAAACCATTGGCTTCATAGAACAGATCGATAGTGTCTCCAGCGTTTAATTGTACTTCTCCTGCCAAAGTTACCGTCCCATTTCCAAGAACCGCACGCAATGTTAATATGAGCGCGACGTTTACGTTTAATACAGGGAATAAGCCACTGATTAAATTCGTAGTAGTATTTTGTCGTATTGCAAATGAAGGGTTTATTCCACCCCCTAAAGTGACACTAATAGCCGCTGTAGTAGAGTAGTTAATGGTCGCTTCAAAGGAATATCTACCTGTAGTTGGCACAGTGAATATTCCAGTTGTTGGATTGAAAGCAGGCGTTGTAAAGTAAGGTGATGCTACACTCCAGTTAGTGATGGAGGTAGAAGCATTAACAGCTAAAGTATTTTTAAATGCAGAGAATCCTTCTGTAAACGCTGGTCCAGTAGGTCCGGTAACGCCAGTAGCCCCAGTAACGCCAGTAGGTCCGGTAACGCCAGTAGCCCCAGTAACGCCAGTAGGTCCGGTAACGCCAGTAGCCCCAGTAACGCCAGTAGCTCCGGTAACACCAGTAGGCCCGATATCCCCAGTAGCCCCAGTAGGCCCAGTAACACCGGTATCCCCAGTAACGCCAGTAGTCCCAGTAACGCCAGTAGCTCCGGTAACGCCAGTAGAACCGGTAACGCCAGTAGGCCCAGTAACGCCAGTAGAGCCAGTAACACCGGTAGGCCCGATATCCCCAGTATCCCCAGTAGGACCAGTAACACCGGTATCCCCAGTAGCCCCAGTAGCCCCAGTAGGACCAGTAGCCCCAGTAGGACCAGTAGCCCCAGTAGGACCAGTAACACCGGTATCCCCAGTAGCCCCAGTAACGCCAGTAGGCCCGATATCCCCAGTAGCTCCAGTTACACCAGTAGGCCCGATATCCCCAGTAGAGCCAGTAGCCCCAGTAGGACCAGTAACACCGGTAGGTCCGATATCCCCAGTAGAGCCAGTAGTCCCAGTAGGACCAGTAACACCGGTAGGTCCGATATCCCCAGTAGGCCCGATATCTCCAGTAGAGCCAGTAGCCCCAGTAACGCCAGTAGCTCCGGTAATGCCAGTAGAACCGGTAACGCCAGTAGGCCCGATATCCCCAGTAGCTCCAGTTACACCAGTAGGCCCGATATCCCCAGTAGAGCCAGTAGCCCCAGTAGGACCAGTAACACCGGTAGGTCCGATATCCCCAGTAGGTCCAGTAACACCGGTAACCCCACTAGCCCCAGTAACGCCAGTAGCTCCGGTAACCCCAGTAACGCCAGTAGCCCCAGTAGCCCCAGTAGCCCCAGTAACGCCAGTAGAGCCAGTAACACCAGTAGGCCCAATATCCCCAGTAGCTCCAGTAACGCCAGTAGAGCCAGTAACCCCGGTAGGTCCGATATCCCCAGTAGCACCAGTAGGACCAGTAACCCCGGTAGGTCCGATATCCCCAGTAGCTCCAGTAGCTCCAGTAACACCAGTAACACCAGTAGGCCCGGTAACGCCAGTAGAGCCAGTAACACCAGTAGGTCCAATATCCCCAGTAGCACCAGTAAGTCCAGTAGAACCGGTAACCCCAGTAGCCCCAGTAACGCCAGTAGCACCAGTAGGTCCAGTAACGCCAGTAGAGCCAGTAACACCGGTAGGCCCCGTAACGCCAGTAGAGCCAGTAACACCGGTAGGCCCGGTAACGCCAGTAGCGCCGGTAACCCCAGTAGGCCCGATATCCCCAGTAGCACCAGTAACGCCAGTAGGCCCGGTAACGCCAGTAGAGCCAGTAACACCGGTAGGTCCAATATCCCCAGTAGGCCCAGTAACACCGGTAACGCCAGTAGGCCCAGTAGCGCCTGTAACCCCAGTAGGACCAGTAACCCCGGTAGGTCCGATATCTCCAGTAGCACCAGTTACACCAGTAGGCCCAGTAACGCCAGTAGAGCCAGTAACACCGGTAGGTCCAATATCCCCAGTAGGCCCAGTAACACCGGTAACGCCAGTAGGCCCGGTAACGCCAGTAGAGCCAGTAACACCGGTAGGCCCGATATCTCCAGTAGAGCCAGTAGGACCAGTAACACCGGTAACCCCAGTAACGCCAGTAGCTCCGGTAATGCCAGTAGAACCAGTAACGCCAGTAGGTCCAGTAACCCCAGTAGCACCCGTAGCTCCGGTAACGCCAGTAGGTCCAGTAACCCCAGTAGCACCCGTAGCCCCGGTAACGCCAGTAGCTCCGGTAATGCCAGTAGAACCAGTAACGCCAGTAGGCCCGATATCCCCAGTAGCTCCAGTAACACCAGTAGGCCCGGTAACGCCAGTAGAGCCAGTAACACCAGTAGCCCCAGTAACGCCAGTAGAGCCAGTAACACCGGTAGGCCCGATATCTCCAGTAGAGCCAGTAGCACCAGTAGCCCCAGTAACGCCAGTAGCTCCGGTAATGCCAGTAGAACCGGTAACGCCAGTAGGCCCGACATCTCCAGTAGCGCCGGTAACCCCAGTAGGCCCGATATCCCCAGTAGGCCCGGTAACGCCAGTAGAGCCAGTAACACCGGTAGGTCCGATATCCCCAGTAGAGCCAGTAGCCCCAGTAGGTCCAATATCCCCAGTAGAGCCAGTAGCACCAGTAGGACCAGTAACACCGGTAACCCCAGTAGCCCCAGTAACGCCAGTAGCGCCGGTAACGCCAGTAGAACCGGTAACGCCAGTAGGCCCGATATCCCCAGTAGAGCCAGTAACACCGGTAGGTCCGATATCTCCAGTAGCACCAGTAGCCCCGGTAACGCCAGTAGAGCCAGTAACACCGGTAGGCCCGATATCTCCAGTAGAGCCAGTAGCCCCAGTAGGACCAGTAACGCCAGTAGGACCAGTAACCCCAGTAGCGCCCGTAGCTCCAGTACTACCTGTAGGTCCAGTTATCCCCCCAGTAGGTCCTGTAGGTTTTACAGGCCAAATTGGACAACTGGGAATTGGTCCAGTTTTGCAACAACAAGGGTAAGAATGACACTTAGTGCAAACTCTATCTATAAATTTTCCAAAATGCATAATCTCACCTCCTCTCTCAAATATCGTATTCTGCATAATGATAGAGGAGGTAGACACATATCTACTTATTACTTGTAAATAGAAAGTTATTTATAGATTCGTTGAAACTGCGCTTAAAAATAGTAGAAGTTTTCTATATCGATAGGGGCTAAATCCTTTTTATTTGGTTATTGATATTTTCTAAGAGTCGTTTTGATCGATTGTTAAAATACGATTGAAATATTCTTTATTGTGTAAAATTTTTGGATCATTTGGAATGAAGGAGCTGGCTAGCTCATTATGGGTATTTGCTAGTTCGTATTGCTGTAAACGGTCGAAAAGTACGCACAGCTGCAAGTGTGGGAGCCATGTTGAAAAGCTTTTATTTTGAAAAGGAGCGTTTGGATTTTGTTTAATTACCAGTGCTTGTTCGTACCAAAAAATAGCTTCGTAATTCCTGAATTGTTCCATGAAGTGGTAGCCAAGGCGACAGCAGGCTTCGGGGCGGGGGACATCGTATTCAAAGCTTCGTAAAATAGCACTGAAGTTGTTTTCTCTATCGTCTAAATTGGAATAGCAATCTGCTAATTTAAAACAGGCGCGAATATTATCTTCTACCCAGCCTAACTTTGAGGTTAAAAATAATTCGTAATAGTAAATGGCATCCTCAAACTGACCATGATCTAGTAATTCATTAGCAAAATAAAATGTATCTCGCGGTGTTAGTGTTTCTCCTGCTTCAATAAGTTGCTTATAAATCGTAATATTACGTGAGTGATCATGTGTTAATGGTAAATGGCTAACGGCTATATCACTATCAAACAGCACGCCTCCTACTTCTAAATATTCATGAACTGCACCAATCCATTGAAAATGCTTTTCTCTTTTTACAAGGCGATATCTTCTTATTAAGGCGTCCACATTTCCCTCATGATCATAGCTTAGATGATAATTCATGGACACGGCATCTATATCAGAGGTTAGAGAGGCTTTGAGCAACTTCAATTTTTCTCGATCCTCCTCTAAAAAAACATCATCTGCGTCTAGCCAGAGGATGTATTGCTTTGTTGCTTGTTGAAAGGAAAAGTTTCGTGCCGCTGCAAAATGATGTATCCATTTAAAATCAAAAATTCGGTCTGTAAATTGTGCAACCACTTGTTTTGTACTATCGGTTGAACCGGTGTCAATAATATTAATTTCATCTACTATATCTTTGACGGACTCAAGACATCGACCAATAACATCTTCTTCATTTTTTACAATCATACATAAGCTAATGGAAATCACACTATATTCCTCCTTACCAGTATCTTTGTAGTATATGTAACGCTGACAGTATGGGTTGGATGATTGAACTGAGAGGAGGTTTGTGAGTTTGAAATGTGAAAAGTATTTTTATGGTTTGTCATAAATTTACCTTCCAAGTTTCACCCGAATTTCACAATTGTGAAGTATAGTAAAGGGGCAGAGGTGATAAAGTTGAAAAAATGGGCATTCTTCATTTTTTCGTTACTACAAATTATATGGTTAGCTGGTTGTACTGAAAAATCATATGAACCCATTGAAAGGGATCGGAATTTTATAGCTTCGTTAAACATACAAGAACCATCATTAGATTTTATTGACGAAGATGGCAATGTACTTGCTACTTGGTCATTTGATAAAGCTTATTCTGGGGCAATACTGTTAGGGAATGACCAAATCTTATTGTATGGACACCAATTAAATAATATCGACGTCTATACATTATCGACCGGAGAAAAGCGCTATTCCAAAAAAGTAGAGATTGGTACAACGAATGTGTACTATGATGACAACATTAAGCAATTTTTTATAACGAATAGTAAAACGAATACGGTGACAAGCTTTGATCAAAAGGGAAATGAACTAGTCAGACAACAACTTGGCAATTATCCTATGTCAATGGCATCGTATAAAGATAAACTGTATGTTATTAATTTTAAAGATACAAAATTATCAGTGTTAAACATGAAGGATTTGACCATTGAACAAGAGTGGCCAATTCAAAAATCCGCACATGGCATAGCTATTTTAGAAGAGACACATGAGCTATGGGTAGGTGGGCATGGGGAAGGAAGTAAGCCCAACAGCTCCGTTAAAAAATATGATTTGACTACTGGCCATCTGAACGGAGAGATTGATATGCCTTTAATGCCAGTAGGGTTAAAAAAGACCAAGGATGCCGTTCTTGTTGTAAGTCATGGTCACAATGAGTTGTATGTTGCTGATTTTGATGGCCATATTAAATGGCACCAAGAGGTTGGTGCAAATCCCTTTGTAGTGAACCAGTTTAAAGACTATATTGTTGTCGCTGGTTATGACGATCACACATTGTACTTTATAAAGGGTGATCAGAAGGAAAAAACAGTTGATGTAGGGAAAGGTGCTTTTCAACTGTTAGTAAGGGAGGAACAATGATGACAACTGTGTTAATAGTTGATGATGAGCAGGATATGCGTAATTTAATTGAGATGATGCTAAATAATTCGGATATAGAGACATTTACTGCCGCAAGTGGTACTGAGGCTTATGATGTGATAGTACGTGAAAATATTGATTTAGTATTACTTGATGTGATGATGCCCCATGAAGATGGCTTTGTCGTTTGTCAAAGTATTCGTGCTATGTCCAATGTACCGATTATTTTCCTGACAGCACGTGATGCCAATGAGGACAAGGTGAAAGGTCTTACACTTGGTGGAGATGACTATATTGTTAAGCCTTTTACACATGATGAACTAGTGGCGAGAATTTATGCTGTATTAAGAAGAAGCGGCGCGAATATTACAGAGCTACAGCAAAAATACGTGATTATTGGTCCAATTAAAATAGACGAAATTGCACGTAAAGTATCTGTTGATGGAAAGAGTATTCCGCTTACCTTAAAGGAATTTGAGCTCTTGCACTTATTTATGAAAAATCCGGGAAATGCCTATACGAGAGAGCAATTACTAGAGCGCATTTGGGATATTGATTATGTAGGTGGCACACGCACGGTCGATACACATATTAAAACTTTACGAATTAAGCTTGGAAAGGATGCGGCTGCGCATATTCAAACCGTTTGGGGAGTGGGCTATCGCTTTGATCCTGGCGAATGAAAAAGATTGCCACGCGCATTTGGTTGTTAATTTTTGCATTTTTAATCATTACCGTTGTCTTTATGTATGTTCTCACAAACTTTTTGTATCAACGTTTATATGTCCAAGATACAGAAGAGACAATGGTCGAAGTTGGCTTGAAGCTACAGACCATGTATGACAATGGGAAGGTTACGGATGAATTTATTGCAGATATTGAACAATTTAATGATTACTCAAATTTAAATATATTTGCGGTAAGGAATCCACGTGAGTTAAGTGCCTGTGTTCCATTTGATATAGATTATGAAACCCTGATTGGCCCTGAGGAAAGACAGAAATTATTAGCAGGAAAATATGTGCAAAAAATTGGATATGAGCCAAGGTTTGATCGACAACTTATTTCCGTAGTTATACCGCTAGTTGATCAAAATCGATTAGAGGGTATCATTTATATTTATTTCCCATTAGCCAAAATTAGTGAGTTAGCTAATAGTGGCGTGATTTTGTTGTTTATTAGTGCTTTCATATTTTTAGTAGTGGCTAGCTATTTGATTTATAAAGGTATCCGGCATATTATGCGGCCATTAAACGATTTACAACTTGCAGTGGAACAGATGTCCTATGGGAATTATGAGACACGTGTGCCTGTCAATTCACGAGATGAAATTGGTAAATTATCTAGTACCTTCAATAAAATGGCAGAGGCCATTCAGCAGGAAGATGAAGCACAAAAAACGTTTCTAGCAACCGTTTCGCATGAATTACGCACACCTATAAGCTATGTAAAAGGCTATAGCGAGGCTATGCAAAATGGCATCATTACAGAAAGTCAAAAAGAAGATACCATACAGTTGATCGTCCGTGAGGCGAATCGAATGGAGCGGTTAACAAACGAATTACTTCAACTGGCAAGAACAGAAAATGAACAAACCAATTTAGTTTTATACCCTATTCCACTAGGGGAGACATTACGAGAGGTTCAAAAAATCCTAACACATCAAGCAGATAAAAAGAACATAACATTACATGTAGATGTAGATGATGCGCTCATTATTGAAGCGGATGAAGTAAAGCTAAAGCAAATCTTTATTAATATTATTGAAAATGCAATTAATTACTCGTATGAAAATTCTAAAGTGGAAATTGTTGCTGTTGAAAAGACTGGCAGTGCACAAATTACAATCAAGGATTATGGAATCGGTATTCCATCCGAGGATTTATCACATGTCACAGAGCGATTTTATCGTGTTAACAAAGCACGGAGTCGTGCAGACGGTGGTAGTGGATTAGGGTTATCCATTGTTGAACAGTTATTAAAGCAGTTACAGGGATCGTTAGAAATTGAAAGTGTTGTTGAAAAAGGCACAACCGTTAAAATCCGGTTGCCATTAATGGAGGATTAAAAGATGAAAAAGTGGTTATTCGCGCTAATTGCAGTGCCTACATTATTAGTAGGATGTGGAGAAAAAAAAGAGGCTTTACCAGAACCAGTTGTACCTCAAATTCCAGAGGTAGAGATTTTAACACCAAAAGAAGTAGTACTCAATGAAACAATTGAGCTGGCGGCACACGTTGAACAAGGTGGAGAAAACGTTGATGATGCTGTAGTAGAATTTGAAGTTTGGGAATCAGGGAAACGGGATGAAGGACAAATGATTGATGGGAAATTAGAAAAAGACGGCGTCTATAAAGCAACGACTACATTCGATCATGACGGTGTTTACTATATGTATGCACATACTACAGCTAATGGTGTTCATAATATGCCAAAGCAGCAAATTATTGCTGGTAGCCCAGATATGACACAGGTTTTACCAGAGGATGAGAAATCTAATAACAGCATGGATAACAATATGATGAATCATGGTAATGGTACGTCAAATGATGCTGATCATGATGACGAAGAAAAAGATGAAAAAAATCATCATTAAATGCTTGCATTTTTTTAAAAATAGGAATATGATAATGACCAGATGACCGAAATGGTTTTCTGGTCATTTTTATTGAAGTGTACATTAGAGGTACATAACCTAACAAGAAAGGATGTTACTAATGGATCGTAGGCAGGAAATTCTTGAAGCAGCTGCAAAATCTTTTACATTGTTTGGCTACAAAGCAACAACGATGGAGCAAGTGGCGAAAATCGCTAATGTCGGTAAAGGTACGATTTATACATTCTTTGCAAATAAAGAAATTTTATTTCAAGAGATTGCTATGTCACTTGTACGAGAGATGAAGGCGGAAGCAGATGCAGTGTTGGATGCATCAGCAAGCTTTATGGATAATGCGCATAATGCTTTAATGAAAATGCTACAGTTCCGTGAAAAACATCTATTATTTGCAAAGCTAATCGAGGAAGAAAAAGAATTACGAACACCAGCTGTTAAACAGGTGCTACTTCGCATCGAAACAGAAATCTTATCGTATGTTTCAGAGTTAATACAGCGTCGTATTAAAAAAGGTGAAATTAGAGATTGCGATGCAGAACTGGTCGGTTACTTATTGTTAAAGGCATATCTTGCTTTTGTTGTCGATTGGCATGAGTTACACGGTGATGTAATCCCCGAAGAAAAGATTCTTAATCTTTTCAAGGAAACAATCTTTCGAGGTTTGATTCTAACTTGATTCGATAAAAGACAGATATAAAAGTGTCGAATCAAGTGTCTTTTTGCAAAATTGCCGAGGTTGACTATTTTTTTTGAATGAAAATGACCAAATGACGTTTTCGGTCAAATAGTTTAGGAGTGAGGATATTATATGATTAAAGCTGAGTGGCTGAAGATCTTTAAAACAAGAAAAATGCTTGTTTCAATCATTGCTGTATTATTTATTCCAGTAATGTATGCGGGTATGTTTTTATGGGCGTTTTGGGATCCTTATGCAGGGCTTCCTAATCTCCCAGTAGCTGTAGTTAATGAGGATACTGGTGCTGAGATGGATGGCGTTAAATTAGACTTGGGGGATACCTTAGTTGATAAATTGATAGATAGCGAACAATTTAACTTTATAGAGGTTTCAAAAGATGAAGCTGAAAAAGGTTTAAATAGTCGTGATTATTATATGATTTTAGAAATTCCAACAAATTTCTCTGAGCATGCTACAACATTATTAGATGACAAACCTTCGAAATTAGTGATGAACTACATTCCAAATGAAGGTCTTAACTTCCTTGGTGCTCAAATTGGTGAGACTGCAATGGATCGTGTACGTGCTGAAGTAAATTCACAAGTATCAGCAACATATGCTGAAAAATTATTTGATTCTATTGCAACACTTGGAGATGGCTTTACAGAGGCAGCTGATGGCTCGAATAAGTTAGATGAGGGTGCACAAAAAGTAGCAAATGGTGCAAAAGATTTAAAAGGCTATCTAGAGCAATTAGCTTCAAGCACAGTTGAACTGTCGAATGGGACAGATAAACTGACAAAAGGTGCTGGAGATGCTGCGAAAGGTGCGAATGATTTATCAAGCGGTTTAGTCAAACTACAAGATGGTACTGTCCAATTACAACAAGGTGCACAGCAAGCAGCAAATGGTGCAACTAGTCTTGAACAAGGGTTATCACAATATACTCAAGGTGTTGCAAAAGTTGGTGCAGGTTTAAACACTTTAAACGATAAACAACAACAAATTAGTGCAGGTGCAGCTTCTATAGCTGAAAATGCAGGTTCATTAAATGGTGCAGCCAACCAATTAACAGCTGGTTCTGCGAAAGTGGAGGCAGGTATTACAGCCTTAACTAGCCAACTACAAACGATGATGGCTTCAATGCCTGAGGAACAAGCAGCAGCATTAAAGCAAACATTAGCAGAGCTGCAAGCTGGTAGTGCTAGCGTGCATAACGGGTTAACATCTTTATCTGCTGGTACAGAAAAATTACAAGCTGGTGCTAATCAAGTAAGCTCTGGTGCAAGTCAAATTGCAGCAGGTCAGGCAGAAGTATTAGCTGGTGCAAACGCATTAACGGCTAAAAGCAATGCTTTAATGGAAGGTGCAAAAGGTCTACAAGCAGGTAATGCGACATTAGCTGCAAAATTAGGTGAACTACATGCAGGTGTGAATACAGCTGTAACAGGTTCAAAAACATTAGCATCTGGATTAAATGAATTAGCAAATGGTACAACAACATTAAATCAAGGTACTTCTACGCTTGCTTCGAAATCTGGTGAACTAGCACAAGGTTCCGCAACACTTGCAGATGGTTCTACAGAGCTTGCAGATGGTACGACAACGTTATCTAGCAAATTAGGTGAGGCTAGTGAAAAAGCAAATGAAGTCAAAGCAAATCAAGACACGTATGATATGGTAGGTAGTCCAGTAGAGGTTGAAAAAGAGTCTGTAAACCATGTTCCAAACTATGGTACAGGTTTTGCACCATACTTCATTTCTCTTGGCTTATTCGTAGGGGCATTATTAATTTCGATTGTGTTCCCATTTGTTGAACCAGCTATCCGACCAAAAAATGGTGCAGCTTGGTTTACAAGTAAAGTGACTGTATTAGCCGTTGTAGGTTTAGTGCAAACATTACTAACAGTAGTTATTGTAAAATGGGGTCTAGGACTTGAAGTAAATAACATGGGCTACTTTATCATAACTGCATTATTAACAAGCTATGTATTTTTAGCCTTAATTCAAATGCTTGTTTCGATCTTTGGTGATCCAGGACGTTTCATCGCAATTGTTGTGTTAATTTTACAATTAACAACAAGTGCAGGTACGTTCCCACTAGAATTAATTCCATCACCATTACAAGTATTTAACAAGCTTTTACCAATGACATATACGGTTCAAGCATTTAAATCAAGTATTTCAACTGGCGATATGACATTCTTAATGCAAAACTATGGTGTTCTAGCTGGATTCTTAGTAGCATTCTTAGCCATTACATTCGGTTACTTCATGCTACTTCACAACAAACGTTACTCTAAAGTAGCAGAAGAAAACTAATAATACACTTGAAGCACTCATCAACTATTCGGTGAGTGCTTCTTTTGGTAAAAAGATATATAGACAACTATTGGTTTTCTCTATGAATTGGCGTTTTCCTTGCAAGCTAGCCCTATTGGAGTCTCCACTAAATCCACAATACCTCTCTATATAAATAAAAACAAAACCATCAATAGCATATTTGTGAAAGGTGAAAATAGATTTCCGTTGGCTTTCCTGTGGGCGAGCTGCTTCCTCCGCTACCGCTCCGTTTAGGGGCTCGCCTGTCTTGCTATCCCACGGGAGTCAAGTAGCCTTCCACGCCAATCTATAAAAATGTTAACTTTTTAGCAAAGGTTCAAGGGAAGATGTTCACTACTCATTTTATGAAGGGGTGTTGTCACGCAGCACTTCTCCACATGCTTGATTGGAGCGAACGCAGTGAGTGAAGCGGCTCATCGGACGTCCCCTGGAAAGGACGCTGACGGAACGGAAATTAATCCCTCGCTTGACACTACCTTTTTTCAATAACATAAAACAACAGCTGATATGAGCGTATCAGCTGTTGTTTTTGTAAGTGTAAGAGATTTAATTAAGGGTTCATCAAAATATGATGAAGTGTGTCATAATTGCTACGTGTGGGGCACGTATATGACAAATTACAGTATAGGCAAATGCTTATAGGTGGTTACATTTTTCACAAGTGTTGCTGTAGCATTCACTTTGTTCTTCCATTTTTTCACCGCACTCAGTACATTGCTTTGCAGGTAAATTCTTGAAAAATTCAACTACGTTTTCTAACATTGTGGACTCCTCCTTTAAGTTCATCTGTACTATTACTGTTTTGATATTTCCTAGTGTATTATAACAGATGCTTTTCGTCAACACAAAATGCCTAATTTACGTTAAAATAAATATGGATAATTTGTGAAGGAGGAAACGTGAACTATGATTTTCGTTGATAATAAAGGGATCCATGATCCACGTATTAACCTTGCTATTGAGGAGTATTTATTAAAAACAATGGACGTTGAGAAAGAGCCAGTGCTTCTTTTTTATATTAACCAACCGTCCATTATTATCGGTAAAAACCAAAATACAGTTGAAGAAATCAATACAGACTACGTAGAGGACAATGGCATTATTGTTGTGCGCCGTTTATCAGGTGGTGGTGCTGTCTATCATGATTTAGGGAATCTTAACTTCAGCTTTATTACAAATGATGATGGTAATAGCTTTATGAATTATAAAAAATTCACACAGCCAGTAGTAGATGCTCTAGCTAAAATGGGTGTCAATGCAGAGCTTTCAGGACGTAATGATATTCTAGCAGAAGGGCGAAAGGTTTCTGGAAATGCTCAGTTCTCTACAAAAGGGCGTATGTTCAGTCACGGCACATTAATGTTTGATACAGAAATTGATGCAGTAGTGTCAGCTTTGAAGGTCAAAAAAGATAAGATTGAATCAAAGGGTATCAAATCCATCCGTTCACGAGTAGCAAACATTTCGGAGTTTTTAAAAGAACAAATGACAGTAGAAGAATTCCGTCTTGAAGTTTTGAAATCCATTTTCGGTGGGGAAGAAAATATTCGCTATTATGAGTTAACAGAGGAAGATTGGGCAAATATACACAAGCTATCCGCAGAGCGTTATCAAACATGGGAGTGGAATTTTGGGAAATCACCACGCTTTAATATTCAAAAAACACATCGTTTCCCAACAGGTGGCATTGATATCCGCCTAGAAGTTAATCATGGTGTGATTGAAGAGGCACATATTTTTGGTGACTTCTTTGGTGTAGGGGATATGGCTGATATAGAACAGCTTTTAGTTGGGACAAACTATGATAGAGCTGCCATTGCTAAGGCATTAGCAGATATCGATATTCCTACATATTTTGGTGGAATCTCAACTGAGGACTTTTTACAATTAATTTATTAAGGAAAATACGTTTTCGAGTAATGTTTTAGCCTAAAGGTTCGCTGACAATTATGTCGTCGAACCTTTTTTTGATACAATATAGAAAGAAAGGAGTGTTGATATGGAAAAGCATCGAATATTCATAGTAGAAGATGATGTCAAGATTGCATCATTACTAGCGGAAACGCTTAGAAAATATCAATACGAAGTTGCAACAATTCAAGAATTTGATCATCTCATCGAAGAATTTACAGCATTTAATCCCCATATGGTGCTGCTTGATATAAATTTACCTGCTTATGATGGCTATTATTGGTGTCGCCAGCTACGCCAGCTTACAACATGCCCGATTATTTTCATTTCTGCTCGCTCTGGAGAAATGGACCAAATTTTTGCGCTTGAAAATGGGGGCGACGATTTCATTACAAAGCCATTTAACTATGAAATTGTTTTGGCTAAAATCCGTAGTCATCTACGCCGTACATATGGTGAGTATGCAGCAAGGCAAGAGGAACGGACAATCAAGCAAGGACAGCTTGTACTTCATTTAGAAAGAATGGAGCTACATAAAAATGATTTAGAAATTCCACTTCAGAAAAAAGAATGCATCATTTTAGAACTGCTTATGGGAAATGCACCAAAAGTCGTGACGCGTGAACAGCTACTAGAGGAGCTCTGGGACGATCAGGCATTTGTCGATGAGAACACGTTGAATGTTAATATGACGCGAGTACGAAAAAAGTTAGCAGATTATCACATAGCATCAACAATTGAAACCGTACGTGGTGCGGGCTATCGGTTCATATTAAGCGCAGGTGAGCTATAGTGGGCTGGAAATTATTTTTACGTGACTATGCATCATTTATTGTGTTCCAGCTCTTATTAGTTGGCTTCATTATGGTCATTTATATGCTAGATGGCTTTCGAAATATTGATACGGCTATTTATTCCTTCTGTATTAGCCTTGTCCTATTAGCTTCATTTTTACTTGTGCGGTATTTAATGCGCCAACGTTATTTGATGAAAATCACTCATCTCCCAACAGCAATGGAGGATGTGCTACAAAAAAACGCAAAAACGCCAGAAGCTATGCAAACCGAAAAGTACATGCACGAGTTGTATCGCCTTTATCAGCATGAGCTGCATGCGCTATATGCAAGTCAAAAAAGACATGATCAGTTTATGAACCAATGGGTGCATCAAATGAAAACACCTATTTCAGTGATTGAATTATTATTACAGGATGACCGACCTCTGGATAAAAAGAACGTACAGGAGGAAATTGATCGTTTACGTAGAGGCTTGGACATGGTGCTTGTTAATGCACGTTTAGAAAATTTTGAGGATGATATGCAAGTGGAACAGGTTGCGTTGAAAGCAATTGTCACTGCAACTGTTAATGAAAATAAACGTTTATTTATTACGAAAAGAGTTTTCCCTGAAATTCATATTGAGGATGATCTTATTGTTGCCAGTGATTCAAAATGGCTTCGGTTCATTCTTGGCCAATTTATTACAAATGCGGTGAAATACACGTTTGAAAGCAATAAGAAAATTGTGATTTCTGCCATTGAAAAGGATGACTATGTACAGCTAGCTATTTGCGATGAGGGAATTGGGATTCCAGCTTCCGATCTTTCACGTGTTACGAAAGCCTTTTTTACTGGTGAAAATGGGCGGAAAACAGGAGAATCTACTGGGATGGGCCTTTATTTAGCCAAAGAAATCTGTGAAAAGCTAGGACATGAATTGGCTATTACATCAGAGGTAGGAAAAGGGACAATTGTGACAGTGACATTTACAAATTAGGGGGCGCTAGGATGGGAGAAGTACGTATAGAAGATTGGGTATTAACTATTGATAAGGAGAAAACAAAAGCTCTTTATATGACACAAATGCAAGAGGGTGATCATTTTGCCTATCAAAATTTCTTGAAGGCAAATGAGAGGCTCGATGAAGAACTATTGCATTTTTCAAATAAGCTTGGGTTAAACTTACAGCAACCTACATTATTGAATGCATTTCCTATCGAAGGTCAACAGATGATGTACAGTGGGTATTATACTGTGTGCGGTGAGATCCTAGAGGGAGAAATAGATGCTTGGGATGTGATTGTTGGGGAGCATTGCTTTAGTTTAGTAGAGGAAGAGTCCGTTCTGACATTAACAGAGCCTCATTTTCAAATCGGCTTTGAGGTCGTATTACAGTGGCTTTTACCACAATCCTTAGAATTAATGAAGAAATAAGGTGAATGACGTATGCCTATTTTACAAATTAAAGATGTGACAAAAGTATATGAAGGTAAAGTGACACATAGGGCATTAAATCAGTTGAGCTTTGATGTAGAAGAAGGGGAGTTTTTAGCTGTTATGGGCCCTTCTGGAAGTGGCAAAACGACCTTGCTGAATATTATCTCGACAATTGATGAGCCTACTAGCGGTGAAATCATACTGGATGGCATGAATCCACATAAATTAAATGCAACAGAGCTTGCCTACTTCAGAAGAAGACAGCTCGGTTTTGTGTTTCAGGATTTCAATCTTTTGCACATGTTGACGGTCGAGGAAAATATCGTGCTGCCATTAACATTAGACCAACAGCCTTTAGAAGTAATGGAGGAACGTCTAGCTAGTATTGTAGAAAAGCTCGACTTAACTTCTTTCCTTCATAGACGTCCTAATGAAATATCTGGTGGACAGGCACAAAGAACGGCTATTGGTCGAGCACTTATCCATAATCCGAGTCTGATTTTAGCGGATGAGCCTACGGGTAATTTAGATTCGAATTCTTCACGTGATGTGCTCGAACTTCTAACAAAAGTCAATCAGGATAAACAAACGACGATTGTAATGGTCACACATGATCCGATTGCAGCAAGCTATTGTGATCGGGTGTTATTCATTAAAGACGGTGAATTTTTCAATGAAATTTATCGAGATGATCGTCGTCAAATGTTTTTCCAACGTATATTAAATGTTTTGAGCTTACTAGGAGGAGGGCAAGTAGGTGACCTTTCGACAATTCGCTTACCGTAATGTCGTGCGGAACAGCCGGATATATGGTGCCTTTTTCATGGCGAGCTTTTTTTCTGTGGCTGTATTTTTTATCTATTCAATGCTGATGTTTCATCCTGATATTGAGCGCGGGATATTAGGAGAGGTATCACTTATCGGGATGGTGGG
The DNA here is from genome assembly GCF_036894365.1 of Lysinibacillus sp. Y5S-8. Classification (NCBI taxonomy): domain Bacteria; kingdom Bacillati; phylum Bacillota; class Bacilli; order Caryophanales; family Bacillaceae; genus Lysinibacillus; species Lysinibacillus sp. Y5S-8. The sequence goes on along the minus strand of NZ_CP145889.1, from coordinate 3,846,057 downwards.
TGCTGAAATTGTCCTCGTCCTCTTTACATTATTCTTTTTGTATTATTCCATGAGTGCCTTTTTAGAGGCAAGATCACATGAATTCGCCATTTTATTGCATTTAGGAATGGAAAAGCGCCAGATGAATAGACTTGTCTTTTTAGAGACAATGATTATTGGGTCAGGCTCTATTATTGTAGGTATCGTATTTGGCTTCTCGTTTTCAAAATTCTTTTTTATGATCGTACGAGAAATTTTACATTTAGATGAGTTACCATTATATGTTTCCTGGCAGCCGTTTTTACTAACAATTGGTGTTTTTACAAGTGCGTTTGTCGTCATTTCATTTATTAGTGTGTATTTTACACGAGAGAGAAAATTACGAGATCTTATTAAAGGTAGTGATTATGTAAATAGCTTAACAACGTATTCCAAAATCCGAGCTATTTACGGTATTGCTTTAATTTTAACGACATATATTTTAGCGTTTATTGTAGGACATACGGCATTCATCTGGCTAACGTTGTTAATACCATTTTCAGCAACATTCGGCACATATTATTTTTTCAGTGATTCCGTTCCGTGCTTTTTAGATTTAGCGCGTGGAAAACGCAAGTTTCATTGGCAACGTTACCGTCTTCTCTCACTAGCTGAACAAACCCATATTATGATGGATAATGTAAAAATGTTTTTCGTTGTTACGATGGTATCAACACTTGCCTTTTTATCTGTGGGCGTTTTAGCGACTATGTCCTCCTATACAACTCAATATGATCGCTTAAATCCATTAGGGCTGGTTTATAAAGGAGATGTGGACAATCCATTTGAGCGAGAGCACATCAATTTATTGCGACTGCAATTAGAGGAGAAAGGTTTATCTTATCAGCTGTCCCGTTTTATTGTTGTGAAGCAAACCTCTTCTTTCACTCGAAATGAAGTGGAGGTATTTCGAGAGTCCGATATGAATGTTTTGCTTTCTTCGTATAGTTATCCATTACTGAATCTGGGAGCTGGTGAGGCAGTATTTATCCCTTATTCAGAGGATTCGTTAAAAAAATTAAAAAATAGAATTGTGCACACCGTTTTAGAAGAGAATAATATTCCGATTACCATCGATAGTGTCTATCCAAAAATAGTGTTTCCAGGTTCAATTGTAAGTGTCAATTCAATTGTCATTAGTGATGAGGACTTCGCAAAGCTGATTCATCCGATCTCTGATCAAAATATTATTCAACCTAGTTATCATCTATTTACATTCGTTATACCACAATGGATGGAAACAAAAGATATCGGGAGGGCTATAGACCATCTAGAATCCAATTTATATTTTCTTAAAAAGGATAAATTTAGTCCATTTTACTTTGAAAATGCAGGATTAAATTATTCTTATATACTAGCTACCTACTCATTATTTACTTTGGTGGGTGTATTGGTTGCCACTGTATTTTTACTTGCGGCTGGGAGCTTTATCTATTTTAAATTGCATACATCACTTGAACGTGAAAAGCGTAAATTTGATGTGTTAAAGCGCATGGGCTTAACTGATGCGGAGCTGAAAAAGCTTGTTAATCGTCATTTATTTCCTCAATTCTTTTTGCCTTGGGGTGTTGCAATGATGCATAGTGCCTTTGCTTTTCTAATGGTACAAGGTATTTTGAGAGACATAGCAAATATTTCGATTGTAAAAGAAGTATTCTTTGCTTTTGGCTTCTTTGTGTTAATACAAGTAGTCTACTTTTATTTAATTCGTTGGCGTTACATCTCACATATCCGCTCGTGATGTCTTTGTTTAAAAGAGAAAAAAATGAATTATTTAACGTAATTTATGACATGAAATAAAAAGATTCATTGTCTTTTAGATACATTTCTTATATAATATTACTGAATAACGATTCATTTTATACGATAAGGGGATGGTGTAATTGAATTTAGTTTCACGTGTTCGTCAACAGGCAACAGAGCAGCCGGAAAAAGTTGCGTATCATTTTATGGGGAAAGATACAACTTACGGGGAATTTGAGCATACGGTTGGTCGTTTTGCAAAGGGATTACAAGATTTAGGTGTTGAAAAAGGGGATCATGTGGCGTTTTTACTCGGCAATACGCCACACTATTTAATTGCCTTGTATGCAACAATGCGTTTAGGGGCAACAGCAATACCAGTTAACCCAATCTATACACCAGATGAAATTTCTTATATTTTGCATAACGGGGATGTAAAAGCAGTCATTGCACTCGACGCTTTGCTTCCATTAGTTGAAAAGGGTGTACAAGCATTTCCACAAGTAAGCACATTTATAGTTTGTGAAACGACGCCAGATATAGCGGAAAAAATGGCAGCGTTATCACCGCAAGCACAAGAAAAAACGCATTTATTTACACAGGTCATCGCCACTGCTGCTGAATCTTTAGAGCCTGTGGAAGTTGCAGATGATGACAATGCTATTATTTTATATACTTCAGGAACTACAGGTAGTCCAAAGGGTGCTATGCTGACACATGGTAATGTGTATTCAAATGCTCGTGATGTTGCCCATTATTTAGGAATCAAGGCAGATGATCGCGTCATTGCTACATTACCAGTGTTTCATGTATTTGCCTTAACGGTTGTGGTCAATGCACCTTTATTAAGCGGAGCAACAGTTTTACTTACACCTCGCTTTAGCCCTACTGAAATTTTTGCTTTAGCGAGAGAGCAAAAAGCAACGGTATTTGCTGGTGTTCCAACCATGTATAATTTCTTGTATCAATTACCTGAAGGTGATCCTGAAGATTTCTCGACAATTCGTTTGGCCATTTCAGGTGGGGCATCTTTACCTGTTGCACTCTTACATAATTTCGAACAGAAATTTAATGTGCGTGTGTCAGAGGGATACGGCTTATCGGAAGCTTCACCTGTTACATGCTTTAATCCACTTGATCGTGATCGAAAAGCTGGCTCTATCGGTACATCGATTAGCAATGTGGAGAATAGAGTGGTCGATGTGAACGGTCAGGAAGTACCTGTTGGCGAAGTTGGCGAGCTGATTGTACGTGGCCCTAATGTGATGAAGGGTTACTATAAAATGCCTGAAGAAACGGCCATGGCGATTCGCGACGGCTGGCTCTATACAGGGGATTTAGCTAGGGTAGATGAAGAAGGCTATTTTTACATTGTCGATCGCAAAAAAGATATGATTATTGTAGGTGGCTTTAATGTTTATCCTCGTGAGGTTGAGGAAGTGCTTTTTGCCCATAATAATATTGTAGAGGCGGCGGTGGTAGGCTTTCCAGATCCTAACTTAGGGGAAGCTGTACATGCATATGTTGTGTTAAAAGAAGTAGCAGCCACTACGACAGAAGATCTGCTATCTTATTGTGCCAAACATATGGTGAAATACAAGGTACCGAAGATGATTGAGATACTAGATGAACTTCCGAAAAACACAACAGGAAAAATATTACGACGTTCATTAAAAGAAAAAGTTTAAACGAGTATAGCTACTATTGAAAAATGGTAGCTTTTTTTTATGTACATTATTCGTATAATAGTAAAATCAGTTGAGAGTAGTTGTCTGTAAGTGATAAAATCAAACATGTGAAATCTTCTACATACTTTTCAAGAGCTTGTCATATAGTGAGGAAGTAATGTAAAAAGACGTACAAAACTGGAACCCTTTGATGTGAAGCTACGTCAAAGCTTTTAGGTAAAATACTATTGAAAGAGAGCATACAAAAACATGTTAGAACTCATTAAGGAGTTAATAAGCTTTATTGTGCATATCGATGTGCATTTAGAAGAAATTATTCGTGATTTTGGCAATTGGAGTTATCTGATTTTATTTGCGATTGTTTTTGTAGAGACAGGCGTTGTCATTTTCCCATTCCTACCTGGTGATTCATTGCTATTTGCAAGTGGAACATTAGCAGCTGCAATGGGTGCCTTTGATATGTGGATTTTAATTCCTGTATTTTTAGCAGCAGCTATTTTAGGAGATACGATGAACTATCATATTGGTCATAAGGTAGGAACATCAATCCCTCCAAAGAGCCTCCTCGGAAGAGTTGTTAAAAAAGAACGTATGGAGGCAGCTGAAAAATTCTTTAATACACATGGTGGGAAAACGATTGTTATAGCTCGTTTCATGCCATTTATTCGTACATTTATCCCGTTTGTGGCGGGTGCAAGTAAAATGAAATATAGTTATTTCTTATTTTATAATATCTTTGGTGCAATATTATGGGTATTCAGCTGTACATTACTAGGTTATTTCTTTGGTAATATTCCTATTATTAAAGATAACTTCTCGGTTGTCCTTATTTTGATTATCTTTATATCAGTTGTGCCTGCAGTTATTGGTGCTATCAAATCTAGAGTAGGTAAATAATGAGGACAGTCCTAAAGTGGTCAATGGATATCACTAGGACTGTCCTTTCTTGTGTTATATGTCTAATAGTGACCATACTAAATTAGTGTGAAGTATAAACAACAGGTCGTAAAAATGATATACTATATATTACTAGAATATGAAGAAATGGGGGCAGCGAAATGGAAGTATTTATTGGCAGACAGCCTATTTTTAATCTTCATGAGCAGGTAGTTGCTTATGAATTATTATATCGTGGCAAAAACGTCAATGCCTTTCCAATGGTCGATTCAGATGCAGCAACGATTGACGTACTTGTGAACTCATTTCTTTCAATTGGTTTTGAAGAGGTAACAAAAGGTAAACCAGGTTTTGTTAATTTTACTGAAAACTTATTGATGAGCTCCATTCATGAATTTTTAAATCCTTCACAGGTTGTGATTGAGATACTAGAAGATGTTCCACTTACTCCTCAGTTAGTGGAACGTGTAATTGAGCTAAAAAAACATGGGTTCCAAATTGCTTTAGACGATTTTATTATGGATGAGCATGTGGAAATTTATGATGAATTATTTGAGCAGATTGATTATATTAAGGTTGATTTTTTAGCATCATCTATCGTTAAACGAATGGAAATTGAAGTTAAAGTAAAGGATAAGTTTCCAAACATTCAATTACTCGCTGAGAAAGTAGAAACGCGTCATCAGTTTGAAGTAGCTAAATCTTCTGGCTATGTGTTATTTCAAGGTTATTTTTTTGAACAGCCTCAAATAATACGAGCAACAGACATTCCAGCGAATACAATTCAATATATTCACATCATCTCTTTATTAAAAGAAGAAGAGCCAAATATCCAATTATTAGCGGAAAATATCGAACGAGATATTTCATTGACGTATAAATTATTACAAATGATTAATAATTCATCTAAACGATCTAAATCGAAGGTACGCTCCATTAAACAAGCCATTGTGTTACTGGGCGTATCAAATTTACGAAAATGGATCTATTTATTGGCCATGCGAGAAATCGATATAGACGCCAATTCTGATCTTTTTAAAGAAGTGCTGTGTACATCTTTATTCCGAGCAAAGGTCTGTGAAAAGCTAGCGAAGCTTTCTTACAAAAAGAATTTCTCAGAATATTTCTTAGTAGGCATGTTTTCACTCATTGATACGTTGCTTCAAAGACCTATAGAGGTTATTTTACAACAATTACCGTTCTCAGAGGATATTACGAGCACCATTTTGGGCATTGAAACGGACATGACACCCTATCTAGAGTTTAGTATCGCACTAGGGAAGTTAGATTGGCCACGTCTAGAAGAGCTAGCGACACAGTTGAATATTCCACTAGTTGATATTGATCATTTATATTATGAAGCCATGGAATGGGCTGAAAAATCATTTTAAACTGTGCAAAAGCTATCTTAACGTTTCATTTAAGATAGCTTTTTTTATATTTCCACAATGGCATGTTCCCTTCATCAAGATGAAGTTCTCAATATGAAGAGTATTTGCTATAATCATCTCGTCTTTAAAAAATTCTGATAGTTGAAGTGGGCGTGGGGAAATGAGACATGATGTGAGAGATAACATTGTGGAGTATGTGTATGTGATTGTTGGAGCGGCAGTAATTGCTATTGGTTTTAATGTTTTTTTATTACCAAATCAAGTCGCTTCAGGTGGGGTAAGTGGAATTAGTACGATTTTGCATGGTTTGTTTGGATGGAATCCGGGAATTGTTCAATATGCATTTAATGTACCATTATTTATTGCTGGTGTATTATTGCTAGGCAAAAAATTTGGGATTAAATCATTTATCGGTACCATTACGTTACCTTTTATTGTCTTGTTAACGAATAGCTGGGAGCCTTGGACTGATAATGCTTTACTGGGAGCTCTTTTTGGTGGAATTGTTGTTGGCTTAGGAATAGGACTGGTCTTTAAAGGGAATGCTTCAACTGGTGGCACTGATTTACTAGCGCAAATCATAACGAAGTTTACTGGGTTGTCGCTTGGAACAAGTGTACTGTTAATTGATGGAATCATCGCAATTAGTGCAGCAGTTGTTTTTGATTTAGAGAAAGGTTTGTATGCTCTGATTGGACTTTATGTTACAACAAAAACGATCGATATCATTCAGTTAGGTTTTAGTCAATCTAAAATGGTCTATATTATTACATTGAAACAAGATGAGGTAAGGGAAGCCATTTATGCTGAAATCAATCGTGGTATAACTAAGTTACCAGCAATCGGTGGCTATACAGGAGAAGCACGACCAGTTCTCATGGTTGTTGTTTATCAAACAGAATTCACAAAGCTGAAACAACTCATTAAAAGCGTTGACCCATCAGCGTTTGTCATCGTTTCTGATGCTTATGAGGTATTAGGAGAAGGTTTCAAACGTGCATAATTTTGGTATAATGGCGGCGTAAGGTATTTATTATGAGGAGGGGTACTAATGAAAAAAGCAATGTTAACATTAGTGTTCGGATCAGCAATCTTCTTAGCTGCATGTGGTGGCGGAGATAAAACTGCAAGTAATAATGAAGGTGCTACAGAGCCAGATGGTGAAGCGATTGCCATGAAATCTTGTGTTTCTTGCCATGGTGGCCAGTTACAAGGTGCAAGTGGTCCAGCATTAAATGACGTAGGTGCTCGTTTATCTGAATCAGAAATTTTAGATATTATCAATAATGGTAAAAACGGTATGCCTCCAGGGGTTGTAAAAGGGGCAGATGCTGAGGCAGTAGCCAAATGGTTGGCAACTCAAAAATAGTATTTATAAAACTAGCGGGCTGGAGAGCCGCTAGTTTTTTTATGGAGGTAAACGCTGTGTTGAGAGTAAATACATTCCTTTTAGACATAGACATGCTAAAATAAGAAGAACCTTATCCATTGATTGGAGGCTTTTTCATTGGTCGTAGTATTAACAAGAGATGTTATGGAGAAATTTAAGTTAGAGTTATTAGCTGGCGAGGAAGGAATTGGAAGAACGATCGTCACTAGTGATATTTCAAGACCAGGACTTGAAATGGCAGGATACTTTACACATTATCCGGCAAATCGTGTCCAATTGCTTGGCAAAACTGAACTGTCTTTTTTCGAAATGCTGCCAGCAGATGTCAAGCTTGAGCGTATGCGTTTACTTTGTTCGCAAGATACACCTGCTATTATTATTTCTCGAGATTTAGAAGTCCCCGAGGAACTGATTCAGGCTTCCAACGAAAAGCATGTTCCTGTCTTTAAAACACATATGACGACAACCAAATTTTCCAGTAGATTAACAAACTATCTAGAGGGACGCTTAGCACCAATGACAGCAGCGCATGGCGTGCTTGTCGATGTGTATGGAATTGGTGTGCTTATTATTGGTAAAAGTGGCGTTGGGAAGAGTGAAACAGCACTTGAGCTTGTTAAAAAGGGTCATCGTTTAGTAGCGGACGATTGCGTAGAAATTCGTCAAGAATCAGAAAACCTTTTAATTGGTAGTCCCCCACCTTTACTAGAGCATTTATTGGAAATACGCGGAATCGGCATTATTGACATTATGACGCTATTTGGTGCAAGTGCAGTGCGTCCGTATAAACGGATTACACTCATTATTGAGCTGGAAATTTGGGACCCGCAAAAAGTTTATGATCGATTAGGCTTAGAAGAAGAGAAAATGAAAATAATTGATACGGAACTAACCAAACTAACGATTCCTGTAAGACCAGGACGGAATGTTTCCGTTATTATTGAAGTGGCTGCAATGAATTACCGCTTAAAGAGAATGGGCGTAAACGCAGCAGAGGAGTTTTCAAGACGTTTAGATGAAGTAATTTCATCTAATGATGAGTTAGATGATTAAACAGTTGTGAACTAAATTATGTTAATGACATATTGAGAGGAGCAGAAGATGGATTTACTACTATTACAGATTGACCCGATTGCCTTTCATTTAGGGCCTATTCCGGTTCGTTGGTATGGATTGTTAATTGTGTCGGGAATCATTTTAGCATATATTGTCGGGCAGAGAGAGGCCGTTAAGCAAGGATTGCCTGAAGACTTCCTGGCAGATTTATTGTTATGGGCAGTTCCTATATCCATCATCTGTGCACGTATTTACTATGTGACCATGCGATGGGATTACTATAGTGAAAATCCAGGTAAAATCATTGAGATTTGGAATGGCGGTATTGCCATCCATGGTGCACTTATTGGAGCATTTGTCACAGCTTACATATTTACTCGTATAAAAAATGTAAGCTTTTTACGAGTAGCAGATATTGCAGCACCTAGTATTTTCATTGGACAAATTATTGGTCGATGGGGCAACTTTATGAACCAAGAGGCTTATGGTGGAGAAGTATCAAAAGCCTTTTTAGAAAATCTAATGCTACCAGATTGGATTATCAATCAAATGTATATCGAAGAATTAGGTTCTTATGTACATCCGACATTTTTATATGAATCCGTTTGGAACCTGATTGGGCTTATCATTTTATTAGTCTTACGTAAAGTAAACTTAAATCGTGGAGAAATTTTCTTTAGCTATCTAGTTTGGTATTCTATTGGTCGCTTCTATATAGAAGGTATGCGTACAGATAGTCTCTACCTAGTAGGCGATTTACGCTCAGCACAGGTAGTGTCCATTATTGGTATTGTAGTTGGACTAGGTGCCATTATTTATCGCAGAATAAAGGTAAAACCAGCCGTAAAATACTTGGATAATAAATAAGGGGATGTAAAATATGGCTGTTAAAGCACTATTGTTTGATTTTGATGGCACGTTACTTAATACGAATGATTTAATCATTCAAACATTTATGCATGTATTAAATGAGCGATTTCCCGGGCAATATTCGCCAAAAGATTGCTTGAAATTCATTGGTCCATCACTCAAACAGACATTTAATGACATTGCACCAGGTGAAGAGGAAGCTTTGATCGCAAATTATCGCGCTTGGAATATAGAGCATCATGATGAACTAGTTAGCGAATATCCTGATGTTGTGTCAACACTAGAGCAATTAAAAGCACAGGGTATTCGATTGGCTATCGTTTCAACAAAACGTAATGAGACTATTGATCGTGGGCTTTCTATTATGGGTGCGACACATTTATTTGATGTGCGTATTGGCACAGATGATGTAAAAAATGTGAAGCCTGACCCAGAGCCAGTACTACTTGCTTTGCAACGTTTAGGAATAGACAAAGAAGATGCCATTATGATTGGTGATAATTCGCACGATATTGAAGCAGGACATCGTGCAGGTGTAAGAGCAGCAGGTGTTGCTTGGGCAATTAAAGGTGAGGCATACTTACAGCAATATCAACCAGAATATATGCTACAGTATATGACAGATTTATTGGATATTGTGAAAGAGGGGTAAGGGCAGATGGCGCGTAAAACAGAACGTTATCGTGTCGAAGGAGCCAATTCGCTTTGGAATATATATGACACGGTGTCCTTTTGGAAGGTGATGAAGTGTTTCATTGTCATTCAAATTGGACGCTTCACACCATTTTTACGTGTGAAAAACTGGCTTTATCGTACATTTTTAAACATGACTATTGGCGAGCGAACTTCATTAGCCTTAATGGTCATGCCAGATACCATGTTTCCCGAACGTATTTTCATTGGTGAAAATACAGTGATTGGTTTTAATACGACAATTTTAGCGCATGAGTATTTAATAGAGGAATATCGCTTAGGTGATGTTTATATTGGAAATGAAGTAATGATTGGCGCAAATTCAACGATTCTACCAGGTGTAACAATCGGAGACGGTGCCATTGTTTCAGCCGCCACCCTTGTACATAAGGATGTGCCGGCAGGGTGTTTGGCAGGGGGCAATCCTATGCGAATTATTTATACGGCTGAACAAATGGCTGAGCGTAAGCGCAATGAGGTTGTAGAATGGTGTACACCCAAAAAATAATAAAAACTCACGTTGTATGACTACATACTTCGTGAGTTTTTTCATATTAAAAAGCTACTCCGGTTTTGGAGTAGCGTTTAATATTTATGCAAGCGCTGCGTCATAGTCTGATTTGAATTCACAATTGTCGTGATCACCTAAGCAAGTTGATTCAACAAAGGTTGATTTAATTGCAGTCCCATCTATGTCTTCTGTTGTATGAAGTGTTACTTTGTCGCCAGGGTAAAACTCACCTTTACAAATACTTACGATCATTTGCTCACTTAGTTGTACGAATGGACATGCCATAATAAATCCCTCCAATGTGTAGTTTATATGTGCTTTTTGTTATTAATGCTATTCTATATTAAGCTTTTTAAAAAGTAAAAGAAAAAATAGAATGAGAGTAATAATCAATAGAAGTATTGATGTTAAGGTATTCTCATTGATAATGAGATTGAGAATCATTTTTAATATTTCATTCAATAATATTATATCTATATAATATATGTGTGACTGTATTGAGAATAGGTTGTTGATAAAACTTATTTTTTTCCAACAATTGTATAAGAGAGAATCATTCTCAATTTTTTAGTGAATACTTTAGTTGATTTATAATCATTGTGTCACATTTTAGACACATTCTCATTCTCAGTAACACATTTATCAAAATCTAAGAGAAATGATGTCTTGTTTTTATACCGTTGTTCACTAAGTAATAGGTATAATTAACAGAATAATAAGTATTTAAATGTTTTGATAATTAAAGAAGAAAAGTTGACTGCTTAAAAGAAATAAGTTAGAATTCTTTCGTAATCTAATTCTCTAACACTCTAGTGAATTAAAGTGAAATGTGAGGAAGTGTTCATATGTCGTCGATAAAAATGTTTGAAAAACCACTTGGAATGCGCGATACATTTCCGCAAATCTATGAGAAGGTTGAAGCCGTTAGGCATGCTGGCAGAGACTTTTTATATAAAAGGGGTTATGAGTTCATTAAAACACCCGCTGTAGAGTATTTCGATACAGTGGGGAAAGCTTCAGCTATTGCTGATGCTCATTTATTTAAGCTAGTGGATAGCCAAGGAAATACATTAGTATTACGACCTGATATGACAACACCGATTGCTCGAGTAGCTACAGCGAAATTATTAAAAGAAATGATTCCTTTACGTCTTGCTTATTTCGCAAGTGTTTTTCGAGCTCAAGAAGCGGAAGGTGGAAGACCAGCGGAGTTCGATCAAATGGGGATTGAGTTAATAGGGGATCAATCTGTATTTGCCGATGCAGAAGTTATTGTGACAGCAATGGAGCTATTAAAACATTTTAAATTAGAAGAGTTTAAAGTCACGATTGGTCATGCGGGTATACTAAATTGCATTTTACAAGATTACACAGAGAGTATTGAACAGCAAGCAACACTTCGAACATTGTTGGTTCAACGAAATTATGTAGGGTTTGAAGAAGCAGTAGAATCATTTGATCTACCCAAAGCTAAATCTGATGCCCTCCTACAATTTATTGGGGAGGCAATGAATGTTAAAGACATCCGAGATATTGAAAAATATGTGCGTAAAAATGATGCATTAGAATACATGCAACAACTTGCTCAACTGCTGGAATTGGCTGACTTAGCTGAGTATGTAGCTTTTGATTTCACCCTTTCGAGTCATATGAGTTATTACACTGGTATGCTTTTTGAAGTTTTTGCGGTAGGAAGTGGCTTTCCATTAGGAAATGGTGGTCGCTATGATGGTTTATTAGAAGTATTTGGCTCAAAAGTTGGTGCAACAGGTTTTAGTATTCGAGTTGATCGTTTATTAGAAACCTTCAAAGGCCAGTCAGAGAAACGACAGGAAGCAACAGTTGTGCTTTTTGAAGAAGAACAATTCGAGGCAGCATTATTAAAGGTGAAAACATTACGGGCAGCAGGAAAATTAGCTACTTTACAGTTACGTAGTAGCCTAGTTGATGAAGCAGCCTTTTTAGCATACTTTACAGAAGTGGTGGTTGTTGGACAGGGGGAAGTAGGCGGTGAATGAATTAACAATTGCAATGCCAAAGGGACGAATCTTTGAAGAGGCATATCAAATGCTGTTAGAGGCAGGTTTTAATTTACCAGAAGAGGTAGAAATGTCACGAAAATTAATGATTGAAATACCAGAGGAAAAAATTCGCTTTATTTTATCCAAGCCAATGGATGTTCCTGTCTATGTTGAACATGGTGTTGCTGATATTGGCATTGCTGGGAAGGATGTTTTGTTAGAACAACAGCGTGAAGTGCATGAGTTATTAGATTTAAAAATTAGTCATTGCTATATCGCATCTGCGGGATTACCGAACACATCAATGAATGAAATTGCGCCTAGAATCGCTACGAAATATCCGAATATCGCAATGAAGTACTACAAGGGCATTGGAGAGCAGGTTGAAATCATCGAGCTGAACGGTTCTATTGAATTAGCACCAATGATAGGTTTAGCTGATCGTATTGTCGATATCGTTTCAACAGGGCGTACCTTAAAAGAAAATGGCTTAGTAGAATATGAGTTTATTACAGCTGTTTCATCACGATTAATTGCAAATCCCGTAAGTTATCGTATGAAGGGTGAGCGTATTATTGATCTTGTGAAGCGATTAAAGAAATGTGTGAATGAGCAAAAAAGGAATCATATTTAGCTACATATGAAGGACTAAAGGGGATTAATCCTATGAAAATAACAAAGCTTGAAAAAGGCATTTCCTTAAAAAGACCACTTGATGGGGGAAATGAGGAACAATTAAAAGTTGTGCGACAAGTGCTAGCGGATGTTAAGACACAAGGAGATGTAGCGCTCCGTACTTACACTGAAAAATGGGATGGCTATGTCCCTGAGAGCTTACGTGTTACAGGGGCAGAAATCGAGGAAGCAGTAAATACGCTAGACCAGCAACTTTATAAGGATTTAGCAGAAGCAGCCGAAAATATTCGTCTTTATCACGAGCAACAAATACGTTCAGGCTATCGCTTAGAGCTAGGACAAGGTTCTTGGCTAGGTCAACGCGTAACAGCACTAGACGCAGTAGGATTGTATGTTCCAGGTGGTACAGCAGCATATCCTTCATCTGTATTAATGAATGTGATTCCAGCTCAGGTAGCAGGTGTGAAGCGTATCGTCATTACTTCTCCAGCAGGTCAGAATGGGAAACTGCCAGCAGGTGTCCTTGTGGCAGCTCATCTTTTAGGGGTGGATGAAATTTATAAAATTGGTGGTGCACAAGCGATTGCTGCACTTGCATATGGTACAGAAACAATTGCTCCAGTTGATAAAATTACAGGTCCAGGGAATATTTTTGTGGCTCTTGCCAAACGTGAGGTATTTGGAGAAGTAGCAATTGATATGATCGCGGGGCCAAGTGAAATTGCGGTTTTGGCAGATGATACAGCATATCCTGATGAAATTGCTGCAGATCTTTTATCACAGGCAGAGCATGATGCATTGGCTTGTGCCATCCTTGTCACTACTTCAGAGCCATTAGCTCAAAGGGTAGCTGAGGAAGTAGAGAAGCAATTGCTGGAACTGCCACGTCAGGCAGTGGCTCGTGCCTCCATAGAAACCTTCGGGGTCATTTATGTAGCTGAAACGATGTCAGACGCGGTGGAAGCCATTAATTCATTAGCGCCTGAGCATTTAGAAATTGTGACGGAAAATGCTGAGATGATTGTTGAGCAAATAAGACATGCTGGCGGTATTTTTATAGGTCGGTATAGCTCAGAGCCTGTGGGAGATTACTTTGCAGGGACTAATCATGTATTACCAACGAATAGCACGGCTCGTTTTGCAAGTGGCTTAAATGTAGATGATTTTGTAAAAAAATCAAGCATTGTTTATTACAGTGAAAAAACATGGCAAGAAAATGCACCGAAAATTGCACGTTTAGCACGTATGGAAGGCTTAGAGGGGCATGCACGTGCAGTGGAATCACGCGGATGGGAGAAGGAATAGGGCGATGACAGAAAAGAAGAGATATGCAAAGGTAGAGCGTACAACAAATGAAACGCAAATTTCAGTAGCAATCGATTTAGATGGTGAAGGGCAAGCAAATATTCAAACTGGTGTGGGATTTATGGACCATATGCTCGATTTATTTATGAAGCATGGATTATTTAATGGGACCGTACAAGCAAATGGTGATACCTATATCGACGATCACCATACAACAGAGGATCTTGGCATTGTCTTAGGGCAGGCTGTTCGTGAAGCACTTGGTGATAAGAAGGGGATAAAACGCTATGGCACAGCATTTGTGCCGATGGATGATGCACTAGCACAGGTAGTTGTAGATTGCTCCAATCGTCCACATTTAGAGTATCGTGTGCCAACTTTAAAGGAAAAAGTGGGAACATTTGATACAGAATTAGTGCATGAATTTTTATGGAAATTTGCGCTAGAGGCACGCATGAATGTTCACGTGATTGTACCTTATGGCCATAATACACATCATATTATTGAGGCGATTTTCAAAGCATTAGCACGTGCGATTGATGCGGCAGTTGAAATTGACCCACGTGTTAAAGGAGTACCATCGACTAAGGGGCTGTTAACGTGAAGATAGGTGTTATTGATTATGGAATGGGCAATTTATTTAGTGTAGAACAAGCATTAAAACGACTAGACTGTGAGGTTGTTGTGACGGCTGATGAGAGCGTGTTAGATGCAACAGGTGCACTACTATTACCGGGGGTTGGCGCATTTCCTGATGCTCGCAAGCGTTTAGCAGAAACTAAATTAGACCTTTATTTACAAAAGGCACAAAGTGAAAATCGCCCTCTATTGGGAATTTGTCTAGGCATGCAATTATTGTTTGAGCAGAGTGAAGAAGTAACCTCAACACAAGGGCTAGGTTTTTTCAAGGGACATATTCAACGCTTTAGTGGTATCGAAGGAGATCAAGCATATCGTGTGCCGCATATGGGCTGGAATGAACTGATCTTGACGAATCGCCCTGCATGGTTGAACGGTGAAGTATCAGCGAAGCATGTCTATTTTGTTCACTCATTTTATGCGACACATATTCAGGAATCTGAGCTTGTTGCCTATGCAGACTACTGTGGTATAAAAGTACCTGGTATTGTAACGAATGGTTCCGTGACAGGCATGCAATTTCACCCTGAAAAATCGGGAGAACTGGGCATTTATTTATTAGAGCAATGGCTGAAAGGTGTGAAGGCATGCTAACAAAACGTATTATCCCATGTCTTGACGTGAAGGAAGGTCGCGTTGTAAAAGGTATCCAATTTGTATCTATCCGTGATGCAGGTGATCCAGTGGAGCTTGCAAAGTTCTATGATGAGCAGGGCGCAGATGAGCTTGTATTTTTAGATATCTCTGCTTCACATGAAGGTCGAGAAACGATGATAGATGTTGTTCGTCAAACAGCTGCTACTCTTGCAATACCTTTTACAGTTGGTGGTGGTATTCGTACGTTGGAAGATATGAAGCGTATTTTACGTGCAGGTGCTGATAAAGTATCCGTGAATACGTCTGCTTTGGAGCGACCAGCTCTTATTCAAGAGGGCGCTGATTTCTTTGGTGCACAATGTATCGTTGTTGCAATCGATGCTCGCTATAGTGAAGAAGATGACACATGGATGGTTTATACACATGGTGGACGCAATAAAACAACTTGGTCAGCCGTTGAGTGGGCACAAGAAGCCGTGCGCTTAGGAGCAGGGGAAATTTTATTAACAAGTATGAATCAAGATGGTGAAAAATCTGGCTTTGATTTGGCCTTAACTAAAGCGGTAAGAGAGGCAGTGACAGTCCCTGTTATCGCTAGCGGTGGAGCGGGACATGCCGAACATTTTTACGAAGTATTAGCACAAGATGTAGATGCAGATGCTGCACTGGCGGCTTCAATCTTCCATTACAAAGAAACGAGCGTATTACAAGTAAAAGAATACTTACGTGACAAAGGAGTGGCAGTAAGATGATAGAGAATATTCGGTTCGATGAGAAAGGTCTTGTTACAGCTGTTGTACAAGATGCCAACACAAAAGAAGTGCTAACAGTGGCCTATATGAATAAAGAATCATTGGCTAAAACAATTGAATCAGGAGAAACTTGGTTTTATTCTCGTTCTCGTCAAGAGCTTTGGCATAAAGGAGCGACAAGTGGTCATAGACAACAAGTGGTGTCCATAAAAACAGACTGTGATCAGGATGCATTAGTGGTGGAAGTGCTACCTGCTGGACCAGCTTGTCATAATGGTACAACTTCTTGCTTTACAGAGGTGATTCAACAACATGAGCAAATCGGCTCTGTAGACATCATCGCTAAGCTTGTGCGTGTGATTGCAAAGCGTGAGCAGGAAATGCCAGAAGGAGCCTATACTACATATTTATTTGATAAGGGTATCGATAAAATTTGTAAAAAGATTGGGGAGGAGGCAACTGAGGTTGTCATTGGGGCTAAAAATCGTGATGCCGAAGAAGTAAAATGGGAGGCAGCTGATTTAATCTATCACCTCCTAGTATTGCTACAAGAACAAAAAGTAAGTATTTATGATGTTCTACATGTGTTGGAAAAACGTCACGAGGAGAAATAACAGCATATTATTGATTGTATGGTATAATAGAAATTACTGTGTAAAGGAACGTAAAATGCGTTCCTTATTTCTTGTTTCGGAGGAAATATATTGGAAAAGAAACGTCAAAATGAGACTCAATCGAATATAGTGTCGTTCATTCCAACAGGCGACTATTATTATAAAAAATCAATTCAAGCAATGAATAGTGGACAAATGAATAAAGCTTATAAATATTTACAGCGTGCGGTAGATTTAAGCCCTGATGATCCTATGATTATCTTGCAGCTAGCCATCGTAGAGTTAGAAGGTCAACGTTTCGAGGAAGCGTATGATCTGCTTCGTCATGCCTATCAAATTGATCCAGATAATCCAGAAATCATTTTCTATATGGCAGAAGTATCAGGATGTGTGGGCATCATGCATGATGCGAAACGTTTTGCAGAAGAATATTTGCGGCTAGAACCAGAGGGTGCTTATGCAGATGAAGCAGCAGAAATATTAGAATTTGTCGCTTTCGAGCAGGATGATTTGGAAGACCCTGAAGAATCTGGTGAGGATTTGTATCGTCAGGAGCAAGCTCGTCGTTGTATGGAAAAAGGGGATTTTCCAGAAGCTATTACTATTTTAGAAGATTTAATTGAAGATCGACCAGCCTTTTGGTCAGCCTATAATAATTTAGCACTTGCTTATTTTTATGTAGGAGAAGAAGAGCAGGCGAAGGCTCTCTTACATACCGTGCTACGTGAAAATAAGGGAAACTTACATGCGCTATGTAATTTAACGGTGATTGCTTATTATGAAAAAAATGAAGAGGATTTACAAGAACTATTAAATATACTTGTCAAAATTCAGCCATACACATGGGAGCACCGCTATAAATTAGGGGCTACATTAGCCTTAATAGGACAGTATGAATTAGCCTATAAATGGTTGCGCAGTATGCAAAAGAGAGGCTATGTTGGAGATGCTGGTTTTTACTTTTGGTTGTCACATGCGGCCTATTTCTCAGGTCATGAGGAAGTATCGAAAAGTGCATGGGATCAGCTACTAGAGCTAGATCCTGACAAAGAGGGCTTCGAGCCATGGCGCCAACAAGAAAATGAATTTGCACTTGATGCACTGGAGCATGACCGTGATTTTATTGTTGAAAAATTAGAAAGCACTTATACGAGTGAGCGCATTTTTGGTTTGTTTTTACTGAAGGGTACTGCACATAAGCAAGAAATTATCGCTCATCCGAAATTGGTTAATGTTGAACAATTAGACACATTTGAGAAATTGTTTTTAGCTTATTCACTCGGCCATGAATTTGATAAGAAGAACAAAGTAGAAGCGAGCTTTTTACGTGCTGTCAACGTACCAGAAATTTTATTAGAACAGTATGGAAAGCTCTCATCACTCATTGTACCAATGTTTCAAATGTGGTTTGTACTATGTGAACAAGCACTAATACAAAACTATCGTTTTACAAACCCTACAGCAATTGCAGGAGCCAATGATTATTTATTTAGATCATCACAGATGCTCAAAGTGACAAAAAAGGAAATTGCCCAACAATATGGAGTATCTGTATCAACGTTATCGAAGTATATTGATGAAATTCTAACGTTTTTACCTAATAGTCATAATTAACGTGTGAGCAACATAGTTGAATAACTTTATACTTTCACATACGATGAACATACTAACGTTATCACCAATGTTCCTTGGCGACATTATCCTATCCGTCAAGGGCTTTATCTTCTTCTGTAGGTGACGTTACACTTATTGGTTGAATGAAGATAAAAAGTATTCTGTTTAGGGGGAAGTATTGATGTCAGAAGAAAAAATTTATGATGTAGTAATAATTGGTGCAGGTCCTGCTGGGATGACTGCTGCTGTTTATACATCTCGTGCAAATTTATCAACATTAATGATTGAACGTGGGATTCCTGGTGGGCAAATGGCAAACACAGAGGAAGTAGAAAATTACCCAGGTTTTGATACCATTTTAGGGCCTGAGCTATCTACAAAAATGTTTGAGCATGCTAAAAAATTTGGTGCAGAATATGCCTATGGTGATGTATCAGAAATCATTGATGGTGAAGAATATAAAACAATTAAATCTGGTGCAAAAGAATATAAAACACGTGCCATTATTATTACAACAGGTGCGGAATATAAAAAAATGGGTGTGCCAGGTGAAAAAGAGCTAGGCGGTCGTGGTGTCAGCTACTGTGCAGTATGTGATGGGGCATTCTTTAAACAAAAAAATCTAGTAGTTGTAGGCGGTGGCGATTCAGCTGTAGAAGAGGGCGTTTATTTAACTCGTTTTGCTGATAAAGTAACGATTGTCCACCGTCGTGACAAATTACGTGCTCAAAAAATTCTACAAGATCGTGCCTTTGCCAATGACAAAATTGATTTCATTTGGAATGCAACTGTAAAAGAAATTAATGAAGCTAATGGTAAAGTTGGTAGTGTCACATTACAATCAACTGTTGATGGTACAGAATCTGAATTTGCAGCAGATGGTGTCTTTATCTATATTGGTATGTTGCCTTTAACTAAACCATTTGAATCATTAGGCATTTTAAATGACGCTGGCTATATTTTGACAAATGCCAATATGGAAACTAAAATCCCAGGTATCTTTGCAGCTGGAGATGTTCGTGAAAAAACACTTCGCCAAATTGTGACAGCGACAGGTGACGGTAGTATTGCCGCACAAGCTGTACAGCATTATGTGGAAGAGCTATTAGAGAAAATTAATGCCTAACATGGCTATTTAAAGGAAAAAAATACAATTTTAATGTGGTTTTAATATTGCTGTAACTTGAATGACATATAAAAGGTGTATGATAAAAATGTAATTAGCAATCCCCCTTTTATTTTGTTTAGTAGGTTGTTTCCGCCTCAATTAGGTGGGAGCAACCTACTTTTTTATTTGTATAAATTAAAAAAATAAACGTATTTTTCGCCTAACATAAAAGCATTACACATGAATAAACCTAAATTGTTAATTGTCTTCACTTGAGAGTTGTAAATGAGGACAAATCTTGCAAGGTCTTGCTATAATGGGGAGTAGAATGCAAAAGTGATTAGAGGTGTGCCTATGCAAAGAATTGCAAATTTAATTGCCATAAAAGACGGTAAAGTATTATTACTTCAGAAACCAAGACGAGGCTGGTATGTTGCTCCAGGAGGGAAAATGGAGAGCGGTGAATCCATCTTTGAGGCTGCTGTACGTGAGTTTCAAGAAGAAACAAATGTCACACCTTTAAATGTTCATTTAAAGGGTGTTTATACGATGATTATTAAAGAAAATAATGATGTAGTGGATGAGTGGATGCTCTATACATTTGTTGCGAAGGATGTAGAAGGTATACCATTCGAAGAAACGAGAGAAGGCAAGCTTGCATGGCACCGGGTAGAGGATTTAGCACATTTGCCAATGGCTGAAGGAGATCGAACTAATTTACAATTTGCGGTTTCGCAATCAGGCATTCAATATGGCACGTTTGACTATACAACGAATTTTGAATTACTTCATCAGAAAATACAAATATCAAAAGAACAATAAAGGAGTTGCATGACAGTGGTGGTTGAAGGCCAACAATGTACACACGAATTGGTTATTATTACAGGAATGTCTGGGGCTGGGAAGACCGTAGCTATTCAAAGCTTTGAGGATTTAGGGTATTACTGTATTGATAATTTACCACCAGCGTTACTTACAACTTTTTTAACTCTGCTAAGAGATTCTGGTAAAAATAGTACGCGTATTGCAGCCGTAATGGATATGCGTGGTGGCGACTTTTTTGATGCTCTTATTGGCGCGTTAGACCATATACTAAAAGAAGGCGATATTGATACTCGTATGTTATTTTTAGATGCAGACGATGCCACATTAGTTAGACGCTATAAAGAAACAAGACGTGCCCATCCACTAGCAGTCAATGGTTTACCTTTAGATGGCATTAAACAGGAACGTGCACTTTTATCTGAAGTAAAGGGCCGTGCTAATTTTGTGTATAACACATCGAACATGAAACCGAAGCAATTACGTGAAAGAATTGTCAATGAATTTGCTAGTGAGGCAGATACTATTTTTACCGTGAACATTATGTCCTTTGGCTTTAAACATGGGATGCCTATTGATGCAGACTTAGTATTTGATGTTCGTTTTCTTAAAAACCCTTATTATGTGGAGGAGCTACGTCCCAAAACAGGACTACAAACAGAGGTATCCTCTTATGTTTTAGCTTTGGAAGATACGCAAATACTCATAAAAAAACTAACGGATTTATTAGATTTTATGATTCCTCTTTATCGACAAGAAGGTAAGTCACAGCTTGTCATTGCTTTTGGTTGTACTGGCGGTCAGCATCGCTCAGTGACATTAGCAGAATTTTTTGGGGCATATTTAGCAGGTAAGGAAAATACGGTTATTACGCATCGTGATATTAATCGTAGAAAGGAATGAGTGAATGGGGAAAAAGCAAACAAGGCTTGTCGTAATAGGTGGTGGTACAGGGCTTTCCACATTACTACGCGGGCTGAAGCATCACCCATTTGATATTACTGCCATTGTGACAGTGGCAGATGATGGGGGTTCTTCAGGCCGTTTACGTGATGACTACGATATTCCGCCACCTGGTGATGTACGTAATGTGATTGCGGCATTATCAGACATTGAACCACTTGTAGAGCAAATGTTTCAATATCGCTTTTCAGCATCAGAGGATTTAAAAGGTCACTCCTTAGGAAATTTAATGCTTACGGCACTTACTGATATTACTGGAGATTTTAACCATGCTATAAGTGAAATGGGCAAGGTTTTAAAAGTTCATGGTCGTGTCATACCAGCTGCAAATAAAAAAATAAACTTACATGCTGTGCTAGAGGATGGTTCAATTATTGAAGGAGAATCAAAAATTCCAACAGCATCAAAGCGCATTGACCGTGTTTTTTTAGTACCAGAAAATGTGCAACCGTTACCAGAAGCCATTCGTGCGATTCAGCGTGCAGACTATATTTTAATAGGTCCAGGAAGCTTATATACAAGTATTATTCCAAATCTGCTTGTGAAGGAGATAGGGGAAGCTGTTGTGAAAGCGAAAGGCAGAAAAATATATGTTTGTAATTTAATGACGCAAAAAGGTGAAACGATTTCTTATACAGCAGGTGATCATGTAACAGCCATACATAAGCATGTTGGCGGCGATTTTATTGATTCTATTTTAGTAAACGACGAAGAACTCCCTAATCCTGTAAAAGAACTATATAAAGAAGAAAGAGCAGAGCCAGTGACATTTGACGTGGCAAAGCTTGAAAGTATGGGCTTAGAGGTTATACAACGTGATATTGCTACAATTCGATCAGATGGAACTGTTCGACATAATGCTATCAATGTTGCAGAATGGCTGGTAGATTATGCTGATATTTACCAGCAAAAAGTAAGAAGACCCATTATAGAAACATAATGGATTGATTGTATATGGTAAGATGAACATATACATAGAAATCATGATTGAAAGGGGGGCATGATATGTCTTTTGCTTCTGAAACAAAAAAGGAATTAACGCAAATAGAAGCGGACAATCATTGTATGAAAGCAGAAGTTTCTGCCCTAATTCGTATGAATGGTTCATTATCCTTTGCAAATAAACAACTAAGTTTAGACGTGCAAACTGAAAACGCTGCAATTGCTAGAAGACTATATACGATTATGAAAAAATTGTATCCGTACAATGTAGAATTGCTTGTTCGTAAGAAGATGCGACTGAAAAAAAATAACGTGTATATTTGCCGTGTAAGAGAAGGTGCGCGCGAGCTGCTAATTGATTTAGAAATCATCTCAGACGACTTTCAATTTAACCATACAATCTCAAGAAAGCTCATCAAAAAGAGTGGTCAAAAAAGAGCTTATTTAAGAGGAGCATTTTTAGCAGGAGGTTCTGTCAACAACCCAGAAACATCAGCCTACCATTTAGAGATTTATTCTTTGTATAAAGAGCATGGTGAGGCATTGATGGATTTGATGAATGAATTTGAACTTAATGCCAAAACAATTGAACGAAAAAAAGGTTTTGTCACTTATTTAAAGGAAGCAGAGAAAATTTCAGATTTCCTTAATATTGTTGGCGCACATCAGGCCATGATGAAGTTTGAGGATGTGCGAATATTGCGAGATATGCGCAATAGCGTCAACCGTATTGTGAACTGTGAAACAGCCAACTTAAACAAAACTATTGGTGCAGCATTACGGCAGGTAGAGAATATTCGATTTATTGAAAATTCAATTGGTCTGGATCAGCTACCAGAAAAGCTACGTGAAATAGCACGTCTACGTGTAGAATATCAGGATGTGACATTAAAAGAGCTTGGTGAAATGGTATCAAGTGGAACGGTTAGTAAATCAGGTGTTAACCATCGATTGAGAAAAATTGATGAGATTGCTGATGCATTAAGACGCGGTGAAAAAATAGGTGGTTAAGTTTTCATACTTTTCAGGTATGAATGTCATGCGTAATCGCTTATTGTTCTTTTGCTAGTAAGTGAGGTAAGATAAAACTAATAGATGAACGGTAGTGAAGGGGAGTTTTGAGTATGATTGAGAGAAGAGTCCAGGTCAAATTAAAATTAGGACTACAAGCTAGACAAGCAGCACTATTTGTGCAGGAAGCAAATCGTTTTAGTGCTGATATCTTTCTGGAAAAAGACGAGAAAAAAGTAAATGCCAAATCCATTATGGGTGTCATGAGCTTAGCAGTCGCTAAAGGCACTGAAGTTACTTTAAGTAGTGACGGCAGCGATGCGGAGCAAGCGGTTACAGCATTGGCTACAATTATCGAAAATGAAGACTAACATTCATTGAACACAAAAGGCATCACAGAGCAAATCTGTGATGCCTTCATAGTGTTGAAAAACAAAACCATCCATAGCATTTTTGTGAAAGGTGAAAATGGATTTCCGTTGCAGGCTACTTGCTTTCCTGTGGGTGAGCGCTGAGCCGCTTCCTCCGCTACCGCTCCGTTTAGAGGCTCGCCTGTCTCGCTATCCCACGGGAGTCAAGTAGCCTTCCACTCCAATCCATAAAAATGTTTCTTTTTAGAAAGGTTTTCAAATAAAGTGAAGGTATTCACTACGCTTTATGGAACGGAAATCAACCCCTCGCCTTTCAAAATGGCTGTTTCTGCCGTTGACATCACCTTTTTTCAACAACACGAAAGGCATCACAGAGCGAGTCTGTGATGCCTTCTCATTTTTATTTATTATCGCTACGGTGCATAATGTGATCGATTAAACCATATTCTTTAGCACGCTCAGCAGTCATGAAATTATCACGATCTGTGTCTCTAGCAATGACTTCAAGTGGTTGGCCTGTGCGTTCAGATAAAATGCCATTTAATTTTTCACGTAAGAATAAAATACGTTTAGCAGCAATTTCAATTTCTGTCGCTTGACCTTGTGCACCACCTAGTGGTTGGTGAATCATTACTTCTGCATTTGGTAATGCAAAACGTTTACCAGGCTCACCAGCAGCAAGTAAGAAAGCACCCATTGATGCAGCCATACCAATACAAATTGTTTGAACTTGCGGTTTAATGATTTGCATTGTGTCATAAATAGCCATACCAGCCGTAATTGATCCACCTGGTGAATTAATGTAAAGAGAGATATCTTTATCTGGATCTTCCGCTTGTAGGAAAAGAAGTTGTGCAACAATGGAGTTAGCTACATTGTCATCAATAGCGCTTCCTAAAAGGATAATACGGTCTTTAAGTAGACGTGAATAAATGTCATATGCACGTTCACCGCGACTTGTTTGTTCAATAACTGTAGGAATTAAATTCATGTTAAATCCTCCTTAAAAAACTAAATTCGAATACCTTTGCTGAAAATTTCCATTGTTATTTCAGCTGTATCCTTATCATACACATTATAGTCAGGGAAGGTCAAATATTAACCCTGCTAAAGTGAAATAAAAAAAATAAAATGTTTTTGCATTCTATGGTTGAATTATATATGATAGGCTTGTATAATAATTAAGGTTATAAGTTTAAAGTACAGTACACTATTTTGCAGGTATGCTTCAAAAAATGAGGGTTATCTACATCATGCTTTTCGTAAGCCTAGAGTGAGTACTTTTTTTTTGTGCTTTTGCCCTCGTGGTGTAATGGATAACACGTAAGATTCCGGTTCTTGCACTGGGGGTTCGATTCCCTCCGAGGGCGCCATTTTACTGAATATAGATATACTTGTTATAGCTCATCTCCTAATAAGTAGTTTAGCAGCCTGCTTAGTGGAGATCGAGAGGGAGATATAGGCGCAATACTGTCCTATTTGGCATTATTCCCCTATTTATTCCTTTCAAACCTTCAAAAAAGCAATAACTCCAAATTATTTTTTAGTGGACATACTGTACGTGAAGACTAGAAATAGTCGAAAAAAAAGAATCCTATCTGAGGGGATTCTTTTTTTTTGCCAAAATTTATCGAAATTTGGTGTGGTTTGTAGTGTATATATATTAATTTTAGATTAGATTTCTTGTTATTTATACATGTTTCTTCTAATTATATAAGTTTATTATAAATTAATATGAAAAAATATTTAGTTTTATGCGAAAAGTTGTTGTCTAAATACTATAATATTAATATAATTGACCTAATAGTCTAACATTTCCGAATTGCGAAAAATAATACGCATTTCGGAAAATTATCGAAATAGGGGGAAATACAATGAAGAAAACAGGTTGGATGCTACTGATGATGGTTGCAGCATTAACATTAGCACTTGCAGGATGTGGTACAAAGGGTGGTTCATCTTCAGGAAGCTCATCTTCAGAAGATGGTAAGAAAATATATAAAGTTGGTACAGAGGCAACTTTCGCACCATTTGAATCTGTTGACGATTCAGGGAAAATTGTGGGGATTGATGTCGATGTTTTAAAAGCTATTGCTGATGAAATGGACTTTGAAGTTGACTGGAATAACATTGGTTGGGAGCCAGTTTTCCAAACAATTAAAAACGGCGAAACAGATATTGGTGCTTCAGGAATCACAATTACTGAAGAGCGTAAAGAATCATTTGATTTTACAGAGCCTTATTATGAGTCTCAATTATTGATTGTTGTAAAAGAAGATTCAAAAATTAAATCTCTAGCTGAACTAAAAGATAAAAAGGTATCAGTACAAATTAATGCTACAGGTCATATGGCGGCGAAAAAGCTACAAGGGGAAGCAAGTACAAATATTATGGCGTTTGAAAGTCAACCAATCGCAATTCAAGAGATGTTAAACGGTAACGTTGATGCAGCTATTGGAGACAATGCGGTAGTTTACGAATACATTAAAGCGCATCCAGATCAAAAATTAAAAGTAATCGAAGATGATGCGTTTGAAAAAGAATATTATGGCTTTATGGTTCAAAAAGGAAACAAAGAGCTATTAGATAAATTAAATGAAGGTCTTAAAAAGATTAAAGAAAACGGTAAATTAAAAGAAATTACAGGTTCTGATTTCAAGTAATAAATGAATGATGACGCCCCTAGCATGGTTACTATGCTAGCGGCTCATTCACTTTAAAGGGGAAATGGGGTTTTCGGATGGACATCTTTGACTTACGCTGGGACATTGTCTGGAACTACCGAGATATGTTTATACGGGGTATTGGCGTAACAATTATTTTGACACTTAGTGGTTATTTTGGAGGTATTCTATTAGGACTATTTTTAGGCCTAGGAAAATTATCGAGTAAAAAATGGATTTATTGGCCATCAAAATTATATATCGATTTATTCCGTGGAACACCAATGCTTGTGCAAATTTTATTAATTCACTTAGCAGTTATTCCAACAATTTTTGGTCATTCTTTAGGATATATGGTGTCAGGGATTACAGCGCTCGTATTAAACTGTGCTGCTTACAATGCGGAAATTTTCCGTGCAGGTATTCAAAGTATTGCAAAGGGGCAAATGGAGGCAGCTCGTTCTTTAGGGTTAACACATAACCAAGCGATGCGTAAGGTCATTTTACCACAGGCATTTAGACGTATGATTCCACCATTAGGGAACGAATTTATCGCATTATTAAAAGATTCTTCATTAGTAACAGTTATTGCAGCACCAGATATTTTATACGCAAGTAAGGTAGTAGCAGGTGCAAGCTTCCGCTTCTGGGAACCGTACATCGTTGCTGCACTACTCTATTTAGTTTTAACATATGGTGTAACGAAAATCGTGGCATTTATCGAGAAACGATTTAGCAATAGTTATGTCCCTCGTAAAGCTAAGGCAGAAGGGCGGGAAGCAAGATGATAAAAATTGAAAACCTACACAAATATTTCGGAAAGCTTGAAGTATTAAAAGGCATTGATTATGAAATCCAAGAGAAACAAGTTGTTTGTGTGATTGGACCATCTGGCTCAGGCAAAAGTACATTTTTACGATGCATCAATATGCTGGAAGATGTAACAGATGGTGCTATTTATATTGAAAACGTGAAAATTAATGCTCCAAAAACGAATATCAATGAGATTCGGGCAGAAGTTGGCATGGTGTTTCAACAATTTAATCTATTCCCGCATATGACAGTTATCGATAATGTCACGATGGCCCCTATGCAAATTCGCAAAATGAGTCGTCCAGAAGCTGAAGAATTAGGGCATGAGCTGTTAAAAAAGGTTGGACTCGACAGCAAGGCATATAACTATCCTGAGCAGCTATCGGGTGGTCAACAGCAGCGTGTAGCCATTGCACGTGCCTTAGCCATGAAGCCAAAAGCCATTTTATTTGATGAGCCCACTTCAGCACTTGATCCTGAAATGGTCAAAGAGGTGCTAGATGTTATGAAAAATCTAGCAGCTGAAGGGATGACCATGGTTGTTGTTACGCACGAAATGGGCTTTGCTCGTGAAGTAGGGGATCGAGTAGTCTTTATGGACGGTGGCTATATTGTAGAAGAAGGCTCTCCAGAGGAACTCTTTGGCAATCCACAAAGTGACCGTACAAAGGCGTTTTTAGGAAAGGTATTATAATCTTAATGAATAAAGAGCAGTTTCTGGTGTTTACCACCAGAGACTGCTCTTTCGTGTTAATGAAGGGGATTAGTTGTTGTGTCATATGCATTCAGCATCGTTTGCATATCCTGTTGTGAGTATTGAGGTACCTGATAATAGCCATGTTTATTTTGATAGATGGATAATTCGTAGCCCATTTCAATGCAGTTAGGAATACTATCAGCAACAACGCGACGAACAACTGGGTTTGTTGTCTCTAAAGCAGCCGTTGTCATACATTTTGCTGAACCTTTTTGAGCACCAAGTAAGAACCCTGAAATAGCTTCATCATTAATTTCATTGGCATTTTGCATTGGCTTTTTTGGTTGACCAGGATTTACGCCATATTTAAAGTCATTTCCTGTCTCCATTTGGTAACGTCCTGTTGGAACAGATGGATCATGTCCTGTTTTGAAGGACTCTACAATTGTATTGTACATACCTAAAGTAAAATTATACTGGCGATCCAAAATATTCAATAATTCAGGATCTTGTACATGTGGGCGTAAAATTATGGCTTGGTTCATACCTGCGATAATTTCGCCAATTGTTTCATGCATGTCCATCATTTCATGGCCACCATGATTTAGACTATGTTGTTGATTGAAATTGGTTTGATTTGATGATTCATTGTAAAACGATTGTGACAAAAAAAACGCCTCCTCAATGATTTTTTGATGCAGTAGTTAGTATGTCAAGTCAAATGAAATTCATACGGTATAAATGTAAAGACAAAAATGTAGACTATTGAAGAAAGGAAAAGTAGGTCGAGGAGGTTCTATAAATTGAAAAAGTTGCTTGGACCAATTGGGATAATTGTTCTTATTCTTGTTCTATTCGCCTTATTATTCATTCCTAAATATAATAGCCTGGTGACTGCAGAGGAAAATGTAGATTCGAAATGGGCACAAGTGGAAAATCAGCTCCAACGTCGTTATGATTTGATTCCAAATTTAGTCGAATCAGTGAAAGGCTATGCGAATCATGAGCAAGAGGTGATTGCAAGTATTACACAAGCACGTGCACAAATGGGTAGTGCAAACACTCCAGAGGAGCAAGCTGCTGCAAATGATGCTTTAACTGGAGCACTTAGTCGTTTACTTGTAGTTGTTGAAAATTATCCAAACTTAAAGGCAGATACAAACTTTCGTCAGTTAATGGATGAGCTAGCAGGCACTGAAAATCGCCTGGCGGTAGCACGTGAGGATTACAATAATGAAGTTCAGCAATTTAATAAGCAGGTTAAACGTTTCCCAGGTAATTTGATGGCAGGAATGTTTGGCTTTGAACAAAAAGAATACTTTAAAGCCGCAGCAGGAGCTGACAAAGCACCATCAATCGATTTTAGTCAATCAGGTACACACTAATGAAGCGTAGCCTTGTACAAATAATCATCGTTTGTTCGGTGTTTCTTTTATTTACGAACATGGCAAAGGCAACTATGCCGTCACCGATGAAAAATACGTATATACATGATTTTGCCAATGTATTATCAGCAAATATCAAAGAACAATTAAATCATTACTCCGCGCAATTGGATCAAGGCACAGGCGCTGAAATCATGATTGTAACCATTGATAGTCTAGATGGACAGGAGCCAAAGATGTATGCTACAAAAATGATTCGGTCTTGGGGAATAGGTGACGAACAGAAAAATAATGGTGTTTTAATTTTAGCTACATTTGGACAGAGTGAAGGGAATAATGACGTAGTAATAGCTGTTGGTCAAGGGTTAGAGGGGCCATTACCAGATGGAAAATTAGGACGTATTTTAGATGAGGCATTTTATCCTTCTGCAAGTACGGGCGACATAGATCAAGCCTTCCAATCCACATATGCTGAAATATTTCGCACTGTTGCCGAGGAGTATAATTGGAATGGTGAATTACCAGCGACAGCAGACGAAGGTGAAGACATGCCAACTTGGTTAATTATCTTAATCGTTCTCGTTGTTCTTATTATTTATACGTTCTTTTCGAAAGGTGGGGGAGGTCCTCGTGCTGGAGGCTATGGTGGTTATCCAGGTGGCTTTGGCGGAGGGCGTTCAGGCGGAGGCGGCTTTGGAGGATTCGGTGGAGGATCTTCCGCAGGCGGAGGAGCGAGCAGAAAATTTTAATCGTAATACCTAGCGAACTAATTGTTTAGTTCGCTTTCATTATGAGTGAAGAAAAAGTAATGATCATAAAAAAATATCATTCATTGACAATAATACAAAAATTGGTATAATTTGAATATATCGACTTTCGATATAACGTAAACTGATATAGGGAGGAATCATTTTGAAAAAAAGATTTTTATCTGCATCATTAGCGATCATTTTAACAACATCTGTAGCTATTCCTGCAACCATGCAAGAAGTACGTGCTGCCAATGAAACAAATAGCGTCGTAATAGCGCAGGAGCAGCGCATTTCAGTGCAGGAATTTTTGAATTTAGCTGTAACAGCATTAACTTTCCAACACGGATCAGATTCAATGCGGCAACAAATTATTGATACATGGGTAAAGGCTGAGGAGTTCACGGATTTAAATTTATCGATTAAACGTGATGAAGCAGCTCGTATTTTAGTAAGAGCTTTAAATAAAGAAGAAAAAGAAGCATCGCTTGCTGAGTATTTAGAGAAAGCCAATAAGCTTGGTTTATTTAATAACGTGTCAGTAAGCACTGATACAATTGCTAAACAAGATGCAGTTAAAATGTTAAACAATGCAAAACAAATTAAAAATGGTTCCAATAATAAAGGTGTAAAGGAAATTTCTGTAGAAGATTTCATGAAGAATCCTGGAAATTTCGGCTATGAACTTTCACCTGATGGTAATTACATCACATTTGCCTCTGCATGGAAGAACAGATCCAATGTTTTCGTAAAAAAAATGAATGATGATAGTGAGCCTGTTCGCGTCTCGAACTCTAAAGATCGTGATATTGCAGGATTTTTCTGGAAGGAAAATAGTTTATTATATTTAAAGGATAAAGGTGGAGATGAAAACTTCCATATTTATTCTACTACATTTAATGGGTCAAAGGAAAAAGATTTAACGCCATATCCAAATGTAACAGTAGGAATATTAAGTGGCCTACAAGGTGTTAAAGATGAAATTCTTATAATGATGAATAAAGAAGATGCCACTGTCTTTGATGTGTACAAGCTGAACGTCAAGACAGGTAAAACAAAGCATGTTGCTAAAAATCCAGGTAATATTACAAACTGGTTAGCAGATCGGAATGGAAATGTACGTGTTGCCGTAGCAACAGATGGTGTGACAGGAACAATCCTTTATCGAGATTCTGAAAAGGATGAATTTAAACCGTTTATTGAGGTGGAAGCAGGGGATGAAGTAGTGCCACTGGCTTTCTCTAAAGACAATCAAACAATTTATGCAACTTCCAACAAAGGTAGAGATAAAGTAGAAGTTGTAAAATATGATTTAGAAGGCAATGAAAAAGTTATAATGTCAAATGATGAAGTAGATGTTTCGGGTGTTTTATATAGCGCTGAACAAGATAAATTATTATATGGTGCTTATGTTACTGATAAGCTGTATTATCAATTCTTTGATAAAAAGTTTGAAAAGCTGTTCCGTAAAATACAAAATAAGCTTGGCGTGCATGAAAGTGAATTAGGTATCAATGATTACAATAAAGAGATGACAAAATTTATTGTGAGCGTTTCAAGTGATACCGTGTATGGAAAATATTATTACTATGATTCCATAACAGGTGACTTAACAGAGTTGGCTACTTTAAGCCCTTGGTTAAAACCAGAAGGGCTTGCTGAAATGCATCCAATTTCTTATAAGAGTCGAGACGGTTTGACAATTAACGGCTATTTAACTTTACCGAAAAATCAAGAAGCTAAAGATCTTCCTCTTATCGTTAATCCACATGGAGGACCTTGGGCACGCGATATGTGGGGCTTCAATCCAGAAGTACAATTATTAGCTAATCGAGGCTATGCCGTACTGCAAGTGAATTTCCGTTCGTCAACTGGCTATGGGAAGGAATTCCTTCAAGCTGGTAATAAGCAATGGGGTCTTAAAATTCAGGACGATATTACAGATGGTGTGCAATGGGCGATTGATCAAGGTATTGCAGACCCTGAGCGTATCGGCATTTATGGTGCATCTTTTGGTGGTTATGCAACATTAGCTGGTATTACGTATACACCTGATTTATATGCTGCAGCAGTTGATTATGTAGGAGTATCTAATATTTTCACTTTATTAAATACCATTCCTCCATACTGGGAAACGATGCGTAACTTGTTTTATGAACGCGTAGGTCATCCAGAAAAGGACAAAGACTTATTAACAGCTGTTTCACCTATTTTCCACGCAGATAAAATCAAAACACCATTATTTGTCGCTCAAGGTGCAAATGATCCACGTGTTAACAAGGCAGAATCCGATCAAATTGTGGAAGCCTTACGTGCTAGAGGTGTGGATGTTGAGTACATGCTAAAGGATAACGAAGGACATGGCTTCGCTAATGAAGAAAACAGAATTGAATTCTACAATGCCATGGTGAAATTCTTCGACAGTCATTTAAAATAATTATAATCGAAAGGCATTGATGTGCGGCTTCCGCACAGTCAATGCCTTTTTTATTACAATAGTCCATTATAAGGATGCGAAAAGGGAAGCTAAGACAGTTCAATCAATAGTTATTAAAGAATAGAAGTCATTCCTTCATCACACTTTCGTTTATAATAAGATGAGGAGGTGCTATCGATGATTGTTAAATTTTTTAGTCGAGCAAATTGTCCATTATGTGTGGAAGGCTTGCAGACATTAAAGCTTGTACAGGAGGATCTACCATTCGATATTGATATCGTTGATATCGAACAGGATGATGATATACATGAAAAATATATGCTAATGATTCCGGTAGTTGAAAAGGATGGTGCTGTGATTCAGTATGGCAATCTAGATTATGCTACATTGCTGGAGCAATTAAGTAGTTGATGCACCAGACTAATAAAGAATTAATAACGGTATAAATGACACTATTGTTAGCTGTATTCCACACAATTCACAAATTGTTCAATGAAAGCGTTTTGAATTTGAACAGTTTGTGAAGACCTTCACATTTGACTTCCTTTTCATAAAAAACGGAGTAGAATAGGTATCAAGTAAGAAGTTGTTATAAAACAGATTATCAGATGTATCACAGAGTTTCGTGATTGTTATATTACAAAAATAAATGATGTGAAGGGAGATTTTACAATGTGGGTTATTACAGTATTTGAGAAAAAGGATGTTCGTATTTTTGAATTTACAAATAAAAGTGAAGCAACAAAAGCTTTAGAAGGATTTAAGAAGAACGCAATTTTATCTTTCACAAAATAAACGCAACAAAGTCTCGTAGCTGTTTTCAAAGCTATGAGGCTTTTTTTTAGCCAAAACTATACATTTACTTGCGCTTTAAAACAATGCATATTATAATAAAACCATAAGTGGGACGCAAAATAATGTTGTGGGATAAAAAATAACCCACACCTATTAATAAGGGAGTAGATAAATATGTTCACTGTTCCAGAGGCACAACAAAGGCTACTTCCTGAATTGTATCCGCTTCTGCAATCAAGATATCGAATTTTACAAGCTGTTCAGCTCATGCAGCCAATCGGACGACGTACACTTGCCGATTCACTGAAAATGACAGAAAGAGAAATTCGTAAAGAAACTGATATTTTACGCGAGCAAGGGTTATTAGATTCACAAAAGTCGGGTATGGTATGTACAGATGATGGTGAAATAGTTATTGAAAAACTAAGAGCTATCGTTTACGAATGGTCTGGCTTAACTCAGCTTGCGAAAAAGCTGGAACAGCATTTTGGTATTGAGCGTGTAGTTGTAGTTCCTGGTGATTACAATGAAGACGATACGATTTTAACCTTACTTGGCAAAGAAGCGGCTCTACAATTTATGTCTTCAGCCTTTGATGGGCAGGTAGTAGCTGTCACAGGTGGAAAATCTGTTGCGTCTCTTGCACAATTTTTACATCCTGGCGATGTACAAAAGGATATTACATTTGTTGCTGCACGTGGAGGCATTGGACATGAAATGCAAATGCAAGCCAATACACTTGTTGCAACATTTGCCATGCAGATGGAGACACAGTACCGTACTTTATTTTTACCAGAGCATTTAAGTGAGCAAGCTTATCAAGCCATGTTAACAGAGCCTATGGTCACAGAAATGATGGCATTTTATGATCAAGCAGATTGTGTCATTCATGGAATTGGCTCCGCAGAGGAAATGGCGATTCGTCGTAATTCATCTCCTGAGGATTTACGAATTCTTGAGGAGAAAGGTGCTGTAAGTGAAGCTTTTGGCTATTATTTTAATGCAGAAGGTGAAATTGTCCATCGTATACGCACGATTGGTATTCAACTGGAGCAGGTACAAAATAGTCAGCAAGTTATTGCAGTGGCAGCGGGGAAACAAAAGGTCAATGCTATGCTTTCTTATTTTAAAGTAGCACCCAAACAAACAATATTTATAACAGATGAAGCAGCTGCAAAAGCCATTGCGGCGAATTTATCTTCTATAGAAAACAACCATCTTAAATGATGGGTTAGTACCAAACTTGTCACTCGATCTCAGAAAGTGGTGAAACACTTTTTGAATGAGCATAAAGCAAATTTAAAGTTTCTATTCATTTAGAAACAGACATTACACATTATTGGAGGAATTAACAATGGCATTAAAATTAGCGATTAATGGATTTGGACGTATTGGACGTTTAGTATTTCGTGAGGCAATGAAGCAAAATGAATTTGAAGTAGTAGCTGTAAACGACTTAACAGACGCAGGTCAGCTTGCACACTTATTGAAATATGATTCAGTCCACGGTATCTATGATGCTGAAGTCAATGCAGATGAAGATTCTTTCGTAGTAAATGGTCAACGTATAAAAGTATATGCTGAAAAAGATCCTTCACAATTACCATGGGGTGAATTAGGAGTAGACGTAGTTCTTGAATGTACTGGTCATTTCCGTTCAGTGGAAGAAGTAGGTAAGCATATTGAAGCAGGAGCTAAAAAAGCAATCCTTTCTGCACCAGCAAAAGGAGCAATGCCTACATTTGTGATGGGTGTTAACCATACAGACTATAACCCAGCAACAGATGATGTTATCTCAAATGCTTCTTGTACAACAAACTGTCTAGCACCAGTAGCTAAAGTGCTTGATGGAAAATTTGGCATTGAACGCGGTATGATGACAACAATTCACTCTTACACAAATGACCAACGAATTTTAGACTTCCCACACTCTGACCCACGTCGTGCTCGTGCAGGTGCGGTATCTATGATTCCAACAACAACTGGTGCAGCAGTAGCTGTATCAAAAGTATTACCACAATTAAAAGGTAAGCTAGATGGCTTCTCTATGCGTGTGCCAACACCTAACGTATCATGTGTTGACTTAGTAGTAGAGCTAAAAGCAGACGTAACAAAAGAAACAATTAATGCTGTATTAAAAGAAGCTTCTGAAAATGAATTAAAAGGCATTTTAGATTACAATGAGCTACCATTAGTATCGATTGATTATAACGGTAACCATCATTCTTCTACTGTTGATGGTCTTTCAACAATGGTATTAGAAAACAAAATGGTGAAAGTTCTAGCTTGGTATGATAACGAAATTGGTTACTCTACTCGCTTAATGGATTTAGCTTTATACATTGCTGAACAAGGATTAAACCATAAATAAGTATCATATTTCGACATTTTGAGTAAAAAGTGTGACATATTACTGCTTTTTATGCACAAAAAGTATAGCCTTTATAATATCGAATAGATATAATATACAAGGGTAAAGAGAGTAAGGGATTTTACCCTTGCTCTCTTTTTATACAGGACAAGCAATTGCAAGACATAACACTTAACTTTTGCTACTATAAAAACAAGTATTAGGGTGCATTATCAAAAGTTGGAGATTGAAATTCTTTTAGCTGATGTGCCAAAAAAAGTGCCAAAGTGCCTTTTCAATTTAGCAAGCATGGTGTCGCGCCAAGATGGGTAAAACACAAAGATGTAAGACTAAAACAGCTTTGAAGGGAGTTTCTTCATGTTAAATAAGAAGACGATGAAAGATATTGATGTAAAGGGTAAACGCGTATTTGTACGTGTAGATTTTAATGTTCCAATGGCAGATGGTGCCATTACAGACGAAACGCGAATTCGTGCAGCTATTCCTACAATTGAGTATTTAGTAGAGCAAGGTGCGAAAGTTATTTTAGCCTCTCACTTAGGTCGTCCAAAGGGTGAAGTAAAAGAAGATATGCGTTTAACAGCAGTTGGTGTTCGCTTAGCAGAATTAATGGGCAAGCCTGTTACGAAGCTAGATGAATCTATTGGTCAAGTGGTGGAAGAGGCTGTTGCTAGCATGCATGACGGGGATCTTCTTCTTCTGGAAAATGTACGTTTCCATGCAGGTGAAGAGAAAAATGATTCAACATTAGCACAGCAATTTGCACAGCTAGCTGATATCTATGTCAATGATGCTTTCGGGGCAGCTCATCGTGCACATGCTTCTACAGAAGGAATTGCTAAGCATATTCCAGCTGTATCTGGTTTCCTTATGCAAAAGGAATTAGATGTACTCGGTAAAGCATTGTCGAACCCAGAGCATCCCTTTACAGCGATTATTGGTGGTGCCAAAGTAAAAGATAAAATTGGTGTTATTGAAAGCCTATTAGAGAAAGTAGATCACTTAATTATCGGTGGTGGTTTATCCTTTACATTCATCAAGGCGCAGGGCTACGATATCGGTAAATCATTGTTAGAAGAAGATAAAATTGAGCTAGCAAAGTCCTTTATTGAAAAGGCAAAAGCAAAAGGCGTGCAATTACATATGCCAGTCGATGCTGTTGTGGCAAATGAATTTTCACAAGATGCTGAAACACAAATCGTTGATGTAGATGCTATTCCAGCTGATTGGATGGGTCTAGATATTGGACCAAAAACAGCTGCAAACTATGCAGAAGTTATTAAAAACTCTAAATTAATCATTTGGAATGGACCAATGGGCGTCTTTGAAATGGATAAATTTGCTAACGGTACAAAAACGGTTGCTGATGCAATGGCAACAACAGCAGGCTATACAGTAATCGGTGGCGGTGATTCAGCAGCTGCTGTTGAAAAATTTGAAGTAGCAGATAAGATGGATCATATTTCTACAGGTGGCGGTGCTTCTCTAGAATTAATGGAAGGTAAGGAACTTCCAGGAATTGTAGCACTAAACGATAAATAAACTAACTAAACAATCGGAGGCAACATGATGCGTAAACCAATTATTGCGGGTAACTGGAAAATGTTTAAAACATTTGAAGAAGCTATTCAGTTTGTAGATGCAGTACAGGATAAACTTCCTTCCAATGACAAAGTAGATGCTGTTGTTTGCGCACCAGCTCTTTACCTACCTACACTTGTGCAAGTTGCTAGTGAGTCAGAGCTGGCGATTGGTGCACAAACAATGCACTTTGAAAATGAAGGTGCCTTTACTGGTGAAATTAGCCCAGCCCAGCTAGCAAGTGTAGAT
Source organism: Lysinibacillus sp. Y5S-8 (assembly GCF_036894365.1). Lineage (NCBI taxonomy): Bacteria > Bacillati > Bacillota > Bacilli > Caryophanales > Bacillaceae > Lysinibacillus > Lysinibacillus sp. Y5S-8. Next base: position 3,808,665 of record NZ_CP145889.1, on the reverse strand, counting down.
GTTGACTATGTCATTTTAGGGCACTCAGAACGTCGTGAATACTACAATGAAACAGATGAAGCGATTAATAAAAAGGTAGCAGCAGCGCTTGCACATAATATCGTACCAATTATTTGCTGTGGTGAAACGCTAGAGGAACGTGAGGCTGGCACGACAGAGCAAAAGGTGGCTGGACAAATTAAAGCGGCACTTGCTGGTTTTGATGCACAGCAAGTTGAGCATATGGTCATTGCCTATGAACCGATTTGGGCGATTGGTACTGGTAAAACTGCTACAGCAGACGATGCAAATCAAGTATGTGGAGCGATTCGTGCAGTTATCGAAGAGCTATATAATGCTGAAACGGCGAATGCTGTACGCATTCAATATGGCGGCAGTGTGAAGCCTGATAACATTCAGGAGCTTTTAACGAAAGAGCATATTGATGGTGCTTTAGTTGGTGGAGCAAGCTTACAGCCAGAATCTTACTTAACATTATTGGAGGCGGCAGCAAATGCCTAAAAAGCCAGTAGCATTAATTATTTTAGACGGCTTTGCATTTCGAGATGAAACATTCGGGAATGCAGTAGCACAAGCCAACAAGCCAAATTTTGATCGATATTGGAGTCAATATCCTCACGCTACATTAACTGCGGCGGGAGAAGCCGTTGGATTACCTGACGGACAAATGGGGAATTCTGAGGTAGGGCACTTAAATATCGGTGCTGGACGAATTGTTTATCAAAGCTTAACACGCTTAAATAAGTCGATTCGTGAAGGGGATTTCTTTACGAATCAAGCATTTTTAGATGCAGTGGCATATGTAAAAGCTCATCACTCCAAGCTCCATGTTATGGGCTTATTATCAGATGGTGGTGTTCATAGTCATTATGAGCATATGTTTGCGCTATTAAAGCTAGCTAAACAGCAGGGATTAGATGAAGTTTATGTACATGGCTTCTTAGATGGACGTGATGTTGGTCCAACAACGGCATTAGACTATATCGAAGAAACAGAAAAACAAATGGCTGAAATTGGTATTGGTCAGTTTGCTTCGATTCACGGACGTTATTATGCAATGGATCGGGATAAGCGCTGGGATCGTGTCGCCCTCACGTACAATGTACTTGTTGATGGTGTTGGTCAAACAGCAGAAAGTGCAAAAAGTGGTGTAGCAGCATCCTATGAGCGTGAAGTAACCGATGAATTTGTGATTCCCTTCAGCATTCAAGAGCATGGTGAGCCAGTAGCAACAATTAACGATCATGATGCAGTGATTTTCTTTAACTTCCGTCCTGATCGTGCTATTCAGCTATCCACAGTGTTCACAAATGAAGGATTTGATGGTTTTGCTGTATCTGCAAAGCATCCAAAGAATTTAAAATTTGTGTCCTTCACACACTATAGTGATAACGTCAATGCACAAGTTGCTTATGAAAATGACAACTTAAAAAATACGATTGGTGAAGTACTAGCAACGAATGGGAAAACACAGTTACGCATTGCTGAAACTGAAAAATACCCACATGTTACATTCTTTATGAGTGGTGGACGTGAGGAAAAATTCCCAGGTGAAGAACGTATTTTAATTGCCTCTCCAAAAGTGGCAACATATGATTTAAAACCTGAAATGTCTGCCTATGAGGTAACAGAAGCCTTGCTTGCAGAAATTGCTGCTGAGAAATTTGATGGCATTATTCTCAACTTTGCCAACCCTGATATGGTGGGTCATAGTGGAATGCTTGAGCCAACGATTAAAGCGATTGAAGCGGTAGATGAATGTTTAGGCAAAGTAGTAGATGCTCTTCTTGCAAAAGGAGGCGCAGCTATTATTACAGCTGACCATGGTAATTCTGATGAAGTATTGACTTTAGCAGGTGAGCCTATGACAGCTCATACAACAAATCCTGTTCCAGTAATTGTGACAAAAGCAAATATAATGTTAAGAAATGGTGGTATTTTAGCCGATTTAGCACCAACCATGTTAGAATTATTAAAGGTGTCACAGCCTACTGAAATGACAGGACAATCATTAATTGAAAAAGAGGAGAATTAATTATGCCATTTATTACACAAGTTTATGCGCGCGAAGTTTTAGACTCACGTGGGAACCCAACAGTAGAGGTTGAAGTATTTACAGAATCAGGCGCATTTGGACGCGCAATCGTACCATCAGGTGCATCAACAGGTGAATACGAAGCGGTGGAATTACGCGATGGTGACAAATCTCGTTACCTAGGCAAAGGTGTATTAAAAGCAGTTGAAAATGTAAACACAATTATTGCGCAAGAATTAGAGGGTAACTATTCAGTTCTTGACCAAGTTGTCATTGACAAAGCTTTAATCGAGCTAGATGGCACAGAAAACAAAGGCAAGCTAGGTGCCAACGCAATTCTAGGTGTATCGATGGCAGTTGCACATGCTGCGGCAGATTATTTAGATGTACCTCTTTATCAATATCTTGGTGGGTTTAACTCTAAACAATTACCAGTACCAATGATGAACATTTTAAATGGTGGAGCTCACGCAGATAACAATGTAGACATTCAAGAATTCATGGTTATGCCTGTTGGGGCTGAATCTTTCCGTCATGCATTACGCATTGGCGCTGAGATTTTCCATAGCCTAAAAGCGGTTCTAAAAGCAAAAGGCTACAACACAGCAGTAGGTGATGAGGGTGGTTTCGCACCAAACCTTGGCTCTAACGAAGAAGCGATTACAGTTATCTTAGAAGCGATTGAAAAAGCAGGCTACAAACCAGGTGAAGAAGTTCGACTTGCTATGGACGTAGCATCATCTGAACTATTCAACAAAGAAGATGGCAAATATCACTTAGATGGTGAAGGTGTTGTGAAAACTTCTGAAGAAATGGTTGATTGGTACGAAGAGTTAACAAACAAATACCCAATCATTTCAATTGAAGATGGCTTAGACGAAAACGACTGGGCTGGCCACAAGCTATTAACAGATCGCATCGGTAGTCGTGTGCAATTAGTAGGTGATGACCTATTTGTAACAAATACGAAAAAATTATCGGCTGGTATTGAGCAAGGTGTAGGAAATGCAATCCTAATCAAAGTAAACCAAATCGGTACATTAACAGAAACATTTGAAGCAATCGAAATGGCAAAACGTGCTGGTTACACAGCTGTTATCTCTCACCGTTCTGGTGAATCAGAAGATGCAACAATTGCAGATATCGCCGTTGCCACAAATGCTGGTCAAATTAAAACAGGTGCTCCTTCACGTACAGACCGTGTAGCAAAATACAACCAACTTCTTCGCATTGAAGATCAACTTGGTTCAACAGCAGAGTTCCTTGGATTACAATCTTTCTACAACCTTAAATAATAGACAAAAAATGCCTCAAAGTTTATTGATACTTTGGGGCATTTCTTTTTGTGCCTATTGAAAAGATTTTCTTATTCCATAATTCTTCAGAAAAAAAGGGGATAGATACTGAACTGAGCGGCAGTAACGAAGCGAGAGAAGCAGCTCGCCCCAGCCCCAGCCCGTGTTGGAAATCAAAGGCTTTACTTTATGTCATTATAAAAGAAAAAAACTGTAGGCAAACTCTCAATTTTTTTGAGTTTGTCTACAGTTCCTTTTTATGGCTGTGCCCAATGTTGGTCTAGTTCTTGATCGAGATAGACCCAGCCCTTCCAGGCAATATGAATCGTATCCATTATAAAATAAGGGTCATATTCATGGTCTGTAAAATCAACGTAGTCAACATTGGCAGCCTTTAATACTTGCTGCATCTTATCATAGTACTGCTGACGACGCTCCTCTGGATAGCCATTATAATCATACCAGTAGCCATTAACCGGAATGGATACGAATAATGGCTTGGCACCAGCATCTTTTAACACATCCATGACCAATTGAAAATCTTCATATTCGGGAGACTTCGTGTAATCCTCCTTCTTTCGCATTTCTTTAAACTTTGAAAAATTAGCATTAACAAGTCGCTGGTAAGCGCGATTTTCAATCATGTAGTCATTGGAAACCCGTTTCTTTCCGTACGCCTCAGCATGCTGTAATTGCTGTTCAAAGCTTTGATTAGCAATGAGCTTGTCATTGCTTTTTAAGTGATGACCTTTACGTGGGAAAAGGGAATAATATAAATCCTTCTTTTCTAGCAATTCCTTATGGAAGCGCCCTGCCACCATCGCCAAACGTCCCGTAATCGGCTTTTCCTTACCGTTTGACATTTGATATTGATACATCGTTTTTAAGAGACGATCCCGCTCAACGGTATCAAATTCTAGCAGTCGTTCCATGGCGCGTTTACGAAGGTCGGCATCCATCTCTTGATTAAAAGCTAAATCATAGGCATGTAACATCGAATAATTCGGTGAAAAGTGAAATTCACCCATGCCCTTTTCTGTAAACCATTGTGGGGAGATGATGAAAACTAATTTTTTATCCTTTAAATTTCCCTCTTGAGCAGCAAAATTTAAAAAATGAGTAATGGACTGCATTCCCCCACGCCCAATCATAAATGTTGAATACGGCGCTTCAGATGCTCGCGCATAATTATAGGGATGGAAAGGGTCAAAACGATTTAATTCAGAGGAGCCATACAAAGGCATGGAATGAGGCTCCTGTAACATGCGTTCCTGTAAATACGTACCTTGAAAGACAAGTGGAGACATGTTTGTTTTGGCTTGCTCCACATCCTCATCGGAAATCCACGCCTTGATCCATGCATTCGGAAAGAAGACAAAGCCAGTAAAAAGAGCAAAGGCGATAAATAGAGAGAGAAAGCCTTTCTTCATCATTGTCTTTCAGCTAATTTCCCTACAATTCGATTCGGTGTATTCCATTCTTCACGATTAAAATCAGTTATAGGTACAGAAATATTAAAGCGGTTTTCAATTTCTACTAATAAATTAATTGTCCCAAACGAATCTAGCAAACCTTCTTCAAATAAATCAATATCTGGGTTCTCTACAATAATTTCATCTTCACATAACTCGACTAGCATTTCTAAAACTTGTTGTTGATTCATTAATAATTCTCCTTTATTGAACAGGCTCTTTCAGCCCTTGGTTAAAATAATTTGCCAGAAAAAATATAGAAGCCAAAGCATACGGCATTAAATGTAATGAAGACGCCAATAGCATGGGTCCACTTATTTTTAGGCCAGCGCTTATGCTTTTTATTCCAGCGTTCAAACTTATCAAAACTAATAATTAATAGGGCATGATAGAGTCCGTAGACCACAAAGTGCCATTCTAGACCATGCCAAATACCCATCAAAAAGAATAGTAAAAAGAAGCCTATATACGAAATACCGAATTTATTTTTCAGCCACTTTTTCTTCGTCATCCAAAGCACAAAGCGCATATAGACGTAATCTCTAAACCAAAAGGAAAGACTCATATGCCAACGGTTCCAAAAGTCTTTAATATTGCGACTTGCGAATGGACGATTAAAGTTAATAGGCGTTTGTATGCCCATTAGTCGGCTCACACCAACAGCAAATGCACTATAGCCAGCAAAATCAAAGAATAAGTAAAAGCTATACATATACATATACGCTAATTGCCCCTGGAAAGGTGTCAAATAGTTATACGTATGATTTGGCAAATAAATGAGGGTGTAGTTGTAAATTAAATACGCCAAAATAAATTTATATAAAAAGCCGACAAAGATATAGTTGATCCCACTTAACAGCAGCTTTTGATAATCCTCTGGGGAAGGTACAGTATGAAAATCCTTTGTAAAACGTCGCCAGCGATCGATCGGCCCTGATGATACTGTAGGGAAGAATAGTAAGAAATACGCTAGCTCTATGACAGGAATTTTCTCTTTCATTAAGCCGTCACGGGTTTCTAAAATCATTTGCACTGCTTTAAATGTAATGTAGGACACACCAAGGAAGCCAAATAAATGATGTAATCCAAGAATCGGTAGTACCTTCACAAGGACAAGTGGTAATATCGACAAGAGTACAGCTATTATAAAGATTGTTCCACTATTTTGCTGAAGGCGGTAACGCTGATAAGCCACAATAAGGACTATCTGAAAGACCGTAAATAGAATGAGCGAAATGGACCCATTCAATGAATGTCCAAAGATAAGAGCTAAGACAATCAATGACACAAATAGATTATAGTATTTAGAAGATTTGCCTTGTAAACCCAATAGGATTGTTGGTAGTAATAAAAGTCCGATGATCACAAAGAATGCTATATTTCCATAAGGCGTCATACTGTTTCCATAACCGCCAATCCTTTACGATCAACCTTACCGTTCGGGTTTAATGGTAAAGCGTCCATATATTTAAACGTTTTTGGTACCATATAAGCAGGCAAATACTCTGATAGAAGTATTTTTAACTGCTTTGTCATTTTGAAGGGAGAGTCTGTTAATGGCTCGCGCAAAACAACATGTGCACTGAGCGAGATGATCTCTTTTTCCTTATAAATCGGTACAACGACACAGCTTGAAACAGATGGTAGGTTGCTAATTTGTTTTTCAATTTCCTCAATTTCCAAACGATAACCATGTAGTTTAACCTGGAAATCCTTACGCCCAGAAAAGAATAAATAACCATCCTGCTCATAGCCTAAATCACCTGTTAGATAGATGCGTTGTTCAGCTACTGTTGGAAAAACCTTCGCTGTCAAATCAGGCGCTCCCAAGTACCCTGCACTGACAGTTGGGCCTGAAATAACAATTTCACCATCTTCTAATAAAGCTACGTTCGACTCCGTTATAGGGGCAATCGGTAATTGTTCAAAGCGTTCCACTAATGCTTTGGACACCTCTACATAGGATACCGCGACCGTTGTTTCTGTAGGACCGTATAAATTATAAATGGTAGCCTGTGGAAAGCGTGACATTAACTCATTACATACCGCTATTGGTAAAACCTCGCCGCAAAATAAAAAAGTATCTAATGTCGGTATGAGCTGCTGGTTCCACTCTTTGTTCATTAAACACATCTTGGCGAAGGAAGGTGTAGAAGTCCAAACACGAGTATTCGACGTAGCTAAAGAATCAAATAATGCTTTAGGGTTGGCGATTTCCTGCTGTGTAATCGCGTAAAGTGTGTGTCCTCCAACAAGAGCTGGGTACAAATCCATGACAGATAAATCAAAGGAATAAGGCGCTTGATTTAAAAATACACCGTCGTCCTGTAAAGGGAAGTTTTCGTGCATCCAAGAGACAAAATATGCTAAATTACTAGCTGTTATTTGTACACCTTTTGGTTGACCAGTTGAACCAGAAGTGTAAATAATATAATGGATTTCCTCGTTTTGCACCCATGTCGCTGATGATAGGGTAACGTCCTTTGAGGAACTCGCTAAGACATCACTCACCGCCATAATAGGGATATTCGTGAGCATGTGTAATGGCTCTGTTATCAATAATAAACCTGCTCCAGATGCTTCTAAAATAAGCTGTAATCTTTCTATTGGCGTTGAAGAGTCAACAGGTACGTATGAGTGACCAGCTTTTACAGCACCTAAAAAGGCGACAATTTGTAGGGGGGACATATGTCCATAAACGACAATAGGTTGTTGTCTCCGCAAGTTAAGCTTCATCAGATAATCAGCTACATTATCCGATAAGTGCCAAAGCTCACCGTATGTTAAGGAAGCATGGTGCGTTTGATAAGCAGTTTTTTGTGGCTGCTGGAGGGCCACGCGTTCAATAGCTGCTAAAATACTTAACATTATAAAATCTCCTTTATTTAAAATTCCGTATATATAAATGGTCCAGCGTTCATATCATGGAAACCATGTATAAGAAACAGCAGTACCAAAACGATCAAATAAAATAGCGTCAAGGCAATAAAGCGCAAAGGCTCGTTATTTTTGATGGATTGCATTTGTCCACCTCCAATGAAAAAGTATAGGATTAAATTTTCAAAAAATAGTAATTTACTAGTGAAAAATCCTTACCTTATGTTTTTAACACTGATTTGACGGAATGTGGAGAAAAATGTTGCTGAATTAAGGTGAATTCAGTAAATCATAAGATTAATTTAAGGTAAATTTAAGGTTATGGGGGAAAGTGTGGATTTTACAAACTATTGGTTGGTCTTTTTATGTAAAAAAAGCACGAACATAAGGGAATAATCTCAACTTATGTTCGCGCTATTGGTTTTATTTCACGGCATTCAAAACTTTTTTTGATACATAAAATTCAGAGCCATTATAGATATTTATTGTGTCAAATGTATGGGTCTTTACAGTGTTTGTTGAAGTTTGCTCATACAGCATTGTGTTTTTATTGACTGGGATTTTCACCATCACATCTGCCTTTTGTGCAATAAATGTTGGGTTTTCTTTATCGGATAAGTCAATTTTTGTTGTAAAGCCTTTTTCCGTAAATGCCTTTGTTGCTGGCACATATAAATCATTTGTAAGTGTATTTAAGTCAAAGCCCATGAATTGCGCCATTGTATGAGCTAAATCAGTGTTTTCTACTAGCCCTGTCAGCTTAGATGGACCGAATGAATATAAAAACACATCCTCACCGGTATGACCACCTGTCGTATAGCCAATGTTCGCACGATTTGCCAGCATTTTGACCATTTCACTGCCTAAGTCTTTAGAAAGTTTTAGTTTAGTCAATTCAGTCTTTGTTAATTGATCTAAGCCATAAAGGGCAGCCACTTCTTTTAAATTAGAACGGTCTTCTTTTAATTGACTTAATGCTCCCTCAACGGTCATGGACGCTTTTTTCAACGGATCAATGTAAGCAGAGACTGGAATACTAGAGTAGGTACTAGTCGTGTTGGCATTCCCCATCGTAATCCCGCTATTTCCATGGTCTGTTACGGCAATAACTAATGTATTGCCATCTTCCTTCGCAAAATTAACCGCTTCTTTTACAGCATCATCAAACGATAAAATATCGCTAATGATACCGATTGTATCGTTGGCATGTGCTGCCCAGTCTACCTTGCTACCTTCAACAAAGAGGAAGAAGCCATCCTCATCCTTTTTTAGCGTATTGATTGCCTTGTTCGTCATTTCAGCAAGTGTAGGTTCGGATGCTCTTGTTTTAGCGCGATCTAAATCATAGGCAAGTGCACTTGGTGCAAAGCTTCCCCAAATTTTTGAAGACTGGCTTTTGAATAGCTCATCACGTGTTTGAACTAAATCATAATTTTTTTCTTTCAGAACCTGGATTAAATCCTCGCCATCTTGACGGGCATTTTTTGTAGTTCCCGGTGACAGCGACTCTAAGCCACCACCTAAAACGACGTCAATATTTTGGTAAACTTGCTGTTCAGCAATATCACCATATTGACTTCTATTGTTAACATGCGCTGAAAAACCAGCTGGCGTTGCATGTTGAATTTCAGAAGTAGAAATCAGTCCAGTCGCCTTGCCCTTTTGTTTAGCTCCTTCTAGCACATTGGCTACAGGTCGGAAGGCATCTTCTTGAGCAATTTGTGCTAAACCAGGGGAATTAATCACGGATGGTAAAACGCCTACATATTTATCATTCGATTTATGACCAGTTGCTAAAGCCGTAGCAGCAGGCGCAGAATCTGTAATGGCTGATTCAGCAGAATACGTGCGCATAGCACCAGATAAAATTTCATCCATTGCTAAGCCCTCACCCTTATACCAACGAGAAAGGGTAACCGCATTATTACTGCTCCCATCCATTACAAGCATAATAACATTTGTCGGTTTCTTTACTTCCGCTGCTTCTACCTCTTGTTGTGGGATACTAACTGCGGATAACGTTACAGCACTTGCTAAAAATAATGAAGTCCATTTTTTTGCGTATTTCATGATTTTCCTCCTTTAAATGATTTCAATTGTAAGTGTAAAGGAAGGGTGTAAAGCTACTGTTAAATATTTGTTAATAAAATATGGTAATACTGTAAATGAAGAGATAAGAATGGAAGGAATCTGTGCATTTATCACATGGATTCGATTGAGGCAGTATACACTTTGGTGATGCTGTGAGCCGTCTATCGTTCCGTAATATAAAATGTCATCTCGGATGTTTAAGTTAAGAACTTCATCCTCGATTAATACTTCTTCAACCGTTTAAATTTCAATTTTTGTTAAATAGCCAGCATTGTCATAGTCACTACAATAAATGGAGTCTTTGCATAAGTATAGTTGGCACTAGTCGCAGCAAAATAAATATCAGTAGTCCATAAATGACTTAACTTAGTTTTTCATCACAAACTAAAAAATATTCGTAGGAAGCTGCAGAGGGTAGGGTCAAATGAAGATGATACCAATGACCATCAACACTAACTTGCCAAATACACTTAACTTCTGCGCATTTAAAATCATTTGGTTCAACAGTGGGTTTGCTTAGTTTGAAAGCCGTAGCTAATGATGCCGCCAATAGGTAACTTTCATTGCCGATTAGTTCACTAAATATATGTTGCCTCAGAAGTATGTAAAAATGCTTTGGAGGCAACTTTTTATTACCGTGTATAGTACAAGTTCTATTAAATGGCAAGCCGTCACCATGCCATAGTTCAATTATTAATAAACAATGGCATGAAGCAATCTATATAGATATTTCCCTTTTTAGCTTATAAACAGGCGATAAATAGAAATATTTTTAGATTTTTCAGTTAATTCCAGTGTGAATCGATAAAAATATTGATATAGTTTTAGATAAAGAGAGTTCAAACGAAATATAACATATTAAACTAGCTGATTATCAAATCGAACAAGAATATCATTTTGTTAAAATAGATAAAAGTGATTTTTTATAGAAAAAAGAGGTTTAAAGTAGAAAAATAATTTTATTTGATTTCACTATTTGAAATATAATGCATTTCAAGGAGAAGAGAAGTTGTTATGATACTGATAATAAATTAAAGGGGGGTGCTATAAATGGATACAAAATTACTTAGACAAACATTTGGAAAATTTCCTACAGGTGTGACGGTCGTTACTTGGTTTGATGGTGTGGGGATTAATGGGATTACAGTGAACTCATTTACTTCAGTTTCGTTAGAGCCTGCTCTAGCACTAGTATCTATTGATAAAAAAGCAAATGCGTTATCTCAAATGAAAAACAATGCATTTACAATTAATATTTTATCAGATCAACAGGAGTCTATAGCATGGCAGTTTGCAGGTCGTAAGCAAGAAGGGCTTGAAATTACATGGATTAAAGATGGTATAGCTCCAAAAATTGAAGATGTTTGTGCTTTTATCGAATGTAAGCCATGGAAAGAAGTGGATGCGGGAGACCATGTTTTATTTATAGGAGAAATCCTTAATTTTGGACGCACTAATAGTGAAGCGCTTACATTTTTTGAAGGCAAGATGGGCTCGACAAAACAGTTCATACAACAATAGTTATTTAGTAGAGGGGGATTATTAATTATGGGAATTAGAACAGGGCAACAATTTATGGATGCATTAAAGTCAAGAAACCCGGAAGTATGGCTAAATGGTCGTTTAGTAGAGAGTGTTTACGATGAACCCTATTTTCAACAACCAATTAAAGAAATTGCAAAGTTATATGATTTACAACATGATCCAAAATATCAAGAAGATTTAACGCATGTATGTGATGAAACAGGGGAGCGTGTAGCCACTTCATTCCTTTTTGCAAAATCCTACGAAGATATTATGAAACGTAGTAAAGCTTTTGAAGTAGTAGCTCGCCAAACTTTTGGCTTGATGGGGAGAACACCAGATTTTTTAAATACAGTGGTAACTTCTTTAGCACAAAATTCTTGGTTCTTGGCGAAATACAACCAAGATTGGGCTAAGAATATTGAAGCTTATTATCGCTATATACGAGATAATGATGTGTTCTTAACTCATGCCATTGTGAATCCACAAAATGACCGAAGTAAAGCATCACATGAACAGACAGATAAGTTTACGCACTTAGGTGTAGTAGAAGAACGTCCAGAGGGATTAGTCGTTCGCGGAGCAAAAATGCTAGCAACATTAGCGGCGTTTACGGATGAAGTCATTATCTATTCATACCCAGGATTTGTACCAGGAGACGAGCGTTATGCATTAGCTTTTGCTGTACCGATTGATGTGAAAGGATTAAAAATTATTTGTCGTGAACCCGTTCAAGATGGTACACGTTCAACATTCGATCATCCACTGGCTTCTCGCTATGAGGAAATGGATGCACTACTCATTTTTGAAGATGTATTAGTACCATGGGATCGTGTGTTTTTATATAACAACGTTGAGGCTGCGAACTTGCTGTATCCAATGACAGGTATTGCTGAACAGCCCGCACATCAGTCAGGGGTTAGAGGATACATTAAACTGGCATTTGCTGTAGAGGTGGCTTGTAAGGTTGCTGATTCGATTGGTGTAGATCAATATTTAAATGTGCAACGTGATCTCGGCGAATTAGTGCAATATGTAGAAGTCATTCGTGCATTGATTCGAACAGCGGAGCATGAATTTACGGTAACAGAGCATGGTGAAGCGCGATTAAATCCAGATGCTTTAGAGACCATTCGCGGCATGATGCCAGAAATATATCCGAGAGCCATTGAAGTCATGCAAACAATTGGGGCAGGCGGTTTACTAATGATGCCAACTGAAGCTGATTTCTTAAATCCAGAGCTTCGCCCAAGCATTGATCGTCATTATGGTGGACGAGAAGGTGTAGATGCAGAACTAAGAATGAAAATCTTTAAGCTAGCCTGGGATTTATGTGGTGAAGGGTTTGGTATGAGAGCGCTTCAATACGAACGCTATTATACAGGAGATCCAATACGGAAACGTGCTATTTACTACAATAAATTTAAGAAACGGTACTCCTTTGATTTAGTTGAATCCATTCTTGCGAAAGAAGATGTAGGCGAGAAACAAACAGTATAAATTGAACTTGGAGGTGAAGCATTTGATTTCATCGGTAAAAAAAATCTCACGCATTATCGATTTATTTTTGGATGGCGAACCATCTTTAAGTAATAAAGAAATCGCAGATAAGCTAAATTTACCTCCGAGTTCAGTCCATCATTTCTTAAAAACAATGTGTCAAGAAAGTATTCTCTTGCAAGGCAGTGATAAGCGTTACCGATTAGGCTGGAAAATTCTTGAGTGGAGTAACAAAGTTATGTATTACCAAGAAATTAATTTTGAAGCAGGCCCTATAATAAGTAATTTGGTTGCGCGTTTTAAAGGTACTTCACATATTGGGATGTTTGATAATGGGGAAGTTCGATTTGTATACAAGGCTATGTCTCCACATGCGGATATAGTACCAACATTTGTCGGTATGACTCGTTATCCTGCTTATTCAACAAGCATTGGGAAAGTATTATTAACGTATAATCCAGCATTTATGTTGCCGATGTTGGAAAAAGGCATGTTTAAGCAAACTGCCAATACTATCACCTCTGTAGAGGATTTGAAAAAGGAGCTTGAAGTAGTTTATAAAAACGGCTATGCCATTAGCGATCAGGAAAATGCGTCCAATACTTATGGGGTTGCAGCACCTATTAAAACCTATAATGGTCAAGTTGTAGCAGCCCTTAACTTAGTAGGTGAAAAAAGTTATATGAACGGTAAGGATAAACAGGCGATTGTTCGTGAGGTAATTCGTTCAGCAGAACTAATTTCGAGACAACTAGGCTATATGACAATAAATTATTAAATTTAAAATTAGGAGGAATTCAATTATGTCCAATTCAACGCAAGTAAGTAAATTACAAGCCCGTTCTCAAAACATTTTTAAAATCATTGAGGAGAACAAGCATTTACTAAAACCGCCAGTGAATAATAAAGTGCTATGGGAAGACTCTGAGTTTTTAATTATGTTGCTTGGTGGCCCTAATGCTCGTCGTGAATTCCATGTTGACCCATCAGATGAACTATTCTATCAAATTAAAGGTTCTTGTTTTGTAGAGGTTATTAATGATGAAGGTAAACGTGAAGTAATTGAAGTGAAGGAAGGCGAAATGTTTATGCTACCAGCAAACGTCCCTCATTCACCACACCGCGTTGCAGACACATATGGAATTGTCGTGGAGAGAAAACGTAAAGAAGGCGAGTTAGAGGATTTAGTATGGCTATGCAGTGAATGTGACCATGAATTGTATCGTCTACGCGTACAAGTAACAAACATTGGGAAACAAATTTCAGATGGTATTGATTACTTCAACGCTTCTAAAGATTTACGTCAATGTGATAGTTGTGGACATGTAATGCCTGAGACTGTAAGTGAATGGCAATGAGAATCGATTTTCATACACATATTTATCCGAGAGATTTACCGAATTTTGCTAGTAAGTATGATAATGATAAGTGGCCTGTCTTAGAGCAAAAATGTTCTTGTGGAGCGGATATTATGGTAAGTGGTGAAGTATTTAGGGAAGTGACCAATCAAGTGTGGGACACAAAAAAACGCATTGAGGATATGGATCATGAGGGTGTAGATATGCAGGTTATTTCACCCGTACCTGTCACATTTTCTTATTGGGCACCTATTGAACAAGCGGTAGAGCTTGCACAATTCCAAAATAACTTTATTGCAGATGTTGTTAAAGCACATCCAGATCGTTTTATCGGCCTAGGAACTGTACCGTTGCAAGATGCAAAAGCGGCAGTTGTGGAGTTAAAACGGTGCAAAGAAATAGGTCTAGCCGGAATTGAAATTGGCACTAATATCAATGGAGAAAATTTGGACAGCGAGTATTTACTGCCATTTTTTGAAGCGGCAGAACAATATGAAATGCCGCTCTTTATTCATCCTTGGGAAACCTTAGCACAAGAGCGAACACCAAGACATAACTTTTTATATACAATTGGCATGCCGAGTGAAACAGCTTTAGCTGCAGCGAGCTTGGTGTGGAGTGGTGTAATGGAAAAGTGTCCGAATTTAAAGGTTTGTTTTGCCCATGGTGGCGGATCATTCCCTTATATTCTTCCACGTCTAGACCAAGGTTGGGATGTTTGGCCAAGCCTTAGACGTACAAAATATCCTCCAAGCCACTACACGAAAAATTTTTACTTTGATTCATTAGTATATGAATCACAAAATCTACATTACTTAATTGAACGTTTTGGCCATGAGAAAATTATGATGGGATCAGACTATCCATTTTTACTAAGAGAAATTAACCCTGGAAAAATCATAGATGAAACCTTGGACTTATCAGAAGAAGTACGTAAAGCCATTCTAGGTGAAAACGCTATGTCATTTTTAAATGTAGAAAGGAGCAGGGTTCTAAATGGTAAATCAAGTGAAAACGCCTGAAGAACGCTTGCAAGAGCTTGGAATAGAACTTGCTGAGCCAAGGGAAGCAGTTGGAAATTACGTTGGTTGTGTGCGAACAGGTAATTTAATTTTTACATCAGGTCAAGGTGTCGATCAGTATCATGGCAAATTAGGTGAAGATTTAACAGTAAATGATGGCTATGCAGCTTGTCGCCAATCGATGATTAACCTGTTATCTGTATTGAAATCTGAATTAGGTGATTTATCGAAGGTGAAGCGTATTGTAAAAATTTTAGGAATGGTCAATTCTACGCCTGATTTTACACAACAGCCAAAAGTTATGAATGGTGCATCAGATTTACTAGTGGATGTTTTTGGAGAACGAGGCAAACATGCACGTTCAGCAGTTGGGATGGCCCAACTTCCTAATAATACAGCCATTGAAATAGAAATGGTTGTTGAAATTTCAGAATAATCAAAAAGCGACTTTGAGAAAAAGGTAAAACACTCTTTTTCTTAAAGTCGCTCCATAATTGAGGGAGTGAAAAGTGATGCAACATGCAACGTTTAAAACGAAAAGTATTAATTGTCGTAATTTCATAAACGGTGAATTCATTGACGCTACAGATGGGAAAGTGTTTGAAAATATAAATCCTGCTACAGAAGAAGTCATTGGATGGGTAGCAGAAGCGACTAGGGAAGAAGTCGATGCAGCAGTACAATCTGCAAAAGCTGCTTTGAAAGGACCGTGGGGAAAATTCACTGTCAAAGAGCGCTCTCTACTGTTACGACGTATTGGCGACCTCATTCTAGAAAATGTTGAAGAACTTACTGCTTTAGAAACGATAGATACAGGCAAGCCGTATCATTTAGCGATAGAGATGGATATTAAACGTGCAGCACATAATTTCCACTTCTTTGCGGATTACGTTACTTCACTTGGTAATGAATCTTATAACCAAGACAATATGGCACTTCATTATTCAGTGACACGACCAGTAGGTGTCGTGGCCATGATTAATCCTTGGAATTTACCATTACTACTTTTAACTTGGAAATTAGCCCCTTGCTTAGCAGCAGGTAGTACTGCTGTCATGAAACCGGCGGAGCTTACACCAATGACAGCTACTCGCTTGGTTGAATTATGTCAAGAAGCGGGGATACCAGATGGTGTTGTAAATTTAGTTCACGGTTTTGGTGGGAATTCAGCAGGTGCTTTTCTATCAGAACACCCTGATGTAGATGCTATTACATTTACAGGGGAAACTAAAACAGGCACTACTATTATGAAGGCTGCTGCCCCTACATTGAAAAAAGTTTCATTTGAATTAGGGGGCAAAAATCCTACTATTATTTTTAAAGATTCGGACCTAGATGAAGTTCTTGCAACAACGTTAAAATCAAGCTTTACAAACCAAGGGCAAGTGTGTCTCTGTGGTTCTCGTATATATGTAGAACGTGATATTTATAAAGAATTTGTGGAGAAATTTGTAGCTCGTACAAAAGAATTAAAAATTGGAGATCCATTTGATGCAACGACAGATATCGGCTCTGTCGTAGGGAAAGAGCATTATGAAAAAGTAATGGGTTACATTCAAATTGCCAGAGAAGAGGGTGGCAATATTCTTACAGGCGGTGGTCGCCCAGCTACTATCGATAAAGGCTACTATATTGAGCCAACAATTATTACAGGTTTAACGGATGAGGACCGTTGTGTACGCGAAGAAATTTTTGGCCCAGTTGTTACAGTATTACCTTTTGATACAGAAGATGACGTGATTTCTCGTGCAAATGATACAAATTACGGCTTAGGTGCAACTATTTGGACAAATGATTTAAGACGTGCACATCGTGTTGCAGGTCAAATTGAATCAGGCATCGTTTGGGTAAATACATGGTATTTAAGAGATCTTCGAACACCATTTGGTGGGATGAAACATAGCGGAATCGGGCGTGAAGGTGGCGCACACAGCTTTGAATTCTACTGCGAGGTCTCAAACGTAACAATTAAATTATAACTTGGGGGGAAAGCATGGTAGTGAATCTAATTGAATGGTCTAACAAATTATTAGAAGCAGAAAGAACACGCATTGGCATTGAGCCGATTACTCAATCAGCTAAAGATATTTCATTGAAAGATGCTTACTCCATTCAACTTGAAATCATTAATAGGAAGTTACTGAACGGCCATAAAATTACAGGTAAAAAAATTGGTTTGACATCTTTAGCAATGCAAAATCTATTAAACGTGGATGAACCAGATTATGGGCATCTTTTATCGAATATGGAAATTACAGAAGGAAAAACAGAGCGATCAAGTTATTTAAAGCCGAAAGTCGAAGGCGAAATTGCGTTTGTACTGAAGTCTCCTTTAAAGGGACCTAATGTCACTGTTAAGGAGGTACTTGAAGCAACAGATTATATTGTAGCTAGTCTTGAAATCGTAGATAGTCGCATTGCCAATTGGCAAATAAAATTGCTCGATACCATTGCAGATAATGCTTCCTCTGCAAAATACGTACTAGGTCAAGTGAAACGCGAGGTCTTCAATGTTGACTTACCAGCAATCGAAATGCAGCTTTATAAAAATGGAGCGTTTATGAATGAAGGAAAGGGAGAAGATGTTTTAGGCAATCCAGCAAGTTGTGTCGCTTGGCTTGTAAACCGTCTAGCAGATTTCAATATTGGTGTTGAAGCAGGAGAGGTTATATTATCAGGTGCTTTATCGGCAGCATTGGATGCTGAACAAGGTGATAAGTTCACAGCCGACTTCGGTGAATTATTAGGTACAGTCGAACTAGAGTTTGTGTAAAGGGAGGAAGCTACCATGACAAAAATAAAAGTGGGCATTATTGGTTCAGGTAATATTGGTACGGATTTAATGATGAAAATTCAAAGATCTCCGTACTTAGAGATGTCAGTACTTATTGGCATTGATCCTGAATCAGATGGCTTAAGACGTGCACAAGAGGCAGGTTTTCAGACGATTTCCAATGGGATTGAAGGATTTCTAGAGCAATCACATTTGGCGGATATTTTATTTGATGCAACATCAGCAAAGGCACATATTGCTCATGTGAAAGCTTTACAAGGTTTAAACAAAAGACTAATAGATTTAACGCCAGCCGCTGTAGGTCCATTTGTTGTACCGACGGTGAATTTGACAGAGCATATGGAAAAGCCTGTTGTAAACATGATTACGTGTGGAGGTCAGGCGACGATACCAATCATCTACGCCATTAGCCGTGTACAAAGTGTTGATTACGCTGAAATTGTTGCAACAATTGCTTCGAAAAGTGCAGGTCCAGGAACACGAGCTAATATCGATGAATTTACAGAAACAACATCCAATGCAATTGAGCTGATTGGCGGTGCAAAAAAAGGAAAGGCAATTATTATTTTAAACCCAGCAGAGCCACCTTTACTGATGCGTGATACGGTGTTATGTCTCCTTGAAGAAGAAGCGAATACGAAAGAAATTATTAAATCCGTAAAAAATATGGTTGCAAAAGTAAATGAATATGTACCAGGTTATCGCTTGAAGCTAGATCCGATTGTAGATGGAAAGAAAGTTACCGTATTTATTGAAGTAGAGGGATTGGGAGATTATTTACCGATCTATGCTGGAAATTTGGATATTATGACGGCCGCTGGATTGAAGGTGGCTGAAGAAATGGCAAAAACAATGAGCGTTAGGGAGGTGGAAGTGCGATGAGTCAAATCTATTTAACAGAGGTTGCACTTCGTGATGGTAGTCATGTGGTTGCCCATCAATTTTCTTCTGAGCAAGTTCGTTATGTAACGAAGCAATTAAGTGAAGCCGGTGTACCGTATATTGAAGTCACGCATGGAGATGGTTTAGGAGGCTCGTCCCTTCAATATGGTTTTTCTAAAGAGCATGATATTGCGTTAATTAGAGCGGCAGCAGAAGTTGCTGGAGATTCTAAAATAACGGTTTTGCTTATTCCTGGAATTGGCACAATACATCATTTGAAAGAGGCTTATGAGGCAGGTGCTCGAGTTGTTCGTGTTGCTACACATGTAACGGAGGCAGATGTATCAAAGCAACATATTGAAACAGCGAAAGCACTAGGGATGGAGGCATTTGGGTTTTTAATGATGTCACATTCTGCATCACCTGAAAAAGTATTAGAGCAGGCGTTGTTAATGGAATCATATGGGGCTGATGCCGTGTATGTTACGGACTCAGCAGGGGCTATGCTACCGTCTGATGTACAGAATCGTATTCGTTTATTACGTGCTCATTTAAACATTGAGATTGGTTTTCATGCGCATAATAATTTGTCTCTGGCTGTTGCCAATACACTTGTAGCGATTCAAGAAGGTGCTACACGTATCGATGGCAGTATTTGTTGTTTAGGTGCAGGAGCAGGCAATACACAAACTGAGGTATTGGTCGCAGTATTAAATCGCATGGGTATTGAAACAGGCATAGATTTATACCAAATACTCGATCTGGCTGATTATGTTCGTGCCAATATTTTGCCACATCCACAAGATATTACGACAGGTAGTTTAGTAATGGGCTATGCAGGCGTATATTCGAGCTTTTTACGTCATGCCAATATAGCTGCTGAAAAAGTGGGTGTTGATGCTAGAGATATTTTAGTAGAGTTAGGCAAATTAAATGTTGTAGGTGGACAAGAGGATACGATCATTGAAGTAGCACAAAAAATTGCACAACAGAAAGTGGGGAGTGCATAGTGTCTTTATTTGAATATGCTGAGCGGGTGGCGGAAGCACAAGCAACAAAAGAGGCAGTTGAAAAGATTACTAACTCAAAACCAAATTTGACAGTAGAAGAAGCCTATGAGATTCAAAAAATTAGTATGGAAAAAACGATGACAGCTGACAATCGGTTTATCGGTTGGAAAATGGGCCTAACAAGCATTGCTAAACAGCAACAAGTAGGGGTGGATTCTCCAATTTATGGGCGTTTAACCTCACAAATGAATCTTAGGACAAATGAAATTATAGCTGCTGAATATATTCATCCACGTGTGGAAGCAGAGGTAGCCTTTGTTTTTAAAAAAGAGCTACAAGGTGCGGATTTAACACCATTAGAAGTATGGGATGCGATTGAAAACGTATTTCTAGCACTTGAAGTCATTGACAGTCGCTATAAAAACTTTTCATTTACTTTACCTGATGTAATAGCTGATAATGCTTCTTCATCGAAAATTTGGCTGAGTGCGCAAGCATTTTCACCTTATACATGTGATTGGGCTTCTATAGAAGTCATTTTGAAGCAAAATGGAGAAGAGAAGCTACATGGTACAGGAGCTGCGGTACTTGGTCATCCCATTTATTCGGTCATTGAATTATTAAAAATGTTAGCAAAGGAAGGTAGAGGTATTTTGCCTGGTCAACTCGTTTTAACAGGTGGCATAACAGATGCAATTCCAGTAAAAGCTGGTGATGAAATAGAAGCAGACTATGGGACACTTGGCAAGCTAACATTAGTTGTGAAGTAGCGAGGACTAAATATGCCAATTGTTCAAATTCAGTTATTAGAAGGACGGTCTGTGGAGCAAAAGAAAAAAATTATACAGGAAGTTACAACTACCATTGTTCAAACGGCACGAGTTCCAATTGATAGTGTAAGAGTTATTTTAATAGAAGTGCCACCCGTTCATTGGGGAATTAGTGGAAAGACGAAGGCGGAGCCATAACCAATGCAACATATTAAATCAAAAATAGAGGGGATATTTTATGATAAAAAAACCGCTAAAGTTTATGCTAGTTAGTTGTTTATTCGCACTTTTATTTGCTTTGGCAGCTTGTGGTAACTCAAACACAACAAATGAAACAGATACAAAGACGACGGACAATAAATCAGCTGTGTCAGCAACTAGTTCGGATAAAGATATTCCAAAGAAGAAATTTAAGCTTGCCCATATTACATCAACAGATCATATGTGGCATAAAGCTGCTGAAAAATTTAATGAAGAATTAAAAACACGCTCAGATGGCAAAATGGAGCTTGAAATTTACCCTGCAAGTCAATTAGGGACTGAAGCGGATATGGTACAACAAGTAGAGGCAGGCTCGATAGACTTTGCTTTTATTACAGCCGCTTTTTTAAGTACGCGCACACCTGAGATGGCTGCATGGTTCGCACCATACACGTTTGAAAATTTACAAGAAGCCTCTGATGCAAGTCAGACAGATATTGCACGTGAGATTTTAGGAAAAGTAGATGGAACAGGATTAAAAGGGTTAGATTACCTTTTCGCTGGTCAACGTACGATGGTATTGAAATCAAAAGAAGTTAAAAAAGCTTCGGATTTAGCAGGTTTAAAAATGCGAGTAACACCAAGTCCGCCGCTCCAAAAATTTTATAAAGATGCGGGAGCTGCGCCAGAGGGATTACCATTACCAGAAGTATATTCAGCATTACAAACAGGCGTTATTGACGGAATGGATATGGATTTAGATGCGACAATCACAAATAAATACTCCGAAGTAGCCAAATATGTAGCTGTAACAAACCACATGGTATGGCCATCAATTGTCGTAGCAAATGAGGGAATGTTTGATGGATTATCTGAAAATGCTCAAAAAATCATTAATGAATCCTTACAAGCAGCAATAGCTTATGCAGTAGAAACACGAGTTGGACAAGAAGAAGAATTCAAAAAAGAACTTGCCAGTCAAGGAATGACTGTTTATGAGTTGGGGGCAGATGTATTTAAAGAGCAAATCGAAGCATTTGACGCCGAGTATAGTGCAAAATCTGCTTTAATTAAACAGTTTATTAATGAATTCCGTAAGTAAATGGGGGAATGGCTAGATGGCGAAAATTAGTCAAGTTATTACTAAAATCGAAGAACTACTGATGATCATTTTAATGGCTGCGCTTGCTATCTTAATGATATTTGCGGTTATTTTTCGTTATTTCTTTAAAGATCCCATCCCTTGGGCTGGTGAAGTTTCGATTTTCTTATTAATATGGACTTCGTTTATTGGAGGAAGCTGGGGTCTGAAATATGGTACTCAGGCTTCAGTTACATTTTTATATGATGCTGTATCTAAGCGTAGTAAAAGGATTTTTAAAATTGTTCAGGATTGCATGATGATTGCGTTCTTATTTATATTAATCTATTACGCTTACAAATGGATGATGAATCCTGCCATGTTGCTACAAAAATCGAGCTCCTTACAATTACCAATGTGGATTCCTTATAGTGCAGTATTAATTGGATTAATTTTTGCAGCAATCCATCTTCTTTCACATTTAATTGACACACTTAAAAATAGAGAAGGAGAAAATACATGACTTATATTGTACTCGTTATTTTCTTTCTTTTACTTATCATTGGTATTCCCATCTCAATGGTGCTTGGTATTACGACAGTTATTTATTTCATCTTAAATGGTCAGGTGACATTATTAGATTCTACACCATTACGTATGTATTCAGGGCTTGAAAATTTTGGCCTATTAGCGATTCCGTTATTCATGTTAATGGGTGAAATTATGAATGAGGGCGGTATTACAACGAGGCTTGTTCAATTTGCTCGTGTCCTTTTTGGGCATTTTAGGGGAGGGCTGGCCTATGTGACAGTTATTGCTAATATGTTTTTAGCATCGATTCTAGGTTCAGCAAATGCTCAAGCTGCAATGATGAGTAAAGTAATGGTACCGCAAATGGAGAAGGAAGGCTATAAACGTGAATTCGCAGCGTCTATAACATTAGCATCTTCTATTATCGCACCTATTATTCCACCAAGTATGATTTTCATTATTTACGGTACGTTATCAAGTACATCTGTTGGCGCTCTATTTATGGCTGGGATTCTCCCAGGGATTATTTATGGTCTTGTTTTTATTTTAGTTATTTCTTATATGGGCTATAAACAACAATTCCCGAAAAGTGAACGGGCTTCGTGGGCAGATATTCGAAGCAAGTCATTAAAAGTAATCCCAGCACTATTAATACCCATTACAATTGTTGTAGGTATTCTAACAGGTGTATTTACAGCAACAGAATCTGCTGCTATCGCTTGTTTACTAGCAGTAATTGTCGGTTTATTTGTCTATAGAGAGTTAAATATCAAAAAGCTCCCTAAAATGCTAATCAATACGGTGACAAATACAGCTACAGTAACGTATTTAATTATTATGGCCAATATTTTTGGATGGATGATTGCCTTTGAACGAATTCCACAATTGTTAGTAGAAAGTATGTTAAATATTACAGAAAGTCCCTGGGTATTCTTATTATTAGTGAATTTAGCATTGTTACTAGTCGGGATGCTACTCGATGGAATTGCCGCATTAATTATTCTAGTACCTGTCATGATGCCACTCGTAATTGCATTTAATATTGACCCGGTGCATTTTGGAGTCATCATTTGTATTAACTTAACGTTAGGCTTATTAACACCGCCAGTAGGGACAGGACTTTTCATCGTATCATCGATGGCAAAGGTGAAGTTTGAAACGCTAGTAAAGAATGTTTTTCCTTTTATTGTTATTTCTTTTATCGTGCTACTATTCCTAACATATATTCCAGACCTTGTTTTATTCGTACCAAGATGGTTGGGGATGTAGGGAGTAGCAGGTGCGTTAATTAGGAGAATATTAGGTGATCTTATGGTTGCTTTTATAGTCAATTAATATATGATACTACATTTTTTTAGTTATTTGTGGAGGAGGATGCACGACTTCTGCTTGCCCTGAAAACGAGCATCCCGTAGCGGGAATCAGCCACAACTTTAATAGTAATAGTTAAAGTAGGGTAATCACAACACACTTGAAAAAATCGACCACTGTATTAGGTGGAAATGAATTGGCTCATCGAGCGTAAAAGGTGGTTTTGATGGATTATGCAACAGATGAAACGTATTGCAATGTGGATCATCATTGCTCAATTTTTAACTGCCTTTGTTGGGAGAAGCATTAGTCCTCTAATGTTCTATATTAGTGCAGACTTATCATTGAATAAAGGGCAGTTAGGATTTCTTCCAACTGCTCTTTTTATTGGTCAATTTATAGCAACATTGCTAGTTGGCTATTTAGCAGATCGATTGAGTACCCGTAAAATAATGGTTTGCTTAATGATTATTGTTGGAACAGGCTTTTTAAGCTTTGCTTGGATAGACAATTATACGTTGGCCTTAGTATTTGTTGTACTAGCAGGGATGGGTTATGGAGGAATGCATCCTGTTACAAATCGTTTCCTTATGAACATACTTCCAGTAAATCAAGTTTCATTGCTAATGGGGTTAAAACAGATGTCTATTACACTAGGTTCAGCAGGCTCGAGTGTTGTCCTGATTCCATTAGTAGCTTTCATTGGTTGGCGTTATACATTGTCTGTAGCGGCAGTAGTATTATTAATGTTTAGTTTCATAATGCCTTTTGTATTAAAAACAAAAGAAGATTCACAAACTGAGATAGCTACTAAATTGCCTTTACGTCAGCAGTTACGCATTTTCCTTCATTCAAAATGGCTCTTTTTTACGAATAGCTCTGCATTCATCTTAATGGGTATTCAAATGACATTTAACACCTACATTATATTATTTTTGTATGAAATAAAGGACTGGCCCATTTATAGTGCTGGCATATGCTTGGCTATTTCTGAAATTAGTGGGGCAAGTGGGCGAGTGTTGTGGGGAATTATTAGTGATAAATTTTTAAATAAAAATCGATGGGCTGTATTATTAATTATTACTATACTAAGCGCAAATGGGATAATGCTTATGTATTTTACCTATTCCACCTTTTTTATAGTGATGTGTATAGCAATTATAGGTTTTTCTCTTGCGGGCTTTAATGGTATATGGATGACGCTAGCTGTTGAAAGTGTAGAAAAATCGATGAGTGGTTTTGCAAGTGGGTTTAGTATAATGGTGGCATCCATAGGTGTATTTTTAATTCCACCTGTTTTTGGCTCACTTGTGGAATATTGGGGTTATTTGGTAGGCGGGATTTTTTTAATTAGTCTATTTGCCTGCTGTGCCATATTCATGGTAATGGCGCTATTTACTGTCAAGAAAGTCCAACCATCATAGCTGATAGTCACCACGTTGAATGCAGTACCACAAGAGCATGTATACTAACTGCGACCTCAGGAAGAATTTTTCTAAAATAAATGCTAGCCCTGACCATACGAGGAAATTGATAAAATTCAAGATTCTAGTAAATTTTCAATAGAGCTTGTAAATGATTTCATCATGAAAGTTGTCACATAATCCACTTTTTGTTATACTAAAAGGTGTTGTGATGTTTCAAAGTTCGGGAGGTGCAGTGAATGCATACAGTAGTATTAGTTTCATTAGTTATCGTATCATTAGCGTTGATCGTTGTGGTATTACTTCAATCTAGTAAAAGTGCAGGCTTATCAGGTGCCATCTCGGGTGGAGCTGAGCAACTATTTGGAAAGCAAAAAGCACGTGGTATGGATTTAATCCTTCACCGTGCAACAATTGTGTTAGCTATACTATTTTTCATTTTAGCAGTTGCTATTACAAAAATCTAATAGTTGAAGATATATCGCCTAACCAAATTGGTTGGGCGTTTTCTTTTATCAAAACTAAATGGTAAATTCTCTCTCCATAGCAAAAATTGAATTATAATTTACGATCCAGCTTGTTATTCGCTAGACATAATCGAGATGGCTATAATGGGTATAGTATGGATGAGTGTTTTAGGATGAAGGAGTGCTTACAATGAATAAATCATTATCACAGCCATTTTTCTTTCAAGCAGGACCACGTGCTGTATTATTATTACACGGCTTTACTGGTAGCTCTGCAGATGTACGAATGCTTGGTAGATTTTTAGAGAAAAAAGGGTATACTACTTTGGCACCTCACTATAAAGGTCACGGTGTGGAACCAGAAGAACTAATCACAACAGGTCCAGCAGACTGGTGGCAGGATGTCGTTGCCGCCTACAAACAGTTACAGGATGCTGGCTATCAAGAAATTGCTGTCGCTGGTCTTTCATTAGGCGGTGTGATGGCACTAAACGTGGCACTAAATAATCCTGTTAAAGGAATTGTCACAATGTGCGCCCCTATGACAATGCGTACAACAGACATTATGTTTGAGGGTGTTTTGAAATATGCAAGGGATTATAAAAAGTTCTTAGGAAAACAAGATGAGCAAATTGAAGCAGAAGTAGCATTCATTGCTGAAAAAGGGATGCCATCTCTACAGGAGCTACGTGAATTTATTGCCCGTACACGACAAGAAATTGACATGATTTATGCGCCTATTTTTGTCATACAAGCTACAAATGATGAAGTAATAGAGACAGAATCTGCCAACATTATATATAATCAAACTGAGTCACTTGAAAAGCATATCAAGTGGTATGAAAACTCAAAACATGTTATTACATTGGATCAAGAAAAAGATCAATTACACGAAGATATTTATCGCTTTTTAGAAAGCCTAAATTGGGCACAATAATTATAAATAGGATTTTCTCATGAAGGAGGGAATATGTATGAAAGACCAAAAAGATACACTACAAAGTCGTTTACTCGATTTTTTCAGCAAAGATGATTATAAACCATTAACTGTCGGTGAAATCGAGGATGAATTCGGTTTTGAGGATGCTGAGGAGTTCAAGGAGCTTGTCAAAACCCTTGTCCGTATGGAAGGGCAAGGCTTAGTTGTGCGTTCTCGCTCCAATCGTTATGGCCTACCAGAGCGTATGAATTTGCTAAGGGGTAAATTTATCGGACATGCGAAGGGCTTCGGTTTTGTGACACCTGATGTCGAGGGCATGGATGATGTATTCATTCCACCGCATGAAATTAATGGTGCGATTAATGGAGACATCGTTTTAATTCGTGTCTTAAAAGAATCATTTGGGGACCGACGAGAAGGGACTGTCACAAAGGTCGTCGAGCGCGGTCAAACAAGCTTTGTCGGCACATTCCAGGCTAATCGAGGCTTTGGCTTTGTTGTCTTAGACGATAAAAAGCTACCGATGGATATCTTTATCGCAAAGGGAGACACATTAGGAGCTGTTGACGGTCATAAGGTTGTTGTTGAGGTTGCGACATGGCCAGAGGATTTAAAATCCGCAACAGGCTATATTACCAAAATTTTAGGGCATAAAAATGATCCAGGTGTGGATATTTTATCAATCTTATATAAGCACGACATTCCACCTGAATTCCCAGACGAAGTCATCGCAGCTGCTCAACGCGTCCCAGATGAAATTACAGAGGCAGATTTAGTAGGTCGTCGTGATTTGCGACATGAAACGATCGTGACAATTGATGGTGCAGACGCAAAAGACTTGGATGATGCGGTAACCGTAACGAAAAATGTAGATGGTACTTACAAGCTTGGCGTACATATTGCAGACGTTAGTTATTATGTTACGCAAGGCTCAGTCATTGACATCGAAGCTTATGACCGTGCGACAAGTGTCTATTTAACAGACCGTGTAATCCCAATGATTCCACATCGTCTATCAAATGGTATTTGTTCATTAAATCCACAGGTTGACCGTCTAACACTATCTTGTGAAATGATTATTGATGGAAATGGTAATGTCATTTCACACGAAATTTTCCAAAGTGTCATTAAAACGACAGAGCGTATGACATATAAGGACGTTTACATGATTTTAGAGGAGCAGGATGAGGCACTAATCGAACGCTACGAGCCACTTGTGCCAATGTTTAAAAATATGGCTGAGCTATCTGGTATATTACGTCGTAAACGTGAAACACGAGGGGCGATTGACTTTGACTTTAAAGAATCCAAAGTCCTTGTCAATGACGAAGGCTGGCCAGTTGATATTGAATTACGTGAACGTACAGTAGCGGAGAAGCTAATTGAGGATTTCATGCTTGCTGCCAATGAAACAGTTGCAGAGCACTTCCACTGGATGAATGTACCGTTCCTATACCGTATTCACGAAGATCCAAAGCCTGAAAAGCTCCAACGCTTCTTTGAATTTGTTACGAACTTCGGTATTTTAATTAAAGGTACTGGTAATACAGTGCATCCGAAGGCACTGCAAGATGTTTTAAAAGCCATTGATGGTATGCCAGAGGAGCCCGTTATTTCAACAATGCTACTACGCTCGATGCAACAGGCAAAATATTATCCTGAAAGCCTTGGTCACTTTGGCTTATCAACGGATTTCTATACACACTTCACATCACCAATTCGTCGTTATCCAGACTTAATCGTACATCGTTTAATTCGTACGTATATAATTAATAAGGATACTTCTAGAGAAACGATTGCACAGTGGAGTATGGCAATGGATGAAATTGCTGACCATACTTCTGAGCGTGAACGTCGTGCTGTTGATGCAGAACGTGATACGGACGCTCTGAAAAAAGCACAGTACATGTCTGATAAAATTGGCGAGGAATTCGAAGGGATCGTTTCATCCATTACAAACTTCGGTATTTTCGTGGAGCTGCCAAACACAATCGAAGGACTTGTTCACATCAGTAATATGACAGATGATTACTACCGCTTCGATGATCGTCAAATGATTATGATTGGTGAACGAACAAATCGTCAATTCCGTATTGGTGATGAAGTGACAGTCCGTGTTGCCAATGTCATTATTGAGGAGTCATCCATTGACTTTGAAATCGTTGGAATGGTAACTTCATATGGACGAACACGTAAAGCAGCTCCTACTGTCATCCATGCACGTAAAAATTATAGTGATAACAAGGGTGGACGCAGTCAACGAAGCACACGCAGCGACGAAGAAAAAGGCGGACGTGGTGGCAACCGTAGAGGCGGTCGCCAAGAGGATGACCGTGGAAGTCGTAGCGCCAAGCAAGGTGAACGTCGTGAAAGCGATCGTGACCCGCGTGGTCGCCGCAAAGATGACTCAAGCCCAGGTCCTAAAAAACGCGTGAAACAAAAGCAAAAGTTTTACGAGGGCATTGCAAAGAAAAACAAAAAGAAAAAATCAAAACGTAAATAAGCATTAGCGAAAGTGTCCTAAGTAAGGATGCTTTCGCTAATGCTCAACCTTTAAGTAGAGGGTGAAGAATATGGCAAAAGGTTCTGGAAAAGTATTAGCACAAAACAAAAAAGCTGGACATGATTATTTTATTGAGGAAACAATCGAAGCAGGCATGGTCCTAACCGGCACAGAAATTAAATCCATCCGTGCAGGCAAGGCACAACTAAAGGACTCCTATGTCCGAATCACCAATGGCGAAGCATGGATTAGCAACATGCATGTCAGCCCCTTCGATCAAGGCAACCGTTTCAATCACGACCCACTACGCGCCCGCAAGCTGCTGCTCCATAAAAAGCAAATCGGCGAGCTAGTCGGTGCCGTAAAACGTGACGGCTACACAATTGTTCCGTTGAAAATGTACATCAAAGACGGCTATGCCAAGCTTTTAATCGGCGTCGGCAAAGGAAAAAAAGACTACGATAAACGTAACGACATGCGCAAAAAAGAAGCCAAACGCGAAATGGAACGTACCTTCAAATCAAAAAATCAATATTAATAGATTTCGAGAAAGCTCACCTTGTTGTTGGTGAGTTTTTTTAGGTGTTGATGCTGGGCGAGGCGGATAGAACGGCGAAAGTGACGGATAGAGATTGAAATGTGGTGGATAGCAAAGAGAAAGTGATCGATAGAAAGCCCAATCTAGCGGATAGCCTAGGTATCTAAGCCAATTTTTTCTACAATAGCGGGATACTTGAACTATCGCTAGTTTTGTTTTATAATATGTATTACTGATTGCCAGATTTCATGGAAGCGTACTTTAAGCTCCCACCGTACTAGAAGCAATTCTAGCTCTTTGTTTGAACGAAGCCCAACCGCTTCGATTCATATATCAAGGGGACGTTACGGATTCGACAGGGATGGTTCAAGCTTTAGTCGCGCGTCGGAGGGCTCGGCTCCGTCATCAACGACAGTTATATAATAACTGGCAAACAACAAAACTTAGCTTTCGCAGCGTAAGCTCGTAAGCGCTCTGCCTCTCTATCGCCCATGTAGAGAACGTGGGGCCCAACTTTAGTGGGATACGGTCGATGGTACCACCTGAGTCATCGACAAGAGATTTCCAGGTTAGCGTACAGGACGCCTGTTTGTCGGCATAATGTTACGTGAATCCTAAATAGGCAAACTACACGCGTAGAAGCTGAAGTATTGGAGTCTTTGGACGCGGGTTCGACTCCCGCCGTCTCCATTTTGTAGAAATCAAATGATTTCAATGAGTGTCTGTGACGTAAAGCATAAAATTTCCGTTTGGAAACTTTATGCTTTATTTTATTTTTGGAAGTTTTATGCTTGATTTTGAAAACTATACCGCAATCGGGCGCTCTCCTCGATAAAGGAAAGTGTTTTTTCATTAGGGGACCAGGTGCTTGTAGAGAAGGTAAGGAACTAAGAAGATTGAGTTAAAATCCTGTAATATACTGCAGGATTTTTATTTTGAAGTGAAAATAGTGCCAATATTGCAATTATCTTATTCTGTTGTTTATTTACCAAAAAGGTTTTAAGATTTAGTTATTTTCTTGTTATTGATGATAGGTTTTTATGACTATTTATATCCATAATATACTATCAAAAATAGATAGTTTAGCACCATCTTAATAGTGAGTGTCTGTCTATAATAGATAATGTTTCAAAAATTACAATTATTAGGAGGAAACTAATTGCTAAAGAAAATTTTCATTCAATTGATTGTTTTGGCAATGTTTATTGCCTTTATTCCTTTTGGGAATTTTGCAAGTGTTGCTGCCAAAGAATCTCCCAAAACAAATACGAAAGGAAACGAAAAAACTGAAGTAGTAGGAGAACGTACGCAAACTTCTAAAACGTTTAACAATTCTGATGGTACTTATACAACTGAAATATATGAAACTCCTATTCACTTTAAAGATAATAAAGGCAACTGGAAAGATATTGATAACGACCTACAAAAAAAGAAAAATAATGGCAAAGGGCAATTTGAAAATAAAGCCAATAACTTTGCTGTGACATTTGATGAAAAAATTGAAGAGGAAACAAACAACGTACAAGTAGCCGATAACCAATACAACCTTAATATTGGATTAAAAGAAATGGAACAAAAAGGTGAAATCATTCCTGCTAAAGAGGTTATCGGGGTTGCTACAGATAATCAAATTCAGTACCAAAATGTTTTTGATAATATTTCGACTACATATTCTGTTGGAGAAAACTTTGTAAAAGAAGATATTATAATTAACAAAAAGCCCGAAAAAGGGATACCACAAACCTTCTCATATCAGCTATCCCTTGAAAGTTTGACATATGAACAAATTAATAATCAAATCCATTTAAAGGACGCCAAAACAGGTGAGTTGGTTTATGTTATAGAAGCACCGTTTATGTATGATGCTTATAAACCTGCAGGCTTTCAATCTATTGACGGTACAATTTCTATACCAGAGGAAGCAAAATCTTATAATATCTCGTTAAAAACACGAAAAGAAAACAATACTTTATGGATTGATTTAACTCCAGATACAGCTTGGCTACAGGATACTAAAAGACAATACCCTATTGTCATTGATCCAACAATTGTACGTATCCAAGGAAACTCTAAAATGGTGGATACAACAATACGTAAAAAATTCCCAACCCAAACTGAAGGAAATGACACAGAACGCTCTTTGGAATTCTAAGAAAATATTATCGACGTTAATAAATATGGCTTTAATGGTTGCTGTATCTGGTTTGGGTGGCTTAGTCAGTGGTAAACTCTTTTTGAAAAGCGTCAAACAACTTGCCCAAGCTAAGAAACATATATTCGCTAAAAGTATTAGAAAATCCCTTCAAAGAAGAGGTGTGTCTAATTTAGTGATAAGTGGTATAATTTCAGGTTTAGTTGTGTTTACCGATTTCTTGGTTAATATAGGTAGCCCAGGTGAAATTCTATTTGATTATCTCGATCGAAGAGATGCAAAACGTAAAAATGGTTATTTCAATGGTTGGTAGAATAGATAAGATTACTACAGTAAAAAGAAGGGGAAATATAGGCGTTCTCTAACCTATAATTCAATTTTTAATGATAACATTTCTTTCAATGAGAGTATTTTTGTATTGTATATTTTTAATGATGTTTACAGTAATATTTACTACAAAACAAAACTTTTATATCATTTATATTTTTATTTGGATTTTTTGGATGTTTGAGCTTTATTTAATCCATTATAAAAAAATAAATAATAAAACAGGTTCAAAGTGGCTTAACAACCTGTGGATTGTGATAGTATTAATTACTTTTATTACAATTCAATTGTATTTGGAGTTCAAATTGTAAGAATAAATAATAGAAACTCATAGTATATTACTTATGCACATTTTTGTAATCATGAGGTAATAAACAGTAAATGGTGGGTAAAGCTGGCTTATTAAAGTCAGCTTTATTTTTTTTATACGATGGTTTGTCAAATTAAGTGCAACAATTGCTCATTAAAAGCTTCGTTTGCAGTTTTCCAACCAAGACATTTTCTTGGTCGATTGTTGATATAGTTTAATGGTTCTGTAAGTTCTTCTGGTGATACTTCTTCGAAATTTGTTTGCTTAGGGAAGAATTCGCGAAGTAATCCATTTCCATTTTCGTTACTTCCGCGTTGCCAAGAAGAATATGCGTCCGCAAAATAAACATCAATTTTCAAGTCTTTTTCTAATACTTTATAGCAGCTAAATTCTTTACCTCTGTCTGTTGTGGCTGTTTTTATAGTGCCTTTTGGTAATTTAGTATGAAGAAGACGTACTGCTCTTGAGCAATCTGGTATCAAAAAGCCAACATACCACCGTGTCATTCGCTCAATACATGTTGCTACACAACCTTTTGCTTTCCCACGTCCAGATACAATTGTATCTAACTCCCAATGTCCAAAGGTTTCACGTTTACGTACTTCTTTTGGGTGTTTAGAAATTGGTGTACCAATGTTAAATCTACCCCTTGTTTCGCGGGGCTTTTGACGCTTACCTTTTTGACGGAGAACGGTTATAGGCACTTCTAAAAGACCATCCTAAATCCAGCGATAGATGGTTTTAAAACGCAGATGTCCTTGATACAAGCGGCCGACAATTTGTTCAGGTGACCAAGTATCCCGCAACTTTTCTTGAACAGCTTATTTCGAAAAAAAATGCTTAGAAAGAATGCGCCAGATTTATGCGAAAAAATTGTTAAGCGATACAAAGCATACTCATCTGAATTGAGAAAAATAAGAATAGCTAAAATTGTAGCTGAAATAGAAGTTGCTGCTACCATACTACATAACCAAGGTTTTTATCCAAGTATAGGAAAATCCAAAGGGAATTAGGTAACAAAAGTATTTTTCAGAAGGAAGAATTAGGCAATGTTGGAGATAGGTAGTAATAAGTTTAGGTTACAAAGTGGATTAAACCATAAGATTTCCTAAAATAAAAATATCAAACATAATGCTTCCAAAAGTTTAAATTCTAGTCGAATTTGGAGTTTCGGAAGCATTATTTTATGAACTTTTATGATTTATCTAGGTGTTTTATATTAATTTGGAATGGGATTTTCCCGAAAAGCTCTTTTGTATTAATGCGTGGAAACTATATCGTTTATTGAACGGAAATTTTACGATTTACGTCACATAAATAAGAATAAAGGTAACATCATCTGAAATGTGTACGGATACAAATATTTTAAATACATTTGGCTATGAATTATTTACTAAGCTTTTACTGAATTTAAGGTTAGGCAGTACACCAATATAGTAAAAATGTATACATCAGCAAAATAAGGTATATTATATTTGTTGAATAGATTTTCTTTAAGACAGGAAAAGTAGGTGAACCAAAGTGGGGAAATATCAATTGGATACCAAAGGTAAGGCAGCTGTGGCTAAGTATCATGAAAAACACAAACCTGCCAAATTCGATAAAAAGCAGCAACTTGAGAAAATACGTGCAGAGTATTTGAAAAAGAAGCAAGAACAAACAGATCAATAATATGAATGAAAACATAGGAAGATTAATATCTCCCTATGTTTTTTCTTTTCAATTGGTCGTAGAGTTAATATTCTCCCGAATTTTAGATGTGGTGATAGAAACTCGTCATTAGATATCCGTTCCTCGATAATTTGAAACAACATAGCCATGTAGCTGGGGCCGACTTCTTCGATTGAGGACAGAAATTACATGATTTGACTGCATTTTTCTGTTTTGATAAAAAGCTTAAAATCTGCTGTGTGATATTGCAATTACAATTAAGCCCCAACTACGATTGAGGGGGAGATAGTCATGAGGTGAGATAACCAAGTGTTTTTCTCTTTAAACTGAGATCAAACTTTTTGACTCAAAGGAAGGTAAAAGAATTTAAGTGAATGTATGTTTCAAACTCTTCAATGCTCTAACCTTTAGTATTAATTTATATATTTGTTTTTTAAAACCTGAATGTCTCAGCATCTCCATCTTTAAAACATCGGATTCAATAATAGAAAACAATGGTTTTAAAAAGGTTTATCTAATGAAAAATTAACTTTATTTATAGCATCCCTGAAACCAGAGCGCAACTAAGTAAGTAACTCTTAATTGAATTAAGTGATAGATTAAATATATGATTCGAATAATAATTAGCTTCCATTTTGGTTAGCGGTCTTTACAAACAAAAAGGGGTAATTATGATAAAATAATAACGTGAAATTTAGTTAGAAAGTTCTATAAATAATGATTCTTAACTAGGGTATTGTGATAAGGAGAAAAGAAATGACAGCTATCGAAATACTATCATGGCCTTTTATACAAGAAAGTATCAATCAAATTAACAACAAAGAGCAGTATTTAAATTATCCAGTTATCTATGTTTTGAATGGCAATAAAGAAGCTTATATTGGTGAAACGGTTTATTTTAAAAATCGTATGAAAGCTCATTTAAAAGCCCGTAAAAATATTCAACAAGTAAATTTGATTAAGCACGAACACTTTAATCGATCAGCAACCTTTCATCTAGAGACAAAACTGATTAACTATTTCCTTGGTGATGAAAAATATACGCTTCAAAATAAAAGTAAGACGGCTAACGATTTTACTCATAACTACTACAATAAACCTTATTACGATCAACAACTATTTAAAGAACTTTGGCAAAAACTATATGAACAAAAGCTTGTTGACAATGAGTTACATGTAATTGAAAACAAAGATATTTTTAAATTATCTCCTTTCAAAGATTTATCTTTAGAACAACTTGAATTAAAAGATAAAGTACTCGAGTTTTGTGAGAAACGAGTTACTCAAAACACAAGTGAATATGGAAGTCTATTAATCATTGAAGGTGAAGCGGGCGTTGGAAAAAGCGTTGTGTTAAGTTCTATTTTCAATACGATTCAAGAAAGAGTAGAAGAAGCATCTTCAAATTTATATCGTACAGAAAATTATTTAGCTGTAAACCATGAGGAAATGTTTAAAACATATAAAAACATAGCAAAACAGGTGAAACATTTAAAAGGGAAAAACTTTGCAAAACCTACATCTTTGATTAATATGTTGCAAAAAGAGGGAAAAAAGGCTGATATCATTTTCGTAGATGAAGCACATTTATTGCTAACAAAGCCAGATACTTATAATGGCTTCCACGGCAATAATCATTTAGATGAGTTTTTGAAGCTGGCAAAGGTAGTTGTCATTATTTATGATCAAGATCAAGTACTAAAACTGAAGAGTTTATGGGGAGCAGCAACATTAGAAGGGCTTAAGAAATTAAGTGCTTTTCACGAAGAATACCAGTTAACAAATCAATTCCGCATGCAAGCAAATGATGACGTAATCAATTGGATAAATGAATTCAAGCGAAAAAAATTATTGCCCCTTCCTAAAGACAAAAACTATGAATTTAGAGTATTTGAATCATTGAAGGACATGCATGATGAAATTAAACACAAAAATACTCAGCACGGTTTAAGTCGTGTTGTATCAACGTTTGATTACATACATAAAAAAGATGGTGGAACCTACTACGTGAAGGA
Organism: Lysinibacillus sp. Y5S-8; assembly: GCF_036894365.1. NCBI lineage: Bacteria > Bacillati > Bacillota > Bacilli > Caryophanales > Bacillaceae > Lysinibacillus > Lysinibacillus sp. Y5S-8. Next base: position 3,772,564 of record NZ_CP145889.1, on the reverse strand, counting down.
ATCAAATGGTGAATACCAACTGCCATGGAATACAACAAGTACGAAATATACATGGGCAGAAAAAGCAGAAACCGTTCATGAGGCTGGATCAATTTATACAATACAAGGCTTTGATTTAAATTATGTTGGCGTTGTGCTTGGGCCATCTGTTCAATTTGACGCTACTAAAGATGAAATCATCATTGATACGAGTAAGTATATGGATAAAGGTGCATATACAGGTATGGACGGAATTGAAAATGTAAATGGGGCAAAGGAAAAAATCGTCCTAAACTCAATCAATATCTTGATGAAGCGTGGAATTAAAGGTCTGTACATTTATTCAAGTGATGAAGCGTTGCGCAATAAACTTCTAGAATATCAAAAAGCAGGTGAATAGTATGAGTGAGTTAGAACAACTACGTGAAAGTATTTTGCAATTCCGAGACCAACGTAACTGGCAGCAATTCCATAATCCTAAGGATCTAGCACTCTCCTTATCATTAGAAGCAAGTGAATTATTAGAGCTATTTCAATGGAAAACGAGTGAGGAAGCAGTTGAAAAGAATGTAGATAAGATGAAGGAGGAGCTAGCGGATGTTTTGATTTATGCGATATTGTTTGCGAATGAAACGGATTTGGACTTAGTAAAAATAATAAATAATAAACTTCAAAAAAATAATGAAAAATATCCAATTGAAAAGTTTGCTGGAAAAAATACTAAATACAATGAGATATAAATATAGGAACAAACACTAGTAAATTGCTTTAAATATATATGATCTCTTACGTACAAGAGAGGTTTTTTGTCAAGTGATTTTTTTGTGGGTAAATAAAAGATTTTATTAGTGTGAGTAATCATCGGAAGACATTACAACTGGAAATTGGAAGTGGATGGTATATGGAATTTGATCCAGTATTAAAGATTGGACAAGTAGTTACTAATGATGTAATAAAAGATATATTTAAATGTGGAAATATGGGGGGAATGAGAAAGTCAAATAAAACAAACACGCTCGTAGTTGTGACTGATCATACAAAAGGATTATATGATGATCGCTGGGAGGGAGATATTCTTCATTATACCGGAATGGGTAAAAATGGAGATCAAAATATTAATTTTGCACAAAATCGTACATTAAATGAATCAAGTACAAATGGAGTAGAAGTTTTCCTTTTTGAAGTTATTAAGAAAAATGAATATACATATCTCGGTCCTATTTTTCTTTGTGATGTGCCTTATCAAGAAGAACAGCTAGGTGAGGATGGACGTCAAAGAAAAGTTTGGGTTTTCCCTGTTAAATTGAAATATAGTGAAGAGGCTTCATTTATATCAAAAGATTTAATGGAACAGTATTTATTTGAAAAACAGAAGAAAATGAAACGATTATCAACTACTGAAGTAAAAGCGAGAGCAAAACAATTTGGTGCAAAAAAAGTGGGGTCTCGAAATACGGTTGTTAAAATTTATGAAAGGAATCCGTATGTAGCGGAATATGCGAAAAGAAGAGCTAAAGGAATATGTGAACTGTGTGAACAGGAAGTTCCTTTTTTGAATAAAAAGGGTGAACCTTATTTAGAAACACATCATATAGAATGGCTTTCAAATGGTGGTGAGGACACAGTTGAAAATACTGTTGCTTTATGTCCGAATTGTCATAGAAAGATGCATGTTGTTGAATCGGAAGAGGATATTAAAAGACTTAAACAAATAGTAAAGGAATGAGATAATGGAAATTTCAATCATATGACTGGAGAAATAATTTTGTGATCATTATAAAGTAATTTCTAGAGAACTAAATCACAATATATTTCTTTATTAGAGATTGAAAACGTTTCATAGGATTCAATGGTTTTTACCCAAGCTATATTGTCGAGGCTTATTTATCAAAATGAGATAAAGGAGCTCTAAGGAAAAATATGTAACAGCTGGGCAGATTTCTTTGTTGGGACAGTTCTATTCTAGATGAAGTTTTTACTCTGTGCGGACTTGATATTTGCTTAGAAAAAGTACTCGAGAGAACGAACATAGTCTCCATATATCGAAATCAAACGATCTCAAAAAAGTTTAAATCCTTATGTGAACAGACCCCTAAAAGTTAGACACGGTTATTTCATTGAAAAGCTTGGATAAAACGAGTCCGGTATTGCACTAAGGTACTGAAAAAGTACAACATAATATTAAAAGGATTGGAGAAACAGAATTAATTCTCCAATCCCTTTTTCTGTTCGTTCAATTTCTTCTCAATAGTATAATAAAAGGAAAACAAGCTCGATCGAGGTGGTTCGATTATGATTTCTAAACAAGAAACGTTGAACTTAAATCTGATATGGCATTATATAATTTAATCATTCCAAATGATAATATGCTTCGCCAAATCAATGAACTGGTAGATTTTTTAGTGATAGTAGACCAACTAAAATCAAAGTACTGTTTGGATAAGGGCGAAATACGATTCCATCCATTCGTATGTTCAATTATATACTCCTGAAAGCCATTTATGATTTATCAGATGTCGATTTAGTTGAACGTTAAATCTGATATGGCTTTTAAATATTTCTTAGGGATGGCACCGGTAGATGATGAGATCGATTCTAGTTCGCTCACAAGATATAAATTTATTGGGGTGACCTCGCACCGTACTCATTTTTATTTTGGATAATTATTTCCATTTCAATGGCGTAGCAATGTTGCTTCTATTTGATGATGTCAATTCGTAAATTATTGTGAGCTAGGAGTGGAGTTAATAAGTGAGCCAAGTACCACAATCATAAATACAAAACAAATGATAGATAAGAATGTGATTTGTATTATAGGCCAAACAACTATCATTGCTTTTATCAACATAGCTATTAATAGCAACGATAATATTCCCATAATAATTTTGATTGATGAAGTATCTTCACATAGAAAAATACTTTTTACTAAACACAAAAAAATAATTACCAGAATGATTATTCCAACTATTTGTAGTAATAAAGGAACAATCAAGTTTAAAGTGAAATTTAAATGATCATCTTTGTTAAAAAATAAGTTAATAATTGATTTTCCAGAATTGACTTCAATTAAAAGAGGAGTAAAAAGTTTATTAGATAATAATAAAAGTAAAACTGCAGTAATCAATCCAATTGCATAGACTAATATAATAAAGCCACTAGTCCCTTTTTCGTCCATTTCCTTACCTCGCTTCACATATAGTTGGAAGAGTATATGTTAAAAATATCATTGCAATTACACTAGTTTGTTAAGAAATTCTCTTCCTCGATTTGTATGAAAACATTTATATTGTTGGAATGGGAGTTTGCTATTGAATACTCTCCACGACAATATACTTTGTGACTTCTCTCTTTGTAACATTTTCAAAATCCTTTATATCGAACTGCAACCTTATTTTAGGCACAACCTAAAATAAGAGTGCAGTTTTTCTATGGTCAAATCATCGTCAGTACAAGCTGTTGATCATTACATTAAATGGAAATGAAAGTTCTCGTGAAATAGCTAAGTCTAGGAATTATAATAAGATTAAATTTAAGATGTAGAAATAGGGAATGGCTGCGTCCCAAAAGTTGCCACCAGTTTATAGATAACTTTTACGCATGTGCCGCCAAGTAAATTTACTTAATAACCATCGCTGGTACGGTGGTACGGCTTATTGCCTTTTCCCACAACAATCAAAACATATGGTACGCTACTACTAAACAGGGCACAAAGTATAGGAGGGTTTCGCAATGCATGAGGTATTTATCCAATCGTATTTTTTGAAAAAAGATGAGTTGATTGAAAAGGTAGAACAGCAAGAGCAACTATTTGTTATGACGATTGTCAAAAAGACGGCGCGTACATTCCGTAAAGTCGCGCATTTAAAGTTGACAATGCATACAGAATTTACTTCCCCTCTTCCTAAAAAATTAGCATCTTATAAATTCACACCAAATGCGAAAAGAACATTACATGAATCGAATGACACGATTCAACAGTGGTTACAACAGGGCTGGATTGTGCGCGAAATTCGTTATCACACGGACGGCATTAGCGTTAAGGAGGATTATTACCGCATTGGCCCGGCTTACATAGAAGAGCAACAAAAAAACGAACAACAACAGTTCACAAAACAACAGCAACAGATGCAGGCGTTACAACAAAAGGCCGAAAAACTAGCGTTACCAGAGATATTTCAACAGGCGATTGAATGGAATGCGCTGCCTAAACAGTGGACGGTGCAAAAGAGAATGAAATATATTGAGTTTTGTTTAGCGTTTTATGCGTTATCTGTGCAAAAGGACCTATTTGATTTTAAGGAGATCGGCGCGAGCTTACACGATAAGATAGGAGGTTCAAAAGTATTTGATCAAGAGCGGGAGGCTTTTTTAGCGCAGTTGGAGCAAAGTCGGATTGACCCGACGCTTTATGGGCTTGTAAGCATCGGAAAAATTGTGCCAATTTATTTTACTGGTAATATACAAAGCAGTGTTGCGACGTATGCAATTGGCGCGGTACATGCGACGACGGATAATGCGGTCTTAACATCACCTTTTACAACGACAAGTACAACATTATGGCTTGTTGAAAACCGTGCTATTTTAACACGTATGGCTGTAGAGACGGAATTTTTGCGGCAAACGAATTCTTGTATCGTTTGTTTAGACGGACAAATTCGTTCGGCTCATAAACAATTTATAGAGCAATTACTGCAATCAGCTATTAAACAAACGATTATTTGGACAGATACTGATAACTCGGGCATCACGATTGCCAAATATGCCGCCGCTTTAGTTAAGGGATCGGTAAAAATTGTTGGGCGTGATTATAAATTGTATCATTCAATCGAAAGCTATGCAGCTCAAGTACAGGAGGCACATGAACAGGAGCAACAGTTAGGAGGAGTTGAACAGTGGATCAAATGGATGTAAAAGAACCGATTTCGATTTTTACAAGTGATTATCAAACCGCGGAATTCATGAAATCAATGCGTGATTTAGCATCATTAGCAGGTGTATTAAAGGAATTAAGTACTGAAAAAATGTACGATTCCCCAATCGAAACCATTCGATTTTTAAATGTCATTCAGTTAATTAATGAGGCCTCTCTGGGCATTAAAGATGCCATCGATAACGAAGAAGTGCTGTACTACCGATATCAGTCTACGTATTTACAGGACAATGATCCACCAACGTTAGCACAAATTACGAGAATGCTTATGATTTTAGAGCGTAATAATTGGATTGTTAAACAAAGCCGTCAAATTAAAATGCGTGACCGTGGAAAAAATCTAATGGATGGGTTAATTCGAATGGGTAACGATGCGCTTGCCTATTATTTGCAGGATGATATAGGACGCTCACTATTTCAAGCGAGACGCGATGCCGAAATAAGCGCTGCCTACGACGATCAAGGGATTTCTGGGGGGAATAAAATTGCATCGATGATATACAACGTTGAAGAGGCGATTAAGCAATTAGAGGAACGTCAGCTTGAACTCCTTGCTGATCGCAATGCCTTACCGCAGTTGGAGAAAATTAATCACCTAATGCAAGAGCTTGAAACAAAATTAAATGAGCGCTTACAACAGTTTGGCACTGTCGAAGAAAGTACGAAAATGAGCGATTTAATGCGCCGCGGAACAGCTGCCATTTCAAAAGGGGCTTCTCTTAGCTTAAGCTTGCTTACAAAATATATCCGCTTTGTCAATATGCAGCTCACACCTACCGCTAACACCATTTCACCTGAAAAAGTGCGCCAGTTTATTTTGGCGATGCATTCACCAGAAGCTAATCCGAATATCCCGACAGCCCATGATATTTTAAGTTTTATGGAACAAAATCAATATGAAGAAGAGGCGATGGATGGCCTGTGGGTCCCTGTGAAATTTGCTGCACCAATTGGTCCGCAGGATATTACAGATGCCATCCATTATTTGCAAACGTATGAACCGAAGCTAGAAAAGCCGATTTCTCATCAGCCTGAGCCTGAATATGAAGAGACCGAAATGGATGTTCGTCCAATAAAAGAAGCCTTGGAGGAGGTTTCATGGAAAATGACCCAATCACTAATTGATACAGAGCGAATTGAAAATTTTTTAAGTGAACATGGTGAAACAGAAATGGAAGAGCTCATTGTGGAATCAAGCTCAAATAGATGGCATGATGCAATTCTTTCATTATTAGCTGTCTCCGCATTAACTAGTAACAATAAGGTTGAACAGCAGCCTATCGAACAAACGAAAGATTATGAAAAACAATGGGAGTGGATAGACGATGACGACAAACGATTTACCGTTCGACAATACCCTCATGATGATGAATAGTTTAAAGGGTTATTTAACTACCGAAGAAGAATTAGCATTTATGCAGTTATTATTTTCTTCATCTGCATCGATCAAAGGGGCAAATTACGGCTTAGCTAAGAAGGATTTAGAAAAGTTGCTTGGCATTAAAAGTGGAGATGATGATGCTTTCCATTCATTCATCAATCGTTTAAATGCTGCGTTAAGTCGCTATTTCCGTATTATTTATGATGATCGTCGAGACCGCGTGATTGTCATGATGCATGTAACGGCAAAACATGCGAAATCAACATTAAGCAGTGAGGCACTCGCGATTATGTTGTATTTGTTTTATCACCAAGAAGTACTCGGGCATGAATTTACGCTGCTGCATCAAATCCTAGTTGATTTTGGCCATGAATCGCTAAATGCCAATCGCAAATTAAAAAATAATATCGACCAACTGAAAAAAATTGGCGCGGTTACAGACTACGAATCCGTCTCTGAAGAGGCATATATGTTAACAGCCATAGGAGTACATATGTTTTCAGAATCATTTTTACGACGTACAACGGAATTTGCCCAGGAAACACAGCTTAGTAAAGAAGAAGTAATGAAGTTTTTCAATCGTTATAACCTACATATCAAGGAGGAAAACGAATGATCCCGTATCAATTGAAAATTCATGGTGTTCGCGACTACTCACCGCGAAACATTGATTTTGGGGAAGCAGACGAGCATATTTTAATTACTGGTCCAAATGGTGTAGGGAAATCGACATTAACATTTTGCCTTGGTGCCGTGCTACATTCTTCGAAGGTAGAATTAGAGGGACTTCGTTCAACAAATTTAAAAGCAAATGACCCTTGGTATGCATGTATAACACTCGTCTTTTTAAATGAAGGACCTACGAAAATTGATGGTCCTAAATTTATCGCCTTTCAGCTGACAGTCAATCAAGATACGAAAAATAGCCCGATTCAGCGCGAGTATGAGGTGTTAAATGGGCAAGATACAGCTAATTTAACATCTCATGCCCGCTATACATCTGGTGGTACAGCGGGTCGTACACTCAAGGCGTATCGCGAGGATTTACGTGTGCGCTATAAAATTGAACCAGATGTTTATTATTTAATTTGGTATCAACAAGAAGTCAATCAATTTGCGGCGATGTACCCGGAAGAGCGTTTCCGCAAATTTAGTGACATGTTTGAGATTTCTGACATGCAAAAGGAATGGGAAAATTCATTAGAAAAAATTAAAGAAGTTCGCACGGAAATTGAATATTTAAAGGGTATTCAAAAAGGTGCGGAATTAAGTGTAAATGCGGCTCAAACCGAGCTCAATAAATATTTAGATAACAAAAAACGTATTTTCACATCCGGCCGAAAATACTATACGTTGCTCCATCAAATCATCACGTATTATAGCACCTCAATGGAAAGGATGGCTGAGCAAAAGGCTAAATATCAAGTGGAAAAGGAAAAACTAACGGTTACTCAGCAACAATTAAAGAGTAATATTGAAAGGCTAGAGCAACAAAAATTACAATTATCGGAGAATATTGCGACATTGTCACAGCAATTAATCAATATTACCAATAAATTACAGCGAAAAGAAGATGAAGACACACAGCAACAAGCCTTGCAGCAGCAGTTAGAGCAGCAGCTTGAAGAAATCGATGAAAAGCGAAAGCATTTACATTTTGATGCCGAAACGACACAACGTAAGCTAGAAGAAACAAATGAACAATTAGCTACAATTACAAACCAAATAAGTGGGCTCAGTAATCAGCACACCCAACTACGCCATCAACAACGCGAGCTCGATCAAGAAAAAGTCCGTTTAGAAATCACTTCATCAGAGCTAAAAGAAAAAATCACAAATGCAGAAAAGCACAAAGCAATTTATGGAAGCAGTGCGCAAATCGAGCAGCAAATTAACACTCTATCACGGCAAAATGAGCAAGGTTTTGAACAGATACAGCATCTTACAATGGAATTAAAAATGTTGGAACAGAAAGTGACACTGTATGAACAAAAAAAGGTTGTATCCAAACGCCAGCAGCAGGGACTACTTCATTTAAAGCAGCAGCAGCTAGAGGCGTATACATTACGTGAGTTGATCGAGCTTATGCCATCAGTTCCAGTGCAGCTAGAACAGCAGCTGGAGGCGATTAAATATACCATTTTTTATGTTGGGAAAAATTATAAGCCAGTCAATGATTTGTATTATGTATCACTTCAACAGCTTGTGCCGACTGAAAGTATCTCGAAGCTACCTGAGTATGGCTTACAAATTCGTAGCGATTTACCTGAACAGCAGCAGAATTATGCGAATAAGGCACTTTGGTGGGTGCAGCAATTTTTCTTAGAGAGCCCGAAAATCGAGCAAGGTCTATTATATGATACGCGCGGTATTCGCGGTGCGCAGGAAGCGGCTCAATATATTTTAAGTGATTTGGCCATCGAAAAGTTGTTACAGGAAGTACAACAGAAATATACAAAAACAATGAACGAGAAGCAATATTTAGAACAACAATACGAAGAAAATCAACAACAGTTGAAACAGCTACAAGGTCATCTTCATACGATCCAATTAGCCGAAAGTACTCTATTAAAACAAGCGGATTATGCATCTTATAGGCAGCAGCTTGAGCTTGTCGAGCAAAAATTGTCAGATATTGATGATGAGCAAACCATACTTGAAATCCAACTAGAAAAGCTGAAAGGCGAGCAAATTGATGTACAGTATCATCAGAATCTTTATAAGCAACAATGGCAAATTCATGAGGAGCTCGGTGCCTTTGCAGAGCAGCAAATGCAGCTACAACGGATTGAGCGGACAAGAAAATATTTGCAGCAAAACATTCGAAAACTTATTAAGGAACAAGAGACAAAAGAGCATGAAAATCATCAGCAAAAACGCAAGCAATCACAACTTGGTGAACAGCAACAACTATTCGAAAGCGATTTAAAAATCGTCGAAAGTCAAATAACAGGTTATGATTTATCGATTCAAAAGGCTAAGGAAAAGTTGGAGTTGGATGAAACGATGAAAAGTCGCTGTGAGCTTGATAAAATTGAACTTGAACAGGTTTTACCACAAGAAGCACAGCAACTAGACGAACAACTACTCATGACGAGCTTATCATTGACAATGCTACAGGCTGAAATTGAACAAGCTAAAGCAGAGCTACGCAATGCCCGCTTAGAAAAAATTAACGAAAATGCCCAGCAAAATTATGATCAACAAAAGGCTGATTTCGATAAGAAAAATGCTGATCTAGCGAAATCGGAGCAATTACTTGAAAGCAATACGATTCGTGCAAATGAGCTAGAGGGCCGTTTAGAAACCACGATTACGATGCACTTGATAAAAATCAATACGCTTTTCCAAAAGTATATGGATTTGTTTCAATTTGAGGGGCAAGTTGAAAAGGAACGCATTGAAGATAAATCAGGTCGTGTCAATTTCCGACTTTATATTAAAGCGCGTAAAATTGGGCATCAAGGTGCGCTTGAAGATGTGAGTATGAAGGCTCGTAGTGGAAAGGTGGGGCTAGGTGTATCAGGTGGGGAGGAATCACTAAGTTCACTCCTTTTTGCACTCGCACTACTACAAAACTTAGCCACTTCACCAGGCTATATCGTACTCGATGAGTTTGATAGCGCATTAGATGATGAGCGAAAAAATAAAGTGTTTAATCTCTATGCCGAAGAGCTACAACGTAAACTGATTATTGTGTCGCCAAAGGGACATGATGAAACGTATTACAACTGCTTCTCGAAAGTATTCATTGTGGAACATGATGCTACGATTCCAAAAAGTACAATTCGTGGGATACAGAATAAGAAGTGAATGTAATTGCTTTTGATTAGTGATTGTATAAGGGTGTGTTAAAGTTTGCTAAACTTTTAACATACCTTTTTCGTATTTAATTGAACTGACATAGTTATTTGTGATAAGGGACCCATACCATAAATACTTGAAGGTAGGTGATGCAGGGATTAGATCTAAATTTTTAAATTAAATATTAAATAGAGGTGCCTGTTTTATACTACATCATACAACATTGAACATATTCTTGATTGAAATAATAGTATCCTTTGGAAAGATAATGATATCGAATGAATTAATTTGGCAGGTAGTAGATGATTTTTTATTTCAAATGATTTAAACTTAAATCATTTGAACATGTAGAAAATATATAAAAGTTAAATATAAATATAGAGGACTGGTAAAAAGCGATTATTTATTCATCAATTAAGCCAGTCCTCTCGCTTTGTGAGGATCTTATTCGGGAATATAAATTTTTTTTAATGGCAATAAAGCTCGAGTTTCATTTGGCATCTTGTCATACCACTGAATAATTAATTCAACAAGTTCTTCTAAATCAAGAGTTTTAACTCCTTCTTGTTTGGCCACTGCTAAAGCTTGATTTGAAAACCCACCAGTTGATACAAAAAGAGAATTACCTTCCCTTGGATTTGCCCCAAGTAGCTGTTGTACTTCGGGGGATCCTGCAGTAGATTTTCTATGTTTAACTTGAACCTTAATGATAGGTTTTTCAAAACCGAACGAATCTTTATATGCTAAAACATCTACTCCACCGTCAGGCCCTTTTGGACTTACTCGTACATTGTAATTCATCGCTTGTAAAAGACCGCCAATAACCTCTTGGATTTGCCACGGGTCTAGTAAATCTATTTTATCGGAGATCATTGATATAGCTTTTCCTTCAAATTCCTCCAAAAAAGAATCGTCATTAGTTATAGGCATAATATTTTGCTGTACTCCAGAAATTTTTTGAGTAAATTCATTTGCTACAGAATCTGCTCTGAAAATAGTAAGAGTGGATCCCAATGTGTTTTTTGAAGAAGGTGTTAATTGATCACGGGAAACTTTTTCTTTTTGCCAGTCTACAGAGATATGGTTCGGATAATTTAAATTACCTATAGTAGTATCATTAAAATGAGTTTTTGTAACTGTACCAATAATATATTCGCGTTTTTCTTTTGAATAGGAAAGCACCTTATCTCCTACTTCTATCTCGTTAATAAATCGCCATAACTGACTCATCTGACTTAAGCGTGTAGCAGGCTTGCGCTCCTCATATTTTTCGTCAGCATATCTAATCATTTCTTCTTTGCTCTTAAAACGCTGTGGATTTCCTAATGCAGGCCATCCAATTGATGCAATTCCGTTATTTAAATAAGTATCAATTAATTCATTATTATCTCCCGCACGTACCATCCACCACTTAACCATAAAAAAACCTCCTACATTTAATTTATAAAAATTATACATTAATTAATAGTATAATTTTAGTAGATTATAAATAATTAGTGAGATAACTAGATGCTATGAATTATTAATGTTTTACAGTGAGTAATTAAATTTTGTAACCAATTTAAGATTGGAATGACTACAATAGATAACTTTGTACAGAGAGGGCTGTAAACATTTCATTATAATCCTTCCAGAATAAATTTTGCTTTTTTTCTTTCTCTTAATAGCCAATTTTCTGCCGTCTACTTTAATTAAACAAAAAAGGTCTTCCCCCCAACCTAAAATTCATATACATAAAATAAAAGCTAATAGGAGTAGTGATTATTGGATAAACAACGTCACAAGTACAGATGGGTTGTGTTTGTTGCTGTATTGTTTACCTATTTGTTAATGGCAAGTCAGCGAACTGCTCCAGGGTTAATTACGGATCAATTGATGAAGGATTTTGGTGTGACAGCATCGACGATTGGGTTATTGACGAGTATACAATTTTTTGTGTATACGGGTTTGCAGATTCCGATGGGTATTTTAGCGGATCGGTTTGGGCCGAACTTTTTTCTTATCGTTGGTGCCACCCTTACAGGATTAGGTACAATTCTTTATAGTCTAGGTACACATGAATTCGTGCTATTTTTTTCTAGAATGCTTACAGGGGTAGGGGATGCGACCATATGGGTGAATATGGTGCTCATTTTGGCGCAATGGTTTCAGAAAAAGGAGTTTGTCCGATTAATTGGTTTTGCTGGGATGACCGGGAGTCTTGGTTTCTTATTGGCGACAGTCCCTTTTGCGACTTTGATCCTGTTATTTGGTTGGCGGATCACATTTTTTTCAACGGGACTTTTATTATGCTTATGTGGAGTGCTTCTTTATTGTGTGCTTGTGAAAACTACAAAACGAATTTTTGCAGAAGAATCAGTAGTAGTAACTAAGGAAGTACAACGTGAAAAAACCTCTGTTTTATTACGCAGAATATGTTCGAGTCGACAAGCGTGGGCTTTATTTTTTTGTCATTTTGGCGTTGTGGGAGGCTATGTTGGTTTTATCAGCTCATGGGCTGTTCCGTATGGGATCAATATGTATGAGATGACACGTGCAGAGGCAAGCCAGCTCATTATGATTGGATTGATTGGGGCACTGATGGGAGCTCCGTTAACGAGCTGGATTGCAGGGTGGTTAGGAACGATTAAAAAGCCTTATATTGTTGTTCATATTGCAGTTTTAGTGTGTTGGTTTGCCTTTCTTTTATTGAAAGGGCATCCATCCATTTTCATGCTCATTGTCCTGTTCTTTATCATCGGCTTTGGATATGGTGCAAGTGCCCTAACTTTTGCAGCTGTTCGCCAAACTTTCCCTTTAGCTGAATCAGGTATCGTTTCGGGGTTTGCCAATACAGGGGGCTTTCTAAGTGCAGCATTATTACCCATTATGTTTGGCTATATTTTAGATTATTTTCAGTCTGCTTCAGGCAATATCGGTGAGGGATATTACTATGGTTTCATCTCGCCAGTCGCATTCTCTGTTATGGGCTTAATTGGGGTGATGTTGTTTAAGGAAAGGCGTGTGGAAACAGGAGGTTGAGAACATACTTTTATCCTACTTATAAACAGAGCATAGATTTTGAAGGTGAATAAAACTGCGCCATAATTTAATGACAAAAGGGAATACCTGTATTAAAGGTAATTCCCTTTTATTGTACAAAACGAATCCATATTACTTCTTCAACGTAATCATTGCAGTATAAATTTACTATCTTATTGATTAAAATTACATAGAAATATAAAATGTATATATTGAGCTTTTTGTAACATATTTCATAATTAGGTATTTAAAAAGATGTTTCCCCTGAATAGGATTTATTTTTTTATGTGAAGATTGATAAATAAGAATAGTACCAATGGATCATTATTATTTTTTGCATTCAAGAACAAAAGATTTTCTATAGCAATATTACATAATGGGGAAAGCGTAAAGGAGTAATGAACAGTGTTAAAAGTTAAACATGTTGCAATCGGTGTTGGTCTCATTTTAATGTTGTCTGCTTGTAATGATGAAAAAGTTATAAAAGAAAAAAGTATGGAAAGCAGTATTGAGGCAGAGATTTTAACATTAGAAACACTTATAAAAGAAAGGAAATATGAGGATCTTTTAGTTGAAATGGAAACTTTAGATGTATCAGAATCAGAACTTGATAAAGTTAGAGCAGTTGGTACAAAATTTGTAGATCAATTAATACAGGAAAAAAATGTTCAATTCTTGGGATCTAAATATAACAGAATGAGAATCGTTTTGAATCGTGAAGATTGGAATAAGGTTGTAAAAATTATAGAAGAAGAGAAAAAGTTAAAATTAGATGAGATGGAACAAGCAGTCAGAACAAAAGATTTCCTAAAAGTTCAAGAACTATATGAAAATACAAAAGTACTAGAAGACAATGAAGAATTTTTAGCAATGTATAATTATGCTTTATATTTACAAACCGATCAGAATTCCTATAAGGCTTCAGGAGCACTAGCGCTTGCTGTAAATCCTAAATACTTTGGAAGAATGAGGGATGAAATTGTAGCAGGAATAACAAATACGTCTTATGCCAATCCATCATCGTTTGGGCCAATAACTCTAAATGATTGGGGATGGATAGAACATGAATATCGAAGTAATTTATATACAATGGAGAGAAGAGCTGAAGAAAAAAAAGTAATGAATGAAAAAATTGAAAATGCAAGGGGGATGAATCCTACACTTGGAATGACATATGACGAAGTATTAGCATCACTATGGGGCGCACCTTATGATATTAATAGAACAGTAACAGAATACGGGTCTTATGAACAATGGGTTTATGGAAACGGGCAATATCTTTATTTTGAAGATGGTATATTAACTAGTTTCCAAGATTAAATAATTCTTTTAGGAGTTTAAATCAATTTCACTAATGCATTTTATTATTTACTGTTCGTAAATGTATAAAAATCGTTTGAACGTTGGTGCTCCATCCTCTGAATTATCCTAACTCAATTTCAAAAAGGGAACATCTAAGTTTTAGATTGTTCCCTTTTATTTCATTGGTCAATAATATGTTTTTTTTATGTTTTTCCTTATTTAAAAAAAGTTAATGCGAATAACTAAAAATGCGTAGCGAACTCAAATATTACCCTATCCCATATAAACACTCTCACAAGTATCTGGAGCTGGTTCATAGAAGCAATGATTTTTGAATTGACCAGTAAACGGTTGACCGTACCATGTTGGGGGACATGGGGCATATGGATTGAAGTACCAGAGTGCATATTTTGCTGGATGGTCTCGCCAGAAGTCTAAATTTTGTTTCGCTAATCTTTTTTCGGTTTCTCTCGCTCGTTGGTAAAACATATTGCCTTTTTGAACGGCTTCAAAAGAATAATTTCCACCTTGTACCTGGTAAATAACTTGTTCAATGGTTCTAACATCGTTGAAGTCTAAACAAGATGCTACTGCACGATTGACAATGACGTTGCCCACGTAAAGCATGCCTTGTTGACCCTCACCTTCAGCTTCTGCTCTCATCATCCTTGCCATTAAAGCAACGTCTGCATCGCGGTATTTTACTCTTGGCATTTTTACACCTCCACCCTATAGTATGAAAAAGATCAAGGCTAGTTTCGCTTTATCTAGAAATTCGTTGTTTTTCATACTACTCAATAAAAAAACGCCATCGTTGCAGTGTACAAAACAGTAAGATGGCGTCTTTAGATTAAAAATTCTTTTTAAAATAAGGTGTTTTTTTCAGTACAACACATACTGGCATGGCGATCATTAAGCCGACAAAGTTTTGAATGACGTCTCCTGGAATGGATGCCATCGGTGCAATCCAGCTATTGAACATAATGGCTTGCCCAACATAGTAAACGGCAATCATCACAGGCATGGATACGACGGCCCCTAAAATATTCAGCCCAAGATTATCACCTGTATGTCCTTTTGACCAAGCGATTTTACCAACGATGAAGCCTTGTAATGCACGTGAAATAATAGTAGTCGGTGCCCAGATTAACCAGCCACCTACGATATCGAATAAACCCATTCCGATGGCTCCAGCAAGTGCACCTTTTTTAGGTCCGAATAAAATGGCTGAAATGAAAAGCATGGATGTCCCTAAATGAATAAGTCCACCTTGCCCGATCGGTAGCTTAAGATTGATGAACATGGTAGCTACGAAAACAAGTGCTGCTAAAATAGCTGTAATGACTAAATCAAATGTTTTCGTGCGTGATTTTGTATAGGATGATGGCCTTTGTATATTTTGCATTTGTCTCTTCCTCACTATGATGAATATTTTGATGATTTTTACTTTAGCAAAGGACTGACTGTTGTGAAAGTGTCAATTTTATAAAAAAATTAGAGGTCAGATTGAGGTTATTTTCGCATCTTTCTAATTGTGATACGATGAGGTAAGTATAAGCAGGATGAGTTAGGTGGAATGAATGATGAAAAAAGTTGCTGTAATTCAAGATATGTCGTCCTTTGGGAAGTGCTCGTTAACGGCTGCGATACCTGTACTGTCTGTAATGGGCGTACAAGCAGTACCGCTTCCAACAGCTATTTTAACGGCGCAAACAGGGTATTCGAGTTTTTATTGTGAGGATTTAACGTCAAAGATGGACTATTTTGTAGATGAGTGGAGCAAGCTTGGAGCTACCTTTGATGGCATTCACACAGGATTTGTCACAGGGAAGGAGCAAATCGATAATATCTTTCGTTTTTTAGACGTGTTTCACGCCAATGAAACGACATTGCTTGTTGACCCAGTGATGGGTGATCATGGCGAGGTTTATAAAATGTTTACGGGTGAGTTACTTGATCGAATGAAAGAGTTAGTGAAGTGTGCTGACATTATTACACCAAATGTTACGGAATGCTGCTTGCTTACAGGTTTGTCGTATGAGAAGCTGCAGCGCTATCAAAACGATATCGAGTATATTCAGACTCTTGAAGAGGCAGGACAACAGCTACAACAGGCGACTGGAGCGAACGTCATTATTACTGGGTTGAATCCACCAACAGCAGCTGCGGGCAAGCGTTATGTTGGCAATATGTTTGTCGATGCGCAGCGGTCTTTCCACAGTATCCGCGACTATAACGGTGAGAGCTATTCAGGTACAGGTGATCTATTTGCATCCGTTGTGATGGGCGGTATGATGCGTGGGCAAGATTTAGTAGAGTCTATGAAGCTGGCAGAAACATTTTTAGCCGCCGCGATTGAAGCTACATCGAAGGAGCAAGTTCCACGCGAGGCAGGCGTACATTTTGAACAGTTTTTACGCATGCTACTTTAGATTACTATTGATTTTCTCTATTGGATATTTGAAAAAGGGTCATTTGATTTTCTTGAAGGATTGATAAATTTATGAGTGGCGAGGGGGCTAATATGAGCTTACACGCCGCTTTTATTTTAGGGCACTATTTGTTAGTAAATAATGTGTGTAGAATTTAAAGTTAAATATTAAAAAATACAATTGAGGTTATAAGTTTAATATGGGCAGCCTTTTTAATTTCTATTAGCCAAGTTTATTACTTAATCGTGTGCAAGCAGCGTATTTTTCTCGCAAGGTAGGGCTTAGCTGAAAAGAGGCAAAATCATCGTTATGGAAGTTAAAGGGTGCTTCGATTTTAGCCTCTAGGGGGTTTTTACTTTGTATTAAAATATATTGAACAAGCGATTGTGAGCTTACTCGTTTTTGGGAAAATTAAGTGTTGTTAGGGTGCAGAAAAAACGTAGTGTACTGTAATAAAAGGTTTCTTCTTATTTCGTCATAATAAAAATGTTATAATGAAAAGGAAAGCCAGTTTTGATTGAAGTACAATCAAAATTGGCTTTGGTTCTGTTCAACCTCATGTAATACCTTGTTATTTTTTATCACTGTATAATGAGAAAGTGGAAGTTGGTGTAATATGAAGAATCGTAGTCAAATTAAACAAGACCGTGCTCATGAAACGCGTAGGACATTAATTGAGGCTGGGAAAAAAGTATTTTTCGAACTGGGCTTTCAGAAATCAACGATGAAGCAAATTATTAAGGAAGCTGGTGTTGGGCATGGCACAGCTTATGTTTATTTTTCCAATAAAGATGCACTTTTAATAGAAATAATCGATTCTCTTCTTGAAAAAATGTACAATATTGCGAAGTTAAGCTTTGTTCCGAAATCAAAGGAAGAAGCAAGAGAGCAAATTACATTCCAGGTAAAGGCATTCAATAAGCAAGGTATAGAAAACGAGAAGCTCATGAAGCTGGTTCTTGAGGCAATAGGGAGCTCAGAGGAAATTCGTCAAAAATGGTCTCTTGTTCAGCAACACTTTATTGATCATATTGAGAAAGATATTTTATATGTGCAAAATAATAATATTGCATACTCCCATCTAAATGCCAAAGATGTTGCAAATATGTGGTATCACATTAATGAGAGTTTCCTTTGGCGTTGCTTGCAAGACCCAAATGTCTCAATCGAGCAAAACGTAGAATTAATGGTACATTTTTATATGAAAGGCCTCTATACTGATTAACCTCCCCTTGTTGGAGGTTTTTTTCTGTTTTATGTATTAAAAATCGATTTTAAAACATAAAAATTCTTTTTTTAAAAAATATTGACACTGTGTCACTTTTTGATAAGATGAATATAAGGTGGTTAAAAGATGACCATGCTACCAATATTTTAGAAAGGTGAGGTGTTTAATATGGAGTTTAATCCTACAAGAGAATACGCAGCTTTTTTAGACAAAAATGATGATTTAAAAGGATTTAGAGAACAATTTTATCTTCAGCCAGAGACCATTTATTTTGATGGGAATTCATTAGGGCTTTTATCAAAGAAAGCTGAGGCAAGTCTGTTGACGCTTTTAGATTCTTGGAAACAGTACGGCATTGATGGATGGACGCAAGGGGAATATCCTTGGTTTTATTTATCTGAGCAAGTGGGTGCTCAGCTGGCCAAGATTGTAGGCGCGAAACCAGAGGAGGTCATTGCAACAGGTTCTACTACTGTGAATATGCATCAAATGATTGCAACATTTTATAAGCCAACAGGTAATAAAACAAAAATTGTTATTGATGAATTAAATTTCCCAACTGACTTATATGCAGTAAAAAGTCAATTAGGTTTGCATTATGAAAATATTGAGGAGCATATTCAATATGTTCGTAGTAAGGACGGGCACTTTTATGCGCATGATGATATTGTATCTGCGATGACAGATGATGTGGCATTGATTATCCTTCCTGGTGTGTTATATCGAAGCGGCCAGATTCTTGATATGGAAGCGCTAACAAAGGAAGCGCATCAGCGTGGTATTCTAATTGGCTTTGATCTTTGTCATTCAGTGGGTTCTATAGAGCACTCACTACATGACTGGGATGTGGACTTTGCCTTCTGGTGTAATTATAAACATTTAAACGGGGGTCCTGGTGCTGTCGCTGGATTATTCGTCAATGAGAAGCATTTTAACACAAAGCCAGGCTTGGCAGGTTGGTTTAGCTCGGCTAAAGAAAAGCAATTTGATATGGAAACAAGCCTTATACAGGCACCAGATGCAGGTGCTTATCAAATGGGCTCACCACATTTATTAAACCTTGCGCCACTGCTAGGTGCGTTGGAACTCTTTAATGAAGCAGGTATTCAACGTATTCGTAAGAAATCAATTCAGCTAACAGAGTATTTCATTGCACTATACTATCAATATTTGGGTGAATATGGTTTCGAAGTTAATTGCCCAGTAATCAATGAGCAACGAGGTGGACATGTCTTTTTAACACATACAGAAGCGGCTCGTATTTGTAAGGCATTAAAAGCGAAGGGAGTTATTCCTGATTTTAGAGCACCAAATGGTATTCGTATCGCACCTGTGGCACTTTATAATACCTTTGAAGAGGTCTATGAAGTCGTTCAAATACTAAAAACAATTATGGATGAAAAATTGTATGAGCAATTCAAAAATGAACGGGAAATCGTTGCATAATAAAGGAGTAATGGAATGATTATTGGTGTACCTAAAGAAATAAAAGTAATGGAAAACCGTGTTGCTTTAACGCCTGCAAGTGCAAGTGTTTTAATAGCTGCAGGTCATATAGTACTTGTTGAATCGAACGCAGGTCTTGGCTCGAATTTTACAGATGAGCACTATATAGAAGCTGGTGCAACCATCGTTCCAACGGCGAAGGACGCATGGGCTGCCGAAATGGTCCTGAAGGTAAAAGAGCCAATCGCTTCAGAATATGATTATTTTTACAAAGGACAAATCTTATTTACCTACTTACATTTAGCAGCAGATGAAGCATTAACGAAGGCACTTTTAGAAAAAGAAGTAGTAGCCATTGCTTATGAAACGGTCCAATTAGCCGATGGAAGCCTGCCACTTCTTGCTCCGATGTCAGAAGTGGCTGGTCGAATGGCTGCGCAAATTGGTGCACATTATCTAGAAAAAACAAATGGTGGTAAAGGTATTTTACTAAGCGGTGTGCCAGGTGTAGCAAAAGGTAATGTAACCATTATAGGTGGTGGGGTTGTCGGCTATAATGCAGCAAAAACTGCTGTAGGCTTAGGTGCAAATGTAACGATTTTAGATGTCAATCCTGCTCGACTTCGCCAGCTTGAAGAGATATTTGGGGATCGTATTCAAACGTTGCTATCCAATAGCTTCAACATTGCAGAACAATTAAAAACAGCAGATTTGGTTATTGGTGCAGTACTTATTCCTGGTGCCAAGGCGCCTCGACTTGTGACAGAGATGATGGTGAAAGCCATGCAGCCAGCCTCTGTTATCGTAGATGTGGCCATTGATCAAGGCGGAATTGTGGAAACAGCAGACCGTGTAACAACACATGATAATCCAACATACGAAAAACACGGTGTTGTGCATTATGCAGTGGGTAATATGCCAGGTGCAGTGCCGAAAACATCATCAATGGCTTTAACGAATGTGACATTACCATATGCTATACAAATTGCAGCAAAGGGCTATAAGGAAGCACTATTACAAAACGAATCATTGCGAAAAGGTTTGAATGTTTATCAAGGTATAATTACAATGCGTAAGGTTGCTGAAGCTTTACAGCTACCATATGAAAGCGCAGAGGATCTATTAAAAGGTCAAATCGTGTAATCGTACTCGAAGAAATGAGATTATATGAATGTAAAAAGAAATTGAAAAGGTCTGAGTTCAGTATAGTATAGGAACTCAGGCCTTTTATATAGTAGCATCTTTATCTGGCTGTTAGCTATGTGTACGATCAATAGACTTTTAGAACTGAATGGCTTTGCTTTCTAATAGTATTAAGATCAAGTTTACATCTGGTTATCTAGGAGTTGTTTTGCTTGTATTAATCTATAAAAAATACCTCCAAGACGGATAGAGAATTTCCTATCCTTTATCAGTCTTGGAGGTATCTTATTAGTTTTAGCGCTTTAACAACTATGCTATATGGTTTCTACTTGCTCTTCCTCAAGATCATTTGTGATGACACGATTTTTTGCTATGTTTATTCGTTTCCAAATATAATAGCAGATAGAAATGAAGATAAGCCAAGGGAAGCCGACAAGTAATGTTGCTTTAAAATCAGGAGAGAACCATGTTGATAATACGACAGAAGCTAATAGAACGGCTCCTAAAATGGTTAAATAAGGATAACCAATCATACGTACAGGTAGTTTTTCTCCATCTATTGGTTTGTATTTTTTACGGAAAAATAGATGCGTAATGAAAATCATAAACCACGCAAACATAGCGCCAAAGCTTGAAATTGAAATCATAAGCGATAAAGCTGATTCTGGCTTGAAAATCGAAAATGCTGTAGCAATGATAATACCGATAACAGATGCGAGCAATGCCCTCGTCGGAACTTGTCTTTTGTTAAGCTTACCCAATTGCTTCGGAGCAAAGCCACCCCGTGAAAGTGAGAACATCATACGAGTAGAAATATAAAGCTGGCTATTCATAGCCGAAAGCGCTGCGATTAGAACAACAAAGTTCATCATAGATGCGCCACCAGGAATATTTAATATTTCCATTACTTTAACGAATGGGCTCTTGTCTGCACCTGCCATTCCCCAAGGGACAATCATCAGCATTAGTACAAGTGTTACAATATAAAATAAAATTAAACGAATCACAGCTGATTTTAATGCAATTGGGACAGCTTTCCTTGGGTTCTCTGCTTCCCCAGCACTTACAGCAATCATTTCAATACTTAGATAACTAAATAATGAAATAAATATACCCATCCACATTCCCCAAAAACCATGTGGGAAAAAGCCGCCATCATTGAAGTAGTTTTGGATGCCAATATTGGAGGAGCTATCTGCCCCGAAAATAACAATACTAGCTAAAATAATAAAGCCGACAATCGCAGTGATTTTAATAACGGAGAACCAATATTCTACAGCGCCAAATAATTTCACTGTGGTAGCGTTTACATAAAGCAGTATAGCAGCAAATAATATAATCCATACAGCATTGGGTACACTTGGGAACCAATACCGCATATAAAGGGCAACAGCGGTCACCTCTGTACCAATTGAACAGATTAATGAGAACCAATAGGAATACCGAATAGCAAATCCTGCCCAGGAATTTACGTATTTTTCAGCATAAGCACCAAATGATCCAGTTGTAGGATGCGCAACCGTCATTTCTGCGAGACAACCCATTAGTAATAGTGCAATGAGAGCTCCTATAGCGTAACTCACAATAACACTTGGACCAGCTAGACCGATGGCTAAGCTACTGCCGAGAAATAACCCTGTCCCAATGGCACCTCCAATGGCAATCATCGTAATTTGATTTGTCTTTAATCCCTTGTTTAAACCTTGCTCACGTTCCATAATGTCTTCCATACTGTGGTTATGTTTAACCATTCTTTCATCCCCTTTGTGTAAATTTCATCTTTCATAAATCAACTTCTTTCTATCATTTCTAAAAAATCTGGTGAATCTATGCATATACTAAATTAAAAATGACACAGTGTCAATATAATATGTCATAATTTTCTGAATATATATCTTTTTTCTCTTTAATGTATGTAATTTGGTTTGTTTATTTAATCAACAATGGATTGGAATCACTAAAAGTAAGATGTTTCATGTATAATTATCCTTTATGCTTAATAAAATCAGTCCGAAAATAATTGATACTATATCACTTATTTAGTAGAGGTTATGCTTGATAAGAAAACAAATCTCCTAAAAAAATCCCTAGTGTTATACGAAAATGATATCTCTCATAAATAGCCAGCAACTGTATAGCTTGAAAATATGCAGTGGGTTTGCTTAGCAAAATCCTTTAAGAACGCTTGCAAAACAATTGTTTCGTTAAGGTCGCTCTATGTCTTGATTACTTAGTACAAAGCGTTTTTCTTGTACTGCTAATAGTGTTCACCGATAGACTATTTACCTTTATGTATAAATAGATCATAGACGGGAGCGAATGAGTTCGTTGCGTCTACAGTGTAAGAGTGTGTTTCGCGATACTGCTAGACATCTATTTTAACCTTCTTCATTTTCCTGAAAAAATACATCAAATGCTATTCGCTATGGTCGATAAAAATGAAAAGTGTTATAGGAGGGGAAGAATGGAAATTAGGCTTTTAACAGCAGCAGATGCTGAGGTATATCGTCAATTGAGATTAGAGGGACTACAAATGAATCCGGAGGCATTTGGTTCTAGCTTTGAAGAGGAAAAGGATATGGGGCTTGCATTATTTGCAAGTAGACTAGAGGGGCAGGAATCGTTTACATTCGGGGCATTTGAACAGAATGATTTGCTGGGCGTTGCGACATTGGTACAGGAAAATAAAATGAAGCTAAAGCATAAAGCAACCATTTTTGCCGTTTATGTTTCTCCAAAAAAGCGAGGGCTTGGTTTAGGTAAACATTTAATGTTAGCCGTCATTAATCAAGCAAAGGTATTAGCGGTCGTTGAGCAGATCAATTTAACAGTTGTGTCTTCCAATGATTCAGCAAAAGGGCTATATAAATCGCTAGGCTTTCAGGTGTTTGGAACAGAAAAGCGTGCGTTAAAAATAGGACAGCAATATGTTGATGAAGATTATATGGTGCTGTACATCTAGTAAAAAAAGAAATGCCTTTGAAGTCAGCCTTCAAAGGCTATAAGTTTTTATGGTGAACTCCAATAGAACAATGAAAATAATGCAATGACTAAAGTAATACCAGTCATAACAAGTATAAGTAAAGTGCTAACAATGGGCACTTTCTTTTTAAGTAGCCATATACTCAACACAATCATAATAATTGATAAGGGGAGTGTCAGCCAAAATCCTAGATTGCCTAAGTATTCAATTTGAATGGCGAATGAATCGTAAAAGTAATTATAGGAAATGCCAAGCATGATAAAAAGGGTCATGACAATATTCGGTGACAGCATGTTATTGTGATTCATAAAATCCCCTCCCATCTATAAAGTATTTGGTCTTACATATATTGTATGAATTTGCACGGTTAAGTCACACGGCAGCATTCCTTTTAAAGAGTGCTGCCGTAAATTTTTTTAGGCTGATTATTGCTCCATTTTATCTAATAATCTCAAGATGACCGCTTCTAAAACCTCTATTTTCTTTTCGAATCGCACAAAGAGATAGATGGTAATGGCAATAGGGAAACCAGAGTTTCCAATTAAGCTAACCCATATTTGAATAGTTTCAGGTGTAATCATGACATCTTCCTCCTTCAATATTGTTGTGCCTTACAATGACTAAAGTGAATTGCTGCACCATAAAATCAATATAAATTAACCTTAAACAGAACATTTGTTCTGTGTTTGGTTTATAATAGAGAGAGGATATTCACTTTATTTAGCAAGAAGACGGATAGATAGGAGTGATAATAATGTGTAATGAGCATCAAAAAATAGAGGCGTTTTTTCGCAGGAATATAGAGCAGATTAAAAATCCAATTATTAGAAGTTTTTTAGCTGATGCTAAAAATCTTTATTTGGTTCAAAATGCCATTTTATATCCAACCGATTGTAATAGGAAAATGGTTGATGAAATTTTTCAAACTCACTATATAAGGG
This sequence comes from Lysinibacillus sp. Y5S-8, assembly GCF_036894365.1. Taxonomy (NCBI): domain Bacteria; kingdom Bacillati; phylum Bacillota; class Bacilli; order Caryophanales; family Bacillaceae; genus Lysinibacillus; species Lysinibacillus sp. Y5S-8. Next base: position 3,747,974 of record NZ_CP145889.1, on the reverse strand, counting down.
TTCGAAAAATAACATATGTCAGCAGTTTAATTTATTTCTTCAGCCTGGATTTTGATAAAAAAAGGAGAAGATTGCAAAACCGCTTCTTATTAATCGTAGATAATGCCCTATTTGACGCTGAGTGTACTAGAGAAGACGTGAAAATTGAGGGAGGATTATTGGACACGGTTGAAAACGAACAGCTCTTTAAAGCTTTAAAAACATTAACGGGCAAGCAACTTCAAATTTTAGAGCTGATTTATGTCAAAGACTGTTCGATTAAAGTAATAGCAGAAACATTACACACGTCACCTCAAAATATATCCAATCTACATCGAAAGGCATTAAAGAAACTTCACCAGATGCTTAGAAAAGAGGAGAGATAATCAATGGAAAACAATTACAATGAGGAGACGCTAATAATCATTGAGAATTTCATGCCAAAAATTAAGCAGTGTCTTCATCAAACAAGTTATCAGGAGAGAGAGGATCTGGAACAGGAGATCAAATTAAAAATTATTGAAAAAATGGCGACAAAAGAATTTAAAGACACACCTGGATTTTGGGATTTCTTTACATGAAACAAAAGAAAAGAGCAATTTTCCTTTTTAATGGGATAATTGCTCTTTTGAATCATTAACCTTTTAAGAAGTCTGGTTTAGCAAAGCTTGGGTTTGGATATGTGTAGAAGCCCTCGCCAGTTGCACGACCAAGTTTACCTTTTTCAATGTACTCTGATTTTAATAGGTTAGCTAATTTTTTCATGTTTTCATCGTCAGTAGCATTTGCTTTCGCTTCCACAATGTTATAGGCTGTGTTAATGCCAACGATGTCTAGGATAGCAAATGGCCCAAGTGGAGCACCAGTACCAATCATCCATGTTTTATCAATCGTTTCTGGATCAGCTACTTCCTTTACAAGCAAAGATTCAGCTGCATCTAAAAATGGCACAAGCAATGAATTTAAAATATAGCCAGGTTGTTCTTTATATAATGGTAGAGGTACCATGCCGATTGCACGTGCAAATTCTACAACCTCATCAAATACTTTCATATCTGTACCAGGATGTTTCATAATTTCAGCTGTATTGTTTTTCCAAATAGTATTTGCAAAGTGGAGAGCTAAAAATTTCTCAGGGCGTCCAGTTGCCTCAGCAAATTGACTAGGTAATAAAGTAGACGAGTTTGTTGCAAAGATTGTTTTTGCTGGTGCTACTTTGCCTAGATTTGTGTAAAACTCAGTTTTGATGCTCACAACCTCAGGAATTGCTTCAATTACAAGGTCTGCATTCGCAACAGCTTGAGCTAAGTCACTATTAAAAGTAAGACGTGCATAAGCAGCATCTACTTCTTCTTGTGTTGCACCTAGGTCTTGTTGATACAAGGGTTTTAAATTTGTAATGCGATCCTGTGCATTTTTTAGAGCCTCGTCATTAATGTCGTAAACGGTTACATTAAAACCTTTGAAAGCAGATTGGTAAGCAATTTGACTTCCTAATACACCGCTACCTGCAACCGTAATGTTTTGATAATTCATCGAAATTCCTCCTTTGAAATTGTTACATTAATATAATAGTGTGGATAGGTAGATAATCCTTCGTTACAATTCCATACTACTTCTAACCTTCAATAAAAATCAAATGATAGACTCTAATATTATAGAGATATAAAGATTTATGTGATGTTCCTTATCAAGTATGTACCCAATAATAAAGAAATATAACGTTAAAAAGAACAGCTTTTAAGCTGTCCTCCATGTTAAAGATAATTCACTGTAGTAAACATGCCCCCAACACCAGGTGCGCCATTGTTTGTAACATGATGGGGCATATGACAATGGATGGGCCAGATACCAGGGTTATTAGCCGTAAAGCTTATATCCCATGTTTCACCAGAGGCAACAAGAATGGTGTTTTTAGCAATTTGTGTGTGGCTTGCGATAGGAAAACCATCTGCCCCAACGACATGGAATTGGTGACCGTGTAAATGGATGGGATGGTGATGCATTTGGATGTTGCCAAAACGAATTTTTACAGTATCACCTAAATGTACGGCTAATGGCTTTGTGAAAGGATAGCATTTGCCATTGATCGTGAAAAAATTAAATTCAGGCTTAATAAAGTTTAAAGGATACGTACCTTTTGTAAGCTTCCCCCAGGATAATTGATCGACAGCCCATTCTTGTAATAGGCATAGATAATCCTTGTGCTGAGAAATGTTTTGTAAGCATGGGTCTTCAACGATAAATCCGCCTAAAAGGCCAGCATTATCTTGCACAGCGACATTCACATGCGAATGATACATATATGTTCCGGGAGGGTTTTTAATTGTAAAATGATAATCGAAATAATGTCCTGGCTCGATAAAAGGTGACGGTTCAATGGGAGGAACACCATCCATTGTGTTCGGGACAAGTAAGCCGTGCCAATGTACACTAGTTTTTTCAGGTAGTCGATTAATGACACGAATACATATATGATCCCCCGGATAGACACGAATGGTTGGCCCAGGTGTGGAACCGTTGTAGCCCCACGCCTGAATGAAGATTCCATCGACAAGCTCCCACGTTATTTCTTCTGCAATCAAAGTGAAAAACTTTGTACCATTTACTTGCATGACATAGGGTAAATCTTTAATACCAGGGGTGATAACCATTAAGAAGCCTCCTGTAATCATGATTTTCTATTGTATGTTTGTTGTTGTTAAATTTAGGACATGTAAGGCGGATGGTTTCAATAGCATCTATGACTAGAAACACACATAAAAATCATGCTAGTAATCAATATAAGGTGGTAATATTATTAAATTTTTTTAGAAATAATAAAAAATTACCTTGTCGCTTAATTGAATGCATGCCGAAATAAAAAGAGCAGTAGTAAAATTTTAGTATGTAATTAATAGGTCTTTCTTATAATTATTGAATTATTTACATATTTTTATAGATTTACTAAGTCCTGTTTTAGTACACTGGGTGTATGAATCGAAGGAGGAAGAACGATGAAAAAAGTAATGTTAGCTGGTGCGCTAAGTATTGCATGTTTAACAGGAGGATTTGGTGGACAGGCACAGGCACAGGAAACTATAAATGTGGCAAATATTATCCATCCAAAGCAGGCTGTTGCAGCTACTAGTCAATTACAGGCAATGTCCTATCAAGATATTTATAAAATGCTATTGCTATCTAAAATAGGCTTTGAGAATGATGAAGTCTCGATTGTTACAACGAAAAATAGTATTACAGTAAAAATTTCGTTAGAGTCGATTCTTCAATCCTACAAGGATGGTACAAACCTATATCCAGAGGGAGAAAAAGAATTTAAAGAAAACTACGAAGAGCTTAAAAAGTTGTTCGGTAATGCGATTCAAATAAAAATTACGCAAACTGGCAATGGTTTTAAGAGTGAAGTTTATACAGCAGGGAAATGGGAAGCTGTTAGCACAGAGGATTTAAATGATATGGTTCAAGTATTTGCTCGTGCAGATGTTGAGTTAAAGCCAGGTGGATATTTTAAGGATGCCATTGGTCATTGGGCTGAGAGCTATATCCAATTGCTATATCAAGCTGATATTATCACGGGTACATCTGCCACAACTTTTAATCCGAATGGACAAGTAACTAGAGGAGAATTAGCGGCCATTATTTTCCGAGCATCTGGCTTAAATGTAAATGAAGATTATGAGGGACCAGCTACTTATACGGACCTGAATGGATTCTGGGGTGCAAAGGAAGTAGCGATTCTAGAAGAGTATGGCTTAATTGATATTTTTAATGGTGAAAAATTTGAGCCGAAAAAGCCTGTTACACGCGAGGAAATGGCATACATTACTGCTAGATATTTAGAAAGTATGGAAGTTAATGTTTCACAAGTGAGCAAAACTAATACTTTCACAGATAAAAATCAAATGCGTAAAGAAACAGTAGAAGCTATTGGTCTCTTACAACATTTAGGAATTTTAAATGGCACGAATGGGAAGTTTAACCCGAAAGGAAATCTGACTCGTGCAGAGGTTTCTAAAATTTTAACGCTTACTTTAATGCTACTAAGTGAAGAAGAATAATGAAAAAGGGATGTCTCTAATATTAGAGACACCCTTTTTTTACTCCACAAGTATATGGAAAATATAGCTGAGGAAGTAGCCTAAAAAGAGATAGATAAAAAATGATTTAAACGAGACTTTCTGTAGCTGATGCAAAATAAATTCAGAAATACTAGCCGTGGCAATTAATCCTATCGATATCCCCATTAAGACCCCCTGTGCTTTCTCCGTCAAAGACCAATATTGTCCAAACCAAATAAAAATACTAAAGAAAATAGAGAAAATAAAAAAATAAATGAAAAGTCTCCATAGCTTTTCCCCCTGAGAAATAAGTGCGGTTGAAAGAGCAAAGCCTTCTGGAACATGGTGAAGAATAATAGAGGCTGTGAGAGAAATACTTAAGGCAGCATTTCCAAGTAAGTTTCCAACAGTGAGACTAATAGGGATTGTATGGATAATCATAGCAAGAGTTAGGAGAGAAACCGATGGATTTTGTGTATGTGAAGCATGAAATAAGGTGTCTAGTAGTTGAAAGATGAAATAACCGATAAAAATGCCTAGTATAATACCGAATGATTGATAGATTTGAAATGAAGAAGGGATGATATCTAGCACAAGTATGCCTACTAGAAAGCCCCCACATAATAATGATAATCCCTGTGTCGTATGCTGAAATAGCTTAGAGAAAATCCAGGCAATCGCACCCCCAATGCTCACACTGAAAAATAGAAATCCGCCAAGTATCATTGCACTCACCTGTAAAGTTCCTCCGCCCTATCATAAACTTTAATGTCATTTTTCCAAATATATGCTAATTGGACATGAATATGCTTGCAAGAATGTATCTAGAAAGCGGTGGATAATTTCATAATGTAGGAAAATAGCGAATTTATTCAATTGACTGAATATTAGTTTAATTCTATACTTTTTAATAGAAAGACCAGATTCATCGATTAAGCTCATATAGGGAGGAATGGTTGAATGAAATGGGATGCAAGCTATGATGTAGTTGTAGTAGGATCAGGTGCAGCAGGATTGACAGCAGGTTTAACAGCAAAATTACAAGGATTGAAATCATTAGTGATTGAAAAAACAGCTCGCTACGGCGGTGCTTCTGCTATTTCAGGTGGTGCCTTATGGATTCCAAATAATCATGTCATTAAAGGTGCAGGTGTTCCAGATACACATGAACTTGCACGCCAATATTTAGATTCAACAATCGGTGATCGTGTGCCAGAAGCGTTAAAGGAAGCTTATATTACGAGAGGACCTGAAATGTTACGCTTTTTATACAATAAAACTAAGCATATGCGCTTCCAATATGCAAAAGGCTACTCAGATTATTATCCTGAAAAACCAGGTGGCTTGTCACAGGGACGTTCCATTGAACCACTGATTTTCGATTTAACGAAAATGGGTTCTTTAGCGAATACTATGCGTCGGGCAACACTATCAACAAAAGGCTTTACGATGAATAGCTACGAGTTTCATAAGGTGAATATGATTACAAGGACGTTGCAAGGAAAAACGACTGCACTGAAATTAGGGGCGCGTTTAGTAAAATCAAAGGTGACAAAGAGTGACCCAGTAGCTTTAGGCGAGGCTTTAGTGGCACGTTTACGGCTCTCTCTTGCGGAGGCAAATGGCGAGCTTTGGCTATCGACTGCCTTTAAAGATTTCATTATGGACAAGGGACGAGTGATTGGCATCGTTGTGGAACGTGATGGGCAAGAGCAGCGCATTGAGGCAAAGAAGGGTGTTGTTCTTTCATCAGGTGGCTTTTCACATAATCAGGCACTCCGCGAAAAGTATTTACCTAGCCCAACGAATGCTGCGTGGACTTCTTCACCAGAAGGGCAGACAGGTGACATTATTGAACCTGGCGTGAAAATTGGCGCTACGTTAGATTTAATGGATAAAGTGTGGGGAGCGCCTTCTGTTATTGATCCACAAGGGCAACCATTCTTCCTAGTGGCAGATCGCGGTGTACCGAATATGATGGTAGTGGATAGCACAGGGCAACGTTTTGTCAATGAAGCGGCACCCTATCATGAATTTGTAGAGAGGATGTACAAGCATCAAGAAGCTACAGAGCAGGCTGTTCCTTCCTGGATATTGATTGATGCCTCTGCTAAAAGCCGTTATATTTTTACAGGGCTGTTTCCAGGACAAGCCTTCCCAAAAAGTTGGTTTGATCATGGCATCGTGAAAAGTGCGGAGACGATTGAAGAGCTTGCCAGAGAAATGGATGTGCCAGCTGAGAGACTAGTAGCGACGGTAGATCGTTTTAATGACTTTGCACGAAACGGTCATGATGATGATTTTTATCGAGGAGATAGCGCCTATGATAATTACTATGGGGACCCGACATTACCAAATCCAAATTTGGCAGAGATAAAGAAAGCCCCGTTCTATGCATTGCGTTTATTTCCAGGAGATATTGGTACAAAAGGTGGTTTAGTAGTGGACGAATATGCTCGGGTGATTAAGAAAGATGGTGAACCAATCGAAGGTTTATATGCTTCAGGCAATTGTTCAGCGTCTATTATGGGAGAAACATATCCCGGACCAGGAGCGACCATTGGACCTGGTATGACTTTAAGCTATGTGGCGACAACATATATGGCCAAGGAAGTAGCAAAAGAAGAGGCATCACTTGTAAATGTATAAATTGGACGAAACCCTTCCAACACGCTGATGAGGAAGGGTTTTACATTGGGGAAATGTTCTAACACTTTCTTGCTAAGAATATAGTGGCTACTAAATGTATGGCGATGAAAACGGAAAAAGGAGCGATTTAGTACGTTGCTAGCTTATAGACTCATCACTGACATTGAAACATTAGAGCCCTATAGAAGTACTTGGTCAGGAATACTTGAACGAGAGCATAATAATAATCCTTTTATTGAATACGAATGGATCTCAACGTGGTGGACAACACTAGGGGCTCATGACAATGTAGAGATTTATGTAGTCGAAAATGAAGGCATGGCCATTGCTTTTTTTCCGTTCATTCATTCTGTGAGGTATGGAATCCATCATTTTAGCTTTATAGGACAAGGATTTGCGACCTATATGGAAGTCATAGCAGAAAAGCGATGGCTAGAGCAGGCAATTGCTTATTTAATGAAGGAATTTAGCCAAAAATATAAGCGTTATTTGTTAGTATTTCATGGCTTGTTAGAAAGTAAAACTACCTCACAAGCGCTTGAAAAGTATGCCATAGAATACCAGATGCCTCATTCTATATTTCGAACAGTAACATCCTATATAGATTTTCAATCGATCTCATTGGATGAGTTTTTGAAAAAGCACCGGAAAAAATTCAAAGGCTTGAAGCGTCGTGAGCATAAATTAAGGTCACTTGGTCAAGTAGTCTTTCAAAGTGTGAAGCACAATCATATACAGGATATGTTTACGTTATATACAAGAAGATGGCAAAAGAAAATTGATAAAAGTGGTTTTACAGCAAAGCAAACTCGCTTATTTTATGAGCGATTAGCCAAAACGAATAGCAAGGTATTACGGGTAGAAGTAGATCACTTGCAATTTGAAGGGCAGTGGATTGCTTTTACCATTGATCTATGCTGTAGAGAGCGTAACTTCTGTCAGGCAATGGGACATGAGCCTGATTTCAATCTATTTGGTCCTGGTCGCATCATAGAAAAAGAAAACATGTTAAAAGCCCATGACTCTGGCTATCGTTATTATGACTTAGGAAGTGGCTATGAGCCATATAAGTTTGAATGGTATACACATATTGATTTCACAAGGAAGTTTGTCATGAGTACAAAAGGGGTCAAAGAGCGTGTTATTCGAACATGGATGGTATTTCGTGATCGCCTGAAAGGTCTATTAACGAATAATCATCAGCTAGTGAAATTGAAGAGAGATCGACTAGGGGAACTGCGTTATTTTGTGAAGAATGCCAGTGCAAAAGATTGGTTAAAGGCTTTAACGATCAAACTCCAACGAATTCTAGCCATTCACATATTAGACGTTTATATCGCAGAGCAAAATCAAGCAAAAGAATTAGTAAACTTTCAAGAGATAACAATGAAGGATATCATGACGCTGAATGAGCGAGCAGATTATGTTGCTAGTTTCTATAAGGGCTATCGGCTGTTTGGGGAAAACAATCAAGTTTTATATAGGAGACACGATAAAATAGCAACTGAAGAAATGCTTGACTATTCTTATGAGCTGCCAGAAAATATGTCCTTTATCAGGGAATATGATAGCCAGCGACTAGCTGACATTGTTGCTGATGTGCAGCGTGAAGGGAGAGCGGTTTGTACAATCGCTTCATGGTATGATGGACACAGGCGGCGCAAGCTTCAGTATGCTGGGTTCCATAAGGTAGCCAAAATTCATATTGTGAAGTTGTTCAAATGGCGAAAAATATATCAATTCTAAAAAATAACACCCTCAGCAAAAAAAGCTGAGGGTGTTTCATTAAAAATGGATACCAGGTTTATCGATTAGTTTACAGCCTGTACCATATTTTGCTTTTAACGCACCTTTGAAATGAGTGTGCTCAAGTTCAGGAAATGTTTGCTTCCAAAGCTCAAAGACATTATGACTGGATGCTTTGCCATCCTTCGTTAGTCGTGCAATATGGAAGCCGTATTCGTCATTACAACGAGCTAAAGGACGATTTTCACGGACCGTTAAAATGCGACCACTCACTGTCATTTCATATAGCCCTTCATAGCCAGCAATAGCACGGCTTTCTTCAGTTCCTTCAGCTACAGTTTCTTTTTTTTCTACCGCTGGTGCTCCTTTTTCTTCTGTTGCTGCCTGTTGATTAGAAGTTTGCGTTTCTTCATTGCTGCTTGCTGTTGGAAGTTGTTCAACAATGACGAAATCTTTATTAGAAGCTTTATCGCTCATTGTCGCCATAACGTTCATAATAGAACCAACGTAACGTAAAGGTTTATCTCGCCCTTCTTCAAAGACAAAAATATTATATTCGGTTTTATTGATCTTTTTCATAATAATATTGCCTGTTGTAATTGTAAAACCGATAAACTTATTCTTTTTAAGTGCTTGTATTGCTTCTTGCTTTGTTAAAATCATTTGAAAATCTCCTAAATAATTATTTATTCTATTCTACCATAAAAATTATCATCTTGTTTTTCGTAAAATAATGGATTATTTTGTTCGTTAAAGGAAAACATCCCTATTTTCTCAAATTCAATAATGGTACGATGAAGAAATAAAATGTCTCCAAAGAGGAGTCGAGCATCAATAGAGATTATTTAGTAGGGAGTGTTGATAGGTTGATCAATGTGCTAGGGGGCATCGGTTTATTTTTACTTGGGATGACGATGCTAACTAACGGTTTGAAGGAATTGGCAGGAGATGCCTTGAAAAAATGGCTAAATCGTTTTACAGGAGGGACCATTAGCTCGGTATTATCAGGAACATTGATGACGATGCTAGTGCAATCCTCCACTGCCACTACCTTGATTACCATTGGTTTTGTCAGTGCGGGTCTCCTCACGTTTGTCCAATCAATTGGTGTTATTATTGGCGCTAATATTGGGAGTACAAGTACTGGTTGGATTATTTCACTAATAGGCTTCAAAATTAATATGCAGACAATGTCACTGCCTTTCATTGCTCTTGGTGTGTTTGTGCAATTGCTTGCTCCTCGTGACTACAAAGCAGTAGGTGGGTTAGTTACTGGTTTTGGATTATTATTCTTAGGTATTGATGTCCTGCAGGGAGGAATGGCAGCTGTACAGGATAAAATTCCATTCGATGCATTTAGTGCAAATTCTATTAGTGGAATACTAATTTTAATTGTTTTAGGCCTTATTATGACGGTTATTATGCAGGCTTCTAGTGCCGCAATTGCCGCTACTTTAACAGCTTTATATGCAGGCGCTATCGATTTTGAACAGGCAGCTTATTTAGTTATTGGCCAAAATATTGGTACGACTGCTACAGCATTATTTGCTGCAATTGGTGCATCAACAGCTGCTAAACGAACAGCCGTGACACATGTATTGTTCAACGTAGTAACGGCTATTCTAGTGACATTTGGTGCAACGTTTATGTTCACACTAACCGAATTTGTCACGAAATCCATCAATGGTAGCTTCGATGAAACATTAGGCATTGCTGTTTTCCATACATTATTTAGTGTCATCGGAGCCATTCTTTTTGTGCCTTTTGTACGCCCTTTCGCAAAGGCTATTGAAAAAATGATTCCTGAAAAAGGAAATCATTTAACACGGAATTTAGATGATAGTGTAGCTCAATTACCAGGGGTAGCTGTAGAAGTATCCTTCAATACGTTACAGGACATTACCAAGGAATTGACGACTGTCATTGTTACCCTTATACAAGAGAAAAAACGAACAGCCGAAATAGACAGTCAATTAGCTCAAATTGATGAGGCGATTGAAAAAACACGTTTATTTATGGATGCTATACAATCTTCTTCGCAAAAGGAACGTTCTAAGCATATAGCACTTTTACATGCTTTAGATCATTTGTACCGTCTATCTAAGGCATTACGTGAGCAGAACCCTAATGCCTTCCAATTACAGGTGACGTTAACTCAAAAATGGTTAGAGGTATTGGAAAAAGTTCTATTGATTATCGATGAGGATGAGCGTTTACCTGAGATTGCTACTCTGCTTGAGGTTACATCCTCTGAAATGGCGGCAGTTCGACGTGACAAACGAAATGCGTACTTCGAGCATACTGTTGAAAATGTGGTAGAGTTAGAGACAGCCGTATCGAAAGTGGAGGCTTTACTGTGGCTTGATCGCCTTATTTATCACTATTGGCGTACAACGGCTCGCCTTGCTGAGTATCAAACCGTAACTAAAAAAGGTCGTCATGTTGAGGCAGAAAAAAACACAGCAATAGTTGAATAAAAGGAATATTCATCTCCAGAAGGAGGATATAGAATGGTTCAGCATAAATTTACAATGGATTTAACATGGGCAGAGGGAAGAAATGGTACAGGGAACATCAAAGCAAGCAATTTGCAAACAGAAATTTCTATTCCTCAGGAAATGAATGGACCTGGCATTGGGACAAATCCTGATGAAATGCTGTTAGGGGCAGCGGCAACGTGTTATTTAATTACATTAGCAGCCCTCCTTGAAAGATCAGAAATTGAGGTGCAGCAATTATCCATGCAAGCGCATGGGTTTGTCAGTGTAGAAAATGGTGTATTTACTTATGAGAAAATTGTGCATAATCCAACGATTGTTGTCCAAGCATTATCAGAACAACTTGCAAAAAGAGTGGAACGTTTAGCACAAAAGGCGGAACAAACATGTATGATTAGTAAAGCGTTAAAAGGTAACGTTATGATTGAATGTGATGTTCAAATTTTGGAAGCAAGCATATAATAAGGCAAAAAGAGTTATTCAGCATAGGTCGCTGATATAACTCTTTTTTTTATAAAAGGAGGCACTTTTTTTTAATAGTTCTAGAAATGTTCAAAATGAATATATAGTGATAAGTGCTAAAAAAATGCAAAGGATGATGTATTGCACGTTCAGACAGCTCAGAATCTCACATTCTATGGTCAGTACGGCAAAAGAATATTTGATATAGTTGGAGCATTACTTTTACTTTTCATAACAATCCCTCTCATGCTAATAGTATTCCTCATTTTACTCATGACGACAGGTCGCCCTATTTTCTTTAAACAAATAAGAACTGGCCTCGATCATCACCGCTTTGTGATTTGGAAGCTACGAACCATGTGTATTCAAGCAATTCCAGTGAATATGCCTGCTATTTGTGCTGACGGTATCCCAGATGATTATTATTTTAAAACAGAGCAAGATACACGGATTACAAAAGTGGGCGCTATCCTTCGAAAGCTCAGTATTGATGAAATTCCACAACTTTTAAATGTGTTAAAGGGTGAGATGAGCATTGTCGGACCACGCCCAGAGGTTCCCACAATTACAAATGCGTATAACCCGCTACAGGCCAGGCGTCTGAAGGTAAAACCCGGCTTAACGGGTCTTGCCCAAATTAACGGTAGGTCGAATATTTCACATGGACAAAAAATTTCTTATGATGTTGAATACGTTGAAAATTATTCCTTTTGGATGGATGTTCAAATTGTGTTGAAGACACTTTATGTCGTAGTAGCAAGAACAGGTGCCTATTAAAGAAATAAGGAGTGGCTAGACTGAAGATTGTTCAGCTTATTACACGAATGGATAAAGTGGGAGGAGCACAAAAGCATGTGGAGGCACTTGCTATCCAGCTCAAACAAGATGGGCATGAAGTCACTGTCGTGACAGGTTCCTATCAGCCCTCATTATGGTGCTTACAAGAACAACAAATTCCAGTGATCACCATCCCTACCTTGCAAAGAGCTATTCATGTAACGAAAGACTTTCAAACATTTTGGCAATTAAGAGCAATCTTCAAACGAATACAACCTGATGTTGTAGCCACCCATTCATCTAAGGCAGGTGTAATAGGTCGTGTCGTTGGCAGTTTACTACGTATCCCAACTGTTTTTACTGCACATAGCTGGAGTTTTACAGAAGGTGTTCCCCGCAAGAAAAAGCTACTCTATCATCGGGTGGAAAAATCGGTTCAGCCATTCACAACAAAAATAATTACAGTATCTGAATATGATCGGGAACTAGCCTTATTGGAAAAGGTTGCGCCCGCTCATAAATTGCTGACCATCCATAATGGAATTGATCGAATTGAGAGAAGCAAGGCAACTGAAAAGACATTTGTGGAGCAGCCAATCATTATCATGGTTGCTCGTTTTGAAGTGCCAAAAAGACAGGATATTTTACTAAAGGCATTAGCAGAGCTGACAGATCTATCTTGGCATCTTCAATTAATTGGGGATGGCTCTTTACGTCCAGCTCTTGAGGATTTCGTTGTTCAGCATGGTTTAACGAATCGTGTAACCTTTTTAGGCAATCAATTAGACGTTCATTCATATCTAGAGAAGAGCCATGTATTTGTATTGTTGTCAGATTGGGAAGGCTTGCCGATTTCTATCATTGAAGCAATGCGTGTAGGTCTTCCAATTATTGCAACAAATGTAGGTGGTGTGAATGAACTTATTGCAGATAAGGATAATGGATTTTTAGTAGGGCGAGAAGAATATGAATTATTGAAGAAGAGGCTTCGTACATTGTTAATGGATACTATTTTAAGGCAACAAATGGGGAATGCTAGTGAACGCCGTTACTTGCAGGATTTCACGTTTATCCCCATGTATCAAAAAACAGTAACAGTTTATCAACAGGCTGTTTCAGAACTTGTGAAGAAAGGGGATTAAATTGCAATTAATTCGCATTAGAACAGATGATGAGCTTATGTGGTACAAGGAAATTTGGGATGCCATTTTAGAAGCAGAGGACAATGATAACCCATTTATAGAATTTGCTTGGTTTTATAATTGGTGGCAAATTGTAGGGCGTAAAGAACGAGTTGAGCTTTACGCCATTGAACATGACGGGACAATCATTGCGTTTTTCCCCTTTAAGGTATCTGTTCGATGGGGGATAAGAGTGTATGCCTTTGCAGGTGAAAATATTGCTAACTATACAGGGGTTGTTGCCAAACATCAATGGTTACCACAAGCAACGACCTTCGTATTTGATGAACTGATTAAGAAGCATCGGCATATTGTTTTTTCACTGCATGGCTTATTAGAAAGTAAAGTGTCTACAAAAGTCGTGGAGCAATACTTTGTAGAGCGACAATTACGTACAAGTATTTTCCGTGTTGTGACACCCTATCTCGCCTTTTCAGAAGTAGATTTTCAGCATCATTTCCAGCAACGGCGAAAAATGCATGGTGTTGATCGTCGCGAACGAAAGCTCCGAAATTTAGGCTCCTTAACAAGGCGTGAGCCATCACAGGACGAGCTTTGGCAAATGTTTCGGTTGTTTGATAGACGCTGGGCAAAGAAGCTAGATACAAGTGATTTTACAAAGGGCAAGAAAAGAGATTTTTTTGAGCGTCTTACAATGCTAAAAGGAGAGGCATTACAGGTGGAGGTCGATGCACTTGTTTTTGAAAACCAGTGGATTGCTTTCACCTATGGTCTTGGCTGTCGTGGTCGTTATGTAACTTATGCTCTGGCACATGAGCCAACCTTCAATTTATTTGGTGCAGGTCGTATAGTCAATCAGGAAACCATTCAGCGAACGTTTGCAGCAAACTATAACTTATTTGATATGAGCATTGGCTATGAGCCTTATAAATTTGATTGGCGTTCTAGCATTGATTTTACGAGGCATATGCTTGCTAGCAGTGGTACGAAACGTACAAATCTATTGGCAGGTTTTTTGACGCTAAAGGAACGGCTCAAAGAACACGTAAAGGGCAATCAACGAATTGTGGACTGGAAGCGTAATACACTAGGCTATTTACGTTATTTAGTAAAGTATGGAAAGATAAAAGATTGGCTAGAATATGGACAACAATTCGTAGAAAAATGTATTCGTTTGAAACAAGTGGAGCTGTATGAATTATCCCCATCAGAGGACGTATCGCCACAGCAGCCTGTAGGTAATTTATTTGAAGAAATGTCCATTCAGGAAGCGATGCAGCTTGATCAGGAAGAAGTCATTGCTCTTTATTATAAGGGCTATAAGATCTATAAAGACTCCTTTGCGGAAACGAATAAGCCAGCCTTTGCGTTACATGCCTCCAATTGGCGTGTAGAGTCAATGAAAATTGTAGAAGCCTTACCGAAGGAAACCTATTTTTTAGCCTATGATGTTTTCAAACAAATCGATATTATTACAGCGTATTTCCGAAAAATAAAACCAGCACAAACATTGTGGGTAACAGTAAGCTTTTGGCAATGGCGGAAACGTAAACGTTTAGTACAGCTAGGCTATAAACCTATTTCTCGAATGAAACATTATAAAATCGCTCGTTTTGAGCGACAGCGTGTAGAAAAATATACAGAGAGTGGGGGCGATGTTCATTCTGTCCATTAAAAGTAAGCGATGGAATATCGCAATGCAGCATTTTTATTTTTTAGAAAAACCAGCGAATTTTCGAAAATCAATGAAAGTCGTAGGGTATACACATTCATTGGTACCTAGTCGAAAGCTTGTAAAAAGCGAAACGATTCACATTCATTTGCAAGAGCATGAGCTATCATTGTATTTAGCGCTTTCTGAAGGGAATCGCAAAATTTTACGACGTGCCCAAAAAGAATCTTATCAAGTCATTTTGTATAAAGAGCCATCCCTCGAAAACTTACGAGCCTTTCAGCAATTTTATAATCATTTTGCTAAAAGAAAAAAGCTTGAAGCGATTGGCAAGTCACAAATGGAAACTATTTTGCTCCTCAACGAGCAGGGGGCATTATTATTATCTGAGATCCAAAGTATTTGTGGACAAACACTGTGCTATCGATTAGATATTGTACATGAGAAAAAAGCGATGTCCTATTATGTGGCAACTTGCCATGCATCAGCTATGCCTGCTCATTTAAAACGCCCAATCCGTTATGCTAATCGTTTTTTAATCTGGCATAACCTACTGCATCTAAAAGCACAAGGTTTTGTTTTATATGATATGGGTGAGTTAACGGACAATCGAAATGTACGAGCCTTTAAATTAAGCTTTGGAGGCAAGCTTGTCCATGTTTACTCAGGCTATATTACTCAATCCAAAATACGTGCACTGTTACTAGGTGTGCAAAAATGGAGGAAGTAGTTACATGAATGGTGGGGGTCTCGTTATTTCATTAGATTTTGAGCTGAATTGGGGTGTCCATGATGTATTTCGATATGGACAATATAATAAGAACCTTTATGGTGTACGGAAAGCCTTGCCCAGGATACTAGCGTTATTTGAGCAATATGACATACATGCGACTTGGGCTACAGTCGGATTATTGTTTGCAGAATCAAAGGCAGAAATGGCTCATTATTTACGAGGTATCCCTGTGAAATATGATAACATGCGCTTTGCGGCGCATAGCCAGCTAGCAAAAGTAGGCGAAAATGAACAAGAGGATCTCTTGCATTTTGGGAAATCATTAATTGAGGAGATTAAACGTACACCACATCAAGAAATAGGAAGCCATACCTTTTCTCATTTCTATTGCTTAGAGAATGGTCAAACAGAAGCAGCCTTTTGTGCAGACTTACATGCGACAAAAACGATTAGTGAGGGGTATGTTGCTCCGATGAAATCCATAGTCTTCCCCCGTAATCAAGTAAACAAAGATTATTTAGCAGCCTGTTTAGAAGCGGGCTATGTTTGCTACAGAGGTACTGAAAATCATGTTCTGTATGATGCCCAAAAGTTTACGAAAAAAGGAAGACTTTTGGGTGCCAAAAAGTGGCTAGATAGCTATTGGAATCTAACTGGTCATCATATGGCTACACTGGAGGAAATGCAAGAGGACCAACTAATTAATATTCGATCAAGTGCCTTTTTAAGACCTTATTGTAGTCCGTTACGTGTATTCGAGGGTTTAAAAGTAAATCGCATAAAGGAAGGCATGCTTGAGGCTGCTAAGGCAAAAGCATTTTATCATTTATGGTGGCATCCTCATAATTTTGGCAAACATCTTGATAAAAATTTAGCTATGCTAGAAGAGCTATTAAGTTATTTTCAGACCTTGCGCAGTCAATACGATTTTCAAAGTTACTCCATGTATGAAGTAGCAGAACTTTGTGAAAGCCGTTCTAAACAGCAGAAGTAGAGGATTAGAGTGCTTTTATTAAAAGTGGAGAATTTTTGGAAACAGGGTTGGGGGTTCACATCTTCTTTACCACGGTGGCTTGCTCATGAGAGTGGTCCAATAGCTCTCGAGGTGAGAAAGCCGCTTATAAAGAAGAGCAAGGCGTTCTAAAATAGTGGTAACTCTTGTGAAAGACACCAACTCGGGACTAAAAACAAATATTTATTCATATAAAATGTGCAGAGCAAACTGATTTCTAGTTTGCTCTTTTGTTGTATAAGGAGAAAATTTAAAAGAAAAGAGGAAAAAAGAAAAACAGTGACGAAGTTGAATGTACGAATGGTACTATTACTATAGAGGATATATGTTAAGACTTTTTAGGGAGAGCATAAGTTCGTATAGGTCAATTTAACTTGAATAGAAAAGATATAAAGGTGGTAGATGAATATGTTTATACAACCAGAATGCCAATGGAAGCAAGAAAATGGATCAGCGATGCATCAATGGATAAAGCAGCAGCTAAATCCAAACCCGAATGATGTGGATATTGTCGTATATGGTGCACTTTTATCGTATGCCGGTGGAGCCTCAACAAAAGCGCAATACCCAACAGCATTTCGGAAAGCTTGGCCAAGCTTTCAATCGTATAATTTAGATGAGCAGATAAATTTACGTGCACTATCAGTCGTTGATATAGGAGATGTGGCGATTCATGAACAAGATAGAATGCTTTCAGAATCGGCCATCGAGGCGGCAGCGGAAAATTTAAGTATCGCCTTTCAAAAAAGCTTTACTTGTTTGATTGGAGGCGATCATGCCATTACAGCATGCTCACTAAAAGGCATAAAGAATGCTTTTCCACAAGATCGGATTGGCATTATTCAAATTGATACGCATCTAGATGCAAGAAATCAAGAGGAGGTTGGTTTAGCGCAAGATTCGCCAATCCATCAGTTAATGGCAGCAGGGATTGTGGAGGGGAAACATGTGTATAATGTCGGTCTGCATGGCTTTTTTAATTCTCCTGAAATGATTCATTATGCAAGAGAGCAAGGGATTCATATGATTACGTTAAAGCAAATGCGACGTGATGGTATTCAGCTCACAATCCGCGAAATGTTACGTCAGCTTATGTATGAGGTAGATCGCATTTATGTTTCCGTTGATTTAGATGCTCTTGATATTATGTTTGCGCGCGATGTTCCGGCAGCAACACCAGGTGGTTTAACGGCCTATGAATTATTTGATATTCTTAAACTAATTGGTGAAAATGAAGGGGTTCGTCATATTGATTTTGTTTATGCCGACCCGAAGGAAGGAGTGCTACGTCCAGAAACTGTTAAGATTGGAGTGACAGCTTTTTTACAATGGTTAACAGGGATTCAACTGGATCACCGCAATCGCATCTCGAAAAAAGGGAAGGTTATGTTGTAAAGTAAGCGTATTTCCGTGTATTAACAATGCTGATTATTGAAAGTTTGCTATAATGTTTAAGTAGAAAACAATAATAGATACAAACTTTGTATTGTAATAGAGAGGAAATATAGCATGACAACAAAACCAAAACTATTGATTATTGACGGGATGGCACTGTTATTCCGGTCATTTTTCGCTTCCGCTGCAATGGGGCATTTTATTCGTCTGGCAGATGGAACACCGACTAATGGAGCCCAAGGATTTGTGCGACATGTGTTAACGGCACAATCGATCATGAAGCCAACACATATGGCTGTTTGCTGGGATATGGGGGCACATACATTCCGCAATGATTTATATGATGGCTATAAAGCGAATCGCCCAGCACCACCAGAGGAAATGCTCCCTCAATTTGATATGGCGAAAAATTTATCACAGCAAATTGGCTGGCAAAATTTCGGAGTGAAGGGCATGGAGGCTGATGATTTAATTGGCTCGATGATTACCAAATGGCAGGAACAGGCAGACATTACTGTCATTAGTGGTGATAAGGACTTGCTTCAGCTTTTAAGACCATCTACAGAAATTGCCTTTATGAAAAAAGGCTACACAGAATACGATATTTATACACATGCTCGCTTTAAAGAAGAATATAGTATTGAACCAACACAGTTTGCACAGGTTAAAGCCTTTATGGGTGATACAAGTGATGGCTATCCAGGTGTGAAGGGGATTGGTCCTAAGCAAGCACTAACGTTAATTCAAACATATGGCTCGATTGACAAAATTTTAGCGTCACTCGGTGAATTGAAGCCAGGGCAACGGACAAAAATTCAAGAGAATTTGGACATGCTGCAATTATCCCATGAGCTTGCAACAATTCAAACGAATGTTCCAATTGATGCCGATTTTACAAGCCTCATGTTACCAAACTATGAACCGCAAATTTTTAAAGAGATAGAAGAGAGTGGCTACACGCTAATTGCAAAGCACGCACGCTCATTATATTCCCTTATTTAATGGATCATCACAGAGTATAGCAATATGCTCTGTTTTTTTATGAGAAATGAGTGGAGAGAGCAAATAAGGACGATTCATTATTTGCCCTACTGAGGTGTTATTTTAACGAACGATAATACCTTGACATTGTCTTTATAGAGAGCCTGCCGAATTTGACTGTCCCGTTGTGGCCCACCATTATCATGAAATATTAACCATAGCGCATCATTTTTTATGGTATAGCCAATAAGCGGTACCCAATGGTAGGCAAAGGTTGATTTTTTATTCTGCCACTGTAGGCTAAAATAGCGGTCAAAACGCATAGCAACAGGGCGACCTGCGTCAATTTCTTGTAAAGCTTCTTTTAGTGAACAAGTTCGAATATTCCAGGTGGGTTGCATTTCGCGGAGGTTGTGAATCAGTCGCCATTTGAACAAACCAATTTTTGTGCCACCAAGCTGTCGATAAAGCTTATTAATAGAAGGAGCTGAACTGTTCAAATAGTTTAAGATGACGTAAATCGTAGTGGGCCCACAGGCAGAATTTCGATAGCTTGGTGCAATGGATGCATCATATTGTGATGTTCCATATAAAGCCAATTGTTGGTGCATCATGTTTCCCTCCCAAAAAGAGCTGCATTTCAAGAAGAAATGCAGCTCTTTATTCATTATTATTGTGCAGCTAAAAATTCTGTTACTTGCTGAGGTGTTTTGGCATTGGCACTGTGTAAGTGTGCAAGTTTTTCACCGTTTTGGAAAATCAATAAGCTTGGGATTCCCATAACATCATATTTGTCAGCGATTTCTGGAAGCTCATCACGATTTAGCTCATACCAATCATATTGGCTGTACTCTTCAATGATTGGATCGATGAACATATTCATGCGTGTGCAATCTGGGCACCAGCCAGCGTAAAATTTCACTAGCACTTTTTGGTCACCAGCGATTAGTTCATTAAATTGTTCTGCAGTAGTAATTGTTTTCATAAGTATTCACTCTCCTTGCTTTTCATTCTACACATTTTTCTCTCAACCTGAAAGTTTTCTGTTTGGCCGTTTTGATCGCTACATATTGTCTGCTTTTAGCTCGTAAAGAACAAAAAAAGATGTATATTGCAAAAATAATTCTTGAAAAAAGATTGCTAAATTAGACAAAATAATCTACACTAAAAACAGAAAAGTAGTTTTATCTTCATTCATTAAGAGTTGTAATGGGAACGGAGATAAACCTTAGTAGTGCTTGGTTGAATGGAGTGAATCTCATCCAACAACAAGACAAAATCCACTAAGGTACACTTGATATTTTTTTGGCCAAAAAATGAATGGCTATTCATTCAATGGGAGAATAAGGGGGAATTGCTTGTGACTTACAACATTAAAAAAGCAGCTGTTCTAGGTTCTGGGGTGATGGGCTCTGGAATTGCAGCACATTTAGCAAACATCGGTATACCAACATTACTATTGGATATCGCACCGAAGGAACTGACGCAAGAGGAAGAAGCAAAGGGTCTTTCTTTAGCGCATCCAGCTGTAAGAAATCGTATTGTAAACGGAGCTTTGCAAAAGTTATTAAAGCAAAAGCCAGCACCACTTACTTCTAAGAAAAATTTATCACTACTAACGGTTGGCAACTTTGAAGATGATCTAGGGAAACTAAAAGATGTAGATTGGATTATCGAAGTTGTTGTGGAAAATTTACCAATTAAACAAAGTCTCTATGAAAAAATTGATGCTGTTCGTACACCGGGAACAATCATTAGTTCAAATACATCTGGTATTAGTATTGATGCTATGGCAGAGGGACGTTCAGATGATTTTAAAAAGCATTTCCTTGGCACACACTTTTTCAACCCACCTCGCTATTTAAAATTACTAGAGGTGATTCCTGCTAATACAACTGCTCCTGAAGTAGTTAGTTTCATGAAAACATTTGGGGAAGATGTGCTTGGTAAAGGTGTTGTAATGGCGAAGGACACACCAAACTTTATTGCAAACCGCATCGGAACATATGGCTTACTGATAACATTACAGGAAATGTTAAAAGGTGGTTATTCAGTTGGTGAAGTAGACTCTGTAACAGGTCCACTTATTGGTCGTCCAAAATCTGCAACTTTCCGTACACTAGACGTTGTTGGTTTAGATACATTTATTCATGTAGCAAAAAATGTTTACGATCAAACAACAGATGAGGAACAGCAAGTATTTGCGGTACCTGAATTTTTACAAAAAATGGTTGAAAATGGCTGGTTAGGTGCAAAATCGGGTCAAGGTTTCTTCTTAAAACAGGGAAAAGAGATACTTGAGATTGATCCAACAACATTATCATATAGTCCAGCGAAAAAGTTAAAAACAGCTTCTATTGAAATGGCGAAACAAACACGTGGGTTAGCTAATAAAGTGAAGGCATTAACCTATGCAAAGGATCGTACAGGTGAGTTATTGTGGGGGATCTTTGCTCCAACATTAATTTACTCAGCACAGCTACACGGTGAAATTGCAGATGATGTTGTAGCCATTGATAATGCCATGAAATGGGGCTTCGGCTGGCAACAAGGACCATTTGAAATTTGGGATGCTATTGGTGTACAAGAATCTGTAGCAAAAATGGAGGCTGAAGGTCGAGAAGTCCCTGCATTTGTCAAAGAGATGTTAGCGAATGGCTTTGAGACATTTTATTCTGAATTAGATGGCGATGTAGCTTACTATGATGGTTCGCAATATGTGAAAGTTCCAGTCAATGAAAAAGAGATTAACTTAAAGCGCTATAAGAAAAAGCATGGTGTTATTAAATCAAACACAGGTGCTAGTTTAATAGATTTAGGTGATGGAGTTGCACTGCTTGAGTTCCATTCACAATCGAACGCAATTGGTTTAGATATTATCCAAATGATTAACTTTGCGGTTGATGAAGTAGAGGCTAACTATAAAGGCTTAGTAATCGGCAATCAAGGGAAAAACTTCTGTGTAGGTGCAAATCTAGGGATGATTTTAGTAGAAGCACAGGATGATAATATTTTTGAGCTAGATTTCGTAATTAAGGCATTCCAAGATGCTATGCAAAAAATCAAATATTCACGTAAGCCTGTTGTGGCAGCACCTTTTGCCATGACATTGGGTGGAGGAGCAGAGGTTTGCTTACCAGCTGCACATATTCAAGCAACGATGGAAACGTATATGGGCTTAGTGGAAGTTGGCGTTGGTTTAATTCCAGGCGGCGGTGGTAATAAAGCGCTTTATCAAAAATTCCTAAAGGGCTTACCGAACGGCGTAGATGTAGACTATCAACATATTGCTAATAAAGTATTTGAAACAATTGCAATGGCGAAGGTTTCAACTTCTGGTGAGGAAGCACGTGAAAATAACTTCTTAAACTTTGCAGATGGTATTTCTGTTAACCCAGACCATCAATTATATGATGCGAAGCAAGCTGCATTAGCGCTTTACGAAGCGGGCTATCAACCACCTGTACCAACAAAAGTGCCAGTGGTCGGTGCATCAGGCTACGGAACATTACTCATCGGTGCGCAAGGCATGTTTGAGTCAGGCTTTATTAGCGAACATGATTTAAAAATTGCTAAAAAATTAGCTTATGTAATTGCAGGTGGTAAGGTTCCGTACGGTACATTAGTTGACGAACAGTATCTATTGAACTTAGAGCGTGAGGCTTTCCTTAGCCTTGTTGCTGACCCACTTTCTCAGCAAAGAATGCAACACATGCTGTTAAAAGGTAAACCACTTCGTAACTAATTGACAAAATAGATCAATCTTGCACATGAAACAAAGGGGGATTAATACGATGCGTGAAGCCGTTATTGTAGCAGGAGCACGAACTCCAATTGGAAAAGCAAAAAAAGGTTCTTTAGCAACAGTAAGACCAGATGATTTTGGTGCTGTCGTAGTCAAAGAAACATTGAAAAGAGCGGGCTATGAAGGACCGATTGATGATTTAATTTTAGGCTGTGCGATGCCTGAAGCAGAGCAAGGGATGAATGTAGCACGTAGTATTGGGGCACTAGCAGGATTACCAGATACAACTCCTGCGCTAACGATTAATAGATTTTGTTCATCAGGTTTACAGGCAATTGCGTATGCAGCAGAACGAATTATGCTAGGTCATTCAAAGGTGATTCTAGCTGGCGGTGTCGAGTCTATGAGTATGGTGCCGATGGTGGGGAATACACCACGCTTAAATCCAACATTAGCTGAATCGGCTCCTCAATATTATATGGGTATGGGGCATACGGCTGAGGAAGTGGCTCGCCAGTACAATGTTAGTCGTGAAGATCAAGATGCCTTTGCAGTTCGCTCGCATGTTCTTGCTGAAAAGGCGATTAAAGAAGGTAAATTCAATGATGAAATTGTACCAATCGAAGTGGAACAGCATTACGTAGACGATAACAATAAACTACAAGTAAAAAAATTCACATTTAGTATGGATGAAGGTGTACGACCAGGTACATCAGTTGAAGGCTTAGCAAAATTGCGTCCAGCTTTCCATGTAAAGGGCAGTGTAACGGCTGGTAATGCCTCCCAAACTTCTGATGGTGCAGCAGCTGTACTAGTGATGGATCGTGAGGAGGCCGAACAGCAAGGACTGACACCAATGGCAAAATTCCTAGGCTTTGCAGTTGGTGGTGTGCCTCCTGAAGTAATGGGAATTGGTCCGATTGTGGCAGTACCTAAAGCGTTAGAAATTGCAGGTTTATCCATAGATGACATTGATTTATGGGAAATCAATGAAGCATTTGCTTCTCAATCATTACAGGTAGTACGTCATTTAGGCATCGACCAAGAAAAAGTCAATGTCAATGGTGGAGCAATTGCATTAGGTCACCCTCTAGGTGCTACAGGAGCTATTTTAACGTTAAAGCTTATTCATGAATTGAAGCGTCAAGGGAAGAAATATGGCGTGGTGACAATGTGTATTGGCGGCGGCATGGGTGCTGCTGGTGTATTTGAAATTTTATAAAATTTTCTAGATCAGCTTGAGGTGTACGGTTTACGGTTGCCTCCGAACATGTTCACATCAAGCTTTTCTATACATGTTCATTTGGGGATTAAACAATCAAAATAGATATATTGGGAGGAATTTATCATGACTGAAAAAACAACTGATTTCATTAAAGGCGGCGGATTTCTAATTGAAGATGTGGAATTAAATCGTGTATTTACACCAGAAGATTTCACTGACGAGCATAAGATGATTGCTAAAACAACAGAGGAATATGTAGCAAATGAAGTTTTACCAGTAGTTGAAAATTTAGAGCACCATGAATTTGAGCATTCAGTGCGTCTCCTAAAAAGTGCAGGCGAATTAGGTTTACTTGGAGCAGATGTGCCAGAAGAATATGAAGGGCTTGGACTAGACAAAGTTTCTTCAGCTTTAATTGCTGAGAAAATGTCTGTTGCAGGTGGTTTTTCCATCACACATGGTGCACATGTTGGGATTGGTTCACTACCGATCGTTCTATTTGGTAATGAAGATCAAAAGAACAAATATTTACCTAAGCTTGCTTCAGGTGAATTAATCGCAGCATATGCATTAACAGAGCCAGGCTCAGGTTCAGATGCTCTAGGGGCAAAAACGACTGCGAAATTAAATGAGGCAGGCACACATTATATTTTGAATGGTGAAAAGCAATGGATTACAAATGCAGGCTTTGCTGACGTATTTGTTGTTTATGCAAAAATTGATGGTGATAAATTCTCTGCCTTTATCGTAGAACGTGCCTACAATGGCGTTTCAGTAGGCCCAGAAGAGAAGAAAATGGGGATTAAATCATCGTCAACTCGTACATTAGTATTAGAAGATGCGGAAGTACCTGTAGAAAATCTATTAGGTGAAATTGGTCGTGGGCATGTCATTGCCTTCAATATTTTAAATATTGGTCGTTATAAGCTTGGTGTGGGCACAATTGGTGGCTCTAAACGTGCATTGGAGTTAGCTATCCAGTATACAAACCAACGTCAGCAATTTAAAACAAAGCTTTCTGATTTCAATCTAACAAAAGAGAAATTGTCAACAATGGCTTCTCAATTGTACGCGTCCGAATCATTAAACTATCGTACTGTTGGTCTATTTGAGGATCGTTTAAGCCAGTTAAGCCTTGAAGAGCAAAAGCAAGGAAAAGTAATTGCAGGTGCTATTGCTGAGTATGCAATTGAATGCTCTATTGCGAAAGTATTTGGGTCGGAAACATTAGATTATATTGCAGATGAAGCCGTACAATTACATGGCGGTTATGGCTTTATGGCTGAATATGAGGTAGAGCGTATTTACCGTGATTCTCGTATTAATCGAATTTTTGAAGGTACAAATGAAATTAACCGCATGATTGTCCCTGGCACATTTATGAAAAAGGCGCTAAAAGGCGAGCTTCCTTTATTACAAGTTGCTCAAAATTTACAGCAAGAGCTGCTAATGTTAATGCCAGAAGACATCGGTACAGAGCCACTAGCACAAGAAAAATATTTAGTGAAAAATGCTAAGAAGATTGCTGTATTAGCTGCAGGCTTAGCAGCACAACGCTTTGGTGCGAAGCTTGATCAGGAGCAAGAGGTATTAGTGAATATTGCCAATATCGCTAACCAATTATTTGCAATGGAGTCAGCTGTCTTACGTACAGAAAAGGCAATTGCTCGTGATGGCGCTGAAAAAGCACAGCAGAAATTGCTATACACGCAAATCTTCTGCCAAGAAGCATTCACAGAAATCGAAAAGGAAGCAAAAGACACAATTCTTGCTTCAGCAGATGGCGATGCAGCACGTATGACATTATCTGCACTTCGTAAATTAACACGCAATAACCCTTATAACTTAATTGCGAAGAAACGTGAAGCTTCTGTTAAACTAATCGAAGCTGAAAAATATATTGTTTAATAGCATACACTGTAACTTAGCTATCTGTAAGAGGATAGCTAGGTTTTTTTATGAGAGATGGATAGAAGCGTGAAACTGATGGATAGAACAGCTAGATTGACGGATAAAATGGAAAAAGTGATGAATAGAACAGCAAAACGGATGGATAGGCTTACGAAAATGAGAGAAGTTCCACCATTCGAAACAATTATGATGGTATACTACAGAAAAAGACAGTAGAGGAGCATTTTAATGACGATTCAATTTATCCATTATCCGAAATGTACGACATGTAAAAAAGCACAAAAGTGGTTAAATGATCATGAGGTTTCCTATGAAGAGGTACACATTGTAGAGCAATCGCCAACAAAGGATGAAATAACAGCCATTTGGCAAGCCAGTGGACTGCCTTTGAAGAAATTTTTTAATACATCGGGTATGAAATATCGTGAGCTTGGTTTAAAGGACAAGCTAGCGGAAATGACTGAAGATGAGCAGCTGGAGCTACTTGCTTCTGATGGGATGTTAATCAAACGTCCAATCGTAACGGATGGCCAAAAAGTAACGCTAGGGTTTAAAGAATCAGATTTTGAGCAAACTTGGAAATAGCCGTATTTAAACAGGATCGAACGACTCTTCTAACCGAGATAAAGTCACCGGCAGATGTCACAAATTTTTAACAGAGATGTATTTCAAGTAACTTGAAAAAATTGTGGACCGCAATTAAGCTGGCACGTAATTGAATCTTGTTTTTATAGGAGAAGTATGGCACACTGAAAGTGAATATATTACATATTTATGGAGGGGTTTTTTGCATGAGCACACCTAAAGACTTACGTTATTCTGAAGAACATGAATGGGTAAAAACAGAAGATGGAAAAGTACGTATTGGTATTACTCACTTCGCACAATCTGAATTAGGAGATATCGTTTTCGTTGAGCTTCCACAAGTTGGCGACGAAATCAAAACAGATGATCCATTCGGTAGCGTAGAATCAGTTAAAACTGTTTCTGAATTGTATGCACCAATCTCAGGTACTGTAGTTGAAGTAAATGCAGATTTAGAAGATAGCCCAGAATTCGTTAATGAATCACCATATGAAAAAGCATGGATGATCGTTGTGGAGCCTGCTGATGCATCAGAAGTTGAAAAACTAATGACAGCAGAGCAATACGAAGAAATGATCGCTGAATAAGACAAGCTATAATCGAAAAACGTCGGAAACTACCGGCGTTTTTTGTTATATAATGACTTATAAGTGGGTATGTCTAAATGGAGGTGGCGTAATGTTCGAGGGAAAATGCTTAATAGTAGAAGGACGCTCAGATAAGCTACAAATTGAGCCAATTTTAAATGAGAATGTTACAATACTATGTACGAATGGTACAATTGGTGTGCATCAATTAGAAGAGCTGCTCGATCCCTATGAGAGCTGTGAGCTATTTACTTTTTTTGATGCAGATACTTCAGGCGACAAGCTGCGTGCATTAATGGACAGACATTATCCAGAGGCAGAGCATTTACGTACAATGCCAACCTATAAGGAAGTAGAGACGACACCAAGAAAAGTGTTAGCGATGATATTACTGCGTGCACATTTTTCAATCCATAATGAATATATTTTGTAAGGTTGCGTGAGGAAATGGAAGAATGGTCAAAAGAGCAGTGGGAAACGGCTAAACAGTCTGGACAGAAAGCTGCGTTTTATTTATATACACCGATGTGTGGAACGTGTGCAGTGGCATCTAAAATGATGTCCATTATTGAACAATTATTGCCACAGCTACCAATAGGTAAAGCGAATATAAATTTTTTAGAGCATGTTGCTGTTGAGCATCAAATTGAAAGTGTTCCGTGTTTACTTGTTAGTGATGGCGGAAAAGTGACAGATAAGATTTATGCTTTTCAATCCGTACCATTTTTATACGAATTGTTAAAAAAATCAATTGACTGAACTTTACTAGCGTGGTAAAGTATCAAATATATTACTAAAACATTAAATATATCGAACTCTTATAAAGAGTGGCGGAGGGAAGTGCCCTATGAAGCCCGGCAACCATCACAAAGTGAAAAGGTGCCAAATCACTCAAAGATTTTTCTTTGAAAGATGAGAGAACGGTTTAACGTTATTATACGTGACCCCTTCTACTTGTCTGTGAGTGAAGGGGTTTTCTATATGAGAAAAGGAGTATTCGCTATGATCCAGCTTCAAAATATTACGAAGAAGTACAAAACAGCAAATGGCGAATTAACGGCAGTCAAAGACGTCAACCTTACCATCAATAAAGGTGAAATTTTTGGCATTATCGGCTATAGTGGCGCTGGTAAGAGTACCATGATTCGTTTATTAAACGGTTTAGAGAAACCGACAACAGGAACAGTAACGGTGAACAGTCAAGAGTTTTCATCGATTAAAGGGCAAAAGCTTAGAGCAGCTAGACAAAAGGTAAGTATGATTTTCCAACATTTCAATTTACTTTGGTCTAGAACAGTTGCCGAAAATATTGCATTTCCACTAGAAATAGCAGGTGTTTCAAAGGCTCAACGTGAAGCACGAGTGAAGGAATTAATTGCACTTGTTGGTCTAGAGGGACGTGACAGAGCATATCCATCCCAGCTTTCTGGTGGACAAAAGCAGCGTGTAGGGATTGCCCGTGCATTAGCGAATAATCCAGAGGTTTTACTATGTGATGAGGCGACTTCCGCACTCGATCCTGAAACGACGGATGCCATTCTTGATTTACTCGTTGATATCAATGAACGTTTAGGCTTAACAATCGTTTTGATTACCCATGAAATGCATGTCATCCGCAAAATTTGTCATCGTGTAGCGGTCATGGAGGCAGGCGAAATAGTGGAACGTGGTGAGGTATTGCAAGTTTTCCAAGCACCACAAGCGGCTATTACTAAAAAATTCGTATCTCAGATTACGGATACAAAGGAAACACAGGATACGGTGGCACAAATCAAAACAAATTATCCAACTGGACAACTTGTTAAACTGATTTTTGTTGGTGAAAAGACCGAACAGCCGGTTATCTCACATCTTGTGAAACAATTTGATGTAGAAGTAAGCATTGTTCATGGTAATATTTCGCAAACGAAAAACGGTGCATACGGTACACTGATTGTGCAAATTGATGGCTCGAAGACAAATGTGGCTGAAGCCCTTCGTTATTTAAATACAGTCGAAGTACAAACGGAGGTGATCGCAAATGGTAACTAATCTTTTTCCAAACGTAGACTGGGAAAATATGTGGCAAGCTATGTATGAAACATTGTACATGACAGCAATTTCTACAGTTGTCACATTTATTCTTGGGTTAGTCATTGGGATCGTTCTATTTTTAACAAGCCCTAATCAGCTATGGGCTAATAAAATGGTTAACTTTTTAACGGGTTCAATCGTTAATATTTTCCGCTCCATCCCATTTATCGTGTTAATTATTTTATTAATTCCATTTACGAAATTCTTACTTGGTACGATTCGGGGAGCAAATGCGGCATTACCTGCTCTAATTATCGGTGCAGCCCCGTTCTACGCTCGTATGGTATTAATTGCGTTACGTGAAATAGATAAAGGTGTCATTGAAGCAGCCCGTTCAATGGGGGCAAAAACATCCACAATCATTTGGAAAGTACTGATCCCTGAATCTTTACCAGCACTAATTTCAGGAATTACTGTAACGGCTGTTGCCCTCGTTGGTTATACTGCAATGGCAGGGATTATCGGTGCAGGTGGTCTTGGTAACTTAGCTTTCCTAGACGGCTTCCAACGAAATCGCCAAGATGTGACATTAATGGCAACTATTTTGATCTTAGTAGTTGTATTTATCATTCAATGGATTGGTGATCTAATAACGGTGAAGATCGATAAACGTTAGTAAGACTAAAAGAGGTTAATCCGGTTCTAACCGCTAACATATTTGAAACAAATAAAAGGGAGTGTCATAAATGAAAAAGTTATTAGCAGGATTATTTTTATCTATACTTGTACTAGCATTAGCAGCTTGTGGTACAGATAAAAAAGAAGATGCCAATTCAGCATCTGATCAAACAGATAGTAAAGACAACGTAACATTAAAAGTAGGTGCTTCTAATACACCACACGCAGTCATCCTAGATAAAGCAAAACCAATTTTAGCTAAAGAAGGCATTGATCTTGAAATTGAAACTTATACGGATTATGTTCTTCCAAACCAAGATCTAGATTCAAAAACACTTGATGCAAACTTTTTCCAACATATTCCATATTTAGAGCTACAAATTAAAGATAATGGCTATGATTTCGTAAATGCTGGTGGCGTTCATATTGAACCAATCGGTATTTACTCAAAAAAATATAAAACTTTAGAAGATCTGCCTGAAGGCGCAACAATCTTACTTTCTAACTCAGTATCAGACCACGGTCGTATGCTATCATTACTGGAAGCTAAAGGCTTAATTAAATTAAAAGAAGGTATTGATAAAACGGCAGCAGAAATAAAGGATATTGAAGAAAATCCTAAAAACTTTAAATTCGATGCGAATACTGCACCAGAAATGCTTGTACAAATGTATGAAAATGATGAGGGCGATGCAGTACTTATCAACTCTAACTTTGCGATCGATAATGGTTTAAATCCAATCGAAGATGCTATTTCTCTTGAAGACAAAGAATCTCCATATGTGAATATCATCGCAGTACGTGCAGGCGACGAAACAAGACCAGAAATTAAAAAATTATTAGAAGTATTAACTTCTAAAGAAATCCAAGACTTCATTTTAGAAGAATGGAAAGGTGCAGTAGTACCAGTACAATAATTCAAAGGGTAAGTGAGTGATCTAACTCACTTACTTTTTTATTAGCCTCCTCAAGTATCGCTCATTAATGATACTTGAGGGGGCTATTTTTATTGCAATTATTAAAAAGTTGATTTATCAACTATTAACATCAATCAGTGTTGTTTTTAATCAAATTATTTTAGAGTTAGAAAGTAATTCTGAAATTATTTGTTAAATAGGATGAACATTATTGCACAAATATTATTAAATTACATAAAATGTAGGTGTTTATGAGTATATTTTATAATTGTTTAGAAATTGTTTAGTTATAATTAGTACTATATAAATGTTGATGAAGTTTTTTTGAGTTAAATTTATTTTTTTAATCTATTTTGACTAGAAAAATCATACGTAAGTATGTAGCGATGAAAGGAGTCTGTACAGTACGATGATGAGAAGTGACAAATTACTTTGCAGAATGCTTGCGATGAATAACTCTGGTCAAATGACGCTGTAACGAAAAGAACGATGACAATGGACTACTAGATTAGATAAAGGAGTAATTTTTTATGACAATTGAAACGACATCATTAAGCAAAGCTTTATTAAAAAAAATCCACACAAAAAAAGCTACAATTGGGGTTATTGGGCTTGGCTATGTAGGGTTACCATTTGCAGTGGAAATGGTTCGAAGTGGGTTTCAGGTGATAGGCTTTGATAAAAACCAAGATAAAATCATGCAGTTACAAAATGGTCATAGTTATATCGCTGATCTACCTAAAGAAAATATACAGCAAATGATAAAGAGTAATCAATTTGAGCCAACGAATGATTTTTCTAAGCTTTCACAAGTGGATGTCGTTATGATTTGTGTGCCTACACCTACTTCTACAGAAGGAACTCCCGATATTTCATATATAAAAGAGGCAACACATACCATCGGACAATATATAAAGACGAATGGGTTAGTTATTCTTGAAAGTACAACGTATCCTGGGACAACAGAAGAAATTGTCCAGCCTATTTTAAAAGATTATGGTTTTGCGATTGGTCAAAATTTATTTTTAGCCTATTCACCAGAACGTGTGGATCCAGGAAATATCAACTTTTCCGTATCGAATACGCCTAAAGTGGTTGGCGGAATAACTGCAGCATGCTTAGAGGTATCAAAGGTCTTTTATGAAACAGTCATTCATACCAATGTTTGTCCTGTTTCAAGCCCAAGAGTGGCTGAGATGGAGAAATTGCTGGAAAATACATTTCGTCAAATTAATATTGCCCTTGTCAATGAGTTAAGTCAGATTTGCTACAAAATGGATATCGATATTTGGGAAGTCATTCATGCAGCTTCTACAAAGCCATATGGTTTTATGCCATTTACACCTGGACCAGGAGTAGGAGGGCATTGTATTCCAGTCGATCCTAAATACTTATTATGGGCAGGACAACAACACGGAATCTCAGCAACGCTAATTGAAGCGGCAGATAAAGTCAATGATTCCATGCCCCATTTTGTTGTAAACAGACTAGAAAACTACTTACGTCTACAAAGTAAAGAGCTGTGTAAGGCAAACATTGTTGTCATTGGCGTTACTTATAAGCCCAATATAAATGATTCACGTGAATCTCCAGCACTTCGTGTTATTCAACAACTACTAGATAATCAGTGTCAGTTAAAGATTATCGATCCTTTTATTGAATCTTTTTCTGTAGAGCAAGCTCTTGTCAAGACGGACCTATTAACAGTAGAAATAATCCAACAGGCAGACGCAGTATTAATTTTAACGAATCATTCAGATATTGATTACTCTTTAATTGATCAACAGGCTTCTTTAATTTTTGATACGCGAAATACCCATTTTCTGTTTAAAAATAAAAATTATTACAAATTATAAGGAGAATTCATGGGAAATGAAACAACTTAAACTATGTGGTCTGCTCATTCTGCTGTTGTTAGCAGGCTGTCAATCTGCTCCTAAAGAAACGATTCACCCAGTTGATTCTACCATAGACGTCAAAAAATCTGATGGTACTATGAGTGACTTAATCAGTCATGCCAATATAGTTGTGCCAAAGGTTGCCTTAACATTTAATGGCTTCGCAGATAATGAAACGATGGAGTTAC
This sequence comes from Lysinibacillus sp. Y5S-8, assembly GCF_036894365.1. Classification (NCBI taxonomy): domain Bacteria; kingdom Bacillati; phylum Bacillota; class Bacilli; order Caryophanales; family Bacillaceae; genus Lysinibacillus; species Lysinibacillus sp. Y5S-8. The sequence continues at coordinate 3,715,123 of NZ_CP145889.1, read as the reverse complement.
TACTGACAAAATTAGATGAATCGAATATGAAAGCAACCTTTTTTCTAGAGGGGATGCGTGTTGCTCAGGAGCCAGAGCTTGTTAAAGAAATATTAAAAAAGGGACATGAGGTGCAAAATGGCACATTGACATTTCCAGATGTATCAACTTTAGATTATGACCAAACGTATGAAGAAATCGTTTTAACCAATCAAATTTTTAAAGAGCATTTAGGTTATACACCGCAATTTGTTCGCAGTCGCTCAGGTGATGTTACCGATAATATGCGCTTAGCAGCAGCGGCACTAAATATGAAGGCCGTTATTGGATTATCTATTAATCCACTTGATCGAAAAATGCAAAGTGCTCAGGAATTGATCGACTATATCGGCCAATATATTGATAGGGGCTCTATTATTCATCTCAACACATACATTAACCCTGCTATTATGGATGCCATTCCTTTATTAGCCCAATTAGCTAATGAACGGGAGTATACCTTTACTACTTTAAGTGATTTATTAGATGAGCGCTATTTAACAAAGTCTGTAGAAGAGATAGCTGGTTATGATGCTGTTAGCCCCAATTTAAATTATGAGCAGGTCAAGCCGAATTTATATTATCGGAAAGAGACGACTAAAAAGGAGATTGCAATTACTTTTGATGACTGGGCACATGAAAAAAGAGTAAAAGAAGTGTTGGATATTTTACGTAAATATGAAATCAAAAGTACTTTTTTCTTAATCGGTAGTGGCGTGGAGAAAAATCCACAATTAGCAAAGATGATTGTAGAGGAAGGTCATGAGGTAGCTAGTCACTCCTATTACCATCTAGATGTTACGAAAATGACACCCGAAGATTTACAGGACGATTTAGTAAAAGCACATAAGGCTTTGACCTATGCGCTACAAGAGCCACCTCTACTCTATTTTAGACCAGCACAAGGCATAATGGATGAGCGAACAGCCAAAATCATCACTGCTGCGGGCATTAAAACGATTGCTATGTATGATATAGCTTCTTTTGATTGGAATTTAGAGTATACAGCACAAGACATTTATGATCGAGTGATGTCTAGGGTCGGGCCAGGAAAGGTCATTGTCATGCACATTTTAGATGGAACTAATACGGTAGAAGCACTGCCACTCATCATTGAAAAGCTGCAACAAGATGGTTACAGCTTTAGTAAAATGTCGACTTGGATTGAAGAAGATTCAAATAGGGATGTGAATGAATGATGAAAACGAAAAAAGAGGTTTTAACCATACCACGCTCTGATCGTCGGATTTTATCAAATATTCCTGATCCCGAAAATGTACGGAGCCTTGTCAATCGGCGTGGAGCATCCTACCAGAAAGATGAAATTGATCCTGCCGATGTGAATGAAATTTATCGGCTCCAACAACTAAGCTTGCGCTATGAAACTCATTTTGAGGTGCAAATTAAACGAGCACGACGTCAAGTGAGTTCAGACAAATACTATGCGGAGGATATTTCAGTAACAGGTATCCTTGTTTACACGAATAAGCCCTATCATTTACTCATCGATGAAATACTAACAATGAATTTTACAATACCAGGTGGAGCGATGCCTGAGGGCTATGAAGCTAAAGTAAAGTTAAAGGCTAAGGTTAAACGTCTTTTTACGAAAGAGGTAGATGGACAAATCCGGTATTACGTTGCCTGTGAATTTTTACAGCCTTTGAATGAATACATGACAAAAAAACGTTGGGGCATTTCTATTTTTATGGCCAGTTTATTTTTATTGGTCGTATCACTTATTGTCATGTTAATGCGGGCCGAAAGTGTGATTTACTTTAGGTTTAATAAATTTTTATATTTATATAGTATTATTGCGGCTACGTTTCTACTAAGTAGATATATATTTGGGATTTTCTATAAGAATGTACCAATCAATCCGAAGTTTGAACCAGGTGTATCGATTATTATCCCCGTGTTTAATGAGGAAGAATGGATTCATCGTACAATTTCAAGCTGTATCAATCAATATTATCCAGTAGATAAATTAGAAGTCATTGTTGTGGATGATTGTTCAACAGATCGTACGGAAGAAAAGGCAAAGGACATGATTGACCTTATTCATCATGAGGGCGAGCGTTTTAGGACAAATGATCGCTTACAGTTTTATAAGCTGCCACAAAATGGAGGGAAACGGGAAGCGTTAGTAGCTGGTGTTCATCAAGCAAAGCATGATTTAGTTGTTTTTGTGGATTCAGATAGCTTTTTAGAGCCACATGCAATCCGCAATTTAGTACAGCCATTTCAAGATCCTAAAATGGGCGGTGTAGCTGGCCGAACTGAGGTTGAAAATAAATTTACGAATGCTCTAACGAAATTACAAACGGTCCGTTATTATATCGCCTTCCGCATTATGAAAGCAGCTGAATCATGGTTTGATACGGTTACTTGCTTATCTGGGCCATTAGCATGTTATCGAAAAGAGCTTATTTTAAAAAATGAAAAGGCCTGGCTCAATCAAAAATTTCTTGGTCAGCCAGCGACATTTGGTGATGATCGCAGTATGACTAACTATATTTTGAAAACGCATCGAACAGGTTATCAGGACAATGCCATCTGCTCAACGATCGTACCCTCTGACACAAAAGTTTTTTTATCACAGCAAATGAGATGGAAACGCTCTTGGCTAAGAGAATCATTACGAGCATTTTTATTTATGTGGAAAAAAGAACCGTTCATGTTCCTTTTCTTCATCATTGGTTTAATTGTGCCGATTGCTGCACCTATTGTCGTTGTTTATAACTTAATTTATGTACCACTGATGTATGGTATTTTTCCAACGACTTTTTTAATTGGTTTATTACTAATGGCCATGTTAATGAGTTTGGCTCATTTATTCTTTAGAAAAAGTAAATTATGGGGATTTGGCTTTATCTTTGTTCTCTATTATGAATTTATTTTGCTTTGGCAGATGCCAGTTGCTTGGGTGACGTTTTGGAAATCTACATGGGGGACAAGGGAGACACCTCAGGACATTCTCGCGAAAGAAAAGAAAATGGAAAAGCAAAAATTACGAAAATCCCGATTTTCGATGTTAAAAATTAGAAAAATGGGTGAGAAGGAATGAATGAGAAAAATATAGAACTCCAGCCAGCAAAAAAAAATCGTCGAAAAATCATCCGTTCGATCGTGCAATTAATCATTGTAGTTTTGTTAGCTGTTATTTTAATAAAAGCTGTATTTCTAACAGAGAAACGAACGGCTGACACGGAACCATTAAACAATAAAGAGGGCTTTATTGCCCTTTCCTATTTCGGTGTGAGTAGAAATGATTCACCAAAATATGTGTCCAAAAAGAATTTAGAAGAACAATTAACATTGCTAGAAAAGCAAGGTTATCAAACCATTACGCAACAGGACATTTTAGATTTTTATCAAAAAGATAAACCATTGCCAAAAAAAGCATTGTATTTATCGTTTGAGGATGGACGAACAGACTCTAGTATTTTTGCTCAAAATATTATGGAAAAATTAAATTATAAGGCGACGATGTTTACGTATGCTAATAAAATGGATACTCGAGACAATAAATTTTTAAAGCCTAAAGATTTAAAGCTAATGGAACGAAGCGGTTATTGGGAGCTAGGATCTAATGGGTATAGGCTAACCTATATTAATATTTTTAATGATAAGGGACAGTCTCTTGGTGTGATTGATGAAAATAATGTACCAAATAAAACAACGATAGAATACTATAACCACTATTTAATGGATTTTATTCGGAATCAATATATGATTCCAAGTGAAACACGACTAGAGATGGAAAAACGCATTCGCAAGGATTACACACTGATGGAGGAAATCTATCAACAGGAGTTTGACGAAGTGCCGAAAGCCTATGCAATTATGCATGCCAACTCACTCTATAACAATATGGACCCACTTGTTCAGCATGTCAATGATAAGGAAATTAAAGACAAGTTTCGTATGCACTTCAATTTAGAGTTAGGTGCCTATAATGATCGAGAGGCAGATTTGTATAATTTAAATCGCTTGCAAGTCTCCCCCTATTGGTCAACCAATCATGTCATGATGAAAATCCGTCAAGCTAGTAAACAAAATGTTGAATTCAAAATAGGGGATCTTTCATTAGCACAGAAGTGGGATGTAATGAACGGTGCTGCTGAATTTGAAAACAATGAAGTTACGTTAACATCAGCACCATCAAGTGAAGGGAGAATTCTCTTTAAGGAAGCCTTACCCGAAAACTATCAGGCGCATTTTACTTTTAAGGGAAATGTTGTGGGTCAGCAAGCCTTCTATATTAATTACGATGAAAAAACGAATAGCTATTTGCGAGTTGCATTAGTAGATAATGAGATTGTGATTAGCGAAAAATTACCAGGAGCAGGAATTGTTGAAAAGCAGCGTTTTCAGTTAAATGAAATAAAATGGAATGAAGAGGAATATGCCTTTAACAAAGCGACCGTTTATTCCTATCAAGATACACAAAATGGGTCACGGATTAATGACAAAGAATACCCAAGAAACTTAACGAAAAAAAGAGTATTTAACATTACCGTGAATAAGGATAAAATAGAAATAGATGTTGATAATGTATTATCCGAGACCGTTCAAATAAATCCATTGTTACAAGGGTCACAAATTGGATTTGGTGCATTGTACAGTAAAAAGGATACTTCACATGAACAGTATGCAGATGATATTTACGATACATTGATAGAGGATATATTGATTACAGACAGTAAAGATCAAACTATATTTACGAACCAATATACGAATTTTGAGAAGGTGAAGCATAAAACCATCACCATGTTTAATCAGGTTGTGGATTTCTTTATTGAAACCTTCTAAATCGGGGTGAAATTTGATTCAAGTGAAGAACTTTGTATTGTTTATATGTATAGCACTACTATTTATCACTGCTTGTAGTAATAGTAAAGAGCCACCAGCTGAAGCAAAGGTAGGAATAAAGGACAAGGAGAAGCTTCGATTGTCCATCTGGTTACCAGAATGGCAAAATAAATCTGCGATGGAGGATGTGAAAAAGTCTCTAGATGGATTACAAGATATACGGGTTTTCGGTGCTTATTTTAATAGCAAAGATGAACTATTATTAACTGAAAATGCGATTGACATGCTACAACAAACGCAGCAACAATTTAATGATTCCCATCCTGTAATCCTAACGCTTATCAATGATTATGTAACAGATAATGCCCCTTCTGTTCAAAAGGACAGTACGCTTTTGCATAGACTCGTGCAGGATTCTTCTGCGAGGCAAAAGCATATCAATAATATTTTGCAAGTAGTCGATCAATACCAAGTGAGTGGCATTGAGATTGATTATGAAAAGGTAGCACAGAAAGACCTTCGAAACTACATTCTTTTTTTAAAAGAGCTGTACAAAGCTCTTTCAAAAAAGGATGTGACATTACATGTCGTTCTAGAGCCAAGTTTTCCATTTAATATGAAATTGCCAAATGGACCAATCTATACTGTCATGGCCTATAATGTTCATGGCTATCATAGTGGTCCAGGTGCGAAGGCCACTTACTCTTTTCTCAATGATTTAGTGAAAAAAGTGAAGAAGTCCAATCAGGATTTAGCGATTGCCTTTGCTACAGGAGGCTTTGATTGGGTAGCCGAAGGTCAAATTGTTGCTTTAACAGAGCTTGAGGCTGAACAACTATTAGCTGAAACGAATGCAGTGAAGCAGCGTGATAAGGCGAGTGGGGCCGTTTATTTTACGTATGTAGATGATGACGATGTCAGTCATGAGGTTTGGTATGCAGATCAAGAAACACTTGAAAAATGGGTAAACTATATACAAAAAAGAAGCTATCATGACGTGGTGCTATGGCGTGCTGGAGGCTTAGGTGCAAGAACTTTACAATGGATCAGTGAGCAATCAATTGAATAGCATTCATGCAAAAAAATCGCCTGAAAAGGCGATTTTTTTCATAGTATTGAAAAACAAAACAAACAATAGACTTTTGGTGAAAGGTGAAAAGGGCTTTTCGTTTTAGGAAACTTGCTTGCCGCTTTTGTGCAGAATAAAAGCAGTTGCCCCCTGTCACGCTATCCTACGGGAGTCAAGTAGTCTGCCACTCTCATCCGCAGAGTGATATCTTTTTAGCAGAGGTTGCACAAATAAAATGATGGTTGATTGGAGTAGAACCAGCATCACTCCTAGGGATTAGCGGCTCATTGGATGCCCCTTGGAAAGGATGCTGGCGGAACGGAAATCAACCTCTCACCTTGCCAAAAAGTCTTTCTCTGCTATTGACATCGTCTTTTTTATTGGAATTGGGAAAGACGAGAAAAGAAATGTTTCACAAAATCTAAAAAGATTGCTTCAGATGGTGCGATTTCTCGATTTACGGGTGAGATAATGCCAACAGTTCTAGGTATTGTGGGTGATTCAATTGGAACCTTGATGGTAAATCGTGCAGCTGAATCATATAAAGAGCTTTCAGGTAATAGACTAACACCTATACCAGCAGCTACTAAACCTTTCAGTGCATCCAAATCCTCACCCTCTGAAATAACATTTGGTAAGAAGCCTGCAGCACGGCAAGCATCCATAGCTACCTTATGTAATATATAGCCATCTGGAAATAAGACAAATAAATCGTTTTTCAACTCTGCTAGCTGAATACTTTCCCTTTTAGCTAATGGGTGATTGGCGGGTAGTAGTGCGGCGATGTTCTCAGTGAACAGAATTGTGGACTGAATGGATTCGTCCTTTGGGGGTAATGGTCCCAAAAAGGCTAGGTTTAACTCCCGATTTTTGACCGCATCAATTAAAAATCGATAAGATCCTTGACGTAGTTGGAATTGTAAATCAGGATATTCCCGTTTAAAGGCGGATATAACAGTAGGTAGAACATAGCTAGCCAAACTTGTTGGAAAGCCAATTTTAATAGAACCTTTGGCAGGATCCAAATATTCTTCCACTTGCTTTGCAGCAAAATCAATGGCCTTTAAGGCTGTAATGGTATGCTCAAGAAACGTTTTCCCAATGGGAGTTAATTTCACATTTCGACCAACGCGCTCGAACAACGGCGTGCCTAATTCATCTTCAAGGTTTGCGATTTGCCGACTGATGGCAGATTGGGCTACATGAAGATGCTCCGCGGCCTCTGAAATATGCTCCCGTTCAGCAACCTCTACAAAATAGCGTAATTGACGTAACTCCACAAACATTCACCTCTATTAATCTAAAAATAAGATTGATTTTACCTTAATTATATATTATTTAAGATGAAAAATGATTGTAAATGTCGAAATAATAATTAGAATATTATGTTATCTTGCGAGATGGATTTGGTTATTGAAGTCTAGAAGAAACTTTGCTTAAAATATCTTGTTTTTAATTGATTCCATTTTAATGAAATAGGTTATAGTATAGTTATGGTTGTTTATGCAAATTTGTCATAAAACCGCTACAATTAACACTTTCCAAGGGGTTTTCACTATGTAGCTAGATGAAATCTATTCTCAATTAGGGATATTTCATTGAAAATGAAGAAAGTCTATTCTCATTGTCTAGCTGAACTAGTAATAATCTGAAAATGCTTATAAATCCTTTATTTTTCAATATTTTATTTGAGAAATGGGAAAGTAATTGAAATGGTTTGCATAGAGAACGATTTTCAGTTAAGATTAGAATGATAATAATTAAGGAATGGTTGACCCATTCACTGAACACTATGGAGGTATTTTCATGTCAACTTTAGTTATTAAAGATCTTCACGTTGCGATCGACGGGAAAGAGATTTTAAAAGGCGTAAATCTTACAATTAATACAAATGAAATTCACGCAATCATGGGGCCAAACGGAACTGGTAAATCGACACTAGCTTCTGCAATTATGGGTCATCCTAAATATGAAGTCACTTCAGGTACTGTAGAGCTTGATGGCGAAGATGTACTTGAAATGGAAGTGGACGAGCGTGCTCAAGCTGGTTTATTCCTAGCAATGCAATATCCATCAGAAATTGCTGGTGTAACAAATGCTGATTTCTTACGTTCGGCGATTAATGCACGTCGTGAAGAAGGCGATGAAATTTCATTAATGAAATTTATTCGTGAATTAGATAAAAATATGGATTTCCTAGAAATGCATGAAGATATGGCTCAACGTTATTTAAATGAAGGTTTCTCTGGCGGTGAGAAAAAACGTAATGAGATTCTTCAATTAATGATGATTAAACCAACATTTGCAATTTTAGACGAAATTGACTCTGGACTTGATATTGATGCATTAAAAGTAGTATCAAAAGGCATTAACGCAATGCGCGGTGAAGGCTTTGGTTGCTTAATGATCACACACTATCAACGTCTATTAAACTACATTACTCCAGATCATGTACACGTAATGATGCAAGGACGTGTTGTAAAATCTGGTGGTGCAGAGCTTGCACAACGCTTAGAAGCAGAAGGCTATGATTGGATTAAAAAAGAATTAGGTATCGAAGAAGAAGCAGAAGAACAAGAAGCATAAGAAGGAGGACGAACTAGCATGACAGTGGAACTTAACTTGCCTGTAACAGTACAGGACGTGCGCTCGTTCTCAGAAGCAAATGGTGAACCAACTTGGTTTACAGAACTTCGCGCGGCAGCACTAGACAAAGTAACTGGTTTAGATTTGCCAAAACCAGATAGAACGAATATTACAAAATGGGATTTCTTGGATTTCCCAGCATTGGCGGTTCATAGTGAGGCATTCTCTTCATTGGATGCTCTACCTGAAGAAGCAAAAGGGTTAATTGACCTTGAAGCACAAGAAAACCTATATATTCAACGTAATAATACACCAGCGTACATTAAGACATCACAAGAACTTATTGATAAAGGTGTTATTTTTACTGATATTTTCACAGCAGTCCGTGAACATGGTGAACTTGTTCAAAAATACTTTATGACAGAAGCTGTTAAAGTGGAGGAGCATAAGTTAACAGCACTTCATACAGCGCTTGTTAATGGTGGTGTGTTTGTATACGTACCTAAGAACGTAATCATTGAGCAACCACTTCAAGTTGTTTTCCTAAATGACAATGCAGAAGCTTCATTATACAACCACGTTTTAGTAGTAGCGGAAGCTAATTCTGCTGTAACTTATGTAGAAACATATATTTCAACAATTGAAGAGGCAAAAGGTCAAGCAAATATTATTGCAGAAGTCGTTGTCCAAGATAATGCACAAGTAACATATGGTGCAGTAGATGTACTTGCAAAAGGCTTTACGACATACGTAAATCGTCGTGCACGTTTAGCACGTGATGCAAAAGTTGACTGGGCTCTTGGTTTGATGAATGACTCAGATACAATCTCTGAAAACATTACACATTTAATTGGTGACGGTTCTCATGCAGATACAAAAACAGTAGTAGTTGGTCGTGGAGAACAAAAACTTAACTTCACTACGGAGGTTCGTCACTGGGGTAAAAACTCTAACGGGCATATCTTAAAGCATGGTGTAATGAAAGATGCAGCTCAATCAATCTTTAACGGTATTGGCTATATCGAGCATGGTGCGACAAAAGCAGATGCACAACAAGAATCGCGTGTATTAATGCTGTCAGAAAAAGCTCGTGGGGATGCAAACCCAATTTTATTAATTGATGAAGATGATGTAACAGCAGGACACGCAGCGTCTGTTGGTCGAGTAGATCCATTACAGCTTTATTATTTAATGAGCCGTGGTATCTCAAAAGCAGAGGCAGAGCGCCTTGTTATCCATGGATTCCTTGCGCCAGTTGTTACGCAATTACCAATTGAGGGCGTTCAAAAGCAACTGACGGAGGTTATTGAAAGGAAAGTTCGCTAATGATGAATAAAGACATTAAAAGCTATTTCCCAATTTTAAATCAGGATGTCAACGGTCATAGACTTGTTTATCTTGATAGTGCTGCAACGTCTCAAAAACCTGTTCAAGTGATTGAAGCAATTAAAGCATATTATGAATTTGATAATTCTAATGTTCACCGTGGCGTGCATACATTAGGAAATCGTGCAACAGATAAATATGAAGGTGCACGTGAAAAAGTTCGTAAGTTTATCAATGCACAATCAACGCAGGAAATTATATTTACACGTGGCACAACAACGGCTTTAAATACTGTGGCGTCAAGTTATGGGCGTGCTAATGTCGTAGAGGGTGATGAAATTGTTATTACCCATATGGAGCACCACTCCAATATTATTCCTTGGCAACAGCTGGCTAAAGAGAAAAATGCAACATTGAAATACATTGAGCTAGAAGCAGATGGTACTATTAGTCTGGAGAAAGTTCGTGCAACAGTCACACCTAAAACAAAAATCGTTTCCGTATCTATGGCGTCAAACGTCCTTGGAACAATAAATCCAATTAAAGAAATTGCTCAAATTGCACATGCTAATGGTGCGGTTATGGTAGCCGATGGTGCACAGGCTGCCCCACATATGAAAATCGATGTGCAAGATTTGGATGTGGATTTCCTCGGATTCTCAGGGCATAAAATGTGCGGACCAACTGGAATAGGTGTACTATATGGTAAAAAGGAACACCTTGAAAAGATGGAGCCAATTGAGTTTGGTGGCGAAATGATTGATTTTGTCGGGCTTTATGATTCAACGTGGAAGGAATTACCGTGGAAATTTGAAGGTGGAACGCCTATTATTGCAGGTGCAATAGGTTTAGGTGCCGCTATTGATTTCTTAACTGACATTGGGCTAGATAATATTGCAGCACATGAGCATAAGCTTGTAGGCTACGCAATGGATCAGCTTGAGACAATTGACGGTTTGAAAATTTTCGGCCCACGTGATCCAATGAAGCGTTGTGGATTGGTGACATTTAACTTAGATGATGTACATCCACATGATGTTGCAACGGTGCTTGACATGAATGGGATTGCTGTTCGTGCAGGACATCATTGTGCACAGCCACTAATGAAATGTCTTCAGCAAGTAGCAACAGCGCGTGCAAGCTTCTATCTGTACAATACAGAGGAGGATATTGACCGTTTAGTTGCAGGGTTACGTTCTGCGAAGGAGTATTTTGGAGATGTCTTTTAATAATTTAGATCAACTATATCGTTCAGTCATTATGGATCACTATAAAAATCCTCGTAATAAAGGATCTTTAGAAGAGGATGCTGTAACGATTGATATGAACAATCCAACATGTGGCGACCGCATTCACTTAACATTAAAAGTGACTGACGGTATCGTAGAGGATGCAAAATTTGACGGCGAAGGCTGCTCTATTTCCATGTCCTCTGCATCGATGATGACACAGCTCATCAAAGGGAAAAAGGTTGAAGAAGCAATAGAGCTTTCAGATATTTTTTCTAAGATGATGATGGGGGAAGAGTATAGCGATAAATACGACCTTGAGGATGTAGAAGCACTGCAAGGTGTTTCACAATTTCCTGCACGAATTAAATGTGCGACATTAGCTTGGAAAGCAATGGAAAAAGGCGTGAAATAAATCTTACATCCTTGTTGCTTGGATGAAAGCGACATGGCTTTCATCCAAGACAAGGGTTGAATACCTGGAGAAAATACATCTCAGTGAACGGAGGAGAAACGATGGCTAAAAAAATGCCTGATATCGGCGATTACAAATACGGATTCCATGACAAGGACGTATCAATTTTCCGTTCAAAACGTGGTTTAACTGAAGAAATCGTCCGTGAAATTTCAAATATGAAACAAGAGCCAGAGTGGATGCTTGAGTACCGCTTAAAAGCACTTGAAACATTTTATACAAAACCAATGCCACAATGGGGTGGCGATCTTGGAGATTTAGATTTTGATGAAATTACGTACTACGTAAAACCATCAGAAGCTACACAACGATCATGGGATGAAGTGCCTGATGAAATCAAAGCTACATTTGATAAATTAGGTATTCCAGAAGCAGAACAAAAATATCTTGCTGGTGTATCAGCACAATATGAGTCTGAGGTAGTTTATCACAACATGAAAAAAGACCTTGAAGATCTTGGTATTGTGTTCAAAGATACTGACTCAGCTTTACGTGAAAACGAAGATATTTTCAAACAATATTGGGGCAAAGTAATTCCTTACACGGACAATAAATTTGCTGCATTAAACTCAGCTGTATGGTCAGGTGGATCATTTATCTATGTACCACCAGGTGTAAAAGTAGAAACACCATTACAAGCTTACTTCCGTATTAACTCTGAAAACATGGGTCAATTCGAACGTACATTAATTATCGTGGACGAGGGTGCACACGTACATTATGTTGAAGGTTGTACAGCGCCTGTTTATACAACAAACTCTTTACACTCTGCAGTTGTAGAAATTGTTGTACGTAAAGATGCTTATTGCCGTTATACAACGATTCAAAACTGGGCGAATAACGTTTACAATCTTGTAACGAAACGTACAGTTGTTGAAGAAAACGGTACAATGGAATGGATTGATGGTAACATCGGTTCTAAGTTAACAATGAAATACCCAGCATGTATCCTGAAAGGTGAAGGTGCTCGTGGTATGACATTATCCATTGCATTAGCAGGTAAAGGACAGCACCAACATGCTGGCGCAAAAATGATCCATATGGCACCAAACACATCTTCAACAATCGTATCGAAATCGATTGCTAAACAAGGTGGTAAGGTAACTTATATGGGACAAGTTCGTTTTGGTCCTAAAGCTAGTGGTGCACGTGCGAACATCGAATGTGACACACTGATCATGGACAATCAATCGACTTCTGATACAATTCCGTACAACGAGATTTTAAATGATAATGTTTCTTTAGAGCATGAAGCAAAAGTTTCAAAAGTATCTGAAGAGCAATTATTCTACTTAATGTCTCGCGGAATTTCTGAAGAAGAAGCGACAGAAATGATTGTAATGGGCTTCATTGAGCCATTCACAAAAGAACTACCAATGGAATACGCAGTAGAAATGAACCGTCTGATCAAATTCGAGATGGAAGGTTCTATCGGGTAATTAACTTACCACCCCTAGTCACAGTAAAACTTGTGACTAGGGGCTTTTTTATGATCTGATATATCAGATCGACAATGGATTTTTGTAATATATTAAAATAATACTGGATTTTTAGACGAATACATACTAAAATGATAATGAGAATCAATATCAATTGAAAAGTAGGAGCTGATAAAATAATTTCATGTTCAATGCTTCAATATGCCAGATGACATAGCTGTTTGTCATAACGATAACAATTTAAAGGAGATTATTGTCAATGAAAAAGAAGTTTCTATTTATTAGTGTCATCGCATTATTTATGCTGATCCTAGCTGCATGTGGTGAGAAAAAGGCTGCGGAAGAGGAAACATCCACAGATACGCAAAAAGAAGAAGCAACGCAAACAAAAGATGAATCTACAAATGAAGATGGTACGAGAACAATTGAATATCTTGGTGAAAGCTATGAAGTACCAGAAAAGGTCGAAAGAATTGTTGTAACAGGTGCTATGGAAGCGATGGAGGATATGGTTGTTCTTGATGTTCATCCAGTAGGAGCTATTGCTATTGGTGGCAAGTTCCCTGAGCTATATGCTTCTGTAACAGACAAAGCAGAATCAATTGGTGAGAAAATCAAACCAAATTTTGAAAAAATATTAGAATTAGATCCTGATGTCATTTTAGGTTCAACAAAGTTCCCAGAAGAAGTACAAAGTAAATTAGAGAAAATTGCTCCTACTATTTTAGTGTCACATATATCGACGAACTGGGAGTCTAATTTAAACTTATTAGCTGAATTAACAGGTAAGCAAGCAGATGCAGAGAAAATCTTATCTACATATAAGGCAGATATTGAAGCTGCTAAAACGACGTTAACTGAGAAACTACAAGATAAAAAAGTAGCTGCTGTTCGTATTCGTGGTGGACAGGCTTATGTTTATCCAAAAGAAGTATTTTTAAATGCTGTTCTTTATGGAGAACTCGGTTTAGCAGTGCCTGATGAAGTTGCGAAAGCAAAAGCACAAGAAGCAATTTCTGTGGAACAACTGGCAGATATGAACCCTGATTATTTATTTGTACAGTTTTCAACAGATGAAAATGCGGATGCACCAAATGCTTTAGAAGACTTTAAAAACAATCCAATCATCCAAAATATTAATGCCTTTAAAAATGACCAAGTGTTTGTCAATGTACTTGATCCATTAATGGAAGGTGGCCCAGCTTATAGCCGAATTAAGTTTTTAGAGGCTATCCAACAAAATCTTGTGAAATAATAGGTAGCCCAATTAAGTAGCATGAGTTCAAGGGTATATGGACTCATGCTTTTTCTTTTGCATATAAGAGACAAACCTTCATTGTGAATGTACAAAAGAATGCGATATTTTTTACATGATGTTTATTTCTAGTATCATACTGTGTGCTATGATTATGTACATAGAGGAGGGTGTCACATGATTGTAGTTGGATTAACTGGTTGGGGCGATCACCCTTCACTTTCTAGTGGAGTGACTACCTCAAAAGATAAATTATTTGATTATACAGGTCATTTTTTAACGGTCGAAGTCGATACGTCTTTTTACGCCATCCCGTCCAAGGAGCATGTACGTAAATGGTGTGAGGATACACCCGAAAATTTTCGTTTTGTTGTAAAGGCCTACCAAGGTATGACTGGCCATTTGCGTGGTGATATACCTTTTGAAACAAAAAATGACATGTTCAATGCTTTTATCGAATGTGCGAATGAATTTAAACGTTATGGAAAGCTAGCGATGGTATTAGCACAATTTCCACCGTGGTTTGATTGTCAGGCAAAAAATGTACAATATTTATTGTATATACGGCAGCAGCTCAAAGATTTTGAAGTGGCTATTGAGTTTCGAAATCAAACATGGTATGCAGAAAATGTCGTACAGCAGACGATGGATTTTTTACGTGAACATCAATTTATTCATACGATTTGTGATGAACCACAGGCTGGTGTAGGTTCAGTCCCCTTCTACCCTGTAGTGACGGCTAGTAAAGCACTTATCCGTATCCATGGGCGCAATATTCATGGGTGGCGCAACACAGGGAATGCAGAAAATTGGCGTAAAGTTCGCTTTTTATATGATTATAATAAAGAAGAATTACAACAGCTTGGGCATAGCATGCAAAAGCTTGAAACAGAGGTCAATGAACTCTTCGTATTATTTAATAATAATTCAGGTAATCATGCAGCGAAAAATGCAAAGGAGCTACAAGACATGTTGAATATTAAAGATGTTGGACTAGCGCCTAAACAATTAAACATGTTTGAAGGGGAACTATAATGGAATTTATTTTATTAGTCATCATTGCACTATTGGCGGGTCTAATTGGCTCATTGGTTGGGCTAGGTGGTGGTATCGTTTTAGTACCAGCAACCTTATACATTGGTTTAAATCTAGGGATGATTCCAGATATTACTCCTCAAAAAGTAGTCGGTTTATCAGTTGTTATGATGATTTTTACAGGGCTAGCCTCTACGTTAAGCTATATGAAATCCAAAACGGTGGATTATAAAAGTGGCTTTATATTTTTTCTTGGAAGTATTCCAGGAACGATTCTTGGAGCTTGGGTCAATAAAGGATTAGACTTACCATCCTTCAATTTATATTTTGGTATTCTGCTTATTATTTTATCGATCATTTTGCTTGTCCGTGACAAGTTGAAGCCAGTAAAATGGTTTGTGAAAAATGGTACGCAACAAGAATTTACAGACTCTGAGGGAAATACCTTTGTATATGGCTATCCTATTTGGTTTGCCTTTATATTAACATTTGGCATTGGCTTTGCTTCTGGGCTGTTCGGCATTGGTGGTGGCTCGATGATTGTACCAGCAATGATTATTTTGTTTTTATTTCCACCACATGTCGCAGTGGCAACATCGATGTTTATGGTGTTTTTAACGTCCATTGTAAATTCCGCAAGCCATATTTACTTCGGACATGTGCCGTGGCTCTATACAATCCCTGTTATTCCAGGGGCCTATATTGGGGCAAAACTGGGGGCGGCATTAAATAAAAGAATTAAATCAGATACGCTTGTACTCGCCCTAAGGATTATTTTATTATTATTAGGAATTCGTTCCATTATAGAAGGCATATTAGCTTAATTTGAAATGAGGTGGCTTTAATGCTTGAAAAAATCCATATTTTTCACACAAATGATTTGCATAGTCATTTTAAGTATTGGCCACGTATGCAAAGCTATGTGAAAGAGATGCGTAACAATCTAGCGGCAATAGGAGAAACAAGCTATTTGTTTGATGTTGGAGATCACTTAGACCGTTCTAATATTTATACAGAGGCGACGGTTGGGAGAGGCAATGTACAATTACTTAATGAGGCAGGTTATGATGTAGTGACAATCGGTAACAACGAAGGCATTACATTGTCACATGAAGAGCTCTTCCATTTATATGATGATGCCAATTTTGAAGTTGTGGTGGCGAATGTCTATGCCTCTCAAGGGGAAAAGCCATCTTGGATGAAGCCCTATGTTATTTTAACAACAGAAACAGGTACAAAAATAGGTGTAATTGCTGCAACAGCCATGTTTGAAGTGTATTATCAAGAATTAAGCTGGCATATGGACGATGCCCGCAGTACATTGCTACGTCTAGCACATCAACTACGTAAAGAGGTAGACATTGTTGTGTGCTTATCACATTTAGGCATTACAGAGGATGAGCTCCTAGCGGAAGAATGTCCCGAAATTGATGTGATATTCGGGTCCCATACACATCATGTCTTGCCAACTGGCAAACACATCAATGGTGTTTTACTAACAGGTGGAGGGAAATTTGGCCAATATACAGGTCATCTTGTCATAGAATATGATAAAAAAATGAGGAAAATTGTTGAAAAAGAGGATACTTTAATTCATAATAAGGATTTGCCAATTGTTAATAATGAACAGAAAATGGTACAGTTTTGGGAGGATGAAGGTAACAGAATACTGGATACACCAGTCTTTACAACAAATAAATCCTATAACAAGGAATGGTTCCATTACTCACAGCTATCAGATTTATTTGCACATGCCATTTTGGAAAAAAGCGGTGCCGACTGTGCATTGTTCAATGCAGGTATCTTTTTAGATGGTTTACCGAAGGGCACTGTAACTGCGCTAGATTTGCATCGAATTTTTCCACATCCTATTAATTTATGTACAATTGAATTATCCGTTGCAGAAATGAAAGAAATTTATATGCAATCCAAAAATGAAGAGTGGCCCTATATCGAATTAAAAGGTTTAGGGTTTAGAGGCGTTATTTTTGGGAAAATGTTGACATACGGATTTTCAATGAATGACAATCGCCAATTATTGATTAATGGCAAGCTAGCGGATCACGATCATATTTATAAACTTGTGACGTTAGATTTATTTACATTTGGTTATTTTTATCCAAGCTTTAAATATGCGAAGAAACAATATATTTTACCTGAATTTTTACGAAACATTATGATAGATTATGGTCAAAGATTCTTTAAACAATAGAGAGAGTTTAAAGAATGGATTGGGGAAAAAATCATGCGATTAATTTCAATCGATGTATTAAAAGAAGGAATGGTATTAGGTAGAACCATTTGGAATGAGGCAGGTCATCCACTTTTAAAGAAAGATGTTGTTATTAATGACCGGATTATTCAACGACTTCAACAGTTAAATATGCATTATCTATATATTAACGATGACATTTCTGAAGGTATAGAAGTAGAAGAGACCGTTCCACCTGCTATGCGAAATAAAGTGATTACAACTATAAAGGATTCATTCCAATCCATTGATGGTTGTAATCCCGTAAATGCCTCTTATATATTAGATCAGCAATCAAAGACAATTGTCTCAATTGTAGATGAACTACTTTCTGCAGTTACTGGAAATGATGAAATTTTAACTATTTTAACAGATGCTTATTTATTTGATGAATATTTATATCAACACTCCTTCCAAGTGACCTTGTACTCCATTGCGATTGCCAAAGAGCTTGGTTATTCGGCTGAGGATTTACGCTTAATCGGTATTGGTGCTTTACTGCATGATGTTGGTAAACTCATGGTACCTAAAGATATATTAACAAAGCCTGATCGCCTCACTAATGATGAGTTTGAAACAATGAAAATGCATGCTCGTTATGGTTTCGATTTATTGCGCAATTTACATTCTATCTCATTACTTGTGGCACATTGTGCTTTTCAGCATCATGAGCGAATTGACGGAAGCGGCTATCCAAGAGGGCTTGTTGATTTTGAAATTCATCCTTTTGCCAAGATTATTGGCGTGGCAGATGTTTTTGACGCAGTTACAACCAATCGTGTTTACCGTGAAAAGATGCTACCATCACAAGGGTTAGCAATTGTTGAAGCAGGCTCTGGTACTCTTTATGATGCCCGTGTTGTAAAAGCGTTAAAAAGAGCAGTGGTCCACTATCCAAATGGCGTTATTTTAAAATTATCGGATGGACGACGCGGTATTGTATCCAGACAAAATACATTGGATGCAGCATTACCGTGGATTCGTATTTTTGAAGAGCAAGATCAATTGCTTGCAGCTACATATGAAATCAATTTAGTGGATTATCCTAGTGTTTCAATTGAAAGTGTTGAGACCGATTACGTGGCTTCAGCAAAAGTAGAATAAATTGCTCCCCCTGTTCATACGTTATGGAACAGGAGGAGATTTTTTTGTTTTTCCCTCGAAAAAGGATGAAATTACGCTCATATAATCAAAGGGGAATACGTCTTAATCGATTAACAATTTTAATTGTGAGTACGGTTATTTGCCTTATATTATTTATTTATTATTTAAATGAACGGCTCATGCCAACCTATTTGCAGTATGCCGAGGTACAAACTACTAAGATTGCGTCATACGTTGTGAGCAAAGCCATTAATTCACGTACCTCAAATGTATTAGATGTCAATGATATCATTCAAGATATTCCTCCCGGTACATCTGAAATGATGACGACTAAGTTTAACACAGAAATTATTAATCGTGTTCGAGCAGAGACATTAGAGCTTGTTAAAATGTATTTAGAGCAAGCTGAACAAGGAGAGTTATCGCATTTACCTGAATTAGATAATGTTGAATATGATATTAACAGAATTCAGGAAGGTGATGGTATTGTCTTCTTTGTACCTCTTGGTCAAGCGGCCAATATACCTTTGCTCGGAAATTTAGGGCCAAAGATTCCGATACGCTTCCACGTGATTGGAAATGTTCATAGCAATGTGACGTCCTCCATTCAGGAATTTGGGATCAACAGTGCTTATGTGGAGGTAGGCATTCATTTAGAAGTCAATGTACAGATTATTGTCCCGTTCGCTAGTAAATCTTCAACCGTTGCACAGGATATCCCTGTAGCAATGGGCTTAACGAGAGGTCCTGTTCCAAACATTTATACAAATAGTAGTGATGCACCGCAACCCTCCATCGAAATACCTGTCCCTTATAAGTAGAAATGTTATGGTGATAGTTGTTGGAGCTCCTTTAATATGTTACATTGACAACAGTGAAGATAGTTAATATTAAAAAATGCATATTTTTGATAGGGGCGATATTCGTATGACATCTTGTAAACCTACAAGTAAAGAAGAACATGTAAGAAAACCAGACTGGCTAAAAATAAAACTAAACACGAACGACGAATATAAAGGGCTTAAAAAGCTGATGCGTGAGAAAAATCTGCATACAGTATGTGAAGAGGCTCGCTGTCCAAATATCCATGAATGCTGGGGAGAAAGACGTACTGCTACCATGATGATTCTTGGTTCCGTTTGTACACGTGCTTGTCGTTTCTGTGCAGTCAAAACAGGGTTACCCAATGAATTAGATTTGGCTGAACCAGAGCGCGTTGCAGATTCAGTAGCAATTATGAACTTAAAGCACGTTGTAATCACAATGGTAGCGCGTGACGATTTAAAGGATGGCGGTGCGCAAGTATTAGCCGAAACAGTTCGTGCTATTCGCCGTAAAAGTCCTTTCACATCTGTTGAGGTGCTGCCATCAGATTTAGGTGGTATAAAAGAAAACCTTCAACTGTTAATGGATTCGAAACCAGATATTTTAAACCATAATATTGAAACGGTACGCCGTTTAACACCAAGAGTACGTGCTCGTGCAAAATACGAACGCTCATTAGAGTTCCTTCGTTTGGCTAAAGAGATGCAGCCAGAAATTCCAACGAAATCCTCGTTAATGATTGGCTTAGGCGAAACACACGAAGAAATTTTAGAAGTAATGGACGATTTACGTGCGAATAATGTAGACATTATGACAATCGGTCAATATTTACAGCCAACGAAAAAGCATTTACCAGTTAAAAAGTATTATTCACCAATTGAATTTGGTAAACTGCGTAAAATTGCCATGGAAAAAGGCTTTAAACATTGTGAAGCAGGCCCACTTGTACGTAGTAGTTATCATGCAGATGAACAAGTAAATGCTGCAACAAAAGAACGTCAATTACAAGCAGAACTCTAAACGTCAAGGCTGAACGAAAAGGGTGGTGTCACTTTGATCATAATTGAAGGATTAGAATATGAACTAATAAAGGATTATCGAGAAGCCTTCCAGGAGGAAGTTTTTCAGGAAAGGTATTCAGATATTTTAGCCAGATACGATTATATTGTAGGGGATTGGGGCTATAATCAATTACGTTTAAAGGGTTTTTTTGATGATAAAAATCAAAAATCAACTTTTGATACGAAAATAAGTACGCTTCAAGACTATCTATATGAGTATTGTAATTTTGGCTGTGCTTATTTTGTGTTACGTAAAACGGGCAAAGTCATGAAACAGCCCGAAGTGTTGGATACAAGTGTGGTAACAAAGCCAACAGAACAAGAACCTTTAGCGGAATAAAAAAGATAAGAGAAACCTGATGTGATAGGCATCAGGTTTTTTCTTGTGTCCTTGTTTTCTTTTGCAGTAATGGGGGAAAACTAAAGCACAAAACAGCTTATTAAAGGTGTGTTGCATATGAAAAGAGCCGTATTTTTAGATCGCGATGGTGTCATCAATGAGGTACTAACGAGTCGTGTGAAATTTGTCAATAAGCCTAGGGATTTATACTTTTTACCACAGGTGCCTGAGGCGATCAAGAAGTTAAATAAACATTTTGATTATGTGTTTGTTGTGACAAATCAAGGTGGTGTCGGTTTAGGTTTTATGAAGGAAACGAGCTTACAGAAAATACATGAGTATATGGTGAAGGAGCTCAAGAAAAAAGGCGCCACTATCCATGAGGTCGTTTATTGTCCACATAAGCCTAGGTCGGGCTGTGCTTGCCGAAAGCCCAATAGTAAATTAATTGTGGATTTAGCGAGGAAATATAACATTGATGTATCTAAATCCTATATGGTCGGTGATACGGACACGGATATAATTGCAGGCAAACAAGCAGGAACGAAGGGTGTATTTTTAGGAGAACAAGATCCATTAGCAGATGCCGTTTTCCCAGATTTAATAAGTGCTGCACATTGGATTATTGAGGATTCAACGACTTAATTAGTGTAAAAAAAGAAGTATAAAACATTGAAAAAAGGATAATTTATGAGTGGAGGTGATGATATTGGCAAAGAACAAGCGCGATAAAAAGCCATTAGATCGTGAGGAATACGGATATGGTTTTGATATAAGTGTAGATGATTTAGCGGTTATTGGTCAAAATCAGCAAGCAAAAAAACAAAATGATCAAGAAAACAAAGACAATAAGCCCCATAATAAAAATAATCCATCTACTTTAAATAAATAACAATACGTAAAAAGATTTCGCAATCGCCTACAGGGTAACGCGGAATTTTTTTATGCCCTATAAAAAAACACCCAATAAAAAGGGTGTTAGTTCAATAATTCACGTAAATATTCTCGTAATTCTATCGTTTCTTCCTCTGTGCGATTGTACACATGTTCTAAGTAACCAGGTTCTTCTATATCATCAGGGCCGATGATAGCAAAACGACCAAATTGAATATCCATGACAAGCACTTTCCCAAAGAAGCGGCCTGATTGTAAAATAGCTAAATCATAACGTAGCTTTTTCCCAGCAAAACTAACAAAGCGTGTTTTTGTATCTTCTACATCATCATATAAAAAAAAACGTTCCATCTTTTAATCTCCTTCCAGTCCTATAGTTATGGTACTATAGAAGAGAAAAGACTATCAACTTTTAATGATTTGAATGGGGGCTTTCCTTGTGTATTTTGTAGATCGTAATAAAATCACAAAAAATTTACAGTACTTAGATGGGCTATTAACTATTTTGGAGACAGAGGATAATGATAACTGGCTTCAAAATGATATAAAGAAATTAGCTATCGAGCGAATTGGACACAACATTATGGAGTCAATGATGGATGTAGGCAATTTAATGATTGACGGTTTCATTATGCGTGATCCAGGAAGCTACGAGGATATCATCGATATTTTAGTCGATGAAAAAGTTGTAGCTGCTGAAATGGAAGCACCATATAAAGCAGTTGTCGGCTTGCGTAAAATGCTTGTACGCGAGTTTATAGATGTAGATATCCCAGAGGTTATTCAGGTACTAACAGCCAATTTAGAGGCTTTAAAGCAATTCTCGCCAGCAGTCCACCATTATTTAACAAATGAATTAGGGCCAGTTTCTGCTTTTTTACCAGAGGACCATCAATGAAACAATATAAAGCCTATTGCTTTGATTTAGATGGCACTGTCTATCGCGGGAAGGAAGGAATTCCTTCAGCAGTTGCGTTTATTCATCGTTTACAGCAAGCAGGAATTGAGCCATTTTATGTAACGAATAATTCTTCGAAGACGCGAGAACAACTGCAGGAAGCTTTAATGTCTATTGGTGTAAACGCACCATTAGAGCATATTTATTCAAGTGCATTGGTAACAGCAAAATATGTGGCACTTCATTTCGCAGGCAAAAAAGTAGCCATGATGGGCACAGATGGAATACGTCAGGCATTACTCAATGAAAATATTGAGCCTGTTGAAGATGAGCCGGAAGTATTTGTTATGGGTATTGATCGTACGCTTGATTATATGGCACTTGCTAGAGCAACGATTTTTGTCCAAAAAGGGGCAACCTTTATTGCGACTAATCAAGATATTAAATTCCCGACAGAGTACGGCTTTTTACCAGGCAATGGTTCTTTTGCTCGCTTAGTAGGAGAGGTTGCAGATGTTGAACCAATCTATATTGGTAAACCATCACCAGCCATGCTGGAAGTAATCGCTACAGAACATGGAATTGCTAAAGAAGACATGGTGATGATCGGTGATAACTATGACACGGACATTATGTGTGGTATTCGTTTTGGCTGTGATACCATTCATGTGAATACAGGCGTTACTCCTACAAAGGTTGTACTAGAAAAAGAATGTCAACCTACATATGTAGTGGATGTATTAAAATAATAAAAGGATGTTTATGCTGATTTTTAGCATAACATCCTTTTTATTTGTTCAAATTTATTTCATATAGGCATTTTAGAAAACTACCATAATGGATTTTCTTCAATAAATTGATAAATGGCTTTCGTTAATGCATCAGGAGAATCGGCTTCTACTAATTCACCATTTACAATTGCATAAAAAGATTCCGAGCACTTTGTACAATAACTGAGGCAGCCATATTCCAAAACGTCGATGTTTGGGTCGCGTTCGAGTACTTCATAAGTTGCTTGAGAGCCATTTGCTAAATTACTTATACAAAATTCAACCATTGGATTCATTCATGTCACCTCACCAAAGTAATGCTACTCGGTTTTACGATTTTCGTCAATTATTTATGTTTAAGGTAAAAGAAACGTTTTTTGATAAAAGATAAAGGGAATTCGTTATTAATAGCTCTAAAATCAATCGAAATGAACAAGTTCTCATTTATTATGTGAAATCTTTCACAAAATTTCATTCTGATATTGTGAAACTTCTCACAATCGGTTATACTCGTTTGTGGATACTTTGTGAACAATTATTAAAAGAGATATAAAAGGAGACTATTATGGGTAAATTAGTACTTTTAGGTGGCGGCTACGGCAATATGCGTGTCATGCTTCGTCTATTAAATAGCTTACCATTAGACAGAGAGGTAGTTATAGTAGATAGAGCCCCTTTCCATAGTTTAAAAACAGAATTTTATGCATTGGCGGCAGGGACTGCAACAGATAAAGAAATTCGTGTAAGCTTCCCAGAGCATGAACGTTTAACGGCTGTATATGGAGAAGTCGTTGAAATTAATCGTGCAGAAAAAGTAGTCCTTTTAGAAGACGGGCAACGTATTGAATATGATGATTTAGTCATTGGGCTTGGCTGTGAAGATAAATATCATGGTGTACCAGGTGCGGAAGAGCACACATACAGCATTCAAACGATGGGACAATCACGCGCAACATTCCAAGCACTTTGTGGTTTACCGGCTGGATCTACAGTGGGAATTGTAGGAGCTGGCTTGAGTGGAATTGAGCTTGCAAGTGAGCTACGTGAAAGTCGATCAGATTTAAAAATAAAGTTATTTGACCGTGGTCAACGTATTCTTAAGGATTTTCCAGAAAAACTAAGTAAGTATGTAAAGGATTGGTTTGTTAAGCATAATGTTGATGTTATAGCCAACTCCAATATTACAAAAGTAGAACCAGGTAAAATTTTCAATCACGAAGATGAAATTTTACTCGATGCTGTCGTTTGGACTGCAGGTGTACAGCCTGTCAAAATCGTTCGTGATATGGATGTTGAGAAAGATAAACATGACCGTCCACTTGTCACTCAGTATTTTAATGTACTTGATGATGAACATGTCTATATTGTTGGGGATTGTGCTTCATCAGAATTACCTCCAACAGCACAGTTAGCTGAGGAACAAGCGGAGCAAATTGTAAAAGTACTTCGTATGCGTTGGAAAGGTGAACATTTACCAGAGAAGATGCCGGACATTAAATTAAAAGGCTTCATGGGGGCTCTTGGTAAAAAACAAGGCTTTGTGTACTTAGCTGATACAACAGTCACTGGACGTATCGCGCGCTTAATGAAATCAGGATTATTATGGTATTACAAACGTCAAAATGATTAATTAGCTACTGTCTTTCATAGAGAGAAAAGGGATTGCTCTAACATCATGTTGAAGCAATCCCTTAGCTTTGTTTAAACAGTTTTGTCTGGAACAAAGCCTAAATTTTCAAGTGTTGTAAATACAGGCTTTAATTGCACATAGCCTTCACCAACAACTTCATTATTTATGAGGACAAGAGGGTAAAAAAACTCATCTTCTTGAATACGTTTGGCATACTCCTGGTCGCGATCATTCTCAATTGGACCTTCAATATCAATATAGCGAATATCGTAGGTTTGATCTGGGTACTTACGGTCGATGGCTGCTTGAAGCCACTCATATGTATCTTTTGAAGATGGAGCATTGACACAGCTAGCACAGATAACAGCTGTTCCATAAATTTCAATCATTGGTTTTGTTGATGGCATAGTATTTTCTCTCCTTGTGATTCAATATTGGATTTTTTCTGTTGCTAACATTATAATCATTATAAGGAAAGGAGTCGAGATAAATGGCAGAAGCAACAATTAACGACCAAGTACAAGAGGTATTAGATAAATTACGTCCATTCTTACTACGTGACGGTGGAGACTGTGAATTAGTAGATGTTGAGGATGGCGTTGTTAAATTACGTTTATTAGGTGCATGTGGCAGTTGCCCAAGTTCTACGATTACATTAAAAGCTGGTATTGAACGTGCTTTACTAGAAGAAGTACCAGGTATTGTGGAAGTAGAGCAAGTATTCTAAGCTATCATAAAAAGTTCTAGCTGTAAGCACAGCTAGAACTTTTTCAGCTATACATGGCGTGCATGTTCCTTCTCTTCACGTATAATGGCCCATTGCTCTTTCGCCATATCCACAATTTTTGCTTCGCCCCCAGCACTTTGTTTTTCAATGACTCTTGAAAAGAAACGTGTGGCATTTTCAATATCTCCAATGCGTCTGGATAATTCAGCAATCATATACATGATGCGGACAGCTGACATTTGTGTTGAACTATAATCCTCAGTTGAGTAAGATTCCATATAATAATCACGTGCTAATTTCAAAAAACGTTCCTCTTGTCCGCTATTGTTCAAAGAACGATAAAGCCAAGCAAGACGTAAAGTTAATCCGGCAATCGCTACATTTTTTTCTTTTTTAATTGTGCCACAAAGAAAAGCTAACTTATAGGCTTGAATCGCTTGAAATACGGTACGTTCACCCTTGAAATCATGGTGCACCCATTTTTCCGTAATTTGTGTACGAATTTCATCTTGAATACCTGGTGCAAAATATTTTGTAAAGTCTTCTGTAAAGGAGAAGCCGCAATGCTCGCAAACAAAGACGTTGTAATAAAGAGCATTGACATCATCTGCATAGATCGGTTGAAAATCTGTTTCGGTATGGTCTACTTTAATAAATTTTGAGCGTACCTTTAATGTTGGAAATTCTTTTTTGCAATTCAAACATTGAATCTTTTTTTCGTAATATGGTGAAATCTCCATATATATTCCCCCCTACAAAGAAGTCGTTGTAACTATTATACCAATAGAGTTTTTATTAACATGAATAAAAAATACTAAAAATGTGAAAAATATTAGAATTATGACTAAAAATCGACTTGAAGCTGAATGTTTGTCATACAATGGTCAAAATTGATATGATAATACGTAAGAAGGAAGGTGATTGGGATGACAAGTACAAAAAAAGTAATTGAAGTTACACAAGCTGCTGGCTTTCATATTAATGAAATGATGGAGCATAATGAAGAACAAGGTTCTTTTTTACGTGTAGTGGTGAACGGTGGCGGCTGTAGCGGACTATCCTATGGCATGCACTTTGATCAAGAGAAAAAAGAAGATGACTTTGAAGATGTACAGCATGGTTTAACAATTCTTGTTTCCCGTGAAGATGCGCCGATTTTGATGGGAACAAAAATTGACTATAAACAATCGCTAATGGGCGGTGGCTTCACAATTGATAATCCAAATGCTATTGCATCATGTGGCTGTGGTACTTCATTTAAAACAGCTAAACGTGAAGGTACACCTGAGGTTTGTGAATAAAAACTTGTATCAGGAAGTTGATAGATAAGTGTACACAATCCTTAAAATAAGAACACAACCCTAAAATAGCGGTTTAGGGTTATAGATACCAAGCCTTTTTGATTTGTATGTTGGGATAACAACAAATTGAAGAGGCTTTTACTATAGTTTGCAAACATAAAAATCTAAAACGAAAGCCCCGTTTATAAAATTAAACAAGGCACCCTAATATTTTAAAATTTATAATACCAAAAAATCGCTATTTCATTTGCTGTTGGAAAGTTTGCATAAAGCATTGTATCCACTGCACCTATTATAAAGTGATTTTTGGCATAAAAATGACAAGCTGAAACATTGATATCCTGTGTTTCAAGCATGAGACCACAAAAGTTCCTTTCTTTTGCCCACTCAATTGCTTTATTTAGTAAGGCAGTGCCCACACCATTTTTTCTATAATCCTTTGCAACAGCAATATCTTCAATAAGTGCATATCCGTTCCAATTAGAGCACATCTTAATCTGCCCAACACAGTTGTTTTCAATATAATAAAAAAATACAGCTTTCTCGACTTCCTCTATGTAACGAAGGTCCATTTCATCATCATCATATTTCTTGAAGTAAGGCTCAGAAAATATTTCCTCTGTGAATGTCCAAATATTATTTGCATATGTCGGTACAATCCTTCCTGAAACCATAAAACCGTCGTTTGTTTTATTAAAATCCTTTATATTATCTTGAGTCATTTTAATAATCATTTTCATCTCCCTTTCTCCATTGAGGTAGGATTTCTACCTATCTTAAGCCAAACTAACATCTACCTTCTTTAATGGAATTCCCGACAGCAGGAAATTGGAATTTACATGTTTACATTGGTGAGACCCTCTTTGATGAAATAATAGTTAATGTACAGTCAGTTCTAAGAAAAGCGCTTCTTTCATTGATGAGGAAAGAAGCCTTTTTCATGGAGTTAATCAGATTTTTCACGCTCAATAAACTTTGCCTCATTTAAAATAGCTAGCTGGTAAATGGCCCTTTTTTCATCGAGACCAAATTGTCCGTTTTCCGCAATAACAAATTGTTCATTGTTTGTTGTTTGAAAGTAATACGTTCCTACAGAGCCTATTTCATATTCGTAGATAACCTCATTTATATCTTGCCATTTATAAATAGTTTGTTTGTGATAATGTTGAAAAACGATTTGATCCTTTTGTATGGCGCTATAGCTTAAAAAAGAATAATAACCTAATACGAAGCTGCTTAAGATGATTGCAGATGAAATGGCGTAAATATATGGATTTCTTTTTAAACCGAGGACAATCAAAGCTAATACTATTAATCCGATGGCTATTAAAAGCATAATAAAGTTGCTAGGAGGTGTAATCAGTACGACATTATCCCTATTAAAATAAAATGTATGCGATATAGTTAAGGGCATAAAAAAGGCAAGAAAAGGAGTTAATATCGCTAACATAAGTGCTGCTATAAAGTACTTTGCTCGCACTGAGAGTGCATTTAACATAAGGTCTCCTCCTAAATTAAACTTCCTTGTTATTAAAAGTGTAACATATTTACAAATAAGGTATGCATACGCATTTTTGCAGTCTATAAAGATTGGTCGTAAAATTCTGAATAAAAGCTTCATTCCATTGAAAGCAAGCAGGTATAATAGTTATATAGAGGTGAAGGTTATGAAAAAGGATCGAGGAAAAATATGGTTGGGTGTATCAGGTGTTACGGTCAATGAGCTTGGACAATGGTTAGTTGTGAAAAAGGCTTATAGCGGCTTGAAAGGACGTTGGTCATTGCCAGCAGGGTTTGTCAACGCAGGTGAAACAGTGGATGAGGCGGTCATTCGTGAAATCAAAGAAGAAACAGGAATTGATTGCAGTGTATCAGGCTTAATTGGATTTAGAACGGGTGTCATCCGTGATGACATTAGTGATAATATGGCGATTTTTTATTGTCATATGCTAGATGAGCAGCAACAGGTATGCATTCAGGAAAAAGAAATACTAGAAGCCCAATGGTTGTATCCCCATGAGCTAGCACAAGATGAAACAACCTCGGTTATGTTAAAAGAAATGGCATCCAATCAATTCGAAAAACATCAATTAGAAGCGATAGAGGGGATTAATCCTGGCGATATTTTTGGTTATACCTCTTATCGACTGTTCTTTAAAAAATGATATGACTTCAGGAGGAAGGCTATGATGGAGTTATTTTTATTTATGCTGGAGCGAGTCGGTCTGATCATTGTGTTTGCCTTTTTAATGTCCAGATGGAGACTTTTTCGAGAAAAGTTGTTTCAGGAGCAAGGAACGAAGGAGAAAATATGGCTTATCATTATCTTTAGTAGCTTATGTATTATTAGTAGCTATACAGGTATTAAAATTGAAAGCGGTACGATTCATCCTTTAAATCAGATGATACATAGTACGATCAATGCTGAGGAGGCTATTGCTAATACGAGGTTAATCGGCGTAGCCATTGCAGGTATTTTTGGTGGGCCCCTTGTAGGTGTTTGTGTAGGGATTATTGCAGGTGTTCACCGAATTACACTTGGGGGCTTTACAGCGATAGCCTGTGGTGTTTCGACGATTCTTGCTGGCTTTATGACAGGTGGATTAAGCAAACGTTTCAAAATACGTCAAACTTTTTCCTATAAGAAAGCTGTCATTATTGGAATCTGTGCGGAAACGATTCAGATGATTGTCATTTTAGTAGTCGCGAAGCCATTCGAGCAAGCTTTGCAGTTAGTATCGTTAATTGCGCTGCCAATGATTTTGATGAATGCCTTTGGGATATTTTTATTTTTCATGATTATTAAAACATTTATTGATGAGGAAGAACGGACAAAAGCTTTACAAACACATCAAGCTTTTTCGATTGCCCAACAAACGATTGAGCATTTTCGTAAGGGGTTGAATGAAGAATCATGCCAAACGGTTGCTGAAATTATTAAAAGGGAAATAAAAGTAGAGGCGGTCGCTATTACTGATAAAAAGGGCATATTGGCACATGTCGGTGTTGGTGAGGATCATCATTTAATTCATCGTGAAATTATGACAGCTTTAACGAAACGTGTATTAAAGGAAGGCGAAATTTTAATGGCTACTTCGGCAAAGGAGATTCAATGTCCACATGATAGTTGCCCATTAAGCGCTGCCATTGTTCTGCCTTTAATGGTACAGCAGCGCACTGTTGGAAGCTTAAAGCTCTATTTCACGAAAGCAGAATCTTTAACGGGAGTGAAGAAGGAGCTTGCGGAGGGCTTAAGTAGACTATTCTCCTCACAGCTCGAATATGCTGAAATTGAACAACAGCGAAAGTTATTAAAAGACGCTGAAATTAAAGCATTACAGGCACAAGTTCATCCTCATTTCTTCTTTAATAGTCTGAACACGATTTCGAGCTTGATCCGAACAGATGCAGATGCGGCAAGAGCGCTATTGATCAAACTAAGCACATTTTTTAGAAGCAATTTGCAAGGCGCACGGCAAATGCTCATTCCATTAAAAAATGAAATTGATCATGTTGAGGCTTATTTATCCATTGAGCAAACAAGATTTCCTAATCGTTACGAAGTTGAATTTATGATGGATGAAACACTCTTTGATGTGCAAATTCCTCCATTTACATTACAGCCTCTTGTTGAAAATGCTATTGATCATGCCTTTAAAAACCGCAAGGAAGGCAAGATTTTTGTCAAAGTACAACGAGTGAACGATAAGCTAGTACTAGTAACGGAAGATAATGGCTGTGGTATGAGAAAAGAACAGGTGAAACAGCTCGGTAAACATATTATGCAATCGGAGCAAGGGACAGGAACGGCATTATGGAATATTTATCAACGCATTCATGAAATTTATGGCACAGAGGCAGATTTTCATATAGCGAGTACATTGGATGTAGGAACGAAAATAATGATTCAACTGCCGCTAAAGGCGACTAGATGGGAGTAGAAAAGATTGAATGTATATATTGTGGATGATGAACCGTTGGCACGCGCTGAGTTGAGGTATTTATTAGAGCAAACAGCGTTAGTAAATGTTTGTGGCGAATCTGAAAATCTAGAGGACTTTTGCAAACAGTATGAACAGATAGATTGTGTATTTTTAGATATTGAGTTAGGAATGAAGAATGGACTCGATTTAGCTAAGCAACTACTGTTAGAT
The DNA here is from genome assembly GCF_036894365.1 of Lysinibacillus sp. Y5S-8. Taxonomy (NCBI): domain Bacteria; kingdom Bacillati; phylum Bacillota; class Bacilli; order Caryophanales; family Bacillaceae; genus Lysinibacillus; species Lysinibacillus sp. Y5S-8. The sequence continues at coordinate 3,683,921 of NZ_CP145889.1, read as the reverse complement.
GCACAAAGACCCGAAATTATTTTTGCTACAGCCTATGATGAATATGCATTACAGGCATTTGAGGTCAGTGCCTTTGATTATATTTTGAAACCATTTGAGGCACAAAGAGTACAAGCTACTGTGGAAAAGCTATTAGCTAAAAAAAGAGCTGCCCAGGTAAAAACAATGGAAGAAATAAAGTTTTCACAGTTGGACAAGCTCGATAAATTAACGGTTTATGTAAACGATCGAATTTTATTAATGAAAATACAGGATATTTTATATTGTACATCTGAGGACAGTAAAACGGTGGTTGTGACAGAGCAAGGGAGATTTTTTGCTTCGGAGTCATTGGCAGCGTTAGAGAAGAAGCTGGCTTTAAAAGGTTTTGTGCGTGTCCATCGTGCGTTCATTGTTAATTTAGAGCATATTGTGGAACTAGAGCCTTGGAGTAGTTCTAAATATAATTTAATATTGCACAACAGACATTCAATTCCGGTTAGTAGGCTGTATATGAAGGATGTACGGAAAATTTTTGACCTATCAAAATAGTTGCATTTCAATAGAAGAATACGACATTTCAACTTTGATTTCTGACATTTCAGTTAATTTTATGAATATGGGGGACATTCCTTTGCTATGATGTGAAAAAAGTAAAAGGGGTGTTTGCATGAATGCGATTACAATTGTGATAGGATCTATTTGTGTTTTGGTGATTAGCTATCGTTTGTATGGCATATTCTTTACAAAAAGGGTACTCAAAATAAAAGATGATACGCCCACGCCAGCGCATGCTTTGGAAGATGGTAAGGACTATGTTCCGACGAATAAATGGGTAACCTTTGGGCATCATTTTGCAGCGATTGCCGCCGCAGGACCGTTGGTTGGACCGATTTTAGCTGCACAGTTCGGGTATTTACCTGGACTTCTATGGTTATTAATAGGAGCGGTAATTGGTGGGGCTGTCCACGATGCTGTTGTGTTATTTGCTTCCATGCGTCATGGAGGGAAATCCTTATCAGAAGTGATGAAGGAGGAGCTTGGTCCTATTGCTGGCTTCTGTACAGGCCTTGCGATGCTATTTATTATTACGATTACTATGGCAGGTCTTTCAATGGTGGTGTTAGGAGCTTTAGAACGTAATCCATGGGGAACGTTTGCGGTAGGGATTACTATTCCAATCGCGATACTAGTAGGGATTGCTTATCGTAAAACAGGCAATTTAATTTTAACATCCACAGTAGGCTTTATTTTATTGATGATTGGCGTATTTATCGGGCCACTTATTCAAGGTACAGCATTTGGTGAATTTTTAACGTTTGACCGTGATACATTAGCTATTATCTTACCGATTTATGCCTTTTTCGCCGCAGCCTTGCCTGTATGGCTATTACTAGCCCCACGTGATTATTTAAGTAGTTTCATGAAGATTGGTGTATTTATTGCATTAATTATTGGCGTTTTCTTTGTCAATCCTGCTATTCAGTTCCCGCCGTTAACAGAATTTATTCATGGCGGTGGCCCAGTAATTGCAGGTCCTGTATGGCCATTTGTGTCTATTACGATTGCCTGCGGAGCTATTTCAGGCTTCCATGCTTTTGTAGGCTCAGGAACGACGCCTAAAATGATTGATCGTTGGGAAGATATTCGTATTGTTGGCTTTGGCGCAATGTTAGTAGAGTCATTAGTAGGCGTGATGGCCTTGATTGCAGCTACAGCCCTTCATCCAGCAGACTATTTTGCGATTAACTCAGCACCAGCTGTATTTGCCACATTAGGGATGGAGCCTGTTCATTTACAAGCCTTGTCTCAAAGCATTGGTATGGATTTAGAGGGACGAACAGGAGGCGCTGTAACTTTGGCTGTTGGAATGACAGATATCTTTACAGGCATTCCTTGGTTCGCAGAGTTATCTTCTTATTTCTATCAATTTGTAATAATGTTTGAGGCTGTCTTTATTCTAACAGCCATTGATGCAGGAACGAGAGTAGCTCGCTATTTGATTCAAGACTTTGGTGGCAATGTTTATAAACCATTGAAGCGTACCAATTGGGTGCCGGGTACAATTTTTGCCAGTGCACTCGCCTGCTTTATGTGGGGCTATTTATTGTATTCGGGGGATATTAGCTCCATTTGGGTATTATTTGGTGTATCCAATCAGCTGATGGCAGCTATTGGTTTAGTATGTGGAGTGACGATGGTATTGAAGGTGGCAGATAAGCGAGTTTATGCGTTAACATGCTTTATTCCATTGGCTTATTTATACGTCACTGTCAATGTTGCAGGCTATTGGATGATTAAAAATGTGTATTGGAATCCAGCAGCTGCAGGCTTCAATATGTTAAATGGCATCTTATCCGTTATTATGCTGATGCTCGGTTTATTAATCGTCATCACAGCCTTTAAAAAATGGGCACAGCTTTGGAAATCACCGAAGTTCTTGCTAGCTCAAACAGCTTCATAAAGAAACAGCAAAACTATTGAAGATTAGAAGCTCTATCTTCAATAGCTTTTTGATGATAAGAGCGGGAAATACTCGCGATGAAGGAAGGAATACTCGCGGAAGACAGGGAAATACTCTCGATAGGAGGAGGAATACTCGCGGAAGACAAAGAAATACTCTCGGTAAGAGAAAGAATACCTACAAAAAAACAGGGGAATACCCGCGATAACTGAAAGATTAACTAAATATGTCGAACAAGCGAAAACAAGGATATGTTCATTGAAAGCGTTGTCGTAATCATGTAAACTAATGAGAGGAAAACGGAGGTTATACATACATGGATGGTCCAGTTTCATTAGTACAGTTAATCATTTCAATATTGTTATTTTTCGTCATGTTCTTTGGTATCGGATTTTTGTTAAATATGCTGTTACGTATGACATGGTTAATGTCGATTGTGTATCCAATCGTTGTCATCTTTATTGTAGATGAAGTAAGCTTCTTAGATTATATTTTTAAGCCAGGTTCTGCATTCCCAGCACTAATCGATAAATTACAGGCTCTACAGTTTGTAGATATTGCTATTTTATCAGGTGGATTTGCGGGTTCCATTGTGGCAGGTATCGTGATGATTTATTTACGAAAAAGTGGATATCGAATGTTCTAACTTGCTTAGTATTCTTCTTTCAATCGAAGGAAGAATACTTTTTTTATACAAAAAAACACAACCTCCCTCTAGAGGATGTGTTTTTATTGCTTATAATATGAAAAACTCGTAGGTTATGATGGCGATAAAAATACCTGTGAGAGCCCCAAAAAATACTTCGCTTCGTTTATGACCTAATAATGTTTTTAATTCCTCCATTTTCTCCTGCCCATCCATCTGAGGCCATTTTTTTAAATCATGGAGCAATGTTTGGAAGTCCTTGCGCAGCTGATTTAATATAGCGGCATGCTGTCCTGCTTGGTAACGAACACCACTTGCATCGTACATCACAATAATGGAAAACATAGCGGCTACTGCAAAAATAGGGGATTCCAACCCCGTCTCATAAGCAATCGAGGTTGCCAGTCCAGTGACTGAGGCAGAGTGAGAGCTAGGCATACCGCCCGTTGAGGTAAACAGGCTCCAATTCACTTGTCTAGTCATTAAAAAATGGATGGGGATTTTGACAAACTGTGCAAAGAGAACCGCAAAGAGGGCAATTAGTAATGGGGTATTTTGAAGTAAACTCAAATTCATCACAACCTTCGCAAATAATTGCTTTTATTATAACATTCATTATTTTCTAAAAGAAGATACAGGCAAATATTACGTACTTTTCAGAAACTTCGTTATAATAGTATATGGAATGGAGGAATTTACATGCATATTGTAAAAGAAACAAAAACATTTGAAACGATTTCTACAGAACTATTAGTGGTGGGAGTCACAAAACATTGTGAACAAATGCAGGATTGGACAAGCTTTTCATCTTTTTACGGTGAATCCCTTGATACGTGGATTAGTGCTGGGGACGTATCAACAGAATTAAAGAAACTAACGAAATTGCCATTTGTGAAAGACCATGCGAACCTTAAACGTATTTTATTTGTAGGCCTGGACGAGCGTAAAAACTTAACAGAAGGTGATATTCGCGCAGCATTTGGTTTAGTAGGAAAAGAATTAAAAGCTTTAAAGGCAAAAGAGTATTCCATTTGGCTTGAATCATTTACAACAGATTCAATCACAACTACAGATGTAGCGTTTTTAGCAGGAGAAGGAATTGGACTTGGCTATTATGCTATTCCTCATTACAAAACAACTTCAAACGAAGTAGATAAACGTATTGATGCTGTTCATCTTGTGACAATGTCAGAGGATATAGATGAAGTTGTGGCAAGCTTTGAAGTAGGTGTAATTTATGCGGATGCTGTCAATGAAGCTCGTAGTTTAATTAATCTACCACCAAATCTACTAACAGCAACTGATTTAGCCAATTATGCAGAATCACTTGCAGTAGAGTATGATTTTGAAGTAGAGATTTTAGGTAAAGCTCAATTAGAGGAACTAGGTATGGGTGGTATTTTAAGTGTTAACCAAGGCTCATATGAAGAACCACGATTAATTACTTTAAAATATAAAGCGACTGAAGATTTTGAAGATCCAATTGGCCTTGTCGGTAAAGGGGTAACATATGATACAGGTGGATATTCTTTAAAGCCAAAAGACTCAATGGTCGGTATGAAAGGCGATATGGGCGGCGCAGCAGCTGTGCTTGGAGCGATGAAAATTATCGGTGAATTACGTCCAAATAAAAATGTTGTAGCTGTTATCGGTTCTACAGATAACATGGTATCTGATACAGCATTTAAACCAGATGATGTGATTACTACGTATAGTGGGAAAACGGTTGAAATCTTAAACACGGATGCAGAAGGACGTTTAGTTCTGGCAGATGCGACTACATATGCTAAACAGCAAGGTGCTACATCACTGATTGATGTTGCTACTTTAACTGGAGGCGTCATTACTGCGCTAGGTATGGATAAAACAGGTGCTCTTGCGAATGATGATGCATTTTTCACAGCATTTATGGAAGCTGCAAACGAGACAGATGAATTTGTTTGGCGTATGCCTTTAACAGAGAATGATAAAAAACGAATTCGTAAATCAGATGTAGCTGATTTAAACAACTCTCCAGGTCGTGATGGTCATATGATTTTCGGTGGAGGCTTTGTAGGTGAATTCGTTGGCGATACGCCATGGATTCATTTAGATATTGCTGGCACATCTGATGCAGTGGCTATACATGATTTAGGGCCTAAAGGCGGTACTGGGGTTATGGTACGTACGCTTGCGAATTTTGTCCAACGTTTAGGGGAAGAAAAGTAAGAGAGAATGGCAATCAGCGGGAATTTGTTCTCGCTGATTTTTTGTGATTTAAGCACTAATCCCGATAGAATAGGCATTCTACATATGATAGATGTATCTTCCTTCATACGATAGAGTAAAAAGGGAGGTAGCATATGCGCAATTTCGGAGGTTACCCAGGAGGAGGATTTGGAGGCTTTATTTGGCCATTTGGTGCACCGTTTTTCGGTGGTTTTTTAGGAAGTTTCCTTGGCTCTCAATTTAATCAATATCCTTATAATCCATATTATCCAAACTATCGACCATATCAGCCAGGTCCATATTTTCGACCAGGTCCACGGTATCGCAGACCTTGGTAAGCACATAAAACGATCAACCAGTTGTCTTATAATCGGCAACTGGTTTTTGTTGTGCCTTACGAAGTAGCAAATTGGGTGTTGACAGAATATACTAAATTATTTATTATTCTTATTATATTACTAAGAATTAAATAGGTGGCTGACTAGCAAACTAGAGGCTTTTATTGTTCATAGGCATTGTTGTGCCTAAGGATAATATTGGCCTCTTTTATTATCTTGATTCAATAAGTGTTTTTTGAACCACCAGGTACAGAAGACTCCCTCCACTATAAATAGAGGATAGAAGGAGTGAAACGGAATGGGGAAAGTTTATATCGTAGGTGCAGGTCCTGGAGACGTTGACCTCATTACGGTCAAAGGATTACGTTGTATTGAATGTGCTGACATTATTTTATATGACAGACTCATTAATAAAGAGCTATTGGATTATGCCAAGCAAGACGCTAAATTGATTTTTTGTGGGAAATTGCCAAAACAGCATGCAATGATTCAAGAGCAGATCAACCAGACTCTTGTCAGTTATGCACAGCAAGGGTATGTCGTAACAAGATTAAAAGGAGGAGATCCGTTTGTCTTTGGTAGAGGGGCTGAGGAAGCTGAGGTACTAGCTAAGCATCAGATTCCATTTGAAATTGTACCTGGCATTACTTCAGGTATAGCAGCGCCAGCGTATGCAGGCATTCCTGTTACACATCGGGCATTAAGTTCAAGTTTTGCCATGGTTACGGGGCATATGCAGGATGGGAAAGAAGATGCGATACGTTGGGAAAGCCTAGCGAAGGGAATTGATACGATTGCCATTTATATGGGGGTTGGTAATCTGCCATACATTCGTCAGCAATTACTCAAATATGGCCGTGATGAAAATACGCCTGTGGCTGTTATTCATTGGGGCACATTAGCCACAAAGCAACAAACTGTTACGGGTACTTTAGCTACAATTGAAGAAATTGTGTGTACGGAAACTATTCAAAATCCTAGCATCATATTAGTAGGGGAAGTTGTGACACTAAGAGAAACAATTCAATGGTTTGAGCATAACACGCCACAGCCAGTCCAAATAACGGGGTAAGGATGTGGAATGATGCAAGCAATTTTATATATTGCACACGGCAGCCGAGTCAAGGCAGGCGTAGAGCAGGCCGTAACGTTTCTTCAAGGCGTGCAGCAGGAAGTTCATGTATCCATTCAAGAAATCTGCTTTTTGGAGCTTGCAACACCGACCATTGCTGAAGGAATTGAGAGCTGTATTCGAAAAGGTGCAACAGCGATTGCAGTGATGCCCATTCTACTACTAGCTGCCCAACACGCCAAACAAGATATTCCGAAAGAAGTGGCAAAAGCTCAAGAGCAATATCCATCTGTAAAGTTTACTTATGGTGAGCCTCTTGGAATCCATGAACGATTAATTGACTCATTACAAGCTAGGATAATAGAAAAACAGCAACCTAAGTTTGACGCAAGTGTTTTACTCATAGGGCGTGGGAGTAGTGATTCAGCCGTCAAAAGAGATCTAGCAAAAATTGCAGCAAAGTTACGTACTAAATATCACTATAAAGTTGTTGATACATGCTTTTTATATGGGATGGGACCGACTTTTGAAGACTGGCTCCAACAAGAAAAAGGGAAGCAACGGCAAGTCTTTATTGTACCGTATTTATTATTTACAGGTATTTTAAGGCAAAGTATTGCCAAGCGAATACAGGGTTTTGACAGCCAAGATATCGTGCTTTGTGAAAGCCTAGGCTACGATGACAATGTGAAAAAGGTGTTAGTGGAACGTATTGATGAATTATTACATTTTAAAGAGGAAGGTGTTTCGTAATGGTAGATAAAAGAGCTGAAAACGTAAATCTAGCATTAGAGAATGTCCGCCAAATGTTAAATACTGTGAACCACGGATCAATTACATTAATTGTACAAAATGCTTACGTGGTTCAAATTGAAAAAAAGGAAAAGATCAGGCTTCGATAATCTAAAAAAATGAAATGATGATGATTCGTGAGGTGGCAAAGATTGAAATTGCAAGTAATAAACAGTCCATTTAATGAAGAGCAGGTGAAGTTATTAAATGAGCTTCTTCCTAAATTAACAACCGAACAAAAAATTTGGCTTAACGGTTATTTAAGTGCACCACTAGCAATGTTGGAGGCAAGTGAGGAACAGCCAACACCAGCAGCCCAACCCATTACCAAAACAATGACCATTTTATATGGCTCTCAAACAGGCAATAGTCAAGGATTAGCTGAAAAATATGCAGCCGCTTTAAAAGCTCAACATGTAGAGGTCACTATCTCATCATTAGGAAAATTTAAAGCAACTAATTTAAAAAAGATAACAAATCTTTTACTGATTGTTAGCACACATGGGGAAGGTGATCCACCAGATCAAGCGATACAATTCTATGAGTTTTTGCACAGTAAGCGCGCACCTAAGCTAGAGCATCTACAGTATTCGGTCCTTGCTTTAGGGGATAGCTCCTATGAATTTTTCTGTAAAACGGGGAAGGATTTCGATGAGCAATTCTCCAAATTAGGTGCAACAAGAATGGTTCCCCGAACTGATTGTGATGTGGATTATGACGACACAGCTGCACAGTGGTTCTCAGCAGTTCAACAAAAATTTCTGCAGCAAGCAACTGCTGTAGGGTCTACTTCAATATCAAACGAAGACACGCAACTACTAGAAGAATCTACATATTCAAGAAAAAATCCATTTTACGCTGAAGTACTTGAAAATCTGAATTTAAATGGTCGTGGCTCGAATAAAGAGACACGTCATCTTGAATTATCAATTGAGGGAGCTCATTTTCATTTTGAACCTGGAGATAGCATTGGCATTCTGCCAGAGAATGATGAGCAATTAGTCCATACATTGCTGGCAGCCCTTCAATTCAATCCAGAAACGGAAGTGACTGTTTTTAATGAAACGGTAGCATTGAAGGATGCGTTACAGAAAAAATTAGAGATTACGGTGTTATCTAGGCCTTTACTCGAAAAAATAGGTGCTTATACAGAGCATCAACAATTTTCAAAGCTATTTGAGGAAACGAATGCTTGGAAGGGCTATGCAAAAGGTAGAGATTTACTTGATGTGGTAAAGGATTTTGCACCATTTACATGGAGTGCTCAGCAATTTGTAGAGATGCTACGTAAAATTCCAGCACGACTTTATTCCATCGCTAGTAGCCAAAAGGCCAATAACGAAGAAGTTCATTTAACCATTGGAAAGGTTAGCTACGAGACAGTTGGCAGAAAACGTTTGGGTGTTTGTTCTGGCAGTGTAGCAGAACGCGTTCAAATTGGTGATACATTACCAATCTATGTTCATAAAAACCCGAACTTCAGATTACCAGAGAATGAAGATACGCCAATTATTATGATTGGAGCAGGTACAGGAGTTGCCCCGTATCGAGCTTTCCTAGAGGAGCGAGAAGAGTTAGGGATTGAGGGGAAGGCGTGGCTTATTTTTGGCGACCAGCATTTTGTTACGGACTTTCTTTATCAAACGGATTGGCAACGTTGGCTTGCATCGGGCACATTAAGCCAAATGCATGTAGCCTTTTCACGAGATACCGACCAAAAAGTATATGTTCAGCATAAATTACAAGAAAATGCGGCGAGCTTTTATGAATGGCTTGAGCAGGGTGCTGTCATTTATGTGTGTGGTGATAAACAGTCGATGGCAGCTGATGTGGATGCAACCATTCATCACATCATTGAGCAGCAAGGGCAGAAAACACCAGAAGAAGCAAAAATCATTGTGAATGAATTAAAACAGCAGAAACGCTACCAACGTGACGTTTACTAACTGTATTTAGCATGAGTTCTTTAACAAATGATTCCTATAGTGAGGCTCGTACCTTAGCTAAAAAGCACAGCCCCAGATGGAAGCCAAAACGCCGAGGTGTAAAGGATTAAAGGAGCGATCAAGAATGACAGAAAAGATAGTTTTACCTCCACAGCCTGGAGAACCAAGTGATGTAGAGCGCATTAAGACTGACAGTAATTACCTACGTGGTACGCTCGAACGTACCATGAATGATCCATTAAGCTCTGGTATTCCAGAGGATGATAATCGTCTCATGAAATTCCATGGTAGTTATTTACAGGATGATCGAGATCTGCGCAATGAACGTCAACGCCAAAAGCTGGAGCCTGCTTATCAATTTATGGTGCGTGTGCGAACACCAGGTGGCGCAGCTACACCAGCACAATGGCTAGTCATGGATGAAATGGCTAGAACGTATGGTAATGGCTCTTTAAAGTTAACAACACGTCAAGCATTTCAAGTACATGGTATTTTAAAATGGAATGTCAAAAAATATATGCAGGAAATCAATGAGGTACTATTGGATTCTCTGGCAGCTTGTGGAGATGTAAACCGCAATGTGATGTGTAATGTGAATCCAAACCAATCAGCATTACATGAAGAGATTTACAACTGGTCTGCCAAACTAAGTGAGCATTTATTACCTCGAACACGGGCTTACCATGAATTGTGGTTGGATGGTGAAAAGGTGGTAGATAGTCAGGATGAAGAAATTGAACCGATTTACGGAGCACAATATTTGCCTCGTAAATTTAAAATAGGAATTGCGATTCCACCAAGTAATGACGTGGATGTTTTTTCACAAGATATTGGACTTATTGCCATCGTTGAGAAAAATCAGCTTATTGGCTTTAATGTAGCTGTTGGTGGAGGAATGGGCATGACCCATGGTGACCATGAAACCTATCCACAGCTTGCTCGTTTAATTGGCTTTATTACGCCAGATAAATTACTTGAAACAGCAGAGAAAATTATTACGATACAGCGTGATTATGGGAATCGTTCTGTGCGCAAAAATGCACGTTTTAAATACACGATCGATGCAAGAGGGCTTGCCTGGTTCCAAGAAGAATTAACACGTCGGCTAGGCTGGGAAATTCAGCAGGCTCGTCCCTATACATTTGAGCGTACTGGTGATGAATTTGGCTGGATTAAAGGGGCAGATGGTCATTGGCATTACACATTATTTATTCAAAATGGTCGTATAAAAGACTTTGAAGATTATCAGCTGTTAACAGGATTACGCGAAATAGCTAAAGTACACACAGGTGATTTTCGCCTAACACCGAACCAAAATTTAATGATTAGCAATGTGACTCCAGAAAAAAAGAAAAAAATTAATACGATTATTGAACAATACAAACTAACGGATGGTGCGCATTATTCTGCCTTACGTCGCAATTCCATTGCCTGTGTTTCTTTACCAACCTGTGGTTTAGCAATGGCGGAAGCAGAACGCTATTTACCTTCTCTCATTACGAAGATTGATGCCATTATCGATGAGGCAGGATTAAATGAAACAGAAATTGTTATACGCATGTCTGGCTGTCCAAACGGCTGTTCACGTGCAGCTATGGCTGAAATCGGCTTTATCGGTAAAGGACCAGGGAAATATAATATGTATTTAGGGGCAAGTTTTACAGGCAACCGATTAAATAAAATCTATCGTGAAAATATTGGCGAAGAAGAGATATTAGCAGAGCTTCGACCAATTCTTCTGCATTTTGCGAAGGAGCGTTTAGAGGGGGAGCATTTTGGTGACTTTGTTATTCGTGCTGGATATGTGACAGCTGTTAATGATGGGAGAGAATTTCACTAATGATTAAAGCCATGTAGCAAATTGCTTTGCTACATGGCTTGTTGTTGAAAAAAGGTGATGTCAATAGCAAAAAAAGAACCTTTAGCAAGGCGAGAGGTTGATTTCCGTTCCGCCAGCGTCCTTTCCAGGGGGCGTCCGATGAGCCGCTTCACTCACTGCGTTTCGCTCCAGGGTCTCACCTGTGGACGCTAAATCCCCTAGGAGTGACGCTGGCTCCACTCCAACCAACCATGTGCAAAAGTGTCTTTACCTGAACAAAATAGCCCATTATTTATTATAAGAGAGAGGGTAGGTTCTTATTTTCAAAGTGGAGAGGTGATGAGTGACAACACCCCTCCATAAAGAGTAGTGAATACCTTCACTTTATTTGAAGCCCTTTGCTAAAAAGAAGCATTTTTATGGATTGGAGTGGAAGGCTACTTGACTCCCGTGGGCTAGCGAGACAGGCGAGCCCCTGCACGGAGCGGTAGCGGAGGAAGCGGCTCGGCGCTCGCCCACAGGAAAGCAAGTAGCCTGCAACGGAAATCCATTTTCACCCTTCACAAAAATGCTATGGATGGTTTTGTTTTTCAACACTATGCCATGTAGCAAATTTCTTGCTATATGGCTTTTTAAATGGAGTAATCTTCGGGAATAAATACTTTTAATTGTTTTGGCTTTACAAATACTTGGTCGCCAACTTTAAGCTGTAGGTGGAAAAATTGTTCTTTTGATAACTCCGCCTCTAAAAATTCATCAAGATCCTCACGGCGTAGCTCAATTTGGACAATAGGTCCTAGCAAATGAATATGACTGATTTTAACAGGAACTGTCCCTGGAATACTTGTTTTTTCGATATGAATGTCATGAGGGCGTACATAGCCAATTACGTTATCATTCGTATGTGTGAGAGCATCTGGTACATCCAGTGCAACTTCGCCTTGCATGAGCTTACCATTATGTAAGCGACCTTTAAAAAGATTGACATTGCCCAAGAAGTCATAAACAAATGGACTATTTGGATTCGTATACACCTCATCTGGGCTGCCAATTTGTTCGATCTTGCCATTATTCATTACGACAATGCGATCCGCTACATCTAGTGCTTCCTCCTGGTCGTGTGTCACAAATATACTGGTAATATGAAATTCATCATGCAATTTTCGTAGCCAGCGACGTAATTCCTTGCGAACTTTTGCATCAAGTGCTCCGAACGGCTCATCCAATAAAAGAACCTTAGGCTCTACAGCAAGGGCTCTTGCCAGTGCTACACGTTGCCGTTGCCCCCCTGAAAGCTGTGTTGGATATCGATTAGCGTAATTTTCGAGTTTGACTAGCTGCAATAATTCCATTACTTTATTTGTTATTTCTTGTTTTGAGGGTCTGCTTTTTCGCGGGCGAACCTTTAGCCCATATGCGACATTATCAAAGACTGTCATATGACGAAAAAGAGCATAATGCTGAAAGACAAAGCCCACATTGCGCTCCTTTGGATGTCGATTGGTTATGGACTGACCATCAAATAAGATGTCACCAACATCAGTGGTTTCCAGCCCAGCAATCACACGTAATAAAGAGGTTTTTCCCGAACCAGAAGGGCCAAGCAGTGCTACTAGCTCCCCTGACTGAATATGGACTGATATATCCTCTAATGCTTGAAAAGCACCATATTTTTTGGATACGTTTTGAATTTGTATACTCAACGTGACCATCTCCTTTTAACTAGATTTTGATTTCCATGCGATTATATCTTTCACAACTAATGTAAAGATGGCCATAACACTCATTAAGGAGGCAACAGCAAAGGCTGCTGAAAATTGATATTCATTATAGAGAATTTCAATATGAAGTGGCATCGTATTGGTCATGCCACGGATATGACCTGATACAACAGAGACCGCCCCAAATTCCCCGATGGCTCGTGCATTACATAAAATCAAACCATAGAACAGTCCCCATTTAATATTGGGCAATGTAACATACCAAAATGTTTTAAAGCCGTTGGCACCAAGTGAAATGGACGCTTCCTCCTCAGATGTGCCCTGTGTTTGCATGAGTGGTATTAACTCACGTGCAACAAAGGGTAAAGTGACGAAAATAGTGGCGAGGACAATGCCAGGCAAGGCAAAAACAATTTTAATATCATGTGCGAACAGCCAATCACCGAAAAGTCCCTGTGAACCAAACAATAAAATAAATACTAGTCCTGCGATAACAGGGGAGACAGCAAATGGTAAATCAACGATGGTAAGTAATAGATTTTTCCCCTTAAAGTTAAACTTTGTAAGGGCCCATGCAGCCATTACGCCAAAAAGAGCATTAAGTGGTACAGCAATAGCTACAACCGTTAACGTAAGCTTAATAGCAGCTAACGCATCTGGATGTGTGATAGCGGCAAAATAAACGTCGGCTCCCTTTTGAAAGGCTGTAATAAAAATAGATAGTAAAGGTAGTACGATAAAGAAAGCTAAAAAAGCTAAGGCAATGAACGTTAACGAATAGCGAACAATACGGGGCTCCTGTAAAGCAGCAGACTTTGGGGCTACTTTATTTTTCTCACTACTAGCCTGCTGAATAAATGTTGATTGTTCCATGTGGTACCTCCTACTGTACAAAACGACGATTGGCTAGCCATTGGATCAAGTTGATGGTGAATAACAGAATAAAGGATGTCACAAGCATGACAACTGCTATTGCGGTAGCACCTGCATAATCATATTGTTCTAGCTTCGTCATAATAATTAACGGTGTAATTTCTGTTTTCATCGGCATATTTCCTGCAATGAAAACAACGGAGCCATATTCACCAAGTGCACGGGCAAAGGCTAATGAAAAGCCAGTTAAAATGGCAGGTAATAGCTCTGGCAGAATGACTTTATTGAAGGTTTGTAAACGATTGGCACCAAGACTTGCCGAAGCTTCCTCGACCTCAGCGCTAATATTTTGTAATACGGGCTGCACTGTACGTACTACAAAAGGTAGCCCGATAAATGTTAACGCGATCATAATACCAAGCGGTGTAAAGGCAATTTTAAAATCAAAAAATTGACCGATCCAGCCATTTGGCGCATAGAGTGATGTTAAAGCAATACCAGCAACAGCAGTAGGCAAGGCAAAGGGTAAATCTACTAGCCCATCAATGATTCGTTTAAATGGAAATTGATAGCGAACGAGAACCCATGCGATAATGGTGCCGAAAAGTACATTTAGTAAGCCCGCAATCAATGCTGTGCTGAAGCTCACTTTATAAGAGGCAACAGCACGAGGCTCTGTAATGATAGCGATAAATTCAGTCCAGCTTAAGGACATGGTATGAATGAAAATCATTGAAAGTGGTAGTAACACTAGTAAACTAACATAGAGCATTGTATAACCAAGAGACAGATGAAAGCCTGGAATTATTCGCCGTGATTTTTTAGGAAGGATTAACTGACTCATCAAAACGCTCCTTATTGTGGTACATATATTTCATCAAAGGTACCACCATCTTTAAAATGGGTAGCTTGAGCTTGTGACCAACCGCCAAAATCATCAATGGACACAAGTTCAAGCTGAGGAAATTGCTCTTTATATTTTGCTAGAATGGTTTCATTACGTGGTCGATAATAGTTTTTCGCCGCAATTTCTTGCCCGATATCACTATATAAATGTTGTAAGTAAGCTTCCGCAACTTCACGTGTTCCTTTTTTATCAACGATTTTGTCAACAACTGCAACGGGTGGCTCTGCCAAAATACTTAATGATGGTGTGATAATTTCAAATTCGTCCTTCCCTAATTCATTTAAAGATAAGTAGGCTTCATTTTCCCATGCAATTAAGACGTCTCCAATCTTTCGTTCTACGAATGTCGTTGTAGCACCACGAGCGCCAGAATCTAATACTTCAACATTGCTATAGAGTGATTTCATAAATTCTTTTATTTTTGTCTCATCCTTGTTATATAACTTTCCAGCATAAGCCCAAGCCGCTAAGTAGTTCCAACGTGCACCACCAGATGTTTTGGGGTTGGGCGTAATGACCGACACATCTTCTTTAATTAGATCATCCCAGTCTTGAATGTTTTTTGGATTCCCTTTGCGTACTAAAAACACAATGGTCGATGTATAGGGGGTCGAGTTATAATCAAATTCTGTCTGCCAATCTTTATTCAATAGCTCGCGTGTTTGAGCAATTTCGTCTATATCGTAAGCTAGTGCAAGGGTGACAACGTCAGCTTCGAGACCATCGATCACAGCTCGACCTTGTTTGCCAGATCCACCATGTGATTGATTGATTTTGACATCTTGACCTGTTTCGTCTTTCCATTTTTTTATAAAATCCTTGTTAAATTCATCGTAAAGCTCGCGTGTTGGGTCATAGGAAACATTGAGTAGTTCTACAGACTTCTTTGCTTCCTGACCACTTGCTTTTTCATCAGAATTAGCACTTCCACAGCCACTTAAACTTAACGTTACTGCAGCTAATAGTGCTAACGTTTGGAGAACATAGCTCCTTTTTTTCATATCATTTCGCTCCTTTTCCATCTAAAGAATGCAAAAAGCCATCCCCCATAATGTTATGACTTCATGGGTAGATGGCCTTCAGATTCTCTGATCAGCAACTTATTATTTATGTCAAAGCTTTAATAATACATTAAACATATATTTCCTATTAGTCAACAAGGAATTAAATAAAAAAATAATTATTTTGAAAATGAATGTAACGGTCACTAGATACCACTTATTCTATGCAAGAAGGAACTGAAAAAATGGGTGGATGAAAAAGATATGTCAAAAAACCTAGTTGACTGCTTGGTGTATTTTAGTATATATTTGGTAATAAGAAGAATGATTGTAGTACGAGGTAGCAAATACTAGTGAACAATCATTAAATAAAGAGCTGGCTAGTCAAACTAGAGGCGTTTTAACAAAGACCTGTTTTACTGTGTCTTATTGTTAAAACGCCTTTTTTGCTATGAGGGGGATTTGATGTTAACGTACGAAAATTGGCAAGAACCGATTATTGATTTTCAAGTCGATGATCTGTATAAGGGTGCACTGGAGGTTTTACAGTGGGGCTATCGAGAATATGGAGAGGAAATCGTCTATGCATGTAGCTTTGGCATTGAAGGTATTGTCTTAATTGATCTCATTTCAAAGGTAAAGCCAGACGCTACGATTGTTTTTTTGGATACAGATGTCCATTTTAAAGAAACCTATGAAACGATTAATAGAGTCAAAGAAAAATATCCACAACTAAATATTGTCATGAAGAAGCCTATCCTTACATTAGAACAACAAGCTGCTCAATATGGTGATGAGCTTTGGAAGTCCAATCCAAATAAATGCTGTGACATTCGCAAGATAAAACCATTGCATGAAGCCTTGTCAGGTAACAAGGCTTGGATATCTGGTTTGCGGCGTGAACAATCGCCAACACGTCAACAGACAAACTTTCTAAATAGGGACGATAAATTTAAATCGATTAAAGTTTGTCCACTGATTCATTGGACATGGAAGGATGTCTGGCGCTATGTTTCTAAGCACAATCTGCCATACAACCCATTGCATGATCAAGGCTATCCAAGTATAGGCTGCGAGCATTGTACAAAGCCAGCATTTACGATGGATGATTTACGTTCAGGACGATGGCAAGGTTCTGGTAAAACGGAGTGTGGTTTACATGAATAAAGGAGTTTTGCCATGCTTGAATATTTTGCAATAGCTATTAGTTTATTTTTTGCGATGAATATAGGGGCAAGCGGAGCAGCAGCCTCAATGGGCGTTGCTTACGGTGCAGGTGCCATCAAAAAAGCTTGGCAAGCATTACTTTTATGTGCAATAGGTGTCTATAGTGGAGCTGTATTAGGCGGAGGAGAGGTTGTCAAAACGATTAGCTCAGGCATTATGCCGCAGGACTATATTACGGCAAAGGTTGTCATCATTATCCTAATTTCGGCGACAAGCTCCTTATTTTTCGCCAATCTTTTAGGTATCCCCTTATCAACGAGCGAAGTAACGGTTGGAGCTGTTGTTGGAGTAGGAATAGCCTATAAAGTATTATTCGTGAGTTCACTGTTAGTTATCATATCATTTTGGATCATTGTACCGCTTGTCGCCTTTGCCATTGCACTTGTCTTTGGAAAATTATTATATAAATTACAAAACAGAGGGCTGCTAAAAGATCGTCCGATTTTAACGGTTCTTCTCGTATTAGCTGGATTTTTTGAAGCCTTTTCAGCGGGCATGAACAATGTCGCCAATGCTGTTGGACCACTTGTTGGTGCAGGAATGATGGATGTTAGCATGGGCATTGTCCTAGGTGGGGCATTTGTGGCACTAGGTGCTATGCTGCTTGGCAAACGAGTGCTTGAAACCAATGGGAAAAAAATTATGCGCTTTCAAAAAGCAGAAGGAATCTTAATTTCTAGTACAGGTGCCCTTCTTGTTGGCGTAAGCTCCCTTTTTGGGCTTCCAGTTCCTTTAACACAAGTAACATCTTCATCCATCATTGGGATGGGCATGGCGAAGAATGGAAAACAAATTTTCCATCAGCATATTGTCAAAAAAATCATTCGGATTTGGATTGTATCGCCTATCTTTTCGTTAGCTATTTCGTACTTTTTAGTGCAGCTATTTTTAGAAAAGGACCTCTATGCCATTATTTTGATTGGCACTATTATTGTTGGGACATTAGGTGTCATTAGCCTAATGCGTACGATGCGAGAAGAAGAGCAGTCCATTTATGACGCAGGTGAAGGCATATAAATTGAATCATGCTAGAACTAATATTTTGACTATAAAACTTAGTATTTAACTAGAAGTAGGAGGAGATTTTCATGAGTTTACAACCACATGGTGGGCTTCTTGTGCAAGCGTTTAACCCAGAAAAAGAGATAGCAATCATTCACAAGGAAATTGAGCTGGATGCTATTTCTTTAAGTGATTTAGAGTTAATTGCGATAGGTGGCTATAGCCCAATTGAAGGCTTTTTAACACAAGAAGATTATGAGTCAGTTGTGGAACAAAGTCGCTTAGCATCAGGCGTAGTATGGAGTATTCCGATTACATTACCTGTTACACAAGAAAAAGCAGCTACTATACAGCCTGGTGATGAGGTGAAACTGGTCTATCAAGATGAAGTTTATGGCGTTATTGAAGTAGTTGATATTTATGAGCCGAATAAACGAAAAGAGGCTTTGCTTGTATATGGGACAGAGGATTTAGCACATCCAGGAGTTCAAAAGCTTCATGACCGACCTGCTATTTATGTCGGTGGAAAAATTACCTTAATCAAACGTATCGCACAAAAATTTCCTGCGTATTCGTTTGATCCCGTAGAAACACGTCAATTATTTGCCGACAAGGGATGGAAAACAATTGTTGGCTTCCAAACTCGTAATCCAGTTCATAGGGCGCATGAATATATTCAAAAGGCAGCGCTTGAAACGATTGATGGGTTATTTTTAAATCCACTTATTGGTGAAACAAAATCGGATGATGTGTCAGCTACAATACGTATGGAGAGCTATGAGGTTTTATTGAAAAACTACTATCCTGAAAGCCGTGTACAATTAGGCGTTTTTCCTGCCGCAATGCGTTATGCTGGGCCAAAGGAGGCCATTTTCCATGCGCTTGTAAGGAAAAATTATGGTTGTACCCATTTTATTGTTGGTCGTGATCATGCAGGTGTAGGTGATTATTATGGTACGTACGATGCACAAAAGATTTTTGAACAGTTTACGGAAGATGAATTAGGAATAGTGCCATTAAAATTCGAACATAGTTTTTATTGCCAGCGATGTGAGGGAATGGCTACTACCAAAACGTGTCCGCATGATGGCTCTGCCCATGTTATTCTATCAGGAACGAAAGTGCGTGAAATGCTACGTAATGGAGAAGTACCACCTAGTACATTTAGCCGCAAAGAAGTTGTAGATGTATTAATCAAAGGCATGCGTAAGGAGGTAGTTAAATGAGTTCAAATATTGTTTGGCATGAAGCCTCCATTACGAAAGAGGAACGTCGTTCAAAAAACAAACATCAAAGCTTTATTTTATGGTTTACGGGATTATCTGCTTCAGGGAAATCATCCGTGGCCAATGCTTTTGCCCGGCGATTATTTGAACGGGGCAATCAAGCCTTCGTTTTAGATGGTGATAATGTGCGCCATGGCTTGAATAAGGATTTAGGATTTGATGAGTCCGGACGAAAGGAAAATATTCGCCGAATAGGGGAAGTTTCTAAGCTATTTATAGAAAGCGGTCAAATAGTGCTAACCGCTTTTATTTCACCTTATCGAGAAGATCGTCAAGTAGTACGTGGACTTGTAGACGACGGTGAATTTTTAGAGGTCTATGTAAAGTGTTCAGTAGAAACATGTGAAAAAAGAGATCCGAAAGGTTTATATAAAAAGGCAAGGAATGCTGAAATTACGAACTTTACAGGTATTAGTGCCCCATATGAAGAACCAGAGAATCCAGAAATTATTTTGAATACAGAACAGCATTCCATCGAGGAGTGTGTTGAACAACTGACGAAGATTTTAACTTTGAAGGGATACATTTAAAGAAATTAAAAGAACTGCTCGACAGTAGTACGAACGAGCAGTTCTTTTATGTTTATTTTACATTTTGTTCCTTTTTCATTCTGTCAATTTCAGGACCTAACTCATCACGTACTGTACCTTTCCAAGGCTTTACACCAGCGATATAGGAAGAACGAGTCATAATGTGTCCCCCAACAGGGCCAGTGATGAAGAGGAACAGTATCCCTAGTAAAATTCGGGGATTGAAATGATCTTCTATTAGCCAAAAGTGAAAGAATACACCAATCAATACACACATGACACCCAGTGTTGCACTTTTAGAAGCGGCATGGGCACGCGTATACAAATCAGGTAAGCGGACAAGTCCGATAGCTGTGACGACGATAAACAGTACGCCAACAGAAATGAAAAAGATAACTAAGCTATTAGCGAGAATTGTCACGTTTAATGATATCTCCTTTCTCTATGAATTTAGAGAAAGCCATTGTCCCGATAAACGATAAAATCGCAAGCAATAAAATAATTTCTAGAAAGAAGCTTGTTTCCACTAAAATCGAAAATAGCCCAATAAGAGAAATAAGTGAAACACCAAGTGAATCCAAAGCGACAACACGATCAGATGCAGAAGGGCCTTTTACCATTCGGTAAATAACTGCAATCATCGATAAGCAAATCACTACGATCACAGCAATAATAAATGTTGTCATGATTTACTCACCTCCAAAATCGCTTTCTCAAATGAATCTCGAATGGAAGCAACAGCTTCATCCACATCATTAATATCAATCGCATGTACATACAATGTTTTCGCATCATCTGATACATGCACTACCACTGTTCCGGGTGTTAACGTAATAAGACTTGATAATAAAGTGATTTCCCAGTCTTCGGTTAAAACAGTAGGATAAGCAAAAAAGGCAGGTTGCATGTCCAATTTAGGCTTTAACACGACCTTTAAAACTTGCACATTGGCTAATATTAACTCTTTAAAGAACAGCAAAGTCAGTTTAATAAGGGCCCATAAGCGGTAGACATAAAGACGTGATTTGAAAAATCTTCGCATGATGATAAGTAAAATGATCCCCATGATGAACCCTATGATAAAGCCAGCTGCTGTGTAATTAGAGGAGAGGAACATCCAGACGAAGGCAAGTACAAAATTTAAAATCATTTGAAATGCCATTGTGTTAATCCCCCTTCATAACAGCATCTATATAGATAGATGGATCGGTTAATAATTTTGCTGCATCGTCCATGAATGGCGTAATCCATTCTGAACCAACACCATATGCTACAGTAATGAGTACTAAAAGGGCAGTAGGCATAAACAGCATCTTATAGACAGATTTATCGACAGACCCGTGTGTTTCTTTCTCCTCACCCCAAAAAGCATAAAGGAAAATACGAATCACGGATAAGAGGACAAGCAGTGAAGATGCTAAGATAAAAATACTACTCCACATACTACCAGCCTCAAAGCCTCCCTGTACAATAAGCAGCTTTCCAACAAATCCACTAAGTGGTGGAATGCCGGCTAAACCAAAAGCTGCAATCAAATAACACCAGCCTAGGGCAGGATATTTCTTCATGAGACCACCCATCTTACGCAAATCAGATGTACCAGTAATGTAGATGACAATGCCGATTAACATAAAGAGTGCTGCCTTTATAAGCATATCGTGAATTAAATAAAACATAGCACCCTTTAAGGAAACCTCATTCATTTGAGAAACACCAAATAAAATGACACCTACTGCAATAACAATATTGTAGATAATAATGAGTTTGACATCAAAATAAGCGAGTGCCCCAATACATCCAGCTACGATAGTAGCAATGGCTAGTACCATTAATAAATCGTGCGTATAGGATAAATCATGTACAAAAAATAGCGTATAGGTACGTGTAATGGCATAGACCCCTACCTTTGTAAGCAAAGCACCAAATAGAGTTAGGACAGGAATTGGCGCTGCCGCATAAGAAGTAGGAAGCCAAAAGTATAATGGGAAAATGGCTGCTTTTAGTCCAAATACCATTAAAAACAGGACGGCAATAACCGTAATAATTCCCGGCTGATTAATTTCAGCAATTTTGACAGCAATATCCGCCATGTTTAATGTACCTACTACGGAATATAAAAAGGCAACGGTAATAACGAATAAGGCTGAAGAAATAACATTAATTAAAATATATTTAATAGACCCTTTCAGTTGTCCCTTCTCACCACCTAGAACGATGAGTAAGTAGGAAGCCATTAACAATACCTCAAAGAAAACAAACAAGTTGAAAATATCGCCAGTCGTAAAGGCCCCATTGACCCCCGTTAAAATAAACATAATACCAGGGTAATAAAAGAAGCGTTCACGTTCCTTCGTAATGGAACCGAAACCATACCAAACAACAAAAAATGCAATAAGCAATGTCGTTGTAACAAGTAATACAGATACCATATCAGATACCATTGTAATACCGTAAGGAACAGGCCAATTTCCGAATGTTACCTTTTGAATACCATCCTGTTTCACTTTTAAAAGAAGTGAAATAGCAGAGATGAAGGCGAGCCCAATACCAAGTAATGAAAATGACCGTTGATAGGTTAGATTTTTTTGCCCAAACATTAAAATCATACCGAAGAAAAACGGGATGATAATAGGCAATAATAGGAAGTTATTCATCCTCATCACTTCCTCTCATTAAGCTAATATCATCTGTGTTAAGCTCCTGATAGGAACGATAAGCAAGTACAAGGAAGAATGCTGTAACCCCAAAGCTAATAACAATAGCTGTTAAAATAAGCGCCTGGGGTAAAGGGTCCGCAAAAGTTTTGGCTCCTTCGTTTAAAACGGGTGGTGCTTCGCCACCAAGGCCTCCCATTGTTAAGATGAGCAGGTGGGCACCATGACTTAAAAGACCTGTTCCAATAATAATGCGTAATAAGCTTTTCGATAAAATTAAATAGACAGCTGCCATAAAGAGAAAGCCGATGACAAAGGCCATAATTATTTCCATTATTCATCCTCTCCAATCGTTTGAATAATGGTCATCGTAACGCCGACAACAACCAAATAGACACCGCTATCAAAAAGCATAGCCGTGTGTAATGACTGTTTGCCCAGAAGCGGTAAATCGAAATAATCAAAGTAATGCGTAAAAAACGGTTTGCCCACAAACATTGGGAATGCCGCAGTAGCAAGGGCTAGTAGTAAGCCAATAGCTGTTACATACGTATAATTGATAGGTAAGATATGGCGCACTGTATTGATATCAAAAGCTAGCACTAAGAGAACAAGTGCACTTGATGTTAACAGTCCTCCAACAAAGCCTCCCCCAGGCGTATAGTGACCAGCTAAAAATATATGAATGGAGAAGAAGAAAATAATGAAAAATACAATTTTAGCTGTAAATTGTATTATCACATCATTTGTTTTCATGTGTTTTCTCCTTTCTATTCATACGCAACTTAATCATGGCTAAAATGGCCATGCCCGCAATGCCTAGTACTGTAATTTCAAATAATGTATCGAAACCACGATAATCTACTAAAATTACGTTTACAATATTTCCTCCACCAGCTAATGAGTACACGGTTTCCTCGTAGTACTTAGCAATAGAAGGAATCAGTTTTTGTGAATGCGCAGATAGTGCCACAAGTGTTACCATAACACCAACTGCGATTGAAACAATGGCACGATTTAATTGGAATCTCATTCTTTCCTCGCGCTTGCCAAGCTTTGGGAGATGATAAAATGCTAATAAAAATAGTGCTACTGAAATCGTTTCAATAACGAGCTGTGTTAACGCTAAATCCGGCGCGTTAAAAATAACAAAGAATAATGCAACAGTGTAGCCAACAGCACCCAGTCCAATAATGGCTGTTAAACGTGACTTGGCCAAGATAGTAATGGCTGTACCAATTAATAAAACCACAATCAATATAATTTCATATGGTCTAATTGGTGAGGCCCCTTGGAATGAAAGACTAAAAGCATCCTTCACGAAAAGAGAGCCAATGACGATAATAGCGATTCCACTAAACATATAGAGTAAATAGTGACGCATCGAGCCAGTCATATAGCGTCGTGATAAACGATTTAAGCCAACACCCAACCCCTGCATGATTTTGTCATAGGCATTGTTTAATGTGAATGCTTGTGGGAATCGTTGGTATATTCCTTGCCATTTTGGTAAGGCAACAAATAATAATACCCCAATGATAATTATTCCAATTGTCATCAGTAGCTCAGGGTTAATGCCGTGCCAAGCTGATACATGTATATCAACAGCTTGTGGTGTATCATATAAAAATGGCTGAATGGCTTGAACAGCAGGCTTGACAAAGGTATTGCCTATCAAATTCGGGATGAAGAAAATAATTACGACTAATGCTGCTAAAAGTATCGGCGAAATAAGCATCCCTATTGGTGCCTCATGTGGTTTATGAGGTAATTGTTCCGGCTTGTAATTGCCATTAAATGTTCGGAAAACAAAATAAAAGCTATAGATAAATGTGAAAATACTAGCGATCCAAGCAATAATAGGGAAGAGTGCTCCCCATGTTTCAAAGCCGAAAAATTCAAACTTTTGAAGGGCAAGCATAGCTGTTAAAAACATTTCTTTACTTAAGAAGCCATTAAATGGTGGAAGACCAGCCATTGATAAGCTGCCAATAGCTGCCACAGTAAAGCTAATCGGCATGATACTCATTAATCCACCAAGTTTTCGAATATCACGAGTTCCTGTTTCATGATCCACAATCCCTGCAATCATGAATAGACTGCCTTTAAATGTTGCATGGTTGATAAGGTGGAAAATAGCTGCATATGCCGCAAATTTAATCGTATCGACTGTGTCGTTAGCATGAAAAGCAACGGCGCTCGCCCCAAGCAGTGACATAATTAGTCCCAGTTGACTGACTGTAGAAAATGCAAGAATGCCTTTTAAGTCTGTTTGTTTCACTGCAAAGAAGGAACCCCAGAATAACGTTAAGAGACCTACTCCTGTTACAAGCCATACCCAAAGCTCTGAGGCAGCAAAAATAGGTGTAAAGCGTGCCACTAAATAGATACCTGCTTTGACCATTGTTGCGGAGTGAAGATAGGCACTTACTGGTGTTGGTGCTTCCATTGCATCTGGTAGCCAAATATAGAATGGGAATTGTGCGGACTTTGTAAATGCGCCTAAAAGTAATAAAACGAGCGACCAAGTGAATAAAGGTTGGTCTACTAAATTAGGTGCCATCACAATCAGTTCACGGATGGAATATGTTCCTCCCATTAAATAAAGAAGAACGAAACCACCTAGCATCATTAAGCCGCCACCGACTGTTATCATCATGGACTTCAGTGCACCGAAGCGTGAGGCATCACGGTTATACCAATAGCCAATGAGTAAAAATGACGAAATAGATGTTAGTTCCCAAAAGAAATAAAGTGTTATTAAATGATCTGACTGTACTACTCCCAGCATGGCTGACATAAATAGCAATAAGTACACATAAAAATTATGTAATTTTTCTTTATGCTTATCTAAGTAAAAGATAGAGTAAAGTACAACCAATGAACCAATGCCGGTAATGAGTAGTGAGAATAATAAGCTAAGTCCATCCAAATACGAAACGATGGAAATATCAAGTGATGGAATCCAAGGTAGCTCTGCAATAAATACTTCTCCCTCAGCTACTTGTGCAATATATGTTGCATAGATAACTGCGAGTGTAGCAGGTACAGCAAGAACAAACCAGCCTGTGTGAATATTTTTCATGCGTTTATATAAAAAAGGCACTAATATTGCAGCAAGCATTGGAATGAAAATATAAAGTACTTGTAACAAAAAAACCCTCCTTTATGCAGGTAAGTATACCAATTATAACGTACTTTAATTGTGAATGCATATGGACGAATGGGATTTAGCTTGCGGTAGTGGAAGAATTTTCGTTATATTATAAATAGGAAGTTATCAATAAAAATAGAGGAAAAAATTTTTTATGAGGAATCCTTATATCTATGGTTATCTACCATTAATTACAATTTTATTGTTTAGTTTGACATTTGGCATGTATGCTGTTGGCGAATCCTTACAGATTTTTCAAGCAATCGGTGTTTATTCAGGTATGCGAGAATTTTTATCTGATTTTGAGTTACGCGTATTTTTGCTCATTGTTTTTGCCATTGTTTTTTTTATGTTATTTTCTGCACTCAAACTAGTAGGGGAAACGATTCATGAGCTAGGAATGCTGTTTTTCTCAAAAGATCATGATGGAGCTACTGTTAGTCAGGCTCGAGGTGGCTATATTATCTTGTTTATCGGCGCTATGTGTTCCGCATTTGCCATCCAATTTATTTATGTTTTGATTGGTATCTTTATCATAACTGTGTTTACCTATTTTATTTATCTGATTTATAAAATGAGTCATTTTATGTCGATGGGCGGCACAATTGGTCTATTAATCTTTGAGCTTTTTATGTGGACCATTCTTTTAACACTCATTATTTATGTTGTATTGAAGCTATATAATGGTATTTTGGCAAGTTTGCCGTTTGCCCATTAGTTACATTACATACTAGTGAAAAGAGGTAGCAGTCATGTAAGACTGCTACCTCTTTGCTGCTTCACTACTCTAATAAAACATTAAATAATTGATGATGGATTTTGTATGCCTCTAATTTTTGCATGGATTGAGGCTTATCATAGCCTAGCCATACAGCCGCAGTATAACCATCATTCAGTCCGGCAAGCCAGTAGTCTCGATAGTCATTGGTTGTACCTGTTTTTGCCCCTATATAGTCGCCGTTACTGTAAACCCCTTGTCCTGTCCCATTTGCCACAACATCAGCAAGAAGCTCACGCATATATTTCACCGTTTTCGGAGACCAGATTTGATTACGCTGTGTATCCCAACTATAAAGCTCAGTTCCATCTAAAGCTGTCACTTTACGAATACCATGAGCTAAAACATAGGAGCCATCGATAAAGCTTGTATAGGCATCTGCTAGCTCTAAGGCTGTCACACCGTAAGTTAGCCCACCCAATGAAGCGGCATAATTATGATCTTTCGCTACAATCGAACGGAAGTGAAAGTGATTGAGGTATTGAAAGGCCGTTTCAACGCCAACAGTTTCAAAGAGACGCAGTGCAGATGTGTTGTAGCTATGTCGAAAAGCCGTACGGAGTGACACATCACCATACGTATAGCCCCCATAGTTTTGCGGACAGAACGAGCCAACACAGAATCTACCTCCATTGACAATAGAATCAGGTGTATGTGCTGACGTTTCAAAGAAAGGGGCATAGACTGCTAAAGGTTTAAAGGCTGATCCAGGCTGACGTGTTCCTTGGAATGCACGATGATAATCAAATTTTTCATAGTTTTTTCCTGCATATAAGCTGACAATTTCTCTTGATTGGTTTTCAATGACAGCACCAGCTGCTTGCAACGAACCTGTACCGAGAATAGCTGACATTTTATCCTCATCATGCTGTTGTTTATTTGGGTCAAGCGCAGTTTGAATAATGAGTCCATTTTGAAATAATGTATCTAGTCGATTATCTAATTGTGCTTTAATTTTTTTCTTTTCTTCCTCATTCTCTGTATTGCTCAGTCGATCCGCATAACCCTCTTTTTCAGCAACTAACCACTTTAGCTCTTGAAGAACGTAAGTGCTATACATTGGATAACTTTGAATTTTATCTTTCACATTTAATGTAATCTGCTCAGCTTTGTAGGTAGCTGCATTTTCCTTTGTAATAGCGCCATTAACTGCTAGCGTATCTAACAAACGCTCCTGCCTCGCTTTAGTTTGATCGAAATTTTTCAAAGGATTATAAAGTGAGGGGTTATTTGGGATCGCCGCAATAAAAGCAATTTCAGCAATGCTTAATTCTTGAAGTGGCTTTTGAAAATAATAGGTCGCTGCTCCACCGATACCATAAACTTGGTTGCTAAAATAGGATTCATTAAGATACATTGTTAAAATAGTTTCTTTATCAAATTCTTTTTCTAATTCATGCGCATAAAAAAGCTCTGTTAATTTCCGCTCATATGTTTTTTCATCAGATAAATAACGCATTCGAACGAGCTGCTGTGTAATCGTACTACCACCTTGAGAGGCTGTGTTGCTATTCGAATTGGCTACAACTGCACGAATGATTGCACTTAAATCAAAACCGATATGCTCATAAAAATCAGCATCTTCACTTGTAATGAATATTTCCTGGGCAATTTGTGGAATTTCTTGTAAGGTTAACGGCTGTCGCCATTCGACATATTCCTCGCTAAATGTTTGCCCATTTCGATCAATTAGGGTGACAGGAAGTTGGGTTTGTACCTCAGGTAAATGAATGGCACTCGATATTTGTTCCTCATGTGCTTGAGCGATATTGATTTCTGTCCTAATGTTTGTACTAATCCACCATAAAGCAGGTAGGGATAGTAATATAATAAAAAAACCAAAAGCCTTTTTCATGTGTGCCTCCACTCTTTCGATAAATCCTTCATCAGAATAACATATTTTGGATTGATTCCAAATACTCGCTCAGACCTATTTCCTTGGTTTTGATTATGAAAGTTAAAATTGCAAAAATCGTCAATACTTTGATGAAGAAAACCAATAAGAAGTATGTTAGACTAAAATGAGGTCGGAAAGGATGCATTAGTCATTTTTTTCATTGAAACTGAAATTTATCATTAAAGGAGAGACTTCCATGTTTCCACAATTAACAACAGACGTACAAGCAGGCGAAGTGCTTGTAGAAATGAACACAACATTAGGTGCTATCAAAATTAAGTTGTTCCCTGAGCATGCACCAAAAACGGTTGAGAACTTTTTAGGGCATGCTAAATCAGGCTACTATAATGGCATTATTTTCCACCGTGTTATTCAAGACTTCATGGTTCAAGGTGGAGACCCAACTGGTACTGGTATGGGTGGAGAATCGATTTGGGGTAATTCTTTTGAAGATGAATTCTCAGATAACTTATTTAACCTGCGCGGTGCGCTATCAATGGCAAATGCGGGTCCAAACACAAATGGCTCTCAATTCTTTATCGTACAAATGAAGCATCTGCCAAGTGATATGCTTCGCCAATTACAAGGAGCTGGTTTCCCAGAGGAGATCATTGAAGCTTATGCACAAAATGGTGGTACACCTTGGTTAGACCATAAACACACAGTATTCGGTCATGTTGTGGAAGGTATGGACATTGTGGACAAAATTGCGGATGTTGAAAAAGATTTCCGCGATAAACCATTAGAAGATGTGAAAATTGAGTCAATTACGGTTTTTGAATAATACTTATAAGGACGTGTAGAGTATGCAAAACTTTATGTACCAATTTTTATATTTCCCTGAAGACAAATCAGGTTATATTCCAGCGGCTTTTGAGTTTTTAATCATGCTTATTCTATGTATTATCGTGTTTATGCTTTTTAGAAAAATTTCTAAGAAACAGGAAATGAAATCAAAAGAAATCGAAGCACGTATTCTAGCAGATAAAAAAAATACAAACAATCAACAAAACATTTAGCTAAAAAAGAATCTGCTTCCCACATTAGATGTTAAGGGTAAGTAGATTCTTTTTTTATAGATCATTTTTTATAACGACGAATCATATTTTGCACCGTCTTGAAGCCAGTGAAACAAACGAGTACA
Organism: Lysinibacillus sp. Y5S-8; assembly: GCF_036894365.1. Taxonomy (NCBI): domain Bacteria; kingdom Bacillati; phylum Bacillota; class Bacilli; order Caryophanales; family Bacillaceae; genus Lysinibacillus; species Lysinibacillus sp. Y5S-8. The sequence goes on along the minus strand of NZ_CP145889.1, from coordinate 3,654,483 downwards.
AGCGATAAACCAATCCCACTTAATGCGGTAATAAACGCTAGCCATTCGAATAGTGTATAACTCCAAATACTCTCGAAATCACTGCTATCCTTCCACCCCTCAATAACTAAGTTCATACCGTAAATACCAGATACCACAGTAAATACAGTTAAAATAAACAGTAAATTATTACTTCTATTATCTGATTGATCCTCTTGTGTGCGATACAAACTGTCCAATGTCGCTTTGGTTTCTACATAATGCTCATTAATACGGAACAGCTTTCGTAGCATTTGGGAAATTTCTCTTCCTTCCGTTCGAACAATCACTTCTTCAAAATAATAGCGTGCCGAAAATTTTGTAATTAATTCAATTAATTCATTCACAACGAGCTTATCTTTGCCCCATTTGATTTCACTATATTCATAGGACAACTTTAAGAGCATCATCTTGTAAAAATAATGAATGAAAAGATTATAATAGTGCGTTCCCATAAACTCTTGAATGCTATGTGTACACTTTTCAAAGGGCACATTCGTAAGGGTCATTTGCGCCTGTGCCGAAGTAATAATATAGCTATTGGGTGCCCAACGTGTATGTGCATGGTCTTGCACATATTGCGCAATATATTGAGCGTTTGTGCTGGAAATAAAGGGCTTGCCTGCAGGTGTTCTACCATCTACTTGTCCTAATCGAAATAAATGCTCAGGTAATATATCTGCTTCTTTCTCAGCAATTAAATAGGCAGAGGCATACATCCGCTCATCCTCGAAAAATGGTAATCCTTCGTAGCTATTGTCTTGTTGATGCTGTAAAAAAGGCAGCAAATAGGGGATAAAATAGTTAAATAATAGTTCACTGGTTGAAGAACAATGGCCAAAGGAAAAATGATGACTCGCCCCTTTTTCTTCTCGAAGCTTAGCCTCCAGTACTCTAAAATAGTGAATAAAATTTAAAATGTCACTTATATCATGTGGGGTATCTGTTATATTTGTTCTCACGGTTATAATACCATTTCCAAAAGGACATAGTGTTACATCCATACTCATGATTTCATAATGAATACGACTATCTAGATGATGTAAGGAGCCTTGGGTATAGAATGCTTTTGAAAACCGAATAAAGTCAGGGCTATTCATATCGTATGGGAATAATTTATCCTCTAAAAAGGGATAGAAAAACTGGGCAAGCTCCTCATGGATAATTGCCGTGTCACCGTAAAAGGCATTTTCAAGAGCTGTATTATTTAGAGTGAAAAAAGTAAAACCTTCCTTTAGTAGTACCTCTCCAATTTTTTGACGATTTTTCGTGGAATAGGCAAAGGGAAATAAGAATGTCATATATGCACGTTTAATCATTAATGGCGCTAAGTCCATGAAAACACCTCTTTTTACATCCGATTGATAAGAAACTTTTCCACAAAATCATTATTTTAAACATACAAAAGGATATCTCTAAAAGTTGAGATATCCTTTTTACTGTCATTTTCTATTCAAACACTTTTTTAAAGCGTTTTACACCATCTTGAACGGTTTCAAATGAACAAGCGACATTCATACGTAGGAAGCCATGACCCTCTTCTCCATATTTTGTCCCTGGCTCTAATGCAAGCTTTCCGATTTTTAATAAGCGATTCATGATGTCCTTTTCTTCAAGCTCTAGCTCGCGGTAATCAATCCAGATTAAATAAGTGGATTGTGGTATTGTGACACGAATGCCTGGAAGCTGCTCTAACTCGGCTTTTACATATTCCATATTTGCAGAAATATATGGAAGTAACTCGTCTAACCAAGGAGCTCCTTCTGTATAAGCGGCATGAAGTGCAACAGAGGCAAATGTATTTAATGAGCCTTGTCCACTTGCCATATTTATTGCCTCTAGCTGTAGACGTTTTTTCCTATCTGTTACGATCATATAGGAAACTTGAATTCCTGCTAAATTAAATGTTTTGGTAGGCGCCATGCACGTAATAATGCGATTGATCTCATCACCTGCAACCTTTGCTAGAGGAATATGCTTATCCCCGTTTAACATTAAATCAGCATGTATTTCATCAGAAATAATGATGACATCGTATTTAGCACAAAGTCGTACAATCTCCTTTAAAGTAGCTTCATCCCATACATAGCCTCCTGGATTGTGAGGGTTACATAATATGTAGGCTTTCACATCTTGCGCTAATGCCTGTTCAAAGGCTTCGAAATCATAGCCAATCACACCCTCTTTTTCAACTAATGGGCAGCTTACAACTTCACGACCATTACTTTTGGGGATGTTATAAAATGGTGGGTAGACTGGTGGCGAAATGAGTACTTTGTCACCAGGGTTTGTTAGAGCTACAATGCTATTGGCTAATGCCGCTACAACACCATTACAAAATAGGATAGATTCTTTATCAATATGCCAGTCATGGCGAGTATTTTGCCAGTCTACGATTGACTGAATCGCTTCTTCACCCATAAAACTATAGCCAAAAATAGTTTGTTCAGCGTGTTTCTGTAATGCCTTTGAAACGGCTAGTGGTGCTGCAAAATCCATATCGGCTACCCACATTGGCAAGATATCTGACGCATCATCTAGGCCATATACCTTTTCCATTGCGTCCCATTTTACAGAGTTTGTACATCGACGTTTGAAAGTTTGATCAAAAATAGACAAGCAAATCACTCTTTTCTTTTTTATTTAATATGGTATCATACGGGTATGATCAAAGGATAACAGGTGAGTATTTTGGAAAATATAAAAATGAATCAAGCAGCTGTACATCTGCTAGAGGAGTGGGATCCATTCCACTTAGGTCCAGACCATTATGATACAGAAACGGCAGATGTAGTAGCAGCATTGCAAGGGATAGATGATCCATCGACACTTGCAAAAATTATTCAAGAAACATATGAGCATTCGTTTGAACAATGGATACCATTTGAAGATTGTGTAGCCATTTCTTACAAACTAATTGCTATTAAATTTGAAGCAAAATGTATTATTTAAAATATTTTGCATATTCCTTATAAAAAAAAGGGGGCTGTCATTCGACAACCTCTTTTTTTATGTGCACGTTTGAGGCTAGTTCTTATTTAAATAAAGGTAAAATCCCCTGAATGAAAATAATGAAAATGGCAATTGGAGAAACGAAACGAACTAAAATATACCAGATATTAAACATTAAGCTAGATGCGGCTAATTCCTTACGTGAAATATCCTTCGTATAATAATAACCTGCAAATATAGAAATAAGGAAAGCTCCTATCGGCATGCCGATGCTGTTCGTCAGAAAATCAACAAAGTCAAAAATAGAGCGATCTAATATTTTTACATCTGATAATATACCAAACGACAGCGCACTTGGGATACCGAAAATAAAAATGATGATTCCACCAATCCAAGCAATCTTTCTACGTTTTTCTGGATGGTCTCCAATCGCAATGGCTACAACAATTTCTAACATAGAAATGGAGGAAGTGACGGTAGCAAATAGCAATAGGATGAAAAAAATGGTTAAGAACAGACCACCAAGTGGCAACTGCTCAAAAACAGCTGGCAAAATAATGAAAACAAGGCCAGGCCCTTGGTCAGGTGTATAGCCTAGAGCAAATACTGCGGGGAAAATAACAAGACCCGCAAGTAAAGAAATAATAATATTCATGGAAGCTACATTGATTGCTGAATTACCAATCTTCTCTGTTTTAGACAAATAGGAAGCATATGTAATCATAACGGCAATACCTACACTTAAAGAGAAGAAGGCTTGTCCTAAAGCCATTAAAAATGTTTCAGCGTTAAAGTAAGACCAATCAGGCACAAACATAAATTTAACGCCTTCCATTGCGCCATCTAAAGTTAAAGAGCGTATAACTAAGACAATGAAGAAAATAAAGAGCAAGGGCATCATCCATGTGCTGGCTTTTTCGATTCCACCTTTAATACCTGCCGATACAATCACTACTGTTAATAGCATGAATAGTCCCTGTACTAGAATGGCTTCGGAGGGGCTTGAAATAATATTGGTAAATAAATCTGCGTAGTTCATCTCAGAACTAGCATTTGTTAGCTTAAATGTAATGGCACGACCCAAATAGCTTAAAATCCATCCACCAACAACACTGTAGAACGATAAGATAAGGCCTGCAATCACCATGCCACCCCAGCCAATCAAATACCATGGCTTTCCTGGCGCTTGTTCTTTAAAGGAAGTGACAGCGTCTTTTTGCCCTCGACGACCAATCATAAACTCAGCAATAAGCACTGGTAAGCCGATAAAAAAAGTACATAAAATGAATAATAAAATAAAGACACTACCGCCATTAGTACCTGCCATATAGGGGAATTTCCAAATGGCTCCTAACCCTATAGCACTTCCAGCAGCAGCTAAAATAAAACCGATTTTAGTTGTAAACTGATCTCTCGATGACACGAAAATAAATCCTCCTTATACTAAAGTTTTATTTTACCTCAATATTCTCATAACACAAGCAGATATCAGAAAATTGACGATGGATATTCCTACATCAGCAGCTGTTTAGAAATAGAATAATAACATATTAGGAAGGGTCCTCTTTTTGAGTAAAAGATATATTATTTTTGTAACAATTGGGTATAATATTTCGTTTCACTAACAAAAGGGGGGATCGCTTTGACGGAGTCGGACTTAATAGCAAGGGCCCAACAAGGAGATAAAGAGGCCTATACAGAGCTTATTCGTATCCATCAACGAACTGTTGAAAAATTTGCCTTTCAATGTGGTGTACATAGGAATGATTTAGCTGACGTTTCACAGGAGGTATTTGTCAAATTGTACCGCTTTTTACATCGATTTAAGCAGGATCTATAAAATCACCTTAAATGCTACTCGTGATTACTACCGCAAGGAACAACGACAGCAGGCAAAAGAGAACAAGCTACACGCTCAACAACAAAATAACTATTCATCTGCGGAAGATAATCTTCTTCTATTTGAGGAGGACAGGCTGTTACATAGTGCCATTCAAACTCTTGTTGTAAAGTATCGCTATCCAACAGATCCATCCCAAACAACAATTAAAGTGGGCGTTAAACCAGAATCAATGCAGAAGATTGGACAGCATTTAACCTTCCAGCTAAGTACAATGTCTACAGAAAAAGGCGGAGAACGTTGCATCATTACGGCCATTTCCGAGTAAGGAGATTTTTTGCCCCGTTTTTACACGTATGTTATAATTTAAGCGATATATACGTAGCAAACAAAAAGAAAGTGGGCAAAGGTTATGGTAAAAAAATATGAATTAGGAGACGTGTTGACCGGAAAAGTTACAGGTATTCAACCATACGGTGCATTCGTAGCACTAGATGACAATACGCAAGGCCTTGTGCATATTTCGGAAATAACATACGGCTTTGTTAAAGACGTTAGTGAGTTTTTAGCTGTTGGGCAGGAAGTAGAAGTAAAAATTCTTGAAATCGATGAAGAGGCCGAAAAAATTAGTTTATCGATGAGAGCGCTACAGGAACGCCCCACATCAGTACGAAAAAAAGATGCACCGCCGCGTAAAACATTGCAGGACCGTGTAGATGAATCGGATGCAAATGGTTTTAATTCCTTAAAAGATAAGTTGCAAGACTGGATCGAACAATCAGGACACTAAAAAAACGAGGATACTTTCGACTGAAGGGATCCTCGTTTTTTGCTATTGTTTTTTTATTTTTCGGATTCGATATTGCAGGTTTTGGCGACTCATTCCAAGTGCATTCGCTGCTTTTGTAATATTGCCCTCATATAAATTTAAGACATTTTGCACATAATATGATTCGGCTTCACGCAAATAAGCATCGAGTGGCATGACTTCATGATTTTGATGAAACATAAAAAATTCTGGCTCACGATTGTTTGTGTCTTGCTGTTGTACCTTGAAGCGGAAATGGAGTGGCAATAAATCTGAAGTAACCGTTGACTCTGTTGTCATAAATGAAACGATTTCATCCAATAGCAGCTCAAGTTCCTTAAGATTTCCTGGCCAATCATATTGTAAGAATAATTCCTGTACATCTGGTGCAAGTTCAGTGACTTGGGAGGCAAAGCGTTCTCGATGTCGAGTAAAATAATCATCGACAAATGGAAGAATATCTTCTTTTCGATCCGTTAAATTAGGAATGGTAATAGCCATTGTTGCAAAGAAATAATAAAGTGACTTAGACAGCTTTTTTTCAGCGATCAATGTAATGGGGTCACTGCCCACACTTCCAATCAGCATATATTTGGACTGTGGAAGGGATTGTAGTATAGCTAAAAGTTGTTCCTGAATGTCTAAGCTCAAAAAATCTATGCGTTCAAAGAAAAAGGTATAGTCCGTATCTTCTTCTAACAGTTGCTGTAATTTATCCAGCACGGATTGAGCAGAACGGCGGCTGACAAGCGTCACAAAAGCTTCAGGATCTGGAGAGGCTGCATGGTGGATTCCTTCAGCCACTAAATCTTTCCCTGTGCCAGATTCACCAATTAATAATACAGGTAATTTTACGGCTGCTGCTTTTTTAGCATTCTCGATAACCTGCTTCATTGATTCTGAATCAGCTTTAATCATATCAAATGTTAATGGTTCATCATAACGACGAAGGGGTTGATAAACAAGCTTTTCAAGTGAGGTAATATCTCGAGCAAATTCTATTGCCCCAATGAGTTTACCTTCCACAAAAAGTGGAAAAGTATCATTGATTGTTGTAATTTCATGACCATTTTTATTCCAATAAGATTGTTTAACATTAATTTCTTTTTTTCCTGTTTGTAAAACACGCATTAACGTACTTTCGTGTTGACGGAACGAAAACAATTCAATAATAGAACGATCCGCAAGTTCATCAAAATGAAATCCTTCAATTTCTTTCATTTTTGTATTGTAAATAATCGTTTTACCAGATAGGTCTACTGCATGGATACCAACGGATACATTTGTTGCAATAAACTCATAAAAAGGTAGTAAAGGTTCAGAATTTTTCATAAAAATGTGCACCTCAAAAATTTTTTACTTGAAATATGCAACGAAATTTTGCATTATAATAAGTGTAAGAATATTTTATACGCAAAGATATTTTGCGTCAATGTTTTTTGCATACCCAAATACATCTCACAAGGGAGGATTAAGTATGATTCCATACAAACACGAACCATTCACAGATTTTTCACAAGAGGCAAACTACAATGCTTATGTGGAGGCTTTAAATAAAGTTGAAGGTTACTTAGGTCAAGACTACCCACTTATCATTGGTGGCGAGCGCATTACAACAGAAGATAAAATCGTTTCGTACAATCCTGCAAAGAAAACAGAAGTGATCGGCCGTGTGTCAAAAGCAAGCAAAGAGTTAGCTGAAAAAGCGATGCAAGCAGCGGATGAAACATTCAAAACATGGAAAAAAGTTGACCCTGCGATTCGTGCTGACGTTTTATTCAAAGCAGCAGCTATTATTCGTCGTCGTAAACATGAATTCTCTGCATTATTAACAAAAGAAGCAGGGAAACCTTGGGCAGAGGCAGATGCAGATACAGCGGAAGCAATCGACTTCTTGGAATACTATGGTCGCCAAATGCTACGCATTAAAGGCGGTCAACCAGTAGAAAGCCGTCCAGGTGAATATAACCGTTATGACTATATTCCACTAGGAATCGGTATCGTTATTTCTCCTTGGAACTTCCCATTTGCCATCATGGCTGGTACAACAGTGGCCGCTTTAGTAACAGGGAACACAGTCTTATTAAAACCAGCTTCTACAACACCAGTAGTGGCGTATAAATTTATCGAAGTATTAGAAGAAGCAGGTCTTCCAGCAGGTGCCGTGAACTTCGTACCAGGTTCTGGTGCTGAAGTAGGCGACTACTTAGTCGATCATCCAAAAACACGCTTCATCAGCTTCACAGGTTCACGTGATGTTGGTTTACGTATCAACCAACGTGCTTCTGTATTAAATGATGGTCAAATTTGGATTAAACGTGTCATCGCTGAAATGGGCGGAAAAGATACAATCGTGGTTGATAAAGAAGCAGACTTAGAATTAGCTGCACAATCAATCGTCAAATCAGCATTTGGCTTCTCAGGTCAAAAATGTTCAGCATGTTCTCGTGCAGTCATCGTAGAAGATGTATATGAGCAAGTTGTTAATCGTGTAGAAGAATTAACAAATGCTTTAACAGTTGGAGATCCAACAGATTTCAGCAACTTCATGGCAACGGTTATTGACCAAGCGGCATTCAACAAAATTACGGAATACATCGAAATCGGTAAAGGCGAAGGTCGTCTAGTGGCTGGTGGTACAGCAGATGATTCAGTTGGTTACTTCGTACAGCCAACTGTATTCGCAGACGTAGAACCTTCTGCACGTATTATGAAAGAAGAAATCTTCGGGCCAGTGGTAGCGATCGCAAAAGCAAAAGATTTCGATCACGCAATTGAAATTGCGAACGATACAGAATACGGTTTAACAGGTGCAGTCATCACGAAAAACCGTGTGAACTTAGAAAAAGCACGTGAAGAATTCCATGTAGGAAACCTTTACTTCAATCGTGGCTGTACAGGTGCCATCGTTGGCTACCAACCATTTGGTGGCTTCAACATGTCAGGTACAGACTCAAAAGCAGGTGGCCCAGACTACCTACAACTGCACATGCAAGCAAAAACAACTTCAGAAATGCTTTAATTTTATATTGACGTTAGGGCTACTCTAATAAGTAGAAATTAAAGCATTATGACAGGATTTGCAAAACTTCTCCAGGTAATACTATCCCTGGCTAAAACCGTAGACACTCATGACGAGGTAGTTTATTTTGGAGAAGTGAGCAAATTTATGGTATGAATTGTTGCTGAATTCTTAATTATTCTACTCATAGAGATACATAGTCCCTATCTTCCATAGATTTTTCATCATGATTTAGTAAGGAGAGAATAGGATATGACAAAAACTCAACAAGTTATTGAACAAACACAAAATTATGGTGCAGCAAACTATCATCCACTGCCAATCGTAATTTCAGAGGCTGAGGGTGCTTGGGTTAAAGATCCAGAAGGCAACAAATATTTAGATATGCTATCAGCTTATTCAGCTGTAAACCAAGGACACCGTCACCCAAAAATTATTGCTGCTTTAAAAGAACAAGCTGATAAAGTAACGTTAACTTCACGTGCATTTTACAGCGAAAATCTTGGTGAATGGTATGAGCTAGTAGGAAAATTAACAAATAAAGAAATGGTATTACCAATGAATACTGGTGCTGAAGCAGTAGAAACGGCCTTTAAAGCAGCTCGTCGTTGGGCATATGATGTAAAAGGCGTAGAAGATGGCAAGGCTGAAGTTATTGCATGTAATGGTAACTTCCACGGTCGTACAATGCTTGCTGTATCTTTATCTTCTGACGAAGAATACCGTCGTGGCTTCGGTCCAATGTTACCAAACGTTAAATTAGTAGACTATGGTAATCTTGAAGCATTAAAGGCAGCTATTACACCAAACACTGCAGCATTCTTAATCGAACCAATTCAAGGCGAAGCTGGTATTGTCATTCCAACAGAAGGCTTCTTAAAAGCTGCTCGTGAACTTTGCCGTGAAAACAACGTATTATTCATTGCTGACGAAATTCAAGCAGGTCTAGCACGTACTGGTAAAATGTTTGCTTGTGATTGGGAAGAAGTAGAACCAGATATGTACATCTTAGGTAAAGCACTAGGTGGCGGTGTATTCCCTATTTCTTGCGTGGCTGCAAACCGTAGCATTTTAGGTGTATTCAACCCAGGTTCACATGGTTCAACTTTCGGAGGTAATCCTTTAGCTTGTGCAGTTTCAATTGCATCTATTAAAGTTTTATTAGATGAAAAATTAGCAGAGCGTTCACACGAACTTGGTGAATACTTCAAAGGTAAATTAAAAGAAATTAACAACCCTGTTATTAAGGATGTACGTGGTCGCGGTTTATTTATCGGTATGGAGCTAACAGAAGCAGCTCGTCCATACTGTGAAAAACTTAAAGAATTAGGTCTATTATGTAAAGAAACACATGATACAGTAATTCGTTTTGCCCCACCACTTGTTATTTCTCAAGAGGATTTAGATTGGTCAATTGAACAAATTGAAAAAGTATTTAAACTTTAACAAAATGTTCACATTTTAATTCGGAAGTATGTTACAATGATGCCGATAACTATCATTAAAAAAAACAAAGAGGCGATTTAATAATGTCTGAAAACTTAAATCTTTTCACATCAACTCAAGATGTCATTCAAGATGCTCTAAATAAACTTGGCTATGATGAAGCAATGTATGAATTACTAAAAGAACCGCTTCGCATGCTACAAGTACGCATTCCAGTGAAAATGGATGATGGTACAACAAAAGTATTTACTGGTTACCGTGCACAACATAATGATGCTGTAGGACCAACTAAAGGTGGGGTTCGTTTCCACCCACAAGTGTCTGAGGAGGAAGTTAAAGCGCTTTCAATGTGGATGACATTGAAATGTGGTATTGTCGATCTACCATACGGTGGTGGTAAAGGCGGTGTCATTTGTGATCCTCGTCAAATGTCTATGGGCGAAATCGAACGTTTAAGCCGTGGTTATGTACGTGCAGTAAGTCAAATCGTAGGACCAACAAAAGATATTCCTGCGCCAGACGTATTTACAAATGCACAAATTATGGCATGGATGATGGATGAATATAGCCGCATGGATGAATTCAACTCTCCAGGCTTCATCACTGGGAAGCCACTAGTACTTGGTGGTTCTCAAGGTCGTGATCGTGCGACTGCACAAGGTGTTACAATCGTAATCGAAGAAGCAGCGAAAAAACGTGGCATTGACATTAAAGGTGCTCGCGTTGTGATTCAAGGATTTGGTAACGCAGGTAGCTTCCTTGCGAAATTCATGCATGATTTAGGTGCAAAAGTAATCGGTATTTCAGATGCTTATGGTGCACTGCATGATCCTGAAGGTTTAGATATCGACTATTTATTAGATCGTCGTGATAGCTTCGGAACAGTAACAACGTTATTTGAAAACACGATTTCAAATAAAGAATTATTAGAGCTTGATTGTGATATTTTAGTGCCAGCTGCTATTGAAAACCAAATTACTGCTGACAATGCACACAATATTAAAGCCACTATCGTAGTAGAAGCAGCAAACGGTCCAACAACATCTGAAGCAACTAAAATCTTAACAGAACGTGGCATTTTACTTGTACCAGACGTATTAGCCTCTGCTGGTGGTGTGACAGTTTCTTACTTTGAATGGGTACAAAATAACCAAGGTTATTATTGGACAGAAGAAGAAGTTGAAGAGCGACTATACAAAAAAATGGTTGAAGCATTTGACAATGTTTATACAACAGCAACAACACGTAACATCAACATGCGCTTAGCGGCTTATATGGTAGGTGTTCGCCGTACTGCTGAAGCTTCACGCTTCCGTGGATGGGTTTAAGTAGAAGATAAATGAAATGAAACGAGTCATTCCTATAATAATGGGGTGACTCGTTTTTTCTTGTTTATTTGTTTGAATAAGGTGCTCGAGGCGCTGTTGTACTAATCTAAGTAGTAATGACGCTAATGAGTATACGCAATATTCCATTTATATAGAGGGTGACTCAACAAAATCTGAACAATCACTAGTATTATGATTGCAAAGTCGGCGTTTAATCTTTGCTTTCTCCAATATAAATATGAGAAAATCCAACTAGGAAGGGGCGAATTAAATGGATTCATTTACATTTTTTAACCCAGTGAAGCTCCATTTTGGTGAAGATGCACTGGAAAAATTACCGAACGAATTAGCGCAATATGGCGAGAAGGTACTAGTTGTCTATGGTGGCGGAAGCATCAAAGCGAATGGTGTTTACAATGCTGTTATAGAGAAATTACAACAGGCAAATAAAACAATAGTTGAGTTAAGTGGTGTTGAACCAAATCCACGTGTGGAAACAGCGAGACGTGGTATTGAAATTTGTAAAACTGAAGGTATCGATTTAGTGCTAGCTGTTGGTGGCGGCTCTGTTATCGATTGTTCCAAATTAATTGCTGCTGGTGCAAAATATAATGGTGATGCTTGGGATATCGTAAAACGTAAGGTAATTGTAGAGCAAGCCATACCGTTAGGAACGGTATTAACGCTTGCAGCTACTGGTTCTGAAATGAACTCAGGATCTGTTATTACGAATGCAGCTACCGAAGAAAAACTAAGCTGGGGTAGTCCAGCGACATTCCCGAAATTTTCAATACTGAATCCAGTCTTTACTGTGACGGTACCTAAAAACCACACCGTTTATGGAATCGTTGATATGATGTCACATGTTTTCGAACAATATTTCCATAACACAACGAATACCCCGATTACAGATGAAATGTGTGAAGGAGTATTACGAACGGTTATTACGACAGCGCCCAAATTACTTGAGGATTTAGAGAATACGACATTACGTGAAACGATTTTATTGGCGGGGACAATTGGTTTAAATGGATTCTTATCAATCGGCTCTCGTGGTGATTGGGCATCTCATAATATTGAGCATGCTGTATCCGCTGTATTCGATATTCCACATGCAGGGGGATTAGCTATCCTCCAGCCACATTGGATGCGTTTAAATGTGCCTGTGAATCCTGAGCGTTTTGCGGGTATAGCAACACGTGTATTTGGGGTCGACGCAACAGGCAAGACAGTAGAAGAAGTTGCTTACGAAGGAATCGATCGTTTATCAGCATTTTGGACGTCATTAGGGGCGCCTAATCGCTTGGCTGATTATGATATTGATGATTCGAAATTCCAACAGATTGTAGAGCATGCTATGCAGAACGGTCCTTTTGGAAACTTTAATAAACTGCAAGAGGAAGATGTAAGAACCATTTTACAAAATTCTCTTTAAAACAATGAGTGTGAGGCTATGATTTATGGTCTTGCACGCATTGTTTTTTTAGGTTTCATGAATCGAAATGTTAAGAAAAATTAACGATTCATGTTGAATTTTGTCGTAGAAGTTTCTTAAGTCCTGCGATATAGTGAAATAGATAGATGAATAAGATAGTAGAAATATTATTTTCATTGTTTTTAAGTGAGAAAAGTCATGTGAAAATTGAATTGTTGGTTAATTATTGAAAACAATATTACTTTTGAATAAGAAGAAAAGTATTTTTGTCGTAATTGCTCGAATGATGTAAAGATGTTCAGAAATTGTTCAGCCATCTTTATTAAAATAATGACAATTTAAAACAAAGGGGAGAGGGATCAAATGTTGAAACGATTGTTAGAGAAGCGCATTGTTACATTAAATTGTGTGGAGATACCATTTCAACAGCATGTTTATAAAATGCAAAATTGTGTAGAGGTATTGGGAATTGAAGCGAAATCTCTACAAATTGAAAATAATAAAATTATCACAGGATACATTGATGATCAAAGTATATTTTTCAAAAGCTTACGTTTTGGGCAAACGATTATTCATTTTTCGGATGATGTAAATAAAGCAATTGTACAATTATTTGTTCGTCCTTCTGGAGAAATTGTTATAGAAGTAAAGCCTTATTTAGGAGAAGCTGAAATTGTCACTGTTTATTATCGAACAATTTTAGCGGATACATTTATCGCAATTGATTTAAAAGGTGCTTTAAAACATTATCTGGTGGCCCATCAATTCATGAACAGAGAAGATTCGATTGCAGAGGTGCACTATCAATCCATGCATCCAAATGTTTTAAAGGATTCTTTTGCTGGACATTTTGTATTAGGTTGTCATACGGATGGCAGAGAAATTCAAAATGCTAATGAATATGCTTTAGCTAACCGTCAAGCTTCATTACAATTTTCGAAAATCATCATTCTACAAAGGGGTCAGAGAAAGGCGATAGCCTGTGACAGACTGCTTACTTTTATGATTACCAACCATGTCTTTGTAGGGTACGAGGATATACCTGATTATCAAAATGAAGTTGCAAATTATGTAAAACGAGATTGTTTAATACCAGTATAACAAATAGCCAACTGCCTGAAATATGGCAATTGGCTATTTGTTTTCTTTAAATGATTATATGGTGTCTTTTGGTTTTTCGTTAACATGTACCCAATTTGTTTTTCCATCATCTTCATCAAATAAAATCGCTACTTTCGATACCCCTTTTTGGCTTAAGATGACCTCTGTTAAATGGTCACGTACGTCATCTAAAAAAGCCAGCGATAAATGAGGATCCGCTTCAGCTACTAATTCGACATGCAAAAATTCTCCTTCTTTAATTACTTCAAGGCGGAAGATATCTTTAATATTGGGATCATCCATTACAATATGGGCGATGTGATTTAACATTTCCTCGTCAGTCTCCCCAATGACGCCACGAGCGTTATCTAGAAATACTTTACCGACAACATAAAACATCATCGCGCCAATAATCATTGAAACAAGACCTTCTATTCGGCCCCAACCAGTAAAGTAGGCAATCAAAATGGCAGCAAAGGCTAAAAAGTTTCCGCTAGTAGCAACTAAATCTTCCATAAACACTAATTTGGTTGCAGGCTTTGCACGATTTAAATAAGAAAACGCTTTTGGAATTGTGGAGAGACCTGCCTTTTCTTGACCCGCTTCATGCAGCACTTCAGCAGCTGCTTTGGCAAGCACTGTACCCTCTAAAACAATCCCTATGAATAATACCCCGAGTGCAATTAGTATCCCACTAGACTCTCCAGTAGGATGAATAAAATGATGCCAACCTTCTTTTATCGTTTCATAAGAAAGGATAGCTACAATAATGACAGCAAATAAGCAGACTAAATTGACAATTCGACCGAAACCACCGGGAAATTGTTTTGTAGGTGCCTTTTTTGAAAGTGCTGAGCCTATATACACAAATAATTGATTTGCTGCATCACCGAGAGAGTGCATCATTTCTGCAAACATGGCAACATTACCAGTTAAGAAAAAGGCGACTCCTTTGATGATTCCTAAAAAGGTATTGACACATGCTGCCAATAGGGAGGGTTTGTTGCCATCCTTTAGTAATTTTAATAGTTCTGCCATAAAAATCCTCCAACTAGTTTAAAATTTCCATTTCGATTTTTTCTATATAAGATAGTGCTCGTAATGAACGATAAAATGATAATAGGTTATCAGAGACAATTAAGGATAGACGCAAATCCAATTCATGTAAAACATTATCATTTTTTAAAGGTACATCTTTAATGCGGATATTTTCGATGATAATGTTGTTGTCCTTTAAAAATAATAGAAATGATTCCGTATGGTTGTCATCATCAATTTGGACTTTTAATAAAATTTCTCGCATTCTAATTCGCTTAGGTCCAATTTTCATCAGGAAAGGCGATAGTATTTCAATGCCGAACACAATAATTACAACAGCTAGCGTTGCATCCATATAAAATCCTGCACCAACTGCAATACCGATACCAGCGGCTCCCCATATCATGGCTGCAGTTGTTAATCCCGTAATGCTATCATTGCCACGTCTTAAAATGACACCTGCTCCAAGAAACCCAATCCCGCTGACAATTTGTGCAGCTAAACGGAGAGGATCCATCGTAATATTAATATCTTCTCTGGAAGGAGTTGAGTATGCTGTTTCAATGGAGATAATGGTTAGTAGGCAGCTGAAAGTAGCAATAACTAAACTGGTTTTTAATCCAACTGGCTTCTTCTTTAATTCCCTTTCGATACCGATCACTAAACTTAATGTGGCTGCAATAATTAATTTTATGCCAACTTCATATGTAATCATATTTTCCAATAATGTTTCCATACACAACCCTCCATAGATATTTCGTATTGCTAAGAGATATGCAAGCTGTCATTATTATATGTGCATTACTTTTTTGTATTGTACATCATGGAAGTAAGGAAATATAATTATTTTTTTCTTGATTAAGCAGATGTTTTTTTGGAAATGAAAGAGAAGCATCAGACGTAGAAAATCTCCTTCTTGTATTGAATGGAGTGGAGCTTGTTTTTCAGCGGGGATTCAAACGCCTCGTGAAATAGGGGAACCTATGTCCTAAGGTAATGTGTTTGCATGAGGTAGATCAATTAACTGTTGTTACAAGACGTAATAACTTCTGGGGAGTCAGTTTGAATATTACGCGCGAGGCATCAATGATGGAGGTGAGATTTTTGGAGCAACCTAAAATTCATCCATACATCCCAATCGTAATTGGTGTTATTTCAGTATCAATGTCCGCTATTTTTGTGAAATTAGCATCAGCGGAAGCTGGCATCATAGCTTTTTATCGTATGCTATTTTCTGTTTTAATAATGGCACCGTTATTTTTGAGGAAGTATACAAAGGAGTTAACAGCTTTAAGGAGACGTGATTGGTTATTTTCTTCAGTTGCGGGAATCTTTTTAGCTTTCCATTTTATTTTATGGTTTGAATCACTCAACTATACTTCAGTAGCAAGCTCTACAGTTTTGGTGACATTACAGCCGTTGTTTGCATTTGTGGGAACATACTTTTTCTTTAAAGAGAAGATAACAAAGAAAACGATCGTTGCAGGTACCATCGCCATAGTAGGCAGTGTGTTAATCAGTTGGGGAGATTTTAAAGTAAGTGGAACAGCTTTTTATGGAGATATACTTGCGCTCATTGCTTGTGCGCTTGCCACGGCTTATTTTCTATTAGGACAGGATGTGCGTAAAAGATTATCTTTAATGACGTATACGATGGTTGTGTATGTTGTGTGTACCATTACTTTACTTTTTTATGTATTGATTAAAGGAGAATCTTTTGGTCCATACTCTTCGATGGATTGGTTATGGTTTTTCTTATTAGCGTTAGTCCCTAATTTATTGGGTCATACTCTATTTAATTGGTCTATTAAATATGTTAGTACGAATGTTGTTTCAATCGCTATATTATTTGAACCTATAGGGGCAGCTCTTTTAGCCTTGGTGATATTTAAAGAGTATTTGATTATGACACAAATCATTGGTGGATTGATTGTTTTAGCAGGGATTCTATTGTTTGTCATCGATGTTAAAAAGATTTTTAATTTTTTTATGAAAAATGCTTGATTTTTATAATGCTATATTATATATTATTACTTGTCCTTAACAAGAAGGAACGCTTGAAAATAAAGTTTTAAAAAGTTGTTGACTTCTTGTTGTGAACAAGATATGATAATAAAGTCGCTGAAAACGACTTGAATAAAATGAACCTTGAAAACTGAACAAGCAAAACGTAATCAATAAAGTTTCAAATAACTAGCTTTAGTTAGTGAACGAAACAAAAATTTTGGACATCAAAATTGATGCCAGCAAAACAATTTGAGCTATTCAAATTTCTTTTATGGAGAGTTTGATCCTGGCTCAGGACGAACGCTGGCGGCGTGCCTAATACATGCAAGTCGAGCGAACAGAGAAGGAGCTTGCTCCTTCGACGTTAGCGGCGGACGGGTGAGTAACACGTGGGCAACCTACCTTATAGTTTGGGATAACTCCGGGAAACCGGGGCTAATACCGAATAATCTGTTTCACCTCATGGTGAAACACTGAAAGACGGTTTCGGCTGTCGCTATAGGATGGGCCCGCGGCGCATTAGCTAGTTGGTGAGGTAACGGCTCACCAAGGCGACGATGCGTAGCCGACCTGAGAGGGTGATCGGCCACACTGGGACTGAGACACGGCCCAGACTCCTACGGGAGGCAGCAGTAGGGAATCTTCCACAATGGGCGAAAGCCTGATGGAGCAACGCCGCGTGAGTGAAGAAGGATTTCGGTTCGTAAAACTCTGTTGTAAGGGAAGAACAAGTACAGTAGTAACTGGCTGTACCTTGACGGTACCTTATTAGAAAGCCACGGCTAACTACGTGCCAGCAGCCGCGGTAATACGTAGGTGGCAAGCGTTGTCCGGAATTATTGGGCGTAAAGCGCGCGCAGGTGGTTTCTTAAGTCTGATGTGAAAGCCCACGGCTCAACCGTGGAGGGTCATTGGAAACTGGGAGACTTGAGTGCAGAAGAGGATAGTGGAATTCCAAGTGTAGCGGTGAAATGCGTAGAGATTTGGAGGAACACCAGTGGCGAAGGCGACTATCTGGTCTGTAACTGACACTGAGGCGCGAAAGCGTGGGGAGCAAACAGGATTAGATACCCTGGTAGTCCACGCCGTAAACGATGAGTGCTAAGTGTTAGGGGGTTTCCGCCCCTTAGTGCTGCAGCTAACGCATTAAGCACTCCGCCTGGGGAGTACGGTCGCAAGACTGAAACTCAAAGGAATTGACGGGGGCCCGCACAAGCGGTGGAGCATGTGGTTTAATTCGAAGCAACGCGAAGAACCTTACCAGGTCTTGACATCCCGTTGACCACTGTAGAGATATAGTTTCCCCTTCGGGGGGCAACGGTGACAGGTGGTGCATGGTTGTCGTCAGCTCGTGTCGTGAGATGTTGGGTTAAGTCCCGCAACGAGCGCAACCCTTGATCTTAGTTGCCATCATTTAGTTGGGCACTCTAAGGTGACTGCCGGTGACAAACCGGAGGAAGGTGGGGATGACGTCAAATCATCATGCCCCTTATGACCTGGGCTACACACGTGCTACAATGGACGATACAAACGGTTGCCAACTCGCGAGAGGGAGCTAATCCGATAAAGTCGTTCTCAGTTCGGATTGTAGGCTGCAACTCGCCTACATGAAGCCGGAATCGCTAGTAATCGCGGATCAGCATGCCGCGGTGAATACGTTCCCGGGCCTTGTACACACCGCCCGTCACACCACGAGAGTTTGTAACACCCGAAGTCGGTGAGGTAACCTTTTTGGAGCCAGCCGCCGAAGGTGGGATAGATGATTGGGGTGAAGTCGTAACAAGGTAGCCGTATCGGAAGGTGCGGCTGGATCACCTCCTTTCTAAGGATTATTTCGGAATACAAACCTAGGGTTTGTAAGATTACGTTTTGCGTTCAGTTTTGAAGGTTCATTCTTCTGAATGAAAATCTTCAAAACTTGTTCTTTGAAAACTGGATAAAACGACATTGAAATTGTAACAAACACATTTATTTTTTTAAGTTTTTTTATAGGCTTAATAACATTAAAAGGTTTCAAGACATGAGCAGTTCTAGGAAGCAATCGAGTGAATGAAGGAGCGTACTTGAGTACGTGACTGATTGAACGAGAGAAGCTGACAACGAAATGCGATGTGTATTGAAAGCTGATAGGTTAAGTTATTAAGGGCGCACGGCGAATGCCTTGGCACTAGGAGCCGAAGAAGGACGGCACTAACACCGATATGCTTCGGGGAGCTGTAAGTGAGCTTTGATCCGGAGATTTCCGAATGGGGGAACCCACTACGTTTAATCGCGTAGTATCTTGACGTGAATACATAGCGTCTTGAAGGCAGACCCAGGGAACTGAAACATCTAAGTACCTGGAGGAAGAGAAAGAAAAATCGATTCCCTGAGTAGCGGCGAGCGAAACGGGAAGAGCCCAAACCAAGAGGCTTGCCTCTTGGGGTTGTAGGACACTCAATACGGAGTTACAAAAGAACGAGTTAGATGAAGCGACTTGGAAAGGTCCGCCAGAGCAGGTAAAAGCCCTGTAGTCGAAAGTTTGTTCTCTCCTGAGTGGATCCTGAGTACGGCGGAACACGTGAAATTCCGTCGGAATCCGGGAGGACCATCTCCCAAGGCTAAATACTACCTAGTGACCGATAGTGAACCAGTACCGTGAGGGAAAGGTGAAAAGCACCCCGGAAGGGGAGTGAAAGAGATCCTGAAACCGTGTGCCTACAAGTAGTTAGAGCCCGTTAATGGGTGATAGCGTGCCTTTTGTAGAATGAACCGGCGAGTTACGATTACGTGCGAGGTTAAGCTTTAGAAGGCGGAGCCGCAGCGAAAGCGAGTCTGAATAGGGCGAAATAGTACGTGGTCGTAGACCCGAAACCAGGTGATCTACCCATGTCCAGGGTGAAGGTAAGGTAACACTTACTGGAGGCCCGAACCCACGCACGTTGAAAAGTGCGGGGATGAGGTGTGGGTAGCGGAGAAATTCCAATCGAACTTGGAGATAGCTGGTTCTCTCCGAAATAGCTTTAGGGCTAGCCTCGTGATGAGAATACTGGAGGTAGAGCACTGTTTGGACTAGGGGGCCATCCCGGTTTACCGAATTCAGACAAACTCCGAATGCCAGATATTTATACACGGGAGTCAGACTGCGAGTGATAAGATCCGTAGTCAAAAGGGAAACAGCCCAGACCACCAGCTAAGGTCCCAAAGTAATCGTTAAGTGGAAAAGGATGTGGCGTTGCACAGACAACCAGGATGTTGGCTTAGAAGCAGCCATCATTTAAAGAGTGCGTAATAGCTCACTGGTCGAGTGACGCTGCGCCGAAAATGTATCGGGGCTAAACGATTCACCGAAGCTGTGGATTGACATCTACGATGTCAGTGGTAGGAGAGCGTTCTAAGTGCGTTGAAGTCAGACCGGAAGGACTGGTGGAGCGCTTAGAAGTGAGAATGCCGGTATGAGTAGCGAAAGACGGGTGAGAATCCCGTCCACCGTATGACTAAGGTTTCCTGAGGAAGGCTCGTCCGCTCAGGGTTAGTCGGGACCTAAGCCGAGGCCGATAGGCGTAGGCGATGGACAACAGGTTGATATTCCTGTACCACCTCCTCACCGTTTGAGAAATGGGGGGACGCAGTAGGATAGGGTAAGCGCGCTGTTGGTTATGCGCGTCCAAGCAGTAAGGCGTGTGTGTAGGCAAATCCGCACACTGTAACGTTGAGCTGTGATGGCGAGTCCGTATGGACGAAGTTCCTGATTTCACACTGCCAAGAAAAGCCTCTATCAGGTGAGAGGTGCCCGTACCGCAAACCGACACAGGTAGTCGAGGAGAGAATCCTAAGGTGTGCGAGAGAACTCTCGTTAAGGAACTCGGCAAAATGACCCCGTAACTTCGGGAGAAGGGGTGCTCTTGAGCGTGCAAGCGCATGAGAGCCGCAGTGAATAGGCCCAGGCGACTGTTTAGCAAAAACACAGGTCTCTGCAAAACCGTAAGGTGACGTATAGGGGCTGACGCCTGCCCGGTGCTGGAAGGTTAAGAGGAGTGGTTAGCGCAAGCGAAGCTGCGAATTGAAGCCCCAGTAAACGGCGGCCGTAACTATAACGGTCCTAAGGTAGCGAAATTCCTTGTCGGGTAAGTTCCGACCCGCACGAAAGGCGTAACGATCTGGGCACTGTCTCAACGAGAGACTCGGTGAAATTATAGTACCTGTGAAGATGCAGGTTACCCGCGACAGGACGGAAAGACCCCGTGGAGCTTTACTGTAGCCTGATATTGAATTTTGGTACAACTTGTACAGGATAGGTAGGAGCCAGAGATCTCGGAGCGCCAGCTTCGAAGGAGGCGTCGGTGGGATACTACCCTGGTTGTATTGAAATTCTAACCCATGCCCCTTAGCGGGGCAGGAGACAGTGTCAGGCGGACAGTTTGACTGGGGCGGTCGCCTCCTAAAAGGTAACGGAGGCGCCCAAAGGTTCCCTCAGAATGGTTGGAAATCATTCGTAGAGTGTAAAGGCACAAGGGAGCTTGACTGCGAGACCTACAAGTCGAGCAGGGTCGAAAGACGGGCTTAGTGATCCGGTGGTTCCGCATGGAAGGGCCATCGCTCAACGGATAAAAGCTACCCCGGGGATAACAGGCTTATCTCCCCCAAGAGTCCACATCGACGGGGAGGTTTGGCACCTCGATGTCGGCTCATCGCATCCTGGGGCTGTAGTCGGTCCCAAGGGTTGGGCTGTTCGCCCATTAAAGCGGTACGCGAGCTGGGTTCAGAACGTCGTGAGACAGTTCGGTCCCTATCCGTCGTGGGCGTAGGAAATTTGAGAGGAGCTGTCCTTAGTACGAGAGGACCGGGATGGACACACCGCTGGTGTACCAGTTGTCTTGCCAAAGGCATCGCTGGGTAGCTATGTGTGGACGGGATAAGTGCTGAAAGCATCTAAGCATGAAGCCCCCCTCAAGATGAGATTTCCCATTACGCAAGTAAGTAAGATCCCTCAAAGACGATGAGGTAGATAGGTTCGAGGTGGAAGTGTGGTGACACATGGAGCTGACGAATACTAATCGATCGAGGACTTAACCAAAAATGTTTGAACCATTCAATGAACCGTTTATCCAGTTTTGAAAGAACAAAACTTTCAATAAAAAAAGAGCTTCACGACACTATTTATTTGAAGCTGATATTAAAGGAACTTCTGCTAAGAACGCAACATCCATGTTGCAACGCAGAAGCCAGCACATCCATGTGCAAGTCTAGTGATGATGGCAAAGAGGTCACACCCGTTCCCATACCGAACACGGAAGTTAAGCTCTTTAGCGCCGATGGTAGTTGGGGGCTTCCCCCTGTGAGAGTAGGACGTCGCTAGGCATAGTACCCAGGAGGATTAGCTCAGCTGGGAGAGCATCTGCCTTACAAGCAGAGGGTCGGCGGTTCGAGCCCGTCATCCTCCACCATATGCCGGTTTAGCTCAGCAGGTAGAGCAACTGACTTGTAATCAGTAGGTCGTGGGTTCGATTCCTATAGCCGGCACCATTTTTTAGAGCCATTAGCTCAGTTGGTAGAGCATCTGACTTTTAATCAGAGGGTCGAAGGTTCGAGTCCTTCATGGCTCACCATTTTTAATAATAATAAGCGGGTGTGGCGGAATTGGCAGACGCACTAGACTTAGGATCTAGCGCCGCAAGGCGTGGGGGTTCGACTCCCTTCACCCGCACCATTATTTCATTGCCAGATAAAAAAACTTATGCACATGCGGAAGTAGTTCAGTGGTAGAACACCACCTTGCCAAGGTGGGGGTCGCGAGTTCGAACCTCGTCTTCCGCTCCAAATGTGCCGGGGTGGCGGAACTGGCAGACGCACAGGACTTAAAATCCTGCGGTAGGTGACTACCGTACCGGTTCGATTCCGGTCCTCGGCACCATTTTTAATGCGCCCGTAGCTCAATTGGATAGAGCGTCTGACTACGGATCAGAAGGTTATGGGTTCGACTCCTGTCGGGCGCGCCAAAAAAGAACGGGAAGTAGCTCAGCTTGGTAGAGCACTTGGTTTGGGACCAAGGGGTCGCAGGTTCGAATCCTGTCTTCCCGACCATTTCCAAAGAAATTATGGGGCCTTAGCTCAGCTGGGAGAGCGCCTGCCTTGCACGCAGGAGGTCAGCGGTTCGATCCCGCTAGGCTCCACCATAATAAATTAACCAGTATAAAGATCCTGGCGGCGTAGCTCAGCTGGCTAGAGCGTACGGTTCATACCCGTAAGGTCGGGGGTTCGATCCCCTCTGCCGCCATCTTAAAGGACCTTTAGCTCAGTTGGTTAGAGCAGACGGCTCATAACCGTCCGGTCGCAGGTTCGAGTCCTGCAAGGTCCACCATTTATATAATGCAACGGAGGTATACCCAAGTCTGGCTGAAGGGATCGGTCTTGAAAACCGACAGGCGGGTAACACCGCGCGGGGGTTCGAATCCCTCTACCTCCTCCAGTTTTAAATCTTTATAAATGGTGCTTTAAAAACTCGAAACAGTATAAAATTATCGCGGGGTGGAGCAGTGGTAGCTCGTCGGGCTCATAACCCGAAGGTCGTTGGTTCAAATCCGGCCCCCGCAACCAAATGGTCCCGTGGTGTAGCGGTTAACATGCCTGCCTGTCACGCAGGAGATCGCCGGTTCGATCCCGGTCGGGACCGCCATTATTTTCATAAGAAGATATGATAAGCAAAAGAAAATAAGCTTAGCATGGACGAAATGGGTCAGTAGCTCAGTTGGTAGAGCATTAGATTGAAGCTCTAAGTGTCGGCGGTTCGATTCCGTCCTGACCCACCATTTATGCGGGTGTAGTTTAATGGTAAAACCTCAGCCTTCCAAGCTGATGTCGTGGGTTCGATTCCCATCACCCGCTCCAAGGGCCTATAGCTCAGCTGGTTAGAGCGCACGCCTGATAAGCGTGAGGTCGATGGTTCGAGTCCATTTAGGCCCATCATTATTCCGAAGTAGCTCAGTTGGTAGTAGCACCTGACTGTTAATCAGGTTGTCGCAGGTTCGAGTCCTGCCTTCGGAGCCATTTTTATGTGGGGAAGTACTCAAGAGGCTGAAGAGGCGCCCCTGCTAAGGGTGTAGGTCGGGTAACCGGCGCGAGGGTTCAAATCCCTCCTTCTCCGCCATTGGCCCGTTGGTCAAGTGGTTAAGACACCGCCCTTTCACGGCGGTAACACGGGTTCGAATCCCGTACGGGTCATACTAAAAAACAGTAGATGCACATGCATCTACTGTTTTTTCATATTCATAGATATAAATATTACTCTTGATTCAATGCATTTTCATCCATATAAACTACTTCCCAGATATGCCCATCTACATCCTGAAATCCCCAGCCATACATAAACCCATGGTCTTGGGGTTCACTATAAGATTTACCACCGGAGGCCAGTGCCTTATTTACTAATTGATCTACTTGCTCTCGATTTTCAGCAGATAGACATAAAATTGCTTCTGCAGACGTAGCAGTATTTGTAATTTCCTTCTTACTAAACCCTTTGAATCGTTCTTCCACCATCATTAATGCAAAGATATTTTCACTAATAATCATTGAGGCTGTAGTCTCATCGCTAAATTGTTGATTGAACTCAAAACCTAGTTCCTTAAAGAAGTTGATGGATTTGTTTAGATCTTTCACTGGTAAATTGATAAAAATATTTTTCGATTGAAAAGCCATTTATTTTCACCTCCAAATCGACAGTAGCATAGAGCATAAAGCCATGTCAATTTCAGCAATAGATGGTTATTCTTTGATTGGATCGATGATGATGCATTTGAAAATGGCAGTTGTTTAAGCTATTCAAAATAGATGTTATATGAACATAAAAAGCAGAGACGTTTTTTTACAACATCTCTGCTTTTAAAGCAACCTAATTATCCTCGTGCTAGCATTCTTTTGAGAGAGCTAAGTGCTTCAGCTGTAGTATATTCATCTACTTGGATACGGTTATGTGGTTGCCCCTGCTCAATGCTTTCTAAGCTCCATAACAGATGGGGAAGGTCAATGCGATTCATTGTTAAGCAAGGACAAAAATTTTCATTTAAAGAGATAATATGTTTATCTGGATGCTGCTTCATTATGCGATTGACAAGGTTCATTTCTGTTCCAATAGCCCATGCCGATCCGCTTGGTGCACGATTGATTGTCTCAATGATGTATTTTGTGGAACCTGCATCATCGGCAGCTGCTACAACTTCACGACTGCATTCAGGGTGAACAATAATTTGCATAGTTGGATGTTCTTTGCGAACGACCTCCGTATGGTGAACCGTAAATCCTTCATGTACAGAGCAATGACCTTTCCATAGAATAACCTGAATGTTCTCAAGCGGCTCATTTGTTTCAAGCATATTCTTATGGGGATTCCAAACAGCCATATTTTTAAGTGGAATACCTAAATCATAGGCAGTGTTTCTTCCTAAATGTTGGTCAGGTAAAAAGAAAATACGCTGTTTTTGTGTAAATGCCCATTGAACAAGCTCTTTAGCATTCGATGAAGTGACACAGGCACCACCATGTCTTCCCGTAAAGGCTTTAATGGCAGCAGTCGAATTGACATAAGTTAGCGGGATAATTGTATCACCAAAGAGTTGCTGAAGAATCGGCCATGCTTGTTCTGTTTGATAAATATCAGCCATATCAGCCATTGAACAACCTGCACGCATATCTGGTAAATAGACATGTTGCTGCTTCGTTGTCAGCATATCAGCAGTTTCCGCCATAAAATGCACGCCGCAAAATACAATATGTTCAGCTTCCTTGTTAGCGGCAGATAATTGAGCTAACTGTAGGGAATCACCAGTTGCATCAGCAAATTGAATGACTTCATCTTTTTGATAATGATGTCCTGGTATAAATAGTTTAGGTCCTAATTTTTGCTTTATTGATAAAATACGAGATTCCATTTCCTTTACGGATAATGCCCGGTAATGCTCTGGAAGTAGTGTCGTTTGTTGTAATAAACTAGTTATGGACAAGGGAATGATCTCCTTTCATTTGAACGAGTGCACTAATGTCAAAGGCTTTAACGGAATGCGTTAATGAACCAAGTGAAATAAACTGAACACCTGATTGTGCATAGGCCTTTAAATTTTCAAGTGTGATGCCTCCTGATGCCTCTGTCACAATAGAAGAAGGGACAGTGGGAAGCCATGCTCGTATTTCTTCTGGACTACGGTTATCAAACATAATAATATCTGCTCCAGCAATGATGGCTTCTTCTAGCTGGTCCTTTGTTTCAATTTCCACTTCGATTTTTACAGTATGACCGACTTTTGCTCTAGCAGCCTGAACAGCTTTTGTAATGCTACCAGCAAAGGCAATGTGGTTATCCTTTAGCATGATGGCATCATACAGGCCATTACGATGATTAAAGCCACCACCGATTCTAACAGCATATTTATCCAACATACGCAATCCAGGCATGGTCTTACGCGTATCACATATTTTCGCATGCGTACCAGATGTTTCTCGAACGGCATGATGGGTCGCTGTCGCAATAGCGGACATACGCTGAATAAGATTTAATATAACGCGCTCACCTATTAATAATTTTTGTAAGGGTCCCTTTACCACAGCAAGCACATCACCGGTCTTTACTGTCTCTCCATCTTTTTTTAGAAGTTGGATTTTTATTGATCGATCGAGTAAGTGAAAGCCATACTCAATAATGAGCGCCCCGCAGAAAACCCCATTTTCTTTAGCGTAAAAAGAAAAAGATCCCTGCTGTTCAGCTGAAAAGATATATTCACTCGATAAATCCCCATCACCTAAATCCTCATTAAAAAATTGCTTGAGCATTTCCTCGAGTTTGATGATATTCATACAATGAGTTCCTCACTTTCATTTGGCCTTGCGAAAAAATAATCCAACGACTTGCCCAGTGTACGTCCATTTCTAATTTATCCGTACGAATGTGAGCACCACGCGTTTCCGTTCGTGTAATTGCAGCATGTGCCATTAATGTTGCGACAACATGCATCATAAATAGTTCCAATTCAGCTTGTTCTAGACCCTTTAGATTCGTATAAAGAAGTGATTGTAAGGAGGGTAATTGCTGAATAAAATGCTGCAAGTCATTAACGTTTCGCACGATGCCTAAAAACTGCATCATGTATTGCTGTAACTGCTGTTTGCTAAATAAAGATGGCATTATTTCAGCACATTGATGGTGGTTATGTGTGAAATTTTTTTGATGGCAACCATGTTGAATGATGAACTGAGCCATTCTTTGCCCAAACGTAATACCTTCCAATAGGGAGTTACTTGCTAAACGGTTCGCACCATGGACACCTGTACAGGCAACTTCCCCCACTGCATATAGATTAGGTATAGTGGTTCTTCCTTTGTCATCAGCAATAACGCCCCCCATTAAGAAATGACTTCCTGGAGCTACAGGAATTAAGCCATCTTGTAAATAAACTTGATTGTCATAGCAAAGCTGAGCAATTGTTGGGAATTTCACTTCAAAATTTTGAATGTTAGTAATATCAATAAACGTCTCCTCACCAGCAGCACGTTTTTTAAAAAGTGCAAGTGCCGTAATATGTCTTGGTGCTAAGTCAAGTTGGGCATGTAAGCCTGTCATAATGGGCTGACGCTGTGCATCGACAAAGATGCCACCAGCACCTCGAACAGCTTCGGAAACTAATCCCTTCGCCTCATTTTCACACCAAAGCAGACTAGGGTGGAACTGCATAAATTCCATATCACTGATGGCAGCACCTGCGCGAAATGCTAACGCGATGCCGTCACCTGTATTGGTTGGATAATTAGATGTGCTTGAATAGAGTGCACCTGCACCACCTGTCGCTAAAATGACATGATGGGCCAAATAGCGTGTAATGCCTTTTTGTCCTTTGGTAAGTGCGCCTATGCAGCCACCATCTGTATTCCGTAAAAGCTCATAAGCCATTTCATAGCAATTCACCTTTGTTTTAGGTGAAAGTTTATGAAGTAAGTAATCTATGAAAATTTGACCAGTACGATCACCACCTGCATGTAGAATACGATGATGACTATGTGCCCCTTCGAGTCCTAGAGCCGGTTTTCCATCAACATGACGATCGATAGGGAGACCAGTCTTTAAATATTTCTGCATGATTTTAGTGCCATCTTCTATGAGTGTAGTAACATGTTTTTTCTCGTGATGATATTCTCCAGCTTTCAATGTATCAGCAATGTGGTGTTCAATATGATCTTTCTCACTTGTAACAGCAGCGATGCCACCTTGTGCACGATAAGAACTACTCATATAAAGAGATGATTTTGTAACAATTTGTACTTGAAAATGTTCTTCGAGCAGTAAAGCAGCTTGAAGTGCAGCAATTCCACTGCCGATTATAAGGACATCTGTCTTTACATCCATAGTTATACCCTCTTTACAGTTGTCTTGACACTTATCTTTACATAAAATAAAAAAGAAAACAAGACTTGATGAACTAGAGAGGGAGAAGACAATGATTTATATGGATTATGCTGCGACATCACCGATGACGAAGGAGGCTCTTGCAGCTTATGTAGAGGTAGCACAGCGTTATTATGGAAATAGTGCAAGTCTTCATGATTTAGGAGGACAAGCCTATTATTTTGTCCAGCAATCAAGAGAGGTTGTAGCCACTGCTTTAGGCGTAAATAGTGACGGTATTATTTTTACAGGGAGCGGGACAGAAGGAAATATCCTGGCTATCTTGTCATTAGCGCTGGCCTCTAAAAAAGGAAAACACATTATTTCATCTCAAGCTGAGCATACGTCTGTGCATGCAGCGTTGAATACGCTTGAGAAAATGGGTTTTATAGTGACAAAATTGCCTTTACAGATGGATGGATGGATTGACCTTGAACAATTACAGCAAGCAATCCGCAAAGATACGGCTTTGATTACAATTCAACATGTCAATTCTGAAATTGGCGCTATTCAGCCTGTAGAGAAAATAATAGAGATGGCTAAAAAATCTGATGTTTTCAGTCATATTGACTGTGTACAATCATTTGGGAAGCTCGCTATACCAAGTGGAGTAGATGCCATTACAATCTCAGCTCATAAAATAGGTGGGCCAAAGGGGTGTGGTGCTGTCTATCTGAATCCTGCGCTCCGAGTACCTGCCTTAACACCGGGTGTAACTCATGAGAGGGGTTTAAGAGGAGGCACATTAGATACACCAGCAATTGTAGCCTTTGCGGCAGCAATTGAAAACTATCAATATGAAAGACAACATTATGAGACTTTAAGAAGATTTTTGAAGAACAATTTGCCTGAAACATGCCAATTAATAGAATGTAACCAACAATTGCCTAATATTTGTGGCGTAATGATGGATAAAATAGAGGGGCAATATGTTCTTTTAAAGTTAAATGAGGCAGGAATCTGTATTTCGACGGGTAGTGCATGTGATATTCATAGTGAATCTGGAACGAAAGCTATTTTATCAATGGGTTACTCTTTGGAAGCAGCACGCCAATTTTTTAGACTATCTTTTGGAGCTTCCACAACATTTGAAGAAATTCTAAGATTGAAACAAGAGCTTTTAACTATTTAATGAAACAACAAGTGAAGGGTTTTCTATACCCTTTCCTTGTTTAGAAATAGATTATAAGCTAAGAAAATAGGTGAAATAAAATAATTGTTTTCTTTTGAAACAACAATTGTTATAATATTTTGCAGGGCAATATTTTCTCTTACTTAGCAAAAATAACTTCAAAAAGTAATAATTTCTTTTTTTTATAAAAAAGTATTGCACAATGTGAGAAAACGTTATACAATAATTCTTGTCTTGAAGGACAGGTAAACAACTTCAAAACAAGATACATAAAGAAACTTCTGCTAAGAACGCAGAAGCCAGCACAATCAAGTGCAAGTCTAGTGATGATGGCAAAGAGGTCACACCCGTTCCCATACCGAACACGGAAGTTAAGCTCTTTAGCGCCGATGGTAGTTGGGGGCTTCCCCCTGTGAGAGTAGGACGTCGCTAGGCATAGTACCCAGGAGGATTAGCTCAGCTGGGAGAGCATCTGCCTTACAAGCAGAGGGTCGGCGGTTCGAGCCCGTCATCCTCCACCATATGCCGGTTTAGCTCAGCAGGTAGAGCAACTGACTTGTAATCAGTAGGTCGTGGGTTCGATTCCTATAGCCGGCACCATTTTTTAGAGCCATTAGCTCAGTTGGTAGAGCATCTGACTTTTAATCAGAGGGTCGAAGGTTCGAGTCCTTCATGGCTCACCATTTTTAATAATAATAAGCGGGTGTGGCGGAATTGGCAGACGCACTAGACTTAGGATCTAGCGCCGCAAGGCGTGGGGGTTCGACTCCCTTCACCCGCACCATTATTTCATTGCCAGATAAAAAAACTTATGCACATGCGGAAGTAGTTCAGTGGTAGAACACCACCTTGCCAAGGTGGGGGTCGCGAGTTCGAACCTCGTCTTCCGCTCCAAATGTGCCGGGGTGGCGGAACTGGCAGACGCACAGGACTTAAAATCCTGCGGTAGGTGACTACCGTACCGGTTCGATTCCGGTCCTCGGCACCATTTTTAATGCGCCCGTAGCTCAATTGGATAGAGCGTCTGACTACGGATCAGAAGGTTATGGGTTCGACTCCTGTCGGGCGCGCCAAAAAAGAACGGGAAGTAGCTCAGCTTGGTAGAGCACTTGGTTTGGGACCAAGGGGTCGCAGGTTCGAATCCTGTCTTCCCGACCATTTCCAAAGAAATTATGGGGCCTTAGCTCAGCTGGGAGAGCGCCTGCCTTGCACGCAGGAGGTCAGCGGTTCGATCCCGCTAGGCTCCACCATAATAAATTAACCAGTATAAAGATCCTGGCGGCGTAGCTCAGCTGGCTAGAGCGTACGGTTCATACCCGTAAGGTCGGGGGTTCGATCCCCTCTGCCGCCATCTTAAAGGACCTTTAGCTCAGTTGGTTAGAGCAGACGGCTCATAACCGTCCGGTCGCAGGTTCGAGTCCTGCAAGGTCCACCATTTATATAATGCAACGGAGGTATACCCAAGTCTGGCTGAAGGGATCGGTCTTGAAAACCGACAGGCGGGTAACACCGCGCGGGGGTTCGAATCCCTCTACCTCCTCCAGTTTTAAATCTTTATAAATGGTGCTTTAAAAACTCGAAACAGTATAAAATTATCGCGGGGTGGAGCAGTGGTAGCTCGTCGGGCTCATAACCCGAAGGTCGTTGGTTCAAATCCGGCCCCCGCAACCAAATGGTCCCGTGGTGTAGCGGTTAACATGCCTGCCTGTCACGCAGGAGATCGCCGGTTCGATCCCGGTCGGGACCGCCATTATTTTCATAAGAAGATATGATAAGCAAAAGAAAATAAGCTTAGCATGGACGAAATGGGTCAGTAGCTCAGTTGGTAGAGCATTAGATTGAAGCTCTAAGTGTCGGCGGTTCGATTCCGTCCTGACCCACCATTTATGCGGGTGTAGTTTAATGGTAAAACCTCAGCCTTCCAA
This sequence comes from Lysinibacillus sp. Y5S-8, assembly GCF_036894365.1. Classification (NCBI taxonomy): domain Bacteria; kingdom Bacillati; phylum Bacillota; class Bacilli; order Caryophanales; family Bacillaceae; genus Lysinibacillus; species Lysinibacillus sp. Y5S-8. Next base: position 3,623,024 of record NZ_CP145889.1, on the reverse strand, counting down.
GCTGATGTCGTGGGTTCGATTCCCATCACCCGCTCCAAGGGCCTATAGCTCAGCTGGTTAGAGCGCACGCCTGATAAGCGTGAGGTCGATGGTTCGAGTCCATTTAGGCCCATCATTATTCCGAAGTAGCTCAGTTGGTAGTAGCACCTGACTGTTAATCAGGTTGTCGCAGGTTCGAGTCCTGCCTTCGGAGCCATTTTTATGTGGGGAAGTACTCAAGAGGCTGAAGAGGCGCCCCTGCTAAGGGTGTAGGTCGGGTAACCGGCGCGAGGGTTCAAATCCCTCCTTCTCCGCCATTGGCCCGTTGGTCAAGTGGTTAAGACACCGCCCTTTCACGGCGGTAACACGGGTTCGAATCCCGTACGGGTCATACTAAGTGCAGTAGATGAATTACATCTACTGCACTTTTTAATTGATTTGATAACATAGTTACTATAAAAATGAAGCCTTCACAGAACATCGAATCTGTGAAGGCTTGTTAATTATATAGGAAGTTAAGAAATTTTTCTCCCTTTTCCGTAGGGGATCATAAACGCATAACAAGGAACTTAGACAAATGTAAGTTCTGTATTGTATAATTTTGTATTTTGAAGCTAGATGGACTAAGCTAATGATAAAGGAGGGATAGGAATGAATGAAAAATTAAAGTGGGTGCACAATCAGCTGGATAAAGCAAATGACGGAACAGCTTTACTGCCATATTTTACATTGGAACAAGTAAAGAAAGTGGGGCAATTTCTACGTACATATGAGCAATTTGAAAAGACACCTCTCCATCATCTTGATTCACTTGCTTCATGGATGGGTATAGAAAAAATCTTGGTAAAAGACGAATCCTATCGATTTGGCTTAAACGCATTTAAAGTATTAGGCGGAGTTTATGCAATTGCGCAGTATGTTGCCAATAGACTCCAGAAAAATATAGAGGAACTATCGTTTGAACAATTAAAATCATCAGAAGTAAAAGCGCAGATAGGTAATTTAACCTTTATTTCAACAACAGATGGTAACCATGGTCGTGGTGTGGCATGGGCGGCTCGTGAACTGGGGTATCAAGCGCGAATATATATGCCAGCTGGCAGTGCCGATGAACGTTTACAGCATATTAAAAAAGAAGGAGCCTATGCTGAAATAACGACAATGAATTATGATGAAACCGTGCGTTATACCTCGCAGCTAGCACAAGAAAATGGCTGGGTCCTGATTCAGGATACGATGTGGGATGGCTACGAAGAAATACCATTATGGATTATGCAAGGCTACACAACACTTGTACATGAAATCGTTGAACAGATGCAGCAAGCTCCGACACATGTATTTTTACAAGCTGGTGTTGGGTCATTTGCAGGGGCAGTAGTAGCTTTTTTACAACAATATTATGAGCAGGATATTACATTTGTGTTAGTTGAGCCACATGTTGCTAATTGTTATTATGAGAGCTTTAAGGCAGGTACTGAGCAATATGTAACTGTTGGTGGAGAGATGAAAACCATAATGGCGGGCCTTGCTTGCGGTGAACCTAATCCACAGGCTTGGCGACTCTTAAAAGCCCATATAAAAATAAGCATCTCCTGTGAAGAAGAAATAGCAGCAACAGGAATGCGCGTTCTTGCAAATCCATTGGCTTCAGACTCACGTATTATAGCAGGAGAATCAGGAGCGGCTCCGTTTGGTTGCTTTTATGAATTAATGACTAATGAACACTACAAAGATTTAATACTCGACCTACAGCTAGACGAACATGCGAGGGTGTTGTTTATTAATACAGAGGGTGACACAGATAAAAAGAATTATCATCACATAGTGTGGCATGGGAAATATGCGAATCAATGAACAGTAAGATAGCTGGATCATTTTTAAACTACCAAAACAATGCAGAAGAAACGAACTATTGCGAAATAAGAGTATCTCGCGATAGTTTATTTTTTCCTTGCTTATTTTACGATTGTAAAAGACCTTATTAGTGAATAGTAATATGGGCAATATTAAAAGCACCATAATCATCTATTGTAACAGTATAGGTCTTATAGCAATCATAGAATTGATAATTTTCTTGTGCATCATAAAAATCACCCGTTTCGTTCATATCCACATAGTATTGACCATTTGAAAATTGTACATCTAATACCCCGTTGTTTTAAATAGAAGTAATATGCAATTTCATTACTATATTTCTCTAATTCTTGATAAGCTGAACTGCTAGGTGTAAGCATATCAGCAATCCAATAAAAATCACCCTCATTGAGTGCCATCTCATAATACAGACGGAATGCTTACACGAATTGACCAGCTAGTATAGCGTCTGCTTCGTTAATGGATTCTGTTTCAATAATAGATAGTTGACTGTTTTCATAAACATTCGCAACAGCATGAACTTCATTTGCTGAAAGTGGCTTAGCAATCCATCCTTCAAATTGGTCAAGCATACTGTAAAGAGGGATGGAGAAGGTAAAGTAGTTAGTACTTGTCTTGTATGATTCTCATGGTGACAATTTGGACACTTCATCCTATCACGTTCCTGTGAATTATTTATTATTCATATCGGCTTATAAAAACTCGGATTATAGATTTTTATGGAATTATATATTCTGAAAGGATGATTATAGTTCGATTAATATTTTTTATTTTGTCTTGACCTTAACGTTGCGTCAAAGTTTACAGTAGCATTAGAGGAGGTGAGCACATGGAATATTCCATTCAGGAGCTTGCTCAATTGTCGGGTGTTAGCACGAGAACATTGCGTTATTATGATGAAATTGGGTTGCTGAAGCCAGCCAGAACAAATGAGGCAGGGTATCGATTCTATGGCCAATTGGAGGTCGATATGCTACAGCAGATTTTATTTTATCGTGCATTAGATATGAAACTTGCGACGATTCAAGCGATTATTAAGGCGCCAAATTTTCAACATGCAGAGGCGCTAAAAACACATAGAGCAGCTTTGCTTCAACGCCAGGAACAGCTTGTAACAATCTTACAGACGGTAGAAAAAACAATACAATCCATTGAGGGGGAACAACCGATGTCCAATGAAGAAAAATTTAAAGGTTTTAAAGAAAGGTTAATCGAAGATAATGAAAAGCAATACGGACAAGAAATTCGTGCGAAATATGGAGAAGGCACAGTGGATGCTTCGAATGCTAAGCTTATGAATATGACAGAGCAACAATATCAGGCGATGCAAGAGCTAGAACAGCAAATGTTTGAGCGGTTAGCAGAGGCTATGGAGCTTGGGAATCCTACAAGTGACATTGCGATGGAAGTGGCAGAATTGCATAAACGCTGGCTAAGCTATACATGGAATGAATATTCTCAAGAGGCCCATGCAGGACTTGCACAAATGTATATAGCTGACGAACGATTTACGGCTTATTATGATGAGCGAGGTACAATGGGAACTGCACAATTTTTACATGATGCAATTATAGCTTACACGAGTAAATAAATAGGTCTTCCTTATGCTGACATGTTTTAGAAATCGTAAATTAGGAAAAAATGAAGGCATGAGGAGGAGATTTTTTTGGATCAACAAGTAATGCAACAATTAAAAAGACAACTAGAGCAAGAATTGCAAGAAATTGAACAACGATTAGAGGAATCAGAGCGTCCCCAAGCGACAGAGCTATCTAATTATGATAATCATCCTGCTGATAATGCGAGTGATTTAACGGATCAGCTAACAGAAATGGCTATGGATGAGCATCTTGGCGACAATGCGGAGGAAATTAAAAAAGCTCTTCAAGCAATGGCAGACGGAACATATGGTAAATGTGTGGTCTGTGGTGAAGACATTCCATTAGGACGTTTAGAGGCTATGCCACAAGCTCTGACATGTGTGGAGCATGCAGAACAGAAAGAAGAAAATTTACGACCAGTGGAAGAAGATGTACTATCTTCAACACCAAGATCTGATGATTTTATTGAACTTGAGGAATTTGGCTCTTCCGATACACCGCAAGATAAAATTTAGTCAGTTTTTCCTCGTGAAAGCAGTATAATAGCTGTAGAGGTGAGGATATGAAGATTATTGATTTACATTGTGATGCGCTTTTAAAATTAACAACTCTTGAAACGGCAAATTTTGCAGAGGATGAGCGTCTTCATACCAATCAAAAAAGACTGCAATTAGGGCAAATAGAGGCTCAAGTATTCGCCATCTTTATTGACCCAGAAATCCCACAAAATCTGCAATTTCTTGAGGTCATGCGCCAAATTGAAGCATTTCATACCCATGTTTTACAAACAGAGGGCATGGTGCATATAACAGATTGGGCGCAGTTAGACCGAATAGCTCCACATGAGATAGGAGCTATTTTAAGCTTAGAGGGCTGCAATGCCATTGGTGATGATTTAACAAAACTGACAGCCGTACTAGATGCTGGTGTAAAATTAGTGGGCTTAACATGGAATGAAGAAAATGCTGTTGCACATGGAGCTGAACAGGATGCAAGTCTAGGATTGAAGCCGTTTGGTCAAGAAGTTATACAATTACTAAATGAGCGAGATCTTATTATTGATGTCTCTCATCTGAATGAACAAAGCTTTTGGGACGTGTTGCCTTTAGCGAAGCATATTCTTGCAAGTCATAGTAATGCACGTGCACTATGTGACCACCCACGTAATTTAACGGATGCCCAAGCAAAGGCGCTTGTAGAACATGGGGGACATATCCATGTAGTTTACTTCCCACCCTTCATTGGTAAAGATGCAACACTAGAACATTTAGTGGATCATGTGGAGCATTTAGCAAAATTAGTAGGTGTCGAGCACATAGGATTAGGTTCAGATTTCGATGGGATTGATAGGACTGTCAAAGGCTTAGCGCATGCAGGAGAAGCACAAAATTTAGTAGAGGCACTACGCTCACGTTTTTCAGCCGAAGAAGTGCATGGTATCGCAAGTCAAAATTTCAGACGTTATATAAAAAAAGCAGCAACCCGTTAAGGCTGCCACATTTTTAATAAAAGAAATAATAAATTAATAAACCGATTCCTAATAGGAAGCCGAAGAATGTATTCGTTTGTGCTGTATATTTCATCGCAGGCATTACTTCTTTGGCTTCTTTTTTGTCTCGGAAAATTTGAATAGCACGTAATGGTTTTGGAATACTTAGGAAAATAATTAATGCCCAAAAAGTAATGCCATCAACTGCTACAAGGGCGATTACCCATAAATACGAGACGATAAAAAAGCCAGATAACACAGAAATCGCATTATCGCGTCCTACTAAAATAGCCAATGTTTTTCGTCCACCTTCTGTATCGCCAACAATATCACGGATATTGTTCGATAACATAATAGCACCGACTAAAATCATGCTTGGCACAGACAGCAATACAGCATCGAGTGTCACTGTAAGCGTTTGAATATAGAAGGCGATTAACACAATGCCCATGCCCATTACTGCCCCAGAAACAATTTCTCCAAATGGGGAATAGGCGATTGGATAAGGTCCACCTGTATATAAGAAACCAATAAGCATACAAACAAGCCCTACAGCTGCTAACCACCAAGATGTTGAGGCACATATGTAAATGCCAAGAAGCATAGCAATGGCATAGAAGCTTAACGCAATCAACATAATTGTTTTCGGCTGTACACCATGACGGACAATCGTTCCGCCAATTCCGACAGAATGCTCGTTATCTAATCCTAATTTGTAATCATAATATTCATTGAACATATTCGTTGCTGCTTGAATAAGCATACTTGCAATGAGCATAGCAAAAAATAGTCCAAAATCAATTGTTTCTTTTTCAATTGCTAGAGCAATTGCTGTCCCAAGAAATACGGGAACAAATGAAGCGGTTAAAGTATGTGGACGTGTTAAATGCCACCAAACTTTCAAACCCCTATCAGCTTCAATGACTTTGGTCATAAGGTCTTTCTCTCCTTCAAATGTTGTCGACTCTCCTTATTTTAAACGAAGAATGAGAAAATGGGTAGGTTCACAGCTTATTACATACTGTTTAATGAAAAAAAATGATACAATAGAACATGCATTTATGAACTGAAAATAAATAAGAATGATTAGCAACAGTACGAATAACAGTGTTGCCAACCAAAAAAATGATGTATTTTAATCATCATTGATTATGAACATTGCAGCAACGGAGGTAATTTTCATGCAACAGAAGTGGTACCAATCCACAGAGGTAGAAGTGGACTCTTTGGGCCAAAGCCTTCATTTTTATATGGAAACAATTGAAGTAAGTCGCTTATCTGCACTGGCGTTCTATGCAGCAGGCGAAGAGTGTTATAAAGGTGAACGATTTTATTGGCAAAATAGAGAAAAAACAATGACATTAGTTGGGCTAGGACATGCTCATACTATTCAAAACAATGCTCAACATGAACGTTTCGATGCTGTGGAAGCAGAATGGAAAAACTTAACGAAAAACTGTCCAAAAGGACAAAGTGAGTTACAGCCTATTTTGTTTGGTGGTTTTACATTTGATCCGCAAAATAATGTTGATGGAGAATGGACGGATTTTCCTGAGGCTTATTTTGCATTAGCAACATTTCAACTTGTGATTCGTGATGATAAAGCATACGTGAGTATTCATCTGTTGACACAAAATCATCAGGCTGAAGATCAGCTAGAAGTATTGAGAAAAGAGCGAGATCATTTAATTCATGCAGCCCAGGTTAAAGAAGTGAAAACGTATACAAAACCTGATATCACAAATTATTTCGAACCCTATAAGGAACCTTATTTAGCCTCGATTGACCAAGTGACAGCATTAATCAAACAGAAAAAAGCGGATAAAGTAGTTATTGCACGCTCACTTGCATTGCAATTTAAAGAGGATGTATCTGCACCACAAGTACTCTCTCAAATTATTCATGAGCAGCCAGAAAGCTATTTATTCGGTTTAGAGCATAAAGATTTATTGTTTTTTGGTGCATCACCTGAACGCCTTGTCAAAGTAGAAGAGGGTCGTGCGTTTTCTTCTTGCATTGCTGGCTCGATTAAACGAGGCAAGACGGCAGAGGAAGATGAGACTTATGGACAAAGTTTATTAAATGATCCGAAAAATAGTGGTGAACATCAATATGTTGTCGATATGATTGTGGATACTTTCCGTAAAAATTGCGTGGACATGACAGTGCCAGATAGACCACGCCTATTAAAAATTCGTGATATTCAACATCTATATACACCTGTAGAAGGTCAGTTAAATCAAAATGCTACAATTTTACAATTAACAAAATCATTACATCCTACACCAGCTTTAGGTGGTGTACCACGCAAAGAAGCATTGGCAGCCATTCGTAAGTATGAGCCGATGAATCGTGGTCTGTATGCCGCGCCAATTGGCTGGCTAGATGCTGAAGGTAATGGTGAATTTGCAGTTGCGATACGTTCAGCTGCGTTACTAAGTGATAAAGCTTATTTATATGCAGGTGGAGGGATCGTAGCAGATTCAGAACCACAATCTGAATATGAAGAAACATTAGTGAAATTCCGTCCAATGCTTCGTGCGCTAGGGGGACGATTACATGAGTGAACGAAAAAGATTAACAGATTATGTTTATAAAATGGTTGCATCATTAGTACAAGCCGGTGTAGAAAATGTTGTCGTCAGTCCAGGCTCACGTTCCACTCCTCTTGCCTATGCAGTTGCTTCAACGAAAGAAGTAAACATGTATCGTCAAGTAGATGAACGCTCAGCTGCATTTTTTGCGTTAGGCCTGGCTAAGGCTACTGCTAAGCCTGTTGTCCTCTTATGTACATCTGGTACAGCAGCAGCAAACTATTTTCCTGCGATTGTAGAAGCAAGCTATGCACGAGTTCCATTGATTGTCTTAACGGCAGATCGCCCTCATGAATTACGTGAGGTAGGTGCACCACAGGCTATCAATCAGCTTAATTTATATGGTTCACATGTGAAATGGAGTGTAGATTTTCCGTTAGCAGATGGGGCTGATCCGACATTACCTTTGATTGAGCGTCACCTCGCTCGTGCGGTAGCGATTGCCACAAGTGCACCATTTGGACCAGTACATATTAATGTACCTTTCCGCGAACCGTTATTAATTGATTTACAGCATGAACTGCCAACAGTAACATTCAAACATAGCAGTATGGGACAACTAACCCCAACGTTGGCTAATCAGCAGGAGCTTTCCTCTATACTACAATTGACTAAAAGAGGCTTTATTATAATTGGGGAATTAGCGCTTGGCACGGACTTATCCATCGTTTGGGAATTTGTCCGTCAGCTCAAGTGGCCAGTCCTTGTTGAAAGCTTATCGAATATGCGTGCATCTGTACCAGAGGATTGTTTACCATATATCGTAACAACCTATGATGCCATTATGAAAAGCGAGGATTTTAAAGCACTTGTTCAACCAGATACAGTATTACGTATTGGGGCCCAACCTGTCTCAAAATTTATTATGCAATTCATCACAAAATCACAGCCAAACGCTTATGTGATTATTGATGAAGATCCTATGTTTAGAGATGCTACGGGCGTATCTACGCATTTTATTCATGCTACTATCGGTCAGTGGCTGACACAATTAGCTATCAATGATACAGCCCTTGAAGAAACATACTTAACCAAATGGCAAAATGCGAATGAGCTGGCATCCATTTCTATTGAGCAGTATTCAGAAGTAGAGAAAGATGAAGGCGCTATAGTTAGCCGTTTACTTAAAATGATTCCTGACGGTAGTGATATCTTCGTTAGTAGCAGTATGCCAGTGCGTGATATCGATACATTTTTATTGGCCACACCGAAAGATTTGCGTATTTTTGCCAATCGAGGCACGAATGGAATCGATGGCGTAGTATCAACCGCGATGGGCTTCAGTCAAGGAAATAAACGAGCAACCTATTTGCTGATTGGGGATTTAGCCTTTTTACATGATGTAAATGGATTGATTGCCTCCAGATATCAGAAGTGTAACTTAACCATTCTTGTCATGAATAATGATGGTGGCGGTATTTTTTCTTATTTACCACAGTCAACTGTCGAAGATCATTATGAAGATTTATTTGGCACACCGACTGCACTTGAATTCCGTGACATTGCCCATATGTATGAGATGGACTATGTGCGTGTGGAAACAATCTCCGAGCTTTCAGAGAAATTTTCAACAAAGCAACATCATCCTTTACGTTTGGTTGAAATATTTACCGATAGAACCGAGAATGTTAATGCTCATCGAGCGCTATGGAATCGAATTAATGCGGAGCTAAAAGCATGACAAAATGCATGATTCGAGGACTTGAAACGCATATTGAAATATGGAATGACAACAGTGAACACACACTTGTTGCGTTACATGGATTTACAGGCAGCACGGCTACATGGCACGATCTAGCGCAAGCTCTACCTAATGTTCGTGTTATTGCCATTGATTTAATTGGTCATGGTCAGACAGCTATTCCAGAGGATATACAGCGTTTCTCCATGGAGGAACAATTACAAGATTTAGAAGAATTATTTTGCCAGCTTCATCTAGAGAAATTTACGTTGTTAGGCTACTCAATGGGAGGAAGAATTGCTTTATCGTATGCTATTGCACACCCAGGTCATATTCAACAGCTTATCTTAGAAAGTGCTTCTCCAGGTTTACGAACAGCAGAAGAACGAAAGGAACGCTGTGAGCGAGATGAAGTACTGGCACAAAAAATAATGGCAAATGGGTTACAATCATTTGTCCATGCTTGGGAGAACATACCTCTTTTTGCAACACAGCATCGTCTTCCGAGAAGCGTACGAGAAACCATTCGAGCAGAAAGACTTTCTCAGAAAGAAGAGGGACTGGCTGGCAGCCTGAGAGGTATTGGAACAGGTGTTCAGCCTTCAAATTGGGAGAGCCTAGCGCAAGTGGAAATACCTGTACTACTCATTACTGGTTCATTGGATGAGAAATTTTGTAAAATTGCACTAGAAATGAAAGCGCTATTAAATACTGTTAGCCATCTTACAGTAAATGACGCTGGACATGCAATTCATGTGGAAAATCCCGCTGAGTTTGCTACAATAGTAGAGGAGTATTTAACGTAATATACTGTTACGTTAGCGCCTCGCTAGTAACGAGACGAATTTATTGATATAGGAGGCAATTTAATGACACGTCAATGGACTACATTACATACTTATGAAGACATTAAGTATGAGTTTTATAACGGTATCGCAAAAATTACGATTAACCGTCCAGAAGTGCGTAATGCATTCCGCCCGAAAACGGTAATGGAAATGATTGACGCATTCTCACGTGCACGCGATGACAAAAATATCGGTGTGATTATTTTAACTGGTGAAGGTGAACATGCTTTCTGCTCAGGCGGAGATCAAAAAGTTCGCGGTCATGGTGGCTACGTAGGAGATGATGAAATCCCACGTCTAAACGTTCTTGATTTACAACGTTTAATTCGTGTAATTCCAAAACCTGTAGTGGCAATGGTTGCAGGCTATGCAATTGGTGGAGGACATGTTTTACATGTTGTCTGTGACTTAACAATTGCTGCTGACAATGCCCGTTTTGGACAAACTGGACCAAAAGTAGGTTCATTTGATGCTGGTTACGGCTCAGGCTATCTTGCTCGTATTATTGGTCATAAAAAGGCACGTGAAATTTGGTACCTTTGCCGTCAATACGATGCACAACAAGCACTTGATATGGGCTTAGTCAATACAGTTGTTCCTTATGAGCAATTAGAAGATGAAACCGTTCAATGGTGTGAAGAAATGCTACAAATGTCACCAACTGCACTACGCTTCTTAAAAGCAGCGATGAATGCAGATACTGACGGCTTAGCAGGTCTTCAACAAATGGCTGGTGACGCTACACTTCTTTACTACACTACAGATGAAGCAAAAGAAGGTCGCGACGCATTCAAAGAAAAACGTCAACCAGACTTTGGTCAATTCCCAAGATTCCCTTGATGATGAAAGGATGTAAAGCTCGTATCTTTTTGGAGATACGAGCTTTTTGTATGCATGCAGGAGGAGTGTGGTGGATAGAATGCTCGAAGTTGCGGATAGAACTCAAAATGTGAGGGATAGAGTAGTACTTATAATAAAAGAGATGGATAGAACGCTTAAAATAGTGGATAGAATGCAAAAAGAGGTTGATAAAACGTAAAAAGTGTTGGATAAAACGCAAGGTGTGAGGGATAGAGTAGTACTTTGAAAAAGAGAGATGGATAGAACGCTCAAAATGGTGGATAAAACTTAAAATGTGAAGGATAGAGCGATTAGCGGAACAGATAGACATACAAAAGGGCGAGAAAGACCATCGACTAATAGACAAAGTTGATGGGAAAGCGTTAAGATGTAGGGTGATTGGAGTGACAAAGATGTATCCAAATTGGATTTTACAACGAGCCTATTTAACACCATTACGGAAGGCATTGGCTTATAAAAAACAAAGCTGGACTTTTCAGGAACTACAGGATTTATCTATAAAACGTGCCCGACAATTAGTGGCACTCGGTATTCAACGGGGAGACCGAATTGCGATTATGGGGCCAAGTAAGCCTGAACTAGTTATCGTGATGTATGCTTGTATGCATTTACAATGTGAGATGGTGATGCTTAATCGTAGACTATCACAGGATGAACTGGCTTATCAGCTAGAGGATTCAGGAGCGGTGTGCGTGTTAATTGCAGATGAGGATATAGAAAAGTTGCCATCTGAAACAGGTCATCATTTATTTTCAACGATTGAAGAGGGGGTTGAGCGCACCGTAGATATTGAAAAGGAGTGGCCTTTACATCAAACTACAACGATCATGTATACATCGGGTACAACTGGCTTTCCAAAGGGAGTTCGCCAAACGGTTGGGAATCATCAGGCGAGTGCGACTGCCTCTGTTTTAAACATTGGACTACAGGCTCAGGATGTTTGGTTATGTGCTGTACCATTATTCCATATTAGTGGATTTTCAATATTAGTACGTTCACTGCTGTATGGCAATCAGGTTGTTTTATACGATCAATTTGATGTAGAGGCTATCTCACAACATATTATAGTTGGGGAAGTAACTCATATGTCTGTTGTAGCAGTGACATTGGAACGGATTCTACATACGTTAGAGCAGCATAATGCGAAAGCTTCGCCGCACTTTAAGTTGATGTTAGCTGGAGGTGGGCCTGTGCCCGTGGATTATTTAGTGAGAGCACATGCGTTAAACTTAGCTGTCGCGCAAACCTATGGCATGACAGAAACTTCCTCACAAACGGCTACATTGGCAAGTGAAGATGGCATGCGAAAAATTGGTTCTGCTGGCAAGCCTTTATTTTTTAATCAAATAAAGATTGCGCAGCCCAATGCGAAAGGTGAGGGAGAAATTTGTATTCGAGGGCCTCATGTAACTCCTGGGTATATTGGACGTTTTGCACAAAAAGATGCAACGATGGATGGCTGGCTGCATACGGGTGATATTGGTTATATGGATAAGGAAGGTTATTTATTCGTCATTGATCGTAGAGCAGATTTAATTATTTCAGGGGGAGAAAATATTTATCCTGCAGAAATAGAAAATGTGTTACTCACACATCCTACTGTCAAAGAAGCGGGGGTATGTGGTGTGGCAGATGAGCAATGGGGACAGGTTCCGATTGCCTTTATCGTGTTACATGAGCAAGCATCTGTTGAGCAGCTCCAAGCCTTTTGTTTACAGAAACTTGCTAAATATAAAGTACCTAAAGAAATTATTATTACAGACAGTCTTCCGCGAAATGGTGCGGATAAATTGCTGAGACGGAAATTATTACAATAAAAAACTTGTGAAAGAAGTCTTCTTAAAATGAAGGCTTCTTTTTTATTCGCACTTTTAGCATGAAATTAATCATTCATTAACATAATAAAAAATGAGAGGCATAAACTAGTTAGTAAAGGAGAATGACTCATATGAGGAAATATATATATAATGTTGTCATTATAGTATTTGTTCTACAAATGAGTCATGTGCAAGTATTTGCAAACGATGAAAAAGATAATGTAGCAACTGCTCATTCAATTGAAACACTACAATCTCTCATTAATAAAGAAGTTACGCAGCTATCTTCGGAATTTTCGATTCGCTATACTGGTGACATAACTGAAATAAAAGATGGACTAACAGACATTACAAAAACTGCGATTCAAAACTCTTATATTTATACTAATATTTCTAGCTTTAAATGGAAGTACGATGGTTATAACAATAATATTGTCATTGCCTTTGCCTTTACCTATCATATTTCCCCAACAGAGGAAGCGTTTGTAGGGCAAACTTTGGCGAATATTATTGCACCCATGCATGGATTAAGTGACATAGAAAAACTGCAGGCTGCACATGATTTTATTGTTTTAACTGCGGAATACTCCAAAGAAACAGAAGGAAGTCAATATTCCCCTTACACGTTACTAACAGAAAATAAGGGAGTTTGTCAGGCATATGCTTTAGTGCTTTATCGAATGTTAGAAATGTTGGGCTTTGAGGTACAATATGTGCCAGGAAAAGTGGGTGAACAGCTCCATGCCTGGGTATTAGTAAAGTTGGATCGTGATTGGTATCATATTGATGTAACTTGGGATGATCCATTGCCGGATCGTAAGGGAGAAGTGCGCTATCAATATTTTTTAGTGTCGGATCGTCAATTAGCACAGGATCATACTTGGGACTACGCAAGTTTTCCTGCTGCAACAAGCGAGAAGTATACAGAGATGCTAGAAGAAACGAAAATACAGAGTTTAACAATGCCTTTACAAGCTAGCTTTACTGAAAATAAAGGAATCTCTATTATTGGAGAAAATAAGCTGGCAGTACAACAATTAGTGGAACAGCCAACAAAGCTTATTGCACAAAAAACAAATGATCCAAACACTTTAGTTCAGTTTGACTTTACTGAATGGACACCAATGTTAGTGGAAAGTATGTCCGTTGGTATTGCGATTCAGCCGAAAGTGATACAGGATAAGGAACTAAAAACAACAAAGTGCCGACCATCTGTTTATCGAACGGGGAAACGCATGCCACAAGAAAAATACGTCATAATAAAGGAGGTGTCCCATTTGTAGGGGCACCTCCTTACTCATAATATGTTTGGTTTACACTGGCTTAATGTCTACTTGCTGGCTCTTACTTGATTAATGTGCGTTTAACGCCTTTTCTAGTGTTTGAATATTTTTTTGCATCAAGGTGAAGTAGGTTTCTTTATTTTTTTCATCATCAGCTGTTAATACACTTAAATTATGCAGGACAAGAGATTCTGCGCCAACTTCTTTTTGAATAACCTCTGCTAATTTAGAAGAAACATTTTGTTCAAATAAAATATAGTGAATATGCAATTCATTTGCTTTATCAACGATTTTTGTTAATTCTTTTTGAGATGGCTCATTTTGTGAATTTAAGCCAGCAATTGGCACTTGTGTAAAACCATATTGACCTGCAATATAGCCAAAGGCAGCATGTGATACAAAGAATGTTTTATTCGGTGCTTTGTCAGCCATTGCTTTGAAGTCATTATCTAAATCCTGTAGTTCTTTTACTAGTGCTTCATAATTCTCATTAAAAGTCGATTCTTGAGCAGGCATTTTTTCAACGAGTGTATTTTTAATAGCAAGTGCTAAATCCTGACTAATTGTAGGAGATAACCAAACATGTGGGTCGATATCGCCATGTTCATGCTCATCATGTCCGTGCTCTCCCTCTGTGGCAGCGTGATCGTGCTCATGATCGTGCTCTTCCTCTGTGGCAACGTGATTATGCTCGTCATGCTCATCTTCTGCATGAACATGACCTGTGCTGATAGCTAATTTTTCATCTGAAACTGTGTCAGCAGTTGCCACCATCGTGACATCTTCGTTTGCTAAAGTCTTTTTAGCGTTTTCGACAAAGCCTTCCAGTCCTAAGCCAATATAGAAGAAGATATTTGCATCTGCTAATTTCATCATATCTTTTTGAGTGGGTTCAAATGTATGCTCGTTCGCACCAGCTGGGTAAATAGAAGATACTTCAACAAAATCGCCACCAATGCGCTGTGCAAAATAGCTTAACGGATAAACCGTTGTATAGATGCTTAACGTATCCTTGTCATCAGACTTTTGGGAAGTGGAAGATTTGTCTCCACAAGCAGCAGTGAATAAGGCAAGGACTGCGACTAACAATAATAAATACAATTTTTTCATATAATCAGATACCTCTCTTAAATAGTAATCATTACGATTTATTTTTTAGAACAGTTATTATAATAACGCACAACTTAAAAAAGTACAAGAAAAAAATGCCCTCCGAAAGTTAATTCTTTTTCGAAGGCCATTTTTCAGGCACAGGATCAAAGCCACCAGGATGAAACGGATGGCACTTCGATATACGTGTAATGGTTAAGATGGAGCCTTTCAATGCTCCATGCTTTTGAAAAGCTTCTAGCCCGTAAGAAGAACAAGTAGGATGGAAACGGCAAGTTGGTGGCGTCATAGGTGAAATGAATTTTCTATAAAACTGAATGAGCCAAATAAAGGGGTATTTCATCGTTGTTCTTCCTCTTGCTGAGACGTCATTTGTTCAGGTTTTGGATCAATAGTTTGTGTAAAGATATGATTTTTTTTCTTCAAAATAATAATGACAGAAAGACCAAACATTAGCATCATCATGGCAATCATAATGATAATTGGTAAAGGTACACCCATTGCTTTCACTCCAAATTCAATAAATTATGATTAGTTATCCTCTTGATGATAGCTTTGCTGTGGTTTTTCATCAATAGTATGTTTAAAGGCATAGGCACGGTTGACACTGATAATCGTCGCAATAGTGATAAAGATAACAATGATAACTGCGACTATTAAGAGCGTAGTTAAACTCATAGTATTCACTCCGTTCTTTGTTCATCATACCTATTATAAATTATGTGGTTCTATTAATTGTGAAGGAAGTTTGACATTAAAGCGAATAAAACAACTCCGTTCTCTCCATACTATGGAAAAAGGAGTGAATCATAAAGATGGATCGTCAGCGCGTATATTTTTCACTTGCCAATAGAACCTATTATACAAATCCTTATGCTGGGCCGTGGAATTTTGAACTGAATGTAGATCGACAGGCATTAGATGTATTTGAGAGAATCTTTCAGCAAATGCAGCTGCTAGAAATTTCAAATGCATGGCGTGCACAATTACCGTATATACAGTATCACTTAGACAGGGAAAATGATGAAATCGATAAGCGATTAATGAAAATTTATGCACTCGTTCATGAATATGGGGATGATGACACAAAGGCATTTGTTGAGCAGCTTCCTTATTTCAATAAACGTGTCTAGCGGAACGGGAAAAGGGCACTGCCGATGCAGTGCCCTTTTTCATAGTGTTGAAAAACAAAACCATCCATAGAATTTATGTTAAAGGTGAAAATGGATTGGAAGTCAAATAGCCTTCCAATCCATAAAAATATTTCTTGTTATCAAAGGTTTTCAAATGAAGTGAAGGTATTCACTACTGGGGTGCTGTCACTCATGACTTCTCCACATTGAAAATAAGTGCCTATTCTTTTACCACATGGTTGATGAGACCCTGTGAGTGAAGCGGCTCATTGGGCATCCCCTGGAAGGGACGATGGCGGAGCGGAAATCAACCCGCGCCTTTCAAAATGGTTGTTTCTGCTGTTGACATCACCTTTTTTACCATTAACAAATGGCCTTTAAAATCGTAAATACTGCTTCTCTAGGAACAATGACGGGAATAGTGAGTTGATCTTTAATCATGTTTTTCATTGTTGTGGAATAACCCATACAATCAAGAATGAGCAAATCAGCTCCTTGATATTCTAATAGCTGTGCTTTTGCTAATAGATGTTGTGCATTGAACTGATAGGGCGAGCTAGCTGAAAAGGTGACATCGAACTGTGCTTTTTGCCATTTCTCCGCAACAGCTTGTTGTTGCTCAGGCTCAGGGCCTATTAATCCAAGTGCTAATTCTGTTTGTAACCCTTTCACTAAATTTGTCATCATGCGATCAGGTAGTAACAGGTTTTTACATGACAGCTTATTCGTAAAATCTCCTGTACACATAAGCAAAACCCAAGTGAATTCATGTAAATCATCAATGCATGTCTGAATATAGGGCATCAGCTTTTGTTTACTTAGCTTGACTTGTTGTCCATTTGTCAAAAGTGTCACTAAAACACCTGTGTCTTCACTAGACGGTGAAAGGGAAGTAATTTCGGCTGGAGAGAGTGAATCCAGTACGCCAAACTCATGAACATGTAAACCAGATGTTCTTAATTGCTGAATATCCTCCGCCATATCTTTGCGAGGCGCTTGACCAATTGTGACTACGGCAATTTTTGAATGTTTCAATAAGCTCACTCCGCTTCGTAATATTTTTGTCCATTGACATACGTTTGTAAGACCTTTGCTTCTGTTTCAAAAATAGGGTGTGACCAAACAACAAAATCAGCATCCTTGCCTTCCTCAAGGCTGCCAATACGGTGATCTAGCTGTACGAGCTTAGCGGCATTTAATGTAATACTTTTTAAGGCGGTGACCTCATCTAAACCATAGCGAATAGCTTCAGTGGCACAATATTTTAAGTACTGAATTGGTACGAATGGATGGTCTGTCATGATGGCAAATGGGATATTGTGCTCTTTAAAAATGGCTGCAATCGCCGGTGTAGAATTACGTGTTTCATATTTAGATGGGGTTAACATATAGGGCCCAAGTGTCGCATGAAAGCCACTGTTTTTAACCGCATCGACCATTAAATAGCCTTCTGTGCAATGCTCTAAATGGAGCTTCACATTAAATTCTTTAGCAATTCTTATAGCTGTCATAATGTCATCTGCTCTGTGACAATGAAGGCGAAGGGGCATGTCACCTCGTAGCACTTCAATGAATGGACGCAACTCTGAATTTTGTTTAATTTGCTCAGCTCGTTGTTGTTCATTCAGTTGACTTGCACGTTGGAAACCATCACGTAAAAGCTGGGCAATGGCCATGCGAGTCATTGGCTTTCGTTTGTATTGATTGCCAAAAACATTCTTTGGATTTTCTCCTAACGCGCCTTTTAAACCGCTTCGTTCTACTAAAACACGAGAGGGAAGAGTGGGCCCTGCTGTTTTAAGAATACTCCAAATGCCCCCAATGACATTGGCACTACCTGGACCAGTTTGTACAGTCGTCACACCGCCTTCTAACGCATGTTGGAAGGAAAAGTGTCGGATATCTACACTATCTAGAGCATGCATAAGAGGTGTAAAGGGCTCGCTATATTCATTAGCATCATTAATGTCTTCAGTAACCTCTGCCCATGTCCCAACATGGGCGTGAATATCAATTAAGCCTGGTGTGACATAAGCTCCCTGAAGATCGACTAACTCTGCTTGAGGAGGATAATCTTTGGCTGGACCGACATAGACTATACGTCCATCTTCGATCCATAACTGTTCAAAAATATCATTTTGTTCATTGACTGTGAGAAACTTAGCATGATGGTAAATAATCATTCTGAGAACCCTTCTTCCCGTGCATAAACTTTTGTTCCTTTAATAAAAGTAGCTACAACCTGTGCATCTAAATCTAATGGATGCTTATCCCATATGACAAAATCAGCTAGAAGGCCATCACGAATAGTGCCGGTTTTATGAGCGATTCCAAGGAAATTAGCAGCTCCTGTTGTTAGTGCATACAGAACATCCTGGCGTGCTAGCCCTTCTCTTACAGCTAAGCAACCTTCTAATGTTAGGTGAGAGGTGCTACTAACAGGATGATCCGTACAAAAAACAAACGGAGTATGTTGTTGGGACAACTGGCGGTATAGTTTTGGTGATAATGCCATCATCTCGTTATGCTCGATATATCGAAACGTTGGGCCAGCAATGACCGTATTGAAGGATATCTCTTGAAGCAGTGGAGCTTCAGTGCCGTGAATAATATGAAAATCAAAAGTAGACTTAAACTCTTGTTGAAGACGGTCAATGAATTCAAGATCCACAGCTTTATGTGCTCGTATGACAATTTTCTTAATTAAAGGTTCTTGTTGCTGAATCTGTTGCAATGTTTCTCTTAAAATTTTGGCAATCCCCATACGGGTTAGTGGCTTTCTCTTTTCAGCGAAAAATGTGCTTTTTGCTTGGTGTCCGATAGAGAAGGAATAAGCAATATCTTTGGCAATGACCATTTCATCAACCGTTGTATGTGTATGATGAATAATAGCCGTTTTTGCACCGATCAAGCTTTTAGGAGAGGGAACGATATGAGAGGCTGTCACCCCATGGGAGATAGCTTTTTGAAAGGCTGCATCGAATGGATAAACGCCATCAACTACAGAATAGTCCAGATGTGAGTCAAATTCATAGCTATCATCTCCCTCCCAACGAATCCCTATTTCAGCTAAGCCAATTTGTGAACAACTGTCGATAAGACCAGGTGTAATATAATAGCCATCTAAATCGATGTCTATTTCAGACATTGTAGAAGATGGAGCAAAGTATTGCGCCTGTACTTGAAATGACTGTTTGTTAAAGCTACGTGTCTCAGAGTTAAAAACAAGTCCATTTATATATCGAGTCATGGGATGAGATCTCTCCTTATGAAGAGAAAAGCGGAGACAAGCATCTCCACTTTTCCAGTTAATTATTTAGAAATGGATACGTTCGTACCGTTTGGATGTACAATTTGTACGGAGTTGTCAGCAGAAACCTCAAAGCCCTGTACTTTTTTGTTTACACCTGCAACGGTTTGTGTTGCTTCTAATTCAATACGCGGAACATCTGCTAAAATCAGTTTTAATGCTTCTTGGTATAATTTAGCACGTTCTTCCTGTACTACTGTTTCAGATACCGCACGCTCTAATAATTTATCTACCTCTGGGTTGCTATAGCCTTTACCATTACCTAACGCACCGATTTGATTTGTGTGGAATAATTGATATAGGAAGAAATAAGGATCTGGATACCAAGTCCAGCCACCAATATTCATTGGAGCGTTCCCTTTTGCAACAGTATCACTGTAAGTACCCCATTCAAGCACTTTAATTTCCACATCAATGTTTAAGTTTTTCTTTAATTGACTTTGGAAAATCGTTGCGTAAGGCACACGTGCTTCGGATACATAAATCTCTGTTTTGAAGCCATCAGGATAACCAGCCTCTGCTAGCAATTTTTTTGCTTCTTCTGGATTATATTTTGGTACTAAATCAACTAATGATTTATCATATCCCCATGAACCTGGTGGCAATGGTAAATAAGAAACATCACCGCCACCCCATTGGTTAACACCAGAAATGATTTCCTCAACATTTGTTGCCATATAAAGTGCCTCGCGAACACGTTTGTCAGCAGTCGGACCAACTTTGTTGTTAAGGTCAAGATAAACAATAGATAGACCTGGATTCGTTAAAAGCTCAAGGTTGCTATCTTGGTTAATAATTTCTCTGTTTTGGCCTTTGACATCCATAGCAATATCTATGTCACCAGAACGTAATGCATTTGTCATCATATTTTGGTCGGAGATAAACTTCATGGATAAATTATCAACATGAGGTTGTTCACCCCAATAATTGTCATGACGAACTAGTTTTACTTCTTGGTCTTTTTTCCATTCTGTTAACTGGAATGGGCCTGTACCAATGAAGTGTTCTGAGAAGTTATCGCCCCAGCCTTCAACCTCTTCTTTTGGAATAATGATATTTCCTGCATCCGTTAGCATAGCAAGAAGGGCAGCATTCGGTGTAGTTAAGTGAATTTCTATTTCATAATCTGACAACACTTTAACTTCTGTCACACCACTTAAACGATTCATAGCGGATTCTTTGGCGGAACGCTCTAAAGAATATTTCACATCTTCCGCTGTCATTTCACGGCCATCCTGGTATTGCCCCTTTTGGAATTTCACACCCTCACGTAATTTGAACGTATAGACTAACATATCATCTGACACTTTCCATTCTGTTGCTAAAGAGGGGATGATATCTGATAGATCTTTGTTATAAACAACTAAAGTATCACCCATTTGACGCATAACTTGCGATTCATAAACCCCTGTATATTTGATAGGGTCAAATGTTTTGGCATTGGCTGAAAGACCAATATTTAATTTGCCACCTGAAGTGACTTCTCCATCTTTTTCATTTGAAGAATTACTTTTTTCTGTGTTTCCACCACAAGCTGCTAAAACACCAATTAATAAAGTTAAAAAGAGTAGTAGTAAAGATTTTTTTACGTTTATCTTCTTCATCTGCATAAGCCTCCTTTATTTTGTTTCACAATATGAACCGTTGATTCAAAAATGATAGGTTCGAATTAAAATTAGCACATTTGTAAACAGAAAGTAAATAAAAAATTAAAAAGATTCAGAAAAAATATATTTACAAATAATTATCGCATGGTGTAGTATGTGGTTATTCACAATATGAACCACTGATTCTAATAATGAAAAGGAGGTCTTAATAAGATGGGCTCATTTATTTTAAAAAGGTTAGTCAACCTTATCCCGACACTGCTAGTAGTAGGAATCATCGTCTTCATTATTACGCGAATGATTCCAGGTGACCCAGCTTCAGTAATGCTTGGGCCACAGGCCAGTGTGGAAGATGTAGAGAATTTAAGAGAAGAGCTAGGATTAAATAAATCAATGCCTTCGCAATTTATTTCATATGTAGGAGACTTAGCACAGTTAAATTTAGGATATTCCTATTCTTATAGTGAGTCTGTCATCGGGCTTATTATAGAAAGATTCCCTAACACAGTGATACTAGCATTGGCAGCCTTGTTTATAGCGGTTGTGGTCGGTATCCCAGCAGGAATATTAGCTGCTAGAAAGCAAAATACAATCATTGATTATATTGTCATGCTTGTATCATTAGTTGGTGTATCTATGCCTATTTTTTGGTTGGGGATCATGCTTGTTTTATTCTTTAGTGTCAATCTTGGTTGGTTCCCAGCTACTGGAATGGGCAACATCAGTGATGGTCTATGGACCTATTTGAAACATTTAATTTTGCCAGCATTTGCATTAGCAACGATTCCAATGGCGACATTTGCACGGATTACCCGTTCAAGTATGTTAGAGGTTATTTCACAAGATTATATTAAAACAGCTCGTTCTAAAGGGATTAAAGAATATTTAGTGATTGGTAAACATGCATTTAAAAATGCCCTAACACCTATTTTAACGGTATTAGGGATGCAGATATCCAATTTACTGGGGGGAGCGGTTTTAACAGAAACGATTTTTAGTTGGCCTGGAATGGGGCGACTAATTGTAGATGCCATTGATAAACGTGATTTTGTTGTTGTACAAGGTACTGTTATTTTCATTGCGTTTATCTTTGTACTTGTTAACTTAGTAGTCGATGTACTGTATAAAGTGGTCAATCCTAAGGTCAATTTAGAATCGGATGGAGGGAAAAAATAACAATGACTCAAGCAATCGTCCATGAAACGAGAAAAAGAAATATGTTATTGCGCAAGTTGCTAAAAAATAAATTAGCGACAATTGGGTTAATCATTGTCACCTTAATGGGTATTGTTGCTATTTTTGCCCCATTGATTGCTACCCATCCACCGAATGAAATGATTGTCGGTAAATCATTTTTACCGATGAATACAGAAGGACATTTATTAGGAACAGATAACTATGGTCGTGATCTGTTTAGTCGCTTAGTTTATGGTACAAGAATATCGATGATTGTTGGGATTGCGGCAGTGCTATTTGGTGCTGTATTTGGAACGCTCCTAGGCTTAGTAGCTGGGTATTTTGGTGGACGCATTGATTCGATCATTATGCGTACGATGGATGGTCTTTTCGCATTCCCGTTTATTTTATTAGCTATCACATTAATGACGGTATTAGGGCAAGGACTTGTCAACGTTATTGTTGCGATTGGTATTGCTAATATTCCAGGTTTCGCACGACTTGTTCGAGGACAGGTTTTAAGTGTAAAAGAGGAAGAATTCGTTGAAGTAACACATTCCTTAGGTGCTACACATACGAGGATCATTTTTAGCCATATATTACCGAACTGTTTAGCTCCTTTAATTGTTTATGGAACGATGAGTACAGCGGGCGCTATTATTTCAGAAGCTGCCCTTAGCTTTTTAGGACTAGGCGTTCAACCACCGACAGCCTCATGGGGTAGTATTTTAAAAGATGGTAAAGACTTTTTAGTATTAAATCCCCAAATGGCGACATTATCAGGCATCTGTATTTTATTAACAGTTCTTGGTATTAACCTATTAGGGGATGGATTGCGCGATGCATTAGATCCGAAAATGAAAGTTTAATGGAAGGGGGTGGAGTCATGACTGAACGTTTACTAGATGTAGAAAACTTAACAGTAGAATTTAAAAGTGGCGGCTCTACAATGAAAGCTGTTAATGGAGTAAATTTACAATTAAATAAGAAGGAAACACTAGGTATTGTTGGAGAATCAGGGTCGGGAAAAAGTGTTACAGCCACTGCTCTCATGCGTTTAATTCCATCTCCGCCAGGAAAAATAACGAATGGAAAAATTTTATTTAATGGCCGCGATTTAATAGGAATTTCTGAAAAGGAAATGCGCAACGTGCGAGGTAATGATATTTCAATGATTTTCCAAGATCCTATTACAAGTTTGAATCCTGTATTAACAGTGGGCAATCAAATTATTGAAGTCATTCAAGCGCATGAAACAATCTCGAAGAAAGATGCCGCTATCAAAGCCGTTGATATGTTAAAAATGGTTGGTATTCCCGAGCCAGAGAAACGATTAAAAATGTATCCTCACGAATTTTCAGGAGGAATGCGTCAGCGTGTCATGATTGCTATTGCTCTTGCTTGTAACCCGAAACTACTCATTGCCGATGAGCCAACAACTGCACTGGATGTAACTGTACAAGCTCAAATTCTTGATTTAATGAAAAAATTACAACAAGACCATGATACAGCCATCATTATGATTACACACGATTTAGGTGTGGTTTGGGAGTTATGTGACAAAGTAAATGTTATGTATGCAGGTCGAACAGTTGAGTCGACTACAACAAGACAGCTCTATGAAAAACCTTTACATCCTTATACGTGGGGATTATTAGAGTCTCAAATTACAATGGGCACACAAGAGCAACAAAGATTGCCAGCCATTCCAGGTAGTCCACCGGATTTAACAATGCCCCATAGCGGCTGTCACTTTTCATCACGTTGCCCTTTAGCAACAGATATTTGTCGTCATACAGTACCCGACTTAGTGGAAGTGCAGGACAATCATTTTGTAGCCTGCCATTTACAAGCGAAAGATCAAATTGTTGCAAGGAAGGAGGGAATTTTTAATGCAACAGCACAATGAACTTGTTTTAAAGGTAAGTAATTTAAAAAAGCATTTTCCCATTAAAAGTTCAATCCCTTTTAAAAAATCAACACAATTTGTGAAAGCGGTAGATGGCGTCAGTTTTGAATTATATAAGGGAGAAACACTTGGGATTGTAGGTGAATCAGGTTGTGGGAAATCGACGGTTGCTCGTTTAATCAACCAGCTAATTTCTCCAACAGAGGGAATCGTTGAGTTTAAGGGTACGGATTTAGCAAGCTTAAATACAAAGGATATTCGCTCTGCTCGAAAGTCGATACAAATGGTTTTCCAAAATCCATATGCATCACTCGATCCTCGAAAAACGATTGAATATCTCATTGCCGAGCCATTAGTCATCCATAGTATTGGTGATGAAGCATCACGTAAAAAGCGTGTTATTGAATTACTTGAAACAGTAGGATTAAGTGCTTATCATGCAAAGCGCCATCCACATGAATTTTCTGGGGGACAAAGACAACGTATCAATATTGCTCGTGCCCTTGCGCTTAATCCAGATATTGTTGTATGCGATGAACCTGTTTCAGCATTAGATGTTTCTGTACAAGCACAGGTAATCAATCTATTAAAAGACTTACAGAGAGACTTCGGTTTAACATATATTTTTATTTCACATGATTTAAATGTTGTGAATTATATGTGTGATCGGATTGCCGTCATGTACCTAGGTAAAATTGTGGAAATTGGGACATATAAGGAAATTTATGAGAACCCTCAACATCCCTACACACAAGCCTTATTATCGGCTATTCCTAAGGAAAATCCCTTTGATAAAAAGGACCGTATTATTTTATCTGGAGACGTTCCAAGTCCAGTAAATCCACCGAGTGGCTGTGCATTCCATAAGCGTTGTCGTTTTGCTACAGACAAATGTGCAGACGTCCAACCGACACTCGATACAGTGACAGCTACACATCAAGTTTCTTGTCATTTATTTTCGTCGATACAGCAAGAAGTGTCGACGACTTAGAGCAGAAAGTAATTGAATCAATTATGGAAGTAAAAAAGGAGCGGACTGATTATGTCATTGAAGCATGTTATTGAATTATACGAGGTAATGGATAATTTCCATGTTAACGGAGAAACGATTAAAGCCTATTTACACAGCATTGATCCAACAGCAGATGTGAAGATCAAAACGATTAAAGGTGAAAGTGGCTCAACGGATTTTGTGCGTGTACTAGTGAAAGGAAAGCAAGGGAAATCCTCTGGTGGTCAGGCACCGACGTTAGGAATTATTGGTCGTCTCGGTGGTATTGGAGCACGTCCTGAAATGACAGGCTTTGTATCAGATGGTGATGGAGCACTAGCATGTATGGCAGGTGCAGCCAAAGCCATTGATATGGCTTTAAAGGGTGATCAGTTAGAAGGAGATGTTATTTTCTCAACACATATTTGTCCGACAGCACCCACTTTGCCACATGAGCCAGTGCCATTTATGAACTCTCCAGTGGATATTAGTGTAATGAACGAAAATGAAGTGGAAGAAACAATGGATGCCATTCTATCAATTGATACAACGAAAGGCAATCAAGTATGTAACCATAAAGGGTTTGCCATTACGCCAACAGTCAAAGAAGGTTACATATTAAAAATCAGTGATGATTTATTGCATGTTTACACACAAGCAGCAGGAATTTCTCCAGTTGTACTACCGATTACCATGCAAGACATTACACCATATGGCAATGGTTTATTCCATATTAATAGTATTTTACAACCAGCTGTGGCAACAACAAGCCCTGTTGTAGGTGTAGCTATCACAACAGAATCTGTCGTGGCAGGCTGTGCAACAGGCGCCACACATGTAACAGATGTAGAAAATGTAGTTCGATTTGTTTTAGAAGTAGCAAAAACGTATGGAGCTCATAAATGTTCCTTCTTTGACGAAAAGCAGTTTACACATATGAAAAATCTATATGGAAGCATGCATCATCTACAAACGAAAGGAAAAGAGGTATATACACATGAATGATTTACAAGCACTCAAAGCGCAGTTATTAGAGGCAGTTGAAAAGCATCAAGATGAACTGATTGCATTTTGTTCGAAACTCATTCAAATTCCTAGTGTCAATCCTCCAGGAGATACGACTGAAATAACAGTTTTTATCGAAAACTATTTACAGGATGTTGGCATTACTTATCAAAAATACGAAGCTGCAGATAAAATGTTTAATTTAGTAGCTTCTATTGGGAGTGGTGAGGGAAAGGAACTCATTTATTGTGGTCATACAGATGTTGTTCCTGTTGGTGATTTATCAAAGTGGGAATTCAATCCATTTTCAGGGGAGGTGAAGGATGGCTGGATGCTAGGCCGTGGTGCAAGTGATATGAAAGCTGGTTTAGCTGGTATTATTTTTGCAACAAAGCTACTAAAGAAATTGAATATTGAATTACCAGGGAAACTAACATTGGCGATTGTGCCAGATGAAGAAACAGGCGGCGAATTTGGTGTTCCGTGGTTGTTAGAGCGAGGTTTTGTGCAAGGAGATGGTTGCTTAATCGCTGAGCCTTCTTCACCGCTAAATCCAACCATTGGGCAAAAGGGTTCTTATTGGTTTGAATTAGAGGTTCGTGGGGAACCTGGACATGGAAGCCTATCACCTTTAGCTGGGAGAAATGCTATTGTCGATGCCATTCGAGCTATTCAAGAGATTCGTACACTATGGGATTTGGAAATTACGATCCCAGAAGAGGTACTGCCACTTATCGAGGTATCTAAAAAATACATGCGTGAGGTGGAAAAAGATCGCTTGAAATATCAAGAAGTTTTAGAGAAAATTACTGTAAATATTGGTACAATTGAGGGAGGTACGAAGTCCAACGTAATCCCAGATTATTGCAAGGTTCAGGTCGATTGTCGCTTACCATTCGGTATTACACAAGAAGAAGTAACAGAAATTTTGAAACATAAACTAGATGGTTTGGCTATCGATTATTCAATCAAACGTTTTGGCTTCAAAAGTGTAGCAAATTATACGCCTGCGGAAAACCCTGTATGTCAATCCATTGTGGAAAATATTTCATTTGTAACAGGGCAAGAGGCATATGGCGTTATGCAATGGGCAAGTAGTGATGCTCGACATTTCAGACAATATTATATTCCTGTATTGCAGTACGGCCCAGCCTATTTACCAAGTATTCATGGTTACAATGAAAAAGTGCGTGTTGAGGATATCGTACGCTGTGCAAAAGTATATATTACTGCTGCTGTTGATTTCCTATATCAAAAGTAAGAGATTAGCTACTCTCTTACTTTTGATAAAGTGATATCAGGTGCTGACGGCTGCTAAATCTGTCGCTTATTTCCCCCTTTAAGAGAAAGATTTGCAGCCGTTTGTACAGATAAATAGATCAAAAGGATGAGAGATATGCTAAAGACGTTAAATTTATCAATCGCGGTTTTAAAAATGTTTACAAAAGAAAAGCCCATATGGGGTGGAAGAGAGTTAGCAATGGCGATGAATATGAATCATACAAATTTATATCGCATTCTTGAAACCTTTGAAAATAACGGGTTTATTACAAAAGATCCTGTAACAAAAAAATACTCACTTGGTATTGCTTTATGGGAGATTGGTATGAATATGTATGATTCATTAAACATAGATCAGCTATGTATGCCGGTTCTTGAGAAATTAAAGGATGTCACAGGCGAAACAGCTATTTTTACTGTTCTGAATGGACTGGAAGCGTTAACATTACTAAAAGCCGAACCTGTTAATAAGGTGAAATTCACGGTTTCAAGAGGAAGTAGATCACCACTTTATGTAGGGGCATCCTATCGTTCGATGCTTGCTTTTCTAAATGAAGAGCAAATTGCCAAGGTGATTGACGAGCCTTTAACAGCCTATACGAATAATACGATGACGGATGCTAATGAAATACGAGCAGAGCTGGAAAAAATTCGTGCGTGTGGTTATGCACTCAGTAACAGTGAATATTCTGTTGATGTACTGGCACTTGCCATGCCCATATTCAATAGTGAAGATCAGGTCGTAGCCTCCATTACTGTTTCTGGGCCAATCTATCGTTTTACGGAACAACGTGTTCCAGAAGTTTTAGAACCATTAACAGAGGCGAGAAATGAAATAGAAGGAATTATTCGTAGATATCATTTGAATTTTAATTAAGGAGTTTTATTATGCAACATTTACATGATATTGCACTTACTATACTAAAAGGTAATCTAAATGTTCATTCATCTGAAACACTGTTAATCTTAACAGATATTCATAAGCAAGATATTGCGCAAATCTTTTATAAAGCTGGGCTATCTATTACAGCGAAGACAATGTTGATGGTCATGCCGCTATTAGATAAATCTGGACAGGAGCCAATCCAAGCTGTTTCGACGCTGATGACGAATGTCGATGTCACGCTTTGTATTACCTCGCACTCCTTAACACATACAGCTGCTCGTAAAAACGCCTGTGAACAGGGTGGCCGAGTGGCGACAATGCCAGGTGTTACAATGGATATGCTAGAGCAAGGTGCGCTACATGCAGATGCACAGGAAATAGAAAATATGGTAGAAAAATATGTTCATTTACTTGATGCAGCAAAAAATATTCGCATTGACAAAGGCGGACATACATTAACGTTTAGTGTAGAAAATCGTTTGGGAATTCGTTCTACAGGTGTTATACGCCAAGCTGGAGAGCATGGGAATATCCCTTCTGGAGAATCTTATATTGCACCACTAGAAACATCTGCGAATGGAGAGATTTTAGTGGATGGTTCGATTGCTAATATAGGTGTTTTAAAGGAGCCATTATTATTAAAAATCACGAATGGTCGTTTAGAGGAGGCAATCGGTCCTGATGGTCCTCAATTACTTGCTTTACTTGGTGAAGGAAATGGTAGAATCATTGCAGAGTTTGGCATCGGAGCGAATAAAAGTGCCATCCTATGTGGTAATGTACTAGAGGATGAGAAGGTGTATGGGACAATCCATATTGCATTTGGTAGTAATAAGCCATTCGGTGGAGCAAATATGGCTGATGTCCATATTGATTGCGTTGTGAAAAACCCCACTGTCTATTTCGATGGTCAGCAAGTCATCTAAGGAAAAGCGTGTCTTCATATGAAGCACGCTTTTTTGCTTTACCTCACTATAGCTTACAGTTGCTTGTCTTTGTAGGATTACACTATAGTTAACATAGATAAGCTAGAGTAAAGGAAGCATTTTGCATCTAGCATTTCGTTAACTAGGAATCAACATTAGATCCTGTCCATAAAATAGGAGCAAAGAATAGGTATCGCTTCTATTAGTCATCAAGAAAGAACGTGAGGTTGAAAATATGCTAACATTTACAGATTTACATGGTCTACAAGTAGATTTGAGTTTTTCAAGAGGGGAATTTGAAGTCGAGCCAAAGCACGTCCTTGTTTTTTTAAAGCATGAAAATAAATGGCTATGTACCATTCATAAACGACGTGGTGTAGAGGTGCCAGGGGGCAAATTAGAGCAAGGTGAAACTTTAGAGGAGGCGGCTATTCGGGAAGTTTTCGAAGAGACGGGTGTCCGTGTGAAAAATCTCCAATGGTTCGCAGAATATGCCGTTCATGATACCATTGTGTTTTGTAAATCTGTTTTTACTGCACAATTTTTAACGCAGGAGGACATTGAATTTGATTTAGAAACATCGGGTATGCTTTGGCTAACGGATGAAGAATTTGCTCATCATCCTAATTTAAGCTTTCATATGAAGGATGAGGGTATGAAGAAAATGCTGGAGGAGTTGAAAGACCGTGACATACAATGGTGAAATTGTGGAAAAACGTGCCTATCCCTCACCGAATCCAGCCATACGACTAACAGAAATAACCTATCTATCACAGGGCTTACGTATAAAAGGATTATTAGCAGAGCCAAAGGCAGAAGGTACATATGATGGCTTTTTATATTTAAGAGGGGGCATGCAAAGCATTGGGATGGTAAGACCTTCACGTATTGCCCAATTTGCTGCACAGGGCTTTATCGTTTTTGCCCCATACTATCGTGGAAATCGTGGTGGAGAAGGCCGTGATGAGTTTGCAGGAGCAGACCGTTATGATGCTGTTTATGCCGTAGATGTTCTCAAGCAATATTGTAATGACAATATACATGTTTTTGGTTTTTCTCGTGGGGGAATTATGGCTCTTTGGACAGCCATTTTAAGAAAGGATATTACCTCGGTCGTCACATGGGCAGGTGTTTCGGACGCAACAGCCACTTATTGGGAACGTACGGATATGCGCAGAATGATGAAGCGTGTAATTGGAGGAACACCGAATCGTGTACCAGAAGCTTATGATGCGCGAACCCCACTTTTCGAGATAGAGCAGATTACTGCGCCTGTATTAATCATACATGGCTATCGTGATGAAAATGTAGATATCGAACATGCCAGACAACTAGCCTTTTTTTTAGAAGATGCGAATAAATCATATGAAACCTGGTATGATCCAGACCATGCACATCAATACCCACCAGCAAAAAATCGTGAAACCGTCCGTGCCCTTTGTGAATGGATGAAACAGCAATAAATAAATGATGAAAAAAAATACCCCCTCCTTAGAATAGCTATCCGCTTCAGGCAAGATAGCCATGCTAAGGAGTAGGGGGCAATAAAGGGGTGATGATTATTTCATGTTACTTTCTAAAAATTGTTGTATCGTAGCCCAGTAAAGCTCGCTTGCAACACTTTCTGCGCCACCATGTCCAGCTCCTTCAACAATCAACTTTTGCTTTGGTACATCTGCCGCTTCATATACTTCATTCAACATGGTAGATGGGACGAACGTATCGTTGTCTCCATGAATAAACAACATGGGTGTCTTCGATTTTGCCACTTGTTCAACTGCACTCGCTTCACCTAATGTATAGCCTGCTTTTAGTTTCGTCACTACAGAAGAGAAATGCATGATTGGAAATGCAGGTAAGTGAAAGATTGCTTTCAACTGATAGGAAAATTCATCCCATACTGAAGAATAGCCACAATCCTCAATGATTGCTCTAACGTTTGTTGGTAAATCCTCTCCTGAAGCCATCATGACAGTGGCTCCACCCATCGAAACACCATAAAGAACAATTTCAGCGCTCTTATTTAAGCTGACAATGTGATTGACCCATGAAACAACATCAAAACGATCATGCCAGCCCATGCCAATATAATCTCCTTCACTTTTACCATGGCCTCTCGCATCTGGAATAAGTACATGATAGCCCATATCATAAAAATGTTTAGCATACTTTGTCATTTGTGCGCCTTCGCTTGAATAGCCGTGAAAGATGATAGCCCATTTGTCAGTGGGATGATCATTTTGGATGGAGTAAGCATGGAGCTTTAGCGAATCATAGGATTGAAGCGAAGCATCTTCATATTGCTTATTAAACCATTGCTCAGTTGTTTCTTTCTCTTTAGCTTCCTGAGGATTGACAGCTATTACATTATGAGGTGCATCTAGCACTGCTGTTTTATCAGTGTCAGGATTTAATGCCAGATTATAAAAGTAATTTCCCGCAAAAAAACCAGCGCCAACAAATAAAGCCAACAACATTATAAGAATAGAAAATAGTATTTTATATTTTTTTGTCATATGTATCTCCCTAATACTAGCTACCTTCAAGGTAAAGAAAAAGAGAACGAATGAATTCGTTCCCTTTGATTCTTGTGTCTAGTCGTTATTTTAATGGGCCACCAAGTGTAGTAATGGCATCAGAAACGTTTGAGAATTTCTTGAAGTTTTCGTTGAATAAGCCTGCAAGTTCAGCAGCTTTTGCATCATATGCAGCTTTATCTGCCCATGCTTCACGAGGATTTAACACTTCTGACGGTACACCTTCAACTGCTGTTGGAATGTGTAAACCGAAGACAGCATCTTGTGTCGTTTCAACATTTGTTAATTTTCCGTCGATTGCTGCACGTACCATTGTGCGTGTGTAAGACAGCTTCATACGGCTACCTGTACCATATTCGCCACCAGTCCAACCAGTGTTCACTAGGAATACTTGTGCACCATGCTCGTCAATTTTTTGACCTAACATTTCTGCGTACACTGTTGCTGGAAGTGGAAGGAATGGAGAACCGAAGCAAGTAGAGAATACTGGTTCTGGCTCTGTTACACCACGTTCAGTTCCAGCAAGCTTAGAAGTGAAACCGCTTAGGAAGTGGTACATTGCTTGCTCTTTTGTTAATTTACTGATTGGAGGTAATACGCCAAACGCATCAGCTGTTAGGAAGATGATTGTTTTTGGATGACCTGCAACAGAAGGATCAACAATATTTTCGATGTATTGGATTGGATAAGCTACACGTGTATTTTCTGTTAATGAACCATCATCATAGTCACAAATACGAGTTTCTGGATCAACAGCTACGTTTTCTAAAACAGAACCGAAGCGGATTGCATTGTAGATTTCTGGTTCTTTCTCAGCAGAAAGGTTGATTGTTTTTGCATAGCAGCCACCCTCAATGTTGAATACACCATTATCAGACCAGCCGTGTTCATCGTCACCGATTAGCTTACGATCTGGATCAGCGGATAATGTCGTTTTACCAGTACCAGATAGACCGAAGAATAATGCCACATCGCCAGCTTCACCAACGTTTGCTGAACAGTGCATTGAAAGGATACCTTGCTGTGGTAATAAGTAGTTCATGATACCAAAAATAGATTTTTTCATTTCACCAGCATATTCAGTACCACCGATTAAGATCATTTTCTTTTCAAGTGATACAATGATGAAAGTTTCAGAAGCAGTACCATCAACTGCAGGGTCTGCTTTAAAGTTAGGAGCAGAGATGACAGTGAAGTCTGCAACATGAGAAGCTAATTCTTCTTCAGTTGGACGGATAAATAATTGATGAGCAAAAAGGTTGTGCCAAGCGTATTCATTAATTACTTGGATGCTTAGTTGTGAATCTTTGTCAGCACCTGCGAAGCCTTTAAATACGAATAACTCGTCACGTTCTTTTAAATATTTTATTACTTTTACATATAAGTTATCGAACACTTCAGAAGAAATCGGTTGGTTGACTTTACCCCAGTCAATTTGATCTTTTGTGCTTTCTTCTTCTACCGTATATTTATCTTTAGGTGAACGACCAGTGTATTTGCCAGTTTCTGCACGAACTGCGCCATCTACTGTTAACATTGCTTCACCACGAGATGTAGCTTTTTCTGCTAATTGTGGTACTGAAAGTTGAACATTAATGTTACCGCCGTTTAATAATTCCTTCAGTTCGTTTGCAATTTCTACTGAATTCATCGATTAAATACCATCCTTTTTTATAGTATTCCCTTGATTTAGAGGGATTTTTTCTTAATTTCAAAAATAGTATAACACAATTGCTTAAATAATCTATACTAATTAAGAAATTATTTTAGAGTTTTTATCACTTTTCAATAAACTGACAAAAAATAATGTTTTTCGAGTAGAATCCGATCAATCCTACTGTAATTAGGCGCAAAAATTGAGCCACACATATGTTACCACAAGTAGCTAGGTATGTTGTAGGGATTAATTTGCTTCTATTTACATCATCATCCAAGTATGAAAAGTTTTTGTGTAATCAGTTCCTTCCTTTCTATACAGTAATACATAAGAAAATATTTGACAACGTTCAACCTTTTCAGTAACATGAAATTGAACGGATACTCTTATCCCGAGCTGGTGGAGGGTCAGGCCCTGTGAAACCCGGCAACCTGCATGTTTTATTTCACAACATGCGTTGGTGCCAACCTGATGCAAGGGAACATCCCTTGAACGATAAGAGTGAAAGGTTACGAAGTCATTATTCCTTTCCTCATGTGCAGTAACGTGAGTAAAGGATTTTTTTATTGTTAAAAAAGAATGTAAAGGTAAGTATATGTAGTTCTTTCCTTATTATAATGACAGATCTTTCGAAATCCTCGTGTTAAAAGCAGCAGTAACGGCTTGAGAGTTCAATCCTTAGGAGCGGACTTGACATGGGTAATGAGTACCGTATTCATACACAACTACTTTTTGTAAGAGTAATAGGAGGAAAACCAAATGACAAACCGTCGACTGTTTACATCAGAGAGTGTAACAGAAGGACATCCAGATAAGATTTGTGACCAAATCTCGGATGCCATTTTAGATGCTATTTTAGCAGAAGATCCAAATGCACGTGTAGCGTGTGAAACAACTGTCACAACAGGATTAGTATTAGTAGCAGGAGAAATAACTACTTCTACTTACGTTGATATTAAAGGTATCGTTCGTGATACTGTAGCAGAAATTGGCTATACACGTGGTAAATATGGCTTTGATGCTGAAAACCTAGCGGTGCTTGTAGCTATTGGCGAACAATCACCTGATATTGCACAAGGTGTTGACCAAGCTTTAGAGGCTCGTGAAGGCTCTATGACAGATGCTGATATTGAAGCAATTGGTGCTGGTGACCAAGGTCTAATGTTTGGTTATGCATGTAATGAAACACCTGAACTAATGCCATTGCCAATCAGCTTAGCACATAAATTAGCACGCCGATTAACAGAAGTTCGTAAATCAGGTGAATTAGCGTATTTACGTCCTGATGGAAAAACACAAGTAACGATTGAATATGATGACAATAATGTACCTGTGCGAGTGGATACAATTGTTATTTCAACACAACATGATGAAGAAGCAACACTTGAACAAATTCAAGCTGATTTGAAAGAATTTGTTATTGCACCCGTTGTGCCAAGTGAATTATTAGATGCAAACACGAAATACTTTATTAACCCGACTGGCCGTTTTGTTATCGGTGGACCTAAAGGGGACGCTGGCTTAACAGGACGTAAAATCATTGTTGATACATACGGTGGTTATGCACGTCACGGTGGTGGCGCATTCTCTGGTAAGGATGCAACAAAGGTAGACCGTTCAGCGGCTTATGCGGCACGTTATGTAGCAAAAAACATTGTAGCAGCTGGCTTGGCAGAGCGCGCTGAGGTACAACTTGCCTATGCGATTGGTGTGGCTCAACCAGTTTCCATTGCGGTTGACACATTTGGTACAGGTAAAGCAAAAGAAAGCGAAATCGTAGAGTGGGTACGTGAGCTATTTGATTTACGCCCAGCAGGTATTATTAAAATGCTAGATTTACGTCGTCCGATTTATAAACAAACGGCAGCTTATGGTCATTTTGGTCGTACAGATTTAAATGTCCCATGGGAACAAATCGATAAAGCAGATGCTCTACGAGAAAAGGCACATCTATAAACTATTGAGCTAAAGTAATGAAGACATTAGAAAATTATTCTAATGTATTAAAAAGGAAAGGGGCAATATTGTCCCCTTTGTTTTTACAAAAAATCCCTCGCTACGATCCGTGAACATTTTAGTTACACGGAAATGCGAGGTATTTTTTTCGTTAATATTGAATTTTTGTGTATGTTGTTTACTTCTGAAGGGATTTATAATATTGTCCTTTTTCTGCATATTCGCGCACGATACGTTCCATATCCTCTTTATCTTCTGCATTTAATTCACGGACTACTTTTGCTGGACGACCTAATGCTAAACTATTCGGAGGAATGACTTTACCAGGAGGTACTAGGCTTCCTGCCCCAATAAATGCACCCTCTCCTATCTCTGCCCCGTCTAATATAATGGAGCCCATACCAATTAAAGCATTTTTGCGAATTGTACAGCTATGTAAAGTGACTTGGTGTCCAACTGTTACCTCATCTTCAATAATTAGCGGAAATTTTGGACTTTGATGTAAGCAACAAAGATCTTGGATACTGACACGTTTTCCAATAATCGTTGGGGAAACATCACCACGAATGACCGTATTAAACCAAATGGTTGTTTCAGCACCAATTGTTACGTCGCCCGTAACAGTTGCGTAATCAGCAATGAAGACAGATGGATCGATCTTTGGCATTTTATCTTTAAA
Organism: Lysinibacillus sp. Y5S-8; assembly: GCF_036894365.1. Taxonomy (NCBI): domain Bacteria; kingdom Bacillati; phylum Bacillota; class Bacilli; order Caryophanales; family Bacillaceae; genus Lysinibacillus; species Lysinibacillus sp. Y5S-8. The sequence goes on along the minus strand of NZ_CP145889.1, from coordinate 3,586,833 downwards.
TGGATAAATCATGAAAATCGCCTCAATTCTTTCTATAATGTAGTATTATCGTATCAAATACGCAACTTTATGGAAATATAAAATTAAAATGAGCTATTTATTTCGATATAATCAATGTGTAATTATTTTTTAGGAGGACTATGTGAATGTGGAAATGGGAAGCTGAAGGACAAGCAAAGGCTGTGATTGCTATAGTTCATGGTGCATATGAAAATCACCGATGGTATGCATGGCTGATAGAGAAATTAAGATTGGAAGGCTTCCACATAGTCATGGGAGATTTACCTAATCATGGCGTGAATGCAAGGTTTGCTCGTGTCCATGATGAGGACTTCAAATTGTACAATAAATATACAAGAAATCTGATTGAGAATGCTTTTTCATATAATTTACCAACTTTTGTAATAGGACATGGGCTTGGAGCAACGTTAGTTCTTCACACAATGCAAAAGAAGCAATATGAATGTGCAGGGATTATTTTGACATCACCTTGGCTGCAATTAAAGCTTTTACCAGGTAAATTATCAAATGCTTTAACGAGTCTAAGTGCATTGACTGCAAATGTTAAAATGACTCACAATATTTCATATGAGAACCTTACACGCAATGTTGAAGGTAAGGACGAAATGAAAGATGAGGTACCATTCATGTCAGTCGTTTCAGTGAAATGGTATCGAGAGCTTCAGCAGATGATGAAAAATTTAGTGATGCTTCCAAAAGGTGAATTTCCGAATATGCCTATGCTCATTATGACAGCTGAGAAAGATAAAATTACGGAAATACGACAAACTCGAAATTGGCTCCATCAACAAGAGTTTACAGAGTTTCAATTTAAAGAATGGGCAAATTGCTATCACAATTTATTTCACGAAGTAGAACGAGAAGAGATTTTTATGTATATTCGTGATTTTATTAATAATGCTCTTCGAAGAATCGGTTATATCATTAAATAGGTTTTATCCCTTCCATTTACTAGAAGACTTACTTAAATATTGTTACTTAAATATAATGTTGTAATTTTCAGAAAAGTGTAATACTATAATGACTTAAAGTATGGTATTTTCAAATTGGAGGGGTAAAATGGAGGTAATCGTTGGTAAGTTGAATGGTATTTTATGGGGACCGTGGTTTATTTATGGTATTTTATTGATTGGACTTTTTTTCTCAATCATCACAAGGTTTCTGCAAGTAAGACACATTAAAGACATGTTTGTTTTAATGTTTAAAGGGGAGAAATCGGAAAAGGGGATTTCATCTTTCCAAGCAATGTCGATTGCATTATCAGGCCGTGTAGGTACTGGTAATATTGCTGGTACTGCAACTGCAATTGGAATGGGGGGACCTGGTGCTGTCTTTTGGATGTGGGCAATCGCTTTCATTGGTGCGGCTACCGCGTATGTAGAGTCAACATTAGCACAAATCTATAAAGAAGAAAAAGATACGGAATATCGTGGTGGACCAGCCTTTTACATAGAAAAGGGAATGGGTCAAAAATGGTTTGCAGTTATTTTTGCTATAGCTGCGTTGATTGCAATGTTAATTTTAATGCCAGGTGTGCAGTCTAACGCCATTGCAGGAGCTGTTGAAAACGCTTTTGGTCTGGATACATGGATTACAGGACTGATTATTGTAGTGTTGTTAGGTGCTATTATTATTGGGGGAGTTAAATCTATCGCGAATGCTGCCCAAATCATTGTACCGTTCATGGCATTAGCATACATTATTATGGCTATTATCATTATTGCTATGAATATTTCTGAGGTACCTGCAGTCTTTGCTTTAATTTTCTCAAGTGCCTTTGGTGCACAAGAGATTTTTGGTGGTATCATTGGTTCTGCGATAGCTTGGGGAGTGAAGCGTGGCATCTATTCCAATGAAGCTGGTCAAGGAACAGGGGCGCACCCTGCTGCTGCTGCGGAAGTATCACATCCTGCTAAACAAGGGATAGTACAAGCAGCGTCTGTCTACATTGATACATTATTAATTTGTTCTGCTACTGCATTTATGATTTTATTTACAGGTATGTACAATGTACATGATGAAAAGGCCGCTGAAGGAGCAGATCCATTTATCCATATTGGGAAATTCAATAGTGGCGGATTAGCAGGCGATGAGCAAATGACATTTGCGAAAAGTATTGAAGCAGGTGCTGCTTATACACAATATGCAGTTGATTCATCATTACCTGGTTTTGGAGCTCCATTCGTAGCAATCGCGTTATTCTTCTTTGCCTTTACAACAATTATGGCCTATTACTATATTGCTGAAACGAATGTCGCCTATTTATTCAGAGGTAGCACGGAGAAGATTTTCATTTGGATTGCGAAAATTGCCATTTTAGTTGCTGCATTTTATGGTACAGTCCGTACGTCTGACCTAGCTTGGGCAATGGGAGATGTGGGTCTTGGACTAATGGTTTGGATTAACGTTCTTGCTATTTTAATTATTATGAAACCAGCTATCGTAGCATTAAAAGATTACGAGAAACAGAAAAAAGAGGGGAAAGACCCTGTCTTTGATCCTCGTAAACTAGGTATTAAGGGTGCAGATTTCTGGGTTGATTATAATGAGCAACGTAAAAATAAATAGTAAATGACGAAGGCTATCTACTAGTTTCTATTAATCTAGTAGATAGCCTTTTGCATGTATTAAATAGGAAATTCTTTCATTTTCTCTAACGCAATAACGAAAGGTGGATCATTTTGTTGATTGAGAAACTCGTATTTTAAGACATGTACATGTTTTTGTGGAAGCCTACTAACATAGTCCATGACCGTATCTCGTTCTTCCTTACCACCAGGATGACCATGATAAATAACAAGAACGATTAGGCCGCCAACCTTCAAAAGCTTTAGTAAATCCTCAATAGCTTGTGTCGTTGTAGCGGGCTTTGTAATAATGTCATGATTGCTGCCAGGTAAATAGCCAAGGTTGAAAATGGCTGCAGCTACAGGCTTGTATACATACTGTGCTACGTCTTCATGCCCTTTATTAAGGACCAGTGCACGATGCTCTAAACCGTGATCTAAAAGACGAAGGAGTGTTGCATCAACTGCTTCTTTTTGAACATCAAAGGCATAAACTTGTCCATTATCCCCCACAAGCTGTGCTAGAAACAATGTATCATGACCGTTTCCAGCAGTAGCATCGACGACCGTATCTCCCTCATCTATACTGTCCTTTAAAAGCTGCTGTGCATATTGTAAAACACGTTGTAGTTTCATTTTGTAACCTCAGCCTTATAAAACTTCCCTTGCCAGCTGCCACGACGTTCAAGCTCGGCATCAATGCCATTCAATACTTCCCATTTATTGACGCTCCACATCGGTCCAATCATTAAATCAATCGGTCCATCGCCGGTAATACGATGAATGACCATTTCAGGTGGGAGAAGTTCTAATTGATCTGCCACTAGTTTTGTATAGACATCCTGATCTAAAAATTCTAACATGCCTTTTTCATATTGCTTCACCATTGGCGTACCTTTTAGTAGATGTAATAAGTGGATTTTTATGCCTTGGACATCTAGCTGTGCTACTGCTTGAGCAGTTTCCATCATCATGTCATAGTCTTCAAGAGGCAGGCCATTAATGATATGTGAGCAAACACGTATGCCGTGCTTGCGCAATTTTTCAACGCCTTCCACATAGGTTGCATAATCATGGGCACGATTAATCAGATTCGCTGTTTTTTCGTGCACGGTTTGAAGACCAAGCTCAATCCATAAATACGTACGCTCGTTTAACTCTGCTAAGTATTCCACGACATCATCTGGTAAACAATCAGGACGAGTAGCAATGGAAAGACCAACAACACCTTCTTGTGCTAAAGCAGCTTCAAATTTTTCCTTTAAAACTGGCAGTGGGGCATGTGTATTTGTATAGGCTTGGAAGTACGCCATATATTTGCCGTCCTTCCATTTCTGATGCATTTTGTCTCGGATTTCAGCAAATTGTACATCGATTGAATCTACCTTATTACCGGCAAAATCACCAGAGCCTGCAGCACTGCAAAATGTACAGCCACCGAAAGCGACTGTGCCATCACGATTTGGGCAATCAAAGCCTGCGTCTAATGCGACTTTAAATACTTTATGTCCGAATTGATCACGTAAATAGCGATTCCATGTATAATACCTTTTTCCTTCTGAAGGAAAAGGAAAATTCGTTTCTGTCATTTATTTCACTCCTCTAACGCTTTATTCTATCATGTGCTTTTCGTTCCGTCATGGGGGAAGGGCTTGATCGTTACATCAATGAAGAAAAATTGTAATGAAAACAAGAAAAAGACTTTTAAAACTTAGTTAAAGTATGATGGCATACTTGTAAAAAGGGTAAAATTATTTTTCTTGTGCTTTTAAGATTTTCAGCATAAACTAGCTATTTAGAGAGGCGAAATAATGGAGGTCATCATATGCCAAAACGTGTTTGGTTTTTACTTATTGGAATGCTTGTGAACACAACAGGTAACTCTTTTTTATGGCCTTTAAATGCCATATATATGCATGATTATTTAGGGAAAACTTTAGCGATGGCTGGTTTTGTCTTAATGCTCAATTCTGCTGCTGGAGTATTGGGCAATCTATTAGGTGGTTACTTATTTGATAGAATCGGTGGCTATAAGGCGATTATGTTTGGCATCCTGCTAACAATTGCTTCATTAATAGGCTTAACAATTTGGCATGGTTGGCCACATTATGTGTGGTTTTTAACGATACTAGGCTTTAGTGGGGGCATCGTTTTTCCAAGTATGTTCGCATTAGCAGGGGCTGCATGGCCTGAGGGCGGACGAAAAGCCTTTAATGCGATCTATTTGGCACAGAATGTCGGTGTTGCAGTTGGCCCTGCTCTTGCGGGTATAGTAGCTGATTATCAATTTGATTATGTTTTTAAAGTGAATTTAGGCATGTATATTTTATTCTTTTTTATTGCTTTATTTACATTTAAACGTTTAGAGGCAGGCAGTATTGCCCCTAAAAATGTCGTCAGTGAAAGTAAACGAATTGTTAACAAAGCACCATTCTATGCGTTGTTAATTATTAGCGCATCCTCAGTGTTATGTTGGCTTGCATATTCTCAATGGAGTGCGACTATTTCATCCTATACTCAAGATTTAGGCTTAGGGTTAAAGCAATATAGTTTACTTTGGACAATAAATGGTTTGCTTATAGTTGTAGGTCAGCCACTCATTGCACCGCTTGTGAAAAGGTGGGAAAACAATTTGAAGCGTCAGCTAGTATTTGGTGTAATTCTGATTGCCCTATCGTTTGGAATCATCGCCTTTGCGAGTGATTTTAAAATGTTTGGAGCCGCGATGCTTGTTTTAACGTTTGGTGAAATGTTCTATACCCCAGCATTACCAACCATCGCGAATCAGCTCGCACCAAAAGGTCGACAAGGGTTCTATCAGGGCATTATCAATAGTGCAGCGACAGGTGGTCGGATGATTGGGCCATTATTCGGTGGGATAATGGTGGATCAATTTGGCATGATACCTCTTGTATTAACTTTAGTGGTAGTTGTGCTGTTGGCTATTATTCCATGTTTAACTTATGATTATCCTTTAAAAAAGAATAATATCGTTGCACATTAATAGTGGGCAAGGAAGAGAGCAAAAACGAGTGATCAGCACTTGGTTTTGCTCTTTTTTTATTGAAGCTATTGAAAAATAATCGATACAGGCTTACAATCATACATATTCAAATATTTGAATATGTAGTAATGTGGAGGGTGTTTTTTATGGAAGAGGGTTTACAACAATTTAAGGCGGATTTTTTTAAAGCATTAGCACATCCGTTACGCATTAGAATACTGGAACTCCTTGTAGAAGGTCAGAAAAGTGTCAATGAGATTCAAGATTGCTTAGAGAAAGAGGGTTCTGCTGTTTCTCAGCAATTAAGTGTATTACGCGCCAAAAATATCGTTTATGGTGTGAAGGAAGGTAAAAAAGTCTACTATTCTTTAAGTGATCCAATGATTGGTGAATTACTTGGGGTGGCAAAGGATATTTTCAATAACCATTTAGTTAATACCATTTCGAGATTAGAGGAAATGACGAGCAATGAAGGTGACGAAGGCAATAAGTAAATCAAAGAAGTTGAAAAATTATGCTTTGCTTATTATTTCGAAGGGAAGATTTATCTATGAAGTCACTGTTTACAGGACGCTTTGAAGGGTATTCTGTTCATCACGTCAAGAAGGATCTATTATCCGGAATTATAGTTGGGATCGTCGCTATTCCACTTGCCATGTCTTTTGCCATTGCATCGGGGGTGAAACCCGAATATGGGATTTATACCGCCTGTATTGCGGGTATTCTTATTTCTCTTTTTGGTGGATCGAAATATCAAATTGGTGGGCCAACAGGGGCGTTTGTACCGATTTTATTAGGAATTGTCATTACCTATGGCTATGAGGATTTATTACTTGCAGGATTAATGGCTGGGATTATGCTTTGCTTAATGGGCATTTTTAAGCTAGGATCTTTAATTAAATTTATACCTCGCCCTGTTACAGTTGGCTTTACAGCAGGTATAGCAGTTATTATTTTTACAGGTCAAATTGCCAACTTTTTAGGGCTAACAAATGTTAAAAGACATGAGTATTTTATTGCCAATATACAAGAAATTATGAAGCAGCTTGGAACGACCAATATGTATAGTATTTTGACGGCTGTTATCTGTTTTGTGACAATACTGATGACGCCGAAGTTTTTTCCAAAGGTTCCTGGAGCATTAGCAGGTATTGTTGTTTCTACACTTGTGGCCACTTTCCTTTTTGCAGGACATGTTGCTACAATCGCGACAGCTTATGGGCAAATTCCGAATTCATTGCCTCATTTTGCTATACCTGATATCACCTTTGAACGCTTACAACTGCTTATTGGACCAGCGTTTGTCATCGCCATGCTAGGGGGTATAGAGTCACTACTATCGGCAGTCGTTGCGGATGGGATGACGAATAGTAAGCATAACAGTAATCGAGAGCTGATTGGTCAAGGAATTGCTAATATCGTGACGCCTTTGTTCGGGGGGATTCCAGCTACAGGTGCTATTGCACGGACTGCAACTAATATTAAAACAGGTGCAGTATCGCCTATGTCAGGTATCATACACGGAGTATTTGTTTTAGTTACATTATTGCTATTAGCACCATATGCGTCTCATATTCCATTAGCAAGTATGGCTCCTGTATTGATGGTCGTAGCCTGGAATATGAGCGAACGACACCATTTCTCACATATTGTGAAATTAAAATCGGGTGACTCGCTAGTGTTATTGATTACCTTTTTATTAACGGTGTTTACAAGTCTCACATTAGCAGTGGAAGTAGGGCTTGTATTAGCTGTGCTATTATTTGCGAAACGCATGAGTGAAAAGCTTGTTGTGACAAAGGTACTCCCAGACCATTCAAACAAAAGTGAGAAGGTACAGCCCCATGTCGTTCACCAGCAGCATGATTGTCCACAAATTAGCATGTATACAATTGAAGGACCATTATTCTTTGGAGCTGCCCAAATGTTTGAACAAAAAATTGAAAGCACTTTGCATCAGCAACCAAGAGTTTTGATATTGCGAATGGGGAAAGTGCCCTTTATGGATTCCACTGGTGAAGCATATTTTAGCAATATCATTGAAAACTTTACAGCACAGGGGGGTAAAATCCTGGTAACAGGTGTGCAAGGTGATTTAAAAGTAGCTCTTCAGCACAATGGTATTTACGATAAAATTGGTGCGCATCATTTTTATCAGCATACTGGAGAAGCGATTACTAAGGCTCTCGGCTATTTGGACACAAAGAAATGCATCGGATGCCAGCATTTTGCTTTTCATGAATGTAAGAATTTATCAAACCCTAAGGAAGAAAAGGAATTAATTCTTCAGTAATGGGTTAGTCTGTAAACAAAGGCTTGTGCTTTTCAATACTTTCCATTAGAATAAATGCAATATCATGTAAAGACTGTGATGAGGAATAGTAAATTTGTCGTTCTTTTTAGAGAGCTAGCGGCTGGTGGGAGCTAGTAAGAAAGCAAGTTGAACTCGCCTTCTGAGTCTGCCCGCGTGAAACAGCGTGTGTCGTTTCTTCCGCGTTAAGGAAGCTTGAGCCGAGTGTAATCACTAATTTGGGTGGTACCGCGGGAGTACAAATTCTCTCGTCCCTTCTATAAGAAAGGGACGGGTTTTTTTATTTTTTAAATATTTTGTCAATTATGATGAAGAGCAGCATGATTCAATCGAAGGAGGAAAAAGAATGAGTTTTAATCATCTACAAATTGAAAAAAAGTGGCAGCAATATTGGGCTAATAACAAAACATTCAAAACTGAAAATGAAACAGCGAAGCCTAAATTTTTTGCATTAGATATGTTTCCATATCCATCTGGCGCTGGACTGCATGTAGGACATCCAGAAGGATATACAGCGACAGATATTTTATCACGCTTTAAACGTATGCAAGGCTACAATGTATTACATCCAATGGGCTGGGATGCTTTTGGTTTACCAGCTGAGCAATATGCACTCGATACAGGAAATGACCCAGCAGAATTTACAGCTAAAAATATTGCAACTTTTAAACGCCAAATTCAAGAGCTAGGATTCAGTTATGATTGGGATCGCGAAATTAACACGACGGATCCAGAGTATTATAAATGGACACAATGGATTTTTATCCAGCTTTATAAAAAAGGTTTAGCCTATGTGGATGAAGTAGCTGTTAACTGGTGTCCAGCGCTTGGTACGGTATTGGCTAACGAAGAAGTAATTGATGGGAAATCAGAGCGTGGTGGGCATCCAGTAGAACGTCGACCAATGAAACAATGGATGCTTAAAATTACTGCGTATGCTGATCGTTTAATCGACGACCTAGAAGAAGTTGATTGGCCAGAATCTATTAAAGATATGCAGCGCAACTGGATTGGTCGTTCAGAAGGGGCAGAAGTAACATTTGCTATTGATGGTTCAGATCAAAACTTCACGGTCTTCACAACACGCCCAGATACATTATTTGGTGCTACATATTGTGTACTTGCGCCTGAACATAAATTAGTAGAACAAATAACGACAGCTGAGCAACGTCAAGCTGTTGAGGCATATTTAGAAAAAGTGAAAATGAAATCTGATCTTGAGCGCACAGATTTAGCAAAAGAAAAAACAGGCGTATTCACAGGTGCTTATGCAGTGAATCCGATTAACGGGAAAAAAGCGCCGATTTGGATTGCTGACTATGTGTTAGTATCTTACGGTACAGGTGCTATTATGGCGGTGCCAGCACATGATGAACGTGACTATGAATTTGCGACTGCATTTGGTTTAGACATCGTTCCTGTACTTGAGGGTGGGGACATTAGCAAAGAAGCATTTACAGGTGATGGTCAACATATTAATTCTGAATTCCTTAATGGTTTAAATAAAGAAGATGGCATTGCGAAAGCAATTGAATGGTTAGAGGAAAAAGGCGTTGGAGAAAAGAAAATTTCTTATCGACTACGTGATTGGCTATTCTCACGTCAGCGTTACTGGGGTGAACCAATTCCAATGATTCATTGGGAAGATGGCACGATCACACCTGTTCCAGAATCAGAATTACCATTAGTGCTTCCAAAAACAGATAATATCCGTCCATCGGGTACTGGTGAATCACCATTAGCTAATATTGCTGAATGGGTGAATGTTGTAGATCCAGAGACAGGCAAAAAGGGTCGCCGTGAAACAAATACAATGCCACAGTGGGCTGGGTCTAGCTGGTACTTCTTACGCTATATCGACCCTACAAATACAGAGGCGATTGCAGATCCAGAGTTACTAAAACGTTGGTTACCAGTAGATATTTATATTGGAGGAGCGGAGCATGCAGTACTGCACTTACTTTACGCTCGCTTCTGGCATAAAGTTCTTTATGATCTAGGTGTTGTTCACACGAAAGAGCCATTCCATAAATTATTTAACCAAGGTATGATTCTTGGTGAAGGTAATGAAAAAATGTCTAAATCGAAAGGTAATGTTGTAAACCCTGATGAAATCATTTCATCACATGGTGCCGATACATTACGTTTGTATGAAATGTTCATGGGACCATTAGAGGCATCTGTTGCATGGTCAACAAATGGTTTAGATGGGGCACGTCGCTTCTTAGATCGTATTTGGCGTCTATTTGTTAATGAAGAAGATGGAGCCATTTCATCAAAAATTCAAGTGTCTAACGATCAAACACTTGAAAAAGCATACCACCAAACAGTGAAAAAAGTGACAGAGGATTACGAAGGTATCCGCTTTAACACAGCTATTTCACAGATGATGGTATTTATCAATGATTGCTATAAAGCTGACGTTATTCCAGCAGAGTATGCGGAAGGCTTTGTTAAAATGCTAGCACCAATCGCGCCGCATATTGCAGAAGAGCTATGGCAGCTATTAGGCCACGATTCAACACTTTCTTACGAGCAATGGCCAACATACGATGAAACGAAGCTTGTGGATGATGAAGTGGAGATTGCCGTGCAAGTTGCTGGTAAAGTCCGTGCAAAAATCGTCGTAGCGAAAGATGCTTCAAAAGAGGATATCGAAAAAGTAGCGCTTGCTGATGAAAAAGTACAAGAATATATGGCAGGAAAAAACCTAGTGAAAATCATCGTTATTCCAAGCAAACTTGTCAATATTGTCGTTAAATAAAATGATCTAAATAATAAAAATGTACATCACTAAATGAAATTTTAGTGATGTACATTTTTTTTCGTGAAGGGTTTATAGTGGATAATTTAAAAAACTACACTCGATAACTATCGGAGTGCAGTTCAAATGATGATGTTTAAATAATTAATCCAACAATAATAGCTGTTAGGATACTGACAAGTGTGGCTCCGTACAATAACTTTAAGCCAAAACGAGCAACGACATTACCTTGTCTTTCATTCAACCCTTTAACTGCTCCGGAAATAATACCGATGGATGAAAAGTTGGCAAAGGATACAAGGAATACCGAAATAATGCCCAGTGTACGTTCACTCATGGACTCTGAGACGTCGCCAAGGTTGATCATGGCAACAAATTCATTCGTTACTAATTTGGTAGCCATAATTCCACCTGCGGAAACAGCATCTGCCCATGGGATACCCATTAGGAAAGCGATTGGGGCAAAGATATAGCCTAATATTTCTTGGAAGGAAATGCCGATAATCATATCAAATAATGAATTGATTAAATCCATTAAGGCTACGAAACCAATAAGCATAGCGCCGACAATGATAGCTACTTTAAAGCCATCCATTATATATTCTCCAATCATTTGAAAGAACGCTTGCTTATGCTCATCTTCAATTGTTAAGATATCTTCCTTTTCCTCTACCGTATATGGATTAATGATGGAAACAATTATAAATCCACCAAATAAGTTCAAAACAATGGCTGTTACAACGTATTTGGGCTCAATCATCGTCATATAAGCTCCAACCACTGACATCGAAACTGTCGACATAGCTGATGCGCATAATGTATACATACGCTGTGGCGCAATCTTATCTAATTGTTTTTTGACTGTAATGAATACTTCCGATTGTCCAACCATTGCAGAAGCAACAGCATTATAGGATTCCAATTTCCCCATTCCACTTACTTTACTCAACAGTAATCCTATCCATTTCATGAAGAAAGGGAGAATTTTAAAATGCTGCAAAATCCCAATTAAGACTGATATAAAGACAATCGGTAATAATACAGCTAGAAAGAACGGAGACTCTCCTTCATTTGCTAATCCACCAAAAACAAATGATATCCCTTCATTTGCGTAAGACAATAAATGATCAAATACTTTGGTGATTCCTTTGATTAAAACAAAACCAACCGTCGTATTGAGTAGTAAAGCTGCCAATAAAAATTGGATGATTAACATCACCACTATATATTTATATTTTATTTCTTTTTTGTTTTTACTCATTAATAAAGCTAAGGCAAAAACAAGTAACAATCCACAAAAGGATATTAAGTATCTCATAAGTTCCTCCATAAGTATGTGTAATATTTTGTCCTGATGTTCCAAATTCAGAAGAACAGCTAAAGATCTTAATTAGTCAGACGTCAGACAAACAATCTCACTATAACAGTTTTTTTGCTAGTTATTCAATAGATAATAGAAAAAAAGTATGCAACAGGGCATACGAATACGATAAATACAGCTCTATAACAAGAAAAGCTCATGTTAAAACACTTTTTATTGTGTGAAGTTTTTAAAATTTTATGACCAACGTGTAAATGAAAACGTATTGCTTTTAGGAAACCAACTAGGGAAGTGAAAGGGTATAGGAGTGTTTGGGAAGTTCTGACCATTGTAGCAAACGTACGAGTGGTGTTATTTAAAGATGCAGAAGAAGGTATTCAGGATGTATTTTTTTACCTAATCATTATTTACGAAAACATAAAAGACATATATTTAGTTAACTAAAGACGAATGCCTGACCTCCATATATTTTAGGGTTCAGGCATTTTTTCTATAGTATCGGTCTGAAGCATTAATTGATAAATGCTAGAGATCATAAAGCTTGTTGCTAATCCGTAAAGCGCATTGAAGCTTAGAGCAACGCCAATTCCTACGAGGATAGATAGCAGTATGACAAACCAACTATGTTTATGAATACGGCGATTCGTAAATAAAAGAATTAACATAAACGGTAGTATGGTAATATGCAGGAACGCGAAAGAATAAATAACCCCTAAAATCGTTAAATCGATAGATAAGAAAAAAGTAAGTAAAATGACCATAAGTCCAATTAAGTAAAAATAATAGGGTCTTTTCTTCATAAAAAACCGTTTTGTTGCACGCATATCTACAAGTAAGGACGTCACAACGGCTAACAGAACAATGACAAGGAAAGCGAATGTCAGAAACCCAGGCTGTACTTCATATAAGAACGTAAAAATTAGCACTTGAAACTGACCAAAGGAGCCACTGTATAAAGCAATCATTAAAATAGCTGTAAAGGATAATGTTAATAATGCTAAAATCACACCTGATGAAAATAGGCTGCGACGTATTTTTTTTGGCTTGATAAATGCAATTAAATACCATGTTGATTTATCGAAAAGTACTTGTCCTAAAACGGCTAATTGAATAATGACATAGAACAGGAGGATTTCGCTATTTTTAAAATAAAATAAATAAGGGTGGTATAAGCGAATGCCTTCATAAACGGTGCTTGCTCCATTTTGTACAAAGTAGTAAATAGGGATAAAAATAAGTAATGAAAACAGGGCGATGATAAATAAAATTTCTAGCCAAAGTATACTTTTCACAGACATGATGCGATCAAGCAGTAACATACCGGTTAGAAATAAAAAAAGCGTAATGGGTATCGGGATATTTAACATGATTTCAGACAAGACACTAATGCTAATTAATTGAATTAACCAAAGTTCAATGCTTGTCAAAAGGTAAAACAGTCGTATCACTTTTAAATTCATACCACTCAATTTTTGTTGTATGGTAAAGAGTAAAAAGCTTTGGGTATGCTGGTTTTGCTTGTAATTCCTTTTATTTAACAAGGAGCTCAATACAATAAACGAAATAGCTGTTGCTAATGTATAACAAATGCCTGCCATAAAGCCAAAAGAAATAAGGGCTGAGGGAGAGGACAATAATAAATTACCGTTAATCCATCTTGCTAAAAGTATGATGACGCCTGCTGCTGTGCTTAAACTTGCAAATGGTACGAGCAATGAATATTTTTTTAACATACCATCAAATACCTTTACTCATTTTAGCGGATTTATATTGACGTGGCGATTGATTATACTTTTTCTTAAAGGCCACACTAAAATAGTGTTGGCTATTAAATCCACAGCTCTCCGCAATTGCAGACATGCTTGCATCCAGGTTTTCATTTATTTTCTTCACGGCCATTTCGAGGCGGTAATTATTTATATACTCATTAATTCCAATAGACTGCTCCTCCAAAAATTTACGACTTAAGTAGCTTGGATTCAAATGGATCTTTTCTGCAATAATATTTAAACCGAGCTTTTCATAATAGTTTTCATGGATATAGGAAAGCGCGCTTTGAATCGCATCATGGTTGGAGCTCCATACTTTATATTTCTCTACAATCGCATCTAATTCACTAGCAATAACAGGTTTTGTAAGATAATCTTTTACCCCGATACGCAATGCTTGCTGGGCATATTCGAAGGTCTGATAAGCGGTCACCATAATGATGTCTATTTCATACAATTCTTTTAATTCCTTACTCAAGGTGATGCCATCTTTCCCAGGCATTTGAATATCCAAAAAGGCGATAGTCATACGGTGTTTTTTAGCTAATTGCAAAGCTTGTGAAGCGTCCTGAGCAGTATGGAATGTCCAATTAGGGAAATGTGGCTTTAATAAATAAATCATTTGCTCAAGCTCTAAAGGCTCATCATCTGCGATTAATATATTCATGTTGAGGTTCTCCTTTCATATTCAAATGAGTAGAAAGCCTAAGCGGGAACGTGGATTGTAACTGTGTAAAACTGTTCATTATTTTGAATCGAAAATAAAACATTTTCGAGACCATAAATAAGCTCAAGCCGTTGTCTAATATTTTCAAGACCATAACCTTGCTGTAATTCATCTTCTAGCTGCTCAATAGCAGTTTCTATCTTTTCTAAGGGCTGTGTATTTTTTATTTCTATTAATAAGATCTTGTCCATTTTTTTTATCGTAATGGATAACTCAGCAGGTCCTATATGCTTTTCAAAGCTATGTTTATATGCATTTTCAATAATGGTCTGCAAAATAAATGGAGGTATTTGTACAGATAGAGCTTCATCATCCATATCCTTATGAATCGTCAAACGATGTCCAAAGCGTAACTGTTGAATATTTAAATAGCTATCCATGAATTGTATCTCGTTCTTTAATGCGATTAAAACCTCATGATTATTGTATTTAAATTTAAAAAACGTTGCTAAGGCCTCAATACCCGCAACCAAATCTTCCTTACGATTGATGCGGGCTAGGCTTAGCAATGAATTTAATGCGTTAAAAAAGAAATGTGGTTGTATTTGCTGATTTAACTGAAGAATATTCGCTCGTTGTAAATCCTGCTTGAGCTCTAAACTTCTTTTTTCTTCCTCAAGGCTATCGATTTGTTTTTCGAAAATAAATATAAAAGTAAGCAGAAAAGCTCCAATAATTGGAGCAATTACACATAGGAGAATATATATGTTGAAGGTTTCTAGTTGTAACATAATGATCTCTCCATTTATTTTATAAGTGTAAGATACATTAAACTAAATTTTCTGCAAAATGGCAAGCTACCTTATGTGTTGCAGTGATTTCTCGTAATGCTGGAACTTCTGCTTTACATTTCTCTGTGGCGAATGGACAACGTGTGTGAAAGCTACAGCCAGTAGGAGGATTAAGAGGTGACGGTAGGTCTCCTTTTAAAATAATGCGCTCCTTGCGATGTTGTTTGTCGATTACTGGAATAGAAGAAAATAATGCTTTTGTATAAGGATGATATGGCTGTGTGAAAAGGGAATGCTTATCAGCAATTTCGACAACCTTTCCAAGATACATGACCATGATACGATCTGAAATATGTCGAACAACACTTAAATCGTGCGAGATAAATAAAAATGTTAAATCTAAATCTCGTTGTAGCTGCTTTAATAAATTTAAAATTTGTGCTTGAATAGAAACGTCAAGAGCAGAAACCGATTCATCACAAATAATAATTTTAGGATTGACTGCAAGAGCTCTTGCAATTCCGATACGTTGACGCTGACCACCAGAAAATTCATGTGGATAGCGCTCTAAGTATTCAGGACGTAATCCAACAAGCGACATTAATTCAATCATGCGTGCCTCTTGTTGTTCAGGTGGTACTATTTTTTGAATAGACATGGCCTCTGTTAACATTTTACGAATGGTTCTTCGCGGGTTAAGGGATGCATAAGGATCTTGGAAAATAATTTGGATGTCCTTGCGTGCAGCACGTAGCTCTTTTTTGTTCATATTCACTAAGTTTTTACCAAATAACATTACTTCTCCAGAAGTAGGTTCATCTAATCTTAAAATAGAACGCCCCGTCGTTGATTTTCCGCAGCCAGATTCTCCAACAATGCTAAGTGTTTCACCAGGCATAATGTCAAAGGAAACACCATCCACAGCTTTTACAATTTGCTGAGGACCGAAGAGCTTTTCTTTTTTTAAGAAAAAATGCTGTTTTAAATCATTTACTTGTAAGAGTGGTTGTGTTTGTTGCGCTGTTGTCATACTGTCATCTCCTTCATCATTGTTTGCCCTCGCCATTCATTGCTGTACATCCAACATCTTACTTTTTTCTCGTGCTCCACAGTCATAAGCTCAGGTTGTTGTTCATGACATAAATCTGTAGCAAATGGGCAACGTTCTGCATAACGACAGCCAACCGGATAATTGTATGGACTTGGAACAGTTCCGTGAATAGTAGATAATTCTTCTTGCTCTTCATAGAGCTTTGGTAATGATTGTATTAATCCATTTGTATAGGGGTGTAACGGTTTTTCAAAAAGACTTTCTGTTGTGCCTTCTTCTACAATCTGCCCTGCATACATAACAGCAATTTTATCGCAAATTTCTGCTACAACACCTAGGTCGTGAGTAATGAAGATAATGCTCATGCCTAATTGCTTTTGCAGATTTTGTATAATTTCAATAATTTGAGCTTGAATGGTTACATCAAGTGCCGTTGTAGGTTCGTCTGCAATTAAAACATCTGGTGTACACGCTAATGCCATCGCGATCATAATGCGCTGACGCATCCCACCGCTTAACTGGTACGGCTCCTGCTTCGCTCTTTTTTCTGGTGCAGGAATTCCCACTAGACGGATCATATCGACGGCCTTTTGCCATGCCTCTTTACGTGATAAACCTTGGTGTAAGCGAATAGATTCAGCAATTTGCTCCCCAACGGATAACACAGGATTTAGACTTGTCATAGGCTCTTGGAAAATCATGGATATTTTATTGCCTCGAATTTTGCGTAATTCCTCATCTGATAATTTTAAGATGTCTGTATTATTTAAGAGAATCTCACCGTTGATGATTTTACCAGGAGGTGACGGTACTAAACGAAGTAACGATAGGGAGGTCATTGATTTCCCACAACCAGATTCACCAACAATGCCTAGTGTTTCTCCCTTTTGAAGTATAAAGGAAACATCATCCACAGCTTTGGCAACGCCTTCACTCGAATAAAAATAAGTTTGTAAATTTTTTACTTCTAACACGGTATTTTGTTTCATCGCTTTTTCCCTCCCTAGTTTAAATCCATTCGTTTATTAAAAATTCGATATAATATGTCTACGAAAAGATTAATGAAAACAAATATTAATGAGGCTACGAGAACGCCGCCTTGAACAACAGGTATATCTCGTGTACGAATAGCATCTACAATCATTCGTCCTAAGCCGTTGACAGCGAACACAGATTCTACTAATACTGTTCCCCCAAGTAAACTACCAAACTGTAAGCCTACAACTGTAATAACTGGAATTAAGGCATTGCGTAGTGCGTGTTTTAAAATGATAATATAGCCTTTTAAACCTTTCGCCTTCGCTGTTCGAATATAGTCTTGGTTCACAACCTCTAGCATACTAGAGCGAGTCATACGCGCAACGATTGCAGCGCCACCAGCACCTAGTGTGACCGCTGGTAGAATAATATGTTTGGCACTATCCCAACCTGCTACAGGAAGCCAGTGTAGCTGTACAGAGAAAACATACATCAATAAAATACCTAACCAAAAACTTGGTAGGGAAATCCCTAATAAGGCGACAATCATTAGTCCAACATCCATAAACGAATATGGACGGATTGCTGAGATGATGCCGGCAATCAACCCCAAAATAATAGTGATTAAAATACTATAAAAGGCTAGCTCAATTGTAATTGGTAAACGTGCAGTAATTTCCTCAAATACAGGTTGTTTATTTTTTAACGAATGCCCCATATCTCCCTGTACAAGATTTTTAATATAATCTGTATATTGGATAGCTAATGGTTTATTAAGCCCTAAATTTTCACGTAATTCTTCAACCGTTTCTTGAGAAGCTCCTTCTCCTGCTAAAATAATGGCGGGATCACCAGGGATCATTTGCATAATTAAAAAAACAACAAGCGTCACACCAAGGGTCACAGGAATAATTTGAGCGAGCCGTTTTATGATAAATAATGTCATGTGTCTTCTCTCCTTTAATTTTTCATTCTTGGGTCTAGCGCATCGCGTAAACCATCGCCAAATAAGTTAAATCCTAAAACAAGGATGGAAATCATAATACCAGGGAATAGCGCCATATAAGGAGCAGTAAATAAGAAATCTCTTCCGTTTGATAGCATGGCACCCCATTCAGGAGATGGTGGCTGTGCCCCTAATCCTAAAAATGATAGACCTGCTGCAGATAGAATAGCCGTTGCTAAACGCATAGATGCTTGTACAATAATCGGTGATAAAATGTTCGGGAAAATATGTTTAATTAAAATCGTCATATCATTTGCTCCGAGTGTTTTGACAGCATCGATATATTCTAGTTTTTTAACTTCCATTGTCGAGCCACGTACGATACGAGCAAACATGGGAATAGAGAAAAAACCTACTGCAATTGTGACGTTAATTAGACTTGGCCCTAATGCACTGACAATAGCTAGAGCTAACAAAATACCTGGAAAGGCAAGCATGATATCTAAAATTCGACTAATAATAGAATCAACCCATTTACCATAATAACCAGCGATAAGTCCTAGGAATGTGCCAATCGATCCACCAAATAACACAGCTGAAATACCAACTCCAATGGATAAGCGTGAACCATATAAAATTCGACTTAAAATATCTCGTCCTTTGTCATCGGTGCCCATTAAATGATCTAAACTTGGCCCTTGTAATTTTTGATCTAACTGTACGTCGTAAGGATCATAAGGTGCTAGAATAGGTCCGATAAGAAACATCAATATATATAGAAGAATGATGATGCCTCCAGCGACCGCCGCTTTATTTTTTTTTATTTTGTTTAGGAAAGAGACAAGATTCTTTTTTCTAGAGGCCTTGCGTGCATTCACTAAAACAGAATGATCGATAGTAGTAGTTACTTTATCCATATCGAATCTCCTTTTCTATTTGATTTGTTTTCAATTTAGTGAAAAGCGTAAAGAATGTAAATGATTAATGGAGTATTAGTCAGAAAATTTAAAAAACATGTAAAGATTTTAAAAAACAAGTGAATTTTATTTCTTTATAATTCGAAATGTAAGGATCAAATCATATAAGGAGGAAATGTTTATGAAGAAAATGAAGTTGATTTTATTTATGACACTCATTACCGTACTTGTTTTACAGGCATGTTCAACTGCAAGTAATCAAAGTTCAGAAGGTTCCAAGGAGGGATCAAAAAGTGTAGGAGGAGAATTAGTTGTTTTAAGAGCATCGGATGCGACAAGCCTTGATCCTCATTTTATTACAGATATTCCGTCAGCAAATATTATCCATGGCAAAATATATGAAACACTTGTTGCTTTTGATAGAGATCGCAAAATTGTTCCATTACTTGCAAAAGAGTGGGAGCAAAAAGATGATGTCACTTGGACATTTACATTAAATGAGGGCATTAAATTCCATGATGGAGCAGATTTTAACGCAGAGGCTGTTAAAGCTACATTTGATCGTATTTTAGATCCTGCAACTGGTTCACCACAACGTGATAAATTATCAATGATTAATGAAGCAGTGGTAGATGATACGTATGTTGTCACGTTGAAGTTAAAAGAACCATATGCACCGCTTTTATCTATTTTAGCAAGTCAAGAAGGTAGTATGATCAGCCCGAAAGCTATTGCGGAAGCGGCTGATGAATTAGCAACACATCCAGTAGGGACAGGTCCATTTGTATTCGAGGATTGGAAATCAGGTCAAGCAATTACATTAAATACAAACAAAGATTACTGGGGCACTGTACCGAAAGTAGATAAAGTAACATTTAAAGTCGTACCAGAGGACTCTACTCGTTTAGCAATGATTGAAAGTGGAGAAGCACATATCGCTGAACAAGTACCCGTAACAGAGATTGACCGCATAGAAAATTCTTCAACGATGAATTTATTCCGTGCCGAAGGACTTGCAGTAGAATTTATCGGTTTCAATGTGAAAGATGCACTATTATCAGATGTAAAAGTACGTCAGGCAATTAGTTATGCAGTTGACCGCGAAGCAATTATTAGTGGCATTTATGATAATGTAGGTACACTTGCAAATTCGGCAATGAGTCCTAAAATTATTGGTTATTCTAGTGAAACAAAACCATATGACTATGATGTAGTAAAGGCAAAAGAGTTACTAAAAGAAGCTGGCGTTAAAGAAGGAACAAAAGTTAAATTACTGACAAGTGACCGTAAAGAGCGTATCAATATGGCTGAGGTTATTCAATCTCAATTAAAAGGTATTGGATTAGATGTTGAAATTCAAGTAATGGAGTATGGTGCATTTATTTCTGAAATCACGAAAGAACAGCACCAAATATTTATTAGTGGTTGGGGTAATGCTACTGGGGATGCTGATTATAACCAATTTAATCTATTCCACACGGCTTCTATGGGACCTCCAGGCAACCATTTCTACTATTCAAATCCAGAGGTAGACAAGCTAATTGAGCAAGGGCGTTCTGAGTCAAATCAAGAAGCACGTAATGAAATCTACAAAAAGGCAATGCAAATAGAGTTAGATGAAGCTGTATACATTCCAGTTCGTAACTATGAGCATTTAGCAGTCTACAGCAATGCTGTGAAAGGTTTCTGGTTAGACGCATCTAACTACACAATAATCGGTGGCGTTGAAATTGTAGAATAATCGAATTTGGTGAAAGATAAAAAATACCAATTGGGAGGAAACTATGAGTAAACTATTGCTGAAAAATGTAAGATTAGAAGAAGCATATGAGCATGAAAATGAACATATTGTTGCAACTCGTACAGGTATTTATGATGTCCTAATCGTAGATGGGCATGTTCAACAAGTGGATAACAATATAGTGGTTGACGGAGACGTAGAAGTAGTGGATGCTCAAAAGCAACTATTAGTCCCTTCTTTCCGAGAAATGCACATCCATATCGATAAAACGTATTTTGGTGGGGAATGGCAAGCGCCAAGACCCATTACTAAAGGGATATTAACGCGTATTGAAGAAGAAAGAACGTTATTACCAAAGCAATTACCAACGGCTGCTTATCGAGCAGAGGAAATGGTGAAGTGGCTTATTTCTCAAGGACATACACATATTCGTTCACATTGTAATGTGGACCCACAAATTGGGACAAAACACATTGACATAACAAAGCAAGTATTAGAAAAATATCAAGAGCAAATCACCTATGAGATTGTGGCTTTTCCACAACATGGCTTATTACGCTCCAATGTGGAAGAATTGATCCGTGAAGCAATGGCAATGGGCGCAACGCTCGTTGGGGGCGTTGACCCATCCATTGTAGATCGCAATATTGAGAAATCACTGCACACAACGATGGGTATTGCCCAAGACTATAATGCAGGAATAGATATTCATATTCATACAGCTAACACACTTGGTGAATTTGAATTTTATAAGCTAATCGAGTTAACGAAACAGGCGAAAAAAGAAGGACGAGTGACAATTAGCCATGCGATGGCACTTGCCGATTTAGAACAGTCACGATTAGAAGATTTAGTACAGGCGATGGCTGCTGTACAAATGGATGTCACAACAACTGTACCAACAGACCTGAATCGTTCAACAATACCAATGCCTTATCTTTATAACAATGGTGTAAAGGTTTCTGTAGGACATGATAGTTTAACAGACCATTGGTCACCATACGGTACGGGCAATACGATTATGAAATTAAATGTGATGGCACAGAGATTCCGTTTTATCGACGAATATTCATTAAGTCGTGCTTGGAAATACGCTTCTGGTGGTATCACACCTTTGAACGACGCGGGAGAACGTGTTTGGCCACAAGCTGGTGATAAAGCCAATATGCTGTTAGTAGATGGCGTTAGCACTGCTCATGTTATAGCAAGAAGATGCCCAATTTCTACTGTTATTTCACAGGGCAAAATTATTCACCAACAGGAAGTAGGAGAGTTGAAAGGAGAATTCAGATGAAGCACTGGCTTACAAATGTTCTACTTGAAACAGGAGAATATGTAAAAGAAAATGATACAGTTGGTACGAAAGTGGAGCTTTTTAACCTTGAAATTACAGATGGCTTTATTTCTCAAATTGTACCAGCAACGCAGGTAATCGATTCTCCAAATGAAGTAACAAATATGAACGGGAAGCTGCTATTACCTGCCTTTAAGGAAATGCATAATCATTTAGATAAAACATACTTAACTTTACCGTGGAAGGCTTGTGTACCCGTAAAAAATTTAAAGGAAAGACTTGATCGTGAAGCACAAGAGTTATCCGTTCTTGCTACAACAGGTAAACAACGTGCAGCTGCAATGATTGAGAAAATCGTTAAGAATGGCGCCAACCATATTCGTACTCATGTTAATATTGATCCTTACATTGGCTTGAAAAATTTAGAAGGTGTACTAGCGGCATTGGATGAATATAAAGATGTCGTGACATCCGAAGTCATTGCCTTCCCACAGCATGGCTTACTAAGAGATGATGTCCCTAAATTATTGCGTGAAGCCTTACGCAATGGGGCAACGATGATTGGCGGCCTAGATCCAGCAGGGATTGATAATTCAATTGAGCCTTCTCTTTATGAAGTGATGGATATCGCACAGGAGTTTAATGTAGATGTTGATATTCACCTCCATGATGGTGGTCATGTTGGGTATTATACAATCGATAAATGGATAGATATCGTTGAGGATGCACAATATCAAGGTAGAACGGCGATTAGTCATGCATTTTCACTTGGGGATGTATCCGTTATGGAACAGCATAAAATCGCTGATCGTCTCGCACAACAGCAAGTGAAAATTATGTCTACTGTGCCATTCGATTTAAGACGTTTAATTCCACCAATTGATTTACTAACAGAGCACGGAGTAGATGTCCACTTTGGATGCGATGGCTTTTACGATTCTTGGAGTCCTAATGGCTCTGGAGATATTTTAGAAAAAGCGACTACTTTTGCTGATATTTCTCGTAAGCTAGATGAACGCTCTATTCGACAAACATTAAAATATATTACAAATGGTGTAACACCATTAGATGCAAATGGTCAGAAGGTTTGGCCGAATGTGAAAGACGAAGCAAGTTTTGTATTCTTTGACGCAGTATCAAGTGCTGAGGTCATTGCACGTAAACCATCTAACCGAGTGGTTATGTCAAATGGTAAGTTTATCAACTAAGTATAAATCTAAATCCCCCTTATTTAGATATGATAGCAAACTAGAAATCTTCTAGTTTGCTATACTTATGTTTTAATAGAAAAGATTAATAAAGGAAAGGGAAGTAGATTTTTAATAGTTGACCCAGAACTTATGTAGAAGTCTCTTTACATGCAGGTACGATTAATATGAAGCAATTCACTATCTATATGATTTTATTTAGCTGTGTATTTTTTTGGGCCAGTAACTTCATTATTGGCTCGATTTTAATTGAACACTGGGCTCCTATAACAGTCGCCATTTTTAGGCTAATTATCATTGTTTTATTTTTGGGATGTATTAGTTGGAAAGCTATTACCCGAACAATATTTACGCGCAAGAATTTACTATTGTTGGTCATTGCAGGAATACTGGGCGTTTCCATTAATCACTATAGTTTTTATGCCAGCCTTCAGCATACTTCTCCTATCACTGCGGCTTTAATATTAGCCTGTGCACCGATTATCACATCATTACTGAATAAATTGATTTATCATGAATCACGGAACGGCATATTTTGGCTAGGTGCAATCATTTCATTTGTAGGAGTTGGTCTTATCATTACAAAAGGAGCTCTCATCACCATTTCTATTGGTAAGGGAGAGGTGCTAAGTTTAATTACAATGCTAAGCTTTTCCTTCTTCCTTATTATTGTGAATCATCTTAGTCTAAAAATGTCAGCTCAGTCCATCACCTTTTATACAAATCTAATTGGCTTACTGATGCTTATACCATTTTCTTTTACTATATTGCCGCAAACAAATTGGCAAGTAACATACCCCTATTGGATTTTGCTAGTTTTATCAGCAATCGTTATTCATGGGGTTAGTAATTTAATGTGGAATCAAAAAATGAAGGAAATAGGCTCGACGAATGCTTCGCTGTTATTGAATTTTGAGCCAGCTATTGCCATGCTGTTGAGTGCGATTTTTTTAAAGCAATTTCCTACCAGTGTCCAAATTTATGGCTCCTTACTGATTTTACTAGGGATTTTGCTATGTATTTATTATAAAGAAATAAAAGTTATGCTTTTTATGAAAGGAAAAACAAATTAAAAAATGTATTTTTCTGTACAGTATGTTAGAGGTAGCTTCTAACATGCTGTTTTTTTGTAGCGCTTGTTTTATTTTTTTACAAAAACAATATGACTTCGAAAATCGTCTTGTTCCAGATTAATTGTATTCTATAAGAAGCAATTGATTTTGTTTAGTTGCCATTAATATTCAATTTCCTGAAATAAAAATGTATATTTGAATAATAAAAATAGGGAGCGATTGAAAGCTATTTATAAAATATGCATACTCTGTATTGTCAATAAATTATTTTTTTGAAAATTTAAGTAAAAACAGAATTGATTTTTAATTTTTATTGCTACTTCTAAAAATTAAAATTTCGTACATTTATATGGTGAAATTCTCTTTTGTTCTAAAAATTTCTATTATTCATTGATTTGATCTGCTTCTTTTTTAGAGAAGTGAGCATAAAAATATTGTTGGTAAAATAAGACGTATACAACATCAGAATGTGAAGTTATGCACAAAAATAATTATATTAATATAATTAATAATGCCTGGGATAATAGAGTAGAAAAGTAATATTAGCTAAAAGCTGTCATGTTTTTTGTAGGAAAAACGAATTTATACTTAGAGACTGTAAGGTTTATGTGATGAAAATCATTGATGAAAAAACAAAATACTTTTTGGAGAAATAATATTTTTTAGAAAAACATCTTGCATTTGAATAATTCTAAGTGGTAAATTGTTTTACATGGACGTTCATAGAATTTTCACAGGTAGCAAAAGAGGGGAGAAATGAGAATTTATGAATAAAAATAGATGGTTAATTGCATTATCTGCAATCGCTATTCACCTTTCAATCGGTGGAGCCTATGCATACAGTGTATATAAGCTACCGATTGTCACAGAAATGGGATGGAGTGAAACAAAGGTAACGGTTGCCTTTACCATTATGATGGGGCTTGCAGGTTTCTCTGCCGCATTATTTGGTAGCTTAGTAGAAAAAATGGGGCCACGTAAATCGGCGATGGTAGCAGCTGTCTTATTTGGAGCAGGACAAGCTGGTGCGGGTGTAGCGATTTCAATGGATTCTGTTGTCATGTACTGGTTAACATATGGTGTTCTTAGTGGATTAGGTATGGGGATTGGTTATATAGCCCCTGTATCAACACTTGTAAAATGGTTCCCAGATCGCCGTGGTCTAGCAACAGGTATGGCCGTACTTGGATTTGGATCTGGTGCATTAATTACAGCGCCAGTCGCAGCCAACTTAATGGAGGCAGTTGGCATTTCTACAACGTATTTTATTTTAGGGGCAAGTTATTTCACGTTGATGATTTTAGGGGCTTCATATATAGCGCCGCCTAAGCCTGGTTATATGCCAGCGAATATGAAGGCAGCTGCCGATAAAGGCAAAGAAGTAGTAAAGAAAGATTTAGCAGTGATGTCAGCGCGTGAGGCTGTCAAAACAAAGCATTTCTGGATGTTATGGTCCATGCATTTAGTCAATGTAACTGCGGGGATTATGATGATATCTGTTGCCTCTCCGATGGCACAGGAGATTGTTGGTCTATCAGTTGCAGGTGCTGCTGCAATGGTAGGCATAATGGGGCTATTTAATGGTGGTGGTCGTTTAATTTGGGCCGCTGTGTCTGATTATATTGGTCGTTCAAACGTTTTTGTTATTTTCTTTACAGCACAATTAATTACATTTATTGTCCTACCACATACAACAAACGTAATTATTTTCCAAGCACTTATTTTCTTAGTTGTTAGTTGCTACGGTGGTGGATTCTCGAATTTACCTGCATTTGCTAGTGATCTATTTGGTACAAAGCAACTTGGCGTTATTCATGGCTATTTATTAACAACTTGGTCATTAGGTGGTATTTTCGGACCATTGTTAGTAAGTACAATTAAAAATGCTTACGGAAGCTATATTCCTGTGTTCTATGTATTTGCTGGGTTAATCGCAGCTTCCTTAATTATTTCGTTAACACTACGTGCAGATGTACGTAAACAAACTGCTTTAAAAGCAGCACAAAATGTTGGAGATGTCTCCGCTACTCAATAAAGTGAGCTTTCAATTGAGACAGGAACTATATAAGTGTCATTTCGCACATGGCACTTATATAGTTATTTTTTTGTAGCGATTGTTATATAACAATTTTCATTTCTTCGTTTAATGTATAACAGTGTATACTTGATGTCAATAACATGACTGGAAATGAAGTGATTTTGTTATTAAAAGAGGAATTTTGTAACGAAATGCACAATGAGGGACAATACGCTAAAATTTGAATCTTTTCTCAACTGTAAACGTATATAAGGTAATTAGGAGGGATGAATCTTGGGGAAATTTTCTTTAGATGAATTTGTTCATAAAACACAGCAAGATGACAATGAAAATGATTATTTTGAATTGGAAACTGAACGAGTATTAGAAGTGAATCTAAACGGTGAAGTATGGTCAAAAATGGGTGCAATGATTTCCTATACGGGTGATATTAAATTTGAACGTGAGCGTGTGCTGGAGCATGGTCTTGGTAAGATGTTTAAGAAGGCTTTAACAGGTGAAGGCACGCAATTGATGAAAGCAAGCGGAAAAGGAAGACTTTATTTAGCAGACCAAGGAAAGAAAGTAACGGTCTTTGATTTGAAAAATGACAGTATTTGTGTAAACGGAAATGATTTACTTGCCTTTGAACCTAGTATTGAGTGGGATATACGCTTAATGCGTAAAATGGCTGGCATCATGTCAGGTGGTCTATTCAATGTAACACTACAAGGAACAGGGAAAGTAGCCATTACAACCCATTTCGAACCATTGACATTATTAGTGAAACCAGGTGAAACAGTTTATACTGATCCACATGCTACCGTTGCATGGTCAGGAAATTTAACACCTGAGTTTAAAACAGATATCAGCTTCCGTACATTTATCGGTCGTGGCAGTGGCGAATCCATTCAGATGGCATTTTCGGGTGAAGGCTTTGTCATTATCCAGCCGTTTGAAGAAGTTTATATGTCTAGTGAAAGCTAAAAAGAGCGTGTCCGTTTTTTTCTTGGACACGCTTTTTCATAGTGTTGAAAAACAAAGCAATCAATAGCATTTTTGTGAAAGATGAAAATGGATTTCCGTTGCTGGCTACTTGCTTTCCTGTGGGCGAGCCGCTTCCTCCGCTACCGCTCTGTGTAGGGTTTCAACTGTCTCACTATCCCACGGGAGTTAAGTAGCCTTCCACTCCAACCCACAAATATTTAACTTTTTAGCAAAGGTTTTTAAATAAAGTTTAGGTGTTCACTACGCATTTATTAAAGCGTGTTGTAACTAAACACTTCTCCACATTGAAAATAAGAGCCTGTTCTTCCTCTAATTATACAAATGGGCAATTCGATCGCAACAGCTAAATGAAAGATAAAGAAAAGACACTTTTTCCACATGGTGGAGGCGGCTTATCGGACGCCCCTTGAACGGAAATCAACCCCTTGCCTTGCCAAAAGGTCTTTCTCTTCTATTATAATGCAGCATGCATTCCTGCAATACGTCCCGTTACGAGAGCAGAGGTAATATTATAGCCTCCTGTATAGCCATGAATATCAAGAATTTCTCCACAGAAGAATAAACCTTCTTTTTTCTTTGATGCCATTGTTTTTGGCTCGATTTCTTTTACAGAGACACCACCGCCCGTAACAAACGCTTTGTCAAGTGACTGTGTGCCGCTCACTTTTAATGTGAAATTGACTAGTAAATGTGCTAATTGACGAATTTTCTCTTGGGATAACTCAGCACCCGTTGATTGGACATCGATATTTGCTCGCTCACATAAGAATAAGAGCCACCGTTCGGGTGTAATGCCTTTCCAGACATTTTTCACAGCCTTTTTTGGATCTTCCTTGATTAGTTTATTTAAATATTGCAGACATGTTTCTTCATTATAATGAGGCAGTGTCTGAATACGCATTGTCACTGGTTCATAGCCTGTTTTCATTAACTCTTTCACAACGAACTGACTACAGCGTAAAACAGCGGGGCCACTCAAGCCAAAATGGGTAAAGAGCATATCCATTTGATGTGTGACAAGTGTCTTGCCTTTTTTGTTGAGCACAGAGACAGCGACATCACGCAATGCTAGACCTTGAAGCTCACGCGCTTGGATAAAGTCCTCTTTTGATAGAACAGGCACCTCTGTTGGGAAGAGCGTCGTGATTGTATGACCAGCACGCTCTGCCCAAGGATAGCCATCACCTGTTGAACCAGTTTGTGGGACTGCCTTGCCACCAACTGCTACAACAACTGCTTGACTACGGACTTCGGAGCCATCCGCAAGACGTACACCCAAAATTTTATCTTCGTCCATCAGAAGCTTACTGACGGCTGTGTGTAAACGAACTTCAATATGTAGTCGTTGAAGCTGACGAATTAGTGTATCAACTACATCTTGTGCCCGATTAGATACAGGGAACATTCTGCCGTGATCCTCTTCTTTTAGGGCGACACCAAGCCCTTCAAAAAATGCGATAATATCTTCGTTATTATAAACTGTAAATGGACTATAAAGAAAACGACCATTGCCAGGTATATGCTTGACGATTTCTTCGACAGGTAAACGATTAGTAACATTACAACGTCCACCGCCAGAGATGGCTAATTTCTTGCCAAGTTTTGCGCCTTTTTCTAACAATAACACTTTCTTTTTACGCTCTCCGGCAGCAATCGCCGCCATTAAACCAGATGGGCCACCACCGATCACGATTACATCATACATAGTTAGAAACTCACTTTCTGTTCAAATTAGGAATCTTTCCTATTATACATGAAGTCTATATAGAGAGGGGCTTTCTTGGACATTGAAAATAATAGAAAAGTGTTTTATAATTCCTTATCTCATCTTTCGTGATGAAGAGTGTTTATAGTAGAATGAAACACATGAATCTTTGTTATACAATTGTTTCGATGAAAGTTTTCCTTTATTAGCATTGTCAGCATGAAATGAACGTCTTTTCATGCTATTATGGTAAAGGTTATGCACTAAATTATGAGGTGAAAAATAGAATGTGCGGATTTATTGGTTATATTAATGGAACAAATGTGATTGATCATCATCAAACAATAGAAAATATGATGAATACAATTATTCACCGCGGACCAGATAGCGGCGGTATTCATAGTGACGATAAAGTAACGTTAGGTTTCCGTCGATTAAGTATTATTGACTTATCAGAAGTAGCAAATCAACCATTATATAGTGAAGACGGCAATATTGTGCTTGTATTTAATGGGGAAATTTTCAACTTCCAAGAGTTACGTGCAGATCTTATTGAAAAAGGTCATACGTTTAAAACACAGTCAGATAGTGAAGTCATTATTTATGGCTATGTAGAATATGGCGTAGATTTTGTGAAAAAACTACGTGGGATGTTTGCCTTCTGTATTTGGGATAAAAAGAATGATTTACAATTTATTGCACGTGATGGTTTTGGTATTAAACCATTGTACTATTCTGAGCATACAACAGATGGTACATTTATTTTCGGCTCTGAAATAAAATCGTTTTTACCACATCCTTCATTTATTAAAGAATTAAATAAACAGGCGATACGCCCATACTTAACATTCCAATATTCTTCAATGGATGAAACCTTCTTTAAAGGTGTCTTTAAATTACCGCCTGCACACTATATGCTGATTCAAAATGGACAAAAGCAAATTGTGCAATATTGGGATAAAAAATTCCATGCAAAAGACGCACCGATTGAAAAATATATCGAAGAAATTCAGTCAACGGTTAAAGAGTCTGTAGAAGCTCATAAAATTAGTGATGTAAAAGTTGGTTCATTCTTATCTGGTGGTATTGACTCTAGTTATATTACTTCTTTATTACGCCCAGATAAATCCTTCTCAGTAGGATTTGCTGACTATGAAGATATGTTCAATGAGACAAATCTTGCAAAAGATTTATCAGATACGTTGAATATTCAAAATGAACGTAGATATATTACAGCAGATGAGTGTTTTGAAGCTCTTCCTAAAATTCAATGGCATATGGATGAGCCACAGTCCAATCCATCTTCAGTGCCACTTTACTTCCTTTCAGAGCTTGCATCAAAAGATGTAACAGTTGTGCTATCAGGTGAAGGCGCAGATGAAATTTTTGGTGGCTATGCTTGGTATCAAAACTCAGGGAAAATGCAAAAATACGAAAAACTACCATTAGGTCTTCGTAAAACATTACGAGGAATGGCAGAAGCCCTACCGAAAAATCAATATACGAACTTCCTGATTAAAGGTGCTCAAACGGTAGAAGAGCGTTTTATTGGAGAAGCAGTCGTGTGGGATGAAGTAGATGCCATTAACGTTTTAAAACCAGCTTATAAAAATGCGCCATCTGTAAAATCGATTACAAAACGAATTTATGATGAAGTGCCTGGTGATGACGATGTGACAAAAATGCAATACCTTGATCTAAACCTTTGGATGCCTGGTGACATTTTATTAAAAGCAGATAAAATGAGTATGGCTCACTCAATTGAATTACGTGTACCATTTTTAGATAAAGAAGTTATGGAATTAGCGAAAAATATTCCATCCAGATATCGTGTCAACGACATTGATACAAAATATGTTTTACGTCAAGCGGCACATCAAGAATTACCAGAGGAATGGGCGAAACGGCCAAAACTTGGTTTCCCAGTGCCAATTCGTCACTGGTTACGTGAAGAAAAGTATTACAGCATGGTGAAAGAAATGTTTACAACGGACTTTGCGAATGAATTCTTTGATACAAAACAATTAGTGGGTTATCTAGATGAGCACTATGAAGGGAAAGCAAATCGCGGTCGATATATTTGGACGGTTTATGTATTCCTAGTGTGGTATAAAAAGTTCTTTGTGGACATGGTATAAGAAATACGGTTAATCGGTGGGGATGTTCCATTCCTCACCGATTATTTTAAGGTCTTTTTTCATCAGGTATTTTTGAATGAACTTTTTGGTGTATTTATGCGTCTCATTTCCTATAAATATGTTAAGATTACAGTTGGTTTACTTATGCTATTCACAAGGTGATAGCGCTTGCATGTTGGTTTCTTTGAAGTAACAGAAACGAAAATGTTTTATAAGTATCCTTGAAGTGTTACGATAATAATATTGATTTTACAATGAATGGATGGGTATGATGTCCAATTTAATGAAAGGTACTGCGATATTAACACTGGGGATGTTTTTATCGAAGGTACTCGGATTAATTTATATTTTTCCGTTTTATGCAATTGTTGGCGAAAAGAACATTGCGCTTTATCAGTATGCATATATTCCCTATTCTATTATGTTGGCAATAGCTATTTCAGGTGCGCCAATAGCCGTCTCTAAATTTGTCTCCAAGTATAATGCAATGGGAGACTATCAATCAGGTCGCAAGCTGATGAAATCGGGCATACTCATTATGATGGTAACAGGCTTCGGGGCATTTATTGCACTCTTCCTGCTTGCAACGCCGATAGCAGGGCTAGTTATTAAAAGTGAGGAACAAGTCTTTACGGTTGAACAGATTGCTTCGGTGATTCGCTGGGTCAGCTTTGCCTTAATCGTCGTACCATTTATGAGTCTATGGCGCGGCTTCTTCCAAGGCTATGACAAAATGGAGCCTACGGCAGTTTCTCAATTGGTAGAACAAATTGTGCGAATTGTTGTGTTACTTGGTGGTTCTTTCTTAGTCGTTGTGGTGTTCAAAGGGAAGCCAGAGACAGCGATTTCGTTTGCTGTGTTTGCTGCCTTTATTGGGGCAATCGGTGGATTAGGTGTTCTTTATTACTACTGGAAAAAATATCAGCCTGAATTCAACTTATTACGTAGCCAAAGTGTGACGTCTACACAGCTACCGATGTCCAATATTTATAAAGAAGTGATTACCTATTCCATACCAATGGTGTTTGTTGGAGTAGCCAACCCGTTATTCCAATTAGTTGACATGCTTACATTTAATGGGGCGATGACTTCCATTGGTTTAGCAGAAGTGACAGATACTTATTTATCGATGATAAACTTTATGACACATAAGGTTGTCATCATTCCGGTCATGCTAGCGACAGGCTTTTCAATGGCATTAGTACCGACGATTACAAAATATTACACACAAGGTGAGTATTTATCGCTACGCCATGCGATGGATAAAACCTATCAAATTTTAATCTTTATTACATTGCCAGCTGTAGTAGGTATTTCTCTTTTAGCTAATGAAATCTACTTCATGCTTTATTCAGAAAGTGAAATGGGTGCTACTATATTAGCGCATTATGCACCAGTTGCGATTTTATTTGCGTTATTCCAAGTAACAGCAGCGTTGTTACAAGGGATTGATTTTCAAAAGTGGATTGTCTTCAGCTTATTATCAGGGATATTCGTAAAGCTAGCGTTAAATATTCCATTTATTCGTTGGCTGGAGGCAGATGGTGCCATTGTGGCAACTGCAATTGGCTATAGTGTATCGATTCTTATCAATATCCTTGTGCTACGAAAAACATTGAATTATCGATCAGAAATGGTTGTTCGTCGTGTTATGTTGATTGCTTTATTGACAATGGCAATGGCAATTAGCGTGCTCGTTGTGCATAAATTATTGGAATTGCTTATGGGCCCAGTTGATAGTAAATTCTCAGCATTACTATTCTCTATTATTTGTGCGGGTGTTGGTGTGGCTGTTTACGGCTTTTTATCACTGCGCTTAGGTTTGGCACAAAAGTTATTGGGAGAACGATTAACGCGCATTATGAGCAAGCTGGGAATGAAATAGGAGTGGTACTATGCGTTTAGATAAATTACTAGCGAATATGGGGTATGGTTCCCGTAAAGAAGTGAAGCAGCTATTAAAGCAAAAGGCTGTCACAGTGGATGGTGCTTATGTTAAAGACGCAGCGCTACATGTAGACCCAGAACAGCAAATTGTATCAGTGTTTGGAGAGCGCGTTGTTTATACAGAGTTTGTCTATTTTATGATGAATAAGCCACCTGATGTTATTTCTGCAACAGAAGATTTAAGAGACGAAACGGTGATTGATTTATTAGAGCCATTGCATCAGCATTTTCAACCTTTCCCAGTTGGTCGGCTGGACAAAGATACAGAAGGGTTACTGTTATTAACCAATGACGGTTTGCTTGCTCATAATTTATTGTCTCCGAAAAAACATGTGCCAAAGGTTTACTTTGCACAGATTGAGGGCGTTGTGACGGAAGAAGATGTCGAGAAATTTGCGCATGGCGTGGAATTAGATGATGGCTACGTTACAAAGCCTGGAAAGCTTGTGATTCTACAATCTGCACAGCAATCAGAAATAGAGCTGACCATTCAGGAAGGCAAATTTCATCAGGTGAAACGAATGTTTGAGGCTGTGGGTAAACGTGTAACGTATTTAAAGCGGTTGTCTATGGGGAATCTTCAACTAGATGATAAGCTGGCATTAGGTGAATATCGTGAACTAACTGCAGAAGAGCTAGCCAGCTTACAAAACAATCATTAACACAATCCTCGGTGCTACTATAGCATCGGGGATTTTTTATATACAGTATGATGACAGTAACGGTATAATATGAATGAGTTACTGTGATGTACTCATGTAGCTTATCATTATCTAAAGTTTTTAAAATATGATGGTGAAAATAGGTAGAGGACAAACATATGAAGAACCTGCGTATAAAATTATTACTATCTTTAATAGCTTTTGCAGTCATACTCGTTGCTGTCATTTCATATGTCAACAGACAAATACTAGTGGCAGATATCGAGAAGCAAGTGGCCATGAATAAAGTATTAATTGAAAATCATATTCTGACAGATATGCAAACGATCGATAATGCTCATTTTTATTTTGATAAAAATATGTCAGATAATATGGAACAGGAACTTAGACAATTACAAAACGATTATCGCAAAAATCCTGCTATTGAAACTTGGGATTTGCAACAGAAGAAACAGAAGCATGGTATGGATATTTACATAGTAGATCGATCCAACAAGGTGATTTACACGACATTTGAGAAAGATATTGGTTTGGATTTTTCGAGCTGCTGTCAGCGTTTTTCGGCATTATTGGATGAGCGGCGTGCTAGTGGTGAGTTTTATACAGATGGAATAGATATTTCGACAACGACAGGAGAATACCGAAAGTTCGGCTATTTGGCAACGCATGATAAGAAATATCTGCTTGAGTTAGGCATAGACTTACTGAATGATCCAGTCTTTCAAACCTTTAATTTTGAGAAAACCGCAGAATACTTAATTGCTAAATACGAGGATTTAGTAGAAGTGCAAATCATTAACGCCGGTGGAGTTTTTTTTGATGATTCTAGATTGAAGAAGATCACCGTGCGAGATCAATCCAAACAATTTCAGCAATATTTTGAGCTAGCAAAGAAAAAAATGGAGCCAGTTGAATTTCAAAAAGCATTACATCATGGTTATATAGAAACGCATCTTTTTTTGCCTTATGAAGCAGAGACAGTGAGAGGGGAGTCTTCAAAAAGGCTTGTTTATGTGAAATTTGTCAATTTTACTAAAATAGAAGCGCTCCAAAAAAATACAAAACAATTTTGGATTTTACTATCCATTGCCTTGCTAACAGCATTTATTA
Source organism: Lysinibacillus sp. Y5S-8 (assembly GCF_036894365.1). NCBI lineage: Bacteria > Bacillati > Bacillota > Bacilli > Caryophanales > Bacillaceae > Lysinibacillus > Lysinibacillus sp. Y5S-8. Next base: position 3,551,823 of record NZ_CP145889.1, on the reverse strand, counting down.
TGCTATTAGTCATCAATAAAATTTTATCTAAAACAATCTATCTTGCCACATTCGATCCGTTAACAGGTGTCTATAATCGTGCTACCTATATTCGGAAGTTTGACAATTTATTAAAAAAACGAAAAATGAATGTGCCGGGTTTATTGTTAATCGACTTGGATAATTTTAAGCAAGTAAATGATCAATTTGGGCATGTTGAAGGGGATCGTATCCTGATTGAAACAGCCATGATTTTAAAGCATGTAGTGAAAAACAATGGCTTTGTCGTGAGATTTGGTGGAGATGAATTTGCCATTGTCTTGTACGATACGACAGAACAACAGATGCAACAAATTGCAAAGGCCATTTTGACTCAAATCAGAACCGTAAAATATGAGGGATATGCTAGTGAAAAATGGTCCGTATTATCTGTCAGCATGGGTGGCGCTATATATCATCATGCTGAAGAGACAGAAATGAGCTTATTTGAACGGGCGGATAAGGCACTATATCAATCTAAAAATGCAGGTAAAGATCAATATTCTAGTTATGCTGAGGTCGCTGCTGACGAAGACTATAGTATTTAAAAAACGCTCCATTCTATCATTAGCCAATGATAGCAATGGAGCGTTTTTTAATGCGTTGTCGTTTTGGATCTATAAAAGAAACAACTACATAATACAAGAATGGCGATGACAGCAAACATAGCATTCATATAATGAGTCAATAACCAACCACCTATTATGGGTCCAATAAAGCCGCCTAAATTTTTAAATTGCGCAGCGCCCAAATAAGTTGCTTTTTGTGTATCTGGTGCAATTTCATCAATCATAACATTCATTGTTGGGAAGGCAAAAATCTCACCTATTGTAAAAATAATCATGGCGATGATATAGAGCGTATAATTATTGGAGAATCCGAACAAAAATAGACCAATTGCAAAGAACAGTATACCTACCAACAATGTTGCGGACGATGAAAATCGCTCTGATACAATGCTTATTGGTAATTGTAATAATAAGACAACCGCTGCATTGAGAGAGATTAATAGCGAATAAAGTTTCGCACCTTCCTCAATTTTTAATTCAATGATTTGTGGTAATGTAGAATCAAATTGAGAGTATCCTATATTGATTAGGATGGCACCTAAAATAAAGCTAAGTAGTACACGATTTGTCAATAGGATTGTGAATGTGCTTAGTATTTTTGTTTGAGTGACAGCTTTAGGTTGTTGCATTTGATAACGGTTTAACACGAAAAATAAAAATACAGCATAAATGATATACATAATACCTGTCAGCATAAAGGGGATACTTGGACTTGATAGCTGTGAGATGTACACACCGATAATAGGGCCGATGACCGCTGCAATATTAATGGCTGTATAACGTAATGAAAATAGTCTTTTTCGTTTATCAGCAGGTGTAAAATCAATCATTAATGCCTGTGTGGAAGGTTCAAAAAATGAACGACAAAGACCATTCAAGGCATTGAATAGGACAAAGAGCCATACGGTATGAACAGTTGCAAAGCCGAAAAATACAAGGCTCCAAACAATAATTGTTAGTAAAATAACACTTTTTCGACCAAAGCGATCTGTTAGATAACCACCGAAAAATCCACCAATAGTGGAAATAAGTGGCGCAATTCCAATCGTCAACCCAATTTGTAAAGGGGAGGCTTGAATTTCATTATGTAGATAAATAGCTAAAAAAGGCATTGCCATAAAGCTTGCAATACGTGTAAATATTGTTCCGCCTAAGATGATCCAAACTAATGGATGAAAGTACGTTGACAATTTCAAATAAAACCCTCCTCTCAACATTTAGAATGTTTCGAGTTTAACGGATTGTTAAGCAACTGTAAATAGTCAAAATAATCTTGAAGGAGCACATAGGGAAATTTTTACGTAAGTATAGAGCATAAAGGGGATGTGAAATGTATGTTTTGAATGCACAACAGTGAAATGACCAGCCCTTCCAATAAGCCATAAAAAAATCTAATACGCTTATAATGACAAAAAAGAATGACCCCGACGAAAGGTCATTCTTTTTCCATACACAATGCTTTACGTACAAAACGTAAAACTAAGACGTCATTTTTACTTTTTTCTTCGTCGTTGTCCATTTGCCTCGACTTGGACTCATTACCAAATCGTTAAAGGCTAACACGTTCAAATCTCTTTGAACGGTGCGAGGAGTGATACTAAACTCTTCGACTAAATCCTGTGTAGACACGGTTCCTTTGTCTAAAATAAACATGTACACGTCTTTAATACGATTAAGCATTCGATCAGTAGTTGGTTTCATTAAATGAACCACTCCTTCATCTTAATTCTCTTGGCAAAGACTAGCGGACGACAATATGTGCGGAGTGCACTTAGGCTAATAAGTAGCTGCCTTAGACATCCCTTTTTCTAATTTTATAGTCAGAACAATTATTCTGATAACTTCATTATATAGAAAAACTACTTAATTTTCTAGTGAATGCAAGAGAAATTTACATTTGAAACATAAATTTTATACTGTATTTTGTGGGAATACGTGAAAAACATGCTATATGTGGTAGTGTCAGTAGAAGTTACTGAAAATAGTTGTCAGAAAGCTGATTGTCATATATGTTGTAAGGTGTAGAATAATGTTGATACTTTGAAGGAGGTATATGGTATGGATTGGTTACAGGCTGCAAAAGAAAGGCAAGATGAATTGATACAAGAGTTACAGGAGCTTGTGCAAATTAATAGTGTTCTTGATGAGGATACAATAACTACTGAAGTACCATTTGGAGATGGTCCACTTCAAGCGCTTGAATGGTTACTAGCAAAAGGTCAGAACCAAGGCTTACAAACGAAAAATGTTGATAATTATGCTGGGCATATTGAAATGGGTTCAGGTGAAGAATTACTTGGTATTTTATGTCATGTTGATGTTGTACCGGTTGGAGACGAAGCTGACTGGACATACCCACCATTCAGCGGTACAGTAGCAGACGGTAAGTTATATGCACGTGGTGCGATTGACGATAAAGGTCCTACGATTGCGGCATGGATGGCTATGAAGCTTGTGAAAGAAGCAGGTATTCCATTAGAAAAAAGAGTACGAATGATTATTGGTACGGATGAAGAAACAGGATTCCGCTGTGTCGACCACTATTTTAAACAAGAGGAAATGCCGACAATTGGTTTTGCACCAGATGCGGATTTCCCGCTCATCAATGCGGAAAAAGGCATTGCCGAGCTTGTGTTCTCTCAAAATAAAATAGGTGATGCAACGAAAGAACAACTACTACTATTTAATGCAGGAAAGCGCCCAAATATGGTACCTGATTTTGCGAAAGCAACAATTCAGCATGTCTTCGAGCCATTCGAACAGAATTTTCAAACATTTTTAAGCAAAAATCAGCTAGAAGGCTCTTTATTAATGGAGGACTCTCGCTATATAATAACTATCAAAGGTAAAGCAGCCCATGCAATGGAACCAGAAAAAGGTGTTAATGCAGCTGTTTATCTTGCAGCATTTTTACAACAAGAGTTGACGACAGAGGCAAGTAAACAATTTGTTGACTTTATCGCACATGCTTTTTATCAGGATCATTATGGCCATCAGCTTGCGCTACAATTTGAGGATGCAATGTCAGGAAAAACTACATTAAATCCAGGTATCGTCAGCTATGATGTTCATAAAGGTGGCAGTTTAGTAATTAGTATGCGCTATTCTGTGTCCTACCCATTCGATGAAAAAATAATGGCGGCTCAACGCTTAACGGTGGAAAAAGGGTTCTCACTAGATATTCAAGACGACTCCAAACCGCATTATGTCAGTGAAGATGATCCATTTATCCAGACATTAGCAGCTATTTATAGACGTCAAACGGGTGATAGAGAAACACCGCTATTATCGACAGGTGGTGGGACGTATGCACGTGTGATGAAAAAAGGAGTGGCATTTGGCATGCTGTTTCCAGGAGAGCCAGATGTAGCGCATCGTGCAGATGAGTTTGTTGTCGTTGAAAATCTCGTTAAAGCTGCAGCAATTTATGCTGAAGCAATTGTTGAACTTGCAGGAAAAAAATAACTCAAAGACGAAAAGGATGAACAAAACATGGCATATTCATTATGGAATGATCAAATTGTTGAAGAAGGATCGATTGTGGTATCTCCAGAAGACCGAGGTTATCAATTCGGTGACGGCATTTATGAGGTAATCAAAGTTTATAACGGAAATATGTTTACAGCACAAGAGCATATTGATCGTTTCTATGCAAGCGCCGAAAAAATTCGTCTTGTTATTCCTTATACAAAGGACGTTTTACACAAATTATTACATGAGCTAATTGAAAAAAATAATCTAGATACAGGGCATGTATACTTCCAAATTACACGTGGTGCTAATTCCCGTAATCATGTTTTCCCAGATGCGAGTGTTCCAGCTGTATTAACTGGTAATGTTAAAGAGGGTGCACGTGCATATGAAAACTTTGAAAAAGGGGTAAAGGCTACTTTTGTTGAGGATATTCGTTGGTTACGCTGTGATATCAAATCTTTAAACCTACTTGGTGCAGTATTAGCAAAGCAAGAGGCTGCTGAAAAAGGTTGCTATGAAGCGATATTACATCGTGGGGATATCGTGACAGAATGCTCATCAGCGAATGTTTATGGTATTAAAGACGGAAAGCTTTATACACATCCAGCGAATAACTTCATTTTAAATGGCATTACTCGTCAAGTCATTTTAAAATGTGCAGAGGAAATTAATTTACCTGTCGTTGAAGAACCGATGACAAAAGCTGATTTATTAACGATGGATGAAATCATTGTTTCGTCTGTATCTTCTGAAGTGACGCCTGTAGTTGATGTTGATGGAAACCAAATTGGTGCTGGTGTACCGGGGGAATGGACACGTCAATTGCAACAAGCTTTTGAAGCGAAATTACCACTTTCTTCAAATACAAAATAAAAAAACATTTTAGAGAACTACCAATAAGGATAGTTCTCTTTTTTTATGGATGTAATGTTGAGTGTCGTCATGTAAAATAAAAAGGATAGGAAAGAATAATTTTACAGATTGAAATTCGTAGAACAAATGTCGATGTAATGTATACAATTGCCTCTTTTTCTACTAAAGCAATCATAATCCATGATGCCTCGGTGTAATAGTGTCTAAATTTTTTCAAGCCTGCAAGTAAGAAGTTAACCTCAAGCCATCCTGTGCTGTGATAGCAGTTAACTATCTTCTCTTAAAGGTTGTAACATTCGTCGGGGGATTCGGGACAATTTGGAGTAGATCACGTCGTCATTGCTTCAGAGCATGATGCTTTTTGACAGTGTTCTCCCTATTTCAGCGAGCGTTTGAACACACGCTTTTAGTACAAAAAACAATTGCTGAATCAAGATAAAAAGAAATATAGATATGGTGAGTAAGAATGGAGTGACCTTTACATGGCACAATTGGTGAAATTACAAGATTATATTTCACGCTATCAAATTGATTTAGCGAGATATCCAACTCAATTTGTGCGCTTAAAGAAAAGTCAGTGGGAGCGCATTAAGCGTCAGTGGGAGTTGGGAGAGGATATAAGCGAATGGCAACATGACGACAATGAGGCAGAAACAAATGCCTTCGAAGAAAAGGAACGGTTTTCCTTCTTCAAAAAAATCTTTGCTGGTCGCCAAAAGGAAGCAACTGAGGATGTTGAAAAACTAGAAATATCCAACGAGCTTGTCAGTGATGAAGATACTATTCCAGAAGAAGAAACGACGCTCACATTTGAACCTAAAATTGTGTTTGCACCACAATCCATCCATGAGCTGAAACGAATGTTTATCGATCAATTTTTCCATTTTCAAATGAAATGGGCTAGTTCAACATTACGTGAAAAATCATATGTAGATCCTCGTTTCATGCGTGACTCTTTACTACGTACATTATTGCAAACGTTACCAGATAACTATTTGTTGTTTTATTATCCCATTCTACAAATAAGAAAAGCCCCTATTGAGCTTGATGTAGTACTCATGTCACCAACAGAATGTATTTGTATTACGGTGTTAGAAGCTGAAAATCAAGCTGTCTATGTAGGTGGTAGTGATCGCTTCTGGATGAAGAAAGTGGGAACTAAGGACGTTAAAGTACTGAATCCAACAATTAATTTAGGGCGGATGGAATCGGTGCTATCGCAATTATTTAAACAAGAGAATATAGATATGCCTATCCGTAAAGTTGTGCTAACTCGGAATGGTTATTTTGATTATCCTGGTGCACCATTTGGGGTTCGCTTTGTTGATCGTCGAAATTACCACGAATGGATAGAGCAGTTGAGAAAAGTTTCCTCTCCTATGAAGCATATGCAAATACGGGCTGCTCAAACAATTTTAAATACTGTCCAAACAACCTCCTTTAATCGAGACATTTGGCAGCAAGCGCCACAACCAACAGAGGACTGATATATGCAGGTATTATTTATTGTCAATGAGGCAGCAGGAAATGGGAAAGGCAAGAGGGTTTGGCTTCAGCTGCAACAGCAACTAACGATCACCTATCAAGTAGCTTTTACGGAATATGAAGGACATGGAAAGGAAATAGCCAAACAATGGGCTCAGCAACAGCAAGAACACATGTTACTTGTCGTTGTTGGTGGTGATGGCACCATCCATGAGGTAGTTAGTGGTGTTGTACATAATAAATACGTCATTATAGGTGTCGTTCGAGCAGGCTCTGGCAATGATTTTGCCCGCTTTTTCCCAATCTTTCAACATGCGAGGCAAATAGAGGCCTATGTAAGGACCACTATGGCCAATACACAGATGGATGCAGGAATTATTCAGCTCGGTGATAAATGGAAGGAAATTTTCGTTAATAATGCGGGTATAGGCTTCGATGCCTATGTGACAAAATCAATTAATACATCTCGTCTTAAATTTTATCTGAATAAAATTGGGCTAGGAAAGCTTTCCTACGCTGTAGCTGTTATGAGAGGGTTATTTCGCTTTGAGCGTTTTGATGTAACGATTCTTTCAGGTGAACAAGAATGGCAATTCCAGCAGGCATGGTTTGTAGCGATGAGTAATCAGCCTTATTTCGGGGGAGGCATGAAAATATCACCAGCTGCAAAAGCAGATGATGGCCATGTGGATATAACGATTGTCCATGGAATATCACGTATCAAATTATTACTTGTTTTTATCACTGTTTTTTTTGAAAAGCATACAAAATTTAAGGAAATTACTTTTTTACAGGGCCAACACTTTGATATGAGTGTACGCGCTCATCAGGTTGATTGTCATACGGATGGCAATTACGTGGGCGTTGTGAATCAAGGGACCCCTATACACTGTACAGTACAGCAAAATGCATGGCAGGTTATTGCTAAAGATGCCTAAAAATATCATTGTGCAATAATTTCATGCGAATTGTAGGGGAATACGTTATACTATAAAAAATCAATAATTTCACAAGAAAGAAATGAGGAACAACATTGAGATTAAGAAATAAGCCTTGGGCAGAGGAAATGATTACAGATCACCCAGAGGTGATTATTCCAAATCCTGAAGACTTTAAAGGAAAGTGGCAGTCTGTTTTCGGAAATGACAATCCTATCCATATTGAAGTAGGTTCTGGAAAAGGGCAATTTGTTACAGGCATGGCTTTGCAAAACCCAACGATTAATTATATTGGCATTGAGCTTTATGATAGTGTGATTGTTTGTGCACTAGAAAAAGTGCTAGAGGCAAAATCTCCAGCGAATTTACGCTTACTAAAAGTAAATGGCGCAGATTTATATAAATTCTTTGATAAAAATGATGTATCACGTGTATACCTGAATTTCTCAGATCCTTGGCCAAAAACACGTCATGCAAAAAGACGTTTAATGCACGAGGGTTTTTTGAAATTATATGAGTCGATTTTAGTGGATAATGGGGAAGTCCATTTTAAAACGGATAACCGTGGTCTGTTCGAGTATTCTTTAATCAGTATGTCTGAATATGGTATGTTACTAAAGTATGTATCTCTCGACCTACATGCAAATATGCCAGAGGATAATGTGATGACGGAATATGAGGAGAAATTTTCTGCGAAAGGGCAGCCGATTTATCGCTTAGAATCACAATTTATCACTAAATTGTAGGGGGAATATGGATGGATCAGTTACAGTTTCACAAAATGTCATTAACATGGCTTAACGGGGGTGTTACGTGCCTAGATGGCGGGGCAATGTTTGGTGTTGTACCGAAGCCGCTTTGGTCACGTAAATATCCAGTCAATGAAAAAAATCAAATTGAATTACCAACAGAACCCATCCTCATTCAATATGAGGGCAAAAACTACCTGATTGATACAGGAGTTGGTTTTAATAAATTAAACGAAAAACAATTACGAAACTTTGGTGTAACCGAGGAATCCTCATTAACGGAAAGCTTACAGGAACTGGGATTAACAACAGCGGATATTGATGCAGTGTTAATGACTCATTTACATTTTGATCATGCTGGTGGCTTAACACAATGGGAAGAGGATGTACTTGTGCCAACTTTTCCGAATGCCAAAATTTTTGTTACGAAAATTGAATGGGATGAAATGCGTAATCCTAATATCCGCTCTAAAAATACGTATTGGAAAGAGAATTGGGAGCCAGTGCAGCACTTAGTTGAAACCTATGAAGATACGTTGGAAGTGATACCAGGGATCGAAATGATTCATACAGGTGGACATAGTGAGGGACATGCCGTTATCAAGCTAACGCAAAATGGTGAAGTATTATTGCATATGGCGGATATTATGCCAACACATGCTCACCAGAATCCATTATGGGTATTAGCGTATGATGATTACCCAATGACAAGTGTATTTGCCAAAGAGCGACTTATGAAAGAGGCGCTTACCAATAGCTATAGCTTTATTTTCTATCACGATGCATATTACCGTATGATTAAATGGGATGAAACGGGCAAAGAAATTGTGAATAAGCTTGAGCGTAGTAGACAAGCTGTTATTACATTTTAATAGCGCCAGCAAAGGCCGAGGTAATTGACATATAAAATGTCAATTACCTCGCTTTTTTGTTCGTGAACAGGATAGAAAATATGATACACTTAACACGATACTAAAATACAAAAGAGAGTTGAAATAAACATGGCAACTGAACAACCATTTTTACCAGTTTTACTAGGATCAGATATGAATGCATATGGTATGGCACGCGCGTTTTATGAAGCATATGGTATTAAACCACTTGTCTTAGGACGTTCTCATTTAACAGCGACTCAAGATAGCCATATCCTACAATTTCAAGAAATAGATCGTTTAAATGAACAAGATGTTTTTGCACCTGCACTTGCAGAAGTTGCAAAAAAATATGCTGATAAAAAACTATTACTTTTAGCATGTGGAGACGATTATGCTAAGCTGATTATTAAAAATAAGCCAGCGTTACAAGAGCATTTTACTGTACCGTACATCGATGAATCGTTGATGGATGAAATTTTATTGAAAGAAAACTTCTATAAAATGTGTGATCAATATAATTTTAAATATCCAGGTACAACAACGGTGACAGCCGATAACTATGAAAACTTTACACCACCATTTGATTACCCTATTATTTTAAAAGCTTCAAACTCTGTAGAATATTGGGCATGTAAATTCCCAGGTAAGAAAAAAGTATTTGTTGCGCATGATGATGCGGAAAAAACGGCCATATTAAAAGCGATTTATAGCTCAACATATCAGGATACTATGATTATCCAAGAATTTATTCCTGGTGATGATTCTTATATGCGTGTGTTAAATGCTTACGTAGGGAAAGATGGAAAAGTAAAGCTGATGTGTCTAGGTAATCCTATTCTAGAAGAACATTCTCCTGAAGGAATCGGAAGTTATGCAGCCATCGTTACAACCTATGATAAAGAATTAATGGATCAAGTACGATTCTTCTTAGAGGATATCGGTTATACAGGCTTTGCAAATTTCGATATGAAATATGATATTCGAGACAAGCAGTATAAGCTATTTGAAATTAATTTACGTAATGGTCGCTCTAGCTACTATGTAACAGCAAGTGGTCATAATTTAATGAAGTATGTCGCTGATGACCATATGTTAAATATCGAGCAAGATGTCACATATGTGCAGGACAAACATTTATGGATGATTATCCCTAAGGGCGTATTATTCAAATATGCATCAAATGAAAAGCTTAAACTAGAAGCAAAAAAATTAATTAGTGAGGGCAAATATACAAACTCTCTTTACTTTAATGAGGATATGAATACGAAGCGTTGGGTGAAGTTAACCCTCAATAACTTGAATTATTATCGTAAGTATAAAAAGTACTTTAATAATAAAGGTTTATCCGAATAACAATAAGAAGCCATCTCATTCATTGGAGATGGCTTCTTATTGTCTATACATGATTAAACTTCTGTTAGTTCCACTACAACACCAGAGCGTGCGTCGGCAGCAAACTCGAAAGTCTGCATTTCCCCTTCATTCATACGAGAGATTCCTCCGCGATATACTGGAATAGTCATAATACCGTTTGTGAAATCTTCTGTTTTCATAAAAATCCAAGAACCGTCAATCGGTGCATCCTTTTTAAACTCTCTTTTTATGTTTTCAAGTACTTGTCCTGCAGGTACGAACGGAGAAACTTTTTCACTAGCTTCTTTAATAATGACTGCGGCAGCTAAGCCAGTTGCAACACCAATTAAAAAATCACGTAATTTCATACATCTTTCCTCCTTTTTCTATACCTATATTTTAGCATAGCCTATGGAGTGAATGCACGTTCACACTTTAACAGTTTTAGGAAATGTATCAATATTTCGAATTCGGAAATAAATGTGTTACAATAGGCAAGGAAGAATATTCTACTTCGTGGGGAGAGAGTCATCATGAATGAGGAAACATTACAATTATTTAAAACATTAACAGAACTACCAGGCGCTCCGGGGAATGAACATGCTGTACGTGCGTTCATGCGTTCTGAGTTAGAAAAGTACTCGGATGAAATCGTTCAAGATAATTTAGGGGGCATCTTTGGTGTTAAGCGCAGTGAGGTTGCTGACGCGCCAAAAGTGTTGGTTGCTGGACATATGGATGAAGTAGCATTTATGGTTACTTCTATTACAGATAATGGCATGATCCGTTTCCAAACATTAGGTGGCTGGTGGAACCAGGTTATGCTTGCACAGCGTGTAGAAGTTTATACAAAAAATGGCGCAATACCTGGCGTTGTTTCATCTATTCCACCGCATTTATTAACAGATGCAGAACGTGCTAAGCCGATGGATATAAAAAATATGCTTATCGATGTTGGCGCTGACAACAAAGAAGATGCAATGGGTATGGGTGTTCGTCCAGGACAATCTATCATTCCTATTTGTCCATTTACACCAATGGCCAATCCGAAAAAAATTATGGCTAAGGCTTGGGATAACCGTTATGGCTGTGGTCTAGCGATTGAGTTAATGAAAGAAGTACAAAATGAAAAACTAGGATCGCATTTATATTCAGGCGCAAATGTTATGGAGGAAGTAGGTTTACGTGGTGCTCAAGTATCAGCAAATATGATTAAACCAGATTTATTCTTCGCATTAGATGCTTCTCCTGCCAACGATACGTCGGGAGAAAAAAATCAATTTGGACAGCTTGGCAAAGGTACATTACTTCGTATTTTAGACCGCACAATGGTCACACATCGTGGTATGCGAGAATTTATTTTAGATACTGCCGAATCAAATCATATTCCTTACCAGTACTTTGTATCTCAGGGAGGAACTGACGCAGGGCGAGTACATACAGCAAATGATGGTGTTCCAAGCGCTGTTATTGGTGTTTGCTCACGCTATATTCACACGTCAGCGTCCATTATTCATATTGATGATTACGCAGCTGCCAAGGCATTAATTGTTGAATTAGTGAAAAAAGCAGATCGTTCGACATTAGAGACAATTCGCGCTAATGTATAAGAAGTTAAAAAGATGCCTTTTAGAGGCATCTTTTTCTATGGAAAGAAAGTGGGGATTAGATGAATATAGCCATTGGGACAATGAATAAAGCGAAGACAGAGGCAGTTGAAGTAATTGCTCGACAATATTTTGAAGATGCCATCTTTACGCATGTGAAAGCTGCTTCTGAAGTGTCAGATCAACCAATAAGTAATGAAGAAACGAGACTAGGGGCGATTAATCGTGCAAAAAACGCCATGAACACAACAGGTGCACAATTCGCATTTGGCTTAGAGGGTGGCGTAACTGAAATAGATGATGAAATGTATGTTTGTAATTGGGGTGCATTAACAGTTTCTGATGGAACCATTTTCACAGCTGCTGGTGCACAAATTATATTACCAAAAGAAATTGCCCAGGAAATAAGAGGTGGTGGAGAGCTTGGCCCTATTATGGAGCAATACACAAAACGTCGAGATATTCGTCAAGGTACAGGTGCTGTAGGTATTTTTACGCAAGGTTTAGTGAGTCGACAGATAATGTTTGAGCATATTGTATCACTATTGGTTGGTCAATATTTGTTCACATTTTTACAAAAATAGTTAAATGGAATTAGTATTCAGCATGCAGTTAGGTTGCATCTGATGAATAATTTTTTTAAAATAGAAAAAAGTTAGCAGAGAAAGGAAGAGGGACATGTCGTTTACCTGGCTAAAAACTATCAGCCTGATGCTTTTACTTCTGGTCCTTTCTGGCTGTAATCAATCGATTGATGACCAAATTGCGAATGGGCTCCAATTAACGGAGACGGTTTTTGCTGAAGAGCCAGAAGAACATACGGAGAAAATTGGAGATATCAAATTATACTTACCTTCAAACTTTAAAGTTGAAGACAGTTCAGATGCTTATAATATTGTGATTTCAAAAGGAAAAGAAAGCTATATTCTTTTTATTAATGATGAAGAAGCGCAAGACAGTAAACTTTATTATAATCTTTTAAAAGAAAATGAAGCGGACAAAATTATCGAAGAGTCGACTTATGACAAGAATGGTCGTTTTGGCTTCACTGCGGTTCTAAAGACGGAAGATAAAAATGAGATGGAGCTAATTGTTAGTAGCGGCGGCGTGAAAATGACAACGATTTCCCAGACCAAACATATTGAAACTAATTTGCGTGAGATGACGAAAATTGTACATTCGGTTAAAATGAAGTAAATAGATTGGATTGAACAGACGGTTCACAAACATGTGAGCCGTTTCATTTTGAAGTCAGGATGTGAGAAAAATGAAGCAATTGAAATCAGAACAACTGATAGAGCTATTAAAAAAACGATTGAATGAAGAGAAATACGAATTTCATTTTGATAAAAAGCATGATAAATTACGATTGAATCATAAGACGATTGACAAAGGAATGGAGCTCTCATTACCTGGTATCTTAGCAAAATACAATGATAAGCAAGAGGCAGCGATTGAGGAAGTTGTCTATACGATTGAGCAGACTTTTAATGCGATGGAGCAAGAAAAAGAACAAGGCTTTCAAACGACTACACAAATTTATCCTATTATACGTGCGACTTCTTATCCCCAAGCATCTAAAGAAGGACATGCGTTTATTACAACTGAGCATACAGCGGAGACACGTATTTTTTATGCGCTCGATTTGGGTAAAACCTATCGTTTTATTGATGAATCCATGCTAGAAGCATTACAATTAACGGTAGAGCAAATTCGAGAAATGGCACGCTTTTCAGTAAAGCAATTACCAACCGCATATAAAAAGGATGAGGTAGCAGGTAATCTATTTTATTTTGTCAATGTGAATGATGGCTACGATGCTAGCCGTATTTTAAATGAGAGTTTTTTGACAGACATGCGAGCACTGGTGGAAGGCGATATGACATTGTCTGTGCCACATCAAGATGTGTTAATTATAGGTGATATTCGCAATGAAACAGGGTATGATGTATTAGCACAGATGACGATGCATTTCTTTACTGTCGGTATAGTACCGATCACATCATTATCTTTTATTTATGAAGATGGGGAACTAGAACCAATCTTTATTTTAGCCAAAAACAGAGTGAAAAAGGAGCAAGAAAAACAATGAACGTATTTTACAACAAAGACCATGTAGGAGATGTCTTACTAGTTCAATTAGCAACCGAGTCTATTGTGAAAACAGTAGTAGAACGAGCTGGAGATATCGCTATTTTAAAAGAAGCACAAACAGGAGAAATAAAGGCGTTTAATTTATTTAATGCAAGCAGCTACATCCAAACAGATGCAAGAGGCTTAGTGGAAGTGACACCAGAACTAGTAGCACAACTAACTGCAGCCATCGAGAAAAATGGAGCTACAATCAACCTTGATGTTGACTTTTCTCCAAAATTTGTGGTGGGTTATGTGGAAACAAAGGACAAGCATCCGAACGCTGATAAATTAAGTATCTGTTCCGTAAATGTAGGCGATGAGACATTGCAAATTGTTTGTGGTGCTCCTAATGTAGAAGCAGGTCAGAAGGTAGTTGTTGCCAAAATTGGTGCAGTAATGCCTTCAGGTATGCTCATTAAAGCAGGAAATTTACGTGGTGTTGAGTCTTACGGCATGCTTTGCTCAGCTCGTGAATTAGCCATTCCTAACGCTCCTTCTGAAAAAGGAATTTTAGTATTACCGGAAGATGCCACTATTGGTAGTGCTTTTGAAACACCAACTAAATAGAAATGCCTTTATTTGAAAAGGAATTTATTAAAATTTAAATGTTTTATCATGATATTATTCCTTGTATCAAGGTGAAATGCCCTAAATCGTTATGTTACTAATATGCTAGTAGCGTAACGATTTTTTTGTTTAGAATGAGCCTCTAAATGCAAGTTTCAAGAGCGTTTTTATGGTATGCTTTTTGATATAGACATTGAGCTATTAATTATATGAATCAAGCCAATGCTATAAATGAAGTGTAAGAGAAATGAGTGAAACGAAGTGAACTGGTTTAAAAAACAAATTAATAAATTTATAAATAAAGAAGATGAATATTACGAGTATGAAGAATATTATGATGGCTACGAAGAAGAGCAGACAGAGCAACTACATACGCAAAATGAAGTACCGATGGCTAAGCAGAAGACTTTCCGTTTTCCATTGATTGACGATGATGAAAGCGGGACATCCTACACACCACAAAAAGAAATGTTTGATCAAATGGGTAATGATGATTATGGACAGATTGGTGATTTATCTTTACCGAAGCATTTAAACCACCATATTGTTGACTCCAGTGTTTATGATGTGGAGGTTTCAGGGATTCGTGATTTATTAGCAAATCGTTCAAAACGCACTGGTCGAAAAACAACGATGAAAAGTCAGCCTGTAGAACAGCAATATCGTTCACGAGCAAGCTTAGTGTTTCGGGATGCACAACATGAGACAGTCAATGTTAAGTCTGCGTCTGCACCAGCATCTGTTTCGAAAGAGAAAAAGCAGTGGAAGGAACAAAAAGTTGAAAGCATTTTACCTGAGAATCGTAAACGCTTTGTGCCAACAGATGTACCTTCACCCGTCTATGGATTTGCCAAACCAAGTCCCATCAAAGAATTATTAGATAAAAGAAAAGAAGAATACGAGGAGCAAGAAACCTCGGTACATGATGCCGAAATGGTGACGGTTACGAACTCTATAAAAGAAACGACAACAAATGAGGCTAATGAAAATATACTAGAAGAAAAAGAGCCGGCTAGCATAGATCAAATGGTTGAAGTAGAGCAGTATGAAATAATTGAACCTGATGAGCTACCTTTAGCAAATGAGCCTATTCATTTTGATGATGATGTATCGGTAGAGGCTAATGGTGAGCAGGAGAGTATGTCATCTAATATGGCTATACCTCAAACAACATCATTTGCCATGGCCTTTGAAGATCAAGTGAAAGAAGCTGTTCTGCAAGACCAAACAGTTCAACAACTTTCTGCCGATCAATCTGAAATTCACGTGAAAGAAATGATAGTAGAGCAAGTACAAATCGAAAATTCCACGATTCATATCGGAGAGGTAACAGTTGTACAGCCATCGAAGGATGACCCATTACTTGTTGACGACCAACCTGCTGATACGGTGCAGAAGGAAGAAACAAGTCGTATTCCTTTTAATGTCCTCATGTTAAAAACGGATAAAGAAAAATGGAGAATCCAACAGCAAATGAAAAAGGCACAGCCTATTCATGTTGAAAGTACTCAGAAAGCAATGGAAAACGAACCAGTGGATGTGGCGGTAGCCTATGAAGAGGAAGAATCATGTTCTCCAGACAGTGTTGTAATAATAGATCGTCCCCAACCAGCTGATTCACTAACAGAAGAGGATCTTGTTGAGTCAATGACAGAGCATATGCCATTGCAAGATGATTTAGCATTGCATCAATATGCCAAGGACGATACGCGAAATGCTACTACTCCACCTAGCTCTGAAGACAATGTAGCAGTCATTACAATGACACCTGTGACAACAATGTCTGGTGTATTAACGCAAGAAAGAACAGAAATTGAAAAAGCCGCTATTGATGAAATTTCAGCTACTACTGAGCTAGAGCTAGAGCTAGAACGAGATTTAGAGCCAGAGCTAGAATCAGAGCTAGAACGAGATTTAGAGCCAGAGCTAGAATCAGAGCTAGAACGAGATTTAGAGCCAGAGCTAGAATCAGAGCTAAAATGGGATTTAGAGCCAGAGCTAGAATCAGAACTAAAACGAGATTTAGAGCCAGAGCTAGAATCAGAACTAAAACGAGATTTAGAGCCAGAGCTAGAGTCAGAACTAAAACGAGATTTAGAACCAGAACCAGAACTAACTACCAACACGGATGAAATTTCAGAAATTGTAGCGTATGGTCCTGTACAATCTGTTGACAAGCAAGAGGAACCACCAGTATTTGAAATGGAAGCACAGGAAGCTGAAAAACCTGCAAAGCCAGTTCATGTCTATCAAAAGCCTACAGATGAGTATTTAGAGCCACCAGAGGAGAAAACACAGGATACGGATTGGATGGAACAACAGGGAGATACATTGGTCGAGGCACTTTCTTATTTCCAGGTTTCCGCTCAAATTGAATCGATTATGCAGGGGCCAGCTGTTACGCAATTCGAAATAACGGTGAGCCATGGTACAAAGGTTAGTAAAATCCGAAACTTAGCCGATGATTTAAAACTGGCCTTAGCAGCAAAAGATATTCGTATTCAGGCACCAATCCCTGGAAAAAGTTCAATAGGTATTGAGATTCCAAACCGCGTATCTCGTGCTGTTCGACTGTCAGAGGTGACAAATAGTGCCTCTTTCCTTGAATCGGATTCTCCATTAGAGGCAGCGTTAGGTCTTGATTTAACAGGAAAGCCTGTTACATTAGATTTGCGAAAAATGCCTCATGGCTTAATTGCTGGTGCAACGGGTTCGGGTAAATCTGTTTGTATTAATTCCATTTTGGTTAGTTTATTATATAAAGCTGCACCACATGAGTTAAAACTCATGCTGATCGACCCTAAAATGGTAGAGCTTGCACCATTTAACCATATTCCGCATTTAGTTAGCCCTGTTATTACAGATGTGAAGGCAGCAACGGCTGCACTGAAATGGGCAGTGGAGGAAATGGAGCGTCGCTATCAGCTATTTGCTCATGCAGGTGCACGTGATATTACACGTTATAATGCAATAGCAGATAAAAATAATGAGCATAGCTTGAAGCTACCCTATATTTTAATTGTCATTGATGAGTTAGCTGATTTAATGATGATGTCTCCCGCCGATGTAGAGGAGGCCATTTGTCGAATTGCTCAAAAGGCACGTGCTTGTGGTATTCATTTAATTGTTGCGACGCAAAGACCTTCTGTGGATGTTATTACAGGGTTAATCAAATCAAATATTCCTACACGTATTGCCTTTGCTGTTTCCTCACAAATTGATTCTCGTACTATTTTAGATGGGCAGGGAGCAGAAAGATTACTTGGGCGAGGGGATATGCTATATTTAGGTAACGGTATGTCAGCGCCAGTGCGACTACAGGGAACATTTGTGACAGATGATGAAATTGAAGCCATTATTGAGCATGTTCGTGAGCAGGGAGAGCCTGATTATATTTTCGATCAAGAGGAGTTATTGAAGAAAACAGAGGTGTCCGCAGAACAGGATGATCTGTTTGAAGATGTTTGCCGATTTGTCTATGAGCAAGGTGGCGCCTCAACCTCATTGATTCAACGAAAGTATCATATTGGCTATAATCGTGCTGCTCGTTTAATTGATATGTTAGAATCACATGGCTTTGTTTCGGAGGCAAGAGGAAGTAAGCCGCGTGAAAGTTACATTACAGAAGAAGATTTAATTACTATGTTTGAATAAGAATTGCATTGTTTTCGTCTAGATTATCTAATTTACGTCGATTTTAGTTTTTTTAGAAAAGTTACACATCTATCCTTATGCATAAAAAGTGCTATAATAGACAGGATGTGTTGAATAGTACGTATTTTTTAACACTTGTGAAGGTATTAATACCTAACGATACGTGAAATAATACGTTACACCTAATAGATGATAGATGGGATATTGAAATTCCCGGGGGGTTTAATTAATGACAGTTTTTCATTTCACAGGCATTAAAGGTTCTGGCATGAGTTCGCTTGCACAAATCTTATTTGATGCTGGTGAACAAGTACAGGGCTCAGATGTCGATAAATATTTCTTCACGGAGCAGCCGTTACGTGAACGTAATATTCCAATTTTTACATTTAATGCAGATAATATTAAAGAAGGCATGACAGTAATTGCAGGAAATGCGTTTCCAGACGATCATCCTGAATTAGTACGTGCCCAAGAAATCGGTGTAGAAATCATTCGTTACCATAAATTTTTAGGTGAATATATTGGCAACTATACATCCATTGCAATCACAGGTGCGCATGGTAAAACATCTACAACAGGCTTGATGGCACATGTTGTAGGCGGTTATAAGCCAACATCTTATTTAATTGGTGATGGTACAGGTGCAGGGCATGAAAATGCTGATTTCTTTGTGATGGAAGCATGTGAATATCGCCGTCACTTCTTAGCCTACAATCCAGATTATGCTGTGATGACTAATATCGATTTTGATCATCCAGACTACTTTGCCAACATAGAGGATGTATATTCTGCATTTCAATCATTAGCGTTACAAGTGAAAAAAGCGATCATCGCATGTGGTGATGATGAACAGCTTCAGCGTATTCAAGCAAAAGTACCAGTTGTCTATTATGGATTTGGTGCTGAAAATGACTTCGAAGCGCGTAATGTAGAAAAAACAACTAAAGGTACAAAATTTGATGTATTTGTTCGCAATGAATTTTATAGTACTTTCTTTATCCCGTTATTTGGGGATCATGCTGTTTTAAATACATTGGCTGTCATTACGCTATGCGAATATGAAGGCATTTCACCTGATATTATTCAGGAGCGTCTACACACATATAAAGGTGTTAAGAGACGTTTTACTGAAACCGATATAGGGGATACTGTTTTAATAGACGACTATGCACACCATCCAACGGAAATTCGTGCAACAATTCAATCGGCACGACAAAAGTTCCCTGAACGTGAGCTAGTTGCTATTTTCCAACCACATACATTTACACGTACCCAAGCTTTTTTACAAGATTTTGCGGATAGTTTGAGCCTTGCAGATACAGCCTATTTATGTGATATATTTGGCTCTGCAAGAGAAACGCAAGGTGCACTATCTATTCATGATTTAGCGTCTCTTATCGAAGGCAGTGCAGTGATTACCACTGAAGGAATTGATATATTAACAAAACATAAAGGCGCGGTATTTTTATTTATGGGCGCTGGTGATGTTCACAAGTTCCAAGATGCTTTTGAAGACGTGCTTACAAACAATGAAACAGCTTAGTCCGTAGGGGTTAAGCTGTTTTTTCTCAAATTTGAGAAGGAATTCCGTTTTTTTTGTCGAAGATAGGGAAAGTAATAGTAAAGACAATTTACTAGCAGGAGGTTATCTTATGGAAGTGATTTTGTATATTGCAGCCATTATTGCTGCAATCGGATTTTTAATTTTATGTGTGAGCGTTGGTATGACATTATTTTCGCTCAAGTCCATTTTAAACAGTTTAGCTGGGACATTATCAGGGATTGAAGGACAAATGGAAGGCATTACGCGTGAAACAACGTCCTTATTAACAAAAACAAATAGCTTAGCAGATGATATTCAACATAAATCGGAACAATTAAATTCAGTTGTTCAAGCTGTTAAAGGTATTGGTGATTCCGTTAATGGTTTAAATAATTCTGTACAGCAAATCACTTCTTCTGTTTCTAAAAGCGTAGAACAAAACGAAGAAAAAATTGCACAGGTTGTACAATGGAGTAATGTGGCGATGGGTATTGCGGATAAGTGGAAAAAACGCAAAATCATTGAGCAAGAGTCAGTTTCTGAGGATGCCTATGCATTTGAAACGGTACAAGTAGAAGAAAAGCCAAAAAGAAAATGGGGTCGTAAAAAATGATAATTATTCAGTGAGTATTACATGCTGACTGAATAAAAATAAAGTCTTAGACATAAGTTGTAGATGCATCTGTGAAAGTAGATGGACAACCAGTCTAGACAAATTTGATAATAAGATGGGGAGGAATTGTTGTATGACAACTCAAAAGCCAAATTTTAACGAAGTAAAGGAACAACAGCTTGAAAGTTCTTTACCTCAGCTTTATCATTCACAAGACTCGATTTATGAAGAGGAGCGTGTAAACATGAAAGATTTTGTGATTGGCGCATTAGTCGGAGGAATCGTAGGTGCTGCGGCAGGTCTACTATTAGCCCCAAAATCAGGAAAAGATTTACGTAGTGATGTGGCGGTACAAGCTGTTCAGTTAAAAGATAAGAGTGCAGACTTCTCGACAACTGCAAAAGATAAAACGGTTCAACTTTCTAAACAACTTCAAGAACAATCTACACAATTAGTGGAAAAAGTAAAAACATTGAAAACGGCAAAAGCACCAGCTGTTTTTGATGATGGTACGGTTTCCTTTGAGGGTGAAGAACCGCTAGAGGAATTTATTCCTAGTGAGGAGCCTAAAGCACAAGAAATAAAGGAACAAACAGAAGAGACAAATGAAGAAGTACGCGCATAATGCATAATAAAAAGGGATACGTTACATGATAATGAACTGAACCCTATTTGGTAGACAGTTTAATAAAAAGGGATGTAGTTTTAGGTTAAGCCGCAATGAGATGGCTTCGGTAAGTTGCCGGAGCCATCTTTTTTAATGTCCATTGCTTTCGTGTGTGATTATAATGGTTCATATAGTCCATCACTATTGTGTGTAATTCTGCCAAACTTTCTGCTTGTTTATAGTCTACTTCATCTTTGAAATGACCGAAAAACGATTCCATTGGCGCATTATCAAGACAATTTCCTCTGCGGGACATTGATTGAAAAAGTCCCATTTCTTTTACACGCTGCTGATATTCTGGGTGTGTATAATGAATACCTTGGTCCGAGTGAATCAGCGCTTCTGGATGAAGATTGCCTTCTAGATGTGTTTTTAACTTTTCAAGCGTCTTATAGACAAGGGACATCTTTAACGTAGTAGATAATTCGTATGCTACAATTTCTCGTGTTGCGACATCTTTCACGCATGATAAATACGCCCTTTGACCACCTCTATATTGCAGATACGTAATATCTGTTAAGAATACTTTTCCTGGCTCTTCTTGCTTAAATGCTCGGTTTAAATGGTTCGGTATACGGCGATGCGCCTCTGTTGCTTTTTCTAACAGACGATACGGATTCGCACGACGTACTTTCGCATATAAATTGAACTTACGCATCAGACGAAGAATCTTTTTATGGTTCATCGGTGTGTCCAGCACATCTACCAGTGCCATATAAAATCCACGATAACCAATTTTCCCTTTCGCTTGATCATAAATTGATTTTAATAAGATGTCATCTTGATAATCAGCTTCTTCACGTAAAGCGTGTTTCTCCTTATTTTGAAGCCACTTATAATAGCCGCTTGGACTGACATTCGCTACCTGACAAAGGTGACGAGTCATCTTTTTTAATTGATAGAAACGAATTGTTTCATTGATGGCTTGGTATTTCTCTTTCGGTGTTAAAAACGATTCTTTTTCGCCTGCCTTTCCATTTCGTCGAGCTTTTTTAGCAGATGAAGCTCTGCCTCTAACAGTTGAATACGCGCTTCCGCTTTCTCAAGTTTCTTTTCTGCGGATAAGTTTTCAAGGCGTGGACGGCCAGTACTCTCATTTCCACGACGTTCCTCTAAAAAGCCTTCCTTACCATGTGTTTGATATGTTTTCTTCCAACGGCTAATTGCACTTTTAGCTTTCTTAATTCCTATCAGCTCTAAGTCAAATCCCGCTTCTCTGAAGATTTGGACTGGACCTTTTCCTTGTAAATTTGCCTGAACAGCTTTTAATTTAAAGTCGGCTGTATATTGAATTGAGCGGTCGGATACTGAGGCGACATTTGGATTCGCTTCAATTTGTCTGCGTTGGCGTTCGTTAAAAATTATTTTACTCATGATGTTCTCCCGTTCATAAATGGTATGGTTAGTATAACGGGGTTTTCAAACGTTGAAAATAGAAAAACCCCGAATAGGTCCACTTTTTTTAAAGTGTCCACTATTCGGGGTTCAGTTCATAATGATGTAACGTATCCCTTTTTTAAGTGATGGGGGAAGCTTCTAATAGTATTTCTAGTTGATCGCCACCAAATATTTCTGTATCAAAGCTTGCTGGTTGACCATTTCTTAAAATCGTGAAATTCCCTTTAAATGTACCTGGTAACTGCCAATTAGAGAAACGGAATACATCCTGATAAATCCAACGACTGCGATCTTTTTCTCTAAATTCGATAGTTGCTCCATTCGGCACAGTGGACAGTGGTGATACAACGTTTTGATTGACGAGCGCCTCATTTGCTGTTTTCTTTAGTTCTACAACTTCCTGTTGGAAATGAATAATGATTTTATCCTCTAGCAAAAGGTTCATTTGGTCTGCTATACGTTGTACGGTTGGTAAAGATGGTTGGTGAAAGCTAATGATATCGCCATCTTGAACCGCATAGCTCATTTTCGCTATTTTTCCATTAATCATTAGCTGTGAAGAGAATTCTGGTAAATACAAAGGTTGACTGTCCACTTGAATAGAATAGGATTCAAATTGTTTGACTAAATCCCAGTTGTTCGTGACTTTAAATACATCTTCAATTGTATCAGCTATATCAAAAACTACTCTATCACGATCATTTAAAATTGTATCAAGTGATGCAGGTGATTGATTGACAGTAATTTTTGGCTCAATCACATATTTGGTTTGTTGTATTGTAATTGTTTTTATCGCTGCATCATCAACAAGATCTCTCACTGTAGCTATTGCAGTCTGCCCATCTTGCCCTTCGATTAGCTGAATAGCATCACCCGATTTAATCAACGTTTTGGTAGATGCCTGTTGGCCATTGACCAATATTTCTGCTGGTTGCCCATGACCACCAGGGATAAAAATATCTTGTCCATTGACACTGACAGATAGCCCAAGTCCAGGTTTTCCATATAATTGCTTTGCTCGTATATTTGCCGCTAAAAAAGCATCCGCCACAGTCATTTCCTTTAATTCAAAAAGGCGAACCACTTGATTATTAACCGTTAAACTCATGTATTGAATCGGCATTTTCTTAGCAGCAATCGCAATTCCAATCGGCGTGACTAGCTCAGGTGATGCTTTTATATGTTCTTCCTTTGTAAGGTTTTGAATAGCATCAATACCTCGAACAGCGATACGATTTGCTGGTAAGTCAAGGACTTGTCCAAGTTCTGTAGTCAGATTGGGTGTTAAGCTACCACCACCAACTAACATAACGGCTTTCGGTGCGACACGATTATTGAGTCGTAAGATTTCTTCACCAATAGACTTTGCCAGTTGCTTTACTGCAGGCTCAATTGCTAATAACACCTCATCCTTTGGATAAAACTGATCAAATCCAAGGATATCTTGAATTAATATTTCTTCTGCTGTTTGGAGCTGACGTTTTGCCTCTTCTGCTACAGGGAAGTCTAGTAAATAGTGGTCGCTTAATGCTTCTGTAATTTCGTCACCAGCTGTTGGCACCATACCATAGGCCACAACTGTACTTTTATCAGTGATCGCGATATCAGATGTTCCTGCCCCTATATCAACAAGTGCCACATTTAAGCGACGCATCGTTGGCGGAATGAGCACATTAATGGCAGCAATAGGCTCTAATGTCAGTGCTTCCATTTCTAAATCTGCCCGTTTAAGAGCAGCAATAAGTGATTCTACTACAACGCGAGGTAGGAAAGTAGCAATCACTTCAATTTGTGCTTCATCACCTTGTTGATCGAGCAGACTACCAATTTCCTCGCCATCCAAGCGATAATAGAGGACTGAATAGCCTACACAATAATAGTGGCTAATCTTTGCATCCTCCTTTTGTTGTAAAAGTTGTTGCTGTGCTTGTTGAACAGCCTGAAGTTCCAAGCGACTAATATCTTCTTCAGTAAAAATAGGCCGATTACGTATATTAATGGTCACACTAGCTTGTTCAGTTTTCAAAGATCGACCTGCGGCAGCCACACTTACCTTTGTAAGAGGACCATGTTTTTCTTCGAGTTCACGTTTTATTTCATTTATTAAATCTGCCACATACATGACATTATGTATTTGACCATCTACCATGGCACGTTCTTTATGCTCTTTCACTAAAATATCTTCCACATGAAAATGGTCATTTTCTTCTTGTAGAATAATCCCGACCACTGAGCGTGTACCAATATCAAGTGCGAATAATTTAGAACTCAATGTAATCGCTTCCTTTCGCGTCATACTTGAAAAATAATTTAGCGAGTTGAAGCGCTAAATTAAAAATGCGTGACATTCTGAACAACATTGATTATAATAATGCTATTATCTAAAAATGTAACATACATTTCAGAGTTCTGAAAGTGTCTGTCATGAGGAGAGGAGCAAGTAAGCATGAGCCAAAAAGATTTAGAAAGCTTACGTAGTCAAATTGACGGTTTAAACTTAGAAATTCTTCGTCTAATTAACGAACGTGCAGCTGTAGTTGATGAAATCGGTAAGATTAAAGAAAAGCAAGGTGTGAATCGCTATGATCCACTACGTGAAAGACACATGCTCGATCTTATTAAAGAACACAATCAAGGACCATTAAACCAAATGACGGTTGATTATATATTTAAGCAAATCTTTAAAACAGCTTTAAAACAATTAGAAGCTGATAAGAAGAAGGAATTGCTTGTATCTCGTAAAAAGAAATCCGAAGATACAGTTGTTAATATTAATGGTGAATTAATTGGACAAGGGAAGCCATCTTTCGTATTTGGTCCTTGTGCAGTTGAGTCGTATGAGCAAGTAGCAGCTGTTGCCGCTTCTATTAAAGCAAAAGGTGAAAAGTTAATTCGCGGTGGTGCTTATAAACCACGTACTTCTCCATATGACTTCCAAGGTCTTGGGCTAGAAGGACTTAAAATTTTAAAACGTGTGTCAGAGGAATATGGTCTAGGTGTGATTACAGAAATCGTAACACCAGGTCATTTAGAGGAAGCATTAGACTATATAGATGTTATCCAAATTGGTGCACGTAATATGCAAAACTTTGAATTATTAAAGGCAGCAGGTGCAACAAATAAACCTGTCCTATTAAAACGAGGCTTAGCTGCTACAATTGATGAGTTCATTCATGCTGCAGAGTATATTATGTCTAAAGGCAATGAAAACATTATCCTTTGTGAGCGTGGTATTCGTACTTATGAAAAAGCAACACGTAATACATTAGATATTTCAGCTGTACCAATTTTAAAACAAGAAACGCATTTGCCAGTATTCGTAGATGTAACGCATTCAACAGGTCGCCGTGATTTATTATTACCATGTGCTAAAGCAGCCATCGCAATTGGCGCTGATGGCGTTATGGCAGAAGTGCATCCAGATCCATCTGTAGCATTGTCTGATTCACAGCAACAAATGGACATCCCAACATTTGACGCATTCTATGAAACACTACAAAAATTCATGAAAAATCATGAAATTCATGCTTAATTGTTAACAGCGAACACCGCTTGCTTACTTCGGCAGGCGGTGTTTGTTATATCGTGACAAAATAATGTCTAGAATAGGACTATTAGTACTTGGTTTTTACGTAGTTCTTCTTGAAAATAATATGAAAATTATCGTATGATAAGGCTATAATAGGAAAAAAGGGAGGCACGTACGATGACTGTTACAATTTATGATGTTGCAAGAGAAGCGAATGTTTCCATGGCAACGGTCTCTCGTGTAGTCAATGGTAATCAAAATGTAAAACCAGCAACACGAAAAAAAGTATTAGAAGTAATTGAGCGATTAGAATACCGTCCAAACGCAGTAGCGCGAGGTTTAGCAAGTAAGAAAACAACAACAGTTGGCGTGATTATCCCAGATATTGCAAACAATGTTTATGCGGAGCTGGCTCGTGGTGTAGAGGATATTGCCACGATGTATCGTTATAATATTATTTTAGCCAACTCAGATCAACATGAAGATAAAGAGTTACAGCTACTGGATACGATGCTTGGAAAACAAGTAGATGGAATTGTTATGATGAGTGATGAGGTCACAGAAAAAATGCAACAAACGATGGATCATTCTCCAGTACCGATTGTGCTAGCTGGCTCGGTTGATGAATCGCAGACAATTGCCACTGTGAATATCGATTATTTCCAAGCAGCCTATGAAGCAATTTCATTACTTATTCAAAATGGACATACACGTATTGGTTTCGTAACTGGTCCACTTTCGTATACAATTAACGGAAAATTCAAGCTAGCAGCCTATAAGAAAGCATTGCAGGATGCTGGTTTACCAATAGATGAGGCATTAATTGCCGCAGAAGAGTCTAGCTATGACATGGGCTTAGAGGCTTGGGAAATATTATCTGCTCTCGAACATCCACCAACAGCTTATTTTGCAGGTAGTGATGAGCTGGCAATCGGCTTAATTCATGGCGCACAAGACGCAGGCAAAAATGTTCCAGAGGATATTGAAGTCATCAGCTTTGAGAACTCAAAGCTAGCGCGAATGGTACGCCCACAGCTAACAAGTGTAGCATTACCGCTTTATGATATTGGGGCAGTTGCCATGCGCTTGCTGACAAAATTAATGAGCAAGGAGCCTGTCGAGGACGAGGCAGTTATTTTACCACACCGTATTGAGCATCGACAATCGGTCAAAAGTAAATAATGATGGTAACACGTAAACTTGTGAAGAGTTTGCGTGTTTTTTTATATGGATGGATAGAACTGCAAAAGTGGTGGATAGGAGTATAAAAATGATGGATAGAATTCTAAAAGCAGTGGATAAAACTATAAAAGTGGTGGATAGAACTCCAAAATGAAGAATAGAACTATAGAAGCGATGGATTAAATGCAGCGGACTATTATCGCTCCAATGAAAAAGCCTCACGTTGATCGTGAGGCAAAAAAAGTTAATCTCTTTTTTCATTTCGAATAATATGTAGCGCTTTGGCTAACATTTGAGCATTCTTCTCTTCGATTTCAGCTTTTCGAGGAATGGGCTCATATAAAGGAATTGGGTCCTCCCAAGTTGGTATAAAAGGAACAGGTGCTTCTGGCTGCCAGCGATCAAGCCATGCCTGAGGGAGTGATCCTGTTGGACATACTTGATCAGTCATTTCCAACCATAACATGGACCAGGCGCGAGGCACCACTCGCCAAATATCATAGCCACCACCACCAACAGCAATCCATTTCCCCTGACAATACTCATGTGCTAATTGATGGGCGAGCCTTGGAATTTCACGATAAATATTCATCGTTCCGTGTAAATGTGTTAACGGATCAAAAAAATGGGCATCAGCACCATTTTGTGTTAACACAACATCGGGCTTGAAAAACTCAAAGACCTCTCGCATGGACTGTTCATAGATATCTAGGAAACTTTCATCCTCTGTGAAAGCATCCATTGGAAAATTAAACGAGGTTCCATAGCCTTGACCATTGCCGCGCTCTGTGATGTTTCCTGTTCCTGGAAAGAGATAGCGGCCAGTTTCGTGAATAGACAATGTACAAACATTTGGATCCTCATAAAAGCTCCATTGGACACCGTCTCCATGATGAGCATCTGTGTCTACGTAAAGTACACGAGCATTGTATTTTTCCTGCAAGTAACGAATAGCAACCGAACTATCATTGTAAATACAAAATCCTGATGCACGACCACGGAAACCATGATGTAGCCCTCCGCCAAGGTTGAGGGCATGTTCGGCTTTATCTTCCATTACATAATCAACAGCGGTTAACGTTCCACCAACGAGCTGTGCACTTGCCTCATGCATATTGGCAAAAATAGGTGTATCTTCAGTGCCAATACCATAGCTTTCACATTGTGCTTCCGATAATTCACCATGTCCAGCTCTTTTCACGATGTCTATATATTTTGGATCATGTGCGAGCAATAACTCTTCTTCCGTTGCAACACGAGCAGGCACAATATCCACATCATCAAGAGCATTGATATTTTTTAGTAAATCCATAGTTAGCGTCAAGCGTTTATGATTGAAAGGATGTGTATCTGAAAATTTATATCCGAGTTGTTCAGGCGAGTAAACGAATACGGCCTTTTTCATTATAATGAAACACCTGGTAAATTGGGCCAAAGAACATCAAAGCCTTCTTTGCGAAGGTCTTCAATCATGGCTAAAGGATTCAGTGTTTTTACTCGGACACTTAAAATTTTATTTTGTGTATTTTCAGAATCAGGATAAACTAAGACGCTTTGGACATTGGCATGATGTTGATGAAATATTTTGGTGATTTCAAATAGAACCCCTGGCGTATCTGATACTCGGATCTCGATTTTTGAGCCAGGCTCCGTAGCACCGGTCAGCTCTATATATGTATAGAGTAAGTCTGTTGTTGTCACAATCCCTACTAATTTTCCACCAGAGACAATCGGTAAACAGCCTATTTTGGTTTCATAAAATGTAAGAGCTACCTCTTCAACGAAATCTAGTGGATGACCGATAAGCGGGTCTTTCACCATAATTTCCTCTACTTTTGCATTAAAAACAGGAGAGTGAGGTTCATCCTGTAATGATGACGGTAAGACCTCTTTAATATCTCGTTCAGTAATTACACCTAAAACGTGACGTTCCTCATCTATAACTGGTAAATGACGAACTTTTTTTTCACGCATTAGCTTTAGTGCTTCATGCACGGTATTAGTAGGCGCTAATGTGTAAGGCTCATCATTCATAATTTCTTCTACGATCATATACGCATCCCCTTTGTGTTGGTTTTAATACATGAAACGATTTCTAAAACGAAGCCTATCAAATCTTTCCATTGTCTCAGGAGGCACACGTTTTCCTTCACGTGCCATAAGGCAATTTGCTGGATGTGAAGTAATTTCGGGATCATCCGTAGCGAAATATTCAAAGCCGACGGAGCTCATCATTTTCTCCATCATTTTGCGGTAGTCCCAAACATTTAAACCCGTTCCTTTTAAATCCCAATGCCAATAATACTCGGTAGTAATCACCAGATAGTCTTCCATTTCATCTCCCATAAATGAAACGGCTAGCAGAGCCTTACCTGAACCCGTTCCACGATAGTCTGGAATGACTTCAATGGCTCCCAATTCAATCATGTCATCGATTCGATCTTCTGCCCATCGTTCAAGTGGATCAGGATAAAGGTAGGTAACATAGCCTACGATAATATCTTCGTTTCGAATAATAATAATACGACCTTCTGGGAGCCCTGCAATTTCGATGATGGCCTGCTGCTGCTGTTTTGGAGGTCTGAAGGCAACCAAGCCCTCATGGAATGAATATGTAGCTAATTTTTCTGGAGGTACAGGTCCTTCCACATACACAGTACCATGCTTAGTTTCCTTTGTGACAGAAAAAAAAGTTTTTTTATGTTCCATAATTACACCACCTGAGTTTAATAATTCCATTATAGCTGATTTCTTGCGGAAAAACGCTTATTTTTGCAAAATATACCTGTATTTTTGGAAAAGTGAAAATATTAAGACAATCCATCGAAATTCGTGTAAAATAAAAATATAATGCTTCTGTTATTTAACAGATGAAAGTAGTGTGATTAAGAATTCTATCATTATTATAGTAGTAAACTGTTATATAACAAAGGCTGTATATCAAATTTGCTTTTACGATTATGTCTAAATTTTAACAGGGGGGATTGTTGAAATTTAGACAAATGCAAAAGCGAAGAAAGGGGTAGTTTTATGGGGATGAAAATGAAGGAGAAGCTAATGGCTTTACCTGGTCAACACCATTTAACGAATTACGAAGAAGTAGCAAAGTCTCATAATTGGACGAATACGGAAAAGGCATTTAGCTGGCACGAAACAGGTTTAGTAAATATGGCGTATGAGGCAATTGATCGTCATACAGAAACACATCGTAAAAATAAGGTGGCACTTTATTTTAATGATGGTAAACGAAAAGAGGCTTACTCTTTTAATGAAATGAAGAGATTAACAAATAAAGCGGCAAACGTTTTTAAATCAGCTACTAGCCTGCAAAAGGGTGATCGTTTATTTATTTTTATGCCACGTTCACCTGAGCTTTACTTTTCATTGTTAGGTGCACTGAAAATGGGTGTTATTGTTGGACCATTGTTTGAAGCTTTTATGGAAGGAGCTGTGTATGATCGTCTGGCAGATAGTGAGGCGAAAGTATTAGTCACAACACCAGCGTTGCTTGAACGTGTGCCATTAGCCAAGTTGCCTCAGCTAGAACATGTTTTTTTAGTTGGGGAGGATATTGAGGAAACAGCTCAAATTCTAGACTTTAATAAACATTTAAAAGAGGCTTCGGCACGATTTGAAGTGGAGTGGGTTGAGAGAGAAGATGGGATGATTCTTCATTATACTTCAGGTTCAACAGGTGCTCCAAAGGGTGTGTTGCATGTCCATAATGCAATGATTCAGCAATATCAATCAACACAGTGGGTGCTTGATTTACGAGAAGACGATATCTATTGGTGTACAGCCGATCCTGGATGGGTTACTGGAACAGCCTATGGTATTTTTGGGCCTTGGTTAAACGGTGTGACAATGCTAATTGTTGGCGGAAGATTTTCACCGCAAGCATGGTATCAAGCCATTGGGGATTATGGTGTAACAGTTTGGTATAGTGCGCCAACTGCGTTCCGTATGCTCATGGGGGCAGGTAGTGGTTTACTCGAAAGCTATGATTTATCCTCTTTACGACATGTGTTATCTGTTGGTGAGCCTTTGAATCCAGAAGTTATTCGTTGGGGAATGGAGGAATTAGGACATCGTATACATGACACATGGTGGATGACCGAGACAGGAGCTCATATGATTTGTAATTATCCTTCGATGGATATTAAGCCGGGTTCGATGGGGAAACCTCTTCCAGGTATTCATGCAACGATTGTTGATGATGCTGGTAATGAAGTGCCACCCTTTACAATGGGTAATCTAGCTATTCAACGTGGTTGGCCAGCCATGATGCGCCAAATTTGGGGCAACCCAGAGCGCTATGAATCTTATTTTCTAAAAGGACA
Organism: Lysinibacillus sp. Y5S-8; assembly: GCF_036894365.1. Taxonomy (NCBI): domain Bacteria; kingdom Bacillati; phylum Bacillota; class Bacilli; order Caryophanales; family Bacillaceae; genus Lysinibacillus; species Lysinibacillus sp. Y5S-8. The sequence goes on along the minus strand of NZ_CP145889.1, from coordinate 3,520,253 downwards.
ATGGTATGTATCCGGTGATTCGGCTTATATGGATGATGATGGTTACTTCTGGTTTCAAGGACGTGTGGATGATGTCATCATGACAGCTGGTGAACGTGTAGGACCGTTTGAAGTAGAAAGCAAGCTTCTTGAGCATCCAGATGTAATCGAAGCAGGTGTTATCGGGAAGCCAGATCCAGTGCGTGGGGAAATCATTAAAGCCTTTGTATCTTTACGAGAAGGGGTTGAACCTTCTGATGCATTGATTGAAGATATCCGTGATTTTGTTAAGAAAGGTTTATCTGCACATGCAGCACCGCGTGAAATTGAATTTAAGGATAAGTTGCCAAAAACACGTAGTGGTAAAATTATGCGTCGCGTATTGAAAGCATGGGAATTAAATTTGCCAACTGGTGATTTATCGACGATGGAAGATTAAACAAGTAAGCTATAACAACAATTGATATTTATACAACATATGCATAAAAAGAAGGCAAGGATTCATTCGATGAACGAAAGGATTCTTGCCTTCTTTTTTCTGACTTTACAATGTTACATAAGCATTCTAAAGATGAAGTAAAGTCTACAGAGAAAATATATAATTTTATAAAAATTCAGTTGACTTAATAAATATGCAGACGTATACTATTTTTAACTTATTTCAGAGGTGAGTGCATTGAAAGTAGGTATTGTTGGAGCAACTGGATATGGTGGACTAGAGCTTATTCGATTTTTACATAACCATCCGGCTGTGGATCAGATTGATTTATTTACCTCATCAGAAGAGGGTGTACTTTTTTCTTCAAAATTTGGTCATCTTGTTACGATAGTAGATACGCCATTACAAAAAATAGAGTATGACACTTTAGAAAAATTTGATGTTTTGTTTACGAGTGCACCATCTGGCGTAACTAGTGAGCTTTTACCGCCATTGATTGGAAAAGGGCCAAGATTAATCGATTTATCTGGTGATTATCGCTTAAAAAATCTCGCAAGCTATGAAGCATGGTATGGCAAAAAAGCGGCACCATCCCATAGTGTGCAACAGAGTGTGTATGGCTTAACGGAATGGAATACAGAACTTATCCAGCAAGCAACACTTATTGCTAATCCAGGCTGTTACCCAACAGCGGTTTTGTTATCCTTATTGCCACTTGTAAAGGAGCGGTTGATTGATCCGAGCTTTTTAGTGATTGATGCTAAGAGCGGTATTTCGGGAGCTGGCAATAAGCCATCACAAACGACCCACTTTAGTGAGGCGAATGAGAGCTTTTCAATCTATAAAGTAAATACACATCAGCATATACCAGAAATCGAACAGGCACTTTCCATGTTTGCTCATGTAGATACAACGATTACTTTTAATACGCATTTGGTGCCAATGACACGGGGGATTTTGGCGACATCCTATGCACCTGTTATGCCTGGCATTACAGAGGCACAATTGATCACTTGTTTACAGACAACCTATGAAGAGCATCCATTTGTTCGAATAGTTACGGATGCAAAGGGTTTAGGGACAAATCGTGTGAAAGGATCAAACTATTGTGATATTTTGGTAAAAGTTGATTCCCGTACGAATCGTGCCACGATTGTCAGTGTAATTGACAATCTTGTCAAAGGGGCAGCAGGGCAAGCTATTCAAAATATGAATGTGCAATTTGATTTACCACAAACGACAGGGCTAGATGTTGTACCGTTCTTTATTTAACAGCATGCAGGGAACTGTATGCTTGTCTTATTTTATCCATCAAAGGAGGAATTTCGAATGACAGTCACTACGTTAACAACTGTAATGAAGAAATTATCAAGTAAAAATATCGTTTCACCAAAAGGCTTTAAAGCGGCAGGATTACATTGCGGTTTAAAGCATAAGAAAAAAGACTTAGCACTTTTAGTAAGCGAAGTACCCGCAAGTGTAGCTGGTGTTTTTACAACAAATGCTGTTCAAGCAGCACCATTAAAAGTCACGAAAGAAGTTGTCTATACAACAAAGAAAATGCAAGCAATCGTTGTGAATTCTGGCAATGCGAATGCCTGCACTGGTAAACAAGGGGTTAAGGATGCCCAAACGATGCAGGCGTTAGCTGCTGAAAAACTAGGAATTGCACCGAATTTGATAGGTGTTTGTTCAACGGGTGTTATTGGTGAAATAATGAAATTGGAACCAGTTGCTAACGGTATTCAACAGCTAGAGCCAAAGGATAATTTAGAAAGTGCCATTGACTTTGCACAGGCTATTTTGACGACAGATACGGTTATGAAAAACACAAGCTATACTACAACGGTGGATGGCAAGGAAGTCATTATCGCTGGTGTTGCAAAAGGTTCAGGCATGATCGAACCGAATATGGCAACAATGCTTGGTTTTATTACAACTGATGCCAACATTGAATCTGATGTGTTACAAGCGGCTTTATCAGCTATTACAAATTTGACATTTAACGCTATTACAGTGGATGGGGATACATCCACTAATGACACAGTGGTTGTATTGGCAAACGGTTTAGCGGGAAATGATACTCTAACGCCTGAGCATCCAGACTGGCAAAATTTTTATTACACGTTGCAAACAGTGGCGGAAGATTTAGCAAAAATGATCGCCAAAGATGGAGAAGGGGCAACAAAGCTCATAGAAGTGGAAGTTGTTGGGGCAATTTCAGATGAAGAGGCACGAAAAATTGCTAAAACTGTCGTGGGTTCACCACTTGTGAAGACGGCTGTTTTTGGCTGTGATGCTAACTGGGGGCGTATTATTGCTGCGGTAGGGTATAGTGGTGCAACTATAGATCCAGATAAAATTACTATTCAAATTGGTGGTGCCACAATGGTTGAAAACGGTGAGCCAATTGCTTTCTCTGAAGATGCGTTAATTCAAATATTAAAAATGCATGAAGTAAAAATCTATGTGTCTCTTGGTCTGGGTGAAGGTAAGGGGCATGCTTGGGGATGTGACTTAACATATGACTACGTCCAAATCAATGCCTCATACCGCTCGTAAACGTATGGTGATTAAGCTTGGAGGCAGTACACTGGAAGGGTTAAATGAAGCTTTCTTTGATAATTTTAAAAGGTTACAAGAAAGTGGGGTAGAACTGATTATCACCCATGGTGGTGGTCCAGCCATTAATCGCGAACTGGCTGCTCGAGGTATACAATCACATACAATAAATGGCATACGTGTTACGCATGAGGCGGCTATGAAAGTTGTCCAATCGACTTTAATCGGTCAAGTGAATCCTGCGCTAGTTCATGAATTAACACATGCAGGTATAGCTGCTCTTGGGTTAAATGGCTTTGATGGTCAATTGATGGTCGCAGACTTTTTAGATCAAGCTATTTATGGCTATGTTGGAGCTATCAAAACCATCAATACGTCATTATTGGAAATGTTAATGAGTGGGGGGATTGTTCCAGTTATTGCTTGTGTAGGTGCTAACGAAGCAGGTCAGGCTCTCAATATAAATGGTGATACAGTGGCAAGTGAAATTGCGCTAGCGATAGGGGCAGATAGCTTATTACTCGTAACGGATGTGAGTGGTATTCGTATTCAGGATGAATATCAATCAATAGCTACACCTGCTCTCATCGATCAGTGGACAGAGCAGGGGCATATATACGGAGGAATGATTCCGAAAGTACAAGGGGCTATTGACTGTTTACGTGCAGGTATTCCTTCTGTACAAATTGTGGGAGAAACATTAATAGGGACAACGATTATCGCTTCGAGTAAACTTCATTCGCCCTAGAGTTCTAATAAGATAATGTGATAAGTATAGTTGTTAAAAGAAGACTATTTCTAATGATAGTGGAGATGATAACATGAGTGCTTTATTTGGGAACTACGGTAAGCGCCGCGCACAAATTGTTAAAGGACAGGGGACCATTGTAGAAGATTCTACAGGGAAACAATATTTAGATTTTACTAGTGGAATTGCTGTAGTGAGCCTTGGTCATGCCCATCCAGCCATTGTGCAGGCACTGCAAGAGCAAAGTGAAAAGCTGTGGCATATATCAAACCTTTTTGATATACCGGGTCAGGAGAAGGTAGCACAAAAATTAATCGCCCATACGCACTTTGCTCATGCCTTTTTCTGTAATAGTGGAGCAGAGGCTAATGAGGCAGCTATTAAATTAGCGCGGAAGCATACAGGAAAACATCATATTATTACATTTGAAAAATCCTTTCATGGTCGTACCTTTGGCGCCATGTCTGCAACAGGTCAAGGCAAAGTACATAATGGCTTTGGACCACTCGTAGAAAAGTTTACGATTTTGCCATTCAATGACGTGGCGACACTTGAAGCAGCCATTGATGATTCGGTAGCAGCTATTATGCTGGAAATGATTCAGGGAGAGGGCGGTGTCAATAGCGTATCAGCAGAATTTGCAGCAGCTATTACAAAAGCTTGTGATGACAAAGGGATACTGCTAATTATTGATGAAGTACAAACAGGTATTGGACGAACGGGCACACGCTATGCCTTTGAACAAACGGTATTAAAACCACATATTATGACATTGGCAAAAGGATTAGGCGGTGGTTTCCCTGTTGGCGCCATGCTAGGAACTGCCGAGCTTCATGCGACATTTAGCCCTGGAACACATGGTACAACATTTGGTGGAAACCCTCTTGCAATGAATATAGCACAAGCTGTTTTGAGCCATGTATTTGAGCCGGAATTTTTACAGCAGGTACGAGAAGTATCGGCTTATTTTGTGGCTCAGCTAAAAGCAAATTTACCTTCTAGCTATACCATTCAGGGACAGGGTCTGTTGTTAGGGATTGGTTGTGGTGATACAGAGGTAGCACCTTATATTGCCGCAGCAGAAGAGCGTGGTCTTTTATTAGTGGGGGCAGGACCAACTGTTATTCGCCTTTTGCCACCATTAACGGTCACAAAGGAAGAGATAGACAAAGCAGTGGCTATTTTAAAGACGGTTTTACATTGAACGAATAGAGGATGAGTTATAATTAATTGTCCATGATGAAGGCTAGACATTTTCAATTAACAAAGCTATATAAATAGATAACCCGAACTATTACGAAACACTAGATGAGCGTTTCGTTAAATAGTTTGGGTTTTTCATTGGATAAAATCCTTTTGTACCAGCTGCCTTGTGTTGTTAAAGAGTTATTGGAGCTGTTTTACTAAAGTGCTCACTAATTCGGGTAGCCACTTTTCAAGCTGACTAAATGTAAATCCTGCTTTCTCTGCTTTCTCATTCGACATATACCAGTCTGCAGGAACTCCATAGGGTGACTGTGATTCCTCGTTTCCTCCAATAAGTGAAATTTTTGCACGCTTACCACTTATCTCTTCAATCATAGCTATTAGATCCTTAAGTGATATAGTACCAGACGCAGTAGCGTTGTATGGACCTTCTATAGGAGTAACACCAGTAAAATATAAAAATGCAGCTGCTTCCTCATCTGTAATATAGCTCATTTTTGCATCTATGTTTGGTAAAGTGATCGGTTGATCCTGTAAAATACGTTCAACATGGAAATGTAAACGATGTGTATAGTCATGTTCCCCCATCACAATCGGAAAACGTACAGCGACAACTGGGAACGAAGCCTCTTTAAATAAGACAGCCTCTGCTTGTCGTTTGCCCTCTCCATAAGAAAATTCCTCTTGTTGACCCATGCGAATTTGATACTGGAATGGGTCAAAGTCCTCTTCCTTTTTCATCTTTCCATCTACTTCATAGGTTGAAAGAGTAGAGGTGAAAACCAGTTTTTTAGTTTTCCCCTTTAATAGCTCACAAATTGCTTGTGCCTCGTTGGGAGAATAGCAAATATTATCATAAACAATGTCCCATGTAGTATTAGCTAGTGCCTGTGCTAAAGCATCACGATCATTACGATTGGCCACTAATTGCTTAACATTTGTACCAAAGGGATTACCGCTTTGACCACGTGTTAAAATCGTTACATCATGTCCATTTTGAATACAAAGTTCTACCAGCTTTTTACCAAAAAAACGTGTGCCTCCTAAAACTAATATGTTCATATTTTCCCACCCCTTCAAAATAGTAGTCCTCTTTATAATGACAAAAAAACAGACTTACTACAATTCATAAGTAATGATGTAGTAAGTCTGTTTAGCTAGATTGTTTTATTCGATTGCTTTATGCTAAGCAACATAGATTAGCGTCTTGTTGTTGATGTGTCAGGAGGAGGGGTGTTGCCATTGTCTCCTCCATTTGAGCCATCTTCCGGGTTTTCAGTCCCATTGCCATTGCCATTATTACCAGAGCCTTCGCCGTTATTACCAGAGCCGTTGCCATTATTAGAGCCATTCCCATTATTAGAGCCATTCCCATTATTAGAACCATTGCCGTTGCTACCAGAGCCATTGCCATTTGTAGGTGGCGTTGTTGGTGGAATTGGTTCTTGCTCGTTCTCCTCTGGGTCAGGTTCATTTTCGCTACCACCAGTAGAAACAACATTAGACTGTGGTGATGTTAGACCTGTAATGTCTACAGCGACCACAACATATGCTTGTCCACTAGCAACAGAGATACTTTGTGTTGACTCTAGCACAGACGTTACAAGTGTATTACCACCATTCGTAACGTTGTAGATACGATAACCAACAACATCATTTGATGACTCTGACCATGATAATGTCGAGCCATTTACTGTAGCTGTTACAGCTGCTGGTGGGCTATCGTCCGCTGGGAAATCAACTGCTGATACAGATGAATTCGACAATGTTGAATTCTTTGGTAATAGACTAGCCGGGTTACCACCAAGTCTACCTAGCATTCGTTTGATAAATGCTTGATTAATGCCTGCACCACCTGATTTAACAAATTCTGCTGGTGTATTTGGCAGAGCATTATAGGTTTTTCCTTTAATCGTTACAACACTTGAAGATGCTAAGCTATCATCAGGTTGTGACGGTAAAAATACTTTCGCATTAAATAAATCTGATCGTACAAGACCTGCGTTTGCACAAGCGGCAGAAGGTGCCATACCTGAAATACCACAGAATGAAGCAGTCACAACATTTTTAGGCGCCTTAAAGCTCGTCGGCGGATCAATTAATTGAGGGTCTGCATCATAAACAGCATTCATTAAAGTACCCCATAGCTTATTGACACGAACACTTGGCTGTAAATACGTATTGTTAAATGCATAAAGTGTACGAGGCTGATCGTACCCCATCCATACACCAAGGGATACATTTGGATTATAGCCAACTAACCAAACATCTTTATACTCTTGAGAAGTCCCTGTTTTTGCAGCGAAATCAGAAGAGAATTTTAACGTATTTCGTGCCATTGTCCCTGTTCCCTTCGTTAGAACATCACGTAACATATCTGTCACGATATAAGATGTTTCGGGACTGAACACTTGGACAGGTTCCACTTCATGTTGATAAACAATATTTCCTTCTTGGTCTTCAATTCGATCAATCATATAAGCATCAATGAATTGTCCACCATTTGCAAAAGTTGCAAAGGCATTTGTGTTTTCTTCAACAGTAGTCCCTTCACTTAAAGCACCGATACCCGTTGCTAAGTTTGTAAAATCATCAGGATGTAATTTTGTGAATCCCATTTTTACTAATAAATCAGCAGGGCGTCTATTAATAATGTCATTATATAAACGTAGCGCTGAAATATTTTGAGAGTCTGCTAATGCCTCACGAGCTGGAATAAGACCTCTTTCATCACTCGTAATATAGTTACTTGGACTCCAGGAACCAATCGAGAATTTCACATCAACGAGTGGACTACCTGCACCGATTACCCCATATTCTATAGCAGGAGCGTAAACAAGTAATGGTTTCATAGTAGAACCGTTAGAGCGAAAAGCCTGTGTAGCGTGGTTTACTTGTGTTGTTTTAAAGTCTCGACCACCAACAAAGCTTAAAATTTTCCCCGTAGTATTTTCTATTAAAATACTGCCCACTTGTACAGGCATCTCAATATCTATTTCTTCACCAGTGACAGGATCTTTTCCTTTACCAGTATACGTATGACCGTAATACTGGAAGTCCTTCGCGGCCTTTTGCATGGAATCATACATATCTTTATTAATGGTTGAGTAAATACGATAGCCTTTTGAACGAACATCACGATCTGCTAAAATCATGTATTTATCCTTTAGTTTTTTTTCTGCTTTTAATCGTTCTGGGTCAACCCCATCTTCTTTTGCTAGTTTCTCAGCAATAATTTCTTTTGCACGAGCTTCAAGCTCATATGTTAGCCATGGGTAACGATCCTCCGCACGCATTTCTGGTCCGCGGAAATCTGCCGCTATATCATAATCTAAAGCTTCTTTGTATTGCGCGTCGTCAATATAACCAGCTTCTTTCATACGATATAGTACTGTTTTCATACGATCAATACCCGGTTTTAAAGCTTCTTCACTTTTCAGTTCACCTGTATTCGTAAAAGGTGTGTAGGCAAATGGTGCCTGTGGAATACCAGCTATGTAAGCAGCTTGTGGAAGAGATAATTCTTTAGCTTTCACACCAAAAATCCCTTCAGCGGCTGTTTCAACACCAGCGATATTTCGACCTGAAGAGTTACGACCGTACGGAATAATATTTAAGTAAGCCTCTAATATTTCTTCCTTCGTCATAAAATGTTCTAAACGCATTGCCAGTAAGATTTCCTTAGCTTTACGTTCATAGGATACTTCGTTTGTTAGTACTTGGTTTTTAATAAGCTGTTGAGTAAGGGTAGATCCACCTGTTTGCGTAGCAGAATTAGTGACATCTTGTAATAAACCACGAACAACCGCCTTTGGTACTATGCCGTTATGATCGCGGAAATATTCATCTTCTGTTGCTAGAACAGCATTCACAACATCTGGTGCTACATTGCTAAGTGATGTTTCACGGCGATCCAAATCTGTCCGTAACTTCCCAATATAAATATCGTTGGCAAAATAAATTTCACTGGTTTCTTCATAACTAAAAATTTGATTGCGCAACTCTTCTTTTGAGCGTAATGGCTCTTCTTTTACGAGAGAAGCGAAATACCCAGCTCCAACTGATCCGACAAATACAGTGCCCACCAATGCAAAGACTAAAAATAGTAAAAATAAGTTCCAGGTAACACTACCTGAAATACGTAATTTCTTCATCCATTTTTGTTCAAGTAATTCATCGATCTTCGCATTGATTTTTTCAATCCAATCTTTCAATGTATCGACCTCCTAAAATCTTGTCTATTATAGCACATAATGTTTTAGCTCGAACATAGTTATTGACTTTGAAATAGATTCGTATAGAATTATGTTTATAGTTTTCTAGTGATGAAGAGTTTGCAGTAGTATCTATATTCCCTGTTTAGAGAGCCAGTGGTTGGTGAAAACTGGTCATAGTGTAGAGACGAATTACGTGCTTGGAGCTTAGACGTGCGCGCCTGCGATAAAGGCGGTTGAATGAAGTGGAAGATGGATGACATCTTCAAGCCGGGTGGTACCGCGTTAGCTTGTAACTTAACGTCCCTGCATGCAATTATTTGCGTGGAGGGACTTTTTTTATTTAAATAAGCCCATACACGCAACTGCATTTCAACCATTTTTAGGAGGAATTAACATGACAAATGAATTATTACAAGATTTAGAATGGCGTGGTTTGCTATACCAACAAACAGATGCGGAAGGTATGGCAAAATTATTAGATGATCAATCGGTATCTTTATACTGTGGTGTCGATCCAACAGCAGACTCAATGCATATTGGCCATATTGTGCCACTTTTAACGCTTCGCCGTTTCCAAAAAGCTGGTCACCGTCCAATTTTACTTGTTGGTGGTGCAACAGGGATGATAGGTGACCCATCTGGTCGTTCAGAAGAGCGTCAATTACAAACAGTAGAGCAAATCGATAAAAATGTTCAAGGAATTCGCAGTCAATTAGAACGTATTTTTGATTTTGCAGAAGATGGCAACGGTGCGCAGCTTGTGAACAACCGCGACTGGATTGGCAATATCAATACAATTGAATTTTTACGTGATTACGGTAAATTGATTAACGTAAACTACATGTTAGCAAAGGATACGATTGCTTCTCGTCTAGACACAGGGATTTCGTTTACAGAGTTTGCATACACGTTAATCCAAGGTATTGATTACAATCATTTATACAATCACTACAATTGTCGTATACAAGTAGGTGGCTCTGACCAATGGGGTAATATTACAACAGGGTTAGAAGTTATTCGTAAAACACATGAGGAAGAAACGAAAGCATTCGGAATTACGATTCCTTTAGTAACGAAAGCAGATGGCACAAAATTCGGTAAAACAGCAGGTGGTGCTGTATGGTTAGATAGTAAGAAAACATCTCCATATGAGTTCTACCAATTCTGGATCAATGCTGCTGATGCAGATGTGATCAAATACTTAAAAATCTTTACGTTCCTTTCTCGTGAAGAAATTGAAGCATTAGCAGTCTCTGTAGAAGAAGAACCACATTTACGTAAGGCTCAAAAAGCACTTGCAGAAGAAATGACTCGTTTAATTCATGGTCAAGAGGCATTAGAGCAAGCCATTCGTATTACTGCAGCTTTATTCTCAGGGGATTTAAAAGCACTTTCAGCTGAAGAAATGAAGGATGCATTTAAAGATGTTCCTTCTATTGAAATGGCTAAAGTAGACAAAAATATTGTAGACCTTCTTGTGGAAGCAGGGATCTCATCCTCCAAACGTCAAGCCCGTGAGGACGTATCGAATGGTGCGATTAGTGTAAATGGCGAGAAGGTGACGGACTTAGAATATGTATTCGATGCGAAGGACCGTTTAGAGGATGCATTCAGCATTGTGCGTCGTGGTAAGAAAAAATATCATATGGTGAAGTTCGTTTAATTTCTATAAATGAAAAAGCAACATCCTCTTGTTTTGGGGGATGTTGCTTTTTTCATTTATAAGAAACTTGGAGGTTTTATTTGTTTATATTCTTTAGGATGCAATAGGTTCGCAAGCTTTAAGGCACCTTCGATCAGCCGTGGAGAGGGGCGGCAATACAGCCATTCTTCCATTACGTGAAGCTGTTTCATTTGAACGGCATGTAGCTCTTTAGCATGTGGACGTTTTAATAAATTAGCAGGCTGTATACGCTCAAATGCTACACCTACCCAAGCCATCATAATGTAGTCGGGCTTTCGCTCAACGACATCTGCCCAATCTGTTTGAACACTGGCAAGATCTACATCTTGAAATAAATTAACCCCACCTGCAATAGCACTAATTTCCGTAAGCCAGTTTATTTTTCCTGGTGTAAAAATAGGATTGGGCCACCATTCCCAATAAAGAGTAGGTTTCTTTTGGATAGTCTGTGCAATGGAACGCATCTTTTCGATAGAATCCATGTATTGTTTGGCGATGGCCTGTGTATGTTTTTCTACATGACAAGCTCTTCCAAGTGTCAGAAGGTCCTGGGCAATCTCCTCTAGTGAGTTTGCATTAAAAATGATGTGGGGAATCTTTCTTTCTTTCAATGCTTCAATATTTCTTTCCATCCCAGGCACACTTAAGGAAGCTAGGACAAGATCAGGCTGTAATGCCTCTAGTGCATCCATATTAATCGATAAATCTGGTCCAAGCTGTGGTAAATCTTTAACCGTAGCTGGCCAATCAGAAAAATCATCGACACCAACGAGCTGGTCTGTCAGCCCTAAATAAGCGACTAATTCTGTATTGCTAGGACAAATTGAAATTAAACGCATATCGTTTTTCTCCTATTCTTTTTAAGAAAAGTATAGCGAGAGTTTCTAGTATAGACAATGTATGTATACTGAACCTATAAAAAAGTGGAGAAAACAAGCGTTTTCTCCACCTATTGTCATGGTAGGCTTATATGAATTCCTCGATTAAGAAAGGGCAACCGCTTCGAGTGACTCCTCTTTTTTCGCAAGAGGCCCCATTGCATTAGTAATGATTTGTTTAATATCCTCTAGTGTTGCTTTACGAGGGTTAGTCTCAGCACAAACATCCAGCATCGCATTTTTCGCTAAGATTTCGATATCCTCATCTTTTGCACCCAATTCACGGAAGCCGCTAGGAATATTTAAATCTTGTGATAGCTTTTCGATAGCTGTAATAGCCTTTTCAGCGGCATCACGCTTACTTAATCCTTCCACATTCTCTCCTAATAATTCAGCGATACGAGCAAAGCGCTCTGTACGTGCTGTTACGTTGTAGCGGCAAACATGTGGCAATAAAATAGCATTGCACACGCCATGTGGTAAATTATAGTAGCCACCTAATTGATGAGCAATCGCATGCACGTAGCCAAGCGATGCATTATTAAAGGCCATTCCTGCTAAAAATTGAGCATACACCATTTGCTCACGCGCTTCTAAATCAGCACCGTTGGCATAAGCACGCGGTAAAAACTCAGGCACGAGTTGAAGTACTTTTTCAGCACATGCATCTGTAATTGGCGTAGCATTAGTAGAAACAAATGATTCAATCGCATGTGTTAATGCATCTACGCCAGTAGCCGCAGTTAGAGCAGGTGGTAAGCCAATCATAAGCTCGGGGTCATTAATGGATAATAACGGTGTTACATGTTTGTCAACAATGGCCATTTTCACTTTACGTGCTGTATCTGTAATAATTGTGAATCGAGTCATTTCACTTGCTGTCCCAGCAGTTGTATTGATTGCAATTAATGGCACCAATGGATTTTGTGATTTGTCAACGCCTTCATAGTCATGAATGCGTCCACCATTCGAAGCAATAAGTCCGATACCTTTTGCTGCATCGTGTGCGCTGCCTCCTCCAAGAGAAACAATGGAATCGCAGTTTTCAGCATGATATACTGCTACGCCATCTTCAATATTCTGATCTGTTGGATTTGGTTCTGCTTTAGGGAAAATTGCTACATCGATTCCAGCAGCTGTAATGATGTTTGCAATTTGTTCTGAGAGACCTAATTTGTGTAATCCCTCATCTGTTACGATTAATGTCTTTTTCACTTCTAAATCATTTAAGCGCTTACCAACTTCTTGAATTGCTCCAGGTCCAAATAAGTTTGTTTTCGGCATAACAAATTGCTTTAGAACGTCTGACATATTTCCAACCCCTTTTAAAAAATTATTATTGCTTGAATGGTGGTGAACCACCTTTCGGAATTCATCGTATTCTATTTTTTGTAAAAGTTCAACTCGTATTTTTATTAAAATTGTTCATTTTATTCATGTTATTATTTCACAAAAAAGTTAAGGTGTTGAAAGGGTGTTTAGAAAGTAGTTTTGTATAAGAATATTGAATTTAATGTGGTTTGAAAAATATTTTACTATGAAAGTAAAATATATTTTTTGGAAAATGGTTCTATTTTCATGAGTAGTTGAATAGTAAATAACTGATATTTTGTTTTTATTATTAAGGTAGTGATTATGTTATTTTGAAACGGTGTAATTACTATTTTAAAGTACATAAGATTGTCATCATATGAGAGGGGAATAATTATTGCTCGTTATAATGAAATACGTCTGCGTTAAAAAATAGTGGCTTTATTTCGAGGGGATTTGTGGAAATAAAAGTTCTTGTATTAGATTAATTTTATAGTTAGATAATCTAATTAAAAGGTGATTCAATGACAAAACTTAAGAAAACGTACACGAATGAAGATGATTTACCAGTGTTAGGGGTAGAGCCATATATTGAACTGATTCAGGCGTCCTCTTCAAGTGAGACAAATCAAGAAGATGCAAAATTGGGATTAATGTTGTTATGGTTAAGTGATCATGTTTTAGATGTAACAGACAATGAGTTAGCTCCTTTTGGAATTACAGAAAGTAAATTGGACTTATTACTATTGCTGACACTACATGAAGAGAGACGTGCGACCCCGTCTGCTTTAGCTAAACGATTGGGAATTACGAGAGCATCAGCAACATCAATGCTGGATTGGCTAGAAAAGAGAAATCTTGTTATACGGAATCATAGTAAAGAAGATCGGAGGAATATCTATGTAAGTTTAACTGATGAAGGGCGTACTTTTATCGCTGAGGTTTTACCGACTTATTGGTCGTCATGTGCTTCTAATTTAATCGATTTGGAACCTGATGAACGAAAAGTATTTGAGAAAGTAGTGAGTAAATTATTAAAATCTATACAAAGAAAACTAAAGGTGGAACGTTAAACTGTAGCTATATTGATACAGTTTAATTTTTAGTCATTTAATTAGATTATCTAACTATAAGTTAATCAAACTAAAAAGGGTGATTTATTTAATGAACATTGTGATTTCAGGAAATCGTGCAAATTATACTTTAATGACAACTATTTTAGCCTGGACAGGTATGGTGGTGATGTCGAGCCTCTATTTAACAATACCTCTTATTAGTTTATTCAGTGATTATTTTCATATTTCATTGTCTAAAGCAGGTTTTACATCAAGTGTTTTTTCACTGGGATTTGCGCTAGGGTGTTTTTTCTATGGTGCAATATCAGAAAAATATGGACGTAAAAATGTCATTGTATTTGGGCTTTTTTCATTAAGTGTGATAACGTTACTTCTAGGTTTAGTTAATGATTTTTCTTTTATTCTTCTATTGAGAGGATTACAAGGGCTTGCGGCAGCTACATTTTCACCAGTAGCGCTTGCTTATACTCTTGAGGTTTTTCCAAATGATCGAAAAGTTGGGGCAGTTGGTTTTATTAGTACGGGATTTCTTGTAGCGGGTATAGTTGGTCAGGTATTTAGTGGATATGTAAGTGAACATAGTCATTGGCACGTCATCTTTTATGTGCTTGCAGTAGTGTATGCTATGACTGCTTTGTTAGTCGTGTGGATCTTACCGAAGGGAATGGTTCACAATGAACCCAAAAATATATGGGCTCCCTTGAAGAGAATCGGTATTATTTTCACCAATAGAAATTTGATATTTAGTCATTTGTCAGTATGTACATTATTTTGGGTGCATATTTAACAAGTGATTCCTTTGGTATGAGAAGTCAGAACCTCATTTACATTCGTGCCTTTGGGATAGTAGGAATGGTTATGTCACCATTTGCAGGGAAATTAGCAAAGCGTTTTAATGAGCTGTTTGTACTGAAAATGGCCTTGTCATTTTCGATTATCGCACTAACCATGATGAGCTTTATTTCAACCATTGCTGGTTTAACGATCGTTAGTATTCTCTTTGTTAGTGGGATTGCTCTTGCGGTTCCTTCATTAGTGACAATTGTTAGTCAGTTAGGCTGGAATATGGGAGGGATTGCAGTCTCTATGTATACAGTCATTTTATTTGCTGGAACAAGTGTTGCGCCATTCATATCTGTTTATTTGATACAATCTGGTAGCTTTGCTGTAGCCTTTCTTCTTCTAGCTATCACACTTAGTATCGGATTCGTTTCCGCACTAATGATTACAATTGGAAAAAACAAAAGTTTAAATTAATTGTTTAGGGGTGTTAGGATGAAGCTCCAAGTAAAAATTATTATTACAATTATATGGTGAAGACAATAAAAAAGCCCTGAAACCTTGATATACAAGGGATTTCAGGGCTTTTGTTGTCATTAACGAGAGTAGTACTCTACGATGAATGATTCGTTGATTTCAGCTGATAATTCAGAACGCTCAGGAAGGCGAGTGAATGTACCTTCTTTTTTGTCAGCGTCGAATGTTAAGTAGTCAGGTACGAAGTTGTTTACTTCGATAGCTTCTGCTACAACAGCAAGGTTTTGAGATTTTTCACGAAGAGAAATCGTTTGACCTGGTTTTACGCTGTATGATGGGATATCAACGCGTTTGCCATCTACTAAAATGTGACCATGGTTAACTAATTGACGAGAACCACGACGAGTACGAGCTAAACCTAAACGGTAAACTAAGTTGTCAAGGCGAGTTTCAAGAAGGATCATGAAGTTTTCACCGTGAACACCTTTCATTTTACCAGCGCGGTCAAATAGTGTACGGAATTGACGTTCGTTCATACCATACATATGACGAAGTTTTTGCTTCTCTTGAAGTTGTAAACCGTATTCTGATAATTTTTTACGTTGGTTTGGACCGTGTTGACCTGGTGCGTAAGGGCGTTTTTCGATTTCTTTACCTGTACCGCTTAGTGAGATACCAAGACGACGTGATAATTTCCAAGATGGACCTGTATAACGAGACATATTGTTGTCTCCTCCTTTAAATTTGGTTTTTTTGTTGTAAAACAAAAACCAGTAGTACCCATTCTTACACGCATTTTATTTTCATGTACTTTCGCCTATGCAGCCGTTAGGTTACACAATACACCATCTAATTTCCGTTGCTGAAAAATCTAAGTAGTTGTACATATGAAAATAGAGGAATAAAATACAGTTATAAGCTTATACCACTGCTGCGTTTATTTTACACAAACTTCATTGTAACTGCTCAGGACAAGGACGTCAATTATTAACATATAAAATTTCATCATGAGTTTTCATAGTAGGAAATTCCTTAAGACCTATTTCAAATGATGTGGAAATAGTTAATGATACGCTGTGTAATGTAAAATGTAAAAGTAAGGGATAATTACATAGTCAAAATGACACAAATTATGTATAATATATTATAAGTTAATAGTAATTGATTTGGACGTTATATAGAAAAGGTGATTTCATGACAGACCATTTACAAACGCTAAAATATATAAAATCTGATGTTTTGAGCTTTTGGGTGAGTTCTAATGAAGAACAAGCTAGTTTTAATGGGTATTTTTATTCATTAAAACAGTGTCTAAAGAAGCACTTGAAAATTGATAATGCAGCTTTTCTCAGCTTTGAAGGTAATTCATTAATACCTATTGAGGAGATGGCTTCATTAACAATTGAAACAAAGCTAAATGCTGTGTCATGGCTGATGATCGAAGCTAGTTTTTATCAACAAAAAGTAGTGAAAATTCCTTATATAATAAAAGCAAGACAGGCCTATTCAATGATGACAGATATGGTGCTTTTCCAAGCAGAGGGCAAACATCCCATTGGTGTATTACTTGTGGAGGCATCAGAGTCTTGGAATGACTTTATGACCTCGGATTATGGTGAAGAGTGTATAGAAATACTTTCGAAAGTTCTTCAAATGATGAGAGACAATTTAGATGTCAAAATAAACGAAGATCAATATAGAAAACTCTATAATATGACTGATTTATTTCATTCAACAATGGATATTGATTTAATTTTAGAAAATGTATTAAAAAATATAAGGGATAATTTCCCTGAGTTTAATGTAGAGCTTATATTATCGAATGATCAAGATCGACATACGACCATCGATATTAAGCTTTTTGATTATTTATCAGAAAGACCTGCTACAATTGAGGCTTTTGTATCAGGAGAGTTAACAACAGAACTAGCGAGTGATTTAAATTGTCGATTGTTAAATGCGCCGATAAAGGGCAGGCAAGCTATCTATGGCATCTTGCAAGTAAGTGCACCAACTACTTATCTTTTTTCAACGACTGAAAAAGACTTCGTACGAATGCTTGCACAAGCGTCAGGAAATGCACTTGAAAATGCAAAATTATATCATCAATCGCATCGTCTTGTAAGCGATTTACAACTCATCAATGAAACATCACATCGTTTAAATATGCGGATTGACATTCATGAAATGTTACTTTTCCTACAAAAGCAGTTACTGAAATCTTTTCAACCAATGGAAGTTTGTTTCGCATTTAAAAAAAATGATACGTTTGAAGTGACGGGCGCAAGTACATCTTTGTTCAATGCAGAAGAGGGGCAGACCTATATAAAACATGTTGAGCAGCATTTTGCTCAAACGAATGATCCACTGTTTATTGCCGATTTCAGTCGTTTAACAACGAATCAAATTGAGTACCGCTCCATTATGGCGATCCCTATATTAATGGAAGAAAAGATCAATGGTTTTAGTATTGTCTTACATAAAGAGCCATATTTCTTTTCGTTCGATAGTTTTAAATTAATGCAATCGTTAATTCATCACTCCTCTTTAGCCATTGCAAATTCAATTTTACGAACACAACTTCAGGAAATGGTCGATTTGGATCATTTGACAAAACTATATGCACGCAGCTATCTCGATCAATTTGTAGAAAAGTCGCTTGAATACGACCAGTCTGGGATGTTCTTGTTAATTGATATTGATAATTTTAAGCGCATCAATGATACGTACGGTCACCAAGTAGGGGATAAAATTCTTGTGCAAATAGCGCTCCAATTGAAAGAGACGATTGGTAGTCGTGGGATTTGTGCAAGATGGGGCGGAGAAGAGATGTCTGTTTATGTACCAAATATCAAGGAGCAGGAAGCATTAGAATTAGCATCCGCCATTGTGGAGGTTATTCCGAGTACTACAGATCCACAAGTAACTATTTCTGCGGGCCTCATAACATGGGATGAACGAGACCGACCAGCATTCCAATCTGTTTTTTTACATGCTGATACAGCTTTATATGAAGCGAAAAATAGTGGGAAAAATCGTTTTTGCATTCATGACGGCTCTTATCAAACTAATGTATAGGCGAATAAGGCGAAATGTATATGGCTGTACAAATAATTTGCCCTGAAATGACAATATAAAACATTTCAGGGCAATTTTTTAATATTTTATAAATGAAGAAGTAATGTTTGGACAAATTGTTCTAAGCCATTGCGGTCTTCCTCTGAAAAACGGCTCACAATGGGGCTATCAATGTCAAGGACACCAATGATCTTGCCTTGTTTTATCAATGGAATAACAATTTCGGACTGTGAAGCAGCATCACAGGCAATATGTCCTGGAAATTCGTGCACATCTTTGACAACAATCGTTTCTTTCGTTGCCACGGATGTTCCACAAACGCCACGACCAATGGGGATTCTCACGCAGGCTGGAAGACCTTGAAATGGTCCGAGTACAAGCTCATTTTCTTGTAGGATATAAAAGCCAACCCAGTTAATGTCAGTTAAAAACTGATTTAAAAGTGCTGAGGCATTACTTAAATTGGCGATCAAATCTGTTTCGCCAGTCAGTAGTGCATCTAATTGTTTGGATAATGTCAGATATTGGCCGGCAATTGATCCTCCGTAATTAATTTTTGTAAACATATAAGCACCTCGTTTAAAAATTATTTATATTGGTAATATAACATTATGATGTTGATGTAAGTCCGTTGCGCTATGTGCATCCGAACCAAATACATATGGCAGTTCAATAGCTTGACTATACTTGATAAAAGTAAATGGAGGGTAAGGCTCCTGACAATATTGTTTGCTTAAACCAGCACTATTTATATCTAGCTCATAGCCTCCACATTTCATGCTGTCTAATACTTCTTTGATGCGTGAGGCATCATTGATTTTTTCATTATGCACTAGCTGAAATTTATGAACAAGAGATGGATGCCCAATCCGCTTCGGCTTGTATGGACCAAGATCGGCCTTAATGGATTGTAGGACAGTATCATAATATAAATCATAAACCTGTTTAACAGAGCCAACTTTTTTTGAAAAATCAATAAAGCACTCAGGAGAAAAGTCGATACAGACAAAGGAATCTTGCCATTGCAAAAAATGGACAGACAAGATCGCATCATCTAAAAAATGTCCATATGTATCAAGGAATTGCCGAGTTTCTTGTTCAAAACCTTGGATATAGTCAACTTCTAACCCAATTCGGATGCGAATATCTTGTTCATACTGTTTTTGTAGGTGTTGCAATTCCTCAAAGTAGGGCATGAGATCATGTGGATTCATTCCGCTATCTTTTTGCGGGGTAGGATCGACAAAATTTTTTGGTAATGGGGCATGTTCAGTAAAGGTGATATCAGTGAAATGGTGAGAAATTGCTTTTTCAATATATTGCACGAAAGAGTCTGAACTGCCATGTGGACAAAAAGGACTATGTATATGCCCATCACGTTTCATAATTTACCACTCCTTTAGCTCTATAGATGCGCTATTTAAGTATTTCACAATAGCGAAAATACAGTTTTCTGAAAAACACTTAAATTTTAGTACAAAAGGCGAAAACATAGTATATAATAAAGACAACTAGCCAATTCGTTTATTGTAGAATAGGAGGCTTACGATGGAGTATATCATCATTCCGATTATCCTACTATTAATTTTAGCCATAGTAGGATTTATGATGCGAAGAAAACATGTTGCAATCATTGCAAAACTTGAAAATGAAAAATTACAAATTCAACATAATCCTATAAATGAAGAAATTTCAAAAGTAAAATCTTTAAACATGAACGGTGAAACGGAAGAAATGTTTGAACGATGGCGCAATACTTGGGATGAGGTCATCGATGTACATATGACTAAAATTGATTCATTGCTATTTGATGCTGAGGATCAAATTAATCGACTTCGTTTTAAAAAAGCGACGTTTATAGAACGTGAAATTGAAGATTATATTGAGAAATGCGAACAAGATAAAGATAAAATTTTAGAAGAACTGAATGAATTAATTGGCAGCGAAGAAAAAAATCGAATTGAAATTGAACAATTAAAGGAATATTATCGCTCTGCAAGAAAGACCTTGCTTGCTCACCAACATTCATTTGGTGTAGCGTTACCTGCACTTGAGAAAAAGCTAGAAACATTTGTACAAAAGTTTGAAGAGTTTGATGTATTGACAAATGATGGGAATTATTTGCAAGCACGCGAAATTGTCATTAGTTTAAATCAAGAATCACAGCAGACCTTTGAATTTATTAATGATGTCCCAACTATTTTAACGGAATTACAAGTGAAGCTACCAGGAGCGGTTCAGGAATTGCGGAATGGTCAGCGTGAAATGGAAGATCAATCTTACTATTTACAGCATTTAGAATTGACTGAGGCATTAAATAAGTATGAAAAAGAGTTTGATGAATTAAAAAAAGACTTAGCAGCGCTTAATTTAACAGTGGTTAAACCTCGTGTGACAGAAATAAATGAAGAAATCGATCATTTTTATGATTTACTTGAAAAAGAGGTTATTGCTAAAAATTACGTTGATCAAAATTGTGAGCGTTTATTAAGCTCTATCACTAATGTTATTTCTTCAACAAAATTAGTGAATGATGAAGCGACCTATGTGCAACAAAGTTATCATTTGAACGAAAAGGATGCAGAAATTCCGAAAGCTGCATTAAAGCAATTGGAAGCATTACAACGTCGCTACGACTTATTAGCTATGCGTGTGAGAGAAGAAAAATCGGCTTATTCTAGTTTACAGGAAGAATTAATCGAAATTAGTGAAGAGCTTGAACGAATTCATGAGGAGCAAGGACATTTATCAAATACAATGAAGAAGCTTCGAATTGATGAAAATAAAGCCCGCGCTCAAGTTGAAAATTTAAAGAAAATATTACAAGATACAGATCGCTTATTGAACAAGGCCAATATCCCAGGAATCCCTGAGGAAATGGATGCACGTCTTGATGAGGCTGCAGAGCACATCTACATTGTTATGCAAAGCCTGCAAGAAGTACCACTAAATATGGGGACTGTTCATAATAATTTAAATGCTGCCACACTGTGTGTTGAGGATGTAAAAGTCAAAGCACATGAGTTAATAGAAAATGTTATGCTTATTGAACGTATTATTCAGTATGGAAATCGTCATCGTGCTTCGAACCCAACATTGAATGCGCGTTTAAAAGAAGCTGAAGAGGCATTCCATCAATTCCGTTATGCGAAAGCATTAGAAGAAGCAGGAACAGCTGTTGAGGAGATGGAGCCAGGTGCTTTAAAACGTATTCAAGAAATAGTTGCAGAAGAGTCTATGTCAAATTAATTCAAATAACTGTTAGCTGTCTAAAAAGTATAGCGATTACTTTTTAGACAGCTTTCTTTTTAAATAGAGAGAAAGGTGTGATACGGTTGAAGCTGTCGCTACGAGAAATGAATGAAAAGTATGCGAGTGAAATTTTACAGTGGCATTATGCAGCACCATACGATCTTTATAATAATGACTTATCAGATGAAACCTTACAAGAAATGCTCGAAAATCCCTACTATGCTATCTTTAATGAGCAGGAGGAGTTAATCGGCTATTATTGCACAGGAACAGCCGCACAAGTGCCGAAAGGACATGACATTGGGGCATATGCAGAATGCTATGTAGATATCGGCATCGGTATGAAGCCCAATCTAACTGGTCAAGGCTTAGGGACGGCATTTTTTTCGTTTATTGTCAAAACAATTCAACAAGAGCATCAACTACCGCTTCGTTTAACTGTGGCCCGATTTAATAAGAGAGCTATTCGTCTTTATGAAAAATTCGGCTTTGTCAAAGATAGTGAATTTAGTACACCAACAGTCTTTATGACAATGTTGAAAAAAGTGTAATATGCTATTTAAAATTTGAAGAATCGTGAAAGTTAGTGGTCAATCGCCAAAGATTGCGTTATGATAAATACCGTTAAATCAACGTTTTGAAAGTGTGTGAAAAGTGATGGTTAAGACAATTTATTTAGATAATAGTGCAACAACAAAACCTTTAACAGAGGTTATGCAGACATTTATGGTAGTGAATGAGCAGTATTATGCCAATCCTGCATCCATCCATGCCATGGGAGTTGAAGCAAATGATTTATTAATGCGTGCACGTGAGCAAGTAGCAGATATTTTGCAGACAGAGGCAAAAAATGTGCTATTTACTTCAGGTGGGACAGAGTCAAATAATGCAGCTATTTTTGGTATAGCACGTAGTAATACACATATAGGAAAGCATATTTTAACGACTGAAATAGAACATCCATCGGTTTTAGAAACAGTAAAACAGCTTACAAAAGAGGGCTATGAGGTTGACTATCTTCGAGTTGATCAACATGGAGTCATTTCTTTAGATGAGTTGCGTGCTAAAATACGTAAAGATACAATTTTAGTTAGCATTATGCATGTAAATAATGAAATGGGTGCTATCCAGCCTATTAAGGAAGCAGCAGCAATGATTCATGAAATGAGTAGAGCAGCTCTTCATGTTGATGCTGTTCAAAGCTTTGGGAAATTAGCTGTGTCCTTTAATGGAGAAGAAGGTCCAGACAGTATTGCTATTTCTGGTCATAAAATTCATGGCTTTAAAGGCTCAGGTGTATTAGCCTTTCGTAAAAGCATGAGATGGCAGCCTTATGCACTAGGTGGAGGTCAGGAATTTGGTTTGCGAAGTGGTACTGTAGCAGTACCGCAAGCAGTTGCATTAGCAAAAGCTGCTCGATTAGCAGTAGAAACATTGAATGACTGTGCAATGAAATACCGTCAATGGCAAGATGAAATTCGTACGCAACTAAAAGGATACGGAGAGGCAGTGCATATTTTATCAACTCCACAAGGAGCTGCACATATTTTATCGTTCAGTGTTCGTGATTTAAAAGGGGAAGTCATTATTAATGCTATGCAAAAACGTGGCATCATCGTGTCAACATCAAGTGCTTGTTCATCGAAGCAAACGAAAACAAGCCATGTTGTCGAGGCTCTGCACCTTGATGAGCATTATAAAAAAGGTGTAATTCGTATGAGCTTTGGTGCACATAACACAGCACAAGATATAGAAAAGTTTAAACAAGTACTAGCAGAAGTCATGCTGGAACTCAAAGGAGAAATGAAGTAATGATTTGGAAAGAAATTTTAATTCGATATGGCGAGCTTTCTACAAAAGGTCGCAACAAAATGGATTTTATCCGTCGCTTACGTGAAAATATTCGTCATGCTTTTGCCGATTTAGGACAACTGCATATTCGTACAGAGCGTGATCGTATGTTTATTGCTATAGAAAATGAAGCACAAATGCAGGCACTCGTAACAGGCTTACCTAAAATTTTTGGTATTCAATCTTTTAGCCCTGTGGCTGCATGTGAAAAAGATATAGAAAGTATGAAGAAACTTGCCATCATTATAATGGAGACATTTAAAGATGAGCAGCATACATTTAAAGTAGAAGTAAAACGTACCGATAAAACATTTCCTTTAGAATCTCATGCCATCCAACGTGAGATTGGTGGCTATGTTTTACCGCAATTTCAAAATTTATCAGTCAAAGTGAAGCAGCCTGATATTGAACTACGTGTAGAAGTTCGTCATGATGCAACATATATGATGGCACAAGTTATTCCTGGCGCAGGTGGAATGCCTGTAGGATCTAATGGAAAATCTTTATTAATGTTATCTGGTGGTATTGATAGCCCTGTTGCAGGTTATTTAATGATGAAGCGAGGCGTGCGATTAGAAGCGATTCACTTCTTTAGTCCACCATATACAAGCGAAAATTCATTAGAAAAAGTAAAGGTACTTGCCAATGAACTAACGAAATTTGGTGCTAGTATTCGTTTACATGTCATTCCTTTTACTGAAATACAAGTTCTTATTAAAGAGAAAGTACCTTCTAATGTATCGATGACAACAACACGCCGTATGATGTTGAAAGTAGCTGATCAGGTGCGTGAGGAAATTGGGGCACTTGCCATTGTAACAGGTGAAAGTCTTGGGCAGGTAGCGAGTCAAACGCTTGAAAGTTTAACAGCGATTAATGCTGTAACGAATACACCTATTTTGCGTCCGTTAATTTCATCAGATAAACTCGAAATCATTGATATTGCAGAAAAAATAGGCACATACGAAACATCTATTCAGCCATTTGAAGATTGCTGTACGATTTTTACACCTACAAGTCCAAAAACAAAGCCGAAGCTTGAAAAGGTCGAGCATTATGAAAGCTTCTCTGATTTTGATGAGCTAATCGAGCGAGCAGTAAAAAATCGAGAGGTCTATATTTTCCCTAAGAAAGAAGAGCAACAACAAGATAAGTTTGCAGAACTATTATAAGGTTTCAAAGCCGTCTCAAAGTCCATTTTGAGACGGCTTTTTTATATTACTGGCTAGATGCCATTAGAGGTACAATTTACCTTTAAAATTTTCGTATTAAAAATCGAATATCGCACATTCTATATTCACAAGGAGGTGAGACACATGACTTCAAACAACAACAGCAGTTCAAACAAGCTTGCAGTACCTGGTGTACAACAAGCACTAGATCAAATGAAATACGAAATTGCACAAGAATTTGGTGTTCAATTAGGAGCTGAAGCTTCAGCTCGTGCTAACGGTTCCGTTGGTGGTGAAATCACTAAACGTCTTGTACAAATGGCAGAATCTCAATTAAAAGGTATGCCAAACAACCAATAAATGCTGACTAAGCATTTATAAACTTAAAACCAGTGACCGTAAAAGGCACTGGTTTTAGTTTGTTTATAGATCATTTTTTTATGCGAGATAACGACGTAAATGTAGATACGGTGTGTGTAATATCTTCACTTTCACAGATAGCAGAAATAACGGCAACACCATCAGCACCTGCTTGAAAAACAGAATGTGCATTTGTACAAGTAATCCCACCAATCGCTACAATCGGTAATTCAGGATAAAGATGATAAGCTTGCTGTAAAAAATTTGTACCGCATGGTGGTTGTGCATCACTTTTAGATGTTGTTGCAAAGATTGGACCAATTCCTACATAATCAGCATGATGGTCTATAGCTGTTTGTAATTCCTCCTGTGAATGTACAGAAACACCAAGTATCATGTTCCCGATTTTTTTACGTGCCATTTCAACATCTAAATCATCTTGTCCAATATGAACGCCATCAGCACCAAGTCGCAAAGCGAGCTCTACATCATCATTAACGATAAACGGTACATTATACTGCTGACAAAGTTTTTGACATTGGCGTGCAAATTGTTCATAGGCTAATCCAGTTAAGGCAACAGACCCTTTCTCGCGAAATTGAAACATCGTAATGCCAGCTTGCAATGCCTTTTCGAGGAGATGGATGGGATCTTGTTGAAAAACATTGCCTGTCCCCATAATAAAATAAAGCTGTAAATCCTCACGTTTCATGAATGATTACCTCACAGGCTTCCTTATGCTGTTGATAAGCGAAATGATTTGTAGGTCCGTGCCCGTTGCCGATGGATAAATCATGCATAATCGCTAATTGAATAAATTTTTTAGCTTCGATAATAGCCTCTTCCATCGCTAAACCTCGTCCAAGAAAAGCAGTGAGTGCTGCTGAAAATGTACAGCCAGTACCATGTGTATTTTTTGTTTGGATTCGTGGAGACTGCATCGAAAAAGACTGTCCATTTTTGAAAAATACATAATCAATGGCATAAAGTGGTTCTGCTAAATGCCCACCCTTTAGAATGACGCATTGTACACCTAGCTGTAAAAAGCTTTGAGCCACTTGTTTCATATCCTCAAAATGGCGAATGGCTCTCCCCGTGAGAGCCTCTGCTTCGGGTATATTTGGCGTAACAATCGTAGCTAGTGGTAGTAAAGATGAGCGTAACGCCTCAATAGCTTCTTGCTGTAATAAGCTTTCTCCACCTTTTGCAATCATCACGGGATCCACAACTAGTGGTATGTTTAATTCACCGATCATGCGTGCGATGGCTTGGATAATACCAGAGGAATAAAGCATGCCTGTTTTCATTGCAGCAATTGGAAAATCTTCGACTAACGCTTGAAATTGTTTTTCCACAAACGAAATGTCAATGGGGAAAACACCTGTCACGCCTGTTGTATTTTGTGCAGTTAAAGCTGTAATAACGGAAGTGCCGAACACCTCTAATTCCTGAAATGTTTTTAAATCAGCCTGTATACCAGCACCGCCACCACTATCTGATCCAGCAATCGTCGTTACAATATGCATGATGCTTCACCATCCTTTGATAAACGATGTATAGCATTAAGCAAAGCTATTTGAAAATCACCGATATCTGCAGTGAATGCAGAAGCTAGTACTGCTGCTTTTTTATAGTAAGTGAGTGTTTCTGCTAATTGGTGGTATGGCTTGTTACCTGCGACATAGGCAGCACCACAAAACGCACTAAGTAAACAGCCAGTACCAGTGACCTCTGTCATTTGTGGATGGCCACCAGCTATCCACTGGCTATGCTCACCATTTGTTATAAGATCACGTTCACCTGTTACAATAACGATACAATTATATCGTTGTGCCACTAGTAATGCTTCCGTCTCCAGTGACATGGAGCCATGACCACTATCTACACCTTTCTGTTGCCAATCTACATTGGCTATAGCCGCAAGCTCACCGATATTACAGCGAATTACGGCAAATTCTATGTTTTCAAGTAAGTATTGAACGGTTTCCTTGCGATAAGTTGTAGCCCCTGCCCCAACTGGATCTAATATAACTGGAATGCCAAGTGCATTAGCTTTTTTTCCTGCTAACAGCATGGCGTTTTTGGTGCGAGTATTGAGTGTCCCAATATTAATTAATAAAGCTTGTGCCATTGCTACCATTTCCTCAACCTCTTGGCTATCGTCAGCCATAACGGGCGAAGCACCTAATGCTAATAAACCATTTGCTTGGAAATTTGCCACCACATAGTTTGTGATGCAATGAATAAGTGGTTGCTGTTGACGAATTGTTTGAAATATCATTTTGTTTTTGTCCTCCTTTGTGGATGGACGTAAGCATGCAAAAAAGCTCTTTTTATGTAAAAATACACGAAAAAGAGCCTTTCATCTGAAAAAATCGATGTCTGTTGCTCCCTACGTCAGTATTAACTAACAGGTTCAAAGGGTCAGGTTTTACCTTCTCAACTCTTTCGAGTCCCCCTGCAATTTTGCTTTTAGTTGACCAAAATGTACCATACTTTTCATTTGTATTCAATAGCTAGTTTTCCTATCGACAAAACGTGACTGATGCCATATAGCTAGGTATGATAGTTGTCATGACTTTACCTAAATTAAGCGCAAACCATTGAAAATACTGAAAAAGGAGTTTTATAATGTGTCATAGCAAAAGGGGGCATTTGCCATGAAAAGACAAGATTTAGTTGCACCAGAATGGTATAACATAACAGAGGAAATTGAAAAATATGCTCAGGATGCAACGAAAAATGCTTTAATTATTTATGAAGAAAATCAAGCTGTACAATTTATTACATATGCACATTTGATGGAAAAAGCGAATCAAGCAGCACATGTTTTCACCTTACAAGGTTTAACGAAGGGTGATGTGATTTTAGTGATGGTACCACGCTCAGTGGAAGCATATATTGTTTATATTGCAGCATTAAAAGCAGGTTTAACCATCATTCCAAGTTCAGAAATGTTAAGAACAAAAGATATTGAGTATCGCATTCATCACGCGAATGCTAAAGGGGTTGTTGCCTATGAGCCCTATATTGAACAATTTGATGAAGTTGGAAATTTACAGGGCATACAGCAATTTGTCATAGGACAAGCACATGAGCCTTGGCAGCCTTTACTAGAAAAAATGCACCATCAACCTACAACTTACATAAATCCGACTCCGACAAAAAGTACTGATAATGCATTTTTAGCCTATACAAGCGGCACAACAGGTAACCCGAAAGCAGCGGTACATACACACAGCTGGGGCTATGCTCATTTACGAACAACAGCACCACATTGGTTAGGTGTACAAGAAAATGATATTGTTTGGGCAACAGCAGCACCTGGATGGCAAAAATGGATATGGAGTCCTTTTCTCGCTACATTAGGCAGTGGTGCTACTGCATTTGTTTACAAAGGTAAATTTGATGTGGTTTCCTATTTGGCACTGCTTGAAAAATTCAAAATCAATGTATTATGCTGTACACCAACTGAATATCGTTTTATGGCATCACTTGAAAATTTACAAGCATATGATTTACATGCAATTCGCCAAGCTGTATCAGCAGGTGAACCATTAAATAGTGAGGTTATCAACGTATTTTCAGAAACATTCCATTTACAAGTGCGAGATGGCTATGGTCAAACGGAGAATACATTACTTGTTGGTACAATGGTAGGGATGGAGGCGCGAGTTGGCTCAATGGGAAAACCTACTCCTGGCAACACCGTTAATATTATTAACGATTTCGGCAATCCCGTTGCAGTAGGAGAGGTGGGTGATATTGCTGTTCATCGTGAAACACCAGCTCTCTTTAAAAAATATTTAAATGATTCTGAACGTACAAATTTACAATTCCGTGGTGATTGGTATATAACAGGAGATCGTGCCTACAAAGATGAAGATGGCTACTTTTGGTTTGAGGGTCGAGGAGATGATGTCATTATCTCCTCCGGTTATACAATTGGTCCCTTTGAAGTAGAGGATGCTTTGATGAAGCATCCAACTGTGAAAGAAGCTGCTGTCATTGCCAGTCCAGATAAAGTGCGAGGAAATATTGTAAAGGCATTTATTGTTCTTCGTAATGGTGAAATTGGTGATGAAACACTTATTCAAACACTTCAAAGTCATGTGAAATCATTGACTGCCCCATATAAGTATCCTCGTGCTATTGAATTTGTCGAAGAGCTACCCAAAACATCCTCTGGAAAAATTCGACGAGTTGAATTACGACAACAAGAAACAAAGCAATGCCATTCATCATCATTTCCTAGGAAATAATGTCGAAAATCAAAGTTCATGCAAAGGTATGGACTTTGATTTTTTTTATTTTTTTAGGTAAGGTAATATGAGGAAATAAATAGCAACAAGCTTTTTGCATATTATTGCAAAAAAATGAAACAAATAAGCAAGTCATTCGTATTACGTGTTGAGGAGGCGGAAAGACATGAATGTAAAAAGGTGGGTTGCTTTAGTAGTCGCAGGTGTTCTTTTACTATTTTCATTAGGAATTAACACCATTTTTGCCCTATTTAAAGCAGATTTCCTAGGTAATTTTGATAGTTTGATGGCTGGGAATAATTTAGATGTATATGAAAATGTCATTGAAGGAGACAATTTTGATAAGCGAATTGCTTATTTAAAGGTAGATGGAGCGATTCAAGATATCGGCTCAAGTACATTATGGCAACCAGTTGCCTATGATCATACATTTTTCTTAGAGCAATTGGATAATATTTTGTATGATGATTCGATACAGGGCGTTGTTTTAAGCGTCAATTCACCAGGTGGTGGTGTGAAAGAATCTGCAGAAATCTATAAAAAGCTGCTAAAAATTAAAGAAGAACGACAAATTCCAATTTATGTATCGATGGATTCGATGGCAGCATCGGGTGGTTATTATATTTCAGCACCTGCAGATAAAATCTTTGCCCATCGTGATACAATAACAGGCTCAATTGGCGTCATTATGCAATCCATTAACTACCAAGCATTGGCTGAAAAAGTAGGTGTTAAATTTGAAACGTTTAAATCAGGGGAGCATAAGGATATGCTAAGCCCAATGCGTGAAGTGACACCAGAAGAACGTGCAATGATGCAGGATATGATTAATGAAACGTATGAAGAATTTGTAGACATTGTAGAGCAGGGACGTAATATGTCTGAAGCCGAAGTGAAGAAGGTTGCAGATGGTCGTATTCTTGGTGGCACAAAAGCGCTTGAAGCAGGTTTAATCGATGAAATTGGTGATGAAGAAGCAGCCATCGCTGCTCTACGTGCAGATTATGGACTGGAAGATGCTGCTTTATTTGAGTATGCGTACGATATGGGAGGCTGGCAATCATACGTTGGGATGAAAATTGGCTCCATGTTTGGTCCATCTGCAGAAGAAAAAATGCTAATGAAGATTATGACCGACTACAGTGCACCGAAAATGATGTATTTATACGGGGAATACTAAGGAGGGAGTACAATGACAAACAATGAATTTGTTATGCAAGGTTCACCCTCTATGGAAAATGGCTTTCTTATGAACGCTCCAGATGAGTCAGTAAAGCATAAAAACTATGCTTTAAAAACGGCTGGTTTTTGGATTCGGTTTTGGGCATTTTTATTAGATGGATTCATTATTTCTGCTGTAGTTGGAATACTTATCAATCCTATCTTTTATCTAATGGATTGGTCCTTATCAGAATCTGTTTGGTATGCACCGATTTCAATCATCACAGCGATCCTCTATTATAGCTATTTTGTACTGATGACAAAGTTCTTTGGGCAAACACTTGGAAAAATGGTTTTTGGCTTACGTGTTATTTCATTAAAGCATGATAAGCTTACTTGGTCAGATGTGTTATTCCGTGATTGGATTGGCCGCATTATCAATAATATTTTTATGCCTCTGTATATTTTGGTAGTCATTTTACCAGAAAATCAAGGGTTACATGATTATTTTGCAGATACAGCAGTGGTGCACGAAAAAGTCTTTGTTGAAAAGGATCCAGCACCAGCTGCTTTACCAAAACAGCAAGAGCAGATAGAAACGACTGTGCAAGAGGAAAAACTAGAACTAGCCAAGCTAGAGGAAAAAAATGAACAATAAACAAAGGGCTGTCTCCTAATTCGAGACAGTCTTTCCTATTTCTAAGCTAGTTCTTCTAAAGTAAGCTATCTTAGTTGCAATTAATTCCCTTCATTTAGTAATATTATGTACATATGAAATAAGGAGGCGTTTATATGGCACAAGTAACATTTAAAAATGGTCCAGTAACACTAGTAGGAAATGAAGTAAAGGTGGGCGATCAAGCTCCAGATTTTACGGTATTAGCGAATGACCTATCACCTGTAACATTAAATGATTCAGAAGGTAAAATTCGTCTATTCAGTGTTGTACCATCATTAGATACTGGTGTATGTGATGCACAAACACGCCGTTTTAATGAAGAAGCAGCTAACTTGGGTGACAATGTAGTTATTTATACAGTATCTGTTGATCTTCCATTCGCTCAAAAGCGTTGGTGTGGTGCAGCAGGTATTGATGCAGTGCAAACTGTATCAGATCACCGCGATCTTTCATTTGGTGAAGCGTATGGCGTGTACATTCAAGAATTACGTCTTCTGACACGTGCAGTATTCGTTGTGGATGCAAATAATAAAGTAACATATGTTGAATATGTACCTGAAGCTACAGATCATCCAAACTATGAAGCGGCCATTGCAGCTGTTAAAGCACTAGCATAATGAGCTGCTTTTAGGCTAAGATAATACTAGACAAAGGGGCTGTGACGAGAGTTTGTCACGGCTCTTTTCTGCGTGAAAGGAAGTTTAAATATGGAAAATATCGAGAAATTATTTGGTCTGCTAAATGAGCATGCTGAAAAGATCGAAAAAGAACAAGATTTAACATTGTTAGAAGGGTTGCTAGATGGTCTCGAGGCATGGCTTGAAGGCGAAGTTGATTTTTCACAAAAGGATGCAACAAAAGAGGATATTCGCAAAGCTATTCAAATCGCTATTTTAAAAGGAATGCGCAAAGGGTCGCAACCAAACCATCAAATGACACCTGATACGTTAGGGTTACTAGTTGGCTATTTTGTGGAGCAAATATTTGAAGAGCGCCTTGCAAACGAAAAAATGTCTATTATGGACCCAGCCGTAGGTACGGGGAATTTACTACTAACAGTCATGAATTTATTAGATGGAAAAGTGGAAGCGACAGGCGTAGAGGTTGACGAGCTATTAATTCGTCTTGCTGCTGCTACTGCTGATTTAACAGAACAGCCTATTTCCTTATACCGTCAAGATGCCTTAGAAGATTTATTGGTTAACCCAGTGGATGCCGTTGTTTGTGATTTACCTGTAGGCTATTATCCTAATGAGGAAGTAGCGCTCGATTATGAATTATGCGCAGCAGAGGGGATGAGTTATGCTCATCATCTATTCATTGAGCAATCGATGAATTATACAAAGGATGGCGGCTATTTATTTTTCCTTGCGCCATCACATCTTTTTGATTCGGAGCAGTCTAAGCAACTACACAAGTACATTCAAAAGCATGCTTGGATTCAAGCCATTATTCAATTACCTGAGGCTATGTTTGCCAATAAGGCATTAGAAAAAAGTATTGTGATTTTGCAAAAGCAAGCGAAGGAATTGAAAGCACCTAAAGAAGTACTATTAGCAAAAGTACCGAATATGCAGAATAAGCAAGCTCTTGCGCTGTTCTTTGAAAAAGTGAAGATGTGGAAAGAGGGCAAATAATTACTCAGGAAGCCGACATAAGTAAAAGATACTGTTACTACTAGCAGAAAAAGACCTTTTGGTAAGGCGAGTGTGATTTCTGTTGGGCCAGCGTCCTTTAGAATGGAAAGCCTTTTTCACCCTTTATAGAAATTCTAGTGATCGTTTTGTTTTTCAACACAATGTAAAAAGGTATCCTATGGAAGGATACCTTTTTATGTATTGCGAATTAGTTTTCTGGTGTACGAATAACAAGTACGTCACATTTAGCTGAACGTACAATTGCTTCAGATACTGAACCGATTAGGAAGCGTTCAACTGCATTTAGACCAGTTGCACCACAAATGATTAGATCTGCGTCTACGACTTTAGAAAGCTCTTTTGTAATGATATTTTTAGGAGAGCCGTACTCAATGATAAGATTAACGTTTGTTAAGCCTTCATCTTCAGCTTGTTTTTTGTAACCATTTAATAGCTCTTCAGAGAATGCTTGAGCACGTTCTGCAATGGAACGGTCATATGCTTCGATTGCAGCGAATGAACGTGTATCAATAACATTTACTAGATTTAAGACAGCACCTTCGTTTCGTTTTGCAACATCAATTGACTTACGAAATGCATATTCAGCTTCTTTTGAGCCGTCTACTGCAACAACAATGCTTTTATAATGATTAGCCATTTTGAAAAACCTCCCTGATTTGTATATGTTGATTATACCAAATGATTTTCTAAAGGAAATACTTTCCGAAAGAAAAATATGAAAAAGTGAAGACATTTCATTTCAAAATGTCAATTATATACACTTACTTAATTCCCACTATTTACAGCGTGTAAACGCCTTTTGATAGGTAGAACTTGTGGATATATTTACTTCGTTAGCAACTGTTATAGCCGTCTTTTTAGTTTTCAAATATAATAATTTAGACCATTATTCATCGTTTAAATATTTAGTATTTTGTAAATGTTAGAAATTTTATTTGTATTTGCTTTAGTTAAAGCTTTTTTTGCATTTGTTTGGTAATATGGAATGGCAAGGGGTGCATCAATTCTTAGTTACATAATAATGATGCTTATTTTTTATGCTATGGAAGGGGATAGGAAACAATGAAGATTGGTATTCCAAAGGAAATTAAAAACAATGAGAACCGTGTAGCCATGACACCAGCAGGAGTTGTAACTTTAACACACGCAGGTCATGAGGTATACATTGAAACTGGAGCAGGCTTAGGGTCAAGCTTTACGGATGCTGATTACATTGCAGCAGGAGCTTATATTGTTCAAACTGCTAAAGAAGCATGGTCACAAGAAATGATCATGAAGGTAAAAGAGCCTGTAGCTTCTGAATATGATTATTTCTATGAAGGTCAAATTTTATTTACGTATTTACACTTAGCGCCAGAGGTTGAATTAACTCAGGCACTTTTAAATAAAAAGGTTGTAGGTATTGCCTACGAAACAGTGCAATTAGCAAACGGTTCATTACCATTGTTAACGCCTATGAGTGAAGTAGCTGGTAAAATGGCTACGCAAATCGGTGCGCAGTTCTTAGAAAGAAACCATGCTGGTAAAGGTATTTTATTAGGTGGCGTTTCAGGTGTGCAGCGTGGCAAGGTGACAATAATCGGTGGTGGTATTGCAGGAACAAATGCTGCAAAAATCGCTGTTGGCATGGGTGCGGATGTGACAGTAATCGATTTAAGCCCAGAACGTTTACGTCAATTAGAAGACCTGTTTGGTCGTGATGTTCAAACATTAATTTCAAATCCTTATAATATTGCAGAATCAGTGAAAGATTCAGATTTAGTCATTGGTGCGGTGTTAATACCAGGCGCAAAAGCACCGAAACTTGTATCTGAAGAAATGATTCAGTCAATGCAAGCTGGCTCTGTTGTAGTCGATATTGCGATTGACCAAGGTGGCATTTTTGCTTCGTCTGATCGTGTGACAACTCATGATGACCCAACATACGTGAAACATGGCGTAGTACATTATGCAGTAGCAAATATGCCAGGAGCAGTACCGCGCACATCAACAATTGCTTTAACAAATAATACAATTCCATATGCACTGCAAATTGCAAACAAAGGCTATAAACAAGCTTGCCTAGATAATGCGGCACTGAAAAAAGGTGTGAATACATTAGATGGACAACTAGTCTATAAAGCAGTGGCAGATTCACAAGGTCTTCCATTTGTTGAGGTGGATGAGTTAATTCAATAAATCAAAAAAGGAAGCGCTACACTAGTCGCTTCCTTTTTTGTGTGTAATTATAGAACAATTAAATCTTTCGGGAATTTTGTTAATACTTCAACGCCATCTTTCGTTACGACTACATCATCCTCAATGCGTACACCTGTCACATCTGATTTATAAATCCCTGGCTCAATTGTAAAGACCATGCCTTCTTCCATCGTCATTTCATTTGCACCTGTAACGGATGGGAATTCATGCACAGAAATCCCAAGGCCATGACCAAGACGGTGAGTGAAATATTCACCATAGCCAGCTTCTGTGATAGTATCACGTGCAATTTTATCTAAGTCCATCGCACGAATACCTGGTTTTACAGCTGCGACAGCATTTGTATTAGCAGCTAAAACAGCGTGATAAATTTCCTTCTGTGCTTCACTAGGCTCCCCAAAGGCAACAGTACGCGTAATATCTGAGCAATAGCCATCGTAAATAACCCCAAGGTCAAATAATACCATATCCCCTTTTTCAATTTTACGTGCACCTGGCTTACCGTGAGGAGAGGCCGTTTTTGGACCACTTAATACCATTGTTTCAAAGGACATTTTGCAACCTTTATCTTGAATAGCACTTTCAATCGCTGTTAGAATTTCCATTTCTGTTTTCCCTTCAGCGATCTCCTTACAACCGATTTCAATTGCATAATCTGCTAGCTCCGCAGCCTTACGTAATTTTTCTAATTCAGTCTCATCTTTGATGACGCGCATAGCATTAATCTTTTCATCAAGGCGAACAAAGTTAGCCTGTGGGAATGATTGCTGTAAAGCTTCTAAACGCTCGACGATTAGTTGCGCTTTTTCAATAGCAAACGTAGTCGGATTAACTTGGCGTGAAATGATTGCTTGCGCAAGAACGTCCATCGAGTTTTCAGTATCCTGATGGCCGATTACCTCATAAGACCAACCTGCTGCCTTCGCATCTGGAATCTCCATTTGTGGACAAATTAGAAAAGGCTCGGCATCTTTAAAAATCATGACTCCTAGTAATCTTTCATGTGGATCACTTTTAAAGCCTGAAACGTAAAAAACATTGTCAGGTGTTGTTACAAATGCTGCATCGATGTGATGTTGCTGTAGATAACTTTGGATTTCTTCGACCTTTGACATCAATATGTCCTCCTTTTAGTACATGGGAAATTTTACGTAAAAAAGCGTCGACTCTATAAAGAAATGTCGATGTTCCTTTTCTAGTACTGAATAATTGCGCGCTAACAGGGTATAAGGCTGTTAGAGAACACTACGATTATTCTCTGTACAAGCATATCAAAAAAAGGGAAAAAGCGCATGAGTAGCGAATTAAAATGATGAACTGTAATTTGGTTTTCGAGGAGGATTTTAAAATGGAAATTAGTTATCATGGACATTCAGTTGTCAAAATTCAAACAAACGGGAAAACAATTTTAATTGACCCTTTTATTAATGGCAATGGGCAAACAGACTTAACGGTGGCAGGAGAAGCACCAGATATTATTGTACTTACACATGGACATAATGATCATGTTGGGGACACAGTGGAGCTAGCGAAGAAAAAAGATGCGTTAGTCATTGCCCCAAATGAATTAGCTAATTGGATCTCTTGGCAAGGTGTAAAAGCACATCCAATGCATATTGGTGGTGCTAAGGAGTTTGACTTTGGTAAGGTGAAGTTTACACAAGCCTTTCACGGTTCATCTTATGTAACAGAAAATAATGAAATAATTTATATGGGTATGCCGGCAGGGGTTTTATTATTTGTTGAGGGATTAACGATTTATCATGCAGGTGATACAGCTCTATTTAGTGATATGAAATTAATTGGCGAACGACACCCTATTGATATTGCATTTTTACCGATTGGGGATAATTTTACAATGGGACCAGAGGATGCAGCTTGCGCGGTTTCATTCTTAAAGCCGAAAATTGTCGTACCAATTCATTACAATACATTCCCACCAATCGAGCAGGATCCACAAATTTTTGCAGATTTAGTGCAAAATACAGAGGTTCAAATTTTGAAAGCTGGCGAAAAAGTAAACTGTTTCTAATCGTTGACAGGGCTGTACTATATGAATTGACACCACGCTGGTAGTTGAAATGATGGGGAAGTTAAACAATTTGATCACTTTATATTAAATATTTTTATAAAAAATATGGTACACTAAGAGCAGAATTGAAGCTTAGGAAATAGGTGATATTTTGTCTACAAAACATGAGAAAATTTTACAATACATCGAATCACTACCTGTGGGTGATAAAATTTCAGTACGTCAAATAGCGAAAGAAATGCAAGTGAGTGAAGGGACGGCTTATCGTGCCATAA
Organism: Lysinibacillus sp. Y5S-8; assembly: GCF_036894365.1. Lineage (NCBI taxonomy): Bacteria > Bacillati > Bacillota > Bacilli > Caryophanales > Bacillaceae > Lysinibacillus > Lysinibacillus sp. Y5S-8. The sequence goes on along the minus strand of NZ_CP145889.1, from coordinate 3,482,917 downwards.
AGGAAGCGGAAAATCGTCGCTTAGTAAGTTCGATTGAGCGTGTTGGAACAATTCGCATTGAGAAAAAAAAGAAAGAAAATATTGAACGCTTAACTTTTGCAGAAATTGTCAATATTGTCGATGGCCAAGTTTTAGGTGGAAAATCGGGTCTACATAAAACGTTAACGAAATTTGTCATTGGTGCAATGCAATTAGAAGACATGATGCGTTATACAGATGCAGGTAGCTTATTGATTGTTGGTAACCGGATTAAGGCACATGAAAATGCACTTCGAGCAGGTGCAGCAGTTTTAATCACTGGCGGTTTTGATACAACGGAAGATAATAAAATACTTGCGGATTCATTAGATTTACCCATTATTTCAACAAGCTATGATACGTTTACAGTAGCAACAATGATTAACCGAGCAATTTATGACCAATTAATCAAAAAAGATATTTTATTTATCGAAGATATTTATGTCCCAATGACTGACACGGCTGCTTTAAAAAATGATGAAACGATCCATCATTTTCATAAGTTAAATGAACGCACAACACATGGTGCATTTCCTGTTGTCACACATCAAAATAAATTAGTCGGGATGATTACCGTAAAAGACGTTATTGGTCGTGAAGAGAACGAGCTAGTTGAAAAAGTAATGACAAAAAATCCGATTGCTGGTTCCATGAAAATGAGTGTCGCTTCTGCTGGGCATCGTATGATTTGGGAAGGGATCGATCTCTTACCAATTGTTGATGATGACAATATTTTGCAAGGTGTTATTAGTCGTCAGGATGTACTTAAGGCTCTGCAATTAGCACAAAGACAGCCTCAGCACGGTGAAACGATTGATGATTTAGTGAAAAATGAGATGAAGGTACTGGGTGATGAAGAACTAATAGTAGAGTTTAAAGTCACACCACAAATGACCAATCAATATGGGGCCATTTCATATGGTGCTTTTACAACTTTACTAGCTGAAGTTGGTTCATTTGCCTTAAAACGCCGTAAACGTGGTGATGCAGTGGCTGAGAATATGACTATTTATTTTATTAAGCCGGTTCAAATGGAAAGTACGCTTACGGTTAAGCCTCGCATTTTAGACATGAGTCGTAAGTTTGTGAAAATGGACTTCGAAGTGTATAATCAACAAATGCTTGTCGGTAAGGCAATGATGATGTTCCAACTATTAGAACGTTAAGTATTGAAAAAGGGATGGCCTAGCGCAATTGCTTGGTCATCCCTTTGTTACATATATTATTTATTGATTAATGCGGAATTCTTCCTCAACAAATTGCCCATAATGGCGTGCCTTTTTTATATTTTCTATAATAACTAAGATGCCTAGCACGACAAGAATTGCTACAATAATAAAAGTATATAGGGTAGGGAATAAATAGGCTTGATTTAATCCGAAAAACACAAGGAAGGATCCAAAGCCGATATTCGCCTTACTTTTATACCAATTTTTAGCAATTGGTAATGGAGAACGGAATTGTTTTGTTTTAAAATAGAAATAAAAAACAAAAGATATGATAATCGCAAATACAAATATTAAATTGAGCATAGTAAACCTCCTAGCATAACTAGACATTATTGTAACGATAATTATAAAAAAATGCTAACGGTTCTTACTATCATTTTGGAGGAATTTAAGGTGAAAAGACAAATCATCGACACAATTAAGGCCTTTGAAACAATCATTATTCATCGTCATGTACGTCCAGATCCGGATGCTTATGGTTCTCAGCAAGGTTTAAAAGAGATTATTTTAGCCAACTACCCTGAGAAAAAGGTCTTTGCTGTTGGTGAACATGATGCTTCCTTATCATTTATGGCACAGCCTGATGAAATAGCAGATGATATGTACGACAATGCTTTAGTGATTGTCACAGACACGGCCAATACAGAGCGGGTTGACGATCAACGCTATACAAAAGGAAAAATGGTGATAAAAATTGATCACCACCCAAATGACGATGCATATGGTGACTTATTATGGGTAGATACGACAGCAAGCTCATGCAGTGAAATGATTTATGAATTGTATGAAGAAGGCAAGGCAGTTGCTAGCTGGCAACTTACAGATGCTGCTGCACGCTTATTATTTGCAGGAATTGTAGGGGATACAGGAAGATTCCAGTTCCCGAGCACGACAGCGAAAACATTCAAAGTGGCTTCAGAGCTGATTACATATGATTTTGATCGAAATCAAATTTTTGATGGTATGTATGAAATGGAGCAAAAGCTACTTAATTTACAAGGCTATATTTATCAAAACTTTACAATGGATGAGCATGGGGCTGCCTATGTAAAGCTAACAAAGGAATTGTTAGCAGAATATAATACAGTGCCATCTGAGGCCTCTTTATTAGTAGGCTGCCTTGGCAGTGTCAAAGGGATATGCGCGTGGGTTGTTTTCATTGAAGAAGTAGATCAAATACGAGTACGTCTACGTTCGAAGGGACCTGTTATTAATACATTAGCAAAAGAATTTAATGGTGGAGGACATCCGCTTGCATCTGGTGCGACAGCTTATTCATGGGAGGAAGCTGACCACGTTATTTCAAGATTACAAGAAATGTGTAAGGCGTATCATTAACAGAGAAAAGGAAGGGATTCATTTGACACATGTATATACGAAAATGTATACGAGCGCGGATTTATTGAAAAGCACAATTCGGCTTGAGCAATTGATTCCTTTTTTACAAGAGCAAAAGACACAGGCCTGTGCAATCGTTAATACGAAATTGTACGGGCTTTTGCCTTTTTGTAAAGCATTGCAGCAAGCAAGTATCCACGCTGTCATTGGGCTTTCAGTTAACGTACAGTGGCATGAGAAAACCATCCCTCTTGTTCTGTATGCACAAACGCAGGAGGGCTATCAACAGCTATTAAAGATTAGTAGTGCTATATCCATTAGACAAGACGAAGTGTTGCCTTGGAAGTGGCTTGAGGGATACGCAGCGGGTTGTATAGCTCTGCTTTCCACAAATGATTTTGCAGATTTAGAGGATTGGCATACTGCGGTCACTGCTTTAATTCAACTATTTCAACAGCAATTATATGTGGGCATCGCTAGACCAGATGGAGTAAAAACAGCGAATGAAGAAGAAATAGTGATTTGGTGCGAAGAACAGTCTATTCCGCTTGTTGCCACTCAAAGCTGTTATTTTTTACGTCCAGAAGATCATTTTGCTTATGAAGTAGCAAGAGCAATTGATACAGGTGATAAGCTAGGAAACACTATGCTAACAGCCGATGTGCAAGGCTATTTTGCACCGACAGCAGATGAATGGCAAAATTGGTTTGCTGATCATCCACAGTGGCTTGAAGCAAGTGTACAAATGCTTGCTAGCTGTAAAGCTGTTGTACCTGAAATGTCTGTGCAAATGCCTAAATTTCCTGTACCTGTAGATGAAACATCTGAAAGCTTGCTGATGAAGGAAGCATTTACAGGATTAGAAGAAAGATTTCAGCAAATGACGATACCTACAGCCTATCGGGAACGGCTACAATATGAGCTTGAAATTATTTGTTCCATGGGCTTTGCTGACTATTTTTTAGTTGTCGCGGATTTTATGCGCTATGCGAAAGAAAATCGCATTTTGACTGGACCTGGTCGTGGTTCGTCCGCAGGTTCCCTTGTGGCATATAGCCTCGCCATTACACAAGTAGATCCACTTGCCTATGGTTTATTATTTGAACGTTTTTTAAACCCTGAAAGAATTACTTTACCTGATATTGATATTGATTTTGTTGATAGTAAAAGACATCAAGTGATTCAGTATGTTGCCGAAAAATATGGCAAAGCCAATGTTGCGCAAATTATTACATTTGGCACACTGTCTGCAAAGGCAGTTGCGAGGGATGTTGCAAGGGTTTTTGGTTTTGAGGCAGAGACATTAGAAAAAATTTCGAAGATGATTCCAAATAAGCCTGGTATTACATTGCAAAGAGCTATGGCAGATTCACATGACTTTCAAAACTGGCTTGCGGCCAATGAAAAGCATCAGCGATGGTTCGAGGTAGCGCTAAAATTAGAAGGTCTGCCTAGAAATTCCTCTACACATGCAGCTGGTATTGTCATCGCCCCTTCGCCATTAGTGAATACGGTACCAATTGAAGAAGGGCATGATGGTATTTATAGTACGCAATGGCCGATGGGGGATATTGAAGCGTGTGGTCTCGTCAAAATGGATTTTTTAGGCTTGCGTAATCTCACCATTTTAGAGCAAATACGTTGGTCTATTTATAAAGCGGGAGGACCTTGGATAGAATTTGAACGAATCCCTCTGCATGATGAAAAGACGTTTCAACTTTTACAAAAAGGGGATACACTAGGGATTTTTCAATTAGAATCAGACGGAATGAAACAAGCTTTACGTGATATCCATCCTACGAACTTTTTAGATATTGTAGCTATAAATGCACTTTATCGTCCAGGGCCAATGGATTTTATTCCGGTCTATGCAAGAAGAAAAGCTGGTAAAGAAATGGTTACGATGCCCCATCCAGTGTTAGAGCCTATTTTACAAGAGACATTTGGTGTAATTGTCTATCAAGAGCAGATTATCAAAATTGCCTCAGTTCTCGCAGGATTTACAATGGGACAAGCCGATTTACTACGCCGTGCAGTTAGTAAAAAAGATCGTCAAGTTTTAGAGGAGCAACGTGCTGCATTTATTCAAGGGGCATTACAGCAAGGCTTTGATCAGCAAGTAGCGGAAGAAGTCTATGAACTGATTGTGCGTTTTGCGGATTATGGTTTCCCTAAAAGTCATGCGGTTGCCTATAGTGTCATTTCCTATCAAATGGCCTATTTAAAGGCGCATTTCCCTCGAAGCTTTTATGCAGCGTTATTATCTAATGCAACAGGTAATGTCGATAAGATTCAACAACTTGTCCATGAGGCAAAAGATAAAGGCATCCCATTTTATCCACCTTCTTTAAAAAACAGTACAAAGTATTTTACAGTAGAAAATGAAGGTATTCGCTACAGCTTATCTGGCATCAAAGGTGTGCCCCATACACTGATAGAAAAAGTGAATACGCTACGTCAAACAAGTCCAGAAGTACTGAATAATATGTTTGATTTGGCGGTTGCCTTAAGTGCACAGCATTTTAAAGCTAAAGTGATGGAAGCATTAATCTATGCTGGAGCGCTTGATTATCTTGAGAAGGACAGGGCTGTTCTTCTCATGACAGTAGACGCAGCCTTAAAACATGCGGAGTTATTAAGACCTACTGAAGATATAGATCTCGCATCAGCTATGACACTTAGTTTTGGTAAGCCAAAATATATGCAGGCAGAAGAGATGTCTCAAAAGGAAAAATTAGTACATGAGAAGGAAAGCTTAGGATTTTATATTTCTACCCATCCAGTTGCACAAGAAAGACTACACTGGCATGATGTCAATAGTACTTGTCGTGAGTTAAAGCAACTTCGTGACGGTAGTTACGTAAAAATGATTGGTATGATTGAAGAAGTGAAAAAAATTCGTACAAAAAAAGGGGAGCAAATGGCTTTCGTTCAACTACAGGATGAGTATGGAGCTGTTTCGATTACATTATTCCCTCAAGTTTTTCAACTTGTCCAGGATTTATTGCTAGAGGATGAGATGCTAGTAATTGATGGTGTGTTGGAGAGACGTTTTGGTAAGCTACAAATCAAAGTAAAACATGCACAAGCGACAAAAAAGATATGAAATGAAACAAGAATATAGAAACTGCATAAATTTTATGCAGTTTTTCCTTTACTTTTGAACGGTTCTTTTGTAAGCTAGAATCAACGTTAAAAAGTGGTCAGACCACTTTTTTGATAAGGGGAGTTAGTCGTATGGATAAAAAAACCGAACAAAAAAAAGTGTTTTTAGAAATCGTCCAACAACTACGTCAACTCATTAAAATGGAAAAAATCCAAGCAGGTGAAAAACTACCCTCCGAACGAGTTCTATCAGAACGTCTAGGTGTCGGGCGATCCTCTGTGAGAGAGGCTTTGCGAAGCTTAGAATTGCTAGGGCTTATTGAAACAAGACACGGTGGTGGTACTTTTCTTGCGTCCACACATAAGCATCAGCTTGTAGAAGTACTGTCGATGTTTATATTAGAAGATGAAAAATCGAAGAAAGATGTCGCATTAACGCGACAAATTCATGAAATGGAAGCAATCCGCGTAATAAGTTGTACAGAGATTCTTCGCACACTACCTGTGTGGGATAGTTTTTTTGTGAAACTAGAAATAGAGGGAGCGGTTAATTGTCGAGATATTTTACGAGAGTTATTGATTACGACAGGGAATCGTCTTTCTTTAAAAATCTGGTTTCAATTAGCAGCTTATGATGGCGACCGTTTAAATCGAAACTCAACAGAAGATGAAAAATTAATCATTCAAACGATGTTAAAATCAATGCAGCTTGGGTACGAAAAAGAAGCATTGAAAGCTTATGAACAGTGGATGAGTACTGTACAAAGCATTTAGCTAACAACAAAGGGGGAGTCGAACATGGCAATACGCAGCTTATTTAGTGGTAATCGAAAAAAGAAAGAGGACGGACAAGAAAAGACATTTCCAGAAGGGTTAATGACGAAATGTCCTGAATGTCGTCACATTCAACTAACAAAGGAATTAGAAAAAAACTATAAAGTATGTACAAAATGCAGTCACCATTTCAAAATGACAGCACAAGAGCGTGTGGACTATTTTTTAGATGAAGGCTCATTCGAATCAATGGATGATCATTTACAAACAAGTAATCCCCTTAATTTCCCAGCCTATGTAGAAAAAATTTCAGCCGACCAAGAGAAAACAGGTTTAAATGAGGCTGTCCTAACGGGTGTCGGAACGTTAGATGGCAAAGAAATCGTCGTAGCAATTATGGATTCTCATTTCCGCATGGGTTCAATGGGCTCCGTCGTGGGTGAAAAAATCACGCGAGCAATAGAAAAGGCAACAGCATTAGGTGTGCCATTTATCATCTTTACTGCTAGTGGTGGTGCTCGTATGCAAGAGGGCGTATTGTCATTAATGCAGATGGCTAAAACAAGTGTGGCTTTAAAGCGTCACAGTGATCATGGTTTATTGTTCATTTCTATTTTAACGCATCCAACAACGGGTGGAGTTTCCGCAAGCTTTGCTTCTGTTGGTGATATAAATATTGCCGAGCCACAAGCATTAATTGGCTTTGCAGGTCGTCGTGTTATTGAAGAAACAGTAAGAGAAAAATTGCCAAGCGATTTCCAAACAGCAGAATTTTTATTAGAGCATGGTCAGCTTGATGCTATCTTCCCTCGCAAGGATTTACGTAAACAAGTTTCATTACTTGTAAAAATGCATACGAAAGGTGGCGTCCAACATGCCTAAAAATTTAGCATTTGAAGAACCAGTCGTACAATTACGAGAGAAAATTGATGAATTAAAAACAATTGCTGCTGAAGCAGATGTAGATATGTCAGGAGAAATCGAAAAGCTTGAAACACGTTTATCGCAATTAGAGCAATCGATTTATGCCAATATGAAGCCTTGGGATCGTGTGCAGGTAGCAAGACACCCAGAAAGACCAACAACTTTACAATATATTGAAGCGATGTGTGAAGATTTTATTGAACTGCATGGTGACCGTACGTTTGGTGACGATGCAGCTATTCTAGGTGGGATTGCCATTTTTGAAGGGCAACCAGTAACGATTATTGGTCATCAGCGTGGTAAATCGACAAAAGAAAATATACGCCGTAATTTTGGTATGCCGCATCCAGAGGGCTATCGTAAAGCTCTACGTTTGATGAAGCAAGCTGAAAAATTTAAGCGACCGATTATTTGTTTTATTGATACAAAAGGTGCTTACCCAGGTAAAGCTGCTGAAGAACGAGGACAAAGTGAAGCAATTGCTAGAAATCTTGTTGAAATGGCAGGCTTAACTGTACCTGTTATTAGTATCGTCATTGGTGAAGGAGGAAGTGGTGGTGCACTAGCACTAGGTGTAGCAAACCGTGTCTTTATGCTAGAGAACTCAACATATTCCGTTATTTCTCCTGAAGGCGCAGCTTCAATTCTATGGCGTGATGGTAGCCTTGCTAAGCAAGCGGCAGAAGCTATGCGCATTACAGCACCAGATTTAAAAGAACTTGGTGTAATAGATGGCATTATTCCTGAAATAATCGGTGGTGCCCATCGCAATGTGGCAAAACAGGCTCTTTCTATTAAAGAATGCATTAGCGACACACTTCATACATTAAATTCTCTAAATGGAGAACAATTAATTGAAGATCGTTATGAAAAATTCAAAAAAATAGGACAATATACAGAAGCGTAAACATAGTTGTTCATAACAAATGCATGCTCTTATACGATCGTGTATAAAAAATCTAAGCGTATAAATTTGCTCGTAAAGAGACAAAATTTGTATCTTAACATATTAAAAGGCTATAAAAATTAAAGAAGATAATAGCGCATGATAAACGCCAGACTTCTTGAAGAAATGTTAGATTTAGGATGTTTTGGAATGGGAAGAGTGTGTGAAAGCGCATTCTTTTCATTTTTTATGTAAAAGTTATGTTTTTGTATCCTCAGAGCCCTTACATAGTTTGTTTTTTCATGTTAATGTGAATAATAATAGTAACTGCAGGAGGTTCGACAATGAAAAAAATTGCTGTATTAACTAGTGGTGGAGATGCGCCTGGAATGAACGCGGCTATTCGAGCGGTCGTTCGTAAGGCAGCGTTTCATGGAATTGATGTTGTCGGAATTAAGCATGGTTATGAAGGCTTAATAAAAGGATATATGGAAGAACTTGATTTAGGTGCAGTTGGTGGTATTATTCAGCGTGGTGGTACGCATTTAAATTCGGCCAGATGTCCAGAGTTTAAAGAGGATGCTATCCAACAACAAGGTATTGACAATTTAAGAGCTGCTGGAATTGAAGGACTTGTTGTCATTGGTGGTGACGGGTCTTATCGAGGTGCAATGGATTTAGTGAAAAAAGGTTTCCCTGTTGTAGGTGTGCCAGGAACAATCGACAATGATATTCCAGGAACGGAATATACAATCGGTTTTGATACGGCTCTTAATACAGTCGTAGAATCCATCGATAAAATCCGAGATACAGCTACATCTCATGAAAATTCTTTCATTGTTGAGGTCATGGGGCGTGATGCAGGTGATATCGCCTTGTGGGCAGGCCTTGCTGCTGGTGCTGAAACAGTTTTAATTCCAGAGGAAGATTATAATTTAGATGATATTGTAGCACGCTTAGACCGTGGAGCTGCACGTGGTAAAAAACATAGCATCATTATTGTAGCAGAAGGGGTCATGTCTGGCAGTGAGCTGGCAAAGCTGTTAAATGAAAAAACAGGAAAAGAAACACGCGTTTCAGTGCTAGGTCATATTCAACGAGGCGGTTCACCGACCGCACGAGACCGAGTATTGGCAAGTCAATTTGGTGCACATGCAGTTGAATTGCTAATGGAAGGCAAGGCTGGTCGAGCAGTAGGTATTCGTAATCACCAAGTCATTGATTATGATATGCCAGAAGCTTTTGAAAAAAATCATGAGGCAGATGTAAGCCTTTATACACTAATGAAAGAACTATCAATATAATTTGTTATAAAACGGAGTGGGCAAAAATGAGAAAAACAAAAATCGTATGTACAATCGGACCTGCAAGTGAGTCGGCAGAAACTTTAGAAAAATTAATGGAAGCAGGTATGAATGTAGCCCGCTTGAATTTTTCACACGGATCTCATGAAGAACATGCAGGGCGTATTCAATTAATTCGTGAAGTGGCACAAAAGTTAAACAAACCAGTAGGAATTTTACTTGATACAAAAGGACCTGAAATTCGTACACATAATATGAAAAATGGTGAGCTACATTTAGCAGCAGGCCAAGTGATTGATATTTCAATGACTGAAGTAGAAGGTACTGAGACAAGCTTCTCTGTCACATATGAGCGTTTAATTGAAGATGTTGAGCAAAACTCAATTATTTTACTTGATGATGGTCTTATTCAGTTACGCGTATTAGCAACTGATCTGGAAAAAGGTTTAATTCATACGATTGTTGAAAATGCTGGCGTCCTAAAAAATAAAAAAGGTGTAAATGTACCAGGTGTTTCTGTACAGCTACCAGGTATCACAGAAAAAGACGCGCAAGATATTCTATTCGGTATTGAGCAAGGTGTAGACTTTATTGCTGCTTCATTTGTTCGTCGTGCAAAGGATGTGCTTGAAATCCGTGAATTGCTTGAACAAAATGGTGGTAGTCATATTCAAATTATCCCGAAAATCGAGAACCAAGAGGGTGTCGATAATATCGACGAAATCATCCTAGTGTCTGATGGATTAATGGTTGCTCGTGGAGATCTTGGTGTTGAAATTCCTGCAGAAGAAGTACCACTTGTTCAAAAGAAATTGATTTTAAAGTGTAATCAAGTAGGTAAACCGGTTATTACGGCAACACAAATGTTAGATTCTATGCAGCGTAACCCACGTCCAACACGTGCAGAAGCAAGTGATGTAGCGAACGCAATCATCGATGGAACAGATGCCATCATGCTATCAGGTGAAACTGCTGCGGGTCTTTATCCAGTAGAATCAGTTCAAACAATGAATAAAATTGCACAGCATACTGAAAATTCGTTAGATTATCGAAAAATTGTTTCTGCCCGTAGTCGTGAAAAAGAAGCGAATATGACGGAGGCTATCTCTCAAGCAGTAGCATATACATCTATCAATTTAGGGGTAAAAGCCGTATTAGCACCAACTGAAAGTGGTAATACAGCAAGAATGATCGCTAAATATCGACCAGGAGTGCAGATTGTTGCAGTGACTGGCTCTCCAAATACAGCCAATACATTAACATTAGTATGGGGTGTCTATCCAATTGTTTGTCAACGAGTGACAACAACAGATGAAATCTTAGAGCTAGCTGTAGATGAAAGCTTGAAACATGGGTTCGTTACTCACGGAGATGCTGTTGTCATTACAGCAGGTGTGCCAGTAGGTGAAGCAGGTACAACAAACTTAATGAAAGTACACATTATCGGAGATTTACTAGCTCGTGGTCAAGGGATTGGCAAAGCCTCTGTTGTAGGTAAAACAGTTGTTGCTAAAAATGCTGCTGAGGCACTCGCTTACGAAACAGAAGGATGCATCCTCGTAACAGTTGGATCTGACCGAGATATGATGCCAGCTATCGAAAATTGTATTGGTCTGATTACTGAAGAAGGTGGCCTAACGAGTCACGCAGCAGTTGTTGGATTAAGTCTTGGTATTCCGGTAATTGTGGGCGTAAAAGAAGCAACAACATTAATACGTCATGGTCAAGAGATTACAATGGACGCTGAAACAGGAGTTATTTACAAAGGACATGCGAGTGTTCTTTAACAAGTAACGAAAAGCTCTAGTGCGATTTTTTGTACTAGAGCTTTTAAATAAGGTTGTACACATTTTGTGGTAACTTCTTTTCTCTATCAATACTAAGGAATAGACATTCTCTTTGAATGAGGGTATTCATTTTTTTATGAAACTAAATGGGCTATAATAACGTATAAAAGGTATAGCTTTTCATGTAGAAAGGAGAAAAATATGCGTAAAATTTTTCTTGGTTTCGTTGTCTACGCTTTAGCCGAATTGGCGTTATTAATAGTCATTGGACAAAATATTGGTGTTTTAAGTACTTTATTGCTCATTATTGCAACGAGCGTTATTGGCATTTATGTCATGAAGAACAAGGGTATGAATTCTGTCCAAAATGTAAAAAATACGTTGTCACGCGGAGAGGCACCAGGTGCTGCTTTAGTGGATGCATTATTAACGTTTAGTGGTGGTTTGCTTTTAGCATTACCAGGATTTTTAACAGATCTTATTGGTCTACTATTGCTCATGCCATTTTCTCGAAAAATGTTCCAACCAGTTGTCTATTACTGGATGCGTAAAAAAATGAAAAAAGGCCAATTCATTATCGTTCAAAGATAGAGTTTTCCTTTAGCTTTACTGCTAAAAATAAAAAGATAGGGCTAAGCAAGATCCCATAAAAGCCAAACAATAGAATAGAGGCAGCACTGATAAAAAATGTATGGAATGTACGTAATTGTAGCGTATTGGACCAAAGCATTGAATCAGCTAGCTGCCTTGTTAATTGAACAAATAAATACAGTAGTAAAATGGCTACACATAAAAAGGTGTTGCCGTTGAAATAAAAATAAATGCTCATTGGTACAAGAAAAACACCGATTCCGAAAAATGGTAATACATCTGCAAATGCTACAATAAAAGCTTTAATGATGGCTTGTTCAAACTGGAGAATCATAAACCCTGCACAAAGGATTAGTAGGGTAATGGTGAATAATTGAAACTCCACGAATAAGAAGTAATGAAAGAGTTGCATGATTTTTGCAAAATGAGATTGCCACTCATGGCGATATTTCTTAGGGACATATTGAAAAAACCAATAGCGTGATTTCCGTGTTTCTAATAAAGCGAAATAATAAGCGACTAAAAAGATAAACACCTCGATAACATTCTTCATTAATACTTGGAAAAGATCTGCTGTGTAAACGATGATAGAATCAAATATGGACAGTGACTTTTCTTTTAATACTTGTACAAACATGGATTCATATTCACTAAAAAGCGGGAAATTTTGTAATGTCTCTCGAATTTCTGGAAAGATAACAATGATACTGTTAATGGATATGACGACAAGAAGAAAAATACAAGTTAATATGAGTACTTCCACAATAATTGCTGCGATCCAATAGGCAATCCTACAATATTTATGTAAGAAATTTATAACAGGATACGTCGAAAAGGATAAAAAAATTGCAAGTGAAACAGGTAATACAAACCAAAGTATTACTAAATAAAAAATAAAAAGTAAAACACTTGTAGTTCTTTCATATGAAAAATACTTTAAATTCCTCATTTTTACAAATTCACCTCAAATCAATTGATAATACGATTGTCAAAATATACAAAAAAATCTCTTTGGAACAAATATATAGTCGTTCGGACGTCTTTTTCTTTATTTGGAGGATTTTCATTCACAAAGCTGTCAAAAATGATTATAATAGCAATGTAAGCGATTTACTTAATGGTTCATATGAGCAAAAACCGTAAATGCAACAAAAAAAACGCATTTATAACAAAGTTTAAATATGAGGGAGCGATAATTTATGTCAGCAACTAAAGGTTTAGAAGGTATCGTAGCAGCGGAATCTAAAATCAGTTCAATTATCGATGACACACTTACATATGTTGGTTACAACATTGATGATTTAGCAGAAAATGCGTCATTCGAAGAGGTAATTTACTTGTTATGGCATACTCGTTTACCAAAAGAGGACGAGCTAGCTGAATTAAAACAACAATTGGCAGACAATATGTCAATTCCGCAAGCGATTGTCGACCAATTCAAAACATACCCACTTTCAACTGTACATCCAATGGCTGCATTGCGTACTGCAGTATCTTTACTTGGTGTATTCGATGAAGAAGCGGATGTTATGGATCCAGAAGCAAACTACCGTAAAGCAATTCGTCTACAAGCTAAAATTGCTACAGCAGTAACTGCATTTGCACGTGTTCGTAAAGGTTTAGAGCCAGTTGAGCCGAAACCTGAATTAGGATATGCTGCAAACTTCTTATACATGCTAAAAGGCGAAGAGCCAGCAGCTATTGAAATTGAAGCATTTGACAAAGCATTAGTATTACATGCTGACCATGAATTAAATGCATCTACATTTACAGCACGTGTATGTGTAGCTACTTTATCAGACGTTTATTCAGGTGTAACAGCAGCAATCGGTGCATTAAAAGGACCACTTCATGGTGGAGCAAATGAGCAAGTGATGAAAATGTTATCTGAAATCGGCTCACTTGAAAATGTTGAATCTTACATTCAAAATAAATTAGACAACAAAGAAAAAATCATGGGCTTCGGTCACCGCGTATATCGTAAAGGCGACCCTCGTGCACCACATTTACGTGTAATGTCTAAAAAATTAACTGAGCTAACTGGTAAACCAGAGCTATATGAGATGTCAGTTAAAATCCATGACATGATCGTGGAACAAAAGAAATTACCTGCAAACGTAGATTTCTTCTCTGCGTCAGTGTATGATTCTTTAGGTATTGATCATGACCTGTTTACACCAATTTTCGCAGTATCTCGTACTTCAGGTTGGGTGGCACACATCCTTGAGCAATATGCAAACAACCGCCTAATCCGTCCACGTGCTGAATATGTTGGACCAGGCATGCAAAAATATATTCCAATCAGCGAGCGCTAATTTGGAAAATATGCTAGAATGTTTGGGACTGTGTTATCATTAACACAGTCCTATGATTATGAATTTAGGAGGCAACAGAATGTCAAACAAAATTGTAGTTGAAAATGGCGTACTTAATGTACCAAATAATCCAGTAATTCCTTTCATCGAAGGTGATGGAATTGGTCCAGATATCTGGGCAGCAGCATCACGCGTAATCGACGCAGCTGTAGAAAAAGCTTATAACGGTGAAAAGAAAATTGAATGGTTAGAAGTTTTAGCTGGTGAAAAAGCATTTAACCAAACTGGTGAATGGTTACCACAAGAAACTTTAGACAAAATTAACGAATACTTAATTGCAATCAAAGGTCCTCTTACTACGCCAATCGGTGGTGGTATCCGCTCTCTAAACGTAGCATTACGTCAACAACTTGACTTATATGTATGCTTACGTCCAGTACGTCACTTTGATGGAGTGCCTTCTCCAGTTAAACGCCCAGAAGACGTTGACATGGTTATCTTCCGCGAAAACACAGAAGACATCTATGCTGGTATTGAATTCGAATCTGGCTCTGAACAAGCTCAAAAAATCATCAACTTCCTACAAACTGAATTTGGTGTAAACCAAATCCGTTTCCCAGAAACTTCTGGTATTGGTGTAAAACCTGTATCGAAAGAAGGTACTGAGCGTTTAGTACGTTCTGCTATCGAATATGCAATTAAACATAAACGCCCATCTGTTACTTTAGTTCATAAAGGTAACATCATGAAATTCACTGAAGGTGGATTCAAAAAATGGGGTTATGAATTAGCTGAAAAAGAATTTGCTGATCAAACATTCACTTGGAATCAATATGATGCAATCAAAGCTGAACAAGGTGAAGAAGCAGCAAACAAAGCGCAAGCTGACGCTTTAGCAGCTGGTAAAATCTTAGTGAAAGATTCTATCGCCGATATCTTCTTACAACAAATTTTAACTCGTCCAACTGAGTTCGATGTAGTAGCTACAATGAACTTAAACGGTGACTATATTTCTGATGCTCTAGCTGCACAAGTTGGTGGTATCGGTATCGCTCCAGGCGCGAACATCAACTATGTAACTGGACATGCAATCTTCGAAGCTACTCACGGTACAGCTCCAAAATATGCTGGCCAAGATAAAGTAAACCCATCATCAGTTTTACTTTCAGGTGTATTAATGCTTGAACACTTAGGATGGCAAGAAGCTGCTGACATGATCACTAAATCTGTTGAGAAAACAATTTCTTCTAAAGTTGTAACTTATGACTTCGCACGTTTAATGGACGGCGCTACAGAAGTGAAATGTTCAGAATTCGCGAACGAGTTAATCAAAAACCTATAATTTTCTATTCTAAAATAGGAATTATCACTAAAGCGGATAGTTTATTCTGCCGATATAATTAGGGTGAAAGTAAATTTTAATTGAATATTTACGATAAACTTGTTTAAACGAGGGAGTGAGATGTATGTCTCCTCCCTCTTTTAAAATATATAACCTAATTTTAAAGGAGCGTATTCAAAATGTCTCTGAAACGTAAAAAAATCTCAGTAATCGGTGGCGGCTTTACAGGCGCTACGGCAGCGTTTTTAGCAGCTCAGAAAGAACTTGGTGATGTCGTATTAGTGGATATTCCACAAGCAGAAAACCCAACAAAGGGAAAGGCACTAGATATGTGGGAAGCAGCACCAATACAAGGGTTTGATTCTTATGTACAAGGCACTTCCAATTATGCAGATACGGCTGATTCGGATGTAGTCATCATTACTGCTGGTGTTGCGCGTAAACCAGGTATGAGTCGTGATGATCTCGTTCAAATCAATCAAGGTGTCATGAAAACTGTTTCAAAAGAAATTGCTACGCATTCACCAAATGCTACAATCCTTGTACTGACAAATCCAGTTGATGCCATGACTTATACAGTATACAAAGAAACTGGCTTCCCGAAAAATCGTGTTATCGGTCAATCGGGTGTTCTTGATACAGCTCGTTTCTGTGCATTTGTAGCACAAGAGCTCAATATTTCAGTGAAAGACATTACTGGCTTTGTATTGGGTGGTCATGGTGACACGATGGTGCCATTAACACGCTATTCATTTGCAGGTGGCATTCCGTTAGAAACATTAATTTCTGCTGAACGTTTGGAAGAGATTGTTGATCGTACACGCAATGGTGGAGCAGAAATTGTCAACTTACTTGGCAATGGTTCTGCCTATTATGCGCCAGCTGCGGCACTGATTGAAATGGCTGAAGCCATTATTAAAGATCAGAAACGTATTTTGCCATCTATCGCTTATTTAGAAGGTGAATATGGCTACCATGATTTATACTTAGGCGTTCCTACTTTACTTGGAGCCAATGGTATTGAAAAAATCTTTGAGCTTGAGTTAACGGACAAAGAAAAGGCAGCTTTAGACCAATCGGCAGATGCAGTCCGTAATGTGATGAAAATTTTAGTGTAAATGAATAATGCATCAGCGTTATTAAGCAGATTTTTCGAGCTTACTCGAAAACGAGCAGGATAATTCCTGCTCGTTTTTTTTATGTTCAAGTGTTAGGAAGCTTAAGGTCCTTCTGCTTTTCATTGTACTTTTAGCATAAAATTGATACTATGAATGTAGTATGATAGAAAAGGGGTTGGCGTATCTTTGCTTCAAAAAAATAGTAAACTTGGTCTCACAATCGATGAAATTACAGTTGGCGAGAAGATCCATATAACAGAAAAAATCGAGGATAGGGATTTATTGCTGTATTTAGGGCTGACAAACGATAGTAATCCGCTTTATATTCAACATGATTATGCGGCGATGACACCTTTTCAAAAACCAATTGTGCCGACAATTATGTTAAATGGAATTATTACATCAGCTGTGTCCAAGTATATTCCGGGGCCAGGTGCGCGAATTATTGAGCAACATTTAAAATATTTAGGTCCTCTCTATCATTATGAATTATTTGATACGCTTTTAGAGGTAACGGCAGTCAATAAATACGACAATACGATTACGGTATCTGTACACTCATATAATGAGCAAAAGGAGCTTGTGATTGAAGGGATGCTGTTGGTGACACCACCGCTTACATTATAGACGTCTTGAGATTTGAAATGGGGGTTTCAAATCACTTACGGAGGCATTATACATGACAAAAACAATTTTAGTTATTGAAGATGAATTTTCGATTGCAACATTATTGAAATATAATTTAGAACAGGCTGGCTATGTCGTTGAAACGGCTGCTGATGGTCAGGAAGGACTTGAAAAAGCAATCGACCTACAGCCCAATTTAATTCTTTTGGATTTGATGCTTCCAAAACTAGATGGTATGGAGGTATGTAAACAAATCCGACAACAACGTATGAATACGCCTATCATTATGTTAACTGCAAAAGATGACGAATTTGATAAAGTTCTTGGTCTTGAGCTAGGCGCAGATGATTATATGACAAAGCCTTTTAGTCCACGTGAAGTATTGGCACGTGTCAAGGCTGTGTTAAGACGTTTCACACAAAATGTTGTGGCAGATGATAAGAATGAGCCTAAAGAAAAAATGTATGAGTTTGGACAATTGAGAGTGTTTCCAGAGCGTTTTGAAGTATTTTTACAAGATGAAGCATTGGAATTTACACCAAAAGAGTTTGAGCTACTTATTTACTTACTTGAAAATAAAAATCGAGTTTTAACACGTGATCAGCTATTAAGTGCTGTATGGAAATATGATTTTGCTGGCGATACTCGAATTGTGGATGTACACATTAGCCACCTCCGCGATAAAATCGAGGAAAATAGCCGTAAGCCAATGTTCATTAAAACAATCAGAGGCCTTGGTTATAAATTTGAGGAGCCGAAAACGACATGAAATCAATGAGCAACCGCTTATTCTTGACATTCATGCTTTTACTTGGAACGATACTAGCTGTCCTAATGATTGTTATAGGTCAGCTTTTTCCTGTTTATATCAAGCAATACAATGAACAAGCAACCACGCAATTACAGGCGTCAATGGATCAAGTAATCGATGAACGCAAGATGGAATTATCAAAGGAAGATCAGGAAGCATTGTATGCAGTACAGAGCATGAAACAAGAGGAATCCTTGTTGTCCTATGTGCATGCCCGACTTTACTTAGTACTGGCTGTTCTTTTCACCATCACATTAATTTTAATCGCCATTGTAAGCCGTTATATGATTCGCAATTTTACGGCACCTATTGATAACGTGACAGAAACAGCTCTTGAGCTTGCCAAGGGGAACTACCGTGCACGTGCCCATGAAAACGAACATGAACGCATGATACCACTCAGTCATTCTATAAATATTTTAGCACGTAATTTACAGGATATTACGACGATACGTGAAGTAGAGGAAGAACGACTGAAGACCTTAATTGAAAATATGGGAAGCTCTCTCATGATGATTGGCCGTGAAGGAAATATTTCCATCGTGAATCGGGTATTTCTAGAGCGCTTCGATATGCAACTTGATGATGTACAAGGAAAGGTATTTCGTACAATAGGTTTACCAAAATCATTAGAGCAATTTATCGATCATGTCTTTCTAACAGAGATGCCTTATCGACAACAAATCAAAATGGAAATACAGCAGGAGTTCTATAATAAAGAAGTCTACGGGGCACCTGTCATCGGGGATCATGGACGATGGCTAGGCGTTGTTATCGTTATGCACGATATAACGGAACTTGTTCGATTGGAGCAAATTCGAAAAGACTTTGTTGCCAATGTATCACATGAATTACGTACACCTATTACTTCTATTAAAGGCTTTTCGGAAACATTATTGGATGGGGCCTATAAGGATGAAAAAATGTTGATCTCCTTTTTAGAGATCATTTATAAAGAAAGTAATCGACTTCAAATGCTCATTCAAGATTTATTAGAGCTGTCGAAAATTGAGCAGCATGGCTTTACTGTCAATATTATGCCGATGGGCTTACAAGATGTTTTAATCCGTGGAGCAGAGCTGACCGCACCGCGGTTAGATGAGAAAAATATGAGCTTCCAAGTAGATTTCGAACGAGATGTCCAAGTAATGGGGGATGCCAACCGTATTATTCAAATCGTGACGAATTTAATTACCAATGCTATTACATATTCTCCTGAAAACACGACTGTTTCCATTCGTTTAAAGGAAAATGAAACACATGGCATTATCGAAATAGAAGACCAAGGAATCGGTATTGAAAAGCATGAAATTGCTCGTGTTTTTGAGCGTTTTTATCGTGTGGATCGAGCAAGAAGTCGTAATTCTGGCGGAACAGGATTAGGGTTAGCGATTGTGAAGCATCTTGTAGAGGCCCATCATGGTCGTATTCAAGTAGAAAGCGAAGTCGGAATAGGGACTAAAATGATTGTCATGATTCCAAAAGATTAACAATTCCTTTACATGAATAACATGTTACATTCATATTTGGGTACTATACTAATTACTAGAAACCCCCTATATGATTGTTAAGACGATAACCATAAAAAATCTACTATCTAGTTGGAGATTTTTTAATAAGGATTTTATTTTCACCACAGAAAGAATGTAGTGTCTTTTTTAGGCACTACATTCTTTTTCTGTTTTACAGGGAGGAAAAATAGGTGTAAAGTATAGTAGCATAAAGTTTAACAACAATTCTTTTGGCAATTGTTTGTTAAACCATCGCTTTGACAGTCAGTGAATCAACCTTCTTTTCATTTGAATTGTGTTTTTCTGACTGTTGAGGCAGAGAAAAAAATGAGAGAAGGATGACCATGAAAATCGTCAAAAGTATCGTGCAGATCGGCTATCTTTACATCCTATTATTTATCGGAAATACTATTGCACGCCTACTTCACTTGCCGATTCCAGGGAGCATAATAGGGCTCGTCCTATTATTTTTACTTTTACAGTTTCATATAATCAAGCTTGAATGGATTGAATTAGGAGCAGCTGTATTACTAAGTGAACTCTTACTATTCTTTATCCCATCTGCCATCGGTGTAATTGATTATCATGCCTTATTCGGTGTGCAAGGAATGAAGGTTGTGCTGGTCATTGCTGTAAGTGCAATTGTCGTGATGTTTGTAACGGGCTATACAGCACAATGGCTAGAGCAACGAAAGAAGAGTGATACAGTATGAGTCTATTTATTGCTATCATCAGCTTATTAGGAACTATTGCTATTTTCTATATTTGTAAAATGTTCTATAAGAAATATAAAAAAGAATGGTTATCACCCATGTTGATGACGCCTTTAGTGATTATAGGTATTTTATTGCTGACAGGCATACCTTATAAAACCTATAATACTGGAGCGAATGTTTTAACAAATTTACTAGGGCCAGCAACCGTTGCGTTTGCGATTCCGATTTATAAAAATGTGAATCTATTAAAAAAACACGCATTCGAAATTTTTGTCAGTATTGCGGTTGGCTCTGCAGTTGCTATCGTATCATCCTTTATCATGGCTCTAGTGGTAGGGCTGAATGATGAGCTGGTGCATAGCTTAGTGCCACGTTCAGTAACAACACCGATAGCGATGGACATTTCAAATATGATCGGAGGTTCTCCTACTCTTACAGCCGTATTTGTTATGACGACTGGTATTTTAGGGAGCTTGTTGGCACCCATCGTTATTAAAATTTGCCGTTTCCACAGACCTTCATCTAGAGGCTTAATGCTTGGGATGGGTGCTCATGGAACTGGTACTTCTAAAGCATTTGAAATTGGCGAGCTAGAAGGAACATTTGCTAGCCTGGCAATGATCGTTGCCGCCTTAATCAGCATTGTATTATCTACAACCATTTTCCCAGTATTTGAACATCTGGTTATCAATATCCTGTTGCCATAAAAGGTAACAGGATTTTTTTGTGTGCTTTGAAAACCCCCTGCTATGCAGGGGGTTCCGGAAAGCTTTTAGCTATGGACAATAAAAAAACTCCAAACGTACAATAAAGTCAGGTCTAGTCAACCGACTTCGTACGAAAGGAGCCACCATAAATGGATAATAAAAGTTTAGCACATACAACGTGGAATTGTAAGTATCATATCGTCTTTGCGCCAAAGTATAGAAGGCAGATTATTTATGGTCAAATTAAAGCAGATGTTGGAAGAATATTGCGCCAATTATGTGAAAGAAAAGATGTAGAAATCATAGAGGCAACAGCCTGTCCTGACCATATTCATATGTTGGTAAGTATTCCTCCGAAATTGAGTGTATCTGCGTTCATGGGTTATTTAAAAGGGAAGAGTAGTCTAATGATTTTCGACCGACATGCGAATTTAAAGTATAAATATGGTAATCGTCAATTCTGGTGTCGAGGATACTATGTGGACACAGTCGGTCGAAATAAGAAAAAGATACAGGAGTATATAAAAAATCAATTACAAGAAGATATCCTGCAAGATCAAATGACGATGAAAGAATTCATTGACCCATTCACAGGAGAAGAAATCAAGAGAAAGAAAAAATAAGTAAGCCGCTTTAGCGGTTTGTGTGAAAACGGAGTGCGGTTGGCGGACCATTCAGAATGTCTTTAGACATGGGCCAGTACCCCAGCGTTTCACGCGCAGAGCAAACCACCAGTTATACTGGTGGTTCTGATTATCTTGCTTCAGAAATGTTTTTACAAAGCGTCACGTAAAAATAATTATATGAAAATATTTTGAAACTTTTTCTCAAGGTCTCCCGTAAACAATAGTACTAAGCAAAAGGGAGGAATAGACATGAGTGTGAAAAGGACACTAATGATAGTTGGACTTGGAATATTTGGTATTATTGCACTTATTACAGTTTTTACATCATGGTACACGGTGGATGAATCAGAACAAGCTGTTGTCATTACATTTGGTCGTGCTGATGATATGGTTACAAATCCAGGTCTTCACTTTAAATTACCTTGGCCAGTGCAGTCGGTCGAAATTTTATCAAAAGAAACATTTAGTTTACAATTTGGCTATAAGCAAAATAAATCAGGTGAATTAGAAGCGTACGATGTTGAAACAAAAATGATTACAGGGGATGAAAATATTGTTTTAACAGACCTTGTTGTTCAATGGAAAATTACTGAGCCTAATAAGTTTCTATTTAATTCACAAGATCCTGAAAGAATATTACATAGCGCGACATCGAGTGCCATTCGTTCTATTATCGGAAGTTCTTCTATCGATGCAGCATTAACAGAAGGTAAAGCTGATATCGAAGCAAAAACGCGTCAATTATTAGTATCTCTTATAGAAAAGTACGATATTGGAATTAGTGTTTTAGGTGTAAAATTACAAGATGTAGAATTGCCAAATAAAGATGTGCGTGCAGCATTCACAGCTGTTACAGATGCACGTGAAATGAAAAATACGAAAATAAATGAAGCTGAAAAATATGAAAACCAACGCATTAATGAAGCCCAAGGTGAACGTGATGCGATTATGTCAAAGGCAAAAGGTGCTAAAACAGCTCGTATTGAGCAAGCACAAGGTGATGTAGCTGTCTTTAATAAGATGTATGAGCAATACAAAGGGAATCAGCAGATTACACGAGAGCGCTTAATTTTAGAGACGCTTGAAAATGTCTTACCAAAAGCGCAAATTTACATTATGAATGATGATGGTAGTACAATGAAGTACTTGCCGCTACAGTCACTACAACCTCAGCAGACACAAACAGAGAAAAAAGAAGGGAGCGGTAACTAATGGACCAAAAAAATAAGGATCTTGACAAATTCCTCAATTTTTTATCGGGCAAAAGTAAAAAAACTGCTCCATCAGAAGGCGACTCAGGGGACAATGTAGTGAAAATGTCAAAAAAAGGTCCTAATAATCCAAAGAAGTATATCTCTCTAGCTGTAACATTAACAGCTATATTTGCTCTAGCGATTATTTTATTAACGAATATTTATATAGTGAAGGAATCAGAATATGCAGTTGTTCGACAGTTTGGAGAGGTTGTTAAGTTCGAGCGCGAACCTGGTTTAAATATGAAAATTCCATTTATTCAAAGTGTCACTAAGTTACCAAAAAACCAAATGACATATGAAATTTCAGAGGAAGAGATTAATACAAAGGATAAGAAGCGAATAATCATCGATAATTATGCTGTATGGCGTATTACAGATCCAAAATTATTAATTTCTAATGCAGGGACGATTGAAAAAGTGGAATCACGAATGGAAGAATTTATTTATTCTGTTATTCGATCTGAGCTTGGACGAATTGATTATAATCAAATAATTAATGATGAGGATTCTTCGAGAGGCAGCATTAATGATACGGTGACTGAACGTGTTAATGAACTGCTTTCAAACGATAAATATGGCATTGAAGTAGTAGATGTACGTATTCGTTGCATTGATTTGCCAACTGAAAATGAGCAATCTGTTTTTACGAATATGATTTCAGATCGTGAATCCATTGCCCAAAAATATCTTTCTGAGGGAGATGCTCAGAAACGTCGTATTGAAGCCAAAACAGATCAAGAAGTACAAGAAATGCTAGCTACAGCCAATAAAGAAGCTGCCATTATTCAAGCTGAAGGTGAAGCAGAAGCTGCAAAAATTTATAATAAATCATTCTCTCAAGATCCTGAATTTTATTCCTTATACCGCACGCTAGAATCATATAAGAAAACGGTTGGAGAAGATACGGTCATCATTTTACCTTCTACTTCACCATATGCAAATATTTTGTCTGGTTATATAAAATAAACAGTCAATATAAGTCGTCTCTTGTGAAAGAGGCGTCTTTTTTATTGCTACAAAATTATAACTATCTATTTATTTGGATTGTTATAATTTGAAAATAATAGAAATTTATAAATTTTTATTCCCCAATCTACTATAATTTGATAGAATGAAAATGTTTAAAATGAATAGTTGGGGGTAAGAGCTTTGAAATTAAAAATTAGCACATGGCTCCAAAATTTAGGGATCGCTTGTAGTATAGCATCGTTATTGACACTCTTCTTTCGCCTATCTGAATTTTCCTGGGTGACGAAAAGTGTTTATCATATACCAGTCTTTTTTGTTTGTATCTTTTTAATGAGTATTATTATTGCAGCGGATGTAAGAAATTTGTTTAAAAAATTGTTTTGGTATGAAAAACGTAAGATTCAGCGTCCTATTTGGCAAGTAGGGATCGGCTTTATTTTCTTTTTGGCACAAATCAGTATGGTAATGGTATTTAGTCAAGAGTTAACACAGCCACAATTAGGCGGCATGCCATTATTTCTAGTGATTGCCTTTATGAATGCATTTATATTAACCGTCATATATGAAGAAATTTTTTATCGTACATCCAATCAATAACAGCTATCGAATATTGAAATTTCAGATGGACCCAGATTATAACCTTTTAACGGTTTGATGATGTATTAATAAAGCCAATCGCCCTGAGCGGTTGGCTTTTTGCTATGGATCGAGATGCAGAAGTGACGGATAGTATATTAGAAGTGACGGATAAAACCACAAATGTGATGGATAGCGTGCCGAAAGTGACGGTTAGCACCTCGAAGGTAGCGGATAATCTTGCGGATGACCGTCTGCTTTTTTTACTTGAAATGCATTGTTATGATAAAGTAGAGGGAAGTAGAAGACAACGCAGGAGGATAAAATCATGACCAAAGAAAAATTACTATTATTGGACGGTAATAGTTTAGCGTATCGCGCGTTTTTTGCGTTGCCATTGTTAACGAATGATAGTGGCATTCATACTAATGCTGTATACGGCTTTACAACAATGCTACAAAGAATATTAGAGGAAGAACAGCCAACGAAAATATTGGTGGCCTTTGATGCAGGAAAAACTACGTTTCGCCATGAAACTTTCACGGAATATAAAGGTGGGCGACAAAAGACACCACCAGAACTATCAGAGCAGTTCCCTTATTTACGAAAACTTATAGATGCCTATGGTATTAAGCAATATGAGCAAGAATTATATGAAGCGGATGATATTATTGGGACACTTGCTAAAGAGGCTTCGTCGCAAGATATGGATGTCATCATCGTAACGGGAGACCGCGATTTAACGCAGTTGGCGACAGAGCAAGTAACCGTTTATATTACGAAAAAAGGCATAACAGAAATTGAGAAAAATACACCTGCCTTTATTGCAGAAAAATACGGTTTATCACCGCTACAAATTATCGATATGAAAGGTTTAATGGGGGATGCCTCCGATAATATTCCTGGTGTGCCGGGTGTTGGTGAAAAGACCGCTGTTAAATTATTGAAAGAGCATGGCTCCGTTGAGGCACTTTATGAGGCGATGGATACATTGAAAGCTTCTAAAATGAAGGAAAAGCTGGTGGCTAATGAAGAGCAGGCTATCATGAGTAAGAAGCTGGCAACGATCTATACAGAAGCCCCTATTACGATTTCACTTGCTGACCTCGCCTATAACGGACCAAATGAAGAAGAATTAATCAATGTCTGGCGTGAGCTTGGCTTTAAATCACTCCTTGATAAAAGTGACTTTACAATGCAGGAAGAAGAGCAAGCACCTTTCGATTATGTACTAGCCGAAGAAGTGCAACCAGAGGATTTACTAGATGTAATGGCTGTCCATGTTGAACTGGAAAATGAGCATTATCACACTTGTCAGCTACTAGGAATTGCGTTGTCAGATGGAACAAAGACGCAATATATTCCATTTGATATTGCAGCAAAATCGGATGCGCTCCGTCGCTGGCTAGAAGATGCTACAAAAATAAAATATATGTCCGATTCAAAGGCAGCTCAAGCAGCATTAAAGCGAGTCGGTATTCAATTGGCAGGCGTTGACTTTGATCTGCTACTAGCCTCTTATATTAATAATCCTGGATTAAGCGGGGATGATGTAGCAACACTTGCGAAGGAATTAGGTTACTATGATGTTCAAGCGGATGAGGTGGTTTATGGAAAGGGAGCTAAGCGTGCAATTCCTGGCATGGATCAACTTGCACAGCATGTTAGCCGTAAAGCCTTTGCTGTGTGGTCATTACAGCCAAAGTTAGCAACCTTATTAAAAGAGAATGAACAATTTGAACTTTATAAAAACCTAGAGCTACCATTGGCAGGGATTTTGGGCGAGATGGAAAGTGAAGGGATTACTGTTAACCGTGCTACGTTAGAGAAAATGGGTCAAGAGCTTAATGATAAGCTGATAGTGATTGAGCAAGAAATTTATGCGGAAGCTGGAGAAACCTTTAATATTAATTCCCCTAAACAATTAGGTGTTATTTTATTCGATAAGCTAGGGTTACCTGTCATTAAAAAGACCAAAACGGGCTATTCAACAGCGGCCGATGTACTGGAAAAATTACAGTCAGAGCATGCTATCATCAAACATATTCTGTTGTATCGCCAGCTTGGAAAATTACAATCCACATATATTGAAGGCTTATTAAAGGAAATCCATGAATCAGATAGCAAGGTCCATACACGCTTCCAACAAGCATTAACGGCGACAGGGCGTTTAAGCTCTACTGATCCAAATTTGCAGAATATCCCGATTCGTTTAGAAGAGGGTCGCAAAATCCGTCAAGCATTTGTCCCATCAAAAGAGGGGTGGATTCTGTTTTCTGCTGACTACTCACAAATTGAATTGCGAGTGCTTGCACATATGTCGGAAGATAAAAACCTTGTAGAGGCCTTCCGTGAAGGGATGGATGTTCATACACGTACTGCCATGGATGTATTCCATGTAGCCGAAGAAGAGGTTGATAGCAATATGCGTCGTGCAGCAAAGGCTGTTAACTTTGGTATTGTCTATGGTATTAGTGATTATGGCCTTTCACAAAACTTAGATATTACACGTAAGGAAGCGGCCACGTTTATTGAAAAGTATTTCGCAAGTTTCCCAGGTGTGAAACAGTATATGGATGATATTGTGCAAAATGCGAAATTTAATGGTTATGTCACAACGATTTTAAATAGACGTCGCTATTTACCAGACATTACAAGCTCCAACTTTAATTTAAGAAGCTTTGCAGAGCGCACTGCGATGAATACGCCGATTCAGGGAAGTGCTGCGGATATTATTAAAAAAGCGATGATCGATATGGATGCTCGATTGAAAAAAGAAAAAATGCAGGCAAAGCTACTTCTTCAAGTGCATGATGAATTGATCTTTGAAGCACCTCAGGAAGAGATTGCATTGCTAGAAAAAATTGTACCAGAGGTAATGGAAAATGCTATTGAGCTTTCAGTACCGCTCAAAGTAGATTTTAACCATGGCTCGACATGGTACGAGGCAAAATAAGGAGGGATTCAAATGCCTGAATTACCAGAGGTGGAAGGTGTCGTCCAGGCATTGAAACCAAAGATTGAAGGACGCACCATTCAACAGGTTCAACTATCTGAAAGAGTACATTTCTCTTTTAGTGAAGGGAAACAATGTATTGTAAAACAAGCAGAGCCTGATGCTTTTGAAATAACGATGTCCCAGATGACCATTACCAAAATTGAACGCCGAGCGAAATACATTTTCTTTCATTTGCTGAGGGATGATGTTCCATATGTCCTTGTCAGTCATTTAGGCATGACAGGTGCCTGGTTTGTTGTCAATTCACCAGAAGATATCCATGAGGCAAAATTCCAAAAGCATATTCATGCCACATTTAAAATGGCTGATGGAGGATACTTGATTTATTCGGATATTCGCCGCTTTGGCGAACTTCGCTTTCTAACAAAAATTGAAGATCATGCGCCATTAACAAAAATGGCCCCAGAGCCATTTGATGAGCACGCATGTGACTTTTTTATAGCAAAATCCAAGTTACCGAAATATGAAAATAAGGCGGTAAAAGAAGTGATTATGGATGGGCAAGTCATATCGGGCTGTGGCAATATTTATGCTACAGAGGCATTGTTTGCTCAGAAAATTCACCCAGCGCGCAAAATGAACCGCATCAGTGAAAAGCGGAAGCGGGCATTATTCAAGGAAATTGTTACTGTCCTACATCAAAGCATTGAAGCAGGCGGTTCAACGATATCTGACTATCGAAACATTAATGGGGAAGCTGGAAGTATGCAAAATCGACTGCAAATGTATGGGAAAAAGCTATGTCCAGTATGTGAAACGGCAACAAGTCAAATGACGATTGGTGGGCGTACCTCAGTTTATTGCCCAAATTGTCAACATTAAAGGGGATTTAACGATGATTATCGGACTTACAGGGAGTATTGCAAGCGGAAAAAGTACAGTAGCAAAAATGATGATCGAACTGGGGTTACCGATTGTCGATGCAGATGTTGTAGCACGAGATGTCGTAGAACCAGGAACAGAGACTTTAGCATTCATTGCTGAAAGCTTCGGACAAGCCATTTTGCTTGAGGATGGCCATTTAAATCGAACAATGCTTGGGGATATCATTTTCCATGAGCCTGCTAAGCGCAAAATATTAAATGATATTATGCATCCAGCTATTCGCAAAGAAATGCTACGTCAGCGCGATGCCTATTTAGAGGCAGGGCATGAGCATGTGGTGATGGACATTCCATTGTTATTTGAAAGTAAGCTGCAGCATTTTGTAGAGCGTATCATTGTGGTATCAGTCAGTGAAGAAGTTCAGCTCCGTCGTTTAATGGAACGCAATCATTTATCGAAAGAGGATGCATTGGCGCGTATGCACTCGCAGCTACCGATGTCTGTCAAAGAAAAAGGTGCACATGCGGTCATTTATAATAATGAGAATATAGAAAACACAGAGGAACAATTAATAAAAATCCTGCGCTATTGGGGTGTTATTTAATTGGTCAATCAGGTGCGTAGCAAGCCAATCTTGCTGCGCATTTTTTTATGGGAAAATGCCATAATAAAGAATAATTTTTCAGAAAATAAGAACTTTTATATTCTCAATATATAATGTTCATCTTTTTTAAAATTGTGTTATACTAATCACCATAAAGTATATAATTAATTAATTTGAGTTTGTACTCACGGGAGGATATTATAAATGACAGTATCAATTGCTATTAATGGTTTCGGACGTATCGGACGTATGGTTTTCCGCCAGGCTATCGTACAACAAGGTTTAAACATCGTTGCAATTAATGCAAGCTATCCAGCAGAAACGTTAGCACATTTGATTAAGTATGACACAAATCACGGAACATTTGAGGGTACGGTAGAACCAGCAGGCGATGCTTTAGTTGTAAATGGTAAACGTGTTCAAATTATTAGTGAACGTGATCCATTAAAATTACCTTGGGCTGAAATGGGTGTAGATATTGTTATTGAAGCTACTGGTAAATTTAATGAGCGTGATAAAGCAGCTATGCACTTAGAAGCTGGCGCAAAAAAAGTAATCCTAACAGCACCTGGTAAAAACGAAGATGTCACAATTGTTTTAGGTGTAAATGATGACAAACTCGATATTGCGAAACATGATGTTATTTCAAATGCTTCTTGTACAACAAACTGCTTAGCGCCAGTTGCAAAAGTATTGAATGACACATTTGGAATTGAAAATGGCTTAATGACAACGGTTCATGCATATACAAACGACCAAAAGAACTTAGACAATCCACATAAAGATTTACGTCGTGCACGTGGCTGCGCACAATCTATTATTCCAACATCTACAGGTGCTGCAAAAGCATTGAAATTAGTTTTACCTGAATTAGAAGGTAAAATTCATGGTATGGCACTTCGCGTTCCTACACCAAACGTATCTTTAGTAGACCTTGTAGTAGATTTAAATACGGATGTCACAGTTGACTCTGTCAATGCAGCATTCGTAAAAGCTGCAACAGAGGGTCCAATGAAGGGCATTCTCAACTTCTCAGTAGAACCATTAGTATCTGCTGATTACAATACAACTACTTACTCTTCAACAGTTGATGGACTTTCTACAATGGTTTTAGGCAATCGCAAAGTGAAAGTACTTGCTTGGTATGACAACGAGTGGGGCTACTCTGCACGTGTTGTAGACCTTGTGAAAAAAGTGGCGAATGCTTTAGAGACAGTAAACGCGTAATAATTTTTTATAGAGAGCACATTGAAATCGAAATGGTTTCAATGTGCTCTTTTTTGGAGAAAATTTCCTTGTGCTTTAGGTTCTTTAGGTTTATCATGAGCACACAAACATGAATGCACTTTTCTTACATGTAGGAAATTTGTTATAATAGAAATATTAAAATGTTGTAAATCAGGAGAGTAATTATATGAGATGTCCATCTTGCCAATTTAACGGAACGCGTGTTGTGGATTCGAGGCCAGTAGATGATAACAAAGAAATTCGTAGACGTCGTGAATGTGAGTCATGTGGCTTCCGTTTTACAACGTTTGAAAAGATTGAAGAAACACCATTAGTTGTAGTGAAAAAGGAAGGTTCACGAGAGGAGTTTAGCCGTGAGAAGGTACTTCGTGGGCTTATTCGTGCTTGTGAAAAACGTCCAGTGGCGCTTGACGTACTGGAGGAGCTTGTCCTGTCAATTGAAAAGGATCTTCGTCGTATTGGAAATTCAGAAGTACGTTCAGAAGATGTTGGTGAAATGGTAATGGACCGCCTAGCCAAAATCGATGAGGTCGCTTATGTGCGTTTTGCATCGGTTTACCGTCAGTTTAAAGATATCAATGTCTTTATTGAGGAAATAAAGGACATTATTCAACGTCAGACGGAGAAGAAATTATAGCAAACAGAGAGGATGAATGACGTTGATTCATTTATATAAGGAATTGCAGCCTGGCGATCCTTTCGACATTCGTCTACCTCATGCATTTTCTACACAGGAGCGTCAATTAGTTACATTATTTTATCAACCATTAACGGGTTCAGAGCCAATTAGCCTTTATTTAACATTATGGGCGGAAGCAGAGCAAATGCCAAAACAACAAATGACACATTATTATTTAATGAATGTGCTTGGATTGCCCATTGGTAAAGTGTTTGAAGCTCGAATTGCACTAGAGGCAATTGGTTTGCTGCGTACATGGAAAAAAGAAAATGCTGGTGAGCGTAGTTTTTTATATGAGCTACAGCGCCCACTAGATGCAGATAGCTTTATGAAAGACCCGCTGCTGTCGATGTTTTTGTTTAGCAAAATTGGCGAACAGGCCTATCGAAATTTACGTCAGCGCTTTATGTCACCAATAAAGGATACGGAGCTTAAGGATGTGTCCCGTGCCTTTATTGATGTCTTTAAGCCTGTTCACGCTAATATTCCAGCAGATATACAAGTAGATACGAGTCATAAGGATAAACAACCAAAAGTATATCCTTTTTATTTGGAGCAATTTGATTTTGAGCTATTACAAGCAGGTTTGTCAGAGCAATTGGTACCTTCCAATTTGCTGACATTAGAAGTACGTGAAGCGATAGCAAAACTGGCGTTTTTATATCATTTAACGGCCCTTGATATGCAAAAAGTTGTGATTCTTGCTTTGGATGATGATTTAGGAATTTCCCAAGAACGTTTACGTAAGGCTGCTGCCGATTTTTATAAATTAACCGTGTCAAAGGAGCCGCCAAAATTAGCACGGGTAACTGAACCATTACCAGCAGCAGAAGCAGGGCAAAAAACGAAGGATCAGGAGCTCCAACACTATTTAGAAACGACGGCACCTGTACAAGTGTTACGTGATATTAATAATGGGAAAGAGCCTTTGCAAACTTCTGTCCAGCTAGCGGAAAATTTAATCGTTCAGCATGGTATGCCTATTGGAGTGGTCAATGCTTTGTTAGAATACGTTATGCTAACGACAGATATGAAGCTGCCAAAAAAATATGTGGAAACGATTGCGGATCACTGGGTACGTAAAAATGTTCAAACGGCCAAGGAAGCTATGGAGCTTGCGCGTCAAGAGCATGATAAATATACGGCTTGGAAAAATAAGCCACAGACTACAAGTAAAACGAATCAACAAAACAAAAGACGTTCAGGACAGCAACGTGAAGAAAAAGTGCCTGAATGGTTCTATAAACGGAATGAAAAACAAGAGGAATCTACTTCCAGCACAATAGATTTTGAAAAAGAGCGACAGAAAATATTAGAGATGCTAGGAAAAAGTGAATAGTAAAGAAGGTGAGCAACTATCGAACCTATAAATGGACCATTAAAACGAGCAATTAATGTACCCTCGTTTCAAGAACGCTATGAAGCAATGCGACGTGAAATTTTAGAACATCCACGTGTGCAGGAATTTCTAGCTCAGCATGCAGATGAATTAAACTATGACAATATAGAGCGAAATTTACCTAAGCTTCATGAGTTTATTAGTCAATCTACTGAGTGCTGTGGCTGTGACAATACGGAACATTGTACAAACTATTTAAAAGGCTTCCTTCCTACATTAAGGGTAGTACGGAATTCTATTGAAATGGACTATGTACGCTGTGAGCAAAAAATCAGAGAAGAAGAACGTCGAGATGTTGCGAATATGATTGCCAGTATGCACATGCCAAAAGATGTGCTTCAAGCAACTATTCAAGATTTAAGTATTGATGATGAATCACGTGTGACAATTGCACAAAAGGCAGCTCAATTTGTAAAAATGACAAAAGAAACAGGTCAATTACCTTCAAAAGGTTTTTACTTATACGGTAAATTTGGTGTAGGGAAATCTTTTGTACTTGGAGCACTAGCTAATGAATTAGCGTCCACTAAAATTCGCTCTGTTGTAGTTTTTGTTCCAGAGTTTTTACGAGAAATGAAAAATGCCATTGGCGATAATACCTTGAACGAGAAAATTGATTATATAAAAAAAGCTCCTGTTTTAATGCTAGATGATTTAGGCGCAGAAACGATGACGGCTTGGACACGAGATGAAATATTAGGAACTATTTTCCATTATCGTATGGCAGAGCAATTGCCAACGTTTATTACATCTAATTTTAATTACGATGAATTAGAGCATCATTTAGCACAGTCACAAAAAGGTGATATCGAGGTTGTAAAGGCAGGACGTATTATGGAACGAATAAAAGCCTTGACTGAGCCTATTGAAATGCGAGGTAATAATCGTAGAATGTAACATAGCATTGATAGTTGCATTTTTCGACAATCGAGCGTATACTGACTCATATACTTAATATCAATATGCATTGATGAGGACATGAATTTTGTGTATCGGCTTATAGAGAGGGAAGTCATCGGCTGAAAACTTCCTAGTGTGAGCACATCATTTACTACCTACTGAGCAGCGAAAGGGATAATCTTTCGCCGGTACCTAGCCCGTTAGCTAGCCTTGAGCTTCGTCTGACTTTGGATAAGTCGGAAGGAAGAAGGGTGGAACCACGAGCATACGCTTCGTCCCTTTCGTAGGGACGGGGCTTTTTTATTTGTCTCAGATTTCATTGAAGTCGTTGTGGGAAATGGTGGCTCCGCTCATATAGGGAAAGAAGTAGCTTATGAAAGTAAAGTCTCAACTCCAACCGAGTAGGACCCCGCTCAATTCAAGCCGAAGTCATACAAACAATGACTCAAGCTAATCATCAAGCATTATGTATTCAACAAAATGAAGGAGTGCAAAGAATATGTCAGAAATGATTAAATTAACTTTCCCAGATGGCGCTGTAAAGGAATTTGCAAAAGGTACATCGACTGATGATGTAGCATTATCTATTAGCCCTGGCTTACGTAAAAAAGCTTATGCCGGTAAAATCAATGATGTGTTAGTAGATTTAAAAGCACCAATTGAAGAGGATGCAACAATTGCGATTATTACACAAGATGATGTGGAAGCACTTGAAATTTTACGTCACTCTACTGCCCATTTAACAGCACAAGCTATTAAACGTCTATTCCCAGATGTGAAGCTTGGTATTGGCCCAGTCATTGAAGGTGGTTTCTACTATGATATTGACTCACCAACACCAATTACTGCTGAAGATTTACCAGCAATTGAAAAAGAAATGAAAAAAATTATTGCTGAAAACCTAGAGGTAGAACGTAAAAATGTAAGCCGTGCAGAAGCACAAGCAATCTATGAGGAGATTGGCGATGAATATAAATTAGAATTACTTGAGGCCATTCCAGCAGATGAGCAAGTATCTATTTATTATCAAGGTGAGTTTTTCGATCTTTGCCGTGGTATTCACGTACCATCAACTGGGAAACTACGTGAATTCAAGCTGTTATCATTAGCAGGTGCATATTGGAGAGGGAACTCTGATAACAAAATGCTACAACGTATTTATGGTACAGCGTTCTTCAAAAAAGAAGAATTAAAACATCACCTACAAATGCTAGAAGAAGCAAAAGAACGTGATCACCGTAAAATCGGGAAAGAGTTAGAACTGTTTACAACTTCTCAAAAAGTAGGTCAAGGTTTACCACTTTGGTTACCAAATGGTGCAACAATCCGTCGTGTTATTGAACGTTATATTGTCGATAAAGAATTATCATTAGGTTATAAACATGTTTATACACCTGTACTAGGTTCGAAAGAGCTTTATCAAACTTCGGGTCACTGGGATCATTACCAAGATTCTATTTTCCCACCAATGGAGATGGATAACGAGACATTAATTATGCGTCCGATGAACTGTCCTCACCATATGATGGTATACAAAAACAGCATGCATTCTTATCGTAACCTACCATTACGTATTGCAGAGCTTGGTACAATGCACCGTTATGAAATGTCAGGAGCGGTTTCAGGTTTACAACGTGTACGAGGAATGACTTTAAACGATGCACATATTTTTGTTCGTCCAGATCAAATTAAAGCGGAGTTCCAAAAAGTAGTACAGTTAATTTTAGAGGTTTATAAAGATTTCGATTTAAATGATTACTCATTCCGTTTATCTTATCGCGACCCAGCAGATACTGAAAAATACTTCGATGATGATGCAATGTGGGAAAGAGCACAAAGCATGTTAAAAGAAGCAATGGATGAGCTTGGCTTAGATTACTTCGAAGCAGAAGGTGAAGCGGCATTCTATGGTCCTAAACTTGACGTTCAAGTAAAAACAGCGATTGGTAAAGAAGAAACTTTATCTACAGTTCAATTAGACTTCTTATTACCAGAGCGATTTGACTTAACGTATGTTGGGGAAGATGGAAAACCACATCGTCCAGTTGTTATTCACCGTGGAGTTGTGTCAACAATGGAACGTTTCGTTGCCTTCTTAATTGAAGAATACAAAGGGGCATTCCCAACTTGGTTAGCACCAGTACAAGTAGAAGTTATTCCAGTATCGAATGAAGCGCACTTCGACTATGCAAAACAAATTGAAGAGCAATTAACAGCAGCTGGCTTGCGTGTGGAAATGGATGATCGTGAAGAGAAATTAGGCTATAAAATCCGTGAAGCACAAATGAAAAAGATTCCGTATATGCTAGTAATTGGTGACAAGGAAGTAGAGGCGAATGGCGTAAATGTTCGTCGTTATGGCTCAAAAGATTCAGAAACAATTAGCTTTGAGGATTTTCTAGCAACTATAAAAGCCGAAATTACAAAATAAGCTTTCATAACAAAGTACGCTTGCCAAAGTGAGGGTTTCTGTGTAAAATGAATCTTGTTTTTGTATAGAACATTTACATTTAGGTCAAGCTAGTAGTGATAAGAAAATAAACATTTGACAGCTTATCATATACATGCTAATATAGTTAAGGTTAATGAATACAAAGTTTGTGGTTGAAGTAGAGGCTGCCCGCTTCTCACCTGATACAACGCTTTAAAGGCTGTGAACAGGTATGACACGTTGAATTGTTTTGCGTAGACTTGCGCATGCACATATAGCGGGCGGACATCTTCAAAAATGTCCGTCCTTTTTTTATGGACATGACAAGAGGATGTACCGTTCAACCGGGCAAGACTTTGCCCAAACCATGTATTCGCGACAACTACTTGGAGGTGGATTACTATTAGCAAAGACATGTATGTAAACGAAGGCATTCGCGCACGTGAACTTCGATTAATCGATCACAATGGTGACCAGCTTGGTGTAAAGACACGTAATGAAGCGCTAGAAATCGCCACTCGTGTAAACTTGGATCTTGTCCTTGTGGCCCCTCAAGCCAAGCCGCCAGTCGCTCGTATCATGGACTATGGTAAATTTAAGTTTGAACAGCAAAAGAAAGACCGTGAAATTCGTAAAAATCAAAAGGTCATCGTCATGAAAGAGGTTCGTTTGAGCCCATCAATCGATGAGCATGATTTCCAAACGAAGTTACGTAATGCGATTAAATTCCTTGAAAAAGGCGATAAAGTAAAATGTAGCTTACGTTTCAAAGGTCGTGCGATTACACATAAAGACATTGGTCAACGTGTGTTAGATCGTTTTGCTGAAGCTTGTGCTGAAGTATCAACGGTAGAACAAAAACCGAAGATGGAAGGCCGAAGCATGTTCTTAGTTCTTCAACCAAAGAACGAGAAATAATATTAGACGAACAGTTTAGGAGGAATTCGACATGCCAAAAATGAAAACTCACCGTGGAGCTGCGAAACGTTTCAAAAAAACGGGTTCAGGTAAATTAAAATATGACCGTGCTTATGGAAGCCACTTATTCGCAAACAAATCTACGAAACAAAAACGTCACTTACGTAAAGCAAACATCGTTTCATCTGGTGACTTCAAACGCATCAAATCTTTACTTGTTTACATGAAATAATTGACTACAAAAATACTAACATTCATTTTTAAATGAAAAGCAGGAGGTAATTCATATGCCACGCGTAAAAGGCGGAACAGTGACGCGCAAACGTCGTAAAAAAGTATTAAAATTAGCTAAAGGTTACTATGGTTCAAAACATACATTATATAAAGTTGCTAACCAAGCGGTAATGAAGTCAGGTCAATATGCATACCGTGACCGTCGTCAGAAAAAACGTGATTTCCGTAAATTATGGATCACTCGTATCAATGCAGCTGCTCGTATGAACGGTCTTTCTTACAGCCGTTTAATGCACGGTTTAAAAGTTGCTGGTATCGAAGTTAACCGTAAAATGTTAGCTGACCTTGCTGTAACAGATGCTGCAGCATTCACTCAACTAGCAGACGCTGCTAAAAAAGCAGTAGCGAAATAATAGTTGACAACGTCAATTATTATTTCTGCACCGAAAGCATAAGCGACAGGTGTTAAAAAAGACTGATGGATTTTTCCATCAGTCTTTTTTGTGTTAGATTAGTAGTATAACGTTTTCTAGATAAAGGAGTAAGAAATGGGACAAGCATTATTAGCGTATATGAGCATTGTATCGATTGTGCTGCTCATTTTAATGGGTATGGATAAATCGCGTGCTAAAAAACATGAATGGCGCATTGCGGAGCGCACGTTGTTTACGCTTGCCATAGCAGGAGGGGCAGGTGGTGGCGTGCTAGGTATGTATTTATTCCGCCATAAAACACGCCACAATCGTTTTGCATTTGGTTTTCCACTATTAGCAGCCATTCAAATTTTTATCATTGTACAATTGTGGTCATAATTGACATGAATTAAAAACACATCCTCATGATGGGGATGTGTTCCGCATAAGCTGTTCAATGGGCTGCTTCCAATTAATTTTTGCGTTTGGATAGTTCAATAAAATTTCCTGCTGTAAATATTCAAAGTCGCTTTTGGAGAGGCCTTGCAGCGTCGCAGCGTCACGCGCACCGACAAAAATAGTCACAACCTCGAAAGCATCCTCTGTCGTGCCTAGGTATTTTTCACCTTCAAAAAGAGCACCCTTATAGGAAATGAAGAAATTCTTTCGCACATTTTTAACGTCATCGTAAAAATAATATTGGCCTTTTTCATAGGCTTCATCAAGTTTGCGTTTAGGATCGGTTATATAACGAATCGCTTTATAAAATACATAGATAATAAGCGCTATCACAGCAAGTCGAATTAGTAACGGCAACATTTTTAAATTTTCCCCCTTGAAGAAAGGTTATTCTTTCCTATACGATTAGAGAGGTCAAATAGTTTCATTTTATTTAAAATATTTTTTTAGAAATTTAGGAGATAAAAATGAATTTACAACAATTGTTTACAATGCAACAAGAGCTGGATGATTTTATCGAGCAAACACAAAATATTCAGCAAGATGTGTTTCAGGAAAAGGGCTTAGCCTTAATGGTAGAGTTAGCAGAGCTTGCGAATGAAACGCGCTGCTTTAAGTTTTGGAGCACAAAGGGGCCTTCAGCACGTGAGGTTATTTTAGAAGAATATGTGGATTCTATTCACTTTATCTTATCGCTTGGCTTATTAAAGGGCTATACATCGATTGAAAAGTGGCCTGTGGTAGAAGAAAATCGAGATTTAACAGCCATTTTTTTAGAGACACAAAGTGCTATTTTAACATTTATTCAGCAACCTACCAAGGAGCGCTACTTAGCCATTTGGCAATGCTACGGGGTACTCGCGTATAACCTCAGTTTTACATTTGAGGACGTGGTTGGCGCTTATATTGAGAAAAACCAAGAAAATTACCAGCGTCAGCGTTCAGGATATTAAAGTAAGAAATACACTAATTTTCAGACGATTAAGCTAGGAATATTTCGGTAAACGAAGTATAATAAAGTAGATACGAGAAGTAGGAGGCAAAAGGATGACACAACTAGATTCAACATTGCAAATGTTTAAAGATTTAACAGATGCGAATGGTATTGCAGGTAATGAGCGTGCACCTCGTGAGGTCATGAAAAAATACATTGCACCATATGCAGACACTGTAGAAACAGATAACTTAGGTAGTGTAATTGCTAAAAAAGTAGGCGATGAAAACGGTCCTAAAATTGTCGTAGCAGGACATTTAGATGAAGTAGGTTTCATGGTAACGCAAATCGATGACAAAGGCTTTATCAAATTCCAAACTGTAGGTGGCTGGTGGAGTCAAGTAATGCTTGCACAGCGTGTAACGATTACTACTCGCAAGGGTGATGAAGTGATTGGGGTTATTGGTTCAAAACCACCTCATATTTTACCTGCAGATGTACGTAATAAAGTAGTAGACATTAAAGATATGTTTATTGATATTGGTGCTGCTTCTAAAGATGAAGTACTTGAGTGGGGCGTGCGTCCTGGAGATATGGTAACACCATACTTTGAATTTAATGTTATGAAAAATGATAAATATCTATTAGCAAAAGCTTGGGATAACCGTATCGGTTGTGCTATTGCGATTGATGTTATGAAAGCGTTACAAAATGAAAAGCATCCTAACATTCTTTATTCAGTAGGGAATGTACAAGAAGAAGTGGGGCTTCGCGGTGCTAAAACAGCAACACATAAAATCCAACCAGATATTGGATTTGCAGTAGATGTAGGTGTAGCAGGAGACACGCCAGGTGTTACAGCTAAAGAATCAACTAGTAAGATGGGTGCTGGCCCACAAATCGTTGTGTATGATGCATCTATGGTATCACATCGTGGCTTACGTGAATTCGTATTAGATGTAGCAGATGAGCACAATATTCCATATCAATTTGAAGCGATGGCTGGCGGTGGGACAGACGCTGGCTCCATCCACGTAACAGCAAATGGCGTACCAGCACTATCCATCGGTATTGCGACACGCTACATCCATTCACATGCAGGTATCCTACATCGTGATGATTATGATAACGCTGTTAAATTAATGGTAGAAGTTATTAAAAAATTAGACCGTGATGCAGTCAATAAAATTACATTTGATTGATAAGAACTAAATAGAATTCCCATAGTTTTGCCTTCTAACGACAATGTTAGGAGGCTTTTTTCGTTGCTCAAACCAAAAAATAGATATATAGCTTACTTAAGAAGGAATAGTTAGGATATCATAGCAAATGTTACACAATAGTCATTAGTACATACTAGATAGCAAGTTGAAAATGAAACCAAAATACTATTTTTGAAAATTAATTTTGTATGGTATAATTTCCTATAAAAGGAGTGGATTTATTTGGGAATTCAAAAAGTAATCAAGTTTTTATTATGTTTATCTCTTAGTTTATGTATCATAAATTATCCTAGTATTTCTTTTGCTGAAACACTTGATACGAATACATCTAGTGAAAAAAGCATATCTGACATTGATACAGGTATAGCAAACTTGAACTACAATAACAAGGAAGTATTAGCAGTGAATGGTGACAAGGTTGATAGCTTTGTTCCAAAAGAAGGTATTAACTCAAATAATAAATTTATAGTGGTTGAACGTAACAAAAAATCACTTACAACTTCACCGGTGGATATTTCAATTATTGATTCTATGGCGAATCGTACATATCCAGGAGCATTACAACTTGCAAACCGAGCTTTTGTAGACAATCAACCTAGTTTATTGGTAGCTAAAAGAAAACCTCTAAATATTAGCATTGATTTACCTGGCATGAAAAGGGAAAATACTATAACGGTGGATAATCCAACATATGGTAATGTTTCTGGGGCAGTAGATGAGTTAGTATCTACTTGGAGTGAGAAATATTCCACAACACATACTTTACCTGCAAGACTACAATATTCTGAATCTATGGTTTATAGCAAATCTCAAATAGCGAGTGCTCTGAATGTCAACGCCCAAGTTCTTGACAATTCACTAGGGATTGACTTTAATGCGATTGCGAACGGCGAGAAAAAAGTGATGGTTGCAGCATACAAACAAATATTTTATACCGTAAGTGCTGAACTACCTAACAATCCATCAGACCTTTTTGATGATAGTGTCCATTTTGAAGAATTAACGCGTAAAGGGGTAAGTAATGATGCTCCTCCCGTTATGGTATCTAATGTAGCTTATGGTAGAACAATTTATGTGAAATTAGAAACAAGCTCTAAGAGCAAGGATGTACAAGCTGCTTTTAAAGCCTTACTGAAGAATGTCAATACGAATGTAGAAACTAGTGCACAGTACAAGGATATTTTTGAAGAAAGCTCCTTTACGGCTGTAG
Organism: Lysinibacillus sp. Y5S-8; assembly: GCF_036894365.1. Taxonomy (NCBI): domain Bacteria; kingdom Bacillati; phylum Bacillota; class Bacilli; order Caryophanales; family Bacillaceae; genus Lysinibacillus; species Lysinibacillus sp. Y5S-8. Next base: position 3,441,891 of record NZ_CP145889.1, on the reverse strand, counting down.
TATTAGGAGGAGATTCACAAAAGCATAATCAAATTGTCTCAAAGGACTTTAATGATATTCGAGGAATAATTAAAGATAATGCAGAATTTAGTCTTAAAAATCCAGCATATCCAATTTCGTATACAAGTGTTTTCTTAAAGGATCATTCAATTGCTGCTGTTCATAATAATACAGATTATATTGAGACGACATCTACAGAATATTCTAAAGGAAAGATCATCCTTGATCATTATGGTGCATATGTTGCTCAATTTGAAGTAGCCTGGGACGAATTTTCCTATGATGAAAATGGAAATGAAGTATTAACCCATAAAACTTGGGATGGAAATTGGAAGGACAAAACAGCTCATTTCTCTACAGTAATACCACTTCCTGCCAATTCAAAAAATATAAGAATTTATGCAAGAGAGTGTACAGGTCTTGCATGGGAATGGTGGAGAACAGTTATTGATGAATATAATGTTCCAATGTCTAATGAAATCAAAGTCTCCATTGGAGGAACGACATTATACCCAACAGGTAGTATTAATTAACATCAAAATTCATCATAATGATGTGAAAAATGATATTCAATTTCGATAATAGGGTTTTACCTCCTAACAAATTATTGTTAGGAGGTTTTTTGCGTTGGTTAGAACCTGTACAAGTCCGATTGGTGAAAGCAAATAACACGTGAGAGATGAAAGCCCCCACGGATTGCAATCAAGATTCATAAACCATCTTATTGTTGAAAGAGGTGATGATAGTCTGTAAAGATAATAATTCAATAGTATTTGCTTCAATAGCTTCAGTAGAGCAGCAAGCAAGCGAATATTGTCCTTCGAGATGCGTGGATAAAAAAGAAAGAATTTCATAATGGTTACCATGGAAATGAATAGTGCCATCCATTATTTTAAAAGAAAAAGATTGAAGTGGCGTTGATAAGCCAATGCCTAAGTATTTGATGTAGGCTTCCTTTAATGTCCAAAGCTTAAAAAAATAATCTAATTGATCCTTGTCCGATAACGTGATGAGATCCTTATATTCCTCAGAGGAGAATATATGCTGGGCAAGATTGAGATCCAATAAATGATGCTTTTCAATGTCAACGCCAATTTCTGTATTACTGACACCACACAAAACATAATTTCCTGAATGAGAAACATTGAAAAAGGCATTTGGTAAATTTTTAATAAAAGGTTTGCCATACGAATTATTAGCAAATTCAATAGCACAGGGAGCTATATTAAAATTTGTTGAAATTAAATATCTAGCTAATATATCCCCAAATAGTCCTCGCTTGTAGTCTTCTTTATAGTGAAATTTTTGGAGTTTATTTTTTTTCTCATTGGAAATAAAAGCTGTAAGTTTCGAATGGTACATGTCAAAGTGTACATCTGTAATTGAAAGTAAAGCCAGTTTTATAATAATTATACCCTCCTATTCGTTTAGCCTTTCGATAATTGCTGTCTATACTCTTTAGGTGTAAGGTCTAGATAACGTTTAAATAGTTCTGAAAACCTTCCGGCACTTTGATAGCCTACTTTCCGAGCAATCTCATTAATAGGAAGCTCTGTATGAGCTAGTAGTTTCTCAGCCTGATGAACTCGTTGCTTTTGGATGTATTCAGTAATTGTACAGTGATACACTTCTTTAAATAGCTTTTTTAATTTTGTAGCACCCATACATGAAATTTTCGTTAAATGATCTAATGTTAGTTGAAGCGTATAGTAATTTTCGATATGAGCGGCTACATGCTCAATATGGTGAATATCTTCTTTAGAAATTTGTGAGCAATGACATGTTTTATCAGAAAGGGCTCGTTCAATAATGAGAGCCAGTGCTTCATATACTTTGCCTTCATAAAAAAGGGCAGAAGTTAGGTCGGAACCTCGATAAGCAGCTATTTGTCGAAGGAGAATAACCATCTCTGAAAAAGTAGATGTCGCTTTTAATGTTGTTAACGCTTGTCGTGGATTCACATATTTTTCACCATATTTATATGCTAAAAATTGATCACAAAATGTAGCAGTAAACTCAATGCCAATTGATTGTACTGGAATATTTTTATGAATAATAGCACTATATTTTTCACCTTTGCTCCAATAGCTTCTTATATAGCCAGACTTTAATGGTTGATAAGGATGAAGCTCCTCGCCTGAAATAGATTCGTAGTATGTGATTGTTAGTAGCTCAGGCATCGTTAATTCTAATCGATGATCCTCAAAAAAATAAAAATCATGAATAAGAATAGAAAACATATCTTTGGCATGATATATCCAATAATACCCGTTACCTAAAGCTGGATCAATTGTGAAAGTAGTACCTATGGCGTTATATTTACTCTTCTGATCATCTTGTGAAAATCCATTTTTTAATAATAGAGGTTCAAAATGTTGTAAAGTCATTTGCTTTCCCCTTCCCTCAATTAGACATTCCTTTTCCTTGATTAGACGTAAACACAGTATGGGCATATTTTTATGTACTGTTATTCATTATAATAGATAATGATAATCGTTATCAATTAAAGATGCTAATTATAGTAAAAATTACAATAGAAAGGGATTGTGATGTAAATATGTATACACAAACGATGCAACAAAAAACGCTTACGATGAAAGATTTAATAACAGTCGGTATTTTCTCAGCGCTTTTCTTTATATTTATGATGATTGGGTCAGCCTTTTTCGCACCCAACCCTGTATTGACTTTTTTAATGCCAGCGGGTGCAGCCCTATTAACGGGCCCTATTTATTTATTAATGCTAGCGAAAGTACCGAAATTTGGCCCAATACTGATTTTGGGGATATTGATAGCGATTATTACGTTCGTAACAGGGATGTACTGGTTATGGTCATTAGCATGTATAGTACTAGCTTTGCTAGGCGAATTAATTGCATCAATCGGCAAGTATAAAAATAATACGATTAATATGATGAGTTATATTGTTTTTTCACTTCATCCTATGGGGTCTTACATAATGCTATGGTTCAATCAACAAGCATATAAGGAGTATTTAGTAGGTCAAGGAACAGAACAAGCTTATATGGATACGATGCTAACAACGGCCCAAAACTGGATGCTACCAGCAATGATTATTGGTACAATGCTCTGCGCACTCATTAGTGGTTTTTTAGGAAAAAAATTATTGAAAAAACAGTTTGAGAAATCTGGGGTACTGGCATAGCTAGAGTGGTGAAACTTTAAGATTAAGGGAGAAGATTTATATGTATGAGCAGAGCAATGTGCATATGCAAGTTTCCACCGTCAAGCTTGATCCAAGAACAAAAATATACCTGCTACTGTTAGTGAATGTTGCGGTGTTTTTGTCACCTTCTTTTCAATACGAACTGCTATTAATGGTCATTATATTTAGTCTTTGTCTATTGATGGGTATGTTTTCATTTTCAATAAAAATGATGCTAGGATATGGATTTATTCTAGGTATTCACTTTATAAGTGAAAGATTTTTATCTGGTACATGGGAGCTAATGTTTGTCTCGTTTGCTATGTTTATTAGAAAAATTTTTCCATGTGTTGTCATGGGAGGGTTACTAGTTGGGACTACCAAAATCAATGAATTTATGACGGCCTTAGGAAAACTACGACTTTCAAAAAAAGTAATTATTCCATTAGCCGTCATGTTACGCTATTTTCCTATGATTGGGGAAGATTGGCGCTATATAAAGGATGCGATGAAATTAAGGGGCATTTCTCCCTCCATCATAGGCTTTCTAACAAAACCTGTGCAAACGGTTGAATGCATATATGTTCCTTTAATGATGGCAGCATCCAAAATTGCTGATGAATTATCTGCTGCAAGTATAGCGAGGGGAATTGAAAACCCGAAAGAGCGCTCCTGCTTTCAACATGTACATTTTCAACTAAGCGATAGTATTGTCGTTTTTGTATTGACGTTTTTTGTATTTGGAGGGCTGTTCATATGTTGAAAATCGAGCAATATTCATTCCGTTATACAGATGAGAAAAGTGAAGGTATCGAAAATATAAATTTTCACGTGAAAAGAGGACAGTGCATTTTATTATGTGGTAAAAGTGGCTGTGGGAAAACAACGATTATCAGAGCAATTAACGGTTTAATTCCTTATTTTTATTTCGGCCAACTTAAAGGGCAAGTGATGTTAAATAATCTACCTGTAGAAAATAGAAAGATGTATGAATTAAGTGAACAGGTAGGGACAGTTTTTCAAAATCCACGATCACAGTTTTTTAACGTTGATACAGATAGTGAGATTGTATTTGGAATGGAAAACATGGCCTATCCAAAAGAAATGATGGAAGAAAGAATGCAAGAGATTACATTGGAACTTCGTTTAGAAAAGCTTCGTCGTCGTAATATTTTTCATTTATCAGGTGGTGAGAAGCAGAAGATTGCCTTTGCGAGTGTCTATGCTGTTGCACCGGATGTTTTTGTGCTAGATGAGCCTTCGTCTAATTTAGATGCGGCTGCTATTGAAGAATTAAAGGATATGATTGCCTTACTAAAAATGCAAGGTAAGACGATTATTATATCTGAACATCGACTTTATTATTTAAGAGATTTAATTGATACTGCCATTGTGTTAAATAAGGGACAAATTGTATCAACTTATACACAAAAGGAATTTTTACAGCTTTCGAATCAACAGCTGGAACAGTTGGGGCTACGCACGCTTTATTTAAGCAATGTACAGTTTCAACATCGACAGCAGCCTGCTAAACATAAAGTCCATGAACTTGTTGTGAAGGATGTTACTATTTCACATAAAAAGAGAAATATACTGGAAAATATACACTTTGCAGCAAAAAGCGGTGAAATTATTGCCATCACAGGACATAATGGGGCAGGGAAAACGACCTTTGCTAGATCGCTATGTGGTCTACATAAAATAACATCTGGAAATATTTATTTTAATAATCAAAAACTAACTTCGAAAAAACAAGCACAGCTCTCCTATCTGGTGATGCAAGATGTTAATTATCAGTTATTTGCTGAAACAGTCGAAAAGGAATGTATCTTTGGGGTGAAAAATCCTGATTCAAATTTAGTACAACAGGTATTGGAGGAGATGGATTTATTAGAGTTGACAGACCGACACCCTAATACATTATCAGGTGGACAAAAACAAAGGCTTGCAGTAGCGGCTAGTTTAATAAGTGAAAAGGAAATTTTAGTATTTGATGAACCGACAAGTGGACTAGATTATGACAGTATGCAAAAGGTGGCAAGTATTTTAAAAAGTTTAGCGGAGGCTAATAAAGTTGTTTTTGTTATAACACATGACCTGGAATTTATAGCGACCTGCTGTCACCGTATTCTTCGTTTTGAAGATGGAAAGAAGCAAGACGATTATATACTGAATAAAGAAAATCAGCAGTATACAATTGATGCTTTCACTCTACAGCAAGGTTAGAGGCTGCTGAGTAAAGTACAATGTGAAATTACACAGATGATTGTGTAGGAAGGGGCTGAATAACAATGGAAAAAGCACTACAAAATAAAAATCCGATCTTCATGCTTCTTTCTTGGGCAGGAAAAGATAAAAAATATTTATATTTATCGGTTTTATGTTCTTTAATTAGTGGTCTTTCTACAATTGTACCTTATTTCGTTATTTATCAAATTATTGAGCAAGTCTATCACAATACCTTAACAGAAGCCTTATTAATTCAAAATTTATTACTTTTGATTACATCGATCATTGTTCGATTTGGGCTCTTTGCTATTTCTGGTACTCTCTCGCATAAAGGAGCCTATCGAATATTATTTAAAGTGCGTTGTCAAGTAACAGAGCATATGGCACAAGTACCATTAGGCTCTTTAAATGAACGAAATACAGGGGAAATTAAAACATTATTAAATGAAGAAATCGAAAAATTAGAATTATTTTTAGCCCATCATTTACCAGAGCTCGTCTTTTATATGAGTGGTCCAATAGCTGTCTTTATCTATTTATGTACGGTAAATGTACCGTTAGCGCTTATTTCGTTTATTCCATTAATCATTGCAGTAGCAGTTATGGCCATCATGTTTCGTGGTACGAATCAAATGATGGATCGTGCAGCACGTTCTATAGCTAATTTAAATGCAATCATTATCGAATATATTCAAGGCATGCGTTTAATTAAGGCATTTAACATGAGCAGTTCATCTTTTCAAAAGTTTGCTAAAGCTGTAGATGATGAATTTAAGACATGGAAAGAAATATCTTTGAAAATGGGCCCACCATATGCGAGCTATATCATTATTATAGAGTGCGGTTTATTGTTAATGGTGCCCATAGGTGGAATGTGGTTTTTAAATGGTAGCTTAACAGGAAGTGTCTTTATTCTTTTTGCATTTGTAGGTTCATTGTATTTAACAGAACTACGCCCTCTACAAGAATTAGGCATGAACTTTGCACAAGTATTAAATGCTGTAAAGAAATGTGTAACCTTTTTAGAAACACCTGTTTTTGAACAAGGGCAAGCATTTCCAAAGAATTATACTATTGAATTGAAAAATGTTAACTACTCTTATGATGGGCAGAAAGAACATTTGAAAAATGTGAATCTAACGATTGCTGAAAATGAAAAAATAGCTATTGTCGGTGCTTCAGGTTCAGGGAAAAGTACAATTGTCCAGTTGATTTCACGCTTTAATGATGTTCAACAAGGGGAAGTGTTAATCGGCAATCAAAACGTGAAGGCCATTGAGTATGAGGAATTATTAAAAAATATAACGATAGTATTCCAAAAGACATTTTTAACGAGTGGGACTGTTTTCGAAAATATTGTTATGGGCTCTAGCGCCACACTTGATGAAGTAAGAGAAGCAGCAAAAAAGGCCCAAATTGATGATTTTATCATTTCATTACCAGATGGTTATGATACGAAGGTAGGGAGCTTTGGCATTAGATTTTCTGGTGGTGAAAAGCAGCGTATTGCGATTGCACGTGCCATTTTAAAAAATGCGCCTATACTAATATTGGATGAAGCCACATCCGCAGCTGACCCAGAAAATCAAGCCGAAATTGATCAGGCCATTGCTGAGCTTTGTGTAGGTAAAACGGTTATTATCATTGCACATCGTCTTGGAATGATTAAGCATTGTGATCGAGTGGCCATTGTCGAAAATGAAACAATTCAAGCGTGTGGAACACATCAAGATATGCTAGAAGAATGCCCTTCATATAAAAAAGTTTGGCAGGATTATAGCAAAGCTAGAGAAATTACGTATGAATTGTAAGATATTTATCTTGGTTCAGCAGATGTCACATATTTGGAAGAAAATTACCTACGTGGCGACGGGTACAATTACGCCAAGGCGTAATTAATGGATGAAGGAGAATTTAGTATGGACAAAAAACATGCATTTAGAAAAAATATTTCTTTTTATCTTTCTGTTGTTTTCAATGTCATCGAAGGGATGCTAGCTGGTTTTAATTTTATCGTTTTATACTACACGATCAAAGCCTTAATTACAGAGCAATTAACGATGAGCATGTTAACTCAAACTATATTATTATTAGGTGCTGTTTTTGTTATTCGCTTAATTGTCTATGCATTTGGTTATACGAGAGGGCAAATTGGTGGTGCGCAAGTGAGTAGAATTCTTCGCTTGTCGCTGGGCGATAAAATGAAAAAAATACCACTTTCCTCCTTTACGAAGGCACAAATTGGCGAGTACATTAATGCAACGACAACAAGTGTTAATAATTATGAAAATATTTTGACTCATAAAATTGGTGATATTATAAAAAATACTTCATTTAGCTTACTGTTAATTAGCTTCGTTGCAACGCATTCTATATCTGCTGGAATAGTTCTTTTATGTTCAGGCTTATTATTATTACCATCACTTTACTTGTCCTTTTTAATGGTAAAAAAATATGGGAACGAGAAGAAAAATATTATGACAAAAAATACAAGTGATGTAGTGGAGTATATTAATGGTATTCAAACGCTACGATCATTTGGTTTAGGTGGTGTTAAAAATAAAGCAACAACTGATTCTATGAAAGCGTATAGTGATATTAGTTATTTATATGAGATCAAAGTAATTCCAATTGGTACGATATTTAGCATTCTCTGTTGGTTCAGTTTACCGATTGTTCTTTATTTAGCAGGTCATCAATGGTTGGCAGGAAATCTAGAGGCTTCTTCCTTCTTTCTAATTAGCATCAGCCCTTTATTTACATGTAAATTGTTTGGCACACTTTTTATTGACCTTACCTCTTATAAAAATTTTATGATTGCCAAACGTCAAATTGAAGCTGTATTAGATGCAGAGGAAGAGCCATCAAGTGATGCCTTTTTTGAACCTGAACAATATAGTATAGCTTTTCACAATGTGAATTTCGCCTATAGCCAAGAGGAACCTGTATTGCGTGATATCAATTTTGAAATTGGGTCTTCCCAATTTGTAGCAATTGTTGGGCCATCGGGTTCGGGAAAATCAACTATTTTAAATTTAATCACAAAATATTATGAGCCTAATCGTGGTGATATTTTAATTGGTCAGCAAACGATTCAATCGATTGCTACTGAAAAAGTAATGCAAAAAATTTCAATGGTTGATCAAGATACTTTTTTGTTTAATGACACGATATTAAATAATATTCGCTATACAAAGCCAGAAGCAACAAAACAAGAAATTATTGATGCTGCAAAAGAGGCAAACTGCCATGATTTTATTGAGAAGTTGGAGTATGGCTATGACACAATCATTGGAGAAAATGGTAATAAGTTATCTGGTGGTGAAAGGCAGCGTATATCCATTGCACGTGCCATTTTAAAGGATAGTCCTATACTTTTATTAGATGAAGCGACAGCTTCGTTAGATATCGAAAATGAGTTAGCTGTAAAAGAAGCGATTAAAAATCTTTTGAAAAAGAAAAAAACAGTGGTGATGATTGCCCATACACTTTCCATTATTAAAAATGCAGACAATATATTAGTTGTGGATGGAGGACAAATCATTGAAGAAGGGTCACATCAAAGTCTTATCGCTGAGGGGGGCAAATATGCAGCTATGTGGAAAAAAGAACATCAATTAAGTATCGTCTAACAAATAGATGTTAACAGAGAGAATGGAGGCGAAAAGGATGTCTCAGCAAATGGATTGGTATTTACAAGAAGTAGAACGATATGAAGAGTTGGGCTTTTTAAGAAAGAAAACATTAATGGAAGAGCTTGAAATCATTGCTCAACGATTTCCGCATCATCTGGCAGTAGTGGAAGGGAATCGACGCTTAACTTATGAAGAGCTGCTTCAAGAAATTGAGCAATTATCGTCAGGCTTTTTATCTTTAGGTTGGCAGCAGGGTGATCGAGTTTTAATGCAGTTACCAAATACAATTGAATTTATTACTGTTTTATTTAGTTTGTTAAAAATCGGTGTGCAGCCTGTTTTGATGCTGCCATCCCATAGAGAAGTAGAAATCGATACAGTTGCCAAAATGGTTCAGCCAATAGCTTATATATGTTGCAGCAGTTATCTAGGTTTCCAGTATGAATGTATGGCCGCACAGGTAATCCCTCAGCATAAAAGTATTCGATATATTGTGACGGCTGGGGAATCCACCATACAGTGGCCAGCATCCTATACACATGTAACAGTAGATCAGCTGAAAGAAAGGAACTATTCATTAGCGATTAGCGCTTCACCTCACTATAGAGATACTGCATTATACTTATTGTCTGGTGGCACAACAGGTATTCCCAAAATAATTCCGAAAATACATGAAGCTTATGCCTATAATGCATTCGCATCTGCTGAAAAATGTGGAATGACACCTGAAACGACATACATGGCTGTACTATCGATTTCACATGATTATCCATTATGCTCACCAGGTATATTAGGTACTCTTTTTACAGGTGGAAAAGTGGTATTATGTCAAACTTCTAGCTTTGATGAAGCATTTCATGAAATCGAAAAAGAACAGGTGACACATACCGCCATTGTACCAACAATTGCTAGCCTTTGGTTAGAAGCATTTGAATGGTATGAAGATTTGAACATGTCGAGCTTAGAGGTGGTCTTAATTGGCGCTGCTCACATAGAGCAGGAAATGGCTGTTCATTTTATGAATACATTTCACTGTAAAATACAACAAGGATACGGACTCGGCGAAGGGATTACTTGTTTCACAGCATTAAATGATCCTGTAGAAATTGTTACAAGCTGTCAAGGGCAGGCAATTTCGATAGGTGATGAAATAAAGATTATAGATGAGCTAGGAAGAGAAGTTCCTCAAGGTCAGCTTGGAGAATTGGTGGCAAAAGGTCCGTATACATTTGGCGGATATTATCAAGCATCTGCTTTAAATGCAGAAATTTTTACCAAGGATTACTTTTTACGTACTGGTGATAAGGCTCGTATTACATCAGATGGAAATATACAAATTGTCGGTCGAGTAAGGGAGCAAATTAATCGTGCAGGTGAAAATGTTATACCATCTGAAATTGAAAGTTTTTTACGTACACAGCCAATGATAAAAGATGCTGCTGTTGTTGGTTTACCAGATAAGGATCTAGGAGAAAGCATTTGTGCATTTTTAGTGACCGATGGACAAAGAATGGAACGAGATGAGATATGTAGTTATTTATTTCATATAGGTGTTGCTCCATATAAACTTCCAGATCGAATCATATATGTTGAGCAATTACCGTTTATAAATGTAGGGAAAGTGGATAAAAAAAAATTAAAACAGATGGCTATGGAAAGTGAGGCGTCTATGCATTGAAATTAGAAAGTGATTTAGACATCATCCGAAATCTAGCAATAGAAGTCAATCAACTTCTCGGTATAAAGAAAGAAATACGCGCGGATCAGAATTTATTGGAGTTAGGCTTAAACTCCTTACAAGTCATGAAATTAGTCAGCAAACTAAAAAAAGCTGGCATTACCATTACTTTCAAAGAATTAATATCTGAACCTTATTTGAGCGCTTGGTACGAATTATTAAATAGAGAGGCTGTCCATTCAATAAACAGTGATGACTCCCTATTAGAAAATCAAGATAAAACAATACCTAATATGTATGAGCCATTTCCATTAACAGATGTACAGTATGCCTATTGGGTTGGGCGACAAAGCGGTCAATATTTAGGTGGAAATGGCTGTCACGGTTATATGGAAATTAACGGTCAACATATTGATATAAAGCGGCTTGAATCGGCATGGGTCATCATTGTCCAGCATCATCCTATGCTCCGTGTTAAGTATACGGAGGATGGCCAACAGCAAGTTTTAACAGAATCCCCTTTTACAGCTATTGCTGTTCACGATTTAACAACATGTTCACAAGACGAGGTTAATCAACAATTAGAAGCTATTCGTGCGAATACTTCACATCGGCTATTGGCAATTGATCAAGGGGAAGTAGCTCGATTACAGCTATCTCTATTGCCTGATGGTAAAACGCGACTTCATTTCGATATCGACTTACTTGTAGCTGATGTGCAAAGTTTTCAAATCATTTTACATGATTTAGCGGCAGCTTATACTAGACAACAAAAACCAAAAGCACCTGAAAATTGGAACTTTGCGAAATATCTTTATGATAAAAAATTAGCAAATGCTGATGAAGAACGTCATGCCGAAGCCTATTGGAAAAACAGGTTAGCCACTTTACCATTAGGTCCTAAACTACCGTTGTCAAACAATGCTGTGTTGATTCAACACGAACCTAAATTTACAAGAAGAGAGTACTTTTTAGAAGATACTGCTTGGAGCAAGCTGCAATTGATTGCCTCTCGTTATAACGTTACTCCTGCGATGGTATTGTTAGCAGCTTATGCTTACACATTAAATAAGTGGAGCAGTGAATCCCGTTTTCTTATGAATATACCATTGTTCAATCGAGATACTTTGTCTGAAGAACTAGAGCATGTTGTAGCTGATTTTACTACCTTGTTATTATTGGAGGTTGATAGTGAAACACAACAGTCTTTTTTAGCCTTTACAAAAAGTTTACAACAGCAATTTCAACAAGATATGAACTATACGGCTTATTCAGGGGTCAAAATTCAACGAGATTTGGCTAAGTACCACCCAGATGAAAAAGTCTTTGCTCCAATCGTTTTTTCATGTAATTTAGGTGTACCACTAATTAATGAAGAATTTAAAGATGCATTTGGTAAGATTCATTACATGATTTCTCAAACACCTCAAGTTTGGTTAGACTTTCAAATGTTTGATATGGATGGTGGTTTATTATGTATTTGGGATGGTTTAGATGACATATTTCCATCAGGTTTATTGGATGACATGTTTGATCTGTTTATCAAAACTATTCATTGGTTAATTGAAGACGAACAGCATTGGCTCCAACATCCAGCTATCGAAACGAAAGCACAAATAGCAAGACGTCAAGTAATAGAAGATTCCATAGTAACAAATTCTGCACAGTGCTTGCATACGTCTTTCTTTGAAATAGCAAAGCAACAACCATATGCTACAGCGCTAATAGATGGGATAGGCCATCATGAAATAAGTTATAAACAACTGTCCTTACAGGCGGAACAGATGGCTGCCATATTGTTACATAACGGCTTTAAAAAAGGTGATCGAGTAGCGATTTCATTGCCGAGAGGATTAGAGCAAATTCAAGCAATTTTAGGGGTTTTGGCTATTGGGGGATGCTTTGTTCCAGTACATGTGACACAGCCAAGTGAACGCTATAAAAAAATTATTGAAAAGGCAAATGTAAACTTTATCTTAACAACTGCTCCCTATGAGGCAAAATATAAAAATATTGATCAAGTACAAGTTATTAAAATAGAACAAACACAACAATTTGGTCATGTGACATTGCCTAAAGTGGATGTAAACAGCTCAGCTTATATTATTTTTACATCAGGCTCAACGGGAGAACCAAAAGGTGTGGAAATTAGTCATAAAGCAGCTTGGAATACAATTGCAGATATCAATCAAAAATATGACATAAGCATGAAAGATCGTATTTTAGCAGTATCCTCATTAGATTTTGATTTGTCTATATACGATATATTTGGTCTTTTGAGTGTTGGTGGCAGTATTGTTCTTCTTTCAGATGATACGGCTCGAAACGCTGATATTTGGTTAAAGTTGGTTCGTCATTATCATGTTACAATATGGAATTCCGTACCCGCTTTATTGAAAATGTTTTTAATAGAGGCAGAAAGTGCAAAATTAATTTGTTTAGATTTACGTATCATCATGCTGTCAGGTGATTGGATTAACTTAGATATTCCTGACCGATTGTTAAAAGTAGCACCGAGAGGTTTATTAGTAGCGATGGGTGGTGCGACAGAAGCGGCAATCTGGTCCAATTACTATAATGTTGATCACCCGTTACCAGCAAGTTGGCGATCGATCCCTTATGGAAGACCATTGAGAAATCAGTTTTATAGAGTGATTGATGTAAATGGAGAAGATTGTCCGAATTGGAAAGCAGGAGAATTGTGGATAGGCGGCGTTGGTGTAGCCAAAGGGTATGTAGGAGAACCACAATTAACTGCTGAGCGTTTTATAGAAGAAAAAGGTATTCGCTGGTATAAGACAGGGGATAATGGGCGATTTTGGCATAATGGGCTTATTGAATTTTTAGGAAGAAATGATTCCCAGGTAAAGGTACGGGGTCATCGTATTGAATTAGGTGAAATCGAAAGTGTTATGCGAAGCTATGAGAAAGTGGAGGATGCCGTTGTCACGGTTATAGGGGAGGAAAACCGATATTTAGCCGCTTATATTGTTAGTTGTTCAGAAACAGAGAAGGTACAGTCTATAAAGAACAATAAACCCATGATTGATTGGTCTAACATAGATCAATTAAAAGCGTCAGGGTATTTTTTAAAAAACGTAAATGAGAATGAATATCGTTATCGATTATTTGAAAATTATTGTACCCACCTCACTATGGAAACGATTTGTAAAATACTTGTCAGATGTGGTTTTCCAATAGAAAAAGATGCAAGCTACAATAGGATAACGATCATAGAGCGAGAAAAGATCAACAGTCGATATCAAAGCTTAATCGATCAATGGTTTAGATTTTTAGAAAAAAACAATATCGTTTCATGTGATGGGCCGATTATTCATAATAAACAATGCTTAATCGTCCAAAATGAAGAGTCGTTTCATCGTTTAAATAAAAAACAAACAACATATATAAATGAATTTATTTCTGCCTTTTTTGAAAAAAGCTATGCACTTTTAACTGGTGAAATAGAGCCTTTAGAATTATTGCTTCCTCATAATGTACACACTTTAGAGCAATTGACAGATAACCTATCTGATGGAAACAAACAACAAGAAGTATTCATAAACTTGATTCAAACGGTATTAAATCATCGAATAGAACGTCAAGCACCACTCAAAATATTAGAGATTGGGACGCGTCATATCAACACGCTTCAAATAGTAATGGAAGCATTTTCGACAGATGAGCTACATTATACGGCTACAGATGAATCCAACTATTTTTTAAATCGTGCTCAACAAATTGTAGGGTCACAGCCGAATATCCATTATAAAATGCTTGATATAAATAAGTGCCCGATTTCTCAAGGCTTTGTAGATGGTGACTATGATGTAATTGTGGCTTCTCACTCTTTACATAGAGCAGCCCATATTAGAAATTCACTTAAACATTTAAAAAAGCTATTAAAGCATGGTGGTTTATTTATTCAATTAGAAATGACAGAAAATAATCCTCTGCAATTAGTCAGTACAGCATTTTTAGAGGATGGCTTTACACATTATGAGGATGAAAGGGCAAAGACATGCCTTCCCTTATTATCAGAAAATGATTGGCTTTCAGTATTGACAGACGAGGGTTTCACCAATATGACGACACAGTCTATTGATACAGCGTTTACACAGTATTTATTTGTAGCGCAAGTTGAACGACAATCAACATTAGATTTCCAATTAAAACCGCTTCACCATTACTTAGAACAACGATTACCAAACTATATGATTCCACAAGTCATTATTCAATTAGAGCAGTTGCCTATTACTGCTAATGGAAAAGTAGATCGAGCAGCATTACCAATCCCTCAACAAGAGCAAGCTGATCTAGCTAAAAAGGATTTTATTGCACCAACAACCTCGATCGAATTGAGATTAGCACAAATATGGAAAGAAGTATTAGGGCAAGAAGCCATTAGCATAGACGACCATTATTTTGAGCTTGGTGGAGATTCATTATTAGCTACTCAGCTTAGTGCAAAAATAAAAGAGCAATTTGCTGTCAAAATGAGTTTAGAAGCCATCTTTAATCAACCAGTGTTTCAACAAATGGCCTTGTTATTAGAGGAACTAATGCGCCAAAAGTCAAATGAGGACTCGGAGAAAAAATTACCAAGTATAGAGCCAAATGAGCAGGATCGTTTTAAGCCGTTCCCATTAACAGACGTTCAGCAAGCCTATTGGTTAGGCCGTAGCGGCATTTATGCGTACGGGGATGTATCTACTCATTGCTATTTTGAAATGGATTGTTCTTCCCTCGATCATGCAAGGGTGGAGCAAACATGGAATCGTCTTATCCAACACCATGATATGATGAGAGCCATTATTTTAAATGATGGACAACAGCAACAAGTCCAAGAATTTGTAGCGTATTATTCCATTGCTTCCTATAATCTTACGAATCTTTCAGCAGAACAACGTAAAGAACAGCTTACGTTAGTGCGCAGTGAGATGGAACATCAAACTTTTACTCCGAGTGAGTGGCCATTATTTGATATTCGTTTGTCGGCCATTAATGAACAAAAAACAAGAATCCATATTAGTTTTGACAATATAATTTTTGATGGCTTTAGTATGTTCTATTTATTTAAAGAGTGGAAGCGGCTATATGATGATTCTTCAGCAAAACTACAAACACTTCAAACGACATTTAGAGATTATATACTGGCTTATCAAAAAATTCGAGAGACAGAAATGTATAAGCGGGATATTCAATATTGGCATCAGCGAATTGACAATATGTATCCAGCACCTGATTTACCACTGCTTGATTATAAAGAAGACTTATCTAACTGTAAATTTACAAGATACGAGGAAAAGCTATCGACAGAAGAATGGCTAGTATTAAAGCAATTGGCTGCCAAAATGAACTTGTCACCAGCCTCGTTGTTAATAGCTGCTTATGCTGAAACTTTAGCGAGATGGAGTAGCCAACCGAAATTTACGATTAATCTTACTCGTTTCCATCGTGTGTTGTTCGAACCGGATGTTGACCAGCTCATAGGTGATTTTACATCTCTTAATCTGTTATCTATTGATATGTCAAAAGGAGAATCTTTTTTAGAGCGTGCAAGAACTGTTCAAAAGCAATTATTACAGGATTTAGAACATCCTTATGTAAGTGGTGTTTATGTCGAACGAGCACTAGCAAAAAAATGGAATCGACAAATGGGGATTATGATGCCCTTTGTCTTCACGAGTGGCTTAGGGCTTGAAAAAAATAATGGGTCTACAACAAAAACTAGCTATTTAGGGGATATTGTATATGGATTATCTCAGACACCTCAAGTTTGGCTTGATCATCAAGTTTCAGAGCAAAAGGGTGAATTATGGTTAAGCTGGGATGCCATAGAGGAGCTTTTCCCGCAGTATCTAATTCGCGACATGTTTGAAGCATACACACGTATTTTAAAGGAGCTTGCTAGGAAAAAAGACTTATGGCAACAGCCAATAAGGAGTCTTGTATGTTTCCCATGTCAAGAGCAAGAAGGGAATTTGAAAGGACCAGACACAGCTATCTCCGACGAGACATTAATCAGTCTTGTTGAAAAACAAATAGCAGCAAATCCTACTAATCTGGCAGTGATTTCGGAAGAAAAAAATATGACGTACGAACAGCTAAGTCATTTAACGAACCATACTGCGCAAGCAATACTCGCAATGGATCGTACTAAAGGAAGATTAGTTGCTGTTGTTATGGAAAAAGGCTGGGAACAGATAGTTGCTGTTTTAGGCATTATGAAGGCAGGGAAGGCATATTTACCGATAGATTGTACAACACCGATTGAACGGATGAAATTTCTTTTACAGGAAGGAGAAGTTCAATCCATTGTGACGCAAGCACATGTGCTTAAACAGCTACCTTTTTTAAATGATTATCATGTGACAGTCATTGATCCTGAATGGGTACACCAAGAATGTTTTATTACTAGTCCTGAATTATTGTCTTCTGATTTAGCGTATGTCATTTATACTTCTGGTTCTACTGGAAAGCCGAAGGGGGTCATGATTGATCATCGAGGTGCAGTGAATACGATATTAGATATTAATGATCGACTTGGCGTTTGTGCAGAGGATCGCATTCTTGCGTTATCTAACTTGACGTTTGATTTATCAGTCTATGATATTTTCGGTTTACTTGCTGTTGGAGGAGCCATAGTAGTACCACGAGCTGAGCGGATAAAAGATCCCGTTCATTGGAATGAATTATTGCAAACGCAGCACATTTCCATTTGGAATACAGTACCTGCCTTTATGCAAATGCTGGCACAATATACTAAAAATATAGAGTTTTTCACATATCCAACATTAAAAGCGGTACTACTGAGTGGAGACTGGATTCCAATAAGCTTGCCAAGTGAAATTTGGGAAATTGCGCCAAAGACACGAATTTTAGGATTAGGTGGTGCAACAGAGGCGTCTATATGGTCGAATATTTTCGATATACAAACAGTAGATGAAAATTGGAAGAGTATTCCATACGGAAAACCTTTAGCCAACCAATATTATTATATTTTAAATGACCAAATGGCGGCCTGCCCTGTGAATGTACCAGGAAATTTATATATCGGAGGAGTAGGGCTTGCAAAAGGCTATTGGAAAAATGAAGAGCGTACAAATGAGCAATTTTTAATTCATCCAATTACAAAAGAACGTCTATATGCTACAGGCGACTTAGGGCGATATTTGCCTGATGGCAATATTGAATTTTTAGGAAGAGCAGATTCACAAATCAAATTAAATGGCTATCGGGTTGAAATAGGCGAAATAGATTATCACCTAGCTAAATTGCCTTGTGTGAAGGAAGCAGCAACCATTGTTCATGAACGTAATGGAACATCAATACTAGTGGCATATGTAGTATTAGAAGATGAACAAAATGGACTAAATAATGAACAATTTAAACAATTACTTGCTCAAAAATTGCCTCATTATATGTTGCCTACAATCTATAAATCTATTGATAAAATGCCTCTATCAGAAAATGGGAAAGTAAACCGTAAGTTTTTACAACAGTTACCATTGAATGAGCAAGAGCTGTCAAGGAAGCATAGAGCACCTTATACAGAGATGCAAAAAGACGTAGCAGCAATATGGGAAGAAATATTATCCTACGCACAGCCTGGACTTGATGATGACTTTTTCACATGTGGAGGTAATTCTTTAATGGCCATTCAAATTATCGGAAAAATAAAAGAGCAATTCACTATAGAGCTTTCTATTCAAACATTATTCACGCATACACGCCTTGAACAACTAGCAGCATATGTTGAAGAGCAAAGTGTCACTATGGAGGAAGGAGCTTTATGAGACAGCATCCCCTTGCCCAAATATGTTTCATGATTATCATGATGGCTTGCATAAGTGGCTGTAGTGAAGAAACAAAAATAGCTAAGCATTCTTCATTAAAAATAGGTGTGTTACGAATCGATGATAGTCTGCCTTTATATGTAGCTGAGAAGGATCAACTTTTTCAAAAATATGGTGTCGATGTTGAGCTTATAGAGTTTGGCAGTGCTTCCGACCAATCTAAGGCGATGGAGGCTGGTGAGCTCGACGGCATGATGACTGATATGATAGTCCAAAATTTAATAAAAAAAGGAGGCTTGGATGTTAAAACCATTGCATTAGCATTAGGTGCGACGGAGAAGGAGGGAAGGTTTTTAGTCGTTTCTTCTCCGCAAAGCTCTATTGTTGAACCAAAGCAGCTAGAAGGACAATCTGTAATGATCGCTGAAAATACAATGATGGATTATCTAATGGAGCAATATGAGCGCCATTTAAAACTAGAATCCTCCCAAATAACAAAAATTCATTTGCCGAATCTTTCATTACGTGTAGATGCCGTATTAGCTGGTAAAGAAGCGCAGGTAGCTATACTACCAGAGCCATTGGCAAGCTATGCAGTTGCCCAAGGTGCAAATATTGTCATTGATGATACAACGCTTGGCGAGAACTTTTCCCAATCAGTCATCGTGATGACACAAAAAAATATGACAAACAATAGAGATGAGGTTAAAAAATTTCTGGAAGCCTACAATGAAGCCATTAAACAGGTAAATCGGCAGCCAGAAAAATACTTTGAGCTTGCCTTAGAAGTGGCGAATGTACCAGAAATTTTAAAAGAACAATATACAGTTCCAGCCTTTACGCCTAACCGTGTACCAGCACAAGAGAATATTGAGCGTCTTTCAGATTGGTTAGTTTCTAAAGGATTATTAGAGCAAGCCTTTTCATATGAAGAGCTAGTAGAGATATCCTTAGAAGAACAGTAAAAGGAGGATAGGCCATGTATCAAATTCAGCATGTTGACTTAGCATACAAATCAGCCTCAGGTATGGTGAACGCTCTGCAAAATATTAGCCTTCATATATCTTTAGGTGAATGTGTAGCTATTGTTGGTGTCTCAGGTAGCGGAAAATCCTCATTTTTAAATATTGTAGCTGGCTTGGAGAAACCGACTAAAGGAACCATTTATTTTGATGGTAAAGAACTGAAAGGACCACAGCAGGAGATAGCGATTATTTTTCAAAATTATGGCCTGTTTCCATGGAAAAACGTGAAAGCTAACATAGCTCTCCCTTTAAAGCTTGCTAAACGGTCTAAGCAGGAAAGGGACAGGAACACACAATTAATTTTATCGCAATTGAATATTCACGATTTGCAGAACCGCTACCCTTTCCAACTATCTGGGGGGCAGCAACAGCGGGTTGCCATCGGTAGAGCTTTAATTCAAAAACCAAAAGTCTTGTTAATGGACGAGCCGTTTTCAGCGTTAGATATTTTAACGAAGGAGCAATTAATGCAGACATTACAGACAATACGTCATGAAAGAAATTTAACCTTACTATTCGTGACACATAATATTGATGAAGCGCTGATGATGAGCGATCGAATTGTTGTATTTCACACGAATGGAAAAACAATTGCAGGAATTATTGAGAATGATTATCAAATGGAGGAGCGTCATCATCCTGCTTGCATGTATCGTCAGCAACAGCGGATTAAACAATTATTAAAGGGAGAGCCCTGTGAAGAAGACATATAGTATAGTGATTGCTGCCATCATGATTATTTTATTATGGCATCTGTCTAGCATTGCATTAAATAAACCTTTTTTACCTTCTCCTTTTAAAGCAGGACTATCATTTTTAACAGTAGTAACAAACGGTGATTTACCACCACATTTTATCATTAGTAGTTATCGAGTAGCTATTGGTATTGGCTGCGCTCTTTTATTAGCGATTCCTACAGGATTACTTATGGGATGGAATAATAAGATAGACCTCGTATTAAGTCCTTTATTGTATGTGCTCTACCCTATCCCGAAGGTTGTTTTTTTACCAATTATTCTTGTGTTATTTGGATTAGGCGATGCCCCTAAAATCATTTTAATTGCCTTTGTTCTTTATTTTCAATTAGTCGTAGTCATCCGTGATGCAGCGAAGGGAATTCCTTATGATCAGAAGCAAGTTATCCGGTCATTAAATGCTACAAAACTACAAACATTGTCTCATTTGACATTACCCTATTGTTTACCGAGTGTGATGACTTCTTTAAGGGCTTCATTAGGAACAGCATTAGCCATCCTATTTATAGCAGAAACTTTTGCATCTTTTAGCGGATTAGGATATTACATTTTAAATCGAATGGATAGTAGAGATTATCTAGCTATGTATGCAGGTGTGATAGGACTAGCTTTATTGGGTGGAGGGTTATATGCCCTTATTAATATCGCAGAAAACACTGTTTGTAAATGGTATAAATTGATGGCAGATAAAAGCAGTAACCATTAAGGAGAAAAACTATGGATATACAAGGAAGTATGATACGTTCAACGATTCAAGGCTTTTCTACATCTTATTTGCTCTATACAGCTTGTGAATTAGGAATATTTGATGCCTTATATCAAGAACGAAGACATGTATCGTTATTGGCAGAGGAATTAGCAATTGATGAAGACATACTCTTTCGTTTTATGAGACCATTAGTGGCTTTAAAGTATGTGAATGAAGAAAAAAATTATTTTAATTTACTTCCTTTAGGGGAACGGTTGGCAGGACAAGCAAAGGATTCTTTAAAGGATTTTCTGCTATTTACAGGGAGACAAGCAATGCCTTATTGGTCAAAACTATGTGAGGCAATAAAAATGAACAAAATCCCATATCAATTAGTAGAGCAACAGCCTTATTTTCAAGCACAAATACAGCAAAACGAAAAATTTGAAGTGTTTCATAATATGATGAGTAAAACAAGTGAACAGCTTCAATTAGACACCTATTTCGCAGCAAAAAAGGATTGGCACTGTATCAAGACAATTATTGATATTGGTGGTGGATCTGGAGAGATAATTGTGAAATTTTTGGAATATTATCGCAATGCTCAAGGGGTTGTAATCGATTTACAACATGTTCAACAAAAGGCGGAGGAGAAGCTGGCACTTTACGGTTTCGATAGTCGATGTACGTTTCAGGCAGGAGATTTTTTTCATGCAGTGCCACGATCAGGTGATCTCTATATTCTATCGAGAATTCTCCATGATTGGGAGGATGAAGCAGCAATCACAATTTTACGTAATATTGCCAAAAGTATGAGCGAAAATTCTGCACTAACTATTATTGAAAAAATATTACCAGAGGTCATTGAAGGAAATGCCTCACATTTATATATGACGGATTTAAATATTTGGACGATGTGCGGAGGTAAGGAAAGAACACAATCGCAGTTTGAAGCGTTATTCCATCAAAGCGACTTAAAGATCAAAGCACTTTATCCATTAAAAGAAGATGACTATCTAATAGAAGTTGTCAAAAAGGACTTCGAATATCAGGAGGGCATATTATAATATGAAAAAATTAGTAGCAGAGTATCGCGAATTGGGCGTAAATCTTTGGGTAGAAGATGGGAAATTACATTTTAAGGCTCCAACTGGTGTACTTACACATGAACGGAAAGAGCGGTTACGACAGCATAAAGAGCAGCTTCTTGACTTTTTACAAAAAGAACACCAGCCAATCACCCATGACGCAGAAAGACGTTATGATTCCTTTCCACTTACAGATATTCAATCAGCCTATTTAGTAGGAAGAAGCGGCAATTATCATTACGGTGGAGTAGGCTGTAAAGTATATGCTGAACTAGTTGGTACTATTTTTGATCCTATACAGCTTGAAAAGGCATGGCATCATGTCATAAAACGTCATGATATGCTTCGTGCGATAGTGCATCAGGAGGGCTATCAGCAAGTACTAGAAAATGTAGAGCTTCCAGCTTTACAGGTTATTGATTTAACAGAGGAAGCACCTGAAGCTGCGAATCAACGATTATTACAAGTAAGAAATGAGCTATCTGTTAAACAGTATGCTCCTGATAAGTGGCCATTGTACGACCTCGTCCTTACACAGCAAAAAAATCAAAGTACTGTTCATCTATCCATTGATATGTTAATTGCTGATTTTGTCAGTATCAATGTATTAATAGCTGAATTAGAACACTTTTATTATACAGAAAATACACCATTACCAGCTTTAGACATTCAATTTAGAGATGTAATGACCCAACAATATGAACAAAAATATAATCGATCGGCAGCCTATGACAAAGCTAAAAATTATTGGACTAGCCGTTTAGAGACTTTTCCAGAAGCGCCAGAGTTACCAGTTGTAAGTGACAAAATGGATAGTCATGCCGTTCGTTTTGAACAATTTAATTTTTTATTACCGAAACACGAGTGGCAAAGTTTAAGTCAGAAGGCAAAAGAGCATCGACTAACGCCATCTAGTATTATATTGACGGCTTTTGCTGAAATTATCGGCGTATGGTCAAAACAATCGCATTTTTGCTTGAATATTACGATGCTTAACCGTCCTACTATTCATGCTCAAATTCATGATATAGTTGGAGACTTTACAACGATTAATCTATTAGAAATATATGCAAAAAGAGATAGAGCTTTTTATGAGCATGCGGCTGAAATTCAACAGCAGCTCTGGACAGATTTAGAGTATCGGGATTTTTCAGGAATTGAGGTATTGCGTGAATTAAAGCGACAGCGCAATCGAGATGTTATTATTCCTGTTGTTTATACAAGCACATTAGGTGCTGAGGTAAATAGCCATATGTCTGATAATGAGCCTAAGTTGAAGTTAGCCTATAAAATTAGTCAGACTCCTCAAGTGTGGATTGATTGTCAAGTATCTGAACAACCTGATGGGGTATTGATAAATTGGGATGTACGAGAGGGCATTTTTCCAAATGGTTTAATGGATACTGCTTTTCAGTTTTTTGTGGATCACCTAACAAACCTGGCAAATAACAAGGGAGCGTGGACTGATCGCGATGTGATAGGCTTACCAGAAGCAATGCAAAAGGTTAGAAATGAAATAAAGAATACAACAGTTAATTTACCTAAAGGATTACTGTATGACAAAGTGCTAGATGCCATTACACAATATCCTAAAAATATGGCTGTTTATGCAGATGGCAAATATTTTACATATGAGGAGCTCGGTCGCTATGTATTTGCTATTCAACAGGCATTGCTGAAGGAAGGTGTACAGCAAGGGGATTTTGTAGCCATTGATTTACCGAAAGGGATTTGGCAAATTGCTGCTGTATTAGGAACATTAACAGCGGGTTGCGTGTATGTACCTTTAGAGAGAGAGCAACCGATTGCACGGAAGAAAGATATTATCAATGAATCGCAAATTACATTTATTTTAAGTCATAGTCATTCTAGTAAATTATACGAACAAGATGCTCTTACTTTTATTAGTGTCGAGCAATTAAACGTTGTATCAGAAGCACAATTAGTTCCTGTACGTGTAGACGTTGAGCAGCCAGCTTACATTATTCATACATCAGGCAGTACAGGTAAAGCAAAAGGCGTTATTGTCAGTCATAAAGCGGCGCTAAATACAATATTGGATATGAATCAGCGTTTCCATGTAACAGAGCATGATCGAGTTTTAGCAATTGCTAATTTAGCATTTGATTTATCCGTATACGATATTTTTGGCTTATTAAGTGTTGGTGGTAGCATTATATTACCAGAGCATAAACGTCATAAAGATCCAAAACATTGGCTGGAACTTATAACATCTCAGCAGGTCACTATTTGGAATTCAGTACCAGCTCAAATGCAACTTCTTTCCGCCTATATGCAGGATACGACAACAACTCTTCATAACGTATTGCGTCTAGTATTTTTATCTGGTGATTGGATACCTGTTACATTACCTAAACAAATGGCACATTATTTTGAAGAAGCGCAATTTATCAGTCTTGGTGGAGCTACAGAAGCAGCCATCTGGTCTATTTATTATCCAATAGATATGAATACGGCTTATAAAAATAGCATTCCTTATGGTAAGCCATTGGCCAATCAAAATTTTTATGTGTTGAATAAGGAGCTAGAAGAATGCCCTGACTGGACAATTGGTGATTTATATATTGGAGGAGAGGGGCTTGCCACTGGCTATCTACACGATGAAAAAAATACTACAGCGAAATTTATAATCCATCCTTACACAGAAGAACGGTTATATGCAACTGGCGATTTAGGCAGATACCGACCAGATGGTGTGATTGAATTTTTGGGAAGAGAAGATACGCAAGTAAAAATTCATGGGCACCGCATTGAACTAAGCGAAATTGAAAGCTCGCTACAACGAATGCAGCAGATAGAGCATGCTGCCGTAATTGCAAGTAAGGATTCGGCAACAAAAGAATTTAGTATTTCAGCATTCGCGCAAGCAAGAAAAAATACAAATGAAGTCACAACCTTCGTTCCTTCAGACAAGTTAGCAGCTATAGTGAAGACTGCTGGAGATCGAGCAACTCATGCTGTAGATCGCGAGCTATTTGCACAATGGTCTACAATTTCCAATTGGACAGCCGTCCTAGATATTATGAAAACATTCCAGGACTTAGATATATTTATAGATGATCGAGAATTTTCTTTTAGTGAGATTCAGCAAATTGTGAAAGTTCATCCCTATTATCATCAGCTACTCAGACGATGGCTGAATGTGTTATGTAAAGAGAATCTTATTCAGCAAAATCCAGCTACGACAAACTATTATCTAATTCATACAGATTTACCGCATAATGCTTCAGCAATGTCTTGGCTACAATGGAGAGAAATTGAGGGAAAAATGCAATATGGTAAAAAGCTTGTGGATTACTTTGAGGATTCAAGTAAGCATCTTCTAGGTTTACTTCGAGGCGAAATAGATTCGTTAGATTTATTTTTCCCAAAAGGCAGCTTTGAGATTGCCTTAGCAGCATATAAAGACAATCTGATTAGTCGTTCATTAAATCAAGTGACGATTCAAGCTGTTCATACGATTATAGATGAATTTAGAGCGAGTTATCCAAATAAACCATTTCGAATTTTAGAAGTAGGAGCAGGCGTAGGTGGTGTAAGTTTAGAGTTAATACCGTCATTAGATCAAAAAAATGTAGAATATGTTTTTACAGATTTATCACAATTCTTTTTAAATGAAGCACGTAAATCATTTGAACCTTATAAGTGGGTTACATATGGTTTGTATGATATCAATCAATCCTATTGGTCTCAAGGAATTCAAGCATCTTCCTTTGACCTGATTTTATGTAATAATGTTTTACACAATGCTAAAAAAGCACCACAAGTGCTACAGGCTTTTAAGGAAATGACAGTGGAAGGTGGGGCATTGATCGTGGCGGATACGACAGGGGAAAACTATTCCCTCCTTACATCGATGGAATTTCATGCGGGTCTAAATGATTTTGAAGATTTTCGTAAAGACAATGATCAAGTATTTTTCAATCGTGAACAGTGGCATGAGTTATTTGCAGCAGCACAAATGGAGATAGCGGGTGTATATCCTACCCAAAATGATCCATTATCAGCAGCCAATCAGGCAGTATTTGTTGGTCAGTTTATAGGTGAACGCAAGCGAATTTATGCGAGTGAGATTCAACAATATTTAGAAGAACAATTACCAGCATATATGCTCCCAGCGCATATTGAAGTACTCCGTGAATTACCGTTATCTGAAAATGGTAAAGTGGATCGTGGTGCGTTACAAAGTCGCTTAGAAGCATCTAATCCATTTATTGCACAATCTGGAGAATCCCCACAAAGCGATTTAGAGAAAAGAATTGCAGCTATCTGGGCAAAGGCATTAAATCGAGAAAGTATTTGGCGTAATGAAAACTTCTATCAAGCAGGTGGTGATTCATTACTAGTGGCACAAATTGTGGCCGCCATGAGAGATACACTACCAGAGGTGAAGCATTGGGAGTGGGATCAATTAATGGTGGAAATTTTACAAACGCCAACCATTGCAGAGATTGCAGAAAAGATAAGTCACTCACTGGAAGATCATCAAACAGTACAGGATGAAACTACTTCAGATAAGAAAACGTCTTTCGTTATTTTAGCTGAAGGTGAAATGGGCGGTAACATGAAAGTTCTATTTCATGATGGAACAGGGACACTTACACCATACAATCAATTGCTCCCTTATTTAATAGAAGAATCTAATCGCAAAGATACGATAGCAGGGTTTATTTTTGGCGATGAAGCAGATTATTTAGCCTATCCATCTGAATCACTCATTCAAAGTTTAGGGCAAAAATATGCCAAACAATTGTTAGAGCTAAATGCTGCAAGCTATGAACTAATAGGATACTGCATGGGTGGACTTATCGCTATTGAAACAGCAAAGGTGTTACTTGCAGAGGGAGTTCAGGTTGAACCCGTCATAACTATAGATACTACGCCGTGTGATGCCAAGCTTCGAAATGATTTATTAATGGAAAGAACATTTGGTTTATTAATAGGTGCAGATCTTGAAAAAAGCGGTCATGCTGTTGACGATGAATTACTCAAAAAAGCATTACAAGATTTAATCAAAAAAGAAACGAACATGATTACGATTGAAGATTTATGTGAACTAACGGGAGAGTTCACACCCGTTGCACACTGTTACCAAAAGCTTGCTAGTAAGTCACCTGAACAGAGATTGGTAGATTTATATACGACTGTTCCAGCTTTGCAGGGTGATATTTCTGCCTATCAAAAACAGCGAATGGAAACGCTATATCAAATTTTCTGTCAAAGCTTTAAAGGTGTTGTATCGTATGGAACAGAGCCTTTCATGGGAGATGTAGCTGCATTTAGCTGTATCGATAAAACGTCATCCTTTTTACCAGTCATGGGTACAAGAAATGAAGAATTTTGGAAAGAGATTACATTTGGTCACTTGAATATTATACCTATAAATGGCAATCACATTACCTGTTTACAAGAGCCATATGTGAAAGAGACTGCTCATTTACTGCTTAAAGGAGTTAGTCATGAACCATCAATTTAAAATAGGAATTATTGGCTACAGTGGATCCGTTGGACAAGCAGCTGTACGATTTTTAAAGGATAAATATCCACTACGCTGTGGTAGTAGAAGTGGCAATAAAGAACATGCTCACTCATATGAATATATAGATTATAGGCAAGTAGATATATATGACCAAGAGGCGTTAGAGACATTTTGTACAGGATGTACAATCATATTAAATTGTGCAGGCCCATCGTATAGCATTATTGATAGAGTAGCACAGGCTGCAAAAAAAGTGGGAGCCCATTATGTTGATGCATTTGGTGCCGATTTGTTGGAAAAAAAATTTATGCAGCAGGAGCTAACGAATATCATGATTCTTTCAGCAGGAAGTTTTCCCGGTTTATCTGGGATTCTTCCTCGTTTATTAGCTCAAGAAGGGTTCGATCAAATAGAGAAAGTAATCGGCTATGCAGGTGGTGAAGAAACATATAGTAAAGGAGCAGCTGCTGATTTAATGCTTAGCTCCATTTATGGGTTTGGCACAGCGAATGCCTTTTATAAGAATAAAGAAATAGTACGAGATACTGTACAGCCAGAAAAAATAAATGTCACCATTTATGGTGAGGAAAAAGAAATATATACTCAAAGGTATATAACAAATGAAACAATCCGCCTCGCAAAAAAGCTACAGATAACTGAAGCACATTGGCATAATATGTATCCAAATAAAGCTGTTTTTTCATTATTACAACAAGCGTGTATACGATTGGCGATGAAAAATACATCAGAACATTTACATCAAATTATAGATGAATTGATGGAAAGACTCACTGTATTCCCTGTGCGGCAAACATGGTACACCGTTATCATTGAAATGATTGGAAAGTATCAGCAACAGCCAATACGACGAAAAGCTCAATTACTTAGTCAAAATAGCTTTATAATTAGTGGCATTATTTGTGCATTATCTGTAGAAGCCATTATAGAAGGAATGGTGCACGAAAATGGTGTTTATTGGGCATATGACATATTAAATCCTACTATTGTGATGCGAGAATTGCGTGTGCAGGGTGCGATAGAATATTTTAGCATCACTTCACATACAGAAAATCATGTAAGCTTGTTGGAAGAAGGGATATTATGAGGCCGTTAAGGGTAGTGGTTTGTGGTACGAAATTTGGAGCGTATTATGTGCAGGCAATTTTAAACTTACCATCTCATTATAGGCTTGTAGGTATTTTATCTAAAGGTAGTAAACAGTCGGAAGAGCTCGCTAATACATTTAATGTACCGCTTTACACCGATGTGGATGAAATAACAAATGAGCAGGTGGATGTTGCCTGTGTTGTTGTTAAATCTACTATCGTGGGTGGGGCAGGGACAAGCATTGCACAAGCGTTTTTAGAAAAAGGTATACATGTTATTCAGGAGCATCCAGTGCATGAAGATGATTATTTAAAGCTAATTAAAAGTGCGAAAGCTGGTAATTGTAAGTATCACTTGAATAGTTTTTACCCAAATGTTGATGCCGTATATGCCTTTTTACAAACAGCGCAAACATTAAGAGAAGCTAGCGACATTATTTATTTAGAGGCGGCGTGTAGTATCCAAGTATTATTTCCAATGCTTGATATTATCGGAAAAGCACTTGGTGGCTTACAAACTTGTACACTTGAACCAATTAATAATCCTACAGAGCATGATCCCTTTTATACGCTATCTGGACAAATCCGGGATATTCCAGTGACGTTACGCATTTTCAATCAAATGGATTTAGCTAATCCAGAAAGTAATATTTATTTGTTGCATAGAGTGATTTTAGGAACGAACAGAGGAACATTGTATCTACCAGACCCGCATGGATCAGTACACTGGATGCCATGTATGAGCTCATCATTAAACGAATCAACTATATTTAATAAGAAAAGAGACAATAAATTCTTAAGCTATCCGGTTGAGGAGATTGTCTTTCCTGCACAAAATACGAGCTTTGAAGATTTATATATAAAGGTATGGCCAAAAAGTGTTGAACGCTCTCTTATAACATTTTCAGAAGAAATTTGGAGTCGTTCTTACTTCAATCAAACAACACAATATTATTTAACAGCTTGTAAATTATGGAATAATATTGGGAAGAAAATTGGACCGTCCCAAAAAGTCTGTATACAGGAACGAGAGCCGTTAAGAATGAGGGATATTAAGGGAGAAAAAGAATGGATATGATGAATGTGAAAAAATGGTTTCCTTTTGTGAAAGCGTTAGATTATGGTCATCCTTGTAAGCTTTTTTGCTTTCATCATGCTGGTGGCAGTGCAGCCGTTTTTAAAAATTGGAAAACATGGGAGAGGAACTTAGCTGTCTTTCCGGTCGAGCTACCTGGAAAGTCAACAAGAATAAAAGAACAGTACATGACAAATTATCATGATGTCATACCACAAATTGCAGAGGCTATTCATCAAGTGACAAGTCAAACACAAATTTATTTTTATGGTCATAGCATGGGAGCTATTCTTGCATTTAAGACAGCCTGTTTGTTAGAAGAAAAATATAAGAGAAAGGTGAATTTATTAATAGTAGCTGGCCGCCATGCCCCACAGGATGATTTTCCTGATGACTATCAAACAACGATGGACGATAGTGAGCTCATTCAAGAGTTAAAAAGAGTAGGTGGTACACCGAATGAATTGTTAGAAAATGAAGAAGTGCTGCAATATATTTTACCTATTGTAAAAAATGATTATCGCTTGAATGAGTCTTTTGATTATCAAGATGAATTATTCCATGGTCCGATTCTTGCACATTGTGGAACGAATGATCCTGATGCACCAGCATGTGATGTGAAAAATTGGCAAGTAGTCACGACTAATACCTTCCATTTGCAAGAGTTTTCCGGAAGTCACTTTTTCCCATATGAAAATAAACAGGATTATTATAAGGAGTTAGAACAGAGTTGTCAGGAAAACACCTGCCATATGAGTTATTAGTTACGCAAAGAATATATAAAGGATACCTTAAAACGGAGGTATCCTTTTTGTGCTTTAAAAGATTAGTATAGATGAATCTTAATGTATGCATAAATATTCTATATGACGAATTTTCGTCACATTTAAAGCCTCGTATTTTCTAATTGAAATAAATTATAAAAATTCAGTTGATTTTATATTTATGCATGTTATACTAATTTCAACAGCAACGATGTAAGGAGCGAAGGCAATGAAATTACTCGAAGAAGTACAGTTGAAGTTAGTATCTAGTTTAAAAGGAAAAGATCTTCTAACATTGCTAGACTATACAAGTCAAGAGGTTCAAGAACTGATTGAACTAGCAACACAGCTAAAAATGATTACAAAAGAGGGGAAATGTCCAAGATTATTAGAAGGTAAAACACTTGGCATGATTTTTGAAAAACATTCAACTCGTACACGTATTTCATTTGAAGTTGGCATGAATCAATTAGGTGGGAAAAGTATGTTTATGCATGCGCGCGATTTGCAAATTGGTCGTGGTGAATCGATTTATGATACAGCACATGTATTATCCGGTTATTTAGATGGGATTATGATTCGTGCAAATTCTCACGCGATGGTCAAGGAGCTTGCAGAGCATGCAGCTATTCCAGTCATCAATGGACTAACGGATATTTATCATCCTTGTCAGGCATTAGCGGATTTAGAAACGATTGCAGAAAATAAAGGCTTTTTAAAAGGGCTTAAAATTGCCTATGTAGGAGATGGCAATAATGTAGCGCACTCACTAGTCGTAGCTTCTGCACATGTCGGTATGAATGTCGCTGTGGCAACACCAGCTGGGTATGAGTGTGATGCGCAAGTAATCGCCAAAGCACAGGCGATTGCAGTGGCAAATGGCAGTACTATTACAATCACAAATGATCCTATCGAAGCCGTGTTAAATGCAGATGTGGTTTATGCAGATGTTTGGACATCGATGGGTCAAGAGGAAGAAGCAGCTAAACGTTTACAAGACTTTGCTGGTTATCAAATTAATGATGAGCTAGTTGCCTACGCAAAACCAAATTATATGTTCTTGCATTGCTTACCAGCACATCGAGAGGAAGAGGTGGCAACATCAGTTATTGATGGCCCTAATTCTTATATCTTTGAACAAGCCGAAAATAGACTGCATGCACAAAAAGCCGTACTGGCATCGATTCTTGCTTAAATTTGGACATATGCTTCTCGAGTTGAGAAGTACGATAAAGAGAGTTTACTTGCACAACAGAGGATGTTCAAGTGAATAACATAACAGTGGTAGCGCAGACAGAGGGCTGTAAACCACGCGCGATGTTTGTTGTCAAGATGGATGGCAACATCGCTACATAGTAAAGTAACCTAGGAGACGCTAGGTTACTTTTTCTTTTGATAAAAATTTAAAACATAGTTTTCTAATAAATTATAGAGAATATAAAGAATTATTTATATAATAGGATAAATAAGTATGAAGGGGTGAACTCCTCGTGAATATAGACCATATCGAGGCATTTTTATATGTTGTCCATTACAAAAGTACCCATAAGGCAGCCAATGCACTGTTTCTATCTCAGCCGACTGTGACAGCACGAATCAAATCGTTAGAGCGGGAGCTTGGTGTTGAATTATTTTACCGAGATGGGCGAAGTGTGAGCGTATCGGAGAAAGGAAAAGACTTTATACCGTTTGCTACACAAATTGTCCAAACGTTTCAGCAAGGAAAGAAGCAATTAGAGGAAACACAGGAAACAGATGAAGTATGTATTGGGGCAAATGGGGTGACAGCACAGTATTTCTTAGCCTATGCATTGCCAAAATGGAAAGAGCAATTTCCTAATTTGCGATTTCAACTAATTACAGGTTCAACTACGATGATTTTAGAAAAGTTACAAAGCCATCAAATCCATCTAGGTCTTATTCAATATGTGCATCGAGATGGCATCAGTAATGAGCTATTATTAAACAATGCGGTGAAACTTGTGAAACATCGTGATCATCTATTACAACAGCGTGAACGTATGCAAGCAAAGGAGTTAGCCCAACAGAAAATGGTGTTTTTTGAATGTGGAGCGTTTGATTGGAATTATGTGCATAAAATGTTTGAGATAGAGGGCGTGACAGCCAATATTGAAGTACGTACGGATCATTTAGAAGTTGCCAAGGAATTTATTCGGACAAAGAACTATATTAGCTTTTTACCACATCTTTGCGTCAAAAAGGAGCTCGAAAGCGGTGAATTTGTGGAGATAGACGTCAAGCATTTATTGGATATGAATCAACACATATTTTTAACCTATAAAGATAAAGAGGTGTTGACGACAGCCTTTTGGCAGACAATCTGTGAGACCGCTAAGCAATTTGAAAGCATGCAAGAAAGGCATTGATTAAATATTTTTTCAGAACTTAAAATTTTTTCTATTACGTAGCCTATTGCATATTGTCTAAAGGAACTGTAATATCATTCTCAATCCAAATTTATTTATGAATTAGCATAAATAAAAAATTTTTAAACAAAAACATACTTAACCACTAAGTTTAGTAAATAATAAGGATTGAGGAGGAATTGACATGGCTAGACAGGATAAAATTCGATTTGGGGCCATCATTCATGGAGTGGGGGGCAATATTTCTAGTTGGCGTCATCCAAAGGTAGCGAGTAATCAAAGTGTAAGCTTGCCTTTTTATATTCAGCAGGCTCAGAAGGCAGAGCAAGGGAAATTTGATGTAGCATTTATTGCAGATGGTTTATTTATTAATGAAAAATCCATCCCTCATTTTTTAAACCGCTTTGAGCCGATTACAATTTTATCGGCATTAGCTGTAGCGACGAAGAATATTGGCTTAGTTGGAACCGTTTCAACTTCCTATAGCGAACCATTTACAGTGGCAAGACAATTTGCTTCATTAGATCATATTAGTGCGGGGCGTGCAGGCTGGAATGTAGTAACTACTCCATTAGAAAGTACTGCTTTGAATTACAATAAAACAATCGACCAACATCCTAACCATGCAGAGCGTTATCAAATTGCGGAAGAATATTTAGAGGTTGTCAAAGGCTTATGGGACTCTTGGGATGATGATGCCTTTATTGCTGACGTTGACAATGATCAATTTTTTGATCCAGAAAAATTACACATTTTACATCATAAAGGGCCTTATTTTTCAGTTCAAGGTCCACTCAATATTGGGCGATCAAAACAAGGTCAGCCTGTTATTTTCCAAGCTGGGTCATCAGATGCAGGCATTCGATTGGCAGCCAAGGATGCAGATGCTATTTTTACACATGGTGCATCAATTGAAGAGGCGAAAACATTTTACAGAAGAGTAAAAACAGAGGTGGCAGCATTTGGGCGTAATCCAGATGAAGTAAAAATCTTCCCAGGCATTTCACCTATTATTGGCGATACAGTGGAGGAAGCAGAGGCAAAATATCAAGAAATCGTTGAATTAGTTTCCATAGACCGTGCACTTGCTTATCTTGGACGTTATTTTGACCATCATGATTTTACTCAGTATGATGTGAATGCTCCGTTTCCTGAACTAGGTGACATTGGAGCCAATAGCTTTAGAAGTACAACTGATTATATTAAACGATATGCTAAACAAGAAGGTCTTACATTACGTCAGGTTGCTTTACGTGAAGCTACACCTAAAACAGCCTTTTTTGGTACAGCTGAGCAGGTAGCGGATCTTGTACAGAAATGGTTTGAAAAGGAAGCGGCAGATGGCTTCATCATTGGTGTGACCGTGCCTGGTGCTCTTGAAGATTTTGTGGATAAGGTCGTGCCTATTTTACAAGCAAGAGGACTTTATCGTAAAGACTATGAGGCAGAAACACTGCGCGGGAATTTGGGATTACCATTCAAAGAAAGTCGCTATGTCACACAGTCTGTCTAAAAACCTAGTAAATTTATTCGAATAAAAGAAATTAGGAGGCATTGTATGAGCTATACATTAGGCATATTAGATCAAAGTCCGATTATCGAGGATGCAACAAACGAACAAACTTTGCACAAAACAGTGGCACTTGCACAAAAAGCGGAGCAGTTGGGTTACTCACGTTTTTGGGTGTCGGAGCACCATCATACAGAAACATTAGCAGGTTCCTCGCCAGAAGTATTAGTTGCCTATTTATTGGCAAAGACAAAATCCATTCATATCGGGTCAGGTGGTGTGATGCTACAACATTACAGCCCATACAAGGTGGCAGAAAACTTCCATGTACTGGCAGCGTTGGAGCCAGGACGAGTGGATTTAGGTATTGGAAAAGCACCAGGTGGTTTACCTCTTTCCACAAAGGCATTACAATATGGCACGCTCAATCAGGGGGACGATTTTGAAGATAGACTAACATTTTTACAGCAATTAATTGAGCAATCAATACCAAAAGAGCACGAATTATATGGTATACAAGCAACGCCGATTCCGAAGATAAAGCCAACATTATTTTTACTCGGTGCTAGCCCAGAAAGTGCTGCTCTTGCAGGAAAACTCGGCATTGCATTTGTCTTTGCTCGATTTATTAATAGTGACAATGATGTATTAGCGCAAGCAGCACGTATCTATCGTGAGTATAATGCCAGTGGCCACTTCGCCATATCAATCGCAGCCATTGCAGCTCCAACCAAAAAGGAAGCAAAGGAATTGATTGGGGATCAAAAAATAACGAAGGTGCATTTAGCGAGTGGTAGAACACTGACATTACAATCGATAGAGCTAGCTGAAAAATTTGGTCAAGAGTCTGGAGAGGCGTATACGGTCAAACAATATGAGGCAGATATTGTCTATGGATCGCCTAAGGATATTAAAGCAATATTAGATGATTTTCATGTTCAATATCAGGTAGATGAATTCATTTTGCATACTCCTGTATTGAAGGAGTTTGAACGTAAACGCTCATTCGAACTATTAAGTCCTGTTAATTTACAGCTACAGCAAAAAGTGGCAGTCAGCTAAGGAGGTCATCATCATGACAAAAAATGTAGAGATAATTGTTTGGTCGAAACAAGGTTGTAGTTATTGCGAGGATATAAAAGCGTATTTACAGGAACAACGAATAGCATACAAAACGGTGGATGTCACGTCGAATGATACGTTCCGCGACATCCTTGAAATAAAATATGGTG
This sequence comes from Lysinibacillus sp. Y5S-8, assembly GCF_036894365.1. Lineage (NCBI taxonomy): Bacteria > Bacillati > Bacillota > Bacilli > Caryophanales > Bacillaceae > Lysinibacillus > Lysinibacillus sp. Y5S-8. Next base: position 3,406,254 of record NZ_CP145889.1, on the reverse strand, counting down.
TTCGATATGTACCTGTTGTAGAAATTGGATCAAGTGAAACGGGTATCTATCAAGCTGTAACAGAAATAGGTTTAGAACACCTACAGAAGGCACTTGCTGTGAGCTTACCCTCACATGCATAACAGAAGGAAAGAGGGATTTTATGAAAAAAATATCGTTTTATCTACTATTTGTACTAGCAGCACTATTAACAGCCTGCGTAAGCTCAGAAAAATCAGATGGAGATGCGAGTGCCCAAAATACAGCACAGGGTGGGAAAGATGTTCAAAAAATCATTGTAGGTACGGGGACACAGTTTCCAAACATCTGCTTTTTAGATGATAAAGGCAATTTAACGGGCTATGACGTGGAGCTTGTTCGAGCAATTGATGAGAAGCTACCAGAATATGAATTTGAGTTTAAAACAATGGAATTTTCCAATTTATTACTAAGTTTAGAGACAGGGAAAATTGATTTTATTGCCCATCAAATGGAAGTCAATAGTGAACGACAGGAGAAGTTTTTATTCAATAAAGAGCCGTATAATGTCTTCCCGTTAAAGGTGACAGTGAATGAGAAAAATAAAGAAATTCAATCCGTTGAGGATTTGAAAGGGAAGAATATCAGTGTTTCACCAACGAGTAACTCCGCTGTTTTTATTGAAAAATATAATAAAGAGCATAATTTAGGAGCGAATATCGTCTATTCTTCTGGTTCAGTAGATGTCAATAATCAACTGGCTACTGGTCGTATTGATGCCATTATTACAACACCGTTCGCAGTCAGATACTATAACGAGAGCAATGAAGCACAACAAAAGGTTGTAGGTGACGCATTATTAAATTCAAAAGTATACTTTTTACTCAATAAAAATGAAGTGACATTACAGGAGCGCTTAGATGAAGCTATCGTTGAATTAAAGGAAGAGGGAGTGGTAAGTGAACTTAGTAAAAAATGGTTAGGTGATGATTACACAGTAGACTTCTAATGACAGGAAAGGAAGGCGGAAGTATGGAAAATAACTTTGATGTCATGCTCATTGCGAAGGTCATTCCAACATTGCTTCAATATTTACCAGTAACATTTGAAATACTACTATTCTCCATACTTTTTGGTATGGTACTAGGGATTGTGCTAGCCATACCGAAGCTACTCCACATACCCGTATTGAAGCAGATCATCACGGTCTATATATCCTTTATTCGTGGAACCCCTATTTTAGTGCAGTTGTTCTTAGTATTTTACGGCATACCTGCATTGCTAAAGTTGATTCATATTGACGTTACTCGCATGGATGCGATGTATTTTGTCATTATTACCTACACACTAAGCAATGCGGCAGCCTTTGCCGAAATATTTCGTGCTGCTATTTTAACTGTTGACCGAGGACAAATGGAGGCTGCCTATTCAGTAGGCTTAAATGGAACACAGGCTTTTATGCGTATTGTTTTCCCACAGGCAATTCGTGTTGCTTTTCCGAATATAGCAAACACGATGATTAGTTCATTAAAAGATACATCACTAGCGTTCTCTATTGGCGTAATGGATATGGTTGGACGTGGAGAAACCTTGATTGCTTCAACGACACGAGCGTTTGAAATCTATGTAGCATTGTCTATTGTTTACTATATTATCGTGATCGTGCTGGAAAAATTATTTAAATTCAACGAACGCTATTTTAATCGTTATATGCCAAAGGAATTGGCTTCACAATAGGGGGAATATAGTATGACCATTGATCTGGCTTTTATAGTAGAAGCCTTACGAGAAATTAGTAAAGTAATACCTTTAACCTTATTCATGACCATTACACCTGTTTTATTAGGTATTGTTATAGGGATAATCGTCGCTTTCGTTCGCATTAAACACTTAAAATTTATTGCGCCTATACTTAATTTTTATGTCTCTTTTTTTAGAGGCACGCCCATTATTATGCATATCATGCTCGTTTATTTTGGCTTGCCAATGCTAGTGGATATGATGGCAAGTACTTTACAGTTAAAGATACAATCAAGCACCATTCCTATATTATTTTTTGTCATACTCGCCTTAACACTTAGTGCGGGAGCTTATGCTTCTGAAATTATTCGCTCAGGAATATTAAGTGTACCGAAAGGACAATTAGAAGCAGCCTATGCGATTGGTTTAACATTTACTCAAGCGATGCGACGTTATATCTTACCGCAAGCATTTGGGCAGTCTATTCCGAATTTGACAAACGTCTTTATTGGCTTTTTACATGCCACATCCTTAGCATTTTTTCTATCTATTAAAGAGTTGACTGGTGCTGCGAATATCGTTGCTTCTGTGAATTTAAAGTTTTTAGAGTCATTTATTGCTGTGGGAATCATTTATTGGGGAATATCAATTGTGGCAGAATGGATCTCACATCGTCTTGAAAAAAGAGTAACCGCCTATCGTAAGGGTGGCTTTTCATCATAGAAAGGGGAAACTAGCATGGCAGTAGCTGACATTGTGATTGAACATTTACAAGAGGAAGATTATGAACGCTATCTTGAGGTTTTAGTCGAGAGCTATGAGCAATACGAAAAAGACTATCAGGACCCTGAACATTGGCAGTCATATTTAAGTGATATCCGTGCTTCAGTTGGCAATCCGAACGCAGAAACAATTCTTGTAGCAAAGCGTGGTGAGGAGATAGTAGGAGGGCTACAATTATTTACTGATGCGGAAAAAGCATATGGCTTGCCAGAGCTGAATATTCAATCTACGATCGTACGCTTGTTAGGCGTACATCCGAAAGGGAGAGGGCAAGGGGTCGCTAAGAAATTATTACACGAAAGTTTTGCCTTTGCCAGAAAGAGACAGGATAAGGCTCTTTATTTACATTCAGGTGATATCATGCAGGCTGCTATTAATCTTTATTTATCTCTAGGCTTTGTACGAGACGAGTCAAAGGAATTTTATAAGGGCGACATTTTAGTCAAGAGCTTCCGCTATGATTTATAAACATAAACCCGCTGATGACATAGTCATTCAGCGGGTTTATCGTTAGTTATAGGGTGAAAATTTTTCCTGGATTCATAATGTTATATGGATCGAGTGCTGCTTTTATACTTTTCATAACAGCTAAAGAGGTACCGTGCTCAGTAGCTTGATATTTCATTTTGCCAATGCCAACACCATGTTCACCTGTACATGTACCACCCCGAAGTAAAGCATATTGAACAATCTGTTCATTGAAGCGATCTGCTTTTGCCTGCTCCTCTATGTCATTAGGATTTAACATTAGTAGTGCATGGAAATTTCCGTCGCCAACATGTCCGACAATCCCGCCTGTAAGCCCAATATGATCAAGCTGCTCACGCGCATACAAAATGGTTTCTGCAAGCATGGAGATTGGTACACAGACATCTGTTGACATAAGCTTTTTCCCAGGGTAAGCATGAATATACGCATAGGCCAAGGAATGACGTGCTTCCCAAAGCTTGTTACGTGCCGCATTATCTTGTTCAAATTCAAAGGATAGACAGCCGAAGTCCTCAAAAATTTCTGTAGCAAATGCTATATCTGCATGCATACCTGCTTCATTTCCGTGAAATTCTAAAAATAATGTTGGTTTTTCGCTATAGGAAGTATCGTTATAGATATTGGCTTGTTTCATAGAGGCTTCATCAACTAATTCCACTCGGCCGATTGAAATGCCTGCCTGTAATAAAGCAGTGACGGCACAGACAGCATCGCCTACTGTGTCAAAAACTGCGCGTCCTGCTGTTACAAATTCAGGTATACCGTAGACTTTCAATATTAACTCAGTAAAGCAGCCAAGTGTCCCTTCTGAGCCTACAAATAGACCGTTGAGATGATAACCAGAAGAGGACTTCGCGGCTAAATTACCAGTATGGATGACGGAGCCGTCTGCAAGTACAACCTCTAAATCACGAACTTGATCCCGCATAACACCGTAACGTACTGCGGTTGTACCACTAGCATTCGTTGCTGCCATGCCACCTAATGTTGCATCTGCACCTGGATCTACTGTGAATTGTAGACCGTGCTTTTTTAATTCCTTATTCAATTGAGAACGTGTGACCCCAGGCTGTACTTTTACAAGAAGGTCATCAGGTCGAACTTCTAAAATAGTATTCATTTCAGAGAAGTCGATGGAAATACCATGTGCAATAGGAATTGCATTTCCTTCTAGGCTGGAGCCAACACCAAATGGTACAACTGGTACACGTTGTGCATGTGCAATTTTTAAAACGGCACTGACATCTGCTGTGGAGCGTGGAAAAACAACGATATCAGGTAGGCTCACCGCATGATGAGATTCATCCTTCCCATGTAGCTGTCGTACCGTTTCGTTTGTTGACACTTGTTCTTCTAATAACACCTGTTTGAGTTGATTGACAAGTAATTCTACTGCAACAGTCATTCCAATCCCTCCAAATTTTCTGATAAATAAAACTTTATCACGCATTTATTGGAAATGGAATGCACTGTGCATTAAAAATCAGTTTGCAAATATTTTTTCTAGTTTTTGAACGAATTCATCTTGTTCAGATGGACTTGATTGCTTCCACCAATTTTCGAAAAACACCCCAAGCCCTGGCAGTAAATGTTCTTCTCCACGGTTAATGGCATCTTCCACAATATCTTTAAATTCTGCTGCAGATTGACCATGAACATTTGCAGTAATGGCATCTCTTATTTGAAAATTCATCTATTTCGCCTCCTTAGTAGTAATTTGTCCAATCATCGTTTAAATATGTATGAAATGCCAAAGAAAAATATATGATTTTTACAATAAATTGCTGAGATTATATATAAATAGGACAGGGATTTTAGTCATTCTCAACGATGTAATGATGAAAATGTGTACTCGCGTTCAATAAACGCCAGGGACTAAGATAGTATCACCTAGGAATATTGGACTGTGCATAGTCGACAGGAAGAGTAAAATGTCTATTCAGAACGAGCAAAAGCTTTCACCAACACAATCCTTTGAAGAAATATTAGAATGTGTGCAACCAATGATTACCGTTATTCTTAAGCAACTTCATATCTATAAGGAGTTTGATTATTATCGTCATATTGCTTCCATTGCTGTATGGAGGGCATGGCTAAAAGCAGACCCAGCAAAAGGACAATTTTCTGCCTATATATATTCATCGATCAAAGGAGAGATTTTAAATGAATTATCAAAGGAAAAAAGCTATAAAGAGCGAATAACAGTCGTTGATGATGAAACACTCGATTATGTTCGTAGTGAGTTCGAAGGAGGGGAGAATCAAAAAAATTCTATTGACCTTGAAAGTATTTTGACCCAGTTAAAGCAGATAGAAAGAAAAATACTACTCCTTTATTATGTAGAAGGCTACAATGATCAAGAAATAGCCAAAGTACTAGGTTTATCTGTCGCTGCTAGTAAAAAAAGGCGGGCTAGAATCTTCCAGAGGCTAAGTAACCAAGTTTTTGAAGTGGAATGAAGTACTAAAATATCAAAAGTATGCTAATATTGAAATAAAATGAATATTAGCATACTTGATATGAATGCATACAAATTCAGATAAAAGTGTTATGATTTGTAAGAAGTCAAAGAAATATACAATTCTAAGTGTATTATTTAATATAGTTAGTTATAATTTCCTAGTCAATGTTTAGATAGTTGTATGGAGGGTTTGTAGTGGAGAAATGGTTTAATCAAATAGAGAAAAAAGAGGTTTGGTACATAATATTGCCGTTATTACTTGTCATACCATTATTAAGCTTCAGCAATCAAATGTATGGTGTATTTCAAGGTGACATTTATCAAAATTTAAAATTGGTGATCCAAGTTTTAATCATTGTTTTTACAATGGCTATTGCGATCCAATCTTATTTAGTATTTTCACACTTATTATCCAATCAAACTTTATACATAGGGAACATTTTTTTTATAATTGCATTACTTGAATTAGTTAGCTTGTTCTTTAGTCAATCTACTGAATGGAGCTATATGGACGAGTCAATACATATATTAATGCGTGTGTATCTATCCATTGGATTTCTACTGATTATTTTATTCAAAAGACAACAATTATCAATGAACTATCGGTTGTTTACTTATGTTAGTTCTTTGCTATTCGTTATAGTCAGTATTTCTCTAGTGTATATGGTATCCAACATATTGTCAGAACAATTGCTAGTGTATATTGATAATATGGTACACCTTTTTGCTATAATTCTTCAAATTATAACCATTGTGATAGTAAGTAAGTATCTAAAAAAAATGCCGAAGCGATCGATGTGGTTAATCAGTGCAGCCATCTCGCTTATTGTAAGTGATGTCTTTTTTATTTTTAGTCAAGATCAAAATGCGATATGGGATTTCTCGGCACTAATTTATCAATTTTTAGCCTTTTACTTTTTCTTAAAGGCGATTTATTATACATCTGTGGAAAAGCCGTTTCAACAATTATTAAAAATTAAAAAGGATCTTGAACAATCTCAAGAAGAGCTGCGATTTCAGGCCTATCACGATGATATAACACTGCTGCCAAATGAGCATTTATTACTAAAGACGTTAAAGGAAAATTTACATGATAATCAAGTGCAGAAGGCCATCATTGCCATAGAAATTGACCGTTTTGCAGCCATTCGCTCTTCTATCGGGATAAGTAATTCTAATAAAATGATGAAGCTTGTCGCAGAGCGCATTCAAGCGATTGTACCTCCTCATTATTTTGCAACGAAGCTGCGCGAGGGTCAATTTGTTATTTATATTAATCACGTAAAGACGGTTGAAGAATTATTACAATTTTGTTTAAATCTCAAAAGTGCCATGAAAGACCCTTTGCAGGTACAATTATTTTCATTAAATGGCAATCTGAATATGGGCATTGCCCTCTATGAGGATAAATGGACGGGCGAAGAGCTATTGATGCATGCCCAATTAGCAATGAGAGAGGCTAGACAAATACCCCAAAGATTTCTTTTTTATAAGCCTTATATGTCAAAAGACATTGCAGATCGAATTTTGTTAGAGCAAGACTTACATAATGCATTAGCCAATAATGAGTTTTATTTAGATTATCAGCCACAGGTAAATTTAAAGACGGGCACAATTGAATCCGTCGAAGCATTAGCCCGCTGGCGGCATCCGACGCGTGGCTTTGTATCACCAGATGTATTTATTCCCATTGCCGAAGAGTGTGGGCTTATTATCCCATTAGGCAAATGGATATTAGAAACAGCTTGTATGCAAGCGAAAACATGGGAAAAACAAGGGTTACCTCCGATGAAGGTGGCAGTGAATTTGTCACTTGGGCAATTATTTCAGCAGGATTTAGTAGAAATGGTGGAAGAAATTTTACAACGCACAAAATTGACGCCTAAATATCTACAATTAGAAATTACGGAAAGTATGACGATGAATATTGATCAAATGACACAGCTATTACACGAATTAAAGGCATTAGGTATTCAAATTGCTGTAGATGATTTTGGAACAGGTTATTCATCTTTATCCTATTTAAAGGATTTTCCCATTGATTGTTTAAAAATCGACCGTACTTTTGTAAGAAATGTGCCGCATAATCCAAACGATGAAGCACTTGTTTCCATGATTATTTCGATGGCTAAACATTTGCGTTTAAAGGTTGTTGCAGAAGGTATTGAAGAAGTGGAACAACTATCATTTCTGATGGATGGCGGTTGTGATTATATTCAAGGCTATCTATTTAGTAAGCCAATCTCACCTCAGCAAATTTCAGAAACCTATACGGATTTACACCACCATATAGATGAAGTGTTAACACAGCTTCAATATATTGAGGATTATATTATTTAAATAAAAAAAGAACCTGCTTATTGACTATGCAAATAAGCAGGTTTTATCTGTTTAATGAACGAGATATTCTTCCTTTAATTCGGAAATAGCTACTTCAGATCGCTCCTCTAAAGAGCGGCGAAGGTGAACAGTCGCTGTTTTCTCATCATTGTGGAGTTGGTCGATCCAGACGGAAACGCCATTATAGCTCACTTCATATTCTGACGGTGAGGCGACAATTTCTTGTGCACGTTGAAAATTCAACGGAAGCCCCCCTTATTTTTTCTGTTTATTTTTGTTTTGTGTGACTGAATTAATGAGCTCCATAAACTCTTGAGAAAATTCTTCACTCACCTTATTTGGTGCGATTTTTTGGTTTTTTGGTGTTTGAGGTAATGAAGCTTTATTATTGCTTTGACCTTGTTTATTGTCTCTTCCCATGTGAGTTGCTCCTTTCCTGTTGATATAGGTTAATATGGCTTCAAACAGCATTTTTTATCCCGACATCACAGGTAGTAAGTCGTTACTTCACATGGTAAAAAGTTGCATAGCTCTTTATTTTTTGAGAACAATAACGAGCACTAAGGTTTTTTAATGGAAAAATGATTGCTTAATAAAACCCAATTTTGAGGGAATGGGAATCCTAATGCCCAATAACTAATACCTCGAAGGTTATAGTGTTTGACCATATCAAATTTCGCCTGTGCACTTCTTGCATCCTCAAACCATACCTCGTGATGCCTTCCTTGCTCATCGACATACTGATAAAAAGGAGATTGTGCAGTCGGGTCAAATTGTATTGTTGCTCCGTACTTGATGGCTCTATTAAGCGCCTCCTGCGGACTAAACGTTTCTGCTTCCTGTCCTTTGACATGAGGTAAGAGCCAATCACGCGCATACAGCTCAAAGCCCAATAGAATCTTATCGGCTGGAATTTCAGTTAAGGCATATTCCACAACTCTTCGCATTTCATTAATAGGGGAAATGGCTTGTGGAGGGCCAAGTCGATATCCCCATTCATACGTCATTAATACTACAAAATCTGCTATTCTCCCATGTGCTTCGTAATCATGTGCTTCATACAATGTGCCAGTTTGCGTAGCACTTGTTTTTGGTGCAAGGGCAGTTGACACTAAATAGCCCTTTGGATGAAGCATATCAGCGGCTAATTGTATAAAGGCATTGAAATTTTCACGATCTGCTGGCAAAACATTTTCAAAATCGATATTCAATACTTGGTAGCCTTTATCTTGCATCACTTGTAAAACATTATTCATGACTTTTTTTCGTAGGTCAGCATCGGACAAGACGACATGTGCTAAATTAGAGCCTTCTTCTGTAGCAGTAAAATTAGCGAGCGTTAACATAGGAATGATGTTTTTAGCCTTTGCAGCTGCTATCATACTTTCGTCGCTGATGGGCTGTAATGTACCGTCTTCCTTCATTTTATAAGCAAAGGGACTAAAGTAAGTTAAAAGATGACCAACGGCATTAATTGAATCAATCGCTTCTTCAGAAGGCTGATAGGAATAAGCATTGACTTCAATCTTCGGTAATTCTCTTGGGATGATTAAATTAGTTCCGACATATAGCATATTAGGATTGTTTATTTGATTTTCCACCACAATGACTTGAACGGTCGTACCGTAGCGCTGAGCTATTTGCCATAATGTTTCTCCTGGCTGCACGATATGGATGATGGGGGGAATTATTAATTTCGTTCCTGATGTTAACATATCAGGATTTGTTAGATGATTTTCTAAAATGATGGACTGTAAAGGAACACTAAAGCGTTGAGCAATTGACCATAACGTGTCCCCACTTTGAACAGTATAAATGGTATAAGGAGAAGGAATAACTAGTGATTGCCCGATAGCTAATTGATCGGGTGTAGCTAATGCATTTAATAGACTGATCGATTGAACAGGTACAGCATAATGATTGGCTATTTGCCATAATGTTTCGCCAGCACTCACTACATGAATAAGCATAGAACACCTCCTACACGATGTTATTAGTGCATCATATGTTTCAAAGGTGAAAATGAGTATTTTCATGTGAGTCCAGTAAAATGGTTGAAACTTCAAATTCTTTGATAAGTTTCATGGGGAGAAAGGCGCTTGTTGTTGAAAAAGGTGAGGCTCGTAGGGACGCAGAGGCCTTCTCCTTATGTATTTTAAATATCGATCATTTTAAAAACGTTCATGATATATAGGGTCATTAAGTGGGAGATGATGTCCTGTTCAATTAGCACAGCTACTGCAGCATCGAGTGCGTGTAAAAGACAATGTTGCTCGTTACGTCGATGAGGAATTTATCAGCATCTTACCAGTGAACGAAATAGCTGTGGCAAAAGCAATTGGAGAATAATTAAGACAAACTGTTAAGCAGGATAATTGGCCGACAGGACGTATTACGCTCAGTAGAGGGATTGCTACAATATACAGACATGCCTTTCATAAAAAAAGCAGACGAAGCACTGTATGTATTGAAAGCATATGGATGCAACCGAGTTACTCATTATCATGAGGTGAAATGAATGTCTTTATTTTTCGGCTAATAATTTTTGGATAGAAGGTAGATCTGCTGGAGCGAATGGAAGTTCGAGCAATTGCTTGCGAGAAACCCATTTTGCTTCAGCATGTTCTAGTATTTTGGGTACGCCTTTCACAATCGTTGCCTTATATGTTTCTAAGTGAACGAAAAATGTGTCGTATTCATGAAGGGTTACTGCGACTCGGTCACCTACTTGAATCATACAGTCAAATTCCTCGAAAATTTCACGATAAAGCGCCTGCGCAGGTGTTTCGCCGTGTTCTATCTTTCCACCAGGAAACTCCCAATAATTTGCTAGTACCATATGTGGATTTCTTAAAGCACAGAAAATTTCTTGCTGCTCATTTTCTATAATGGTACCAACGACATGTATCGTTTTTTTCATTTATATTCACCTGCCTTGACTTAGTATGCTGTGTCTAATTATAGCATGTCTGTATTGTTCTTTACTTAACGGCTGTAGAAAATAATAGTTTTCTCACATAACTATGAAATTTGCCATTTGCTAAGGTATAATAGTGGTCAATATATAGGAAAAAGGCGGTAAGAGGTAGCATATGAAGAGAATTGAATCTACGCAAAATGCGTTAGTGAAATATTGGAAAAAGTTAGCGACAACAAGAAAAGAGCGTGAACGATCAGGTGAATTTCTAATAGAGGGTTTTCATCTTGTGGAGGAAGCTTTAAAAAATAAAGAGCAAGTATTACAAATTATTGTACGTGAGGGTATTGATTTGCCAATGTTATGGCCGATTGATGATGTTGCTATTGTAGAAGTAACAGCAGCAGTAACAAAGGAATTCGCAGAAACAGAAACTTCTCAAGGCGTGTTTGCTGTATGTAAACAGCCAATTCTAGAGGATGAAGTGAAGGCCACTTGGCGTAAAGTGCTATTAATTGATGCAGTCCAAGATCCTGGTAATATTGGAACAATGATACGCACTGCCGATGCAGCAGGATTAGATGCCGTGATTTTAGGAAAAGGCTGTGCAGATGCCTACAATCCTAAAACATTACGCGCAGCTCAAGGCTCCCATTTCCATATCCCAGTAGTACGCGGAGACTTAGCAGAATGGGTAGACTTGCTACAAAATCAAGGTGTACCTGTCTTTGGTACTGCTTTGGATGAGGAGGCAGTGCCATATAGCGACATTCAGCATTCGGGTGCATTTGCTATTATTATGGGGAATGAAGGAAGTGGCATCCAGCCACAGCTATTAGCGATGACAGATCAAAATATGATTATTCCACTTTTTGGACAAGCTGAATCATTAAACGTAGCAGTTGCAACAGGTATTGTTTTATATGGCTTTGTGAAATAATTGACAGATCCTTGTGAGAATCAGGTAGTTGTCTCTTGATTTGCTACTATTCGTTATTGTATAATTTATTCTAAAATGTATGTTTAAATAATAAATGCTTTGATCGGGAAGTAGTAAAGATTGTGAATGGACGACAGGGAGCGTAAGGCCGGAGATTGAGAGCCGACGCCGTACCAATGCAATTTTGAATTCAGCCCGTGAGCAGCTACCGGGACCAGCGTGATGCTGTAAAGGTGTGCCGGCTTCATCAAGTCGTTATGTCAATGAAGTGATTGTAAGTTTTTGGCTTGCAATAACTAGGGTGGTACCGCGAATATGTCCTCGTCCCTTTTTAGGGGCGAGGTTTTTTTATGCCTAAAATGCAGGCATTTATTTTCTAAGGAGGTTTTAACATGGAAGAGCAATTAAAACAATTAGAGCAAGAAGCTCTTGCTAAAATTGAAGCAGCAGCAAATTTAAAAGAATTGAATGAAGTGCGTGTTGCATATCTAGGGAAAAAAGGACCTATCACAGATTTACTAAAAGGGATGGGGAAATTATCAGCTGAAGAACGTCCGAAAATGGGGGCTTTAGTGAATAATGTTCGTGAAAATGTAACAGCAGTACTAGAAACAAAGGTGGTTGTTCTAGAGGAAGCGGCGATTGCTGAAAAATTAGCAAGTGAGTCGATTGATGTCACTTTACCAGGTCGTGAAGTGAAAGTAGGAAATCGCCATCCGTTGACACGCGTCATTGAAGAAATTGAAGATTTATTTATCGGAATGGGCTATGAAATTGCTGAAGGTCCTGAAGTAGAAAAGGACTACTATAACTTTGAAGCACTAAATTTACCAAAAGGACACCCAGCACGTGATATGCAAGATTCGTTCTATATTTCCGAGGAAATATTGCTACGTACGCATACTTCGCCAGTACAGGCTCGTACAATGGAAGCCAAAAAAGGCGAATCTATTCGCATCATTTGTCCAGGTAAAGTATTCCGTCGCGATAATGATGATGCAACACATTCCCATCAATTTATGCAAATTGAAGGTTTAGTCATTGGCGAGAATATTCGTATGAGTGATCTAAAAGGAACATTAGATACTTTAGCGAAAAAAATGTTTGGTGCAGACCGCGAAATTCGACTTCGTCCGAGCTTCTTCCCATTCACAGAGCCATCAGTAGAAATGGATATTTCTTGTTTCAAATGTGGTGGCGCAGGTTGTAATGTATGTAAGAGCACAGGGTGGATTGAGATTCTAGGCGCAGGTATGGTTCATCCAAATGTATTAGAAATGGCTGGCTATGATCCGAAGAAAGTTTCTGGCTTCGCTTTCGGTATTGGTGCAGAACGTATTGCGATGTTGAAATATGGTGTTGACGATATTCGTCATTTCTATACAAGTGACACTCGTTTCTTATCACAATTCGAGCGAACAGAAGCGTAAGGGGGATAAAACATGTTAGTATCATTAGAATGGTTAAAAGATTATGTCAATACACAGGACTTAGCGCCTGAGCTATTAGCTGAAAAAATTACACGCTCTGGTATCGAAGTAGATGCAGTTATTGATCGTGCAAATGCTATGGATAAAGTAGTGGTTGGCTATGTAGTGTCTAAAGAGAAACATCCTGAAGCTGATAAGTTAAATATTTGTCAAGTTGATGTTGGAGAGGCAGAGCCACAACAAATTATTTGTGGTGCACCAAATGTAGATGCTGGTCAAAAAGTCATTGTTGCTCGTCCTGGTGCACATTTACCAGGTGGCATTAAAATAAAAAAAGCAAAACTTCGTGGTCATGAATCAAACGGTATGATTTGCTCATTGCAAGAACTTGGAATTGAAGGCAAGCTTGTTCCTAAAGCATATTCAGAAGGAATCTACGTATTGCCATCAGATGCAGAAGTTGGCTCTGATGCACTGGCTATTTTAGGCTTACGTGATACAGTGCTAGAGCTAGGCTTAACACCAAACCGCTCAGATGCTCTTTCTATGCTTGGTGTAGCCTATGAAGTAGGTGCCATCCTTACAGAGGAAATTAAGTATCCAGAGATTGCATATAAAACGGCTAATGAAAAAGCACAGGATTTATTAAAGCTACGTGTGGAAGATTTACAAGCAAATCCGATGTATGTAGCAAAAGTGGTGAAAAACGTAAAAATTGGTGAGTCACCAATATGGTTACAAAATCGTTTAATGGCAGCGGGTGTACGCCCACACAATAATGTCGTGGATGTAACCAACTATGTGTTAATGGAATATGGTCAACCATTGCATGCTTTCGACTATGATAGCCTAGCAACAGGTGAAATCGTCGTTCGTAAAGCAAAAGAAGGTGAGAAAATCACAACATTGGATGACCAAGAGCGAACTTTAAAAGCTTCTGATTTAGTCATTACGAATGGAAAAGAACCAGTGGCGATTGCTGGCGTAATGGGTGGTGCCAATTCAGAGGTAACAGACGCAACAACGACTGTTGTCATTGAATCAGCTTATTTTGACGGTTTAACAGTACGCCAAACATCTCGTCACCTTGGTCTACGTTCAGATGCATCGGCTCGTTTTGAAAAAGGGGTAGACCCAAATCGTGTCTTACCAGCCGCTGAACGTGCTGCCGCATTGCTTGCTGAATTAGCTGGCGGTGAAGTATTAGAGGGTACATGTCTAGTAGACGAGTTAGATAAAACAGCAGCGCGAGTAGTCGTTTCTCCAGATTTTATTAATGAGCGTTTAGGGATGAAGATTGCATTGGAAGATATGCTTTCGATTTTAGAGCGTCTAAAATTTGGTGTAGAGGCAGCAAATGGCTTACTAATGATTGATGCACCAACACGCCGCCAAGATATTAAAATCGAAGAGGATATTGTAGAGGAAATTGCTCGTCTTTACGGTTATGATGAAATCCCTATGACATTGCCAGAGGGAGCAACACAAGTAGGTAATCTAACACCATACCAAGCTAATCGCCGTGTTGTTCGTCATTATTTGGAAGGGGCTGGCCTCTACCAAGCTGTAACATATTCATTAACATCTGATGCATTGTCACAACGTTTTGCCTTAAAAGCAGAGCCAGTAACTAAATTGTTAATGCCAATGAGTGAGGAGCGCTCTACATTACGTCAAAGCCTTATTCCACACTTAATCGAAGCGGCTGCGTATAATGTGGCTCGCCAGGCTGAGGGTGTTGCTTTATATGAAATTGGTTCTGTGTTCCTTGGTCAATCAGGTGAAGGGCAACCTTACGAAGAAGAGCATGTAGCTGCAGTACTAACAGGCAAATGGCTAGATCATGCTTGGCAAGGTGAGAAAAAAGCAGTAGATTTCTTTGTGCTAAAAGGTATTATCGAAGGTGTAATCGGTAAACTTGGCTTAGAAAATCGCATGACATTTGTGAAAGCACAAGTGGATGGATTACATCCAGGACGTACGGCTAGTATCTTATTAGATGGCGAGCAAGTCGGTATTATTGGTGGACTCCATCCTGCAGAGCAAAAAGCATGGGGAGTCAAAGACACATATGTTATGGAAATGAATTTAGTTGCCCTATTAAATGCAAATGCACAAGAAGCCCCACTTGCATATACATCAGTGCCTCGTTTCCCAGTCATGTCTCGTGATATCGCTCTCATTATGGACCGTGCAACAACAGCAGGTGAAGTTGTCGAAGCTATCAGCGCAGCTGGCGTGAAATTATTAAAAGACGTTCGCATATTCGACGTTTATGAAGGGGAAAAAATGGAGCTAGGTAAAAAATCCGTTGCATTCTCTCTCACATACTTCGATCCAGAACGTACTTTAACAGACGATGAAGTAGTAGCCGCACACAATAAAGTGTTAAAAGCTATTGCTACGATTGCAGGTACAGAAGTACGCTAATCTATTTGAAAAAAGACTGTCTTTTTGAGGCAGTCTTTTTTTACTTGGGGAATTTAGCTAAGGGGAGGCTCAGCGCAAGCAGAAAGGCACTCTCAAAGAGGCTCAAAGCGTTCACTCCGAGAAGTTAGTTGCTCAAAGTAGTCCAAGTCGCTCTCAATCGAATTAAAAGCATTCTCGCCCAATTGGAATCTAGCAAGATTATTTACCTCCAAAAGAACACAGACATAGGAACTGCCCGTAAGACTCCCCCTGCTACTTAAAAGAACATGTAATGCTTTTTAAATCTTCTTTCGTGCTTTTTCGGTGTTGGCAAAATGCCATTTTGTTATGGAGCGTAGAAATTCCTCGCCATGGCTGCGCCAAATGCGAGCTGCTTGCATATCTACCTTGCTAGAAGCCCCCTTCATTAAGGTAAGCCCTGCGATTGCACTCAATCGATCCATTTCCTTTAAAAATGCAGCACGCGCTAAAATAGATGCTGTAGCGACAGCGACATGTAATTGCTCTGCTTTGGTAGAAAAATAGACATTTTCTTGTACAAGTTCATGTTCGTTTTTTAAATAATTGTAATAGATACCGCGTTCGGCAAACTGGTCGATTAAAATGAATTCGGGTTTTTCAGGTGCCATTTTCGTCAGCGTATTTTTTAGAGCCTTGTTGTGCATCATGGCTTTCATTTTCCCTTGGGAATAGCCTTTTGCCTGTAGGGTGTTATATTTCTCGTTGCGTAATACGAGGACACTATGGACACAAGCTGCTCGTAAATCCGGTGCAATTTTTCGCATATAATCATCCGTTAGCATTTTCGAATCTTTTACGCCAAGCTCATTAATAAGTTCGATTTTGGAGGTAGGTACATATACCGCAGCCACTGTGATAGGGCCGAAATAATCACCTGTGCCAGTTTCATCTGAGCCTAAGACAGACATTGCTGCGAAATTTTCAGGTAGTACATCACCCTTTGCCCCGATAGATGAGGATGTCTGGCTAGTTGTTTTTTCAATAGTTCCCCAACGTGCCGCCTCGCGTTCAGCGCCACCCCCTTGAAACATTAATTTTCCTGATTTATACATAGTAATGGCGGTATCTGGTAGCTTTGCAGCAAAGATGACACCAGGAGCCTTACGCTCGATAAAATAGGTTGCGTAGTAAGCCATCACCTCTTTTTGAATATTTGTTGAAATGGAAAGCACAATATTTGACATTTAATCGTTCCTTTCTGTCCTCATTGTTCACAATTTTATACCTTTC
This sequence comes from Lysinibacillus sp. Y5S-8, assembly GCF_036894365.1. NCBI lineage: Bacteria > Bacillati > Bacillota > Bacilli > Caryophanales > Bacillaceae > Lysinibacillus > Lysinibacillus sp. Y5S-8. The sequence continues at coordinate 3,389,515 of NZ_CP145889.1, read as the reverse complement.
ATGGTATGATAATAAATAGCTTTTTTGTGTGATGGTGCTCACAAGCTGAAAAGATCATGTGTGCATCGAATTTATAGGAGGGTGCGACTATGGAAAAACAAGAAAAAAATAAAATTTCTGTGGAAATATATGGTCATACATATAAAATGGTCGGCTCAGAATCCATTGGCCATATGCGACTTGTTGCTTCGATTGTTGATGACCGGATGCGCGAGATGAGCGTACATAATCCCTCACTTGATAGCACAAAACTTGCTGTTCTGACGGCAGTAAATACAGTACATGATTATTTACTATTAAAAGAACGAATGGAGCAACTAGAAGAAGAATTGAAAAAATTAAAGGGTTGAAGAGAATGTTAGATTTAATCATATTAGTGGTACTGCTAGCTGGAATTGGTGTCGGTGCAAAACGAGGTTTCATTGTACAAATGATGCACATTGTCAGCTTTGTCGTAGCCCTAATTGTTGCGTATATTTATTATAAGCCATTAGCACAAAAATTTGTATTTTGGGTGCCTTATCCAGGTGTCACTGATACAGGTAGCCTTGGTGTCGTCATTGATAGTCTCGATTTAGATCGCACCTTCTATCGTGTGATTGCCTTTGCGGTAATTTTCTTTGCTGTTAAAATAACATTGCAAATCGTGGCATCGATATTTGATTTTATTGCGTATTTACCTGTGCTCAATACAGTGAATCGTTGGCTTGGCGCATTACTTGGCATGATTGAAAACTATTTAATTATGTTTATTTTGCTATACGTGTGCGCTTTATTGCCGATTGATGTCATTCAAAATTTAATGTCGAAGTCATTGTTAAGTGGGCTTATGTTGGAGCATACACCGATTATTACGAAGATGTTCCAAAACTGGTGGTATATTTATATGCAATAGTAAACTGTGCACTTCTCTCTGTTTGAGAGAAGTGTTTTTACGATAGGGGGAATTACCAATGAATAAAAAAACAATTATTCGCACACTCGAAAAAATTGCTTTATATATGGAACTACAAGGAGAAAACCCATTCAAGGTATCTGCTTTTCGGAAAGCAGCTACAGCACTGGAGGGGGACGAGCGTTCATTAAGTGAAATGGACGATGTAACAAAACTTAAAGGGATTGGTAAAGGAACGGCTGCTGTCATTGAGGATTTGATGGTAACAGGTGAATCGAGTTTGTTAAAAGAACTAGAAGACATTGTCCCTAAAGGATTATTGCCATTGTTAAAATTGCCAGGCTTGGGAGGTAAAAAGATTGCGAAGCTTCACCAAGAGCTAGGCATTGACTCAGCAGAAAGCTTAAAAGCAGCTTGTGAAGCAGGGAAAGTTCGTGAATTAGCAGGCTTTGCTGTAAAAACAGAGGAAAAAATTTTAAAGGAACTCGCTAATTTGGCGAATCGCTCAGATCGTTTACCAATTTGGCAGCTTGAGCCTGTGGTTTTACAAATAGAGGCGCTTCTAGGTAGTATGAAGGAAGTGGAACGTTTTTCAGTTGCTGGAAGCTTCCGTCGGGCGCTAGAAACAAGTAAAGATATTGATTTTATTGTGGTGACACAAGCAGTTGAGGCTGTACGTGAAAAGTTATTAAATGGATTAGCCATCCAAGAAGTAGTGGCAGCGGGAGATACTAAAATTTCAGTGATTTTAGACTTAGAGGAGCCAGTTGGTGTTGATTTCCGTTTAGTGAAGGACAATGAATATGCAACTGCCTTGCATCATTTTACAGGGTCAAAAGACCACAATGTGCGTATGCGCCAACTTGCCAAAGCGCGTGGTGAAAAAATTAGTGAATATGGTGTTGAACAGGAAGATGGTACCGTTATAACGTTTTCAGATGAAGCGGCATTTTTCGCTCATTTTGACCTACCTTGGATTCCACCAAGCTTACGTACAGGAACAGTGGAATTTGATAATACAAAGACGATTCAACAGTTAGTGCGATTAGAGGATATTCAGGCAGATTTACATATGCATACGACCTGGTCTGATGGTGCATACTCTGTTGCAGAAATGGGCGAGGCATTACGAGCGCGTGGCTATCAATATAGCGTTATTACAGATCATTCACAATTTCTAAAAGTGGCAAATGGTTTAACACCGGAGCGTTTAGAAAAACAGCGTGTGGAAATTGAGGCATTTAATGCAACACATCCAGATTTCCATTTGTTTAAAGGGACAGAGATGGATATTTTGCCAGACGGCTCCCTTGATTTCGACGATCAAGTGTTAAAAGAGTTAGACTTTGTTATCGCTTCTATTCATTCGAGCTTTACACAATCACAAGATAAAATTATGGCACGTTTACTAACGGCCATGCAAAATCCTTATGTTCATATGATTGCCCATCCAACTGGTCGAATTATTGAGGATCGTGATGGCTATAATCCTGATATGAAACAGCTAATTGCGTGGGCGAAGGAATATGGTAAAATTTTAGAGTTAAATGCAAATCCGTATCGTTTAGATTTGTGTGTGGAACATTTAGAAATGGCTTTAGCTGCAGGTGTACCTGTAGCCATTAATACAGATGCTCATGATATAGTGCATTTACGTTTTATGGATATCGGTGTTCGCTATGCCAATAGAGCATGGCTACCGAAAGATATGATAGTGAATACATGGACGCTTGAACAATTTGAGGCGTTCATACGACGAAATAAATAGGTTGAGGAGGTGTTCTCAGTGATAGCAGAACGCGCATTGAAAACACTAGAATACGATAAAGTACGGCAACAAGTGGCCTCATATTGTACTTGCTCCATTGGGAAATCTGCCATTGAGGAGCTTGTACCACAAACAGATTTTGATAAAGTAGTACAATTATTAGAGGAGATGGATGAGGGATTATCCATTTTACGTGTTAAAGGCAATGTTCCAATGGGAGGAATATTTGATGTACGACCATCTGCAAGACGTGCCCAAATAGGAGGCATGCTAGCAGCAATAGAATTAATGGAAATATCGAGCACAATTCGAGCAAGTAGAATTTTACGTAATTTCATTGAGGATTTAGAGGCTGATGAAGTGATTGAAATTCCACATTTCATCGCGAAAAAGGAAGCGATACCTGTTTTAACAGGTTTGCAACATGAAATCAACAACTGTATTGATGACAATGGAGCTGTTTTAGACTCGGCTAGTCAAACGTTGCGTTCTATACGCCAATCTTTACGAGCTGAAGAAGGAAAAGTCCGTTCTAAGCTGGAAAGTTTAATTCGTGGAAGTAATGCAGCAAAAATGCTTTCTGATACACTTGTGACAATTCGTAACGATCGCTTTGTCATTCCTGTAAAACAAGAATATCGTCACCATTATGGCGGGATTGTCCATGACCAATCCTCTTCTGGTCAAACCTTATTTATCGAGCCAGACTCTGTTGTACAAGCGAATAATGAAATTCATCGCTTAAAAATGAAGGAGCAGGCGGAAATTGAGCGTATTTTACTGGCATTAAGTGCAATGGTGCAAGAAGTAGCATCAGATTTATTTAATTTAGTGAAAGCTTTAGGGGATATTGATGTTATTTTAGCAAAAGGCAAATATGGACAAGCCAATAAATGTACAATGCCTAAAATGAATAAGGATGGCTATATTCGACTTGTTCGTGCACGTCATCCACTTCTACCAATAGAGATAGCTATTCCGAATGATATTGAATTTGGTAAAGAAATTACAGCTATTGTCATTACGGGTCCTAATACAGGTGGTAAAACGGTAACATTGAAAACGGTAGGTCTGTGTACATTAATGGCGCAGGCAGGATTACCAGTGCCAGCATTAGATGGCTCAGAACTCGCTGTATTTGAGCAATTGTTTGCTGATATTGGTGATGAGCAATCAATTGAGCAGTCACTTTCCACGTTCTCGTCTCATATGGTCAATATTGTAGACATTCTACAAAAATTTGATCATGAATCACTTGTTCTTTTCGATGAATTAGGAGCAGGTACTGATCCTCAGGAAGGAGCAGCCTTAGCTATCTCCATTTTAGACGAAGTACATGGACGCGGTGCACGTGTAATGGCTACAACTCATTATCCTGAGCTAAAAGCGTATGGCTATAATCGACCAGGTGTTGCCAATGCTAGTGTAGAGTTTGATATTGAAACTTTGAGTCCAACCTACCGTCTACTTATTGGTGTACCTGGGCGCTCTAATGCATTCGAAATATCCAGTCGTCTTGGACTGCCTGAATCCATTATCGATCGTGCGAAAGGCTTTACAGGGACAGATCGTCATGAGGTTGAATCGATGATTGCCTCATTGGAGGAAACACGTCGCCAATCAGAAGATGATGCAGAACGTTCCCATGCATTGCTAGTAGAATCGGAAACTTTACGTAAAGAGCTTCAAGATAAATTACAAGCCTATGAAGAGCGTAAAGAGGCACTTGATAAGAAAGCAAAGGAAAAAGCTCGTAAAATTGTTGATGAAGCGAAAAGAGAAGCGGAAGCGATTATTGCAGAGCTTCGAGAAATGCGCAAAAATGCTGATCAAGTTGTCAAGGAGCACGAATTGATTGAAGCACGTAAACGTCTGGAAGAAGCAACACCACTTGAAGACAATAAAGTACTGAAAAAAGCAGCGCAAGTAAAAGCACGTGCGCAAAACTTAGTTGTCGGGGACGAGGTAAAGGTGTTAAGCTATGGTCAACGAGGTACTTTGTTAGAAAAAGTGTCGAATACCGAATGGGTTGTCCAAATGGGGATTTTAAAAATGAAAATCGCTGATAGTGATTTAGAGTATATTAAGCCTGAAAAAGAGACGATATTACGGACAGCTGGTGTGAAAAATCGCAATAGCCATGTAAAATTAGAATTAGATTTGCGTGGTGAACGCTATGAGGACGCGATTTTAAGAACAGAGAAATATATTGATGATGCGTTACTCGCTAATTATGGGCGTGTGTCTATTATTCATGGGGTTGGTACAGGGGCTTTACGTCAAGGTATTCAAAGCTATTTAAAGAAGCATAAGCGCGTGAAATCCTTCCGTTTTGGTGAAGCCGGCGAGGGGGGCTTAGGCGTCACAGTTGTTGAATTGAAATAAGCTATAAAGGGGACGGAGAAAAATGCTGAATTCTGGCTTTTGGCGATATCCAATGATCGAAACGGCAGGATATTTTAGTGTTGTTGTATTATGTTTAGTCGTCTCGATGGCATTGTTCGAAGTCGTTACGAAATATAAGAATTGGGAAGAAATTAAAAATGGTAATGTTGCTGTGGCCCTTGCAACAGGTGGAAAAATACTAGGGATTTGCAATATCTTTCGTTTTTCCATTGCACGCCATAGCACATTAAGTGAAATGATTGGCTGGGGTCTTTTTGGCTTTACACTATTGATTGTAGCGTATTTCTTATTTGAATTTATGACACCTCGTTTTAATGTAGATCAAGAGATTGCCAATGATAATCGCTCAGTTGGTTTCATTTCCTTTACCATTTCAGTCGGTCTATCGTTTGTAATTGGGGCAAGTATTGCATAGGAGTGTCATGACATGGAAAAATTAGCAAAAGTACTAATCATTGTCTGTATTGCATTTTTGGCAGTGGGCGTCTACTATATGATGACTGTTTAAGTAAAAAACGCATTCTCTTATGAGGGTGCGTTTTTTGTATTTACTTCAATTTCTGCTAACAGCTATTCATTTTCCTCCATAATCTGAATAAATAATTATTTTTATAGTATAGGAATATCCTCATAATTTTCTATTTGAAAGATTTGAGAATGAATGAGGATTCATAAGGTGTATGCAAATAAAACAGACTAAACATCTGTCATATTAATGTTGTGAATTGCATAATAATTAATCGAAAATGCATTTATTTTCTATTTTCTGTTTGAAACTGCATTTCTTTTTCATTATAATAAATATAAGAATTGACAAAGTTTGGGACAAAGGGGAGAGGACGTATGACAGCAAAACCATGGCTAGCAAATTATCCTGAAGAAGTACCATCGTCTTTAACGTTTGAGGAAATTCCGGTGCAAGAGTTTTTGACACGCGCCTATAAAAAGAATCCATCCAAAGTTGCGATTCATTTTATGGGGAAGGATTTGACGTACACCGAGCTATATGAGTCAGCTTTAAGGTTCGCAAACTATTTACAAGCATTAGGTGTGGAAAAGGGAGATCGAGTAGCTATTATGCTACCTAACTCGCCACAAAGTGTAATCGCTTACTACGGCGCTATGTATGCAGGTGCTGTTGTCGTACAAACAAATCCACTTTATACTGAACGTGAGCTTCAATACCAAATGGCTGATTCAGGTGCAAAGGTTATTCTTGTCATGGATATTTTATATCCAAGAGTGATGAAAATTATGAAAGAGACAGCACTTGAAAATGTTATCGTGACAGCCATTAAAGATTATTTACCATTCCCAAAAAATTTAGTCTATCCATTTATTCAAAAAAAGCAGTATGGCTTTAGTGTCAAGGTTGAACATAGCGGGCAAAATCATTTATTTTCAGAAATTATGCGCTCTGCACCGATTAAGGTAATTGATCATATCTCATTTGATTTTGCAGAAGACCTAGCACTCCTACAATATACTGGTGGAACAACGGGGTTCCCAAAAGGGGTTATGTTAACCCATAAAAATTTAATTGCCAATACGACAATGTGTGATGCCTGGATGTATAAATGTGTGCATGGTGAAGAGACCATTATGGGCATTCTTCCATTCTTCCACGTCTATGGTATGACAACGGTTATGCTATTATCAGTATTCACTCAAAATAAGATGGTGCTCTTACCGAAGTTTGATGCTGAAACGGCATTAAAAACGATTGATAAACAAAAACCAACACTTTTTCCCGGTGCACCAACCTTATACATTGGTCTTCTAAATCATCCAGACATTGCGAATTATAATTTATCATCTATTAAGGCGTGCTTAAGTGGTTCTGCTTCATTGCCAATTGAAGTTCAGGAGAAATTTGAAGCGGTTACTGGTGGGAAGCTTGTAGAGGGCTACGGATTAACGGAAACATCACCTGTAACACATGCTACGCCAATTTGGGGTAAGCGAGTGATTGGTTCAATCGGTTTACCTTGGCCTAATACAGAAGCTGTTATTTTACGTACAGGGGATACGGAAGAGCTTCCAGTTGGCGAAGTGGGTGAAATCGCTGTCAAAGGTCCACAAGTGATGAAGGGCTACTGGAACCGACCTGAGGATACAGCAGCGACATTTGTCAATGGCTGGTTTTTAACAGGTGATCTTGGTTATATGGATGAGCAGGGTTTCTTCTATGTAGTGGATCGTAAAAAAGATTTGATCATAGCGGGTGGCTTTAATATTTATCCTCGTGAAGTGGAAGAAGTGTTATACGAACGCGAAGAAATTCAAGAGTGTGTTGTTGCAGGCATACCTGACCCGTATCGTGGAGAAACAGTAAAAGCTTATATTGTTTTAAAAGAAGGATATTCGATCTCGGAGGACGAATTAAATAAATATTGCCGTCAGCATCTAGCGGCATTTAAAGTTCCTCGTTATTATGAATTTAGAGATGAACTACCAAAAACAGCCGTAGGAAAAATTTTACGCCGCTCTTTGGTAGACGAAGAAAAAACAAAATTAGCGAATAAAGAAGCGAAATAAATACGTGTGAAAGTATTGACAAGTAATGCTGTTAAATATAATATGAAAATATGAATGAATGACCATTCATATTTTCATATTTTTTTAGGTTCACACGTCATATTGATATTGTAGACGTGCGCATGTTTTTTAGGTGGTGATATAAAAGTGAAACGAGATAAGCCGAAATATAAGCAAATTATTGATGCAGCTGTCATCGTTATTGCGGAAAATGGGTATCACCAAGCGCAAGTATCGAAAATCGCCAAACAGGCAGGGGTGGCCGATGGAACAATCTATTTATATTTTAAAAATAAAGAAGATATATTAATTTCTGTCTTTAATGAAAAAATGGCTGTTTTTGTAGAGTCATTACAAGATATAATAGAAAATGGAAGTACGTCTCGTGACAAACTTTCACGAATGATTGCCAATCATTTTAATGTTCTTGCGACAGATCGATACCTAGCAACCGTCACACAATTAGAGCTTCGCCAGTCAAACAAAGACTTACGATTAAAAATTAATGGTGTACTACGTGAGTATTTACATTTACTCGATCAAATTTTAGTCGAAGGTATGCTTTCAGGGGAGTTCAATCAGACGATGGATGTACGCTTGGCACGACAAATGGTTTTTGGAACAATTGATGAAACGATTACGTCGTGGGTTATGAATGACTATCGATATGATTTGATGGAACAAGTTCCAAAGGTTCAGGCATTAATCCTGAACGGCATTAAAGCTTAAAAGGATGTGGAGAAATGGAATTTCTAAGTTGGAAAGTAGAAGATGGGGTAGCGATTATTACAATTGCACGTCCACCAGCAAATGCATTATCTCGCGGTATTATTGCAGAAGTTAACGCTGTCTTAGATGCTGTTGAACACGATGATGCAGTAAGAGTCCTTGTACTTCATGGTGAAGGCCGTTTCTTCTCTGCAGGGGCAGATATTAAAGAATTTACTGGGGTAGAATCTGGAGAAGAATTTACGAAGCTAGCTAGCAATGGGCAGCAAGTATTTGAGCGAGTTGAATCATTCTCGAAGCCTGTTATTGCAGCCATTCATGGTGCAGCATTAGGCGGTGGGCTTGAATTAGCCATGAGCTGTCATATGCGATTTGTCACTGAATCGGCAAAACTAGGTTTACCTGAATTACAATTAGGTCTTATACCTGGCTTTGGCGGTACACAGCGCTTACCACGTTATGTAGGTGTAGCAAAGGCTGCTGAAATGATGTTTACAAGTGAGCCAATTACTGGTGCAGAAGCCGTGCAGTGGGGCTTAGCGAATCGTTCATTCTCAGACGAAGCACTGCTAGATGAAACGCTGAAAATTGCGAAAAATATTGCAAAGAAAAGCCCAATTGCTTTAAAAGCAGCTATTCAAACATTGCAATATGCAAAGCCTGCATCATTTTATGAGGGCATTGAAGCAGAGGCAACATCCTTTGGGACAGTATTCGTATCAGAAGATGCCAAAGAAGGAATTCAAGCATTCATTGAAAAGCGTGAGCCTGTGTTTACTGGCAAATAATTTCCCAAATGTCGATAACAGTTTTAAGATGTTATCGGCGTTATCGAAACTAAAAATATATAATATTTATAAGTTTACTTAGAATTATAAAACGTTCCAGGAGGTATGGATATATGAATATTTTTGCATTAATTAAACGTACGTTTGATACAGAAGAAAAAATCGTAGTGTCGGGTGGTAAAATCCAAGAGGACGGCGCAGAATTCATTATCAACCCTTATGATGAATATGCCATTGAAGAAGCAATCCAAGTTCGCGATGCTGCTGGTGGTAAAGTAACAGTAGTGACAATTGGTGGCGAGGATGCAGAGAAACAATTACGTACAGCACTTGCCATGGGAGCAGACGAAGCAGTGCTAATTAATACGGAAGACGATTTAGATGAGTTAGACCAAAATGCAGCAGCTTATCTATTAGCGGAATACTTAAAAGATAAAGAGGCGGATTTAATTTTAACAGGAAATGTTGCGATCGATGGTGGTTCAGGTCAAGTAGGTCCACGTGTTGCAGACTTATTAGATATAAATTATGTAACAACGATTACAAAGCTTGAAATTGATGGAACATCTGCGAAAATTGTTCGCGATATCGAAGGAGATTCAGAGGTAATTGAAACTTCTTTACCATTACTAGTAACAGCTCAACAAGGTTTAAATGAGCCACGTTACCCATCTCTACCAGGTATTATGAAAGCGAAAAAGAAACCGCTTGCAGAGCTTGAGTTAGATGATTTAGATATCGATGAAGATGATGTAGAAGTGAAGATTGAAACAGTAGATATCTTCTTGCCAGCTCAAAAAGCAGCAGGCCGCATTCTAGAAGGCGACCTTTCTGTACAAGTAAAAGAGCTAGTAAATCTACTTCACACAGAAGCAAAAGTTGTTTAATTATTTGATGTTAATCGAATCTTAAAGGGTAACGGAGGGAATATGCTATGTCAAAAAAAGTATTAGTATTAAGTGAAGTTCGTGAAGGAAGCTTACGTAATGTTTCTTTCGAAGCAATTGCAGCTGCAAAACAAATAGCTGATGGTGGCGAAGTTGTTGGGGTACTTTTAGGAGATGCTGTAGCAAGTTTAACAGGACCATTATTTGAATATGGTGCTGACCGCGTAGTAACAGTGGAACACCCACATTTAAAACAATATACATCTGATGGCTATAGTCAAGCACTATTAGCTGTTATCGAGCAAGAAAAACCTGCTGGCATTGTCTTTGGACATACAGCAAATGGAAAAGATTTATCACCAAAAATCGCAAGTAAATTACAAGCAGGTCTAGTATCTGATGTTACTGCTATTGAGGGTGCAGGCGATGATGTTGTCTTCATCCGACCAATTTACTCTGGTAAAGCTTTTGAAAAAGTGAAAGTGAAAGAAGGCGTTGTTTTAGCTTCTATTCGTCCAAATAACATTACACCTTTAGAAAAAGCAGAAGGTAAAAATGGCGATGTGTCTGCAATCACTGTTGATATTACAAACCTTCGCACAATTATTAAAGAGGTTGTTCGTAAATCTTCAGAAGGTGTTGATTTATCAGAAGCGAAAGTAGTCGTTGCTGGTGGTCGTGGGGTGAAATCTGAAGAAGGTTTCGAACCATTAAAAGCGCTAGCAGATTTACTAGGCGGTGCAGTTGGAGCATCACGTGGTGCATGTGACGCTGAGTACTGTGACTATTCACTACAAATCGGTCAAACTGGTAAGGTAGTCACACCAGATCTTTATATTGCGGCTGGTATTTCGGGAGCGATTCAACATTTAGCAGGAATGTCAAATTCAAAAGTAATTGTTGCTATTAATAAAGATCCAGAAGCTAATATTTTCAAAGTAGCGGATTATGGTATCGTTGGAGATTTATTCGATGTGATCCCACTTCTAATAGAAGAATTTAAAGCGTTAAAAGTAAACGCGTAATGCACAAGCGGGAAGGGCTAATCCTTCCTGCTTTTTTTGTGATGAAGTACTATTTGAAAATTATCGCAAAATAAAATATTGACATAATTAACGTTACCCAGTATAGTGATTGATACAATAATAATGATTAGAAACGCAAAGATTAGGAGTAGTAAAAGCTCATTATTCGGTGAAGAGAGCTGCGGGATGGTGCAACGCAGACCAATAAGACTTTGAACTTGCCTAGGAGTGGTAACATAAATAGAATTGTCTGATTATTCTATTTGTTTGACGATTAACCTTCGTTACAAGGTTTTTAAGCTGGGTTCTCAAGAACCAATTAGAGTGGTACCGCGGTTTGCTGATAGCATATCGTCTCTTCTTTCATTTGATGATGAAGGAGTAGACGATATGCTTTTTTGATTTTTAGGAGGTAAGAAAGTGGAAAAAAACAAGCAACAATTAACAAGAACTATGACCTCGCGTCATATCACCATGATGGCGTTAGGTGGAGCCATCGGAGCAGGTCTATTTAAAGGAAGTAGTGCAGCCATTGATATGGCAGGACCTTCAGTGCTGATTGCCTATTTAATAGGGGGCATTATTTTATTATTTGTCATGCAAGGTCTAGCAGAAATGGCTGTTCGAAATAAAGACGCAAGAACGTTCAGAGATTTAGTTCAATCAGTGTTGGGAAAATACCCTGCTTATTTCCTAGATTGGATCTATTGGAAAATGTGGGTTTTAAATATTGCAGCAGAATCTGTCGTCGCCGCTATTTTTATTCAATATTGGTTGCCAGAATATCCAATTTGGATACTGGCCCTGTCTGTTTCTGTGTTAGTGACAGCCATTAATTTATTATCGGTGAAAATATTTGCGGAAACGGAATACTGGCTAGCATTGATCAAAATTACCGTTATTATTGTCTTTATTATAGCAGGACTAATTTTATTACTTGCTACGTTTGGAAACCATACTGCCGTTGGTTTTTCTAACTTAACCGAGCACGGTGGTTTTTTCCCTAACGGATCTATGGGATTAATTGCTGCTATGTTAGTTGTTATTTATTCTTATGGTGGTACAGAAATCATTGGGATTACATTAGCAGAAACGAAAAATCCTGAAAAAGTAGTGCCAAAAGCGGTTCGCAGTACATTAGTACGTATTGTTACATTCTATTTACTACCTTTCTTTATTATCGTAAGCTTGATTCCATGGAATGAAGTAAACGGAGTTCCAGAAAGTCCATTTGTAATGGTGTTCAAAATGATTGGCATTCCAGGCGCAGATCACATTATGAATGCTGTTGTTATACTTGCCATTATTTCTTCCATGAATTCAGGGCTTTATGGCTCATCCCGTGTACTATATACACAAGCTGTAGACGGACGGGTTCCTAAAATATTTGCCCACTTATCTAAAAGAAAAGTGCCAGTATATGCTATTTTAATGTGTACATTAGCGATGTATTTAGGAGTTATTTTATCTTTATATGTTGGCAGCAAGACTTTTGATTTTCTAATGGGATCACTTGGCTATACCGTGTTATTTATTTGGTTAATTATTGCGATTGCCCATTTGAAATCCCGTAAAAAACAAGCAGAACATACAAGTGCCTATGAAGTGAAATGGTTCCCATATACAACGTGGATTGCCATTATTGCGTTAAGTGCGATTTTAATTGGGATTATTTTTACAACATCTATTATCGTGACAAGCATTACGTTAGGCATTTATCTTTTTATAACATTCACCTATGTATGGAAAGGTCGTTATCAAGCCAATTAATGGTCTTTATAGTTTTTTTCGACACAGTTTTTCATAAAAAATACATTGCAGGCAGATTGTTCGCTCAAGTGAATTTATCCATGCTATACTACAATCATAGTAAGTTTAAGGAGGATTTCAAATGGCAATTGTACATGCAACAGATGCTACGTTCCAGGACGATATTAAAGAAGGGTTAGTACTTGTAGACTTTTGGGCTGCTTGGTGCGGACCTTGTAAAATGATTGGGCCAGTTCTTGAAGAAATGGACGCTGCAGGAAGTGCGGCTAAAATTGTAAAAGTTGACGTAGACAATAACCAAGGTACTGCAGCTCAGTATCAAATTATGTCAATTCCGTCTTTACTATTATTTAAAGATGGAGAATTAGTTGACAAAACTGTAGGCTTCCAACCGAAAGAAGCTTTAGAAGCATTTATCGCAAAACATGCGTAATTAATGAAGTTCACAAAAGCCGGACCATCAATAGATGTGTTCGGCTTTTTTTCGTTATATAATAAAGGTAATATCTATCATATTCAATTGAGGGGAATTTTTATGTAGGGGGGCAGGTAGGTAATGAACGATTTAATCAAGCGTAAACTAGATATTTTACCGGATCAGCCTGGCTGCTATTTGATGAAGGATCGTCAAGGGACAATCATTTATGTGGGCAAAGCGAAAATACTGAAAAACCGTGTACGTTCATATTTTACGGGAACACATGAAGGCAAAACACAAAGGCTTGTCGGTGAAATAGAAGATTTTGAGTATATCGTGACATCATCTAATATTGAAGCACTTATTTTAGAGCTGAATCTCATTAAATTACATGATCCAAAATACAATGTCATGCTAACAGATGATAAGACATATCCATATTTAAAAATTACGAATGAAAAACATCCACGTCTTATTACGACACGTAAGGTAAAAAAGGATAAGGCTAAATATTTTGGTCCTTACCCTAATGCTTATGCGGCAAGTGAAACGAAAAAGCTGTTGGATCGATTGTATCCATTGCGCAAATGTGTCCAATTGCCTTCAAAAGTTTGCTTGTATTATCATATGGGGCAATGTTTAGCACCTTGTGTAAAAGAAATTAATGGTCAAGTTTATCAAGAGATGATTGAAGATATGACGAAGTTTTTAAATGGTGGTGTCGAGGCAGTCAAAAAAGAGCTTGAAGTTAAAATGCTTGCAGCTGCTGAAAGCTTAGAATTTGAACGAGCGAAAGAGTTTCGCGATCAGATTGCACATATTGATACGGTCATGCAGAAACAAAAAATAGTATCAAGTGATACAACGAACCGCGATGTATTTGGCTATGCCGTCGAAAAAGGCTGGATGTGTGTGCAAGTTTTCTTTGTTCGCCAAGGAAAGCTGATTGAGCGTGATGTCTCGGTTTTCCCAATCTATCAAGATGCTGAGGAAGAGTTTTTAACATTTGTTGGCCGCTTTTATGAAAAACCAGAGCATATTAAGCCGAAAGAAATTTTTATTCCACAAGCAATTGATGCAGCCATCTTAACGGAGTTATTAGAGCTTAAAGTTCTCACACCAAAAAGAGGTCAAAAGAGGGAATTGGTTGAATTAGCAACTAAAAATGCTGAAATTGCTGTGGCAGCTAAATTCCAGCTAATTGAACGGCAGGAAGAACGGACAATTGGTGCTTGTGAGGCACTTGGTGAAGCAATAGGTATTTCAACGCCATTACGAATTGAGGCATTTGACAATAGTCATATGCATGGCACGGATGCTGTATCAGCTATGGTTGTCTTCATTGATGGAAAGCCTGCGAAAAAGGAATATCGTAAATACAAAACGCGTACGGCTGCAAAGCATGATGATTACGGTGCGATGCAAGAGGTTATACGTCGGCGATATTCGCGTGTCTTAAAGGAAGGCTTGCCATTGCCAGATTTAGTCTTAATTGATGGTGGCAAGGGGCAAATGGAAGTCGCCCGTGAAGTACTAGAAGATGAGCTTGGACTTGTTATACCGATTGCTGGTTTAGCAAAAGATGATAAGCATAATACATCGCAGCTATTGTTTGGTGATCCACCAGAAGTAATTGCCTTAAAGCGTACTAGTGATGGCTTTTATTTATTGCAACGAATTCAGGACGAAGTTCACCGCTTTGCTATTACCTTCTTGCGCCAACAGCATGAGAAGCATGCTATTCAATCGGTGTTAGACCATATTGAAGGTGTGGGGCCAAAACGCAAGCAGCAGTTGCTCAAACATTTTGGTTCAGTTAAGAAAATTCGAGAGGCAAGCGAGCTAGCTTTGCAGGAGGCAGGAATACCTGCTAATTTAGCGAGCCAAATTTATAGCTATTTTCAGCAAGAGTCATTGTCAAAGGAATAGACATGTGCTAAGGTTGTAAATAACATTGTTCGTCAATGTGATGAATAGCGAACTGGTGTGGCTAGCATGTTAACGCCAGCGTTAAACCAATTGAATACATTCACTTTATGGTGATGATAGAGGTGCAAGATTCAAGAGTAACACAATGGAGGATGAACAAGTCCAGAGATCGTGTGTGAAAGGGAAGCTTGCCGAAGTACAGCATTGTTGTTTCCTTTGTTGTACTGGTTTTACATTTAAGAAATGTAAGATTGTCGATTCTAAAAGTTTCGGAGAGCTATCACACATGCACAAGTTACGATCATTGTACATGTTATAGGCAGCTTTCACGTTATGTGGAGGCTGCCTTTTAGTTTTTTAGAAGCAGGTGAAATATATGGACTGGAAAGGAGAACGCAAGAAATGGCTAAAATAATGATGAAGTTTGGAGGGGCTGCACTAGCTTCTACTGAACAAATCCAAGAGGCAGCAAGGAAGGCGATTGCTGAAAAGGACAGAGGCTTCGATGTAGTCGTGGTCGTTGCAGCAATGGGACACACAACGAAAGATGTGCAAACGATGGTACATCAACTAACGGACGAAGTGCCCAAACGGGAATTAGCTGCAGTCGTGTCTACGGGCTCTCAATTATCCAGCGCTTTATTTGCCATCGCATTACAAGAAGCGGGCTATGAGGCAGTGTCCTTAACTGGATGGCAAGCAGGTATACATACAGATTGTAAGTATCGTCATGCACGTATCGACTATATCGATGACAGTCGTATTGAAGAACATCTTGTACAGGGACAAATTGTAGTGATTGCTGGAGAACAGGGTATTGATGAGGAACAAAATATTACTACACTTGGCAAAGGCGGAGCTGAAACAACAGCTATAGCACTCGCTGTAGCATTGGAAGCAGAGCGAACTGATATGTATACAAATGTTGACGGTGTTTATACAGCAGATCCACGCTATGTCAGCAAAGCTCAAAAGCTGCAGGAAATCTCCTATGATGAAATGCTGGAGTTATCTAATTTAGGATCACATGTTATTCATCCTCGTGCAGTGGAGTTAGCAAAAAAATTTCAAATGCCCGTTATTATACGCTCTAGCTTAGTAGAGTCAGTAGGTACTTTATTGAAGGAGGAAGTGGAAATGGAGAAAAATTTAGTTGTCCGTGGTGTAGCCTTTGAGTCAGATATTATCCGTTTAACAGTGGGGTATGATGCGTATGCCGATGGTGCATTGGCAGATATGTTTACAATCCTTGCAGAAAACCGCATTAATGTAGATATTATTGTACAGGCAATCATTGATGGCTTAAAACCAACTGTGTCTTTTTCCATTTTAAAAGAGGAATTTGCGGAAACATTGCGTGTTCTAGAAGATAGTAAATTGTCACTTGGCTTTAGTTTTGCTGACTTTGAAATAGGATTGGCGAAGGTTTCTATCATTGGTTCAGGTATGGCCTCTAATCCAGGTGTTGCTGCTCGCATGTTTGATCGATTACGTCGTGAAGATATTCCTATAAAAATGGTTAGTACGTCTGAAATAAAAGTGTCTGTTGTTGTACCACAGGATGATATGATTCGTGCAGCAAATGCCTTGCATGATGAATTCAATTTAGAGCAAGCACTTTATATATAATAATAGAAGAAACAGTATTTTATGTAATAGTCCGAAATTAAAGGAAGAAAAAAGAAGGATTGTCATCCCGTTGAATAGGGAGACAATCCTTTTCATTATTCAGTAGGAATGGTATTCATAATACGTTCCTTGACATCCCATTTGACTGTAAACATGACATAGTGCTGCTTTTCTCGCTTTTCATCATAGCATTCTGTAAGGTAGCCTTTAGCTAATTGAATTTGCTCTGCTATAAATCCTGCTTCCAGTCTAAAGCTTCGTTGTTTGATTTGCAATATTTCAGGGTCATTTGTCAATTGGAAAATGCGACCATCCTTTGATTCCTTCATGAGCTCTAGTGTACCCCAGCAGGCATCTGCGAAAAATGCGATAAGTTCGTCTTGACTTTTGCATGGGAACTTGCGAGCAAGCTCTTTACCTGCCCAATAAAGGACATCATTCTCATGTTTACCAAGGATAGAAGATAGAATATGATCGCGAATGAGCTCATAACCAAATGATGAAATTGTAGGAGATGGAGTGTTTAACATTGTTATCCTTCTTTCTTAGAATTTTCTTAAAATTCAACAGTAATAAAGTAATGATAGATTTTTCGAGAAAAAACAACGCATCATGTACTAGATTAGTTCTTTAATAAGCTCTATGAAAAACTCCGAGTTGCCTTGACGCTCGTAGCTCTTGAGAGTACAATAAACATGTCATAATATTGTACCATGATGAAATACACAGTCAATGAAGTATCATTTACAAAATGATGACTTCTTTTGTTGTGCTATTTTAAGTACTAAGGGGGGTAACAGTCTTGTCGAAAGATCGAGAGTTTTTATGGCGTCGCTTACATTCTCTACTTGGTATCATTCCAGTAGGTCTGTTTTTAACGATGCACCTGTTCATTAACTTTACAGCAACAGGCGGGGCAGAAAGTTACAATGATGCTACCGCAGTAATGGAAAAGATTCCATTCCTTATCCTAGTTGAATGGATTGTCATCTATATTCCATTAATGTTCCACGCATTCTATGGTGTCTACATTGCATTCACTGCTACACCAAACACAGGACGTTTCAGCACATACCGTAACTGGATGTTCTCTTTACAACGTTTCACTGGTGTATTCCTAGTGATTTTCATTGCATGGCATATTTTCCAAACTCGTATTCAAAAAGCACTTGGCACACACGTTGATTACGACATGATGGCGAATATCGTTGCTAATCCATTCATGCTTGGATTCTACATTGTTGGTATTTTATCAGCAACTTTCCACTTATCTAACGGTTTATGGGCATTCCTAGTAAGCTGGGGTATTACACAATCTCCTCAGTCTCAAAAGATTGCTACTTACGTAACAAACATTATTTTCGTAATTCTAAGTGTAGTTGGTGTGGCTGCTATTTTAGCTTTCGTATAATTCAATAGAAGCTACGATAGAGTAACAGCAATCATTGCAATTTTTTAAGAGGAGTGAGAAATAATCATGGCGAAAAGCAAAATAATTGTTGTCGGCGGTGGTCTTGCCGGTCTGATGGCAACGATTAAAGCAGCTGAAGTTGGTACTGAAGTTGATTTATTCTCATTAGTTCCTGTAAAACGCTCACACTCTGTTTGTGCGCAAGGCGGAATTAATGGTGCGGTAAATACAAAAGGTGAAGGGGATTCTCCATGGATTCACTTTGATGATACAGTATATGGTGGGGACTTCTTAGCGAACCAACCACCAGTAAAAGGTATGTGTGACGCAGCACCTGGCATTATCCACTTAATGGACCGTATGGGTGTTATGTTCAACCGTACACCAGAAGGACTTTTAGATTTCCGTCGTTTTGGTGGTACTTTAATGCACCGTACAGCTTTCTCTGGTGCAACAACTGGTCAACAATTACTATATGCGCTAGATGAGCAAGTTCGTTCTCATGAAGTAGCTGGTTTAGTAAATAAATATGAGCACTGGGAATTCCTTGGTGTTATCATCGATGATGACGGCGTTTGCCGTGGTATCGTAGCGCAAGATATGCGTACAGAAGAAATTAAATCATTCCGTGCAGACGCTGTTATTATGGCGACTGGTGGCCCTGGGATTATCTTCGGTAAAACAACAAACTCTGTTATTAACACAGGTTCTGCTGCTTCTATCGTTTATCAACAAGGTGCTTCATATGCGAATGGCGAATTCATTCAAATTCACCCAACAGCGATTCCTGGAGATGACAAAAACCGTCTAATGTCAGAATCAGCTCGTGGTGAAGGTGGTCGTATTTGGACTTATAAAGACGGTAAACCTTGGTACTTCTTAGAAGAAAAATACCCAGCTTATGGTAACTTAGTACCACGTGATATTGCAACACGTGAAATTTTTGATGTCTGTGTAAACCAAAAACTTGGTATTAATGGCGAGAACATGGTATACCTAGATCTTTCTCATAAAGATCCACATGAATTGGACGTTAAACTTGGTGGTATCATCGAAATCTACGAAAAATTCGTAGGGGATGATCCACGTAAATTACCAATGAAAATTTTCCCAGCAGTTCACTATTCAATGGGTGGATTATGGGTTGATTACAACCAAATGACTGAAATTCCTGGTCTATTTGCAGCAGGTGAATGTGATTACTCTCAACATGGTGCAAACCGTCTTGGTGCGAACTCATTATTATCTGCTATCTACGGTGGTATGGTTGCAGGACCAAACGCAGTAGATTATGTAAAACACCTTAAAAAGCATGCAGAAGATCTTCCACAAGAGATTTACGATGCTCGTGTCAAAGAGGAACAAGCGAAATGGGATGCTATCATGAAAATGGAAGGCACAGAAAACGCTTACTTACTGCATAAAGAGCTTGGTGAAATGATGACTGCTACAATGACTGTAGTACGTTACAATGATCAGCTTGAAGATACATTGAAAAAACTTGATGAGCTTACTGAGCGTTGGAATAACATCAACATTAACGATACGCAAAAATGGAGTAATCAAGGCGCGCACTTTACGCGTCAACTTAAAAATATGTTAGTGCTTGCAAAAGTAATGACAAAAGGTGCACTATTACGTAATGAATCTCGTGGTGCACACTATAAACCTGATTTCCCTAACCGTGATGACGAGCAGTTCTTAAAAACAACAATGGCGAAGTTTGATCCAACTACTGGTAATCCAATCATCACGTACCAAGAAGTCGACGTTTCTTTAATCCCACCACGTAAACGCGACTACTCTGCGAAAGGAGACTAAAAGTTATGCAAATCGCAGCTAATACTGGAAGAATGGTCAAAGTGGAAATCTTACGTCAAGATACACAAGGCGGCAATAGCTACTGGCAAAAATTCCAAGTGCCTTACCGTCATGGTATGAACGTAATCTCAATTTTAATGGAAATTCAAAAAAATCCTGTTACTGAAGATGGTGTAAACACATCGCCAGTATCATGGGATATGAACTGTTTAGAAGAAGTTTGTGGTGCATGTTCAATGGTCATCAATGGCCGTCCACGTCAATCATGTTCAACACTTGTTGATCAGTTGACTGAGCCAATTAAGCTTGAGCCAATGAAGACATTCCCTGTTATTCGTGACCTACAAGTTGACCGTGAACGTATGTTCAATGCACTTAAAAAAGTGAAAGCTTGGGTACCAATTGATGGTACTTATGATTTAGGTGAAGGTCCACGTATGCCAGAAGGTAAACGTCAATGGGCTTATGAATTATCTAAATGTATGACTTGTGGTGTATGTATGGAAGCATGTCCAAACGTGTCTGAAAAAGCTTCATTCATCGGCCCAGCTCCATTATCACAAGTACGTCTTTTCAACACTCACCCAACTGGTGCAATGGTTAAAGATGAACGTTTAAATGCTATTATGGGTGATGGTGGCCTTGCGAACTGTGGTAACTCTCAAAACTGTGTAGCTGCATGTCCAAAAGGAATTCCTTTAACAACATCTATCGCTTCACTAAACCGTGCAACTACAGTGCAAATGTTCCGTAACTTCTTCGGTTCTGACCACTACGTAGATTAATATACGGACAAGCTGAATGCCCAAACTCTCTTACACTTTGTGTGAGGGAGTTTTTTTATTTGAAGTTGCATATGATATAAACAGAAGGAATATTTGTGATAAAAGGCGTAAATTGCGGTTTTTTCTATGATAATATAGTATTTTCTTTTATAATGAATATGTATTCATTTCATTTGCCGTCATTATAATTAAAACAGGCAAATACATAACAGGGGATGGTGTAACATGAAAGCAAACTATATTGAAGATTTTCAAGAGTGGGAAAAGGATTTTTCCTTTTATAGTGAGGTACGTGTACGTTTTTCAGAGACAGACATGTTTGGTCATATGAACAATACCGTTAGCTTTACATATTTTGAGCAAGCAAGAATTGATTATTTCCATCATTTAGGTATTTTAATGCCTTCAGCAGTTAATGAGGATGTGCAGGCTATACCGATAGTGGCCGATTTACAATGTGATTATGTGAAGCAGGTCTTCTTTGATGATGCTCTCCGAATTTACACAAAGATCGCGAAAGTTGGAAATTCATCACTGGACATTCATTATCTAGCTAAAAATCAAAAGAATGAAATTTGCTTCACTGGTCGTGGAACAATTGTGCAAATGGATCCACGAATAGGCAAGAGTGTGCCGATTTCTGAGGAAGATAGGACGAAATTCATTCAATTGGCTATTCTTCCTCATTAGTTTATAGTGTAATTATATAAAAGTTTATTGAAAAAGTAGGAATTGCATTTTACATAAAATTTATGAATGTATTGATGTAATTTTCGAAATTTTTAAGGAAACATGGAATAATCATGCAAATAGCCGTCACCGCTTCCAGCCCCTTAACATAAGTTACAATACGTGCGGGGGAGGAGGGTGTAACTGAATGAATGGCTCTCATCATCGTTCTCTTTTAACAAACCGAGAACGTGAAATATTTGCGCTTTTATTAGCTGAAAAAACAACGAGAGATATTGCAGAGCAGCTTGGTATTAGTGAAAAAACAGTGCGGAATCACATTTCCAATACAATTCAAAAGCTAGGTGTAACGAATCGATCTCAGGCGTTAATTGAGCTGTTACGCTTGGAAGAATTTAAATTAGACTAATGGACACTTGCTATTTCGTGAAAAAAACGACAAAATAGAACTATTCAACGTATTTTTAGGAGTGAAATAGTTATATGTCGGATGAAGTAACAAAGCACTCACCTGAAACCGTTGCAACGGTTGAGAAGGAATTACGCTATATAGCGGCCATCGTGAAGCAAAAGGGAAGAGAAATTGTTTCCGACTATGCGATAACGCCGCCACAATTTGTTGCATTACAGTGGTTAGAAGAGCTTGGTGATATTACAATTGGCGAATTATCAAACCGTTTATATTTAGCCTTTAGCACAACAACAGATTTAGTGGATCGAATGGAGAAAAATGAATTAGTCAAGCGTGTGCGTGATGAAAATGATCGCCGTGTTGTTGTCGTTCATCTTCTCGAAAAGGGCGAACGTATTATTCAAGAAGTTATTGAAAAAAGGCAGCAATACTTGCAGGAGATGCTTGTTGGTTTTAATGAACAAGAAGTCGCGCAATTATCAAGCTATTTAGAAAAACTACATGTACACATGAAACAGGATTGAGGCGGAAAGTATGAATGCCCCGATAGGCGTTATTGACTCAGGAGTAGGCGGTTTAACCGTAGCAAAAGAAATCATGAAGCGATTGCCAAACGAAACGATCTATTACATTGGCGATACAGCAAGATGTCCGTATGGTCCAAGAAGTCGTCAGGAAGTACGGAATTTCACTTGGCAAATGGCAAAAGCACTCGAAAAAATGAATATTAAGATGCTCGTTATTGCTTGTAATACAGCGACTGCAGTAGCACTCGAAAGTTTACAAAGAAATATGCCTTTTCCGGTACTAGGCGTTATTAATGCTGGCGCACGTGCAGCTGTAAAAAAGACGAAGCGACATGAAGTCGTTGTGCTTGCAACAGAAGGAACAATTAAAAGTGGGGCGTATGAAGAAGCCTTATTATCACTTAATACGTCAACACATATTATCCCAATAGCATGTCCAACATTCGTACCACTTGTAGAAAGTGGCGAATACAAAGGTGACTTTGCAAATAAGTTAATAGCTGAAGGCTTAAAGCCGTTGAAAAATCGACAATTTGATACGGTTATTTTAGGGTGTACACATTACCCTATTTTACAAAAACAAATTGAAGCTGTTGTCGGAGGAGATGTGAATGTGTTATCTTCTGCGGAGGAAACAGCAAAAGATGTTCAAGAAATGTTAGCGTATAACGGCACTTTAGCAAATGCTGATGCGGTGCCTGCTCATAAATTTTTTGCATCTGGTTCTGTTCCAATTTTCCGTTCAATCGCTGAGAATTGGCTGGAGCAAGGTACTCTTGACATAAAACGTATTACATTAAAATAAAAAATCAGCTTAGCAACAGGCTAGGCTGATTTTTGCCGTTTTTTTAGCTATGTACATAAACGTCCGAGTACTTTTTTGATGGCACAAATTGTGATAAGATGAGGGCGCGAAAGTTTTTAGGAGGAACGAATGATATGACAAGATTTGATGGAAGAAATGCAGACGGGCTACGACCTGTAAAAATGGATACTGAGTATCTATTACACCCAGAAGGCTCCGTATTAATTCAAGTAGGTAATACAAAAGTAATTTGCACAGCAACAATTGAAGACAAAGTACCTGGCTTTTTACGTGGCCAAGGGAAAGGATGGATCACAGCCGAGTACTCAATGCTTCCTCGTGCAACCGCTCAACGTACACCACGTGAATCCTCACGGGGAAAAGTCAATGGCCGTACGATGGAAATTCAACGCTTAATTGGGCGTGCATTACGTGCTGTTGTCGATTTAGAAGCCCTTGGAGAACGCACTGTATGGATTGACTGTGATGTTATTCAAGCTGATGGTGGCACTCGTACAGCATCTATTACAGGAGCATTTGTTGCAATGACACAGGCAATTGCTAAGTTTGCTGAAGAAAAGCCATTTGAGAAGTTCCCAGTAACAGACTTTTTAGCGGCTACAAGTGTTGGCATTGTAGAAGAACAAGGTGCCATTCTTGATTTAAATTATGTAGAAGATGTGGCTGCTGCTGTTGATATGAATATTGTGATGACAGGTACAGGGCGATTTGTTGAAATACAGGGTACAGGTGAGGAAGCTACCTTTTCTCGTGAAGAACTGAATGAATTGTTAGCATTAGGTGAAAAAGGCATTCAGCAATTAGTAAATCTTCAAAAAACAACGCTTGGTGAACTGGCCAACAAAGTCGGAGGGAATCAATAATTATGAAACAAGTAGTCATTGCCACAAAAAATAAAGGAAAAGCAAAAGATTTCGAAGCATTATTTGGTCCACTAGGTTATGAAGTAGTGACAATGTTTGAAGTAGCACCAGAAATGGAAATAGAAGAAACTGGTACAACATTTGAAGAAAATGCAATCTTAAAAGCAGAAGCGTTGGCGAAGGAACTTGGCACAATTGTGATTGCAGATGATAGTGGCTTAGCAGTGGATGCATTAAATGGTGAGCCAGGCGTGTATTCTGCCCGCTATGCTGGCGATCATGACGATGAAGCAAACATGGTAAAATTGTTAGCTAATTTACATGGTGTCGAAGATGACAAACGTACTGCACGTTTTTGCTGCTGCATTGCAATTGCAGGACCTGATTTTGTAACGACAACGGTATTCGGCACATGTGAAGGGGTTATTGCACATGAAAAACGTGGAACGAATGGATTTGGCTATGATCCAATCTTTTTCGTACCAAGCTTAAATCGTATGATGGCTGAGCTTTCACCAGAGGAAAAAGGCTCTATTTCTCACCGTGGCAATGCCATTCGCAAGTTAAAGGAACAATTACCAAATCTTATAAAATAAGAGGTGATATCCATGAAAATACTTGTTATGAGCGATACACATGGTGACAGTCATGTCATCGAAAAGGTTAAAGGTTTTTATCCTGAAATAGATGTTGTAATTCATTGTGGAGATAGTGAACTTCCTTTCTCACATGAGGCATTAAAAGGCGTGAAAAAAGTAAGAGGAAACTGTGATCGTGAAACAGCTTTCCCCGAAGAGGAAATTTTCACAGTCAATGACGTTAAAATTTTTGTGACGCATGGCCATTTATTCAATGTGAAAAATTCCATCTTATCATTAACCTATCGGGCCAAAGAGGTGAACGCACAAATCGTATGCTTTGGTCACTCTCATATCCTTGGTGCCGAAATGATTGATGATATATTATTTTTAAATCCTGGAAGCTTATTAAAACCACGTGGTCGTAAAGAGAAAAGCTTTGCGGTTGTGGAAATCACTGCAACCTCTTTTAAAGTCGCTTGCTTGACAGATGATCATCAAAGTATTGCGACCCATACTTTTCAACGAAATTAACATAAAATAAAAATCCGCATAACATTAAAGTTATGTGGATTTTTATGTAGGCTTTCTAGTGGTAAATTTGACTAGGAATGATTAATGTTGAATTAGCAAAAATAAATCAAAAGGCAATAAAGGAGAAAACATGGAAAAGACAATTGGCTGGCATTTTGATAATAGTTATGTTCGACTACCAAGTATTATGTATTCCGATATTTCGTTAAATCCTGTTCGTTCACCAAAGCTAGTTCTGTTAAATGAAGCTGTTGCAGCGTTACTTGGATTAGATGCTCAAGCTTTACAGAGGGAAGAGGGAGTCGCTATCTTGGCTGGCAATAAAATCCCAGAAGGTGGCGAACCAATTGCACAAGCCTATGCAGGGCATCAATTTGGTCATTTTAATATGTTGGGTGACGGTAGAGCGCTTTTATATGGAGAACATATAACACCTCAACAGGAACGGTTTGATATCGCACTAAAAGGTTCTGGTAGAACACCTTATTCTCGTGGTGGAGATGGACGAGCTGCGTTAGGACCAATGCTAAGGGAGTACATCATGAGTGAGGCGATGTTTGCGTTAGGGATTCCCACATCACGTAGTCTTGCAGTAGTGGCTACAGGTGAAATGATTATGCGAGAAACTGAATTACCAGGAGCAATTGTCACGCGAGTTGCCAGCAGTCATTTGCGAGTAGGGACCTTTCAATATGCCGCACAATGGGGAACAGATGAAGAGCTCCAGCGCTTGGCTGACTATGCATTAGAACGTCATTTCTCAGCTGATACTGGCACTCAAAATCGTTATCTTTATTTGCTAAAGGAAGTCATGAAGAAGCAGGCATCCTTAATAGCACAGTGGCAGTTAGTGGGCTTTATTCATGGAGTCATGAACACAGATAATATGAGCATTAGCGGTGAAACCATTGATTATGGTCCTTGCGCTTTCATGGACACCTATGATCCCGCGACTGTATTTAGCTCTATTGATCGGCAAGGTCGTTATGCTTATGGCAATCAGCCCAACATTGGTGGCTGGAATTTAACACGCTTAGCTGAGACGTTACTCCCTTTCATTCACGATGATCAAGAAGAAGCTATTCAATTGGCACAAGACACGCTACAACAATATCCTCACTTTTACGTTGAAAATTGGTTAAAGGGGATGCGCGCAAAGCTAGGTATTTTTAATGAAGAGCAAGAAGATGTCCAGCTTATTGAAGGGCTTCTCCAGCTTATGCAACAATACGAAGCAGATTATACGAATACGTTTATCGCTTTAACCTTTGAGCAAATGGAAGTTACCCCATTAATGAATGCATCAGCGTTTCAAGAATGGTATCAAAAATGGACGGAGCGATTAGCGAGACAGCAGCAAACGAAAGAAATGTCACAACAATTAATGCGTCAACATAATCCTGCTGTTATTCCTCGCAATCACAGGGTAGAAGAAGCTTTAGAAGCAGCTGTAGAACGAGACGACTATAGTGTTATGAACAATTTATTAAAAGTCCTTGCTCAGCCTTATGCCCATACGAAAGAGCAACAAGAATATGCTGCATTACCTGAACCGTCTAATCAACCATATCGTACTTTTTGTGGCACATGAGTAAAAACGAGAGACATTCATTCTCTCGTTTTTTATTGTATATAGGCACTCTACAGAATCCAATCGCATACTCTATGTATGAATAAAGATAAAGGAGAATGGGGTCGGTGCATAAATTTTCAAAAGGTTGGTTTGTCAAAGAGTTACGAGCTCATGGGATAATGGTTCATCCTCAATTTAAAAACCATTTAGGCTTATTTAAAGAATCTGAATTACGAAATTTATATTATCGGTATGTTGAAATAGAATATGCTGAGCAAGATAAATAGTCCAGTTGTTTGAATAACTCCTTTCTAGGAAAAGCTAGTAGTTAGAAAGGAGTTTTTCTATGTGGATGATGACACAGACATGGCAAGATGTTCTATTTTTACACTGGCCCATAGACCCCAAAGAGTTAGAAAAACATCTACCTGAGGAACTAAAACTTGATCTCTTTGAACAAAATGCTTGGCTAAGTGCTGTCCTTTTTAAAGTTCATCGACATCGACTACGATTTCTACCAACCATTCCTGGGATGAATATCTATTTACAATTGAATGTCCGAACATATGTAGAGTATAACGGCATGAAAGGCATCTATTTTTTTCATTTAGATGTAACGAATTATTTCGTGTCAAAAATCACGGCATTAGGCAGTTTACCATACCGCTTCTCCAAAATCTTAGCAAAACAAAGAGAAAATCACTTTTCATATACAAGCCATTACAAAGCCTGTGACGAAAGATTAAGGGTTACTTATACAATAGAAGATAACACGAATACTAATTTTGACCAATGGATTGTAGAACGTTATCATTCATGGGCCAAGTGGAAGGATACCCTTTTTCGAATTGATATCCACCACTCACCATGGGAATTACAGCGGGCAAGTGCAACGATTCACAGTAATACATTAGCTTCTTTTATGAAGGGGAATTTTCAGGGAACGCAGCCTATTGCTCATTTTGCTAAAAACAAAGTAGCGAAAGTTTTTCTGCCAGTAGTTGAACGCAAATAAATGGGTTTTTTACATTAAAAAAGATAACAAAATTGCATCACAATGGCGCCAGCAATCATATCTGACATGGCTAGAGCTTCTGCTTCAATTTCATCAAAAACGTCTATATCCGCTTGATAATCTTTCTGGATCATCGTCACGGCTTCATTTTTCGTTAAAGCTAAATGCGTATAAAACATTTTTTGGACAGCCTCTCTTCTTAAGTAAGGATTAATCGTATGCAAAAATAGTGCAATATCATCTGCATTGCGATACCATTCCTTCTCTTTTGCTTCCGCTGTGGTAGCGTCTCCTTTAGCAGCAGCTGTCACTAATTGAGCAGCCAGCAGCAGATGTTCTTTAATTAATGCTGTATATCGATCTGCTATAGAGTCGCCGTAAAAGGGACGTAGACAATTTCCTAAATCAGCCGCATTTCGTAACAGACGCTGCTGCACAAAAGGAAGATCAGGTAAATTGAAGACAATGCTAATAATCGTCATTCGCGTCCAATTGACATGCTCCATCCAGAGTAAGCGATTCATCGCCATAAAATCAGCTTCGATTTTACTGATACAGCGCCGGTAATCATGTGAATGTAAAAAGTGACGAATCGGTGCCGTATATTGAGTAGAGGGGGCTTGATACAACTGGCTTAATGAAAAACCATTTGAATAGGGGTACAAGGCTTCACTCCTTCTTGTTCTTTCTCCTACAGTAGCATACTCTAAGGAAACTCTGGGTATGAAGAACAAGTAAGGAAGAGCAAATGACAAAACTACTCTTCATACATCATTTTCTTTGTCATGCCGCCATCGACCGTAAGATTAATGCCTGTCACAAAATTATTTACGGGGTTTGTTAGATAGAGACAAGCCTGTGCGATATCTTCAGGCACACCAACCCTTCCTGATAAATGCTGTACATGATCGACTGGTCGAAGTGCCTCATAATCGCCTGTTTCAATCCAGCCAGGCGAAATACAATTCACCGTGATTTGATCAGGACCTAAAGACCGCGCTAAAGCATGTGTTAACGCCACAATACCACCTTTTGTAGCCGCGTAGGCTTCTGTATTAGGTTCTGACATCTCAGCCCGTGTAGATGCTAACGAAACAATCGAACCACCTTTCACATTGTGCCTCATCACCTTCGCAGCCTCTCTTGCACAGAAAAAGGCACTCGTTAAATTTGTGTGTAGTAGATGATTCCACTCCTCAAACGTCACATCATAAGGAGAGATATGCTGAAACTTCCCAGCATTATTAATTAAAATATGAATAGTCCCATATTGCTCAACAGCTCGTTGCATTAACTGAACGATATCCTGTTCCTTCGTTACATCTGTTTGAACAAATGTAACAGCGTAGCCTTGTGCAAGCATATCCTGTTCTAATTGTTGACCTAAACCGTCATTTAAATCAGCAATTACCACCTTTGCGCCATGCCGTGCATATGCAAGCACCATCCCTTTGCCAATCCCTTGTGCGCCACCTGTAACAACAACAACCGAATCCTTAAACATCTACATACCTCCGAATTTTTTATCGCCAATAGTGTAGCAAATATTTTCATATTCGTCTTCTTGAGAGAAGTAAGACATGGTATAATCGAAGCTGTGGCAACATATGATGAACAATATGAGGCAAACCTTGCCTACATAGTAAAATTAATGTTGACATTATGCCATAAAGTACATATAATAAGTATTGTCCTTCCTATGAAATACATAGAAACGACACCATGTCTCAGTAGCTCAGCTGGATAGAGCAACGGCCTTCTAAGCCGTCGGTCGGGGGTTCGAATCCCTCCTGGGACGTCATAAAAAGCCTTACAGCCACAACGGTTGTAAGGCTTTTTATTTTTATGCATAAATGCATAATATTCTGTTTGGTGCCCAAGAGGTGCCCAAATCAATCTTTTTCATCAAAAAGTTTATCAAAGTGAGAACTTGCTCGCTGATCCGTTTCTTGTAAAAGATGTCCATAAGTATTCATGGTAGTTGTAATATTTGAATGACCTAATCTCGACTGTATGACTTTTGGATGTTCACCAGCATGAATCAAAAGGGTAGCTGAAGTATGTCTTAAATCGTGAAAACGAATTCTAGGTAAATCGGGATTCTTTTTCATAAAACGATCCCACCACTGACTTATTGAATCTGGACGATAAGGTTTACCAAACTCATTTGAAAAAAGAAAAGTATGTCCTTCCCATACTCGCTCCTCGCCTGCCTCTTCCAGTTGATATTTTTTTACTGCTGCAGGTGTAACTAAATCATTCAGAATATTTGAAGGAATAGTTACTACACGTTTTCTTTTACCTTTTGTTTCTTTTATATAAAGCACTCTCAAATTGAGGGTGCTTTTAATATTGGAAAAAGGGGAAGTGTTGTAATGGAAAAATGGATCGCTGTAGTAAGTGGAACAATAGGCACAATCATTTCATATTCAGTGGATGGTCTAGGAATGGCTGTTACTGTTTTAATCGGTTTCATGGTTATTGACTATGCCACAGGTATCATGAGTGGAGTCGTTAATCAAAATTTAAACAGTCGTACAGGCTTTAACGGTATCATACGCAAGATTTATTACTTAATGCTAGTTGGATCGGTTTATTTATTGTCCGTTGTGATTCCTGGTATTGAGTACGCAGGGGATGGGGCAGCCATTGCATTTTGTGTATTAGAATTTATTTCAATTACAGAGAATGGTACAAAGATGGGCTTGCCAATGCCTGACTTCATTAAAAATATTTTAGCAATCGTGAAGGATAAAACAGGAGAGGGTGAGGTTAAATGAGCTACGTATTTAAACAGACTTTTTTACCTTCAAACAAGTATTCATTAAAGGCTCCATATACGATGGCACCACAGTTCATTACTGTACACAATACAGCCAATGATGCACCAGCGGAAAATGAAATTTCGTACATGATTGGTAATAACAATCAGGTGTCATATCATGTTGCTGTTGATGATAAAGAGATTATTCAAGCAATTCCTTTCAACCGTAACGCCTGGCATTGTGGGGACGGTGGAGGGAGTACCGATCTTAACGCCCTAAAGAAAGGTAATCGGCTTTCAATTGGTGTAGAAATTTGTTACAGCAAAAGTGGTGGTGTTCGTTATGGCGTTGCAGAGGAAAACGCTGTTCAATACATTGCAAAGCTATTAAAACAGTTTGAATGGGGTATTGAGCGCGTGAAGAAGCACCAAGATTGGAACGGTAAGTATTGTCCACATAGAATTTTAAGCGAAGACCGTTGGGGTAGTTTCTTAAAACGAATTGAAGAAGCAATGAAACCAAAAGAATCCGATAAACCAACAGAAAAGGATGATGACACAATGAAATTCACAAACGAGACAACAAAAGATGCAGTACGTGATTACATTAAACAATCAGTTGATAAAAAGAAAATTGATAAGTCATGGCTAGATAAGTTTGACGCTGGAACAATGACTACAGGTGACTATGAAGGTTTGAAACTTATCATTGCACAGCGCAGTAACTAAAATGTAAAGACCAAGATAGCTTAATTGCCGTCTTGGTCATTTTAAATAGTACTATTAAGCACATCTAATCAGACGGCTCAATTTGTGACTAACATTTATTTGTTAGAATACCAGCTGTAATCCCAGTCTTCAAATACTACAACTTCAGCCTTTTTGTAAGTGTTCGTAGCTATTCCATTTGCGTACATTCTTTGCGTTACTTCATATACTACATATTTAGGCTGAAATTGAATTGTTTTCTTCTCGCCCTTTGCAAGAGTAATTGTATAGGAAGTCCCATAAGTTTTTGCTTTACCAATTGTTACACCTAGTGATGCTCCAATTTTAGCCTCTCCGATTGGAAACTCTCCTGATATTGTATTTGTAAATTCGCGATTAAGAGTAGTTGAATGATTAATACTTAATGTTCCTGGTCCTGTACCTGTAGGTCCATTTCTAAAATCACCCCAACCTCTACCTACAACTTTCTTATCAGTGATTTTATAAGTAATGTTTGTTGGACCAAATCTAGGTGTTATTTCATCAACAGACTCTTCTTCGTACATTGTACTATCCTCAGATAAATCTGCTGTAGGTGTATTCCCAACTTCATAATCTACATCTTGTAATACCTCGGTTGCTTCTGCTAAACTAGGAACATAAACCAATAATGTCAATATAATTCCAAAAAGCAGTAAAGAAATTTTTCTCATTTTCACTATTTCCTCCTAATATATTCTATTTCTTACAAATGTTAGTATATCATAATAATTTAAGTAAAAGGGAGTTTTTATGAATAAAATGAATTTAAAAGAGTTTTTTATGTTAATTTGCAGTGTTTTATCTTTTTTCATGTTTTGTTTTTTAGTTTTGTTAAATAGAATTGCTTTTATATTGGAGAATCCAGATTTTGTATTTGAACAAGAAGAACCTATTAAAAAATGGTTTGAGATGAATAATGCATTAATTAATTTCGTGACATTTGCTCCAATAGGACTCTCTATTGTTTTTTTAGTTATTTTTATATTGTTAAAATTAAATAGTGATAGTCAAAATGTTCGTTAACACAAAAAATGCCCAGGTACTCATTAATTTGAGCCTGGGCTTTTTGTGTTTATTCTATTTTCTCTAAAATTTTTAATTGGATAGTTAAAATAATTGTAGTAATGGATGCAATAATTAAAATGCCCATAGAAGATAATTGTACAGATGTTAGGTGAAGAGTTTTTATCCAATAATATCCTACAATTATACAGATAAAAGATGTCAAGGCGGAAATAATTAAACCTAGGAATCCTAATTCGTCTAACTTCTGTTCTGTTAAACCTATAAGACTTAATACCTTAGTGAAAATACCTGCAATTATAAATAATACAAAAGATAAAATAAACAATGACATTATTCCTGAATGATTAATTGTATCTGGAACAAATTTAACTAAAGCCATCATAATAAATGCTGGAAGTTCAAGACGATGGGCGACATGGGAAAGTTAATGGAAGACCAATTTTTATCTTTGTTGGCTTATGTAGCTGAACAGGAGCGCAAAAAGATGCTACAACGTCAAAAGGAAGGTATTGCAGTAGCTAAAGCACAGGGGAAACATCTGGGCAGACCACAGTTAAACCTATCTACACTATCAAAGCAACAGAGAGCAGACCTAGAAGCTAATTATCAAGCATGGAAAGATAAAACAATCACAGGGGTAAAGTTCATGGAAATCTTAGAGCTGAAAAAGAACTCTTTTTACAAGATTATCGGTGAATATGAAAATTCAATTGAAGCATAAAACATTGATACATAAGGCTTTATGACTGCTTCTTGAAAAATAGAAGTACAGGTAAAATCATCGTTTTATTTTGAGTTTGACACATGAGCGACAGAGCCACTCGTGAAAATACAGGAGCTTCATAGCTTGCTCCAAGAGGTCGAAATGACGAATGAGGTTATGTTGGCTCGTTGGTGGAAACCTAGTAACACCAATCTCAACTAAACTTGACAGGTTATGACGTTCCCATCGCACACAAACGTCTAGGATACCATATTCCATTATAAATAAAAAAAGCGTAATACACTATTAAGACCAGTGTTTACGCTTTTTTAGTTGTTTGCGGGTTTCACCCACCGCTCCCAGAGCTAACCCTCCGCTACGCCCGCAAAGGCAGTTATTACAAGAATAACGCTTAAAACAACTAGTGGTGATGCATTTAAAATTAGTGACATAGTAATCCCTCCTGTAATAACACTTTGACTAATTAAATTCGATAAGTTAGCCATATTTGTGGAAGTAATTGCAGACACCAAAATGGTGAAGCACCAATTTCTTATATGGTTGGAAGGTCCAGGAATCGAACCTGTAGGTGAGCAAAATAATAAAAATATGAATTAATTATAATAGTTTTTACTAAAAATTTCAAATCTATAATTAATAGTTTGATAAATAAAATACAATCATTGTTGTATCAGTTCCTCATGAGGTATCTTTATTAATTGAAAATAGTATTAAAGGTGTATCTTTCTTCTCATTTATAAGGTGAATCCAATCAGATAGCAAACTGTATCCTTCGGTATTTATCCTTTAATTTATAAGGCTTTTCATCACATTGTTATTGTTTAAATGAAGAAATAAAATATAGATTTTATTTGAGCTGTGATGAAGCTGTCAGACGGTTTGTTCAGGGATATAGGAGAGCCATGACAAGCCGTGATAGGGCGAGTTGACACATTTGGTCAATGAAGGTCGAAAAAGTCACACAGAGCCATTTGACAAGTATTGAGAATTTTGCTTATCAAAGTTAAGTGTACCCCCCCATATTTTCCGATATTTTAGCTATTCCTAAGTGAGAACAAGGACGACCCACTACACGCACACCAAAAGGGGATTGACAGATATCATAATTTCAACAGCATATGAAGGTTTTGAAAAGTTATGGGAACTTAAGTGGTTACATATAATCATAAAGTAGAACTTGTCAAATGGTCAGCTATATTTGACAAATTAGGTATTTTTATGTAATGTTTGGTTGTGCATTCAATTGGGAATGTTAGTTGGAAGTTTCAGCGCAAGCGATTCAGCGAGCATTTGAAGAATTATTTGAAGAAGAATACTGACTACTATTGTCATAGATTCATTAATCAATTGTTCTGATACGCTAATCAATTCGTAAACAACTCCTATAGTCACTGACGGATATACATCCACAGTATGATTATAACACTTATTCAGTTTGATGAGATGCCCAGGCTAAGGAGTCCGCTATTTAGACGTTATTACTTAGTCTGCAATTTTTGTATGCTAGAGAGCAGTCTTTATAATTGGCAAGTTAAGCTCTCTAGCTCTTCAAACTAAAATTAAACTAAGGACTAATATACTATGACAATAGATTTTGAAAAATATAAACCTAAAGCATATTTACATTTAGATACAAGAGTTAATTTTAAGCGTGTTTATCCACAAATTAGTAATACGAAATTTGTGGAAAAATATGCTTTTTATCCTTTTGTTCATTTTAAAATGGATTTAAAAAAATATACTATTAAGTCTGATTATACTAATAGAGAAGCTAGAATAGCTCAAAATCAAAAAGAATATAAGTATAGAAAGCCAAAAGAAAGATTAATATTCTTTGCTTCACATATGGATAGTTATATATACAAATATTATGGAGAGAAGTTAAATAAGAGCTATACAAAGTATGTAAAGAATGTAATAGATATCGATAATGAAGTGTTAGCTTATCGTGATAATAAAAAAGGGAAAAACAATATTCATTTTGCTAAGGAAGTATTTAAAAAAATAATAGAACAAGAAAAAGCATTAATTATAATGATGGATTTTACATCATTCTTTGATAATCTTAATCATAAAGTGTTGAAGCAAAATCTAAAAAGGGTCTTGGACGTAGATGAGTTACCTACACATTGGTATAAGTTATATAAGTCTTTAACAAAGTATTGTTATGTAGATAAGAAAAAACTAGACTCTTTTTTAGAAGAGAAGTATGGAGAAGGTTATAAAGTTAAAATAAAGAATAGAGATATCACTAGGTATATGTCACCTGAAGAATTTAGAGAACAAAAGAAAAATCCTGGTTTTATTGAATTTAATCCAGGAAAGGATAAAGGAGTTCCACAAGGTTCTGGTATGAGTTCCGTATTATCAAACATCTTTATGATTGAAGCAGATGAGAGAATAAAAAAACTAGTCTCTACTTATAGTGGGATGTATAGAAGATATTGTGATGATATTGTAATAGTTATACCTTTAGAAGACGATGTAGATAAAATTGCTTTACGAAATACCGTGGAAGAAAATATACTTTCTATTATTGGTGAATATGAAGGGCTAGAGGTACAAAAAGAAAAGACGGAAATCTTCAAATATAGCAATAACCAAATTTATCTTTTTAATGAAGAGCAACAAGAAGATGAGCAAAGAGTAAGTAAATTTGATTATTTAGGATTTTCTTTTGATGGTAAGAGAATTCAATTACGTGAAAAAAGTGTATTTAAATATTATAGTCGAGTCTATAAAAAAATTAGAATAGTAAATAGATATTCTGCGAAGTATAATAAAAAAGTTTATCGAAAATCTTTATATCAAATATATACTCATATGGGTAGGGATTATAAGGGCTATGGTAACTTTATTAGTTATGCTGAAAAAGCACATAATGAAATGTCGGAATTACCTATAGAGTCATTGATTAATAACCAAATCAAACGGCACTGGTATAAAGTGCAAAAAAGACTAATTAAATATGATTTTAAGTAATAAGAAAGAAAAGGAAAGAGATTTGCTAAGCTTTTTATTAAATCAGTATTTAAATAAACATTTATAGTACTATAATATTAGAATAATGCCTTCGACCTAAGTTCGTTGTTGAGAAAATCGTTCAAATAACCGCATAATGCTACATGGTAAAGAGGGCTTCTAGACTCTCTTTTTTGTTGGGTAAAATCATTATTTTTAAGAAGTAAGTCACATGTGTGATTTAGATATTAATAAGTGATATACTTCTGTATTTTCGATATACTAAAATAACTATTATTGTATGTGTAGCCTTGTACATTTCTACAGTGTGAGGTTGTGATTTATATATGACTATAAAATAAAACTAATAACATTAAGAAAACTAGATGGGTATCCAGTCTTCTACCTAAAGAACTGTAAATGTGTTAAAAAGTGGATAATTATTTCTAAAGGTTTATAATAGAGAAGGAAATATTTTTCTTTATCAAGTTGGAGAAATAAATTATAATTTTTTTCTATTAATCTAAAAGATTCAAATTAGAAAGTGTGAATTAAGAGATGGAAATAAATTATTTAAATAGGTTTTTTACTAAAAGAAATCTATTCGCTACATTACAAGAAAAGGACTTTCAAAACTGTTCTTTTATTGAGGAAGTATCAGAGAACTATAAAGTACTAAGTTTAAAGTATCGAAATGAATTTTTTTATAAGAACACTATTTTTAATAAAATTGTTCTTGGTAAATATAGTTTATCTACTACAGTGGCTTATAGTGAAGTAAATATTGTTAAGTCTAAAGCTGATTATATTATAATAAATAATTTAAAGGCAACAGTTTATGAAATTAAGACTGAATTAGATAATTTAGAAAGATTAGTCTATCAATTAACAGATTATTCTAAAGTGTTTAATGAAATATTTGTTGTTACATCAGAAAATCTTTATTATCCCGTTTATAAAGTTTTAAAAGAAGCTAATTTAGACGTAGGGATAATAGTATTAACTAAAAGGGATAGATTAAGTATTAGGAAAAATGCCGTAAATAATGTATGTAATTTGAATCATGAGGCTTTATTTAAACTTCTTAGAAAGTATGAATATGAAGAAATTTTAAAATTAAAGTTTGGGGAAGTACCTAATGTTAAACCAGTTGAATATTTCAAAGCGTCTCTAAATTGGTTTAAAGCATTGGATATTCTTGAAGCTCAGCGTCTAGTTTTTAAAAGTATTTCTGACAGAAAAAAAATTAAGAATAGTGTTTTATTAAAGCAAGTACCATTTGAACTGAGATGGTTAGTTTACAATGAATGCAATAATGATAGTGAAGTGGAAAATGTATTATGTAAATTAAGGGGCGATTAGATGTATTATCCGTTGATTAGAGGTAGGCAATATGATTTATTGGCATTAAGGGAACTAATAACGAGAGATTTATTAAGCAAGAGAATTATGCCTATAATTGAACCTATAAAAATTAGTCCGACTTTGGTTTCTACTATTAAATGTTTTGAGGAAAGAGAGAAAAAAATAATAGTAGTTACAAATCCAAAAGTAGGGGCTATGAAAGAAGAATTATCTGTTGAAAAGATTTATTTCCAATATAGAGAAATGATTAATAGCAATGCAGTAATTATCGGACATCACATGAATAAACAGTCTAAAACTCAAATTGGAGCGAATTTAGATGAATTTAAAATAACTTTAGGGGACATAGCGATAATTCATAGTGATAGAAATTTAATTGATTTGTATAAACAGATTTATAAAGATAATGGCTTACTTCATTCTCCATGTATTAATGTGGTACCACAAGACAGTTCGTATCGCAGGAAATTAAATGGAGAAAAATTAGTTATATTAGAAGATAAATTTAATAAATTAAGTAGAAATGCTGATTATGCAGATTGTGAGCATGAGTTTTTCTCTGAAGAACATCTCTATTTTAGTGTAGATGGCTATATTGGATATTCTGATTATTCAATTGTGGGTGCAGATTATAATGAGGCTGGATTTGCTCCTTATGCTGTAGCTATTCATATTGTATTTCCAAATGATGAAAACGCTTTGGAAATTATGCATTTTGTATCTGATTCAAATGAAGATACAAGTGACCCAGCGGGTAAATTCTCTGAAGCATTAGGAAAAATGATTACCTGGTTAGATGAACGGAACTTTAATGAGATTATGTCTACTTATGCGATAAGTGTTTTTAAGCAACATTATGAAGATGGAACTTATCCAGGTTTACCGACTTTGAAAAAATTATCAATTATGCATCATCTTGAGTTAGTAGGTAAAATTTTAGACAGAGTAGAGGAGAACACAAAAGGATGAAATGCTGTGAAAAATGCTTTATGCATGGGGTTATTAAAGATACAATCCGTAGCTTAAGCAATAAAGCATGCTGTGATTTTTGTGGTTCTCAAAATGTTTTTGTGTATGATATCAGCTATGATTCAGGGCTAGATGTAAAATTTAGTGGAATATTTAATGTATTTAGAAAAAGAGATGAACTACCTAAAGATTATCCTTCGGGTAAATTATTTTTAATTAAGGATGTCTTTGCTAATCAATATAATGTATTCTCTGATGTATTTCCAAAGGAAAGAGTAGTTGATTTTTTGGAAGAACTTTTAAAGAGTAATTTCCCTGATAAAGTAGACTTGTTAAGAGAAACAGTGGGTGTTTCAGAATATACTTCAAGTAGCTTTTTAAATAGTAGTTCATTATTAAAAGAATTTACTTGGGAGGAATTTATATCGTACATACGTTGTAATAATAGATTTCATTCAAGACATATTAATTTTGATATTTTTAAGGAATATATTGAAGGGTTAACTAGAACTATTAAAGAAAACTCAATATTTTATAGAGCTAGGATAAGTAATAATGAAGAATT
Source organism: Lysinibacillus sp. Y5S-8 (assembly GCF_036894365.1). Taxonomy (NCBI): domain Bacteria; kingdom Bacillati; phylum Bacillota; class Bacilli; order Caryophanales; family Bacillaceae; genus Lysinibacillus; species Lysinibacillus sp. Y5S-8. Next base: position 3,350,574 of record NZ_CP145889.1, on the reverse strand, counting down.
AATTAAAGAAAAGATGTACGCTCCTCCAGCGGTTTTAGCACGTGCTGGTAGAGCTAATTCAGAGGGAATAAGTCACCTTTATTTAGCTAAGGATATAGAGACTGTAATAAAAGAAATTCGTCCAAAAACAAAAGATAAAATATATATTGGTAATTTTAGATTAAAACATGACATTAAGGTGGTAGATTTTCGAAAGCTAAAAACAATTAGTATTTTTGATTTTGAAGATAATCCTGCAAAATATATAGTCAATTATGATAATTTTAGAAAACTGAGCGATGAAATTTCAAAACCAATTAAAACAGGGGATAGCATATTAGATTATCTTCCAACGCAGTTTTTTGTAGATTTGATTAAATCAATTAATGATTTTGACATGAGAGAGGAGGATATTCGTTTCTCAGGGATTGAATTTAAAAGTACATTAAGTACCACGGGACACAATCTAATGGTTTTTTCCGAGAATTGCTTTGAATGTATTGAAATTAGTAAGACAGAGATTAACGCAGTTTCATATAATCATGAAGTTCAACTATTGGAAGATTGATAAAACTGGATTCTTTTCAGGTATAGTGTTTATAATGAGTGAAGAAGATACTTTCGGTCTTAGAACGTAATTTGACCGAATCCCTTATACGAATTAAATACGTCTCAAACGCTTGGTGTGCCTAGTATAAGTAGTGAAAACTATAGCGGTAAGCTAAGCCGTCGGTCGGGGGTTCGAATCCCTCCTGGGACGTCAATAACAAATCAAAGGTTAATTTTTAACCAAATTGAAAAGCGCTTGAAACCTTACGAATACTGGGTTTTGAGCGCTTTTTTCCAGATGTTTTGAAAATAGCAAAGAATAACATATTAAATTAAAATTTATAGGTAGATGGGAGTTGTTATTTATGTTTATTACTTTGATATTAAATTTTAGTGAGTATCATACATTTACTGATTTCGATGAAAATAAAAATTTCTCACTATTAGAAAATGATTTTATACCAAGAGTTAATGATTATGTTTATGATACTGGATTTAGAAAAGATTTCAAGGTTTCGAAAGTTGTATGGGATTATAAACATAATAAATGTAATGTATATCTAAGTAGGTCTAACATTGGTAGTTTTGAAGAAATAAAAATTCAAGCAATTGATGCAGGTTGGAAAGCAACTCAAGGTCACATCTAACAAGGTGTGGCTTTTTATTATGTATCAAAATCCTATCACACAGTAAAACCTTTCCAGTGTATTGTAGCAAGAAAGGGGGGTAAATGATAATGAAGCAATTATCTATTATATATTGTGAAGCTAACGGTGAGTGTCTTGTAATGAATGAATTTAAAGATACAATACCTGTTTTGCCAAATGTAGGTGATAGAGTAGGCTTGGGAAGCGCATTTTACAAAGTCGTAAACCGTGACTTTGTTTATTTAGAAGAAAACCATTCTGTTGAAGTGTATATTTATTTAGATAACTAATACATAAAGGTCATATCCAATTGGATGTGGCTTTTTATTATGCCATGAAGTCCGATGGATGTATCGAATGGACTTTGCGAGCAAGGAGTTTGAATTGTGGAGGGCAAGTAAATGACAATCTTTATATCACTTTATCTGATTCATTGGGTTGTGCCTATCCCTTAATTCAGAAGTCCTTTAGGTTCTTTTCTTTTATTAAATATGATTTTAAACTAAAATAACAAATTCCAGTCATTTGTTATTTTGGACCTTAATTTTGCTAAAAATATTGAAATTGTTGACATTTCTAAAAATTAACTCTAGTATTAATTTTAATAATTGATAATATTTGTCAATTATGTAATTTGACAATAAATAAGTTATAGGAGTTGATATAATTAATAAAACAAAGATTTATAAAGCGTTATTAATATTGTTACCCATTAGCTTACTATTGAATTTATTTTTTGTAGTGAAGTTTACAGAAGATAATTCGAGGAAACAAGAATACTTCATTTACAACCTAAACCTCAAATTATATGAATTAAATTTAGCAATAAACAATCAAAAAGAAAACGATTGGCAGGACCCTCAAATTGTAATGAATCAGCTAGAGAAGGTAAAAGGTGTTTTAGTTGATTCGGTAATAACTAATAATTTCGCAAGTAGTGTGTTGAATGATAAAGAAAAAAAGATGCTACTGAGCATATACAATTTTTTAGAGCCTTTGCCAAAAAGTGATTTATTTGAGGTAGGAAAATGGGAAGAAGCGGATACAGAATACATTTTAAGGGTTGGAGAAGCATTAAGTTTGTCTAACTATACTGCTAACAGCTTCCCTGAGCAACGTTGGAATTCAGTTGTAAAACAATGGGAACAACTGGTTAAGGCATTTGAAACTGATTTTAATTAAGAAAAAGTTGAGAGGATGAAAACTATAAATATTCGTAAGAGATTTTTAGTTATGCCTTTTTTAATATTTATTATTCTGACAATCTTTAGTGCAAATGCAAGTGAGTTGATTCCCGAAGAAATTGAACATTTAACAACAGTAGGCTTCACTGAAGACATCGCCCCAAGTGTGACAAAAGAAGAATATGTTGAATATTATCAAGATTTAACTGCTGCAGAGGAGCCACAGAATGTTACGAATTATTACAACTTTGTTTCCAATAAACATTTACCTGAAGGGACTTTGGAAGTAACTAAATATTCTGCAGAAGAAGCTTTTAGCGAAATGAATAAACCAGAACAGTTCGCTGTTGGTATCAATAATAGCACTTGGTTAGCAATGACTCTATCTTCTACAAAGCTTACAAACGGACGAGTATTGCTGAAAAATGAATTTATGTGGAAAAAGGACCACAGGTATTCTTTGAAGATGCATTTGCGATTACACACTCTGCAAACGTTGTAAGATATGACAATACTATTAATTTCCGTTATATATTTAGAGATATTCACGGATCTGACAGATATTATACAGGATCAAACGAAAAAAATAATAATGGAGTAGCTAACATTATTTAATATAAAAGGCGAACCAGGCTACTCTCATACAGGTTATTTATCAGTCGAAGCAAATAGATCGAGTTCTAGTGATATTAGATCAAATATATTTGGTCATTATACACATATGACAATTGGGTTTACTGGTTCGGTTACAATTACTACTGGAGATATTTCATTAGGATTGGCGGCAAAAGAAAGTAAAGCAGATGATGCGTCTATTACACATGAATGGTAATAAGTAAGTCAAAAATTTAAAAATATGCACATCGTTTCGTCCTCACAGTAAATAGCCATCTATCAGATAGTTCGTATAGATGGCTATTTCGTCTAATTTTAGGGATGAACTGATATCTAAATGTAAGATGCTTCGTTTCAGTAAAATTACTGAAGGTTTTTCAAAAAATACTGATTTTACTAATTTGTATGGGCTAAATAAATTTGTCAATTAAAGTTGTCCATAAGATTAGATCAGGTAGGTGTACCTGGTCTTTTGTTATTTGTTGAGCTATATTATTCTGGACAAGAAAGTCCAGACCCGATGCTGTTCCTGTACCTTAATTCAGAAGTCCTTTCGAGGGCTTCTTTTCTTTTTAAATAAAAATATGTAACTAACGAAAAGGGTGGATGAAATATGCAAATTATATTACGAATTATTGGACAGGATAAAACTTTTACAAACGACTTTGTGAAGGCACTTGTATTCAGAAATGCTCTTAAAATGAATGAGAAAATGTGTTTAGAAGGTAACGAAATTTCAGTTGATCCTTTCGATGAATGATCGGCTTTGTAGTAAATGTCTTCGATAATCAATTCACTGTGGATGACATGTGGGATAGGCTAGAAGCAGGACTATTACAAAACGAAATCATGCGTGTATTCAATAGTATACTTAATATCGGTGGTCTAGAGATCGCTTCCACAACAACCATGTTAGGTAACTGGTATAATCAATCGACTTTTGTCTTTAAACCTGAAAAGGAACGTTTACAATATAACAATGAAAAAGGAGCAAAATTTTTTAATTTTGAGGACTATATAACTTCATTGTTAGATAACTATCAAAATATTAAACGAGAATTTCCTTATATGTTTGAAATTATTGTTGTTTATTTACTTCTGATAGAGAAAGATAAACATTTGAGTTATGAAGAATGGTTTCCGGAAATTAATCCAGAAATATTTAAAGAACTCAGGGAGAAAATTTTAATTCCCAACAGAAATTTGATCAATGATTGCCATCCAATAAAATATTTATTTAGAGAAGTTGGAATAAAACCTTTTTTCAAAGGTGATTTTTTTAATGAATAAATACTAAAGCCACATTCAAAAGAATGTGGTTTTTATTTTGTTAACTCATAAAAATAAATAAGTAAGAAAATGAATTTCTTAATACTAGGAAAGTTCGCAAAAAAACAGTGTGAATTGATCAAAAGCGTTGATTACTTCCATCCTATTTGTCCCATGATATAGATAGATGGGGGGTGTTGGTTAATGGATTATGAATATACTGTAAAGTTTTACTTTGAAGAAAGTCGTGAAGAAGAATATAAAATCAAGACTAATATTGGACAAGAAACTTTTGCAGAAGAAATTACTAATGGATTCAATGAGAAGTCCTGGTATTCATTTACTGAAACAGAAAATTATAAAACGGTATTAATTAATACTAAAAATGTTTATAAGGTATCAGTAGTGCAAGACACTGTAGAATTTGATTAATCATAATAAGTCACATCCAAAGGTAGTGACCTTTTAATGTTAAAGTTTTAGTTATGCAGCTAATTGGCTGGCATGAGTTCGGTAATTTACTGGGCTCAAGCCAGCCAGTTTTTGTTTTAATTCGTTCATTATTGTAGTAATCGATAAACTTCTCTATTTTCTTTTTTAACGCTTCATAGGAGATTCATTCTTCCACGTCATATATTTCTTGTTTGAGTAAATCAAAGAAGTTATCCATTGCGGCATTGTCTGCACAAGTTGTTTTACGAGATATGCTTTGGAAAATCTTGTTTTGTTTTAATGTTTGCACCCACGAATTATGTTGATAATGCCACGCTTGATCTGAGTGAATGGTCGTATGGTATTTTACACGTTCATGAATGATTAGGAGCACTAACCCATCACAAAATCGAGTGTCGGGCATTTTGATATGCTAAAGCAATAATCTCACCATTATATAAATCCAGTATTGGACTTTTTCGTCTATATGTCTGTTACGACTTTTTGAAGGGTATATGGTACTGAAACGACGGTTTAAACGTTCCCAAACAGTGCCTTTATATGATTTATAGCGTGATTTGCGTACGAATTTCTCATATTTGAAGGAATTAAAGAGAAGGAATCCTAACTATATATGAAGAAGTAGTAACTTGTTGAGATGACTCAATCATTTTTAAATTAAGGAGGAACTTTTTTGCAATTACTTTTTAAATATAATTGGATGGTAAGAGAAGACTGGTTTCGTTGGTGTGACGAGTTGAGTGAAGAAGAGCTTTTGCAAAACCGACCTGGTGGAATGGGAAGTATATTACATACACTTTTCCATATAATTGATGTCGAATGGAGTTGGATACGACTTTTACAAGGTAAAACTGATTTTCAGGAGAGTTTTGAGGAATATAATAGCTTGGAAAAGGTTCGTAAATTGGAAGCTGAATTTCATTTAGAAGTAGAAAACTTTGTAAACCGATGGGACGACAGTATGGAAGAGCGTTTACTCCATAATACATTAGCAGATGGAAGGATTGAGACACATACATGGGGTGAAGTCATTCGCCATACGATTGCACATGAAATCCATCATATAGGACAGTTATCAATTTGGGCTAGAGAGATGGGGAGAGAGCCTATCTCTGCAAACCTAATTAGACGGGGTCTCTCTTCATCATTGAAGGATTAGAGGTAGTGACCAAATAAATATAAATAGATGGAAAGATTTAATAAGTTTTTAATATACCGATTGATAAAAAGCTATAAAAATAGGTTTTAGATAGAGGAAAATGAAAATATAGTAATGGATAGAAAAAGTAAAAATAGCTTAGATATCAGACACTCTCGCATGAGGGTGTTTTTTTATTGATAGGAGTAAAAAATGTAGAAATATGAAAATAATCATAGAATTACCTCGATTATCCATGTATATTTGTGGAGAAGGGAGTTTGAATAAATGAAAAAATTGCTTATTTTACCACTTATTTTGCTACTAGGTATTTTGTTAGTAGCTTGTAGCCAAGGTGATGATAGTGGTAAGAAAAAAGAAGGTGCTGATAAAGCATCAGAAGAAACATTAAAAGTGGATAAAGGACTTTTAAATGTTGAAGTTACCATACCGGCTACACTTTACAAGGGACAAGACATAGATTCTATTATTTCGGAGGCAAAAAATAGTGGAATTAAGGAAGTTATTAAGAATGATGATGGATCTTTAACTTATAAAATGTCTAAATCCGAGCACAAAAAAATGATGAAGGAATTAAAAGAAAGAATAGTAAAAAGTGTAGAAGAACTTAAAACAAGTGAAGATTTTGCTTCTATAAATGATGTGGCTTATAACAAATCTTTTTCTGAGTTTACACTCACAGTAAATAAGGAAAAGTTTGAAGGTAGTTTCGATGCACTGGCATCCTTTGGGCTTGCTTTAGCGGGCATGTACTACCAATTATTTAACGGTGCAGACGTTGAACATTATAAAGTCACAGTATATATTAAAGATGAATCAAATGGAGAAGTATTTGATACTATGGTTTATCCAGATGAATTAAATGAAAATAACGATAAGTAACTTGAAGAGCACCTAATATACAGGAGGAGTTTTCATGAAAAAGCTAGGATTATTATTATTGGTGTCTATTTTATTGGTAGCTTGTGGTCAAAGTGATAAAAACAGCAGTTCAGATAACAAAACAAAAGAGTCTGTTGAGAAAAATGCAGAGGAAGAAGTTAAGGCATCTGAAAATAATGAAGAAAATGAACCAGAGGTAGAGGAAGTTCTGACGATTACTAAAGGTAATGTATTAGTAGTTGATAATTACGCAGAAATCACAATCAACAACAATATTTTTGGTAAACAAATTTCACCACCAAATCCAAGTTCTGTGTATACATATTACAAAAACGAAGAGGAGGGGGAAGTGTACTTAGATACAATTATTTCAGTAAAAAGTTTACTAACAACAGGTCAAACATCTAATGAATTTGTAGATGTAAAAATTATTTATGATGGAAAATACGAATACAAGACTTTCTCAACAATAGAAAATCGAGGTGGATCAGATTTCACGTTTACAAATATTACATCAATCGAACCTCTGAAAAATGGTACACTACATTTTCTAGCTTCCGTTCCAGAACAAGTAGAGCAGGATGGGAAGCCGCTTAAAGCGGTAATTACTGTAAAAGGGAAAACGTATGAACAAATAATTAGATAGCTATTTATTGTATTAAGCACTCCTATTTGGGTGCTTTTTACTATGTTAAAAAGAGACAGCAACTATTCGAACAGTAATCCAAATCGACGATCGTTTGAGCCAGCCATGAGAGCAATACAAGGCTGTTCAACTTATCTTTATATCTCCTAAAATAGGAAGCAATCAAGCTTCAAGGTAGCTACAGTTACCTCAAAAGTATCTAATAGTATAGTTTTGTTCGGCACACAACTCTCCGACAAGGAGGATAAAAAACATTTAGCGTGAAGCCATCCAGATGGTAATAAATCTTCTTCAAATAACATAGTAGTCATTTTAAATATCGTTTGCTACGTTCATGAGAAAACAATATGTGTAGACGAATATGCTTTGTTAAGATTAATAACATATTAAAAAAGTTTGCTAAGGTATAGTGAAAAATTTACTTGTTTAAAATAAGTTCATTCTTTGGGAAAGTAGCTTAGCTATATTTATAAATGCAATGTAGATGTCATATTTTCTTTTCCTAGTTATTTAGCTTTATTGCAAGGACATTTTTTTAATTTGATTTATACTATTAACACTTAAAATGATTATTTTGTATTGAGTGGAATTTCCTAATTATGATACCATATAGATTAATACATATATGGAGGAATTATTATGGAAAAGAGTAAAATAAAGTTATTATTACTATGTTTATTGTATATTTTAATTCTATCAGCATGTAATCAGAAAGAAGAGCGTGTTGATAAATCAGGTGAGAATGAACAAGAAAAAGTAGAGACTTTACATCAAGAGGAAAAAGCAGTAACAACAAATCAAGATAATTTAGCTATCGAGAAAGCTTCCACTAATGAAGAGACTGATGAAGACAATCATTTAAATACATCTTTGACAGTAGTTTTAGAAGATGTTATTCCTAGAGATCCTAGTACTGATAATAATGTCTATGGATATGAATTAAATTTTATTATGAAATATATAAATCACACAGATAAAGACATTAAAGGATTTTAGCAGAAACATATTTTTATGATATGTTCAGCGAGTTAGTATACAAGTCAGCAATGAAATATGAATGGGATGTTATTCCTGCAAATGGTTCTACAAACTTTAATACTGCTGTTGATTTAAATCAATTCAATGATGTAGATATGCGCTTTTATAATTTACCGTTTGAGAATATGACTTTTAACTATAAAATTAAATCCATAATCTTTACGGATGGAACAAGTATATAAAGCCTTACAATATGTTTATAAGATAACTTTAATTATCAAATAGTTTTTACATTCTTGCTTCTTGATTAAATAACTATTTATATAAATTAGCAAAAGTGTGTCGTTAATCGATAACACGAATCTGGATTTTTTTATAATATAATCCCATCACTACTGAAGGAGTAACGAAGATAAGCTTTACCAAACTCAGTTGAGAATAGATAAGTATACCCTTTCCATTCTCGCTCCTTACTAGATTACAACAAGCAGTCGATAAAGCTTGGTTTGACAAAAAATGAACTGATTAAAGGAAATTTAGAAGGTTGAAGATTATTTTTTCAGCGTTAAAAATAGCTGAATGTATAGGACTTTAAGAGAATTTCTACACCATTTTTTATTATTTTTCGCAATTTCAATCATAGATGCAGTATCGCTAGACTGCTTGAATAAAAAACCCCCATAAAAGTTTAAATTAGTATCTGACTTTTATGGGGTTAGTTCATATGATTCTCTGTTTTTGGAAGGGAATTACTCCATTATTATTAATTAATTGCTTGTAATGAGTCTAACCCTTCTTTAAGATATATAAAACTTTTATATTTTATTACATTACTATCTACCGCCATCAAAGAATTTAAATATCTCTTTAATTCATTAATATAAGCACTTGTAAAATCGAATAAATCGAAAGTATGTATCCATTCATTATTACCAGATAATTGACTGTAGTTCGTAATAATGAGATGATGACCTTTCTTTTCAAAGCTAATAATATTAGCGTTTCCAAATGGGTCTAATTTTTGTACTTCATTTGTTTGATGAAGTTGTATTAATAACTCATTTAATTCAATCACAATAGTACTGTGCATAGTTGTAGAAAAGAGTAATTCTTCGACATCTCCATCATTAACTAATACTTCTAAATAACTATCGAAATAGTAATCATAACCAAGATCCTCGTTTTTTAAAACGAATATATCTTCATCGACATTAAATTTTATTCGCATTTAGTGCTCTCCTCTAATTATTTTTTAGTGATGACTGATTTCCCACTGGTTGGGTAAGAAGTTTTTATAACATAATTATCTGTCACAACTGTTGTCATTTCATCAATACCATCTTTTGGATTAACACTTGCTAATTGTCCTTTTTCTAGAGACTCCATAATTAAATTTTTAATTTTCGCCTCACCAAGGTGTTTTGGAAAAAGTGTTGTCCCTTTTGTAGCAGCAGTTCCTGACACATGTCTTTTATCAATATGTTGCCATCCAGTCTTAGAATTTCCATCGATTAAGATTCCTCTGCTATTAAACTTTTGAACTTTCCCTAATCTTGCTAATGCATTTACCTCATCCTTTTTACCAGATTTCTTCAATAAACTATAAATTTTCCCCTATTTTACGTCTTTACCTGCTGAAAATAAAGAAATGATAGCAAGATTTATTTATGATGAAAAGCGAGAAATGAAAAACAGGCGACTTTATTTGCTATCTGTTCTATTTTTCTCTGCCATCTTTCAATATAAAACTTTCCTCGAATTGTGCATCTGGAATTTCTATCATTTTATTCAATTATGTCTAGCTTATTGGTTATATTGAATTAACGGAAATTGAAGTGAGAACAATAGCATTTCCTTAAAAAAGACGCCTAGTCCGATGAAAAGCTGGGAAAAGAACTGGCTTTTTACCTAATTGTGGACTAACAAAATTTGACGAGGCAAGTTTTATAATGACATCAACAAGGTGTTCTCACCATAACAAAAGGGTCACCAGCTGGAGGTGACCCTTTTGTTATGGTGCTGTAACGACATGATCGATAGTTGCCAACTAGCTTATATTCGTTTTCTTACAGTGAAAGATGATTCATATTAATATTCTTTTTGCACGAAAGTTGCGCCTACAATAATTAAAAGAATAAATAGAACAACAATTAAAACGAATGTGGAACTATTATTTTTACCGTAGTCCATGCAATAACCTCCGCCATAGTCTTGACCAAAGCCTTGACTATAGCCTCCGTAACAACAATTAAAACCGCCTGTGTTTCCAAAGTATCCCATTGTGACCTCTCCTTTCTTCAATTTATTGTATGTGGGGATATTGAAAGGAGAGGGGTATTCGTCTAATTGATTATTCTATAATGACCCAATCCAGAATTGTAGCTAGTGTTTTAGCTTAAATGAAGCGGTGATACTTTTATAAAAAAATAAATGTCAAGTTTCAAAAACGCCGCTAGATTGTACTTGATGAACGCCTACAAAAGATTGATCCATGCCAATAGGTTGTAAAATATTTTGCTGGATATATTGATCAAATGGCTGTTTCGAAACATGCTCAATCATTAGTCCTAAGACATCATAATTAATCGTTGCATATTCAAAGGAGCTACCTGGTTTGCGATTTAATGGATGATCCAGTAATGTTTTGACCGTTAGCTCAAGGGCGTTATCAGCCGTGCTTTCTGGAATTCGAGTAATTGAATTAGAGGGAATTCCACTTGTATGTGACAATAACTGCTGAATTGTCATGATCTGTTCCTTCCCTTTATAGGCTAATGTTAACCAAGGGATATATTTTTGAACATTATCAGAGCGTTTTAACAAACCTTGATTTTCTAATTGCAGAATAGCAAGCGCCGTAAATGCTTTTGATGTGGAGCCTAGCTCAAAAAGGGTATGAGGAGTGACAGGCGTTTTTGTTTTCATATCTGCAAAACCAAAGCCCTTTTGATATACCGTTTTCCCTTTATCAACAATGATTACCGAAAGGCCTGGGATTTCGCTAATGGTTTGCTGTTCCTCAATAAATTGATCAATTTTCCTAATTGTATCATTTGATGCTGCCTGTACTAATTTGGGTATCAAAATACAAAAGATCAATATTACAGCAATCATCATCGATTTTTTCATTAATCGTGTCAGGTTGTTTTCTCCTTAGAATGTAATATATTTGTTACAACATGGATTACTATAACAACCAAAATATGGTCAAACCATCGATTAACATGACTATTCGAGGGATAACATGACAATTTTGTCACATCAGAAAACTCAAAAAGGGCTACTCCTATATCAATAGGAGAGCCCCAATAAAATTTATTTAGTTTGCTCTGGAAGTAAATCTTGCCCATTAATTATGAGTTTAGATGCAGAGACGAGAACATCTTTATTGGCCTCATAATAAGGATCTAAAATTTTATAGAAGGCTTCCCATTGCTCACCAGCTTTTTCTTCTTCCCCATCTTTCTCAAGGGTAACAGCTTTTTCATAGTGTTGTTTTAATTTTGTGTAATCCGATTGACTAATTTCGAATTCAATATCAGCCATATATTCTTCAAAGGAAATTTGTTCATATTTAAAATGTGAGTTCAACTTTTCGTAGAATTGATCCCAAAGCTTCATTGATAACTCTTCGTTTTTATCTTTATCTGCTTTTTGAGCTTCATCATAGATAGATTTTAGCTCTGCGAGTTCCTCTTTTGTCAAATCTACTTCCATGTCCGCCATGTATTGCTCAAACGTTAGTGGCGGATACAGCTCTTGGTGATACGGCTCAAGGATCGTGTAAATTTTATCTATTTTTTCTTGTGCCATTTCCGTTTTATCTTCTTTTATAAATTTTATCCATTCTGTATAAAGAGTTTTCAACTGCTCTTTATCTTGAGCTTTAATAACAATGTTCTTTTCAGTAAATGCGGCTTCATTGATAAATTCTTCAAACGGCTCAGGTTGCCAGTTTGCTAATTCATAAGGTCTTGTGATGTTATCCATCGCTTGATAGAGACGTTCCATTTCCTCATAATTCTCTTCTTTTCCTGCTTTTTTCATGTCATGAAAGAGTTTTTCTAATTGGATTAACTCTTCTTTCGTTACTCCCTTAGGTAGTGATTTTTTGTACACATCAAAGGTATAGAAGTCCGAGTAATCCTCTATAATGCTACCTTCAACTGAAATTTCCTGTCCTTCCACTAACTTCAATTGCTCGATTTGCTGATCAGAGAATTTGTGTAACCCAATATAATAATTTTTGCCATCTGTACCTTTGATGGTAAGGCCATCACCACCAAAATATTTAACGGTACCTTGTATTTTTTGTTCTATTTGCATTATGACATTATTTGTTGTTTCCACAGATGTTGCACCAGCTTGCAGCGGTGTTAATACAGCCATTCCTAGTGTTAGTGCTGAAGCCAATAGCCATGTTTTTTTAACAGGTTTTTTCATGTTTATCAATTCTCCTTTAGGTTAACTTGTGTTACCAATAATTAGACGTTTTACCAATTGAAAAGGTTTTATCTTTTTTTAAAATTTTTAAAGAAATCAAAGAGCGGAGTTCAAGACATGTCCTCTCTTTTTTAGTACCCGATTGCTTTGAAAAATAGCCATTATTTACAGTACAACTTACACAAAGGATTGGGTCTTATTTAGATTGAAGGGAGGAGTATATGTACAAGGACATGACGAAAGTGTTTTCTATAGGGAGAAAGAGAACTGAACGTTACTATTCTGCAAGGAGAGGAGCGTTTTCCGTTACGACCGAGTACGTCCTGGGAATTTCACGAGTAACGAAGGCATTAGTGCAGAGTATGATGGTTTTAGCTTTGTGCTCCTAATTGTAAGCTTTAGGAGCACTTTCTGATGAACATCAATTGAATTCCAATGTTTAAAATGTGCCACTACTGCTGACTAGCTGACTATAGTGAAAGTCTCCGCTTCCAGTAGGTAAGCGAGCCTTTTTGAGACCCTGCACGTAGAGATAGCGAAGGAAGTAGCTTAACGCCAATCCACAGGAAAGCGGATAACCTGAAATGGGAATCATTATTTTTTATCTGTTTATGTTAAATCAGCTTTCATAAAAAATGAATGCCCTTTCTACTGTTCATCCTGGAAATAAATTTTATAGAATTTACGATTCGTTGCCTCATCATAGCCAACTTCAATCAGCTCATCTATTTGATCGATATGTTGAATATTTACTTGTATTTCAATGTTGGCATCAAGTTTGATTTTACGTTTATACTTCTTCTCAGCCTTTTCTAATGCACTGTCCGAAATGACTGTTTCATAGGGTTTGACTGAGTTGATGATGATATCTTTTTGGCTAGCATCTGCTTGCTCAAATACGGTGTCGATATAATGGTTTACTTGAAACTCCTCTTCATTTCTAAAATAATCTAGTGTTTTATTCAGAAGTCCCAGCTTCTCCGTGTTTGTATAATTTTCTTCCTTTAAGATGTATTTTTTACATTCAGCTAATGCTAAATCCGTTTTATGATAATGTTCATCTGCTGCTTTAATTTTTAAAAATCGTTCTTGCCAATAAACAATATCTTCTTTACGTTTAGTTTTCATAAACACAGCAGGTGCTTGATCTGATCCCATATCAACAATGATAGCCATATTATTTATTTTCTTGACGTTAATACCATCAACGCCGTTGATAATCATTTGATTGTGGTCATTTTTTACATCTAAAAATATTTCTTTTTCATCAATTTTGACAATGGCAATAACCTTTTTAGCCTCATTCAATAGTAAACAATTTTCGAACAAACCAATAAACAGTTCACCGCTTTTGATGTTTGGATGTTGTGAGACACTATGTAAGTGCCTAGCCATATTTTGTGACTGTTCTAGAAAGTTACTGTTCTGTTCAAAAATAGTCTTAGAATACGTAAAAACTTCATTAAGCTCAATATTGGTTTCATGGAAAAATTCGTATTGCTGCTCCATATCTATTTTACTAAATGCAAGCTGTGTAAAGGCTGCTTCTAGCATGACTTCGGGTTGAGACAAGGCTTCTTCTCCTAAAATAAGCGTTTCGCTCACAAAATGTAGACTATATTGTGCTAATTTACTTTCACTGACTTCTAGCATAAATTTCACCTTCTAATTTTTCATAGTAGCTAGTATACCATATCCTATTTAATAGATTTCATTTATCCTAAACATTAAAGGTGGAAATAAGGTATGAGAGGGGAATGGGGAGTCCTGCTCATAACGCATGAAATCAATTTCGTTAAAGAAAATTGGATTTAGAAAGTAAGTAGAATAGATATTGAAGAATACTTAGGAAAGACAAGTCAACTTATCCAATACCTCAACAATTTATTAATACCAGTTCTCAAATTATTTGAGGCTGGTTTTTTTTATGGCTATCAAAGAGCAGATGTCTTGTTTTGAGAAGAATGTTGGGGATTAGAAGTTTAAAATGCCGTTGCTTAGATAATGCTAAAAACATGTAGGGATACTCTGTACGATTGTACTAAAGAGGGTGATCAATATGTGGGAAAAGGTGATTTCCTATGTGCCGCATTGGCAAGTTTTTTTTCAGGGCTTTTTAGCATTTTTCATTCCATATTTGATTTTCAAATTGTTTAATGGTTTTTTTATTGTCAAAAAGGGCAACGGCAAGATTGATATAAAAGAATATAGTGATCAAAGTGAGACGGTGCATAAACCTATTCAAAAAACGTTAGAGCAATTTACAGGTAATTACAGTGAAGATCTCTTACTAATGAGGAAAGAACTTGGTCATAATTGGGATATTCATTTCAGAGAATTTCACATTGGAAATACTGGTAATCGTGCAGCCATCGTTTTTCTTAAAGGGTTATGCGATAAAGAGCTGATTGACAAGCATATTTTAAAATCATTAATGAATGGACTTTCAGAAAGTTCCACGTTGATAAGAGGTTATGAATTACAACAATTGATTGCAAATGAAATCCTACCAGTGAGTGATCTTATAGATGAATCGAATGTCATGAATTCCGTGGGAAAAGTATTAACTGGATCTACTGTATTAATTGTTGACGGTATACCGAGTGTATTTATCATTGGTACCGCACATGGAAAGACTCGAAATCTTGAGGAGCCTGTTTCTGAAGCATTGGTACGTGGACCAAGGGTGGGCTTCACGGAAAAATTAAGTGTCAATACTTCTTTATTGAGGCAACATGGTGAAAACCAACATTTATCTATTATTGAAATGGAAGTGGGGGAGCGAATAAAAAAACAGTTAGTCTTAGCCTATATAGATGAAATTGTGGAACCTGATCTCGTCAAAGAGGTGAGGAAACGGATTGAAACAATCAATTTGGATGATGTAGCTGAATCAGGTTATATTGAGCAATTGATTGAGGACAATTACCTTAGTCCGTTTACGCAAGTACAGAGTACCGAGCGTCCTGATCGTGTTGTTGCAGCTTTACTGGAAGGAAGAGTTGCAATTCTATTAGACGGCACTCCCTTTGCTTTAATTGTACCTGTCACATTTAATATGTTATTGCAGTCACCAGAAGATTATTATGAACGTTGGTTGCCTAGCTCTCTTATCCGTTTGCTTCGTTATTTTGCTGCAGGTATCACTTTATTTGGACCATCCTTGTATATTGCCTTTGTGTCGTTTCATCAGGGGTTAATCCCCACTAAACTAGCGTTGTCTATGATGGGGACAAGGCAAGGGGTACCCTTCCCAGCATTAATCGAAGCTCTCATTATGGAGGTTGCCATTGAAATACTACGAGAAGCGGGCCTTCGCTTGCCTAAGCCGATTGGTCCGACAATGGGAATTGTTGGGGGGCTTGTCATTGGAGAAGCAGCAGTACAGGCAGGAATTGTTAGTCCAATTATGGTTATTGTTGTTGCACTAACGGCCATTTCCTCCTTTGCTATTCCCCAATATAATGCTGGCATCACGCTACGAATGCTGCGATTTGTCTCGATGTTTTCTGCTGCTTTATTTGGACTATATGGCATCATCCTATTTTTCTTATTCCTTTGCAGTCATTTAGTGAAACTAAAGAGCTTCGGCGTACCATATCTTAGTCCTACTGTTCCGTATAGAGCAGGTGACTGGAAAGACTTTATGGTTCGTATGCCGTTCAGGGTGATGAAACATCGTCCGAGATTATTAAAGCCAAAAGATTCTATCCGCAAAGGGAAATAAGAGGAAAGGAGAAAAACAGCCATGAACAGCACTTTAAAAGATAAAATAACGACATCACAAGCAGTTGTTATTATTATTAACTATATTCTTGCCACTGGAATTCTTACCTTACCTCGTGCATCTGTAGAAAAAGTAAAAACGCCGGATGTATGGATTAGTGTTTTTTTAGGTGGAGTTGTTGCCATGATTGCGGGCGTAATTATTGTCAAGCTAAGCCAACAATATCCTGACAAAACATTTTATCAATACAATCAAGATATTATAGGGAAATGGTTGGGCTCATTCATAAGTATATGTGTAATTGTCTATTTTTTTACCATTTCTGCTTTTGAGGTTCGCATAATGGCTGAGGTAACCTCTCTCTTCTTATTAGAAGGAACACCTACATGGGCTATCATTTTGCCTTTTTTGTGGGTAGGGATTTATTTGATTAGTGGTGGCATCAATACAATTGCTCGTTTGTTTGAAATTATTTTCCCTATAACCTTTGTGATTTTTTTGCTCGTGGCCTTTTTAAGCTTAGGAATCTTTGAAATCGATAATCTTAGACCAGTATTAGGTTTGGGTGTTGTACCCATGTTAAAGGGGATCAAAACAGCGACACTGGCATTTTTAGGTCCTGAAATTATGCTGCTTATAGTAGCATTTATGTATCCATCAGATAAATCAAAAGCTGTAAAGGTTGTACTAGTGGGCATAACGATTCCTTTACTTTTTTATGTTATTACAGTTGTTATGGTTATTGGAGCTCTATCCATTGAAGGGGTTATGACAAGGACATGGCCAACGATTGAATTGATGCGAAGTTTTGAAATTCCTGGATTAATTTTTGAACGCTTTGAGTCGTTTTTACTGGTCATCTGGATTATGCAAATATTTGCTACCTTCTCGATTACCTATTATGCAGCTGCTTTAGGATTAGCTCAACTTTTTAAGAAAAGTATGAATCCTTTCTTATACGGATTATTACCGATTATTTATATCATTGCGATGACGCCAAAAAATATTAATGATCTTTTTACATTTGGCGATAAGATTGGCCATGCTGCACTAATTTTATTTGGTGCCGTACCTATAATTTTACTCCTTATATCGAAATGGAGAGGAAATAAAGCATGAAGCGAAAACATCAATATATCCGATACCTTCTATTAATGACTATATCCTTTCTTCTTACTGGTTGCTGGAGCAGTAAAGAGATTGAGGATTTAGGTATTATTGTAGGCACATCATTGGATTTAGAAACGGGCGATGTATCTTCTGAGGAGCAACAAGATGCTAGATATGCAAATAGGGATCTGCTAACAATTACCAATCAATTCATTACATCAGAGACAACAGTTTCCGGAACGAAAGAGGGTACCTTACCTGAAAAAGCATATAAAAATGTCACTGAAACGGGTGATGCGGTATTGCCAACATTACGAAATATGCTTTTAAAAGTTGACAAACGCTCCTTTGCTGAACATTCCAAAGTGATTATTATTGGAGAAGAATTAGCCAGTACCGTCAATCTTCAACAAACGCTAGATTTTTTTCTAAGAGAATTAGAAATACGGCCGAGTGGCCTGCTCCTTATTGCTCAAAATCGTGCAAGTCAGGCACTTGAAACGAATGAACCAACGAAAATTCCAGCTTTTCAATTAGTGGAAATGATGGAGGGACATGAAAGGACGACTAAGATTTTACCACCGATGACCGTTGCCAAGTTAGAAGGAAAGCTCTATTCAGACTCGAGCTTTTTATTGCAAAATGTGTTAGCGGAAGATGGGGAAGTAAGGTTTGCAGGAGCTGCTGTCATTGAAGGTAAAACGAAAAAGTTGCGTGGCTTTTTAAATGAAAGTGACTTGGAAGGAATTGCATGGATAACAGGCAAAGGGAAAGGTGGTTTAGTCAAAGGCTTTGATGAGGAGTCGGGGGCGCCCATTATCTATGAAATTATTTCAGCTAAAAGTAAAATTATTCCTCTCATAAAGGAAGACCAAATCTCTTTTACCATAAAAATTCAAACAGAGGGTAGAATCTCTGAACATTGGGTCCTATCAGATAAGGCATTTGACAATCGATTTTTGAAAAAAGCGGAGAAAGTATTTGAAAAAGAGATTGAACGATTAGTGAAGAAGGTTTTGGAAAAAACGCAACATGAATTTCAAACGGATGTTGCTGGATTTGGCAATAAAATAAGAATAGATTATCCAAAGGTATGGCAAAAAATAAAAAAAGATTGGGATCAAACATTTAGTGAGGTTCCAATCACATGTGAAGTGAATGTAACCATTAAGGATTATGGGACGTCAGGTGATTAAGGTGATTAACGAGGTTAATCATCTTTTTTTGTCTATTTTGTATATACTGGAATTAAAGTCCGTATTATTAAACATTCGAAAAGATGGGAGATAAAAGACATGCAATATACCGTTCAATCAATCGCTACAGTTTATAACAATCGGCAAATGATAAAAGATGATCATTGGGGAGAGATTATTTCAACTATTGAACTTGCTGATCATATCCAGGAGGCATCCTTAAAAGGAATAGGAGATTTTTCTCATCTAGAAATTATTTTTTATTTTGATAAAGTTACAGACGATCAGATCCAATATGAGGCGAGACATCCTAGAAATAATCAAAATTATCCCGAGGTCGGCATTTTCGCGCAAAGGGGTAAGAATAGACCCAATAAATTAGGAAGTACAATCGTTGAGTTATTAGAGGTCAAACCTAGAGCATTAATCGTCCAAGGGCTAGATGCCATTGATGGCACACCTATACTAGATATAAAGCCTGTGATGAAAGAGTTTTTACCTAAAAAGGATGTTCAACAGCCAGCATGGTCAATAGATTTAATGAAGGCCTACTGGGGGTAATAAAGTTGTTAAAGCGAAGACATTTGAGCATTTTTAAGAATATTGTTGCACTATGCGATGGATGCAGAGCATATTTGTGTAGTAATCGAGGGGAGTAGCATGCTCCCCTTGAATTTTTATAGAATAATTCCCTCTTGATAAAGAATGCTAATGGCATGAGAGCGATTTCTGGCATGTAATTTTTTGATAGCGGATTTGACATATTGGGTAATAGTTAATTCACTTAAATCCATAAAATCTGCAATTTCCTTCGTACTTCCCCCCTGTGCTACCTGTCTCATCACCTCCAGCTCACGTTTGCTAAGAAGACCTTCCTTTTTGCTATTTCTAGCTTGCATGATAAGTTGACCAATAACATTTCCAAAAGCTGTCATGTCATCCAATAGCTTTTCATTTATAGCGATTTCTTCTTCCAATTGTGTACTACAAATATAACCGAAAACATATTGGCCAATGAAGATGGGAATGATTAAAAATGAATTATTTTGTGAGGGAATAGAATATTTAATACTTATATTTTTTAAATAATCCATTCCTGTACAAAATTTAGCCTTCTTATCCTCAATAGCAGCATAAATAATAGGGAAGCTACGAATCTCCTCTCGAATTTCACCGATATGACTACCTCCAGATTCATTCAAAAAAATGATTCCTTCAGCTACAAAGCCTATTGGAGAATACCTTAATAAGTAGGCATCTTTGATAGGAAAAGAATCTAAATATACCTGCAAAATATGTATCAACAGCTCTTCATGATTGGCATAACTTTGTACCGTGTCGAAACGTTTTTGAATGGTATAAAGATTGGACATGACCTATCCCCTTTTTTAAGTATATACTACGCTTAAAATAAGGAATTTTCAATATTTTCTGTAAGTTGTAGTATTTAAGCTAAGGAAATCCAGTATTTTCTTGTATTTGTATTTAATAATTTATTGGAGTGAGGGGTGTAGTGGATGAGTAGCCAAACAATTAAAGAGGTGGATGCAGTTGTTTTAGGCGCTGGCTTTGCAGGCTTGTATATGTTACATCAGCTGAGGAGTAAAGGTTTTTCTACCATTGTATGCGAGGCTGGAGATGGTGTAGGCGGTGTTTGGTATTGGAATCGTTATCCGGGCGCTAGATGTGATATAGAAAGCATCTATTATAACTATACATTTTCAAAAGAGTTGTATGAAGAATGGACTTGGACATCTAGATTTCCAGAACAAGCGGAAATATTACGTTATTTAAATTACGTGGCAGATCGCTTTCAATTGCGAACGGATATCCAATTTAATACAAGGGTCACTGCAGCACATTTTGATGAGGAACGTCATAAATGGATTGTTTATCTAAACGACGGACAGCACATTTTAGCAAAGTATTTTATTACAGGAATAGGCTGTCTGTCTGCTGCCAATGTTCCTAACATTCAAGGACTGCAACAGTTTAGCGGAAATTGGTATCACACGGGGCATTGGCCACATGAAAAGGTTGATTTTACAGGGAAACGAGTAGGAATTATCGGGACAGGCTCCAGTGGTATTCAAGCCATACCTGTAATTGCGAAAGAAGCAGAGCAGCTTACTGTATTTCAACGGACACCACAATATACGATTCCAGCTCGTAATCATCCATATGATGAGAACTTTATCAAAGAAACCAAGCAAAATTTCGAAGCTTTAAAGCAGTCGATGAGAAATTCTGTATCAGGTACACCTTTTGCACAAAATCAGCAATCTGCAATGGAGGATAGTGATGATAAAAGGATGGCGGTTTTTGAGGAAGCTTGGGCACAAGGCGGTTTTGCCTTCGCAGCCACTTATGATGATTTGTTAACAAATGAACAATCCAATGAAAAAGCAGCGGAATTTATTCGCTCTAAAATACGACAAATTGTGAAAGACCCTGTGGTAGCAGAAAAATTATGTCCGAAGTATATGTATGGAACGAAAAGACAGGTTTTAGATAGTGATTATTTTGAAGCCTACAACAGGGAGAATGTTGTACTGGTGGATGTAAAAGAATCACCTATCAAAAAAATAACAGAAACAGGCATTCAAACGACGGATGAACATTACGATTTAGATAGTATCATTTTTGCAACAGGCTATGATGGCATGACAGGACCATTATTTAAAATTGATATAAGGGGAAGGAACGGTGAGACATTAAAGGAAAAATGGGAGGATGGTGCTTCTGTTCAAACATATCTCGGACTAACAACAGCAGGTTTTCCTAATTTATTTATGATTACTGGTCCAGAAAGTCCATCTGTCCTCGTGAATATGCCAATCGCTATTGAGCAGCATGTAGAATGGATTGCACAATGTATCGATTACTTGCGTGAGCATAACATTGACCTTGTGGAACCAAATAAAGAAGCCGAGGAAGCTTGGAGCAAGCATTGTCGAGAGATTGCTAACACAACACTTTACGTCAAAGGTGATTCCTGGTATACGGGAGCTAATATTGAAGGTAAACCCCGCAGTTTTTTAATTTATCTGGGCGGATTTGATTATTATACAAAGCATTGTCATGAGGTGGCTCAAAATAATTATGAAGGCTTTAAATTAATGAGATTAAAATCAATATCATAGTTTGCAAGAGAGGAGCATATATCAATATGGGACAACAAGTAGTCATTATTACAGGTGCAGGAAATGGTATAGGGAGAGAAACAGCAAAATTACTAGCCACACAGGACAAGGCATTAGTATTAGTAGATTTTGATGAGAAAAGTGGTCAAGACACACTACACGCTGTGAAGGAACATCAACAACAGGCTATCTTTGTCCACGCAGATGTTTCGAAAAGCCAAGACGTGAAGAAATATGTGGAGGCTGCAAAAGAAGCATTTGGTAGAATTGATGCGTTCATCAATAATGCAGGTGTGTTAAGCCCGCCATCTTTACTAGCAAATTTAGAGGAAGAGACATTTGATAACGTCATTTCGGTCAATCTAAAAGGAACTTTTTTAGGCTTAAAATATGTATTAAAAGAGATGGAGCAACAACAGTCAGGTGTCATCGTGAATACTTCTTCAGCGGCAGGAATACAAGGACAACCCTATTTAGGCGGCTATGCTGCTAGTAAGCACGGTGTTATTGGGTTAACTAGAACTGCTGCCATTGAATATGGTCCTAGCGGTATACGAGTAAATGCTATTTGTCCAGGTGGTGTAATGACTAATATGACAAAGGGATTAACGTCCAGTCCAGAGGAAAACGGCCCCCTAAGAAGATTAGCAAATGCTTCTGAAATCGCAAATGTAATCGCTTTCTTAATTTCGGAGGAAGCCTCTTATGTGAATGGCGCTGTTGTACCAATTGATGGCGGTTTAACATCGTAAAAAATATTTTAAATAAGAAAGGAAGAATTTTAATGGAACATCGTATTGATTCAGAACTAAGAGAAACGTTAGCAATTTTCCCCCCATTAGATTTAGATAATGTACAGGCAACAAGAGAAGGAATGGCAGCCGTTGCTGTGCCAGCTCCGATAGATGAACGGATAACAGTTGAAAATAAAGTGATTCAAGGGCCTGATGACAACGATTCTCTTCGTATTCGTATTTATAAGTCAAAGGAGCAGAAAGAAATTTTTCCAGGGCTGCTATGGATTCATGGCGGCGGCTATGTCTTAGGTGCTCCAGAAGGAGATGATTTACTTTGTCAGCGCTTTGTTAATGAAGCGAAGTGTGTGGTTGTATCTGTAGACTATCGACTTGCTCCTGAACATCCTTATCCAGCACCACTTGAAGATTGTTATGCTGCGTTAAAATGGGTAGCAGATCATGCGGACGAATTAGGGATTGATCCCAGTCGGTTAGGAATTGCTGGAGCAAGTGCTGGAGGAGGGCTCACAGCTGCACTCGCATTACTTACTCGAGATCGTAATTATCCAAAGCTTAGTTTTCAAATGCCTCTATATCCAATGATAGATGATCGGAATAACACACCATCTTCATTAGAAATTACGGGACATATGATCTGGAACCACTCGCTCAATCAAAAAGGCTGGGAAATGTATTTGAATGGAGAGAACGGCAGCGATAATGTGTCACCATATGCCGCAGCAGCTAGAGCAGATGATTTATCAGGATTACCGTTTACGTATACATGTGTTGGCCAATTAGATCCATTCCGTGACGAGACTTTACAATATGTGACAAAGCTATGTCAGGCTGGAGTAGATGTCGAGTTCCACTTATACCCAGGTTGCTATCATGGCTTTGAAAGTATTGTTCCAACAGCCGCAGTCAGTCAAAGGGCTGCCACAGAGTATGTAGAAGCTGCTAAATATGTTTTGCATCGAAAGATTTCAGTGCCTTTATAATTAACTTACAAAAGTCTCGAAACTTTGATTTAAAAAAGTTTCGAGACTTTTTTGGCAATCATAATT
This sequence comes from Lysinibacillus sp. Y5S-8, assembly GCF_036894365.1. NCBI lineage: Bacteria > Bacillati > Bacillota > Bacilli > Caryophanales > Bacillaceae > Lysinibacillus > Lysinibacillus sp. Y5S-8. The sequence goes on along the minus strand of NZ_CP145889.1, from coordinate 3,326,790 downwards.
ACATCATAACTAGTTTGTAATGCCACCTTTTAGGTTAGACTTTTATCGAGTGAAAGGAGGAGAATACAAATTGCTACAATTTGATTCAAAAATTGTTGGAAAAGAGATTGGTTTCGGCTATTTACGTGATAAAATTGCCAATCGAGGTTTTACGATTGGTGGGAATTGGGAGTATTATAAAGGAAGCTTCGATTCGGTATTATGGAAAGAGGCAGGGGAAACTATTTATTTGCGTGTTCCCTTTATCGTAACATCAGGGGAACTTGATAATGAGGATGCCCAAATTCGTTTTCAAAAACCATTTGTCATTAAGCATGTTGAGAATATAGGTCTAGATTATGATGAGGGGTCTTTACTTGATGCAACTGGTGTTAGTCAATTCCAAACTCCGCTTGATAAAGACGGGTATATTCACGATAAAAGTAGATGGATTCAAGCAGGCGAACAAGCTGTTGAAGAAAAAGTGCTACCTTTTTTTATGCATTAGCTAGATAAATTTGAATAGCTAATGGCTAAAATTATATGCCTTTTATCCTTTTCATTATTGGGAACTTGTAATCAAAAATAGAAATAGAATTGTCGTAAGAATTTTCCAACATTATAATAGTGTTAACGTACACTACTAGAAGAGGTGAGTTTATGGACAAAATAGCTATAGATGATTTTCAACATTCCCATCAGAAATTGCAACAAGAAAGACTCATCCATCGAAAAGAAGCGTATCTTGATGTGTTAGCGAAAACAAAAGCATTTGGTGAAATAATCACTTTTGAAGGTATAAAAGGTAATAAAAGAGACGTCTAGGGGACGTCTCATGTTGTTGAAATAAGATCATGTCAATAGCAGAAAAAGAACTTTTAGCGAGGGGGTGATTTCCGTTCCGCCAGCGTCCTTTCCAGGGGGCGTCCGCTGAGCCGCTTCACTCACTTCCGTTCGCTCCAGGGTCTCAGCTGTGACGCTAAATCCCCTAGGAGTGACGCTGGCTCCACTTCAATCAACCATTTGGCAAAAGTGGCTTTTCTTTCTCTTTCATACGAGCCGTCACGATCAAAATCGCTCCTTATTTGCCTGATGAGAGAAAGGAAAGCTCCTTATTTTCAATGTGGAGAAGTGATGCGTGACAACACCTCTTCATAAAGAGTAGGGAACACCTTCACTTTATTTGAAAACCTTTGTTAAAAAGAAACATCTTTATGGATTGGAGTGGAAGGCTACTTGACTCCCGTGGGATAGCGAGACAGGCGAGCCCCTGCACGGAGCGGTAGCGGAGGAAGCGGCTCGGCGCTCGCCCACAGGAAAGCAAGTAGCCTGCAACGGAAATCTATTTTTACCTTTCACAAAATTTCTATAGATCGTTTTGTTTTTCAACACTAAGAGACGTCTAGGGGACGTCTTTTTCTATTTTCTTAACGCATTAAAAATGAAAGGGTGAACAACAATGAAATGTATCATGCCATTATTACTGCTAGTAATGGTTTTATGTGTTGCTTGCGCGCCACCTAAGGACAAGAATGACGGAGGCTTAGAAAAAGAGGAAGCGCGCATGGCTCCTTCAATAAATTCAACAGTAGAAATACTAGCAAATCAATTGCAAACACCATGGTCGATTCAAAAAAATGGTACTGTTTTTTATGTAGCAGAAAGGCCCGGTAGTATTGTGAAAATTGAGGAAGGAGGAGCAGTTGATAGGCAACAGGTCATCCTCAATAAGGAGCTTTCAACAGCGCCAGAAGCTGGTTTATTGGGGTTTGTATTAGCACCTAATTTTTCAGACAAACAGATTGCCTTTGCTTATTATACGTATGTTGAAGGAAGCGAGCAGTTTAATAGAATTGTTACATTAACCTTGAACGATAATAAGTGGTTAGAAACGGATCTTATCATAGATCGGATAAAGAGTGGTACATATCATCATGGTGGTCGTTTAAAAATAGGGCCTGATGGTAAACTGTATGCAACAGTAGGTGATGCGACGCAACCTTCCTTAGCACAAAATTTAGATGCTCTAGAGGGGAAAATTTTACGCATCAATTTGGATGGCTCCATACCGAACGATAATCCTTTTCCACAGTCCTATGTATACAGCTATGGACATCGAAATCCACAGGGCTTGACCTGGGCAACAGATGGTACGATGTATGCCAGTGAGCATGGCAATGCCGCAAACGATGAAATTAATATAATCGAGAAGGGGAAGAATTATGGCTGGCCCGATATTGAAGGAACAAAGAAACAGCAAGGTATGATCACACCTCTCTTTACATCAGGTACTTCTAAAACGTGGGCACCATCTGGCATTGATATGATGGATGATCAATTATATGTCGCAGCTTTAAGAGGTAGTGCAGTGTTAGCGTTTGCTGTGAAAGAAAACAAACATATTGAACGATTGTCGGAATTTGGAAGAATTCGTGATGTCTTTGTGGATGACGCATTTCTTTATTTTATTAGCAATAATACAGATGGTCGAGGAAGCCCACAGTCACAGGACGATAAACTATATCGGATACCATTGTGATATACTATTTGTGAAGACATAGAAGGGTATAAGGAATGGGGAGGACTAACATTGGCTAATTATCTTAAAATCGCAGTGGCAATTGATTTCTCGGAACAATCATTAAAAGCATTGGATCGAGCAAGTCACTTAGCTATGCAACACAATGCTATTTTGCAATTAGTGAACGTCATTGATACAAAATCATTTGGAGCGGTATCTGCATATGATTTGAAATATGCGGAGGAACTAAAGAAAGAAAACGTTGTAAAAATGGAACAGCTGGAAAAAGAGGCATTGCAGACAGGAGTCAAAACCGTGGAATCTGTAGTAGAAGCAGGCTCACCAAAAGGTATTTTAACGCAATTACCGAATGTGGACTTAATTGTCTGTGGTGCAACGGGGTTAAATCGTATGGAGAAAATGATGTTAGGATCTGTTGCAGAGAAAGTAGTGCGCTATGCTCTATGTGATGTGCTAATTGTCCGTTAATTTTTAGAATAAAAAAGACCTGCTTGTGCTAGTAGACAAGCAGGTTTTTTCATTATTCGATTGTTTGAGCGTTATCAATAATGCTTTGAGGAATATCAATTGTTTTTAGGTGGTTGAAATCAGTGTAAGTAACGACTGATTTTGTATTCATGACTAATTCGTCACCTTCTACGGCCATTTTTAAATCAAAATTCATATCCATTTTTTTTGTATCGAAAGTCTCTTTATCGATGTGTAATACATAGTTGATTTTTTCAATTGTTAATTGATCCATTGGATTTTCTTCTAATCCCATATCCTCGATAGATTTAGTGATCTCAGAATCAATTAGCTCTTTAAATTTATCGCCTTTTGCTTCTAATGTAAGGACATACTCATCGTCTGTTTGTTCAAATTTAAAATCACCAATGAATTTTTTTAGATGTTCTAGCTGTTCTTTCGCATCTGCAGAAGCAGCCGTTTGATCTAAAATCTCATCAAAATTCTCATCAGGTAGCTTGATCCAGCTATCAGTTGTCATATCTTTCATGAAAAGACCAGTGTCTTTCTTCATGTACATTTCTATTGGCATGTCCGTTGTTTCTTCGCCTTCACTCATCATATCGGGCATCGACATTGAACCTGACAAATGCATTGCAAGTGGGTCAACAATGATGTCCATGTCCATTTTAGAGTCGATAGAAAATTCCATAGCCTCTTTACCAGATCCAACCTTTGTTACCTGTGTCATGTCCATATTGGCACTTGCACTTTTAATGTCAGCCTGGCGGTCCACTGCTTTGTTATACACTTGTTCTAAAGTGAGTTTGCTTGTTTTAGTTGTGTCTTTCGTAGGGGTAGCACTCGAGTTACAAGCTGCAAGTGTCAATGCTAGTGTCCCAACTGCTAATACTTTAAAAATTTTCTTCATTACTTTCATCTCCTATTCTTGGTAAAAAACACTATCTACTACTATACGCCCTAAAAAAGGAAAAGTTTCGTTATTTTTTAAAAAAGACTAAGCTTTTATTAAAAAAATAACATTCTTTTCACAACTGCACGTGATAAACATGTGAAAATTAATAAAGGTACAGAAGCCATAATTAAAAAAGAAAAAGCTGTCACCAAGCAATTGTTCAATGACAATTGCTTGGGACAGCTTTTTTGATTATCTTTGTTCTGCAGAGATTTAAGTGTCCGCTGATCACGATAATGCCCTGATGTAATGGATTAATTATAACCCCAGATCATGGCGAATAATGTACCAATGATTGTTACTACACCTACGAATACTGAATATAAAATCGTTGTATACAACGTTTTCTTATCTTCAGATTCACCGATGTGCATGAATAATACTAATTGTACAGTTGCTTGTGCAAGGGCAGTTACTAGTAAAATTCCAAATGCCATATTAAGAGACATATCGAATTTAACAACAGCTAAAGCTACAATTGTTAGTAATAGTGAGAAGCCGAAGCCCATCACATGTTGTTTTGGGAATAATTCCTTCATCAGCTAATCAGTCCTTTCAAGTAGACGAAGCTGAAGATGAAAATCCAAACAACGTCTAGGAAATGCCAGTACAATGAGAAGATAAACGCTTTGTTCGCTGTTTGTGGATTTAAACCACGTTTAGCCACTTGGATTAAAATAGCTACGCCCCAGAAGAAACCAAATGTTACGTGGGCACCGTGCGTTCCAAGTAAAGTCATTAAGGACGATAAGAATGCGCTTGTTTGAATCGTCGCACCTTCGTGTACATAAGTGACAAATTCATCTATCTCAATAGCTAAGAAGCCAAGACCTAGTAAAAGAGTGATGATAAAGAATGTCATCATCGCTTTTTTACGACCAATACGCATTGCATGAACACCAAGACCAATTGTGAAACTACTTGTTAATAATAAGAATGTTTCCCATAGAACTGGAGTTAATTCGAAAATTTCGGCACCATTTGGTCCACTACCTGTACGTGTATGAAGTGTGAAATACACTGTAAATAATGTGGCAAATAACACGATTTCGGCGCCAAGGAAAATCCAGAAACCAAAGATTTTTAGACGGTTTTCCTCTGTACTATATTCTAATGGAAGTGAAGAATCGATTTTCATATTATTTATCACCTCTCAAGCTTTTCTCAGTTGCCATAACTTCTTCAACTGAAATGTAACGACCATGATCTTTTTCGAATGAACGATGGATCATGAAGCCAAATACACCAAGCATACTGATGATGGCTGGAATCCACAGATTGAACACAGCAAAGAATGCTGCTAGGAAGAAGAATCCACTCATCCAGAATGGTGTGCCTGTATTATTTGGCATGTGAATTTTTTCAATTTTACCTGCTGTAATATCGCGACCTTCTTTTTTCGCGAACCAAAACTCGTCTAAGCGAGTAACAGTCGGTACTATAGCAAAATTGTATTCTGGCACTGGAGAATGTGTAGCCCACTCAAGTGTACGACCATCCCAAACATCTGCCTTTTCATTGCGAGGCATATGTTTCCAGCTGTAGTAAATGTTATAAACAATTAATGCAAAGCCGACTGCAAGTCCTAGCGCACCGACGAACGATAACATGTTCAATGGACCATAACCAGTAGACTCTGAATAAGTGTACATACGACGAGCATAACCATCTAAACCTAAAATAAATAGTGGGAAGAATGTTACGTTGAAGCTAATGGCAATGAACCAGAAGCCAGCTTTCCCTAATTTTTCATTTAGACGGAAACCGAACATTTTTGGCCACCAGTAGTGGTAACCTGCAAGTACACCAAATACTGTACCTGGAATTAATACATAGTGGAAGTGGGCAACTAAGAACATCGTATTATGATATTGGTAGTCGGCACTTGCCATCGCGAGCATAACCCCTGTAACCCCACCAATAGTGAAGATAGGAATAAAGCCAAGTGCATAAAGCATCGGTGTTGTAAATTGAATTTTCCCGTGCCTCATTGTGAGTAGCCAGTTAAATATTTTAACACCAGTAGGAACTGCGATTGCCATTGTTGTAATAGAGAAAACACTGTTAACCATTACACCGTGACCCATTGTATAGAAGTGGTGGGCCCAAACTACGAATGATAGAAGGGAAATGACCACCATACTCATCACCATTGATTTGTAACCGTATAAGTTTTTACGTGCAAATGTTGCAATGATTTCTGAGAAAATACCGAAAGCAGGTAGGATAACGATATAAACCTCAGGATGTCCCCAAACCCAGAATAGGTTTGCCCAAAGCATATCCATACCACCGTCTTGCATTGCAAAGAATTTTGTGCCGAATTGACGGTCAAGCATCATAAGTGCAAGCGCTACAGTTAATACTGGGAACGCGAATACGATAATAATGTTTGTAATTAAAATAGACCAAGAAAACATTGGCATTTTCATTAATGTCATACCAGGGGCACGCATTTTAATGATCGTCGTGATAAAGTTAACACCTGTCATTAAAGTACCAATACCTGATAATTGAAGTGCTAAAGAATAATAGTTATTCCCTACAGTCGGACTAAATTCCGTACTTGCAAGAGGGAAGTAGGCTGTCCAACCAGCGTCTGGTGAACCACCGATAATGAATGATAAGTTTAATAAACCAGCACCTGCTGCAAATAGCCAGAAGCTGACAGCGTTTAGACGTGGGAAAGCAACGTCACGTGCACCGATTTGAAGTGGAATGACAATGTTCATTAAGCCGATAACAAATGGCATCGCCATAAATAGAATCATTAATAAACCGTGTGTTGTGAAAATTTCATTATAGTGTTGTGCATCAAGAAGTCCGTTATCTGGAACGGCTGTTTGTGCACGCATTAACAGTGCATCGATACCACCGCGGAATAGCATTAATAAGGCTACTGCGATATACATAATCCCGATTTTTTTATGGTCAACAGTTGATAGCCAGTTTTTGTAGAAATAGCCCCATTTTTTGAAATAAGTAAGGCCTGCTACGATAACCACTGCACCAACTACGATACTAATAGCTGCCGCTAAAATCATCGGTTCTTGCATTGGATGGAATAATTCTTCCATACTCATTGGATGCGCTCCTTTCAAAATTAAAAATGAATGTAAATATTCGTTCGAATAAAAAATTAGTGATGTCCTGAATGTTCTTCAGACATATCCTCATGATCCATGTCATCCATATTCATGTGTTTACCATGTTCCATTGGAGCTGGTCTGAAGTCTAAGTGTGTAGATGAGAAGCTTTGGCGACCAACATGCTCCGCCTCTAATAGCTCGTCAAATTTTTCTTCAGTTAATGGTGCTTCTTTTGCTTTGACATCAGCAACCCATTGATCGAAATCGTCTTGCGTCATAGTTTGTGCTTCAAATTCCATTTCTGCAAAGCCACGACCATTAAAGTTAGAGTTACGTCCCATAAATGAACCAACTTCATCTGCAGCCAAGTGAATCGTTGTTAACATATCACTCATGGCATATTTTTGACCTGCTAATTGAGGAATCCAGAAACTTGTAATTGGACCAAATGAATAAAGCTTAAACTCTATTGGACGGTCCACTGGAATGTTTACATAGTTAACTGTTTCAACACCTTCTTCAGGATAACTGAAGTGCCATTTCCAGTTTGATGATGATGCATAAATAACTAAAGGCTCCTTATCGTCATAACCCGCAGGTTGAGCTTCTACTGTAGAAGTTGTTCTTACTGTAACAACAGCTAAGAAAGCTACGATAATAATTGGAATTACTGTCCATGTAATTTCAAGAAGATGGCTACCCTCTTCATGAGGAGGCTCATAATCTGCAGATGCTTTTGATGCGCGATATTTTGTTAGCATAAAGGCTAAAAGCACATACACGACTAGTAATATAAAGGCCATTGTAATAATGGATAAGATAATTGTGTTTGATAATGTTTCGGCATTAGGTCCTTTTGGGTTGAACACTGTTAATGGTTCACAACCAGCAAGAAGAGCAAGCGCACTCAATGCTACAAACATTAGACTTAATTTTTTCTTCATGTTTGACTCCTTTCTATAAGAACGGCTATTCATAAAATTCATGTGTTTTTTGTCAGTCTCACATTTACAAATAGTAGATACTGAGGTCACCTCTTTTATCTTGGAGTATCAATCAACAGCGTAAGAATTTACAATGGCATGGTTCAATATGAAACATAAAATCTAGTGTTGATTGATGTGATGCAAGCGTTAGCAAAATCAAAGCGATGTGCAATCGTTTCTAAAGACGTACTTGCCTGACTACGATTGTCACATTTTGTCGTTGTTTGCACATTGGATTATACGCCCTGTTTTTAAGAAAAAACATAATTTTGTTATGAAAATGATAGTAAGACGACACCGAATTTGAACATTTTTTGAACGAAAATCGTTATTTTAGTATTGGTATTTATAGGTTTTTATTAATAAACACTGTGGAAACGTTGAAAATACTGGATTCCTCATGTTTACCTAAGTAAATAAATTTTTTTGTGAAAAATAGCATTTCACATTTTGGACGCTGTTTTGTAATAAAATCAGCGCCTAATAAGTCGTTACAACACTTTTCGTTTGCCTTTTTTTAAAAAAAGGAGTACACGCAATAGCGTTGTGTGGAAACTATAGGATGAATTTTCAATGTAAGGAATTTGCAATAAGGGAATAATTGGAGGGGGTTATTAATTATGTTAATATAATTATTACTTTTCTTTAGTATCCAATTTTTTACTTTGTTTATTCTATCTGAAAAGTAAAAAAGCAAACTAAGACTTGTCCTAGTTTGCTGGTGTTTTAGAAAATTTTTAAGTTATGGAGAAGGAAATGTAGTAAATCAGCATTTTTGAAGTTGACTGTCAATCCCCGAGCTTTAGCCATTTAGAAACTTGCCCATAAATCGTGTTTTGCAGTTGATGTGCTTTATTATTCATTTTCAACGAAAAATACAATGTTTTCATAAAGTTTAAGGTACAGGTGCGCCCACTAAAGAAGGAATTATTATAACCTTGTGTCATTAAATGCATTTCAAATCTATCAAAAGCCTGTTCTACAAACTCTATTAGTGCTTCTTCGGAATAATTTTGTTGTAATAGTGCGTCAACTATGTTGATTAAGCGCTCCTCTTCATCATTGATATAGACATTGTCCTTCCAAGTTACAAGCTTTAATGCGTGTAAAATTGATGGTGCGTATTGTAAATCGAATTTTGGATGTTTAATGGTCGTTGCAGCTAAGTCAGCCCCATGTGCAATGCTATGTGCCCATCCTTTATTCTGTACATAACCTCTTATATCCTGCTCCAATAATAGATAGCGTCCGATTTTTTTAAAGAAAATGTGTAAGTCATCATCGTTTAAAACTAATAATTCAGCATCCTTTGCAAGAAGCCCTGCTACAAGTAAAGCAGAAAATGAACGAGTAAAGACGCTATCTGTAGCTTTTTCACCAATATGTAAATATAAGAAATCCTCGCTAATTGCTGTTTCAAATAAATAGTGTAGTTGTTGGGGAGTTAATAAATTGTCACTTAGTAATTCAATGAAAGTCCGATAAATTAGGTGGTCGCGTAATTCTGCATCAACTGAGCCGATATGAGCTAACATTTCTTGTAATAACCAATCACTATGCTGTAGCATAAATGCCTGTCGTTCAGAAAGTGTCATTGTAGAAAAAGACTGTAATGTTTCTTTAATGTTCATATTTGAGAAAGCCCCCATCATCATTTTTGTACTATATATTATAGCCTTTTTTATTTCGAATGGAGCAATTTGAAACCTTCATTATATGAAGAAAGGATATGTGGCTAATTACCAATATAACTTTTACAATATTATTTCCAGAAACTATAGAAAGTTGTTATGATAGAAACGCTACAAAATGGTAAAGCTTAAATGTGAACAATAAAAAAAGACATACCTATTTAAGTATGTCTTAGTCTAGTTAGACGATGATCGCCGCTTTTATGCCGATGGGCCATTCAATAAGGGTGTGCTGATTTGTTTTTAACTCGACAAGAATGTGGGTATTTTTGATCGCATCAATAAGCCATTCACTGTAATGATGATTTGGCTCAGGATGTTGTAAAATTTGCTGCATATCTTTTTTATCAACATGTAACAGCTTGTAGTTACATTCAATGTTTACTTTTTGAGGAATAATGGCAAGTGATTCATTTTGATGACCAAGTGCAATAGAACCAGGAATACACCCTTGAATACGTAAAATATAGGTGCAGGCTTCTTGCGTATAGACGTCAATTTTGGTGCGTGTTAAAAATTCAAATTCTATCGGCTTATCTTGAAAAGGTCCATCCGCTGTAGAAAATGAAATGACTTTAATTGATAATGCCTCAAATGCAGATGAGATACAATGATCAAATTCTGTGATTGTATCTAGTAATTGCATGGATTCCACTCCTTATTAAGAACTTGATTTTCTTGAAGTAGCAGACATTAATAAAGAGCGTCCGCAATTTGTAATAAATTTTAGATTATTCTAATTATAATACAATTTATTACAAAATATGAATGTAAAGCAATGATTTTTTGTTAAAAATAAGAAACTTGTGGATTTTTTAGTAAATAACCGAAATGAAAAATAGAAATAAAGAGGTGAGAAAAATGACAAAACGAAAGCGTCATGTTCTTAAACATGACAATATTGTTGTTTTTCCTGGCACTGTCCAAACGTTACTACGTGAAGGGCATATGTTTGCTGAGAATTATCAATATGAAAAAGCGGTAGCCAGTTTTGAAAAGGCATTTGCCTATGAAGCGGGAGATGAATTTGCACTCAGTGCATATGCCTTTGCTTTATACGAATTAAAAGATTATGACAAAGCAAAAGGTGTTTGTGAACAGTTATTTACGATGGGAACGACACTTTATGTGGAAGTGATGGAATTGTACATTACAATATGTATGCAGTTGAAAGAATACCATCAGGTTGAGACATTAATTACGACGCTTCTTGAAGAAAATGTATTACCTCATGATCAAGTGGAGAAATTTGAACGATTGAAGAGTTTAAATAGAGAAGTGTCTAAAAATCTAGAAAAAAGAGAAAATGCTCAGCTTTTAATAGAGGAACAGGAATATGAGCTGGAGAAATTTTGTGCCCTTACTCCAAATGAACAATCCATTCGTTTACATCGTCTGATGGATACAAATGTAAGACAATTAAAAACGGCACTAAAAGCGATTATTGAATGTTCAACGATTCATCCTTTTGTCCAGAGCTTGGCATTAATTTTATTAGTGGAACAAGAAGTAGCCATTGACGTTACCATAGCCAAATTTAAGCAAACCAAAAACGTTAATCCTGCCCAGTTAGTATTACCTAACCAGCTACCACAGTATGGCGAGATAAAAAATATAATAGAAAAGAAGCTAGAACAAGACCCAACGACATTAGAAATGGTACAATATTTAATGGCGAAACATGCTATTGTAACGTATCCGTTTGAATGGCATCCATTCGAAGCCGATGATGTTGCCTATAGTTATATTGATTTTGTCTCAGCGATGCTAGGTAATGTGCAGGAAATGGACTATGAACTCATCGACTTTTTACAAATGTTAGAAAAGCTAACAGAACTACATTAGGTATGAAATAAGTTGAAACTATACTCATCTATGTTATACTGAAATGGTTGTCAAAATCGTAGTTACGAATGAATTGTCTAACATCTAAACTTGATTATTTATTTGGAGGTATTTATACATGTCAGCAAAATGGGAAAAACAAGAAGGTAATATCGGTACTCTTACAATCGAAGTACCTGCTGTAGAAGTAGATGCAGCAATGGACCAAGCGTTCAAAAAAGTTGTAAAACAAATTAACGTACCAGGTTTCCGTAAAGGTAAAATGCCTCGTAAAATGTTTGAACAACGTTTTGGTATCGAATCTCTATACCAAGATGCATTAGAAATCATCGTTCCTGATTCTTATGCAAAAGCAATTGATGATGCTGGAATTATGCCAGTTGATTACCCAGAAATCTCTGGTACAGAAAACTTTGTACATGGCCAAGACTTCACTTTCACTGCACAAGTAACAGTGAAACCAGAACCAAAGCTTGGTGACTACAAAGGTCTAGAAGTGTCTAAACTTCCAGTAGAAGTAACAGATGAAGAAGTGGATGCTCAAATTCAAGAACAATTAGCTCGTAAAGCTGAGCTAGAAATTAAAGAAGATGAAGCAATCGTAGAAGGTGATACAGCTGTAATCGACTTCGAAGGTTTCGTAGGTGGAGAAGCTTTTGAAGGTGGTAAAGGTGAAGACTATCCACTAGAAATCGGTTCAGGTTCATTCATTCCTGGGTTTGAAGAGCAATTAGTAGGTTTAAAAGCTGGCGAATCTAAAGATGTTGTTGTGACATTCCCAGAAGAATACCATGCAGCTGAATTAGCTGGTAAAGAAGCTACATTCAAAGTAACTGTGAAAGAAGTTAAAACAAAAGTTCTTCCAGAGTTAAATGATGAGTTCGCAAAAGAAATTGATCCAGAAGTAGAAGGCGTAGAAGCTTTACGCACTAAAATTAAAGAACAAACTGCAGAGCAAAAAGTAGCAGAATCAGATGCAGCTCTTCGTGATGAGCTAGTAGAAAAAGCTGCTGAAAATGCTGAATTTGAAGTACCAGCAGGGATGATCAACTCTGAAACTGATCGTATGTTACAAGAGTTCGGTCAACGCTTACAAACGCAAGGTATGAACTTAGATCTTTACTATCAATTCTCTGGTCAATCAGAAGAAGATCTACGTGGCCAAATGAAAGAAGAAGCAGAAAGCCGTGTACGTGTATCATTAACACTTGAAGCGATTGCTGAAGCTGAAAAAATTGAGGCAACTGAAGCTGATATTGAAGCAGAATTAGAAAAAATGGCTGCTCAATTCAACATGACAAAAGATCAAATCACAGGTGCTTTAGGTGGAACAGCAGTACTTGAAAACGACATCAAAATCCAAAAAACAGTTGAATTTTTAGTAGAAAACGCTAAAATTACTGAATAGGTTTTTGTGTAATTAGATAGTTAAAAAAAACAAGGTACGGCATTAATCCGTGCCTTGTTTTATCACATAAACTCTTAAAATCAGTCCCCTTAAAGTTTAGTTCTCTTTTTACTTCACTTATACATAGTATTGTTTTAGTTTTTATTTTCATTCAGCAGATGTTTGTACTGAAAGTATAGATCAGTACAAAAGACCTCTTCTTTTTAGGGGAGTGTTGTATTCTATATAGACTTTGTAGTGTGTGTCCAATCACTGAATGAAGATAGAGCCATTGACAGGTTTCGAGAAATTAAAGGTGCTAGCACAATTTAAAATTTAGATGACCTTGCGTCAAGGCGAAATTGATACGATGCTAAATTTAACTTCATTCAGATAGATCTTATTAACATGACTTATTCTTTTGAATGAAAAAAGCCCTCGGTCCATGCATGTAGTAGATTTATAAATAGAGATCAGTTATTCTTTTGTATAACTGGAGGGAAGAGCCGTAACTTTATAGCGCGTAAGGTGGCAAAGGTAACAGGTTTCTACAGTGCTTCAGGAGACAAATGAAGTAAAGTACATGACGATGCGTTATAATCTATGTAGGCAGGAACGCCGAGCAGTAAATGATGCAGACAATTTATTTGATAAAGGTTCAATAATCTTGTAAGATTGTTGCTTGAATAGGGGTGAAACATATTGTTCAAATTTAATGATGAAAAAGGCAATTTAAAATGCTCATTCTGTGGAAAACCACAGGAACAAGTACGTAAATTAGTTGCAGGTCCAGGTGTTTATATTTGTGATGAATGTATCGAGCTTTGTTCCGAAATCGTTGTAGAGGAACTAGGTGTAGAAGAGGAAATCGAATTCCAAGATATCCCAAAACCGAAAGAGATCCTAACGATTCTAGATGAGTATGTAATTGGACAAGAGCGTGCTAAAAAAGCATTGGCAGTCGCAGTTTACAATCACTATAAACGCATCAATACGAACAGTAAAATTGATGATGTTGAATTAGCAAAATCGAACATTGTGTTAATCGGCCCAACTGGTAGCGGTAAAACTTTATTAGCTCAAACGTTAGCACGTATATTAAATGTTCCATTCGCAATTGCGGATGCTACCTCACTAACTGAAGCAGGTTATGTCGGTGAGGACGTAGAAAATATTTTATTAAAGCTAATCCAATCAGCAGATTATGATATCGAGCGTGCTGAAAAAGGGATTATCTATATTGATGAAATCGATAAAGTTGCACGAAAGTCAGAAAACCCATCGATTACACGAGATGTTTCTGGCGAAGGTGTTCAGCAGGCACTCCTTAAAATTTTAGAAGGAACAGTTGCAAGTGTTCCACCACAAGGAGGACGAAAACACCCTCATCAAGAGTTTTTACAAATTGATACAACCAATATTCTTTTCATTGTTGGTGGTGCATTCGATGGTATTGAAACTATCATTAAACGCCGACAAGGGGAAAAAGTAATTGGGTTCGGTTCAGATCCGAATAAAGTAGAAGTTGATGAAGGTTCTATCATGTCCAAGCTGATTCCTGAGGATCTACTGAAATTTGGTCTAATACCAGAGTTCATTGGTCGATTACCTGTACTTGCGAGTCTAGAGCAATTAAATGAAGCTGCACTTGTACAAATTTTAACGGAGCCAAAAAATGCACTAGCTAAGCAGTATCAAAAAATGCTTGAAATAGATGGTGTTGAGCTTGAATTTGATGAAGGGGCTCTTGTGGCAATTGCGAAGGAAGCGATTGAGCGTAAAACAGGTGCGCGTGGTCTTCGTTCAATTATTGAGTCAACAATGCTTGATGTAATGTACGAATTGCCTTCCCGTGAAGACGTAAAAAAATGTATCATTACAGCAAAAACAATTACGGATAAAGAAAAACCGAAATTGCTTCTTGAAGATGGCACTGAACTCGATGAAGGTAGCGACACTAAAACTTCAGCATAACGAATAGATGTGGCTGTCTACCGTTGTGAGATAGAGAGTAATTAGCTGACTTCGATTGTGCAATATTCGCACATATCGACAGTCAGCTTTTTATTCATTCCTACATAAAGCCAGCTGTAACTTGAAGAAATTTTTGGCTCGCTTCAATAACTAGTGTGAATCAATTTTTTAAACACATACTAGTAGCGCGGGATGTGAACATGAAAATTTTGACGGAGGTGAATGCCCGCATGGTGACAATACAAAAAACAACAAATGTACCATTATTGCCTTTACGTGGACTTTTAGTATACCCATCGATGGTGTTACATATTGATGTGGGTAGAAATCGTTCTGTAGCGGCGCTAGAGCAGGCGATGTTAGAGGACCAAATGATTTTATTGGTGACACAAAAAGAAATGCACGATGAACAGCCAGAAGAGCAAGATTTGTATGCAGTTGGTACGATGGCTTTTGTTAAACAAATGCTAAAATTACCAAATGGCACATTGCGTATACTAGTAGAAGGGGTATCGCGTGCTACCTGGAATAACTACCGTGCGTTAGAGAAGTATACTGTTGTGGATGTTGACGTAAAAGAGGAGTCAATAGATAAAGATGTAGAAACGCAGGCATTGATGCGTACATTAATGACGTATTTTGAAAAATATGCAAAATCCTCCAATAAGATTACGACTGAAACCATCAACACTGTAACAGATATTGAAGAGCCTGGCCGTTTAGCAGATATCATTGCTTCTCATTTACCATTTAAGATTGCGGATAAGCAAGAAGTATTGGAAATGCTGAATGTAAAAAAACGATTAGATCACTTAATTATTCGTTTGCACGATGAACAAGAAGTGTTAGATTTAGAAAAGAAAATTAATTCTAAAGTAAAGCAATCAATGGAGCGTACGCAGAAGGAATATTATTTGCGTGAGCAAATGAAAGCTATTCAAACAGAGCTGGGAGACCGCGAAGGGAAGACTGGAGAAGTAGCGGAATTGCGTAAGCGTATTGACGAAGCGGGTATGCCAGAGTCAACAAAAGAGGCGGCACTGAAAGAATTAGATCGATATGAAAAAATACCAAGTGCCAGTGCAGAAAGCGGCGTTATTCGCAATTACATCGATTGGCTCATCTCATTACCATGGACAAATTCAACAGAAGATCGCATGAATATTGCCCATGCTGAGAATATTTTAAATCGAGATCATGATGGATTAGAAAAAGTCAAAGAACGAGTTTTGGAGTATTTAGCTGTGCGTCAGCTGAAAAATTCGCTTAGAGGACCTATTTTATGCTTGGCAGGACCACCAGGTGTGGGGAAAACATCGTTAGCTCGCTCTATTGCGGAGAGCTTAGATCGTAAGTTTATTCGTATTTCATTAGGTGGCGTGCGTGATGAATCTGAAATTCGTGGACATCGACGAACGTATGTAGGCGCAATGCCAGGACGTATCATTCAAGGAATGAAAAAAGCGGGTACCATTAATCCGGTATTTTTATTGGATGAAATTGATAAAATGTCGAATGATTTTAGAGGTGACCCAGCAGCGGCAATGCTAGAGGTTTTAGATCCTGCGCAAAACAATACATTTAGTGATCATTATATTGAGGAACCGTATGATTTATCGAATGTATTATTTATTGCAACAGCCAATGATTTAAGCAGTATTCCAGGACCATTGTTAGATCGTATGGAAGTGATTTCTATTGCGGGTTATACAGAAATTGAAAAAGCCCAAATAACGAAAAACCACTTAATACCAAAGCAACTTAAAGAACATGGCTTGAAAAAAACACAAGTGGTAATGAAGGATGAAGCAGTCCTCGACATTATACGTTATTATACACGTGAGGCAGGCGTTCGTGGTTTAGAACGGCAAATTGCTACACTTTGTCGTAAAATTGCCAAAGTAATTGTATCTGGTGAGAAAAAACGAGTAACAGTTAGCTCAAAGTCTGTACAAGAATTACTTGGTAAACATCGCTTCCGTTATGGACAGGCTGAAAAGGAAAATCAAGTGGGAGTCGCTACAGGGCTTGCTTATACAACAGTCGGTGGAGATACACTTCAAATTGAAGTATCCTTAACACCAGGTAAAGGGAAGTTACAGCTAACTGGTAAACTTGGTGAAGTCATGAAGGAATCTGCTCAGACAGCATTATCCTATGTTCGTACGAAAATGGAACAACTTAATGTGGATGCAGAATATTTTGATAATCATGATATTCATATCCATGTGCCAGAAGGGGCTGTACCAAAAGATGGACCATCCGCTGGTATTACAATGGCAACAGCTATTGTCTCAGCGATTCTACATCGTCCGATTCGCCGTGAGGTAGGTATGACTGGTGAAATTACGTTACGCGGTCGTGTATTGCCAATTGGCGGTCTAAAAGAAAAAACATTAAGTGCTCACCGTGCAGGCTTAACAACGATTATTTGTCCAAAAGATAATGAACGTGACATAGAAGATATTCCTGACAGTGTCCGTGAGCAACTAACATTTAAACTAGTGTCGTCGGCTGATGAAGTATTAGCCTATGCACTGGACGGAGGTTTTTAGAAAAATGAAAGTCCATAATGTCGAAATGGTCATTAGTGCGGTAAGGCCAGACCAATATCCAGAAGATGGACTGCCAGAATTTGCATTAGCTGGTCGTTCGAATGTAGGGAAATCTTCCTTCATTAATCGAATGATTGGACGTAAAGCTTTAGCGCGGATTTCTTCGAAGCCTGGTAAAACACAAACCCTTAACTTTTATAAAATCGAAGAACAATTATTTTTTGTGGATGTTCCCGGTTATGGATATGCAAAGGTTTCTAAGTCTGAACGCGAAGCTTGGGGAAAAATGATCGAGCGTTACTTTACAGGGCGCCAGGAATTAAAAGCGGTTGTACAAATTATAGATTTGCGTCACCCACCAACAGCAGATGATCGCATGATGTATGATTTTTTAAAGCACTACAATATTCCTTGTATTGTTATTGCAACGAAGGCAGATAAAATTCCAAAAGGTAAATGGGATAAACATAAAAAAATTGTCAAAGAGACATTGGAACTGGAGAAAAGTGATCCACTTATTGTCTTTTCTTCGGAAACGGGTCTTGGCTTTGAAGAAGTTTGGGAAACAATTGAAAATAAAATGTAATGTAAAAACATCTATTGTGTCTAGTCGTTAGGACAGTAGATGTTTTTTGTCTTTTTACCAGTAAGATAAGTAGAAAATTGGGGAAAACGCTTGATGATTAAACAATTTGTCCGATAAATGAGATAGGAGGTGGACTAGATGGATATCGCAGCTTTATCAATGGCAATGAATCAAGCGACACTTATGCAAAATGTATCTTTAGCTGTTACGAAACAGGCTATGGATATGCAGCAACAAAACACAGAACAATTAGTTGAAATGTTAGATGCTCCACATCCAACAGCCGGACATACAATAGATATTCAAGTGTAATGCAGGCAAGGTAGCTTGAAGTTGAAAGCTACCTTTACTTTTAAGAATGTTTGAAACTTCTAAAATGTAACTTTTCGAATAAGAAAAACTACCAATAATACGATATACTATTACTAATATTTAGTAAGGAGGCAGGATTTTTGAGAAAGTATTCATACATACTAATGCTGATGTTACTGATGGTTATTGGATTTTCCTTTAGCCAACCTGCAAAAGCAGCCCAATTGGTGACGGGGACCTTTGTCGATGTAACGTATTCAGAATATACAAAGCCAGATGGTACGATAGAAAAGCAGCTTAGCAAAGTGACATTGCAAAATGATCGTGGACGAACAGTCACATTCAATATTAATAAGAACACTCGTTTATCAATTAATAATACGTCTACGACTATTGAGGGCTTTAAAATGGGCATGGCAGTGGAGGCTGAAATATCCTTAAGAAGTGTTGTAGAACTTCGTGGTACATCTAATACACCAATAGAAACGAATGGAACATCAACTGGAGGTAGCGTTAAAACGTCGGCTGGTGTCGTAACGAGTATTGATCCAAATGGATTATTTATTATGGTAAAACCAGATGTTGGTGCAGAAACAACCTACTATATAAACAAAGAAACCAATTATCAAAAAGGCTCTTCAGCAACAGATATTAGTGCGTTATATGTTGGTGATCGAGTTAAACTAAGTTTTAAAAATAAAAATACCTCTGTGGTTACGAAAGTAGCCATTAGTGAAACAGGTACTCTAGTGGAAAACTTATACAAAGGCGAAATACAAGCGGTCAATCCAAATGCTAATAAATTAACCGTGAAAAACCAACATGCCTTTGTTAATTGGCAATTTGGCTCACAAACAACAAATGACCTTTCGACAATGTCTTTTACATCCAAGGTGCCAATATATGTTGGCAATACGAAAGTAGAGAAAGGTCAACTGAAAAATTATATAGGTAGTGAAGCATACTATGCGACAGTTAAACAATTTGGGAAAGAAGTAATTGAGAAGATTGTAGTATTGAAAAATAATGAGCGAACGTATTATGAGCCAATGCTTTCTGTAGATACAGATTATAAACTGTTGAAACTAAAAACAGCGGGCTCAATGTACTTCCATAATGGTACCATTTTAATTCGGAATGGGCGTTTAATTGAACCTACTGGGCTGATGGCGTATGGTACTGCTTTTGTCATTACAGACGGTGCTGCTCGTGATCATTATGCACAGGTTGTACAAGTGACAAGTGATAGCTTTATATCACCTAACTTAGCTGGTCATGAATTATATTATGGACGCTTAGCTCAAGCAGATGGTTATTTAATTGAGATTGACGATGCGATGAAAATTGAATCGAATGTTTTCAAGAAAACTGAACGTACGGTACTGTCAGTAAGTAATTCCACAAAAGCTTTAGTGGATGACGGCAATAAAACATATAGTGTCATGCCGGATATTGAACTTTACTTATCTGAAGGTGATTATGGTTACTTCTATGTGAAGGAAGGGCATGTACAAGCACTTCATATTTTAAATAATGCTAAACCTGTTGCTCCATTAATGCTGACAGGGAAGCTACAATCAGTAAAATCTACGTATCCTGCTGTGCTAAATGTCAAGAGTGTGAGCCAATGGCAAAATGGTCGTTGGTATGAAGCGGGTGAAATGGTTAATGTGAATATTGACCAAGCGACGTTGATTAAAGCGGGAAAAGTCATTCAAGCTTCTGACTTACAACCATCCGATCGTTTAGTTGTCTTATCGGATCGATTTGTGAAAGCTCATTTTATTTTAGTAGATTAGCATAAAAGACAAAGAAAGAATCTGCGAGTCTAATGCGAATAGTATTTGCAAAAAGGCGATGTATACATGATCTGAAAAGAGGAAGGTACTTCGCATAGGCTTGAATACATTCGATAGACGAGCAGATTTTTTGTTAGTCATAGAGACCAAGCTTCATTATGCACTTCATGCACAGTGAAAGAGAGGAAAAGCAAATGCAAAAATATTTATCCAAAATAACGTTGGTAGTTCTTGTTATTTTTGTAATTGGAACTACTATCCCGTTCAATGCATCGGCTGCTTCATTAGAAACAACAGGTGCTGTAAAAAACGAGTATACATATGAGGAAGCCGTGTTCCTGTCAGGGACACCAGTTATTTTTAAGGGAACAAGTAAAGATCTTAAAATTGCACAAAAGGAATCCAAAGGTAAGTTAACAGAAACGTATAGCATGAAGCTAACGGCAAGCAATGGGGCTACATTGACAAGAAACATTGCCTACGAATCTGATGTAGTAGATTATGCGGTACTCGGCCAAAAAACATCCAATGGTGAGGTTAAAAAGTATACTGAGAAAATTACGATTGGATCTATTACTTATACATTAGTCGATTATCAATTTTCTCAAGGAACGGTTACGGATAATCGTGCAGCCTCTGATTATTACTCAGGAAATGTAATCTCGCGAAAAACGTATGCATTTGAAACAGGAAAAGGAAAAAACGCAGTTCAAAACACAGTAACGATTGAAACAGATAGTCGACATGCTGGCTATGAAAATTTTTGGGGAGCAACAGAAACACAAATTACAGAGTCAGTTTATTCCTATAGTAATGGCAAGACAAGCCATGTGAAAAATCGTTTATCTACAAGTAAATCACGTGTTTTAAATTATGAAGAAAACCTTGGTAGTTTAGGAAGTTTTGAGGGTGGCTATGCAGTTTTAAGTGAAAAGGATGTTATTTCTGAATACACTTATGATTTATCTTCTGGACAAAAAGGTACGCTTGATTTAGATACAGAATACATGCCAACGATCGAGCGTCTTATTATTCCTAAATTCCGTGATTTAACTAATCACTATGCAAAAGAAGCCATTGAAAAGCTATATTCTCTAGGAATTTATTCAGATTCAAGTAATTTCTTCTCTCCAAACACACCGATGAAACGCATAGACTTTACAACAGCAATTGGTAAAGCAGTAGATTTACGTGTGTTTGAAGAAAAGAAATCAAAAAAGACTGCAACTACAAGCGTGTTTAGAGATTTAAAGCGTTCTGTTAAAGATTATGGTTATATAGAGACAGCCTTAAATAAAGGGATAATTAAAGGTGTATCTGCTGATTACTTTAAGCCAGATAGTGCCATAACAAGAGCACAGGCTGCCACTATTTTTGTTCGTGCCTTAGGCCTTGAAAATAGAGCACCAAATCCTGGCTATATAACGAAATTTAAAGATGAAAACCAGATTCCAAACTATGCAAGAGATGGCATCTATATTGCAAATGAAATTGGTCTTATGATTGGCGACTCGGCCGGTCGTTTTAATCCAAATAAACCATTAACTCGTGCAGAGGCATCAGTTGTTCTAGAGCGTTTCTTGAAATATTTAGAAGATGACTTAAAGCAAAACTATCGTGATGACATATTGTTCTTTAACTAAGGAAAGGACTGAACAAAAATGACCTATGTAAAAAAAGCATTGCTCACTACGCTTTGCTTCATGCTAATACTGATGACAGCAACGCCTGTCGTCACGCAAGCAGCTACAACAATTAAAGATGTTCCTACAAATAGCAATAATTATAAGGCTATTTCTTGGGCAGTTGACAATGACTTAATGCCCTTGAACAGTGCCAATAACTTTTTACCAAATGAACAAGTAACGGAACGAGAGCTTATCTTGATGTTTGCTAAGCTGGATCGTAACTATGCATTATCATATATTGATAGTGTTGCTTATAATTTCTATAGTGATTTTTATTTACCGTTTAATGGTACAAATGTGAATGCTAATCGAACAAAAGCCGTTACACGTGGCCAATTTGCTCGAATTTATGCTGCCTTTAAAGGCTTAGATTTAGATGAACCACAGGCTGTACAATATTTATATTCAAATGAATTATCTACAAGTAGCTCAGGCAAAAAAACATTTGCTAGTTTTAATCCTTCTACTAAACTAACACGTGGTGATGTTGCAACCTTTTTATATAGAGCTGTTCAAAATGGCAATTTTGCTGTACAAGGATTAAAACGTAGTGCAGCAGGTCGTGATAATGACAGTATCACTTTACCGCCTGGTTTCATGGGCTCCAACAGTTCTGATTTTGAAGTACCAAAGGATAATTCCAATGATTTTACTGGCCCTAACAATGTTAATAATGCATTGCAAAGCATTGTGGTGGAAAAGCCAGATTTAATTGCGAACGATGTAGATTCTACACTTGTGACCGTATCGCTAAAGGCTTGTAATGGTGACCCGATTGCGGATGATAAATCGTATACGTTCAAAGTTACGTCATCTTACGGCACAATTGTTGATACATCTGGAGAAGCAGTTAAAACTGTCCAATCTGACGGCTCGACTGTATCAGCTATCGTTATCGCACCATCATTAACTAAATCAGTACGTGATACTATCTCTTTTGAGCTAGTGAATAATACGGATCCAGCTATGAAATGTCTTGTTGGGGAGAAGCTAAATGCAGAAGTTCGTTATTCACCACAGCCAGAATTACGTATTGATTATCAAGTATATGATCCTGCAAATTCAGATGATGATAATGGCAATGTGACACCTCCATATATCCCTTATGAAAAATTGCCAGAGTTCTTCACACAAAACTTAATTGATGTGTATGATCCAATTCCTTTTGCTTATGATGGGGATAAAAAGCTATTTAGTATTGGGCAGCAAACAAATGTAACAGATGCTTTGGGGAATGTACAAAATGTCTATTTGCGTTATGGTGGATCTGACCCTAGATATCCAGCATTAGGGTATGAACATGCAATATTACAATTTGAAAACTATGATATTTCCGTTTTCTTATTTGAAGAACTAATAAAAGGTCGTCTTCTCGACTCTGTGACTACACCTGCTAAAACTGAAATCATGTATATGATTTCGGAAGACGGTCGTCCAATTTATCGCGTTCAAGGGATTGATGATGATATTGCATCACAGGTTGAAAATATTAATCCGGTCGGCGCCATTATTCAACTTATGAAAGAAATGCCAGATGAAAAAAATCTAACATTAGAGCACTATGATAGTGTGATGAAAATTTATGCTATCTTCACTAACTTAAGTAACTATGACCGTACGGTGTTATTAAAATATCAAGGCGGGAAATTACTTGGGCAAGTAGAGGCCTACAAAAAACGTGTAGATGCATTGAAAGAAAGTGCCGATGCAGCCTCAAGACCATCTGGGAAAGATCGATATACAAAAGTTATGGTGACTTTAGTTCGCCCTGGTGGAGAGCCTGTGACGGATTATCAAGGAACCGTTAAAATTAAGTATGATGGCGTGGAAAAAACAGCTTCATTCATTACGAATACTTCAGATCCATTAAATAATACAGGTAGCCCAGGTACGGCCGTAGCCTACTTTGACTCAATTATTTATGGAAAATCAAAAGTGGAGGCAACACTCGTTAATCCAATAGATCCTCGCTATGCAACAATTTTAAGGGGTTTAAAAGATAAAACAGTAACGAAAGATATTTTTACTAATCCATACTTTAGTAAAAATTCATGTTCGTTAGCAACAGAGATTGCCTATGTAGTCGACTATTCTTCTTCTATGAAGGCAGTTGATCCAACGAATTATCGTGGCAAAAAAATGATTGAGCTGATCAATCAATTGAAAGCAAAAAATAATATCGTCATCGAAACGAATACAAAAGCAACGGTTCTTGGTGAGGGAACGACAGATGCTGTGCTGAAGAAAGACCTTTACAAAGCATCCAAAGAGAAGGGTGCGACAGATATTTTTGCTGGTATTGATATTGCACTAACAAAATTCTCAAATGATACAAAAACAGCCAAAGCGATTGTCGTAGTATCTGACGGTAAAACAAGTAAAGCCAAAATGACGAAGGTTATTAATGAGGCGAAAAAGCAAGGCGTTAAAGTGTACACTGTAAGTATGGGCAAAAAATCACAAGTAAATGATGCCACATTAATGCAATTGTCTACAGAAACTGGCGGAGCATATTTCCATGCAATTGATAATCTAAAATTGCATCAAGTGTTCCAGAAGTTAATTGATACTATTTTATGTAAAACACCTGCTTCAAGCTGTATCAACCCGGAAGATTTATTTGAAGAAACAAGCGTTTCGCTACGAAAAGGCTATCTTACAATGAGCGCTCGAGTTGATGGTAATTGTCAAAACGTTGATAAGATGAATGTACGCTACAATTCGATTAGTGGAGATGTCCAATTTGAATTACAAAAGCGTAGTGATCATGTTTATATGTTAACGAAAACTGTACAAACGATGCAGGACTTTAAAGTCAATAATGAAATCCAGTTTGTGGCATATGATAAAGATGGCAATATAATCGCGTTACAAACAGTTACAATTACAAATTAATAAGCAAACTGCCCCCAAACAGTGGGGGCAGTTTTTTAATTTGAAACAAGACGTATAATTTGTTACACTTAGTTTATAATAATTCTAATGTAGATGACGAATTGCAGTTCTTCATGACATGTTCACAAATTAGTGATGAACTATTGTCGAACTGTGCTATAATGAGATTTGTGAATTAGAACGTGTGAGGTGTTATTCATGCATACCATCGTAGTAGGCTTGAATTATAAATCAGCGCCTGTTGAAATACGTGAGAAGTTATCATTCATTGAGAGTGAACTACCACAAGCAATGGAAGCGCTGCAAAAGCAAAAAAGTATTTTAGAAAACGTTATTGTTTCGACTTGTAACCGTACAGAAATATATGCTGTTGTGGATCAATTGCATACTGGACGTCATTTTGTGAAACAATTTTTAGCCAAATGGTTTGATTTGCCTGTGGAGACATTTTCTTCGTATTTAACGATTCGTGAAGAAGATGAGGCAATCGAACATTTATTTAAAGTGACAGCTGGAATCGATTCAATGGTTCTTGGTGAAACGCAAATTTTAGGGCAAGTAAAAAAAAGCTTTTTAAGTGGACAAGAGATTGGTACAACAGGTACGGTTTATAATCAGCTATTTAAACAAGCGGTAACCTTTGCAAAACGTGCACATAATGAAACAGCGATTGGTGAGAATGCAGTATCTGTTTCCTATGCAGCCGTTGAATTAGCTAAGAAAATTTTTGGCTCTTTACAACGTAAGCATGTAGCTATTTTAGGTGCAGGAAAAATGGGGGAACTTGCTATTGAGAATCTTTACGGTAGTGGCGTAGGAAAAGTTACTGTCATCAACCGTACATTTGAAAAAGCAGAAACTTTAGCAGCTAAATTCCACGGAGAAGCCAAGTCAATGAAGGAATTACAATGTTCTCTCTTAGAGGCGGATATTTTAATCACTTCAACAGGTGCAACAGATTTTGTTATTGATTATGAGCTGATGCAATTTGTGGAACGTTTACGTAAAGGAAAACCTTTGTTTATGGTTGATATTGCTGTTCCTCGTGACATTGATCCACGAGTAGGCGACTTACCAAATGTTTTCTTATATGATATTGATGATTTACAAGGTATAGTTGAAGCGAATTTAGCAGAGCGTGAACGTGCTGCTGCTGATATTACAGATATGATTGGCAAAGAAGTTGACCAATTTAAAGACTGGGTAGCAACGCTTGGTGTAGTACCAGTCATCTCAGCGTTACGTAAAAAAGCTAATCGTATTCAAGAAGAGACGATGATTAGTATCGAAAATAAAATGCCAGATTTAACGGATCGTGAACGTAAAATTTTAAGCAAACATACAAAATCTATTATCAATCAATTGTTAAAAGAGCCAATTTTACAAGCTAAAGAATTGGCAAATGAACCAAAAGCAAATGAACAGTTACGTTTATTCCAACAAATTTTTGGTATAGAAGAGGCTGTTGAAGTTGAAGTTCAGGAGATGACAAAGCAAGATCTAGAGCGTAAAGAACGCTCAAAGGCATCTCAAACTTCTGCTGAGCCAAAGTACTCTTTCTAAAATATCCAATGTGTACGCGTAGCCAAAATGGTTGTACGTAAGTACTTTGCGCAATTGGATTCTCTACTGATATTACAAGAGGCGTTTTCGTATCTGTATGGTAAACTAAGGATACGAAAACGTTTTTTTTGTTTTCTGAGAGATACTAGCTTGACCATTTTACTACAAAGAAGGGATGTCTATTGGCTGATTTGACCATGACGAGACTATATGAAGTGATGATCGTCTTGTATGCGATCAGTCTAGTTTTTTACTTTACTGATTATTTTTATAAGCAAGTACGAGCAAGACGCATTGCTTTTTGGCTTGTTTCATTTGTATGGATGATTCAAAGTGCCATTATTATTTTAACATTTGTGGAAACAAAGCGTTTTCCGATTCTATCCTTGTCCGAGGGAATTTTATTTTATTCCTGGTTACTTGTGACGTTATCGATTATCCTTCACTGTATTGCGAAGGTGGACTTACCGGTGTTTATTATTAATATACTAGGATTTTTATTCGCTAGTATCTTTACATTTATGCCTAAACGCCCTACAGGAGCCGTCGGAGAGACATTAATTTCGGAAATGCTTTTTATTCATATATCATTTGCGATACTGTCATATGCAGCGTTCACTTTAACATTCGTGTTTGCCATTTTGTATCTCGTTCTATATCGTTTACTGAAAAAGAAAAAGTGGACACATTTATGGACAAGATTACCATCCCTACAGCAAACGAGTAGCTGGATGAATATTTCATTTTTTATTGGGATTCCGATGTTATTTATAAGTTTAATATTAGGGTTTGAATGGGCACTATTAACATTAGAGAGTCTTTCGATTTTCGATTCGAAAATCATAGGGTCCTTCATTATTTTAATTTTGTATTGCTTTATCCTATATGTGAATCGCAAAAGCAAGCTGACAGGAACAACTTATGCATGGGTACATATTTATGCCTATCTATTAGTTGTTGTGAACTTCTTCCTAGGAAGTAGTTTATCGCGATTCCATTTATGGTATTAGAAGAAAGGTTGGAGACTGTTGAGAAAAATTATTGTAGGTTCTAGGAGAAGTAAGCTAGCGCTAACTCAAACAAATTGGTTCATTAATGAATTAAAAGCGGCTGGTGCCCCATTTGAATTTGAAGTAAAAGAGATCGTAACAAAAGGGGATCAAATTTTAGATGTGCAGCTTTCAAAAGTAGGGGGAAAAGGATTGTTTGTGAAAGAAATCGAACAAGCTCTCTACGATAAAGAAATTGATTTTGCTGTGCATTCTATGAAAGATATGCCTGCTGTGTTGCCAGAAGGGTTAGTGATTGGTTGCATTCCTCCACGTGAAGATGCACGTGATGCCTTTATTTCGAAAGGTCATGTTAAATTTGCAGAACTTCCTGCGGGAGCGGTAGTTGGGACAAGTTCATTACGTCGCAGTGCACAGCTATTAACAGTACGCCCAGATATCGAGATTAAATGGATTCGAGGAAATGTTGATACACGTTTAGCTAAGTTGGAGACAGAGGAATATGATGCAATTATTCTAGCAGCCGCTGGTTTGAAACGTCTTGGCTGGAGTGATGATGTAGTCACAGAGTTTTTACCTGTAGAACATTGTCTGCCAGCAGTAGCGCAAGGCTCTCTTGGTATTGAATGTCGTGGAGATGATGCGGAGCTATTAGCTGAGTTAGGAAAATTAACGGATCCATCCACTTGGCAAGAGGCACATGCGGAACGTGCCTTTTTGGCAGCAATGGATGGTGGCTGTCAGGTACCAATCGCTGGGTATGCCACTTCAAATGGGAGCAAAATGACATTAACTGGCCTTGTCGCAGCTCCAGATGCTTCTGTTTTGTATAAGGAAACAGTAGTAGGAACAGACGCACAAAAAATTGGGGAAGAGCTGGCTGCTATTTTAACAGAACAGGGCGCTTTCGAACTGATTCAACGTGTAAAGGCAGAGCAAGATGCCAAGTAATTTACCTCTAAAAGGTAAAACCATCCTTTTAACGGGGACATCTAAGACAACAACCATTGTCGACAATATAACAGCTTTAGGTGGCCATGCCATCATTGCCCCATTAATAGAAACATGCGAACGATTAGACAATAATGATGCTGAACGATTGAATTGTGCGAATCAATTTGATTGGCTTATTTTTACGAGTCAAAATGCTGTCGATGCTTTTGCTCGTAAAATGCTGCGGCATCATTTGAATGCCGATCACTTCCAAGGGAAAATTGCTTCCATTGGAACAAAAACAACGACAGCATTAGAAAAGCTAGGATTTCAAGTGAGCTTTATGCCTTCTGTATTTAGTGCTGATATTTTCGTCCAAGAATTTCCGAGTGTAGCAGGTAATCTTCCGAGATGTTTGTTTATTCGTGGAGAGAAGGCGAAAAGTACGCTGAAGGATGGACTGCCCTTTGAAGTAAGAGAGTGGACTGTTTATGAAACGAGGGAACGACATGATCAAACCTCAGTTATTCTCAAATGCATCGAGCAACATCAAGATGTCACGGTCATTTTTGCTAGTCCATCAGCTGTTGATGTGTATGCAAGGGATGTAGCATCACATGTTGGCTGGCGAGCAACTCGTATTGCAGCCATTGGTCATATTACGGAAGCGGCTCTTGAACAATACGGTGCTACTGTGGAGATTATGCCAAGTGTATATACCATGCAAGCAGTTATCGAAGAAATTATGAAAGTAGGGGACAAATCATGACAAAACTACAATTTCAAAGACATCGTCGTTTGCGTGCTAATGCAACGATGCGATCAATGGTAAAAGAAACATACTTACATAAAGAGGACCTGATCTATCCTATTTTTGTAATTGAAGGCGAAAATATTAAAAATGAAGTACATTCAATGCCTGGCGTTTTTCAATTTTCATTGGATAAACTAGAAGCTGAAATTGATGAGGTTGTGGCATTAGGAATTCCTGCGGTTATTTTATTTGGTTTACCAGCTGAAAAAGATGCTGTTGGAACAGGTGCGTTCCATGATCATGGCATTGTTCAAGAAGCGACACGACTTATTAAAGCACGTCATCCTGAGCTATTAGTCATTGCCGATACATGCTTATGTGAATTTACAGACCATGGACATTGTGGCTTAATTGAAGGCGATCAGATTTTAAATGACCCTTCATTAGATGTGTTAGCCCGTACAGCTGTGTCACAAGCAAAAGCTGGTGCAGATATTATTGCTCCATCTAATATGATGGATGGCTTTGTTACAGCAATCCGTGCCGGTCTAGATGAAGCAGGATTCGAGCATATTCCAATCATGTCGTATGCAGTCAAATATGCATCTAGCTACTATGGTCCGTTCCGTGACGCTGCAGATGGTGCACCGCAATTTGGTGATCGTAAGTCCTACCAAATGGATCCATCGAACCGTTTAGAGGCTTTCCGTGAGGCAGAGTCAGATATCGAAGAAGGCGCAGATTTCTTAATTGTAAAACCTGCCCTTAGCTACTTAGATATTATTCGAGATATGAAAAATAACTATCCACTACCGCTTGTTGCGTATAATGTTTCAGGTGAATATGCAATGATTAAAGCGGCTGCTATGAATGGTTGGATTGAAGAGAAAAAAGTTGTGCTTGAAACATTATTAGGTATGAAACGTGCAGGCTCTGATTTAATCATTACGTATCATGCAAAAGATGCTGCACGTTGGTTGGAGGAGAAATAAATGACACGTTCTTACGAAAAATCAAAGCAAGCTTATGCTGAAGCTGTTCAATTAATGCCAGGTGGCGTTAGTAGCCCAGTACGTGCATTCAAATCAGTAAATATGGATCCGATTTTCATGGAATCTGGCCACGGTGCTATTATTAAAGATATTGATGGCAACGAATATATTGATTATGTATTATCTTGGGGGCCACTGATTTTAGGCCATACTCATCCAGAGGTAGTGAAAGCAATTGCTGACACAGCAGCAAAAGGCTCTTCCTTTGGTGCGCCAAGCTATACAGAAAATCGTTTAGCTCAATTAGTTTTAGATCGTCTTCCAGGTATGGAAATGATTCGCTTTGTTTCTTCAGGAACAGAGGCTACTATGTCTGCCTTACGTGTAGCTCGTGGTGTTACTGGACGTGATAAGATTTTAAAATTTGAAGGCTCTTATCATGGTCATGGTGATTCCTTATTGATTAAAGCTGGCTCTGGTGTAGCCACATTAGGCTTACCTGACAGCCCTGGTGTACCGGCAGATATCGCTCGAAATACGTTAACAGTTGCCTACAACGATTTAGAAGGGGCAAAAACGGTGTTCGAGAAATTTGGTGCAGAGCTAGCAGCAGTCATTGTGGAGCCAGTTGCAGGGAATATGGGGGTTGTACCACCACAGCCAGGTTTCTTAGAAGGTCTACGTGCCCTTACAACGGAGCACGGTGCAATATTAATCTTTGATGAGGTTATGACAGGTTTCCGTGTAGATTATGGCTGTGCACAAGGCTATTTTGATGTCACGCCTGATATAACTACTTTAGGAAAAGTAATCGGTGGTGGTCTGCCGGTAGGAGCATTTGCTGGGAAAAAAGAGATTATGGAGCAAGTAGCACCAGCTGGCCCTATTTATCAAGCAGGTACACTATCTGGGAATCCATTAGCGATGACAGCCGGCTACGAAACGTTATCACGCTTAGACCATAGTACGTATGATTACTTTAAAAAATTAGGTGATCTGCTGGAAGCAGGTTTCCGTGAAGCCGCAACAAAATACAATATTCCACACACGGTTAATCGTGCTGGTTCTATGATTGGTTTCTTCTTTACGAATGAAGATGTTATTGATTTTGCTTCAGCTAAATCATCTGATTTACAATTATTCGCTGAATACTTCCGCCTGATGGCAGAGGAAGGGATTTTCCTACCACCTTCTCAGTTTGAGGGATTATTTATTTCCACAGCACATACGGAAGAACATATTGCTAAAACAGTGGATGCCTTCCATAAAGTATTTGCACAATTAGCAAGATAACAACGTTTAGGGCATGCTAGAAACAAATCTAGCGTGCCTTTTTTAGCTTAATTCAGCTTAAAGTGAAGCGACAGAGACAGAAAACCGCAAGCGCTTACGATTAATGGTTTTCTATGATGGAAGTCATTCTAGTACTTGAGCAATGAATGAGCAAAAGAGAAAGTATAGCATATATTAACTAGCAAATAAGAACTTCTATACTGGATGAAGGACCTGTTTTTGTTAAAATTATATCTTTCAGCATAGCCAAATTGTGGGCGATATCGTTTATAATATAGCTATTCATAATAGAAAGTAGTGAATTAATATGGCAACTGGCACACACATGGTCGAAGTACCCGTAGGAATTGATAATGTATGGGAATTCGTCAGTGATATGGAAAAATGGGCAAAGCTTGTCCCAGGTTATAATACACACGAAATGATTGATGACAAACATTCAACATGGACTTTTAAAGGCAATGTTGGCGTTTTGAAAAAAACGGTACAAGTAGAAATTACGATTTTAGAATGGGTAGCACCATCAAAAGTTACATTCGAATTAAAGGGTCTTTCTGATAATTTCACTGGAAATGGCTATTTCCTTGCAGAAAGCATTGATGCTGAAAACACAAAAATGACAGGCTTTTTAGAAGTCGTTGCTGGCGGCTTAGCTGGCCCTGTGTTAAATCCGATTTTTAAACCGATCGTACCAAAGGCAACACAAATGCTAACAGATCGTGTAGCTAATAAAATTAAATTAGTTAATGTTTAAATGATAAGAACATCTATGAAAATGGCATGCTAGAAGTAATTCTAGCATGCCATTTTTCTAGTAGTATCTATTGATAATTGTGTTCAACTTGAAACACCCTAGCATACTATCCTTTAAATCGTCATATGATGCAAAGGGAGGGATTATTATCGAACAAAAAACTTGGAATATGCGAGAAACATTTTGTTTTCCTGGATATGGTTGTCCAACAGAATTAGCTGCTGTACAAATTAAACCACAGTGGCAAGCCATGCAGTTAGAGGATTCACTTCGATTAATGGGCATCTACCATATTACTGCACATGTTCGTTTTGATTTTCAAGATATGCAAGCATTTACAGGTGATGATAATTTAATTACAATTGATGCCCTTGATGTCCAAGGAGATACTGGTTATTTTGAGTATGCTGTACCTTTACATGTGGATTTACCAAAAGAATCAGATGTCAAAGATTTAATGGTCAAAGATATTCGCCCTAGTCTGTCGAATCAGATGTGTCAGCTTGAGTGGACAGTTACAAGTATTTTTAACGAATATGAACCCGTTGTTGAAAATGATACTTTAGACAATCCACACCTAATGGCTCATGCTTTCGATCAAGAAGAAAAAATGGCTGTAATCGAGGAAAGTGTTCAAGTGAAACAACCTACCGCAGTAGCAGCAGCTTCACGCCAAGAGACCTCTACAACAGTTGACCAAAAGATAGCAATGAGAGAATCCTCAAGCCATATTGTTGTACGTGAATCCAGCACTTGGCATGAAGTGCCTTCCATGATTTGGGACCTAACAGAAGAGTATACACCGCTTAAAGTCCGTGTTTCAAATGATGTCTTTCAAAAGTAAATAGCAGAGAAGTAGTAGGAGCAATAAGAAGACTAAATCGCCTGATGTTGGCACAATAATGACACGGATAAACTGAAAAGCACAAATTGGCACAATAATGGTTCTACAATAAAAACGAACTTGTCGTAGCCAAGGGGGTAAAAGCCAAGGGTTATACTTGCGTCGACGCATTGAATTGTCACTTCCTTTTCTATTTACTTTACTCTTACTAAAAGATGACTAAATCACTTGAAAAATGACACGATTCTGCGGTACAATAAGGAAAATCAAATACAGATGCTATGATAGGGAAGAGTAAATTATGTCTACATTTTCAGAGAGGAAACGGTAGCTGAGAAGTTTCTATTTGTACTTAGTTGAAGGTAGCCCTTGAGCAGCTTTAGTGAACTAACAGTAGTTAAAGCCGGTTAAACACCGTTACCGAATTAAGAGCCAGTAGGGAAGGCTGAGAAAATGTGTCATTTAGCATTGATCTTAACCGCTGCTGGAATTAAAGGTGGTACCGCGAATTAAAACTCCTTCGTCCTTTTAGACGAGAGGAGTTTTTTTATTGGGTAAAAAAATGAACAGCATTTCTTTACCAATAGTCTTCAAACAATAGGAGGAGTCAAGATGACAGAAAACATTTCAATGCCAACTAAATATGACCCACAGTCCATTGAAGCCGGTCGCTATGAATGGTGGTTACAAGGGAAATTTTTCGAGGCACAGCCTGAAAGTGGGAAAAAGCCTTATTCCATCGTTATTCCACCACCGAACGTAACAGGTAAATTACATCTTGGGCATGCTTGGGATACAACATTACAAGATATCCTTACTCGTATGAAACGCATGCAAGGCTATGATGCCCTTTGGTTACCAGGTATGGACCATGCAGGGATCGCAACACAAGCAAAAGTAGAAGCAAAACTGCGTGAGGATAATATTACACGTTATGATTTAGGCCGTGAAAAATTCCTTGAAAAAACATGGGAATGGAAAGAAGAATATGCTGGACATATTCGTGATCAATGGGCAAAGCTTGGCCTTGGTTTAGACTACACACGTGAACGTTTCACACTAGATAAAGGTCTTTCAGATGCAGTTAAAACAGTTTTTATTGAGTTATATGAAAAAGGTTTAATTTACCGTGGCGAACGTATTATCAACTGGGATCCAGCAGCGAAAACAGCACTATCTGATATTGAGGTAATTTATCAGGATGTGCAAGGTGCATTCTATCATATGAAATATCCTTTAGCGGATGGTTCAGGATATGTAGAAGTTGCTACAACACGTCCTGAAACAATGCTCGGTGACTCTGGGGTAGCTGTTCACCCGAACGATGAGCGCTATCAGCATTTAATTGGTAAAACAGTTATTTTACCGATTGTAGGTCGTGAAATTCCGATTGTAGCTGATGACTATGTTGATAAGGAATTTGGTACTGGAGTTGTAAAAATGACACCAGCACATGATCCGAACGACTTTGAAGTTGGAAATCGTCACAACCTAGAGCGCATTCTTGTGATGAATGAAGACGGTACAATGAATGATCTTGCCGGCAAATATAAAGGGATGGATCGTTTTGAATGCCGTAAGCAAATTGTTGCTGATTTACAAGAAGCAGGCGTGCTGATTCGTATTGAAGAGCATATGCATTCAGTAGGTCACTCTGAACGTTCTGGTGCTGTTGTTGAGCCATACCTTTCAGCACAATGGTTCGTTAAAATGCAACCACTTGCTGACACTTCCCTCGAGCTTCAAAAAGACGAAGAAGGGAAAGTAAACTTTGTCCCAGCTCGTTTTGAAAACACATATTCTCGTTGGATGGAGAATATCCGTGATTGGTGTATTTCTCGTCAATTATGGTGGGGCCATCAAATCCCAGCTTGGTATCATAATGAAACAGGCGAAGTTTACGTAGGAAAAGAAGCTCCAGCTGATTCCAAAAATTGGACACAAGATGAAGATGTACTCGATACTTGGTTCTCTTCTGCGCTATGGCCGTTTTCTACAATGGGCTGGCCAGATGAGGCAAATGAAGAATATAAACGTTATTACCCAACCAGCACATTAGTAACGGGATATGATATTATTTTCTTCTGGGTATCTCGCATGATTTTCCAAGGTCTTGAATTTACAGGTCAACGCCCATTCAAAGATGTGTTAATTCACGGTTTAGTACGTGATGGCGAAGGTCGTAAAATGAGTAAATCACTTGGTAATGGTGTAGATCCAATGGATGTTATTGAGCAATACGGTGCAGACTCTTTACGCTATTTCCTAGCGACTGGTTCATCACCTGGTCAAGATTTACGCTATACAACTGAAAAAGTAGAGGCAGTATGGAATTTTGCCAATAAGATTTGGAATGCATCACGTTTCGCACTTATGAATATGGACGGTATGACCTATGATGAAATCGACTTAACAGGTGAAAAATCCGTTGCT
Organism: Lysinibacillus sp. Y5S-8; assembly: GCF_036894365.1. NCBI lineage: Bacteria > Bacillati > Bacillota > Bacilli > Caryophanales > Bacillaceae > Lysinibacillus > Lysinibacillus sp. Y5S-8. The sequence continues at coordinate 3,291,463 of NZ_CP145889.1, read as the reverse complement.
GACAAATGGATCTTAACACGCTTAAATGAAACGATTGAACGTGTAACTTCTCTTGCAGAACGTTATGAATTTGGAGAAGTTGGCCGTGAATTATACAATTTCATTTGGGATGATTTCTGTTCTTGGTATATTGAAATGGCGAAATTACCACTTTACGGTGAGGATGAAGTAGCTAAAAAGACTACTCGTTCTATTTTAGCTTACGTACTGGATCAAACAATGCGTTTATTACATCCATTTATGCCATTCATTACAGAAGAAATTTGGCAGCACTTACCACATGAAGGTGAATCTATTACAGTGGCTGCATGGCCAACAGTACGTGCGGATCTTCATTTTGCTGATGAAGCAGATAATATGAAGCTCCTAATGGATATTATACGTTCAGTACGTAATATTCGTGCGGAAGTGAATACACCGATGAGCAAAAAAGTACCGCTATTTATTTCAGCGAAAGATGCGGCAACAGTAGCTGTTCTTGAAGCGAATCAGGGCTATTTAGAAAAATTCTGTAATCCTGATGCCCTAACTATTGGTGAAGGTTTAGAGGCTCCAGGTCAATCAATGACGGCTGTTGTCACAGGAGCGCAAGTTTTCCTACCACTTGTTGGTCTTATTAACTTAGAGGAAGAAATTGCTCGCCTTGAAAAAGAGTTAGAGAAATGGGCAAAAGAAGTAAAGCTTGTTACTGGTAAGCTATCAAATGAGAAGTTCGTATCGAAAGCACCTGAAGCGTTAGTCAATGCAGAGCGTGAAAAATTAGCAGATTATGAAAGCAAGCATGCTGTTGTGTTAAAACGTTTAGAAGAATTAAAAAATATGTAATGATGAAGCAATGGATGGCTGTAAAGTCATCCATTGCTTCTTTTTATATGGAGCAAAAGGTATGTGTTCAATTAGGTGAAAATATATAATATTATTTGAAACGATAAGTCTAATAGATTATTGTTATCGTTCGCTCAGTAGGATAAAAAACCTGAATGTTTTGGCGAGTTGGGGTGGCTAGCCCCCTTTTTGTAGAGCCTATTGTATGAAAAAAGGAGGTGTTGAGGTTGACAGGACACATTGCAACAAGTATTACGAAAGTCAATAAAGCATGTGATGAATTAGATTTTGTAAGTGCAAGGGTACTGATAGAAACGAATCTCTTGAAATTATCAGAAGCAAAGTATTATCGTTTATTAAATGCCAGTGGACGTGTGCTCTATTAGCAAATAAACCTCAACAGAATTGTATCCAGTTATCACGTACAGATTTATTAACGATTCAAAAAATAAATGAGTATTGCTCGAATTTCGATATTTAAATGTTAAAAAGAACGTTAAAAAATTCCTTTGAATTAGTACAACGTCCAGATATTCTCCCGCTGTTAAATAATGATGCCAAAATTATTTTAGACAATATGGGTCTCTATTAGATGCTCACCAAGTACATTAATTGAAAAAATAAAACTAACACGCAGTCGCTAGCTGTGTGTTTTTTCGAGTGTTTTGCTATTTAACGATGTTATTAAACATTACTTGTACTAAAATAAAGGTATTGCAGTAAGAGGGAGTGTTTCTTTTGTTTAACACAATGAACGAATGTACAAAATTTATCTTTACATTAAAAGCAGTTGATCATAAACGTGCACCACTTGTCCTCATGCGAGAAGTACTTGCCCATTTAGGTCATCCGCACAATCAACTACGTGTAATTCATGTGGCAGGTTCAAATGGCAAAGGCTCTACGGTGAATGCCTTAAGAGAAATGCTACAACATGCGGGTTACAAAGTAGGAGCATTTACGTCCCCGCATTTGGAGAGAGTCAATGAACGGATGACTATTAACGGCAAGCAAATCTCGGATGAGCAATTTTTAGCCTATTTCAATCAACTAGCCAAAATTATAGAAGAGCAATACAATGGCGATTTTCCCAGCTTTTTTGAGGTAGTAACACTGATTATGTTTCAATATTTTGCCCATCAAGGAGTAGATATAGCGATTATTGAAACAGGGCTTGGAGGACGTTTAGATGCGACCAATGTTGTCACGCCGCTTTTAGCGATTATTACAACGATTTCGCTAGAGCATACTGCATTTTTAGGTGATACATTCGCAAAGGTTGCCACTGAAAAAGCAGGCATCATCAAAAGAGGCGTACCAGTTGTAGTAGGAGTTGGGAATGAGGAGGCATTAGCTGTTATTAAAGCCACGGCAGAGGAACGATACGCACCATGCTTCGTTTTAGGACAAGATTTTACGGTGACAAATAGTGAGCAAGGCACAGATTATCAGCAATTTACATATAAAAAAGAACAGGTCGTGATGATGGATGTACCTTTAAAAATGGCTGGTCCCCATCAAATTAATAATGCAAGTCTTGCTATTACGGCTCTACTTTTATTACGTGAAGACGGATACCTTTCCTTTGCTGATGATACAATTCGTCAAGGACTACAACGCGCACAGTGGGCTGGCCGTTTCGAGCAATGGCCGAATCATATCGTGCTAGATGGCGCTCATAATTCAGAAGGTACAGCTGCCCTAATCCAAACACTCAAGGATGTCTATCCTAACAACCAATATCGATTCATTTATGCAGCATTGGCTGATAAGGATCATGCCAACAGTATAGAGCTAATGGATGCTGTGGCGATTTCAATTGCCTTTACGCAAATAAACCTGCCCAATGCAATGCCTGCCGAGAGCTTAGCGATGTTATCGACACATGCACATAAAACACATCACGAAGAATGGCTAGAAATTGTTCAAACTGTACTACATGAACGCCATGAAGAGGATATTGTGGTCATTACAGGTTCTTTATACTTTATAGCAGAAGTTCGACAATGGCTACAGGAGGAAGGTCAATGATTCCAAAACTTGATCATTATAAAGAAAAATGGCATGTCAAAAGCGATGATGCGATTAAACCTGGTCTTGAGGCGATTGAAGAGGCCTTGTCCTTAGTAGGCAACCCTGAGCAAACATTGCGTGTTGTCCACTTAGCAGGCACAAATGGTAAAGGATCTACGTTAACGTTTCTGGAGGCAATTGCTCAAGAACATAGCTTACGCGTAGGCAAATTTATGTCTCCGTGTATAGTGGATGTACATGATCAAATTCAAATAGCTGGTCACCCTATAACGGAAGCTGAAATGGATCGAGTTTTTCAACAAATGCAACAGGCAGAGCTTAGTGAAAAACTAACGGATTTTGAATTACTAACTGTAGCTGCATTTTTACATTTTGTGAATGAGCACGTGGATATCGTGCTTATTGAAGCAGGTATGGGTGGGTTACTGGATAGCACGAATGTGGTTACACCGATTGTCTCCATTATCCCAAGCATCGCGTTAGAACATACAAAATTTTTAGGCGATACGCTTGCCCATATTGCCCGTCATAAAGCAGGTATTATTAAACGATCTCGCCCCGTCATTATAGGTGATTTGCCAGATGAAGCTAAGCGTATTGTTGATGGTGAAGCCGCTCGAAAAAATGCCAATGTTCTAGCATTAGGTCAACATTTTACTGTCAAATCAACAGCTGATGGAGAATGCTATACCAATGTAGTGCAACAGTTCCAAATAGCAAAACTAACTCGGTCTATGAAGGGAACACATCAAGCGAATAATATGGCACTTGCCATTACAGCATTTTTTGAAGTGGCATCTGTATTAGATGTACCTACGAGTGAAGCAGCTATACGTCAGGCAGTGCAAAGGGCTACTATTTTAGGACGTTTTGAAGAAATAATGCCTTGTGTTATTTTAGATGGTGCTCATAATCCAGCAAGTGCGGAAAAATTAGTGGAAACGATTCAATGTGAGTTTCCAAATGAGCGCATAACATTTGTTATTGGCATATTAGCAGATAAAGACGTACAGCAGATTCTCCGCCTTTTTGAGCAGGTCAGCGATAATTTTTATTTTGTTGATTTTGACAATCCGCGAGCGATGACTGCGCAACAAATGCTAGCCCTTTCCAATGCAGCATCCAAAGCTGTCCTTGTTGATTATGTCCCTTTTTTACATGCACAGTCACTAAGTCAGCAAAGAACAATCGTATCCGGCTCATTGTATTTACTAACAGCGGTACGTAATAGATTAAAAGAATAAACCGACTAGGACTCTTGAGAGGGAGTCCTAGTTTTTTTATAGCTAGAGACCATGTTTTCCTTTCAACAGTTCTGTAGCAAATCACAATTAACTCGCATTTACACTTCGTAATCTACATATACTTATATCATATTGAGTCATCGAATTTTTGCAACGTTACTAGTTGGATAGATCGGTGGAAGGGTGAGGTGATAGATGAATGAAAATTGTAAGTCATGTGATGAAAAAACAAATATTTCGAGCAATGATTATTGGTGGATTTGTTGGTTTATTAGGTGTGGCGATTTTTTTAGGCGTGTTACAGGCCAGTACACAGTTACCGTTAAAGATAAATGGTAGTGAAGTAGCAAATAATCAATCAAAAACAGAGACGATTCCAACTGCCGGTGAGACAACCAATACATCTAATGCCCCTATGTTTTTTGCCAGTCAAGCAGGTGTGTATTCGAATTATGAGAGTGCCAGTTCTTTTGTTGCGGAATACCCAGCATTAAAAGAGAGTGCGATTGTTCAGGTTGAAGGAAAATTCTATGTATGGACAAGCATGGTCACAGAAGAAAGTCAGCTAGAATTTTTACAGGAACCCGCAACCTTTAAAAAAGCATTTACTGTCAGTGGCGCAAGCTGTAAGGAACCAACACTTGCAGAACTGCCAACAGCCTTAGCAGACAAAAAAGCTACAAAATTAAATTTTAAAGAAAATGGAAAGGACTCTACATTACCAGAGGATTGGCAATCAATTGGAGCGGCTGCCTCTACTATTTCCAACGATGTTAACATTATTCGACTGCATGTTTTTGCGCATTATCAATCTAAAAATACATGTCTTCAGGTGAAGTTTTAAGCATAAAAGATCGCGAAAGTATCATTATCTTGATTTTTTGAAAATTTTCAAATCGTCTATTCTTCGTTATCATAAGGATAAGGAGGAATGGTCAGATCATGTTGAAAACAAATTATAAGCTTGTCCTTGCTTCTGCGTCACCAAGGAGAAAGGAATTACTGGGCATGTTAGCACTTCCGTTTGAAGTAATGACTAGTGAAGTGGAGGAAACAAGTGTACAAGCCAACACTATGCAGGATTATGTAAAGGGAGTGGCTCTATTAAAGACGCGTGATGTAGCCAGAAAAGCACCTAATGCCACGATTATTGGTGCAGATACAATCGTGGTTTACAAGGATGAGCTACTACATAAACCAAAAACACGTGAGGAAGCTATTTCACATTTACAGCGATTGTCAGACAACAAGCATGTTGTTATGACAGCGGTAGCAATTATCGAACCAAATGGAAAAGAAACGATTTTTGTAGAGGAAACTACAGTTGTTTTTCATCATTTATCACAAGAGTTAATCGAAGCCTATGTAGATTCTGGAGATCCATTTGATAAAGCTGGTGGTTATGGTATTCAGACAGTAGGCACACTATTAGTTAAACGAATTGAAGGAGATTATAACAATGTTGTAGGTCTACCACTTGCAGCTTTGTTTTCGCAATTGGTAGCACGACAAATTATCCAATTTGCGAAGGAGTGAGTATTTTTGCTGGAAGAGGTTTTACCAAGTTTGATGATACGTGATGTCCATATGGAGGATCGTCCTCGTGAACGGCTGTTACGGCAAGGAGCTGAAAGTCTATCCAATCAAGAGCTGCTCGCCATTTTATTGAGAACAGGGACGAAGGAAGAATCTGTGCTTGCTCTTGCAAATAGAGTATTAAATGTGTTTGAACGTTTACATCATTTGAAGCATGCAACCATCGAAGAAATGGTGGCTATTAAAGGAATCGGTGAGGTGAAAGCCATTCAATTACTCGCAGCTATTGAACTTGGTAGACGATTGGCTCAAAAACAAAATATTGAGAAATTTACGATACGTTCTCCGCAAGATGCAGCAGCCTACTTAATGCCTGATATGACGTCGCTTAACCAAGAGCATTTTGTTGTTCTTTTTCTGAATATCAAGAATCAAATTATTCATAAACAGACCATTTTTATAGGTAGTTTAAACGCCTCGATCGTTCATCCCAGGGAAGAGAAGTCTTATATTTACTGGTGTAAAAGGCTTTAGAGACTGGGAAATATAAAATGAGTGACCAAAAAGTGACCAACGTTATAAAATATCGTCAAACTTTGAAAGTTCTTTTAACTTTACATCTTTTGTTAAATGACTGTATGTTTGGATTGTTTGTCTAACATCGGTGTGTCCTAACTGTTCTTGAATTACTTTAATATTTGAGTTTTTGGCCACCATAAAAGAAGCGAAAGAGTGCCGCAATCCGTGGAAATTTATATAATCAAGATTGTGCCTTTTCAATAACTTTACCCATTCATTTGTCATACTGTTTATATGATTCGGGTATCCGTATGGATTGGTATATAGTAAATCAAGAGGTTCTCCATTTTCGTCGATTGCTGGTTCCCATGCATCGCCGCATAACTCTTTTTGTTTCCTATGTTCTTTCATATATTCTTTTATCTCCTCCATAAATTTATCTGGAACTATAACAGTTCTGGCTAATCCGTTTTTAGGAGGGCCAAGCAGGAACTTTTTTTGTTCGTGATCATAATGTAATTGTGCATCGATTAAAATCGTATTATTATTAAAATTAACAGAGTGGTGGCGTATACCTAAGATTTCAGACCGTCTTAGTCCTAATACTGCTGCCATTTTTATTGCTATTCTTTGTTTCGGTTGCACTCCTTCAAGTACTTTGAATAAAATCAAAAGTTCCTCTTCATTGTAATAACTCTTTTCTCGATGTCGCTTATCAACATTTGGTTCTTTTATTTCTTCCATGGGATCATTCTCTTTAGAGATAAACTTCCATGTTATAGCCTTCGTAAATATACTTTTCAGGATCAGATACTTGCCTTTCAAGTTTTTTCGTCCTGAATCTTTCTCATAAGCAAAAAATTCCTCGATATCAATCGGTTTAATCTTGCTTAATTTCATACCTTTGAAAAATGGAATGATGTAATTTGTTAGTGTGCTATTGTAAGTTTGATAGGTTCTTAATCTTAAATTCTTTTTCACATGCAACTTCATCCATTTTTCCAATACAAAAGCTTCAAATGAAATTTCCTCGTTTTTGGTTACCTTATTAGATGTTGCCACCTCAAGTTCAAATTCCTTTATAGCCTTTTTAATCGCTCTATCAGATAGACTCTTCATACGTACAGTTTTTGTAAAACGAATGCGCCGTCCTCTATCATCATAGCCTTCTTCCACGGTAATTTTTATTCGTGGTTCACCTTTTTTAGTAGGGTTTAAAATTTCATAACTTGCCATAGCTTTTCTCCTTTCTCCTTTCTATTATCTATTTTTTTATTAACTTCACATGAGAACCACCACCTTTAGGGAATGTATGTTCTGTTTTAGGGTAAAAAATTTTTAGGTGTTTAAAGCCAATCGAACATTTCAATGACGCCCAAGGGTTCAAAGCAAACTGTGAAATTATCAATAGATACATATAATCCGTATTTACTCTTGTACCATTCCAAGGCAGCATCTAAAAAGTCTTCTGTAACATTAAGAAAATCTGCAAGTTCGTAGCGATTTACTATGTGTAATTTGTGTGCTTGTATTAATTTAGAAAAAGGGATAAGTCTCTCGTATGCCCAAGCACGGGCCCTTAACTCTTGTTTGCGATTCTCTATACTGGATAGATCAAGGATATCACCAGCAGTTGTGTGATGATGTCCTATCTCTTCAGTAAGTATGCAGTATTTTTCGATGATGGAGGGTAACAATTTGTTTATCCATATGACATTGTCAGCATATAAACCTTTACTTTTCATGCCATTTTTTTCGTATACCTCTATATCTAAATTGTCACATTCCTTTAATAATTCATCATATAAATACATGGGCTATTCCCCTTTTTGTTTGCGCGCCTCACGTCTCATTGCTACAAAGCGTTTAAATTCTTCAATCTCTTCTAATTCTTCTTCAGTCCATTCGTCGCCTTCATGGTGAGCAGCAATGGTATGAACCGTATTATCCTCTGGAATACTTTTTATATTTGTTCGTCCTACTAGATAATCAATTGAGACGTTAAAATAATCTGCTACCTTCTCTAATGTTTCAGCTTTAGGACTTTGTGTTTTTAAAGTGTAAAAGTAGTTTTCGCCAAGTCCCATATCTACAGCGACTTGTTTTAGATTTTTTCCTCTGCTTTTTGCTAATTGTTTTATCCTTTCAAACATTGTCATATCAATAATCTCCTTTAAGCAAGAGATAAAATATATCAAAAAGTACACAACTAGATAAAAATAGTTGACTTAAGTACTCTATTGGGTTATTATCATCTCATAAGCTAAGTTATTAGCTAAAAAAGAGTACAAAAAATACGACCTATGTAAACACATTATTTCGTTGGGGAACGGGTAAAGTGTAGGTTTCAAAGGCTTTATAAAGTCTTATTTAGCTATGCTTAAATAGTACTCTACAGAGTAATTGTTGTCAATGCTATAAGCTAATAATTTAGCTTATAACTTCCAATTAGTTGAAGCGCTGTGATACCGAGCCCATGACGGTATATCTATTTCTACTTATAGCTGATGTGACGGTAGCAACGTTAGAACAGGCGGAAATGAGGTGAGAAGGATGAAGGAGAGCAAAAAGCTAACCAATGAAGAAATACTCCGCCAGCAACTGGAATTGCTAGCAGAGCGCAGTGTCAATGTAGTAAGCGAATCTGAATTAACGCAACTCACATTAGTAATGGTTGAAGTGTACAAACTTTTGCCAAATGAAAAGAAACTGAACTTTATTCCAGAAACTGCAAATGGCAAATGCAAAAATAGTGAACGTGGTCCAAGTTCAAACTAAAACATCTTATTGATATAGTCCCATAAATCTTTTTGTATCCAGCCTTGCGAGTTGTTTTTAACTTCTATAACTAGCCATTCGTCATTAGCATCAGCTTGTGCTTTGATAATTTCTGATATTTGATTTGCTGAAAAATTAGATTTTATTAAAAATACTGATTTTAATGGTTTGCACCAAACATTATTTGTAGAAGCACTTTTAATAGCTTTTATTACACCTTCGTAATTCTTATCAGATTTATTAAGGTCATACGAGATTAAGTATACAGTCAAGGTATAGTCTCCTTTTTAGATGGTAATTTAATAGCTTTAATATCAATGTAACACAATATATTGTGGTAATCAAATGAGGAGTGCACTATATATTGAAAATTCGAGTTAAAGAATTAAGAGAGTATCGTAAGTTATCAAGATATCGACTTGCAAAACTATCAGGGGTTAATGAATCTACTCTTCAAATGATAGAAAACAGTGATAATCCTAACCCTACTTTTCGAGTGATGTGTAAGATTGCAGATGCCCTAGAAGTAAGTTTGGATGATTTAAGAAAGGAGGCTAAGGTATGTCAGAAGAGTTAGGTGCTCTAGTACGTTCAGCATTATTCAAGCGAAAGTGGAGCCAAAAGAAACTGGCAGAATTGGTCGGTATTTCAGATGTCTATCTATCAGACATTATTCGTGGTAATAAAACGGGTCCCAAAGCACAAGAGCATATCAAACACATTCGTAAAATTTTAGAAATTTAACGTGTCCCATTAGTTGTTAGAGAGGAAGTGAAAGTATGACTGAGAAGATTAGGGCAGTAAGAACAGTAGATAAATTAATGCAGTATTTAACTGAACATAATTGTCCTATTGGAAAATCAACTCTTTTAAATTTAATTCATAGTGATGAAATACCTCATGTAAAACTCACTTCACATATATGGATATTTCATTTAGATGCTATTGACCAATGGTTGCAAGGGGAGTGGAAAAAGGAAGGGTGTGAAACCAAATGAACACAACCAACCTACAATGGCTAGCAATGTCGGATGAGGATAAGCAGGCTGAGTTGAATAAGCGAGTGAAAAGGAGGTCATTAAGGTGAATCCAGTGAACATTAAATCAGTTCCAGTTGCATTGGTTGGTGAAGCATTAACATGCAACGTTAGCCCGCTGTATGAATTACACCAAATCGCCTATGAGTTACCTTTAAACGTTTTATCAGATGTGAAACAGCGTATAGGGGATTGGCTTGGCAGCGGTGGCAAAGAAACAGATCCGTACGTTAGGCAACAAGTCGCTTATGCCAAGAATGTTTATTTAGCTTTGAGTGGAAAGGAGAAGCGGAGAGTGGAGGACCAAAAACAATATTCGTTATATCGCAGGTTTGAGGTCATTAACAAAGAACTCTTGGCAGCAGCTGAAATATTAATAGAATGTAAGAGCTTAACACGCCAAGAGCTGATGTTGTTATTAAAAACTTATCAAATTAAGAATACTTGACGCTTAATTCTTCTAATTTTTCTTTTAATTCATTAAGTGATGTAACATTTTGAACTCTATCAACAATTCTGGAACCGTTTCTACAGTCCCAAACATAAATGTCAGCTTTAAACGCCTGCTTTTGATTGTTGAGTCCACTAACTTCAATATCAAAGCCATTCTGTAAGTTACGGTAAATACATTGTTCAGCATCAATCACTTTAATTTCATAGTTAGTTCCTAGTTCTTCTAAAATGGACTTTATTTTCTTACCGGGGTTTTTAACTTCAAACATTTCTATCACCTACCTTTCTACCAATAGTTTAACAGAAAGGAAATATAAGGAGGAAATCAAATGAAATCAACAGGTATTGTTCGTAAAGTGGATGATTTAGGGCGTGTGGTCCTTCCAAAGGAGTTACGTCGCACATTAGGTATTGAAGAAAAGGATGCCTTAGAAATCTATATAGATAACAAAAACATCATCTTAAAAAAATATCAGCCAAATGCTGAAAAGGACGAAGTAATTGCTAATTTGAAGAAGATGGCTGCCAATGCTAAAAATCCAAATATGCTTGAGACAATTGATCGTGCAATTAAATTAATTCGGTAGGGGCTGAGTCTAATGATTGTAGATGATATTACTTATGACAAACATGGACGTATGCAGTACCATCCAGAATTTCATTTTTCTCATGGTAAACCTTTTAGTGAGTCGGAACTTGAATACATTTGTAAGTTTTATGAGGTAGATCACGCTAGAACAATATCATTCGCCATTGGGAGAACAGAACACACTATTCGATCAAAAGTGGATTATTTAAGAAAAAAAGTTTGTTCCATTACTATAAAAATCTTAAAAAGCATTGGTAGGTGAGTTGTTTGAAAACAGTTGAAGATTATCCAATCGAAGATATGTATGGTACTGAAATTCAAAAAGGGGATATTTATTATATTTTTGGTGAATCGGTTGTCTTAGAAAGTAATTTAGATGATTACCTTACAGAACATCTAAAAGGTGAAATGCTTCTTGCGAAATAAAATGAGCCCACACCGTTGCACCGGTCATAGGCTCACATGTAATACACCAATATCAACACTATAACATGAAAAGAGGTAAACATATATGAATTTTACATTATCTATACAAGCACCTGGTCTTGAAAAGGCCCTGAATAACTTAGCTTCTGCACTACAAGGAAATAACGTTGTGAATATTGCACCGGTTGTTAGCGAACCACAATCATTACCTCAACAACAGCCGATGCCTGAACAAATTCAGCAACCTGTACAACCTGCAGCTGTTCCAACTTCTACGCCAGTTCAGCAACCAATGCAGCAGGTGCCACAGCAACAACCAATGGCACAACCCACGCAACCAGTACAGCAACAACAGGCAATGCCTCAACAATCTGTACCAACTTCACAAACAGCTTATTCAATGGACCAATTGGCTGTAGCTGCAACTCAACTTATGGACACTGGCAAACGAGATCAATTAATGCAACTTCTAGCCACATTCGGTGTACAAGCTTTAACAGCTTTACCACAAGAGCAGTATGGCGCATTTGCAACAAAATTACGTGAATTAGGTGCGAACATATGACAAAGGAAATAAAGCACGCTGAGAGGGCGCACGCGTTACTCTCAGCCTCAGCATCGTCTCGTTGGTTGAATTGTACGCCTAGTGTTCGTTTAGAAGAACAGTTTCCGGAATCTACTTCTACCTATGCAGAAGAAGGAACACTAGCGCATGAAATTGCTGAATTAAAGCTCCGTAAATATTATATGGAGCCCATGAGTCAACGTACTTTTAATACTCGTCTGAACAAGATGAAAAAGCATGAGTTGTTTCAAGATGAAATGTTAAAACACACTGACACATACCTGGAATACTTGAAGGGCCTAACTATCGGCATGAAATCAATCCCTTACGTTGCTGTAGAAAAAAGAATTGATTATAGCACATATGCACCTGAGGGCTTTGGTACAGTCGACTGCTTAATTATCAGCGGTGACACATTATATGTTACCGATTTTAAATACGGTAAAGGTGTTCTGGTGAGTGCTGAAAACAATCCTCAAATGAAGCTATATGCGTTAGGTGCTTTGCTAGAATACAGCTTTTTGTATCCAATCAAGGCTATTAAACTGGCAATCATTCAACCTCGTTTAAATAGTATTTCAGAGTTTGACCTTGCAGCTGATGAATTGCTTGCATGGGGCGAAGAAATAAAACGGATTGCCCAACAAGCTTTTAATGGGGAGGGTGATTTTGTACCTGGTGAGCATTGTAAATTCTGTAAAGCTAAAGCACAATGCAAGGCACGTGCTGAACAATATACAGCACTCGAAGATTTTACTTCAATGCATCCAGGGCTATTAACAAATGCAGATATTGGAGAGATTCTTCAACGCGCAGAAGGTATTGAATCCTGGGTTAAAGCCTTAAAAGATTTCGCACTGGCAGAAAGTTTAAAAGGTGCAGAGATTTCAGGATGGAAAGCTGTAGAAGGTAGAGGTTCACGATCTTTTACAGATTTAGATAAAGCATTTGCACACCTTAAGGAAAATGGCATCGATGAAGCATTGCTCTATGATCGCGTACCATTAACAGTCGCAAAAATTGAAAAAGTATTAAAGACAGAACAGTTTAGAAGTTTGCTAGAAGAACCAGGGCTGGTTCAGAAGTCTGCAGGTAAACCAACGCTTGCACCGATAAGTGATAAACGTAAACAGGTGTTTAATGCGCCTGATGCAGCAAGCGATTTTAGCTAATAAAACAAAAAAGGAGAAATGAAATTATGACAAATCAAAATCCAACTCGAGTTATTACAGGTGAAGTACGTTTAAGCTATGTGAATTTATTAAAACCTCGCGAAAGTCAATTCGGAGGCGAACCAAAATACAGCGTGACTTTGTTAATTCCCAAAAATGATTTTGCAACTAAACAGCGCATTGACGCAGCAATTGAGGCTGCAAAAATGCAAGGTAAAGCCAATAAATGGGGAGGGGTAATGCCTCCTGTTGTACCTACTCCGATTCATGATGGTGACGGTGTTAAATCTGACGGAACGTCCTTTGGAGAAGAATGCCGTGGACACTGGGTAATCTCAGCAAGTTCAAGCGTAGACCAACCGCCTAAAATTGTAGACATTAACCTTAATCCAATTCTTGATCCGACAGAGGTCTACAGCGGTATGTATGCACGTGTTGCTATCAATTTAGCTCCTTATGCCTCAATGGGTAAAAAAGGTGTTGGCTGCTACTTAAGTACAAACGTTCAAAAAACACGTGATGGGGAGCCACTAGGTGGGTCAGCTCCAGCTGCAGCAGATGATTTCGGCCCAGGTGCAGGAGGCGCGCCAGGTGTACAAGTGGATCCGTCACAATTGCCATTCAATCAACCACCACAATATGGCCAACAACCACCAGTGCAACCAGGTTACGGACAACAACCTCAATATCAACAACAGCCACCGGCACAACCGATGTATGGTCAACAGCCACCAATGCAACAACCAGGTTATGGCCAACAACAGCAACAACCGGCACAACAGCCTCAACAACAGTTTGACCCAATCACTGGCGCGCCAATTGGTGGCGTGTATGGGCTATGATTCAAACATTAAATATCGACATTGAGACGTTTAGTAGCGTTGATATTAAAAAGGCGGGATTGTACAAATATGTGCAATCCCCCGATTTTCAAATACTGCTTTTTGCGTACTCAGTGAACGGTCAACCTACTCAGATTATTGATTTAGCACAGGGTGAAACGATACCACAAAACATTGTTCAAGCTTTGGCGGATCCTTATGTAACAAAAAACGCATATAACGCAGCCTTTGAATGGTACTCGTTGAGTAAGTTCTTTAAAACGCCTTTAGATCAATGGCGCTGTACGATGTTTCACGGCTTGTATTGCGGATTTACAACTGGACTTGGGCCAACAGCTGTTGCCCTGGGTTTACCGCAAGATAAAAGGAAAATGACTGCAGGTACAGCCCTGATTAAACTGTTTTGTACACCGACAAAGCCAAACAAGAAAAACGGAGGGCGTACTCGCACATTACCTCATCATGAACCTGAAAAATGGCTGCTTTTTAAAGATTATTGCGTGCAGGACGTTGAAGTTGAGAAAGAAATCGCGAACCGATTATACCGTTTTCCAGTACCTCAAGCTGAACAGCAACTTTGGGAGTTGGATCAGCGAATAAATTTAAGAGGGGTAAAGATTGATCAGGAGCTAGTAAATGGTGCTTTACATGTTGATGCCTTAACTACTGCAGCACTAACTATTGAAGCCTCAAATATCACAAAATTATCTAATCCTAACAGTACACAACAGCTTACAGAATGGCTAGAAAGCAAGGGAATCAAAGTTGAAAATCTTCAAAAAGATACAGTTTCGAAATTAATAAATGAATCAACCGATGAAGTAAAACGAGTCTTAGAGATCCGACAAGAGCTTTCAAAAACAAGCGTAAAGAAATACCAAGCAATGATGGCAGCCGTTGGCGAAGATGGGCGAGTAAGAGGACTATTGCAGCACTACGGAGCAAACCGGACAGGGAGATGGGCGGGCCGGTTAGTTCAGGTACAAAACTTACCACGGAATTACCTGGATACATTGGGGCTTGCTAGAGATCTTGTAAGTGCTAAGAAAGTTGAAACCCTTAAACTCATTTATGGAAATGTGCCTGATACGTTATCACAGCTTGTAAGAACAGCATTTATCCCAAGTAAGGGTAATACCTTGTTAATTTCAGATTTTAGTGCTATTGAGGCGCGTGTCATTGCCTGGTTAGCAGGTGAGCAATGGCGTTTAGATGTGTTCAATACGCATGGCAAGATTTACGAAGCCTCAGCCTCACAGATGTTCGGTGTTCCTCTTGAACTGATTAAAAAGGGCAATCCTGAGTATGAGTTACGACAAAAAGGGAAAGTGGCCGAACTTGCTTTAGGGTATCAAGGGGGATCCGGTGCGCTTATACAAATGGGTGCCTTAAATAACGGTTTATCAGAAGACGAGTTACCGGACATTGTAAGGCGCTGGCGGTCTTCAAATAAAAGAATCGTAGATTTGTGGTATTCGCTAGAAAATGCAGCCCTTGCAGTATTACGGACAGGGCAACCAGTGGGTGTGAAAGGTTTACTATTCGCAAGGGAAAGCGATATTCAAAACGGATTAGATTTCTTAACTGTCACGCTACCAAGTGGCCGCAAATTGTACTATGCAAAACCTTTTCTTGCTGAAAATGATTTTGGTAAAGAAGCTATCCATTATTGGGGCATGGATCAAACGACTAAGAAGTGGAGCAAGGTTGGAACATACGGAGGAAAGCTTGTTGAGAATATTGTACAAGCGATTGCTCGCGATTGTTTGGCTGAAACATTAAAACGATTAGAAATATCCGGCTATGAAACCGTAATGCACATTCATGACGAGGTTGTACTTGATGTGCCGGTGCATTTAGCTGATTTAGATAAAGTGGCAGCCATTATGGGTCATCCTATAGCCTGGGCGCCAGGATTACCTCTAAATGCCGATGGATTTATTTCGGCTTACTATATGAAAGATTAGGAGGGTGAAAGTATGTCCTATGAAGATCATTTTAATTCTATCATTAAAAAATTACGATCAGAGGCACAAAGCATTAAAGGGAAATTAAGAGCGCAAAACATTGACCGTGATAAAGAATGGAATTTAGAAAATCAGTTGGCCAAGCTTCAAAATACAATTTCACAGTTTGATATTAAAAAAATAAAGCCCCGAAAACTTTCAAATGGTTCTGTGGTAAACGTATTTATTCTTGATGCTTTCTTGAAGAAATTAAAACAGTTTGACCACGAATTAGTTGAAACAAGTGAAGGGCTAGAATTGCGCTATTGGTCCAAAAAACTACTGGATCAGTCCAAAGGGAAAATGATTTTTTATGCCTTGGATCGGTACCTACTCTTTGAGATCCCTTTAATAGAAGAAACTTATAGAGTGGTAAAGCTTGAAAAGGCCATGGCATAAGGAAGGATGAATGCTGCTATGCAAAATAACAGGCAAATAACAATATCGGCAGCTGGCAGCAGGAAAGCGACTGTATGGCCTGCTCAAAAATTATATTGGTCGGAATTTATTGAACGATTAAGAACACCAATACGAGGCACAGAAACGTTAGAAGAATATCTGAAAATGCCTAAATCCGAACAGGACGAACTAAAAGATGTTGGGGGCTTTGTAGCAGGTGAATTACTGAATAACAGACGTAAAGCTACTAACGTATTAAGTCGCGACATTTTAACGCTGGATTTAGACAATATTCCTTCTAGCGGTACGCAAGATGTGCTAAGAAGGTTAGAAGGCTTAGGGTGTGCTTATTTAACGTATAGCACGCGTAAACACCATGAGAGCAAGCCACGTTTACGCGTGCTTGTTCCATTTAGTAGAACTGTTACAGCTGATGAATACGAGCCTTTAGCACGTAAAATAGCATCAATTATTGGGATTTCTTTTGCGGATCCTACAACGTTTGAAGCTTCAAGGCTGATGTATTGGCCGAGTTGTTCAGCTGATAGCCAATACGTATTTCAGTTTGGGGATAAGCCGTTTTTAGACGCTGATGGTGTGCTTGCTATGTACGGTGACTGGCGCAACATTCAGGAATGGCCAGAAGTACCAGGGGCAGGGCAAACGCATGTCCGTTTAGCAGCCAAACAAGGGAATCCATTAGAAAAGCGCGGTGTAATCGGTGCCTTTTGTCGTCAATACGATATTCACGCAGCCATTGAGGCATTTTTACCCGGTGTCTATACACCAACAGATGATGGCAGTGGACGTTATACATTTATTGAAGGATCAACCGTTGGTGGTGCTGTTATTTATGAAGAGGGCTTATTCCTTTTCTCGCATCATGCTACAGATCCGTGTAGTGGGAAATTAGTAAATGCTTTTGACTTGGTACGATTGCATAAATACAGCGATTTAGATGATGAAGCAAAGGCCGATACACCAGTAAATAAATTACCTTCTTTCGTGCAAATGAGTTCATTCGCTTTAAATGACGCAGGTGTTGCGGCCATCATGAACCAGGAACGCTATGAACGTGCAGTTGCAGACTTTGGCCAACCAGGAAATGCAGTAACAGCAGGTGATGAAGTGAGTTGGATTCACAAATTAAAATTAAATCCTGCAAATGGCCAACCGCAAAGAACAAGCGAAAATGTGTTGATTACTTTAGAAGGTGACACAAATTTACGTGGCCGGATCCGGTTAGATGAATTTGCAAATGCCATTGTTGGTTTTGCACCGATGCCCTGGGCGCCTCGCGATCAGGAACAAGATTCATTTCAATGGGGTGAAAACGATGATTTTGGCCTAGCAATCTATTTGGAAAAGGTACTAGGTTTTCAGTCAAGAGACAAGATTAAACCGGCTTTAAATCAGTGTGCTGCACGTAACCGGTTTAATCCTGTTACGGAATACTTAAACAATGTTACCTGGGATGGTGTGAAACGATTAGAGGCGCTATTTATTGAATATCTTGGCGCAGCTGATACGCCATATGTGCGTGCTGTGACACGTAAATCATTTGTTGCTGCAGTATCAAGGGCAATGGTTCCAGGTTGTAAATATGACACAATGCCAGTATTAACAGGGGCACAAGGGTTAGGGAAAACTACCTTAATTCAAATAATGGGGAAAGCTTGGTTCAGTAACAGCATTGAAACGTTTGAGGGGAAAGAGGCTGCAGAGTTACTTCAAGGTACTTGGATTGTAGAAGTGGGAGAAATGAGCGCTTATAATCGATCAGATTTAACAACCATTAAAGGTTTCCTGAGTCGTACATTTGACCATTACCGAGCAGCTTATGCCGCAAAAACTGAAAAGCATCCTCGTAGCTGTGTTTTCTTTGGTACTAGTAATAGAAGTGATTATTTACGAGATTCAACCGGTGGCCGGAGATTTTGGCCAATTGATGTTGGTATACAGAAGAATGTAAAAAGCGTGTTTCAGCATTTAAGTAGCGAAGTGGATCAGTTATGGGCTGAGGCCGTGATGTATTGGCGGCTGGGCGAGTCGCTGATATTAACTGGCGAATTGTTAGATGAAGCACAGCGTCAACAGGAGAGCCATTCAGAACAGGATCCGCGTGAAAGTCTTATTCGTGAATTTGTAGAACGTAAAGTGCCTTTAGATTGGCAGAAAAAAGATGTTAGTGAACGAAAATTGTATTGGTCAAGTGAGTTTGGCAAGTCTGATATCCAACTAGTAGAACGTGATCGGATTTGTGCAGTTGAGATATGGGTTGAGTGTTTACAGGGTGAAATTCGTAACATGAGGCGAACAGATTCAATCGCGATAAACGATGCAATTGGAAAAATAGAAGGTTGGGAAAAGCGTTCTAATCCTTTTAGATTCGGCCCTTATGGATTAGTAAAAGGTGGATATGTTAAAGGTTGAATGGTCGATTTTTGTATACTTTCCATCTTAAACATGCGTATACTTTGGCTATTTTGTATACTTACCTAAAATTTGTAAAATGTATACCCGTATACTTTGGAATTGTTAGAAAGTATACAGCAAAGTATACGTAAAAACCATTGATGAATAAGCATTTATTAGTATTAGTATACCTTGTATACCTTAAATATAACTATATTCAATATTAGGCATATTAGGTGGATTAGGCGTATATACGTTATGCCTAAATAGCCTAATTATATATATAGGTGAAAATAGCAAAAGAAAGTAGACAAAGAATTGGAGGCTAATATTTTGAGAGAAAAAGATATAGAAACACATTTACGAAACGAGATAAAGAAAATCGGAGGCAAGGCTTATAAATGGGAGTCGCCAGGTAATGCAGGTGTACCGGATAGGATTATCTTTTTACCAAATGGCCAAGTGCATTTAGTAGAGTTGAAAGCACCAGGTAAAAAGCCAACAGCCTTACAACTAGCACAGCATCGAAAATTAGCATTACTTGGTCAACAAGTTTATGTATTAGACAGCAAAGAAGCTGTAAACGGTTTTATTCAGGATGTGATGTAAGCATGACAAAATTTGTGCCGCATAGCTACCAAAAGTATTGCATTAATAGAGTGCTAAATACGCCAGCACTTGGATTGCTTCTTGATATGGGATTAGGCAAAACTGTAATCACTTTAACAGCTATTAATGATTTGAAGTATAACCGTTTTGCAGTTCACAAAGTGTTAGTCATTGCACCTAAGAAAGTTGCAGAAAGTACTTGGTCAAAAGAAGCGTCTAAGTGGGACCATTTGCAGCTGCTACGAATTTCAACAGTTTTAGGATCTGCAACAAAACGGATGCGAGCTTTAAATACACCTGCAGATATTTATATTATTAACCGTGAAAATATTCCGTGGTTAGTAGATTACTATAGGCAAGCTTGGCCATTCGACATGGTGGTGGTAGACGAGTTTTCAAGCTTTAAAAACCATAACGCTAAACGTTTTAAAGCTTTGAAGAATGTAAGGCCACACATTCAACGTATAGTCGGTCTGACAGGTACGCCAGCACCAAACGGCATGTTAGATTTATGGGCACAGATATATTTACTTGACGGGGGAGAACGTCTTGGAAAACATATTACCGGATTTAGAGAAAGATATTTTGAACCGGATCAACGCACAAGAGATCGAGTATTTTCATACGCACCTAAAGCTGGCGGAGAGGATGCCATTCAAAACTTAATAGGCGATATATGCGTATCGATGAAAGCTGAGGATTATCTTGAGTTACCGGACATTACATACAACACAATTCCGGTAATGCTGGATAACAAAGCACAAAAGGCGTATGAGAAGTTAGAGAAGGAAATGCTACTAGAAATCGATGAATCAACAATAGATGCAGGATCAGCAGCTGTTTTGACTAATAAGCTATTACAACTTTGTAACGGAGCTGTTTATGATGAAGATCGAAAAATTGTTGACGTTCATGAATGTAAAATTGAAGCCTTTAACGAGCTAATCGAAGGGCTAAACGGTAAGCCAGCACTTGTCTTTTATAACTTCCAACATGACAAAGATCGGATCCTGAAAGCACTTAGCAAAACAGCTTTAAAAGTAAGAGAATTGAAGACGCCACAAGATGAAACAGACTGGAATAATCGTCAGATAGATATTTTATTGGCACATCCTGCTTCTGCAGCGTATGGCCTTAACCTACAACAAGGAGGGAATCATGTTGTATGGTTCGGCCTAAATTGGAGCCTGGAATTGTATCAGCAAGCCAATAAGCGTTTACACCGACAAGGGCAAACAGAAAAAGTAATCATTCACCACTTAACTGTTTCAGGAGGCGTGGATGAGGATGTAATTTCTGCATTATTAGATAAATCGAGTACCCAGGACCATTTAATGAACGCCTTAAAAGCAAGAATTGAGAAAGTTAAAGCAGAATAAAGAGGTGACGCAATGAAACAAGCTAAATTAATCGAAGAGGTAACGCAAATCGCGACATTGAAAGCTATCGAAGTTTTTAACGCTCAGAAAGAAGAAGAGTTGCAACGCGAAAAGGATAAGCGTCTTTACAATACAAAGCTACTGCTAAAGCATTATCACACTTTCCGAAAATACGTTGATGATGTAAAAGAGGATGTAGAGCCCGAAACACCAATTCAAAAATTAATTTTGAATGAAAAAGATATCGTTGAATCTGTAAGAGCAACGACAGAGCGCACAGTGGAAATGGTGAAGCACTTAGATAGAGCTATGGATGCACTAGCCTATATTTGTGAACGTGAAGAAACTAAACACTATGAAATTTTGCATAAGAGGTTTGTAGAAGGTTTACAAATATCAATAATTGCAAATGAATACGAAATAAATAATCGCACAGTATATAAGTTGATAGACACAGCAGCAGAAAGGCTTGCAACGCTTTTATTTGGGGTGTACGGATTAAAAATTGAGTAAGGGCAATTTTGGGACATTCACGAGGGCAATATGACCGTGTTAATATGATAGTGTTAGATAAATGAGGATGTTAAAATATTGAAACCACCAAAATCTTTTTAATCCCCTTTAAAGATTTTGGTGTTTTTTGGTTGAAATTGTAGATGAAGTGAGATAATATAATAGAACAAGTGTTCTTTTGCGCAACTTCTATTTGATATAATACCCATATGCTGTATAATTTTAGTAATAAATACTTATAGCTAAAGGGGATAATTGTATTGAATATTGAATTTATTAATAGCAAACTAATAGAACAATTAATTAGCGGTGCACCAAAAGTAAAACTTTTTTTAATTGAAAAAATAAAAACAGAAGAAGCTTTAGATTATATCTCATATAAGCCATCATTAAGTCGTTCTTTACAAAAAGAAATAGTTGAAATTGTTCAACCAACTATAAATAAATTGATGGAAAAGGAACAAATTGAATTTAATGAAAATGGTCGACCTAACGGAGTTGTAGAATACTGTGAACAATCATATGTTGGGGTAACTTATGATAATTTGTTAAATAGTTTAAAAGAACCAGTTGAAAGGGTAGATGAAGAAGTTAAGAAAGATTTATATTGTATAAAAATTGAATTGGAAACTGGGAAATATCTTTATTTACTTAACCGTATTCCTCAATTTAAAAAATTCAATAAGGGACTTTGGGGAACATTAGCTGATCAAACATTTAGAAAAGTAACAGAGTCATTTATTGGAATAGAGCCGAGCTTTGATTTACTTATCTTTGAAGACGAAATACTCGTGATTAATAACGTATCAATGCAAAGGATTTTTGATTTAAAAACTATTTATGCTCATAATGCTAATACTGTACTGACCTCTTTTGAAGAAACACATAAAATTGATGGGTTTGAACAATTTAAAATTGATAGCATTGAAGATGGTAACATTGTAAAAAGAATTTCAAGATTAATGTCAAAGCCAGAAAGAATGACAAGGTTCGTTGAAAATTTTGTTAAAGTAGAAGAAATAATAACAGAATTTGATTTGAATATAGAATTGAATGAGGATAAATCTAAAATTAGATATACCGACAAAAAACAGTTAAATGATATAGTAAAATTACTTAACGATGCTTATTATAAAACTGTATTAAATGGCGAAAAAGGAAGAGATGACTTAAGGTAGTTATGGAATGGAGGGGAGAGAAGTTGACAAATCTATTTAAGGTTTTACTTTTTATTTCATCATATTCACCTTTATATTTAATTGTCGCAATTTCAATTCTCCCCTTTAATAATTTTGATATAAATTCAATTATTCAAAATAGACTTGAATTAACAGTTTATATAATTTTAATTGTATTGTTTTTACTATCTTTCTTACCACTTGTGTATATAAACAAATGTGAATGTAACGATGATATAATTGGTAAGCGAGTTTCAAGAAAAAACGAAGAGTTATTAAGTTATCTAGTAACATATATAGTACCTTTATTGGCAATAGATATGGAAAAAATAAGCACTCTGATAACAAATGCAGTACTTTTTATATTAATTGGTTTTTTATATGTGAAATCAAACATGCTTCATATCAACATAACTTTTTTAATATTTGGGTGGAATATTTATGAAGATGAACTTGGAAGGATTATAATTTCTAAGGAGGATTCAGACTACTTTAAGCGCATGGAAGTAGCCCGTAATGATTTAACAGTGAAGCAACTGGGTAGCAAAATTTATATACACAGAAAAACATAATAAATGAAAACTAGATTGACGAGGTATTATCAATATGAATTTCTAAAACATCCTTCGGGATGTTTTTATTTTGCCCTGGAAAGTGAGTATCGAGCAGATTCCTCATCTTTGCTGATCTTGTTTAGGAGTTTAGAAGGAATTTCCATTTTCGAGTCGAATAATGACATAAAGAGGGAGAGTGATTTGAATGACTGAACAAACTAACAGTTCGGATCAGAATATTTTCATTAGCAATTTAATCGAAGCTACAAGAGGGAAAGATCAGGAATTGAGGAAATTCATTGATGAACATTTGTACATAAAGAAATCCTCTTTCGGCATTGAAAGAATAAACAAAAATATAGAGTATTTAGAAACTTTGGATTCGACCCAACAAGCGCTAGTTATAGGAAGGAGTGCCGATTTTAAAGAATCTAACGACCCTTCAAAATATTTCCCTGTACTAATAGCTTTTTTTGGATTTATCATTTCGCTTTATAAATTACTAGATCAGTTCACTGGCACTGTTATTTATTCATTTATGGTAACCTTAGTATTGTCCATTTATTTCACTTGGATAATGATTCGTGCTTTTTCAATATATCCGACAGCAGCATATTTTCATTCTATGGTAACGAACATAAAATTTGAAAAATAGTTTAAGCATCTCTTCGGAGGTGTTTTTTCTATACCTAAAAACAAACTAAGCAACTAGCATAATGGGGTGATGCCGTTGGGAAAGTAAAGAAATTAACACCAAAGCAGCAAGCTTTTGCAGACTATTACATTGAGTTGGGAAATGCTACAGTTGCTTATATAAAAGCTGGATATAATGAAAAAGGTTCTCGTGCTAACTCTGCAAGATTGATAGCAAATGATAGCGTAAAAGCCTATATAGACAATCGCCTTGAAGAACTAAAATCAGAACGTGTAGCAGATCAGCAAGAAGTCATGGAATATTTGACAGCAGTAATGCGTGGAGAGCACACGGAAGAAACGCTTCGAGGTATTGGTGAAGGAGCTCAAACGATTGACGATATCGATGTATCTGCAAAGGACCGTATAAAGGCCGCAGAGCTTCTTGGCAAGCGATACCGCATGTGGATTGACAAGCAGGACATTACGGCTGTTGTAACGCCAGTATTCGTGGATAACGTGCCAGAAGATGACTAAGCGACCACACGTTGATGTCGCAAAAGCGATAGGCGGCGGATACAATCGTTTCTGGCATAATAAGCAGTTTTATCGAGTTGTAAAAGGATCCCGAGGAAGTAAAAAAAGTAAGAATACGGCATTGAATTTTATTTACCGTATTATGAAACACCCTTGGGCAAATTTACTAGTGATCCGCCGTTACTCAAATACAAATAAACAATCCACATATACTGATTTGAAATGGGCGTGTAACCAGCTAAAGGTTGCACACCTTTTTAAATTCAATGAATCACTGCCAGAGATAACCTACATTCCAACTGGCCAGAAAATCCTATTTCGTGGTTTAGATGATGAGCTGAAGATTACATCGATCACAGTAGAGATTGGGATTTTATGTTGGGCATGGTTTGAGGAAGCGTACCAAATTGAAACAGAAGAAAAATTTCGCACCGTTGTTGAATCGATCCGAGGTAGCTATGAAGCTGAGGACTTTTTCAAGCAAATTACAATCACGTTTAACCCTTGGTCAGAACGCCATTGGTTGAAGCGTGTTTTTTTTGATCCTTCAACAAGAGAAAAGGATACGTTTGCTACTACAACTACATTCCGTGTAAACGAGTGGTTAGATGACGTTGATAGAGCTCGCTACACAGATTTATACCGCACTAATCCACGACGAGCTAGAATCGTATGTGATGGCGAATGGGGCGTAGCTGAAGGGCTTATTTTCGATAATTTTGAGGTTAAAGATTTCGCTCCTTTAGAAAAAATTAAAAGCTTGCAAAAAACTGTTCATGGTATGGACTTTGGTTTCACAAATGACCCAACAACATTAGTAAGTGCAGCTGTAGATAAAGCAAATAAAGAGATATGGATTTATGACGAGCATTACGAAAAGGCTATGCTTACTAAGGATATCTACAACATACTTGAGCAAAGAGAGCTATTACGTACTCGAGTTACAGCTGACAACGCTGAAAAACGATTGATTAAAGAGCTAAATAATTTGGGGGCTCGCGGCGTGAAGGCGGCTGCTAAAGGCAAAGGCTCTGTAATGGAGGGTATTAACCTTTTACAAGGTTATAAAATTTATATTCACCCTTCTTGTGAAAATACGATCGAGGAATTTAACACGTACACATTCAAACAAGATAAAGAGGGACGCTGGCTGAATGAACCGATTGATGCAAATAACCATATTATCGATGCCTTACGTTACGCAATGGAAAACATGAAAGCGACGATGGGCGTATTAAAGTAAAGGAGGGTTGCTATGTTAGATCGAACGCACACTGATGAATTAATTGCACATGTTAAAGCTAATACACCTGCACCAACGGAAATTATTAAAGAGCTGTATGACGCGTTTGACAGTAGCAAGATGCTTGAAGGTGTTAAGTATTATGGGGTCAATAATAAGATCAACGAGCGCAAGATTTACACATACCAAGACGAGAAGAAAGTTGAAGATCCAGACGCTATCAACTCAAAAATTCCTTCAGGGTTTCATAAGATCTTAGTGGATCAAAAGGTTGCTTATTTAGTTGGAGAGCCGATGGTGTTTGGTAGTAAATCTGATAACAAGCAGCAACTACAGTTACTAGAGGAAATCATAGGAGAGCAGTGGGAGGACACTATTACCGAAATTGTTAAAGGTGCTTCTAATAAAGGTATAGAGTGGCTGCACGTCTTCGTGAATGAGGATGGCGATTTTGATTATATGGTTGTGCCAGCTGAAAATTTCATCCCAATCTACGACTATAGCAAACGAAAAAAGCTTGCTGCAGGTATTCGATTTTATGCATTGGGAGAGATCATCAAATTAGAGGTCTACGATGATGAAATGGTCACCTATTACGAAATGATTGACGATGAAGTTTATCTGGATGCAAATGTTGAAGTGAATCCATCAGCACATTTTACAGATGCTGAGGGTATTTCAGGGATGGGATGGGGTAAGGTTCCGTTTATTCCTTTTCTAAATAACAGCGAAGAGTTGAGTGATTTACATTTTATTAAAGAGAATATTGATAACTATGACCTGCTTGTCTCTGATGCGCAAAATACGCTCTTAGATATGCAGACTTTAATTTGGGCATTGCGAGGATATGATGGTGAGTCTTTAGCCGAGTTTATGACAAATCTAAAACGGTATAAGGCTGTCAATATAGATGCAGAGGGCGGTATCGACACAGTTCGTGCGGAGGTCCCTGTTGAAGCCTATAAAACGCAGTCGGACACATTAAAAGAGAATGTGTATACATTTGGCCAAGGTGTTAACCCTTCGCCAGACATTATTGGGAACGCACCTTCAGGTGTTGCATTGGAGAATTTATATTCTTTACTGGACATGAAAGCGTCTATGTTTG
The DNA here is from genome assembly GCF_036894365.1 of Lysinibacillus sp. Y5S-8. Lineage (NCBI taxonomy): Bacteria > Bacillati > Bacillota > Bacilli > Caryophanales > Bacillaceae > Lysinibacillus > Lysinibacillus sp. Y5S-8. Next base: position 3,264,869 of record NZ_CP145889.1, on the reverse strand, counting down.
AGCGCAAAGCCACTCTTTCATTGCGTGAATTTATGTGGTTCATTCAAACGTATTGCGAACTTGCCAAAAAAGGTAATTTTGATGCACGTGATATTACGTTTACATTTAATAAGCTGCTACTTACTAACGAAGCTGAAATTGTCCAGATGGCCCGAGATAGCGAAGGCGTCATTTCTAAAACGACCATTTTAGAAAATCATCCTTGGGTAAAAGATGTGGCTCAGGAACAAGAGAGATTAGAACGTGATGAAAAATTATATGGTAAAGATTTAGAGCTCTTAGACGAGGATGATGACGATGAATCAACAGGAGATTAATCGTATTTTAGATGAGCTTGAATCCAAAGCCGAAAAGGACATCGAAAAAGTATTTAATAAGCGCCTTAAGTCAATCCTGAATCAAATGCTTAAGATGCATCAAAAGTTCGGTAAGAACGGTCAAGCTACCTGGACTGATGTAAATAAGTACAATCGCTTTAATCAAGAAATGAAGTTGATCGCTCAACAGCTTAATGCTGATTACAAAGCTATTATTAAGCTCATACGAGAGTCAGAGGAACGGCTTTACATTGAGAGATATTTAATGATGGCTTACCTCTTACAGCAGTCTACTGGTGAGGAAATGGGCTTTAAAATACCATCTGTTGAAGTGATTCAAGCAGCATTAACAAATCCAGTTGAGTTTTTGACATTACCTAAAATATTTGAAGCACACAGGAACGAAATTATCAGGCGTTTGAACATCGAGATTGCCCAGAGCCTACAAGCTGGCGAAAGCTACACAGATATGGCTATCAGGATTGAAAATGCTATGGGATGGACAAGGAAGAAAGCTACTCTAGTTGCTCGTACTGAAGGTGGTCGAGTGAGGTCCCAGGTTGATTTAGCTATTGAAGAGCAGGCAAGTAAAACAGCGAGGCTAACTAAGGTGTGGATGTCATCGCTTGATACCAGGGTTCGTAAGTCGCATAGAAAGCTAGACGGTCAGAAAGCTGATAAAGATGGTTATTACCATTATGGAAAGTGGAAGTCAAAAGCTCCGAGACTATGGGGCATCGCTTCAATGGATATTCAGTGCCGTTGTCATACGATCTATATGGTGAATGGCAAGTTACCAGAGTACAGACGAGGCAGAGACTACATGGACGATACCTACCAAAAGCAATTAGCTGCTCGAATTGATGCTTATATGTCTGATTTAGGGCTTACTTACAAACAGGCTTTAAACAAAGCGTACAAACAGGTAAAGCCTCCAAGTATTGTGGTTCCGTTCGTGAGTTATGAAGAGTGGAAGAAAAAATTCAGTGGAGAGTGATGAAATGCCAATTCCGTTACAAGTAAATGTAGCTGGTATTGATTATACAGTGCAATACCAAGAGGAAATATTAAAAAAACACAGCCTGATGGGTCAAGTGATATACGCTGAATCTGTAATTGAAATTGATCAATCTATGAGTAAAAGTAAGCAAGAGCAAGTATTTGTTCACGAATTAGTTCACGCTATGTTGAATGAGGCTGGATATGAAGAACAAGACGAGGAAATGGTGAATAGGCTATCTATCGTTTTATACCAAGTGTTGAAACAAAATGATTTGAAATTTTAGTCGTCTTTGACGGCTTTTTATTATGCCTGAAAGTGGTGATTTATGTGAAAGAAAGTTTAGAAATCATTTACGGCCATCCTTGGTGGACCACATTGTGGCTATGGATTTCATTGGTGATAATCGCTGCTATTATTCATAGTCACAAAAAATAATAGATTCTAGCGTCTTTTTGGCATTTGCAGACGTTAAAGATTCAAAGCAATACCCTATCGTGCGTACTACGATAATGCGAAATAGGAGGAATAAAACATGAAAAAAGAAGATTTAATTGCTTTAGGTTTAACAGAGGAACAAGCAGATAAAGTAATAGCAGGCTATGGTCAAATGGTGCCTAAATCGCGTTTGGATGACAAAATACAGGAACTTAAAACAGCAAACGATACTATTGCTGAACGTGATACACAGTTAAAAACATTACAGACAAAGGCAGCAGGCAACGAAGAGTTGCAAACTGAAATTACTCGCTTGCAACAAGAAAATGCAAATGCAAAAGCAGATCATGAAGCTGAATTACAAAAACGTGATTTTGAGCATGCATTAGATAGCGCGTTACGTGATGCAAAAGCAAAAAACGTTAAAGCTGTTAGAGCAAATCTAAATTTAGAAGCTATAAAGTTAGATGGTGATAAGTTACTTGGCCTTGATGAACAATTAACAGCATTAAAAGCATCTGATGATTACCTATTTACACCTGAAGGATTGAAGGGGTATACGCCTCCAAATCCAGGGGGAGGTGGTAAGCCAAAAGTGACCAAGGAACAATTCGATGCCATGAGTATTAGTGAGAAAACTGAGCTATATAACACAGACTATGAGCTCTATAAATCATTGAAAGAATAGGAGAATGAATATGAAGAAAGTAATTGGTTTACAATTTTTGAACAAACAATTTCAAAGCTTAAACATCCAGATGTTTGCTCAAACAAAAGCTGCTGATCTAATTAATCCAGAGGTTTTAGCAGATGCAATTTCAGCAAAACTGCCTAAAGCTATTCGTTTTGCACCATACGCAACGACTGACAATACGTTAGTAGGTCAACCAGGTGATACGATTACTCGCCCAAAATACGGGTATGTTGGTCCAGCTGCTGATTTACAAGAAGGTGTTCCAATGGACACTACAAAGCTCAGCATGACTACTTCCCAAGTAACGGTAAAAGAAACAGGTAAAGCAATCGAAATTACCGAAAAAGCGATTATTACAAACGTTAAAGGAACGTTAAATGAAGCTGAAAAACAACTACTTTTAGCAATGAAAGATAAAGTTGAAATCGATTATCTAGCTACTTTAAATACTTCCTTGTTATCTCATAATGCTGCACCTGTCACTCCAACTGCTATTATTGATGCTAAAGATGTTTTTGGTGATGAAGGAGAAGTTGAATGTGTACTATTTATTCACCCTAAAGACTATACAAAATTAGTGAAATCTTTATTTACTGTAGGTGGTAGTATTCAGGAAACAGCAATAGCTAAAGGCAAAGTTGCTGAATTAGTTGGTGTTAAAGATATCGAACGTTCTAATCGTATAACTGAAGGTACAGCATTTTTACAGAAATTCGGTGCAGTTGAAATTGTGAATAAAAAAGAAGTTGACGTGAAAAAGGACGAAGATATTCTAGCTCGTACAGTTGTTGTAGCAGCCAACGCACACTATACAACTAACCTTTACAACGATAACGGTGTTGTGAAAATCGCCACTACTTAGAGAGGATATACACCTCTCTTTTTATTTGTGAAAAGGAGGGAAGAGTATGCTTTTGCGCCGTTATCATAATGTAAAAAAGGAATCTACAGAAGAGAAAGTCAATAGTTCACTAAAACAAGAAACGTCCCCAAATCTTGAAGAATTAACTGTTAAAGAGTTACGAGATTTGTGCAAAGTGCGTGGTATTAAGGGGTATTCAAATAAAACAGAAGAAGAGCTAATTGAAATGCTCTCAGGTGGTGTTGTAAATGTGGAATCCGACAAATGACGAAATCAATGAAATCATTTCATTAAATAATGATAAATCCACTACCCAATTAGTAGACCATTACACAGCACTAGCGCCTGTTCTCTACGACATTGGCTGTTCATGGACCAATAACATGTTTGACATGTCAAAGGGTGCAGATAGGCAGAAACAAAGTGCTATGAAGCTATTCATTGCAAAGGCAGGTAAGTTTTTCGAAACTACTGAGTTAGGTTTAGTTAGTAGATCCATGGGGACGGTGGCTTATTCATTTTCAGACGAGATTCCAGCAACAGTTTATAAGCCATTAAAGCCATATAGAAAGCTGAGGTGGTAGCATGAAACAATTTCCTCATGAGGTTGAAGTAGTTCAGAAACGTAAGATATCTGATGGTGCAGGGGGCTTTAAAACAGAGTGGTCTCCTGTTGATACAATTGAGGCATTCGTTGATACACCAACATCTAAAGAGAGGTTATTAGCGCATCAGGTTCAAAACCCACTTGATTGTTTTATGTATTACCCTTATCGCACAGATTTAAAATCTAATATGCAACTACGCTTTGATGGTGAAATTTATGCATTCGCTGGTCGTCCCGAAGATCAAGGTGGACAACATGAAATCATGCGGGTTGCGTTAAAGTTGGTGACTGGATAATGGCTAAGATTACATTCAGTGGACGTCGGTTATTAAGGGCGGCACAACGGTTTGAAGAAGGGCTACTTGATAAAGTATCCGACATCATATATGAGACAGCAAGGATCATACAAACGCAGGCTAAGGCTCTTGCACCAGCTGATTATGGTAGTTTACGAGACTCTATTGAAATGAAGATGCTAGGTAAATTTAATGCGGTAGTCTCAGTTGGGGTTCATTATGCAGTGTACGTGGAGCACGGCACAGGTATTTACGCTGAGAATGGAAATGGTCGTAGAACACCATGGACGTATTTCAGCACAAAACTAGGTCGATATGTAACTACTGAAGGTATGAGAGCTCAACCATTTTGGGGCCCTGCTGTAGATGCTGGTCGAGAATATTTCGAAAGAGAAATGAGGCGATTAGGCTTATGAGTAATTACTATGCATTGCCTTTCTTTGATTTGCAGAAAGCTATTTTTCAAAAGTTAACGGCTAGTCAAGCTCTAACATCCATTACACGAAAAGATGAAGATGATCTTGGTGTTTATGATGCAGTCGATGAGAATACACCGTATCCATATATAACAATCTCAGAGCCTTACACGAGCCCATTCGATACCAAAACAAGTAATATCGAAACCATTACTTTCACGGTTCATATTTGGTGGAAAGATAACGATGATTACAGTGGTAAACGTAAAACGTATGAGATGTTATCAGCTTGCCAGCAAGCTCTAATGGCTCGAAATTACTCAATACCAGGTGCAAGAGTATTAAGTGTTACAAGACGTGAATCTCGCGTAATAGACGATAATAGCCCTGGTGTAAAGCATGGCATTCTAACAATTCAATATAAAGTACAAAACATATAGCAGCCTTATGGGGCTGTTTTTATTTTAGGAGGGAAAACAATTATGCAAAACGGTAAAGACACGGTCTTACTCGTACAATTAGCAGATGCAGCACTTGGCTCAGATGGTTTCTTGATCGGAAATCTTACTGAAAATAGTTACTCGCTTGAGAGTGAATTAGTAGATGAACAAACTAAATTTGGACGTATTTTAGCTTATGGGCAATCCAGTGAGTCATTCGAAATCACAGCTTATGGTGATAAAAATGATCCTGGACAAAAAGCAATTCTCGATGCCATTCGAAATGAAAAGCAATTAAAAGTGTGGGAAGTTGATTTAAAAGTAAATGATGATGATACGCATGACGCGAATTTTGCCTACACGTTAGTTGAATCGGTGGAGAAGTCATCTCCAGGCGATGGCTTCCAGGAGTTGTCTGCAACATTACAAGTCATTGGTAAATCACAACAAGGTAAATTGCCTAAACTTCCGCAAGAGGTAATTGAATTTGCAACGTACGGCTTCGAAACACCTGGTGAAAAGTCGGGCGAATTTGGTAAGGATCAAACGGAAAGTGTAGTAGTGGAGAGTGTATCAGTAACACCACAAACAACATCGGTAGTAGTAGGCAGTACTCGTCAACTTACAGTGACTGTTCTTCCAGCGGAGGCAGCCAATAAAAACGTTACATTCGTTTCAAGTGACGAGGCTGTTGCTACGGTGACATCCGCTGGATTAATCACAGGCGTGGCAGAAGGTTCAGCAACAATAACGATTACAACGGTAAGTGGTGGTAAAACAGCAACTGTCGCTGTAACAGTCACAGAATCGTAATCAAAGCACTCTCAGGGGTGCTTTTTCTTTTACTTAAAAACATTAGGAGGGCTATATAACATGGCTACATTAACAATTGCAGGTAAACAACACGACGCGAAATTTGGTTTCGCATTTAAAAATTTAGCAGATAAAAACTACAACCAAACTGACAAGGATGGTAATGAAGTGGGTGGTTTTAGTTCTATTTATACAGGATTACTACAATTTGATATAGACGCATTAAAAGCTTTTTGGGATTGCGGTTTAGCTCACTTGGGGACTAAAGGACGCCCAACAATTGCTGAAATCGAGAAAGGTTTAGAAGCACGAATTGATGAAGATGAAGGTACAGAAGAACTGTTCAAAGAGGCGTTTTGTGAAATTGATTCTTCGGGTTTTTTCAAAAGAGATGCCAAGATGTTTTGGAAGAACTTAGAGCTATTCAAAACGATGGGCAAGACAGACGAGGAAAAAGCCGAGAACGAGAAGGGCATTCAAATGCTTATGGACGCCAAGGCGGAACTATTGGGCGAAACAACCGAGTCGACGGACTAGAATGGCTGGAAGTACTTACAGACGTTGCACAGCACATGAAGATTTACGATGTAGATCTCATTATGTCTTGGACGCCTAATGAGTACAAAGCATTTAAAAAAGGTGCCCTTCTCCAAGATGTTGACGACTTAGAAAACATGGCGCGTATGGCAGTCTTTCATCGTATCGCTACTAATAAAAAGAAACTCAATATCGAGAAGGACTTGTTTGACGCTAGAAGTGCTCGCAAGCGAATTATTGATGGCGATAACGCATGGAAAGAGTCGAAGAAGATTGATACTACTCGACATACCAAAGCACAAGAAGCGATGAAGCGATGGGCTGAGAACTTTAATAAGAAAGGGTGAGATAGATGAACGGGAACTTTTCAGCGCGTATTGGTGCACGTATCACAGAGTTTATGGCTCGTATGCGACAAGTGCAGAATACCATACGAACTACTGCAAATGACGTGCGTGTAGACATTGGTGCGGATGTTAGTGAATTTCGCCGCCGCATGGCTGAAATACGTGCTCGTATAGCTACATTAGTGCGAGAGAAAGTCGTCATTAAGATTGAGGCAAGAATACAAGAATTCCAGAACAGTATAAATCGTATAGCGACAAATATTAGGGCATTTGGGGAGCTAATGCAACACACGCTAATGGGTACGTTAATGGCGGTTTTCCCTGCTCTATCTCCATTGATAGCCAATTTAGGGGTAGCAATTGCTAACTTAGGTCCAATGATTGGAACTGTTGCAGGCTCTACTTTTGCTTTAGCAGGAGCATTTGTTAGCGCAGGTGCAGCAGCTGGCGCATTTGCGATTGTAGCAATACCAACCATCAAAAAATTATTTGACGAAAATGCGAAGTTGAACGCTACTCAAAGTAAAGCAAAACAATCCTTTGAGACAATGAAAAAAACATATCAGTCCTTAGTAAAAGAGACTGAAAAACCAGTCCTGCAAGCTTTTACAAGTGCTATGCAGTTCACAAATACATTACTTACTAAACTAAAGCCCTTATTTTTATCTAGTGCTCAAGCAGTTGCAAAATTAATGGATCAGCTTAATCAATCACTAGACTCTCCACCAATTCAAAAGTTTTTGGAATACCTAAATACTTCTGGTGGTCCAATGCTCGAGACTATTGGACGCGCATTTGGCAACGTGTTTAAAGGTTTGTTATCCATGCTTACAGCGTTTGCTCCATTAAGTGCAAGTACTGCAAAAGGCTTCGAGGATATGACTGCTCGTTTTGCGGAGTGGGCGAACGGGTTAAGTGGTAGTGCAAAGTTCCAAAAATTTATGGATTACGTAAATGAAAATATGCCAAAGATTAGAGCAATCTTCAGAGATGCTACAGCCGGCATAGTTTACTTTTTTAGCGCATTTGCTGGTTCATCATCAGGTATGATGGACGGTCTGGTAGCAATGATGGCTCGATTTAAAGAATGGTCAGCTAGTCTTTCACAAAATCAAGGCTTCCAGACATTCCTATCCTATGTACAGCAAACAGCTCCGAGTGTATTGCAACTAATTGGTAATCTCACTAAGTTTCTTGTGAACTTGGGTATCGGTATGGCTCCTCTTGGTGCAGCTATTATAAACATTGTTAATAAATTTTTAGAGTTCACTAACTCGGCAATGGAAGGTAATCGTGCTATAGGCGTGATTTTAGCTGGGCTAATTTCATTGGGCGGTATCTTACTAGCGGTAGTGCCTAATGTTATTGCTTTTAGTAAATTATTTAAAGGATTAGGCCCAACCTTAACAGCCGGTTTAGGAAAGGCTTTAAAGGTAGTCGGAGGTTTATTCACAAATTTTGGTGGGACCATGGCAACTCTAGGTACTAAAGTGATGGCTTTTGCAACAAGGTTTGGAAGTGGTTTAGGTTTAATTACAAATCCAGTTGGTTTAGTTGTAGTCGCTATAGTAGCTTTCATTGCGATCTTGGTACGCCTGTATCAAACTAACGATAAATTCAGGTCACAAGTTCAAACTGCTTGGGAAGTAATTAAAACAGGAATTTCCATGGCTGTAACAGCTATTAAAAATTCAGTCATGTCAGTTTGGACACAGATAACGTCATTTTGGAATGAAAACCAAGAAAGCATTAAGGCAACTGCCTCTACAATTTGGAAGTTTATTGGTGATGTAGTGACAACAGCCATGACAGTCATAGGAGATATCATGAAGTTTGTGTGGCCTGTTGTGAAAGCTTTAATTGTCTCTACTTGGGACGCGATAATGAATGTCATTAAAGGTGCAATTGATATTATTCTAGGCATTGTAAAGGTGTTCACATCATTGTTCCAAGGAGATTGGAAGGGTGTATGGGATGGAGTTAAGCAGATCTTAGGTGGAGCATTACAAGCTATCTGGGGTGCTGTGAATCTTTACTTTGTAGGTAAATTACTTGGCCCACTCAAAGCTTTTGGCTCCACTGCTAAGACATTCTTACAAGGCATTTGGACAGCTATTAAAGGAATATTCACGAATACTCTAAATACGATTAAAAATACTGTTACGACTATTTTTAGTGGTATTAAATCTACGATTATGTCGATTTGGAACAGTATAAAATCTTTCTTTAATACGATTCTAAACGGTATCAAATCAATTTTTATGAGTATTTGGCGTAGTATTGCCTCATTTTTAGATAATATGTTTACAAGCATCTCTGGTCTTGTCCGGTCAGTTTGGAATGGGATTAAAAATTTCATTTCAACCGTATTGAATGCTATTGCTAACGTTATCAAAAGCATTTGGACAGGCATTAAGAACACAGTTTCTACAATACTGAATGGCATTAAAAACGTGATTGAAACGATATGGAACGGATTTAAAACCACTGTTTCAACAGCGATGGAGAATGTCAAAACGGCTGTCGTTAATGGATGGAATGCAGCTAAATCATTCCTAGAAAACATTAGTCTAGTGAAGATTGGGGAATATATTGTAGCTGGTTTAGTGACAGGGATCAATAACTGGTTCGGCAAGGTAAAAGCAAAGGTTATGGAGCTAGCTGAATTATTACCAGAATGGCTACGAAACAAACTAGGCATCCATTCACCATCACGCGTCATGATTGCTTTAGCTAAATGGATTCCCATCGGTGTTGCTAAGGGTATCGAATCTGCTACTAATGTGGTTCAAAAGGCAACGAATATCATGGCTGGTAAGGCTATCCCCGATTTCAGTAAGTCTATTACAACAACAAAATCCGCGATGGATAACATTAATTATATTGTTAAGAATTCAACGTCCAACACAAGCGCTAATGCTCTTGCTATCCAAAAAGATTACGCTAAGAAACGTGCTGATCTTGACCGTAAAACTGAACAACAAATTTCAGTTATCAAAGCATCATCATCTAAAAAGACGCAAACAAACACTAAAGCTCAACAACTACGTATTAACAACATCTTAGCTGATGCTGCAGCTAGTCGTCAGAAATTAGCTAAACAAGAAGCTGATGCACTTGCGAAAGCAAGAAGTAAGTCGCAAGCTGAAACGTTAGAAGCTTTAGAGCAGTATGTGTCTAACAAAGAATCCCTTGAATTATGGTCTACTGAACAACAAGCAGGGTACTGGAAGTATGCGACTACTCTGTTTAAGGAAAATACAAAAGAGCGTATTAAAGCACAAAATAATTACAACAAAGCAATGGCCGAACTTGCCAAAGAGCAGTTTGAAAAAGAGAAAAATTACATTGAGCGAAAAAAGAATTTCAATCAGTTATCACTTACACAGGAACTAGCAGCTTATGAAAAGTACATGAAGCAGTACAAAGCTGGTAGTGAGGAACGTATTTACTACGAAGAAAAAGTAGCACAAACAAAGAAAGAAATTCATGAGAAGTTAATCTCTCTAAACGATGAGTTTACAGCTAAGATTCAAGAGACTAACCAAAAACTAATTGATGGTTCCAAAGCACTTACACAAGAATATGAGGATGCAGTTAATTCTCGGAAACAATCTTTGTATAGCGCTATAGGTATCTTTGATGAAATGGAAGAGAAAGCAGCTGTATCTGGTCAAAAGTTGATTGATAACCTGAGAGGTCAAAATCAGGCATTCCAAGAATGGGCAGCTAATCTACAAGCATTAGGTGCAAAAGGAATTGATCAAGGGTTATTATCTGAACTACAAGCGTTAGGTCCATCTGCATCTGCTGAGATCGCAGCCTTAAATACATTGAGTGCTACTCAACTAGCCGAATATGTAGCATTATGGCAAGAGAAATCTAACCTAGCACGTACACAAGCTGAGTTAGAGTTAACGGGGATGAAAGCAGATACAGCTAAAAAGATTGAAGAATTAACAGCTGAAACGGCTACGCAGTTAGATACTTATAAAACAGAATGGGCCAACAAAATTAAAGAAGTGCGGACAGGCACCGTCAATCAATTCAATGCAATGGTTGCCACAATGCCTCAGATTGGCCGTAATGTGATTAAAGGTATGCAACAAGGGTTATCAGAATTAACACCTGATTTACTTGCGCAAGCTCAATCCATTGCAGAGAGTATCAAAGCTACTATTCAAGGAGCACTAGACATCCATAGCCCGAGCCGTTGGGGTAAAAAGATGATAGGTCATAATTTGGTGAAAGGGATTATTATCGGTCTAGCTGACATGAAATCGGATGCCATTAAAGCTGCTGAAAGAGTAGCTGAATGGATTCAACCTCACGTTGAAGTTAGTGATATTATTAACGACATCAATGGTGCCATCGATGCCATTCAAACCGAGATTGAACACAAAGTAAAAGTAGATGTTGATGTAAATGGTGAAGGTGGACAAGGTACGAATGGTGGAGGAGTACATCAAGTGGTGAACTTACATTCACCAACGCCATTAAGCCCATCAGAAAATGCACGGGAATTGAAACGTGTTGCTCAACAAATACCATTTAGATAAAGGAGAGGTCGTCTTGTGGAGACAGTCACATACACAAATCGCTTTGGAGAGTCCGTCACATTTGGCGGTCCTCCTTTTTATTTACAAGAAATTATTGGGTTAGGTGATGTTCCAGCCAATTTACAAACACAACGGGTGCCATACGAGGATGGCAGTACATTGATTGATATATTGCTAGAGGAGCGTTCTATTGATATTACATTCTTAATTGTTAATGCGGTTGACGAGGGTGGATATGAAACGGTATCAAGGCGGAGAACAGAAGTAGCACGTATCGTTAATCCTAAGCTTGGTCCTGGTACTCTACGTTATGAAAATGATTTTCTAGTCCGCGAAATTTTAGTAGTCGCATCTAGTGTACCGATTTTCCCAGATGGTGAAGGCAGGGCTAAAACATTACAAAAAGGCATGATCAATTTCGTGGCACCAGATCCGTATTGGCGCAGTTTAAAAATCGATGAAGAACCAGCATTCAAACCGTTATTCCAGTTTCCTTTCAGTGGTCCTTTTCAGATGGGGATGCAACGAGATAGACGAATCATAAACAATGATGGAGATGTTGCTGCACCACTTTATATAGAGTTTTATGGACCTGCAACCAACCCGAAAATCGAAAATATAACAACTGGTGAGTTCATTAAGGTCAACCAAACACTCGCTGAAGGTGAAAAGATGGTGATCGATACAACACCAGGAACAAAATCGGTTGAATTTGTAGGTGTAAACGGAGCTCGTAGAGACGTAATAAACTGGCTTGATTTAGATAGCATCTTTTTTAAGTTGCAGTTAGGTGAAAATGACATCAATTATACAGCTGACAATGACGTCCAAGGAGCAATCGTAAACATCAGCTACCATAAGCGATATAACGCAGTATAGGAGGGATAAAAATGGCTGAAATATTTAAGTTTTTTAATAGTGCACCAGGAGATGAGCGTTGGCACTATGCGAGTGATTTTGCGGATTACTTTAGTAACGTGTTATCGAGTGGGCTGTTACATAAGAATGGCTCACCTAACCTACAAGTAAAAGTAAATGCTGGAACAATGCAAACGTATATTGAGGCAGGAGAGGCGTTAATACAGGGTTATCAATATCAAAATACGCAACCACTATTCTTAACACACGGTTTACCAGAACCAAGCTTAGACCGAATTGACCGTATTGTTTTGCGATTGGATAAACGAAACAATGCACGTCACATTAAATTATTCGTGAAAGAAGGGGTATCAGCTTCAAATCCTGTTCCACCAACTTTACAACGAGATCAATACGTATTTGAATTATCATTAGCTCAAATACGGTTAACTAAGAATACATCGACGCTTGAACCGTTAAAACTCATCGATGAACGTATGATAGAAAATCTATGCGGTATCGTTTATTCGCTTATTAGCGTACCTACAAGCGTGTTTCAGCAACAGTGGGATTATTGGTTTAATCTCAAGAAACAGACGCTTGAGGATGATATGGAAGCTTGGCAATTACAGCAGAAAAATGACTTTGAGACGTGGCAAGCAATTCAGAAACAAGAATATTTAACTTGGATTGAATCGATTAAAGATATATTGGATGAAAATGTAGCAGCTAATTTAGCAGCTAGAATAGCCAATTTAGAGCAGGAGCTTGCTAACCATATAGCTGAAGTTTCACATATAAAGTGGATTGAAACCGTAGGAGGTACAGCAAACGCATTAACTGCTACTGTTTCTGGAATTACAAGTTATAAAAATGGCTTGGCTGTTTCATTCCCTGCTACCTCCAACAGTACCGCAGCAATGACATTAAATATAAACGGCTTAGGTGCTATTCCTATTAAGAAAGCTAATGGCACAGCATTTAGTAACGCAAAGGCTAATGGTGTATATACTGTTCGTTATCGTGCAGGGGCTTTTATCTTACAGGGTGAAGGGGGGACGGGAAACGCACAACCTAGCGACGTGCGAAAAGACAAGACATTTACCAATGACTACGGGGAGCAAGTAGGAACGCTCGTTGCGTATGGTACTAGCGAGGAAATACCGATTGATAAGTTATCGTCAAGTATTACACCTAACTTTTTTGGTGATTTACCTTTGATATTGAACTACGGCAGTATACTAAACAACACCGCCGTATCCCAAACGATTATACGATACAACTATGTGGATAAAGTATTACATCTAGCAGCGGGTATGGCTTATAAGGCGTATGATGGACAATCGCTCAAGTGGTCTATTTCTACGACTAATACTACAGGTTACACGCATTCATTGGATGCGGAAAATCGTATACTTTACATTTCGGTAGTAGACGGCAAAATTGCAAAAAGGGATTCAAACAACATTGCGGCGCAATATTGGGAAACAACAGACACAGGCATGGATGGCGCTAACAGGGTTACGAATATTCCAGGCAATCAAGGCTTTATAGGTTTTCAAGGTGGTACTACGGGTTTGCGTTTTGCGACAAATGGCAATAAGCTATGGACGTTAACGAGTGGCATTATTAAAGGTACAATCCTAGCGCTATGTGCAACACAATCTAATACGATTTTCGTTGTCGCTTACGAGTATACAGGTTCATATGTATCTACTTTATACAAAATCAATGGCGCTACAGGTGCTGTTACCACAACGGCTTTATCTGGTTTCGGTTCGGTAGAACTCGTGCGATTTATAAGGATAGACGAAGTTAATCAAAAACTTGTTTTAATTGGTGAATACGGAGGTATGCAAACGCGATCTATCAACGACCCTTCAACGATATTTAATGCGATTTCAGGAACGCGGGTTAATGAAGTTAAAGGTATGGAAATTGATAATCAAGGTCGCATATATGTAGTGCACAACAGCGGTACTAATGGTTTCGGACTTACCAAATTCACGACGCTGTTAGGTGTTATGTGGCAATGCAAACTGCATGCCACCACTAGCTTTACAAGTTTTATGCTAGGACTCGATATTGATCGTACACCTAACACGCCTTACCCAGAGCTGTATCTTGCTAGGGTGCAAGGTTCAGGTAGTAGTGGTGAAGTATTTAGAAGTAAACAAACATATACGATAATGACATAGGAGGGCACACAATGCCAATAGTATTTTTAGACCCAAATCATCCAAGTGGGACAAAGGTTCAACTCATAGCATATGACACAACAGGATGGACAGAAGACGATTTACGAAGTGGTATCATGGTGGAAGCTATTCCCGAACCCGAAACCAACGGTAAAGGATGGGAATTGCATATCAACAAAGATACTAAAGAAATGTGGTACGAGTATTTCGAGTTACCTCTATCACCCGAGCAAATCATTCAAAATTTGCAAAATGAATTAGTTACAGTCAAAGAAGCCAACACAGCGCTCGAAAAATCTCAAACAGATCAAGATGAATTGCTTATGCAATTAATGTTATCGATGGGAGGTAATTGATTTGAGTGCCATTTACAATCTATTTTTGCGCAATTGGTGTAACTGTAGAGCTACGGAGGAACAAATTGATTTAGCTGTTACAAAAGAATTAATAACCGAAGAAGAGGCTATTAAGATTAAAGCCACTGAACAGAATAACAAAAACAAGTAAACGCAGCATAAGCTAGCGTTATTTTTATGCACTTGAAAGGAGAAAATATGTGCAAAATATTCCTTTAAGAATCATTGATGATGAATTTAATTTACTAGGTGAGGTAGATCGGTATACATCAGCTCAAATTGGTATCTCATGGTCAGGTATTGGAGAGTTAGAGCTACAGATCAATCGTTACCTACAACATGCTGACAAATTGGTCAAAGGCAATATAATCTTCCCTTACAATCGATTAGATCAAGCTTACATCATCAGGCATCGAGAAATTGAATTAGACGAAAACGGCAAGCAAACGGAGAACTGGAGCATTAAAGCCTTGTCTCTAAAAACTTTCACGTCTCAGCGCCTTATCTATCCGGCAGCAGGCAAGACTCACGAGAGTGTGACAGGGAATGTTGAAACAGTCATGCGACATTTTGTGAACACACAGATGATTAATCCTAGTGATCCTACTCGTATCTTTCCACGATTAGTGTTAGGGACTAACCAAAATAAAGGTCCAGCCATTGAAGAAAATTCAAGGTATGACCCTTTAAATGAAAAGCTGACCGAACTTTCAGAGCTTCATGGATTAGGTTGGAACATTGAGCTTGATCTGAAAAATAAACGTTTTGTATTTATTGTGAAAGAAGGAAGAAAACTAGTAGCCAATCAAACGGGGCTGCCACAAGCTATTTTCTCAACGGAGTTCGAGACGATTGAATCCCTCGAATACACCGAGAGTGATTTGGATTATAAGAATTTCGCAGTCGTAGCAGGTCAGGGAGAGGGCATAGAGCGCAGAATTATCTCTATTGGTGATGCTGTAGGTGCTGACCGTTATGAAATGTTTGTGGATGCCAGAGATGTGTCAGAGGAAGATGATGAGGGAAACCCACGTCCAGTTGAAAAGGTTGTGGCTGATTTAAACAAGCGTGGTAACGAAAAGCTGTCAGAGCATGCTCAAGAGATCTACTTGGGCGGACAGATACTTACTACATCAAGATTGATTTACGGTAAAGATTTCAGTGTAGGTGATGTGGTTACCGTTCGTGATAAAGGGTGGGGCGTTACAATGGACACTCGGATAACTGCTGTAAAAGAAATTTATGAATATGGCAAGCGAAAGATAGAGGTTGTCTTTGATAATGATAAGCCTACCTTCATAAGTAAGATGAGACGAGAGATTGATGCATTCAAATATGAGTTGAAGAAGTAAACGCAAGCAGACGCTTAGCGTTATTTTTATTGTTTAAAAGAGGTGACTTAGTGCAAATATTGGTTGTATTTCAAAAAGACACAAGACAAGTAATAGCTACATTTGAAATGAACACCTTTACTACAGAAGCGAATGTATTAGTACTTCCAGGAGTATCATATTTAATTACCTTCAAAAGGGATATATTTTACACAGGCAAAGACAAAAAACTATATATAAGAGAAGTTTAGTTGTGCCTTCCACAGATTATTGAGGAGGGCTTTTATATTCAAAATTATATTATTGAAATACCTTTTGAAGTTACTTATGATATTTTGAGGAGGGATTATCTTGGATGAAATACTAAAATATGTAGAATTGGCTCCACTTTGGTTATTTGTAGTTGCTGCATTTTATCTTGTGAAATTATTTGCAAGGAAGTCATTAAATCATGATTTAGATATTGTTCTAACTCCATCTTGGCAAGTAATTGTAGAACAATTAATAATTGTTTTAGTTTCTTCTTTACTATTTAGCGGGATTATTTTTATAGAAATGCTTGATTACCACAATATTACACCTGAAGAATTTACTACAGAAAATAATGTCTTTTTCGAAACCTTCTTTTTAATTTATATAGTGACTGGGGTTTATGTATCATTGTTATGGTTTCTTATTAAAGCTTTAACCAGTATATTGTGTAATAAAAAGGTTTATAGCACCGTCGTTAAAGATGAAACTTGGAAAATAGATCAAGCATATGCAAAAAATATTTTATATCTTAGTATTGGTGGTAGAAAGCTAAAGCATGTCTATAATGAAGACATTGAGATTATCACAGAATATCATCAAAGTGAAAAGGTTAAAAGTATGTATGCAAGGATAGGGAATATTGAGATATATAGAACATTAGGAATGATATTATCCAGTGTTATTATTTTATTAAATGTCTATTTGTATTTTAATAATATTAAAAATGAAGTTAGTTGCCTAATTATTTCCCTATTTATAATTATACCAATATTTATATTCCTTACTGGTTTTAGTGATTACGAATTGAATAAAAATAGAGAGCGTCCTCAAGATTGAGGATGCTTTTCTTTTTGGAAAAAGGACGTGTTCAGATGGAAAAATGGATTGCTGTAGTAAGTGGAACAATAGGCACTATCATTTCATATTCAGTGGATGGTCTAGGAATGGCTGTTACTGTATTGATTGGGTTTATGGCTATTGACTATGCAACTGGCATCATGAGTGGAGTTGTTAATCAAAACTTAAATAGTCGTACAGGCTTCAACGGCATCATACGCAAGATTTATTATTTAATGCTAGTAGGATCGGTTTATTTATTATCTGTTGTGATTCCAGGTATTGAGTATGCAGGGGATGGGGCAGCCATTGCATTTTGTGTTCTTGAATTTATTTCAATTACAGAAAACGGTACTAAAATGGGCTTGCCAATGCCTGACTTTGTAAAAAATATTTTAGCAATTGTGAAGGATAAAACAGGAGAGGGTGAGGTTAAATGAGCTACATATTCAAGCAAACTCTTTTACCTTCAAACAAGTATTCATTAAAGGCTCCATATACCATGGCACCACAGTTCATTACCGTACACAATACAGCCAATGATGCACCAGCAGAAAATGAAATTTCGTACATGATTGGCAATAATAATCAGGTTTCTTATCACGTTGCTGTAGATGATAAAGAGGTTATTCAAGCAATTCCCTTCAACCGTAGCGCGTGGCATTGTGGGGATGGTGGTGGCGACAAAGATCCTAACGCCCTAAAGAAAGGGAATCGGCTTTCAATTGGTGTAGAAATTTGTTACAGCAAAAGTGGTGGTGTGCGTTATGGTGTTGCAGAGGAAAACGCCGTTCAATACATTGCAAAGCTTTTAAAACAGTTTGGATGGGGTATTGAGCGAGTGAAGAAGCACCAGGATTGGAACGGTAAGTATTGTCCACATAGAATTTTAAGCGAAGACCGTTGGAATAGTTTCTTGAACCGTATTAAAAAAGGTATGGAAACAAATGAATCAGAACAACAAATTGTAGAGGATGATGATACTATGAAATTCACTAGCACAACCGCAAAAGCTGCAGTACGTGATTACATTCAACAAGCCGTAGACAAAAAGGTGATTGATAAGTCATGGCTTGAAAAATTCGATAATGGAACTATGACAAGTGGTGATTTTGAAGGTTTGAAGATCATCATTGCACAACGTAGCGCTTAATAGCTGAAGCCTGTTACCTTAATTGGTAATGGGCTTTTTTTATTTTAAAAACATAGATTTAAATTATTTACAATGAAAATAATAGTAATTATTGTTAAGGTTTTGTAAAAATGATAAATCATTCTCTTGATAAGAATGTCAAACAAAATCCGACGAAATTGAAGATAATGCTACTTTGTAACCACTTCACTTCATAAATACCGCCACATTGTTGCGTGGATAATGGCGTAATGTGGCGGTTATTGTAAATTTAGTGTAAATTTCACGCCATATTTTGGCGTGATTTAGATATAGGTACGCATACTTTTTTAATGTTAGGATATTAAATGACTCGAGAGTAATGAAATGTTATAACATTTTAATTTTATTAGGATAACGGAGGATTAATTTTGAAGAATAATATCTTTAAAAATATTATAGGTTTGATTTGTTTTACATTAATTTTTAGTATTGTTACACCTAGTTTTGCATTTGCAAGTGAATCTCAAGATGCAGACTTAATAAGTCCTGTAAATCAAGAAACAGGTAGTGTTTACGAAATAGAAAATGATACAGAATTTGAAAATCTAGAAATCATTCAAGACGAAACTACACAAATAGATGATATAAGTCCACCTAGTATTGATAATGAAATCGAAGCTCAACCATATGCATTACCACTTGTTCCATTATTAGCAGGCATTGTTATTAAAAAAGGTGTTGAATATGTTGTAAAAACTTCTGCAGGCCGTATAGTTAAAATTAGTGCTCATGCTGCTGATCAAGCAGTAGATCGTAAGATTACAGGGAAAATGATAGATGAGGCTTTGACTAAGGGTTCAAAATATGTAGATGGTTGGAGCGGAGAACGTATTGGTTGGTTAGAGGGAGCATCTTTGAATCAAAGAACTGCAGTCCTACTTAATAAAAATACTGATGTTATCGATACAGTATATAATCAAAACGAAAAGAAATTGAAATGGTTAAAAAGCAATTGGCAGTACAAAGGAGATATTAAGTAAAAAAAGCACTACGGGAGATCCAGTATAAAGGTAATTCATATATAGCATTACAACAATCCATGGTATAGTAACTGTGGATTGTTGTTATTTAGTTAATATAACTATCGCTAATAGTGTAAGGGGGTTTTAATTATGGCTTTATTAAAAGATTATAGTGATCAACCTAATTGTGAGGTTGAAATAAATTTAGTTTTAGTTAATGAATCTAGTGTGAAATTTAATATTCTATTTCGATCAGGTCATAGTTTTCCTGAAATAAGTTCTGAAATAGTTTGTATGAGAAGAGACTTTTTTAAATTATTAGAAGATCTAAGACAAATTGATACTAAACATCTAAGTATGTTAGAGGCCCATGATCCTGGTTTATGTATTTATCATATCCCACTATTTGGTTCTTATTATTACCCTGGACATGGTTTTCTTCAAGTACCTGAACATGAAAGAGACGAATGGGAACCTTATTATAGATTAATTTTTGTGTTAGATGCAGGGGAGAGAAATAATCATAGTGCATCAGAAACTGGGCCTGCACTATGTTTAAAAGTGAAAATGGAGCAAATTAACGAATTTGTAGAGACCTTAATATCAGAGGCAAATAGATTGAGTTTATAATAAAAATCAATGTAGTAGGATATTTAACAAATAGAACATAATAAAGCCTTTAATATAAAAGTTGAATAATTTTTAATCAGTCACCAAAATAAAGACCAGGCGCTCAATTGAAAGTGAGTACCTGGTCCTTTTTTGTTTATTCACTTTTTGATTGTTATTTAGGTAAAAAAAGTGACCAAAAAAGTGACTAAGCAAATAACTTTTATTAAATCTGAATAAATCAAAGCAACTTCAACTCTATTAAAAAACCATTTAAATAAGCGTTGTTAAAACATTTTACATTTTAATAGAATAGAGTAACTTCTATATTAATAAACGCCTCGATTGTTCATCCCAGGGAAATTGTGCGCCCATAAGGGTTTATAAGGAATCTGCTTTCGCATAGCAGTAGGGACATATCACAAGCTTCACCCTATCATCAGCCAACTTATCTGAAAGGGAAACCGGACAGGGAGTGTAGCATGTTGGAAAAGCCATAAGTTACTTAATGACCGATGTACGACTGAATGGCGAGATGAATTGTATAAATAAGGATAAAGGCTAAACTGCTTGAATGACAGCTCAAGGGGGACTACGGGGACCTTTAGCGGGAGGTCATGATTTACGCTATTTGAAATGTGCATTGTCCTTAAAGATTTCGAGGTCAATGATGTGATACCATTTCACCCAACTTTCGTATAAAAGTAACGAGCGAACGTCATATCCGACATTATACATGCGACAAGTCTTTATAAATCTAAATGGGGATTACCTAAGTCAGAATGCCTTTGGGCTATGTGTATAGACACTGAATATCTGATATGGTAACGGAGCTCTCGTAGTAGTCCGAGCTAGGGAAAGCCTAGTACATGGCGAAGGGGAGCAGTTTACAACGTTAATACAAAATTGGGAAGGAGCGGAGGCTCTATGAGAATTCCGAAAGTAGTATTAAATCGTCTAACTGCCAAAGCAAAAGATAAGAATTATGTATTTGAACGGCTATATCGTAACTTATACAATAAAGAGTTCTATTTTGAAGCTTACGCAAAATTGTATACAAACAAGGGTAGTAATACAAGAGGGATCAATGAAGATACGATTGATGGTATGAGTATAAAACGTATTGAAAAGCTCATTGGAAAATTAAAAACGCAAACGTATCAACCAAATCCAGCACGACGGACGTATATCCCAAAAAAGAACGGGGAAACAAGACCGCTTGGCATTCCTACCTTCGAGGATAAATTAGTTCAAGAAGTTGTTCGGCGATTACTTGAAAGTATTTATGAACCGCATTTTTCCATACACTCTCATGGATTTAGACCAAATCTTAGCTGTCATACAGCATTGAAAGAAATCCGCAATACTTTTACGGGAACAAGATGGTTTATTGAGGGGGATATTAAAGGCTTCTTCGATAATATAGACCACCATGTATTAATAAATATTTTAAGAAAACAGATTCAAGATGAAAAATTCATCAATTTAATCTGGAAGTTTTTGCGAGCAGGCTATGTGGAAGATTGGGTATTTCACAAAACTTATAGTGGCGCACCACAAGGCGGGGTTATTAGTCCTCTGTTATCGAACATTTATTTAAATGAACTCGACAAATATGTGGAGCAATATATAGAAAGTTATAATAAAGGTGATAAACGTACACACAATCTTACTTATCATAACCTAGCATCAAAAATTGCGAAGAGAAAAAGTAACAATAAACGTGATTGGTCTAAATTAAGTGAAGAACAAAAGAAAGAACGGTTAAAAGAATTAAAAGCGCTTTATAAAGAATTACAAAGCCATGATAGTAAAGACCTTTTTGACCCAAATTACCGACGCTTAAAATATGTGCGGTACGCAGATGATTTTATACTAGGTGTCATCGGTAGCAAAAAGGAAGCCGAACAAATTAAGCAAGACTTGAAAACGTTCTTAAAAGAACAACTAAAGTTAGAGTTAGGCGATGAAAAGACCTTAATTACTTACAGTAAGAAAAATGCGCGTTTTCTTGGGTATGATATTCGTGTTATGAGAGATTGGCATAGAATGAAAATGCCAAATGGAACAAAAAAGCGTAAGTTCAACTATCAAACAAAGCTTTTCGTTCCGCATGAAAAATATATCCAAAAACTTGTACAGTTAAATGCGTTAAAAATAGGAGCAAACAATGGTTGGAAACCCATTCATCGCCCGTATTTGGTGCATAATGATGATCTTGAAATTTTACGTACGTACAATGCTGAAATAGAGGGTTACTACAATTACTATCGTCTAGCGAGTAATGTACATGTTTTACAGTCTTTCCGTCAAACGATGAAATACAGCATGATTAAAACGTATACGAATAAATATAAAAGTACTGTCAGCAAAATTATCACTAAATATAAGATTAATGGGCAATTGGGTGTTCGATATGAAACCAAAGAAGGTCTAAAAATTGCTTATTTTACAGAGCAACGAATGGAAAAGAACGATACGATTAAACAGCCAACAGTTGATATAGTTGAAAATACATTAATTTATACAGGGCGAACGAGTATGATTGACCGATTACTTGTCGAAAAATGTGAATGGTGCAGTATAATGGGAGTACCACTTGAAATGCATCACATCCATAAACTAAAAGATTTAAAAGGCAAGAAAATGTGGGAACAAAAAATGATTGCCCGAAGAAGAAAGACAATGGCGTTATGTACATCGTGTCATCACGATTTACATAATGGTAAGTTAGATTAAAGTAAATGGAAAGCCGTATACTCTGAGAGGAGTACGTACGGTTTGGAGGGGAGTTCTTGGAAACCTAATATAGAAATATATTAAGGCGCTGGGTTCTCACCCTACTTTCGAGAAGCTGTTAAACGGTCTGCCGCTTCCATTATTTGTGCTCATAATCATCCAAGTGGTGTGCCAACACCTAGTACGGAGGATATTGAGGTAACGAAGCGAATTGTTGAAGCCGGTTATATTATCGGTATTGAATTAATTGACCATGTGATCATTGGTGATCATCAATTTATTAGCATGAAGGAAAAAGGGTATTTTTAACTCTGCATGAAGCATGCAGAGTTTTTTTTATTGAGCCAGCAAATGCTTTTTATACAGAAAGTTAAACATCTTCGTTAGGCAGTTATAAAATTTTTGTATTTTTTTGTGGTTTATTGGCGAACCTTTTTCTTTACAAATCGTTAATGTATTCATAGAAACGCTATTATCTTCACAAAAATTGGTAGCCTGATACACGTTGTCTTATGAGAATAAAAATTATATGCTAATCTATACGTACTATTTTTAGTTTAAGAGGGAATTAAAATAGTATCTTTTCTGTGAGATGTAGTATGTGACACTACAAATTCTTGCGCTTTTCCGTTATAATGAACGGTATGAATTTTATCTTTATTTCAGGGAGGACTCCCATCGAAATTGGTGGTGAGGTGAATGAGTGTGTAATTTTTTCGAGGTGTCAATCACCAACTGATGAAGATAAAAGCTTTGACAGGTGTGATAGGCTTTGAGAGGAGTCAATTGTGTTTTTTACACAATTAAAGTTCCTGCACATTGTCGTCAAAGATAATGGATGTCAACGAAAGTATGGCTTATATAGAAAGGGAGTACACAATTTGTTTGGACTAGGAAGCAAAGATGTCGGGATTGACCTCGGCACAGCGAATACATTAGTGTTTATTAAAGGAAAGGGGATCGTTTTACGTGAACCTTCAGTTGTAGCAAAAAATACAAAAACAGGAGATATCGTTGCCGTTGGTAATGATGCGAAAAATATGATTGGTCGTACACCTGGCTCAATCGTAGCAATTCGTCCAATGAAAGATGGCGTTATTGCTGACTTCGATATTACAACAGCAATGATCGAATATTACTTAAAAGAGGCATGTAAAAACTCTGGAGGCAACTGGAAAAAACCGAATGTGATGATTTGTGTGCCTTATGGCATTACATCAGTGGAGCAACGTGCGGTTATTGATGCAGCACGACAAGCGGGTGCAAAAGAGGCGTTCACAATTGAAGAGCCATTTGCAGCAGCAATCGGTTCAAATCTTCCTGTATGGGATCCTACTGGCTCAATGGTTGTTGATATCGGTGGTGGTACAACAGAAGTTGCCGTTATTTCTTTAGGTGGTATTGTAACGAGTGAATCCGTACGTGTTGGTGGGGATGCGATGGATCAATCCATCATTTCGTATATTCGTAAAACATATAATTTAACAATTGGTGAACGTACTGCAGAAGCTGTGAAAATGGAAATTGGTACGGCATTGGCAGAAGGTCCAGAGGATAAAATGGATATTCGAGGACGTGACCTATTAACTGGTTTACCAAAAACAATCGAAATTTCTTCACAGGAAATTTCTGAATCATTGCGTGAAGCGGTTGCCTCTATTATTGACGGCGTTCGCAAAACATTAGAACAAACTCCTCCTGAATTATCTGCTGACGTAATGGAACGTGGTATTGTATTAACTGGTGGTGGTGCGCTATTAACAAACTTAGACAAAGTTATTAGCCAAGAAACAAACATGCCAGTCTTTATCGCAGAAGATCCGTTAGACTGTGTAGCAATTGGCACAGGTAAAGCATTAGATCATATCGACTTAATTCGTCAACAACAAGTAAAAGGGTAAGGAGGTTGAGGCAATGCCACACTTTTTCTTCAATAAGAAAGTAATTTTGCTGCTCGTAGGTATGGTTTTTCTTGTGGCATTGATTAGCTTCTCATTACGTGATCGGACGAATGCAACTTTACCAGAGCAAATTATTAAAGATACTGTCGGCGTCGCACAATCGATTGTTGCGAAGCCGGCGAATTATATTAATGGTATTTTTAATAGTATTGACTCCCTCTTAAACACGTACGAAGAAAATAAACGTTTAAAAGCACGCTTAGAAGATTTTGCAGTTGTACAAGCTGAAGCTACGGATTTAAAATCAGAGAATAACAAGCTACGAGAGCTATTGGATAAAACCGAGAGCTTGAAGGCATTTAATCCAATTCATGCAACAGTGATTGCTAGAAATCCAGACCAGTGGGAAGAGAAAATTATTTTAGATAAAGGGTCTTCCCATGGTGTCCAAAAAAATATGGCAGTTATGACGGCGAAAGGTTTAGTAGGGAAAATTATACTAGTAACACCTTTCACATCTGAGGTAGAGCTTTTATATACAAATAATCCAAACTATCGTGTTTCTGCGATGGTATTAGGAGAAAAAGAAGCATACGGTTTAATCGAGGGCTTTGATGAAGAACGTAATAAACTCATTATGAAGCGAATCGATTCTAGCTTAACGGTGAAAGAAGGCGAGCAAGTAGTTTCTTCAGGGCTTGGTGGTATTTTCCCAAAAGGTGTCCCAATCGGAGAAATTACAGAAGTTAGTACAGATGATCATGGCTTAACAAAAATGGCTTATGTCAAACCATCTGCTGATTTTTCAATTTTAGAACATGTTGTCATTGCTAAACGTACATCAACAGTTATTGATGGCTCAGACGGCAATACAACAAATGAAGATTTATCGAATCCGCAAGAGGCGAGTGAAGAGGAGGCGGAATGATGGTTCGATTTCTCATCCCCTCTGTAGCGGTTTTACTATTCTTATTAGAGCCAGAATTTGCTATGCTTTCCCCGATTGAAATTAAAGGGGAAGTCTATTTTCTGGTACCACGTTTTTTAATCTTATATTTAATTTTTATATCCATCTATTACAGCCGTAAACGTGCGGTAATGTATGGAGTTTTTTTTGGTGTCTTGTATGATGTGTTTTACATTGATATTATTGGATTATATTCAGTGCTTTATCCACTTATATGTTTTTTAGCAGGCTCTATCGTGAAAGTTATCCATCAGCACTTAGTTGTGACAACGACAATTTCAGTTGTACTAGTAGCCATTTTAGAATTTATACTATATCAATTTTTCTTCCTAATTGATTTTACAGCAATACCTTTAGCGGATTTCTTACGTTCACGACTACTACCAACAATTATTGCTAATGCTTTATTTTTAATGATTCTTGGTTGGGCCTTCAAATATCTAATTAATGCGCGTGTCTTACAGAGAGCACGTGAAGTTTCTTAATAAAGAACAACGTGAGGTGAGGCATTCATGAAAAAACAGTTAGTTAATATGAAGGGAACGAAGGACGGTTTTGTACTACGTCTAGACGATCAATGTTCGTATAGCGAGTTAGTAGAAGAATTGAAGAAAAAAGTGTTAGAAGGCGGTATCGATGGTAAAGTAGATGTACAATTATACTTAGGCTATCGATACTGTACTGATGAACAAATGAATGAGCTGATAAAAATTGTAGAAGAAACGGAGCAACTTATTGTATCTAAGGTGCAAAGTGAAGTACTGACTGTCCAAGAAAGCAACCAGAAAATGATTGAAGGTCAACAAGATACATATATTGGTGTGGTCAGGTCAGGACAAGTTCTGCGTTCATCAGGGGACATTATCATTGTAGGCCATGTAAATCCAAACGGTCGAGTAGAGGCTGGCGGTAATGTATATGTCCTAGGTAGACTAAAAGGAATTGCACATGCGGGTGTGCATGGCAATAAAGAAGCAATCATTGCAGCATCTCGATTTGAAGCCACACATATCATGATTGCTGATCAAGTTCAGGCAATGTCAGATGAACATGTAAACGCGATCAATCAGGCAGAAATGACTTGTGCATTTCTTGGCTATGATGGACGCATTACGTACGATCAAATTCATGCCTTAAAAAATATACGACCATTGTTAAATGTGTCTAAGGGAGGAAGCTAGTGTGGGAGAAGCGATCGTCATAACTTCAGGTAAGGGCGGTGTCGGTAAAACAACGACAACGGCTAACCTTGGGACTGCATTGGCTCTACAGGGTAAAAAAATATGTTTAGTTGATACAGATATCGGCCTACGCAATTTAGATGTCATTTTAGGTCTGGAAAATCGCATTATTTATGACCTAGTTGATGTGGTGGAAGGACGCTGTAAAATCCATCAAGCATTAATTAAGGATAAGCGCGTAGATGAGAAACTATTTTTATTACCTGCTGCTCAAACAACGGATAAAAACGCTGTTACCCCTGAGCAAATGAAGAGCTTAGTAGAGGAATTGAAAAGGGATTATGATTATGTATTAATCGATTGCCCTGCCGGTATTGAACAAGGCTATCGTAATGCTGTCGCTGGTGCAGATCATGCGATTGTTGTGACAACACCTGAAATCTCTGCTGTTCGTGATGCAGATCGTATCATTGGTTTACTTGAACAAGAAGAGATTACAGCACCTAAACTTATCATTAATCGTATTCGACAACATATGATGAAGAGTGGTGATACATTGGATGTCAATGAAATTACTACACATCTTTCTATTGATCTATTAGGCATTATTGTCGATAGTGAGGGTGTCATCTCATCTTCCAATAAAGGTGAACCAATCGTCATGGACCCATCAAATAAAGCTTCATTGGGCTATCGCAATATTGCCCGTCGTATTCTTGGTGAGTCCGTGCCATTGATGGCTATTCAAAATGAGCAAAGAGGTATGTTTTCAAAACTAAAGGCTCTATTTTCAAAATAAATGACAACCTTTTCGTACAAATGTACGAGAAGGTTTTTTCTTGTGCATGTTTGGACATGCAATCTCATATAGTGTGGAAAAAAGGATGAGAGCTTGTTTAAAAAATGGAAATGGTTCGTCACGATACTACTTGTGGCAGCAATCATGCTTGTAATTCGTTTAGAAGATCAAGGCGTAGTAGATACACCCGTTCGAAAGCTTGTAACAACCTCTGCAGATTTAACCTATTTAAGTGAGCTCGGACAAAGTTGGTTCGAAAAAGAAAAAGAGACCATCATGGTATCAAGTGATGTAGGGCAGGCCGATCTTCTAACATTTGCTAATGCCCAAGTTTTTAAAGAAGGTTATTTATTGCAGTATGATGTTGGTTTACCGATCTATGCTGGGCAGAATGGGTTGGTCGTTTTTACTGGTCATACAAAGTATACGGGCAAGACTATGACAATCAGCTATGAGGACGGGACAACGGTATCTTATGGTATGTTAGATAGTTTAGCGCAGCTCCCTTATACATCGATTCAAGCTAATGATTTAATTGGTATGAAAGAAGCTGGTCAATTATATATGTCCATTGAAAAGGGAGATACTCATTATGATTTAGAGCAAATTGTACAATGGCTTGAATCGACGGAGACCAATGAGGATTAAATTACATCTTCTATGTATCCCTCTGGTATTTGTCATGATTTTTAGTGGACAATTAGCTTATTACGCCATCATTTTATTTTCTTTGCTGTGGCACGAGGCAGGTCATTTAGTAGCAGCAGTATTGTGCGGAGTGAAGGTGAAATCATGCGTTATTACACCATATGGGGGAGAAATTCAATTTGAAAATCCAGCGGTTGTGCAAGCTTCGTCACTCCTATGGATTGCATTAGGAGGACCAATCGCTACCATAATTGGGATTGGCCTCGCTTTTTTTATGCCTGATCTGCTCGCCAATAAGCTAATAACTGTACAATTAGTGTTACTGGCTGTAAATATTGTGCCCATCATACCGTTAGATGGTGGCAGACTAGTATTAGCCTGGCTATTTTTAAGTTATCCAAGAGCTCAAGTGGTGGAAATGTATTATTGGTTGTCTTTCATCATTGCCACTACACTATTACTAGTCACTTTCAAGTTCTTGCCACAGTCTATTTTTTTAGCCATCATTAATTTATTCATTTGGCTGCAAGCATTGAAAGAATGGCGCTATCGAAAATATAGAGTTGCTTTTGAAAAATATGTTATGAATAGATTGACTTAAAAAAAAACGTATGGTAATATTTTAATGTTATTGTTTGTAGCACCCGTGCTACTACAACCGCTCTGGAAAGGTTTAAGTATCTAATAAGATCACCTTTTAAAACAGGCGAGTCTGAGTCTAAGAGGAGGTGCAGTAAAATGTACGCAATTATTGAAACTGGTGGTAAACAAATCAAAGTAGAAGCTGGTCAAGAAATCTATGTTGAGAAATTAGGCGTAGAAGCTGATGAGGTTGTTACTTTTGATAAAGTATTATTCGTAGGTGGCGAAAACGTTAAAGTTGGCGCTCCATTCGTAGAAGGCGCTACAGTAACAGCTAAAGTTGTTAAAGAAGGCCGTGCGAAAAAAATCGTTGTTTTCAAATTGAAAGCTAAAAAGAACTACCGTCGTAAACAAGGTCACCGTCAACCTTACACAAAATTAGTTGTTGAAGCAATCAACGCTTAATTGTGAGGTGTAGCGAATGATACAAGTTACGATTCATCACAATGAAAATAGACATGTGTCAGCATTTGAATTTTCAGGACATGCTGGGTACGATGAATCTGGTAAAGATTTAGTGTGTGCAGGAGCATCTACTATTGCCATTGGTACAGTAAATGCTATTTATGCATTATTACAAATTCAACCAGAAGTCGAACAAGCTGCTGAAGGTGGAGGCTATCTTAAGGTAGATTTACCATCAGATTTAGAGCCTGAAGTAGATGCAAAACTACAGTTAATTGTTCAAGTAATGACTGCCCAAGTGTATTCTATGGTGCAAAATTACGGACAATACATCCAAATCAACTACAACCAAGTAGGAGGTGGAACTCGATGAAATTATTATTAGCATTAGACCTTCAACTTTTCGCATCGAAAAAGGGTGTAGGTTCTACTAAAAACGGACGTGACTCTGAGTCTAAACGACTTGGTGCAAAACGTGCTGATGGCCAATTCGTAACTGGTGGTTCAATTCTTTACCGTCAACGCGGTACAAAAATTTACCCAGGTACAAACGTAGGTCGTGGTGGTGACGATACACTATTTGCTAAAGTGGACGGCGTTGTTAAATTCGAACGTTTAGGTCGCGATCGCAAACAAGTATCTGTATACCCAGCACCACAAGAAGCTTAATCTTTTAAAAGATATCATAAAGCGGAGGACTGCATTTATTGCAGTCCTTTTTTTGGCTAAATTTCAACAATGCCGATTCTTTAATCAATTAAGCTGAGGCATAATTGATTAAAGAATTAAGGGAAAAATAGAGCAAAACTTGTTATACTAGTAAGGATAACTTTATTGGAGTGAATGGGATGAACAATCAATCACTAACCATTAGTGAAGTATTACGTTTTGCAAATCATGATTATGTGAATCAACTGCAACTGATTCGCATGAATTTAGATTTAGGTAGAATTGATGAATCAAAGAAACTTATTCAACATTATTCAGAACAATTACGAGTGTTTTCTATCCTCAATCGACTACAATTACCACAAACAATTGAGTGGCTACAAACAGCAGGATGGCGTTATCCATCACTAGCATGGAAGCTAAGCGGTGAGATAAAAAAGCCAGTGACCAACAATATTGATCGGGAAGTTGTAGATTATTTAAACAAAACAGTTATGCATGTTTATGATACATTAGATCCATTTACAGAGCAGATCCTAACGCTTGATGTACGTGTTGACGATCATACATTTGCCGTGACATTCACGCTAAATGGGTTATGGAGTGCTGATGCATTCACCGAAAAAGGTTTGAAACAATTCGACATTCAAACAATTGAGCAGACAACTACGCTCTGGCAATATGTCTTGAGTGCAAATAGGGAGTGAACTAAATGTTTGTTGATCACGTAAAGATTTTTGTTAAAGGTGGCGACGGTGGAGATGGTATGGTTGCCTTCCGTCGAGAAAAATATGTACCAAATGGTGGTCCAGCTGGTGGAGATGGTGGACATGGCGGTAACGTCGTATTTGAAGTAGAAGAGGGCTTACGAACGTTAATGGATTTCCGCTATAAACGCCATTTTAAAGCGCCTCGTGGTGAGCATGGGATGAGTAAAGGCATGCATGGTAAAAATGCAGAGGATTTAATCGTTAAAGTACCACCAGGCACAGTGGTTATGAATGAAGAAACAAATGCAGTTATTGCCGACTTAGTCGAGCATGGGCAAAGAGCCATTATTGCGAAAGCTGGCCGAGGTGGACGAGGAAATTCTCGTTTTGCCACTCCTGCCAACCCAGCGCCAGAACTTTCTGAAAAAGGTGAGCCAGGACAAGAATTAAATGTTATATTAGAGTTAAAAGTTTTAGCAGATGTAGGATTAGTTGGTTTCCCAAGTGTTGGTAAATCAACGCTTTTATCAGTGGTTTCTGCTGCTAAGCCAAAAATTGGTGCATATCATTTTACGACAATTGTACCGAACTTAGGCATGATTGAAACGGAAGATCACCGAAGCTTTGCGATGGCAGATTTACCTGGGCTTATTGAAGGGGCACATGAAGGAGTAGGGTTAGGCCATCAATTTTTACGACATATTGAACGTACACGCGTTATTGTCCATGTTATTGATATGTCAGGAATGGAAGGTCGCGATCCATATGAAGATTATTTAACAATCAATGAAGAGCTAAAACAATATAATCTTCGTTTAACAGAGCGCCCACAAATAATTGTAGCCAATAAAATGGATATGCCAGATGCAGAAGAAAACTTAGCAGCATTCCGCCAAAAGGTAGGAGAAGATGTTCAAATTTTCCCAATTTCTGCTGTTTCACGTCAAGGGTTAAAAGAGCTGTTGTTTGCCATTGCGGATCTACTGGAAGTAACGCCTGAATTCCCACTATACGAAGATGTAGAGGAGCAATCAGACGCAACTGTCATGTACAAGCATGAGGCAAAAGGTGAAGATTTCGAAATCACTCGTGACGATGATGGTACATTTATTATTAATGGTTATGCCATTGAGCGTTTATTTAAAATGACGGACTTTAGCCGTGAAGATGGTATTCGTCGTTTTGCTCGTCAATTGCGTGCAATGGGTGTGGATGAGGCTCTGCGTCAACGTGGAGCACAAGATGGCGATACAGTACGCCTACAAGAGTTTGAATTTGAATTTGTCGATTAAGACATGAGTTTTAGGGGGAAGCGTATGAAGAATGTTGCGAATCAGCGATATTATTTAGTTCGTGAGGATGTTTTAACGGATGCAATGCAAAAAACTTTGGAAGCGAAACACTTACTATCAAGTGGTTCAGTATCTTCCATTTGGGATGCGGTAAAGCAGGTGGATTTATCGCGAAGTGCGTTTTACAAATATCGTGATGCGGTTTTTCCTTTTCATTCAATTGTGCAGGAACGCATTTTAACAGTCTTTTTACAGCTTCAAGATAGAAAAGGAACACTTGCTAAGCTTTTAGAAACTGTGACAATTACACATTGTAATGTATTGACAATTCATCAAACGATTCCGATTCAAGGACGTGCCAATGTTACTTTATCATTAGATGTAACAAGCATGACCTGTGATCTTGATGACCTCATTCAGCAATTAAAGCGCTTAGATTTTGTAGAATCAGCAGAAGTAATTAGTTCTGGAGCATTATAATAACAGTACAGTGTTCAATCCTTTAATTTTTGACAAAAATGAATTATCGTGTTTAATAAGACAGCTAGGTCAGAATGCGATAACAAGCTCAAATAAGGAGCTGTCCCAACAGTGAGCAATCTCGCGGGACTGCTCCTTATTGTGCCATAAAGGAGGTATTTGCAATGACAAAGCAACAATGGGAAAATAGAATCGCCTATTTAGGACCAGAAGCATCATTTACATATTTAGCAACAAAGGCTACTTTTCCAAATGAGTGGCTTGTACCGTGTGCGACGATTCCAGAATGTATAGAGGCCGTTGCGGAGGGAAAGGTGGATTTAGCCGTCGTTCCGCTAGAAAATGCCTTAGAGGGCTCTGTAACATTAACATTAGATTATTTATTCCATGAGGCAACACTCTATGTGACAGGTGAACTATTGCTAAAAATCCAGCAGCATTTAATGGTGAATAAAGCGCAAAAGGATCATTGGCAGTCTATCGCAGGTGTTTATTCCCACCCACATGCACTAGCTCAATGTCATAAATACTTATTTTATCGTTTCAGTCATGTGCCATTACATCAAACAACTTCCACAGCGGCAGCAGCGAAATATGTATCAGAAAATCCACAAGAATGTATAGCCGCAGTAGGCAATGCAGCAGCAGCCGAAAAATATGGCCTTGACATAGTTGAATCGAATATCCATGATTTCCATTTTAACCATACACGTTTCTTTGTACTGTCCAAGCAAAATAAACGATTGCCGCAAGAGCTATCTGAAGGGCAAGCTAAGACAACGTTTATGATTACATTGCCAACGGATCGTTCAGGGGCATTGCATCAGGTGCTTTCTGTTTTTGCATGGCGTCAACTGAATTTAAGTAAAATTGAATCACGTCCACTTAAAACGGGCTTAGGTGATTATTTCTTTATGATTGATGTATTAGCAGATGAAAAAGAACCGATGATGCGTGGCGCCATGGAAGAATTAGCTGCACTAGGCTGTAAGGTAAAATCTTTGGGTACTTACTTCACTTATGTTACATCAGACGAGGCAGAATAGCTGTAGGGAGGAATGGTAATGGCTGGCATCATTTTATTTGATGGTATCTGTAATTTTTGTGATAGCACTGTTCAATTTATTATCAAACACGATGAAGCTGGCTATTTTCAATTTGCGTCACTTCAAAGTGATATCGGCCAAGCATTGCTCAATCAGTACAATATACCAAAGAATATAGATAGTGTAATTCTGATTGAGCAAGGGAACGTCTCGCTGGAATCTACCGCAGCATTAAACATATGCAGGAAATTGGATGGACTGTGGCCTTGCTTCTATGCCTTCATTCTTGTTCCCCCCTTTATCCGTAATGCGCTATATCGATTATTTGCTAAGCAACGCTATCGTTTATTTGGTCAAAAAAGTGAATGCTTATTGCCCACACCTTCTCAACGGCAACGATTTCTTTCCTAGTAGCGCACGGGTTTATAATACCCGCAGAGAGTGGGGAAAATACTTTCGCTCAGGATCAAAATACTCGTGAAGAGAAAAGAAATACTGTGGCTCAAGCGTCCAATCAGAAGCATAACATTTGCAATCAAAACAGAAAGCACCGTATGAAAAAGGATATCATACGGTGCTTTTGCTATTTATTGATCTGACACTAAGTAGCCCTTTTTTTGTAAGGCTTGTTCAATTAAAGTTAAAACTTCAACAGAGGGTGCAGAGATGACATGCAGATGAATACCACCAGTAAGAGCGGATAAATAATTGGCCTGTGTGGCATTGACACGTTCGATAAACTGTTTCACTTCATGGCGATTTGATACCATAATGGAGGCAGTGAGTTCACCATATATTGGATGTTCTACAATAACATTTTTGACAGTACCACCACAATCGACAATGGTCATTAATTCATCCTCTGTTTGCTCTGAGGTATGCAAGCAAGGGAACGTACGTTCAACGGTTTGCTGTAATTGTTCCTGATGCATATAAAGATAGCCCTGGCTTGTGGCAATAATGGGCTCATTTCTTGCTTTTAATAGAGTCATATCATTGACGATAACTTGTCTAGAAACATTGGCGAACTTAGCCAAGTCTGTCCCAGTTATAGGTGCTTTACTGTTTTTTAATTGCGCTAAAAGTTGCAGTCGGCGTTCTTCGCCTAACATTTTTTTCATAAGAGTTCACCTCTGCTCATAATAAAGGAATCAGCATTCCTTATGTTTTAGTGTACCATGAAGCATTTCTAACTTGCTGAAATTTTTGTATCCAAATGAAACATTGAACATATGATACGTAGAGAGGAAGGGAGGAAAAAATTGCGTATTCATATTGTTCAAAAGGGAGACACCTTGTGGAAGATTGCGAAAGAGTACGGCATTTCGTTTGAAGATTTGAAGCGGCTCAATGTCCATCTTGCCAACCCAGATTATATTGTTCCAGGTATGGAAATTATATTGCCTGAAAAAATAAACAAAGAGCCGCATAGAGAATCACATAAAGAAATGCCGAAAAAGGAAACACAAGTGCATAAGGAGGCACCGAAGGAAAGTCCTAAAAAAGAGGTACAGCGACCGATGCCACCACCGCCGCCTATTGTACCGCCACCACCAGCTCCTATGCCAATGCCAGAACCACAAATGATTCCGATTCCAATACCGATGCCAATGCCTATGCAAATGCCACAACAACCGATGTGGGTACCGCAGCCTGTGGAAATGAATTGGCACCAACAAGTGGTGATGCCACAAGTAGAACAAACTGTTACACCACCACCAGTGCAAATACAGCCAGCACCACCACCGCCAGCACCTACACCACCACCTGTAGCTCAACCGAAGCCAATGCCACAACCAGCGCCGCAGCCACCGATGCATATCATGCCACAAATGCCTGCGGTCCCACATTGCTCAAGTTGTCATCAACCCATCTATCATCAAATGTGGTGGCCGATGATGCCAATGCAACCTCAGGTCGAGCATTATACGATGCCACAA
Source organism: Lysinibacillus sp. Y5S-8 (assembly GCF_036894365.1). Taxonomy (NCBI): domain Bacteria; kingdom Bacillati; phylum Bacillota; class Bacilli; order Caryophanales; family Bacillaceae; genus Lysinibacillus; species Lysinibacillus sp. Y5S-8. The sequence goes on along the minus strand of NZ_CP145889.1, from coordinate 3,229,547 downwards.
CAGCCAATGTCTTGTGACATGCCAGATCATAAAGTAGGTGGGATGGAAGACTTTTTAGAGTCTACATCACCATTCTTCCATACACAGGATCATCAAATGAAGCCACAAATGGATATGATGCCTGATATGAATATGGGTCAATCCTGTGGCTGTGGTACACAGCCAATGATGATGCCTGAGATGAACATGGGTCAATCCTGTGGCTGTCATCAACAACCAATGATGATGCCTACATGGCAAATGGATCCTTGTCATTGTCCGCCACCACCATGTCCGACACATTGTCCACCGCCGTGCCCACCAGCAGGGGGACAATGGATGTCACCGCACTATTTCCCAGGCGGGATGACGCCTTATCGATGGTGAAAAAGCGTATATTGTAGAAGAGTTAAAGTCAAACATTTGGAAATATAAGTATGAATCGAATCATTATTTTGTCAAACGAGCGAAGCAAGTGGAAATTGCAGAGAAGGTGAGAGCAATTCATCGCCAGTTAGGACGCATGGAGCCTTCTCTGATCTTACCATTGGTTCAGAGTGATGATGAGCAGTTAATTGTGCAAGTATGGCAAGAAGGAAGCCATGGTGCTAACTTTGCATATAAAAAAGATCGCGAAGAATCTCTTAAATTATTAATAGCTTTACATGATACACATAAAAAAATAGCTTGGCAGCGAGTGCCAGGCTTGCATACCTACTCGCAGCTTTTAAAATGGCAAATGCGTCATATGCGCTTTAAAAGTAGAAGAAATGAGTTTCGAGCTTTTTTAACAAAAGAAGAAATCGATCAAATTGTGCATTATAGTGATAAATCTTTACAACTGATTGCATTAGAGGATGCGCCTGAAAAAGAAATCACACTATTACATGGGGATGTGGTTCATCATAATTTTTTATGGTGCTCTGATGGCCAATTACGTTTAATTGATTTTGATTTAGCACATCTTGGCGAAGCGGATGATGAATATATTTTATGGTTGCATCGTGTATTACCTGCTGTTGATTATGATCTTGGAAAAATTTTTGCTGAATTACCTGAGCTGAAACGACTGGATAAAAGAAAGCTCCATCGTTTGAAATATCCGAATGAGCTATTACGAGAATGGCTTTTTGCAGTGGATTTACCACTAGAGCAACAGCTAGTATTTTTAGATTATTTAGTGCCATTCACAAAACGAGCCCTCACCTATTGGCCAAAACTATGGTACGATATTGATAGATTTGTTAAAAAATGACCGTCATTTGGCGGTCATTTTTGTTTGGCAACAGCGCTTTTGCCACTACTTTTTGTCGAGCATTCGTTCGCTATATGCTATAATCGAAGACGATGATTGTGAGGGATTATAGATGTATGATTATTTAAAAGGACAAGTAACTCGTATTACACCTGAGTTTATAGTATTAGAACAACAAGGTATTGGCTGGCAACTTCATACGCCCAATCCGTTTGCATTCCGCACATCAGCCCTGGAGCAACAGATATATGTTCATTTGCATGTACGAGAGGATGCACAAGTTTTATATGGTTTCCCTAATCTAGATCAACGTGAGCTATTTCGAAAGCTAATATTAGTATCTGGCATAGGGCCAAAGGGGGCTCTAGCGATTTTAGCTACTGGTAATCCGCAACAGGTTATTAGTGCCATTGAGCGGGAGGACGAAGCGTTTTTAGTGAAGTTCCCTGGGGTTGGGAAAAAAACAGCACGTCAAATGATTCTTGATTTGAAGGGCAAGCTAGGCTCGTTATTAGATACATTGGAGCTTCCTAGTGCAGAACATGAGCTACCATTGTTTGGTGTAAATCCTTATAAGCATGAGCTAGAAGAAGCTATACTGGCGTTAATGGCACTTGGTTATTCTGAAAAAGAGCTCGAAAAAATTCGTCCACAGCTTGAGGACAACGACAAGCTGGAAACGACAGATGCCTTTATGAAACAAGCATTGCAACTACTGCTAAAAATAAAATAAGGAAAGGAGGGAAGGTACATGTCTGAACGTATGATGGCAAGTGAGGCAGGTAGCTATGATGAGCAGTTTGAATTATCTTTACGCCCTCAAAAATTAACGCAGTATATTGGGCAACATAAAGTGAAGGAAAACTTACAAATATTCATTGAAGCGGCAAAGCTTCGCCAAGAAAGTTTAGACCATGTGCTGTTATATGGACCTCCGGGACTTGGTAAAACGACATTAGCTGCTGTTATTGCGAATGAGATGAATGTCAATGTACGCATGACGAGTGGCCCTGCAATTGAGCGCCCAGGGGATTTAGCAGCTATTTTAAGTTCACTTGAGCCTGGGGATGTTTTATTTATAGATGAAATTCATCGACTCTCCCGTGCCATTGAAGAAGTGCTATATCCAGCAATGGAGGACTTCTGTTTAGATATTGTGGTGGGGAAAGGTCCAGAAGCACGTTCTGTACGCCTTGATTTACCTCCCTTTACCCTTGTAGGTGCTACAACAAGAGCTGGCGCCTTATCAGCCCCTTTAAGGGATCGCTTTGGTGTGTTACTACGTTTAGAATATTATGATGATCGTTCACTTGCCGAAATTGTGGTGCGAAGTGCTCATTTATTTGAGGTGAAAATTGAGCAAGTAGCGGCAATGGAAATGGCGAGACGCTCACGCGGAACACCTCGGATTGCGAATCGTTTATTAAAACGAGTGCGAGATTATGCACAAGTGCTTGGAGATGGTATGATAACGGAGGATCTTGCACAGCAAGCGCTAGAGCTGTTACAAGTTGATCCTAGAGGGCTTGATCATATCGACCATAAACTTGTAACGAACATGATTGAGCGCTACCAAGGCGGTCCAGTGGGCTTAGATACGCTTGCGGCATCGATTGGTGAGGAACGGGTTACGATAGAGGATGTATATGAACCTTATTTGATGCAAATTGGCCTTATTCAACGTACACCACGGGGAAGAGTTGCCACACATTTAGCCTACGAACATTTTGGATATGAGTATCCACAACAAACATAAAGAAGGAAGTTTTTTTCATGCGTGTAGAAGATTTTGATTTTGAATTACCAGATGAGCTTATTGCTCAAACGCCATTAATTGATCGTACCGCGAGCCGCTTAATGGTTGTTACACCTGGCGCTACTAAAGTAGAGCACCACCATTTTGCTCACGTTTTAGATGAGCTACATGCTGGAGATTGTCTCGTATTAAATGATACAAGAGTCTTACCTGCTCGCTTAATGGGTGTGAAAGAGGAAACAGGTGCACATATAGAAGTATTGCTATTAAAGCAATTAGCTGGTACAGATGAGTGGGAAACACTTGTAAAACCAGCTAAGCGTGTAAAAGTAGGAACTGTTATCACATTTGGTGAAGGTTTATTAACAGCTACTTGTACAGGAGAGCTTGAACATGGCGGACGTACATTTGACTTTCATTATGATGGCATCTTTTATGAAATATTAGAGCAACTTGGTGAAATGCCGTTGCCTCCATATATTCGTGAAAAACTTGAGGACAAGGATCGTTATCAAACGGTTTATGCCAAAGAACGTGGCTCAGCTGCAGCACCAACAGCAGGACTGCATTTCACGGAGCAATTATTAGAGCAGGTAAAAGCGAAAGGTGTAGAAGTGGTCTTTATCACGCTACATGTGGGTCTCGGCACTTTCCGTCCTGTTAGTGTGGATTCGATTGAAAACCATGAAATGCACGCTGAATTCTATAGTGTGACCGAACAAGCGGCAGATACGATTAATCGTGTTAAGCGAAACGGCGGCAAGGTCATAGCTGTTGGGACAACCTCTACACGTACATTGGAGACGATTGGCTCTAAATATGAGGGGGAAGTGCGAGCAGAACAAGGTTGGACGTCTATTTTCATTTATCCAGGCTACAACTTTACGGTGGTGGATGGGTTAATTACAAACTTCCATTTACCGAAATCAACACTTGTCATGCTTGTTAGTACGCTAGCTACTCGAGAAACTATTTTAAGTGCCTATCAGCAAGCAGTGGATGAAAAATATCGCTTCTTTAGTTTTGGGGATGCGATGTTTATACGTCCGAAAAAATAATAGTGGATATAATCGAAGTACTGTTTTTACTTCAGATAAGAGAGGATTTTTAGTTTATGACACAACCAGCAATTCGATATGAATTACTTCATACTTGTAAACAAACAGGAGCACGTCTTGGCATCGTCCATACACCACATGGCTCCTTTGAAACACCAGCATTCATGCCAGTGGGCACACAAGCAACTGTTAAAACGATGTCGCCAGAGGAATTAAAAGAAATGAATGCTGGGATCATTTTGTCCAATACGTACCATCTATGGCTTCGTCCAGGCAATGATATTGTCAAGGAAGCAGGCGGACTCCATAAATTTATGAACTGGGATCGTCCTATTTTAACGGATTCAGGTGGTTTCCAAGTGTTCTCCCTAAGTCAATTCCGTAAAATTGAGGAGGAAGGCGTTCATTTCCGTAATCACCTTAATGGAGATAAGCTATTTTTAAGCCCTGAAAAAGCAATGGAAATTCAAAATGATTTAGGGTCTGACATTATGATGGCGTTCGATGAATGTCCACCATTTCCTGCGACACATGATTATATGCTGCAATCAGTTGATCGTACAACACGTTGGGCAAAACGCTGTAAAGAAGCGCATAAACGTCCAGAGGAGCAAGGTTTGTTTGGTATCATCCAAGGTGGAGAGTACGAGGATTTACGCCGTCGTTCAGCAGAAGCATTAGTGGAATTAGATTTCCCGGGCTACGCAATTGGTGGATTATCTGTTGGTGAACCCAAAGATGTGATGAACCGAGTTTTAGAATTTACGACGCCAATGATGCCTGAAAATAAACCACGTTATTTAATGGGGGTTGGCTCACCAGATTCTTTAATTGATGGAGCAATTCGCGGAATTGATATGTTTGACTGTGTGCTGCCAACACGTATTGCACGTAATGGTACACTGATGACATCTGAAGGCCGTCTAGTGGTGAAAAATGCTAAATATGCACGTGATTTTGGTCCAATTGATCCGAATTGTGATTGCTATACATGTAAAAACTATTCTCGTGCCTATGTTAGACACCTTATCCGCACGGAAGAAACGTTTGGTATTCGTTTAACGTCTTATCATAATCTACATTTCCTATTGAAGCTGATGGAACAAGTGCGTGAAGCCATTCGTCAAGACCGCCTTGGTGATTTCCGAGAAGAATTCTTTGAAAAATATGGCTTCAATGGGCCAAATGCTAAGAACTTTTAAGCCATTACGCCTTTCGTTTTATGTTACTGAATCGAAATAAAAAAGGTAATGTCAACGGCATAATAAGCAATTTTGTAAGGCGAGGGGTTGATTTCCGTTCCGCCAGCGTCCTTTCTAGGGGGCGTCCGATGAGCCGCTTCACTCACTGCGTTCGCTCCAGGGTCTCCTCTGTGACGCTAAATCCCCTAGGAGTGACGCTGGCTCCACTCCAATCAACCATTCTGCAAAAGTGTCTTTTCCTGAACAAAATAGCCCATTATTTATATTATAAGAGAGGATAGCCTCTTACTTTCAATGTGGAGAAGTGATGTGTGACAACACCCCTCCATAAAAGAGTAGTGAATACCTTCACTTTTTTGCTAAAAAGTTAACATTTTTATTTTATGGATTGGAGTGGAAGGCTACTTGACTCCCGTGGGAATAGCGAGACAGGCGAGCCCCTGCACGGAGCGGTAGCAGAGGAAACGGCTCGGCGCTCGCCCACAGGAAAGCATGTAGCCTGCAACGGAAATCCTTTTTCACCTTTCATATAAATTCTATGGATGGTTTTATTTTTCAACACTATGAAAGGACATTAGGCAGTGCCTAATGTCCTTATACTATGGCAATCGTTTTGTAAAAGCATTCAAATCTTTGTAAAAAGTGAATATTTCTAGCAAAATAATGTCAATCATAGAAAAAATATTAGTAATTGAGAAAATTTTTTGGCTTGTCCATCGCTTTTTATTGGTGGAATAGTCTATACTAAAAAAGTGAGATTTGGAAAGGGGGCAAGATATATTATGGATCAATTATTAGGATTAGCGCCAATATTATTAATGTTCGTTGCAATGTGGTTTATCTTAATCCGTCCAGCTAAAAAAAGACAGCAGGAAACACAAAATATGCAAAGTAGTTTGCAACGTGGAGATAAAGTCATTACAATAGGTGGTCTACATGGTGTCGTAGATGCGATTGAGGACACAGCAGTGACGTTAAAAATTGCTGACAATGTACGAGTGAAATTTGACCGTCAAGCAATTGGGCGAATTGTCAATGACAATCAGTAACAAAAGAGAAAAGGCTTACAATAGAGCATTAGCTATGTTGTAAGTCTTTTTTTACACATGAAGCGAACTCATGGCTAGTTAGCTGTTTTTATTTTATGAATCAATACTTCACCAGAATCTTTGCCGTTTACAGTTATTCTGCTTAATGTAAACAGAGAATCGCCCTTTTTCACATGTTTATTTTGAATAACAAAGGCCATCTTAAAACCAGCTTCTTTTGCTAATTTTATGGTGGATGGTGAATGAATACCGTAAGGATAGCTAATAGCAATGGGCTCATAGCCAAGTTTTTCTTTTATTATTTTTCGTGAGCGAATAAGATCATTTCTAACTCTTTCTTCATATGCATGATAACTTTCAAGTTGTCCGTCTACAAAACCTGGTCCATATACCGCACCATTTAACCTACCGTTTTCTGAAGGTAATTTATAATGTAAATCCCATGTGTGACTCTGAATTGTCATATAATCCTTCATTTCCTTTAACTGATCCCAGCTCATCTTTGGAATTTCTTTTGGCTGTTGAATTTTTTCATCATTTTCTAGGATTCGGCTTGCAATCACAAAAATTTCTGCATGCATATCGTATTTTTTTAAAACAGGGTATGCTTTTTCATAATTGCTTAAATACCCATCATCAAACGTAATTAATATAGGCTTTGGAGGTAATAGCGTTTGCCCATTTAAGTAATCATATAATTGCTGAACAGAAATAGTATGATATCCTGCACCTTTCAGCGCCTTCATTTGATTTTCAAAATTTTTGGATGAAATAACTGTAGTATTATTTATATGTTCCTCTAAATGATGATACATAAGAACCGGTATTTCCGGCTCTTGGTATCCGTAAATAAGGGAGGGGCTTATTAGCAACAGGAGCATATAAACAACAACGAAAACAATTATTTTCCTTGTCATGTTCTCACCTTGTTTGTTTTTATAGTCGTTAAGCATTTTGTTCTTTGTTATTGTGTACGAACAAGTGGAGACTATTCCTTGAAAATTGTATAAAAAACAATAAGTAAGGTCACTTTGATAGTATGGGGGTGTTTCTATGGAAGAATATTACCATATTATTTTTCGAACTTGTTTTTTATATGTGTTTATTATCATTGTTTTCCGTTTAATGGGTAAACGAGAAGTAGGGGAATTATCAGTCATAGATTTGGTTGTATTTGTATTGATTGCAGAAGTTGCTGCTTTTGCGCTAGATGATTTTAAAAATCCTCTCTTTAATGCCATACTACCTATCATTATTTTGCTCTTTATTCAAATTTTAAGTGCTTACTTATCGTTAAAGTTCAAAAAAATACGAGATTTAGTGGATGGTGACCCAGCTTTATTAGTAAAAGATGGTGTTATTTTAGAGAGTGAGATGCGAAAACACCGCTATAATTTAGATGATTTATGTCAGCAATTACGAGAAAATGGCGTTGCATCAGTGACAGATGTGGCATTTGCCTATTTAGAGCCATCAGGCAATCTTTCCATCTATAAAAAAGATGAAAAAGCTTTCGTGTATCCACTTATTATCGATGGCGATATTCAAGAAAGACATTTATTGACCATGCATAAAGATGTGAATTGGTTAATGGGTGAGCTAGCTAAAAACAATATAACAAACAGTGAAACGGTATTTTTTTGTATTTGGGAAGACCATAAGCTCCACATCCAATTAAAAGAATCTTAAACCTTCTTCGCTAATTTTTTGATGTAGCGGAAATCAGTGATTCGTAACTGATTGGTAAATAATAAAAAAGTAAACAGTAAAAATAATGTAACACCACTGCTCAAAATAAATGGTAGTGATAATATTGGAATAAGAAAATACTGTGCGACACAAACGGCAATAAAGCAACTATAAGGTACGACAAACATTCTGAAGCCAGCACGTAGGTTTTTTCTTTGTCTAACCGTTGCGATATGCAGGAAGGACGTCAGTAAAACACCAAAACCAATAGCTACGACGGCTCCTTTTTCCTGAATGCCAGGTTGAGAGGCTAGTACAAACATCACAAATAATTTACCGAGTCCACCATAGATGGAGTTCATCATAGCAGCTTTAGCTTCACCAATCGCTTGTAAGATAGAATGAAGCGGGCTTTGAATATAATAAAAATAAAAAATTGGTGCTAAAATTTTAACGTACCCCCGATTTTCTTCTAAATGGAAGAGCTTCATAGCTAATTCATCACCATGTACAAAGAAATACGTAGCAGCAAAGCAGCCTACTAAGGAAGATAATCTTAGGGAGACCGAAATTCGCTCTTGTAACAGCGGGATGTGCTGTCGAGCGACGGCATCACTCACAGCTGGAATTAGTACAATGGATAAGGCTGTTGATACAAACGCTGGAAACAATAGTAAGGGCACTAAGACACCAGAGATGACACCATATAAAATAGTAGCAGCAGAAGCGGTTAAACCTGCAACTGTCAAAGCTTTTAAAAAGATAATCGGTTCTAAAAACCAAGTGAAAGAACCAAACAGCTTACTGCCCGCAGAGGGAAGGGCAATACGTAGCATGGGTGATGCAGGGTAGCCTTCGATTTTAGTTTTACGCGTCAATAGTCTCTTTTTCGAAACGATATAATGTAGCCATAAATAGAGGAATGCTACAACCTCAGCAAGAAGTGTAATACCCATTGCAGCAGCCGCAGTAACAGCCGCATTATTGTAATTAGCCACATAAGGCAGCATTAACGTAATGAAGCTAATTCGTACAATTTGCTCAATCATTTGAGCCCAAGCAGTTGGGGTGATTTTAGCTACACCCTGTAAATAAGCACGTAATAACCCAGATCCAACGGACACAGGTACAGCAAAGAGTGCAATCCATAGCGTAAATGTTGTCTGTTCATTATGTAAGAGCGTCGTCGAAATATATGGTATTGTGAGTGCAACGAGTGGCATAAAAATGATCATACCAATGAATGACCAAAGAATGGCCGTACGCATGACACCAAAGATGTTTTCGCGCTTATTTTTTGCTAGTAATTCTGCCACGATTTTAGCTACAGCGATAGGTAGTCCAAGTTGAATGAGTGAGATAAAGAAAATAAATGCTGGATAGACGGTCATATAAATGCCGACAGCCTCTTCACCAGCAATACGCATAAATTGCATTCTATAAAAGAAGCCAAAAAGTTTAGATAAAAAAATCACGAACATTAAAAATAATGTACCTCTTACAAAAGAACTCATGCCATCCGTCCCTTCTCAAGCCGCAAAAATTCATTTACACTATTTGTATGCAAACATGTCTTACGTTACGACTTTGATTGGAGATGATTCAAAATGAGTATGCAATATGAGCAACTATTTGAAAAAATCCGTCCGGCAATTGATAGTAAGATGGCAGAATTCAAACATTATCAATATGATGCCATTACGGCGGAAGAACTTTGGCGCTACTGTATTGAAAAAAAATGGCGTAAAAAGAAAATCGAACAGCTACGTTTACATGAGGTGATTGCGACCATTTTTGCGGTATCACCATCTGATATTGTCTCATTTAATCAAGTAGAGTTTTTACAAAGTAATAATTGGTTTGAAGAAGTAGGTATGGAAGAATTACAATTACTGCTTGGTCCAGTCAGAACGTAATCAAGGATGTGTCAAATTTTACAATAATTCAAAGAATCCTAAATGTGTTGAATTGACACCAAGCGCAACCTGTTTCATAATAAGTGTGTTGCGCTTTTTTTATTTTGAATAAGTTTTTACTTACATAAGTCTTGAATGCTCTTTTACTTGCATTTGGAAGGCTAGTACCTAATAATACAAAGATAAACTTGCGCGTTATGAACGATTTGAATAAGTAGAGCAACCTTTTTGAGGCACAGGTAACACGATTCTAAAGGAAAAGGAGGATTAAACGTTTCAAAAGGTATTGCTAGTTACTTGTTTGGCGTGTAAGGACAGCCCTTACACCAATTCGAGGAGGATTTATTGATGAAACTAAAAAGTCGTATAGTTGCATTCCTATTAATTCTAGTGCTTTTCGCAGCAGGAATTAGTACGACTGTAAACGGCGTCTTAAAGGACATCAAGCTTGGTCTTGACTTACAGGGCGGGTTTGAAGTACTTTACGAGGTAAATGAATTAAAAGATGGTCAAAAAATTACACCTGAAATCGTCACTGCTACGGCAACAGCTCTTGGCAACCGTGTAAATGCTATTGGGGTAAGTGAACCTAGCATTCAAGTTGAGGGAGAAAACCGAATCCGTGTGCAATTAGCAGGTGTTGAGGATCAAGAATCTGCACGTAAGTTATTGTCTACTTCTGCGAATTTAACATTCCGTGATGTTGATGATAATTTATTATTAGATGGAGATGATCTAAAAGAAAATGGAGCAAGTGCTTCCTTTGACCAACAAAATCGTCCAATTGTTTCGCTTAAATTAAAAGATGCAGAAAAATTTGCTGATGTAACAAGTAAAATTGCTGCGAAACCTGCAGGACAAAATCTATTGGTTGTATGGTTAGACTTCGAAGAGGGTGTTGATTCTTATAAAGCAGAATCACAGAAAGCGAAGCCTCGTTATGCATCTGCAGCAACAGTTTCTCAAACATTAAATACAACAGATGTAATGATAAGTGGTAATTTCTCTGTTGAAGAAACAAAAAATTTATCAGGTATTTTAAATGCAGGGGCATTACCTGTTAAACTTGATGAAATTTATTCAACTTCTGTGGGTGCTCAATTTGGTGATGAAGCACTGAAAAGCACTATTTTCGCTGGTATTGTTGGTGTAGTAATCATTTTCTTATTTATGCTATTCTACTATCGTTTACCAGGCTTTATTTCGATCATCACACTTGGTGTATTTACATTCCTAGTACTGGTTGTATTTGATTGGATTAATGCAGTCTTAACGCTTCCTGGTATAGCAGCCATTGTACTTGGTATAGGGATGGCAGTAGACGCCAATATTTTAGCGGCAGAACGTATCCGAGAAGAACTACGTGTAGGCTACTCAGCGAAGCAAGCCTTCCAACTAGGCTCTAAACAATCCTTATCAGCGATTGTCGATGCACAGCTAACTACATTATTAGCAGCAGGTGTGCTATTCTTCTTCGGGACAAGCTCTGTTAAAGGATTCGCTACAACATTAATCATTAGTATTTTATTGAGCTTCTTAACAGCCGTTTGGGGCTCACGTGTACTATTAGGTTTACTTGTGAACAGTGGCTATTTCAATAATCCAGCCTGGTATGGTATTGCGAAATCAAAACAACATAGTCTGGATGAAAATATTGGTGCATTAGATTTATCAACGAAATTTGATCGCTTCGACTTTGTACACAACCGTAAGAAATTCTATACATTCTCATTAGCTATTTTAGTAGCTGGTTTAGTAGTTCTTGGTGTTTTCCGTCTAAACCTTGGTATTGATTTCTCTAGTGGTACACGTATTCAAATTGAAGCAGATCAAACGTTAACAAAAGAAGCAGTAGAAAAATATGTTGATAGCATCGGCTTCCCTTCGGAAGATATAGTTCTTTCAGGAGAAAAGAGTACCTCAGCGGTTGTACGTTATAAAACCGATTTATCTCAAGCAGATATTTTGAAATTCCAAAAAGAAACAACAGAGGAATATGGTCATAAACCTACTGTAAGTACAGTATCTCCTACTGTTGGTAAGGAACTTGTGAAAAATGCCATTAAGGCATTATCTCTTGCAGCACTAGGTATTATTATTTATGTGGCAATTCGCTTTGAATGGCGCATGGGAATCGGGGCGATTGTTTCGCTTCTACATGATGTATTCTTAATTGTAGCAGTGTTTAGTTTCATGCGTTTAGAGGTAGATATTACGTTTATTGCGGCTGTTTTAACAATTGTTGGTTATTCTATCAATGATACAATCGTTACCTTTGACCGTATGCGTGAAAACTTAGATCGTTATGATACCATTAATGACCGTGAAGTATTGGCGAATATAGTGAATAAATCGCTACGCCAAACAATGGGACGTTCTGTTAATACAGTGTTAACTGTTATTATCGTTGTTGTAGCCCTATTAATTTTTGGTGCACCATCTATTCAAAACTTCTCTATCGCTTTATTGATTGGTTTGATTACAGGTATGTATTCTTCTATCTGTATCGCCGCTCAAATCTGGTATTCATTAAAAATTCGTGAAATGAAAAAATCAGATGGAAAGCTACACAAGAAAGAGAAAAAACAATGGGGAACTGACGAACCTACAGTATAAATTAGTAAGCAGGGAATAGAAAACGATTCGTTTTCTATTCCCTGCTTTTTTGTTAGTGAGATTGCCGGGTGTATTTATAATTTAAATTGCTGAAGGACTTCTTGGAGCTGTTGCGCATTCTGACTTAATTCCTCAGCAACCGCATTCACTTGCTGCATTGTCGCTACTTGTTCGTCAACAGACTCTGCAATCAGTTGAGAATTGTTAGCTGATTGATTTGAAACATTGGCTGTTTCGGTGACAGAGGCGGCAACCTGCTCGGCACTTGCTGAAATTTCTTCGGATGTGGCAGATATTTCTTCAATTTGTTCTGTAAAGGCTGTAACAGCTGAAGTGATGGAGTAGAAAGCATCTCCTGCCTCGTGAATTTTAGACACGCCGTCCTGTACAGAAGCTAAGCCATGGTCCACTGCATTAGCCACATTGCGCGTATCTGTTAGGATTTCCCTCGTAATGGCAACAATTTGATTAGCAGATTGATTGGATTCCTCTGCTAGTTTACGTACTTCATCAGCTACAACGGCAAAGCCTTTACCATGTTCTCCAGCTCTTGCTGCTTCAATGGCCGCATTGAGAGCAAGTAAATTTGTTTGTTCTGAAATGGCTGTAATGACAGTTGTAATTTGTCCAATTTCTTCCGATTGCATACTTAGCTTTTGAGTCAATGTGGCAATTTCAGAGGTAGCCACAGAAATGATATTCATTTGTTCTTTCGCTGTTGAAATCGTTGCTCCTCCTGTATGGGCTAGTTGGCGCATACTCTCTGCATTGTGGCGAAGACTATGTGTCGCCTCAGCAATGCGTTGAACACCTGCTGCTGTTTCATCCATTGCCACAGCACTTTGCTGCGAGGTACGAGCGGAAGAAGTGAGAGATGTTGCGTTTTCTTGAATTCTTTGTGCAATATCATCGGATGTTGCCGTTACTTCCTCTGTGCTCGCAGTAAGCTCTTCAGAGACAGCTGATAAATGGGATGCACTATCTTGAATGTTCGTCATCAGACCGGCTAGACTTTGTTTTAATGTATTGACTGCACCCGCAAGTATGCCAATTTCATCTTTTGTCTGATGGTCAAGCTCAGCGATTGTTAAATCTCCTTGTGCTAATGTGTCTGCTGCTTCAGTGACCTTCCGTAATGGCTGAACAATGGAGTTTTTAACAAAATACATAAAATATATACCAATAATAATACTAGCAATTAGTAGACTAATGGAAATAATAAGAGCACGTGAAACGGTATGATTTACTTCTTGATCGACCTTTTGAAGCTGCTCATCATGATAAGCTAATAAATCAGTTGTTAGCTTGAAGATTTCCTTATTGTATTTTGTGACATCGTTATTTATGTAAGTGAGAGCTAAATCCATATTGCCACTATTAAACGCCTGCAAGGCTTTCGCTGAAGAGGCTAGTAACTCGTTTTGTAATGCAGTGACTTGTTGCATAATATCTTTTGTATAATCAGAGCGAACAAGACCAGAAAGTTCTTGAACTGTTTCAGGTAAAAGTTTGTGATAACGCTCTAAATTGTCCCGAGCTGTTTCATCCTTATTATTTAAAACATAGGAGCGTAAAAATAAACCTTGAGACGCAAGTTGTTGCTGTATATTCTCCGTTAATTGAATTTGAACAATACGATGCTTCAATACTTCCTCTAAATCATTTTGTGTTGTTTTGAATTGAAGAAATGATAAGATGCTTGAAATGAGTAGTAAACAGGTTAAAGAAATGAAGCCTAAATTTAATTTTTTGCGAACGGACATATACGTTCCTACTTTCTATATATTATATGGAAAAAATTATTGTTCTGAAATTACTATAACTTGATATATTTACATGGTCAATACTCAGAAAATATTCAATAGTAAGGAATCCTTTTCCCTTTTAAGGTCTTTTTGAAGGATAATATACCTACATAAAAGTTCTTACGAAAACATAAATTTCAATCTTTTTCTTCAGAATTAATTGACAATTAAATTGGTTTGGCATAGAATTAAGGCTAACTTTTTGTTCGGTCAAGGTAGAAGGCTTCGGGAGCGAGGTCAGCCTAAGAACAGATGAGCTGAGTTTAGATGAGAATAGCTGAGAAATTGTTGAATAAGAGTAGTAGCATTGGTATGTAATTTAGAGAGTCAGTGGGTGGTGTGAACTGATTTACAGCTTATGTGAATGGACTTATGAGAGTCGCTTTTAAAAAGCGAACGTGATTCCCCACGTTATAGGGGTGCTTTGAATGTATGGCTAAAATGAAGCTGGTCATCATAGAAAGCACAAAAGTGAGAGCATATGCTCTAATATGAGGTGGCAACGCGGTCATGATCGTCCTCTGCAATTAGGAATAATCCTTTTTGCAGAGGGCTTTTTTTATTTTGCTTCAGCATTCGTCTAGACATTAGCAAAAGGAATTTTTAAAAAGGAGCTTATAAGCTATGCAAACAACGAGTTCAAGAACAAAAATGAAAACTGTCAATGGCGATTCTTTAACACCTATTCTAATTTTCAGACGTTTACAGGGGAAATATAAATTTTTGCTGGAGAGCTCTGCACAACATGAGGAAGCAGGCAGATTTTCATTTATTGGTGCGAATCCACGAAAAACCTATAAAGGTGTGGGACAAGAAATTCAGGAGATATCCTATAAAACAGGAAAAACATATGTGCATAAAGGGGAGCTCTTTGTCCTCCTTAAACGACTTATGCCACGTATCTCTAATACGACACAATTTCCGTTTTCAGGAGGTGCTGTTGGATATATAGGTCATGGCGGAACGACGATGTTCGCTGACGAGAAAATAGGGCTTCCTGATGCGCACTTCCATGTGTATGAAACGATCATTGTGTTCGATCATTTAACAGATGAAGTGACACTGATTCATACAAATATTGATGCGGAAAAACAGCAACCTGATTTGGAAGTGCTGGCCCAACAATTATTAAATGGTGATGCTCATGACGAAGCAACTTATCATTATCACGCATTAGAAAAGGCAACGGATGAATCCTTTGCAGCAGAGTTACAGGCGATGCAAACCAAGTTAAATGATGACATAACAAGGGTAGTACTGCCTAAGCATTATGTAGCAAATTTTCAAGGTGATGCGTTTTCCTTATACAGACAGCTACGCAAAAAAAAACCTGCACCCTATATGTATTATGTAGAGTTTGAGGATCACGTTATATTAGGCACTTCTCCTGACAGCCTTATACGAGTGAAGGGGGAGCGAGTGATAGCCACACCAACGGAGGGCACCTATCCACGTGGGGAGACTAAAAGTGAAGACCTAAAAAATGAGCGCACCTTATATGAACAAATGGACATTCGAAATTCACATGCAATACTCGTTAGTGCCATTCAGCAAAAATTACAGTCTGTTTGTTTTCGAGACTCTGTTCAGGTCATTGAGGCCATGCGTATTGAAAGGTCAAAACAGGCACTGCACTTGACGTCGAGAGTAGAAGGTCGACTTTTACCTATGTTGCACGCTTTGGATGTACTGGCAGTAACAATCCCACCATTTTCAGTTACAGAGATTTCTAAGAGGCAGGTGACACGTTATTTAGAAAATGGGTCACACATGGCAGGTATTTTTGGTGATGCACTTGGCTTTATTGGATTCAATGGCCATTTGGATTTTGCTTTAACAGCGCAATCCATTGTAGTTGAACATGAAACGATGTATATGCAATCCACAATAACAATGACTAAATATACGAATATCCCTAACGTGTTACAGCAAGTGCAAGAGGAAGAAAGAGGTTTTTTACAGTTATTGATTAACGATGGAGGGCGAAACTGATGGAACAATTACAACGGAAAGTAGTGCAAGGTGAACATCTGATGTATGAGGAAATGCTGAAGGTCGCGCAATGGCTATTTCAGGATGAGACACCTAAAGAGGAAATCGCCAGTTTTTTAACGGCTTTAGCTGTGAAGGGGGAAACAGCACACGAGGTAGCAGCATTAGCAACCATTATGCGTTCTTTTGCACGTGATGTAGCTGTAAAAGAAGACGACTATATGGATAATTGTGGTACGGGTGGAGATGGTCTTCATACCTTCAACATTAGTACAGCCTCTGCTTTTGTACTAGCTGGAGCAGGTGTCAAAATGGCAAAGCATGGGAATCGTAAAATATCTTCATCCTCGGGTAGCTCAGATGTGTTGGAGGCATTGGGTATTCATACAGCTATTTCCATACCTCAAACCATTGACTTGCTAGAGAAAGAAGGAATCGCTTTTATCTATGCACCGAATGTTCATCCAAAATTAAAGCGAATCGGCGAAGTTCGTCGTTCATTAGGAAAACCAACGATTTTTAATCTAGTCGGTCCTTTAACCAATCCAGTACCATTATTTACGCAATTCACAGGTATTAATCGTCCTGATTTTGTCATGGAATATGCCTCAGTCCTACAGATGCTGGGGCGGGGGCGAGCCATTGTTGTTTCAGGCCCTAAGGGGCTAGATGAGGCTTCCTTAGCAGGGCAAAATACATTGGTCCTAGTAGATAGAGGAGATTTAATTCCCTTCTCCTTGTCGGCTGAAGATGTTGGTCTTCAAGCAGCACCTTTAGAAGCTATCCGTGGTGGCAATGCAGATGACAATGCGGTCATTATGAAAAAAATATTGGCTGGAGAGCACAGTGCGTACTTAGATACGGTGTTATTAAATACGGGTATTGGCTTATTCGGTTATGGTCAAGCAGAAACCATTAAAGAAGGTGTCGCGATGGCGAAGGAAAGTATTTTTAGTGGGAGAGCATTGAAAAAATTGGAAGCAGTTATTACTTACAGTGAACAAATGAAAGAAGTGGAGGTAGGGCAATGAATATACTCTATAAAATTCTGCAGCAAAAGAAAATTGAGATAGGTGCTTTATTAGAGCAGCCAGATCCTTTAGCAAATTTTACAGAAAAGTCACGACCCTCATTAGTCGAAACATTACGTCAAGCCACAACATTACAGGTCATTGCTGAAATGAAACGTGCTTCGCCCTCCAAGGGGGTCATCGCTGGTGCGGCAGATCCAGTTGCTCAAGCACAGGTCTATGCACAGGCGGGAGCAGCAGCTATTTCTGTTTTAACAGATAAGGCGTTTTTTAAAGGCTCCTTTGAAGATTTAGCAGCAGTTGCTCGTGTTGTTGATACGCCTCTTCTTTGTAAGGATTTTATGATAGATCGGGTGCAGATTCGATTTGCGAAGGCAGCAGGTGCTTCTATTATTTTATTAATTGTGG
Organism: Lysinibacillus sp. Y5S-8; assembly: GCF_036894365.1. NCBI lineage: Bacteria > Bacillati > Bacillota > Bacilli > Caryophanales > Bacillaceae > Lysinibacillus > Lysinibacillus sp. Y5S-8. The sequence continues at coordinate 3,211,791 of NZ_CP145889.1, read as the reverse complement.
CGGCCTTAACGGATGACGCTTTACGCGACTTATATAGTTATGCAACGGGCTTAGGCCTAGAAGTTTTAGTGGAAGTACACGATACAGAGGAACTTGAACGTGCTCTTGCAGTAGATGCAAGGTTGATTGGTGTCAATAATCGGGATTTACGTACCTTTGAGGTTAGTCTACAACGGACAAAAGAAATTGCCGAAGTTTTCCCATTCAGTGAGCAACGTGTATTAATTAGTGAAAGTGGTATTTGGTCACAGGAAGATGCCAATCAAGTTGCCGCAATGGGAGCTAGTGGCGTTCTTGTAGGGGAGGCATTGATGCGCAGTGAAGACGCGGGGCAAGCACTACAATGTTTACAGGTACAAAAGGAGGCAGCTCCTATATGACAAAAGTCAAAATTTGTGGATTACAAGAACAAGAACATGTCAAAACAGCTGTTCATGCTGGCGCAGATGCCATTGGTTTTGTTTTTGCACCAAGTAAACGTCGTGTAACTGTTGAGCAAGCCCAACGGTTAGCGAAAGAGGTACCACGAGGCGTTTTGAAAATAGGTGTCTTTGTCAATCCCACACCAGCTGAATTAAAGGAAGCGGTAGAGCGAGTGCCTTTAGACTATGTGCAATATCATGGAGAGGAAACGCCAGCATTTATTCAGGAGCAAGGCTATCCAGCCATTAAGGCATTGTCGATACGAGGAAGAGAGGATGTTCAAGCAGCTGTTCATTATCAGGTAGATTATTATTTATTTGATGCGCCTGGAACAGATTTTAAAGGTGGTAGCGGTCATACTTTTGATTGGACGTTACTTGAGGAAGTAGGTATTCCACGAGAGAAATTATTATTAGCGGGTGGTCTCAATGTGGACAATATTGAAGCGGCCATTTCAAGTGTTGCTCCTGTAATGGTGGATGTATCAAGTGGCGTGGAAACAGACGGAGTCAAAGATTCTATAAAAATACAGGCATTTTTGCAGGCAGTAAAGAGGGGGAGCGAATAATGGGAAATTCAATCGCATCTAATGTACCGACTAAGGAAGGTCGTTACGGACAATTTGGTGGACGTTATGTGCCAGAAACATTAATGACAGCTTTACTAGAATTAGAAACAGCTTATGAAGAAGCGATGAAGGATTCAATGTTTACAGAGGAGCTATCCTATTATTTACAGGAGTATGTAGGGCGAGAAACCCCACTCTATTACGCAGAAAATTTAACGAGCGCACTTGGAGGAGCTAAGATTTATTTAAAGCGTGAAGATTTAAATCATACAGGTGCACATAAAATTAACAATGCGATTGGGCAGGCGCTTCTTGCCAAACGCATGGGCAAAAAGAAAATTGTTGCTGAAACAGGTGCAGGACAGCATGGTGTGGCAACGGCTACTGCTTGTGCCTTATTAAATCTAGAATGTGTTGTTTTTATGGGTGCGGAAGATATGAAACGTCAGCAGTTAAATGTTTTTCGCATGGAGTTGCTTGGCACAAAGGTTCAATCGGTGGAAAGTGGTTCTAAAACTTTAAAGGATGCTGTGAATGCAGCGCTACGCTATTGGGTGACAAATGTTGAGGATACGCATTATATTTTAGGCTCTGCCTTAGGACCTCACCCATTTCCTAAAATCGTTCGAGACTTTCAGCGTGTCATTGGGGTAGAGACGAGAAAGCAAATTTTGCAAAAGGAAGGTCGTTTACCTGATGCTGTTGTGGCTTGTATTGGTGGCGGCAGTAATGCAATTGGTATGTTTCATCCGTTCGTAGATGATGCATCAGTCGCTTTATATGGTGTAGAGGCGGCAGGGAGTGGTCTTGAAACGGGGAAACACGCTGCGGCAATTGCAGGTGGACAATTAGGTGTATTGCATGGTGCTTACATGTATTTATTACAGGATGAAAATGGCTTTGTCCAAGAAGCACATTCGATTTCCGCAGGGTTAGATTATCCTGGAAAAGGGCCAGAGCATTGTTATTTACATGATATCGGTCGAGCGCAGTTTGATGCCATCACAGATGCTGAGGCACTAGAAGGCTTACAATTGTTAAGTCGAACAGAGGGGATACTTCCTGCGCTTGAAAGTTCCCATGCTATTGCTTACACAGCAAAACTTGCTAAAACCATGCCGAAAGACCAGATCATTGTAGTGTGCTTGTCTGGTCGCGGAGATAAGGATGTACACACGGTTAGGGCGGTACTAGGAGGAGATGGCAAATGACGACGTTACAACAAGCAATTGAACAAGCAAAGGTAGCAGGAAATAAAGCCTTTATTCCGTATATCATGGCAGGTGATGGAGGGCTAGAAACGATCAAGCCAACCATCCTAACACTACAGCAGCTAGGTGTGACAGCTATTGAAGTAGGTATCCCCTTTACAGATCCTGTTGCAGATGGGCCAACAATTGAGCGGGCAGGAGAACGTGCACTCGCAGCTGGCGTAACATTAACGAAGGTATTGCAAACGCTCACTTCATTTAGAGATGAAATCACGGTACCTCTAGTTGTCATGACTTATTTCAATCCAGTGTTAGCGTATGGCTTAGAGGCTTTTGCAAAAGCCTGTGTAGCTGGGGGCGTTAAGGGAATAATCGTACCAGATGTTCCATTAGAAGAAAGTGCTCTATTACGGGAGGCATTAAACCCATATACCATTGACGTTGTTCAACTCGTCTCTTTAACAAGCCCTCCTGAGCGTATTGCTCGTATTGCAGCAGCTAGTCAGGGCTTTGTTTATGCAGTGACTGTGAATGGAATTACAGGGGCAAGGTCCCGTTTTGCTGCAAACTTAGAGCAGCATTTTGCAAGTCTACGTCAAGCAAGTCCAATCCCTGTGCTTGCAGGCTTTGGTATTTCAACACCTGAGCAAGTGAAAAGGATGGGGTCATTGGGAGATGGAGTTATTGTTGGTAGCGCTATTGTAACAGCATTGCATGAAGAAGATATGGCCACCGTGGCAGCATTAGTGGCCGCTTCAAAAGGTGTATTCGAGAAGTCTACTCTATAGAGTAGGCTTTTTTACTGCTAGATGGATAGTAAGTTTAAACTGATGGATTAATCAGTAAAAGGGGCGGATAGAAATTTCACATTGATGGATAAAACTATCAATCTAACGGATAGTGCGTATCCAATAGAATTTCGGTATAATAGCTTTCGTAAGGAAGTGAGAAGATGATTCTATCGAAAAAAAGATGGCAGGTGGAGCGTCCAGATGCCACACTTGTACAAGCATTACAAAATGACTTACAACTTTCCGCGATTGCTGCAAAAATTTTAGCAGCACGAGGCTGTGAAACAACGGCTGAAGCAGAAAGCTTATTAAATATGACTGAGGCAAATGTCCATGACCCATTTCTTATGTACGGTATGGCTGAAGCAGTAGCACGAATTGAGCAAGCATTAGAAAATGGGCAGAAGATTTTAGTCTATGGCGATTATGATGCCGATGGTGTCACAAGCACGACTGTTATGCTAAATGTTTTACTAGATCTTGGAGCGGATGTATCCTTTAAAATCCCCAATCGTTTTATCCATGGTTATGGTCCACATGAAGCATTATTTCGTGAAGCATATGAAGAGGGTGTACAGTTAATCATTACAGTAGATAACGGGATATCTGGTATCGAACCTGTTCGAGTGGCTAAAGAGCTTGGCATGGATGTCATTGTGACCGATCACCATGAGCCAGGTGAGGAATTACCGCCAGCAGATATTATTCTTCATCCTCGATTACCAGAAGGACATTATCCGTTTGGAGAGCTAGCTGGAGTAGGTGTAGCCTTTAAGTTAGCACATGCTTTATATGGTGAACTACCAATCCATTTAATGGAATTGGTGGCGATTGGAACTGTAGCCGATTTAGTTCCTTTAGTGGATGAAAATCGCTATCTCGTGAAGCGAGGTATACAGGAAATGCGTCGTTCCCTTAGTCCATGGGTACAAGCAATGTGTGATATAGCCAGTACAGAGCAGGCAAAAATTACGGAAGAGACAATTGGCTTTTATTTTGGTCCTCGATTAAATGCTGTTGGTCGACTCGGAGAAGCAGCTCCAGGAGTCGAGTTATTATTGGCAGATGATAGTGCTAAAGCAAGCGCATTGGCAAAGCAGCTTAATGCCTGCAATACAGAGCGCAAAGATATTGTGAAAAGCATTACAGATGAGGCCATTGCACTTATTGAATCGGATGAAAAAATCGGCAATTCATTAGTTCTTGTTGTGGCGGGGGAAGGCTGGAATGCAGGCGTTGTTGGAATAGTTGCTTCACGACTTGTTGAGCAGTACTACCGTCCAACCATTGTCCTTTCACTTGATCCTGAAAAGGGCACAGCAAAGGGTTCCGCTCGAAGCATTGAAGGCTTCCATCTATATAATGAACTAGCTAAAAACCGAGATATTTTACCGCATTTTGGTGGACATCCTATGGCCGCAGGCATGACTTTATCGTTAGAGCATGTGGATGAACTACGTACACGCTTGGATGCACAGGCAAGAGAATGTTTAACAGAGGAGCAACTAACACCGATCGTCCATATTGATATTCCGTTAAGCATCGATGAAGTTTCAGCAGATGCTATTGAAGAAATTTCAGCACTAGGACCATTTGGAACAGATTTTCCAAAGCCTGTTTACGTACTTGAGGATGTTGAAATCTCATCTATGCGTAAAATTGGAGCAGCTGAGAATCATATTAAAATGGAATTAACAAATGGCTATGATAAATTGGATAGTGTCGGCTTTAATAAAGGGCATTTACATGATGAATTAACGTATGGCATTAAAATATCCTTTATAGGCGATTTACAAATTAATGAATGGCAGGGACGTAAAAAAGCCCAATTTATGATCGAGGATGTCCAAACAACGGAATGGCAGCTATTTGATATTCGTGGTATCCGTCAAACTGCGCGCTGGCTTAATACGGTACCGAAGGATGAGGCACAGTTTATTGCCTTTCGTCCAGCAACGATGGCGTATTATCAATCATTGATTGGTGCTCCTATTACAGTAGTTGACCCAGCACTATCAAATGTGGAACAAAGTGATTATATTGTGCTCTTAGATTTGCCACAACAAGTTCAAAGACTAGAAGAGGTGCTACAGAAGACGACACCTTCACGTATTTATGCGCATTTTTATATGCCTGATTCGCAATACTTTAGTGGTTTACCTACTCGTGAGCAATTTTCTTGGTATTATAAATTTTTGAAAAATCGACCAGCCTTTCCGCTTGATATGCATATAGCAGATTTAGCAAAGCATACAGGTTGGCCATTGGATGTATTAAAATTTATGACACAGGTGTTTTTTGAGCTTGGTTTTGTTAAAATGGAGAGTGGACTGACGACTGTCAACGTGAATGCCCCAAAACAAGCACTAACAGAGGCACCGTCTTACAAACAACGTTCAGAACAGATTGAAATGGAGCAAAAGCTTGTCTATGCTCCTTATATAGAATTAAAACAATGGTTTGATGAACGATTAACATAAACGGACGTACAGCGTTTCGTAGGAGGAGCAATAACATGGATTTAAAGCAATATGTTACAACAGTTGAAAACTGGCCGAAAGAGGGCATTAGCTTCAGAGATATTACGACAATTATGGATAATGGACCAGCGTACAAATATGCAACAGACCAAATTGTAGAATATGCAAAAGAAGTGGGAGCTGAAATTGTAGTTGGCCCTGAGGCTCGTGGTTTTATCATCGGTTGCCCAGTTGCCTATGCACTTGAAATTGGCTTTGCACCTGTTCGTAAACCAGGTAAATTACCACGTGAGGTTATTAGTGCAGACTATGGTCTTGAATATGGTAAAGATACGTTAACAATGCATCATGATGCGATTAAGCCTGGTCAAAAGGTTTTAATCTGTGATGATTTACTAGCAACGGGTGGGACAGTTGAAGCAACTGTTCGTTTAGTAGAAGAATTAGGTGGTCAGGTAGTAGGCTGTGCCTTTCTAATCGAACTTTTAGAATTAAATGGTCGTGCAAAGCTTGGAGATCTAAATATTAAAACACTTATTCAATATTAAGAGAAAGCGTCTACCATAGTGGGCACTTCAGATTGTAGACAAACTCAAGAAATTACGAGTTTGCCTACAGTCTTTTTCTTTTACAATGAAATACAGTAAAGCCGATACGGGCCGAGTTGCTTTCCTCGCTCCATCCAACTTCTTCCCTATTACTGTGTTGATTAACCGTAAACTTTTAAGCTGATGAAAGCTGAATACGGAAAATTAAATCAATAAACGTGAACAATTAGAAATGGTAATGGTTGATCAATTTATATCATTTGAGCGAAATTAGAGGCTGCTATTTATCCTTTATGTAGAAAACATTTACTTAGCTTATGGATGCCCAAATATTAATCATGCCACTCTATATTTGGTAAGTAATTAGAAGAAAAAATGACAACAGCCATCGAGGTGAACTTTTCGATGGCTGTTGTTTGCAGTTTGAAGCGCTCAATAAAGTAGGTACTTTTTAATCTTCATCATATGCTTGGATGATCTTTTGCATTGTGCGCAAGGTATCATAGAAATCTGCATATTTTTCGATCCCTATATCTTCGATGATTCTATCTTGAATCGTTTGCCAAATGGGTGCGGCTTCATGCAGCTTTTCTAATCCCTTTTCAGTGAGCGTAATCTTTTTAGTGCGCGCATCGCTTGTGTCTCGCTTTAATTCAACATAGCCATGTTGCTTTAATAGATTAATATTACGGGTCACAGTCGTTTGATCAAGTTGTAAAATTTCACCTAAACGGCTAATTGAGACAGCTTGCTGAAGGTCGATATGGGCCAGCATGGAATATTGTGTAACCTTTAAACCAGTGGGCTGTAGCAGCTTATCATATAATTGTGTGACAACCCTTGTTTTTTTTCTAAGGTTTGCACAAACACAGATTTGTGTATAATCGATTGTTTTAAGTTGATTCTTCATCGTCAGTACTCCTTTGAGGGGATTCTACTAATTGTAAGTATACACCTAAGAGCTAGAAAAGACTGCTTGACAGCTATAGGAACGATTATTATCATTATACATGTATATACATATAAATGGAATAAATAGACCGCAAAACATGTATATACATGTTTTGTCATGCATCTCACAAGAAAAGAAGGTGTTAGAATGAAGCGAGTTCATTATAGCTGGTTGATTTTGATTGTCACATTTTTCTCGATTATTGTAGCAGGGATTACAATGTCATCGTCTGGTGTCTTCCTTGATCCCCTCGAAAAAGAATTTCAATGGGATCGCTCAACGATTGCTTTAGCATTTGCTGTAAGTTTATTTTTATATGGCATATCTGGACCATTTATGGCGGCGCTGCTTGAAGTCATTGGCTTAAAGAAAATGATGCTTAGTGCCATGTCTACTTTAATAGTAGGAATGACCTTAACCTTTTGGATGAGCCAATCCTGGCAGTTAATCATTATTTGGGGAGGTATCATTGGGCTTGGTGCGAGCCTTTTTTTAACGGTGCTCAGTCCCTATGTAGCGAATCATTGGTTTGTTAAACGCAGAGGGCTGGCAGTTGGGATTTTAACGGCTAGTACAGCCACAGGTCAATTAATTTTACTGCCAGTGCTAGCCATTATTATTGAACATTATTCTTGGCGATGGGCAATGGGGTTGATCCTACTACTGAGTACCATGATGTTCGTCATGATTGCTATGTTTATTAAAAACAAGCCGCAAGATATTGGCCTAACCCCTTACGGTCATGATGAGATTATAGAAGAACCGCAAGTACAGCCCAAGAAGAATCCAATTAGTATGGCATTTCTTGGTTTAGCAGAGGCAGTTAAAGTCAAAGCATTTTGGCTCTTAGCAGGCAGCTTTTTCATTTGTGGTCTTTCGACAAGTGGATTAATCGGAACTCACTTTGTGTCATATTGTATTAGCTTTGGCGTTCCGCTAGTAACCGCTGCATCTCTTCTTTCTTTTATGGGGGTGTTTAATTTATTAGGCACGACTGCTTCTGGCTGGCTATCGGATCGCTTTGATAATCGTTGGCTATTATTTTGGTATTACTTGTTAAGGGGAGCTTCTCTCTTGCTACTCCCTTATGCACTCGCTCAGGGCTCCTATGTTTTACTGACGATCTTCAGCATCTTTTATGGACTTGATTGGATTGCCACAGTACCACCGACTATCAGCATTGCACGACAAATTTTTGGGATGCAAAAAAGCAGCATTATTTACGGATGGATATTCGCCTCACATCAGGCAGGAGCGGCAGTTGCTGCGTATGGGGGTGGGTTGATTTATAAATTTTTCAATTCCTATACATGGGCTTTTTTCCTTGCTGGCCTATTCTGTGCATTGGCAAGCTTATTCGTTATCATTGTAAAAAAACAAACGCCTCAGCAAGGATAAACAGTCGACTGAAAAAGTTGAACCTCGACAGAAAGAGGTTCAACTTTTTTATCAATATTATTTTGACATTCAATAAACAAAAGTTTATAATATAAACAAATATAATAAAAGGTGATGCTATGAATGAAAGAGAACAGGCGGTGCTTGCTTTAATTCGCCAAAACCCGTTTATGTCTCAGCAAGAGATGGCAGATACAATGAATCTGTCCCGTCCCGTGCTTGCTAATTTAGTGTCTAGTTTAACAAAGCAAGGAAAAATTGTAGGTCGTGCTTATATTTTACCCGAGGAAAATGAAATTATTTGCATTGGGGGAGCCAATTTAGACCGAAAATTCCATGTGAAGGGCAATGTTCAATTTGGAACATCTAACCCTGCCAGCTCTTCTTTTAGTGTAGGTGGAGTTGGTCGAAATATTGCTGAAAACTTAGGCAGATTAAACCATCAAGTGACGTTATTAACAACGGCTGGTAAAGATGCTGATTGGCAAGTGATCCAAGAAGCTTCGGAATCCTTTATGAATCTACGTTATGTGGAGCAGCTAGCTGAGGCTTCTACGGGTTCCTATACAGCTATTATGGATGAACAAGGTGAGCTAGCATTAGCTGTAGCCAATATGGAGGTTTATGACCTGCTGTTACCGAGTTTGTTGAAAAAGCATGAAACAATGCTAGTGAATGCTGGTTGCTTTATTTTGGATTTAAATTGCCCGAAAGAAACAGTGGCGTATATCCAGCAAGTAGCCATTGCTCGTGCTATTCCATTAGTCATTGTGCCGGTATCTTCGCCAAAAATGAATCGACTACCTGAAACATTACAAGGCGTAACTTGGTTTATTTGTAACACGGATGAAGCAGAAACAATTGTTGGACATAAAATTGAAAATGCTACCCATTATGAAAAAGCATTACAACAGCTCTTACAACTAGGTGCTGAACATGTCATTATCACAGCTGGTAGCAAGGGTGTTTATGCAGCATCTACGACGATTGCACCTCGTCATTTCGCTGCGAAAGTGATCAACAAAATTGAAGATGTTACAGGAGCCGGAGATGCGTTTGTCAGCGCTGTGATACACAGTTGGTTGACAGGTCAGTCTTTTGAGACATGTATTGATGCAGGGTTAACAAATGCTAAAAATACATTGGCATCTCCTTATACAGTAAGACCTGAATTATCAGTAGATTTGTTAAAAAATGAAATGGAGGAATAACAACATGAAAGAATTCATCGTATTATCAGAAGAAGTAAAAGCAGGACAAGCAAAAGGTCTACCAATCGTGGCATTAGAATCTACAATCATTTCACACGGTATGCCATATCCACAAAATGTGAAAACTGCGCGTGAAGTTGAGCAAATTATTCGCGATAATGGTGCAGTACCTGCAACCATTGCCTTAATAGATGGCAAAATCAAAATCGGTTTATCAGATGAAGAGCTAGAGATGTTTGGAAATTCACAAGGCGTTGCAAAAGCTTCACGTCGTGACTTAGGTTACTTACTTGCAACAAAAAAATTAGGTGCGACAACAGTTGCAGCTACAATGATCTGTGCTGAACTTGCAGACATTGAAATCTTTGTAACAGGGGGTATTGGTGGTGTACACCGTGGTGCTGAAACAACAATGGATGTCTCTGCTGACTTAGAAGAATTAGCACAAACTAATGTTGCTGTTATTTGCGCGGGTGCAAAATCTATTCTAGATATTGGTCTTACATTAGAATACCTTGAAACAAAAGGGGTACCAGTAGTTGGTTATGGTACAGATGAATTACCAGCATTCTACACACGTCAAAGTGGTTTCGATGTCAACTTCCAGCTTGATACACCAGAGGAGATTGCAGCAATGCTATCTGCGAAATGGCAATTAGGGTTAAAAGGTGGCGCTGTCATTGCCAACCCAATTCCAGAAGCTGAAGCATTAGATCATGCATTTATTACAAACATTATTGAAAAAGCTTTAGCTGAAGCTGAAGAGAATGGTATTCAAGGTAAAAACGTTACACCATTCTTACTTGGTAAAGTAAAAGAATTAACAGAAGGTAAAAGTCTTGATGCGAACATTGCATTAGTGAAAAACAATGCAGTCGTTGGTGCAAAAATTGCTGTTGCCTACAATCAATTACACTAATTCATTTGTCGAAACAAGAACCCTTTGTGACATCCTGTCGCAAAGGGTCTTTTTCATTAAAAAGAAGAATATTTTTTCCATTTTTCGAACTGTTCACGAGATTAACTAAACTAAATGACACAGTCTCTTTACAATAGGCTACAAAATTTTATACAATTAAGTTTATATCTAATCTGAAAAATTTGACGAGCAAGGTGGACATGTTATGGCGAAAGAGCAAATTTTGACTCCTGAGGACGTTTTTGAGTTAGTCAAATCCTACATGAATGATGAAAATGTCACATTCGTGAAAAAAGCATATGAATTAGCAAGGGATGCCCATATTGAGCAATTCCGTAGCTCTGGTGAACCTTATATCATTCACCCAGTACAAGTGGCAGGTATTCTAGCTGAATTACAAATGGACCCGGAAACAGTAGCGGCAGGTTTTTTACATGATGTTGTCGAAGATACGGATTTTACGCGGGATGATTTGGTACGGGAATTTGGCGAAGAAGTAGCCGTGCTTGTTGATGGTGTGACAAAGCTAGGGAAAATTAAATATTTATCAAAAGAGGCGCAGCAGGCAGAGAATCATCGAAAAATGTTTGTAGCTATGGCACAGGATATTCGTGTCATCTTAATTAAGCTAGCAGACCGTCTCCATAATATGCGTACGTTAAAGCATTTACCTGCTGAAAAGCAGCGACGCATTTCGAAAGAGACGCTAGAAATTTTTGCACCACTTGCACATCGTCTGGGAATCTCGACTGTAAAATGGGAGCTTGAAGATACAGCACTTCGCTATTTAAACCCACAACAATATTATCGTATTGTCAGTTTGATGAAGAAAAAGCGTGATGAGCGTGAGGCTTATTTAGAGAATGTCATGGCTGAGATGAAGTCACAGCTTAATGAGGTTGAAATTGAAGCAGATATCTATGGTCGTCCAAAGCATATTTACAGTATTTATCGAAAAATGGTGCTCCAAAAGAAACAATTTAATGAAATTTATGATTTATTAGCCATACGTGTACTTGTCGATAGTATTAAAGATTGCTATGCGGTTTTAGGGATTGTGCATACCCTCTGGAAACCGATGCCAGGGCGCTTTAAAGACTATATTGCCATGCCAAAACAAAACCTGTATCAGTCCTTACACACGACCGTTATTGGACCCTATGGTGATCCATTAGAGGTTCAGATTCGTACGAAGGAAATGCACAAAATTGCAGAGTACGGGATTGCGGCACACTGGGCGTATAAAGAGGGCAAAAATGTTGATCATCAAAAGCAAAATGTCGATCAAAAATTAACATGGTTCCGTGAGATTTTAGAATTCCAAAATGAATCTTCTAATGCCGAAGAATTTATGGAATCCTTAAAATTTGATTTATTTTCTGATATGGTCTACGTATTTACACCTGAAGGCGATGTCATCGAATTGCCAGCGGGTTCTGTGCCCATCGATTTTGCCTATCGTGTCCATTCAGAGGTCGGAAATCGTACGATTGGGGCAAAAGTCAATGGGAAAATGGTGCCACTTGATACACCACTGAAAACCGGCGATATCATTGAAATTTTAACATCTAAGCAATCCTTTGGTCCGAGCCGCGATTGGCTAAAAATAGCACAATCCTCACAGGCGAAAAATAAGATTAAGCAATTCTTTAAACGACATTTACGTGAAGAGAATATCATCAAAGGGAAAGAAATGATTGAAAAGGAAATTCGTGCTCAGGATTTCGATTTAAAGGAAACGATGTCATCAGAAAACCTCAAACGTGTATGTGATAAATTCAACTATACGAATGAGGAGGACTTGTATGCAGCAGTAGGGGTGAATGGCATTACTGCACAGCAAGTGGTTAATCGTTTAGCAGAAAAACGTCGTAAAGAGCGTGAGCAGGAAGAAGCTTTAGAGAAAATCGAACAAAAAATGAAAAATCCAATTCCGCAAAAACGAACGGAATCTGGTGTCATTGTCAAGGGCATTGATAATATGCTTATTCGACTTTCTCGTTGTTGTACGCCTGTACCTGGTGATGAGATTGTAGGCTTTATTACAAAAGGTAGAGGTGTTTCTGTACACCGTGCAGACTGTCCAAATATTCAAATTGAGGATGAGCAAGAACGCTTAATTGAAGTGGAATGGGAGCATGGAATCATCCCTGAGAAAAAAGAATATCCAGTGGATATCGAAGTGTCAGCCTTTGATCGACCTGGTATTTTAAATGAAATTATGCAAATTGTTAGTGAAACAAAAACAAATATTTTAGCAGTCAGTGGTCGTGCTGATCGTGATAAAATGGCGACAATTCATTTAACGATTTCCATTTCAAACATTTCACATTTGCATAAGGTTGTTGAGCGTATTAAACAAACACCTGATATTTATTCGGTGCAGCGTGTCATCAATTAATGATTGGCAACAACATAGAATTGGGGTTTTAATGCATGAAAGTAGTATTACAGCGCAGTAAAGCTGCTTCTGTAACGGTTGACGGAACTGTCACAGGAGCGATTGATAATGGCTATGTTCTTTTAGTAGGCATTACACATGAGGATACACATGAGGATGTCGCTTATTTAGCGAAAAAAGTAGCTAATTTACGCCTTTGGGAAGATGCGGAAGGAAAAATGAATCATTCGATCCTAGAGCATGGAGGCGCAATTTTATCCGTCTCACAATTTACATTGTATGGGGATGCAAAAAAGGGAAATCGTCCTAGTTTCATCAGTGCAGCTAGACCAGAAGTAGCCGAACCGCTGTGGGAAGCTTTTAATCAAGCATTGCGTGAGCTCGGCTTACATGTGGAAACAGGTATTTTTGGTGCAATGATGGATGTTGCACTAATCAACGATGGTCCAGTAACAATACTTCTAGAATCAAAATAATGGAACATTTCCTATAAATCCTTCATATACTAATGAGTATGGTTAGTTTTATAGGAAGGAGTGTCTTGAACTTGACGCAGATAGGGAGTAGATCTAATCCATATTTATACGAAACACTTAACATGATGATTGGCCAGGCAGTAGTGGTGCAAACAGAAAAAACGATGCAAAAAGGTATTTTATTATCCATACTACCTGACCATATGATCCTTGAGATGAATCGTACCCCTTTCTTCATTCGAATGGAGGAAATTGTATGGGTTACATTGGAAACTACAAAAAATTGATGAAGTACGAACCTTCGAATCATAAAAGATGATAGAAGGTTCTTTTTTTATAATTTAAGGTACAATGAATAAATTTAATTATTAGAATATTGAGTTTGTATTGGTTTGAGGGCAGAAGCAGGGATCGTTCATGGAGAAAAACACTTTTGGTATGTCTCTTGTGAAATCAGTCATAAAGCGACTAGAATTATACTCAACTAAGAAACAAGTAGTAATGGCTGCTAAAATACTATTTAATACTGTCATGAATATGTTTAAAGGAGGTTATACATTATGAACATAATGAAGAAAATAGCCAAGATAGTGGGAATAATTCTAGCTATTTTCGCTTTGTTTATAGGGGGTGGATACGCTATTCTTGAGATTAATCCATTTGGGAATAAACCAGGCAAGCCAGTTGCGGATATTGAACATAAGGTTGAAATTTGGGGAGAAGAAGTTGCAGGAAATCATTCTGGAAGTAAGCTAGACGATATGAATATTAAGGGTAATCCTAACAGACTCTTAGCGACATTCAAATTTTCTATTAGTATTGTGGGAGAAGAATATAAAGACAATGAAGCTGCAATTGATACCTTTACATATGTCCATGAAATTGTAGGGGGCTATGAAAAATCTACCTATGAAGATGAACCATATCTGATTCCTTATACGAGGTCAAACAGTGACAGTGCCATCATTATTATTCCAGGAGGTGGCTATGGCTTTAAGGAAATGGATGGTGGAACTGCTGAAGGAAAAGAAGTAGCTGAATCATTAAATAAGGCAGGTATCAATGCATTCGTTCTACACTATCGTTCTAACCCATATGAATGGCCTATTCCCCAATTGGATGTTCAGCGGGCTGTCCGTTATCTACGTTATCATGCAAATGATTATGGTATTCATCCAGATAAAATTGGATTGATCGGTTTTAGCGCTGGTGGTTTTCAAACCGGTAGCTTTATTAATCTCATTCAGGGGAAAAATCTGTTTCCTGATAGTTATCAGCTTGATGACATCGATGCAGTAGATGATCAAGTAGTATCTGCAGCTATGATTTATCCAGCATTGACCTATCGCTATAATGTGCCTATGCTCTTTGCTTCTTTTAAAGATGAAGATGTGAGAAGTCCAGAAGTGCGTGAAGAGCTTTTGAATCAGACAGATCTATCTAAACATTTTAGCACAGCAAATATACCTCAGTTTATTGCTTATGGGACGAATGATTTAGCTGTTGGGGTAAAAGGGCCAAAAGAATATATTCAATCTGCACGAGTAGCAGATGCGGATATTACTGAAATTGTAGTAGAAGGTCAGAATCATGGCTTTAAGCAGGAACACTATATGAGAGAGTTTCTTGAATGGGTAAAAAAGGTTTTCAATTCCTTATAATGTGGCTTTTTTACTTTTGTTAATTTTAACTTGTGGAAGCAGAATCAATAATGCAAGCGATTGAATTAGTATATACGCATGCATGGGCTACTTGCTTTCCTGTGGGCGAGCGCCTCTCCGCTTCCACTCCGTGCAGGGGTTGGATACGGTAATATTTTACTAAATATTGGAAATTAAAGAGAAAGAAAAATGACAAAAGCCATCGAGAGCGACTTCTCGATGGCCTTTGTATGAATTTATTTAACTTCTAAAATGAATTTATAGCTATAATCTATTGAAATAAAACGATTGTTGATTTAAAAGGATATTTTCAATCACTACAATCTCATACTAGGACTTTACTTTTTACTCAATTTCTTTCCATAAAGACAATGCGTTTATCCAATTTGGATCTCCGTATCCTTGATAGCTTTGAACGGCTACATAAATCTTTCCTTGGTACTCAACCTTATCTCCTTTTGTGTATGCCTTAAATGGACTCCATTGCTCATAAGAAGCCCCTAGATCTTTTGTAGTCACAGTTAAAATTGAACTTTTAATTGATTCATTTCCAGCCGCATCCACTGCAGTTACTGCATACATATATGTTGTATTCGATTGGAGATTCGTGTCCATAAATGATGTAGTTTTTGATGTTCCAACAACAGATATTTGATCTACTTGTGTTCCTTGATATATAACATAATGGTCAACTGCTACATTATCCTCTGATGCACTCCACATTAAGTCTACACTTGAAGATGTAACGCCCATTGTGTGAAGTGCAGTCGGTTGCGTTGGTGCTTCTGTATCTGGAGCTGTATGCATTGTCTCTACAACTATCGATTCACTTTCATTAGAAACATTCCCAACTGCATCCACTGCCTTTACCGTATATGTATACTTGGTACTCGGTTTTAAATTTTTATCTGTGAATATTGTTCCTGGTACCACTCCAACTACTTTATTATCACGTAATATCTGATATTCTTTTACACTCACATTGTCTGTAGAAGGACTCCATTTTAGCTCGGCACTGTTTGAAGTAACTTTCGTAGTATGTAATCCATTTGGCTGAGTTGGAGCTTCTATATCTACATTTCCATTATTCACTAAATTAACGTCGATTACATTATAGAATGCATTTGAAGTATCAGCTACATCCCAAACAGCTAGAATAATGTGGTAACCACTACGATCAGTTGGCACGTTAATTGTATGAGTTAAATTATTCGATGCAGCAGAACCATTATGTTCTACAGTTGCCATTAGCTCAAGGTCAGCACGGTTTAATGGTTTATTTGGATTCCATCCCTTTTTAGTAATATAATAGTGCCATTTGCTTGTCAAATGTGGCGCTGTATACTTCCATGTAAAGGTATTTGAACCTCCTGTAATCGTGTTCTTAAACCAACGATCAGCGGTTTGTTGATCGAGTATGCCACCAAACAGACCTCCAGCAGATGCGATTTTTCCATCAGCCGGCCCACTTTGTGGAAATCCCTTAGGTGCCTCTAAACTCTGTGGCTCATACATTATGTTTCCGCACATTAAATTAAGTGCTCCATAATTTTGACTACATAAAGCAGCTCGGCTAGCTGGTTTTTCAACAAATCCATGGGCATATGCATTAGGTGCCATTGAAATACCCATGATTCCTGCTGCTAATATGGCAGCACTTATTCCCTTTTTACTTAACTTCTTTGCGAATTTAGTATTCATTTAACTAGTCTCCTTTTGTTGGAATTGGATAGCAACTAGTATGATAGCAATATATATAAAATTATTCAAAGTCTGTTTTTGTAGGATAATAGTTTTGTTGTGAAAATAACTTTTGTTGCAAAATTAATGAGTATATAGACCTTAATTGGATAAATATCTTACTTTAGAGGATTGTTTTCTATTAAAAATAATTAGGTATTATAATAAAATCTTCAAATCTATTAAAATTTGTCAATTTACGTACAGTTACTCTTCTCATTCGTGAAATGAAGCTATAGAAGTTGTTAACCTTGGTCGCAATAATCAAGTCACGGCGCTCTGCTGAACGCATAATTATCCGATTAATCGAGTATGAATATTTTATGCTAGCAGAGGATAAGCATCCTTATCAGCAGGGTCGTCTGAGAAAGCTTGATATGACAACAACCAAATAGAATTTCTGAAATAATAGAAAATTAATACTTTACAATAAATTTGAACTCATGTATATTTATTTTCAATTAACGACATATAGCGACAATATAATGCAAATGTCTAAATTGATTAAAAGGAGGGTGATGTCATGGAAAATGAACAGGGTGTAAAGAAAAGAAGCTGGCTGAAAGTACCTCATACATATACCATTATTTTTGCTATTATTTTTTTAGCAGGTATTGCAAGCTATATTATTCCAGCAGGTGAGTTTGAACGAATAGAGGATAAGGAAGGGCGAATGCTCGTTGTAGATGGAAGCTATCATCATATTGAGAGTGATCCAGTTTCATTTTTTGAAATGTTTACAGCTATTCCAATGGGTCTTGAAAAAGGGGCTCAAATTATTTTCTACATTTTCTTAGTCAGTGGTGTTTTTGGGATTATTCGTTCCACGGGTGCCATTGAAGCTGGTGTTTATAAAGGGGTAAAAGCTTTAGAGGGAAGAGAAAAATTACTTATCCCATTATCAATGATTTTATTCTCTGTTGGTGGTTTTACAATGGGGATGGCCGAAGAAACAATTATTTTCGTACCGATTGGTGTAGCCATTGCACGTGCGATGGGCTTCGATGCTGTGACAGGGACTGCCATGATCACACTTGGAGCGGCCAGTGGATTTTTTGGAGGGATGCTTAATCCCTTTACGGTGGGTGTTGCACAATCATTAGCAGATGTACCGTTATTCTCCGGGATCGGCTTCCGTGCAGTTGTCTATGTTTTTGTGTTAGGATTTGCTATTTTCTATGTATCTCGCTATGCCTTTAAGGTGAAAAAGAATCCACAGGCAAGTGTTATTTACGACATCGAGCAAAAAGCTAAATCTAATGTATCCGTTATTGACATTCCTACATTAACAGGAAAGCATAAATTTGTATTTATTGTGATGGCTTGTGGAATTGGCTTTAATATTTATGGTGTATTTAATTGGGGCTGGTTCTTAACACAGTTAACCGCATCCTTTTTAATTATGGGGTTAATTGCAGGGCTAATTGGTGGGTTGAAACCTGCAACTATTTTTGATTCCTTCATTGAAGGAGCGAAGGCTGTAACATTTGGTGCTTTAATTGTAGGTTTTGCCCGTGCGATTACGGTTGTTTTAGAGCAAGGGAAAATTATCGATACTATCGTTTATGCGGCATCGGAAACAATTGGGCATTTACCACATGCTATCAGTGCAATCGGTATGTTATTTATTCAAGCACTGTTAAATTTATTTATTTCATCTGGTAGTGGACAGGCAGCCGCAACAATGCCGATTATGATACCAATTACCGATTTATTAGGGTTAGAACGACAAGTGGCTGTATTAGCCTTCCAATATGGTGATTCCTTAACGAACTCTATTATTCCTACTTCATCTGCCTTAATGGCCTATTTAGCGGTTGCAGGCATTCCCTATGAAAAGTGGATCAAATTTATTTGGAAGATGATTCTTGGCTGGGCAGTGATTGCATGCCTGGCGTTAATTGCTGCGGTAGCAATAGGGGTTTCTTAATACGTGAAAAAAGCTGTGGATAGCATCCGCAGCTTTTTTCTTAGTGTTGAAAAACAAAACAGTCAATTGGAAGGTAGAAATGGATTTCCGTTGCAGGCTACTTGACTCCATTCCAACCTACAAAAGTGTTACCTTTTTAGTGAAGGTTTTCAAATAAAGTGAAGGTCTTCACTGCTCTTTATGGAGAGGTGTTGTCACGCATCACTTCTCTACATTAATAATAAGAGCTTATTCCCTCTAAGAATACAAATAATGGGCTATTTAATCGCTATATTACTATGAAAAAAAGTAAAGACTCTTTGCAGAATGGTTGATTGGAGTGGAGCCAGCGTCACTCCTAGGGGATTTAGCGTCACAGATGAGACCCTGGAGCGAGCGTAAGTGAGTGAAGCGGCTCATCGGACGCCCCCTGGAAAGGACGCTGGCGGAACGGAAATCTCCCCCTCCCCTTGCAAAGTTGCTTTTTCTGCCTTTGACATGATCTTTTTTCATTATTCCTCTTGCTCATTAAAGTAGTTGAGGATTCCTTGATAAATACCGAGAGTCGCCTGTTCACGGAACTTCGCTGTGGTGATGACACGCTCTTCACTTGAATTACTTAAGAAGCCTAACTCAATAAGGACTGCTTTTTGACGATTTTCTCGTAGGACTAAATAGTTACCTTGTTGTGTGCCACGATCTCTTAACTCTAATTTACTTGATAGTCCATCATGAATCGCTTCAGCAAGCCCTTTTTGATTACTATTCATATAATAGGAGGTGAAGCCGTTAATAGAGCTATCGTCTGTTGCATCATAATGGAGACTAATAAAGGCATCTGCTTCATATTGATGGGCAATCGATACACGCTTACGCAATGCCACATATTCATCTGATTCCCTCGTCATGACTACATTGGCGCCAGCCGCACTTAACTTGGATGCAAGCATAGTAGCTGTTTTCAGCGTAATGCCTTTTTCCTCTGTACCACGTTGACCCGTTGTGCCATGATCATTTCCCCCATGGCCAGCATCAACAACTATTGTTAACCCACTTAATGTCCCTTTTTTACGAGGCTCTTCTTTTTCCTTTTGAGGAATCATCGTTTTATTAGAACTTGTTGTTACAACCCAGTTTGCAACAAATGCTGTTTTATCTTCGTCTAATTGAATTTCATAAAAATCATTTTTTACGCCGACAATTGGATAATTTAAGCCAGCATCTACCCGTTCGACCACTTCAGCTGCTGTTGAGGCATCTGTTCGTAAGTTTGTCCCATTATAGATTATGGTAACAGATTCCAACTCTTTGGAAGAGGAAGTTTTGGATGTACTTTTAACTTTATTGGAGAAAGTACCATAAAAGCTATAAACCCAGCCTGTTTTTTTATCATTGTACTGAATTTGTACCCAATTATGTTCATGTGCAATTACTTTAAAGGCTTGACCCTTTTTAGCAGTGCCGATTTTTTTAGCATTCAAGTCTGGTTTTTTACGAACATTGAGGACGTCTACTAAAATAGTAAAAGTTGTGTCCTTGTTAACAGGTGTTGTGGTTGTAGTTACTTCTACGGCATCATCTTTAGCTTCTGTTTCTTTTTTAGGATTATCATTAATCGTGACATAATCCTTTGAAACCCATCCCGTAAGTCCATTCCAATCAATTTTTGCCCATTCAGCATTTTCTTCAATAAGGTTGGCTTGGTTGCCTGTAGAAAGTTGACCAAGAACAGCTGAAGAAATATCTGGATCTGTTCGTATATTTAAACGGTCAACTTGTGAGATGACGGTTTTATCGATGGCCTGTTTAGCACTTGTAGGAGCCGTCAGCCATGAAGCAACCCAGCCCTCATAGTTACCTGCTTTTACTTGAATCCAATCACCTTCACGACCGATAGAGGTTAAAGGATCGCCTTCTTCTAATGTCGTAATAATGGGATATGATAATCCAGGACCCTCACGCAAATGAAGAATCGTTCCAGCGACTTTTAGATCGCTGGTGTCAGCGGAAGCTCTTTGAACAAAGTTCTTATTTGGCATCGCAATCGTTACCATTAGTACGAATATGATTATACTATGTAAAATTTTTGTCCTCATCAGATTCCTCCTATTCCTTGTGCTATTTTACCATGCTTTTGTCATAAAATTCGTGGTAAAATGGTAACGGAATTTGTTATTTTCATTATAGCCCTATGAAAAATACAAAAACAGTTGACATTGGCATGGCTAGTGACTAACATAAAGGGTAATCGAAAAATGATTAATCGCTTATGACCAAGCAAGTAGCGTATACCTCTATTGGAACAGAGAGGGAAAGACTTAGGCTGCAATCTTTCCTACAAAAATGTATCATGCGAATAACACTTGAGAGGCTTTTTTCTGAAAAGCAGTGCTTAGTAGGAAAAAACGGAATCGGCCGTTATCCGATTACGAGGAGGACACATGTAATTAATTGTGTCAACTAGGGTGGAACCGCGGAAGCTTATACAGCTCTCGTCCCTTGCTATGGCAAGGTGACGGGGGCTTTTTTGTTGTTCGAAAAAACTGCGAGGTTCTTTTGAGAAAAGGGATGGGTTCGGTTTTAGGTGGTGAGTCTGCTCATCAAAGTTGCGAACCCGCTCTAATCAAAGTGAAGACAGCTCATTGAAGGTGTAACCACACTCCAACCTGAATGGAAACTGCTCAATCGAAGCATGCCTCCGCTCCAAGTGGAATGACAGCTGCTCTATCATAAGCAATCGATATAGGAGGGATTTACATGAGTTTTAAAGTGCCACGAGGGACACAAGATATTTTGCCAGGTCAATCTGAAAAATGGCAAAAGGTTGAAGCGATTATTCGTGATATTTGTCGTGTTTATCGTTATAACGAAATTCGCACACCGATTTTCGAGCAAACGGATTTGTTTGCGCGTGGTGTTGGTGAAACAACGGATGTTGTGCAAAAGGAAATGTATACATTTGAGGATCGCGGGGGACGTTCACTAACATTACGTCCTGAAAATACGGCTGGTGTCGTACGTGCCTACGTAGAACATAAAATGTTTGGTGCTCCAGATCAGCCCGTTAAGCTTTCTTACTTAGGACCAATGTTCCGCTATGAGCGTCAACAGGCTGGGCGTTATCGTCAATTTGTACAGTTTGGAGTAGAGGCCATTGGTTCAGCAGATCCTGCAATTGATGCGGAAGTCATTGCTCTTGCGATGGATGTTTATGAATCAGCTGGCTTAAAAGATTTAAAACTAGTGATTAATTCACTGGGTGATAAAGAAACGCGTAATACTCACCGTACAGCCTTATTACAGCATTTTGAGCCACATATTCAAGAGTTTTGCTCTGACTGTCAAAATCGTTTGCAAAAAAACCCATTACGAATTTTAGATTGTAAGGTGGATCGTGAGCATCCATTAATGCAAACGGCTCCAGCGCTAACTGATTTCTTAACAGAGGAGTCAGCTGCTTATTTCAGTCAGGTGAAATCGTATTTAGATACATTAGGCATTTCTTATGAGGTGGATCCAAATCTTGTACGTGGGCTTGATTATTACAATCACACAACATTTGAAATTATGTCTACAGCAGCTGGCTTTGGTGCCATTACAACACTATGTGGAGGCGGACGCTACAATGGGCTAGTGCAAGAAATTGGCGGTCCAGATGTACCGGGTATTGGTTTTGCATTAAGTATTGAGCGTTTATTATTAGCACTTGAAGCAGAGGGCGTTGAATTAGATACCGCTTCAGGACTAGATGTTTATATTATCGCAATGGGCGATGAAGCCAAGCAAAAGGCTGTAGAGCTAACTAGTACTTTCCGTGCAAAGGGTCTTGCGACAGAAATGGATTATTTAGATCGTAAAATGAAAGCCCAAATGAAATCAGCGGATCGTCTAGGTGCAAAATACACAATCGTTCTTGGCGAAACAGAGCTTGAAGAGCAAGCAGCTGCCGTGAAACATATGGAATCTGGTGAACAGCACAAAGTGGCATTCTCAGAGCTAGTGAATTATTTATCACAACAATCTTAAAACAGATACAGGGCATTGCTAGTAGATGCTACATAAAATGAAGATATTTTGGAGGAATTTAACAATGGCTACAAGAACACATGCTAGTAACGAGCTATCAGAAGCGTTACAAGGCGAAAAAGTCGTATTAAAAGGTTGGGTGCAGCGTCGTCGTGACCTTGGTGGTTTGATTTTCATTGATTTACGTGACCGTACGGGAATTACACAGGTCGTATTTAGTCCAGACGTGGCTGAAGCACATGCACTAGCGGATAAAGTACGTAGTGAATATGTGATTGAAGTGGAAGGAACAGTTATCCTTCGTACAGAGGATCAAATTAATCCGAATGTACCAAACGGTAAAATTGAAGTAGAAGCAACAAGTTTAATCGTAATTAATACGGCCAAAACAACACCATTCCAAATTGAAGATCGCACAGACGTATCAGAAGACCTACGTTTAAAATATCGCTATTTGGACTTACGTCGTCCAGTCATGTTCGATACATTCAAAATGCGTTCTGATGTTACACGTACAATCCGTAACTTCTTACAAAATGAAGGCTTCTTAGAAGTAGAAACACCGATTTTAACAAAATCAACACCAGAGGGTGCTCGTGATTATTTAGTACCATCACGTGTCCATGAGGGTGAATTTTATGCATTACCACAATCACCACAATTGTTTAAACAATTATTAATGGTTGCAGGCTTTGAAAAGTATTTCCAAATTGCCCGTTGCTTCCGTGATGAAGACTTACGTGCTGACCGTCAACCAGAGTTTACACAGGTGGACATTGAAACTAGCTTCTTAACACAAGAAGAAGTATTAGAAATGAACGAACGCTTAATTCAAGCTGTTATGAAAGAAGTAAAAGGAATCGATATCCCTGCACCTTTCCAGCGTATGAAGTATCAAGAAGCAATGGATCGTTATGGTTCAGATAAGCCAGACGTACGTTTTGGATTAGAGCTAGTAGCATTAAATGATATTTTTGAAGGCTGTAATTTCAAAGTATTTGCAGATACTGTTGCACAAGGGAAACAAGTGAAAAGTATCAATATTAAAGGAGCAGCGGACAAATATTCTCGTAAAGACATGGATGAATTAACAAAATTCGTTAGTATTTACGGAGCAAAAGGTCTTGCTTGGTTAAAGGTTACAGAAGAAGGCTTAAATGGCCCAATCGCGAAATTCTTTGACGAAGCGTTAGCAGCAGCTTTAATCGAACGTATGGGAGCAGAAGTTGGCGATATTCTTGTATTCGTGGCGGATAAGGCACCTGTTGTTGCAGCTTCTTTAGGGGCACTACGTTCGAAATTAGGACAAGATTTAAACTTGATTGACGAATCACAATTTGCTTTCCTTTGGATTACTGACTGGCCATTATTTGAATTCTCTGAGGAAGATGGACGTTACTATGCAGCACATCATCCATTCACACGTCCGTTCGATGAAGATATAGCGTTAATGGATACAGATCCTTCAGCAGTTCGTGCACAAGCCTATGATATTGTATTAAACGGTTACGAGCTTGGTGGTGGATCATTACGTATCTATGAACGTGATCTACAGGAAAAAATGTTTGAATTACTTGGCTTTACAGAAGAAGAAGCACAAGCGCAATTTGGCTTCTTATTAGAAGCATTTGAGTATGGCGTGCCACCACATGCAGGTCTTGCCTTTGGTCTTGATCGCTTCGTGATGCTACTAGCAGGACGTACTAATTTACGTGATACTATCGCATTCCCGAAAACAGCAAGTGCTAGCTGCTTAATGACAGAAGCACCGAGCGAAGTATCATCAGAGCAACTAAGTGAATTAAGCTTAGCCATCAAACCATTTAAAAAATAATGAATAAAACAAAATACCTGGATTTCCTAGCAAATATTGCTGGGAATCTAGGTATTTTTTTGTGTTTTCTCAGGAAAATATAGATTATTAGAGAAAATCGTTTGAATTATCAGAAAAGTGGTGTTATGATAGCTGTAATACGAATCCTGATGTGTTTGTCTAACTGCTAAATCTACTTCACAGTTTTGACCGAACACTATCGAATCGGGAGCCTTCATTTTGTAGTCGCAAACATGCCCCTAGCGGAGCGGGACGTTTAAAGCTGCAAAGCGGGCACCCCCCTGCAAATTGCGGGTTCAAAACGAATGTTTCTTGGCATTACGGCACAATTGGGATTCGTCCTATACATAGGATTAAAAAGGAGCTTGAGAGTAGCTCCTTTTTTGTTGCCAATTTTTAAAAGAAAGATTTATAGAAAAATTTTGAAAATATGAAAAAATAACTTTTTATTTTAGATGAACGAGCATATAATTGGTATAGACAACTATACCTTTTTGTAGGGCGTTCATAAAAAGGTTGGAGGTGATAAGTTTGAAGGACACATTATTAATCTCGAATGTTAGGATTATTAATCCTGATGGTCAGCCGTTTAAGGGTGACGTCTATATGGAAGATGGTAAGATCATTCAAATAGGGCAGTGTTTGTCGAGAAAGGCAGTGCAACGTATTGATGGGCAAAATCATGATTGGCTACTGCTCCCTGGCTATATTGATATGCACATTCATGGATCAGCTGGGCATGATACGATGGATGCTAGTCAATTAGCTTTGCATGAAATAGCACAGTCCTTAGTGCAAGAAGGCGTTACAGGTTTCCTTGCTACAACTATGACACAAACTATAGCCAAAATTGAAAGCGCTTTAGTCAATGTGGCGCAATTTGAACAGCAAGAGGGAGAAGCCGTTTTACTGGGCATTCATGTTGAAGGTCCATTTGTTTCGAAAATACGTGCCGGTGCACAGCCAGAAGAATACATGATTAGTCCTACGATTGAACAATTTGCTAATTGGCAAAAAATGAGCTGTTATCGTATCAAACAAATTACCGTCGCACCAGAAATAGAAGGTGGATTCACATTTCTTGAAGCATTAAAGAACTTTAATGTGATTCCGTCTATTGGTCACTCAGATGCTACAATAGAGGAAGTCCATCAGGCAGTATCATTAGGTATAAGTCAAGCCACTCATTTATATAATCAAATGCGACCATTTCATCATCGTGATCCAGGTGTCGTTGGTGGGGTATTATTAGAAGATAACATCAAAGTGGAATTAATTGTTGATTGTGTGCATAGTCATCCTCAAGCAGTCAAGCTAGCCTATCGGACAAAAGGTGCCAAGGGGATCATTCTTATTACGGACGCCATGCGAGCGAAAGGCTTGCAGTATGGTGAATATGATTTAGGTGGGCAAACGGTGTATGTAAGTGAAAAAGGAGCCCATTTAGCGAACGGAGCATTAGCTGGCAGTGTGTTAACAATGGAACAGGCGGTTAAAAATATGAAGGCCATTACGAATTGTTCCTTACAAGAAATAGTCGCCATGTCTTCTACGAATGCCGCTGAACAATTGCAGCTTCCCATGAAAGGTCGAATTGAAGAAGGGTTTGATGCAGATTTTGTCTTGCTAGATCAACAATTAAATGTGCAAAAAACGATTTGTCGAGGTAAAGTTGTATTTGAGAAATCATAAAAGAGGCGATAAGGAAGGTGCAAGATTTGTTAGAGAAAAATTCTCATATACCTATTTATATACAAATAGAAGAGATTATTAAACAAAGAATTTATTTAGAAGAATACAGAATTGGTGAAACGATACCTTCAGAACGTGAACTTTCTGCACAATTTGATGTTAGTAGAATGACTGTGCGTCAATCCATTACCAATCTCGTAAACAGCGGTCTGTTATATCGAGAAAAAGGGAGAGGTACCTATGTTGCTAATCCCAAATTGGAGCAGCCATTAAAGGGCTTAACAAGTTTTACGGAAGATATGCGCGCTAGAGGAATGGAACCAAGCAGTAAGGTGTTACGATTTGAAAAAATCATACCACCAGTGGATATTGCAAGAGATTTAATGATTGATCCTGGAGAAGAGGTATTCTTTGTGGTGCGAATTAGAAATGCCGATTCTCAGCCAATGGCGATTGAAAGAACATATATCCCAGTCAAAATCTATCCAGAGTTGGATGAAAAGCAAATAATGGGCTCGCTTTATGCTTTAATCGAAGCAAAGTTCCATCAAAAGATTGGGAATGCCGTACAGCAAATGGAGGCAGCCATTGTCTCCAAAGAAGATAGTAAATTTCTACAGATAAATCAAACAGCACCTGTTTTAATTATCAAACGTACAAGTTATTTATCGGACGGTAAACCATTTGAGCTTGTACGCAGTACGTATCGAGCTGATCGCTATAAATTTATAAGTGAAATTAAAAGGTGATTATATGCATGCATATTTTTCTGAAATCGAAAAGCTCATCCAGATTGTGAAGGAGCAGGAGACTGTTCATTTAAAGGAAGCAGCACAAATCATCGTTCAACGTCTTCAAAGAGGTGGAATCATCCAATTATTTGGCTGCGGCCATTCTCAGCTATTAGCGCAGGAGGCTTTTTATCGAGCTGGTGGTTTAGTACCTGTTCGTCCGATTTTTATAGAACCTTTGGCATTACATGCTGGAGCACTAGCTTCCTCAATCAATGAGAAGGATCCTACTATTATTGAACAACATAAGGAACAGTTTGATTTTCGTGAAAATGACGTTTGCATTGTTATTTCAACCTCAGGGAGAAATGCGGCCCCTATAGACGCTGCTATGTTAGCAAAGGATTCAGGGGTATACGTGTTATCTCTACAATCGCTCCTCTATAGAGAGCAGGTTGCACGTCATCACAGTGGGCAAAGGCTTGAAGACGTGGTAGATTTTGTGATCAATACACATATCCCTATTGGAGATGGTGTTTTGCATCTACATGAAATGCAGTATGCGCCAGCTTCTACTGTCATTGGTTCCTTATTATTAAACGCCTTGTTCAGCGAAGTCATCGAAACAATAGCAAAGACGACAAAAGAGTTACCTATTTTTGTCAGCAATAATGTTGACTCGGATTGGTCGCATAATGAAACAATGATGGCCAACTATCAACATCGTATAGATTTTACATGAAAAAGGGGAGACATCGTAAATGAAAAAAATGTATAAAATTACTTCACCTGAGGGCATTCATGCCAGACCTGCTGCACTACTAGTAACTGCAGTAACTCCATTCGAAAGTGATATTCAATTAACGTACAAGGGAAAATCTGTTAATCTAAAGTTCATTATGGGCGTTATGTCATTGGGTGTAACACCTGGTAGTATAGTAGAAATTTCAGCGGCTGGTCCAGATATTGAAAAATTATTTCAAACCGTAACGGAAATCATGGTGTCAAAAGAAATAGGAGAAGAATGTTAAGAGGATAAAAGATTCTTGCAGTGATTGTTTTCATCTCACTGCAGAAGAATCTTTTGTAAATAACTGAATTTTTAGAATTACAATAGGGGTGATTATATGGATATCCACATCGTCTCGCCTAATGATTATAGGCAGATTCATCAATTAAGAGATTATTGTTTTCCGAATAAATACACAGGGGCTCGACGAGAGGACTTTCATTATTGGATAGAGCAGAGTACGACATTAGGAGCTTATGATCATAAAAAGATTGTCGGTCAGCTTTTAATATTGCCACTCAACATGACGGTTCATGGTGTTCCTTACAAAATGGGCGGAATCGGCTTTGTTGCAACATATCCTGAGTACCGACAACAAGGTATTATTAAAAGGCTCATGATAGAAGCCCTACAAAAAATGCGGGATAATGGGCAAACCATTTCAGTTTTGGCGCCTTTTTCTGTGTCCTTCTATCGATATTTTGGTTGGGAATTATTTTTTGAGAAGCTTCATTACACGATCCCACAAGCACAATTTCCGTCGTTTGGGAAACAACTGGATATCGTCAAACGGATGAGCTTTGAATGGGTTGAGCCTGAGCTGTTCAAGGAAATAAAGGATTTTCATAATATAATGGCAATATTGCAAAATGGAGGCATGGTAAGAGATGATGCCTGGTGGAAAAGAATTGAGAGAAGGAGCCCTGACAGCCATTTTGCAGCCTATTTTCAAGCAGATAAAATAGAGGGCTATATTCGTTATACCATTCAGCAGGGGACGTTTGTCATTCAAGACTTTATGGTAGCTAATTATTTAGCGGAGCAAGGCATATGGCGTTATATTACATCACATGCAGCAAGTGTCGATCAAATTAAAGGTGTTACTAGCAATCATTATCCCTTTGGTTTTTATTTCAAAGAGCCACAATTCAAAAGGGAAGTCATACAGGATGTGATGGTTAGAGTCGTAGACGTTGCAGCTTTTATGCAGCAATATCCATGGGGAGATATCACAGAAACATTGACGATACGTATTGACGATCCATTTTGTCATTGGAATGAGCATATCTATCAAATAAATAAAAATGGTCAAGTGTCCATAATTGAGACAAATTCGGTCTCTGACAAGCATATGTTAACACTACCAATTAATCTTTTTTCTGCAATGATGGTTGGTTATCTTTCCGTCAAAGAGGCTGTTGTCTATGCTAATCAATCGACAGTGGAAAAGATTGTACAACAATGGCAAAGGGCATTACCTACTGAAAAGCCAGCATTTTATGAGTATTTTTAAGCACTGAATGGTTTGAAAATTTTAAATTTTTTTGGATTTTTTTCTGGACTATACCAGTTGGGTAGAATCGTTTATGTTGCTATAAAAAAACAATAGCCCAATTTTGTAAATAATTACACGTATATAAAATTAATGTAAAAAGTGTATTGTGGTATATACCAATAGGTGCTATTCTCAAAATAAGTAAGCGATTACACAATCAAAAAAACATAAAAAGGAGTGTTTCGAATGAAAAATATTATGTTAGTGTGTGTAGCGGGTATGAGTACTAGTTTATTAGTATCAAAGATGCAAAAAGCTGCTCAAGAGCAAAATATTGAAGCTGATATTTATGCCATTGCTGAAGGTGAGGTGGAAAAAGTATTAGCGACGAAAAAAGCGGATGTGCTGTTATTAGGTCCTCAGGTTCGCTATTTAAAGGGGTCATTTGAAACAAAATTCAAGGATAGGGGCTTTCCAATCGATGTCATCAATATGGCGGATTATGGCATGATGAATGGTGAAAATGTCCTGAAGCAAGCACTACACTTAATTGGATGAAAAAGGGGTTAAAGGGAGTGGGAGAAGCAGCATTAATGGAGTCCATTATGGGTCTTATTGTGCATAGTGGCAATACGAAAAGTGAGTGTATGGAAGCTCTTCAACTAGCGAAAAAGGGGCAAGTTGAGGAAGCAAAAGAAAAAATTAAATTAGCAAATGAGTCTTTAATTGAAGCACATCATGCTCAAACGGGGTTACTGTCTCAAGAAGCAAGGGGAGAAAAAGTAGAGGTTTCCATGTTATTAATTCATGCGCAAGATCATTTAATGAATGCTATTACTTTTCGCGATTTAGCGCAAGAAATGATTGAGTTATATGAACGAATCAAAGGGGAGTAACATCAAATTTTGATGTCACAATAAAAAGCAAAGGGAGTGTATGTGAATGTTCCGTTTTTTAGAAGAAAAATTTGTACCGGTTGCTGCTAGGGTTGGGAATCAGCGTCATTTAGTTGCTATTCGTGACGGCTTTATTACGATCATGCCATTGACAATTGTTGGATCATTAGCTGTACTTATTAACAATTTGCCCATTAAATTATATCAAAATGCACTCGATGCCATTTGGAAGCATGAGACATGGACACAGTTTGGGGGTAATATTTGGGGGGCGACATTTGGGATTATCTCCCTATTATTAGCCTTTTGTGTTGCCTATCATCTGACAAAAAGCTATGACAAGGATGCATTATCTGGTGGGGTAATAGGGCTTGCCAGTTATATGACATTTGGTACGTTTGGTGAAGGGGGATTAACAGGTTTAACGACAGGTACAGGAGGAATATTTGTTGCCCTCATTACCGCTTTAATTTCCGCAGAACTATTTTCTCGTTTATCTGGCAATCCAAAGCTTTTAATTAAAATGCCTGCGGGTGTGCCATCCGCTGTGTCAAAGTCATTTGCAGCATTACTTCCAGCAATTATAACAATTGGTTTATTAGCATTAGTTCGTACGATCATTTCTGCTGGGTTTGATATACCCGATATTATTGGAACGTTTTATTCATCGATTCAAGAACCATTTATGGGCTTAACAAATACATGGGTAGCTGGACTTATTTTAGCCTTCATTCCAACATTTTTATGGACATTTGGTATTCATGGGGCAAATATTATCGAGCCGTTTATGCAATCGATTAATCTACAAGCAATTGATGCTAACGTGGCAGCCATTTCTGCTGGAAAAGTCGCACCTTACATTATTAATAAACCGTTCTTTGACGCTTTTATTAATATGGGTGGCTCAGGTACAACGATCGCTTTAATTATCGCAATATTCATTATTGCTCGTAAAAACAAACAATATAATACGGTTGGTAAATTATCCGCTGCTCCAGGATTATTTAATATTAATGAACCATTACTATTTGGTTTACCAATTGTCTTAAATCCAATTTTATTTGTACCATTTATTTTGACACCAATGGTCAATGTGACAATTGCTTTCTTTGTAACAAAATGGGGTTGGGTGCCAGCAGCAACGATTGCTGTTCCATGGACGACGCCTCCAATTATTAATGGTTTCCTAGTCACGCAATCTTGGCGTGGAGCTGTACTGAGTATTGTCTTAATTGTTGTAGCTATTTGTATTTACTTACCATTTTTATCCATGGCAAATCGCTTGTCAAAACAGAATGAACAAAAGGCTGCTTTAGCAGCACAGAGCGAACAATCTGTTGTGGAATCCAAAGGGGAAAAAGTAGAAGTATAAGCGTCAATTAACGGAGGGTTTGAAGTGAGAAGATTGGGAATTTCGCTATATCCACAGCATAGTACACTAGACGAAATGAAGCGCTATGTTCAGCTTGCTCATGACAATGGCTTTGATCGGATCTTTACCTGTTTGATGTCATTAAAACAGGAAGGGAAGCGTCAGAAATTACAGCAAATTAATGCCTTTGCGCAGCAGCTTGGTTTTGACATATCGGCTGATATCGCACCAGCTGTTTTGGATGATTTAGGCTTAACCTTTAAAGATATTGGCTATTTGAAGGAACATTATTATTTGGCAGCCTTACGTTTAGACATGGGATTTTCTGGTCAGGAAGAAGCGTTGATGT
Source organism: Lysinibacillus sp. Y5S-8 (assembly GCF_036894365.1). Taxonomy (NCBI): domain Bacteria; kingdom Bacillati; phylum Bacillota; class Bacilli; order Caryophanales; family Bacillaceae; genus Lysinibacillus; species Lysinibacillus sp. Y5S-8. The sequence goes on along the minus strand of NZ_CP145889.1, from coordinate 3,179,918 downwards.
CACTTGACGCAAGTAATCTAAAAATAGAATTAAACATTAGTAACGGGACGAAATATGTAGACAATATTGTTTCTTACCAGCCCAACAAAGAGAACATTATCGGGTGTCATAATTTTTACCCAAGACGCTTTACTGGGCTATCTCGTCAGCACTTTTTACAAACATCCCAACACTTTAAAGCACACAACTTGAGAACTGCCGCGATGATTTCCTCGCAGCATGGTCAATTTGGACCTTGGGAGCAAACGGAATACGGGTTACCTACATTAGAGGAGCATCGTCATCTTCCTATCACTGTACAAGCGAAAGATTTATGGCATACAGGGCTCATTGATGATTGTATTATTGGCAATATGTATGCCTCTGAGGAGGAAATACGTGCGTTAGGTCAATTAAATCGCAATAAGCTTGAAATAAAGGTTGTCCCGTCAGCAGACACAAGTATTTTAGAGGAAACGATTCTTTTTAAAGAGCCCCATTTTAATAGAGGGGATGTCTCTGAGTATGTCATTCGTAGCACACAATCTCGGGTTAAATATAAAAACGGAGATTTTCCTGTGCATGATACACGACCATTAAAAAGAGGCGATATCACGATTGATAATAATTTGGATGTTCGTTATAAGGGGGAGCTACAAATTGTTCTAAAAGAAATCCCAAATGCTGGGTCGAGCAATGTTATCGCTAGCGTTGTTGAGGAAGAACAATTTTTATTAGCACATATTCAACCATGGGCATCATTCGGCTTTACAAAATGAAAAAAGGTGAGAGAGGGATTGAGTCATCAATCTCACAGACTGTAGCCATCGAGAAGTTCACTCTCGATGGCTTTTGTCATTTTTCTTTCTTTGTTCAATATTTGATAAACCATTCCATAATCAGAATAGGGGTTCTCTACTAATGGATAAATAAACGAAAAATTAATAGTGGCCTCTAATTTTCGCACTTAATGATCTTGTCTTACCAATTGATCAATCGTAAACAGTTCTAATTATTTACATTCGTTGATTTCATTCTTCGTCAGCATCGTTTATCACTTCAAAAGTTTACTTTTCATCAACATATATTGATGGAGTTACTTTATATAGATGTTGAATGTAGCAAAGGGCGGTGACTCCTGCGGGGAAAGTAGCTCGACACCGCATGTGGAAAGTATCAGCCTGGAGTGGAATCAACCGTTTCCCTTTAGAAAATAATGCCGAGGAAGCATTCCGACTTTATTTTAAAATCCTTGTTTAATTACTTTTATTTGGATGGTTTTCAGTAGGCAATTTTCATTTTTTTCTTTATAATTTTCTCTTGAACAATAACATGATAAAATGTAAGATAGATTTTGATTTTATCTTAGTATATAACTAGGTTTACTAATAAAATACACAGATGGAGAGTGTCAGGATGTTACATCAATTTTCGCGTAACGAGCTCGCTATAGGAACAGAGGGTCTCGATAAATTAAAAAATACAACGGTTGCCATACTTGGTGTAGGTGGTGTTGGTTCATTTGCAGCCGAGGCATGCGCAAGAAGTGGAATCGGTCGCATTATTTTAGTTGATAAGGATAATGTCGATATTACAAATGTCAACAGACAACTAGTAGCATATCTATCAACTGTAGGCAAATCTAAATCAGCTGTCATGAAAGAGCGCATTGCAGATATTAACCCAGCATGTGAAGTCATTGATATGCACATGTTTTACACGGAAGAAACCTATGAAAAGTTTTTCGCACAAGGCATTGATTATGTCATTGATGCAAGCGATACAGTGATGTACAAAATTCATCTAATGAAGGAATGCTTGCAACGTAATATTCCTATTATTTCAAGTATGGGTGCAGCAAATAAAATGGATCCTACTCGTTTCCAAATTGCGGATATATCAAAAACACATACAGATCCATTAGCAAAAATAATTCGTACAAAGCTTCGTAAAGAGGGTATTCATAAGGGAGTAACGGTTGTTTTTTCTGATGAAAGTCCAATTGTTGTACGTCCTGATGTCGTAGAGCATGTTGGTAAGCCTGATGCGGCAATTCGTAAGGCAAAAATGCCGCCTTCATCCAATGCCTTTGTACCGTCCGTAGCAGGTTTAATTGCGGCGAGCTGGGTAATCAATACCATCTTAAAAGATGTGAAAATTACGCGCGTACAAGGATAATGTCAGAAAATTATTTTCAAAAAACAGCATAATTGATTATTTTCGTAGAAGTAGCTGCCTCATTGTTTTGAGAAGTAGCTACTTTTTCTATGTTACAATTAGACCGTTGAAAAAAGGAGGCGCATACAGATGGAAAAAATTTATCAAATGGAATATAGAGGTTTAAATCTTTTCGATGAAATTAGCACTGTAGAGTTAGCGATTGATGAAGAGAAGCAAACTATACATATTTTTGATGTTGGACAAGTAGTCAGCCCCATTTTTAATTTTGATGTATCTGCCTATGAATTGTCCGATGGTTTTTATAAAATGGCGGATGTTCTGCGGCATAAGAAAATCTTAACGAATCATCAAGCAGATAATAATGTAACATTAAGTGAATGGTTAATTATGAACAATGCTTATTTTTATATACCTCAAAAGCGCATTAAAAAATATATGCAGGGGAGCATTATTGAAATTGTTGACCGGGTAAAGGAACCCTGGTTATTTGATGATTATGTACAAAGGGTATAATTTTACCAAAATAGTTCGTCTTATGTACATAAAATGCTATTAATTCACGAAATTGTCTTATTTTTTTCATGTCCTCACTACTCCATATAGTTTATTGATATAATTTAAATCATCCATTAGATAATCGATCAGTTTGTTTGGGATGCTCCGAGCTACTTAGTAAATAGCCAGGAAGTTAAAACAGCAAATGACATATGGGAGAGTGGGAAAATGGAAATTCAAGTAATTCGTGATCATTTAGATATTGTCAAACTTCAAGAGAAAATGAATGCCATTGTATTTGACTATTTGGATACATCTAATAATTATCCGAAAGCTATGAGAGGGTTGAATCCTTTATATAGTCAAGTAACAACTTATTATAAAGAGTATGTTGATCATCGATCAGGGGAATTACCAAGCGCAAATACGTATTGGCATTTGTTTATCGATTGTTGTGCAAAATTATGTTACTTTTTAGCTGCATCGACCTATTATTCTTCGAATGCCTTGCAAAAAACACCTGAAAAAGTGGAGCGTTTATTAACAATAGCAGCTTATTCCTTACCGGGAATTGAACAGGAAGAGAATGAATTATTATTAACAGATATCTTTGCTCTCTTAACGGAAGTGCTAGAGGATGAAGAAAAAATGACAACGATACGCAATGAAGTGCTTGCACAAAAGGGTGATGTGAAGCAGTGTCTGGAACAGTTCAAAGCGTTTGTTGATGAAGAACTGACAGCCTAGACATTATTAGACTAGCTATTTTCAGAAAATAGCCTATACGACAAGAATCTACGTAACTTTTGTAAGTAATTCTCGTTTTTCTATACTATTCGATGGTAGAAAAAAGTGGATTTACTTGCTTCGTTTTGTTTCGTGGGTTCTTTTTTTGTTATTTGGAAAGTAAAAAAAGACCATTTTACTTAAAGGGAATTATGATTTTTTGTCGAATTATAGTTAAAAAATGGGTTCTCCTATGTTCATTTTATTCAACACTGTAAGAACTTATTGAAAGGGGGCTAGGCAATGATTGTAAACGGTATAGAATTAGATTTGGCGAATTTGGAAAAACCGCTTTTACTAGTTAGTGAGGAAGATGAGCATTTATTTCAACGACTTATCCAACCCACGATTGAGAAGGAACTTATACAGTGTCAATTAGCGCTCTCTACAAGAAAATCTATTTCATTGGTCAAAGATATTTGGTTGGCAATGTACAGGGATCGAGAAAAGTTATACATTAATAGTGGTCATGCCATGCTGTACCCAATTCGTTTAATTCTTTTTGAATTAGTGACACAAGCAGAATCTTTCCAGCGCTTAGCAAAAAAGTCGCGTGGTGATGCATGTCTTTCCCTTGTATATGCAGTTATTCTTATACAATTTGTCTTGCAGTGGTTAAAGGATCGGTTTAGTGGAAACCAAGAGGTGTATGGTGCATTAAAGCGGTTATACAGAGTGACGGATGATGAATTAAATATAGAGCCATCCTATGAAACAAGAGAACAAAAAATTGCACAAGCTATTGCTGTAAAAGCAATTCGCTTTGAAGTGAGAGAAAACAATCAAGAATTCGCGAGTGTGTTGTATCAATCGTATAATTTGATTGTTTTTTTGCATAGTAAGGTCAATGAAGAGGATGGGAAAGAATCCCTTTTGTCATCACTTCGACATGTAGCAGAGCCATTAAATTTGTTTTATAAAGAGCGATACACAGCAAATAACCAGAGCTTTACAGGATGATCATCAAAGCAGCCCATCCTGTTATTTTGTAAAAAGCAAAGTCACTATCAGTACTGGAAATCGTGACTTTGCTTTTGTGCTGCTATTGATGGAACGATTTGAGCTTTTCATAGATGCCTGCCATTCGTTTTTCTTCTCCAGCAATAACAGGTTTATAAAATTCTGCTCCTACAAGTTCATCCGGTAAATATTGCTGGTCTACCCAACCACCAAAAGTGCCAATGGGTGTGTTATGTGGATATTGATAGCCAACATGTCCTAAATCTTTCGCTCCCTCGTAATGAGCATCTCGTAAATGATGAGGAATATCACCTGTTTTGCCTTCATGAATCGCTGTAATGGCAGCATCTATTGCAGCTATGGCAGAATTGGATTTAGAGGCAAGGCACATTTCTATGACGGCGCTTGCGAGTGGAATACGTGCCTCAGGTAACCCTAGTCGTTCGGCTGCTTGGATGGCAGCCAGCATATGAGGACCAACATCGGGATTGGCAAGACCAATATCTTCATAAGCCATCACAAGCAGGCGCCTGCTGACGGCCACTAAATCGCCTGTTTCCAATAAATGCGCTAAATAATATAAAGCAGCATTGGTATCACTGCCACGTACAGATTTTTGCAAGGCGGAAAGTAAATTATAAAAATGAGAACCTTTTTTATCGCCATAAACACCGATTCGGCTAATGAGATGCTCAATAACATGATCGGCTGCAAGCGTCTGCCCATCAACCTCATCACTCGCATAATAAAGGGATTCTAGTAGTGTTAATGCCTTCCTCGCATCCCCGTTTGCGGCTCCTGCAATTTGCTCAATTTGAGTGGGTGTTAATACAAAATGATATTTACCTAACCCTCGTTTTTCATCTGCTAGTGCTTTTTCAATCAACTCAATTAAATTTTCCTTTGTCAGTCGTTTTAACTGGTAAATTTCTCCACAACGTGAACGGATAGCTGGATTGACGTCATGGTAAGGGTTTTCTGTTGTGGCTCCAATTAATACAATTGAGCCATTTTCAACATGTGGTAACAAAGTATCTTGCTGTAATTTATTGAAACGATGAATTTCATCCAAAAAAAGAAGTACTTTTCCAGAGATTCTGGCTTCTTGTACGATATCTTCCACATCTTTTTTGCCAGCTCGCGTTGCATTGAGTGCAAAGAAAGGGAGCTTAGAGCTTCCTGCAATGGCATTTGCAATAGAAGTTTTACCGATTCCAGGTTCTCCGTATAGCAACATGGAAGGTACATGTTCGTTTTGAATCATTTTATATAGGGCTGTATTGGGACCAATGAAATCCTGATGCCCAACTATTTCATCAAGGGTTAAAGGACGCATTCGAAAAGCGAGTGGTTCATTATGCAATTTAGTTCCCCCTTTCAGTCGTTGTCATTTTTTGCTTCGACCATGTTTATACGCTAAAATAAAGCGCTGATTGTTTTTTTTGAACGATTTTGAATCGCATTTATTAGTATATCACATCCTTCTAGGTGTATTTCCGAGTTCATCAAGAGGAGATTATGATATACTGTTTGTAGTATTTTGACTAGACTAATTGAGGGTGATAAAATGAAAATTTCAACAAAGGGCCGTTACGGGCTTACGATTATGATTGAATTAGCAAAGCATTATGGTGAAGGGCCGATTCCATTGCGTAAAATTGCTGCGGAAAAGGAGCTTTCTGAAGCATATTTAGAGCAATTAGTGTCTCCGCTTCGTAATTCAGGCTTAGTAAAAAGTGTACGTGGTGCTTATGGTGGTTATATGCTAGCGAATCCACCTAGCGAAATTTCAGCAGCCCATGTTATTAGTGTGCTAGAAGGGCCTATTCAACCAGTAGAGGGTATTGAAAATGAGGAAGCGCCACAACGAGAGTTATGGCTACGTATTCGCGATGCAGTAAAAAATGTGTTAGATACAACGACAATTGAAGACCTAGCACAATATACAGAAGAAAATGTAGCGGAAGGTTACATGTTCTATATTTAAAATGTTCGAGCTAAAGCGCTACGCCCGCATCAATCTCATTCATTTTGTGAAATAGTCTTATCTCAATGGCTATTTTTACGATGAGTGATGTGGGTTTTTGCGCTTCTGATCTTGATTCAGGAGAAGACTCCACTTATGAAGGGGAAGCTGAATGCGATGCTGATTTTTTCAGTGAGTGTTCAAACGATTGCTGAATCAAGATATAGCCTCTGGCGGAAGTCACATATTTTGAAGAGAGGCCTGCATGATGCAGGTTAGTTACCGTTGTCACAGAATGTGACGATAGTAGGCTAACTGTTACTCATTAGTTTGAAAAAAGTGGACGTATTGTTTATCTGCGCGAAAGTGAAGTGTCAGCGGCAATTACGTCGAGGCGTAATTGATCAAAAAGGAGTTTTCAACATGAATTCATATATTTATCTCGATCATGCGGCTACATCTCCGATGAATGGCCAAGTAATAGAAGCGATGACGACTGCTATGCAGCAGGTTTTTGGCAACGCATCAAGTATTCATGGCGCAGGTCGAGAAGCACGAAAATATTTAGACAATGCACGTGAGTTATTAGCGAAATCCATCGGTGCCCAAGCAGGAGAAATTATTTTCACAAGCGGCGGCACGGAAGCTGATAATACAGCCATTTTAGGCACTGTCTATGCCCGTGCAAACGAAGGGAAACACATCATTACAACACAAGTAGAGCATCATGCGGTGTTACATACTTGTGAAAAACTTGAACGCGATGGCTTTGAGGTGACCTATTTACCAGTAGATCAATTGGGACGTGTAGCGGTTGAGGATGTTCAAGAAGCCCTTCGCGAAGATACTATTTTAGTGACGATTATGTATGGTAATAATGAAGTAGGTACAATTCAGCCTATTGCTGAAATAGGTGAACTATTGCGTGAGCATCATGCCACATTCCATACAGATGCAGTTCAAGCTTACGGCTTGGAGAAAATAGATGTAAACCAATTACAGGTGGATTTATTGAGTGTATCTGCACATAAAATCAATGGTCCTAAAGGTGTTGGATTCCTTTACCAAAAGACAGGAACACCGTTAGCGAGCTTTGCTCTTGGGGGCGCACAAGAGAAAAAACGTCGCGCAGGTACTGAAAATATTCCAGCCATTATTGGTTTTGCGACTGCTGTGCAAGTTGCAAATAAGTTGCGTGAAGAAAAGCGTTCACTATACAATCACTTTAAGCAAATTATGCTCGAAGTTTTTACACAGGAAAAGCTAGCGTTCCATGTGAATGGTGAAGAAAAGCATTCATTGCCTCATGTACTAAATATTAGCTTTAAAGGGATGGAAGTAGAATCGTTTCTAGTGAATCTTGATATGGCAGGTATTTGTGTATCAAGTGGTTCAGCATGTACCGCTGGTTCGATTGATCCATCGCATGTGTTAGTAGCGATGTTCGGGCAAGGAGCAGAGGAATTACGAAACTCCATCCGATTTAGCTTTGGGCAAGATTTAACGGAAAACGATATACGCGATGCAGCGGAAAAAACAGCTCAAATTGTGAAAAAACTAGCTAACAAATAATTTGCGAAATACGACGTTATGTTTCTATAATTTTTGAAGCATCAACTGTAATTAGATAAAAGAAAAGGTGACCACAATGAAAGAAACACGTGACCCCTCACAAATTCGCGTTGTCGTCGGCATGTCAGGTGGGGTAGATTCATCGGTGGCTGCATACTTGTTAAAACAACAAGGGTATGAAGTAATCGGGATCTTCATGAAAAACTGGGATGATACGGATGAAAACGGTGTTTGTACAGCGACTGAAGATTATGATGATGTGATTAAAGTATGCAATCAAATCGGTATCCCATACTATGCTGTCAATTTCGAGAAACAATATTGGGATAAAGTTTTCACATACTTTTTAGAAGAATATAAAGCAGGGCGTACACCAAACCCTGACGTGATGTGCAATAAAGAAATTAAATTTAAAGCATTTTTGGAGCATGCCATGAACCTAGGCGCCGATTACTTAGCGACAGGACACTATGCACGTATTGATCGAAGTGTTGATGGTGAAGTGAAAATGTTACGTGGCGTTGATGATAACAAAGATCAAACATACTTTTTAAATCAACTATCACAGGAGCAATTAGCCCATGTGATGTTCCCAATTGGCGATATTGAGAAAAAAGAAGTGCGTAAAATTGCAGAGGAAGCTAGACTTGCCACTGCCAAGAAAAAGGATTCAACAGGTATTTGTTTTATCGGAGAACGTAACTTCAAGGAGTTTTTAAGTAAATATTTACCAGCTCAACCTGGCAAAATGGAAACAATGGATGGCGTTGTGATGGGACAACATGATGGTTTAATGTACTATACACTTGGGCAACGACATGGTCTTGGTATTGGTGGAGACGGTGAGCCTTGGTTTGTGCTAGGGAAAGATTTAGAGCGTAATGTGTTACTTGTTGGACAAGGCTTTGACAATGAGTTTTCATACTCTACATCATTGACTGCTGTGAAAATGAACTATACTTCGACAAAAAAATTGCCTGGGAAATTTTCTTGCACAGCGAAATTTCGCTATCGTCAAACAGATACACCAGTAGAAGTTGAAATTTTACCAGATGGTCGTGCACACATTACATTTGCAGAGCCTGTACGTGCGATTACACCAGGACAAGCCGTAGTGCTGTACAATGGTGATGAATGTATGGGTGGCGGTACGATTGACGAAGTCTTTAAAAGTAATGAAAAACTAACATATGTTGGATAACTTGCGTTAAGACTGCTCTTACTGCCTCTTGGCTTTCTAGAAGCAGTCTTTCGCTACATAGAGGTGAAGAACGAATGAATTATAATGAACAGGGTATTCAAGCATTTCAAGAAAAACGTTATGAGGATGCTGCCCAACTATTTACAAAAGCAATTGAAGCAGAGCCCGAAAATGCCATTGGTTATGTGAATTTCGGCAATTTGTTAGCTGTGTTAGAGGATACAGAACGTGCAGAACGTTTCTTCCAAAAGGCGATTACTGTAGATGAAACTGCAGCGACAGCTTATTACGGTTTAGCCAATTTATATTATAATGCGGAACGCTATGCGGAAGCTGTAAAACTGTATGAACAAGCACTTAAACATCAGATTGAAGGGGCAGATGTTTATTATATGATGGGGAAATGCTTTGAGCGTATGGAGAACTCAAAACTGGCATTGCCCTATTTACAACGTGCCGTAGAAATTGCGCCAGAAGATACACAAATTCGTTTAACCTATGCGATTGTGCTATGTGCGCTAGAAATGTTTGAGGAAGGGAAGAGGGAACTGGATCTCTTAATCGAGCAGGATTGGAATAATGCAGATGCACATTATAATTTAGGCGTGCTCTATGCTGTTTCCACAGAACAAACGGAAGATGCGATGTATCATTTGAAACAAGCCTTTACATTACAACCTGAATATGACCAAGCACGTTATATATATGATATGATTGCCCAACGATTTAACTGATAGATGATTAGCAGCAAGTGTCAATTGATGAACTTGCTGCTTTTTTCTATCAAAATGCAAATCAATCTATAAATATCGTTTATTATTTTTCAGCAAATGAATTCCTTCCTCTTTTATTTTTCGTTCAAACTTGGTAATGTTTGTTATGCAGGAAAGGAAAAGGTGACAGGATGAATAAAGTATTTATTGCACTATTACTTGTAACAGCACTTGCCGCAATTGAAGGAACAATTGTAAGTACGGCTATTCCAAGTATTACAGCTGATTTATTAGGCGTAGACTTAATTAGCTGGATTTATTCCGCTTATTTACTTGCTTCTGCTATTGCTGCAATTATTTTTGGCAAGCTAGCCGATTTATTTGGACGCAAGCGAATGATTATTACAGGGATTATTATTTTTTTAGTAGGCTCGATGTTATGTGGTTTAGCCCAATCGATGGAGCAATTAATTGTCTTTCGAGCAATCCAAGGTATTGGTGCAGGTTCAATTTTACCGATCACATTAACAATGGTTGGGGAGCTATATAAGACTGAAAAAGCGCGTGCCAAAGGACAAAGCTATTTAAGTATGGTATGGGGCGTGTCTGGCGTAGTTGGTCCATTATTTGGAGGTTTTATTGTAGACCAAGTGTCATGGCACTTTATTTTTTTCATTAATGTCCCATTTGGTTTAGCATCTATTTATTTAATTGCGAAACATTATAAAGAGCAAATAGAAGCGGTGAAGCGTAAAATTGACTACCTAGGTGCTGTACTATTTACAATTGGCATGGTGGCGTTGTTATTTGTGATTATCGAAAACAGTAAAACGCAGGCTTGGTTATCAGGTCAATCATTGCTAATGTATCTAATTGCGGTTGTCTTCCTTGGTATTTTTATTTGGGTGGAATTACGAGCTGAAGAGCCAATTATTCCGTTAGCACTGTTTAAAAATGGGCGACTAATGGTCATAAATGTCTTAACATTAAGCGGGATGTCTATTGTGATTGGTGTAACGGTTTATATTCCGATATTTGCCCAAAGTGTTCTTGGTAAAAATGCAACACAAGCAGGCTTATTATTAACACCGATGTCTATTTTCTGGACGGTAAACTCCATTATGGCAGGTTATTTAATCGGGCGTTTAACGAATAAAAGAATTATCCAAATGGGGACAATTTTACTGGTTACGGGTACTCTATTACTGGCAAGACTATCTTCAGGTTCTAGCGATTTCAGCGCTTATTTCGCTTCATCATTAGTTGGTCTAGGAATGGGCTTTATCATGCCAATGTTGATGATTTCCATTCAAAAGGTGGCAAATCCGAAGCAGCTTGGCATCTCAATTGGTTTAAACTCCTTTACAAATACATTTAGTCAAGCGATTGGGGCAGCACTATTTGGGATGATTTTTAACTTAGCAACGAGTGAAAAAATGGCTTCATTAGGAAAAGGTGAAATTCAATTAAATGGTGAATTTGCAAGAGGTGGCTTTAGTCTAGAAGAAGTAAGCTTTTTAAAAGAAACTATTGCGAATGGCGTAAGCTATGTTTATGTCGCTACCTTTGTTTTTGCCATTTGTGCCCTTATTTTCTCCTTCTTTGTAGCGACGAAATCCAAAGAGCAGGCATAATCATTACAAAGCTTTAAAACTGTAAAAATCCACCTCACTCTCTGTGAAAAAGAACATTGGACAATTGGGTCTTTTGCTTTTCTCACCGAAAGCTAGGTGGATTTTTATGTTCATTTAGTTTTGGTCATAATGACAACGGAGTGTCATTGATTGTTAGGTAGTTCTGTTAAGTATTTCGCTAAATGTGAAATAGGGGTACTGTCTAGTAATGATGGCTCTGCTTCATTTTCTTTTAAAATATTGATCTCTTTATTCAAACGTTCCATTTTTCGATCTAATTCGGCTGCTTGTAGTGCGGCTTCTTTTAATTCAATACGAATATGCTCGGGTACTTCTTTGTTATACTTATAATAAATTTTGTGCTCCAAGCTTGCCCAAAAATCCATTGCTATTGTACGAATTTGGATCTCTGTGTAAACCTTTTCCATATGGTCTGACATAAAGATAGGAATTTTAATAATGAGATGTAAGCTTTGGTAGCCATTTTCTTTTGGATAAGCAATATAATCCTTCACTTCAACAACCTCAATGTCATGCTGTGCCTGTAACATGGCACTAACCTTGTAAATATCTTCCACGAAAGAGCAGGTGATGCGAGCGCCTGCTATATCACGAATATTTTCACGAACAGCCTCCATGGATGGGGGAAGCTCTTTTTTCATCATCTTCGCTAAAATACTTTTCGGTGATTTTACACGAGTGGAAATATGCTCAATTGGATTGTATTCATGAATCAACTTAAATTCTTCTTGCAATATATTTATTTTCGTTTCTACTTCCTGTAGAGCAAATTTGTAGGCTAAAAAGAAACGTGTTAATTCAGTTTGGAATGATTTTAAAGAGTTTACCTCTAGTTCAGTTTTCATTGTTTGTAAATCCTTTCTAGTTGGTTTGTGCCATTTTTATTTTCTGTGTGGCAGTAATCGCAATGAGATAGCCAATAATGGGTGAAATTCCATAACCCATAATAGGCATTGGAAAATGGCCAAAGAAAGTGACAAGAATTGTCATCAAGAAATAGAGTCCTAAAGCGCTTGCTAATGTATCTTTTTTCCATGTGATAAAGAATGGATAGACTAATAATAGAAGGGCTCCAACCCCTAAAATAAGTAACATACTTCCCATATCTGCTACTAAAAATATTATTTGCTCTACATATGGTACAGGAGCTAAATGATCGATGTAAATCCAGGATGTAAAGACATATAGGGTTAGTATGATTAGCGTAATGTACTGCCATTTAGGGTTTTCTATAGCTCGCCATAAAATAATGGTGGAGGCACAAGCAAAAGCAGTAGTTTGCCCTGCATCTGGTTGTACTAGTAGAATACCACCTATGAGAATCATGAATCCTATAACATATGGTAAATAATTATTTTCTGATAGCCTCCACAAATAAACAATGAGTATAGGTAAAATAACACTGGCTATATAAAAATTGAATGGACCCAAAGTAACCCATCGGTGGACACCCTCTAAGCCATTAAACCAAAAGGGCAGAATAAGTAAAATAGTTAAAATAGATGTGACCAAAAGAGGGTTCTTATGTAGTTCTATTAGGGGTGTTTTATTTAAAATGACATAGCCAAAACAAACGCCTAACATCCAGATGAATATATTTTGTATCCAAATACTTATGTCTACACCGTAGAAGATCATAGCGATCGTTCCTATAAGAAGTGCGGGAAGCATAAAAAAATAAGGTAGTATATGTTTAATCTGGAGTTTAGTCATGTGACCCCCTTATACGTAATGCTATACAATATATAACTCATATGACAAACAAAAGGTTTCAGAAATTGTTGAAAGAAATAGAGGAGATGGGGGTGAGAAAATGAAAAAAAGGAGCTAGTGCCCCTTCGGTTTAAGTAATAATTTCAGCATTTAAGTTATAGCGCTTATTAAACTCATCGACAAAAACCTGTAAATCAATATATGTTCCAATATACGGCTCTGTTTCTTGATCGCGTAACAAGCCACAAGTTGCCTTTAATGATTTTGAAAACTCTAGTAACATTTGTTCGTTGTCCAGTTGCACGTGAATCGCAAGAGAATGATCTTTTTTATTTACTTTAAAATATTTACCATCTATGATTCTCTCTAAATTTGTTTCTTGAAATGGAAAAACATAATCTTTATAAATTAGCTTCACAAGATCCCACCTCTTTCACAATAGTTTACTACATCTGTATAAGGTAACTCTCCACCAAAAATAGAGAGGGCACTGCCAATGGTTACATGCAGTTTTCCGTTGGCTAATTGATTAAATTTTTCTAAATCCTCCAGCGAACGAACACCACCTGCATAGGTAGTAGGAATAGAAGTCCAGGCAGCCAAATCCCTTACTAGGCTTTCCTGCATTCCCCCCTTTTTTCCTTCAACATCGACGGCATGAATTAAAAGTTCATCACAAAAATCTTCTAGATAGGCAATAGATGCTGCATTGACTTCGAAGTGACTATATGTAGTCCATTTATCTGTCATGACAAACCACTTTCCATCACGCATCTTGCAGCTAAGATCAATGACTAGACGTTCTTTACCTATCAGTTGGTTTAAACGCTTTAAACGTGCTAGGTCTAGCTGTCCATCATGAAAAATATAGGATGTCACGATAATATGCGAAGCGCCTGCTTCAATATATTTTTGTGCATTATCAGCCGTGATGCCGCCACCAATTTGTAAGCCCTGAGGATAGGCTGCTAAAGCGGCTAAGGCGGCTTCTTCATTCCCAGAACCAAGCATGATAACATGTCCACCTGTTAAGCGATCTTTTGCAAACATTTGTGCATAGTAGCTAGCGTCATGTGTAGAAATAAAATTTTCTACGACAGCTTGATTTGCATAACCCAAAGTACTTCCTACTATTTGTTTTACTTTGCCATCATGTAAATCGATGCAAGGTCTAAATTCCACTAACTTCACAATCCTTCCGTGCGACTAATTCTTATTTATCATAGCATGGAATAAGAGATAAAGGCAGAGAATTGTCATTTGTCGCAATAATGTAAAAGTAAAGTAGAGAATACATTTTTATCTACGATATTTTGATGAGGCTATGGTAAAATAAAAAGATTGAAGACAATAAGAAAGGACGGACCGAACATGACCGATCATCTAGATTTATTTGAACTCAATAAATTCTTTATACTCGGACGTCCAATCGTCTCTATCTTTCATAATGCACAAAATATGTATTCGATTGTACGTGTGAAAATACAAGAGACGAACTTACAATATGAAGATAAAGAAATTATCGTTGTTGGTTATTTTCCACCATTACAAATGGATGAACAATATCGTTTTACGGGTATCTTAAAACAGCATCCTAAATATGGTGCTCAATTTCAAATCGAGACATTTACGAAAGAGGTTCCTGCAACTGAGCAAGGGATTATTCATTATTTATCTAGTGACTTATTTGTAGGAATTGGGAAAAAAACGGCTGAAACGATTGTAGAAAAACTAGGGGCTAATGCCCTTCGTGTTATTTTAGAAGATCCTAGTGCACTTGACGCCGTTCCACGCTTATCCACTGAAAAAAAAGAAGTTATTCATCGCACCATTGAACAAAATCTAGGCCTAGAACGTGTGATGATTCAACTGAATGAGTGGGGCTTTGGTCCACAGCTCGGTATGAAAATCTATCAAACCTATCGAACTGAAGCCATAGAATTACTAACTGAAAATCCATATCGCTTGATCGAAGATGTTGAAGGTGTTGGTTTCTTTCGGGCTGACGAACTAGGGGCTAAACTAGGAATTACTGGTAAACATCCTGATCGTGTCAAAGCAGCGATATTTCATGTGTTAAATACAGCTGCTTTATCAGATGGACACGTCTATTTAGATGCGGAGCATGTCCTACCGCTAGTAAAGGATATGCTTGAACAAAGTCAGCGGCAGGAGATCCCATTTGAGGACATTTCTAAAGCCTGTATTGAGCTACGTGAAGAAGGTAAAATTTGTGGTGAAGAAACTAGATTATATTTACCATCCCTTTATTTTTCTGAAGTAGGGATTGCCTCTAAAATCGTATCGCTCATTGAACGGAATAATAAGGCTGAGCATTTTAGTAAGGACGAAATTAGAAAAGCCATTGGAGAAACAGAGGAGCTACTCAATGTCACCTACGCTGAGACACAAGCAAATGCTATTGAACAGGCTTTAAATTCAGCCGTCATGATTTTGACAGGTGGACCGGGTACTGGGAAAACAACGGTTGTACGTGGAGTGGTTGAAGTTTATGCAAAGCTACATGGTTTATCATTAAATCCAAAAGAATATGCTCAAAAAGAGGAACCATTTCCTATCATCCTTTGTGCACCAACTGGACGTGCTGCCAAGCGATTAGCCGAATCAACTGAGCTTCCTGCAATGACCATTCATCGTCTACTTGGCTTTACAGGGCAAGAAAAAGAGGAAGAAACAGAGCGTGAGGTAACAGGAAAGCTCATCATTGTGGATGAAATGTCTATGGTGGATACATGGCTTGCCCATCAGTTATTAAAAGCTTTACATGAAGATGTCCAGGTTGTTTTTGTAGGGGACCAGGACCAGCTTCCACCAGTAGGGCCAGGACAGGTGTTAAAGGATTTATTAGCATCAAAGCAGCTGCCAACTGTTGAATTAACAGATGTTTATCGACAAGCAGAGGGCTCTACAATTATTGAGCTTGCCCATCAAATTAAAAAGGGAACGATTCCAAATGATTTAACAGCTAAAACATCTGATCGTTCGTTTATAAAGGCTTCAGCCGATCAAGTTGTCAATGTTGTCACGCAGGTTGTCAAAAGTGCAGTAGCCAAAGGACAGGAAATTCGCAATATTCAGGTGCTAGCACCCATGTATAAAGGTACGGCTGGTATTGATAATTTAAATAAAATGATTCAAGAGCTCATTAATCCAAATGATACGGGAACAAGAAAAGAGCTGGTCTTTGGTGATGTGACCTATCGCATAAAAGATAAAGTACTTCAGCTGGTCAATCAACCTGAGAGCAATGTTTTTAACGGGGATATGGGCGAGGTCATCAGTATTATTAAAGCAAAAGAAACGATTGAAAAACAGGACTTACTGATCGTATCCTTTGATGGTATCGAGGTAACCTATCAACGCAGTGATTTGAACCAATTGACACTAGCCTATTGCTGCTCTATTCATAAATCTCAAGGCTCTGAGTTTCAAACAGTTATTATGCCAGTTGTCAGAGGATATTCAAAAATGCTGCGGCGTAATCTCTTATACACAGGGATTACTCGTGCTAAAAACTTTTTGATTTTATGTGGTGAACCGGATGTACTAGCAGATGGCTTACAGCGTACAGATGACCTACAGCGTTTCACTTCTTTACGTGCAAGACTTAATCCGATGGATATCAATGAAGAAATTGTGGAAGTAGAGGCTATGTCAATAGAGGAGCAGGAGTTGAACAATCCTGTCTCCATAGCACAAAAGCTAACAGTAGAAACAGCACCATATATTCATCCAATGATTGGGATGAATGATATCTCCCCTTATGATTTTTTAAATGACTAAAATAATTACTATTTGCTGTATATGCCCGATTAGACTGTCTAGTCGGGCTTTTCTATTTAGCCTATCGTCACCTAATATTTGGACATTTCATATACTAGGTGAGTACAAAAACATAGGGAATGTATAGGGGTGACAGCATGCCAATAATGACAGGGCAACAGTATATTGAACGCATAGATGCTTTAAAAACGTATATTTCGATTGATGGGGAAGTCGTGACAGGAAAGGTGTCAGAACATCCTGCATTTAAGGGGATTATGCAGAGTCAAGCAAAACTTTTTGACTTACAACATCAAGGGGCTCTTCTTGAAAAAATGACCTATGAATCGCCAACTAGCAAGCAGAGAGTTGGTATGTCCTTTCTTCAAGTAATGACGCCAGAAGATCTTGTGAAAAGGCGCCATGCGGCAAGGGAATGGGCATTATCTTCCCATGGTTTTATGGGGAGAAGCCCAGATTATATGAATACGACCTTAATGGCCTTAGCTTCAGCGTCAGACTTTTTAAAAGATAAGCCAAATTGTTTTCCAGAGCATTTACTGAAGTTTTATGAGTATGCTCGTGAGAATGATATTACTATGACCCATACCTTTATCGAACCACAGGTAAACCGTAAGCGCTATTACTATGAGGATGAAGAAGTGACGATTGCTGCCAAAATTATTGACAAGACGAGTGAAGGTTTAATCATTAAAGGGGCGAGATTACTAGCAACACAGGGCGGCATAACGGATGAACTGCTCGTTTTATCAACAAATGGTTATGATGAAGGAAAAGGTTTCGGCTTTTCGATACCGAGTAATACGAAGGGTTTAAAGTTTTTATGTCGCCAATCTTTTGTAGGTGGAGATTCATCATTTGATTATCCATTAAGCTCTCGTTTTGAAGAAATGGATGCGATTGTTGTTTTTGATGATGTAGTTGTCCCTTGGGAACGGGTTTTTTATTACGAAAATGTAGATGTTGCCAATCAATTTATGAATGTTAGTGGCTTCCAATCATACAGTTTACATCAAGTACTTTCTCGCCAAATTGCGAAGACTGAATTTGTATTAGGTGTTGTGCAGTCGATTGTGGACACCATTAATATCGGTGATTACCAACATGTACAACAAAAAGTAGTGGATGTAATTGTGACACTAGAAACGATGAAGGCAATGCTCGTAAAATCAGAAATAGATGCACAGCGAGATATGTTCGGCTTTCTTCGACCAGACCTCTCAACTTTGCAAGTAGCTATTCAAATTTTCCCGAGAGTATATCCGACTTTTACGGAAATCATCCAACAACTTGGGGCAAGCGGCTTAATGTCCATACCAAGTGCCAAAGCATTTGCAGCAGATGAAGGCGATCTTGATCACTATTTGCAATCATTCAAAGACACAGGCGAAGAGCGAGTGAAAAAATTTCGTTTAGCTTGGGATTTAACAATGAGTAGTTTTGGCACAAGGCAAACACTATATGAACGCTTTTTCTTTGGTGATCCAGTGCGTTTATCTAGCCTGCTCTATCAATCGTATAAACGGGACCACTTGGTGCAAAGAGTGGAAGACTTTTTGAAAAATGAATGATTTACAGTTTGACAGTTTGAATTCAATCCGCTATGATTTATAGGAATAAAAGAATAACATCCCTTCGTTAGGTGAGGCTCCTATGCTGGAGATACGCTACTACCCAAAAATGTCGAGAGACGCCAATGGGTCAACAGAAATCATCGAAATAAGGTGTTTTTTAACGTAGCTGGACATATTCCTATGCCGCATAGTGCTAAAACTCAACGTTTGAAGGTAACACGCATGCAACGATTTTTTATTGCTCTTTTTTGATATGTGTATTCAACACGCCTTCATTCGTAGAAGGCGTGTTTTTGTTATGAAAGGAAGGTGATGAGAAATGGATAGTAGTCCTGAACCGAATAAGTATCATTTAGGCAAACGGAAACAAATAAAAGGCATCCATTTCGGATCACCAACGCAGACAAAAGGCGATAAAGGATGACCTTTTGTTTCCCTCAATAACAAAACATGAGGTGAAGTGCAATGATTAAAATCCACTATTTTAATAGCAGAAACAAGACAGTCCAACATGATTTCAACATGAAGGATTTACAACTACCTATTCAAAATGAAGATTTATTATGGGTAGATTTATATGCGTATAGTTATAATGAATTGAATAATATAGCAGATATATTTGGCTTTCATCCATTAGCAGTTGAAGATTGCTTACATGAAGGCTCCCGTCCGAAAATGGACAATTATGGCGATTATAAATTTTTTGTTTTCCATGCACCCATTTATAATGAAAAAAGTAATAATGAAATTACAACCGTTGAGCTCAATATTTTTATGGGTCCAAACTATGTTGTCACTGTACACAAACGGAAATTGCAATGGCTAGGTCACATGGAAAATGTTTGTGTTAATAGTTCGGAATATATGGAAAAGGGTACTGATTTTTTATTGCATACCATTATAGATGGCATTACAGATGAATATTTTCCAGTATTAGAGCGAATTCGAACTCGCATAGATGAACTAGAAGAAGAAATTTATGAGTATCAACCTAAAGTAGTGACTGAGGAATTTCTTGCACTAAAGCGGACAATTATTTTAATTCGTCAGGCCATCATGCCGCAAAGAAGAATTTTTTCAACAATCAATGGTCAGTGGAAATTTGAGATACAGGAAGAAAATATCCCATTCTATAAAGATTTAAATGACCATCTAGAACGTATTGTTGACTCTACAGAGACATACCGCGATTTAGTTAACAGTACCCTCGACACATATTTTTCAATTAATAGTGGTAAATCCATTGAAAAGCTGAACTTACTAACAGTTATTTCTACAATAATGTTACCATTATCTGTGATCACTAGCTTTTTTGGTATGAATGTGCCGTTACCTTATCAGGATTCACCTATTGCAACAATTGCAATCAGTGCTTTTCTAGTGCTCTTTACTTGGGGTATGTGGGTATATTTTAAAAAAATGATTGCTTAGATAGCATTAGTCATAGTAGTAATTGACAGCACAATAGATTTTTTTTATAATTTCGTTAGAAAAAGTAAAAACGATGATGGAAAAAGTACGTATTTGTGCGTGTACAAGAAAGGGATTTCTAGGCTGGAAAAATCCTCACGACAGCAAATGCCGAAAGCTACTCCAGAGTGCAGCTAATCCCTGCCGTTCACTGACGTTACAAGTGCTAAAGAGGTAAGTAAGCATTTTTTACTTACAACTAGGGTGGTACCGCGAGACAAATGACAAGTCCTCGTCCCTTTTTTGGGGATGAGGGCTTTTTTTATTTTCTTCGATAGTACTCTCCAAAGTGTAATTCATGTAGATCGCAGGATTTTTATCGTGATTTTACAATATAAAATAGGAGGAATTTATCCAATGAAAGCAGTAGATATTCGCCGTATGTATTTGGAATTTTTTAAAGAAAAGGGACATCATCATGAGCCATCAGCGCCACTTGTGCCAATAAATGACCCATCACTACTATGGATTAACTCAGGTGTTGCCACTCTTAAACCATATTTTGATGGTCGTGTTATTCCTGACAATCCACGTATTACGAATGCACAAAAATCGATTCGTACCAATGATATTGAGAACGTTGGGAAAACAGCTCGTCACCATACATTCTTTGAAATGTTAGGAAACTTCTCCATTGGTGACTACTTCAAAAAAGAAGCAATCCATTATGCTTGGGAGTTTTTAACGGATAAAAAATGGATGGGCTTTGATCCAGCGTTATTATCTATCACAATTCACCCTGAAGATCAGGAAGCATATGATGTTTGGCATCAAGAAATCGGTATTCCTGAAGAGCGTTTAATCCGTTTAGAAGGAAACTTCTGGGATATTGGAGAAGGTCCATCTGGTCCTAACTCAGAGATTTTTTATGACCGTGGTGTAGAATATGGCTCGGATGAAAATGACCCTGAAATGTATCCAGGTGGGGAGAACGAACGTTATCTCGAAATTTGGAACCTTGTGTTCTCGCAATTCAACCATAATCCTGATGGTACATACACACCCCTACCAAAGCAAAATATTGATACAGGTATGGGCTTAGAGCGTATTGTATCCGTTGTTCAAAATGTACCAACAAACTTCGATACAGATTTATTCATGCCAATCATTGAAAAAATCGAGGAATTTGCCAACCGTAAATATAAGCGTCCTAGCGAAGTAGACTTAAATGAAATCTTCGGCTCAGAAGAGGATATTAATACACCGTTTAAAGTTATTGCAGACCATATTCGTACAGTAGCTTTTGCCATTGGCGATGGTGCTCTTCCTTCAAACGAAGGACGTGGTTATGTATTGCGTCGTTTATTACGCCGTGCTGTTCGTTATGCTAAACAAATTGGCATTGAGAAGCCATTTATGTTTGAATTAGTACCAACTGTAGGGAAAATCATGGAAGACTTCTATCCAGAAGTAACGGAGAAATGTGAATTTATTCAGCGTGTCATTAAAAATGAAGAAATTCGTTTCCATGAAACATTGGACGGTGGTTTAGCAATCTTTAATGCAGTAGTGGAATCGCAAAAAACAGCTGGCCACGATTATATTCCTGGTGCAGATGCCTTCCGTTTATACGATACGTATGGCTTCCCAATCGAATTAACAGAGGAATATGCAGATGAAGTGGGCATGAAGGTTGATCATGAGGGCTTCGAGGCAGCGATGGAAGAACAGCGTGAACGTGCTCGTGCAGCTCGTCAAGATGTTGATTCTATGCAAGTACAAAATGAAGTATTAGCAAACTTAACAGTTGCAAGTGAATTTGTTGGCCATGATACGTTAACGGTTTCTACTGAAATCGCTGCAATGATCGTCAATGGTCAAGTAGCAAAAGTTGCTTCTGAAGGACAAGAAGCATTCGTTATTTTAGCGAAGACACCATTCTATGCAGAAATGGGTGGTCAAATTGCTGATAGCGGTACTATTTCAAATGATCGTTTTACGGCTATCGTAAAAGATGTTCAAAAAGCACCGAATGGTCAACCGCTTCATACAGTAGTAGTTGAATCTGGTGAAATGCATGTAGAAGATGCAGTGCAAGCAGTGGTCAATCGTGATGACCGTAATTTAATTATTAAAAACCATACAGCCACACATATTATGCAACGTGCATTAAAAGATGTGCTAGGCGATCATGTTAATCAAGCTGGTTCATATGTAGGTCCTGATCGATTACGTTTTGACTTCTCTCATTTTGGTCAAGTTACAAAAGAAGAATTACAGCAAATCGAGCGTATTGTAAATGAGAAAGTGTGGGATGATATAGAGGTCGTTATTGAAGAAAAAGGCATTGACGAAGCGAAAGCGATGGGTGCAATGGCATTGTTCGGTGAAAAATATGGCGATGTAGTTCGTGTCGTCTCAATCGGAGATTATTCTATTGAGCTATGTGGTGGTATCCATGTCAAACGTTCTTCTGAAATTGGCTTCTTCAAAATTGTTTCAGAAGGTGGTATTGGTGCAGGTACTCGCCGTATTGAAGCTGTGACAGGTAAGGTTGCCTATGAAGCAGTAAAAGAGGAAGAAGCTTTATTAAATGAGGCAGCAGCATTATTAAAAGCAAACCCTAAAGATATCGTGACAAAAGTGCAGGCATTGCAGGCTGACTATAAAGAGTTACAACGAGAAAATGAAGCTTTATCCCAAAAAATCGCAAATGCACAGGCAGGAGCTATCGTTGATGCAGCACAAACAATTGGTGATGTGACAGTTCTATCGACAAAAGTAGATGCGAAGGATAATAATCAACTGCGTCAAATGATGGACGACTTAAAAGTGAAAATGCCAAAAGCAGTTATTGTTCTTGGAGCGGTTGATGGCGAAAAAGTTATGTTATGCGCTGGGGTTTCCAAAGAATTAGTTGGTGGTAATTACCATGCCGGGAATATTGTGAAAATGGTTGCAGAAGCTTGTGGCGGTAAAGGTGGCGGTCGCCCAGATATGGCGATGGCAGGTGCAAAGGATGCCTCAAAACTTGATGAAGCACTAGTTTCTGTGTATGATTATATTAAATCCATTTAACTTCTTTCAACGAAAAGAAGTGAAAGCCTCTGGCTGATTCCGAACGTAATTATGCCGAGGTATAATTGATAATACGCCAAAACATGTTATAATAAAGAGAAATTGGAGATGAGCTTGTCTGCACATCTCCTTATTTCTGAAAGCGAGGTGCTGGTCATGAGTTCATTTGATCAAACGATGAAATTTAATTTTCCAGAAGAATCAATGGAACAGGAAGTCAAGCAAGTAATGTTGAAAGTACATTCTTCATTAGAGGAAAAGGGATATAATCCTATCAATCAGATTGTTGGTTACTTACTTTCTGGTGATCCGGCGTATATTCCTCGCCATCAGGATGCTCGTAATTTAATTCGCAAGCTTGAGCGTGACGAAATTCTAGAGGAGCTTGTTAAATTTTATATTAAAAAGAATAACGAGGACTAGAAATGAGAATTATGGGATTAGACGTTGGGTCGAAAACTGTTGGTGTTGCTGTTAGTGATGCACTCGGGTGGACTGCCCAAGGTATTGAAACCGTAAAAATTGATGAGGCTAACGGAGAGTTCGGCATTGACCGCATCGCCGAGCTAGTAAAGGAATATGCTATAACAGAATTTGTTGTAGGATATCCGAAAAACATGAATAATACGGTAGGACCGCGTGGAGAAGCATCTGAGGACTATAAAAAGTTGTTGGAAGAAACATTTTCACTACCGGTCAAGTTATGGGATGAACGTTTAACGACGATGGCTGCAGAACGTATGCTAATCGAAGCGGACGTGAGTCGCAAAAAGCGCAAGCAGGTCATTGATAAAATGGCGGCTGTGATGATTTTACAAGGCTACTTAGATAGCAAAAATTAATTGATGAGGTGACTTAGGCATGACACACGAGCATAACCATGAAGAAGAACTACATGTTCAACACATTACAGTGATTGACGAAAACGGAAACGAGCAGCTTTGTGAAGTGATTCACGTTCATGAATCTCCAGAGTTTGGCAAATCATATGTGTTTTACTCAATGGTAGGCGCAGAAGAAGATGAAGATGGCTCAGTTGAAATCTTCGTATCTTCATTTGTACCATCTGAAAATGGTGAAGATGGTGAATTAACACCAATCGAAACTGAAGCAGAGTGGGATATGGTAGAGGACGTTTTAAATGCTTTAGAGGATGAAAACGAAGAATAATCTTCTAACTTAAAGCTTGGAACAAGGATCGCAGCTTGCATTCCTTGTTCCTTTTTTATTGAGCCTCTGTCTAGTAGTTGAATTGTGGAGATACATGTGGGTTTCGCTCAAGAGTGTTGTAAAATCGTTCGTAAAGTGAGAGAAACCGCTCAAAAGTAGGGTGACAGCACTCATCAAATGACTGGAACTACTCAAGAGCCCGCTTATAAAATACTCAACAATAGATGGCCACTATATAATAGCGTGGAGGTAAATAAAATCCACTTAATAAATGACAGCAAAGGTATAAAGGAGGAACCCAAATGAATGAAGAAACACAAGAATTTACGATAATTGGCGAAGGTGACAAAGAGCAAAAATGCCGTGTGGTCTTTACATTTGATGCAGAGGACAAGTCTTATGTGCTATTTTCACTTGTAGATGACAAGGGGCAAGAAATCCCGGGGGATATTTCAGCGATGACCTTTGATTATGATGACAATACGGGTGAAATGGCCAATTTACAGCCAGTTGAAACGGATGCCGAATGGGAAATGATTAATGAGGTAGTGTTGACACTTCTTGATGAATTCGATGCAGAGCCCCAGCTTATTACTGTGACCAATGAAGATGGAACAGATCAAATTTGTGAGGTTATTCATACTTTTTCATCTGAGCAATTTGGTAAATCGTATGTTTTATATGTTCCAGCGACGGATGAACCTATGGAAGAACGTGATATTTTTGCAGCTCAATATTTGTCTGGAAATGACGGTTCTATAGAAGAATTATTACCAATTGAAACGGATGAAGAATGGGCCTTTGTTGAAGATGTATTAAACGAATTGTAAAAACTCTGAGTGGTTGTTAGCCACTCAGAGTTTTTATGTTGTTGAAAAAAGGTGATGTCAATAGCAGAAAAAGAACCTTTAGCAAGGCGAGAGGTTGATTTCAGTTCCACCAGCGTCCTTTCCAGGGGGCGTCCGATGAGCCGCTTCACTCACTGCGTTCGCTCCAGGGTCTCCTCTGTGACGCTAAATCCCCTAGGAGTGACGCTAGCTCCACTCCAATCAACCATTCTGCAAAAGTGTCTTTTCCTGAACAAAATAGCCCATTATTTATATTATAAGAGAGGATAGCCTCTTACTTTCAATGTGGAGAAGTGATGTGTGACAACACCCCTCCATAAAAGAGTAGTGAATACCTTCACTTGAACCTTTGCTAAATTTATGGAGGGAGTGGAAGGCTACTTGACTCCCGTGGGATAGCGAGACAGGCGAGCCTCTAAACGGAGCGGTAGCAGAGGAAGCGGCTCGGCGCTCGCCCACAGGAAAGCAAGTAGCCTACAACGGAAATCCTTTTTTACCTTTCACAAAAATGCTGTGAATCGTTTTGTTTTTCAATACTATGAAAACTCTGAGTGGTTGTTAGCCACTCAGAGTTTTTTGTTTTATTAATAGAAATTTTCTATCAAGGGTCTAAAAATATTCTATCTGAAAATGGGATTTTTGCATTTTCGATTAAATTTAATGGATTTTCGAGAAAAAATATGCATTTCAACTTTTCGTTTTCTGAATTTTTTAATAAATGAAACAAAAGGAGCATTGACCAATTCTTAGTAAATAGATAAGATTTGTTTTAAATTAAACCAAGTAAATTTATTAACTAAGGAGGTAATGTGATGAGACTAGGTTGGAAATGGCTTATCGGTGCATTGGTAATAGGCTTGTTGGCTGGTTGCACAAACAAAGAAGAGGCTACTAAAGAGGAGATTGTAACATTAAAAGTAGGGGCAGCCAATGTTCCTCATGCGGAAGTATTAGAGTATTTAGCAAAAGATATTGAAAAAGATGGAGTGAAACTAGACATTACCATTATAAAAGATGCTGTGCAAGCGAACCAACAAACGGCAGATGGTGAGTTGGATTTTAACTATTTTCAACATGTCCCTTTTTTAGAACAGTCGAATAAAGAAAGTCATTTAGATTTAGTCAGTGTAAAAGGAATTCATATTGAGCCATTTGGTGTGTACTCAAAAAAAATAAAAAAAATTAGTGATTTGCCACAAAATGCAAAGGTTGCTGTACCTAATGATGTTGTCAATTTCTCAAGAGCGTTATTACTGTTTCAAAATAATGGTTTGATTGAATTAGATAAAATGAAGAAAGGTGATTATACAGTCGAAGATATTGCGAAAAATGAGAAGAGTATTCAATTTATAGGTGTTGATTCTCCACTACTTGTTCGTTCATTAGATGATGTAGAAGCAGCTGCTATCAATACAAATTACGCATTAGAAGGGGGCTATAATCCTGTGAAGGATGCACTGATTATAGAAGATTCAGAATCACCTTATGTCAATATAATAGCCTCGACAAATGAAAAAAAGGATGATCCAGCTATACAAACAATTGTTAAGTGGTTAACAAGTGAAAAGGCACGTTCGTTCTTTGAAGATCAATATAAAGGTGCTGTTGTCCCAGCATTTTAAAGCTGTGCAATCACATAAATGCTAAGGAGGTAGACGTGCATGATTGAGTTTATTGAGACAACAAAAGAATTCCAGGTCGGTACTTCGACTGTAACGGCTCTAAATAAAATCAATTTAACAATTCAAAGGGGGGATATTTTTGGTGTTATCGGTTTTAGTGGTGCTGGTAAGAGCACACTGATTCGGACAGTAAATTTACTGGAGGAGCCAACGTCTGGGCAAGTACTTGTGAATGGCAAAGAATTAACCACGCTCACTAAAAGGCAGCTTCGAGAGGAGAAGAAAAATATCGGCATGATTTTTCAACACTTTAATCTCCTTCATTCTAAAACAGTATTTGAAAATGTAGCAATGCCTTTAATCATAAGTGGAGTAAAAAAATCAAATTTGGAAGGTCAAGTAAAAGAGGTTTTAGCATTTGTTGGTTTAGCAGACAAAACGGATCGCTATATTGATGAGCTATCAGGCGGGCAAAAACAAAGAGTCGGCATTGCAAGAGCACTAGTGACAAAACCAACTATCCTTTTATGCGATGAAGCAACTTCGGCTCTCGACCCACAAACAACCAAATCGATTTTAGCCTTACTAAAGAAGGTCAATATCGAGTACGGTATTACAATTTTAATGATTACTCATGAAATGGAGGTTATTCGGGATATTTGTAATCGTGTCGCTGTCATGGAAAATGGAAGAATTATTGAAACAGGTAATGTACTTGAAATTTTCTCCTCACCAAGAGAAGAGACAACTAAAAATTTTGTCCAATCGGTTGTTCGTGATGAAGTTCCACCTTCTGTTTATGAGCAGCTAAAAAGTATAGATGCTTCTAAAAAAATTTACAATTTAAAATTCATAGGAGTAGACGTTGGGCAGCCGATTGTCTCACAGGTGGCGAAAAAGTTTGCTGTAGATGTCAATGTTTTATTCGGCAATATCACGGAATTACAAGGAATTCCATTCGGCCATTTAATCGTGGAGCTCGTTGGTTCTGAAAAAGACATACAAAAAGCATTTCTTTTTATTCAGGCTAAAAATATTCAAATAGAGGAGGTTGTTGCACGTGAAAGTGAGCACACAAATCATTATCGACGCGGTTCTAGATACGCTGTACATGGTTAGCATTTCCTTATTTTTTGGTGCTATTTTAGGCTTTATTTTAGGGGTAATCTTAGTTGTGACGAGAAAAGGGCATATTCTTGAAAATAAATTAATCTTCTCGATTGTCAATCCAATCGTCAATACATTGCGCTCCATTCCATTCATTATTTTACTTGTTGCAATTATTCCATTCACAAGATTACTTGTTGGCACTGCCATTGGTACGACTGCTGCCATTGTGCCGCTAATCTTGCATATTGGACCATATATTTCAAGATTAATAGAAAATTCATTATTAGAAGTGGATGAAGGCATCATTGAAGCAGCGAAAGCAATGGGAGCCTCTCCATTTCAGATTATTCGAAAGTTTTTGTTACCTGAAGCCTTTCCATCGTTAATCTTAAGTGTCACAACTGCAACGATTGGGCTTGTTGGTGCGACAGCCATGGCTGGAGCTGTTGGAGGTGGTGGTTTAGGTGATGTTGCCATTACTTACGGATATCAACGCTTTGATAATACAACGATTTTGGTTACAGTGGTCATTTTAGTTGTACTTGTGCAAATTATTCAAAGCATTGGCAACAGTCTTGAACGAAAAATACGTAGGGTGTCTTAGGGGAGAATGTGAGCATGAAAAAACTGAAATATTTAATAGGACTTTTTACATTACTATTGTTACTAATGGCATGTGCAGAAGCGGATGAAAAAGATACTGTGAAAGTGGGTATCCGTAGCTCGGAATTGAAAACATGGGAGTATATAAAAGAACAGGCTAGTGAGGAAGGTATTAACTTGGAATTAGTAACATTCTCTGCTCAATATGACCCAAATCAAGCATTGGCAGAGGGAGAAGTAGATATTAATGCTTTTCAACATGTTGCATATTTAAATTTATTTAATACGAACAATAACTCGGATTTACAGGCAATTGGCACAACAATAATGGCACCAATTGGCTTATATTCAAACAAATATAAATCGCTAAATGATATAAAAGAAGGCGCAAAAATTGCTGTACCAAATGATCCTTCCAACTGGGGTAGAGCTTTGCTACTGCTTCAGGAGCATGGACTACTAACAGTAACGGATGATTTTGATGGTAACGGTGGAGAAGACCGTATTAAGGATAATCCCAAAAACTTAATCATTTTGCCTGTTGATGGTGCAACAACGCCACGTGTGATGGAGGATGCTGATTTTGCCATTATTAATAATGGAGTTGCTGTAGAAGCAGGCCTTTTATTGAAGGATGCCATCATTCACGAAAGTGAAACAGCTAAGCCATTTATTAATGTTATCGTGGCAAAAGCAGAAGACAAAAATAATGACACATTGAAGAAAATCGTGGATATTTATCAGCGAGATGAAACGGGGAAGTTTATTAAAGAAGTGTCAAATGGTAACTATATTCCAGTGGAGCTACCACTGGATGAATTAGCAACATGGAAAGATTTCTATTCATATTAGGAAGGGTGATAACAATGACTAGTAAAAAAGAAATAAAGCTAGCCTTGTATTTAATAGGAGCAGGTATGCATGTTGCTGCATGGAGGCACCCATCTGCCCAAGCGAATGCAAGCATCGATATTCAAGCATTAC
Organism: Lysinibacillus sp. Y5S-8; assembly: GCF_036894365.1. NCBI lineage: Bacteria > Bacillati > Bacillota > Bacilli > Caryophanales > Bacillaceae > Lysinibacillus > Lysinibacillus sp. Y5S-8. Next base: position 3,150,494 of record NZ_CP145889.1, on the reverse strand, counting down.
AAAAAGTAGCTCAGATTGCGGAAAGAGGAAAGTTTGATATAGCTTTTGTTGCCGACAGTTTAGCCATTAATCATGAGTCACATCCACATATTTTAAATCGCTTTGATCCATTAATTCAAATTACGGCTTTAGCGGCGGCAACAACTAAAATTGGACTGGGTGCAACAGCTTCAACCACATACAGTGAGCCATATGTGCTGGCAAGACAGTTAATGTCCATCGATCATATAAGTAATGGGAGAGTTGCTTGGAACTTAGTAACCACAGCAGATGCCACAGGAGAAACGGCATTAAATTTTAGCCGCGATAAGCATTGGGAGCATGATCATCGCTATGAACGTGCAGAGGAATTTATCGATGTTGTTCAATCACTATGGGATTCATGGGAAGACGATGCCTTTCTCTATGATCGAGATAATAATCTATTTTATGATCATCTTAAAGTGCATGAAACATCATTTAAGGGCAACTATCTATCTGTCAAAGGTCCATTAAATATTGCTCGTTCTGTACAGGGGCAGCCTGTTATTGTGCAGGCCGGTGCATCTAAACCAGGCCAACAATTAGCTGCACGTACAGCGGAAGTTGTATTTGTCCATTGGGATGATATTGAAAAATCGAAAGAACACTATCGTCAATTAAAGGCACAGCTCCCTCCCTTTGGACGTAAGGAGGAGGAGCTCCTTGTTTTACAAGGAATTTCCCCAATAGTAGGTGATACAGAGGAGGAGGCAATTCGTAAATTTAATGAATTACAGTCATTGATTGATCCATACGAAAGCTTAAAATTTGTTTCGGGGTACATGGGGAATGTTGACTTTTCAAAGTATTCCCTCGATACACCTGCTATTGAAGTGGAATTCCCAGAAGTTAATAGTATTCAAAGTCACTTTTATGAACACTTAGAGATTATTAAGAAGGAAAATTTAAAAGTTGGTGATTTGTATGCACGCCTTTTTGGACCTGCAAAGCGCGATGCTTTTGTCGGAACACCAACACAAATAGCGGATGAGATGGAGCGTTGGATAATAGAGCAAGCAGCAGATGGCTTTATGCTACAGTTTCCGTTATTACCACGTGATTTAGAGGATTTTGTTGACAAGGTTGTACCGATTTTGCAGGAGCGAGGTATTTATCGTAAAGATTATACGGGCACAACATTAAGAGAGCATTTAGGCTTGAAAAAGCCGCTGAATCGTTTTGCTAAAAGTAAGGTGAATCAGGAATGATGGATATTTTTATTCGAAATGAACGAGAGCAAAGGCTTGTTCAATATGCTCAGAATTTAGCGCAACAAATTGAGAAGACAGCTAACCAATATGATGAGAGTGGAAAATTTCCGTTTGAGCATTTTAAAATTTTAGAAGATGCAGGCTATTTTCGACTCACAGTGCCTCAAAAATATGGAGGAGAAGAAATTTCTTTATACGAGATGTTATTAGTGCAGGAACAATTAGCTAGAGGCGATGCTTCTACTGCCTTGTCTGTTGGCTGGCATTTATTGACGTTTTTGAATGTTCGTGAGGCAAAAACATGGCCGGAACCTATCTTTGCAGAATTATGCCGAAAAGCAGTTGAGGAAGGCTCACTTTTGAATATTATTAGCAGTGAACGTGGAAAGGGGAATATTTCTCGGGGGAGTTTACCTGGTACAATTGCTAAGAAGGTGCCAGGGGGATATTGCATTACTGGTGAAAAAGCATTTGCTTCATTAGCACCGATTTTAAAACAATTCACCATTATTGCTTATCTGGAAGAAGAAAATCTAACAGCGGAATTTCTAATGACGAAAAACGAACAGGTGGAGATTGTTGAAACATGGGATGCAATGGGCATGAGGGCAACAGGTAGTCATGATATTATTTTTCATGATACGTTTGTACCAGAGGCAGCGTTGCTTTACAGACATCGTCCAAATGGAGTTAATCGTTTTTTAGCTGATGGTCGAGTCTATTCGTTAGAGATTCCAGCCGTTTATTTAGGAGTGGCAGGAGCAGCAAGAGATTATGCAATTGATTTTGCCAAAAATACGTATTCACATAGCTTAGAAAATACAATCGCTCATGCTAGTCATGTCCAACAAAGGATTGGTGAAATAGAAGTACTTTATCAAACTGCACGAAGAACATTGTATAGTATTGCAACACAGGTAGAACAAAATCCAGCTCTTAAGGAGCAACTATCAGAGTCTGTTAGTATCGCAAAGTATGTAATTTGTAATTACGCCATCGATATAGTAACAAAAGCCATGCAAGTTGTAGGGGGACGAAGTTTATCTAAAGAAAACAAAATCCAGCGTCTATTTAGGGATGTTCAATGTAGCCGCTTTAATCCGCCAGCAGATGATATGGTGATAGCTCAACTTGCTATGGGGTTACTTGCGGATAAGAAGCAAGAAACTTTTCAATTATAGTTTATATAATGAAGATTTTGAACCGTGCAAGATTTTATAGAGAGAGGGTCTGCCAGTAAAAATAGCTGGCAGATTTTTTTTACATATACAATTTCTCCTGAATTGTCGATTTCTGTTTGTCGTGAAAGTTGATTTCTAGTATGATATTGATTAGTGATAGGGGGGAAACCCGTGGATAACGGTTCTAAAAAACAAGAAATGTTTTCAAAAATGCAGGAAAGAAAATCTGAGGTAAAAATCGTGAGAAAAATCGTTGCAATTATTGCGATTGTTTTCGTGCTTATAATCGGTGTTGTTGGTATCCTTGGGTACAACTATGTCAAGGGTGCATTAAAGCCACTCGATCCTAATGCGACGAAGACCATTGCTGTGGAAGTACCTATTGGTTCTAGTTTATCATCCATTTCCACGCTGCTAGAGAAAAAAGATGTCATTAAAGATGCACGTGTTTTTAAATACTATGCAAAATTTAAAAATGAATCTCAATTCCAAGCAGGAAATTATGATCTAACACAGGCGATGACATTCGATGAACTGATCGAAAGCTTGAAAACAGGGAAAGTCTACCGTAAGCCTGTCTTTACAATGACAGTTCCGGAGGGCTTAACACTTGAACAAATTGGGAATGTGATTGAAAAGAAAACACCATACACAAAACAGGAATTTATGGATCTTGTGACGAGTGATACATTTGTTCAGCAAATGATGGCCAATTACCCTGAACTTGTCACGGAGGCTGTGTTAGCTGATAATATTCGCTATGATTTAGAGGGCTATCTTTACCCAGCCACTTACTCTTACTATGAAGAAAAACCATCATTACAGGGAATTGTAGAAGAGATGATAGCGGCGATGAATAATGTGGTGAAGAACTATAGTGATGTTTTAGCAGAAAAACAAATGTCGGTGCATCAGCTATTAACATTTGCCTCATTATTAGAAGAAGAAGCGACAGCTCAAACAGATCGAGAGACAATCGCAAGTGTCTTCTATAATCGAATAAATGAAGGCATGCCATTACAGACAGACCCGACCGTGTTATATGCACTTGGTGATCATAAAGATCGTGTGCTTTTTGAAGATTTAGAAGTGGACAATGCTTATAACACTTATAAAAATAAAGGCTTACCACCTGGACCAATCGCTGGTGCTGGTAAAACTTCTATTGAGGCAACATTAAATCCAAGTCAAACCGACTATTTCTATTTCTTAGCAGATAAAGAGGGTGTTAATCACTTCTCGAAAACATATGATGAGCATTTACAGAAAATAGCAAAATATTTACAAAAAGAAGAATAAGCATTTAGGAAGAGCAAAAAGTATATAGCAAACAGATGGATAGAAGGAAAGAAAAATAGCTTTCCTTCTATTTTCATGCTATTATAAAGTGTGATTTTTGATCAATCCGTTCATTTATGCGGGACAAATATGCGTGGTAGCAATTGTTGGAGCATATCTAAACAATTGCTCATTTTTGTATGGCAAAGTACCAAGACATCACGTTTGGTCTTTTTCTTTTTGTTGATAAATGATGAAGTACAGACAACGGCAAACGCTCGTTGCCTTTTAAATGAGGGTGAAATAATGGAATTATCAGATGCATATATACAATCATTTATACAGCCACGTAATGAATTGCTTTTAGAGATGGAAGCATACGCGGAGGAGAATCATGTACCGATTATGCAATTAGCAGGTATTGATGCATTAAATCAACTGTTACGTATTCAAAATCCGTCAAAAATTTTAGAAATAGGCACGGCAATTGGCTATTCTGCTATTCGAATGGCAGAGGCATTGCCCAATGTCCAAATTGTTACAATTGAACGTGATCAAGAGCGTGTAACAAGGGCGAAAGCCTATATTCGACGTTCTACCGTATCAGATCGAATTACGGTCATTGAGGGTGACGCTTTAGAGGTGAACGACGAGGCTATTGATACGACTTTCGATGCGGTCTTTATCGATGCCGCAAAGGGTCAGTATCAACGCTTTTTTGAAAAATATGCCCCTTTAGTGAATTCAGGTGGGGTTTTGTATATCGATAATATGTACATGCATGGCCTGTCTGATTTAGAGCTGAAGGATGTGCCACGTCGTAAGCGGACAATGATTCGCAATTTAAAAAACTTCACAGATTGGATTATGCAGCACCCAGATTATACAAGTGCTTTTTTGCCAGTCGGTGACGGTTTATTACTATGTTTGAAGAGGTGACTACTATGAAAAAACCAGAATTGCTTGTGACACCACAATCAGTAGAACATATAAAAGCACTTTTAGAAGCTGGAGCAGATGCTTTTATTATTGGTGAGCAACAATTTGGTCTACGTCTAGCTGGAGAGTTTTCTGTTGAAGAGGTGGAAGAAGCGACGAAGCTAATTCACGCAGCAGGTAAAAAGGTTTATGTTGCGGTCAATGCCCTTTTTCATAATGAGAAACTGGAGGCACTGGCAGACTATTTAAAAGAAATGCAACGTATCGGAGTGGATCGTTTAATTTATGGTGATCCAGCGGTACTCATTATTCGCCGAGAGCAAGATGTTACGATTCCATTACATTGGAATCCAGAAACGACTGCTACAAACTGGTTTACAGCAAATTACTGGGGGAAACGTGGTGCAAAGCGTGCCGTATTAGCACGTGAACTTTCTCTTGATGAAGTATTAGAAATTAAAGAAAATACTGAGGTGGAGATTGAGGTACAAGTACATGGCATGACATGTATGTTCCAATCGAAACGCCCATTACTTGGTCATTATTTCTTATATCAAGATAAGGTGATGGCCATTGAAAACCGTCAAGAAAATCGTAATATGTTCCTACATGACGATGAGCGAAATAATAAATATCCTATTTATGAAGATGTCAATGGGACACATATTTTCAGTCCAAATGATATGTGTATAATTGATGAGCTTGGTGAATTATTCGAAGGTGGCATTGATGCCCTGAAAATCGAGGGTGTTCTACAAACACCAGACTATGTAGTAACGGTTACAGAAATCTATCGCAAAGCCATCGATACGTATTTTGATGAATCAGAAGACGCGTATGAAGAGATAAAAGATGATTTATTAGCACAAATTGAAGATATTCAACCAGCCATTAGACCATTAGATACAGGCTTTATCTTCAAGGAAACAGTTTACTAGGAGGGGCAATACCATGGCATTAGCGTTAGAACAAAATGACAAAATCCGTGAGATTGTCGACGGTAAACGTGTCATTACTAAAAAACCAGAGCTACTTGCCCCAGCAGGTAGCTTAGAGAAATTAAAAGTAGCTGTTCATTATGGAGCAGATGCGGTATTTATTGGTGGACGAGAGTTTGGACTACGTTCCAATGCAGACAACTTCTCGATTGAAGAGATGCGTGAAGGTGTCGAATTTGCCAAACAATATGGGGCAAAAATTTATGTCACGACAAATATTTTTGCTCACAATGAAAATATGGATGGCTTAGAGCGTTACTTAAAGGATATTGAATCAGCAGGCGTAACAGGAATTATCGTTGCAGACCCACTGATTATTGAAACATGTCGTACAGCAGCACCTAAGCTTGAAATTCATCTTTCTACACAGCAATCACTATCCAATTGGAAGGCTGTTCAGTACTGGAAAGAAGAAGGCTTACATCGTGTCGTTTTAGCACGTGAAGTAGGCGGAGAAGAAATGAAGCTGATGAAGGAAAAGGTTGATATTGAAATCGAGGCTTTCGTTCATGGTGCAATGTGTATCGCCTACTCTGGTCGTTGTGTTCTGTCCAATCATATGACTGCTCGTGACTCTAACCGCGGTGGTTGCTGTCAATCATGCCGTTGGGACTATGATTTATATGAATTAGAAGATGGTGAAGAAAAAGCACTGTTCGATGACAATCACGCATCTTTTGCGATGAGTCCAAAAGATTTAAAATTAATCGAAGCAATTCCTCATATGATTGAGCTTGGGATCGATTCGTTAAAAGTTGAAGGTCGTATGAAATCCATTCATTATGTTGCAACAGTTGTTTCAGTGTACCGTAAAGTGATTGATGCTTACTGTGCAGATCCGGAAAACTTTAAAATTAAACGCGAGTGGCTCGAAGAATTGGATAAATGCGCCAACCGTGATACGGCTGAAGCATTCTTCCATGATGCACCTGGCTTCGAGGAGCAAATGTTTGGAGTGCATGGTCGTAAAACAACGTATGAATTTGCGGGTCTTATTTTAGATCATGATCCAGAAACAAAAATCGTGACGATGCAACAACGAAATTATTTTAAACCTGGTGATGAAGTAGAATTCTTTGGTCCTGAAATTGAAAATTTCCGTTTAACAATGGGCGAAATTTGGGACGAGGATGGCAATAGCCTAGATGCTGCTCGTCATCCATTACAAATTGTGAAATTTAAATGTGACACACCATTAAAACCGCATAATATGATGCGAAAGGAGAATAACTAATGGCAGCAAAGCGACCAGTTGTCATCGGAATCGCTGGTGGCTCATGCTCTGGAAAAACGAGTGTGACGCGCGCCATTTATGAAGTTTTCCGTGAGCATTCCGTTGTGGTGATTGAACAAGATTTTTATTATAAAGATCAAAGTCATTTAACATTTGAAGAACGCTTAGGTACAAACTACGATCATCCGTTGGCTTTCGATAATGATTTATTAATTGAGCACATAAAAAAATTGTTAGTGCGTCAACCAATTGAAAAACCTGTTTATGACTATGTGCAACATACGAGAGCAGAAGAAGTGATCCATGTCGAACCAGTAGATGTTATTATACTAGAAGGTATTCTAGTGCTAGAAGATGCTGATTTACGTGATTTAATGGATATTAAATTATTCGTGGACACAGACTCAGATTTACGAATTATTCGTCGTATCATGCGTGATATTAAAGAGCGTGGTCGTACAACTGATTCGGTTATTGAGCAGTATTTAGCAGCGGTTCGACCTATGCATAATTTATTTATTGAACCAACGAAACGTTATGCTGATATCATTATTCCAGAAGGTGGGGATAATGAGGTGGCAATTGATTTAATGGTAACGAAAATTAAAACTATTCTTGAAACCGACAACGTATTGTAATAAGATAGAGTGGTATTGACAATATTTTCATGCATATTTAAAAAAAGCATGCATACTATTAGGTCAAAGCGTAATTTGAAAAAGTTTAAAAATAATAAAATTCGATTAAATGCATCTTCCGTGCATTTAGTCGAGTTTTATGTTTTTATATTGAAGAAACAAGGAGTGAAGGACTTTGGCAAATGAAAAACAGTACCCTATGACAGCTGAGGGAAAACGTAAATTAGAAGAAGAATTAGTAAAATTAGAAACAGAAACACGTAAAGAAATCGTTGAACGTATTAAAATAGCACGTGATTTTGGAGATCTATCTGAAAATGCTGAGTATGATTCAGCAAAAGAAGAGCAAGCCTTTTTAGAAGGTCGTATTTCTACATTAAAATCAATGATTCGTAACGCAGTGATTATTTCTGAGGATGAGACAGATAACAGTGTTGTATCACTTGGGAAAACGGTTACATTTGTAGAAATCATTAATGGTAAACCGTCATCAGATGAAGAATCGTATACAATTGTTGGTTCTGCTGAGGCAGATCCAATGGAATTCCGCATTTCAAATGAATCGCCAATTGCAAAGGGTCTACTTGGTCGTGCTGAAGGTGAAGAAGTTGCCGTACAAACACCTGGTGGCGAAATGAAAGTGAAAATTGTTTCCATTAAATAATATGTAAGTGTACAAGCAGTTAGCCTTAGGCTGGCTGCTTTTAACATTCTTTGGCAATAAAATAGTGAGTATAATTATTTTGCAAGAGCTGTCGAACTTGATAGAATATTTGCTAGAGAGGGGGAGACATTATGAGTGAACGACAAACTCGAAGTAGTCGTCATTTGCAGCCATCTCGTAATAAAAAGCTAGATAAACTATTGAATGTTTTAATAGGTGTTGTGGTTGTACTTATTATTATTACAGCAACCTATGTGTTTAAATGGCAAGATGATGCAGATCAAGCAGTGAAAGATGAACCAGCTCAAGAGGAAAAGAGCGGTGATAACGAAAAAGAAGTAGATAAAGAACCTGCGAAAGAACAGGATAAAGATCTTGCTGTTGAAGAAGACAAAACTTCCGAGGAAGAATCGGAGCCTGATACATCTCAGGAAGAGCAAGGTACGCCAGAAGAGTCGACTTCGGATAATCCAATTGTTGACAAGGTTATCACGAATAGAAATTGGCAGCCAACACCTACAACTCAAACAGGTCAGCATGTGTCTTCATATGATGACAAGTCTGTAGACTGGGCTGAGAAGGTAGCCACTGTTTCGACTGTGACAGGCATCGAACAAAGCAATATGATTATTTGGCGTATGCAAAATAATGGTGGTCCTAATTCATCCGTTGCGACAGTTTCAACGAATGATAAATCTCAGATGTACCGTGTCAGTATGGAATGGGTTGAAAATGAAGGATGGAAGCCCGTGAAGTTAGAGCAACTTAACACATTAGAAGGCGCCTATTGACGAAAATCACTCTTTTGATTATTTTTAATAGAGTTGATAAAGAAGGGAAGTAACAATACATGAAAATAGCAGTAATTGGCGCAATGGAAGAGGAAGTAGAGCTTCTAAGAGCAGCATTAAACGATGCACAAAGTACAATGATTGCAGGCAGTGAGTATACAACAGGTACTTATGAAGGCAAGGAAGTCGTGTTATTAAAAAGTGGTATTGGTAAGGTGAATGCTGCTATGTCTACGACAATCCTTTTACATGAGTTTAAGCCGGATGTTGTTATGAATACAGGCTCTGCAGGTGGATATGACGAGGCACTTGAGGTAGGCGCTATCGTCATTTCTGATGAAGTTCGCCACCATGATGTAGATGTCACAATTTTCGGCTATGAAATCGGACAGATGGCTGGGATGCCAGCAGCTTATAAATCAGATGAGAAATTGATGAAAGTCGCTGAGGAGGCCGTCAAGGCGGTTGGAGAGCATCAGTATGGCATCGGTTTAATTTGCTCTGGAGATGCTTTTATGAATGATCCTGAACGTGTAGAAGCGGTTCGTCGTCATTTCCCTCAAATGAAGGCTGTAGAAATGGAAGCGGCTGCGGTTGCTCAAGTATGTTATCAATTTGCTACACCTTTTGTTGTCATTCGTGCTTTATCAGATATTGCTGGGAAAGAATCGAATATTAGCTTCGATGAGTTTTTACCAGTTGCTGCAAAGCATTCTACACAAGTCGTTTTAAAAGCAATTGCCTCTCTATAAACTACACAAAATGGTCAAAATGTGCGTGTCATTCTGTGAGAAAAATCACAGTTAAAGCAATGGACAAATGCTACACTGACAGTAATAAATCTCTTCATAATAGAATGGGAGGCATTCATGATGTTATTTTTAACAGCGGGTGTAGTCATTATTACAACTTTAATAGGCACGTTGATTTCAGCAGAACTATCGGAGTCAGCGCATTAGTATGACGGGAAAGCTCCTTTGCGACATAGTCATGTCGCAGGGGAGCTTTTTATATGCCATGAAATAGGCACATCTTCCGCCAATGATGCATTGAATTTTTCTACTGTCCATTTTACAATATATTATTCAATAGACTTTTGGTCTCGTTTGTATAGTTGATAGAGTTTAATAAGTGCTCGCTTTTCAATGCGAGATACATAGCTGCGTGAAATATTTAGACGAGCAGCAATTTCCTTTTGTGTAAGGGCATCCTGTTGATTTAAACCATAGCGTAGTGTCACAATTTCGAGCTCACGTTCATCAAGCATATGCAAATAGTGATATAACTGTGCTACATGTTCTTTATGCTCTAGTTTTTCTGTGGCGCTTTCTTCGTCACACTGAAGTAAATCACGAATTTGCAGTGCATTACCATCTTTATCAGTCCCAATAGGCTCAAACAGTGATACGTCTTTCTGCACTTTTTTTTGTGTGCGCAGATGCATTAAAATTTCATTTTCAATACAACGGGCTGCATATGTGGCAAGTCTAGTTTTTTTGTCAGGGGTATAGCTCTCGACAGCTTTCATTAGACCGATTGTTCCGATGGAAATATAATCATCTAGTTGTTCATGTTTTGGATGGAATTTTTTTACGACGTGCGCGACAAGCCTCATATTGCGTTCGATTAAGTCAAGACGTGCTTGCTCATCGCCACCTAAAAATCGTTCAATACAAGCAGCTTCCTCTTCTTTTGAAAAGGGTTTATGGAATGTTTGCCCCTTTAAGTAGCCAAGCAACGCAGGGATTTCAAGCCATAACTGCAACATTGATGTAAAAATTCCGCTCATTGAATGATTTCATCCTTTCCCCATTTTTCGACAGTATATGTTTAAAAGCTGTGGGAAATGAAAAAAGTGCAACAGCAAATGTGCTGTTACACTTTTTTTAGCGTAAATGTACTAATCATGAGTAAAGCTAAGATGGGAAAAAGGAAAAGATAAAATGCCGGATGGAACGCATTGGCTGCGAAATACGTTAAAGTTAAGAACGTACCTGCAGCTGTAATTGGTAAACCTGTGAAATAACCATTCGCTTCACTAATATTGAAGCGAGCTAAACGCATCGCGCCACAGACGATAAATAATACGGCCATCATCATGCCGGCAAAACCAAAATCAACTAGAACAACTTCATACATTAATAATGCAGGTGCCACACCAAATGATATAATATCACTCATAGAATCTAATTGTTTACCTAACTCAGACACTTGTCCGAGTGCTCTCGCTACCTTACCATCGTAGCGATCAAGAAGGGCTGCAATAAAGATAAACAAGACACTATAGCTATAATATTCATGTAAAGTGGCCATAATAGCCGCGCCTCCAAAGGACATATTACTAATTGTGATGAAGTTAGCTGCGTGCGATTTCATTTTCTTAACCGTGGTATCCACCAACTTGTGATAAAAAAACAAGGGGGATCACTCCTTTGCACTTAAGATATTGTACCATTATACTTCGAATGCGAAAAAATTGACAGTCTAAATTAATGGATAGGGGTTTTACTGTATGAAAGAAAAACTATATCAACGCTTGATAGAACTAACGAATGGTAAGCAATCTTCCCATCTTTTGCAGGCAATTGCAAAAGCGAAGTGGAGTAAACGTATAATTCCAAGCTACATGAAGTTATACGATATTAACATTGAAGAAGTTTCAAAAAAACAACAACAATTTTCAAGTTTACATGATTTTTTCACAAGAGAACTTCTAGAAGAAGCTCGACCTATTGAAAAAAATCCAACGATTTATGTTAGCCCAGTAGATGCCAAGGTGGAATCTTTTGGTCGCATTGAATGGGATATGACATTTCTAGTTAAGGGTAAGCCCTATGCATTACAAGATTTACTAGGTAATACAGAGAGAGCCGCACAATATGCAGATGGTCATTTTATCGTATTTTATTTAAGTCCTGCTGATTATCATCGTATCCATAGTCCGATAGATGGGGAAGTAGTACGACAATATACACTTGGTCAGAAATCTTATCCCGTGAATCAGCTAGGTCTTACATACGGTAAAAAACCAATTTCTCATAATTATCGTTTGGTGACAGAGCTGAAAGCAGCCAATCAACAGCATGTAGCCTTTATTAAAGTTGGTGCGACTTTTGTTAATTCCATTGTGCTTACGAATACGACAACGAAATGGCGTAAAGGTCAGGAAGTTGGATATTTTTCATTTGGTTCCACAGTGGTTATGCTGTTTGAAAAGGATACGGTTGAATTTACAGATAATGTTGTACAGGGAAGCCCAATTCGAATGGGTGAAGCTTTTGCAAATATGCTATAATGGTCGAATAATACGTTAAGATTAGGGGTCGCTATTTTGTATAATTTTTTATTACCGAACGAATTTGTGACGAATATTTTTGAAATTACGCCGGAAAAGTTACAAGAATTAGGGATTAGAGGCATCATTACGGATTTAGATAATACGCTTGTTGAATGGGATCGCCCAGACGCAACAGAAGAGCTGATTATTTGGTTACGTATTATGAAAGAATCAGGTATTCGAGTTATTATTGCATCGAATAACAATGAAGCGCGTGTGAAGCATTTTGCTGAGCCATTAGGTATCCCGTATATTCACAAGGCAAAAAAACCACTTCGTAATGCTTTTTATAATGCACTGATTCAACTAGGTTTACGCCCAAATGAAGTAGTCATGGTTGGAGATCAACTCCTGACTGATGTGATGGGCGCAAATCGTTTAGGCTTGCATACAGTGTTAGTAAAGCCTGTTGCACAATCAGATGGGCTGGTAACAAAATTGAATCGTTTCATTGAGCGTCGAGTATTTAATGATTTGAAACGTAAAGGAATAATAACTTGGGAGGAACAAGAATGATTGAAATGCCAAATTGTATTGGCTGTGGTACAACAATTCAAACAGAAGATAAAACAGCAGTTGGGTATGCACCCCCATCATCATTAGAAAAGGATGTGGTCATTTGCCAGCGCTGCTTTCGTTTGAAAAATTACAATGAAATTCAACCCGTGTCATTAACAGATGACGACTTTTTACGTATTTTAAACGGCCTTGGAACACAGCAGGGCTTAATCGTAAAAATTGTTGATATATTTGACTTCAATGGGAGCTGGCTACCTGGGCTTCACCGTTTTGTAGGGAAGAATCCTGTTCTTTTGATTGCCAACAAAGCAGATTTATTACCAAAATCAGTGAAACCGAAAAAAGTAATCAATTGGCTTAAACGCGAGGCAAAGGCACTAGGACTTCAGCCTATCGATGTTCTATTAGTCAGTGCCCATAAAGGCAAGGGAATGGCGGAAGCAATGGAGGCCATCGACGAGTACCGTAACGGACAAAATGTCTATGTTGTAGGTTGTACAAATGTTGGGAAGTCTACATTCATTAACCGTATTATTAAACAGGCTACAGGAGAAGGGGAAGTCATTACAACGTCACACTTCCCTGGCACTACTTTAGACATGATTGACATTCCACTGGATGATGGTAGTGCATTATATGATACGCCTGGTATTATTAATCATCATCAAATGGCTCATCATATTGATTCAAGTGAATTAAAATATATTATGCCGAAAAAGGAAATTAAACCGAAAGTCTACCAGCAAAATCCTGGACAGTCCCTATTTATTGGGGCATTGGCGAGATTTGATTTTATCCAGGGAGAGCGTTCAGCCTTTACAATCCATGTGGCAAACGATCTACCGATTCACCGTACAAAGCTTGAGAAGGCTGATACATTATATGCAGAACATAAAGGCGAGCTTCTGGCACCTCCAACTGCAGATTTTATCGACCAACTTCCACCATTGGTACGTCATGAGTTTTCCATCAAAGAAGCGAAAACAGACGTTGTATTTTCTGGCCTGGGCTGGATTACAGTACAGCATGCTAATGTAGTCGTAGCAGCCTACGCGCCAAAAGGTGTACAAGTTTCAATTCGTCCTTCACTGATCTAAACAGAAGGATGTAGTAGAGAGAGGGACTAGAAAATGAAGAAATGGTTTGCAGTTATGGGTGATCCAATTGAACATTCAAAATCACCGGCCATGCACAATGCTTGGTTTGAGGACATGTCAATAGATGCGACATATATTCCTTTGCATGTACCTTCTGATCAATTAGAATCAGCAGTTGCTGGTTTGAAAACATTAGGGGCGAGTGGCTGGAACGTGACAATTCCTCATAAGACAGCAATCATTCCATATTTAGATGAGCTAGATGAGCTGGCGCAAAAAATGGGCGCAGTGAATACAGTCGTACGAACAAAAGAGGGAAAGCTGAAAGGCTATAATACAGATGGGATTGGCTTTGTTCGTTCACTAGAAGAAGCCGTTGGTGTATCTCGAAAGGACAAGCCTGTATTACTTGTTGGTGCTGGTGGCGCTGCTCGTGGTATTGCCTTTGCTATGCAGCAACAAGGCTATCACCATTTAACTATCGCCAATCGTACGGTGGCAAATGCCCAAGCGATAATTGATGAAATGGATATGGGTCGTGCGATGTCATTACAAGAAGCAGAAGAAACATTAGCTGATTTCAGCATTATTGTGCAAATGACATCGGCTGGCCTTGCTACGGGCAATTTTTCTATGCCATTTTCATTAGATCGACTTGCGAAAGGAGCAATTGTTGCGGATATTGTGTATAATCCATTAATGACGCCTTTTTTACAAGCGGCTGAAGAAAAAGGAGCAACGATTGTCACAGGCTTAGGGATGTTTGTCCATCAAGGAGCCATTGCTTTTGAACACTGGTTAGGAAACTATCCAAACACAAATTCAATGATTGCGCAGCTTAAGGCGCAATTAGGAGGAAACTAATTTTTATGTTAACAGGTAAACAGAAACGTTTTTTACGTGCAGAGGCACATCATTTAACACCTATTTTCCAAGTAGGAAAAGGTGGAGTTAATGACGAAATGACAAAGCAAATTCGTGAGGCATTAGAAGTACGTGAACTGATTAAAGTGCGTATTTTAGATAACTGTGAAGAGGACAAACATGAAGTTGCTGAATCACTGGCAACAGGTGCTCGTGCGGAGCTTGTCCAATTAATCGGTCTGACAGTTGTTTTATATAAAGAGTCACGCAATCATAAAAAGATTGTATTACCAAAAGCAGCGAAATAAGGTGAGACGATGAAAAGGGTCGGTTTACTAGGTGGCACATTTAACCCACCACATATAGGGCATCTCATGATGGCTAATGAGGTTTTTCATGCGCTAGAGCTTGATGAAATCCGTTTTATGCCAAATGCCATACCACCACATAAGCAGGCTCGATTTGATGCTAGTAATGTCGAACGACTCGAAATGGTGAAGCGTGCAATTTGCCCATTTCCTTATTTTTCAGTAGAGTCGTATGAGGTTGAGAAGGGTGGCGTATCCTATTCCTATGAGACACTTTCTGCCTTGTGTAGAAGAGAACCGGATGTGAAATTTTACTTCATCATCGGTGGCGATATGATTGATTCGCTACATACATGGCATTGTATTGATGATTTAGTAAAAATCGTGCGGTTTGTCGGAGTAAAGCGTCCAGGAACAGCGGCGACAACAGAGTACCCTATAAGTATGGTGGAAGTGCCTCAAATCGATTTATCGTCCACACTGATTCGTGAACGCCTTGCGACTGGGGGAACGGTAACATTTTTATTACCAGAAGCGGTAGAGACGTTCATACGAGAGGAAGGTCTTTATGGAACGCGAACAGTATTTAGCGGCGATTAAGCCAAGAATGCCTGAAAAACGTTATATTCATACAATCGGTGTAATGGAAACAGCCATCGATTTAGCACAAAAATATGGCGAGGATGTTAAAAAAGCTGAAATAGCAGCAATCCTCCATGATATTGCTAAATATGAAGACATTGAATGGATGGAGAATATCGTTCGTGATGAAAATTTAGATCCACAATTAATTGGCTGGGGCAGTGAATTACTCCACGGCCCAGTCGGTGCCTATATAGCGCAAAGTGAGTTTGGCATCACAGACGATGAGTTGTTAAATGCGATTCGTTTCCATACAACAGGACGCGTTGGGATGAGTCGTTTAGAAAAAATCATTTTTGTCGCAGATATGATTGAGCCAAACCGTCGATTTGATGGTGTGGAGCGTCTGCGAAAGAAGGCGCAAAAAAATTTGGATAAGGCGATGAGTGCATGTGTACGCCATACTTTGGCATTTTTAATAGACACAAAGCAACCAATTTATCCTTTATCAATAGAATGTTATAACGATACGATGAACAGAGAGGATAGTGAAGGATGACTTCAACTTTATTACAAGCAGCGTACAAAGCAATTGACGACAAACATGGTGAGGATATTGTCGTTTTAAATATGCAAGGAATTTCCCTTTTAGCAGATTATTTTATCATCGCCCACGGTAACTCTGACCGCCAAGTGCAAGCAATCGCGCGTGAGTTACAGGATATAGCAGAACAACAAGGCTATGAAATTCGTCGTGTCGAAGGTTTCGATGCAGCGCGTTGGGTACTTGTTGACCTTGGAGATGTAGTGGCGCATGTATTCCATAAGGATGAGCGTGCTTATTATAATTTAGAACGTCTATGGGGCGATGCACCGCAGCTAGACATGCCAGAGGCCTAAGCTAAGTGAGTAGTTACGAACGCTTTGCCCATGTCTATGATGAGCTACAAACGGATATTCCTTACAATCTTTATGTAGATTGGGTTGTACAGCATGCACCATGCAGCCAATACCCCACACTTTTAGATATTGGTTGTGGTACAGGTGTGCTTAGCTTGTTATTTGCCCATGCTGGTTATAAGGTCAGCGGAGTCGACTTATCAGAAGAGATGCTGTCCATTGCAGCAAAACGCTTTGCTGATGCAGGCTACCAAGCTCCGTTATATTGTATGTCGATGGACGAATTAGATGGCTTTGAGGCGTTAGATGTTGTGACGATTACCATTGACTCCCTTAATTATGTTGTAGAGGAGCAAGCCGTCTATACAACATTAGAACGTATTTATCATGCTTTACGTGATGGAGGACAGCTGTTTTTTGATGTTCATTCATTATTTAAGATGAATGAGATCTTTTTAGACGGACCGTTTACGTATGATGATGGGGACATTAGTTATGTATGGCATACAGCACCAGCTGATTTCGAGCATTCTGTTACACATCAAATGACCTTTTATGTGCGAGATATCGCAAGTGAGTTATATGAACGTTTTGATGAAGAGCATTTACAACGTACTTTCTCAATAGAGCAGTATATGGCTTGGCTGCGCGCCATTGGTTTTCATGATGTGGAAATCACAGCTGATTTTACGGATGAAGCACCTGAATATGAAAGCGAACGCATTTTTATTCGTGCGGTGAAATAAAGAAAACGGAGCCATACTGTCCCCAATGGGCAGTGTGGCTCTTTTGGTGGATAGAAAGGCTAAAGTGAAGGATAGCGTGCTTAAATCAGTGGATAGAAAAGCGAAAGCGAAGGAAAGCAAGCTTAAATCGGTGGATAGCAAGGCGAAAGCGAAGAATGCCTCTCTTAAGCAAGTCAATAGAATCTCCTGATATTTATTATTATTTTCAATCAACAAGTCATAGTGTATGATGTAGATAACTCCATATGATGACCTTTTGCAAGGAAAGGATGGGTGCTATGCTCCAATCTTTATGGCAAAAGTATAAAAAAAGTATGTTATTCCCCAGCATACTGGTAGTCAGTGGACTTTGTTACTTCTATTTTTCGAGTTTTGACTCTTCACCTCCCCAAGAAGAGCTCATCGAGACAATCCAATCGTTTGAAGAAAAAAATCATAGTGAAACTGCTGAAGAAGCGGTGATTCAGCAGATATTTGTTGATATAAAGGGTGCTGTGATGTATCCAGGCGTTTATGAGCTTCAGCAAGACCAACGCATAAAAGATGCTGTCGAGCTTGCAGGTGGCTATACAGAGCATGCTGACACACAGCGCATGAATCATGCGCAAAAAGTGCAGGATGAAATGGTGATTTATATTCCCACAAAGGGCGAACAGCTAGAAGATGGAGCTACAACTCTTTTAACAATACCTACTGAAAGTGCTCCTAAAGAGCAGAAGATTAATATTAATCAAGCCGATATAGCAATTCTAGCAACCTTACCAGGAATCGGCCCCTCGAAAGCGCAAAGTATTCTTACGTATCGAGAGGAACATGGACACTTTCAAGCGATCGAAGACTTAAAAAATGTAAGTGGTATTGGTGATAAAACATTTGAGAAGCTAAAAGATGCGATTACTGTAAAGTAAACGTTTTACAGGATGTAATATTGACGCCTCTTTTCTATAAGGGATACACTATAGTAGAAAAGCAAGAGAAATATAATTTGTAAGCCAATTTTTGGAGGTAATCATATGGAGCGAATTACTTGGGATCAATTTTTTATGGCACAGAGCCATTTACTCGCATTACGTAGTACATGTACAAGACTAGCAGTAGGGGCAACTGTTGTGCGTGAAAAACGCATCATTGCAGGCGGTTATAACGGTTCCATTATAGGAGATGAACATTGTATTGAACAAGGATGCTATGTAGTTGACAACCATTGTGTGCGTACGGTGCATGCTGAAATGAATGCCTTGCTGCAATGTGCTAAATATGGAACACCGACAAAAGGTGCTGATTTGTATGTAACACATTTCCCATGTCTACCATGTACAAAATCCATTATTCAAGCGGGCATTGAACGTGTCTATTACGCAACAGATTATAAAAATAATCCCTATGCCCAGGAATTGTTTGCAAAAGCGGGCGTGGAAGTTGTTCATGTACCCTTTGATGACCGTAAAATCGATTTTTTACGAGATGAAAAACTAGCCTTGTACACAGAAATGCTTCATGAGCTTCGCGAGAGTGGCGTGCCAGCCGAAAAGTTGCTCCCATATGAACAGAAGGTGAGTGCATTATTTGGCATCGAGCTTTAAAGCATAAATGGATCTTTGTAGCTCTTGCTGTACTTGTAGCGGCTATTGCAGCACACTCGTCAGCATGGCTACTCACTTTTTTATTGCTTTTAGCCCTGTGGCTCATCTTAAAAGGTGAGTCACGTTTTCTTGTGACGTTTGTAATGATAAGTGCTTTATTCGCTTATTTTTTTCTTTCTACCTATCAACTGACGGAACCTTCCCCCTTACCAAAAACCTTCCCTATAACCTGGTCAAACGATTATAAAATAAACGGCCAAAAACTCCGTGGTTTTGCTACAACTACAAATCGTCAAAAGCTTTATGTGGTATATACCTTTTCATCAGAGCAAGAAAAAAGTTTATATGAAAATACTTCATTAGCAGGCAAAACATATCTTGCCAGGGGTGAGCTTGTAGCACCGTCTCCATCTGCACATGCTTATGCATTTTCAATGACTGACTATTTAACAAGCAAGGGAGCAACAGGCATTGTGGAAATCGCTAGCTGGCGTTATGTCGAAAAGCAGTCTTCCATCTTCACCTTTTTGGCTGAAATAAGACACGGTATGAAAAAACATATAGACAGGACCTTTCCAAAATCCCTTGTAGCTGAGGCACAAGCCCTTTTAATAGGGGCACAAGATCAAATGGAGGGTGAACTGCAGCGTGCCTATCAAAAGCTTGGTATCACCCATTTGTTTGCGATTTCTGGCCTACATGTCGCACTCGTGTCTTGGCTATTCTTTGAAGGCTTACTTCGAATAGGCATACGCAAAGAAATGGCTACGGCTGCACTACTGATCCTTTTACCCGTTTATGGGGTCATTGCAGGAGGTGCACCTTCTGTTTGGCGTGCAGTCTCTGTAGTTGAACTAATGATGTTACTGCGCTTTTTGAAGTGGACTCTTTCAATAGATGATGCACTAGCCATTAGCTTTATGGGCTTCGTTATGCTTGAACCAGGTGTCATTTTTCAAATTGGCTTTCAACTGTCCTATTTAGCTACCGCTAGTTTGGTTTATTCAGGTATCATTTTCAAACAGACGGGGAATTGGCTCAGTCGTTCTTTTTTCGTCACATTTGTCTGCCAGCTGTTCGTTTATCCTCTATTACTTCATCATTTTTATGAATTATCTATGTCCTCGTTTTTTGTCAATATTATGTTTGTTCCATTGTTTTCCTTTGTTATATTACCATTTAATATTGTAGTGTTTATGTTATCCTATATTTCCTTACCGCTTGCAAATATGCTATTTGCTGGCTACGAACCGCTACGTAATGGGCTGACCCATATGATTATGGAGATGCAGGAGCTACCATTTCAATTATGGTCACCGGGTAAGCCAATGATCTGGCTTAGCTGTGTAGCGCTGCTAAGTGTTTTAGCAAGTTTATATTACTTAGAAACGAGACGGTTCAGGAAGGCTATTGTCGCACTTGTTATTCCCGCCATTTGGATTCATCTGTCACCCATGCTGTCTAACGAAACACAGATCACATTTTTAAATGTAGGGCAGGGAGACAGTATCGTTATTGAATTGCCTTTTAGAAAAGCTGTCTATGTCATTGATGCGGGTGGGTTACTACGCTTTGAACAGGAGCAGTGGAAAAAAGCAGATAGTCCTTATGAGGTAGGGAAGCAAGTTGTAGTGCCATTTTTAAAAGCTAAAGGAATACGTACCATCGATATTTTTATCGCCACCCATGCGGATGCAGATCATATAGAAGGTGCCGAAGAGGTTTTACAAGAGATTAAGATGAAGGAAATACACGTGACACCAGGTTCTTTACAGCAGCCTTTAATGCAAGAATTATTGCTAGAAGCAAACAAGCACAACGTACCTGTTAAAGAAAAGATGATGGGGACAGCATGGCATAGTGGTGAGACAAATTTTTATTATTTATCGCCTGAAGACACCCTTTATGAAGGAAACGATGATTCCCTCGTACTGTACATGCAACAGAACGACTTTACAGCGTTATTTACAGGTGACTTGGAGCAATATGGTGAACAACAGCTAATCAAGCGTTACGGGCATCTATTAGCCAATCTAACATTGCTGAAAGCGGGGCATCATGGCAGTAAGACATCTAGTTCAGAAGCCTTTGTTGAGCTGCTCCAGCCCGAATTAACGGTTTTCAGTGCAGGTCTTCATAATCGCTATGGTCATCCACATGAAGAAGTAGTACAACGTTTTGTCAGTCGCAATTTAGCGAATTTGACAACAGGGGTGGATGGAACCATTGAAATTCGTATTCGTGCTAATGGTTGGTCAGCTGCAGTAAATGAAAAAGGCCTTGTCCAATGACCAAGGCCTTTTTCCTGCATAAGTCCAATTACTGTGATACGAATTCTACTATAGTTGCAATAATAAACATAATTGTGAAAACGCCAAATGATACACCGAAGCCAACACCAGAATCGATGGCATCGTTACGTCGACATTGTATGTTCTTTCCTTCAAATGGATTCATTGTTATCCCTCCAATTCTGTTATTTATTATAAGACAACATGGTCATAAAAGCTATATCGAAAAGGAGAATTCCCAGTCTGGCAAGGAATAGACACAATTCGGTCAAAGTCACAAAGGACCATGAAATCATGTATACTAATAGTATTGCTAGATGGAGGGAAAATTATGATTTCAAAGGTTTGGAATACAATAAAAAAAGGTGAGCTAGCCCCAGTTTATTTACTTGTTGGTGAAGAAAGCTATTTTATAGATGAAACCATTAAACGTTTAAAAGAAGCGATGGGGCCAGAAGAAGAGCTGGAAATGACCGCATTTGATTTAGAAGAGGTGCCAGTAGATGCGGTTATGGATGAAGCAGATACGATTCCTTTTTTCTCAGAACGTAAGCTTATTATTGCTAAAAATGCTTCGTTTTTAAAAGCAACTGAGAAAGGGAAAGAAAAAATCGATCATGATGTAAAACGTTTGGAAACGTGGTTATCGAATCCATCTGATTTCTCCGTAACGGTTTTTATTGCCCCTTATGAAAAATTAGATGAACGTAAAAAAGTGACCAAAATGCTCAAAGAGCATGCATTACTTGTACAAGCCGAAACCCCAAAAGAGCAGGATTTAGCCGTATGGATTCAAGGCGTTGTCAAGGCACAGGGCAACAGCATCACACAAGAGGCTATTGAGCTACTTGTAACGATGGTGGGAGCCAACATGCTGCAATTGCAGATGGAAATTGACAAGCTTACCCTATATTTAGGTGAGGGTGGAGAAATTACAGTTTCGTTAGTGGAGGACCTAGTAGCAAAAACATTGGAGCAAGATGCCTTTAAAATGCTCAATGCTTATTTGGCTAATGATTCGGTCAGCGCTTTGTCCATTTATCATGATTTATTACGACAAAAACAAGAGCCTATTATGTTAGTTGGCTTGCTTGCATCCAATGTTCGTAGCATGTCCAATGTTTTTTATTTGTTGAAGAAAGGGTATCATCCACAACAAATCGCCAAAAATTTAAAAATTCACCCGTATCGTGTCAAACTCATGACTGAGCAGCGTCATCGTCCATCAGAAGAAAGTTTATTGAGAGCATTATATCAACTAGCTGAGGTTGATTTACAGCTAAAATCGACTGGTGGTAATCGAGAGAGACATTTAGAATTATTTCTATTACGTCAACTGTAACATAAAAAGCTGTCCAATAAAGGGCAGCTTTTGTGTTATCTATCAAAATGAAAAAGATCAGCTACTCCTAATAGAGTATCTGATCCTTTAAACAATTACGCTTTTTTAGCAAGGCGAGACTTTTTACGAGCCGCCGCGTTTTTGTGGATAAGTCCTTTTGAAGCTGCTTTATCTAATGATTTGAAAGCTGCTTGTAAAAGTTCTTGTTTGTTTTCAGCGTTTGCAACAACAGCGTTTTCAGCTTTTTTCACTGTAGTACGCATTGCAGATTTAGCTTGAGAATTAGCAATGTTTGCTTTTTCGTTAACTTTTACGCGTTTAATCGCAGATTTAATGTTTGGCATATATTTCACCTCCTAAATTAGGTACGAGATGATATCTTCTCATTGATTTCTTGTGTCAATACAACAAAAATCATTTTAACAAACGCTTGACCAAATTGCAATAGATAAATGCAAAGAATATTTACTTGACAGTTTGAACAAACTACAGCTTGAGGTGAACTGTATGCAAAATTTTAATTGGCAACGAACAGATTTAATCGATGAATCTGAAGAGGTAGTTGTCCATCAGACCAAAGAACAAAAAGAAAAGCTAGAACAATCGAGTGGCGTTCAAATAGAAGATCGGAATGCTGGTCGAGTGAAAATTACAGATGTCCTTGTAGATGCTGAGGGTGAAAAGCAAATTGGCAAAAAAGAAGGGCAGTATATTACACTTTCTGTCCCAACACTGACATTAGAAGACCAAGATGGCTTTGCACAGCTTGAGCAAGAATTACTTGTGAATTTTAAAAACATGCATGAATCACTTTCTTGGCAAGAAGATGATAAAATTTTAATTGTTGGTTTGGGCAATCGTACCATTACACCTGATGCCATAGGTCCTTATTTAATTGATCATCTGCATAGCTTAGATGTGATAGATGAAAAGTTTGTCATGTATGCGCCAGGTGTTACAGGGCAAACGGGCTATGAAACAGGGGAGTTTGTGGCTGCGATTGCTGAGCGTTTACAACCAAAATTAATTATTGTGGTTGATGCGCTTGCTACAAGGGCGAGTAATCGTCTTTGTAAAACAATTCAATTAACAGATACGGGCATCCATCCTGGCTCAGGTGTAGGCAATCAACGGCAAGAAATTTCCTATGAGATGCTAGGGATTCCTGTAACGGCAATTGGTATCCCAACAGTAGTAGATGCACCTGTATTAATTGCTGATGCGGTAGAAACGATGCTTCGCTCGATAGCAGCTCGTGTAGCTGAGCGCAGTAAACCATCATCGAAGCTCTCATTGTCCTCTTGGCAACCCGATATCAATAAAGAGCTCGATATGACGTTAGTACAACCTATTTTTGGAGAATGGGCGACATGGACGAAGGAGGAACGTCAGCAGCTGTTTGAAGAAACCTTCGCTGGCTCACATACACAATTGATGGTTACACCAAAGGAAGCAGACTATTGGATTGATCGCTATGCAAAACTAGTGGCTTCCATGCTTATGAACTGGGCAAGTGATTTATAATAAAGGCTCTAAAAATGTTCTTGATAGACCTTCTAAAACACTCAGATTTATGCGTAAAACAAGAAAATTATTTTCGTTCTAAATGACACCCCCTCTCCATACGATATGGGGAGGAGGGTGTGACTTTGCTAAAAAAACTACAATGGTCATTTGGTATATTATTGTTCTTTTTCGTATTACCTGTCATTGCTGGGCAACTTCCGTTCAACAAGCAAGCATCGACTCCGATTAAACAATCAGAAGATAAGCAAGTCGTGTTTGCCGCTACCAATTTAGCTGAACAAAGTGTACTGGAACAAACGAAAGAGCCTGAACCAGATCAAGCCCTAGAACCGGACCCATTTAAAGTGTTAGTGTTATTTACTCATTCACATGAAGCATACGAACCGATGGTGAAAGCTGTGAGTGGTAAGGTAGCGACTTCTCATGAAACAGTCAATATTATGAGTCTAAAGGATAAGATTGTGAATCATTTTAATGTAAATGGCTTGAAGACAAATATCCTCGACGTAGATATTATGAAGAAATTACAAGCTGAGGGTAAGGGATATCATGAATCCTATAATGTAATGAGACCTTATTTAAGTAAGCATTTAGAAACAAATAATTATGATTTAATACTAGATTTACATCGTGACTCATTAAAACATGATCTTACAACGATCTCATATAATGGGGAAAACTATGCGAAAATTGCTATTGTGGTTGGTGCAGAGCATGCAAATTACCGCTGGAATACAGCGTATGCAGAAAGTTTATCCTCCACATTAAATGCCATCGTTCCAAAAATATCAAAAGGTGTTATTTCCAAAAGTGGTGATGGTGTTGATGGGCGATATAATCAGGATTTGGCAAAGCAAATGATGATTGTTGAGATTGGTGGAATTGGCAATACGGAGGAAGAGGTTAATCGTACGATTGCCGTAATTGGCAAGGCCATATCAAAAGCATTTGTAAATGATTCAAAACAATAGAACAAGGATGACAAAAAGTGAGTCTGTTACAGACTCACTTTTTGCTATTTTAGCATAAAAATTTCCAGAGCAAAATCAAATTATTTGTCTTTCCATTGCTTCATTCTTGTCTTATAATTTTCAAGTTGGCTTTCGATTTTCATGATAAAACGTTAATGAAGGCATATGCAAGTAAGGCAAAATGTGCTTTTGAAGCATCTACCATTTTTTGGAGTGCCTTTTAAGACAATAGCAAACATACATATGAATTTTAAAAAGACAAAGAGTGATTACGTTTCATTTTTCTCTAAAACTTTTATCGTATTTCAAACGTCAAACATATAAGTGCACAAAATGAAAAAGTATAAAGAGGAGATGATGTTCAAATCACAGGTGCTATTAAGGGATAACAGGTTTTATCTTGATATAGTAGCTATAAGGCCATTATGCAAAAGGAAATTGATAGATTATTGAAGGAAGGAATAGTATGTCAGGCAAGTCATTAAATCATCGTTATATTCCTGGATTAGACGGAATTCGAGCATTAGCCGTATTAGCAGTTATTGCTTATCATTTTAACTTCAATTGGGCTAGAGGTGGCTTTTTAGGAGTAGATATCTTTTTTGTATTATCAGGCTATTTAATCACCTCTACCATTTTGCCTGTAAAGGGCAATCAATTAACAGTCAGTCTAAAGAAATTTTGGATTGGACGATTTAGGCGGTTACTACCAGCGGCCTACGTGATGATTGTTATATCATTTGTCTGGGCAACGCTTTTTCATAAAGAACTCCTTCATACATTACGTGGAGATGCGTTGTCCTCTATTTTTTATTCAAGTAATTGGTGGTTCATTTTTCATAAACTTTCTTATTTTGATAGTTTTGGCTCCCCGTCGCCTTTAAAAAATTTATGGTCGCTAGCTATTGAAGAACAATTTTATCTGATTTGGCCCTTGCTCTTAATGATTGGCCTTTATATTTTTCAAAAACAAAGTAAACTGGCTAAAGTTGTCTTTATCGGAGCGATTTGTTCGGCTCTAGTAATGGCGATTCTTTATGAGCCAGGTGCAGATCCGAGCCGTGTCTATTATGGAACGGACACACGCTGTTTTGAACTATTAATTGGCTGTTGGCTAGCTCTTGTTTGGCCAATGAAAAGGCTATCTGCACAAAAATTATCAACAAACCATGTGAAGAAACTAAATAGTTTGAGTTTCATTACGCTTATGATTTTTCTAGTTAGTATTGTTTATGTAGATGAATATCAACCCTTCCTTTATAGAGGTGGCATGTTCTTATTTTGCTTAAATGCAGCAGTTTTGATTGCATGTATTTGTCACCCAGTCAGCATTTTAGGAAAACTACTAGCATGGAGGCCGCTTTGTTGGATTGGCTCTCGATCCTACGGTATATATCTATGGCATTATCCTGTCATGGTACTAGGTACCCCTATTCATGAAATTGGCAACCCTTCTTATTGGCGGGTTGCACTTCAAATCGTACTTATCGTTATGATTGCAGAGCTATCCTATCGCTTCATTGAAATGCCTATCCGTAAAGAAGGATTCCGAGCCTATTATGGAAAATACTTTGTCTTTAACAAAAATAAATGGGGGAGTCTTTCATTCTCACGAAAAATTTCAACGGTAATGGCTCCACTTTTCCTTCTTATGTTTTTCACAGGAATGACAGGGGTAGTCGGGGAAGGTCAGCAAAGCGCTTCGAGTTCATATCCAACAAACATCAAAATTAATGGTGATGAGCCTACAACCAATTTAAACGAGCATGACCAGCAATCAGAGTTATCAACTAACGAACCTTCCAAGGAAGAGAAAGTGGAGGATGTTCAGCAGATAGAAACACCAAAGCAAGAAGAAAATGATGTAAATATAGTGCCTGAACAGGATGAGTTTTATCGTGGAATAGTAGCGATTGGTGATTCACTTATGATTGATATTGGCCCGAGCTTACATACTATTTACCCAACTATTACAGTTGATGGAAAAATAGGTCGCCAAGTTTCACAAGCTGTCAAACTAGCACCGAATTATGCAAGTTTTAATCAACCTAATCATGCAGTCATTCTTCAATTGGGGACAAATGGTTATTTTACGAATGACCAAATGGACACACTCCTTGCCGCTTTTTCAAATGCTGATATTTATTTAGTGAATACACGTGTGCCGCGTTCATGGGAGGCAAAAGTGAATGAAGCATTACAGCAAAAAGCCCAGGAGCATGAACATATTACACTCATTGACTGGCATGCTGCAGCACTCAATCATCCAGAATACTTCGCCCCAGATGGCGTTCATTTAGAGAAAAAAGGGGTAGAAGTTTTAACAAACCTGATTCAACAATCCTTAAACAAGAAAAATTAATGAAAAAGTCAGTCTACACAGTTTTGTCTGTTGACTGACTTTTTCTGTGCAAATATATGGTCTAAAGTTGAATTTGGACAAATGCACCCTTAATTTCTCTGCATTTATATACTTAATACTGTAAAATCTAAAAACAGCATTAAACACTGAAAGTATTGATATTATAGGCTTTCTAGTCTAGTTGCTGTTGTACTTTGCGTTATGTTCATAGTATAATTCATTATAGTTTAATTAGGAGTGGAAAAGATGAACCGAGATGCACGTTTAAAACGACAAGAGAATATACGAAATTTCTCTATTATTGCACATATTGACCATGGGAAATCAACGCTTGCTGACCGTATTTTAGAGCAAACAAAATCTTTAACTTCCCGTGAAATGAAAGCACAGCTCCTCGACTCAATGGATTTAGAGCGTGAGCGAGGGATAACGATTAAATTAAATGCAGTTCAATTAAAGTACGAAGCAAAAGACGGCGAAGTGTATACATTCCATTTAATCGACACACCAGGACACGTCGATTTCACATATGAAGTATCCCGTAGTTTAGCTGCTTGTGAGGGTGCCATTTTAGTTGTGGACGCCGCACAAGGTATTGAAGCGCAAACACTAGCAAATGTTTACTTAGCACTTGATAATGATTTAGAAATTTTACCTGTTATTAATAAAATTGACTTACCTGCAGCTGATCCTGAGCGTGTGCGTCAAGAAGTAGAGGATGTCATCGGGCTGGATGCATCTGAAGCAGTATTAGCTTCTGCAAAAGCAGGTATTGGTATTGAGGATATTTTAGAGCAAATCGTGGAGAAGGTACCAGCACCAACGGGTGATCCTGATGCTCCACTACAAGCTTTAATTTTTGACTCTGTGTACGATGCCTATAAAGGTGTTATCATTTCAATTCGTGTGATCAACGGGACTGTCAAGCCTGGCGACAAAATCCGTATGATGGCAACAGGTGCGGAATTCGAGGTTATTGAAGTTGGGGTACATACACCAAAGGTTGTGCCACAGGCTGAATTAACAGTTGGTGATGTAGGTTATTTAACAGCATCTATTAAAAACGTAGGTGACACACGCGTAGGTGATACTGTAACCTATGCAAATCGTCCTGCAGCCGAGCCATTAGCAGGTTATCGTCGCTTGAACCCAATGGTTTATTGTGGTTTATACCCAATTGATACAGCTAAATACAATGATTTACGTGAAGCGTTAGAAAAACTAGAGCTAAATGACTCTGCTCTACAATATGAGCCAGAGACATCTCAAGCACTTGGCTTTGGTTTCCGCTGCGGTTTCTTAGGATTACTCCATATGGAAATTATTCAGGAGCGTATTGAGCGTGAATTTAATATTGATTTAATTACAACAGCACCTTCTGTAATTTACAATGTTCATATGACAGATGGCACTGATATTAAAGTAGATAACCCATCCTTTATGCCAGACCCACAAAAAATCGAGCGTGTTGAGGAACCTTATGTAAAGGCAACCATTATGGTGCCAAATGATTATGTGGGAGCGGTTATGGAGCTTTGTCAATTGAAGCGTGGTAATTTCATGACGATGGATTATATTGATACATCCCGTGTAAGCATCATTTATGAAATGCCTTTATCAGAAATTGTCTATGATTTCTTTGACTATTTAAAATCAAATACGAAGGGCTATGCATCCTTCGACTATGAACTCATCGGTTACCAGCCATCAAAATTAGTGAAAATGGATATTTTACTAAATGGTGAGCAGGTCGATGCACTAAGCTTTATCGTACACCGTGACTTTGCCTATGATCGAGGCAAAATTATTGTAGAAAAATTAAAAGAATTAATTCCACGCCAACAATTTGAAGTACCAATTCAAGCAGCAGTTGGTCAAAAAATTGTGGCACGTTCAACAATTAAAGCCATCCGTAAAAACGTTTTAGCGAAATGTTACGGTGGGGATATTTCTCGTAAGCGAAAACTTCTTGATAAACAAAAAGAAGGTAAAAAACGTATGAAACAAGTAGGCTCCGTCGAAGTCCCTCAAGAGGCATTCATGGCTGTGCTGAAGATGGATGATTCGAAGTAAGGTTGATTTAACAGTGTTTATAGGGGTTTGAAATAAGTGTTTTGTGGTGTTTCCCATCATAAAAAATACGTTAGTAATTCTTATATATCTTGAACGAATGAGTCAAAGATGTTAGCAGCATCTCTGGCCATTTTTTCAGTGAGGTGGACATAGCGATCTTCTGTTACGGCAGCTCGACTATGTCCTAATCTTTTTTATAATGTTTTAACAGGTGTACCGTTTTCGATTAAAGTTGTAGCATGTGTGTGCCGTAAGGAATGATAATATAAACAAGCAATTATAGAATCAGGTGAACAGTAAACGCAGCATTAGCTAGCGTTATTTTTATTGTCTAAAAATGATAAGGTCTATGGAAGGTTAAGATTTCTTTACCTTGTCAAAATTCTATTGAATTAATTTAGAAATAAAATTACAATGTTGACGGGGAAATAAGTACTAGATTTACTGCTGACGGATCGCCGTATGCGATGAAAGTCGCCTGTGTGGTGAAGGCTCGTTATAAAGCATGTACATGAATAAGACGAGAATGGCACAATAACAATAGGTGCTGCTTATGCAAACCCAAACAGTAAAGTTGTAGGGTTACCGTCATCCACGCAAATTGAAATACGTCATTTACAATCAGATGGTATTACACCAATTTCTAATTGGACATTAGTTACTACTTTTGTTAATGGAACAATTATGTGGGGTACACAAATAGGACAAATAGTCAAAGTGCGTTTACCTTCTGACCCTACAAACGTTTTAAGCGTAACAGTTCAAGCTGCACCATAAATTTATTATTTTTTTATTAAATGGTTAGGGGACATGTCATTATGATGTGTCCTTTTTCCTTTGACTACCAAATCATCTGTGGAGGGTTCTTTTTATACAACAAGACCTAAGTAATGCACTGTGCCGAGCAGTGCTATTTCTATTTGTGAGGTATTGACATGGACAGTCAAACAGTAGCTTTAATCGGAATTTTATGTGCAGTATTAGGAGCTTTTATTGGAGTACTTACTTACAATTTCAATCGAGACAAGGATGTAAAAATGATGCATCTGATTCAGCTGTAATACGCACAAAATTAGACAATATTAATGCTGGGATAAATTGATATTAAAGCGCAAGAAATGCGTGTTACAGGGTTATCAGAGCGTGTGATTCTTGTCGAGGAATCAAGTAAACAAGCACATAAACGTTTAGATAAAATGGAGGGAATTACACATGGAAATTAACTGGAAAGAACGTTTGCAATATAAGCAATTTGGGGTGTCATTAATCGAATTACTACTAGTGCTCGCTAATCAAACAGCGGGCATTTTTAATGTCAATATTACGATTTACAATGCACAAATCACAGCCTTTTCAGAGACAGTATTAAGCATTTTAGGATTACTTGGTATTATTTTGTTGCCCCGACTACAAAAGGCACTTCAGACAGCGAACAAGCATTGAATTATGACAAGCCTAAGAGTGATGTAAAATGACAAGCATTACTACAACATGCAGGGAGATCTCTGAACTATTGCCAGCTGCACAAACAGCATGTAGATTGTTATTCCAAGGGTGCTTTAAAGCAGGTATTAAGAACATCTTTATTACTGAAACATATCTGCTCACAAGAACGACAGAAGTACCTTTATGAACAAGGAAGAACTCGACCAGGACAAATTGTTACTTGGACACTAGACAGCAATCATAAGTCACGATTAGCATGGGATATTGCTGTTGGTCCTCCACAGTCTTTATATGATGTGGCAACCCTAAGTCGAGTAGGTGCTATTACACAATTGCAAAGGATGATGACACAATGAAATTCACAAGGACAACTGCAAAAGCTGCTGTACGTGATTATATTCAAGAAGCAGTCGGTAAAGGATTGATAGGTCATGGTTGGAAAAATTCAATAATGGCACTATGACAAGTGGTGATTTTGAAGGTTTGAAAATTATTATTGCACAGCGTAGCATTTAATAAATAAAAAACTAATTTTAAGTGTAATTATGAGAAATTTTGAAAAAATGTTAAGATTAAAAGATAGATTAGGAGGGAAATAAAGTGATTTCATTAAAACCTATGAACCAAGAAGAGTTCAAACAATATATTAGTTATGCAATTGAAGACTATGCAAAAGACAAAATCGCTTCCGGAAATTGGAGTGAAGATGAAGCGATTAACTTGTCGAGGGAATCATTTGAACGACTACTACCAAATGGTGAGAAGACCGAAAATAATCATTTATTGTCTATCTTTCATGACGATATTTTAGTTGGAATGATTTGGATTTCGCAAAAAGCCCCTAAAAATCCTAATGAAGGTTATATTTATGATTTTGTGATTTTTGAACAATATCAAGGGCAAGGGTATGGCAAGAAAGCAATGAAAGAAGCTGAAATTATTGCTAAAGAGTTAGGTATGAATAAAATTGGTTTAAACGTTTTTGGTCATAATAAAATAGCACGTGGATTATATGAAAAAATGGGTTATGAAATTACGAATATAACAATGGCTAAAACAATTTGATAATGTAAGTAATTGAGGCTGGGACAAAACTAGCTTCAATTAGTGAGAAATCCGAATTTGAATTCATTCAAATTCGGATTTCTCTATTTTTTATGTTGTCTCTAGATAGTCCTTAGCTACTGGCTGTGAATTTTCTTAAATTCACGGCCAGTAATGCGAGCCCCATTTCGTTTCCTACACTCGATTTTCCTCGAACAGAAAATCGAGTGAAACGCAAATTAGCCTTCAAGAATCCAAAAACTGGTTCCACGTCAATTTTGCGTTGACGATAAATGGTACTCGTTTTTTCTTCTGAAAGCTTTGTTCTTACATATTCTTTTTGCTGTTCCCACTTCTCATTCACTAGTAACTTACGATTATTTCCCTCTTTTGCTTTTGTACATAATGAACGGAATGGGCATCCGGAACAGTCTTCACATTCGTATACCTTAAACTCACGCGTGAAATCATATGGATCCGTTTTCGTGGTACGATATTTAAATACGAGCTGTTGTTGGTTCGGGCAAGTGTATTGATCATTTTCTTCATCATAATTCCAGTAGGCTGTATTGAATTCGTTTTGTTTATACTTTTGCTTTTGTTCTTTTAAATACAAGTTATATGTAATTAAGGCTTCTCGTTTACGATTCGAAAGGATATCATCATAATTTTGTTCGCAGCCATATCCAGCATCTGCGACGATGTGTTTTGGTAACTCAAAATAATGTTGTTCGATTTCATCTAAAAACGGGATTAAGGTACGTGTATCTGTTGGATTCGAATAGATACTGTAGGCAAGTACATATTGACCTTCTGTTGCGACTTGGATGTTATAACCTGCTTTCAATTGACCATTTTTCATATAGTCATCTTTCATTCGCATAAATGTGGCATCTGAGTCCGTCTTGGAATAACTATTTCGCATGCCAAAGATTTCAAAGTCTTTTTGATATTTTAGTTTACGTACAATATAGTCGATTAATTGTTTGCGAGCTTGCTTTGGGAATTTCCGTTCAACTCTTAAAGCTTTTCTTTCAGCTACATCCGATGAATCCTCTATTTTTTGATCATACTCGGCAATCACTTCGTCTACTTTTTCTACCATCTGGGCGAGCTCTTCTACTGCTAATTCTTCTACATTTTCTCGTTCAATTTCGGGTATGATTTCTTTTTCGAGTAGCTCATCGTATAACTGGTTTGATTTTTCAATTAATCCTTTATGGTATTTCTCGATGGATTTTTTCCACACGAAAGTAAATTTGTTCGCATTGGCTTCGATCTTTGTTCCATCTATAAAAATAGCTTCCTGATCAATTAATTCTTCTTGAACCAACTGGCAACGAAATTGGACGAAACATTGGCGGATCAACTCTTTCATTTCTGGTTGAACACGGAAACGGTTGATTGTGCGGTAGCTTGGTTCATACCCTTGAGCTAGCCACATCATCCGAAGACTATCTTTTAATAGGGCTTCAATTTTACGCCCTGAGAAGACAGATTGTGTATAAGCACATAAGATAATTTTAAGCATCATGCGTGGATGGTAGGCGGGACAGCCTTCATTTCGAAGGAATGGTTCAAACGCTTCAGGCGAGATACTTTCAACTAAATGGTGGACATGGAAGGCAATATCGCTTTTTTGTAATGTTACTTCTAAATCTAAAGGCAAAACTAATTGATTCATGTTATAATTTTTAAACATAAGGATCCTTCTTTCTGTATAATTTTGTTGTGGTGACTTAATTTTATCAGAAGCGGTCCTTATTTTTATTCAAAAATTAATGAAAGCCTGTGAAATTTTACTGATCGTAAAATTTCACAGGCTTTTTAATTTAGAGGTGGGTTTTGTCCCAGCCTCTTTTTTTATTTCCACAAATTATTGATCAAAAAAGAAAAACAATATAATGAAAGGAAGAATTACTATTCCAATCATAAAGATAATAATCCAGTGTATAATTTCAAAGTTATCCATAGAAATAATGTAAAAAAATACACCTATGGCCAAGAGTACCAAAAATAAGCATCCGTGAATATGAGTATTTCCCTCATTAACATTACCTCCATATTCATTTTCAAATTCATCCTGGACTTCTGACTTAACAATCTCTTTTGGTATTGTTTTATCTTCTATAACTGTATTACAGTATTCACACCTTATTAATACTAAACCATCTTCGTATACTTTCGTAAAAGAATTATTGGCTAAACAATTAGGGCAATTATTCATTAATTTTCACCTCAATATATCTATCTACTATTTACCATTTTAGGGATTTCGACATGGTTTGTATATATAAATAAAAGTTAGTAATCAATTTAATGGAAAGGGTAGACGAATATTTTATTGTTGTGCATGTAGCTATGGCAGGCAATGATGTGGTCCTTAGGTATGCTAATATGGCACTAAAAACTCAGGTAGAAAATTTATTAATCAGTCACCAAAATAAAGATCAGGCGCTCAATTGAGTACCTGATCATTTTTAAATTTAATATTCTCTTATTTCAAATGAAGCAATTTTATCATGTACAACATATTCTGTTACCTTTTTATAAGGTGAAATTGTTTTAGAAAATTTGAACGTTGATGTACCTTGTGTACTTTCAAACCAATTTAAATAATTGTTCAAAACTGTATTCGTTACATCATATTCTTTTGTTATCCCATTAACCAAAGTGATACTTAGAATAGCACTCGAAAATGAATTATCTGGTTTCTTAACAATAACTGTACTTGTAGCTGAAATATCTTTGTTTTCTATCGTTACAGTAATTATTGCCTCACCTTCGCGAATAGCTGTTACATTACCATCTTGATCTACAGTGGCAATAGATTCATCACTTGATGACCATATTACGTTTGCAGTATCAGGTGTAACCGTGGCTGTTAATTTATCTTGACTACCTTCTAGAAGTTCTAATGAATATCTATCTAATGAAATAGATTCACTAGAGTCTATGCTAGTTAAATCTCCATCTATATCTATAGCATCTAAATCATATCGTACAGAACTGTCAATCCCAACTTTTGACGT
This sequence comes from Lysinibacillus sp. Y5S-8, assembly GCF_036894365.1. NCBI lineage: Bacteria > Bacillati > Bacillota > Bacilli > Caryophanales > Bacillaceae > Lysinibacillus > Lysinibacillus sp. Y5S-8. Next base: position 3,115,515 of record NZ_CP145889.1, on the reverse strand, counting down.
TTTATCATCCGCATAAATAAAAACGGAATGTTGCATATTAGTTAATCCAGTTTTTTCATATACTAATGTCGTCTTAGTATCTACAGCACCATTTTGATTAAATCGTTCAGCAACTCCATCTATTTCTATAACAATATTAGATGAGCGGTACACAGAACTATTAAGTCCTATAAGTCTAATTTTTGTACCTATAAAGTTGAATTTAATTCCATTTAATTCGTTATTAAATGGATGTTTTAAAGAAAAAGATGAATATCCCGAGTTATAATATAGATCGTTTTGGGTTTTGTATACATCACCTAGATACTCAATTTTTAGATTTGAATCATCATATCTTTTCCAACCTATTTCTGGTTTTAATAATCTACTTCCTACAATTGCACTATTTTTAGGAGCGTTATTTAGATTTGTCACTCCTTCTTCATAATCAATTACTTCTGCAGCCGATGCACTTTCAACACTAAAGCTAACTAATACTAACAGCACTAACGTTAAATAAATAAAACTTTTCTTAAATAAATTTACCACTTATGTATCCTCCTTTAAATTAACAAGGCTATTATAAATAACCTATAAAAACAACTTTAACCAATATGATACTTATATACCATAATAAAAATCGTGTTTATTTAATAATAAAAAAGCCACTCGATTGAGTGACTGATTTATTGTGTTTCTCCATTTACATTAACTTGAGTTGCATTCATAGCACCTGTCATTCCTACTACATTACTTACACCTAAATCAGATGCAGCATATCCATCACCTGATAGTGCAATCGCTATTTTTATTTTTGTATTCATTGCTACTATTCACTTTGGTAGAAAAAAATCAAAAGGTAAAAAGCAATTAATGTTTGCTGGTGCTTCACTAGTAGTAATGATCGTTTCTTTTACAGGTTTTATGTTCACGTTTGAAGTGCCTGAAGAGGAGAAAATTGATGTAGTAGAAACAGTGGCAAAATCAGAAGAAGAAAGCTCCACAAATACATCAGATGATACAGTGAACAAAGAACAAACTGTTAATACTGAAAACTCACAGAAACAACCACAGGCAACAAAAGATAATCAAAAAGAAGATACACAACCCGAAACGGAGCCAAGTAAACCTAGCACTTTGACAATAGGTGAAAAAAATGCAGAATTAAATCCTACAAAGCCTGGAGCAACAGGAACTATTAAATTTGAGGTTGATTGTCCACCAGGGGTTCACTGTTTAATTGATCCAAATTTCGATGTAATAATCGATTTCACTACAAAAAAAGTTGTAGAAATTATTGGCGGTGAAACTTGATCTAATATAATTAGGAGATGATTTTGTTGTTATTAGCTCGTCCAACAATGGTAACAAAAGAAGAAGTTGTAGAGAAAGGTGGTTTACGACCACTAAATAACAAAGAGCGAAAAGAAATAGCTAACATGATTGGGATAGAGGAAAATAGCATTTCTAAGCTACCTTTAATTAACATTGTTTCAGAAGAGGAATTACACGTACCTGATTTTGCTGAGATACTCAATTTCATAATTAGTAGTGCACCAAAACCTCACTTGAAAAAAATCTTAGAGGGGTATTTTAAGACTTTGGAACCTAATGATAGAGTAGCAAAAGGGATTATTGAATGGGAAACTGAGCAATCTCCTGAAAGTAAAACACTCACTGTTTATTATATGTATTGGATATAGTTATGTGTTTATTTTATATGAGTAAAGTTTTTGGATAAAAGTAGATATTCTTTTTTTTGAAAGAAGTAAAAAGACCACTCCGTGATGGGGGGGCTTAAATTTTCCCTATCATATCCCCACCAGTGGTAGAAAATAAATAGAGATAAAATGAATATACAACTAGATAAAATTAAATAAAAAAACAACCGACAAACCCTTATATATCATAGGATTGTCGGTTATAAAGAAGTATAAAAAGATGCGCCTGAATACAGCATTTCTATAGGAAGCATTCATGGCTGTGCTGAAGATGGATGATTCGAAGTAAAACATAACTATTCAAAAACAGGGAATGCTATTTTTTTGTAGCATTCCCTGTTTTTTTCTCTAGTTAAACTGCACCTAAGTATTTTGCTTCTTGGCGATTTTTATATTTTGTAGCTATCATGTTCATTTTGAGAAAATTTTAGTAAAAGATAAATAGATTTTCTACCTTTTAAAAAAATCCTAACCATTTTTATTGTCTGCCGAGAAAGTTGAAGCACCATAAAACAGTAAAAGGAATCGCTATTGAAATAGAGATCCCTTTTATTGTAATACTCTTTGTATGCAATTTAATGAAACAATAGGAAGAACTTAGCCAATAAAAAAATAGGGACTCCTACAATTATTACGCCTGCAAAGAAATAACAAAATAACATAAAAACATCGAAAACCGCACCGGCTAAATCATCAATGAATTTTAACATTTCATTTCCCTCCAAACATAATAAGTATCGGCACTACAAACGATTCATTCTTTAACTAATTGCAGAAAGTTTTTACTAAAAGCTAAAGTGAGATAGATTATACAGACATTCATAAAAAAATGAAACATATGATAATGGCTTTGGACTAGGACGGCGGGGGTGAAATAGGAAAGGGCTGAGACTTCTTCTTCTCCGATACAACGTACCCATGGAATCGGTCCTCCAAAAGTTGTCTGTTGATAGGTCACGAAAAATAGAGAGATACAGGTAGTAAAATACTAATCCATAATAATCGTTGATGGACCTTCATAATATCTCCCCTTTAAAGATCAGATCGTAGCGTCTTTTTTAAATAATAATGTTTAAAATCTCTGCCAACATGGTCGAGAGTCCCGTAAATTTCATAATGATGATTTTCATAAAATGTTAACGCTTGAAAGCTAAGCGTGTCAACTTTAATGAAATCACATTCATGGTTGAAGGCAATTTGTTCAATTGTTTGCAACAACTTTGATCCATACCCTAACCCACGAAGCTTTTCGTCTACTATTAGCGTGTGTATTTCTAACCAATTCCAGCAAATTTCACCCAGTATGCCACAATAAACGTGACCATTGCTATCAGTTAGAAATAAATTAATTTCCTGATATCGACCTTGTAAATCTTTTGGAAAGTGTTTTACATTGTATTCATAAAGCATGTTATTGACATAAGCTTTGTTCTTCTTATGTCGTTCTTGTGTGATTTGATAAGATATCATTTACTCCATTTCTCTCAATGGTAGTACTCGGTGCCAAATCATATGATGGCTATTCGTTCCCCAAAAGTGCTCAAGTATATAGTCAGGCTGTCCAAATTTTTTCTGCCAGATGGCTTGTGCCTGTTTATATCCACTATCTAAACAAAAGCTATGCACCTTTTGTTTTTCCAACGTCGTTAGCATTTTCTGTAATAGCATGGTGCCAATGCCACGATTTTGATAGTCCGGATGAACAAATACGGTACCGATTTCTGGACAATGGGAAAGATCTTCTTTCATCGTTTGTTGAATGATCTCGTTGGCTTCCCCATATTCGATCGTTCCTATTATGTCATTTGTTGCTTCGTCCACAGCTACCCAGAAAAATCTTTTTTTGCCTTGGCTCTCTAAGTCCATTGCGACATACTGCTTTTTCATTGCCCATTCACGCTGTTGATCGTCCACTAGCTCGGCAATCCCTTCTTTTGCATAAGTATCTTGAATGACGTGGAAAAAGAATTGATGTAATGTTTGTATGTCCGATTGTTCGGGACGTCTTATGAGTAATTTCAAATTTTCTTACGCTCCTTCGTATTTGGTGATTTTTGGCTTAATAAGGTATGAGCTCCTTGCACGTCAACATCTATATCTGCCTGTACTGCGGTTAATCGATTAAGTGCAAGCTGTAGCCAATAATAGGAGGCATTCAGTATGCCAAAGCAACTCTCCATAGCAAATAGAGGTTTGGATATTCACCAGATGAGCTAATTTTTTAAGACATTGGTCTCCTTGTGCCACCTTGCCTTGCCATATTCCAAATTAGTGAAGTGCTTTCGAAAACGCCAATTTGGCTCGTTGTACTGTCTGTTCGTTCGCATGTTGTGACATGACAGATAGCCCCCATCCGTTATTGTTGTGCAAGTTATGCATACTATCAGTCTATTTTAATGATTATAACATGTTCACCTTAATTGGTTAATGATGGAATATGTTAAAATATAAAGAAAGACACTAGGTAACTAAAGGAGGGAATGCAGTTGAAAGAGTTGCAGGAGAAACTAGATGCAGTATTAGAGCAAATGCGCAGTTTTATCCAAGATATTCAAGAGCGAGATTCAGCTTACCCTATGTTTTTTCACAATCAAATCGAGGAGGATATTAGCCAATTTGTAGACAGTCAGTGGTCATTACCAACGGAATATGTCTATTTTTTAAGGCGTTATGTCGTTGAAAGGGTTACATGGAATACGGGTGATTATATAAATCTACAAATCTATGGAGCAAGAGATTTAATGCGTGGGCAGGAAGGCTATCATTATAATCCAGTGACAGAAGAGGTGATTTTGGATTGGCCGCACGATTATTTGGTCATCGCAACAGATGAAGGAGATCCATATTGTCTGGATTTATCAAGAGGGGATACGGCAATTTTTACTGCTCTTCATGGGGCAGGCTGTTGGGATTTCACAATGGCCTACGACAATCTAATCATGTTTCTTGAGAGTGTGCTAATTCCACCTGGTTTAGAGGAGATGTTGCCTGAAGACAACTCTACTACTTACTATGAACTGACTATAACAGGAGATGGGGAAAATAAGCTAAAGACATTATTGTTACTTAAGAAAATATTCTCTTGTGATTATTCACGAGCAAGAGAGATGTTAGAACAGCCTCCACTATTAATTTATAGAGGAGTTGAAGCGGGTGCTTTAAGGTTAGAAGACGAGCTCCAGCATATTCGTGCAAACTATCAAAAAAAGAAAATTAGCTTAGCTGAATTTATCGAATGAACCATTACATGATTTTTGTAAATAATAGGGGGATAACGAACTGCTTTAAATGGACCGAAGGGAACTTCATTCTTTTGCATGACGCCATATCATATATTTGCTTGTATAGTGGGGAGTAGTAAAGGGGTGCTTGAAGATGAAAATTACGAAGGTTCAACTATTTGTTCACGATTTACAAAAGATGCAGAAATTTTATAGCGACCAGTTAGGCTTTGCCTTATTAGAAAATACAGGTGACTATTTTACAATAGCAGTTGGTGAAAGTAGGCTGACTTTTGAAAAAGCACCCACTTCGATTCAAAAGCAATATCATATTGCATTAAATATTCCAAGAAATTTATTTTATCAGGCAAAAATTTGGGCCAAAGAACGTGTTGGCTTGCTTACTTCAGAGGGGCAGGATGAAGTGTATTTTGATTTTTTAAAAGCTTACTCTTGTTATTTTTACGATCCTGAAGGCAATATACTAGAATTTATTGCGAGGCAGGAAGTAAATCCAGAACAAGATACAGCCTATTTTTCTATGGAGCAAGTGCTACAGATTGGGGAAATCAATGTAACGACCGACGACATTCTAGCAGCCGCTAGAAAATTAAATGAACATGCTATTAAGCCTATTAATGATCAGAAAATTCAACTAGATGCTCTTAATTTTTTAGGTAACTACGAAGATGGAGCCAATATTCTATTAGGACCAAGTGAACGACTTTGGTATTTCTCTGATAAGAAAGCAGTAATCAGTCCAATCTGTATCGAAATAAACGATACGTTACAATTATTTGTAGATGAAAAAGGTCAATTGACCATCAGTCAAAAAAGATAAGATGGGCATACCTAATTGGAGCGAGTATCAGAACGATTATACAGAGCTAGAATTAATCAGAAAAAGGAGCAAGAATCGTTGAAAGCAAAATGCCTTAAACTATATGAATTTGGAAATCCACATGAGGTGTTAAGGATTGAAAATAAAACGATTACACCTCCACAAGGTCAAGAAATTCTCGTGCGTATGCTAGCAAGACCCATCAACCCTTCTGATTTAATACCGATTTGGGGAAAATATGCCCACCGAATCACTTTACCAACTGTTCCGGGTTATGAGGGCGTTGGAATCGTTGAAGATGTTGGGCCACTTATCTCTCCAAAGCTCATTGGTCAGCGAGTCTTGCCACTACGAGGAGAGGGAACGTGGCAGGAAATGGTGAAGACTCAGGCGGACTTTGCTGTAGCTATTCCTTCTACGATGGATCATTTTACTGCAGCACAAATGTATATTAATCCGATAACAGCCTTCGTCACCTGTACAGAAGTTCTCAAATTACAATCAAATGATGTACTAGTAGTGAATGCATGTGGCTCTGCTATTGGACATATCTATGCTCAATTTGCCAAATTACTAGGTTTTCAGCTTATTGCTGTCACACGAAGTCATCAGCATACGGACGAATTACAGCGGCTTGGGGCCCGCTTTGTCATAGATACTTCTAAGATGCCACTTCATGAAACGATAATGGCTTTAACAAATGGCAGAGGTGCTGATGCAGCGATTGATTCGATTGGTGGGGAGGCGGGCAATCAACTTGCATTCTGTGTGAAGCCTGGTGGGAAATTTTTAGCCATCGGTCTTTTATCGGGAATACAGGTAAATTGGACAAACATTGTGAGGGAAGCAAAGGTACAAGCGATGATGTTTCATTTGCGCCACTGGCAACGTCAAACACCAATCGAAAAATGGCAGCAAACTATGCAACAGCTCGTCAATATGGTACATACGGATTCGTTAAAAATGATGCAGGTACAGGACCATTTCCCACTAGTGAACATACACCAGGCAATAGCTGCCGTTGAAGCTACTAATAAAGGAAAAAATTTTTTAACGAATATTGATTAAGAAACCTACTACCTTCAGTGTTAAGGAACTTATTGTAAGCTCTTATTGATGGTAGTAGGTTTTTTCTTTCTATTGAGGGTGAATGCGCTCCAACAAGTAAATAATCTACTCAAAGAAGTCTCCCTCGCTTAAAAGAATAGAACCTTTACATAAATAGAGCAATTCTTTATCTTTCATCTTCATAAAAAACTAAATTAGTAATTTAAGGTAATTGGAAATTGCGGTATGATGGAAGTAACTGTTTTTATGGAAAAGAAATTTAAGATACAGGCCATTGTGCAAAGGAGTTTAGATAATGGAACATATCAACAAATTAAAAATGGCGATAAAGCGAATGAGTGAGGCTGATGTGAAGTCTATGCTCTTTTTGATTTTAATGAATGAACAGTCGAAGGACGATATGGTACAGTTTTTATTGCAGCAAAATGAGGAGCAGGATGTTTCAACAATCGAAACGGTTCATATTGTGTTTGGTCATTCGCCTGGAGGGAGTTTGAAGGCTGCATTTCGCAATAGTAACTACGTTAAAACGGAAGAAATCATCGTTATGCCTGGTAATTTTTCTGTTGGTCCTTTGAAAGATTTACATCTATGTGAAGGGATTGAAGCTCGTTTTCAATGGCTACAAGAGCGCTATTTTATAGAAGACGATGGATTGGCCATTTTTGAGCGTGAGATGAAGGAAGCCGTAGAGAAAATAAAATCTATTCCGCCACATCAAGATATTATAATTTGGACTTGTCAAAATGCCCATGAACAAATAGGGCTTCGACTTGTCTTAGCGATGCTAGAAAAGAAACCAAATGATATCTATGTATTAGATACTTTTCAGTTATTCCATGAGTTGCATATATTCCCCCAGTTAGCGGAGGACAATTATCCTAGATCCTCTGGAGAGGTCAGTGTAGAGAATGTACTTCATATTTATGAGCAATATCAGGGACGCCCATTAAAAAAATCATTACAGCAGACTTTATCTAAAGAAGGATTAAAGATGTTAATGGATGACTACTGTATACATACCTGGGAATATAATGAACTTTGGAGTAATCACAATGAAAATGTAGATGATGACTTGATCATTACCTGTGCCAAACGATTACATGATGACCAAGAAGAAGCTCCATATCTAATGGCGGCTAGACTCATTGGGGAAGTGCTAGGGCATATAGAACAGTATAGAGAAGCGGAATGGATTGAATATCGCCTGCGTCAATTAATTCAGCAAGGGGTCTTTTCTTATCGAGGTGAGTTAAAAGGGATGTTACATTATCAAGTAAAATTAGCAGATGCTTATTTGCTTGACTGAGGCACTGACTGTCATGTTCTGAGGTATTTTATGGTATAATGTTTTCTAATATAGATGGCTTGAAGGAGTGAGATCATTGTTAAAAACAGAAGTATTTGAACAATTAAAAACGGCAATGAGAGAGAAAGATACTTTAGCAAAGGGTGTATTATCTCTTTTGAAATCAGCTTTAGATTCTGCTGAAAAAGAAAAGGGAGCAGCATTAACCGCTGAAGAAGAGATAGCCATTATTCATCGAGAGGTCAAACAAACAAATCAAGCGTTAGAAGGCGCACAGACGGCCGGACGAGCAGATTTGATTGAAAAAGAGGAAGCCAAATTGACACTTTTGAAATCTTTCTTACCGAAGCAATTATCCGAAGAAGCGATTGCTGAGAAATTAGTAGCGGCAGGTGTTGGTAAAGGAATGAACATGGGAGAAGCCATGAAAATTGCGAAGCCATTGCTTACAGGTCAAGCGGAAGGTGCAGTTATCTCAAAAGTTGTGAAAAATATTATTGCCTAATCTTCTACCATTTTGGTAGGAGATTTTTTTATGCAAAGAAAAATCCGCTATGCCGAACACGAGCATAGCGGATTCTTTATTTTATAACTTAAATTTTTGAGTGATATTGCGAAGCTGTTGAGCCATTTCTGCTAAGTTATTCGAAGAAGCTGTGATTTCCTCGATACTTGCAGATTGCTCCTCAGAAGCAGCAGCAACGTTTTGAATATTGCCTGAGGCTTGCACAGCTACTACGCCCACTTGTTCAACAGAGATCGCGATGCTGCTAACGCCTTCATTGATATTGGACATTATGTTATTGACATGGTCCATTTCCTGCGTAAGTGATGTAACGTGGCTATAGATGTCAGCAAATGCTTCTCCTGATGCATTAAATGTTGTGGAGCTTTCCGCAAGATTACTGCTGCTAATAGCCATCGATTTTACGGCTTGAGCCGATTCTTCCTTAATGGTTTCGATACGTGTTCGAATACTGTTTGTAGCATCTAAAGATTGATCGGCCAGCTTACGTACTTCCTCAGCTACTACTGCAAAGCCTTTGCCATGCTCACCTGCACGCGCTGCTTCAATGGAAGCATTTAACGCAAGTAAGTTGGTTTGATCCGTAATTTGGGTAATCAATGCTACAATATCCCCGATTTCATTCGTGTATGTGCTTAAACGTTCAACGACAGTTGCTGATTCTTGAATGGCTTGGGATGTTACGGCCATTTTTTCTGTAGCATCTTGAATCGTTGTATTGCCTTTTTCTGAGATCGCAGATGCCTGGAATGCCTTTTCTGTCACACCAGTTACGCTTGTGACAACCTCTGTCATTTTGCTAGAGATGGTTGTAATATGGCTTTCCACTTCTTCAATCGAAGAGGTTTGTTTTTCTGAGCCCACTGCAACCTCTTGCATAGAAGATGTAATTTGCTGTATGGAAGCACTTGTTTGCTCGGAGCTTGCAGTTAATTCCTCTGACATGGCCGCCACTTGTTCAGCATTTTGAGCTATTTGCTGAATTAATGTACGTAAATCTTCCGTCATATTTTCAATGCCTGATGATAGCTGGGCAATTTCATTGGAACCTTTTATTTGGAGAGGCTCGACGGCTAAATCTCCCTGTGCAACCTGACCGACATAGCGAGTCATTTTTTTAATTGGTTTCGTAATACCGACACTAATAAAGTAAGCAACGATAATACCAAAAATCACAAAAACAACTGTTAGAATAATACAAATCCAAAGTGTTTCTGTTTGTAGCTTAGAAATGAAGGAAGCATCCATATCTAAACCAAAAATAATATCAGTATCTTTAAATGGGATGAAAATAGATTTATGGATACCATATTCATCTTTATATATATCACTTGTTTGAATGGTTTGCGTGTCGACGGCTTTTCGCATTTCATCACTAAATTCATAGTCTTGCTGATGATTGTCAGTATTACTTAATGCCACGATATGCTCTTTACCATTGGCTTTTGAAAGCACATAGGCGTTTTCTATATCAAACTTTTTAACTGTAGCGTTTAATTGATCTAATAGTTTTTTATAATTGTCAGAGCTACCGTTATCCGCCGCTTTTACATCATTTTTCTCAAGATCTTCAAAAATCGTATTCGATGTGATCTCTAAAGTAGTTTCGAATTGTTTAATGACAAAATTGTCGATAATACGGTAAGAAACCGCGAATAATACAACACTAAATAGCAATGAAATAATGGCTATTGGAATGGTGAAACTGGCTATATATTTATAGAGTAAAGAACTTTTAAATTTAGTGACGATACGCAATGTGAGACGCCTCCAGTACTGTTAGCTTTTGCTGTAAGAAATGAATCATATTTGGGATATGATTTGTCTCTGTGTATGGTGAAATAGAGAAGAATTTTGCGGCTGCAACTGGAACATGCTGTGTTGTATCACTCGTGCTAACCGTACAAACTCGTGTTGTATCACCGAAGAATACATCATCACGACCTTCACCTATAATTTCAAAGAATGATGCATTGATGCCATTAATGTGTTCGATTTGATCCTGTGTATAATGACCAGCTTGTTCAGCCTGCCAATTGAAGCCATCAGGATACAAGCGAAAGGCTGTAACTGGACCAATATTTGTGTCATTAACGACCTGTAGCATTGGTGTTTTCTCAGCTAATTGTGTGCGGAACGCTAAATTCACACGTACATAGTTAGCTAATAGTTGTTGATAACCTTCCTTACCGAATGCTTGGAGAGCAGCAAAAATAGCAATGGAGCTACCCATACGAGAGCACTCTAATGTATAACCAGTATGGTATGAACCGTAACCACGATTGCCCACATAAGGTGTATCGAAGTCCTCAATATCTAATAGCTGTAAACTGTTACCTTCTTTAATTAAGAATAAGCTAGTTAAATAAGGTGTTTGTCCAAGCTTTTGGAAGTCAAAGCAAAGGCTATCTGCCGTAGCTAGATGTTGCATGCGGTCATGGATATGTTGTAAGCCTTGTACGACATCGTCTTCAAATTGTAGAGGATTTTTTTTGAAATCATAATCATTGAAGAAGGCATAAAAACCACCTAAAGCTGAATCAGCATGAATATGTACTGGCTGTAAATTGTACTTCTTCTCAAGCGTTGTAGTAACCTCTTTAATAGCTTGTACATCATCAATACCAAATTGATCAGTCGCTCCTGTAGTAGCCACTACATAGACAGGGATACCGCCGTTTTCGATTACTTCTGTCATACGAGTGCGTAGGTCTTCCACATCCATTGAGTGGTCTTTGCCAGCTTTTACACGTACTAAATGTTTACTACCAATGCCCACGGCCTCAACAGATTTTAAAAGGCTATAATGTGCGTTTTCTGAAGCAAAGCAATATAAGTTATTCGGAACACCATCTTCTTTGGCATGTGGAAATTGTTTGGCGATGGCAAGGCGAAGTCCACTGAAAACGGCACCTTGTCCACCCCATGTTGTATAACCAAAGCTCTTCGTATAATCATAGCCAACTAATTTAGACATCATAGCCACTATTTTGACCTCACACTCAGCGGCAGCAGGACCATAAACATCCCATAAATTGTTGCCATTTAATAGGGCATTTGTAAATTGACCTAATACACCTGGGATGCTTGCCATTGGTAAAACATTGGTTACAAAGTTACGTGTATGATAAGGATGTCCTTGCATTAATTGTGTCATTTCTTCTACAACTTGATCGAGCCCAACCCCTGTAGTTGGCACTTGATGTTCTTGCATCAGCTCTTGATAGAAATTAGCAGAACGCTCTTTCATTGGACCAAGTGTTGTCTTATGTGGATTTTTTAATTCATCTAATGAGGAAACAATTTTCTCTAATAGGGATAAAAAATTCTCTCTTTGTTGGATATTTCCATCTTCGCTCTGGAATAATTGTTGGATATTTTGCATAATCATCATCCTTTTATAGTTCATATTTCCTCTATTTTTAATATAATAAAAATAGGACATTATACTAAAGGTATAATAGCATATTTTAGCAGAGATGGTGATTATATTTTACTGAAAAAATATTTATTAACATTTCTGAAAAATCCAACTTCAATTTATAGATTCTAATATAATTTGTTTTCCTTTATGCCATGGGGTTTATAAGCTGAACATGCTACTGGATATGGAGATTGAGCGGAAGATTAGAAATTATAAATTAGATAATGTTTAGGTCATAGAAAAAGAGTGGAAATCTAATCCTTTCTAACTAAAAAAATCTGCACGAAAGGTGATGCAGATTCTTGGCAACAGGGGTGATTATTTTTGATATTGTAAAAGTTCTTCTATCGTAACAAATGTATAGCCTTCATCAATAAGCATTTGAAGAATGCCTTCTATTGCCTGTAATTCATTGTCTGTATGGTCGTACATAGGGTGCATTAAAATAATAGAACCTGGTTGAATATTTTCTTTCACATAATTTATTTTTTCCTCTGCCTTTGTAAAGAACGTATCGGGCTCTAAGTTCCATGTAATGGTCTCACGTTGATGTTTATGTAAATAATGGGGAAAGCCGATTAGTTTTTTACCATAGGGTGGTCTGACGAAAGGTGTTTGTTGATAACCAATCCTAGCAATGAGTGCATCTGTTTTTTCTATTTCATTTTTAATAAAGGAAGGGCTTTTCAATACCATACGCTTATGCGAATACGTATGGTTGCCAATTTGATGGCCTGCTACTGCAATTTTCTTTGCTTCTTCTGGATGCTTCTCAATATCCTGTCCAATTAGAAAAAACGTTGCTTTTACTTGGTAGTCGTCTAGTAACGCTAAAATAGCGTCTGTCTTGTCAGTTGGTCCATCATCGAATGTCAGGGCAGCCACCTTTTCCTGTGTGTCAACATGAGAAGTAATATTGCCAAACAATTGATAGTCACGAGCGTTCATTAGTTTATAAGCTGAAAATGCGAAAGCACACATTAGTAGAAGAACTATGCCAATAGTAATTAGTTTCCGTTTCATGAACAGATTCCTCTCTTTGTCCAGATCGATATCATGTTTTAAATGTATGTTAACTTGAATCCAATTTCAATGACGCTTTGTCAGTACTGCAATTTTTAGCCACCATTTTCTGTTTGAATCACAAAAAAATAACCATACTACATGGGAGGTGAAGAGATGTATAAATTATTATCACATAATGATTTAGATGGAGTAGGGTGTGGGATTTTAGCAAAGCTTGCTTTTAACGATAAGGTAAGGATACGCTACAATTCTATTACGGCACTTGACCGTGAAATAGAATTCTTTTTGGAGAATGATCAACAGAAAACATTTTTGTTTATTACAGATCTTTCTCCAAACGAAGAAAATGAAAAAAGGATTCAGGACTATTATCAAGCAACTGGGAATGTGCAATTGCTGGATCATCATAAAACAGCGTTGCATTTCAATCAGTATGAATGGGGAAAGGTTTTAATTGAAGATGAGCATGGCTATTTAACGTCCGCTACTTCTTTATTGTATCAGTACTTGGTGACCCATGGTTTATTAGAAAAAACAGCCGCCATTTCAGAATTCGTAGAGTTAGTAAGACAATATGATACATGGGAATGGGAAAAGAACGGCAATTTTCAAGCGCAACGATTAAATGCACTGTTTTTTCTAGTATCCATTGAAGAATTTGAAGAGAAAATGCTGGATCGTTTAAAAACAAGTGATCGCTTTGATTTTGATGAATTTGAAAAGAAAATTTTAAGCATGGAAGAAGAAAAAATAGAGCGTTATATTCGGCGGAAGAAACGAGAACTTGTGCAAACCAATTTGGGCGACTTTTATGCTGGCGTTGTTTATGCGGAATCCTATCATTCTGAGCTTGGTAATGAATTAGGTAAGGAAAACATGCATCTTGATTATATCGCGATGATCAATATGGGCAGTAAAAGAATATCCTTTCGAACCGTTCATGACCATATAGATGTGTCAGCTATTGCCGCTGTTTATGGTGGAGGCGGACATCAAAAGGCTGCGGGCTGCTCTTTAACGATGGAAGCCTACAAACAGTTTGTATTGGAAACCTTCCACATAGAGCCTATTCCAGAGGATGCGAAAAGGAATCGTTATAATTTAAAGGCTTCTTCATTTGGAACATTTTATAAAAATCAGCAAGAGGATGTGTTTATTCTTTTTTCAAGCGACGATATTGACTGGGGGATTGAAAAGAATAACACGCCATTAGCGCAAAACTTTGCTAGCTTTCATGAAGCGGAGTGGTTTTTAAAGCGAAATTATCAGGTGTGGTTAGTAAGAGATGATCTCTTTGTGGACTATTTAATGCAAATGGCCAATAAAGTTCGTCATCAGCATAAAGGAATGTAAAAATTCCTTTTATACATAATGGATTCGTCCTGTCTTGCTTTTAAACAAGGTTATATAATGCTTTGTTACAAACTACAATGAATTATAACGATATTTATAAAAATGAGGTGTACGGTTGTCCAATGATATACTGCGAGTAGTGGATTTGGATAAGGAAAATCGAGGACGCAGAAAAAAACGAGGAATAGTTGTTATCTTTTTATTGATGGTCGTTAGTGGATCATTGCTGTATTTGTGGTGGAATCGAGATGTGGATTTCGAAGCCTATAAAACAGAGGTGGGGAAGACAGCAAGCAATAGCTTAGGGCGTTTAACGTTAAATGAAGTGATTATTGATGACAATCAAATTTTACTGAATGCAACATACGAACCTGTAAAAGAATTTTCGCCAGATCATCAAGTATTTTTCTTTCCACAAATACTCGTCAATGGTCAAGATTATATGGTTCGTAATGGAGGCCAGTCCATTGCAAAGTCTGCCAACGTCTATACCATTTACAATAGCATTAAAATGGATGATTTTCCGACAGATGAGCATTTAGAATTAGTTATTCGTTATAAAGATTGGAATGTGGAAACACCAATTGATAAGCCGTGGGAATTTCAGGTAGATGCTTCTCAAGAGCAATTACAAGAGGATCGTGAAATCTTTTCCATTAATAAAAAAGTGAAGCATGTCGATCAGCAGGAAATAACGATTGACAAAATAGTCTCCACACCCATTTCGACAACGATTTATTTTCATGCTGAACAAAGTGTTGTCAATGAGGCATTACACTTTAAAATCCAATCAAAAGCAGGACAATCATGGACCTTTACAACACCCTATCCATTAAATAAAGAGGGTACAAGGTGGGGGAGCCGTGTAGATGCACTGTATCTAACAGAAAGAAATTATACATTAATTCCAATCAATAAAGAGGGCAAGAAAGTGGGTCCGATGATAAAAATAAAGAAAGATTAATGGGAAAATAAATTTTACAAACTCTTAATCTGAAAAAATCTCCTTTCCGTGTAAGATGAAATAAAAGATATGGAAAGTAGTGGAGAGTTTGCGAACGCTATGGGAGATTTTTTTCGTTGCTTTAAAATTGGGCTGCACCTCGTTTGGGGGGCCAACAGCTCATCTCGGTTATTTTCAACAGGAATATGTACAGAAGCGCAAATGGCTTTCCACACATGATTATGGTCAACTCGTTATGTTAAGCCAATTTTTGCCTGGTCCTGCATCCAGTCAGGTGGGGATGGGGGTTGGTTTACTTAGAGGCGGAGTATTAGGAAGCTTTCTATCATTTCTTGGTTTTACTTTACCCTCTATGTTGATACTTATCCTTTTTGCCTATTTCTCCATATATACAGAGCTTAAGATGGATTGGATTCATGGTTTGAAGTTAGTAGCAGTGGCGATTGTTGCCCATGCTATTTTTGATATGAGCAAAAAAATACTCTCGACAAAGTGGCATTGGTCGATTGCTTTATTGACATTGATAACAGTGTTAACATGGATACATCCATTTGCACAAATCGCAGCAATATTGATAGCTGCGTTTTTAGGTTTTCAACTGCTAAAAAATAGCGACGAGGGTAACACGTCAACATTGGTTCATATACCTATTTCAAAAACCACCGGCATTGTTTTATTAGCGCTTTTTTTCATATTACTCCTAGGTTTACCTATAATAAGCGCTTTATGGCAACATGAATGGATCGCCATGATGGAGAAGTTTTATCTTGCAGGTGCCTTAGTATTTGGTGGCGGTCACGTTGTTTTACCTTTACTAGAAACACAATTTGTTCAGAGTGGTCAAATAGGTACCTCCGATTTTCTAGCTGGCTACGGTATGACACAGGCAGTTCCGGGACCTTTATTTACATTTGCTGCGTATATCGGTATGGTCATTGCTGGCGTCCCAGGGGCGATTATTGCTACTTTCGCGATATTTCTACCAGCATTTTTGTTAGTGATCGGGGCGCTACCATTTTGGATTAGCCTAAGTCGTATTGCCCGACTTAGAGGTGCGATGGCAGGCGCCAATGCGGCGGTCGTTGGTATACTCGCTGCAGCTTTTATTCATCCCATTGTGACACAAACCATCCTCAGCACGTTAGATATTTTCATAGTCGTTGTCTTTTTATGGTGTTTAATTCGACGGAACATGCAGCCTTATTTATTGGTGCTTTTAGGTATAGTAGTAGGAATCATTTGTTATACATGAATTACCTTATTTCAAGTGCTCGATTTTACCCTTAACTATTTGGGGAAAATCGGGTTTTTTTGTCTTTCTCTTTTTCAACTCTATTCACATTTTGTTCATAAAAAAATCCATTTTATCCTTTTCATATTCCATAAAATGTTGAATACATTAAGCGGATGATATAATATTTTATCAATTGATAGTAAAATCTATCAATCTAATAAATGGGGAAAGAAGGGGTTTATGATGGTAATCACAGGATATGTTCCACGCCCAAAAATGTTTGGTCCACTCGGAAATTTACCTTTAATTGATAAAGAACAACCTACACTCTCACTGTGTAAGTTAGCTGAAACGTATGGACCTATTTACCGTTTAGAGATACCGGGTTATTCAGGTTTAGTGATTTCAGGACACGAATTAGTAGCTGAAGTTTGTGATATCACGCGTTTTGATAAACAAATTTATAATGAACTTGAAAATGTCCGTGCTTTCGGTGGTGACGGCTTATTTACTAGTAGAACGACTGAACCGAACTGGCGGAAGGCGCACAATATATTGCTTCCGACTTTTAGCAAGCAAGCGATGAAAGGCTATCATGATATGATGACCGATATTGCTACGCAGCTTATACAAAAATGGGCCAGATTAAATCCTCAAGAAGAGATCGATGTTCCAGATGATATGACACGCCTTACGTTAGACACCATAGGGCTAAGCGGATTTAATTATCGTTTTAATAGCTTTTATAAAGAAACACTTAGTCCTTTTATTATGAGTATGGTTCGTGCATTAAATGAAGCGATGATGAAAAGCTCGCGCTTAAAAATCCAAGAGTTTTTAATGATTGGAAAAAGACGACAGTTTCAAGAAGATATTCAAACGATGTTTTCATTAGTAGATGCCATTATTAAAGAACGTAAAGCAAGTGGAAAGCAAGATGAGGTCGATTTACTTGCCCGCATGCTGCATCAACGAGATCCTGAAACTGGGGAGACGCTGGGTGATGAAAATATTCGTTATCAGATCATTACCTTCCTCATAGCTGGTCACGAAACGACAAGTGGCCTACTATCTTTTGCGCTTTATTTTTTGTTGAAGCATCCAGACGTATTAAAAAGGGCCTATGAAGAAGTGGATCAGGTCATTACGGGTGATGTGCCGAAATATGAGGAAGTATTAAAGTTAACTTATATTCGTATGATTTTAAATGAGTCATTGCGTTTATGGCCAACTGCTCCAGGGTTTACACTCTATGCTAAAGAAGACACAGTAATTGGCGGACAGTATCCAATCAGAAAAGGGGAAAATGTAGATATTCTTTTACCGCAGCTTCATCGAGATAAAGATGCTTGGGGAGAAGATGCAAATTTATTTCGACCTGAACGTTTTAAAGATTCGAGCAAAGTACCGTTACATGCCTTTAAACCATTTGGTAATGGTCAGCGTGCATGCATTGGAATGCAATTTGCTTTACACGAAGCCACATTAGTTTTAGGCATGATCCTTCAACATTTCGACCTAATCGATTTTACTAATTATCAATTAAAAATACAGCAAACATTAACGATAAAACCAGATGATTTTAAAATACAAGTGAAACCACGTCACCGCCAAATAAAGCTATCTAGTGGCCAACAGCAAAATTACGATCATACTGTTTCTTACAAAGAAAAGAAGTCGAATTATTTAGGGACCAATCCAACCATAAAATCTAAGTATCCATTATTAGTGTTGTATGGCTCCGATTTAGGAACAGCAAAGGGTGCTGCACAACAATTAGCAGATGAAGCTAGTTTGTATGGTATTCAAGGAGAAGTAGCTGCCCTTGATGATTATTGTGGTAATTTACAGAAAGAAGGAGCGGTATTAATTATTAGTTCTTCTTATAATGGGCAGCCTCCAAGAAATGCACGTAAGTTTCTCGCATGGTTAGATCAACTTGATTCAACGGCTCTTCAAGGCATTAACTTTGCAGTTTTTGGTTATGGGGATCGAAATTGGAATACGACGTATCAAAAAATTCCAAGACTCCTTGATGAACAGCTCTCTTTAAAAGGAGCCACAAGAATTTCCAAACGTGGTGAGGCTGATGCAAGTGGAGATTTTGAGAAGACGTGGGAAGATTGGCGGGCTCAATTATGGTTGGATCTAAAAATGATTTACTCCTTAACAATTCATGAAAATGTGCTTCCAAAACAAGAGAATATTTCGATTCAAATAATTCGCGATGAAGTGACAACTTCTTTAGCTTTCATGCACGGTGCTGCATTGGCAACTGTAGTAAAAAATGAAGAACTGCAAAGTATGGAAAGTAAACGTAGTACACGCCATATCGAGATAGCTTTACCTAAAGGTATAACATATCAAGAGGGTGATCATTTGGGCGTATTACCCAGGAATAGTAGAGCCAAAGTGCAGCTTGTGCTACGGCGTTTTGGACTCAATGACAATGATCAAGTGATCATCACTGCTATAAGTGAACACACTCATCTTCCATTAGGTCACCCAGTAAGATTGTATGAGGTACTTTCGCACAGCGTTGACATTCAGAACCCTGCAACCCGACTGCAAATCCGCCAACTGGCAGCATTTACAGAATGTCCTCCACATAAACGTGAACTAGAGGCTTTATTAGAGGAAGAAGTGTATAAGAATGAGATATTAAAGAAACGAATTTCCATGCTAGATTTACTTGAAAAGTATCAAGCTTGTGCTTTCCCATTCGAAAGATTTTTAGCATTACTTCCAGACTTAAAACCTAGATATTATTCTATATCCAGTTCACCCCAAGTGAATTCTGAACAGCTGAGTATCACTGTTGGTGTTTTACATGAACCTGCCTGGAGTGGGCAAGGAGAGTATCGTGGGGTGGCCTCAAATTATTTAGCTCAAAGTCATACTGGCGATGAAATCGTCATGTTTATCCGTGCCAATGATTCTGGTTTTCATCTTCCCGAAGATCCTATTACCCCGTTAATAATGGTGGGACCAGGGACTGGGATCGCTCCGTTTAGAGGATTTTTACAAGCCCGCTCGGCACTGAAACAACAAGGAGTAGTATTGGGTGAGGCACATCTATATTCTGGTTGTAGAGATAATACTGATTTTATCTATCGCGAGGAGCTTGAACAATATGAAAAAGAAGGGATTGTAACGCTCCATACTGCTTTTTCACGTAAAGAAGGGACACCCAAAACGTATGTCCAGCATTTAATGACCCAACATTCCGCTACTATTATTCAAATGATGGAAGGCGAGGGACAAATTTTCCTTTGTGGAGATGGTAGTAAAATGGCGCCAGATGTTGAAAGTGCGTTACTGTTTGCCTACAGTAGAGTAAAAGGGGTAAGGGAAGAAGATGCAAAGGTATGGATCAATCAACTTCAACAAAAAGGAAGATATGTGAAGGATGTATGGGTCCAAAATGAACAATAAAATAGTTTAATACATCAATAGCTACTCTTTTAATAGGCGAATTCTAAGAAAGAGTAGCTTATTTCTATCTCTAATGAAAATTTATGGAAAGTTGAAATCGTACCCTCTGTAGACTACAATTGTAGCAAATGATAGTAAAAACTATCTAGTTCATTTTAGCATTAGAAAGAAGTGAAAGTTGATGAAGAATTCTAGATCAGCAACCAAAGAAGCAAGACTTAACGCTATTTTAGATGCAGCGACAGAACTCCTTGTGGAAAATCCAACTGCCTCTTTAAATGATATTGCTAGTTATGCTGGTGTAGGTATTGCCACTCTACACCGTTATATTGACAATAGAGAGCAATTAATGCTTCAACTCAGTTTTAGGGCTGTCCAGGTTGTAGGCGAAACAATGAGTGAAATAGCTGCGGAAGAAACGGACGAAGCATATATTCCTGAACTTGTTGAGGCTTTGATTCCTTTAGGAGATAAAATCTATTTTTTGGCGCATGAATGCTCTTTAAATTATAATGCAGAATTATTGGCTGCTGAGGAACAGTTGAAAGAGCCTGTTCGACGCACAATAAAATCATTGCAGTCTAAAGGCTATTTGCGACAGGATATGGATGGTGAATGGATGCTAAATGTACTTTATTCTTTACTGTTTACAACGTGGCAGCAAGTTCAAGAAGGAACTATTGCAAAAAAATCGGCAGCAACGCTCATTATAGAGACGTTATTCAATGGGATAAAAGCATAAGATATATTTCGATAATATCTTTATAAAAAACACTTGTTAACTAGTAGGCTAGAGAAATTTCTTTGGCATACTAGTTTGTTGTCTGTAGAAAAACAAGTGGGAAAAAAATGTGTAAGCTCACTTGAATGGTTTCATAGCGTTCCTTCTATTGATTCGTTATAATGTAGAAATGGAAAAGACTTAACGCGAAAGAAGGGATTGCTATGGCACGAGGTGTTTACATTCATATTCCTTTCTGTCATCAAATTTGTAATTATTGTGATTTCAATAAATTTTATTTTAAAAATCAACCAGTGGATGAATATATAGAAGCGCTTGGAAAAGAAATGGCTCTGGCAACAGAAAAATATCCTGAAAATTTCCGTAACATCGAGACGATTTTTCTTGGTGGTGGGACACCGACTGCTTTATCACCTAAGCAATTGGACAAGCTACTAACGTATATACAAACGTATATTCCAATGAATAGTGTGACAGAATTTACATCAGAGGCAAATCCAGATGAATTGTCCGCGGCCAAATTGCAGGTGCTGTTTGAGGGTGGCGTCAATCGTTTAAGCATGGGTGTTCAATCCTTTGACCAAGGGCTGCTACAGAAGATTGGACGCACTCATAGTAATGAACATGTCTATGAAACAATCGCTTTGGCTAGAAAAATTGGCTTCCAAAACATTAGCATTGATTTAATGTATGGTTTGCCTGGACAAACAATGGCTCAATGGAAGGATTCATTAGACAAAGCTTTTGCTCTTGATTTGCCACATTTCTCTGCTTATTCTCTTATTGTAGAGCCCAAAACGATTTTTTATAATCAGTACGCAAAAGGGAAACTGTATTTACCGACAGAAGATCTAGAAGCAGATATGTATGAGGTGCTGATGCAACAAATGGCCACACATGGGCTTCAACAATACGAAATTAGCAATTTTGCAAAGCCTGGGTTTCATTCAGAGCATAACAAGATTTATTGGGATAATGATGAGTATGCTGGGTTTGGCGCAGGGGCCCATGGGTATCTAGCAGGTATACGCTATTCCAATCATGGTCCATTAAAAAAGTATATGGAAGCTGTTTTTGCGAGTGAGTTACCTATTGTCCATGCACATGAAGTATCACAAGCAGAGAAGAGAGAAGAACAAATGTTTTTAGGGCTACGAAAAACAGAGGGTGTTATGCAGACTATATATGAAGAGAAATTTAAAGCACCAATGTCTGCCCATTATGATGCTGTAATAAAAGAATTAGTGTCAACAGGTCTTTTAGAACAAGATGAGGTGGGTGTGCGCTTGACTAGAAAAGGACGTTTTGTGGGCAATGAAGTATTTCAACAATTTTTGCTAGAAGATTGAGCGATATCGTTGACATAAAATGTGGGATTTGATAACTTAATAATAGTATTAGCACTCCTCTTAGTCGAGTGCTAACAGAGGTGATAATCATGCTAACAAATCGGCAGTTACAGATATTGCAAGTCATTGTAGACGACTTTATTGTGTCTGCGCAGCCGGTAGGTTCTCGCCAAATCTCCAAAAAACAAGGGATTACATTTAGTCCAGCCACTATTCGAAATGAAATGGCGGATTTAGAGGAATTAGGCTTTTTAGAGAAAACACATACTTCCTCTGGTCGAGTGCCTTCAGAAAAGGGTTACAGATTTTATGTAGATCATTTGTTGAGTCCTCAAGGCATTAATTCGAAGGACATTCAACAAATCCAATCAATTTTTAATGATCGACTAGTAGAAGTAGAGCATATTATCCGAAAGTCAGCCAACATTCTATCGGAGCTGACATCGTATACTTCCATACTTTTAGGACCTGATGTTCAAAGGCATCGTGTCAAACGATTTTCAATTGTCCCTCTTTCTAGCGATACAGCAGTAGCAATTATCGTAACGAATAATGGGCATGTTGAAAATCGCATGTTCAACTTACCGCCAGATTTTACCGCTTCTGATTTAGAGAAAATGGTGAATATCTTAAATGATCGCCTGATTGGTGTATCCTTAGAAGATCTCCATAAAAGCCTTGAAGCTGAAGTGCTAGCCGTGTTACAGCAACATGTTAGATCAGCGGATGATTTTATTCGCGCGCTTGTAACAGCAACAATGCATAATTCAGAAAGTAAAATTTTCTATGGTGGGAAAACGAATATGTTCAACCAACCAGAATTCCATGATTTAAATAAGGTTCGCATGATTTTGGACCTGATGGAGACGACTAGCCAAGTGCAGTCCCTTTTCCATCCGAACGAATCAGGTATTCATATTCGGATAGGCTCAGAAAATAAACAATTAGAAATGGAAAATTGCAGTGTCATTACCACTACCTATTCCATTGGTGATGACCAACAGGGAGCCATTGCTATCATTGGCCCAACACGTATGGATTATAAGCGTGTCGTGGCTTTATTAGACATAATGCGCTTGGATTTAACACAAGCCTTTATGAAAAATCGTAGTGAATGATAATGAGGAGGATTCAAGTGACGGAAACAACGGAAAACAAAGATTTAGTACAAGAAGATGTACAAGCTGAAACGACAGCAGAGGAAGTAACACAATCAGAAGTTCAAGAAGAAGTAGAATTATCTATTGAAGAACAGTATGAGGCGAAGCTGGCTGAGCTACAAGCAAAGCTAGATGACGAGGAAAATCGTCACCTACGTCTACGTGCTGACTTCGATAATATGCGTCGTCGTCATCAGTTAGACAGTGAGGCTGCTGAGAAGTACCGTGCGCAAAACCTACTATCTGACTTATTGCCAGTTCTTGATAATTTTGAGCGTGCTCTACAAGTAGAGACAACTTCTGAAGAAACTGCATCCATCATTAAAGGGATTGAAATGGTGTACCGCTCTTTAATTGAAGCGACAGAAAAAGAAGGTCTACAAGTCATTAAAGCTGAAGGTGAGCAATTTGATCCAACTATTCACCAAGCTGTTATGCAAGAACAAGATAGTGAAAAAGAGACGGGTGTTGTCTTACGCGAGCTCCAAAAAGGGTATATCTTAAAGGATCGTGTTTTACGCCCAACAATGGTATCTGTGAACGAATAGTCCTTGTACTATTTAGTCAATTAAAATTAGTTAGAAAACGCATCCCTTGCGTTGACATAATAGGAGGAAATTTTAATGAGCAAAATTATTGGTATTGACTTAGGAACAACAAACTCTTGCGTTTCTGTACTTGAAGGTGGAGAACCAAAAGTAATTCCAAATCCAGAAGGTAACCGTACGACACCATCTGTTGTTGCATTTAAAAATGGTGAACGTCAAGTTGGTGAAGTAGCGAAACGTCAATCTGTAACAAACCCTAATACAATTATGTCTATTAAATCAAAAATGGGTACAGCTGATAAAGTAACAGTAGAAGATAAAGATTATACACCACAAGAAGTATCGGCTATGATTCTTCAATACTTAAAAGGTTATGCAGAAGATTACTTAGGAGAAAAAGTAACAAAAGCAGTTATTACAGTTCCTGCTTACTTTAATGATGCACAACGCCAAGCTACAAAAGATGCTGGTAAAATCGCAGGTCTAGAAGTAGAACGTATCATCAACGAACCAACTGCTGCAGCACTTGCTTATGGTTTAGACAAACAAGACCAAGACCAAAAAGTATTAGTATTTGACCTTGGTGGCGGTACGTTTGACGTATCTATCCTTGAGTTAGGTGACGGCGTCTTTGAAGTATTAGCTACAGCTGGTGATAACAAACTAGGTGGGGATGATTTCGATGACGCGGTTATTGAATATCTAGTAGCTGAATTCAAAAAAGAAAACGGTATTGATTTATCAAAAGATAAAATGGCGATGCAACGTTTAAAAGATGCCGCTGAAAAAGCGAAAAAAGATTTATCTGGTGTAACATCAACACAAATCTCTTTACCATTCATTACAGCTGGTGAAGCAGGTCCTTTACACTTAGAAATTTCTTTAACTCGTGCAAAATTTGACGAAATTACATTACCATTAGTAAATCGTACAGTTGGACCAGTACGTCAAGCCTTATCCGATGCAGGTCTTTCAACTTCTGAAATCGACCAAGTTATTTTAGTTGGTGGTTCTACGCGTATTCCAGCAGTACAAGAAGCGGTACGTAAAGAAACTGGTAAAGAGCCTCACCGTGGTGTAAACCCTGACGAAGTAGTAGCTATGGGTGCTGCTGTACAAGGTGGCGTATTAACAGGTGATGTAAAAGACGTAGTATTACTTGATGTAACACCACTTTCACTTGGTATTGAAACAATGGGTGGCGTGTTCACAAAATTAATCGACCGTAACACAACAATTCCTACTTCTAAATCACAAGTATTCTCTACAGCAGCTGATAACCAACCAGCAGTAGATATTCATGTTCTACAAGGTGAGCGTTCAATGGCAGCTGACAATAAAACATTAGGTCGCTTCCAATTAGCAGATATTCCACCAGCACCACGTGGTGTACCTCAAATCGAAGTAACATTCGATATTGATAAAAACGGTATCGTATCTGTAAAAGCGAAAGATCTTGGTACAAACAAAGAGCAAACAATTGTGATTCAATCTGATTCTGGTTTATCAGAGGAAGAAATTGAACGCATGGTAAAAGACGCAGAGTCTAATGCTGAAGCGGATGCTAAACGTAAAGAAGAAGCAGATCTTCGCAACGAAGCAGACCAATTAGTATTCCAAGTGGATAAAACTATTGCTGACTTAGGCGAGCAAATTACAGAAGATGAGAAAAAATCTGTTGAAGACGCTCGTGATGAATTGAAAAAAGCGCTTGAAGCTGGTGAATTAGAAGGCATTAAAGCAGCAAAAGAAAAATTAGAAGGCGTATTACAGCCACTAGTGATGAAAGTTTATGAGCAAGCGGCAGCGGCAGCTCAAGCGGCTCAAGGTGGCGATGCAGGTGCAGACACTGGCGCTGGTAAAAAAGATGACGGTGTTGTAGACGCTGATTTCGAAGAAGTAAAAGATGATAAATAGGAAGTAACACAGTTAAGTGAAAAAGCCAAAGACCGCTTGCGGCTTTGGCTTTTGTCATGATGTTGTCATCGCTTCACCGTAAATGGCACCATTTATGGAATAGTTGCATACGTTAGCTGCTAGGAAGTGAAAACCTCAATTTTATGGGATGATTAATCGAAAAAATAAGGCAGTTTTAACAACTGCATGTTACAATAGATTTTATGCAAACAGAGCGGAGTGTGAATCATGGAGAAACGCGATTATTACGAGGTGCTTGGTTTAACAAAATCAGCTTCTAAAGATGAAATTAAAAAAGCATACCGTAAATTATCAAAACAATATCACCCTGATCTTAATAAAGAGCCGGGTGCAGATGAAAAATTCAAAGAAATCGCTGAAGCATATGAAGTATTAAGCGACGACCAGAAAAAAGCACGCTACGACCAATTTGGTCATGAAGACCCGAATGCGGGCTTTGGTGGTGGCTTTGGAGGCGGCGGCTTTGGCGGCTTCGAGGATATTTTCAGCTCTTTCTTCGGTGGTAGTGGTCGCCGTCAAGACCCAAATGCGCCACGTAAAGGCGATGATCTACAATATCGCATGAATATTAAATTTGAAGAAGCTATTTTTGGGAAAGAAACAGAAATAGAAATTCCGAAAGATGAAACGTGTGAAACATGTCATGGCTCAGGAGCAAAGCCAGGCACACAGCCAGAAACATGTTCGACATGTAATGGGGCTGGACAAATCAACCAAGCAGTGGATACACCGTTTGGTCGCATGATGAACCGTCGTGCATGTACGACTTGCCATGGTACAGGTAAAATCATTAAAGAAAAATGTTCAACTTGTCGTGGAGAAGGAAAAGTTCAAAAGCGCAAGAAAATTAAAGTGACGATTCCAGCAGGTGTGGATGATGGACAACAAATTCGTGTATCGGGTCAAGGTGAACCAGGTATTAACGGTGGTCCTGCAGGGGATTTATATATTATGTTCCGTGTTCAAGGGCACAAAGAATTTGAACGTGATGGGGACGATATTTACTTCGAGTTGAAGTTGACATTCCCTCAAGCCGCACTTGGAGATGAAATTGAAGTGCCTACAGTGCATGGTAAAGTCAAATTACGTATCCCAGCTGGCACACAGTCAGGCGCCCAATTCCGTCTTAAAGATAAAGGCGTTAAAAATGTTCATGGCTATGGTATGGGGAATCAGTATGTAACGGTCAAAGTCATGACACCTGAGAAATTAACAGAAAAGCAAAAGCAATTACTACGAGAATTTGCTGAAATTAGTGGCGATATCCCTGAAGAACAAGGTAGTTCACTATTCGATAAAATTAAGAAAAAATTCCAAGGTGAATAATTAGAGGGAGCTGAAGAGCTACGTGAAGTGGTCTGAATTATCCATTCATACAAAAAATGAAGCGGTAGAAGCAATTTCGAATATTTTGCATGAAGCAGGTGCAAGTGGTGTTGTCATCGAAGATTCTGCAGAATTTGCGAAGCCACGTGAAGATCAATATGGTGAAATTTATGCGCTAAATGAAGATGATTTTCCGAAAGATGGCGTAATTGTCAAAGCTTATTTATCAGAGTCTAGTTTTTTAAATGAAACGGTCGAAGAAATTAAAGCAGCCATCACAAACTTGACGAACTTTAACATTGATATCGGTGAAAATGTTGTATCCATTGTTGAAGTCAATGAGGAAGATTGGGCAACTGCCTGGAAGCAATACTACCATCCTGTCAAAATTTCTGAACGCTTTACAATCGTACCAACATGGGAGGATTATACACCTGTTTCAACAGATGAACTGATTATTGAATTAGATCCTGGTATGGCTTTTGGTACAGGTACACATCCAACGACGGTGATGTGTTTACAAGGACTTGAAAAGGTCATTAAAGAAGAGGATACAGTTGTCGATATCGGTACAGGATCCGGTGTATTATCTATTGGTGCAGCATTACTTGGTGCTAAAAGTGTGCATGCTCTCGATTTAGACGAGGTAGCTGTACGTTCGGCACAAGAAAATGTGGCGTTGAATAAAGTAGAAGATAAGGTAGAGGTATTCCATGGTAACTTATTAGATACTGTCAAAGAACCAGCAGACGTGGTGGTGGCTAATATTTTGGCCGAAATCATTATGTCCTTCACTGACGACGCATTTACAATTGTGAAACCAGGTGGATTATATGTCACTTCAGGCATTATCGGGGCAAAACGTGATGATGTCAAAGCAGCACTAGAAGCTTCAGGCTTTGTGATTGAAGAAGTATTATTAATGGAAGATTGGGTAGCTATTATTGCTCGTCGACCGCTATAACCTGACTGAAGAAGCGCCAAATCGTAAGCCGTGTGCTTGTGATTTGGCGTTTTCCTGTCTTGCTAGAAAGGACTGTGTAGCATGCAACGTTATTTTATTGAAACAGCCATAGAAAATGCACGTATTAGCGGAGAAGATGCACGCCATATTGAGCGAGTAATGCGGATGAAGCAGGGCGACAAAATCGTTGTTGTTGCACAAAACACCGCTCATATATGTACAATCGAAGGGTTTGAAGGGGATGAGGTCGTGATTGAAGCGACTGGTCAAACAATACCTTCACCGGAGCTACCTATTCATGTGACAGTAGCTTGTGGCTTGCCAAAGGGCGATAAGCTAGAGCTAATTACACAAAAAGCAACGGAGCTTGGGATGTTTGCGTTACTACCATTTGAAGCTGAACGTTCCATTGTGAAATGGGACAAGAAAAAAGGGGTAAAAAAGCAAGAAAGATTACAAAAAATTGCTAAAGAGGCCGCAGAACAAGCCCATCGTACACATATCCCAGAGGTTTTTGAACCAATTACCTTTAAACAGCTCCTACAACAAATAGATCAATTCGATGCCGTTTTTATTGCAGATGAAGAGGATGCAAAGGCTGAAAAGCGCACAAGGTTTGCGGAGAAGCTAAAAAACGTGTATGATAAGAAGTCGAAATCAATGCTTATAATCTTTGGTCCAGAGGGGGGCATTTCTCGTCAAGAGTCAGAAGCGCTGTTACATGCAGGCGCTCAAACTATGTCATTAGGACCAAGAATTTTACGAGCAGAAACAGCGCCATTATACGCACTGTCTGCCATATCCTATGAATTTGAATGAAAGAGGTGTTCAGCCTTGTCAAAAGTGGCTTTTCACACACTTGGCTGTAAAGTAAATCATTACGAAACAGAAGCAATCTGGCAACTGTTCAAAGAAGATGGCTATGATCGTACAGAGTTTGATCATCAAGCAGACGTTTATGTCATTAATACATGTACAGTTACCAATACTGGAGATAAGAAATCTCGTCAGGTGATTCGTCGCGCAGTTCGACAAAATCCTGATGCTGTTATTTGTGTAACGGGATGCTATGCACAGACATCCCCAGCTGAAATCATGGCGATTCCTGGCGTAGATATTGTTGTAGGAACACAGGATCGTACGAAATTATTAGGCTATATCGATCAATATCGTTCAGAACGACAACCGATTAATGCCGTACGTAATATTATGAAAAATCGTGTTTATGAGGAATTAGATGTACCAGCATTTACAGACCGTACACGTGCTTCCTTAAAAATACAAGAAGGCTGTAACAACTTCTGTACATTTTGTATTATCCCATGGGCACGTGGCTTAATGCGTTCTCGTGATCCACAAGAAGTATTACATCAAGCCCAGCAATTAGTTGAGGCTGGCTATCTTGAAATTGTTTTAACGGGTATTCATACGGGTGGCTATGGACAAGACTTAAAAGATTATAATCTTGCTCAGTTACTACGTGATTTAGAGGCTAATGTAAAAGGCTTAAAACGTCTTCGTATTTCGTCCATTGAAGCTAGTCAATTGACGGATGAAGTCATCGAAGTCCTTCGTGAATCGAAGATTGTCGTTAATCATTTACACATTCCAATCCAATCGGGTTCTGATACGGTGTTAAAACGTATGCGTCGTAAATATACAATGGAATTTTTCGGGGAACGTTTAACGAAATTACATGAAGCTTTACCAGATTTAGCTGTAACATCTGACGTTATTGTTGGCTTCCCAGGTGAGACAGAGGAAGAGTTCATGGAAACGTTCAACTTTATTCGTGATCATAAATTCTCTGAACTACATGTCTTCCCATTCTCTCCACGTACAGGCACACCAGCTGCCCGCATGGAGGATCAAATTGATGAAGACATTAAAAATGAGCGTGTACACCGTCTGATTTCTTTAAATGATCAACTGGCAAAAGAATATGCATCTCGTTTTGAAGATCAAGTATTAGAAGTGATTCCTGAAGAATTTGTGCATGATGGCAGTGAAGAGCAAGGTCTTCTAACAGGTTATACTGATAATTACTTGAAGATCGTATTTGAAGGTCCAGAAAGTCTGATTGGACAGCTTGTAAAAGTAAAGATTACACAAGCAGGCTATCCACACTCACAAGGGCAATTTGTACGTGTTTTAGAAACAGTTAATTAATATGCAAAGGGTTGCCTGCTTTTGAGGCAATCCTTTTTTCATTGGATGAATATTCCACTTTTCTTGTTATAATGAGAAGAAATAGAAGAGAATATATCAGCCATTTATAAGTTTACTGAGCGTTTATCACGACTGGCATAAGGAAGGTCAGAAAAGCCATTAACTGTGTATTTTCATTTAGTAGAGTTTCAAAAAACAATGACATAGCATTTAATGAATAATTGGCTAAGAAAGAAATTAGACGGCAACGAGAAAAAATGGTATGATTCGAAGAGGTACGTACATCTTGTTTAATGAAGGAGCGTTTAACAATGGAACAAAATTTTGCGCGTATGATTGATCATACATTATTAAAGGCTGAGGCAACAAAGGAACAAATTGAAAAATTATGTGCAGAAGCTAAGCAATTTAACTTTGCTTCAGTATGTGTCAATCCAACATGGGTGAAGCGTAGTAGCGAATTATTGCAAGGGTCAGATGTTTTAGTTTGTACGGTTATTGGCTTCCCACTCGGTGCCAACACACCAGCAGTGAAAGCATTTGAAGCAAAAGATGCGATTGCTAACGGTGCAAAAGAAGTAGATATGGTCATTAATATCGGTGCGTTAAAAGATAAAAACTATGAGCATGTACAAGCTGATATTGCAGCAGTTGTAGAAGCGGCTAAAGGCAGCGCACTTGTGAAAGTAATTATTGAAGCATGTTTATTAACAGATGAAGAGAAAGTGAAGGCATGTGAGCTAGCTGTGGCAGCAGGTGCTGACTATGTGAAAACATCAACTGGTTTTTCAACTGGTGGTGCAACAGCAGAAGATATTGCTCTTATGCGTAAAACAGTAGGTCCTGAATTGGGTGTAAAAGCTTCAGGTGGCGTTCGTAGCTTAGAGGATATGAAAAAAATGGTAGAAGCTGGTGCTACACGTATTGGAGCAAGCTCTGGTGTTGCCATTATGAATGGTTTAATTGCAGATTCCAATTACTAATTTTAAAGCCATAGGCTCTTGCACAGATTTGCATGAGCTTATGGCTTCTTTATGTCGAAAAAACATAATATTTTTTTTCGCACATATACTCCACTGATGAATGTGAAGACAGAAAGGAGGATGCCATGTTTACACAGTATAAGGCTTGGAGACCGTATATTAGCCCTTTTGATCCTTGTAAGCCTATCGAAGTAAAATACTTTGCTACACCACCACAATTATATATGGGTTTTCAACCACCCGGACTACCACAATTCCCAACCCCACGAGAAGCTCTAATGGCAGGAACACTTTGGCCACAGTTATTTAGCCCGTATCCATTTCCCCTAAAAAGGAGGGGTGAAGCATGACTAAAAAGATGCCGCCTGAATTCTATCAGCAATTAGAAGAAATACAGGCAATTGATTTCGTCATTGTGGAATTAAACCTCTATTTAGACACCCACCCACACGATTATGATGCCATCCAGCAATTTAATGAAAATACAGAGAAAAGCATGAAGCTCAAAGTTGATTTTGAACAGAAATATGGACCGCTCATGAATTTTGGAAGAAGCTATTCGAATTATCCGTTTAATTGGATTGATACGCCGTGGCCATGGCAGGTCTAATCAAAAGAACTAGGAGGAATAATCTTTGTGGTATTACGAAAAAAAGCTCCAGTATCCAGTAAAAGTTAGTACATGCAATCCAATGCTTGCTAAGTTTTTAATTGAGCAATATGGAGGAGCAGATGGGGAACTGGCAGCAGCCCTTCGTTATATGAATCAGCGCTATACCATACCAGACAAAGTGGTAGGGCTCTTAACTGATATAGCAACGGAGGAATTTTCACATTTAGAAATGATTGCCACGATGATCTATAAGCTAACAAAAGATGCGACACCTGAAATGCTAAAAGAGGCTGGTCTAGGCGACCATTATGTAAATCATGATCGTGCTTTATTTTATCAGAATGCTTCAGGGGTACCATTTACAGCATCCTATATTCAGGCTAAGGGTGACCCCATTGCGGATTTGTATGAGGATATTGCTGCTGAGGAAAAGGCGCGTGCGACATATCAATGGATTATTGATTTATCAGATGACACAGATTTAAATGATAGCTTAAAGTTTTTACGTGAACGGGAAATTGTCCATTCCCAGCGTTTTAGAGAAGCTGTTGAAATTTTAAAAGATGATAGGGATCAGAAGAAAGTTTTCTAAAAAGTGGCTGGCTGGATCAAGGAGGACTTGAAACAGCCTTTTTGTTTGTCAATAAATTATGTTTTTTACTAGATGCAAGAATAAATATTGGATATATTGCTAGCTAAATGCAATTTGAATAAGTTACAAAAATAAAACCAAAAATTCACTTGATAATTTCGCACACTTTCTATTGACCATTATTAGACAATACGATATAATTTTTTAGTACACAACAGAAGGTAATTTGCCTAATTGTGTATTGACGTGTGTTCGGAGGGAGGGAAAGAGAGATGTCAAAAACTGTCGTTCGCAAAAACGAATCGCTTGAAGATGCTCTTCGCCGCTTCAAACGTACTGTATCAAAAAGTGGTACAATTCAAGAAGTTAGAAAGCGCGAGTTCTACGAAAAACCTAGCGTAAAACGTAAAAAGAAATCAGAAGCTGCACGTAAACGTAAGTGGTAATTTAATTTCCCATTAAAAATCCCTACGTTCATAACACGCAATTGTATGATTCACTGAGCAGACAAAATTATACCTGAAATTAATCACATGGAGGATTGATTTCAGGTATTTTACATTGCTCACGCTTACGTACATATGAAAAAGCCGAATGATATCTTATTGATTCATTTGGCTTTTTTTGTAACATACTAAGTGTCAGTCATTCAAATGAAATGGATCTTAAATAAACTTAAAAAATTTTAAGATTTGTGAAACTTTTCGCATGATTGACCGTATATACAAGGGAGAAGCATGTTAGAAGGGAGGGAAAAAGATGCGAAGACGGAGAATCCTCAGCTATTTACTAGTAATATGGATGACTTTTTTGTTAGCGTTTCCATTAACGTCAGCTTTTGCAAGTAGTAAGGTCTACCATGTTCCAATTCATAATGAAGTAGAGCGAGGGCTTCATGCATTTTTAGAACGAGCTTTTAAAGAGGCTGAAGAAAACTATGCAGAGGCGATTATCTTAGATATACATACGCCTGGCGGATTTGTGAATGCTGCAAGTGATATCGCCATGCTTATGGATGCAACGGAGATACGTACAATTGCTTATATTAATAAGGATGCGCATTCAGCTGGTGCTTTTTTAGCCTTACATGCGGATGAGATTTACATGGTGCCGAATGGAACAATCGGTGCAGCAGCGGTCATTGATTCAGCAGGTAATGCAGCAGATTTAAAAGCTAATAGTGCTTGGCTTGCTCAAATGCAGGCAGCGGCAGAAACATCAGGTCGCGATCCTAAGTTTGCATTAGCAATGGCAGATACCAACTATGAACTACCAGAATACCGTGCTGGCGGAAAGAATTTGTTAACCTTATCTGCTTCAGAGGCATTGGAGGTTCGCTATTCTGAAGGAACGGTTAAAAATTTTCAGGAGCTTTTAGCGAAAACAAATCTTAAGAGTAGTGATATTGTTCCAATCGAACCAACATTTTCTGAAAAATTGGCTCGTTTTATTACAAATCCAATCATTGTACCCATTTTATTGTCTATCGCAAGTTTAGGGCTGGTGATGGAGCTATATTCGCCAGGATTTGGCGTTCCAGGTATAATGGGGCTATCAGCTCTTGGTTTATTTTTCTTTGGACATATGGTTGCAGGCTTCGCTGGTTATGAAACATTATTGTTATTTATAGTTGGTTTAGCTCTTGTAATTGCAGAGTTTTTTGTCCCCGGAGGAATTGTGGGAATTTTAGGTGGCGTGCTCATATTACTAAGTCTGATACTGGCAGGTGCAAATATGATGCAAATGATAGTAGCAATTCTCATTGCGCTTGTGATAGCGATGATAGGAATGGTGATTCTGATGAAATTTTTCGGAAAAAAAATGCATGTCTTAAACAGGCTCGTGTTAATGGATGCAACTACGACAGAAGAAGGGTATGTGTCCAATGTCAACCGCACAGAACTGTTAGGAAAAATTGGGAAAACGCTTACACCACTACGTCCATCAGGTACAATGGTACTTGGTAGTGAACGCATTGATATTGTATCAGAAGGTGGCTATATCGATGCTAATCAACATGTAGAAATTATTAAAGTTGAAGGCTCACGTATTGTTGTGAGACAAACAGATAAAGAGATGGAGGAATAGAAAATGGGTTTTGATTTAGCTTTAATTGGTCCAATTGCTGGACTGGTTATTTTATTCATTGTTCTTGCGGTATTCTTTACCTTTGTACCGGTAGCACTGTGGATTTCTGCATTAGCAGCAGGTGTTCGTGTTAGTATTTTTACATTAATTGGGATGCGTTTACGTCGAGTTATCCCTTCTCGAATTGTCAATCCGTTGATTAAAGCACATAAAGCAGGCTTACCTGTTACGATTAATCAGTTAGAGAGTCACTATTTAGCAGGTGGTAATGTTGACCGTGTTGTCAATGCATTAATTGCAGCTCACCGTGCCAATATTGAACTATCTTTTGAACGCTGTGCAGCGATTGATTTAGCTGGTCGAGATGTATTAGAAGCGGTTCAAATGTCTGTTAATCCAAAAGTTATTGAAACACCATTTATTTCAGGTGTAGCAATGAACGGGATTGAAGTTAAAGCAAAGGCACGTATTACAGTACGTGCAAATATTGAGCGTTTAGTCGGTGGTGCTGGTGAAGAAACAGTTATTGCCCGTGTTGGTGAAGGGATTGTTTCGACAATCGGTTCGGCTGTGCACCATACAGAAGTATTAGAAAATCCTGATATGATTTCACAAACAGTATTATCAAAAGGTTTGGACTCAGGAACAGCCTTTGAAATCTTATCCATTGATATTGCCGACGTAGATATCGGTAAAAACATCGGTGCAGAATTACAGATTGAACAAGCACAGGCGGATAAAAACATTGCTCAGGCAAAAGCTGAGGAACGCCGTGCAATGGCTGTA
Organism: Lysinibacillus sp. Y5S-8; assembly: GCF_036894365.1. NCBI lineage: Bacteria > Bacillati > Bacillota > Bacilli > Caryophanales > Bacillaceae > Lysinibacillus > Lysinibacillus sp. Y5S-8. The sequence goes on along the minus strand of NZ_CP145889.1, from coordinate 3,080,156 downwards.
GCGAATGAGCAGGAAATGATTGCCCGTGTTCAAGAAATGAAGGCGAAAGTAGTAGAGGCTGAAGCAGAAGTACCACAGGCTATGGCTGAAGCATTACGTTCTGGTAATCTTGGCATTATGGATTACATGAATTATCGTAACATTCAAGCGGATACGGCGATGCGCGACTCGATTTCAAAAGTAAGCACTGATAAGCCAGACACGAATGATCCAAATGCTTAAAAACGGAAAGGAGCGGAACTAACATATGGAACAATTAATAATTCTTGCCTTAATTGCCATAGCCAGCTCTATTTTCGGAAAATCAAAAAATAAAAAGCCTCAGAAACAGATGCCTCCTTTTAATAAAGATACAGCGGCAGAGCCTCCAGTTATGGCGGAAACAACGCCGCATCGTGCAGGGAGAGCGCAAAGTTTTGAAGATTTTGCACGAGAGTTTATTGGTGATTGGATTCCTGAAAATGAGAAAGTTGAAGAGCCCAAAAAGTTTGTCGAGGAACAGGGGAAGCAGGAAATACCAAGCTATACTGCCCCGCCAGTTCTGCCAGCGGATGTTCCTAGTCGTACTTCTATTCGAGAAAGTAGAGGACGTCTAGCTGCTGGGAAAAAAGAGGTGCAAATTGTCGGTGCACCATCGGCTTTTCAATTACCTCAATCGAAAAACGATCTCATGCAAGCGATCGTAATGGCTGAAATATTAGGACCACCTAAAGCAAAAAGAAAATAACTAGCATGTCCTCCTTTTTCGATGCATATATTGCCGAAGAAGGAGGCATTTTTTATGAAAAAATTATTTCAATTAACGCCACTACTCGAATTGTTAGAATACGAATCATTAAAAATCATTGGACCTTATCGGTTTATCCATGCAGATGCTACGACCTGTTCGTTTGTTTATGCAGATTATCATATTACTGTCAATGCAGATTCCGTGAAGATTAATGCTCTAAAAGAAGAAATGCTTCATCTCTCTGTTGATAATCTACAGGAGCTTCAGATGAAAAAGGCAAAGAATATGGATGTGAGCTAAAATGTGGAATAATCGGCCTATCATTATACGTATAAAGCGCCATGAAAATGTTCATCCTTTTATTCAAGCATTGCACGCCCAGCATGTTCCGTTAAAGCGTGTAGTCTTTCGTGAGCAAGAAGTTTCCTTTGAAACAACTATGCATTACTTACCAAAAATTCGCCGTGCTCGTAGACAGTTTCGTTTGAAAATGGCTGTTTTTTATGCAGATGAGCTGCAAGTTTTCCGAGCACAGCTTTGGACTTTGCTTGGCTTAACCTTGATGATTGTCATTCCTATTATCTGCGCACAAGTCATTTGGCGAGTGGACATTGAGGCAGCGACACCCGAACTGGAGCAGCGGCTAGGCAAAACCTTTCAAGAGACCTTTCAACTAGAAACACCGCTCTCTAAAAAAAGTTTACCTTCCAATACGATCATACGTCAAAAGCTGTTAGAGCAACATCGAGAGCTATCATGGGTGCATATTGATAAACACGGCGGACGAGTAATACTGAGACCTCAGGAATCACCGAAGCAAACAGAGCAATCGAATGACAAATTAGCTTCGCATTTAGTCGCAACGAAAAGTGGTGTCATTACTCATTTTAATATACAAAATGGTGAACGGAAAATTTCAATAAATGATACAGCCTATGAGGGAGATGTCCTCGTTAGTGGTGTTATTGAAAGTGGTACAGATCAAGTTTATGTTGGGGCTAAGGGAGAGGTATTTGCAGACTATTGGCTTGAATGCTCGTTCAAAATCCCAACAACGATTACAATGGAAACTGTGCAGCAAAAGCAGTGGCGAGTATTGGTAAAGGGGATACACAAAGAAAAAGTAGATTATGTACAAAAGAAGGATTTACCGAATTGGTTAGACCCCTATGTTTCGATTGTAGAGGAACAACAGACAAATACGATGCAAGTGGAGCTTGATGAATCGAAAATAGAGTCATTGCTAATCCCTCTACTGCATGAAAAAGTGTTACGTTCGTTACCTGCAAAAACAATGATCAAGAAAGAAAACCTTTTACAGGCAAAGTGGGGGAATGGTACAGTTGAAGGGAAAGTTCTATTTTTAGTCAATGAAAACATTGCAAGTCCAATACAAGGCCTACAAGGAGAATGATTATGTCAGAACAGTTAACTGTATTACAGGTGGATAATCCAAACGAAGCGGTTATGCTACTCGGTATTTCAGATGCAAATATGAAATTAGTCGAAGAAGCACTAAATGTTCATATCATTACGCGCGGTGAGCAAATTCAACTGGCTGGTGAAGAAAATGCTAAGGAGCAGGCAACCTTTCTTCTGCATGCACTATTGAAGGTCATTCGCAAAGGAATTAATATTGATCAACGGGATGTTACAACAGCGATTGAAATGATACAAAAAGGCACGATTGAATATTTTGCAGAACTTTATGATGAAGAAATAGCACGTACGACGAAAGGCAAGCCAATTCGTGCAAAAACAATTGGTCAACGAGAATACATACAAGCAATCCGTCATAAAGACGTTGTTTTTGGTATTGGTCCAGCCGGTACTGGGAAAACGTATTTAGCGGTAGTCATGGCAACACAAGCACTTAAAAATGGGCATGTAAAGCGAATTATTTTAACTCGCCCTGCTGTTGAAGCAGGAGAGTCTCTAGGATTTCTGCCAGGAGATTTAAAGGAAAAGGTAGATCCTTATCTTAGACCTCTCTACGACGCTTTAAACGACATTTACGGGGCTGAACAAACACAAAGACTGATTGAACGCGGAACAATAGAAATCGCGCCATTAGCTTATATGCGTGGTCGTACATTAGATGATGCCTTTGTTATTTTAGATGAGGCTCAAAATACAACACATCAGCAAATGAAAATGTTTTTAACACGTCTAGGCTTCGGTTCTAAAATGGTCATTACAGGTGATAAAACGCAAATTGACCTACCTAAAAATACGGAATCTGGCTTGATTGTAGCAGAGCGTACATTAAAATATGTAAAATCCATACATTTCCAAGTGTTAGAACAAGGCGATGTCGTACGCCACCCAATCGTAGCCAAAATCATCCAAGCCTACGAAGAACAGCAACTTTAGAATTGCGAAGCAATTCTAAAGTCTGCCCCGAAAGCGAAGCGACAGGGGCAACAAGGTTTAAAAAGTCTGCCTCGAAAGCGAAGCGACAGATGTGATAGTGTTTTAAAATTATCATTACAAAGCAAATAGCTAAACTACGAAATTAATCAAAATATGGAAAAAAATGTGACGGCTATGCAAAATTGTATAGCTGTTTTTTGCTTTCTTATACATTTTTCGAGAAAAATGTATGTTGAATTGGTATGATAGTAGGTAGATAGAGGAGGTGCCAAATGGAGAAACAACTTCGAAAATTTACAGAGCTTATCGGTTTTCGCTACTTTATTATCATCATTCTCATTTTAACAGGCGGCCTACAGTTTGCGTTTATGTATGGCAATGTTAAGGGAGTTACATATGATTTCAAACCACTACAGCTTGCGCCTGAAACCGTACGATCTACCAAAACGATTGAAGACACTTATAAGACGCAGCTAGAGCGGGAAAAAGCCGCCAATGCAGTGGATTCAGTCTATCAATTTTCGGAGGATGTCGCCAAGCAAAGAGCAGCGATTGTAACATCATTGTTTGATTATGTACTAGAAGTGAAAAAGGATGTTGCAAACAGTAAGGAACCTATACCTATTGCCGATCAAGTTGCACAGCTTCGCAAAAAATTCGAATCAATAGATGAAGATCAGATGCCATTAATCTTTACAGATTCACAGTTGGAAGGTCTGTTAGTGCAAAGTGATGAAGATTTAAACAGAACTAGTACGCAATTATCCAAATTTGTAGAGGACTATTTACAAAAGTCTATCCGATCTGAGAATGTCTTTGTTGCTCAAAATGATTTTGAGACAAAGATTCGAGGGCAACGAGGGTATCCTGATAAAATATTCAATACAGTCGTGTTAATAGGGCGTACAAGTATTATTGAAAATGAAACGATTAACGAAGACCAAACGAAAATTCGCAAAGAGCAGGCGAAGGAAAGCGTCGAGCCGACACGAATCTTACAAGGACAAATCATTGTGCAGGAAGGTCAAATTATTGATAATGAGGCTTACCGACAATTAGAGCTATTGGGTATGGTTAGTAATAAAGCATCCTTGAAGCCAATTGCTGGACTTATTATTTTAACGCTACTGCAAATGATGTTTATGTATATTTTATTTGAGCGTTGGGATGCTGACGAACGAAAAAAACGCAATGCCTTATTAGTGACAGTGATTGTTTATACGTTGTCTATCCTACTCATGAAATTTATCAGCTTAGTATCTAGTGGCTTTGATGTGACGATTGCCTTTCTGTTCCCTACCGCATTAGCTACAATGCTTGTACGATTATTAGCTGATGAACGGGCGGCTGTGCTCATTACCGTTATGACCGCAGCCTCAGCAGGTGTTATTTTTCAAGAAGGCTATTCATCTGTTATGCAAATGGAAATTACGTTGTATATTATTTTTGGAGGGCTTGCAAGCCTGTTCTTTTTGCGTAGTGTGGAAAAACGCTCACATATTTTACATGCAGTTGGTGTGATTTCCCTTGTCAACATGGCATTTATCGCCTTTTATTTACTCATGACACAATCATCCTACGGCTTACCAGAATTAGTGTTTTACTTGATTGCAGCTATGTTATCTGCCTTGCTTTCAGGGGCATTAACAATGGGACTTTTACCATTCTTTGAGTCAGCATTTAGCCTATTATCATCGCTGCGTTTAATTGAGCTATCCAATCCTAATCATCCATTATTAAAAAAATTACTAATGGAAGCACCGGGGACATATCATCATAGTGTAATGGTAGCGAATTTAGCAGAAGCTGCCTGTGAAGAAATTGGTGCAGATGGTTTACTAGCGCGTGTTGGTTGTTATTATCATGATATAGGTAAAACAAAGCGTCCTGCCTTTTTCATTGAAAATCAAATGTCAGGTATTAATCCGCATGATTCTTTACCGCCTGAGACAAGTGCAGAAATTATTATCGCCCATACAACAGATGGAGCCGACATGTTAAAACGCTATAAAATGCCACAAGAAATTATCGATATCGCTTTACAACATCATGGTACAAGTTTATTAAAGTTCTTCTTGTTTAAAGCGAAGGAACAAGGAAAAAGCATTGATGAGGCAAAGCTCCGTTATCCAGGTCCAAAACCACAAACTAAGGAAGCAGCGGTTATTAGTGTTGCTGACAGTGTTGAGGCAGCAGTTCGTTCAATGAAAGAGCCGAATGCTGAAAAAATTCATAAGCTAGTACGAGCGATCATTGATGATCGTGTACAGGATAATCAGTTTGATGAATGCGATATTTCGATAAAAGAGTTAAAATGTATAGAGAGAGTTCTTTGTGAAACGTTGAATGGTATTTTCCACTCACGTATTGAATATCCAAAGGCAGATAAGTAGGAGGATCTATGATTTTAACAATTGATTTTACAGATGAAACAAATGAAGTGGCTACACCACATACAGAGCTTGTTGAAAAGCTTTTACAGCATGCAGCGAGTATTGAAAATATTGAGCCAGAAACTGAGGTTTCAGTGACGTTTGTAACGAATGAGACGATTCAAGACATTAACCGTGAGTATCGTGGCAAGGATCAGCCTACAGATGTCATTTCCTTTGCGCTAGAGGAGCTAGGGGAAGGGGAAATTGAGGTAACTTTTGAAGGAATGCCACGTGTACTAGGTGATATTATCATTTCTACAGACCGTGCCAAAGAGCAGGCTGAGGAATACAATCATTCCTTTGAACGAGAATTAGGTTTTTTAGCTGTACATGGTTTTTTACATTTGCTTGGTTATGACCATATGGAGCCAGAAGAAGAGAAAAAAATGTTTACAAAGCAAGATGAAATTTTACAAACTTTCGGCTTAGGGCGAGACTAAATGGATTTGCGCAAATACTTGCGATCTTTTGGCTATGCATTAGAGGGCGTTATCACAGCAAGTAAAGAACAAAATTTAAAATCACATATAATTAGTGCAATCATTGTTATAATGGCTGGTTATTGGACAGGTTTATCTCGTATGGAATGGTATATTGTGCTACTATTAATAGCACTAATGTTTGCGCTGGAAATGATCAATACAGCTATCGAACGGGCGGTTGATTTAGCTTCCCCAGAGGTACATCCACTTGCTAAGCAGGCGAAAGATATTGCGGCAGGTGCAGTGCTTGTATTTGCGCTATTCAGTGCTATAATCGGATTACTCATCTTTCTGCCAAAATGGTTTTAATGGAAATGAGTGTCTTCTTAATGAAAATAAACCATAATGTGAGGGAGAATTTGTATAGATGACAGTGGATATGCAAGGATTATTAGAGGAATCGAAAAAAGCACGTGAAAAAGCCTATGTTCCATACTCGAAATTTAAAGTTGGTGCAGCTCTTTTAACAAAAGAGGGAGAGGTTATTCACGGCTGTAATATTGAAAATGCAGGCTATAGTATGACGAATTGTGCTGAGCGTACAGCGTTCTTTAAAGCTGTATCAGAGGGTATTTATGAATTCGAAGCCATTGCCATTGTTGCTGATACGGACGGGCCATGCGCACCGTGTGGAGCATGTCGTCAGGTAATGATGGAGTTTTGTGCGCCAACTATGCCTGTTTATTTAACGAACTTAAAAGGTGATGTGACGGTAACGTCGGTAGGCGAATTACTACCGTTTGCATTTACGACGGAGGATTTAGAGAATGCAGGAAACTAACACTGGCTACAAGTCAGGCTTTATCTCCATTATTGGTCGTCCAAATGTAGGGAAATCGACATTTTTAAATCGTGTCATTGGCCAAAAAATTGCGATCATGAGTGATAAGCCACAAACAACACGAAATAAAGTACAAGGTGTACTGACAACTGATGATAGCCAAATGATTTTTATTGATACACCAGGTATTCACAAACCAAAACATAAACTAGGCGATTTCATGCTGAAGGTTTCTAAAAATACATTGCGTGAAGTGGATGTTATTATGTTTATGGTCAATGCTGAGCAAAAGCTTGGTAAAGGTGATGAATTCATTTTAGAAATGTTGGCGGGAAATCCGACGCCTGTCTTTTTGGTCATCAATAAAATCGATGCCATTCATCCAGACGAATTAATAGGGATTATTGAGAACTATAAAGAGCGCTATAATTTTGCAGAAATTGTACCGATTTCAGCACTACAAGGGAATAATGTAGAAAATTTATTAGCGACGTTAGCAAAATATTTACCAGAAGGACCACAATATTACCCAGCAGATCAAGTGACGGATCATCCTGAGCGATTTATCATCTCAGAGCTGATACGAGAAAAAGTTTTACATTTAACACGTGAAGAAATTCCCCACTCGATTGCAGTGGTGATTGATAAAATTCGCCGTGATGAAGAAAATGCTGACAAAATTCATGTGGCCGCGACGATTATTGTGGAGCGCGATTCTCAAAAAGGCATTGTCATTGGGAAACGTGGAGCCTTGCTGAAAGAAGTAGGGACACGTGCACGAAAGGATATTGAAATGCTGTTAGGCTCAAAAGTCTATTTAGAGCTATGGGTTAAGGTACAAAAAGATTGGCGTAATAAATCTACACATTTACGCGATTTTGGATTCCGTGATGATGAATATTAAGCTGTTGTGATCCTAATCCAGCAGTGTTTATCGGGTGAGTTTCTTAGCAGATGTTCAAACGCCTGCTGAATTAAAATATAGACTTCAGCAGATGTTACAGATTGCCTCCTAGAGGTCTTTTTTCAAATCGTCTGCTCAGTAAAATCTGAGTGTAATTGAGAGGTATTACTTTGAGCTGTCCAAAGCATTTTGGATAGCTCTCTTTTCTTGGATAGCTCTTTTAGGAAAGGAGGAGAACTATGCTTCATAAATGGGAAGGCATTGTATTAAAGGTACGTGCTTATGGGGAATCCAATAAAATTGTCACTCTGCTAACACGAGAAGCTGGCAAAGTGGCTACAATGGCTAGGGGGGCAAAAAAGCCTTCTAGTCGATTGGCGTCCGTCACACAACCCTTTACCTATGGCATGTTTATGGTGCAACATCATACTGGTATGGGGACATTACAACAAGGAGAGCATTTGAACTCGATGCGTCATATTCGTGAAGATATTATGGCCACTGCCTATGCTAGCTATATCATGGAACTGGTGGAACGTGTCGTGGAAGAAGGGAAACCAGAGCCATTTGCTTTTGATGTATTATTACACGCATTACAAGCAATTGAGGAAGGCTATGATCCTGAAGCTATCACACTTTTTGTTGAGTGGAAAATGTTACCCTATACAGGTGTGCAACCTATTTTACATGCCTGTGCTGCGTGTGGTGCTGTCGATGGGGAATTTGCTTTTTCCTTTGCACAAGGAGGGTTTTTATGTCATCGCTGTTATCAGTATGACCCCTATATCATTCGTTTAACACCAACACAACTGAAGCTTATACGTATGTTTTATACTGTTCCAATCGATCAAATCGGAAAAATAGAGCTAAAAAAAGAAACAAAATATTTCATCAAAAAAATTATTACAACCATCTATGAAGAACAAACAGGTATCCGCTTTAAGACGAAAAAATTTATTGAGCAACTAGAGCGAACGCCTGAATTGCAAATACGATCTAAAAATGAAATGCCAGAAGACTCATAATGTTCTTCTGGCATTTTGTGCTATTTAAAAATTATTTCAGATATCAAATTCATATAGAAAAGCCCATTGTCCAGCAATTTTTTTACTTTCCACATAGAGATAGACTGTTTCCTCGTTTTTACCTGTTAGATGAAGAATCGCAATACCCTCTGTTTTTGGTGTAACATGTAGTTGCCCATTAAGAATAGTTGCTTTTACAGGCGCTGGCTCAAAGTCAAAAACTTCAAGAGCTACACTAGCTGGCTCGAAAGGTAATACTGGCGTTGATAGTGTTAATTCGTCAGTTAAATGGTACAAATCAATGCCGCGAACAAAGTCATAGGCATATACATCAGCCGCCATCTTTTGTTGCTGTGTCCCATCTGAAAATGTAACAATGAACTGTCCATTTTTCGAGATAGTTAATGTTTGATCATCCTGATTAAAGCTGTATAAATTCGATGCAAGTGCCTGCCCGTTCATATTTTGAACTGTTACCTCAGTTGGCACGAATGGTAAATTGCTTTCTGCTAAATCAAGTGGTGAATTTTCTGTATAATCCTCTTCCTTCACTTCCTCAAGCGTTACCTTCAGCTTTCCATTGACATTTTTTACATGAACTAAATAAAAAATATTTGTAAAGTCCTCTGAATCATCCGAAAATCCAGTAATCACTAATTTGCCTGTACCTTCTTTTATAGGGGTAATCGTGATAGACTCTGTCATATCTTCCTCTTCATTCCATGTGAAAATATCCTCTGCTGGCTCAAGACCACCATAAGACGCAAAGATATAGTCCTGTTTAAATTGACTTGCATAAACGGTTGCATTGCTTAACATTTTTTCAGCACGTACAACGAAGGCAGCCAATTGGGAACGCTTCACAGGACTTTTTGGACCGTATGTAGTGGCTGAAGTTCCTTTTGTAATGCCATTCGCAAATAAAGCTTTAATATGAGGCTCGAATTCAGTTCCTTTTTTGACATCTGTAAATGGCAATTGTGTATTATTTGGACTCGTTAATCCAAAGCCCTTAGCAATCATTTTTGACATTTGTTCGCGTGTAATATTTTGATTTGGGTAGAAGTAACCATTTGCCCCATTAATAATTCCTGCATTGGCTAATGCAGCAATCGCTCCGTAATTTTCATCGCCAGGTTTAATGTCTTTAAATTGAGGATTTTTTACATGAACTGTATCTAACTTTAAAATACCTGCTAAAATTTTCGCAGCCTGTGTACGTGTAATAGGGTTTGCAGGTTTAAACGTTCCGTCCATATAGCCAGAAATAATGCCACGCTCTGCTAACTGAATGATAGCTTTTCCTTCTTCAGTGGATGGATTGACATCAGGAAAAAACGCTGCATATGCTGGTGGTGCCATAACAATCGCACTTGTTGCTAAGGCAGATGCCATAGCTAGTTGAAATAAACGTTGAGACTTCAATTGAATTCCTCCGAATAGTACAATATAAAATTTTATAGTATGAATGTTTTGTTAAGACCTTCCTATGTATCAGTTCAAACTTCCGGACGATTGAATGTTAAAAAGGGGTATGTCTTTAGCATGTTAATTATTCATTATTTAACAGCTAATACTAACTATAATACCTTATTTATACCAAAGAGTTGGAACTGCGAATAGAGGAAATATCATCCTTCAACATGACATTACTGGTAATTAAATTTTTAACAGCAACGTAAAAACTTGATTTGCCTCTTGAACTATACATCTATATGGAGAGAGCTGGATAGGGCAATAGTAGCATCATTGGTTATACTTTAAGGAAATGAGAGGCGGATTGTAAATGAATAAAATTTCAATTTTTACAAATTAAAATGATTATAGAAAATTAGTTTTATATAATAAAGTTATGATTGTGAAATTTAAGTAAAGGGTCTATTTGACTTTTTATTCATTTTTATTTCGATGATAAATGAAAAATAATAGGTAAAAGGTTTTGTGTTTTTGTTTAGTTTTCAATATATTAATAGTAGAAACCGATCACTTGAGTCCCATATACTAGTTGAAAAGGTATTTTAACCTATGATATTGTAATAAATATAGATAATCGTATTTATATTTTAAAAATATAATTTAGTCGTTTCATCCCCATCGACACAAATGTACGCTAGATCAATTTAGACATGCCTATGAAATGGAAGCCTCTATCAGCAAAACGTATTTTATCTTGATTCAGCAAATGTTTTTTTGTATCAAAAGCACAATATTAGGTACAAAAGCCTCCCTCTCTATAGGGAAAAATAAATGCTTGTTTTGCTTTTTTTAACGGGCATTTAAACACTGGCTGAATCAAGATAAAGCCTCCGCTAGATGTCACGGTTTTAAAAAAGAAGCTTTTCAAGCAAGCTTGGAAAAATCAGGACATATTCATCTGTGCGAAAGCGAGGAGTCATTGATACGTTATCAGAATAACGCAGTCCTATGGAAGAAGGAGGGAGTCACATAGTGCTTAGTACATTGCGTATGTGGCAGAAAATATGCTACGAAAAGTAACCTTAAGTATTCAGGAAGTTGAAGCGAATGATATATTAGCTGAAGATATTTTCTCAGACTATCGTCTATTAGCTAAAAAAGATTTAGTTTTAACGGAGCGAATTATTGCCTTACTTAAACTTCGAAAAGTAGATGAATTGTCAGTCTATTTACCATCTGATTCAGTTCGAGTTGTTCATGATTTAAGTATTCAACGAACAAGAGAATATGAAGATTTATTTGCTCCATTAATTGAAAAAACTGAACCAGTAGATGAATATAAAGAAACGGTAAGTCAGCTTTTTATGACAACGTTGGAGAATGTTGTGCATGAATTACGATATGGACAAATACTGAAAAGCATGCAAGATACGGCTTATGTACGAAGTGTTTTTGAAAAAATTTTAGAAAAAAAACATCGCTATGAGCTACTTATGCGCTTAAAGGAATGGGATGAATATTCATTTGTCCACTCATTTGATGTATTTGTGTTAGGGACAATCTTTGCTAGATATCTAGGTTTAACGGATATCGAAACATTAGCAAGAGGTTATTTGTTCCACGATATTGGGAAGGTCTTTATACCGCAGGAAATATTAAATTTAAAGCGCAAACTCTCTGAAGATGAGTTTGAAATCGTCAAAACGCATACAACAAAAGGTTATGACTTACTAATAGAATATCAGGAGGAAGACATTGCCTATTTAGCGAGAGATCATCATGAACGCTTTGCGGGGAAGGGTTATCCAAATCAACTTTGTGCAGATGAAATGAGTGACGGTGTGCAATTATTACAAATTATTGATGTGTATTCAGCCATGACATCGAAAAGAGTCTACCATGTTGGCTACGGTGCTACAGATGCATTAGCTGTTTTATACAGGGATCGTCATTTATATAATGAGAACTTTATGCATAAGTTTGTTGAATGTTTAGGCATTTACCCAGTCAACTCGGTTGTTATGTTATCGGATAATCGCAGTGCACAAGTAGAGCTGGTTTATGATTTATTTCCGACATTACCAAAGGTGAGGTTGCTAGATGAGCAAAAATCTATGAACTTGCCTTTAAACTATAGTGTGAAAATTACGAAGATGATTGACTACAGGGCGAATAGCTTCGAAGAGATTTTTAACTTATTTGTGGAGCAATTAATCCGCTGTGATGAGAATAATCTGAGAATTCATTTTAGTAAATTAATTGATCATTTACATCCTAAAGAAATTGTCTTAAAAATTTTCTTACCAGCGTTTCGTATACTACGTTTGCTAACACGAGAAATACAAACAGATATGACGAAATATAGAAATTCTATTAGTATCTTAAAAAAGCTATTAGAAGAGCAATTAAATGTATTATATATGGATTATCAGCATGAACAAACGACCATTTTAGTGGTGGAGTCTTCCTTACGTGAAAATTTCTTCATTAAACTTGTGCAAAGTATTTTGTATATCGATAAAATAGTACCTTTCTTTATCAATCCAGGTGATGATCAACGTATTACACAATTGATGGGGCATTGTGATGTCAATGTCGCCTATTTTATTGAAGAGGAACAAACTATTGACAAACGAGTTCGTCCAATGCGAGAAGGTGCCTTTCTTTATTATTCATTAGCTGATATTGAAGAGATACTAGTGAGCTTAGTAGGGATGAGCATGAAAAAGTTTTCATTCGAGGAAAAAATGCAAGAGCGCTTATTTTCCACATATAAAGCATAAAAAGAGGGAGTTGCCAGACTGGCTACTCCCTCTTTTGTTCAGCAAAACGATTAGAATTGAAGATGTTTTTCGATATATGCTTTTACTTCTGCAATTGGCATACGAACTTGCGTCATAGAATCGCGATGACGTACTGTTACTTGGCCATCCTCTTTTGAGTCAAAATCGTATGTGATACAGAATGGTGTACCAATTTCATCCTGACGGCGGTAACGTTTACCGATTGATTGTGATTCATCAAAATCAACAGGGAACGCTTTGCGGAGCTCTGCCCAAACATCTGCCGCTTCATCAGATAATTTTTTAGAAAGCGGTAGAACAGCAGCTTTAAATGGTGCTAGTGCAGGGTGGAAACGTAAAACTGTACGTTTATCGTCACCTTCTAGCTCTTCTTCATCATAGGCATCACATAGGAATGCTAATGTGACACGGTCAGCCCCTAAAGATGGCTCAATACAATAAGGAACATAACGTTCGTTTGATACAGGATCGATATAAGTGAAATCTTCACCTGAGTGTTCCATATGTTGTTTTAAGTCATAATCTGTACGATCAGCAACGCCCCAAAGCTCTCCCCAGCCAAATGGGAATTTGAACTCGATATCTGTTGTAGCATTTGAGTAGTGAGATAGCTCATCATCCTCATGGTCACGAAGACGCATAGAGTCTTCTTTCATGCCTAAGTTTAGTAGCCAATTTTTACAGAATTCTTTCCAATAGGCGTGCCATTGGAGATCTTCGCCAGGTTTGCAGAAGAATTCTAGCTCCATTTGCTCGAATTCACGTGTACGGAATGTGAAGTTACCAGGTGTAATTTCGTTACGGAAAGATTTACCGATTTGTGCGATACCAAATGGTGTACGTTTACGCATAGAACGTTGAACGTTTTTGAAGTTCACGAAAATACCTTGTGCCGTTTCGGGACGTAAATAAATTTCGTTTGTAGAAGATTCCGTTACACCTTGGAACGTTTTAAACATTAGGTTGAATTGACGAATATCTGTAAAATCCGCTTTTCCACAATCCGGACATACTACGTCATATTTAATCATTGTCTCTTTCATTTGATCGAATGTCATACCATCCACAATGATTTCATCGCCTTTTGCTAATGCAGCATCCTCGATAATTTTATCTGCGCGATGACGAGCCTTACATGATTTACAGTCGATCATTGGGTCGTTGAAGTTACCAACATGACCAGAAGCAACCCACGCTTTTGGGTTCATTAAGATCGCAGCATCAATACCTACATTGTGTTCTGATTCTTGAACGAATTTTTGCCACCATGCTTTTTTAATATTGTTTTTTAATTCGACACCTAGTGGACCGTAATCCCAAGTGTTTGCTAAACCACCATAGATTTCAGAACCAGGGAAGACAAAGCCTCGATGTTTTGCTAATGATACGATGGTTTCCATTGATTTGTTAGCCATAAAATAGCCTCCTTCTAAGTATTTCATATTGTTCTTTTAGCGGTAAAACGCTAAAGTTATTTCATCTAGTAGTAAGATACTAAATGAAAATAGCACCCGTCTCCGGGCACAATGTATGCCCAGGGACGAGTGCTAAGACCCGCGGTTCCACCCTGATTGTTTTAAACGAATGTTTAAAACCTCTTTTCAAAAAGTTAGCTCAAGGAGTGCCTTTTCTCTGTTGCTGTGTAGACTTTCACCATCTTCTACTCGCTATTGAATGGAACAGATACTTTTTTCCCATCATCGCCTGTATAACGCAATTTTGCTCGAAAATACAGATAGAGCAAGCGTATGTGTCAATATTGTAGCATGCAGTTCTTTAATTCGCAATAATTATTAAAATAGTATATAATAATTGAGCATAAGTATAACACTATTAGATTTGAGGCGGTGAGTCCAATCGAACTCAATAAACGTCAGGAAGACATTTTACAGATTGTGAAAGAAAATGGCCCTATTACCGGGGAACATATTGCGGAACGTCTCAATCTGACACGAGCAACTTTAAGACCAGATTTAGCGATTCTAACGATGGCAGGATTTTTAGATGCGAGACCAAGAGTTGGTTATTTTTATTCAGGTAAAAAAACATCCATTAATTTAATGGAAAGTATTCACAATTTAAAAGTGAAAGACTTTCATTCAGGTCCTGTCGTGGTCCCGGAAACAATGACGGTTTATGATGCAATTTGCTTTATGTTTTCAGAAGATGTTGGTACACTCTTTGTCGTAGATAAGAATGAGTTTTTGACAGGCGTACTATCTCGCAAAGATTTACTACGTACAAGTATTGGTACGCAGGATTTAAATAAAATTCCAGTACATATTATTATGACACGTATGCCAAATATTTCGTACTGTGAAAGATCAGATTCATTAGTTGTTGCAGCGAACAAGCTTATTGAACGAGAAGTTGATTCGCTACCTGTAGTTGAACCACAGGAGGGTGGTTTAACTATAGTAGGTCGTCTTACAAAAACAACGATTACACGAGCTTTCTTATCTCTTGCACAAAACGTCTAAATTAGAAGGAGAGCTGCATGAAAAAACTACGCGTATTTGTTGTATCTGATTCTGTCGGCGAAACTGGTGATCAAGTTGCCAAAGCGGTTATTAGCCAGTTCCGACCAGGTTTAGAAAATACTGTGATTCGTCGATTTCCTCACATTCAGTCCGAGGAGCTAATCCGTAAAATTGTTTTCCTTGCAGCCCAACAACGAGCATTTATCGTCTATACATTAGTTCGTCAAGAAATGCGTAAATTATTACATGATTTATGTGAGCAAGAAAAAATTCAGGCAGTAGATATATTAGGACCAGCCTTACAAACTATGGCAACCTTTATGGAAGAAAACCCATTAGAAACGCCAGGGATTGTTCATATGCTGGATGATGATTATTTTAAAAAAATTGAAGCCATTGAATTTGCGGTAAAATATGATGATGGCAGAGATCCACGTGGGTTATTACAGGCTGATATCGTACTCGTAGGCGTATCAAGAACATCCAAAACACCACTTTCACAGTATTTAGCCCATAAAAAATATAAGGTGGCAAATGTTCCTTTAGTACCAGAGGTAGAGCCACCGGAAGAGCTTTTACAAATAGATCCGAAAAAATGCTTTGGCTTAATCATTTCACCTGAAAAGTTAAACTTTATCAGAAGAGAAAGATTAATGTCGCTCGGATTAAATGATGATGCTATCTATGCACAACATGAACGGATTTTAGATGAGATACAACATTTTGAAAAAATTGTCGGTAAAATAGGTTGTCAAGTTATTGATGTGACTAATAAAGCTGTCGAAGAGACAGCAAATACGATCATTGAACATATTTTGACTCGTAAATAAGATGGAAATTTAAACCACCTCGGTTAGTAGAGGCGGTTTTTTTGAGTGTATTTTGAAAATAGTATAGATAAAAACTAATTTTTGTTTTATAATAATAAAATTGTGGTAAAAATATTTATAAGAGAAAAATCCTAATTTTTTGTCGAGAAATAAAGGAATTTTAAAACGAATAGCGAATTGTGTTTCTAGAACGCAAATATTAAAGATGGTGATGGATTTGGCAGGGAAGATTCCAGAAGAAGTAATTGAACAGATTCGTACACAATCGGATATCGTTGATGTGATTAGTGAATACATGCAGCTGACCAAGCGTGGGCGAAATTGGTTTGGCCTCTGTCCATTTCATGGAGAGCAAACACCGTCTTTTTCTGTATCAACAGACAAGCAAATCTTTCATTGCTTTGGTTGTGGTGCAGGGGGGAATGCTATTACTTTTGTAATGGATATAGAAGGCATTTCTTTTCCTGATGCCGTTGTGAAACTTGGGGAACGTGCTGGCATACACTTAGATGTTGAGCCAAGCTTTCCAGAGGGAACAAAAAAGATATCTAAAGCAGAAGAAAGGATGAAAGAAGCACACGCTTTTGCAGCAGATTTTTTTCATCATCTACTGTTGAATACAGAGGATGGCGAAGAACCTTTAAATTATTTGCTAGAAAGAGGATTTACAAGGGAACTTATAGAATCTAATAACATTGGTTGGTCTCTCCCAAGCTTTGAAGCATTAACAATATTGCTTGAAAGAAAAGGTTATAACTTACAAGAAATTGCGGAAAGTGGCCTAATCATTAAGCGAGAGGGAGAAGAACGCTACTTTGATCGCTTTAGAGGACGTATTATGTTTCCGATTCGAGATGAGAATGGTAAAATTATTGCTTTCTCAGGTCGAATACTTACATCAACTGGTGAGGAAGCGAAATATTTAAATAGTCCAGAATCACCAATATTTCAAAAAAGTGAAGTGCTTTATAACCTAGATAAAGCACGAACTTCTATCAGAAAAAATCGTCAAGTAGTATTGATGGAAGGTTTTATGGATGTTTTAGCGGCCAACTCTGTAGGTGTCATGAATGTGGTTGCGACAATGGGAACTTCGCTAACAAATCAGCATATCACAAAGCTAAAACGCTTAGTAGAGCAAATTACGATTTGCTATGATGGTGATAATGCTGGATTTGATGCAGCGAAACGAGCGGCGCAATTACTGCATACGGAGCGCATGAAAGTCGATATTGCTGTATTGCCAGAAAAATTAGATCCTGATGAATACATTCACTCTTTAGGTGGACAAGCATTTAAGGAACAAATTTTGGAAAATCCTCATGCGTATATTGCTTTTATGATGATGCATGCTAGACGCAATAAGAACTTTCAATTTGAAAATGATACGCTTCAGTATATTCAAGAAGTCCTTGAACAACTAGTAGGGAGATCCTCACCAGTTGAACGAGATTTGTATATACGACAGTTATCAAATGAAACCAATATATCGGAAGAAGCCATTTATGCCCAATTCCGAAAGTTGGAGGCTAATCAGGTACGTTCTGCAAAATCAGAAATGCCTACACAGATGCCTTCAATGCCAGTCACGCAGCAGCAAAAGCCTATGGACGCAGCCGAACGTGCCGAACGTTTATTACTGGCTCATATGCTTCATAATATAGATGTAGTGGACAGGGTATTACGTAGTGAGCAAAAGGAGCCATTTGTACGAGATGCTTATATGGCTGTTTTTGTTCGCTTAGTAGGGTTTTATGAGGAATATGGTCATCCTGATTATCAACGCTTTGTGGAAATTTTGGATGACGCTGAATCACGAAAAATTGTCATGGAAGCAGCTTTAGTTGAGCGAGATCCTGATCAAGCAGAGGCAGAGGTAATGGACTCCATCCGTCAGCTTCAAAAATATAGAATTGAGCAAGAAATTTATCAAAAGATGCATGAGTCAAAGGAAGCGGAGAAGATGCATGAGTATGCACGTGCACTTGAAATCGCCCAACAGATTATTCATTTAAGAAAATCGTTATCGGCGATTTAACCCGATTCGGTTGTTTAGAAGGAGGAAGGTTTATGGCGGACAAGTCAGAACGTTCAAAAGAGATAGAAGTAGAAATTACATTAGATGATGCAAAAAAATTCCTACAAGAAAAAGCGAAAACAGAAGGTGAAATTTCGATGAAAGAAATTTCAGAGAAACTAACACCTTATGAATTGGAAAATGAAGAAATTTTCCATTTTGCTGAGGATCTTGAAAAGCATAAAGACATTCAAATCATTGGAAAAGAAGAATTTGAAGAAGAAAGTTTAATGAAAGAAGAAGCGAATGAAGAAACTTTCGACTTAAACGATTTGAGTGTACCACCAGGTGTTAAAATAAATGACCCTGTACGTATGTATTTAAAAGAAATCGGCCGAGTAGATTTACTATCTGCTGAGCAGGAAATTGCACTTGCAGAGCGTATTGAGCAAGGAGACGAGGAAGCACGTAAACGTTTAGCAGAGGCGAACTTACGTTTAGTTGTATCGATTGCAAAACGTTATGTTGGTCGTGGTATGCTATTCCTTGATTTAATCCAAGAAGGGAATATGGGTCTGATTAAGGCTGTTGAAAAATTCGATTACCGTAAAGGATTTAAATTCTCTACTTACGCTACATGGTGGATTCGTCAGGCAATTACACGCGCGATTGCTGACCAAGCTCGTACGATTCGTATTCCTGTTCATATGGTCGAAACCATTAATAAATTAATACGTGTACAACGTCAACTTTTACAAGATTTGGGTCGTGAGCCTTCTCCAGAAGAAATTGGAGAGGAAATGGATTTAACACCTGAAAAAGTTCGTGAAATTTTAAAAATTGCACAAGAACCAGTATCTCTTGAAACACCAATTGGAGAAGAAGATGATTCACATTTAGGAGACTTTATTGAGGATTCTGAAGCACAATCTCCATCTGACCATGCAGCCTATGAACTGTTAAAAGAGCAATTAGAAGATGTACTAGATACGTTAACAGACCGTGAAGAAAACGTACTTCGTTTACGTTTTGGATTAGATGATGGTCGCACACGTACATTAGAAGAGGTAGGAAAAGTCTTTGGCGTAACTCGTGAGCGTATTCGTCAAATCGAGGCGAAAGCATTAAGAAAATTACGTCATCCTTCTCGCAGTAAACGTTTAAAAGATTTCTTAGAATAAATTTAAATAGATGGAGCTATCCGACTAGTGTGAATATACCTAGTTGGGATAGCTCCTTTTTTATATACTGAAAAGGTAATAAGCCCCGCTACTCGACTATCTTATTTTCGACAATAATAGATATTTAGAATGAAGGAAATGAAAGATTTGCGACTTTATACAGATGTGTTTTCCAAAATTGTGAGATAAAATTGTAATACAACCATTATTAAGCAATGTTTGGAGCTATCACTATGACAAATCCTCGAAAGAAAATAATCCTTAATGAAATTTTATTTTGGAAGCAAAATAAACTTTTACCAGAGCACTATTGTGACTTTTTATCAGCTCTTTATACAGAAGGGGCTGATATAGAGGAGTTAGAGCCAGTGCAACATCCTAAACAAGCGATTTTGCCATCAGAAAAAAGAAAAATGGTCCTATTAGTAGTGGGTCTATGTATCGCCATCATGGCTGTTTTGACACTCTATTTTACAATGCAATCTTTGACTTTGATATTAACTGTGGTTGTGGGATTAGGGGCATGCATCTTATTTATTGCTGCATGGCAAATGGCACAAAAAAAACATCTACTGGCGCCTATTTTTCATGTACTGGCAGCCATTCTGCTATTTAGTATGTCTATTCGTATTTGCACTACATATTTTAGTGGAAATAATACGGTTTTGTTTTGTTTGATTGCAGCGAATTGTATAATTTGGCTTTGGTCGGGTATTAAAATGAAACTGCTATATTTCACAGTCTCAGGTGTTTTAGGGTTAGTAGCACTGATTGGATATTATATCATAAATCTATCTTGATACAGCAAATATTATATTGAAATTATTATTACATGAAAATCTGTATGTTGATACAAGACATACAGATTTTTTAATTTTTTGGTATATGTACGTGTGCAAAGGGTATGATAACAACAGAATCGTAATGAAAACAATGGTATGGAAAAGGATAAATATGACCAAATTTTGGGGTTGGCAAGACATATTTTATCCAATAGATACAGAAATGTCGAATTTGTTACAAACAAAGGAAAACTTAGCGAATAGGGCTTTTCGTTTCTTTGTTAATGAAGTACAATATTAGATGTTGACTGATTCTATATTATAATAGAAGTAGACTTAAAATGAGGAGGGGAAACTTATGAAAAACAATCCAGTCGTTCCTTACATCTTAATTCTGGCATTTGGTATTGGTCTTATTTTCTTCATGTCTTTACAAGGTGCAGATAACAAGAAAGAAATTGCTGCTGAACATGAGGGCGGTGGCGAAACTACTGAAACTACAGATGCAAACGCTGATGGTGCAGCACTAGTACAATCTTGTATCGGTTGTCACGGTAATGATTTAAGTGGTAGTATGGGTCCAAACCTACATGGCTTAGATGAAGCCCATATCGTTGAAGTTTTAACAAAGGGTATCGAAGGTACTCCAATGCAACCGAACATGAAAACTGAAGAGGAAGCAAAAGCAATCGCTGAATACATTTCTACTTTAGAATAGTATGACTGACAAGTAGCTGTACTGACATAGTACAGCTACTTTTATCTTCAACTACATAATGAAAATGGGGTTGTCCACAAAAAATGTGGGGCAACTCCATTTGTTTTTTTTCACGACATCATCCATACTATTAATGGACTCTATTGAAGATAGGCGGTATAAAATGAACGCACAAAAACTTTCAAAACGATTAGAAACAGTAGCAAAATTTGTTCCCACAGGAGCTATTATGGCAGATATCGGTAGTGACCATGCCTATCTACCATGCTATTTGATTCATCAGGGAACTGCTTCTCGTGCCATCGCAGGAGAGGTTGTAAAAGGACCCTATGAATCAGCTGTAGGACAAGTACAAAAGGAAGGCTTAACGGAGAAGATTACCGTACGTCTTGCAGATGGATTAGCAGCGATTGAAATGACTGACCATGTGGACACAGTCACGATTGCTGGAATGGGTGGACCATTGATTGTTTCCATCCTAGATAAGTATCCTGAAAAGCTTCAAGGTGTCACACGTCTTATTTTACAGCCAAATATTCATGCTAAGGTCATTCGTGAGTGGGCGTTAGCACATCAGTGGGCGATTCTGGATGAAGAGATATTAGAGGAAGATGATAAAATCTATGAAATCCTTGTATTGCAAAGAGGACAAATGACGCTATCTACAGCAGAGATTTTATTTGGTCCTAAATTAAGCCAACGCAAATCACCAGCATTTATGAAAAAATGGTTACGCGAAAAAGACAACTGGCAACGAGTGCTACAATCCATTGAAGAGGCAGAACAAACACCTGAAATTGAAGAAAAGCGTGCAGAATTAATGGCTCTGATACATTTAGTGGAAGGAGTTTTGTAAGATGAAAACCGTAAATGGTCAAGAAATCATTCAAGTGTTCGAAGC
Source organism: Lysinibacillus sp. Y5S-8 (assembly GCF_036894365.1). Taxonomy (NCBI): domain Bacteria; kingdom Bacillati; phylum Bacillota; class Bacilli; order Caryophanales; family Bacillaceae; genus Lysinibacillus; species Lysinibacillus sp. Y5S-8. The sequence goes on along the minus strand of NZ_CP145889.1, from coordinate 3,058,297 downwards.
ATGGTCGCCCAAGAAACTTGCTTGCATGGACAATGATCCAATTGGGTTAGCTATAGGGACACTCAATAAACCTGTCCATAGAGTATTGGTGACGTTAGATGTTAATGATGCTGTTGCAAACGAGGCAATAGAAAAGGGCTGTGAGCTGATTATCGCGCACCATCCACCAATCTTTAGACGCCTGTCGAATATCCGCACAGATCAACCAGCGGGACGTCTATATGAAAAGCTTATTAAACACGATATCGCTGTTTATGCGGCCCATACTAATCTAGATGTAGCTGAAGGTGGGGTCAATGATCTACTAGCAGATGCCCTACAGCTAAAAAATCGTTCCATATTAGAAGAAACGTATGCCGAAAATCTGTTCAAGCTAGCTGTCTTTATACCAACTGCCAACGCAGAAGTATTACGTGAGGCTCTTGCAAAGGCTGGGGCAGGTCGTATTGGTGACTATGAAGCATGCAGTTATACGACGACTGGAGAAGGAAGATTCCGTGCATTAGCAGGAGCAAATCCATTCGTTGGCACTATTGATGAATTACATGTGGAGGAAGAGGTAAAGGTCGAGGTCGTATTTCCTGAATCTATCAAAAACCGCGTGTTAAAGGCGATGCTTACTAGTCATCCTTATGAGGAACCCGCCTATGATGTGATACGTCTTGAGCAACAAACTAATGTTATGGGGTTGGGGCGAGTAGGATACTTGCCACAAGAAATGACGTTACAACAGTTTGCAGAATTTGTAAAGCAGCAGTTAGAAGTGCCAGCAGTTCGTGTGGTTGGTGATTTACAATCGAAGATTAACAGAGTGGCGCTTGTTGGTGGAGACGGCAATAAATATATTTATGCGGCAAAACGCGCTGGAGCAGATGTTTTCTTAACGGGTGATATGTACTTCCATACAGCACAGGACGCACAAGCCATTGATTTGCAAATTGTAGATCCGGGTCATCATGTAGAAAAGGTGATGATTGCAGGGGTAGCTAAAAAAATGGCTGAACTATGTGAGAATAAAAAATATCATGTTGAATTTGTACAATCAACCATCAATACAGAACCATTTTTATTTGTATAAGCGAGGGGAACAAATGTGGCGAATGATAGGCCTGGAGGCAATAAAGCGGGTAAGTTATGGATTATAATTGGTTTATTCATTGCTGTTTTTGGCATTGGTATGACGGTGATGACAAATACGATCAATGACAAGAAAATAGATGCGATGACACAGCAATGTGAAAATGATGGTGGACAAGCGATTGTATCAAAGGAAAAAAACTTTTTATCCACTAGCTATTCATTTGAATGTAAACAATAAGATGGTGGCTGAATGCTAGTAGAACTAGTATTCAGCCTTTTTTAATAGGCAAAGAATCTATAGGTAGTGATAAGATGGAGGAGAAATCAAAAAATAGGAATGGGGAGATTGGACTTGTTTATTCGGTTATCAAAAGATCAGCAAGAAATGATACTGGCTGATATTCAACGATTTTTTTATAATCAGCGTGATGAAGATATTAGTGAATTTGAAGCAGAGCGTGTATTCGATTTTATCAAGGAACATATTGCTCCTCATATTTATAATGCCGCTCTATCCGATGCCAAATATGTAGTGGAAAGACAATATGCCTCTATTGAGGAGGAATTGGAGGCATTGGAGCAACCTATTAAAATGAAATAATCATCCTCTTTGCCCCTCTAGTTTAAATAATTGACAGAAAATAAAAAATTATGTTAATTTAATCTTGAATTAAAGATAATTTAATTCTGATTATTTTAGGCTGACAAATTAGTGATGAATAAAGGGATATGTTCCTGACCAAAATGGTTACGAGTGGCGATCGCGTACAATGAACGATGATGGAGTCACAAGAATGGATGAAAAAGAGGAGGCGTCATATGTTAAAAATCGGCATTATTTTAGGAAGTACGCGAGAGGGTCGTGTAAGCCCACAGGTTGGCACATGGGTAAAGGAAGTGGCAGAAAAACGTCGTGATGCGGAATATGAAATAATTGATATCGCTGATTTTAAATTACCGCTTTTAGGGGAGCCAGGCGGAGATGCTTCAGGGGTAGCAGCCTGGTCAGAAAAAGTCGCAGCATGCGACGGCTTTGTCTTTATTGTTGCTGAGTACAATCACTCCATTACAGGCGCATTAAAAAATGCATTAGATTATTTACGAGTGGAATGGAATAATAAAGCTGCTGGAATCGTTTCTTATGGTTCTGTTGGAGGTGCTCGTGCAGCTGAGCATTTACGAGGTATTCTTGGAGAATTACTAGTTGCTGATGTCCGTGTGCATCCAGCACTATCTTTATTTACTGATTTTGAAAATGGCTCTGTCTTTAAACCAAAAGAGGTGCAAGCAGATTCTGTTCATCAAATGTTAGATCAGCTCGTGCCGTGGGCAACCGCTTTAAAAACAATTCGATCATAATTTCATGGCAATATGCACTCCCTATGTGCATATTGTTTTTTTATTTAAATGTGTGAATAAAATTACTCTTCTCCATTCACTAGTACGGGGAATGGAGTTTTTTTTATTTTTAATAAAATTCTAATATTTAAAAATATTCTTTCAATTCAGAAAATAATGTGATACTATTAAAAAAATTATAGTTATACTTCAAAAAATACAGTGTAATCAAAAAAGAGGTGGCAATTTGGAAGATATTCATCAAACCATAAAAAAAACAAGAATTGATCAAGGCATGACATTAAAGAATTTAAGTGAAAAAACAAACTTATCGATTAGTTTTCTTTCACAAATAGAAAGGGGGTCATCTTCACTGGCTATTACATCTCTAAAAAAAATAGCTGATGCATTTGGAGTTCCGATCACCTACTTTTTTGAGTCCGATTCAAATAATACGTATGTTGTAAAAGAAACTGATCGCAAACCATTTAAATTAGAAGCATCTTCGATAGAATATACGCGACTTAATGGACATTTTAGTGGAAGAAATCTTGAACCGTTGCTTGTGAAGCTGGCCCCGGGTCAAATGGACAAAAATCAAGAATCGAGTCATCCAGGGGAAGAGTTTTATTACGTATTAAAGGGTGCTGTCTTATTTAAGGTTGATGGGCAAGAATATTTTCTTAGAGAAGGTGAAACAATTCATTATCCTTCTGAAGTTCCACATTCATGGGAAAATCCTTTGAATGAAGAAAGTATTGTTTTAAGTGTGTTAACGCCAGTGATTTTCTAAAAAAAGGAAGGTTGGGTGGATGGAATGAGAGTCGCAACAGATATTGGGGGTACATTTACAGATTTAGTGTATGTTGATGAACATGGAAACTTCGGCTATGAAAAAAGTAATACAACTCCTCCAAATTTTGAACAAGGAGTCATTGATGTTATTAAGAAAAGTGGGGTAGATCAACAGCATTTAGAAATGTTTATCCATGGCACAACGGTTATTATCAATGCTTTGACTGAGCGTAAAGGAGCAAAGACGGGTCTAATTACAACTAAGGGATTTAGGGATGTGTTGGAAATTGCACGTGGAAATCGACCTGATTTATTTAATGTTAAGTATCAAAAACCACAGCCATTTGTAGAACGATATTTACGCAGAGAAGTAACTGAAAGACTTAATTATAGGGGACAAGTATTAGCAGCTCTGGAAATGAATGAACTAGAAGAAATAGTTGAATATTTTAAGAAGGAACAGGTTGAGGCCATTGCAATCTCTTTTTTACACTCCTATGTTAATAACGAGCATGAAAAAGCAGCTGTAGAAAAAATAAAGGAATTGTGGCCAGAAGTTCAGGTAACCGCTTCCAGTGAAATAACACAAGAGTGGCGTGAATATGAACGCACTAATACAGCAGTTTTAAATGCTTATGTACAACCAACTGCAACAACTTATATTGATCGACTTGAGCAAAAATTACAAGATACTATTGAAATAGAGCAAAGTTATATTATGCAGTCAAATGGTGGTACCACTAAATTTGATAATGCGAAGCGTTTACCAATTAATATGGTAGAATCAGGCCCAGTTGCTGGTATTTTAGGTGCAGCGGTACTCGGTGAATTACTAGGAGAAAAAAATATTATTGCTTTCGACATTGGTGGAACAACAGCAAAATGTTCATTGATTGAAAATGGCGAAGTAAAAGTTTCTACAGATTACTATATCGAAAAAGATACTCGACGCGCAGGTTATCCAATTAAAACACCAGTTGTTGATATTGTTGAGATTGGTAACGGTGGTGGTTCCATTGCATGGATTGATGGTGCAGGTTCATTAAAAGTAGGGCCTCAGTCAGCGGGTGCTCGACCAGGCCCAGTTGCATATGGTCAAGGTGGAACAGAGCCGACTACAACGGATGCAAATTTATTAACTGGTAGATTATCACCGAAGAACTTTGATTACGAGGTGAATTTGAACAATGTAAAAAATGCGATTGAAGAAAAAATTGGGAAACACTTTCATATGTCTGCTGAAGAAGCGGCACTTGGAATTATTCGTATCGCCAATTCCAATATGTTAAATGCTCTAAAGTTGATTTCTATTCGTAAAGGCCATAACCCTCAAGACTTTACCTTGATTGCATTTGGTGGGGGAGGTTCGATGCATGCACCTGCTTTAGCATTGGAATTAGGTGTTAAAAAGGTTATTATTCCAATTGCATCACCGGTATTTTCCGCATGGGGGATGCTTATGACAGATTTACGTCATGATTATATTCAAACATACATTAAACGAATGAATAATCTTGATTTAACAAAAATGAACTCAATATGGGCAAATATTGAACGTCAGGCATTCCAACATTTCCAAGAAGAAGGTATGGACAAAGATAATGTATTTTTCCAACGCTATGCAGATATGCGTTATCTAGGCCAGGAGCATACTGTGAAGGTACCTGTAGAGGGTGGTGAATGGAATCAACGAGTGTTAGATAAAGCGATTGCAGATTTTAATTTATTACATGAAAAGAATTTTACATTTAAACTACCAGAAGCGGAGACAGAAATTGTTAATATTCATGTGACGGCCTTTGGGAAGGTTGGTAAACCTAAATTAAAAACGATTGAGCGCCATACTAGCTTACAAGACGCATTAATAGAACAACGCGATGTTTATTTTGAAAATGATGGCTGGGTGAGAACAAATATATATGATCGTGAGCTATTACCTATTGAAATGAAGATAAGTGGTCCTGCTATTGTGGAAGAAAGAGCTGCAGCTACCGTAATCTATCATAAGCAATCACTCTATATAGATGCTTATGGAAATATTGTCATTGAAAAGGAGGAAGCGTAATGACTGCAATCAATCCGCAAATTGATCCATTTACTTTAGAAATTGTGAAGGATGCACTGCTATCTGCTGGAGATGAAATGTTTGTAGCTTTAGCACGAACTTCAATGAGTCCCATTATTTATGAAGTATTAGATTATGCGAGTGGCTTAACAGATTCAGAAGGTAATTTATTAACTCAGGGTAATGGTGTGACAGGTTTTATCGGCATGCTCACTTTTATGGTAAAAGAAACGTTAAAAAAATATCCAGGAGATAAATTAAAAGAAGGAGATATCATTATAATTAATGATCCTTATCAAGGCGGCGGTTCACACCTTTCAGATGTTGGACTCGTAATGCCGATTTTTTATAAAGGTCAATTAATTGCTTTTTCAGCTAATAAAGCTCATTGGACAGAAGTTGGAGGGAAGGATCCAGGTTCATTTACTAACGATTCTGTTGACATATTTCAAGAAGGGCTACAGTTTTCATGTATCAAACTTTATGACGAAGGTAAATTGAATGAAGCACTTGTTGAAATAATACGTTCAAATGTGCGGTTCCCAGATCTATCTTTAGGAGATATGTTTGCACAAGTTGCAGCTCTTCGAACAGGAGAAAAACGAGTAAGGGAATTGTGTGATAAATACACATTAGCTACCATATTGGCAGCAATTGAATATCATTTAGATCACGGCGAAGCGATGGCCAAGCAGGAGCTTGCTAGATTACCTAAAGGAGAATTTTACGCAGAAGATTTTATTGATACGGATGGGATTGGTAACGGACCATTTCCAATAAAAGTGAAAGTGACAATATCAGACGATGAATTTATTTGTGATTTTAGGGGAAGTTCTCCTCAAGTACCTGGACCAATGAATTGTTCCTATACAGATTTAGCATCAGCTGTACGTGCAATCTTCTTAGCTATTACAAATCCAGCACAAGATGTAAATGATGGTGTGTTTAGACCACTAAAAATAATTGTTGATCCTCAATCAATTATGTCTGCGGAAAGACCAGTACCTGTGTCCAATTATTTTGAAACCTTGCTTGGCAGCTTAGATTTAGTATGGAAAGCCTTGGCACCGCATATACCGAGTCGATTAACTGCTGGTCAGTTTTTATCCGTTTGTGCTGTAACGTTAAGTGGTACACATCATGATACAGGAGAGCCATTTTTAATTGTTGAACCATCAGTAGGTGGATGGGGTGGCGGAAACGATGCTGATGGAGCCTCTGGTCAATTCTGTTTTTCGGATGGTGAGACGTATAATGTGCCAATTGAGGTAGCGGAAACTCGCTATGGTGTGTTAATTGATGAATATTGTTTAAGAGAAGATAGAAATGGAGCAGGGGCTGGAGAATACATTGGTGGTAAAGGAGTAATCAGATCCTATAGAGCCATGACGGACAATCAAGCAGTAACAGTGACCTTTGGTAGGAATAAGTTTTTACCATGGGGGATTGACAATGGACATGAAGGTTCGCCGAATGAATTTTATGTAAAAAAAGCGAATGGCCAGGTAGATGGACCATTCGGGGTCTATCCAAGATATAAACTAGATAAAAATGATGTGGTTCAATTAATGACTGGCACGGGTGGAGGCTATGGCAATCCACTTAAACGTCCAGCGGAACAGGTAGCACATGATGTGAAAAATGGCTATTTTTCAAGAAAAGAAGCAGAAGCTATTTTTCATGTTCTTGTAGATGAGTCAGACTACAGCTTTAAAGAAATGCCAGAAAGAAATCGAGGAGAATAACTATGATTATTAAAGAAGTATCACAGAAAGATATTGTTCAACAGAACCTATTTCAAGACAAATACAACGATAGCCAAATAAAGTTTGGCTTTGTCCAAATAAAACCAGGGGAGCGGTTACCATTAGAAGGGACAACTTCTCATTTAGAAAATGAGTACTCTTTTATTGTAAAAGGTACTTTAACTGGAGAATCCGGTGGAGAAAATTACCGAATTTCACAAGGAGAAGCTTCCTATATTCCTGCTGGAGAACCTCATTGGTGTAAAAATGATAGTGATGAAATGGTTGAACTTGTCTATGCGCTATTGGATATAAGATAAAGAGATTTAATAGAAAACAAGCTACGAATAAACACATACAGTAAGGGGGTTAAGTAAAATGAAAAATGAAGTCAACACAGAAAAAACATCTATGCTTGGGAAAGATCCTGCATTAACGCCAATACCAGAGAATGATCGTCAACATTGGATTACACCAACAATGATATTTGGTGGACTTGAATTTACCATTCCTGTTTTAATGGTAGGAGCAAGTTTATCAGCTAGTTTCGGATTAGGTAAGATTTTTTTAATATTGATCATTGCTTTATTTGTTTTTCAATGGCTTGGTAATGCATTACAAGGATATATCGGTGCAAAAACAGGGCTACCTTCTTCAGTTATTGCCAAAACAAGCTTTGGAACGGTTCAAGCTAAGTTAATAGTTGGATTGACAATATTTATTGTTTCACTTGGCTGGTGGGCATTACAAACGGCTGTTGCTGGAAATGCCATTGCTGCTATGTTTGGGATTGACTATAAACATGACTGGTTAGCTTGGGCAATAGTTACGACAGTGGCAGGTCTTCTTTTTGCCGCACCTTCAATTATTGGCTATGGTTCAATGAAGTGGACAGATTATTTAGCTGTCCCATCGGGTTTATTGTTAATTGTTGGTGGTATTTATTTAGCATTAAAAAATACGGGCTGGCAGACAATTGCATCTTGGAGTCCTGAACCATCAATGACCATAATGGCAGCTATTAGCCTTGTAATTGGTGTCAATGTGTCACAATGGGTAATTGCTTCTGACTACACTCGGTACGCAAAGCCGACTTGGAAAGACAATTTTATTATTCCAAGTGGGATAGTTTTAATTGGATTCCCTCTATTTATTGTAGGAGCCATCATGTCTGTGGGTGTGGGAGATCCTGATATCGTGAATGTTATGATGAATTTAGGTTTTCCTGTTTGGGGCTTTCTCATCTTATGGTTAGCTACTTGGACATCTCAATTGGTTAACAATTACAGTATGGGATTAGCGTTAGCTAATGTTTTAAATGTGACATCAGGTAAGGGACGTGCGTTACTCACATTTATTGGTACCATAATTGCCATAATCATTGCTTTAATGGGCATTCTAGATTACTTTACAGACTTCCTGTATTTAACGGCTTTGCTCTATCCAGCAATAGCAGGTGTTATGTTTGCTGACTTCTTTTTAATCCGTAAAAGACAATGGGTTGAAATAAAAGGATGGAATTGGATGGCTACAATTGCTGTCGTTGCAGCTGTTATGATTGGGTACTATTTCCAATATGTAAATCCAATGGGTTTACCTGCAGTACTATCTTTATTTGTTTCGATCGTTGTTTATTTAATCGCAATGAAAGTAAAGAAACAAGTGGCCCCTGATCAATTTACAGGAAATAATCTATCGGATTAGGGGTTAATCAAAGGATACTGGAGGATCATTTTTGAAGGTAGTTCCATATTAAAATAAAATGCAACTTTACAATGGAAATCGTAACAGGAGTAGAGATTTTTCCTATGAGTTTCAAATTAATAGAACGGCCACTTTCAGTAATATGATCAACATGAAAGTGGCCCTTTTGGTTGAGACAGCTACTATTAATGTTTGATTTCTTCAATGACTTTTTCTTTTAAATCATTCTCCATAGAAGATAGTTTTACTGTATTTGTGAGGCGTTCTTTTAATTCTTTATCGGTCATAATGCCACGTTCCTCTAAAATTTGTACAAGTAGATTCAATGTTAGTATATTTTTAATTTCCACTGCTTTTGTCTCCATATAAAACCCTCCAAAATGATAGAATTGCTACCCCTTTAGTGTACTCCTTTTTGAAAAGCGTAACATAGAATGGACAAAAACAAGCAAATTTATTTCGTGTCCCGGAATATGTGGGTAAAAATAAGCAATCCAATGACAAGCTATTCGAAGAGATAAATTTGATAGAACAGGACCATGAAAAACAGTGAATATTGTTTTGAATGGGGTCATACCTTCGTAACAGGAGGGATTCAATGGTCAAACGGTTTGGGCTTGTTATAGGATTGTTAGTCGTCATCATATCTCTACTGATTTTGTTTGATAAATTAAAAATAGATAATAAATCAGAAGCAACAAAAGAGGGACAACCGCTTATTACGAATGAAGAGTTGAGCCTAGCTAGATTGAAGGATAAGCTTCTTGAAAAGTATGTCGGCATTGATGTCAAAACGACTGCAGAAAAGGAATTGGTGATCCAGGTTGTAGGCGAAGAAGACTATTTCCAGTCCGTCAAAAAAGATATGGAATCCATTGCAAAAAATGTGATTAAAACCTCTACATTAAAGGACTATCCGATTGTTTTTGAAAGATGGGAGTTTACTTCATTGCTTGATGACAACAAAGTGCTGGGGGCTGATATTAACCTGTTGATGGAAGATTTAATCACAGGTTTAGAGGCTTTTGATGTATACAAATATTTAGTCATTGAAAATCGAACAACCATTACGATTCAAACAACGATAAAGAGCGCCACTCATGAAGATTTACAGTTAGCTATGAGGATGGAACAGGCCATTAAGAAGATTTTACAAACAAATGCATCGCCAAATCAGTCCTATGTCATTAACATATTAAATACACAGCGGGAAAAACTAAATTAGCTATCTTAAGTCATGACAAAGGCATCGAGAAATAACGCTCGATGCCTTTGTCATGGCTATGTAGTGAATGCAAAGAGTGCTTGATAAAGGGTTGCTAGGAGTGCAACGAAGTGCATATCGTCTGCTTGGAAAAGCTTAAACAGTATGCCTGTTCGTACTAGTTCGTTTTCAATAGGACTTGCACTGGCAATCTTTTCATCATTGCAATATAAATAAGCTGTAGAGGTAAAATCCTTTTCAAATCGAAAATGTAAATCGTCCATTTTGAATGCATAAGAGGATTCTAATAATTGGACCGTTTTTCGCTGAATCGGTATCGAGCTACCATCAGGCATCCTAATTTGATGGCTGACCCCTTTTGCAAATAGGGTAGATTGTACTTGAAAAAGTGGTACCCCTGACGTAGTTCGCGTTTCATAACGATACGGTAATGTTTGCTGAGCCGCTACTAGCAGGACGGCATTCAGTATTTTACCAGTAGAGGAACGATCTACTTTTTGAAGCATACATATTGTTTCGTTGTGTTCATTCACGATTGGGATATCCGTAAAGCTTTTAAAAGCTTTTGGATAGGTAAGTGTAAATGTTGCCATAAAGAAACCTCCAGTCATTATCTATACGAGTAAGCAGTCGAGGAGGTTTCAAGAAAATTTACTTACTAAAGAACAAGCCGAGCAATGTAATATGATCACTTTATTTCCAAACAAAGAGGCTGCTGAAATGGCGAATATTTCGCTTTCAGTAGCCTTTTTGTTGTTATGGCATTGAAGTATGTCCTGCAAGAGCACGTTTTTCTTGCTCCGTATCAAATTCTTTTTCCATTTTTGACACGACTACTGTTGCCACGCCGTTTCCAATTAGATTTGTCACTGCACGTGCCTCTGACATAAAGCGATCTACGCCGATTAATAGGGCAATTCCTTCTACTGGAATCATAGGAAAGGCTGCCAATGTTGCGGCAAGTGTAATAAAGCCAGAGCCTGTTACACCAGCTGCTCCTTTAGAGGTAAGCATTAAGATGGCTAGTAACGTAATTTGATGCCAAACATCTAAATCCACACCATATGCCTGTGCAATAAAGATAGCAGCCATTGATAAATAAATGGAAGTGCCATCTAAATTAAACGAGTAACCAGTTGGGATAACGAGCCCTACTACTTGCTTAGAACAACCATAGTTTTCAAGTTTACGCATCATGGAAGGTAGTGCAGATTCAGATGAAGATGTCCCAATAACGATAAAAATTTCATCCTTAATGTATTTAATAAATTTAAAAATACTAAAGCCGAAGTAGCGTGTAATTAATCCGATAATCACAACAATAAAAATAAACATTGTTGTATAGACGGATAACATTAAAAACCCTAAGTTTCCAAGTGATTTAAGTCCGAAGTTTCCGATTGTATAACTCATGGCACCGAACGCACCAATAGGAGAAATTTTCATTACCATATTAACAATTTTAAAGAAAATATCTGCCACTTGTTCGAAAAATTTAATAACAGGTTTTGCTGGTTCTCCAATCGCTGCTGCAGCTAGTCCAAATAAAACAGCTGAGAATAAGACAGGTAATAATTCACCATTTGCTAATGCACCTACCACATTTTCAGGGATAATTTGCATGATAAAAGCACCTAAGCCATGTTCTGCAGCCGCCGCATCTGTATATTGTGAAACATCAGCACCGCTGGCAGCATCTGTATTAAAGCCTTTTCCTGGTTGAACAATATTGACAACAATTAAGCCAATCGCAAGCGCAAATGTTGAGACAATTTCAAAATAAATTAAAGCCTTCCCACCAATTTTCCCAACCTTTTTGACATCCCCCATACTACCAATACCGATGACGACTGTTAAGAAAATAATCGGTGCTATTAACATTTTAATTAGTTTAATAAAGATGTCCGCTAATATTTTTAGCTTTGCCCCGAACTCAGGGAATGTTGCCCCGACAATGATCCCTAGTACAATGGCAATCAACACTTGTACTGTTAAGTTTTTAAAATTTATCCGCATAATAGTTCTCCCCCTACAACATCTATGAATATTGTGTGAACGCTTTCATGTGGTTATCATAGCTGAAATTTTCCGACAATAGTGTTTATGACCGTAATGTTTGTATTGTTCATTTTGTTCATTTTTTAGGAAGGGGAGAGATAAAGCTAGTAATAACAGGGGTTTCAGGCTGTTTTATAGTAGATTTGAGATTATCTAATCTATTATAATACAAAAGAAAAAATCCTTACGGTTAGTAAGGACCTTTCATTAATGAACAAAAGTATTAAGGCGCAACGATTTTTTCAATCTCTGTTAAGATGCGATCATTTTGAATATGGGCTTTATAAAAATCGTAGACAGGCGCAAGCTGCTCTTTAAAGCGCTGTCTTTCTAGTGGACTCATTGTATAAACATCAAAGTCATCTTGTTGTTTAAGCTTCTGCATATCTTTTTCATTCATCAGTGCAGCCTGTTCAAATTGCCAATCTGTTGTTTCTTTCATTGCATCCAACAATTGGTGTTGAATTTTTACAGGCAAGGAATTCCAAAAGGTTTCGTTCATTAACACAGCGTAGCCCAAAATACCATGCTGGGTGATGGTCATATGTTTCTGTACCTTGTAAAAACCTTTTGAGTAAATATTCGATGCTGTATTTTCCTGCGCGTCAATCGCATGCTTCTCTAAATCTGTAAAAACCTCGCTAAAGGAAATGGGCATAGGCGTTGCTTTGACCACTTCAAATTGCTTTTCCAATGTTTTACTAGGCATCGTTCGCACACGTAAGCCCTGTAAATCCTTAAATGTATGGATAGGATGATCAGAAGAGGTTAAATGCTTAAAACCATTGTACCAAAAGCCAAGTCCCTTAATATGAAACGGCTCTAGTTCGTTGACTAATTGTTCACCTATAGAACCCGTCAGAACCTCCTTGACTTCATCATCTGTCTTAAATAAATAAGGTAAATCCAATACCTGCCAATTAGGAACATAAGCGGTCATCTTCGAAAAAGTAGGAATAATCATTTCTACGTCTCCCTTTTGTAAAGCCTGGAACTCATTTTCATCATTGAATAAAGAAGAATTTGAGTAGACATGTACTTTGACTTTCCCATTTGTTTTTTCTTCTACTAGCTCAGCAAATTTATTGGCCGCTTGTCCTTTAGGCGTATTCTCAGCAACTACATGACTCAAATGAATCGTTATTTGTGTGTCTAACCCATTTTGCTCATCATCATAGGGAAGTGGCTTGGCAAAGAGTAATCCTTGCTGAATACTAATGGTAACGATTAAAGCAAAGACAGTAATCATCGTTCCTATAATAAATTTTTTCATTGAATACACCCAATTTATTCGTATTTTCTGATGTTTTTGTTATTCTAACATATGGAGTACGCTAAAATATAGTAGGAGGGAGGCGGTCATCTTGAAATTTCAAAAGTTATCGATGCAGAGAAAAATCATGTCTCTGACGTTTTTTATTCTGATGCTTTCCTTTAGTATTGGTGGTACTTTCTTGTTAGGGTTTGTGATGAATGAACAAAAAACAAAACTAAGTGATCAAGCACTACTAGTGGCCAAAACCGTCTCACAGCTTCCTGAAATAAAAACGTATATTGCTAGCGAAAATAACCTCGAGGCCATTCAACATATTAACCCTGTAGTAGAAGAAATCCGTGATATCAATGGAGCAAAGTATATTGTTGTTCTTGATATGGAACGTCGAAAATATTCTCACCCCAATAGCCAGGAACTTGGTCGAATATCGCAATCGGGTGATTTAAACGCTGCGTTTTCTGAGCATTATTATACGTCGATCGCTCGTGGAGAGCATGGTGATATGGTGCGTGCATTTGTACCGATTATGAATCAAGAAGGTCAACAAATCGGTGTTACGGTAGTGGGGTTCAGTGTACTTACAGTAGTGGAATTACTACAATCAATGGAAACAGAGCTGATGATTACTGTTCTATTATCTTTAATCTTTAGTGCATGGGGTGCACGAACTTTAGGGCTTCATATGAAGAAGCAAATGTTTGGATTAGAGCCTCATGAAATTGCCAAAATGTATGTGGAGCGTACGGAAACATTTAATGCCATGCATGAAGGCATCATTGCCATCGACAATGATTTGACCATCACAATTTTTAATGAAAAAGCCTGTGATATATTAGGTGTTCATGAAAAACCCTCTATACTAATTGGTCAGAAAATCTTTCATGTCCTGCCCGATACACGACTTCCTGAAATTTTAGAGCTAGATCAGCCATTATTTAATCGTGAGCTATATATTAATAATCACAGTATTATGAGTAACCGTATTCCGATACAGGTTAATGGAGAAACCGTCGGGGCAGTAGCCATGTTTAAAGACCGTACGGAAGTGAAAAAGCTTGCAGAAGAACTAACGGGCGTTCGAGCTTTTGTCCAAGCTCTGCGCGTACAAACGCATGAGCATAAAAATAAACTGCATACGATAGCAGGTCTTTTACAGCTCGGTCATCATGAACAAGCACTCACTTATATAACGCAAGTGAAGGAAGAACATGATGAAATCACGAATTTTTTAAATGAACGTATAAAAAATGAAAATATTTCTGGGCTATTGCTTAGTAAAATTTCTTATGCTAAAGAACAAGGAATTCGACTAGAGATTGATCGTGAAAGTCGATTAACATCCTTCCCACCTAATTTGGATCATCATGATTTCGTTATTCTATTTGGTAATTTAATCGAGAATGCATTTGATGCATTAAAAGATGTACAGGTTGAGGAGAAAGTGATTCATGTTTCAGTAGATGAAGATGAGGATGTCCTTGCGATTTTAGTAACGGATAACGGTGTTGGCATGACGGAAGAGGTCAAACAGCACATATTTGACAATGGTTATTCTACAAAAGAGAAAAACTACCGTGGAATAGGGTTGTTCCTAATAAAAGAAATCGTTGAAAAAGGACAGGGTGATATTGAAGTCATCAGTGAACCCAACAAAGGGACAAGTTTTTTAATCACCTTTTATTATTCATAATTGGATGGAGGGCAGACAGTGGCACAAATCAAAGTATTATTAATTGAGGATGATCCAATGGTGCGAGAGGTAAATCGTCAATTTATTGAAAAGGTAGAACATTTTCAAGTGATTGGACAGGCATCTAATGGCTTAGAGGGCATTACACAAATTCGTCATCATCAGCCTGATTTAGTCTTTATGGATATTTTTATGCCGGAGCAAGATGGTATTACGAGTTTACGCAAAATACGCGAGCTGGATTTACCAGTGGATGTCATCACTGTAACGGCTGCGAATGATATGGAGACGGTGAAACAGGTACTGCATCTAGGTGTCTTTGATTATATTATGAAGCCATTTTCATTTGAACGAGTCAAAGGGACACTTGACAATTATTTACGCTTTAAGAAGCAAACACAAACAGAACGAGAGCTTACACAGGGAGAATTGGATCAGTTATTTCATTATCGTGATGAAAAAAATAACATAGAGCCAGCACATACATTACAATCAGAGAAAAATCTTCCAAAAGGTTTTAATCGTACAACACTCGAAAAGGTGGTGCACTTTTTACAATCGGTAGATGGTGCATCGGCTGAAGAGGTAGCAAGTGGAATAGGAATTGCCCGTGTAACGGCCAGAAGATATTTGGATTATTTAGAGAAGCAAGAGGAAATTACAATGGATGTCCATTATGGAGGCATTGGTCGCCCTATCAACTATTATTTTAGTAAATAGAGAAAATCCTGATTGTCATCATGGCAACCAGGATTTTTTAGCTATTAATTAATAAGGCAATATTTTATCAACAGGTGTTGGCGTTTTAATTTTCGGCAGGATTTTATTTAATGTTACCGTACGCTTAATCTCGTGTGTAGAAGGGTCATTTTCATCAAATTGATCAAGGAAGGAAATAACCTCTTTTACAATCGGTGTTGGCGTAGAAGCACCTGCTGTGACAGCTACAATGTTAATGCCTTTTAACCATTCTACTTTTAGCTCTGAAACGTCAGCAATTCGATAGGATGGTGTTCCTGCAATTTCTACAGAGACTTGTGTTAAACGGTTGGAGTTATTTGATTTAGGATCACCTACAACAATTAGTAAATCCGCTTCTCCTGCTTGCTGAGCAACAGCTTCTTGACGAACCTGTGTAGCTAAACAAATCTCTTTGTGTACCTCTATATGTGGGAACTTTTCTTTTAAACTATCCATTAAATGGGCGACATCCCATTGACTCATTGTCGTTTGATTTGTGACAAGTAATTTATCGTTCGTTAATTGTAACGCATCAATATCAATAGAGGACTGCACTAAGTGGACATGATCCGGAGCAACGCCAATGGCACCCTCTGGCTCGGGATGTCCTTTTTTACCAATGTAAATAATATCATAGCCTTCTGCAGATTTTTCGCGAATTAAATCGTGAGTAACTGTTACATCAGGACATGTAGCATCAATGGACACTAAGCCTTTTCGCTTCGCAATTTCACGAATTTCTGGTGAAACACCGTGTGCTGTGAAAATGACCGTACCTGTTTCAACTTGCTCAATAATTTCTTGGCGGTTTTCACCATCTAACGTGATGATACCATCCTCTTCAAACGCGTCTGTGACATGTTTATTATGCACAATCATCCCTAAGATGTAGATAGGTCTTGGTAATGTTTTATCAAGTGCGGCATTACGTGCGATTACCATCGCATCGACAACACCGTAGCAATAGCCACGTGGATTAATTTTCAATACTTGCATGGTTGTGACTCCTTTCAAGCTTACCTATCTACATTATAACGGACAGGGACGGTGAATACAAAGAAACGTTCATTTACATAGGTGGTTGGAAAATACGTGGTTTGGATGGAAGTGGTTCAGCTGGCGTAAATGATGCACTTTGCCTAGATGATCGTCTACTTCCAGTAGCGGCCTTACTATCACTACCTGCTGCTTCAGCGCCAGCTCCAGCTCCAGCGGAAGGAAGTCCTTGGAATCCTTTATATAATTTTAAAAGAGATGGAATATTTTTCACCATCGGCATGGCTTGTTGGATATAAGGGGTATAGGTTTTAGCCGTATTGAATAAACTGTTGGCTTGCTGTAAAAACGAACCGACTTTCGAAGCTTCTTGCACAGGTGGCATCGGCATTTGCCCTCCAAAGGAACCTATTCCATTAGCCATTGGAAAGCCGCCTGGAATTCGTGGTGGAACAGGGAAGCCTCCAGGCGGGAAAAAGGACTGTGGCGACATCTGTGAAGGTGTTGGCATGGGCATGGGCATTCTCATGCCACCCGGATACATAGGGTATGGATAAGGTTGTCGAAATACCATAATGATCTCCTTTCTACTTGTTTTTCATTGATGACATACCTGACTATAGCTATGATATGCAAAGGCTAATAGGAGGGTGCGATATCGATAAATAAAACAACATTGCCAACCGATTCTTATATAAAAAATTAACCGAAACGACATACTCCTTTTTGCTTGTGAGCGTAGTATATGTAGATAAAAAAATTGTGCTACTAACAATGAAGCAACTTAGATAACGAAAAAAACGCCGAGTGTCCACTTCTCGGCGTTTTTCAATCTTCTATATTAAGCTTGAGAATTCACAAGAATTTTAATGTGATTGCGTTCCTTCATTAATGCCTCAAAGCCTTCTGTCACCACTTCATCAAGTGCAATGCGTTTTGTGACAAGCTTGTCCGCAGGGAAGTAACCTTGTGTCATGAGCTCCATTACTGCTGGGAAAATATCACGGTACGCGATAATTCCTTTGACTGAACGCTCTGATAGAACAAGATTGTTTGGTTGAATAGATGCAGTAGACTCCCAAATAGATACGATGATTGTTTCGCCTTCAAAAGTTGTGGAATCAATGGCTTGTTGTAATACCACTGGAACACCTGTTACTTCAAAGGCAACGTCTACGCCGCCGTTTGTTAATTCATGTAGACGCGTAACGGCATCTTCGTCTTTAGGGTTAATTACGGCTGTTGCACCAAGTTCTAAAGCTTTTGCGGCACGCTCTGCTGAAAGCTCTACAGCATATATTTCTGCTGCGCCTGCTGCACGTAATGCTTCGATAACAAGAAGCCCGATTGGACCTGTTCCAAATACAGCCGCTTTGTCGCCAGCTTTCAATTTACTTTGACGTACAGCATGTAATGCAACCGCTGCTGGCTCTACAAGTGCCCCTTGTTCATAAGAAAGACCTTCTGGCATTTTGTGAACCATTTTTTCATCTACCATTGTATATTCAGAGAATCCTCCGCCACCGCCTGATAAACCGTGGAAACCTAGGTGTTTACAAATATTGTATTTCCCTTTTTTACACGCTGCACATTCACCACATGCAAGGATCGGTTCAACAACAACAGGATCTCCCACTTTAACGGATGTTACACCATCGCCAATTTCTACGACTTCTCCTGAGAATTCATGTCCCATAACAATTGGTGCGATATCTTTACTTACATAGTGAGGTTGCTCCACTGGAATAAAGATTGGCCCAGCTGCGTATTCATGTAAATCACTACCACAAATGCCTGTCCAATGTACTTTAATCTTTACTTTTCCAGGTGTGATGACTGGTTCTTCAATGTTTTCTACACGGATGTCTTTTGCTTTATACCATCTTGCTGCTTTCATAATCTATCAACCTCCTATAATATCTTACAGCACCATCATAACATGTGGGAAATATGCTAATCATTAGTTCACTATAAATTGACATAAAAATTACATATTACTAGCGTTTTCGAACATTGTTACAGCGCTTTTTTGATTGCATATTCTGCGTATTTCAAGTACCTTTGATAAGGGCTTTGTTACGGTGATTATAAAACACTAAAATTATGTTTATGCTTGTAAGAAATAGGACGTAAATATACCTTAAAGTTCGAATCATGGTACAATGAAAAAGATGTTAGGAGGAACGAATGATGTCAAAATATACTGATTATAATTTTCAGCCATTTTTGCAGGACGCCATTGCAAAACTTGGCTTTACAGAACCGACACCAATTCAAAAAGAAATTATTCCACTTTTATTAAAAGGGAAGAGTGCCATTGGACAGGCACATACGGGAACAGGGAAAACACATAGTTTTTTAATTCCAATTGTTCAACGTATTGATGCAGAAAAAGAGGAAGTACAGGCCGTTATTACTTCCCCTACACGAGAGCTGGCACAGCAAATTTTTGATGCTTTAAATCAATTAATAGAAGGAACTGCAATTCAAGCGAAACTATTTATTGGGGGTACGGACAAACAACGCTCCATTGATAAATTAAAAACACAACCTCAAATTGTTGTTGGAACACCTGGACGTATTCGTGATCTTGTTTCAGCACAAGCGTTATTTGTGCATACGGCACCAATGTTAGTTGTCGATGAAGCGGATTTAGCTTTCGATATGGGCTTCATAGAAGAGATTGATGGATTTGCTTCACAGATGCCAGAAAAGCTTGAAATGTATGTTTTTTCTGCAACGATTCCAGAAAAACTTCAGCCATTTTTAAAGAAATATATGGAAGCTCCAGTGCACATCCATATGAATGATAAACGACCAGTGGCAGAAGGTATCGATTTTGTACTTGTGCCAGTGCGCTCAAAATCTCGTAACAAACGTTTATTAGAAGTCATTGAAGGTATCAATCCGTTTTTAGCCGTTATTTTTACCAACACACGTAAAACGGCAGAGCATGTTGCTGGTTATTTAAATGAGCATGGCATCCGTTGTGGCCAAATTCATGGCGATTTAAGTCCACGTGATCGTAAAAAGATGATGAAGCAAATTCGTGAACTCGACTATCAATACATTGTTGCTACTGATTTAGCGGCACGTGGTATTGATATTCAAGGAATTTCTCATGTTATTAACTATGAAATTCCAGAGGACTTGGAATTCTTCATTCACCGAGTTGGACGTACAGCACGTGCAGGCAATAAAGGAACAGCCATTACTTTATTTGAGCCATCTGATGAGGATGCAGTAGTTCGTGTCGAAAAAATGGGCATTCCATTTGTGCAAAAAGACGTAAAAGATGGCGAATGGTCTGAGTTAAAAGAACGTCACGCACGTAAAAACCGCGTGAAGCAAGAGAATGAAATCGATGTGAAAGCAAAAGCGTTAGTGCGTAAGCCTAAAAAAGTTAAACCTGGCTATAAACGTAATATGAAATGGGAAATGGAAAAAATAAAAAAACGTGAACGTCGCTTAAAAGCACGAGGTAAAAAATAAGGGGGCTTTTACATGTTACTTGGCTCACATGTTTCGATGAGTGGGAAAGAAATGCTGCTTGGCTCTAGTAAAGAGGCACTATCTTATGGTGCTAATACATTTATGATTTATACAGGAGCTCCGCAAAATACGCGTCGTAAAGCCATTGCGGATTTAAACATTATGAATGGTCTCCTGCATATGAAAGAGCACGGCATGACGAATATTGTTGTGCATGCACCTTATATTATTAATATCGGCAACACAGAAAAACCAGAAACATTCCGCCTTGGGGTTGATTTTCTACAATCTGAAATTGAACGTACAGCAGCACTGGAAGCAACGCAAATTGTTTTGCATCCTGGTGCTCACGTCGGTGCTGGTGCTGACGCTGGGATTGCGAAAATTATTGAAGGCTTAAATGAGGTATTAACACAAGACTATCCCGTTCAAATTGCTTTAGAAACAATGGCAGGGAAAGGGACAGAATGTGGACGCTCCTTTGAAGAGCTTGCGAAAATTATAGATGGCGTCACTCATAACGAACGTCTTTCTGTATGCTTCGATACTTGTCATACACATGATGCTGGCTATAATATTGTGGAAGATTTTGATGGTGTATTAAACGAATTTGATAAAATTATCGGTGTGGATCGCATTAAAGTCTTGCATATTAATGATTCAAAAAATGTGCGAGGTGCTGGTAAAGACCGTCACGAAAATATTGGCTTTGGTCATATTGGCTTTGATGCCCTAAACTATGTGGTGCACCATCCGCAATTGATGAATGTTCCTAAAATTTTAGAAACACCATTTGTGCCGCTAAATAGTGATGCAAAATCTAAGGTAGCTCCGTATAAAGTTGAAATTGAAATGTTACGAAGTGGTACATTTAAGCCTGAGCATATTGAAGCGTTAAAAGGTTAATACCCGATATGGAGCAAGATAAAGAAGCCCGAAATCAGTATAGTACACTGATTTCGGGCTTCTTTTTACTTTGTAAACAATGCGATGAGTTGACGAGAGCGCTTTCTTCCTAAAACCGCCTCAACTTCTACTAGAATGTCCTTTGGAATGCCTAAAAAAAGCCAAGAAAATGAGAATTGCTCCAAATAAGGTCGAAGTTTTTTGACTTCCGAAGTCGTAATGTTAAAGCCTTCTTCACGAGCAATCGCGACAATTTCCTTATCTGTGCTTTGTGACAATTGCTGTAAAAATTGAATACTCAAAGTCAATCCTCCTTTATCGCGTTTTATTTTCATGACATCATGTACACACACGCAATCAGTCCATTCGAAAAAGCATCCATCTTCTTTTCTTTACAAAAACTGCACTTTCCTTTATACTTACAATTTGTAAATCGTAATGATTTTGAATTAGAAAGAAGCGATCATGCATGAAAACAACACTTATTGATATTGAAAATGTGTCATTTCAATATGACTATACACACGTTTTAAAAAACATTTCTTTTCGTGTAGAAGAGGGTGATTTTTTAGCACTTCTCGGTCCGAATGGTTCTGGGAAATCAACACTATTAAAAATCATTTTAGGTTTATTAAAGCCTTTGTCTGGAGAAATAAAATTATTTGGTGAACCAAGTGCAACCTTCAAGCATCGTGAATGGATTGGCTATGTTTCTCAAAAATCTAATGCCTTTAATTCTGGATTCCCAGCAACTGTGCAAGAGGTCGTGAAAAGTGGATTAACGAAAAAAATAGGGCTCTTTAAAAGACCAGGGCGAGATGCTAAAGGGAAAGTTCAAGCAGCTTTAAAAGCAGTTGGCATGGATGCTTTTATGCATCGTAACATTGGCGAGCTATCTGGTGGACAACAACAACGCGTCTTTATTGCAAGAGCTTTAGTTAGTGATCCAAAATTACTCATTTTAGATGAGCCAACTGTCGGCATTGATCATGAGAATGTGCAGTCATTTTATGATATGCTGGCGAAATTGAATCGGGAACAAGGAATTACCATGATTCTTGTCACACACGATGTCGATACGGTATCGAATCGCATTAGCCATGTGGCATGTTTAAATCAAACCATTCACTTCCACGGCTATAAAAATGACTTTGATAATATCTCCCAGGATGCGCTAGACGCTTGGTATGGTCATTCCGTGAGAAAGATTCATTAGAAGGAGTAGGCACCATGATTGAAGCAATTTTAAACTATGAATTTTTACAAAATGCCTTTTTCTCTGGATTATTAATTGGCATTCTTGCTCCATTATTAGGTGTGTTTATTGTTGTACGAAGGTTATCCTTAATTGCGGACGCTTTGTCACATGTAACACTTGCAGGAATTGCGGGGAGCTTATATATCAGTCAATCTGTAACAGCCTTAGCCATGCTTAATCCTATTTATCTAGGAATACTAGCCTCTGTTAGTGGCTCTATTTTAATTGAACGTCTAAGACGTTTGTATAAGCACTATGAGGAGTTGGCCATTCCAATCATTATGTCAGGTGGTATCGGCATTAGTGCCATCTTTATCTCACTGGCTAGTGGCTTTAGCACCGATTTAATGAGCTATTTATTTGGCTCGGTATCTGCAGTGTCACGCCAAGACTTATGGGTTGTAATCGGAATTGCAGCTGTTGTCATTGTCTTTTTGTTTTTATTTTTTAAAGAATTATTTGTTTTATCTTTCGATGAGGAATATGCAAAAGCTAGTGGACTGCCGGCACGTTGGGTTCATCTTTTATTTATGATTGTGACAGCACTTGTCATTGCAGCAAGTATGCGTATAGTAGGTATTTTACTTGTGTCATCATTAATGACGTTACCTGTTGCAGCTGCAATGCGCTTGGCAAAGGGCTTTAAGCAAACGATCATCTATGCTATCATCTTTGGAGAAACGGCTGTCTTAATTGGTCTAATTAGTGCCTTTTATATGGATTTAGCGCCGGGTGGTACGATTGTTGTCACTTCGATTTTGATTTTGTTACTGGTAATCCTAGGAAAGAAAGTAGCATTTAAAATGGCTGCAAGGCAGGGGGAGGTAGCGTAATGAATATTTCAAGAGCGTGGGAAATATTAAAGGAAAATGGCTATAAAAAAACAGATAAACGGGAGTTAATATTAGATATGTTTGCAGCAACAGATAAATATCTAACAGCCCGTGATTTATTGGATGTTTTAAAAAAAGATTTCCCGGGGATGAGTTTTGATACCATTTATCGTAACCTTGCTACTTTTGTGAAACTTGGGATATTAGAAGAAACAGAGCTATCTGGGGAACGTAATTTCCGTATGCACTGTGAATCTGCGCATCATCACCATCATTTTATCTGTATGGATTGTGGCAACGTCAAAGAGCTTAATCTTTGTCCAATGGAAATGTTAGGTGAAAAATTGCCTGACTATGAAATTGAAAATCATAAGTTCGAAATATATGGGAAATGCCCAGATTGTAAGCATGAAACTCTGTCACATTAAATGTTGACAGAGTTTTTTTCTATGTAAGAAGAGGGTGCCTGTATAGGGCTACCCTCTAAATTGATTAAGCTACTGCTACTCTACGGATCGCAACAATTTTATTACAATCTACAATTAAAGGAGAAGCAGGTGCTGCACCTGGCTCAAGGAAGTATGCACAGCAAGTTCGTGGATCGAAGGAAATGAAAGTCACACCTAAGAAGCTAATACCTCCAGATAAGAAGATATCTAGTGTAGTAGCAAGCTCTAATTTTCTTAATTGTTGACAAATACAACTTCTACAGTTGCTGCTCATTCTTGGTGTACATTTTTCCTCTTTTTGACAAGGACATTTCTCAACTTTACGTTGACAGCATTTTTCAACCTTTTTAGGACATTTACAGCCTTGCCAGTTCATCTGTGTCGTATATCGTTTATCTTCCATCGTCTAGACCTCCCTTCCTCTAGTTTCGTAAGGGTAACCCTTACACTAATAATCTATGTTTGGTGCATAACTAGAGGCTGGCGATATGTCCGATAGGCAGCTTAAAAATCTATATTTTTCTCAAAATCTTTTGCATTGTGTAAAGCCCTAAGCTGAAAAATTGCTATAAATATCTAATTCAAATGATTTGTATGAGGATAGATTTGCATGATTTTTTTAAACAAAAAACGACGAGTCATTACAGAAACGTAATTCGTCGTCGTTTAGTATAAGTCTATTGATGTTTTTGTTGGAACGCTACCATGAAATCTCGTAAAGCCTCACAAGCCTCAAGAGGCACTGCATTGTAAGTGGAAGCACGACAGCCACCTACAGATCGATGCCCGTTTAGCCCTACAAAGCCTGCTGCCTTCGCCTCTGCAAGGAATTGCTTTTCAAGCTCCTCATCTGCAACACGGAATGTAATGTTCATTAAAGAACGGCTATCTGAAGCCGCATGACCTTTGTAGAAGCCATTACTATTGTCAATGGCATCATAAATCACTTTGGCCTTTAATTCATTGTGTTTTTCAATTGCAGCTACGCCACCTTTAGCTTCTACCCACTTTAACACCTCTCCTAGCATATAGATACCAAATGTTGGTGGAGTATTATACAGTGAATTACTATCAGCGTGTGTTGTGTATTTCAGCATTGTTGGGATATTTTTATTGGCTTTCTCAAGCAGATCTTTGCGAATAATGACGACCGTTACCCCTGATGGACCAAGGTTTTTTTGAGCGCCTGCATAGATGATTCCGAATTTTTCAATATCCACTGGTTTTGACAGAATATCACTAGACATATCGGCAATTAATGGAACATTTCCTGTGTCAGGATAATTTCTCCATTGTGTACCGTAGATCGTATTATTCGATGTGATGTGTACATAGGCATCATCTTCATTGAATTGAATGTCTGCTAAAGCAGGAATATTGCGGTATTGGTTTTCTTTTGTGCTTGCAGCTTCAACAGGTGTACCAAACAATTTCGCTTCCTTAAAAGCTTTCTCAGACCATGAGCCTGATAATACATAGCTAGCTTTTTGCTCAGTTGTTAAGAAGTTCATAGGAATCATTGTAAATTGAAGACTTGCGCCACCTTGTAAAAATAGCACCTCATAGTTTTCTGGAATGGCATAAAGTTTTTTTAATAAAGCAATGGCTTCGTTATGTACTTTGTCGAAAATGGCACTACGGTGACTCATTTCCATAATGGACATACCTGAATCACGGAAGTTTACTAATTGCTCTTGAGCTTTTTCTAATACTTCTTGTGGTAGTGCAGATGGACCTGCGTTGAAATTGTATGCACGTTGTGTCAAAGTGGTACACTCCTTGTTTGGTTAATAACAGAACTTTACTGGATTATACCCCAATTTTCAAGAGAAAAAATAAAATTCTTAATATTTGAGCAGAATAGCGACAGACTCGCAACAAAATGGTCACATTTAAGTCTGTTTTGAAGGTTAAATACGAATGAAAAGAAGTTTTGGTCAAATAAATAAGTTATATATTTCGCGATTTATACATATTATTGTGATTTAATTCATGCAATGTTCGTGTTTAAAGTTATGTGAATTATTCTACTATTATAGATAAAATGTATAAAAAGCACCAAAACAAGCAAAATCGATTGCAGTACTATCTATTTTTGAAGAAAGGAACTTCTTAATTTACGACAGGTAAAGCAAGATTTTGTATAATCATAAGAGAGAATAGGAAAAAGAGGTGTTCAAAATGTTTACAGTAGAGAAAGCTTGTTTAGTCGTTGTGGACGTACAAGGAAAGTTAGCGACAATTGTGGATGACAGTGAAGCGATGATTGACAATGTAGCAAAGTTGGTACAAGCCATGCAAGCACTTGAAGTACCTATTTTATGGCTCGAACAAAATCCAAGTCGTTTAGGTGGAACAGCACTGGATATAGCCCAGCATTTACAAGGGCAACCCATTGCTAAAATGGCTTTTAGTGCTTGCCAGGAAGAGGCATTTGTGGAGGCGATGAAGGAAAGCGGACGTTCACAATTTATTGTCACAGGTATCGAAACACATATATGTGTGTACCAAACGGCGAGACAATTGAAGGAACAAGGATTTGAAGTGGAAGTTGTGGTAGATGCTGTGTCTTCTCGAACAAAGGCAAATAAAGAAATCGGGCTAACTAAGATGAATGCACTTGGTATTTATCCAACGAGCACAGAGATGATTATATACGAGCTGTTACAACGTGCAGACCATGAACATTTTAAAACAATTTTACAGTTAGTGAAGTAAAAGGAAGCTAAAATTGAAACAATTGGTCTGGAACATGCAATCTTTGTAATAACAATTTTTGTTTTTAATAATAATGTACAAAAATATAATGATTTTATATAAATATGGTAGATGTTCGGTGGGTCTATAGACCTTTTTCGGACATCTTTTTTTTATGAAAACAGATACGCGTAGGACACTACTCTTATAAAAGCTTCGCCATTCTAATTATTGTATACTATAATAAAAAGGCGGGATTTCATTATAGGGAAATAACGATTAATGAGGATGATGACAATGCGTAAAAATGATAAATGGTTGCTGTTTATAGGTAGTGTTGTTCTTTTTTTGATTAGTTGTACGGCGAAAGAAGTGACTGTTCAAAAAGAACCTCTTTCACCAACGGAACAGTTTGTTATCCAAGATTTACTGAATGATAAAGGGTTGTTAAGCACAGATTTAACAAACCAAAAGGATTTATTTTTATCAGAATCAGTAGGGTTATGGCTTGCGTACCTATTAGAAAAAGACGATCAAGCTCGTTTCAATGACCAGGTGAATGTCATGAAATCCTATTTTTTAACAAATGATATGATTGTCTGGAGAATAGAGGGCTCAAAAAAAGCTACGGTAAACGCCCTGATTGATGATTTACGAATCATTCGTGTTTTACTGGAAGCAGGTGAGAAATGGCATGATTCGTCTTACATACAATTGGGTAAAAACATGGGAGATCAGTTAGTTCAATATGGGATGAATCAAAATCTATTTGTCGATTATGTGGATGTTTATACCCATGATAAAGCCCAGACACTAACAATCAGCTATATTATGCCTTCTGCTTTCAAAGAAATGGAAAAATATAATGTGTTATCACAACAACAAGTTCAGCATCAGTTAGCAATTTTGCAAAATGCGCCACTCGCTGAGGCAGGGTTTTTTCCAAAATATTATGATATTCCATCTAAAAGCTATGTGTTTGACGAAGAGCTACACATGATTGATCAATTGTATACGGCTTATCATCTAGCTTCAATGAATAGAGATACAGCCGCATTTAAAAACTGGCTGTTAAACCTTCTAAAAAGAGACGATAAATTGTATGGTCGATACAATGCACAAACAAATGAACCAATAGTTAGCTACGAATCACCAGCCGTTTATGCAATGGCAGCTCGCTATATGATTGCCTTAAACGAGCAGCAATTAGCACAACAATTCATCGAAAAAATGTCAGCTTTGAAAGACCCTACAACAGGCTATGTTGATAAAAAAACGCAGTCAACGCATAGTTTTGATAATTTACTACCACTATTAGCAGAAAGGGAGGTAGAAAATGCGTACAACAATGACTAAAAATAGAGCGATTTTGGTATATGGAACCATTCTTATTTTACTCTTGCAAATACCTGCTTATTTTTTATTACGACAGGATGTTGAAGGCTTATTACTATACATGTTTTTAATGCTCTTACTTGTTCTCACCCTTTGGAGAGGGACGGTATTTGGGCTTATCAGTAGCCTTGTATTTATTTTTATTACAGGATCAACACTTCTCTATACAGGAATATCTGGATCCATGACATTTTTAAATCCTACCTTCTCTATGCAGATATTTTTCATATATGGCATCATATTACTGCTACTCATTCTTTGTGCTGGTAAGATGCATGAATTAATGAAAGAACAGGAAAACTATTTAAAAAAACTGCAAGAAGATGTTAGAAAATATGTGGCGATTGATGTTGAAACTGGGTTTGATAATGAAACACGTATGTACATTAGTGTCAATGAGGAGATGCGAAGAGCGGATCGACATAAGCATACCTTTGTTTTTATGGTGTTGAAGATTGAAAATTATCGCAAGTTCCAACAACTTTATGGAGCGAAAGAAGTCCAACATTTATGGCAACAGCTCTCGCAAAGAATTCAACAAACTGTCAGACAGACAGATAAAAAATTTCGATTTCGTGAAGACCATATCGGCTTACTGCTAATTGATACGACGGATGAGCATATGGAAGTCATTTATGACAAATTGGACCAAGCTTTAAAAAATCACCAATTGTTAAATGAAAAGTGGGTGACGCTCCGTTATAAAACAAGCTTTTTTACCTATCATCCACTGAAAGAGTCAACATTTGATGAATTATTAGAAGAATTGGAAAGAGAGATGAAAACAAGTGCGCTCTAACTATCGTTTATGGTTCGCCATTGGCATGCTTTGTTTTTATACTTTCATTAACCAAGAGTTGGTCTTTGCAGCAGGTGCTAACAAGGACGTGGCTTTGATCTACGTCACAAGTAACCAACAGCCAAATGAGGATGTAATCGCATTGCAAGCCATATTGCAGAGTTACACATCAGTAGATGTTGTTGCTATAGAAGATGTAAACAAACAAAAGCTGCAACCATACAAACGCGTCGTTGTAATGAACGCCTATCAAACAAAACTTCCTCCACAAGCACTGTCTGCACTGAATCAATTCAAAGGGTTCGTACTGTTGATTGGTGACAATGCGCTTCAATTTGCACCCTTTTCCAAATGGCAGGAAGGTCCAGTCGTGGAACTTAGAGCGATAGGAGAAGAAAGTTTATACAGCCCTGTGCGGTGGAACAGTATACTACCAACTGATGATTCAAAAATAATCGTGAGGGCTTCATCAGTAAACCAGTCCTATCCTTTTATCATCAGCAAGGATAAATGGACATTTATTGGAAAATTCATCAATAAAGATACATGGTCCTATCAATGGCCTGCTATCATAGGCGAGCTTTTACAATTGCCCAAGCCACAGATACATCCTGGCTATATTGTGTTAACAGATATTAATATGAAAACAGATGTGCAAAAGTTAGAAGAGGTAGTGAAGGCATTTTCTAAGAAAAGAATACCCATTGCTCTTGAAGTCACACCCATTTTGATGGATGAGCATGAAAAAAAATCCTATCCCTTGCACGACAATAAAAAATTATTAAGTTATTTGCAACAATTACAAACGAAAGATTATCCATTTATTCTTTCATCTTTCACCACTATTCCAACTGAAAGAAGTCTTGATTATTTAGCACTTCGTAAAATTTACCCTACAGTAAACAATGGTGATAGTTCCTTATTTAAAGGGAGTATACAACAAGGAAATCAACAACTATATCTATCGAAAACTGACAATGGCATCATTTACCCGATGACAGTCGGGTCTATTGCCAATACGGACCATCTTCCTTTATATCCTGTCCAACAGGAAATAGAACGATTATTAAAAGTGCCTAGCTCCATCATTGGTATTCAATATCCAGCCTATTTAAATGCTTCCTATGTAGAGGATCTTGTGGCTTATTTAAGTGAACATCCACAAATCGAGTTTTTCGATTTCCGTCATACGAAACAGCAAGTAACGTCAGAGAACGTTTCGATTGTGCAGGATGAAAAGGGTGAACAAACCATTCACTTATCGTTTTCTAAATTAGAACGATTAAATATTTCATTTGATGAACGACCATTTGAGTTAATATTATGGGCACTCGTTTTCATTGTTTCCCTGTTTGTTACATTATTTTTTATAAGTACCTTACGTTTACGTATCACATTACGTAAGAGATTATTTGAGGAGAGGAAAACAAATGGCTAATACATTATTTTTTATTTCACTTTTCCTCATTTGGATCATGCTACTCTATCATATGTTTTTAATGGAGGGTGGTTATTTACACTTTCGTACATTTGAAAAACCGATTGATGAATGGGCTAAAAAAATGGACAAAGTTCCTTCTGTTAGTGTCTTTATCCCTGCTCACAATGAAGCGCTCGTGATCGACCAGACACTAAGGGCCATGTCTCGTTTATATTATCCTAAAGATCAACTAGAGGTGATTGTCATTAATGATAATTCCTCTGATGAAACAGGTGCGATTGCAGAGCAATACGCTAAGAAATTTCCATTTATTCGTGTGATTGAAACAGTAGAGCCGAACAAGGGGAAAGGGAAATCCTCTGCGTTAAATTCGGCACTTGCTGATTCAACAGGCGATATCGTAGTGGTCTATGATGCTGATAATACGCCTGAACGGATGGCAGTTTGGTATTTAGTGATGGGATTAATAAATGATCCGAAAGCAGCTGCTACGGTAGGGAAGTTTCGTGTTATCAACGCGGCGGAAACTTGGTTGACACGCTTTATTAATATTGAAACGATATGTTTCCAATGGATGGCTCAGGGAGGGCGTTGGAAATGGTTTAAGGTGGCTACCATACCTGGCACTAATTTTGCTATCCGGCGCACCGTTTTAGAGCAATTAGGTGGTTGGGATGTAAAAGCATTAGCGGAAGATACAGAGCTGACCATTCGCGTTTATAATTTAGGCTACCACATCCGCTTTTTTCCAAAGGCTATTACATGGGAGCAAGAGCCAGAAACATTAAAAGTATGGTGGAAGCAACGCACAAGGTGGGCAAGGGGCAATCAATATGTAGTGCTAAAGTTCTTGAGTCAATTTTTCACCTTAAAAAGAAAAAGTATTATGTTTGATTTATTTTACTTCTTCTTTACGTATTTCTTATTTTTCTTTGGTGTTATATTATCCAATGCCTTGTTCATCATTAATTTATTTTATGATATTGGTTTGACCGTTGGCGATATTGCCCTTGTTTTATGGGTGTTAGCGTTTTTACTTTTCCTAGGTGAAGTTATGATTACTTTAAGTATTGAAAAAACAGAAATGCATCGAAAAAATTTCTTCTATGTCATACTTATGTATTTTACCTATTCGCAAATGTGGATTGTGCTAGTCGTTTGGTCATTACTATTAGAAATAAAACGCATGTTTACAGGACAGGAAGTTCAATGGTATAAAACAGAGCGTTTTTCCAAGCAATCAGATAAAGGAGCAGAATAATGAGAACCAAATTCTTCTATTCATTGTTATTTTGTATTGGTTTTTTATGTTTTGCTAACGATGCAGTTGCGGCAACCATTACCGTGGATGACAACATAATTGCAATAGAAGGCAATCAACAGCAGAAAAAGCCGTTATTAGCACAGCCAATCGAATTACAGGGGCCTTCTTCGTCCAGAGATTTTTACTACAATTTAACTGAGGATGTTCCCTCAAATAATCAACAAGTGACATTTCAAATTCAGCATTCAGAGCTATTGATAGCACCGTCCTCCTTCACGGTGAAAGTGGATGATGTAGCACTTAAAACAGTGCCATTGAGAGCCGATTTATTAAAACAAACTGTTACGGTCAATCTTCCAAAAGAAGCACTGTTACAAGGTTCACATAAAATAACAGCTAGTTTTTATGGCATTCTGAAAGAAGGGATTTGCGTCGCTCCAGGCAATGCAGGGAATTGGTTACGCATCGAAATATTATCATCTATTTCAGCATTCAGTGAGGAAAGTCAGGTAGGGTCCTTAACAAGTTATCCTGCTGCATTTTTAGGTTATGAGGGCTATGTCACAACGGTTGTTTTACCGAAGCAGGCCTCTGAAGCCACATTAAACAGTGGCTATCAACTTGCTGCTTTTTTATCCGAACATGGTGATATAGATGTACAGATTAAACGAGAAGATGCTGTTAGTAAAGTGTCAGGTCCAATCATTATCGTCGGGGCGAAAACCGAATTTAGTACAAGCCTATTGAAAAAAATAGTAGACAACATAAGTGTTACGGATGATGCAATGACACTGACAATGCAGGAACTTTTGAATACAGACTCTAATCGAAAAGTTCAACTTTTAGTGGTAACCTCTTCGAATGCTCAAGCGATACAGGATCGACTATCATTTTTAACCGAAGCAAGACTATTCGAGCAATTAATCGGTAATACAGTAGCGATTAAAGATGTACCGACAGTGGAACAGACATCCGACACAACGATTCCATTCCAGCAATTTGGCTTTGAGGACCGACTTTTATCTAGTCAAGCCACAATGACACCTCATTATTATGTTTCCTTGCCGCAACTAGAGGCAAATAAAGAAGCGACGATGCGATTGATCTTAAAAAAATCTGCTACTATACCGAGCAGTAAAGAGGACGAGGATCGAAAATTAGAATTGATTGCTTATATTAATAATGTGCCACATGCTGTAGATTTACGAAAATTAGAACAAACAACATCAGATATGTACGAGGCGATCATACCGATCCAAACCAACGTGCTTAACAAGCAATCGATGACAGATCTTCAATTTGAGGTAACGGGCTTCCAACTTGAAGATCCGTGTGAAACAACTAATGAGCGGTATTGGCTGTATATTGATAGTGACAGCACATTATCCATAGTAAAAGATACAGCAGAGCCAACCTTTACATTACGTGATTTCCCCAATGCCTTTCATGAAAATACGTTAATGGTCATCCCTAGTAACGAAAATATGGATGATACAAAAATGGTGTCGCTTTATAAAGCATTAATGATGAATGGAAAAATGGCGCAAATCACACTGATGAAGGACAAAAATGTCACAAAGGAAAAGTTACAAAAGCATGCAGTTATTTTTACGGGAGATATGGAGCATCTGACATGGCTGTCACAACATGCTACCACGTTTCCGCATACAACTGAGCAGTTCATCAAACAAGGGTTTTTACCTGAGGCTATTGGTCAATATGCATTTATAACAAAAAATTTCTGGCAAGTTAATGAGCCGTTACTATGGATTCATTCATTTGGAGATACTCCCATAACGGGAGACTTTTATAGCCATTTAAAAGAGACGAATTCACAGATAGCTGCTGCGATTGAAACAAAAGAAGGACAATTTGTAGTGGCAGTGAATCAGCATGCTAATAACGGCGTTATAAACGTAGATAAAAAAGGTGAGATCTCCTATGTCTTAATTGCGGAATTTGTAGGGCTGATTATTGTCATCGCAGTGATTCTCTATATCATTCTTCGTAAAAGGAAGAAAAATCAATTGAAAAAATAAAAGCAAAGTCGCGTGCGACTTTGCTTTTTTATGCAGGCATATCAGTTGGTGTTGGCTTTGCATAGCCTTCTTTATAAGTATCATCAATGACCTGACGAATTTCTTTTAGGCTTTTTCCTTCTTTATGCATTTGTGCGGACTGCACAGCAATCTCTAAGCATACTAAACAACGTGTCCCATGATCATCCCAGACGATGGATCCGTCTTCTCGTTTGTCCTGAATAAAGCAGTTTAAATTACTTTTATGGCCTACTGATTCGCCACAACCGCAATAGCATGGCATCCATTCTAGAACCTCTGTCGATTGTCCTGCAAGCTGATAGACTAAACGAATATTTTCCTGTTTATCGTCTAAAAAGGATGGAAGGACATCAGCCGAAGCGGTTTCTTCCTGTATATCACCTGAAGCTTGTGTATGTCCTTCATGTGAAGCGTCATTAGCTTCATGGTTCGATTCAACACTGTTTTTATCTTTACCACATGCACTTAATAATAATAACGCCAATACAACAAAAATAGAAATCGTTTTCTTCAAAAATAGCGCCTCCTACATGTTTACAATACTTCCATTATAACATCGTTTCCGTAAACATTTACAGGCAGTCTATTTGAAAATCAATGAAATATATCTAATCCACGCGTTTTGTTCATGAAATGTTCCATTTTCTCGCTCAATAATTTCTTTAAGAAAAAGCCGAACAGGATGAAAATGAACCAGAAACCTGCTAAGAAGAGAAGATCTACCCAAACTGTGGACCAAATTATTCCTCCTACAGCTTCACGCATCAATTCTATAGCATACGTAAAAGGTAAAAATGGATTGATTATTTGGAAAAACCTTGGTAATAATTCGACAGGATATGTCCCACCAGACCCTGCAATTTGTAGCACAAGCATCACGATAGCTAATGCTTTCCCTACATTTCCAAAGACGGATACGAGTGTATACACAACGGTTATAAATACGAGACTAATGAAAAGACCAAATAAGATAAAGTAAACGGGTGCTTGAATAGAGCCGTCTACTAAAAATATATCGCCGATGGTAATAATCAATGTTTGGATAAAAGAAAAAGTTCCAAATGTTAAAAGTCGACCAAAGTATATATCTCGAATACTGTAAGATGAATCGCCATGAAGATTCACAGATAATAATGAAATTAACAGTAAACAACCTACCCAAATAGATAGCACAGTGTAAAACGGTGTCATAGCTGTTCCATAATTTGCAATAGGGAATAAGCGATGCTCCTGCAGTTTAATAGGTTCCTCAAAGAAATCGCGTTCAGCATTGACGTCATTTTTCAGTAATTGCACAATCTCTGCAATATCGGCTTCCTCTTCTAGTGTCCGCAGTTTAGTCGCTAATTCCTTAATTTTTGAGCTTAAAGTCGGAAATTCTGTTTGTATTTTTTGAATAGCATTATTAGCCGTTCCTAGTGTATTTTTAGCCTGTGACAATTTAGCTGTTGCTTGTGGAATAAATTGCTTTACATCCGTCAGCATAGCCGAAGCATTTGTTAATGTTTGTTTAGCACTAGCTAAGGTGGATCGAATTTGTGGCTCTAGACTATCATTATAATAGGATAAAAATTTCTGCAAATTGGCCGTTGCGTTTTGTGCCATGTTTTGAATAGCGACAATATCCTGCTTGATGACTTCCTTATCAATTGGCTTTACTTGTTCCAGTTTATTTAGTACATCGTCATGTAAAGCATGTAACTGTTGTAATGCGCTAAGAGCGTTTGTCGTGGAATCAATGAAGCTTGGTTGATGCTGTAAGGCTTCACGGATCGTTGTAAGCTGTTCAATGAGTGACTGATTCTCTTCGGCATTATTTTCCTGTAAAGAATTGATAATAGTTGTCAAAGACTTCTCTAATTGCTGTCGTGTTAAGGCATCAGCTTGAATTAATTTTTGCAAAGCTTCAAGCGTTTGAATACTATTAGTGATGTTATCTTTGGCGGTTGTCAATTGCTGTTGCAATGCTTCCTTCGTTTGAGCAAAGGAGGATGGATCTAAGTCGATATTATTGAGCTTATTTATGATATCTGAAAAGTGTTGTGCGATAGTTTGGACAGTGGCTACATCTTGTTTGATAACAGGTGACAGCTCATTAAACAGAACATCCGCTTCATTCACTAAATATAAACCCTTCTGAATGGTCGTTAAACCATCTGTTGTAAGTTGTTCTACTTGAGGTATTTGTGTAAGTGCTTGATTCAGTAATTGATTTGCATCCTGCCCTTGCGTAGAGGCTTGAGTCAAAAATGAATTGATATCAGGTAAATGCTGTTCGATTGTAAAGACATAGTTTTCAAATTTGCGAAAATCAGGAATGTCACGCTCCATTTCAACGCCAATTGTATTAAAAATGGAAAAAAGAGTGCCATTGACAGTCGACACAAATTCATTCGAAACTTGCTGTGTAAGGACACTGGCACCTTTACTTGTAATTTTAGGGGCAATAGGATTCTTTTTTTCATTTACATAATAATCGATATGAGCTTTCGTTGGTTGATCGGTTAGAATGGAAGTTAGCTTTTCGGAAAAATCATGGGGGATGACAATGGCAGCGAAGTATTCGCCATTTTTTAATTGTGCCAGCGCTTGTTTCTCCGTCTCTAGCTCCCATGTAAAGCTATTATTAGTACGTAAATTCTCTATGACCTCTTTTCCAACATTGATGGCATCATCTCTAACAGTAGTTCCCTTATCTTCATTGACTATTGCGATCTTCATATTAGCTGTGTGGGCGTACGGGTCCATGGAAGCATAAATATTCAACCATGCGTAAAGAGAAGGCAGGAAAATAAGTCCACCTATAATGACAGCTACGACCCAATTGGTAACAATATTTCGGATATCCTTTGTATAAATTTGAAAAACATGCTGGAACGAGTTTTTCATCTAAATCACCCCACATTTCAAAATTTGCATGATCTCTCATTATGTATGTTCCCAAATATACTTAAAATTATGTTATAAATGTGAAATATCTTCATTTAAAGGCAAATTAGTTTACTAGGTTTTCAAAACACTTTATAATCAAACGCGAATACACTAAAATTAGGCTTTTAGTGTAAAAAAGGAGGTCACTATTTTAGTGAAAAAATTATTAATTATTGGCTCAGTGATTGTTGTATTATTTGCAGCAATTATTGTGCTTACCAATGTCTCAAACAAGAGTAAATTAGAAAGCGCAAACAACCCTTACGGCGATAAAAAGCTAAAACAAGAAACAATCGATCAATTAGACGATAAAAACTATCAAAACATTATGTTACCAGATGAACTAGAAGCTAAAATTGAAGCTGGTGAAGCGGTTAATGCTTACTTCTTCAGTCCAATTTGTGTTCACTGCCAAGCATTTACACCAGTACTAATGCCAGTTGCCGATGAGCTAGGTGTTGATGTTGCACAATTGAATGTCTATGAATATGAAGATTTATGGAATAAGTATAATATTGAAGCAACACCAACATTTATTCATTTCGAAGGTGGTAAAGAAGTAAATCGCTTTGTAGGAGCTCTTAAAGAAGAGGATTTACGTACTTTTTTAAATACAGTCGTGTTAAAGAAATAGAGAAGTAGAGACTGTATCAAAATAACTTTTGATACAGTCTCATGTTGTTGAAAAAGATGATGTTAATAGCAGAACAAGACTTTTTAACAAGGTAAGAGGTTGATTTCCGTTCCGCCAGCGTCCTTTCCAGGGGGCGTCCGATGAGCCGCTTCACTCACTGCGTTCGCTCCAGGGTCTCAGCTATGACGCTAAATCCCCTAGGAGTGACGCTGGCTCCACTCCAATCAACCATTTTGCAAAAGTGTCTTTTCCTGAACAAAATAGCCCATTATTTATATTATAAGAGAGGATAGCCTCTTATTTTCAGCGTGGAGAAGTGATGTGTGACAACACCCCTCCATAAAGAATAGTAAAGACCTTTGCTAAAAAGGTAATATTTTTTTGTGGGTTTGAGTGGAAGGCTACCTAACTCCCGTGGGATAGCGAGACAGGCGAGCCTCTAAACGGAGCGGTAGCAGAGGAAGCGGCTCGGCGCTCGCCCACAGGAAAGCAAGTAGCCTGCAACGGAAATCCTTTTTTACCTTTCACAAAAATGCTATTATGGATGGTTTTCTTTTCCACACTAAGAGACTGTATCAAAATAACTTTTGATACAGTCTCTTTTGGTTTTTGTAGTGTATACTAAAAATACTGAAAAGTTGTACACTGGAGGAATCGACAATGTCAATGGATGATTATTTTTATAACGGCGAACTGATGAAATGCTATGAATTGGCGAAGCAGGTGACAAACGAAGAAGAAAAAGCACGGGCACAAAAATACATGGCTTTATTCGAACAATATAATCTTGATCGCTACCCAAAGCCTACAGCACATGGGGAAGTACAGCATGCAGAAAGAGCTGATGAAAGCTACCCTGAATCGGATTTGGTGATGGAAATACGTGCAATAGAAGAGGAAGAGGCATTTGCCAAGCATATTCAGCAATTAGAGGAAACTGCGAAAACAGGCACACCATCCGATAAGGCTCAATCCTTTTTTACACAAGGGGAGCTGTTTTTATTTGCTCATCACTACAATGAGAGTGTTCACTGCTTTCAACAAGCAGTAAAGGAAAACCCAAATAAGGCTGTCTACTGGGGGATCACGGGGCAGACAATGCATCGCTTTGGTTGGATGCCTTTCGATGCACTTGGTTATTTAGAGCAAGCGATTCAACTAGATCCTATAAATCCTCGTTGGAAATGGAATAAAGCACTAGTCCTTATTCAATTGGCGAAGGATTTACAAATGGCTCCATTTATGGCGAATGCCGCACTCGCTTTGGAGGATGCATTAACCTCTTGCGGAGAACAGCAACGATCATTGAAAGATGCCATTCAAAATACAATGGATACTATGGATAGCTATGTGTTCTCTTAATTTATGTAGGATGTCTCCAACTGTAAATGGAGGCATCTTTTTTCGGCTGAGAGGGGGTTCGTTGCCATATTCCACAATCATGGTATGATAAGAAAGAAAATGATTTGTAGATATAAAGGACGGATTTTTTATGGCACAAGAAGTGGCAAGTAAATTTATTGAAAACGTATGTAATCATTTAGTTCGCAATATGAATATAACGAAGGTGGAAGAGCATTTTAAAGAAACCATTGCCGTGCAGCGACAATCAGCCGCATCCACTAAGGACTTTTGGGATATGCTGATGGTCAATATGCTCTTTTTTACTGAGAATGAACAGGCTTGGGAGCAACAATTTTTAAAAATGCTCCATGCAAAAAATTGGCTAAAGCCTGCAGCGCTGGAGGAAGAGTTATTAATGCACCAAATGCGAATTCGTCAGCAAGTAGCAGAGCAAATGGAGGCAGCGAAGGAATTATTCCATAAGCAGTATGAGACGGAAAACATGACAGAGGAAGCCATCATTTATGACTATGCATATAGCTCAGCCGGTCATTCCATGCGGATGGATTTATTAACTGTTTTTGTATCAACGCCAGAGCAATCAAAAGTACTTTTTGATGCAGACCCAGAAGAAACAATTCGTATTGTAAATGGATATATTGCTTATCATACAGATGGTTTGATTAATAAAACAAAATTATGCTAAATTTGTTACGAAGTTTTACGTGAAAGGAATTTAATTGAATGAATACACCATTTACTTTTAAACATACACAACCAACTGAAATGGACCCTACAAAAAAATATCCTGCTATTTTTTTATTGCATGGCATGGGTAGTCATGAAGAGGACTTACCACAATTAGTGCAAGATTTTCAAGAGCAATGTCATATTTTTAGCTTACGAGGGCCGATTACACAGAATCCTGGCTATGCTTTTTTCACGATTCAAGAGGTGGGACAACCAGATCGCGCAATTTTTGATAAAGTATTAGTGGCGCTTCAACGTTTTATATTAGAAGCGATCGATGAATATCAAATCGATCCTCATAAAGTATTCGTCTTAGGCTTTAGCCAAGGCGCCGTATTAGCACAATCACTTGCCTTTGTCATGGGGAATTTAGTGACAGGAATCGTTGCCTTAAGTGGCTATACCCCTAAATTTGTAACGGAGGAATATGCCATTCGCTCAGTAGAGCATTTACATGCTTTTATTTCTCATGGTGATTATGATTATGTCATTCCTTCTCAATGGGGCATGGAGAGTAAGGAAATTTTTGAACAATTTGGTGCAAAGGTAACCTTTAAGCAATATCCAGATGGACATGGTGTCACACCTGACAATCTTCGTGACCTTGTGGCATTTTTAGCACAGCAATTACAAGAAGATCTTCAATAAGATGACAACCGAGGCAAATAATTGTCTCGGTTTTTTTGGCTACTGAAGAATGAACACTCATCAAATTATTTTTCTCCAATAGTGATTAGAAGAATCGAGGCAAGAAGGTTCAAATTCATGTCAGTCGGTGGTATCATAGAAGATGTTGTGAATGAGCGTGGTTGGTTAGATGAAAACATGTACTTTATGTGAACATAGAGACAGAACCAATCTAAAAGGGGTAAAATAATAATTTGATGTGCTAGATGCAAATTTTGTCGCTTTCTATCGATGGAAGCGGGTAGAAATTATGGAGAAAAGGAATTAAGATGAATGGAACAAAATCTGAAAACGGAGCATAAACCGCAATCCTCCGAAAAATCACGAGGGAAGTCATCACGCTCTGCTATTTTAGCGCAAACGGTCAAAACTGGCATTATCAAATCCAATTTAATACCGATGTGGGCTGGTTTAACGCTAGGCATGTACAAAAATAAAATGACGTTAATGGACAATATACCAGAAATTATTTTTTCAACAATCGGTTCTGCCCTTGTAATTGGAGCAGCAGGGGCATTTAATAATGTCTATGATCGTGATATTGATGCAATTATGCCTCGTACACAAAGCCGACCAACTGTAACAGGGGAAATGTCAGCAAAAACGACGCTATCTTTAGCCGTTGCGATGTTGATCATCGGGGTAGCTGTGTTGGCACTGGCTTCACCATTAGCAGCTGCGTTTGGTCTATTAGGTGTATTTTTATATGTAGTCCCTTATACAATGTGGACAAAACGTCGTACGATTTATAATACGGAAATTGGTAGTATTAGTGGGGCAGTACCGCCATTAATTGGTTGGTCTGCGGTATCAACAGATATTACACATCCTGCGATACTTGGTTTATTTTTTGTCATGGTGATTTGGCAAATGCCTCATTTTTATGCCATTGCGATTCGCAAACGTGTAGACTATGAAGCAGCCAGCGTACCTATGCTGCCCGTTGTCAAAGGAATGCGCCGTACGTATTATCAAACCAATTTTTATTTAGTTTTATTGATTCTATCAAGCTTTTTATTTGGCTCGTTAAGTGTTGGAATTATGCTTGTGGCATTGATTTTAAGTGTTGCTTGGTTAGTGATGAGTATTTACGGCTATCATAGTAATACTGATCAAGTGAAATGGGCTACTAAAATGTTTGTTTTTTCACTTTTCCATATGACAATACTATTTTCAACTGTCATTGTATACTCATTAGTAGGAGTTATCTTTAAGTTATATTGATTCAATCAATGACGACTAGGCGTCATGGCGTTCAGATTTATAGAGCTTGCTTGAAAAACAATCTTCAAAATAAAAACCAACAAGTTATTCGTTACTTGTTGGTTTTTTATTAGCCACTGAAATAATTTGGCGACTTGGCCAATCTAATGCATGTAGCTGTCCGCCAAAAACTGCGCCACCATCAATGCCTATGATGTTATTTTCTCCGAAATAGACACGATAGTCCGTTGGATTTTGGTGAAGATTATACGTAGGGGTATGTCCAAAGATCACTGTTTTATCCCCATTATAACCTGCATGAAATTCCTCACGAATCCACAGTAAACGCATGGGGTCAGTGTCAGCGATAGCGACACCAGGAACAACGCCCCCGTGGACAAAAATAGCATCCTCTAACTCAATATATATTTCAAATGTTTCAATTAGTTGTAAATGTTCTTCAAGCTTCGGTAATGTTTGAATAAAGCTAGGCAATGTATTGTTTTCAATAGCTTCCTCAAAATCTTCCAACTGGTAGCCATAGCTTGCCAGCGTGGCCTCTCCACCACATAGTCCGACCCAATGGTTCCATGGCTTAGCAAGGCCAGAACGACAGGCATTGAGCATGATTGCCTCGTGGTTACCTAGCAAAACACGTGCACCCTTTGCTTGTAATTCATTAACCAAATTTAATACACCACTAGAAGCGGGACCTCTGTCTACGTAATCACCAAGTAAAAAAAGTTGGTCATTCGGTGGATCGTAGTTTGCTTTTAAAAGTAATTCTTCTAACAGCCCTAATTCTCCATGTATATCACTAATTGCTAGTATTCGATTCATTTCCGAGCATCCTTTCTAATAGTAAAGCATTACTATTCAGTATAGAGAATTCTTCTACAAATTTCGACTTTTCCAGCTTTTACTGGCTTTTTACATGGAATGGTCGAAGAAATAATTCACTTCCTACTATTTTTCTTTATCATATGAAAGGAGATTTTATTTCCTTATTCATTTGTCAGGGGTGGGGGTTTTGCGAGAGGGGAGGGGCTGAAGGTTAACAGCAGAAGCAGGTTAAAATACTTCTACTGTTAACCTATTAGATTAAATCATTAATTCGTCCCAAGCTTGTTTAACGATCTGTTCATCAAATGTTGAAATAAGGCGAAAGTTATTATTGTCTAAAATGCGGAAATGCTGACTGATAACGTTTTGCTGTAGTTTATAGCCATCGTGCTCATGAATATTTTTCCACCATATGTATCCACCCATTGTTTTTTCCTTTGGCTGCAATGTTCCATTATTCGCGATTAAATCTACTACCTCCAATGGATCACCGCCAAGCTCATGCTGTAAAATCGAGCTGTCACGACACAAAGTGCAAATGGCAACAGTAGTTGTCCAACCAGCTAGGATACGGCCTTTTTCAATTTGTACAAGTGTTTTCTTAGATAGTCCTAATAAATCACTCATTTGATCCTGTGTAAAAGCTTTTTCTGTACGGATTAATTTCAGTTTTTCTGAAATGAGTGTGATTAATTGTTCACGATTCATCCTAACACCCCTTTTTTCAGATTGTTATGTTCCATTATACATGAAAGTAAAGATACGTGTTTTTCTTTCAATAGTGGAGTTAAAAATGAAACAGACTGCCCGTAATGGAACAGTCTGTTGGATGATTAAATCTCATATTTTTTCGTATCAGAGATTACACGGAAATGGATGCCTTTTATCTGTGCACTTACTTTATGGCGGAGCGTATCAATATCCACCAGTTCTTCTTTATTTTGGACACATAAGGCAATCTCATGTAATAGCTTTGTAAAGGCCTCCTTAAATAAGGCACGCATATTATCGAAATCTAAACTGCGGAAACTACCATCAATATCGAAGGCTTCCACAGAATTTAATTGCTTAGAAGCTCCTGCAAAACGATCGTCATAGACTGTGTAATTTTCGTCTGTTACAACGATAATATATAAAATTTCTCCTGTAACCGTTTTTAATTCAATATTTGTTTTGTGTTTTTTTACGTCGGTAATAATGTGAATACCATCTGAATGATATAGCTTAAACAATGTCATGTGTATTGCCCCCTGAAACTAGAATCTTATTACGTTATCCATTATATAGTGGAATGGCTAATAATGGAATAATAAATACCAGTTTCATTCCGTTATGTTGATTGTACTTCTGTGATGACTGGTGCACTTTTTCGTAGAGGTCGAACCTCAATATAATGAATTTGATGCCCTTGTTGCTCATAGACGCTAAAGAGATAGGTGTCTAATTCAATATTTCTTGATGCTTTAATGCCATTATTCACTGTTAAGAACCAACCACCTAATGTTTCTACTTCCTCCGCATCCAGCGTAATATTTAATAGATTTTCAACATCTTCCACAAGCATTTTGGCATTTAAAATATAGTGATGATCTGTGATTTTTCGAATATCAGCAATTTCATCACCGTCAAATTCATCCCGAATTTCACCAACAATTTCCTCTAAAATGTCTTCAACCGTTACTAGTCCAGATGTACCACCATATTCGTCCATTAAAATGGCCATATGGATTCGTTCTTTTTGCATGCGTACAAGTAATTCCTGAATAGGAATTGTTTCAATAACACGAATGACAGGATTAATGAAATCCTCTAAAACTAATGTGTCGTCTGTAAGTTGTTCAAGTAACCCATGCGTAAATAGCTCCTTGGCATTGATAAAGCCTAGAATATTATCGCGGTCACCATCGTATACAGGGTAGCGTGTATATTTTTCCTCGGCAATGGTATGAATGATATGGGTAAACGATTCATTTTGTTCAATACCAACTATTTCTGTTCGGGGAACCATGATTTCACGAGCAATACGTTCATCAAATTCAAAGACATTGTTCACATATTTAAGCTCAGATTTATTGATTTCACCACTTTTAAAGCTTTCAGACATCAATAATCGCAATTCTTCCTCTGTATGAGAAAGCTCATGTTCACTAGCGGGCTTCATGCCGAATAGTCCAATTAAAACACGTGCAGAACCGTTCAAAAACCAAATAAATGGGTACATGATTTTGTAGAAAAACATAATTGGCTTTGCGAAAAGAAGTGTAATGGCTTCAGCCTTTTGAATAGCTGCCGTTTTTGGAGCTAGTTCGCCAACTACTACATGTAAAAACGTTGCGATAGCGAAGGCTGTACCAATTGTAAAAATCGTCATATATTTATCAGAAATGCCGACCATTTCAAAAAGTGGGTGAAGCATAAATTCAAAGGTTTTTTCACCAACCATCCCGATACCAAGAGCGGTTACTGTAATACCTAATTGGCAGGCAGATAAGTATTCATCTAAATGATGGACAACATGCTTAGCAGCAATTGCTTTTTTATTGCCCTCTGCAACGAGCTGATCGAGTCTTGAGGAGCGCACCTTGACAATGGCAAATTCTGTTGCTACGAAAAAGCCTGTTAAAGCTAATAAAATGGTAAAAATCGATAGGTTTATAATGGTCTCCAAATAGTCGTTCTGTAAAAACAGAACGTCACCTCCTAATTATGAATAAGTAATAGTAAGGATTGCATTAATGCAATACTTTCGGGTGAAACGTTTTTTTTAATGGTTTCAATTTTTTTATCATCTTGTTTGTTCATTTGCTCTAGCAAAGAAGCTACATCATGCTCTAAATCTTGCATTTTTAAACGAAGCATTTGTACATCGATTTCTTCATAGGGTGTGATGTTCAATTCATGTTGGATTGCTACGAGTGAGAGCCCCTGTTGTTTGCGTTGTTCAATAAATTGAAGTCGTTCAATCAT
The DNA here is from genome assembly GCF_036894365.1 of Lysinibacillus sp. Y5S-8. NCBI lineage: Bacteria > Bacillati > Bacillota > Bacilli > Caryophanales > Bacillaceae > Lysinibacillus > Lysinibacillus sp. Y5S-8. The sequence continues at coordinate 3,013,631 of NZ_CP145889.1, read as the reverse complement.
GATTGGATCATAGAAGCGATAATTTGTTGCAGAACGTTCTGCATCCAACAAACCAATATTGGTATAATAATCGATTGTTCGTTTAGTAATGCCTGTTTTTTCTGCAAGTTCGCCAATTTTTAATTTCTCTGTCCCAATGCAAACACCTCCAAACCATCACGTGATACTTTGATTATAACGTGATGGTCTAAATATATTCAAATGATAGGCGTCAATATTTCAAAATTGTAAGATTTTTTTAATAAGAAAATAACGTTTCTGCCATTGGGAATTGGTAGAAACGTTACTAAGATTAGGGAAGTAAATAGGTATCGTATAGGTGATGGAGTGCTTCCTCACCGTTTTCTTGTAAGAGAATTTCCTCATTATATGTAAGTATGACGTTTGTGTGCTTACTATCGATTTTATCATCAATGAATTTACACGTTACCGTGACAAAGCCTGCTTCCGCTAGCTTTTCTTTCATATCTCCATCCCAAGGCTGGTCAGAAAATAGTGGGGGCTGCCAAGTGCCTCTCACATGTAGCTCATTTTTTTCAAGGTCATAATCCCAGCGGATGTCACGTAAAATAGTTTTAAATAGGTCATTAACTGTAAAAGATGTATCTTGATAGTTAATGTCTATAGCGCGCATGGCATGGACATCTCGACTAACTGCACTAGCTGCGGAATTGGCCGCTGAATTGATGCCTGAAGCAGCATCTTTAATTTCTGCTAATCGATCACCACAGCCTGTTAGTAAAGCACAGATGCATGTTATACAAGCTACCTTCGTCATCCATTTCACAAGTAGTCCCTCCAGTCTAGTAAGTTGTTATTACTATCTTAACGAAAAGAAAAATACGAAGAAAGGGCATGAAGGCGGCAGTTTGTGACGGTTTTGCAACGATGCGATCTCCACTTGATTGTTCGGCATTTGGAAAGTATATAAGTCTGAATATTTAGTAAAATAATGAGAGAAAGGGAGCGGTTTGGATGAAAATTAATGATGAAATGCTTGATCGATTAGGAACTTATTTTGTCTATCATGCTGTTTATGATAATTATGGTATTACCTTTGAAAACTTTGTAGATCGTTGGCTACGAGGAATTCTTGAGGTATAGCAATCATCAATGCCGCCTTGATAATAATGTCCGAATTTTTTGAGCATGCTCTGAAAAGTTGAAAAAACGGTAACACTCGATTCAGTAGACAAGTTAAACAAAAGAGTCGTGTCCATGTTTGAACACGACTCTGCTTTATTTGAAATAATCTGTAATAAACTGATTGGCTTCCTGCCAATTATATACTCGTACAACATTATCAGGAACAGTGAGGCGGTTATATGGTGTGTCAAATAACACAACAGGGATTTTTAGTTCCTCCGCCAGCATTACCGCATTATCGTGCTTATCCTCAAAGAAAGCTTCTACATGATGCTTTTTCGCGGCAGCTAGTTTATCGTGGCTACCTAAAAGTTCGATATGATCGTATGGTATAGCTTGCATTTTAAACCAATTGACAGTGATGTTTGCTACATTTTCACCTCGTGCAGAAATATAATACAGCTCGAAATTATTTTTCCAAGCGGTTAGAATATTTTTTGCATCTTTTGCCACTTCAGAGACTTCATACATATAAGGCTCATTTTCCTTAAACCATGTATTAAATGCACTGCGGTCAACAGGGTGTGGAAAAGCGGATAAAAAATCATATTCACAAACATCATCAAGTGTAATGTTTACATTGTATTGCTTATTAATATGTGGAATGAGTGTACTTGGACATGTCACAGTCCCATCGATATCAATACCAAAACGAGGCTTTTTCATGCTAGCACCTCCTTAAGCATTCGCTTTTTGTGCTGCTTCTGCTGCTTGCTTTTCTTCCATTTCTGCTGCTAATTTATCAATTTCTTTTTTCAGTTCTTCCACCATCGTTTCTTCAGGTACTTTACGAACTGTTTTCCCCTTCATGAAAAGTAAGCCTTCACCACGAGCACCAGCAATTCCGATATCCGCTTCTCGTGCTTCACCTGGACCGTTTACGGCACAGCCCAACACAGCTACTTTTAAAGGAACCTTTAATTTTGAAATATATTCTTCCACTTCATTTGCGATCGAAATTAAATCAATTTCAATGCGCCCGCATGTCGGACAAGAAATAAGTGTGGCCATATTAGAGGCTAGACCAAATGATTTTAATAATTCTCTTGCTACTTTTATTTCTTCTACAGGGTCAGCTGAAAGGGAGATACGCAATGTGTTCCCAATGCCTTTTGAAAGGATGGCTCCAAGACCAGCTGCTGATTTTACTGTACCAGCAAACAGTGTCCCTGATTCTGTAATCCCTAAATGAAGCGGGTAATTAAAGGCTTTCGCCGCCTTTTCATAAGCTTCAATAGCAAGATTAACATCAGATGCCTTCATTGACACGATAATATCGTGGAAGTCCAAGTCTTCCAAAATTTTAATATGGTGTAGAGCTGATTCAACCATACCATCAGCTGTAGGATAGCCGTATTTTTCTAAAATATGACGCTCTAATGAGCCGGCATTAACACCAATACGAATGGGGATACCTTTCGCTTTGGCAGCATTAACAACAGCTTCCACTTTTTCTTTACGGCCAATATTACCTGGGTTAATACGTACTTTATCAATACCATTTTCAATGGCTTTTAATGCTAATCTATAGTCAAAATGAATATCAGCTACTAATGGAATATGAATACGTTTTTTAATTTCGGCAATCGCATCCGCTGCACGCTCATCTGGTACAGCAACACGAACAACCTGACAGCCCGCTTCCTCAAGACGAAGAATTTCCGCAACTGTTGCTTCTACATCATGTGTTTTGGTTGTACACATACTTTGAATGAATAATTCATTACTACCACCAATTGTTAAGTTACCGACACGTACGGGACGCGTATTTGAACGGTGACAAATTTCACTCATTAACTTTCTCTCCTTTTCGGGCCACTATTTTCAGCCGTCACTGTCATTTATTTTAGCAGTGTAGGAAAATAAGGACAAGGAAGAAACGCTAACTTTTCATTTTCCACATTTGTTTTCAAGCTCAAACGACAGTGGAAGCTTGATATTTTCACCTGGAATGAGAGCTTGTAATTGTAAGTGTGGGTTTAAGTTGTAAAAAAGTTGTAAGCGCTCTGGAAAGGTCATAGGAACTTTTGCAGGATGTAGGGCAAATAAACTATGGATAGTGTCACCTTCAATCGTTTGTACCGTAATATAATTTGGCTCACGCTGTTTTTCACAAAGACTATTTTCTGTATTTTTGGTAGATAAAGCTGCCAGTGGGATAGATCCTTCGGTTAAATCTACTTTGACGACAAAGGCGATCACAATGATGATGGCTGTTAAGATGAATGCGCGCAAAAAATCCCCTCCTTTTCTACACTATATTGAGAAGAGAGGGGATTCATGCACATTATTTTGTAATTGGTTGTTTTGGATATTTTGTAAAGGCCACAATTAATAGAGTAATGGTTAACAATAAAGAGAATACAGTGATAATGGTACTGTTAATTGGTAAATAGTCTGCTAGCATTGATAGCAAAGTTGCCCAAGTGATGGCAAAGGTAGCTGTTCGCCAGATGTGACGATATTCACCTCGACGCTTCATCGCCTTTAAGATAAATAAACCAGCTAAAGCATAGAGAGCAATTTGTGCAAATATGAGCATGGTTGTCACAACAAAAAGCATGAGGAAGGTGAATGGATATAAGAGCCATTTTATGCCTTCTATATATTCCGTTAAACCAGTTAAACTATCCATATCAAATGTATCAACAGACATACCTGCTGCAAAGCGACCTAAAGAAAATACGGACACAACGGTAATGAGTAGAAAAGTATATTGAATAACCTTTCCAATAGGTAATAAACGATAGGCTGCTAGTTTTTTAGGATGAATGAGACTATCGATAAAAAGCTGTGAGTGTTTCATACTATATCTCCTCCAATCGATATTTTAACATGTTCAAAGAGGACAGGATATGAAAGAAGTATAAATGAAGAGGGACTTAATGATAAAATGTTAACATTATGTAAAGAAGTTAAAGGATTTCTTTACTTTTTGTTGGTAATCATTTAATGATTACAAATAGAGTAGTAGAGATGTAGGAATTGGAGCGAAAACAATTGACAATAGATTGGCAAAGCATACTCTTTCAATTTTTAGGTGGGTTAGGGGTATTTTTATTTTCCATTAAATTTATGGGAGATGGACTTCAGAAATCAGCGGATGATCGATTACGTGAATGGTTAAATCGCTTTACTACAAACCCGATTATGGGTGTCTTAGTGGGTATATTTGTAACGATTTGTATTCAGTCAAGTTCTGCAACAACAGTCATAACTGTAGGTTTAGTGAGTGCAGGTTTTTTAACATTGCGTCAAGCCATTGGCGTCATCATGGGGGCAAATATCGGTACAACCATTACAGCATTTATTATTGGCATTAATATTGGTATCTATTTTTACCCTTTGTTGGCAATCGGTGCAGGTTGTTTGTTTTTCTTGAAAAAAGCAACGTATCAACATATTGGCCAGATTCTTTTTGGCTTTGGTGGTTTATTTTTAGGGCTAGAGCTAATGAGTGCAAGTATGCAGGCACTACACCAATTGGCAGACTTTGCATCATTAACGCTTCATTTAAGTAATCAACCGATTTTAGGCATATTTTTAGGAACCGTATTCACATTATTGGTGCAAAGTTCTACTGCGACGGTTGGTGTGCTGCAAGGGTTATATGCCGAACATTTAATTGGTTTAAATAGTGCATTACCTATTTTGTTTGGTGAAAATATTGGCACGACCATTACAGCGGTATTAGCTTCTCTTGGTGCTTCTATTTATGCAAAGCGTGCAGCTGCCGCACATGTCCTTTTTAATGTCATCGGCACGATCATTTTCATGCTATTCTTTACACCATTTATACAGTTTGTCCAGTGGGTAAGCGAGTTATTTCATTTAGAGCCTCGCATGCAAATTGCTCTTGCACATGGTTCATTCAACGTATTTAATATGATGATACAACTTCCATTTATTGCTGGACTTGCAACATTAGTTACGAAGTTACTACCAGGAAATGACGGTCACATTAATGTGACAACTAAGCATCTGGATCCATCCTTTATTGATTCCTCTCCTGCCATTGCCCTTGGTCAAGCGAAAGAGGAAGTGTTACGAATGGGTGAACATGCATTACGAGGGCTGGAAGAAACGTTTTTATATATGAAAACGGGGGAAGCAGAACATATTCCAACGGTTTTGCAATTAGAGGTCGGCCTCAATCATCTCGACAATGAAATTACGGATTATTTAGTCATGGTGTCTAAGCAGCCGCTATCTCGAGCAGACTCAGTAAGACACCATACCTTATTAACAAATGTGCGAGATTTTGAACGGATTGGAGACCATTTTGAAAATATATTAGAGCTTCTACAATACAAAGATCATCATGAAGTGAGTTTAAGTAAATCAGCACGACAAGATTTAATTGGTATGTTTAGTTTAGCCATTGAAGCAGTACGGAAAAGCATTGAAGCTTTAGATACGGCGAGCTTAAGTTTAGCTCAGGAGGTAACAGAGCTAGAAAGCTTAATAGATGATATGGAAGATAAACTCCGTCAAAAACATATCGCTCGTTTGAACACCAATGAATGCAGTGGAGCAGCGGGAATTGTCTATATGGATATTGTAAGCAATCTAGAACGTATAGGAGACCATGCAGTAAACATTGCCGACTCGATTTTAGGCATTCGTCATTAGCGAGATGAAACTTTTCACTTTGTTATTCCGTATGAAAGGCAATGCACGGTAAAAGGGGAGAAACTTTATGGAAGTTATTGGCTGGATCTTAGTGATTGCCTGCTTTATTATTTCGTTTATTGGTTTAGTGTATCCGATTATTCCAGGTGTACTATTTTTAGTTGGCGGATTTTTGCTTTATGGTGTATTTTTCTCATTCGCAGAGCTGAGTTGGTGGTTCTGGGTGATTGAAATCCTATTTGTAGTGCTATTATTTGGTGCCGATACAGTGGCAAATGCGTTCGGCATTAAAAAGTTTGGTGGTTCTAACGCAGGAATGTGGGGAAGTACTATCGGTTTATTAATTGGTCCATTTGTTATTCCCGTTGCAGGGATATTAATTGGTCCATTTTTAGGCGCGGTGATTGCAGAACTTATTGTTGAGAAACGTACCTTTAATGAGGCTGTGAAAAGTGGTGTGGGCTCTCTAATAGGCTTTTTAACATCTACCATTGCAAAGGCTGTCATTCAAATCGTGATGATTATTGTATTTTTTATCGCGATTTAATGCTTCACTTTTAAGGTTTAGTGTTTATGATGAAAGGGTAAGATAGTAAACGTATTGGTATTTCAGTCAAAAGGCTGAAATCTTCAATTTGAAGTATTTTTCATTGAATGGTTTGACCAATTTTGATAATCTAAGGATGTACTATTTATTTCTTATTTTAGGGAGGAACTTAACAATGGCTTACGAATTACCACAATTAACTTACGCTTATGACGCATTAGAACCACATATCGATGCAAAAACAATGGAAATTCACCATTCTAAACACCACAATACTTATGTAACAAACTTAAACGCAGCAGTAGAAGGTACTGAATTTGCAGAAAAGAACATTAACGACTTAATCGCAAACCTTGACGCTCTTCCAGCTGACAAACAAACTGCTGTACGCAACAACGGTGGCGGACATGCTAACCATACATTATTCTGGGAAGTTATCGCTCCAGGCGGTTCAAATACACCAGTTGGCGAAGTAGCAAAAGCAATCGATGCTAAATTCGGTTCTTTCGATGCTTTCAAAGAAGAATTTGCTAAAGCTGCTACAACTCGCTTCGGTTCTGGTTGGGCTTGGTTAATCGTTGATGGTGACTCAGTGGCTGTTACGTCTACTCCTAACCAAGACTCTCCAGTAATGGAAGGTAAAACGCCAATTCTAGGCTTAGATGTTTGGGAACATGCATATTACTTAAACTACCAAAACCGTCGTCCAGATTACATCGGTTCTTTCTGGAATGTAGTAAACTGGGACGTAGTAGAAGCTAAATTCCAAGCTGCAAAATAATGATGAATCTTCGGCTATGCCAAAGGTGAGTAATCACCAAGGCATAGCCTTTTTTATTGGATAGAAAAGTAAGCGTGAGGGAAAGTATAAAAAAAAAGCAACCTTTCCTCAGAAAGTGCCGTCAAATAAATGATGTTTTACATAAGATTTCGTAAGTGCGTGCTTTTCTGTCATACCTTCGAATGGTATACTAAGTATCGTGTATTGAAATGATCAGAAGATGAGGAGGGGAATACATATGCGCAAAGCACCCGGAAAAAATCGCGCGGCGAGTGTTAAAGCAAAACATCATTCTAATTTAACATTTCGTATGAATATCCTTTTCTTTGCAATATTTATCGTATTTTCAATGTTAATTTTTAGACTGGGTTATATGCAAATCGTCAAAGGGGAAGAGTATGTACGACTTTTAGAGAGTAAAGAGGAAGTTCCTGTTAATACAAGTGTGCCAAGGGGCCGCATGTATGATCGTTACGGGCGTATTTTAGTCGATAATCACCCTGAAAATGCCATTACCTATACGAAAATGCAAACGACTACAACAGATGAAATGCTAAATATAGCTGAAAAGCTGGCGCAATTAATTGAACAACCAACAAAACGCGTCACATTGCGTGATAAACAAGATTTTTGGATTATCAAAAATCATGACGCGGCCTACGAAAAAGTGACAAAGGCAGAAGAAGCTAAAATTCGAGCGAAAGAAAATATTACGACAAGTCAAATCAATGCAGAGATTGATAAACTAGTACGTGAACGCATTACGAATGAAGAACTTTTGCAATTGTCAGAGAAAGATTTAGAAGTATTAGCAATCTTTAGAGAGATGACATCTGGTTATAATTTATCACCTCAAATTATAAAAAGTGAAAATGTCTCGGCAGAAGAATTTGCACGTGTCTCCGAGCGTTTAACGGAACTGCCAGGAGTTAACACAACGACAGATTGGAAACGCGTAAAATTATCTTCTCTATCGATTCTTGGTCGTACAACTGTCCCAACAAAAGGGATACCGAAGGAAAAGCTCAATTATTATTTAGCACGAGACTACTCACGGAATGACCGTGTAGGAGAAAGTTATATTGAAGCACAATATGAAGAGCTACTACAAGGTCAAAAAACAGTTGTCAAAAATATTACCAATAAAAAAGGGCAGGTCGTCGATACGGTGACAACCTATGAAGGTGAACCAGGTAAAGACTTAATCCTGTCAATGGATAGTGAGCTACAGGCGGAAACAGAGAAAATTGTGGAAGAAGAGCTGCTTAACCTAAAAGCACTCCCAGGCTCGTATTTATTAGATCGCGCCTTCTTAATCATGATGGACCCGAATACAGGGGATGTCCTATCCATGACTGGTAAGAAAATAGAAAAAAATCCTGAGACAGGGAAAAATGAAGTCATTGACTATGCATATGGATCATTTACAACAGCTTATGAGGCAGGTTCATCTGTAAAGGCAGCAACTGTTCTTACTGGATACAATCAAGGTGTTATATCGATGGGTACTTCTATGGGAGATGAGCCTATTGTATTAGCTGGTACAGACCCTAAAACGTCTATTTTTAACCGTAGTGGATATATTCCAATGGATGATTTAATGGCTTTAGAACGTTCTTCCAACTCCTATATGTTTAAGATTGCGTTGCTGCTTAATGGAACACCTTATAGCTATGGTATGCCATTACGCTTAAAGGACGATACGTTCCCAAGAATGCGTAATAATTATGCGCAATTTGGTTTAGGTGTGAAAACAGGCATTGATTTACCAAATGAATTTAGTGGGGTGCGTGGTCCATCAGGTGCAACGATGGGAGGGAAAACGCTAGACTTGGCCATTGGTCAGTATGACACTTATACACCTCTGCAATTAGCACAATATATTTCAACAGTTGCCAATGGTGGCTATCGTATTCAGCCACATGTCGTGAAAGAGGTTCGTGATCCATCTCAAGATGGTAAACAATTAGGCCAGTTAGTAACAGAAGTAGGACCAACTATTTTGAATCAAATTGATAATTCCAAAGAAGAGATCGATTATGTAAAGCAAGGATTGCGTCGTGTATACACTGGTAAACACGGTACAGCACGAGCTCAATTTGCGGATATTCCATATACAGCTGCTGGGAAAACAGGGACAGCAGAGGTAGTTTATTATGGTCCATTACGAGAGTACTATGGTACAAACACGATTAACTTAACACATGTCGGTTTTGCACCATATGAAAACCCTGAAATTGCCTATGCAGTTGTTATCCCATGGGTTAATACAAACTTAGCTCCACACTACTATCAAAATAATGTCATTGCTAGACGTGCTTTAGACAAGTATTTTGAATTAAAAGCAAAATATCAAGCTGAAAAAGTGACAGATAGCAATGTAAAACAACCAATTTTACCTGCCGTTACACAAGAGAAAATTGGTGAGGATGAGCAACAATAAGAAAACCGCTAGGCATGAGAATGCCTAGCGGTTTTTTCTATTAAAGTAAGCAAGCTTTACACAGATAATTGCTGAATAGCCAATTCAAACTGCTCTCTTGGCTTTACCCCATAAAGCTCTATATTGTGATAGAAATAAGAAGCTATCATAAAATCGATCGCCTCCTGAAGTGAATATTCCCGATGTTCCATTACTAGTAATAGATAGGTTTTAAAATAATCGGCATTTTGTACTTTTGCATGTTTCATGACAAAGGTCAAACTCTCCTCATCCATTAGCCTCAACGTGATTGTCACTGATGCTTCGCTTTTGCTCAGAAAAACAATACGTCTAGATTTTTTCGTGCCTGCCATTTGTAACAATCGCCGGAAACTTTATTTCGATGCAGTAGACGTTTGAACACCTGCTAAAAAGCAAAACAAGTATTGATCTCCCTCAATTAAGGAGGGGGGCCTTTAACACTGCATCAACATAAAATATTTCCTGACACAAGTGCTTATTATAGCATCTTTCCTAGAGGAAGCAAGTAGATAGAAGACCCTCGCGCCTTAAGATAGTGAAATGAATGAGGGGGTGGTCTCTTTTCGTTAGGTGTCGAATCATCTACTCAGGACGCCATTTTACCGTGACGATTGTAAATGCATCTTTACAATCGTTTACAAAGCATTACATTCCTTTACATCTCTTTTACGAACCGTTTATACGACTTCAACAATCAGTCATTATAGTAAAGATTGTAAGACAAATAACTATAAAACAGTTCACGACGGAGGCAAATGAGATGAAAAAGTGGAAGTACTTAACGATGACAGCAGTAATGGGTTCTGCATTAATGCTAGGTGCATGTGGTAGCGATTCTGCACAAAATGGAAACAATGCAGAAACGAACGCACCAGCTAGTTCAGGACAAGAAGCTGCTGATGAAAAGCTACAAGGATCTGTAGCTGGAGATGGCTCATCAACAGTAGCACCAATCATTGAGGCAGTTGTTGAAGAGTATGCAGGCGCACAACCAGATGTCAAAGTATCAGTGGGGGTTTCTGGTACTGGTGGTGGTTTTGAAAAATTCATCGCAGGTGAAACAGACTTTTCAAATGCATCTCGTAATATAAAAGATGAAGAGAAATCGAAATTAGAAGAAGCGGGTATTGATTTTACAGAGCTAGCTTTAGCATATGACGGTTTATCTGTAGTGGTGAACCCAGAAAATGATTGGGCGAAGGATTTAACAGTAGAACAATTACAAAAAATTTGGGTTGAAGATGGAAAAGAGAAAAAATGGTCTGATATTGATCCATCATGGCCAGATGAAAAAATCGTTTACTATTCACCAGGTACTGATTCAGGCACATACGATTACTTCGATGAAGTCATTTTAGATGGTGCGGATCTAGTAAGCTCAGCAACATTGTCAGAGGATGATAATATGCTAGTGCAAGGTGTAGCTGGTGACAAAAACGCAATAGGTTTCTTCGGCTATGCTTACTACCTTGAAAATAAAGACAAATTAAACATTGTCAAAGTAAATGGTGTTGAACCAACAAATGAAACAATAGAGGGTGGCGAATATACACCACTTTCACGCCCACTATTCACTTACGTGAAAAATAGTTCTATGAAAGATAATGAAGCAGCATATGACTTCATTCAATTTACACTTGAAAATGCAGGCGATATGGCTGAGGCAGTTGGCTATGTTCGTTTACCAGAAGAAAAATATACTGAAGGCTTAAAAACTTTAGAAGGCTTAAAATAAGTAGACATGCATAGAGGGAAAGAGATGTATGCTCTTTCCCTCACTTATTTGAAAGGAGCTCCCAATGGTTTCTCAAAAGGAAAATAAGACATCATCTGTGCAGCAATTAATTGCAAATTCTCGCAATCAAAAAACAAAGAAAATAGTGGAAAAAGCAATGCCAGCTCTATTATTTTCTGCCGCTATTATTTCGATTTTAACAACGTTTGGCATTGTTTTCACCCTTATTTTTGAAACGTTTGAGTTCTTTAAACGTGTGTCGATTACGGATTTCCTATTTGGGACAAAGTGGTTACCGTTTTCAGGGAATGAACCATTATTTGGGATTTTGCCATTAATCGCAGGTACATTAAAAGTGACACTTATTGCAGTTGTAGTAGCCGTACCATTTGGAATTGCTTCAGCTATTTATTTAAGTGAATATGCAAGTGAGAAAACAAGACGTACAGTGAAACCGATTTTAGAGGTATTAGCAGGTGTACCAACAATCGTCTATGGTTTCTTTGCATTAACGTTTGTCACACCTGTTTTACAAGAAATTGTACCTGGACTCAAATTATTTAATGCATTAAGTCCTGGGATTGTTGTAGGTATCATGATTTTACCTATGATTACATCTCTATCAGAGGATGCGATGTCATCCGTACCAAATAGTATGCGTGAAGGAGCTTTAGCTCTAGGTGCGACGAAATTCGAGGTAGCTATTAAAGTAGTATTACCAGCTGCACTATCGGGAATTATTGCTTCAATCGTGTTAGCTATTTCCCGGGCAATTGGAGAAACAATGATTGTTTCACTTGCTGGAGGATCTACACCGAAATTTGATTTAAATGTAACGGATTCCATTCAAACAATGACGGCGTACATTGTACAAGTTTCAACAGGTGATGCAGGTTATGGTACAACAATCTACTACTCTATCTATTCAGTAGGATTTACATTATTTATCTTTACACTAATCATGAATTTACTTGCTCACTATATTTCGAAACGCTTCAGGGAGGTTTACTAGCATGCGCTATATGGATGACACGGTCGTCATGAAACGATTGACCAAGCGTATTACATTTAACAAAGTTTGGAAAACCTTATTTTTCTTAGCAACTATGTTTGCGCTTGTGACTTTAGCTATTTTGTTATATCGCATAGTGTCACAGGGGATTGGTTATTTAAATATCGATTTCTTAACTAATTTTGCATCACGATTTGCAGATAAGGCAGGGATTAAAGCTGCCTTAATTGGGTCACTGTGGTTAATGGCAGTTGTTGCGCCAGTATCTATTATTTTAGGTGTAGGTACTGCGATTTATTTAGAGGAATATGCTAAGAAAAACAGAATTAATGACTTTATTCGAATGAACATATCGAATCTAGCAGGTGTACCTTCCATCGTTTTTGGATTACTTGGATTAACAATTTTTGTCCGTATGATGGGCCTAGGCAAAAGTATTTTAGCGGCTGGGTTTACGATGAGTTTATTAATATTGCCTGTTATCATTGTGGCTGCACAGGAGGCCATTCGTGCCGTACCAAATGAACAACGAGAAGCCTCATATGGTATGGGTGCAACGAAATGGCAAACCATTTTACGTGTGGTGCTGCCAGCTGCCATTCCGGGTATTTTAACAGGAAGTATTTTAGCCATGTCTCGTGCCATTGGAGAAACAGCTCCACTCGTTGTCATCGGGATTCCAGTTATCCTACAGTTTTTACCGAATAGTTTATTGAGTCAATTCACTGCATTACCAATGCAAATTTATGATTGGGCAAAGCGACCACAAGAAGCCTTTCAGTATGTGGCGGCCGCAGGTATTTTAGTGCTTATGACGGTTCTGCTATTAATGAACTCTATTGCCATCTTTATTCGAAATAAATTCCAAAAACGTTATTAATGAGGTGACCTTATGGTGCTAGATTTAAAAGAGGAAAAAACGATTGTCAAGTTGAATCAAATGGCAACTAAGCCTTCAGATGATAGAGCGAAGAATATTGTCTACGATACACGAAACTTAAATTTATGGTATGGTGATCACCATGGTTTAAAAGATATTAATTTAAGTATTTATGAAAATGAAGTAACGGCTATTATTGGGCCATCTGGCTGTGGTAAATCTACGTATCTAAAAACATTAAATAGAATGGTAGAACTTGTACCAAGCGTTCGAACATCAGGTGAAATCGTCTATCGTGAACGAAATATTTTAGATAAAAGCTATACAGTAGAGGAATTAAGGACACGTGTAGGGATGGTGTTCCAAAAGCCGAACCCATTCCCAAAATCTATCTATGATAATATTGCCTATGGACCAAGAATCCATGGGATTAAAAATAAAAAGATTTTGGATGAGATTGTGGAGAAGTCACTACGAGGGGCAGCGATTTGGGATGAGGTAAAAGATCGTTTAAATCAAAATGCCTATGGGTTATCAGGTGGTCAGCAACAGCGTATTTGTATTGCACGTTGCTTAGCGATTGAACCAGATGTCATCTTAATGGATGAGCCAACATCTGCTTTGGACCCAATTTCTACGTTGAAGGTGGAAGAGCTTGTGCAAGAGCTGAAAAAAGATTATTCCATCATCATCGTGACACATAATATGCAGCAAGCGGCTCGTATTTCTGATCGCACAGCATTCTTCCTAAGTGGAGAGGTTGTTGAATACGATAAAACAGATATTATTTTCCAAACACCAGCGGATCAACGCACAGAAGATTATATTTCAGGACGTTTCGGCTAAGGAGGAGCAATAGATGGTAGTTCGTGAGCGTTTTGAACAAGAGTTACAAGAGGTACAGGGTCAATTTATTGCCCTTGCCAACAGCAGTATTCTAGCGCTACAAACGGCTTTTGAAGCATTAGTAGAGCAGGACTTAGAAAAAGCCTTGAAAATTTTAGAAGATGATTTAGTCATTAATCGTCTTGAAGAGGAAATTAATGACCATGTGATTTTAATGATTGCTAAGCAACAACCAGTGGCAACAGATTTGCGTCGACTTATGGTCCTTGTAAAAGCAGCAGCAGATATGGAAAGAGTGGGCGACTATGCGGTTAATATTGCTAAGGAAGCGATTCGAATTGGCAAAGAACCAATAGTGTTTCCGATAACCAATCTACAAACGATGTGTAATAAAACAGTCGAAATGCTAGAGAGTATCATGAAGGCCTTTACAGAGGAAGATACGGTACGTGCCAAAGAAATCGCAGAATTAGATGATTATGTAGACGATTTATATGGGGCAACAATTACACTTTTACTTCGTGCGGGTGTAGAAAATCCTGCACATATTTCGCAGATAACCCATCTAACATTTATTTGCCGATATCTAGAACGCTCTGCCGATCATGCGACAAATATTGCAGAACATCTATTTTACTTAGTTAAAGGCAAGCATTATGAATTAAATAATTAATGAGGAAGAGCTACTTTTAGCTCTTCTTTTCATTTGGATAAAAAAATTTTATGTAGCAGCAACATTGTCTTTTTCCCTAGCGTCTTTATAACGAGCATTATTGTATTGTCAAAATTTTTTTTTGGCTATACTATAGACATTATCCGAAAAAGGTGATGCTTAGGAGGTGCTGCTACGTGAAAGATGCAATCGAAACATTCATTGAGCAATTTGACCAGCAGATGTCAAACGAACAACTAGACTATTTACGTTTTCTCTATAAAAACTTACATTTAGAGGAGTTAAGTGAAGGAGAACAACATTATTTTATCGACTATTTTTTCAAGAGTGAGCCATTACGAAATATGGCAGCATTTGCACTAGAATTGGCAGATATTATGCATGAAATTCGAGAAAATATCCCTGCTATTGAAAAAGCTGAACGCCTAGCAAACGGCCATGAGCAATACCTATATTATGAACGAAAATGGTCAGAGTTGAGACGTCAAAAGCTCAAGCAACAGACAACAAAAAGTGGTAATGTTTTTTATGTGCCATTTCATGAATATCAACAGGAACCTGGGCCTATGATTATTTGTTTAGAACAAACGACGGGGATGGCTGCTTACTCTGATCTTTGTAAAAGTATGATTTTACCGTTATTTATGAATGCTCATCGTGAAGGTCGCGATTTATATATTGTTCCATATGATCGTCAAATTCATGTTCACTATCGCTTTGAAAATGGTCATTTAAATTTAGCTGATTTTAAGAGTTTTATCGAATATAAGGCAAAAGGAGAAGCCGCAATATTGCCTGTTTTACAGTTTGTCAAAGCATTACTACAGGAAAATCAACTCGATGCTGAAGCGGATGTCATTATTTTTACAGAAGGAACGCCTATTGATGGACAGCATCTCGTAACTAAACAAGCAAGAACGATGCTAGAGGAAATGAAGCGGAAATACCATGCTGAATTTTCAGTGATCGCCATGCACGAACATAATTTTAATAAACAGCAGTTTTGGTTTGCCAATAAGGCTTTTTTTGCGGATGATGCTATACAATAAAAAATAGGGGCTAACCGTTTCTGAAGGTTTGCTCCTTTTTGGTGGAGATACATAGGTTTTTTAAAGGAGAAATACATGGATTCATTACTTTGGTTATTACCTAAATTTACAGTCCCAACTTGGATGGATGTCTTGATTGCCGCCATTATTTGTTTAGTTGGTTGGCTTATTCAACGTTTCATCATAAAAAAAATCATTCATTGTGTAGTGACTTTTTTAAGAAATCGCCAACGAAAATTCCAGGCGAATGTACTTGCCCAATTCAGTAAAGCAATTGGCTATGCATTTATGACGACAGTCATTGTCCTGAGTTTATCTTATTTAATAGAAGTTCCTTTATTTACGCATAAATCAACGAAAAATTTTGTATTGTCAATTCTGGTGTTTTTTGCGTTTAAAGGGATTTATGATGTGTTAAATTTTTATACGAAACAACCATTCGAATTAACGAGTGAAGAGGATCAGAATGTCTTATTACCGTTTTTTCTACGAATCGGTAAAGTAATCATTATGATTTTTGCTATGTTCACGATTGCTTCCTTTTGGGATTTTAATCTCAATGGCTTTTTAACAGGGATCGGTTTAACTGGTGTGGCGATTGCCTTTGGGATTCGTGATACTTTAGCACATGTATTTGGTGGTATGTCTGTTGCGTTGGATAATCCATTCCAAATAGGAGATTGGATCGCAACGGAAGATCAAAAAATTGAAGGCACAATTGAAGATATCAATCTGCGAAGTACCTTAATTCAAACAGGGGATAAGGGACTTGTCTATGTGCCGAATTCCTATTTAGTCAACCGCCCTATTTATAATTTATCAAAACGAGAAAAACGGAAATGTGAGCAATTTATCTATGTAGCAGCCACAAATGAGGAGGACCATTTACGTAGTGCTTTAACAGCCATTCATAAGGAGATTTATTTACATGCCAAAACGGAGAAAGAGATGATCCATGTTTTTATTGATGAATTTCATCATGATTCATATCGTGTACTTGTTCGTTTCTTTATTGCTACAAATGATACAGCTGTTATGCTAGAAGTGCGTCAGGATATTTTATTTGCTATTCGTCAAATAATGGAGGAGTTATCCATTACGTTAGCTACCCCTTATGAGGATGACAGTCTACGAAATAAAAAATAAATTGAATTGTGAGATAGTTTGCATTACAATATAACTTACAAATCAGCGTTGATGAAGAGGAGTAGCTATTTAAATTTGTCATAGAGAGCTAGTGGTTGGTGGAAACTAGTACAAATGAATGGTGAATGGACTTCGGAGCTCTAATCCTGAACAACAGTAGGGATTAGCGTTTGCCTACGTTATAAGGCTTCAAGAGGGTCTTCTAGATTGGAGACCAATGAAGGTGGCACCACGGCTTTTCCGTCCTTTTGTGATGGAAAGGCCTTTTTTTATTTTGATTCAGTCATGTTTTTGTCTGAAAGTGAAGCGTGAGATGCAGAAATTTTCCTCTTTTATAGGGGAGATAGATGCTTGTTTTACTTTTTTAGCAGATTCAAACACCCGCTGAAGCAAGAGAAAGCCCCTCCATCGGGTGTCACAGATTTTGAAGAGGTGCTATGTTAGTAACTTGAAAAAATCTGAATACACATACGCTGAGGAGGAGGCGATAGATAGGTGTAGAAGAGCAGAGCTTAGAGAAGGAGAGAAGAGTATGACAGTTGAGCTTAGAAAGTATGCCATGAAAGTATTACAAGGGGATATGATGACCCCTATCTCTGTGTATCAATCACTGAGTGGGCAGCATAAAATGTTGTTCGAATCATCAGCCAAGCATGAGGAAAGTGGGCGATATTCCTTTATCGCCATCAATCCAGTGGCTGAATTGAAAGGGAACAAGGAAGAATTCACCTTTTCAAGAGGAATGGAAAAGGACACAGTTGGTGGGAATGTGCTCGATCAATTAAAGCAAGTTATGCCATTTCATGAGGAGAACTATCCATTCGCCTTTTTTGGTGGGATCATAGGTTTCTTTGGCTATGAAACAGCTTTTTATACAGAAAAAATCGGAAACTATTTACAGGATGATTTAGCCATGCCTGATGTGCATGTTTTTTTCTATGATACCTTTATTGTTTTTGATCATGTAACACAGGAAATCACACTAGCCTCGATTGATCTATTTCAGGAGGGGCGTTCAATAGAAGAGATGGAGGCTGCTATTGCTACAATAGAGCAACAGCTTTGTGCAGGTACGACCTTTGAGGCATTGAAGGTAGATGAACTACATTTTACACCAATGATGTCAAAGGAGCGATTTGTTTCTTTGGTGGAACGTGCTAAGCAGCATATTTTAAGAGGTGATATTTTTCAAATCGTATTATCACAACGCTTTTCAGCACCGTTCACAGGTTCACCATTCTCACTTTATCGTCAATTACGCACATCGAATCCGTCACCCTATATGTTCTATATGGATTTTGGATCCTATGTTATTTTAGGAACATCTCCGGAAAGTCTGGTAAAGGTAAAAAATCGTCAGGTGACAACCAATCCAATAGCTGGTACAAAGCCGCGTGGCGCGACAACAGAACAGGACGAAGCAATTGCAAATGCTCTATTAGCAGATGAAAAGGAAATAGCGGAGCATCGTATGTTAGTAGATTTAGGTCGCAATGATCTTGGACGCATTGCCAAAGTCGGTTCTGTAAAGCTAATGAAATACATGAATATTGAACGATATAAATATGTGATGCATATGGTGTCAGAGGTAATGGCCGAATTACGAGACGACCTCCATGTTCTGGATGTACTGCGTGCTTGTCTACCAGCTGGAACTGTGTCAGGAGCACCTAAAATTCGAGCTATGCAACTGATTAATGAATTGGAACCAGTGAAGCGGGGCGTGTACGCGGGAGCGGTGGGCTATATTTCAACAACAGGTGATATGGACTTAGCACTCGCTATTCGGACAATGCTTATTAAAGATCAAAAAGCCCATGTACAGGCAGGGGCGGGAATTGTTTATGACTCCATCCCATTGTCGGAATACGAGGAAACGCTCAATAAAGCCCGTGCGCTATTGGAGGTCAAAAAATGATTTTATTAATTGATAATTATGATTCCTTTACTTATAACCTATTTCAACAAATCAGCGTGCTGGGAAAAACCGTTAAAGTTGTACGAAATGATGCTATTACAATAGAAGAAATTCAAAAAATGTCGCCTGAAGCTATCATTTTATCTCCTGGACCAGGAACACCTGCTGAAGCAGGTATCACGGTAGCTGTCATCAAGGAACTGTATCAAAATTTCCCTATTTTAGGTATATGTCTTGGCCATCAATCGATAGGGCAGGCTTTTGGCTCCAATATTGTGCAGGCCCAAAATATTATGCATGGAAAGCTGTCACCATTACAATACGAGCAAACAGGTTTATTTAAGCGAATAAAGGGTGATATTGAAGTAATGCGTTATCATTCTTTAATTATTGAAGCAAGGACATTGCATAAGGATTTTAACATACTTGCAACAGCCGGTGATGATGGGGAGATTATGGCCATTCAACATAAGAATTATCCTCTTTATGGTCTACAGTTTCACCCAGAATCAATCGGCACAAAAGAAGGCAGTATCATGATGCAAGCCTTCCTCGATAGTATAGCGTAATGGCCGCAAAAAGCTGTCGTCTAATGTGACGACAGCTTTTTAGGTTACTGCTTTTTGCCTGTAATTAACTTAGCAATTTCTTCTAAAGACATGGAAGAATGGACTTCATAGGAGCCGATTTGTAAGCTGCGAGCATATTTTGCGTTAGCGAGTAGTAACTCCATTTCAACACTATTGGTAATAATGCCGCCGTCTTCAAGCTTTTGTGCCACAATATAGGGTGTGATTCCACTGTATAATTGCAATGTCATCGTTGTCACATTATCGTTTGTTTTTTCAACGGCTTGTTCATCAGAATCTGTCGTAGACGTTTCTTCTGTTGTATGTACTGGCTTTAATTGTTCCTTTAACGAGGCAATTTCTTGGTTGGCCTTGTTTAGCTTATCTTGCAGTTGTTCTACCTGTTGCTGATTGCCAGCTTCTTTAGTAGGGAGACCAATATTTACATCAAAGCGACTGGAGAGTGCTAGCAAAGCTCCGACAAGAAAAATGGCAATGCCAAATGCGCGGATGGCGGACTTGTTCATCACTTATCGACCTCCGTTTGCAATGACTTGACGAACTTGCTCTTCTGTTAAATTAGAACGAATACTGATATCAGCTACAGAAAGACCTTGTTTATTTAATTCGAGCACCTGACTAACAATAATTTGATGAATCGGTTTGACTTGGGTTGTCGTTTGTGCAATTTTTGACGCTTGTGCAGCCTGTTGAACAGCTTGCATGACTTGTTGAACTTTAGGGTTTTGTCCTTTTTGACTCGGAGCTGATGTTGATTTCACTTGGAATTCAGGCTCTAATAAAAGTTCTTCCTCGACAATTTTTAGGCGACGCTTTAAATTATTTGTTTCTTGGAAGATCGAGATGGATAATTCTTCGACATCTTTTTCGATTTTTTTCGAGCTATTTTTGAAAAAGAACGATAGGATGATTAAAATTATGCCGATACTCATTAATAAGATGGATAAATCCAATAGTTTCACCTCAATGTAGTATGTAATTATAAGATATTTTACCATATGCAAACTTAATATGAAATGAAGGTAGATTTTTTTTCAGTTTATGTTATAATAGGTTAGTCGTATAAATCATGCTCAAATTTTAATTCTTGATATAGAGTGGGAGGGTTAATGATGCGCGTAAACATTACTTTAGCTTGCACAGATTGCGGCGAACGTAACTACATTTCTAAAAAGAACAAGCGTAACAATCCAGAGCGTCTTGAACTTAAAAAATATTGCTCTCGCGAGAAGAAATACACTCTTCACCGTGAAACTAAGTAATCGCTCATTAAGCCAAAACCACAAGTGGTTTTGGCTTTCTACATTTTATGAAATCATTTCGGGTGTAAGGATACGAAGTATGATGATATAGGAGGTAGCCTGGATGGATAAAACAACATTACGAAATAAGATGCGACAAGCTCTTGCGACAATGACTGATGAAGCTTATCAATATCAATCATTAGCTATCGTAAAAAAGGTGCTACAGGAATCATATATAATAGAAGCAAATATAATTGGCATGACCATTTCAAATAAGCCAGAAGTCGACACCATTCTTTTAATTGAAGAATTATGGCGACTTGGTAAAAAGGTCGCTGTTCCGAAATGTCATCCAAAAACAAGAGCAATGTCATTTTACATTATTGATTCATTTGCCCAGCTTGAAACTGTATATATGCATTTGCGTGAGCCTATTCCAGCAAGATGTGAGTTAGTTGACGCAAATGACATGGATGTCATCCTTGTGCCTGGCGTTGTTTTTGACCGTAATGGCTATCGAATCGGCTATGGCGGTGGTTATTATGACCGCTATGTATTAAACTATACAAAAGGGAAGCTGATGTCGCTGCTCTTTGATGAGCAAATCATTGATTGTGTTCCAGCCGAGGAGCATGATCGCCCAGTAGACATCATTGTGACACCGACAGAACGTATTGATTGTCTAGCACAACGAGGAGCGAGCGAAAATGGATAAAATGTTAGATATTTATGGACTTTTGAAAACATATGGTACTTTTATTTATACACGTGATCCCATTGGTGATTTGATGTTAATGGAGGATGAAATACGTGAGCTCTATAAAGCAAATGTACTAGACATAAAAGACTATCAAATGGCATTGTTACTAATTCGACAAGAAACAACAAAACTTCGTATGGAAGAGAATAAAAAGTAATGTTTAAAATATAATGTAATGGAGTATTGTGAAAATAATGTAACAAGTATGTAATATTCTTAAAAACAGTGGATTTCCGCTGTTTTTATGTTTTTAAGAAACTTTTTACATTCCAAAACGTATATATAGATGTCTGGTGCATAAAAAGAGCGCGGAGAAAAAAATTTCCAAAAGATATGTGTTGATTATCTGTTAAAAAAGGATTAAGATATATTTTGTTTCCGTAACAAAATGTAAAAAATTATTATTTTTTTGTAAGGAAGTAGGGAGGATGTTAGGAATGAAATCAATAAAGTGGCCTAAACATTCATTTATGATACTAGCAATTATAGCAACATGGATCAAAACGGTCATTGTTTACCACACAAGCTTTGAGATGAAAATTGAAAATGCAATGCAACAATTTATTTTGTTTATTAATCCATTAAGCTTCTTGCTATTTACGTATGGTTTATCACTATTCTTTAAATCAGCAAAAGCTAGAAATCGTTATCTGATTACGGTCAGCGTTATTTTATCCATTGTTTTATACGGAAATGTAGCGTTCTATCGATTCTACAATGACTTTATTACGCTACCAGTATTATTCCAAACAAGTAATTTCAGTGACTTAGGAACATCAGTAGCAGCCATTGTTGAGCCATGGGATGTATTATATTTCATTGATGTCGTTATTTTAATCTTAGCGAATAAATTTTTACCGAAAATGAAAGAAGCATTTAAAGTGAATATTGAATTCCGACGTGCATTTTTTGTATTAGCAGTCGCAATTTCATTTTTAAACTTAGGATTAGCTGAAACAGAGCGTCCACAATTATTAACACGTAGTTTTGACCGCGAATTATTAGTAAAAAATATTGGTACGTACAATTACCATTTGTATGATATTTATATTCAAACTAAATCTTCTGCTCAGCGTGCATTAGCGGATGGCAGTGAATTAGTTGAAGTAAACAACTATGTGCGTTCTAATCAGGCTGCCGTTAACCCAGAGATGTTTGGGAAATATAAAGGTCGCAACTTAATTGTTGTGTCGATGGAGTCTTTACAAAACTTTGTCATCAATAATGATATGAATGGTCATGAAATTACGCCATTCTTAAACTCTTTAACAAAAGATAAAGATACGTATTATTTCAGTAACTTCTATCACCAAACAGGCTTAGGAAAAACATCTGACTCAGAGTTTATTGTTGAAAACTCATTGTTTGGATTAGGTCGTGGCGCTGTATTCTTCACGCATGGTGGAAATACGTATAATTCAATGGCTGAACGCCTTGGAGAAAATGGCTACTTTACAAATGTCATGCACCCGAATAATAAATCATTCTGGAACCGTGATATCATGTATCAATCGTTAAAAATTAATAAATTCTACGATATAGATTCATATACGGTTGAAGAAGGGCAAGCTGTCAACTGGGGTATGAAAGATACACCATTCTTAGAGCAATCTGCTGCTTTAATGAAAGACATGCCACAGCCATTCTATTCAAGATTAATTACGTTAACGAACCACTATCCATTCACTTTGGATCCTGAAGATATTATGATTCCTGAATATGATTCAAATTCAGGTACATTAAATCGTTACTTCCAGACAGTACGTTATATGGATGAAGCTTTAAAAGACTTCTTCCAAGAGTTAAAAGATCAAGGTGTTTATGATAACTCTATTATCGTAATGTATGGAGACCATTATGGTATTTCTGAAAACCATAATAAAGCGATGGCACAATATTTAGGAAAAGAACAAATTACACCAATGGACAATGCATTGCTTCAAGAAGTGCCTTTATTCATCCATATCCCAGGATCTGACGATGGTAAAGAAATGACAGAGATTTCAGGACAAATGGATTTACGTCCAACAATCTTACATCTTCTTGGCGTTGAAACGTCAAAAGACATGCAAATGGGTGCAGATTTATTCTCTCCAGAACATGAGGATTTTGTTGTCTTCCGTGATGGACGCTTTATAACAGATAAATATGTTTATGCTGGAGAAGCTTGCTATGACAAAGCAACTGGCGAAGAAATAGATGGTGAGCCATGCCAGTCATATGCTGATCGTGCGACAATGGAGCTGGAAAATTCCGATGCTATCATAAATGGAGACCTGCTACGTTTCTATGATGAGAAGACAGGTAATTTAAAACAGGATTCCGTCAAATAACAAAAGAGAGATCTCAAGTTGAGGTCTCTCTTTTCTTTTTTTGATTGACAAATTACTATAAGCAATTATAATAAATTTAAATATCTGCATAACGAAGATTTGTTTTTGCATTTCGGAGTATAAGAGTGAAAGGCATGGAAAAGAACGAGTAGCTTTAATCGAACTGACAGAGAGTAGCCGGTTGCTGAGAGGCGCAAGGGACATTAAAGTGAATACATCTTGGAGCTGCGTACCGAAATTTTAGTAGGCTACGACGGGGTTGCATCCGTAATCATTGCAAAAGTATCGCTATGGCTGTACTTATTGAGGAGGGCTGTGTGAATAGCTCTCGAAAAAAGGTGGTAACACGTTCATGAACGTCCTTAGGATTATTCCTAAGGGCTTTTTTTATGCCTTTACAGCCTGAGTGTTTATCTTGATTTGGCCGTCCTCTTACGCTGAGGCGTAGTTGATTAGTGAACTCTTATAGAGCTTGCAATATTAATATTTAATATTACAAGGAGATGTTTCATATGTTTTTAACACCAAAAGAGCAATTAGCGATAATTAAGAAGGGTGCTGATCAAATCGTTGATGAGCAGGAATTACTCGGAAAATTAGAGCGATCCTATAAGGAGCAGAAGCCTTTAATCATTAAGTTAGGGCTTGATCCGTCCGCCCCGGATATTCATTTAGGGCATGCAGTCGTTCTACGGAAAATAAAGCAAATGCAGGATTTAGGGCATCAGGCGGTCATTGTTATCGGTGATTTTACAGGGCGTATTGGTGATCCAACGGGTAAAGCAAAAGGCCGTGTCGCGTTAAGTGATGACATGGTCAAGCAAAACGCTAAAACATACTGTGAGCAAATTTTTAAAGTGATAGATATGAACAAGACAACTATTCGTTTCAATAGTGAATGGTTAGCAAAGCTGTCATTTGAAGAAGTCATTCAGCTGGCAGCCATGACATCCGTTGCTCGACTGTTAGAACGTGAGGACTTTCAAAAACGGTACCGTCAGCAAATACCAATTGGCATACACGAATTTTTCTACCCGCTTATGCAAGCATATGATTCTGTAGAGCTACAGGCCGATATTGAATTAGGGGGAACAGATCAAACATTCAATATTTTAATGGGACGCACCTTACAAAAGCAACGGGGGTTAGAAAAACAAATTGCCATTTTTATGCCATTACTCGAAGGTTTAGATGGCATTGAAAAAATGAGTAAGAGCCTTGGCAATTATATTGGTGTCAGTGAAGCGCCAGAGGTCATGTTTAAAAAGGTAATGGAAGTACCGGATGCCTTACTCATCAAATATTTTGAACTGGCAACAGATGAGCATCCACTACAAGTGCAAACCATTCAAGATAGACTGCAAATGGGAGAGAATCCCCGTGATGTAAAATTACAGTTAGCAGAAATTATAACGGCCTTATACCATGGGACTACAGCAATGGAGGAAGCTAAATCCTATTTTCAAGCTGCATTTCAAAGAAAGGAAATACCAAAAAATATTCCTATACTGCTCCTAGAAATTGATAAGGAAAGAATAGTGGATATTATCCCACAACTAGTGGCAATGGATTATATTCATAGTAAGAGTGAATTTCTGCGGTTAATCAAGCAAAATGGAGTATCCTTGAATGGAGAAAAAATAGTGATGGATGATTTATCACTTGTGCTAATGAATGATGATGTCATTCAAATTGGTAAGAAACGATTTCTTAAATTAAATAAATAATAAATACAAAAAAAGAGCAATCTCCAGGGAGACTGCTCTTTTTTGTCTGAATTTTAGTGTAATTGTGGTGGATACCCACTGTGAACAATCGTCATGATGACGAACCATCCGAATACAGCGGCACTTAATAAGTTGAAAACAACGCTTAATAGGTTCTTTTCTTTTATTGCTTGGAATGTACCAACTACAGCTAAAATCGCTACTAGACCAAAAATAACCATTAATAAGTTCATTAAAAATAGACACTCCTTTCGACATCAGAAAATGAATGTCGCAAACAATATTCCTCCTTAATTGTAAACGTTCTGTTTGTTTTTGTCGAGAACTAAAATAGCGTAAACTATGAACATTTATCGTCAAATTGTGGCAAAGCCTGTATAATAGAAAGTTGAGGTGATCACTATGATGAACGTACGAAGTTATTCTCTTGGACCTGTTCAAACGAATTGCTATATCGTATCGAATAAAGAAAAAGAATGTATTATATTTGATCCAGGTGAGGAAGCAGAGCGTCTTATTAAAACAATTCGTAGCAATGGCTTAAAACCACTTGCTATCTTTTTAACACATGCCCATTTTGATCATATAGGGGCTGTAGATGCTGTACGCGAAGTGTTTGATATTCCTGTATGGATTCATGAAAAGGAAGTTAGCTGGCTAGGAGATCCAACGAAGAATGGCTCTAGTAAATATGCTGCATTACCAGATTATAGGGTAGCAGCACCAGCGCAAGACACAATTATTAAAGAAGAACAGCTATTTGAGATCAGTAATTTTGCTTTCCAAGCTGTTTTTACGCCTGGACATTCACCTGGTAGTATTTCTTATGTTTTTGATAATGATGGTTTTGCCATTGTTGGAGATACGTTATTTGAACAAGGTGTGGGACGTACAGATTTAGTAGGTGGCTCAACAAAAGTATTATTAGCATCCATTCATCACAAATTGTTGACACTACCCGAGGATACTATTATTTATCCTGGACACGGAAATTATACAACAGTAGGCGCAGAAATGGAGACAAATCCTTTCTTAAATGGATTTTAAAAAGGAATAACCAAAGCGCATAAAAAAGCGTATCTCAGCAGTTGTGAGATACGCGATTTTTTTTGTATTAATGACCGCCACCAGGTACGTGAATGAATGTTGTATAGTACGTGAAGCCAGCGAAGAATACAGTTAAATATGCTCCGAAAATGTACATGTACATACGTTCTGAAAGGTTTAAGAAGCCTAATAATAAGAATAAACCTGTATTACCTAAGAATAATAGCGATACCTCGTTCATACCACCAAGGTAGAACATAACGGCAAAAATACCTGTCCAGAATGCCATAACTTTATACATATTATCCATGAAGATTTCCCCTCCTTTTGCCCACGACACAATAATCTCTTACTCATTATAAATGATATGAAAGGTGTCTGTAAACTGGAACTTCTCCGTCTTTGTGACAAACAAATGGATTTTTAATCTAGCTTTCGATTTCTGTCACGTTTATTTCATATTTACATAAATCGCAATTATGTATCATACTTTCAATTTGCACAAATTCATTGTTCGTAAACAATGCATCTAATTGACCTTTTAAATAGGATTCATGTAATGAACAAACAATATCAGAATGCGAAGTAAGTTGCTCCTGGAAAGGACAATTGAAGATGGAGAAGGTCACTTTTTTGCCATGTTCGGTTTGTTGAATTTGTGGAATATAGCCAATTAAAGCGGCATTGTCCGTTAACAGCTGAAGCTTTTCATCGAAGGATAGAGAATTATTTAATGTTAATTCAGCGTTGATATAATTTTTCATTTGCTGGTATCCGTCTTGGTAGCTAATTTCTTGGCACTTCGTTAAGGCAGATGGTCCAATGTCTTCAATTAATTGGATCGTCCATTTTAATAAACGATCTTCATCGCGTCTTGGAAATGTTAGAGATACGCCTTTCTCTGAAGCTTTATAAACACGTCCAGGTCTACCACCTTTGCCTGTTTTGACATAGTCCGCAGAAATAATATTGATTTCTGAAAGCTTTGTTAAATGAAGCCGAGCAACGTTTGGATGGATGCCGAATTGATCAGCAATATGTTGTACTGTGACTGTTTTTTTCTCTTGCAATATGTACTCATAAATAGAGTACCTTGTTTCATCGGCTAATGTACTAGTAATTTTCAATGGATGGATCATGCGCTTCACCTCTTTAAATTTTTTTAAAAATTATGTTCGTCTACCAAGTGCTAGGAAAATAATCATGTTCATTCTATTATATTGTATTATTGAAAAAGATACAGTTCATTTCGGCATAAATATTAATTTTTTCATGCATTTATCTTCTTTTTTAGTGGGAAACTGCACTTTATCCACATTTTTATAGCAAAAAACATGATTGACAGGAAAATATGTAACAAATTTTTATTTTTAGAAAAGGGCTTTTCTCGTGGCATTTTCCTCTTTATACTAGGAAATAACGAATAGAGCGGTCATATTCGAATGAACTAGAAGTGAGGTGCATATATGCAGAATTTTGAAACAGTTGTTGAACAAAAATGTGAGCAACTTTTACTAAAGGCCTATCATTTTGGTGCATCCGATTTATTACTGGTTCCAGGTAATAAAAGATATCAGGTTTATTTTCGAAAATATGATAAGCTACTCCAAGCTGGTGAGCTACCAAATGAACTTGCAGAAAGAATGATTTCCTACTATAAATTTCTTGCGGCATTAGATATCAGTGAACGACGAAAACCTCAAAGCGGTTCCTTTCAAAAAGCAATGGAACACAATTCATACGCCTTTCGAGTATCCACACTGCCTTCCGTCTTTTTAAAAGAAAGCCTGATTATCCGTTTACTTCTCCAAAATCATACATTCCCACTAACGTCATTAAGCTATTCCAAAAGTGCTGCACACAATTTAATGGAGCTTGTGCAACATCGTCAAGGTCTTCTGTTTTTTACAGGCGCAACAGGCTCTGGCAAATCTACATCACTCTATTCCTTAATCCACTATTGTTCCACAGAATTAAATCGGCATGTGATTTCTTTAGAAGATCCTGTAGAAAATAGCCAAGCAAATTTACTTCAAATTCAAGTGAACGAGCGAGCGGGCGTTACATATGCTATGGGACTAAAAGCCATTTTACGTCACTCTCCTGACGTTATCATGATTGGTGAAATTCGAGATAAAGAGACAGCGGAAATTGCCATCCAAGCTGCCTTAACAGGACACTTAGTTGTCTCAACCATTCATGCAAAAGATACCATTCGTTGCCTGTATCGTTTAATGGACTTAGATGTGTCGATAGAGGAGCTTCATCAAACGATTATCGGTATTGTGGCACAAATACTTGTTCAGACTTCAGCAGTACAAGATGAGCGCCGTGCGGTATATGAAATTTTACAGGATGTTCATTTAACAAGAGCCATTTCTGCGATTAAAGAAAAGGTCAACTATGAACTCCCTTATGAATTAACATTAATGGGACAAAAAGAATTAGTGGAGAGCTTTTATGCACCTACAAACGTACATCCATAATGTTTTGCTTTATTATAGTAGGGCGACAAAATGGCGAGTAAGGGAGCAGGCACAATTTTTTAATCGATTATGCGTGTTAATGCAAGAGGGATATTTATTTCCTCAGGCCATTTCAATGCTATTGCCTCATCATATAAAGGCGCATGAAGATATGCAGCAGCAAATTGATGAAAAACTGAAGCAAGGGGAAGGGGTTGCAGGGATACTTGAAACTTTACAGCTGAGCAAGCATTATTTAATGGCCATCAAGATAGCAGAAAACAATGGTCATATGATAGAAGCTTTACAAGGTGTAGCTAAGCAAATAAAGGTAAGTGAAATGACCAAGAAAAAGCTCATAAAGCTGCTGATCTATCCTGTCACGCTGATCGTATTTTTGCTGTTATTATTTTTGGTGTTTCGTACCATCTTTTTACCAAACATCGAAAGACTGGTAGCCGGCCGAACCGCAGAAACAGAAACAAGTATTACGTTGTCCACTACGTTATTACATGTCCCTGATGTAGTCATCCTCACCATCTTCATCGCAACAGGCAGTTTATTTATTGTTCGTCTCTATCTCAATCGACAGCCTACTGCACATCAACTCACCATCCTATTCAAGATTCCCTTTATTCAACGCTATATGCGACTGATATTAACAAGACAGTTTGCCGCTTATTTAGGAAGCTTACTACAAAGTGGATTTTCATTACAAGCTAGCCTCCAACTTTTAGAAGAACAACAACTTCAACCTTTTCTGCAAATTCTTTCGCAGCGCATAAAAGGAAGGGTTATTTTTGGAGAGTCACTAACACTTGCCGTAATGAGACTAGCTGTTTTTCAAAAGGATTTTCCTGTTTTTGTAGAGCACGGTGAGCAAAGCGGCTATTTAGGAAAAGAATTAGTGTTGTATAGCGAATTATTACTGGAAAAACAGGAACAACTTCTGCAAAAAGTATTAGCATTTGTACAACCAACCTTCTTTATCCTCATAGCAGTCTGTATAGTAGCTGCCTATGTCAGTTTATTATTACCCATCTATCACATGATTGAATTAGTTTAGGAGGGAAAAGATGAAACGTATCAACGAACAAGCAGGGTTCACTTTAATCGAGATGCTAATTGTTTTATTAATCATTTCAATCCTTATTTTAATTACGATTCCAAATGTTACGAAGCATTTTGCTACCATTGATGAGAAGGGCTGTAAGGCTTATATATCTATGGTACAAGGGCAGGTCGAGGCCTATCGAGTAGATTTTATGACCTATCCAACATTAGATGATCTAGTGATGAAAGGCTATTTAAAAGAACATGAAACGACTTGCCCAAATAAAGCTGAAATAGTCATCACGAATGAGGGAGAGGTACGACTAGCCAATGCAGATTTGGAAACAGGGTCAAATAGCTGATGAACATAATAAAAATGGTGGTTTCACAATTCTTGAAATATTGATTGTCTTGTTTCTTGTCATGAGTTTAACAGCGATTGTTAGTAAATTTTCATTCAAAATAGCAGAAGCAAAGGAATTGGAACAATTTTTTACGCAAATGCAACTAGATATTCAGTATATTCAAACCTATAGCATGAATGAACGGCAATATATAGCAATGAAAATAATAAGTCCCAGTAAGCGTTATGTTATTCAAAAAGATTTTTATACCATTTTATATGAACGTCCTTTTCCAAAAGGAGTCGAGTTTTTGAACGCAGAAAGTTCTATTCATACACTTAGTTATAATACTAAAGGAAATGTTATGTCAGCTGGAACCATTGCCTTTAAAACCCCTCAAGGAAAGAAAAAGGTCGTTATTACATTAGGACGAGGGAGAGCTAGAGTTGAATGAGTCAGGCTATTCTTTTGTAGAAACCATTTTAGCTATGGGGATTTTAACAATATTGTGTATGTCGTTAATACCGCTTACCTATACGATGAAGACGAATCTTACAAATAAAAAACTAGAACTCATCGCAGCTGAAACTGCCTATGAAGGTTTAAAGCAATATCAGGCAGTACAGCAAACAGAAGGCTCTAGGACCATTGAACAAGTAGAGTATCATTGGGAATTTGATGGACAACAAATTTGTGTCCGTTTTCAAAACATGCGTGAACTGCGCCAAAAATGTATACAAGATACAGGTGAAGTCCGTGAATGACAAAGGCTATACATTAATAGAAGCCATATTTCAATTGGTTGTTTTTGTGCTAATATCTCATCTTTTTGTTCTTATTATGCTATGGTTTGCTGAAATGAAATCAACCATGCTAACAGATGAACAAACAAAGTGGGAGCTATTTGTTTATGATGTAAATCATTCTCTACAGAATGTCTCTGCGTTTGCTATTCGGGAAGATCGAAAAAGAGTGAGCTTTCAAACTGCAAATACAATCCATCATATTGATTGCTATCCTAATATTATTCGTGAGCAAATAAATGGTGGACATGTTCCCATGCTAATCGGAATTAATAAATGCCAATTTAACTATACAGAAAACATGCTGACGGTAGCTGTCGAAATGACTAGCGGTATTCAAAAGGAGCGAAGCTTCTATGTGCCAATTATTGAAAAATGACAGAGGGGCTATTTTTTTGATCGCAATTGCATTATTATTTTTTGTAACTACTTTTGTTCTTGCGTATTGTATGTCTTATGAAATGCAGTTTCGAACATATGATGGGCTAGAAAAATTAAATGTTCAAACTACGATAAATTTATTAGGACAAATTTTGTCAGACAGTGTAGAATCGTAGTTATAAGAAGGTGATCCAAATTGCGAAAAATATATTTAGTTGGCTTTATGGGCAGTGGGAAAAGTGCGTTAGGAAGACGTTTAAGTTATTTATTAAAGATGCCATATTATGATATGGATCGTGAGATTGTGCGCCAGCAGGGAATGACAATTCCACAGATTTTTGAAAAATACGGGGAGGCCCATTTTCGAGAAATAGAAACAGAATTTTTGAAAAATTTCAGAGATGAGGCTTGTATTATTTCTACAGGTGGTGGCGTTGCCATTAATGCTGAGAATCGAAAAATTATGAGACGTAGTGGATTAGTGTTTTTTTTAGATGCGTCTTTTGAAGATATTTATAAACGAATACAGCATGATCCAAACAGACCCATTGTACAGAGCTCTACAAAGGAAGAGCTAGAAAGCCTGTATCATTACAGAAGGAAATTTTACCGTGAGGTAGGACATATCCAAGTATTGACAGAAGGTAGAACTATCCGTCATATTCTAGAGTATTTAGTATTTCAAGTGAAAAGATTAAAAAACGAACGATGATTGTGTTATTAATAAATAATGTTCGTGTTTTATTATCTTTTAAAAAATGATTGCCTTTTCAATGCATTTAATGTTAGGATATAGACAAATAAGTAACTAAATGTTCATTGACTACTAAATAGTACCAAGAACTATCTTGGGCGGATGATTGTGCGGGGAGAGCGCGTGTAGACGCCACCGAAGGAGCAAGTAGTAAATGGCTATGAATCTCTCAGGTAAAAGGACTCGTACAAGACGCAACTCTGGAGAGAGCTGTAGTATAACAATAACAGCCACCAAAGGGGAAAGCCGGCTGATTGGCAGTGTGAAAGCTTGCGAGCCAGTCTGGTGTAACTTTCAGGTGCAAGGACAGAGAATCCCGAAAAGGGGTTCGTCTGTCTTTTTTTATGTCCACAGGTGCTTTAAAGATTGGAAACGATACGCACTGACTGTACTAATACAAAAGCAGACGAACTACTACCAGTAAAAATGTAACGAACAATAAGGGGGCAAAAAAGAATGACGAATGAATTAAAACGTACACCTCTATTTGAAGAATACGCGAAATACGGTGCAAAAACAGTAGACTTCGGTGGCTGGGAACTACCTGTTCAATTTACTTCCATTAAAGAAGAACATGATGCAGTGCGTCATCGTGCAGGCTTATTTGATGTATCACATATGGGAGAAATTTTAGTAACAGGTCCCGATGCATTAGGTTTTTTACAAAATCTTTTATCAAATGATGTATCTAAAATTGTTAATGGCCAAGCGCAATACACAGCTATGTGTTATGAAGATGGAGGCGTTGTTGACGATTTATTAACGTATAAATTAGCTGATAATCACTATTTATTATGTGTCAATGCCGCCAATATTGAAAAAGACTATGATTGGATGATGGAAAATCAACATCAATATGATGTGACGATTGATAACCAATCCGATGCTTATGCACAAATTGCTCTTCAAGGACCATTAGCAGAGGAAGTTCTTCAATCCCTTACTTCGACTGATGTTCGTGCCATTAAATTTTTCCGCTTCCAAGAGGGCGTTGAAGTTGCAGGTCATCAAGTATTAGTTTCTCGTAGTGGCTACACAGGAGAAGATGGCTTTGAACTTTACGGTGCTCCAGAAGATATTAAAGCACTATGGGGTAAAATTTTAGATGCTGGTCATGATAAAGGCGTAGTACCGGCAGGTTTAGGATGCCGCGATACACTACGTTTTGAAGCTGGTCTACCATTATACGGTCAAGAGCTATCGGCAACAATTTCTCCACTTGAGGCTGGGATTGGCTTTGCTGTGAAATTAAATAAAGAAGACTTCATTGGTCATGAAGCATTAGTAGCGCAGAAGGAAAATGGTCTTACACGCAAATTGGTAGGCATTGAAATGATTGATAAAGGCATTCCACGTCATGGCTACAAAGTGTTCAAGGACGGTAAAGAAATCGGTGAAGTGACAACGGGTACACAGCTTCCTTCATCTAAACGTAATGTTGGTCACGCTTTAATTGACAGTCAATTCGCAACAATCGGAACTGAGCTAGAAATCGAAATTCGTGGGAAACACTTAAAGGTAATAACAGTAGAAACACCGTTTTACAAGCGTTCAAAATAATAGTTGAAAAGAGGGACCTACATTTATGAAACATCGTTATTTACCAATGACGGAGCAAGATCAAAAAGAAATGTTAGACGTAATCGGTGTATCCTCAGTTGATGAATTATTCGGGGATATTCCTGAGAAAGTCCGTTTTAAAGGCCTTTATGATATTAAGGAAGCAAAATCAGAATCTGCTTTATTAAAAGAATTAACGGCACTCGCTGCAAAAAATAAGGACACAAATGCTAATGTATCGTTTTTAGGTGCAGGTGTTTACAATCACTATAAACCAGTAATCGTGGACCATGTCATTTCTCGTTCAGAGTTCTATACAGCGTACACACCTTATCAACCAGAGATTTCACAAGGTGAGCTACAAGCAATCTTTGAATTCCAAACGATGATTGCCGAGCTAACTGGCATGGATCTTGCAAACTCTTCTATGTATGACGGTGGTACAGCATTAGCAGAAGCAGGTATGCTAGCAGCAGGTCATACGCGTCGTAAGAAAATATTAGTGTCTGAAGCAGTGCACCCAGAATATCGCGA
The DNA here is from genome assembly GCF_036894365.1 of Lysinibacillus sp. Y5S-8. Classification (NCBI taxonomy): domain Bacteria; kingdom Bacillati; phylum Bacillota; class Bacilli; order Caryophanales; family Bacillaceae; genus Lysinibacillus; species Lysinibacillus sp. Y5S-8. The sequence goes on along the minus strand of NZ_CP145889.1, from coordinate 2,979,207 downwards.
TGTTGTTGCTACATATGCCTATGGTCAATCCATTGAAATCGTGACAATCCCACAAAAAGATGGTGTGACAGATGTCGAAGCATTAAAAGAGTTAATCGATGACAACACAGCAGCTGTTATTGCTCAATATCCAAACTTCTTTGGTCAAGTGGAGGATATTCAAGTTATTAGTGAGATTGCACATGAAGCGAAAAGCTTATTCGTTGTTTCTTCTAACCCACTTTCATTAGGCATTTTAATGCCTCCTGGTAAGCTAGGTGCTGATATTTGTGTAGGGGATGCGCAAGTATTCGGTATCTCTGAAGCATTTGGTGGGCCACACTGTGGTTTCTTTGCAGTGACAACGAAATTAATGCGTAAAGTGCCAGGTCGTCTTGTTGGTGAAACAGTGGATGGTGAAGGGCGCCGTGGTTATGTATTAACATTACAAGCACGTGAACAACATATCCGTCGTGATAAAGCAACATCCAATATTTGTTCGAACCAAGCACTTTTAGCACTTGCTGCATCTGTAGCGATGACAGCTTTAGGTAAACAAGGTATTCGTGAAATGGCTACGCAAAATATTGCCAAAACACGTTATGCAAAAAATGCCTTTGAAGCAGCTGGCTTTACAGTAGCATTCCAAGGTGCACACTTTAACGAGATCGTTGTGAAAACGAATAAATGTGTGAAGGAAATCAATAAAGGCTTAATCGAAAAGGGTATAATCGGTGGATATCCTCTAGGGCAAAATTATGACTCTCTGAAAAATCATGTGCTTATTGCAGTAACTGAATTACGCACAAAAGAAGAAATTGATGCACTTGTTGCAGAAATGGGGGCTCTTAATGCATAACGAAAATCAATCACTCATTTTTGAAATTTCAAAAGAAGGTCGCGTTGGCTATAGCTTAGAAGCACTTGATGTACCTGAAGTAGACCTAGCAGATTTACTGCCAGCAAGCTTAGTTCGTACGGAAGCTGCAGAGTTACCTGAAGTGTCTGAGCTTGATATTATGCGTCATTATACAGCACTTTCTCGTAGAAACCATGGGGTAGACTCTGGCTTTTATCCACTTGGCTCTTGTACGATGAAATATAATCCAAAAATTAATGAAGCAGTTGCACGTCTTTCAGGCTTTGCGAATGTTCACCCATTGCAGGATGAATCGACAGTACAAGGTGCAATGGAGCTTCTCTATGATTTACAAACTTCTTTAGTAGAAATTACAGGAATGGATGAAGTAACATTACAACCAGCAGCAGGTGCCCATGGTGAATGGACAGCATTAATGATGATTCGCGCATTTCATGAAGCAAATGGTGAAGGTCACCGTAACAAAGTTATCGTTCCTGACTCAGCTCACGGTACAAATCCAGCTTCAGCAACAGTAGCAGGCTTTGAAACAATCACTGTTAAATCCGATGAAAATGGCTTAGTTGATATCGAAGACCTTCGTAAAGTCGTTGGTGCTGATACAGCTGCATTAATGCTAACAAACCCAAATACACTTGGTTTATTTGAAGAAAACATTATCGAAATGGCGGAGCTTATTCACTCTGTAGGCGGGAAAGTTTACTATGATGGCGCGAACTTAAATGCCGTTATGAGTAAAGCACGTCCTGGCGATATGGGCTTTGACTGCGTGCATTTAAACCTGCATAAAACATTTACAGGCCCACATGGTGGCGGTGGTCCAGGTTCAGGTCCAGTAGGCGTAAAAGCAGATTTAATTCCATTCCTACCAAAACCAGTACTAGTGAGAACAGAAGAAGGCACATACCACTTCGACTACGATCGTCCACAATCAATTGGACGTGTAAAACCTTACTATGGTAACTTTGGTATCAATGTTCGTGCTTATACGTACATTCGTACAATGGGGCCAGATGGCTTAAAAGCTGTTACAGAATATGCTGTATTAAACGCAAACTATATGATGCGTCGTTTAGAGCCATTCTTTGATCTACCATATAACCGTCACTGCAAACATGAATTTGTCTTATCAGGTCGTCGTCAAAAGAAATTGGGCGTTCGCACATTAGATATTGCAAAACGTCTGTTAGACTTTGGCTACCATCCACCAACAACCTACTTCCCATTAAACGTGGAAGAGGCATTAATGATCGAGCCAACTGAAACAGAATCAAAAGAAACATTAGATGCATTCTGTGATGTGATGATTCAAATTGCGAAAGAAGCAGAAGAAAATCCATCTATCGTGCAAGAAGCACCACATACAACAGTCGTATCTCGTCTTGATGAAACACGCGCTGCTCGTACACCAGTGCTGCGCTATCAAAAAGCATAATAAACAAAAAACCGTTCACTTCATATTGAACGGTTTTTTGTTTGCGCACTTTAGGCTATTACAAACTATACATAAAAATATAGTAATTGATATAATTACATTAATTTGTATATTCGATTTTTGAAAGGAGATTAAAATGCAGGCAGCAATATTTGAATTGAGCTTACCAATAAACAGTCTATTACATAATACATATAAAATAACGCAAGTTCTTGCCACTAGTAAATTATCCTTTGTGTATATGTCTGAACATATAAATACTGGAGAGCAACTAATCATTAAGGAATTTTTCCCAATGGAAATAGCGTTACGAGATTTGGATAACACATCAGTAATCAATCGTGTACCCTCAACAAAGGAAAAATTTCAGGAATTAAAGGAAAGATTTCTAAGTGAAGCATTCATGATCCAGCAATTGAACCATCAAAATATTGTTAAGTATAGACATCATTTTACTGAAAATGGTTCTATATATATGATTACAGATTATTATGAAGGGATATTACTGGACCAATATATACATAAATATGCTATCCATGAAAGGCATCATCTATATGAAGAAGTATTCCTTCCCTTAATTGATGCCATCTCGTATTTACATAGTAAAGGCATTATTCATCGGGATATAAAGCCGAATAATATTATAATTGATGCGCAAGGGAAACCTCACTTATTAGATTTCGGTTCAGCAATTTATTATAAAACGATGGAAAAATATCCAATTTTTACTACGATGGGATACTCACCTATTGAGCAGTATTCCGTTAAAGGAGAGCAAGGCATTTATACAGATATTTATAGTTTGATGGCAACTTTATACTTCGCATTAACAAACGAAGTCCCACTAGATGTTTCACAAAGAGTAATCGAGGATAAACTTGCAAATGTGAGAAAATATAATAGAAAAGTGAGCATTCCTATGTCATTGACTATTTTATGGGGCTTGCAAGTGCAGCATAAAAAAAGATGTTCTTCCCTTTCTTTTATTAAATACATGATTATTTTGGAAGGGAAATTCAAATGTATAAAGAACTATTTTAAATAAATTAATTCTAAAAGACCAAAATTACTATATTTTTAATACTTTTTACTCATTTTTATCTTAAAAGGGTGATATCCAAAAGGGCAACTTAGGACCTAATAGCAATCGGACCTTTAGTTGTTTTTTTTATAAAAAAATAGGATTTATCCACTATTTCCCTAAAAAATATCATAATTATTACCATGTAATATTTTTAATAAACTGTCCTTAAAATGTTTTTGCTTACAATATATTCTATAGAAAATATTGACATTGATTTTAGGTATTGTATAGTTACTTTTGTGATACATAAAACCATTAGTGAATTTTGTATAAAAAATGCATAAAGTTGAATTAGAGTTTCTCGTACATAGCTTAGTACATTATTGTTTTTATTGTAAAATTTTATCTTAAATGTATATATCGACTTAATTTAAGTGTCTAAATGTTCTTTTAAGATGCTCGATTCAAGTAGTTATACAGTTCTAATTCTGTATTTTTTACGCACTAATGTTTATGCTTACTCGAAATTCGTTATCTAAAGGAGGGATGGCTGTAGTAATATACAGCCAAATGAATGGAGATTATTAGTCAAACGAACAGAACAATGCTCTTTGAAGAAATAAACCCAGAGAAATTGGATTTAATTACGCTTGTTGGCGATGTAAAAGGAATCGACAGTCTAAGTGATGAAAAGATCAAGGAAATTAGTCAACATCTTCTTGTAAAAAGCTTCGACGAATTTTTAGATAAGTTTTCACCTACTGTGTATTCATTTTATAACGCGGCAAATCAAAAGGTTATGTATACCTTGAAAAAGCCTGAAGGAATTCAAGATGATTGTATATCTGAAATAGCAATCGACCAAAATAACGATTTTTTAAAGATGCTATTTACGCTCATTGATACAAAAAGAAGTCAGGGCATCACGAATGTAGATTTTAAATTTGAAAATTTACTAGACATGATTTCTCCTAAAAAAGTCATGGATGATATTCGCCAAGTTCGTAAGGAAATTCATTACCTATACAGTGAGTATGACAAGCTGGATGAGGGAGATCCGAAAAAATTAGATACTGGTGACAAGCTAAATCTTATGTTTGAAGTAGCTAGTAGAAACTACAACAATGTAATGGCGATGCTGCCTTTAGCAATTGAAGATATTAAAACAAGATTATTATTAGGTGCTAGTCAAGATGAGGATGAGTCCGAAAAATTACAAATAGGTACGCTTACTATTGGTGATAATGGTGAATTGAAAATTATTGAGGCACCTCAAACGAATAGTTCAGAACTGATGGTCATTGAAGAAAATAGTAATTACGGCTTGAGTACAGTTTTCGAAGAAGACTATGAGGCTATTACAGAATCTCCGTCTTCCTATGTAAAAGATTTAGTTGTGAGAACGTTCTCACCTCTACCAGCTATAAAAGCCGAATTTGATGTTGAAACAGAAGTTCAAAATTACAATACATACCTGGAGTTCTATAAGGATGCAAAGGATGAATTTGTAAAAACGGTCAAGCCTTTAGTCGAAAAGCTATTAGGTGTCAAAATGTACTTCGATCAATATGTTACGAAAAATAAAGGTATGCAGCCGTCATTATTAGTGACAAACACGAAGCTCGATATGCTTGTGAAAAGTAATAACCTGCCAAGATTACGCACGTATTTAAATACGGTTAACGCTAAAAATGATTTTACAGATACTGTATGGTATGGCATTGTACCTGCTCTAGAATTAGAATCTTCTGGAAAAATGAAAGTTAGCCGTTCAAGATTCAAAGGGAATGAAAAGGTTACAAAGCAAGAGGGTAACACAATGGAATCTTTATCAATCCTCTTAGATACGGTAAAAGATTACAAGGTTCAAATTTTCTTTAACTTTATGGCTGAAGAAGAAACTACCTTCAACGGCATCGCAACTGCTGGGATTGATCGCCTGATCGATAAATGCTCGGTTCTTGTCAGAAAAGAATTTAGTGAGTTCGCGATACCATGCCTACCAAACTTTACGATTATTCCAAAAGATAAATCAGGCGTAGTTATTGATACGAGAATGCATACTACCGAAAATGGAGCTCGTCTATCGAAAGAAAAGGAAGATATTTTAAAGCTTTGGATAGAAGGCGTTTATGTAGGTGCTAGCTATGTAGCAGCAGGTATCGTTTCCGCCTACCAATGCCCAGAGTATTTAAAGGAATCATTTAAAAATGTAAAACGTAATTACCCTGGAGTTCGATTTGATATTGAAGCCGGAGACAACTCACTTAGAGCTGTAACTACGATGGCGAAGGAAATTTCAGGTTTTACGAATAATATTAAAGACGCTATTAACAGCAGAAGCTTCGGTTTTGTATTCTCTTCCGAAAATGCCCAACTACAGGATAAAGATATTAGACGTATTACTGTTTATAAAGCAAGAAGTCTAGCAATGGAAGAAGATGGATTCGATTCAATCTATAAAACGCAAGTTAGTACGTATATTGAAAGAATACTTCGATTCCAATCTGGTGACTTTAAGCACGAGAATATCGTTCGCTTCTTTAGTAATAATCCAAGTAGTCAAAAAAGTAAGTGGCTGAATGATAAAGGTCATGTAAACTCTATCATTCATGACGGAGATGATATTGGCTACATCATTGATGAGAAAACAAGCTTATGTCAGATCGATCTTGTGTTTAACGGTAATGTTAAAAATCTTGAGGTCACGATTACTAAAGGGACAAGTGCTGTTAAAGCCTAACAATTTATTTATCAAAATTTTCAATTATTTAAGTAGGGTGTTTAAGATTTATCATTCATAAATCTTTTAACATAAATATGAATCGAACGACTAATTGCTAAAATGAAAAATATTACATATTTCATCGTGTCGGTATGAAACATGGCCCTGTGAAATGAATAGCTGTACTTAAATTTATTTCATTAGAACAGTCAGAAGTTACGATTCAACAAAATTTAGGAGGTACTAAAAATGGGTTTTGTATTAAAAGTAGAAGGATCAGAAGCAATTGAATTAGGGTTAGAAAGCATCATGACTGTCGAATATGAGACAGATACACCGAATGATTCTAACGCGCGCTCTACAGATGTTGGAGCAACTTTAAAAGTAAAAGGTAAAATTTTAACTGCCACTGATGGTGATAATTCTGATGATACGATGAAATTAGGATTATGGTCATTAGTACCAGCTGAAAAAGCTGATTGCTACCGCAAAGTGACACTTGAAGTGATCTCAGCTGATCAAGTAGTAAGAAAAATTCATTTCCCAAATGCTTTCGTTGTGGACTATACAGAAAGATATGGTGACACTGAAGGTATTGGTGAGTTCTTCTTATTTATTAAGCAAAAGAAAGACAAAACAGAATTGGCAAAAATCGAAGGCGGCTACGCTGTCTAAGATTGCAGCACGATAAAACACTACTATATCTAAGGAACTTTTATAGTTCCTTAGATTATTTTTAATAATCCTAAATTGGGGTTGAAAACATGAAAACGCATTATGAAACATTGGGTATAGACCGAAATGCAACACAAGAGCAAATAAAATTAGCTTATCGAAAGCTTTCCAAAAAGCATCACCCTGATGTGAGTGGTGGAAATCAAGAGTCAGAGAAAATTTTTTTAGAGGTTCAAGAGGCATATAAGGTGCTTAAGGATCCAGCGCTGAAAGAGACTTACGATGCCCGTCTCGATGGCAAAGGTACCAGCTGGCAAAATGAACAACAAAATGAAAAGCATTCAAACGGACATCAGTCTACAGAGAAAAAGCCAGATTTTAATATGAATAATATTGAAAAAAACTTTGAACATTTCTTTGGCTTCAATCCTAAAACAAAGGAGATGTCCTCAACGCTTCATAAAAAAACGAAGAAAAATCCATTGGATACAACGGATTTATTTGAACGTTTTTTTAATAAATAAGCTATGGCAAAAAGAGAGGAGTGTGATTATATGTATGAGCCATTTTCAGCTGAAGCTTACAGTGGAAATACACGAAAAAAAATGTTTATAAAAATTATCGATATCATTATTGTCACAATCGCCTTCTTTTTCATTTTATATGTTTTTGTGATGAATCAGGATGTCCTTTTGAAATTCGTTATTGGGACGGTAATAGTCATACTCGCCATTATATATGTATCGCTTAAATACGAAGCAAAGGCAATCACTCAAGTGATGGCTAAGAAGGACATTTCAAAGCTTGTTCTTCTTAATGAACGTGGAGTAGAAATAGATGAATGGGAACTTGGCAATCAAATTTCATTGCTTATTGGAAAAAGTTCAGCTGAACTCAAGGCGGATATTGATTTAAGTGGAACAGAGTATGAATCTCTTGTGAATTATGAGCATGCTGTACTAAATTGTGTAGCTGGAATTTGGTATTTAGAGGATATAGATTCGGTTAATGGTGTTGGCTTAAAAAAAGCTAATAAGCGCGTAAAAAATAGATTAAAACATGAGATTCCTTACCCATTAGGTAATGGAGACACAATATACATAGCGAATACGCGAATTTTGGTTAAATAGAGAAAAAAATTCGTAACAAAGATGGGGGATATCGAAATGAGTTTGATTAGATGTACAAATGGTCATATGTTTAGTTCAAGGAGACATCGCAATATTTGTCCTTACTGTAACGTGATGGTGGAACAGGAGCAAAGACAAAATAGTCCTTCCTCACCTGTCATTGAAGCAGATGATAAAACATTGCCTTACTTAGGAGAAATGGATGGGATAGATCCTGTAACAGGATGGTTAGTTTGTATTGAAGGGCCGCAAATGGGTAGAGATTATCGTATCTTATCTGAAAAGAATTTTATAGGTAGAGCAGAAGATATGCATATCCGCATTGCAGGGGACAATTCCATTTCTAAGCGAAATCATGCAGTCATTGTGTATGATCCTAAAAAACGTAATTTTTACTTACTGCCAGGAGATGCATCAGGATTAGCCTATCTAAATAATGAGGCCGTTTATACACCAACGGAATTAGCAGCCTATGATGTGATACAGCTAGGGAGAAGTATATTTTTATTTATTCCACTTTGTGGTGTTCACTTTGAATGGGAAAACAATCAAAGTGAGGAATGATGACATATGGACCAAAAGTTATTGCCGTACATAATTACCTTAATCTTTATCATTGTCCTTATCTTGTTACTGCTAATAAGAAGTATACTTGCTCAAAAAATGGATAAAGGGAAAATTTATATTGGAAATGGTCAAACAATCGGAAGACGTGATGAGCAGGATGATTATTTCTCAACTGCCGAAACAACATATGGCACAATCGCGGTGCTTGCAGATGGAATTAGCGGCTTAGCCAATGGTCGGATGGCTAGCACGATTGCAGTGACAACCTTCATAGAAGAATTTAAAAAGCTTAGTAGCTTAAATAATCTACAAAACTTTTTTAAGGAAGCTGCTATAGCAAGCAATCATATGATTGTGGAAAACTTAAATGGCTCCAATGGAGGAACAACATTAGTCACGGCCGTTATTGATAGTGAAGGCTATCTTCATTGGGGGGCAGTAGGGGATAGTGTTCTCACGATCTTTAGAAATGGTGAATTTCTAAAGATTAACCAAAAACATATTTTTGAGTCAGTTTTAACCGAAAGATATATTTCAGGTGAAATTTCGCAACTTGAGGTTCAGGAAAATCCTCTAAAAAAGAGATTAATCAATTATTTAGGATATGCAGGCTTTAAAAATTTGGATACAGGAAATAATCCGATTCAGCTAAATAGAGGGGACAAGGTATGTCTTTTTAGTGATGGAATCTATGATGCTTTAACGGAGGTTGAAATGGAAAAAATTCTCTCTCAGCAAGCTCCACCCTATGATTTAGCACAAAGCATGATAAAAGCCGTTGAACAAAAACGCTTAAAAAATCAAGATAATGCTACCATCGTGATTTTAGAAAAAACTTGGTGACGATGAATAGGGAATAGAGAAGGAGGAGACGTATGAGAAAGGAAAATTGCGACTTTAAAACGGGCTTTTTATCTGAAGCAGGGTCCTTTCTGCAAAATAAAGACTATTTTGCCTATACAGAACTTGACGATGTAGCTTGTTGGGTAGCTGTCAAGGGCTTGGATGCAGATCAGGAAATTAGTAGTGCAGAGCTTGCCGTAAAGGCTATTTTGGAGAAGTTTATGGAAAAGCCAGCTATGTCAAGGAGAGCTATCAATAAATACCTTAGACATGCACAAAATATACTACAAGCGCAAAGCTTAAGAGTAAGATTGAAGGCTAGTATTGTCATAGTTGTTTCCGACTACTCAAAAATGATTGTTGGAGTAGCGGGGAATTCGCGACTGTATCACTTCCGAAACGGTACATTAACCTACAAAAGTACAGACCAAAGTTTAGCACAGGAAATAGTAAACAGTCAGAACCGTTCATTAGATATTAGCCAGCATGAAGAAAGAGGGAATTTGTTGAATTATCTAGGTAAACCAAACAAATTTCAACCCTTTGTGTCTAAAAAGATGAAGCTTACTGATGGTGATGTCCTATTACTTTGTACAGCTGGCTTTTGGGGAGATGTCAGTGAGATTGAGATGGCTGACGCTTTGGAAGGTGTCAAAGATTCTGAACAATATACAGATTTGTTGGAAGAAATATTGTTAAGTAGACAAAGAAAAGTTGTAGAAAATTATACGGTTGCTGCCATATTTGTGAACAAGGTGTATCAAGAAACGAACAAAAACAAGATGAAGTATATAAAAATGATTGCTGCTGCATTAGTTTTAGCCTTGGTTGTAGGTGGCGGCACGATTTTTTATCAAGTAAAACAAGCAAAAAAATTAGCAGAGTTAACAGTCGAGATGAAGGACCATGAAAAGAGTGGAAATGTTTACTTTCAAGACGGAAATTATGATGAAGCGTTACTTGCATATAGTGAGGGAAGAAATGCAGCAAAAAAATTAAAAGATCCTATACATAGAAATTTACTAGCTAGAAAATTAAGAGTGACACAACTAATTATCAATGGTGATAAATCAGCGGAAACTGGAAAATTTACAGAGGCATTAGAACATTATGAAAAAGCTAAAAAAGAGGGCAAACTCATTAATGGATTTGGTAAGGAAGAAGTAGAGCAAAGAATTGCCAACATGGATTCCGTTGTGGAGATTGTTGATGCTATAAAAGACGCAGATTTTCGTTTTGAGGCAGAGGACTACAATGGGGCTTTAGCCATTTATGAGAAAGCTAGAAAAAAAGCACTCGCCATTTCATTTACTGGAGAGACACAAATTAAAACAAAAATTGAAGATACAGAAGAAAAAATAAATGAATTGAAGAAGGCTCAAAAAGAATTAAAGGCAGAAGGGTTAGAAAAAAGTGGGGATCAGAGCTATGCCCGTCAGGAATACGTTCAAGCGATAGAGTCCTATACGCTTGCACAGGAGATTTATCAAGAAACAGAATTACTGGCAAAAGTTCTTGGACTAGAGAGAAAGATTATGAATGCAAATGATAAATTAAACCCTGTTCCACAGGTTCAACCAGCAGATAATGCACTTCCTAATGAAGCAGAACCTCCAGTAGATGAAGTAACTGATGCCAGTTAGCATTCAAATCCTGAGTCATGAAAGAAGGAAAGTAAATTGTTAAAAGAGCTCATGTTTGAACGTTTACGAAAAATAGAAAATCTAGAGCAACGTCAATTACTAAAGGATATTGTAAGTGGCGTTTTTGTAAATCTAATTGATTATCAAGAAGATATGAACAAAAAGCTTGAAGAACGTATTTTTAATGAAATCGATGATTACGAGAATAGATATGACATTTACACAACGCTTAGTGCCCGAGAAGATGTCGACCCCATTCATGATTGTTTGTTTCCGATATGTCCAACAGATTTGGAAGAGACAAAAATAGACATGGAGAAGCTTCTTGAATCTATTAAAAATAATGAACCTGCAATACTCATGACATTATTTTTAGAGTGTGATTCTATCGAAATACAGCATTTACTTGCACAGCAACGAATTTTCAATGGTCATCTTGCTACATCGCAGGGATTGGTCGAAATAAAGCTGAGTCTTACTAAAAATAATCGTTATTTGCAAAAAATTAAAGACCTTTATTCAATCTTCCAAAGAAATGGCCTACCTTGGAAAACAATCAATCATCCTTTTGTGAGTAAGTTCATTGATGTCATACTGATAGGCTGTCCACCATTAAATGAGGATGTAGAAATTTTCGAGGTTACGATTGATTTAGAGGAATATGAGCAGCAAAAACGATTGAATATGGTTCCGCTTTGGAATGTTCAGCGTCACGAGGTTAAGAATAGCGGTTTTCCATTTCCGGCCATCGATCGAATAAATTATGAGCATGTCTTATCGTTACGAAAAACAGGTACTCAACATGGTTATCTCATTGATGCGGAAGAAGACAATATTAGATATATAAAACGTTCAGATAGCGAATTAACCATTGTTTCACCTCAGGATCAATCAGGAGTATGGCAGCTACTTAAAGTTGCTAAAGTAGAAAAAGAACAAGTAGGTAAATTGACTTATGAACTAGTCTCTAATCGGCGAAATGAACACTTTATGCACAAGCTTTCTAGTAAATATAATGTCAATGTTTCAACAAAAGGAGAAATAATTAGACTGATAAACTCCTTTCAGGCAGCAGACAATCTTGAACTTTTGAGAATAGATATTTTGGAAGGGCTTTTAGATAATCGTCACTTCGTGCATCCATTTTTAAAAGACGCAACAGAAGATGCCAGTCATAAAAAGACGATGCTATTACAATTCCTGTCAAAACAAGAGCGAGATTTTATGACGAATGATGTCTTAAGCTTTCTTCTTGCTGAAGTCCAAAGGCATTTCACTGAATATAAATGTGTAGGTAAATGGTTATGAACTATATTTGGGATTTACTTATACAAGCTGAAGAAGAGGGCTTTTTAACAAAGGATATTTACTTTCATCTTGCCAAAATCTATTCACCTTATATGGAGCTTAGTCCACAGCTATTAAATTCACAGGAAATAGAGCAACATGTGGAAGTAAACCCCTATTATCGGTACTTCGATATTTTTAAAGATCTTTTTCATCCTGATCATACGACTGATGAAGCATTTAGAGACGCTTTATTAGATATTACATTGCATTTTTTAGCTGAAATTGATCGAATGCAAGGCTTGAATAAAAAGGAATATTATATTTGCTTTATGCTGAGAGACATTGAAGCAAATGTATTTGGAAAACTGGTTCGCGATAAAATCAAATCTTTTTCAAAGAAAGAGCAAGAAATTATTGCGCTTAATATGCTCAGACTCTATCAAACAGGAGAGGCATTATATCTGATAAAGGACACGCTGAAAAATATATTTAGAAATTGTTTTATTTATGTGAAATCAGAGGAAAATGATGAATTACTGCTTTACATTCATCAAAAAAAGACAATAGAAAATATCAATAAAGTTCAGCTAATCCAAGAAATCTTTTTACCTATTGGCTTTCAGATGGAGGTTTACTGGCAATACCATTTTGGCATTATTGACGTAGAAGAGACGATGAAGCTAGATCGAATAGCTCTTTATTAAAAAGTGGGGAGGGGTATAAATTGACGACTAAATATTCATATAAGCTTTATGCGAATAAGCGTTATACAGAAAAGAAATATATGACCTATACACGTGTAGAGTTGATGGAGATGACCACTTTTCAGCTTCGAAATATTTGTTATAAAGAAAAGCTCATAACAGGTTTAATTAATACGCTAACTAGGGACGAACTAATCGAGAAGATTTTAAGATACCGTGGAGCGGAAGAACATCTATTGATTAAAGAAAATCAAGATGGGGGCTTTGAAAGAGTCGAGGAGGCACTGCAGAAGTATTTAAAAACACCACTTTCAGATAATGGTGATATTAAAATACCTGCCAAAATGAATCTCTATAAAGGCATGAAAATAGATAAGCCAGATCAATACCTCATTGAAACAGGTGGCTTTCTTGTAGAATCCAATGTGCTACTAGTAAATGAGCATTTTGAGTTATGTGGCATTCTAAATATCGTAAAAGACGATGAAAAAGCGAATTGCTATTACTTAGTAGCAGATCAAGCGCTAGGAATACGCGAGACAAAGAATAAGAACTATAGCTTTATTTTTTTGCGAAAGCAAGACTCAGAGTACATCTATAAAACATATTATCAGGAGACGCCACTCCCACCAACAAATCTACATTACTACAAAGTGCCAATACCAGATTTAGAGATGAAACAATTAGAGACAACCAATGCCATTCTTGCCATTGATTTTGGCACAACCAATACAACAGCTGGTGTATTTTTGGATAGCGATTATGTCTCATCACCTTGTAGCCATGATCTTTTAAATAAGAGAATTACACTCAATAGCATCAATTTTGTACAATTCCCAGACCCACTACACCAAAATGAATGGATTGAAGTTGTGCCTACAGTGGTTGCGGTTGCAGATTGCTCAAACGCTGATCACATAAACTATCATTTCGGCTATGAAGCCTTGAAGGTTATGAAAAAAAATAGCTATACATCATTAGCCACTAAATTTCAGGGCATCAAACGTTGGGTTAGTAATTATGCAAAATTGGAGGAAATAATGGATGCGAATGGGAATACAGCGGTTATCCCACGCAGTCAAATCCTAAGAGAATTTTTACTCTATATCATTCAAATGGCTGAGCATCAATTTAAATGTCGCTTTCAACATTTGCATATTTCAAGCCCTGTTAAGCTGAAAACTCAATTTTTAGATATGTTTCATGCCATTTTACCTGAATATCAAATTGAAATTGAGCATGCTCTCGATGAAGGAATGGCAGTGCTCTATAATACGATAGCCAATCAAATAGAGAATCAGAGCTTTATGGATGGCAAGGAATACAAGGCTCTAGTAATCGATTGTGGAGGGGGAACAACAGACCTCTCATCCTGTAAGTTTCGAATAGAGGACGGACATATTTCCTACAAAATTGATATTCATACAACCTATGAAAATGGGGATACCAATTTTGGTGGTAATAATATTACGTATCGAATTTTTCAATTTATGAAAATTGTCTTTGCGAATTATTATAGTCGTGGGAAAAATGCCTATGACATCGATGCGTTAATTGATATTCCAGGGAAGGATATTTATCGGTATGTGGATGATTATGGGGTCGAGGCAGTTTACAAGCAATTTGAAAAGGCATTTGAGGATGCTGAGTCTATTATCCCTACACGTTTTAAAGAATATGAAAATCATACGCGTGATGAGTATTTAAGGGTTCGTAATAATCATTATTTCTTATGGGAAATGGCCGAGGAAATGAAGAAAGAATTTTTCCGAAAAACCGGTATTCTTAGGAGTTGCTTTTACTCAGAAAGCGATATACAGCAAGATAGTGATTTGAATATCACAACGGTAGATCGCTGGTGTTTATCCCTATTAGAAAACCACCAATTTAAAGATGTTTATGACTATCCAAACGTTTATTTCAATATTAAAGAAATTAACCACCTAATCAAGGCGGATATTTATGATATTGTACGAGAGTTTTTAGAAGGTTTTTATGAAAGTGGCATGCTTGGCGAATATTCCATTATTAAGCTGACAGGGCAATCTTGTAGAATTGACGCTTTTCGAGAGGCTTTAAAGGAATTTGTACCAGGTCGTAGCATTGAATTTAGACAAAAGGCTGAAAACGTTGGAAAAGTGCCAGAATTAAAGCTCGCTTGTTTAAGAGGCGCATTACGCTACTTAAATGCGAAAAAGATTGGCATGATCGAAACGGAAGTAACAAATGATGCACCTATTGTACCGTATACGGTTAGTGCATTTACTCATAATCGTCAGGAAAAGCTTCTGATTAGTAGTCTAGAGAGACTGAATCAAATCCACGGAACTATCTCCCGTCCATGGGGCGTCACAGAGGTTGAATTTTTCCTAACTGGAAGCGATCCTCAAGCAGCACATAAGTATACTTATATTAATCGTCAAGAGGATTTTGTCCCTGTGCTATATGAAAGTATTGCATCGAATTATTTTGATAAAATTCCACAGGACGAAACAGATTCAATCGTCAATGGGGAGGTTAAATTCTTTGTCTTTGCAGGAGAGGATCATTGGGGCTTCCATGTCGTGCCAGTGGCTAGGAAAGAGGAGCAGCTATTGATCGGGAGCAAGGAATTCTTTGCCTTTGAAACAGATTTATCAGAGCTAGATTTCTTTGATGGATTAAAGTAAGTAGGCATCTGCCAAAAAATAAAAGAGGTGAGTGACAGATGTTTACCAATCAATATCCACATTTTCAAAAAGGCAGAATTTTAAAAAGAGAAATGCTGGAGAACTTGCGCGATTATCCAAGGGAATTTTTAGATTTATATTTCCAGGATTATTCAAATGGCATTATAGCAGGTGCCAATATTACGATTGCAGATACCATTATCCATATTACAAAAGGGATCGTTAAACATAATAATAGGCTTTATCTACTGCATAATAGCTATGAGCTTCCATATGAGGCAACAGGGCAAGAAACCATTATAAAAATAAAGTTTGCTGAAGCGGTGAATAAATTAGACTTCACGGATTTTACAGCCACTATTTTTCTCGATGAGTCTCTGAATCTTGCCCTAGACGAATTAGAAATAGCCCGCTTTAAATTAAAGGCTGGAGCAAGGCTGCGATCCGAGCCAAATAATTTTTTAGATTTTGCCACGGAATACAATACAGTGAATTATCTGCACTGTCAGTATGCAGGTATACAAGAGAGCACATACCACCCTAAAGTTTTACAGTTTTACGCAAAGGAATTATTAAAAAATCGCCCAACCAATGTATATGATATTACCTTTGCTTTTGAGTGTTTGAATCAGGAGCGGGTACAGCGGGATGTCATTGAAATGTATATTTGCAATCGATTAGAGTTAGAATTTCAAGCGTTTTCCAATAGTCAAATTCATAAATATTTATACCGTATATTATCTGAATCAAAGAGTGGTGGTCGTCGAGGAGGACATAGTCCAGACCGACCAAAGCGTATGATAGTCGATTAACTAAAATTCAGTTGGTGAACAACGTTTAGGCATAAACAGGAGTTGAACTAAAAGGAGTGGTAAAAGATGAATTTCATGGATGAAGAAGTCATTGAGATGGCGAAACAAGCAAGGCAGAAGAAACGATTGGAAAACATAGAAAAACAATTGTTACATACGGACCTTGTTCAAGCGATTAAAGATGGTCAGCTAATAATCGAAGATGAAACAATCGAATTTACGAAAATGGACTTTTATGATGGTCAAATCCAAATGCGTATTCCAGCCGCTTTTGAAGTAATGGAATCTGATTTAATGGATATTAAATATCCATCCAGCCGAAGACCCGATTACATCTATACAAGTGAAAGTACATCTATTAATGTCACGCTGAAAATCATGGAACAACAAATAAAAGCAGAGGAATTAGAAGATTTCACACAGACTATGATGGAGATACTTCAAAAAATGCAGCCAACAACAAAAATGTTGGATATCGGCTTTAATGAAGTGAACGATGTCCAAATTGGTTACTTTGATTTCATAACACCTGCACTAGATAACAAGATTTATAATTTAATGTTTTTGTTTATAGTAGGCGAAAATGTGACGATGGGCTCTATAAATTGTTTGAAGAAAGAGATGAATATTTGGAAACCTATTGCTTATGGGATGATGGAAACTATCTCAATCCAAAATAAATTAGATGGAGAGGGTGTTATTTGATGGATCGGATAAAAAATGAAACAGCCTTAACATATAAAGATATGATCGTGATGCCCTATAACATTCGCGTCCATCAAATCGAAATTACGCAACAAATGAACGATCATGCTACATTGCATTTAACGGGTGTAATTCCAGATGAACTTGAAGATTCCTATGTATATATGACAGATGCAGAAACATCTATAGAGGTATTGCAAATAGATGGTAATGGTCAATCGAAGCCTATTTTTAATGGGTTAGCGTTAGATGTACAAGTGAAATCAGTGATGGGCACTTACTATTTGGAAGTTAAAGCAGTTTCACATACGTATTTACTAGATGTTAAGAAAAAAAATCAAACCTATCAAAATGCTAGTATGCCATACAGTGAATTAATCGATGTGTGTATTGCCGATCAAAAAGGTGCAGATTTCATAGATCATGTCACAAAGGGAGCTAGTATTGGTCGTTTTACAATGCAATATATAGAGACAGATTGGGAGTTTCTTAAACGAATGGCCTCGCGTTTTCATACAGGTCTAGTGCCAGATACAGTTCATTCATCTGCAAAATTTTATTTTGGTATTCCATTTCAAGCTGGAAGCACAAAGAAAATGGAGGCCATTAATTATCGGGTTAAAAAGGCTATTGGCAATTTTCTTATCTCAAGTAAAAATCATCTCGAAAGTATTACTGATAGTGACTACATGTATTATGAAGTAGAATCGCTGCAATCCTTCAAAATAGGCAATGAAGTTACTTTCCAATCTAAAAAATTGTATGTTTATAAAATTTTTTCAACTTTAAAAGATGGCTTGTTCAAGCATATTTATACGTTAACACCTCGGAACGGTTTCAGTGTCCACACTACCTATAATCAAGCTATTATTGGTGCTTCCATTCAAGGAAAGGTAATTGATGTTGCCGGGGACAAAATTCGTATTCATGTCGATTTCGATGAGGGGCAAGAAAAGGATACGGCCTATTGGTTTCCATATTCAACAATTTATGCATCAGAAGATAACACAGGATGGTATTTTATGCCGGAGCTATCTGATAATGTAAGAATCTATTTTCCAAGCAATCATGAGGATGAAGGGATTGCGATTAGCTCTGTTTCAAAAGCGCCTCCACAATCAAATACGATGTTAGCAGCAACTAATCCAACTAGTCAAGATGGGGGTGGCGGGTCAAGTGCCACACCACCAGAGGATAGTCGCCAAGATCCAGGACGTATGGCTGATCCAGATGTAAAAACACTCAGAACAAAGCATGGAAAACAAATTCTACTTGCACCTGATCGGATTGTCATATCGGGTGGAGGATTGATGATTTCACTGATGGATGATAATGGCATTTCAATAATAAGTGATAAGAATATTAACTTAAAAGCTACAGATAAAGTGGTCATTAATGCCAAACAAATAATGATTAATGCGAACGAGAAAATTGAGATGACCTGTAAAGAAAATTCAATCAAGATGGAAGATAAAATGGAAATTAAAGGAACAGAAGTGCGAGCAAATTAGTGAGGATGTGAATGTATGAAACGAGAAGAAGCATTACAGCATTTTATGGATGAATGCGTTTCAGTTCATGTCAGCCGATTGCAAGAGAAAGTTGATCGACAGTTTCGCCAAAACAAGGAAATTTTGCTACAGCCAATCATTTACTCACTTGAACAGCTGTTTGCGAATATTAGAGATCAGCAAAGACAGGGAAAGTTAGCACCAGTTGCCTTTATTCATCTTTCTTTGCTGCGAACCTCATTACTAGAAAACAAGTGTACGTATTTGCTAGAGGCATATGGTGAAGCATGGTACTTCGATTGGGTCGAATGTACAGCACATTATGAAGCAACATGGCTTAGTGAGGCAATGGTTGATTTACAAAAGATACTTGAGAAAGAAAGAAAACCGTATCTCATGATTCAAGCAGCTGATGTTAGAGGGATTATTCAAAAGATAGTAGTTCTATTTCATCAGTATATCATTCAATTGGTTCGCTATCTTTTTCGCTATCAAAAGGAAAGCGTACCTGAACTCCATTTTCAACGAGCAGAGTGCTTGCGATTTCGTGTTGGTGAGTACAAAGGGGTTAGTGAGGATGTTGCTATCATTGACGAACGAGAACGGGTGGATAAAAACCTTCTCTCATGGTTAGAGCAAAAAGAGATGGACAAATCGTATACATTCGAAAACTTCTCAAACCTACCATTACAACAGAAAAATTTTAACCAGATGGATTTTTCCTACGCAATTTTTAACAGTTGTGATTTAGCAGGGTCTTCATTGAAGCAAAGTATTTGTGTTGGTACTAGCTTTGTAGATTGTGGTTTAGAGAATGTTGACTTTTCCTATGCAGCTATTCAAGATACTGATTTTCGAAATGCCAATTTGGTAGGCGCTAATTTTAGTTATGCTCAAGGAAAAACGCTAAGGCTTTCCGGAGGGGAAGTGGCATGCTACCTCGGTACTGATTTCAGTAATGCCAATTTGGAAAATGCGAGATTTGACTTTGCGCAGATTGAAGGTGCCAATTTTACAGGTGCTAATTTAAAGGGGGCTACCTTCTTTAAACGTGATCAAGAGAAGTATCAATTTAGCGCAGAACAGATGAAAGATGTTCATTGGATTTATTAGCACTGATAGATACAGGAGGAAAAGATGGAATATTTTATTCTTCGGCAAGATCTAAGCATTCTCAATCCAATCATCCCTTTGAAAACGGACCTCGATGAAAACTTTGTCTGTTCTTCTGTATTCGGGGAAGTGGTAGAAAAAGAGAATGCGGTATATCTAGATTATTTAGACAAGCCTCGAAGAATCGTGTCTGATGATTTAAAAGCGCTGTTAATGAAATACGAGGATAACTTAGGTTTTACAGCTATTGTCTTTACGGATGTCAAGAAAGGGACACAGCGCGTGTATTGGCTTATGGATATAGTGAAAAAGGACTGTATTTCTCATGAAACCGCTTATTATCCTGACGGAGGAATAAAAGAGCTAGTGATAGACCCCAAGAAAGTGGAACTGGATTGTATTTTTGAAGTCGCAGGCCAAAAGGAAGCTTTCACCGTCATCAATTTAGATGTAGCAGAAAGTATATTGCGACGCCCCTTTCTTGGGATTCAGTTGCAGCGAGTAAGATTGGAAAGTAAGTAATTTTAATAAATCATTTGTTGCTATGTACTGTTAAAGCGGAAATTTATTACAAATGATAGGAAGGGAAGGATATTTAATGGCTCAAGTTGTAGAAAATTTGGAGACAGAAGGTTCGGAACAAGAGCAATTTAGTTATGTAGTACATGGCGCAATCATTGCCTGTGAGCATGGTAGCCACCTCAATTATTTAAATTTGCCGCAAGATCATGGTGTTTATATTAAAGAGAAAGCTGTAATGAATGTTGGGGATCGAAACCCTGATAACATCCCAACCTTTGGTGTTTGCTTAAAGTTGAAAAAACCATGTACACCTGTATGCTCCATCGACTGGATGGAAGGGATGGAAAATGTCAATATCGAGGGGAAGCAAGCGTTACTTAATCGTTGTCATACGCAATGCTCTGCAGGCGGAGGCAAAATCGATATTGTTCATGATGGGCAAGAGGACTTAGAAATACCGAAACAAGGTTTTTAAAGAATAGATTGATTGAAAGGAGGTAAGCAATGAAAGCGCTAGGAGAAAAAGAAGTCCACATGATTAGTACGTATGAGGATCTTGTAGTCGAATGGCCTTATCCACTTATTCATTTAGACAAACTAACAATAAAACATAAAGGTAATGATCATGCGAGGTTGTCCTTTACCGGAATGATTGCTGAAGAGCAAGCGCAAAAGTATATTCAGCGAGTTAGTCATACAGATGAGATTGTTGTGAAATTTGGACGAGATAAGAGCATATTGTTCTCAGGAAGAATTGAAAATGCAGAGTTACAGGCATCTCAAGGTGTGCACACGGTCACAGTAGAGGCAGTGTCATTTACAGCAAATCTGGATATTAAGAAGCGCTCACGTTCTTTTCAAGATGCAAATATGACATATGTGGAGTTAATGGATAACATTGTGGGAGTCTATCCTCATGGGGATTACATTGACCATGCCTCTAATAGTCAAACCATTGGTCATATTGCGATTCAATATTTGGAAACGGATTGGGCATTTATTAAAAGAATGGCCTCCAATCTACATGCGGTTGTTTTTCCTGATCTAAAAGGGAAGGGTCCACGATTTTGGTTTGGTACACCTCAAAGCAGGAAAAGCATAACGATTGATCATCTTCCTTCCATATTACGTATGGATGTCGATACGTATCGGTTGATTACAGAAAATGATGGTTCGGATGTAAGCGAAGCTGATTATACATTTTGTGAGTTTGAAAGCACAAAGGCCTTTGAGCTAGGCACTTCGGTGCAATTAAAGGGAAGGCCCTATATTATAACGGTTCGAGAAGTCCATCTTGATGATGGTGTATTAAAGTTTCAATATACTGCACAACCAGAGAAAAGTATTCGCCAACGATTGGTACGCAATTTAGATTTGATTGGGGCAGCTTTTACAGGAAAGATTATTGATGTCACGCAAAACACCGTTAAAATTCATTTAGATATCGATAAAAAACAGGAGAAAGAAAAAGCGCACTGGTTTGCTTATTCAGCAGATGCTAACGGTGTAATGTACTTAATGCCACAAAAAGGGGCCCGTGCCCAATTGCATTTTCCAAGTGCTGTGGAAGAAGATGCCATTGTGATTAGCTCGGTACGTGTTAATCCAGCCACACCTGAAGGTGGACAAAAACAAACGAAAAAAATGGCAGACACGACCGTGAAATCATTAGCGACCAACGCGGGAAAAGATATGACATTAGGTGTTGGAGATATTACCTTTAGTGCAGTAGATGGCGTTTTGGACCTCAAGATGGATGATGGAGAAGGTGTAACATTTCAAAGTAACAGTACCATCATGCTAGCGGCAGATGAAACACTTGAAATTAGTGGAATGAAAGAGCTATCTGTAGAGGCGGAGGAATGGATTGCTATTTCAGCGAAGGAGCAAAGTCATGTAATCCTTGCAGCTGACACACAGTTAATTAGTACACTTATAGATCAAGAGGGTACGGAGAAGCAAAGCCAACCACCGAAGCTAAATGAAGAAGCAATCGAAGCTACAACAAAAGTGGACGTCATTTTCCCACAAAAAGCAGAGCAGAAGAAAGAGAAAAAAGGCTTCTTTAGTAAGCTGCTTGATAATGTTAGTTTAGCGTTAGATGTCGCTGGATTTATTCCGGGTATCGGGACCATTGCAGATATTGCGAATGCAGGTATTAGCTTGGCAAGAGGAGACTATATGGGAGCAGCCATGAACTTAGTGGGCGCAGTTCCAATAGTGGGCGATGCAGCAAAAACTGCTTACAAGGTCAATAAAGCCGCAAAAGTGGCAGAGGCAGCAAGTAAAACCGCCAAGGCTGCGGATAAGGCAGTGGATGCCTCAAAAGCAGTAAAAGGGATGAAAGCGGCCTATACAAAAGTATCACAAACGCTAGATACAGTTTCGGCATTAGCCAACAAAGGCTCTAAAGGTGTGAAGACAGCCGCGGATAAAGTTATCGCCTCGATGGATGAAGTACTTGCCGTTTCGAAGGCAGTAGACGGTATGAAGGCTATGGCCAAAACAGAGCTGACGAAATTTAATCATGGGGTATTAAAGAAGTTTAATTGTACAAAAGGATTAAGTGATAAATTCTGTAAAAAGGGCTTTGAACCTGTTGATTTAATCACAGGGCGTATGATTTATGAAGGTGTCGATTTTGAACTACCTGGACCTATCCCACTATCATGGGAACGTGCTTGGTACAGTGATAGTAGTCGTGTTGGCTTGTCAGGTCATGGTATGCACTTTATATATGATTTAGCCTTAGAGATATTTGAGGAAGAAGACCTGATTGGGATTGTTGTGACAGATGGTCGCGCAGTAGGATTTCCAATTTTACCAATAAATTTGTCATATTTTAATAAAAAAGATAGAATGACCCTGAAAAATACAGGTGAGGAATATCATTTATTTGAGCATGACACACGGCTGACTTATGTATTTGAACAAACAACAGAGACAACATACCGATTAAAAGAAGTAAGAAATGAGCAAGAGCATCATATTCAATTTGCATATAACCTGAAAGGCTTCTTATCTCAAGTAACGGATAGTGTAGGGCGAGTATTAGACGTTACGACCAATGAAGCGGGCAGAATGACAGAAGTCGCCCTACGTAACCAGATGAGTCGTGAAGTTTTAGTTCGCTATGTTTACAACGATGGCCAAGATTTAATCGAAGTCCAAGATGCATTAGGGCAAAGTACGCATATACAATATGTGAATCATCTCATGATGCAAAAAATAGATCGCAATAAAAATAGCTTCTTCTGGCGCTATGATGGTCCAACGACAGGGGCACGAGTAGTCAAAACATGGGGAGATGGCAATGTTCTTGCAGGTGAGCTTACATATCACGAGGGCTATAACGAAATTACAAATAGCTTAGGCCATAAAAGTTATTATTATTTTAATGAAGATAATCTCTGTACAAAAATTGTTCATCCAGATGGCAGTGAGATCAGCTATGACTATAATGAGGACTTTGAATTACTGCAAGAAGTGGATGAAGATGGCCGCACAACAACATTCAGCTATGATGAATGGGCAAACCCGATAAAGGTGACTTTTGCAGATGGCAGTACATTATCCTCGCAGCATGATGACAAGGATCGATTGATTCAGGCAGTGAATGCAGAGGGTGGAAGTCGTCAATGGATCTATAATGAGGACAGTACATTACAGACAACTATTTTAGAGGATGGTACAAAGACGGAATTTTCCTATAATGAGCATCGTTTGATTGAAACAGTGACAAATGCGCAGGGTCATATGGTAAGCTTAGCTTATGATGCTGATCTGAACTTGAGCCAAGTGACATTGCCAGACGGGACAAGCTCAACCTGGACATATGATCGTCGAGGTAACTGCATTAGCACAACCAATCCTCTAGGGGCCACAGAGAAGTTCCGTTATGACCACTTAAATCGCCTTGTACGAGCCAATCTTTCCGATGGTAACGACGTTCAATTAAAGTATAATGCCTATGACGATATTATTTTTGCGAAGGATAACCATACGCAAGTTGCCTTCGATTACACGATTCTAGGTAGCCTAACGTCTCGAAAACAAGGTGACAAGAAAGTCCAATTCACCTATGATACAGAGGAGCAATTAACCGCTGTGATCAATGAAAAAGGCGAAGCGTATACGTTTGAACGTGATACGAAAGGCCATATCATCAAGGAAATTGGCTTTGATGACATGGAAAAAACGTATGAGCGTAGTCTGGCAGGATTGGTTCAGCGCATTCAACGTCCAGGAAATCGTTGGACAGCGTATCAGCACGATGCGCTAGGGAATATTATTCGCTCTGACTACTATGATGGTACGTGGGAAACTTTTAGCTATGACAAAAATGGCTCATTACAAGAAACGGAAAATGAGCATGTAACCGTCAAGCTAGAACGAGACCCATCTGGGCAAGTTATCAAAGAGTGGCAAAATGACCAGTGGATTGCCAGTAGCTATGACGAATTAGGCAATCGCTCCCAAATAACAAGCAGCCTCGGTGCCAAAATCGATGTCACACGTAATGAGCTGGGCAATGTCTTGCAAATGACAGCTTCTCGCTCTGAGCAAGCTCAGTGGACAGCCTCGATGCAGTACAATGAACTCGGTCAAGAGATTGAGCGAATCCTACCAGGGGATGTCATTAGTAAATGGCAATATGATATAACTGGTAGACCGACACACCATCGTGTAAGTAGTCAAAACCGCAATACACGAAGACGCGCCTACGATTGGGACGTCAATCATCAATTACGAAGTATGGTCAACGAGCTAACGGGTGTAAAAGTGACTTATGGTTACGACGAATTTAGTAACCTCGTGTGGGCCAATCAAGATAGTCGTCAATTTGATTTCTTATACCGGAGCGTCGATGATGTTGGTAATCTATATGAAACAAAAGATAAATCAGATCGTGTTTACGGTGCTGGCAGTAGATTACTAGAAACACAAGATGCCAAATTCTCTTATGATGAAGAAGGAAATCTCATAGAGAAAGTCGAAAAGAATGGGGATACGTGGAAGTACGAGTACTATGGTAATGGCATGATGGCCAAGGTCATGAAGCCAGACAAGAAAGAAGTTACGTTCAAGTATGATTCGTTAGGTAGGCGGATAGAGAAGCGTTTGGAAGGAAAGGCTACTTATTTTGTGTGGGATGGCAATACGATTTTGCATGAGTATTCCTCACAGGATAATACTAATACATTGGAAAATTCAGTGGAGAATGCTTCCCAGCCAGATGCCGATATCGCAGATAATCTAGTGACATGGGTATTTAATGAAGGGTTTGTCCCTTCTGCAAAAATCACAAATGAGGGTCATTACAGTATTATTAGTGATTATCTTGGAACACCTGTCGAAGCCTATGATGAGCAAGGTCATAAGGTTTGGTCGGCTGAGCTTGATGTTTATGGAAGAATGAAAGAATTTACAGGTGAGAAAGATTTCATTCCATTCCGTTATCAAGGGCAGTATGAAGATGTAGAAATTGGATTGTATTATAACCGATTCAGATACTATGACCCAGAGCAAGGGAATTATACCCAAATTGACCCGATTGGACTTGCGGGTGGGAATCCAACTTTATATGCATACGTCCGTGATCCGAATCGGTTTGTTGATCCGTTTGGGTTGGATATTTGTGATACTTCAAAAACATTGTATAGAGGTGAGCGCTCCTCAATGACCCCAGAAAAAGCCTTTCAAGGAGGGTTCTTACCAAAAGGATCTCACAATAACTTAGAGGAACATCTATTAAGTAACACAACTGCTGGTAATTTTGTTTCTACTAGTTCAAGTAAGGATATAGCTACCAGCTTTGCCGGAAAAAATGGATATGTTTATGAAATTAAAACCTCTAATTATGTTGATGTTAATAAAACGCTCGGAGCTCGTTCGCCATTTCCTGAACAATTAGAACATTCGATACCTGGAGGCATTAGGCCAAACGAAATAGTTGGAGCACATGTAAAAAGGGGTGGGAAACTTACAGGAGAATTCATTCCTAACCTATTATTTGGAAGGTGATATTTTGAATTGTGAAAGTAAAATTATAAAACTATATATGAATGACGGAAAAATATTTGATGGAATTTTGAAACTATACGAGGAATCTCCAAACGATGAAGATATGGTTTTACTAGAATTATGGATTTTAGGAGACATGATAAGTTACGAACATGAAAACTTTTTTCAAGCACTCCAAAGCCTGCGACAAAATCTAGAAAATAAACATATACAGGTTATGTGTAATGGAGCTGCGTTAAATGTCTATCCATCTCAAATGCAACTTTCGATGGGTAGCGGACGTTTAGCATATAAATTAAAATTTGGAAGACCAGCTACAACAGAAGATATAGTTGATATATTTGAGTTTGAAGATGGTTTGAAGTTTGTTGAAGTTGAGGAACAGCTCAGTTACTATAATAGGTGGTTAAAAAGTTTACAAGTTTAGTTCTATTAGATGAAGAAGGGTTTCACGATTTTTTAATTTCGTAATTGTCGGATTTTTAGGAGCTATATTATGGAAATTTATTTTTACAAAGTAAACGAGAAATATGGTTGTTTCTCAAATTTTTCTCCTCATGGTTTTGAATTGGATGGTTTTTTTTGGAAAACCAGTGAGCATTATTTTCAGGCCCAAAAATTTGTGGGTACTGAATTAGAGGAACGAATTAGGATTTCGTTATCACCTATGGAAGCTGCCAAAATGGGACGTGATAGGAGAAACCCACTTAGGGAAGATTGGGAAGAAGTAAAAGATGTAATTATGAAAAAAGCAGTTCTGAAAAAGTTTAGTACACATAAAGATATAAAAGCTATATTACTTTCTACCGAAGATAAAGTAATTGTAGAAAAGACCTCTAATGACTATTATTGGGGGTGTGGCCAGGATGGTTCAGGAAAGAATATGTTAGGCAAGATACTAATGGAAGTCCGTGAACTGTTAAAAGATTATAATAATTGAGAGACTTATGATTCAATGCAATGATATTGTGACATATTAAAACTTACAAATCATATGCAAGAGGGGATTCAAAATCCTACTTTTGCATATGATTTTTCGTTTTATTGTTCCGAGTAAATGCCTTACATCGGTATCAGAAATATAAATCCAAGTGAACTCATTATGTGGGTATCACCAATTATTCCCTGTGTTTTAGGGAGGAGTTGCGACCTTCAACCATTTCAAAAAGGTGATATGTATAATCTAGTCGCATGGGTAATTAACGATGGGTTTGCACCTTCAAGCTAAAATCACGAATGAAGATATTACAGCATTATTAGTAACTATTTAGGAACGCCCGTAGAAGCCTATAACGAACAAGGCAAGCAAGTTTGATCACCTGAGCTTGATATATCTGGCAGAGTGAAGGAGTTCACTGGTGAGCAAGATTTCATTCCGTTTAGGTATCAGGGGCAATATGAAGATGTAGAAATAGGATTGTATTATAATCGATTCCGATACTATGACCCAGAGCAAGGGAATTATACCCAAATTGACCCGATTGGACTTGCGGGTGGGAATCCTACGCTTTATGGGTATACTCGAAATCCTTTATCTGAAATTGATCCACTTGGTCTGATAGTTGTATATAGAAACTTGCGTCCAGATGAAAAAATTTCTAATGGATTGACTGCTAAAAATCCTGGAAGAGGTATGAAACCATCCGGACATGTTATGAATGGAAGTAGTCCAAATTTCAAAGGATCACAGTTTATATCTACCACAACTGATATTGATGTTGCTAGAAAGTGGAATAAAGAAGGACAAACAATAGTTAAGTTTGATACAGATGATGTGGTAAAAGACTCGGCTGGAAACAAAAACATTATTGATGTATCAACCCCAGAAAAGGCTAAAGCAGAAGGGTTTAAAGGACGTCCTTATAATTACGCAGTTTCTTCTAAGGAAGTATTAGTTGAGGGGCATGTACCTGCAAATAAAATTACAAAGGTTTGTAAATAGCTTCTAATGTAAATTTGAAAAAAAGAGGTCGTGAGGTTATGGAAATACAGCAAGCAATTGATACTGTATATAATGGACTAGTATCTGACAATTCGATTCCTGTAAAATTAAGATTGAACAAAGAATTAGACAGTGAGTTACTTAATAAGGTTAGAGTAGCATTAGACATATTGATACACTTCTACAAAGATAAAGAAACAGTTCCTAAAAAACTTGCTTTAGCTATGGTTGATATATATGGTGCTTTTTCATTTCAATCTGGTTACTTTGAAGATGATTTATTAGAGCAACTGGAGGACATTGGAATAGAATTACAAGAAAAAGCTTTGGAACTTTTTTCTGATTAAATGATGAAAATAAAGTAAGTTTATGAAAAAAACAAAGTAAACGAATGTCATCCTATATGTTACAGATTAAATTTCACGCTAATTTTTGAATGTCAAAAGAGTAGTCATAAAATCAAATTGATTTTAGAACTACTCTTTTTAGTTAAAAAATTATTTACTTTTAGGATAAGGTTTTTTCTCGTTTGTTTTCCCTAAAATTAATCCCTATAAATGACACTCTAAGCAAATGCGATATTTGTAAATTTAAATTGATTGTTGAAGAAGTGAAAAATGGAACGCAATTATTGTTGGACTCTTCTACATTAGGTGAAAAAATAACAGAGTAATATATAACGATGTAACTTTTATTGAAGAAGATTTTATTTGTTACATGCATGAAAATAATTTGGAGTTACAAAAGCAAAGCCAAAATAAGGTTATTCTACAAGCTTTTAAAGAGGGGGCAGTTTTTAAAAAAATACTTATCGAAAAAATTGTCCGGAATTACAAGGGGATTACAATATCAAAATTCAAGTTTTTAGACATGGGATTCATAAGCCTGAATTTTTATCCTCGGAATCCCCTCCGTTTCTAACGAATTATGAACAAAAAATTGAAACAGTTACTGTCTATGTGCTAATATTCAAAAATTTTATTGATATATATAAGAATAAAAATGTTACCAAATCTACGGTTTATGGTGCTTTAGGACATCTAGGTTTTTTTATGGTGGATTCGAAGTTTCAAATTTGAAGAGTGATTATGTATCAGGGAAAATAAAGAGTAGCAAAAATCCCAATTTGAGGGATTTGTTGGTACTCTTTCTGTTTGGTTAATTTTACAAATTCTCATAATATTAAAGGTCATTTAAGTTATCAGAGGAAAAATATGATGTCTATTGTCTGGGCCAATCAAGACAGTCGCCAATTTGATTTCTTATATCGTAGCGTCGAGGATGTCGGCAATTTATATGAAACAAAAGATGCCAAATTCTCCTATGACAAACAAGGAAATCTCGTAGAGAAAGTCGAACATAATGGAGATACATGGAAGTACGAGTACTATGGCAATGGCATGATGTCAAAAGTCATCCGTCCAGATCTCACAGAAGTTACGTTCAAGTATGACGCACTAGGTAGACAGATAGAGAAGTGTTCGGAAGGTAAGGCTACTCATGTTGTATGGGATGGCAATACAATTTTGCATGAGTATTTGTCACAGGGTAATTCTAATACATTGAAAAATTCAGTGGAGAATGCTTCCTAGCCAGATGCCGATATCGCAGATAATCTAGTGACATGGGTATTTAATGAAGGGTTTGTCCCTTCTGCAAAAATCACAAATGAGGGTCATTACAGTATTATTAGTGATTATCTTGGAACACCTGTAGAAGCCTATGATGAGCAAGGTCATAAGGTTTGGTCGGCTGAGCTTGATGTTTATGGACGAATGAAAGAATTTACAGGTGAGAAAGATTTCATTCCATTCCGTTATCAAGGGCAGTATGAATATGTAGAAATTGGATTGTATTATAACCGATTCAGATACTATGACCCAGAGCAAGGGAACTATATTCAAATTGACCCGATTGGACTTGCGGGTGGGAATCCTACGCTTTATGGGTATGTAAGGAACTCATTGCTGGAAATTGATCCCTTTGGGTTAAACGTTAATAGAGGAAGAATCCAAGCGCAAGGAACAAAACTTGAAGAGTCTATTTCTTGGTCTCAAGACAATCCCCCGACTGTAGCTGAAGCTTTAGTCATGGTAGACGAATTAGAAAGTAAATTAAGTAACAAGGAAAAAAAATTAAGGAAAAACGAATTAAATAAAGCTCGTAAGTTTATTAAAGATGCTGGAAAGAGTGGAGGGGTTGATGCATCAGTTAGTAAAACCTTCCTAGTAAAAGGAACAGCACATGAAAGAATAGATATAGAGGTTATTAAAGGAAAAGCGTTTGTGCCTGACTTAATTGATAATGTTGGAGGAGATAAGTGTCGTGGAAAATAGCAATGGGCTTCAGTATTTTGTTAATTATTTAGATGATGAAGATATGTATACGGCTTTAGAAAAATATTGGATTGATATGTTTTTTATGTGGTTGCATAAAGAGAATATTGATGGAAGTGATTGGATATGTCCTTATTACAACACTACCTTCAGTAATGGAAAAAAAATGATGGATGGAAATCCTATATTTTCCGCAAAATCAAAAAAAGAGAATAAAATAATAAAAATTATCCAAGAAAGCTCTAAGAATGAGAGTGTTTTTTCTTATTGGACTAATTGTTCTAAGGAAAATAGCAGCCCGAACGAGTTAGTGATAGTTTGTACGTTGAATAATAATGACTTTGAAAAGATACAAGAAATAATAATTAATTGGATTAAAGGAATGTTCAAAGATACAAAATAAAAGATTTGGAAGAAAAAATTAAGATATGTCTCACCCTGAAAAATCAATTTGTTATAGGGAATTAGTAAAGTAGATATAAATTAGGTATTAGGATAATGTGAGTTTTGAATAATTGTTAGATAACATATAATTAAATTTAATGTGTAAGTTGGATTTACTAGCTTTCAGTTGAATGGGAATGCATATTAAGTGAATTGTAAGTAGTAGATAAAACAAGTGAATCGGTTAGTTATTTTGAACCTATGATCAAGATACCAAGTTTATTAGCAGAATGTGGTCGAAGGAAATGGGTTAAATTAAACTATTCCTTATCAAAAAGGTAGTGATTAATATTTCAAAACATATGTAAAAAAGACATAAGCTCTTTCTTTACATATGTTTTTTGTTAGAAATGAATTGCTTTCTTAATGGGATTATTTACAAAACTTTAACTAAGATAGTGATTTTTTGATAAAAGAAACAAAAAAATAATTAGAATCCTTGGTATTAAAGGTTTTATGTCTTACTATTGGAAGCAAACACATTGATTTTACGGTAGATAATAGAAGACTATTTGCTGCTAGAGAGGCTAATTCAAAGGTGAATTCCGTGTAGGGCGACTAAAGAAAATTTAGGGAATAATAATTTAAATAGACGATGTAGCACTGAAACAGCCAGTAGGGCAATTGAAATTCGTTGCCCTTAGGTAAAGAAATGGAGGGCATTATGAAAACCAAATTTATAGATACAACAATTGGTGTAATAGGTGCTAGAGATGCGTTGATTTTAAAAAAGTTCGATATGGATTGATTTCCAAACGAAGTTGAAATTTCATTAAATTTAGCAACAGAGTTGGCATCAAATATTTCGACAGAAGAACGATACATTGATATAGTCGGATGGCTGGGATGGTATCAACCGCATCTTGTGCCGTATATTTCAGAGGTTTTGGGGAAATTTGGCTTGCAGCATTTGCAGTATGCCTTTGACGAAGTCATTGCCATTTTCCCAGATTTCATTATGTTTGAGGATAATTCACTTTATTGTGACATGATCAACTTCCTGCACAATATGCGACTTAAAGTAAGTGACGAACATTTGAACGCGTACACGCAAAAAGAACGTCAATCCATGGTGAAGCAATATCAGGAAAAGATCGATCAATTGGAAAAAATGACGGGCCCCCTATGGGGATATGGCAGCCCAATGGATGGTTGGGCCATGATATTTGATTATATACAGGCTTAGAACGGGAAAGGGGAAAAATAGAGACGTTATATTAATAGGGCTTCATAACGTGATTTTTTATAATGAAGATTTTAGAGTAAAGAAGCAATGGAAACGAAAAGCCATTGAAGAAATCGAAAAGGTTAAAAAAGGGCTATCAAAAAAAATCCCCTTTTCAATTATTCTCAATAGCTCGATTTCAAAAAGAGGAGGAATAAGGAATTGAAGTTCTATCGTTATGTGTTAAGTTTCCCACCTTTAGATTGGGAGTGCTGCTTTCTTAGCATTGAGGAGTATAAGCAGAGCTTTGTGAATAAGTATAATCAGAATATAGAGTATTACAAGCTAGTTATAGGAGATTGTCAACAGCATCTTGTAGATATCGATAACCTCGCTACTATTACTTATAAAGATCTTTGTGCAAGCGTTCATTCTGCTGAGCTGCGTTGTCCAGCTATGATTTTCTCTATACCGAGTGGCAATCAGCGAGGTTCAGCTTTGTTTTGTATCATGTATAAGCTTGAAGACGACGGGGATACGTTTATTTACTCTCCTGTTCCACTTGTTCATCTAGAGCAAGATCAAGCAGGTGAAGTAGAGCTTTAATGTTTTGAATTCAGAGGTGCTTGTATACTACTTAACTGTCTACCAATAGTTTTTTTATGCTTCGTTGGTTTTCGTGTAAAAGAAATAGGAGACACTTAGGGTCAGTAATACTATAATTAAGAGATTTAAAGGTTCTTAAAGAACGAGAAATGTGTATGCTTTTTCAAACGAGCGAAAATGATACTGGTAATGGATGGAATGGTAGAAATGTGACCAGCATGTTTTGATGACAAAAGTGAACAGTTTAGAGAAATCGGATTTGATTATTACTATTTGAATATCAGGTATAAAAAGTAAGTTTTGATATTACATATATGGAATTTGGCTGAGAAAAACACTATGTTTTCAGTAGGCATTCTTACGAGTACCATTTTCCCAATATAAATCCTTTCAATAGGCTCGAATAACGGGTGGGGAAATGCGTTTGTTGGAAGTAAACTATCGAAAATTTTATAATTTATTACAAGTAGTTTGTTGGAAACAGTTAAATGCTCTTTTGTTTATGTCCACATGAAAATAATAGATATGTTTTTGCTAAAGTCATTTGAGGTATTAGTTTAAACATAAATATTTATGAAAAAATATCAATAGAGTTCACTTTATAGGACAGACGATGGGGGAAGATTCACATCTTCAATTATCGTCTTTTTTGTATTATGTTTGACATAGAAAGGGGAAGTGACATCCGATGGTAGATACAAATTTAAAGGAACGAGTGTTTGCAACATTATATGGTGGAATTATCGGTGATCTAATGGGAGTACCTGTTGAGTTTAAGCAAAGAGGGACTTTCCATGTGCAGGATGTGACCGGGTATGGTACTTACAATCAGCCACCAGGTACTTGGTCTGATGATACTTCTTTAACGTTATGTTTAGTCGAAAATATCATTGAAAAAGGTGATACGAAAACCTTAATGAATAAGTTTGTACGATACATGGAGCAGGGCTATCTTACACCATTTGGAGAAATGTTTGATATAGGCATCACGACTGCTGAAGCCGTTACGAACTATAAAAATGGTGTTTTACCTGAGCATTGTGGGAAAACGGGCGAGTTTGATAATGGCAATGGCACCCTTATGAGGATAGCGCCTATCGTATTTGTGGTGATGAATGAGTTAGATTTTGATAAAAGAAAAGCGTGGGTACAACAATATACAGAAATTACGCATGCCCATCCACGTTCAATCGTTGGGTCCATCATTTATATTGAATTGCTATTAAGCTTGTATCGAAATAATACGCTAGAAGCAGCCTTAAAGGAGGTATATTCATTGCTCCAAAGTCATTTACAGGATGATCTGCGAGCGGAGCTAAATGCATATGCAAGGATTTTTGAGGAAAACTTTTTAAAGATTGCAGAGCGTGATATTAGCTCAAGTGGCTATATTGTCCATTCACTAGAGGCCGCAATCTGGTGTGTAGGTAATTCTACAACGTTTAAAGAGGCTATTCTAAGGGCTGTAAATCTGGGAGAGGATACAGATACCGTTGCAGCCATTACGGGCGCTATTGCGGGTATGTATAAGAGTATGGATGAAATTCCACATGAATGGTTGGATAAAATGATTAAGAAAAAAGAGATTGACCACTTAATCATGGCATTTTACGAATTTTGTGCAGCTTAGGTGTAAGCTATTTCAAACGAAAGGATGGTGACGAAATGTACCCACTACATAATAGTGCGGCGGCCAATCCACCTGCTACAGAGCACGAAATTCTACATGTGGAGAAGGGCCTGACTTTCCATCTCCCTCAAGTTTATTGATATGTCTTAAAAGAGATGAATGGTTTATCGTTCACTAACGGCGTGTTAATTTACGGTACAGTAGAATTGCTAGAAAGAAACGAGACTTGGGAAGTAGCAGAATATGCGAAGGGCTATATAGCCATTGGTGATGATGGGGGTGGAATGGTTTTTCTAATGAATAGACAAGGAGAGGATGGTCACGTTTTTGCGGTGGATTGTGGTGATATGAATCCCCAACATGCTACGTTAATCACATCCGATTTAAACAAGTGGCTACAAGATGGCTGTCAGTTAGAAACAATATAGCTATGCAACTATTAGAAGCTTATTCCTGCTCTTGGGAATAGGCTTTTTATTTGATTTTATGTCTATTTTTGGAGAATTTGATTTGAAAAATATAGCAAAATTATTACATATCCTATTAATTTTTTGTATTTTTTAGAAAATTATGTTGAATTATTGGAGGGAGATAGTATAATGAAAATATAGTTACATATATGGTTAATAATTACTTTAATAAAGAACTTATTGGCAAATACTTGTAACTATAATCTTAAAAAAACTAATGAAATGAGGCGATTTTAATGATTAACGTTATTCAATATTTAGAGCAAAATCCGTCGTTGGTAACATTGTTAAAAGAAAAAAAAGCTTCTCTTATTGGTATTTCAGCACTTGAACAAAAGGCAATCTTGGATTCGTTTGATGAAGATATATGTTTAGAAAGCACAATTTGGTATTAAATTTAAATAAAAAAAAATGGTTTTGGCTCACTATAAGTATTTATTTGGTATTAGGTCTATATTTACTAAATGTTACATATAGTGAGCCTGTTTTGAGTTTGAAGGTACAAAAAGCGGATGGACAATGGATTTTAACGGAGCCATATTACAAAGAGTGGGCTGAAAAACAGCAACTTACTACAGGGGATATTATTTTAGAAGTTAATGGTATAAAAATAGACAATATTCAAGATTTAGCGTATGAACCTGTAGTTCGATCTGCTAGAGAATTGACTGTAATGAAAAGTAATGGGACTGTTATAAACTTAAAAATAAAGTTATCTGATATACCTCAACAATTTTATTATGTTTTAATAGTCCCTTTTTGTTATTTTATACTAACTTTGCTTATCACTTTATATTTAAAATATAAACAAAAAAATACGATTCTTATTAATTTGTTAATTCTTTTTATTTTAACAGTTTCATTGGCTTATGTTAGTAGTGGAGCTTCTAGTAGATTAAATATTGTAGGTATTATAATCAACCGTAGCAGCATGTTACTATGTTTAGTGATATTAATGCACTTTTTGAAGATATATTTTGAATTCATAGATATAAAATGGTTGTTTATAAAGCGAATTAGTACTGTTTATGTCATTCCTATTTTTGGTGTATTACTTAGTATTTTCAGTGTTCTGTATCCTTCAACTCATTTTCAAAATTCATATATCATTTTGGGGTTATTTTTCTTCTTATTACTATTAATTCTTGGAATTATAATAGAAGGATATTTCAAATATAGAACTCCACAATTAAAAATACTATTAAGTAGTATCATCATCCCATTTTTGCCTTTTTTATTTCTTTACGCACTACCTGAAATCCTATTTCATAAACAACTATTATCCGCCGATGTATGTTCATTATTTTTAATGCTTATTCCATTTAGCTTCATATTCACACAGCTAACTGAACGTATTTTCGATATGGAGTATTTTATTTCTCGATTACGTTATTATTTTAATTTTTCCTTTGGCTTTACAATTTGGTTATTAGCCGGTTTATATTTATTGACTGATCTATCCATTACGCGCATGACGGAGATTTTCTTTTTTGCCTTTCTATCGTTAATGGCTTTGTTTTATATAAAAGAGCGGATTGATTATCGAAAGCGGAAAATTTTATTTTCTACAAAAGGGGATTACATCCACCGCTTGTATACAACCGTCGATAGTATTGGGAGAGTTGTAAAGATTGAGGATTTATTGGAGAAATTTGTGCAGGAGGTTGTGCTCCAGCTTGAAATGGAAAGGGTATATGTTTTAACCTATGATTTTCAAACACATCAAGTGACATTGACGAACAAATCCAAGGAATACACGCAGCACCAGATTGATGAGGTTCTAGTCGAACGATTAGGTTTAGGGGATATTAAAAAAACAGATCATTTCTATATCGCCTTTATTCATCAAGATGCAAATTATAAACGCATTCTTGTTGTGGATCATAATAAATCGATTTATCTGAAGGATGAGGAATTGTTATGGCTCGAATTGCTGCTGCTCTATTTAAATAATTTTATCGAAAATACAAAAATGGTCGAGGAGCTACTAAATCAGTTAAAGCATATGAAAGAGGCTGATAATCGACAGCTGCCATGGCTCAACAAATTACTTTGGCTACGCTTCGAGGAAGAAAAATATCAGCTTGCTCAGGAACTTCATGATACGATTTTACAAGAACAGCTTCATATTGCGAGAGAAATGGGTGTCCTCATGCATACAAAGGAAAAAGAGGAGATCCCCACAAAACTTGTGAAGCTTCATGAACATATGCTTACCTCATTGAATGATTTAAGGGGCTATTGTGAAAATTTAAAGCCTCCACTCTTAGATACATTGGGTTTAAATGCAGCCCTTGAGAAGCTTATACAAAAAATCCATAAACGTGCTGATTTTGTCTTGATCTATACCATTGACCGTCTTTATTTAGAAGATGAGCGTTTGAATTTAATGATTTATCGACTGTTCCAAGAATTATTAAACAATGCTTTAAAGCATTCGTATGCCAATACAGTAGAAATTTATTTATTGGGCACCGAAGAGGGCTTTGAAATATTGTATACCGATGATGGGGTGGGTTGTCATATAGATGATATTTTACTTGCCGATTCTATGGGCATTCAAGGTATGCAAGAGCGAGTTCAGGCTTTTAATGGGAAATTCACCTTAGACAGCAAAGTAGGAGAAGGGATGACCATTCGAATTATCGTAAGTGAAACGAATCATACACACTCTTATACGTATAGTACCCTGAACCGTCCAACTTATATGATTCGTGGATAAGCAAATGAAGCGGAAGCACATAGGCATACTTTTTTTCACCTTTTAATCTCTTCGTCGATGCTACGAATGTGGGTTAGAAGGCTTTTGTTTTTTCATAACATTTTATACTAGTGAAACGCTCTCATTAGAGATCCTATTATTTGAAGTGTCATTGCTAGTAGGTGGAAAGTATTGCTATAATATGTGATATATACATAATGTAAGGAGCGGGTTTTGAATGACTAAGGCAAAATTCTTACTAATGGCAGTAGCCCCAGCAGCTATTATTATGCCTATCGATGCACATGCTGCTTCAGAGCAGGTAACTATTGAAGGAAGTGGTATGGTAGGGACAGAATTAAAGGCTGATATCACCTCCTTACCAAAAGATGCTAATTATCAGTACGAATGGTATTTTGTGAAAGCGGGCGTAGAGGAGCTGCTTTCTTCACAAACTAGCAACGTCTATTTAATACCTTCAGATGCATTAGGAAAATCCATTATTGTTAAGGTTACAGATGACCGTGGGAAAATGTATGAAAGTAAAAAAATCGTTGTTAAAGGAACTCTTTTGACTGAAGGCAATGATTATGTGAATGGTAAGTTAGTCGCTAAAATTGAAGGTTTATCAAGTAACACAAATAAACCGACTGTATTTACAAATTTTCAATGGTATGTCCTAGAAGATAATAAGGCGAAACCCATTGCAAATGAAACGAAATTAGAGCTCGTTATACCACCTTTAGCTGCTGATAAACTGATCTTTATGGAGGCCAAAACAGAAGATGGTTTGGTATATGTAAGTCCGAATAAAAAGATTCAGAAGCTGAATTTAAGTATAGAAGCAATCGAATTTGAAGGCTTCACAGGTGGAGATTTTGTCGTGCCTGGAGATACGCTTAAAGTGAAAATCCCTGTCATAACAACAGAAACGGATACTTCACAAAAAATCACGTTAGAGTCGAAACAAATTTCGTTTACCTACCAATGGCTATATAAGGTAGGGAGTAGTTATTCTATCATCCCCAATGCCTCCACTCCTTCCTATATGATTCCTAAAGATACACAGGATTCAGCAATGAAGGATATTGTGGTGAAGGTTACTGCAAAAGTGGGAGATCAAGTGATTTCTGGTATTGCCGTAACGCCAATCCGTATTTCAGACAATCACATAAAAGCTATTGAAAAACAAATTGCCACGTTGCTCACAATGGATACCCAAAAACGTGTTATCTATAGAGAAGATATAAAGTCAGTTCTATCTCAGATAGACAATCAATATCAAAAATTAACACCAGCAGCAAAGGCACAGGTGACAAACTACTCGATATTGCAGCGTGCTGTAGCTGATATTGCCAAAGTAGAGCGTCTTGCAGCGCAAATAAAAGCATTAGATGGAAAGAGTAGCCTCCAACAGCTTCAACAACTAAAGGCTGAATATGATCAACTGGATTATTTACAACGAAGCTTAGATGCTGGTAATATTTATCAGCAAATAGTAGATTTATTGCTGAAAAATCCAGATAGTCAAAAGGAGCTTGCAAAGCTTGGTGAAATCAATAGACTGATTACAGAGTTATTGGGAGACGGTATGGATCCGATCCCACAATACGCTTCAGAAACAATGAGTATCTTAGCGGAAAAAATAGCAGATATAGATGCTAAAATTAATGCCCTTTTACCGGAGTATAAAATGATTGTGCAAAATCAAGCCATTTTAACAATGGCAAAAGCGGATTTAAAAAGTGCACAAAAATTTGAAAAGCTATTTGATAAATTGCAAGGGCAGACGCCTAAACAAAAGGTAGCAACAGCTAAAAGCATTCGGTCAGCCTATTTGAAGCTGAACTTACGTCAGCAAGGATTGGTAGAATATAAGCTACCCCTCCTAGTGGAAGCTGAAAACGCAGAACGTACGACAATCGAAGAGCTGGAGCAATTGCTAGCCGAGGTGAAAGGGGCAGCAGGATTAGCGAATGAATGGGAAACACTTAAATCGAAAGTTAATACCATTATCTCACTGCAAAAAAGTTTAAAGTCCTATAATGATATGGCGACAAAAAACGAAATGCTTCAAATGCAAAAGGATTTAAAGGCTGCTGAAAAAGTCATTATCCAAATAGAAAAATATAATGCGCTATTGAAACCTGAAACGAAATTTAACAAAATACAGTCTGCCTTTCATTCTGCATTAAAAGCGTATAATAAATTAACCATATCTCAGCAAAAGTATGTTTATAATGCTACTCTTTTGAATGAAATTCCTACGAATAATGAGATTCCTGGTGAGACAAGTAACGATGCAACTGCAGGTAAGAAATTCAGTGATGACATTAAAAATGTTCTTAACGATTCGTCTGACTTTGAAAGCTATGCTAGAGCTGTGGACGAATTAGTCAATAAATATAAAGAGTTGCCTAAAGGCGTAAAGAAATATGTGATAAATTATGCAGACTTAAAAGCTGCCGAAGCCAATGTGAGAGCGGTCCGATCCTTTGATAAGAAGGTCAATGAGGCATTATCTGTGGCAGATTCCACTAAACAATATTCGAAGCTACAGGCTGTTCAAAAAGCATACAGCAAATTAAATGCCATTCAGCAAGAATTAGCTCAACCTCTTTATGTAAAAATCAGCAATAAAATCGAAGAATATACAGAGAATTATAACGACTTAAATAAAGAACTTATGGATGCAAATGGCTATATTTTTTCGCTAACTGAAGTAAAGGATATGATTAACAAGTACAATGCTCTTTCCTCTGCTGAGAAAAAACTAATTACCAATGCTCAGGATCTTAAACAAGCAATAAGTGACGTCAAAGCTGTTGAGTCCTTTATTAAGAAATTCCAGACGAATCTAGAAAAAAATCCATCGGCGATTATGAAAGATTTTCGAAAGCTCACAACGCTACAGATTAGTTTATTAGAGGGCTATGAGGCCGAGATGAATGGACAGTTAACGAGTTTATTGGAAGAGATTCAAAAAATGGAAACAAGTGAGCAAACAGCCAATGATCTTGTATTAGAGACGATTGATTCAATCAATGAATTACAAATAGATGGATATTATGTGTCGGACTTAGAAAATCGATTAATTGATATAAAGAACAAATATAATCACTTAACAGCTATGCAACAAAAACTTGTCAAAAATTATAGCAAGCTCACACAGGCTGAAAGTGATTTGCAAAAAGTGAAAGAAGTAATATTACTTAAAGATGATGAGGAAGCATGGCAAAAGGCATATAACAAATTATCTAAGAAATTAGAACAGCTATATGAATCAATAAACTCATAATAAACAGCAATCTAGCAGTCAATCTCTGCTAGATTTTTTATTGTTTAATCAAAATATTATTATTGTTTTAATATTAATTCAGGAGAAAATACACTTTTTAGAATTCTTTCTGCAGAACAAAGGAAATTATGGCTTTATGGTCGATATAATTCATTAGATGGATAGAGGAGGTTAATCGATTTGAATAAGAAATTATTTTTAACAGCAGCAGCTATTCCTGTAGCACTTATTGTACCAACCGTAGCAGATGCAGCAGAAACGGTTATCATTACTGGACAAAATATTGTCAATGAAACATTAACAGTTGATAAATTGCCAGAAAATACAGTAGTTAATGCTTATCAATGGTATTATTTAGAGAAAATTGATGGTGAAGATGGTTCAAAAAATACGACGAATAAGCCAATTTCAGGTGCTACATCGTCTACTTTAAAAGTACCAGTTGAAGCGGCTGGAAAATCAATTTTCGTGGAGGCTACTACAACTGATGGTAAAAAGTTTCAAAGTGAAACACGTAAGATTAATCAATTAGATCTTGAGATAACAGCTCCAACGCTGGAGGGCTATTCCGCTTCTGATTTTGTTGCACCTGGGGAAACCGTTAAAGTGGCAGGTGTTACTGTAACGGATAAAGCAGGCGCGAAATTACAGAGTGGCCAAATTACATATAGTTATCAATGGTTTTATAAACTTGGTGATAGCTCCTTTACCATTATTGAGGGAGCCGCTGGTGGCACATATACAATACCAAAGGATGCCATTGAAAAGGGCATCAAAGATATTATTGTCAAAGTAAAAGCACAGGTAGGTACTGCGTTTGTGGAGTCAGATTTCTCTACCGCTATTACTGTATCTAAAGAACCAACGGATACGTTAATGAATGATATTAAGGCCTTACTGGTGCATGATAATCAATACAATGTATCGAGCCTAGAATCATTTAAGGGACAGCTAACAGCATTAGAAAGTAAATATCAAGCCTTATCAGTACCAGCTAAAGCAAATGTGTCCAATTATGAAGTCCTAAAGAGAGCACTTGCTGATGTGGAACTAGTCAGTAAATTAGAAGAAAAAGTCGATAAAATAAAGGACGTTAATGAAAAAGACAGACCTAAATATATTCAAGAAATTGAAGAGGCATATAATAAGCTCGATCAGTTACAACGTAGCTTAGATGTGAATGATACCCTATATACAAACATTAAAGATCTTTTAAATGAGCCAAATGACCTTGAGGAAATAACAGAAGTACGAAGACTAAATCAAGCAATTGTTCATTTACTATCCTACGAGAATTCTCTCGCGCAATATGTACCTTCAGATAAGGATGCCCTACAAACGCTAGTTACTAGCATTGAAGCGGATATCGCAAAGCTATCCCAAAATTACCGAGGCGCTATTCAAAATCAGACTATTTTAACGGAAGCTAAAGCGGATATTAAAAAGGTTGAGCAATTTATTAAGTCATTTGATAAATTATCACCAAACAATACGCCGAATAAGCAAGTTACGGCTGCCAAGTCCATTCGTTCTGCCTATGAAAAATTAACATATAAGCAATTAAAATTAGTATCAGATACGTATTTGCAGCGTTTAACGGTTGCAGAAAGTGCTGAAGAAAGTCAAATTGCTGCACTAAATCATGATATAGACAGCTATATTGGAGATGATATCTATCCAATCAATCCATCGGCTAGTTCATGGCAAAGTCATGTCAATAATGTTAATCGAATGATTAAAGAATATAAGAGCTTAACGAAAGCGTCAGCAGCACAAATTATTGGATATGATGATCTTGTCACGCTACAAAAGGATTTGAAAACGGCTGAAAAAGTAATAAAAGATATGGACGCTTATCAGAAGTTGATGGGCATAACAGGTGTTAAGGAAAGTAAATTGACTTCAAGTTATTCCAGTGCGTTAAAAGCTTATAATAAGCTGACGACATTACAACAGTCTCTTGTATATAATGCAGATGATTTTTTACTGAATACGCCAAAAGTTTCGATTGATGACAATGGTAAAGTGCCTGCTGATAAGGCAGCAGCTGAGGCTTTAAAGGCGAATATCGCGAAATTGGCAAATGTTACTACATTTACATTTAAACAATTAGAATCTGCTGTTGATACAGCATCAGAATCCTATAAAGCACTATCTTCTGGTGGAAGAAAATACGTGACGAATTATTACTTATTAACAGCGGCGAAGAAGGATATTTCAGGTGTAAAATCATTCCATAAAAAAGTACAGACAGCTAGAGAAGAAACAGATGCTGCGAAACAAGCTAAAAAAATTGAAACGGTGCAAAAGGCTTATGCAAAATTACCTGCAAATCAGCAGCATTTAGCAAAAGAACAGTATGAAGCTTTATTAAATAATCAAATTATCGATGAAAATGCACCGAATATCACACAGCTAAATAATGAAATTGCAACAATCGTTTCAAATGATCTCTATACCGTTTCAATGGAAAAAATTCAAAATCTTTCTACACAATATAGTAGCCTTAGCTCAAGTGATAAAAAGCTGATTACGAATTATGATATTTTAAAAGCTGCAATAGCTGATGTGAAAAAAGTAGAATCCTTTATGAAGACCTATGAAAAATCGTTTAGTAGTAATCCGAGCACAGTCATTAAGGCATTTGAAAAGCTAACGTCTAAACAAGTGAGTCTTATTGATGCGGCGACTAGACAATTAATTATGGAGAAGCAACAAGGTCAGCAACAAACGAATGAAAATGCTTTAATGTTAATTGAATCCATAAATTCTCTACTTGTAAAAGGCGAGTATGTGGATGGTTTAGAGGACAAAGTGAAAGAAATTCGTGCCAAGTATGATGAATTAAGTGCTACTGATAAGAAAATTGTTAAAAATTATTCGAAGCTAACTCAGGCTGAAAATGATTTGAAAAAGGTAGCAGAAGTCCATGCTTTATACAAAGCAGATGGCGATGATGCGGCTCGGAAGGCATGGCAAACTGCTTATGGTAAGCTTTCCAAAAAATTAGAATTACTTTATACAAAAATGTATCCAACTGAAAAATAATTTTTATTCAAAGATGGCCC
Organism: Lysinibacillus sp. Y5S-8; assembly: GCF_036894365.1. Lineage (NCBI taxonomy): Bacteria > Bacillati > Bacillota > Bacilli > Caryophanales > Bacillaceae > Lysinibacillus > Lysinibacillus sp. Y5S-8. The sequence continues at coordinate 2,935,296 of NZ_CP145889.1, read as the reverse complement.
CGAACTATTTTCGGGGCTTTTCTTTATACAGGAAGCCATTTTTATTTGTCTTGTCATTTAATTGTCCGCTATACTATGTACAACAGAGAAAGAAAATTTTTACATAACGATTGCAGTTGCACAAAGAAGGTAGGAACGAAAGATGTATAAAATAGGTGTTGTTGGTCCCGTTAAATCCGTTGAAAGAATTATTGCATTAGCACGGGAAATTGAACAGGATATGGAATTTATTCCGTATGTTTATGAAGTAGCAACTGAAACAAAGCATCTAGTAGAGAAACATAATCAGGGCGTGGATTTCTGGCTATTTTCTGGCTATATCCCTTATAAGCTTGCTCGTCAAACGAATGTTTCTCAGGAGAAATTGGCTCATATTATTTTTTCAGAGGCTGCCATTTATCGTGGATTTTTAGAGCAGTCCTATCAACAAAAAAAGTTTATTGAAAATGTTAGTATCGATATCATCCCATCCCCTTCTCAAATGGCGTCAGAGAGTCTCGCGGAGATTCAGCACAATGTAAATCACATGTATTTAAAGGAATTCGATGTGGCCATTGATCCGCAGGAGTTATTTAATTTCCACTATAGTCTCTGGCAGGAAGGAAAGATTGATTTTGCCATTACTTGCTATCCTTCTGTTGATGAAGAGCTGAGGAAACAGGGTGTTCCATCTTATTGGGTTTCACCGACGAAAACGGAAATTTATCATACCGTTCAGCTTTTTACTGAAAAAATCAAAACATCCTACTATAAAGAAACACAAATTGGTGCAGTTATGCTTGAAATAAAGGACTTCGATTCATTGAAAGAGCGTATGAAGCAAGGTTATCGCATTCAATATTTAGAATTGCGCACGAAGGAATATTTGCTCCAGCTTTGTGAACAGATAGATGGCTCTCTTATTGAAGAGGGAAATGGAAAGTATACTATTTTTAGTACAAGGGGAGCCATCGAAGGACAAATAAAATTTTTACAAGAAAAAATGTACCAACTGTCGATCGAAATGGAAGCAAAGGTGACAGCAGGCATTGGTTTTGCTCAAACGGTATTTAATGCTGAGTTACATGCACATCGAGGACTAAGACAGACAAAGGAAAATGAAGCGATTGATATTGTCATGATTCAGGATGATGGCACGATTATTGAATCGGTTGGGAATGTAGAAGAGCTTGCTTATTCCTATCGAGCAGAAGATCCTTATATTTTAGAAAAACTAAAAAAGGGTAATATTAGTATTAAAACGTATATGAAAATAAATGCACTCGTGCAGAAAATGCACTGGAAGCATTTCACAACAAAGGATTTAGCGACACAGCTTCAAATGAGCGAAAGAAATGCCCAACGGATCGTAGCTGATTTATGTAATGTAGATTTAGCGAGAATCTGTGGAGAAGAGTTACAGCATACACGTGGTAGACCAATAAAAATGTATCAGCTTGTTTAGAATCTTGCAAAAATGTCCCAAACCATTAAATGGTTTGGGGCATTTTTTTGCTATTTTTAGAATTAGGCATTTTTTGAGCAACCCAGCTACATCAACGAATTGTACACCTTTTTAGTAAATCAAAGACGATTATCTATTAGAAATTTTCAAAAAAATATTGTCATTTCATAGAACTTTGATTATTATACGAATATATAACGAAAATGTCGGTATATAAAAGGGGTGTTGATTTTACTAGTTATGGCAAGGGGGCAAAGATCATCAAGAACAATAAGAGCAATGAAGCAAACATTGCAATCAAGAAAATGTTTCTGATCAATGGGAGGGATATGAATGACAGCAAATGAAGTAACGAAAAAATCTAGAAATGTCATCCTTGCACTATTATTTTTAGGTTGGTCTTTAGGTAATTTAGATCGCTACATTATGAACTATGCAGTTGTATCGATTACGGGTGATTTGCAACTGGATGCATCTTCTACGGGTATCATTTTAAGCGCTTTCTTTTTAGGCTATGCCATTATGCAAATACCAGGTGGCTGGCTGGCAGATAAATTTGGCGCTAAAAGAATTTTATTGATGGCTGTTATTATGTGGTCTATTTTTACGGGTCTAACAGCGATTGCTTGGTCATTAACAGCGATGATTGTGATTCGATTTTTATTTGGGATTGGCGAGGGTGGATTTCAGCCAGCAAGCTCTAAAATTATTGCCACAATCTTCCCAAAAGAGGAAAGAGGCAGAGCGATGTCCATCATGCTTACTTCTGGTGGCATTGTTTCACTCATCGTGCCGCTGCTAGCAGCTTATTTATTAGGGACGATTGGCTGGCGCATGATGTTTATCATTATTGGAGCTATTGGCGCTATTATTGCCTTTTTATATTGGAAATATATTAAACTTCCACAAAACGAAGCAGAAGATGCTAGTACAGAAAATTCTGCACACAAAGTGAACTTTAAAGAACTATTGAAAACACCGTTGATGTGGAATTTAATTATTGCTTATTTCTGTATTTATGCCGTGAACTGGGGCTTGGTTTCCTGGATCCCGACTTATCTGCAAAAAAATCGCGGATTGGATCTAATGTCCATTGGCTGGGCACAAACAATTCCTGCCATTACAACGATTATTGGTGTGTATGGTAGTGGATATATCATTGATAAGCTACCAAAAGGAATGGAGAAAGTGTTAGGCTCCATCTCCTGTGCAGTTATTGGTCTTTTATTGTATTTAATGTTTACTGCAAAAACAGTGACGTTATTTATTGGTTATCAAACAGTTGTTTCTATCTTTATTGCGTTTGTCATTACATTACTACCTGTTATTGTATTGAAGAAATTACCCTCTTCGATCACAGGTTCGGCAATGGGGATTGCGAATACAGGGGGGCAATTAGCGGGCTTTGTCACGCCAATGGCGATTGGATTTATGGTCGATGCCTTTAATGGCTCCTTTGATGCAGCCTTTTGGATGTTAATTGGCTTTGCGCTTATCTGTATTGTGTCGCTTGTCACCCTAAATGACCAAAAAGGAATATTGTTGAAAGCATAAAAATTGGAGGGAAAAAAATGAGTTTTCATGAAAAAATTTCTGCGTTAATTGAAGCCAAACAAGAGGCAAGTGTAGCATTAAGTGATGCTATTTGGGCTGTGCCTGAGCTTCATTTTCAAGAGAAAAAATCCATGCAATATTTGAAAGAGGCGTTAGAGAAAGAGGGCTTTCAAACAGAGGTTGGCGTTGCTGGACTTGAAACGGCGCTTGTTGGGACTTTTGGTTGTGGAAAGCCTGTAATTGCCTTTTTAGGTGAATATGATGCACTTCCCGGTTTGAGTCAAAAAGGTGGGGCGACACAACATGAACCTCTTGAGAATGGTGGAAGCGGACATGGCTGTGGTCATAATTTATTAGGAACAGGTGCATTTGCAGCTGCTGTTGCAGTGAAGGATTACTTAGAGCAAAATCATCAATCAGCAACAATCCGTTTTTATGGCTGTCCTGCAGAGGAAAATGGATCTGGTAAAGCTTATATGGCGAAAGCTGGTCTTTTCGACGATGTGGATATTGCAATCTCTTGGCATCCAGGTACATTTTCAACGGTTATGACTTGTAGCTCTCTAGCAAACTATGCCGCAACTTTTAAGTTTACAGGCAAAAGTGCACATGCCGCAGCCGCACCACACCTTGGAAGAAGCGCTTTAGATGCTGTTGAGCTTATGAATGTTGGGGTAAACTATTTACGAGAGCATATCATTCCAGAAGCTCGTGTCCATTATGCTATTACGAATTCAGGTGGAACTTCACCGAATGTAGTACAACCATATGCAGAGGTAACGTATCTGATTAGAGCACCTAAAAAGCAGCAAGTGCAGGAAATTTATCAGCGTGTTGAAAATATTGCTAAGGGTGCCACACTGATGACAGGCACATCAGTGGAAGTTGATTTTGAAGGTGCTGCTTCAAATCTGATTACTAATAAAACGCTTTATGATGTGATGTATCAACAAATACTTGAAATTGGCATGCCACACTATACAATAGAGGATGAGCAGTATGCGCAGGCTATTTTCAATACGTTTACTCCTGAAGTACAAGCCGCCTCATTAATAGGCTTGCGTAAAGAAGATGTCAAGCAATTACAGGGAAAAGTGATTGCTGATCACGTTCCAGGCATGCTACCCGAATTTATTATGGGTGGCTCAACAGATGTAGGAGATGTCAGCTGGAATGTACCAACTGTACAATGTACAACGGTATGTATGGCATTAGGAACACCACTACATACATGGCAGGTTGTCTCTCAAGGAGTTATGCCAATCGCGCATAAAGGGATGCTACAAGCGGCTAAAATCATGGCTTGTACGGCTATTGCGGTGCTTAATAATCCAGCCTATATCGAGGAAGCGAAAAAGGAATGGCAGGAACGTCTTGATGGAGAAACATATGTATCATTAATTCCAGAGGGAACACAGCCTCCTAAGCCATAAAAGGCTAGCGACATTGGATGGAGTCTTCATAGGAGAACTATGAAGGCTCTGTTTTTGCCTCATTTTTGAAAGGAGAACACAAACATGTCAATACAACCACATCAGCAGGATCACCTTATGACACAATGGGTATCGCAGTTTCGCACTGCCGCCAAAGAAGGTCAATGTGCTAGCTATATCCCTGCTTTAGCCAAAAAAGATCCGAACCAATTAGCGATTGCGATAATCGGTTCAAATGGCAACGAAATCAAAGCAGGAGATACTACAGAACTATTTACACTTCAAAGTGTTTCTAAAGTGATCACATTTATATTAGCCTGTATGGATCGAGGTTTACCTTATGTACTAGAAAGAGTAGATGTGGAACCAACAGGGGATACGTTCAACTCTATTATTCGCTTAGAAAGCCATCAACCAGGGAAACCGTTTAATCCAATGATAAACGCTGGGGCCATTACGGTGTCCTCGATGCTGGCTGGTCATTCACCGCAAGAGAAGGTCATAAAAATTCTACAATTTTTAGAACAAATCATTGGCAAGCAATTAAGTATTAATGAAGAGGTATTCCAATCAGAATGGCAAACCGCCAATCGTAATCGAGCATTGGCCTACTATTTAATGGATTCAGGCTTCCTAGATTGTCCAGTAGAGGCGGCACTTGAGGTGTATTTGAAGCAATGTGCAATTGAAGTCAATGTATCAGATTTAGCGATGATTGGCTTAGTAATTGCCAATGATGGCTACCATCCATTGTTAAAGAAACAGCTATTTCCTAAACAAGTGGCGAAATTAGCGAAGGCTTTGATGGTGACATGCGGTATGTACAATGCTTCAGGAAAGTTTGCAGCCTTTATTGGCCTGCCTGCTAAAAGTGGTGTTTCCGGTGCGATTCTTACAGCTGTTCCAGGTCATGCAGGCTTGAATTCCCCATTTCCTACTGGCTGTGGTATCGGTATTTATGGGCCAGCAATCGATCCAATAGGAAACAGTGTGGCTGGTGTGCAGTTACTAAAGCATTTAGCGACAGAATGGGATATGACTATTTTTTAATGCGTGAAGATGACTTCAGCACTTAGGCTGAGGTCATCTTTTTTTCATGTTATAAAGAATGAATAAGGCTATAAACCAAATTGGTGTTAATAGTAGAGCTGTACGTGTAGCCTCAGAAATAAACATTACAAGTAAGAGAAAGGCAAAGAATGCTAGAATTACATAGTTGATAAAAGGTGTCAGTGGTGCTTTAAATTTCGATGCTTCATGTAAGGCGCGATTTTTTCGTTGATAAATAATGTGAGAAATAACGATAATGCTCCACACCCAAATAAAACAAATGGCACTAATTGTCGTCACAATACTAAAGGCATTTTCTGGCATCAGCTTACTTAACAATGCACCTACTGATACAACAATAGCTGAAATAACAAGCGCATTACTTGGCACGCTGTTTTTGTTGAGCTTGGCAAATGTAGGTGATGCTTGTTTATTTTTCCCAAGATTAAAGAGCATCCGACTTGTTGAAAATAAACCACTGTTACCTGCTGAAGCGGCTGAAGTGAGTACAACAAAATTTATAATACCCGCAGCAATCGGAATGCCAGCCAGTGTAAATACTTGTACAAAGGGACTGCTGGAGGCAGACATTTCATACCATGGATTGATACATAAAATCACAAACAATGCACCTACATAAAAGAGTAAAATACGAAATGGAATTTTATTAATGGCAGAGGGAATATTTTTTTGAGGATCTGCTGTCTCAGCTGCTGAAACCCCCACTAATTCCACGCCAACAAAAGCAAACACAACCATTTGGAAAGCCATTAAAAAGCCGTACATTCCATTTGGAAATAGACCACCGTGTGCCCAAAGATTTTCCACTGCTACCGTTCCTGAGCTAGTTTGAAAGCCTGTCACAATCATAATCAGTCCGATGATGATAAGAACCACAATCGTAATCACTTTAATGATGGCAAACCAAAATTCCAATTCACCAAAAAGTTTAACAGTTAATAAATTGAGTAGTAATAATAAGATTAAGCAACCAATGGCTGGCATCCATTGGGGGATATCAAACCAATATTGTGTATAAACCCCCACCGCGATAATGTCCGCCATAGCTGTCATAATCCAACAGAACCAATATGTCCAACCTGTCACATAGCCTGCCCAAGGACCTATGTATTCGGATGCAAAATCCGTAAATGATGTGTAGCCTGCATTGGATAATAGCAGCTCACCTAATGCACGCATCACAAAAAATAAGGCGGTACCGACAATTAAGTAGGCAAGGATGATAGAAGGGCCTGCAAGGGCAATGGCTTTGCCAGAGCCTAAAAATAAACCCGTCCCAATTGTTCCACCAATGGCAATAAGCTGCACATGGCGATTTTTTAAATCTCGTTTTAATTGTTGCTGTTCCACGTTAATCCCCCTCAAAGATACATAAAAAACTATGACTGGAAAAACAAAAAGAGACTAGTTGTGACACTAGTCTCGGAAAAACGTCAGAATAACAAATACCATTTAGTCACGAATGTTACACGAAATAGATGTACTATTCGTGTGACATTGCTAATAAAAGCTGATATTACTCCTCTGTCCTTTTGCCTGAGATAGTGAACCCTTCGGCGACGCACATGGCGCTCTCTCCAGAACTGCTCCTGCTATAGTTTAATCCATAGCATTCATAGCTTATTAACTTCATAATCAATTATTATTGTAAGATATTATACATCCTATCAGTGCTCGTCCCATTATTCAATAATAAATTCTGACTATTTTCAGAAAAATAGCAGAATAGGACGCAATATGCTAAATCTCTAACGAAAAATAGTATTTTTGAACATACAAAATATTTGATGGGGTGCTATTTAAAATGAGGTAAAAATGAATCAGTGTCGTGGAGGATTTGCATAAAGATAGTGTTGGCGTGGTTGATTTTGTAGGGAGCTTACTACTAACGTGTTGAAGGGTGCTATTGGGGAACCTGATTACTAAGTGACATTAATTCGCTCACTAAGGTGTCAGAGCGCTTAGCTCTATCAAAGAACGGATCATTTACAGTCAGGAATTGTTAGTAAGAATGAGCTATATATTTTGTCTCTCGTCGCTATCCTTTTTTCTGCCCAATGCATGATTAGGGGCTTGGTGAACAACAAGCTAGTACTTAAGCATTTGCAATAGATATAATATAGTAGAAACTCTGAATTTTTTTAAAAAGAAGCCGTCTCATAGTTCTTTGAGACGGCTTCTTTTTTCATGTGGACATTAATATTTTTTGGCTTTTATTTTACCTGTCCAAGTTTTGAATCCACCTTGAAGTTGGTAAATTTGGTTGTACCCACGTTTTTTAAGAAATAGTGCAGCACGTGAGCTACGGCCTGTATTTTGACAGTATAGATATACTGGTAAATCTGGGCGGATTTCTTTATAACGTTGACGTAGTGTTGTGGAAGGAACATTTCGTGCACCAAGAATATGACCAGCATCAAATTCTTTTTGTTCACGTACATCGATTAGCTGGGCTTTACGATAGCCTTCTATGAATTGCTCTTGTGTTAAGTTGGTTACGGCTTTTTTGAGTCGTAGTGCATTAATACCGATATATGCAATTATGACTACTAAAACGACACCGATTGTGATAAGTATGTCCAAGATTTTCTTACCCCTTTCTATCTTCTCTATTATTATAAAAGATGCGCTAGCGATAGTCCAATGAGTTTGATAAAATTAACTAGGTTGTGGCGAATTCGGCTATATCATTACGAAAGTACATCGTTAGCAACTTACACTGTAGCTAATTTTTGTGAGGTTTGAACCACAGGTGGGGCCTGAGGGATCATTTTATATTTGTAGGAGATGAACATATGACAACTTGGTATTTTCTAAATTCAGGGAAATGTAGTCCTTCTTTTAATATGGCACTAGATGAAGCATTACTTGACTGGCATAGTGAGGGGTTAATTCCACCAGTGATTCGTTTTTACGAGTGGGAGCCTGCGACACTATCGATTGGTTATTTTCAACAGGCTAAAAGAGATATTAATTTAGATGCTGTACGTGAGCAAGGCTTAGGCTTTGTGCGTCGTCCAACGGGTGGACGAGCTGTCTTGCATGAGCATGAACTCACATATAGTGTCATCGTTACGGAAAGCTATCCGGATATGCCAGAGTCTGTGACAGAGGCATACCGTGTATTAAGTGAGGGAATCTTGCAAGGGTTCCATAATCTTGGGATGGATGCTTATTTTAGTGTACCTGATACAGAGGAGAAAAGAGCTGACCTCAAGAGTCCGAAAAGTGCTGTTTGCTTTGATGCGCCAAGTTGGTATGAGCTGGTCGTTGAAGGAAAAAAAATAGCGGGAAGTGCTCAAACACGTCAAAAGGGTGTTATTTTACAGCACGGCGCCATTTTATTAGATTTAGACCAAGAGAAGTTATTATCCGTATTTAATTTCTCAAGCGAAGAAGCGAAGAATCGTATGCGCAGAAAGTTACCGGAAAAGGCGGTTGCCATCAACAGTCTTGTTAAAGAACCAGTAACAGTTGAACAATGTGTAACAGCTTTTCGTGATGGGTTTGCAAAATCGTTGCAAATTGAATTAAAACCATTTACACTTTCTGAGGAGCAGTTAGAATATGTTCGTGCATTAGAAGAAAAAAAATATGCAAGTGATGAATGGAACTTTAAAAAGTAAAAAATGGTATGAAAAAATATTTTTTTAACGTTGACCCTAGTAATAACAAGTAGTTCGGATTCTAATAAAAAAAGCAAGAGTTGAATTAAAAAACTATATATAGTATCTTTTTTAAAGACAAATACACAATATGTAGTGTTTAACAACACATGATATTGTGTATTTATTTTGTAATGAAGATAGCAAGGGAGGCAAAACGATGGTAATCACAAATCATCAACCCGAAGTAAACAATCAATTTGAACAGTTAAACAAAGATATCGAACAATTCCCACAAGTACACCCAATAACGCCTGATATGCATATTACGCATAAAGGCGTATCTAGACTTGTTATGATCGATCGCTACTCGTTTAAAGACACAGAAAAGAAAACACTGAAAGCCGGTGACTTTGTTGTTTTAACAGTAAAAGCTGATCCAAAATTCCCTGCACGTGGTTTAGGGACAATTCAAAAGCTGGACATGTCTACAAAAACAGCGGATATTCTGATTGAGGAAGATTACCGCAGTGCATTAGACGATCCGCAAGAGCAAGAAACGGGTGTAATTACGCGTTCAATTGACGTGCTTGAAAAGCCTCTTGAAATTTTTTATGAACAAATCGCAAAACGAAATGCAACAGGCCTTGCCGCTGTTGAAAAAACACCAGAGAAACGCCAAGAGTGGTTTGAGAAGTTTTATAAGCAATTAGTTTCATTGAAATTTATTCCAGCAGGACGTGTCATTTATGGAGCTGGATCTGAAACAGATGTAACCTTCTTTAACTGTTACGTAATGCCGTTTGTCGCAGATTCACGTGAAGGCATCAGTGATCACCGTAAGCAAGTAATGGAAATTATGAGCCGTGGTGGTGGCGTAGGGACAAATGGTTCAACATTACGTCCACGCAACACACTAGCACGTGGTGTAAATGGTAAATCATCTGGCTCTGTGTCCTGGTTAGATGATATTGCGAAGCTGACTCATCTTGTCGAACAAGGTGGTAGCCGCAGAGGTAAGCATAATCTAGGTGCTTCTGCGTAAACAAACCTCGTGAACTGCTGGGAACTCTTTAACGGAAATATTGTCACTTTAATCGAGGTGGGAAATATGGATGTTTATGATGCGATACAACCACAAACTTGTTTAATATGTGGCTTTACAATAAATCATAATAAACAAGGATGGTTTACGTCTCATTTGAAAAATGAGCATAACTTAACATTAGATAATTATTTAATATCTTATTTTTATCCAATAGAAATGGTGATCTGCCAATATATTTTATGTAATAAAAAGGTTAAACTGAGGCGAGGTATTCCAAATCAATTTTGTAGTAGAAGCTGTCGAGGAAAAGGTGAGCCTTTAACTTGTGTAATTTGTGGAAAACTATTCGATGAAAAACATCGGCAGACTAAAACTTGTAGTAAAGAGTGTGCGAGTAGACTTCGATCACAAAATACAGGTAAGTGGCATAATGACATGCCAAATGAACAAAAAAAGTTTCATTTTAAAAATATCATTTCAAAAACAGCTGAAACTAGAAAAATAAATGGAACGCCTTCATGGAATAGCGGTAAGACAGGGGTTTATAGTAAAGAAACCATTGAAAAGATTCGACAAGCTGCATTAAAGCAAATAGAGAGGGAAACGTTTAGAAAAACTAGTATTGAAACAGCTTTAGAGAATTTCTTAGTTGAACAATCAATCACCTACAAATATTCCTTTATATTTGAAGGTGCACAATTTGATTTCTTACTAGTTGGGACAAATATTCTAATTGAATGTGATGGTGATTTTTGGCATGGGAATCCAAAATTTTATTCCTCTTTTTATGAGGTACAAAAGAGAATAAAAGCTAGGGATATCGAAAAAAATCAAATTGCAGCAGCTAATGGATACACTTTACTCCGTTTTTTGGAAGATGAGATAAAAAATGATTTTGAAAATGTTAAAAAACGCATTATAAATGCACTGCTAGCTACAACGTAATCGGAAACGGTAAACGTGAATGCTTGAAAATAGCAGTGGGATAAAGACAATCAGCAGCCAAGCTCCTTTTAAAGGGGAAGGTTCAACGACCATCGAAAGCACGCTAAGTTAGCGGAAGTGAGTAGAGTAGGAGTGAAGCCACTCCGAAGTGCGAGGGCATCTAATTGGATGTAAGATATGGTCTCAACTTCTATGGTGACATAGAGAGTGGGTGTAGCGAACCCGCGTAAGAAATCGGCACAAATGATTATGCTAGCAGATTGGCATCCAGATATTGTGGAATTTATTATTTCGAAAATGCAAAATCCACGTATTCTGCGTTACCTGATCGAAAATACAACGGATGAAACAATCATTCGTCTAGCAAAAGAAAAATTAAACTTCAAGCCACTTTCTATGCAAGAAGAAGCGATGTATCAAGGCATCATGAACTACAAAAACATTGAAGGCTTAGGTGGATTCGATACAGCGATCATTCGTGATGCTGAAAATAAATTACGTGATGGTGGCACATACACAGTTCATAACCCAGAGTTTTTAACAGGTGCCAACATTTCCGTGACATTAACGAAGGAATTTATGGAAGCAGTAGAAAAAGACGCTGACTTTGAGCTTCGTTTCCCAGCTGTGGAGGAATATACAAAAGAAGAAATGAACGTGTACAATACGAAATGGCATGAAGTGGGCGATGTTCGCGAATGGGAAAAAATGGGCTATAAAGTCCGCACATACCGTACAATGAAAGCAAAAGAATTATGGAATTTAATAAACGTATGTGCAACATACTCAGCAGAGCCAGGTATTTTCTTCATCGACAACGCGAATGACATGACAAATGCAAAGGCATATGGTCAAAGTGTTGTAGCGACAAATCCGTGTGGTGAACAACCACTTGCACCATACTCTGTGTGTAACTTAGCAGCTGTGAACCTTGCACAGTTTGCGAATAAAGAAAATCAATCAGTTGATTACGAAGCACTACGTGAAACAGTTCGTGTGGGTGTTCGCATGCAGGATAACGTTATTGATGCGACTCCTTACTTCCTAGAAGAGAACCGTGTACAAGCCCTTGGCGAGCGTCGTGTTGGTTTAGGGGTTATGGGCTTAGCAGACTTACTTATTTACTGTGAAAAGGAATACGGTTCAGAAGCAGGTAATGCTTTAGTCGATGAAATCTTTAAAACAATTGCGGAAACAGCCTATGAGGCGTCTACAGAGCTTGCGAAGGAACGTGGTAGCTTCCCATTCTTAGTAGGTGCTACTGACGAAGAAACAGCTTGTTTACGTAAAGCCTTTACAGAGACAGGCTTTATGCAAAAAATGCCTGCTCACATCAAAGAACAAATTCTAGCGACTGGTATTCGTAACTCGCATTTACTAACTGTTGCGCCAACGGGTTCGACAGGAACGATGGTAGGCGTAGCGACAGGTCTTGAACCATACTTCTCCTTTACGTACTACCGTTCTGGTCGTTTAGGTAAATTTATTGAGGTCAAGGCTGAAATTGTAAAAGAGTATTTAGATCGTCATCCTGAAGTAAATGAGCAAGAGCTTCCTGAATGGTTTGTCACAGCAATGGAGCTAAAACCAGAAGCACATGCTGATGTTCAATGTATTATTCAAAAATGGATTGATTCATCCATTTCTAAAACAGTGAATGCACCAAAAGGCTATACAGTACAGCAAGTAGAAAAAGTATACGAGCGACTATATAAAGGTGGCGCTAAAGGTGGCACGGTCTATGTGGATGGTAGCCGTGATTCACAAGTTCTTACACTAAAAGCGGAAGAAAATGATATGGATCAATTATCATTTGAAGAAGAATTAGTCGAAGAGCATACAAAACGTCCAGTCGTATTAGTAGATACAATTCAAGCATTAGAGTTTACAACGGTTATCGGCTCAGATGTAGGGAATACATGCCCTGTTTGTCGTAAAGGAACAGTCGAAGAAATGGGTGGCTGTAATACATGTACAAACTGTGGTGCACAGTTAAAATGTGGTCTGTAAATTTGAATTAGAGTCACGATATTTATCAAACAGATACAAAGTTTAAAATAAAGTCGCGACATTTATAAAAATGTTACGAAGCTACGCCTCTTTGGATATTCATATATCTAAAGGGGTGTTTTCATCGTGAAAAGGTTCTTCCGTTAAAGGGCCTTTCATTAGTATCAAGAAATGCTTGTGTATATTTTCTCTTTAGCATTTTCATCCCCAAAATTGAAAAGTAATTATCAAATTATAGCTGCCGAATTTTAATTGCTATAGAAAGAGTGGTTTAGTTTAAGTAGAAAAAGGCTCTACAAAGCATCTAGATTGTGAAGGGGCAATTAAAAAATTCCTATAAGAAAGGACAAACTTTGATGAAAAAATATTTAAAAGGCTATGCTTTAGGGGCTTTATTAGGTTTATTATTCTTTTTGCCTGTATTTAACCCTGCGTTAAGAGTTAATTTTCAGCAACATTGGGTTGCAATAGTCATCTTTACACCAGCCATTATCTATATGATATTAAGCTATGCCGAATACAGTGAAATTTCCTTCAAAAAGGAAAATATCATAAAATCGGGATTCTTTTTACTTGGTATAATTTTGAGTATATACGCGATGTATTCTATTTGGGGATTCCCTGAATAAAAGCACGCATTACTCAATTTCTCAGTTATTTAGTACTGAAGATGACTAACAATCCTCCGTTAACAGGTGCATTTTTTTCATAAGGAGTGTGTCTTTTTCCATTTAAGGGCCAGATTGTGGAATAACACTTTTTTATAAAAAAAAGTCCACTGACCAATTCACAAATTCTTTAAAAATAATATTTATACCCATTTCAGTCTAATTACCGATAGCATATTAAATGATTATCCTTTATGGTTAATAGGTCGTAAAAGACACTATCAGGAATATCCTGCAAATATTGAAATGATAGGTGGAAAACAATGAATTATCAAGTTTTATTATATTACCATTACACGAAGATTGAAGATCCAGCTGCGTTTTCAGCAACGCACTTAGCAATGTGTAAAGAAATCGGTTTAAAAGGTCGTATTTTAGTAGCTAACGAGGGCATTAACGGTACTGTTTCAGGTACGATTGAGCAAACAGAGCAATACATGGCAAACATGCAAGCTGACTCATTATTTGAAGGTATAGTCTTCAAAATTGATGCAGTAGAAGAGCATGCATTCAAAAAAATGCACGTACGCCCACGACCTGAGTTAGTAAACTTAGGCTTAGAAGAAGACGTGAACCCACATGAATTAACAGGTCGCTACCTGTCACCAGAACAATTCCTTGCTGAAATGCAAGATGACAATACAGTAGTATTAGATGTGCGTAACACGTATGAGTACGATGTCGGCCATTTTCGTGGCGCGATTCGACCAGATGTACAAAACTTCCGTGATACACCAGAATGGGTACGTGCAAATCGCGAGCTGTTCGAAGGGAAAAATGTTTTAACCTATTGTACGGGCGGGATTCGCTGTGAGAAGTTTTCGGGCTGGATGAAACGTGAAGGCTTTGGCGATGTTGGTCAATTACATGGCGGTGTTGCAACATACGGAAAAGACCCTGTTGCGAAAGGCCAATTATGGGACGGTCAAATGTACGTATTTGATGAGCGTTTAACGGTGCCAATCAATCAAGTAGAGCATGTGATTATCGGTCGTGATCACTATGACGGTGAACCTTGTGAACGTTACATTAACTGTGCAAACCCTGAATGTAACAAACAAATCATTGCATCTGAAGAAAATGAAGCAAAGCATTTAGGTGGCTGTACAATCGAATGTACAAAGCATGCGCGCAACCGCTACATCGTGCGTCACAATTTAACAGAAGAGCAAGTAGCTCAAGCAATTGAGGCTTTACAAGAATTAGCATGAAAAGCTTTCTAAATTAAATAGCTTCCATAACCTCAACCAACTATTTAGAAGGACCTAAAGCACCCTATGTAAGTGTTCAAACTAGCCATTTCAAAATTGGACTAGTTTGCTCGCTTACATAGGGTGTTTATTCTTTGATGGAGGTTTATTATTAACTGGTACATATATGTTGAAATAATACAATCTAGTACCTTCTGCCCCGTAAAAGCTAGACACAAAATCTAACTTTTACGGGGTGTTTTTATGATCAATAAGAAAATAAAAACCGTACTACGTTATATAAATGGACAAGAAAGCATCCATCATATTGCGCGAGAAGAGGGTGTTAATAAATGAGAATTAAGGACTTAGGTTTGTTTATATGAACATATGGTGTTGAATATTGGCCATTTCGCTCTATGCTATTTTATTTGCTAACACAATCTATCTCGCTGCTTCTCTAAGTGAGGCTTAACCGAAGTAAAATAATGATATTTTTTTGTCTAAATTAGAAGGAAGTTATTCCCTTTTTATAGAATATTAGTATAAAGGGAAGGTGGGGTTAGTTGGTTGCTGCTTGAAAATTAGCATTAATAGCTGTTATTCAACACCAGTTTTTTAGAATTATAAATTGCTTTTCTACAGCTTTACGCACTTGATCTATAATGATTAGGAGGAAAACAATTTGAAAAAAATACTTTCTTTATTAGTAATGGTTACAATTATGCTTTTTTCTACTCCAGATGTTTTTGCCTCAAACACGATTGAACCTTATGGATTGAAGCCACCAGGTGAAAGCTTTACACCTGGAGAGTGGTTTCTAGGAAATACTCCACCTAATGTTGATTTGAATAAACCACCTATTGTTTTCGTTCAAGGGAAAAACGGTAACTCTACAAGTTGGTATGGCAATACAGAATATCACGGTCTTAATGATATGTATACAAAAGCTTATGAAGCAGGATATCAAACGGTATTTGTTCAATTATACGATTCGGCAGGTAAAGGTTCTTATAGTCAATACGATAATGGAAAATTATTAGCCTCTATGTTAAAAGAAATCAGTCAACATTTTCACGGAAAAAAATTAAATATAATTGCCCATAGCAAGGGTGGGCCTGATACCCAAGCAGCATTAGTTCTTCATAATGCTCATCCGTACGTTGGGAGGGTGTTTACTTTAGGATCCCCTCATTATGGATCAGAGTTAGCTGATCTTGCATATAGCTGGTGGGCAGGTTGGCTAGCTACATTACTCGGTGAAAAAGATGATGGAACTTATTCACTTCAAGTTGGGGAAATGGAATATTTTCGCTCACTAATAGACAATCACCCCAATGTTAGCAAGAACAACTATTATACAATGGCTGGTACTAATACAGGACCATTTCTATCTGCACTCTGGATGGGAGGTCTATATCTTTCCGATCCAAATGATGGATTAGTCAAAGAGGCAAGCACTAAATTATCTTACGGAACACATTTATTTACCGATCCCTCACTTGATCATGACAATATTCGAATGGGATCTGCGGTATTTTCAAGATTGGAACAGTATCTACAGTCTGCTTCTACAGATCGTATCATGATGAACAAAGAATACCTTTCTCAATCTGATATGTTTCAAGAGTTGGATGTTTCTCATTATTTTTACGGAGGGAAGTTACAATCGTCAAATGATGTGACACATTCTTTTTATGTGGATACTGCGCTCGATAATGTGAAATTATGGACAGGGTTAACTAGCGATAAGATAGAGTTAGTATCTCCTTCAGAAAAAAAATATACCAACCAAACA
Organism: Lysinibacillus sp. Y5S-8; assembly: GCF_036894365.1. Classification (NCBI taxonomy): domain Bacteria; kingdom Bacillati; phylum Bacillota; class Bacilli; order Caryophanales; family Bacillaceae; genus Lysinibacillus; species Lysinibacillus sp. Y5S-8. The sequence goes on along the minus strand of NZ_CP145889.1, from coordinate 2,918,530 downwards.
ATCCAATCATTGGATGAAGCCTCCTTCTTTAATGGCGTAGTACCTCATACATTTACCGGCGTTATTTCTGAGATTGGGGAATGGAAGATAAATATAAGCACGCAGGCAGAAGATAATGCGTTTTTACTGGCAGTTCAACATGGGGGTCCATCTTTGATTAAGGTAAGTATTCCAACAGTATCATTAGAAACGAATAATATCGTGACAATGCAAGCTAATGACCAATTACAAAAACTTACCTTCGATGTACGAGTACTGGATCCAACAGGGAAAGATATTGCTTCTTCTCTACAGACGCAAAAGGTTAATCAGCAAAACTTTATGGTGAATTTTCCAGAAAATAAAAAGTCGGGTGTATATAATATAACTTTAAATATTTCAGGTGAAACGTTACAAGGTGAGCCATACAAAAGGACCGTTGTTCGTTCTAAGTATATAAAATAAAAAACTTGAAAACATATCTTTAGCAACGGCTGGATGCCAAATTGATAATCAGACAGTTAAAAAAGTTATTAAAGAGGTAATGAGTTACCTCTTTAAATAAAAGATTTGAAAATACCATGTTGGCAATCAGCATGGTATTTTTATTTTCATTTAAATACGATGGATGTTGAAGGAGTATACAACATACTGTGGAATTAACATAGAGTACGAAAAAAATTATTTTATTTAACGGATGCAGGTTTGTCTCTATGATACGGTATGGATATAGTACGTGTGAAAGCTTCTGATACATAGCTGTTATCAATCTATGTGCGTGATAAAACTTAAAGGGGAGAAAAAAATGACTGTAGAAATTTTTAGCGGAGATCGTTCTGGAGAAAGTGTTCAATTTGAAAAATGGCTATTTGCGCAAAGTAATAAAAAGAGTTTTTCTAGTATTGAAAATGCTAAACAGTTTATTGAGCAGAGGGGAACTGAAAATAGTCAGCTTTATGTTATAGGGGAAGATGTTCAATTTATAAGTGATATGGAGGAGCAAACCTTTGAGGCTATGCAGGTCTTCACTTTAAATGACCAAAAGTCCTTGAAGCAAAAAGTTATTCTCTATATACATGGTGGTGCTTGGACGAATCAGCCTTTAAGCTTACATTGGCTATTCATGGATAAGATGGCACAATCGTTAAATGCAAAAGTTATTGCGCCCATTTATCCGAAAGTACCTCATTTTAACCATCATGACACCTTCCAAAAAATGCTCAATTTCTATAAAGAAATTTTAAAAACGGTTGAAAGTTCTAATCAATTGACCATTATCGGAGATTCGGCAGGTGGAAATATAGCACTTGGTCTGGTCCAACTTTTGAAGCAGATCCATCTACCTCAACCCCAAGATATTATTTTACTATCAGCATGTGTTGATATGAGTTTAGAAAATCCTCAGATACTTGAATATGAAGAAAAGGACCCAATGTTAGCCAGTGAAGGAATGGAAGTCATTACAAAGATATGGGCTGCTGATAAAGATCTAAAGGACCCATTGATTAGTCCTATTTACGGTGATTTTCAAGGACTTGGGAAGATTACTCATTTTATTGGAACACATGAAAGTTTATATCCAGATGCCATAAAATTTGATGAACAACTAACCGAACAAGGCATTGACATCACTACCTTTGTTTATCCTCAAATGAATCATGTGTTTGTTGTGATGCCTATCCCTGAAGCTCTAGATGCTCAACAGAAAATTATGAATATAATTCATAGTAGAGTGTTGAAATAGGCGGGTTAACGCTAAAGGAAAAGGTGCGGAAAAATCCTATAAAAAAGCGTGTTTTGATTATCATTCAAAACACGCTTTTTATATTCCTTATTTTGGAATTTAACTTTATTTCAGAGTGTAGATAGGTACGATAGAGGTGGAACTATTAAATGGAGGTGGATGCTTTTCTTCACAAACTGACTACATTTTTCAAAATTAGCGTGTGGTGTCCTCACTATGTCTCCTGATAGCTCTTCATAAGAATTCCTTTATTGTTTAAACGAGAACTAAATTGTAAAGTCAACTTGACATATGAAATGGTGTAAAGTAAACTTTACTTATTAAAAAATGTACAGTTTACTTTACATTTAACGAGGAGGCTTTATGAAAAATAGAATTCGTGAATTACGGAAATCGAAAAAGATTACGCAGGAGGAGTTGTCTAAAGTAGTTGGCGTCTCGCGACAATCAATCATTGCAATTGAATCGGAGAAATTCAATCCATCTTTAGAACTCGCCTACAATATTTCAAAAGCTTTCAATTGCACAATTGAAGAAGTGTTTATATTCGAAGAGGAGGGGATGGAGTGATGGAGATTTCTATCGGGGGAATTATCGGATTGTATGGGGGAATGACTTGTGGAATTTTAGGCTGGTGGTTAGGACGGAGTAAGGCGAAGAAAAACAGAGGTTTAGATGAGCTACACGGCTATATTTGGCAAAAAGCGAAATCCTATTCGTGGTATGTGACATTAGCGGCGATTTATATTTTCTTTACACTCATTGTATTTGGCATTGAATTGAATTCAGCAATGGTTTTAGGTATTATTCTTTTAGTGCACTTAGGGAGTTGAGGGATAATTGGGGGAGTTTTGTCCATCAACATGTTTAATCCCATCCCGTTTCAGCTTTCTCGAGTGAAGCTAGGCATAGGTATTATTGCTGCGTCCATTCTTATTTTTACAAGCATCTCCATCATGACGAATAATTGGCTGTTTTTAGTTTTCAGTATCTTACCAAATTTAATAGGGCTGTTTACTGCACTTATTTATACTAAATAGAGCAATAATATAAAACAGGCAGCCCCAACACTTGTTGGGACTGCCTGTTCTATTATTCATGGTTCAATGTTGCAGCAATTTCAGGTTGCTGCTCTACTTGACGTAGCATATTAAAGGAAGCAATTGCTACTTCTACTTGATCGTCCTTTGGTTCACGAGTTGTCAGTAATTGAAGCCATAAGCCAGGGTAGCCAAGGAAACGCAACACTGGGATATTGCGGCAAGCATTTGTCGCTTGTAATACTTCAAATGAAATACCAAGTACAACAGGAATTAATAGAATCCGATCTAAAATACGAAGCCACAGTGGGTCAGTTGGTACAAAGAAATATAAGAACATGCCGACAAACACTGTGAACAGAATGAAGCTACTGCCACAACGATAGTGCAGACGTGATTGAGCTTGAACGTTTTTTACTGTGATGTCTAAGCCAGCCTCATAACAGTTAATAACTTTATGCTCGGCACCATGATACTGAAATACTCGCTTAATCAGAGGGGTTAATGAGATAAAGTATAAGTAGGCTAGCAGTAAAAGGAGTTTAATACCACTCTCTAGTAGAATTTGTCCCGTTTTTCCTTCAATCCATTTTGAGAAAAAATCAGCTATAAAAACAGGAATTAATGTAAAGGCAAATTTTCCGAATAAAAAGGAAAGAATACCTACTACAGCAACTCCAAGTATCATTTGAAGTTTAGAACCTTCTTCTTTATGATCTTCTTCTTCGCCAGGTGTCACATCATAACGATCCCCTGCAAATTGCATGTGACGAGAGCCTAAGCCAGCCGACTCAATGAGCGCTACAACGCCTCGTACAAATGGAATTTTTTTGAGCTTTTGTAAAATAGGCTTTTGAACTTTTTTAAAATGATAATAATCAATGGAATCATCGTTACGACGAATGGCTGTAACAGTATGTTCCTTTCCTCCGAACATCACACCTTCTAATTGTGCTTGTCCCCCGTATACAGGTGAATTGCTCAAGGCTAACACCACTCTCTTTATATATTTCAACTGTACCATTGTACTAAATTTAGTGAAAAACCTCTACAGTTACGCATAGTAAATTTTCTATATGGCTACACTAATCGTACATTTCAGGAAAACATTAGTGTGCAAAAAGGAGGTTAGATGATGAAAGTAGCGACGATTACCGCACTTGTAAATGCGCTTGTTTTAGCGCTGTGCTTAAAGGGTTTACATTATTTCCATCTTATTAAATGGCATCCGATTGGGTTTTATAAAAAGTGGAATTGGTTTGAAGATAGCTCTAAATTATTTCAATGGACCTTCTTTATCTTTCTGCTGTTTATCATCGGCTTATTTTTATATATGACCATGCGCTATGTCTATATCATTCCAGCTTTCTTTTCGTCACTGCTGCTAGGTCTTCTTGTGACTATTACATTGGAGTGGATTGCTTTAGATCTACCATTACAACTGACGTCCTTTAAAAAACTGTCCATTCCATTTATAGTGATTGTTGTCTGTCTATTACGCTTCTTGTTGGAAACGGCCAATTTTCATCAGAAGGAGCATACAGCACAAAAAGAAAGTTAATGGTACAAAATATCCCCTTTGTTTGAGGGGATATTTATGAAACCATCAATTGAAATTAGTTGCTGAATGCACGGTGTATGATAAAATAAATGGCAAGTACATAGAAAGAGGCGAATAGAAGCGTGAAGTTATTATGTTTGAATGGACCGAACTTAAATCGACTTGGCAAACGAGAGCCACATATTTATGGATATGAAACATTGGATGATGTTAGAGAAAATGTTCAAAATCTTGCGGCTTCTTTAGGTGCTACGGTTGAATTTCGTCAATCCAATCACGAAGGGGTACTAGTAGATTGGGTGCATGAAGCAGAGGACGAAAAATATGATGGTATTATCTTTAATCCCGGTGCGTATACCCATACAAGCATCGCGTTACATGATGCGATTGCAGGAATTTCTGTGCCGGTTATCGAAGTACATATTTCCAATATCCACAAACGTGAGGCTTTCCGTCATCATTCTTATCTTGCTCCGGCCTGCCTTGGTCAAATTTGTGGACTAGGGACGAAAGGCTATGAACTGGCACTACGTACATTTATCGAGAGGGAGAATTGATTATGTTGAAATTACAAAAGCTACGTAAAGCACTTCAAGAACAAAGCATCGATGGCATTTTAATCACAAATGGGTATAACCGACGTTATATGACTGGTTTTACAGGGACAGCAGGCGTAGCAATTGTGTCTCAAAATGATGCTGTGTTTATTACAGATTTCCGTTATACAGAGCAGGCTGCTGCACAAATTCAGGACTTCCGCATTGTCAAACATGAAGCAACAATCATTGAAGAAATTGCTACACAAGTAAGCAATATGGGCATCAAATTATTGGGCTTTGAGAAAGATACTGTAAGTTATGGCACATATGAACTGTATAAATCAAACATTCAAGCAGATTTAGTGCCGATTTCTGGGCTAATTGAAAAAATTCGCTTGATTAAGACGGAACAAGAGATTAATATTATTAAGGCTGCGTGTGAAATTGCAGATCACGCATTTACACATATTTTAGGCTTCATCAAGCCTGGTAAAACAGAGCTTGAGGTTTCGAATGAATTAGAATTTTTCATGCGTAAACAAGGAGCAACTCAGTCTTCATTTGACATAATTGTTGCGTCTGGTCTTCGTTCAGCATTACCACATGGCGTTGCAACGAATAAAGTGATTGAAAAAGGCGACTTTGTTACTTTAGACTTTGGTGCGCTATATAATGGCTATATTTCGGATATCACACGTACTGTGGCTGTTGGAGAACCATCTGAAAAATTAGTAGATATGTACAATGCAGTCCTTGCTTCTCAACTGTTAGCACTTGAAAAAGTGGGTCCTGGATTAACAGGTATTCAAGCGGATGCGATTGCACGTGACTACTTAAAAGAAAAAGGATATGGCGACGCATTTGGTCATTCTTTAGGACATGGTATTGGTCTTGAAGTACATGAAGGCCCTGGCTTATCGATGCGTTCAGAGACAGTGCTAGAGCCAGGTATGGCCGTGACGATTGAACCTGGTGTTTACTTACCAGGAATCGGTGGTGTCCGTATCGAGGATGATATTTTAATCACTGAAACGGGTAATGAACTACTAACACATTCGTCAAAAGAACTCATTATTTTATAAACTTTGGAGGAACACAAATGATTTCAGTAAACGATTTCCGTACAGGTCTAACAATTATTGTTGATGGCCAATTATACCGCGTGTTAGATTTCCAACACGTTAAACCAGGTAAAGGTGCTGCGTTCGTGCGTTCTAAATTACGTAACCTACGTAACGGCTCAGTGAATGAAAAAACATTCCGTGCTGGTGAAAAAGTAGAGAAAGCACAAATTGATAACCGTAAAATGCAATACCTATATGCACAAGGCGACGAGCATGTATTCATGGACTTAGAATCTTACGAGCAAACTGAACTTGCTTCAGCTGCTATTGAATATGAATTAAAATTCCTAAAAGAAAATATGGAAGTGCATATTCAATCTTACCAAGGTGAAATGTTAGGTATTGAATTACCAAATACTGTTCAATTAGAAGTTACAGAAACAGAACCAGGGATCAAAGGAGATACAGCTTCAGGCGGTACAAAACCTGCTACACTTGAAACAGGTCTAATCGTACAAGTACCTTTCTTCGTTAACCAAGGTGATGTTTTAATCGTTAACACAGAAGAAGGCTCTTACGTTTCTCGTGCTTAATAATTAATAATAGCCAACCTACTCTTTAAAAAAGGGTAGGTTTTTATTTTTTTCTTATACATATCCTGCCAAACCTTTCATTTAATGTGATAATAGATAGAAGCACGTACTCTTTTTTACTGAAAGTCCATCAAGATTCTATCATCAGATAGATGGTCATTGCTGGGAGAATTGTTTACAATAATCGTAAGGAGTGAAAGGTATGCTACAAACATTTGATATGACATATCCCATTATTCAAGCACCAATGGCAGGCGTGACATCCCCGAAATTGGTGGCGGCTTGCGCTGAGGCTGGGCTATTAGGCTCAATAGGAGCGGGCTACTTAGATGGTGCACAAACAAAGCAATTTATTCAGGAAGTAAAGAAGTTAACAGCAAAGTCCTTTGCGGTCAATCTGTTTGTTCAAGAAGAACCGAAAATTGATATCGAGGTTTTACAACAAGCCCGTATGGCACTACAACCTTTTTACGATGAACTAGGATTATCACCTGTACAAAGTGTTGTTTCGAAGGAAGTGTTTGCAGGTCAAATTCAGGCGGTGATCGAGGAACAGGTAGCGATTTGTTCATTTACATTTGGGTTGCCCTCTCCAGAGGTTCTGCAGCAATTAAAAGACAATGGTATTTATACGGTTGGTACCGCTACGACAGTAGAGGAAGCTATACTAGTAGAACAAGCAGGAATGGATGCAGTTGTACTACAAGGAGGAGAGGCTGGCGGTCATCGAGGCTCCTTTTCTGCCCCTCTGCAATTAATACCATTATATGATTTACTACAACAAGTAGCTGGACAAATTGCGATTCCTATTATCGCAGCAGGTGGACTTGTGACGAAAGAGGATATTCAAAAGGCATTAAAGGGCGGGGCACAGGCTGTTCAAATTGGTACAGCGTTACTAGTGGCAGATGAATGCGAAATTTCGCCACTTTATAAAAATGCTGTGTTAGCTTCGAAAGAACAGCAAACAACGATTACGCTCGCCTTTACGGGTAAACCAGCAAGAGGCTTAATAAATGATTTTACAAAACGTATGAAAGATGCGATAGTAGCTCCTTATCCATTACAAAACTATTTAACGACTACCATTCGTAAAGAAAGTGCCAAACAAGGTAATGCGGATTATTTATCGATGTGGATGGGCGAAAAGAGTTATCTCGTACAGCAAACTGGCACTGTCAGAAGCATTGTAGAAAAGCTTCTATAAATTTTATCAATAAAGATCTCTATACATATGTATAGAGGTCTTTTTTTTGGTAGAGCGACATATATTGCTGTACACGAGGGGGCGTAGGAATGGAATTACAAGACGTATTAAGAGTTGCTGGAGTGGGACTAGTCGTTGCGCTTCTTCATGTTTTCTTTGATCAAACAGGGAAGAAGGAGTTTTCATTTTTCCTCTTTTTCATTGCCTACTTATATATGACAGCAGAATTACTTCGATTTTTACGTCTATTTTTTAATGAGATTTTAACATTCTTCCAATGGCTTACATCTTCCGGGTAATGTAAATGGAAATTGTGATTGTTGCTGTTGTCATGCTGCTTTTATTATTGCTGATAAAAGAAGTTATACAGCCACTCCATGCGCTAATAAGTGTGATGTTTTCGTTCTTGCTTTTTGGCATGTTGTTCTCGATACTTTTAATGCCTTTCGTCAAACAGCTGTTAGAAACACTTGCCTTTTTACCTTATGCGAAAGCTATTTTAATCAGTGCAAGTATGTTCTATGTCGGGCAGTGGATGTCTTTACTGCTGGCAGAACATAATTATAAGGTGCTCGGGAACATCGTTTTTGCTGCAGTAAAAATCGTGATTTTGCTGTATTGGTTCAAAGAATTTTTGGCTGTTTTACAGGAGGTGTCGGCCATTTTAAAAAGGCTAAACTAAGGAGCGAAGCCATTGCAGGAGCAAATACTATCGTTTTTAATCGACCCATTCTTTCTCTTGCTAAAGATGACGCTCATGCTTTGCAGCTACGTCATCATTGTTTTGATTGTGAACATGGTATTACCAGAATTTGAAAAAGGGACAAGGATACTCTTTTTTCTGATTGTTTTAGCAACGATTGGTCCAGTTGTAGTTAAGTCTTTTACATTAATTGATGAAATTGCACAAGGACTAGCCCATCTATTTACAGCATTTTATCCCATTTTAACTTCAAGCTTTCTTCTATCAAGTAGTATTACAGCGATTGCTTCCTGGCAGCCTTTTTTACTGTTTTTTGTACAAGTCCTGACCATTATTAGTAGTAAGTGGCTTATTCCAGGTGTGCTTTTAGCCATTGTCTTTGATGTGTGCAGTGTCATAGTCAAGGAAATTTCTTTTACACGAATCGCTGAGTTGATTCGTTTTACGATTATGAGTATCGTTTCTGCCTCCGTTATTTGCTATATTCTGTTGATGACTGCAGGCGGTGTGGCAGCATTTAGTGTCAATGCTGCTGTAGCGGAACCCGTCAAAAAATTAATTGAGGAAAATATTCCAGTTGTTGGTTCTTTTATTGTAGACAGCTTTTCAATGTTTCAGCATATGACACAATTTACATCTTCACTTACTAGTATTAGTGCTTTTATCGCCGTCATTACAGTGTCCTTTATCCCAACCGTACAGCTCGTTGTCAGTGCTTATTCATTAAAATTGTTGGCGGCTATTTTAGAACCAATTGCCTTCGATGATATTTGTAGACTACTAGAACAAATTAGTAAATCGCTATTTACATTATGTGCGGTATCATTTCTCATTGCTTTTTCATTTATGTTTTCTTGTTTTTTCCTCATTGTATTCGTACAAGTGATGGCAGGGGGGAGATAGATTGATTCTTTTATTGGCATTGCTCTTTGTATGTCAGATATTTGTGTTTCTAACGGATGATAAGGAAATAATTTCACTAACAAAATTGGTCATCACGTTAGTATTTTTGCAATTGCTATTAAAGATTCCATTTATCAATTCATAGGAAGAAACAAGCGTACATACACTTGAAAAAGAGAAGATGAAGGGAGGCAATGTACAAGTGATGTGGAAAAGACACGAAAAAAAACAACGTCATTGATGGTTTTAATTTTGATAGCTGCCTCCATGGGAATATTCATCATTTTACCTATGTATCAGACAAATTCAACAAGCGACAAAGGTTCACCACTCACCAATGAAGAAAAACTTGAGCAAACTTTGAAGTCAATGCAAGGTGTTGGGGAGGTTAAAGTCTATTTTTATTATGGAGAGATGACAAATGACCAAGAGGCCAATAAACTATTCAGCCAATATTTTCGAGGGACTGAGCAAAGCGCGAAAAACGTAACAGGAATGCTAGTTGTTTCAGAAGGTGCATCCGATATCTTTGTGAAAAATGAAATTCGTGCAGTCGTCAGTCAAGTGATGCAGTTACCGATTCATCGAATCATAATCGTTCCGATGGAAAATAAGGAGGAAAAGTAAATGCGCGTACGTAGAAGAACAGTTTGGTTTATGACATTATTAAGTTTAGTAGCAGTCATTTCAGTGTATTATTTGGTTGATCCAGCAAAACAATTCAATGGTCTAACTATTTTTACAGATGATACACTACAACAGACAGCTGTCACAGGCGTTACAGATAAAGAAGCGACAAATGATATCACACAAGAAGTATCTTCACCGAGTCACTTATTTGAAGAAATGCGTATGCAGGTAAGTGATGAGAGAAGTCAGCTACGTGAACAGTTAACGCAAAAAATTGCTGCAGAGGAATCCTCTGCTGAAGAAAAAAATGAGGCATTTAATGAAATGGATGGTCTGATTAAACGTGAATCAGCGGAAGCAATGCTTGAAATGCTCGTTAAATCATTAGGTTATTCAGATGCGTTTGTTCGCGCTGAAGGAGAAAAAGTTTCTGTTACAGTGATGGCTGAAGAATTGTCAAAAGCACAAGCAAACGAAATTATTTACTTGGTAAAAACAGAGATGGAAGGCGCAAATGATGTGCAAGTAAAGTTTAGTGCAAATAATAATTAAAAAATATAGAAAAAAATAAATATTTAGTTAATTCAAAAATAGTTGTTATATATCAGCGTTATGAAAAGGCTTTCGTTTAGTAAAGGAAAGCCTTTTATTTTGTTCATATTTACTTAATTTTCATTTAACTATTTCAAATTGATACGAAAAAATATAGAATAGTTATTGTAGTAGATTTTATTTCATAAGGAGAGTTAGAAATGTTCAAAATTCAAGAAATTCGTGAAATTATTAAATTAGTAGATTCTTCTTCAATTGACGAGTTTGTGTACGAAGTAGATGGTGCAAAAGTAAAACTAAAAAAGAATAATGTTATTGTTACAGAAACTGTAGCACCTAAAAAAGAAGTAGTAGCCCCTGTTGTACAACAATCTGCACCAGCAGAAGCTCCAGCAGTAACACCTGCACCAGCTAAAGTGGAAGAAGCTCCAGCCACAGCTATATCAGCAACTAACGACCCTTCGTTACATAAAATTGTATCTCCGATGGTCGGTACTTTCTATCAAGCACCAAACCCAGATTCACCAGTTTACGTAAAACCAGGTGATAAAGTAGGAAATGAAACAATCGTATGTATCGTAGAAGCAATGAAATTATTCAACGAAATCGAAGCAGAAGTGCAAGGGGAAATCGTTGAAGTTCTTGTGAAAGATGGCGACTTAGTAGAATACGGCCAACCACTATTCCTTGTAAAAGCTGAGTAAGGAGTGCAAAACAAATGAAAAAAGTTTTAATTGCAAACCGCGGCGAAATCGCTGTGCGTATTATTCGTGCTTGTAAAGAGTTAGGCATTCAATCGGTTGCTGTCTACTCTGAAGCAGATGCGGACGCATTACATGTGAAATTAGCAGATGAAGCTTATTGCATCGGACCAAAGCTATCAAAAGATTCTTATCTTAGCTTCCCAGCGCTGCTTAGTGTAGCTGAAAAAACAGGTGCAGATGGTATCCATCCAGGATATGGCTTCGTATCGGAAAATGCTGATTTTGCTGAAGCTTGTGAAAACGCTGGCATTAAATTTATCGGTCCATCCTCTGATTCAATTAAAATTATGGGTATCAAGGACGTTGCACGTACAACAATGGAAGCAGCAGGCGTTCCACTTGTTCCTGGCACTGGTATTGTGCCAGATATCGAAACAGGTAAAGAATGGGCTGCTCAAATTGGTTATCCTGTCATCATTAAAGCAACTGCTGGTGGTGGTGGTAAAGGAATCCGTGTAGCTCGTACAGAAGAAGACCTTGTAAAAGGTATTGATATTACGCAAAAAGAGGCAGCTGCTGCATTCGGCAACCCTGGCGTATATTTAGAGAAATTCATCGAGTACTTCCGTCACTGTGAAATCCAAGTTTTAGCAGATGGCTATGGCAATGTAGTGCATTTAGGCGAACGTGACTGTACAGTTCAACGTCGTATGCAGAAACTAGTCGAGGAAGCTCCATCTCCAGCACTATCTTCTGAGCGTCGTGCTGAAATGGGTGCTGCGGCAGTAAAAGCGGCACAAGCATGTAACTACGAAGGTGCCGGTACAATCGAATTCATTTATGATTATCAAGAAGACAAGTTCTACTTCATGGAAATGAATACTCGTATTCAAGTGGAGCACCCAGTTACAGAAATGATTTCTGGTGTAGATCTTGTACAACAACAATTAAAAATCGCATCTGGTGAGAAGCTTCCATTCACACAAGACGATATTCAATTAAATGGTTGGGCTATTGAATGCCGTATTAACGCAGAAAATGCCTATAAAAACTTCATGCCATCAGCAGGAACGGTAGATACGTATGTAACGCCAGGCGGCTATGGTGTACGTATTGATTCTGCTGTCTATGCAGGCTATACAATCCCACCATATTATGATTCAATGGTAGCAAAACTCATTGTTCATGCGGATACACGTGAAGAAGCGATTGCGAAAATGAACCGCGCGCTAAGTGAATTCGAAGTATCTGGTCCTGGGATCAATACAACCATCCCATTCCACCAAGCACTCATGAACAATGATGTCTTCAAATCAGCACAATTCAATACGAAGTTCCTTGAAGAGAATGATGTATTGGGTGTAGCAGAAAAAGCGAAGTAAGCGTTCGCAATTTTAAAACCTTCTAACTTTTATTAGTTAGGAGGTTTTTTATTTGGCTAAAAAAGGTCAGCGTACAGGGATTTTTGATTTAGAAGATGTAACAGAAGCTATACAGCTACCAAGTTTTGAGGGTACGTTTAAAGAGAAAGATACGATACTGATTACTCCACCAAAGCTAATGATTGATGTAGCCGAATTACACGAGGGTAAGAAAGGTGTGGAAATTAATAGTGCTTTGTTAATTGTGAAAGAGCAGATGCGTCTGTCGGGCGTTCGTAAAGCGACGATCAGTGAATATATTTATACTTTTAAACGTTTAGTAGATGCAATGAAAATTGAATATGTAGATGACATTAAATTGGAGTCTATATTTGGTTGGCTTGCGAGCTTAGGGATATTTCAGATGTATCGAAACAAAGCCGTCTACGTGTCATTAAAGCTGTTTTAAATCGGCTTTACGATAACGGATGTATAGAGAGAAACTTTTGGAAAGACATTCGTATACGTGTTGATACCAAGATTAAACTTCCTGCTGACGAGAAGCAATTGTCAATTTTATTGTCATTACTTGATATGACGAATTTCATTCAGTTTCGTGATGCGGTAGCTATACTGACTATATACAAGACGGGCATTCGAATGAATACGTTAATACAGCTAGAAGAGAAACATATTAACTTTAAGACTAACTCATCGCTACTGACAGGTGACATTATGAAGAACCAGGATGTGATGTATTGAAATTGCCTTTCGATGAGGAATTAGCACTGTATTTGAAACGTTTGATAACTCAAAATAATATTATTCGTAAACATTATAAGAAACGAAATGAAGTTGTGTTTTTAAGTAAGTTTGATGATTCTCTAGATGTTGAAACAAAGCCATGTGCAATTACTAAAAGGCTTTCTTACTATGCTAAGAAGTACAAGTTAAACAATATCAGCGCTCATGCTATTAGAAGGTTGTATGCAACTAACTTAAGGAAGAAGGGGGCAGATGTTGTTTTAATTAGTAAGGCACTTTCGCATAAAAGCCTATCAACTACAACTCGTTATCTAGGCATAAGCTCTGACGATGTATTGAAGGGGCTGAGGGATTACTTGTAGCCTTACTAGGTTAATCATGTAATCTAATCAAGGTTGTTTAACTTTATAGATGTTGAAGATGTAACAAAGGATTTGAGAGGGTCTATAATTTTTAATTGCTGTCTATGTCTTAGATTCAGTTTGTTTCTATGATGTAGGCAGTCATTTTAGCAACATGCCATTGTTCTTACTATGTCTTCAAGGTAAGATGAAGTCAATTAGTGAATTGAACAATTTAGATTATTTTAGGAGGATACTTTATGGACGAAATATATACTAGATTTGGTATTGATGCAAAAGATGCAAATGGAGTGATTGCTACAAGGGTATATGATATCCATAAACCATTAGATTTGTATTACAGACTAATTGGGTTGGAACTACAAGATTTTACATACTATTTAGACGATATGAAATTAAGTGTAGAGAAAATTAAGAATGAAATGCTTGAAAGAGATTTAGATGCATTTAATTTTTTATTGTCGAATGATTATGAGTATGCACACCGAATTGATATTAGGTATCCATATTTACTAAATAATTCTGTATTTATAAGTATATACAGTCTTTTAGAGGATGTTCTTTACAGATTCATTGAAATTTGTAAGTATCGTTTAAAAATAGAAGAGACATTAAAAGAAAATAGAAAGCTACCCATACTTACTCAGTATTTTAACATTATAGAAAAAGCCTTGAATTATAAGATTCCTAAGAATTTCAAAAATGATTTTTCTAACTATAGAAAATTAAGGAATTGTATTGTTCATAAAAGAGGCTATATTACTTGGATGGGTGAATCAGACAAAAAGCTCATAAAGGTTGTTGAAGATTTATCTGATAAAAGCATTGGTCTATCTGAGAATGGAAAAAGCTTTATTTTAGGTGAAGAGGCTTGTAATTATTTTATTCTTGAAATAGAAAAGATGTTTAAATTACTATGTGAAGTTCTAATAAAAGAAGAAACTAAGAAGAGAAGTTTGAGTTCCTCATCCAAAAGATATATTACCTGAGATTCCTAAGATGTTCTTCTTATAGAAACCACTCAAAGCATTTGAGCGAACTATTTTAAAGCACAATGTAGAAACTAATCAGATAGTTGAAGAAGAAGCGCAGGGAACATTCTTTGATGTTTCAAATACACATTCAGTGGACTTTAATGTGTTCATGTACTGTATGGCAAATGATGAAATAGGCACAATAGGCTTCTATCTGTATAGTTGGTTGAAGCATAAGCATGACATTTTTAGAAATGGTTATGATGTATCTTACGAGAAACTAAGTATTGAAACAGGTCTACCAAGACGTACAATGATTAAATACCTTAATGCTCTAAAGGGTTACAATTTGATTTCTTTCAAGTTCAATCAAGACTACTATATGATAGGTATGACAGATGATGATAGAATGGCAACTACTTACTACGCAAACAGTTACAGTAATCAAAGCCATTCAAAAAGATGATTACAACAAAAGGGATGATATAGTAGTGACTATGGAGCAACTACCTTTTAAAAATTAACTAATGTAGATATTTACACTATATAATATATAGTGCCAAAAAGTACAATTGTTGATTTTGAAGCCAATGAACAGCGATAGAAACAACAGTAGTGACCTAATATAACTGATTCTGTAGGTAACTTGTCATTACTACCTAATACTGCACTCGCTACAACTAAACAAGTTGCTGAGTTCTATGGTGTTGACCAAACAGTGGTTAGACAAATTATTCAGCGCAATCGTAAGGAACTTGAAACAAACGGTGTGAAAGTAATGAGATTCGCTGAGTTTGGTGAAGTTTTTAAAAGTAACAACTTGTCACTTTATAATGTTACTGAGTATGGCATTGGTAAACGTGGTGCTACAATGTTTAACAAACGAGCAATCCTTGTAGTAGGCTTCATGTTACGTGACTCTAAAGTGGCTCAAGAAATTTTTAATCAAGCACTAAACATCATTGAGGGATTCATAGATGGTTTTTGAACTGTTTTCAAGAAGGAACACTATAGAATTAAGAGAAGACGTATATGAATATGATGAGATTCCACATAGTTTCAGAACACAATTTGCTATGCTAATCAGTGAGGTAGTAAATGAATTTAAACGTGGGTACATTACGGATAGTAGTTAATTTTAGGAATTTGTGGTAAGTGAAATAAAGTTTGAATTGGGATTATTACATCTTGATTGTACTGTAAGATATAATGAAAGTAGTGATTCTAGTGTAAATTATGTAATGTCTTTTCTCTTGAGTACCGATAATAAATCAGCAATCAATGTAATCGATTTATTAGTGTTCTACCATCACGATTATGCCATGAACGATTATAGATTCAAAGAAAAATGGCAAAGAGCAATCAAGAGAATTAACAGGAAGTTAAAAGAAAATTCTTTGGGTTATGAAATAGTTGAAAATCAATTGATTAGAATTGATTTTCAATTGATTCATAATGAGGTGGTGAAAACCTCCATTCAACTATTGCAAGGGCAGGAGTTGAATGCAGTTTCAGAAGAGTTTCTTAAAGCATACGAACATTATAAACAAGGTGATTATAAGGATGCTGTCTCATAGAAATGTAGAAGCTGAATTTTGGACTTATGGTGATGATGTAGTTTTAACAATGAAGAATGGATATGTATATGATATTACTTATTCATTGGAATAGATAATTTTTTTAAAAGGTGGAGCAAACAGCTCTATCTTTTTTTGTTGTCATGTCAGAAGCTTATAGTCACGCTATAGGGGGCTTTGATGAAGTCATGACACTTGTTGACTGTGAAAAAGGACTTGTGTATAACTTCTACACACAAGTCCTTTTGATTGATTAATGTTTCTCTTAAGAATTGTCTACAACAGTTGCTTTTGGTGCATTTACCTTGACTGAATTAATACCATTTTTACAGTTTTCTTTTGTTGTGTAGGTTTCACTTGTTGCAATAATCTCACCATTAGGAGCTTTTAGCACAAAGTAGTATTGATTATTTGTGGCTCTTAGGATTTCAAATTTTGGGTTAGTATTTGAAAAAAACATGGTAAATTCCTCCTTTAGATATATAAGTTGAATTAAATAGTTACTTCAATTATGCTGAACAAAATGATTAATTGCTCATAGTTTGAATTGTAAAAATCAAATTCATTTTTATATACGATGAAAAATGTAGAAAGTTTCAAATTTATGAAATATTTCTTATAAATTTGTAACAAGAATGATTAACTGTTACCAGATGCGACACGACAAATTCTAAATCGCCACTAATCAAATTAATAAAAATACAGGAGAATGTATAATCATTGACTAAGGAAGAGTGTTTTAAATGAATTACTAAAAAAATAGTGATTTACACCAATAAGGAATGTAAGTTCTTATTTTGATTGTGTTGTAATGTAATAAAGCCGTAAGTATGTACCATTTAACGATAAATGTATTCTTTTGCTAATTAGCATACATTGAAAACCTTGATATAAAGCCATTTGTTAGTTGACTATTCACAAGAAATTAAAAGAAGTAATCAAAGAGACAATTCTAGAAATGTAGATGGTGAGATTTTAATTTTTCATAATTATAAAATATTGCTCGATTAATTGGTTTAAAATTTCCTAAGTGTAATATTTTAGAATGGACACCTGAAAAGTTAATAAAAGAAAAGGAATTTTCTAAAGGCGATAATAAAAATTTGAAAGCTGGGTATAACTATATAGAAAATAATTCAGATAAAGAATCAATAAGATTTACAGAAATTAGAGAAGCCGTAGGATTGAAAAATCAGAATTTTTATGTATTATTAGAAAAGTCAAGCCATTCAAACTCTTATAAAATAAAAGGAGTATGTAATGGGGATTATTTACTAATGTGTTTTTAAAATAATGTTCTTTAAGCTTAGAATAGTAAATCATATAGTATACTATAAAGTATAGTTCTAGAGATAGGATCGAATTGGATAAATATTCTTTTGTGTTTATTTAAAGTGAATTTAAATAATAGAAGAGTGTAATAGATTTAATCACTCTCCTAAATGAATAAAATCTAAATTAAACTAATTTTATTTTTTAAAGGTGGTTGGTTATGTATGCAGAATAGTAATATTGATAGAGCAACAAGGTTAGGTATTACTTTAACTATATTAGGTGTTATTTGGTACGTGTTAATAAAATCATTTGATTTTACTTTTTTTGTTTTTAATAATCTCAATACTAAAAGTTTATTTAGCTCTGAACATATTATTGCTCTAGTGTTAGTAACAATGCTAGTTACCATTTTTATTGGAGGAAGCAGATACATTTTTTCAGAATTGAAGACTTTTAAGGACTTTAATGACGACATTATTTTTGAAGAAGCCAAAAATGAGGCTAATAAAAATTTTAATGAAATTTTTAGTATTTTATATTTAAATATAGCTTTATTTGTTATTACAACTATGTTTATTTTATTTATAGAATTAATGATGAATTTTTTTAATCTGTTTTGGTGGATTTCAACACTCATTTTTTTAGTATTAATTAGTTCACTAGTATTAATTATAAAAAAAATGAGAAACAAATTTTTCGAAGTATGTAGAAAAATTTATGATGCAGTAAAATTAAGAAAAACACATATGAGTTTTTGGTTCTACATACTATTTTTACTGTTTATTCTATTCTTTACATATTCAGTATTATCATTTTCTAAAGGGCAGACTGTTGATGTTGATTTTGAAAACAATAGTATGCTCCCAATAGATATACAATTAACTAATATACAATTAGAAAACTTAAAAATTCATCTTTATATGCAAGAGAAGGAAGATTGGTTTTTAATTAAGGAAATCGATATAGATAAAAAAGATTTTAGTGGAAGTTTTTTTGAAGTTTATGAATCATCATCATTATTAGAAAATAAATCAAATGGGATTTCAAGAATTAATTCAAATAAACAGCAATCAACCCTAAAAAATAATATAAACCTGGGTGAGGAAATTGAGGAAATATTAGAAGAGGGGAAATATAAGATTCAAATAACAATTCATAGTAAAGATGGTAATAAAATTGTGAAATTATCAAATGACTTTGAAATAAAAGGAGATAAATACATATTTAATAAAGATAAGTTTAAAATAGAACTTTAAATGTAAAGTGCCGAATTAGTATTTAAATAAATTATTTGATAAATGGATTTCAATAAATAAAACTATTTGACTGCAACTATTTTATTTATTAGTGAAGTTATCCAAGTATAATAGGAAAACTCCAATCTTATTATTACTCAATTCTAAATGAAATTGGAGTTTGATTTAAAATTTAAATTGGTATATTTTGTTGTAAATGGGATGACAATAGGGGGAATAATTATGTTAACAGAAACAGCCTTTATTTCGAAAATATCAATGGATAACGTAAATAAAGAAAGAAAAATTATGAAGGGATTATAAATTACAAGAACAATCAAAACTGTTGAAATTGAGGGGGAAATTATACTAAAGTGGTTACTATAACCTAATATTATTTTTGATGGAAAGGTAAAAAGTAATATTTCCATTTTAAGTAACTGGATTAAAAATTCAAGTAACGAAATCAATATTATTTTACAGAATGGATTGATTGGTAAGGGAGATATTTTAACTTTTAACTTTTAACTTTGGAAGGGATTATTATATTTCTGGAAATATGGATAAATTATTGGGTTTTAGAATACTTAATTCCAAATATTTAATACCTAATTTCAGAACATAATATTTAACTTCCCACTCCATCTCTCGATTATTTTTTTAGGATGTACAATATCATTTCTAATTTCAGTAAATAAGTGTGCACCATCATTATATTTACCACTCAAATTTTTAAAGCTCTCAATGTGTGGAATACCTCAAACTCATACAAAAGCATTCTTAATTTATCAAATGCTTGTCTACCCAATATTTCTTAGTCCTCCACTATATATGTCCATGCAATATTTTCTAAAGCAATTTACAAAGCAACTATTTTAGTTTCTAAATATTTAGAACTCATTGCATCAAAATACCAAGAAATTATATTTTTCAATACTTTTTCCCAAAGCTCATCATTTATTCTATCAACAAATATAGGAAAAATCTTTGGTAATCCTGTTTGTAGTTCTCTAACGGGAAACATATTTGGAATATTTATCCAATTATCTATAGTTGGAATTTCATATTTTATAGAACATGTTTAGTAGATGCAATGAAAATTGAATACGTAGATGACATTAAATTGGAGTCTATATTTGGTTGGATTGCGAGCTTAGGGGATTTTCAGATGTATGGAAACAAAGCAGTCTACGAGTCATTAAAGCTGTTTTAAACCGACTTTACGATAACGGATGATGTGAATGGAGGGTATAATTACATAAAGAAATGTATTATAGTGAGAAGCTATCAGGGGAGCAACACAGCTCATCGTAAAGCTATTCACAAATGCCGTACACATTACGAAAAACTCAAATTACAGTTGTATACGAAGTGGGAGCAGACCTAGCAAAGCGGAGTGGTCATAAGAATCTTGAAACAATTAATAAGAGTTATTTGTCAGTGAATGATAGAACGATTGATAAATGTTAATACGTGTATAACGTTTTAGTTAATAGAGGAGGTTATTTTTTATTGAAGAACACAATATTTTATTCATGGCAATCAAATCTCCCTAATTCTTCGAATAGAGGATTTATAGAACAGTGTATAAAAAATGCTATAAGAAATATTGAAAATTCCAAATATTTACATTTAGAAATGAGTATAGAAAGAGATACAAAGGGAGTAATTGGAACACCTGGTATTGTTGATACTTTATTTAAAAAAATTGATTCTAGTAAATTATTTATCGCAGATGTTTCAATAATTAACTCAAATAGCAAAGAAAGAAAAACACCTAATCCTAATGTATTGTTAGAATTAGGATATGCGGCTAAATCTCTTGGATGGAATAATGTATTATGCTTTTTTAATCTAGATTATGGTAGTATAGAGGACTTACCGTTTGACATTAAATTTAGAAGGATTATAACGTATAGTATAAATAATCGTGTTAAAAGTGAAGTTAGAAGTGGATTAGCAAAAATAATATCTGCGACAGTCGAAGAATTGTTTTTTAGTGGATTATTAGATGATGATATTAATGATTTTTTTAAAGTTAAGATAGATACACAGTTACTTACTGTTCTCAAAAGTCTAGCCAATATAGTATATGCCTATAATTCCGAAGAGAATAATCTTAATCGTATAACTAAACTATTAAATTTAAGTGAATCTGATATGCAAGATTTACTTTTGAATAAAGAATTTATTGGTTTTCAAGTCCACAAAAATTTTCGAGAAATAGAAGAGGAACTTACATTAATATTTAAGGATTTCGTATCTTCTATGTATTTTAAAAAAGAACTTGGAATTATTGTTGCAAACATTATTAAATGGATAAAAAAATATAATAAGTTTATTTCTTTAAGAACGCACCCAAATTTATTTATACATACATCTAAAGTCAATTCAGAGTATTATTTACTTGATTCGAAATCTTTAAATCCTACAAACAAAGAAGGTTATTTATTGTTAAGGAAAATTGATGGTGAAAAAGGAATGGTAGTAGACTTTGGAGATATACAAGAAACTTTAAAAGTAGATAGTGCATTAGAAAGCGTTTATCTCAATGAAATATATCATATAGAATTTAGTGCTTGTATTAAAGAATTTTTGAGGTTAGTAGAGATGTGGCTTGATAAGACTAATGGTGAATTTTTTATTGATAATATTGAAAACTTCGAATTTAGAAGAGGTGAAAATCCCTATTTAAAATCTATTGGGAACCCAATGCAAGAATCATTATTGATGATACTAAAAGAGGGAATTAACATTAATTATTATGAGCTATCTATATTTAATGCCATTAGTATATTAAAAAGTTACGGATATATTTTTTCTGATGAAAGTTCTATTAAAAAAATTGTAGAGAGATATACAGCCATAAAGTTTAATTTAGAAGAAGAAATTACTTCGCTTATTAATTATTCAACTATTGAAAACCCTATTGACTTAATACAACCTTCTAAAGAAAACTTTGAGCTTTTAAAAAATAAAGAGGTAAAGTTAGATAGTATCTATATGCCACATATATTGGTTAAGAAAATAAAAGCATTAATACTCTTGCAGAACACTTCGGAATTAGAAATTGTAAAAGTACACATTGATGAATTATTAAAAAAAATAAATGAAAATTTAGTAGTTTTATTACCAAATGTAATGGAGAGACTTTTAAGAGAGGTAGCGGGAGGTAGATATTCCGATATTGATTTAGAGCAAGTTGCAGAAGAATTTGAAAATATAAGAAATTATCATGAAAAAGAATTGAATATTCTATTAAGAGGTTTGAAAAAGGTAGATATACAAAAAATATTACAGAAATAAATATATAGATAAAATCATTCCTTAATATAGTAGAACATTCATATGAATCATAGATATTAGTAGGAAGTGGGTTATTTAATGAGTATAACTGAGTGGGTACTACAAACTTATAATGCACAAAATAGTGGGCTTGAAGAAGCGAAAAATTTTACATTTATATGGAGTTTATTTGAAAATCATTCTAGAGGTAGTATTTTCAAGTCTGATAATATGCGTATTAGTGATTTTGAAGCATGGGTAAATAGTTTAGATATTAAAACAGATAAATTTTCATTAGTTATCGAAGACAAAAAATCTAATAATAGTATAAGTAATGGGTTAATTGATAATATCAATAAATCATTTAATCATTTTTATCAGAAATACGATAAAGATAAAGAAGTATTTTTGAATCTTGTATTTAATCAAAATGATGCAATGACACAAAAAGCGAAAGGTTATTTTAAAACTTTCGCAGAATCGATGGATAAGACAAGGATACAGTCGAAAATTATTTATTTGTTTTATATTGCTAAAAGAATGAGAAATAAGTTTTTTCATGGTATCAAAAGTATTGAGGATGTTAAACAAGACTCTAAAGAGTTTGAAAAAATAAGTGGATACTTAATATCTATTATTTCATTAATAGAGAAATATGATTGAATTATTAATAATATATTAAATTTTAAGGTAATTAGACATTGCTGATTAAGAACTTGCGCAGTTTATAGAGAAGCGGGATAAACTAAGGGTTTATCTCGTTTTTTATTTTGGTATTAGTCTTGGTGTAAGACAAAATAACAATATTAAGTTGTAGTTCAGGTAAGTCTTACATAGCATCTGTGGAGCTTTTGGAATATATGAGCCTTCCTGTGAGTGAGATTGATTCATTTTCTGTGGTGAAACAGTGGATGCTTGAGGAGTTTGTTGTGACCTAATGGAAGGGGGGCGTAGTTTCCGATAATGAGGTAGGGCATATTCCTATATAGAGGTGACCTCATACACTCACACGAATTGAAGTGATTCACGAAACGAACTGATAGCGTCTAGCGTTCAACTTTTAAAAATGCTATTCTATTTAATAGAAGGTGATAGTATTGCGTTCTGAAATCATTTTATTCTTAAATATCCGTATAATCCTT
Source organism: Lysinibacillus sp. Y5S-8 (assembly GCF_036894365.1). Classification (NCBI taxonomy): domain Bacteria; kingdom Bacillati; phylum Bacillota; class Bacilli; order Caryophanales; family Bacillaceae; genus Lysinibacillus; species Lysinibacillus sp. Y5S-8. The sequence goes on along the minus strand of NZ_CP145889.1, from coordinate 2,895,335 downwards.
GCTCTGTAAGGGTTTCTGAGTATTAGAAGATGTTTCATGAAGCCTTAAGGAACAACCATCCCATTCCACCAAGCACTAATGAACAATGACGTCTTCAAATCAGCACAATTCAATACGAAGTTCCTTGAAGAGAATGATGTATTGGGTGTAGCAGAAAAAGCGAAGTAAGCGTTCGCAATTTTAAAACCTTCTAACTTTTATTAGTTAGGAGGTTTTTTATATTTCCATTAAATTTTAATAAAACAAATAGCATTAACAACAAGAGAACATCTTAGCAGCTCCTACTAATTTAGAATGACTGCTATTCAATATATAGAAGGTCGTTCTCAGGTGTTAGCATACCACCCTTAGTTGTATAGTCTCCAACTTTTCTGTAAAGCACGGCTGTCTTTATAGCATGACCTTCTTTAGCAAATACAAGTAGAAAAATATCTTCTCGGACATCTATTCCACTGGTGCTACCTTTAAACTGAATGTCCATTGTTACTTCAATAGCATCTCTCGTTGTATAAGGTCCATAAACTTGTGCTTTTTCCCAATCAAAAGTAGTCAATTGATTTAGTGAAACGATTTTTGAGCCACCATTAGCTTGCTCCATTATATTTTTTGCGAGCAAGGTATCTTCAGTAGCTCTATTTCCTAATAATAAAATAAGCATTGTAAAAATAATGACAGCCGCCCCAATACCCAACAACCATTTTCGTAACATCCTACACCTCTATTCTGAAACTATTTCTATATTATAGAAATGATACTATATAATAGAAGTTGGTGATAGTACAAAACTTTTGGATGAATAGGAGTTAATCAATAGATGCCTGTATACAATAAGCTTGTGAGAGATAAGATTTTAGACATTATTCAAGCAAAGGGTTTATTTTATCATGCGCGCACCCTAGAATCTAATGAGCTCTTGACGGCAATAAAAGCTAAGATGATAGAAGAAACATCAGAATTTCATGACGCAAAAGATAGACAAGCAAATATGGAGGAGTTAGCAGATATACTTGAGCTTATTCATGCAGCCATAAGAGTGTTAGGTGTAAGCTATGAAGAGCTAGATGCGACTCGTGAGTATAAGAAAATAATACGTGGTGGATTTGAAAATGGGGTTTACCTAATAGATGTCGAGGATCAATAATTCCCATTCAACGATTCTATCGATAAATTAAAACGGCTTTCGACAGCCAAACCTTCCTTTTTATAGTATAATGAACGTAAGTACAGCACTTGTTTGTGATGTGTAAGGGAAAGGATGATATTTGTATGGCAGAGAAAGTAGGACAATCTTTCGTACAACCAACACCTTCTGGAAAAGAAGAGCTTGGAAAAATTGAGGTAGCGGCAGAGGTGATCGAAGTTGTAGCTGGGATTGCTGTCAATGAAGTTGAAGGCATTGCTGCAACTCGTGGAAATATTGCGACGGGTGTCGTGGAACGTTTCGGTAAAAAAGTACACAATAAAGGCATTAAATCAGGTGTAACGGAAACGGGTGAAATTGCTATTGATGTATTTTGCTCTGTGAAATATGGATATGCCATTCCTAGGGTAGCGAAGGAAGTTCAAACCCAAATACGACAAGCTATTTTAAATATGACAGCACTAGAAACAGCAGAAGTGAATGTGCATATTACAGGAATTCATTTCGAAAAAGAAGAAACCGTAGTGCATGAATAAAAAGAAGGATTGCCCAACGATGATTTGTTCATCGCAAGGGCAATCTTTTTTTAGGAGGATTCTCTAGGATTCATTTGTATAGATGTGTATCGTTCATTTTTATAATTCAATATGCTTTGGCTTTCTCCAGAATAATGCAAGAATGACGCCAAGCACTAAGACGATTGTGGCAAAATAATATGGATAGTTCAGGTTCACATCGAACAATATACCACCTAAGATTGGGCCGAAAATATTACCAAGACTTGTAAACATAGAGTTCATTCCACCAACAAATCCTTGTTCATTTCCAGCGATTTTTGATAAATAGGAAGTAACTGCAGGACGAATTAAATCGAAGCCTACGAAAATAAAGAATGTAACAAATAAGATGGCAAAATAATGATTCACTATCGTCATGGCGAATGTTAAAACTGCTGAAAGGATTAGTGAGTAACGAATAACATTAATTTCGCCCATTTTCTTTGTCAGCCAATCAAATAGTATTAATTGAGCCAAGGCACCTACAATACCACTGCCTGTAATGATAATGGCGATATCAGATGGTGTGAACGCAAATTTGTGATCGACGAATAAGCTAAATAGCGATTCGAATGCAGCGAGGCCAAATGACAGAACGAAAATAAGAATGAATGGAATGAAGTAGAGCGGGCTAAAAACTCGCTTGACACTACCAACAATAGATGGTGCCGATTCTTCATTGTCTGTAGCACGTGTCGGTTCTTTTAAAAACATAAATGACAGGATAGCCGCGAACAGACCAAGTACCCCAGCTGCATAAAATGGTATACGTGTACCATATTCAGCTAAAAAACCACCGATGCCAGGACCGATAATAAACCCTGTGCTGATGGCTGCACTCATATAACCAAGTGCTTTTGGACGCTGTGCCAATGTTGTAATATCGGCAATATAGGCAGTTACGGCTGGCATAATGAAAGCTGCACTCACGCCACCTAGCATACGGGAGACAAAGAGGATTTCAACTGAACGACCAAAGCCGAATAAAAACTCTGAAAGTCCAAAAATAAAAAGACCTGCAACAATCATAATTTTGCGGCCAATATTATCGACAAGCTTACCAGCAATTGGTGATGCGATTAATTGTGTGATAGCAAAGGCTGCCACCATATAACCAACGACAGAGCCCGAAATATGGAGCTCATTCATAATCGTTGGTAAAACAGGGATGACTAAGCCAATCCCTAAAAAGGCAATGAAAAGATTAGACAGTAAAATGGCTAAAGTTATATTTTGTTTCTTGCTCATAAAGTACTCCTTCTATTTGTTCACGATACATTTGTATTAAATCTACTAGATTATTTCCATGTAATACGATAAACCCTATAGTAACTATAGGGTCAAAAGATTTGTTTTAATTTTTAAAAGTTTTTATTAGTTTGGAAGTTTTCATGAGGAGTTATACGAATCCGTAGCTACTTTTTCGCAGAAATCATTGTTTCTTGTTTTTCCCTAATCTTTAATTCTACAATAAATTTCTTTTCTTTCTCCATCGTTAGAGTTGCTGGCATATATAGCTCATACACTTGTGATTCAAAAATTTCTTGCTGTGCCAACACGTAATTTCTCAATTTTTCATAGAATGAAAAATAAGTATCGAGGTCATAAATAAAGGCAATGCATACATACTTACCAGCAGGGATGATAGTTTGCTGTACATTGGGTGAAAGCTTCGAAAATGTGCGCTCTGTTAAAAGAGGAGTGAAGACAGCATCATAAATAATATCATTGACCTCTTTATAGGGCACAAGAGGATATGTACAACCATATCGACTATTTAAGACACTGCCTTCCTTTTCGATGATTTTAGTTAATGTTGCATAATATGTACTCGTGCTCGATGTTGGTGTTAATTCAGTTGTTGTCACTTGCAGAACGGGCATAGCTTCTTCTATCTGCATATAGACCCCACCAAAAATCGGGATATCAATTTGCTCCTGTAATTGTTTTTTCGTTTTCAGTAACGTATTTTTGGCTTCGTTTAAACGTGAAATCTTTTCGTTTATACGTAGCTCTTGCTGTGCTAAAAAAGCAAGCAATTCTTCTGAAGTTAGTGTCAGTGCTTTTTTTATATCTTCGAGCGTAACGCCGATATATTTAAGCGATTTGATAATGTCTAAATAGAAAAGCTGATTGCCTTTATAATAACGGTAATGGGTGTAGGGATCAGTATAAGCAGGCTTAAATAAATCAATTTGATCATAGTAACGTAACGTCTGAATCGATAAATTTGAAAGTTTGGCAACCTCACCAATGGTATAATAATGTTCCTTCATAAAATGGCCTCCACTAGTAATAGCTAAAGAAGTTCCGAATGGCATCAAAACGAATTTTATGCTTGCAATCCTCGCAGTAAAATAGGCGAGATTTTCGTTCCTTCATTTGTTTATATTGCTCCTCACCTTCCATCAATTTAAATGGTTTTTTACAGCTCGTGCATACAGCCTCATATTGCATTGTCAACACCTCTGAAGATTCTTTTTATTTTCTTCTTTAGTATACCATTATGGAAATGAAACCTTCATTTTTGAATAACAATATTTGATTAGAGGAGAGCTCCAATTGAATGAAAGGATAAATGAAGCAAAAAGTTCCTTGAAAAAGGTTTCAGATTATTGAAAACTTGCTTGAAATCGTGTTTCTCGGGCGATTTTATGCTATTATAAACCTTAATGCCACTTAAGAAGGAGAGCTTTACATGAAACGACATGAAGCACGCGAAAAAGCGTTGCAAGTTTTGTTTCAGCTAGACAACACGGATCTAACAGTTGAAGAAGCAATGGGCCATATTAAAGGTCAACCTACCAATGCCTTCTATGAAAAGATTGTGAATGGAACAGCTGAACATTTGGAGGAAATTGATGCTACATTAGAACAGCATCTTGAAAAGTGGTCACTTGCCCGTCTACCCAAAATTGAAAGAACGGTATTACGCCTAGCTGTATACGAACTGTTATACATGCCTGAAACACCAAAGAGAGTAGTACTAAACGAAGCAATCGAGTTATGTAAAACATTTGGCGAAGATAGTTCATCTAAATTCGTCAATGGTGTACTTTCTAAATTTACAGAACAAGAATAATGTGTTGAATTGGAAGGAGTAACGAAGGTTTATGTCAAGTGCAATTATTAATGGTAAAGAGATTGGTCAAGAAATTCGTAATGCTGTGGCGGAGCGTGTCATTCGTTTAAAAGAACGAGGGTTAACACCTGGTTTAGCGGTTGTATTAGTTGGAGACAACCAAGCTTCAGCTACATATGTGAGAAATAAACAAAAATCTTGTGAAGCAATTGGTATGTTCTCAGAACTCATTAAATTACCAGAAGAAACAACGCAAGAGGAATTATTAGCACAAATTCAACGTTTAAATCAACGTGAGGATATTCACGGTATTTTAGTACAATTACCACTCCCAAAACATATTGATGAGGATACAGTCATTGCGACGATAGCTGTCGAGAAAGATGTCGACGGTTTCTCACCTGTCAGTGTTGGGAAAATGATGCTTGGCCAAGAAACATTTTTACCTTGTACACCGTTTGGCGTGATGAAGCTTCTTGAGTATTCAGGAATTGAAATCGCTGGAAAACATGCAGTCATCGTAGGACGTAGTCATATCGTTGGTAAACCAATGGGACAACTATTATTGCAAAAGGATGCAACGGTGACCTATACGCATTCTAAAACGCCAGATTTGCCTTCATTTACAAAACAAGCAGATATTTTAATTGCCGCTGTTGGACGTGCGAACTTTATTACGAAAGAGCATGTAAAAGAAGGGGCTGTTGTCATTGATGTAGGGATTAATCGCGATGACAACAATAAATTATGCGGCGACGTAAACTTTGCAGAGGTGGATGGAATTGCGTCTCATATTACTCCTGTACCAGGCGGCGTAGGCCCAATGACCATCACCATGTTACTATTCAACACAGTGCAAGCAGCTGAAAATAAGCTTACACAATAAATAACCTTACGAAAAAAGGCATCTCAACATTGTTTTGAGATGGCTTTTTTTGTGGCGTAAATACAGAACTTTTATGCTATTTTTGACGTCTAATGTAACGTTTGGGACATACATACTTAGAAGGAGGTTTTTATGGAAAATATCGATATTGTGTTAATTGTCAAACATATCATCATTGGTCTTGTCCAAGGTTTCACAGAACCCATTCCTGTATCGTCGAGTGGGCATGTGATGATTGCCAGTGAAATGCTTGGACTTGGAGAGCAAGGTTTTACATTTGCCATTTTAACAAATACAGCTTCGTTACTCGCTATTATGTATATTTATCGTGAGGATATTGCTCGGCTTATTACTCATTTTTTTCTTTATCTGAAGACACGTGAAAAGCGGTATCATGCAGATTTTCGTTTTGCTTTGTATATCGTCATTGGTTCAATCCCTGCTGGCGTTTTAGGGGTGTTATTAAGCGATGTCATAGCTGATAATGTCAGTATGACGACGATTGCGCTCATGTTATTTGTCACAGGGACTGCATTATGGTTAATACGTAATATGCGCGGTAAGAAAAAAGATGCAGATTTACGTGCAAAGGATGCCATTATTGTAGGATTGGGGCAAGCGGTTGCTTTAACGCCAGGCATTAGCCGTTCTGGAGCAACAATTATTGCAGCTATAGCTGTAGGGATGAAGCAGGATACAGCTTTACGTTTCTCCTTTATGCTTTATATTCCTGTGAGTTTGGGCGGTGTTGTCCTAGGAATTACAGATTTTTTAGACGAGCCGAATAAAGGTACATTAGCATTGCCCTATGCAGCTACTTTCCTGGCAACACTCATTATGACTTATTTTGCGATGCGTTGGTTTATGGGCATTATGAAGAGTGGTAAACTTAGCTATTTTACGTACTATTGCTTTATTGTAGGGACCCTTTTATTACTATTCTATTAAAATATAAAGTCTCATAACGTCTCTTGTTATGGGACTTTGTTTTGTAATGTATCACAATACACAGTTTCTAATAGTGAGAACGTGTAGGAATGTGTTATAGTTATTTTTCGATAGAGGAAACATCGTCGTTTTTTCTAGCGAAACTGCATTTTGACACGTCAACGACTGTAAAAAATGTTATGATAGGTGTAGTTTTGTGAAAAACTTGATTTTAGTAAAGGAGCCGAAAACATGTCCTCTGCTTCTTATTTAACTGTAAAAGCGTTAACAAAATATATTAAACGAAAATTTGATGCCGATCCACATTTACGCGAAGTATATGTAAAGGGTGAATTATCGAATGTTAAAATTCATCAATCAGGTCATATTTACTTTACATTAAAGGACGATGGTGCCCGAATAGCGGCTACGATGTTTAAAACAGCGGCCGCGAAGTTAGCGTTTGAGCCAAAAGAAGGTATGCAAGTATTTATTCGCGGTGATGTAAACGTTTACGAAGGCTATGGAACCTATCAGCTCTATGTGCAGGAAATGCAACCTGACGGCATTGGAAGCTTATTTGTAGCCTTTAATCAATTAAAAGAGCAATTGCAAAAAGAAGGGCTTTTTAAACCAGAGTGGAAGCAGCCGATTCCAAAGTTTCCTGAAAAAATTGGTGTGTTAACATCGACAACCGGTGCTGCCATTCGAGATATTTGTACGACGTTAAAGAGACGATACCCTCTGGCTGAGATTTTAATTTATCCAACACTCGTTCAAGGAGCACAAGCAGCCCCGAATATTGTGCAAAATCTTCAACGTGCTAATCAGGAGGCAAGCTGTGACGTGTTGATAGTCGGACGAGGGGGAGGTTCAATCGAGGATCTATGGGCATTTAACGAAGAAATAGTCGCACGGGCTATTTTCGACAGTCGAATCCCTATTATTAGTGCAGTCGGTCACGAAACAGATACGACAATTGCTGATTATGTCGCTGATTTACGTGCACCTACACCAACAGCAGCCGCTGAAATGGCTGTACCAGATCAAGCGGAATTATTTCAACGTGTGCTTTCGCAAAAATCACAACTTCATCAGATGGTTAGGTCGCAACTTATGGCTGAACGTCAACGTCTAAATAAGCTCCAACAGTCTTATCCATTGTCCATGCCCGAAAGACTTTATCGACCTTTTACGGAAAGATTAGCACAGCTTGAGTCCGGATTGCAGACAGCGATGCAGGTGGATTTGATGAAGAAAGGCGCCCAGCTTCAACAATTACATAGTACGGTGGAGCAACATTCACCAAAAAAAGCACTGGTCTTCCATCAGCGGGAGCTTGAAGCACGCATCCAACAATTATCTCGTGCTACGACGTATTATGTGGCGAAGCAGCAGCAACAATTCGAGGCAACAGTTAGAACATTAGAAGCTTTAAATCCACTATCCATTCTAACAAGAGGCTTTACAGTAGCATATAAAGATCAGCAAATGATTAAATCATCCACTGAGGTGCAAAAGCAGGATCAGCTTACGCTCACTTTCCATGATGGAAAGGTAGTGGCTGAAGTGACGAATATCTTGCCAAAGAATGAGGGGGAATCGTTGTGACAGAAAAACAACAAACGTTTGCAGAAGCCATGACGGCATTAGAAGAAATCGTTCGCCAGCTAGAGCAAGGCGATGTGCCATTGGAAAATGCGATTGATTTATACAAGCAAGGAATGGAGCTATCAAAGTTTTGCCATAGTAAGCTGCAACATGCTGAAGAGCAGCTTGTATCGATTGTCCAAGAAACTGGTGAAACAACAGCATTTGATCCACTAAAGGGAGAGAATTAGGAAATGAATGAGCCATTAAAGTACTTTATCGAAAGCAATATACCACAAATTGAAGAAACCATGTATGCACTTGTTGAAAAAATTGATGCACCAGCGGATTTAAAGGAATCTATGCTTTATTCATTAAAGGCAGGCGGTAAACGTATTCGTCCACTTTTTGTCTTAGCTGTGCTTGAGCTTTACCGTAAAAATCTACAGGACGGTTTGATTGTCGGTTCTGTGATTGAAATCATTCACACATATTCATTAATTCATGATGATTTACCGAGCATGGATAATGATGATTTCAGAAGAGGCAAGCCAACAAATCATAAGGTGTATGGAGAAGCACTGGCTACGCTAGCTGGAGATGCTTTAAATACACTGGCATTTGGCATTTTAGCGCGTATGGAAGTGTCTGCTGAAAAACGCATTGAACTTGTCCAATTGCTTAGCGTAGCAGCAGGCGCAGAAGGCATGGTTGGTGGTCAAGTACTTGATATGGAAGGGGAGCAACGTCAGTTGAATTTAGCTGAACTGGAACAGGTCCATGTTAATAAAACAGGTGCTTTATTGCGCTTTAGTATTGAAGCGGGAGCTGTATTAGCAGATGTATCAGCGCAGGACCGTGCTACTTTGAAGGAATATGCGCATCATATCGGTCTTGCTTTCCAAATTCAAGACGATATTTTAGATATTGAAGGAACGACAGAAGAACTAGGAAAAACAGCTGGGAAAGATGTAGCTAGTGATAAAAGCACCTACCCAGCACTATTAACGTTAGAGGGAGCAAAAGAAAAGCTTGCTGAGCATTATCAACATGCCATTAATGCACTTGATCAATTACCAATAGATGTCAGCTTGTTACGTGACTTTGCTGCGTATATTGTTCATCGTAAAAACTAAGAGAAAATTAAGGCGTTGAAGGAAAAGAATATGCTAGAATAGGTGGGAACGTTTGCAATATGCAAACAATGGAGTGTTCGTACTTTTAGCATATTGATAACACTGTTATAATGGTGGAAACACAATTGCGGTGAATATTTTATTGAAAAGGTGTGTGAGAAAGGTGGATTTAAATAAAATAACTAGTCCATCCTTTTTAAAAAACTTAAATAGGAAGGAGCTTGAGCAACTTGCTCAAGAAATTCGTACCTTCTTAATCGAAAAATGTTCTGTCACAGGCGGGCATATCGGGCCGAATTTAGGCGTAGTTGAACTAACGATAATGCTGCATAAAATGTTTGACAGTCCAAAAGATAAGTTTTTGTGGGATGTTGGCCACCAAGCTTACGTGCATAAAATTTTAACAGGTCGTGCGAGTCAATTTGACACCCTGCGTCAGTTCAAAGGGCTTTGTGGATTTCCAAAGCGCGTGGAGAGTGAACATGATGAATGGGAAACAGGTCATAGCTCGACTTCCTTATCAGCAGCCATGGGTATGGCAGCAGCACGTGATATAAAAAAAGAACAAAGCTATGTTATCCCGATCATTGGTGATGGCGCTTTAACTGGTGGTATGGCACTGGAGGCTTTAAATCATATTGGGCATGCGAAAACGAATATGATTGTCATACTAAATGATAATGAAATGTCGATTGCACCAAATGTTGGTGCTTTACACAGTGTTTTAGGTCGTTTGCGTACAGCCAAGGAGTACTCCAAAGCGAAAGAAGAGCTAGAATCACTCATTAATAAAATTCCTGTATTAGGTGGTAAGCTTGCTTCTACAGCTGAACGTTTGAAGGACAGCTTAAAATATTTAGTGGTATCTGGAGTGTTTTTTGAGGAGCTAGGTTTTAAATATCTTGGTCCGATTGATGGACATGATTTCGAGGCTCTTGAAACGACTTTATCCTATGCGAAAAAAGTGAAAGGCCCAGTCCTTCTTCATGTGATTACGAAAAAAGGTAAAGGCTATAAACCTGCTGAGGACGATACTATTGGCAATTGGCATGGGACAGGTCCGTATAAAATTGAAAACGGTGCCTTTGTAAAGTCTGAGGCCAAGGGGCCAGCTTGGAGTAGTTTAGTTGCTGAGACGGTACGTAAAATTGCTCATGAGGATAAGCGTGTGGTGACCATTACACCCGCTATGCCTGTTGGCTCCAAGCTACAAGGCATTCAAAAAGACTTCCCAAATCGTTTCTTTGATGTAGGAATTGCTGAACAACATGCAGCAACAATGGCAGCAGGTCTAGCCACACAGAAGATGAAGCCATTTTTAGCAATTTATTCTACATTCCTGCAACGTGCCTATGACCAAGTATTGCATGATATTGCTCGCCCAAATTTAAATGTCTTTATTGGTATTGATCGTGCTGGCTTAGTGGGAGCAGATGGAGAAACACATCAAGGTGTATTTGATATTGCCTTCCTTCGTCATATTCCAAACATGACGATTATGATGCCAAAGGATGAAAATGAAGGGCAGCATATGGTGAAAACAGCGATTGATTATGATGGTGGACCGATTGCTCTTCGTTACCCACGAGGAAACGGTATAGGTGTGCCACTAGATGATGAGCTTGTCGCATTACCGATTGGTAGCTGGGAAGTATTGCGTGATGGGAAAGACGCATCAATTTTGACATTTGGAACAACGATTCCAATGGCAATGGCAGCGGCTGACATGTTAGCACAGCAAGGGATCGACATTGAAGTAGTCAATGCTCGCTTTATCAAACCGATGGATGAAAATATGCTGCACCGTATATTAGCCGATCATAAACCGATTTTAACGATTGAAGAAGCAGTTCTACAAGGTGGGTTCGGTAGTGGTGTATTAGAATTTGCTCACGACCATGGTTATTTAAATGCGCTCATTGATCGTATGGGAATTCCAGATCAATATATCGAGCATGGTAACGTCGATCAGCTTCTTGCAGAAATTCATATGACTGCAGAGGATACGGTTGCACGTATGCATGTATTACTTCAACAAAAACAGCAAGTAGGTTTGAATAAATAATGACAAAACAACCAAAAGAACGAGTAGATATTTTACTTGTAGAGCGTGGATTATGTGAAACACGAGAAAAAGCAAAACGTTCCATTATGGCAGGACTTGTTTTTTCGAATGAAATACGTATTGATAAGGCAGGCGAGAAAATTGCCGTCGATGCACCGCTACAAGTAAAGGGCTCTGATTTAAAATATGTAAGTCGTGGTGGTCTGAAGCTAGAAAAGGCCCTGCAAATTTTTGATATGTCTGTAGAAGGGAAGCTAATGCTTGACATTGGCTCCTCTACAGGCGGCTTTACAGATTGTGCTTTACAACATGGTGCAAGACATTGCTATGCACTGGATGTTGGCTCGAACCAATTAGCGTGGAAAATTCGCTCGGATGAACGTGTCACGGTTATGGAAAAAACGAATTTTCGCTATACCACGGCAGCCGATTTATCAGAAGGCTTACCTGCTTTTGCCACAATCGATGTTAGTTTTATCTCGTTGTCACTGATTTTACCGGTCTTAAAAACGTTATTGCTGCCAGGTGGTGATGTTATGGCATTGGTGAAACCTCAGTTTGAAGCGGGGAAAGATAAGGTTGGTAAAAAAGGGATTGTTCGTGATAAAAAAGTACATTTAGAAGTATTAGAAAAGACTGCTGCTATGGCGACAACACTTGGCTTTGTCGTGAAGGATGCCTCTTTCTCTCCGATTACAGGTGGGGAAGGAAATATTGAATTTTTATTCCATTTAGTGAATCCTATTGGAGAAGAAGTCATCCCTGCATATACAGCTTTTAATGCACTCGTTGAAGAAGCGCATAATTCTTTAAAATAACACGTGCTCGCTTATTGAGCCGTGTTTTTTCTTGTGCTTTTTTGTTGAAAATGGTAGGGTGATTATACACATATACTATTATTTATAAGAGGTGATTTCGTTGAATAAAGGACAACGACATATACGGATTCGGGATATTATCGCCAATCATGAAATTGAAACACAAGATGATTTAGTCGATTTTTTAAAAGAAGCAGGCTATAATGTGACACAAGCTACGGTATCACGCGATATAAAAGAGTTACATTTAGTAAAAGTACCGTTACAGGATGGTCGCTATAAATATAGTCTGCCCGCAGATCAGCGTTTCAACCCAGTCCAAAAATTACATCGTGCATTAGCAGATGCATTTGTAAGTATTGATGGCGCATCTCACTTTTTAGTGATGAAAGCTCTCCCAGGGAATGCAAATGCGATTGCATCTTTACTTGACCATCTAGATTGGCCAGAAATTTTAGGTACAATTTCTGGAGATGATACCATTTTAATTATTTGTCGAAATGAAAATGAGCGTGAAAATACAAAAAATCGCTTATTAGACATGCTTTAAAAAATGGGGAATTTGATTCAGAGGTGACAATTTGTGTTAAGAGAGCTTAGTATTCGAAACTTTGCTATCATTGAGGATTTGACAGTGAGTTTTTCAGAAGGCTTAACTGTACTCACAGGGGAAACGGGTGCTGGAAAATCCATTATCATTGATGCTGTGCATTTACTTGCGGGGGGACGAGGTAATACTGAATTTATTCGTCATGGCGCAAGAAAGGCAGAATTGGGTGGCTTATTTCAAATTTCGAGTTCCATTCATCCTGTTCTGAAAAAATTAGAAGAAGCAGGCATTGAAATAGAAGAAGATACCGTTATTTTACGCCGTGATTTAAATGATTCTGGTAAAAGTATTTGCCGTGTAAATGGAAAGCTTGTGCCCTTATCCGTTTTAAGAGATATTGGGGCAAGTCTCATTGATATTCATGGTCAACATGAAAATCAAGAGTTGATGGATGAAAAACAGCATATTAATTTGCTTGATCAGTTTGCAGAGGAAGAGCTGTCACCTATTCAAAAAACGTATAGTACTCACTATGAGGAATACCGTTTACTCAAAAAAGACTTAGCCTCCATATCCATCGACGAACAATTGATGGCCCAACGGATTGATTTGTATCAATTTCAAATAAAAGAGCTAGAGGAAGCCAATTTAAAGCTAGGTGAGGAAGACGAGCTCCTAGATGAACGTCGCCGTCTTATGAACTTCAATAAAATTTTTGAACGCTCTAGTGCAGCCTATGAGGCGATTCAAGGCGAATCGAAAGGACTCGATTGGATTGGTTCTGCTATGGGCGCGCTAGAAGATGCTGCAACAGTTGACGAACAATTTAAAGAAGCTTCTGAAGCGGTGACAACTGCGTTTTATGCCTTGCAGGATGCAGCCTATCAGGTCAAAAATGTGTTAGATGAATTAGAATTTGATCCAGCTCGTTTAAATGAGGTTGAGCAACGTTTAGCGTTATTGCAAAATTTAAAGCGCAAATATGGTTCAACAGTGGAAGAAATTTTAGCGTATTACGAAAAAATTAAAACAGAGTTAAATGAGCTGTTGAATCGTGATGAAATATTGCAGGTGAAAGAACGACGTGTGTTAGAAATGGAAGCTGTGCTCAGTGAGCTGGCGAGTGAACTTTCAACTGTACGTAAAGCTGCCGCCCAGCAATTAAGTGAAGCAATTATGGCAGAGTTACGTGAATTACATATGGAAAAAGCAAAATTTATTGTCAATTTCGATGAATTACCATATTTTGATGCTAACGGGAAAGATCAGATCATTTTCTATATCTCTACAAACGTTGGAGAACCACCGAAGTCTTTACCAAAAATTGCATCAGGCGGAGAATTATCGCGCATGATGCTTGCATTAAAAACCATTTTTTCCTCTTCTAATGGCATTACATCCATTATTTTTGATGAGGTTGATACGGGTGTCAGTGGCCGTGTGGCGCAAGCCATTGCAGAAAAAATAGCCGCGATTTCCGTTAATTCTCAAGTTTTATGTATTTCACATTTACCGCAGGTTGCTGCTATGGCTGACCATCATTACTTTATAAAAAAAGAAGTGGAGCATGATCGAACATTTACATCTTTATCAGAGATTGATCAAGATGCTCGAATTGAAGAAGTAAGTCGCATGATGTCTGGAACAGAGATTACCGCCTTAACATTACAGCATGCAACGGAACTTTTAAAAATGGCGGATGAACGAAAAAAACAGATGCGTTAAATTTTTATGCCAGGAACAGTGTCTGCTGTTTCTGGCTTTTTTCATTTTGCACAAATATTTACCGCTTATAAGAATGGCACAACAACACATAGTAAAAAGACAAAAATGAAAAGGAGGTGTCGTATGAATCGTCATTGGCGTCAATTAGTCATTTTGCCTATGCTCATCTTTTTGTTAGTGTTGCCTATACAAGCTTTTGCCGCCAAAAAGCTTATACCAATGGGCGAAGCGATTGGAATTCAACTTCAATTATCACATGTATTTGTAGCACATGATGTACTGTTAGCTTCCAATCAGTGGATGAAGGGAGGTGCTGTGATTGAAAAAATAAATGATATCCCAGTAAAATCTCTTGCTGATGCCAAACAAGCTGTGGCAAAGGATGGCCAACAGAAATGGACGATCAATAGTGGAGGCCAACAAATTACACTGGAGTTACAAGACCAAGAAGCAGAGCATGTCATTTCCTTTTTAAAAGATGAAACAGATGGAGTAGGAACACTGACTTATATTGATCCAGAGACAAAAAATTACGGTGCACTAGGTCATCAAATTGTCGATTCAACCCTACAAGAAGCCCCTGTTTTTAAAGCAGGCTCCATATTTTTAGCTTCCATCCAACAAATTCGTAAAAGCACACCGGGTCAACCAGGCTATAAAATTTCCTCCATTGAAAAGCACCAAGAACGACTAGGCAGTATAGATAAAAATACTATTTATGGTATTTTTGGCCGTTGGGAAGAGGGTTATCAACAAAGATTGCCCAAAGCCATAGAAATTATGCAAGAAAAAGATATAAAAGCTGGGAAAGCTGAAATCTATACAGCCATTGAAGGCAGTAAGGTGGAATCCTTTACGATTGAAATTACAAAAGTTGAAAATGAACGCCTTGAATTTTTAGTATCTGACAAAAAGCTCATCGAAAAAACAGGTGGTATTTTGCAGGGAATGAGTGGCAGTCCTATCATTCAAGACGGACGTTTTGTCGGTGCTGTGACACATATGTTTGTTGAGGAGCCGAAAAAAGGAGCAGCACTAACTGTAGCAGAAATGTTAAGAAGATCTTCCTAAAAAAATGATGAATGGTAAAAATCCGCTTTTTTCCGTGAGCATAGCAAGAGCCGCAGGAAGCTACGCGGATTTTTACCTTTTCAACAAGTATTTCTGATAATTTCCTGAAGGAGTCATGATATTTAAAAAAACTGTAGTTTTATCTACATTTTTTATCTAAAATAAGTAATAAGAGCATTCGACAGGTTGCAGCTATTTAGCGTAACTTGTCGATATAAAAAGAAAGTATCGGACTACATACTCATTTTTGGAAATAGAAAAGGTTTTTAAAACAAAAATGTCGAAAATTCCACAGTGTGCCAAAAACGGCATTTAGGGGTTAGGTTAACGCTTTGAGGTGTTCAAAGCAAGTCCAGAAGGAGGAATTGAAATGACAAAGGTAAAAGTAGCGATTGCAGATGATAATCGTGAGTTATTAAAAACAATGGAGCAGTATTTTCAAGGACATGCCGAAATAGAAATTATTGCAACTGCTTCAAATGGGAAAGTTTGTCTACAAATGCTTGAGGAATTCACACCAGATATTTTACTTCTAGATATAATAATGCCTCATCTTGACGGTTTAGCTGTATTAGAATCCATGTATCAAAATGAGAAAATGTCATCTATCCAAGTCATTATGCTAACAGCTTTTGGCCAGGAAGATGTCATGAAACAAGCGGTCGATTTAGGGGCTTCCTATTTCATGCTAAAACCATTTGAATTCGATCAATTGGTACAAAAAATTCTACATTGTGCTGGACAGAAGGCGACACTTCCGAAAAAGACAAGCGTGTTACAACCGACAGTACCTCAAAAATTAAATCAGCATCAATTAGACAGTACGATTACGGCCATCATTAAAGAAATCGGTGTACCTGCACATATTAAAGGGTATTCTTATTTACGTGAAGCCATTCAAATGGTATTTGAGGATATTGAGCTACTAGGATCTGTGACAAAAATTTTATATCCAGAAATCGCGAAAAAATTCAATACGACACCATCTCGCGTGGAACGTGCCATCCGACATGCCATTGAGGTTGCGTGGAATCGTGGCAATTATGAATCCATTTCGTCGATGTTTGGCTACACTGTGCATCACTTAAAATCCAAACCAACAAATAGTGAATTCATTGCCATGATCGCAGACAAAATCCGCATTGATATGATGGCTAGCTAAACGCCTAGTCTTAGCGGACATTGACAGAAAAACTGATTATAGCAATTATACTGCGTATTTTTTTATAACGCCTTTTTTAGACAGTTTAACCACTGTTTAGAAAGGCGTATTTTTATGTTTCTTATAATCGAAATGGACCGTTATATGTTGGATTGTTCCGCAAAAGAGCCTTGGTTTATTTTCTATAAAATGTACCCTCTTGTACTTAAACTTTGTTACCTTAAGCCTTAATTTCAGCAAAAAAGCAAAAGATAATGCTACACCTCTTCATAAACATCAAATAAAAATATAGGCAAATAAGACAACAGTAGATTTTGCTTATGACTTTGGTTATACTGCTTGGTAATAGTTTATTTTTTCTACCCCGTCCGTTTGGGGTATTTTTTTATTGCATTCATTTATTGAGAAGTAATTATAAAGTAGGTGTTCAAAATGAAAACTGTAAATTTCCAACTGGATGGAATGAATTCACTAGAAATCACACAAATAGAGGAAAATTTATTTGAGGTACGTGTCGCATTAGATGGTAAAATAAGTATGAATTATATGAATCGTGAGCAATTGAAACAAATTGGTTCCACTTACTATATTGAAAATAGCCAAATATGTATTGATAACCTATTGAAAAATTAAAAAAGTGTAGTATAAAAGAACTAAATTGCACTATGATTAAGTGCAATGCAACCCCTTACTACCTGTTCTAGGAATACGATTATTCAATCTAATCTAATGGAATAACTTAGAAAATATCATCAATTATAATAAAAAAACACAAAAACAAGCAAAAAAATAGTGTTAAATAACTAATTTATTTTTAAAAAAATAAAATATTGTTGGATATATTAATGGTTTAGTAGTACTATTTTCTTTCTAGGTAGTGACAATGGTCTCTAAACAAATGGAAGGTGATTGTATATACTTACATGTAGAGGGAAGGAGGAGGTAGCTTGATTCTAGTTCGAAATGAAAACTTCGAAATTTCTGAAGAAAATGGCAAGGTATTTATGCTTACTTTTAATGCCGGTTTCCCATTAAAAGAATTTGATAGCATTCTACGTAGTCATCCACGACTTAAATTATCTAATTTTTCAATTTTAAAAACCGTGTTGTCAACCCAAAATACAAGCCTGGTTGAAATTGGTCGCTGGCTTCCGAATGTGGAAGCTGAAATAGCACGTGATAAAATGTCAGCCTCTATTTTTATATATGAAACGCTCGAATATATTCAAAATAATCACGAAAAATTGACACAACAAGTACATGAAACACTTGCAGAAAAAGGCATTGTACATGGAATATTAGATTTTGATATTTCGAAGGCTGAGCCAGGAAAAGCATTTTTAATTGCTCAAGGAGAACCACCTGTAGCAGGAATGGATGCACAAATTACATACTTACCTAAACCAGAGAGAAAGCCGGTCATTCGTGACGACGGTAAAGCAGATTACTATGATATGAATTTCATTTCAGAAATTTCAGAAGGCTCATGGCTAGGTGAAAAGATTCCTGCTACATTAGGTAAAGCAGGGAAAAATGTGCTAGGTGAAGTAGTTGCTGCTGTACCGGGGCGAGATTTTCCTATAAAATACGATACAAAATCTGCCTATGAAGTGGAAGAGGACGGAAAAGTAGTAATCCGCTCGAAAATTGCCGGTGTTTTAGATGATGTTAAGGGTATGATTGGTGTAAACCGACACCTTCCTATAAACGGCGATGTTGGAGTGGAAACAGGTAATCTCGAATTTAATGGTTCACTTAGTATTAAAGGAACGGTGACAAGTGGCTATACAGTGATTGCGACTGGTGATATTTCCATCGATGGTGCAGAGGGTGTAAGCGGTGCCAAGCTTATTAAATCCATTGAGGGTGACGTTTATATTCGTGGGGGCATTTTTGGACTCGGTTCAACAATAGTGGAAGCGGGGGGCAATATATTTGTAAAGCATGTGAATGAAGCGAATTTATTTGCAGGTGATAGTATTCATATTGGTTTTTATGCGCTAGGTTCACAGCTTTCTGCCCATTCCATTTATGTGGACGAACGAAAAGGTAAAATTATTGGGGGACGTGCGGTAGCTAAAAATACCATTGTCACGGCCATTTCAGGCAATCGCTTAGAGCGCCGAACTGATTTGATAATTGAAAGCATCAATAAGCAAGAAAATAATTCTGTAATGCAAGAAAAAGCAGCGCAGCTAAAAGAAATTCAAGCAGAAATTTCTGCCCATGAGACGAAAATGAAAAGCTTATTGCCATTTCTCAATCAAATGTCCAAAGAACAAACCGCTTCATTTGAAGAAACAAAGCAAGCTTTAACAAAATTAAAGGCTGAAGCCTTAACATTAGATCGTGAAGTTAAAATATTAATGGATGAAATGCGTCATGTCGGAAAAGAAGAGATTATTGTAACAAAAGAGGCACATCCTGGTACGTATATTCAAATTGGTAGAAAATCATCGTTATTAAGCAAAATGACGAATGGTAAATTCCTGCTCGAATTTGGTGAGCTCAATGTCTAATTCATCATGTATCCCTGTCTTTGCACATCGAGGTGCATCTGCTTATGCTTTGGAGAATACCTTTCAGGCTTTTGAAAA
The DNA here is from genome assembly GCF_036894365.1 of Lysinibacillus sp. Y5S-8. Classification (NCBI taxonomy): domain Bacteria; kingdom Bacillati; phylum Bacillota; class Bacilli; order Caryophanales; family Bacillaceae; genus Lysinibacillus; species Lysinibacillus sp. Y5S-8. Next base: position 2,876,028 of record NZ_CP145889.1, on the reverse strand, counting down.
AGCATTAGAGCTAGGGGCGAACGGGATTGAATTAGATATTCAATTTTCAAAAGAGGGATTACCTGTAATCTATCATGATCCACAGTTATCAAGACTCGTCGGCACCAATAAACTGGTGAGTGATTGTACGATAGAGGAGCTTCTGCGCTTTAAACTAGGAAAGCCTTGGAGACGTCTATTTTCATCGTATAAAATACCAGCATTTGATGCGGTTTTAGCATGGGCAAATCAACAGCAGCTACCATTGAATATTGAATTAAAATCAACGATCCTGGACAATAGGAGTGGTCTGATTAACTTCCTTCGAGGCTTAGTTCTGCCAACGGGAAGTCATTTTTCGTCCTTTCACTACGAGCTTCTAGAGATTGTGAAAGCGCATAGACCTGAATATGAAACAGCTTTTATTGCCACGAAAAAAATAAAATGGGATTTGCTAGCTGATTATCAAGCGGCTGACTGTATCCATATGCATAAAAGGTATTATAAACCAAGATACTTAGAGGCTTGTGTCACAAGTGAGAAAGCATGCCGTTTTTATGCAATAGATGGCTCGGAGCCTTTCTTAACAAATCCACACCATGCTGTGATTGGTTGGATTACAGATTATCCCGATAGAGTCATCGCAGCACAGCGGCGTCTATAAAAATAGCTATCCAGTAAGTCGGTGAGACTTATGTGGATAGCTATTTTTATTTTTTCTGAAAGCGTGGTGCTACTTTTCCATTTTTTCGGTCGCGATGTAGTAAAAATCCTGCGAAAAACCCAAAGCCTATTACAAAGAAAATAACACCTACTACAAATTGTAGCCATAAAAATGGGAATGGTGAAATGAGTTTACCAAATAATGTATCACGCATAAATTTAATGCCACCTGCAGCCATAAGACCTGGAATAAGCATTACAATAAATGCAGCTAAACGGGCCATGCATACCCCTCCTTATTCCTATGATTAATTGTACCTGTGGATGATGGAATGTCAAGGAAGGGAGAAATCAATATAATATTTTTAAATAAAAACGAGTAAGGACATAAAGTAGCGTCTGTAACAGAATGTTTAGAAAATTCTTACTTAAATAAGAATATGTAATAATAGTTGCGAAATTGTGAATTTGTCAGTATTGTAAAAATAAGTGGAGCAATATTATCCATTACTAAACAATTTTTTCTTCACACATTGGGGTCTAAACACCTACTGAATAAGAGGGGCTCAGTCTTACTGAGATGGCAACGCGATGGAGACAGGATTGTTAGATAAAACTTGATTGGATGGGCATTTGGGGATGCACTTTCCAAAGCAAAGGGGCGAGTTTCATGGAAATCTTCAAGTATATGGAAAAGTATGATTATGAACAATTGGTATTTTGCCAAGATGAAGCATCAGGGTTAAAAGCGGTTATCGCTATCCATGATACAACACTTGGACCAGCACTAGGTGGAGCACGTATGTGGACATATGCATCAGAAGAAAATGCTATTGAAGATGCGTTACGTTTAGCAAGGGGTATGACTTACAAAAATGCTGCAGCTGGTTTAAACCTTGGCGGTGGAAAAACGGTCATTATAGGTGACCCATTTAAAGATAAAAATGAAGAAATGTTTCGTGCATTAGGTCGTTTCATCCAAGGATTGAATGGCCGTTATATTACAGCTGAAGATGTAGGTACAACGGTATCTGATATGGATTTAATCCATGAAGAAACAAACTATGTAACAGGAATTTCTCCTGCATTTGGTTCTTCAGGTAACCCATCTCCAGTAACAGCGTATGGCGTTTACCGTGGTATGAAAGCGGCGGCAAAAGAAGCATTTGGTTCCGATTCATTAGAAGGATTAAAAGTTTCTGTACAGGGTCTAGGAAATGTAGCCTACAAGCTTTGCGAGTATTTACATAATGAAGGGGCAAAACTTGTTGTAACAGATATCAATCAGGCAGCCATTGATCGAGTTGTTAATGACTTCGACGCTATTGCAGTGGCACCCGATGAAATTTATGCGCAGGAAGTCGATATTTTCTCACCATGTGCATTAGGCGCTATTTTAAACGATGAAACAATTCCACAACTAAAAGCGAAAGTGATTGCTGGATCTGCTAATAACCAATTAAAAGATTCTCGCCATGGTGACTATCTGCATGAATTAGGTATCGTCTATGCACCAGACTATGTGATTAATGCTGGTGGCGTGATAAACGTTGCAGATGAATTATATGGTTATAATCGTGAACGTGCAATGAAACGCGTTGATGGTATTTATGATAGTATTGAAAAAATCTTTGCTATTTCTAAACGAGATGGCATTCCAACATATGTGGCAGCGAATCGCTTAGCTGAGGAACGTATCGCTCGTGTAGCGAAATCTCGCAGCCAATTCTTAAAAAATGAAAAAAATATTTTACACGGTCGCTAATCGACATGGTTGATACATTATGAGAAGTCGCATTGTCGACTTCTTCTATTTTCAACCAGAAATAAGGATCTCGATGAAGTGAAGCTAAAGCTCTTCTAAAGCAAGAACTAACCGTTGGAAAATTGGTAAGTTGGTTGTTTAATAGATAGATTACTTTAGCATTTTTCTCAAAAGGGGGAATAAACATGGCTCAAAATTATGATGTTGTCATCTTAGGTGGAGGTACAGGCGGATATGTTGCTGCCATTCGAGCTGCGCAGTTGGGCTTGAAAACAGCTATTGTAGAACGTGAACGCTTAGGCGGAACTTGCTTGCATAAAGGTTGTATCCCAAGTAAAGCCTTACTTCGAAGTGCGGAAGTATATCGCATGGCTAATAAAACAGCTAGTGACTATGGTGTCGATATTGAAGGTGTGACATTGCAATTTGACAAAGTTCAGGCTAGAAAACAAGCCATCGTTGAGCAATTAAGTCAAGGTGTGAATACACTGATGAAAAAAGGCAAAATAGATGTTTATCAGGGTACAGGGCGAATTTTAGGGCCATCTATTTTCTCTCCTATGCCAGGCACTATTTCTGTAGAGATGTCCAATGGTGATGAAAATGAAATGCTTGTTCCTACAAACGTTGTCATTGCAACGGGTTCAAAGCCTCGTGGAATGGCAGGCTTAACGGTTGATGGGCAATATGTGCTGAATTCAGATCATGCCTTAGCGTTGGAAAAATTACCAAAATCATTATTAATCGTTGGTGGCGGTGTCATCGGAATTGAGTGGGCATCTATGCTATGCGATTTTGGTGTGTATGTAACGATCGTCGAATATGGTCCATCGATTTTACCAGCAGAAGATGCAGATATCGTCAAAGAAGTGACGAAACAGCTTGAAAAACGAGGTGTTCGCATCGTAACGAATGCTCGACTAGATGCGAGTACATTCAAAATTGAAAATGATAACGTTTTCATTTCAGCGACGGTGGATGATAAAGAAGAAATTTTTGAAGCAGATAAACTATTACTTTGTGTAGGACGTGAGGCGAATACGCAAGGTATTGGCTTAGAAAATACAGAAATCGAAGTTGAAAATGGCTTTATTAAGGTGAATGATTCCTATCAAACGAAGGAATCCCATATGTATGCTATAGGAGATGTGATTGGTGGCTTACAATTAGCACACGTTGCTTCTCATGAAGGAATGGCAGCTATTGAACATATTGCAACAGGTAAAACAGAGAAATTGGATGATTTGAAAGTACCAAAATGTGTTTACTCATATCCAGAGGTTGCCAGCATTGGCTTGACAGAGCGTGCTGCAAAAGAACGTGGATTTTCATTAAAGATTGGTAAATTCCCATTCAAGGCTATTGGGAAAGCATTAGTTAATGGTGAGGCAGAGGGCTTTGTCAAAATTATTGCGGATGAAGAAACAGATGATATTTTGGGTATTCATATGGTAGGGCCTCATGTGACCGATTTAATTGGGGAAGCATCATTAGCGAAAGTACTAGATGCAACGCCATGGGAAATTAGTCAGGCTATTCATCCACATCCATCGTTAAATGAGGTTTTAGTGGAATCTGCTTTAGCGGTTGATGATCGTGCTATCCATTTTTAATTTTCTGAATTTCATAACTAACGTATCCAAATGTGGGGATATAGGATAAGATAGTTATTTCTCTATAATACGAAAGGGGTGTTCGTATGCAAGATGTACAAATCAAACATGAAGATTTAGGTTTGTCAAATGAAGATGTACTTGCTATGTTCGAAACAATGTTAATGGCCAGAAGATTAGATGAGCGTATGTGGTTATTAAATCGCTCTGGTAAAATTCCGTTTGTTATTTCTTGTCAAGGCCAGGAGGCAGCACAAGTTGGAGCAGCCTTTGCACTTGATAATAATAAGGATTATATTGCACCGTATTATCGTGATATGGGTGTGGTTTTACATTTTGGTATGACACCAAGAGAACTGATGTTGTCTGCATTTGCAAAAGCAGAAGATCCAAACTCCGGTGGTCGTCAAATGCCAGGTCACTTTGGTCAAAAGAAAAATCGTATTCTAACAGGATCATCTCCTGTCACAACGCAAGTTCCGCACGCAGTTGGTGTTGCGCTTGCTGGACGTCTACAAAAAGAAGATTTTGTTTCTTTCGTTACGCTTGGGGAAGGTTCATCTAACCAAGGAGATTTCCATGAAGGAGCGAACTTTGCGGGTGTTCATAAGCTACCCGTTATTATTATGGTAGAAAACAATCAATATGCTATCTCTGTGCCAGTTGAACGTCAATTAGGCTGTGCCAAAGTATCTGATCGTGGTATTGGTTACGGTATGCCGGGTGTGACGGTGGATGGTAAATGTCCATTACAAGTGTATAAAGTGGTAAAAGAAGCAGCAGACCGTGCACGTAATGGAGAAGGTCCAAGCTTAATTGAAACGGTGACATATCGTTTAACAGCCCATTCTTCAGATGATGACGATCGTCAATATCGTACGGCTGAAGATATTGCAGAAGGTAAAGCAAAAGATCCGATTCTATTATTTGAAAAGTATCTGATGGATGCTGGCGTTATGACAGAAACGATTCGCACTGAAATGGAACAACGTGTGATGGCTGAAGTAAATGAAGCAACAGATTATGCAGAAGCGGCTCCATATGCACAACCAGAGCATGCACTTAAATATGTTTATGCACCAGTGGACGGAGGTGACATGTAATGGCAGTTATGTCTTATATTGATGCGATTACATTAGCAATGAAAGAAGAGATGGAACGTGATGAGCGTGTTTTCATTTTAGGAGAGGACGTTGGTCGTAAAGGCGGGGTATTTAAAGCCACAAATGGACTATACGATCAATTCGGCGAATATCGCGTGCTAGATACACCACTTGCAGAAAGTGCCATCGCAGGCGTTGGAATTGGTGCTGCAATGTATGGTATGCGTCCAATTGCAGAAATGCAATTTGCTGATTTCATTATGCCAGCTGTCAATCAAATCGTTTCGGAGGCAGCGAAAATTCGTTACCGTTCCAATAACGATTGGACTTGTCCAATGGTCATCCGTGCTCCTTTTGGTGGAGGCATTCACGGTGCACTTTATCATTCACAATCCGTTGAAGCACTTTTTGCTGGGACACCAGGTTTGAAAATTGTCATACCATCAACACCATATGATGCAAAAGGTTTACTGAAAGCTGCGATTCGTGATGAAGATCCGGTATTATTTTTCGAACATAAACGCGCGTATCGCTTAATAAAAGGTGAAGTACCGCTAGATGATTACACATTACCAATTGGTAAAGCAGATGTGAAACGTGAAGGGGACGATGTAACAGTAATTACGTATGGTTTAGCCGTTCACTTTGCCCTCCAAGCGGCTGAACGTCTAGCTGCAGATGGTATTTCCGCTCATATCCTTGATTTGCGTACGGTTTATCCTCTTGATAAAGAAGCGATTATTGAGGCTGCAAGTAAAACAGGCAAAGTATTACTTGTCACAGAGGATAATAAAGAAGGCAGTATCATGAGTGAAGTTGCCGCGATTATTGCAGAACATTGTTTATTTGAGCTTGATGCTCCAATTCAACGTCTAGCAGGACCTGATGTGCCAGCCATGCCATATGCACCAACAATGGAGAAATATTTTATGATTAATCCTGATAAAGTTGAACGTGCAATGCGAGAACTTGCTGCGTTCTAACAGATCACAATAAGGCTGAATGAAAAAACGAAAAGCCTCAGACGGAAGAACAGATTTTGACTTACGTGTAGGTAAGTCAAAATTTGTCTAATTGCCTATCTACGTTTAATGATTTTAGCGCTGCATCAGGTACAAGGACGCCTAGGCTTAATTGATGGGAGGAATAAAGGATGTCAGTTCAAAATATTACAATGCCACAGCTCGGCGAAAGTGTAACAGAAGGTACAATTGAAAAATGGCTTGTTAAGCCTGGAGATACAGTTAAAAAATATGATTCATTAGCAGAGGTTGTTACAGATAAAGTAAATGCTGAAATCCCATCATCATTTGAAGGGGTTATTACGGAGCTTCTTGCGCAAGAAGGTCAAACCTTGCCAGTTGGGGCAGTCGTATGCTCGATTGAAATAGCAGGAGAGGGCGAATTACCACCTCCACCAGCTGAAAAAAAATCAGCAGTAAGCACAGCTATTTTAAATGCTGGTGTTCAAAAGAAACAGGAGGCACCACAGCAGGTGGCAGCTCCAGCAGCTGCACCAAAAGAGGCGCGTAAAGATAAAGTACGCTACTCACCAGCCGTTCTTCGACTTGCACAGGAGCACGATATTGCACTCGATCAAGTGACGGGCACAGGTGAAGGTGGTCGTATCACAAGAAAAGACCTGATAAAGCTAATTGAAACTGGCAATATCCCTACAGCAAATGATGTCGCACCAACTTCATCAACGGTGCAACCTACAGTTGAGCCAGCACCGACAGCACCACAGCAACAAGTGGAAAAAGCAGTTGCACCTGTACCTGTTCATCCTGGAGATATTGAAATTCCAGTGACAAAAGTGCGACGTGCGATTGCAAATAATATGGTAAAAAGTGTCCATGAAGCACCACATGCTTGGATGATGATGGAAGTGGATGTAACAGATTTAGTGTCTTATCGTGATAGCTTAAAGAATGAATTTAAGCAAAAAGAGGGCTTTAATCTTACATATTTCGCCTTCTTTGTAAAAGCAGTTGCTCAAGCATTAAAGGAATTCCCAATGCTGAATTCAATGTGGGCGGAAGATAAAATTATCCAAAAGCATGACATCAATATTTCGATTGCAGTAGCAACAGATGATGCCCTATTTGTGCCTGTTATAAAACACGCAGATGAGAAATCCATTAAAGGAATTGCTAAAGAAATCCATGAACTTGCCAATAAAGTTCGTACAGGTAAATTGGCGATGGGTGACATTACTGGTGGTACATTTACTGTTAATAATACGGGAGCATTTGGCTCTGTTCAATCGATGGGGATCATTAATTACCCACAAGCAGCGATTCTTCAAGTGGAAAGCATTGTAAAAAAACCGGTCGTTTTACCAGGTGGAATGTTTGCTGCACGTGATATTGTGAATTTATGTTTATCATTAGATCATCGTGTGTTGGATGGACTTGTATGTGGTAAATTCCTAAATAGAGTGAAAGAAATACTCGAAAATACAAATAAATCTTCAACGTCAGTCTACTGATGACTCGTCGGAAACCTGCTGTATAAGGGTTTCCGATTTTTTTTATACTTTTCGAGTCGCAATTTGTCATGTAGAATAACAAATAGAAACTACTAAGGGGGGAAGCTGATTAAGCGTCCGCATGTCAAACAACATGAAAAATATTGAATTTGAAATACCAGCCTATTCAGACTGGCAAGATGCAGCAATCAAAGCTTTAAAAGGGAAACCATTTGAGTCACTATTTTCGAAAACAAATGAAGGTGTTACATTACAGCCGCTTTACACACAAGAAAGTTTAGTAGCTAAGCTTGGAGAAGAGCTTGATTTACAAGTTGCCACAATCCGTTCCCTACAAAATAGTCAAGTGTTTCAGGTGGCACAGCAAATTCACGCTGATACAAGTGAAGCATTTTTTGCACAGCTTGAAGATAGTTTAGCGCGAGGCAATGAAGTGATTACAGTGGATAGTCGTGTGAAGTTTGATTGGACAGAAGAAGTATTGGTCAAATTAGCATCATATTTCTCAGAATATTCATTTAAAATTACTATTAAAAATTCAAAAGACCCATTATTGGCAGTATTTGACAACGTTGCAGAGGATCAACGTGAAGCAGTTAAAGGTTTCATTGTTTCTAAGGACCCGATCTCTTTCAACGCATTTCCGAACGTGCGCTCAGTCAGTGCTGACACGACCGTTTATCACAATGAAGGTGCCAACGCAGTACAAGAGCTAGCCTATGCACTAGCATTAGCAGCCAAATTTGCAGAACAGGAAGAAAGCTTTGAAGCATTCTCGAAGAAGTTTTTTGTAATTTTTGCTATTGATACACAATTCTTTACGGAAATTGCCAAACTTCGTGCTTTTAAAGTACTTTGGAAAGCGTTCTCATCCGCATATGGTGTGACAGACAGTGTAAAAATTCCAACGGTTGCTGAAACATCACTAAGAAGCTTTTCTAAATTAGATGTGTATGTCAATTTATTACGTTCTTCCAATGAAGCGCTTTCTGGTTTAATTGGTGGAGCTGATCTCTTTACTGTTCATCCGCATGATGTGTTAACGAAGCCTACGGAACAATCGATTCGTATCGCTCGGAATGTATCATTAATATTAAAAGAAGAAACAAATGTCTTGAAAGTGACAGATCCAGCAGGAGGCTCTTATTTTATTGAGTCGTTAACAGCAGACTTTGTAAAAGAAGCATGGGCATTATTTTTAGATATCGAGGCTGCTGGCGGGATGGATGAATATGTAGCGTCTGGCAAGCTTGCGGAAGAAGTGGCAACCTCTTATCATACTCGAATCAAAGCTGCATCCACACGTAAGCAATCATTAATCGGAACGAATATTTATGCAAATCCAGCAGATGTACTTGAGCAGGATACAAATCCATTATTTGCTGATATTAAACGTATTGCTGTTCCATTTGAGAAGTTGCGTGCAGAAATGACAGCAGCTGATGTGAAAACAGGTATTTTAGCATTAGGGTCATTAAAAAGCTCTAAGCCACGTGCAGATTTTGTAGCTGGTTTCTTAAATACAGTTGGTCTTGTTCCAGAAAAAAGTGAGCCAGTGGCAACTGCTGAAGAGGCGATTGCTTGGTTGCAGGCTACAGAGGCTAAGTATGTTGTAATTGCAGGCAGTGACGATGATACAAAGGCACTTGTACCGACTATTTTAGCTGCTCAACCAGCAAATGTGCTTATAGATGTTGCAGGTAAATTTAAAGATGAAGAAGAAGCATGGTTAGCAAATGGTTTAAACGGCTTTATTTTCGCAGGACAGAACATCATTGAAAAATTACAGTCCGTGTTTGCGAGCATGAAGGAGGTCCAACGATGAGCAAGCCTAATTTTAATGTAGTAGAAATAGAAAAAGTGTTAACAGCTGAAGCCCCACAAGCGTCTGACGACAAGTTTATGACAAATGAAGGGATTGAAATTAAAGATATTTACACGAAGGAAGATATTAAAGATGCGAAACATTTAAACGATGTAGCAGGTATTGCACCTAATACACGTGGACCATACCCTACTATGTATGTAGCACGTCCTTGGACCGTTCGCCAATACGCGGGTTTCTCAACGGCTGAGGAATCCAATGCCTTCTATAAACGAAATTTGGCAATGGGGCAAAAAGGTCTTTCTGTAGCGTTTGACTTAGCGACGCATCGAGGCTATGACTCAGATCACCCACGTGTAACAGGGGATGTAGGGAAAGCTGGTGTTGCTATTGACTCTGTTGAGGATATGAAAATCCTTTTCGATCAAATACCGTTAGATCAAATGTCCGTTTCTATGACAATGAATGGAGCAGTTTTACCAGTTCTTGCCTTCTATATTGTGGCAGCTGAAGAGCAAGGGGTAACACCAGACAAATTAGCAGGTACAATTCAAAATGATATTTTAAAAGAATATATGGTGCGTAATACATATATTTACCCACCAGCTATGTCAATGCAAATCATCGCAGATATTTTTGAATATACAGCGAAATATATGCCAAAATTTAACTCTATTTCAATTTCTGGTTACCATATTCAAGAAGCTGGCGCAACAAATGACATTGAGCTTGCCTATACGTTAGCAGATGGCTTGGAATATGTACGTACAGGATTGAAAGCAGGAATTGATATCGATGCCTTTGCGCCTCGTCTATCGTTCTTCTGGGCAATCGGTATGAATTATTACATGGAAGTAGCTAAAATGCGTGCAGCACGTCGTATTTGGGCACAAATGATGTCAACATTTAATCCGAAAAATCCGAAAACATTAGCATTACGTACCCATTCTCAAACATCGGGCTGGTCTTTAACGGAGCAAGATCCATTTAACAATGTGGCTCGTACATTATTCGAAGCGAATGCATCTTCAATGGGACACACACAATCCCTCCATACCAACGCATTGGATGAAGCGATTGCACTTCCAACAGACTTCTCGGCACGTATCGCGCGTAATACACAGTTATTTTTACAAGAGGAAACAGCGATGACGAAAGTGATTGATCCATGGGGCGGTTCGTACTATGTGGAGAAACTAACAGAAGAAATTACGCAATCCGCTTGGGCATTGATCGAAGAAATTGAAGCACTTGGAGGGATGGCTAAAGCGATTGAAACAGGACTTCCGAAAATGAAGGTTGAAGAAGCCGCAGCCAAACGCCAAGCAAAAATTGACTCTAAAACAGAAACGATTGTAGGAGTGAATAAATATCGCTTGGCAAAAGAAGAGCCAATTGACATTTTGGATATTGATAATACAATTGTTCGTCAAAAACAAATTGAACGTTTAGAAGCGATGAAGGCAGCACGTGATGAAGCGGAAGTTCAAAAACATTTAGCTCGCTTAACAAAAGCTGCTCAAGATGGTGAAGAGAACTTACTAGCTGTGGCGGTGGATGCAGCGCGTGCGCGTGCCTCTTTAGGTGAAATCTCTGATGCTATCGAGGCGATTTCTGGTCGTCATAAGGCCGTGATTCGTTCTATTTCAGGTGTTTACTCTGCCAATTTCTCAGATGAGGAGCAAATTGCGGAAGTGAAGCAAATGACAGAAGAATTCCTTGAAAATGAAGGACGTCGTCCACGTATTTTAGTAGCAAAAATGGGACAGGATGGACATGACCGCGGTGCCAAGGTGGTCGCAACAGGTTATGCTGATTTAGGCTTTGACGTAGATATTTCACCATTATTTATGACACCTGCTGAGGCTGCTCAGATGGCTGTTGAAAATGATGTCCATGTCATTGGTGTATCTTCACTAGCAGCAGGTCATAAAACACTAGTGCCTGAATTAATTGCGGAGCTTGAAAAGCTAGGTCGTGAAGATATTATCATTATTGTTGGTGGTGTTATTCCAGCGCAAGATTATGATTTCCTTTACGATGCCGGTGCAGTAGCCATTTTTGGACCAGGTACAGTGATTCCTGTATCTGCACAAAAAATTATTGAAGAAATCTACAAACGTTTAGGCTATGAGGAAGTGTCTGAATAATGGACAAAAACAAAGGAATGGAAGACAGTGCGCTATTTGTCATGGACGGAGTCGAGGCAACTCACGATGGTATGCAGTATGGCACACCTAAAAAATTCCGAAAGAAAAAGGCAGACAATATGAATGTAGGAGAGCTTGCTCAACAAGTACGTGTGGGCTCTCGCACACATTTATCAAAAGCCATTACCCTCATTGAAAGTGCCAACGCTACTCATAAAGTGCAAGCACAAGAATTATTACAGGAGCTTCTTCCGCATACAGGAAATAGTATTCGAATTGGCATTACCGGAGTTCCAGGAGCGGGAAAAAGTTCATTCATTGAGGCTTTCGGAACAATGCTTTGTGACATGGGAAAACGAGTAGCTGTTCTTGCAATTGATCCAAGTTCTTCCTTATCAGGCGGGAGTATTCTTGGCGATAAAACACGGATGGAGGAGCTCGTCAAGAAGCCTACTGCATTTGTCCGCCCATCTCCATCGGCAGGTACCCTTGGGGGTGTTCACAAAAAGACCCGTGAAACAATGTTAGTTTGTGAGGCGGCAGGTTATGATGTGATTTTAATTGAAACGGTTGGTGTAGGGCAAAGCGAAACCTACGTCCGTGGAATGGTTGATTTCTTTCTACTTCTTGTGTTAACAGGGGCAGGAGATGAATTGCAGGGCATGAAAAAAGGCATCATGGAATTAGCGGATGCCATTGTCGTGCATAAAGCAGATGGCGATAATGTTCGTTTAGCCAAAAAAACGGTTGCAGAGTATAAGCAAATTTTGCATTTTTTACAGCCCGCTACACTCGGTTGGATGTCTACAGCAATGCCTGTTAGTTCATTAGAAAAACGGGGACTTGATAAGGTTTGGGAGACAATTGGAGATTTCAAGCAAATTGTTGAAGCCAATCACTATTGGGCTACTCGACGACAACAACAAACAAAAGAGTGGTTTCAATCGATGATTACCGACCATTTAATTGATCAGTTTTATGGGAATCCACAGCGTAAAGCACAGGTACTGCTACTTGAACGTCAAATTTTAAGTGGACAACTGACTGTCACACAAGGTGTCGATCGTTTATTTAGCGAAGAGCAGGAAGACAAGTAAACGAATCTTATGGAAATCTTAGTATTCAACTGAATTGTGATGAGCAAGTAGGTGCACAAATTCGTTGCAAACTGCTATGATAAGAGATGGATGAGCGTCAAAAAATTTTTATAGGCAATCATGCTGAATGGACGCGAACTTGAAAGGAGCTATCGCTATATGAATATGGATTACGATTTATTTATGCAGGAAATTTTAAAAACAGCACGTGCTGAAATTGAGGCAGCGGGTTACGAACAACTACAAACACCAGAAGCTGTTGAAGAGGCGTTTACTCGCCCAGGTACAACATTAGTAATGGTGAACTCAGTATGTGGTTGTGCGGGCGGTATCGCTCGTCCAGCAGCGGCACAATGTGTTCATTACGATAAACGTCCCGATCATTTAGTTACAGTGTTTGCAGGGCAAGATAAAGAAGCTACTGCAGCGGCACGTTATCATTTTGGAGAAGATCACCTTCCTTCTTCACCATCTTTCGTTCTATTAAAAGATGGACAAGTAGTTGCAGAAGTTGGTCGCTATGAAATTGAAGGGCATGACCCAATGTCCGTTGTGACAAACTTACAAGCAAACTTTGAAGAATATTGTGATGAGCTTTAATTTTATTCTTGCATAACAAAAATGAATTCAAATGAAGTAGAAAAGCCTCATAGATCACAGAATCTATGTAGGCTTCCTACTATCATCATGTATAGATAGTTTCATTATTACTAAAATTTTTGTAATATTGGCTAAATAATTAGCTAAAAGAGTGAAGAGTACTAAACGATAGGAGGCAGTCGGCCTGAAGAAATTTTCAATCGGCTATCGAACTTTAAAAACAGCAATTGGTGCGGCCATCGCTATTGCCATTGCTCAGTATTTTGATTTAGCCTCGTATGCATCTGCTGGTATTCTAACCATATTATGTGTGCAGCCAACGAAAAAAAAATCTATTCATGCAGCTTATACACGATTGGTCGCGAGTATTGTGGCAATGCTTTTTGCCTTTGTAAGCTTTGAATTTTTTACTTATCATCCGCTTACATTAGCAGGCATGCTCCTGTTATTCATTCCAACCATTGTATCATTAAAGATAGCAGATGGATTTATTTCTAGTGTTGTAATTATAATGCATATTTATGCTGCTGAAGGTTTTTCATTAGCACTTGTTTATAATGAATTAGCGTTGATGGCAATCGGTTATGGAACAGGGATCGCCATTAATATGTATATGCCAGATATACAAAAGGAATTAAATTACTACAGAGTTAAAATTGAGGAGCTATACAGCAAGATTTTTTTAGAAATTGCCACCTATTTACGTCAAGGAGACACGCTATGGAATGGACATGAAATCATTGAAGCAATCCGAACGCTAGAAGAGGCAAAATCATTGGCGTTTAAAGATGTTGAAAACCATTTTATGAGACTTAAAAATGATTACTATGTGTATTTTGATATGCGTGAGCAGCAGCTAGAAATTATCGAACGAGTATTGCCAAAAGTGACGACATTACCTGTTATAGTACAAGAGGCTGAAATTGTGGCAGATTTTTTACAAGACCTCGGTGAGCATGTTCATTCGGGGAATACGGCAAGTCATTATCGAGAAAAATTAGAACATGTAAAACGTGATTTTTCTCAGCTGCCTTTACCGCAAAACCATGAGCAATTTATCGCTCAAGCCGCTCTCTATCAGTTTATCGAGGAGATGGACAGGTATTTAGAAATAAAGCAGTCATTTAAGGGCTTAAAGGCTAAAAAAGAGCGCCCACAGTAACGTGGACGCCTCGGGCTTTGCCTTAAACTAACATGGATAATCCGAATGCTAGAGATGAGATTAGCATAATCGCGATCATGCTATAAACAACGATTTTTTGAAATTTTTTATTACTCATATGCTCGTTCGCTCCTTCTTTTCTTATAAATAGTTTAGCAAATCTGAAAAATTTCTCAAGTAGTAGAGTTTTGACAAAAAAATCTGTAAAATAGAGTATGTACCATAACAGAAGGAGATGTCACCATGGAGAAAGTAGACCATATTGGGATTGCAGTGCGCGATCTTGATGAACGCATTACATATTATACAGAAACTTTAGGCTTAAAGTTGATGAAAGTAGAAGAAGTAGAATCTCAACAGGTTCGTGTGGCATTTATCGACGCAGGTAACGTGAAATTAGAGCTATTAGAACCAATGAGTGATAAAAGTGCCATTTATGGATTTATTGAAAAACGTGGAGAGGGAATTCACCATGTTGCCTTCGGTGTAACAGGAATTCGTGAGCGTATGGCAGAGCTTCGTGAAAAGGGTGTACGTCTATTATCGGAAGAGCCAGGACCTGGTGCTGGAGGTGCAGAGGTTGCATTTATGCATCCTAAATCCTCATTCGGGGTGTTATATGAATTATGTGATAAAAGTGGAAAAGGGGATAAGTGATCAATATGGATATGTTCGACAAAATCAATGACTTGTATGACCGTAAGACTGTAATTGAACTTGGTGGTGGCTATGAGCGCATCGAAAAACAGCATGAAAAAGGGAAATTAACAGCTCGTGAGCGTATTGATTTGCTACTAGATGAAGGGACATTTTTCGAAATCAATCCATTTATTACTCACCGTACAGTAGACTTCGGGATGGACAAAATGGAAGGCCCTGGTGATGGTGTAGTTACTGGTTTCGGTAAAATTAACGGACGTCCAGTATACTTATTCTCTCAAGATTTCACAGTGTTTGGTGGGGCGCTTGGTGAAATGCATGCAAAAAAAATGGCGACAGTGATGGATCTAGCTGCTAAAAACGGTACACCATTTATCGGTATTAATGATTCAGGTGGTGCACGTATCCAAGAAGGTGTTCTGTCTCTAGATGGCTACGGTCATATTTTCTACCGCAATGCGATTTATTCAGGCGTGATTCCGCAAATTTCTGTTATTATGGGACCTTGTGCTGGTGGAGCGGTTTATTCGCCAGCTATCACAGACTTTATCTTAATGGTGGATAAAACATCTCAAATGTTCATAACAGGACCTAAAGTCATCGAAACTGTGACAGGTGAGAAAATCTCTGCTGAAGATTTAGGTGGTTCGAAAGTAAATAATGCGGTAAGTGGGAATGCTCATTTCCGTGCGCCATCTGAAGAAGAGGCAATTGAAGAAATTAAAAAACTATTAAGCTATTTACCACAAAACAATAAAGAAAAGGCACCTCGACAAGCTCGACCTGAAGGGGATGACTACCGTCCAGAAATCGTGGATACAGTGCCAATCGAAACAACACGTCCATATGATGTTCGCAAAGTAGTTGAGCAGGTAGTGGATGAAGGTTCATTCATGGAAGTACATGCAGAGTTTGCGAAGAACGTAGTAGTTGGTTTTGCACGTATTGCTGGTGAATCAGTAGGGCTTGTTTGTAACCAACCAAAAGTACTTGCTGGTGGATTAGATATTGATTCTTCTGATAAAGCAGCTCGTTTCATCCGTACTTGTGATGCGTATAATATCCCAATTATCACATTTGAAGACGTATCTGGCTTCTTCCCAGGCGTTAAACAAGAGCATGGCGGTATTATTCGACATGGTGCAAAGATTCTTTATGCGTATTCAGAAGCAACAGTACCAAAAATTACAGTGATTTTACGTAAAGCTTATGGAGGCGCTTACGTTGCTTTAAACTCTAAATCAATCGGTGCTGACCTTGTATTTGCATGGCCAAATGCTGAAATTGCTGTTATGGGTGCTGCTGGTGCAGCGAACATCATCTTTGCCCGTGAAATTGCGAAATCAGATGACCCAGAAGCAACACGTGCAGCAAAAATTGAAGAATATAAAGAAAAATTCGCCAACCCGTATGTAGCAGCATCTCGCGGCATGGTAGACGATGTAATCGATCCACGAGATACACGTATTAAGCTGATTCAAGGACTGGATATGCTTTCAAATAAACACGAAACACGTCCTGAGAAAAAGCACGGGAATATTCCTCTATAAAATGAGTACAAGCCTAGTAGCTAATGAGTTGCTAGGTTTTTCATTGCTAAAAAGTGAAACATTTTTTCTTGCCATCCGTACTGATATAGTAAGAGGAGTTGAGATGAATGGAATGGAAGCAATTGCAAACAGAGCAAGAAAAGATTCATGCACAACTAAGAAAGGCATCAAGGTTAAACGAGCAAAGCGAATTATTGCATAAGCAGATTCACTATACGCAACAGGAAATAGACAAACATACGACAGCCCTCAACCAAATTCGATCAAAACTTGATAAATTGGATGGCTTCTCATTTATGAATATGATTCGTACGTGGACTGGACAACAAGATGAACTACGCGCTGAAAAAATTGATAAAGCAGCAGTTCTTGAATTAAAGATTAGTGAAGCGAAGAAAATGCAAGCGGATTTAACAGAAGATAGTGTTCAAGTAACCAATAAGCTAGCTCAATTTGATGAAATGGCGTTACAACAAGAACTTCAACAAATCTATGCGAAAAAGAAAAAGTACTTACAGCTTCATGATGTTGCTCAGGCAAAGAAGCTAGAGCATTTAGCACATGAGGAAATGGTAACAAAGCAACTCATAACAGAAATTCAAGAGGCTGAGGAAGCGGGGGAAGTAGCTCTAACAAAGCTAGGGCAAGCAGCAGCCTCTCTTCATTCGGCTAGTGGCTATTCCTCCTGGGATACTTTCTTTGGTGGCGGGCTGATTGCCACTCACTTAAAGCATGATGCACTCGATCAGTCAGAAAACTATTTACATCGGGCTCAAATCGCGTTGCAACGTTTTCATAATGAATTATTGGATGTTCATGAGATGTCAACGAAATCGCTGCATGTAGAAACAGATGGGTTTGTGAAGTTTGCTGACTACTTCTTTGATGATATTTTTTCTGCATGGTCTGTCCATTCTAAAATTTCAACAGCAAGAGAACAAGTTTCACGGGTTCAGGACGATGTACATAATACCATTTGGCGCTTACAGGATAAACAAAATAAAGCAAATAACTACCTACAAGCTATAGAAAAAGAAAAAGAGGCTATTGTCAATGCCTAAGGAAAGTCTGATAATTTTTCATAGTTTTGGAAAATAAGACTACCACAGAACTTTTGTGAAAGATGAAAGTGGATTTCCGTTGCAGGCTACTTGCTTTCTTGTGAGCGAGTACTAGGCTGCTTCCTCCGCTACCGTTCCGTTTAGAGGCTCGCCTGTCTCGCTATCCCACGGGAGTCAAGTAGCCCTCCACTCCATAAAAATATTTCTTTATTAGTAAAGGTTTTCAACTAAAGAGAAGGTATTCACTACTCTTTATGGAGGGGTGTTGTCACACATCACTTCTCCACATTGAAAATAGGAGTCTATCCTTTCTCTAATAAGACAAATAATGGGCTAAGGAAAAGACACTTTTACACATGGTTGATTGGAGTGGAGCCAGCGTCACTCCTAGGGGATTTAGCGTCGTAGGTGAGACCCTGGAGCGAAACGCAGTGAGTGAAGCGGCTCAACGGACGCCCCCTGGAAAGGACGCTGGCGGAACGGAAATCAACCCCTTGCCTTGCTAAAGGTTCTTTTTCTGCTATTCACATCACCTTTTTTCAACAACATGGGAAAGTCTGAGAATTTTTCTCAGACTTTTTAGTTTGGTCGGATTGTTCAATGATTTCAACTCTTCTGACCTTGTGCTAAAATAGTACATATACTATAACGTGGCAAAACACGTAAACTAAGGGAGTTTTACAACATGACAAGTCGTTTAGTAGAAGAGTTTTTTGAGCTCGTTCAAATTGATTCAGAAACAAAACATGAACAAGTAATTGCACCAATTCTTGTAGAAAAATTAACTGCACTTGGTTTTACAGTTATCCAAGACGATGCTCATACGCGTAATGGACATGGGGCAGGTAATATTATTGCTACATTAAAAGGCACATTAGATGTAGAACCAATTTACTTTACGTCTCATATGGATACAGTTGTTCCAGGGAAAGGTATCAAACCTTCTCTACGTGAAGATGGTTATATCGTATCAGATGGCTCGACGATTTTAGGTGCTGACGATAAGGCTGGTCTAGCAGCACTTTTGGAGATGGTAAAACGTTTAAAAGAGCAAAATATTGCACATGGAGATATTGAATTTATTATTACGGCTGGTGAAGAAAGTGGGCTTGTTGGAGCAAAAGAGCTAGATCCAACCATGATTAAGGCGAAATATGGCTTTGCAGTAGACAGTGATGGTAAAGTGGGAGGCATCGTGACTGCAGCACCATTCCAAGCGAAAATTTTTGCGAAGATTATTGGCAAAACGGCACATGCAGGGGTGGCTCCTGAAAAGGGTATTTCCGCTATTACAGTGGCATCAAAATGTATCGCTCAAATGAAGCTAGGTCGTTTAGATGAAGAAACGACTGCGAATATTGGACGTTTTGAGGGTGGACAAGCGACGAATATTGTTTGTGATGAAGTGACAATTTTAGCAGAAGCGCGCTCTATTGACCAAGCTAAATTAGATGCACAAACAAAGCATATGAAGGAAACTTTTGAGCAAGTTTCGGCTTCACTAGGCGCACGTGCTGAAGTAGAAGTGAAACTGATGTATCCGGGATTCCGTGTAACAGAAACAGATAAAGTAGTTCAAGTAGCCATCGCAGCCGCACGCAATATTGATCGTACACCAACATTAGGTATTTCAGGTGGCGGCTCGGATGCGAATGTGATTGCAGGCTTTGGCATTCCTACCGTTAATTTATCAGTTGGCTATGAAGACATTCATACAACAAATGAAAAAATACCAGTAGAAGAATTAGAAAAATTAGCAGATTTACTTGTAGAAATCGTCAAAGAATCGGCGAAAAACTAACAGTCAAATAGAAGGATGTGACCGCATGGAAAGTGTCAAAGCAGTCGTTTTTGCTTGTGGGACAGAGGAATATGCAGTGCCTGTGGAGCAAGCAATTTCAATTGAAAAATTAGAGCATGTAACACCTATCCCTCATTTACCTAATTATCTTTTAGGCTTTACAAGAATTCGTGGTGAGCTTGTACCTGTTCTTGATTTTGAACGAATATTGTACAACCGCTCATCTAATACAGCAACTGCTCGTATTATTGTTTTAAATACAGACGTGGTTAATTATGGATTACTGGTGACAGAAGCTCGAGAAATTCTTGATTTTGATGATTCAGTACTTCAACAATTGGGTCTTGTTAATTACAGTAAAACACGCTACTTTACGGCTGTAGCTAATCTTGAGAACCGTATGATTACTTATGTGGATCCCAAAATATTGGTCAATTCATTAGATGGCATTCGTGAGATTATCGATTATTTACACAAAATGCTTGAAAATGAAAAAGAAAACGTGGAGGCATAGGCACTCTAAGTTTTCTTAGTGTTGAAAAAACAACACAATCACTAGGATTTTGTGTACGGTGAAAAGGCTTGCAGCTGACGCATTGCTTTCGCGCAGAGCAAAACCTAGGGGCTAGCTACCCCACGGGAGCCTTATGGTGACTAATCCCTTCACATTTAAATAAAGGCCTATTCTTTCTCTAAAAAAGAAATAGTGCACTAGTATGAAAGATAAAGAAAGACACCTTTGCAACATGGCGGAACGGCATCAACCTCTCGTCTCGCCAAATGTTTATGGACATCGTCTTTTTTCATAGGTTGACAATATGGTCATAATAAAAAGCCCTTCCAGCAAACTGGGAAGGGCTTTTCGTTTGTTATTAAGATAGTCGACCACTGTAGTCTTCAAATTTAAATTCACGAATGACTTTACTGCCTTCTTCATCGTTATAAGAAACGATAGAAGGTAAGTTGACACCATTAAACATATGGTTTTTAACCATAGAATAATGAGCCATATCTGTAAAGACAAGACGATCGCCTGGTTTTAGTGGTTGATCAAATGAATAATCACCAATTACATCACCAGCAAGACATGTAAGTCCGCCTAAGCGATACGTATGCGCGAATTCATTTGCTTGACCAGAACCGATAATCATTGGACGGTACGGCATTTCAAGTACATCAGGCATATGACATGTTGCTGACGTATCTAAAATAGCAAGGTCCATGCCATTTTTTTGAATATCAAGTACTGTAGCGACTAAATAGCCTGTATTAAGTGCTACCGCTTCGCCTGGTTCTAAGTAAACAAGCAGGTTGTATTTTTCTTGAATATAGTTAATGATGTTAACAAGTTTTTCGACATCATAATCTGCACGCGTAATATGGTGGCCACCACCGAAGTTTAACCATTTCATTTGATGTAACACATCACCAAATTTTTCTTCTACTACTTCAATAATACGCTCTAATGTATCGGAATTTTGTTCACACATCGCATGGAAATGTAAGCCTTCAATGCCGTCAAGCTGTGATTTATCGAAGTTAGCCAAAGTTGTACCAAGGCGAGAGTTCGTGTAGCAAGGATCGTAAAGTGCTGTTTCAATTTCAGAGTACTCAGGATTCACACGAATACCACATTCAATTGTTTTTCCAGCAGATTTTACTTTCTCTTTGAACTGAGCCCATTGGTTAAATGAGTTAAACACGATGTGATCCACATAGCCTAGAAGCTCGTCCATTTCATGCTCAATATAAGCAGGAGCATAGACGTGTACTTCCTTGCCCATTTTTTCATAGCCTAGACGTGCTTCATGCAATGAGCTAGCAGTAATACCTGCTAAATATTCCCCAACTAATGGGAATGTTGAATGCATGGAAAAGCCTTTCAGGGCTAGTAAAATGCGGCAGCCTGTACGATCTTGAATTGATTTTAAAAGCTCAAGATTTTTTGTTAATAATCGCTCATCCACTACATAAGAAGGGGATGGAACTTTTGAAAAATCAATTGGTTTCATCGGCTTAATTCCTTTGCATCTAAATCAAGGTCAAGTAATTCTGGGTTATGACTTTCTTGCCATGGTAGACCCCATTTATTTAGTGCATCCATGAATGGATCTGGATTGAAGTCTTCTACATTCCAAACACCTGGTTTACGCCATTCGCCATTCATCACAAGCATAGCACCGATCATAGCTGGTACACCTGTTGTGTAAGAAATCGCTTGTGAACCCACCTCGTTATAGCACTCTTCATGGTCACATACGTTGTAGACATAATACGTTTTTTCTTGCCCATCTTTTAGACCGCGGATGATACAACCGATATTTGTTTTACCTTTTGTACGTGGTCCAAGAGAAGCTGGATCTGGCAATACCGCTTTAAGGAAGTGGATTGGTTGAATCATTTGACCTTCAAATTCGATTGGTTCAATAGATGTCATACCAACGTTTTCTAATACTTTTAAGTGTGTTAAGTATTTTTCAGAGAACGTCATCCAGAAGCGGATTTGTTTTAAACCTTTGATATTTTTTGCAAGTGATTCAAGTTCTTCATGGTATAGAAGATAAATATCTTTTGGTCCGATTTCTGGAAGGTTATACACTTCTTTTTTCTCAAGTGGTGCTGTTTCAACCCACTTGCCTTCTTTCCAGTAACGACCATTCGCTGTAATTTCGCGAATGTTAATTTCTGGGTTAAAGTTTGTTGCGAAATGATAGCCATGATCTCCCGCATTAGCATCCACGATATCAATATAGTGAATTTCATCAAATTCATGTTTTTGAGCATGAGCTGTGAAAACGCCTGTTACACCTGGATCAAAACCGCTACCAAGTAATGCAGTTAAGCCAGCTTTTTCAAACTTCTCTTTATAAGCCCATTGCCATTTATATTCAAATTTTGCCGTTTCAGGTGGCTCGTAGTTTGCAGTATCCACATAGTGCACACCTGTCGCTAAGCAAGCATCCATAATCGTTAAGTCCTGATAAGGTAATGCCACGTTAATCACAACATCTGGTCCGAAAGCTTTAATAAGCTCAATAACCTCTTCTGTATTATCCGCGTCTACCTGTGCAGTATGAATTTTTGTTTTTCCGCCGTCTAGTTTTTCTTTTAGAGCGTCACATTTTGAAACAGTTCTACTTGCGATACAAATTTCCTCAAATACGTCCGAATTTTGAACACACTTGTGTACCACAACACTGGCAACTCCGCCAGCTCCGATAATCAATGCTTTACCCAATTGTCTACCCCCAAGTTCATATAAAGTATTGTCAAACAAGCTGATTATACAGAAAATTGATATACTACTCAATCATTGTTTTAAAAATTTCTACAAAAATTTTTATTTTACTACAACAATTAGACGTAATCAGAGGGGAATACCTCGAGAAAGTAGCTAATTGTGTATGAAAAAAACTAATTTATTGAGCTCATTTGTAGATTTTGTTAGATGAAGTTGTTCAAACTAAATCTAGCCTCTCATCATAGAATTTCATGTGCTTTATCCTTTTGAGCTGTACATAAAAAATCCCTTTCACCCTATAAGGTAAAAAGGGATGTACAGCATAATAAAATCAACTGCTTTCAATCGTTTTAGTGTGTCAAAACAGGCTAATTTTATGCTAATTATTTCAAAAAGCGATTGGGTATCTGTTGTTTTTCTTCTCCCCATATATAAAAGAAAACCACAAGTAATGTACTTAAAAACCCCATCACAAGAGCATACGTACTGAGGGCTACATGCACTTGACTTTGCATAGCATAAATAAAAATAGCTCCTATCGTTAACAAATTTCCTGTAATAAGCGATATAAAATGAAAGCGTTTATTCATAGCAAGCCCTCCTATTAGATGATATGGTAATGCTCCATGATGAAGAGAGTTCGCTTCAATTATCGCATAATTCAGAACTTTTATCCATCACTTTTATTATATTAGTAATATTAAAGATGCTTTTTAAATACATCTTTTTGTAGTATGATTGAGGAATAATAGGGAATATTCATAGATTATTATTAGAAAGGGGAGAGGATGAATGGTGAAATTACGCAATTCATTAACTTTTCAACTTGGGACGATTATTGCTGGTATTTTAGTGGTGATGCTAGGGATTACGTCGTTCGCTACATACATAACTGCTTACAATAAACTATATGATGCTGCTGGCGTGGAGGCCTATGGCTGTGCCAATATCACAACAGGTTTAATTGATCCTGCATTAATGGACAAGGCCATTCAGGGCGATCAAGATGCACAGGCGCGTATTGGACATGATTTAAACTGGACAACGGGCCATAAGGACATTTTTCAAACGCAATATATTTTAGCACTCGATGGCACATTATTAGCGCTGGATGAACATTTAGCTGAGGAAGGTCTCGCACCTGGCGATTCATTTTATTTAGATAAAGAAGCCATTGATATGTTGCTTACACATAAGCATCCAACATACTCACAGCCCTATCATTTTGCTGGTATGGATCGCTTATCAGGCTATGCACCTATTTTTAAAGACCATGATTCTAGTAAAGAAATCATTGCAATTAGTGTCATCGATTTTGATGCCTATATCGTAAAGGAACGAACGTGGGATGTCGTGCGAAATGGTATTTTAATAAGTATTTTCCCTATGCTTATTGCTTCGATCATTACAGGCTTTTTAATTCGTCGAAAAGTGAAACCGATTAGTGTGCTAATTCAGCAGGCTAAAGAAATTGCGAATGGGAATTTAGCTGTACCTGAAACAAAAATTCATAGTAAGGATGAAGTAGAGGATTTAGCAAATACCTTAAATCGAATGACCGCTAATTTGCAAAATATGATTATGACAATGCGCTCCACTTCTAATACTTTAGCCAATAACTCAGATGAAACCGCTTCCACGTTACACGATATGAGTGATACGATTCAAGGTGTTGCGAACAATATCGAAGAGGTTACAAGTGCTGTGACGGAAGGGATGCACCATGCTGAAAATGCGACAGATGTTCTGACATCTTTAGCAGAGGACCTTCAAATGATACAGCACAATGCCAATGACAGTGCTGAGAATGCTCGACAAACGATGAAATTAGCAACAGAGGGTGAGCGACTAGCGAAGGATATAAGTAATGATATGGCATTAATTCATAACGGTTCAGGTGAAGTTCGACAAACAGTCGAAAACTTGGTCACATCGGCAACCAAAATACAAACGATTACTACCTCTATTGCTACTATAGCCTCTCAAACGAATTTACTAGCTTTGAATGCTTCCATCGAGGCGGCTAGAGCAGGGGAGCATGGGAAGGGCTTTGCCATTGTTGCTGAGGAAGTACGCAAGCTTGCCGAGCAGTCCAATCAAGAGGTTTTACAAGTCGAACAGCTAATTCAAGACATTATGAAACATGTTCAGCAAGTGATGACATCTACGAATGATAATACGCAATATATCGAAAAAGGCACAGAGACAGTGCGTTTAACCGCGCAATCTTTAGGTAATATTTCCACAGCAGTAGCCACAACGGTAGAAGAAATGATTATGCTTTCTCATGCTATGACCGCTGAAAATGAAAAATCAGCTCGTATTGTTCAAATGATTCAACAATTAACAGAATCCATTAGAGATATAGAAGAAACGATGAATATGATTACGGTAGCAGCACAGCAAACAACAGCAAGTATTGATGAGGTAGCACAAGGTTCTAATGAAACAAATCATATGGCTCATACACTTGAACAGCATGTAAAAGCGTTTAAATTAAAAGAATTGTAGAAAGATTAGGACAAGTTGTCTTTTGCTTCTATTGCGAAGATGGTACACTAGCTATAAGATTTGTCTTTTGTGAAGTGGAGGATTTAAATGGTGGTAAAACAACTGGATGAGCAAGTTCAACAAGTCAATGACTTATTTTTGAGTGGACAGGTAAAGGAAAGCTATCAACTGGCTAAAAAAATAATAATGAATCATGCAGTGGTTGAAGAGGAGGCCTATCAATTCATTCAACAGCATGTGGCCATGCTAGAGGCGAATGGGTATGCGAGTATGCCTCACCCCACTGACGAAAAGGTGAAACAAAGTGTAGAACGAACAGATGGTTCTTATCCAGAACGAGATGTTCTCACGGCTTATATTGGCAGTCAGGATGATGAGCAATTTGGCAAAGTAATCGATGAATTATTAGCAGGGTCTATTGAAGCACAGGCGAACGCTTATTATACAATGGCGGAATACTTTGTTCTTGCTGAAGAACGAGACAAGGCAACAGCACAGTATGCAGAGGCAATCAAATTGCAGCCCAATAAGGCGCTCTATTGGGGAGCTTTTGCTCAGTTTTTGAATCGTCAGGAGGGCAGCCCCTATCTAGCATTACGATTAATTGAAGAAGCTATTCTACTAGATGGGATGAATCCACGTTGGCACTATATTCAAGGCAATATTTTTTTACAACTAGTAGCAGCGACGAAAAATTTAAGCTATTTACCTGCCTTAGAAGAGGCTTGGAACAAAGCTGAAAAACGGTGCAGCGCTAAGCAAGTTGCATTGAAAATGGATCTTGTAAAGTCACGTGATCTGTTAACACAATGGAAAAAGCAAATGCTATAACGATTAAAAACTGTCTAGTAAAACATTAATAATTATTTGCTTTTAAGTATATTTATGCTATCATAAAAAGATAAACGGACGTATGAAGCTTATCGATTACATGAAAGAAGTGTTTTTTTGAGTTTATATGTAGCGTATGTATTGGTAGGACTTGCCATTGCCATGCCTGTAGGAGCTATTACTGTAGAAATGACAAAGCAAGGACTCAAAAATGGTTTTATGCATGGCTGGGCTGTAGGGCTTGGTGGCATGACCATTGACATTGTATTAGTTTTTGCTTTATACATGGGACTAGCCTCTATTTTGGCTATGCCGATGGTCCAACTTCCTATGTGGATTATTGGAGCAGGCTTTTTATTCTTGTTAGGCTATGATTCTATCAAGAATGCAGACCATGATATTACATTAGCAGGAGAAAAAGTAACCAAATCGTTTTTTGCCTCTTATTTTAATGGCTTATTGGTCGCAATTTCGCCTGGTAATCTTGTATTTTGGGTCAATGTATTTGGTGTAGTGCTAGCTAAATCTTATGGACAAGGACAGCCGACAAACTTTTTAATTATTGCTGCTGGCGTTCTTAGCGGTATTTTACTCCACGACATCGGTTTGCTGACCATTGTGTCAGTCACTCGAAAAGCCATGAACCGTAAGATGATTAAGACATTTACAATTGTTGCAGGATTCTTATTGATTGGTTTTGCTGGTTATTTTATATATGAATTTATTCAAGCAATTAAGGTTTATATATGAAAAGTGCGATCTTCTAGATCGCACTTTTTTTTATGGTACCATCAGTGCTGCTTGATGCTCATGGATACAGGCGATAATTTCTTCCGCTACTTCATGCGCTAGCGATAGTTCTGAAGTAAAGCCCACACAGGAGCAATTCATTTCACCTAAAATATAACCATCTTCTCCAGCCTCATTCGTATCTAACATAAAGTCAGCCGTCCAAATCAATGGTAAATCATAATTGCCTAATAGGTTCGTCACTTGTGGGAGTTGTGCTAAAAAATTTTGTACGAGCTCTTGCCAATCTGCAGGCTGGTCATAGCGATATTGGGCACCTGAGAAGAGTGTAGCGCTAAAGGCATCCTCAGTATCTGCCGGTTTTTTATGTACTACATAAATAGGGCGGTTTCTCAACATAAATAAGCGAATTTCACCTTCTGTAATTCGCGGAAGAAATCGCATATCGATTAACATACCATTCGTCCCTGTAATATACTGCTCACAAAATGTCATGAACTCGTCAAGCTGCCAATATTCAACATGATTATCTTTCGCTTCTGTACATTTGATTTGTGCATCAAGTGGCACTTCAGTGATGCCCTTGGCAAGCGGATTCACCAATTGTACACGCCAAATACCTTCACCAGTTGAACCACGATTTTGCTTCAGAACACGTTCTGTCGAAGCTAAGGAGTTAGGGAATTGTGTTTTGAATGCTTCTATAGTGTAGTAGGCATATGTATCATCAGGTACTAAATTCGTTGATGTAAGTTTTGATAGAGCATCTTTCGAGCCATAGCTAATCATCGCATCGGGATGTGGCATTCCGATAATTCCAGTCTGGCACAGCTCTCGTAGCATAGTAAAATACGCTTCCTCATGCTGTAAGTTACCAGGGTTTATACGCGATACATAGGCAACACCATGTTCCTTCACATAGTCAAAGATTTGCTGTTTTTTTGTGACATCAAAAAATAATACCTCTGCATCTTGCCCACGTTGCTTTAGGGCATCCACCATCGGTAGGGTGTCTGGGCGATAGCCATCGGGTCCTTTATCTGTACCACCCTCAACCTCGAAAAAAATAACTTTTTTATCCATAAAAATACCTCCTTTTGTCTGCTATTAAATTCAGTATAGTAGACAAATCAGGAAAAAAGATAGATGAAATATGTAAATTTTATGTATAAATTTACATATTACTAGTCCTGTTTTAGGAGGTATTTACTATTGTTTTCGGAAAAATTTGAATAAGTTACGCTTCAACCTGTTTTTTCTGAAAGACTGTGAGATATAAAATCATAAGAAGAATGAGTAATGTGCCTATAAACTGATAGCCTCCAAAGGTAATTTTTAACCAACAGACACTCGTAATAACAGCCATTAATGGTTCAAGGCTTCCTAGTAAGCTTGACTCCTTAGGGGAGAGATAGTGCAAACTAGCAATATAAAACCAAAAAGCGAGCATTGTGCCAAAAATAATGATAAAGAGAAAATAAGCAACAGTGGAAAAGGTCCAATTTGATACATCAATCGCCCAAGGTGGATGGAAAATACTCATTACTGCACCACCGATAATCATTGACCAGCCAACAACTAGTAATGAATGAAATTGCTGCAAAAGTGGAATCGCATAGAGAGTATAAAAGGCAACTGAAAGCCCTGATAACACGCCCCACAGCACAGCCATAAAAGGAACTGACAAGGTTGAAACGGAGCCATTTGTTAATAATAAAAATGTTCCTACAAGTGTAAGTGTGACGGCAATCCCATCTTGTTTTGTCAATGGACTTTGCCTCGTTAGTAAAAAATAAGCCATGATAAACAGCGGTGCTAAATATTGTAATAAGGTGGCTACTGCAGAATTACCAATCGCGATAGACATCATATAGGTATATTGGACAGCGAGCATGCCGAGTAAACTAAATAAAATTTGTTTAAAAGCATTCTGTTTCGTGCGCCATATGACAAAAATTGAGTCATGACGGTAGGTTATTTTATAAATAGCTAGTAGCAGTAGCCCAGCCAAAAGTAGCCGACTAGATACAAGCCAGCCCACTTCTATATCGTCTTGTTGGAATAACCTTTGGGCAACGGTTCCACCTATTCCCCAAAAACTTGCCCCTAATATAACAAGTAGGAAGCCCATAGTACGATTTCTTTGGATGATTTGATTCATTTGTTCACATCTCCTAAACTATCAATATAAGGTGATTATAAAGGAGAGAAATGCAAATAAATATCGATTTAATCGTATGAAAATATCAATATATTGAGGTGTTAAGGATGCCGTTGACGCATATTAAAATAGCAAAGGATTTACAAGAATTAACGCTGCACGGGACAAAAGAATTTCCCGTTGCCTTGTATGAAACGGTCATGCAATTAGAGAGGTTGGATTTCCTACCACTCCATTGGCATAAGGAAATTCAATTTGTTTATTTAAAAAGTGGACGAGCTCAGTATCGAGTAGGGGGAGATGCATTTATTTTGGAACAAGGGGAGGGGCTCTTTATCAATGCTTCGGTATTGCATGAAGCGAAGCCTTATAAAATTGAACAAGCTTTGATTTATTGTGTCAATGTGGACCCAATGCTCATAGCTGGTCATGAGGGCAGTATCTTTGCCCCAAAATATGTTGAGCCTTATATCACAAAAAATCGAGTGCCTTATGTCAAGCTGACGGGGGAGTTAGCACAGAAAATAGCATCGATTGCAGCATTGATGCGGGAACAAGACGTATTTTTTGAATTAAAGTTTTGGAGAGAGCTCCTATTCATTTGGGAATCGATGCTAACTCAATCCTTGCTGACAGAAGAAATGATGGATCAATCCTCCATCGTACAGCATGAACGAGCAAAAGTAATGTTGGATTTTTTACATGCACATTATCAACAAAAAGTAACGTTAGAAGATTTAGCAAGTCATGTCTATATAAGTCGCGCCGAATGCAGTCGCTTTTTTAAGAAAATAGTGGGTATGACGCCGTTTAGCTATTTATTACAATACCGACTGCGCAAAAGCATAGAATTATTGCGGAATGGTGAGCTATCTATAACCGAAATAGCTGGTGATACAGGTTTTAGTACGGTCAGTTACTATATCGAAAAATTTAAAGAATACACTGGCTACTCGCCACATGTTTACCGTAAGAAGTTTCTAAGTGTGAAAAATAATTGAACATGTATGGAAAAAGATCATCTTTTATACTCAAAATATATACAAAATTAACCATTTGAAATAAAGTAAAATTAGCAGTAGGGAGGGGGATAGGGAAGGATGGTTTTAAAAAGTAAGCAAAATATATGGCTAGGCTTGTTATTAATCGTGTTAGCCAGCAATTATACACTCTATAACACTGGATTGGGTGTATCCATTTTACCAATCGAAACGAATGGGGTTGTCATGGGGTCATTGATCGACTTTATTGTGGTGATGCCCGTATTATGGATGCTTTATAAAGGAAGGTTTTCGTTCAAGCACGCCATTTTATTAGCCGCATCAGGCTGTATTGCCGCACGCTTTATGATTCCCATGGAGCATCTTCAGCCATTTGTGGCTGTGACATGGGCGGGTTTTGTGATGGAAGGAGTTATTATTTTATTAGAAATTGTCGTACTAGCAACACTCGTGCGCTATTTGCCCAAAATCCTGATGGAAGTGCGTAGGAGTTCATTGCCAGATCTCTTTTCATTTTCAAAAGCTGTAGAAAATCATGTACCCAAGCATCCTATTATTCAGATGATTTGTGCGGATATGCTAGTGCTATATTATGGTTTTGCAAGTTGGAAAAGACAAGAACATCAGGGCTTAACTTTACATAAAAATTCGAGCTACATCGCTTTTCAGCTCATGATTATTCATGGCATTGCCATTGAAACGATTGGCATTCACTGGTGGCTACATGAAAAGTCAATAGTACTTTCAATTGTTTTGCTCCTTTTTAATATGTATTCAGTGATTTTCTTTTTAGCGGATATGCAGGCCATTCGTTTAAATCCTGTTTACGTAACAAATGATACATTGTATTTATCTCTTGGACTAATGAAACGAACTGCCATTCCATTTGCTCAAATTGCAGCAATCGTGGAAGATAAGGAGCAGCTAGAAGGAAAATTATCAAAAGACACGATTGATTTTATAGCCCGTGATTTTGCTGAAGCCTACCCACAATTCATTTTGAAAATGAAAGAGCCTGTAGAAGTGACATTTATGCTAGGAATAAAAAAGCGCTATAATCAAGTAGCCATCAAGGCTGATCAAGTACAAGAGTTTAGACAAATGCTTGAACAAGGAATAACAAAATAACTATCCTAAAACGGGTGCTCCTAATATGCGTGCACCCGTTTTATTAATCGCTCAAAGTAAGTCTGTAAAAGTAAGATGTTCCATTCTATAAAGATGGCTTATGTATAGCCTGTAAAAATAATAATATTATTTAACCGAATTTTAACCTTCGTTTTTTATAGTATTTCATATACAAAAGTAGGAGGAAAGGGAATGTAAAGGTCGTGTCAAAACTAGATAGAGCTTTGTGAAATTTTCTGAGTATTGAATAAAAGGTGAAGAACCTTTAATAGAAAAATAGTATAATAAGCTTATACACCAATATACAATTTCTGGATGTATCTTAAAGGTTTACATTCCTGTACACCTTATTTTTAAAGTGCTTGAAAAACAAGCAACAGTTAAGTGAAGAAATTACTAAGCAAATGTAAAAACAACTTCGATTTTTGGCATAAATGTATATAAATATAAAATAGTGATTTAGTTTCGTTGGATTTCTAATTAACAAATGAAGGTAGTATAACTAGATAGAAGAGGGGGTTCGTTTGTGAATGATTGTATCCTTTTGCAGTCTAATCAAGATTGGCACTTACAAAGAATGTATATGAAGAAATTTAACAATCTGGTACTCGTAAAAAGTATTCATCAAAATTCTGCTGAGACAAGAGCCAAACTGCAATATGAATTTACCTTGTTTTCCAATGAGCAAAATCCTTGGCTATTGAAGCCGATTGCTATGGATTATATAGATAAACAATATGCGATTATCTATGAAAATTTTAATGGTGTGCCCCTAAAGCAACTTGGAAATAACCTTATTTCTTTACATCAATTTCTACTAATAGCGATTGAGCTTGTGAATATTTGTATTAAAATGCAACAAAGTAATTTACTTTATTTGCACCTTCATCCTGATCAAATATTAATCAATCCAAATTCGTTCAAAATAAAATTATTAAGCTCCGAGTTTAGTTCGAAATATGATGCAGAATCGCCAGTTGTCATTGAAAATCCCTATGAAAGACGGGATCAGTTACCTTATTATGCACCTGAACAGACGGGCAGACTTCATTTAGATGTGGATTATCGTACGGATTTATATGCACTTGGTATGATTTTTTACGAAATATTGGGCGGTCAATTACCTTTTCAAGCAAAGGATGCTGTAGATTTAATTTACGAAATCTTAACCAAAAAGCCAGAATCCTTGATGAACCTTCAAAATAGTTGTCATCCTCTCCTTTGGAAGATTATTGACAAGCTTTTGGCTAAAAATCCGGCTGATCGTTATCAAAGTGCAATGGGTTTGAGAGAGGATTTGCTCTTTATCCAACATAGAGTTACGGCAAATAAATCACTTGATGACTTCCCACTAGGTCAACAGGATTTACAGTTGAATTCGGGATTGTCTACTAAGCTTTACGGCAGAGAAGAGCAATTTGCAGAGCTTTCCTCTCACTTTTATCAGGTCACAAAAGGTGATAAAAAAATGGTCACTATTTCAGGGCAAGCAGGATATGGAAAATCCAAGCTAGTACAAGAGCTGAAGGGTGAAATTGCGGCGGCAAAGGGCTATTTTATTGCAACGAAGTATGAGCAATTACAATTAGAAAATGACTATACCATTGTGGTTCATCCGTTAAGAAATTTATTGAAATTGGTTTATATGGAAGGTGAAAAATCTGTACAATTATGGAAAAAATTATTCCGGGAAGTCAAATTAGTTGTGACAGATGAGCTTATTCATTTATTACCTGAACTCAAATGGTTTGTGAAGGAAGAAGTAGGCTTTCAAAAGGAGGTTCGTCAAAATACAAAACAGCTCCATTCCTATACGTTTATTTCGATTCAAAAAATTTTATTAACATTTGCAATGCAAAAGAAACCGGTTGTATGGTTTGTTGATGATTTGCACTGGGCCAATCAGAGTACGCTTGAAATTATGGCACAAATTTATGAGCAGCAACGAGCGGGGTACTTTATGATGATTGGGACATTCCGAGTGAATGAGGACAGCACAGAGGAAAAAAGTGAGCAAAGAACCACTGTTTTTTCCAATTGTCACCATATTCCTTTACCCCTTCTTCAGGAACAACATGTGCGGCAATGGCTTGAGGCATCTTTCAATGCTCAGCCGCAAACGATACAGGTCATTGCTAAACAATTATTTAATTTGACCAAAGGGAATCCACTCTTTGTAAAAGAAGCGTACCGTTCACTCCAGCAAGATAACACGATTTATTTTAATACGACAACAAAAGAGTGGCAGTTTAATCGTCAGAAATTCAATTTATCTCGTTTAAATAACGAGCTACTTGCTTTCATTGAGAATAGAATGGCTAATTTAACGACCGATGTCCATGCTATTTTACGACTCGTCGCATGTTTTGGTCAGCGTTTTGAATTTAGTGATGTCTTAAAGCTTGTCTCTCTACCTGCTCAAACATTATTGAAATATTTAGAAACACTTGTGGAAAATGGTTTTATTATTCCGTTAGATGCACATTATAAATGGGCGAGTACATTTGAACATGAAGGAATTTTGCATACATTTTCGACAAAATTCCAATTTGTCCATGATCGTATTCAGCAAGTAGCCTATCAAGAAATTCCGTTACAAAAGCGCATCAAGCTGCATTATCAAATTGGCCAATTACTAACTGAGAATTCTCCAACGATTGCAGACCATGATCGTTTAAACGAAATGGTTATGCATTTTAATTACAGCCGGCAATTATTGACGAGGGAAGAAAAACAGAAGTTGGCTCTATGGAATTATCAACTAGGGGTAGAGGCTAAAAGAATAGGGTTGTTTGATAATGCGCTTAAATTTTTTACAACTAGTAAAGAACTATTAACACCGAATCATTGGATAACTAGGAGAGAACTGTCTGTTAAATTATATGCGAACTTAGGAGAATGTGAATATATTGCAGGGCACTATGAACGCTCTGAAATACATTTAACAGAAGCTTTGCAGCATTCAGAGACAGTGTTAGAAAAGCTGATGATTAATAATTTAAAAACGATATTATATATTGAATCTGATAATCCTAGTATTGGTCTAGAAGCAGGCTTGGCGGGGTTACAAGTTGCAAATTTGAAAATTACGGCAGCTCCTAAAAAATCACAGCTTCTCAAAGAATATCTATTATTAAAATTAGCATTGCGACATATGTCTGACCAGGATTTATTGCAACAATCTGCAACAAATAGTAAGGAAATTGATCTATTAATTCATTTAATTATTAATATGACGGCAAGTGCTTTCCTGTTAAATCCTAACTTAACGGGCATTCTTTTAATGAAAGGCATGCGCCTACAGTTGAAGTATGGTACGACACCGAAAAGTGCCATGGTATTGATTAACTATGCCATGCTTTTAAATGCGGGGTTTGGCAATATAAAAGAAGCTGCTCGCTTTGGAAAACTGGCCATCACCGTTGCCGATACGCAAGAGAGTATTTATATCAAAGGACATACTTATTATGTGTATGGGGTGTTTATCAGCCATTGGACAGAGCCGTATGAAGCCAGCATTCAATATATTAACGAGGCTCAACAAAAAAGCCAAGAGCTCGGCTTATATCATTTAGTATCCTCAGCCTCTTGTTTTATTGTCGCTATTCGACTTATTCAGGGGGCTTCCATTCAAGATTTACAGCAGGAAATTAGGCGACAACAAGATGAATTTTCCATACATGCAAGTACTTTATCGATTGATTTTTTAGCTGAAATGGGAGGATGGATGAATGCTCTGCACGATCCACATCATCCTGTACATTGGGGGTACTCCTTTACGATACAGGATCAGCCTGCTATTAAAATCATGCATTATTCAGTACGTTTACAAATGTCCTTTTTATTAGGCGATGAAAAGCAAGGAAAAGCGATTTTGATAGACTTAAAGGAATTAAGTAAAGAAACCTATACATTACCGATTACCACCGTTTATTATTTTTATCGGGCTATGTGGCAATTTCATTTTCTACAGCGCCTCAATGGTGAAGCACAAGAGCGACGCTTATATCTATCTGACATACAGCAAAGCATAAAAAAATTTAAAAAATGGGCCAGTTATTCTCCTGCCAATTACGAGCATCTCTATATCTTATTAATGGCAGAAAATTACCGTTTCAACAACAAAGGAAAAGATGCTGAGCTCTATTATGACCGAGCTATACAATTAGCAAAAATGAATGGCTTTATCCAAGATGCGGCACTTGCTTATGAACGAGCAGCAGACTATTATCGCGCCAAACAGCAAATGAAAACAGCAAGACACTATATATTAAATGGTATTCAAAGCATGCAAGCATGGGGAGCCGAAACGATTGCTAGAAGATGGGAAAGTGACTATCAAGTAAATCGCCAACCAGAAAGTCAGCGTAGACAATCACTCACGTTTGATATGATGACTGTATTTGAGACGACCCAATCTTTTGCAACAGCCATTCGCATGGAGGATCTCCTGCATAACATATTGTTTTCCCTGTTAAAGCATGTAGGAGCAGATAGTGGTTACTTTATTCATAAACAGCAGCAGCAACTACTGGTGTTGGCAAAGGCAGAAGCTGCGGAAAATGCCTTTACGCTGTATGAGCAACAAAAAATAGAGGACTTTAGTGCGAATATGCAGTCTATTATACGCTATGTTCTTAAAAGCAAAGAACATGTGATTATTCAAAATGCTCAAAAGACACAGCATCCTCTTTTATCCTATTCAACGGCGAAATCTATTCTTTGCTTACCGATTGTTCATCAAAATGAAATTATTTCGATTTTATATTTTGAGAATACGTTGCTGACAAATGCCTTCCATCCATCTCATGTCCAGCTTCTGAAAGTCATAGCTGCTCAAATTGCCGTATCTTTTGAAAATGCCAAAATATATGGGGATTTAGAAAAGCGAGTGCAGCTACGTACAAAGGAATTGGATGAAACCAATCGGCACTTGAAAAAAATGAATGAACGTTTAGAAAAAAATGAACTGGAACGCAAAAAACTTTTGCATAGTATTTCTCATGAGCTACGTTCCCCACTAACCTCTACTTTAGGATATATAGAATTGATGCTTGAGGGCGTTATCGTGGAGGAAGCGGCTAAAGAGAAATACTTACTAAGAAGTAAGGAAAGGCTACTATCATTAAACAGCTTAATTCAAGACTTGTTTGATTTAGCGAATCTAGAAGCGGGTAGAGCAGAATTTTCTTATACAGAGGTAAAGGCAAAGGAATTATATCAACAAATGGCAAATCGATATAAGGATGACATCAAACGGTCAGGATTAACCTATAGTGTTCACTTTTATGGTCATCAGGAGGCACAGCTACTGATTGATGAGACAAGAATCAACCAGGTGATTGAAAATATGATGACTAATGCGATGAAATATACATCAAGTGGTGGTATTCAATTGTCCATGCATGTGGAGGACAAGCATTTGATTTGTTCGATAGCCGATAGTGGCGTTGGTATTGCTGAGAGGGATTTACCTTTTATCTTTGATAGCTATTATCGAGCTACCCATATTCATGAACCCGATTCACATGGGATCGGCTTAGCCATTTGTAAGCAAATTGTGCACCAGCATAATGGTGAAATTTTTGTTGAAAGCATTGAAAATGAAGGAAGCATATTTAGCTTTACATTACCATTAGCGAAAGTATTGGTAAATAGTTAACAAGAGTGATGAGCGTTATCTTAATGCTCATCACTCTCTTTTATAGACGAATTGATAGCCAAATCCTCTCACCGTTTGAATCCATTTTGGTTTAGAGGGGACATCTTCAATTTTGCGCCGAAGGGTACTAATATGGACAGAGACAGTTTTCAAATCGGTGACACCGTCATAGCCCCAAACATGGTCAATGAGCTGGTCAACACTAATCACTTGATTTGCATGCTCCATTAGAAAAAAGAGGAGCAGTTTTTCCTTTGTGAACAAATTTAGAAGCTGACCATCTTTATAGACGTTTTTCTCGTCAAAATGAATAGATAAATTATCAATATGTACAACATGATTTTGCTTAGATGGGATTCTTCTTTTTAAATTGGCTTGAACACGTGCCAATAATTCTTTCGGAATAAATGGCTTTGTTATATAATCGTCTGCCCCAACCTCAAAGCCTTCAAGCTTTTGTTCAATTAAATGATTGACGGTCACAAAGATGATAATGGCATCCGATACTTCTCGGATTTTTTTGGCTAACTCAAAGCCTGTACCATCCGGTAAATTAACATCTAACAAGATTAAATCCGGTCGTTGTGTGACAACGAGATGCCAACCAGTGGATAAGGAGGGTGCCTTTAATACTGTATAGTTAGCATTCACTAGCGTTAGTGATAAAACTTCCATAATATCTATGTCATCTTCTACTATTAAAATCTTCTCGTTCACCATATCACTAAATCTCCTTCCTATATAAAATATACCAACTTTTATCTCGGATGGGAAAGAGAAGGTTTAGCGCTTGTGTCATTTTAACACTGCAATATCCTATAGAGCAAAGCAATCAGGGAGGACTGTTTATGGCTAATAAACAGCAAGAGGCTGGGACAGAACTCGATTATTTTGAAAAATAGCGAAAATAGATAATAATTTTTTCGCCTCATTGAGTTAAATATTTCTTCCTAAATCAAAAAAATGTCAGACCGATTGTATCTTGGTCTAACATTTTTTCTTTTTGTCCCAGCCTCCTCCAACATCATGAATCGAGGTGTGCGATTGCATTTAGCATGTCATCACGGACGGCCTCCCAAAATTGCTGTTGAACATCGTCACAATACGTGTAAAGCTCCTTATGTTGTATATGCTCATAGAGAGCAGCAATAGCTTCTTGATGAAAATAAAGGCGATGATTTAATCCTGCTCGTTCTTCTTCGATACAAAATAGCTTATAGATATCAGCTAATCGCTCAAACTTTGCTAATTTTTGTGTTATGGTCTCATATTGTGTTTGATGAAAGCGTCCAACAGATGAGGTCATCGAAATCTTAGTTCGATGCTCCACCTGTAATGTGCGAAACTCCTCAAGACGTATCGCCACACGATACCAAAATTCATAACGGGTCGGTAATTCTTTTAGTTCATAGGTCAGTAAAGATTTTAAAATTGAATGCACTTGTTCATATGTATCGATGATCTTCTCGGATTCTTTAAAAATGCCAAACATACAACCACCCCCATACAGTGTAATACTACAAGATGAGATGAAACTCCTTTCAATATCAGCGTTATTTTCAATCCTTTTTATTTTATGAATAAGTAGCCTCGAGTAGGATTTAGGAGGTAATGATTTAGTTTTACATAAATTATCACAAAATTCCCTTTTTAAAAACGAGTTTCTTGGAAAATGCAAATAGGCATTTACAAAATGAAATTAAATGTGTTAACTTTTATATTGTTATAAGTTAACTCAAAGAGGGGAGGTTAACAATGCGACATTTTTGGGTTGTAGGTACAGATACGGATGTTGGTAAAACGATGGTCACTACTATGTTGATGTGTCATTTGCAAAGGCAGGGTTTGCAAGTCACACCCTATAAGCCTGTGCAAACAGGTGAGGTATACGAAAATGGGCATGGCTATTATCATGATACAGCTATGTATGAAAAGCATTCTTTACAAAAGCTGCAACAAGAGCATATTAATAGCTATTCATTGAAGGAAGCGGCATCACCGCATTATGCTGCCAAGCTAGAGGGACAGTCAATTGATGTCAAAGAGCTATTACAGCAAATTCAATTTTTACAAGATGCTTACGATATCGTGATATGCGAGGGGGCTGGTGGGCTTTTTGTTCCTTTCACTGCTCCAAATGGTACGACTCTGCTTGATGTTATTGTCAGCAGCAAGCTGCCAGTCGTGTTGGTCACAAGGACATCACTTGGGACGATCAATCACACATTGTTAACGATGGAGGCATTGCGCGCTCGTCAAATTGATATTCTTGGCATTGTCTTTAATGGAGACACGGGTAGCAGTATAGAACAAGACAATATACAAACAATTTTACAGTACTATCCTATACCTTATGCCATTATTCCACAGCTGAAGGACAAGTCACAGCTAATGGATTATGCCATGACACACACTACTTTATTTGAAAGGTTCTTTAACTATGAATCAAGCATTAACTGACTTGCAGGCAAGAGATTTACGTCATGTTTGGCATCCGTGCTCACAGATGAAGGATTACGAAGCATTTCCGCCAATCGTCATAAAAAAAGGGCAAGGTGTGTGGCTTTATGACGAAAATAATCATCGTTATTTGGATGCTGTATCCTCTTGGTGGGTTAATTTATTTGGACATGCCAATCCGCGAATTAGCCAAGCTTTAAGTGAGCAAGCATTTACATTAGAGCATACAATTTTTGCTAATTTCACACATGAACCAGCCATAAATTTAGCTGAAAAATTAGCAGCTTTAGCACCTCAAGAATTACATAAAGTCTTTTTTGCAGATAATGGCTCATCTGCTATTGAGGTGGCATTGAAAATGAGTTTTCAATACCATATGCAGACAGGAAAACCAGCGAAACAGCGCTTCCTCGCTTTGACAGATGCCTATCATGGGGAAACCATTGGTGCTTTATCGGTAGGAGGGGTAGGGCTATACAATGAAGTATATCAACCTCTTTTATTAGATACTGTTCGTGCCAAAGGGCCAGATTGCTTCCGTTGCCCATTTCAGGAAGAGCCAACAAGCTGCCATGCGCCATGTAGTCAATTTGTAGAGGAACAGCTTCAAGCACATCATGAGGAAATTACGGCTGTTATTATTGAACCGCTTATTCAGGCCGCCGCGGGGATGAAAATGTATCCACCTATCTATTTGCAGCGCTTGCGAGCATTATGTTCACACTATGATGTCCATTTCATCGCAGATGAGATTGCTGTTGGTTTTGGTCGAACAGGTACGTTATTTGCCTGTGAGCAGGCGGACATCGCCCCAGATTTTATGTGTTTATCAAAGGGATTAACAGGCGGTTATTTACCGTTATCTGTTGTCTTAACAACCGATCAAATCTATAACGCTTTTTATGACGACTATGGAACGATGAAGGCATTTTTACATTCACATAGTTACTCAGGCAATACCTTGGCCTGTCGTGTCGCACTTGAAGTATTAACAATATTTGAAGAGGAGCAAGTGATGGAGATGATTCAGCACAAAGGACAACAAATGCGGGAATTAGCCATGGCAGCCTTTTGTGACATTCCATATGTGGGAGAGTATCGACAAGTTGGTTTAGTAGGAGCTATTGAACTTGTCGCCAATCGACAGACAAAGGAACCATTCGCTAGTGAGGAACGGATCGGCTATCACATTTATCAGCGAGCTTTGGCAAAAGGTCTACTCATCAGACCTCTTGGCAATGTTTTATATTTTATGCCACCCTATATTATTTCTGAAGAAGAAATGTCCTTCATGATTCAAACAACGAAAGAAACGATCGAACAGTTTTTCCAAGATAGGGGGGCTAAGGTTGGTTAAGCGACATCAGACATTAGCACTTGTTATGATCGCCATGTTTGCAGCACTAACAGCGATTGGGGCGTTTATTAAAATTCCATTGCCTGTAGTACCGTTTACATTACAAATTGTTGTTGTATTTTTAGCAGGCTGTTTGTTGGGTAGTCGGAATGGTTTTTATAGTCAGCTTGTCTATATCGGTGTGGGCTTAGTAGGATTGCCCGTTTTTACACAGGGGGGTGGTATCACATACGTCTTACAGCCAACATTTGGTTATCTGATTGGCTTTGCCATGGCAGCCTATGTGATTGGGTTCATTATTGAAAGGATTGAGACGCCAACGAAAAAGCATTTTATTGGAGCAACTATTATAGGACTTATCATTATTTATGTGGTGGCTATTCCTTATTTATATATAGCATTAAATTTCTGGTTAGATATGAAATCAAGCTGGTCACATGTTTTTGTCATCGGCTTTTTCAGTAGTATTATCGCTGATGTTTGCTTAGCAATAACGTCAGCCCTATTGGCAGAAAGAATGTATAAAGTATTTCATTCGGCAAGAACTGTGAACATTTCACACGTGGAGGGGGAGAAGATAGGATGAATTATTACCAATTAGCACAAGAAGTAATTGCTGGCAAGATCATTAGCAATGAGGAGGCACTTGCTCTCTTAAATAGTAAGGATGATGAGCTATTACAGCTAATGGACGGTGCTTTTGTCATTCGGAAGCATTATTACGGTAAAAAAGTAAAATTGAATATGATTATGAATGCCAAAAGTGGCTATTGTCCTGAGGATTGTGGCTATTGCTCTCAATCTTCTAAATCAACCGCTCCTATTGAAAAATATCCTTTTATTACAAAAGAGGAAATTTTGGCTGGTGCTAAACGAGCGTTTGACAATAAAATTGGGACGTATTGTATTGTTGCAAGTGGTCGAGGGCCAACTCGTAAGGATGTCAATGTAGTGAGCGAGGCTGTGGCGGAAATTAAAGAAAAGTATGGCTTGAAGGTTTGTGCCTGTCTAGGCTTATTAAAAGAAGAGCAGGCACAGCAATTAAAGGCAGCTGGAGTGGATCGCTACAATCATAATTTAAATACATCAGAGCGCCATCATGCCTTCATCACAACCTCGCACACGTATGAGGATCGTGTCAATACGGTGGAGATAGTGAAAAAGCATGGAATTTCACCTTGCTCTGGTGCCATTATTGGGATGAAGGAAACGAAGGAGGATGTTGTCCAGATTGCACGTGCCCTTCATCAATTAGATGCTGATTCTATTCCTGTAAACTTTTTGAACGCGATAGATGGTACAAAGCTGGAAGGAACAAAGGAATTAAATCCTCGCTATTGTTTAAAGGTTTTAGCATTATTCCGTTACATCAATCCGACAAAGGAAATTCGCATTTCTGGAGGGCGAGAAATCAATCTAGGCTCACTTCAGCCACTTGGTCTCTATGCAGCCAATAGTATTTTTGTAGGGGATTATTTAACAACAGCTGGTCAAGAAGCAAATAGTGATTATCGTATGTTGGAGGATTTAGGCTTCGAGATTGAATTAACGCAACAGCAAGAAAAAGCATTTTGTTAAGCTTATGAAAGAAAAATCTACTACTACAGCAAAACCGTGCTTCTGTGCGGTTTTTTGCTTTAGGTGGATAGGAATCAAAAAGTGGTGGATAGGCAGCGTAAAGTAGTGGATAAAAATTGAAAAGTACCGGATAGATCTGATATCACTGGCTGTTTTTATACCTATAAAAGAAAGGTTTTCACAAATTGTTCAATGAAAGCGTTTTGAAATTGAACAGTTTGTGAAGAACTTCACATAAAGCTTTCTTTTTGAAAAAAACAGCGTAAAATAAGAATCAAGTAAGGAATTGTTATAAAACAGTTGATAAGTAGTCTCACAAATTTTGGTGGTTGTTATATTACAAAAATAATGGGAGAAGGGAGCTTTTCATATGTGGGTTATTACAGTATTTGATAAAAAGGATGTCCGAATTTTTGAGTATACAAACAAAAATGAGGCAACAGAAGCTTTAGCAAAATTCAAGAAAAATGCAGTGTTAACATATACAAAATAAATTGCTTTTGAGACAGCCCTCTCCTGATAGAGGGCTGTTTTTTATGAACAACAAAAAGCCGTATAAGCGCTTATGAAAAGCGTTTATACGGCTACTATTTTTATAAAATACTTGCTAAACGTTTAATTCCCTCACGGATGACTTCAGGTGTTGCATTTGTATAGTTGAGACGCATCGTATTGACATTCGTTTTAGATGTATAGAATGGATCTCCAGGCACAAATGCAACCTTTTGTTCCATCGCTTTCTGGAATACATCAAGGGCTGATGTACCATCCTTCATTGTTGCCCAGATGAACATGCCTCCCTCAGGTTTTGTATATTCTACATGGGCAGGGAAAAACTCTTGCATCGCATCAAGCATTGCTTCGGATTGATTTTTATATAATGTAATAATTTTTTTGACATGTTCCGAATAGTCATTACTTGCTAAATAATCGTAGATGATATATTGCGAGAAAATATTTGTATGCAGATCAGACGCTTGCTTAGCTGTTTCAATATGCTGTAAAAGCTCTTTATTTTTTGTAATGATAAAACCAAGTCGCATACCAGGTGTGACCGTTTTAGAGAAAGAACCTAGTAAAATACTATTATCTAATTTTCCAGCACCGATATATGGAAGCGGCTCTCCTTGGAAACGTAACTCTCCATATGGATCATCCTCAATTAATGCAACATCGTATTTTGCCACTATTTCGCAAATTTGCTCACGCTTTTCTTTCGAGTATGTGAGCCCTGTTGGGTTTTGGAAGTTAGGCACCGTATAAATGAATTTTACATTTGGTTGTTGTAGCGCACGTTCTAACTCTTCCAAGTTAAGACCATCGTTTTCAAGTGTTACCCCATAGAAAGTAGGCTCACTTAATGTAAAGGCTTGAATGGCTCCTAAGTATCCAGGCTCTTCGATGATAATGCCATCGCCTTTATTGATGAGTACTTTACTAATCAGTTCAAGAGCTTGCTGTGAGCCTGTTGTAATAAATACATCTTCAGCTTGTACATCAAGCCCATGCACGCGTTGGTACTTTGCGGCAATGTACTCACGTAATGGTGCATAACCCTGCGTGGAAGAATATTGAAATAGTCGGCTACCATTTTCCGTAATAGCATGATCTACGGATGCTCTTAACGCATCAATAGGGAAAGAAATGGGATTTGGAAGCCCGCCTGCAAAGGAAATAACATCCTCTGCATCTGTTACTTTCAAAATATTTCGAATAAATGAGGATGGTGTTTTTAAGATTCTTTCAGAATATTGCATAATGATCGGTC
The DNA here is from genome assembly GCF_036894365.1 of Lysinibacillus sp. Y5S-8. Taxonomy (NCBI): domain Bacteria; kingdom Bacillati; phylum Bacillota; class Bacilli; order Caryophanales; family Bacillaceae; genus Lysinibacillus; species Lysinibacillus sp. Y5S-8. The sequence continues at coordinate 2,832,060 of NZ_CP145889.1, read as the reverse complement.
CTTTTTTTCTGATTTTTTAAAAATTATATCATTGTCATCGTGTGCATACAATATTATCATTGTATGCAAGACAATTAAACTATTGTATGCAAATTAAGAGAAAGAAGGGCTTAGTGAATGCCTATTAATTCATTTGACGAGTATCCAATGAGTTGGAAGCCAGATATTCGCAATATTTCTGCCCCATTATATATAGCTATTGCGCACCAACTGGAACAAGACATAAAAGATGGAAAGCTAACGCCAGGAACGAAACTACCTCCACAACGCGAATTAGCTGATTTTTTAGATGTGAATTTAAGCACCATTACACGAGCTTTTAAGCTGTGTGGACAAAAAGGATTAATTTATGCCTCGATTGGCAGCGGTACATTTGTTTCCACAGATGCGGCTAGCAATAAAATGTTACTGCCAGACAATCATGCAACACCTATGATTGAAATGGGTTCTGTATTACCAGACAACCTGGTCAATGATGATATTGCACACTTTATGAAAAAGATGTTGAACGAGCCTAGTTTTAGCAAGCTATTTCAGTATGGTCGGCCTGAGGGCAATGCTTGGCAAAATGAAGCCGTGATGAAGCTATTCGAATTGGTGAATTTTCAAACAGATCAGCCTATTTTGCTCGGTGCAGGGGGACAAAATGCCATTGTGGGCACACTGGCAGCTTTATTTCAGCCAGGCGACCGTATTGGGACAGATCCCATTACTTATGCTGGTATTAAAACAGCAGCCAATATGTTAGGTATACAGCTTGTAGCTATTCAACAATGTCAAGGAGAAATGACCAGAGAAGGATTGCTTTATGCCTGTAAAAATGAGCATATTAAAGGAATCTATGTGATCCCTGATTTTCATAATCCAACGACACATACGATGTCGGTGGAGACACGAAAAATGATTGCTGAAGTGGCTAGGCAGAAGGATTTGCTTGTGATTGAGGATGCGATTTATAGCTTTCTTAAAGAACAGCCACTTGCACCCATTGCTTCTTATGCACCCGATAAGGTTATTTATATTGCTAGCCTGTCCAAGACGCTCTCGCCAGGTTTACGCTTATCCTTCCTTGTGACACCTTCAGCATTAAGGAAAAAAATAATGGAAACGCTCTATAATATCAATATTTCAGTGTCACCGCTCATGCTGGAACTAGCAGCAAGATTGATTCATGAAGGCGTGGCACAAACGATTTTAGAAAAGCACCGAGCATATGCGAAGCAGCAAAATGCGCTTGTTAATAAATATTTAGGCGATTACGACATTTTAGGGGAGGAGGAATGTATTTTTAGGTGGTTATACTTGCCTGATAAATTTACGGGAGTTCAATTCGAATTGCTAGCCTCCAAAGCCGGCGTACAAGTCTATGCAGCGGAACGTTTTGCTGTAGGCAATACAAAGCCAGTGAATGCCATACGTTTAGCGATTGCAGCGCCAGAAGCTCAACTGGAGCAAGCTTTAATTATTTTAAAGGATCTGCTAGAAAGTAATGGTGATTATGTATTTGTTGACTAAAGGTCATCAAGCGTATAATAAAGCTAAGAGAGAGAAGAGGTGATGGACATGACGCATAAAGGGCGTGTTATTTTTCATGTGGATATGAATAGTTTCTATGCTTCGGTAGAGCAAGCACATGATCCAAGCTTAAAAGGGAAGCCAATCGCCATTGCGGGCAACCCAAAAGAGCGACGTGGCATTTTAGTAACCTGTTCCTATGAAGCAAGAGCGCTTGGCATTTATACAACAATGACTGTCCATGAAGCGAAGCGTAAATGTCCTGAGCTATTGTTATTGCCTCCAGATTTTAAAAAATATCGTCAAGCATCCAAAGAAATGTTTACCATTCTTCGTAGCTATACCCCTTTAGTGGAGCCAGTTTCGATTGATGAGGGCTATATGGATGTGACAGAGTTAAGTAAGGAGCAACATGCATTAAGTATTGCCCAGGAAATACAAGAGCGCATTTTAGCTGAGCTTGATTTACCTTGCTCTATCGGTATTGCACCAAATAAATTTTTAGCAAAAACAGCTTCTGATATGAAGAAACCGTTGGGAATTACCGTCCTACGAATACGGGATATTGAACAGCAGCTTTGGCATCGAGAGGTTGTCGATATGCATGGAATTGGAGCGAGTACGGCCAAAAAATTAAATGTACATGGCATATTTACGATTGGTGATTTGGCGAAAACGGAAGAGTTTAGGATGAAGCAAATTTTAGGAAAGAATGGTGTGCGACTGCGGGCAAGAGCTAATGGGGTGGATCAACGTATGGTCGATCCTGAAGCGATTTTTGATACGAAAAGCGTAGGAAATTCAACAACTTTACCTGAAGATGTAACAGATGTCCGTGCACTACATAAAACAATAGAAGGTCTGTGTAAAAAGGTGGTTGAACGACTTGAGGCAAAACGGTTAGCGGGCTCCACTGTAAGTATTCAAATACGGGATGCAAGTTGGCATAATCACACACGATCAAAAACAATGTCTAATGTTCTTTATCGTTTTGAAGACATCTATGACATTGCTTGTGCCTTGTTTGATAAGCATTGGGATGAGTCTCCAGTAAGGCTTTTAGGCGTGACGGTTTCTAATGTAGTGGATCGTAAGGATTACTCGCAACAATTATCGATATTTGATTTTCAAGAACATGTAAAAGATGAACCTATTCTCAAAATCGTCGATGAAATTGAGGGACGTTTTGGGAAGGGGGTTATAAAACGTGGTGTAGATTTAGGAAAACGTTCATCCTATCAATCACAAACAAGTTTTAGTAAGGATTTTTTAGATGACCATGATTGAAAATGAAAGCAGGTGTATACATGCGATACAAAACATATGGAGATGTCCATAATCCTTTAATGCTGTTTATTCATGGAGGTGGAGTCGGTGGCTGGATGTGGGAACAACAAATTCAGCATTTCTCTAATTATCACTGTGTTGTTCCAGAGCTGTTGTCACAAAATGGATTCTCCATTGAGCAGAGTGCCAGAGAGCTTCTCCAGCTTCTAGAAGAAAAGGCGACTGGAAAGCCCGTCATACTGATTGGATTCTCTTTAGGAGCACAAATCGCTATTCAAATGCTAAGTATAAAGCCTAGTTTAATCGATTTTACCATTATCAATAGTGCACTTGTGATACCTTCTCCAGCTATGGAATGGATGCTTCAACCGTTCATTCGGCTGACATTTCCACTTATAAAAAATAAAACATTTGCGAAACTTCAAGCTAAAGCCCTATACATCAATGATCTTGATTTTGAACGCTATTATCAAGAGAGTGCTACGATGAAAGTAGAGACATTGATTCAAATTTTGAGAGAAAATATGTTGTTTTCCATCCCGCATGATTTTCATAAAGCCCAAGGGAAAATTTTAATAACGGTAGGAGATAAAGAGAAAAGCATTATGAAAAAATCAGCTAAAGCCCTTGTTCAAAGTCATCCAAATAGTCATGGTGTCATATTGCACAACATTGGTCATGGAGTATCATTAGCCCAACCTGCATTTTTCAACCATTTTGTAGAAAATTGGATTAAGAATGGTCAACTACCTGAGGGGACAGTGATTCAATAGGGGGGGCTCCATTATGAATGTTCAAACTCATAATGGAGTTGACAGGAAAAGTGTATTTAAGCTTGAAAATAATGAGGATATAAATCTTTATGCTGTAACATCGAGTCCTTCATCTCTACAATCATTTCCTCATAGCTAGGGACAACAAAGGAGAAGTCATTTCTAGTATTCATTAATGTTTTATTGACATTAACGAGCCGATGAGGAAGAATTTTTATGTTGCTGTCCATAAAGTGTTTATTCAATAGTTGAAGTAAGTCGTATTTTGAAATATTTGTAGTATTGACGAGATGATAGAGTCCTGTTAAATCTTCTTGGACAGCCCGTTCAATGGCTTTTGCTAATGTAAGTGTAGTTACTCCCGTCCAAATAGCCCCCGTATAACCGTGAATGGGACCTTTTTGTTGCATAAACCAATTGAATAGTCCGATGCCATCGTTTTTTAAATCAGGGCCAATAATCGAGTTACGAAATGTTAAATGCTTGTTGTGCTCAATCTCCCCCAAGCCTTTTGTGCGATCATAAAAGGTTTCACCGTCTCGTATGCTAGTTTCATAGTAGGGGGCATTTTTCCCTGAAAATACGCAATCAGTACTTAGATGAATCAGCTTTGTTTGTCGGTTTTCTAGGAGAGAGACAATGGCATGCGGTAAATAACTATTCAGCCAAATGCTTTGTGCAGGATATACCGTACAAGCTTCGTTTAAGACACCAATACAATTAATGACGACATCAAAATCATGATCTACTAACAGCGACCGTAAAAATATAGCGTCCATCACATCGCCCATTATATGGTTCCCAGATGGGAAAGGGGTTCTAGCGTAAGTTGTCACATCATGCCCTTGTTCACATAAATAGATGGCAATGGTATGGCCAGCCATGCCAGTAGCGCCGAGCACTAAGAATTTCATGGCGTTCCTCCAGTCCAATAAAGAAGCTCTTCTTGAATAAGCGGTAATGTTAATAATTTTTCTTTGATGTCAGCCACACTTAATTGTTGTGTATTGTTGGAGTTATATTCATCGGTTAATGTAATTTTAGGAGAGCCCTCATCGAGGTATTTTCCATAATTTAAATCCCGATTATCTGCAGGGATTCGATAAAAATTGCCCATATCAACGGCTTTTGCCGATTCTTCTTTTGTACATAATACCTCATACATTTTTTCCCCATGCCGTGTCCCAATAATTTGGATGGCATTGTTTGCCTGAAAAATCTCAAGTAATGCTTGAGCTAAATTGGCTATTGTTGCCGCGGGAGATTTTTGTACCATAATATCTCCATTTTGTGCATGTGAGAAAGCGTACAATACTAATTCAACAGCCTCATCAAGAGTCATCATAAAACGTGTCATGTTTGGATCTGTAATCGTTAACGGCTTTCCAGCTTTTATTTGTTCAATAAATAAGGGAATGACAGAGCCCCGTGAAGCCATAACATTGCCATATCTAGTGCCACAAATGAGCGTATGATGAGGATCAACCATTCGGGATTTAGCGATAAACGTTTTTTCCATCATCGCTTTGGATATTCCCATGGCATTGACAGGGTAGGCTGCTTTATCTGTAGAGAGGCAGATCATTTTCTTGACACCAGCCTGAATGGCAGCTGTTAGGACATGATCGGTTCCTAAAATATTCGTTTTCACAGCTTCTAAAGGGAAAAATTCGCAGGAGGGAACTTGCTTGAGAGCAGCGGCATGGAACACATAGTCCACATTATACATAGCGGTATGGATGCTTTGAATATCACGGACATCTCCGATATAATATTTGATTTTACTATGCTGATAGAGCTTGCGCATATCATCTTGCTTTTTTTCATCCCTTGAAAAAATACGAATTTCCTTAATATCCGTATTGAGGAATCGCTTTAGTACAGCGTTACCAAAAGAGCCAGTGCCTCCCGTAATCAGTAATATTTTATTTGTAAACATTGTATGGTTCATTACACCTCCTGCATGCTTTTATTTCAATCCTCTTTGGTGTAGATCACATTCTGAGTTTTCTCTAGGATAGTTGTACCAGTAAGCAAATTCGTTTGTATATTTACTTGTCGGATTTTTATCCATGAGGGCACAATTAAAATCCCAATCTCCTGCTATATCTTTGCGTATTGTAAATTTTGCATCCCCAATTAAACTTCTTCGAATGATTTTAAATTGTCCGGGTAAGGAATAGCGATTCGATTCATCTTTAATAAAGGCGAAGCCATTTTTAATGATCATGTTGTAATAGTAAACATCAAATGTGCCATCCACTTGTGCTAATACATTACGAATAGCTGGCAAGTAGTGGTCATCGCTATCGATGATGGCTATATAGTCTCCTGTCGCCTCTGTAATGCAGCGATTATAAGCAACACTTGCCCCAAGGTTCGTTGGATGCACGATGATTTTTAAAGCTGCACAGTTTTTTTGATAGTCCTGTAAAATGGCTAATGTATTGTCAGTAGAACCATCATCCACAATGATAATTTCATAGGCATATTCTTTAGGAATACTGTCAAGCATTGTTAAGATCCATTCTTCACTATTAAACGCAGGTGATAAAAAACTTATCTTCATTTTATCCCTCCATTCTTTATCTAGTAGTAGAGTTCTTCTATGTGACTGAGCAGATTCTTTAATACAATATGCGTGGACATAGAGCTATTGTAGGCAATTGCTTGTTTTAGGAAGTTTTTAAGAGAGACGCTTTTCTGTAGACGATTTCTGTTTACTAGAGAACAAGCAGGATAGGGGGAAAAATTTACTAAGGTATGCACGTTTAGCAGGAAGGGTCATAAACTAGCTAGAGCGCTTTTTTTAGAAAGAGGGATACAATGTCAAAAAGGATCGCATTTATTTGTAGCGTGGAATCTTATAAACTGTCTGATGCACATATTTTCAAAGATTTGTGTCTCGTGCCTATTTTGCTAGGGGAGGAATTAGGCTATGAAGTAAGTATTGTGACAACAGAGATGAATGAAGCCCTTCTTCAACAAGCTTTTCCAACTGTAAAATTTGAGTCCATACCATTTGAGAAGGATTATGTGGCGAATATGAATGCTTATTTAGCCAAGCATGCAAAGGACATTGACATTGCCTTTGCCATAGGGCCGTATCCATCTTATTTAGCCATTCTGAAAACCTATAAGCATTATAATCCGCAAGGAAAAATTTATATGAAGTTAGATGTAAATCGATTTTGGTTACATCGATTAAAATCCTATCCATACTTTTTAGAGCTACTGCAATTATGTGATCTGCTATCCTCCGAATGTGTGTCCATTCAAACCGCTATTCAAGTGTATTCGCAATTAGCGATTAAACATATCCCCAATGGCTTTTATGAGCATTTTCCCACAGCACCTGTGTCCTTTCATGACAAGGAAAATAGAATTTTAGCAGTGGGGCGCTTAGATGCACCAGAGAAGCAAACGATTTTGACAGTCAAAGCCTTTCTAGCTGCCCAGCTTCCAGACTGGGAGCTTCGTTTAGTAGGACCTATGTCTGCCTCCTATCAAGAGGAGCTAAGGCAGTTGCTAGATGGCCATCCAACTGCCGCTCAAGTAACGATGGTAGGGCCAATTTATGATAAGGTGCAATTAGAAGAAGAGTACCGTAAGGCTAAAATTTTTTGTTTAACATCTGTAGTAGAATGCTATGCCCATGTTTTTGCAGAGGCTGCTAAAAATGGCTGCTATATCGTGACTACTGATGTTGATGGGGCTACCGATATTACAATGCAACAACGCTTCGGTACAATTCATCCGACACATGATTGGGAGGGGATTGGTCGGACATTGCAGCAAGTTGCCACACAGGAATCATTGCTGGCCGATACTTGTGTACAGCTTCAAGCATTTGCTCGAAAGGAATTAAACTGGTGCCATATTGTGAAAAGGGTCGCTGAATATTTAAATGAATAAACAATCCTCTCTCGATTTTGAAGACTATTCTTTTCTTTATACCATTATTTCCTATATAATAAAAACTAGATTCATCATGTTAGACAATCATGGGAAGACACAAGGGGAGACAGGAATGGAAATACGACAAGCGACAATGCATGAACTAGAGGATTTATCAAAACTGTTTGATGAATATCGTCAATTTTATGGGATCGAGCCAGATATAAGCAGTGCCAAGGCATTTTTACAATTACGATTGGCTTTAAAAGAGTCAGTCATTTTTGTAGCATTGGTAGATGGCAAGATGATTGGATTTACACAATTGTATCCAACATTTTCATCCATCGCTTTACAATGTGCCTATATTTTAAATGATATTTATGTAACAGAAGATGCTAGAGGCCTAGGGGTGGGCAAGACATTGATGGAAAAGGTTTTTCGATATTGTGAGCAGCAAGGTGCTCGCTATGTCACGCTACAAACGGCGGCTGAGAATGTAAATGCACGTAAACTCTATGAAAAACTTCATATGAAGCAAGATGAATATTGTAATTATGTGAAATATTTTATGTAGGTGGAACTTGCCAGCATCTCGTCTTCGGATGAAGATGCTTTTTTTTATCAAAACATCCCCTAGATAGCAAATAGTATCTAGGGGATGTTGCTTGATTTTACTTATTTAATTTCAAGTGTATATGGTTGTGTGCTTGCTTTGCCATAATACTCACTGACTTCAATATAGTATTTACCAGCTTGTAGTTCAACTGTACCAACTTCAGTATCGCCAGCTCCGTAAAGATCGAAGGTTTTAACGGTTTTTCCGTTCGCATCAATCACTCGGATCACACCATCTAATGCTTTTTCTGTTTGAAGTGAAAAAACGACATCGCGTTTTTGGACATTATTAAACTCAAAATAGTCCTTATCACCGAAAGGAATACCTGCATTTAAATATTGAGTTGCAACCCATTTATCATCTTTTTTTGTCAGGGCAGATGGTTTTGTTGGTACACCATTCACTAATTCAGAATCTGCATCTTCATCTGCTTGCTGATGGTTGAACATCGTTAAAGTATACGGTTGTACAGACACTTGACCAAGACCCATGCTGTTGACAAGGATAAAATAACCGCGGTCTTTTTTGGCTTTGAAGGATGTATTTACATCTGTTGTTCCACCCATTCCAAGTAATAATTCAAGAATATTATCGCTTAGTCCAAATGGAATTTCTGTTTCCATTTCTTTCGGATCAATTTTCTTATTGCCGTTCGTATCTTCAATAATAGAGCCAGCAAATTTTAAATCTTTTTGAAGCTCTTTTGGTAGTTGAGCTAATTGTTCATTTGTAAATGGGGTAGAAGAAAGAAGCAGACTCATCACTTCATCATTGCCTTCTTGCTTATAGTAGTAATAATCTACATCATCTTGATAAATAAGATGGTCTTTATAAGTCGTACCTGGCTGAATTTTCAGTGCTTTTGCTTCCTCATGATTGTCTGGGTTGTAATCTGCTGGAATGTCACCGATTTTTTTTGTTTTCAACGTATAAGGTTCAGCAGACCGTTCTCCTGCATTGACAACAGCGACCACATAGGTTTTATCCTTTTTCAATGGGATGACCTTTGCATCGTTTTCATTTCCAGTCGAACCAAGCAGTAGTGCTAGTAATCCAAGGTCATTTGTTAAGGAAGAAACAGGGATTAATTCCTTTGCTTCCTCATCATATTCAAATACGGTACCAGTAGGCTTTTGGTTCATCCCTTTGATAAAGCTGAAACTATAAAGGGCATCTTCCTTCGTTTTAAATAAGAAATAATCCTCATCATAGTCTGTTTGGAAATAAGCTTTCTTATTTTCACCAATTTCAAAGCGTATAGCCTGTTTTATAATCGGCTCAACATTTTCTAGATTTCCTGACGCCGTTGGATTCATTAGCATACCCATTAGGCTGTCAATTTCATTGCGTTTTTTAGTTTTACTTGGTGTAATCGGTAATTGTCCCTCTGGCATACCTTCTTCTAACATGGCTTCATTTAACGGTAGCCCATCCTCGTCTGGTGGAAGGGTAACCACTTCACCTTTTAATGTGTAAGGAATCATCGATTCACTAACTGTTTCTTCTTTTTCAATACCACCACTAAAGAACATTTCCATAGAAAACTCACTATTACTCTCATTAGAGACACTTAAAACATATTCCTGATTCGGTACAGCATCGATAATCATGCTAACTGCTTCACCTTTCGCTGTACCATTTGCTGTTTGCATAGGATAGGCTTGTTCTTCTTCGCTGTCATCAATTTTAGCTTGCTCAGCTTCTTCTAGTATCGGCTGAAAGTCATCCTTGAGATAAAGCTCCATAGAGGCTGTGACACCTGGAATACCCGACAGGTCGAATTGTAATGTCGTTGGTTCTTTTACAGAGAATGTGAAATAATCTTGATCCCGTTGTTGATCTTTTGACAGAAGGGTATAGTTTTTGCCTGCCGTACTATAAGGGAACTTATTTATCGGCGCCATAGTAGATTTATCTAATGTATCAATTGGCAAACTCTTCGTCGTTTGTGCTGTAAACGTGTAAGTAGATTTGCCTTTTAAGCTATAGCTACCATTATGATCTTTGACAGCAATTAAAAGCGTCCCTTTTTGATCTGCTTTAAATAAATAACCTTCTTTTTTTCCTACGCGAACATCATTGACATGAATCGGCTCTACTTCACCCTTATGATTATTTGGGTAGAAATATAAATCAAAGGCATAATCATATTTGTTTGCACCTTTTAATGTTAGCTGAGCATATTCATTTGCGTCTAAATCGACTTTATACCATTTCTTTTCATCTTGCTGCTCGAAAGCGCCGTGTTCGATATTTAACGTATTTTTAGCAAGAACTTTAGCGTTTTGTATGCGTTCTTCTTTCGACTCTGAATAGTGTTTAGGTAGTTTATTTAAATCGAATTGCAATGCTTTGACTGGATCGATTAGTCCATGACCATAGGTAAGATCATAGCCTTTTGCTCCTAAATCTTGTGCCGTCATTTCCAAAATTGCCTCTATTTCATGCGGCTTTAAATGTGGATATTTTGATTTAAGAAGAGAGGCGACGCCTGCCACTACAGGTGATGCCATGGATGTACCACTGAATTTGATGAAGGATGATCCTTTTTTGTCATCATGAACGGTACTATAAATCTCTTCACCTGGTGCAACAACATCAACGGACGGTCCGTAATTTGAATAGCTTGATAGTTTGTTGCGCTCATTCGTTGAACCTACACTAATAACACCTTCATAAGAAGCAGGGAAGGAGTATTCATCTGTTGATTCATTGCCCGCGGCTGCCACAATTGTAATACCACTGTCAACGGCTTTCTGAACGGCTTCTTTCATCAGCGGAGATTCCCCGTAGCCCCCTAGACTCATATTAATGACGTCAACACCCTGTTCAATAGCATACAGAATGCCTTGTGCAATAATGAAATCATTTGCACCTTCTTTGCCATTAAATACGTCAATGGGTAGTAGCTTCGCTTTCGGATTCACACCGTGTCCGCCTATGCCATTATCTTTAGCTGCGGCGATAATACCAGCTACATGTGTTCCGTGATCACCTGGATAAGTAGTATTCGCTGGTGCTGCTGCATTATAGGGTGGGAGTACTTGAGATTTTAGATCGGGGTGTTTAAAATCTACACCAGAATCAATGACAGCGACTGTCACATCATGCTCACCCGCTAATTCTAGTGCCTTATCCATTTGCAGTAGGTTTAAATGATACATCTCTTGTTTCTTTGGATCGACTTCTGTTTGAAAAGAGCGATACACATAGCTAGGAGATACACTTGTAATGCCATCTTGCTTTAGATAGTAAGCAACTGCTTTTTCTATTGATACGCCCTTATTCAGTTGTACCACATCATAGCCTAATGAAGGAATGGAGCGGATGACTTTGGAGCCAATGTTTTTATGTACATTTTTATCAAGACCTGAATGCTTGATAACAATTTTATCCTTACTCATCCATTTTTCTTCATTCTGCTCTGTTTGTTTCATACTACTTGCCAGTACATTCTTGGCTTTATGCTGAGGTACTTCAGCAAAGGCAGAAGCAGCGGGAACCATTAGTGTAGCGGATGCTACAATAGCGACTGATTTTTTAAACAAACTTTTCAATTGTTATCTCTCCTTGGTGTTATAAATTAAGTCTCGACTCTATTAATACGGATAAGGATTAGAAAAGTTTCGTAAAGGAGGAAAATTTTTCACTATTTTTTCCTTCGAATTGTCTAAAGTTTTTTGTTTTACAACTAATTAGTAGAAAGCCTCTATTCAGCTGATGGACTTCCAAGTATTGCACGCGCCGTTCTTTTACGTTTATCCAATATGTTTTTGGCATGCCAAACTATCAAAGACATCGCAACGAATTTGACGTATCGCTAACATAAATCGAGTCCTTTGATTTCGTAGTAGTTTACTAATTTTTGAATATGAAAGAAAATAAAAAATGATAAAGCCATCGAGAGAGAATTTCTCGATGACTTTTGTCTACAATTGTTCTATTAATTGTTGTAATTCATACTTGGAGCGGGGGGGTGTAATGTTTTCCTGCAATAGCTTCTTTTTTTGTAATGTCATGAACATATCAAAAACCCATGGACGTTCGAGATGTGCGCGTTGCAGCAATTCTTCTTCATAAAACAACTCGATCGGGTCTCCGTTATAAATGATATTCCCTGCCTCCATGACAATGATTTGATCTGCCCATTCATAAGCAAGGGGAATGTCATGGGTAGCAAGTAAAATGGTTCTTTCGCCGTCTTCTAATTTACCTAGGTACTGTAGAACTTGGGTAGCATAATAATTGTCAAGGCCTGCTGTTGGTTCATCTAATAAGAGGACAGAGGGCTCCATCGCTAAAACACCTGCCATCGCCACACGCTTTTTCTGACCTACGCTTAGAAAATGAATAGGTTTATCGAGTAAATCGCCTATTTCCGTTTGCGCAACAGCCCATGCTATTTTTTCTTCGATTTTTTCGGTAGACCAGCCAAGATTTAGTGGTCCAAATGCGATATCTTGCTTGACAGTACCTGAAAAAAGTTGATGATCCGCATCTTGAAAAACAATGCCAACTTGCTGGCGAAGTGCCTTTAAAGCTTTTCGACTATATTGAAGCTCGTTGCCATCAAAAACAATCGTCCCAGCTGACGGTTGTAAAATACCATTAAGATGCTGAAACAATGTTGATTTTCCAGCGCCATTATGACCAAGTATGGCAATTTTTTTTCCTTTTGGAATGTGTAAAGTAATGTCTGACAACGCCTTCGTACCATCTGCATAGGCATAGGACAAGCGGTTTAGTTCAAAATAGAATGCTGTCATGAGAAGTACCCTCCATATACAATCAGGAATAGGAATAGTGTCGCCATGCCTAGCCAATTTTTCTTGCTATAGGAGCCCATCTCTTGCCAGTAGACGGCTTCGCCACCCCGTGACTGCATGGCATTATTAAGCTCACGACTACGCTGAAACATTTCAGCAAATAGCGCCACAATAAGCATGGATACGGAGCGTAGCCATTGCATTGGAGAATGGTAGCCAAGGCGCGCTTGCTGGGCAAGATGTATTTTGTACATGCTTTCTAAAAATATAAAAATAAAACGATAGGTTAGTTCAATAAGCTCAACCAATAAAGAGGGCAGTCGCCATTGTCGGAGCACATAGCAAATCCCTTGTACGGATGTGGTCAAAATCAAAAAGTATAAACAACTAATACTGCCAAGGACAATAAAGAACAATTGTTGGGCGGATAGGGCACTTGCTTTTCCGATGAAAATTGTCCAATTCATCCACGTAAAAGACCACAGATGGGCAGGTAATACATGAGTTGCTGGTGTGATTGACAGCAAGATGGATACAAGACTTGTTAGTAAGAAAAATCCAGGTAGCAATAATAACTTAACATAGTAGGTAAGCGGAATTTTTGCACCTAAAATGATAAAAGCACTCATTACAAAAAATGTAATGAGTGAAAGTCGTTCATCTCTCATGATGAGCGTTGCGAGAAGTAGACCAATTGAAAATATCATTTTTTCTAGCGGATGAACGGACGCTAGCTTATTAAGATACGCATACTTATCAATGAGTAACATAATGGTTAACCTTCTTTATGCTTGCCGCGCATATAGCCGATGAAGTAGCCAATAAAACCAGCTCCAATAGCTGCCTGTAGCACGAATAATAAGCTTTCAATTTCACCACTTGGTGGCTCCCATAAGCTTTCAAACCACGGTTCATATTCTGCATTGATTTCGCCAATGGCTGCTTCTGCCTCTCCATCAGCACCACCAAATTCTGCACCTTTTTGTATAAACAATGGAATGATAGCTAACAGCACAACAATCGCTAATAGTAATAAATTTCGTTTCATCTACTAATGTGCCTCCTTTGTTGAGAAAACACGCAACATTTTTAATTCGCTGACATTGTACTTTTTCAAGAAATTCATCACAATGACCGTTAAAATTCCTTCACTCACCGCTAACGGAATTTGAGTTAAGGCAAAAATACCTGCGAACTTTGTAAACGATGCCATAAAGCCGCCAACCTCTGAAGGGAAGGCTAATGCTAACTGTACAGAAGTCACAACATATGTACCTAAGTCACCAAGCATCGCAGCAAAAAAAACAGCTAGTGAAAATGACAACCCTATTTTTTGAGCCCCTTTAAAGACAAAGTAAGCAATAAATGGGCCTACAATCGCCATAGAGAAGGCGTTCGCTCCTAAAGTGGTAATCCCACCATGTGCTAATAATAAAGATTGGAATAATAAAACAATCGTTCCGATGACACTCATAGCTAGAGGTCCGAATAAAACCGTTCCAAGTCCAACACCAGTTGGGTGGGAGCAACTACCTGTAACCGAAGGGATTTTTAACGCCGACAGCACAAAAGCAAAGGCTCCTGAAAGACCTAAAAGCATTTTGGTTTCAGGGTTTTCTTCAATCGTTTTGCGAATGGAGCGCAATCCTAGAATAATAAATGGGATAGAGATGACCCACCAAAAAATAGCCCATTCGATTGGTAAAAAACCTTCCATGATATGCATAGCAAAGGCACGTTTTGGCACGAGTAAAAAGGCCAATAAAAAATAACTAAGTTTCCACCATGAAAATTTCAACAGCTTTCCTCCTTACTAATAGATTTTTAGAATGTAGCGTGCGTAAATAAAAAAGCACTTCTCCGTTGTTGGAAAAGTGCATAGCTAAAAAAGCAAATAACATTCTCATCTGCTAAGCCGCACACCTATCCTCGTAGGCTGAAACGATCACATATTTTTCGGCAGGTCTCCTGGCTCTAGTTCAACACTTTATAGGTCTTCCCATCCGTTGGACAGTGACATGTTCTATAAAGCTCCCTAATACAGTGGCGGGACCGCGCCGGACTCAAACCGGCTTCCCTTTTAAGCAAAATGATAAGTATTTTACACCGAAAAAACATTAAGTTGTGAGATTTCACGACAAAGTGTAACATGATTTTCCATAAATATGCTATACTTTTTTTAAAAATATTTTCAATTGAAGGTCAATGGAGAAAATTCTGATAACTACTGAATTGTCATAAATAAGGAGATATTATAATTTTTATACCCGGTCTACACACAAAATTGATAAAATTGTCATAAATTTTTATAGAAATATTGAAATTTTAAAATAATGAGATATGATAGAGACAGTTTTCTATTCTATAAAGAAGATAATAAATTTCATATAAAACGTCGATAAGTGCTCGAATAACTCGAGATAATAGGGAAATTGGTGAAAATCCAATACAGCCCCCGCTACTGTAATAGCTGATGAAATCGCAAAGCCACTGGTGCAAACTTGGGAAGGCGCGATAGTAAAATGAAGCTTAAGTCAGGAAACCTGCTTATTTGATTGTGCATGCAAACTTTTCGGAGGGAGAAGTTGAAGCGAGAGCGAGTACCTGTATTTTATTTTATTCGTTTTTATTTGGCTTCTACAAAACCTTTACTCTCCGTAATTAGAGTAAAGGTTTTTCTTTTTCCAGAAAGCAAATGAGGGGAGACAGAAGATGACAACATGGAATTTAGAGGGGATGAAAACACATCTCTTTATTTGTAATGGTAGTAGCTGCATGAACAAAGGTGGGGAGGAAATTACCCTAGCTATTCGAGAAGAAATACAACAGCAAGCACTTGATCAAGAGATACATACAACAAGAACGCGCTGTAATGGACGATGCAAGGATGCTTGTGTGGTCATCGCCTATCCGCAAGGGAATTGGTATCGTGTACCATCAACAGAGCATGCTAGAACACTCGTACAAGATTTACATCATGAATCCTTATACAACGAACATGTCTTTACACTTCGTGAAGGTACATTACAGCGTACAGCACAAACGACAGCCATTAAAGGGATCGAAAAGGTGAAAGAGGGGTAACAACATGGCGCAAAAAGGAAAAATTTTCGTAGTGGGCTTTGGACCTGGAGACTTTAAGCATATTACGACACGGGCGGTAGAGGCATTACAACAAAGTGATATGATCATAGGCTACAAAACCTACGTGGAGTTGATTCAAGATTTAGTCAGTGCGAAGTCGATTGTCAGTACTGGAATGACCGAAGAGGTGTCCCGTGCGCAGGAAGCGGTTCGCCAAGCAGAGGCTGGAAGCATTGTCTCAGTCATTTCAAGTGGTGATGCGGGTGTCTATGGTATGGCGGGATTAGTGTATGAGGTATTGATTGAGCTAGGCTGGACAGAAGCAACGGGGATTGAGGTAGAAATTGTCCCTGGTATTTCTGCTATCAATTCATGTGCTAGCTTACTTGGTGCCCCGATTATGCATGATGCCTGTACGATTAGTTTAAGTGACCATCTAACACCATGGAATTTAATTGCCAAGCGCGTCGAGGCAGCCGCTATGGCGGATTTTGTAATCGCTTTATACAACCCAAAAAGCGGTCGCCGAACAAGACAAATTGTCGAAGCACAGCGCATTCTCTTAGAGTATCGTTCGCCTGACACACCAGTAGGACTTGTGAAAAGTGCTTACCGCGATCGTCAAGAAGTGACGATGACAACATTAGCCGAAATGCTGGAGCATGATATTGGAATGCTGACGACAGTCATTATTGGTAATTCGTCGACATTTTTCTATGACAATAAAATGATTACACCACGTGGCTATCAACGTAAATATACATTGGGTGAAGAAAAACAACCATTACGTCCACATCAACGTTTACGTGAAGAAAATGAACCTTGGGCAATGAACCAAGAGACAGGGACTGCACGACAAGACTTTACAGCAGATCCTAATGCAGGGCGTTTTAATAAACCCAGTGTAGCCGCTACGCCAAAGCCGAAAAAAACAGCACTTGAAATGGCTACAGCGGCACTCGCAATGGTGAAAGGAACAAGTGCAGTCAAAGTAACGCCGAAGCTTGTACAGCAAAAAATAGAATCAATTTTTGAATTAGCTGTAAGCCCAGGAGTGGTGAATAAGTTTTTCACACCTCAGCAAATGATGACGTTAGCAGAGGTCGTTGGGGAAGAGGGAACGATGGAATATACACCAGACCATCAAATCCATTTGAAAATCCCAACGACTGCCCCTGAACGTATTACGGAGAAACTACAGGAAGTAGGCTTTTTATTAGCGCCGATTGGTGATGTGCTATCCTTGAAGGCTTGTGATTTTTGCTATGGTGAAAAGGCCGATTCGATTCCTTATGCAGAAGAGATACAACAAAAATTAGGTGGTATGTCTTTGCCGAAAACATTAAATATCGGCTTTAACGGCTGTGGTATGGCCTGTTACAGGGCTGTATTTGATGATATTGGTATTGTCTATCGCAAAAGTAAATTTGATGTCTTTATTGGGGCGAAGCCAGTTGGTCGTACGGCCCATGCAGCACAGCCTGTTGTAGAAGGGTTGGAGCCTGAACAACTGATTCCACTAATTACAGATATTATTGAAGAATATAAAGCAAATGCCCACCCAAATGAACGTTTATTTAAATATTTTAAACGTGTGAAAAAGATATTGCATTTTACGTATCAAGATATGTCTTCCAAAATAAAAGTAGAGCCAGCTCCGTGCGGCGACTAGTAAGGAGAAAAGAGATGAAAGCTATTTTATTTGTCGGCCATGGGAGCCGTTTAGCAGCAGGAAATGATGAGGTACGTACATTTATTGAACAAATGACACCGCGTATTGATGCACAATTTTTAGTGGAAACATGTTTCCTAGAATTTGCTTCACCGAACATCGAAGAAGGCATTACGAATTGTGTGAAGAAAGGGGCTACAGAGGTTCATGTAATTCCGATTATTTTACTTCATGCAGGCCATTCAAAGCTGCATATTCCAGCAGAGATCGAGCATGCGCGTGAGCATTATCCGAACATTACATTTACCTATGGTCAAACCATTGGCATTCATGATGAAATATTTGCGATTTTACAAGATCGTCTAGCGGAAATTGGTTTTCATTCAGAACAAGAGCAACAAGATACAGCCATTTTATTGATTGCACGAGGTGGCAGTGATCCATCTGCAAATGGTGATTTTTATAAAATTACACGACTTTTATGGGAAAAATTACCTGTTAAATATGTGGAAAGTGCATTTATGGGCGTAACAGATCCACGTGTTGAAGAAGGTATTGAACGCTGTGTTAAATTAGGTGCGAAAAAAATCATCATGCTCCCATACTTTTTATTCACAGGTATTTTAATGGAACGTATGAATGATATGTGTGTGAAGTTTAATGAACAATATCCAGATTGTACTGTTCAAATTGCCAATTATTTTGGCTACCATGAACGTTTACAAAATGTTTTATTAGAGCGTATTGAACAAGCGATAAATGGTACATCTACAGGCATGCAAGATTTAGAAAATTATCGTGCCTATGCGGCAGTTCATGGACATGCCCATCACCACCATCACCATGATCACGATCATGGACACGACCACCATCACGACCATGACCACCACCATGAAGAGGAGCCAGTAAAATGATTTTCATGTTAGCAGGGACGAGTGATGCAAGGGATTTAGCCCTTGCCCTGCAAAGCGCAGGACATGCGGTAACAGCTACCGTTGTGACTGATTCGGCAGCCTCTAGTCTTGCTGACGTTGGCCTATCACATTTAATAGGTCGACTGACAGCTGAGGAAATGGCAGCCATCATAACAGAGCAAGGCTATCAAATGGTGGTTGATGCCTCTCATCCATTTGCTGAGGAAGCTTCTAAAAATGCAATGGCAGCGGCCGAACAGGCACAAGTTCCTTATATTCGCTATGAGCGTGCCCATGAACACTATGCGCATCCTCTCATTACAATAGTGAAGGATTATGAGGAGGCAGCCCAATTAGCGGCAGAAAAGCGTGGTGTCATCATGCTGACAACAGGCAGCAAAACACTTGCTACTTTTACAAAGGTTTTACAAGGCTTAGAAAATACGAGAGTAATTGCTCGCATGCTTCCACGACTGGACAATATGGAAAAATGTGAGGCACTTGGTGTGGCACAACGAGATATTGTAGCTATTCAAGGTCCGTTTTCAAAGGAATTAAATGAAGCATTGTTTCGTCAATATGGAGTAACTTTGATGATCACCAAAGAAAGCGGTAAAGTTGGCTCAGTTGATGAGAAGCTTGAGGCAGCTCTTGCCTGTCATATTGAAACGATTCTTATTGCAAGACCAACCATTCAATATGGCCAACAATATTCAACATTTGAAGAAATATTACAGGCTGTACAACATACACTTTAGGAGGCATTATCCATGGATTTTAAAACAGATTTCAAACCACTAACGGTAGACCCAGATAAAATTTACGATTATAGTTTCTCGATTATTGCAGAGGAAATGGGCGATCATGATTTTTCGGAGGACGAGTGGAAGATTGTGCGCCGTATTATCCATGCTTCGGCGGATTTTGAGCTAGGTCGCAGTGTCATCATTACACCTGATGCAATTGAAGCGGGGATTAAGTCCATTCTTGCCGGACGACACGTCATTGCAGATGTTCAAATGATTGAAAGTGGCTCTGGTAAAAAACGTTTCCAAAAGCATGGTGGCGATTTACATTGTTATATTGCGGATGAAGATGTCGCAGTAGAAGCGAAAAAACAAAATACAACTCGTGCCATCATTTCCATGCAAAAGGCTACAAAATTACATGAAGGTGGGATTTATGCAATTGGTAATGCGCCAACTGCCTTACTAGAATTGATTCGTTTAATTAAAGAAGGCTTAGCAAAACCAGATTTAATTATCGGTATGCCTGTCGGTTTCGTGTCAGCAGCCGAGTCAAAAGAAGAATTGCTGAAACTCGAAGGGATTCCGTACATTACCAATGTTGGTCGTAAAGGCGGTAGTACAGTGACGGTTGCCGCGTTAAATGCCATCTCACTATTAGCGGATGAACAGGCGAAAAAATAATGGAGCGGAAGCCAAAAAAGGATCCCAAGGACATGCGTCACGGTTATACAACGGGAGCCTGTGCAACTGCGGTAACAAAGGCTGCATTGCTCGCTCTGATTACAAAGGAAGAGCAGGAGACGAGTACCATTCATTTACCGATTGGTCGGGATGCAACCTTTACAATTGAAAAATGCATATTTGAAGAAAATGCTGTCAGCTGTGAAACGATTAAGGATGCTGGTGATGATCCTGATGCGACCCATCAGGCGCTTATTGTTGGCACAGTGAGCTGGACTGATACACCTGGTATTCATTTAGATGGAGGGATTGGGGTCGGGCGTGTTACAAAGCCTGGCTTACCAGTGCCTGTTGGCGAGGCAGCCATTAATCCTGTACCACGTAAAATGATTCATAGCACGGTTCAAGGAGTATTAGACGAATTTCACATTACACGAGGCGTGAACGTAGTGATATCCGTACCTAAAGGAGAAGAAATCGCTAAAAAAACGTTAAATGGACGACTTGGTATACTTGGAGGCATCTCAATTTTAGGCACAAGGGGAACCGTCGTGCCTTTTTCGAGTTCTGCGTATATGGCAAGTATTGTACAAGCGATTAGTGTAGCTAAAGAAGCTGGTTGTGAGCATTTAGTGGTAACGACAGGCGGTCGCAGCGAAAAATTTGCGATGAAACAATACCCCGATTTACCAGAAGAGTCTTTTATAGAAATGGGCGACTTTGTCGGCTTTACTTTAAAACATTGTAAGCGACTCGGTATCAAACAAGTTTCTCTTGTCGGTATGATGGGGAAATTTTCTAAGGTGGCACAAGGTGTCATGATGGTTCATTCCAAAAGTGCACCAATCGATTTTAACTTTTTAGCACAACTTGCAGAGGATACAGGAGCAGATGGAGAAACAATAGCGCAAGTACGTGAGGCAAACACAGCGTCACAAGTAGGTGAAATCATGATGGAGAAGGGCTATGATGCATTCTTTCATCATTTATGTGAGGCGTGCTGTTATTCCTCTATCCATCATATAAAAGGTGGTTTAACACTTTCCACATCGATTTATTCGATGCAGGGACAATTATTAGGAAGGGCTGATGACATTGCATCGATCGATGAAATTGATTGGGATCGGGGATAACGGATTAGCAAGCTTATTTCCCCAATACCTCGAGTGGATTGAAGACTGTGAGGTACTTGTTGGTGGTGAGCGAGTACTGGATTTTTTCCCGAACTTTACGGGTGAAAAAATCAGCATTAAAGGGGGACTTTCAGCACTTGTTGAAAGATTATCTGAGGAAACAAGAAATACGGTAATCCTTGCCACTGGCGACCCATTATTTTATGGCATTGGGGGCTATCTAGCTAAAAAGCTAGATATTGAGGTTTATCCATATATGAGTTCTGTTCAGCTGGCCTTTGCGAAGATGGGAGAAAGCTGGCAGGATGCCTATGTCACAAGTATTCATGGCCGATCTATGAAAGGCTTGGCACAGCGTATCGATGGGAAAAAGAAAGTAGCGCTTTTAACGGATGCTGATAATAGCCCCAATGCGCTCGCTCGTTATTTAAAGCATTTTGGTATGACAGAATACCGAGCGTTTGTTGCAGAAAATTTACAGGGTGAAAACGAAAAATGTGGCTGGTATTCGTTAGATGAAATGGAAAGCGCTCATTATTCGCCATTAAATGTCGTGATTTTACAACAAATAATGGAACTAAAACGTTACACGCTTGGGATTGATGATGAAGAGTTTTCACAACGCAAGCCAGATAAAGGACTGATCACGAAAAAGGAAATACGTGTTTTAAGCTTACAGGCCATGCAGCTTCAACAGAATAGCATAATTTGGGATATTGGTACTTGTACGGGTTCTATGGCGATTGAGGCAGGAAAGCTTGCGCCAGAGGGTCAAGTATATGCTGTAGAGAAAAATGCACCTGATTTAGACAACTGTCTTCAAAATCAGCAAAAGTTCCGTGTTGATATCACAGCGATTCATAGTAAAGCACCAGAGGGATTAGACAGCTTCCCAGATCCTAATGCCATTTTCATTGGTGGTACGGGTGGCGAAATGGTGGAGTTACTACAGTTATGCTGTAGTCGTTTGAAGCCAAACGGTCGCATTGTCTTAAATGCAGCGACCATTGAAAATTTATATAAAGCAGTGGAAGCGTTTAAGGCTTGTGGCTTTGCGGTTGATATTTTACAGGCACAGCTTGCGCGCAGCAAACCTATTTTAGATATGACACGCTTTGTACCATTAAATCCAATTTATATTATTTCGGCTTATCGAAAGGAAGAAAATAATGAGTAATCTAGGTGTACTATACGGCTTGGGCGTTGGTCCTGGCGATCCAGAATTAATTACAGTCAAGGCATTTCGTGTGATTCAGGAATCACCTGTTATCGCCTATCCAAAAAAGCTAAGAGGTAGTAAAAGCTATGCCCATCGCATTGTCGATGTTTATATTAATCCAGACGAAAAAGATATGCTTGGCCTTGTATTCCCTATGACCAAAGATGAGGCTGTCCTTGAACGTGAATGGACAAAATCAGTAGAACTTGTCTACGAAAAACTACAAGCCGGTAAGGATGTAGCCTTTGTAACAGAGGGAGATCCGTTATTATATAGTACGTTTATTCATATGATGAAGTTGATGCAGGACATGCATCCAGATGTAGAAATCCGTACGGTGCCAGGGATTTCTTCGTTCAATGGCTCCGCGTCTCGATTAGGGATTGCTTTAGCTGATGGCGATGACCGAGTGGCCATTATTCCTGCCCATGATGATTATGAAGCAATGCGTGAAGCCATTGAAAATCATGATGCCGTTGTCTTTATTAAAGTGGCAAAGGTGATCGATTTAATGCTAGAGGTGCTACGTGATCTAGATTTATTAGATAAAGCATCTGTCGTGACGAAGGTCACTTCTGATGAAGAAGTTATTTGGGATGTTCGTGAATTGGATGGTGTGGAATTAGAATATCTAACATTAATGGTGGTGCGTAAATAATGAAGAAAATTTATATAGTTGGCGCTGGTCCAGGTGATCCAGATTTAATTACAGTTAAAGGTTTACATATGCTGCAAACAGCGGACGTTGTCATGTACACAGATTCATTAGTGAGTGAAGAGCTTATTGCGAAAGCCAAACCTGATGCAGAGGTCATTCGAACTGCTGGCATGCATTTAGAGGAAATGGTGGCCGTTATGGTGGATCGTGTTAATGCTGGGAAAACAGTAGCTCGTATGCATACAGGTGATCCAGCGATGTATGGTGCCATCATGGAGCAAGTGGCTCTATTGAAAAAGGAAGGCATTGGGTATGAAGTGATTCCAGGAGTTAGCTCTGTTTTTGCATCAGCAGCGGCAATCGGCGCAGAGCTCACAATTCCTGATTTAACACAAACCCTCATTTTAACACGTGCAGAAGGACGTACACCTGTCCCAGAATTTGAAAAGCTGCGTGACTTGGCGAGCCATCATTGTACAATTGCTTTATTCCTTAGTGCAACACTTACAAAAAAAATTGTTAAAGAATTACAAAGTGCTGGTTGGGCTGATGATACGCCAGTAGCAGTTATTCAACGTGCTTCATGGCCAGATCAAAAGATCGTGCGGACGACTTTAATCGAATTAGATGAAGCAATGCGTGTAAATGGTATTCGTAAGCATGCAATGATTCTAGCAGGTTGGGCATTAGACCCGAACATTCATGATAAGGATCAATATCGTTCGAAGTTATATGATGCAACCTTTACACATGGCTTTAGAAAAGGTGTGAAGACAAGTGATTGAGTTACAGGAAGGTGTATTACCAGAGGTTGATCAACGCAATCCTTATGCGGTTGTCGCCATTACGAAGCATGGTGTTCAAATTGGACGTCGCCTGCAGCAAACCTTTGCAGCAAGTGATTTATATTATATGAGTAAATTTGAGCAAGGCGATGAAGCAGAAAAGCATATTCAATTATTTACAGGTACCGTGCGCTTGTTATTGCCAACGCTATTTAAACAATATAAAGGGTTGATTTTAATCATTTCGCTCGGTGCGGTCGTACGCATGATTGCGCCCATTTTAAAGGATAAAAAGACAGACCCTGGCGTTGTCGTAATTGATGATCGAGGCGACAATGTCATTAGCGTATTATCAGGGCATCTTGGCGGTGCCAATGAGCTAACACATGAGGTGGCAGCGGCACTTGGTGCAAATCCAATTATTACAACAGCTTCTGATGTGCAAAAGACGATTCCTGTTGACTTATTTGGAGCCCGTTTTGGTTGGGTATGGGATAGTGCCGACAAATTGACACCAGTGAGTGCTTCCGTTGTAAATGAGGAGCATGTGGCAATTGTGCAGGAAACGGGTGAGCGCGATTGGTGGATGCGTGATACCGCCATGCCAGAGCAAATTAAAATTTATCCATCCACACAGGCAGCCATCGAGGCTAGACCTCATGCCACGCTATTAATAACGGATCGAATCATAGAACAAGAGGAAGAGATTCTTCTAGAAAACGGTGTTATTTATCGACCAAAATCTATTGTGCTCGGTATGGGCTGTAATCGTGGGACATCTGTGGAAGAAATTGAACAAGTGATTGATGAAACCTTGGCAGAGCTAAAGCTTTCGAAAAAAAGTGTGAAGGCATTATGCACGATTGATTTAAAAAAAGATGAGCAATGTTTTTTAGACATTACCAAGAAATATGATTGGGAGTTCGTCACTTATACCCCGGCGGAATTAAATCAAATCGAATTTCCTTCCCCTTCTGAAACAGTCTTTAAATATACAGGTGCCTATGGTGTGAGTGAACCAGCGGCTATGCGTTATGCACAGGTCAAGTCACTCCTATTAGAAAAGAAGAAATCGGGAAATGCTACGATTTCAGTTGCGAGATACCTATTTTAAGGAGGAAGTCCATGCAAACAAATCGTTTTGTACTAGCTGGTACGGGCAGTGGGGTAGGCAAAACCACTTTTACCATTGGACTGATGAAAGCACTACAAAATAAAGGAAAAGTAGTGCAGGGCTTTAAATGTGGCCCTGATTATATCGATCCAACGTATCATACGGCTGTAACAGGTAGAGTATCACGCAATATTGATAGCTGGATGTTCTCCCATGAAGCAGTACGTGATATTGTGGCACGCGCAAGTATGGATGCGGATGTGTCCATTATTGAAGGTGTGATGGGCTTCTATGATGGCAAAAGCCCTTTATCAGATGCTGGCTCTGCCGCAGATATTAGTGTAGTGACAGAGAGCCCTGTTATTTTAATTGTTAATTGTGCAAGTATGGCGCGTAGTGTAGCAGCTGTTGTAAAGGGCTTCCAAGTTTTGTCAGACAAATCGAGGATCGTTGGCGTTATTGCGAACCAAGTGGGCAGTGTCGGTCATTATGAAATTGCCAAGGCAGCTATTGAACAAGAATGTGGCATTCCTGTCATTGGTTATTTAAAACGTGAACAAGGCATCGATATTCCGAGTCGGCATTTAGGGTTAGTACCCGCCATTGAAAGGGGAGAACTAGATTCATTTTTTGATAAACTAGGTGACCTTATGGCAGAAACGATTGACTTGGATCAATTAATTGACTTAACAAAAGCCCCTATCCTACATGAATCAGGTCACTTATTTGCTGAGGAGCCTTCACAAAATATTTGTATAGCGGTTGCAAGGGATGCAGCATTTAATTTTTATTATGAAGAAAACTTAGCTTTGCTACGTGCGAAAGGCGCGACATTACAATTTTTCTCTCCACTTGCCAATGAGCCTGTACCATCAGAAGCAGATGGCCTCTATATTGGTGGTGGCTTTCCTGAAGAATTCGCAGAGACATTGGCTTCACATACAGTCGTGAAAGACTCCATTCAAGACGCTATTGCCAAAGGACTGCCAACATTAGCGGAATGTGGTGGCTTTATGTATTTAACAGAGGCTATTACAAATAGTCAGGGTCAACGCTATGAAATGGTAGGTGTGATTCCAGGGGAAGTGGCCATGCAGACAAAGCTTGCAGCACTAGGCTATCGTGAAATTTTTGGCACAGCAGATAATTTCTTAATCGGTGTGGAGCAAGAAGCGAAGGGCCATGAATTCCATTATTCTAAATATAGTGGTACCCACAACACACCAGCCTACGAGACGATTGGTCGTTTTGGCAAAAAGCAAGAAGGCTATAAACAAGGGAATTTGGTGGCTGGTTATACACATTTCCATTTTGTATCAAACCCAAAGCTAGTTGACAAGTGGTTAACAGCTTGTAAGAAGGTGAAAAATGATGACTAATTATTTTCCTATTCATATCAATCTAGAATATAAAACCGTAGTGATTGTAGGTGGCGGACACGTGGCAACGCAGAAGGTAGCCTCTCTGTTACCCGCAAAGGCCCATATTGTCATAGTCAGTCCAATCCTACATGATACATTACAGCCACTTGCCGATTCGGGGCAAATTACTTGGAAGCAGAAGGAATTTGAACCACGTGATTTGGATGATGCCATTCTCATTATTGCTGCAACGAATGTGACGGCTGTAAACGAAGCCGTTCAAGAGGCGGCACAGCATTGGCAATTAATCAATCGAACGGATAGACAAAGTGAAAGTGATTTCATTACACCTGCTACTGTTCGTCGTGGCCCATTGGTGTTAACTGTTTCGACATCGGGAGCAAGTCCCAGTCTAGCGCGCAAGATCAAAGCAGATTTAGAAGATCAATTCGATGGTGCTTATGATGACTATGTATGCTTTTTACAGCAAGCTCGATTAATGATTGCTGCTAAGTATGACAAAGGTCCGCAAAGACGGGCGGCATTACAAGCATTGCTAGAGCCAAGCATTCTGGATTGGACACGTCATGGAGAGATTGATAGACGTGAAGCCTATTTACAACAACTTTTGATGGGAGCGAAGCAATGAAGGAAGGAATAGTATATATCGTTGGTGCAGGTCCTGGGGATCCGAAGCTCATCACTGTGTATGGTCTGGAATGTATTCAAAAGGCTGATGTGATTGCCTATGACCGTCTTGTGAATCCCACATTGCTCGACTTTGCAAAAAAGGATGCAGAGCTCGTTTATTGCGGTAAACTTCCAGGCAAGCACCACCTTATTCAAGATGAAATTAATGCCTTACTTGTTGAAAAAGCACAAGAAGGTAAAGTTGTGACACGTCTGAAGGGTGGCGATCCATTTGTATTTGGACGTGGTGCTGAGGAAGCAGAAATATTAAAAAATCATGGTATAACCTATGAAATCGTTCCTGGTATTACAGCCGGTATTGCTGCAGCTGCTTATGCAGGGATTCCAGTGACACATAGAGACTTCGCGACAAGCTTTGCCCTAGTGACGGGGCATGGTCGTGAAGAAAAAGGACAGGACTTTTTGAATTGGCCAGCATTGGCTACAGGTATTGATACCGTCGCATTTTACATGAGTGTTGGAAATATTGCCTACATTGCTCGCAAATTAATTGAAAACGGACGTCAGGCCACAACGCCAGTAGCGGTCATTGAGTGGGGAACAACTGCTCAACAACGCACGATTACAGGACAGCTAGATGAGATAGCGGCCATTATTGAACGTGAAGGGTATCATAATCCTTCGATGATTGTCGTGGGAGAGGTAGTCAATGTACGTGAGAAAATTCAATGGTTTGAAGAGCAGGGATTAACCTTTTCATAATCATTTCTTAGAAGAGCACAAGGAGGAAGCAACATGACCGTTATCGAAGCATTAAAAAAGCGTAGAGCCATTCGAAATTACACAACACAACCAGTAGAGAAAGAAAAAATTGAGCAAATTTTACAAGCAGCCACCTATGCTCCGAATGACCGTATGCGTGAGCCTTGGCATTTTTATGTTATTCAAGATGAGGCAATGAAGCGTTATGAAGAAATGGCGAGTGCCTATTTACAAGAGCGTTTCCCCACAAAGCCGAACTTAGTGGAAAGCTCTTTAAAGGTTGTGCAAACAACGCCTGTGGCCATTGTTGTTACTGCAGACATTGTTGAAGGTGATACTGATGCGACAGAGGATAATGTTTTTGCCGTATGTAGTGCCATTATGTCCATGTGGCTCACTGCAGATGAGCTAGGTCTTGGTTTTGTTTGGCGTACACGTGGTGTTGGGCTCGTGCATGATTCACGTATGCATGCATTTATTGGTGCAAGTGCCTCTCAAAAAGTAGTCGGTACGATATTTATTGGCTATCCACAAGAGCAGGAGCAAAGCGACAAAAAGCGTACACCATTTGCAGAAAAGACAACATGGCTGTAAGGGGGCTACTCACATGGCAAGAAAAGGCTTGTTTTTAGTATATACAGGTGAAGGAAAGGGCAAAACGACGGCGTCTCTAGGTGTCACATTACGTGCAGTTGGCCGTGGCTTAAATGTGCGCTATATGCAGTTTATTAAATCACCCGAGCGTACGTACGGTGAGCAAATTGCTCTTCGCAAGTTAGGTGTGGAAATGGAGCAAATGGGTATCGGCTTTACATGGACAAAGACACCTGAAGAGCATCGTGCTGCCTTAGCTAAGGCATGGAAAAAAACGAAGGCCGCCCTGCAAGACGACAGTATTGATTTATTGGTGCTAGATGAACTAAACAATGCATTGGCCATCACCAAGTTTCCTATCGATGATGTCCTTCCACTAACAGAAGTCATAGAGGCGATCCAGCAACGTCCATCGACGATGCATTTGGTGGTCACAGGTCGAAGTGCGAACCCTGCCTTAACGGCAATGGCTGATTTAGTGTCAACCATCGATGCAACAAAGCATTACTATGATGAAGGCATCCCAGCGGTGAAAGGGCTAGAATTTTAAAGCCCTTCACCATTGCTGGGTGAAAAATATACGCGCGGCGCGAAAGTCTCGATCAATCGGAGAATACTCGGAGCGAAGGGAAATACTCGCGCTTGCCCAAAGAATACTCGCGGAGCGGAGGGAAATACTCGCGCTTGCCCAAAGAATACTCGCGGAGCGAAGGGAAATACTCGTGCTTGCCCAAAGAATACTCGCGGAGCGGAGAGAAATACTCGTGCTTGCCCAAAGAATACTCGCGGAGCAGAGGGAAATACTCGCGCTTGCCCAAAGAATACTCGCGGAGCGAAGGGAAATACTCGCGCTTGCCCAAAGAATACTCGCGGAGCGGAGAGAAATACTCGTGCTTGCCCCGAGAATACTCGCGAAATGAAGGCAAACTCGCACAGCTCTAATACAATATACTGCGTTACACCAATAATGACGGAGGAAAGTGACTATGCCAGCTAAATCGATAATGATTCAAGGAACGGCTTCCGATGTTGGAAAAAGTATGATTTGTACGGCACTTTGTCGTATATTTTCGGATGATGGACTAAGTGTTGTCCCGTTTAAATCGCAAAATATGGCTCTTAATTCGTTTGTTACGAAGGATGGTGGCGAAATCGGCCGTGCACAAGGGGTGCAGGCAGAGGCAGCCCGTGTTATTGCGACGACTGATATGAATCCTATTCTGCTGAAACCGAAGCAAGATATGATGTCTGAGGTCATCGTCCATGGCAAGCATTTTTTAAATATGGATGCCAAAAGCTATCGCAATAATTTTGTGCAAGAGGCAATGCCAATCGTTGAAAAATCTGTCCGTACGCTACAAAATACATATGATGTCATTGTCCTAGAGGGGGCAGGTAGCCCAGCTGAAATTAACTTAAAGGATCGCGATATTGCTAATATGCGAATGGCACATTTAGCAGATGCAGCGGTAGTGCTTGTTGCTGATATAGATCGTGGTGGGGTCTTTGCCTCGATTGTCGGTACACTGGCGTTGCTAGATGATGAAGAGCGTGCCCGTGTTAAGGGATTAATCATCAATAAATTTAGAGGCATGCGTGAATTATTAGATGATGGTCTTGAATGGGTGGAAAGAGAAACCGGTATCCCGGTGCTTGGTGTGATTCCTTATGTAAATATCAATATTGAAGCAGAGGATTCCCTTGCATTATCGTCATTACGCTTTAAAAAGCCAAAACCAGGCGAATTTACTGTCGATGTAGCGATGATTCGTTTACCCCGTATTTCAAACTTCACTGATATTGATCCCTTTTTCGATGAGCCAGAAGTAGGTGTACGTTTAATTGGTAATGTCCATGAGCTAGGCACACCGGATTTGCTTATACTGCCAGGAACAAAAAGTACAATGGATGACTTAGCTTGGTTAAAAGCACAGGGCTTCGATCAAGCTATTACCCATTTACGTGAGCGCGGCACAAAAATTATTGGCATTTGCGGTGGTTTCCAAATGCTTGGTGAAACATTACTAGACCCTGAAGCAGTGGAGGGAAATGGTGAAGCTGCAAATGGTCTTGGGCTATTGCCAATGGAAACGACTTTTGTAGGCACTAAAAAAACGGTACAAATGACAGGAACAAGAGGGCAGGATACATTGACGGGCTATGAAATACATCTAGGACGTACGAAAATTTTACGTGATGAAGTATCACCGTTTCTACTGCTAGAGGATGGCCGAGAAGATGGCGCAGTGAGTCATGATGAGCAAGTGATTGGTACGTATTTTCATGGCGTGTTCCATAATCGCACCTTTACTCGTCAGCTTGTTAATGAAATACGAGTGAAAAAAGGGTTAACGGCTTTACCGAATGATGTAAAAAGTGATGCAGAACGAAGAGAGGACGCCTATAATATGTTAGCCGACCATGTTCGAGCAAACCTGGATATGAAAAAAATATATGAAATTTTATCTTTAGAGGTATCTGTATGACAAGAAAAGGACCATTAGCCATTAATTACGAGGCATTATGGCAGGAGGGAATGAAAGACTGGCATGGAATGATGCCGGAGCGCATGGTCAATGATCAGCTAGAGGAGCAATTTTGGGCTCAATCCGTTGCACGTAAAAAAATAGGACAAACTGATCCTTATGCCCAACGCATTTTTCAGGAGCTGCAAAAAAGTATTGAGCCACATCATTCTGTATTAGAAATTGGGCCAGGATGGGGTAATTATACGTTTCCATTGGCTGAGCGAGTGGACAAGCTAACCTGTGTGGATAGCTCTGAAAGCATGCTGTATTACTTACAACAGTGTATGCCTCATCAGGAGCATGTTTCATATGTTCATGCAAAATGGGAAAATATGGAAAGTGATGAAATTGAGCCACATGATATCGTTTTGGGCGTGAATTGTTTTTATCGGATGTATGAAATTAAAGCCGCCTTATCCCATATGAATCGACTTGCGAAAAAGCGTGCCATCATTGGCATGACGACAGGTCCTATTCAGCCTCATTATGAGCTATTATATGAAAAGTATGGCTATGATATTAAGTTTCCTCGTAGAGATTATATAGAATTTTTAAATCTACTGTATGAGATGAATATTTATGCGGATTGTAAAATTATCCCTTTGGAACGTGTCTATGAATATGAAAGCTATGAACAGCTTGTTACAACGCAAAGTAAAAAAATTTTAACGGCAAATGTCCAGCAAGCACATGTGGAAGAAGCTCTCTCACCTTTTATTGAAGAAAAAGAGGGACGCTATTATTATCGTCATGACTTTCATGCAGCCCTTGTTTCATGGCAACCAAAATAAAAGAGAAACCTTTGGAGAAATCTGTTCACCAAGGGTTTTTCTTATTGGGCATGTTAAGGTACAATAAAACGATAGAAACAAGAAGTGAGGTGGCATATGTGCAACTACATTTTTTAGGGACAGGCGCAGGCATGCCTTCAAAAGAGCGAAATACGAGTGCATTGATGATCAAGTTATTAGATGAAGTGAGCGAAATGTGGCTATTTGACTGTGGGGAGGCTACACAACATCAAATCCTACACACATCGTTAAAGCCACGTAAAGTAACAAAAATTTTTATTACACATTTACATGGCGACCATATTTTTGGATTGCCAGGGTTTTTAAGCTCTCGTTCCTTTCAAGGAGGGGATGAGCCTTTAACGATCTTTGGTCCCCCAGGTTTACAGCAATGGATTGAACAAACATTAGCCTTATCTAAAACCCATTTAACGTATCCACTGTATTTTGTAGAAGTGCAAGAAGGGATTATTTTTGAGGATGCTCATTTTACAATTTATGCACAGGAATTGCGCCATGTTGTACCATGCTATGGTTATCGTATTGAACAAAAGAATTTACCTGGTGAATTATTAATCGACAAGGCACAGGCACTTGGTGTGCCTAAAGGCCCTTTGCTTGGTCAATTAAAAAATGGTTATGATATCGTGCTTGAAAATGGGCATGTGATTCAAGCGAAAGACGTTGTTGCCCCCTCAAAAAAGGGCTTCACACTGACGATTTTGGGCGATACGAAATATTGCGAAGAGGCCATTCAATTATCAAGGGATGCTGACATCATTGTACATGAAGCGACCTTTGATGGGACAATGACTACTTTAGCAGCCAGCTATGGTCATGCCACCAATGTGGAAGCCGCAAAAGTCGCACAGCAAGCTGGCGCAGACTACTTGCTTTTAAATCATTTAAGTGCCCGTTTTCTTCCACAGGATTTACCACAATTTTTGGCAGAAGCACAGGCAATTTTCCCCCAAACATTACTAACATCCGATCAAGCCATTTTTACTTGGCAAAATAATAAATTAATCTAAACTAATTTAAAAAACATCTATTGATTGACATGCAACTAATAGATGTTTTTTATTTATAGTTATTACTATCACTATTTTCAGTTCGACTCATGGAATGTTTGTTACTAGCCAAGGAGAAAGATATTTGCTCAGAAGGCTATACATCAAGCGGAAAATATGAAAAGCATAACGGCATTGATCAACCAATTAAATACAACAGTAGAAAAACGCCAACGATTTGCAGGTAAATATAGCGTTTAAAAGGAAAAATATAGTACAATCGATCCTTCACTTCCCGTATAATTGAAAAAAGGGGTGTGGTTTAATTGAATCAACAAAAGATGCCGCCAGCACTATTGCGATTAATTGTTATTTTTCCAAATGTGCTGAGCTATTTATTACTATTCGGATTAATTATTTTTGTCATCTCGAATTATGAAACGCTAAAAGCAACAAATAATTTAACCGTTTGGATTATTTTTATTGTCGTATTAGCACCTGCTGCTGCCTACACGACTTTTAGTATTGTGAAGAAAATTCGAGCAGGTCATATGTAGCTCATCTGTGTTGTTATTAGAATGTATTCTAGTAACAACACTTTTTTTTGACAAACTGGGCTCTATCATCTATATTTTTGTTAGTCATAACTAACATTTTGGAGGCGTATACAATGAAAAAAGGCACAAAAGATAAAATTCTTGATGCAGCAACAAGTCTAATGACAGAAAGGGGCTATTCGAATGTTTCGGTAAAAGATATTGCTGCCACTGCTGGTGTTAGTGAAATGACTGTCTTCCGTCATTTTGAAACAAAACTAGGAATTCTTCATGCTGTCCTGCAAAGCCACTCATATATCCCATACTTTGAACATTTATTTGCACAAGATTTATCCGGAAACTTAGAGAATGATTTAAAGCAAATTGCTAACACATATCTAGCTTTTATGGAAAAAAATAAACCAATTTTTCTCATTACTACACAAGATAGAAGTATGCTACCAGGGTTAATGGATACAATTTCGGATAACCAAACTAAACAATTACTAAGCTTATTGGCCGTTTATTTTCAAGCTCAAATTGAACAAGGAAAGATGAAGGAAATAGATACAAACGGACAAGCCATTGTTTTTTTAACGAGCCTGTTTGGTTTTTTTGTTTCCAATGCGCTATGGGACCAACATTTTCTAAAAGATCAACAAGAAATTTTTATTCAACATTTAGTTGCTACTTTTGTGAGTGGAGTCTGTGTTTAATGGTTCACTCACATAGTTTGCATATATTTTTTAAGTAAAATGTTAGTTATCACTAACTAACATAATATTTAGGGGGACGTTTCATGAACGAAAAAAGAAATGTCATAGTAGCAATTCTACTATCCGCAGCATTTGTGTCTATTCTCAACCAAACATTATTACTCATAGCTATGCCACCAATTATGAACGATTTCAAGATTGATGCTAATTTAGCACAATGGCTCACGACAGTATATTTATTAACGAATGGTATTCTCATACCTATTACGGCTTTTCTGATTGGTCGTTTTTCCAATCGATTACTGCTAATAGTGGCTCTCACTTTATTTAGTATGGGTACATTTTTAGGTGCCTTTGCCCCAACCTTTACGGTTTTACTTATGGCTCGAGTTATTCAAGCGGCTGGAGCAGGGGTGATCATGCCCTTAATGCAGACGATTTTATTAACGATGTATCCTAAAGAAAAACGAGGTTCCATTATGGGGCTAGCGGGCCTTGTAACAGGTTTTGCACCAGCAATAGGCCCAACATTATCAGGCTGGATTTTAGAACATTTTACATGGCGACATCTGTTTTTTACTGTCTTACCCGTTTCTGTCATTGTTTTGACTGTGGCCACGATTTTTATGAAAAATGTCACGACAAAAAAAGAGGGGCAGCTAGATGCTCCTTCTATCGTATATTCTTCTTTAGGTTGGGGTGGCTTGTTATATGGTTTCAGCATCGCAGGAGCTGTTGGATTTCAATCAATGCCAGTACTTGCATCATTAATGGTAGGAGGAATTACGCTGTTTCTATTTATTAGACGTCAGCTTCAATTGCCTAAACCAATGCTTGAATTTCGTGTATTTCAATCCGCCATGTTCTCTATTACAACTTTTTTATCGAGTTTAGTTTATGCCCTCATGATTGGTACACAAATACTTATCACATTTTATATTCAAAATGTACGGCAGCTGTCGGCACTCGAAACAGGGCTGGTTTTATTGATAGGTGCGCTTGTAATGGGTATATTGTCGCCAGTGACAGGGAAGATTTTCGATAAAGTGGGTGGAAAAGGCTTAGCACTGGTAGGGTTCACCAGTATCTTAATTGGTTCAGGTGCTTTCATAGCATTATCAATGCATACAAAACTTTGGCTACTGGCATGTCTCTTTACGATGATTTCCTTTGGGATTTCAATGATTATGATGCCGCTGACAACCGCTGGCATGAATGCCTTACCTACACATTTGATGGCACATGCGACAGCGATGAATAGTACATTGCGTATGGTCGGTGGTGCATTAGTAACGGCATTACTTGTAACCATCATGAGTACGGTAACTACTTTACAGCAAGAAATGGGTGATGCTGATGCTATGCTAATTGGCATTCGCACAGCGTTTATTGTCACAACGATTTTAAGTGCTGTTGGACTACTACTGTCTTTATATATGAAGAAGGAGCCAAGTGCCAAATAGCCATCATCCCCATGACGCATAAAAATAGTTTATCGAGAGAAACTAATGGAAGAAGAAGCTTCACAATTTTAGAAAAGAGAGGTGCTTTTTATGAATCCAATAAATTGTGATTTTTCACCAATGAAAGAAACATTAAAAGATGAGCTTCTCCAAGTGATTATGTCCTTACAGCAAAGTGTGCAAGAAATGGATACAGATGCAAATTGTCTCCTTGGCAATTTTGAGAAAATCAAAGAGAGATTTATGACAATTGAAATGAAAGCCGCGACGTTTTATTTAAATTGTTATCTTTCCCCGTTTACAGAAAAGTATCCGGAATTATCACATAGTGTGCAAAATATGTCGTTGAGAAGACATGGTGGTTTAATTGTCATCCAACGACAGGATTCGTTAGTGAATTTGATGCAGCCCGGTATTCATATTGGTGCAGATTTAACGCATTCCTTATTAGAATCCATTTTCTTTCCAGGTAATCCATTACATGATGGAGCGGTACTCGTCAATCAAAATCAAATTGAATCGGCAGCGAATGTACTGCCATTATCAGACCGTCAGACTGGTGAAAAAAAATTAGGAACAAGACATCGTGCAGCGTTGGGATTAAGTGAAGTAAGTGATGCACTTGTGATGGTCGTCTCAGAAGAAACAGGTAGAATTTCTTTTGCTTTTCAGGGAAATTTATACCCGATTACATCACCTGGCATCATATAGGGACTCTCCTCTGTAAAACAATATCTCAAATTCGAGATATTGTTCTTGCAATGTTATCACTTGCGTGGTAAAGTGATAACTGAAGGGAGGATGAAGTCATGAGAAATCATACATTAGGCACATTAACATGGATTCGTATGATGCGCTTTACAACGCAAAGTAACCAGTTATCGAATGAATTTTTAAAGCGTTTCGATTTAACAACGGCACAATTCGATGTGTTAATCCAAATCCAAACGTATGCACCGATCACTCAATCTCAATTAGCAGAGAAAGTAACAGTTACACAAGGTGGCATGTCTCGCATGCTTGCCCGACTTGAAAAAGAGGGACTAATCGAGCGTAAACAAAATTGGAAGACCAAAGCTATCTCATTGACGGCAAAAGGTGAGCAAATGATTGATGCAGCAACACCAAGTCAACTTCACTTCCAATCCTCATTTTTTGAAGAAGTATTATCAGATGAAGAAATAAAATCTTTATATAAAGTGATGACAAAGCTTGAAAAGCATAGCCGAGAAAAAAAATTGCCGCCCGTGTAATTTTTTTTACAATATCACTTGCTTAGTCAAGTGAAAAAGGAGGAACATTAGGATGAATAAATTAAATGGACACCATCATATATCCATGCTAACGAAAAATGGCAAACAGAATAATCATTTTTATACAACTATTTTAGGGTTACGACGTGTGAAAAAAACAGTGAATCAAGACTCACCATCCATGTATCACTTATTTTATGGTGACTTAACTGGAGCAGCTGGTACAGAATTAACATTTTTTGAAATGCCCGTTGCAGGACGTACAGTGCGGGGCACGAATGCTATTACTCGTATTGGCTTACTTGTACCTAGCTCCGAAAGCCTACTATATTGGAAAGAACGCTTTCAACAGCTAGAAGTAGAACATAGCGATATCACTACTTATGCAGGCAAAGAGGCTTTGTTTTTTGAAGATCATGAGGGATTACGAATGGTGCTGTTAAATCATCAGGGGCATGATACGCCTGCACAATGGCAAGCATGGGATGGCAATGATATACCGGAGGAACATCGTATTTTAGGTATGGGGACTGTTGAAATCACTGTACGCTATTTACAAAGAACCGTGAATTTACTACAAGATTTATTTCACTATACAGTTGTTGCAGAAACGGACAAAGAAACGATTCTGCAATCGATAGAAGGAGAAGTGCTTGGAGAGATTGTCGTCAAAGAATTAGAAGGGCCAAGCGAGAAACCTGGTAAAGGCAGTATTCACCATCTTGCATTACGTGTAGCAACGGTCGAGGAATTACAGGAATGGGATACGAAAATTAAGGCACAAGGTTTGGATAGTACAGGTGTCGTCGATCGTTATTATTTCCAAAGTCTTTATTTCAGAGATCGCAACGGTATTTTATTTGAAATGGCGACAGATGGTCCAGGATTTACTGTGGATTCAGCAGTCGAAGA
Organism: Lysinibacillus sp. Y5S-8; assembly: GCF_036894365.1. NCBI lineage: Bacteria > Bacillati > Bacillota > Bacilli > Caryophanales > Bacillaceae > Lysinibacillus > Lysinibacillus sp. Y5S-8. Next base: position 2,794,620 of record NZ_CP145889.1, on the reverse strand, counting down.
TCTTGGAAAAGAACTAGACCTTCCACCCTTTTTAGAAAAGAACCGTGCAGAAATTGAAGCCATTTTAGAACCACTAGAATAAGGAGAGATGAAACATGATGGAAAAATATCGTATGGATCAATCAAAAGGATTGGAATTCGGGCTGTACTCTTTAGGGGATCATATTCCAAACCCATTAACAGGCGAGCGTATTTCTGCTCAGCAAAGACTAAAAGAGTTAGTAGAGGCTAGTCAATTGGCTGAACAAGCAGGCATTGATGTATTCGGTATTGGTGAGAGTCATCAATCGTACTTTACAACACAGGCACACACAGTCGTGTTAGGGGCTATTGCACAAGCAACGTCCAATATTAAATTATCTAGCTCAGCAACTGTATTAAGTGTTTCAGACCCAGTACGTATCTATGAGGATTTTGCCACAATTGATTTAATATCAGATGGTCGAGCGGAAATTGTAGCGGGACGTGGTTCACGTGTAGGAGCTTACCAATTATTGGGTGTTGATTTACAGGACTATGAAGAAATTTTTGAGGAAAAATTAGAGCTACTTATGAAAATCAATGACGAGGAGCTGGTGACATGGGAAGGGCAATTTCGAGCACCACTTCACCATGCACAAATTTTACCACAGCCCAAAAACGGCTCCTTACCGATTTGGCGAGCAGTTGGTGGTCCACCTGCCAGCGCTATTAAAGCAGGATATATGGGAATTCCGATGATGCTTACAACATTAGGTGGACCTGCTATCAACTTTAAACCATCTGTTGATGCCTATCGAGAAGCGGCAGAACGCAAAGGTTTTGACCCAAATGAATTACCTATTGCCACAACAAGCTTGTTTTATGTAGCAGATACAACAAAAGAGGCATTGCAAGGCATGTATCCACATTTAAATGGTGGTTTCCAAGCCATTCGTGGCGGAGGTTATCCAAAGCAACAATTTGCTCAAGCACCCGATACACGTGATGCTTTAATGGTCGGCAGTAAAGAGCAAATTATTGAAAAACTACTTTATCAGTACGAACTATACGGCATGCAACGCTTTATGGCACAAATCGATTTTGGCGGCGTACCATTCGATAAAATCATGAAAAATATTGAAATCATCGGGAATGATATTATTCCAGCGATGAAAAAATATACAGCAAAATAAGGAGTGGCTCATCCATGAAAATTGTCGCGCTTGCGGGTTCTATTGTCGGCTCTAAAACAAGAACAGCAACACAGAAAATAGTTGAGATGTTACAAGAGAAATACCCACAGCATGAAGTAGCATTACTGGATCTTGCTGACTATCAACTAGTTTTTAGTGATGGACGTAATTACTTCGACTACGAAGGCGATACAAAATATGTGACAGAAACCATTATGGCTGCAGATGCAATTGTTATTGGGACGCCAACATTCCAAGCATCGATTCCAGCGACATTAAAAAATATCTTTGACCTTTTACCTGTCAATGCCTTCCGCGATAAAGTCGCCAGTGTCATTGTGACAGCGGGTACATCCAAGCATTATTTAATGGTGGAACAGCAACTAAAGCCGATACTTGCTTATATGAAAGCGCACATCGTTCCGACCTATGTATTTATAGAAGAAAAGGATTTTTTACGCAAAGAAATTGTTAACGATGATGTCCTTTTCCGACTAGAACGGTTAGCAGAGGATACAGTCATGGTAGCAGATGCCTTTGCAGAAATTCGGGTAAAAAAAGATGCAGAATATGATTTTTAAAGATTAATAGATGAAACGCTGTGTAAGTAGTCTGACACAGCGTTTTTTTTGCGTCTAAGCTAACTATTTGACCATTCAAACCATCGTGCATGCCCATCTGGACGCGCCATTGTACGGATGGATATGATAGTACCTTGATCTATAAAATCTTGATGAAGTTTTGTATCAAATAAATTGTTATAGCAATGATAAAGAGGCCTCCCCATGCTAATTTCTTTTAATTGCTCTATTAATTTATGACGTAATTCAATGGGGATTTGATTTGCGACATGTGTATGATAAATCACTAACATCGCCTCTTGCTCAATTATTCGACTAAGCTTTTTAATCAGTTGAATTGCATCCCCTTTTATTAACTGAATATCTAATTGATTGATGATGGGAAGGGCCTGTTGGAATAATATTCTACGTTCATGATGTTCAGGCCAAATTAACGCTTGAAGCCATTGACTTTCTACTTTATTTCCAAGATTAATTGGGTTTAAATCGATCCCTATTCTTTGACAAACAATAGGAGATTGGGAAAGGGAGGTAGGCAGTGTTTCACCACGATTTTCCGAGAATAACATATAATCATTTTCCGTATTGATAATGGATAATTGTTGATTGTAGCAATAATTGTAGTGATCCATACCAAGCTGAAGCCCTGCACTTGCGCCTATTTCAATGAAAGCCAACGGTTGTTGATGTTTGGCATAGATTTCAGTCATCATTGGGTAGAGATAGGCACAACGTCGAATTTCATTTGTTTGTACAAGCTTTTCTTGAAACAATGTCGTTAATTCATTTGTATGTGATAGTACGAATGCTTTGAAAATAGGGAACACCTCCTGTATTGGATGAGGGGAGGGTGTTAAAGATGCATAATAATTGGTCAAAGGATCATTGGATGTAGCTAATAAATAATGAACAGCTGCCAACAATAAATTGGGCGCAGGCTGATCCTGTGGGATTAAGGAGGCAATGTCTAACAAATCTTCATCATTGGCAATTTTAGTAGCTAAATGTTCATACAGGGGGCTTGAGCCTTGACATTCCTGTTGAGCAAACATCTGAAATTGACGACTTAATATAGTGTGCGGCATATGATTCTCTCCTTTTTACATACATAATCAAGTTCATCATCAGTCTAATCTTATTGTATAATTTAGTAAATTAAATATATTTAATAAATTTAATTAATATTTTTAATCACTGAGGTGAGATTTTGGAATATAAATGGTTACAATCTTTTATCGTCGCAGCCCAGACTTGTAATTTTCGTACAGCAGCGGAACAACTTCATTTATCTCAACCAAGTATTACGGTTCATATTCAGCAGTTAGAAGAATTTCTGCATGTACAATTATTTAAGCGCGAAAAAAATCGTGTGCAATTAACAGACGCTGGAAAGCTTTTTCAAGTAGAGGCACAGCAAATGGTCAATCAGTGGGAACAAAGCATTGAACGTATTCGATTAGCAAGTAAAGGTATTCAAGAAAAAATCATTATGGCTATGACCCCGTTAATGGTTGAAACGATTCTGCCGCATGTGATCTATCAATTTATCAATGACAATCCTTCACTTGAGATATCAATTTTAGTAGAGGATTCAGCTAAAATAGAGGATTTAGTCAATCAAGATCAAGCTCATATTGGTATTTCATTATTACCAACACGTTATCGACATTGGCATCAAGAGCTGCTGATTGATAGTCCATTAGAGTTAGTAATCCCCCTAGATGCCTATGATGATGAAACAGGCACTTATATTGATTATGAGGAGTTATTTCAAACGTATACTTTATTTACGCATCATCATCCAACAATTTGGGGAGAGCTATTACGTAAATTAAGAGAAACATATATTTTAACGAAGCAAGTATCCATTTCTCAATCTTATGTGGTAAAAAGGCTAATAAAGGATGGGTTGGGGATGTCGTTTTTACCTCGTATGATTGTGAGAAAAGAACGGATGGAGGGACGGTTTAATATAGTTCCTTTTGAAGATTTCCCATTACCGAGTGTACCCGTATACCTCTTTTATAAGGAATCTACACAAGTACCAGATGGATTATTAGATTTATTGCAAACAAGAAATTATTTATAATTCACAAGATGGTCAAAAATGATTTTGAAATGATGCTGTTCAGTGTAAGGGTTTTCATAGACTTTGTCGAATTGTGGTATGATCGTTTTTAAAGAGTAGGAGGTCAATAAACATGGTATTTTCTCTATTTAAAAAAAAGAAAGAACCACAGCAGCTAAAAAATAGAGTGGAGTTTTGTATCACTAATTTATCACTTGGTGCGGCAGATGCGTATGATGAATTAGTAGAACGGGATGATATTGAGATAGAGGAATCTGGTTGTACATCTCACTGTGAAATCTGTGAGCAAAGTATTTTTGCGCTAGTTAATGGAGAAGTCGTGACAGCAGAAGACGCGGAGACATTGGTGCAGGCTATTGATGAAGAATTAAAACAAAACCCACTTTTCTAATGAAAAAACAGCTTGCGGGATAACAAGCTGTTTTTTACTGGAAATCAATTTACCAACCACGCACGTATTGTACGGGAGGTTGCACTTCTTCGCCTAATTCTTTAGCCGCATGAAGTGGCCAATAAGGGTCTCGTAATAAAACGCGTGCTAAGAAAATTAAATCTGCGCGATTATTTTGGAGAATTTCTTCCGCTTGAACAGCTGTTGTAATAAGTCCAACTGCGCCAGTAGGGATGTTTGCCCCATGCTTAATGGCCTCTGCATGCGATACTTGATAGCCTGGAAAGACATGAATAGCTGCTGGTACAACACCGCCTGTTGATACATCAACCAAATCAACACCTTGAGATTTCATCCAGCGACTAAAAACAATAAAATCTTCCATTGTTGTGCCATCCTCAGCGTAATCTTCTGCAGATACACGTACCAATAATGGTCCATCCCACACACTGCGAATCGCATCGATAACTTGACGAAGGATACGATAACGGTTTTCCTGTGAACCACCGTATTGATCTTGACGTTTATTTGTCGCAGGTGATAAAAACTCGCTAATTAAATAGCCGTGTGCACCATGAATCTCGAGCACATCAAAGCCAGCCTTTGTGGCACGAACAGCTGCTTGTTTAAACGCTTCTATTACATAAAGAATGTCCTCTTCTGTCATTTCTGTTGGTGTTTTATAGTCTGAGCTAAAGGCAATAGCTGATGGAGCAAAAATTTCGCCATCCACCGTTGCTTTGCGACCTGCATGTGCAAGCTGGATGCCTGTTTTAGCGCCGTAAGCCTTCATCCCTTCAACTAGTTGACTTAATCCTTCAATATGTGCATCATCCCAAATGCCTAAATCCTTATTTGAGATGCGGCCTTCTGGCACAACAGCAGTAGCTTCCAAGATGATTAACCCAACTTGACCAGCTGCTCGTGTCGCATAATGGACTAAATGAAAAGGTGTTACCATGCCATCGTCTTGTGCTGAATACATGCACATAGGTGCCATAACAACGCGATTTTTTAAGGAAATGGATTGTAATGCATATGGTTCGAATAATTTACTCAAAATAAAGCCCCCTAATTCCTAGTGATATACTCTATTTTGCACATAATATTAACCATTTGCAAGTGAACGAGATCGAGCTTCCGCTTCTTTAATACATGCTTCGATGGCTTCATTAAATTGATATTGCTCTAGTGCCTGAATACCAGCCTCCGTTGTACCGCCAGGGCTCGTTACTTTTTTCCGCAAAACATCTGGTTCATCTACCGATTGCTTGAGCATTTCAGCAGTACCTGCCAGTGTTTGAGTCATTAGTAATCGTACAGTATCTTTGGAGAGACCAACTTTTGTTCCTACTCTTTCAAAGGCTTCCATTAAATAATAAATATACGCAGGACCACTACCAGAAAGGGCTGTAACTGCATGCAATTGATCCTCATCGACTTCAATAACGGAGCCGACAGCCTCTAATAACTGGAGGAAAAGAATACGCTGTGCCGCCGATACCTCGTTATTGAATGCTATCCCACTTGCTGACATACCGATTGTGGCAGATGTGTTAGGCATCACCCGTGCAATTGGACGACTCCCTAAAAATTCAGTAATCGTCTCAATAGCAATACCGGCTAGAATCGACAGAACGGCAGAGTGCGTTGTAATTTTAGGTTTTAAATCGCGCATAGCTGCAACAGCATCTTTTGGCTTCATCGCTAAAATGATAAGATCTGCCTGTTGATAAATGGCTTGATCAAACAGGCACTGGACTCCATATGTTTCGTGTAAGAAATGTAAACGTTCTTTGTCAGAGCGATTGGTGACGTAGATTTCCTGTGGTGTAAACACCTTTTGCTTTATCCAGCCCTGCATCAATGCTTCTGCCATTGAGCCTGCACCGATAAATACTATTTTTTTCATGAACAAAACCTCCAGTTCAAAATAAAAAAGCGCTCTCGTCCTTATCTCGAAGGACGAAAACGCTCTCGTTTCCGCGGTACCACCTTTGTTTGCCAATTATTGGCACAACTCTTAGCCCTCTTATCGCAAGGGAAACGGTTATGTTTGCATAACTGCTCAGAAGTAGGTTCGGTAATGGGAGCGGGTGATGTTACTCTCAGCAAATGTAACACTCTCTAACACCTTCACCAGTTACGTACTCGGCTTCTTCAACGCACAAAAATAATTAGATTATTCAAAATTATAGTGAGGAATTAGCAAACTGTCAACAGGAGGATGACGAAAACAGAAAAAACTTGTAAAATAGAATGAATCAGTATTCACTAGCTCGTAAAAAGGGGGAGACAACTTTGTCTATAGTCAAAATAGAAATTCCAACACCCTATGAAGTAGGAGATGTCAATGCATTTATTGTAAAAGGCGATGCACTCAGCATTTTTGATGTTGGACCAAAAACGATGGAAGCCTACGATGCTTTGAAATGGGGAATTCGAGCAGCTGGCTTTGACATGCGAGATATTGAACAGGTTGTGTTAACCCACCATCATCCTGACCATGCAGGATGGGTCGATGCCTTTCCACATGCAGAAATTTTGGGGCATGCCTATAATGATAAATGGCTTCGTCATGATGAAGCGTTTTTAAGCTATCACGAGCAATTTTACAGTGAGCGTTTATTAGAGCATGGGGTACCACAAGAATATATTACAAAAAGTGTACATGTTCGTCGTGAATTAGAGCTTGTGGGTGAACGCCCATTAACACAAATTTTGGTGGATGGAGATGAAGTGCCTGGTCATCCAGGATTAAAGGCAATTGAAACATTAGGTCACGCACAAAGCCATTTTATTTTCTGGGATGAAAAAACGCATCATGTTATTGGGGGCGATTTATTACTCGAAAAAATAACGCCCAATCCATTAATCGAGCCACCATTAGATCGTACATTAGGACGTCCAAAATCCTTACTGCAATACAATGCATCACTCGAAATTCTACGCCAATTACCCATCAAAATGATGCACACAGGGCATGGGGCCGATTTAGAGGATATTCCTTATTTAATTGATAAACGATTAGAGCGCCAGCATCAGCAATCATTGAAAGTTAATGAGTTGCTAGGTGACGATCAATTAACGGTTGTACAAGTAACAAAACGCTTGTATCCAGCCATATTCCAGCATCAGCTAGGATTAACCTTGTCTAAAACACTAGGACATTTAGATTATTTAGAAGCCAATGATTATATTAAATCAACGAAGACCGAAGCAGGTATCTATTTATTTCAAAGGAAGTAGGTTTACACATGGATAAATATAAAAAGACGATCTTCGTAACAGGTGCAACAAGTGGTGTAGGCTTAAAAACGACAGAATTACTTGTAGCTCAAGGGCATACAGTTTATGCCACGGGTCGTAATGCTGTTGCACTAAAGGTGCTAGAACGTTTAGGAGCTCACGTTATCCAAGCTGATTTAACCAATTTACATACACTCGATGATGTTTGTTCACAGCTTCCACCCATTGATGTGGCGATTCTTTCAGCAGGTGTAGGGAAATTTGCTGTAGCACCTGCTTTAAAGGATGGGGATATTGCTCAAATGATTGAATTGAATGTAAGTGTACCGATTTACCTTGCCAAACGATTAGCCTCTGCAATGATGACACAACAGCATGGTCATCTAATTTTTATTGGGTCACAGGCAGGAAAGGTGGCAACACCGAAAGCGAGTGTTTATGCTGCTACCAAGCATGCCATTGTCGGTTTCACGAATGGACTTCGTATGGAGTTAGCTCCATACAATGTGAAAGTAACCGCCATCCACCCAGGTCCCATCGATACTCCATTTTTAGATAAGGCAAATGATGCAAGTGGCTACAGGGAGTCCTTAGGAAGATTTTTATTATCAGCAGAAGAAGTGGCACAAGCTACAGTTCAAACAATTGACCGTCCAGTTCGTGAGGTAAATTTACCAAGGATCATGGGATTATCGAGTAAATTATATGCACTCGCACCTGCAACCATTGAATTTCTAGGCAAATCATTTTTCAATAAAAAGTAGCAACAATTAGACTGTCGCCATGCTCCCTATGCATGGCGACAGTTTTTTTCATACTTACCTGAAATTGTTGATATAGTAGGGAAGATGAAGCTAAAAAAGGAGAATACAATGTACACTATTGGACAAGTTGCTAAATTTTTAGGCATTTCTAGAGATACGATAAAATTTTACGAAGAAAAGGGATTGGTAAAGCCTCAGCAAAATAAAGGAAATGGCTATAGAAGCTATACCCATTTTGATATCTATGACCTAACAACGGTCAATTTTTATCGAGAAATTGATTTGGAAATCAAAATAATACAGGAATTAAGAAGAGGCGAGAGTATCGAGGGCATTCGCTCATTATTAGAAGAAAAAGAGCAGGAAATGTTGGAGGAGATTGCCTATAAAAAACGACAATTAAAAAAGTTACAAAGGGTCAAGGAAGATTGCGAAAAAATTAAACGATGTTTAGGAACATACAGTATAAAAGAAATGAAACCACTAGAGATAATGGGAGAAATAGATCATTATACAGCTTATGATGAATATGACATTCTAAAAGAAAACACCAATAGTTTAAAAAAAGCAGTGGTCCTTACATCATTAAGAAGAGTAATACGGTTTAATGATGAAGGGATACTAGAAGAACAATTTATAATTACCAGAAAAGTTGAAGATGATGACAAGGCAATAGCTGGGGAAATTCGAGCCTATCCAAAATGTCTTTATACAATCATTGAAGATGGTAGATGGTCTACAGGTGGTAAAAATACGGATGATCAAGTGGAAGCCAGTATGAGAAAAGTAGCCGAGGAAATGGGCTATGAGCTGTTAGGGCTTGTGTATATCAATCTACTGCTAGTTACGTATGAAGAAGGGCTGGAACGTATTTTTTTAGAAATGTATGTGCCAATAAAGTAAAAATAGAGATAGATGATTGACCTGTGAGCAACCCCCAGGTTTATGCTGAAGTTCAGTGCAATGAAATGGGGGATCAACATGAATAGAAATAAGAAGCTAAAAAGACCTGTAGCGAGTTTTATTGTCTTAACCAATGTCATTTTTTGGCCGCTTTTTTGTCTTGTAGGAGCTGTCAAGCTGTTAGGGTTTCCAACATGGGTTTTCGATGTAATACGCTGTCTATCAGCATGGTCATCAACCTTTGCCTTCACTATATTATTTCCAAAAATATATCCTGGGCAGAGCTTCCTACACTTTGTGAAACAAAAATTTAAGAATAGGTTGAACGGATCGGTGATTTTTTCAGTGCTGATGATTCAAGTCGTCATTTTTATTATTATTTTGAGTCTAGTTATGAATAATCATCAAACAGACTCTATTTTTACAATCTCTTCTTGGGTTATACTGAGCTATTACTTTTTTAGAAATCTTTTATCAGGACCATTAGGTGAAGAATTGGGATGGAGGGGTTTTGCCCTGCTGGAGCTTCAAAAGAAGTATTCCGCATTAGTCGCATCTATCATCATCGGGTTTTGGTGGGGGCTATGGCATTTACCGATATGGCTTACGACAGGCTTTATGGGTATGGACTTACTCCAATATAGTGGCTTCTTTATGATAGCCATCATAGCGACGAGTATTATTATGGCAGGATTTTATAATATCAATCAGAATTTAATCATCCCCATCATCATTCACCAATTCTTTAATTTTTTTATTGGTTTAGTGAATGGGCATATCGTTGATTTAATGATGTATAATGCCATTTTATATTCAGTAGCCGCCCTGTTATTGATCATCATTAATCCAAAGAATGCATTGTATAAGACACAATCAATTAAATCGTGAAAAAAAGAATCCCGTTTTCTATGGGGTTCTTTTTTATTGATACATTTATATAGTATACATTTATGCCTTTAGTGAAAAAATGTTTATTCGAGTAAATATTCATACTTTCTCCAATGATTTGATGGTTTGGCTGACGTTCGCTTAACTAGTAAAATAAATGTCTATGAATTTATAAAAATACACTTGTATTTATTTTTATAACATGATACTATTCGTGTATAAACTTTTAAATGAATGTATAAAAATACATATCGATAGAGCAATGGAGGCGCATTTTTAATGGCAAATAAAAAAGTTGTATTAGCTTACTCAGGCGGACTTGATACTTCGGTAGCAATTCCATGGTTAAAAGAACAGGGTTGGGATGTAATCGCGGTATGTCTTGACGTTGGTGAAGGGAAAGACCTTGAATTCGTAAAAAATAAAGCTCTTCAAGTAGGAGCTATTGAATCTTATATGGTAGATGCAAAGGATGAATTTGCTGAAAATTATGCATTAATTTCATTACAAGCCCATACTTGGTATGAACAAAAATATCCATTAGTATCAGCACTTTCTCGCCCACTAATCTCAAAAAAATTAGTAGAGATTGCGAACCAAGTCGGTGCGGATGCCGTTGCACATGGTTGCACAGGAAAAGGTAATGACCAAGTTCGTTTTGAAGTGTCTATTAAAGCATTAAATCCTGATCTAGAAGTATTAGCACCAGTACGTGAATGGGGCTGGAGTCGTGACGAGGAAATTGAATATGCGATGAAACATAATGTACCAATTCCAGCAACATTGGATTCACCATTTTCAATTGACCAAAATTTATGGGGACGTGCCAATGAAGCAGGAATTATGGAAGATCCATGGGTATCTCCACCAGAGGAAGCTTACGGCTTAACTGTTTCTGTTGAAAATGCACCAAATGAAGCAGAATATGTGGAGATCGAGTTTATAGCTGGTAAACCAGTAGCATTAAACGGAAAAGAAATGAAGCTAGCGGATTTAATTCAAGAATTAAACGCAGTAGCAGGTGCGCATGGTGTAGGACGTATCGACCATGTAGAAAATCGTCTCGTTGGTATTAAATCACGTGAGGTTTATGAAATACCAGGAGCAAAAGTGCTATTAACAGCGCATAAAGAGCTTGAAGATTTAACACTTGTAAAAGAATTAGCACACTTCAAGCCAGTGATTGAGAAAAAATTATCTGAATTAATTTACGATGGGTTATGGTTCTCGCCATTACGTGATGCACTTGAAGCATTCCTTGCACAATCACAGCAATATGTAAATGGTACAGTACGTGTGAAACTGTTCAAGGGGCATGCGATTGTAGAAGGACGTAAATCACCAAATTCACTATACAATGAAAAGCTAGCAACATACTCGAAGGAAGATCAATTCAATCACGCTTCCGCTGTAGGCTTTATCGAGTTATGGGGTCTACCAACTGTAGTGAACTCATCTGTTAATAAAAAATAATATTTAACAAGCGAGGTGTGGGAAGGCATTATGCTTTCACTACACCTTTCAATAAGAAATAAAGGAAAAGGTGAGCTGACATGACAAAACTTTGGGGTGGACGTTTCCAAAAATCAGCAGAAGCATGGGTAGACGAATTTGGGGCATCCATTGGCTTTGATCAGCAACTTGTGCTAGAGGACCTTGAAGGTAGTGTTGCACATGTCACAATGCTTGGTGCAACAGGAATTTTACCTGTAGCTGACGTAGAGGCCATACTAGGTGGTCTTGCCCAATTAAAAGAAAAGGCAATCGCAGATGAGCTTGAATTTAGCGTTGCCAATGAAGATATACACTTAAATTTAGAAAAGATGCTGATTGATTTAATTGGTCCTGTTGGTGGCAAGCTACATACAGGTCGTAGCCGTAATGACCAGGTCGCGACGGATATGCATCTTTTTTTGAAAAAGCGTGTGCAGGAAGCAATTGATTTAATCGTGACGTTTCAACAAACATTAGTAGAGAAAGCTCAGGAACATATTGAAACGATTGCGCCTGGTTATACACATTTACAACGTGCCCAGCCAATATCCTTTGCACATCATTTAATGGCGTACTTTTGGATGCTAGAGCGTGATAAACAACGCTTTACAGAATCCATAAAGCGCATTGATATTTTGCCATTAGGGGCAGGGGCTATGGCGGGAACGACTTTCCCAATCGACCGCTTAAAATCCGCAGAATTACTTGGCTTTAGTGAGGTATATGCCAACTCCATGGACGCTGTGAGTGATCGTGATTTTATTGTGGAATTTTTAAGTAATGCATCCTTGTTAATGGCGCATTTATCACGCTTTGCTGAGGAAATTATTATTTGGTCTACAGATGAATTTAAATTTATTGAATTGGATGATGCCTTCTCTACAGGTTCTTCCATTATGCCACAAAAGAAAAACCCTGATATGGCAGAGCTCATTCGTGGGAAAACAGGGCGCGTTTACGGGAATCTAATGGGCTTATTAACCGTGTTAAAGGGCACACCTTTAACGTATAACAAAGATATGCAGGAGGATAAAGAAGGCATGTTCGATACTGTGCATACCATTCTTGGTTCACTGAAAATCTTTGAAGGCATGATTCGTACAATGACCGTCAATACAGAACGTTTGCATCAAGCTGTCCATGCTGATTTTTCAAATGCAACAGAGCTAGCAGATTATCTTGCGACAAAAGGTATGCCATTCCGTGAGGCACATGAGGTGACAGGGAAGCTTGTCTTCACATGTATTCAAAAGGGGATTTACTTATTAAATTTACCACTGGAAGAAATGCAGCAGGAAAGTGCACTAATTGAAGCAGATATTTATGATGTGTTAGCGCCAGAAGCGGCTGTTCGACGCCGTCATTCCTTAGGTGGAACCGGCTTCGATCAAGTGAAGATCCAAATTGACAAAGCAAAAGCCTGTCTTATAGAACATTAATTGTTGCGTGCATGTCCTTGTGACTTTTGCATAGATATTCATTAAAGCTGTCCAGTGAGGCACTATGAAAACCTATATCCTTTTTCAACTAAGCCAGAGGGTGACGTGAAAAAGAGACCCTTACATACGTGAAGGACAATCCCCAATTCTGGAGACGCGGAATTGGGGTTTTTGTATAAGAAAATGGTGGGAGGGATCCGGTAAATGAATGAGCGTTTTACAAAGGGGCTTGACACAATCAAACAATATATGACTGAGGAAGAAGTAACACAGATGATTACATCCGATCCATTAGCCGATGTGGCACCCGATTTACGCAAAATGATTATTGAATTTGCTTATGGTGATGTCTATGCACGACCAGGATTGGAGGCCAAAAATCGAGCACTTGTCGTGATAACAGCAGTTGTCACACAAGGTGCTGCGCCGCAAACCAAAACCCATATCCAACGAGGGTACCATGCAGGCTTAACACAGACAGAAATTGTCGAGGCTCTGTTACAATTAGTGCCCTACATCGGTTTTCCAAAAGTGCAAAATGCCTTAACCATTGCACAGCAAGTCTTTGCAGAAAAAATTTGAAGCATGAATAAAAAATCAGGCAATGGTTCATAATAAGTTCGGAAACACTTATTAATCTAATATGATGGGGAGGATGCAGAATGAGTAATAGTCAAACACCCAAAGACCAAGAATCTCAGGAAAGTCCGCCACAACTGGTTAAGGTTGAAGCTTCTTAAAACTTAAGCCTAAAGGTGAAACAGAATTGATCTGCTTCGCTGTAGATTAAGTTGAAGCGTAAACCTACTAGTAAAAAATCAAATAGAAGCAATAAGTGTCCACGGATCCAGAATTATTCTGGGTCCTTTTTGTGGTTTTACTGTTAACAATCTAATTGAGGGTGAGAAGCAGAGAGAAAGGCGCTCCTACTAGGGTAATAGCATTCATAAGGGAGGAAAAATGCACTCACCCAAGCCAAGACTCCACCCCTTTCAAAGGTAAACATCATATAAGACATTCACATAGGTGAGTTAGTCACCTTCACCATTACCTTCATTTGACATTTTAAAAAATCTGTATTACTCTATACATAACAGATTCTGTTTGGGTATTAATAATACAGATTGGAGGAGCGATATGCAAATACGGTTAGATCCAAATAGTGAATTGCAGCTTTATAAGCAATTAGCCAATCAATTAATTGAATTCATCGCAAAAGGTGAGCTGAAAAATGGTGATACATTACCAGCAGTGCGTGCGATGGCTACGGATTTAGGTATCAATGTAAGCACAGTGAGTAAGAGCTACCATGAACTCGAGGAAAAAGGGTTAATCGAATTAAAACCGAAAGCGAAGGCAGTCATTATTGGTGGGCAAAAGCGAGAGCTGGAAGAAACAGAGGTTGAAAAAGTGGAAAATGCTTTAAAGCCAATTATGGCGGAAGCTTTTGCACGTGGGTTTGAAAAAGAACAAATAACAAGTTTGTTCCAGCGAATTTTAAAACAATGGAAGTAGGGGTAGTATGCTTATAATAGTAGGCATCTTTATCATTGTCGGTATTTTGGAAACCATGACACCACATTTAACAAGAAAAACGAATGTTTTTGGTGTTTCGATACCAGAACCTTATGTCAAGCATCCTCAATTACAGCTTTGGAAGAAGCGTTATAGTCAAATTATCGGAGGAATTGCAGGCTTATTTTTACTAGGTCAAATCGGATTCTCTTTGTCGCCTATGCAAGAGGAGAAAACGTCTTTAATCTCCTTTATCCTTTTGTATGTCATGCTCCTGCTATCATCTGGTCTTTACATGAGTTACCATGTTAAAACGAAAAATTTAAAGGGACAGGAACAATGGGAAACAAACATCAAAACGGTGCATGTAACAGACTTAACAATCCGCCAAAAAGATGAAACACTATCGCCCTTATTTTTTAGTTTACCTATCATCATGACACTGGCATTGATTGTTTTTACGTACATGAATTATGAGACCATTCCAGCAATTTTTGCCACGCATTGGAATGGTGCAGGGGAGGCGGATGGTTGGACTGAAAAAACTAGGCTCTCCGTCATCAGTATGCCACTGATATTATTAGCGATACAAATTAGCTTTTTCATCATGGGACAAGGGATGAAAAGTGCCAAAATTCAATTGAGTGCACAGGCTAGAGAAGCATCAGTTCATCGGGAACTGACTCAACGCAAATATGGTAGCTGGTATTTAGCAGCGATTAATTTTAGTATGACGATTCTATTTATTGTTTTACATTATACAACCGTTATTTTACATGACCAAACGGCCCCATACTTTTTCCCCCTTTTTCTTGTCTTTAATATCGTTACATTAGGTGGCTTACTAGTATTAATTTGGAAGCTCAGTAAAAGCAATGAACGTTTTGATGAGGTACATACAAATGAAACAGCTGCGGCAGATGATCAATACTGGAAATGGGGGATTTTTTATTGTAATAAAAACGATCCATCCTTATTAGTGCCGAAAAAATTTGGAATCGGATGGACTGTCAATTTTGCGAATAAATGGAGCTACATCATAATCGGTATTACCTTATTGCCAATTTTATTGGTGATCTTCATATAGAGAGGAAGATTGGATGAAAAAATGGTTATTGTTATGTTGCACATTGTTACTTTTAAGTGCATGTGGACAAAAAGAGGTCACTGCGGACAATCAAGAGACCAAGGGGCAAAGTGCAATGAATGAACAGTTTATCGGAAAATGGGAGGGAAATATTGAAACGCCTAATGGAGCACTGCCAATTATCGTCGATTTACAGAAGGATAGTGGTACATTATCTGTTCCAGCACAAGGTTTATCTAATTTTCCATTTCAAAGTGTCAAGTATACAGATGCCAATGTAAAAGTATCTCTTCATTTGAACGGCTCTGTTATTGCGATAAACGGCATATTAAAAAATGGACAAATAGAGGCTACATTTCAACAAAATGGTGGGAATTTCCCCCTAATTTTAACGGCTTATAAAGAGCAGCCTGTTACCTATGAAAAACTAAAAATTCCTGTTCAACAGGGAGACTTAACAGTTGCTTTACAAAAAGCGAGCACGTCGCCATCGCCTGTCGCTCTCATTATAGCAGGCTCTGGACCAACTGATAAAGATGGTAATTCCGCTCTAGCTGGTAAAAATAATAGCTTAAAAATGCTGGCGGAAGGTTTAGCACAAGAGGGCATTACGACGGTTCGCTATGATAAGCGAGGACTTGGTGATAATCAAGCGCTCTTAACAAAGGAAGAAGATGGGACGTTTGATCAATACGTGGATGATGCAGTACAAATCCTACAAACATTGATGGCAGATAAAGCTTATACAAGTGTACACGTGATTGGTCATAGTGAAGGCTCACTCATTGGTTTGCTAGCAGCTCAAAAAACAGGGGTAGCGTCCTTCGTCTCTATCGCAGGTGCTGGAAGACCATTGGACGTAGTACTGTTAGAGCAATTAAAAGGTCAGTTAGCACCGAAGCTTTACAATGAATCAACGGATATTTTGACAGCTTTAAAGCAAGGCAAGCAAGTGACAACTGCTTCGCCAGAGCTACAAGCCCTCTTCCGTCCATCTGTTCAGCCTTTCCTGATTTCCTTGCTAAAGTACCATCCTGCTGACGAATTGGAGAAAGTAAAAAGCCGTGTATTAATCGTACAAGGAACAACGGATTTACAAGTAAAGGAAGTCGATGCCGAGGCATTAAAGAAAGGCAAACCAGAGGCGAAGCTACTTTATATGGAGGGTATGAACCATGTATTGAAAAAGGCTCCAGCAGATCGTGCAGGAAACTTAGCAACCTATTCAGACCCTTCATTGTCATTACATGAAAAATTACTACCAGCGATTCAGCAATTTATTAATGAAGAGTAGGATGATGAACGATGAGTATCTTTGTATATGGAATTATCATGCTGTTATTTCTGACCTTTGCCATTGTGCTGTCCCAAGGGAAAGGAGCGTTTTTAATCGCAGGATTTAATACGATGCCAGAAGAAGAAGAAAAGCAGTATGATGAGCAAGCATTGGCGAGATTTATGGGGAAAATGATGTATGGCTACTGCTTTTGTGTGCTTTTATGGATTCTTAATGAACTTTTTCATACACAGTGGTTATTTTTTAGTATCGGACTTGTTCTTTTCGTAGCATTGACGATCTTTTTAATGATCTATGTGAACACAGGCAATCGTTTCAAAAAATAAGAAGGATATAAAATGGACTTGGTCAATGCAATGACAAGTCCATTTTGTTTGGCTACATTTGAAGGAAATGCATTTTATCTATGAGAATTATTATCAATTAGTGGGATTTCTGTTAAACTAGAGACATGCTATTGGTTAAACTAGAAGGAGTGCTTGAACTCGATGAAATTAAGTGATCATATACTTTTATGGAATCACGCATACATCAAAATTATGGATGTACGATTGACAATGATGGAGCAGGGAGAGGATTTTGGTCCCTATCGATTGCCGACCAGTGCCTTTCTCTATACAAAAAGAGGGAATGCTCAAATATGGCTGGATAAAAACAGACATCTGGTACATCCGTTCCACGTCCTGCATGCAGGAAAAGGGGTGGATGTAGAGATTGTAGCGGAGAAAGAGTTTGAATACTTTATGATTTTCTATAAGGCAATACTTCCGTTACCTCATCGCCAAGAAATGGTAGCCTTGATGGAAAATCATAATCCTTTCCACTATCAATATGCTTTTGTGCCAGCTCATCCTCTTGCATTACTGGACAAAGCAGAGCAGATGAAGATAGTTTGGCAACAGGCACATGACAAAGAGCTGAAAAATTTACATATAAAATCATTATTCTATCAATTTATCTATGAATTATTGCGGCAAATGCATGGACAGGGGATTCATCCAGTAAAGCCAGATATGGTGGCGCAGGCAGTTCGCTATATAGAGGAACATGCGCATATGCCTCTAACACTAGACATCATAGCGCAAGAGTTAGGCTGTAGCATTGGTTATTTATCAAAACTGTTTAAAGAAAAAATGTATACAAGCCCGATTCATTACTTAGGTGAAATGCGTGTCAATAAAGCAGCGGCTTTACTCGTGCAAACAGATGCTACGTTGCAGGAAATTGCGGAGCATGTCGGTTATCCTGACGGTCATTCCTTGAGCCGAAGCTTTAAACGATACAAGGGTGTATCTCCAGCACAATTTAAAGTGGCATGGAGGCAAAAGCGGCAACTGGAAGATGAAGAATTGCCACTTTGGAAAAGAAGATATGCTATTCTCCCAAAACAATTCGAGTGTTATATTGATGATGAAATTGAAAGTCATTATCAACGAAAGGGAGTAAATGAAATGTCGAAGTACAAAAATATGAAAGTAAAGGCTATGACGTTGTTTATGTGCCTACCATTGCTGCTAGTAGCATGCTCAAATACAAATGGAGCCTCATCATCTGCGACAAATCAAGTGGAATCACAAGCGAATAGTGGACAAGAGGCTGTGCAGGAAGGAAAGACAAGAATTGTTTCGACGCCTAGAGGTGATGTAGAAATTCCAGCACAGCCACAGCGTGTAGCGGCTGATCAATATATGGGGCAGCTTTTAAAGTTAGGAATTATTCCAGTTGGTGTCCGCGAAGGAATGTTAACGGAAGGTTGGATTGAAAAAGCAGGGATTCCTCAAGAAACGCTCGCTAAAATCGAGAATTTAGGTGGCTTCCCAATGAATCCTGAAAAACTCATTATGCTAGAGCCCGATTTAATCATTGGGTCGATTGAGAAAAATATTGAACAATACGAAAAAATCGGCTCTACTGTTTTTATTCCTTACTGGGAAGAGCTTTCGACAGCTGGGCCGTTAGAAAAATTTAGAAGAATTGCTGAAGTATTTGGAAAAGAGCAAGAAGCTGAGTTATGGATAGAAGAATATGAACAGAGGGTAGAAGATGCTCGAAAACAAATCGATGGCATCATTAAAGAAGGTGAAACGGTATCAGTCGTGCAATTAAGCCCTACAGGTTTATTTGTGTTAGCTGCTGAGGGAGGGAATTATGGTAGTAACACCATTTATCAGATGTTGAAATTACCTCCAACAGAGCAAGCTTTAAACATGAAAGAGGGCTTTGAAAATATCTCATTAGAGGTATTGCCACAGTATTTAGGCGATCATGTATTTGTCTATGTCAATTCGCAAGAAGATGCAGAAGAAATTTTGAATAGTCCGATTTGGCAGGGAGCACCTGCTGTTAAAAATGGCAATGTTTATATGTATGGTGAGTTCGATGATGAGTTTGTCATGGAAGATCCTTACTCTTTAGACCTACAACTTGAGAAAATTGTCAAAGTTTTATTGGAGAAAAAATAAAAAGCAAGCAAAAGCTGCATTCATTTTGCAATAAAGTAGAGCTATTTTCTGATGAATGGTCGTTTGTATAAATTCATCCTAGCTGGTCATAATAAAGAAGATTTCACTTATGAAATCTATAATGATGAGGAGGATGAAAAATGAGTAGGTTCGAACAATTAGATCCAAAATCTCAAAAAATCCACCGCAACTGGTCAAGGATTAAGCGATCCAAATCGCAAGTAAATGGTGAAACGGAGATAACTCTCCATAATCGCCTCTTGCGAAGTGAAGCAAAGGCCCGTCAGTTTTAATCATGTTAGAAAAGTAAGTGTCATCAAGCCCAGAAAAAATTCTGGGTTTTTTTATGGATAAAAATAGAAGGTGGAATGTATTATAATACGTTATAAGGAAGAAAAGGGGAGGAAGGCTATGAATATTACTATTCCAACTTATTTACAGTCATATGCAGAAAATGTTGAACAGCTAGAGGCAGTTGAATCACAGTTACAGCTTTGTTCCAGCACAGGGAATAAACAGTTTGAAATTTGGTACTATGGAGATTTACTAACAATCGAAGGTGAGGCATTGCCTTTCATTACTGGAGCAACCGCTAGAATCGTTGCAAAAGACCCTTTAACGGCGGAGGAAATTTTGCTATTTGATGCAACCCTACATGGCTATAATGCGCTATTTTGTGATGAATTTACGGAGGAGCAGCGTATCCATCGTCCACTACGGAAATATCTTTTGCCCACAACAGAAGTTGTCCTATCATTTTTCTATAATATTGACTATGACGAAGAAGCAGAAGACTATGAGGTAGATGAACATGGCAATGTACAGCTACTCAACGGGGAAACAGCAGATTGGGAGATGATAAAAAGTATTGGCTATGATGCCTTTACTTTTTATGGCAAATCAGAAGATGGTACACTGCTAGCATTTGCACAGGAAGGATTAGCCTAGCATGAAAGGAACATAGAAAAATGCAATTCATCTCATATACACAAGATTTAGCGAAGCAAATTCATCAATATCAATCAAACAATGCATTTTATCGGAACATTATAAAAACAGAAGAGCCAGTGAATATCGGTTTCATCTATATTGAGCCAGATGGGGTAGTTGGTATGCATGAAGCCCCTGTTCCTCAGCTTTTTATCGTGATGCATGGCGAAGGCTGGGTTCGTGGTGAAGATGGTGAAAAAATCACCATAAAATCTGGACAGGGTGTACTTTGGCATCAAGGGCAGGCGCATGAATCTGGTAGTACGACAGGCTTGACAGCACTTGTGATCCAAGCTGAGCATATACATCTTACATAAAAAACGTGTGTAACGGTAGGAGGGGGAAGGCATTGAGCAACACAGAAACATGGAACAAATGGTTGAAAGACTATGGGCTAGCACATAAGGCTGAGCAAATAGCAGCTTATACTAGAAGCTCTATACGTATGGTGGCTAAACAAAATACTGATGAAGAAACTCCGGTTGGCCATTCAAAAATAGGTGGCTGTCCGGATGTTCCCACAGATTTTGTTTGGCCATATACGAACGATAAGAGACCGTTGTATTTCCTTTGCCAACTACATGTAAAGGATATCAAACCTTACGATACCAACAATTTATTACCTACAGATGGATTATTGTCCTTTTTCTATGATGCAGCCGAGCAACCATGGGGATACGATCCGAAAGACTGTGATGGCTTCAATGTTTTCTATTTCACAGAACCAGTTAGTAGCCTTATAAGAATAAAAATACCTGCTATCTTACTCAAAAATGGCGACATTGCCAGTGCAAGTCTGCAATTTAAAAATGAATGGACACTCCCGCCCTGGGAATCTCCATTTTGGAATGATTTAGAAGAAATTCTAACGGAAGAGGAAGCAGATAATTTGAGAGACCTTGCATATGAATCGATGGAAGAAGCTGATGCAAATGGAGCCGTTCATCGCATAGACGGTTTTCCAGATGCTATTCAAGGGGATATGTACTTACAATGTCAGCTTGTCTCCAATGGCTTATATTGTGGCGATTCAACTGGTTATAATGATCCCCTTCGAAGGGAATTAGAGGCTGGGGCAACAGAATGGCGATTATTGCTTCAACTTGATTCAGAAGAAGAGCTTGGGTATATGTGGGGAGATAGTGGTAGATTGTATTTTTGGATTCGTGAGGATGATTGCCAAAAGACCCGCTTTGATCAGACATGGGTTGTCTTACAATGCTTTTAAAAACGAAGGGGGATAACGGTCGTCAAAGCAACCGTTATCCTTTTTCATGTTGTTTCACCATTTTCACTGTTTTGAGCGGATAATCATCGAAACACTCATCGAATTCTACTAGCTTGTGGAATCACTTTGCCTGATAAACAATTGTATTTTCTTTTGCTACACACAAATAATGACGATAGGCTGGGGAGCATATTTAGCCCTCTCTGTAAAAGAGCTGAACCGATACCACTCCCCTGGCTATCAGGATGCAAGTAAATGGCAAGCAGCTCTGCTTCAACATGTGTAACATTTGAGAAATTAGCAAAGCCTACTAGCGATTCATTGACGATTACGACTAAAAATAGGCTAGTAGTGAGGCGCTGTGTTAAACGGTTACTGCTATACGCCATTTGTAAAAAGCGATCTTGAATATCATGAGGGATGATTTCTTCATATGTATGGTGCCAGCTTGTTCTAGCAATTTCTTGTACAAATGTAATGTCATTTTCTAGCATCTGTCGTATAATAAATGTCAACACTTTTCACCTTAAATTCCAATTTTTATCTTTATTGTAATATTCAATTAGTCAAAAGGGGGTCACTTTCATGCGAGTAGTGGAAAAAGCATTTGGCTATATTACGAGAGAGCATGAAGAACAATTACAAGTGCTCGTATTTGAACAGAATTCAATCGGTGCAGGTATTCAAGTGCCCAAAGGTACAGTAGAAGAGGGTGAAACACCTTTAGAAGCTGTGAAGCGTGAAATGTTGGAGGAGACTGGTCTAACAACACTTGTCGTTCAGGCGTTAATTGCACAGGACTATTTTAATCATCCATCAGGTATTTTACAGAAACGTTATTTTTATCATTTAACATCTGATGAAACACAAGATTCATGGCAACATCATCCAACGGGCTTAAACGAAGCGGATTTAATTTTTTCATTTTATTGGATTTCTGCTGAACAAGAAGCGCTACTAGCAAAGGGGCATGGTGATTATTTATACCGTGTGTTAGGAAAGGTGAAAAATGGAACGTAGGATTATAAAGATGTGGTGACATGACTACTTTAGCTATTAACAAATAGAAAACCCTAACTATAACAAAACACGCAATGAGCGTTTCGTAAAATAGTTAGGGTTTTTCAACGGTCTCTTTCAGGTTGGTTCAATCAAGCCTTGGCCGCAATCTCTAAGGCTTGTGCAAAATCAGCAATTAAATCATCCACATGCTCAAGTCCCACTGAGAATCGTAAAAGTCCATCTGTGATGCCACGTTTTGCACGCTCCTCAGGCTCCATAGCAGCATGACTCATCTTTGCTGGGTAAGAAAGAATTGATTCCACACCCCCAAGAGAGACCGCGAAAACAGGAATTGTCATTGCTTCGACTAATGCTTTTGCGGCTGCATAATTCGGTAAACGGAAAGACAATACAGCCCCACCACTTGTACTTTGGCACTGATGAATGTCATACCCTGGATGTGAGGTAAGTCCAGGATAGTAGACTTGTTCAACCAGTGGATTTGTAGTTAAAAATGTTGCAATTTTTTGTGCAGATTCAGCAGAGCGACTAAAGCGTACATCTGTTGTTTTGATATTTTGTAGCAGTGTGAAAGAATCTTGCACACCTAAAATATTGCCAAAAGAATTTTGGATAAAGTATAGCTCTTGTCCTAGCTTGTCATCTGCTGTAACTGTTAAGCCAGCAATAATATCAGAATGACCAGATAAGAACTTAGTTGCACTATGAATGACGACATCAACTCCAAGTTCTAGTGGGCGTTGGTATAACGGTGTCATAAAGGTATTATCTAAAAATGTCAGACATTGGTGTTGTTTCGCTAGTGCCACCACGCCACGAATATCTGTGATGCCTAATGTCGGATTTGATGGTGTTTCCATATAAAGTAGCTTCGTAGCTGGCGTTATTGCTGCTTCTACTGCTGCTAGATCCGTGAAGTCTACAAATGTATGGGAAATCCCAAATCGTGGTAACACCTTTGTCACAAAACGATAGGTTCCACCATAAACATCCTCAGTCATGACGATATGGTCCCCTTGGGATAACAGCATTAACGCTGCTGATACCGCTGCAATGCCCGAAGAAAAGGCATGAGCGCGAACACCACCTTCAAGTTCTGCCACCGCTTTTTCTAATGCGTCTCTCGTAGGGTTGCCTGAGCGAGCATAATCATATTCTCCAAACTCATCCATACTTTCTTGATGGAAGGTAGAGGACAGATACATGGGAACATTGACAGCCCCTTTTTTATTACCATAGCCATCACGAACACCTGCATGAATGAGGCTCGTTTCAATACGTTGCTTCATAAATTAGGCCTCCTTTCTTAGGATATCGAATACTTGTTGTAAGTCTGCAATTAAATCTTCTGCTTCCTCAATACCGACAGAGAATCGAAGTAAACGATCACAAACGCCACGTTCAACACGCTCTTCATATGGCATATCTGCATGTGTTTGTGTGGCAGGATATGTAATAAAGCTTTCCACACCGCCAAGACTTTCAGCAAAAGTAATTAACTTTAAGTTACGAAGGAATGGGTCAATCCACTCAGGCTTTTGCAAGCGGAATGACAGCATGCCACCTTTTCCTGTATAAAGTACATCAGTCACTAATGCTTCTTCCTCTAAATAAGCAGCAATGGCTTTTGCATTCGCATCATGCTGTTTTAATCGAAGATGTAAAGTTTTTAAACCGCGAATAAGTAACCACGAATCCATAGCGCCTAGCACCATACCACTGCCATTATGAATAAAGCCAATGCGTTCAGCTAATTCCTTACCTTTAGCCACAACTAAACCAGCTAAAACATCATTATGACCACCGATATATTTTGTAGCAGAGTGAAGGACAATGTCAGCCCC
The DNA here is from genome assembly GCF_036894365.1 of Lysinibacillus sp. Y5S-8. NCBI lineage: Bacteria > Bacillati > Bacillota > Bacilli > Caryophanales > Bacillaceae > Lysinibacillus > Lysinibacillus sp. Y5S-8. Next base: position 2,770,222 of record NZ_CP145889.1, on the reverse strand, counting down.
TAATTCGATAGGGCGTTGGAAGTATGGTGTATAGAAGGTATTATCTACAATTAACCAGGCTCCATGCTTATGGGCTAACTCTGCATACACTTGTAAATCGAATTCCTGCATAAGTGGATTTGTTGGGGTTTCAATGAATAATGCACGAGTATTTTCAGTTATTAATGCTTCCACCTGTTCAACCGATTCAAACTTTGAATAAACAGGCTTGATATTATAGGTTTCTTGGAAGAAGTTAAATAGTCTATAGGTACCGCCATATAAATCATCAGGCACGACTAACTCATCGCCTGGTTTAAATAAGGATAACACCAATTGAATAGCAGCCATCCCTGAACTACAGGCAAAGCCCATATCGCCACCCTCTAAATCAGCAATCCCTTCTTCTAAAAGAGCACGTGTAGGATTTTTTGTACGTGTATAGTCAAAGCCAGTAGATTCACCAATTCCAGCATGTTTATAAGCAGTCGATAAATGGATCGGTGGGCTCACAGCACCTGTTATGGGGTCACTTAAATTTCCTAGTTGTACAAGTTTTGTTTCAATACTTCTGTTTAATGTCATGACGTCACTCTTTTCTCCAATATTATTAAAAGCGACAATTTTCGCTTTCAATTTATTAGTATTCTCAATAATTGTTACCAATTTAACATGGATACTAAAGAAGAACAAGGGTGTTTTCTGAAAATTAGCTAGATTATTTATAGTTAATCACGTAGGAATAGTAGGAGATTGATTATTAAATTATGAGCAATAATGTGTGGGAGCTTCTAATTTAACAGGAATGAGCAGAGAAAGTGGAGGATACGCATAAAGTTGATGGATAGAATAAGGAAAGTAGCGGATAAAACGCGGAAAGAGATGGATAGAGCAAAAAAAGTGAAGGATACGCATAAAGTTGATGGATAGAATAAGGAAAGTAGCGGATAAAACGCGGAAAGAGATGGTTAGAGCAAAAAAAGTGGAGGATGCGCATAAAGTTGATGGATAGAATAAGAAAAGTAGCGGATAAAACGCGGAAAGAGATGGATAGAGCAAAAAAAGTGAAGGATACGCATAAAGTTGATGGATAGAATAAGGAAAGTAGTGGATAAAACGCGGAAAGAGATGGATAGAGCAGAGAAAGAGAAGGATACGCATAAAGTTGATGGATAGAATAAGAAAAGTAGCAGATAAAACGCGGAAAGAGATGGTTAGAGCAAAAAAAGTGGAGGATACGCATAAAGTTGATGGATAGAATAAGAAAAGTAGCGGTTAAAACGCGGAAAGAGATGGTTAGAGCAGAGAAAGTGGAGGATACGCATAAAATTAGCGGATAGAACATCCAAAGAGAAGGATACAAAACCAAAGGATCTGCCTTATTCGAATGAGGCAAATCCTTTGGTGTCATATGTTAGGCTTGTTCTTTTTTGAGTAAATCACGAATTTCTTTGAGGAGCTCTTCTTTTGCATCTAATTCAGGAGCTGGCTCTTCAACGACTGCTTCTTCTTTTTTACGTGTAAGCTTCGTCATAATTCGGAGCGCCATAAAAATGGCAAATGCAATAATTAAAAAATCAATAATTGATTGTAGAAATACACCTAAATTGACTTGGGCTTCGCCAGAGCCAAAAACAAAGCTCTTTGTTAAATCAATACCACCTGTTAAAATACCAACTAATGGCATAATGATATTTTCAACTAAGGAGGTAACAATTTTACCGAAAGCACCACCGATGACTACTGCTACTGCTAGATCGACAATATTGCCTTTCATTGCAAATTCTTTAAAGTCTTTCCACAAAATAAATGCCTCCCTATTATTATCCAATATAATGAATCAACCTGTATTTTACTATATTTTTAGCAAACCTTTCAACTGCTTTTATAGTGAAAATGAATAGCATCCTACAACTGGAAGTTTTTATCTTACAAAAATTAAAAGATCTACTACATATAACGAAAAATTTGGTAATATAGAAAAAGAATACTAGATTAGGTGTGACGTATGACAAAGAAAAAGAACAACAAAGCCATGTTATCACCCGCTACAAAATTGGGTATGATAGCATTATTGATTCCCGTTGCGATAACGGTGTATGTCCTGACATTTTTTGCGTGGAAGGAACTTCAAACATTACCGATTTTCGAAAAGCTTGCACAGCAAAAGGCAATTGAGGAGATTCAACAACATTTCGATATGGACATTCCAGAGAAATACATTCCAGTATATGTAGCAGCGGAGGAGAAATATGGTGTGCCATGGACATTGCTTGCCGCACATCATCGAATTGAAACGCGATTTTCTACAGTGAAATCAATGGTTTCATCTGCCGGGGCAGAAGGGCATATGCAATTTATGCCGTGCACGTTCGTTGGCTGGCAGCATCCTACTTGTTCAGGACTAGGAAAAGGAAACATCACGAAGGCTGAATTAATGAATCCAGAGACAATTGCTAAATATGGAGGATATGGCGTAGACGCGAATGGGGATGGTATAGCCGATCCCTATGATATTGAGGATGCGGTATTTAGTGCAGCTAATTATTTATCTAAATACGGCGCTGCCAAAGGTAATATTAAGAAAGCTGTGTATCAATACAACCATAGTGAGGAATATGTGGAAAATGTATTGTATTACTACCAATTGTATAATGATTATCACGATGAACTCCGAGCAACCGTTTTACTGAATGAAGCAAAATAAAGAGCCATCACCATGGATGGCTCTTTATTACATATTTAAGTTGCTTTACGCATACCTTTTAAAATAAGGCTGACGATAAAGATCAACACAACGGCACCGATCAGTGCTGGGAACACGTAGAAATCACTTACTCTCCAACCCCAGTTCCCTAAAACCATACTACCGATCCAAGAACCAACAATCCCTGCAATAATATTCCCGATGATGCCACCAGGTACATCTTTACCTAAAATTACGCCAGCTAACCATCCAAGAATTCCTCCGATGATTAAATACCAAATGAAACTAATCATTATTTTCATCTCCTTAAAATTAAGATATAATGGCGATTACTTAGTTATACCCTGAATGGAGTAGATTAAACACTGCGATTTTGTTTAGTAATTATTACATGCTGTCATAATGGCTGTAGACAAATGAATGCAGCTCTTTCATCATGCCCACAATAACGTAACTCCAACTGCATAAATGATTGTGAAAATGTCCACATTAACTACAATTACTTCTATATTGTACATACACCGATTTTCGCTTACTTCTATAGTATGTTCACGCATTCAATTCGTACCAAAAATAGATGGAACGCTCCAAAATCAGCCGTTCGACTAAATATTTCAAAAACCACCTTTTTATCCATGAAAAAATGCATTTTTTGTTGAAGCAGAATTTCAATCAATTATACTGTTGTTCATTTTTTATTTATATGAATGGAAAATGGTTAAATTTTCACCTTTTAATAGTTTGAAAATTCTGTTTAAAAGGATTATAATGTAGAAAAAAGGAGCGTGTTGCATATGAATATGGCTGTTATGAAACGTTTAAATCGTCAAGGTTTTCTGATTGCTGGTCTGCATTTGTTAGTGCTGCTAAATCTTGCAGCCGATTTCTTATACGCATCGTAACCAATTGAATAGAAAGGTGAATGAAATGTTTGTCCCATTCTAAAACAACTGTGTCGACTTATTGAATAAAAAGCGCACGGTTGTTTTTATTTTGACTCATTAATAAAAAAATTATTCTGTAAATTGTCAAATACATAGTATATACAGGAGGGATTAAATGACGACAAGATTGGATCGAGCGTTTAGTGATTTGGAAAGACCATTTGCTTGGTTGGACTTAGATGCGCTGGATAAAAATATACGAACTGTGCAAGAGGCTTGTGGTGGCAAGCAAATTCGTATTGCGACAAAATCGATTCGTTCTGTTGAAGTGCTTCGTTATGTTCAGAAAAACCTTGCTAATGTTGTAGGCTTTATGACATTCACAGCGGCAGAGACCATTTTTTTACTACAGCAGCAATTTGATGATTTATTACTGGGCTATCCAGTAATGGAGGAAGCAGCTATTCGTCGCTTGCTACATTTCGTCAAAGACGGGAAAAGCGTTACTTTTATGGTGGATCGGCCAGAACATATCCAACTATTAGCGAAGCTGGGACTAGAAATAGGTGTACGTGTACAGGTTTGCATTGATATTAATGTTTCGAATGATTTTAAAGTACTGTATTTCGGGACTAAACGTTCATCGTTGTATTCTCTTGAGACGCTGACACCTTTTTTGCAAGAGGTTCAAAAAACGTCAGCGATTGAGGTTGTAGGTGCAATGGGCTATGAGGCTCAAATAGCAGGCGTTGGCAATCGTCCTGCGAATGCATTAAAAGGCAAAGTGATTGAGGCAATGCAAGTACAAGCTAAAAAACAAGTAACCCAATTTCGTCGCTTAGCCATAGCCCATATCAAGGCGTATTTTCCAAACTTACGCTTCGTCAATGGTGGAGGCTCAGGGAGCATGTTATATACCAATCAGCAGAAAGAAGTGACTGAAATTACAGTAGGCTCCGCTTTTTATGCACCTGCATTGTTCGATCAATTTACACATTTACAGCTAGAAAAGGCAGCTGGATTTGCTTTGAGTGTAACGAGAAAGCCTGAAAAAAATATTGTTGTTTGTCATGGTGGTGGTTATACGGCTTCTGGAGCAATTGGGTTGGATCGCTTACCTGTATTCTATGAACCTAGCAATTTTGCATACCTTAGCTTAGAAGGAGCAGGAGAAGTACAAACGCCTATAAAGGTCAAAGGAAAACATATTAATATTGGTGATACGATCTATTTTAGACATGCAAAAGCAGGGGAGCTTTGTGAGCGTTTTCAAGTACTCCATGGGATTCGAGAGGACAAGTATATGGGGCCTTACACAACATATAGGGGGGATGGACAATGTTTTCTATAGAAAAATGGCGTAATGGTGAAAAGTGGACGAATTGGGCGGGGAATGTTATTTCCTATCCGAGTGAAATGTACTTACCACAATCGGTTGAAGAAGTTTCAACCATTGTCAAGCATGCACGTGAAACGGGAAAAACGATTCGAGTTACAGGGGCAGCTCACTCATTTAGCGCTGTGGCTATGCCTGAGCATATCGCTATTTCCTTACATAATATGCGTGGATTAATCGCTGTGAATGAGGAAAAGCAGGAGGCAACATTATGGGCTGGTACCTACCTATATGAAATTGGACCAATGCTGGAGAAGCACGGCTTTGCTTTAATCAATATGGGGGATATTCAGGAGCAAACGATTGCAGGAGCAGTATCAACGGGTACACATGGTACAGGGATTACACTTGGTTCTCTGTCGTCTGCTGTCATGACATGGGGGTTTGTAGATGGCACTGGCACATATCAGGAGCACAGGAGGGGAATGGACGATTTATCTGAAGCACTACACGTATCGCTCGGTATGCTTGGTGTCCTTGTCAAAGTAACGATCAAAGTCATGCCACTTTATAGCTTGCATTATGTTGGGGCAAGAGAAACTTTGAGCAATGGTCTCACACTATTCGCAGAGGATATTCGCCAACATCGCCATGTGGAATGGTTTTATTTCCCTGGCAGTGAGACGATTCAAGTAAAACGGATGAATGCTGTAGCACCCATCTATCAAAGTGAATGGAATAAAAAAATAGAAACGTTAAAGCTCCAAATTGTAGAAAATGGTGCTTTCTTTGCAATGTCAGAACTTTGTAAGTGGAAACCAGCGTTAAGTGGTGCTATGAGTAAAATAGCAGCCGCAAATGTGGTGGAAAGTGAAAAAGTGGGCATAAGCTATGAAATTTATCCTTCTCCTCGTAGTGTGAAGTTCCAAGAAAGTGAATATGCCATTCCACTCGCTCAATTTGAAGCATGCTTGGAGGAAATTCATACAACCTTTAAAAAAGGGATTTTTAATGTTCATTTTCCATTAGAGTGTCGAACAACTGCGGGCGAAGCAGGCTTTTTAAGTCCAACACAGGGGCGCGAGTCTGCTTTTATAGCCTTTCATATGTATAAAGGGATGTCAGAAGAGCCTTATTTTAAATGGGTTCATACTTTGATGCAAAAATATGATGGCCGACCTCACTGGGGAAAACAACACCATTTAACAGCACAAACCGTCTACGAACTGTATCCAGAGATTGAAAAGTTTTTAAAAATACGACACCAATATGATCCCGATCAAGTATTTTTTACAGGCTACCTAAAAAAATTGTTTCTATTGTAAGCGTTATCTCTATAGATAAGATGATTCAAATTGTCCGAAAATATGGGAATCAATGGCCTCTTACATTGTTGGTTATTATTGAAAAATTAAAATTTGAACGAAATGTCAAAATTTTTATCAAAGCGAGATAAAACTGATGCTTAATCAGCATGTAAACGATTTCAATTTTGACAGATTTTTTTAATTGTTTTAACAATTCAAAAAATACTGTTGACGAGACCTTTTTTTCGTACTATGATAACAACAATTTAACACGTTCGTTACAGCAGTAGCCATCTAGTAGGCTGCTAGTCTATAAACAAAAATCAAAAAGACAGAACATTTTGTCTATAGCAACGAACATAGTATGGATAGCAATGAGGGGCGTTTAAAATGAGAAGTGACATGATTAAAGTAGGCGTAGATCGAGCGCCACATCGAAGTCTTTTATATGCAACAGGCAAAGTAAAAGCAAAAGATTTAGGCAAACCATTTATTGGGGTTTGTAACTCATATATCGACATAATACCAGGTCACGTTCATTTACGTACGTTCGCTGATGTAGTGAAAGAAGCCATTATTGAAGCGGGTGGTATTCCATTCGAATTTAATACAATTGGTGTCGATGATGGTATTGCAATGGGGCATATTGGTATGCGTTATTCATTACCAAGTCGTGAAATTATAGCAGACTCAGCAGAGACAGTTATTAATGCACATTGGTTTGATGGTGTATTTTATATTCCAAACTGTGACAAAATTACACCAGGGATGCTGATGGCAGCAGTTCGCACAAACGTACCATCTATTTTTGTTTCTGGTGGTCCAATGGAGGCTGGTACTTCTGCTTCAGGCAAGCAGCTTTCTTTAACCTCTGTTTTTGAAGGCGTAGGAGCCCATAAATCAGGAAAGATGTCATCTGAAGAGCTGTTAGATATTGAAAATAATGCATGTCCAACATGTGGCTCATGCTCAGGGATGTTTACAGCCAACTCGATGAACTGTTTAATGGAAATGCTTGGTGTTGCTCTACCGGGGAATGGTACAATCGTTGCCACTTCTGAAGAGCGTCACAAGCTGATTAAAGAAGCAGCCAAACAATTAATTCGTATGGTCAAGGAAGACATTAAGCCACGCGACATTATTACAAAAGAGTCAATTGATGATGCTTTTGCTCTTGATATGGCAATGGGAGGCTCCACAAACACTGTTCTTCATACATTAGCCATTGCCAATGAAGCAGAAATAGATTACAACATTGAAGATATTAATAAAGTAGCAGAGCGAGTACCCTATTTAGCGAAAATTATGCCTGCATCTGATATTTCAATGGATGATATCAATAAAGCGGGTGGTGTTAGTGCCATTATTAATGAATTAACATCCATTCCGGGAGCTATTCATCCAGATCGCCCAACCGTTGCAGGTGTAACGATGGGTGAGCTTGTCAAAGATTATCACATCACGAATGATCAAGTCATTCGAACAAAAGACAATCCCTATAGTGCTGTAGGTGGGTTATCGGTGTTATTTGGTAACATTGCACCTGATGGCTCCGTTATTAAAGTAGGTGCAGTAGATCCTTCCATCAAAGTATTCAAGGGAGAGGCAATCGTCTTTGATTCCCAGGAAGCAGCGCAGGAAAACATTGATAATGGAATAGTGAAAGAGGGCCATGTAGTCGTCATTCGCTATGAAGGACCTAAGGGTGGCCCAGGGATGCCTGAAATGCTTGCACCAACATCTGCGATTCAAGGTCGTGGTCTTGGTACAAAGGTTGCATTAATTACAGATGGTCGTTTCTCAGGTGCATCTCGAGGTATTTCAATTGGTCATATTTCACCAGAAGCTGCTGAAGGCGGTCCAATCGCCTTAGTAGAAAACGGAGATATTATTGAAATTGATCTACCAAATCGTACGATTAATGTACAAGTTTCAGATGAAGTTTTAGCTGAACGTCGTGCAAAATTACCAGTCTTTGAGCCAAAAATCAAACGTGGTTGGTTAGCAAGATATTCAAAATTAGTGACGAACGCTTCCACTGGCGGCGTAATGAAAATTTAACAACTAGATAAATGAAAACGTTGATGAGGTTAAAGGTTCTAGAGCCTTGTATCTACCAGAGAGCCGGTCGTGCTGGAAGCCGGCGATACAACTAGATCCGACATCCCCTCGGAGTGGGCTATTAAACGTGTTTACACCATTAGATAGCTCCGGGCATAGTCGAAAGTGCTCGTTATTAATGAATAAATGTTTTATGACACCCTATTGGATGTGAAATTTTTCGCATAGGTGTATAAATGCAGTCATTTATTCGCGAGGTAGCAATTATTTGCTATAAAAAAGGGTGGTACCATGGAAAGTCTTTTTCATCCCTACGTAAGGTAGTTCTTTGCGTGTGGAGAAAAGGGCTTTTTTATTATTTTCACGACGTAATGAGCAAACTCTCAATGAAAAGGAAGAGAGGTAGACTTACCAGCTAGTGGCACTTTACTAATCTAGAACACTGATGTATGACTTTGAAAGAAATGAAGGAGGCATAAATTGATGAGTGCGAATGTTTCAATCAATGAACAAGAACAATTAGCAACAACAGCAACGGCTGAACAAACCTATCAAGCGAAGGACGGTGCAGATGTTTTAGTGCAGGCGTTGCATGATCAAGGTGTTGAAATCATCTTTGGCTATCCAGGTGGAGCCGTATTACAAATCTATGATGCGATGTATAAAAATCCGATTCGCCATATTTTAACAAGACATGAACAGGGGGCTATTCATGCGGCTGAAGGCTATGCACGTGTCTCAGGTAAAACAGGCGTTGTCATTGCCACAAGTGGACCTGGTGCAACAAACCTCGTAACAGGTATTGCGGATGCCATGATTGATTCCATCCCATTAGTTGTCTTCACAGGTCAGGTTGCTACATCTGTCATTGGAACAGATGCTTTCCAAGAAGCTGATATCATGGGGATTACGACACCAATCACAAAGCACAATTACCAAGTGCAGGATGTCAATGACATTCCACGTATTGTGAAGGAAGCATTCCATATTGCGAGCACTGGACGTAAGGGACCAGTGGTTGTGGACTTTCCAAAAAACGTTTCACAAATGTTATTTGATGTAGAGAATCCACCACAAGCACCAGATGAAATTTACTTACCAGGCTATCAACCAACCTATAAACCAAACTATTTACAAATTCAAAAGGCGATTCAAGCAATTTCTTTGGCAAAAAATCCAGTTATTTTAGCTGGTGCAGGTGTTCTCTTTGCTGACGCACGTGAGGAATTAACGGCTTTTGCTGAAAAATACCGTATCCCCGTAACGAATACATTGCTAGGGCTAGGCTCCATTCATGGGGAACATGATTTATTCCTTGGGATGGCAGGGATGCACGGTACGGTTACAGCGAATACAGCCATCACAAAATCAGATTTACTACTCAATATCGGTGCACGTTTTGATGATCGCTTAACAGGAAATTTAGCCACATTTGCACCAAATGCAACGATTATCCATATCGATATTGACCCTGCTGAAATTGGTAAAAACGTACCGACAGATATTCCTATTGTTGCGGATGCAAAAGAGGCGTTAAAGGCATTGTTGAAAAAGGATTTTGAAGGTCCTGATACAGCAGACTGGCTAGCCTTTTTAAATAATCATACGAATGAATACCCATTGTGGTATTGCAAAGATGCCAATACGCAAGAAATCTTACCACAAGAGGCATTGCAATTAGTGCACAAGATTACAGAGGGTGATGCCATTGTGACGACAGATGTAGGGCAGCATCAAATGTGGGCAGCACAATACTACCATTTAAATAATGATCATGCATGGGTAACGTCTGGTGGACTTGGTACGATGGGCTTCGGCTTCCCAGCCGCAATTGGGGCTCAGTTTGCGAAGCCAGACAAAAAAGTTATTTCGATTGTAGGAGATGCTGGATTCCAAATGACGGCACAGGAGCTATCTATTCTACAGGAATTTAACTTACCAGTAAAAATAGTGATTTTGAATAATAGTTGTCTTGGAATGGTGCGTCAATGGCAACAAACATTCTATGAAGAACGTTATTCATCGTCGCTGATGCCAATCCAACCAGATTTTGTTAAATTAGCAGATGCCTATAATATTAAAGGCTATCGTATTAACACAATCGATGAGGCGGAGAATATTTTCCGTGAGGCACTACTTTCTGATGAGCCAGTATTAATTGATTGTCGAGTGAAACAGCTTGAATGTGTTTACCCAATGGTAGCACCAGGCAAAGGCTTACATGAAATGATTGGGGTGAAAAAGAATTGAAACGAGTAATTACCGTAACTGTGATTAACCAAAGTGGTGTATTAAACCGATTGACAGGTTTGTTGATGAAGCGACAGTTCAATATTGAATCGATTACAGTAGGGCATACTGAACAACCAAATTTTTCTAAGATGACCTTTGTTGTCAATGTTGAGGATGAACGCAAAATCGAGCAGCTAGTAAAACAATTATCCAAGCAAATTGATGTGTTAAAAGTCAATGATATTACCGACAAATCAATTGTTCTGCGAGAGCTGGCGCTAGTAAAGGTTATTTCACCACCAAATCTACGCTTGGAAATGAATTCGATTGTTGAACCATTTCGTGCACAAATTATTGATACAGCCAAAAATGTTGTGACGTATCAAGTAGTAGGGCACCCAGAAAAGATTGATGCCTTTATCGAACTCATTCGACCATATGGCATTAAAGAACTGACACGTACAGGAGCCACTGCCTCTGTTCGTGAAACGCAAAAAATCTCAAACCCACAGCTCTCTATTTTAAAATAGTTTGCATATAAAATTGATAGCTTTATTGAAACAGCAAGTTGCTAAAGCTATGAAAACCAAACCAAATTCTAGGAGGAAATAAACTATGGCTACAATGTACTATGAACAAAACATCAACGAGGACGTATTAAAAGGAAAAAAAATCGCTATTATCGGTTACGGCTCACAAGGTCATGCACATGCACTAAACCTTAAAGAATCAGGCTTTGACGTAGTAGTTGGGGTTCGCCCAGGTGGATCATTCGATGCTGCGAAAGCTGATGGTATTGATGTGAAAACTGTGGCTGAGGCTGCACAAGAAGCAGATGTGATTCAAATTTTATTACCAGATGAGCGTCAAAAAGCGGTTTATGAAGCAGAAATTGCACCCTATTTACAAGCTGGTAAAGCACTGATGTTTGCGCACGGCTTCAATATCCATTTTGGTCAAATTACACCGCCAGCAGATGTTGACGTATTTTTAGTAGCACCAAAAGGACCAGGACATTTAGTTCGTCGTCAATTCCAAGAAGGTGCTGGTGTACCAGGTCTATTCGCTATCCATCAAGATGCTACTGGGCAAGCAAAAGATTTAGCACTTGCTTATGGGAAAGGAATTGGTGCTGCGCGAGGTGGTTTACTTGAAACAACATTCAAAGAAGAAACAGAGACGGATTTATTCGGTGAACAAGCGGTACTTTGTGGTGGTGCAACCCAGCTAGTAAGAGCAGGTTTCGAAACGTTAGTAGAAGCTGGCTACCAACCAGAGCTAGCTTACTTTGAAACGCTACATGAACTTAAATTAATTGTAGACCTAATGTTTGAAGGTGGTATGGCTACAATGCGCTACTCGGTATCTGATACAGCAGAGTGGGGAGATTATGTGGCAGGACCACGCATTATTGATGAAACTGTAAAGGCTCGTATGAAAGACGTGTTAACAGATATCCAAGATGGCACATTTGCACGTCGTTGGATTCAAGAAAATGAAAATGGTCGTCCAGAATATACAAAATTCAAGGAAGCTGGTGCGAACCACCAAATCGAAGAAGTTGGCGCGAAATTACGTGCTATGATGCCATTCATCAACGAAGGGAAAGAAAAAGTTGTACGAGAAGTAGCGGCAAGTGCGAAAAATTAATATTTTCGATACTGCGCTTCGCAATGGCGAACAATTGGCTGAGATCCACTTAACCGCAGCTGAAAATTTACTATGAGGGATATATCGACTACCGGCCGTAACTCCTCTCAAGATGTTTAGAAGCTTCTTTTAAATGACATTAACCGTCATTTAATAGCAGGCCTTCGGGAGCACATCCTGTATAGGTTTTACAGGTAGTGAATCGTATGACATACCATTCACAAGTCGGATGCAATGATGATATGGCGTATTGTATCCATTCACAAAAAATTACGCGTAGACGTAATGAATGCGCCCACCTAAATTAATGGTAGGTGGGCGTCTTTACTAAATTAGCGAATGCGCTATACAAAGAAAGGTGTTTTGATGATGGAGAGAAAAATTACAGTACTTCCTGGTGATGGGATTGGCCCTGAGGTTGTTGCTTCTGCTGTACGTGTATTACAAGTGATTGGTAAACGATTTAATCATACTTTTCATTTAGGATATGCAACAATTGGAGGTGCTGCCATCGACCAGCACAATAATCCACTACCAGAAGAAACAATCGAGATGTGTGAAAATAGTGATGCGATTTTATTAGGTGCTGTAGGTGGTCCAAAGTGGGATCAGAATCCACCTGAATTACGCCCGGAAAAAGGGTTATTGCGAATTCGCAAACACTTCGATCTTTTTGCAAATCTACGTCCAGTAAAGGCGTTCCCGAGTTTACTAGATGCTTCACCATTGAAACGTGAAGTAGCTGAAAATGTTGATTTAATGATTGTACGTGAACTAACAGGCGGCGTATACTTCGGGGAACCACGTATGCGTACTGAAAATGGCGCAATTGATACCACTGTCTACTCAAAAGCAGAAGTGGAACGTATTGTTGAAAATGCCTTTGAGCTAGCACGTTTACGTGGCGGCAAATTATGCTCTGTTGATAAGGCGAATGTGCTTGAAACAAGTCGCTTATGGCGAGAAGTCGTAGAAGCTAAGAAAAAAGATTATCCAGATGTGATCGTAGAACATAATCTAGTAGACTCTGTGGCGATGAAACTTATTACAAACCCAGGACACTATGATGTTGTAGTCACCGAAAATATGTTTGGTGATATTTTAAGTGATGAAGCTTCTGTCATTACTGGCTCTTTAGGTGTATTACCATCAGCATCTATCCGTGGCGATAATTTTGGATTATATGAACCAGTACATGGGTCAGCACCAGAAATTGCAGGGCAAGGAGTCGCAAACCCTGCAGCAACCATTCTTTCTGTCGCTATGATGCTACAATATTCATTTGGCTTAACAGAAGAGGCAGCAGAAATTGAGCGTGCTGTTAGTGCGGTATTTGATGATGGTTACTTTACAGCAGATCTAGCCCGTGACGGCAATCGTATTCTTTCGACAAATGAATGGACAGATAAAGTAATTAATGAAATTGATACTAGCTTTGTTTCACAAAGCATTATGACAACATATATTTAAAGAAATAGGTGAAGACAATGGGTAAAAATATAATTGAAAAGATTTGGGATAAACATGTAGTTTATCAGGAAGAGGGCAAACCGGACCTGTTATATATTGATCTTCATTTAATTCATGAAGTAACATCTCCGCAAGCTTTTGAAGGGCTACGTTTGAATGGACGTAAAGTGCGTCGTCCTGATTTAAGCTTTGCGACAATGGATCATAATGTACCAACGAAAAATTTACCGACTATCCATGATCCCATTGCACGCAATCAAATTGAAACATTGGCTAAAAATGCTGAAGAATTTGGCGTTGAGCTAGCAGGGATGGGTCACCCTGACCAAGGCATTGTACATGTTATCGGGCCTGAGCTAGGGCTAACACAGCCAGGTAAAACAATTGTCTGTGGTGACTCACATACATCCACTCACGGTGCCTTTGGGGCAATTGCTTTTGGTATTGGTACATCAGAGGTAGAGCATGTATTATCGACGCAAACATTATGGCAAAATAAGCCGAAGACGATGGAAATTCGTGTTGAAGGGGAGCTACAAGTTGGCGTAGCAGCTAAAGATATTATTTTAGCCGTTATTGCGAAGTTCGGCATTGGCGTTGGTACAGGACATATTGTGGAGTTCACTGGAGAGGCAATCCACAAATTATCAATGGAAGAACGTATGACGATTTGTAATATGTCGATTGAGGCTGGAGCAAAAGCAGGGCTCATCTCACCTGACCAAACAACCGTCGATTATATTCGTGGTCGCAAATATGCACCCCAGGGTAAGAAATTAGAGGAAGCAGCTGCTTATTGGCTAAGCCTTGCCTCAGACGAGGATGCTACGTACGATACAGTTCGTATCATACAAGCAGAAGAAATTGAACCTATCATTACATGGGGTACCAATCCCTCGATGGGTACGGGTGTTTCAGGATATGTGCCTACACAGGCAGATTACGAGGATGAATCTGATAAGGCCGCACTTCAAAAAGCGCTTGCTTATATGGGCTTAGAGGAAGGGCAATCCTTAACATCCATTGACATCCAGCATGTCTTTATTGGCTCCTGTACAAATTCACGAATTAGTGATTTACGTGCGGCAGCTAATATCATCAAAGGACGCAAGGTGCATGATAAAGTCACAGCGATTGTTGTGCCAGGGTCGCATACTACGAAAAAGCAAGCGGAGGCAGAAGGTTTGGATAAAATCTTTATGGAAGCTGGCTTTGAATGGCGGGAGTCAGGTTGCTCCATGTGTTTAGCCATGAATGATGATGTCGTACCAGCTGGTGAACGCTGTGCTTCTACATCTAACCGCAACTTTGAAGGGCGTCAGGGCGCGGGTTCTCGTACACATTTAGTATCACCACCAATGGCAGCAGCCGCTGCGATTGCAGGTCATTTTGTTGATGTGCGTGAATTTGTGAAGGAAACTGTGTAAATCTTGCTTTACACGGAAGGGATGAGTAAAAATGGAACCAATTAATATCGTCAATAGTGTCATCACACCACTTGATCGTAAAAATGTTGATACAGATCAAATTATTTCAAAAGAATTTCTAAAACGCATTGAGCGCACAGGTTTTGGGCAGTATTTATTTTATCACTGGCGCTATGATGCACAAGGCAATGAAGTAACAGATTTCGTATTAAATAAACCTGAATTTAAAGCATCAAAAATTCTAGTAGCACAAGATAATTTCGGCTGTGGCTCATCTCGTGAGCATGCACCATGGGCCATTTTAGATTATGGTTTTAATGTAGTGATAGCACCTTCCTTTGCAGATATCTTCCATAATAACTGCTTTAAAAATGGAATTTTACCTATTAAGCTAACAGAAGCCGAATGCGATGATATTCTGGCTAAAGGTTTAGCAAAGCCGTACACAATGGAAGTAAATCTGGCAGAGCAAACTGTAACGGGTGAAGATGGTACAGTGTATCAATTCTCGATTGATCCGTATTATAAGGAAACGTTACTCAATGGCTGGGATGAAATCGCCTTAACCTTTAAATACGAAGACCATATTGCTACCTACGAAGCAAAGCGGATAGCCTATTAATTTGATAGATTGAAGACAATTTTATGTTGTCTTCAATCATACATAGTGTTGAAAAACAAAACTATCTATAGCATTTTTGTGAAAGGTGAAAATGGATTTCTGTTGCAGGCTACTTGCTTCCCTGTGTGCGAGCGGGAGTCAGGTAGTCTTGCATAAAATGTTTCTTTTTAGCAAAGGTTTTCAAATAAAGTGAAGGTATTCACTATAGAAAATAAGAGCCTATCCTATCCTTTCTCTAATCATATAAATAGTAGGCTATTTTGTTCACTACGGCTCGTATGAAAGATAAGGAAAAGACACTTTTACCACATGGTTGATTGAAGTGGAGCCAGCATCACTCCTGGGAGATTTAGCGTCACAGAGGAAACCCTGGAGCGAACGCAGTGAGCGAAGCGGCTCATCGGACGCCCCCTGAAAAGGAAGCTGGCGGAACGGACATCAACCCCTCGCCTTTCAAAATGGGTTGACATCACCTTTTTTCAATAACATGACTGAAGACAACTTTATGTTGTCTTCAGTTTTTTCTTTTACAGTGAAATAAAGTAAAGCTGTTGATTTCCACTACTGATGGATCAATTAGCACCCAAAGATCATTTAGTATGAAAACTAGAGACTGCTATTGATTTCGTTTATTTATCCAGTAGAAAACCTCTCTTCAGCCTAACATCCAAGCATTAATCCCGTCATTCTCATGTCATAAATGTTCGGCTTCCTCCACAGATGATTCCCAAATATAACGTTGAATGAGTTTCTGGTGATTTGTCTATTAAAGAAATGTTTAGCTTCCCCATACTCATATATAAATGGAAGGTACCAGGTTCTATAGTCTAATTGTGTCTTAGTGTTCAAATTATAAAAGAAAAAATTCCTAAATATAACATTATCTATTGATATTTTTACATAATATGTTATTTTAAAATAGGTAATATAGTACCAAATAATAAATATATTACCAAATAGCGGATATAGTACTATAGGAGGACTTATTATGAAGAAAAAATTTAAATTCAATCAAGTGTTAATTGGGATTAGTACAATGGCACTGTCGTTAGGAGGGTTACAAGCAGAAGCATCAGCAGCAGAAAAAACGCCCTATAATGTATTACAAATGAAACCGGTTGGCATAGAAACGCCGAAAGATGAAATTGTACACTCTACAAAGGCTGATGAAACATTATCATTTGATGAACGTTTGGAAATTGGAGATTTTTCGCAACATCCAGCTCCAATTATAGAACAGGCTGATACGAAGCAATTGCAGGAAAAGTACTCGATGGCAGAGCTTAATAAAATGAACGATAGTGAGCTAATTGATACGCTAGGAAATATTCGGTGGTATCAAATAACAGACTTGTTCCAATTCAGTAAGGAAACAAAAGCTTTCTATCAAAATGAAGAACGCATGCAAGTGATTATTAATGAATTAGGGAAAAGAGGAAGTTCTTTTACGAAAGATGATTCAAAGGGGATTGAAACATTTGTTGAGCTATTGCGTTCGGCTTTTTATGTAGCATTTTATAATAACGAACTAGGTTATTTAAACGAGAGAAGTTTCCAAGATAAGTGTTTACCAGCATTAAAAGAAATAGCTAAGAATCCGAACTTTAAACTAGGTACAGTTGAACAAGATAAAGTAGTATCTGCCTATGGGAAATTAATAGGTAATGCTTCTAGTGATGCGGAAACAGTTCAACTTGCTACGAAGATTTTAAAGCAGTATAACGAAAATCTCTCTACATTTGAAGACGAGTCGTCAAAAGGACAAGCTATATACGATGTAATACATGGCATTGATTATGACTTACAGTCGTATTTATATGATACTCGTAAAGAAGCTAATACGACGATGTGGTATGGCAAAATTGATAGCTTCATAAATGAAGTTAATAAAATTGCTCTTATACATAATGTGACAGATAACAATAGTTGGTTAATCAATAATGGCATTTATTATGCAGGGCGTTTAGGAGGCTTCCATAGTAATCCGAATAAAGGTTTAGAAGTTGTTACACAAGCGATGCAAATGTATCCATATTTAAGTGAAGCTTATTTTGTAGCAGTAGAGCAAATTACTACAAATTATGGTGGAAAAGACTATAGTGGAAAGACAGTAGATTTACAGCAAGTACGTGAAGAAGGAAAGAAGCAGTATCTATCGAAAACATATACATTTGATGATGGATCCATTGTATTTAAAACGGGAGATCAAGTAACAGAAGACAAAATTCAAAGATTATACTGGGCTGCAAAAGAAGTAAAAGCACAATATCATCGTGTAATTGGGAATGATAAAGCATTAGAACCAGGTAATGCTGACGATGTCTTAACAGTAGTCATTTATAACTCTCCAGATCAATATCGATTAAACCGTCAATTGTATGGATATGAAACAAATAATGGTGGTATTTATATTGAAGAGAATGGAACGTTCTTTACATATGAACGGACGCCAGAGCAAAGTATTTATAGTTTAGAAGAGTTGTTCCGTCATGAATATACACATTATTTACAGGGGAGGTATGAGGTTCCTGGTTTATTCGGAACAGGTGATATGTACCAAAACGAGCGACTAACATGGTTCCAGGAAGGAAATGCAGAATTTTTCGCAGGATCAACGCGTACAAATGACATTGTTCCACGTAAGAGTATTATTAGTGGATTATCAGAGGATCCATCACAACGCTATACAGCTGAACAAACAATGTTTGCAAAATATGGATCATGGGATTTTTATAACTATTCATTTGCATTGCAGTCTTATATGTATAATCACCAATTTGATACATTTGATAGGATTCAAGATTTAATTCGAGCGAACGATGTGAAAAATTATGATGCGTATCGAGACACTTTAAGTAAAGATCCACAACTAAATGCGGAATACCAAGCCTATATGCAGCAATTGATTGATAATCAAGAAAAATACGAGGTTCCACAAGTATCAGAAGATTATTTAGTGCAACATCAACCAAAAGCGTTAGACGAAGTGGAGCAAGAAATTGTCGATATTGCTAACATAAAAGATGGAAATATGACAAAACATAAATCTCAATTTTTTAATACATTTACACTCGAAGGCACGTATATTGGTAGTGAAACACAAGGTGAATCTCAAGATTGGAAAACGATGAGTAAGCAAGTGAACCAAGTATTGGAGCAACTGTCGCAAAAAGAATGGAGCGGCTATAAAACAGCGACAGCGTATTTTGTAAACTACCGTGTGAATGCGGCAAACCAGTTTGAATATGATGTTGTTTTCCATGGCATTGCGACGGATGAGGGAGAAAATCAAGCGCCTTTTGTAAATATAAATGGTCCATATACTGGAATCAAAAATGAAAAAATCCAGTTCAAAAGCGATGGTTCAAAAGATCACAATGGAGATATCGTTTCTTATCTTTGGGATTTTGGTGATGGAAAAACAAGTGAAGAGGCAAACCCTATTCATGTATACGAAGATGAAGGAACATACAATGTGATATTAACAGTGCAAAATGATAAGGGAATAGCAAGTAAAGCTAAAACAATTGTAACTGTATGGAGAGGGGAGCAAACAGAGAATAATCATCCCGAAGAAGCGACTATCATTCCATTTAATATGCCTCTAAAAGGTAGTTTGATTGATAAGGATACGAATGTCTATCAATTCGATATTACGTCTCCAGAAGAAATAGATATTTCTGTTGTAAATGAAAACCAAATTGGCATGACATGGGTGCTTTATCATGAGTCTGATATGCAAAATTACACTTCTTATGGACAGGAAGATGGAAATATTATAAAAGGAAAATTGAATGCGGAACCAGGAAAATATTATTTATATATTTATAAATTTGATAATGAAAACGGGACATATACAGTAAATGTACGGAATGGAGCGCAAACAGAGATAGAACCAAACAATCATCCCGAAGAAGCGACTATGATGCCATTTAATATGCCAATAAAAGGTAGCTTGCTTGATGATGATAATACGGATATATATCAATTCGATGTTACGTCTCCAGAAGAAATAGATATTTCTGTCGTAAATGAAAATCAAATTGGCATGACATGGGTACTTTATCATGAGTCTGATATGCAAAGTTACACTTCCTATGGACAGGAAGATGGAAGTATTATAAAAGGAAAATTAAATGCAAAACCAGGAAAGTATTATTTATATATTTATAAATTTGATAATGAAAATGGGACATATACTGTTAATGTACACTAATACTATTTTTAAAGATAAACGAAAGTTCTTGTTTTAGTGTGACGAGTAGCATTGAAAACTAAATAGTGTACGTAAGACATTCCTAGTTTAAAAAGCCCAATTTCTCTGTAATTAAATAGAGAAATTGGGCTTTGTTCTTACAATCGAGTTGAGTTTGTTTGAATCGTAAATTTTGAGACATTTTCCTGCATTTTATTAGCTAACTTTGCTAATTCTTCACTGGAATTGGCAATTTCATAAATGGAGTTTGTTTGATTTTGTAAATATGCGGCTGCTTCTTCCGTACCAGCTGCATTTTCTTCCGATATGGCAGATAAGTTTTGTAGAATATCTATTACTTCGTCCTTCTTTTCACCCATATTATTGCCTAGGTTATATAATTCCTCAATGACCGTTTTTATTTTTTCAATAGAGTTTGCAACATCTTCAAACTTGCCATTCGTAGTTTTAACACTTGTAGCTTGAGAATTGACAATATGATTCACTTCTTGGATAGTCTGAACAGCTTGTCCAGTTTTTGCTGTTAAGTCTCCTATAACAGTGGCAATTTCCTTAGTGAATTGATTTGATTGCTCCGCCAATTTTCGTATTTCGTCCGCAACAACTGCAAACCCTTTTCCAGCTTCGCCAGCTCTAGATGCTTCAATAGCAGCATTTAAAGCTAATAAATTCGTTTGTTCCGAAATGGTTCTTATCATCTGGCTTGCATTTTGAATTTTCCCAGAGCTTTCGTTTGTCGTGAGAATGATGTCATAAATTTCTTTTGCTGCCTTATTATTTTCTTCTGTTTTAGCAACAAGCTCTTTTAATATGAGTAAGCTTTCATCTTTAATATGGCTTACTTCATCGACAAATAGATTCAGATTTTCTAAATGATCCTGATTACTTTCAATTAATTCTCCTAGCTCTCCAATACTTGCAGTCCCATATTCGGTATCTTTTGCTTGTTCCACAGCTCCCTTAGCAATGTCTTCAACAGCAGATGATAAATCCTTTGAAGACTCTAAAGAAGTACTGGTTGCATCTCTCAGTTCTTCAGATGATGAAGTAACCTTATTCGAAGTTAGACTGATTTCATTAAGTAAATCAACAAAGTGATTTTGCATCTCATTTAAAGCATATGTAAGCTTACCTACTTCATCGTTTCTACTTGTATATTTTGGGTGGATTAACTCAGTGAATTCTCCTTTTCCCATGTCATTGCATTTATCAACTGCTAACAGTAAAGGTTTGAACATTTTATTTAAAATAAAAATCATTAAAATAATGAATAAAATACAGCCAACAGCAACTGTAATAATTTCCTTTAGTAAAATGGCATTCGTAACTTTTGTGATGTCACCCTCGAAAATACCTACATCCATAGATCCGTAAAGCGTATTATTTATATAAATCGGTACCATTATATCGAAAGTCCAACTTTTCTGAACATCCGCATAAAATCTACTAGTCATCGTTTTCCCATTTTTCGCTCCATCTACAGAGTAGGAATCATCTTCATAGTTTTTACCTATTTTCTCCTTATCACTATGGGCAATTGCCGTGACATTTTTATCAATGACAACTGCATAAGCAATTCCATTTTGTTGTACTTTGTTTTCAACGAAATTTTGCAGTTCCACTGTAGGATTAGAGTTAGAAACTAGAATATTCTCCACTTGACGTGCAATTTCATCGACCTGCTGTATACTCTTTTCTAATAAAGCATCTGAAACATTTTCTTTAACTGTCTTAATATTTAAATAGGAACTGATGCTGATAATCGAAATAAACAGTAAAAGTGATATTCCAATAATACGATTTTTTAAGCTTCCTTTTCTGACTCTACCATTTTTCTGCTGTTGACCCATAGACACTTACCACCTTCTTTTTATTATCTCTATTTTAAAATTAATTATAGTACTTTAGTTGTAGTTAATCAATATGATTTAGAACAAGGGTATTACTATAGCTTTTTCATTTTCATCGTTTTAAAAATATTACCTTAGTTGGTGAACTTCCTTATTTTCTAGGTTTTGTTAGCTGTTCATTTTCGTATTTGAAAAAGGCTTACCACAAATCCTCTCATATCAACTATCTTTTGAAAATTTGACATATGGACAAATGAAGGAACGCTACTACAGGTGAGATGGTTTATGTTGAACATGGCAGGCAGCTTACATAGAATTGTAAGTATCACATTGTCTTTGCGCCAAAATATAGAAGGCAGATTATTTATGGACAAATCAAAGCAGACATAGGTAAAATTTTTCGCCAGTTATGTGAAAGAAAAGGAGTAGAAATTATAGAAGCAACAGCTTGCCCTGATCATATTCATATGTTGGTGAGTATTCCACCCAAACGAAGTGTTTCATCGTTTGTGGGATATTTGAAAGGGAAAAGTAGTTTAATGATATTCGATCGACATGCGAACCTGAAATACAAATATGGAAATAGAAAGTTTTGGTGTTGAGGATATTATGTAGATATAGTGGGAAGAAATAAAAAAATCATTCAGGAATATATATATAATCAATTACAAGAGGATATACTTGAGGATCAAATGACCATGAAAGAATTCATCGATCCTTTTACAGGAGAAGAAATAAAAGCAAACAAACGAAAGTAATAAGACCACTTTAGTGGTAGCGTGAAAATGGAGTGCGGTTGGCGGACCTTTCAGAGTGTCTTTAGACATGGGCCAGTATCCCAGCGTTTCACGAGAAGAGCAAACCACCAGTTAGACTGGTGGTTCTGATTTTATTAAATAGCAATACAATATAGCTTTGAAATAAAGTTGCAGTGTTTACAAAAAAAGATAAGATGTTTAAAATAAAGTCGCAACGAAATGGCTATGTGTTTCAAGGAATATCCTGATTTAATCATTGTTTTGTTTGAGGAAACCCAGAAACATTTGCGCGAAACGCTACTAGAAATCCAAGAAGAATGAGGATAAACATTACCCATGGAAAAGATACTACATCAAATGATTCCATCAGGATTGCTCCAATTGCACTCCCTCCACCGATAGCGAGGTTCCAAACAGTAACTAGCATTGATTGGGCAATATCTGCACCTTTTTTAGCATTATCTGCTATTGCTGTTTGCGTAAGTGTTGCTGCTCCTCCGAAAGTTAAACCCCATAAAGCTACAGCAATGTAAATGATAGCAGGGTGACTAATTCCGATACCTAATAATAATGATGCCAATCCAAATCCGGCTAGACTCATTAACACTAAAGTACGTAGTATACGCTCAATGAATATACCAATAGCCCAAATTCCAACTAAAGATGCAATACCGAAAACGAGTAAAACCAAATCAACTCGTTGCGCAAGACCTGCTTCGGAGAGGTATGGTCCGATATAAGTATAAAGTATGTTATGAGAAAGTATCCAAACTAATACAACAAATAAAATCGGACGAACCCCAGGGGTAATGAAAACCTTGAGCAGGGTCATTCGCTTTTCAGATGTTTGCCCAGGAAAGTCAGGGATTTTCCAGATAATCCATAAAATCAATAATACTGCTAAGAGTGACATTATTCCGAAAACAGATCTCCAGCCAACAAGGGAACCGAGAAATGCCCCAGCAGGAACACCAAAAGCTAATGCAAGAGGAGTACCAATCATGGCCACTGCCATTGCCCTTCCCTTAAGTAACTCTGGCGCCATAAGTCGTGCATATCCTGCGCTCATTCCCCACAGGACGCCTGCCGTTACACCCGCAAAGAATCGAGCTATTATAGTTAAGGTAAAACTAGAAGAAAGGGCTGTAATAGTATTAAATACAAGGAACCCAATAATACATAAAAGCAGCAAGGGTTTCCTATGCCACCCTTGTGTTGCAGTGGTTATAGGAATAGCTGCAATTATTGAGCCAAGAGCATAAGCTGTAACAAGTTGACCTGCAAGAGATTCGGACACAGCGAGTCCTTCACTTATCTGTATTAATAAACCAGCTGGTATAGTTTCGGTAAGGATACATATGAACCCTGCCATAGCTAGTGCAATTAAACCGGCCCAAGGGAGACGTTCTGAAGGTATTGCAGAAGATTTTTCATTTTGTTTAGTTAAATCATTATTATTCATTTATAAAAGACCTCCTGATTAGTTGATAGGATTAATTATACTAATGTCATTTTTAATTTTACATTTGATAATAAAGGTATTTTCGCGTATTTAACTATAAAATTAATGTATTTTGAGGATATTGCATTTGAAGTATAATATAATAATGTAGGAGGCATAGACACCTTACAATAGGATTAGTTAAATTAGCTATTCATTGTGAAATGTCAGTATCATATAAATGAAGGGGTGCTTAAATGGATAGTATTGATGCAGATATACTAATGCGTTTACAATCAGATGCTCGGTTGTCAATGACTTCCCTTGGAAAACTAATAGGGTTATCTCAACCAGCAATAACAGAGAGGGTAAAAAGACTAGAAGAACAAGAAGTGATTAAGAGCTACAGAGCTATAGTTTCGAATGAAAAAGTTGGGAAATCTACTGTTGCGTTTGTCCTTTTCCGGACTACAAAGTGCAATAATTTCGTTGATTATTGTAAGCAGGCCTCACAAGTAGTAGAGTGTCACCGAATTAGCGGAGAATACAATTATTTGATTAAAGTAGTAGTTGAATCAACAAAGGAACTTGAATTATTTGAAAATGATAGTATGAAGTATGGCGATTCCACTACATTGATTTCCTTATCATCACCTATTGAAAACAAGCCATTGATACCAAATTTAAGTGTTGAGTAACAAGTAGAGAGGCTTTTCAATTTTTCCAGGGTGCTCCAATAGAAAACTTAATGAACATGCAGGATTTCAAATTACTGCTGTTTCTGCTTATCAAGTGATTTCATTGGATATATTAGAAAAGTATCTAGATGATTTTTCGGTTTTTGCAAATATATTACTATAAAATTAGCTACTGAAATGAATACAATATTGTGTTCATTTCAGCTTTTATCTGCTAATCAAAAAGAAGAAAGGTAGTGAAATCAATGATTACAGTGATCGGAAGTTTAAATATGGATTTAGTTGTACAAATGGATACTTTTCCAAAACAAGGGGAAACCATTCTGGGCAATGCATTTCAAACGGTTCCTGGAGGAAAAGGGGCTAATCAAGCAGTTGCGGCAGCTCGTCTTGGCAGTGAAGTGGCAATGATTGGCTGTGTAGGTGAGGATTATTTTGGTAAGGCATTACAAGCCACTTTACAACAGGAGCAGATTCAGACAGATGCGATTGTAACTAGTACTTTTTCTCCTACAGGCATTGCCAATATTCTTCTTTACAATGACGATAATCGAATCGTTGTTGTACCTGGAGCAAACTATGCATTATCCCCATCTCACCTTGAAGCTTCTAAGGAATTGATACAAAAAAGTCAAATGGTGATCATACAGCTTGAAATTCCAAAGGAGACGACAGCCTACGCCATTCAATTATGTAAAGAAGCAGGTGTTTCTGTCCTATTAAATCCTGCACCAGCAGCCAATTTTGATGTGGAATGGATGGAGGATATTAGCTATTTAACGCCAAATGAAATAGAATGTGCTGAAATTTTTAATGAGCCGTTCGAGCAGCTTTTAGAAAAGTATCCTAATAAAATAATTTTGACACGAGGTAGTGATGGTGCAAGTTATTTCGATGGCTCCTATCCAATCCATGTACCAGGCTATATGACGACAGCTGTGGATACAACTGGGGCGGGAGACACGTTTAATGGGGCATTAGCCTATGCTTTAGTAGAGGGACAATCGTTGGATGAGGCCGTATACTTCGCCAATATTGCTGCTTCCTTGTCTGTAGAAAAATTTGGTGCACAAGGCGGCATGCCAACACTTAGAGCTGTTTACGCTCGGATGGCTGGAGTAGAGTAATAGTCTTCATTTAGGAGAAAGGTCATTGCAATAGAAATACAGAGGTAAGTAAAAATGATAATACCTCATACTTCTATTAAAATTAGTAGAATTCAGAGGGGTACGCTGTTCCCTTTAGTCCGAGTAACCGCTCATATATGGAGCAGATATCGAATAAGTATAAGGATGAATTCCTATTTACTATATAATAACCTAAGTACATTGTCCTCTTTTCATCAATCCATGTATTAGAAAAGCCATGGTTTCCTTTATAATGGTTTTATAGATACATACGAAAAGAGGTTTTGAGGATGACGAACATTGACAACACGCCAATCGAATATACAACCTCAGCGAATAATATTTTGCCACAATTTGTTGATCACCTGCGACATTTGTATGGCATCATTGTGCAAAATACATATGTGAAAGATACAGCGAAACATTTAAATCGGATTATTCAAGATGCCAATAACCAAACGATGATCTTAGTAGTCGGAAAAGAGCGAGTGGGCAAAACGACACTTGTCAATGGACTTCTTGGACGTGAAATATTATCAGTTGATGATCAGCATCCAACAGGTGTGAATACATTTATACGCTACGGTGAACAAGAAGAGATTAAAGCCTATTTTTTAGATGGCGTTGTAGCTATATTTGATATGAGTAAACTAGAGCTACTGACAACTGGTGATACGTTTGCCTCTCAGATTTTACGGGAACATTTAGATTATCTTGAAGTCTATTTGAAAAATGATTTATTAAAATCGGTAACTATTATCGACTCTGTCTCATTAGAAGCAGGTGGAGGCGAAATGGCTTATTTCTCAGAAGCGCTTATGAACCGTGTCGATGAAATTTTCTGGGTGCTGCGTGCGGGTTCTATGGCGATTGATGCCGAACTATTATTGATCGATGCATTAAAAAATAAAGGGGTAGAACCTTTATGTGTCATCAATGGCATTGACATCGATGAGCATGCTACAGCATTTATGAGCTCAGAACAACAACGTATTGGTCATTTAATGAGTGATTTTGTAGCGGTTTCAGCAACCGATGCACTAGAAGCCAAACAAACGGACAACCAGGAGCTTTGGCAAAAAAGCCAGTACGATCATTTAATTGCCCACATCCATCGTGTGGCTGAAAATAGTGATAAAAAAACCTACGCCATCTTAATCCGCTTCTTGCAATGGCTTGAACGATTCCGCTTCGAATTAACCGTAATTCCACAACGTGATCCATTTCAATCTGCTGTTGAGAATATTGAGAAATATGCAGGCGATACCCAATATGAATTTTCTCGCTATCAACGGGATTTAGCAATTGTTAAAGAATATGAGCAAGAATACGAGCAGGTAGCGAATACATTTAAACAAGTTCAAACATTATATCAGCTATTACAAACGATCTCGCAACATGATTATTTACAGGATGACAAGGTGGAAGAGTTTACTGAAATGGCTGTGTATTATCAACAAATGTTACGGGAATACCGCAACATGCATAGTGAATATTCCCGTGAATATGAGCGTTTGGATGCGCAACATAAAAAAATTCATGGCAAAGGGCTTATGAAAGCTATTTTTGGTCAGCATACACAAAATGAGTTTTTCAAAGAGCGAGTCCAAAAATTAAATGAGCAGCAATTGGATTGTGTCGCTCAATATGACAAAGTACAGCAAGCGGAAGCCACTGTATTACAAATGATGCAAGGTATACAAGCCTATTTAGTGGATTTAGTGAAAGAGCGTATGCACCGTATTGAACAAAAAGTACAAGAATTAAATCAACAACGTGCAAAAGAGAAGCGCCAATTAAAGCGTTATGCTGAAAAGTTAAACGAATTTTCTTGCTTAATCGAAGCGCAGGGTTATATTAAAGAGCAGCTCCAACCATTTTTAATGAACGAGCAAATGCCGCTGAAAACGAAGGATCTTGAAATGCTAGAGGAAGCTGTTCAGGCTATTCTAGCTATTGATTTATCCAACAAAGGCTTACTTGCACGAAGTCAAATGCATAATAAAATGGAAAGTATTGCAATACCTTTTGATGTGCAAGAAAAGTACGCACTACAAAGGCTTACGTTAAAAGAAGAAGATGTAAAATCAAACGATATACCAGAAATACCAAAGAAATTAGCTATTCAGTATGAAGAATAAGCCTTCGCAAAACGTTCTAAAAGTATAATCTTTTAGAACGTTTCATGTTGTTGAGAAAAGATGATGTCAACGGCAGCAACAGCCATTTTGAAAGGCGAGGGATTGATTTCCGTTCTGGTTTGCGTCTTTTCAGGGAGCGTTCGATGAGCCGCTTCACTCACCATGTGCAAAAGTGTCTGTTTCTTATCTTTTATCCGAGCCGTAGGGAACAAAACAGCCCATTATTTGTATGATTAGAGAAAGGATAGTCTCTTATTTTCAATATGGAGAAATGATGAATGACAACACCCCTCCATAAAGAGTAGTGAATACCCTTCACTTTATTTGAAAACCTTTGCTAAAAAGAAACATTTTTATGGAGTGGAAAGCAAGTAGCCTGCAACGGAAACCCATTTTCACCCTTCACAAAAATGCTATGGATGGTTTTGTTTTTCAACACTACGAAACATTTCATTCCATTTTTACGTATAAATAGGAAGGAGGGATAGACATGATTGACATTAAAGGTCGTTACACAGAGGCCAAAATTTATGCACAAACAGCATTGCAAACTGCCATCGAGCAAATTCAAGAGCTGACAGATCAGGCTTTCATGGCAGGTACTAAGGTACGGATTATGCCAGATTATCATGCGGGGAAAGGTTGTGTTATTGGCACAACCATTCAATTACAGGATCGTGTTGTACCAAATCTTGTCGGTGTAGATGTAGGCTGTGGTGTATTAGTCGCTCAATTAAATGTATCGACAGTGGATTATGAAAAGCTCGATACCATTATTCGAACACATATACCAAGTGGGCAGGACATTCATCAAGAAGTATCACCAAATCGACATTTTTTAGAGTTTGAAGGTAAACAATTTCGAGCAAGCGGCTTGAAAGATGACTATACCAACCTATCATTAGGGACACTTGGTGGAGGCAATCATTTCATTGAATTGGCAAAGGATGAAGACAATCATTACTATTTATTAATCCATACAGGTTCACGGTATGTAGGGGCAAAGGTTGCCAATTGGCATCAAAAGAGAGCATATGAAAATTTGCGTCGACAAGATTTGACTGAAAAGATAGTAGAGCTTAAGCAGCAAGGACGGGAACAGGAGATTCAAACGATGATTCAAGCCTATAAGGAACAAAACCCACCAGTTCCGAAAGATTTAGCCTATTTAGAAGGTGAAGCTTTCCACGACTATATTCACGATATGAAGATTGCACAGCAGTTTGCACGTATGAATCGTTGGACGATTGCAGAAACGATTGCTAAACAGATGGATTGGCATTTTGTAGATACCTTTGATACGATCCATAACTATATTGAGACAGAAACAATGACCCTTCGTAAGGGAGCTGTTCGTGCTAATAAAGGAGAAAAGCTTGTCATCCCTATGAATATGCGAGACGGTTCTCTTATTTGTATTGGGAAGGGCAATGCAGAATGGAATTATTCAGCACCGCATGGAGCAGGGCGCATGTTCTCACGTCGAGCGGCTAAAAAAGCGTTGAATATGGAAGATTTTAAAGACACGATGAAAGGGGTTTGGACAACATCTGTTAACGAAGAAACATTGGATGAGGCACCAATGGCCTATAAGCCAATGGCAGAAATTACAGCTGCTATTGGGGAAACAGTGGATATAGTAAAAGTCATTCAACCCGTCTACAATTTTAAAGCGAGTGAAGCAGCTAAACCCTATGAACGAAAGGGCTAAACCAATAATTGGTCATCACTATTACCATTATGCTATAAATGCTATAATATAGCTTTACAATGATGAAATGGGTGGTTTTTTTGGTATCTTCAAAAGATGTGGCAAAGCATGCTGGTGTCTCACAAACAACCGTGTCTAGGGTGTTGAATACGCCAGAGCTGGTAAAGCCAAAAACAATTGAAAAAGTAATGAAGGCGATTGAGGAACTAAACTATGTGCCAAATGATATAGCAAGATCGCTTGTTCAGAAAAAAACAGGCATTATAACATTGATTTCGGGGCCGTTACACAACCCTTTTTTTGTTGATACAACAACAGCAATCGTGAATTATGTTAATGCACGTGGCTATAAAGTCAATGTCTATTTTGGTACAGAGGATAATTTACATTCAATTTATAATGCGGTTTTGGAAACGAAAGCAGACGCGATCATTTTATCTTCTATGCTGTATCAAGATGATTTGTTTTTTAAACTAGAAAAACTAGGCATCCCATTTATTATGTTTAATCGTAAGCATCAAGAAAATAGACATTTTGTAGAGATTGATAATGTGCATGCTGGTTATCTTGCAGCCAATCATGTTTTATCGTTAGGGCATCAATCCTTATGCTGGATAGGTGGGCCCCATCAAATGAGTACCTTTTATGGGCGCTATCAGGGATTTGAACAGGCCTTAAAGGAACATGGGATAGAGATTAAAGCCGTGCCTACTTTTTTAACGAACACTAATAAAAAGGATATTGAACGTGCCTTTGAGGAACTTTTACAACTCGATAGTAGACCAACAGCTATTTGCGCAGCTACAGATGCTATCGCTATTGAAATATTAAATCTTTGTTTGGAAAGAGGCTTTCAGGTTCCGAAGGATTTTAATGTCATAGGTATTGATAATGTCGAGCTGAGTAAACATCATTCTATTGCTTTAACAACAGTTGGTTTAACCACAGGGGAAAACCTTGGTTTTATGGCCATCGAAAAATTATTTGAGATCATGGAAAAAAAAAGTACTTGCATCCAGCAAACAGAGTCTGTTAAACTTTTCCCAAGAAATACAACGTGTAAAAATGAACTGATGTAATGTCAGTTTGTTTTTTACACCAAAATGGTTACGTATTCATTTCTTTATTTTCTGAAATGAATACGTAACCATAACGGAAGGAGTGACACAAGTTTTGAAAAAGGGCTTATGGATCAACGGGGAATGGAAGATGACCGCTGACTGGATGGAGGTGCAAGCCCCTTACTCACAGGAAGTGATTGCACAATTCGCGATGGCTACTGAACAGAATGTACAGGAGGCCATTGAAAGTGCGCAGGCTGCAGCTCCCCAAATGGCTGCTTTAACCGCTTTTCAACGCGCGGAGATATTGGAACATTTAGCCACGCTGTTTGCGGAACATCGGGAAGAAGCAGCAAACATTATTTCATTGGAATCAGCGAAGCCGTTAAAGTATGCCTATGCAGAAATTGATCGCACCATTGAAACCTATAAATTTGCGGCTGAAGAAGCGAAGCGACTTACGGGTGAGATGATTCCGATGGATGCCTCGAAAAATGGAGAGGGGCGTTTTGCCTATACATTAAGGGAACCAATTGGTGTAGTGGCAGCGATTACGCCATTTAACTTTCCGCAAAATCTAGTAGCCCATAAAGTAGGGCCGGCGTTAGCGGCAGGCAATACCATTGTGTTGAAGCCTGCCACACAAACAGCATTATCTGCTCATTTTTTAGCCAAGTTATTAGCCCAAACCAATTTACCAGCAGGAGCATTTAATCTTGTAACTGGACAAGGCAAATTAGTAGGGGATATGTTTTTAGCACACCCACACGTTAAAATGATAACGTTTACGGGAAGCCCTGCAGTAGGCATTTCCTTACGTAATCGAGCTGGTTTGAAAAAAGTAACATTAGAATTAGGCTCGAATGCAGGCGTTATTATTGATGAAGGAGTCCAACTCGACCGTATAATGGATCGGATTGTGATGGGAGCTTTTTCAAATCAAGGTCAAGTGTGTATTTCATTGCAGCGTATTTATGTTATGGAGAGTATGATTCACGAATTTTTATCGCTGCTGAAAGTAAAAATAGAACAGCTAATAATTGGTGATCCACTGGACAGCAAGACGGATTTAGCGACGATGATTTCACGAGATGAACAACAGCGTGCCTATCAATGGATTAAAGAGGCGGTTGCGGAAGGGGCACAGATTATAACTGGTGGTCACATTGAGAATCATATTTTATTACCTACTGTTTTATATAATGCTCAACCACAGAGCCGTGTGTCCTGTGAGGAAATCTTTGCACCTGTCGTTACGGTAAATACAGTCTCATCGATAGAGGATGCGATAGCAGCTATCAATGATTCCCATTATGGCTTACAGGCAGGAATTTTTACACCTTCTATTGAGATTGCTTTCCAAGCTACGAAATCATTACAGGTTGGCGGTGTCATTATTAATGATGTTCCGACGTATCGTGTAGATCATATGCCATACGGTGGTGTGAAGGAAAGTGGCACAGGTCGTGAGGGCATTAAATATGCAATAGAGGAAATGACGGAAATGAAGCTAGTAATTTGGAATAACCAATAATAACGAATGGAGATGGGAAACATGAAAATGATCAAACAACACCCAAAATTGTATGTAATGGACAATGGTACGATGCGAATGGATAAAAACTATATGATTGCCATGCATAATCCAGCAACGATCGATCATCCAAACCAACCAAATGAATTTGTGGAATTCCCTGTTTATACAGTGCTGATTGACCATCCAGAGGGTAAAATTCTCTTTGATACAGCGTGTAATCCAAATTCTATGGGGCCAGAAGGCCGTTGGGGTGAATTTACGCAAAAGGCATTTCCTATTAATATGCCAGAAGAATGCTATTTGCATCATCGCTTAGAAGAATTAAACGTTCGTCCAGAGGACATCAAATATGTTGTCGCATCCCATTTGCATCTCGACCATGCAGGCTGCTTAGAATTGTTCACAAATGCAACAATTATTGTGCAAGAAGACGAATTTAACGGTACATTACAAACCTATGCACGAAACGTCAAAGACGGTGCGTATGTTTGGGGTGACATTGATATGTGGATTAAAAACAATCTACAATGGCGTCTAATCAAGCGTGGTGAGGATCAAGTGAAGCTAGCAGAAGGAATACAAGTATTGAATTTTGGTAGTGGCCATGCTTGGGGTATGCTCGGTTTGCATATACAGATGCCCGATACAGGAGGCATCATTTTAGCCTCGGATGCTATTTATACGGCTGAAAGCTTTGGCCCTCCTGTTAAGCCACCAGGCATTATCTATGACTCTGTAGGCTATAATGCGACGGTTGAACGGATTCGAAGATTAGCAAATGAAACGAATTCACAAGTATGGTTTGGCCATGATCCTGTCCAATTTAAATCATTTAGAAAATCAACAGAAGGTTATTATGAATAGATAGGAGTAGAGAAGCCATGCATAAATTAACCTTTACGCCTACAAGCTATACCGGCTGGGGAAGCTTAAGTCAGCTCCTAATAGAGGTAGAGAAATTTAACGCGCGCAATATTTTGATTGTGACAGATCCATTATTAAAAGAAATAGGGTTAACAGATCATGTTGAAAAACCTTTAATTGAAAAGGGTTATACAACCACTATTTATACGGAAATTGCACCAGAGCCACCGCTTGCCATTGGCGAAAAGCTTGTAGATTTTACTCGAAATCATCAGTTCGATTTAGTCATTGGTGTAGGTGGGGGAAGTGCGCTAGATTTAGCAAAGCTCGCTGCTGTATTAGCAACACATGAGGGACAAGTCGCAGATTATTTAAACTTAACAGGGACAAAAACATTGGACAATAAAGGGCTGCCCAAGATCTTAATTCCAACTACTTCTGGGACAGGCTCAGAGGTAACAAATATCTCTGTGCTATCACTCGACACAACGAAGGATGTCGTAACACATGATTATTTATTAGCAGATGTAGCGATTGTAGATCCAGCTTTAACGATTTCTTTACCACCAAAGGTAACGGCTGCTACAGGTGTGGATGCCCTCACACATGCAATTGAAGCTTATGTATCAGTAAATGCGAACGAGGTAACAGATGCCCTTGCCCTGCAAGCTATTCGATTAATTAGTCATTCGATTCGAACGGCTGTCCATGAGGGGCAAGATAAGCAGGCTCGAACAGATATGAGCTATGGCAGCTATTTAGCAGGCTTGGCATTCTTCAATGCTGGTGTAGCAGGTGTCCATGCGTTAGCCTATCCACTTGGCGGCCAATTCCATATTGCACATGGTGATTCCAATGCAGTTCTATTACCATATGTTATGGGCTATATTCGTCAAAGCTGTGAAAAACGTCTGAAAGATATTTTAGATGCAATGGGTATAGCATCTGCTTATTTATCGCAAGAAGAGGCTTCCTATAAATGCGTCGACGCATTACAAAAACTCGTTCAAGATGTTAATATTCCTTCAACATTAAAGGGATTTAATATACCAGAACAAGCCTTAGAACAATTAACGGATGATGCAACGAAACAAACAAGAATTTTAGCACGAAGTCCGATGCTACTAGAACGAGAAGATATCTATGCTATTTATCGAGCTGCATTTGATGGAGAAGTTCGAGAGCCTAAACAATCATAATTAAGAAAAGAGAAACGTTGATTTTTGACGTTTCTTTTTTATGCAGATTATAATTTTTATTACGATCACCTACAGAATTAGCTGTCTATAGTACAAAAATTAAGCTACGAAGCTTCTATGATGAAACTTCGTAGCTTTTGTCATTTCTTAGCTATGATTCATGATTTTTTTTAAAACTATGTTTTATGCTTCAGCATCAGGTGTAAATGTACGCGAAGCTAATTCTGCATCTAGCATAAAGATAGCATTGGAGTCATTTTCAATACGCTCAATTTTGCGGATTAATGTATCGAATGTTGATTCTTCCTCTACCTGCTCATCGATAAACCATTTTAAGAATGCCATAGTCGCATGCTCACGTTCATCTAAAGCAATGTCTGATAAATTGTAAATGCGTCGTGTTACTTCTTTTTCGTGTGATAGAGCTGTTTTAAAGGCGTCTAAAATCGAATCAAAATGATTACCTGGGCTTTCAAAGCCTTGTATTGTTGCACGATAGCCCATATCACTTAAGAAATTATAAAATTTCATGGCATGGAAGCGTTCTTCTTCGGCTTGGACTAAAAAGAAGTTAGCGAAGCCATCATAATCTTGGTCTGTGCAATAGGCTGCCATTGCCATATAAGCATGGGCAGAGTAAAATTCAAAATTCATTTGTTCGTTAAGAGCTGTGTGTAGTTTTTCAGATAACATAAAAGTTTTCCTCCTTTTGCAGTAAATGACTTCTTTACTAGTATACAGTGTAAAGGGGGTTACATACAAAAAATTTAATTTTCGAGGCAAATAGTGCAAAAGTTAATTGATATTCGTTCTCAATTAGAGAATTTGTACGCTTTCCTTTAAAGGAAATACGAAAACATCGCCTCGACATGAATCGAAGCGATGTTTTTTGTCTTATTGTTCTTGTTTCTTTTGGTTTTTGACACCGATTAAGTAGCCACCAAGTGCGATAGCAACTAAAACAATCCAGAAAATTGCTTTCCAAATAGTCGAGTGCGGGAATTCATGTGGAATCACGCCCAATTTCTCATGTGCCAGTGTTAACACAGCTAGTTTCACACCAACCCAACCAACAATTAGAAAGGCAGCTGTTTCAAGTGATGGGAATTTATCAAGAACTTTCACAAACCAACGAGCTGCGAAACGCATCATGATCACACCAATAATACCACCTAAGAACATAACAGCGAACTGACCTGCATTAATGCCACCGATATCAAAATCACCGATATGTGGTAGTGTGACAGCAATCGCTACCGCTGCTAAAATAGAGTCTACTGCAAATGCAATATCAGCAAGCTCTACTTTTACAACCGTCATCCAGAAGCCAGATTTCTTTTTAGGCTCTTGTACTTCCTCGGAGTTTTGCGAGGCTTTCCGGGAATCATAAATATGCTTTATTGACATAAACAATAAATAAGCAGCACCAATTGCCTGAATTTGCCAGAAATTAACGAGTGTTGTAATAAGGAATAGTGCGGCAAAGCGGAAAATAAATGCCCCAACTAATCCATATAATAAAGCTTTTTGTTGTTGAGCTTTAGGTAAATGCTTAACCATAACAGCCATTACGACAGCATTGTCAGCAGCTAACAAACCTTCTAGTACGATTAATACGACAAGTACCCATGCGTATTCTAAAATAATTGCCTCCAAATGTATTTCCTCCTTTAATTGTTGAACAGAAATGAATGGCTTGCTAACTTATTCTTTCCCTATTTTAAGCAAAAGAAAAAGACCTCTGCCTAAAAAACAGGCAAAGGTCTTGCTAAGCAATTAACTGTTCATTCCACAGAATAAATTCTGTGTGACAAAAAATGCCAACACACCCGATGGTAAGATACCATGTAATGACGAATGTGAAATCAGATGCATCGATCGCATCTGCTAGCTACTCCCCTTTGACAATAAAGTCAAAAGCTATTCAATTCTTACTTTTATAATAGCATGTGACAAAATGAAAGTAAATAAAAATATACTGCTATGGGGAAAAAATACTTTTCCGTTACCTTTGCACAAATGGTACTATTAAAAGATAGGCGAAATTTTTACAACTTAGAAAGGAGACAAACATGTATAGAGAATTTTTTTCCTATTACAAGCCACATAAACGATTGTTTGTCATCGATTTTTCGAGTGCTATTATTGTAGCCATTTTAGAGCTTGCCTTTCCGTTAGCTGTACAGTGGTTTATCGATGAACTGTTGCCATCAGGCGATTGGGGCATGATTGTAAAAGTGAGTGTGTTATTGCTGCTTGTATATGCCATTAGTACTTTTTTGAACTTTATCGTCAACTATTTAGGCCATAAACTTGGCATTAATATTGAAACAGATATGCGACAGGAATTATTTACACATGTACAAAGACAATCATTCCGTTTCTTTGATAATACAAAAACAGGTCATATTATGAGTCGTATTACTAACGATTTATTTGATATAGGGGAGTTTGCTCATCACGGGCCAGAGGATTTATTTATAGCGATTATGACATTTGTTGGGGCCTTTGCTATTATGTTTAATGTGAACCCAACACTCGCTTTGATTGCAGTGATTATGGTGCCGTTTTTAACATGGCTAGTGACCTTTAGTAATGTCAAAATGAATAATGCATGGAAAACAATGTACGGCAAAATTGCTGATGTCAATGGACGTGTGGAGGACAGTGTATCCGGTGTGCGCGTCGTGAAATCCTTTACTAATGAAGCTTTTGAAATTAGCCGATTTAAAGAACAGAATGGATTTTTCCGTGCGGCAAAATTATATGCCTATAAAATAATGGCAGGAACACACTCCAGTATCTACATGATGACACGCCTTTTAACATTAGTGGTACTTGTTGTCGGTGCTTGGTTAAGCTTTAATGGAAAGCTTTCTTACGGTGAACTAGTAAGCTTTGTCTTATATACGAATGTCTTGATTAAACCGATCGATAAAATTAGTGCATTATTAGAGCTTTATCCTAAGGGGATGGCTGGCTTTAAGCGCTTCCGTGAATTAATTGAGCAGGAGCCAGAAATTCAAGATCGTGAGGATGCCAAGGTCATCAAGCACTTAGCAGGTGATATCGCATTCAACAATGTTCATTTTAATTATGATGCATCGAAACAGGTTTTACGTGATCTATCATTTAATGTAAAAGCCGGACAAACCATTGCCTTTGTTGGACAATCAGGTGCAGGTAAAACAACGATTTGTTCGTTAATTCCTCGATTTTACGAGGTGACAGAAGGTGCTATTACGATAGATGGTATTGATATTCGCAATATGACGCAGGATTCATTACGTGCTCAAATTGGTATCGTACAGCAGGACGTCTTTTTATTTACAGGGACGATTCGTGAAAACATTGCGTACGGAAAATTAGACGCAAGTGAAGCAGAAATTCGAGAGGCAGCGAAAAAGGCCCATTTACAATCATTTATAGCAGAGTTGCCAGATGGCTACGACACGCAAATTGGTGAACGTGGCTTGAAATTATCTGGGGGTCAAAAGCAACGATTAGCAATTGCTCGTATGTTCCTGAAAAACCCACCGATCTTAATTTTAGACGAGGCAACTTCTGCATTAGATACAGAAACAGAAATGATTATCCAGCAATCGTTAACAGAGCTAGCTGAAAATCGCACAACATTAGTTATTGCTCACCGATTGGCAACTATTCGTAATGCAGACCGCGTGCTAGTTGTGACACCGAACGGTATTGAAGAAGATGGCACATATGATGAGCTAGTGGCTCAAAATGGACTTTTTGCGAAGCTTCATCATATTCAATTTCGTAAGGGACAATCGGAACAAAACAGACAACAAGATTTTGTTGAACTAACGTAGAGAAATGGGGAGATTGTTTTAAAACAATCTCCCTTTTTTAATTGACACATTTGCATGCATCTGTTGAT
Source organism: Lysinibacillus sp. Y5S-8 (assembly GCF_036894365.1). NCBI lineage: Bacteria > Bacillati > Bacillota > Bacilli > Caryophanales > Bacillaceae > Lysinibacillus > Lysinibacillus sp. Y5S-8. Next base: position 2,732,043 of record NZ_CP145889.1, on the reverse strand, counting down.
AAAATGTTGGAATATTCTCAAGCATTGTCATAAAAACACATACATGCATAGTATAGGTTTATGTAGCAAGGCGAGGATGATTGAATGGTTATGCCATCAAATAATCAAAGGATATGTCTTCAACAAGCCATGCAAATTGCTGTACAAAGAGTACCAGGTCAAATCATACATTATGGCATGGATATGGAAAACGGGACTTTGGTCTATGAAATATTTATTTTGACTGCTCAAAATAAGATTTATGAAGTTGAAGTAAATGCAAAGACAGGTGTCATTCGAAAAATAGAAGAAGAGAATGATTACGACTAATTCTTGTTTTAATAAGCATAGCTCAAGTACTCAAATGATTTTGAGCTTGGGTTTTTTTTATTGATCATGAAAAGGCCTCAGCTCGTTGATTAAAAGCACACTTAGTATAGAAATAATTAGTAATGTTGAAGCGGGATTAGATAGGTTAGCAAAATTTCTGAATTGTGAAAGGAATAATACGCAAATAAATCGAATAGAACAATCACTAGTAAAAATGATGAAATAGATGAGGTGAAGTAATGGATAACCAACAAATCATTGGTCAAACAAAAAGTGTAGGATTTCAAGTAGGGGTTAGAAGGACATTTCCAATTTCACAGGAGCAAGCATGGGCGCTTATTACGACGGCAGAAGGAGTACATTCCTGGTTAGGAGAAGGTACTACGATTATTTTTGAAGCTGGGCATAAATACCATTCAAAGACAGGGACAGGGGAAATCAGGATTGTTAAACCATTAGAGCAGCTTCGACTCACGTGGCAAAAAGAAGCGTGGTCAAGACCATCCACTGTACAAATCCGTATTCTACCTAAAGAACGAAATAAAACGACGATTAGCTTTCATCAAGAGCATCTTTCTGATCAGACTGTACGAGAAGAAATGAAACGTCATTGGGAAAGCGTGCTAGACAGTATCAAAGAAAGGGCACAAACTATTTGAGTGTACAAAGAATAGCATCCCTACCATTTTTGAAGGGATGCTATTTGCTTTGTTTTTAGGACTCTTTGTTTTCGTGACCTTTTGATGTTCGTGTATAATCCTGAGGAGCAAGTGCTTTGTTACGCTCTGTATAACCCTTAGGTGATAAACGAAAGATGGATTTTTTAATGGTAGCCCAATTTAAATCTGTTGCCAGATTCATGTAGGAGTAGCCATAAATGCGAATATTACATAGGTAAAGGAGTGTTAAATATAATGAAACGAAGAAGCCAAACAGTCCAAAAAAGGCACTGGCAAAAATAAAGGCAATCCTTAAAATACTAACGGATGTAACAAGCGATTGATTGACCAATGTAAAAGAGGCAATGGTAGAAATAGCAATCACAACGATCATTTCAGGACTTGTTACCCCTGCTCGAATGGCAGCATCCCCGATAATTAATCCACCTACCACACTGATGGTTCCACCAATAACAGAGGGTAGACGTAAGCCTGCCTCACGAAACAATTCAAACATTAGCAACATCAAGAGCATTTCAAGTGAAGAGGGGAGCGGTAAGCCCGATTTAGCCTGCACAACGGTTGCGAGTAGCTGTAACGGTAATTGATTTTGATGATAGGTCGTTAAAGCTAGCCAAAATGCAGGCAGTAGTAAGCCGATTAAAATACCTGATATCCTTAATAATCGTTCGAGGGAACTAAAGATAATAGGATATTCATTATCCTCAGCCGATTTAAGTAATAAAAACAGATTAACTGGTGTAATGACAGCATAGGCAACACCATCAACAAAAATTATAAATCGACCTCTTGCTAAGGCTTGAACGGCATAATCAGGTCGCCCTGTGTAATCAAACTTTGGAAAAAGCTTAGAATTTTTATTGACCCGTTCCATCAATAAATCACCACTAAATACAATATCTGTATCTACGGCTGCAAGCTGCTTTTTGATCCCATGTAAAATATCCATATCCACAATATCATCAAAATAAAGTATAGCAACCGTTGTTTTTGAACGTTTCCCAAGCTCCATTTTTTCTACACAAAAGGAATTGGTTGGCAATCGTTTTCGTAACAGTGCGATATTGACGCGAATATCTTCAATGAAATTATCTCTCGGTCCTTTAACAAGAACCTCCATGCGCGTTTCTTCAGGTTGACGATTAGGTTTATGCGCAATATTACTAGCATATAAAAGATTATCTTCATTAAAATACAGCAACAGGAAACCACTATAAACAAATGTAATTAGCTGTTCCTTGTCTTCTATTTTTTGAATACTCGGAATATGAAGATGCCTAGCAATATTCTCTTCAAGAGGGACCTCATCCAAATGGTCAAATAAATATTGAATACGTTCAATAATCACTTCATTGAGCATTTGTTGATCAATCATCGCATCACATGTAATGAAGTGTACTTTTTGCTGATTAAAGGTGTATTCTTGAAATTGAATATCTGCCGATTTTTGAAATAATTTTCTGAGCGTACTAAGATCTAGCGCCTGCTCGTGCTGAGGCATTACGATTCACCACTTTTCATGTCTTGTTTTTCAGTTTTCCCCTTTTTAGAAGATTTATCCGACAAGAAAGCTACGATTACGAAAAAAATTGACAGGGCAAAGAAAAAGATAAACGTAGAAGTTAGGATATAATTTCCTTTTACCTTTAAAAATAAATTTTCATTTAACATAATGAGTGGCAAGCAAAGTATAAAGAAGGGAGGAGCAAGCATTTGCCATATTCGCTTCGGATTGCCAGTCATTTTTAATAAATCTGCCACGATATATAAAAGGAAGCTAACGCGAATAAAGGTCCCTGTTAGCCATTGGTAAATAGAGAAAAAGTCTAGATGTTCAATATAGCGTCCGATTGTCACTAAACCCCATTCTTCATAGGCAGGATAGCGTTGTTTAGCCGCTTCACTTGGTCCAAATTCGGTAATGGCTCCAATTAATGGCCCTAATGTGAGTCCGACTAAGATCGATAGCATAATGACGAAGTGATACCACCGAATTCGTTCTTTAAATTGATGTTGTAAAAATAGTAGCATTAAAAGCTCTATGAACCCTGATGCTGGGAAAATCATGCCTCGAAAAACTGGCTGGAAACCATGTTCAAAAAACGGTCGTAATAAATCATAGTCTTTTACTTGTAGGTTGGTAAAGGCGACAAAAAAGCCAAATACCACAACTCCGAATAACACAAAGACATTTAAAATCACAATTGTCTGCAAGCTCGTCGTCACCAGAAGAATACACAAAATGGTATAGATAAATAATAGGATGATAACAGGTGTTTGCGGTAAAAATGTTGTGTTAACCCATTGCAAGGTTTCAACCATCGTAAAAGCTGTAATAATCATTATAAAAATGACAATTGTATAAATGACAATAGAAGAGCCAATGTTTCCGATTTTTTCGTTTAACCAGTCTCGAATGGGTTCCTGTTTAGACTTCGATTGAATATATACTAATAGAAATAGCCAAAAGAAAATGACTCCTCCAGCAAGTAATACCGATAGCCAACCATCTCTTTTGGCTACATCTAACAGCGGGGGAATAATCGTTACATGGTTTTTTAAGCCAATAACAGTCATAGATAGGAAGATGACATGTAAAATACTGATTGATCCTACACCTTTCATGATGAAAACCCTCTAACATTGATTGATACATACTAGCTTAGACAAAAAAAGTCATTTTTATAAGCAAAAAATGGCATGACCCCATGAAAAAAACGAGGTATTTGATGATTCAATCGTCAAATACCTCGTCCTATGAATAGTAAGCTCAATTAGTGAATATATTTTGTGCTAACTAGATCTCCTTTTAGCACATCTGTTGGGATTTCAAATTCTACAACCCCCATATAGCCTGGTGCTACTTCGTATTTATCGAAGGAAATCACTAGTTTCCCTTGATCTGAAATATAGAATGGTTGATCTGGTTTAATGGTTGTAAATGCTTCCATTAATTCTTCGTCGGCAAGACCTGCGCCTTTCACCCAGTAAATTTTTTCTTGATTAGATTCTGCAATTTGTGTACGCATTTGTTCCTTAATATTTTCACTAATTGTCTCAACATATTGTTGATCTTTAAAGAGCATTGGTAGTGTAATTAAAATTTCATTTTGCTTGTCGATTGTATCGTATTGCATGACCGTTGAAGAGGAAGCAACTGTATTCACCACATAACGGCCAATCGATAAAATTTGGTCATTATCTGTTTTGATTTCAAAGCCGCTATCCACACCTAAATGTCCACCACCACTAGCTTTTAAATCTCCAACCTCAGCAATAAAATTATCATAAAGGGCTTTCCCCTCTGCACGATATTTTTCATTTAATGCATTGGCAAGCTCTTGATTCTCTAAATTTTCAATGGAAGGAACTTGAATGTTGGCATCATAATTATCTTCTGCCACCTCATATTCAGTCCAAGTTAATACTTTCACCACACTACCAACAACAGGGATTTCAGAAAGTGTTCGTGCCATTGCAGGGCTAACATTTAAACTAGCTGTAAACAGCATAGCCGCAGCCGCTGATCCAAGTAGCCATTGTGGTGTGCGATTTTTTTTCTTTTTTCGACCTTGTTTTAGTGCACTTTCAACCACAAAGTCTAGCTCCTTTGGAATAGGAACCTCCATATATTGTTTTTCTAATTCTTGTAATTTTTTATCCATGTGCAGTTTCTCCCTTCACATCTTCCAATTGTATTTTCAATAGTTTTAACGCTTTATAAAGACGCGATTTGGCTGTACTCAACTTAATATCAAGGATGTTCGCTACGTCAGCGAGCTTTAAATCCTCAAAATAATGGAGAATGACAACCTCACGATACATTTGTGGGAGCTCATCCAACGCATGCTCCAAGTCTACGTTCTCATAAACATCTTCTTGAGCTGGCGTTAAATATTGTAATGTATCATCATCTGTTACTTGTAAGCGTTTATGCTTACGCAAAAAATCAATGGCCGTACGGACAACTATTTTGTAAAACCAGCTTTTCATATAGGTCACATTTTCAAGTCGATCTAATGAAAGCATGGCTTTTTGGATACTGTCCTGTACAACATCTAGTGCGTCCTGTTCATTTTTTGTATAGCTATACGCGAGCATATAAAAACGCTCTTTTTGTTCACGAATGAATTGGACAAACACCTCTTCATGTTGAAATGCATTTCTTGTTTTCATGTCCAAAGAAGCTCCTTTTTTAACATTGTCAAATTGTATACACTATCTAGACGTGCGAGTAGAGGGAAAAAGTTTAATCCAAGAAAAAAACTTACCTCGATTGAGATAAGTTTTATCTTTCAATAGTATCGGCATACATAAGCATAATGCTGATTATGAAAAATAGTCATATGTATTTTTCAAGAGTAATAGAATGGTCACAACGATAAATAATTTACGTACATAGCCACTGCCGCGTTTAATCGCAAATTTAGAGCCAACAATAGCACCTGCAATTTGTGCAAGTCCCATCGGTAGACCATAAGCATAATTTATTTGTCCTAAGTATATAAACATAAGAAGGGCAGCTATATTACTGCCAAAATTTAAAAATTTTGCATTTCCTGCTGATTGTAAAAAGTCAAAACCAACCATAAGAAAAGCAAAAAGTAAAAATGAGCCTGTTCCAGGACCTAAAAAGCCATCATAAAATCCAACTAGTGTGATCACCATAACAAAAATGAGATAACGTTTTGGTGTTAATGTTTTATAGCTCGATATACTTCCCCAGTCTTTTTTGAAAATGGTGTAGATAGCCACTGCTGCAAGCATTATCAGCATTAGTGGCCTGAGAACACTGGGGTCCATTAAGTGGACAATCCAAGCACCTAACATAGAGCCGAAAAAGACAAAGGGGAATAACTTATAGACGGCTTTAATATCTAGCTTACCAGAGCGATAAAATGTCACTGTGCTAGTCAGTGATCCCATCGTACCTGCTAATTTATTTGTTGCTACTGCAGCAGAGGGTGGAAGACCAACAAACATAAGAGCTGGTAAAGAAATAAGGCCACCGCCTCCCACCACTGAATCAATAAATGCTGCTAAAAAACCAAAAAGAAGTAAGATCATTAAAATATTTACATCTAAATCAAAAGGCACAACAAGTCATCTCTTTTCTATCATAATAATCTGATAGTAGCGAACTGAAGATAAGCTGTAAATATACTATCGATTATTTTCGGGCTAAAGTACATGGAGAGGTTTTATAGAAAATGAATGTAATTGCTACATTATTCGAATAATTTCTACTTGAAGTCATTATTTTGATGTATTATGTAAATGATGGTGTTTTTACGTAAAGGGGACGTGATGACATGAGTTTAGGAAATCATCTACGCGTATTTCTCTGTGTGGTTTTTATGGGAGTGCTTGTAGGATATGTCTTTAATGCAAAAAAAGATATAACAGACCATGATTATATTGATACCGTAAAAGAAGGCTATTTGGAGAATTTTTCAGATGTCACAGTTCGAAATGCGTTTAATTATGCTTTTTTTGAACCGTACTGGCGTTATTATCAAGCAAAAACAGGGGAGCAAGTTGTTGAATTATCGGGTGATATTACGTTTCAAGGTGTAAAAGGACATGCTATCTTACAATTTGTTGTCAACGAACAAACGCAGCAATTCTCACTTCAGGCGATGAAATTTAAAGATGTAGTATTGAACCAGCAGCAACAACAAAAGCTAGTCGGCATGGTCTATCAAACATGGGAAAAGAAACAACTAGCTTATGAGTAAGGTTTTTTATTTTGTAAATCATCCAAACTGTATTACAGTAAAAGGGGGAGCTTAGAGACAGAGAGGATGTTTTAAATGAGATTAAGTATGTTAGATCAAATGCCCATTCCAAAAGGTCATTCTGCAGAGGAAGCCTTCCAACGTACAGAACAACTGGCACTACTAGGTGAAGAACTTGGCTTTCATCGTATGTGGCTAGCTGAACATCACAATAGTCAGTCACTAGCAAGTTCAGCTCCTGAAGTGACCGCCGCTTTTTTAGCTGCGAAAACAAAACGTCTTCGCATTGGCACAGGTGGCGTTATGATGATGCATTATTCGCCTTATAAGCTAGCAGAGGTATTTAAGACATTATCTGGTTTAGCACCGAATCGGATTGATTTTGGTGTAGGTAGAGCGCCAGGTGGCGACCATGCCGCTATTTATGCATTAGCAGAGGGAAGACGTCAACGCTTCACGGAACAGTATGATAAGCTCGAAATCGTTTTAAAACTGATGAATAATCAAAAAACAGGGGAGCATGTCTATGATCAAGTCATCGCAGCCCCTGCTCATATTTCATTACCAGAGGCTTGGTTACTAGGATCAAGTGGTCAAAGTGCTATGCAGGCTGGACAGCTTGGAGTAGGCTATTCATATGCACAATTCTTCACTGGCAATATGTCGAAGGATATTTTTGATGCCTATAAATCCTATTTTACGCCTTCTTATTATATGGAAAAGCCACAAATTATTGTGACATATGCAGCAACTGTTGCACCAACTTTAGAAGAAGCGGAATATTTGGCAAAACCAATTGATATCTCTCGTCTTCAACTGATGAAGGGGCAAATCATTCAAACGATGTCACCAGAAGAAGCAAAGGATTATCCGTTGTCGGAAATGGATAAAATGACAATTGATAATAACCGTAAGGCGAATCTTGTTGGGACACCAAAAGACATTGCTGCATTTTTAATCGCTGAGCAAGAGAAGTATGGTTTCGATGAAGTCATGCTGAATTGTAATCAATATGAACTAGAAAGTCGTTTGAATACCTATAAATTCCTGGCAAAGGAATTAATATAGAACGAATAAAGCTTGATAAAATCACCTCGTTTATGTAGTCGTCGAGGTGATTTTTTATTGGCCATTGGCTTGCACACAACATAGAAAAACCCGGAAATAAATTTCCGGGTCTGATTACCACTACATTTTTTTCTCCATGACACACTGCCTCGCTTCCGTATAGGATCTTAAGATATTCCTAAGAAAACTGTACTTTACTCAGCTTTGATGGTCCTTCTGAGTTATCGATCAATCGCACTCATCGGGTTAACCCTCCCAGTCATTGGATTTGAAGTGAAATCTTTAATAGTATAGACCATTCATTTTTTTTTATACCTTGTTGAACAAATTATAAAAAATATAAATTAAGTAAAGCCTAAAAAAATAAGCAATTTAGTGAAACTCTTCTTGGATCAAACTTTGGTCAAAATGGAGTTTATCTATTTATATTTAATTGTACTTACTGGAAAACATTTATATGCGAGCAGAGCCACTCACAAATGCGGCATCTTGATAATACATATTTTTCACAAGAACATTGGGCCCTAAGCATTTGACTGCCGGACAGTGGCAGTTAAGTGATTTTGCTAAGTCAGTTGTCATCCATTTATCAAAAATGGCTGGTAGCTCGTCATGCACAATATTGCCAAGTGCTGGTGTATCACCAAAATCTGTAACGATCACATCGCCTGTGAAAATATTGATGTTTAATCGAGAACGACCGTCTGGGTCATTTCGCATTGTGACATTCTTCGCTGTGCGCAGACGGTGCAGCAACTTTTGATCCTCTTCATTCCTACTGCAAGGGTAGAATGGGAGTGTGCCAAATAGCATCCATGTATTTTCATCACGAATATCAAGTAGATGGTGAATGGCTTCACGCGTTTCTTCTAATGATAAAGAACTAAGTGCACTTGCGAAGTCTGATGGGTACATTGGGTGTACCTCATGTCTCGCACACTTCATTTCCTCAATGATTTGATGATGGATATGCTCTAAATAAGGCAATGTTTTTTTATTTAACATCGTTTCAGCAGATACCATAACACCATGCTCAGCTAGCATTTTAGCATTATCAATCATGCGTTGGAATAAAGCTGCACGTTGGTCATAAGTTGGTTTACGCTCCATCATGGCAAAGCCGGTTTCTACAAATTCATCAATCGTTCCCCAGTTATGAGAAATATGAAGGACATCTAGATAAGGTGCAATCAATACATAACGAGCTGGCTCTAATGTTAAGTTGGAGTTGATTTGTGTCCGTACGCCTCGTTCGTGTGCGTATTTTAAAAGCGGCAATACATAGTTTTGGACAGACTTTTTACTCATCATCGGTTCTCCACCTGTAATGCTGAGTGTTTTTAAATGAGGTATCTCGTCTAATCGCTGTAAAATTAAGTTTATAGGTAGTGCCTCAGGGTCTTTACTTTGTAATGTATAGCCTACTGCACAGTGAGCGCAGCGCATGTTGCAAAGATTAGTAGTTGTAAATTCAATATTTGATAGTGTCATTTGTCCATGCTGTTCCACATCTAAATACGCTTCCCATGGATCAAAGACAGGTGTTATTTTTTGTAAGGTCGTCATCTTTCGTACATCTTCCTTTCTAGCATTCTATTGTCTCATATTCATCGAAAATTTCAAATATGAAATTACCGAATGGGCTATTTTAGGACTAGACGAACATTTTTTTACCCAATATAGGAAAATGTTCATCGTTCCATTTGGCTAGCAATTGAAGAGTTAAAGCGCATTGATGTCCTAATATTCTGTTATAGGACATTTTACTGTTATTTCTTATAAAAAACGTTATTATGGTAGAGAGTAAATAGTCACAATGCATCGAAGAAAGTGGGAACAGATATGACAAAATATGAGACACTATTGTTTGACGTGGATGATACGTTACTAGATTTTGATTTAGCTGAAAATGCTGCGCTGGACCGCATGTTTAAAGAGGAAAACATAGCTACTACGCCAGAGATGATTGCCCGTTACAAGGAGATAAATGAGACGATGTGGCGAGCTTTTGAGCGTGGGGAAGTAACAAAAAATACACTATATAATACACGATTTGCAATTGCTTTAAAAGAATTTGGGATAGAGGTTGATGGCGTCTACTTTGAATCGCTATTCCAAAAATATTTACAGGAGGCACATCATTATGTGGATGGGGCTTATGAAGTCATTGCTCAATTAGCCGAAAGTCATCATTTATATGTTGTGTCAAATGGCATCACGATGACACAAAATAAACGATTAGTGGATGCCAATTTAGCACAATATTTTAAGGGTATCTTTATTTCGGAGCAAACGGGCTATCAAAAGCCGATGCCAGCCTTTTTTGATTATGTTTTTGAACGGATTGATCATTTTGATAAAGCTAAGACGCTTATTATCGGTGATTCTTTGACGTCAGACATAAAAGGTGGTTTACTATCAGGGATCGATACATGCTGGTTTAACATCCGTAATGTTGAAAACACGAGCGACATTGAACCACATTATGAAATTAAAAAATTGCATGAATTACATGGGTTATTAAATAAAAAAATAGCTCTGTATTAAGAAATACGGCACTTCCTTTGCTATCTGGACAAAGGAGGTGTTTTTTAGTTTATCATCCGTTTTTTCATCAAACAATGTAGGTATAAAATACAACAGAAAAGGCAAAACCTTTTATGAGACTAGTTTCCATGAAAGGGGAAATATTCGATGAATATGGTTTTAACTGCCAGTAAACGTCAAAAAGGACGACAATCTTCATTAACACAGCTTCGACAAAATGGGGACATTCCTGGTGTTGTCTACGGCTTTCAAATGGAATCAACAGCTATTACGTTAGATGCTAGAACCTTTGCAAAAATGTTAGCTGCACATGGTACGAAAAGTGTTTTTCAACTAGATGTAGAAGGAAAACGAATTAATGCTGTATTAACAGAAGTACAACGTTGTGCATTAAAGGGTAATGTTAAACACGTTGATTTTAAGTCCATCAATATGTCAGAGGAGCTAGAAGTGGACATTCCAGTAACAGTGACTGGTCATGCTGTTGGTGTTGCGGATGGCGGTTTCCTGCTACAGCCAAATCGTGAGGTACGCATCAAAGTGAAGCCAACCGAAATTCCAGAAACTATAGAAATTGATGTTACGAATGTAGCGATCGGCACGTCTCTTTATGTAGGAGATATTCGTGGGCAGTTTTCATTTGAAATTTTACAAGAGGATGACTTTACATTAGCAACGATTACACCACCACCTGCTGAAAATGTACAAGAAGATGATACTGTGGATGGTACACCAGAAGTGATAGAAGCAACAGGACAAAACGGTGCTGAACCAGAAGCATAGAGGAAAGAGGAGCCATTTTACGCTATGTAAGTGGCTCCTTGGTATTTTCTATAACAGCTGCTGTATAGATTTCCGATAACGATAATAAACGACTACATACATCCCACATGTTGCTAAAAATAGCCAAGGTGGAATAAAGCGCATAAGGGCAAAGGGTGTTTCAAATAAAAAAGCAAAAAGGAATACTAAACCTTCTTTATTCCATAAGCCAGGTGTATAATAGGCAGCTTTTATACTGAAAAAGGATTCGAAGCCATCATTGGCATACAAAATCATTAACAAAAGAAAAGAGAGTAACGCCCAATGGCTTGCATGCTGCATTAAACGTTTATATTTAGCAATATACGAATCATTATCCGAAAATAATTCATCGTTGCCATCTTTCCTTTTTAACCAATAGTAGGTTCCATCATACGACTTTTCTTTTAAAGGGCGCCACCCAAAATCCTCATGTAATTGCTTATAGTTGGGCTGCTCTTTTTTTCGAAGATCTTGCTGATAATCAATTCGGATAACTTGTTCAAGATCTGTAGTATGTTTAAATGTATAAAAGCCTGCTGAATTTATGTTTGTGCAAACTAAGCCTTGGGATAACATTTGATTTAACCATTGTTCTTCCTTTTCAATATCAAAAAAGATTTTAAACTTTATCATGTTCATCAGCTCCCTCATATAAAGATAAAATTCGTTGCAATCGCTGTTGCTCGGCTGCTAATATATTTAGCCCTTCAGCGGTTGTTTGATACACCTTGCGTCTAGAATCCTCGGTTGCAACAGGAGTAATCCAATGATATTTCAACAAATTTTCTATTGCCCCATACATGGTGCCAGCAGCAATTCTCACACTGCCAGCGCTCATTTCCTCGATTTTTTGCATCATTGCATAGCCATGTAACGGTTCACGTAGAGCAAGTAAAATATAATGCATGGTTTCTGATAAAGGCAGTAATTTATGTTTTTTCATTAGGTCACCTCAACTATACAGTCCAACTATATAGTTTGATTATATATAGTTGGACTGTATATTGCAACTGTATAAAAAAAGACAATGCATTTTTGCATTGTCTTGTAAGCTTATACGACAGCGCTTTTCACGCCAGTCCATCTCATAAATAATTTTTCATTATAGGTTAAGGCAAATTGTACAATTGGTCCAAGCCCAAATGCCATAATGACTGTACCAATTCCAATAGGGCCACCTAGTAAAAAGCCAATAACAGCGACAGTCACTTCCATTGTTGTACGAGAACGTGTAACACTCCAGCCAAGCTTATGGACCATCATTAACATTAACGTATCACGTGGACCGATTCCCAAATTGGCTACCATGTACATACCGCAACCCCAGCCTAATAAAACTAACCCTGTAAGATAGGAGACAAGTTGCATCCAAAATCCATCGATATCTGGCAACCAATAATTAAATATATCAATAAAAATGCCTGCTAAAAACATATCAATAAAGGTCCCTGGTAATGGAAATTTTTTTGTGATCAGCATATCAAATGCTAAAATGGCAAGTCCCAATATAATGGACCAAGTGCCGATTGTTAAACCCAGTGTTTTTGTTAAGCCAATATGTAGTACATCCCAAGAGCCAACGCCAAAAAGCTGCCCTTTAATTGTTAATGTAATGCCAAAAGATAGCACGATAATGCCTGTTATGAAAAACAAACAGCGCGTAAAGAAAGCTTGTTTCATTTTTTAACCCTCATTTATCTGAAAATTCCTATTATCCATCCAATTATTATAACAAATAGATTTTCAATATGGCCGAAAATTGTCATTTCACATTTTTCAAAAAAAGGCGGTTTAGCTTTTTGAGGAGAGGGCAAAATAGATATGTAGATGAAAGGATGGGATGAAATGACTTCTGTACGTGATGAAATTTTAGAAGTTTTAAATCGAGAAAAGATTGGAACGATGGCGACTGTAGAAAATGGAAAACCATACTCTCGTTATATGACGTTTCAACATGAGGACTTTGTATTATATACGGTAACGAATAAACATTCAGAGAAAATGGAAGAACTTCGTAAAAATCCCTATACCCATATTTTATATGGCTATGAAAATGAAGGCTTTGGGGATACGTATGTTGAAATAGAGGGACAGCTTACGGAAGTCCATGAAGAGGGGTTAAAAAATAAACTAGCTGAATTTTTTACGAGTATCTTCGTTGGTAATCAGGACGAAATGGTGACCTTGAAAATTGAACCTATTCGCATGCGCTTGATGAATAAAAAGGGGCAACCACCAAAAGAGCTAGAATTTTCGAACGACCATTGATGGATGGTCGTTTTTTACTGTACTACTATAAATACTTGCAATGAACGGTATTTTTCAGGCATGATAGTTCTTAAAAGAAAAAGGAGTATAGGCTATGACAAAAAAATTACAGCAGTTAACGCAAAATATCTTATCATCTCAAGGGAAATTAGAGGCAGATTTCATACTGAGAAATGCTCAAGTGGCCGATGTTTATACGTTAACGTGGAAAAAGGCAGATATTGTTGTGAACAATGGTACGATTGTGGCACTGGATCACAACCACAAATTTCAGGCAAAACAGGAACAGGATGCAGCAGGAAGCTACGTCATTCCTGGATTAATTGATGGTCATATACATATAGAATCTTCCATGCTAACGCCGGGTGAATTTAGTCGAGTTTTACTACCTCATGGTATTACCACAGTCATCACAGATCCACATGAAATCGCCAATGTCGCAGGAGCGGAAGGCATCCAATTTATGCTTGATGATGCACAAAAAGCGGATATGGATATTTTTGTGATGCTGCCATCAAGCGTACCTGGTACACAGTTTGAGAATGCTGGTGCGACACTAACAGCTCAGGATTTAGCGTCATTTCTAAAACATGAACAAGTTCGTGGCTTGGCAGAAGTCATGGATTTTCCAGCCGTATTAAATGGGGAAGAGGGCATGCTTCAGAAAATTTTATTATCACAGCAAGCAAACCTAGTAATCGATGGGCATTGTGCTGGCTTACAGAGCGAACAAATTACAGGCTATCGCGCTGCAGGCATACTGACAGATCATGAATGTGTGACAGCCGAAGAAGCCATTGATCGTGTAGAGCAAGGGATGTATGTACTGATTCGAGAAGGCTCAGCAGCTAAAAATTTACGTGATTTATTACCGGCTGTTCAGCCACATAATGCTCGTCGTTTTGGTTTTTGTACAGACGATAAATATGTGGATGAGTTAATCGATGAAGGCAGCATCAATTATGATATAGCCATGGCAATAGCCGAAGGGATGACACCATTACAGGCAATCCAGTTAGCAACTGTGAACACAGCAGAATGCTATCGTTTATTTGATCGAGGGGTACTTGCCCCAGGCTATAAGGCAGATTTTGTGTTAGTCGAGGATTTGTCGACGATGCAGGCAAAGGCTGTATGGAAAAATGGTCGAAAGGTTGCTGAAAATGGGGAAATGCTGACAAGTCGTCAAGAGCTAATTGTTCCTGCTCATATCCACCAATCAGTGCATTTACCAGCCATTACAAAGGATAGGCTACAACTAGCTTTCACAAAGGGTACGAAGGCTAATGTTATGGAGATTGTTCCAAATCAGCTCATTACCAATCATGTAGTAATGGATGTACCTGTGAAAGAAGGCGTTTTTGAACCATCTGTAGAACAAGATTTACTGAAATTAGCCGTCATTGAACGACACCATCATTTACACACGACAGGCTTAGGCATTGTCAGAGGCTTTGGTTTACAAAAAGGGGCAGTAGCCACAACTGTAGCACATGATTCACATAATGCCCTGGTCGTAGGGACAAACGATGAGGATATGATACTTGCTCTTTCACGCATTCAAGAAATCCAAGGGGGCTTTGTGATTGTAGCAGATGGCAAAATTCTAGCGGAGATGCCCTTAACCATTGGCGGCTTGATGACAGATGCCCCTGCTCAGCAAGCAAAGGAACAGCTAGCAGGCTTGCATAGTGCATTAAAGACGCTCAACCCAACATTAGATTTCCATTTTCTACTGACGTTTTCTTTTGTGGCATTACCAGTCATTCCTGCACTAAAACTAACAGATACAGGATTATTTGATGTGACAACCTTCCAGCACATCTCTGTAGAAGCATAGACGAAAACGACCTAATAGCTTAAAGCTTTAGGTCGTTTTTGTATTTCGTGTTGATCTAAGTAGCTCTGAGACATCTTTTATACTTCTGACAATTATATATTTATTAATATATCTTTTGATAAAAATAAAAAACAGACAACATATTTCATTGACTGTTTTAGGGTCTATTATTCTTTTAAAACACTAGGTTTATCGAAAGAAACAATATCTATTATATGGTCAAGACAAACAATCTGGTAATGAATTAGGTCTTTGTAGGAGTATATTTCCTGAGCAATTGTTCCATTACTTACAAAATCTAAATAGGTAGACTTTGAGAATAAACGTACTGAATGACCAATAAATTTATCTTCTGGATTTACAAAATGAAATGACTCATCGAAAACAGAATAAGCTACATACGAATCAAATTCTATATGTATTACTGGTAATGTCTTATTAATTTCAATTGGGTTGACATCATATAATGTATATTCACCAACATTTACATCCTTGCTTTTAGAACTTATAGAAGCTCTTTTAATAGAAATTCTCAATGAATTCGTTCCAGGCTCTACTATATTATCTAAAAAAATAAAACCTTTTTGCTGCATCAAATCCTCATAGTTCATAAAATCACCCTTTCATATTTATATATAAGGTTTTGGTCATTTTATAATTTGAAATTTAAAATGTCAATAATAAAATGGTTGTTAAAGGATAAAAAATTATTGTTTTTCGATAAAAAATAATTGTCTTAGAATATATTTAAAGCTTCTGATTGTAGGTGGCAGGATCTGAATTTTGCACACTAAAAATAGTTAAATGAAGGAATAAAGTAATGAAGAAATATATGATTGCTTCAACACCAATTAGATTAGGTGTACTTAGTTTTTGATTTTATGGTGATAGGGAGTAATGTAGCTCCAGAAGGTATTCTAATTCCAATAGGATTTTTATTGTTATTTATTAGATTTGTTTGTGTAATTGGGGCAGGGATAAATTCTTAAAAAAGGGGGATTGCGGGAAATGGTAGTTAAGCGGTGATTTTATAAATTGTTAATGGCAACTGATAAAATGCCTAGGTTTGAAGAACCGTATTTGGAAGATAAGCAAATTCCAAATACGGTTCTTTATTTTGACTAAAAAATAATTGTCACGTGATACCGCTATAGCATGGATCTAAAGTTTTAGGGTTACAATATTCATTACTTTATTTTTTATCTTTCATTGTCCAGTCGTTGTGCATAATATCTTGAAGAACATTTTTCAGTTGTATAAATTGCTGCTCTGAGATATTTGATTGTTGCATTACTTGTCGTGACACTTCTGGTAGCATACAACGGACATTACTGCCTTCTTTTGATAAATAAATTTGCATTTGTCGTTCGTCATCCTTGGAACGCTCACGACAAATGTAGCCCTTTGCCTCTAATTTTTTGAGCAACGGTGTTAATGTACCTGAATCTAAAAATAAACGTTGTCCCAATTCTTTCACTGTTATTTGTTCGTTTTCCTCCAAGGCTAATAAAGTGATATAACCTGTATAAGTTAGATCATATGGCTTCAATAATAATGTGTATTGTCGAATAATTTCCTTTGATGTTGCATACAAAAGAAAGCACAGTTGATTATCTAAATGATTAGGCATAAAAATCCCCTCTTAAAGTTCTTCTCATTATATTTATATTAAAAATAAAGTTCCTACTTGTCAAACGCAATTAAATTGTGTACAATTCGATTTGTGAAAATTAAATTGTGCACAATTTAAAATACTAATATAGATATGGGGTTTTCGATTATGAAAGAATTATACTCAACTACAATGATTAATGATGGTGGGCGTAGTGGCACATCATATGCAGAGGATCAATCACTCTCTTTAAAAATTGCACCACCAGGCTCAAAATTAGCTAATGTTACAAACCCAGAGCAATTATTTGCGGCAGGTTATAGTGCCTGCTTTAATAGTGCATTAGATTTAATTAAACGCCAAAAAAAACTAAACAACGCATCAACAATTAAAGTAACAGTCAAATTAATGGAACAAGCTGCATTTGACTATGTGCTTGCTGTTGACATCGAAGGACATATTGAAGGATTAGCATTGGAAGAAGCACAGGAATTATTAGAGTTAACACATACAGTGTGCCCATATTCAAAGGCAACAATGGGGAATATCAATGTAATAATTAAAGCAGTTTAAATTTTTTGAAAAAGAGGGAAATGACATGTTATCAACTACACCATTAAAACAAATTATGCAGGAGCGAAAATCAGTTCGTAAATACAATGCTAATACTAAAATTTCTCGTGAAACAATAGTGCAGCTGTTGCAAGAGGCTACTTCAGCGCCTTCTTCAAGTAACATGCAACCATGGCGATTTATTGTCATTGATGATAGGGAAATTCAAAAGAATATTAATTTCTTTTCGTTTAATCAAGAGCAAATCGAAACAGCCTCTGCCATTATTGCTGTCATTGGTGATACTGAAATGTATTTAAATGCAAAGGAAATCTATGCAAAAAATGTGGAATTAGGCTATATGCCAGAAGAAATTGCCAATAAGCTTGCTCAAGACGCATTAACAATGTATGGCTCAGCTTCGACAAAAACATTAGAAAATATCGTACACTTTGATGCTGGCTTAGTTTCTATGCAAATAATGCTATTGGCGAAAGAAATGGGTTATGATACAGTTCCAATGGGTGGGTTTGATAAAGCTAAATTTGCTGAGTACATGGAATTACCTGCGAATGAAGTACCTATACTATTATTAGCAATTGGTGAAGCAGCTGCACCAGCTTATGGATCTTCACGTCTTTCAATTGATCACATTGTAAGGTTCAATAAATAATGTTAGAGAACGACTCACATTAAAAACTATCCAAAACAAAGGCTTCATAAATATGATTTGATTTTAAAAGGGGAGGGTGAAAGCTCTCCTTTTAGCGTGCTTGAAAGTAATCCTTGTTTATTTTCTATTTAGCAACCTCTTTATAATCAATTTTTTCGATCTATTTTATCGAAATAATCATCTTTATCGATTTGTAAAATCATAATAAGATATAAGCATTCGGAAACAATAGTAGGGAATTTTAAGGAAGAGGGGATAATCAATATGTCAATAGCAGTTATTTACGGTGGAAATCGTCCGAATGGGAATGTAGAGACACTCACAAAATTAATCACGCAAGGCTTAAATGTTGAAGAAGTTTATCTAAAGGATTATGTCATTCAACCAATAATAGATAAGCGGCATGCAGAGGGGGGATTTTCCGAAGTAAACGATGATTATAACGCCATCATAGATCGTATACTCCCGCATGATATTCTTATTTTTTCGACCCCTATTTATTGGTACAGCATGACTGGGACGATGAAAAACTTTATTGATCGGTGGTCACAAACTTTAAGAGACACAAATTATCCTAATTTCAAAGCAATGATGTCTTCTAAAAAAGCCTATGTAATTGCAGTTGGTGGAGATCAACCTTATATGAAAGGTTTACCAATGATTCAGCAGTTTCAACATATCTTTGACTTTATTGGCACAACTTTTGAAGGGTATATTTTAGGAGAAGGAAACAAGCCAGGAGATATCCTTCAAGATTTAACAGCGTTGTCTGCAGCTGAATGTCTTCGAAAAGATTTACAATAGCATTTTGTTTCTGATGTATGTTAGCTACTATAAAAGATCATTTATGCTCTTATGTTAAAGACATATAAAGAGAAGAACAAAATTTTCTCCCGCGATTTAAAAACGGATTTGGACGATATGTAGCTTCCAAATCCGTTTCTTTTTATTTGATTAAAGGTTCTTTTATTGTCGCTCGGTTTGGCTAAATCGATTACCATGTTTTTTAAAATTTTCTCGAGCATCAGAAAGTCATAACGTCGTGACGTAAATCGTAGAGAGGCTCAATGTGTAAATCCTTGGCTATATAAATTGTCGTATGGTACACCTGCTAACATAATATCTGTTCATTATTCGACATTGCTTTGTTGTCCAGAATTTCCGATGAATCATGAGACACAACTTCTTTCTTTCAACTACTAACTAGTGTAAACTGGATTTTACTATCAATTTTTATGAATGTTTCGGTAAAATCTATCGGAAAATCCGAATGAAGGGGATTAAGTGAATGGATATGAAGCAGCTCCAAACGTTTTTAACGGCATCTGAAACATTAAGCTTTACCCAGACAGCACAGCGTCTCGACTATGCCCAGTCCAGTATTACAGCCCAAATTAAAACATTAGAACAAGAATTGGGTGTTATTCTTTTTGAGCGGCTAGGAAAACGCATTGTCCTGACAGAGGAGGGGAAACATCTCCAACAGTATGCAAAAAAAATGCTAAAGCTAGATCATGATATGAAAAAAGCGATGTCCAATGAACAGGCGCATGTTGTCTTAAAAGTGGGGGCGCAGGAGAGCCAATGTGTCTATCGATTGCCAAGTATTTTACAACAATTTCAACAGGCGCACCCGCATGTGAAAATCATTTTTAAGCCAGTGCATACGACAGACATTGGGAAGGAGCTATTACAAGAAGGCAAACTCGACGTTGCATTTATAACAGATACGTATCAGGAAACCGCCATGCTACAGCGAGAACGATTGATTCAAGAACAGCTTGTTTTTGTCAGTGCCTCTAAAAAAATCAGGCAGCCTTTATCTGCTCAACAACTATCAATTGAAACTATGCTGTTAACAGAAATGGGGTGCTCCTATCGGAATCATTTAGAAGCACAGCTACAGCAAGAAGGTGTCTTGCCTTCACAAATGATTGAGTTTGCCAGTATTGAGGCGATAAAGCAATGTGTGATGGCAGGCTTAGGTATCACGTTTTTGCCTAAAATGGTTGTAGAAAAAGAGTTGGAAAGTGGAAATTTAGTGGAGCTACCGTCTACAATCGACCTAGCGCCCATTTATACAGATATTGCATGGCATAAAGATAAGCATATGCATGCCTATTTACAGGATTTTATTGCTATAGCCAAGCTTAGCTATGAAGCATTTGGCAATGAAAAAAGAGCCTGAAAGAATCAGACTCTGTTGCAAGCTATTGTTTCTTTAATGTACCAGAGAAATTAGTGCTTTCATTACGCTCTGCACGGCAATCAATCTCGGACACTTTCAGGGCGTTATTAGATAAACGCTCTACCTCGACGACACAACGATTGCCATTAGAGGATTTATTCATGATGGCTTTCGTACTGCTTGTGATTGTGGCGGTACCATTGACACTACCTGAAGCGGTGCCATCATTCGCCGTTAAAGCAAGAGAAAAGCTGTTGTTTGTGGCATTGGAAATGATGGCATCGCGGCGATTAAAATCATTTGTTCCTTTTCCCCATTTATAATAATACGTATAAACGCCTTCCCAGGCACTCTTACTAGGGGTATTTTGCTGTAATGATTTATCGAGCTGGTTTTGAGCATTTTTCGCTCTTGTACTTAAAGATACATTGTTGGCATTATCATGAATGGACTGTGCGTCCGCTGAAATTTCATAAAAATTTCGTTCATCCATGCGATAGAGCATCGTGACAACTTGTGCACGTGTCATATTGTTCGTTACGCCATAAAACTTCTGTAAATTTCGATCTTCATACTGTGGATTTTGCCCTGAAGAAATATAGGTATCAAGTAAAAATTGAATAGAGTGATCTAACCCTTTCTTCCCGCTAGCTAAATGAACAATTGCTTGTGCTACGACACCGCGCTTCACAGTAGCCGCTCGAATTCGGTTATCAAAATAACCATTTAAAGGTACACCATAGCTAGCGAGTTGGTTATAAAATTCATCCGACCAGTTTGCCGTAGGAGTCTGTTTCTTTAACTCATCGATGGGTGATTCAAGCTCATAAAAATTAGCTAGCAATTTGGCCAACTGCTGTTCAGTAATCGTGGCATTTGGTTTAAATGTACCATCTGTAAAACCGTTGACAATATCATACTCTTCTGCCCATCCAATCGCTTCATAGGCATAATGATCCTCTGATACATCTCGAAAGCCAGCAGCTTGTACATTGCCTGCACTGGCTACAATCAGAATGGAAAATAATAATGTACATACTAATTTTTTCATTCGTCGTTTTCATCCTTTCTTGCTCGCTTTAGTAATAGTTTGCAGGAAATGGATAAAAACTGCAAATTTTTCTAGCACAAAAAATAATCGCTGTCCCTTGTGGGGAAGCGATTATTTACGACATAATTATTGGGCTGTGTAGCCACCATCTACAGTTAATGTGTTACCTGTCATAAAGGTTGAATCATCACAAGCCATGAATAAAACAGCTTTTGCCATTTCCTCTGGTTGTCCTAAGCGTTGCATAGGTGTTACTTGACGTAGTGGCTCCTTGCTTTCTTCTGGAATAATCGGTGTATCAATAAAACCCGGGCATAGGGCATTGACACGAATACCACGAGTAGCAAACTCCAATGCTAATGAACGTGTTAAATTAATAACGCCCCCTTTTGCTGCATTATAGGCGGCTGATCCTGGTGAGCCAACCCAACCATACATCGAAGCCGTATTAACGATTGTACCGCTATTCACTTTCAGCATTTCTTTAATGGCAGCCTGCGCCATTAAAAATACACCATCTAAATCTACATTTACAGTTTGACGCCATTCCACATAAGGAAGCTCCTCAGTTGGTGTGACACGACCAATTCCAGCATTATTAAAAAGGACATCGATTTTGCCAAATGTCTCAATTGTTGTTTGATAAATAGCTGCTACTTCATTTTCGTCTGTTACATTTGCTTTGATAAATATAGCCTTTGCACCAGCTGCCTGTAATTCGGCAGCAAAGGCTTGGCCTTTTTCCTCGTTTAAGTCCACAAGTACTACTTTTGCGCCTTCTGCTACAAATAATTGAGCGGTTGCGGCACCAATACCAGAAGCACCACCTGTAATGATTGCGACTTTATCTTGTAATTTCCCCATATATGACACTCCCTTAAATCATAATTTTTTCTTGCACACTTCGTAAATGACGGTGTACTTTTATTGTAAAACGCTTGAAATTGGAAACAATCATTAATGTCGTAGCAAGTGTCTAACTAGTAGACATATTTGCCCGAAATGTCTAAAAGGGAGGAAGTAAAATTGCCAAAATGGACACAAAGACAGGAAAGAACCCGTCGTCATTTTTATGAGGCGTTTGTCGAATTAATTAAAAAGCATGGGTTTCAAGCCTTGACAGTGAAGGATATTGTGGAACGAGCTGGCTATAACCGTAGTACTTTTTATGTGCATTTTCAAGATAAATTTGAGTTAGCGGAAAATTTGCTCAAACAGATGTTGAATGGTCTGGAAGTCGCAGTAGGTGAACCTTACTTATATGGGGAAAAGGTGTATACGACGAAATTGAAAGCGCCATCCTTTAATATTATTCATTATATTTACAAGCATCGACTATTTTTCGAGCTGCTGAATGTTGAAGATACAATTCCTGGATTGCATACACGTATGCCCCTAACCATTACAAAAATATATCAAGAGCAATTTAAATTTGAAACGATCAATCAGCAGCCAGTCAATATGGACATGTTCAAGCATTATACTTCATACGGTTTTTATGGATTGATGATGCAATGGATTGCGAGTGGTTATGAAAAATCGGAAGACGCTTTAATCAAAGATATTATCGAACTAACTAAAACTCATATTTATGCATTTGAATTTATAGGGAAACCACTGGAAAAAGAAGAGTGAAAGGTTTGTATAATATATTTTGCATTTTTATAAAAAATCTCTAATGAAATAATTAGAGATTTTTTTGTTTGGGCGAAATTATATTTTCTTAATGAAAAAAAATTTTCAAAAGAAATTTTCATAAAAAGGTTGAATTATTTTTGTTTTAAGCATATATTTTTCCTAAGGGAAACAAAATATCTACAGAGAAAGAAGAGTGCGTGTATGAAAAATTTAGGTGATATCAAACTGACAATTTTTCCAATGGTCATTTTAATTCTTCTGGCAATACTATGGAAACTCACCGATTCTGTAGGGGCAGGTATAGTGTTAATACTTTTCTGGATGAGCTGGCGCCAGCTTATTAGGAAAATGAATATAAATTAAGCGATTGTATGAGAAAAATCGGTGATGTGAACGACAGCAGTTGCTAAAAGGCGGGCATGACAGGAAAGGTATGGCTTGTCCGCTAACTCGCTACTTCGTACATATTAGCTATTTTTCAAGCAATCACTAAAAAAGAGAAAGATGAGGTAAAAAAATGAAACAATGGTTAGGTGTAATGGTACTATCACTCTCCCTTCTATTATTCGGTTGTTCAACTGAAACAGAGGGGAAGAAAGAAGGCGTTGTTGTCGCAACGACTGGACAAATAGCGGATGCAATTAAAGAAATTAGTGGCGATCATTTACAAGTATCGGCATTGATGGGCCCAGGGGTAGATCCCCATTTATACAAGGCGACACAAAGTGATTTATCGAAATTGGATAAAGCTGAAGTCATTTTTTACAATGGCTTACATTTAGAAGGCCAAATGCTTGATATTTTTGAACAAATGGCGAAGGACAAAACGGTTTTAGCAGTGGGCGAGACATTAGATGAAAAGCAGCTCCTTGCAAGTGACGATGATTCGATGTTACATGATCCGCATATATGGTTTGATATTGAGCTATGGAAAGGCGTTGTCAAAGCAATCAGTACACAACTTCAGGAAGAATACCCTGAATTTAAAGATGATTTTCAAACGAATGAAGCATCTTATCTAAAGAAGCTGGATGATTTACAAAGCTATGCTCAAAACCGTGTGAACGAAATACCACAACAGCAACGAATCTTAGTAACTGCTCATGATGCGTTCAATTATTTTGGTAGAAGCCAAGGGTTTGAAGTACGTGGTTTACAAGGGCTTAGTACAGATTCAGAGTATGGTGTTAAGGATGTTCAGGAAATGGTTGATTTTTTAGTAGAAAATAAGATTAAAGCTCTCTTTATAGAATCGAGTGTATCCGATAAAGCGATGAAGGCTGTAATTGAAGGGGCTAAAGAAAAAGGTCACGACATTGTCATCGGTGGGGAATTATTCTCAGACGCCATGGGTGCTGAAGGAACAACGGAAGGTACATATATTGGTATGTATCAACATAACATCGACACAATTGTCGATGCATTAAAGTAGGTGAATGGTATGGATGCATTAACAGTAGAAAATCTATCAGTAGCATATGATAAAAAAACAGTATTAGAGAATGCCTGTGTGACGGTACCTAAAGGTCATCTAGCGGCCATTATTGGTCCGAATGGTGCAGGGAAATCAACCTTTTTAAAGGCCATTTTAAATCAACTTCCTAATAAAGTAGGAAAGGTTGAAATTCTAGGGAAGGTGTTTGAGCCGAAAAGTTTAGTTGTTGGCTATGTCCCTCAGCGTAATGCTGTGGATTGGGATTTCCCTACAAATGCGTTGGATGTAGTGCTCATGGGACGTTATGGCCATACAGGTTTATTTAAAAGACCATCCAAGCAAGATAAAATTGTTGCGCGACAAGCGTTAGCAAGCGTTGGGATGCTGGACTTTGCAGAGCGCTCCATCGGACAACTGTCAGGAGGTCAGCAGCAGCGTGTATTCCTAGCTAGAGCACTTGCTCAAAATGCAGATATTTATTTTTTAGATGAACCATTTGCAGGTGTAGATGCTGCGACTGAAAAAACCATTATTGATATTTTAAAAGATTTAAAGGCACAGGGAAAAAGTATTTTTGTCGTCCATCATGATCTTCAAACCGTCAAAGAATACTTTGATTATACGATTCTATTAAACAAAACGATTTTAGCATCAGGTGCAACAGAAGATGTTTTTACACCAGAACAATTACAAAAAACGTATGGTGGTAAACTATTCATGATGCAGCATGCGTAAGGAGGGACACAATGTTAAGTGGTAATTTATTGTGGGTACTTAGTGGAACAATGCTTTTGGGCATTGCAGCTGGTATAACAGGCACTTTCTCCTTCTTGCAAAAACAAAGCTTAGTTGGTGACGCTGCGGCACATGCAGCATTACCAGGTATTGCGCTCGCATTCCTGCTAACAGGTCAAAAGGAATTGCCGGTTTTAATGCTAGGAGCGGGCATCACATCTGCATTATCTGTGTATTGTATACAATGGATTGTATCGTTTTCAAAAATGAAGGCTGACGCTGCCATTGGTTTAGTCCTCACTGTATTTTTTGGTGTTGGTGTAGTATTTTTAACAGTTGTCAACCGTAGTCCACTTGGTAATCAAAGCGGTCTGAATAATTTTATTTTTGGCAAGGCAGCGACGATGACCAAAGCGGATTTAATGTGGCTGTTTATTAGTGCAACCATTATTATAATGGTTAGTCTCTTACTCTATAAGGAATGGAAGCTACTCATCTTTGATCCTGTATATGCAAAAGGGATTGGCTTACCAATTGAGGCTTTAAAGGCAACCTTAACAGTTTTAATTGTGATGACAATTGTCACAGGTATACAAGCTGTCGGCGTCATATTAATGTCTGCTTTATTAATTATTCCTGCTGCAAGTGCCAAGCTATGGACACAAAAATTAAGCACGATGCTTATTTTGAGTGCCGCGATTGGAGGAATTGCTGGCATAACAGGAACTTTTATTAGTGCGATTCGAACAGGGTTATCGACTGGTCCGATTATCGTCTTAGTAGCAGCAGGAATATTCTTTATATCGTATTTTATTAGTCCTGCAGGTCAAATTAGTAAATATCGTAGAAAAATGCAATTTCGAAAGCAGGGTGATGTAGGATGATCGAATTTTGGGTTGTATTCACAGGATTATTAGTTGGTGTGACATGTGGGATTGCAGGTGTCTTCCTTATCTTGCGTAGAATGTCCATGATTGCAGATGCCATCAGTCATACGGTGCTCTTTGGTATTGTGATGGCCTACCTTGTTACCCAGACATTAAATGGCTTTTGGATGCTTGTAGGTGCTGCGTTTGCAGGAATTTTAACAGCCTACCTTGTGCAACTATTGCATTCTTCTGGCATTCAAGAAGATGCCGCAATAGGGGTGGTCTTTACCTCCTTGTTTGCGGCAGGTGTCCTCCTGATCACCTTATATGCCGGCAATGTCCATTTAGACGTTGAACATGTTCTAATGGGGGAAATTGCTTTTGTACCTTGGGATAAATGGACACTGCTTGGGCTAGCGATGCCTAAGGCCGTGTGGATGTTGTTACTCGTCCTAGTGATTAACATTGCCTTCTTGCTATTATTCTTTAAAGAAATGAAGCTTGCCACTTTTGATCCTGTGTATGCGGCTACCATTGGGATTCCCGTTGTATTTCTTCATTATGGCTTTATGACATCCATTTCCTTCACGACTGTTGCGGCATTTGATAGTGTAGGGGCCATTTTAGTAGTTGCCATGTTGATTGGACCAGCCGCCACTTCCTATTTAATTAGTAAGACGATTAAGCAAATGTTTGTCTATAGTATGCTCTTTGGTGCTGCAGCTTCGGTTATCGGCTATTATTTAGCGAAGTTTTGGGATACTTCTATAGCTGGTATGATGGCGACAACAGTAGGGTTAATATTTATTGTGACGTTCATCAGCCAAAAAATAATCGAACGTAGAAAAAAAGCACTTGTTCATAAGCTAGAAATGTCTTAACGAAAAACATCGTTTGATGCGCTCATCAAACGGTGTTTTTTCTTTTAGATGGAAGTTCAACCTTTTGGATGAGTATTTCAGTTAAGAAAAATAGTATACTCATTAAGAAATGCTAGAAAGAGAATGCTTAGATTCTAACAAATTTTTCTATATTTTTATGTACGAATATTTAATAGTTTGTTACGATAAATTTTATTGAAGAAACAACAAGGAGAACAGCATGTGGAGAAATCGAAACGTATGGATTATTTTATTAGGTGAATTTGTCGTCGGACTTGGCCTATGGGCTGGCATTATTGGAAATCTAGCCTTTATGCAAGAGGTAGTACCTTCAGACTTTCACAAATCATTAATTATTTCCTGTGGTATTTTAGCAGGCTTGGTCGTCGGTCCAATGGCAGGGCGCATCATTGACCAATCGAAGAAAAAAACGGTTGTCCAGATGGCAAGTATCGGACGAATCATTAGTGTTTTATTTATGTTTATCGCACTTTATACCAACTCGGTTATTTGGATGATTCTTTTTTTAATTACGTTGCAAATAGCAGCCGCATTTTATATGCCTGCCTTGCAATCGATTATTCCAATGATTGCGAAGGAACAAGATTTAATTACGCTTAATGCTTGGCAAATGAATGCTAGAACCATTTCAAGAATTGTTGGCACAGCCGCAGCAGGGTTTATGTTAAGCTTCTTTGACTTAAAATGGTTATATATTATTTCATTTATTGTCTATGTGATCATGTTTGTTATTACAAGCTTACTGCAATTAGATGAAACGACAAATGCAACACTGACACACAAAGACAAAGGAAACTTTAAAGAAGTATGGCCTATGGTGAAGGAGCATCCGGTCGTCCTGATGACACTCGTCTTAATGTTAATTCCCACATTATTTTTAGGCTCTTTCAATTTAGTCATTATGAAAATTTCTGAAATCCATCAATCAACAACCATCTCAGGATTGTTATATACAGTCGAAGGCATTGGCTTTATGCTAGGTGCTGCAGGCTTAAAAATAATTGCTGAACGTGTACACATGGGCACACTGCTCTTTTCATTAGCCTTTATTATCGGCTCAATGGAGCTATTATTATTATTGGCGGAAATTCCATTTTTCGCTTTAGTAGCATTTGGGGTCTTTGGCTTTTCAGTCGGCTGTTTTTTCCCGACAACGATGGTTATTTTCCAGAAACAAGTACCCAAACAGTTCCACGGACGTTTTTTCTCATTCCGTAATATGATTGATTCGGTCGTCTTCCAAGTTGTGCTCTTATCTACAGGGATGATGCTAGATTTAATCGGTTTAAGTGGCATGGGGCTTGTTTTCGGGATTATTAGCTTAGGTTTAACAACTACTTTCTTACTCTATTCTAAAAAGAAGAAAGTGGTTATGCATGCGTATTAATTCCATGTAACTCATGCTCTACACCAATACCTCTAGCGATATAAGGGTGGTGGCAGATGAAAGGAACTGTCTATGAAATGAGGACGGTTCCTTCTTTATTTTATAGATTCAATTAATCTTGGTTGGTACGCATAGAATACCTTGAAGATGATGGCACTTTAAAAGGGATATTTACATAGATAATACATTATATTTAGAGAAGGAAGGTTGAAAAATGGTTGTAAAAGATCAAGGTTCAATAGAATCCTATATAGAGTCCCCAGAGAAACTAAAAAACTTATATAGGCGTGTGTTGGTCGTTGTCAGTCTATCTCAAATTTTTGGTGGGGCTGGGCTTGCGGCAGGTATTACAGTAGGTGCTCTGTTAGCTCAAGAAATGCTAGGAACAGATGCTTATGCAGGTGTACCGTCTGCATTATTTACGTTAGGCTCTGCAGGAGCAGCTTTCATTGTAGGGAAACTGTCGCAACGATATGGTCGTCGCACAGGCTTAGCAACAGGTTTTATAGTCGGTGGAATAGGGGCCATAGGTGTCGTTCTGGCCGCTATAATGAATAGTGTGATCGTTTTGTTCGCTTCTCTATTAATCTATGGTGCTGGCACTGCGGCGAATTTACAGGCTCGCTATGCTGGGACGGATTTAGCCAATGATAAACAACGTGCCACGGCGATTAGTACGACTATGCTGATGACAACGTTCGGTGCTGTTTTAGGTCCAAACTTAGTAGAAATGATGGGGAGAGTGGCGCTATCCATTGGTGTTCCATCTCTTGCAGGTCCTTTTCTATTATCTGCTGTTGCCTTTATTGTCGCAGGGCTTGTGTTATTTATTATGTTGCGTCCTGATCCTTTAGAAATAGCTAAGGCCATTGAGGCACATCAGCAAAAAATGAACAAAGATAATCAAGCACCATCCTTGCATACAGCTGGCAATAAAAGAGGTCTAGCAGTAGGGGCAACGGTGATGGTTCTGACACAGATTGTCATGGTCGCAATCATGACGATGACACCAGTACATATGAAACATCATGGACATGGATTATCGGAAGTAGGCATTGTGATTGGATTTCATGTAGGGGCTATGTATCTGCCATCGCTTGTAACAGGTATTCTTGTTGATAAAGTTGGACGAACAGTCATGAGTATTGCCGCCGGTGTTACCTTGCTACTAGCGGGTTTATTAGCGGCATTCGCTCCAAGCGATTCGATGGTTTTATTAATAGTAGCACTTTCTTTACTGGGGTTAGGCTGGAACTTCGGTTTAATTAGTGGTACCGCACAAATTGTTGATGCGACCGAGCCGTCTACACGTGCAAAAACACAAGGGAAAATGGATGTTTTAGTTGCACTAGCGGGGGCATCTGGTGGTGCTCTATCAGGAATGGTCGTCGCGAATGCTAGTTATGCGGCATTGTCCTTAGCAGGAGGGCTATTGTCTTTACTGCTCATTCCCGTAGTGATTTGGTCTAAAAGAGCTTGAGCATAGTATAAACTACATTGGTTACGAAACAATCTTGTTTGGGGATAGTTTCAAAGTTTAAAGAGTTGCTTCAAAGAAAAGTGAACCATTTCCTATAGTTATTTTCTTTCTCGAAGGTGAAAAAGCAGACGAAAGCTGTACCTCTCATTTTTCAAAGTAAAAATCTAACAAGACAAATAAAAACACCTTTCGTTGATAAACTTATCAACGAAAGGTGTTTTTCTATGGGGACAAAAGTTTTTATCCAGTGTGGAAATGGAAGAAGTTGAAATGTGAATAGCGTGAACTCTATAAAATAAGCGGAAAAATTAGAATTTCTAAGTTTATCTATTCATACAAAATATAGTTTTCCAGTAAAAAATATGTCAATATTGATCCCTAAATCCACTCATTATTAGCAAAATGTAACAAATATAGACTTATTTAGTTTGTTTTAGTGGTTTTTCAAAAAAATAAACGACATAAAAATCTATTTTCATCATTAAATAGCCTATTTATGTTGTTTTTTGCCAAAATATGTGTCTTTCTCTAAAATTTATATTATTAGGGATGTATATTCTTATTAAGAACTTTCCTAATATCAATAGTAGATTAGAGGTGTACAAATGTAGAACAAATTGTAATAAAAATATTGTGGCAATCTATGTAGGGAGGTACAAACAATGAAAAAGAAAATAATTACAGGGTTGATAATAACATCGATTGTTGCTACTGGAGTGAGTCCTATCCATTCTTTTGCAACGCCTATAGTGCAAGTAGAAATGCAAGAGGAGAACGTGGCTCTGTCCTCATCATTAAGAAAATTAGGTGCACAATCAAAGTTGATTCAAATGTATATAGACAAAGCTTTGATGAACCCTAATGTACAGTTAGAGGAAGTACCAGCTTTAAATACAGAGCAATTTCTAATAAAACAAGATATGAAGGAGTGGGCAGTGGAACTTTATCCAAAGTTAATTTTACTCAATTCAAAAAGTAAAGGCTTTGTAACAAAATTTCAGGCCTATTATCCTACATTAAAAGAATTTGTAGACACTAAGGAAAATAAGGAAGGCTTTTTGGATAGATTGGAAGTTCTTCAAGAAATGGTTCTGACAAACGAAGAAAGTGTTCAATACCAAATGAATGAGCTAACAGATCTTAAATTACAGCTTGATAAAAAACTAAAAAATCTCGATACTGATGTGATAAAAGCGCAGGAGGTACTAAGCGCAGAGGGAACAGGGAAAATAGACAAGCTAAAGGCTGAATTACTAAATACAAAAAAATCAATTCACAATGATTTACAGCAAATAGCATTGATACCAGGGGCTTTAAATGAACAGGGACTCAATATTTTCCAAGAGATTTATAGTCTTTCGAAAGATATCATTGAACCAGCAGCTCAAATAGCGGTGGCAGCCTATAACAAAGGAAAGGAAATTAACAACGCTATTCTAGAAGCAGAGAAAAAAGCAGAGCAAGAAGCAAAAGAACAGGGGAAATCTATTCTAGAGATTGAAGCAGCTAAAAAAGAGGCTCGTGAAAAAATTGAGAAAGATAAACAAGCTGAAATTGCTGCAGCCGCTGCTACAAAATCAAAAGAGTATGACCTTATGAAAACAATTGACCCAGAAAAAATCAAAAAAACATATAATACCTTCGCTGAAGTTAACAAACTAATGGCTGAACAAAGAGCATATTTAGATGATTTAGAGATCCAAAATCAAAAACTATATGATTTAACAAAGAAACTAACAATAGCAGATTTACAACAATCCATGCTTCTTCTTATGCAGCATGATTTGCATACATTTGCTAGTCAAGTAGATGTAGAAATTGACCTATTGAAACGCTATAAAGCAGATTTGAACCTAATAAAAAATAATATAACAAAATTATCAACTGATGCTGATGCGGCTAATCAACTGTCTCAACAAGATACATTAAGAAGATTAAAAAATATAATCAATCAACTTGAGGAACAGGTTAATAAATTTTGATGCTTAGAATTTGTAAAAACCTATCGAAAAGTAGGGAGGAAAAAATATGAAGAAATTTTCGTATAAGGTGTTAACCTTGGCTGCATTGACAACGCTTTTAACTGCTAATAATAGTACATCTATTCATGCGTTTGCACAAGAATGGAGCGCTCAAAAAGAGGTCGTTCAAAAACAGGGAAATTATGAATTAGGACCTGAGGGACTGAAGAAGGCGTTAGCTGAAACGGGATCTCATATTCTTGTAATGGATTTGTACGCAAAAACAATGATTAAGCAACCGAATGTAAATCTCTCCAATATTGATCTAGGGTCAGAAGGGGGAGAATTAATCAAAAATATTCATCTTAATCAGGATCTGTCTCGAATCAATGCAAATTATTGGTTAGATACAGCGAAGCCAAAAATTCAAAAGACAGCACGTAATATCGTGAATTACGATGAACAATTTAATAATTATTACGACACATTAATAGACATTGTCCAAAAAAAAGATAGGGAGGGGCTAAAAGAAGGCATAGGTGATCTAATCAGTTCAATTCATACAAATTCAAAAGAAGTGACAGAAGTAATTAACATATTAGAAAATTTCAAAACGAAACTCTATACAAATTCAATTGATTTTAAAAATAATGTCGGTGGTCCAGATGGGAAGGGTGGATTAACGGCCATATTAGCTGGAAAAGAAGCATTGATTCCACAACTTCATGCTGAAATTCAGCAGCTATCTTCCACTCAGAAAGACCATTTTAACAATGTTTTAGCATGGTCAATTGGAGGAGGATTGGGAGCAGCTATTTTAGTTATTGGAACGATTGCAGGAGGGGTAGTAATTGTTGTGACTGGTGGAACAGCAACGCCGGTTGTTGTTGGTGGCCTTACAGCACTCGGTGCAGCTGGTATCGGTTTAGGGACAGCATCCGGTATTATGGCATCTAATCATATGAATGCCTATAACGAAATTTCCCATAAAATAGGGGAATTAAGCACAAAAGCTGATCTTGCTAACCAAGCAGTTATTGCACTTAATAACACAAAAGACACTTTAACATATTTGTATCAAACAGTGGATCAAGCAATCATGTCTCTAACAAACATCCAAAAGCAATGGAATACAATGGGGGCAAATTATAAAGACTTATATGATAATATCGATCAAATGCAAGATCATAAGCTCTCTTTAATACCTGATGATTTAAAAGCAGCTAAACAAAGTTGGAATGATATTCATAAAGATGCGGAATTTATTGCAAAAGACATTGCTTTCACACAAGACTAATGCACTAAAACTTAAAAAGTATATAGGGAGGAATATAAAATGAATAATAAGTTTCTTTACAATCTACTTGCTGTATCAGCCGCTTTAACCCTGACATCCACTTCTATAGTATCACCAGTAACCGCTTATGCAACTACAAGCAAAATGGAGCAAACGAACTATGATGATACGTCTCTTTCAGCAAATGAAGCCAAAATGAGAGAAACCTTGCAAAAGGCTGGGCTTTTTGCAAAATCTATGAATGCTTATTCGTATATGTTGATCAAAAATCCAGATGTGAACTTTGAAGGAATAAATATTAATGGGTACGAGGATTTACCAGGTAAAATTGTACAAGACCAAAAGGATGCAAGAGCACACGCCCTTACATGGGATACAAAAGTAAAAAAACAGCTGATTGATACATTGACCGGGATTATTGAATACGATACTAAATTTGAAAATTATTATGACGTCATTGTATATGCAATAAATGCAAATGATGGAGAAACATTAATAGAAGGAATTACAGATTTACGAGAAGAAATTCAAGAAAATCAAAAATGTGCACAACAATTAATAGAAGCGTTAATGGAATTAAGAGACAATATTGGAAAAGATGTCAGAGCATTTGGAAGTAACAAAGAGCTCTTACAGTCAATTTTAAAAAACCAAGGGGCAGCAGTTGAGGATGATCAAAAACGTTTAAATGAAGTTTTAGAATCAGTAAACTATTATAAAAAATTAGAATCTGATGGAATAATAACAATAGCGGTGCCTACTATTCCTACACTAATTGCCGGCGGTATTATGTTGGGGATTGCAAAAGAGAATTTAAGTCAATTAGAACCGTTATTAAAACAATTACAACAGACCGTTGATTATAAATTAACATTAAATCGTGTAGTTGGAGTTGCGCATAATAGTATTAGTGAGATGTATAATGCACTTGACGATGCGATTAATGCTCTTACTTTTATGTCTGCACAATGGAATGACTTAGATTCTCAATATACAGGAGTACTCAGACATATTGAGAATGCAGCTGACAAGGCCGAACAAAATAAATTTAAATTTTTACTTCCTAACTTGAATGCAGCTAAAGACAGCTGGAAAACATTAAAAATAGATGCAGTCACATTAAAAGAGGGGATAAAAGAATTAAATCTAGAATCTTGAAAGTAGATTACTTTTTGCTATGATAATGGGTATGAATTTCTACTGCATCGTTTTTTATGATTATAAAAAACGATGCAGTGCACCTGTTAATTCCGTCTAATAAGACTTGTATTTTAAAAGAGGTAGATTGGGAAAAACGTTTTTTGAAGCTACTCTTTATAGCTTGTCCATCCATTTTCAAAAAACATTGGATAATAGAATGCTTTTGTTAGATCTGACATACTCACCTCAACAAAAATTGGATAAATGGTAGTTTTTAGTGAGTGAAAGAGAAGGAGATTGTATTTATGGTGATATTAAAAAGTAAGAAAGTAATCGCAAGTATATGTTTTTTCTTTACAATGCTTTTTTCTTTAGGTGGTGTCCACTTAACTTCTCTGGCAGCTTCCGAACAAAATAATATAAATTTATCAGAGTGGATGAGAGAAATACCTAACTCTCGCGCATTAGCAGAAATTTCTATTCCAGGAACCCATGATAGTGGTACATTCAGACTGGAGGATCCTATAAAATCCGTATGGGCAAAAACGCAAGAAAATGACTTTCGCTCTCAAATGGATCAAGGTGTCAGATTTTTTGACATCAGAGGACGTGTAACGGATGATAATACAATTGTTCTACATCATGGACCTGTTTATCTTTATGTAACACTCCAGCAATTTATTAATGAAGCCAAAGAATTTTTAAAAAGTCATCCAAGTGAAACCATTATAATGTCTCTAAAAGAAGAGTATGAATCCATGCCAGGAGCAAAAGAGTCATTTGCTAGAACCTTTGAAAATAAGTATTTTGGAGATTCTATTTTCTTGAAGACAGAAGGGAATATAACTTTAGGGGATTCTCGTGGAAAAATCGTACTCTTAAGAAGATATTTTGGTAGTACGATGACTGGTGGATATAAAAATTTTGCGTGGAAAGATAACGCAACATTTACTTCTATGACAAATGGTAATGTGAAAATAACGGTACAAGATAAATATAATGTGAACTATGAGGAGAAGAAAGCAGCAATTGATAGTATGCTAAAAGAGACAGCATTAAATAAAGATAATCCAAATCACATTCATATCAATTTCACAAGTTTGTCTTCTGGTGGTACGGCTTGGAGTAGTCCGTATTACTATGCTTCCTACTTGAACAGCATTACTGCGGCTAAAGTGAGATTAGAGCATCTAAAGAATCTTGAAACAAAAGCTGGATGGATCATTATGGACTATATAGGTGATAGATGGAATCCGAAATTACATGAAGAGATAATACGTTCTAATTTTCGCAATCTACCAACTGATGAGCCACACTTATTTGAGCATATAGATGGAGAGGGAATAGATTTTACTTATCTTCCACATTCTCAATGGAATGATCAAGTGTCATCCATTTTATTAAAACCTTATACAGAAATAACTATATATGAGCATAGTAATTTTACAGGGAATAGTGTAACGATAGCAAACACAACTGGTTCAGCACAATTATTCAATTTAACGTCTTATAACTTCAATGACAAAATGTCAGCCTATACGTGGAAACTAATTCGTTAAGATTATCATACGAACAGTATTTATAAGCGTATAATCTTAGACCTGCCACTCTTACTAACGTTGATGTCACGCTGTGCATGACAAAAAGGACAAGTCCATTATCCCTTATAAGGTGATTTCTCCACCTAGAAAATTAAGTGGTGGATAGTTCACGAAGCAATGGAGGTTGCTATAAGCTACTGAACGCCTATAGCTTTAGTACTTGAACTGTTAGCATATAAGTTCGTTCACTTTAATTGCGTTGCAAAACACCTTGGAATCGATTCATCTTGTTACAAGACCATTTGGTGAAGCAACACCAAATGGTCTTAGTTTTTTTACATTGACATATAGCCATTACTATCATGCCAAATACGAAAAGGAGCGTCATCTTTGAACAAAGATAAATGTTCCAGCTGTGATTTGGTTTAGAAGTGCAGCGTAGCACAATTGTATAGAAGCGCTTTTTAGATCTTACCCATATCTTTTTAGGGTAAGATCTTTTCAATCGGAACTATTTTGTGGGAGAAACGTCACAATGTTAAATTGTAGGAAAGCGAAGAGTAGGTATAGAAGTGGAGTTAATCACAGATAAATTAATCATGATTGCTTTATTCATTTTAATCATTCATGCTATTGAGACACTTGCTTATGCCGTACGTTTATCAGGGGCACGTGTTAAATTACTAGCATCGGCTTTATCTCTTTTTAATGTGATGGTCATGGTGTCGAGGCTGGCGAATATGATGCAGCAACCATTTACAGGAAGTCTTGTTGATACAGCACCAGCCGATCAGGCTTTGATACATGTAGAAAACCAATTTCGACTGATTATTGGAGCGGCATCACTTGGAACATTACTAGGGATCTTACTAATCCCAACCTTCATAGCTATTTTTTCAAGGGCTATCGTCCATTTGGCAGAGGAAAGAGGCTCAATCCCCGCTTTATTGAAAAAGGGCTTTACGTTTGAATATGTAAGACGAGGTATGAAGCACATTCATAAACCTCATTTTACTTATTTAAAAGGTATTAGCTTACGGGATATACCGATGAAATTATTTGTTATCAATATTGTCATAACAGCGATTTATACCATTGGCGTTTTATCTGCTTTGTATGCCACTTTGTTAGTACCAGAATTAAAGACTACTGCGGTTATGGCATCTGGATTAATCAATGGCATAGCGACGATACTTTTGATTCTATTTATTGATCCTAAAATATCCATACTGGCCGATGATGTCATCAATAAGAGAGGAAGTTATCTTGAATTAAAAAAAGCTTCCGTTATGATGATGTTCTCTAGATTTTTAGGAACGATTGTGGCACAGCTATTATTGATTCCTGGCGCCCATTATGTAGCGTGGTTTGCACAGCTGATTGCTTGAATAGAAACCTCTTCCTTTATCGTTTTTTCGTATAGAGGAAGGGGGTTTTTTATTTTTGGGACGTCAGCTATTGATAACAGTGTGTGGTAAAGGAGAAGTGAAGCAGATATATAGTATAATGTATGTGAATAATACATTGGAAAAGGGGAACGAACGTATGCCGACTATACTTGTTGCGGATGATGATGCGAATATTCGTGAACTTGTTTGCCTTTTTCTGCGCAAAGACGGGTTCACAACAATAGAGGCCGAGGATGGCAAAGAAGCTCTAGCCATCTATCACTCAATGCCTGTCGATCTTGTTGTGCTGGATATTATGATGCCGGCGATGGATGGCTGGACGTTATGTAAGGAGCTGCGCAAAGTAAATGCTGAGCTTCCCTTACTGATGCTGACAGCAAGAGGGGAAACATGGGAAAAAGTGAAGGGCTTTGAGCTCGGAACAGATGATTATTTGACAAAGCCTTTTGACCCACTAGAGTTGACGGTACGAGTAAGGGCTCTTCTAAAGCGCTACAGGATTGGCTACTCGCAGATCATTCAACTTGGTCAAATCATGCTGGATCGTCAGACCTATAAAATTAAAAATGGAACAGAGTCTATTTCGCTGCCGCTAAAGGAGTTTGAATTATTATATAAGCTTGCGGAAACACCTGGGCAGGTCTACACACGAGAGCAGCTGATCGATCAAATTTGGGGAATGGACTATGCTGGCGATAATCGAACGATCGATGTACATATTAAGCGTCTGCGCGAGCGCTTCACTGCAACAACTGAATTTCAGATTGAGACAGTACGAGGTCTTGGCTACCGACTTGAGGTTAACGAATGATTCAATCATTATATACGCGTGTCGTTTTAACATTTCTAGTTGCCGTAATTGGTGGCACAACTATATCCTTTTTTATGGCAACATGGGTATTTGAAGATAAATTGAATGAAAACTTACAAATCCCCCTAGTGAATTTTGGTCAGGACATTGTCCATATATTTGAGACATTGCCATTTAATGAAGCAGAACATTTTATTCGTGAAATGCATCAGCTTGAATCCTACTATATCCGCATTTATGAAGAAAAGGGGCAGTTCAAATCCTACGGAGAGCAAAAGGGTGTTCCACTAGCCAATGTAACAATGACACAAGTTCAAAGTGTACTGGATGGGGAAGTCATTCAAGTTAATCCGGGTGGTGTTTCGTCTATTTTTGTAGGAATGCCACTACAAACTGCAATGGGGACTAAGGCGATGTTTATCGAACCCATCTCTCTCCCTTCTACCTCCTTTGCTATAAAATTGATATTGAATTTTGCTACTTATGCTCTTGTTATTGGCAGTGTCGTGTTTATAGTGGCTGCTAGGTTTCTCGTCAAGCCAATAAAAAAATTGACAACAGCAACAAAGCATATTGCAGGTGGAGATTTCAATGTCGAGTTAAATATTAAACAATCAGGGGAGCTAGGTACCTTGGCCAAAAGTTTTGAGGACATGGCGGAGGGGTTACAGCAATTGGAGCAAATGCGGAGAGAGTTTGTATCGAACGTCTCACACGAGGTTCAGTCACCACTTACTTCCATATCAGGCTATGCAGCAGCATTGAAGCAAGTAGATATTACAGACGAGGAGAAAGGTCGCTATCTTGATATTATCATGTCGGAAGCAAAGCGAATGTCTAAGATGAGTGATAGCCTGTTAAAGCTAAGTTTGCTCGAGTCGAAGACACAGCCAATGCAACGTGCGACGTTTAGTCTGGATGAGCAAATTAGACGAGTAATTGTTGCAATTCAGCCGCAATGGTCTGCTCGCAACATCCAGTTTAATCTTCATTTACAGGCTGTTCATATAATGGCTGATTATGACCAATTAAATCAGGTATGGACCAATCTTCTTACTAATAGTATTAAATTTTCCAATGAAGGTAGTATGATTGAGGTCAGTATGAAGCAGGACGCTCATCATGTGATAGTTCGAGTAAGTGATTCGGGCATTGGGATTTCTTTAGAGGATCAGAAGCGTATTTTTGAGCGATTTTTTAAGGCGGATCGTTCACATAGTCGTAAATATGATGGTAGTGGAATGGGTCTCGCAATCGTTAAGCAAATCGTATCATTGCATCAAGGAGACATTCAAGTAGAGAGTAAGCTTGGACAAGGAACAACCATTATTATCCAATTGCCTCTTGTTACACAGTAAATGCGTGAGATAGCGAAATTTTTTTGTTGTTCATATTGCGTTCATATTGCCGTCATAGGGTAGACATCTTCGTCCTTTACACTGGTCAATAACAGCTAAGTAAGCTAGCTGGAATAATTGTTGTAAGGGAGGAAAGCACGAGCAAAGATGAGCCCTCGTGCATAAAAATGAAAAAATTTTTTCGCATCTTACTTAAATCATTAGCTGTTATCGGTTTAACGATAGTGCTGCTACTTGCTATTGTGTTTATTGTAAACATTATCTGCAACAAAATAGAGCAAGGGAAAATAGAACCCTATGGTCAGCTCATTACTGTGAATGAGGGAAAAATGAATGTTACCATCCAAGGGAAGGGGGCAGAAACAATCGTCCTATTACCAGGCTTCGGAACAGCAGCACCAACACTTGATTTTAAGCCACTTATCGAAGAACTGACTCCTCATTACAGAGTCGTTTCAATAGAGCCTTTTGGCTATGGTTTAAGTGATGATACCGATAAAGAACGAAGCACCGACAACATAGTGAGTGAGATTCATGAAGCTTTACAGGCGTTGAAAATTGACCGCTATATGCTCATGGGACACTCTATAGCAGGTATCTATGGACTTGATTATGTCAATAAATATCCGAATGAGGTGACTGCATTTGTCGGAATTGATAGCAGTGTGCCTACTCAAGACGGTATGGATACGAAATTCCCAATCAAGTCGTTACAACTTCTCAAAAAAACCGGGATCGCTAGAGTTCTTATAAAATTTTCAGATGATCCATATGCTGGCCTACCGTATGATGATGATACAAAAGAACAAATACGGATGATTACAAACAAAAACTTTTATAATACGAGCACTTCCAATGAATTAACAAATATAGAAATGAATTTTACAGCAGCCAAAAACGTAACTTTCCCTAAAGATTTACCTCTTTTGTTATTTGTTCAGGCGAAAAGTGAAGGCATTGAAAAAAATTGGATACCATTGCATGAAGAGCAAGTCAAAAATTCAGTTCATGGAAAAGTAATCACATTGGACGGTGACCATTACTTACACCATACAAGATCACAAGAAATTGTTGAAAACCTAAAAGAATTTATGGATAACTGATAGTTATAGCATCTTACCTCTTTGTTGTTAGAGGTAAGATTTTTTATTGAAATTCATGAAAATAAAATACCTCCCCAATGAAGTCGCTTTGGGTAGTAATCTATTTGTCCCATTCTTTTACATGGATGTAATCCATACTTCGATAAGCGTTGAATAGCTTCCTGTTTATAATCAGATAGTAGTGATTAATGAAACAGGTTAGGAGTATCTTGTATGAAAAACTATCAATTTATTGCTTTACTAATAGTAACAACCTTTTTAATGGGTTCATCGTTTGCTATCGTAAAATTAGGATTACCGTATTCATCACCATTATTATTGGCTGCCCTTCGATTTATGCTGGCAGGCATTCTAATGGTCATTGTTGTCATGATTTTCAAAAGACCTCATCCGACCTTAAAGAGAGAATGGCTCAAGCTATGCATCATCGGAGCATTTCAAACGGCTGGTGTAATGGGCTGTATTTTTTTAAGTCTGCGCACCATTACAGCAAGTGAATCATCTATTTTAACATTTACAAACCCTTTACTCGTTGTCATATTTGCCACCATTTTTACCAAAGTACGCTATCGTTTCTATCAGTGGATCGGGGTTGTGCTTGGCTTAATCGGAGTGATCATTACAATGGGGGCACAAGTTGAATTGAAAATAGGTCTTCTATTTGGACTTTTATCCGCTGTATTTTGGGCGATTGCGACACTTTTAGTGAAAACATGGGGAATGTTCTTTGATACATGGGTTTTATCAGCCTATCAAATGCTGTTTGGGGGCTTACTCCTTTTACTAGGAAGTGTTGTGTTAGAGCAACCATACTTTATTGTCAATCCACAGTCATTATTGATTTTGTTATGGCTTAGTATTTTTTCTTCCATCATTCAATTTGCAGGCTGGTACTATCTTCTTCAAAATAGTGATCCAGGAAAAACAAGTGCCTATTTATTTTTAGCACCTTTTTTTGGGGTGCTAACAGGATGGGTAGTATTAGACGAAACGTTACATGAATCGTTAGTGGTTGGTGGATTATTTATCATTAGTGGGATTTATTTAGTAAATCGTACTTTTAGTAGAGTAAAGGGCTAGTGGGGTAATCCAAAAGCCCTCTATTCTTCTAGCTGTCTAAATGAAATACCTCTTTAAAACCTCTTTTACCTTTCTCGGTCACTTTAATGGCGCGAATAGATGGTACACGTGTAAGCCAGCCGAGGTTTAATAATTGGTTTAATAGACCATTGCCTAGTGCACCTGCTAAATGGTAACGCCGTTCACTCCAATCTAAACAAGCAGGTGAAAAGGAGCGTCGTTTTCTTTTTAAAGCAGCTAGATCCACCCCGAATGTAGTAAAAAATAAAGTGCCTTCATCTGTCAGGATAAATTGTTTGTCCTCTAATTTTAGATAGCCTGCATACACCATTGACTCTGTTAATTGGACACCTAATTTACCAGCTAGATGGTCATAGCAAGTTCTAGCATCCTGCAATAATTTCATTTGGCTAGATTGTTTTAAAGAACGTACTTCAGGTGGCGGCGAGATGACGAGAAAAGACTCAAGAAATTGAGCAATGTCTTCACCAGCTAATTGAAAATAACGGTGCCGCCCTTGTTTTTCCACTTTAATCAGCTTTCCTTCTACTAATTTAGCAAGATGAAAGCTAGCAGTTTGTGGTTTAATGGCAGCCATATACGCCAGTTCACTAGCTGTATGAAAACGCCCGTCCATCATGCTAGCAAGAATGGTTGCTCTTGACCTTTCGCCAAGAAGTGCCGCTACCTCCGCCATGTTTGGATTAATTCCCATATGTCACAATCCTTTCAGTTTTCTATATTTTGATTTTAGTTAATTTCATTATCATTTACAATAAAAGTAATAGAGGAGGAGAAATAAATGGAAACCTATTATGCAGTGATTTTTACATCTCAAAGAACTAAACAGGATGGGGAGGGCTATGGCAAAATGGCCGACCTCATCGATGCCCTAGCACAGCAACAGCCTGGTTTTCTGCGTGTTGAAAGTGTCAGGAACGAGGAAGGAAAAGGCATTACGGTGTCCTATTGGGAATCGCTAGAGGCTATTCAAGCATGGAAAGATAATGCCAAACATTTAACCGCACAACAATTGGGACAAGATAAATGGTACTCGAACTATAAGGTGGAAATTTGCCAAATGATAAAAGATTACTCTTTTGTGAAATAAAATGACGAGTGAGAAGGAGGTCTATTTTTTATGACAATTGCTGAGGAATGGCATGAGCTAAGACAAAAATTTCATCCTTCAGATCCGATAACGATTAATCAGATGCATGTTTTCAAAGAGCGATTAAAGCAGGAGCAGCAAACGGAAGAAACGTTAAGGCTACTAGTAGAAGTCTATTGCTTACTTAGGATGTACCTAGAGGCTTATCAGCTTTTTACGACCATTATGAATAAAGCTGATAAAAAAGATCGAAAAAAATATGGTGTTCTGCAAACCTACATAAATCAACCGAATTTGGTGAATGCTTTGCTACCACGAAAAATAAGGGACCAACAGCCAACTCAAACAATCATTCCAACCTTTAAATATGTTCCTAAACCGCTAGAGGCGAAAATTTTTGAAACAGGTGAAATCGTTGTCTGTGATTGCTGTCAACAGCAAGTGGATGTCTATTACACAGGAGGTATTTACGCTATTGAGGATGTAGATTATCTTTGTCCTTCTTGCATCCACAGTGGAAAGGCTGCCCAAAAATATGATGGCTCTTTCCAGCAAGATTTAATGGATGATGAACAGGTTACTAACTCGGCCTTTGTACAAGAAATTCTCTATCGAACGCCCGGCTACGTAAGCTGGCAGGGCAATAATTGGGTAGCTCATTGTTCGGACTATTGTGCGTTTATCGGCTACGTTGGCTGGAGTGATATAGTGGAGCTAGGTATCGAGGATCAATTTGATAATTATACAGGCTTTCCGAAAGATGAACTTTCAGCATCGTTAACGAACAATG
Organism: Lysinibacillus sp. Y5S-8; assembly: GCF_036894365.1. Taxonomy (NCBI): domain Bacteria; kingdom Bacillati; phylum Bacillota; class Bacilli; order Caryophanales; family Bacillaceae; genus Lysinibacillus; species Lysinibacillus sp. Y5S-8. Next base: position 2,688,666 of record NZ_CP145889.1, on the reverse strand, counting down.
GTCATCATCAAGGCTATTTATTTCAGTGCTTGGAATGTGACTGTTATGTGCTATATTCAGATTTTAGTTAATCGCTGTTAGAGGAGGTAGAGAGGTGGAACAATTTCTTCAACGATATACGTATTCATGGCGTTTGAATGGCTGGCTGATGCACGATATTTTTTTATGTATCGTGTTGGGATTAGGATTTTTACTGTTATTGTTTATCGTTATTAGACGTAAAAGCCTTGTTATTTCTAGCATTTTACTAGTTTTATTTATAGTGGTTAGCAATCTAGTCATGATTGTTTTTGGCTTAGCGGGGAGAAGCTTTCCTATAAAATCTGATTCTCCCATTTATACAGATGATTCACAACACATCGCTGTCCAAATGGTGCAGGGCTCTGAAAATAATGGAACATCGAATGGCATTACGCATTTGATTGCTCACTATCTCATTGTGGCTGTGAATTTAGAGACAGGTGAAAAGCAATGGACAAAATCAGCTTCCCATAAAGATACATTGATCGGGAATTTTATGGGTGGTCTTCTTGTTCATCATCGTGATGATGAGTTTGGTCAATTGTCATTGTTAGATATAGCAACAGGAAAGGAAATACTTTCTGAGCAAGAATTTCGTCAGCAATATCAGCCATTAATAGATAAATTAAGTAATGGTGCACATCAGATGGTTATTTTACAAAATAATTTATATTTGGAGGGTGTCGATGGCAAATTCTATCACTTTGACGGTGAAACTTTAAGTGAGAACCCAAAAGCTCAAGATTTCCTAGCAGCTTGTTTCTTCATTGAGACAGGGTTGCCTGGATATTTTGCCACACACCCACAGTCTGTAGAGGACTATCAGGTAATTCAAGATTTTAGTCAGGATGTTCTAACAGAGCCAGCCATTCAAGCCTACCAAAATTTAGAACCTAAAGTGATTGATGTGGATATCGCAAAAAAAACAGCTCTCGTGTCTTATCGTCAAACACAGCGGGAAAGTGCTGACCATATGGTTTTGTTTTATGATATGAACAATCATCAAGTATTGTGGGAAGAAAATATAGGTGTTATCAATCCTGAGCAACAACAACCTGGTATACGTACATTAGAGGAGACCTATGTTATTCAAGCAGGTGACAGATTATTAGTATTGGATAAAGAAACGAAAAAGAGGAATGTTCAATATCATCTGCGGTGGAATCGACCTATTGATTAGTGGCGAATGCCAATGTTTATCCTTTTGACAACAAGTTAAAACCATCTATTTGAAAAAACTGTTCATTTTTCGATTCTGTAAAAAAGGAGTATAATTTAATAGGAAGAAACTCTATGTAAAAGGATGACGTACAAACATGAATGAGCAATTAGTGGATTGGATTATACGCTTTCAAAGGGATAAAGATATTGAAGCACTCGCCCATTTAAAAGACTATTGTTATGAGATGATTGAGCCTTTGATTGAGGAATTTACTACGAAATATGGTGAAGCGGCAGGAGAGCTCCTGCGTTTAAAGTGGGATAAACGGTTTTATTTTATTTTTACGAAATACCAGGTCAATGTTGGACTACCTTTAGATACCTTCGTTCAAAATACATACCGTTTTTATTTCATGCAAGTGTTAAAAAAGGCAGGCTATTTGTGACAGAAAAATCCCTTGATTTGTGTAAAAGCAAATCAAGGGATTTTTGTTTTATTGGTAAAGCAAATCTTCTGCTAGGTTAGTAAATATCTCACCGATAATCGTTTCTTCCTCATATACTGATGAGCCTGTATTTTCTTCAGGCTGAGCGAAAGGAACATGGGCGATTACTTGTGTTTGCAGTAAATCTGCTAACTGATCGGCTCCACCTTGTCCAAACAGATAGTTTTTTTGACCATCTGCTCCTTCAAAATAAGCCATGTTTTCAACAACACCAAGAATAGTATGTTTCGTATGTTGAGCCATCAAGCCTGCACGGGATGCGACGTGAGAAGCAGCAAGATGTGGTGTTGTTACAATGATTTCCTGTGCCTGAGGAATCATGGCTGCCATATCAATGGCCACATCGCCTGTCCCTGGTGGTAAATCTATCAGGAGATAGTCCAAATCTCCCCATAATGTGTTGACAAGGAAATTGCGAATCCATTTGTTGAGCATGGGGCCACGCCACATAACAGGCTGGTTGTCATTGGTGAAAAAGCCCATCGACATTAATTTAACCCCATGACTTTCTACTGGAATAGCTGTTTGATCAAGCATGGTAGGTTTTTGGTCAATGTTCATCATAGCAGGAATACTAAAGCCATAGATATCCGCATCAAGTATTCCTACACGTTTGCCAAGACGGGCAAGGGCGACTGCTAAATTAATGGTCACAGTCGATTTCCCAACACCGCCTTTACCACTTGTGATGGCAATGAATTGCACACCAGAATTAAGTAGCAGCATGTTCGGCATTCCTTGCTCTGTCACATTTTTCGCTTGTAGAGACGCAGTTAATGTACGACGTTCCTGATCTGTCATAGCCCCAAAGGTAATGGCAACACTGGAGGCACCAATCGCTTGTAATGCCTTTTCCACATCATGCTGGATTTTAGCTTTTAAAGGACAACCTGGAATGGTTAAAATAATATCCAGCGATAGATGGGTGCCGTTTATTTGAATATTACGCACCATATTCAATTTGACGATACTCTGATGAAGCTCTGGATCTTCTACTTGTTGTAATGCGTTGATAACATCTTCTTTTACTAACATGTCGGAACCACCTTATTCTTTTAAGCCTTTGCCAAGTCCCTTTAAGAAATGGACTCCAAAATTGAGCGCACGATTGACATCTGGATCATTTAACATTTTCATGAGCTTAAAGGCACTTACTTTTTCATTGGATTCAAGTGCTTTGCTCGCTTCATCTACACCTGAATTTAAGCCATCAATTAGCTTAGTTGTTGTTTCTGGATTTAGCTCCGTCAATGCTCCTGCAACGCCCATTAAATTATTAATGATATTGGTTACAGGCTTACGAGTTAATTGTCCAAGTGCAATATGGGCCACATCCTCTTTCGCTTCTAGTAGCTTCATAGCTGCTTCTAGTGCACCTATATCATTCAATTCAGCCATAATACTAAACACTTGATTAACGGCTTCTTCATTATCAGAAAGCAGTTCTTTTAGATTGTCTAATTTTTGTTCCTTTAGTTGTTCTTCCGTCAATTGTTGTTTTTTAATGCTTGTAATGGGTACAGCCATGCTCTCACTCTCTTTCGTTAATAGTTGTTAAGTGAACGTAGCCAGGACGATTCCATTTCCGATGAACCTCAACACCATTTTGAGGATGACGCTTTTTATAGCGTGGGTTCGTACGAGGAAGTGGTGATTTTCCTTTTGCTTTTAGCACTTCAACTCGTACTTTTGTTTGTTTATAAGCTGGTGTTGATGTATTCACATCTGCTGCAGGGCCCGTTAAGAAGTTGATAGCTGAATCTTTATTAACGGAGTTCATCGGTAAAAATAATTCGTTTCCTTGCACGCGATCTGTGACAAGAGCATTTAGCTTTAATGCACCATAAGGAGATACTAAACGAAGTAAGGCTCCATCTGCAATACCTCGTTCCTTCGCCAGTTCCGGTGATACTTCAACGAAAATATCAGGTACTTTCGATTGAATACCTTTCGATTTATTTGTTAGATTTCCTTCATGGAAGTGTTCAAGCATACGACCATTATTAATAAGACAATCGTACTGTGCCTCATATTCCACAGGTTGCACCCAATCATTTAAAGCAAAACGAGCTTTTTTATCAGGGAAATTGAAACCATCTTCATATAGTAAAGGTGTATCTTTACCATCATGGCTACCCCAGCAGAAGCTACCCCAGCCCTCTAAGACATCATAGTTGGCATGTGAGAATAGAGGGGACAAGCTAGCCATTTCATCAAAAATATCACTTGGGTGATTATAATGCCAATCGGCACCTAAACGACGTGCAACTGCTTGAAGAATTTCCCAGTCTGCCTTTGACTCACCAAGTGTCGGTAAAACTTGATACAGGCGCTGAACACGACGTTCTGTATTCGTGAATGTACCTTCTTTTTCAAGGGAAGGCGCAGCAGGTAAAATAACATCTGCATATTGTGCTGTACGTGATAGGAAACAATCTTGGACAACAAAAAAGTCTAGTTGGGAAAGAACTTCATCTACATGGTTGGCATTACAGTCAACAAGCGCCATATCTTCGCCCACTAAATACATGGCTTTCATTTTACCTTCCATAATCGCATCTAACATTTGCATGTTCGTTCTACCTGGTTGTGGTTGAATGTTAACACCATAGGCTTTTTCGAATTTTGCACGTGCCTCATCATCTATCACTTTTTGATAGCCTGGCAAGAGATTTGGTAATGTCCCCATGTCACATGCACCTTGAACATTGTTATGTCCACGAAGAGGATAGGCCCCAGCACCTGGACGACGATAGTTCCCCGTTGCTAAAAGTAAATTTGAAATCGCAGCGGATGTATAAGAGCCACCTGTATTTTGTGTTACACCCATACCCCAAAGCACACATGTACCATCTGCATCGCGAATCATTTCAGCCACTTCGATCAATGTTTCTTTACTAATACCCGTCATTTCTTGCGCATAATCAAGTGTATATGTTCCAAGTACTTGTTTAAAATCATCAAAATGTAGGACGTTTTCTTGAATAAAGGCTTCATCGTGCCATCCTTGATCGATAATATATTTGGTAACGGCCATTAACCAAACTTGGTCAGTCCCTTGCTTCGGACGCATAAAAATGTCTGAGCGCTCGGCCATTTCATGTTTACGAATATCAGCAACAATTAATTTCTGACCATGTAATTTATGCGCACGTTTCACACGCGTCGCTAAAACAGGGTGTCCTTCAGCTGGGTTAGCCCCAACAATGATGACAAGACCAGCCTTGGCAATATCTTTGATCGTACCCGCGTCACCACCTAAACCTACTGTACGTAATAAACCGTCAGTAGCAGGGGATTGACAATAACGGGAACAATTATCGACGTCGTTTGTTTCAAACAATTGACGTGCCATTTTTTGAATCAAATAATTTTCTTCGTTTGTAATTTTAGAAGAGGAGATAAAGCCGACCGAACCAGAACCAAATTGCTGCTGAATACCACCAAGCTTTGTGGCAATTAAATCGAGTGCCTCATCCCATGATGATTCAACAAATTCATTATTTTTACGAATAAGCGGTTTAGTAATTCGTTCCTCAGAATTAACGAAGTCCCAACCAAATTTCCCTTTGACACAAGTAGAAATTGCGTTAACGGGACCTTCGGAAGGTTGTACTTTTAAAATTTTACGGTCTTTTGTCCAAACTTCGAATGAACAACCTACACCACAGAAAGTACATACTGTTTTTGTTTTTCGAGTACGTTTACTACGCATAGCTGCTTCCACTTCGGAAACGGCAAAAATACCGCTATAGCCCGGTTCAACTTCCTTAATTAAACTGATCATCGGATCTAACATATCCTGTTTCAGACCAGTCATAAATCCAGCCTCTCCAAGCATGGATTTTTCCATTAAGGCATTACATGGACAAACGGTTACACATTGACCGCAACTTACACAGGAAGAATCATTAATTGCAACGCCAGTATCCCATATGACGCGTGGTCTTTCGGCTTCCCAATCGAGGGATAATGTTTCATTCACCTGTAAATTTTGACAAACCTCTACACACTGACCACAAGCGATACATTGGTTAGGGTCATATCGATAAAACGGGTGTGACATGTCCACTTCATGAGGTTCCACTTTCGGTTGGTAAGGATATTTTTGATGCTCGATTTCCATCATTTCGGCCGTGTTGTGTAATGCACAATTTCCATTGTTATTATCACAAACTGTACAGTACAGTAAATGATTTTCGAGTAGACGATCCATCGCTTCTGTTTGTGCTGCTTTTGCTTTGTCAGAAGTTAATAAAACATTCATGCCGTCTACTGCCTTTGTGGAGCAGGAACGAACTAATTGACCGTTCACCTCCACGATACATGTATCACATGTTTCGATTGGATCAACAGCAGGCACATGACAGATCTGCGGATGCGGAATGTCATGTTGATTAATGGTATCAAGTATTGTAGCTCCTTCTTTTACATCATACGATACGCCATTAATATTAATTTGAGTCAAGATAACTTCCTCCTTTTGCACTTTGAGACTAATCGGACAACATGTTGCAGCTTAAGACAAAAAGGGAATAACAAATCGAGTTGGTTATTTTTGAAAAGATTGTCTTGTTATCATTGTAATTCCCAATTGTTCTTGAAGCTACCTCAAAATAGGCAAATTGCTAGATCATAACAAGTTATCCATGTCTCGGTTTTTAAAAAAATAAAAAATCCACCATGAAATAACATGTCCAAGACATGCTAATGATTCATGGTGGATAAAATTCTTAGCAGGCCTTGCTAAAAACTCAATCTACTTTTATTTTTTAATAACAATAGAATTCAAATATTAAAAACAATATGCAACATCGTGACATAGGGATCAAAATAAATCAATTCCATTTGTGATATGAATATTATAGCTCTTTCCTTCAAAATGAACAATATTTATCATAAAATTTATTAAATGAGAATTATTATCAAAAAGTATTTTCTCTTTTATTTTTTTAAAAGTTGCTATATCATTAACAAACTGTAAGGGTGACCCTCATAACCATTTACCTAAAAAAGTTTAATTACGATGGGAGAATCGTTGCTATGTCTAAAAAAATACACGAATTTAATGACATGATTCGAAAGTTACGCAAGGAAGTATTTGGTAAAGGACCTGAACGTATCCATACCGTTTTTGTCGAGAATATGGCTGTATCTACTTTATACGGTAATATCACACCGACAGAAAAATTTATTGCCGGTACACCAGAAGGGTTAAAAATGGTGCATGCTGCAAGGACGAGTATGATTCAGGATTTATATACGCAATCACCACCAGAGGGTATGGAAGAATTGATGGGCAGCAAACTACTCCACCTATTTTCAGATATTAAAATTGAAGAGGATTTTGCGATTTCCGTCTTTGTTTTTGAAAAGAATATCAGTGAATAAAGGGGATGCCTTATGGAGCGAGCAATAACAAGGAAAATTGTGCGAGTTGAAGGACAGCAAGTGAAAGAAGTGGATGATTTAATCGTCTCAGAATACGCGGTGACCGTAAAAATTAATCAGCAAGAATTTGTCACGATGGTATGTACACCAGAGTATGTAGAAGATATGGTTATCGGCTATTTAGCATCTGAACGAGTGATTCGTAGCTTTGAGGATATTGAGGAAATTTGGCATCAAGAAAAAGAAGGCTTTGTGCATATTAAAACAAAGCATGTCAATCCTTATTACCAGCAGACGCAAAACAAACGCTATATTACCTCTTGCTGTGGGATGAGTCGACAAGGATTTGTTTTTACGAATGATGCATTAGCAGCAAAAAAAATGGAAGACGTTCAGGTGCAAATGTCGACTGAGGATTGCTTCCGTTTAATGCATGCGATGCAGGATGGTGCCGACATTTTTAAGAAAACGGGTGGTGTGCATAATGCTGCACTATGTGATGTCAATGGCATTGTGTTAAGTCGCATGGATATTGGACGCCATAATGCTTTAGATAAAATTTACGGCTATTGCTTACGCAACAACATCCGTATGCAAGATAAAATAATTGTTTTTAGCGGACGAATATCGTCGGAGATTTTACTCAAAGTCTCCAAAATAGGCTGTGCCATTGTGCTGTCTAAATCAGCTCCAACTGAATTAGCCTTGCAATTGGCTGAGCAGCTTGGCATTACGACGGTAGGCTTTATCCGACAGCATTCATTGAATATTTATACACATCCACACCGCATCCTATTACCAGCTCAGAATGCACTGAAAGAAGGAGATTAAATGACGAATCTACAAGACCAATTACACAGACCGTTAAGAGATTTAAGAATATCCGTAACAGATCGCTGTAATTTTCGTTGCCGCTATTGTATGCCAGCTGAGGTATTTGGTCCAGATTATGCATTTTTACCGTCTGATAAAATATTAAATTTTGATGAGATAGAACGATTAGTAAAAATCTTTGTTTCATTAGGCGTGAAAAAGGTGCGAATTACGGGTGGCGAGCCATTGCTACGTCGTGATTTGCCCGAATTAATTACCCGTATTCATCGTATAGAGGGTGTAGAAGATATTGCTTTAACAACCAATGGCTCTTTATTAAAAAAATATGCACAGCCATTGGCACAAGCAGGCTTATCTCGAGTCTCAGTTAGTCTAGATTCACTTGATGAAGAACGTTTTTTCGAGATGAATGGTCATCGAGGCAAGGTATTGCCGGTGTTAGAGGGAATTGAAAAGGCAGCAGAAGTGGGTTTACAAGTAAAAATTAATATGGTTGTTCAAAAAGGCAAGAATGACCAAGACATTGTTACAATGGCTCAATTTTTTAAAGAAAAACATCATATTTTACGCTTTATTGAATATATGGATGTAGGGAATTCGAACGGTTGGCGTTTAGATGATGTGGTGTCCAAAAAAGACATCATTGAGCATATCCATCAGTTTTCTCCATTACAGCCAGTGGCTCCAAATTACAGGGGGGAAGTGGCAACGCGCTTTCAATATCAAGATGCCCAAGGTGAGATTGGTGTGATTTCGTCTGTGACAGATTCTTTCTGCTCCAATTGCTCCCGTGCTCGTCTCTCAGCAGAAGGATCATTATACACTTGTTTATTTGCAACTGAAGGCACTGATTTAAGAGAGCTGTTACGATCAGGGCAAGATGATGCAGCCATCATCAAATGTATTACGAACGTTTGGGAAACAAGAAATGATCGTTATTCAGATGAACGCAATGAACAAACAATGGCAAAAAGGAAAAATTCAAAAATTGAAATGTCTCACATTGGGGGGTAGCGTGTAAAAAAACAGAAAAAATCGGCAAAACGATGCCGAATTTTTCTGTTTATTTATGCACAAAGGTGCCACTTTTTCCACCTGTTTTTTCAACAAGATAGGTTTCTTTAATGACCATTGTTTTATCAACGGCTTTGCACATATCATAAAAAGTTAAGGCAGCAATGGACACAGCAGTAAGAGCTTCCATTTCAACACCAGTTTTTCCACTACATTTGACAGTGGCTTGAATATGGAGCTCATAGCCATTCTCCGCTTTTTCATAGTCAAACTGGAAATCTGTGCCCTGTAGCATGATAGGGTGGCACATAGGAATGATATCGGCCGTTTTTTTAGCACCCATAATCCCTGCAATTTGAGCAACTTGCGTCGGATCACCTTTTTTAATGCCACCTTGTTGGATGGCTTCATAGACCGCATCCGATAAAATAATCGTACTGCGAGCAATAGCTGTACGTGTCGTGATTTCTTTTGCGGATATATCGACCATTTTAGGACGACCTTCTTCGTTCCAATGTGTAAAATTATTCATCGTTAAACTCCTTTTTAGTCGTTTGTGACCAATCTTGTTGTGCGTTGATATTGACAAATGTTGTGCTATTGTCATCAAAAGGAACGTAGCAAACACGAATTTGCTCTAACAGCACTTTCATACTTCGCTTGTTTTGTTCCGTTAATTGCTTTGCCATTGGTAAAGCTGTACGTCGATATAATGCTGCCAATGGTTGATCCCGTAGCGCTTGCGTAGGAACAATAGCATCATAGGCGTCATCAATCAGCCCTACCATTTTTTTGATAAAATTGGCATTCATATAAGGCATATCGCTCGCTACGATAAAAAACCATTCCACATCAGGGTAGGCTGTCATGATAGAATGCAAAGCAAAAAGTGGGCCTTGATGTGGCTGTTTTTCGATGATCCATTGGACGTTTTCCTGTCCAAATTGATGTTGTAAGTGCGCGTTCGTAGCAATAATGATAGGATCTAGCCGATTTTTTTGCAAGGCTGTGAGACTATGTTTATATAAAGGCTGCCCAGCAAACAGCTCAAACATTTTAGGCTGACCATAGCGAGAGGATTGACCACCAGCTAATACAACTCCAGCAATTTTCATAGGCGATTCAACTCACCGACAAAATGTTGGACAGTAGGAAGAATGAGCTTCGTCATAGCCAATGTCACCGCATTTGTAGAACCTGGTAAAACATAAATGGCGGTTTGCTGACAGCTCCCAGCAGTGGCTCGACTAAACATTGCTTTTGGGCCAATTTCTTCATAGCTGAGAGTTCGAAATAATTCACCAAACCCCATCATTTCTTTTTCAAAAAGAGGCAGAATGGTGTCGTAGGTTTGGTCTCTTGGTGTAAATCCTGTTCCACCTGTGACGATAATGGTATTGATTGTGTGATCACTGCACCATTTCTTGATATGATTGGCAATATCCAGTGGTTCATCCTTTGTTAGCTGGTAGTCTACTACTTCAAATGTAGCTTCTTGAAGTAAGGATTGAATGCGCTGACCAGCATGATCATCAGCTTTAGTGCGTGTATCACTGACCGTTAAAACAGCAACTTGGATTAGTTGCTGGTGATGTGTGGGATGCACAGTAAAAGACCTCCTTCAAACGTATTTTGCTGAAAAACATTGCTTTTATTATAATGCTATAAATGAAAAGGTCAAACGAAAATTCAAAGAAAGAAAGGCCTCATACTTATGCAAAATAGATATTCTAGACAACAATTATTTCATCCCATCGGACAAACAGGGCAGCAGTCCATTCAACAAAAACACGTCCTAATCATTGGTGTAGGTGCATTAGGGAGTGCTAGCGCAGAAGCACTTGTGCGCGCTGGTATTGGCAAGCTGACCCTCATTGATCGTGATTACGTAGAGTGGAGTAATTTACAAAGACAGCAATTATATACAGAGCTAGATGCACAAGAAAAAATGCCAAAAGTCATCGCAGCTAAAACAAGACTTCACACTATCAACTCAGAGATAGAAATCAATACTGCCATTATGGATGCTTGTACAGAGTCCTTGCTGCCATTGTTAGAAGATGTCGATGTGATGGTCGATGCAACCGATAATTTTGATGTCCGTTTTGTCATGAATGACCTTGCACAAAAGTATCGTATTCCTTGGGTATATGGCTCTTGTGTTGGAAGTTATGGTGCGACCTACACGATTGTGCCAGGCAAAACACCTTGTTTGCATTGCTTATTAAACGTGATGCCACATACAGGGATGACTTGTGATACGGTAGGTATTATTAGCCCAACAGTTCAAATCGTTGCAGCTTATCAAGTGGCAGAGGTTTTAAAATTGCTCGTTGGTGATGAGAAAGCCTTGCGAAAAAGCTATTTAACGTTTGATGTTTGGCAAAATCAACACTATGAAATCAATGTGGAAAAAATACGGCAAGCTGATTGTCCATCTTGTGGCAATCAACCAACATACCCTTATTTATCCTATGAAAATCAAACTAAATTACAGATACTTTGTGGACGAGACGCAGTACAAATACGCCCTCCGAAGCCAGTTCACTATTCGTTCGAGCAGTTGGCAAATCAGCTTCGTCCCTATGGTGAAATTCAGGTAAATCCTTATTTGCTTTCTTGCCAAGCTGACGATTACCGAATTGTGATTTTCCAGGATGGGCGCGTAGTGATACATGGTATACAAAATATAGAAAAAGCGAAAAGCATTTATTATCGTTTATTAGGATAAAGGAGTGTACCAAATGATAGAAAAAAGACAACCAATCCCTGTGGCAGAAGCGGTTCATCGTGTAATGGACTATGCCTTCCCAGCAAAAAAGGAGCTTGTACCATTAACACAGGCCCATGGACGTTTTATAGCAGAAGCTGTTCGAGCTGATCATGATGTGCCCGCATTTGATCGTTCTCCTTATGATGGTTATGCTATTCGCTCCATTGATAGTAAAGAAGCCTCCTCAGAACATCCAGTCCGCTTTCAGGTTGTGGGGGAAATTGGCGCAGGCTATGTCTATGACGAAGTAGTTGGTGATCGACAAGCTGTCCGCATTATGACAGGTGCGCCAATCCCACAAGGGTGTGATGCAGTAGTCATGTTAGAATTAACCCATACTTTCGAAGAAAATCAACAAATGTATATGTCGATTAAACGGACCTTTGAAGCGGGAACCAATATTTCGTATAAAGGGGAAGATGTGCAGCAAGGCGCTGTTCTCATTGAAAAAGGTCAATATATTAATCCAGGGGTGATGGCTTTACTCGCTACTTTTGGTTATGAACAAGTACCTGTTTTTCGTAAAACAGTCATTGGTGTGATTGCTACTGGTAGCGAATTACTAGATCCCGGTGAACCTTTACAGCCAGGCAAAATTCGCAATAGTAATGCGTATATGATGATGGCTCAAATTGAGCGCGCTGGAGCAGAAGTTAAATATTTTGGCAAGTTTAGCGATAATCTTGAATTATGTATTGAGAATGTTGAAAAAGCTTTACAGGAAGTTGATATGTTAATTACAACGGGTGGCGTTTCCGTAGGGGATTACGATTACTTACCAGCCATTTACGAAGCGATAAATGCAAAGGTATTGTTTAACAAGGTGGCAATGCGCCCAGGTAGTGTAACTACAGTAGCTGCTCGAGAGGGACAATTATTATTTGGACTTTCTGGAAATCCTTCAGCTTGCTATGTTGGCTTTGAGCTTTTTGTACGTCCGATTATTCGCACTGCCTACAGTAATTCACAGCCCCATCTACGTAGAGAGCAAGCTATTTTAGGTAAGGATTTCACAAAGGCTAATCCATTTACACGCTTTGTAAGAGCACATGCCTATTATGAAAAAGGTCAGTTAGTGGCTGTGCCATCTGGTTTTGATAAGTCGAGTGCAGTTTCCTCTTTAGCATCAGCTAATGCGTTCATCGTCTTACCGGGAGGCTCGCGTGGCTATGAAAAAGGCATGTCAGTAACGGTCTTATTGTTAGAAGATTTGCAAGGAAGTGAGTGGCCTTGGGACAACATCGAAAAATCTTACAGATAGTTGGCTATCAAAATAGTGGCAAGACGACATTAATGGAGCAATTGATTAGGAGAGCGACAACGGAAGGGTTACGAGTAGGAACCATCAAGCATCATGGTCACGGTGGTGTGCCGATGATAGAAGCCTCGAAGGATAGTAGTCGACATGAGCTGGCAGGTGCGAGTGTCACAGCAGTGGAGGGGGAGGGTACTTTACGTATGAGTATTCAGCAAAATAGCTGGCAGCTGTCTGAAATACTTGCGCTTTATGCGTCCCTTCCAATGGATATCATTCTGGTTGAAGGGTATAAAAATGAACATTATCCGAAGGTTGTGCTCGTACGAACTGCACAGGATCAAGCTTTACTACAGCAAGTATCTCAGATCATTTGTGTGCTCTATTGGCCAAGTTATCCACTGGATTCCTCACTCACTGTCCCAGCCTTTTCGATACATGAAAAAGCACAGTATATGGAGTTTTTATGGAAGGAAATGAGGAGAGAATCATGACGACAGCGTTATTTGAAATTATCAATAAACCCATTGATGTAGAGGAAGTTAGACAAAAGGTTCTGAGTCGAAATGCTGGGGCCATTACACTGTTCATTGGCACCGTACGTGAAATCACAAATGGTAAAAAAACATTGCACTTGGAATATCAAGCTTATCCTGCGATGGCGATTAAAATGTTTGAACAAATTGCGCAGGAAATACAAGAGCAGTGGCCAGAAGCGAAAGTGGCCATTACTCATCGTGTAGGTCATTTAGATATTGCTGATATTGCTGTAGTCATTGCCGTATCATCACCACATCGTAAAGTCGCTTACATGGCGAATGAGTATGCGATTGACCGTATTAAGCAAATTGTGCCAATATGGAAAAAAGAGCATTGGGAGGACGGTACGGAATGGATTGGCGATCAATTAGAAAATGTCCCCTATCCGCAAGGGGAACCAGGCATTCAGAAGGAGGAAAATTGTGATTAATATCTTATTATTTGCTCACTTGCAGGAAGCAGTTGGTGCGCCTAAGCTAACTGTAGAGCTGTCAGATGTGACAGTGGCTGAATTGAAAGAGTGGATGGAACAGCACTATCCACAGCTATCATTACAACAAATGATGACAGCGATTAATGAGGAATTTGCAACGGATACAACGATCATTAAGTCTGGTGACACAATCGCTTTTATTCCACCCATCAGTGGGGGATGAGAAAAAGAGGTAGTTGGATTGAACCAACTACCTCTTTTATACTTTTAGAAGATGAATGCTAAGTAGCAAAAGGAAGGAAATAGCTATCATGCACAAAACCCATGTCCAGGCAAGGGTCATGTTACCCGCATCAATCGCCATATAAATAGCGAGCGGTGTTGTTTGTGTTTTCCCTGGAATATTCCCCGCAAACATTAAGGTAGCCCCAAATTCACCTAAAGCTCGAGTGAAGCTTAAAATCCCGCCAGACACGAGTGCCTTTAATGCAAGAGGAATTGATACAAAAAGAAAGACCTGTCGTTCATTAGCCCCATCCACACGTGCCGCATGTTCAATATCGCGATCAACAGAGGCAAAGCCTGTTTTAGCCGATTGATACATTAATGGAAAGGCAACAATGGTAGAAGCAATAACCGCCGCCCACCATGTGAACATGACGGGCTGATCGAATAGCCAAATAATAAAATTTCCTAATAGACTATTTTTCCCGAAAATGACGATGAGCAGGAAGCCTACTACAGTAGGAGGTAATACTAAGGGTAACAATAATACGGTTTCTAGTACTAGCTTGCCTTTAAAATGGTGGGTTGCCATCCATTTGCCCATGAAAATACCTGCTATGATCGCGATAATGCCTGCGACAAAGGCAATCTCAATGGAAAGTCTAGGTGGAGACCAGAAATCGGTACTCATTTTTTATTGAGCTCCTTTAAACCCATACTTTTTAAAGACATTCATAGCCTCATCACTTTGTAAAAAGTGATAAAAATCTTCTGCTTCTTGCGCATGCTTACTCGCTTTTAGCACACCTACAGGATAAATAATTGGTGCGTGTGTAGCATCATCTGCAGTTGCAATGACATCGACTTTATCAGATACTAGGGCATCCGTTTTATAGACGATTCCTGCATCCACATTTTCTGTTTCTGTGTACGTAAGTACTTGACGTACGTCTTTTGTATACACCACTTTAGATTCAAGTGAATCCCAAAGTTGCATATGCTTTAATGTGTCCACACCATACTGTCCAGCAGGAACCGTTTCAGGTGTACCGAGCGCGATTTTTCCTGCTTGTTGTAAATCTTCGAAGGATTGGATTTGTTTTTCATTGTCTTTTGGAACGATTAAGACTAATTCATTCGCTAAAAGATCCGTTCCTTGCTTTTGATCGATCATTTCTTTCTCTACAAGTGCATCGAATTTATCTTCCGCTGCTGAAAAGAAAAGATCTGCAGGAGCACCCTGTAAAATTTGCTGTTGCAATGCACCTGAACCACCAAAGTTATAGAGGATTTTAATCGTATCGTGCTCTTTTTCATAAGTTGTTTTAAGCTCTTCTAAGGCATCCTGTAAACTTGCTGCCGCAGAAATCGTTAATTCAACGGGTTCGTTTGCTGCCACCTCTTTTTCTTGGTTACCACAGCCTACTAATAGACCAACTAGTAATAATAGTGTCGCAAATAAACTATAAAATTTTTTCACTATGATTGTACTCCTTTTATAACTCGTTATAACAAGACATAACTAATTATAATCAGTTATAAGTAAAAAAGAAAGATAGTATTGGAAGAAAATTTCAAGATGTTCATCAAGCTATAAATGCGTTACCATGTAAAGAGAGGTTTATAGGAGGAGAATGTTTATATGTCACAAGATCAATCCTATACGATTGAAGAGGTTGCACAATTATTAAAGGTTTCAAAATTAACTATTTATGATTTGGTGAAAAAGGGAGATTTGCCAGTTTTCCGTGTGGGGCGGCAAATGCGAGTAGATCGTGCAGACTTGCAAGCCTATATACAAAAACGTAAAACAGGTACCACTCCAGTTATGTCCCCTGTAGCTACTTCACCTAAAAATCAGTCGAAAATTATTATTAGTGGGCAAGATTTAGTGTTGGATATAGTTGCAAAATATCTTGAGAAAAGACAAACAATGAAAGTATTACGTTCACATGAAGGTAGTTTTAATGGTGTCATGGCGATGTATCATGGTGACTGTGATATTGCGAGTTTACATATGTTTGATGGAGATACAGGAGATTACAATACGCCTTATGTAAAAAAAATCTTTGTGAGTCATGCCTTTGTCCTCATCAATGTTGTATCACGTAGAGCAGGTTTTTATGTTCAAAAAGGGAATCCATTGCAAATCCACACATTTGAAGATTTTAAAACAAAGTCATTTACATTCATTAATCGTGAGAAAGGCTCAGGTGCTCGCACTCTACTAGATGAGCAATTGCGTATTCATGAAATCGCACCATCCATGATTAAAGGGTATACCCATGAAGAAATGAGCCACCTCGACGTTGCCTCTGCTGTAGCAAATGGATATGCAGATGTTGGAATTGGGATTGAAAAAATCGCCAAGCTCATCCCTGTCGATTTTATACCCGCTGTCAGAGAGCGTTACGACATTGTGTTATTAAAAACGCCTGAAAATCAACAACTAATTGAGGCGGTGAAGGATATTTTAAACGCACCAGATTTCCAAGCTGAAGTGGCTGCATTAGGTGATTATGACATTTCCCAAATGGGCCAAATTATGTATGAAACACTGTAATCAAAATTTTATATTGAGTTTAACAACGAAATCAATTATAATTTCACTGGGAAATTTTATGGTCGTTGTGTCATAGCAATATTGCATAGCTTCTATGGAATTTTGAATGTATATATGGTGAGATGGATAAATTAGTAGGTAAAACTGCTAGAATATTAGCCCATCATAAAATAGCTTGCGTAGTAACCACGCAACTATTTTATGGTGGGCTTTTTTATGTGTGTAGGTATAAAAAAGAGGAGTTGAATCATGTGACCTGGTCAGTATTACATGTCATTGGTATTATTGCTTATGCGATAAGTGGCGCATTTGTTGCGTTACAAGCCAAATATTCTTTTATTGGTATATTTGTGCTTGGACTTACTACATCTTATGGAGGTTCCATTATTCGCAACGTCGTACTGGATATACCAGTATCAGATATATGGGAGCGGCAATCCTTATTAGTTGTTTTAGTAACGCTGACGACTATTTTATTTGTCAAAAGGAATTGGATTCATCACTGGAACCGCTGGGGCTATTTCTTTGATTCGATTGGTCTTGCTTCCTTTGCAATACAAGGAGGATTGTTAGCGCAAAGCCTCCATCATGATCTAGGTATTATTATTCTAGCTTCTATGTTTACTGGTGTTGGCGGTGGCATGATCCGAGATTTGTTAGCGGGTAGAACGCCGCTCGCACTAAGAGAAGAAATCCATGCTGTCTTAACATTTTTGTGTGGGCTTTGCATCTGGGCAGGGTGGAGCAGCCCACTTCAATTGTCAGTCATTGTTATTTTGATTGTGATCATCCGTATGTTATCTGTGAATAATAAATTGAAGCTTCCTTGAAAATTGTTGGACTTGTCCAAGTTTTTAGCAGGACACTGGAAGTAGGTGATTGAAGGAACGTTTTAAGTTGTTCAATTTAGTATGTTGTTTTTCTTTATGAAGGATATTCTTCTGCTAATTTGTATTGGTAATTAATCTGAGTGATTGAATGTGTTGGGTATAGAAAACTTCCTAATAAACATACATATCAGCATAGTATAATTTTGTTTTAAAAGGACTTCCATAGGGAAGAATCCTTTTTTTTTGTGATTTTTAGTAGTTTTAACAAGACTCTATGTAAATATTCATAGACTAAGAATAACGAATGGTAAATATAACATAATTGGTATTTTTTATAAAATAAGGGAGGTTATTTATTGACTATTTATTCCATGGTGTTTAATATTGTAATTGGAAAATAGATTTATTTTTATAAGTAAATTTCCTATAATGTAATTTTAAGGAATTTTTACTCTGGGGTTATGGAGAACATTTTGGGGGCGTGATATGTGATAGAAATTTGTTTAATTAAAGTACCTGTACATATTTCAAATTATTCTGAACTAATGAATTTTGTATGTACAAAAAAAGCAAGAAGAATAGAAGCTTACTTAAATAAAATAGATGCATATAGATCCTTAATAGCTGAATTGTTGATGAAATATTTATTGATGAAGCATTTAAAATGTCATCCTTCTGAAATAAATATCCAAACGAATACGTATGGAAAGCCATACTGTATCAATGGAGATTATGAATTTAACATTTCTCATTCAGGTGAATGGGTCATATGTGTCATTGGCAATTGTGATGTAGGAATTGATATTGAAGAGATGAAAGCTAATTACGATGATGAAATAATTAAAAATTATTTTTCACGTATAGAATACGCTTCGTACAGTCAAACGCCAACTGAAAGGAAAAAAGAACATTTTTATGATTTATGGACTTTGAAGGAAGCTTTTGTGAAAAATATTGGATTAGGTTTAAGCATTCCTTTAGATTCTTTCTCCATAGAGACTAGTAATAATGAAATTTCAATTGAACAAAATATTAGTCCTTATCCTTATTATTTCAAGCAATATAACTTGATTAATGGTTATAAAATTTCCGTATGCAGTAAAATGAATGAATTTCCATCAGAGCAACAACTAAAGATAAAAGAGTTTTCGGCCTTAGAAAAATATTTTTTGAATAATCTGATAATAGAGGAGGGTAAATATTATGAGTAAATTAATACCTCAAGTTTTAAATCTTCTTAAAAATAAAGAACTAACAAAAAATGCAGCGAAACAAATCATTGAATCAGTGAATGAAATTAAAAGTGAGTCTAAACCGAAAGTAGATAAAAAGATCGCAATTATCGGAATTTCTGCGGAATTACCTGGTGCTAAAAATTTTGATGAATTTTGGAATGTTTTAAGCAATGAACAGGACAAAATAACAGAATTAAGTGATAGTAGGAAATCGTTGTGTGAGGGATTCCTTGTTAATAATATGGAAAAACTTAAAATTTCAAAGGAGAAACCATTTTGGGATGCAGCGTGGCTAGATGAAATTGATAAATTTGATGCTGGATTTTTTAATATTTCAGCTGCTGAAGCAAAAGTGATGGATCCACAACAGCGTAGATTCCTTCAAATTGCATACCAATGTTTTGAAGATGCTGGTTATGCAGGGAGTCGTATAAAAAATTCAAATACAGGTGTTTACATTTCAGCAGCTATGACCAATTACTCTGAAGGATTGGCTGAATTCACACCATTAAGTGTTCCAGGTAATATTCCTGCTTTTACGGCCTCAAGAATTTCTTATATTTTTAATTTAAAAGGACCGTCTTATGTTGTGAATGCTACCTGTGCCTCTTCAATGTTGGCAATTCACGAGGCATGTGTGGGTTTAATGAATAATGATTGTGAAACGGCGTTAGTCGGTGGTGTTAATATTTTTCCTTATCCAATAAATAGTGAAAAACTTTTTATGAATGCTGCGGGTATTATGTCTGAGCAACAAAAGTGTAAGCCATTTGACGACTCAGCAAGTGGGATAGGAAGAGGAGAAGGGGCAGTAGCGCTGTTATTAAAACCTTTAGATCAAGCAATAGAAGATAATGATAATATCCACGCTGTTATAATTGCCTCTAAAGTAAATAATGATGGTACTTCAGCAGGTATTACTGCACCAAATCCTAAAGCACATGCAGATTTATTAGCCGAAACTTGGGATTTAGCTGGCATTAAGCCTGAGCAAATTGACTATATTGAAGCGCATGGCACAGGTACTCATTTAGGTGACCCTATTGAAATAAGAGGCCTTCAAGAAGCAGTTGAACGAAGTAATAATGATAAACAATTTTTGCCAATTGGTTCTGTGAAGGGAAATATTGGCCACTTACTTGATGGAGCTGCAGGTTTATCGGGTGTAATCAAAGCGCTACATGTAATAAAAAAAGGAATAGTTCCACCTACAATAAATTTAGTTGAACCAAATACACACATTGATTTTGTCAATTCTCCAGTTTTTATTCCGACATTACCATTTAACATTAAAAAAAATAAAAAAGAAAATGAACCTATTGTAGCTGGTGTAAGTTGTTTTGGCTTTAATGGTACAAATGTACATTTACTATTAGAGGAAGCTCCAACGAAGACTGAAATCCATAAGAAAGATCATAATGAAAAAGCATATGTTATTCCTTTTTCTGCTAAATCTGAATTATCTTTGCGAGGCACTATTGAACATTTCTCCAATTTAACTGGGGATATGATTAATATAAGTGATTTAGCATATACGATGTGTACAGGTAGGGAGCATCATGAAATAAGAGTAGCCATTATTGCAGAGACAATAGACGATCTAATAGCCGCATGTAAAAATTTAATCAATCTTGATATGGCTAATTGGGAAAAAATTATTGATATGACAACCCATGACGATCACAATATCAAAAAATTGGCAGAAGATTTTATTACAGGTGAAAAATGTAGTTGGCATAAACAATTCCAAGATGAGAAGAATCATAAAATTTCTTTACCTACATACTACTTTGATGAGAAATCTTATTGGTTACAGAGTGAGGCTGGCGTAAAGGCTATAGAGGTAAAAGGAAAAACAAATCTTGAAGAAATCATTCGTTTAGCAGAAATAATCCTAGAAACAGAGAATATTAAGCAGACGGATAGTTTTATATCAGTAGGTGGAAATTCTCTTTCAGGGCTACAATTTATTACTCGTTTGAAAAAACAATTTAAGAGAGAATTTGTATTAGATGATGTATTCCTTACATTTGAACAACTAAGTAAACAATTAAACAATGATCATTCAAAATCAACAGAAGAAATACCTCAAATTAGTGTTGAAAATCATGAATATCCATTATCATACGGTCAAAACAGATTAAGCATTATAGAACAATTAACAGATCAAAAAATGGTTTACAATACTCCGTTTATTTTTAAAGTTAACGGGTTAGTTGACATTGAGAGATTACGCCAAACATTCGATTTACTTTCACAGAGACATGAATCGTTAAGAACAGTTTTTGTAAAGCATGAGAATGGAAATAAACAGAAAATACTGCAAAAACCAAACTATTTATTTGAATACAAAGATTTTAATTTAGAAGATAATGCTGAAGCAAAAGCTATGGATCAAATAAATCGTTGGAAAGAAACTCCGTATGATTTGGAAACGGGACCCCTTTTAAGAGTATTTGTATATAAAACAGGAAAAGATAAAAGTCTGTTTGCTTTAATGATGCACCATATTATAGTAGATGGCTGGTCATTATCGCTATTATCGGATGAACTTTTCACTTTGTACAATAGTAGTAATAATATACATGAAACATTGCCACAAATAGAAAATACGTATGTAGATTTTGCTGCATGGCAACGTGAAAATATAGAAAGTGGTAGATTTAAACAACATGAAGATTACTGGCTTCATACATTAAGCGGAAGTCTTCCGATTACCGAAATCACAGGCGATAAATTAAGACCAAGTACTTTCCGCTATACAGGAAAGCTAAAAAGGTTTGATATTAGTGCTACATTAGCAGATCAATTAAAAACTTTTGCTAATACAAATGAAAGTACATTATACATGGTTTTAGTTTCAAGTGTATTTAAACTTATTAATCAGATGACTGGAGATACGGATATGGTGATCGGGACACCAGTATCTGGAAGATTGAATGAAGAATTAGAGAAAATTATTGGTTTATTCACAAATACTATCCCATTAAGGATTAATTATGAAGAACAGGATGATTTCCTTACATTATTAAGAAATGTCAAGACCATGTTATTGGATAGCTTTAAGCATCAAGAATATCCTTTCGATTTATTAGTGGAGAAATTAGATTTACCTCGAGATACTAGTCGTTCACCTTTATTTAATATAAACGTGGCACTTCAAAATTTTAAATTTAAAAATACGACATCAGCTTTTGACGATGCAGAATTAACACCTATTGTTTCTGAACACAAAACTAGTAAATGGGATCTTGAATTCGAATTCGTTGAATTACCAAGTGGAGAGTTATTCTGCAACCTTGAGTATTATGACGGTGTATATTCATCTAAATTTATTGATTCATTAATTGAAACGTATTTAAAAATACTAGAAATGATTTTACATGAGCATGAATTAAATAACACCGATGTAGAAAATAGTAAAAGTGTTATAAATGGTCAATTTGTCGAAGACGGCAGAAACTTTTTAAATACCATTTTAATGATGGCAGAAAAGAACCCACAAAAAACAGCATTAGAAGATAACGAAGGTTCATTAACATATCAAGAGTTGGTAGATAAAAGTAAATCAATAGCAAGAAAATTATTGAACAGCAACAGTGAAATCAAAAATGTTGTCATTATTTCTGACAATAATAGAACAGCCATTTTAGGTATTTTATCTTGTTTAATGAGTAATGTCACATTTATACCTGTATCACCTAAAAACCCAAAAGCAAGAATTGAATCTATTATCAAACAAAGTCAAGCTAACTTTATTATTTCAGAAAAGAAATTCTATTCATTGTGTAATAGGCTGTTATTTGAAAATGACCATATTCAAACGGTTATGGTGTTAGGAGAAACAGATTTAGATCAGTGTGCTGTTGTTGATTCAAGTGAATTAATGAACGAATCTTTGTGGAACTATTTTGCAGAAGGGCAGAAAACAGAAATAGAGGCTAGTGGTTGGAATAGTAGTTATACAGGTGAAGCTTTCAGTTCCTTAGAAATGCAAGAGTATGCGGAAAATGCAGTAAACAAAATAAGAAAGTATTTACCTCGAGATTCAAATGTATTAGAGCTTGGATGTGGCTCAGGTTTGACAACTTTTGCTCTTGCTCCATATACAAAAACATATACAGCTATGGATTTATCTTCTTCCATTATCGAGAGGAATAAACAGATTGCTCAGAAATCTAACTTTAACAATATTCAATTTGACATTTCGAAGGCTCATGCCTTTAAGAAGTTTGAAACAGCATTAGATGCTGTTGTCATTAATAGTGTTATTCATTGTTTCCCGAGTTATGGCTATTTAAAGGTGGTACTTCAAAAAGCTATTGACTCTTTAAAAGAGGGCGGAATCATCTTCTTGGGAGATTTATTAAATATCGATAAAAAAGATGAATTTGTCTCTTCTTTACAAGCATTTAAAGAAGAAAATATGGATAAGAATACTAAATTAGATTGGGATACAGATTTATTTATTAATGAAGAAATTTTAAAAGAGCTTCTCAGTGATATAGGTGCTGATATACAAATTGAATGTTCTGAGAAGACATACACTGTAAGCAATGAGCTAAATCAATATAGATTTGATGCTGTCATCATTGTTAAAGAGAAGGGCGAAAAGTATAAACAAAGCAGCTCTAAAAATATGCTAAGTGAAGCAATTCATCTAGACGAGCATGTAGAGATTGAGTTAACTTCTTTTGCTAAAACTTCTCCTGCATATATTCTCTTTACATCCGGTAGTACTGGAAAACCAAAAGGTGTAGTTGTTTCAGGTAAAAACCTTAATAATTATTTGAACTGGGCTACTGCATACTATTCACCTACTGGAAGATCGTTAGATATGCCATTTTTCACTTCAATATCTGTCGATTTAACTATTACTTCCATGTTTATTCCATTAATAACGGGTGGAAAAATAATATGCTGTGAAGGAGAAATCGATCAGGCTTTTGAAAGTGTAGCCAAAATAAAAGAAACAATAACGATAAAAGGCACACCTAAACAGATCCAGTATTTAATTGAGGATGAGAGATTTGCACCAAATGTAGAGTGCTTCATCCTAGGGGGAGAAGCTTTAGATATATCATTATGTAAAACGTTGAGAGATCAATTCCCTCATGCTCGTATCATTAATGAATATGGGCCAACTGAAGCTACTGTTGGAACGATTTATCATGAAGTAACAGAAGAAGATTTACACTCAGATTATATCCATGCGCCAATCGGATTACCGATTCATAACACTTCTGTTTACATTTTGAACAATCAGAATCAGCTAGTCCCTTCATATGGTGTTGGTGAAATCGTATTAGGTGGTGAGAGTGTTGCCCTAGGCTATTTGGGAGAGCCTAATTTAACTAGAACTAAGTTTATAGCTAATCATATTAATCATTTACACTCAGGCTATTTATATAAGACAGGGGATTTGGGACAAGTTTTGCCTAACGGTAAAATCGTTTGTTATGGACGTAAAGATAATATGGTTAAAATTCGCGGCCATAGAGTAGAGCTAGAAGAAATCGAAAGATATTTGCGAGAAATCCCAAGTATTAAAGATGCTGTGGTTAAATTATATAAAAATGAATCTGGTGAACAGCTGTGTGCTTACTTAGTCAGTCAACAAGAGATTAATCAAAGAGATATTGAAAAGTACCTTTTACGATATTTACCAGAATCTTTAATTCCTACGTATTATCAAAAAATTGAACAAATTCCAATGGCTAATAGTGGAAAAGTAGATAGACTTTCACTGCCAAGCCCTGAATTATACGACGACAAAATAGTTCAGACAGATGATATTAGTAGTTTGACAGAGGTTGAAAGAGAGTTGCTGTCTATACTAAAAGGGATTTTAAGTGACCGTCAATTTAACATTGATTCTGATTTCTTTAAAATTGGAGGAGACTCCATCAAGGCATTAAAGTTTATCTCAAAGGCAAAGGAAAAAAATATTAATTTGAAAATTGACCATATCTTTAATTGTAGAAGTATTCGAAAAATCGCTATGAACACTACTAAAGAAATGGACATTCAAAAAGAATGGCAGGAATTAAGTTCTAAGGAGATTCCACTTGCTCCAATGCAAAGATGGTTCTTCCAACAAACATTTAAACATGCCCACTATTGGAACTTATTAATGTCAGTAGAATTGCCTGAGAAAGTGGATGTAGCTGCTTTAGAAAAGTCTTTCCAATCAATTATTTCGGTTAATGAGAGCTTGCTGACATGGTTTGATGTGAACGAGAGCAAACCAAAGGCTTTTGTTGAACCAAGCTTAGTAAACACATTTAAGCTAATTGTGAAAGATCTAAAATTAACACCTCCAAGTATGTTAAAAGAAGAAATTGAAAAGATTCAATTCCAATTACAAAATAACTTTAATTTTGGAAAGGTATTACCAATAGGAGCAGTAGTGTTCCTAACATCTAAGAAGCCTATTTTGACATTCTTTATTCATCATCTAGTCGTTGACGGAGTTTCATGGAGGGTTCTATTAGAGGAATTAGAAAATAATTATTTAGCTATTGTAAATGGTGAAGATAAGATCAGCTTCCCTATGACGCAATTTTCGGATTGGATAGGAGAATTGTATAAAAAAGAATTACACACGAATCATTCTTATTGGGAAAATATAGATGTGGAAAATGTACATCCATTATGCATTCAGCCTGTCAGAAAAGATTATTTATTTAAGGATCGATATCACGTAACGAAAACGCTAAGTGAGGAAAGTACACAGCAATTTTTAAATGCTAGAAAACACTCAGAAATTTATAAACCTGATGTTCTTATTGCAGTAACATTTGCTCAAGCTTTTAGTCAAATATTCGGTCAAAAAGATGTGTTATTTAACTTTGAAGGGCATGGACGAGATAGTCGCCAATCAGCATTAGATCTTAGTAGAACAATAGGTTGGTTTACTACGATGTATCCGCTACAGGTGACAATAAATACTGTCGAAGAAATGCTTTACACAGTTGGACAAGCATTGAGCGAAATTGGCAGTGGACTGGACTTTATGATAGCAAGGTGGATTAAAGAAAATAACAATATTACGCATATTCAGCCATCAATATTGGTCAATTATTTAGGGGATTTTGATAACGATATTAGTACTTCCACAAATAGTAAAAATGGAGGGAACGGAGTGCTACAGTACTCCTCAAATCTTCCTCAGGCCCCTGCTATTCATCCTGATAATGAACTCTCTAATATTTTGGAAATAAACATCTTTATTTTGGATGGAAAACTTAATCTAAGCTTAGAGGTAGATACACAAGTGATTAGTAATGAAAAAGCTCAACATCTCTTATCTAAGTTTGAAGAAGCTTTGATTGAATGTAGTGGAAATGCAAAGGAGCCCCAAAGTACATGATAACTTATTTTAGCAAACCAACAAACAGAGGATTTACAATCTTTTTAATGGTTGTAGCTACTCATTTTATATCTTTATTAGGTTCTTCTGTTGCAAGGTTTGGGCTTGGTGTCTGGGCTTACCAA
Organism: Lysinibacillus sp. Y5S-8; assembly: GCF_036894365.1. NCBI lineage: Bacteria > Bacillati > Bacillota > Bacilli > Caryophanales > Bacillaceae > Lysinibacillus > Lysinibacillus sp. Y5S-8. Next base: position 2,662,388 of record NZ_CP145889.1, on the reverse strand, counting down.
AGTACAGGTCAAGTATCTAGTTTTGCGGTCGTTTTAGTTGCGGGATTTCTACCAGCAATTGTGTTATCGCCTTTTATAGGAATTTGGATAGATAGGAAAGGTCCACGATTATTAATATTACTAGGAGATATTATTGGACTAATTATTTCTTCAATAATTTTCTCCTCCCTTTTACTAGGGAATATAAGTATGGTTCATGTAATTGCTGGTGCTATATCTCTTTCTATAGTTAGCTCTATGCAAACACCAGCATTACAAACATTAGCACCTAACCTAGTGCCAAAGGAAAAGTTATCTAGAGCTAATGGTGTATTTTCCATGGCATCATCGACTAGTGATGTTCTGGGTCCTGTTATTGGTGGTGTAATAATGGGATTTGGAAGTATTATCTATATCATTGGGGCAGAGCTAGTTACTTATTGTATTGCCATTCCTATTCTCTTAATACTTTGGACAAAATTAAGCGTGAAAGAGAACAGTGATAATGAAGATAGCAAAGAAAATAACACCATTTTAGGTGATCTAAAAGATGGTTTCAATTATTTAATCAAGCATAAATCACTTCTTACGTTAGTGTTACTATTTACGGTTTTAAATTTTGCACTAGGGTTCAATCAAGTAGTTGGACAGCCGTATATATTGAGCTTTGGAACTGTTGAACAATTTGGTTTACTAAGCTCTATATATGGGGGAGGGATGGTGTTAGGCGGGGTACTAATGTCATTCATCAAATTGAAGAAACACATCATATGGTTAGTACTAATTTCGAATTTTGGTATTGGTGTTTTTATAACGTTAACAGGGTTATTCAATAATATGCTATTAATTGCCGTTTTTTGGGGTGGTTTAGGGTTATTATTGCCAGTGGTTAATACAGGTACACTAACTTTAATTCAACTCCATACGGAGCCCAATTTATTAGGAAGAGTTTTTTCAATTGCTAGAACATTCGCTTGGATTTCATTGCCCGTCGCTTACATTTTAGGAGGAATACTTGCTGATAAATTAGTTGCCTCAAACGTAAATATTATCCCTTATTTAGGTAGTGGAGAACGAGGAGTGTATGGGACGCTACTCTTACTAGCTGGAGGCTTAATTATATTAACTGTGGCAATTTTCGCTCAACTAAAATACATTAAAGACTTTGATAGGAGAGAAGAAAATGATGTACAGCACAATGTCTAAAAAAATATTAAGTTTAGTAGAAGAAAATAAGTTGGATACAAATTTAGCATTAAATTTACTAGATGAAATGGAAAAAGAAACAAGTGAACCACTCGCAATTGTTGGTATGTCTTTAAGATTTCCTAATGTCTCAAACCTGGATGATCTATGGACAGGTCTCATAAATAAAAAGGATTTTGTGACTGAATTTTCAAAAGAACGTTTTGATTTAATTGTTAATTCTAACCCTAAATTGCATGACATGTATAACCATTTGAAAAATAATTTAACGAATGATCCAAGATCGTATGGCTCATGGCTAACGAACATTGAACAGTTTGATCCTGAACAATTCGGATTGAATGAACATGAAGCTCAATTTATGGGGCCAGCGGAGCGTTTGTTTTTACAGGTTGCATTAGAGTCCTTGTACATGGCAGGATACAAGGAAAATCATCTAAAGGATTCAAATACTGGCGTATTTATAGCGCATACCCCTCATCCTGCATTTGATTATTTAAATTTATTTGAAGAAAAAGATGAGCGGGCTTTTATTTCAAATATACCTGCTAATCTGGGCTATCATTTATCATATGCATTCGATCTTAAAGGTCCAGTTATGACAATTAATACGAGTTGTTCCTCTTCTTTAGCCGCGGTTCATGTTGCTAAAAATGCACTTAAGCAGGGGGATTGTAACTTAGCGGTAGTTGCTGGAGTAAATTTGAATTTATTTCCTTATTGGGAAGAAGAAGCGCCTGATTATGTTGTAAGAAGCACAAAATATAGATGTTCACCATTTGATGAAAGTGCAGATGGGATTATCGGAGGTGAAGGGGTTGCTGCTATTGTTCTAAAGAGATTATCTGATGCTATAAACGACAACAATCACATACATGCTGTCTTAAAGGGTTCAAGTATAAGTAGCGACGGTGCATCAAATGGAATGCAAGTTCCTAATCCTGACGCTCAATCTAAAGCAATCATGGATGCTCTGGATGATGCAAAGTTATCATTTAATGAAATTGACTTTGTCGAGGCACATGGCGCAGGTACTCAAGTAGGTGATTTACTCGAAGTAGAAGGACTTAAAAAGGCATATCTACAAAAATCAAATAAGACTGTTGAATGTCAATTAGGTTCAATTAAGTCGAATTTTGGCCATATGGGTGATGCTGCAGGCATTGCAGGATTAATAAAAGCTGTACTATCCATCGAAAAAAGAACAGTTCCAGGTCTTAATCATTTTGTAGCAGAAAATCCTAAAATAAGCTTCAAAGAAACACCGTTCAAAGTCAGCTCAGAAAATAAAACGTTTGATGAACATAAAATTTTAAGAGCAGGTGTTAATTCAATAGGCATAAGTGGCACGAATGTTCATGTGGTACTAGAGGAATATCGACATCATAAACAGGAGCAAGTAACTGAAAAACTGACACCGTTGTTTATTTCAAGTAAAACTCGTAGGGCGCTTTGGGATCAAATAAAAACATTAGCTAGTCATCTTAAAAATAATGAAAATTACAGTATTCAAGATTTAGCCTATACATTAAATAATAGAAGAAGCCATGAACAGTCTAGAGTATGTATTTTTGCAAGCGATTGTCATGAACTACTTCGAAAAGTCGAAAGATTATTAAATGTAAGAACATTTGAAAAGGTCCCGAAGAATTTTTATACACAAGGCATATTTTTAGCTGATGAACATGAAACACAAGTTGATAGTATTAAAAATCTAGATGAATTTACCGCTTCATCATCAGCAGATAAAGCGCTAATGCAGCGATACTTAGAAGGTAACAATGTTACAGAGGAATGTCGCGAATTATTTAAAGATGGGCAATTACTTCCGTTGCCGGTCAGTATTTTTAATACAAGAAGAATATGGCCATCTAGTAAAGAGGCATTCCAAAATCAGACGAAAGAGCTATTTTTCGAAAAGAAATGGTTATATTATCCTTATGATAATACGACTACTGATGTAGCATTAAAAGCAGGATCAACTTGGCTTTTCTTTGTGAATAAAGATGATGAAAATATAGTTGAGCTAAAGAATAGAATGGCTGCTTTAGGTATAAAAATAATTGAAGTACTTGAATCAGACAAATTTGTAAAATATACAACGGAACAATATGGTATTGACATAAATTCCGAAAAAGATATGTATAAGCTGTTTGAAAATATAGGTGTGGATGAATTAAGGAATTTAAAAGGGATTATCCATTCTTACACATTCAAGCACTTAGATGAAACAATGGAAACAAAAGAAACTATGGAGAAATCCCAAGAAGAAGGTATTTTCTCACTATTCAATATAACAAAGATGTTATTAGAGTTTGAAGTTACACATCCAATTCAATTAAATGTCATGTCGTCATTAACAGAGCAAGTTCAGGACGATGAAAAAATAATTCCTGCTAGGGTAACAACTTTTGGCTTAGCGAAAGTTATCTCACAGGAACAGCCGACTATTTCATCCTATTCGATCGATCATGATTTAGACGGAAGTTCTCAAGACATTGCTACACAATTATTAAAAGAGTTACAACAAGATAAAGATCATCGCCCAGAATTAGTGGCATTTAGAAAATCAAAAAGATACACAAAAGTTATTGAAAGACAAAGCGATGACTTTAATGGCAATGAAATTATAGTAAGAGCGAATGGAAACTATGTTATTGCAGGTGGTACAGGATATTTAGGTGTTCAATTAGGGAAGTTTTTAAGTGAAAAGCAAAATGTCAATATAATTTTATTAGCTAGAAATTTATTACCAGACCGAATGGAATGGGCAAAGATTATTGAGAATAATCAACCAGAAGATGAAATGTTGATTTATAAACTGACGTCAATTTTGGAGATTGAAAGTCGAGGTTCTACAGTTACAATCTTGCAGTGTGATGTGACAGATGAACATGCTGTTAAAGAAACATTTGCGAAAATTAAACAAGATTTTGGTGAAATCAATGGTGCGTTTATGTTAGTCAAACAACTTTACCATCTATGGATAAAAGAATTAACGCTTAGTCAATTCAAAAAAGGTATTCATAACAGAGTAATCGGCACTTATTTAGTGGAAAAAGAATTAAATCCAGAGCCATTAGATTTCTTTATCCTATTTTCTTCAATCTCTTCTTTAATGGGTACAAAATCTGCAAGTGAATGCTGCGCTGTGAATCAATATTTAGACTCAATGGCTGGGTATTTGAATCAAAAAGGAATCAACGGCAAAACGATGAACTTTACGTTAATACTAGACGATAAAAAAGATTTTGGGAGTGATACGGCCATACCTCCAATTGATTTTGTAGATTTCCAAAATTCATTGAACTTATTCTTCACTAAAGGCTATGAATGGAGTCTGATTTCACGTTTTGATTTAGAGCAAGTCCATTATCTTAAACCAGTTATTAAAATTCCATTTGGCGAGCGTTTTTGGAACGAAGTAGAGCGCTTTAATCAGTCAAAAAATAATCAAAACGAAAGTATTTCAACGGAAGAAGTAGTAGTGAAAAGTGAGTTTACACTATCTGAGATTGAAGCGAGTATACGTGAAATTTGGAAAACAGTTTTAGGTATTTCAACGATTAAAGAAATTGATAATTTCTTTAGTTTAGGAGGAAGTTCTTTAAGTGCTTTAAGATTTGTTCATTTATTTAAAAATAAATTCATTGATTTAAAATTTGAAATCTCTGATTTATATAGTAATCCTACATTCCAAGACCAAATTGTATACTGCGATCATTTTTATAATGCCAAAGATGAATTAAGCGATATTCTTGAGGCATTTGAAAGTGATGACATTTCATCAGAAGAGGCACTATCTCTACTATTGAATAAGCATTGAGTTGAAAGAAAAATGACTATTAACATTGGGAGGGATATCGTTTGAACACTGCAATTGTATTTCCGGGTCAAGGTTCACAATACGATTCTATGGGACAAGAATTATACAAAAATTATCAAATAGCTCGTGATTTGTATAATGAGGCTAGCGATATATTAGGCTATGATTTATTGAAAGCATGTGAAAACAACAATGGAGAACTTCGTAATACGGTAATAGTTCAGCCTGCAATTCTAGTTTATAGCATTGCCTGTTGGGATATATTTAAAAAAAATAATGATGTAAAACAACTCTATTTAACTGGACATAGTCTAGGTGAACTGTCGGCAGTAGTTGCTGCCGACGGAATCCCTTTTGCCAAGGCAGTTGAATTAGTAAAGCTTCGTGCAACTGCTATGAGTGAATGTACTCAAGATGGTGGTATGGTTGTTTGTTTTGGACTTAATGGAGAAGAAGTAGAGGCAGTATGTCAAAGAATAGATACTGACAATAATCATGTAACTGTTGCAAACTTTAATTCGACAAATCAAATCGTACTAAGTGGTCATAAAAATGCATTGGAGCAGGCATCCATTCAGTTACAGAAAAAGGGAGCGGTTACAAAGATATTACCTGTTAGTGTTCCTGCTCATAGTAGACTCATGAAGCCAGCAGAAAAAAGATTTCAAGCAGCTCTGCAACAAACAGAGATGAATGATTGTCGATATCCTATATTTTCCTGTGCTTCAGGTCAACTATATAGTAGGGCTGACGAAATAGCAGATCAATTAAGTAGACAACTTACGGAAAGTGTTAGATGGCCAAAAGTTATGGATGTGCTCATTAATAAAGACGTTGGCACATTTATTGAGATGGGTCCTAAAACGATTCTAACCGATATTATGAAGATGGAATATCCTGACTATCGGGCGATACCGGTTAACGAGAAAAATGGCATCCATTCTATTTTAAATAATCTTAATGAAAATACATTCAAAGTAGAAGAAACTATCCACTTTTTACAAGCGTGTTTAAGAGTTATTATTGGGACTCCTTTTAAAGAGAAAATCGATAAGCAGGACTTTGAGAAAGAAATCCATTCTCCCTATCAGATCATTAAACAGGAATTAAAAGAGATGAAAGAGAGCAAACAAATGACAGTGGAATCTCATAGAGTTGCAAGTTTATCTCAACAATTTTTTTCCATTTTAATGCATAAAGGATTTCATAAAAATGAAACACTGGAATTTCTAAAATTATCAATCGCAAATCCGAATTTATATTCTAAATATCTAAAAATTAATGCTTTTAAATAATTTGTTAGATTGGGGTAATAGAATGTCAAATTTCTATGAAAGTTTTTTTAGTGAAGAAATCAATTACTATGACGAACAAAGCTTATGGTTCAATCAAAATAAATACAGTTTAAAACAACTGGCTAATAAAGCGTTTAAATTAGCAACCGCAATGCAAGAGAAGGGTATTAAACCGGGTGCTGAACAAAATGTTTTGATTGTTCTTAGAAGGTCACCAGCTCTTCTTGTTGCACATTTATCAACATTTATTGCTGGTGGGGTTATTGTTTGTATTGATCCAGAGACACCAAAGGACAGAATCGACAACATCATTGACGATATCAAACCTAGCATAATAATTACTCATCAGGATATTTATAAGGCAAATGCTTTTCAAGATCAGATCACTTTTAAGCTTGATGATGTTCTTCAACATTTTAACTTGGATCATAAGGAAATTAACATAAATATTCATTTTTCTTTGAAATCAGCTGCTTATATTGTCTTTACATCAGGTACTACAGGCAAACCTAAGGGTGTAGTCGTGGAGTGGCAATCTTTAAATCGATTAATCGATTGGCATACAAAAACGTTTGAGGTGACAAAAAATTCAATAGTATCTTTAACCTCTTCACCTGGATTCGACGCTTCCATATGGGAGATTTGGGGGGCAATAGCTTCAAGAGCGTCTATTTATATGACGACAAAAGATGAAAGACTGAACCCAGAGCTATTAAAAAATACTTGGATAAAGCATCAAGTAACGCATTCATTTGTATCTACGCCAATTGCAGAGCGACTAATGGAACTCGACTGGGATCATAGTCATGTTGCTTTAAAATATCTTTTGGTAGGGGGAGATAAACTAACAAAGTATCCTTCAAAAGATTTACCTTTTCATGTAGTAAACAATTATGGACCAAGTGAAGGGACTGTTGTAAGTACTTCTGGAATTGTAGAGAGAGCGGATGGCAAGGCGAAAAAGCTACCTCATATAGGCTCTGCTTTACCTTATGTAAAGTGTTTTATTTTAGATCGAAATTTACAAATCATTCATGAGGTCGATAGAAAAGGAACATTATGGATATCAGGTGAGGGATTAGCAAGAGAATATATTAATTTGCCGCATGAGACAAATGAAAAATTTAAGCAGTTAGACATTGACGGTGAAAATGTAAGAGCCTACAACACTGGGGATGTCGTAAGCAGAGATCTTCAAGGAAATTTCCATTTCCATGGTAGGGAAGATTTTCAATTAAGCATTAATGGAGTGAGAATTGAATTAGGGGATATAGAGAGTACTCTTCAAAAACATAATAGAGTAAGTCAAGCTATAGCATTACCAATACATATAGCTTCAAATACGCTATTGACAGCATCCATTGTATTAGAAGAGGAATCCTCTATTTCAGAACTCGAATTATTTAACTATTTAAAAGACAAGCTGCCTAACAATATGATACCAGTTCAACTTATTTTTCATAAACATTTACCGTTGACTAGAAACGGGAAAATAGATCGAGAATTGTTGAACAAACAACATATTGACTATTTCAACAGAAAACAATTAAGTGAATCTTCAACGAATATAAGTGAATCTTTGCAAAAGATTATTGATATTTTTTCTTCTACCTTAGACTTAAAATGCTCATCACAAACAGATTTGTTTGAAGTTGGAGGAAATTCCTTAGATGCGGCAGAAATTGCTGTGAAAGTGTCAAAAGCGTTTCATGTTGATTGTTTACCATGGCAAGTACAGCAACAGAGAAAACCATGTAATTTATTGGATATTCTTTCTACTTTACCAGCCCTATCAACAAACAATGAACCTACTATGTATAATAAAAATGAGTGGTTCCCTGCAACGAGTATGCAGAAAGGGCTTTGGTATTTATGGAAAACAAATGAAGGAAATTCATTTTATAATGTAGGTGCTACTTTTCATATTAACGGTCTTTTCGATGAACGTAAGTTTTATAGTGCCTTTGTGCATAACATTAAGAAAAATGCCGCCTTTTTTGTGAATTTTAGAGAAAATGCCTCCTATGGAATTGAACAAAAAATTAGAAATATAGATGATATAGCAGAGCACGTGGATCACCACATTCAAATCTTACAGGTGAAAAATATGGAGGAGGCGCGCTCACTTGCAAAGACAATTTATAATAAACCTTTCCAGTTAGAGAGCGATTTATTGTTTAGAGGGGCAGTCATTCATACAGAGAATGCTGGAGCCGTTTTTGTACTTGTCTCTCATCATATTGTATGTGATGGCTTATCTTTAAAAAATATACTTCAAAATATAGCTAAAGTTTATAATGAGGAAATTACTAGAGATGACATCAAATCAAGTAGTTCTGAAAATTTATATAATAATATAAATAAATTGGTTAATAAATCAAAGGATCAAAATTTGAAGGATTTTTGGGTTGAGCAATCTAAGACATTTAAACTCGCTCAACTGCCTATTCGAGAGAAATCCGAAGAATATATAAGAATTGGAAAGATTTTTGAGATTGAAAGCAATAGAGGGCTAGGTAAAAAAATTAATCAATTTTCGCAGGAGATGAAATTGAGTCAGTTTACAATATTACTAACTGCTTGGGCACTAAATTTAGCAAAATATTGTATGCAGGACACAATAACGATAGGAGTTCCTTATCATGGTAGGACAAATGAAAATTTAAATGATGTTGGCATGTTTGTTAATTTAGTTCCTTTAACGCTTTCATTAAATAAAAATGCCTCCTTTAAAGAGCTCCTGCATGAAATCAGTAACACTGTACATGAAAATATTGCTCATGGAGATTTCTCTATTGTTGATATTGCGGCTAACATTGATAAAAGAGAGTATTTTGATGTAGTAAATAATACATTCAGTCTTAAAGTGAATCTTGGAATGGATTTAAAGAATATCAACACTAGTTTTATCGAGCAAGATACTGGTGGATCAAGATTTCCTTTAAGTTGTTTCTTCAATGTGGAGAACGGAGAAGTAAAAGGACATATAGAATATTCATTTGCTCATTTCACAGAAGTAGAGATTCAATTGTTGGCGAAGAATTATTTTAGATTACTTGCTTCATTAATTAATGAACCAGATAATTTGTGGAGTTCTGCATTTACAAAAGGTTCCATTATATCCGCCGCCGATAATGGAGGACTAATACAAAAGGCTAAGCCACTACACTGTCAATTTGAAGAGGCAGCGAGAAAATATAAGGATTATATTGCTATTCAAGAGCTGGATAGAGCTGTAACATATGAACAACTCAATCAAGAAGCAGAAAAATATGCTTCATTACTGCTATCTATGGGTATTGCGAAAGGCGATTACGTGCCTATTTATATGGACAGGGGAATAGATGTCATCGCAGTAATACTAGGTGTTCTGAAGGCAGGCGCAGTATATGTTCCTTTAGATACGGAGCATCCTATAGCAAGAACACAGAAATTATTAGCGAGATTAAATCCAAAAGTTTTAATGATAAATACAATAGATGAAATACCATATGGAGAATGGGAAATTGTAAATACTTTAGAAAAAAATAGCGTTAAAAATAATGTAAAAGCAATGAGGAGTGTCTCTGTCCATGATCCAGCATATCTTATGTTTACTTCTGGATCGACGGGTGAGCCGAAAGGTGTAGTATGTCCACATTTAGGGGCTTCTTTACGCATTGAATGGCAAAAAAACCAAAATAAGATTAAACCTGGTAATAAAGCATTGTTTAAAACGCCATATACATTTGATGTATCTGTTTGGGAAATATTTTATACCCTTTGTACAGGTGCTACGTTAGTTGTTGCTCCTAAAGACTTGCATCGGGATCCTTTAGGTTTATTGAATTTTATTAGTGATAAGTCAATTGACTTGTGTCATTTTGTCCCTTCTGTGTTGCAATTAATGCTCAATGAAATGGACTCTCAAAAAGATTACAATTTACCATTAAAATATCTTCATTTAAGTGGGGAAGCTCTGCCAGCTCCATTAGCTAAAAAAATAAATGAGTTGTTACCACAAGTGGAAGCATTCAATTTATATGGTCCAACTGAGGCAGGGATTGAAGTTACTGTTCAACAGGTAACAAAAGATCACTATAATATTGGTTTTCCATTACCTTATGTAGAAATAGAAGTGGTCGATGAAGCTGGGCTACCAGTTCCAAAAGGATTTCCAGGTGAATTAATGATTGGAGGACCTTCTTTAGCAAAAGGCTATTTCAAGGATGAAATAGAAACAAACAAAGCTTTTGTAGAGCGAAATGGTAAAACCTTTTACAAGTCTGGTGATTTGGTGAAAATTTCAGCGAATGGTAGTTTAGATTTTCTAGGAAGGAAAGATTCACAAGTTAAGGTAAACGGTGTAAGGATTGAGATAGAAGAAATTGAAGCGTGTGTTATACAGCAACCACAAGTTAACGATGCAGCAGTAGTATTAGGGAATGATCAAAATAACAAACCATGTTTAGTTTGCTTCTACACTTTAAATTTAAAAGATAGTCTAAGTAGAAATGACTTAAAAAAAGCTGTCTCTAAAGATTTACCGGCAACGTATATCCCATCAATGTTCGTTGAGTTAGAAAGACTACCATTAACATCTAGCGGAAAAAGAGACAGAAAACTACTTAGCTTAGAAGCTTCACAATACCTTGCTGCTGGTGCTCAAAATAATTTCAGGGAGCCAACAACTGAACTGGAAAAATCAATTGTAGAAATATGGGCTGAAGTACTAAAGGTTAATGAAATAGGTATTGATGATAACTTTTTTGAAATCGGTGGAGATTCCATTAAATCTCTTCAAATAGTATCTAAATTGCGTACCAATGGTATTGACATTACTCCGAAAGACTTTTTGAAGCATCCGACGGTATCAGAAATGTCTCTCATACTTAAATAATATGGAAGGAGGTTAGTATAGAATGCTACAAAATGATAAGAAACTCCCGTTAACACCATTGCAGCTAGTTATGTTAATGGAAACGTTAAAGGATCCAACATCAGATGCATATTGGCAAATTTTATCTTATGAAATTCCTAATTCATTTACATTCGGAGAGATTCAAGACGCTTGGTTAAATACTGCCAGGGCCAACCCAGCATTAAGAACAAAATTTGAGTGGGAGCAAGAGATAGAACCAATCCAAATTATTCAAAACAATGTAGAAGACATCAATGTAGTAGAGGTTAATTATTTAAGGATTCAAGATGAATTTATGAATATAGAGAATTGGTTTAAAAGTGAGATTGGTAGGCTACAGCAAACGATGCTGAGTAAGACGCAACAATTTTATCTTATTCAAAATTGGAAACCATCTAAAAACTTATTAGTATGGGTGCATCATCATATCATTATGGATGGTTGGTCAATTGCTCAAACACTTGAAGATTTCTTTAAGCTGTTAAATAAGGATGTCACTTCATTAGCCATTCGTCCAGATATAGAACCTTATTTACATTATATTAGTGATCCAATGTATCAAAAAGGACTGGAAAAATATTGGGGAAATGTATTAAGTGATTTAGCTGAAGCCGAAACATTAGCTATAGAAAAGTCACAACATATCACTCAAAAGCCATTATTCATGTATATCGATAAAGAGTTAAGCAAGAGAGCGGCAGAAAATCTTCATGCCTATAGCATAAAGAATAGAGTTACAACTTCAAGTATCGCTTTAACAATATGGGGCGTGTTAATCAACCGATATCAACATACGAATAAGCTATACGTAGGATCGACTTTTGCATTAAGACCATATCAATTAATAGAGTCGAGTGATATGAATGGAATGCTTATAAACACATTACCAGTCAAAATAGATATAGAAGATAAACTAACATTAAAAGAAGTATGTCTACAGACAATGGATCATCTGCAAGATGTTTCTGAAAACAGCGGAGTTCCGTATTCTAAATTATTACAGTTTGGTGGGGTGTCTGGAGATACAGAAATCTTTAAAACCTCTGTCATTTTCCAAAATTTCAAGGGAACTTTAAATAATAAAAAGAATGGTGATTTGGTTCACCAATATGGAACAAGCTCTGATCCATTATCAGTAACATTTGATATTACGCAAGACTCCATATGCTTACGATTAGGTTGGGATCAACAACGTTATGAGAAAACGGAGCTTCTAAGACTTCTAGATTCTCTTGAGTATATATTTGAAAATATAGATAACTATAATAATATGTTGGTCCAAAATATTAACTTAACACAAGGCGAAGAGCTATATTTAAAGAATGTTTTGACGACAGAATTTCCTACTACGTCTGAAAATTTTTCAATTCAATCCATTTTAGGAGACCACAGGGATGATTCCTTAGCCATTTCAGATGGTCAAAGAAATTTAAGTTATCGTGATGTCAAAAGATACAGCAATATTGTGGCAAATCAACTGCTCGAAGAAGGAGTACAGAGCGGGGATACAGTTGCACTGGTAGGAAAGAAAAGTATTGAAACAGCAATCGGTATCTTTGCTGCTTGGACAATAGGTGCGGCATGGTGTGCTATTGATACGAGTATACCTGAAGCAAGAACTAAACGTACATTAGACATATTGCAACCAAAAACATCATTATTCCTAGATAACATTCCAGCGATTATTGAGCGTAGTACGGATGAAAAAGAAATGATGAGCGAGGCTTACAGATTTAATTCGGAAGATGTGGCATATTATATTTCTACTTCTGGTAGTACAGGGGAACCTAAAATTGTTTCATTAAAAGCAGAAGGGTTGTTACAACTAATCCAAAGCTGGAAACAATTTTATGACCTTTCTAGTGAACAACATGTTCTTCAACTAGGGAGTTGGACATCCGATGTTTTTTTAGGTGATTTGCTGAAGGCATGGTCAACGAATGGCTGCTTGTTCGTTTGCGAGGAAGATAAAAGAATTGATATGGCATATTTAGCAGAAATGGCAGCTAAATATAAAATTTCATTTTTGGAGTCAACACCTGTTTTAGTAAGAGAATTTATTCACTATTTAAATGAGGTAAATATTATCTTAAAAGATTTAAAAACGGTAGTGGTAGGTGCTGATACGTTCAGACTTGAAGAAAAGAATGAAATATGTGACATGCTTTGGGAAGGCGTCAATTTTTACAATGGTTATGGTCTAAGTGAATGTACAATTGAGTCTCTAGTTTATACGTGTAATAACGATCATGATAGTTCTAAATCCGGACTTTGTCCAATAGGTAAACCATTACCAGGAACAATGCTGAGAATTGTTGATAAATCAGGTAATTCGGTAGCCCCTGGCATGATAGGTGAACTACACATTGGAGGGAAACAAGTAACAAAAGGCTATGTAACCGAGGAGGGTTTAGTTACCACAAATAGTTATACTCTGAATGATGTTAACTACTTCCGGACTGGTGATTTAGTTAGATTGAACGCTAATGGAGTGATTGAATTTTATGGGCGCAGTGATCAGCAAGTAAAAATTCGAGGCTATCGATTAGAATTAGGAGAAGTAGAGAATGCATTATTATCCCTTCAACCAGGTATGGAATGTTTTGTTATCTGTCTTCCAAGTAATAACGGTGAAAATACTTTAATTGCCTTTATAAGTGGAACAGACCAAAGTATTGAGACTATTAATAGTAGTATCTCTAAGATACTTCCGGATTTTGCTATTCCGAATATTATTGTTCCTTTAGAAAGGCTACTCCGCAATACGAATGGCAAGATTGACAGAGTTTTGCTAAGGAAACAAGCTGAAGAATTACTTAATCAGTTAACCGATACGTCGACTATCTCAATGTCAGGAGATATGGTTGATATTGTAAGAGAGACATGGGAAGTAGTTTTAGGAAAAAAGGTACAGTTGAATCGTAGCCTATTCGATCAAGGTGGCCATTCTTTAATTGTACTGAAATTATATAACTTACTTAGAAAAGTGTTGCCTTCGTATGAGTTTGTAGTTGGTGATCTTTTCAGATATCCAACGATTAATCGGTTTGTAGAAGAAATTACGGCTAGAAAAGAAGCTGTGCCTATCCAAGAAAGTACTGTTCCATCTTACAGCAAAATTGAAGTACTGGAAAAAGTGAAACAAGGCGAGCTTTCAGTGGAGGAAGCTATGAAAATAATAGGTGGTCATAGATTGTGAAGATGAAACAAGAAAAAGGATATCTAGTATATAACCCAAATCCACATGCAAAATTAAAATTGCTATGCTTTCATCATGCTGGAGGTTCGGCACTTTCGATGGTTCCTTTAGTGAGAGATTTATCTGAAGATATAGAAGTATGTTTGTTTGAATTACCTGGTAGAGGAATGACTAATGATTTACCGTTTCTATCAACATTCTGTGAGGCAAAAGAATATCTTTTTAAAACAGTATTCCATTATATTGATCGCCCAGCCGTTTTATTTGGTCATAGTTTAGGTGGACTATTTGTCTATGCTTTATCAAGTTTACTGGATGATAAAAGTCAATATATTAAAAAATTAATTATTTCAGCTGCTAGGTCCCCCATAACTGTATCTAATAATGCGACGCATCCTGAAGCTCCTTTTACGAGGCGAACGAGGGAAAGTGTCATAGCAGATATTAGAAGGCTAGGTGGAGTGCCAAATGAGCTTGAGTCTGACTCGAGGCTGTTCAATTCAATCGTTGATGTTACAGGCAGAGATTTTCATTTACTTGATACATTTAAATTCGATGACAAAGCATTTGTCAACTATCCAATGGAACTTTGGCTAGGTGCACAAGATTCAGCAGTTCCTGATGAGGAAGTGAAACTGTGGGAGAAAATGATGCTCAATGACTATAAGTGTAAGTATTTTAATGGTGGTCATTTTTACTTAAGTGAGAATGAGGAGCCTGCGAAAGAATTGAGACAGGAACTCATGACTATTTATACCAACATCAAAGGAGAGGTGATTCATGCAGACTAAACTTAAACCAGGTGAAAGAAGACATTATAGGGAAATTGAACTCTGGAAAGATATTACCCAAGAGCAATGGGATGACTGGCATTGGCAATTAACGAACACTATTAAAACGTTAGATGATTTAAAGAAAGTTGTAAACTTAACTGCTGAAGAAGAAGAAGGAGTGAAAATTTCTCTACAAACGATACCTTTGAATATAACTCCTTATTATGCATCTTTAATGAATCCAGATGATGTACGATGTCCAATACGCATGCAATCTGTTCCATTATCTGCTGAAATTATGAAGAGTCACTATGATCTAGAAGATCCGTTGGATGAAGATGAAGATTCTCCTGTACCAGGTATAACTCATAGGTATCCTGATAGAGTATTGTTCTTGGTAACCAATCAATGCTCCATGTATTGTAGATATTGTACAAGAAGAAGGTTTTCTGGACAGGTGGGGATGGCAGTACCTAAAAAGCAGCTTGATAGAGCTATTGATTATATTAGGAATAATGAAGAAGTTAGAGATGTTTTATTATCGGGCGGAGATGCCTTATTAATTAATGACAAAATTCTCGAATATATTTTAAGCAGTTTAAGAGACATACCGCATGTTGAAATCATTCGAATTGGTACTAGAGCACCAGTAGTATTTCCTCAAAGAATAACGGATGATTTGTGTACGATTTTAAAGAAATATCATCCTGTATGGCTAAATACACACTTCAATACATCGATAGAATTAACCGATGAAGCAAAAGAAGCATGTGAGAAATTGGTCAATGCGGGGGTTCCAGTTGGGAATCAATCTGTTATTCTGACAGGCATAAATGATAGCGTGCCAATAATGAAAAAATTAGTACATGATTTAGTTAAAATCCGGGTTAGACCATACTATATTTATCAGTGTGATCTGTCTGAGGGGATTAGCCATTTTAGAGCGCCTATTTCTAAAGGATTGGAAATAATTGAATCTTTAAGAGGACATACTTCTGGCTATGCTGTACCAACATTCGTAGTAGACGCACCAAACGGAGGTGGGAAGATAGCTTTACAGCCAAATTATATACTTTCTCACAGTCCTGAGAAAGTAGTTTTAAGAAATTATGAAGGCGTTATTTCTTCTTATCCAGAGATAAAGCACTATGAATCAGATACAGCCGATAGTTATTTCTCTGAAGTGTATGATTTAAAATCATACGAATCAACAGGCGTTTCAAAGCTTTTAGAGGCTGAACCTTCGAAAAGCTTAGTACCTACAAATCTTCCGCGATATAAATTAAGAGAAAGATATAAAGAAGAGGGGGCAGAGACATTAAAGGATAAAAGAGAAAATAGAGATCTTTTAAAACAAAAGAAAATAGTACAAGCACAGAAAATAAATAAATGCTAGATAGGAGACTAGAGATGGTAAGTTTTTATGGTAGTTTATCTACAGAATTATATGATATAGATAAATATATTGGTAAAACATTTGGAGATGTAGAGTATTATTCAGAAAGGTTAGAAGGAGTTAAGGGAAAGATATTAGAGCCTGCTGTTGGTAATGGACGTATCTTAATACCTTTATTGCATAAAGGGCTAAATATTGAAGGTTTTGACCTTTCTGATGACATGTTACGATTATGCAAAAAAAATTGTGCAGAAAGAGAGCTTTCACCAAATCTATATTCATTAAATATGTGCAATTTTTCTTTGGAACAAAAATATGAGGCGATTATTATTCCGACTGGCTCATTCCTATTATTGCATCAAAGAGAAGATTCTTTAAAAGCCTTAAAGTGTTTTTATGATCATCTAGAGGATGGAGGCCGTTTAATAGTAGATACTTTTCTTCCCGAGTCGTTTGAGAAGGGTTATGTTTCAACTAGAATATTAAAGAATCAAGACGGTGACTCTATAACGTTGGAAGAAGTATTGGTAGATGTGGACTACATTAATCAGTTTACGATTACTCACAATAAATATCAGAAATGGCAAAATACTAAACTAATTGACACTGAGTTAGAAGTTTTCCCATTAAAGTGGTATGGAGTAGAAGAGTTTCGAGCCATTTTACAAGATATTGGATTTAAAGATGTTACGATTTCTGCGGATTATGAGTATAATAAATATCCAACAAATGGTTCAGAGGTATTTACGTATGAAGCTATAAAAAAATAGTAGTTAATAACGCCTTTAAATTATAGAACCTCAACATAAAAAGAGGTTGTTCTTAAAGCCCTTAAAAGTTCGATTGGAGAACGATTCGTTTTCCAAATCGAACTTTTTCCTTTTCTGCTGAAAGTAGTAGGGTACTTCCTATTTTCAGTAGGTTAAGGGCAACAGCATGCGGTGGGGCGAGTCTTGAGGTATATCCCGTCAACCAAAACTGCCCATGATGATAGAAGGAAAAACGTCTATATTAATTTAGATATTTTACAACAGACAACTTTATTTGGAAAAGAACGTATACATTTAAAAGAGGCGCCTAAAACATTTGAGGTAAAAATTCCCTCATGAATCGTTGATTTTTACGTAACCATATTTTTAAAATCATACGGTGTGTTAATAATCTATGCCTTTTATTTGTCCTCGTCTTAGCTTCTATTAAGCTTTGTAGCAGAATACAAGTTTCCGTTGTATAAGCTTGAGGTTCTACGAGGACATCCAGCTTGTAATCAATTAGCTGTGCTGCCTGAATCTTTGCTAGTAAATGGGCAAATTGTGTATTCATTGCGGCATAATTTTCTTCTAATTCTAGCTCAATAAGTGAATAGAGTGTTTGTTCTATTTCAGCTTCAAGTTCTTGGAGTTGCTCATTTGATGGCTGTGTCAATACATATCACCTCTTTACACAACAAGATAACCGATAGCAGCAAATAGAATTCCAACTAGCAAGGTACTGGCAATATAGCTAATGGCTTGTCTCCATTTTTGTTGCTCTATAAGCTGTAGTGTTTCAAACCCAAACGTAGAGAATGTCGTGTAGGCTCCTAAAAAGCCTATGCCTATCAACTGCCACAACCAGTCACTGACATGCAGGGCGAATAAAAAACCAAGTGCCAAGGAGCCTGTACAATTAATGATAAAAGTTGCCCATGGATATGGATGTGCAAGTAATTTTCCTAAATAGAATCTTGACAAAGCGCCAAAAATTCCCCCAATCCCGACCAAAATCATACCATGCGCCCCCTTGCAAGTCGTATCCCCAGCCTTGCACCTGCTAGTCCTCCTAAAACACTTACGGCAACATAAAGTACAGCCTGTAGCCACTCATTATTTTCAAGGAGTAGCAGTGTCTCTAAGGAAAATGTCGAAAAAGTAGTAAAAGCACCACAAAAGCCAGTTCCGAGCCCTATTACAATCGGTGTGCGTTTTATAAAAGTGGTGAAAAGCCATGCTAAGCAAAAGCATCCAACTATATTTATACAAAGTGTTGTATAAGGGAAACCGTTTGTGCTCGGCCAAATCAGATTAAGACCATATCGACTGATTGCGCCAAAAAATCCGCCGATCCCAACTGCTAAAAATGTCTTCAACGTAAAGACCCCTTACTAAAAATGACTATATTGAAAGTGTATCATGAGATGAAAATTTTAGAAATATTTCTTCTGTTAGCCTTCCTATAAAATGATTTGGTGTAATAATCATTTTGTTATGACCAATAGCTTTGTAAAAGAAACGAGTCTTGAGTGCTTGAATCTTGTGAAGGAGCCTTCGTTCTCTTTACCCTTTTTGTTCATTTCATCCTTTTGGTCAATATAAGCGACCTAACATTTACTGTAATGTTAAAGTCAATCAACCACTTATGCCTATGCTTTCTTTTTGGTTCTTTTCAATAATTCAACGCTTTAAAGCACTAACTATTTCCTGAAAATGATAAAAAAATAACAGGGTGATAGTTGACAAATATTTCTATAGTGTGATAATCTTCAAGAACACTATAACAAATAAACCAAGGGAGGGCATGACAATGTTAATTTTATCAGTATCAAATTCAATTACAGTTACATACATTGTCCATGCCTAACGCTTATTTAAGATTGCATAAAAAGGTATGGGTTCAATCCTGCCTTTTATAAGAGACACATGCTCTTTTTAGGGTATGTGTCTTTTTTCGTGCCAAAAAGGTTGTAGTGAATACTAAAAGGGAGTGTATGTATATGAGAAACACAGTACAACGAATGATTTTCAAAAAGGAATTTCTAGAAAGTGGGTAGTCATCCACAACAGCACGGAAGAAAGAAGGTTATAATGTATGTTTGATGTGTTAAGTAAATTAGGCTGGTTCTTTAAAAAATACTGGAAGCAATATACGGTTGCCATTGTGGTACTCATGATTGCCAGTGGATTAGAGGTCATTCCTCCATATTTATTAGGCTCCATTATCGATTTATTGACTGCAGGAGAAATGACACAAGCTATTTTAACAAAATATGTACTCATTTTTATTGGGATTATTATTGGGGGCTATCTATTAAATTTTGTGTGGCAATTCCGACTATTTGAAGGAGCTATTAACCTTGAGAAAATATTACGTCGAAATTTAATGCAGCAATTTTTACGCATGACTCCAACGTTTTATGAGAAAAACCGTACAGGGGATTTAATGGCACGAGCAACAAATGACTTAAATGCCGTATCCATGACAGCTGGTTTTGGTATTATGACGTTGATTGATTCAACGATTTATATGGGCTTTATCATTTTTGCGATGGGCTATATGATTTCATGGAAGCTCACATTTTTTGCGATGTTACCAGTTCCTATTATGGCCATCCTCATACAATATTTAGGTAAAATTGTTCATGAACGCTATATGAAGGCTCAAGATGCTTTTGGTGAGCTGAACGATAGTGTACTGGAATCTGTTGCAGGAGTTCGAGTGGTGCGCGCCTATGTGCAGGAAAAAAAGGATGAGGCTAATTTTGCGGATATGAGTGAGATTGTGTATGCCAAAAATATTCATACAGCTAAAATTAATGCATTATTCGGCCCGATTACGAAAGTCGGAACAGGTATTAGCTATGTTGTAGCACTCGGTTACGGGGCTCATTTAGTGGCGATAGAGGCAATGACGGTTGGGCAACTGGTCACATTTAATGTGTATTTAGGATTAGCGGTTTGGCCAATATTTGCGATTGGAGAGCTCATCAATGTTATGCAGCAAGGGAATGCCTCACTGGATCGTGTGCAGGAAACATTGAACTATGATGCAGATGTTCGAAATATTCCGAATCCACAAATGATTGCGACACCTAATGCAATTGGTTTTGATGCTTTAACATTCCAATATCCAATGAGTCAGGTGAAAAACTTACAGCAAATTTCACTTGCCCTGAAAAAAGGTCAAACGCTGGGTATTGTCGGCAAGACGGGTGCGGGAAAAACAACCTTCCTTCGCCAATTATTGCGAGAGTATCCAATCGGACAGGGGCAGCTTTCCATTGACGGTATCGACATCACCTCTCAAACCAAGGAGCAGATTCTTGATTGGATAGGCTATGTGCCGCAAGATCATGTGCTATTCTCACGTACTATTCGTGAAAATATATTATTTGGGAAAGAAGATGCGACACAAGCTGAATTACAGCAGGCGATTCGTGCCGCATACTTTGAAAAAGATTTGGAAAATTTACCAATGGGCCTTGAAACACTTGTTGGGGAAAAAGGTGTATCTCTTTCAGGCGGTCAAAAACAACGTGTATCTATTGCTCGTGCACTGATTAAAGATCCTGAAATTTTAATGCTTGATGATTCGCTTTCGGCTGTCGATGCCAAGACAGAGGCAAGAATTATTGAAAATATTCAGCGTGAACGTCATGGGAAAACGACGATTATTACTACGCATCGCCTATCTGGTATTCAGCATGCGGATGTTATCATCGTGTTGGATGATGGACAAATCGTAGAGCAGGGAACACATGAGGAACTTCTTTCGCAACAAGGATGGTATAAAGAGCAATTTGACCGTCAGCAGCTAGAAGGAGGTGCCTCATGAGTACGAGTCAACGTTTAACACGCTATGCGATGCATTTTAAAAAGCCGATATTACTAGGCTTATTCTTTCTTACAATCGCCGTATTTACGGAGCTTGTTGGGCCATTTATTGCCAAGCATATTATTGATAATTACATGACAATTGGTCATATTGAAATCAAACCGATTACATGGCTACTACTCGTTTATTTACTGTTAGCCATTGCAACGGCTATATTACGCTATTTTATGTATATCTATTTACAAATTGGTGCAAACCGCGTCATTCAAAAATTACGTAAGGATGTTTTTGAGCATATTCAAACTTTACCAATTCAGTATTTCGATAATTTACCAGCAGGTAAAATTGTTGCGCGTGTAACAAATGATACAGAAGCGGTGCGTAATTTATATGTACAGGTGCTATCCAATTTTGTTACGAGCTTTATTTCCATCATTGGTGTATATATCGCACTCTTTATTTTAAACTGGAAAATGGCAATGCTAGCTTTAACGATGATTCCTATTGTTTACGTATGGATGATTTTGTATCGAAAATTTGCCTCAAAGTATAATGATGTCATTCGTACAAAAATCGCTGACATTAATGCCATGATTAATGAATCCATTCAAGGCATGACCATTATTCAGGCATTCCGTCGTGAGCAGCAAATGACGAAGGAATTTGATGACATGAATAATGAGCATTATGCATACGAACGTAAGCTATTAGTGCTCGATTCAGCCACATCCTTTAACCTTGTGAATACGTTAAGGCTAATTATGTTTACGGTCTTTATTTTCTATTTTGGTACGCAATCATTTACAGCAACCCAAGTGGTTTCAGCGGGTACTTTGTATGCGTTTGTCGATTATTTAACAAAGCTATTTAATCCAATTACGAACATCGTGAACCAATTTTCTCAGCTTGAGCGTTCTCTAATTGCTGGGAAACGTGTTTTCGAGGTGCTAGATACAGACGGTGAGCCTGTCTCTGAAAAAAGCCTCCCACGATATAAAGGCAATGTCGTTTTCGAGGATGTTTCCTTCGCTTATAAAGACAATGAATACGTGCTGAAAAACCTATCATTTGAGGCACATCAAGGTGAAACGATTGCCTTAGTTGGTCATACGGGCTCTGGGAAAAGTTCCATTATGAACTTGTTATTCCGCTTCTATGACCCATCAAAAGGCAAAATTACCATTGATGGCATTGATATCACCTCTGTTCCTCGTCAAACGATGCGTGAACATATGGGAATAGTGCTACAGGATCCTTACTTATTTACAGGTACGATTGCTTCAAATGTCGGCTTAAA
The DNA here is from genome assembly GCF_036894365.1 of Lysinibacillus sp. Y5S-8. Taxonomy (NCBI): domain Bacteria; kingdom Bacillati; phylum Bacillota; class Bacilli; order Caryophanales; family Bacillaceae; genus Lysinibacillus; species Lysinibacillus sp. Y5S-8. The sequence continues at coordinate 2,639,927 of NZ_CP145889.1, read as the reverse complement.
CAACCCTAATATATCATCCGAAAAAATAGAAGCTTCTTTAAATGCTGTAGGAGGCGAACGGGTTTTATCGAACTTACCTAATGGTTATGATGAGCCAGTGATTGAGAAAGGTAGTACGTTATCTTCAGGGCAACGTCAGCTGATTTCGTTTGCGCGGGCACTTGCCTTCGATCCAGCGATTTTAATTTTAGATGAAGCGACATCGAATATTGATACGGAAACGGAAGAAATTATTCAGCATGCAATGGATGTCCTGAAAAAAGGACGAACAACATTTATTATTGCCCATCGACTGTCTACGATTAAAAATGCCGATCGTATCCTTGTACTTGATCGAGGACAAATTGTAGAGAATGGCACGCACGATGAACTGCTAGCACTTGGCGGTATTTATAACAAAATGTATCAAATGCAAGCGAATTCCTTACAATAAAATCTATGGAAAGAGGCTGGGACAAAACTAGCTTCAATTAGTGAGAAATCCGAATTTGAATTCATTCAAATTCGGATTTCTCTATTTTTTATGTTGTCTCTAGATAGTCCTTAGCTACTGGCTGTGAATTTTCTTAAATTCACGGCCAGTAATGCGAGCCCCATTTCGTTTCCTACACTCGATTTTCCTCGAACAGAAAATCGAGTGAAACGCAAATTAGCCTTCAAGAATCCAAAAACTGGTTCCACGTCAATTTTGCGTTGACGATAAATGGTACTCGTTTTTTCTTCTGAAAGCTTTGTTCTTACATATTCTTTTTGCTGTTCCCACTTCTCATTCACTAGTAACTTACGATTATTTCCCTCTTTTGCTTTTGTACATAATGAACGGAATGGGCATCCGGAACAGTCTTCACATTCGTATACCTTAAACTCACGCGTGAAATCATATGGATCCGTTTTCGTGGTACGATATTTAAATACGAGCTGTTGTTGGTTCGGGCAAGTGTATTGATCATTTTCTTCATCATAATTCCAGTAGGCTGTATTGAATTCGTTTTGTTTATACTTTTGCTTTTGTTCTTTTAAATACAAGTTATATGTAATTAAGGCTTCTCGTTTACGATTCGAAAGGATATCATCATAATTTTGTTCGCAGCCATATCCAGCATCTGCGACGATGTGTTTTGGTAACTCAAAATAATGTTGTTCGATTTCATCTAAAAACGGGATTAAGGTACGTGTATCTGTTGGATTCGAATAGATACTGTAGGCAAGTACATATTGACCTTCTGTTGCGACTTGGATGTTATAACCTGCTTTCAATTGACCATTTTTCATATAGTCATCTTTCATTCGCATAAATGTGGCATCTGAGTCCGTCTTGGAATAACTATTTCGCATGCCAAAGATTTCAAAGTCTTTTTGATATTTTAGTTTACGTACAATATAGTCGATTAATTGTTTGCGAGCTTGCTTTGGGAATTTCCGTTCAACTCTTAAAGCTTTTCTTTCAGCTACATCCGATGAATCCTCTATTTTTTGATCATACTCGGCAATCACTTCGTCTACTTTTTCTACCATCTGGGCGAGCTCTTCTACTGCTAATTCTTCTACATTTTCTCGTTCAATTTCGGGTATGATTTCTTTTTCGAGTAGCTCATCGTATAACTGGTTTGATTTTTCAATTAATCCTTTATGGTATTTCTCGATGGATTTTTTCCACACGAAAGTAAATTTGTTCGCATTGGCTTCGATCTTTGTTCCATCTATAAAAATAGCTTCCTGATCAATTAATTCTTCTTGAACCAACTGGCAACGAAATTGGACGAAACATTGGCGGATCAACTCTTTCATTTCTGGTTGAACACGGAAACGGTTGATTGTGCGGTAGCTTGGTTCATACCCTTGAGCTAGCCACATCATCCGAAGACTATCTTTTAATAGGGCTTCAATTTTACGCCCTGAGAAGACAGATTGTGTATAAGCACATAAGATAATTTTAAGCATCATGCGTGGATGGTAGGCGGGACAGCCTTCATTTCGAAGGAATGGTTCAAACGCTTCAGGCGAGATACTTTCAACTAAATGGTGGACATGGAAGGCAATATCGCTTTTTTGTAATGTTACTTCTAAATCTAAAGGCAAAACTAATTGATTCATGTTATAATTTTTAAACATAAGGATCCTTCTTTCTGTATAATTTTGTTGTGGTGACTTAATTTTATCAGAAGCGGTCCTTATTTTTATTCAAAAATTAATGAAAGCCTGTGAAATTTTACTGATCGTAAAATTTCACAGGCTTTTTAATTTAGAGGTGGGTTTTGTCCCAGCCTCTTTGTCATTACAAGGATATACTTACATTTGGCGTAATATCTAATCGAAAATAGATAATTTAAAAAGCATTTAAATGGTTTTACAATAAAAATTTTATTGGATAGTCGGCGCTGTAATGCAGACAGGGTTAATTGAATTTTGAAAAGCTTATTCTGGATTAACCTTTCTCCAAAATAGGCTTTTCTTTTTATTCGTTTAATAAATAATAATAGCTAGTTGAATGATTATAAAGCAACAGTAGTGACGGATTAATAAAGGTAAAATAATTTAGTTTAAAATTAAATAGTTTAATGTTAAACTACCTGAGAATGAAAGAAAAGGAGATGTGTTAGCGATGGGTAAACTACAAGACAAAGTGGTTATCATTACTGGGGGAGCAGGCGGTATCGGTAGTGGAATGGCAAAAGCAATGGCAAAGGAAGGGGCTGTTGTTACAATTGTTGATTTAAATGCAGAGGCGGGTGAGGTAATGGCAAAAGAATTGCAAGAAATCTCACCCAAATCTATGTTTTTGCAGGCAAATTTAATGGAACGCGATCAATTACCAAAAATTATTGATACAGTCGTAGAAAAATACGGTAAACTAGATGTGCTAGTTAATAACGCTCATGCTGCGAAACAAGTTACAATAGAAGAAACAACACAAGCAGACCTTGATTTATCGTTTGGGACAGGTTTTTATCCAACCTTCTATTTAATGCAAGCAGCACTCCCACATTTAAAAGAAACGAAGGGCAAAATTATTAACTTTGCATCTGGGGCAGGTATTCAAGGCCATGAGACACAGGCAGCTTATGCCGCAGCTAAGGAAGCAATCCGCGGTATTTCTCGTGTTGCCGCAAATGAATGGGGACGTTTTGGTATAAATGTCAATATCATTAGTCCACTTGCGGATTCACCAGGTGTACAGGCATGGGCAAAAGCACAACCAGAATATTATGAAGCGGTTAGAAGTAAAATTCCACTTGGTCGTTTTGGTGATATTGAGCAAGATATCGGTCGAGTAGCTGTTTTCTTAGCTTCTGACGATTCCCAATACATCACGGGTCAAACGATTATGGTGGATGGAGGTTCACTAATGCTTCATTAGTTCTCGGCGTTCGAGGAGGATTTTTTTGAAACAGACAAATATTTTTAAACTCATTCATATGATTGAACAGGTGAATAATGCCAATATTATACGCTTTACAAAAGCGTTTCCATATCCTTTAGGAATTTCACCGATTTTAGTGTTAAACGAGCTACATGTTAAAGGCCCTCAAAAACAAGCAGAATTAGCTGAAACCATTGGCTATACGAAAGGTGCTATGACAAGCATTGCAGAAAAATTGGTTAAGCTTGGATTAGCGGAAAGACTTTATGATCCATCTGACCGTCGCACCATTCGCTTGCAAATTACGGAAGAGGGGAAAGTAGCTTTGGCGAAGGCTCAATCCATCGGGAAAGAGGTCTTTGTACAGCTTTTTGAAGTATTAGATGACAAGGAAATTGCCCAATATTTGCTGATTCAAGAGAAATTAGTACAGGGAATTCAACAGAAAAATGACTAGCTAATTATCAACCCACCTCTAAGAAATTTTATAGAGGTGAGTTGATTTTTTTTGCTGGATATTTATATTAATGTCATAGGTGGTAGAAGTCTATGGCTTTGAACGGATAGGATACTCAAACTGAAGGATAGAACTCAATATGTGAAGGATAAAACGGGAAAACTGGTGGATAGAGCGCACCTTTTGCTCGATAGAATGGCTTTGAACGGATAGAATACTCAAAGTGAAGGATAGAACTCAATATGTGAAGGATAAAACGGGAAAACTAGTGGATAGAGCGCACCTTTTGCTCGAATAGAATCACTCTAAACAGATAGGATGCCCGAACTCAATATTTTATTTAAATCTAATTGTAAAATAGTTGAATTTATTGAAAATTGTCCAGCTTCATTTTATAATCAAGATACGGTTCTATTATAGAGACAATCGAGGTGTGAAATGACATTAAAAACATTGGATAACTCATTAGAGGTTTTAAAATATTTTAATAAAGAAAATCCTACATGGGGTGTGCGTGAATTAGCAAAGGAGATGAATATTAGTCATTCTATTATTTATCGAATTTTAGTTACATTCGAGAGTCATGGATTTCTGATTCAAAATCCTGAGACAAAAAAATATGAATTAGGGCTTCGTTTTTTAGAGTATGGTCAGATGGTGAAAGATAAATTAAATCTTTCTGATTTTGTTTTGCCAATTATGAAAAATCTTGCAGAAACCATTAAAGAGTCGGTATTTCTAACATGGCTAGATGGAAAAGATGGCGTCACAGTGGAAATAGCTGAAGGCTCTCAAACAATTAAGTTTTCGGTGTCAATGGGCACACGAACACCACTACATATCGGGGCTTCTTGTAAAGTCATCATGGCCTATCTACCTGAGGATCGGAAGAAGGAGATTATGGAGCATGGTATGAAAAGATTAACCCCTGAAACGATTACAGACCCCGAAGAAATGATAGCCGATTTAGAAAAAATTCAACAACAAGGCTGGTGCTTCTCGACAGGGGAATATGCTCATTCTGTTTTTGGGCTTGGTGTACCTCTTTTTAACAGCAAAAAAGAAGTAATTGCTTCTTTAACGATTGCAGGACCTATTTATCGTAAACCAACAGAGGAAAAGTTACCTGAAATGGTGAATATTCTTCAATATGGAGCGATGAATATTCAACGTTATTTCGATCAGTATAGCTTTAAGCTGTATCATGAATAAGCTTGAAACAAGGCTCAAGATAGTTAATATCTAACTTGGGCCTTTGCTTTGATTTCCTTCATGAACGATACTGCCGTGTCTATCTCTTCAAACGTATTAAAATAATGTGGGGAAAAACGAGCCATTTGACCAATCTGATTACGTTCCATAATGGTATTGGCCATAAATGTGCCAGCCTCAATAATGACCCCACGTTCTGCTAATTCATTCGTTAGCTCATCTGGAGAAATCCCTTCTATATTAAACGGCGTAATGGATAATCGATGTGCACTATTTTGCGGACCATATAACACAATACCTGGGATGGTTGAGAGCTGTTCCACTAAATAGTTCGTTAATTGTTGTACTCTTTCATAAATAGAGTGAATACCAATAGCGTTGGCATAGTCAATCGCTGCTCCCAATCCCAAAATACTTGGGATGATTGGACAGCCTGGTTCAAAACGTTTCGCTGTTACTAAAAAAGAATACTCATCGTTTTGATAATCCCACTGGGTACTACCCCAGCCAATCATAATAGGTGTGAGTGCTGGAATAAGCGCTTGGCGCACATATAAAATACCTGAACCCTCAGGGCCGCGCAACCATTTTCGGCCACAGGCAACTAAAAAGTCACAGCCAAGCTCTGCAACATGTATCGGTGTTAAACCAACAGTTTGATTGGCATTAATTAATGTTAATACATGGTGTTGTTGTGCCAGCTGGCAAATTTCCTTGGCAGGCTGGAGTGCACCAGCAGCATTGGACATATGGGCAAAGGCAATCAATCTTGTGTGTGGCGTGATAAGTTGTTCCAGCTCTTGTAAATCTACTAGATACTCCGCATTAGTTTTCAAAACTTTTAACTGAACACCTTGTTGCTGAAGGGCAAGCCAAGGCACATAGTTACTTAACATTTCTGTATCGAGCACAATGACCTCATCACCTTGTTCCCATTGCAAGCCCCCTGCTATATAATTAATAGCTATTGAACCGTTTGGCACAAAGGCAATTTCTTCTTTTTTGGCGCCGATAAATAATGCGCTTTTCTCTCGTATACGCTCTACCTGTGCATACGTTTCTTGACGAAAAGAGGGGAAGTAGGGACCAATACTCGCTTGTTTTTGAAGATAGCTAGTCATTACATCCACTACTGGCTGGGGCATGGCAGAAGCAGCAGCCGTGTTTAAATAAATATAGTGCTCTAGTAGCGGCATATCTTTTTGTATTTTCATCATATTTAACATTGTGCGCACCAGCCTTATAAAATGATTAATTCTTTCGAATAGGTCATTAAATTCTTATAACCATTTTCTGTAACAATTAAATTATCCTCGATACGAACACCGCCGACATCCTGAATGTAGATACCTGGCTCCACTGTAAATGCCATACCAGGTTTTAATACTAGCTGATTACGCTGCATGATATAAGGTTCCTCATGTGCACTTAAACCAATACCATGGCCAAGTCGGTGTGTGAAATTGTCACCATAGCCTGCGGCGTGAATAATGCCTCTTGCTATAGCATCAATGTCATGTGCTGTCATGCCTGGTTTGATCGCTTCTATTGCCGTCTCATTGGCTTGTTTAACAATGCTGTAAATCGTTTTTAAAGTTGGAGAAATCTCTCCTAATGCTACCGTTCTAGTCATATCTGCCACATAGCCCTTATAAATGGCCCCAAAGTCTATGACGATCAATTCGCCTGTCTCTATTTTTTTCATGCTTGCTCTGCCGTGGGGAAGCGCTCCTCGGTAACCTGATGCCACAATGGTTCCAAAAGGTGTTCCCTCTGAACCACGTCGTCTCATTTCATATTCTAATTGTGCAGCGACTTCCATTTCTGAAACACCAGCTCGTATCGTTGGCAATGTTGCTTCAAGACTTTCTTCTGCAATTTGTACAGCCTGTCGCATCAAGGCTATTTCATGATGCTCTTTTTCCATACGAAGTTCACGAATGGATTCACCGATGTCACATAAATTGTGATATGTAAGGTGTTCGATTGCTTTTTGTTCCTTTACGTGCATCGTGTCAAATTCCACACCAAGTGTTTGCGACGCTCCCAGCTCTTTTTTTAATTGCCAGATGGACTGTGTCGGTCCCTCTTCATCTGAATAAGATACGATAGCATTCGCACACTCCGTATCAACTTTTGTTAGTTCTACTTGTGGTACTAGAAAATATAATTGATTGTTAGCCGTGATAGCCGCTAACGTTAAGCGCTCACTTTGCTTTAACTGGAGACCTGTAAAATAAGACATATTCGACCCAGGTACAAGGATCGCCACATCAATTTGCTGTTGCTGCATATAGGAAACTAGTTTCTCTCTTCTATTTTGAAACATAGGGTAATTCCTCCTAAAAATAAGTTATATTAATTGTTTCTATTATAGATACAGTGTATCTTAAAATTATATATTAATAATAATGAATTTTCAATAAATAAAGTGGATGTCAGCCTAATAGGTGGATCTAATAAGGAAGGGAATTTACAAATGAGGGAATAGTATGCTGTTAATTTAGTAAATACTAGTGTACGTCTTTTTTTCGTCCATTATGCATATAAGTAGACTAGATAAACTTTTTTCCAACTTAATACGTCAAAAAGAGGGGCAAAATTGTTAAGCAAGAAAGGACTAATGTATGGAAAAAAATATGAAACGCTCAAAAGAGAAAAAGAGCAAGAAAAAATTATGGCTGTGGATAGTCGGTAGCCTACTAGCAATATTTTTAATTTTTATAGGTGCTGCCTACTTTACCATCCAAAAAACCATGAATAAAATAAATACACCACTTATTCAAACAACTGATGCTGCACAACTCGAAGAAAAAACAGTGATCAAAAAAGAACCATTTTCGGTTCTCATGCTTGGGGTCGATGAGCGAAAAGATGATAGCGGTCGTTCCGATACTATGATTGTAATTACTGTGAATCCTGAAAAACAGACGATGAAAATGCTTAGTATTCCCCGTGATACACGTACAGAAATTATTGGTCATGATACCGTTGATAAAATTAATCATGCCTATGCCTTTGGTGGCGTTCCGATGGCTGTAGATACAGTGGAAAATTTTCTAAATATACCTATTGATTATTATGTGTTTATTAATATGGAGGGTTTTCTACAAATTATTGACACGCTTGGGGGCGTAACCATCAATAATGATATGGATTTAACTTTTGATGAATATCATTTCCCAGAGGGAGAAATTACGTTAGACGGTAATGAGGCACTGATTTTTTCACGTATTCGTTACGAAGATCCGCGCGGTGATTTTGGTCGCCAAATTCGTCAGCGCCAAATTATTGAAGCTGTAATGAAAAAAGCTTCTACACCATCTACGTTATTAAAAGCAACAGATATGCTGAATGTTCTAGGTGATAATGTGCGCATGAACTTTTCTGTCAAGGATCTTATTCAGCTGCAAGGCCTTTATAAAAAGATGGATGCAGATATTGAACAGTTGTCATTTGACGAGGGGGATGGTCAAAGGATTAACCATATTTGGTACTACATTCCGAATGAGACAGAGCTTGAAGAAATACAAACGGATTTAAAAAATCATTTACAAAAAAGTAAGTAAGTTAGCTACAACTTTGGGCCATGAAGGGAGGGAGATGAATGAATGGGAGGACCCAGGTGCTTAGGTATACAGCACTGAATCATTGCATGCAAAGCTATGTACCTAAACGTAAAGTGCGGAAAAATCCAGTCCAATCAGCGATAAGAGGCCTACAAGTATTGTGTTTAAAATTGTTTATGTAAGGGATAAAAAATCATTCAGGTAGGGTGCATGCCTAGTTGAATGATTTTTTTATGGCTTCATCAATCATTTTTCAATATTTCTTGAAATGTCAGAAAATTAAGTGTATACTGACATTAGAAATGGTTAAAGGAGTGATTGTGATGATTATAGGCACAATTTTATTAGCATTTGCATTACCAGTGGGTATCGTATTAGCAGCAGATTTATTAAACGAGCAGCGTTACTCTACTACACTATCTAACCATTCATAATGACCAAACAACTAAAACGTTCATTTTTAGACAATGCTACCTTGTAGCCTTGTCTATTTTTTTATGTTATTTCAGCAGGTATCACAGTTTCATTTTTACTCGTCAGCATGAAAAAATCTGGACGCAATTATACGAAAGCTTAGTGGATAAATTGGAAACTATTTATGTGATTCATTCGTCAATAGTATAGAGAAAATGTTATACTATATAAAAAACAGTATCGGGGAATGAGCATGCAAGAGGAAAAAACATCTAATTTTAAAAAAGAAATAATATCCTACATTAAAATTATTGTCATTACAGCAGTTGTCGTTTTTGGCTGTAAGCAATTTTTATTTGCGCCGATCAAAGTGCAGGGAGCATCGATGTATCCGACGTATCATGATAAGGATATTATTATTGTAAGTAAAACAAGTAAAATCGAACGTTTCGATCAAATTGTTTTCCAATCACCTGTAGAGGATGAGTTATATATTAAACGTGTAATTGGTCTTCCAGGAGATAAAGTCGAAATGAAAGATGATGTATTGTATGTCAATGGCAAAGCGTACAAAGAAGATTATGTCAATCGCCAAACAGAGGATCCTAATCAATTACGCATTACGGAAAACTTTACGTTGGAACAATTAGTGAATGAACAAGAAGTGCCAAAGGGAATGTTTTTTGTGCTTGGTGACAATCGCCTAAAAAGTAGTGATAGTCGCCATTATGGTTTAATTTCCGAGGATGCAGTTTACGGTGAATCAAAATTAATACTATATCCATTTAGCCATTTTCATATTGGTTCAAAATGATGGAAAAGAGGTCACTCCCTTGAGTAGCCTCTTTTTAATTTTGGGGTAAATCTGTACAGCTTTTATACGTGGGATAATAGACACAAATTCTTGAGTTTTCAACGGTTTCTTTAATGGGCGACGGCCTACTTTTTACTGGAGAATGGATTGCTGGTTCTTCAATCGTGAACTCTTCTACTACTAATTCTACGCCATAAAATAGTATTAAAAAATAGCAAACAAATCCTACTATGCGCAAACAATCACCTCTTAAAATAGTTATTGTATGTTAATATGTATGGTCAAATTCGTCGAAATATAAGCAGAAATTCAAAATTTTCTCTCGATTCCACGGTTTTATGATAGCGTTCATTCTATGAAAAAAATCTATTGTCAATGAAATTTTGATGTGCTACTATAGCTAAAGTAAATATTTGATCTGTATAACCTCAATAATATGGATTGAGGGTCTCTACCAGGAACCATAAAATCCTGACTACAAAACTTTGCTTCATTTTTGTAGTCAGGATTTTTTTATTATGTTTTTAAAAAATCTCCTACAAAAATGGAAGTGTAACGAAAGGGAGATTACGATGAATTGGAGAGTTTATATTCTTGCAGTGACAACCTTTGCAGTAGGGTTAGTTGAATTAATTGTTGGTGGAATCCTGCCAAATATTGCAGAGGATTTACATGTATCATTAGCAACCGCAGGACAATTAATTACGATTTTTGCACTGGTTTATGCAATTTCTGCGCCAGTCCTACTATCCTTGACAGCCAAGGTGGAACGGAAGCGCTTATTCCTTATTTCTTTATTTATTTTTACGTTAGGGAATCTAATGACCTTCTTTAGTACAACGTTCATCATTGTGCTAATTGCTCGTATTTTCACAGCGATGAGTACAGCGTTAGTCATCGTATTATCATTAACGATTACCACTAAAATCGTAGAGCCGCGCCACCGTGCCAAAGCATTAGGGCTTGTTTTTATGGGCGTAAGTTCCGCGCTTGTAATCGGTGTGCCAATGGGTATTTTTATTACAGAAGCGTTTGGCTGGCGTGCTGTATTTTTAGGTATTAGTATCCTGTCAACGATTTCAATGGTTTTAATTGCCTTATTGCTTGAAAAAATGCCAATCGGAGAAGTAGTGCCACTGAAGGCACAAATCAAATCATTGGCGAATTTGAAAATCCTAACAGCACAGTTAACTACGCTGTTTATGTTAGCGGGTCATTACATGCTCTACGCTTATTTAACACCATTTTTAGTAGAAGCATTTGATCTGAGTGCCTCATGGATTAGTATTTGCTACTTAATTTTCGGTATTGCCTCTGTTAGTGGGAACGCTATAGGAGGCTGGGTGAGTGATAAAATTGGCACAAGCAAGGCTATTATTTTAATCGTCTCTGCCTTTGCCATTGTGTTATTTACTATTCCTTATACAGTTATTGCCCTGCCACTGTTTTTAGTATTTACGGTTTTATGGGGGGCGTTGAGCTGGGCTTTGACACCACCATTACAAAATTATTTAATTCAGGCAGATCCTCAATCATCTGATATTCAGCAAAGCTTAAATACAGCTGCCCTTCAAATCGGGATCTCCATCGGATCAGCAGTAGGAGGCGCCGTGTTTGCTTGGACAGGGTCCGTTATGCACTTAGCAAGCTTTGGTACGATTCTAGTTCTCTGTGCATTAGCTTGTGCCATCTTCTCTATCAAAAGAGCACCTCTTGGTCAGGAGCAGCACGTAGATTATTCATCAGCACATCATAACTCATAATAGAACAACTGCCTGTAAGGTATTGGGAAAGCCATCCCAATACCTTTTTTTGAATCTATTTTCGAATCGTTTCAAAAATTAAATTCTCTATGGTTTCTTAGCATACTCCAATTCTCTATGGAATAGATTGTTGTAGTTAATGAATTTACAGACTTGAGGAGTTTGAGATTTAAGTGTAAATACTACTTTTTAAAAATAATAGTAGGAAACCTTCAAATCTTGTAAATGGAAGGAGAACCCAATGACTGAATATCATCAACAATCATCTGCTGAAGTCATGAAAATATTGAACGTCACCACACAAGGCTTGACCGATGATGACGTCAAAAAAAGACAACAAATCTATGGCTATAATGTATTAGAGGAAGGGAAAAGAACAAGTACATGGGCTGTTTTCATGGGTCAATTTAAAGATTTATTGGTCATTATTTTACTCGTTGCGGCCTTCGTTTCCTTTCTACTAGGAGAAGTGGGAAGCACCATTGTGATTATGATCGTGGTCATTTTAAATGCTATTTTAGGCACGGTGCAGCATGTGAAGGCAGAGCAGTCACTAGATAATCTGAAAGCATTGACCTCTCCGATTGCCAAAGTCATGCGTAATAATCAACTAGTGGAGATTTCTTCTGAAGAAATTGTGGTAGGCGATCTTCTGATGTTGGAGGCAGGCGACTACATCAATGCGGATGGTAGGCTATTGGAAAGCCATAATTTACACATCAATGAAAGCTCACTCACAGGTGAATCGATTGCTGTAGCAAAAAGTACGGACCCTATTCGGAAAAATAATGTAACGATTGCGGATAAGAAAAATATGGTGTATTCAGGAAGCTTTGTGACTAATGGACGTGGCATCGTGATGGTTACTGCGATCGGGATGCAGACCGAAATCGGAAAAATTGCGAATTTACTCGATACGGCTAAGGAGAAGAAAACGCCATTACAAATTAGTCTTGATCAATTCGGTGAAAAATTAGCACTAGGCATTACCCTAATTTGTTTAGCTATTTTTACGATTGACCTTATTCGAGGAAGGGCCTTAGTGGAATCCTTTATGTTTGCTGTATCCCTTGCTGTTGCAGCGATCCCAGAGGCATTGAGCTCCATTGTGACCATTGTATTAGCCTTTGGCACCCAGAAAATGGCGAAGGAAAATGCGATCATCCGCAAGCTTTATGCTGTTGAAAGCTTAGGAAGTGTATCGGTTATTTGCTCTGATAAAACGGGTACCTTAACCGAAAATAAAATGGTCGTACAGGAAGTTTTCGTCGACCAGAAAAAGATTCCACACGATTGGCTGAATCCAACGAACCCAGTGGAAAAAGAGCTGATGGTAAAAGCGCTTCTATGTAGTGACGCTGTCGAGCGTGAGGAAAAAGAAATTGGTGACCCTACAGAAATTGCCCTCGTGAAATTAGGGAAACAATATGGTTTAGATGAATTGACAGTTCGCGAGCAATATCCTCGACTGGCTGAAATTCCATTTGATTCAGCGAGAAAGCTTATGAGTACTGTTAATCAGATGGACAAGCAACCTATCATGATTACTAAAGGGGCTTTAGATGTACTCTTACCAAAAGTGACACGAATCAAAACAACAACTGGTATTTTTGAGATGACTGCGCAGCATCGCCAGAAAATCGAAGCAGTGAATCGTGATTTTTCTATGAATGGTTTAAGGGTGTTAGCCATTGCTTATAAGGAGGTATTGCCTCTACAAAAAGTCGATACAAGAGCTGAACGAGATTTAATCTTTGTTGGCTTAGTGGCGATGATGGACCCTCCAAGAAAAGAGTCGAAAGAGGCTGTGGAAAGCTGTATAAAAGCAGGTATTAAGCCCGTCATGATTACAGGGGACCATAAAATTACAGCAACAGCTATCGCTCAACAAATTGGTATTTTACAAAATCCAGCAGAAGCTATAGAAGGACATGCACTCGAAGGTTTAACCGATCAAGAGCTACAAGAAAAAATACATGATTATTCTGTGTATGCTCGTGTTACACCAGCACAAAAAATTCGAATTGTCAAAGCCTGGCAGGATAAAGGGCATGTTGTCGCTATGACAGGGGATGGTGTCAATGATGGGCCAGCCCTGAAACAAGCCGATATTGGTGTAGCAATGGGCGCGACAGGCACAGAGGTTGCGAAAGATGCCTCGTCCATGATTTTAACTGATGATAATTTTTCGACGATTGTCAAGGCAATTGCTAATGGTCGTAGCATCTATACGAATATTAAAAATGCCATTCTGTTTTTATTATCAGGAAATGCGGGTGCTATTTTTGTCGTGTTATATGCAACTGTTTTAGGCTTACCTGTTCCTTTCGCACCTGTGCATCTATTATTCATTAATCTATTGACAGATAGTCTACCAGCAATCGCAATCGGTTTAGAGCCAAATAATAAGAAAACAATGAAGGACAAGCCTAGAAATATTCATACTCCTTTATTAAATAAAGCCTTTACAACACAGGTAGTGCTTGAAGGTATATTAATCGCCATTTCCACCATTATTGCGTTTCAAATCGGTTTATCGACAGGTGATACGTTAACAGCCAGCACAATGGCCTTTACCACATTATGCCTATCAAGATTAGTGCATGGCTTTAACTCCAGATCCAAACAATCAATCTTTGCTATTGGCGTATTTTCGAATAAATATACTTGGCTTGCCTTTATCATCGGTGTATTTAGCTTACACATTGTCTTGTTTATCCCAATGCTCACAACAGTTTTTGAGGTAGCTCCATTAACGACAGCTCAGCTAGGCTTTATTTATAGCTTATCAGTATTACCATTCCTAGTGAACCAATGGTATAAGCTACTGTTCGTGAGAAATCGATAGTAGGTCAAAAAAGAAGCTTCCGTTAGATAAAACGGATGCTTCTTTTTAGCTTTGAGGTGCTACTATCCAACCTTTACGCTTACTGAGGTCAATCAATTTTGCCCCTAATAGTGCATAACGCATATGAAGTTCGCCATATTTAGTTAAATGGAGCTTCTTCACTGACAGATCCAGTGCCTGGCTTACAGCAATTAAAGATGAGGCAATATTCATGGATAAAATAGCACTAATTTCGCCATCATTAATAGCCGATTTTCCACGAAGATCCGTTAGTTTCATCTTACTGTACTCGATTGATGTAGTGGGTGCCAACATGCCATTTTCCTTTAATAATAATGTCAGCTGCTTATTTTCCTCTTTTAAACATTGAATAAACTCCAAGATCATGATTTTTAAATGTTTATCACGTGTATGCTTAAAAAAAGCATGGCTTGAAGCAATATAGCTTTGATTGACACCAAGCTGTGACCAAAGCTTAAAAATTTCCTTAAATTGTAACGATGCTAGATTGTCCTTTATCATTATGGCACTTCCTAACTCTTAGTTTATCTAAGATTAGGATGGACAGGAAATGACATTCTATTCATCTTTTACAATAAAAGTTTACTAACGAGCCTTTAATAATAGGTGCCATAAGGATACATGTGAGGATTAGGGTAGCGATATGGATAAGGGTATGGACATGGCTTCATGTAGTGCTGTGGCATAGTTTGTTTTGACGGAGTTTGATCGGTTGCTGACTGGACACGATGACAGCCTTTTGGTGGTCCGATATAAGTGGATGGAACAATTGGTGCAATTGTTTTCTTCCATTGTTCTTCATCTAAACAATACGTATGCGCCATAATATTTGCTGGTGTAAATTTCAAGATATCGGAACCTAAAATGACCTCTGGCGTTGGTGCATCAAAAATCGCAAGTAAATGAGTATTATCTTCTGTTGCTACTTCATAATGCCACCAGCCCTGCGGTATATTGGCAACTTGCCCAGGTCTAATGGGATAGTTTTGTATTTTCTTTGTAAAGGGATTCAAGATGGAAACTGTTGCTGCCCCAGCAATACAATAGACAAGCTCAGCGGCATTTTGATGGTAGTGTGGCTCAACGACATTTTCTTTACTCAAAAAAATATCGAGTAAAGAGGTGTTTTCTAATGTATTTAATTGTTCCACACCAAGAATATTAATGTAATTTCGTGAATCCTTTTTAAAAAGCGTACTTTTATTAACATCAAAAGTAAATTCTGCAGAGGGAGAGGTATAGTCGATATTTGAGCTAATACTTACATCCTTTCTCATGAAAGTGGGATATTCATCATCATAGATTATGTTTCAACAGCATGTAGGCTTACACAAATGCCTAGAGACCAGCTATGGAACGCATCTTTCTAAAAATCAGCTAAATTACCACCTCTAATTAGAGATGTATGTACGTGTAAAGAAAAGTGGATACTTGTTTTTTTACGTTAAATTATTGTAAATGTGTAAAAGGCATATGCAGAGCTGTAAAGGAGTATTCAACAGGAAAGAATCGTTAATAAAAGCTATGCAGCCCCACCAAATCGTCCATATGATGTATAGAGAGAAATCAGGTGCCGTTACAAAAAGTGTGTAAAAATCATCAACATAACAGGTGAATCTTTTACTGCCTTTTACTTTACAAGGCAAGAGGGGTGTACGTTTCCTATAAACAATATTTTAGCCATGTTGCCCATTTTACAGCGAGAGTCTAAGGTCATAAAAGATATTTTTTATATTGATGTGGAATGTTTTTATATGGAGTAGTTATAGTATTCTATGGATATTATAACTGCTCTTTTTTTACCTATACACCTCTTCTATTATTCACCTATCCAATCATGAAATTTACACTGCTCTTATAGGGAATAGAAGGAATCTAGATAAACAAAATACCGTTCTTATGACTGTAAAACTGATGCACTTGATCCACAACCTATTAGCTGGCGGCCTTTTTAAAACAGTCGCTGGCTATTTTAATTTCCTAGATTACATATAAATCGACCCTTCCAATCCCTCCTTTTACAGCCCTCCTAATTTTCTATAAGCAACTACATCACTGACTGTATCTGCCACTGATGCCTTGATGGGGTTAATTGGAAATATTATGAATTACTGTGAGTTATTTATAGTTTGAAAGTTCTGCTTTTTTATACAATTACTAGGAAAATAGATTTAATCTATATTTCATAAATTGATACAAATTATCAATATTTCAGAATATTTAAATATTCCGATTCTCGAATTAGTTCCATTGTGATAAATTGGAAATATCACACTAAACTGAAAAGTGTGACAATTAAAGGAAGAGGAGGAAATGAGATTTGAAAAATTTTAAGTTTATGAAGTTTTTAAGTAGTATTCTAGTTTTCGTTATGGTGCTTTCTCTATTAGTTCCATTGTCGAGTGCTAGTGCTGAAGAATCGAAGCCATTCAAGCAAGATAGTCAAAGTGAAAGTATAATTCAACTAAAGGCGGCTATTGCTGAACAGCTAAGCTTGTCTAAAGATGGTCCAACCCTCCATGAAAGCTTAGAAAATGTATCAGGCAATCAAAAGGTTGCAGTCATCGTTCATTTATCCGAAAAGCCTGTTGCATTAGAGCAAGGAATAAGTGAAGTCAAAGGCCGAAAATTCTCTAATGCCCAAGCAAAAGAAGTTCGTTCCAATGTAAAAGTACAACAAGCAGAAGTTAAAAAAGAGTTAGCTATTAAAAATGTGGAGATGACTCAAGGTTACACATTTGATACTGTTTTAAACGGTTTTGCAGCAACTGTGAAGGCAAATGATCTCCCAAAACTGCTTACAGTTGATGGAATTACATTAATTGAACCTGATGCGATTGTTTACGCATCAGAAGATAATACGATGAAATCATCGGAACTTATGAAGAAAGATTCAGTAGAAGCTCAAATGAATACAAGTAATTCTTTCCTTGGTATCGAACAGCTTTGGAAGGAAGGAATTGAAGGACAAGGAATAAAAGTAGCAGTATTAGATACTGGTATTGATGCAGATCACCCTGAATTCGCTGGAATTTATAAAGGCGGAAAAAACTTTATTCCAAATTCTTCTACTTACACGAAGCCTCGGGCAGATAATGATGCATCGGAAACATTGCCTTCAGAGCGTCCAGCTGGGACACCTGAATTTAATGAAAAAGGAAGCGCGTTCTATACATCTCACGGTACACATGTTGCTGGAACAATTGCAGCAATCGGCGCTAACGAATTTGGTATTAAAGGAATTGCGCCAAAAGTAGACCTTTATGCTTACCGTGTTCTTGGAGCATACGGAAGTGGAGCTACATCTGGTATTGTTAAAGCAATTGAAACTGCTGTAAAAGAAAAAATGGACGTTATCAACCTTTCACTTGGCGGGGGAGCCAATTCTGAAACGGATGCTGGTTCTTTTGCTATTAATAATGCAATGATGGCTGGAACAATCGGAGTAGTTGCAACAGGAAACTCTGGTCCAAATCGCGGAACAATGGGTACTCCTGCAACAGCTCGTTTAGGCATTGCTGTTGGTAACACAACAAATCCTGAAACAATGTATAACGGGGAAGTGAATGTTACAGTTGGCAATTACAACTTAACAAAACAGCTTCCATTAATGGGAACGACTTTTGGGAAAGATGTAGCAAAACAGCTTCAAGGAGAATTTGACCTAGTTGCTGTTCCTGGAAACGGAGAAGTAAAAGACTTTGAAGGAATTGATGTAGAAGGGAAAGTGGCATTGATTTCCCGTGGCGGTATCGCATTTGTTGATAAAATTGCGAATGCAAAGGCAAATGGAGCTGTCGCAACAATAATTCATAACTTTGCTGGCGGCACAAATGCACCGGACATTTCAGGCACATTCCTTGGTGATTCATTTGAATTTCTCCCAACATTTGATATGTCTCAAACAGATGGTAATGCAATTCGCGCTGCATTAGCAGGCGGAACTGGAAAAGTAAGTTTTAGTAAATTCGCTTCCACAAAGACACTGGGAGATGAAGTAAACTCTTCCAGTTCGCGCGGACCATCTACACCAAACTTTGATATTAAACCAGATGTAAGTGCACCTGGAACAAATATTATGTCAACGATTCCAATGTATAAAAAAGATTTCCCTGATGCAGATTATGGGGAAGCTTATGGTCGTAAAACAGGAACATCTATGGCAACACCGCATATTGCAGGTATTGTTGCATTAGTTAAACAAGCAAATCCTAGTTGGAACGCGTTCGATGTAAAAGTGGCGCTTTCTAATACAGCACAGGTTTTAGATACAACAAAATACGATGTGTTTTCTCAGGGTGCAGGGCGTGTAAATGCCTATGCAGCAGCTCACCCAGAAATTCTTGCCTATGCACTTGATAGCGCAATTTTGGATGGCACGGGTGCAGTTACAGAAAACTTGAAAGGGACAGTTACTTTCGGTCCACAATCACTGAAAGATCAGGATATTTCTGTAACGAAACAAGTTTTAGTAAAAGATATTAAAGGGAACGGCGGCAATTATAACGTATCGATTGATGTGACAAAAACATTTGGTGATGCAACTGTTACAGTAGATCAGCCGACATTTAATCTAGTTGGTGAGCAAGTGTTAAATATTACATTAACTGCTTCACAAGCTACGGCACCAAATGGCTCTGAAATACTAGGGTATATTTACATCAATGGAGGATCTACAGAAATTTCATTACCATTTGCAGCTGACTTAGGTGGCGAGGCAGTAACGGAAATTAAAGATTATAAGATTACAGAAACAGACCTATCCTTTAACGGCGATGGAGTGAAAGATTCAGCTGTACTTTCATTCACATTAACTGGAGACGTAACAACTAACTATATCGAGCTTTGGGATATTATGAATCCTGAAGGTGGAGAATACGAAGACGGCTACATTGGTTATCTACATGCAGGTACTGCGCTAGGAAAAGGCTCTTATACGCTAAATGTTGGTGGGCAGTACAAACCATGGGGGTCAGAACCTGCCACAACGATTCCAGATGGCCTGTATACAATTGACTTCACTGGTCTTGCAGCATCAGGAGCAGTTTCCGATTATGTTGGGCCAATTGTTGTGAAAACAACTAAACCAGAAATTACAGGTTCAGTAGCTAATGGTGTCGCTACAGGACAGGTAACAGATAAGTATATCGACTACAATGAAGAGTTATATTTATATGATTTAAATTACAATTTAAATGATAAATTAAAAGCTTCCTATATTTCGACGATAAATGGTAAAGTACAAGCACCAGTTCCTTTTGAATTAAATCAAGACGGTAGCTTTACATTCCCAGTAACAGCAGAAACTAATGCTGTATCAGTAAAAATTACTGACGCTGCCGGAAATGTTGGTGAAGCAAAGATATATGAAAATGAAGTAGTAACAGCACTTTCTGTAAATCCAACTGAGCTAGACCTAAAAGCTGGAGAAACTGCACAACTGACGGTAACAGAAACGTCAACGCCTGCAAAAGGTGATGCAACAGAGGAAGACGTAACTACAAAAGCTACTTATGTGGTTGGAGATGAAAACATTGCAACAGTAGCAAATGGATTAGTCACTGCAGTAGGTGAGGGCACGACTACTATTACTATTTCATATGGTGATAATAAAGTTACTGTAAATGTTACAGTTAAAGCACCTGTTGTAGAAGTAGTAACACTAGAAATTGACCAATCTCAGGTTGAAACTAGTATAGGTAAGGAAGTTGCCGTGAAGATTACTGAAGTAACTACTTTTGATGGGAAAACAACAGAAAAAGATGTTACAAAGCTTGCAACCTACGAAGTAGCGAATGATAAAATAGCTACTGTAAAAGCAGGGGTGGTAAAAGGAAAAGGTCAAGGTAATACGACGATTACGGTAACGTATGGTGAGCATACACTAACATTTGGTGTGTTTGTAAAGCAAGGTGATGACAACGGAAACGGTAATGGAAACGGTAATGGAAACGGAAACGGTAATGGAAACGGTAATGGAAACGGTAATGGAAACGGTAATGGAAACGGTAATGGAAACGGTAATGGAAACGGTAATGGAAACGGTAATGGAAACGGTAATGGAAACGGTAATGGAAACGGAAACGGTAATGGAAACGGTAATGGAAACGGTAATGGTAATGGAAACGGAAACGGTAATGGAAACGGTAATGGAAACGGAAACGGTAATGGAAACGGTAATGGAAACGGAAACGGTAATGGAAACGGTAATGGAAACGGTAATGGAAACGGAAACGGTAATGGAAACGGTAATGGAAACGGAAACGGTAATGGAAACGGTAATGGAAACGGTAATGGAAACGGTAATGGTAATGGAAACGGAAACGGTAATGGAAACGGTAATGGAAACGGAAACGGTAATGGAAACGGAAACGGAAACGGAAACGGAAACGGTAATGGAAACGGAAACGGTAATGGAAACGGAAACGGTAATGGTAATGGAAACGGAAACGGTAATGGAAATGGAAACGGAAACGGTAATGGAAATGGAAACGGAAACGGAAACGGAAACGGAAACGGAAACGGAAACGGTAATGGAAACGGAAATGGAAACGGAAATGGAAACGGAAATGGAAACGGAAATGGAAACGGTAATGGAAATGGAAACGGAAACGGTAATGGAAACGGAAATGGAAATGGAAATGGAAACGGAAACGGAAACGGAAATGGAAACGGAAATGGAAACGGAAACGGAAATGGAAACGGAAACGGCAATCATATAATAATGAAGTCACCGTGGATGATTTATAGTTAATTTCAGTTCAAGTAAAAAGAGAAATTGCACCTCGCAATTTCTCTTTTTATTATTTATAAAGAAGTCCCTTTTAAAAAATTATCTCCTACTAAACTAACTGTGACATATTCTTTCGAATTTTCTTGCCATATTTGATACAAATCAGTTCCTCTGTATCTCTCCCATTCATAGTTCACTTCTTGATCAAAATTTTTTTATAAGTTTTTTTACCTATTCCCTAATCACAGATGATACAACACTTCCAAAAAGGGCTCACTGGCACTGATAGAATATCAATACTAGATGGCTGCTTAGTTTTTTTACAACTGTCTACTTGACAGGGATAAATTTGAGTACTTGGTCTTTTTCCAAAAATTGAACATTGCCAAGGTGAGAACATTCGTTCTATTATGTATACAAACAAATGTTCTTACGTAATATAGGTAAAAGGGAAAATCATTGTGTTAATAATAAATAACAATCATTTCAAAAAATTACGAGAGGCAATGGGAGGAAACTAAGATGAGAGAACAACTGATTAAAGCCATGCAGCATAAACAATTAGTGAATATGATGTATATAGCAAAAGATGGCTCCATAACAAAAAGGCGTGTAAAAGTCATTAAAATTGTTGGTGATTCATTCCAGGCGTTTTGTTTTACAAGACATGCAAAACGTACTTTTTTGATTAGGAATGTTCTGGCTTTTATTCCTTTTATTAGTAATGGGCGTGAAGTTATATGAATTATGAGGGTATGCCCAATAGACCAATTATGTGTATCGATATGAGATGCTTTTATGCCAGTATCGTGGCGATGTTACATGGGCTAGATGTTTTAAAAACGCCAGTTGCCGTAGTAGCAAATTTTGACCAACCAGGTAGCGTAGTGCTTGCGGCATCACCATTGATGAAAGAGAAATTTAAAATCAAAACTGGAAGTAGACGCTATGAGATACCAAAACATCCTGACATTAAATTGTTTGAGCCAAAAATGAGTTTCTTTATTCAAATGTCGATGACGATTACTAAATTAATCTCTAATTATGTACCAGTTGATGCGATACATGTGTATAGTGTGGACGAAAGTTTTGTTGATTTAACTGGCACTGAAAGGCTTTGGGGTTCACCTGAGGAAACGGCTAAGGAAATACAAAGAGCTATTCTTGACCAATTTAATATACCTAGTGCAGTAGGTATGGGACCAAATATGTTAATAGCCAAATTAGCTTTAGACCTTGAAGCAAAGAAAACAGGTTTCGCTAAATGGACATATGAAGATATTCCAAAAAAATTATGGCCCGTTCAACCCCTTTCTGAAATGTGGGGGATCGGTAAACAGATGGAAGCAAATCTAAATGCTATGGGGATACAAACAGTCGGTGGTTTGGCTAATACAGATTTAAAAGAATTAGAAAAGCGCTTTGGTGTAATGGGCAATCAACTCTATTACCATGCATGGGGAATAGATCTATCCAAATTAGGGGAGCCGTTAATAACAAACGGAGCGTTAAGTTTTGGGAAGGGCCAAATGCTGATGAGGGATTACCATACACGTAAAGAAATCTCTGTAGTACTTCTTGAAATGTGTGAGGACGTAATGAAGCGAACGCGGGATGCAGGTTATGTTGGTCGTACAATTAGTATTGGTCTTTCTTATAGTCGAAACGCTATGACCAAAGGATTTCATCGATCTAAAACAATTGCAGTACCGACAAGCGAAACACTTGTGATGTATAAAACTTGTATTGAATTACTGGATAAATATTTTACAGGTGAACCAACTCGGCAAATAACTGTCCGAATATCCAACCTGGAAAGAGAGCATAGTATCCAATTAGATTTATTCGATAATCGTAAGCCACAGCGTCAAATAATCGGTCCTACAATGGATGCAATACGTAACAGGTTTGGGGCTACTTCAATATTAAGAGCAGTTTCTTTCACAAAAGCTGGGACGGCTATTAAGCGTGATCGCTTAGTTGGTGGTCATTTGGCATAGGAGTGATTTATTAATGATACAAGACAGAGGTAATATTAAATGGGCTTCGATGATGTTGCCGGAACATTTAGAGCTTCTTAGAGAGTATAAACAAGAGCATCCAGAGCAGCCAAGAGAATTGACTGAGTGGGAACTGGAAGAACTACAAAAAGCAATTGATCAAGCTTTTAATCAGCAATTGCACATAAAATTAGAAGTGTATGAGGACTACAAAATCACACAATGGACCGGAATAATTAAATCGATTAATACTAATGAACTCATACTTGAAACACTACTTATAACGAAAAGTATTCCAATCCAAAGTATTCAATCAGCCCAACTGGATGCTGATTATTATGATTAAAGCCAACGAAAGACAGTTACTGCATAAATATCTTTTGTTAGAATTAGCAATTAAATCATTACAGGTTGACTACTGTAGATTGGAGCAGTTTAAAATGAAAACGGTATTTCTTCCAATGATGGATTCATTGCTAAAGAATCTAAGACAGGAATATTTTCACCTCAAAGGAGAACTTGCACAAAAACGTATACGAGTAGTAGGTTGGCAACTAGTAGATGAATACTTTAGTGACGTTCAAATTGCCACTGCAGGTAATGATGTAGTACTTCGTTATGCAAATCAAGCTCTGAAATCACAGGTGGAAAAATTGTTGATTCATCATATACGTGTAGCTTTAAAATAAAGATTGATTAAAGAAAATTTTTCCTTCATTTATCAGCAAACGTAAAAACACTCCATTTTGAAAAAATATTGATCAAAATGGAGTTAAGTATGAGATTTTTATTTGATCAATTAAATGAGTCTTATTCAACTAAAGCTCTGTTAGTTGAATAGACAAAATTCACCTAAATTTTCAGAAGTGAGTGTTTATGCTCAATTCTTATCCTGAAATGGTTCATTATTCGTATTTGTTCTTCAGTTAATTTTTCTATGTCCCAATACATATGCATTAAACTGTATTCAAAAATTTCCTTTAATTTTATAAATAGAGGGAGTTTTTCTAACATCTCTGATGATATAGAATTTTCTTCCTGATACCCTTCAATTATTGCGTTAGATATAGAACGACCATAGTCAACAATGTTACTGTTTCCTACAAATGAATATTCCATCGCACTATATATTGGAACAGCTAAATCAAATATATAGAAGTTTTTTTCGCAATCTTGAAAATCAATCATCGTAAAACTATTATTACTATCTACCAATATGTTTTCTAACCATAAATCACCGTGTATCAAACCATAATCTGACTGTTTTTTCGGAATATCCTTTATTGAGGATAAAACCTCATCTGCAATTTCTCTAATTATATTTTCTTCTTTAGGGATATATTTCAGAAAAGCATATTCTTCATTCTCATACCAATCGTTAATGTATTTAACGGTCTCTATATTTTCAAATGTTTTTGATAGGCGATGTAAACGACCAATTTGTCGACCTAATTCTTTTAAAACCTTCGCATTCCATTGACTTCTATGCAAGTGTGCACCTGAAGCACCCTTATATAAAACGGTTAGAACTTCACTCTTTAATGTCATTTTTTCAATTAATTTTCCGTTTAATGATTGTATTATGGGGGATACTCCAAATCCTTCGCTATACAAAAAATTAGTATATTTAATTTCTTCTAACTGTTCATCATATGTTTTATAGTTTGTTATTCTTGCAAAATAGTTCCCATGTTCTGTAATACATCGAAACATCTCATTGGTCACTGATTCGACTGCCATAATATTAACTGGATAAATTTTGTTAAGTGATTCAAGTATCCTTTGTTCCATAATCTTTTACTCCTCCTTTTATCTTTAATCGCATTAGACATTGTCAAACTTGTCATTATGATAAAAAACACTGTATATTCCCTGATTATACCATATGAAAAATCCCTGTTATTTAACTAAATTGCAAACAGATGGCAGTCCATTTAAATACAATGGGCATCCAAACAGTTGGTAGGGTAGCCCATGCAGATGTAACGGAATTAGCAAAACGCTTTGGGGAATTAATACTATTATCATGCATAAGGCATTGTTTTCTACATTGGGTGAGCCAGTAGTGAGCAATGCGCTGAATGGGAGCTTGAAAAATTACAACAAACGATCACACATGCATTCGTACACACATGCATTCGTACACACATGCATTCGTACAACATAACGATATTATGTTAACTATATGGGAGCAGGCTAATTATGGACAATGGGGTGGCACCATTCAAATGGAGCAGGGAAAACCACGCTATATAAGGTATTAGCGAGGCTACACAGACAGCAAAAAGGATAAAGTGTTATCACCATCAAAGCGAAGTAAGCTAACCTATTTTGTCATGCAGGACCCAGATTATCCACTTTATGTGGCAAGTGTTGGGAATGAAATCATGTTAGGCTGGCAAGTAACAGAGACTCTAAGCAACAAGGCGATCGAAGCACTAGAAAATTTTTTGCTTGTCCCACTAAAGGACAGACACCCTGCATCACTATCAGATGGAGAAAACAGCGTGAAACACTAGCATCAGCTTCTGTAGCTGATGCACAAGTTGACTTCTGGATGAGCCTACTAGCGGGTTAGTGGGGCAAACATGTTGAAAGTAGCGAAGTGGGTGCAGCACATGGCAAATCAAAATAAGATTGTTTTTATCATTACACATGATCAGGATTTCATAGACATTATTTGTGATGAAGTGTTAATTCAAGGAAAGAACCATAAAAATAGCAACGTCACTCATTTGAACAATGCAAGTGAGTGACGTTTACTTTAAAGCGGCAAGTTCATAACGATTTGCTCACCAATAGGGCCTATTTTTCTTTCTCCGTGGTCCACAAAGCCAACTTTGGCATATAAATGCTGGGCCGCCGTATTTTTATGATTGACAACTAACACCACTTCGTTACATTCTTTAAATTCTTGTTTGACAAAATCAGCTAGTGCAAACATAGCCTTTTTAGCATAGCCTTTACCTTGCTGTTGATGATCGATAGACAAAGCAGTTAGTAACATTGCTTGGGGATTACTGGAATATTCTTTTACTCTATCCGTTGCATGAAGAACAAAAAAACCAACTGGCACATGATTACTTAAAATGACGATAGGATATTGTCCAACCTTTTCGATCGTAATTTCTTTTGGAAGGGCTGTAAACTGGTGTTGTTCTTCAGGTAGTTCAAAGCTATTTAATTGCTCCACATAGTCTTCAGAGAAATGTACTAATTCAATGCTCGTTGTTGTTTGCATACAAAAGCCTCCTTTTTTATTATTTTAACTACAGAACAAATGTTCGTCAAGGAGGCTTGTATAAAAATAACGCAAGTTGGGACTTTTTAACTTAATAAGTGACCGAAAAATAAAATGAAAGAAATACTAATAATCAAAATAAGTGTGATAACCATTGTCAATATTCCTCGAAGCAAGGTCGTTAAATTTCTTACATCTTTCATGCCCATAAGGCTAAGATAGAAACAGACAATGGACAAAAGTAGTGTCAATGTCAATGGATGAACATGAAGGTAGGTGTCAAAAAAGTTTTTCAATGTGCCTGATAGAAAAAATAGTAGGGTACAACCTAAAGAAAAAATAAATGACCAAAAGTTTAAATTAATTCCCATTGTTTCCCTCCTTCCTACAAAAACGAATTTGTCGTATCGATGTTCCAATGATTCCGTTTGATAGGGTAAAAGGATGAAACAAACAAAAGGGTAGGTGTAAAAGGAGGTCACTTGGACGAAAGTGACCTCAAGTACCATAAAGGAGTATAACGTAAAGTCGAAAGAACTTTACATTACTATTAGTATGTCTGAGCTAGTTGTTGAAGATAGTTATCTATCTCAGACGCTAGCTTTTAATTGTAAGTCCATATAAAAAAAGCTAGAAAAACCTAAGAGAAGGCTGCGGGAAGTATTTCCTTGAAAAAGGCTTTGGCCTTCTATAAAGGAACAGAAGCTAAAAAACATCCTAGACGGATGTTTTTTAGTATAACGGCTGCTGACAAGGGGGAAAGCCGTTGACATCTTGAATCATATGAAAATCATATTGCTTTAAGGCGAATTGACTTTGATACAAATATTCAAGGACAAGTAGTTTCCCACCTGAAACACCACAGAGGACACCTGAAGTACCTTGACCATTTGTCAAAGAAACACCGACAGGCTGACCGATTAAGTAAGCAATTTTATGTTGCCAAGGCACAATAGCCACTCCTTTCATTATAATATATGAATGTGGTGGCTAGAAGTTCTGGCCTATAAAGTGACTTTCATTAAATCGTAGCCTCTTTTATTTGTTAAATTGCCATTATCATAAGGGAAAAGGAGTTATAAGTTTGTGATTTTCAGTGGGAATATTGATTTACATAAAAAAGCAAGAGGAGGTTCTTTTAAGTAAGGCTAAAAACTATTCACAGAAGAAAACAAAGCATCAAGGAAGTTACTGACAAAATTCAACTTCACAGAAGAAGGCTATTTAAGACAATATGAATGCCACAGTGTTACTGGAGAATGTAGTGATATGTTGATCTATTCTTTATTGCATGCAGAATTTTCTAAAAAGGGATAGCATTGTACAAAAACATCTTGGGGGCGATGTTAAAGGTGCTATCCCGCCATTAATGTATGTTTAAATAGTTATGAACATTACCACTGTGTGTAAATTAGAAAAACAAACTTCTTTAAAGTAATGATGTCTTTTGATGATTACTGTAAGTAGAAAAGGCTAATCGCGGCCAGCCTCGTAAAACTTCTGAGCTACCATAGCCGGTCTAGTACGTGAATCCGTAAAGTGGTCACCATCACCAACAATCAGACGGTGTTGACCAAGACGGCTGGACATATGTGGATGCCAGCCATAGCCATCTCCTTGTGGCAAAGTATTATCTTGATAAAAATAGATATAGCTTTTGGGTGTAGGTAGGGCATAAAACGCTTTAAGATCTAGTTTCTCAAAAAGCGGTTTAGCAGGTTCGGGAGAGATAACAGCATACATTTCTTTGGCTTCCTTTAAAGTAGCCGTATTGACGAACATATCTCGAAACAACGGAAATGGAAGCATAATTGTATCGTCCTTCGACATGGCTCTAAGCTGCTCGAAACCTTGCCTCATTTGTAGCGGGAACTCATCGGCAACAGATTCTCCGTCTTTCAAAACGAATGCGTCAAAAAAAACCAGCCGTTTGATTCGATTAGGTATCTGTTCAGCTACCTTCTGAACTACCGTTCCGCCAAAGCTATGTCCAACGAGAATAAAGTTATGCAAGTTCAGCTTTGTTATAAAATCAACGACGGACTTTGTAATCATGGCATGTGAGACATCTTTATTTGGATCGTTGCCGTGACCAGCATATTCTGGCGTATAGACAGTATGGCCTTGACTACGCAGCACTGCTGCTACACCGTCCCAAAAGTGAGCGTCCGCCCATGAACCATGTACAAGTACAAAGGTGAGTTTTTGTTGTACAGATCCATGAATTCTTTCATCCGCTTGGAAAGGATAGTTATTCCAGTAATTTGCTCCTGCAAAATAGGGTGAGTAACAATACTCATGATGCATAAATTTATCATCGTGGTAGGGGAATTGAAACACTTCATGGCGATAAGGAATCATGAACAAGACATCCTTTCAAATGCACATATAGTATCAGCTTATGCCTATTAACTTTAAGAGGTTCGTATTTACACAGATACCAACAGCATAAATAATCCTCCACCATACATAGAGACGCTTTTTTACTAACGACGCAGTTAGTTAAAGAGCGTTGCTTGACTTGTGTTCAACAATCGGGTCATAATGTGGCATAATAAAATTTGTCATTATTTTAATGTGTAGTAGACTTAGTAATTACATTTGTTCTTCCTATATTACTTGAAATGAATTTTTTAAAATAAAAAGGAGAGTCAGTATGGAGATAGTATATTTTGCAGGTGGATGTTTATGGGGAGTACAAGCTTTTATAAAAACTTTACCTGGAATTACGTTTACAGAAGCAGGAAGAGCTAATGGCACAAGTCATACACTGGAGGGCGATTATGATGGGTACGCCGAATGTGTAAAAACGGGATTTGATCCGACCATTGTCACAATCAGGGAATT
The DNA here is from genome assembly GCF_036894365.1 of Lysinibacillus sp. Y5S-8. Lineage (NCBI taxonomy): Bacteria > Bacillati > Bacillota > Bacilli > Caryophanales > Bacillaceae > Lysinibacillus > Lysinibacillus sp. Y5S-8. The sequence goes on along the minus strand of NZ_CP145889.1, from coordinate 2,610,647 downwards.
AATGGGATATTTTTTTGAAATCATTGATCCATACAGTTTGAATCAACAAGGACAGGATATTGGCGAGAAATACAGAACAGGAGTATATAGTGAAAAGCCTGAACACTTACAAGAGGCAAAGGCGTTTCTTGGTGAGAGAAATGATTACGATCTTATAGTTGTTGAAGTATTACCTCTTACAAACTATGTAAGAAGTGCAGAAGAACATCAAGATAGGTTAGCTAGATGTCCAAATGATTATTGTCATATTCCAAAAGAAATATTAAATAAGTATAAGTATTGAAGAACATTGAGTTGCATCGGCAGCTCTTTTTTTCTTTGAAACTAATAGTGCACGTTATATGCCCGTTTTATAAAAGAATATAATTTTAGCATGATTAGTTCTATTATTATTTTTGGTATTGCAGGCATACTTTATGCTTTGGTGGAAAATTCTTTCAAGAGAAATATAAAATTTGCTTAAACTAACGGGTAGCAATTGTTCAATTAGTACACTCGCTTCCTGTGCTAAAGAGGCAGATTAGAAGTACTTAATTTGGATATTAACAATATACACTTGTTTTTGAACATCGTCCTCCAAACAAATTTAGAAAAACGTTTTCAAGATTCATCATTTATTCAATGTGCTTCTTGGAGTTATCCATCTGAATAGATTTTTAATGGATAGCCTATTAAATAACGCCATCAGCTTTGTTTTTTTGTGTCATTTTTTTTATTTCTAAGTATAAATGATGTCAGGAATAAGAAGCTTGCCACCCATAACGAATAGAAAAGATTTTCAAGCAACGCCCAATGCCCATTTTTAAAATAATCCCATCCTGTTGATAATAAAAATACAACGATAATGAATGTGATATATATAGATTTTCCGAATGTAGTCAATTTAAACACCTCTATTTGTAATGTATGTAAATTGTAGCGTCAGTGAAAGTAGCAGGCTAAAATCAAAGAAGTCCCATTATTATTAGCTATTACAGGTCATTTTAAACGAGATAATGAGAGATTCGAAAAAAGAATGATCAGTGAATAGGTATTTTTAGTTATAAAAAGATTTTTTAATATAATAATTATGCAAATTTAACAACCGTAAAATTGTATAATTATCCCACTGGTATAGCATAATGAATGAGCATGGAACAGTGTATAAATGCTTTATCGAGATGGAGCTATGTAATTTGTAGATACTGTATAATTCCTTTTTAAAAAGGGTTTTTTGAAATGATTTATAAAAATACAAGAAGATGTGATGTCAAATGATACGAGCATCCATTTAGGAGACATGCTATCAAATTTGAATTTTTTGTTAATTTATCTTTCTTTTTCCCATTTAGATGCCAATGAGTGTTATTCTATATTGGAATAATAATTATGGAGGCGATATTATGTATTACAGTAATGGTAATTATGAAGCTTTCGCACGTCCGAAAAAACCCGAAGGTGTCGATGAAAAATCAGCCTACCTGATTGGTTCGGGGCTTGCCTCACTTTCAGCCGCATGTTTTTTAATTCGTGATGGCCAAATGAAAGGTGAGAATATTCATATTCTTGAAGAGTTAGATATTTCAGGCGGTAGTCTTGACGGAATTTTAAATCCGACAAGAGGGTTTATTATTCGCGGTGGTCGAGAAATGGAAGATCACTTTGAATGCTTATGGGATTTATTCCGTTCCATTCCATCATTAGAAATAGAAAATGCTTCGGTTTTAGATGAATTTTATTGGTTAAATAAAGAAGATCCTAATTATTCAAAATGTAGATTAATGGAGAATCGAGGACAAAGATTAGAGGATGACGGAAAGTTCACATTATCCGATCAATCGTCTGAAGAAATGATTAAATTATTCTTTACGCCTGAAGAGAAGCTAGAGGATAAAAAAATTACAGATGTTTTCTCTGATGAATTTTTTGAATCGAATTTTTGGCTGTATTGGTCCACGATGTTTGCCTTTGAAAAATGGCATTCTGCTATGGAAATGCGTCGTTACATTATGCGCTTTATCCATCATATTGGTGGATTACCAGATTTATCTGCACTGAAATTTACAAAGTATAACCAGTATGAATCCCTGGTACTTCCGATGATCAACTATTTAGAAAAACATAATGTTGATTTCCAATATAATACGGTTGTCGAAAATGTTCTAATTGACAATGTTGGAGATAAAAAGGTAGCTCATACATTAGTGTTAAAGCAAAATGGTGAGAAAAAGAATATAGAGCTAACCGAAAATGAACTGGTTTTTGTGACAAATGGTAGTATTACGGAAAGTACAACGTATGGAGACAATAACACACCAGCCCCTGAAACAACTGACTTAGGAGGAAGCTGGTCTCTTTGGAAAAACATTGCTGCCCAAGATGCTGCGTTTGGAAGACCAGAAAAATTCTGCGATAATTTGCCGAAAGAAAGTTGGTTTGTTTCAGCAACACTCACTACATTAGATGATCGAGTAGCACCTTATATTGAAAAGATTAGTAAAAGAGATCCATATGCGGGGAAGGTCGTTACGGGTGGTATTGTAACAGCAAAAGATTCGAATTGGATGCTAAGCTATACATTGAATCGACAACCTCATTTTAAAAATCAACCAAAAGATCAATTAGTTGTTTGGATTTATGGTTTACTATCTAATAAACCAGGGGATTTTATTAAAAAAAGTATCACGGAATGTAGTGGCAGTGAGATAGCACAAGAATGGTTGTACCATATGGGTGTACCTGTTGAGGACATTCCGGATTTAGCGCAAAATTCTTGTCAGACAATCCCATGCTATATGCCATATATCACATCTTACTTTATGCCGAGAGCAATAGGCGATCGTCCGTTAGTTGTCCCAAAAGGATCTGTAAACTTAGCCTTTATAGGGAATTTTAGTGAAACTGAAAGAGATACCGTATTCACAACAGAATATTCAGTAAGAACAGCAATGGAGGCGGTTTATCAATTATTAGCAATTGACCGAGGGGTTCCTGAAGTATTTGCTTCTGCCTTTGATATTCGTACGTTATTAGCGTCAACGGCTCGCTTACTAGATGGTAAAAAATTGACAGATATAGATGCGCCATTTATCTTAAAACAAATCGGTAAATTAGGTATTCATAAAACAAAGGATACAATCATCTATGATTTACTAAAAGAAAGTAAATTGATATAAAAAAATAGCTCGTCCTAACAATTTGAATCAGCAAAAAGAAAATAATAGACAAAGTCGAAATTGGGACTTTGTCTATTATTTTTTTGCTAGTTATTTAGCTTATCGGAAATATTTCTTAATATTTCAGTTTGTTCCTTTTGTAAGTTAATAAATTTAAGTAAGAACCAAACAATGAAAACAACTGGGACAAGATAAAAAAATAATAGCAGAAAAACAGGGATAATGCCGAGTAATAATTCCATAATTGTATGAAAACCTCCTTATTGGTTTATTGTACCATAATAATTATGGAGGGAAGCGGCTAATTTTTGAAGATAGCTCAACCAACTAGCAACCATATAAATATTTTTATTACATAGTACAATTCTTTAAACTAAAATACTGGAATAGCGAAATAAGAAAAAATAAAACGCCCAAAAAAACAAAGAGGAGGGTACTTGGCAGAACAAGACTTAATCCAGAAAACATACCACCGATTGCCATACCTGAATAGCGAATAAAATTAAACAGTCCTAAGGCAGCTCCTCTATATTCGCTATATTCATTACTTATAATCGTTGAAAATAGTGGAGGGGCAAATCCAATTACTAAGCCATACATAAATAACAGGGTACTTAATACGATAATTGATTTAGTATGTAGGAAACCAAAAGCTATAATTAACAACGGGAGGAAAAATAAAACAGTGATAAATAGCTTTTTCAACGTCACTTTCTTCTGTATTTTTTTAAAGATAACACTCCCCAAAATCATACTAACAGTTAAAGGTAAGTATAATAATCCAATGTTTTGTAATGATAGATGATAATGATCGTGGAGCAAGATCGGTAAAAATACTAGAATGACAAAGTAAATAAAGAAGACAAAAAAGCTTACCGTCATCGTCATTAAACCGACACGATTCAAAAAAATGGCTCGATAGATTTGTGTAAAGCTACTAGCATTTTCTTGACCGTTATTTCTTTTTCCGTTGTTAGGAAATGCCAGCATAATAAACACAAGTAATAGGGTTGCAATAAGAAATAGACATAAAAAAATACCTTGGTAGCCATAATATTCGCCTAATATTCCACCTACTATTGGAGAAACTGCTGGGGCCAGGGAAAGTAGTATTTGATACGTACCCATTGCGCTCCCCCTTGCTTCGCCATCAAATAAGTGTGAAATCATATTTATCGTAACCAAGGGAATAACACCAGCTCCAATGGCTTGAACAATCCTAAAGACCATAAATACTAAAAAGTTGGTTGTAAATGCACAGACGATGGTCGAGATACTAATGAACAAGAAACTAAAGATCAACAACCGTTTTTGATTTTTGGTATCTATTACTGCACCTAAAAAAATTTGAACCATGGCTATGATAAAAATAAAGCTACTGACAGTGAAATTCACCCAATTAATAGATACGCTAAATGAATCCCGAATGAGTGGAATGACAGGCGTATAAATATTTTGATTTAAAGAAGCGAAGAAACTGCTTATACTTAATAAATACAATGCAAGTATTTTCGTTTGAGCTAGTTGAGACATATACATTCTCCTTTTACAGCTTTAATGTGACTTCATGTTTTCGGTAATAGCGTTTAAAAATCGAATAATTGTCTCTAATTCCGCAGTGTTAAAATCATTAAGGATACTTAAGTAACGATTTTTTGCCTGCTCATGTAATTGATGGTGGATAAGCGCAAGCATCTCGCCTGATTTTGTTAGCATATAATATACTTCCTTTTTATTATCTTCTTGCTGCATTTTTTCAAGGATATTATGCTCTAATAGCTTTTTTACTGCTTTTGTAATTGCTGGTTTCGAAACATTTAAAGTTTCTGAGAGTGTGATGTTATTCGCCTTTCCTTTCTCTTTGATTGCTGCAACAATGTGTAATTGTGTCAATGTCCAATCTGAAACAATTGCTTCCTCCTGATTTACTTTCATTCCTTTTCTTCTTCTGTCAGCCGATTCTCTTTCTGTAATTAATCGTTGCAAAGCTTCTATAACATCATTTTTTTTCTCCATTTGTGTCACCTAGCCTTATTTTATTTTTTGTTAACTGGTTAACAATTTAAATTTTATATTTTATTTTTATTTATGTCAACAGGTGTATTTAATAAGGTGATTTAATAGTTAATCAGTTAATAATAAGGTTGATATTAGCGATTTGACCGTAGCTATGTCTAGTGAAACTTGGATGTAGTGCAGTTAACTAAAATAAAATGAAGAAATTCATTGTAGTTATAGTTCACTGCATCTGAGTGACTTTTAATAGCTATTATTTTCTAGTTGTCCAGTCCAGTTTTTTGTACACTAAGTACTCCAGTAGGGTATTGAGCGAGTGAAAAAGCATCAGAACTGGAACGATAAATACTATGCTCACCGAATTTTAAGTGAAGATTGTTGGAATAGTTTCTTGAAACGCATTAGCCGTGCTATGACTATGAATAACCATAATGAACTAATTAAAAAGAATGATGACATTATAAAATTTACAAATTCAATAACTAAAGAAGCAATAGATGAATACTTAAAACAAGCAGTCGTTAAATCTTGGTTGGATAAATTCGATAATGGCATTATGGCAGGTGGTGACTTTGAAAGGTTGAAAATTATTATAAAACAGCGAAGTAGCTGTCCTGAAATAAAGTATTACAGTTTTGTGAAAATATCATTTTAAAATGAAAATTATAAAAGTAAAAAAATCAAGTGTTTTACTTGTGGTTAAGTAAAATGTTTCTTTTGACATATGAAGGAATAAACAAACGCCATAAAATGAGACTATGACCGCCATAAATTTGGCGTCAATTCATCCTTGAAATGGTGTTGTTGGTAATGATAGGATAATGTTTACTCGAGTTAAGTTTAGCTATAGCTAGATAAAAAATTATTTATGTCATATTAGTATGTACCTGTTCTGTAATGTTTTACTAATATAAATATTTGTTGATAATTTTGTTTTTAAAAAATAGTTAGTTAATAGTATTAAATTAAAAATAAAGGATGATTTTTAAATGGCAACAGTTCGTTCAGATGCTTATAATACTGGTAGAAGTATGGGAGAAGCATTAAATAATACAAAAGCAGGTAAAGCTATTAATAATGCTGCAAAAGCAGTAGGACAATCGTTTGTAGATTATGGTAAGGCAATTAATAAGGCTGCTCAACAAACTGTATATGGTAATCTTCATTCTCCTTACGCTACTGCGGGAGGTACAGCACAAGGATTAGTAAAAGCAGGTGCTAAAGGTGCCTTAAAAGGCGGCGGAACTGGTATGCTTTTAGAATTTGGAGTTAGATCTGTAAATAATATTTATAATGATGTAATTCGTGGTTCTAAATAGTTCTAGAGAGGTAACAAGTTGATATAATCAACTTGTTACTTTTATAATTTTATTGTTAATGAGGATAAAAATGTATAATATCATTTATAATAGTCTAACTAAATTGGATTCTGTGTTATTAGTTTATTTGGATAAGGATATGGGTAGAAATAAAATAGAATTAGTTAGTGAAAATGGTCTACTTTGGTTAATTCCTACATATCAAAATTCAATATTAAGTAAGGTTGAATACTTTTCTTTTATTATTAATGATCAATTTTAGGTTTGTGATCCTAACTGCTATCGTATTCATGTTATTGATGAGATGAATTTTTCGTATATTGAAGACTTATTAACCTAGCAAATAAATAAAGTGGTTGTAAACAATTCGAGTACAGGAAAAGATTTGAATAATAACACTTTTGAAGTAGTAAATAAAACAAAAGTATTTTCAAACTTAGATTCAGCAATTTGTTATACGGCAAACTTAAAAAATATAACCGAGGACTCTGCGGTTATTTTTCAAATAATTAACCCAGAAGGAAAATTGCATTTTGTGGACTGTGAGTGCTTAATGAGGAATAAAAAAATGGTGAACGAATTTATTATGCAGGATTAAAAATTACGCCTAATTTATTAGAAGGTACCTGGACCTTTCAACTGATTCATCAAAATAAAATAATAGATTCAAAAGCCATTTTATACAAAATCTATAAAATTGACTATGGAAAAGATAAGAATAGTCATTTTACGAAAAAAATTTCAATTTTAATTTAGAAATTTGAACTATATTAATTTTAGGAAGTGATTTTTATGAGTACTGGTAGGCAAATAGCTTCAATTTTTATATTACTATATTTTGTAGTTTTTTTTATAGTTTCAAAAATCTTTTCATTATCATCTACATTCAATTACATAGTTTGCGGAGCAGGATTAATAATTTCTGTTATTCTACATATGTATTTTAAATTTAAATATGAAAATATTAAAAAACCAGGTTCTCGTTAAATTGAGTACCTGGTTTAATTAATTCCATAAATTTTATCTTGCTAATACTTATTCTATCGTATGTGCGAACGAACATTCTATGTAGGGAAGATGGGTTCGACTTAGAGGAAATCGCAACCGCATTAAGTCTCTGGACTCCAAATATACCCTACATAAGAATACAATTAAATTCATATAAATAAAGGTAGTAAAAAATAAAATCATAGAAACGTTGATTTCAACGTACCTATTCAATTTTAAATACACCCCCATAAAACTAAATCTTAAGAAAAACTTCAGGTTCTACTAAGGAAATATTTAAGATTCGTTGTGTATACTTATTAAAAAAAGGAAATTCACGAAACCATTTGAAGATTTAAAACGTATTGGTAGTAGGAGAGAGAATATTGGAGTAGGTGAAGATATGGCACATACGATTTACATAGTATTAACTAAAACAGGGACATTACTATCGAAAGCGATAGGCATGTATACGGGCAAAGAGATGAATCATGCATCCATAGCCTTTGATGAGGGGCTTTCTGAGATGTATAGCTTTGGTCGAAGGCAATTAAACAATCCGTTAAGTGGGGGCTTTTTACGAGAGGATGCAGAAAGAGGCCTATTTGAGTCTGCCGATTGTGTCATTTATCGTTGTCGGATATCCCATTATCAATATTTAGAGATGATGAAAATTGTGCGCTATATGTATTGGAATCGGGATCGCTATAAATATAATTTTATCGGTCTTTTTGGTGTGGTAATGCAAAAGGAAGTGAGACGTGAGCGTGCTTATTTTTGTTCCCAATTTGTAGCGACGCTATTAAAAGTGGGTGGTCTAAAAATCTATCAAAATCCAGCATTAATGACGCCTCATTGCCTAGCACAATTACCATATTTAGAAAAAGTGTTTGCTGGAAAACTAGCAGACTATTTACAAGCTACTCGTGAACCAGTTATGCTGTATGGCTAACGAAGACATACTCCAATCTATGAATGCCTTTCATTACGTATTAATATCAATATATTGAATCAGGTAGGCAATCTTCCATTTTATTTTTTCGTAAAATAGAAGATTGCCTGCTGATTTTTTATTAGTAATATTTACCTCATATAGGATGACCATACACCTAATTGCTGGAAAGCTGAAAATAAGTCCTATTCCTGTTAAAGTACTACCATAAAATTGCTATCATAAATACTAGGTACGTATGTGTAACGATTGAATCATCAGCAAGGAGGATATATAGATGAGTGAAGAACTAACAGCAGTTGGTTGGGATGCGATTGATCAGGCATTAAGACAGGTGTATGGTGAGCAGGAGCCAATGCATTACGGAACCATGATTCCCTATTCGCTAGGAGGACAAGATCCTTTAGATGGGATAAGTGCCTATAAAAGTGAAACCCCGATTCCGCATTGGCATTTTGTTACATATGGTTTCTCGGAATTATATGAAAAAGAATTTGATAATCAAGAATACAGTGGGTATGGATTTGAGCTGACATTTCGCTTAGTACGCAACGAGAATGAAGAGGAGCCACCTGCTTGGGCTTTGAATTTACTGCAAAATATGGGCAGATATGTCTTTAATAGTGGCAATGTTTTTAGAGCAGGGGATTATTTAGATGCAAATGGACCCATCTGTCTTGATGCTGACACGCAATTAACCGCACTCGCCTTCACATATGATCCACAGCTTGCTGAAATAAATACACCAAATGGAAAAATGGAGTTTATTCAAATGGTTGGTATTTCAGAGGATGAGCTAGAAGCGATGCAGACGTGGAATACACTTGGTGTGCTAGAGGCTGGTATTGAGCAAATACCGAGCTATATTACGGATTTAACACGTAATTCTCTCCTGCAAAATCAAGAAGTTGTCGCAGCAGTTGAGCACGGAATGGAGGAAGATGGCTCCAATACGGGTTTTCTTTTTGTAGACCAGCTCGCTTGGGAGATTGGGAAAAAGGGGTGGTTAAACAAACAGTCCAATGTTATTCAACTCGGGGCGAAACAGGCAGAGGTCATTAGTAAATTACTACGTGGGCGTATTTTAAAAGATAAAAATCTAAGCTTAGTCGGACAACAAATAACGATCCAATTTAAAGCGGATTCCCAAGTTGGCTATCGTGAGGATGGACAGGAAATTACCATTTCATTGAACAGGGCAGCGGTAGAAGAATTAAGTCAAAAGCTAGTGCCACAAGAAAGCCAATTCACTGTGTCTTCTTTAGCAGGTGTAAGCTTTCAAATTTTGAAAACACATATTAAAAATCAAGAAGGAGCGGTTGTGAAAACAATCGGATAAGATTAATCTCTCGCTAAGGCTTTTAGCGGGAGATTTTTCTCTAAAGTAGAAAGGGAGGGTGAGAATTGCATTGCAGCAGTGTGTAGAACATTTTCTAGCAGCTGTGTGGGAACAACTCACAGCTGTTTATCAACAAGAAAGTAAACGAATAATGGACTTAAAAGAACAAAGTAAATTACAAGCAGGTGTCTTTCATTATTTAAAAGTTGCCTGGAAAAAAGGGGAAAGTCCTAATGGCAATATCTTTATTGATGTCTATGAGCCATTTAGTTGGAGTGATAGTGCCTATAGGGTGGAAGCAGGTCCATACATACAGGAATTTACCAAAGTAAATCAGATAGAGGAGCTTTTTTCAGCTCTCTGTACAAAAATGGAGACGTTGTTTCAATCTGAGCAATATGGTTTCCGATTTTTTGATTACCATTTTCAAGTAGTCCTTGAATTTGAGCATGACGGGACGATGCTTAGCTATCAAAAAAAGCTTCTCCATGATCATAAGCTAGCGTTAGTGAAAGAGCAGCTGGCCACATTTATTGAAACAAAGGTAATGGCTGCGCTACCTATACGACCAAGTGATCATGATGAATTTTTCTTTGCACAGTATTTAGTCAATCCGCATTTTTTTCATCAGTCAGCCAGTGAAATCGAACCACTTATTCGTCAACTAGAAGTAAAACATCGTGCCAATAAAGAGCGTCTAGACCAATGGGTTTATTATTATACGATGGCGTTTAAGCACTGGGCAGAGAAACATTTTTTACCGTACTATTTTGAACAAACAGGGGATTACATCCAAGAGTGGGTGCTGAAAACTGAGGATATGGTACAGCAACTGGAGCAGGAAAAGCTAAATTTCTTTCTTTATGTAGCATTGAAAATTGGTCAAAAAGAGCCAGCTACCCGTTTAGAGTATCTTGAGCTTGCCAAACAGCTGGGCTCACAGCGGGCTGTTGATTATTTGCAAAAAGGAAGCGGTCGTTTTGAAAGCATGCGGAAGCGTGAGACGTTCCAAGGGCAAGCAAATGATGTTTTACAAACAATTGATATACGAGTAATAGTTGAAGAGGAAGCGGCTTATCGTGAAGCGCTTCATTATATCATTCAACTGTTGCAGGAAGGTTTTCCAAAGGGCTATAAGCTAGCCTTCAAGAGTAAAGTGAAAAATTACCTTCCTGTTAAAAAGTTAGCCAAGTCAAAGCTCCATCAGTTTTTTGCCAATTGCCTTGAATATCCTAGCCTTTTTCCGTTAGTAGCGAATTATGCACAGATTGCTATGGAGGAATTTGCATGGTATCAAGATGTCGAGCCGAGTGAAAAATCAGCGATGCCTAGCACCTATGCGGTCTTTGGCTTAGGCCTTTATAGTAAGGCTTATTTCCCGCTCGTTGAACATTATATGGCACTAGTGGATACAGAGCATCAATCTGTGCAGGATGCTTATGCGGAGGCTTTTCAGGAGGTACACGGCCTATCAGTGGAGGGGATGCCTGTGTTCGTAGCTATTCTATTAGGTGGAAGTGAATCGGCTAAGCCATTAAAGGGCATGGACATCAAGGGATTAGACTTACTTACGACACTTGTGCAAGAACTGGAGAAAAAAGAAGACTACCAGCGTGCATTTGTTTTATATCGAATATTTGGTAGTCCCAAGAAGATCGCACAACGTCTAAAGCAAGAAGAAGCACCGATGAAAAATGAGCTGAAGAAATTATTGCAATGGATGGATTTATGAAAGGAGGGCAGTTAAATGGAATGGGCGAAGGTGTGTAAAACTAAGGATATTGAGCACGTGCGAGAGGCGGTAAGCAGGCTGGATGTCAATGAGCGGGATGCACGTGGGAGAACACCGTTAATGCTTTTCCTAACAAATCGAATGCCACTTGAAGGAATCAAGCTACTATTGGCACAAAATATCGATTTAGAGGCACGAGATAAGCTAGGTGATACGGCGCTTAAAAAGGCTGTAAAATTTAAGCAAGCAGAGGTACTTTCATTACTGCTTGCTGAGGGTGTAGATTTACAGGCGTCTGAGGGGATTACCGCTACAGCTTGGTATGCAGCTAGAGACCATAGAGGGATTGCGGATTTATTGCTGGATACGCCTGGAGCCATTCGACTGACCTTGCAGGCAGCAGAACAGCTGCAAGTGGAGTCCATTTTATATGAGGAATCTCTTGATACAATGTGCCATGAAATAAGTAAGGTGTCATCAGCTGTCATTTTGCATGCCATTGTGAATGGCTATAATTGGGATGATGGACCCGAGCCTATGCTTGTAGCGTTAGCCAATCCAGTATGTGCACCTATAACCATGGTGGACATGTTTGAACTGATGGAAGGCGAGTATTGGCTAGAACAAACAGAAGAAGAACTAGCGAGCTCCTATTGGAAACAACCATGGAAAGAGATGGCAGAAACACTACAGGAGAAGTTGAAATTCTGTGATAGATAGTGAGGAATATGCAATGGATCAGAAAGCAAAAAAAATTTTAATGCAAACCTATTGGCAATCAGGTAGATGGCGGTCAGGCGGATATACTTATACAGAAGAAGATTTTCAGTATGCCAAAAGTAAGGGCTTGATGTTTGATCGATTAACCATTACTCATGATGAATGTGTACAGAGGTTACGACATCTTCATGAAGAAGGTGTAACAAAGGAGCTTGTGGTGACAGCATTTTTGCATAGCTTATCGACGCGTAAAGTATATTTGCGCAGTGCCTTATCCAGTTGGGCTCTTACCCATGACCTACTAATCCATACGTATCATGAGCGACCTGTTACATTAGTATCCTATAGTGGCTGTGGGTACTGTAATGAGCAGAAAATCATGTCAAATGAAGAATATGTAAATGAAGATTTAAATGTGCTTAATTTTGAACGAATGAAGTGGGGAGGTGTTCGTCTCAATTGGCTCTTGTATTGTTTGCTAGATTTAGAATGTTTAGTGAAAGAACAAGAGACGTTTACGGTGTGTGAGGAAGATATAATGATAGTAAAACAGATGATAGCGGCAATAGAATCCTGTAATGAGACGGATGCAGCTAGACAGCTTGAGAAGCGCTGGAAGGATGTTTTTAAGTCCAATCAATATGAACGAGATGCTGTGATGGAAATCTGGGGCTATGCTGGTTTACTAGTATCACAGGATGATTATCGCAAGGAGCGTGGACGTGGAACGGATTTTATGTCAATGGCTACCTGGAGAGGACAAGATGGCTATTCGCAAGATAAGATGCAGTTTTACTTTGGCTCTTATCTGTAAATTTGGCAGAGCCAATAAACCAAATCGCATGACGCAAGCATACGATTTGGACTAGCTACGCTAACTCATAAGAAAACATTTTGTTAGACAATCCTGGTAACGCCACCATATTTGGAGACAACTTTGAGGATATCGATTTTTTCTACGATATTAGTGCTATGGCACTGGCAGAGCTTTATTGCCAATATCTTGATACAGGTCAAATCTATGGCTACGAAAGTAAGAATGTACAAGTGCACTGGACAGCAAATGAAGACTCTTTGACATTTATTTTACAGTATCTAAAGGACATTCAAGATGAAAAGCCTGATCAGCATGGAGGGAGAGAAATGACAGAACTATGGAGAGAGTCCGATAGTTGGCTAGAATGGCAGTCGAACCTAGCCTATCTTATACAAAGGATTGAACAAGAAATCAACTGTTTGCAGCAATAAAAAAGGGGAGGTCATTGGAAGTGACCTATGATTTTTGGATAATGGCTTCCATCATGGAATTGGTTGACTATCCAGCTGAGGAAAATGATCATTATATTCCTCAGCCAACGTTGCAAGCCATTATGGATGTGCTTGATATCCAAGTGCCAATAAAAGAAATTTACGAACGTTTTTTTGATCAGTCCATTCATACAGGGCATGTTTTAGTATTTGCTAATAAGCATCTGCCGCATGCCTGTATTGTACTTGATACTTATCGTGATCCACTAGATCAGCAGGATTTAATTTGGTTTGGCTGGAGGGTGGCAGCGAAGGATGTTTGTCTAGTAAGACAGTTATCTCGGAAACTATTTGACAATTGTGATGAGGGCATTCGCTACGAGGAAGGTCAATCTATTCTCTATCAGGTACTGCAGGAACAAAGCTATCCTCGTAAATACTACTACGAGACGATATTTGAGCAAAAAATGAAGAACTATATGGTGTGACCAATCATAAAAGGATTCGTGACACTTCCTATAGAAAGTGCGCGAATCCATATGAAAGACATTATACAAAGAAAAAACTAAATAAAGATAAGATGATGGAAATGCCAACAATAGGTCCAATCATTTTCATATGTCGTTTTCGTCCCATCACAACAATCGCCACATACTCACGAATCATGGCATTTGGCCAATAATAAAAGGCTGTCTTTGATCCTATGCCTTGACTATCCAAGCCCGCAAGTCTTGCATAAATACCAGCGCGAAATAGGTGGAAGTTATTCGTCGTAAAAATACTGTTATAGTCCTTACCTTGTTTCCGATCATCCATCAGTTGTTTAGAAAATAACATATTTTGATAGGTATTGACAGAGCGGTTCTCCTGTAAAGTATGCTCAATTGGAATGCCTTTTTCAATCGCATATCGTTGCATTGCTTCAGCTTCAGGTAGATTCTCGTCAGGACCTTGTCCACCAGAGAAAATAATGGTCGGTGGCGTAGTAACAGCTGCTTGCTTATGGTAGAAATCCATTGCTTTTTGAATTCTACTAGCTAACAGCGGCGGTACTTTGTCATTGATCAAGCCACTTCCTAGCACGATGATAAAATCTTGATTCAGCTTTGGTCGATTGAATTGATAAAGAAAATAGGCGGACAAAAAATTAGATAAATGGATAAAGAAATAAAACGTGATCAGCGAGATTCCACCAAAAATCGGTTGGAGGTGGATTGAAAACACACTCGCTGGATAGATAATCGGTAATAGGATAAATAACAAAATGCCTATGGCGACCAGTAATGTTAAAGAATTGGCCAAACGTCGACCTTCTCGCTTCATCAATACTCTCGCATTTAAAAATAAACCAAACATTAAGGCAAGAATGCCAAAAGGAATCAAGATAAATAGGGCAATAAAAGGGATAATAACAATGAGCCTTAAAAAGTAATGGTCAGATGCTAAAGATGCGATGACGCAGAATAACAGAAAAGAACAAATAAATAGATTAAATAATAGTCCATTGATCATTTTTCTTGGGTCTTTTAAATAAGAAATGAGAAAAATGACAAAAAGAATGAGTGGAATAATGCCAAAATACATACAAAATGCACCTCTAGTGATGGAGTGGTTGATGATATCTTTATATTATAAGTCATAATTGGGCGAAATCAACCATCGACAAAATGACAAGAGGGAGCCTGGTGATACTCCCTCTATTTTTTGTGTGAGCGATTTTCGGATTTATTGAGATAATGAAGATATTCATGACGCGTTAATCCGCCAGTTTGACGATTAAATTCATCATAAGTAATATCTGCTGGTAAGCCAAATTCAGCGAATGCCTGTTGATGTTCTTTATGATAGTGCGGATGAGCCAGTGATTTAGATGCATTTTCTTCCTCTGATTTCAACCAATCAGTTGCAACGCCTGCATAGACACCGTGGTTTGTAAAACGATTGCCTGTTTGAAATGTAGTGATAGATGCTGGCTTGCTAATTGTTCCTGTGCCCCATGAAAGACGGTAACGAGGCTCCTTCCCATAGTGTAGAGTCTGTCCGTAACCTAGAGGGAATAAAATATCGTCTTCTGTTAACGTTTTATGACCAAGTTTTTCATAGCAGCCCCTCATAAAATAGTCGTCCATGACGATTTGTGTTTGGGAAGCTAATGGAGCAGAGGTAATTTCCTCAAGAGAAGGCAAACGCTCTGTCGTGGTCAACAGATAAGGACGAATAAATAAAGGCATAGTCATCACATTATGCCAAATACTATCTTCTGCAAATAACTGATCTTTTTGCATTTGCCGTAAATCGCCAATAACCAGCACATAGCCGTTGACGAATAGATCAATCTCTACACGAAAAATATCGCCTGGTACAGCCTTATAACGTAAGCTTTTCATCTTTGTCAGCTTTTTTAGCTTGTCTGCGTAATCTGTAGGAAGCTGAGTCGGAAATTGCAGTAGCCAATCCATGATCGCCGACTTAGTCGTTAAATGCTCAAAACCTGTAAGCGGAAGCTGATAATATGTTTTTGCATTGCGAGCTGTAATATAGCTTGATGGCTGGTGTTCATTGCCTAGACCAGCAGAAAAAATAACACCTGTTGCTTTCACGGCAGAAATCGTTGTGTAATTTAATTTCTTTTCCTTTCCACGTGCGGTTTGTGGGACAATCATTTCACGATTACGTGTTAAAATGTCCACATCAGCTTCCTGGTAGCTATGCTCATTAACGAAAATTCTTTTTTTAATCACATCCCCCTCGAAGCAAATAAAGTAATCTTCTCGAATTTGATGTGTGTCCCAATGATTTTCTAGCATATGTAGACCGAAATAAGGGCGTAGTGAATTTGTTAGCCAACTAGTAAATAATGTCAATAAGACTTCCTCCTTACGAATGTTTGTTATGTGGGTCAAGTATACTGAATTTGACGGATGACGAAAATAGGATGGATGAAAAATGGTTAAAATAGTTGCTTTTATGTGATAGCAACGATTGCTTTCGGAGCAGAAGGCCGCCTTTTTCATCAGGCTATAGAACTGTTATAATGACAGACAGAGGTGATGAACATGCATATTTTGACGATTGAAGGCATACCCTATGCTTGGCTTGAGCCATTACAGGAAATTCATGCTCACGTCTTTGACGGTGCCAAACTGCCAGTCGAAAAGCTAGAAAAAAAAGAAGGTCTTCTTTGTTTATTGGCAGTTGAAGATGAGGCGCTATTCGGCTTTAAACTGGGCTATCCACATCCAGATGGTGTTTTTTATAGTTGGTTGGGTGGTGTTCATGTGACAATGCGGGGGCGAGGTATTGCTAGTCAATTAATGAAGGCACAGCATGCGGCTATTCAGGAAGTAGGATTTAGGAAAGTTCGTACATATGGTAGAAATACACGCAAAGCCATGCTCATTACCAATCTCAAACATGGCTTTGATATCGTTTCAACATTTATTGATGAAAAAGGAAGACATAAAATTATATTTGAAAAAACATTCGATTAAGGAGTTTTAAACATGAAAGCATATTTAGCAAACGGATTATTTTCTTTAGGAGATCGTTTCGTCAATGAGCAATTGGCAGCAGCTATTCGAGAGGCCGTGCCAGACATCGCTTTATACGTACCACAGGAAAACGATGCTATCAATGATAAATCAGCCTATGCAGATAGCTTAGCCATTGCCCAAGCAGATTTAGGAATGCTGCAAAATAGTGATGTATTGATAGCTGTATTGGATGGGGTTGAAATTGATTCAGGTGTGGCTGCTGAAATTGGTGCGTTCTCTATGCTGAATCGTCCTATTATCGGTGTACTAACAGATGTTCGTCAGCAAGGACGAGACAATATGCAAAAAATAGAGGCACTAATCCGAGATGGGCTAGAGAATCAGTTCGTTTACCGTAATCTATTTGTTGTGGGGTTAATTAAACGTAATGGCGTTATAACGTCTTCCATTGAAGAGGCTGTGGAAGCCGTACAAAAATTGAACAACGAGGAGGCATAATCATGCTGTTAGCTACATCAGACGTGATAGCAGGAAAAGACATTATCGACACTTTAGGACTAGTGCGAGGAAATTCTGTTCAATCAAGAAACATCGGTCGAGACATGATAGCTGGTCTTCGTAATATTGTGGGTGGCGAGATGAAAGAGTATGCTGAGATGCTTGTGCGTTCTCGCGAAATTGCCACACAGGCAATGATAGAGGAAGCCCAACAAATGGGAGCAGATGCCATTGTGGGTGTCCGTTATGCGACTTCATCTGTAATGGATGGCACATCAGAAGTGTTGGTATATGGAACGGCTGTGAGATTTAAATAACAGTTTCAGACTGGGGGATAGAAGCCATCGAGAAGTTTGATATGCTCTCGATGGCTTTTGTCATTTTTTTCTCTCTTTCGTATTCAATATTTGGTAAACTATTACCAAAAGAGCGCTTGCATGGACATTTTTTTAGACCACTTAAAGTTACCCATCGCATCCGTAAAACCATGCTCAATGGTTTCTTTAATTTGTTTGATGTTATAGAACTATCGTAAATGTTCAGCTTCCTTCACATAGAATTCCCAAATAGGAAGTTGAATGAGTTCTTACTTTCTGTACATTATAATAGGCTTGGTCACCTCAAACACTTGCTTTTCATCAACATATGTAGGTGGAGTTCTTTATGTAGAAGCTGATTGGAATGAAGAACGCTGACTCCTGTGGGAGAAGCGGAAGTTGAGATTCTGGACGGAGAGGATGTTTTCTGTGCGAAAGCGAAGCGGAGGGAAATAGCTTGACTGCGCCTGTAGCGGAAATCAACGGCTTTACTTTATTTTATTGCGAAAATGCTGCGTTTATCGAATTTATTGTAAAATTTTAGTTAATTATGTTAGAAATACAGTCTATTGTGCTGCTTTAATGATGTTTTATTATAAGATGCGTATAATACCCATTATACCTATAAGGTATAATGGGTATGGTAGTAAAGGTTAATGATGTCCAACTTAGAATCTGTTGGGCATGATAGAAGAAAGAGTGGGATATATGGTAGATTCACAACAAAGCAAAGGCTATCGTGTTCTTTCGATATTTGATCGATTGATGGATGGCCATGGAATCAACAAGAAGCAGGAAGCATTGACACATCAGGTTGGTGAAAAAACCATACAACGGGATATCGACGAAATTCGTACATATATGAGAAAGGCTAAACTCAATTGCCGCTTACAATATGTTCGTACAGAAAAAGTGTATAAACTAATACAAACAGATCATAATCGTTTATCTAAAGAACAAGTATTAGTTATTATTAAAATACTAATTCAATCAAGGGCATTTAGTAAGTCTGAGATGAATGAACTATTGGATAAGCTTATTTCTATTGTGGCAGCAGATCAGGAAGCTCAAATACTATTAAAGGAAAAATCGGTAGAGGTAGATGTACAACATAACCAATCCTTAGTACCATTCATTTGGGGCATTTCAGAAGCCATTCAAAAGAACAAGGTCATGACAATTGATTATGTAGCTGAGGGAGAAAGTATCTCGACCGAAAAGATGGTGAAGCCTCTAGCTGTGATCTTTTCAGCACCCTATTTTTATGTTCTAGCAGATAATCAAGATAGCCCAAATGTTTACCGAATGGATCGTATTCAGCATCTTCGTGAACAGGATAAAACATTTCAAATAGGTGAGCTCCACAAGGATCAGCCATTGATTGATGTTAGCGAGCCTATACGATTTCTCTATAAAGGAAAGTACCCCCAAACTGTTTTCAATCGATTTCCGACAGCCAAGCTCGTATCGCAAAATGATCATGCCTACTTATTTGAAGCAAACGTGTTTGGACACGACATCAATATGTGGTTTTTAAGCCAGGGAGCAGATCTAGAGATATTGGAGCCAATCGAGCTGAGAGAAGAGATGATAGAAACTATACAGGCAATGCAGCAAAATTATCATTGTATTTAAAAACCCGCGCAATTTTAAGCACGGGTTTTACTATTACTGAAAAAGTTGTTCAATGAATGTCAAATCGACATCATGATTGAGCTTGTAATCTTTCATATAATTTTCTTCATATAAATAAACGAATAAATGGTGATTATCATCTATACGTAAGCCGATTTCCCTGTCATCATTGATCGATAACGTCAGCCAATAAGCTTCTTTAAAATCGGATTTAGCAAACCATACTTTTTTTAATGGCAGGTCTTTTAATGGCTGCATTATTTGGTCGATTTCTGCTTTATTTGTTAGCATGATCGTTTTTTCATCCGAAGAACGAATGACTTCAATTTCATGAATTTCCTTCAAATCGAGACGCTCTGTTACCTCTGTTGTAAAATCGGTGTCCCTTGTTAGTAGCATTGTTGAGATATACAGAATAAGTAATGGTAGTAAAATGCCTAGAAGTAGTTTGTATCTTTTTTTCATACTCGTCTCCTTAAATTCTAAAAATTCGCACATATGTATTCTTTTCCACGCTATAATTGAGCATATACTGAAATGATAAAGGAAGGCAATAAAATGACATATAATTATGCAGAAAAAGAACTATTTTATCCAGATAGAACTATTATGTATCGAGGCGGCGTCAAAAAAAATGATTTTGGCCATGATATCTATAATGGGAAAGGCATGCTTTTTGATCAAAATGGCGAGCTCTTATTCGAGGGGGAATTCGTCAATCATATGAAGCAAGGCAATGGCATTATGTATTTAAAAGGGCAACTTATTTATCAGGGAGAATTCATTCAAAATAAAAAACAGGGTCACGGCATTTTATATAAGGATGGTCAAAAGCATTATGAGGGTCATTTTCGCAATGATTTAATGGATGGCTGTGGCATCTTGTATTATGAAGAGGATGTGACGGCTCCTTATCAAGCATTGCGAGCACAATATCCTCATTTAAATCAGCCTCAGTATGAGGGTGATTTTGTACATGGCATGAAAAAAGGAAAAGGCAAGCAATATTATCCAAATGGGTTTTTACAATATGAGGGTGATTTTATTTGGCATCATATGCAAGGGGCTGGTAAGCTCTATTATCCGACAGAATCACCAACGGCTGAAGAGCTTGCCCGTGGTGTTACAACATGCCACTATGAGGGTCATTTCTTTGAAGATCTGAAGCATGGCAAAGGGAAAGTTTTTTCTAGGCAGGGTATGCTGGAAGCGGAAGGACAGTTTAAAGAAGATAAGATGACAGGGCATGGAACGCTTTATTATGCCAATGGACAGGCTTCCTATAGAGGGGAATTGGTTCATGGCAAAAAACATGGACGAGGCGATTATTTTAATGAAGATGGCAAAATCATTTACAGTGGTGAATTTATCAATGATGAACGATTGCGCATTACACCTGAAATCGAACAGGAGATTACTAAACTACAAAAGCAATTGGACAGTCTTGTAGGATTGCCGAACGCAAAAAAAGAATTACATAATTTAATAAATTTCATTAAAATTCAAAGCCTGCGTGTCGATCATGGATTAACAAGCTTTCCAATTACGTATCATCTTGTTTTCTCAGGGAATCCAGGGACAGGTAAAACAACAGTGGCACGCATTATTGGCCAAATCTACAAGCATCTTGGCGTGTTATCAAGTGGACATTTTGTTGAAACAGATCGCGCAGGATTGGTCGCTGGATATGTAGGGCAAACAGCACTCAAAGTTCAGGAAGTTGTTAACAAAGCAAAGGGTGGGGTTCTCTTTATTGATGAAGCCTACTCATTAATTCATGATAAACAGGATGCATTTGGTAAGGAAGCGATTGACAGTTTATTAAAAGCAATGGAGGATCTACGTGATGACTTAGTAATTATCGTTGCTGGGTATACAGAGCTTATGGAGGAGTTTTTACAATCTAATCCAGGCTTTAAATCTCGCTTTAATCATTTTGTCCAGTTCGATAATTTTAGCACCGATGAACTCTTTGATATTTTTGCTATGCTTTGTCAAACGAATGATTATCAATTCGGAGAAGCATTTGCCCAACATATGAAAGTGCAGCTACGCCAAATGCCAATTGAAACAATTCCTAATTTCTCGAATGGTCGCTATATTCGAAACCTGTTTGAAAAATTGGTGACGATCCAATCAAACCGATTGATTCAACAGGCAACAATCTCGAAAGAAGAATTGATGACTTTTGAGGAGCAAGATATTTTACAGGGCCTATCAGAAAAGCTATTTGATAACACTTTTTAAGATAAGGAGTAGACGAATGAAAAAATGGTTTGCCATTATTTTAGTATGTGCTTGTATTTTACCACGGATAATAACGATTCATGTTACAGTAAATAATCATATAAATGTCCATAAAAACAATAAAAGTTAATGAGTTATGCTTGATATGTAATATAATATAAAATATACGCTATCGTTAACGAACACGGATGCCTTTAATTGGTATTTTCGTGCACCGAATGGAGAAAGTTATGAGACTGTTGTGCGCAGACTAATACCTTGGCTTGACGGGATTCAACAATTCCCAAAAGTGATTATTGTCTCGCATGGTCTGACTGGGCGAATTTTACGGGGCGTCTATGCAGGACTTAATAAAGAAGAGGCACTCAAGTTAGAGGTTTCTCAAGATATATTATTCAAGTAAACAATAAAGAAATCTCAAGAATTTGTTCTAATATCGAAGATGATTAGTACATATAAAGATATTTGAGTTCATCACATTTTTCTCAAGGAATATTCAGAAATGCCACCTATTATAATGTGTAGGAGGCGTTTTTTTATGAAAAAATGGATGTTATGTTGTTGTATTTGTATCGTGGTTTTTTTATTGTATTATACAAACAAAATATATGAACTCGCTCAGCTAGAACTGCCATCATTACATAGTCATAATGCTTTATTGCTCAATGAACAAGGCGAAGTATTATACGAAAAAAATGCAGATGCTATTATTTATCCAGCTTCCTTAACCAAGATTATGACAGCCATCGTTGCCATAGAGATGACAGAGGATTTACAAAGACAAACAATTGTAGAACCACAAACGATTGCCAACTATACGGCCCAAAATGCTTCGATGGCAGGCTTTCAAGCAGGAGATTTTGTCACAATGGAGGATTTATTATATGGCACACTCCTTGCCTCAGGTGCCGATGCAACAGGAACTCTTGCAGATGCTATCGCAGGCAGTGAGGACAAATTCGTCACTTTGATGAATAATAAGGCGCAGGAATTAGGCATGCATGATACACATTTTGTTAATACCAGTGGCCTACATGATGAGGCACATGTATCTAGCGTCCGGGATATCAGTAAGCTTCTACGCTATGCATTAGAAAACCCTATCTTTTATCAAATATTTACCTCGAAAAGCTATACAACCCATGTGCCTAATGAATTAATTATCACAAACTCGTTGTTTACAAAAGTACCTAGTGTAGATGGCCCCATACTAGGAGGGAAAACAGGATATACACCAGAAGCAGGGCTCTGTCTGGCGTCCATTATCGAAAAAGAAGGAAAATCATTTCTTTTCATTACAACCAATGCCCCGACCTATGTTTGGACGCCCCCCCCTCATATCGAAGATGCTTTAACTGCCTATGATGCCTTGTAAGTGGAAAAAAGATGAAAACATCTCAACTTTTTCATCGTTTCCAACGTCTTATTTGAAAGGGAGATATTTCTTGTTTTGTGATGGTGCTAGGTAATCCATTTTTGAGGGAAGTCTCTCCTGAATCAAGCAAAACAATTACTTTTTGTAGCTCTTTGCTTATTGATGTGGGGAAGATGCTCTCATGGTTGGAGAAGCTCTGGGGAATTCGCTCCAAAATAGGAGCGAGCCATTCAGTCACTCCACAAAAAGGAGGGCTTAACATGTCATTATCATAATCTACGCATAGTTTTATAGAAAAAAGGGAAGGAGGAATGTAGTAAGGTTAATATTATACAGATGTGAAGGGTCTTGGAAGATGGAATCTAGTTGATGACTACTATTTTCTGGTCTGAATGATTACTCTATAATGATAGTTAATTCTTAGCATTTTTTTAGCATACGACATGGGAAGACATCTAAGGACGGTGAAGAACAATGACAAAATTTTTACCCTATGCAATCGTTTTGACATTGATAATGTGTTTATTTGCTGGGCAACTGTCAGCAAGTGCTGAAGGGTCAGTGGTGATTCAAAAAGTGATGAAGGATACAGTCATTTATGAAAAGCCTTCCACAACTAGCAATGAGATGGGGGAACTGGCGAAGGGGCGTTTTGTCACAGTGATGCAAGCAAGCAAAGGGTGGACACATATTCAAACGCCAGAGCAGGCAGGCTTTGTGCCATCTGATGTTTTAGTCAAGTTGAAGTCTGTCGGCTATTTAGTCATTCAAAAGGGTGGTGCGACGCTATTTACTGCGCCAAGCCAAAATGCACAGCAGGCAGGATCGCTTTATGAAGGACGCATGATTTATGTGTATGGCACAGCACCTGGAGGCTGGTCATTCGTCCAATATGGGCAGGATATAGGATATGTGGCAACAAATGCTTTAAAAAAACCTGTTCCAACGAAGAAACGAATCAACGCTGTGACTGGTGCTGAATTACGTTTAACTGCTAGCCCGCATGGAGAAGTTCTTGGTGCACTTGCCAATAATACAGCTGTCCAATATTACATAACGCTTGCAGGCTGGGCCTATGTAGAAGCGGGCGACCAAAAAGGGTATGTCAAAGCTTCTGAGCTAGCCAATATTCAGCTAACCGATAATAAAGTTTATAATAAAGGTGTGCCAGTAGTGAAGGGTGCTAAAAAACGTGTAGCTTTAACATTTGATGATGGGCCTAATGCCAAGGTAACACCGCAAATATTGGCGACTTTAAATAAATATGATGCGAAGGCTACATTCTTTATGGTAGGGAAAAATGTGTCAAGAAATACTGCTATTGTCAAGCAAGTCTATGAGGCTGGGCATGAAATTGGCAACCATACCTTGAATCACAAAAAATTAACGGCTTTATCCATAGCGGAGGTTAAACAAGAGGTCAATGGCACAAGTAATGCGATTTATACAGCCATTGGCCAATACCCAACCGTTTTCCGTCCACCGTATGGGGCGACAAATGATCAAGTGCGCTCGTTCATGACGATCCCTTCGATTTTATGGTCGATTGATACACTAGATTGGAAACATCATAATGCGGATAAAATTTTAGCGTATGTGAAAGCCTCTGTAAAAGATGGCAGTATCATTTTAATGCATGATATTCATCAAACGACAGCGAATGGTTTAGAAAATGTCATTCTTTATTTACAGAAACAAGGCTATGAATTTGTTACAGTGAGTGAGATATTACAATAATAGAAAAGCTGTGCAATTGTCTTCTAGAGACCACTGCACAGCTCTTTTTATTTAAATAAATTAATGGTTGTAATAATAATAGGAATCCCAAACACGTCGATTAAAAAGGCACCGACAATTGGTACAACAAGAAAGGCTTTTTGAGAAGGTCCGAAGCGTTGCACAACAGCTGACATATTTGCCATGGCATTTGGTGTTGCCCCTAAACCATGTCCTGCAAAACCAGCTACCATCACAGCTGCATCGTAGTTTTTGCCAAGTAGCTTAAACAAAACGAAGATACTAAATACGACAATAAAGAATACTTGCACAAAAACGATGATGAATAATGGTAGCGCTAAATCAGCAATTTCCCATAATTTGATACTCATTAATGCCATTGAAAGGAACACGCCTAATGTCACATCCCCAATTAATGAAATGCTTTTCATATTAATTGCTTGAGGTTTAACTTTATCCATAATATTACGTACTAATACAGCCACAAACATAGCGCCTACATAGCCTGGCAGGACGAAGCCTGTTGCTTCTGAGAATAATGTCCCAACATATGTGCCGACAGCCATGCTGAATGTAATTAATAAGACTTGTGTAAAGAACGAGTCAGATGTAATTTGTTCGTGTTTATTTTCATATTCGACTGCTTCAGCTTCTTGTTCATCAGGTGTTAAATTGTATTTACCGACTAAATATTTGACAATCGGACCACCAATTAATCCACCAGCAACTAGACCACAAGTTGCGGCAGCAGCCCCAATCGTCATGGCTGAGGAAATGCCCAAATCTTCTAAGGTTTGTCCAAATGCGGCAGCAGCACCATGACCACCTTCCATGGAAACAGCACCAGCCATCATTCCGATTAAAGGGTGAATACCCATGAGGGAGGCAAGTGATACCCCAATGACATTTTGCATTAAAGCAAGGAAGCCACAGGCTAGCCAATAAATAACTAATAATTTTCCTCCGAGTCTCACTAATTTAAAGCTTGCCCCTAAGCCTATCGTTGTGAAGAACGTAATCATAAATAAGCTTTGTAAGGACGTATCGAGCGATATTTCTAGAACACCAGTTGTTTTTAAGATGGTAGCGAGAGCAGCGAACAATAAACCACCTACCACCGGAGCTGGAATACAAAATCGCTTTAAAAATCCAATTTTATTAATAAGAAAGCTTCCCAATGCAAAGAGTGCCACGGCTAAAAACACCGTTGTTATTTGATTAATTTCGATCATGAGCCTTGCCCCCTAAGTAAGTTGTTCAGTGCTTCATACACAAAATAAGCACCTAATTTAACCGTTCGTCCATTTTCATCTAATAACGGATTGACCTCACAAACATCAAATGAATGTGTATGAGGATGTGCAGTGACTTTTTGTAGGATCGTGCGTACCGTTGATGGGTCAAGCCCAAACGGTGAAGGTGCACTTACACCTGGAGCAAACGCAGCATTCAAGACATCCATACATAAGGTTAAAAGAACATAATCATGTTGATCCATATAGTGTTGTAGCTCATCCAATAATTGCTGTTGGTTGGCTACTGTCATGTGATCTTCAAACACATACTTTACCTTTAATTCATCCGCTTTTTCGAACAGTTCTCTTGTATTGCCATAGCGTTGAATACCGACAACAAAATAATCAGCATATGGATCCTGTTCTAAAATTTGACGGAACATAGTACCAGAAGAAGGCTGTTTATCGTATGGTCGTAAATCAAAATGAGCATCTATATTAATAATGCCGATTTTAGCATCCTTTGATAATGCCGAACGAACACCTAAATAATGGCCATAAAGTGTTTCATGACCGCCGCCAAGCACAATACATGGACATTTTTTTTGCAATACTGTTCCGACAATTTCACCAAGCTCACGCTGTGCTTCCTCTAAATCATGATTAAGACAAACGATGTTACCAACATCGATGATTTGTTGATCATCCTCAAATGTCCACGGTAAACTAGCTAGTCCTTCCCGTAGTGCGTTCGGTCCATTGGCTGCTCCTAAACGACCTTGATTTCGACGTACCCCTTCATCGCAAATAAAACCAACGAGTGCAGCACTTTTCTTATCTGAAGCGCTTACATCATTAATAGCCAATCTTTTTACTTGTTGATGTAAACGAAAACTGCTTGTATTTGTCGTTGAATCTATACGGCCTTTCCATTGTTTTTGATCCGTCAGTGTGTACATAATCCTATTCACCCCATTGCTAAAATTATTGTAGAAAAAGTATTGTTGTAATTCATTATATATTCACATAATTATAATTACTAATATATAATTAATATTAACTTATAGCTTTTAACTATAAATAAAGGAGGATTATATAAGTGGATATTAAACAACTACACTATTTTATTGCTGTTTCAGAACAAAGGAATTTCTCGAAAGCCGCAGAAAGACTGCATATTTCGCAGCCTTCCTTAAGTAATGCTATCAAAAAATTAGAACAAGAGATTGGTTCCCCCTTATTGGAGAGAAATACTAGAAATCTGCAATTAACAGAAGCTGGAGAGCTACTTTTTGAACGGGCAAAAGTTATTGTGAAAAATATGGAAGTATTGAAAATTGAAATGGATGAAGTCATTGTTCATGGCACGAGGGACATCACCATTGGTGTCATGGAATCCATCAAGCATTGGTTGCCTAAAGTAATCGCCAATTATAAAAAAGAATATCCACAAATGAAGATTCATTTAGTCGATATTTTAGGCAGTAAACGTGTGAAGAAATCGTTACAAAGCTATAAAACCCATTTAATCATAACGAATCAGTTAATGGATGATCCAGAGTTGGAAGTCCAAACCTTATATGAAGAGAGGTTGGTTGCAGTGTTACCCTTACACCATCCGTTAGCCATGAAAGAGACTTTAACCATCTCAGATATTAGTGAAGAGCCATTTATTATTAGTACCGAGGGCTTTCAAACAAGACACGATATTTTAACGATGTTTGAAAAGGCTGGGAAAAACATCAATATACAATTTGAAATCGAACGTTTTGAAACGGCTGTCTCACTAGTGCGTGAACAGTTAGGGATAACGATATTACCTGAAAACTATTTGCAAGGACCAACAGCCAAAACCATTGTAAAAAAAGAGATTGAAGGTGCAAATTTAAGTCGCAATGTTTATTTAGTATCTTTAAAAAATCGCCATTTACCATTGGCTATCCGACAATTATTGAAAGATATTTTGCATTCTTTTGAAAATAAAATCCTATAACATGCGAGCAATCCTTTAGTCGTGTTTTTTCTGTTTTATTAGAAAATTCATAATAGAACATTGCTTTACTAGAAAAATAGCGGTAACATTTAATGTAAGAATGAAAATGAATATCCATTCATTTTGTGTTGTTGAAATAAAATCATGGCAATAGCAGAAAAAGACTTTTTGGCAAGGTGAGGGGTTGATTTCCATTCTGCCAGCGTCCATTCCAAGGGGCGTCCGATGAGCCGCTTCACTCACTGCGTTCGCTCCAGGGTCTCACCTGTGACGCTAGCTCCACTCCAATCAACCATGTGGTAAAAGTGTCTTTTCCTTCTCTTTCATACGAGCCGTAGTGAACAAAATAGCCCTTTATTTTCAATGTGAAGAAGTGGTGAGTGACAACACATCTCCATAAAGGGTAGTGAATAACTTCACTTTAGTTGAAAATCTTGCTAAAAAGAAACATTTATATGAATTGGAGTGGAAGGCTACTTGACTCCCGTGGGATAGCGAGACAGGCGAGCCTCTAAACGGAGCGGAAGCGGCTCGGCGCTCGCCGACAGGAAAGCAAGTAGCCTGCACCGGAAATCTATTTTCACCTTTCACAAAAATGCTATAGATCGTTTTGTTTTTCAACACGATGAAAATGAATTTTCATTCATTTTTAAAGTTCAAGCAAAGGGGGTATCTTCCAATGAATTTTTCTTATAGTGAAAAAGTTGTGAAGTTACAGGACAAGCTAACGAATTTTATGGAGCAATACATTTATCCAAATGAGGCTGTTTATGCAGCGCAGGTAGAGGCTATGGAGGATCGTTGGGGAGCGATTCCACCCATTATGGAGGAATTGAAACAGAAGGCACAACAGGCGGGATTGTGGAATTTATTTTTGCCAGATAGTGAATATGGGGCAGGATTAAGCAATTTAGAATACGCCCCTTTATGTGAAATTATGGGACGTTCACTACTGGCACCAGAAGTGTTTAATTGTAATGCACCAGATACTGGAAATATGGAAGTGCTTGTACGTTATGGCTCAGCACAACAAAAAAAGCAATGGCTTGAACCGTTGTTACGAGGAGAAATACGGTCATGCTTTGCGATGACGGAGCCAGCTGTTGCATCTAGTGATGCTACAAATATAGAGGCAAGCATTGAGCGAGCTGGCGATGAATACATTTTAAATGGTCATAAATGGTGGACGACAGGTGCTGGGGATCCTCGCTGTAAAGTGGCTATTTTTATGGGTAAACATAAGGATACAAATGCCTCTATCCATGAGCAACAGTCTATGATTCTCGTACCGATGGATACACCAGGGGTAAAAGTGGAGCGTATGCTGACTGCTTTTGGCTACGATCATGCACCAGAGGGTCATGGTGAAGTTACCTTTACCAATGTACGTGTACCAGTGGACAATATTTTATGGGGAGAAGGAAAAGGCTTTGCCATTGCTCAAGGTCGACTAGGACCGGGAAGAATTCATCACTGTATGCGTCTCATCGGTGCTGCGGAGCGCGCATTGGAGGAAATGTGTGTGCGTGTTCAGGAGCGACAGGCGTTTCACCGACCGCTGGCAGATCAAGGGGTAATGCGTGAACGTATTGCTGAATCTCGTATGGATATTGAGCAAGCAAGACTTTTAACATTGAAAGCGGCCTATATGATGGACACAGTAGGCAATAAAGAGGCTAAAGCTGAAATTGCTATGATTAAGGTAGTGGCACCAAATATGGCACTAAGGGTTATTGACCGAGCCATCCAAGCATTCGGTGCGGCTGGTGTTGGACCAGATACGACGCTTGCTGCACAATGGGCAAACTCACGAACATTACGTTTAGCAGATGGTCCTGATGAAGTACATCGTAATACCATTGCTAAATTAGAATTGAAAAAGCATGCGAAAAAACAAGAGGAGCTGATGAAATGACGGTCCTAGAGTTATTTAGCTTAAAAGGTAAAACAGCCATTGTGACAGGTGGGGGACGCGGACTCGGAGCGCAAATTGCTCAAGGTTTTGCAGAGGCTGGAGCCAATGTCGTCTTATGCTCACGAAAAGTGGAAGCGTGTGAGGAGATTGCCACAGCACTTGAAAAGCTAGGTGTTCAAACATTAGCGCTAGCCTGTGATGTCACAAAACCAGAGGATATTGCTAATGTGGTGGCTAAAACGATTACTACATTCGGTAAAATAGATATTTTAGTCAATAATAGTGGTGCTTCATGGGGGACACCTGCCATTGATATGCCCTACGAAGCCTGGCAAAAAGTATTTGATGTCAATGTCAACGGGACCTTTTTGATGAGCCAAGCAGTGGGCAAAATTATGCTGGAGCAGAAAAGCGGCAAAATTATTAATATTGCTTCCATCGCAGGACTGGGGGGCACACTCCCCGCCTTTATGGATACCATTGCCTATAATGCGAGTAAAGGGGCCGTTATAACCTTAACGAAGGATTTAGCTGTTAAATGGGGACCACACGGTGTCAATGTCAATGCGATAGCACCTGGATTTTTCCCAACGAAAATGTCCAATGTTTTAATTGAACGAGGACAAGACTATTTGATGGACGTTACACCGTTAAAACGTTTAGGCTCAGAAAATGATTTGAAAGGTGTGGCGTTATTTTTAGCAGCACCAGCTTCAGACTATGTAACAGGTGATGTCATTGTTGTAGATGGGGGCATGAGCTCTATCATTTAGGGAGGGAATAAAATGGATACGATGCAAGTAAGGGCAAGTGAGCGTTTAGATGTGGACAAATTACATGCCTTTTTGGCAAGCTATTTTCCTGAGCTACCACAGGGTGAACTTGAAATTTCGCAATTTAGTGCAGGGCATTCCAATTTAACGTATTGTTTAAAAATAGCTGATTTCGAAGTCGTTCTTCGTCGTCCACCGCTTGGACCAGTAGCCAAGAAAGCACATGATATGAAGCGTGAATTTACAATTTTATCAGCATTGCATCCGTTTTTAACAGCGGTTCCAAAGCCATATGTCTATGTAGAGGATCGAGATGTTATTGGCAGCGACTTCTTTTTAATGGAGCGCAAAAAAGGTATTGTCCTCGATACGCATTTTCCAAATGGGACAGAGCCAACAGAGGAGCTAGCCCGTCAGTTGTCCGAAATGATGGTAGACTCTTTAGTGGCGCTTCATGCCATTCCTTACGAGGACACAGCGTTAAAGGATATCGTGAAGCCTGATGGATTTATGGAACGACAAGTTCATGGCTGGATAGAGCGCTATGAAAAGGCCAAAACAGCAGAGTATGCGGAAGTAGCCATTTTGACAGAGTGGTTAAAAAATCATATTCCTTCCAATAATGAGGCAACCATTATTCATTATGACTATAAATTGAATAATGCGATGTTTTCTGAGGACTATGCCGAAATGATTGGCCTTTTTGATTGGGAAATGACGACAGTAGGGGACCCATTAGCCGATGTCGGTGTTGCAATGAGCTACTGGATGCATGCGGATGACCCGAAAATGTTGTTATATGCACTGGGAGAACCACCAGTAACCATTTTACCAGGCTTTTATACGCGACAACAGTTTATTGAACGATATGCGCAGAAAAGTGGGCGAGATGTTTCAACTATTCATTATTACTGTACATTTGCCTATTTCAAATTAGCCGTTATTTGTCAGCAAATTTATTATCGTTATGCTAAGGGGCAAACACAGGACGACCGCTTTGCTCAGTTGGATAAAATGGTCGCCGCACTCATACAACAGGCTTCTAAATCGATATAAATTCTAAAAAACGGTTGCTTTTTACTAAGTAACTGTTTTTTTATTGCTTTCAATAACAGATTATCCGACATTATAAAATATAATTATTTGTAGCTACTCGCACCAGCCCTTCTTAATAGCCAAAACAACCCACGTAAAAAAATTAAGAGAGATGGAATGTATGTTCTTATTTTATCACATATGCCTTCCTTTTGCGAAAAAAAGAATTTTATATATAAAACAACAATATTTTATTGTTTATCAATAAATAATTGTTGACTTAGAATGTGTTTGAAGCTATTATAACAATAGAGGATAGGTGCTTGATAATTGATCAAATACAAATCTTAAAACATGAATTTAAACAAATAGATGGAGGAAGCAACAATGAAAAAATATTTACTAGCTACAATTCCAATGATACTTGGGGTTTTATGTTTATTTATAAAGGGGATTATTGGTGATGAAATATTGGCAGATGGAACGATTGTGGAGAAGAATTTCTTTTTGATTCCATTAAGCTATCTATTTTTCTTTAGTGGCATACTGACATTCTTATTTATGGCACTTTTTTCAAAGATAAAAAATATGAATGTCGCAAAATAATGCTAAAACAGGCCCTAAATAGGAGCCTGTTTTTTTACGACCATATTTGATCAAGTTTATCGCTGTAATAGTGAATAGCTTTTTTATAATCTTGAATGCCCTGATGATTGGTTGTGCGTAATAATGTCTGAAGTAATGTCTCCATCGATTTTACATGGTCGCCAAGATTGTAAAATTGCTAGAAACCTGTAGGAATGGTATTGTTTATGTAATAGTAACATTTATGAGGTGATAGAATGCTAGAGCGTTCAATGGAAAAGACACGGGAACATCAAGAGGAAAGGAAGTGATTAAACAAAACAAGAAAAGAGGATTAAGATGATGACTTATCAAAAAATAATTTGTGATGGATTTGAATTAAATTATTGTATAAAAGGGCAAGGTCAGCCTATTTTGGTGGTGGGCAGCAGTATTTATTATCCGCGGTTGTTCTCTGAAAACTTTTCCCAACATTTTCAGCTTATTTTTTTAGATCATCGAGGATTTGGCAAGCCAACTCGTGCATTTAAACAAGCTGATTATACATTGGACAAAATAGTGGAGGATATAGAGCATGCAAGACAAATCCTAAAGCTAGATGACTTAATTATTGCAGGGCATTCGGGGCATGCATTTATGGCGGTGGCGTATGCCAAAGCCTACCCTCAGCATGTTCAAAAAATGATCCTATTAAATACAGCAACAACGAACAGCCAAGAGAGACAGCAACAAAGCTTGTCTTATTTTGAGGCATATACAAGTGCAAAGCGTAAACATCAATTTCAGCAGGATATTGCTTTATTGGAACAGGATCTAAAGAGAGAACCTGAACGACGTTTTGTTCATATGTGTATTCGGATGGGTGCACATAGCTTTTATGATTACACATTCAACGCTACCTCTACATGGGATGGCGTGTATCCGAATATGGAAATCATTGATTATCTTTGGGGTGTAGCTTTTGCTGAGCAGAACCTTTTACAGCAAATACATCACTTAAACATGCCGATTTTTGTCGGTCTAGGTAGGTATGATTATTTAGTTGCGCCTGTATCATTATGGGATGCAATGGAGTGTACTCCTCATGTAAAGAAAGTTATTTTTGAAAAAAGTGGTCATAATCCTATGTTGGAAGAACCTGAATATTTTGATGAACAACTAATTGCATGGATAAACGAGGGATAGTTGTTTTTGGCTGGTGATGCTTTTATAGCAAATAACCAGCCTTTTTCCTTTCTTTAACCATAAAAAAGGCTACTCCCAAAAGGGAAGAGCCAAAGTATTAGCTTGCAGAACAAGCTTTGCGTATCGCATCAATTTGTCGACAGTCAATCATCACAGGAACGGCTTTATCATCTATTTGAAGGAAATACCCACAGCAACTTTGCGAATCAAGATAGATAAAGTAAATACTTAAAAATTGACAGCCGTTCGAGAGGTATACATCGACTAAAGTCCCTGGTTCAAAATATGCTAAATGACTGCAAATACAGCTGTCACACTGCTTTTTGGCTTGCTCCTTCTTCTTATATGTTTTTTCATATTGGGGGCTATTATAGTATTTGATTGTATAGGACTCTTCCTCATCCACATAATGATCGATGTCAGCATAGTAACCCGAGCAAAAATTCTTTGAGGCACAATAGCATTTAGCAAACTTATGATAATTATTAAATTCCCAATTCATTCGTGTTAAAAATTTGTTTTCATCCATTCCTTAAACGCTCCTTTATGGTTTGACTGTCTTGCTAGCACGAGGCATCTATTTCTAATCTATGTCAAAGAGCTATTTGGGAGATGGTAAAATGTCTAATTATTTGTAGAATAAAAGAAAAGACTAGACTCACAAATAGAGTCTAGTTTTGCATATCATGTTTGCGATCGCCTTGCAATAAACTATATATTTCTAAATCGACAACTCCTTTGCCAGACCATAATGAAGCTTGTCTCAATAGACCTTCTTTTAGAAAGCCATTTTTTAGCAGGACTTTTTTCGAGGGCTCATTTAAAGGCATGACCTCAGCTTGAATTCGATTAACATTTACATCCTCCAATAAAAATTTCACAATGATTTCGACTGCCTCTGTAGCGATGCCTTTGCCCCAAGATGTCTCAGCTAAATAGTAACCAATTGTTACCATATCTACTTTTTGATTAAAGTCCATTGCTTCGATAATACCTACTAGTTTTTCACTTTGTGATTTTTCGAAAATACCCCATTTAATTCTGCTTTTCTTCGAATAATCTCGTTCAAAATGAGCAATCATTTTTTGAACAGTTTGTAAGTTGTGTTTTGGGATGATTCCGCAGTACTCAAATACTTTGTCATTATCATAAATGGCAAATAATTCTTGTAAATGGGATTCTTCTATTTTTTTTAATTCCAAAGTTGTTGAATGTAAGATAGGGAATTGTTTAAATACTTTTTCAATAATCATTGATGTTGCTCCTTTTTATTCTTTAATGGGAATGTATATTGTCATCTTCATATCATGTGGATAGATAGATTGCATGACATCGGTTATTTCAAAATCAGGGCCTGCATCTCGCTCATAATTAGAGTTTGGTAGCCATACTCCGTAAATGTAACGTCTTGTGTTTTGAATTCCTTCCGCAGTGCTATTCAATGTGAATTCCGCATATTTACCAGCAGGAATTTCAAGGTGAACGAAGCCTTTCTCTAATTGCTCCTCAAAGCAATGAACTTCCTCTCCTACAATAAAGGAAAATTGACCATTCTCTTGAAAACTTGTAGAAATGCCATATGCCATATTAGGGGCTACCTTATGTGAGATTCGCTCATAATACTGCTGTTGGCCAAAATTTAAATAAAAGCTTGGGATGTCTGTATAATACTGATCGTCTTGTAGGGACGTTTTGTATTCATAGCCTGTGATACGTTTTTTAGGTAATTGAAGTATTTCTGGTCGCTGCATAGGGAGTTCTCCTTCCAGTTTATAATCCAAAAAGTTCATTTTGGTTTGAAGTGGTATGGAGTTGGCTCCTTTTCGGTATTTAGCAGGTGTGATGCCAAAATATTGAACAAATGCTCGTGTAAACGCCTCTTGAGAACCATATTGAAAGTTGATCGCAATTTCCAGTATGTTCTTGGTAGTAGTTACTAATAGAGAGGCCGCTTCAGAAAGCCTCCTGTTGCGAATATACTGCTGCACTGAAAATCCTGTAATAGCTTGAAAAAGTCGTTGAAAATGAAACGCAGAAAAGTAAGATTGGGAAGAAATCGCTGTGATCGTTAACTTTTCCTGTAGATTGTCCTCAATAAACTCTATGGCGTTTTGTATTCTTTCAAAATAATCCATACCATCATCCTTTCTCGACTTAATGGTACTGTTTCAGCGAAAGTATTTTTTGATAATTTGTGCTAATTTGTACATTAAATGGTCATCAATATGAAATCAACAGAAATATTGAATTAAACGTTCAATCCAAATTTACAAGATAATGATAGTCAGCTCTATGTTCCCATTTTTCTTTGGCATAATATGTTCAGCGAATTACACGTATCTTAAAACAACCTAATCAAGAAACGTCACTCATTACATTTGAAGCGGCTGTTAATGGAAATGACCAGCACTCTGAAAAAGAGTCTGGTCATTTTTGATTGCTTAATTTAGTTTTAATTTTGTAGCAGTCCCGATTCCTTTTGTATGAACATCGACCTTAATACGAACGGTTAGCTCGGGATAAAGGGTTGGCCAGTCTTTTTTTATTCGATTCCATGCATGGTAGTCCTCTCGGTGTAGCACTTCACTAAATTTTAAAATGTCGGCTTGATAGGTTTGTTGGATCGTATGAAGCGTGCGTTCTAAGCTCTCTTTAATTTGTCTACTCGTCTCTTTATTTAATGCATCGATAGTTTCAGGTTTCGTTAGATCCAGATGACAACCTACCTCAGCTATGTTTTGGTCAATATCAAGTTGAATCGTAATGGAAGGGCTGTCATTTTGGAAATGGCCCGTCACCTTTGTTGAAGAATTGATAATTTCTGTCGATATTTTTCCTTGCTCAGGGCAGGCAATATTTTCAAACGTACTTTTTATATGATTGTTTAAAAAATTATAATCTCTGCTTTCTTGTTCGGTTAAAAAGCCAATTAGCTTATAATTTTTAAAAACGGCCATTCCACCATATTGTAATTGTACAGGGCTCTCAATTTTCTCTATATTGCTAATAGATTTTCCAATATCCGCATCTCCGAGTATTTGAATAGAAGGTAATACGGCACTATGATCAATACCACCTAAAGATTGGACTAAATCATCTAAAATTACAGATTCTGTCGTTCCCCATGCAGCTTCCGAAACCTTTAAGGATTTAAACATTTTACTGGCTGGAACATCCTCTAGCGGTGTTAAAACACTTAAAATTTCTTGTGCAGTCGCATCTTGGGTAACGATAATGTTAAATTCGCTCCGACCCTCAGCATCCCTTTGAAATAAATCCAAAATGCTATTCATTCCTTCTTTAGCCATTTCCTCTCCAACAATAATGATCTGGGCATGTGCATAATAAGGCTTCCTTGGCGTCAGCGTTGTTAATTTTCGAATGGCATCAAATAAAGATTTTCCCTTTGCATGATAGGTGAAAACAGGAACTTGAAAGCTGGTTGCTTTGTTCGAGGCTACTTGACTAGGGTTAACGATTTGAACGGAGATTTCAACAAGCTCGTCTGATTTATCGACCCCAACAGCCGTAACAATGGCTAATTCGTTTAACTCTCGTTTATTCCAACAGCCACCTAGTAAAAGAATCACGCTAAGCAGTAGGATGAAAAATAGTGTGTGTTTGATGATGGGCACCTCCTCTAGGAAAAGGGCTAAGTCATTTCCGATACTATTAAGGATAAGCAAAAGCCATGCAAAATAATCGATATCGACGAGATTCTTTTTGGAGGAAAGTAAAGTATGGAAAGGGAACATATATGTATAAAAGCTGAGAAATGGAGAAAATGGCAATCAAGGAAGTAGAAATAGGTGTAGAAACCATTTTTATCCCAATAAAAGAACCCTAAATATCGGCAAAATGGTATGAGGACATATTGTCATTTAAGCTTCTATATATAGGGCGGGGTATCTGTCATGAAAATCGCTGAACAATGTCCAACCGTCACTTGCTTAGTAAAAGCAAAGGAACATCAGCCATTATGTTTTATAGAGAAATATTTTGGGGTCGGTAAATATTTTAATTTCATGTTGCACAAAATCGAAGAGACATATCAATTTTTAGTGGAGCATGATGTGAAAGTTAATGCTCTAGAAGAGAGAGAAAAACAAAAGATGGAAATCCTTTAGGGGGTTTATCAATCATAAGCGGGTCACTGCATTAACAGTGACCCTAGTAACAAGTCTTGGAGGTGTAAGGCTAATTAGCTTTACACTACTATAGTATACTGGTTCTCTATATTGAAGTAGTTAATTGCCTGGGAAATAGAAAGAAAATTAAGAATTATAAAAATGCTGTTCAACCCCAAAAGAAGGAAGTGCAGTGTCCATAGGCTTCCTATAAGTTATGTGGATGTAACAATTGGAAATGGTGAGTTTCATGAAATCTTTTATGTAACCATTCACCAGCAGAGCTAGGCGTTCAATACAATGTGAAAAATAAAGGTATATAATCATACAGTTGGAAAATGATTGACTCAGATGGCAAGCTATGGGCTCAAGGGACATTAGCAGCTGGAAAAGCACATACGGCAATACTGGAAAAAGGAAGCTATACTATGTCAGAAGGAATGTATTCTATGTCCCTTCTTACGATAGATGGTGAGGAGGGCATGTTTGATTTTGCTGTAAAGTTGGTGGAATAAAAACTTTTTAAAATAGATGTAACTTTTTTAAAACATCACTTGTCTAACTCATTAGTAGAATACAAAAACTAAAGCAAACTAGTAACATTCACTTTTCACAAAGGGACCAGGAGCACATTTTTCGTGTTTTCCTGGTCTTTTTGTGCAGAATTATCTATTTTTAACGAAAAAATGAAACCTTTATGGAATTTAGACGTATTCTTAATTGAATCGAAAGCTAAGCAAAATTTAGTAAGATTCACTTTCACTAAAAAGGCTAGGACCCACATGAGGATGTAGGGATCTAGTCCTTTTTGTATGTTTTTATAGTGATAAAGGAGATTTTCATAGTGTTTAAAAACAAAACAAGCAATAGAATTTTAGTGAAATATCATCTTTTTCAACAACATGAGAGGACCAGCACTCATGGAGAGTGACAGGTCCTTTTGTTTACTTGCTTTGCAAAGTATTTTATAGAATGAACACTATAAAATTTGAAAGGGCAATTTATTTTCTCGAAAAACCATTAAATTCCCTTAAAAGTTTATTGGAAAATATTTTAACTTGTTCAGTGCTCCAACTTATCGTAGTATTATAACGAATCAAAACTAAGCAAATTAGTAAGATTCACTTTCACAATAAAACCAGATGCTCCTCAAAGATGAGCACCTGGTTTTTTGTTTTAGCGGTCAAATATTCATATTAGCTGAGATTTTTAATTTGTAGTAAGCATATAGACAACAAATCAATCCGTCAGAAAATATGATGCCTCTGATCATTCTAAAACAGGCTATACAGCTTTCCATCATATATACTGTCTGCTGGCAGCTATGTTTTAATTGACAAGTATAGGGGTCTTATTCTTCAATGGTTTCTTCATACGTTTTACGACCCGGGTTTATTTTTGTTACTTGGATCGTTATGTCCCCAATGGAATCCTTTGTTAAAGGGATTTTTCCATCTTTCTCTAACCTTTTCCATGTCTTGACGTTGGAGCGATAGAGATACTCTGAAAAACGATAAATATCAACGTCCAACTTTAAACCTTCCTCATAGGTTGTCAATATTTGTTTTTTTACTTCTTTTATAATATTGGCTCTCACCTCATCAGAGTTTATTTTTCCTTTAAATCCATTCAAGGTAGCACGCAAATGAATCGTAATATCAAATGTCACTTGATTATTCTTAATGACAGGCTTCACTTTGACATCTAATTTATCTAAATCAGCAGTTAGATAATCTCTTTCGCCACCTTCTAATTTAAAGGTGACCTCTCCGCGACTAGTTTCATTATGCATCCATTGATTGCCTTTTGCTGCAGAATTCTTAATAAAGCCTTTAAAGCCATCCTTTGAGAGAATTCCTACACCTGAGAACGTTGTTTCTTCAACTTCTTCATCCATCGTTTCCCAATCTTTCATGATGGACACGTAGGGGATACTGACCTCATGGCTCGGTTCATTTAAACCAATAATTAAATTTCTTAAGTTTTGAGGCTCAATAAAGGATTCTTGTTGCGTTGTATTGACAGGATTACTTAATTTTGAAGAAGTTAGAGAATTTCTTAAAATCGGTGTGATAAGCATGACATCTTTAATGGGGTCCGTTGTACTGTAGACCCAAATATGATAACGAGTCTCTCGAAAACGAATGAACGTATCAATCACAGGGATACTTCGTTCATTTTCCATGGCTCGTTCTGTAAAGAGCAAATATCTCATATGCCCCCAAAAGATCTCCTGGTCAGAGGAACGATACAATTTATAAATTGCTTCTTCCACGGTTTTACCTTCAGCAAAGCCTACTTCAGCAGGTGCAACATTGCCACTAGGCTGATCGGATTTCGCTACATCAGCAAAATTAATAATTTGTAGATAAACCTTGTACTGATTATCCTCATAATCTACTCCAACGGCATTGACATAATACATTCTTTGAGGCTCCGTCACATCCCAACAACCGGTCATAAAAA
Organism: Lysinibacillus sp. Y5S-8; assembly: GCF_036894365.1. Lineage (NCBI taxonomy): Bacteria > Bacillati > Bacillota > Bacilli > Caryophanales > Bacillaceae > Lysinibacillus > Lysinibacillus sp. Y5S-8. The sequence continues at coordinate 2,570,562 of NZ_CP145889.1, read as the reverse complement.
AGGCAGACGTTAAAATGAATAGGAGAAATACGATATGTTTTTTTGTCATCATGTCCCTACTTTTATATTTGGTTAGTTATCAAATAGTTTTGACAAAAATATAAGGATTTATAAGTACGAATGTTGAATAGAGAATAGGCTATGACGGATGTGAATATTCGCGAAGAGAAGTGAAATACTCGTGGAGAGGAGTGAAATACTCGTGGAGAGGAGTGAAATACTCGTGGAGAGGAGTGAAATACTCGTGGAGAGGAGTGAAATACTCGCGGAGAGAAGTGAAATACTCGCGGAGAGGAGTGAAATACTCGCGAAGAGGGGTGAAATACTCGCGAAGAGGGGTGAAATACTCGCGAAGAGGGGTGAAATACTCGCGAAGAGGAGTGAAATACTCGCGGAGAGGAGTGAAATACTCGCGAAGAGGAGTGAATCCTCACGAACGGAGTAAATAACTTATAGCCTGGTACAATAAAAGAGAATGTGTTAATGTAAGTCGCATTAACACACATCGTTTACTTATTTATTCTCTACTAATATGATTAAAAACATGGGTCTCCATTAGTTTATCTTACATTGCAAGAATATATTAGTATGTCCTCTGGTTCTTCCATGAAACTGATTATTAATACTGTCTGAAGTAAGCATTGGAATGCATGGACAGTGTAAGATGATATTTTGGGTAACTTCAAGACACATTATCGCAGAGGATCATTTGTTTTTCCTGAACTTTTTGCAGCATTTTTCAGAAAGATCCACACCTAGTACAAATTTTTTAACTATAACATATTTATACACTACAAACTCGGTATAGATAAAACACAAAGTATAAAAAGTTAAGCCTTCCTAAAAATAGCTCCCATCTCTAAAAAGGTAGAGATGGGAGCTAAATTCCTATGGTATCGCAGCTGTTGTAACCCAGTTAAGTGAGGGCTATTTGAAAAATTCAATAGATATTATAAACGCTCCAACTAACTCAATTGAATAATGGACAAAGAACGATTTGCATAGTTAGCGATTGGGTCGACAGCTGAGGCATTTACTCCCACTATATCGCCTGCGGATAATGAAGCTTGAACAACATAGGTAGAACTGCTTCTATTTAACACATTAAAGAAAGCGAGACCATCTAGAAAAATGGGTTGTCCGTTGACGGTAATACTAACTGTGAAATATGATGGATCTGGGTCTACTGTCGCTTGAGCATTTATCGATATGGCAATTTGATAGACACCATTGCTTTGCACTACTAATTCATTTCCAGATGGACTTACTGTTACATTAGATAAAAAAGGGCCAACATACTGAAATGTAACAGGTGCCGCAATGGGGGATATAATTTCTAAGACGTCACCTCTTATGGACCCATAACTTAAGACACCAATATTGGGTGTGGGAACAGGACCAGGAATAGCAACAATTTTTGGGAAATAGTTTGTTTCTTTTTGACAACAGCCCATATTTATATGTTTATAAGACATTAACTACCCTCCTTTTTATTTACTAAAGGTAGTATATTCGACACTTAATTCAGTAATTGGACGAACACCTAAAGCCCAGTTACTCATATTCGAGCATGGGCTTTTCTCACGTTTGGAGAATATAAAAAGCTATTTTCTTGCCTGAATCAAGGTGAACCAGCTTTTGCCGTTCAATGTTCCGGAAACATTGTAAACAGGCTGATAGAAGCCTTTTGTATCATACATATGCGTAAGCTCTATTAATTCTATAGACAGTTGATCGCCTTTTTTTATTGTAAGTTCTTCGTCTGTTACGAGTGCATTATATTTTATTTGCGGAAATTCGCCATTCTTAATACGTTCATATATCTCAGCAGGGGATAAGATGTTTACTTCCGTTATAAATTGATGGTTACGTAGATTAGATGATAAGGAATATATATCGCCATCTGGTTTCAGCCCAAGACTTACTTCCCCAAGCCAATAATCTTTGTTGATATTAGCGTGATCTGGAAGTGTCCATTCTAATTCACCATTCTCCCATACAGTAAACTCTGCCTCTTGAGGGAGGAGAGCAAGTTCGTCCATTATTGCCTTCGCCTTGTTAACAGAATCTTGTCCTGTTGCTGTAGTTTGGTCAGGCGTATACAGATTCTCTGTTAATGACCAATTACCCTGTGAACTGATAAATAATGTATAAGGATTACTTGCGTTGTCTTCCAATAAAATTTCGCGATCCCCTCTATTTTCCGTTGTACTCGTTGCGGATAAACCTAGTTTCTTTTGCAGCAAGGTTTCAACTTCATCATTCTTAATTATTTTCTTATACACAGGCGCAACTGTGGGTGATGCACTTAAGTATAATGAAGTGGAGACATCAACACCTGACATATTCGATTTTGTATAGGCATTTATTGCAAGATGACCAAACTCCTGTTGGTTGTAGACAATCATCATCCCAACAAAAATCAAACCCATTATGAGTGGGATGGCCAGATTGCCAATTAGACTTTTTATTTTTAATTTTTTGTGCTGAACAATGGAAGCCACAAGTCTATATAACTGGTATCCGATAATCCCACCAATTGAGTTGTTGATTAAGTCATCAAGCTCGAAAATTCCCGCTCCTGTAAGTGTTTGATATGTTTCAATGGATAATGTAGCACTGACGGCTACGAGAAAAAGCCACTTGAATAGTTTAAATTTAGGGAAAAGCAGGGGCAAGAAAACGCCTAATGGTACAAACATTAAAATATTAAAAATACAATTTTGAAGATCTCGTAACGAATATTTTTTCCATGCATCGATATAACCACTAAATGGTTGGAGATTCATCTGCAGAAAATGGGAAGAGCCTCGGCCAATAATCGTTAACTCACAAACAAAAACAATATAGCCGATGAAGAGTGCTCCAAGCATAAGTTTTTTTACGTGGTTTCGTTTCCGAACGGATGGTTCCTTTTTATCATAAAAGAAATAATAGAATGCAATGAGTAAAAACTCAACACCAATAATAATCATTACTGGCAGCATTAAAGATTGAATGTTATTGATAATTTCTGTTACGCCCAATTTAAAACGCTCCTAACTGATGATTTAGCTTTCTTTGATGTAATATTGTCGACTTTCCTTATTGTAAATGGAAATTATTAATAATTATTGAGAATATTTATGAAGATTTCTTAAGATTTTACATCAGCTATACAGGCTTAGGGTGCTAATTTTAATCCCCCAATGTGGCGTCGTTAATACAAGCAAAAAAGGCAGAAGTCAAATTACGTTTGTCATAGCAATAAACCACTTTCATTGCTGTATAACTCTGTAATTATTATAATAAATAACAATAACTGGTAAGGAGATGGTGGAATGAGTAAGAATTTCATTATATTTGGAGCGAGTCAAGGACTAGGTGATGCATTTGTCAAAGGTTTACCCGTCATGGGAGACTCTGTATGGATCGTGTCACGTTCTCGACCTAAAAGCTTAAATCTCAATGATGGTGTCAATCGTCATTGGCTCGCTATTGATTTGTCCAATCAGCAATCAATTCCAACTTTAAAAGAGAAGGTAAAAGACATTCCTTTCGATGTATTAATTTACAATGTTGGCATATGGGAAAAGCGTGGATTCGAGGATGACTATACATTTGATTTGGATGAGGTTGTAGATATTTCAAACATAATCAATATAAATTTGACTTCTACAATTACATATATTCAAGCGCTTTTACCAAATTTAAGACAAGCGGAAAATGGAAAAGTGATTTTAATTGGCTCAACAGCAGGCTTAGATCACACGAACAATGCACAAGTTTCATTTGTTACATCTAAATTTGGCTTACGTGGCATTACAAATGCCCTTCGTGAACATTTAAGAAAAGATAAAATTTCTGTCACATGTATTAACCCAGGGGAGCTAGCAGCAGAAGTACCTTATGAAGAAGGGGCAGAGAAAGCAATACATTTATATGAAGGGACCCGTATTCCTGTACAAGATATTGTATCAATTGTGCAATGTGTCATCCATTTATCACCTGTTTCATGTGTAAAGGAAATTACTATTCCTGCAATAACGGATTTGAATGCTTGATGATCGCCTGTTGTTCAGAAAGCATTGTAGCGGGATTTAATCTTCTATTTGCAATCGAATAGGGCGAATAGAGGATATTGCCGATGCAGTAACGTTTCTGGCTTCCACTGATAGCATCTGGATAATCTTATTTTAAATGTTTCTGACGGTTTTCGTTATAAAACGCAATAATGCTGTGAAGTTCCGATAAGGGGAAAAAACATTGCTTTTCATGCCTAACCTCAAGAAAAAATGGATATTCCAAAATTTAAACAGCTTAGGACTAGACAAAGGTGTTTTTACATGGTATATTGTATTTAATAGAATCATCCGAAAAAAAGATGCAATGAATTCACATATTACAAAAAGTAATCGTGTTTTGATAGATGCTTTTTGTGATATGTGTTTTTTTATGAATGTGATTTTATTTAATTTGATTAATGGAGGTCATTTACATGACACAAGGTACAGTAAAATGGTTTAACGCAGAAAAAGGTTTTGGTTTCATCGAAGTTGAAGGCGGACAAGACGTATTCGCTCACTTCTCAGCTATTCAAGGTGAAGGTTTCAAATCACTTGAAGAAGGTCAAAAAGTTGAATTCACAGTAGAAGAAGGTCAACGCGGACCACAAGCTGCTAACATCGTAAAACTTTAATTTTTAATGAAACATACCACTCTTAATTGAGTAGTATCAGACTGCTGACAAACTCAAATTTGATGTTTGTCAGCAGTCTTTTTTTATAAACGAAACTAAAATCGTGAAGCAGCCGTTTCTCGATTAAAAGTATCTATCTTTTATCAACTATTATCTTCTTAATTTAACCTCTGCTAAATACTCCTCTTCAATTAAAAATCTTTTTTTTCGTAATTTCGCTATTTCTTCTAAAGTTGAATCACACACAAATTTTAAAAAATTTATGAATTCAGGACAATTGACAAAAGAATAAAATAAATAATTAATGAAATAAAAATGGAAAATCGTCTTTTTTTCAGGTTAAATCGATGTCTTGAATTAGTACTCATATCTCGTACAATGCCGTTTTCTTTAAACATGTTACAATACTTGCATTTCTCCAGTACTGAACCTTCTCTAAATTAAGCAATATCATATTCTGAGACGTGTCCCATCACAGAATCCAGTAAGCGAAACAATCCACTGTTAAATAAGAAAATTTTTACGTCGGTATTATATTTCGGAAATTTCAAATAAATAAATGACCAAAACCTAATTAAGTGGTAAAGTATAGAAAAAATGAATGGAGAATGATCTTATGGAAAAATGGAAAAGGGTTGAATTAAAGCATTTTTCAAGTGAATATACGAAAGAATTGAACTCTTTTGTACTTACAGAAGAACAAAAACAATTTTCTGCCCTTCCAAGCAAATTTGGAGAAATTAATGAAGGTCAGTATCGTATTGTCATTTTAAGTGATAATACACCAGTGGGTTTCTTCCTTCTCAATGCAAATGAAAGAGTAAAGAAATACTCTACTAATTTGAATGCAATGTTATTAACTGCATTATCAATTAACCATACAGAGCAAGGAAAAGGTTACGCAAAACAGGGAATGACCTTACTAGTTGAGTTTGTTAAAGCAGAATTCCCTAATTGCGATGAAATTGTTTTAGTTGTAGACAAAGATAATATACCAGCACAAAAACTATATTTAAAAGTAGGATTTGAAGATACAAATGAGAGGCTAATAGGACGAATCGGCGAAGAAATCATCATGAGACAATTAATAAAATAAAGTTAGATCACAAATAAAATCGTCACCAGAGCTGATTCTATATTTTAGGATTCACTTTTTTAAAGTTTGCGAAAAGATTTCCCTCCCTTAATATTTTTCATGACTTTAATAGTAGGGAAAGACACACGATTGTCTACATAGGTAAACTTTCAGCGAAGAAATGACAACATGGCTGACCCAGAGTTGCTGTGTTTCTGGGATTACGGGAAAATATTGAAATTAACCGATCTTCTGCTTATTATGGAGGTGAGTATGAGTTGTATAGTAATACGGCAAATATGCTTAAACAGACTACAAATCTTATCAATGCGTTGAATAAAATAAAACAAAACCTATCTTTTGTAAAATTGTATATTAATAGCGATAGAACACTGGCAATCTATTTTTTAAGTAATGCATATAGTGACTTTAATTTATTCAAAACTATCTACTTATCTGTAACACCTGGTGATCAAACAATTGATGAGTTTTTAGAGAAATATGAAAAATTCTTTGTAGAAGTAAATAAATATTTAGAGGTTTTTACTGATAATAGCGTGGTTGAAGATAGACTTCATAAGGAAGTATTGTTTGCAATCAATGAATTAGAAAGATATCTGTTAAATCTGTTGGATTTGTATAGATAAATACTTAGACATTCCTTACTCAGAGGGATGTCCTTTTATTTTGCAAAGCAATTAGTATATTGGCGTAGGGAGATAAAGCAAAATATAATTTTATTATTAAGCAATCATATGTCTATGCTTTATCTACCCAGTAATATTGAGCAGCAAATGCAGTAGGGGCTGTTGAAGATAAAAGTACAGCATCATCTAGCTTCTTTCCTAACACCTCCTAACTATGAATAAGGAGAATTACCCAAAATCTAATAAAAGTCTATTGAATTTTATTTAAAATAAATAGATTTAGAGGAGCTAAATATGAGAAATGAATAGAAAGATTTGCTTTTGGAATAATGCAAGATTAAAACTCATTATCGTTTAACGCAGTAATTTATTTTGAAATCAAATATATAAATAGAGAAAGGAGGAAAAATATTGTTACATATATCTAAAAAAATAGGAATAGTAAGTTGGGTTGTGACCATTTTATATTTTGTGATAGAGCCGATTTTTATTATGACTGCACTTGTACCCTATAATTTTATGCAACAAGCTATGAGTGATCTAGGAGTAACATCATGTGGGAAGTATACATATTCAATTGCACCTCATGAAATTTGTTCACCTTATCATTTTTGGATGAATGTATTGTTTATAGTAAACGGTTTAACATTTTCGGTTGGAGTGTTGTATCTTTCTCAGTATCTAGAAAGAAATGGAATAAATAAATTAGGAACAGTATTTATTCTTATATTTGCTATAGGAAATATTGTATCTGGTTTTATACCAGCTGATGTTCATTTATTTTGGCATTCCATATTATCACAAATAGGTATGCTTACTGTTTTGTTTGGACTGTGGATTTATGCAAAATCATTGACTAAAGGTAAGAGATGGACCTATTTAAATTTAATTGTTCTTATAACACTTCTTTTCCTTATCATTCTTTTGTTTTTCTTTCCATTGCCAGCAGGTCTATTACAAAGACTTTATTATGGTGTGATTTTCTTGTGGGGTACTGTGCTCACAATTTTATTAAGTTTATCAGAATAAATTATATAAAGCCCAGATATTCAGTTAACGTACCGTAATTGTTAGGTAGTGTCTAGCAATTGAGGATAGTTTAAATGAGTACCTGGGTATTTTTAATGATGTATTGACTTTATATGGAATAATGGTAATAAGGTTTATTATTATCAGTAAAAATTGCAACCTTTCTGTAAGGGACTTGTGGAGTGCTCTCTTTTTAAAAGGTTAAAATTAACTCACTTTTCCATTATCGATTTATTTTTTGTATTCCACATTTTATAAAGCTCTCTATCAACAAGGACTAATTCCATACCTAATTCACTTGCATATTTAGTTAAGGTTAAAGAGGATGGAATAGAGCTAAAGGTTTCCATTCTCGAAATAACACTTTTGGATAGACCAGTTCTCTCAGCCATTTCATCTTGGCTAATATTTTTTTCTATTCTTTTATTTAATAAAGTAAAAGCCAATTTAATTAGCTGTTTTTCATCTTGAGAAATCATTTCATCTTCTATTAATTCATAATAGCGAAGAAAAATTCTTGGTATTATTCTCATTGAGTAATTTTCCAATTGCTACACCTCTTTATTAATCTCTACTATATTATAGAGTGGTTAATATTAGACATTTTAGCTCGTCTAATAAATGAATTTTAGTAATTCTTTATAGTAAAAGGATTACTAAAAAAATTATATCCATTCATTTATAATATTTCTATATATTGTTTTGTAAAGATTAGATTAAAAAGTATTTATGCCTAAATCTGTAATTCAAGAATAGGTTATTTGTAGGATTCTGTATCTATGGTAGTAATTCTATATAATTATATTAATACAGGTAGGAATTATAAGTATTATATAAAAAATTAATTAAGGTTTTCGAAATAAAGCTGATAAAAATTATCTCGTTAGTTTTTCTTAGAGTTGATCTTGTTGGTGAGTATGTATGCTAAATTGATTTTGTATAAAAATTAAAAACGTGGTAAAATAAACCATATAAATCATGATGAAAAATCGGTTTGATAGGGGGGAATTGTGTGATTGATAAGTAAAAATGAAGAATATGTTTATTTAAAAAATCATAAAAACAATGAGTATTGGTAATTACATTTAGGAACGCTTCGTGTACTTAAACAAACGGGTAATTAGTCTAACAAGAATTTGGGAATCAACACAATAGAAAGAGACCGAAAGGGGGATTACTAAATGAATAATAACTTTATTGAAACCATTCAATCGCTTTATTCTGACCTTTTCATTGAAGACTTTTATCCTAATGAAATTGGACAGAATAATAATGTGTTCATTGTAAACAAATCTTTGGTTTTTAGATTTCCAAAATATAAAAATGGAATCAATCAATTAAGAAGAGAGACGGAAATTTTGAAATACATTCAAGGTATCATCTCGACCCCTATTCCGAAGCCAATTTATCAGTCATTTGAAGAGTTAAAACCAGGTAAAGTCTTCACTGGCTATAACCTAATAGATGGTGTTCCTTTGTGGAAGGAAAGCTTAACAGGCGTTAATAGTGTTGAATTGGTTATAGGGTTAGCCAAACAACTTGTTTCTTTTCTTGTAGAACTCCACTCTATTTCAGGGGAAAAAGCAAGTCGAGATTTGAAACTAAAGGTTCGTAACCCACGTGAAGAGATGTATAACCTGTATGATAAGATTCAAAATAATGTATTTCCTTTTATCAGAAACGACGCTCAAAAGGAAATTTCACAATCTTTTGAAACGTTTCTAAAAGGGAAGGCATTCTCAAATTTAGATATAACACTTATACATGGAGATTTCGGAGCATCTAACATCTTGTGGAATCCAGAAACAAGTATGATTTCAGGGATAATAGACTTTGGTGGTTCGGGTTTAGGAGATCCAGCGTATGACTTTGCTGGAATACTCTCTAGCTATGGTGAAGATTTTTTGGATATGTGTATTAACCTATATCCTAACGGTGATGAAATATCTGAACGAGTTAAATTTTATAAAAGTACATTTGCTTTACAAGAAGCATTGCACGGAATTGAGAATGGAGATAGACAGGCTTTTGAAGATGGAATTAAAAATTATAGATAGATTGCTTGCTCAACTAATAGGCGCTTTAGTACAACATAGGCTTCAAACTTCTACATATAGTAAGAGCGTGTTTTGGACAATTTTTATTTTCAAAACACGCTCTTTATGGTTCTCATATCAAGGTTTATTACAAATCTATAGCACGAGAAGTTTGTGATCAAGCCATTTATTTTATCGCTCAACCATATGTTCGAAATGTACGCCCCTTTCCTATGACATCCAATAAAGAAACGATTGAGCGTGTCTTTGTGGATGCAAAGGAAAAGTGTGGAATATGATGGACAACCTTAAGAGGTCTTCATAAATTGTCCGGGTAGGCGATGCTTATTTTTGCTGCCATGAATTTAAAGAAATTGGCTAGGCAAGTTGTTTAAAAGAGCCCTTTTGCTTGAAGAGTCTGTTTTATTGGGTAGTACATTATCATATTTAAACATAATGAAAGAAGAAAAAAGATAAAAGGAATCGAGGGTGAATTTTTCGATTCCTTAAGTCGACAGTCTGGGATCACTCTATAATAGGTGAACCTGATGTTTTTTTATTTACCAAATGAAAGGGATTAGCTTTTTAGTTTTCTGTTTATATATTGTAAATTGTTCTCCGTACTTATTTTGTAAGTAATCATCTGATTTTGGAATATAGCCAAAAACAAATACGAAGAATAAACCAAGAGGGATAAGCAAACTATAAATATTGTTAGAGATTAGTGCTAAGCCTAGTACCCAAAGGCAATCTCCGAGGTAATTAATATGAATCGCATATTTAAATAAACCTCCCGTATAGAGCTTACCTTTGTTTTCAGGATTGTCTTTAAAAGGTTTTCTAAGTAATTCTGAAACTGTGTTTAATATACTTCCTCCTAAAAATAATAGCCAGCCTACAATTAGCATTGTTAAGTTTGGATCCTGTTTGCTCGTAATCATTAAAATAGGAAAGCCCAAATAATAAATCCCAAAAGCTATACTGTTCATAATAGCTTCCTGCATTGCAATACCTCTAGGTAACCAAATAAACATCATAGCTGTTAATCGCAAAGCTGTAATAATTAAAGCAATATAAAGCCCTAGAGAAATGGCAGATTTTCCATATGTATTGAAAGGTAAATAATATGCAATAACTAAATAGATAATCTCAGCAACTAAAATGAAGATTTTTTCTTTTATCGTAGAATTATTTATACCGTACAAAGTAAGGCACTCCTTTGTTATTTATATTTAATAGGAAAAAATACGTCTGTGATATTATTATCCTCTTGTGTACTATAGGGATCTGTTTGATAAACTTCGAACGGTGCACCATTTAGTTTATAGTTATGTTCAGTTATCCAAACATGTAGTTTTGTATGGATGGAAGGTAGTTTATCATAAGAACCAATAAGGGTAGCCATTGCACAAAGACCAGGATTAAATAATCTTGTTTCATTCGTGGCGGTTGTAAGTGGTATTGCCATTTCTACATCATAATTATCAGGTTCATATTCGGCACTATGGAAAATAGCAAGTGGTTTTGCACTAGGTAATAAATTATTGAACATAATTTTACTAAACAACTCATTAAAGTGTTTTAGAAAATCATCGGTATTTATTGTCTTTCGCTGAGATAAGATATCATATGGTAAGTGATCCACAAGTTTAATCTCAATCTGATTTAAATAGCCCATGATACTTCCCTTTTTATCAAGCTCATGAATATCAAGTTTTAATTCATTTAACAATGAAGCATAAAATGTAAGTTGTTGTGTAAGAATTTCTTGTTTTGTTTTCAATTTAGACCTAAGAAGTTTGGTATCATCCCAATTAGTTAAAATAAATTTGATTTCTTCTAAAGAAAATAAATAATTTTTCAATCGCGAGATGAATAAAGCAGTTTCTAATTGAGGAACATTGTAATAACGATAGTTATTTCTAGTATCAACGAAAGCAGGCTTTAAAAGTCCGATTTCATCGTAGTAGCGAAGCGTTTTCAGTGTAAGATGAGATATTTTCGAAAATTCACCAATGGTCAGCATAACAATCACCTCCTTATAAATTATTTTAAATATAAAGCATCCTGTAAGGGGAGGGTCAAATCAATATTACTAAGTTTTCTTAAAGTATTTTTGGCATTCAACATTGGCAACATGACTGCATCGAAAAAATATTTTAGAAGTTAATAAGAAATCTAAGGGTCCTAGCCAGGTTGGCCTAAGCATTCTAGTATTAAATAGTTTGAACCTAAGATGAGTTTCTTTATTAAAATGTCTTTGATTCTCACATCACCACATGTTTATAGTCGAAAGCTATTGGCACTGAAAAGCTTTGGACATGATAATACGGTGAATGGGTTGATAAAAATGTGGCAATTTAAAAATTGTAATAGAATCCCATTCATTATATATGTATATTTATATATGAGGAGGGATATTGGTGAAAAAAGTTCTTCATCTAATAGCTATTGCATTAGTTGGATTTTATTTCTTGTACGGCTTAATTAGCATGTTTTCAAATAGCAAAGGATATGAAGGTGCTGACTATTTAGTTTCTTCTATTTTATTGGTACTTATTGTTTTATTTGAGGGATTTCTAATTAAACTTTATAAACGAGCATATAGCGCTGAAGCTATAGAAGCACGTAAACAACGAGAAGCTGCGAAAAAGAAACAACAGTTCGAGGCAGAGAGTAAAGTACTTGGTTCTAAATCCCGACAACAGCTATTCAATGCAGATCTATGTATTAAAGTAAAACATATGGCTGGATTACCAGTTGCCGAAGGTGCTGAGATATTTGTTTACAGATGCAAAGATAAAATCGTGTTTGAAAGAAGTCAAGACACAATTGAATTAAATATAAATAAAGTAATTGATATTCTAATAAAAACAGATGTTGAAATTCAAAAAAGTTGGGTAAGTGATGCTGGTAAAGCTATAGCAGGGAATAATCTTTTTGGTTCATTAGGTGCTATGATTGGCGGAGTGGCAAAGGAAAAAACGAGCACGATCATAGAGAAGTATTTAATTTTTGCTTATGAAAAGAATGGTGAAATTAAATACATATCTATGGAAGTCACTAATGAACCTAATGCAAATTTATTTAATTCAAATTATTACAATCTCTCCAATAACGAAAGAAGATTTACAAGTCTTTAAAGAGCGCTAAAATTAGCAATTATAGATTGTAGACAAATGATCACTAATTTTGTGAATATAGGCGGGGCTATCAGTGAATAAACACAATATAATTGAGTGTACTATCATTATCGGCCACTCAAACAGATAGGTAAGCATAGGCTGAGTATTATTTTAAATTTCATTTTTTAGAAGGAAATCATTCAATTTTGCTGAACAAATAAATGGAAGAGAGGGGAGTAAAGTGAGGCAGTATGCAAACAAGGAAGAATTGATTAGTACGATTAACGACAAGTATAAAAAATATATTGCAGAATTTAATGAAATACCAGAAGTCCTGAAAAACAAACGGATTGAGGAAGTGGATAAAACTCCATCTGAAAACCTTTCTTATCAACTTGGATGGATAAATCTTGTGCTTCACTGGGAGCAAAAAGAACAACAGGGAGAAGAAGTACACACGCCAGCAGAAGGCTATAAGTGGAATAATCTAGGTGGATTGTACAATTCTTTTTATGAACAATATGGAGCGTACTCTTTGAAAGAACAACAATCAATGCTTGATGAAGCGGTCACTAATTTATGTGAGTGGTTAAATATTCTATCTGAGAAGGAATTATTTGAAGTTGATCAAAGACGATGGGCAAAAACACAAGCTAATTGGCCTGTTTGGAAATGGGTTCACATTAATTCAGTTGCTCCATTTACAAACTTTAGAACTAAAATTCGTAAATGGAAGAAGATTAACCTTTAAATATTTTTGAAAAAGAAGTGATGTTTTTTTGTACATATTGATTAGTAACAAGCAGTATGGATATTCTTTAGCCTTCCACAAACGTGGAGGGCTCAGACTGTAGACAAAAGCCCATCGAGAAGTTCACTCTCGATGGCTTTTGTCATTTTTCTTTCGCTTTCATTTTCAATATTGAAGGGCGGCGACTCCTGCGGGAAAAGCGGGAAAGTCGAGATCCTGGACTGAGTGAAGCGAGGGAAGCAGCTCGACCCCGCCCGCGGAAAGCGTCCGCCCGTAGTGGAAATCAACGGCTTTACTTTATTTTATTGTAAAAGAAAAAAGACTGTAGGCAAACTCAAAATTCATCGAGTTTGTCTACAGTCTGAAAGTCACTCATTTGAGTGACTTTAATAATGTCTTAGATTAATCATACCTGTTTCAGTACCGAAAATACCTGTTTGTACTTGCAGTTGTAAATCAGTTGCTTCTGCTACTTCTGGAGCAAGGTCAAATACAACCTTACCTTTAATCTCCATGTCAGGGTTTACTTCTTGTAAGAAGAAGCTATTTTGAATGTTACCATCTTCACCTTGGTTTGCTGACATGCTAGCAACACTATCGGATTCATATGTTTTTTCACCACGTTTTAATTTGAAGAAACTAGCATCAATTGTTACAGCTTTATTTCCATTGTTTTTGTAAGTAACATCTAACACAACATATGTACCACTTGCTTTTGTAGGTAATACAGAAGGCCCTACTTGATCTGTTAAACTAACTCCATTTAGAGTAAACACTGCATCTCCAACTTCTAAAGGAGTATTAATTACGGCAGTCTCTTCTTTTTCTTTAGCTTTTTCATCATCTTTTGATGAATCTTTATTTTCTGGCGCTTTTGCAGAAGTCTCAACTTTATCTTTAGAATCCTTCTCCTTTGTTGTATCATTGCCTCCTGCCATATTACCAATGGCGCCGATTACAATGATGGCAACAATTAAAATAAACCACCATTTTTTGTAGAAAGGTTTTTTCATGTAAAATAGTCTCCTTTGTATATGTTGTTAGTACTATTAAATTATATCAATATTACCATGTTATGTAAACTTATTATACTAGAATATGGTTCAAGCTTAGTAAATCACTCAAAGAAATAGCCAGGTGCTCAACAGAGTACCTGGTTTTTTATTTGTTTATATAGAGTTTTGATAGATATTCAATAGAATAATTATGTATATTTTACAGAGTTTTAAACATCTTGGAAAGTCTATTATTAAGATGTACCAATTAAACAACACAAGGAGGAAATTATTTATGGCAATTAATAAAAGAAATACTGATTTTAATTTAACTGTTTCACAAACGGGGGATAAGAGTTTAAAAGTATCATGGAACTGAAACTAAAGTGGCCAAGAACAGTTTTATATAAACAAGAAAAGAAGTCACCCATTTAAAATAATGAGTGACTTTCTTTTGTTATTTATCACAAGCTAATCCATCACCATCTCTATCGAGTCTTGATGAGTAACCTGGTTCTCCTCTTCTAATGTTCGAATAACCTGCTGCTTTAGCTTCTTTACAATTTCTGAAGTTTAAAGTATGTTGTGGTGTTGCTGTAGTAGTAGTCTGTTGAGCAGCTTCTTGTTTTTGTGTTTCTTCAAGCTTTTTTTGCTCTTCTTGTTGCTTTATCTCTTCTTGTTTTTTACGTTCATTTTCTTGTTCTTCTAGTTTTCTTTGTTCTTCCAACTTCTTTTGCTCTTCAATTTTATGCTCGTAATCTTTAATTTTCTGATCAATATCCTTTTCTCTTGCTTTTAAATCATTTTCGAATTTAATCAATTTGTTTTCTTTCTCTTCCAATTGCTGTTCCTTTTTAATTAACTCTTCTTCTTTTGCCCTATTTGTTCCACCAAAACATGAAGATAGTAAAACTATAATTACAAAAAATAAAGTAATAATGACGCGTATTTGTTTAGTAAAATGACCGTACTTCCACATTAAAAATAAACCTAATGGAAAGAAGATAATTAAAAAGAATATAGTCCAAAATCTACTATGCATTACTAGATTCCTCCTAGATAATTATGTATAACATTGGTAATTATATCACCTATAAGTGATATTTTACAGATAAGTAAATGAAATTCTGTTAAGTGAAATTTGATAAAACAAAGAGGCTGGGACAGAACTCGATTATTTTGAAAAATAGCGAAAATGGATATTAATTTTTCTTCCTCACTGAGTTAAATACTCCTTCCTAAATCAAAAAAATACTAGACCAAATGTATCTTGGTCTAGTATTTTTTCTTTTTGTCCCAGCCTTATATACCTAATAGCTGTTTCTTCTTTGCATCAAATTCTTCCTGTGTTAAAATACCAGCATCCATTAGTTCTTTCAATTTAATTAATTCATCAGTTGGTATTGATAATGTTGTAGGAGGGGAGTGACAGCTGCTTGTGTAGTCTCTTCCTCTTCAACAACAATTAACAATGAAAGCTTTTCAAGGTTCTTCTTATCGGATTTGATGACTAAAGGCACTTTCTCTCCGTTTTCTCGTTTTAAAAATAGGGTAGCTACCGATTTATCTTTCCCGATATTAGCTCCCATTGCTCCAGCTATAGCTCCCGCATTACCGAATTTACTTCCGATTACTGTCCAGCCAACTATACTTGAAGTACTCTTTTGGACATTTTCTACACGTTCCCATTTAATTAACTTGAAGGTTTCTGGTTCTTTGTAGTCGACAGCAATATTTACATAGCCTTGTTTGGTTTGTATTAAAACGTAATTAAAACCACTTTCTTTTATCAGTTCTTTTCCATTCAAGATGGTCATGTTTAGCTTGATTGCTTTAGGTGCTTTTCTTTCTTTTGAGGTATTGCTTTTTCTGGAATGCCGAAGATATTTTCAAGTTCATTCGCGAAAGGTTTGGTTGCATTATCATTAGTTAGTTTGAGTTTAATCTCATTCTTTAAATAGGTGAAATCAACTTCTACAGCTAATATTTTTCTGTTGACGACTTAGTTACTAATAGCAATTACATCGTAAGAAACAAATAATTTTCCTTTTTTATCTTTTTCCAATGTAAGCAATCTTTTAGTAGTTAACAAGAATAAAAAATAAGTTAACTTTTTTGAACCTGTTGTCGCAGATATTATCTGTTCATCATCCTCAATATGAGTTGACAAAATATCTATATCTTCTTCAACAAACGAAATAACCTGTTTACCAGCTGGCTATAAATAAACTCTTATTTGTTTTTGTATATTCAAATTAACTTAGTCCTTCCATATAGAATGTTGGTAATACAAGAAAACTATATCAACCCTGTTTGGTGTTGTCAGTACGTTATAAATAATAAATAGGTCACTCATTTGAATGAAATGAGTAACCTACTGTGTGTAGATACAGATTAGTGTAACTGCTCGTGCATGTAGATTGATGGTGGTTGGATAACTCATGATGATCTTAAAAAGGCTAGGAAAGCACGTAAAGAGGCAAAAGCAGGGTGATGGAAATGAACATAGTCCAAAAGGAAGTCAAACGGCGTAGAGCCAGGCTAATCAATCAACAAGACCACATAGCTTTTCTGGAATGTAAGGGATGTCCGAAACGCAAAGCCTATGATCCTACCAAGAAATGCAGAGGATGCAAGGTTTATAGGGAACTACGTAGCATCGGAAAAGAGCTGGAGCAGATTAGTAATTTGCGTAGATGGGTTAAATTAATAAAAAGAGCTTATGAGCTCTTTTTATTAAACCCTTTTCCAATCTCCAGATTTTGATTCATGAGTTATATCAATTTCTATAGTATTTCTAATTTCTTCAGCTAAACATTCGCTAAATCTTAGAGTAAAAGCACCTTTTGCAATAGGTATCAATACAGGTATTGCTTCAGGAGCCACTAATCCAGGTGCTAAAGCAGCTGCAGCGAAAATAGCACCTTCCGTTGCGCATTTAATAATTTTATCTTTTACATCATTCGCTACATCTGCAGGATATTTCACCTTTAATTCTATCCAATGTCTGGAAGTACGAGTATATAAACAGGGATAAGGAACTTTAGTTGTGCCGTCAAAAGGTATCTTTATTGTTTTGTAACATATTTCAGTCTTAAATTCAGGGACACCGCTTACAGAGGCAAGTTCTTTTTTCCATTCCTCCTTCACTGACTGGATACTAACGACACCATCTTCAGTTGATGAGGTACTGTCAGTAATTTCTAACGACTTGTATTCATCATTTTTTGTAAGATATTTGATTTCTATGTTTGACATGATCAAAACTCCTTTCTGTTTAAAAATATGGTTTGTATAAAAATATTTTATATTCATGTTAATTTATAGAAAATAAAAAGCCGCAGCGTTTGCACACGCTACAGCTCGAATTGGTTTATGCCCTTCTAGGCTAGTCAGATAAGTAATTATACCATACCTACCGGTGTGGGCATAGGAGGGCAAAACTATGTTAACAGGGCAAATAAAAGTTACTAAAGAGGATTTACTTCAATGGATTGAGAATTATCGATGGATGGTTGAAACTATTGAGGAAGCAAGGCAGCCAGTAGGGAAAGTTGATAATAATAGCTACATTGGAGCTAAAACGGCTATGTATGGGATTGAGGCGACATTACCGAAGGCTAGTGGAGGCACAAGTGATCCAGTTTATACAGAAGTGCAACGTCGTATTTATTCACTAAATTATCGGATTAAGGAATATGAGCAAAAGATTGCTGAGGTGCAAAAACGTATTCCGTTAGTGCACGGGGATAGAGAAATTGAGGTGCTTCATAGACTACTTGATGGCAATAGTATGCGGGCTATTGGGAAACATATGAAATTATCTAGTACAACAATTTTTAGGGTAAGAAACAATATATTGAAACAAATGATGAAGTAGCCGAGAGGCTACTTCATCTTTTTAGTTAATTCTAAAAGTATTGGTTCTTCAACTAACGGTGCAGGATATTTGAATAAGGAAATATTGTAACTGTTATCTTAGCATCAGCTAAGTGATTCAGCAAAATACTTTACAATATTTACTTACGAGTATTTATGTGGTATCTTACATATAGTTATATAGCTATATGTTAATATGTTTAGGAAAGGGGAGTTGATTTTTGTTTGATGTGTATAAAGCGATATCAGATCCAACTCGAAGAGGAATTTTGGATCTCTTAAAAGAGGAGGATATGACTGTTGGTCAAATCACAGAGCATTTTAGAATTTCGCAACCGAGTATATCTCAACATTTAGCTATTTTAAAAAATTGTGGACTAATTGAATCCTCTAAACATGGAAAGTATATTATTTACTCATTAAATATGACGATTTTTCAAGAACTTTTAGGATGGGTAATAAAATTTAATAATAAAAAGGAGAATGATAACTAATGAGGCATGTATGGGCATTACTTATTTGTTTTATTTCTGTTTTACTTTTATGGTTCTTTTCTTATGAATATCTACCAATTGAAGTACCAATGCATTATACGAACGGAATTGTAGATAGACATGAAGAAAAATTTTTTGTGATGAGTATTTTCTTTGCATTTAGCTTTATTCTTTTATTAATAACTTACCTTTTCTCCCTTCTTTTTGATAACAAGAATACGAACAAACAAAAAATAAATACTCCTATAACAATTTTTATGATTATTTTTACTTTGTCTATAAATGTTCTATTTTTAATTAATGTAAAAGACGAATCCTTAAAAACAGAAAAATTTCTCTTTGTTCTGATTGGGTTCTTCTTTATATTAATTGGAAACTATACACCAAGGATAAAGAAGAGAAATTTATTTATAGGCATTCGAACTGCAGCTACTCTTAATGATGATACAACATGGAAAAAAACACAGAGATTTGGTGGTTTTATATTGGTTATATTGGGGATTTTAATCGCATTTACTTCTTTGCTTCCCATTCATTTAGCTATTATAATTTCGATTATTCTAATACCTATGGGAATAATAGTTATACATATTTATACAAATCGAATTGAGAAAAGCATATCTTGAATTATGTAATGGATTGAAATTGTTGATTATCGGAAACCTTCAAAATATAGAATAGTTACTAATCAATAAAAGGAAATTAGTAAATAATCATCCACTACTTTTTACCAATATCCTGGAATTTGTGAAGAATCATACTTCAACTAACGAGTTGCTTTAATAAAATTGTAAATGTAACATTTGGAACAAATGTAACAAAAGGAACAGATGTAAAACATGTAGCATGTTTTGTGATAGGAAAAATATGATGTAAACTCGGAGGTAGGTCGGTGCGGTAAGGTTTTCCTCTCTTGGTATTTATAAAAACAATTAATTACCAGAAAGACAGACCGACGACCGACCCGCGCTGAGCAAACTTGTTCGGAGCATGACATACACGGCCGGCCCATATTTTTTAAGAGATTAGGTATCTTAATTAATATAAAAGGCTAAAAATATCGAAAGGAGCTGATAAATTGGAAACCAAACAATTGCATGAAACATTGGCAGAATGCAAAGGTGTACACGAAATAGTAATTGCACCTCATGAAGCATTTAGTATCGTGACAGAACAAGGTAATCACGAGTTTACAGGTCCAGCACGCTTGTTAGTTAACCAAGATTAATCGGCATATCCTTTTTTATTAGATTGAACTTACTACATCAAAAAAGTGCACGGAAATGCACTATAAATCTAAAACACAATTACGAAATAACGTGGTACGCTCTGCCACGGTGTCAAAAGTGAGCACTCGATATTAGGATTACCACAATATTTAGCTTTCATCTTCGGATGAAGGCTTTTTCTTATGTATAAAGGAGGAATTAGAATGAATTTTGGACAAGCGATTGAAGCTTTAAAAGACGGCAAGAAAGTAGCTCGAAATGGTTGGAATGGTAAGGGTATGTGGTTAAAACTTATTCCATCTGGTAACGCCATGTTTCAGGGTTATCCTATGCAGGATTGTATTGGTATGAAAACAGCTAACAACTTAATGCAACCAGGTTGGTTAGCTTCACAAGCAGATGTGTTAGCGGAGGATTGGGAAATCGTTGATTAGCCCTTCACAGGGCTTTTTCTTTTGCTTTGAAAACTGCATCAAACAGCCAAAACACTTTGTGATTAGAGAGCGGAGTTTGGTGTGGTTTTGAGAGCAAAAAGTTAATACATATATTTCATCTTCTGGGTTATGATTGGTTAGCTAGGAGGTGAAAGTGATGTTTAATTTAAGACCTGAAAACGAGGATACATTTTCAGTAACAATTATCGACAATTTTGGTCAAACGCGGGTCGAGAACCAAGCGGAAGTGGATTTCATTACTCTGAATCTTATGTTAAATGCTGATTTTGTAACTATAGAGGGAACAACTATCAAAAAGACTACTACAAGAGTTGATGATGCAGGTAATGTTTACTTTTACGGAAATGAACACGAAAAAGATTATATTTAAAAAAACTAGCTACATCTTTAATTAGGTGTGGCTTTTTCTTTGCTTTGAAAAGTGAGTATCGAGCAGTTTCCTCCCCTTTGTCTTCTGGGCAACGGTACTTACTTTTGAGAGTGAAATACATAACTGAATTGTTGGAGGTGGTGTTTATGAGACATGGCTAATTGGGATGAAATTAAACATGAGTGGGAAACCACAAAGATTACTTTAGCTAAACTAGCTGAAAAGCATGATGTTCCTTTGGGTACTATAAAGAGCCAAAAGAGCCGGGATTCTAAAAACGGTAATCCATGGACTAGGGATGCAACTGAAAAGGATGCAACCAAAACTAAGAAGGTTGCAACCATTGAGAAACAGGTAGGAGCCCCGAAAGGCAATGATAATGCTAAGGGGAATAGAGGTAATCCTAATCTGACCCATGAGGGCAAGGTAATAATACTACGTATTCCGAATCGAAAATTAGGAGAGTTAGCAACCAAAACCCTTGTGCATTGGGTTACACTTAAAACATTTATGACTCGTATGTTAATGACGAAAGAAGAGAAGGAAAATGGCTGTTTCGTGGTTTTTAATGAACCAGAACAGTACCAAACAGATGGGCTAAGTAAATTAATGGGGCGCATTAGCACAGAGGGCAGAAAAGAACGTCTTGGCAGTTTATATGCATTCCATCATTGGAATAAGTTATCCTCGTCATTACAAGAAAACTTACAAGGTGGAGGAGTACAACAATTCCTATTTATGAATGATCATACGAAAACATTTGATTTATCTAAGCATCGGTTCGAAGATACTATACCAATAGAAGAAGCACATAAATTGCCTGCCTATCATGCAATTGTGAGCGTTCGAACATCAGGAGAACTACAACCAGCATTTATTTGTAAAATGGCACCTCCAAGAAAGAAAATATATAATAATGTCGATTTAACCAAATTGCATACCAAACAGTTCGGCAGACTTTGGATTGAATTGCAGGAATTGATATAAATAGGCCACTCATTAGATGATTCGAGTGGCTATTTGTAATCTGTTTATATTTAACATGTATATTTTATTAATGTCGATTAGTTTTAAAAATGCAAATAATTCGAATACTAAAGTATGGACATCGAGACATTACAACTTTTAGCTATTTATTATTTTGATCGTATCCGTACGAGATGTGTATTTCTCAAAATCTATTCTTATATGGAGGAGGAAGGAAATTTTGCTTTTTATGGGTTATATAAATGCAAAAGAAGAGTGGTGGTAAAAAAAGTAATATTAACACCTAATGGGAAATTAGTTGGCGTCTTTTCGCTTTGAAAACAAGAAAATTGTCGAACGGTGTAAGAACTGTACAAATATTTTTCAATTGGTCGGGAAACCCATTTAAATTTAATGCTTCCAATGCTACCATAAATGTAACAATTATTAAGGCTATAGGAGTCATTAATAATAAAATACAGGGGGTGCTAAAGAATCACTGGTATTAATTAAGAGAAAATAAAAAAACACATCCCAAGCAGCAACTTGAGATGTGGAAAATTACGAGTGACATTCACTTTCATTCACTCACTAACCAAAATTAATTATAACTAAAAACAATTGTGATTTAAAGTGAATGTCCTCATTTTATGGAGGTAATATATGGAAAATACAATTGAAACAGCATTTAAAGAAATTTTAGAAGAACAAATTCATGAAGTAGCGTACAGAAAATGCATTAATGATCCCGAATATCAAATTGCTAATACAAATGCAATTACTTTAATGGATATGTTAAAAAGAGTATTGTCAAATGATGAACAAAGAAAATTATTAGACGAACTAGAAAGTGCTATGTTTATAGTAGAGTCATTTTTTTTGGAATACAGCTATCGTCAAGGGTTGCAAGATAGCAAATTGATACATAAAGAATTGAACTCTTTTGGGATTGATGTAATGAAAAAAATAAGTTGCATATTGTAGAATAAATTAAACACCTATATAGAATGGTAATCAAAAAGTCACTCAAAAAAATGAGCGACTTTTTTTATTGCACCTGCCCGGTGTGTATTTTTGTGTACCCCAGTGTACCCCAATTTGTACCCCAATTAATCGGGGTACAATGGGTAAAAACGGAAACGAACATTTTTTACCAAATATATTTCCGAATTCAATTTCATTTTTTTGTAAAATTAGATTTATTAACTTTTTCTAATCACTAGAGCAAAAACCCCACCAAATCAATACTTTTACGCTATAATGTAGGACGAGGTGAAGAAAATGTTTGTGAGTGAAAAACAGATTGAGATTCGATATGCAGAGACCGACCAAATGGGCGTGGTGTACCATGCAAACTACATCATTTGGATGGAGATTGGGCGTTCGCAGCTGGTAAATGATGTAGGTTTTGAGTATGCTGCTTTAGAAAAAGATGGCTATGTTTCGCCAGTAATGGATTTATCTATTTCGTATAAGGCCGCCATGCATTATGGACAAGTAGCGACAGTGCGTACTTGGGTGGAGAAGCATGATCGTTTACGAACAACCTATGGCTATGAAATTTTACATGAGGATGGCACGGTGGCAGCCACAGCTCAATCCGTACATATTCTTGCGCATAAGGATACATTGCGCCCGGTCTCTTTAAGTAAAATTGATCCTGCTTGGGATGCCAAATATAAAGAAATTGCTGTTGAGGCAAAATAGGAGAGCAACAGATGGAAATGTTTTTAGTGTTAGGTGCGATTTTGGCAGGTCTTGGTGTTATTTTAGGTGCTTTCGGGGCACATGCACTGAAGGATAAGTTTGCTTCACCGCATTATGCAGCGATTTGGGAAACGGCTGTGCAATATCAGATGTATCATGCTTTAGGGATTATGGGGCTAGGTATTCTCTCTAATGAGGCACTTTTAGGAAGCTCTAGTCTGCTTTCTTGGGCAGTATATTTGATGTTTACAGGGATTGTTTTCTTTTCTGGTAGCTTATATGTGCTTGCTGTGACAGGTGTGAAAAAGCTAGGGGCGATTACACCAATTGGCGGAATGTTATTTATCGTCGCATGGGTGCTTGTTATAATAGCTGCCTTATCCTAATAAAGAAAATGTAACGAGACAGCTCTTATGATTCATTTCATAGAGGCTGCTCGTTTTTTTAATTATACGAAGAAAATGAAACAATTTGTCTGATTTTGCGTATTACATAGTATTGATAGATGATAAAATAAGCTAAACATTAATATGAAGGTGGGAAAAATTATGGGTTTATTAAAAGCAGGAGTTGGGGCATTAACAGGCGTCTTAGAGGATCAATGGCGTGAGTATTTCTATTGTGAGGCATTATCTGCAGATGTTCTTGTAACAAAGGGTGTGAAACGTACTTCTAAACGAGGTTCAAATAAAGGCAATGACAATATCATTAGCAATGGCTCGATTATTGCCATCAATGAAGGGCAATGTATGATGATTGTTGAGCAGGGGAAAGTTGTTGAATTTTCTTCAGAGGCTGGAGAATATGTTTATGATACGTCAACAGAACCATCGATAATGTTTGATTCAGATTTGTCGCAAGGTATTCTGGAAACGTTTAAGCAAATAGGCAAGCGTTTCACTTTTGGAGGAGAGCCCGCGAAAGATCAGCGAGTTTACTATTTTAATAAGAAGGAAATTGTAGGGAACAAATATGGAACACCTGCACCCATTCCATTCCGTGTCATCGATCGCAATATTGGTTTAGATATTGACATTGCAATTCGCTGTCACGGGGAATATTCATATAAAATTATTGATCCATTATTATTCTATACAAATGTTTGTGGCAATGTAGAGCATGAATTCACAAGAGTAGCAATTGATAGCCAGTTAAAATCGGAATTAATGACAGCATTACAGCCTGCTTTCGCGCAAATTTCAGCAAGTGGCGTTCGTTATAGTGAAATACCTGCTCATACAGTTGCTTTAGCAGATGCACTCAATAAGGTATTATCAGAAAAATGGCTTGCAACACGTGGCTTGGCTGTTGTGTCATTTGGTATCAGTACGCTCAAGGCCTCTGATGAAGATGAAGCCATGATTAAACAGCTGCAACGTAGTGCCGTTATGCGTGATCCAGGCATGGCTGCAGCCCATTTAACGGGGGCACAGGCAGAAGCTATGATTGCAGCTGCTAACAATGAGGGCGGTGCGATGGCAGGATTTATGGGCATGAATATGGCCGCGCAAGCTGGTGGCGTCAATGCTAGTCAGCTTTATCAAATAAATGAGCAAAATAAGCAAGCTGCGATGCAAGATCAAGCAACGAAAGCAACTGATACATGGACTTGTGCATGTGGTCATGAAAACACGGGGAAATTCTGTTCAGAGTGTGGTGCGGCAAAACCAGCGGAAGAAGGCTGGGCATGTACTTGTGGTGCGGTCAATAAAGGTGAATTCTGTAGTGAGTGTGGGGCAAAAAAACCAGCTGGCGCTTTACTTTATGTATGTGATAAATGTGGGTGGACACCAGAGGACCCAGTGAATCCGCCTAAATTCTGTCCAGAATGTGGCGATGTTTTTGATGAGAATGACGTCAAGTAAGGAGATGAAGACTGATGTCAACGCAAGATGTTGAAAATGTCAAACAAGTGCAGCTTGACTTTAATGCGGAATGTCCGTCATGTAGCGCATCAATTGAATTTAATCCTTCCACGGGTAAACTGACTTGTCCGTATTGTGGCTTTGAGACTGAAATAGCAACGCCTGATCAGGAGGAACAAAAAGTTGCCCAGGAAATGGACTTCTTCAACGCAGAAGAACGTGGGAATTTCAATTGGGGCGTGGAGAAAAAAACGGTCATTTGTAAAGCCTGTGCTGCTGAAACGATATATGATGCTCTGCAGGTTGCAGATAGTTGCCCTTACTGTGGTTCCAACCAGGTTATGGAGGCTAGCGCTGAAAATACACTTGCACCGAATGGGGTATGTGCTTTTGAAGTAACAGATAAGCAAGCAGGAGAACATTTTCAAAAATGGATTAAAGGCAGATGGTTTACACCGAAAGCTGCTAAAACTAGTGCAAGACCTGATGCTTTTAAAGGAGTATATCTTCCATATTGGACATTTGACTCCAAAACAAGCTCTAGATATTCTGCTAGATATGGACGTCATCGAACGGTTACTGATAAAGATGGGAAAACGCACACGGAAACCGATTGGTATTCAACAAGTGGCTTTTATCAGGAGTTTATCGATGATCACTTAGTCAGTGCAACGACCCGATATGATCGCGACATGATGCGCAAGATTGAACCTTTTAATCTTTTAAATAATAAAGCCTATAAACCAGAATATGTAGCCGGATTTTTATCAGAGCGTTACAGTATTGGCTTGCAGGATGGATGGAGCCAAGCAAAAAATGAAATCCATGATCACCTCCATGCACAAATTACGGCCAAAATTCGTTGGGAAAATCGTGCGGATGTAATATCAAATTTACGCTTTTCCACAAATCATGATGATATTACATATAAATATTTAATGTTACCGATTTGGCTATCCTCCTTCCGCTATAAGGAAAAGATTTATCACTTTATGGTGAACGGACAAACGGGGCGAGTAGGCGGCAATGCGCCAATTTCACCACTTCGCGTAACCATAGCTGTTCTGTTATCTTTAATGGTACTAGCAATCATTTGGTATTTCTTCCTGTCTGAATAAAGATGAGCAGCACTCCAATTTGGAATGCTGCTTTTTTTCATCCCTGACTTCTGTGCGACAGGCTGTTTAGATTTTTTGAGCAGACGGGCTATTGGACATAGAGTTTTTTTACAATAAGTATTGAAGGCTGAAACAACATAAAATTGTCCTAAATTGCTGGGTAAATGACTGATTTATTTAGTATAGATAGGGTTATTATCATGTATTGTCATGGCTGTTTCCGCGGTATGCTGCATACGTTATAGTGAGAGTACAGCCTTGAAAAAATGATTTACTAGGTTAAAATGACCATATAGCAGAGAAAGCAACCTATTCTGTTTGAAAGTCGTTAGAAATGGTGAAAATCGAACAATGATTAGAGCGCTGACGTGGCAAAAATTAAGGTGAGATTTTCCATTAATTATGATAAGTGAAGTTGCGATTTTACTTTAAACCACTTATTATACAGTCAGAAAGCATTTTTTAAGCTATTAATGCACTATATAATGTTATTTTTGAATAACAATAAGAAGTTATTCATAATGGAGGTTTCGATGATGGACGCAATTGAAGTGTTAACAAATTTAGATCAAATACATGGGTATTATCAACCGATATTTAGCGCAGACGCGCATACGGTGATTGCCTACGAAATTTCCGGACATCTCCAAATTGAAGGGCAACAAATTAATTTAAAGGATTTCGTCAATAATGAAGATATTCCAGAAGAATATCGAATTGATATGGAGCATAAAATTTTACATGCGGCATTAGCCAAAATTGATGAGATTGCATCTGATATAGATATTTACATTCCAAGTAATCCAAATTTACTAATGCAAGATTTTGGTGAAAGTCATTTTAATATTATCCAACAATATATAGCTGAAGAGGATTTACGCCGTATCGTACTGGTTGTATCAGAGCACCGTTTTTTAGGAGATATAAATAAATTACACCACGCCCTGCGTTATTTTACGACTTTTGGGGTGAAAACCGCTGTGCAGGAAGTTGGAGCAGAAAGTCATTTAGAGCATATTGCTTTATTGGCACCTCATATTTTAAAGGTTAATACACGTGATTTAAATTATGATTCTTGGTCAGCTCAATCGGACATGATTTCCGCTATTGGTAGCCTTGCCTATAAAATTGGTGCCAATCTTTTATTTGAAGATATCGAAACGGTGTACCAGCTACAATTTGCCTGGAAAAACGGCGGTAGATTTTATCAAGGTCCGTACCTAGCGAATCCAGCAATGACCTTTGTCGATAAAGATGTGTTAAAGGAACGCTTTAAAAAGGAATGCCAGCAATTCATTACTTCTGAAAAGAAAATGCTAGAGGCGCAATATGTGCAGTTGAAAAAATTAAGAGAGGAATTAGAGGCAATTGTTCACCGAGTGAAACCAACAAGCGATAATGTATCCCAGTTAGAATATCTTGCCGAATTATTGGATAATTACTCTTTCCGACTCTATATATGTAATGAGGATGGTTTCCAATTAACACCTAATATTATGCGAATTGATGGTAACTGGGAAGTACAGCCACGGGCCATTAATAAAAACTGGAGCTGGCGCCCATACTTCCTTCAAACAATTATTAAAATGCGGAATGATCAAAGTGGGGAAATCTCAGAATTATACCGTGATATTGAAACAGGAGAAATTACTAGAACATTCTCCATCGCCATCAACGAACATGAATATTTGTTTGTTGACCTTTCCTATGACTATCTTTATGAACACAGTATTTTTAGGTAAGCCTAGAAATGCTTACCTATCAAGGGTTATGGGGTGTAACTTATGATTGTACCCCAAAGTTGAAGATTAAAGTGCTTTATCCGAATTTAACTTAATCTTTACGAATAGTTCTTTTAAAGAAGGTTTTTATGAATTTATGCCATAGACTTTTGTTAACTTACAAAGCTTTCATCTTAGGATGGAGGCTTTTTTTGTGGAAATATATCCCGTATTATTTTAAATGGTCAAATCAAGTGAAAATAGGTGGTAGATTAATGGGAAGTGTAGAAAATGAAGTATTCGTGATAAAGTAATGTTGTACTAAAGTATCTGTTGCATCTTTAAAGTTGTTCTTGCGATTATGAGTGATAATGGTGTAATATAGCTTCAACAAATAACCCGAGCTTTGACATGAAAAAATTTAAAACGTTTATTGATAAAGCATTTAAATGGCCAGATATACGTCAAAAAATAATAGAACTTCATCAGATGCCCGAGGATTTTGCAGTTCCACATAATTCCCCTGAATTTAACTATTTTAAAGTTATTATTCAAGTTATAAACAAAAAGGACGGATGTAATGAAATATAATAAAACAACAATGCTAAAGCTTATCAATGAACATCGAGCGTTGCATGATGAATTAAAAAAGCTAAAATCTGAAATGGGTTTAGAGAAAAACTTCGCAGTAAAGGCATTGTATCATTCATTTGTTGCAGAGGAAGGTCCTTACATGAAAGAATACCAGGATTTAGAGCGATTATAATAAATCATGGTACCACTAACCAATGGGTGGGAAAATAAGGGGAAATCCTTAGTTTAATTTAGTGGAGCATCATTCAAATAAGGAATGATGCTCTTTAATTTTAGAAAGAGATATTAAGTGTGTAAGGGAGAGCTTCTTTTGCTTTTTTTAGAGATTAGGCATTAAAAATGTTTTAATTTGATATTCATAACCATATAATACTATTAAAGCTATTATTAGTATGAATGGAGGAATTAAATGGAAATAAAAACACAAAATAAATTTATTGATTTAGTGAAAAATACCATTAGTAATAATGGACAAACTATCGGAAAGCGTCTTGAAGATAAGCACAAAGGCTTTGAGAGCGGCTGGAAGGTTGATGGAAATGAAGTTGTGTTTTGGGTTAGTCCTACACTAAGTCTTAGTGATTATACAGGAAGCTTAATGAATGAATTTAGTTTCACTATAGCTTTTGACGAAGAAACAGATAAATTTATTGTATCTGGCAATAGTGCTAAGTCTCGAACTTTGTTATAAATAATCCATTATTGAGTCACATCCAATAGATGTGGCTTTTGTTTTTGTAATGATAAAAAGAGTTGCATGTACAAATTGAATAGTTATGATAATTTTCTGAATATAATGTGTTACTATTTATGAATAATGCTAATGATGGTGAAAAAAGGAGTTATGATGAGTATAAATTTCGAATTTAAAGATTTTCCTAAATTGGAAACGGAACGCTTCATCTTACGAAAAGGTATAGTTGATGATTGCAAAGATATTTTTGCACTTTATTCTGATGAAAAAGTGGTCAAGTATTTGCCATTAACATTATTTGCTTCAGTTGATGATGCATTAGATGAATTAAACTGGTATGATAAAATTTTCAAAGAACAAACTGGCTTAAGATGGGTAATTGAAGAAGCTAAGACCAAAAAAGTGATTGGCACTTGTGGTTATTTGAATTATGAAAAAGAACATAACCGCATAGAAATTGGCTATGATTTAAACCCTGAACACTGGGGAAAGGGTATTATGCAAGAGGCTCTAAGGAAGATCATACATTTTGCTTTTACGTCGATGGGAATAAATAAAATCGAAGCGAAAATAGAGCCAGAAAATAATTCATCTATAAGATTGTTGGAAAAATTAAATTTTAGTCAAGAGGGTGTTTTGAGACAACACGAACTTGAAAAAGGGAAGTATGTTGATCTTGCTATCTTTTCAATATTGAAAAGTGAATATTAAGAGATTTAGGAAGAAGTCATGCTCCGTAATGGGAGGTGGCTTTTTCTATTGCTTTGAACATAGCCTCAAGCAGCCTTAATTTGATGTTGTAGTCACGTTTTTTAAGTCCTTTGTGCACTAATTGGAGTCTGCTTCTTTTCTTTAGAAAAAGGTCGATTCAGTATCATTAACTTCTGAATCCGCCCCTTCCTCTTAAGAATATTACTATAGTAAATTTCTTGCTAAATCTGTAAAGGCTTTTATCGATGGAGAAATCCATTTTTCTTGATGCCACAACATTTGAGTGGCAAATTGTATTTCAGATAAATCCCAAGGTAGAGGGATCAGCTCACCTCGCTCCATTTCTCCCTTTAGCGCCATTTCTGGTAATAAGGCAATACCGAGTCCCGCCATTGTACATTGTTTAATGGCTTCTACACTATTAAACTCAAGTTCGGCCAAGCTGTCTGCCCCATTCTTCACCAAAGTACGATAAAAGAAAGTCCGATAAGAGCAACCCTTTTCACTTAATAGAATATGCTCTCTATTAAAATCTTCTATGCTTAATGTAGCACGAGAAGCTAATGGATGGTCGGGGGAAATGACCATAAGAAACGGTTCGTCCAATAAAATTTCTGTATGAAGATCTGATGATACGATAGGTTCATCTAGCATAAAGACTACATCAACATCTCCTTCTCTTAGACTCTGTTTCAAATTTTGACCAGACAAAGGTTTAAAAAGCAGACGAACATGGGGATATTGTTGACGATAATCTCTGAGTAATGCTGGTAAACGGTATGTACAGAGTACTTCGTCTGCACCAATGATAATTGTGCCAGTTAATTCTCCGTTCTGGCTGGAGACACAACGGGCTTCCTCTATATCGTTTAATATTTTGGTAGCATAGGGCAACAACTGGTGGCCAGCATCTGTTAATACGACACTCTTGCCCAAGCGATCCAATAACCTGACGCCCAATTCTTCTTCTAACGCCTTGATTTGCATGGTTACAGTAGACGGAACATAGTTCAACACTTCGGCAGTGCGACTAAAACTGCGAGTGGAAGCAAGCGTCCAAAATGTTTTAAGCTGACGGATTTCCATTGATACAGCACCTCTTAATTCAAAAAAAATGAACGTTATATTCAAAAACGTTTCGTTGATTTGATGGTAACAGTATCGTAGAGTAAAAATCAAGCTACACGCAAAATTTTATAAAAGGGGATTTGAATTATGAAAGATTACGAAATTTATTCACTTGGAGATGTCTTGCTACAATCGGGACAAAAATTGCCTCAAGCTTTTCTTGCTTATAAAACCTATGGAACTTTAAATACTGCAAAATCAAATGTGATTGTTTATCCCACTTGGTTTGCTGGCCAGCATACGGATAATGAGTGGTTGATTGGTTCTGGCAAAGCACTTGATCCAGACAAATATTTTATAATCGTGCCTAATATGTTTGGGAATGGATTATCCTCCTCTCCAAGCAATACACAGGCTCCTATGGATAAAGGTAATTTTCCACTTGTAACGATCTATGATAATGTTCGGTTACAACATCGACTCATAACTGAAAAATTTTGTATTAAGAAAATTGCTCTAGTCGTTGGATGGTCACTCGGTGCGCTGCAAACCTTTCAATGGGGAAGAAGTTATCCTGAGATGGTCGAACGGATTGCACCGTTTGGCGGAACAGCAAAGACCAGACCACATGCACAAGTTGTTTTTGAGAGCCTTATCACAGCATTGCAAGCAGACGCCAACTGGAAGCGAGGCTTCTACACTAATCAGCCTACAGGAGGACTTGCTGCGATGGGACGTGCCTATGCGCCATGGGGATTTTCTCAAGCCTACTATTTAGAACAGCTCTATCAAGAAGAAGGGTACACAACATTAAAGGCATATCTAGAAGATTATTGGGATAAAGTGTTTCTTTCCTTTGATGCAAACGACTTGATTGCCATGCTACGAACAGGTATTAACGGAGATATAAGTGCTAATCCTCAAGACAACAGAAATTTTGAAAAAGCGTTAAACTGTATCACTGCTCAAGCCCTTGTTATGCCAGGGTCGACCGATCTTTTTTTTCCGCCAGAGGATAATACTTATGAAGTGAAGCACATGCCTAATGCAGTTTATCGACCAATCGAATCTAAGTGGGGACATTGCTTCGGAATTGGACAAAACGAACAGGATTCTCTTGAGATAGACAACCAATTGAAACAGTTTTTACAATTGGTATAGCAAATTTATGTATGGAGTAAAAGTGAATTTTTATTTGGCATTCATATTGCGAAGAGGGCTAAACGTATAAAATCAATTCACCTTTAATAGAACCTAATTCGAAAAACACCCTCCAAAAAAGAAGTGACTATCTATGCCTGTCCAGCAATGAGTAAGTTAAAAATTGAATGAAGTGAAGTACAGAACTGGAAAATCATTATGGCATTTATGAATACAACAATTTTAGATAGTATGTTCAGAATTTGTTGAGGTTGCTATGCTATTTTAGTGATGAACACGCATAGGAACAAAAAAACTAGGTGCTCTGATTAGGAGAGCCTAGTTTTTTAAGATGAGAAGAGTCACTTGGGATGGTGTGACCCTGGTAACAATTTCGGAGGTGTAAGGCTAATTTCGCTTTACACTATTATTTATATGCTGTATTCGTTATGGTTATATAGTTAATTGCCTGAGAAATAATAATAAAGAAACTCATAAATCGTCTCTACGCTTCCTTGATTAGCTAGGATAGAAATGGTAAAGTGAAAATAACTTTAGGGAACAGGAGGAGAATTTACATGAAAAAAAGATCTATTCGTTTTTTAAGCATGGGTATAGGGTTCTCCACTGCTGTTTTTTTCTAAAATCGTTGAACAAGGGATAAGTTTGCCCTTTTTTAGAAAAATAAGAACCTAAAGGAGTATGGAAGATGACAGTAAAAATAGTGCGTAAAAATCCAATGCAGGTGCCTTACCCAGTCGGAAAATATAGCCATGTAACAATCATCCCGAAAGATGCAACAATATATGCATTTTCAGGACAAATAGGTATCGGTCAAGATGATCAATTGCCTCAAGGATTCGAGGAACAAATAACCAATACATTTAATAATATAGAAACGATTTTAGCAGCTGAGGAATTGGATGCTAGTCATGTAGTCAAGGTTAACATTTGGGCAACAGAGGAGATTGATTGGGCTTATTTCGATCAGCAATGGGAAGCCATGTTTGGTGATTCCTATCCCTCTATGACTGTTGCTTATGTTACGGCTTTAGGGCTACCAGATATTAAAATAGAGATTGATCTTTGGGCTGCTAAATAGCCTAAAAAACGACAATATCCAAAAGATATTGTCGTTTTTTGTATAAATACTGTTCTAACGTAACATCCTTTTTAATTGCTTCAATTCATAATTTAATTCGTCAATTTGCTTTTGTAGTTTGTCAATATCATTGCTATTGCTTTCATTTTCCTTCAACTCATCCTCTAAAGCAAGACCAGCAGCAATAGTCGCTATTGCGTCACCGAGTGTTGTGATGGCTCCTGCAATGACCGCCAGCTTAGCTGCTTGGCTAACTGATTCGATCCCCTCGCTATTCCTATAGCCCTTGTTATTTTTCATAAAATCCTCCCTACAAAAAAGGGTATTATTTGCATTATATGTTTAGGATAAGTGACAGGTGAAGAAACATTTGGCATACATAGCCTAAAAGGTTGCTGATGTTTGCAAAGAGGCAATAGAAAACCACCTACAACAATATAACACTGGGCTTGTTTTTTAGCTCTGATTGGAGTGGCTGTTGATCCTGCAAGCAAATCGTATAAAGGAAAGTGCATCTTTATAAAATCACGGGTTTTGAATAATAGTGGAGAGTGGAGGATAACGGTTATTAACAAAGAGAAATTCACTGGAGCGAAAGCAGACTGACCACAATTAAATAAGCTGCTATCTAAAGCAGAGGAAGGTGAGAAGCTTGTTATAACCAAACCCCTATCTTGATTTTCTTACAAATAACTTTTGCAACAGGGGAGTCTCTTTATAGGGAGCATCATTGATTTCATGAAGCCCTTCTATGTTTAGCACCAATAATCAAGTGGTTATTTAAAGAGGCGTTTTCCAGAAATTTTGCGATTTTTGGAGGCTTTTATTACATAGCTATTTCAAGGTAATTCAAAGAATAAATAATCATTTTACCTTATGGTAAAATATGATGTCAATAATAAATTTGTAATTTTTTAAAAAAATGTTTTAATAGTCTTACAATTACTTTTTTAAAATCGTATTTCGAATTCAGATGTCCTTTTTTACAGATAGAATTTGGGTACGTTTTTTTAATATCCTTTTTTAAGCCGAAGAAAAAATCAAAACAGTTATGTGTGCTTTAAAGGAAGTTAGTTGAATAAAATGATTAATTTACTATCTAATAGTAACCGAGTTTTTATTCCTTAAGGAGGACTAGAATAATGAATCTAATCAATAAGAAAGTTACACACAAGCGTTTTGGCATAGGTAGTATAGTTAAGCATAATGATTCTAGTATTGAAATACATTTCGGATCGGAAAATAAAAGGTTTGTTTTCCCTGATGTATTTGGAAAGCACCTAAAAATACATGATAAAAGTGATGCTAAGTTACTTGAAGAGATTATACAAAAAAAGGAAATTGAGCGAAAAGAGGAAGAATGGAAGAAGGAAGAGGAAAAAATACTACAAAGAAAAAAACTGGTACTTCGTTTGGAACACGAAAAACTTATGCATAACCATAAACTTCATCCCGCATCACAAATGGTTTTTTGGTGTGACACAGAAGAACAGGATAGTTCTTTTTCAGAGTGGAAAGTTTTTTCGGGCATATTAAAAAGTGGTAATAACAAAGGAA
The DNA here is from genome assembly GCF_036894365.1 of Lysinibacillus sp. Y5S-8. Taxonomy (NCBI): domain Bacteria; kingdom Bacillati; phylum Bacillota; class Bacilli; order Caryophanales; family Bacillaceae; genus Lysinibacillus; species Lysinibacillus sp. Y5S-8. The sequence goes on along the minus strand of NZ_CP145889.1, from coordinate 2,535,556 downwards.
AGCCAAACAAACCGAGCCGTTTGCACCAAAATAGCGCTGTCCTCTTAACAGCAAAAGATTCCAGCATGCTTGAAAAAGACAGACGTATCTTAGGTGTCTATATGGTGAATGAAAACTTTGTCGGCAAGCTTTGTGAAGATGGATATATTCCAGCTCATTCAAAATACAGAATTCAACTTACAGAACAGGAATCGGATCAGCTGCTTTTCTGGCACTATTATATCAATGAAAAATTCCCCGAAAAAATGACATGGAATACAGGTAAATATCGTTATTTTGAAAATTTATGGATGGCTCAAATTTTGCTTGATATAGTTTCATTAAAAAGTGACACAAATGAACGAGAACTGGCACAACAATTTTTTAAACATTTTTGTAAAATGAATCAAATAACAGCCCAAGAGTTACCAAAGCCTAATGGCGCATTAACGCGTATTTAGATATTAGTCCAAGGATTATAAGAATGACGAACAACTATTTTTTAGCGGTATATTTGATTGCATTTTACCAAGAAGAAAAGACAAAGCATCGAATAATCAGATACTTTGTCTACAGTCTGAGGTTGAGAAATTATTTTCTCAACCTTTTTATTCGGTGTTTTTTTATTTACACTCAATATTTTCTACATTTAAACACTTAGTTTCACAGTAATAGCCTTTGCCCCCAACATAAACTTTTTCTATTTCATTATTGCTATTGGTTGCTAATTTAACTAATATTTCGGAAGGTGAGTGTAAAGAATACCCTTGTTCAAATACATAGACTTCTTTTTGCAAGTAGTGCTTTTCATAAAGGTAGCAAGCTAATGCACCGTTTGAAGTTCCAGTCGCTGCTTCTTCATTGATGTCGTATAGTGGAGCAAAATTTCTGCATATAATTCGATTGTCATTAAAAGTATATAGATGCATCCCGACAACATTATAATACTTGCTGATTGTTTTAATTTTTTCAAAATTAGGTTGCAGTGCATGTAATCGTGTTTCGCTTTTTATAGGAATTAAAATATCTTTTAAGCCCGTTGAGACAATTTGAATTGGGTATTTATTGTCTATATCTTTAATGTCAAAACAGTCGATGAACTCGTTTGGAGATACAATATCATAGAATTTCGGTTTGTTTTGTTCCATGAATATGATGTCATCTTTTATGGTAATAGTAAGAACACCGCTGTTCGTTTCAATCGTATAGCTATTCCTGAAAAGTTTATTTAAATGCATCAGTATCGCGAAAGAGCCAATTGTGGCATGACCACATAAATCAACTTCTTCTTTTGGTGTAAAATACTCAAATTTATAATCAGCAATTTCAGATTCTGATATAAATGCGGTTTCCGCATAGCCCAGTTGTTTGGCTATTGCCATTTTTTGAGTAGTGGTCAATGTATTCTCAATAAATACCACTCCTGCTTTATTTCCGCCTTTATGATCCTTGCTAAATGCACTTGCAACATAAACTGATATTTTCATAAGACACCCTTCTTTCCTCACTTATAGTAAATTGTAGCATAGAAAGCACTAGGTATAAATGATGTTGGTTAAATTTACCGTAAAGCAAGAGACAAACTATTTTTTAGCATCTGAACTCTCCAAAAATAGTTTGTCTACAGTTTGAGTCACTGGATTTTAAATCCAGTGACTTGTAAGTTTATTTTCTTTTGTTTCCTATAAAGTGCCCCAAATGTTTACTTTCGGTTCTTAATAGCTATTTTATAAAAATAAAAAAACAGCGTCAACACTGGGCTGACGCTGTTTTTAAATTAGTCACATCTGCATATTTCTGACCGTAATCGTATGTATGCAATAAGTGACCAAACAAAATGGGGATGTGTTTCTTGCTGAAGATATGAGCAAAGATGGAAAGCGAGTAGGGTACATTACCAATATATGACGTTTAATCCAATACTGATAGGTGTTTATCATTGACGATAAATAATTAGTGCCCTTTTTTGCTTTGGCGTAGGGGAGGGGCTGTCCAATAGGTGCCCATTCGCCACAGCCATTCCATAGGACCAAAGCGGAAAAAATGTAACCATAGCTTGCTAAAGAGCAATTGACAAACATAAATACCTAGACAAATCCACAAAGACTCAATGTAACGAAGCTGTCCAATGAGCTGGAAGGCATGACCGATTACTAGAATAAGTGCGGTTTGCCCCAAGTAATTGGTTAAGGCCATTCGTCCATATGCTTTTAATGGTGATAACAGTTGTTGAAATAAAGAGTTTTGTAGTAATAGGATGATTATCCCCATGTAAAATGCCGAAGCGAATGGGCTAAACTGTAATCCGATTAATGCAAATTGCTCTATATTTGTAAGATGGACTTCTAGCTGGTCCTTGGACAGCTGATCAATCGTATCGATTGCATCAGGGACATACTGCCATTGATAAATCCAGCTAGCAATACTTATACAGCCCATAGCAATCGTTACTAGTGTGATTTTATTTCGATGCATTGAGATATTTTCAAATAAGCGATATTGACCAGCAGTTAGACCTAGCAAAATCAGTGGAAAGGGCATCAAAATTTTAAGCCCCCAATAAGCAGTAATAGCTAAAAGGATTAATCCAATGATTAGATTGAATTGTTTGCGTATTTTATAAAATGGCAAGGCTAAAAAGCCAAAAATGGCATAGATCGTTAAGGCTTCACCCGGTTGGAAATAGAAATGGACAAGCCCCATAAGTAATAACATCAAAAGTCTGCGACTAAATAAGGAATAAGCTTTTTCATTTCTTGCCAGGGCACGAGAAATAAAAAGATAGAATCCTATACCAAATAAAAATGAAAAAATGATGAAAAATTTACCCTCTATAAAAAGAGTTAAAAAGCGACTATAGGTAATATCGCTCGTTAATGTAGGGGGTTCAATCCACATTAATGCGGGAATATTAACTAAAATAATGCCAAGTAGAGCGAATCCTCTTAAATAATCTAATGTGTCAATTCGTTTGTTGTTGTCGGTTGGTTGCAACAGTCATCTCCTCCTTCAAAGCCAAGTATAAGGTAGTTTACTTAAAAGTAGTAACGATGAAGGTTACATGAATCTGACGAAATTGTCATCTAGCAATTAGCTTTCATTTTGCTCTGGATAGATTGCTAATAGCTCAAGTGCATGCTGACGCAATAGTTGAATTAATGCTTGAGGTTCTTTGACAATCGCATGTGGACCGAGGCGAAAGAAAAGGGAGCTATTAAATTGAAGTTCACCTTGATCGATCATCATATCGATATAGCCTGTACCATCACTAAGTAGGACAACAGCTTTTTCAAGATGTGGCTCACTTAAACATTGACGAACCCCTTCGCTTGATAATTCTACATATAAGCGAATAGGATGTTGAGGTTTATAGGCACTTTCGAGCCATTGCTGCAAATTCATAGTCGTCTTATGGCTTTCATCGCTGACTTCCATAGCATGGATACGATCTACACGAAAGAGTAGAATTTTTTCGTTTGATAATAGTAACGCAGGCATATACCATAAGCCATCATGAGCGTACACACCAATAGGTTGGACATGCTTCGGAGTGATACCAGACTTTGATTCATATTGGATATGCAATTGTGAGTGATTGATGATTGCCTCTAAAACGTCTGTTAAGAGTGGTGTTGTAATGGCTCTTTTAGGATTCCAAAAGGCCATATAGGATTGCAGCGAATCCACCTTTTTCTTGGCCTCTTTCTGTAAGGAATCATAAAGCTTTTGAGAAACAGACTTCATTTCGGTATTAAAAGGTAAGTCACGATAATAATGCAAAGATTGGAACGCAAAGAAAATAGAGACCGCTTCTTCCTCGGTAAAGAAGATAGGGGGGAGAAGTGCATTTGACAATACTGTATAGCCGCCATGTCTGCCTTGCTCCGCATAGATAGGTAGCCCCATGTCACTTAAATCTAAAAGGTAACGATGCACCGTTCGCACCGAAATATTGAATGTGTCGGCAATTTCCTGAGCTGTAAATTTCTTTTTAGCACTGACAAATAACATAATATCAATTAATCGTTTGGCTTTGGACATATTTTTTCACCTTTTTATTTAATCATGCCAATAGTTGTCATGTTTTATATCTAGTATAGAGATTGTACAAGAGATTTTCAAAAGAACAGGAGTTGACGAGATGTCACGAGAAATAGTGGTATTTATCGGAATAAGTGTAGATGGATTTATTGCCAAGGAAAATGATGATTTACAGTGGCTTGAAGAAACAGAAGGGGAGGGAGATAATGGCTACTCCGATATGTATCAAACCATTGATACTGTTATTATGGGCAAACGAACATACGATTATATTTTAGCGCATAGCGATACGTTCCCATATCCTGATAAAAAGTGCTATGTGTTCACAACATCTCAATCTGGGAAAGATAAACATGTGACGTTTGTTCAAGAGGATGTTGTCGCATTTACTAAGCAATTAAAAGAACAACAAGGTGCAAAAATTTGGATGGTTGGTGGTGCGGGGATTCTAGACGCCTTTTTACAGGAACAGTTAATTGATGAATGGATTATTACCATTACTCCCCATTTGCTAGGTGCAGGGATATCTTTGTTTAAATCTCCACGTCCGTTCGAAAATTTAAGGCTACTAGAGACAAAGCGATATGGTCAAATGGTGCAAATGCATTATCAGGTGAGAAAAGAGGCTTAAATCGAGCCTCTTTATCCGAAAATGCGAGAACTTACATTCGACTGTATCAAATATGATGATAAAGTCTCTTTCTAAATGGAGGTAAGAAATTAGCATACATTTACTAAGATAATGCTGAATATAGTGAAGATCATCTTGGTAGTGTTCGTAAAGGGAATCATATTCAGTCGGATAATTATATTTTTGTAGATTATTTTCGAATTCATGTTGATACATGTATGAACCTCCTCTTTACCATCATTAAAATTATTGTATAATAAAGGGAATATTTCTACAAAGATACATAAGATGGGGGATGATTCGGTGACGATAGGATTTCCACAAAGAATACATATTATTGGATCCGTTGGCAGTGGGAAAACGACATTAGCGAGGGAATTATCTAAAACCTATCAGATTCCTTTTTATGAATTAGATAATGTGGCATGGATTCGAAAGGATTCAGGGGATATTAGGCGAACAGATGAAGAAAAAAAGGAGCACTTACAAAGCATTCTCCAAACGAACACTTGGATTATTGAAGGAATTCATCAAGAGGAGTGGGTTGTTGAAAGCTTCCAACAAGCTGATTGCATCATCTTTCTCAATACGCCTTATCCTATTCGTGTCTTCCGTATTATGAAGCGGTTTATGAAACAAAAAATCGGTATCGAAAAAGCCCATTATCAGCCAACATTTTCGATTTTCTTTAAAATGTTTCGTTGGAATAAACGCTTTGAGCAGAAGGGGAAACCTAAATTTTTTAAACAACAAAGCGATCTGTTAAATAAAATTTTAGTGGTTCAGCATAAAAAGGATTTGGATCACTTCCTTCAACAATTCTAAAGCGTATCCGATAAAAGGATACGCTTTTTTTAAGCATTTTTCTTTGTGCGTGTAGTACGTTTTCTTGTAGCTGGCTTTTTTGTTTTATCTAAGGAAGCCTGTAGTGCTGTCATTAAATCCGTGACATTATCAGGAATTGGACGTTGTTTATCACTGGTCGCCACCGTATTCGTACCTTTCTTTTCCTCGATTAATTCTAGTAAAGCATTGCGGTAATCGTCCGTATATTTTTCAGGGTTGAATGTAGTCGTCAATTGGTCTACCAGCAATAGAGCTGTTTCAAGCTCCTTTGGTACAACATCCTGTTCACTAGGAATATTTGGAACATCCCCAACACTTCTCACTTCATCTGGATAGTGAATGGTTTCCATCACAAGGGCATTTTGATAAACGCGCACGATGGCAAGCTGTTCCTTAGATCGAATAATAATTTTAGCAATGCCAATTTTTCCTGATTGCTCTAATGTTTTACGTAATAAAGAATAGGCTTTAGCTCCGTTTGCATCAGGAGAGAGGAAATAAGTGCGCTCAAAATAAATGGGGTCAATTTCAGTTAATTGCACAAAATCAATAATTTCCACAGCTTTATCTTCATTTTCCTTACGCAAGTTTTCTAAATCCTCTTGATCCAACACGACAAATTTATTTTTGGCATATTCATAAGCTTTGACGATATCTTCATCTTTTACTTCTTGGTTACAGCCTTCGCAAACCTTTTTGTAGCTAATCGGCGTATGGCACTCCTTGTGAAGCTGTCGCAATTTAACATCTTTATTTTCAGTAGCGGCATGTAGTTTCACAGGGATATTAACCAGCCCAAAGGAAATACTGCCTTTCCACACTGTATGCATTGTTTGTCACCTCGTTTTTCTTACTATGATATATTTTGATGCTTTTTATGTATCTTAAATTGAAATCATCAAACACTGAAAATAAAAAGCAAAGTAGGTATGGTGAAATGAAACCAATGCTTTTAACGGAAACCAATGATATTCCTAGTGGCGGTGAATGGTTATTTGAAACGAAATATGACGGTTTTCGCTGTATATTAGTTTGGGATGAAGAGCCGCTGCTCATTAGCCGTAATGGTCGAAATTTAAACCACTTATTTCCTGAAATTTTGGCTTTTTGTCAGGAAATACATGCATCCATTCAAGCATTTTTACCACTAACCTTAGATGGGGAGTTAGTTTATTTACGCAATCAATACAAAAGCGAATTTGCCATTGTTCAAAAAAGAGGGAGAATGCAAAATCAAGATGCCATTGAGACACATGCAAAAGCTTTTCCTTTACACTATCTTGTGTTTGACGTGCTAGTTTTCAAAGGGGTGTCACTTCAAAACCGCTATTTAAAAACACGTAAAGAGCAATTGTCCAAGCTTGCAACAAGATTAAAACTGCCAAACGTTGACTATGAGGATCCAAGGTCTATACAAATGATCCAAGGTGATGAGGACAGAGAGAATGTATGGCAAGCCATCAAGGTTTACAATGGTGAGGGCATGGTGGCGAAGAAGAAAACAAGTAAATGGCTGGATAACACCCGTTCTAGTCATTGGTTAAAAATTAAAAATTGGCGTTATGTGACGGTCATAGTAACGCAGTATGATCAGGTCAATGGCTATTTTCATGGCTCAATTTATGATGAGGGACAAGTACGAGAAGTCGTTACATTTAAACATGGCATGGCTGAAGAAGAACAGCAAACACTTGTCGCATTCTTTCAGGCAAATGGGCAGCGCCATAAAGAACTATGGCAGTTAGAGCCTTCTATTTGTGTTGATATCGCATGTATAGATTTCGACGGCAGTAAGCTTCGAGAGCCTAGATTTCATGCTTTCCGATTAGAGCTATCACCAGAGGATTGTCAATGGCAGCATATGCAGCGGCAGCTTTTTCCAATCCCCGAATCAGTACCCATTACCCATCCAGAGAAACCAGTGTGGTCTGAAATGGGTATAACAAAGGATTATTATTTATCCTATTTACAAAACATCGCGCCCTATTTATTACCTTTTCTAAAGGATCGTCCACTAACATTAATACGATTTCCACATGGTGTGCCAGGAGAAAGCTTTTATCAAAAAAGTAGACCAGAAAAATTGCCTGATTTTGTGGCAACGACGGTGATGGAACATATTGATACTATAATATGTAACAATATGGAAACTCTTTTGTGGTTAGGAAATCAACTGGCTATAGAGCTGCACATTCCATTTCAGACACAGCATTCCATTTATCCAACAGAAATTGTTTTCGATTTGGATCCTCCCTCAGCGCAGCATTTTTCATTAGCTATTACAGGTGCACTTGATTTAAAGGACATTATTGACTTTTTTAATCTACAATCTTTTGTCAAAACATCGGGCGGGAAAGGCTTACAGCTTTATATTCCATTACCCGAAAATACTTTTAGCTATGAAGAGGTGCGTGTGTTTACTGAATTTGTTTGTCGTTTTTTATGTCAGCAAAAACCGAATTTATATACAATGGAGCGTTTAAAAAAGAATCGTCATGAAAAATTATATTTAGATTATTTACAGCATGCTGAGGGTAAAACCATTATTGCTCCCTATTCCACTCGTGGCAATGTACAGGGCTTAGTCGCAACACCGCTGCATTGGGAGGAAGTTCATGAGAGTCTATCACCAGAGTTCTTCACGATTCCTGCTGTCATGGAACGTATGAAAAAAGGGAGTAACCCCTTTCAATCATTTCGTGAGGTGGGGGAGCAACAGGATTTTCAAGCTGCTTTGGATCGTTTAAAAGAATGATTCCTTTTCAAATTTATTTATGTAAATACATGGCCCTTCTAAACCTAGTAAAAAGAATAAGCAAGCATCAGCTAGTAGGAAAAAAGCAGTCCTACTGAAAAATAGGCTAGTTTTGACTACATTAGCAGCAGTCCCCTTTATAGGGATGCAAGTGGAGAGTCTTTACTTGAAGCTGAGCATTTCGCCCCCACTATCTTGCAGAAAAGAGGTGTCTCCAAAATCACTAGAGACACCTCTTTTTACTGTTAGCGTGACGCCTGGGTATTTACTTTTTCTAAGTAATCCAGTATGCCCATTGATGACACAATCGTATCGAACGGGATTGTTTGATAGACTGGATGATCTGTGGGAATGTCGTTTTCCTGTAAATAGCTGAATAAAAGCGCCTTTAAGCGATCATCTAGATAGCGAACTTGCTGCTGGAAGTCGCTTGATGCCGCTTGTGCGTTTCTGCCCTCTGCTAGAAAGAGAGGCGTCCAATAGCGCACCTGACGATAAGCCTCTGTTGGATTTTTATACGCACCGTAATGGCCAATATATAGTTCACTTGCATGGAGCTTTTCATACAATTGAAGAGATAGCTCCATTGTTTCTGGGTCGTACTGGTTTGGAGAAGTCGACGGAATGATTAAATCAATCGCTTCACCATCCATTTCTGGGTAACGAACGCCTGTTGTATCCCCAACAAACAAGCCATTTGTAGCAGAATAAAGCATTGAAACATGATGTTTAGCATGACCTTCTGTATGAAAGAACGTTAAATGATGTTGTCCTAAAGATAGACGCTGTTCATGGCTAACCTCAATAATTCGCATAGCATCGATAGGCACAATTGGATCAAAGAGTTTATCAAATTCAGCACCATAAACGCTCTTTGCACTGGAAATAAGGCGACTTGGATCAATCATGTGAGCCGCCCCTCGTGGATGGACTACTAATTTGGCATTAGGACAGCTTTGTAAAAATAAACCTGCGCCGCCAGCATGATCTAAATGGATATGTGTCACGATTACATAGTGAATATCCTCTAATACGATATTTAATTCCTTTAATCCTGCCATAATATAAGGAACGGAAGGGCTTGCAGAAGTTTCGATCAAGGTAATTTTTTCATCCATTAATAAATAGGAGCTCGTTCGCTGCTCACGATTTAAATCATGAGTGTCAATACAATAGAAATTTGGTGCGATTTGTTGGACATTAGTCAAGTGAATTTCCCCCTTTTATTTCAAAAATGACTAAAATATGCTTTTGAATGCAATATTTAGCTACAAAAAGTAGTAGTTATACTATATAATAATAGAAAATTAAACTGAATGTCCATTCATTTTTTAGGGGGATAAAAATGGAGAATAAAATTCGTTACGACACACGGAAAGTCCACCGTGTCAATTTGACTATCATCTCAATCTTAGCCATTTTAATTTGCGGACCAATGATTCTATCGAAAGGAATACATTTTTTATTTATTGGGCTTGCTGTCATTTCATTGGCAGTTTGTAATTATTTATTACCCATCAAAACGTATGTCAAAGGTTTTATCTTTGGCTTAATTCCATCAAGTGTTGTTTTTACACTATTTTTGCTTGATAGCTTTTCATTAAATAAGCATTATATTTTACTATGCACGGTGGCCATTATTGCCTTGTATTTTAAAAAAGAATTAATTGTCTTCTTTGGTATTCTAACAAATCTTAGCTTTTTCATTTTATATATGGTCAACTCGTCATCCTTGTTGGGCCCATTTGATGATATCATCGTCTTTGTAACACTTCTAGCGATTATGAATGGCGTGATTATTGTCTTTTACTTGCTGGCCAAATGGGGGAATGAGCTGATTGAACATGCAAAGGCGCAGCAAAATGAGGTACAAGCATCCTTCAATCAGTTACAAAATACCTTTCTTGAAATCGAAAAAAGCAGTCAGGCCTTGGATGAGCATGTCACGCAATTCCAGCAAACGATGCAAAGGATTTCAGGCTCTAGTAAACAAATATTGCTAGCGACAGAGGCTATTTCGGCAAGTATTCAGCAGGAAGCCTCTAGTCTGCAAGTGATTCATGGCACAATGGGCGATTCCGTCCATTTCGTCAATGAAACTTTGACCATATCAAAGGATACCGTAGGAAAATCAACTGAGCTGCAGCAGGAGGTTTTGGCAGGTTGGAACAAAATGCAGGAGGCGATGGCCCAGATGAGCGTGATGAGTTATGCGATGAGCTCAACTGCAGAAACTGTAAATGAGCTACAGCACAGCTTGCAAACGGTAGATAGTCTATTAAAGGGAATTACGCATATTGCAGAGCAGACCAATTTATTGGCATTGAACGCGGCCATAGAGGCGGCCAGAGCAGGGGAGCATGGTAAAGGATTTGCCGTAGTGGCAGATGAGGTACGCAAGCTAGCAGAGGAAAGCGCGGCGATTACCGTAAGTATTACAAATGTGACGAAAACCTTGTTTGAAAAATCAACAGCAGCACATCAACGTTCTGACGATGGTGAGAAAGCGTTACAGCATGGGGAACAATTGTTGCAGGAAGTCAGTCATTTCTTAAATGTCTTGAAGGATTCATTTGCTCAAACCAATACAGATTTAACTAGGGGAATGCATGAATTAAGCAGTGCGATTTCACAGTTCGAGACAATCCAAGTGCAAATTGAAAGACTTAATAAAATGACCGAGCAAAATGCTGAGTCCACAGGCGATATTTTACATTCAGTGGAAGATGAAAATCAGCTACTGGTGAAGATGACCGATACGACCAATCGCATTCAGACGTTAAGTGATACCTTAAAATCATTAGTGATGGCAAAGGTTTGATTGAATCATTGAAATTGAAATAAATGGTAGGGTAAAATGAGAATATGATTTAACATTGTAGATGGAGGGTATATAGATGTTATTCATCAGCATTGTTTTATCCATACCTGTTTATGGTTATTGTAGATGGAGCTTATATAATCCAGAGGAAAGTTTTATTTTTTGAACGTTGGCGCTATAAAGAAACGCCAACGTTATCTGATTTGTAAATCAAATTCATACGTATTGGTAGCGTGTTTGCTATGGTGATTGTAACGATTTATTTAATTGTAGTAGCACCTAATCCGTTGCCAAATGTTACAGGATGAGTTGAAAATAGAGGAGGGATTCCATGAACATTCGTAGCTTAAAAAGTTCAGATTACTATATTTTATCTCCATTGATTAATGAGTGGTGGGGAGGTAGGAATATGTCAGATAAGCTGCCCAAATTATTTTTTGATCATTTTACGAATACTAGCCTAATTATGGAAAAGGATGGCGAAATTATTGGCTTTCTTGTAGGGTTTTTATCGCAGGCTAACTCAAATGAAGCATTTATCCATTTTGTTGGGGTCCATCCTGATTACAGAAAACAGAATATTGCAAAAAGGTTATACGACGTATTCTTTCATGTAGTGAAGCAATATCATCGAAATATTGTGAAATGTGTCACGTCACCTATAAACGAAATTTCGATAGCCTTTCATACGAATATGGGCTTTAGAATGGAAAAGGGTGACAAAGAGATGGATAAGGTGTCCGTCCACAGCAATTACGGTGGCGAAAATCAAGATCGTGTGTTGTTTTATAAGATTCTACCGTAATTAGCTTTACAGAACTTGCATATAGTCCCGAATAAGGGGGCTATAAATGTTTATCAAAAAGGTATTTACGTTATGGTTTCTACTAGCTGTCATTGTTTGTAGTGGATTTTTCCTTTTGGCGAATGCACCTATTCAATATGCTGAAAAATCTAATGTTTCAGTGCCACAGCCCAGCAATAATGAATTATTGGGTTATATTCAGCAATATCAATTTTTAATCAGTGAGATTTCCCATGCCTTGCGCAAAGAAAATTATAGCTTTCAATTAGATTACGGGGTTCTGCCTAATGACAAAATCGAACTTCTCGTGTCATTACCAGACAAGGCTGATACTAGCACCAAACAAAAAATAGAAGAACTTATGTTGAATGTGTTGAAAGAAAATAATTTAAATCCCGTTTTTTTTCAATTAACGTTAAAAAATCTTTACGAACCAGCAGAGCCTAGGTCAACGCGACTAAGCTATAATGATGTCCTAGCCAATCTATTTGAAGAAATGATTGACCAAAATTATGGCATCTTCAGTATCGATCATAGTATTACATCTGAGGAAATTCAGATAAGGATTAATTTAACACAAGAGAAAAATAACATGATACAAAAGCAGGTTTATCAGCTAGCGGAAGACATGATCAAGAAACATCATTATGATGTAGAGCAATTTTCTATCGATGTTCAAAATAACATCAAAATTTTAGATTAGAGGGTTATGACAAAAGTTTTTTAAATGCAGATTATTGATTAGAAAAGAGCTGTATAGAAAGACTCTGGCATGAACAATCCAAGAAATAAATAGTAGCGCATCCCTCTTATATAGAGAGGAGAGCCAATTTAGGATGAGGTTGTACGTTAATACTAAAGACTGAGCAGACCAGTTTGGTTATGCTCCTTTTTTATATCAATGAACACCTCTATATCCTATAAAATGGAGGTTAAGAACGATGAGTAAAATAGCTATCGTTACAGGCGCAAGTCAGCCAAGAGATATTGGTACAGTTATTTGCAGAAGATTGAAGTAAGCTCTTTGTATGTCAGCAAATGACCTAACATAAAAAGGGTCACTCCCAAATATGGAAATGACCAAGTTTTGTAAGGTGTGTTCGTTGGAGGAAAAAATCTTAAAGAACAGATTCTATATTATTTTATTCGTTTAAAATAATAATTTCTAGGTTTTCAACCAGTGCCTAAGTTTCTTCCTTAAGGCTGTATTTTTTCCCATAATCAACACTTTTATACTCCCCCTACTTATGTATAGTAAGGCAAAAAGGTTGCTGTAGACCCACTCGATGTTGAGTTGTTATTATAAAAATGTACGTAAGTGGGAGGTAAGTGAATTGGAAGCAGAAAGATATAATAATCTTAAATTAGGTGAGCGTGGCGCAATCATCAGTATTATTGCCTATATAGTTTTGTCCATCATAAAAGTTGCAATGGGATACATGACGGGTTCAGAAGCTTTGAAGGCGGATGGGCTAAATAATACGACCGATATTATTGCTTCTATTGCAGTACTTATAGGGCTAAAGCTTTCTCAAAAACCTGCAGACCATGATCATCGATACGGTCATTGGAAAAGTGAAACCATTGCATCGATGGTAGCTTCATTTATTATGATGGCAGTTGGTATTCAAGTATTAGTGGGTGCTTTTACGTCCATTTTTCAAGGTGGAAAAGAATCTCCAGATATGATCGCAGCCTATGTTGGGTTAGGATCAGCAGTGGTTATGTATGCTGTCTATCGTTACAATAAAAAATTGGCTGACAAGATAAATAGTAAAGCAGTCATGGCTGCCGCTAAAGATAATTTGTCAGACGCTTGGGTAAGTATTGGCACTGCTGTAGGGATTTTAGGATCACAACTACATATGCCTTGGTTGGATACGGTAACTGCTATAGTGGTAGGTTTCATCATTTGTAAAACAGCTTGGGACATCTTTAAAGAAGCTTCTCATGAACTTTCTGATGGATTTGATGAGAAAATTCTTCAAACATACAAAGATATTATTTTAAAAATAGATGGAGTCAAAGGGCTGAAAGAAATCAGAGGGAGAAATTATGGTAACAACGAGGTGATAGACGTCGTCATTCTTGTAGATGCAAACTTAGATATAACGGAAGCTCACGATGTCGCGTCTGTTGTTGAAAAAAATATGGTTGAAGAACAAGGCGTTTATGAAGTGCATGTACATGTTGAACCCAAGGAAGCATAGTCGGGTATAGCAGTTACGATGAACATTCATCAAGTTTGAGGAGTTTTGGTACATTCCTGTCCAATTCAATAATAATTAAATTTGTAATGATAAAATTTTATAATAGCACCTACAATTCAATTCGCGGCTTTCAGACTGTGGCAAATACAATGTTTGTCACAGTTTTTTTCTTTGATATCTTACTCTTCATTCTTTTGCAAGTCATTGAAAAACTTCAATCAAATCATGACATTAATTAACATAGCTAAATAGATGTTATTTTTTTGCGTAGTAGCATGGTGTTTTGGAGACAGTCTAAATGATATTCATAAGCTAATGGATATCTTTTAAATAAAAGACTGTCGAAATGATGAAGGTTAATGTAGTGTAAAGAGCTGTTAGAACACTTTGGAGTAGCAGAAGCGGTTGTTCGTTGTGCTTGAAATGGTAGAAACAGTGCATAGCATGTTTGAGACATACCTGTCAAAAAATATATGAGCAGTTGAGCTTGCTTTAGAAGGGGATTGTCTGATGAAAGCTACCACAATTAAGCAACCTTGAGTGAGCTTAATCACTCTTGGTGAGAAAAAATTGAAACATGTAGTTGGGCAACACCTTGATCCAATTGCTATCCAAGCTGGTAAAACAATGGACATAGGATATTGTGAATGTCCCCTAATTAAAAAAGCGCTTCAAAAGCATGGAATTGGAAATGCAAATTTACCAATGGGTGTTGTCATTTAACTTCTAAATCAGTTAAATGGTCATTGAATTCAGAAATAATTAGAGGTCGATGAACTGCACTTTGGTGATTTGAGGAGTGGCTGTTATGCATGGAAGCTGAATACAGTGAAAGTGTTATCTAAGCCAGTGCTGACAAAAGGGAAGTCAAGCCTATGGGAATGAGATAAATAAGTAGTTGAAAGAAAGTGTTCAGTAAACGAGTTGTGACAAAATATGCAGGTGAGAAAAGAAATTAATAAAAGGGTCACTGGGGTGGGGGAAGACCCTTTGATCATAATAAGTGTGTATAAGGATGTTAGATAGCATTAGATTATGGTAGCTTAAAGAAGGCGTTTATGGATGTAGCCAATAATAAAGGTGTTACTTATGCATAAAACGAGCGCCAACAATAATTAAAAGAATAAATAGGACAACGATTAGTGCAAATGATAAATTATCATGTTTGCCATAGTCTGTATGATAAACTTCATTTCCCATATTAAATCTCCCCCTTTCTATAATCTAGAATATGTAGAGTTATAGATAGGAGAGATGCTATTCATCTAATTAATCATTCCTTCCTTTCGTAAAAAAATAATTTAATCACTCTATTAACCTATTTATGTATTAAAGTAATTACTTGTTTTTTTCAAGTTCTTCGATACGTTTTTCTAGCTTTTTAATCTTAGCATCAGCTGATGAAGCAAAAGCAAAAGAAGCTGCTGCAAATAGAAAAGCTATTAAAGCAAAAGTATTCATCGGAAACCTCCTAATAATGATAAAGGAAAACTGTCTGCATTAATTTACGGATGAAACTGGAAAAGGTTTCAAATAGTTCAAAGGCGTTGAATAAAAAAAAGCCGCAACGTTTGTAGACGCCACAGCTCGAATTGGTTTATGCCCTTCGATGGCTTAGTCAGATACGCACTATAACATCTTGAAGATACATAGTAATCAATATTCCTAATAATGCCTTTATTAAACTTAATTATTTTCTAAGTACATCTTTTAATAGCTGTATCATTTCAGCCTGCTGTTCTATTTTTTTACGACCATTTCGATTAATTGCAGCAAGCTCTAAGCCAATTGCAGCAGCAAAGAAGAATAATAAACTTTCATACATATAAAAACCTCCAAACGTTTAAATCAAATAACCTTACTCAACTGTTCCTTTAGTAAATTCTTCTGATGCTCGTTTTCTTCTTTACGCTGATATACATTGTTTCGCATGAGGGCGATAATAACAAGCAATGTCCCTGCAACATCAAAAATTGTTATTTTATATCCTTGGATCATCATAATGACTAATGTTGTGATTGGGACGAAGTTAATGAATAAAATTGCATTTACGGACGATAAAATTCTTACGCCATAGTTCCAACTAAGTAATGCCACAAAACCTGGTAATATCATCATGAATAATAAATCATACTTAACTGCAGAAATCGTTCCTATGTTTGGCATAGACACATGCCCTTGGATTGTAAATAACACTGTTAAGAAACCTGTTACAATTGTTCCAAAAACACATGTCAATGTTGAATAGCGAAGTGTAGACCAATCACTAAATGATGCTCCACCCATCGTATAAATCACCCATCCAACAACACCAATGAGGATAAATGCGAGTGAAAACAGATTATGCTTAAGTGTAAGTAAGAAGTTAATGTACACCAATACGCCATATATGGTAGCTACACGAAATGGTGCTATTTATGAACATGAAATGACGGATAACGACCATGAAAATTTACTTGATCATTTATTAAAACATTCGGTCCAGTTTTATTATAGGGGTTTGACAATGATCTTTACAAAGATGTACTTAAAGGCTGGGTTAAAGAAACCAAATTAGGGAAGCCTGTTGCAGGGAAATCAAGGGTTGAGGTCTTATGGATTAATCCATTTGCTGGAGAGTATGGTTACAAGCAGCAAACGTTGTTTTAATTAAATGCAACGGAAAGGTTAATAAGAGTTGTAAATAATGAAAAAGCCTTAGTAATAATGCACAAGCAACAGTGTTAAGACATCGATAAAAATCCATAACATAACCATGCTATGGATTAGTTTGATAACTACTAATTTAGAGTTCACAGTAGTAGTTCATATTTAAAACCAAAAAATATTTACAAAAGATACTAGGGAATATGATTCGGTAATCGGTAATTCTATTTTAATCTGCGTAAATCCAACCTTTATATGTTGCAAAATATAAACCTGCATCTGGATCATAAACATAATCGAAAAGATTTATATATCCAGAGTATTCAAAGCTTCCAATTTTTTGAGAGTGAAGAATTGATGATGGTGGGGGTGATGTATATCTTTTATATACCGTAACATATTCAGAATACTTGGCGTATGGGCTAATATTCTCTGATTGACTAGAGTTTTGAGAAACGTTAATTTCTGCTGCCGAAGCATTAACTGATGGATAAATTGAAAACAGAAGTAGTAAAGCTGATATGAAGCTAAAACCTAAAATATACTTTCTAATATTATTGTTCATTGTTATTCCCTCCAGTTCTATTTTTTCCCCTAGCAACATTATATTATAATTATTTTGCATAAAAGTCAATATATAGTAATTTTGTATTTTGATTGTAAGTTAAGTGGAATGATTAGATATAATTTGCTTGTAAAAACCTTGATAGCTGAATTTGCATCATTTTCTAAGATCTTAGAAAGAAGGGAAGAATAAATACAAAAAGCAAATAAAAAAACTGTAGTGTCGTCACACACTACAGCCGTTGAATTGGTTACTGCCTTTTTATAAGTTCAGCCAGATAATTGATTATATCATAGGGGGAAAAACTATGACAAAACAGACATCTATCGAAAAAATCAACACATCTGAAAACGGTGTATACATCGTACAAGATGGTATCATTACACCACTAAAACCCAAAGCATTTGGGCAAGATATAATCATTTGGCACAATGGTCAAGTACTTGATGTGGAGCGGGCTGAACGTATACGTATTAAAAAAAATAATCGTCCTTACGGAAAAACCGATGGACACTAATAGTTGTTGGCAATTATGTCAGCTCTATTAGTGTCCTTTTTATTTTTACATAGAATAGAAAGGAAGAGGGCCATGTACTTCCCAGACTTAATCGATGAATACAAACAATCACTTAAAGAGCTAAAGGCAGGAGGAAGTTCAAGTATGGAGCGGGATATGTTGGAGGCTAGTAAATGGATGGAAACAGGTTATGATCCAGCAGAGTATAGAGCTGCTACTCATACAGATGTTTATGTTATGGATCATCATTTAATGCAAGACTTAATTATGTATGTCGATAGCGACAAAAAGTCCCCTGACGTGCTTGCAGAAGTAATTGATTCTAGTTACGACAATTCGGCCATTAAAGAAATTGAGAGAATGTTTGATATTAAAGATAAAGCTAATCAAGCTATGGCCGGTTTAACGGAAAATGAACGTACCGCTTTCATTATGATACGAGCAGAGCAAATGGCCTTTAGTAAGGCTGAAAAGGTACAACTCATTGTAGAGGATACACAAAAACAAAAGGAGGATGATACTATGAAATTCACAAGCACAACCGCAAAAGCTGCAGTACGTGATTACATTCAACAAGCCGTAGACAAAAAGGTGATTGATAAGTCATGGCTTGAAAAATTCGATAATGGAACTATGACAAGTGGTGATTTTGAAGGATTGAAGATTATCATTGCACAACGTAGCGTTTAACAGCAAATGCCTGTTACCTTAATCGGTAATGGGCATTTCATAAAAATATTATAAGAATAGTAATGTAAATGATATGTCAATAGTCAAATTAGTGAACTTGTTATTAGCAATATTTTTTGTTTTTATTGAAAATGTCAAGCATAAAATTGAGTTAACGCTATAAATGTATATATAGCACTGAAAAAAGATGGGAATAAGTGGCGTGATTTGGCGGACTTGACGAATTTCCTTTGAGTAGCGCCAAATTAATGGCGTTCACACCGTCAAAAAAGTGGCGTGAACATAATATTGAATTGGGGAAGTTACCAACGATAGGATAATAATTAACTCGAGGTAAGGATTTGCTAGTGAATCAAATACAAGTTTGAAGGGATAAATCATGAAACATACAAAAATTATTAGTATTTTACTAACATTTACTTTATTAATTAGCATTGTATTTCCACCAGCTGCCTCAGCAATGGAATTCACAGATAATGATCAAAATGAAAGTTTATATTCGGAAACTGAATTATTAGTTCCTCAACTAGATACAGAGGAATATAATAAATACATTTTAGATACTGAAAATTATATAAATGAGCATCCGGAATTTAAGGAACTATATGAATCATTTACCGATGTTGAAAGACAATATTTTTGGGATTCTATTAACACTGCACGAACTCCTTTTATGAATTCACTGGAATCTGAACAATTTATTGTTGCTCCGAGGGTCGCTCCGATTGTATGGTTCGTTGCAACTACATGTGTTAAACTAGTTGTAAAACAAATTCCAAAAGCAACAGTGAAATTTTCTTCACACGCAGTTATACAGGCTAATGCACGTCAACTTTCTTCCAAACAAGTTGCTGATGCAATTGTAAATGGAAAAAAATTCATGGATAAACATACACGTGCTAGAGCTATTTATGATAAAGATCAAAATATTAATGTAGTGTTTATAGGGAATTCAAAAGAGGTTGTAACGGTTTACAAACCTGATAGTGGGGAAATCGCTAAGAAATTTATTAGTAGTAACTGGGGATGGTAAGATTTAATTATGGCAACCTTATACGATAGATCATTTGATGCATCAAAGACAAGTTTAGAAGTGGTTAATATAGAGAGTGATACTGTTTCTAGTAATATTTTGATTAAACTTAATTGTGGTGAACATCATTTAGATTTTAAGTTTTTGGTTTTACGAAGTGATCTTATAATGCTGCATACGCTGATATTAAATAATTGGGACGAATTATTGGAAGCAGAAGTATGGGACTCAACGGATCCATCTTTTTCATTTGCTATTTTAGCGAATAATAGTGACCTAATTGATGAACAGATTTATCAATTCCAATTTTGGATTGATGCAGGAGAATATAACTCTCATAGAGCTACTCGTTCCGGTATTGGTATTACAATTTATCAAGATAGAAAATCTATTGAACAATTTGCATTACAGATAAAAAAAGAATTTGATTAGGATTTAAAGCAAAGGCCCAGGCGCTCATTCAAAAATGAGTACCTAGGCTTTTTTTATTTCCACAAATTAATTACTTAATAAAATACAAACCAAAATAAATAAACCAAGACAGCTACATGCCATCTTGGTTTATTTTCATTTCTAATAATACTTGTTTACGTTCTAACATTAATTCCATGAGCTCGTCTAAATCTTCCTCTAAGGTGTGGTTTCTTATAAAGCTACGTGCTCCAGATCGTGCACTAAGATATTTAGCACGTTCTTTATTTTTCGCTTGCCAACGTTTATTTGCCTCAGTCTGCGGATTTTTCTTCATTAAATCCTCCGCTTTAATATAGTACGATGATCTTTAAAAAGAAGTACCTAAATTTTTTCCGCAATTTACATTTAAAAAACACAAGTTGAAAAACTGTTGGTTAATCATATGAATGGTACCAGACGCTCAAATGTGCACCTGGTTTGTTTTTTATTAAACCGCTAATTTTTAAGCAGAACTGATTATCCAAGAAGAAACAAATTGTAAGGTATTGTCATATGTGTATATGTATATTATATAGTTATTAAAATAGTTGCATCATTTCTTTAATGTTTAATTATAAAGAAGTTAATAATCTAAAAGTAAAAGTTGTTGTATTGATTTTTTCTACTACTCATACGTGTCCAGATGAATTTTTATTTACTATTTATTCCTGCGGTACACTTTTTACAAAAAGTTCGTGTACCGCAATCTGTACCACAGTTAAATACATTTAGATATGCTTCGTTAGATAGGTATAGAAACCCACATTAATACAAACCCTTGATATTATGCATATCAAAAAATTAAAAACAGCAGGGTAGAAACCAAGGTCATAAGTTATGCTTATCAAAAAAGATAATATTAATGTAATTTACTTATGAATATAAATGCGCTATCATGGGTATTGGAGAAAAGATGCTACACATTTTTAAAGCCTTTTCAAAAAGATATATTTAGGGGGATCCGCAAATGGCACAAGGTAATTTACACAACAGCCGTGCATCATTCGAAGTGAATGGTAAAACTTACAATTACTATGACTTAGCTGCGATTGAAAAAGCTGGCGTTGCAAAAGTTTCAAACCTTCCTTACTCAATTAAAGTGTTATTAGAATCTGTTTTACGTCAATATGATGCGTATGTAATTAAAGAAGAACATGTAAACGAATTAGCAAAATGGGGCAATGGTGCTGACCCTGAAGCAGAAGTACCATTCAAACCATCTCGCGTTGTATTACAAGACTTTACTGGTGTACCAGTAGTTGTTGACCTTGCATCACTTCGTTCTGCAATGAAGGAAATGGGCGGCGACCCAAGCAAAATCAACCCTGCTATTCCAGTTGACCTTGTAATTGACCACTCAGTACAAGTTGACAAATACGGTAATGCATCTGCACTGCAAGCAAACATGGACCTTGAGTTTGAACGTAACGCTGAGCGTTATAACTTCTTAAAATGGGCTCAAACTGCTTACAATAACTTCCGTGCTGTACCACCAGCAACAGGTATCGTTCACCAAGTAAACTTAGAGTACCTAGCTCCAGTTGTACACGTAAACGAAAATGCTGACGGCACATTCGAAACTTTTCCAGATTCAGTAGTAGGTACTGACTCTCATACAACAATGATCAACGGTATCGGCGTTCTTGGATGGGGCGTAGGTGGTATTGAAGCTGAAGCAGGTATGCTTGGTCAGCCTTCATACTTCCCAATTCCAGAAGTTATCGGTGTTAAATTAGTTGGCGATCTTCCAAACGGAACAACTGCTACTGACTTAGCATTAAAAGTAACACAAGTATTACGTCAACGTGGCGTAGTTGGTAAATTCGTTGAGTTCTTCGGACCTGGCGTATCTAAATTACCACTAGCTGACCGTGCGACAATCTCAAACATGGCTCCTGAATATGGTGCTACATGTGGTTACTTCGCAATCGACGAAGAATCATTAAACTACATGCGTTTAACTGGTCGTGACGAAGAGCACATCGCGGTTGTTGAAGCTTACCTTAAAGCAAACCACATGTTCTTCGATCCAGCATTAGAGCCAGTTTACACTGATGTTTTAGAAGTAAACTTAGCTGAAATCGAACCAAACCTTTCTGGTCCAAAACGTCCACAAGACTTAATTCCACTATCTCAAATGCGTTCTCGTTACAAAGAAGCAGTGGTGGCACCACAAGGTACACAAGGTTTCGGTTTAACAGAAGATGAATTCGCAAAAACTTCTGTAGCGAAATTCGCTGAAGGCGATGTAGAAATTCCAACAGGTGCTGTTGCAATTGCAGCGATCACTTCTTGTACAAATACATCTAACCCATACGTATTAATTGCTGCGGGCCTAGTGGCGAAAAAAGCTGTAGAAAAAGGTCTAACAGTGCCTAAATGGGTAAAAACTTCTTTAGCACCAGGTTCTAAAGTTGTAACTGGTTACCTTGAAGATTCAGGTTTACAAACGTACCTTGATACAATCGGTTTCAACACTGTAGGTTATGGTTGTACAACATGTATCGGTAACTCAGGCCCATTACTTCCTGAAATCGAAGATGCAATTAAAGCAAATGACTTATTCGTAACTTCTGTACTTTCTGGTAACCGTAACTTTGAAGGCCGTGTACACCCACTTGTAAAAGCTAACTACTTAGCTTCTCCACCACTTGTTGTTGCTTATGCACTTGCTGGTACAGTGGATATCGATCTACAAAAAGATTCATTCGGTAAAGACAAAGATGGTAATGAAGTATTCTTCGCGGATATTTGGCCATCAACAGAAGAAGTTAATGCAGTATTAAGTACTGTTGTTAACCGTGAGTTATTCCAAAAAGAATACGAAACAGTATTCACAGCGAACGAAAAATGGAATGCAATTGAAACATCAACTGAGTCTCTATACACATTTGATGACAAATCAACTTACATCCAAAACCCACCATTCTTCCAAGGTCTTGCAAAAGAGCCAGAAGCAATCCAAGGCTTAGACGGCTTACGCATTATGGCGAAGTTCGGTGACTCAATCACAACTGACCATATTTCTCCAGCTGGTGCAATCGGTAAAGATACACCTGCAGGTAAATATTTAATTGAAAACGGTGTTGCAATCCGTGACTTCAACTCTTACGGTTCTCGTCGTGGTAACCACGAAGTAATGATGCGTGGTACATTTGCAAATATCCGTATCCGTAACCAAGTTGCTCCTGGTACAGAAGGTGGATTCACTACTTACTGGCCAACAGGCGAAGTAGAGTATATCTATGACGCATGTATGAAATACCAAGAGCAAGGTACTGGTTTAGTTGTACTTGCTGGTAACGACTACGGTATGGGTTCTTCTCGTGACTGGGCTGCGAAAGGTACATTCCTACTTGGCGTGAAAACTGTTATCGCACAGTCTTACGAGCGTATCCACCGTTCTAACTTAGTAATGATGGGTGTTCTTCCACTTCAATTTATGCCAGGTGAATCTGCTGAGACACTAGGCTTAACTGGTAAAGAAGAAATCTCTGTTAACATTACTGACAACGTAAAACCACGTGAAATCTTAACAGTAACTGCTAAATCTGAAGACGGCACAGTTAAAACTTTCCAAGCTTTAGCTCGTTTCGACTCAGAAGTAGAAGTAGACTACTACCGTCACGGTGGTATCCTACAAATGGTTCTACGCGCAAAAGCTGCTGAGTAATCATCATCATAAAAACCGATCTCTTAGGAGGTCGGTTTTTTTATATGGAGGATAAAAATTAGATCGAACCAAATGACGGATATATTGGATAATTATATTTTAATTTCCAACTAACCTAGCATTTTCCCAAATCTTTAGATAAAATTAATATGTAAGCATTACATTTTACATAAATGGGGGGACGATTGATTATGACAAAGAAAAAACATAAGCTTTATACGGCGGCAACAGCTGCAATGGCGGTTACAGCTGTTGCAGTAGTACCTGTTTCGGCTGCTAGTCCATTTTCAGATGTGAGCGAAGATCATGCATATTTTAACGGTATTTCCACATTACATGCAGCAGATATTATTCATGGTTTTCCAGATGGTACATTTAAGCCCTCACAGGACGTAACACGTGGACAGGCGGCAAAGATGATAGCAAGTGCTTTTCAATTAACAACAACGGATTTGACTGTAGAAAATCCGAATTTCAAGGATGTTGACTCATCTAGCCCATACTATAAGGCGATAGTTACACTAGTAAATCTTGGGGTTGTACAAGGCTATGAGGATGATACATTCCGTCCAGATGACACGATTACACGTGGTCAAATGGCGATAATGGTAGCAGAGGCAGCAGGTTTAACAGCGAAAGGCAAAAGCCCATTTACTGATGTACAGCAAAATAGTCCATTTGCAGAGGCAGTAACAGCACTGTATGAGGCAGGCGTTGCGAAGGGGGTTTCTGCCACAGAATTTGGTGTAGATAAAAATGTTACGCGTGGTCAGTTAGCAACATTTATCGTCAACGCATTAGACTTACCTGTGGATACACAGCCTATACCGGAAGAAAAAGGGGAAGACCCTAAAGGGGAGCAGGTAAAGGAAGAACAGTCTACTACAACAAAAAATAGTGCTTTGTTAGAGGAAGTATTTACTAAAACAGTAGCCAAGCAAAAAGAGCTAAAAAGCATGAAGGCTACCATGACCATCTCTCAGTCAGTGGAGGCAAACGATGGCAAGGAAACCATGAAAATGGATTCTAAAGGCAACATGAAGATGGAAATTGTTACAGAGCCGATGCAATTCTTTGCTGATGGTACAATGTCGCTAACAGATCCAACAAGTGGTGAAGCGATTAATTTGCCGATTAAAATGTATATGACGGCTAAAGATGGTATGTATATGTATGAGGCAGAGCAAAAGGCTTGGATAAAGTTCCCGAAACAATTATTTGAGGATGTACTTAGCCAAACAGGGATACAGCCAGATGCAACGGAACAATTGGAGATGCTACAAGCATTTGCTGAAGATTTCACATTAGTTGAAACAGCAAATCGTTATGAATTAACACTAAAGGGTGCTGGGGATAAATTCACAGAGCTAGTGAAGCAGCAGCTTGGCGCAATGAATTTAGGAATGGATGCCGATCTAGAGGCACAATTAGGTAACATGTCCTTTGATAGTCTCACATATAAATTATTGATTAATAAAGAAACATTTGATGTAGAAGAAATTGCTATGGATATGACCTTAAAGATGAAAGTGGAAGGCAATTCGATCAAAACAAGACAGCAAACTACAATTAAATATCATGATTTCAATGCGGTAACAACGATTACGATTCCAAAAGATGTGCTAGACAACGCGAAGGAAATGGATTTTAACACATCAGAAACAGCACCATTAGAAAAATAATAGCAATAAAGTAAAAAGTAGGGTTACATCATAATATTTGGTGTAAGCCTGCTTTTTAAATCATGTTTAAACGATGTTTACTAACTCAAAACTGGTAGTCAGTGCCTTAGCGGTTCGTGATTGACACCTATATATTGATCCTTAATCAGAACTATTTCATTAGTTTCAAGAAGTAAAGAATTAAGGGTGAAGTTATTACAATCAATATCAGAAAACAAATGAACATAATGAAGCTGTCCAAAATGAACTCTTTTGGACAGCTTTATAAAATTATTTAAAGCCCATTAAATCCTTTACTTTCAATGTATTATCAGGTGATGTTAGCATTTCAAGTAAGCCAAATGCGACATCGAATGCAGTGCCTGGGTTCGAAGATGTAATAATGTGTTCTGTGTAGACAATTCGTTCATTAGCAACATTTGCACCATAGGATTGAAGCTGCTCTAATCGTTTACTTGTTGGATGATTATAAGTTGTCGCCTTCTTATTTTGTAGAATACCGCTATGCCCTAATATTAGGGAGGCTACACAGATTGTTGCAATAGGCTTTTTCTGTTCATCAAAATGACGCACAACTGTTTGAAATTCCTCACTAAAGGCATCTTCGTAAAAGCCTGCTTCCTCAAAGCCTCCTGGGATTGCTAAAGCATCAAAATCCTTTAAATCAATTTCATGCAGCAATTTTTCAGGAATGACGCTAAAATTCCATGTACATTGCAATTGTTTATGTAACCCGACTGTAATGACTTCTGTTGATTCATCGCCTTCCCATTTATTCCAGCCAAGCACATCTGTAAAAACACTGGCTTCCACGGCCTCGAAGCCATTTGCTAAAAGTAATAATATTTTTTTCATATTGATTCTGCCTCCTTTATTGCTTTTATTGTAATCAAAAGAGCTGAATGTTAACAGAAGCTGTATAATGTATTTTGGATAAAAAACTTTATTTGAAAAGGTATTATAGAAAAAATAATTGATTTAGAAAGGTGAAAGACCATGGATCAAATTGATATACAAATATTACAGCAATTACAGCACAATGCAAAAATCTCGATGAAGGAATTAGCAGCAATTGTTCATTTATCTTCTCCCGCTGTTATTGAACGTGTCAAAAAGCTGGAGGAACAGGGTGTGATTGAAGGGTATCATGCAAGGGTGAATTTGAAAAAGATGGAGCGCACTATTGAGGCCATTATTTTATTTAAATCCATTGATTGTAAAAGCCTCTCTGCATTTTGTAAGGCTCATCCTGATGTCTTGGCGTGCTATCGAGTGGCGGGGGAAATTAGCTATATTGTCAAACTAGCGACTTATTCAGTAGAAACATTAGAGCAGTTTATTGATGCAGCTATGCCCTATGGTACACCTTCTACCAATATCGTGTTATCTTCAACGGAAAAAAAAGTCATTAGCCCGTTTGCTGACAATGATTTAGAATAAATGACAAAAAAAGCAAACCTCGAAGCTATGAGCACCGTTTATAGGAAAGAGAGGGCTCATTTACGAACTAGAAAGAATCATGGAACAGCATACAGAGAGGCTTATTCGTCTTGCCTTTTACTATGTAAGAGATTGACAAAGTGCAGAAGATATCGTGCAGGATGTCTTTATTAAATTTTATGATAACCAACAAAACTATGAAAAACGTGGCGAGCTAAAGGCTTATTTATCGAAGCATCGAGGCAAAGATTTACGCAGTTGGACCTATTGCAAAATTCAAGTACAACAGAAGCTTTTTACAAAGCAAACTACCACTAGAAGGATATGCTTGTACAGCAAGACGAACGCATTTTGATTGAAAATGTGATTCTAGCACTCCCATTCAAGCAGCGTGAGGTCATTTTTGAAAAAATATCTGTGATGAATACAATTATCTGTAGATGAATTGGTGCAAAAACATAGCAATGGTACATGGTTTCCTCTAGTGGATGTCCCAAAAACGCTATCAAAGTACAATGATAGCCAGGTGATTGGGAACAATGGCTCTCAATCTCTCATCGATTTTAAAGATATCGTAGAGATGAAAATAGTGGAGGAACATCAATAAAAGGAAGCTAGATATTCAACGTTTTAGAATGTCTAGCCTTTTCTGTACGATTGGATTAAAATACAATAGTTGTAACATTTTTCTACGTAGGAGGTGTTGTATTGGTATTTGCACTATTAGATAATGCGACAGCCTTTTTCCTAAGCTTACCTCTTCTACTGATTTATTTAAAAAGTATACCGCAGGAAGAATCCCTATGGCGGTGGTCGATGCCTTTATGGTTGTTGAATTACAATGTCATTCGATATTTTGTCTCGGATGGCGAGATTTTTTGGGTTGTCCTTTGTTGGCAGTTATTATTTTTATGGCCAATAAGTCTAGCAATATATATTCATTTATACAATAAGGAAAAGCAATGGGCGTTTTACATAGGATTGAAGAAAAAGCATGTACTCATTGTGGCTTCATTGATGGTGCTATTTGGGGGAGCTCTCGTCTATTCACTTTATCAAGAAAATAAGCAAGTGATTGTTTTTCATCAGGAGGTCATGGAAGAACTTGAGATCAGTTCAGATCGACAGCATTATTTAATGTATAATGCGAATGCACCTTCCACACTTCTTGGTGTAGCGGATGACATAGCAGAGGTACGCAGGGGTCAGGTTTATGCTGCTACTTTACCCTGGAGCAGCAAGGTGGTTGTGCACCTAGATAATTGGCAAAAGGAATTGACCTATGTCCGTTTTTATGATGGATGGAAGCTGGATGGGCTATACCGAGAAAGTAGCACGGAGTATCACAATGAATAAGCAAAGTGGAATCAGCCAGCTAATACAAGATGTATTGAAGGAAGATGAATTAAAGGCTAGATTAATGGCATTGAAAAAGGGTCAGGCTACTTGGAGCAAGAGCATCAACAGCAGCTTTTGCATGCCATGCTAGCACATATCGGTTCTACTGATAGTGAGCTAAGAGATACATGGATTTAGGGCTGCTTTTATGAATGGGTTTTAGAAAAAACTTGCTGGATCATCGTTGCTTAATTGAACTTTGGGATTACAGCTTAAACCATTTATTATTCAAAGGAATCTAATTGGGTTTTTACTCACTCGTTTACAATCTTATTGCTCGCACTTATTTTAGCTAGGAATCTACACAGATATTTTTTATCTAAGGATAGCATAGAGGCTTGTCAAACGAAGTTACGAACTTACATATCATCTGAAAAGGATGTAAGAGGCTATGTGCCTGGCAAGGGATGGGCGTATAGTGTGGCACATGTATCAGATGCCATTGAAAAACCCTAAAATGTATAGAACAGCTTATGTTGCATGCACTTTGGTCTTTCTATTTACAACTTGCTTATGTATTTATTTATGATGAGGAGGAAAGGTTGTTAGTCCCGATTTTCGCTATGTTGGAAAAATGAAATCATCCAAATATTGCAGCAAACACTGTCAACAGTAGCCACATTAAAGGGGCAATTGGATGAAGCAAACTTTTATATCGGGCTATTTAATGTAAAAATATTGCTGAAGGGCTTTTTTATTCAAACCAATCAACAATCTCAATATATGACTCTCCATCAAAGTATTGCCACTTGTCTCAACGAAATTTTTTAAAGTTGTCCACTGTTGACAGACAATTGGTAATTTGTTACGATGAGTGACAATAAAAGCATACAAATTCGTTGATGAGAAAGAGTAGTGTTTCATTTTGTTCTACAGAGAGCCGACATTTGGTGGAAGTCGGTGTGCAGGTGTTACATGAAAATCCTCTCTGAGAAGATTGGCTGAATAGAGTAAGCCAATCCGGGTGTCTACCGTTAAAAAGAACACGTATGATTGTACGTTGCTGAGCGCTATTGACCATTGTGTCAATAGAATTAGGGTGGTATTCGCGGTTAACCCCGTCCCTTTTCTTGGGACGGGGTTTTTTGTATGCCTTTTATACAAAATGGATTGTATAGGAGGAACTCATATGCAGCAAGAACAAAAGAAGGAAACAATGGTTGAACGAGAAACAAGGATTCGTGCGTTGTGGGCGCAAGAAGGAACCTTTGCAAAGTCCATCAACAATCGTGCTGGACAGCAGCCCTTTGTATTTTACGAGGGACCGCCAACAGCGAATGGTTTACCACATGTTGGTCATGCTTTTGGCAGAACAATTAAAGATGTTGTGGCACGCTATAAAACGATGCAAGGCTATCTCGTTGAACGAAAAGCAGGCTGGGATACACATGGATTGCCTGTGGAATTAGGAGTAGAAAAGGCATTAGGCATCTCTGGGAAGCAGGAAATTGAGAATTACGGGGTAGAGCGATTTATTCAGGCATGTAAAAAGAGCGTTTTTACCTATGAGCAAAAATGGCGTACCTTTACCGAGCAGCTTGGCTACTGGCTTGATATGGATAATCCTTATCTGACACTAAGCAATGATTATATCGAATCTGTGTGGCATATTTTAAGCCATGTACACAAGGAACAACTTTTATATAAAGGGCATCGTGTTTCACCTTATTGCCCTAGCTGCCAAACATCCTTAAGTTCACATGAGGTAGCACAGGGGTATAAGGATGTCAAAGACTTATCCGTTACAGCGATGTTTAAGCTTCGGGATCGCGACGAATATTTCTTAGGCTGGACAACGACGCCTTGGACATTACCTGCTAATGTAGCCTTGGCTATGAATCCATCTCTTCAATATGTACGTGTAAAGCACGAGAATAACATATACATCCTCGCTAAATCACTGGTAGAAAAGGTTTTTACAGAGCCTATCGAAGTACTAAGTGAGCATGATGGGCAAGAGTTTGCGGGTGTTTCCTATCAACCACCATTTTCTTATGTAACGGTTGAAAAAGGGCATGTTGTCGTCATGGCGGATTACGTGACGGAGCATAGCGGAACAGGTATTGTGCACATTGCTCCAGCCTATGGAGAGGACGATTATAAAACAGTGCAGCACAATGGTTTGTCCTTTGTCAATGTAGTTGATTTAAAAGGCTGTTATACAGAAGCTGTGTCTGAGCTTGTCGGACGCTTTGTAAAAGATTGTGATGTTGATATCATTAAAATGCTAGCGGCAAAAAAACTTCTATTTGCTAAAGAGAAATATGAGCATAGCTACCCACATTGCTGGCGCTGTGATTCACCTTTGCTGTACTACGCAACAGATAGCTGGTTTATCAAGATGTCAGCATTAAAGGAGCAGCTTTTACAAAATAATCAGCCAGTGACATGGTATCCAGGTCATATTAAGGACGGTCGATTTGGCAACTTCCTAGAAAATTTAGTGGATTGGAATATTAGCCGTAATCGTTACTGGGGTACACCATTGAATGTCTGGGTTTGTCGGGAGTGTGCTCATGAGGTGGCTCCAAGTAGTGTTGCAGCATTAAGAAAATTAGCTAAAGGGGCTTTCGATGAAAATTTAGAGCTTCATAAACCATTTATTGATGACATTGTCTGTACATGTCCTGTCTGTCAAGGAGACATGAAGCGGACGCCAGAAGTTATCGATGTTTGGTTTGACAGTGGCTCGATGCCATTTGCCCAGCAGCATTATCCTTTTGAAGATGTCACGACTTTTCGTCAGCAGTTCCCTGCAGATGTCGTCATTGAGGGAATCGACCAAACACGAGGCTTTTTCTATAGCTTATTAGCGGTATCGACGTTATTTACAGGCAAGCCACCTTATAAAAATGTTCTATCGTTAGGGCATGTCTTAGATGAGCATGGGCAGAAGATGTCAAAAAGTAAAGGTAATGCTTTAGAGCCTGTTGAATTAATCGAGCAATATGGAGCGGATGCTTTACGGTGGGCATTTTTAGTCGACAGCTCCCCTTGGAATCCGAAGCGTTTTTCTAAGAAAATTATCTTAGATGCGAAATCGAAACTAGTGGATACACTTGACAATACGTTTAAATTTTATGCAATGTATGCCCATATCGATGGCTTTACGTATGATGCGACAAATAAAGGTAGTCGATCACCTCTAGATCATTGGATTTTGTCTCGTCTCCATCACACTATCCAACTTGTCACAACGTTCATGGATGATTATCAATTTACACAGGCTACACGAGAAATTGCTCAGTTAGTAGAGGAGTTAAGCAATTGGTATATTCGCCGTTCACGAGCTAGATTTTGGGCAAATGGACTGACAGCAGATAAACGAGGTGCATTTAGTACGCTTTATGAAGTGCTTACATCTATTTGTCAATTAGTAGCACCGTTTACGCCATTTATTGCTGAAGACATCTACCGTCAATTATGTGGGAAAAGTGTTCATCTGGAGAACTACCCAGCATGTGACGAACAATTAGTGGATGTCAAGCTTGAACAAGAAATGGCAATGGTTTTAACAGTAGTGGAACTTGGACGCAGCATTCGCAATAGTCAGGGAATGAAGGTTAAGCAACCTTTAAGTGAACTCATTGTTGCCGTAAAAGGAGACCTGATGGATTTTCAAGTCTATAGTGAGCTCATTCAAGATGAGTTAAACATCAAAGCCTGTAGGTGGGCGCATGATTTTTCAGCCTATGAAAGCATCCAATATAAGCTGAATTTTAAAACTGCTGGAGCAGCATTTGGTGCAAAGGTTAATCAAGTAAAAGAATATGTGATGGCATTAACGAATGAAGAAAAGCAAAAGCTTCAGCATAATGGTTCGATTAATTTTGAGATGGAAGGACAACAGCTAACATTATTAGCAGCCCATGTTGTTGCTGAAGCGGTTGTGAAGGAGCATTATATGTTAGCCGAGGATAGCACATGCCGTGTATTGATGAATGTTCAACTAACAGAGAGCTTGCTACAAGAAGGGCAAATGCGAGAATTAATTCGCACAATTCAAGACGCAAGGAAAAATTGGCAGCTACCAGTGGCCCAATATGTGTCGATTGCCTTTAATGGCAGTACAAAGGTACTTTCTATCATCCGAGAGCATGAAGCATTATTACAAGCGAATGTATTAGTCAAGACTATTCATTATGGTGAAGCGTGGTCTAAAGCGAAATCCGTTGAAACAACATTGTTTAATGAAAAGCTCACAGTATTTGTCTCACTCTAAAAGAAATGCTCAGGATTCCTCCTGAGCATTTCAGACTGTAGACAAACTCGATGAATTTTGAGTTTGCCTACAGTCTTTTTTCTTTTACAATAAAATAAAGTAAAGCCGTTGATTTCCACTACGGGCGGACGCTTTCCGCGGGCGGGGTCGAGCTGCTTCCCTCGCTTCGCTCAGTCCAGGATCTCGACTTTCCCGCTTTTCCCGCAGGAGTCGCCGCCCTTCGTTCCAATCAACTTCTACATAAAGAGCTCCTTATTCATCTATTGATAAAAAGTAAACTTTTGAGGTGATCAACCATGATGACGAAAAATCATACCAATGAACGTGAACAATTAGAAATGTTAACGATTGATCAATTAGTTCCCAACGATCATTTAGTGCGAAAACTAGAGGCTGCTATTGATTTTTCATTTATCTATCCTTTAGTAGAACATCTCTATTCACCTAATGGGCGTCCTAGTATTGATCCTGTCGTTCTCTTCAAAATGACGTTTATTCAATATGTTTTTGGCATTCGCTCCATGCGTCAAACGATCAAAGAAATTGAAACGAATATGGCGTATCGTTGGTTTTTAGGATTTGGCTTCCATACAGAAGTCCCGCATTTCTCTACCTTCGGTAAAAATTATGCCCGCCGCTTTCAAGACACCGATATATTTGAACAGATATTCTATCGTATTTTAAAAGAGATTATGCATCAAGGACTCCTCCATGCAGACCATCTATTTATTGATTCTACGCATGTGAAAGCGAGTGCGAATAAACGGAAGTATGATAAAAAGGTCGTGCGAAAAGAAACACGGGCTTATGAAGAGAAGCTTCAATTAGAGTTAAATATGGATCGTGAGGAACACGGAAAAAAGCCCTTTCCTCCGGAGAAATTTGAAAAAGAAGAATGGAAAGAAATAAAGGAAAGCACGACAGATCCTGAAAGTGGCTATTACGTGAAGGATGAACGTACGAAGCAGTTTGCGTATTCCTTTCATGCAGCGACAGATGAAAAGGGCTTTATCTTAGGTGCCATTGTGACTCCGGGAAATGTGCACGATAGCCATGTATTACAGCCACTTGTTGAAAGGGTCATTCAAAACGTTCAAAAACCATTAGCTGTTGCGGCAGATGCAGCCTATAAAACACCAGCGATTACGAACTTTTTGTTAGAGAATCAAATGTTGCCTGTTCTTCCGTATACACGTCCTAAAACGAAAGATGGATTCTTCCGAAAGCACGAGTATACATATGACGAGCACTATAATTGTTATCTTTGCCCACAAGGGCAGATATTGAAGTATGCGACAACGACGAAGGAAGGATATCGCCAATATAAATCGAATCCTTTGATTTGTGCGAAGTGTCCAAGCCTTTCCCAATGTACAGAAAGTAAGCATCATCAAAAACTCATTCAACGCCATATTTGGGAGTCATATGTGGAGGAAGCTGAACATTTACGCCATTCCTATGACATCAAACAGATTTATGCAAAGCGCAAAGAAACGATTGAGCGTGTCTTTGCCGATGCAAAAGAAAAGCATGGTATGCGATGGACAACCTTAAGAGGTCTGAAAAAATTGTCCATGCAGGCGATGCTTACTTTTGCTGCCATGAATTTAAAGAAACTGGCTACTTGGACGTGGCAAGTAGCTTAAGAGAGCAACTATGCTCGAAGAGTATGTTGGAATCGGCAGTGATTTACTAAATATTGAAAATGAAAGCGAAAGAAAAATGACAAAAGCCATCGAGAGTGAACTTCTCGATGGGCTTTTGTCTACAGTCTGAAATGCTCAGGATTCCTCCTGAGCATTTCTTAGTGTTGAAAAACAAAACAGTCAATTGAAAGGGAGAAATGGATTTCCGTTGCAGGCTACTTGCTTTCCTGTGGGCGAGCGCCGAGCCGCTTCCTCCGCTACCGCTCCGTGCAGGGGCTCGCCTGTCTCGCTATGCCACGGGAGTCAAGTAGCCTTCCACTCCAACCCACAAAAGTGTTATCTTTTTAGCGAAATTTTCAAATAAAGTGAAGGTGTTCACTACTTTTTATGAAGAGGTGTTGTCACGCATCACTTCTCCATATTGAAAATAAAAGTTTATCCCTTCTAAGAATACAGATAATCGGCGATTTGATCGCTATACTACTATGAAAAAAAGTAAAGACACTTTGCAGAATGGTTGATTGGAGTGGAGCCAGCGTCACTCCTAGGGGATTTAGCGTCACAGATGAGACCCTGGAGCGAGCGTAAGTGAGTGAAGCGGCTCATCGGACGCCCCCTGGAAAGGGCGCTGGCGGAACGGAAATCAACCTCTCACCTTGCAAATTTGCTTTTTCTGCCGTTGACATCATCTTTTTTCAACAACATGAAATGCTTCAGGAGGAATCCTGAGCATTTTCTATGTAGGCTACAGTAAGCCACTTGCGAGATAACACGCTGTTGCCCAAATAAAGATGGCTGAGCATTTATTCAAGATGCCCATCAACTTACCAGAGCTATCGAGTTTTTTGAACGAGGCACCAGTCAACGTGAGACCGAAAAACCATAGCCAAGAAATTAGCACGCAGGCTACCGTGAAAATCATTTGCTCTGTACCACTATATTTTAATGCGCTCGTACCAATGACGCCAATTGTATCTAATATGGCATGTGGATTAAGTAACGACACAGAGAGGGCAAAGAGAATTTGCTTTTTTATGGGCAGTGGTTCACTTTTTTCTGTAGTGCTCGGATTTGAGCGCCAGATGGTATAGCCCATATAAAGTAAAAAAACAATACCAACAGTCATTAAAGCGATACGTAGCCACTCAAATTGTAGGACGATTAAGGATAGTCCGAATACTGCAAGCACAATCAGCATTGTATCACAGATGGCAGCTGTCACACTTGCTGGCAGGGCGCGTAATAAATTGGGTTGTGTAGCACCTTGAGAAAAAACAAAAACATTTTGTACACCTAAAGGTAAAATGAGTCCAAATGCTAAAATGATGCCATGAAGAAAAGGTTCCAACAATCATCCCTCCTTTCACTACTCATTTTAGATATGGTATAACTAAAAGAAAACGACCAATTGGATGGTTTTTTATCCACCCAATTTTCTAGCAGGAAAGGTGATGGATAAATGAGCTGGCAGCCAAATAGACAAAGAGATACCTCATTACAACAGCAAATTGTGCAATGGATAACAGCACTGGTGGAACGAGGAGACTGGGCAGCAGGAACGAAACTGCCCACCCAAAGACAGTTAGCCATGCAGCTTGGCGTCAATCGTAGCACGGTTCAACAGGCTTTAGAGGAATTAAAAGCAATAGGTCTCCTTGAATCAAAGATAGGCTCTGGGGTTTACGTTACGCATAATTCCTGGCATGCATTAATTCAACAAACACAGCCGAATTGGCAAACCTATATCGAAACAAGTATCCATAAGCCAAACTATCACACTATCCAATTAATTAATGAATACGAGCAGCGTGAGGATGTCATTCGTTTAGGAACGGGTGAGCTAGCACCAAGCTTATTGCCCACAGAGGCCATAGAAGCTTCACTAAGGGAGCTATCTTTTCAGCCCAAAGCATTGGGCTATTCCTCACCACAGGGTAATGATCACCTTCGTGCAGCTATCTGTGACTATGTACGAAAAAGAGGCATCGTTGCTGAGCCTCAACAGGTCTGTATTGTCTCAGGTGCACTTCAGGCATTGCAGTTAATTGCCGTTGGTTTACTAGAACAAGGGTCTATTGTATTTCAGGAGCCAACCTCCTATTTAAATTCTATCCATCCATTTCAATCGGTCGGGATGCAAATGATGAGCATTCACCGTGATGAACAGCTTGCCCAAACATTGTCTCAAAGGAAACGGAAAAAACAAGCCGTATTTTACGCTATTCCAACTTTACATAATCCAACGGGCCAAGTGTGGACATCTCTGGAAAAAAAGCAGCTCTATGAAGCCTGTCAGGTATCACGCATTCCAATTATTGAGGATGATGTCTATCACGAATTACTTTTTGAAGCGACCTCCCCTCCCATTAAAGCAATGGATAGCAGCGGACAAGTCCTTTATATTGGGAGTGTCTCCAAAACCTTAAGCCCGGGGCTACGCATTGGCTGGCTAATTGGTCCAACCACTGTCATCGAACGACTAGCCGATATAAAAATGCAAACGGACTATGGCTCAAGTGCTATCTCACAAGAAATTGTCCTACATTGGCTACAATCAGGAAAATATGAATCGCATCTTGCATCTTTACGTCAGCACTTGCAGGATCGAGCCCATTTCACTGAGCAAATTTTACAGGGAAAATTTAAAGACATTGCTACTTGGAGCAAACCAAAGGGAGGCTTTTATATTTGGCTCAAGTTTCATGAGCCACTTATAGACAAAGAATTCTTTATGAAGCTATTGCAGCAACAAGTATTAATCAATCCTGGCTATATTTATGATCCACAAGATCATCATCATATTCGTCTATCTTATGCCTATGCAACATATGGCGAATTGCAGGAAGGCCTCCAAATCTTGCATGAATGTGTAGTGGAGGCTTTGCTACAGTGACTGATTATGTTTCCATGGGAATGAATTTGCTCTACGTTTAGAGGAGTGATGCCCCCGCCCAAAACGGTCAACAAAGTGATCATTCCTATATCCATTCTCATGCACCTAACTGCCCAACAGAAAAGCAAGTGAATAGTACAAGCTATGTGCCCATACATTTAGAAGGATGAAAGTATTTTATTTTGATTTCTACGATAAAGAGGTGAACGATTGGACAATTTGCCGCCGGGTTATTTTCAGGTGCCTCAGCCGATTCGGAATGATGGAGCTGGAGGGGTGGATAAGGGGCCACGCGATATTATGAGGGATTTAGAAAATCCGGATATGCTGGTGCCACCAACGACAGATGCTGGTTTGATCCCTAACCTACGTTTCTCGTTTTCAGACACGCATATGACATTAAATCAAGGTGGGTGGTCACGGGAAATTACGGTTCGTGAATTACCGATTGCTACGACATTGGCGGGTGTAAATATGAGCTTGACACCGGGAGGCGTGCGTGAACTGCATTGGCATCAGCAGGCGGAGTGGTCTTATATGCTACTCGGTCATGCTCGTATTACGGCAGTCGATCAAAATGGCTGTAATTTTATTGCCGATGTAGGACCAGGTGATTTATGGTATTTTCCACCTGGCATCCCTCATTCAATTCAGGGGTTAGAGGATGGCTGTGAATTTTTATTAGTGTTTGATGATGGCAATTTCTCAGATCTTAATACATTATCGATTTCAGATTGGTTTGCGCATACCCCGAAGGATGTGCTATCTGCCAATTTTGGGGTTCCGATTAGTGCTTTTGATCATATTCCTAATGAGCAAGTGTATATTTATCAGGATCAGGTTCCTGGTCCCATTGATTCACAAAAAGTGGAGTCTCCTTATGGGCAGGTTCCACAAACTTTTAAGCATCGCTTATTAGCACAGCCACCACTGAAAACACCTGGTGGCAGTGTGCGTATTGTGGATTCAACTAATTTTCCGATTTCCCAAAATATCGCAGCGGCACTGGTGGAAATTGAGCCTGGGGCGATGCGCGAATTACATTGGCATCCGAACAACGATGAATGGCAATATTATCTACAAGGAAAAGGACGAATGACTGTCTTCACAGGGAATGGAACAGCACGAACATTTGATTATCGTGCAGGTGATGTTGGCTATGTGCCATTTGCGACGGGGCATTATGTTGAAAATACTGGCACAGAGCCATTATGGTTTTTAGAAATGTTTAAAAGTGACCGATTCCAGGATGTATCTTTAAATCAATGGATGGCCTTAACGCCAACAGAATTGGTGCAAAGTAATTTGCAGGTTGGCCCTGAGTTGCTACAGGCTCTTAGAAAGGAAAAATGGCCCGTGGTGAAATACCCTGGTTTTTCGTATTATCCAAAATAAGAATACAGGTGAATACTTTGTTAAATTAAAGATAAGTGAATGCATGTTTTTATTTTAAAACAGTAACTTATCTTGAATGTCACACATTATGGGATAGTTGGTACATCACTTATATAGTAGTGATGTACTTTTTTATTTAGTAGACCTCATTTATTACTACAACAACGAAGGGAGTTTTATAAAAATGGGTGACAAATCATTTCCTCATAGCCCGCCTAACTTACTATAGTGTCGGTGTTATTTCAAAAAAGAATAGGCGCTCATTTTTCATTTAAGGGTCATAAGTCAGTAGGGAAAGTAGTTATTATGAAACACCTACATTTTTTCTAGGATATTTTTTATGGGTTTTTGAAGTACGTCTATAATGGCAGCGATGATAGCTGTTACTAAAATCCCTATTAGACCAAGTGCTATCGGACCTGCTGCGTCTTCACCCGTGAACATAGCAAAAACCCTTAAGTAAACTATTAAAAACAAAATGAAGAAAATAATTGTCAAAGCGCATTTTTTTATAATCTTTAAGGAATTAAGGGATAGCTCAGAAAAAGCATTGTTCATATTGATATAACTCAATAGTTTATAGGCTTGATACAACGCAACAGAAAACGTAATACATACTCCATAGGCACATATTAACAATGGATAAATCGAGTAATCTCCTGGACGCACTTTTGCATCTCGTATAGCTGCTTGAGGTAACCAATAGATACATACAGCAAGTACCGCAATTCCAATAAGAAAA
This sequence comes from Lysinibacillus sp. Y5S-8, assembly GCF_036894365.1. Classification (NCBI taxonomy): domain Bacteria; kingdom Bacillati; phylum Bacillota; class Bacilli; order Caryophanales; family Bacillaceae; genus Lysinibacillus; species Lysinibacillus sp. Y5S-8. The sequence continues at coordinate 2,496,473 of NZ_CP145889.1, read as the reverse complement.
GCAATGATCTTTAAGAAAAAAGTTGAACTTAGTTTAACATTCATTTGAAGCACCTCACCGATTTAATGATAATATGATATTAGTCTATTTATTATCGTTTATCAATATATTTATTTCGTTTTTTATTATATTATTATTGTTATTCAAATGATTATTTAATAATCATGTGTGAATCGTACTTCCGTTATGGTAAGTTTTATGATGAAGTAACTGAATAATAGGGTGCAATTGTTAAAATTGGGAATGCGTCTTTCATCATCTAAAGGGCTATTTAAATGTTAAAGAAATTCGGCAAAATTATATTAGAATTCAGTTTAGCTTGTGAAGTAATGTATTTAAACTAACACTGCAGTTGAGTTTAAGAAGGATAAAGAAATCATCGAACGAATTAGTTAACTATATTGAAAATGAGGTGACTAAATGAGATTAGGGTTAAAACGAGATGAGGTAAGGTTAGAAGCACATTGTGATGAGTGGAAAAAAGAATTTCTTAGGGTGAAACAAGATATTCTAAATGCAACACCGATTCAAGAGAATAGAATTGAGCACATTGGTAGCACAGCCATAAAGAACATCGTTGCCAAACCAATATTGGATTTAGTCGTTGGTGTTGATGATATTGAAAATGTTGATAAATCGATATTTCAAGGGCTAAGGGAAGTTGGTTTTTTAAAGCTCAAAGTGGAACGCCCTAATGAAATTGTGCTTGCGAAGTTTAATGATGATCATTACGAGGAAAAGACACACTTTATTCACTTAGTAGAATACAACAAAGAACTCTGGAAAAATTTAATCTTTTTTAGGAACTACTTAAATTCAAACGAAACAGCAAGGGAAGAGTACAGAGAACTGAAAATGAAATTTGTTGAAGAGAAAAATAGTGGGATCAATGAATACACAGATTATAAGGAACAATTCGTAAAAGGAATCTATGAGAAAAGGAAATAATTTCTTGTTAAGCTAACGGTATGCTTTACTTTAACAGGCAAAAGACAAATCACCGTCTTGCTATTCAGCAATCGGGCGTTTTCATGGAAAACTAGGAAAGTGTCTTTATAGGACAAAGTGTTATGGAACGCTGCATTTAATTAGGGGGGCATTGTTATGGAAATATACTGGGTAAACGGACAATATCAAGAAGATGAGCAGATTTTTGATTCTCAGTTTGAAGTTTATGAATGGACGGACTCATTATATCAAGATTTCTCCAATGGCTTTTTGAGAAAAGAAAATATCGGTTATGCAACTCCTGATATAAAGGTCATTGATTGTTTAACGGAACTAATACCACAATGGGCGGAATACATGAATGTATATGTTACAATGCATAGAGATAAGATTGAGGTAGATTGTAAAAAAATGTATAGAATTTGGACTTCATATAGTAGATAAAGTTCTTCCACCATCGGGCGCGATTCTGTAATAAGGATCAGTGCTCGATCATTATAGGGACATATAATTGAATAAGAAATTATAATGTATAAATAGGGATAACGTCAGGAAAATGCGGATTTATAACGCTAAGTAAGGTTCAACTATGAGAAAACCTAATTTCTCAGTATGAAGTGAAAAATTAGGTTTTTTCAATAATAGAAAGAGATTTATAAGTATTTATCGCTAATCACTTTCATATGGTGTAACTCGTGCCCGACAATGCCATATACAATGGTTCCTACTGAAACTGGACTGTTCATTACAGTTCCTTTACGAACCCACGCAGCTTCATCAATAATTGAAATCAGGCTTAATGTGTTGGAGCGTACGGTGTCTAAACCAGCTAGTAACTGTTCCCAAGATAATTTGTTGAAGTTTGCCGCAGAAACGTATTGATCCTGATCCATTGCTGGGAGTGGTGCAATTTCATTTCGTGCAATGGCAAGTATTCGATACGACATCACACGTTCCGAGTCGGTCATATGCCCAATCACTTCTTTTAAAGTCCATTTCCCTGGTGCGTACGTCTTACTTGCTAACTCCTCTGATACGCTGCCTAAGAGGGTAAGGGTCTTAGCTTGTTGCTTATTAAGTATTTCTTCAATATCTCCATCTGGCACAAGACTAACATACCTATCATGCTCTGGATTTTCAATAAATAATGGTCGTGGACGCACATGAATCCTCCTCATCGGAATAGTTAATTATGGTTGTAGGGTAATATTCTACTTTCAAGCGGATATTTCCTTTATATAATATTTATTTATTTTCATTACCGCTATTTCGAAGACATATTAAATAATCGGGCGCAATTCTTGAAAAGGAATTGTGCCTTTTTCATTAATAGGGCCATTTAATTGAATAACACTTCTAAATTAAAAATGGGGTTTTATGTTAATCTTGATTTGAGTTTGTGAAACAATGTACTTAAGCTAACGATGCATTTAGTTGAATAGCAATTAGGTGACTGGAAGAATTGGAGATGATATAAAAAAACACCGAAGTGTCATATGTATTTTCAAATTAAGCTTATGGACAACTTGGAATTTGTAGGGTTAATCATAATAGTGAAATTCAAAACCGTCTTCTGGTTCGCCAACTTCATATCCCAATAATTTTGTAGCTCTATTCTTAAATATTGTAATCCATTCATTCCATTCTTCTGATGGTAACTTAGCATAGAATTGTAATCCACTTGATTCAATACTTACTTCTATTAATTTACCATCTGAACCATACCACTGTGGACAGCCGTTTACAAAGTTGTTCCAGTTAGGCATTTCTCTATATAAACGCTCCAACTTATCCCAAACTTCTTGTGGAGCAGAATAATGAATATTCAAATTAATATTGTATATTTCCATATGTTCTCCTTTTAATATATTGTTTTACTGTGGGTCAACTGTGATAAAAACACTTTTTAATCCGTCATCCGTATATAAAAACTCCATTTGTAAACACATATCTGCCAATTTTGAATTTGAAGTTAAAGCATAATCAATAGCAAATCCACTATTATCATTGAATTCATAGAAGTTGATTTGTGAATATTCGTATTTGGGGTGGAAATTACATGGAGCGCCATATTCATCAAATGAATCAAATCCATTTAAGTTTAATGTTTCTTGAACATAATAGAATAACTCACCAATATCATCCACTTCACATTCATCCACATAATTTAAAATGTTTTCATATTCTTTATTGTGCATTACTTTTAATATATTAGTAATAACAGTTAAAGCATATTGTTTATCTTCATTTTTCATAGTGAACCTCCAAATTCTAATTTGTCTTTCTATTCAACTGTATAATATCATAAATTTGTGAGAAAATTCACTTAAACTAACGGAGTGCTTTAGTTCAATAACGATCTTCCACAATCTGGCGCGATCATGGAAGAAGCCAATGATTATTTATTGTGTTATTGTGGTTGATGCTGTAGTAGTAAATGGGTTCATATGTTGTCCAAAAAGGATAGATGTAAGCAGGTATAATTCCTGTTCATCTATCCTTTTCTTTTTACCCACTATAATATGTGTGACATTTTAATCAAACACATAATTTTAATAAAAGAAATTCTCACCTGCTGTTTGTTAATATTGATATTTTTTGCGCGTCAGCAGCAAAATAGCGATGGCAGGCACTGTACAAATAAGCATGGCTGCAAAGGACAGGCCAGGAGATATTTCGTATAAATATCCCCCTAAAAACGTAAGGATTGCTGTACTTAAGCCCATGGCTAATGCGGAATAGAGACCTTGCGCATTTGGAATTTGTTCCTTTGGTAGAGCTTTCGTTAAGTAGCGGATAAAAGCGAAATGTGCTAGTGCAAAGGATAATGCATGCAAGGTTTGTGAAGCAATAAATACCCAGACATTCGGGAACATAAAGATAAGTAACCAGCGCAGGGAAGAGCCACTTGCTGCTAAGAGCAATAATGACGATGAACGCCACTTCGTCAATAATGTATCGGCCTTCATAAAGTATAGGATTTCGCAAATTACTGCGATGTTAATAATCATGCCCATATAGAATGGGTCTACCTGTAAGTCTTCTAAATAAATATAACCATAGCTATAATAAGAGGCATGTGCACCCTGTAATAAAATTACGATAAATAAGACAATCGGGAAGCCCTTGATAGTCCATAAAGTCTTCATTGATAATGATTTCGCACGTTGTTCTTTTGTTGGCACAACAAGTAATTCCTTTGGAGTGGCTAATTGCTGCATAAGTAACATGCCAATCAACCCAATAATCATGCTCCAAAAGATGATGTTTTTGCCGAAAACGCCCGTCAGCATACTAATAATTAATACAGCAATCACAAACCCGAAGGAACCATAGGAACGGCTTTTGCCGTAGTGAATATTGCCGTGCTGGACAAGCGTTGCTGCACTACTTTCCACAGCAGGTAATAGTGCTGGATAAAAGACACTAAATAAAATAGTCACGATTAATAATGCGATAAAGCCAGTGCTTGGAATATAAAGTAATGCAGTTAGTAGAGCACCTACTGCTAAAATCGTAATAAGACGTTTATTGTGTACATATTTTGCAAGGGTTGGAAAGAAGAAAAGATTGGACGTGGCACGAGCTAGTAGCCCACAGCCCATTACAACACTTGCCTGCGATACTGTCAGATGTTTTGCATCTACAAGCCAACCTGTCCAGTAGGGTAAGAAAATGCCCCAGGTGATGAAAAATGTAAAGAAATTCTGAGAAAGCCATCGTTGATTGTTCATATAATTACCGTACCTCCATTAACTAAGTTGAATAATAGCATGTTCATCGCTACAATAATGTGAGATATCTCATATTTTTAGAGGGGAGAGTAAAAAAATGCATATTCTAACAGCTGAAGCACGTACCCAATATCTTGAAAAATATCCGATAGATGATTTTTTCTCATTTGCTATTGATCCTTATCTGGAAGTGTGTCAATTTGACAAAGGAGAGTGGATTTTTCAGGAAGGCTCCTTTCCAGATACATTGTATTACATGATAGAAGGCAAGGCGAAGCTCTATATGACGCATAAAAATGGCAAAGTTTCACTAATTGAATATTTGGAAGCTCCTCGTTTTATGGGGGAAATTGAATTGCTTAATGAGGCGAGGTATACAAAGGGGATACAAACTGTTACCAAGACAATTTGTTACTCCATTACACAGGCATGTAAGGAAAAGTTACTTGTGGATGCCTTGTTTTTACGTAGACTTTGTGTGTTTCTAGGGGAAAAAGCCACGAAAATGACATCTAAATATACACAAAATCAAGCATATCCGTTTGAGAATCGCTTAGCAGCCTTTATTCAATTATCTGCTGATCAAGGTGTCTATAAGGAAAAGCATACGGAAATCTGTGAGTATTTAGGGGTTTCTTATCGCCATTTATTATATGTATTGGCACAGTTTTGTGAAGAGAAGGTATTAGAAAAACGTAAGACAGGCTACCATATTATTGATGAAAAGCGTCTTGCTCAGTTGGCTCAGGAGATACAATAGCGATGGACTTGCAGGAGATCGTGCTAGAAGGAAGCGCTCGATTAAGTTAGCAGAATGCTTACGAAGTATCATGTCAGACTTCATATAAAGAAGTCTGGGTTTGGCTTGTTGTATTCACTTTTTTTAATGAACCAGCGAGCGATGTCCTTACCACTATGGTAGAAGTCTACCTCATGCACCTTATTTTTTTGGATGGTGATGTCTAGCGTGTTTTCCATAACGTCAAAAGGTAAAACACCGATACATAAAGGATTGTTTGGTAAAAGACTTTCATGTGGTTTACGAACAGTTTGTTTCGCTTCAAGGTGCTTGTTCGCCGTATTATTTTGTGTCATATGGAATGCAAGTAGTTCTCCTTGTGCCAATGCCGTGCTTGATGAGTAACCAGTACTTTTCATTCAACATGCCCCCTTTTGTCGTTACATTTATTGTACAAGACTGGTTGGAAAAATAGCCGTTATTTACAAGGCTTTTACAATAACTTTAAGATTCATGGAATATTTAGTAATTTGTAACCGCATTCATACCGTTTTTGGATAAAAACCATAGAAAACTGATATAAATTCTTTTTAAAAAACTCATACTCAAACTATTGTGAATTTTTCTAACACAAAGTATTATTGTAATTAGATTTAACGTGAAAGTTTTCACAAAGTCACGAAATCGTTAGGAGGAATTTTAATGAGTGCAATTCGAGTAGGTATTGTAGGATATGGAAATTTAGGACGTGGTGTGGAGTATGCTATTTCACAAAATCCAGATATGGAAGTAGTAGCGGTGTTCACACGTCGTGATCCTTCAACAGTAAACGTAGCAAGCAATGCGAGCGTATATTTAGTAGATGACGCCGAAAAATTCCAAAACGACATTGATGTCATGATTTTATGTGGTGGCTCTGCAACAGATTTACCAGAACAAGGACCACATTTTGCACAATGGTTTAATACAATTGATAGCTTCGATACACATGCGAAAATTCCTGAATTTTTCGATGCTGTAGACGCAGCGGCACAAAAATCTGGTAAAGTGTCTGTTATCTCAGTTGGATGGGATCCAGGTTTATTCTCTTTAAATCGTCTACTAGGAGAATCTGTATTACCAGTTGGTACAACATATACATTCTGGGGCGATGGTTTAAGTCAAGGTCACTCAGATGCAGTACGTCGTATCGAAGGTGTTAAAAATGCTGTTCAATACACATTGCCAATTAAAGAAGCTGTAGAACGTGTACGTAACGGTGAAAACCCTGAATTAACAACACGTGAAAAACATGCACGTGAATGTTGGGTTGTGTTAGAAGACGGTGCAGATGCTGCAAAAGTGGAACAAGAAATTGTCACAATGCCTAACTATTTCGATGAATATAACACAACAGTTAACTTCATCTCTGAAGATGAATTTACAGCAAACCACACAGGTATGCCACATGGTGGTTTTGTCATTCGCAGTGGTGACAGTGGAGCAAACGATAAACAAATTCTCGAATTCTCATTAAAACTTGAAAGTAATCCAAACTTCACATCTAGTATATTAGTGGCTTATGCACGTGCTGCGCATCGTCTAAGTCAAGCTGGTGATAAAGGAGCGAAAACAGTATTTGATATTCCATTCAGTCTGCTTTCACCAAAATCAGCTGCTGAATTACGTAAAGAATTACTATAATCATAGAAAATCACCCGATTATCATTCATTTGATTATCGGGTTTTTTATTTTTGCCATTCATTCGATAAAATATGGTAAACTGTCAATAATTTAATAATCTGAATTTTTGCGAAAAAATGGAACTATTGTAACCTTACACAAATTTGGAGGTTATCATTAACATGACAGATATTATTATTCAATCAAAATGTATGGCACCAAGTCCATCCACTCATTGTATCAATAGAGCAGCACTTATGAAGACATTAAAGAAGAGTCGTCACCATACTTGTACATTTATTCATAGTGGTGCAGGGTATGGTAAAACGACCATCCTCACACAATTTCTCTCGAACGAAGCGAATAAATTCTCTTGGTATAGTATTTCCGAAGAAGATGATAATTTATTACCCTTTTTAAGACATCTTTTTTTTAGCATACAGCGAGTTGTGCCGAATTTTGGTCCTACATTCGATGAGTGGAATCAATTGTCACGCTTCCCTAAAATGGAGGAGCTGAATCGCTGGTATAAGCTTTTTGTCAATTGCCTATGTAGCATAGAGGAGCCATTTCTAATTGTCATTGATGATTTTCATTTAGTGGATTACGTCTTTCCAATTAATTATTTTATGGAGAAAGTTATTGAATTTGCTCCACCAGCGATTCATTTTATTATCGCATCTAGAACATTACCGAATTGGGATATTATGAGAAAATTAAAGCTGCAAAAGAAGTGGCTAGTGATCAACGAGGACGAGCTGGCCTTTTCAACTGAGGAAATTGCTGTTTTTTTTGAAGAATATGTAGACGTGCATTTATCCGATGCTGAAATGGCCAAGATATTGGAGATCACAGAAGGCTGGGCCATCAGTCTTTCCTTGTTAGCAGAGCAATGGCATCATGTTTCTTTAGATCATTGGCTAATGATTTCTCCGAATGATCTTTTCACCTATTTGTCAGAAGAGGTTTATAGTAGGATGACTGCAACGGAGCAAGAGACCATTTTAAAACTAGCTATTTTTCCTACATTTTCAGCGGAGCTATTGGAAGATTTTTATGGCTTTGAAATGGCACAAATGTTGAATACTTTATCACAGCGTCATTTATTTATCCAACCAGTGACAACAGATGGTTTATACCGCTTCCATGCTTTGTTTAGTCGGTTTTTAGAAATGAAATGGTGTCAGCATACAAGTTACTATACGGACCTTCATAAACAAGCGGCATTCTATTATATGGAACGGCATAATATTCAAGCTGTGCTTTATCATGCCTTTAAAACGAATGACCATGATTTTTGTGGAGAGCTATTACAGCGTCATGCAGAGCTATTAGTACGTGCTGGACAATTTGAATGGTTATTAGAAAAAATCAATCGATTTACTGTACAAGAAAAAGATACATTTTATAGATTATATTATTTTGAGGGCGAATGCCATCGCTACCGTGCTTATTATGAAAAGGCGAAACAATCCTACGACAAGTGTGCAATGATCGCACAGCAGCAGCAGGATCACCTATTTATGACAAAATCTCAAGCAGGTTTGGCACATATTTACTTAGACACTATACAGCCTGCATTAGCAGAGCCTTATTTAGAAAAAGCATTAGAGCTTGCCAAATATACCCCCTTACTAAAAGAGGAATTATTAGAACTTCAACGGCAATATGCTGAAAACTTAGTGAACTTAGGGAAGGCCAAAGGTGCACAGTTATTTATGGAGGACGTGGCATTGCCAGCGGATGTCATGCAACGAGCGAATGTGGATGTCCGAGTTTTACTACGGACCGGGCAATTGCGAGAGGCGAAGGAATTATTAGCACAGCGCCTTGAATTGCCACCTCAGCTTGTGGCAACCCATCGTGAAAGTGAACTACTAGCAGCTTTTGTCTATGCATTGTTAGGACAAGGAAAGGAAGCTTGGTATGCAGCCCAGCATGGGATACGCAGGGGGTTAAGAGAGAAGTCTATTTTTATAGAGGCGGTTGGTTATATCAGAAAAGCACATGCGCTACTATTAATGGATTTCCCAGATCATCAAGGGGCATGTCAAGCCTATGAAAAAGCGTTGACTTTATTGAATGCCATTAATATTTCTCGAGTTAAGGCCGAACCTTATATGGGGCTAGCTATTGCCAAACACTATTTAGGAGATATAGTAGCGGCTAAGAAGTACTTGGCATTGGGTTTACGAGAAACCGAGCAAGTACAAGATGCTTGGATGACGGGCCTCATTCTTTTAGCGGAAGTGAAAATCATTCTTTCCCAGCAAGAAACAGAACGAGCGAAGCAATTAGTAAGGAAGGCACAACAACTATTTCAAGAATGCGGAGATCGCAATGGCTTGATGCATGTTCTATTCTATCAATCCGTTATCGCGTTTCAAGAAAAGAATAGAGACCAATTTCATCCGTATTTTCAACAGTTTGCGCAATTATGTTTGGCAAATGGCTATGACTATTTTTTACAAAGGAAAATGATACTTGGTCCAAGTGATCGAATGATTTTCTATGAGCTATTGCATTTTAGCCAAACAGGAGGTGTGGAACATGCAGCCATTCTTGCATTACGAAGCTATTTTCAAGTGGAGGACAGTATCAATTATCCGCATGATGCAATACAAATCAATCTTTTTGGGAGTTTAAGTTTAATTCGAGCACAAAGAAAGCTCGAAGATAAAGAATGGCAACGTGATAAATCGAAGGAATTGTTCGTGTATCTATATTGTCATCGCAATCGTTTTACACCAAAGGAGGAAATAGCGCAGGCATTATGGCCAGACCGCACTGTCGAGTCCTTAGATCGGGATTTTAAAGTGGTCTTAAATACATTATTAAAAGTGTTGGAGCCACAACGACATGCAAGGCAGGAGAGCTTTTTCATTCAACGAAAGAATAATATGTATCAGTTGCAAAATATTGCCTTTCTCCAAATTGATGTGGAACGATTTCACTATTATTACAACCTAGGAATGGAGGAATTTGATCCACTGTTGTCCGATGAATGGCTACTGTTAGCGGAAGCGAGTTATCCAGACGCCTTATATGCAGAAAAAAAGCAAATCGACTGGCTTACTCAAGATCGCGAAAAGTTACAATTTTTATATATAGAAGTTCTAGAACGTTTGGCACAAAATGCCACAAGGCAGCAGCAATATAAAAAAGCCATCCACTATGCAGAGAAAATAATTGGAGAGGATGCACTATGGGAGGAGGGCTATCGCCTGCTTATGTACAGCTACTACCAACTCCAAAACCGTTCTCTAGCATGCAAATGGTACGAAAAATGTGTCCAGCAGTTACAGCGGGAATTAAATACAACCCCTATGGAATCGACCATGGCCGTCTATGATTTAATTATGGGATAGCCAGTTCCGTCGTTTAAATGAGGGAATCTTGGGGTGGTACTACTTTGTAGTGTAGGGAGAGCCGCTCATAAGTAGGAATGAACTATATGAACAAGTTAAAAAAGCAACATATTTAGAGGAACAACAATGCCATTTTGTCAGACAAATAAAAGGCTGGATACAATTTACAGATTGAACAAGCTGAATTATTTACCAAGCTGAAGAGTGAATGGTTGAATCGTGTAGAGGGAGAGATGAATTAAAGTGATACTTGCAAATGAAAAATTATTTTTAAGGGAATTCACGCCACATGACTGGGTTGATGTTCATAAATATGCCTCACAGGAGATTGTTTGTAGGTATCAAGCATGGGGACCGAATACAGAGGAGGATTCAAAAGAATTCATTCAGGATGCACTCGATGAAGCAAGACAAACACCAAGGGAAAGATTCGTTTTTGCTATTATTTATCAAGAAACTTTAATAGGTTCGGTTGAGATAATGATTAGGGATTTCACGAATAAAGTGGGGGAAATTGGCTATATTGTTAACCCTGACTATTGGGGGAAGGGAGTAGCAACGCAGAGTGCTAAATTAGTGATCGCTTTCGGTTTTGACACATTAAAACTCCATCGTATTTATGCAACCTGTGACCCAAGAAATATTGGATCATCAAAGGTTTTAGAAAAGGTTGGAATGGCCAAAGAAGGAATATTACGTGAAAATATGTTAATGAAAGACGGCGTTTGGCGAGATTCCTTCTTGTATAGTGTATTGAAGCAGGAATGGTCATCATGAAGCGTACTACAGAATGCAGTTTGAAACACTCGAAAAATAGTTCCTAATACAAAAGACAAAAATGTTGTACATTCAACGTTTTTGTCTTTCTTTTTACCTGATGTAATTAATAGCGTAGCGACAAATCTTTTAACACTTTTAAATTTTTAATAAATAATTCCATAACATCGATACAGAAAAATGCTTTGCACAAAAGTGTAAAGCATTTTTTGTAACTAATTTGTAACTGGACTTTTATATAGTGTTGTCATAGCAAGAAAGCGCTTTCTAGGGAGCTTATTTTGAAGGGGGATATGGGATGAGGAAGCAGTGGTATTGGTTTCTTTTAGTGATGTTGACTGTGGTGTTGGTAGCTTGTAGTGGGGAGGATGCGAAGGATGATGCAACAGATGCAGATTCCTCCGATGGTGAGACGAAAGCCGTAACGGCGGAAGGAGGCACGATTAAGATTGGGGTTCTTGCTTCGTTAACGGGAGCTCTTGAGTCTTATGGGAAGCAGACGCAGCGGGGATTTGATTTAGGGATTGAGTATGCGACTGGTGGGACGATGGAGGTCAATGGTAAGAAAATCGAGGTTGTGTATGAGGATACGGAGACGAAGCCAGAGGTGGCTGTGCAGAAAGCAACAAAGCTATTAGAAGATGACCAGGTTGATTTTTTAGTAGGTTCTTCAAGCTCTGGTGATACCCTCGCTGTTCTACCGCTGGCGGAGGAGTATGAAAAAATTATGGTGGTGGAGCCTGCGGTGGCTGACAGTATTACAGGTTCCGAGTTTAATGAGTATATTTTCCGTACAGGTCGTAATTCATCACAGGATGCCTATGCAGCCGCGGCGGCTATTGCTGGTAAAGGTGTGAAGATTGCTACATTTGCCCCAGATTATTCGTTTGGCTGGGATGGGGTGAATGCGTTTAAAACAGCAGCGGAGAAATTGGGTGCTGACATTGTGTTAGAGGAGTATGCAGACCCAGCAGCAACAGACTTTACGTCTAATTTACAAAAGGTGCTAGATGCTAAGCCTGATTATTTATTCGTTGTCTGGGCAGGAGCAAATTCACCATGGAATCAAATCGCAGATCTTAAAATTCAAGAAAAGGGCATTAAAATTTCAACGGGAGCACCTGATATTATAGCGCTTCAATTTATGAATCCATTGGTTGGTATGGAAGGTTTTTCGGTGTATTACCACACACTACCGCAAAATGATGTCAATAAATGGTTAGTTGAGGAACATCAAAAACGTTTCAATGAAGTACCTGACTTATTTACACCTGGCGGCATGTCTGCGGCGATTGCCATTATGGAGGCATTGAAAAAGTCGGAGGGAGATGCAGATGCCAACAAGCTGATCGGCATAATGGAGGGGATGTCATTTGAGACACCAAAAGGTACGATGACGTTCCGTGAAGAGGACCATCAAGCCCTTCAATCGATGTATTCGATTCGCTTAGAGCAACAGGATGGCGTGGATTATCCAGTACCCGTACTTATTCGGGAGTTAAGTCCTGAGGAAACAGCACCACCTGTTATGAATTAAACAAATGAGAGGCAGCATGGCTGTCTTTCTACATAACTATTAGAGGAGAAGGGAGTAGAGGATGGAGCCAATACTACACACAGACAATTTAACGATTCAGTTTGGGGGACATACGGCGGTGGATTGCGTTAATTTTCAAATGCCTGAAAAGCATTTAAAGTCCATTATAGGGCCGAACGGTGCTGGAAAAACAACGTTCTTTAATTTGATTAGTGGAGAGCTAAAACCAACTGCGGGTGATGTTTATTTTAAAGGGCAATCACTTGCCCAAAAGTCGGCCATCGAAAGAACACGTATGGGATTGGGTCGATCCTTTCAAATCACGAATGTATTTCCAAATTTAACGGTTCTTGAAAATGTTCGTTTAGCCGTGCAGTCAAAGGAAAAGATTCGTTATCAGCTATTTCGACACTACAAAAGCTATAAGGCGATTACCGACAAAGCGGAGGAGCTATTATCACTCGTTTTACTCGACAATAAACGGGACGCCCTGACAACGATGCTATCACACGGGGAGAAAAGAAAGCTTGAGATTGCTATGCTACTTGCGTTGGATACGGAAATTCTGCTACTCGATGAACCAACCGCTGGTATGTCTTTAGAGGAAGTACCTACGATTTTAGAGGTCATTCGGACCATTAAAAATCAGGGGAATAAAACCATTCTGCTCATTGAACATAAAATGGATATGATTTTAGATTTATCGGATTCCATTATGGTGTTATTTAATGGTCAGCTACTAGCAGATGGTTCACCCGTGGAAATTATGAATAATGATACCGTACAACAAGCATATTTAGGAGGGCTGTACGATGACCACCTTACTGACATTAAATGAGGTTCACACGCATATCGGCCAATATCACATTTTGCAGGGAGTTAATTTTGAAGCGAGAGAGGGACAGGTTAGCGTACTGCTTGGACGAAATGGTGCAGGTAAAACAACGACCTTGAAAACAATTATGGGATTAACACCTGCGACAAATGGCGAAATCGCCTTTCGCTCCCACTCCATTAAAAAAAACCCAACATACAAGGTGGCTAAATTAGGGATAGGTTATGTGCCTGAAAATCAAGGGATTTTTGCAGATTTAACGGTAGAGGAAAATATGAAGGTAGCTATGTATAAGGAGGATACTGCCACGTTAGAGCGACAGCAATATGTGCTGGAGCTGTTTCCCGATTTGAAGAAGTTTTGGAAAAAGGCTGGCGGGCATTTATCAGGAGGGCAAAAGCAAATGCTGTCCATGGCAAGAGCCTTTATCAATGATAGCCAATTAATATTAATTGACGAGCCTTCCAAGGGGCTTGCGCCCATAGTGGTGGAGAAGGTGATGGAAGCGATTGTGGAAATGAAAAAGAAAACGTCCATTGTTCTTGTTGAACAAAACTTTATGATGGCTAGCCGGATTGGTGATACCTATACTTTGATCGATGATGGCAGAACAGTAAATTCGGGCATGATGGAGGATCTGATTGTCAATGAAGAACTAAAACGCAAGTATTTAGGAATTGGATAAAGGGGGTGACCATCATTGGAGCTTTTCATCAATTTACTCATTAATGGCTTAGCAACAGGGATGCTGATCTTTCTGCTGGCGGCAGGTTTGACGTTAATTTTTGGCTTAATGGATGTGTTGAACTTTGCGCATGGTGGATTATTTGTTTGGGGAGCCTATGCGGGAATCTTTACCTATATGTGGACAGAAAGCTTTATCGTAGGAATTATAGGTGCGCTTGTGACAGGCGCGTTACTTGGACTGCTTACAGAGAAATTGATTATTACGCCTGTTTACGGCAATCATATTCAGCAAATTTTAATTACGTTAGGGCTTATGCTCGTTTTGCAAGAATTCATCAAGGTGGTTTTTGGTCCAAATGGTGTTGCCGTGAAAACCCCGAGCTATTTAGCGGGAAGCTGGGAATTTGGTGACGTGATTATCATCAAATATCGCCTATTTATTATTGTTATAGGGTTTGTGATTTTTGGTATTTTTCAATATATGCTGAAACGCACGAAGATTGGGTTGATCGTTCGAGCTGGTGTGCAGGATAAGGAAATGGCACAGGCTCTTGGTATTCATATTAAGCGTGTATTTCTATATGTCTTTATGGTGGGTGCGGCTCTGGCGGCACTTAGTGGAATGTTGATGGCTCCGTATTCGGGCGTCATCTATGCGGAGATGGGCATGGAGTACGCCATTTTAGGATTTATTGTCGTCGTCATTGGCGGAATGGGTAGTTTTTCAGGCTCATTGTTGGCTGCTATTTTAGTAGGGCTAGCAGGTAGCTTTATGGCTTATTATGTGCCTGTGCTGTCACTAGCCGTCAATATGATTTTAATGGCCATCGTTTTAATTTTCCGTCCACAGGGGCTGTTTACGATGCGAAAGGAGCGAACATCATGAACAAGAAAATGTCCTTACGCTCTATCGCTTTTTTCCTGTTATTGGCGATTTTTATTGTGCTCCCTTTTGTCAATGATTCAAGGACACTGCTTATTTTACTCACACAAATTTTCATTTTTGGAATACTGGCGATGAGCTATGATATTTTGCTCGGTTATACAGGAATTGTTTCCTTTGGGCATGCTATGTTTTTTGGTATTGGCGCTTACACGACAGCGGTCATGCTCAAGCAAATGGAGAACACACTATTCATCTTTCTGTTGTCCATCGTGATAGGCATGGTAATAGCAGGCTTTGTTAGTTTTTTAGTAGGTTTATTAACCTTGCGCTTGAAAAGTCATTTTTTTGCGATGCTCACACTAGCCTTCTCGGGGTTATTTTTAGTAGTGGCTGAAAAGTGGCGCTCTGTCACGTATGGCAATGATGGCTTTACATTTCGAGCACCAGATATTTTTAGAGATCGGATGACCTTCTATTTCTTTGTGTTAGCAAGCTTAGTTGTCATCTTTTTAGCGCTCCACCGTTTTGTTAACTCGCCGACAGGTCGACTACTAATTGCTGTTCGGGAAAATGAACAACGGACGAAATCATTAGGCTTTAATACCTTGCACTATAAAGTGATTGCCTCCGTTGTTGCAGGCATTGTTGCGAGCTTTGCAGGCTCCTTATATGCGATTTCTTTACGCTTTGTTAACACGAGTGTGATGGCGATGGATATTACACTCGATGCGCTATTAATGACGATTATTGGTGGAGTCGGCACTTTAGTAGGGCCATTACTAGGGGCAGCAGTGATTGAATATGCACAGCATGCATTATCAGGGCTAGCACGAGATTACCCTATTTTTGAACGCTGGATTATCTTCTTTGGGATTCTCTATATTTTAGCCGTTATCTTTTTCCCGAAAGGTATTATTGGCTCACTAAGACTGCTGTTTTGGAAATGGCGAGCAAAGCTAAAGCAAAGAAAAAAGCCCGTTGCTCTGTCCCAAGAAAAGGAGCGATTTGAATGACTGTTGGTATTGTCAGTACAGGTATCTATCTACCTCAAAATAAAATGACTTCGCAGGACATTGCGGCTCTTTCAAATATTCCAGAGGACATTATCCGTCAAAAAATGGGCATTTATGAAAAGCCAATCCCTGGTGAGCATGATCATACAGTGCAAATGGGCATATGGGCAGCACAGGATGCAATAAAAAAAGCAAATCTGGACCCGAAAGATATTGATGTGATCATCTATATGGGTGAAGAGCATAAGGAATATCCACTATGGACAGCCTCCATCAAAATGCAAGAGGAGCTTGGTGCAGTTAATGCATGGGCATTTGATGTGCAATTGCGCTGTGGTACGACGATCATGGCGTTGAAAGTAGCGAAAAGTTTAATGGCATCAGATGACACAATTCATACCATTCTTTTAGCAGGTGGCTATCGCAATGTGGATTTTATCGATTACAGCAATCCACGAACGCGCTTTATGTACAATTTGGCGGCTGGTGGAGGTGCCATATTGCTACAAAAAAACTATGAAAAAAATCAGCTTTTAGAGGCGGAAATTATGACAGATGGTTCTTTCTCAGAGGATGTAGTTGTACCAGTTGGAGGTACGAAAACACCGTTAACACCATTCCATTTAACAGAAAATTTATATCAGCTTGACGTTTTGGACCCGATTGGGATGAAGGAGAGGTTAGAACAAAAATCATTAAGCCATTTTTTGAAGGTTATTCGCCGTTCTCTAGCGAAAAGTGGATACAGTGAAGAACAGCTCGACTACTTAGCAATGCTGCATATGAAAAGGTCTGCACATGATTATATTTTAGCAGAGCTTGGCTTACAGCAGGAACAGTCTATTTATTTACAAGACTATGGACATATTGGGCAAATCGATCAAATATTGTCCTTACAGCTAGCTCAGGAGCAAAATCGTATTCAAGCAGGTGCTCTTGTGACACTAGTGAGTGCAGGCATTGGCTATGTTTGGGGGGCTATCACAATACGTTGGGGATAAGGGGGAAATGGTATGTTACAAACAATTCAACTAGCAAATGGTGAGACGATGGCATATCGCAAAAGAGCTGGAGGAAGTCATCCTTTAGTGTTGGTTCATGGCAATATGACTTCCTCTAAGCATTGGGATGTGCTGATAGATGCTTTAGATGATAAATACACCATCTATGCAATCGATTTACGAGGCTTTGGAGGTTCATCCTATCATCAGCCAATCTATACCATTAAAGATTTTAGTGATGATGTGAAGCTATTTGTGGATGCGATGCAATTGCAAAGCTTTGACATGATTGGCTGGTCAACTGGCGGAGCTGTTTGTATGCAGTTTGCAGCCAATTATCCAGGTTATTGCCAGCAATTAATCTTACTGGCTTCCGCTTCTACACGTGGCTATCCATTTTATACGGATTTAGGAACAGGCGATCCAGCCTGCTTTAAGCGAGCCTATAACTATGAAGATGTACTTGTGGATGCATCTAAAACAAAGCTTATCCAAGGCTTTTATGACACAAAAAACGGCGAAGGTTTACGGTCGATATGGAATGCTTTAATTTATACCCATCAGCAACCAAACGAGGAAAAATACCAAGAATATATAGAGGATATGCTAACACAGCGCAACTTAGCAGAGGTGTATCATGCACTCAATACATTTAATATAAGTGCTGTTGACAATGATGTGACAAAAGGGTCACACGAAGCTCTCCTACTCCAGATACCGATTTTAGTACTGAGAGGGGATCGTGACTTAGTTATTACAGAGGAAATGAATGCGGAATTACTGCAAGACTTAGGCAAAACGGCACAGTTTGTTAGCTTAAAAGATTGTGGGCATTCACCATTGATGGATGATTTAGCACAATTAACAGCTGAAATCGAGGCTTTTTTAGAAATTGGAGGAAGACAGTATGCGTTTAAACAATAAAGTAGCCATTATTACAGGTGCAGCCAATGGCATCGGCTATGCGGCTGCCGAGCGTTTCATCGAAGAAGGGGCATGGGTGTTTATCGCTGATTTCGATGAGAAGGCAGGGAATCTCGCAGCTCAACAACTAGGCGGAAACGCTACATTTATACAGGTGGATGTGGCAAGTAGAGAGAGCGTTAACCAGCTGGTGACAGCAGTGATCGAACAGGCTGGACGCATTGATATTTTAGTGAATAATGCAGGTATTACAAGAGATGCAATGCTAACAAAGATGACAGATGACCAATTTCAGCAGGTGTTAGATGTCAATTTGACAGGCGTTTTTCATTGCACACAGGAGGTCATTCCCCATATGGTGGCAGCTGGAGGTGGCAAAATCATTAATACATCATCGGTTAGTGGGGTTTATGGCAATGTTGGTCAAACGAATTATGCAGCGACGAAAGCTGCCATTGTAGGGATGACCAAAACATGGGCAAAGGAATTAGGGCGTAAAGGTATCAATGTCAATGCAGTGGCACCTGGCTTTACAGAAACAGCTATGGTCAAAAAGATGCCTGAAAATATTTTGGCTCAAATGCGGGCAATCGTGCCGTTACAACGTTTAGGAACCCCACGGGATATAGCCAATGCCTATTTGTTTTTAGCATCTGATGAGGCATCGTATGTTCATGGTCATACGCTTCATGTAGATGGCGCCATTATGATGTGATGGGGGTGTCAAGATGTTTGTTGAGCAAGAATGGATTTTAAAACGTGCCGCCTTAACGCCTCATCACATCGCCTTGATTAATCTAGCGTCAGAGGAGCAATGGACCTATCAGCAATTATCAGAGGAAATCGGCAAATGGAGTCAATTTTTCGAGCGTCAGCAGCTAAAAAAAGGAAGTAGAGTCGCAGTTTTTGCGAGAAATCATATCCAACTTTTTGCTATTTTATTTGCCTGTGGGCTACGAGGGCTTATTTATGTGCCATTAAACTGGCGCTTAAGTAGAGAGGAATTAACACAAATTTTGGAGGATGCGACCCCTTCAATCTTATTGTATGAAGAGGAGGATACTTGTCCAGTCGTGTTAGACAAAATGTTTCTGCTTCATAGTATCCAACAAGAGAAGAAAGGGAGCGTTAATAAGCAACCTATGGAAGTAGATGATCCCTGGCTCATGATTTATACAGGGGGGACAACAGGTCGGCCAAAGGGGGTCGTGTTATCCTTTGAGTCAGTCAATTGGAATGCCATGAATACAATTATTAGCTGGGGTTTGCACGACAAAGATCGTACTTTAAATTATATGCCCATGTTTCATACAGGTGGCTTAAATGCGCTTTGTATCCCCTTACTGATGGCTGGTGGGACTGTTATTATTGGCGATAAATTTGAAGCGGAGGCAGCACTGCGAGCTACAAACCAATATGAAACAACGATCTCACTTTTTGTCCCAACGATGTATCAAGCAATGATTGCCACGAAATATTTTCAGGAAAATCAATTTCCTTCGATGAAAGTATTTTTATCAGGTGGTGCCCCATGTCCTCATCCTATTTACGATGCATTTTATAGGAAGGGGTTATTTTTTAAAGAGGGCTACGGCTTGACGGAGGCAGGGCCCAATAACTTTTTCATTGCTCGCGAGGATGCCTATGCCAAAAAAGGAGCTGTTGGGAAAAGTATGCAGTTCATTGAAGCTAAAATCATCAAACCGACTGGACATAATTGTGCACCTTGTGAAGTGGGGGAGCTATTGGTAAAAGGCAAGCATATGTTTCGTTTCTATTGGAATAACAAGCAGGAAACAGCCAATATCATGCAAGATGGTTGGTTAAAAACGGGCGATTTAGCAATGATGGATGAGGATGGCGATTTCTTTATTGTTGGACGTAGAAAAGAAATGATAATCTCCGGTGGTGAAAATGTTTATCCTCAGGAAGTCGAACAGTGTATGTTACAGCATCCTGATGTACAGGAGGTTGCCGTAATTGGCGTAGCAGACGACTATTGGGGAGAGGTTGTGACTGCTTTCATTGTCTGTCACAATCAAGTAGCGACCATTTTAGATGAACTCCACGAGCTGTGCCATCAACAGCTAGGTCGATTTAAAATCCCTAAACAAATCCTTTTCTTAGAGGAATTACCGAAAACAAGCGTCGGCAAAATTGATAAAAAGGCTTTGTATATGCTTGTAGATGCTACGCCTTGTGAATAAAAGTGAGAGTTATATGAATGGTACACGCTTTAGTAATTGATGGGACAGGGATGTTAACAAACACATCTCTTTAGTTAGTAAGTCAAAGTTTTCATGTTTCTGTGATTGAACGGAACGAATTTCGAATAGAAAGTGTCATTCATCAATCATCAGATCCATCACAGATAACGCCAATCATAGTTGATTATTGTAATATTCCCTTATTACAGACGAAACTAAGGGCAACAATTGAACAAAATGGACCCATTGATTTAGTCATTGCGTGGATTCATTCATATGCTGGAAGGACTTTAGATTTTATAGTTAGTGAAGTTTCACCTTGCAGGAATAGGACATGGAAATTATTTCATATCTTAGGGAGTCGTGCGAATCTAAGTGGAATCCAAGAAAATTTAAATTTGCCTAATTCGGCTCTATCCTACCAAATACAGCTAGGTTTTATCATTGTAAATAGTCATTCTAGGTGGCTTACCAATGAGGAAATCTCCCAAGGTGTTATTGATTCAATTCGACAAAATCGTCTTATCACTATTGTTGGCACATTACAGCCTTGGGAAAAGCGGCCGTCATAATCATAGAGGCAATTAACCTTCGTCTAACTATTTGTAGACGGGGGTTACTGTATTTTATAGGCTAAACCTTCACCATTAGTAGAATTTACAATACAGAAGCTAGTTGCTTAGTTCGTATGAATGGAACTCCCAAACACCTCTACTACCTCTTTAGCGAAGACTCGAAAAATATAATCGATTTCTTGTTCTTTTGTTGCAATCCCATAAGCGATCCCACCTTGCTTTGATCCTTGAAGAAACCATATATCATTATGATCTTGGTCTACAGATGAAAAATCACCTAATTTCCAACGATTTAATACATCCAAATATTGTTCACTGTATTCATAATCATCTTTATTTTCCTCTACCATTTGCAGCAATGTGTCAATTCTTTCAAGTGTAATCATGATGGAGGATTCTTTTTCATCAGCAATTATTTTTTGGTACGACATTTGTTGAAGTTCTACTAGATTGTCAACAAATGGTTCATCTCCACTTTTCCATTCATCAATCTTCATGGAGAAGACGGGGTTTTCCCAACCAAATTTCGTATCTACTGTCGATACAAATTCTTCCTTGACCTCTTTTTTTGGACTGTTATCTAATTCACTGTCAGTACCTTTATTAGAGGTTTCTTGTTTATAATTCTTGTCCGTGACAAAATATGTTCCGCTTATACTTAACAGTGCGGTTAAAACAACAATTCCTACAACATGTATCCATCTCATTTATCATCGCCTATTTTTACAATTATCACCAACTTAGCATGTGCAATGGAATATGTAAATATATTGCTTATTAAAGTGTAGTGAAGTCAAGGACGCTTATTTTTTCACATCTCTTCCCATCAGACCAACATATCAGTAAAATAGAGAAGGTTAGGGGGATTGCATGTGAAAGATCAACGCTTTAAAATAGCGCATCAAGAGGCGCTTATTGGGATAGGACTAGTCCTTGTCAACTTTACGATTTGGTTTGGCTTTGCTTATGGACTAGGTGCAGGTGATCCCGCAAATTATTCATATGTTTTGGGTTTTCCTGCTTGGTTTTTCTATAGCTGTATCGCAGGGACAGGCTTTATGATCCTGCTCATCTGGATCGTAATGAAGCTCTTTTTTAAAGAAGTTCCATTTGAAGATGAGGAGGAGGAGCGCTAATGCATTGGCAAGTTGTATTTCCATTGCTATTATTTCTAATTATTATATTTGGAATTGGTTTCTGGGCCAATAAACATGTCCGCTCTTCTAACTCGTTTCTACAGGAGTATTTCCTTGGTGGTCGAGAAATGGGTGGATTTATTCTAGCGATGACAATGATAGCTACATATGGTAGTGCGAGTAGCTTTATCGGGGGGCCAGGAGTAGCTTATACGAAGGGGCTCGGCTGGGTGCTACTTGCAATGGCACAGTTACCTGCGGGCTATTTTGTCCTGATGATTTTAGGGAAAAAATTTGCCATTATTGCTCGTCGTCACCAAGCTATTACGCTTATCGACTTTTTACGAGAACGCTATAAAAGCCATGTCATTGTCATTCTATCTGCTATTAGTATCATTGTCTTTTTATTTTCAGCGATGATGGCACAGTGGGTAGGAGGAGCACGTTTAATAGAGTCTTTAACAGGCTTACATTATACGGCGGCACTGTTTATATTTGCGATTTCGGTATTAGTGTATGTCATTATAGGTGGTTTCCGAGCAGTTGCTTTAACGGATACTGTACAGGGATCCATCATGGTTATCGGAACTGTTATTTTATTAATCGGAACTATTATTGCAGGTGGAGGTATCGATAAAATTATGACCTCGCTGGTCGCAGAAAATCCCAATTTCATATCTCCATTTGGTGCAGAAGGGGATTTAACGCCACTGTATGTTTCAACGTTTTGGATATTAATTGGTGTAGGTGTGGTCGGACTTCCGCAAATCGCCGTGCGTGCGATGAGTTATAAGGATTCTAAAAGTATGCACTTAGCGATTATTATTGGCACGATTGCCATTGGGACAATCATGTTTGGAATGCATCTAATAGGTGTGTTAGCACGACCTGTCCTACCTGGTATCGATATTGGTGATAAAGTCATGCCACTCTTAACATTGAAGGTACTGCCTCCATTTTTAGCAGGGATTGTCTTAGCAGCACCAATGGCCGCTACCATGTCTACTGTTAATGCACTGCTCATGCTAGTAAGCTCTACAGTTGTCAAAGACATCTACTTAAATTACATGAAGCCAAAGGCAAGTGATGCGGAAATTAAACGTGCAAGCTTTATTGTCACGGCTGTGATTGGCTTAGCAGTTATCGTCTTTGCACTCCATCCACCTGATTTATTAGTGTGGTTAAATTTATTTGCATTCGGTGGACTTGAGGCCGTCTTTATTTGGACGGTAGTTCTTGGGTTATACTGGAGGAAAGCAAACAAATATGGCGCCATTTCGTCAATGATTTCAGGTATGGCTTTATATATTTTCATCGACCGGTTTTATCCGACCGCTTTCGGTATGCATACGGTTACGATTCCAATTGTAGCTTCCTTAATTATTTTTGTAATCGTAAGTCTGGCTACTAGTCATATATTTAAGGACGAGCACTTCCTAATATAATGTAAAACAACGCCGCAGATTTTCTACTGTGGCGTTGTTTTTTGTTAATGAATCATATAATCGTAGGCATTTTTTGCAAGGAGTGTCATCGTCACAATGATAAAAAGCGTACGGACAAAGCCACTTCCCTTTTGAATGGCCATGCGAGAGCCAAGCACAGCCCCACCAATTTGAGCAACCCCCATGACTAAACCATATACATAATGGATTTGACCTAAGTAAGCAAACATACAAACACCTGCCACATTACTCGCTAGATTTAAAAATTTCGCATTTCCTGCCGCCTTTAAAAAATCAAAGCCAACAAGCAAGAAGCTAAAGATTAAAAAAGAGCCCGTTCCAGGACCAAGAAACCCATCATAAAACCCAATAGCGAATAATAGCATCATAAATAAAAATAAGTGGGGTTTAGATAGATTTTTTACCGTTGAAACAGCGCCCCAATCCTTTTTAAAGATCGTATAAATCCCAACAGCTGCCAGCATGATAAGCATTAATGGTTTTAGTAGGGCTGGGTTAATTAAATGAACAGTCCATGCACCACATAATGATCCAATGAAGGCGAGAGGGAAATATTTCAGGACAGATCGAATTTCAAGTTGACCAGACTGGTAAAAGGAAATGGACGAAGTGAGTGAGCCCATCGCACCAGCTAATTTATTAGTTGCTACAGCAGCGGCGGGATTTAAGCCAACAAATAATAAGGCTGGTAAGGAAATTAAACCGCCACCTCCAACGACTGAATCGATAAATGCCGCCAGAAATCCAAAGGAAATTAATAGTATTAGAATATGTACATCCACATCGAAAACCATGATTACACCTCTTCTTAATTAGTTACTACTGAAATAGTAACTAATTTATTTGGTGCTGTAAAGTCTAATTTTTTCATTGGAAAATGTCCCCAACAGTAGCCTATAATAAAAATATGGAGGGATGATATGAATGAATTAATCGCCCAATTAAAAGAACTGGGATTGCCAGAATATGAGGCAAAGGCCTATACAGCACTCGTACAAAATAGTAATGTCAGTGCCTATCAAGTTAGCAAAAACTCTGAGATTCCAAGAGCTAGAATCTATGACATATTAAATAGTCTTGTTGAAAAGGGATTCGTACTAAAAGAGGAAACAGCGCATCAAACGACTTATTCTTCCATTCCTATCGATGTGGGAAGATATGTACGATGCCTTACGAGAGGATATTCAAGAGGTATCTTAGCTTGTGGAGATGCATGGCATTACCTTATATATCGGGGAACATCTGACATCTATAGATCAGCATAGAGCCACACACTATACGAGAAAGACTTCTACACCCCATTGGTTTATTTTATCGGTTGATGGACAAGAAATGATTTATGGTCACTCGCCGTCGAACCAAGAAACTGCTTTTATAACGAATGATCCTGTGCATATTTATTAGAGGATTATGTTTGGCATTATGTTCTTATCAATCGACTAGTGAAGCACGATGATAAAGAGCTTGAAGACTGGATTGCTAAAGAACGTAAAGCATTTTTCTTAGAGTAGTTATAAGGGAAGGGGAGCATCTTGAAAAAATCATGAGCATGTCTCGTAAAGGCACGCCCGCTGATAATTCCCCAATCGAAACGTTTCACTCCTCGCTAAAGTCTGAAACGTTCTACCTCAATAATATTTATCGCACAACAAATGCGTGTGTAATAAATATTATCGACGAATACATTTACTATTATGACAATATTCGGATTAAAACAAAATTAAACAACCAGTCACCGGTTCAATACCGTCAACTGGCTGTAAAATAGGGTGTTTTCTTACTGTCTCAAAAATGACACTCAGTGACCCAAATGATAATCAGGATTTTTTATTTATAGCGAGTAATTTATGTTAAAACACTATATAGAAAAAATAACAATAATTTGAATATTATTAAAAGCTGAAGATTACAAAATTAACGACTGCACAATTCAATTGCTTACGTTCCTAATCAATACAGCAGTTAATTGGTTTTATGAAAATTAATTGGTAGATTATTAAATAAATTTATTTGTTGGATAGAGTATGTGTATGGTATTTAATGAACTAAGAAAGCAGTATGCTTTTTTAACTGAAAATTGTCATAAATGGTGAAGGGATCCAAATTAGTCTTCTGTATGAAAGAACTACTAGAGAGTACCCAAAGACAAGAGGCACTTTGTATTCCTAATCTTAAAGAGACAATCTTTAATGTTTTCTCTAATTTATGAATTATTGGTGGAGGAGTTAGATCCTTGTCAAACGGTTGGCAATAGCTTACTAATATGAATTACTAGAATTTTCTTTATTTATGAAAAATGTGCCTAACAATTAAAAAGTGAACTAAATACAACACGAATGTTATCCACGATGGTTGTTTATGATGAAACAATAAGTTAGTATATATTGGGCATAAATACTATTTTTGTAATTATCACTTGTGGATTGGGTTGCAGTGAAGAAAGGGTGACTCCTTGGGTTCGACCGTAGAGCAAGCAATAGTAAAGAAAATCACAATTCAAAAGTAGTTTAAACAATCTCAATAAAATAAGTGACTAGGAAAAAAGTGCTTTAGTTGTTAAAGCAAAGCTACCTAATAAATTTCATTCTATCAAAGCATAATGGGAAATTAATTATAAAACGGAACTTAATGAAAATGGGTTCTTTGTATAATATGGGAATAAAAGTGTTGTACTATCTTTTGTTTAAATAACTTAATAAGATTAAATTACATATACTAAGAAGTCGGCTAATAAGAAACTTTCAGAGAATCAATTTGTATTCGCAGTATAATGCAACATTGTTAAACTAGATAATTAAGGAAAGGGGAAAACTGTATTCTAGGGTAACGTACAGTTAGAAGTTAAGTGCAGGGGAAAAGCACTGCTTCAATATTAAAAACAAATGGAAAAAATACTGATTATTGAAGATAATGTAGATGTAAGTAGATTGCTATCGGAGTTTTTAGAAGATGAAGGTTATGAAGTGAACATTGCATTTAATGGAATGGATGGTCTAATGGAAGCTAAGCAGAATCAATACGACTTGATTTTGTTAGATATCATGCTTCCATACAAGAGTGGCAAGGAAATCTTAAAAGAAATCCGAGCTCATTATGACATTCCGATAATTATTATTTCGGCTAAAGATATGGTTTCAACGAAGATTGACTTGTTACGTTTAGGTGCTGATGATTACATAACAAAGCCATTTAACTTAGGAGAAGTATCAGCACGAATAATGACTAATCTACGTCATTATAATAGCCAGAAGAAAGCAAATAATGTATTAAAGTATAGGGATTTAGACTTAGATCTTACGAATAAACAACTGACCTTATCTGGAGTAAAGTTAGAACTTACTGCAAAGGAATACCTCATCATGGAATTACTAATGCGAAACCCTAAAAAAGTTTACTCGAAAAGTAATATTTATGAGTCTTTATGGAATAAAGAATATTTAGGAGATGACAATGCAGTAAAAACACATATTAGCAATTTGAGAAATAAATTGAAAACGATCAACCCTGATATCGATTATGTAGAAACAGTATGGGGGCTGGGATATCGCTTGTATAAGGATTAAGGAAAATTTTTTTCTTAACCTTTTTTTATTCTTAACCTTTTCTTAACTTTTAGATATTATATTAGGAATTGAGGTGATGAAGTTGACAGATTACATGTTAAAAACAAACGAAATAACAAAAACATTTCGTAAGTCAGATGCTTTACGGAATGTGTCCATTACAATCGAATCTGGGAAAATATATGGATTAATAGGGAGTAATGGCGCAGGTAAAAGTACTCTAATGAGAATTATTGCAGGTCTAAGTTTTGCGACATCGGGTAAATTGGAGCTTTTCGGGAAGGACAATCCAAAAGCTATTCAAGTCGAACGTAAAAGAATAGGGTGCATGATCGAATCGCCGAGCGTAAATATGGGTTTAACAGCAAAGGAAAACATCAGATATCATAGAGTTTTAAGAGGAATTTCGAATGTAGAGATTGAAGATGAACTATTACAGTTAGTTGGATTGGGTGATACTGGAAAGAAACAAGTTAAAGATTTTTCGCTTGGTATGAAACAGAGATTGGGAATTGCAGTTTCGCTGATTAACAATCCTGAATTACTTATTCTAGATGAACCAATTAATGGACTTGATCCAATTGGTGTGAAAGAAATAAGAAATTTGCTTAAGAAGCTATGTGAAGAGAGACATATAACCGTTATTATTTCAAGCCATAATCTCCCTGAGCTATACCAGGTAGCAACAGATTATATTATTATCCATGATGGAGAAATCAAACAAACCTTGTCACTAGAAGAGCTGGAGAATAAATGTCAAAGACATCTTCTCATTGAATGTGACAATCCAGAAGAGTTATTAGTTATATTGGAAACAGAATTAGGCACAACCAATTATAAGATTATGCAAGATAAGACTATAAAACTATATAGTTACGTTGATGATAAAAAAAAAGTTGCTAAAACTATTTTTGAAAATGGAATTATTGCGACCAACTTTTCTGTTGAGGGAGATACGTTAGAAAACTATTTTATTTCTGTTATTGGAGTAGAAAAGAATGATTAATATCATTCAAGCGGATCTGTATAAACTAAAAAAGTCTAAATCTATTCAAATACTGTTTTTAATTATGTGGGCTGCCGCTGCAATTGTGACATTTGTATCGTATTTAGTAGCTCAAGGAAAAGTAGGTGCTGAAATAAGTGGTCACATCTCAGGATTAAGTGATGTAATGACAATAGCAATTGTAGGACCATTTTTAGCAGGTTTATATATATGTAGCGATTTTAGTAATAAATCAATAAACGATACGATATCCTCTTGTGGCGTTAGTAGGGGAGTTATAATAATTAGTAAAGCGATTGTTTTATATTTTTTAGTATTCCTTATGATTCTACCATACACGGTTGTAACCATCATTGCATTCTCAACTGGAGCGGAGTTTTCCGAACCGTTTTCTGCATCTATATTCCTTAATATATTAGCAGATACGGCAGAACTAGATTTAACAGGAGCAGTATTTGGAAAAATGCTTGTTATTATGCTTGTTATGATGTTTGCATATGCATCCCAAATGAGTATAGGTATACTTCTTGCATTTATCGTAAGAAAGACTTCTTTGGTTATCTTCTTAGGCTTTGGTATTATATTGGTTTTACAAATCTTAGGCGGGCTAGGAACAGAAATTTCGTTTATAGAAAATTTCCTTTCCTTTACACCCTTTTCTGTAAATAATCAAGTTCTTTCCATGAATTCAGAAGTAAATGATATTTTGAAAGCAGTTGGTATCAGCTTGTTATTTATTGTATGGATGCTTAGCATTGCAAATGGAGTTTTTAGAAAATCAGAAATTAAATAATTGGAAGGCAGGTCAGAAGTGAATATTGTAGTTGTTGTTTTAATAGTAATAATTCTTTTATTAGTTATATATATCGGACTTATACAACTACAACTGCGTAGTATAAATTCGCAACTTGAAAAACGCTTAAGAGAACATACCCGACAGCCTGTAAGTGTTGAATTAATAAATAAAGACTTAAATAAACTGACATCTATTATTAATAAATACTTAAAGGTCGAGGAGAATATCCGCCTTAAAAGTATTAGGGAAGATAAGAAATTCAAGGAATTAATCGTTAATATTTCCCATGATTTACGGACGCCATTAACCGCTGTTAAGGGGTATCAACAATTAATGAAAAGAGAAGAGTCGTCACAAGAGCAAATAAAAAGGCTTAAAATCGCTGAAAAACATACAGAGGATTTAGAGAATTTAATTCAACATTTTTTCGAGTACGCTTATCTTTCTTATTCCGAACCGAAGATTAACTTAGAACGAACAAACCTTAATAGCCTTGTAGAAGAATGTCTTGTGACTTTTATTCCCTACTTGGAAGAAAAAAATTTATCAATTCATTTAAATCAAACACCATCTATCTTCGTTTTAGCAGATAAACATTTGGTTAAAAGAATTATAAAAAATCTTATTCACAATTGTATTCAACATTCTCAAGGGGGCATACAAGTAAGTTTACTTATAGAGGATAATGCTATTATTTCCTTCAAAAATCAGGTGAAAGATTTGAAAGAAAATGAGGAAGAACGGCTTTTTGAACGTTTCTATACTGGGGATCAAGCAAGAAGTAAATCTGGCGGTTTGGGGTTGGCTATAGTAAAGCTTTTTGCTGAACAGATGGGTGGAGGCACTCAAGCGATCATACAAAACAATACATTAGAAATTAGGGTAAGTTTACCATTGTATACGAATTAGTGATACAGGATATTGTAAATAAAATTTTAAGTGGGTGTATTAAGTTGGAATGGAAAACTAGTAAAGTCCAGTTTGAAGATCCTATATGTTTTAATTCAATCGATCTGAGGCAAAAAATTCAATCAATGAGTTACTGATAAAAGAATGTACTCAAGTTATTACAATATGTAAAGAAAGAAGTAGTATCGTTATATTTGAAGGGTCTCCAAATGAGTTCTGTTTTGGCGCTGATTTAAAAGAAGTAGATGTGAATCAAAGTAGTGATCAAGTTTATAGACCAGATTTACTTTATGATTTATGGTTGAAAATGATGAATGGGCCATTTATTACAATTTCACATGTGCGTGGAACCACCAATGCTGGTGGATTTGGCTTTGTTGCAGCGAGCGATATCGTTATAGCTGACGAAACTGCTATATTTAACTTGTCCGAATTATTGTTTGGTTTATTCCCAGCGATGGTCCTGCCTTTTCTGACTGGAAAAATAGGTGATCAAAGAGCACATTATTTAACGCTTAAAACAAATAGCATTTGTAAAGCAAGCGCATAGTTGAGGATTAGTTGATGCGTATCAGGCACAAAGTAATTAATATCTTGCTCGCCTAACGAAGCTGCCTAAATCGTCAATTCAACATTATAAAAACTATATGAACGAACTAAGTGACACGCTTATCAAGAGCAAGGATAGTGCTGTTGCTGCTAATAGGGGTGTATTTACATATAAGGATAATTCAAGTAGTATTTACCGTTTTGTAGAAAACGAAATATTTCCATGAGAGGGGTGAATAATGAATTCGGTAGTTAAGCTAATAGACCAATTTGAGCAATGCCCATCACGAAGCCATAAACAAAATGGATTTGACCTAAGTAGGCAAACATACAAAGGCCAGCCACGTTACTTGCCAAATTTAAAAACTTTGCATTTCCTGCCGCCTTTAAAAAATCAAAGCCTATCAACAAGAAGCTAAAGATTAAAAAAGAGCCTGTACCAGGTCCAAGAAACCCATCATAAAAACCAATGCCAAATAATAACCCCATAAATAATAGTAAGTGGGTTCTAGAGAGAGTTTTTACACTAGAGACAGCGCCCCAATCCTTTTTGAAAATTGTATAAACCGCAACGGCCGCCAGCATCACGAGCATCAATGGCTTTAGTAATGCTGGATTGATTAAATGCACGGTCCATGCACCAAATAAGGAGCCGACAAAGGCAAGCGGGAAATATTTGAGAACGGATCGTATTTCAAGCTGACCAGAACGATAAAAGGAAATGGAAGATGTCAGTGAACCCATTGTCCCGGCAAGTTTATTGGTTGCAACAGCAGCGGCTGGATTGAGGCCAGCAAACAATAAAGCTGGCAATGAAATTAAACCGCCCCCTCCCACTACAGAGTCGACAAAAGCCGCCAGGAATCCAAATGAAATTAACAGGATAAGAATATGTACATCGACTTCAAAAAACATATTACACCTCTTTTAAATTAGTTACTACTGAAATAGTAACTAATTTTAATTGCGCTGTAAACCCTCATTTTTTCATTGGCAAATCTTCACAACAGTAGCCTATAATAAAGATAATGGAGGGATTACATGGAGGAATTAATCGCCCAGTTGAAAGACATGGGCTTTACAGAGTATGAAGCAAAGGCCTATACGGCACTTGTGCAGCAAAGTCATGTTAGTGCCTATCAGGTCAGTAAAAATTCTGGTATACCACGCGCAAGAATTTATGATATTTTAAACGTCCTTGTCGAAAAAGGAATTGTGCTAAAAGAAGAAACGGCTGAACAAACGACCTATGCGGCTATGCCTGTGTCTGTGTTTTTACAGCAAATGCAGCAGCGCTGGCAATCGAATTTTACATCCATGAGTGCGAAATTAGAAAAATTAGAGGAAAAAGTGCAGGAAGTGGAGCCAAAAGTAGTCATGCTAAAGGGCAAGGAGGCGATCATCAACTATTGCCAGTCACTCTTAAAAAAAGCCAAGAAAAAAGTGATTCTATCGATGTGGGAAGATATGTATGATACTTTAAGGGAAGATATTCAAGAAGTGGCACAGCATGTTCCTATTCATGGTATTACCTTATATGTAGGGGAACAGCTAGAGTCGATTGACCAGCATAGAGCTACACACTACACGAAAAAAACGTCTACACCACATTGGTTTATTTTATCGGTAGATGGTCAGGAAATGATTTATGGTCATTCTCCATCTACGCAAGAAATGGCCTTTATCACCAATGACCCTGTCCATATTTATTTGTTAGAGGATTATGTTTGGCATGACGTCCTTATCAATCGATTGGTAAAACGTGATGATCAGGAATTAGAAGACTGGATTGCTAAGGAGCGTAAAGCTTTTTTCTTAGAATAGTCATAAGGGAAGGGGAGTAACGTGAAAAAATTCGTGTTGCTAGGTTTAATGAGCTTATTAATGTTAGGAGCTTGTAACGATAAAACACCTACCAAACCACTAATGATTCGTGAGCTAACTGTCGTTCCAGACAATATTCAACAAAAATTGTGGCTAATGATAAGATTCAATTATTGTATGAAGATGACTCTACGTATTATCTTGTTTATTATTCGAAAGGGAATGTGCTGGCAAGTATTGCGGCTGAAGAAAACAGTCAAGTCATCCAACTTAAAGAAGGTAGCGAGCAACGAAAAGAGGCTCAACTCTATGTATATAAAATTATCACCAAAGATCCTGAGCTAGACACGATTGTTTTGCGAATAAACGGCGAGAGTACGCCAATAGATCGCGTAACCTCTATATAAGACAAAAACCGAAATCCCATTAAATGAGATTTCGGTTTCTTTACAAGATATCTTAATAAAAGACTTTCTCTACATTGTATTTGGAGCGGAAAGTGTTAATCGCATATGTTTCGTAAATTTCACGTTCCATTGGATCTTCTACTTCATAGACCTCAATTTTGAACACTTCATCACGATGATTTTTCATCGGAGATACATTGTCCTCGAAATGCTTTTTAATACGTTGACGAATTTTACGTGCTTTGCCGACAAATAATAGCTCATTCTTGTCATTATAGAATAAAAAAATGCCGCCTTTATCACGTGTGATTTTATGGAAGTCAATAAAACCAAAGTATGGTGTGATAGGCACATCACCAGGTTTTACTTCTTGTTCACGTTGACGGATGACTACATCAGGTTTTGGAAATTCAATTTTAATCAAAGTATTCACGTTCCTCTCTGTTACTAAAGTTATATGGTAACATAAATACGGCATGTTTACCATAAATTTTAAATGTAGAAACACTACTTATAGCAAGCTTAGTGTACATCAAATAAACGAGGAACATGCATTTGAATCACAAAATATTCTATGAATTATTGATATTCTAACTAATACATGCTACAATTCAATGTAATTAAATAATCTTATCAAGAGAAGCTGAGGGATTTGGCCCGATGACGCTTCAGCAACCTCTAACAATTGTTAGAAAGGTGCTAATTCCAGCAAAGGATTTTTCCTTTGAGAGATAAGAGTGGACGTGAAAAAATCCTTCTCATTCTATCTCGTATGGAATGAGGAGGATTTTTTAATTTGTCAGCAAGGTTTGCTAAAAGAGAGTGATCAAAGAGAGGGGAACGCAAGATGCCAATTAATATTCCGAAAAATTTACCAGCTGGAGAACATTTACGTGAGGAAAAAATCTTCGTCATGGAAGAGGATCGTGCGAAAACACAGCAAATTCGTCCGTTAAACATATTAATATTGAATTTAATGCCTGAAAAAGAAAAAACGGAGCTTCAATTACTACGTTTATTAGGGAATACACCGTTACAGGTAAATATCACCTTTTTAAATACGGCCACACATGAGTCGAAAAACGTCAGTAAATCACATTTACAGCTATTTTACACAACGTTCAACCAAATTCGTCACCGTCGCTATGACGGGATGATTATTACGGGAGCACCTGTAGAAAAAATGGCCTTTGAAGAAGTTAACTATTGGCGGGAAATTTCAGAAATTATGGACTGGTCCAAAAAGAATGTGACATCCGTTTTACATATCTGTTGGGGGGCACAGGCGGCACTGTATCATCATTATGGGATAGGAAAGGTAGAACTTTCAGCTAAATGCTCAGGTGTCTATTCCCATGTAATTACCGATTTAACAGTGGATTTAGTACGGGGCTTCAGTGATTTATTTACCGCTCCACATTCACGCTATACTTCTGTTTCGATCGACGAGGTTCGCAATCATCCAGACTTACGATTATTATCCTATTCAGAGGATGCAGGTGTGTTCATCGTCCAATCAAAAGATAATAAAAACATTATGATTACAGGGCATCTGGAGTATGATGCGACAACATTAGCCGATGAATATAGCCGTGATGTCGCAAAGGGCATAGATATCGCTGTTCCTGTGAATTACTTCCCGAATGATGATCCATCACAGGAGCCAATGAATACATGGCGTGCCCATACGCATTTATTATTCTCTAACTGGTTGAACTACTATGTTTACCAAGAAACACCATACGAATGGGATTTTGTAGATGAAATTGAATATCATATCTAATTAATAAAAAGTCTAATTTCTTTTCTCACCATAAAAGAAATTAGACTTTTTGATTGTCATTCGTTGTTTCTGTATTAGGTGTTTCGGTACTTTGAGCTTTGGTTTTGCGATTTCGTATAACTGCGACAATCAATAAAAGTATCGGTAATAAAATGGTAAATATAAAAGAAAAAATGGGCCAAATTTCATTATTGTAATTGGTTGAATGCACAATATCTGGATGAACAATTTGGGAAAGCGCAATGATAATTAGACCCATAGGTATAATGAGAGGACGATGATCCTTGATTTTCAAAATCTGTGCAAGACCGACAACGGTTGTATAGAAATACATAAATGTACGGATATAAATGGACGAAATCCACATGAAAGCCATGATGATTTCAATACGTTGCAAAAATTCCCCTATTGATATTCTTTGTGCTAGCGCATAGCTTGGAAATGTTCTAGATGCAGTATTTTCAGGTCCTAATACGAGGATGGAAAGCACAATCAACGTAATTAAGAAAATGCCTCCGATTATAGTCCCAATATAAAATCCTTTCTGTGCAGATTGCTGAACATTGACTGCAGCAGGGTATAGCATTAGTAACACCACTAGCGGAAAGGAAAAAATACTCATAAAGCGTACAATGCTATAAAACATGGATGTTTTTTTCGCTTCTAAAATG
This sequence comes from Lysinibacillus sp. Y5S-8, assembly GCF_036894365.1. Taxonomy (NCBI): domain Bacteria; kingdom Bacillati; phylum Bacillota; class Bacilli; order Caryophanales; family Bacillaceae; genus Lysinibacillus; species Lysinibacillus sp. Y5S-8. Next base: position 2,461,469 of record NZ_CP145889.1, on the reverse strand, counting down.
GGTTGTATATTTTCAAAAGTAATTTGAGGCGTAATACAAACAACGAAAAAGATAAAAATTAAGACAAATAGTGGGAAGAGAATTTCTGCCGACCGCGCAAAGGTCTCAATGCCTAAATAGGCAGCGTACATAATGATAATACTAAACAATAATGCAAATGCCAATGTTGGTGTTTCTGGCATGACTTCTGTCTTCATAAAGATACCAATAAAATAGAGTAATTCTCCAGCAGAAAGAAAAGTCATGATTAAGAAGCAAATTGCTGTGATTTTACCAAAAAAGCGACCGAGAATTTTTTCGTTTGCCTCTATAAAATTGAGTGATGGTGTTTGGTTGGCAAGCGTCAAAAATAACTTAACGATTAGTAAACTAAGAACGACACCAATGCTGGCAGCAATCCACGCATCTTGCTTAGATGAACTAGCAATACTTGAAGGTATGATTAAGATGGCAGTACCGATTGAATAGAGAATGGAAATTATCGTAAACTGTCTTGAACTTATCATCTCTTTTTCCATTATCCACCCTCCATTTTTCATCCATCTATCTATTTTGTTATGGCTACAATATAATCTCTAATTGGTGCAAAAATAAATGTAATTAAGTCCATTGGGCTCGGAATATGGACTTTCAACGCAATCCCGATATTTAAAGCAGTACCGATTAGTAGCAAGACAGAAAATACGACAATGGTTTTTGTTTCTTGCTGCTTTTTTAGCTTAGGTATATAAAAAAATGCCAAGATCACTGAAATGATAAAGATGGCTACGGCTAAAACCATTCCGTTACTCCTCCTTTGGATTGTTTAATAATGAGTTTTGCATCGTTCCTAAACCTTGTGTCGTTACTTTCACATGAACATCCACTGCCAAATCTGGAAAAATGGTCGTCCAATCATTTTTGATTTTCTTCCACTGTTTCGCATCTGCCCGATGTAATGCATCACCAAAACCAAAAACATCGACTTTATATTGCTGCTGTATTTTCTCTAAGGTTTTTTCGATTCGTTCATCGATGCCTTTTGCTGTTTTTTTATTGACATAATCAATAGATTTATTTTTTGTAAGATCGATATCACATTCGACCTCGCCAACATTCTGCTCGACGTTAATTTGAACATCGATTTTCGGCTTTCCGTGAACAAAAGATCCTTTCACTTTTGTAGTGGATTGAGTAATTTCAGTCGATAGAGTTCCTTTCTTTGGGCAGGCTATGATTTCAATCGTACTTTGTATTTTGTCATTCAGAAAACTAATGCTTTTACTCTCAGCCTCAGTAAGAAGCCCAATATATTGATCCCCTTTAAAGACTGCTAATCCTGCATACTGTAACAACACAGGTGTTTTAACGCGTTGTACATTGGTTTGATCCATGCCTAAGTTCTTATCACCATGAACTTCAATAGCAGAAATTAAGGCTCCTTTCTGCTTATTACTCAACGTATTGACTAATTCATCTATATTGACAGCTATTGTGGAGCCCCAAGCTTTTTCAGAGACATCAAGGGAATTTAACATTTTATTAGCAGGCACCTTTTCAATGGGTGTTAGTACATTTAATACATCCTTCGCTGTCGCTTCATGAGACATAATGACATCGAAATCTTTACGAAATTCATGGTCTCTTACGATTAAATCGAGTGAATCACTAATCCCTTCTTTGGCTAAATCTTCTCCTAAAACGACCACTTGAAGATGAGCAAAATAAGGTTTTCGTGCAGCGATGGTCGTCATTTTTCGAATTGCCTCAAAGATGGTTTCGCCTCTCGAATGATAGCTAACAACAGGAGAGCGCTGCGTGGAAGCTTGTCTCATAGAAATTTCACTTGGATCGACAATTTGAACCGTTATCTCATATTCTTCGTCTATTTTGTCAATGCCAAGTGCTACGACAATGGCTAATTCATTTAATTCACGCTTACTCCAGCAGCCACTTAATAGTAAAGTGAGGCTACAGAGCAAACAAATCACTTTTACTTTTGCCATATTCCATTCCTCATTTTACCTGTAGTTTATTTCCGTCCTTTTATATTGATATATTTATGCCCTCTAACAATATTTTTTTGATTGACTAAACGAGGTCTTGTTAGTAAATTTCTACGAGGGAACAAAAGAAAAGCATCTTTTTGATCCTTTAAAACTAACGGTGCAAATGGACTCAAATAAGGTACGCCAAATGAACGAATGCTACATAAATGTAGGATAATCAGCATAATGCCAAACATCACGCCAAATAAACCAAACATGGCAGCGAAAATCATTAATGGGAAACGTAGCACGCGAATGGTATTAGATAAGCCATAGGCAGGGAATAGGAAACTACAAATTGCTGTTAAGGCTACAATAATAACCATTACAGCGGATACAACACCCGCATCAACCGCCGCCTGACCAATAACTAAAGTACCGACAATAGACACCGCTGGGCCGATTGTTCTAGGCATACGAAGCCCAGCCTCCCTTAATACCTCAAAGGCAATCTCCATAATGAGTGCCTCCACAACTGCGGGGAACGGGACGCCTTCTCTTTGTGACGCAATACTGATCAACATAGGAGTTGGCAGCATTTCCTGATGAAAGGTAGTTATAGCTACATACAAGGATGGCGCGACTAATGCTAGACTGATACCAAAAAATCGAAGTATGCGTACAAGCGAGCTAATCATCCAGTGTTGGTAATAATCCTCTGCTGATTGTAAAAAGGATGTAAATAACGCTGGTACTACTAAGACAAAGGGGGTACCATCAACTAGAATCGCCACTTTGCCATCTAATAATTCACCAGCGATGACATCTGGACGTTCTGAATTGTAGACTGTTGGAAACATAGAGTTTTTAGAGTCTTGAATAAAGTCTTCTATATAACCACTTTCCAGTATGCCATCGATATTAATACGGTCTAATCGGGCTAATACCTCTGCGACAACTTTGTCACTGGCGATGCCATTTATATACATGACAGCGACATCTGTTTGTGTCACATCACCGATAACGCGTGATTTTATCCAGAGATTCGGACTTTTTATTTTGCGACGGATGAGCGCAGTATTAGTACGTATGGTTTCGGTAAAGGATTCCCTAGGACCTCGAATAACAGATTCAGTCGATGGCTCTGTAACGGCTCGATCCTTAGCACTTCTGGTACTTGTCACAATCCCTTCTGCAAACCCATCTAATAAAATAACCGTTTCCCCATTGAGAATGGCATTGTAGAGTGTTGTGAAATGCTCGATATTCGACACATCCCCAACTGTTAAATAGGAGTTTCGTACATATTGATTAATGGTCGTTATTTCAATGTCTTGTTCTTCCTCGATATTTGCCATAAGCTTATCAATAACAGAATCGGAGATTGTAGTTTTATCTGATAAGCCATCGATCGAAATTATAGCGATGTTATGAGGGGTAGATTCACCAATTGTGATTTCACGTATGATGATGTCATTACTGTGACCAAGCGCCTGTTCAATGATTTTTTTATTTTTAGCTAGGGATGTATATAACAAATCGTTAGTATTGGATGGGGAGGTATCGATATTGTTAGACATAGACATGTGTTTTCCTCCTCAAATATACGCTCATTATTTATAGAGTGGACAATTTTTTTGATAGATAAACGAGGTGAGGGTGAAAATCTAACTATTGGCATGATGAAGCCAAATAAAAAAACAGTCTATCCTTTCATGGACTGAAAGGATAGACTGTTTTATGTACGATAGTCATATTGCAATTCATCATTACTAGCATCAACGTCAACATGTAAGTTGTGATTGTTAAAGAACCAGAGATCTTTCTCATCAATGTAATAGGTTACACCATCAACCACTGTCTGTACGCCTATAGCAATAGGTTCTTCACGAGTCATGCCAAGTGAAAAGCCTTCATGAAAAGGACTAGAGCCACCATAGCGTGCATAAAAACGAATCGTATCACCTGGTTCTACTTCCATTTCGTGTTTGAACCACTGGAGTGCTTCATCTGTCAATGCAATGTTCATTTCGAATGCTCCTCTCTTCCTAAAGCCATTTTACCTTTGGCTCAGTGCCGTTTTTAATACGTGTAATATTGGCACGGTGACGATAAATAATAAAGGTAAATAAAAAGGCTACCAAGATGCCTAATGCAAAGTCACCCGTAACAAAATAATAAACGATTGCATAGATAAGTGCTACTAAAGCGGCTATCATCGATGTTAGGCTGACGATCTTTGTGATTTTTAATGTCACAATAAAGGTAATAAATAATAGGACAAAGAGTGGCCACGAATAGCCTAATAAAACACCTGCGGATGTTGCCACTGCTTTTCCACCACGGAAATTGGCGAAGATCGGAAACATATGACCGATTACGGCAACAAGACCAAGTAATAATGGATGCAGTGTGCTGTCAGAGAAAACGGGAAGTGCTACTAATAAAACCGCAGCTGTTCCTTTGAGCACATCCATTACGGTTACAACGATACCTGCTTTTTTCCCTAATGTTCGGAATGTGTTGGTTGCACCAAGATTACCGCTCCCGTGTTCACGAATATCGGTATTATAAAAAATTTTACCTATCCATAATCCCGAAGGTATAGAGCCGATTAGATAAGCACATAAAATAATAAGTCCATTGATCATAGCTGGACTCCTTTCATTCATAGTCCACCACTTGGTACTAATAGTTTGTAACAAGTATTTTACACTTTTTCTTGCTAATCTACAATGTTATGAAGGAGATTTCATTAGGAGCCTTGAATTCAATACAAAAGAAAACCTATTAATAAGGGATAGGCTTTCAGACATGAGATTCTAGAAAGTGAAAAAAACCTTTATAAAAATATAGGCAAAAAGGCAATTTTGTCAATCCTTCATTCCTTTGGTAGAATAGAAGTCTAACTTTATCCAGTTTAACCGTAATAAACATTGTAGCGTTTACACTGAACTAGATTCTATGTATGTTGAAACTAAATTGGCTACTATGCGTCAAACGTTTATGGATACTAGTAGCAGTCTGCCCTGCTTAAATACCAATTTTAAGCAACTGTTGCAGATGTTTACTATTGATAAAGATGATCAAAACTGTGAGCAAATTTTAAAAATTTAATGGACCTGTCGCTAGCTATTGACAGGAAATGCTATTATTATTAGGATGAGAACATAAATAGAACATGTGTTTGTTTTTTGGAGGGGAATTTTTTGACGAATAAACAGTCAACTAGCGTTTATAATGATGACGCTATACAAGTATTAGAAGGATTAGAAGCGGTACGCAAACGACCTGGCATGTATATCGGTTCAACGGATGGCCGTGGACTTCATCACCTTGTGTATGAAATCGTAGATAATGCGGTGGATGAAGCACTGGCCGGCTTTGGATCTCATATTATTGTCACAATTCATAAGGATCAAAGTATGAGTGTGCGCGACTTTGGCCGTGGGATGCCAACAGGTATGCATAAAATGGGTAAGCCTACCCCTGAAATTATTTTTACGGTGCTACACGCAGGTGGTAAATTTGGACAAGGTGGTTATAAAACAAGTGGTGGCTTGCATGGTGTAGGTTCCTCTGTAGTTAATGCACTATCAACATTTTTAGAGGTGACGATTCATCGTGATGGTAAAAAGTATCGTCAGCGCTTCGAGCATGGTGGACATCCTGTCACAACACTTGAAGAAATTGGGCAAACGAAGCAAACAGGTACACTTGTTCATTTCCTACCAGACGAAACGATTTTTTCTGTCACAAAATTCAATTATGATACGTTAGCAGAACGTTTACGTGAATCAGCCTTTTTATTAAAGGGCTTAAAAATTGAATTAATCGATGAGCGCGAGGAAGGCAAACAAGATGTATTCTTTTATGAGAATGGCATTGAAGCTTTCGTTGCGTATTTGAATGAAGAAAAGGATGTTCTTCATCCTGTGAAATATGTAGAAGGCATACAAGATGATATTGAAGTAGAATTCGCTTTCCAATATAACGATGGTTATTCAGAAACGATTTTGTCATTCGTTAATAATGTACGTACTCGTGATGGCGGCACACATGAAACAGGTGCAAAAGCGGCATTGACGCGTGTATTTAATGAATATGCAAGAAAAATCGGCTTGCTAAAGGACAAGGATAAAAACCTTGAAGGGACAGATATTCGTGAGGGTTTAGCAGCAATCGTGTCTGTTCGTATTCCAGAGCATTTATTACAATTTGAAGGACAAACCAAGGGCAAGCTTGGTACAAGTGAGGCTCGTTCAGCCGTAGATAGCGTAGTGTCTGAGCAAATTTTGTATGTGCTAGAGGAAAATGCAGAGTTATCGGCTTCTCTTGTACGTAAAGCAATCCGTGCGCAGCAAGTAAGAGAAGCGGCTCGTAAAGCGCGTGAGGATGCTCGGAATGGCAAGAAAAGCAAAAAAGGTAGTACGATTCTATCAGGCAAATTAACACCAGCTCAGTCTCGCAATGCGGCCAAGAATGAGTTGTATTTAGTTGAGGGTGATTCTGCGGGTGGTTCTGCCAAGCAAGGTCGTGATCGTACATTCCAAGCGATTTTGCCTTTGCGCGGTAAGGTCATCAACACAGAAAAAGCCAAACTACAGGATATTATGAAAAACGAAGAAATTTCAACGATTATCCATGCGATTGGTGCAGGTGTTGGCACGGATTTTGCTGTGGAAGATTCAGCCTACGATAAAGTAGTGATTATGACCGATGCGGATACGGACGGGGCACATATTCAAGTCTTGCTCTTAACGTTCTTCTATCGTTATATGCGTCCACTCATTGAAGGAGGCAAAGTCTATATCGCTTTACCACCACTTTATAAGGTATCAAAAGGTACTGGTAAAAAAGAAGTGATTGAATATGCTTGGACAGAAAACGATTTACAAAAGGCCATCAAAAAAGTTGGAAAGGGTTACATATTGCAGCGCTATAAAGGTCTTGGTGAGATGAATGCTGACCAGCTATGGGATACGACAATGAACCCTGAAACACGGACATTAATTCGTGTCACAATCGAGGATGGTGCACGTGCAGAGAGACGTGTCACGACGTTAATGGGTGATAAAGTAGAACCGCGTCGTAAATGGATCGAAGCCAATGTTGACTTCGGTATGGAGGATGATTCAAATATTTTAGAAAATGAATTCATCCAACAAGAGGAGGACCAAGCATGAGTAGTACAGAAAAGTTTCAAGATTTACCGTTAGAAGAAGTGATGGGTGATCGTTTTGGTCGCTATAGTAAATATATTATTCAAGACCGCGCGTTGCCTGATGCACGTGACGGTCTTAAACCAGTACAGCGTCGTATTTTATATGCAATGTTTACAGAAGGCAATATACAGGATAAACCGTTTCGAAAATCCGCAAAAACTGTCGGGAACGTAATCGGTAATTACCATCCGCACGGTGATAGCTCTGTTTATGAAGCAATGGTACGTATGAGTCAGGACTGGAAGGCACGTCATATGCTTATTGAGATGCATGGTAACAATGGTTCGGTTGATGGTGATCCTCCAGCTGCGATGCGTTATACAGAAGCGAGACTGTCTGCTATTGCTGGTGAAATGCTACGAGATATTGGCAAGAAAACGGTCGAGTTTGTACCAAACTTTGATGATCAAGATATGGAGCCGACTGTTTTACCTGCACGTTTTCCAAACTTACTAGTCAATGGCTCTACAGGGATTTCGGCTGGCTATGCTACAGATATTCCCCCGCATGCGCTAGATGAAGTGCTAGATGCTGTGTTAATGCGCTTAGACAAGCCGAACGTGACAGTAGATGAATTAATGACTGTGATTAAAGGGCCGGATTTCCCGACAGGTGGGATTATCCAAGGGGTAGATGGCATCAAAAAGGCTTATGAAACAGGTCGAGGTAAAATCATTGTCCGTGCGCAAGCCGTAGTAGAACCGATCAAGGGTGGCAAAGAGCAAATTGTCATCACGGAATTACCATATGATGTGAATAAAGCGAATCTTGTGAAAAAAATTGATGAGCAACGTGTAGATAAACGTTTAGAGGGTATTGCGGAAATCCGAGATGAATCAGACCGTACAGGCTTACGTGTTGTGATTGAGCTGAAAAAGGATGTTCCGGGAAAAGGAATCTTACAATACCTATTTAAAACAACAGATTTACAGGTAGCTTATAATTTTAATATGATTGCTATTCATAATCGTCGTCCAACGATGATGACATTGCCATTATTGCTAGATGCCTATATTGCGCATCAAAAAGAAGTGGTGACGAACCGTTCGATTTATGATTTACAAAAGGCAAAGGATCGTTCTCATATTGTAGAAGGGTTAATTAAAGCACTCTCCATTTTAGATGAAGTGATTGCGACAATCCGTTCTTCTAACGATAAGAAGGATGCGAAGCTTAATTTACAAGCGAAGTTTGATTTTACAGAGGTACAAGCCGAGGCGATCGTTAGCTTACAATTATATCGTTTAACGAATACAGACATCACAGAGCTTCGTCAAGAACAAGACGAGTTAAATAAGTTGATTGCGAAGCTAGAAGGAATTTTACAAAGTGAAGCCAAGCTTGTGCGTGTCATTAAACAAGAGTTACTAGAGATTAAGAAACGCTTCACAGAGCCACGTCGCTCGAAAATTGAGCAGGAAATAGAAGAAATTAAAATTACGCTAGATGTCCTTGTGCCAAGTGAAGAGGTTGTGGTGACGGTGACGAAGGATGGCTATATTAAACGTACATCCACACGTTCACATGCCGCTTCCAATGGTCAGGATTTTGCGATGAAGGATTCGGATTACTTATTGTATGAAGCCACCTTAAATACACAGCATCATCTGTTACTGTTCACAAATCGAGGCAATTATATTTACCAGCCTGTTCATGAGCTACCTGATATTCGCTGGAAGGATCTTGGACAGCATATTTCAAGTATTGTGCCAACAGGGGAAGATGAGTCTATTATTGCAGTGTATGGCTTTGAAACATTCGAGCAGCCAAATACGTATATTTTAACAGCTACAAAAGATGGTCAAATTAAACGCTCCCCACTGGCAGATTATGCGGTGACGCGTTATTCGAAGCCAATTAAAACAATGAATGTTAAAGCGGGCGATGCGATGATCTATGCATCGTTTGTGACAGATGATGTGGAACTAATGTTAACAACGGATACAGCCTATGCGATTCGTTTCCCACTGGAAGAATTACCAGTTACAGGAGTGAAAACAGGCGGTGTCAAAGGCATCACGCTAAAGGATGGAGAAGCCTTAGTCGGTGTCAATGTGCTACAGCCTGATGCTACACAATATGTGGTAATCGTCACGCAGCGTGGAGCCGTGAAGAAAATGAATGTTGCAGAAGTTGAAGTGGCAAGTCGTGCAAAACGTGGTCTAAAAGTATTAACAGAATTAAAAGCAAATCCTCACCGTATTGTGGCAGTTATTCAAGCAACGAATGAGGAGCAAATAGTGATTGAAACGGAAAAAGGTGTACAAGAGGTCATTGATGTCCAAACATTGACGCGTGCTGATCGCCATTCCAACGGTTCGTTTAAAGTGGATATTGCAACAGATGGGGCCATTTCTCATGTTTTAACGGCTAAAAAAGAGCAGAAACCAAGCTAATGATAAGCCCAGTCTCTTAGGAGTGCTGGGTTTTTTTTACGGGAGCAGTCGTTAGTCAAAAATAGCATCTTGTCATTTTAGCGTAACTATGGGTATAATAATCAACGAAAAGTTCATAGCACAAGAATGTAGGGGGGCTAGTAGTTGCTAGCTGAGATTGTGTCCGATAGACGCTGACCCTTTGAACCTGATTTGGCTCGTACCAGCGTAGGGAACATCTATTCAAAAAAGCAAAGTTTTGAAGATTGATTGCAATACGTCTGGGAGGAATCCTAGGCGTTTTTTTTATGTTTTCAAGCAATATCTTGCCAAACGCATACGCTTTCTTTCTGGTGACAACATTCAATCATGAACACTTTCACATTATCAACTAGGAGGACTTCGCATGAAAAAATGGTTATTTATTCTAGTGGCTGCACTTTTAACGTTAGTGGGCTGTAGTGACAAGGAGGACAAGCAGGCTACTGATCAGCTGAAAAAAGTATCAGTGGTCTTAGATTGGACACCAAATACGAATCATACAGGGCTGTATGTCGCAAAAAAACTCGGTTATTTTGAAGAGCAGGGCTTAGATGTTGACATTATTATGCCTGGGGAGGCAGGAGCCGATCAGCTTGTTGCTTCTGGCAAGGCAGAGTTTGGCGTGAGCTATCAGGAAGGTATTACACAGGCTCGTGTGCAAGATGTGCCTCTTGTCTCCATTGCCGCTATTATTCAACATAATACATCTGGCTTTGCTTCTATTGCATCAAAAGGTATTACATCACCAAAGGATTTCGAAGGTAAAACCTATGGTGGTTGGGGGGCTCCACTAGAGCAAGCTGTCCTACAATCATTGATGCAAACAGAAAAGGCAGACATTCATAAATTAGATATCGTCAATGCAGGAGATTTAGACTTTTTCACGATGATGCAAAAGGATATTGATTTTGCTTGGATTTATTACGCGTGGACAGGTATTGAAGCTGAGCTACGGGGTGAAAAGATTAATATGCTGTACTTAACAGATTATAGTGATCAGCTGGACTATTATACACCTGTTCTAGCTACAAATGAAAAAATGATCCAGGACAATCCTGACATAGTTAAAGCGTTTGTGGCGGCTGCATCGAAGGGCTATGAATACGCCATAGCGCATCCAAGTGAGGCGGCTGATATTTTAATAGAAGCGGCTCCCGATTTAGATCAAGCGTTAGTGCATAAAAGTCAGGAATGGCTAGCTGATAAATATCAGGATGATGCCAAGCAATGGGGAGAGCAAAAGCTTTCTGTATGGGAAAACTACGCAAAATGGATGTCTAGCAACAACGTGTTAGAGGGCGAATTTAATGCGAAACAAGCCTTTACAAATGATTTCTTACCTAAAAAGGAGGCCAAATAAGATGGCGAATTCATTAATCAGTGTTCAAATCATTCCAAAAACAGAGAAATTTGAGGATGTTATACCGTATGTCGATGCGGCGATTGCTGTGATAGATGCTGCTGGTGTGAAATATGAGGTACATCCGTTGGAAACGACGATGGAAGGTGAACTGTCAACGTTGCTGCAAATCATTGAAAAAATGAATGACAAGATGATTGAGCTTGGTGCCATCAATGTCATTACACAAGTGAAAATATTATATCAGCCAACTGGTATAACAATGGATACATTAACGGAGAAATACCAGTAATGAAACAAGCTTTGCAAAAGGGAAGGACGATTATTTTTATCGCCTTCCTCTTATTCGTGTGGGAGCTCATTGTGCAGGTGGCTGAAGTTCCTCATTGGTTATTACCTGCACCAAGTAGTATTTTGTTGGAAGCTTTTCAGTCCTATCAAACCTTTTTACCACATGCTTGGGCTACGATGCAATTAGCCTTATTAGGACTTGCCATTGGCATTGCCTGTGGATTAATGGTGGCGATTGTCTTGCATCGATTTACATTTATTCGGGAGTTGTTTTATCCGATTTTAATTATGTCGCAAAATATCCCTATTCTTGTCTTAGCGCCATTGCTCATTATTTGGTTTGGCTTTGGTTTATTACCAAAGCTCATCATTATTTGCCTCGTGTGCTTTTTCCCCATTGTTATTGCGGCAATGGACGGATTTCGGCAAACAGCACCTGAGTTAAAGCATTATTTTGCCATGGTTGGTGCTACAAAGGCGCAAACTTTTTGGAAGCTCGAATGGCCTCATGCATACCCAGCCATTTTTTCAGGTATAAAAATTGCTGCGACGTATAGTGTGATGGGCGCTGTTATTGCGGAGTGGCTTGGTGCAAAAAAAGGAATAGGCGTTTATATGACCTTAGCACAGTCCTCGTTCCGCACTGATCGTGTATTCGTAGCGATTTTTGCGATTGTTTTATTAAGCTTACTGTTGTTTAGCAGTATTCGCTTACTTGAAAAATTCATGGTGAAGGGGAGAGGCTATCATGCTCAGCATTCAAAACATCGCTAAATCCTTTGATACTCTGCAAGTTCTTGAAGATGTATCCTTTGACGTTAAAGATGGAGAGTTTGTGGCCATTGTTGGTCCCTCTGGCAGTGGTAAGAGTACCCTTTTTCAATTAATTGGTGGCGTTTCTGCGATTGATCAAGGGTCCATTTTATTAAATGGAGAGGACATTCAGCGAAAAAGAGGAACGATTGGTTATATGCCTCAGCAGCCTTGTCTACTACCTTGGCGCACGATTTTAGAGAATGTCACACTCGTAGAGGAATTACAACATCAACCAAATGCTGAACGTGCTGTAGAGTGGCTTGAAAAGGTGGGGCTTGGTTCATTTATCCATGCTTATCCAAACGAATTGTCAGGCGGCATGCAACAGCGTGTGTCTTTTATACGTGCGATGGTCAGTGATAAGCCTATTTTATGCTTAGATGAACCATTTTCTGCGCTGGATGAATTCACCAGACTGGAAATGCAAGCATGGCTATTATCCATCTGGGAAGCCTATCGTAAATCAATACTATTTGTCACGCATAGTATTGAGGAAGCACTCTTTTTAGCAGATCGGATCCTTGTTTTAAGCAAACGTCCTGCGACGGTTAAAAAGGAAATCATTGTGCCTTTTGAAAGACCTCGAAAAGAGGAAATTCGTCATTCAGCAGCGTTCACCGAGTTAAAGCAACAGTTATTTATGTACTTACAAGAAGAAAAGGGTGATATGTTTGTTGATTGATGCTCATATTCATTTGGATCAGTATCGAGATGAGGAAATTCCAGCCTTACTTGAAGAGGTAGAGACGGTGATTGCGGTTAGCATGCAGTTGTCGTCCTGTAAAAGAACATTGCATTTATCGAATAACTATCAGCCAGTGAAAGCCGCTTTTGGCTTTCATCCGGAACAGCCTTTACCAAATCCAAGCGATGAGGAGGCATTATTTGATTGGATCCGTTCACATAAAGAACATATGGTAGCTGTTGGTGAGGTCGGTTTACCTTATTATTTAAGACAAGAGCAAACGATAGATGACCGACTTTATGTGGCTCTATTAGAGCGTTTTATAGTCTTGGCAAAGGAATTGGATAAGCCAATAGTGTTACACGCTGTCTATGAGGATGCTAGCATCGTTTGTGATTTACTTGACAAACATCAGCTTCGCCAAGCGCATTTTCATTGGTTTAAAGGGGATGAGGCTGTGGTGAAACGCATGATTCAGCATGGCTATTTTATTTCGATCACCCCTGATTGTTTGTATGAACAAGAAATTCAACAGTTGATACAAGCTTATCCCATTGAACTGATGATGGTGGAAACGGATGGTCCTTGGCCTTTTGAAGGACCGTTTACAAATAAGCGTACATCTCCGTGGATGATGCATTCGACCATTGAGGTCATAGCGTCCATCAAGGGGTTGTCGACACAGGAAGTGGCTCAAATTATCACGCAAAACACCAATGCCTTCTATCGGCTTTAAAAGAAAAAGCAGTATAGGGAACGTTAGTCGTCCTTATACTGCTTTTTATGTTTTGTGAAATCATGATCGAGTTTCTCATTCTTTGTTTTTGTTATGCGTTCGTGTGTACTGAAGGATATAGATTGACGGTTTTTTTCAACATCCTTGCCGACAGTTCGTTTAACATGCATCCGTTTCTTTTTAGCCCTTGATTGTGACATGAGCATAGCCTCCAATCTTTTTCTAATTCTATAGTAGCGAATAGGGAAGAAAAAGTAAAACCTCGTAAGCGAGATGCTTACGAGGTTGTTGAGTTATTAGTGAGATACGTCCTGTACAGAAATACCTGTGTTTGCTTTAACGTCAACTTCACGATACTTCGCGTCATCCGTTTCTTTAGAAAGTAATGTACCGATGAAACCACCAAGGAAACCAAGTGGTACAGAGATTAAGGCTGGGTTCGTTAACATGATTAGTGGTTCACCAACGAAAATCGCCTTACCTTCAACTGGATTCCATACGTTTGGTGAAATAGCAACTAACACTAATGCAGAAATTAAACCTGTTAACATCGCCGTTACAGCACCAGCTGTATTAAAGCGTTTCCAATAAATTGTATAGATAATAACTGGAAGGTTAGCAGATCCCGCAATACAGAATGCTAGAGATACTAAGAATGCAACGTTTAATGTTTGTGCGCCAAGTGCTAATAGGATAGAAATAACAGCGATTGTAATGGAACCAATACGAGCTGCAAGAACTTGCTCTTTTTCTGTAATTTTACCCTTTTTGATAATTTGTCCATAAATATCATGAGATAGGGCAGATGCACCTGAAAGTACAAGGCCTGCTACTACCGCTAGGATTGTTGCGAATGCTACCGCACAAACGAATGAGAATAGGATGTCTCCACCAAGTGCTTCTGCAAGCAGTGGGGCAGCCATGTTACCAGCAGCGTTTGCAGCGATAATATCTTCTTTCCCAACGAATGCTGCTGCACCGAAACCTAAGAAAATTGTTAGAACGTAGAAAATACCTACGATCCAAGTAGCCCAAATAACCGATGAACGAGCTGTTTTTGCGTCTTTTACTGTGAAGAAACGCATTAAGATATGTGGAAGACCCGCAGTACCTAATACTAACGCAATTAACATAGAGATTGTATCAAGTCCATTTGTATACTTTAGACCTGGATTTAAATAAGCAGCACCACTATCAGTAGCTGTTGTCATTTCCTTAAACATTGTCGAGATACTGAAGCCGAACTCTTTTAATACTAAGAACGAAATAATCACAGTACCTAACATTAACAAACAAGCTTTGATGATTTGCACCCAAGATGTCGCTGTCATACCACCGAATAATACGTATGTTGTCATCATGAAACCTACGATTAACACGGCAATCCAGTAGTCGATTCCTAAAAGTAATTGAATAAGTGCTCCTGCACCAACTAGTTGTGCAATCATGTAGAATAAAACAATTGTAATCGTGCTTAAAGCAGCTGTTCCACGAACTTTTGCATTATTGAAGCGAGCTGTAATCATGTCAGCTAATGTAAATTTTCCAAGGTTACGTAATGGCTCAGCAACGATGTATAACACCACTAAGTAAGCTACTAAATAACCAATAGAGAAGAAGAATCCATCAAATCCAAATAATGCGACTGCACCAGCGATACCTAGGAAAGAGGCTGCTGATAAATAGTCTCCAGCGATAGCTAGTCCATTTTGCCAGCCTGTTAAGCCACCGCCTGCAGTGTAGAAATCACTTGCGGAAGATGTACGTTTAGATGCCCACCATGTAATAACTAATGTTAAACCAACTATGGCTACGAAGAAGAATATGGCTGTAAAACTCATTCCGTTACTCATCGGCGGCCACCTCCGTTTTCGTATTCAGCGATAATCGCTTTTGCTTCTCTATCAAAGTTGTTTGCCTTAGCTACATATAAATGACATAACCCCCATGTCATGATGAATAGCCCTGCAGAATAGATCCACACCCAAGTAATTTCCCCAAATGCCTTTTGATGTAGAATTGTCGTGTACGATGTCAGAATTGGTAACAACATGTATGCCGATAAAAATATGACAGTTATAGACCAAAGAAAAGAGTTTTTTCTGCGTACAAGAGATTTAAATGATTCTTGGTTTGCAATTGCATCATAGTCAATCACGATACCTTTTTTTGCCTGATTGTTCGCCATTAACATTCCCCATTTTGTGTATATTTTTTCTACCTCAAGACTTGATTTTGCTAGTTTAGTGAATTCACATTTTCATTTTATGAAACAGTTCACAAAATTGCAATACATTTCAGAAAAATTATGCAAAAAAAATTTTTCAGAAAATAGTACCGAAAGAGAAAAAATGGCACAAACTCAAGAATATAGGGAGTTTTAGAAAATTCAGATAAATAAATAAAGCAAAGGGAAATCTAGATTCTTGACAAAAAGAGAAGGGTAAATTTACAAGAAAATCTTGTTTTTTCAATTAAAATTAAACACCATTTACCTAGTGGGAATTGGATTTTTTCTGTTTTTTGGAAGAGAAATAGTATTGTTCGATAAATAAATTAGTAGATATTGAATAACAAAAAAGGCGAAAAACTCGATGGAAAATCGAATTTTTTGCCTATTTTTTTGCATTTTTTGAATTGTAATTCATTATGCAAGAGGTGAATAAATATTAATGAGAAACATCAGAAACAGATACGCCTGTATTCGCTTTCACACGAATTTCTTGATAAATACGTTCAGCTTCTTCCTGTGGTACTTTGCTAGCTGTCAAAACTGTACCAAGGTGCCCAGCAATAAAGCCTAATGGAATCGTAATAATCGCAGGAACAGCAAGTGGTACAAGCGGTTGACCAACAAAGATGGCTGCACCTTCAACGGGGCTCCAGACATTCGGTCCCATTGCGCCTAAGATTAAACAGGACACTAAACCCGTTACCATAGCTGTTACAGCTCCTGTGGAATTAAATTTCTTCCAATAGATTGTATAAAGGATCACAGGTAGGTTGGCTGAGGCACCGATACAAAAGGCAAAGGATACTAGGAACGAAACATTTAAGCTTTGGGCAAACAATGCAAGAATAATAGACACAATCGCAATCGAAATAGAGCCTGTACGTGCAGCTACAACCTGTTGCTTTTCAGTTAATTTCCCTCCTTTTATGATTTCTCCATAAATATCATGAGAAATAGCAGAAGCCCCCGTTAACACTAAGCCTGACACAACAGCTAAAATCGTCGCAAAGGCTACGGCGCCAATAAATGCCATCAAGACATCTCCGCCTAAATAATGCGCTAGAAGTGGGGCAGCCGTATTACCAGCCTTACTTTCAGCAAGAATTTGATCTAATCCAACAAAGTTTAGCGCACCGAACCCTAAGAAGATCGTAAGTGAGAAGAAAATAGCTGTAATCCAAGTTGTCCAAGAAATAGAAGAACGTGCTGTCTTGGCATCTTTTACAGTAAAGAAACGCATTAAAATATGTGGTAAACCTGATGTTCCTAAAACTAAAGCCATCATCATCGAAACGGAGTCGATTGTGCTTGTGTATTTAATCCCAGGCACAAGGAATTCTTCCCCATGATCCATTGCAATTGTGTCAAACATTTTCATAAGAGAGAAATCAAATTTCATTAACACTAATACCGCTAATAGACCTGTCCCAAATAATAACAAGCTTGCTTTAATAATTTGTACCCACGAAGTTGCTGTCATGCCGCCGAACAATACATACGTTGTCATCATAACGCCGACAATTAACACAGCAATCCAATATTCAATTCCAAATAGTAGTTTAATTAATGCACCAGCACCTACAAGCTGTGCAATCATATAAAGAATCACAATAATAATCGTACCAGATGCAGCCACGCCACGAATTCGTTTTTCATTAAAACGAGCCGTTAACATATCTGCTAATGTGTAACGCCCCAAATTACGCATAGGCTCAGCAATGACATAAAGAAGCACTAAATTTGCTACAACATAACCAACAGAGAAGAAGAAACCATCAAAACCAGTTAAGGCAATCGCACCAGACACCCCAAGAAAGGCAGCTGCTGATAAATAGTCACCAGCAATCGCAAAGCCGTTTTGCCACCCCTTTAATCCACCGCCAGCTGTGTAAAAATCAGCTGCCGAGGAAGTGCGTTTTGCTGCAATATAGGTAACGACAAGTGTTAATCCAACAATGGCTAAAAAGAAACCTACAGATACAATATTCATTTAGTTACCACCTTTCGCATGATACTCGGCTAGCACAGCAGCTGCAGCTTTATCGAATGAAGCAGCTTTTTTTACATATACTGTACAGAGCACAATGGTCATGATAAATAACCCTGCAGAATATACCCATACACCCGTAATATTTCCGAACAATTTTTGTTGTAGTACAGGTTGGAAGGCAAGGATCGGAAGCAAAATATAAAGAATTAGAAACACTGCTGTAATCGAGAAAAGAAAGGTATTTTTCTTTTTCACAAAGGTATTAAACGATTCCATTGCCTCAATTGCATGATAATCAATTGATTGAGCCTGTTTTTCACTAGAAACATTCGCCATTATTATTCCCCCTAAAGTTATATATTTCTGTTTTAAACGACATATTTCTTTTTCTTTCGTCGTTATATTCACTTATTTTATGGGTGATATTCTTATAATGCAATACTAAATTTTGAGTTTTTATAATTTTTAGTCATTTTAGTTACGTAGAAATAACATAGAAATATTAAGTGTTTAATAGAATAAGATGGTATTAAAGAGAACGAGAATTTCGAGTGAAATAATATTATTGAAATAATTTGTTGCTGATAAAGTTGAATGTAGGAGAAAATATATTCACAAAAGAGAATTTTCTGTATTTTATTATTCTTCTATTAAAACTCAGAGAAGTGTAAAAGGTAGAAATAGTTTGTTATATAACAACTGTTCTTTCTCTTGGGAAATAACGAAAATAATAAAAAAAAGCTTTCAAAAAAATTTTGAAAAGGATGTGTCATTTGGAAAATGTAGTGTAATGAAATACCAGAATCAGTTAATGTTCACATGTTATACAAATAGCAATCTAGGTGTAAGTCCATTATCTTGTATTTGGCTTCTAGAATGAATAAAATAAGGTGATGAAATGAAGGGAAGTGGTACCACAAATGAAAAAGAAAAGTATACTGCTCGTTTTAGTTCTAGCATTCAGCAGCATTTTAGCTGCTTGCGGAAGCTACAAATTTGAGCCATCTGTAAACATTGAGGTTCAAGATTTCAATGTAATTAATCAAAAAAATGAACAAGTGAGCCTAGAAGATTTAAAAGGTAAGCCTTGGCTAGCAATGTTTATTTTTACAAACTGTACGACAATCTGTCCGCCAATGACATTTAATATGACAGAGGTCCAGCAAGCACTACAGGATGAAGGCCTTGAGGATTATCAAATTGTCGCATTTAGTGTAGATCCAGAGGTGGATAAGCCTGAGGTATTAACGAACTATTTAAATACGTATAATGTTGTCGATGAAAGCAAATGGCAGCTATTAACGGGCTATCAACAAAAATTTATCGAACAATTTGCACGTAAATCATTCAATTCATTAGTCAAAAATGATCCAAACTCAGACCAAGTCATACATATGTCGAGCTATTATTTAGTGAACGCAGACGGCACAGTTGTAAAAGACTATGATGGCGCGACAAACGTACCAGTTGAAACTATTGTTGGAGATATGAAGGCACTCATTAAGGAAAGTAAATAACACAGAGGTCCATGTGACTTCTGTGTTTTTTTGTTGTCGAGAAAGAATTCGCCTCCAAAGATTGGATTCGTCTCGATTTTCTTTCTCAATATTGCACAGAATAGCATTGTACTTTATGGTTGTATCCATAGGATGGTTCAATAACTTAAACTATTCAACTAATTAAAGGAGGGATTATTTACATGACTAAACAGGACCAACTACACACCATTAAAGAAAATTTTATCAACTGTCAAAAGGTACTATTGGCCATTGGTGATGAAACACGTCAATCTATTTTACTTGTTTTAATGGCTACGGATTGTCAAACAGGATTACGTGTAGGCGAAATCACAGAACAAACCCATCTGTCTAGACCTGCTGTGTCACATCACCTTAAAATTTTACGTGATGCTGGTGTTATTTTAATGCGTAAAGAAGGGACAAAAAACTTTTATTATATAGATATACGTACAAAATTAGGTTTACTAAAAACACTTGTTACGGATATTGAGACGCTGTTAAAGGAATTTTATTGAGAATACGATAAGTTAATTGGAGGAATAAACGATGAAAGCAATGGTTATCGATCAATATGGCAAAGCCCCGATGCGGTTAGCAGAAATACCTACACCTGAAATTGGTGAATATGAGATACTTGCAGAAATTCATGCCGCTAGTATTAATCCTATTGATTTTAAAATACGCGATGGGAAAGTGAAGTTGTTAATCCAATATAAAATGCCTCTAATCCTTGGAAATGATTTTTCGGGAGTTGTGGTAAAGGTTGGCACAAAAGTAACTCGTTTTAAAGTAGGCGATGAAATATATGCACGTCCACGTAAAAGTAAAATCGGTACTTTTGCCGAATTTATCGCAATACATGAAGATGATATAGCCCTAAAACCTAAAAACTTGAGCTTTGAGGAAGCTGCATCCATCCCTCTCGTTGGGTTAACTTCATATCAAGCATTACATGACATCATGCACTTACAAAAAGGACAAAAGATTTTAATTCATGCAGGGTCTGGTGGTGTAGGTACTTTTGCTATTCAACTGGCTAAAGTAATGGGTGCCACAGTAGCAACAACTGCTAGTGAAGCTGGTGCAAACTTAGTCACATCTCTTGGTGCAGATAAAGTGATCAATTACAAGACGGAAAAGTTTGAAGAAATATTGGGAAATTATGATGCCGTCTTTGATACACTTGGGGGTGAGACGCTTGAAAAATCTTTCGGGATCATCAAAAATGGAGGGAAAATTGTTTCTGTTTCTGGCATGCCAAATGCCCGTTTTGCTAAAGAAAATGGTTCAGGATTTTTCAAAACCCTATTATTTTCAGCGGCAAGTTATAAACTGACTGCACTTGAAAAGAAGCATCATGTGCAATATTCCTTTTTATTTATGAAGCCAAGCGGTGATCAATTACGTATAATTGCGGACTATATTGAATCTGGTAAAATCAAACCCGTCATTGATCGAACTTTTACATTTGAAGAAGCTCAAAAAGCGATGGAATATGCTGAGTCTGGAAGGGCAAAGGGGAAGATAATTGTGAAAATCAAGTAGTCATCTAAGCTATCTCGGTTGCTATTGAACTGAATTATTAAATGTAAAGAGAGGTGTTTCCTTCTTACTCAATAGCCAATTTAACTAGTTTCGGAGTTGACCACGCTTAATATGGACATGGTGAAGGAAAATATAATGGTGTTGGCACATGCTTCCAAAAATGCCTATGCTAGAAAATGATATTTCGATCTTGATGATTCCTTCGTTG
Organism: Lysinibacillus sp. Y5S-8; assembly: GCF_036894365.1. Lineage (NCBI taxonomy): Bacteria > Bacillati > Bacillota > Bacilli > Caryophanales > Bacillaceae > Lysinibacillus > Lysinibacillus sp. Y5S-8. Next base: position 2,440,476 of record NZ_CP145889.1, on the reverse strand, counting down.
TTTTTTCGCTGAATTTACATTGAACATTTATGATGGAAAATATTGACTACTAAATGTAATGAGTAGTCAATATTTTGGCATAAATAGATTTTCCTCTTACAAGCTCAAATTCATTAAGCAATTTATGCAAGTGTTTATTGCCAAAAGCTAGCGGATGTTAGTATAAGGGTAAATATGAAAGAAGCTGTGATTGCAGCTTTTTTTTTGCAGTAAATAGTACTTTATTTGAACGTATAAGATTGTAGCCCTTGTATCATCATTCGACTGATGGACTTTGTGAGTTCCTCTAATGAACAATCGAACTTTCCTGCTAACCAATCTTGATACATTGACATTAGCCCACCTACTAAGAAATGGACACGTAATACAAAGCGGGGTGGGGCGAATTCGCAATATTGGAAGAAAGGAAAGGAAGCAATAGATAACTTATAAAAAACCATAGTTACACCAGAAAAAAAGCTGCCATTTCAGACAGCTTTTTTCTGGTGCTGACGGGGAAGGCAAGTGGAGACCTATTTAGCTAATTAAATGATAAAAAAGTGAAATAGAAAGCAAACTCCATTTCACTTTTTTGAATAAAGAATTTTTCTGTAACTAAATATGACTAATATGAAACAATGGCACTGAGCATTATTTCACTCTCATTTAATTTACACATAATAAAACTTTGAACTATACCAGCTAATAGTTAATCATAATTTTTAAAATTTAACGCTCCGCTGAAAATGGATTGCTTGATTGCTATAATTATGGACGTTTTTATTCAATCCAAAGGTTGATAAAATCACATCATACTACAAGTAGGAGTGATAACCATGGTTAAGGTACGTTACAAAGTAAGAGAAGTGTTGGACAAGAACAAAATAGATACATTTTTGCAGCAAGCTCGCATTGGGCATCTAGGTATGGTTGACGGTCATTTGCCATATGTTATCCCACTTAATTTTGTGTGGACAAATGGGGTGCTTTATTTCCATGGAGCCACTGGCGGGAGACGAAATCAAGTGATGGAAGAGAATCCAGAGGTCTGCTTTACAGTTTGCGAAGAATATGGAACGATTACTAATCCAGTACCCGCTAAAACGGACACCGCTTATATGAGTGTCATGGTTTTTGGTAAGGCTCAACCCATCGTCGATCTAAATGAAGCGACACATATGTTGCAAGAAATGATAAATAAATATGTACCTGGTTACTATAATCGTCCCTTATCCCAGCAACATGTGGATAAATATCGATCAGCTGTTTTCGGAGGGCCGGTTCAAGTTTACCGAATTGTTCCGCAACATATTACCGCGAAAGAAAATCCAATTGCACTAGGGGAAATGTTCAATATTGAAAAAATCCCACATACATAGTACTGGTTTTCAGAACTTGGTAAATCAAATCACTTTAAGCACCACTAACCCTAGTCATCTAGGGTTAGTGGTTTTTTAGTGTACCTACTTTATGGACTGTTAAAATTCGCATTTTTGGATGTTTTTTATCAATCCGTAATACGTTATGCTAAGACCGTTCAATAAGAAAGGCGGTTTTTAAAATAAATACAATGAAATCAATAGAAGCCTTTGAAATAGCAAAAAAGCTTATGCCTGGTGGCGTAAACAGCCCAGTAAGAGCATTTCAATCAGTTGGGATGGAGCCCATTTTTATTAGCCATGGGAAAGGCTCGAAAATCTATGATATTGATGGCAATAGCTATATAGATTATGTTCTTTCTTGGGGACCATTAATTCATGGACATGCAGATAAGGAGGTTTTAGGCGCACTTCTTGAAGCCATTCATAGTGGGAAAAGTTTTGGATTGCCAACTTTACAAGAAAATAAGTTAGCTGAATTAATAGCTACTCGGATTCCTTCCATAGAGAAGATTCGAATGGTTAACTCAGGTACAGAAGCGACAATGAGCGCCATTAGACTAGCTAGAGGCTTTACTGGCAAAAACATGATTGTGAAATTTGATGGAAACTATCATGGACATAGTGATCATCTATTAGTAAAGGCAGGGTCAGGAATTGCTACATTAGGCCTTCCTGATAGTCTAGGTGTACCTTTAGAGATAACTAAAAATACAATATCCATTCCCTATAACAATATCGAAGCCTTGAAGAAAATATTTGATAAATATGGCTCACAAATTGCAGCCGTTATAGTAGAACCATTTGCAGGCAATATGGGAGGAATACCAGCTAATCCTGAATTTCTTCAAGCGATACGCTCTTTCACTACAAAATATGGTGGGCTATTTATACTTGATGAGGTCATGACTGGCTTTCGGATAGATTATCATTCTGCTCAGGGGCTTTATAACATAAAACCAGACTTAACTTGTTTAGGTAAGATCATTGGTGGAGGGATGCCTGTTGGCGCATATGGTGGAAGAAAAGAGATTATGAATCAAATCGCTCCAGAAGGGAATATTTATCAGGCTGGAACCTTATCAGGTAATCCAATAGCGATGGTAGCGGGGTATACGACAATAAATAAATTAAATCCTGACAGTTACGAGTATATAGAAAGGTTATCTAATAGACTTATTCAAGGCTTATCCAAAGTAGCTCATAACTATAATATCCCCCTTAAAACAACAAAAGCTGGGACAATGATTGGATACGCATTCATCGATCATCCTTTACAAAATTTTGATGATGCTCAAAAAATAGATTCCGAGATGTTTTGTCGTTTTTATAGGGAAATGCTTAAACAGGGTATACTTTTACCTCCGTCTCAATATGAAAGCATATTTATATCGACTGCCCATTCCATACATGATATTGATAGAACGATTCATGCTGCAGATGTAGCATTTAAAAGAATACTATCATTTGTTTAGATGAAGCAAAGTATACTAAAACCATCCTGTTCCTATAAAATTATCGATTTGATAGTATAATAATGATTGACTGTACGAAACTATTAATTTTCACTTAATTTAACAATCTTTATTCTAATTGGAAGTGAATTGAATGTTAAAAGTTAACCGAGACGATAAAAATCCTATATGGCAGCAGTTACTTGACCAAGCTATTCATCATATTACAACAGGAAAATGGCCACCAGGCGAGTTGCTTCCTCCATCCCGAGAACTCGCCTTATTAGTAGGTGTTTCACGCTCAACTATACAAATTGTTTATGAGGAATTATTTAGTCGTGGATATACCGTGACAAATTGGCGTGGTGGAACAAGGGTAAGTGAATGGGGATATAAAAAGAACTCGTCAGAAGAGGTCATTCTTCAGGGACCATCTACGCCAGTATTACCTTTATTAAACTCGGCAGTTGATGAGTTAAACAGTTGGTTTAGAGGTAAAGCAAATCAAAACGTTGCAATCGATTTTTGCCCCCATGAGCCGTATTTGGACGAGCATTTCCGAAAAAATTGGCGACAATCTTTTTTACAGGCTTCAGCAGAAACAGATCTGACCCATTGGGGTTATGGCGATGCCTACGGTTTTACACCGCTACGTGAACAGATTCAACGTTACCTGACATTTGAAAGAGGTGTACATGTAGATATTGACCAAATCATCTTAACCACTGGCGCACAGCATAGCATCGATCTGATTGCCCAAGCCCTTTTAAAGGAAGGAGAAACGGTTTCTGTTGAAGATCCAGGATTTCCTGCTGCCTGGATGACCATGAAATATCGGCGCATGAATGTTATTGCTGTACCTGTTGACGAGTACGGAATACAAGTGGATTCTATTCATCCACAAACCAAGCTCGTTTTTGTTACACCTTCTCACCAATGTGCGGTTGGGGTCATTATGTCTGAGCCACGCCGACAACAATTGCTGCAAAAATCTGTGAAAGATCAATTTTGGATTGTAGAAGATGATTATGATGGTGAATTTAGGTATCGGGGTGGCCCGCTTCCTACCTTGTTTAGCCAACAACCCCAAAACACATTATATATGATGAGTTTTTCTAAAATGGTTGCTCCTGGCATACGAATTTCGGCTGTCATTGGTCCAAAAGATGCCATTCGCCAACTTGCACAAGTACAACAATTAACTTATCGACATCTCCCAATTATGGAGCAATTAACACTTGCTCATTTTATTGAGCATGGTCATTTTATGCGTCATATGAGGAGAGCAAGAAATGTCTATCGACGTAGACATGAAGCTATGACGAAGGCAATCATAGCGTCAGGACTAGCGGAACGTTTCAAGCTAAGTGGCATTGAAACGGGCTTGCATATGCTTCTTGAAGCGGAAGAATCGTTTGATGAAGAAGCAATGACGAACCTCGCACTCGAAAAGGGGATACGTGTTTATCCACTTAGTAAGTATTGCTTAGAAAATAATCGAAAAGGATGGGTACTCGGATTTGCTAAAATGGATGAGTTAGCAATTGAGGAAGGTATTTTTCGTCTTGCAAAAATCCTCTTGCAAGAAACGTAATAATTAGCGGGTCATAAAGGAAATTATTATAGAAATGGGTGGAGTGATACTATGTCATACATTCACGAGTTTGGAATCATTTCTTGTATAACTTTCTAAGGTTTTTAGTGAAAAATACATCACGTTGAAACATTCGCCCACAACACAAATAGACCGTTTAAAAGTCTCGCCTATTGGGGAATAACCTTGATACCACCGAGCTTTCATAGACAATTTTTAAAGATGGTGAGTGAAGCCAATGTCGAATATCAATCAGCAGAACTTGAAGAATTAATCAAAAAAATAGCTAAGGCAATAAAACAAGATAAATGGATGATTCATTATGGTGTTTCATTTTTCCAATACATACAGGTAAGGGGAAGAAGCGATTGTTCAAGAAGAGCAATCGCTTCTTATGTTACTGGGGGAGATGTGTTGAAAAAGGAAATAAAAACATCTTCCAATGAAAAGCATCTGTGAAAAATTAGCAGCTTCTATCTGATAAGCCTATCAAAGATATTCAGCTAATCGTCATTTAGAAAATTATATTTTTAATAACAGTTTCCTAAAAAGTTTCAAAAATTTTGAACGAAATGAAGCAATATTGAGTCTAATGAGGGAAGGAGGCGAAAAAAGATGAAATTTGAATTAGAGCAGCGTGCTATACGTGGAGATCGAGAAGCGATACTTTCACTTATTGAAATGGATGAGGATATTTTATATCGCATGGCCTTTACATATATGAAAAATGAGCAAGACGCTATGGATGTGATGCAGGATCTTATTTACAAGGCACTCAAAAGAATGCATACCGTTCAACAGCACGAATATGCCAGAACATGGCTTGTGCGCGTCTTAATCAATTGTTGTAAAGACCATTTACGAAAACGGCAATCCACTGTTCCAATTGAGGAACACCACCTATCTGAATGGGTCATCTATTCAGATATGGAGAGGTTATTGGAACATTTATCTTTGTCGGAGCAGCAACTCGTCTATATGAAATATTTCCAGCAACTAAAAAATAAAGAAATTGCTGAGCTAAATCAAATTCCTGAGGGTACTGTAAAATCTAAGCTTCATTACATATTAAAGAAACTTAGAAACTTTGCTAGAGAAAAGGAGGACTGGCTATGAGTAAACCATTGATTGACATTCCAAAGGAGAAACTTCAACAAGTTCGAAGGGACATGTTTCAGAAAGTTCAACGAGAAAAAAGAATAAAGAAGCGCATTGTTTCGGTTACATTCATCTCCATGCTTTGCTTAAGTCTTATCTTTTCAATTCGCGTTTCCCCAACGATTGCTAGCCAAATTGCAAAAATACCTGGCTTTCAAGCAATTGTATCAGCGATTGCAATAGATAAAGGAATAAAAGATATTGTGGATCATGAATATTATGAAGAAATCAATGTGTCGCAATCTAAAAATGACCTATCACTTACATTGCAAGGCGTGATTGCCGATAATTCGGGAATTGTACTGTTCTATGACGCCAATGCCTCATTTGATATTTCAAAATTAAACTTAGAGAGAGTTCAATTATTCCAAGGGGATGATGAGATTGAATGTGGCTGTACGTATACTAAGAATGAAAGCGATCAAACATACATTTCTTCATCAGTGGAATATAATTTTTTAGAGCCTATCGCCTATACTTCAAAGGATTTTAAAGCAGTTTTTCACTTTCATGATGAAGAGAAAGGTAATATTGAAATTACTTTACCGTTTTCACTAAAAAATGATATCGCAAAGGAAAAAACGTTTACTGCGAATCGTACGATAGATATCAATGGGCAGAAATTTACGATTACACAAATTCGCCGTTCTCCATTAAAAGTGGCACTTGATATTGAGGTAGCCGAAGAAAATACAATGCAAATATTAGCGCTGGATGATGTTGCCGTCATGACAGAAAGCGGTGAGCGCAGAGATAGCATTAATGGCATATCAATAAGCGGAAATATACGCGATGGCAAATATACGATCTATTTGCAAAGTAATTATTTCGATGATCCAGCGTCATTAACGGTAATGATTGGAGCGGTTCAAGCTGTGCCAAAGGGTGAGGATTTTGTCGAAGTTGATTTTGGCACAAAAGAAATACTGACGAAGCCTAATTATTTTAATGGGGACATTTTCACAGCCCAGCAAAGTGTATCAGTTAAGATTAATAAGGAAAATCAAGGCAAATATTTAATGTTTTCTGATGCAATCAAAGAAAATGGTACGATGCTAGAATTCACAGGTATTTCGATTTCACGAGATGAGCAATACGTAGTGGAGACGTCGCGATTTGAAGAATATAATGGAAAGGCAAAAATATATTTGAACTATTACGCCAATCCTATTGCAAAAAATATTGAAGTGAAGATTCCATTGCAATAAAATGCAGCTGTTCAAAAAGACGAACCTTTTTGAACAGCTGTTTTACTATTTTCGCTAGCTATGATCAGAAGTAGTTTTTTCTGACCAACTTGGTAGTATAATAGAGGATAGGTTAAATAGGCTCTTATATTGAACTTATGGTGTAGGTTAGTTGTAGAGGGATGATGTTATAATTTAAGGTGAATTTACTTTATGAGGTGGAAAATGGACTCTTTAGAATTAAACAAATCAAAATATATCGTCTCTAATATTAAAGACATTTTGCATAATAAGCTTATTCTTGCTAAACCATTTACTAAAGACAAGATCAAAAAAATAAACCTAGTCAATCCCCCTGTATACGATAAAGAGAAGTATCTTATTCAGGAACAGTGGTTATACAGTATGAATATTGGCGAATGGGAAGATGTGGAGATTATTATACAAGGAAATAATGAAAATCCTGAAGTGGGGATAATCGAATTAGCAGAAAGAATTTTCGATGAACTCCATTTACATATAAGCTGCGCATTAGAGTATTTGCATAAGTTTTTCCCTAATCATGAAATGGAGAGCTATTATTTATCTACAATAAGTTTTGGAAATATGGCTAACTTTGATGGTTATGTATTTTCAGGCTTTAGTTTAGCTTTTATTTATGAGGGTCACTTTGAATTTCAGTATAAAGTGAAATTTAAAGAAAATGGTTGGCCTATTGGTTTTGAGGGTGGACCACTTTAATAATCAAGGGGAAGGGATAATTATCCCATGATGAAATCGTTTTGAAAAGAGGGAGTTGAATGGAACGTTTTTTCTTCATACTCTTAGGCTTTTTGATCGTTGTTGCAAATGTGATTGGGTTTCTAGTCTTCAAAAAAAGGAAAAATCTATATAATGCTGCTTTCATCATTTTACTTCTAGCAGGAGTATTTGGTGAAATAGGTAGCGTATTGGCTCTATTTATTATTCGTGATCCCTTTGCGTTATTCTATGGATTGAATATGGTCTACTATTTACTCATTAATAGTTTTATTGTATTTATTCTGGCGATTTTCGTTACTATCATCAAAAAATATAATAGTAGTAGAATCATATGATTAACTATCGGGGTACGCGATTATTGAGTTGTATAGACAGCTCTTTGTCTTTTAATACAGTTTAGTTGAATAATTTTTTTGCTTTCCTTTCATCTGATGCTTCAAATTACACCCTTGGAGAAATGATAAATGTGAGTGGCGGTAGATAAATAAAACCTATGCAAATACTATTAACACTAAAATTATTTGTCTAATAGAAGCAGTATTTTATCTCTGCATTGGTATTGATTATTAACTTAGAATAAGTTGGCGTGAGGTTTACTATTCATAAACTTAACCATAAAATCTCGTCAAATTAACCTATTTCATTAAATCCATTACAACTTGAACAAGTAAGAACAAAAAAATGATTGGTAATATAATTTGAACCCATTTTGTTTGGATGTACGGAATAATCTTTAAGCCTAAGAAAGAGCCAACAATAGAGCCAATTGAAACAGGAATAGCAATTCCCCAATTAACAATGCCAGTAAAATAATAAAAGAGAAAAGCACCTGTACAGCTTGACAACGAGATTATTCTTGTTAATTCGACTGCTTTTAAATAATTGTATTGTTTTTTCAAGAAATAGGTTATATTCATAAGAGCTGAGCCTGGTCCAAAACCTCCGTCATAAATTGAAATGGCAAATGGAATGACCTTGTTAATGGGTTGTTCCTCTGTTTCTTTTACATCTTTTACAATCCATTTATTACTGCAAAGGACAATTATAAATGCAAAAATTAAGCTTATACAAGCGACTACATTCATGATTTGCTCAGATAAAAGGATTGCTAATAATGCCCCAAATACTCCTCCTAAGCTAGAAACGATCATGAAAGAAAAATATTTTTTTAAAGATAAACGTCCTTTTATAACAAACGAAACAACATTTGATAGGGCCGATATTGCTGTCGCAAATTTATTAACGGCGACAGTTGTATGAATTGGAATGCCAACGAGTAACAATGAAGGCATCAAAATAAAGCCTGCTGCACCGAACAAAACTCCTATTATGGCTGCGAGTAAACCAATTGTAAATAAAATAAATCCTTTTACTGATAACCATTCCTGTAGTAAAATTTCCATCCAATCACCTCTATACTTAAATTACTGATAAACTATACATAAAACAAATATATAATTATTGCTTATTCATAAATAAAATTTATGGATAGAAAGGTGTGAATAGAATGAATTTACATGCATTGAGAATCTTTACGAATGTAGCCAAGCTTGGAGGAATTACTGCAGCGGCGAATAGTATGCTACTGAGTCAACCTGCTGTTACGATACAAATTCGGAAATTGGAGAATGAAATAGGAACTAAATTGATTGAAGGCAAAGGGCGTGGAATCCAATTAACGCCAGAGGGGAAGTTTTTATACGAGCAAGGCATGCGTTTATTTTACTTAGAAGCACAAATCGATGAAAAGCTTGGTAAATTTTTAGCCAAGGAAGACAAAATACATATTGCATCGTCTTATATCCCTATTAATTACATACTTCCGCCTATCATTGCTAAATACAAGCTTGCTCATCCTCATATAGAATTTGTTGTATCGTTAGGCAATGTTCAAGCTGTGGCAGAACAAGTTCTGAATTATGAAGTAGATTTTGGTTTTGTCGTTCAAAGTAAAATGGGTCATACCGATTTACAGTTTGAAAAGGTATTAGATATCCCGTTTTGGTTTATAGTCCATCCCTCACATCCTTTAGCCAATCAAACGGTCTCTATTTATGAATTATCGAACGAAGATTTTATATATCGGGAACGTGGCAGCTCGACACTCGATTTATTGGAGTCCATTTTTTACACGTTTAATGCGCCATTACCTCAATTAGGACTTCAAATGCAAGGCTTACATGAATCCATTAAAGTAGTGGAAGCAGGATACGGTATGACTTTAGCTCCGTCCTATAGTGTGGTCGAAAGTATAACAAACGGGAAACTAGCTCAAGTGTATGTTGAACAGGCCGATATTCAGCAAGGTTTATTTATATGCTCGCGGAAATCTGATTTAATCGAGCAACCATTTATTCAGTTTTTGAAAACTCATTTAAATGCTTAAACTAACCTCTAAAATCGTGAACAACAATAGGCATTATTTATAATGCTGTTTAGGGTGACTTTATTTAACCAATAGGGTGTGGAGAAAAAGTGTTAGGTAATATATAGGTAGCAGCGATTGTTGCTAAAAATCGTAGAGAGAATAAAGAACGAACTTTATAATATTATACATTGTTAATTGTTCGTATTTTTAAAGGTGAAATGCGAATTCTCCATCGTCTAGACACTTTTGATTTGCAATAAAACACGAACATAGTAGATAAAACGTAAGTAAGAATGTAGTGCACTTAATCTTCTGGATAAAGTATAAGTTAATGAAAAGATTGCATCGATGAAAAATGATTGGGAGAAAATAATTTGCGAAAATCGAAATAAAATATAAAATAACGATTGATAAGGTGGAAGGCTGCCATTTGACTGCGATTGAATTTTTGAAATTTTTATTTGAACAAAAAGTAAAAAGAAGCTGGTTATTTTATTGAAATAACCAGCTTCTTGATTTTTTTCGCAAATCACTTTTAACATTCGTTTAAGCAAACTTTATTAAAACTACAAGAATTCGCTTTAAAGTTCATTTTCTTTTAATTGATAGTTGTAATGATTCAGTAAAGGACACGCCATAAATAAAAGGTTGCGTAGGATTCCCAGTTTTTCCATGGCATCGATAATTCCAGGATTTCATCTTTCGTCGGCTTTCGATTCATATTTTGTAATCGTTTTATCGAATTAATGAGTCCTACATCATCGATTGGAAAAGCCGTCTGGAACCTGAGGCAGCGCATTAAAACATAATTGGCTGTCCAAGGGCCGATTCCTCGTATTTTCATTAAGCTTTTTTCAGCATCTTTAAAGTTCATATCCATTAATTTTTCCTTCGATAATTCCCCACTTGCCATTAATCTTGCAATGCCAATGATATATTCACTTTTTTTACCGTCATTTTAATATTTGCTAGGTCAGCAGGAGTTAATTGTGCAATTCGTTCGTATGAAGGGAACACCCAATATTTTTTACCATTCCATTCAATGAAATCGCCAAATTTTTCTACCAATTGCCTCTTTAAGGCGTACGCGAAGGCTAAGTTAATTTGTTGGCCCAAAACTCCCCAGCATAAAGCTTCAAATAAATCGGGAATGCCGATCACTCGTAATCCATAGAATTTTTGGACAGGCATTTTAAGTAATGGGTCTGCTTTTGCCATTTCATAAAATGACGTTAAATCATTATCGAGATCAAACCATTCATGAATATATGTTACAATTTCTTGCCGCTTCCACTTTTCAATAGGTTTAGAATCATTTAGGAATTGAATCACCATTTCTTTATTATTGATTATGCTTATCTGTACTAAGGATTGAATTTTCCCAATAGTTATAACTTTTATCATGATATTGTTCTCTATTTCGTACATGCATTCATTTTTTTCCCTTGTTAAATAACCTAGGTTAGCATCCATGTCGAAAATTGTAGGTAACGTAATAACAATATCATCATTGATTTCATACCATGTCACTTTTCATTCTCCTCGTCCTATTAAGAGTAATTTTACTTTATCACATCATAGCCCTTACTAATTTTGTTATCTTGCTCTTACATTCTCAACTCCTTATTTTTTTCTATTTATGAGGTTATAGTGTTAGTTATCAGGAATGTAAAGGAGGGTATAAAAATGGTCCAACATATAAAAACACGTGTTGAGAGCTTAGATTGGGAGACCATTCAACATGAATTAGATGAGCAAGGATTTGCAAAGCTTCCTGTGATTTTAACAAAGGAGGAGTGTGAATTCTTCATAGACATGTATGGTGTGGAAGAGTCATACAGAACGACGATCAATATGACGAGATATCGCTTTGGGAATGGGGAGTACAAATATTTTTCTTATCCATTACCTGATATCATCCAACATTTAAGAGAGTCTTTTTATTTGGCATTAGCAAAAACAGCTAATCGGTGGCTGAGCTATTTAAAGAAGACAGAACAGTATCCAGAACAACTTCAAGATTTTTTGAACACCTGTAAAGAGTATAATCAAACGAGACCAACACCTTTACTATTAAAGTATGAAACAGGCGGATTTAATTGTTTACATCAAGATTTATATGGTGATATATTTTTCCCGTTTCAAGTAGTATTTTTATTAAATCAACGAGATCAAGACTTTTGTGGTGGAGAATCTCTATTAGTGGAACAAATTCCTCGTGCTCAGAGTAGAGGGCATGTCATTACTTTAGAACAAGGCAGTGCGCTAATCTTTCCTACTCACCATCGACCTGTTTTAGGTAAAAAAGGATATTACAAAAATACGGTTCGTCACGGAGTAAGCACAGTTACTGCTGGAGAACGCTACGGACTTGGAATCATTTTTCACGATTCTAAGTAAAAATTAAACTTCAATATTTTGCTATTCTATTCCTAGAATTGTCCATTCTGAATTTATAGAGAGTATATTGTAAGGAGAGGTGAGATAAATGTCGGATAGTATCGATAACGGACATAGAGAGAGCCATTATCCTAGAATGATAAATGAAGTAGAAATGATAACAGAGGAAAAGTGGCAAGCCATTATAAATAATGATGCAGCGTACAATAACCAATTTTTCTACGCTGTAAGGTCGACAGGGATATTCTGTAAACCATCCTGTAAATCTCGCGTTCCGAAAAAAGAAAATGTATGCATTTTTTCAAACGCAGAACAAGCCCTCCAAGCAAATTTTCGCCCTTGTAAACGTTGCAAGCCCACTAATGAAAATCTGCCTGATAGCGAGTGGGTGGATGTAATTACGGAATACATTGATAAAAATTTCACAGAAAAATTAACGCTAGAATCGTTAGCAAATATTTGTCATGGAAGTCCGTATCATATGCATCGAACATTTAAAAAGATCAAAGGCATGACGCCAGTTGAATATATACAGGAAGTTAGAGTACACGCAGCTAAAAAGTATTTGATTCAGTCAAATAAAGCGATTGGAGATATCGCTTTATTTGTGGGGATGGCTAATACGCCTTATTTTATTACTTTATTTAAAAAGAAAACGGGACAGACGCCAACACAATTTCGTCAAATGAGTAAAGTGGAGGAGAAGTACAATGGAAACAAAGAATAATTCAAGCCTATATTGGTCTTTACTAAAGTTTAAGGATTGGCAATTATATATTGCGTCAACTTCAAAGGGGCTTGTCTTTGTAGGTTCACAGAACAAACCATTCGAGGAATTAGTCGAATGGGCAAGAAAACGCTTTCCAGAAAGTACTCTTGTGGAAGATGATGAAATGCTTGAACCTTATGTTGTTGAAATTACTCAGTATCTAGAAGGAAAGCGGAAAACCTTTACTGTTCCATTTGAGTACGTAGGTACGCCATTTCAGCTAGCCGTCTGGGATGCACTTTGTGAAATACCTTATGGGCAGACGAAATCCTATTCCGATATTGCAAATGCTATAAATAAACCAGCTGCTGTTCGTGCTGTAGGAGCGGCTATTGGGGCTAACCCAGTATTACTTACGGTACCTTGCCATCGCATAACAGGGAAGAATGGCTCTTTAACTGGCTATCGGGGTGGATTAGAAATGAAGACATTGCTCCTGGATCTTGAAAAGCGAGCTTCATCAAATAATGAATAATTATTGCCGTACAATGAATGGGGGCCATTATGAAACATGAAATATTCTATAAAAATCCGAAAACCATTCTAAATAAAGGAACTGGCTTTCTGTCTGGCTATACGCATTCACTAAATCCCTATACAGGCTGTTCATTTGGCTGTTCCTATTGTTATGTACGTGAAATGCCTGTATCTCTTTTCAGAGAAGGTGAGTGGGGGTATTGGGTCGATGTTAAAAACGGAGCTGCGCATGTATTACAAAAGGAGCTCCATCGCGCCAAAGAAAAAGGGAATGTAACCATTTTTATGTCATCAAGTACAGACCCTTATCAACCAATAGAACATAAGGAAAAAGTGACGCGATCTTTACTTGAAGTTATGGTAGAAGATCCCCCTGACTTCCTATTAGTACAGACTAGAAGCCCACTTGTAAGTCGAGATATCGATTTACTGCAACTTTTAAAAGATAAAGTACGGGTAAGTATGACCATAGAGACGGATAGGGAAGATATTCGCAAGCATTTTACGCCCTATGCACCGCCTATTTCAGCAAGGCTTAAAACACTCCAACAGCTTGCTGAATTTGGTATTCCTGCACAGGTTGCCATCGCACCCTTACTACCAAGTACTGAGCGATTTGCAGAAATATTGCGTCCCTTGGTTAACCGAGTATGTATTGACGATTATTTTATGGGGGACGGACGCGGTGGTAAACGCACACACAAGATGGGCTTACAGGCGCTATATAGAAAACTGGAAATGGAAGAATGGTATCATCCATCCGTCTATCAAATGGTTTATAAACGAATGAGGCAGTATTTTTCGGAAGAAGAACTTTTCATTAGCCAGAAGGGTTTTGAACCCTAGCGTTAAGATGGGTAAAAGGAAACCAGCATTTTTTAATATTTTTCCTTATTGTTGTACCTAATAATTCATACATGCGAACGACTATTAGTTTGCAGGGATTGTAAATAGTCATATAAAAAAGTCGATTTCTTATTGTCTAGGAATCCGACTTTTTTTAGATAGGAAATTGCTTAGCATAATATTGTAAAGGTGAAAAAAGTCTGGAGGGTGTTTTGGGCAAACGGCACTATTATGATATGAATTATAAAATCCTAATCCATTTTAGTTTCGAAAATGATTGAGAGCTAGCAGGGTTGCTGAATCATATTCAGCAGGCAATTCATCTTCAAAAAAAATAGCTTCTACTGGACAAACTAATTCACAAGCTCCACAATCAATACAAATACCAGGATTAATTACATATTGGGTATCTGTCATAACAATGCAATTTACTGGACAGACATCCAAACAGACAGCAGCTTTTTCATCCCTACATAATTCTGTAATTACAAATGCCATTATAAATCCTCCCATACAGACAATTGTTGTTTTAATTCTTCAGGTGAGTATTTCCAATAGTCTTCATTAAATTCAGATAAAAACTGATAAAGTAGTTTTTTTGAATTACTATCTACATGTTTCAAGAGAACTTTCCCTTTAAGTGCCTTATCTAAATAATTTACTTGTTCTGGCAAAGATTTATAGCCAAGTTTAATACGTCGTACTTCTTTTGATACCCGTACTTCACTTGCAGTACATCCCGCATAATAAGGACCATTTTGAGACATTTGAATAGCTACCCAAACTATCCAATAACGATAATAATCGTCACTAGCATGAGCTAAATCAGAGGAAAAACGAACTTTTTTCTCGATTATACTTCGTCCATGTAAGGCTTCTAAATCTATAAACACCTGTTCTTTTTCACAATCTATAATAATCGACGTTACATTATTTAAATCAAGGGTTCCTACTCCGTAACCGCCATCTCCGTCTGTTGAATCGTTACTTAAAATTGTAAAATGCATTTTCTTTTTCATAGAAATCACCTCTACACACTTTTATATCCCTTCATTAATAAATGTTTAATACAATGCCCCAATTTAGAAACATCACTGATTGACAGATAAATTTAGTCAACGGTCTGAATATTTGCATAAAGCTAAAATGACATAAAAAAATCATTGGACTTTAATTTATACAGATTGATAATTTTTCTGACGCCAATAGAACAAACGCATTACGTATAGTTTTTTACAAATAAATGTACTTGAACGTTTTAGTAGTATTTTTTATCTATACGTAATGGTTGTCTAGGATTTTTCCTAATACTTTTATAGTTAAAAAGTATAAATAAAATATACAATTTATCTCATTACTTGTCTTCAGACTAACGTCTGAAATGTTATGTACTGGTAAATTAACTATAATACAGTTATTCATCCTTTAATAAACGAAAGGCAGTTGCTATAAATTTTCCCTTTTGTTTACTTTATTTTTCCTAAATTTGGTTTTATTGAAGTATACTGCTAATAAGGACAACAAAGAGAACTCTTTGGTCCAAATAACCGTAAGCGATGAAATCAATTGCTTATCTAAGGAGGAAATTCTGTTATGAAAAGTAAACTATCTAGGGTATTAGCTGCTACATTAGCGCTAACGATGTTCCTGCCAACAGGGGCAATGGCGTTTTCTAACAATAAGACTACAGTTGTAGCTAATCAAGTTGTAGCTAATCAAAAACTGGAGAAGATTGCAGCAGAGAAGGCTGCGCTACTCACGGAATCCTATGGGACGGCTAGCGTGCAATATGCGTTAATTGATAACGGCAAGCTAATTTTGTCGGGTCAGAAAGGCAAGGACAATTTAAAAGGGGAACAGTCTCTAACCAAAGATACCCAATATGGAATTGGATCGGTCAGTAAAGTGTATACAGCAGCGGCTATGATGAAATTGGTCGATGAAGGAAAAGTCGATTTAGATACTCCTGTTGTTAACTATCTTCCTGATTTTAAGATGGAGGATGAACGATACAAACGCATTACACCGCGTATGCTGTTGAACCATTCCTCCGGCTTACAAGGAACTGTGTATAGTAATGCAATTTTATTTAAAGATAATGATACCTATGTCCATGATACCTTGTTACAGCAGTTGTCAAACCAGAGCTTAAAGGCAGAGCCTGGCGCGTTCTCAGTATACTGTAATGACGGCTATACGCTGGCCGAGATTTTGGTGGAAAGAGTTAGCGGTATGAGCTTCACCGAATTTCTACATCAACGTTTTACAGAGCCCCTAGAGCTTAAAAATACGAAAACACCGCAGGATAAATGGGCAGACGATAAACGGGCTGGACTTTATTTTCCATCATATCAAGGGCAACTTCCTATTGAATCAGTGAATTTGATTGGTTCGGGAGGGATTTCTTCGACAGCAGAAGATATGGTGAGGTTCTCACAATTGTTTATGGGACTGGGAAAAGAAATTCTCTCTGATAAGGCAGTCAAGACTATGGAGCAAGAGGAATATAAAAAAGGAATGTGGCCAGAGGATGGAGATAATATTTTCAACTATGGTCTTGGATGGGATAGTGTGAAACTATATCCATTTAGTGAATATGGGATAAAGGGTTTGGCTAAGGGCGGTGACACAATATTACAACATGCGACACTGGTCGTTCTACCAGAACAGAAGATGGCCGCTGCTGTGGTGTCATCCAGCGGTAGTAGTGTTACAAATCAACTGATGGCGACTGACTTACTGCTTGCTGCACTTAAAGAGAAGGGCACAATTAAGGATATTAAGCCAAACAAATCCTTTGGCAAGCCAGTAACGACTCAGATGCCTCAAGATCTAGTAGAAAAAGCAGGCTTTTACGGGAATAGTTTCAGTCATTTCAAACTTGAAATTATGAAGAACGGAAATCTGTTCTTATCCCTTAATCCCGAAGAAAAGTATGTATATACTGCAAATGGAAGCTTTATTAATGAGGAGGGTACATCCAAGCTCAACTTCGTCACTGAGAAGAATGGACGTACTTATTTAAAAGAGAGCACCTATCAAACAGCACCAGGTTTTGGGCAAGTTGCAATGACTCAATATTTAGCTGAGAAGCTTGAAGATAATGTACTATCGAAGGAGACTGCTGCTGCATGGAAGAAACGGGAGGGCGTGAAGTTCTATCTTGTGAACGAAAAATATAGTTCTGCTCAATATCTAATACCAATGCTGCTTACCAAACAAATTAATCGTCAGGAAGACCTAGCGGGCTATTGGGAGGGCAGAAAAATCATAGGTCCAAACATGTCGGCGCATCAGCTTCAAATCCCAGTGATGAATGGCCGTGATACGACAGAGACTCGTTTCTATACTGAAAGCGGGAATGAATATATGGAAATGTACGGATTTTTATACGTAAGTGGAACTAACGTAAAACCGCTTTATACAGGGCAGTCATCCAAAGTAACGTTGCAAGCAAAAGGACATGCGAAATGGTTTACGATCCCACAAGCGATAACTGGGAAAACAATGAACGTGGAATTGCCATCGAACAGTTCGTTTGCGGTTTATGATGAGAAGGGAGTATGCGTCAATTTTACCGTTGTAAGCGGCAATAACAAAGTAAAGCTACCGAAGAATGGAACGGTTGTATTTGCTGGTGCGCCGAACTCGGAGTTTGCCATCACACTGAACTAGCTATGGACTTACACAAAAATGTTTAGTATTGACTAGATGAAGCCAGGATGATCCGAATCACGTATGCTGTTTAAATATCATTCGTATAATTTTCTATAAAGACTGATCATTTTAAACTAAACTCGTTTATTTAAAATAAAATTTAACTAAGAATCTTTCTTATGCAACAGTTCGGCAAGTTTTGTGTAGCAGTCAAAGCCCAATTTCTCTCCTACAATTCAGAGAAATTGGGCTTTTTTAGTTTTCTTAACAAAGAATATAAACATTGTTTTTATGCACCCTTTTAAATCATTTTCATGTTATTTCTTACAAGGGTATTTGAATTTGCTTGTTGTTGTAACAACAATAGTGTACGATACATAGTATAAGTTATACAGTGTATGTCATATAGTAAGTGGAATTGAGGTGAGTGAATGAGTACGTTACTGAATTCATTAACGACAGAACTTAGGAGAGGAACGCTGACATTAGCCGTTTTAAGTCAATTACGAACACCCCAGTATGGGTATTCACTTGTTCAATTATTAGAGGAAGCGGGCATTAACATCGATCAAAGTACCTTATATCCATTGCTTCGCCGTTTAGAAAAACAAGAGTTAGTGACGAGCAGCTGGGATACATCAGAGAGTAGACCGCGTAAGTATTATGTATTAAGTGACTATGGATTAGAGGTATTTTTGCAATTAAAAAGAGAATGGATTAACAATTCAAAAGAACTCTATGAGTTACTAAAAGGAGATGATGATCAAGATGAATCTGACTGAGATTTATATTCAAGAGGTCACTCGGAGGCTGCCTGAAAAAAATCGTGAGGATATCGCACTTGAGTTACGATCAACCATTGAGGATATGCTACCTGACGATTACAGTGAGGATGATGTAAAGGATGTACTTGAAAAATTAGGGAACCCAGCAGCATTAGCGAGTGGCTATCGAGATCAACCAATGCATTTAATTGGCCCACGCTATTTTGATGTATATTTATCGTTATTAAAAATGATTGTCCCAATTGCCGCTGTCATTGCGTTAATTTCGATTATTGCCGAATACTTTATTGGTTTTGGTGGGGAAGAAGTGATTATTAATGCCGTCCTCACGATTATGGGTGAAGGAATATGGAGAATCATCGAAGTAGGAATACATGTCTTTTTCTGGCTAACACTCGTATTCGTCATTATTGAACGAACAGATAAAGGAAAAGATCAGCATCCGTTGTCAGCAAACCTAACAAAATGGACCCCTGAAGATTTGAAAAACATTATTTATATTCCAAAGAAAAAAGCGATTACGAAGCTTGAAGTATTTGGCTATTTAATGTGGACGGCCATTTGGGCAACTCTTTATTTTTATGCAAATCACCTTGTAGGTATATATGAAGGCGGTGGTGATGGCCTCAAATTCGTAATGCCAGCTTTCAATCAGGATGTTTTACTTCGTTATTGGCCAATTGTTATCGCTGTCATCGCTCTCGAAATTGGGTTAGCTCTCTATAAATTATTGAAAGGGCAATGGACGAAAAAAATGGCAATCTTTAATACTATTGTTGAACTTTTCGCAACCGTTGTATTCATTGTTATCTTAAGCAATCCAAATTTTATGAACCAAGAATTTATAACGTACATGAGTAAATTATTTACCATAACAACTAAGCAATTGGAAATATGGATAGTCGGTGGCGTCATCATCGTATTCATTTTATCTGCAACACTCAGTATCTTCGATGGATTCCGTAAGGCTCGAATCCGTTAATTCATAAAAGAGCAGCCCTTATGTAACTATCCATTAACTACACCTTATTGGAATAAAAAAAGTATTGGGAATTAATTTTCCTCAATACTTTTTTTGTATTATTATGAGTTTTTAAACCCTTCTAATAAATTTGACACAATTTCTGTTCTATTAAAAAAAAGTTCTTGAATAGGTAAAACTGCATGAGATAAGGATGAAGTTGTAGAAAATAATCGTTGTTTATCGTAAATAATATTTATCTTAATTTGACTAATATTTAGATTATATAATATTTGAGACTTTGATAATTCATTATATATTCCTTGTCCGCCTTCACTTTCAAATAATCTTTCTATAGCTATTTTCCCATAGAATCCATTCCACCAAGATAAAAATAATTTAACACTTTCTGAAAATCCAAACTCTCCATTTACATTTCTATCAAACAATTGTCGATAGAATGAACTATCATTTTCCAAAACCCCATTACTATCGTAATATTGGTTTTGCTCAGTTTTATATATTACTTCATTCCATATCTCTTTAAATTTAATGTTAAATTTTTCTTGTGGTAAGATACTCCAACTAAAACTGTTGAAATTAGGAAATAAAGGATGTGGATTATTATTACTATTATTATTTAAAAATAAGTTTTGTATAAATATTAGATAATTTAAAGAGTACGGAGCTGTAACTTCTAAATTGAGTTGATTATTTTTAGCATTATTTAAATCAAACATGAATTCGCACCTCATCTTTTTTAAAACTTTATTGGATTATATTGTTAATATTTTTACCAAACATATTGTATTTATATTAAAGAACTCTTCTCTCCTAAGATTATAATAATTATTATTTATAGTTCGAGCAGAAGTTAGTACGTAAAAGCTATTCCGTTATCATATGCTAAAGGGCTTGTATAATATACTTTTAAAGAAGGGGATTCCACTGACTCTCCTTGAAATCTTGCAACATAACTAACTCCTTTTGTCAAAGAAACGCCATTTATATCAGCCACACCAGATATTGAGGGACCATACCCCCCTCCTGAAAAATACATTGACCCTTTAAAAGCACCGGTAGACTGACTATAAATATCAGCTCTACAAGAAAAAGATAAAAATGATCCTGATGCAGCAGGGATATTTAAAGTCCAAGAGAAGGACCTTGCATTTGTAATATAATTAAATGTCGATGTTCCATCAGAACCCCAAAAAGTACCAAACGGTGTTATGACATTGCTATCTTCTTCAATGTTCTTTACTTCATACATTTCGAAAGTATTACCAGTATTTTCTGAAATTTGATCCTCCGTTTGAGCATAGCCTATATTATAATTGGAAATCCCCATAACAAAAATAACACCTAATGCTAACAAAATTTTTGAATATTTTTTCATTTTTACCATCCTTTAAATTAAATTTTTTAATACTTATAAAGAACATTTTTAAGTTTAACTAGGATGTGAAAAACTAAAAATACTTGCCAATGTCCTCCCTTCAATTAGATATATATTACTCTAATATGTTAGTTGTTATATTCTAATAAATCTAACATATGCTTACATAATGCCATTAACTATATTGTATAGATATACGACAATAGAATTATATTTTTTGAAAAATTTTAATAAAAACAGGATTAATTATATTTTTTTAAAGGTTAAACTTATTTTGATTTATACGAAAAACACCATACCATTACAAAAATTCAAGAAGGTTTTTCAGGAAAAAATGTAGCATTATTCGTCTTATATCTAGTGTTATATAATTTATATTAATTACATTCCACTAGATAATCGGAGTAACCGTAATTTTGAAAGAATTTGGCTTGTGCAATGTAAGCATTTTGCTCAATCAGGAAAGAGTATAAGGTAAAGACGAGGCGAATTCTATAATTGTGGATTGTGAACGGGTTAAAAGGGTACTCAATTTGTGTTTTTTAATAGACTTAGATGATGTTTATACAATTTTCCTTTTTGTAATATTTTAGATGGTAATAGTGGGCAATAATTGATGATACTGAAAGGTATCGTTATTCTTTATGGAGAGTTTGGGATGATACTTTACCGAGGGTTAGTGATCCGATAGGAAAAGAAAATAATCAATATATTGTTAATGCGCTAACTAGGTCTGAAAAGGTCATACTGGTATGGGGAGCTAAAGGAATCTTGTTTGATCGTGATAAAAAAGTAGTTAATTTAATCAGACAAAACTGTATTCTACTTTTTGCATTAGAATTAACAAAGGACGGTTATACACGTCATCCTCTTTATGTTAAAGCAAATAAGATACCAGAGCTTTATCAATAAAATAAAGGTTACTTGTCATAGAGTTAGGTGTAAAGGTAAAAAGGGACAAGGATTGTATCGCAGAAGTTAAATTTAATGGTAATCAATATTTTTTCTTATCGGAAAAGGTGACCCTGAATGAGGGAGGTTGTGGCGGTCAACCAACGCCACAACCGAATAAGTGCGTGCGATACACTTAATATAAATTTGTGTAGGTAGTGGTTAATTATACATAAAAAAAACGCAGCGTCGTCACACGCTACAGCAAACTAAATAATCTAAAAGATATAGTTTAAAAAGGGCGAAAAGGTGTGCCTAATAAATGTGGTGTTTGTAAGAAAGCGTTTAATTAGCATTAGAACACGGAATGTCTATATTACTTAATATGTGAGCTAATAATAATAAGTGTTATCCCCGTAAATAAGCAAATGATTCTCGTTACAGGAATTTTATCAGCTAGTCCAAATAGTGCAATTGCTGTCGTTACGATTAAAACTGTTGGACCAACCAATGCAAGCATTGTATTAATATAGAATGCTTTTTCTAAATTATTCAACTTTAGCATCAATAAGCCAGCACTTACTTCAATACTTCCAGACAATACACGTAAAATAACCATAGCAAGAACCGATTTTTCAATAATTGTCATCATCCTATCTTTATAGATAATTCTCGCATATATTATAAATCCTTCTTAGGATCATTATAGACTTCTGTTTTAATGAAATATTAAAATCAATATATGTGTGAGTCATATCAAATATTCTTGTTATAGTATGCTTTATAGCTTTAATTGAAAAATTTTATTGACAAAATATTTTTTTTGTGTAAAATGAAAAATAATTCAAAAATATTTGTATAGAATAAAGGCTATGAAAAGAAATAGTATCAATTATTTTTACGAACAGAAAGTTACCGGTTGATGAGAGGTGCATGTAAAACGATTGGGAATTCATCTTGGAGCTGCGTACCGAAAAGATTATTCTAAGTAGGCTACGCCGGTAAGCACCCGTAATCATGTGCGAGAGTATCGTCAAATGACCGTACTTCTTAAGGTAAGTAATGTGAATTGCTTATAAATTAAAGGTGGTAACACGAGTTGAATCGTCCTTTTGGTTAATCCAAAAGGGCGTTTTTTTTATTCCTTTTTTGAGCAAGTATTTGAAAATCTAAACGTATTAGGAGTAAGACATTATGAAAGATAATCATCAAGATTCACAGCTAAAGCGCGGATTAAGTACTCGTCACATGCAATTAATTGCACTTGGTGGGTCCATTGGGGTCGGTTTATTTTATGGCTCTAGTTCAACAATTCAAATGGCTGGACCATCTATTCTACTAGCTTATTTAATTGGTGGATTAGTTATTTTCACAATTATGCGTGCATTAGGAGAAATGGCAGTAGAGGAACCAGTATCAGGCTCGTTCAGTACGTACGCGAATAAATATTTAGGACGCTTTGCGGGGTTCTTATCCGGTTGGACGTATTGGTTCATGTGGATTGTCGTTGGTATGGCAGAATTAACAGTAGTCGGTGTATACATTAACTACTGGTTCCCTGATATTCCACAATGGGTAACTGCTCTTGTAGTCCTTGTTATTATGACGCTTGTAAACCTAGCAAATGTAAAAGCTTACGGAGAATTCGAATTCTGGTTTGCGATGATTAAAGTTGTTGCGATTATCGGTATGATCGTTCTAGGATTAGCCATTATTTTCTTCGGTGTTGGCAACCATGGTGAAGCAATTGGCTTCGATAATTTATGGGCACACGGTGGCTTCATGCCAAACGGTTTCCATGGTATTTTAATGTCACTAGTATTGGTTATGTTCTCATTCGGTGGGGTTGAATTAGTTGGTATTTCTGCAGGAGAAGCTAAAAACCCTAGCAAATCAATTCCTTCAGCTATTAACAACATCGTTTGGCGTATTTTAATTTTCTATATTGGTGCATTAGGCGTTATGATGGTTATTTATCCTTGGAACGAAGTTGGTTCAGAAGGTAGCCCGTTCGTTCAAATTTTCGATTATGTCGGCATCCCTGCTGCGGCTCACATTATTAACTTTGTTGTCATTACAGCAGCAATGTCGGCATTTAATAGTGGTTTATACGGTTCAGGACGTATGCTACATAACTTATCAGTGCAAAAAAATGGTCCGAAATATTTTAAAACAGTAAGCAAAAACGGTAGTCCGCATAGAGGAGTTTTATTTTCTTCAGCGGTATTATTAATTGCGGTTGTCTTAAACTATGTAGTACCTGAAAAAGTGTTTATCTATATTTCTGCTGTTGCGACGGTTGCAGTCATTACAAGCTGGATGATTATTTTATTAGCACAATTGAGATTTAGAAAGTCAAAAACGAAAGAGGAAGTAGCTGAACTGAAATTCAAAATTCCGCTTTATCCACTTTCTACGTACATTGCCATTGCATTCTTATTAATGGTTATTGTGTTAATGGCCTTTATTCCAGATATGCGGGTTGCCCTATATGTCGCTCCAGTTTGGTTTTTAATCTTATTTATTGGATATAAAGTAATAAATATTAAAAAGTAGTTGAATCTTTGCATTTAAATGATACTTCTTCAACGGAGACAGTCCTTTTGGTTTGCTTGATTGGTTACACCTATCTCAAGATTAATAATTTTTATCCACTAGTAAACGTTAATAACAATATCAAATGAAAGTTTAGAAAGAAATCGAAATCCAAGAAATGCTGTTAAACCAACATTTCTTGGATTTTCCTTTGAATATTGTTTCTACAGCTTTTTATGCAAAGGGCTACGATAGTAATTATGCAGAGTGTGTTATCTGAATAAAATGGTTGTAAAAAGAAATTGGAAGGGTTCTATGGGTGATAGGTTACCCTTTTTTAATATATTGATAAATAATAGCTCTCTAAAAATGGAGGCTATTTGATTAATTTCTAAGACAATTTAAAATGTCATCTGCCAACATTTTTGAACTAGCAACGTCTTTAAGTTGGGTAGGGTAGGCAACCATCTTTTTCTTTATTATTGAACTAACGGGGCAGTTTAGTTGAAGAGTGTTGTTTAACTTGTTACTCTACAATCGGGCTATTTTCTTGAGTAACATATTTAAAGAAAATTATTATGGAGTAATGAAATTGTGAAGATTTTCACTTAAATTAAAGGAGCAAATTAGTTTAATAAGGTGTTTGTTTTATCATTAAACAATAAAGATAGATGATCAAAGAAAAGAAGTAATACAAGTTAATATTAGTTTCGATGAACCGTAGCGTAAGATAAGAAAAAGCCATTCCCTCCACAAGTGGAGAGAATGGCTTTCCTTCATAAATCGCAAAACTACTGATTACAGTTTTGCCCAACGTTCCTCTAACCAGTTCATAAATTGTACACCTTTGTCGCCTTCATACGCATCAAAGACATCTAAACGCATACGTTTTAGTTTATCCGCAAAGTCTGCCACTGTATGATCCTTCGGCAAGCTCTTTTTAACCCGCAGGAAAATTTTGTCTGTTCCTTTGATAATATCAAAACGTGCAGGCGATGGCTTCTCTACGTCTTCGCCAAGCGCCGCAAGTGCTTCATAGGCTGCTACTTGCACCTTGTAGACAGTATCATGTTGCATACGATTTATTAATAAATCTATGATTTTGTCATGTTGATAAGCCGATAACTTTTCGACTGCGTCTAAACGCTCTCGCCAGCTAGACGTATAATTTGCCTGTTTTTTTAATGTTTCATACTGCTCAGGTAATGCTGTTTCAAACTGTTTCAAATAATTGCACCTCTTTTTTTAACTAGAGGAAAAATGAATTCTTTTTCTTCTGCTTCTCTTATTATACGTTGTCTTAATGAAAATAGCGATAAATCGCTGGTAAGGATATATATATAGAATGGAAACTAACTACATTAAGGTGAACCGTATCATAATTATGTACTATCTTAAACTAACGAGGGCTTTAATTTAAGAAGACATATGCTTATGATCTTCCACAAATGGGGCGCTATTTTTGCGCTACATGGATGGCTAACGGAATAATGGAATTAAGATAAAAAATGCCAAGTTCAATTTTAGTATCGAGGAATTACGCTTTTTAGAATTAGAATTTCCCTAACATTGAAATTCCGCATTT
Source organism: Lysinibacillus sp. Y5S-8 (assembly GCF_036894365.1). Taxonomy (NCBI): domain Bacteria; kingdom Bacillati; phylum Bacillota; class Bacilli; order Caryophanales; family Bacillaceae; genus Lysinibacillus; species Lysinibacillus sp. Y5S-8. Next base: position 2,414,290 of record NZ_CP145889.1, on the reverse strand, counting down.
TCTTAAATTACATCAAGTTGTATGTATAAAACATCGCTTAAAAAGTGCCTCCTAAAGCAACCCGTTCTAGATTAGAACGGGTTAGCTTTACTGAGACTATAAAATTAAATAGCTATATTGTCACTTTATATTACTTCATCTGGTGGTTGTGTCTTTCTCCATCCATAAAACTGCATGATGTCTTTTGATCTTATAAATCATTTCAATTCCCACCTTTCATGTTTTTTAATTAACAAAATTAATATTGACGAATACGAATATAATTTTCTACTTTTCTTCGGTTCTCTTCAAAGATTTTTTTCACATTTTCATTATGAAGTGCTTGCTCACGAGAGATCTTACGTTTTGTAATAGTTATCGTGAGAGCAAAAAAGTTTAATATCATTTATTATCACCTCCTTAAATTCCCATGAAAAATGAAAAAAACCGTAGAGAGACTCCTCTACGGTGAAAAAAGGCACAAAAATACCGCAGGGGCACACTTCTCCCTGCGGTATGGGTATGCTTAATTACAAAAAAACTTAAGCGATCCATTCCGATCTGGTCGAATGCGTGATTTTCATTTTTACTGAAGTTGTAGCTACCAATGACATTAATTTAACGATAACGATCATTTCATTCGACCTCCTTAAGAATTTTTTATTTACTTTGTAAGTATACACATCTTTAAGTTGTTTGTAAACATCTTTTACTAAGATTTCCTGATTGTGTTAATGACTAGAAAAACTCTTTGTTGCTTTACATTGTTAGTTACCTGATTTTTTCGGAGTATCAAATAAATTAAGACAGGGATTTCAGAAATGGTTTAGGATTATTAAATTTAAGGACAATTTAAAGTTAAAGGGGCTTTAGATGAAAAACAATCTTCCACAATCGGGCGCTTTCCTTGAATAAGGAAAGTTTTATAAAGGGCCAAATTGTAATAACTTATATTTTAAAATAACTCCAAATTCAACTTTGAGAAATTTTGTCAATTTATATCGTTAAAAATTAGATAATAAAGTTTTGATGCATTAATAACATTAGGTGTGAATAAATAAGGGGGATATATATTGAGTACTTTTGTTTATATCGTAAGACACGGTGAGTCGCCAAAAGAAGGAAATGAAAGAACCAGAGGATTAACCAAAAAGGGTACTTTAGATGTTGGGCGAGTAGCTGACATATTGAAAGATGAAAAAATTGATGTAGTTGTTTCAAGTCCATACATACAATTATGATCTTGCAAAACCTGTTAGAGGATAGGAAAGAAGATGAAGTTCGCTTAATTATCAATATTGCGAATGGCATAGCTTCCGTTGTCATAACACCGGAATAATACACAAGAAGAGAAAGTGTTCTTAATGTATAAGAAAGTTGTTTGATTTGAACATTGAGCAGAAAGGATAAGCTTGTTATAATCAGTTGGAATTGTAATTGAGAATGATAATCATTATTTGATTAATGTTCCATTTCAATATAAGTGTAGATAAGGGAGGAAGAAATAATGTTATTATCCGGCAAGAAAATAGCTGTATGGATTATGCTTGGTCTGCTCCTAGTCCTGACGGCCTGTGGAAGTAAATCGATCAAAGAGCAGGAGACAACAGCAACATCTGCGCCTGTACAACAGACCGCAGGATCAGTAGAAGATAAGCAAGATGCGGAGCAAGAAAATTCTGAAGCGCAAACGAGAGTCGTGCAGGATGAATTCGGCGATGTGGAAATTCCGGCAGTTCCTAAGCGAGTAGCTGCGATTTATTTGGAAGACTATTTAACAGTTTTGAATGTGGAACCGATCGTCCAGTGGTATCATCCGTGGTGGGGCAAGCAGGATTATCTGAATTTGGACGTACCCCTTTTCGATATGACAGGCAGTATTGAGGCTTTACTCGAAGCGGAGCCGGATATCATCATTGTGGATGGAAGTGTGGATGCCGCTAAATACGAAATATATTCGAAGGTAGCACCAACCTATAGATTGAAGGAAGAAATCCTTCTCGATCCCGAGGCTATCCTCAGTACGATCGCGGATGTGCTCGGTATCCCGGATCAAGCTACAACGGCAATGGAACATTATAATCAGGTGATGAATGATACCAAGCAAAAGTTGCAGGCGGCTGTGGGGGACGAGACAGTTGCTGTATTGCGACTTGAAGTAGGTGATAACTCCCTTATTATGTTCAGTGAAGACAATCGGTATATTGGCAACATCTATCATCAGATGGGGCTGACGGCAGCACCGCTCGCGAAGGGGATGGATGCCTTTAATGAGCTGTTGTCCGAAGAAGTGCTCCCTGAGCTTGAAGCGGATCATATCTTCATATTGACATCTGATGGCGGCTGGGATACGGAGAGTAACAAGGATGCCATTTCCTGGCTGGAAAACTCATTCTGGAAAAACGTTCCGGCCCTTAAGAATGGACAAGTCTATTATGTGGATAGAACGCACTGGCAGTCTGGCGCTATAAAGGCAAATTTAATGAAGGCAGAGGATTTGCTGAAGCATCTCGTTAAATAAACAATTTTTAGATATAGAGATTGCGGTCTCAGATTTGCGAACTAGTGCTAGTGTGCAAATCTGGGGTCGCTTTTAGATTGCAAAGCATACAGATCTCCTTTGCAATTGGTATTGATGATCAAAGTCAATTGATGAGGATTTAAGCAAATTATTCGAGAAATATTTGATCAGGATTTTTTCAAAATGGATTCTTTGATTTTCCATTAAATGCAACTTCATTGGATATTTATAATCAATCTTTATTTAATACCAACAATTAATGACTATCTTGAATTAAAAGAGCAAGTGAAATGATGGTGGCTTTAGTTGTATAATTTGGCTGGGGTTGAACGTGGGAACAGGAATATTACCATACAAACCTTAGATAAAATTATTGACGGCTTGGAAGAAACACCAAGTAATATCTTTAATTTCGATACTCTGAATTTTAATAATAAGTACTTTGAAAAAAAAGAGTTGATTATGATCTTACAAAATCTGATTGAGAACAGAAATGAAGCTGAAGTTCGATTAATTTTAACTATTGCGAATGAAGTATTTAATACGTATGAAAAAAAAGAGAAATAATCAGGGGATTGATAATATTTGAGACTTCTATAATCCACTCATTAGAGTGGATTATTTTTTTATTATTTTAATTGCATTTTACAAGTAATTACATTATAAATATTTACATAATTTTTTAACTGAAAACGGTATATTAGGCAAAAATAAACATTTTGAACACGTTTATTTAACATTGTGAGGGCGATGGAAATCTACTTTTTTACATTATTACTTGCAAAATACAAATAATTAAGGGAGGAATAAGAATGAAAGAGATACTTGATACAATTGTTATTGGCGGAGGGCAGGTAGGCCCTGCATCGGGTTATCATTTACAGAAAAAAAGACTACTTTTGCTTTTATTATATGTGTAGACGTTTTAGATATGGTAGACCTAGAATAAAGAAATAATATATGCTTAGGAGATAAAAAATGAGATCGTTCTTAACATTAAAGGCTCGAAAAAGAAATCTTTATGAATTGTATTACAAAGGTCCAGAAAATCGAATCACAGAATCTTTTATTAAAATGCTAGAGAAATCAAAACCAAGTATAACACCAACGTTTTTAGAGCTATTAGGTATAAGAGAATGCCATAGTGTGTTCAATTATAGCTTGCAAGTAAATCATAATATTAAGGAAAGTGTTTCTAATGCCATTGTATTAGGTATCTCAGGATTTACACATGAATTTGACATTAAAAAGGCACTTTCGAAAAAGGATAAAAACGGAAATCCTGATGCTCATATTTATGCTAAAGATAATTCTATACATATCCTATTTGAAGTTAAAATCGGTAATAACAAACTAACTGACGACCAACTTTATAGGCATAGTAAACGTTTTAAAAATTTGAACCAAGCCGATGCCAAAGTACACATAATAAATAAAACTTGGAATGAAATTAGTAGTCAACTAAAAGTAATTTTAAATGATTACGCGGAGAGTCATCGTAATTATTTATTAATTGATGAATTTTTAGATTTAATAACTCCAAATGGATATAAAGACATCTTTTTTTATAAAGAGAATGAGCATTTAAAGAATGAATATATAGCACTAGATAATTTTATCAAGAGCTTACCAGAAGTTTCAGTAGAAGAACGTAACGATGAATCAATAGATTATTTATATAATGATATAAATTTCGCTACAATATTTCCTAACAATATTTCCTAAAAACAATAGCCTTATACTAAAGTCAAGAAAAGCAAATATGCAAGCTATAGTTAATGACACTCTAAATTTTGAACATTTTAATGCAGTAAATGTAAGGAAGGATAGAAAAATAAAAGATGAAAGATATAATTTCACTCGGCTAAAGAAGGAAGGAATTATTGTTCTTTATTATAAAAATGATCGGGCTCGTATTGAAGAATTAATTAAAATTGCATATAGTGTTCGTAAAGTAAAAAATAAATAAAATGATGTAAGACTAAAATTTGAATTTTCACCATCCCTAACAGCTTTAGATAGTACAAGTTGAAAAGGAAGGATAAGGTTGCTTATGTGTGTTATTTAAGTAAAAAGTCATTCAACTTTACACTATTAAAAAATTAACGCATTTGGGAAAAGTAAATACATATAAGACAATAATATTGGAGGATTATATGAAAAAAGCATTTAAATTAAACAATCAAAATGACTTCGCTTTTTACTTATGTAATTTAATCATTTATACTAAAAAATCCTTATCAATCTATGAAAGGTATCATGAGGAACTACAAACATATATAACCGATAATCAAATTACAGCAGTTACAAGAGTTCCTAAAAACGTATATGAAGATTTTAATAATAAAATGAAAGGAGTTAATAGTACTCTTCTGAATTTGATTGGCGATCATACTAAAAATGCGATGTCCTATAAGAGATTTAGGTCAATTGCTGAAAAAGATCGCACTGTCAGTAAGCTATTAGAACCATTGTCTGAAGAATTAAAAAGAGTGATAAATATTATATATGAAACGAGGAATTGGGGGCTTCACGAACCCGAATCACTTCTTCTTTCAAAGATGGAAGTAGCGAAGAGGGAAGGATTAGTTAGTGTTGTAAACCCTATTATAATCACAGACTTTGAGTGTGTTGTGGGAAATTTTTTACTAAGCTTAAGTAATGAAACAAAGAAAATTGTATCTACATATAACGAAATTCTTGTAAAGATGTTAGATGATCATTCTAAAATAGTGGAGCAAGAAATAAAAATAGAAATAAGGAAAGAAAAGGTTAGAAGTCTTTCTGAAATGATGAGTATTGTACAAGGTTCGTGGCAAATGCAGATAGGAAAAAAGAATTAAAGCATCTTGAAGTAATTAAATCTTCAATAGAACACCCACTAGATAGGATCATTAGCAGCTGTGAATCTATTGCATATTAGATTTTGTAAAAAAGTAACCCTTTTTACACAAGGGGTTACTTTTTAATTTGTCTTTTCAAGCTAAGTTCTCCATAATTAACTTTTTGAGGAGGTTCATTGTAGTATTTTCCTTCTGATGACCCCTCGTTTAAATAGAAGTCTAATGCCGTAATGCCACTATTAGGACCCATTGTACCTTCGGATTTAACTATCCTATTTTTGATTAACATTTGGGTATTTAATTGACTTTAATTACTTCAATATATCTATACATCCCACTTAACATAACAGGGTCATCTTTTATAATTTTGAGCTTTTGTTCGTTCTGGTTAAATAATTCCTCAAAACTTCGACCAATATCGGTTCCTAAAATGCTTATAAACGGCCTTAATAGTTTTTTTGTTAATGTTATTTTTTGATTTTTAGGAGCAAATTTATCAAAAATCAGAATCCTTCCATCCTTCTTTAAAACTCTTATCATTTCTCCTAAACACTTACTTTCATCGGGAACGACAGAGAGAATTAAACTAGCTACAATATAGTCAAATGATTCATCTTCAAACGACATTTTTTGAGCATCCATTTCTAAAAATTTGATAGAAGAGTGCTTGAATTTACTTTTAGCTTTAGCTAGCATGTCAGGAGAATAATCAATGGCTGTTATATCATACTCTACGTAATCAATTAAATCTAAATCAGCTCCAGTACCAACGCCAACGTATAAGATTTTTTGTTTACTATGAAAGGGTACTTCTTGAAAAATCCTCTTTCTAGTCTTTAAAAAAGTACCTGTATTAAAAAAATTATCATAGAAGGAAGAGCCAATTTTGTAGATAATCTTGTTCCAGGTATTATTCAATTTCTCATCCAACCTTTCAACAGAGCATATAACTCCTAAAATCCTGTGAACCCTCCAAAAATAGGAGTTACCCATGCAATAATTTTTGTCATCATGTCAAAGTATAATAAAATCCCCATTAAAATCATTATCCATCCGCCAATGATCATAAATTGATGGCTTCTTTTTTGGAAAAAACGTAATTTGCCAATAAATAGCGACATCATAAGAAACGGTATTGAAAAGCCAAGTACATAAATGAGCATGTATAATAAGCCTTTATCGGGGTTTGTTAGTCCTAAAGCCATTACTCCAGCTAAGATTGGACCTGTACAAGGCGTCCAGCCGGCAGCGAAACCTATCCCTATTAAAATCGAGCCTATGTAGCCACTAGGTCTTTTTTTAAACTGAACTTTCTTTTCAGAGAGTAGAAAATCTAACTTAAGGATGCCAACGCTTATTAGCCCAAAGAAAACCATAATAATGGCACCGATTTGTCTCAATAAATCTTTATATTGAATAAAAAATGTCCCTATAAACGAAGTCGAAAGACCAAGTGCTAGAAAAATGATGGAGAAGCCAAGTAAAAATAATAATGTATTTTTTATTGCGTGTCGGCTTAATATCCCTTTGTTTTCTTTTAATTCATTTAACGAAACACCTGTTATATACGAAAGAAACGCTGGATATAACGGTAATGAGCAAGGGGATAAGAAAGATAATAATCCTGCTCCAAAGACTAGTAATACATTAATCTCATTTTGCAAAGATTACGCCACCTTTCTTTTGCCTCTGGACATAGCTATCATACTAATTGATATGAGTGTAAAGGCTGTTAATGCTAAGAAAGGGATAGTAACAAACCCAAACCAATTAATATATTGAATATTACATGGTACACCACTTACACATGGTTTAAATCCACCAAATCCAGGGATTTTCTGTTCAAGATAGTGAATAAGAGATATACAGCCTCCAATAATGGAAAGAGGTAAAACAAATTTTCTCACTGTTACATCACGTTGAAACATCGCAATTCCTAGAATAAAAACAAGTGGATACATGAAAATTCTTTGGTACCAACACTTTTCACAGGGGATAAATTCTCGAATTTCACTAAAATATAAGCTGCCAAAAGTAGCAACTAATGAGACTAGCCAGGCAAAGTAAAGTAGATAAATGTCTTTAGAAGTTCCTTTCATCACTTTATTCATTTGCAGCACTCAATTCTTCTTCAATAATTTTTTGAATTTGTTCATAATCAAATGGATCACTTAATTTTTTATCACCAATGATAATCGTTGGTGTGACACCTACTCCATGCTTTTTATATAAAGCAATATCTGTTTCCACTTGTGGCATTGTCAGCTCTTGTTCCAAGTCTTGTGTTAATTTTTCAGGTGATATGGATGGCAGAGTGCTGGTAAGCTCTAATAATTTTTCTGTTGTTACCCATAATTCATCATGCTTTGCTGTTTCTGGTTGTGAGGAGAAAAGCGTTTTATGGAAATCCCAATATACACTCGGGTCTTGTTGATAAACAGATTCCGCAGCCAAAGCTGCTAAGATAGATTCTTGTCCATGGAATGGAACATTAACATAGGCAAAATTCACATTCCCACTTTCGATATATTCTTCTACTAATTTAGGAAATACAGTATCTCCCCAAGCCTTACATGCCGGACATTTGAAATCACCGAATTCAACAATTGTTACAGGAGCGCTCGCTTCTCCTAATAGAGGTTGACCTTCTATAGAAGGTGGCCCAGTAGGAGCTTTCTCTGGAACAGGATCATTCTTTTGATTTAATACAACGATCCACGCAATGAATATAAAAACAAGTAGCGTTAGGATAACAGCGATTTTTGCGCCTTTATTTTTCATGTTACATAACCTCATTTTTTTGTTTTTTGAATTTGATAGTATGTTGCGCTAGCCTCTTAATCACTTATTAAATGTTAAAATCCTAGGTGATGTATCCGCTTTCACTTAACGATTTTATTTAATGCATTTTATAAGAGTATTTTTAACACTCACACCTCCAATAAACTAATTATTAAAAAATTTTGACAGACATATTAGATAGTGCTAATATGATGGACACACATATTAGTGATATCGAATATGATAATAACAAAACATATTAGCAAAGTCTAATATGAATTGGAGGAGATTTTGTGACAGATAATTCTTTAGATATAAAAATTAAATTAATTCATGGTTTTTCTAATAAGGTAAGACTTCAAATATTAGAGTGTATTAAAGAGCAGGAAAAGACAGTATCTCAAATCGTTGATGAACTAAAGGGCAATCAGTCAAACATCTCACAACACTTAGCCTGTTTAAAAGGTTGTGGCATTATTGTTGGCCGCAATGAAGGGAAGTATTGCTACTATAGCTTGAGAAATGAGCGTATCCGCGAACTTCTTGAAATGTTTGATACTGTTTTAGAAGATGTTCACTCTGATGTTGCATGCTGTGCAAATCATATAGATTAGAGGGATTGAGATGGCAGACAAATGTTGTAATTCAAATAATCATGATGATAAAAATGAACAGGTAAGTAAGAGCTGTTGTGATTCAAATCATCATAATGATAAAGGTGAGCAGACAAGTAAGAGTTGCTGTGATTCAAATCATGATGACGATGACAATGATGAGCAGATAGGTAAGGGTTGTTGTTCTTCAACCACAACATCAAAAACTACTGAAAACAATAACATTACATGTTGTAGTGGGGAATCGAAACAGTCATTTATCCCGCTTGAAGATATTTCAGCAGCAAATCATATCAACTCAAATCAAAAAGAAATTGATAGATTTCAAATGTCGTATCGGATTTTCGGAATGGATTGTGCAGCGTGTGCGAAAACGATAGAAAAAGGGTTGGTTACTCTCCCTGATATTCGTACAGTTCAAGTAAATTTCAGTACTGCAAAAATGCAAGTAAGTGCTGATTCTACTGAAGCATTATTGCCTATTGAACATACGGTAAAAAAATTAGGATTTACTGCAGAACCCATCCAACAAAATAATCATCTAAAAACGTATGATGTTGTTGGCATGGATTGCAGTAGTTGTGTGAAAAGTATTGAAAAACACTTAATGAGTTTACCAACGGTTTCAACAGCTAACGTTAATTTTTCTACAGGAAAAATTAACGTTGAACACGTTGGCACTTCAGATGAAATTATTTCTGAAGTCTCAAAAATTGGATTTAAAGCTTCTCTTGTAGAAAATAAATCCTCAAACACAAAACAAAAGCAATCGAAAACGGAAAACAAGATCATTATTTTTTCAGGACTTTTAATAGCATTAGGATTTATTGGATCTTATATAGCTCTTCCTGAATGGCTAAGTAATCTTTTTTATGGGATTGCACTAATTATTAGTGGATATAAACCTGTACGAAGTGCATTTTATGCAGTTAAGAGCCGAGCGCTCGATATGAATGTTCTAATGTCTGGTGCAGCAATAGGTGCAATGCTGATAGGAGAATGGCTTGAAGGCGCGACGGTTGTTTGGCTGTTTGCTATTGGGACTTACCTACAAACAAAATCAATCGAACGTACTAGAGATTCAATCTCAAATTTAATGGACTTAGCTCCACCAGAAGCTTGGGTTAAAGTAGGTTCAGCAATCGAAAAGAAACCTGTTGAAGAAATTAAACTTGGCCAAATCATTGTCATTAAACCAGGAGAAAAAATTCCATTAGATGGTGAAATTCTGGAAGGCGAATCAAGTATTAATCAAGCCCCAATAACGGGTGAATCTATACCAGTTGATAAACAAATTGGTGATATTGTTTATGCAGGTACCATAAATGAACATGGCACATTGGAAGTAAAAGTAACTAAACTAGTTGCAGATACTACGATTGCTAAAATTATTCATCTTGTAGAAGAGGCACAAGAGAAAAAAGCGCCAACAGAAGCATTTGTTGATAAATTTGCTAGCATTTATACACCTATAGTATTTATCTCTGCATTAGCATTGATTATTATTCCACCTATACTTGGCTTTGGAACAGCTGGCGAGTGGTTTTATAAAGGTCTTGAACTATTAGTCGTTGCTTGTCCATGCGCATTAGTGATCTCAACACCAGTAGCCATAGTCTCAGCTATCGGCAACGCAGCTAAAAATGGTGTTCTCATCAAAGGTGGTACATTCCTTGAGATTGCCGGAAAGATCGATGCCGTTGCTTTTGATAAAACCGGAACATTAACAGAAGGAAAACCTACAGTATCAGATGTTCAAGTCGAAGAGATCTCTGAAGTAGAATTACTATCCATCGCACTAACATTAGAGGAATATTCCACTCATCCTATTGCTAAAGCCATTACAAATTATGTAGTGGACCGCAAGATTGAGAAAAAAATCGGAACAGATTTCAAAAATATTGTAGGGAAGGGTGTTCAAGCAAAAATTGAAGATACGATTTACTATGCAGGAAATGTGAAGCTTTTCGAGGAGCTTGGTGTTCCATTAAATAAATTAATCCAAAGTATACAGGAAATGCAAAATCGCGGGAAAACAGTTGTTATCATTGGTACAGAACAACAAATTTTAGGTTTAATTTCAGTATCAGATAAGATTCGATCTTCAACTGTTTCAACCTTAAATTTACTGAAGCAAAAAGGCATTAATCAAACAGTAATGTTAACTGGTGATAATGATGGTGCTGCTAAAATGATAGCTGCTGAAGCAAATGTTGGACGTTACTTTGCAAATCTACTACCGGAAGATAAAGTGAGTGCCATTCAGAAGCTTCAAAATGAAGGTTACACAGTTGCAATGGTAGGAGATGGTATTAATGATGCCCCTGCACTTGCAACAGCAAATTTAGGCATTGCAATGGGGGGGGCGGGTACCGATACAGCCATGGAAACTGCAGATATTGTATTAATGGCCGATAACCTTGATAAATTACCACATACGATTAAACTAAGTAAAAAAGCTCTAATGATTATTAAACAAAACATTATCTTTTCAATTATCATTAAGGTTATAGCCTTAGTGTTGATTTTCCCTGGATGGCTTACTCTATGGCTAGCAGTTTTAAGCGATACTGGGGCTGCATTAATTGTAATTTTAAACTCACTTCGATTACTTAAAACAAAATAAATCGAGATGAATATAACAGACCAAAATTTAGATATGATAAAAAGCGAATTTGTTGATGAATTAGATAGGAAAATAATGTAGGTTAAGTAATAAAACACAAACCAGCTGTTGGTTATTTACTACAGCTGGTTTTAATGTATAAAATTAATTTATTCTTATTTTAGTTTCATGAAAGACCTCAGTATTTAGCTGTAGGGTCCTTTTACAACAAGAAAAGACCCGAAGTTCTTGTATATGTACAATAGATATTATGGGGAGTTGACTTATTAAAGCCCTCCTCCACGCCAAATAATTTTAGTTTACATAATATAAATTATAGGAAGTTACGTTTCATTGAAAAGTATACTAATAATAGTGAGACGAAATGATTGTACATGGACATTAAAGTCTAAACTTTACTTCAATGTCAAAAAAGTTTAAACTTTGGTGTCTTCTTTTTATTCCTCATTGGATTCACTCAAATGTTTTAACTATAAAAATAAAAAGATAAAAATAACCCATGAAAACATGATTGATAAAAAACGATTATTTTAATATCGAATTATTATAATAACTTTTGTATATTTTAGGCTTTAATTCACGATTTTCTAAATAGAATCGATATTAGCTCATGTTGGTTTGGAATAAAGTTTGATTAAAAGTTTGTTGCAAACGTTGATTTTATACTTATATAATAGAAGAAACCCACGCATTTTGATAAAAGTTTGATCAAAATGCGTGGGTTTTATTTAAATGCGAAATTATTTTTATCAAACTATATTACAAAATATTGATCTTTTCTAATCGAACTAATAAATGATCAATCTTTTTTACAAACTACAACTCTTTTTTCTTTCATCATTGGGATATTAATTTATTTAAGAAACAATTTTTCTCTCTTTACGAACAAATTCACATATCCAAAAACCTAAAAATGAATTTAAGTTTCTGTATATTGTCCAATCTTTCTGAATTTCTCATAGCGATCTTCAATTAATTGTTCGCCATTTAGGGAATTTAATGCTTTTAGTGTGACGCTTATACATTCTTTTATATAAAATGCTTGCTTCACAACATTGCGGTGTGCTCCACCCGTTATTTCAGGGATTATTCCATCAATAACGTCAAGCTCTTTTAAGTCAGGTGCTGTTATCCGCATTGCTTCTGCAGCTTGCTTCCCTAGGCTACCATCTCGCCATAAGATCGATGCAGCCCCTTCAGGCGAGATAACCGAATACGTTGAGTTCTCTAACATAAAGACGCGATTAGCTACCCCTAATGCAATTGCACCCCCACTTCCGCCTTCCCCAATAACAATACTAATAACTGGTACTGTTAGAATCGCCATTTCAGAGAGAGTTCTAGCAATGGCTTCACTTGGACCGCGTTCCTCGGCTGCCTTACCCGGATAGGCTCCTTTTGTATCAATAAAACAAATAATTGGGCGCTTAAATTTCTCAGCTTGCTTCATTAAGCGTAATGCCTTACGATATCCTTCAGGGTGTGGCATACCAAAATTTCGTCGAATATTTTCTTTAGTTGATTTTCCGCGTTGATGTCCAACAATTGTTACGGGCTGTCCTTCAAAGAAAGCAATTCCTCCAAGAATAGCTGCATCATCACCAAATGTACGATCTCCATGTAACTCAATAAAGTTTTCACACATAGCTTCTATATATTGTAAAGTTGTTGGTCGTTCTGGATGTCTAGCAACCTGTACACGATCCCATGGCTTCATATTGGTATAAATAGATTGTTCTAGCTGTGTTAGACGTGTTTCAAGCTTTTCGATTTCGCCTGTCATGTCTACATTTGCCTCTGTAGCAATCGTTTTTAATTCACCAATTTTTTCTCGTAATTGTACTACTGGTTCTTCAAAAGCTAAATTTTTAGACATGTTGCACACCGCCTTTTGTATGCATTTTTACAAGTATTGCTACTTGGTTTCGTAAATCCTTCCTATGGAAAACTGCATCAAGCTGACCATGCGCTAGTAAAAACTCTGACTTTTGGAAATCATTTGGTAATTTTTCTCTTAATGTTTCTTCGATTACACGGCGACCAGCAAAGCCAATCAATGCTTGTGGTTCAGCAATATTAATATCTCCAACAGAGGCAAAGCTTGCTGAAACGCCACCGTATGTAGGATGCGTCATGATCGAAATAAATAATAGTCCTTCTTCACTATGACGTTTTAATGCCACACTCGTTTTTACCATTTGCATTAATGATAGAATACCTTCTTGCATGCGCGCTCCACCACTAGCAGTAAAAATAATAACCGGTACACGTAATTCAATAGCTTTTTCAACAGCACGTGTGATTTTTTCTCCTACAACGGAGCCCATTGAGCCCATACGGAAATGAGAATCCATAATGGCTACAACAATTTCTTCTCCATCAAGAGTACCTAACCCAGTCAGTACAGCTTCGCTTAATCCCGTTTGTTGTTTAGCCACTGAAATTTTTTCTACATAATCAGGGAAATTAAGTGGATTACTTGTTTGTAAATGATCATCCATTGAAACAAATGAACCTTCATCTAAGAAATATGCTACGCGCTCCTGTGCAGTCATTTTGAAATGATGGTCGCATTTTGTACACACTTTATGATTTTTTTCTAATTCCTTTGTTAACTGAATGTGACGGCATTCTGGACATTTTGTCATAAGTCCTTCTGGAAATCCCTTTTCCTGTCCGTCCTCTTTCTTTTTACTAAATAAGCTACGTAATACCATGTTTTACTCCCCCTTTGTTGTCTAAATGCCTTGTTCAGCATTCATCCAATGTTGGTAAGCTTTTAATGCTTCTTTTTCATAGCCAAGCTGCATCGATATCAACATAGTTTGAATGATTAATTTTTCTTCTTCTGTTGAGTTTCGATTTAAACGGTCACCGGCATAAACTGCTAACTGAAACCAGACTTTTAGTGAAAGACGATTTCCTGACGTGATGATTATTTCTCGTAAAACATCCCGACAATTAATCGTACTTTCTATCTCTAGCTTTACAAAAAAACTGCCCCACACTGGTAGTGTTCGCAGAGTCTCTGTACAACTTATAACGCGAATGGCTTCCTTTTCATGAATTTGTCGCGTTAATTCGACATCCTTTTTGATTTTTCATCTTCTAATATAAACATCGACAATATTTCTACGAGCTGATGCTTTTGTAGAAGCTAGAAACGTACTTTCCCCATGTCTCATTTCAATAAGACTAACTCTAAACTTCGCAATGCCTCTCTCTCAGAGGATCGCCCGACACCTAGACGTTCTGAAAGGACTCTTTCGGAAGGTGACTTTTCACCAGCCTGTATTTTTTCTATTTTAATAAGTTGTCGTAATTGTTGGACGATATCTAAAAACACTTTCTTTTGTTCGGTTTTTTTATCCATACGATCAACTCCTCGGTCAATCTATTCGCCTTCGAATAATGATTACTGTCGCTTTCCTTTCGCGCAGATAAACAATGCATCCAAAGGCTTTATCTTCATTCAGTAGGTGTTTGGATACCTACTAAAAAGAAACAAAATCCACCACCTTCAGATGATGGCGTCTCTTACTGAATGAATTCAAAAGTGGTCTGGCCACTTTTGAAGTTGGCTTTATCTTACAAAATAATTATTTGAAAGTAAAGAAAAAACTGCATAAAAATTTATGCAGTTTCTAAAATTCCCTTCAATTTCATATTCTTTTCGTCGTTTGTACAAATTTTATTTTCACTTGAGGTCTACCAAAGCGCTTTTCAAGCATTCTCTCAATGTAAAGAAATTCATCTTCTAGTAAAAGCTCCTGAACAAGATGAAAAACTTGCGGGAATAAGGTTACAGAAACCGTTCCAAACTCATCCTGAAGCATGTAAACGGCGACCTACAAGGAAAGTACGTACCTGGCATCGTCCGGACGTGGCCCACTGAGCCAATACCCAGGGTTATTAATCGTAACTTTTTTATAATCGTTGCCACTTTACTAAATCAAGAGTTTCAGTATAGGTGTATATATCGCGAAAAAAACCAATAAATATGAACAAACTATCCGTATTAAAAAACAAGCAGGGTTAAAAACCTAGCTTGTTTGAAAATAATTTTCATGGGGATGTAAAACTTTTGGCAAATGCGTCTGGAACTGTGAATGCTAGACCTTATTATACTCATCCTCAATATCCTAATCATAAAGATGTGAAATTGAATCAAATAGCAGGGATTGTTACACAAGAGCATTTACAAAATATTTCTATTAATTCCGATGGGGAATCAATTGATTTAAGGTATGGTAAGTATGAAGCAAAATATAGAACTACATCTTCTGTCACGGTAAACCCTGTGAATACAAATAGGACAGCATCATATGAAGGGTACACATATAATGTGAATCCGAAGATTGTGAAAGAGAATTAGTCTAAAATCTTGTAGATTTTGATTTCTTAGAATATTTGTTGGAAGCAAACCAATAGTTCACTAATGACTAAAAAGCGGAAGTTGTTCACCTATCCTTTGGGAGTGGATGATTTCTGCTTAATTACATCAGAAATAGCAGGAATTGAAGTTGTCTGGACATTCATGTCCAAAGTGTCTGCAAGTTCTTGACCATATACAGTAAACCTGGCTAATTATTAATGAGGCAGCCAATGTTGCAATATTTAATGTATCAAAATCAATTAAATCTGACGTATGATTTGAAATATTAACCCCTACCTCCACCACCGCTTGAATGGCATTCCGATTTACCCCGTGTGCTTCAATACCAGCACTTTTCACTGTTCAATTGGTAGGTAGTAATTTTTTGCCCAACCTTCAGCCATTGGACTACGGCATGAGTTTCCTGTACACAAGAAATATTTGACATCATAATAGCTTCTTATCATTTCATTTAATAGTTTTAAAGTATTTGTTCTGCCAACGTAAGGCAACCCATACAAGTCCTATGAGTACAGGTACTTCTACAAGTGGGCCAATAACAGCGGCGAATGCCACTCCACTGTGAAGGCCAAACACGCCAACTGCCACGGCAATCGCTAACTCGAAGTTGTTACTTGCTGCCGTAAAAGAAAGAGCAGCTGTGACAGGATAAGATGCGCCAGCTTTACGTGAAGAAAAGAATGAAACAACAAACATAATGACAAAGTAAATAAATAATGGAATAGCAATTCGTACGACATCGAGTGGTAGTGCAACTAACTTCTCCCCTTTTAAAGCAAACATCATCACAATCGTGAACAAAAGTGCGATTAAAGTAAGTGGTGAAATCTTTGGTAAGAACCTTTCCTCATACCAATGTTTTCCTTTTGTTTTCATCCCTATCCATCGTGTGAGGAATCCTGCAGCAAATGGGATGCCTAAGTAAATAAGGACGCTCCTTGTAATCTCCCATATAGGAATGGTTACATTAAAATTTTCTAAACCAAACCAGCCAGGTAATACATTTAAGAAAAAGTAAGCAAAAATTGAGTACGTCACAATTTGAAAGATGGAGTTAAAGGCAACTAACCCAGCTACATATTCCCTGTCTCCACGTGCTAAATCATTCCATACAATGACCATGGCAATACAGCGAGCTAAACCAATCATAATAAGTCCAGCCATGTATTCAGGATAATCGTGTAGGAAAATGATGGCTAAAAAGAACATTAAGAACGGTCCGAGTAACCAGTTTTGAAAAAGAGATAGCAAAAGCACTTTCCAATCCTTAAACACTCGCCACATTTCCTCATACTTTACTTTCGCTAATGGTGGATACATCATGACAATTAACCCGATAGCAATCGGAATGGACGTTGAGCCTATAGACATAGATTCTAATGCTTCACCAATATCGGGCATTGTGATACTTAATAAAACGCCAATCCCCATTGCAACAAATATCCAAAGGGTAAGGTAACGATCTAGAAAAGAAAGCTGCTTGGTTAAAGATTCATTACTCATGATCGGGTTCCCCTATATCGCAACAATCTGTGCCACAGTTGCACCCATTTAAAGGCTGAATTTGTTCTAAAATGCCTTTCATCAGTGGCGTTTGCTCCTCTACTAAGCGGTAATGTTTCCACGTCCCTACTTTGCGTTCCGTAATAATACCTGCCTCCTTTAATTTTCGTAGATGTTGACTAACAGCTGGTTGTGATATACCTAAAACATCCACAAAATCACATACACATACCTCCCCATTTTTCATGCATGCAAGTAATTTAATGCGATTTAAATCTGCTGCTGCTTTTAATTGTTTTTCAATTAGTGTGTTTTCCATTTATTTGCACCTCTTATATAACCGTTTACTTATATATACTTTAAAATAAAATCACCCAATACATTACAGGTGATTAAATTGATATATAACTATACACTTATATTATGCTCGCTAAATAATAAATGCAATAAAAATTTTAAAGATGCTAAATTACCAATGAGCGCAGAGCTTTTTAAGTTGTTTTAGATTAAAATTGCCTTCAGTCTTTTTATCAGTAGCAAATGTAAAACCTCCATCTTGAAAAAAGATTAATCAACATGGAGTTATTCTTTCTCACTAAGGATGTTATAAAAAATTGGATCAATGAAATGAGTCTTATTCAATTAAAGTCCCAGTTACTTTAGGTTAAGTGCTCCACAATTCTCTTTGCCCTGCGCTCCATTGATTTAGAGTAACCAAAACAATCTCTAAATAACTTCCTGCCAATGTATGTTTGAAAATGATTGTATCTATATCGGTAAAATTCGTTCCAATAGCTAATCATTCGATTATAGCTTTTGCAAAATGGCACAATATTTTCAAGACAAAATCTCTTAATCCGTTCTGTATCCTGCTCTTTTAAAATATCATAGGCTAATTCTATTATCTCTACGACATATTCATCACATATTTTGACGATATAAGGAATAGCCCAGTCTTCGTAATCCATCTGTAGCAACGAATAAATATGCTTTTGACGTACAAATCCATCACAACTTCTTGAATATATACAATGCAAAATCATTTTTTGTTGTAGACTTAGTTTTTCTATAACTGCATCTGAACTATCAATGTAGTAGGTACGATAAGGAAATCTAATCACGGTATTATTTTGAAAATAGTGGATAGTATCCTCAGACACAGCAATCGTGACATGATTATAAGTTTTATGAGGAATCATTCCAACTACTGTCGTCACATCATCATTTAAATGTTTGGGAAATCCATCTTGAAACATTCAATCACATCCTTTTGCTTCACGTAATATTAAAGAATAACTAAACTGCCCTGGTAATATAAGAAGAGACTGCGTTAGTTGAATAATCGTCCCTGTGTTTGCTTATCGTAGAAAGGCTCTTATTTTAAATAGGTCCTTTTCAAAATCTTGATAATCGTAATCAGTAGTTGATACCTTATTTATTGCTTCCCACAAAATGTTCAGTAAATATGAATAGCGCAATTTCTGTAATAGATCTGTTGCTTATTCATTTGTTTAAGAAAATCCAATTTTAGTTGGAATATAATTTTAATAGCTCGTGTATTGAACTACTAGCATCGTCAATTTTAATAAAATAGGGTAATTGCCATTTTTGTGTTGCTAGCGCTTGTTGACTAGTGGGAGTATCCCAACTAGGGTAAACTCTAATTGCCATTTTACCCTTTGTATTAACGGTTTTAAGGATGTTTTGTTTTAAAAGAACTTTTTTTGGAAAAACGAATTGGCCAAAATCACCATTATCATTAAAAGTGTTTATTACCAATAAATCAGTGGCATTATCATATGAGAATGCTTGATTTTTATTGGTTTCATCCTTTTCCCAAAAGGAAACAAACTGTCCTATCTTATTAGGTGTTATTTTTGCGACTCTAAATCTAACCGATTTAGAATTTAACTGAAATATCCCAGCCCCATAATCTGAGTTTTGAGTTTCTTCATGGATATCTTTTATTGTTAAATTATTAGGTTCATAAAGTAATTCATTTACATATGCTAATGTCTTATTAAATTTATTCATAGTTTTACCCCTTTTCTTTATATTAAGATATACCAGTATATCACCTGCTGACCTGTCACTGTAATTTTTCATTCATATGTCTCACATTATTTTAACAATGATGACCAAACAATAAATAATTATCTGAGGATGTAATCTTAACTGAAAAGGTAGTAAATACTATGTTTTTGGAAACTAGAGTAAGTCAAAAGCAGCTCCGTAAATAATCATTATATTTTACAGCAAGAACTAATTATAACAATAAAAGTGATTGTTCCTCTTTAACTAGCTGTCACATTGCTTTCTTCGTGATAATACATTGCATACAAATCATTTAATGTAACTTTCCCAAAAGCAAAATCTACTACGTTTCTCTCAACTAGAAAAGATGTAAATGAACTTAATAAGCTGGCTTCAGAACTTGGTAAATGGATGAGTGTCATGTCATTTGTCAGTGTTTGAAGTTTGATATTTGGATATAGCTCATGAAGCTGTTTTTTCGTATTACTTTCCATATTTTTTATGCGAATCGTTTTAATATGCGCTTGACTAAAATCTTCGATTATTTGATTGGTATCTATTAGTTTTCCCTCGTTAAATAAGAAAATTCGGTCTGCATATTTCTCTAAATTATCAAGTAAATGGGAGGCAATGATAATAATTTTCCCTTCCTCCTTTTTCTTTAATAATATTTTCGAAATAATTTCCACATTATTTGGATCAAGCCCGTTCATCACTTCGTCCATCATCATAATGTCTGTATTTGTAACAATTTGCATGGCAAAGCATAGACGCTGGCGCATCCCAAGAGAATAGGTACCTGTCTTTTTATTCACATAATGCCCCATATTTAATGCTTCGATTGTTTCGTCAATCAGTTTTAAATCAGATTTCCACATCGTAGCAAACATTTTTAAATGCTCTCGCCCACTTAAATGATTATACAAGTCACTTTGGTCTGGCATCATTGACACGAATGTATGTATTTTAACTTCATTTTGTTTATTTGAGTAACATAGGCCATCTTTAAAAACGATCTTGCCATTCAACGGTTTCACATAATTCATCAACACATTCATAAATGTAGATTTTCCCGTTCCATTTGGTGCAACAAGCCCAATCATCTGCCCTTGCTCAAAGGTCATGGAAATATTATTTAACACGTTCATTTCTCCAAATCGCACGGTAATATTTTGAATATCAATCATCTTTACCACTCCTATTTAATTAGCTTATATCGCCTGTTCGATGCCGTCAGTATGATGAAAAAAATGACAATGACAGCTAGTCCAAGTAATAACTGTAATCCTAAAGTAAAATTTAAATGATCATTCATATAATAAAAATTCCGCTGTTTTGAAATAATTTGTCCGACTTGAATATAGGATGTTGGATAATTTTGAACGTCCCAGAAAAAGCCAACGTAACGGCTGAAATAAAAATTTTCACCAAAAATAAGGAGTATGCCAACAGCGAAATTGACCATCTCATTGCGGAATAGCATACTGCATAATAGTACAACGCTGATGATGACGATGAACCAGGTAAAAAATAAAGCCAGCGATTGTCCTAAAAACGTACCTAATGTCATCATTTCAAATTTACCTTCCATACGCCAGTCGAGATGCGGCGCATAGACTGGAGAGGGCAAATGGAAATTCCCAAAGCCAGATTGTAGTCCTACAATAAAGAAGCCAACAATAAGCGGTATAAATAATACGGCACTACCTAGTAGCACAACGACCATTTTCACCAGGAGCTTTTTCCAATCATTAATCGGAAACCCCTTCAAAATGGATGGATGACGTCTATCTTTGGCAACCATATCAATTGCTAAAAGTAGCACACAGACAATCAATATAATGGGCAGTATGCCCTTTAATAAGCGTTCGAGCGTTTGTAGTGCCGTGCGTTGTTCAAATATTTCCGTTGATAATGCATAATCTGCTTTCGAATATGCATCATAACGGACTGCATGCTCTAAATAAGCATAAAAGGCATCATCTTCTGCATACTCATTATTTTTTATAAAATACTTTGAGTTATATGAAAATGAATCACTTTTATAGGTAATCGCATTCGTAAAGTAGTACCAATCACGCGTTAAATCTGCATATTTTTTAAAATTGCCCTTTTCTAATGCATCTAATCTTGCTTTATCTATAGGGTTAATCTCGCTAAATATTTCAATAGCAAAAATAACGGCAGGATGCAGACCATGTAATTTTCTTCCTTCCATATGATCTAAAAATTCCTGACGTGTTAAATAGCGCGCCTCAATCTCCTCAGAGTCTACACTTTCAATCGGATCGTAAGCTGGTGCTATTTTAAATACATAAAAAAAGGTTGCAAAAGCAAGTAAAAAGTATATGGCTAAGTTTTTCTTATTCAAAAAAAATTGCTTGAATTCAAATTTAAAATAACTCCACATGCTTATTTTCCCTCCCCTATGCCCTATTGATTTTTCCTGTTGAGAAGAATGTTTTAATCACAAACAACATTAAAATAATACTTAAACATAGGATGATTAAGCCTAGATTCATCGTAATAGCAACAGGCTCTGCTAAATCTACCGGTACCCCTCGTAAAATATCATTAAAATTCATGAAATTAAAAGGATTATAGGGGAATAAACTAATAAGAGATGGAAAAATCATCGGTAAAAAGAATACAATACAGTGTACAAATAATGTTAAATACATATTTTTCAGTAGCACATTTAAAATAATCGACAACAGCATGACAAAAATCGAAATGACGAACATATAGCCAACACTTATGGCGATATATTGAAGCGTAGATATTAATGTGGCATTTCCTATATAAATCCCGACAGGCTCTAGTGGGTTACCAAGTCCATTTAGTATCCATAACGGACTTGCGCAAATAAAAATGAGTAAAATACTAGTCACTATGGATAACAAAGAAATAAGACATTTAGATAAAATATAGGTATCAAACCGCACAGGAAAGCCTTGAATTAAACTAGAATGCTCAAAGTCATCCAGTAAAATAGAACTCGTCTGGAAGCTAATAAATATGTACCAGCCTGCGCCTACGTGACTAAATAAAAATAATAAAAACGGTATGTATTGAAATAGATCGGATCGTGTATCCTTTTCCTCATCTATCATCCATTTAAAATAAAGGTAGTCCATCGAATTTTGTAATTTAGAGGGTAACAACTCGGCAATATTTTCGTATCCTTCTAATTCGAATGCCTCTTGCCTTAATTTAGCGAGTTGAAGTGAAGCCTCATAATACATAGATTGTCTATCCATTGTTAATGTTGCTATTTGTAAAGCAATATTGCTTTTTTGTTTAGTTAAATTTTTATATAAATCGCTGCCATCCCCTGATTCTGAAGCATCTTTCACTTGAAATTTTGATAGTACAGCCTGGATGGAATAATAGTCACCCTTTTTTTCAACGATTTGATTACCAACGGCCTGTGCCTTTAAATAAAACATAAAGCCGAAAACGATAATGACAACAGCGACTAACGCAACTAAATTTTTCCGATTGGCTCGCTCAATTACTAGTCCTACTTTTAATGCACGTAACACCGGCATCCGCCTCTCTTCTCAATGTAAGCTTTTACATTACTATGATAAGATATTGTGGATATTTTTTCAATTTTTAAATTTTTTTAACTTTTAAAACTTCTTACCATTATTCAAGTCTGGTACGCGTGTAAGCGACCAAAAGAAGAGGACTGTTATTTACAGTCCTCAAATGGTCAAAAAATTTCATGGATTTTATATTAAAGTAGCCTTTCCAATGTAATATTCGCTAATAATTGGTTCTTACTTTAAGTTGAATCAATGACTAAGAAATAGCTGCATTCTTCACTCAAATCATTGATAAGTCTATGCTCTTTACTGAGTCCATTTTGAAGAAATGGTTAATCAAAAATGAATTCTTATCACACTTCATCCTAACAAATCAGCGTTAAAATTCATAGCCAGCGAATGGAGAGTTAGTTCTCCATTATAAACTTCTAACGTTTCATTACATATCTAACAACAAAACCAAATGCTCAACCCTTCATTCTTTTGTCGGTAATTGTCTGTCTATCCTTGTCTTATAATTTCCGTTAATATTACTTCCATTCTTTGCATTACCTTTAATTTTAACTTGGACAATGTTAACTGTTTCTCTAATATATTACGGTAATCTTGTGAATAAGTAGGATACAACGATTTTTCATATTCCAAATTTTGTAGTACAAATAAAAGGTTATTATGTAAATCAACCAATTGATTATAGTTATTAATTTTAGAATTCTTATCTGTATTTATTGTAGGATCATTAACATAAATAAAAATATTTTTCCCTTCTGTGATTATATTAACTACTCTTAGTGTTGAATCCCATTCAACAGGTAGTTTTAAAGACTCACTAACAAACCTTACGGGTACCATTGTAGTTGAGTTCATAATTGTAGGTGGGTTGTCTAGAAAAGTCTCCTTCCCATTAACAATTGCTTTATACGAATTTACCTTTAATTGAATAGTTGTATTCCCTTTACTTGCTGTTATGGTTTGGGTTGAGGAATCCCAGGCAACAGTTGCATCTAATGATTCAAATATATTTCTCATTGGTAACATCGTCCTACCATTTATAGCAGTACCACTATCAAAAAATACTACATCTTTGTTAATTGCATGGACATAGCTACTATCCTCTACATAAATCAAAGAGCATAGATAAAATACAAAACTTACAAAAAATAACCGTTTTAGCATGACAATTCTCCTGTTCTATAACTATAATTAATTGTAACTAAAGGTTATTATTAGCGTTAAGAGAATACTTAATTTTCAATTTATGTTTTTTTCTCTAAAAGGTGGTTAAATCCTGATCATGAAGCTGATATATTTTGAACATAAAAAAAGAGATACTGCTTGCACAATATCCCTTTTCTTTCGTGGAGAACCTATTGCTAAATCATTCATTTTTAGTGTTATCTAGATCTAACCACCCCTCAAATATAGAATCGTTCTTTAAATCAAAATAGTATTTTGTGAATCGCGCGAATTCTGTGGAATCGATTTCTTTATAGTTATAAAATTGATAGTAACTTTTTAAAAATTGTTCAATGTCTTTGATTTCTTCATTATTATCAAATAAATTCAAGAGCATTGCAGGCGATTTTCCATAGACATATGCACTCATATCAGATTGGTATTGATCAAGTGGTAAATTGACTGGAAGCACTAGGTCTGGATCAATGCTGTAAATCGTATAGGGTTTGCTCAGATTCAATTTTTTAAAGTTGAATAGATTTGTAGCAAATACCGTGAAGCCTTCATCTAACCAGGCATGATGAAAAGGATCATTGGTAATGACCCCGTAAAACCATTGATGGGCAATTTCATGAACCACTGTACTTTTAATCTGCTCAGAACTACTAGGACCACTGTTGTAAATCGTATGGGCTGTTACAATTCCTGGGTACTCCATGCCCATCCCATCTATGATAATATCTAGTTGTTTGAGAGGATACGGCCCCATTATTTCTTCAAAATAATTTATGACAGCTGAAGCCTCGTCTGCTATTTCTTGATATAGTTCCTTTTTATTTTCCTCAAATCCAAATACTCTAATGGCGATGTCTTCGTCTTTTTCCACTAGTATTGGATCTTTTACTAGAGCAACAAATATTTCCTTCACGTTCTCAACTTCAAGTAACCCTTTGTTTGGGCTTGGAAATGCCTCTTGATCAAATGAAGACACCAACGTGTACTCCTGAGGAATGTCATAGGTTAATTTGAAATTGCTGAATGTAGTATGATACGTCTCTCCTCTAAAACGATAATCTTCTTTGTTCCATTGATGGTTTCTATATGTGGCAAGCATCGGATAAAATTGAGCTAAATGATAATTACCATTACTCTTCGTAAATCTTAAGCCCTCTTCAGGCAGAGTGAACTCATAGGAAAAATAAACTTTCATTTCTTGATGAGGTTTCAATTTTTCCTGAAGCTGAATGTTGAGTGTATCTTTTTCAAGAGTGTAAGCTGCCGTTTTTCCATCAATGGTAATGTTATGGAACGCAATGGTAGATGGATGCTCCAGTTCGGGTGAGACAGCTTTTGTAAACATATTAGGTATAAAATAAAATATCAATTGTTCCCAATCATCGGTAGATAGGTTTTTAACGACAACGGTTGATTCTAGCTGAAATTTCCCGTCATTATCCATCTTAAGTGCCATATCGTATTCACTAAAATTACCAGGGCTTATCGCCTTTGGTATAAATTCTTCTGTATTCACCTTTTGAGTAATAGTAGACGCTTCTTTCACATCTTTCCCTTCCTGTTGATTGAACTCACAAGCAACGAGAAAAATACATACTAGTAATAAACCTATACTCCATAATGTTTTCTTTATAATTTCCGCCCCCAATCCCAACACTATTAGCTACAATAAAAAATGGTATATATATAAATTTTATATTATTATCCCAATTTAAACCATATACTTTCGATCTTTCATCTGGAATCTAGTTAATTACCAAGATGAACAAAGAAGAAGAGCACATATTCGTGGTGATATGCTGCCTATTAGGTAGACAGATGAAAATTAAAAGCTGTTTATATTTTTAGATGTAGTTGTTGATTATGCCGTAATGTGATGACTTTGGTAAGTAACCGACGTCATTTTTTTATGTCCATTGCTTTCGTGTGTTGTTGTAATGGTTCGTGTAATCTATCACAATCGTGTGTAGTTCTGCTAAGCTTTAAACAGACTATCCTTACTGACGACAAAAAAATCCTGCATGTATATACACACAGGATTTCTTTGTCATCTTTTTATTTAGTACCACTTGCTCCAAATCCAGATGCTCCTCGGATCGTTTGTGATAATTCATCTACTTCTACTAATTGAATGGATGGGACAAACTGAATGACCATTTGGGCGATACGCATGGATTTTTCGACGATAAACGGTTCTTGGCCGTGGTTGATTAAAATAACGCCGATTTCCCCTCTGTAGCCTTCATCAATTGTGCCTGGGCTATTCAGTACGGTTACACTATGCTTTAATGCTAGTCCACTTCTTGGTCGAATTTGGGCCTCTGTTCCTTTAGGTAATTCAATCTGTATACCTGTTTTAATAAGTTTGGCTACGCCTGCTGGTATTTCTATCGCTTCAATGGAATAGAGATCCATGCCTGCATCACCAGGATTGGCTTGCATTGGTAGTATTGCATCCGCGTGTACTCTTTTAATTTTTACTTCTATGTTCATTATTTTCCATCCTAACGATTAAAATTAAATGTGTCATCTGTAATTGGCGCTACTTTTGCTTTAGCATAGGTAGCCCCCTTTTGTGAAAAGAAATCATATGTGGAGCCTTCATTACGAATACCGTTCATCACAATCGGATTGACTTCTTCTTCTGGAAACATTGCTTCAAAACCAACATTCATTAAGGCTTTATTAGCATTATATCGTACATAGGCTCTCACTTCAGGTGATAATCCTGTTTCCGCATAAATATCATCCGTATATTTCATTTCATTTTGATATAAATCTAATAATAACTCATAGCCCCATAAATTTAGCTCTTCTTGTTTTTCTTTTGAAAATTGCTTGAATAGATTTTGAGCAAAAAATCCAACTGCGACACCATGAATGGATTCGTCGCGTAAAATAAGTGATATAATTTCAGCACTGTTTCGTAGGAAGCCTTGTCCTCCTAAGTACAGCGGGTAGAAAAAGCCAGAATAGAAAAGGAAAGATTCGAGCATAACGGAGGAGAACATCGCTTTCCATAAGCTTTCTGGATCGTTTTCTTCGATACTATTATAAATATCTGCAATTTTATTGGCCTTATATTGTAGAAACTCATTTTTTTTGACCCATTCAAATAACTCATCTATTTCTTCGTTTGTACAAAGCGTTGTAAAAATATAAGAATAGGATTTGGCGTGGATTGCCTCAAATGCATCAAAAACGGTTAGGACAGCCTTCTCTTGTAAATCGTCTGTATAAGCGGCCACACGATTCATCCCTATATTGGTCTGAACTGTATCTAGTAACGTTAATCCCGCGAACACTTTTTTATACGTGTCTTGATGCTCAAAGCTTTTCCACTGTTTGATATCTTTACTGACCGCAATTTCCTCAGGAAACCAAATTTGCTTCCATTGCTGGTCCCAAAATATTTGGGCAAGTTCACTCGTTGCCTTATTCCAATTGACCGCCTCATAAATTATATTTGACATGCTACACACTCCTCTAAGCTTTGTAATCGTTGACGAACATAGTAAACGGACTTAATGCCCTTTACCCATGCATAAATGTATACTTTAGCTAATTGTTCAGTTGTCCAATTATCTGTTACATAAAGCGTCATGGAAATACCTTGGTCAACGTGTTTTTGAGAAGCAGCGTACAAATCAATTAAATCATACGGATTAACATCATATGCCTCTACATATAAATGACTGTTATCATTTGTTAAATGAGGCATTGGATAAATCGTTCTACTATCTGCATAATCACGAACCTCTACACGCTCAGTACATGGCGCAATAGAAGCCGTACAGCTACGTATGTAGGAAATACTGCCAGTTGGTGCAATAGCCAAACGATAGGAATGGAATAGACCATATTGCATCACATCTTGCTTAAGCGTTTCCCACATGTTTTTCGTAATGATTGGAATATTGCCAAGTGCTTTTAACACAACAGGTGATAGTTCTTCGTCGATTTTATTGACATATTGGTCAAAGTAGCTACCTGATGCATAATCACTGTCCTCAAATCGATAAAAAGTTGCAGCTTTTTCTTTAGCCATTTCCATCGATGATTTGAGTGAATAAAAGTTCATCGCTTCCATAAAACGATCCATGAAATCAATCGACTCTTTGGAGCCATATAAAATGCCCTCCGTCACAAGATGGCCGTGGAGGTTCATACAACCAAGCCCTACTGAATGCATTAATTGATTGGCTTTTGCAACAGACGGTACATTTTTAATGTGCGTCATTTGCGACACATTTGTTAATAGGTGCATAGCCGTATCGATTAAGGCTTCGAAATCATTGACCTTACTTGCTGCATGAATATCAATCGACCCTAAGTTACAGGATACATCTAATCCATAGTCATTCGGTTGATCTTGATCTGTAATAATGCTTGTTTCTTGAACTTGCAAGATTTCGGTACATAGATTGGACATTTTTACGCGACCGATGTTTTTTAAAGGATGCACTTCATTGACATTATCATCAAAAATTTCAAACGGATAGCCCGATTCAAATTGTGCTTTTTTCACTTCTGTATACAGCCTACGTGCATTCAAACGTTTAATTTTACGAATTTTAGGGTTATCAAGTAGCTCATAGTACATATCTGAAATGGAAATCTCAGACATGCGTTTGCCATATTCTTTATATATATCATATGGGCTAAACAAAACAATATCTTTATCGCGTTTCATCAGTTCGAAGAAAATACTAGGTATAATAATTCCTGTTGAAAGGGTTGCGAGGCGAATTTTATCATCGGCATTCGGTTTTTTAGATGAAATGAAATTTTCAATGTCTGCATGGAAAATATTTAAATAGACAACACCAGAGCCATTTCGCTGCCCTAGTTGATTGGAATAACTGAAAGAATTTTCTAACAGTTTAGCAACTGGGATGACACCACTGGCACGATTTAGAATCTCTTTAATAGGGTCACCTAAAGGGCGTAAATCAGTTAAGTTAACTCCAACCCCACCGCCAAGTCTTGATAGCTCTAAGCAATAACCAATATTTTCAGCAATACTATTCATGGAATCATCCATCGATAATTTAAAGCAGCTCACTAATTCACCACGTGCTTTTTTACCACTATTTAATGCTGTTGGTGTAGCAGGCTGATAAGCTTCCATCATTGCTTCGACAGAACGTTCTGCTAGCACCGTATTCCCTTGTGCTAAATACAAGGCGATAATGACAATACGGTCCTCATATTTTTCTAAAATCTCTTCTCCATCACGACTTTTCATAGCATAGCTATCGTAAAATTTACTTGCACTCATAAAGGATGGGAAGCGGAAATTATAATCATATGCTTTTTTGTACAACTTCTTAATAAATTCTATTTCGTACATGTCGATAAATGCTTTCTCGTAGTAGCCCTCATCAACTAAATAACGTATTTTTTCTTCAATATCAATAAAGTAACGTAAACGCACGTTGACATACTCTAAAAAGTAGCGGCGTGTAGCTTCACGATCCTTTTCTAATTCGAGTAGCCCAGTTGAACTATAACGATTCAGTACGTCATTATTTAGCTTTAAATAGGTTTTCATCTTATTACCCTCGTTTCATAAAACGTTTGTATGGCTTCATAATCTGTTTGATTTCCTCGTAAATCTAATTTTCTCACTAAGGGTACATGATAGGTAGCAGCGATTTTCTCGCCAGCAGCCCCAAATACGTTGTGCCCAAAGTTACTATTGCCACTGGCAACTACACCTTTACAAAAATCTCTGTTTTTTTCTAAAAAACGTTCCACTTTTGCAGGGATATCGCCTAAGCCATCAGTATAAGTAATTAAAAGATAAGGCTTATTCAATTGTAATTCCTCAGAGAGCTCAACAGACTCTGCCCTTAATTTGGAAACAATATTCCGGACATTTCCTGTACGACTTGCGTAAACGATCATAGAACAATCATCTCAATATGAGAAACTATGTCCTTAACATCTCCTATAAATGTATTATTCATTTCTAAAACAGGCACACTTAAAAAGCCTGCATCGATTATTGTTTGTTTAGCTTGTTCATCGTGATCAATGTTGACAATTTCTGCCTCAAGTCCTGCACGTTGTAATTCAGATTTTACCCAAAGGCATTTTGGACAGATTGTTTTCGTATAAAGTTTCATAGAAATCCCTCTTTTCATATAATAAAAAGCTATCTCCTCTAGAGAGATAGCTAAATGGAAACGTTACCATACCAAAAATACTGACGTTCCCATCTCTTAATCCCCGAAGAAATGATTAATTGTTTTATAGAGGCAGGTCTCCTGGCTTTGCTTCATCCTCTGATTCCCTTCCCATGCGAATGCACAGTGGTTGTAATCATTGTCAGCTTCACAGTTGCGGGGACAGCGTCGGAATTGTACCGAACTTCCCTTTTAAACTACATATAGTAGCACCTATATAAAACGAACACAATATATAGTTGTTGTTCAATAGTTTTAAGTGTACCATCCTTCATATAAAAAGTAAATCTAGATTCTAAACTTCTTTATTTTTTGATTATTCATTATTTTCGATCATAACTTTCGAAGGAATTTCACCATCTATTACTTATATCTTAATTCATTGTGTATCTAAACTATGTACGAGATTTTTTGTTACTACGGATCTATGAGCATTAAATATACTAGCGTATTTCACATAGAAACAGCCTATATTCTAAAGAATAATAGACTGTTTGACATGTCGAACGTATGGATTACTCGATTTCGACAAATAAGGACAATTCCTTATAAAATTCAGGCGTTGCTGCCGAATTCACTTGAAAATGAGGATTATATTTTGATAAAAGTTTATAGAGTGTAGTTGCGGTTAACAGATTCTGTTCTTGATTGAAAGCCCTGAAACTTTCATAGACCTCCTTCACTTTACCATTTATTGAATGACAAAAAAACTGTTGAACATCTGCATCCTCTAAATAATCCTTTTCCCATTTGTAACATATTAAATTTGTTAGGAAAAACATTTCTAATCCAGGCATTTTTCCAACTTCAATGAGCAATAACATTCCATAATGAAATGCATTTTCCAACCATTTTATGCCGTGTCGATCTTTGTAAAAGCGCATCAACTTTTGTAACCCATGCCCTTGCTCCTTCACTAGATAAGCATGGATATTTGTACGACTAGCAGTTCTTTCCCATTCATCGAGAGAGAATTTATACTTCCTTACCAGTTTCATCCAAAGCTTTTGAAGCTTGTCTTCGGAAAGGTATTGTGTTTGTTGATTCCACCTTAGAAAAATGTCTAAACTTTCTAATACTAAGCCTCTTTCCATTTCAAAATGATCCAATTTTCTATATAAAACTTTTTGATTCATATCTATGTTGTCCATTATGTCTTCAGATTTGTTCATTTTGCATTCCATTTAATTATTCACTTCACTTCAGATTTTTTATCTACTATCATGACATGTCTCGACTAATTCAAGCTTGATCGTTAAATAGGCATCATTAATAGATGTATAATCATTTGGGTTTTCTTCTATTAACTTCCTAATATAAAGCTATAATGGCCTAATATGCTCACCAGAAAGGTTGTTCATAATTTGCTGCTTTAACAATGAAATTGAATGTGATGTCATCTTGTTCACCCCTATTTATTCATAAAAAAAACATCTTGCCCTAATGGTAAGATGCTAGCTATGACTGATATACTTCATAGTTCTTCAACCAATATAAAATAAGTCGTCTATATTGAATAGAGACTCTTTTTTTGGTTGTCGCACTATGAGTATGATGAAGGTAATTCGTCACACTCAACACCCCCTATCCGCGTAGGTTTTGGCTGTACTAGATAAAGGCAGGTCTCCTGGCTTATGATCATCACACATTTTTCCCTTCCCATTACTTACATAACAGTGGTTTTTAAAATGTGCTCCTAATTACAGTTGCGGGACAGCGACGGTTTTTCACCGTTCTTCCCTTTTAAACAAATTCTATTGAATTTGTACCTTTATCCTTTTATTCCGTTTTTTATAGTATAACATACCATTCTACTTTCTCTGACAAAACCCTATGAAAATCTATAGAAAAACACTTAAGAAACCACCTACCTCTTAACAAGTAGATGGTTTCAGCATTTATTGAGCGAAGATATCATTGTTCTTACTTCTTTACGGTTTCACTACTATCTTGAAAGAATTTTTCAAGTATATCATCTGTAAAATCAGCGAATGTTTGATAGATATACCGCGGATTTCGGTCCTTATCAATGACGACAGACCTAACCCCTTCATAGAAATCCTCATGATTTAAAAAGTTTTTTGCCAAAATTAAATCAGTCGCAAAGCATTCTTCTACCGTTTTATGTTGAGCATCTATCAGCTGCTTTAATGTAATTTTTAAGGATGATGGAGATTTAGATAGAAGCAACTGCTTTGTTTCTTGTGCAAATTTGCTTGGGTCATTGTCTAAGGATTCGACTATCTTCTCCACTGTATGTTTTGAGAAATGTTGATCGATTTCATTTTGAAGACTGGCAAGCTCACTGTTTGCTGTTGGTGTACTTGAATAGTCCTCTATTAATTGCTTTAGAGCTGTGCTAGTCTCCACTGTATGCCAGTCCGTTTGTTCAATGCGTGTGAGGAATGCGTGTAAATGATCGCTCGTCATATAGCTATCTGCACCATTAGCAAAGAGAACATCCGCAGCTTGGATGATCGATGCTGTTAAAGCTAAGTAATATCCTACATAGCCAGGCGCTTTATTTAGAAAATAGGCAGCCCCAACATCAGGAAAGAAGCCAATATTCATTTCTGGCATAGCCCATTTTGTTCGCTCTGTAACAATTCGGTGGCTAGCCCCATACGTTAAACCAACCCCACCTCCCATGACAATGCCATCAAGGCAAGCAATGATAGGCTTTGGGTAGTGATAGATTGCCTTATCTATTTGATATTCTTCCTCAAAAAAGATTTCTGCATTTTGGAAAGCTTCCTGACTGGAGCGAGCTTTATAGAGTGTTTTAATATCACCCCCAGCACAAAAGCCCTTTTCGCCAGCGCCTCTTAGAATTATCAAGTGTATTTGATCATTCTCCTGCCATTCCTTTAGTTTCTCACCAATGGGCTTTAGCATTTCTATAGAAAGTGAGTTTAAAGCTTGAGGACGATTCAGCGTAATGCTTGCTGCGCCACCATCACTGACGGAAAATATTACTTCATTTGTCATAGTAGTTTCCTCCCTTACGAATGTTTAAAGTTGGGCTGTCTTTTGTCAATAAACGCTTGAACGCCTTCTCTAGCATCCGCTGTTAAAAATAACTCAGCAAAGCGTGTTCGTTCTAATTCCAGCCCTTTTTGGAGATGATCCTTCCCACCTTGAATTATACATTCAATTGTACGGGATACACTTGTCATACTTTTGCCCTCAACAAAAGACTGAGCAAGGGCTTTGGCAGTTGGCAGAAGCTCATCTGGCTCCGTCACCACTTGAATAATACCTAATTGTAGTGCTTCGTCAGCACTTAATTGCTTGCTTGTTAAAATTAATTGTAGAGCCTTTGCTTGCGTTGTTATTCTGCTCAGTCGTTGAGTGCCTCCGAATGTCGGCAGTAAGCCAAGCTTTAATTCTGGTAAACCAACAATGGCATTACTTGAAGCAATCCTGAAATGACAGCCTAACGCTAGCTCTAGTCCTCCTCCAAGGGCTGGCCCATTAATAGCAGCAATAACAGGCTTTTTCATGGCTTCAATTTCATCACATAGCGCTTGGCCTGCTTCAGCCATTTGTAATGCTCTATCCTGTTGCCCAAAGGCAGCAACAAATTCCTTTATATCTGCTCCCGCAGCAAAAAATCGTCCAGAGCCGGTCACAATGATGGCTCTCGTCTCTTCATCCTCAGCTAATTCTTTAAAAATGACACGAAGATCTTCAATAGAAGCTGATGACAACGTATTTGATGGTGGATGATTTAAATGAATAAGCGTGATGGAACCTTCTTTACTAACATTGGCAAATGTATCAACCATGATTTTTCCCTCCTGTTTATGACAATGAACTGATCGATTTTGGATTGTTGATAATCCCTCTTGCAATCTCTCGCTTTTTCATAAAGAGATTCTGATGGAGTGGGATGTTTAAGCGCTGAATATTATCTAGCCTTGTTTTTCGCTTTTGTTCATTTGTTTCAGCAGCACAAATAATGTCGATTGTACTTTTTTCTATTTTACGATAGCCTTCCTGACAAAGAATATCTGTCATCAAATGTTTCATATTGTCACATGCGTTCTTTTCCGTTCGCAGTAAAGAAGCTTCCATAACATAAATATCTTTTGCTATATCAGCTAGCAGACGCATATATTCCTGCTCTTGCTCCAATTGAATCTGTGCGTCAGCAATGACAGCGATGGCTATTTGCATTAAGTGCTTGGAAAGACGGATGTATTGCTGATTCTTTTCTGCTGGTTGATATGCTACTGGAGCATTTTCGGTAGAGATTGCTTGCGAATACTTCTTATATAATAGCTTCGCCATTGTTAAACGGTTGATTTCATTTGTTCCTTCAAAAATACGGCTAATTCTAGCGTCACGATATAAGCGTTCAACCTCGTAATCTTGCATATAGCCATAGCCACCATGGATTTGTACAGCTTCATCTACAATTTTCCCAAGCACTTCTGAGCAATTGACTTTATTGAGTGCACATTCGAGAGCGAAATCAGCTATTTTTTGAACCATTGACTCTTTACCCGTAACTTCCATCGCATCATCTATTTCTCCTGCTGTCCTGTATGCAGCACTTTCCGCCCCATAGATGGAGGTCGCCATATCCGCAAGTTTTTCCTGGATCATGGTAAAATTAACGATTGGCTGGTGAAATTGCTTCCGTTCCCTACCATACGTTACAGCTAACTGAAGTGCCTGCTTGGAAGTGCCAATGTTGGAGAAAGCTAGCTTTAGGCGTGCCATGTTCAATATATTCATCGCTACTTTATGGCCTTTTCCAACCTCGCCAAGAACATTTTCCCTCGGCACGACAACATCCTGTAAAATAAGCGTAGCTGTCGAGGATCCTTTAATGCCCATTTTCTCCTCTTCTTGTCCAATAGATACACCGCTAAATGTACGTTCTACAATGAATGCAGTCATGCCTTCACTCGTTTTCGCAAAAACAACAAAGAGATTTGCTAGCTGTGCATTGGTAATCCATTGCTTTTCACCATTTATTACCCATGCAGAGTCGTCCTCGTTTAAAATGGCATTTGTTTTGGGATGAAGTGCATCTGAGCCTGCGTCTGGCTCCGTCAGAGCGTAAGCGCCAATCCATTCACCTGAAGCCAGCTTTGGTAGGTATTTCAGCTTTTGGGACGCATCGCCAAAATAGACATAGGGCAATGTGCCGACTCCTGCGTGAATATTGTAAGATACACTAAATGAGCTGCCATAGCCCATTCTTTCTGCAACTAACCCGGAAATTTTTTTATTAAGTTCTAGCCCTCCATAGGCCTCGGGTATTTCGATGGCTAGTAAACCAAGATCACCAGCTTTTTGAAATAACCGCCGAGTGATGTCATATTGATGCTGCTCAATAGCTGCCATATTAGTGGCAACATCTTGTTTGATGAACAGCTCTGCGGTTTTTGCTATGAGCCCTTCTTCTTCCTGAAAGTCCTCAGGTGTAAAAATGGTCATTTTGTTTTCTAATTTATCCATGCTAGTCCTCCTTGAAAGAAAGAGGAGAAAAGTAAACTTTTCTCCTACTTTATTTCCTCTTTAGGTAAGATGGTTTTCGCCAGCTCACTATCTAAATCTTCAAATTTGTAATAGGAGATGGTTTCATATAATTCACTTCTTGTTTGCATATCCTCAATAGCTTCTTTTTGAGTCCCTGTCTTTTTTATTAAGCCAAACACTTGCTCATAGGCTTTGGCTGCTACTCTCATCGATGTAACGGGATATATAACCATCGAATAGCCCATTTTTTCAAATTCCTTAGCTGTATAATACGGTGTTTGTCCAAATTCAGTCATATTGGCTAATAACGGAGCATCTAGCTCACTAGCAAAATGTTTAAATTCTTTTTCTGTTTGGAGAGCCTCTGGAAAAATGGCATCTGCCCCAGCTGCCACATAAGCTTTAGCTCTTAAAATAGCCTGCTCTAAACCTTCTACAGACCTTGCGTCTGTGCGGGCAACAATTACTAACGTAGGAGCTATTTGTTTAATCATTCTTATTTTTTGTATCATTTCCTCTTGGGCAACGAGTGTTTTCCCATTCAAATGACCACATTTTTTTGGAAGATTTTGATCCTCTAGCTGTACAGCAGCTACTCCAGCCTCTACCATTTCACGAGCTGTGCGGGCAACATTTAAGACACCACCAAAGCCAGTATCGATATCCACTAGCAGCGGTAAATTAGTCGCACGAATAATTTCGTTCGCACGCTGGGCAACTTCATTTGAATAAATCATGCCTAAATCAGGTAAGCCTCTACTGGCAGTGTAGGCAGCGCCAGAAAGATATAATGCCTCAAAGCCAACTTTTTTAGCCATTAAGCCAGCCATTGCATCATGAGCTCCTGGGATTTGTAAAATCGTTGGACGAGTAATGAGTGTTCGAAATTGTTCAGCCAATTGTTTTTGTGTTATTGCTTCACTTACAATCCACGCCATCTATAAAAACCTCCTAATAATCAATGATGCCTCGGCATATTTACGTCCGGAAGCGGCTGTGATGCAGGTCAGTTAGCCGTTATCGCAAGGTTGGGAGGATTTTAGGCTAACATCCTTTATTAACTCCTTCCCGATTCGTGACATTCGAGGCTTTAACTTCCTGAAAGAAGTTAAACAAATAAATTAACAAATTCATGAACAGCACTATTTTCAAGAAGTGCTTGATCAGCACAAACTTCATTAATCTTGCTGTGTTGTT
Source organism: Lysinibacillus sp. Y5S-8 (assembly GCF_036894365.1). NCBI lineage: Bacteria > Bacillati > Bacillota > Bacilli > Caryophanales > Bacillaceae > Lysinibacillus > Lysinibacillus sp. Y5S-8. Next base: position 2,377,370 of record NZ_CP145889.1, on the reverse strand, counting down.
TTTGAGAATAATGGGTGCTAATGTTTTGCTGGAACTTATCGATGATTTGAGGGAATGCTTCCTCACGACGGAAACGGTGTCCTAAAGGATATTCACATTCAATAAGCTCAGATGATGTGCCATCTTTGTAATAAACTTGAACAGCATTGGCAATCGAACGTTTCTCAGGATCTAGGTAATCAATTGTATATTGGGGTTTTTCCACAACCACCATTTTATTTCTTAAATTATCGATACGTGGATCTGCAGCCACTTCATCTTCATAGTGGTCTGCTGTAATATCGCCATAGATAAGCCCTATTGCTGTAATGTATTGAAGACAGTGATCACGATCAGCTGGGTTATTAAGAGGTCCTTCCTTATCGATAATTCGTATAGCGGATTCATGGGTCGTAATTTGAATGCGTTCAATGTCCTGTAAACGATTTTTCACTTCATTGTGTAAATGAACGGCACATTCGGCAGCTGTTTGTGCATGGAATTCAGCTGGATAAGAAACTTTAAATAGAACATTTTCCATCACATAAGATGCTAGTGGTCTAGCAAGCTTTAATTCTTGCTTATTAAAGAGAACATCTTGGAAGCCCCAGCCAGGTGCAGATAAGGCCGTTGCATAGCCCATTTCGCCTTTCACAGCCATCATGGCTAAGTGTACTGCCCTGCTTGTTGCATCACCAGCAGCCCATGATTTTCTAGAACCCGTATTCGGTGCATGGCGATATGTTCGTAGGCTCGAATTATCAATCCAAGCATTTGATAAGGCGTTGACAATTTCCTGATGAGTGCCACCTAATGCCTTTGTCACAACAGCTGTTGTCGCAATTTTGACAAACAGTACATGGTCTAACCCAACACGATTTAAGCTATTTTCTAATGCGAGAATACCTTGTATTTCATGGGCCTGTATCATCATTTCTAATACGTCTTTCATTTTAAGTGGCTCTTTCCCTTCAGCAACACGCACGCGACTCAAATAATCAGCCACAGCTAATATGCCCCCTAAATTATCAGAAGGGTGTCCCCATTCAGCCGCAAGCCAAGTGTCGTTGTAATCCAGCCAACGAATCATACAACCGATATTAAAGGCACCTTTTACAGGATCAAGAACATAGGAAGTGCCTGGAACTCGTGTACCATTGGGAACGACTGTGCCTGGTACTACTGGGCCAAGAAGTTTCGTGCATTCAGGATATTGTAAGGCCAAAATGCCACACCCTAATGTATCTAATAATACATAGCGTGCTGTTTCGTATGCTTCTTCACTTGTAATAGTTGTATTTACTACGTAATCCGCAATATCTGTAAGTAATTGATCTGTCTTAGATATGTCATTTGTTTTAATCATCTATATCTTCCTTTCAAGGCATGAATTTGATATACTAGTATGCTGATAGGCATTGGTCAGAATGCCCATCAGCTCTATGGCGAGTTGTTAAAACTTGATTATACCGACAATTCTTCAAGGTTATGACGCTCGCCAATATAATGGACACGAGGTCTAAATAATCGGTTATTGTCATGCTGCTCAATGACATGAGCACATAAGCCAATCGTTCGTGAGCCAAAAAAGATAGGTGTATAGATTTCAATTGGCAAGCCAAGCATGTAGTATACTGGTGCTGCATAATAATCTAAATTTGGGTACAAGCTCTTTTCTTGTGCCATCACCTTCTCACCAGCTTCACACATGTGATATAAGCGATCATCCCCTTGTGCCAAACATAATTTATGCAAAGCCTCTTTCATAATTTGTGCTCTTGGGTCCATCTTTTTCATATAAACACGGTGACCAAAGCCCATAATCTTTTCTTTATTTTGCAGTTTATTTTTCAGCAAGGCTTCAAAGCCTGCTACTGTTTTGGCTTCTAGAAGCATGTACATGACTGCCTCGTTGGCCCCTCCATGTAAATTTCCTTTCAATGATGCGACAGCTCCAGTTAAAGCACCGTACAAATCAGATTGTGTAGAGGCAATAACACGAGCTGTAAACGTCGAATTTGGCATCTCATGCTCACTATATAAAACGAGAGACTGATCAAAAATTTCTTCTTCTAACGCCGTTGGTTTTCTGCCAGTAATCATGTAATAAAAATTGGCGCTATAGGAAAGCTGACTATCTGGCTCCACAACATCTTGTCCGTTTAAGACACGATAGCTATTGGCTACGATGTTAGGCATACCGCCTAAAAGTCTATAAGCTCGCGTCAAGTTCATTTCAGTAGAACGATCATTGATGTGCTGATCAAAGCCTGCTAAAACAGAAATTCCAGTTCTCAGTCCATCCATGGCATGTGTTTCATTAGGCAAGAGCTTGAAAATTTGGAAGATCTCTTGTGGAACCTGATAATGTGCTTTTAATTTGTCCTGTAAGTCAGCCTGTTGCTCGGCAGTAGGAATTTCGCCATGCAGTAGTAGGTAGACAATGTCTAAATACGAATATCTTTGTGATAATTCAATCAAGTCATAGCCTCGAATAACAATTTGACTTCCTACAGTGTCTAAAAAAGATAATTTTGTTTCAGCAGCAATGACCCCATCAAGACCTGGTGAATAAGTTAACTCCATTCAATGACAGCCCCTTTGTTTAATTATTCTTGTAAGCGTTACCATTCAAACACGAAAGAACAACAAAAAAACAACTTCTACCCCTTTTTAGAAGTTGTTAATCTACAAAAGCATGACAGACCAAATAACAGTGAATTTACAGGAATTCACAAAAATCATGCAGTAGCTAACACCTCCCTATCCTCGTAGGTCAATTGATGCTTATTTTGTGGCAGGTCTCCTGACTTATAATCAACACTTCAATAACACCTTCCCATTTTGACAAACAAAACAGTGGCCTTGTTATCGAGCTCCTAAATACAGTTGCGGGACAGTGTTGGACTCTCACCAACTTCCCTTTTAATCAAATGGAATGAACTCCATTTGAACCACCAAAATTTAGCATATTCAATTTGTCTATTTACCTTAACATAGAGTTTTCAAAACAATCAATATAGGTAAAATTCAGAAAAGACTGATTATAAAAAGCTATTTTTCATTTTTGATTGACTATTCTGCATTTTTGAGCATTATTTTGTACAAAAAAAGATTGTTCATCTATACCAATAAATCCATTTTCAAGGATTACAAGTAAAATAGAGGTCTTTATAATAAGAAAGGCGAATAGTTTTTTTATAATAATAGAGGAGGAGCACATATGGGCTATATTTCAGAATTAAGGAAATACATCGGCAGTAGACCGATTATCAGTATCGGGGCGACAATTCTTGTAGTCAACGATGATAAGAAAATTCTCTTTCAACATCGTTCAGATACGTTCGATTGGGGATTACCTGGTGGCTCAATGGAACTGAATGAAACGCTAGAAGAAGCTGCTACTCGTGAACTTCATGAAGAAACAGGACTGGTAGCGAATGAATTGGACCTGATTGGTGTTTTTTCTGGGCCTGATTATTATTTTCAATATCCAAATGGGGATGAAATCTATACAGTTATTCATCTTTATAGTGCGAAAAATGTCAGTGGTGTATTAGAGGTGAGGGATGGTGAGAGTTTGAATCTTACCTATTTCAGTAAAAATGAGCTACCAGATCATCTTGAGAAAAGAACAAAAACACTCTTAGACAATCTAGAGGACAAATTGTGGAATTTAGATAGTTCTTTTGCAAAGGATTCTCTTTAAATAACAAAGAGCATGCTTTTTATGAAAACATGCTCTCATCTTAACTATTAGGTTATTACAGTCTAATCTTAACCTCTGTACCGTCTTGTGCCTTGACATCTACTAGCACGAGCCCTTTATAATTTTGTAGTTCCTTGATAATAGGCTTGAGCATTTCTTTGTCAATGAATGGAAAGGAAAAGTCGATTTTTTTTCTGTCGAAGTATGCCTTTGTCCATTTGTTGACACTTTGCTGAATCCATTTTGAAGTCAAAATGGAAAGAACAATGGTTAGCACAGCATATGGAACAGGAACGGTAAAGCGAACGTCTTTTGCTTTCACTTTTACATGCATCATAAGCCGCCTCTACTCAATGAAAACTGAAACGGTATCTCCGTTTGCCGATTTTATGTCCACAATTTGTCCATCTAATTCATTTTCGATGGCTTCAAGAAGAAGATTGATGTCGATATCTTTCACGTATTTTTCCGATTGCGGAATACTCGCAGCGATACTGTGTCCAGCCATTAACACAGCCTTGACAAGTTTTATAGGCAAATTCACAGTGACATTATCATTTTCAGTGGACACCACACGAACCTTTAACGTTTTATCTAAATACTTCGTTTTTTCCAGAAATTTGTTACCTGACTCCTCTTTCTCTTGTAACACTTGAATCAGCTCTGACCCTTTATCAGCATCAATTTTCCCCTCTTGAATCATGGTTAACACTTTAGTAATTTCCTCTTTCATGTAGCATTCCTCCCTATTCGTCTTTTAAGAGTTTTATGGCCTCATCCGTTGTGATTTCGCCATTTTCCAACATGCTTACAATTTTTTTCTCGTCTACTTCATTTTTCTTCTTTTGGACATAGCCAAGGGATGAGATAATGTCATTTAGCTTGCCTCGCACAGTTGGGTACGAAATGCCCAGTTCCTTTTCTACTTCCTTAATATTCCCTCGACATGTTAAAAATACTTCCACAAAATGAAGCTGATCCTGTGATAAGGATGCTAGCTTCGACAATTCAAATTCATTTTCAATCGTAGTTTGACAATGAGAACACTGTAACTTCGTAATTTTCAATGTTTTACTGCAGACAGGACAATTTGTGATTACTTGATAAGCCATAGTGAACTCCTTCCTTTAAGTTAAATTGATTATATACCAAATAATTTAAAAAAGTAAATAATAAAATTAATTTATTCAATGAAAATATTAATAAAGTTAATTTTTTAATTAATATTATTAATAAAAAGAAAAACGCCATTCTAATGCAAAATGGCGTTTCTTTAATAGATGTCTCTTACTAATGTTTGGAGCAAATGAGGTAATCCAACTGGCCCCTATCATTACCTTTCCCCAGCCCATACCTCCATGACCATTGTATACGTGTTTTCTATATTATTATCATTTCGTTTTATGTTTTCTTTCTCGCGGGTGTGAAGGCAAAATAGCATGATATAATTGTTGTGAAGCGGGATGCTGATATGCTCCATCCTTGCCAATCTCCTCCACTAGCCGACCATGCTGCATGACAAGGATACGGTCTGACATAAAACGTGTTGCCTGTAAATCATGCGAAATGAAAATGTAAGCAAGCTGTCGCTCTTTTTGAAGTGTTTGTAGTAACTGTATAATCTTCTTCTGTAAAATCATATCAAGACTGCTAATCGCTTCATCTAAAACAATTAATTTTGGCTTTAGCGCAAGAGCTCTAGCGATGTTGACTCGTTGCTGTTGTCCCCCACTAAGCTGCGAAGGATAGTTTTGAGCCATTGCCCTCTCTAACTCTACACAGTCTAGTAATTCCCTTACTTTATGTTGTCGCTCTGTTTTGCTAAAATGCTCGAAATTCAGAAACGGTTCTTCGAGTATTTCAAAAATCGTCTGCTTCGGATTAAATGAATGATAGCTATTTTGAAAAACTGCCTGTAAATCTCTACGTATTCTTTTTTTATGCTTGCTTGGTGCTTCGTATAAATTAACACCTTGAAAGAGCAACTCCCCGTTTGTTGGTCGTTCGATTCCTAAAATAATACGACCTAATGTGCTTTTTCCTGAACCACTTTGACCGACTATTCCTAGACATTCCCCCTCCTGAAGTGAGAATGACACCTTCTGTAATATGGGAACTTCCTGCTTACGCTGGAATAGAAATGGTCTTTGAGCATAATGCATATCAATATTTTTCACGTCTAGCAGCGTCATTTTTTCACCTCTAAAATAGCATTCTTGCTTGTAATAGTTTCTTTGTATAGGCATGCTGAGGTGTATCAAAGAAATCATAGACATTCGTTTGCTCAATGATTTCTCCTTGATACATAACAGCCACATCGTCAGCTAGTTCAGCAATAACACCTAAATCATGTGTAACAAGAAGTATGGCAGCTTCTGTTTCTACGCGAATACGATCAAATAGTGTTAATACTTGTTTTTGATTGATCGTATCAAGAGCTGTCGTTGGTTCATCAGCAATATAGAGGGAGGCTTGTAGCGCCAATGATAAGGCAATCATCACTCGCTGTAGCATGCCACCACTCAACTGAAAAGGATAATAGTGTAAAAGCTGCTCTGGATTTGGTAAATGCACTTTTTGTAAGGCATCAAGAGCTATTTGTCTCATTTCTTTTTTGGTCAGCTTAAAGTGTGCCTTTAATGTTTCTCTGAAATGGCTTTCAATCGTTTGGATACGATCGAAGGCAGCGGATGGATTTTGCAAAATCATCGAAAGATGCCGCCCACGATATGCTCTTAATTTAGTAGCTGAAACATTCATTAAATTTTCCTGCTGATAAAGAACTTCCCCTTGTGTCACCTGTGCGATAGACGGTAATGTTTGCATGATGGCATGGCAAAGCATGGTCTTGCCACTACCACTTTCTCCTATGATTCCTAAGACACGCCCTTTATAGGCTGTCAGATTGATAGTGGATAATACATTTTTCTCCCCAATTTTGACGTTTAAATCTTTCACTTCTAAAACCTTCTCCATAACTTCCCCCTTCACGAATCAAACTTCTTTAAACGATTGGCTAAATGATTAAACAATAACACCACTAGGACAATGGCAAGCCCAGGATAAAGCATTAAATCGGGATGCTGACGGATATATTGTTTCCCTTCATTTACCATCATGCCCCATTCTGGAATCGGCGCCTGCACGCCCAGACCTATAAAAGAAAAGCCAGCGATTTCTAAAATGACTTTCCCGATATCTAATGCCACAATTGTGACAATAGCTGGCAGTATGTTAGGGATATAATGGCGAATGATTAATTTAATGCCTGTAGTGCCAGTAACCCTAGCAGCTTGAATAAAGTCTTTTTCATTCATCCCAATACATAAACTTCGAACCATTCTGGAGTAATAAATAAGCTGTGTAAAAATAAGGGCTATTAAAACATTTTTTAAGCTAGGACCTAATACACCTAAAAGTCCAAATGCAAGTACCAGTGTCGGAAAAGCTAATAAAACATCACATATTCGAATAAATAGCACATCGATTATACCTCTTTTCAACGCTACAAAGGCACCAAGTAGGACAGCTAAAACAATAGCAACGACTTGAATGAAGAGTGCGGATCCTAATGAATAGCGAATACCTAAAAGCATGCGAGAAAAGACGCATCTTCCTAAGTGATCTGTACCGAATGGGTAATCCCAGGAAGGGGCTAAAAATTTCTTAGTTATATCGACGGCTAACGGATCATGTGGCATTAAAATGGGTGCAAACAATCCCAGTAAAACAATGATTACAAGGAGGGATAAGCTAAATAACCCTAGAATAGGATCTCTTTTTTTTCGTAATCGCTTCATGTCAATCGCTCCTGTCCTTCATCATCAGATGAGGGTCCAATAGACGATGTAATACATCTGTGCATAGATTGGTCAACACATAGATCACAGCAATAATCAATACATAGCATTGTACAACGGGGTAATCCCTGTTCGTAATGGATTCGATTAAATATCTACCGAGTCCTGGCCAACTAAAAACTTGCTCCACAATTACAGCTCCACCTAGTAAACTACCGAGCGTCATACCTAATAAGGAAGTCAAAGGTACGGCAGCATTTCGTAACACATGACGTATGAGGATTACAGAATTTTTTAATCCTCTTAGCTGCGCATATTGAACATATTGCTGCTGTAATTCTTCCTGGATAGTGGAACGAATAAACTGGACGAACAGACCAATGGTTGGCAATGCTAGTGCGAAGGCTGGTAAAACTAAATGAGCGAGTGTGCCCTTTCCGTTTGTCGGAAAGAGCCCTAATTTTAAGCTAAATAGATAGAGCAGTAGGAAACCTAACCAAAATGTTGGAATGGATACGCTCAATATGCTAAAGAATCTAATGATTTTATCGATGATGGCATACTTAGACAATGCACTCATAATCCCTAATGGTATACTGAATACTAAAATGAGGACAAATGCGGCAAGAGCTAATTCAATGGTTGCAGGTAATTTCGCGAATAGCTCATGTGCTACTGGTAGTTTACTCACAAAGGATGTACCAAAATCTAGCTGTAAAACGCCTTTTCCCCATAGTAAATATTGAAGAACGAAAGGTTTGTCCGTCCCTAGTTCTTCACGTAATGCCTGAACAGCTTCCTCGGTTGGAGCAACTCTTGCCAATCGTAGGATGACCTCAGCAGGCTCTATCGGTACAAAACGAATAAATACAAAGGTTAGGATGGAAACTCCTAGTAAGACAAACGGCAAAGTCAAAATTCTTTTTAAACAAAACATCCATGTCGATTCATACATGCTGTCACTTCCTACTCACTCCTATGATAAAGAGAGAGCTGTCTTTGCAAGACATACTCTCTCTTTTATTTTTATTACTCTTTATCCATTTGTGCATAGGGAATATCATATTCAGATGCACGTGGAGCAAAATCCTTCATATACGGTTGATAAATTACATTATTTGTTTCGTAAGAGATAGGATAGAAAAGTGCTTGATCATGGAATATGGATAAAATATCCGTGTAAAGCTGCACTCGTTCCTCTTCATCTGTTCCCACTAATAATTGATGGATTTTCGTATCGATGTCTGTGGCGTTAGGTAAGCCTAATTTTGCCTCATAAACACCACTAGCATTTGGCGTAGCTGACTCATTTGCAAAGCTATGTGGATCGGTTGGTGGTCCGTTTGTACGCCAGAAATTAATATCCACCTGATCATCCATTAATTTTTGAAGACCGACCATCACATCTGCACCTTCTAAGTTCAACTGTACCCCTATTTTTGCTAGTTCACCTTGCATTAATTCCGCCATTGGCTTTTGGATTGCATCTGTTGCGATGTAGATTAAATCTAATGATAATGGTTGCCCGTTTTTCGAACGAATTTTTTCGCCCTTCTGTAACGTCCACCCTGCCTCATCTAGTAGTTGCTGCGCTTTTTCAGGATTATATAAGATTGGTGCTAACTCTATATTGGCATAAGGAATGGCATCCCAAAATAATGTGTTAGCCACTTTTTCTGTACCATGTGTAATACTGTCAACCATTTGTTCCTTATTGATAGCATATTGAATGGCCTGACGAACCTTTAATTCGGCTAACGGACCCGACTGAGTATTGAAGAGTAACGCTTTCGTAGACAAAGGCTCAGAGGTAGCGGTTTTGTATTTACTGCTATCTTTTAAATACGTATAGTTATCTAAACTAATGATGCCACGACCATAAATTAAATCTAATTCCTCGTTTTCAAATGCTAATGAAATCGATTCTGAATCTGGGATAATTTTAACTTTAATTTGTTCTACGAGAGGCTTTTCTCCCCAATAGTTTTCGTTGCGACTAAATAAAGCATATTCATCTTTTTTGTACTCGGTTAATACCCATGGACCTGTTCCAATAGGTGCCTTGATCGAATCTTGTGTCGCATCTCCGGCTGGGAATCCATTATCCCCTAAAAAACGGAATGGTCTTACAAAGGCAAGCTCGTTTAAGACAGGATAATAAGGTTCATCTAATTGCAAGCGAATTGTAAAATCATCCACTTTCACAACCTCTTTCATATGGTTGACCATACCCATCCAAGAATGCATGTCCCGATCCGCTAATACTGCATTGAAATTACGAATCACATTATCTGCATTAAACGCAGTTCCGTCTGAATACTTAACATCTTTTCTTAAATGAAAAGTATAAGTAGTTTTATCTTCTGATATGTCCCAGCTTTCAGCTAGCTTTGGGCTAACAGTTCCATCGTCGTTGTATTCCACCAAGGATTCATAGACCATCGCTTGTGCGGTCATTTGATTGGGTAAATATGTATGGGGGTTCAAAGGGCCGACATCTAATGGCCACCCAATTGTTATCATTTTTTCATTTGTTTGCTGTGTTCCTGTCTCTCCCTTTTCTTGATCTGTGCTTGTACAACCAGCAAGTACGCTGAAAGTTAACACAAGGATGAAGGGAAGTACATACTTAGTCAATCTCATTTTCTGTCTCCTATCTCTATTCGTGGTACAAATGAATCTACTTATAGATAGATGGAAAGAAGGTATCAACAATGCGTTCAAATTTTTCGAGCTAACGAGTAGAAGTTGATCTGCATTGTGCTAACACCTTTTCAAAGTTTGTGATATCCGCTAGAGGCTTTAGACACACCGACATTGCCATAGGACGTGGTGCTTTTTGACGTTCAGAGGGCATTTAAACAGCCATTGACTATTTATCTTCTTCTATAGAAAAAGAAGTCTTCTGTATGTGCCACTACCAAAACATTTGCTGAATCAAACTAAAAAAACCTTATTCTAAAAAAGAATAAGGACAGAAAAACTTACAATGAGTAAGCCTCCATCCATCTCCCTATCTTTCGTAGATCATCAATGAATCTCCTTACAAGCAGGCATTCTGGCTCATGAATCATGATTTTGCTTCACCTTCCCAAGTAATCACTCAGTGGTATTTGAAACAAAACTCCTCATTTACAGCTGCGGGACAGCATGGGATTTACACCCATTTTCCTTTTAATTGAATGAAAGTCTTTTTCACTCAAACTTGTAATGATCGCTATGAAATTCGTTATAAACATAACATGCTCGATTGTTCACGTCAATTTTATTTTCTGAATATAATAAAAATCTTAAAAGAATGAAACAACAAAAGACCAGGTCCCTTTTTTCCTGGTCTTTGTTGTATTTCGGAGAGAAGATGTAGTAGTTGTAGTAGATTTATAAAATGATGTCGTTATCTCGAGATAGATTGTTGTACTTCCTGGCGTAATGTTTTCGTTGCAGCAACCATATTAGCCAAAGCCGCAACAGTTTCAGTTTCTTTTCTTGTTTTTAAACCACAATCTGGGTTCACCCAAAATTGATGGCGATCTAACACCTGTAAACTATCTCTCATAATAGTTAGCATTTCTTCCTTGCTTGGCACACGAGGACTATGAATATCATAAACGCCTAAGCCAATGCCCTTTTGATAAGGTTGCCCTTGCAGTGATGTAATGAGCTCCCCGTGACTTCTTGATGTTTCAATGGAAATCACGTCTGCATCAAGTGCACTAATCGGTTCGATGAAATCGTTAAATTCGCAGTAGCACATATGTGTATGGATTTGTGTTTCATCTTTGACACTAGCTGTAGCCAGCTTAAAGGAATTAACAGCCCATTCTAAGTAAGCTCCCCATTCTTCTTTTCGTAGCGGTAAACCTTCTCTTAGAGCTGGCTCATCCACTTGAATAATTGAAATACCTGCGTTTTCTAGTGCCTCAACCTCTTTGCGAAGTGCTAATGCAATTTGATAAGCGACATCTTTACGTGACAGATCGTCTCGCACAAAGGACCAATTTAATATCGTCACTGGTCCTGTCAGCATACCTTTTACAAAGCGCTTTGTTAAGCTTTGAGCATAGGCTGACTCTTTTACAGTTATTGCTGACGACCACGCAACATCTCCATAAATGATCGGTGGCTTGACACAGCGCGAGCCATAGGAAACGACCCAAGCTTTTTTTGTAAAGGCAAAGCCAGTCAGCTTTTCACCAAAGTATTCAACCATGTCTGTACGCTCAAATTCACCGTGAACGAGTACATCGATATCTAGTTCCTCTTGTATCGTAATCCAGCGTTTTGTTTCCTGCTCTATAAATGCTTCGTAGGCTTCATTCGATAATTGTTTTTTACGCCAAGCATTACGATTCCTTTTCACCTCATCAGATTGTGGGAAGCTTCCGATTGTCGTTGTTGGAAATAGCGGTAACGCTAACGCTTGCTGCTGCATCTTTTGACGCTGAGCAAATTCACTATGTCGTTCAAAATCTTGCGTTGTCACAGTTTGAACTGCTTGATGGATCAACTTGTTTTGACGGATTGGATGGTTTTTTAGAGCCTCAATTGCCTTCATACTTTCAGAAAAATTATGCTGTAAGATACCCTCTGTATCTCGTCTACATTTAGTTAGCTCCGTGATTTCTACAATCTTTTCATCTGCGAAGGCTAAGGCATGCTTCAGAACAGGGTCAATCTCATTTTCAAGAGCAGTTGTGATCGGTACATGTTGTAGATTGCTGGATGGTTGAATCCATAGCTCTGATGCATTACTTAAATGCTCAATTGCCTGAATTGTAGCATTGACCTCCGCTAAGTTGGAACGCCAAATATCACGTCCATTAACAACCCCGACTGCCAATACTTTGTCCTGAGGGAAACCATATTGACGAAGTGACTCCATATTTCCTTTATAGCCATGAACAAAGTCTAGGCCAAATCCTTCTACAGGCAATGTAATCAATGTTTCATAGCCGCATAATGCTTCAAAATAAGTTTGCAGCATGATTTTCGCTTCTGGAACGGCAACGGCTAACTGGTCGTAAATCTCTTGCACAAGCTTGATGTCTGCTGGATCAAGGGTTGTGACAAGTGATGGCTCTTCTAGTTGAATCCAATTTGCACCTGCCTCCACTAATTCTTTTAATACTTGCGTATAGAGCGGTATTAGAGCTAATAAGTATTCAACCTGTGTGAATTTGCTATAGCCTTTTGTTAACTTGCAGAATGTATAGGGACCAATCAATGTTGGCTTTGCAATAATACCGTACGTTTCTTTCGCCTCTATGAAATCGGCCAACACTTTATTTTCTGTTAGTTTCAAGGCCTGTCCCTCGTATTCAGGAACAATATAGTGATAGTTTGTATTAAACCATTTTGTCATCTCACTAGCTACAGCTGTTTTATTCCCTCTTGCTACGCTGTAGTAGGTAGATAAATCTACTTTCCCTCCCTGCCAGTTAAAGCGTTTTGGGATGAGACCAAACATTAATGCTGTATCTAACATTCTATCGTAATACGTAAAATCGCCAACTGTCACCATGTCGATGCCAAGCTGTAGCTGCTTGTCAATTCTAGCTAAACGGATTTTCTTTAAACTATCCTCAAAATCCTCTTCAGAAAGCTCGTTGCGCCAAAATGCTTCTAATGCTTTTTTCCATTCGCGATCTTCCCCGATATACGGGTAACCAATGAGTGTGCTTGTATAGGTCATTTTTATATCTCCTTTTCAGAAAAAAATAAAAAGCCATTTTCCAAGGAGGAGAATGGCTGCTAGTTAAAATTTTTAATGCTAAAACAATACGAAAAAAGTATCTACTTTCGCATAAATCATTTGTTATCGCACAGTGCCGATTTGGTCACTTTTCACCACCTATTTCCACGTAGGTATTTGGTGTGTACTAGAAATTGGCAGGTCTCCTGGCTTCTCATCAACACGCCTCACAGCCTTCCCGGTTTCCCAGTGGCCTTTGTGATTTGCTCCGAATAACAGTTGCGGGACAGCGTCGGATTTGCACCGACTTCCCTTTTAAGCCAAACTTTCATTTGGCACCAATTCTTACACATTATTCAATTATGCTCCTACTATAACATATCTTTCAGAATAGTAGAAATAATTTTTATACGATTATCTAAATTATTTCTATATTTATTGTCGGAATTGGTTTAAGAAGACAAGGCTACATTGTATTCCATAAAAAAATTTGTTACTATAAAAATACAATTATGAGAGGACTGATGAATGGACGATGATGAACTAATCTATATTTTTATTTGAAATGAATCACTTCAAACGACAAAATATAGGATTAGTCTATCCATTTTTAATAATCAGTTTGCGTTTATTTGTCATGATGCCATTGACAAATAAAGTTTATTCAGTGAGAGACTAATCCTTCCAATATCCAATTGGGGGGATTTTTTCTTGCTCTCATAGTTTATTCTGTATCTTTCATCTACCTAATAAAGGAGAGAAAAAATGAGCGATTCTGATACTATTGTGACGCATGTGATGCTCCGTATAAGTCGTTAGCATCCATCAACTTATACGGAGAGATTTAGCATCGATGGATGTACCGACTTTGTATAAAAAAAGAAAAATGATTTGCTATACAAAGGAGGAATTATCATGTCAATGATACAAGTACAAGACTTAACGTTTTCTTACCCAAGCAGCTTTGATCATATTTTTGAGGGTGTCAACTTTCAGATCGATACAGATTGGAAACTTGGATTTATCGGTAGGAATGGTCGTGGGAAGACAACATTTTTTAATTTGCTATTAGGGAATTATGAGTATAGTGGGAACATCATTTCTTCAGTAGAATTTACTTATTTCCCCTATCCTGTTTCAGACCCAAACAAATATACGTACGAAATTTTTGAAGAAATTTGCCCTCAGGCAGAAGATTGGGAATATATTCGTGAAATAGCCTATCTAGATGTCGATGCTGAGGTCATGTATCGCCCTTTTCAAACATTATCTAATGGAGAGCAAACAAAGGTGTTGCTTGCAGCGCTCTTTTTAACAGAGGGACAGTTTCTATTAATTGATGAGCCAACCAATCATCTCGATACAGATGCACGAAAGACGGTCTCTGATTATCTACGCAAGAAAAAAGGATTTATTTTAATTTCGCATGACAGAGCCTTTTTAGATGGCTGTGTTGATCATATTTTATCGATCAATAGAGCCAATATTGATGTTCAAAGTGGTAATTACTCAACTTGGAAGTTAAATTTTGATCGACAGCAGGAACATGAAGAAGCAACTAATCAACGTCTGCAAAAAGATATCGACCGTTTAACGCAGTCTTCCAAGCGTTCGGTAGGTTGGTCTAATCAAGTGGAGGCTTCCAAAAATGGAACTACGAATTCGGGTTCTAAGCTGGATAAAGGCTTTGTTGGACATAAAGCAGCCAAGATGATGAAGCGAGCAAAGAACTTGGAATCTAGGCAGCAAAAAGCGATTGATGAAAAATCAAAACTGCTAAAAAATGTTGAAAAAACGGAATCTTTAAAAGTACAACCATTAGCATTTCCATCAAAAGACATGGTTGTTGTAACGGATGTATCGATTCAGTACGATGACAACTTTGTGAATCAGCCTATTAGCTTCAAGGTGACGCAAGGTGATCGTATTGTTCTCGATGGCAAAAATGGAAGCGGAAAAAGTAGTATCCTACAGCTGCTTCTTGGCAAGCCTATACAGCATACAGGCTCTATACATTTAGCTGCTGGCCTTATTATCTCCTATGTTCAACAGGATACTGCTCATTTGAAGGGATCGTTATCGGATTTTATTGAAGAGCATGCTATAGATGAGACGTTATTTAAATCTATTCTGCGGAAGATGGACTTTGAGCGAATTCAATTTGATAAAGACATCTCACATTATTCAGGTGGGCAAAAGAAAAAGCTGTTGATTGCCAAAAGTTTGTGCGAAAGAGCACATCTCTATATTTGGGATGAACCCTTAAATTTTATTGATATTTATTCGCGCATGCAGATTGAAGAGCTTATTAAAAGTTTTAACCCTACAATGATTTTTGTGGAGCATGACCAAGCCTTTCAACAAACCGTGGCAACGAAAACAATATCTTTGTCATAAAGGAATCATTTAGAGAAGAGTCCATTTTCAAAATGGATTCTTCTTTTTAATGATATTGAAACCAAGTGACACCTTTATAAGCTATCAGCTGCAAAAGAAAGACGGCATATGGACCGTAATAAATAAAGCAAGTAAGCCAGGTAAGAAAATGCAGCATCAATTACCCTAGTATATATAAAGAAGAATGGGAAATTTAATTTTTCCCATTCTTCTTCTTTTGTTAAATAATTTTATAATTAACATTCTTTCTATCATCCCATTTGTGGGAAACTCCTTAATGGCTAAATCTTATTATCTTTATCGTTTGCATGGGTCCATTCCACATTATTGAAGGAAAATATTAAGCATTAAAATTTTTCTGAAAGAGTGTTATGATCAGAAAGGATTTATGATTGATGGAGGATTTAAATGAAGGTTGATTTTGAAGAATTATTACATGGTGTTTTTTCATCTTTGCATGCGATAGAAGGCGTAAAGTCTGTCGATTGCATTCTTGAAGTTTTAAAAGATCGAATTGTTTTTCCGGAGATTACTATTTTAATACTGAATGCTAGGTTTGAATTGATCTATTTGTTTAATGAACAGAAAGTAGTGTTTAAAACGTTAAGAGAAGCTTCGATTGATTCAAATTATATAGAAGAAATCAATTTAATTAATCAGCATTGTAGTTCCATTGAAGGTATTCTAAATGATTTTATTAACACAGATACACTTAAGAATTATTCTTTAAGCCTTCTTTCCTTAAAGTATAAAGAGAAAATTCCGAATAGTTAATATTGTGACAAAGATAGCGTTATGAAAAATGGAATTTGGTAAGAGTTTCTTCTACCAAACTCCATTTTTTAACTCGCCAAGTCTTACAATTTCTGTTGAAATAAGATGGTTTGTGCAATGCCAATAAAATATGCTGATTCCGCAATAATATGATTTAACACAACTTTTGCTGTTACATGCATAAGTCCCTCTCCACTTCCACTGATCTATAGAAATAGAGCTTTCAAAGACAGTCACAACATGCTAGGGCTATCAAACCATGCATTTTTTAATAGCTTAATCCCCTTGTCAATCTCTTCTACCTCTAAATTTGCAAATCCAAGCAAAACTTTTGCATGCTGTATGACGGAAGGATTGGCGTAAAAAATAGAGGTTGGGTATACTTTTACACCTGCCAGTTTTGCTGTTTCAATTAGTTCTTCTTCAGACATTTTATTATTTGGTTCGAGTAGAATATGTAAGCCACTACTAGCCCCATGTATTTTCACGTTATCCCCTAATATTTGATGAATGGACTTTAGTAAAGCCTCATATCTTCTTTTATAGCCATTCCGTGTTTTATTCAAATGTCTCTCCCAATGCCCACTTTCCATAAATAACTGTAAGGTATGCTGATGAAGTCTCGATACAGTTTGAACATAGTAGTTGTTGTTATTAAATAAAAGGGTTAATTCCCTTGGTAAAACCATATAGCTTAGCTTGATGGAAGGAATCAATGATTTTGAAAAGGTGCCCATATAGATGACGCGGTCATTCGAATCTAATCCTTGTAGAGCAGGTATAGGTTTACCTGCATATCGAAACTCACCATCATAATCATCCTCAATAATATAAGCATTTTCATCTTTTGCCCATTCTAATAATGCTAGTCTTCTTGAAATCGGCATAACCGTTCCAATGGGGAATTGATGGGAAGGAGTGACATAAACAGCCTTGACCCTACTTTTTCTTAACTGTTCGATATGAATGCCTTGTTCATCGAGAGGAATGGGCTTCATCTTTATACCATGATCCTCAAACAAGTAACGAACGCGATAATACCCTGGATCTTCCATAGCAAAAAGCTCGTTTCTTCCAATTAAATTACATACGATGCCCATTAGAAATTGCAGACCTGCACCAATGACAATTTGGTCTCCTTGGCATTGAACCCCTCTTGCTTCATAAAGATAGCTTGCGATGTAATTCCTTAATTCAAGCTCCCCTTGCGGATCTCCATATAAAAGCAGATGAGCCTGCTCTTCATTCAGGCTTTGCAGTGTTAATGTACGCCATATTTTATAGGGGAAATCTTTTAAATTGATATCTCCATAATTAAAGTTGTACTTAATTGAAGATAGCTGTTGTTCCTGCGGAGTCGCTAACTGCGGTTCAAAATGATTAGAACTTGTTTGAAAATAGCCCCTTTCGAGTTCTACAACATAAAGCCCCTCTCGTTCTTTACTAATTACATAGCCCTCTGCAAGGAGCTGCTGGTAAGCTGCATCAACCGTGTTGCGACTAATCTGTAAATGTTTAGCTAAGCTGCGTTGAGACGGCAATTTGGTTTGAGCTAAAATATTTCCATTTTGAATTTCAGCTTTTATATAGCTGTATAACTGAAGATAAAGTGGTTCTTCATTATTCAAGTTGGGTGTCATTTCGAGCATGGCTTATTGGCTCCTTTGAAAATAGCTTTGCTGGCACTTTTAAGAGGTACCAGTGATTGATTATAATAAAATCTACATTGTAGAGGAGAAAATGTAAAGACGTGTGATCACAATAGTTTGTTTATTTAAAAAGCTCACAATGATTTGATGATATAAGGAGAGATTTGTATGTATATTCCAAAGTATTATAAAATAACGGATTTTGAAGAAATCAAAGATTTTATTCAAAACAATTCCTTTGCGACAATTGTTTCAATTCGAAAAGGTAAACCAATAGCAGCTCATATCCCTGTACTGCTAAATAAAATTCAGGATGACTATTACCTGACAGGTCATTTAGCTTATGGAAATCCTTTATGGAAGACTTTTGAGGACGTGAATGATCTTCTCGTCATATTTAATGGGCCTCATGCCTATATTTCTTCCTCTTGGTATGAGCATGAAGATGTGCCAACTTGGAATTATCAAGCTGTCCATGTATACGGAAAAGCAAGCCTTATGGAAGGAAAAGAGTTAGAGCAAGATTTGACTAGCTTACTAGAAAAATATGAGAAATTCCGAGAAAACCCTGTTTTGTGGGATAAACTATCGCCTGAGCTTTTACAGCAAGAAATAAAAGGGATTAAAGGATTTAAAATAAAGATAGACGAAGTGCAGGCTGCCTATAAATTAAGTCAAAATCGTAATGCTAATGATTATGCCAATATTATTAGCGAGCTTTATAAAGAACAACAACCTCAAGCTGATGCATTGGTCGAAGCCATGAAGAAAAATAGAAATGACTAATAAAAATGGTAGAAATGTTGTTTTATCAACGTTTCTGCCATTATCACTTTATTCGAGCGTTTTGGTCATGATGAGATCAATTTGTTCTTCATCCCCCATATAAAAAGAATGAGCACCTGTTTGAACAAAGCCAAGTTTCTTATAAAAACTGATAGCATGGTCATTTTTCTCCCAAACGCCTAGCCAAATGCTTATTTTGTTATGTGCAATAGCTATTTCCATTGCTTTATTGATGAGGTATTTACCAAGCCCTTTGCCTTGAAATTTATGTCGAATATAAATTCTCTCCACCTCGAGTGATTCATCCCCCATTTGTTCGGATTGTGCCTCATTGACATTTACTTTTAAATAGCCAGCTACTTCTTCATCATCATAGATAAAATAGAAGGCTGAATCGACATTGGTCAATTCCTGCTCTAGCTGATGATCATGAAATGCACGCTCTAAATAAGCTTTCATATTATCAGGCGAGTTTTGGTCTTTAAACGTGTCATTGAATGTTTCGATGCTTATTTCTTGAAGCTTTTTTAAGTTTGCTAGACTACATTCCTCTAATTTAACGGTCATTGCTTCCACTCCCTTATCGTGAACTCTTTCTAGATTTTATATTGCAAATGCAATAAAAAGAGTATATAGTCAATTTAACGTAATTTTATTGTATTTGCAATAAAAATGAAAAGAGGGCTTTCGTTTGAAATATATCTTTTATGTAGTAGGCATTTTCATTTTAACGCTAGGTATTTCTCTAACAATTCATTCCAACCTTGGGACTTCCCCTTTTGATGCGGTTTTAGTCGGATTGTCTAATCATGTAGGTCTAACTGTAGGAAGCTGGGAAATCATTTTGGCTATCCTATTAGTCGGTAGTAATTCCATATTAGCTAGACAAAAGCCTGAAATAGTAGGGCTGATCACAGCATTTATCACAGGTATAGGAATTGATATGTGGTTACTGCTATTAAATGATTTAGCAATACTATGGTATAATCAGGTGGTTTATTTTGGCATAGGGCTAGTTGTGACAGGATTAGGAACGGCAACCTATTTACATACAAATTTTGCGCCAATTCCTGTAGACCGACTAACCTTAATTATAAAAGAGCAAACAAACAAATCGATTTTTTTCTCAAGAACGGTTATTTACCTCTTTTTCTTAGTGTTGGCGATGTTGTGTAAAGGACCAATCGGTGTCGGTACATTATTAACGGTTTGCTTAGGTGGCTTTATCCTGCATTTCTTTATGCCCATTACTGGAAGAATACTAGATACTATACTGAATACGACCGTAAATGATCAAAATGAAAGCTAAAATAGAAAACCGGCTATTCGATGAAGAAGGAGTTCTAGTTTTGTGATAGCTACTCTTCATCAAGTTTCACTCCAAATTGATTGAAGATAGCCTTATATTTTTTTCGAAAATAGCCCATCGCTGTTCAGTTCCATCCTTTTTCTGCAATTCATGGTAATAACGCTTAGCTGCTGTTACATCATCAGCTTGCAATAACAAATGAAAGCTCTCTTCACCTAGATGTAAAAATGGGCCAGACGTGTAATAGTCTATAATGGATCTGGCATTAGTCATCGATTCAAAGAAATGAGGAGCCTCTTTCATCCCACGAAGTAGCATTTTTCTTAGACTATCCATATTCGCAGTAGGATGGATGGAAAATCGAGATCAGGTATACCTTCGACAATTGATTCAATTCTTGCTCGGAAGTGACATTCTGCTTCTTTTGGTGCTGTCAGAATCTCTTTCGATTGAATGTGTGCCAACTCGGTTGCGTAAATACCGCAATTCATATAAAACATGACATTATTAGCTGTATTACCAGCGGATTTTTGGAAATTGAACATATAGATAAGATTTTCGGTTGTTTTATAGAAATTCAAACTTTTCTTGTTGTAGCCAAGCATCGAAAGGAATGGCTTGATGTTCTGTTTTATTAACTTATTAAAAATCTGCTGCAATAGAATCCCTCCCATCAGGTTATTAAGTAATGAGGTTCACAGGTTAATTTCATTTCCTGTTAAAATGATGTCCCTCTCTTTGAATGGATTTTTCACCTCTTGATTATCGACTAATTCTTCCCAAATCATTTGTCATAATTCTATGTTTTTATATTTTGTTCAATGGTTTTTGGTTTTTTAATATAGATGAAATATATAAAATAGCACTTATATCCCTATACATCCAATAATTTCATATATTTTTGGTAAAATTACCCGTGATTATTGCAGAAGTTTTACACAGTTAAAATTAAGGTTTCAATTTAGCCGTTTAGGGGTAATCGGTAATATTATTGAAAAATAACTCTTGTCTCTTTCATGCTATTCTTACTTTAGTTCAAAAGCGAAAGTTTTTTGAAAGGAGTAAGATTTAATTGAAGAAAAAATGGTTACTACCCATTTTCGCCTCATTTATGTTCTTCACAGGCATAGGTGTTCATGAAGCGAAAGCGGCAACAATAGCAGATATAACAAATACAGCAAAAGCATATATAGGTGTACCTTATCAATATGGGGGCACAAATATTAAGACAGGTGTGGATTGCTCCGCATTTACACAAATTGTTTTTTCAAAGCTAGGGATTTCACTAGAACGTACATCCAAAGCTCAATATCAGCAAGGTACTTCGATTGCTAAAGATCAATTGAAGACTGGTGATCTAGTATTTTTTAATACTTCGGGAAGTGGTATCTCCCATGTCGGCATATACATAGGTGACAGCAGTTTTATTTCAGCTACTACAAGTTCTGGTGTTAAAATTGATAACATCAATGACCCTCATTACTGGGGATCTCGTTACGTAGGGGCAAAACGCGTGGCGAACTTCACTGAAAATGAGTTTGGAGAAGTAAAAGATGCTGAAATCGACTTTAGCGTTTATGCTTCACGTGGAGAAGTAGCTCTTAAACTGGCTAAGCAATTACAATTAGATACTAGTAGCACCAATTCAAGTTTTCCTGATGTAAAACCATCGTCTAAATATGCGGGTGCTGCTGAGGCACTTAAAAAAATCGGCGTTTTTACGGGGGATGAAAATGGCAAATTCAATCCAGGTTCTCCTATGACACGCGGTCAATTATCGAAAGTTTTAGTGGAAGCATTTCATTTAAAACAACAAGGAGCGGCAGAACAATTTGTCGATGTTCCAAGTGCTCATTGGGCAAACAATTATGTATCCATCCTCGCTTCCAATAAAGTTACAGTTGGTAAAGGTGACAATGTATTTGGGGTGAATGACAATGTTACACTCGTACAATTAGATGCTTTTATCCAACGATTAGCTCAATAACTAACTTCAAAGAGGTGTTTCATCTATGGATGAGACGCCTTTTTTGTTCTTTAGCTCCCCCACCTCCAAAGCCCGCACTAATTATACTCACTTCAAAATTATATAAATAGATTAAGATAAACGCTATATTAGCCGAACGTACCGAGCTAAATCGAGCCACTTTTTATTTGCATTTTATAGATATGAATGATCTATTAAAACAAGTAGTGTACGATATTTCCAACGATTTTTCGGTAAAAATAACGCTAACTTTGCAGATTGACACCCTTGCTTCAAAAGAAAATTCCATATGATGTTACCGGACTTGATCGTGATAGAGAGAGTTTGCGAATCCTAAAGAAATAACGTTATCAATGGATATTCTTGCTTCTTCTGTACTAGGAGTTGCTCAAAGATGGGATTCATTTTAGCTCTGAATAGATAACCGGCCAAATTATTGAGTTGTATCGATAATTTTTTTTATAAATCTCCTTTATCCAAATAAAAACAGGCGCTGCTTAAGCTTAGCAACGCCCGTTTATTTATTCTTCCACTATTTTTTCATTAACTTCCCCACTAGCATGATTTTCATGACTAGGTTTAACTCGCTTAATAAAGAAGGCAAGGACGAGTGCAATCGCTGCAATCAATGTTGACAGGAAGAATGTATAAGTTATACCATGTAGCATGGCTTCGTTCATCATTTGTTGCTTTAATTCCGCAGCAGACTGTGACGTTGTTTGAGTTGCATTAGCACTCATATTGTTCATCGCACTTGCAGCTAATTCCTCTGCTTTGACAGTTGTTTTATTGTTCATAATCGTAATCAATACTGCTGAACCTATTGCGCCTGAAACTTGTTGTAATGTGTTGTTCATTGCCGTTCCATGTGGATTATTATGCGCTGGTAGCTGATTCAAACCATTTGTCATTACTGGCATCATTACCATAGACATCCCAAACATACGTAATGTATACAGCACCACTAGTGTAGAATAAGCCGTATCCATACTAATTTTGCTAAAGTAATACGTCGTTACGATGGTGATAATCAAGCCAAATACGGCCAAGCTTCTCGCCCCATATTTATCAAAAAGCTTCCCTGTAATAGGTGACATGATCCCCATCACAATCGCACCGGGTAGCATGAGTAGACCTGAATCCATTGGTGAAATTCCACGGATTGTTTGAACGTAAATCGGCATTAAAATCATAGCTGAAAACATCGCCACCGAAATGACAATGGAGATGGCTGATGATAAGGCAAACATTGGATATTTGAAAATACGAAACTCAAGCATTGGTTCCTCCAGTCGTAGCTGACGAAGGATAAATGTAATTAAAGCGAGCGTTCCAATAATGATCGTTCCGTATACAAGGGCATTATCCCATCCTTTTTCTCCAGCAGAACTAAAGCCATAAAGCAAGCCACCAAATCCAATACTTGATAAAATAAGTGAAATTACATCGAGCTTAATAGGACGTTGAGGCGTCACATTCTTTAATTTAAAGGCTGCGAAAATTAATGTTAGGATGGCAATTGGTAGCACAAGATCAAATAACATTCTCCAACTGTAATGCTCAATTAGCCACCCCGAAAGAGTCGGTCCAATAGCTGGAGCTGTAATCATTACGAGACCGAACATCCCCATTGCAGCGCCTCGTTTTTCGACCGGAAATGCAGTCAGCATCACATTCATTAATAGAGGCATCATAATCGCTGATCCTGCAGCTTGAATCATTCGCGCCCCTAATAACACACCAAATGCAGGTGCAATACTAGCTAAAAATGTACCCAATGTGAACAAGGCCATCGCGGTAATAAATAATTTTTTATCCGTAAAGCGTTGAATGAAGAACGCGCTGGCGGGAATTAAAATACCGTTAATTAACATATAACCTGTTGAAAGCCATTGTACTGCCGTTGCATTCACATCGAATTCAATCATAATAGCTGGAAGCGCAATGTTTAGTAAGGTTTCATTTAATATAGCAACAAAGGCCCCAATAAATAAAATGGCAATCATGCCGTATGGCGTTTTTGTCTCAACTGAAATGGTTTTCTCTGACATATAGTATCAGTCCTACTTTCTTTATCTTTTTCAATTTCATTCACATGTTTAGGAAGCCGTTCGATTACCTCTAAGTCCTTAAAAGATTTGAACTGCTTCGTTCATTTTTCCCCCAATCTGCTGTTTTGCCCCTGTTGATTTCATCAAAACCACCCCTCAAAAAAAAAAAGACTATTAAAAGTGTTGACGAAAGAATAGAATGTATTATATAATTAAGATAGGGATAGTTCGCTGTATAATAAATACACAATGTCTATCTATATAAATTTATCATAAGACATGCTTTATTTCAATGTGTTTTACATAATTATTTTCACAAAAAAGTCGATTCCTAAACAATAGGAATGCGACTTTTTTTCATTATATTTTTATTAAGCCTTCCCCCGTTCATTCGTAAATGGTTGTGGCGACTTATTATAAGTAGCGGCGATTATTCGAAACTCTAATGATCACCCCACTATATTGTGCTATTGCATTACATAGGACAAGCGTTGTCAATTTCTTGTAGTCTTTCACGGTGTTATCTGTTATGAATAAAAGATAAATACTCAAAAGCTGTTATGCCAAAAATACGTTTAAATTGCTTGTTCAAATGAGGTAGATCAACGTAGCCACATTGAGCGACTGCTGCATATATATCCGCTGTTTGCTCGATAATCGACTTAGCCCTTTCCATTTTGCAATTTAAGAAATATTGATAAGGGGTTATACCTGTTTGCTTTTTAAATAGACGAATAAATTGGAATGTCGTCAATTGTAGCTCCTGACAAATATCTTCTAATTTTAGTACGTTATCAGCATAGGAATGAATAATCTCTTTAGCTTTGTTAACGATAAAATGATCCTTTTTTAAAGGCGAATTAAAATCTTGTTCAACTAAACTGTCAGCTAATTGTAAAAATAGTTCGTTACATAATGTGGAATTTTTTTCTGTTAAAACAGCATGTGACAGATTTAATATATGTTGCTTAAGATGATTATTATAAATGATTGGTTTCTCAAAACTTACAATATCTTTCTGTTGAATTGCTTCTAAAAATAAAGCTGGATCGATATAAAGCATTACATATTCAAGTCCTTCACGATTATAAGCCATTCCGTCATGAACTTGTTCAGGATTAAAAAACATAACACCGTTTTGATGAGAGAGCTGTAAATGCCCATCTAGATAGTAATGCTGAATACCTTTCAGCGTGACACCAAATGCATATTCTTGATGGGCATGCTTTTTGTATTGAAAGTCTGTAAAACTAGCTTTTAATGCGGTAATTCCATCTGTCTTTTTGTATGTAAAACTTTGCATTGTGCTCACCTCTTTTAGGTCCAAATCATGATGGCTGCATAGACCAAACAGAAGGCCATACAAACATTGACTACTTTTTTATGGTTTTGTAAAAATTGTTTAAAGATTGCTCCAAATAATACCCATAATAAGAAAGCAATGAAACCAATAATGGTAATGGCTAATATACTTAATGATAACGCCAAAATCGAATCGTAATAAGGTAAAACGAAGCTTGGAATAACTGTCATTGTAAATAATACTACTTTAGGATTTAAAAACTGCATCAAAAACCCTGATGAGAAATTGCCGGTTTTATTTTGGCTTTCATTGGTAGTTTCCATTTTATATATTTGGTAAGCAAGATAGAGCATATAGGAAGTACCAATAACTTGCATCATCAACAAAACATTCGGAATCCATGTTGAAAACAATGTATTTAGAAAAGCTGATAATACGAGTAACAAGAAAAATGCAATCGTAGAACCATAAGAAAAATGTAACCCTCTTTTAATACCATAATTCTGTGTCGTTGCTAGAATAATAATATTTGTTGGTCCTGGTGTAACCGTAATAATAAAACAGTACATTAAAAAAGATGTAATATTCACGAAGCAAACTCCCTTTCAAGTTTATCTCTTTGAATTATTACATCTATTATTTATATTATTATAGTACAAAATTGCACATTTACTTTGTCCAAATACTTGGTTTCCAATCTTCTTCTATCCATTCGAGGTTTGGTGCTATATAATTAGCACTTAGAAATAGACGTTCTGCACTTCTCATCTACTAACACCCATGAATAATTTATAAAATAATCCCTGAAAAACTTCCCTTTAACACCTCTTTGCCAAGCTGATTTACACAGGTAAAAGTGGTAGTTATAGCCGTTCGATCCTTTTCATCGGGTTCAAATTGTTTGATTATGACATCGCAACGAATAGTATCATCACTAAAAACTGGCCGTAAAAATTCGAAATTCATTGTGCGAGCCAATACATTATAGTCACCACCGACCTTTGTAGGGAGCGTGGCTGTTAAAAGACCTTGCACAACAAAACGACCTTGTTCATCAGGTGTAATATGATGAACCCCTTCATCCTTGGACACCTTTGTAAATAATTCAACGTCTTCCCTTGTAAACGTGCGTTCAAATGTAATTTTTTCGCCTATCTGTAACCCCATTTATATCCCCCTTATTGGACCATAAATTAGTCTATATAATCAGAATAGTAAAATTCATTACATTACTCAACTATTTTCAGAGACACAAAGCAGCCACCTCATGTCGATTAAACATCGAAACGAGGTGGCTATAACTAAGATTTAAATGTTGGTATATAAGGAGTGCCTATTTCCCTTATAACCGTTGTGGGAATTAAAATATAATAAGGTGTGACTGCCTTGATGCTTTCTCATCAGCAGCAAAAAGCTAACATTTGAGACTGTTAGAACAGGTAAAACTGAGAAAATCAACGATACTTGTTGTGAATTTGTATAACCTCTTTATTAAAAGTGGGTTCTTTCTATTTTTTAAATCAACCTTTTTAATAGCGAATAGCGCGAACTACCTCTTCACACATGCCTTTTTCTTGCTACCAACAGGTTTGTCCCATCACCTTCCAGACAATTAATAGATTTCATTACTTGTGTGAATAATTGTGAATCCATCCACACTGCCATGATAGTAGTTAGCCTTGATGGATAGTTGTTATCCATGACTCTATGTTAAATGCTTTCTATCAATTTTAAAACATCCACTTTCCCAGTTTTTTAGACATCCACTTGTCTATAATTTACAAAATTTCTAGAAGCTATTAAGAGCTTGAGCAAACCTTTTAATTCCTTCATCAATTGAATGAACATCTTCCCTTGCATAAGTAAAGCGAACAAAATCCTTTTTAGAGCCCATCGTTGATCCAGGAACATAAATGACACCTCGTTTAATCGACTCTTCTAGTAATTGCGTTTCATTATATTCTCTCAATACTTGACACCAGATGTGAATTCCACCTTGAGGAATGGAAAACGTCACCTGGTCTTGTAAATACGTATTTAGGCTGTGCACTATAGTATCGCGTCGTGTTTCTAATTCCTTCACTAAATGCTCGATATGCAAATTGAAATTGGGTGACTCTAAAAAATCATTGGCCATCCATTGCGTAAAACTAGAATGACCAAAGTCGATTTGTTGCTTTGCATCGGATAGCCTTTCAATAACAGATGTTGGACCAACTATCCAGCCAATTCGTAATCCTGATGCCACAATTTTGGACAACGAGCTAATATATAAAACATTGCCATTGTTATCGAGCGATTTAAGTGTAGGCATTTTATCCCCTGAGAAGGCTGTTAAGCTATAGGGATCATCCTCTACTACAGGAATGCCCAGCTTAGAGGATATGTCTAAAACAGCTTCTCTTTTCTTTAAAGCTAACGAAGACCCCGTTGGATTATGAAAATCAGGATTTAAAAAAATCATTTTAATGCGGTGTTTTTTATATAATGCTTGCACATCTTCAGGGTTAATGCCATCCTTATCAACAGGAAGATAATGGATTTGCAAGCCAGCTGTCTTAAAAATAGGCAGATTGAAGTTGTAAGAAGGATCTTCAATAGCGACTGCATCTCCAGGCTTCAACAGACATTGGACAATCAAATGTAAGGCTTGCTGTGCCCCTGATGTAATCAGTATGGAAGAAGGCTTTGTTGCGATTCCCCTGCTTTGTTGAATATGTTGCGTAAGAGTAGTTCGCAGTATCTCACTCCCTAGCGGATGGTCATAGCCGAGACTACCAATAAAAGAACGCGTTGCTGTAATTTCTCTTAAAGCACTTTTTGGAAAAAGATCTTCTGATAATTCCCCTGAAGCTAAATTAATTAATTTGTGATCAACAGCCTCTTTTCTTATTTTTTGCGTGACAGGTAGATTCGGTAAAAAAGAGCCCGCCTCAATATAGCGATTCCAGCTAGGAATTCGTTTCCTTGTGATCCCCCAAATGTCCTTGCTAATGGTTGTGCCACTTCCCCGATTTCGTTCAATAAGTCCTATTGCTTCCAATTCGTCATATGCACTAACGACAGTACTTCTGTTGATATTTAAAGCATGTGCTAAATAACGCTCAGATGGTAAAGGTTTATCGGGCGGAAATGTACCGTCTGCAATCCCCTTTTCTATATATTCTGCAAGCTGTTTATAGATAGCCTTTTTTGCTGTTCGATCAGGTTTCCAGTCCATATATACTCACCTCAGTCATGCCATATCCTTCTTAGCTCTAGGAAATAAGCTAAAAAGGCAATCATACTATAACATCTTTCAGAACTAACCATCCACTTCCTTATTACTTTTGCCATCCACTTTCAATTCAGTCCTTCACATTTGAAGAAAACCCTTACTTGTTTGGGACGCTCTTTGCAGGCTACTTTGTTTTAGTGGACCGTACAGGAAATGGCCCTACAGGAGCCGACATTTTTGAAATCACACCTGTTTTGATTGAAACATTTATTCTCTTAACAAGTAGCTTTACTATCGGCTTAGGCATTCACGCCATGCGTAAGGGCTATACGAAAGCGATGATCATGTTCTATCTTTTGACACTACTACTCGGTGTCGTATTCGTTGGTTTTGAAGTTTACGAGTTTATGCACTATGTACATGTAGGAGCAGGCTTACAGACGAGTGCCTTTAAGGCTGCCCTTTTAACAACATTAGGAACACATGGTGCACATGTTACATTTGGGGTATTCTGGGGAATATTTATTATCTATCAACTAATACAACGCGGCTTGACACCAGAAACAGCCAATAAATCATTCATCTTTTCTTTATACTGGCACTTTTTAGATGTGATCTGGATCTTTATTTTCAGTTTCATTTACTTGAAAGGAATGGTATAACATGACGGATTTATTTCCACTGAAACAAGTAATAGGATTTGGTCTGTCGATAATTCTAACAACGATGGCAGCCTGTGTGTATTTTTTTGATCTATCTTTTCCCATTACTATGACAATTTTATTAGTTACAGCATTTATTTAGGCTGGCCTACAATTAGTGATCTTTATGCACGCTAGTGAAACAAAGGATAAGCCTGCGATTTATACAAATATCTATTATGCATTAATCATCGCTCTCGTAACGATTTTTGAGACATTATTATGTATGATTTGGGGCTATATCTAATAAAGAATAATGAAAAATCGTCTTTACTATTCCAAGTAAGGACGATTTTTGTGTGAAAACACTACTAAATGATGTGACTGAAATAGCTGTTTTAATATTTAAATTTTTAGATCAAAATCGGCGGTTTATGAAAGCAGTATTAGGTACAAACGGAGATTTATCTTTTCAGACGAAATTGAAGAATTTTATGTGGAAAACATTATTTGAAAGTACTGATACCCCACTTAAATTAGAAAATTTACTTGTGCCAGGAGAGTATCTTGCTTCGGCACATATCGGGGTTGTACAGCAATGGCTACTTTGTGATGGCCAAGAATCTCCTCAAGAAATGGCTCGAATATTATCGACCATCACACTAAATGGCCCATTTTTGCTGCTGGTCTAAAAAATACCTGAATGGTCGATTGTCTGATGAGCAAGGCAGAAACGAGTGTCATGTTTCTGCCTTGTATTTTGTGAGAAGTACTTATTTATGGCGTTGTATACGTTAACGATAGCATCAAATGGACTTTTTCATTTGAGCGATTGATGTAAGTGTGAAGTTCTTCACCTTTAAATTTAATGACATCCCATTGGTTTAACTGATGGCATTTTTCTCCGACCTTCAGCTCTAATTGTCCATTTAACACAAGTACAATTTCTTCAGACCCTGCTAAGTGACATTCACTGTACTCACTATTTGGCTCGATACAGCCTCTATACCACTCTGATCCATGTGTTTTAAATAATGGTTCGACAAACCAGTCATTATTATGCCCTGCAAATTGATACTCTGAGCCGAATCGATGGACTTCTGTATGTTCTTCAAATGTTAATAAAGAAACGAGTGGAATATTAAGTCCTCTACATATTTTCCAAAGGATATTGACGGTTGGATTTGTTTCCCCTCTTTCAATTTTCCCTAATGTCAATTTACTAACATTGCTGACATTCGCTAGCTCCTCTAAACTCATCCTTTTGTTTTTTCGAATTTCTCTTAGATTAACCCCGACTTGACCAGATAAGTCAATATTTTCCTCATTCATTATGCGCACCCCTTTCATTGACTTTGTATATTAAGTATATTATAGTATACAAGTCGATAAATTATAGTTTATTTTTAAAATAAAAAGTTAATTATAGTATATCAAATAATCATCTATATTGACAAAAAGAGGTGTGCTTTCAATGATAGCAAAATCAAAAAATCTATATATTATTTGGAGCGTTTTTTCTTTATTCATACTCTCTATGAATCTACGAGCTTCCATTACATCCATCTCACCCGTGCTGAAAAATATCCAGGCCGATTTACAGATGTCGAGTGTTGTCGTCAGTTTACTAACGGCTTTACCTGTTTTTTGTATGGGGCTTTTTGCACCACTGGCTGGAAAGTTAAGTGCACGGTGGGGCATTGAGCTGACGATAGCGTTATCGGTTTTATTAATTGGCGTATCAACTGCATTACGTTTAGTAGCGACTTTCCCTTTTCTTTTATTATTGACAGCTGTCTTTAGCGGAATAGGCATTGCCATTACAGGTCCACTAATTTCTGGTTATATTAAAAAGCATTTTCCTAAATCCTCATCCTCGATGATTGGTGTGTATTCAGCTGGCATGGGGATTGGTGCATCTTTAAGTGCTGGCTTAGTTGTGCCTGTTATGCATGCTTTTCACCAATCTTGGAACATCGCTTTAGCGATCTGGTCTTTGTTTGCACTAGTAGGAATCATCGTTTGGATTCCTATTATAAAAAAATCACATCAATCACAAAACATAGCAGAGCAAGCTGTCAGTCAAAAAAGCCGACTACCTTGGGGAAATCGTTATGTTTGGCTTTTGATGGTGATGTTTGGTTTACAATCGGGTGTTTATTATTCCTTGGCAACATGGCTTGCGCCAAAAGTACAGGACATGGGTTATAGTGATGCATATGCCGCAACAACGGTTACTATTTTTTCTGTTATGCAAATGATTTGTAGCTTTATTATTCCAATTATCATTAATAATAGTGTGAAGAGAAAACCTTGGATGCTACTATGTGCTTTCAGCTCCTTTATCGGCATCCTATTATTAATAATTGGCGGGACTTCTCCAATTCTCTGTGCCGCATTAACGGGGATTGGTGCTGGTGGTTTATTCCCATTAGCAATGATTCTACCTTTAGATGCAACGACTACACCAAAAGCTGCAAGCGAATGGACAGCCATGATTCAATTTGGTGGCTATATTATTAGTGGAATTATTCCGATGCTTGTTGGGGTTATAAAAGATGTCACTAATACATTTGACGTTGCCCTTTTCGCCCTATTAGTGGTAATGTTTGTTCTCATGCTGCTAACGTTAAAAGTGAGAACAAAAACTGATTCAACTATTCGTATACTTTCCTAATAAACAAAAGGGGAGTCACTTCATGTGATCTCCCCCTTTTCATGTTGAAAGATGATGTTAATTTGATTTCTGTTCTGCCAGCATCCGATAAGCTACTATGCTAATCCCCTAAGAGTGACGCTGGCTTTACTCCAATCTTAAGTGGCTTTTTGTCTTTCTTACTAGTAAGTAGTAATGAATAAAATAGCACATCATTAGGAGAAGAATACGCTCTTATTTTCAATGTGAAGAAGTATTAGTCACAACAGCCATCGATAAAATGAGGGATGAACACCTTCATTTTATTTGTGCAACCTTTGCTAAAAAGATACCACTTTTATGGAGTTTCAATCAGCATAGATAATGGCTACCCCCACTTTGCTCTGTTGCAAATACCTCTACATGTAAAGAAAATCCTCGTGGAAAACATGGTCTAACTCCTCTATTGGAGGAAATAGTCCCCATCTACATCATTGTAAAGAGTAAGGCACTATCCCCTCTGCCAAAAATCAATTGTAAAGGTGATTTTCCCATCGGCTAATGTGGATTTAGTCGTGTAGCCTAATTGTTCAGCAAGACTTTTCACTGTGGCGAGACCGAGACCAGTTCCTGAAATATGCTTGTTTCGAGAGCTTTCCCCTACATAAAATGGCTGCCATATTTTAGAGATATCTGGCAGTGTGGTATCATTCGTAATTTCTAGCCTACCATGTGAATCCAAGCAGATGAATATGTCACGACCAGAGGTATACTTGACAGCATTACTGATCAAATTCTCTACAATAAAATGGACTTTCTCTTGCTCGGTGTTTAGCATGAATTCAGTTAGTTCTGATTGAAGAAAAATTTGTTTATCTCCTTGCAGCGGCTGATAGCTATGAATGATTTGTTGCAGTAGCTGAATAACATCAAAGCTGGATACTTTCGAATCGTTTTCTTCAGTTCTAGCGAAATAAAGCATATCTGTGATGATTTTTTCCATTCGATCTATTTGCTGATGAATAACGGTTAAATAGGTTCCATCATCCATCCCATCTTCCATTCCACTTGCATATACGTTGATTAAAGCAAGAGGCGTCTTTAGCTCATGTGTTAAGCCTACCATAAATTGCTTCAAATCCAGATTGCGTTGCGTTAATTGCTGTTGGGCTGATTCCAGTGTTTGACTCATTTTATTAATGCTTTTGGCTAATTCTTCGATTTCATCACCTGTTTGAATGTTTGCCTGCTGAAAATTTAGTGCGCCAATTTCCTGCGCCACTTGTTGTAGCTCATTTAATGGATTGGTCAGCTTGCGAGATAAGAGGGCTGTTACCATGATAATTACTAAAATACTGGCAATTAAAAAGACGAAATTAAAGCGATTGATAAAAGAAGCAATATCCGTAAAATGAGCCATAGAGGCTCCAATCATTACAAGCTGGTTTCCCTCTTTGACATAATGCACAAGAAAGCTCGATTTTTGTTTTCCTTGATCATACAGTTTGCCTACTATTTTTTCTCTAGCTATGTCTTGTAGCACTTCTTCTGAAACCCAAAATTTATTAAGAGCGATCTGTTCTCTCGCCAGCTGTAGTCTTAAATTTTCGTTCAAATTATCGATGGAACCTTCAAGAGGCACAGTGATGATTGTGACATCAAATTGTCGTTCCACTAGGCTAGGTTCATCCTTGGTCTGATACGTTTCATAAGCGTCTGCTACTTTTTTATTTAACTGATAGAGATAATATTTAGGCAGAAAAAATTGGCTGACGACAAGCGAAATCGTAAACGTAACAATCACAACGAATGTGATATAAATGGTTAATTTAGTGCCAATTTTTTGCTTCATTCGCTTGTACTATATCCAACACCTCTATGTGTTTGGATAATGTCCTCTCCTATTTTTTCTCGTAATCGTCGAATATGTGTATCGACGGTACGAGGATCTCCGACATATTCCAGTCCCCACACTAAATCTAAGAGCTGATCTCTCGTTAAGATTTGTCTGCGATTCTGGCTAAAAACACGTAACAGCTCGAATTCTGTTTTGGTTAACTCAATTTCTGTCCCTGCTCGCCAAACGCGCTTGCTAGCAATATCGAAGGTTACTTCCTTTAGTTGCTGGACAGACTCTATTTGCAGCAATTTTTTCACCCTCATAATGAGTACTTTTGGATAAAATGGTTTATGAACATAATCATCAGCTCCATCTGCTAGCGCTTGAAATTCATCCTCACCAGTGTCCCTTGCTGTAAGCATTAAAACCTTGATTTTTTGTGTTTTTTTCATCTCACGACAAACCGTAATACCATCTATTTTAGGCATCATCCAATCTAAAATCGCTAAATCAATTTTTTGTTGATAAAATATCGCAAGTGCTTCCTCCCCGTTTGTAGCAGTAAAGACAGTGAAACCCTCCCTTTGAAAATAGCTTTGTAAAATCTTTAACATATCTAATTCATCATCAGCAATGAGTATATTCATTTTATAGAACTCCTATTGATCATATTTTCCTAAATGATATTGTTCGATAATCGCAATTAATTTTTCAGGATATAAAGGGTCCGTCGAGTAATTGCTTTTTTTTAAGGCATAGGCTGCCTCTTGATAATTGGTCGCCTTCAGCACCTCATCATATTGATGGGCATTCCAGCTCGTTCCATTTAATAATAGCTGACGATGGTCCTTTATTGCACTTTTCCAATCAGGATAGGCTCGAAATTCAGCTTCGGTTGTATAGCTTTTATTGTTTTGATATTCGATTGTCGGCATTTTGATGGACTTTCCTTGATACCGTCCCTTTATCCCAAACAAATTATTGGCATTGACAGCCAATTCACTCCGTCCAAAATTGGATTCTAAAATAGCCTGCGCGATTGTTATACTAGGCAATATCTCTCCGTTTTGTTGATGTAATGCAACAGCGATTGGCGCAATGTCGTCGACAAATTTCATTTCATCGTTATTGTCCTGCCCACATAGTTTGGCTACGTACAAGCTTATCATTACTGCAAATAAGATGATGAGCATTTTTTTCATAGTGTTTAACCTCAATTCCATTCATATGATGCTTGTATCATAAAACAACAATGTTACAGCCATTTGACAAAATATCATAAATGGCTAAAAAAAGCCCGCACCTTTGAAGGTACGAGCTAGTATTCATGTTATGTTTGCTTTGATGAATTTTTGTTAAAAGCGCTCATGTCCAGACTAACAATGGGATGTTAAAGGGAACATAAAGTTACCTTGTAGGAGTGACTTTTTCGATAGGATGAATAAGGCATCGTCATCATTTGGTGTGATGGTTGCTGTCATGCCGTCCATCGCAAAGTTAGGGGTGAAATAAAATACCACCTTTTTCGTTGTTTGCTTCACAATGTTTGCTAACACAGCCTCCGCATTGATTGCCTGTTGGGAGATGATATCGTAAATATTTAATATCCCGTCCTCTTCCTCCATTAACACAATGGTTGCTAAATCTTCTAAATAGTAAATGGCATGTTGGAATACTAGGGTGAAATAAAACATTAATAAACTATCGTTTTGTTCAACATCTACAATATTTGAAAGGATATGACGATTTTTCGCATAGTTTTCAAGGAGTGTTAGATCCTGTTCAATTGTCAGCTGTCGGACGATGGCATCCTCCCTCAGTGGAATAGGCTTTTCCGTGAGGTCTAAGCTAAATGCGCTTTCATGAATTCGTGTAAAGCCAAACTTTGGATAAAAATCTAGTACAGTATCATTGGCAAAAAGATACATAAAATCACAGGCATCTTCGTATTCCTTGAGAATATGCTGCATTAACTGCTTAGCCAAACCTTGATGGCGAAACTTTTCATCGGTCATCACCGTACCAATTTGAATCCCTTTTAATCGTTGACCATTTATTAATACAGACATTTTATGAATAGAGGCATTGGCAATCACTTTTCCTCCCTGAACAAAAGAATACGGAATATATCGATCATTCCAATAGCCTTTGTTGTACCAGCCTCTAAAATCTAAGCCGAATGTTTCGATGGCTAAATCATTAAAGCTTGCCTTCAATTTTTCATCATGACGATAATTACTCACTAACTCATATTTTATCACGTCTATTCCCTCCGATTTTGTGTTTTAATAGCTCATTATTGTGGGAATACTCACCTCCTAAAAACAGAAAAAGACCTTATGAGAACAAACTCATAAAGTCCTTTGTTATATACAGAAAAAAATGCTAGCCACTTAAGTAACTACCAATGATCTCTGTTTACATGGATCAGACAGGATTATGCTGCTCTTCGTTATCGCAAGAGGGCCATACTAAATAAACCCTATAATTCACAAAAAAATTATAGAATAGCCCCTTTATTAAATTCATTGGAATTTAATTTGCGATAATTAGTTTTAGCATAAAACGGCTGATCTCCCTTCTGTTTTTAAGAATACTATTATACTACCACTTTTTGTTAAGTACTGTCTACTTGATGATGAAAATGAAGGAAATAAGTATAGAATACCCCTTTCAAGACAATTCTATAAAAGAAGTTAGCAATGAAGGGAGCCTACAATTCATCATGAAATTTAAACTACCTTTCAATAAAAAACAGCCACCTTCCATCAAAGAGGCACCTAAAGAAAATCTTGTGAGGGTTGCACATACAACAGAACATTTTATTCAATCAATCAAAAATGCAACAAATGATCCAGCTGATTTAATTATTAAATCACTTCCTCCAAACTTGACCCTTATTTATATCGATAACTTAATTGATGATCAAACTTTGAATAATGATATTATCGCTTGTTTACAGAACAAGCCACATGAAACACCAGAAGACATTGTGATGGCCATTTCTATTGCTGAAGTTAGTCAAGCCAGTTTATTAAAGGAAACCGTAGCTTCAATGGTCAATGGATCTGTTGTGATTCATGTAGACGGTAGCTCACAAGTGATTTTAGCCAATATCGCTAGCCGAGAATCTAGAGCATTGTCAGCTCCTGAAAATGAATCACAAGTAATTGGTACACAGGTTGGTTTCAATGAGAGTCTTTCAACGAATATTTCCTTAATTCGTCGCTACATAGTAAGTCCGAATCTTTGCAATGAAAAAATAAAAGTTGGCACACGCACCAATACGTCTGTTTCACTCCTATATATGCATGGAATTGCTAATGACCAAATGGTCCATACGTTACGCCAGCGAATTATAGACCTTACTATCGATGAATTGCTCGATAGTGCGGTTCTAGCAGAAATGATTGATGATAATTCATTATCAGTCTTCCCACAAATGCTGCTGACGGAAAGACCTGACAGATTTTGTGATGCGGTTTTAGATGGCAAGGTGGGCGTTCTTGTGGATGGTAGCTCAATGGCCATCATTGGCCCCCAAGCCTTTACTGAATTTTTTCAAAGTCAAGAAGATCAAAATTTAAGATGGCAAATTGCCACATTTCTTCGTTTACTAAGGCTTGCTGCCTTCTTTTTGTCCGTTTATTTAACACCTTTTTATGTGGCAGCTTTGACCTTTCATTACGAGGTGATTCCGCAAGCCTTCCTCGTACCATTAAGTGAATCGAGGGCTTTGGTTCCGTTCCCACCGATATTTGAAGCTTTACTGCTGGAAATTATCATTGAATTACTGAGAGAAGCTGGAGCCAGATTGCCAACTAAAATTGGACAAACCATTGGTATCGTTGGCGGTATCGTTATCGGGACAGCAGCTGTACAGGCAGGTATAACAAGTAATATTTTACTGATTATTATTGCACTAAGTGCTTTAGCATCATTTACCTCACCGAGTTATATGATGGGCAATGTGGTTCGTCTTATTCGCTTTCCCATTATTATACTTGCAGGATTTTGGGGTTTTTATGGCATCATGCTGGCTTTTTGTTTTATCCTTATCCATCTGTTACGCCAGACAAGCTTGGGAGCACCATATATGTCTCCTTTCTACCCACCAAGATTGAAGGAAATGCGGGATAGTATTATCAGAATGCCCATTCCCTTAACAGCAAAAAGACCTACTTTAACAAGACCAAAGGA
The DNA here is from genome assembly GCF_036894365.1 of Lysinibacillus sp. Y5S-8. Taxonomy (NCBI): domain Bacteria; kingdom Bacillati; phylum Bacillota; class Bacilli; order Caryophanales; family Bacillaceae; genus Lysinibacillus; species Lysinibacillus sp. Y5S-8. The sequence goes on along the minus strand of NZ_CP145889.1, from coordinate 2,339,401 downwards.
TGATTATAAATTCGAGCCTGAGCCTGTAAAACCGGAAAAAAGTTGAACTGAAGGTGAGATAAATGGCAAAACCTATACAACTTAGCCCTAAAGATATGATCAATGCTTATTTGCTTTTTTTTGTGGTACACGGTGCACAAATTGGGGTTGGTATACAGGGATTTCAACGCATTATCTATCAGGATGCAAGACAAGATGCATGGATTTCAGTTCTACTGGCTGGTATTGCTACACATATCGTCACATTTTGTATGATTAAAACTTTAGAAATCTATGGCTCCAATGATTTATATGGAATTCAAATCGATATCTTTGGCAAATGGATTGGCAATTTTTTAAATGCTATGTATGTCATCTATTGCTCTGTAGCTTTCTTTTCCGTTTTGCGAAACTATATAGAGGTTATACAAGTATGGATTTTTCCAAGTATTGGGACATGGTTTCTATCTGCTACGTTATTAATCATTATTATTTATGCCTTTACGGGTGGGCTTCGAGTAATTGTTGGGGTGTCTTTTTTTAGTATCATCCTATCGTTATGGATTATGCCGATGTTAGCCTTCCCCTTGAAGTATTCCTCAGCAGAAAGTCTCTTTCCTATTTTAGAAAACGACTTTCGCTCGATTTTAAAGGGTGCCCATTCGATGACTTTTACCATCATAGGCTTTGAAATTTTGAACGTGATTTATCCCTTTGTGAAAGACAAGGAAAATGTTAGAAAACCTGTCCATTTAGGGTTATTGGCTTCAACGGTCATCTATTTAGCCGTCATGCTGGTGTCTATCACCTACTACAGTGAAGGCAAGCTACTGAAAACGATTTGGGCAACCTTGACATTGTTTAGCTTTATTAGCTTCCCTTTCATGGAACGCTTTGAATTTGTAGCCGTTTGTTTTTGGATGTTGATTATTTTACCTAATCTTTGTCTGTATTTATGGGCGGCCTATCGGGGAGCGATTCGATTAGTTAATATAAGTGGAACGACTTTTGTCTGGATACTTTCGTTCTTTGTTTTCATTGGTACATTACTTATTCAAACACGCACACAGATCAATACAATCAACACTGTGTTTGGACAAGTGGCATTTTTTGTGATTTTTGTCTACCCTCTTGTGCTATGGCCAATCGCCCTACTGAAGAAGAACCTCACATCAAAGAAGGTGAAAAAGAATGAACAAGCTTAAAGGAAAATGGTTGGTACTTCTATCGATTGTTTTTTTATATGGATGTGCCCAAACGAATATTTTGGATAAAGTAGGATTAACCACTTTAGTCGGCTACGATATAGGAAAAGAAGAAAAAATTGCAACGACAGCCGTCATACGTGAAGTAAATCCTGAATTCCAAAGCAATGTGGAAGTTCTAACAACGGAAAACGATACAAGTAAAGGGAATCGAATGGAAGCCAATCGCAAGCTTTCGAAAAAAATCATGGTTGGTCAAATGAGGGTAATTTTGTTCGGTGAAGAACTTGCGAAAGATGATCTTCGTTATTATCTTGATACAAATCTAGAAAATGCAAGTGTCAGCAATGGAATCTTTATGGCAGTTGTGGAAGGCGAAGCAGCACCATTACTGAAATACGAATACAAAAATATCGAGGATATTGGGCAGCATATTTTTAGGCTCATCGAACAAAACGTCAAGCAGGAATATATGATTTCGTCCACGCTTCATCAAATTGCCCACGATTATTATTCAATTGGCAAAGATTTAGCTATGCCAATATTAAAAAGAGATGATGAGCTAGTGGAGTTAAGTGGTGTCGCTCTTTTTAAAGGAAGTAAAATGGTCAGCACCCTACCAGTAAAAGATAGCTTTTACGTAAAAATCGTTCGAGACACATTTAAAGTGGGACTATATGAAACTATACTGGACAAAGAAGATGTTCCATCCAAGACCCTTCAAAAAAAAGGCAACAAAATCACGGTAGCCTTTGATGCGATTCATTCGAAAAGAGAAATACAATTAATCGATGCGGATAAGCCAACATTTGACCTGAACATCAAAATCAAGTCAAGAGTATTAGAAGTGTACCCAGATATCAACCAAGGTGACCCAAAAAGTGTATCGGCACTAGAAAAAGCGATTGAGAAAAAATTGTCGAAGGAAGTATCAAGGGTGATTGCCCATAGTCAGGAAGTCGAATCCGATATTTTCGGTTTTGGTGAAAAATACCGAAGCTCCGTGAGACATTCTGAACTCACTAAAGAAAAATGGCATGAGATGTATAAAGATATGAAAGTAAATGTCCATGTTGATTTTGTGATTTTACGGAACGGTGTTTTTGAATAAGCTACTGCAATGGTTGCCCTGTCATAATCGTCAAAAAGTGGTGGAAAAATTTTTCATATTGGATATCAAAGGCAATACGATGTTTTTTCTCACCATTGTTTATACTTTCATAAGGCCGTGTTTCGGCAATACTTTGCCCTCTTGCAGGGCCTTCTAATTTATCGACAACAGTTACGGGATAGGTCTCATAAATAAACATGTCAGGCTCCATTATAGCCATTAGCGTTAACGCATCATGCACAGGGCTCCCTAAAAGTGAGGGGTCCCGATCTTGATAAAAGCGAGTATAGTATTCCATTAATGGTTTGAGGATTTTTGTTTGTCCAAATGAATCAATATAGTCTACCATACCTGGCGTGACAATCGCCTTTTGTGTAGCATTCAAGGGAATGATTGTAACATTCTTTGCATAGGTCAGCACGATATTAACTGCAAACGGATCACCATGAAAATTGGCCTCTGCTACTGTTGTGACATTGCCAGGAACCCAAAACGCTCCACCCATAATATAAAATTCCTTGACATGTTTCATAAGCTCTTTGTAGAGGATAAACATCGTAGCGAGCGAGGTCAATCGCCCAATATTAACAATTGTTAGCTCATCATTTTTATATCTTTCTATAATATTGACGATTTCAAAAAAGTTTTCAATTTTTAATTCATGATCATCATTTGGAATAATGGGTCCTAATCCCCGTTCGCCGTGTATTTCTGGATAGTAGGTCGGCTGTTCACCAGTTAAAGGTACTTCTGCCCCTAAAATAACGGGAATCCCTTGAGGGAAGCTAAACAATCTCATGACATAATAAATATTGGATACCGCATCTTCTCGCGATACATTGCCGTAGTCCGCCACTAACCCAACAATTTCAATTTCCTGATTGAGCCTGGCATAAATTAATGCTACGGTATCATCAATGCCAATATCCCCAAATAACAGCACTTTTTTTACCAAAGAATATCCTCCCTTTTCCTGCCAATCCGGCTATTCCTATAGTACGATGAAAAGCTCAAAGGCGATACAGATTTGAATGTTTTTGGAAAAAATAGTGTATGATTCTAGTCAAATGAAAGTAGCCCATCTGCTCAGTGCAAATGGGCTTACTAACATATTGGCTTTAATTATTATGCTGTAAGAACTGATAAACCGCCATCATTTCCTGTTTATTCAACTCACGAATGCGATTAAAAATAGGAATATTGGCAACTGTCTCAAGATGAGAGCCTTCTGTTACTACATCACTGACAGTACCAGTTAGCCACGTTTCCACATCAATGCCATCAACAATTTGCTGGCGACCTTCATCGTTTATACCACTTGCACCGCAGTTGATACATGGAACGGTTAATTTATTGACCCCATCATGCAGCCCATCCTCTGAAAGCACCTTTTTCCCTTTGCAGAATGGACAACTATGACTAGCTTTTACTTTATTGATTTGAGTGACAATTTTTTTATAGCCAAATGCTTCATAAACATACGTTAATTTTTTGTATTTTCCATTCGTAAAATACTGGTCGATGATATTTTCTCTTGTCTCGTAAATATTGGCAAAATCACAGATGGTTACTTGGTTTTTTAGGCTGATAGTCTCTATAGAATCTTGGATTTTGTCCCAGAATGGAAGTACATTTTGTAGGACAATTTCATAGCCAACAAAGCTTGCTAGCTCTAATTCCAGCATTTTCAACGCTACTTGTGTTTCTCTTGGCAATAAGGAGACATCTTGTAGAAGTGACATGTCACCCCCTACAATGGCTTTCAATTTTTCAAGTTGTGGTAAGTTCCCTACAGTTTTTATTACCACATCAAGAGGTTGACGAATCAAGTCACGAATATCTGTGTCCCCAAATTGTAATTTCTTCTGGTGGTTAAGCACAGTGCCATGACAAATTGGGCAAGGCATCATCTCTCTTGTTTCCTTCATTTGCTCCTTAATAATGGATTTTGAAATGACGATATAGCGACCGATGATAAAGTTAAAACCTTCCCATTTCTTCGAAGATTTTGTTGCCTTATCATAAAAGGACTTATCCCAATACCCATATAAAAATATATGTTTTTCTTCCTCAGTCATAGCATTGTAACTTTTACTAATATCTTGACCAAGTTCATTTTTAATTTCTTCAAAAAGAAATTCCAGCTTCGCATGTTGATAGTATTTTAAGACTTCCATAATATCTGGATGTAATAAACCATCCCAAAATGGCACGTTTTTATCTTGTACGACTAGATCAAAATCGAATTTGGAAATTTCCAATCTCCCTGAACAGCTTGGACAATGATTGTCTTGGCTATAGAAATCGAAGCTTCTTGTATCCTTATTCGTTGGGTGTGCAGCGACAATATGATTAATCAGACCACCCATTTCATACAAAAAACTATACTGACTATATAAATGTCTTTCCAAGTCGATTGCAATAACAGGCGCTATTTTATTGGATTCATAGTCACCGTAAATGAGACGTGCCATTGAAGATAAGCTTTTTAAAATGCCACCTTTATAAATATTTTCAGCCTTTTTAAAATAGCTTATAGGTTGGTCTTCTAAGTATTGAATACCATTTCTTGATGCGAGCGTAGACGCGATTTGTAATGGAGCTGTTTTTGTATGGTTAGCCTGATTATAATAGTCCTCATGACAAACTACCTCAAGATGTGTCACAGGCTCCTGCTGTCTTTTACCAAAGTCTACAATGAAATCAGAGCTCTCTAACATATAGGTATTATGCTCAATCATGATGATAGAGATAGCTTCATCCTCAAGGATGTCCCTTACACTATCAATAAATTGGTTTAAAATGTTTTGAGATAATCCTTTAGAAGGCTCATCAAAAATAAACAGTGTATGTGGATTTCGCGAGTTCGCAAATAATTCCGATACTAAATGCACACATTGGAATTCACCAGTCGACAGCGATTGTGTTTTTCTTTCCAGTGTCAAATAGCCTAGCCCTAGTTTAATTAGTAAGCTTAAACGTTTATGGGCGATATCTTCATGAGGAAGTTCATCAATAATGTCTTCAATCGAGCGTTGGAAAATAGCATCAATGTCCTCGCTATATTTGGTTAGTTTCTTTTTAATATCGAGGAAAGTTGCGACAGTGGATCGACTAGTAATGGACTGATTCCGATCCTGCCCGACCATCACTAGTTTGTCCTTTGGATAGCGTTTGACAAAATCTTTAGCGATACATTCATTCACAAGTGTTGATTTCCCACAGCCAGACTCCCCAGTAAAAGTAACAAGTCGGTTTTGCGGAATGGCTATTTCGTCCATTTGTATATTGCGGCAATATAAGTCTCGGAATTGATAAAAGGATGTTGGCTTTGATGGGTTTCGTTCCGAATAGATAGGCTGTGGTCGAGGAGATTCTTCCACGATTTTACCGCCGTATTTCCCACTCCCTGGTCCAAAGAATAGGTGCGTATTTGCCGTGTCTAGCACCGTATCTGAATGATCAATAAGCCAAATTTGGTTTTTAGTGCCCAACTGTTGGATTTGCTCTAAGATTTTTAGTAATGTATCGTGGTCAAGACCAACAGAAATTTCGTCGACAATAATGACCGTGTTTTCGCTAGTAGCCATGAATTCTGCTAAGTAAAGTCTTGTTAATTCTCCGCCCGACAATGTCCCCATAATACGATTTAATGTTAAATAGCCAATATTCATCTGGATAATATTTTGAAGAATATGTTGCTTCTCTTCACTTATATTTAATTCTTTTGATAAGGAATAGATGGTTTCGATACTGAAATTGTGAATATCAGAAATACTGTATGATTCATTCCATAAAGCTATTTTATGTTGCTCCACTTCAGGACTATAGCGTTTACCTGAGCATTTTTTACATTCTACATTTTTCGTCGTGCCACGTCCTTTACATGCAGGACACCAGCCTAATTCATTGTTAAAGGAAAACATCTCTGGAGAAAGTTGAAATTCATCCGCCAGTCGATTACGAATTTCTTTAAAAACACCCGTATGAGTACCAATCGTTGAACGGGGGTTGCTGGAAATAGAGGATTTTCCTAAAAAAAGTACGAGGGGCATATCCTCCATTTTGATGGCACTGAAGTTCGTTTCCATAATGTTTGGAAATAAATATTGATACTCCGCCTTAGGTAATAAAGAAACAAGACGTTTTTTGGATTCTTCCCCAATCGTTTGACAAAATGTCGTTTTCCCTGAGCCAGACAAACCGGCTATACCCAATGATTGATGTTCTGGTAAGACGACATCTAAACGGTTGATATTGTTGGCAATTAATTGATTGATCTTCATTTAGTTATCCTTCCATGTCTAGAAAATTAAAAGATTTGAGTGAAAATGAAAGAACACAATTCTTGCTACGGAATTGCGCTCTCCTTGTTATCGTTTGATTTGCATTAGGCTAGTACTTTTTCAAGCTGTGTGCTCATATTCGTCCAAGCATATGTTGCCCCTTCGATTGCCCCTTGACGAGCTTTTGTTTCTTCGCTAAAGCCACTTTGATCAAGATGCAGCTGAGTCGTGCCATCTGAACCTTGTGTTAATGTCCATGTAACAGTCGTTGTTTCGCCAGTACTTGTCCAAGTGTAAGATAATGTATGAGGCTCTTCTACTTCAAGCACCTCACAGTCTACAATGCCATCCCACCATTCATTTGGTTCAGCACGGAATTGAAATTTATGCCCAACGATTGGTTGGAAGTCATTATTCCAAATCCATTTTGCTAGCGTATCTGAATCGGTTAAAGCATGCCAAACCTGCTCCATTGAACTTGTAAATTTAAAATCTAATGATACATCTGGTTTCATTTTTTTTCCTCCAATAATAGATGTAATTTAGCGATTCTTTCTTTCCAAAATCCTTCATAAAACGATACCCAATCCTGTATTTCTTTCAACGGGGCCGCATTCAGCCGATACCTCGTCTCTCTACCTTCCTTGCGAGCAACGACAAGACCTGCATCTTTCAGGATGGCTAAATGTTTCGAAACGGCGGTACGCCCCATGTCAAATTGAGCGGTTAATTCGTGAAGCGGTAACTCATCTGCCTCTGCCAGTAAACGAATCAACTTTCGTCTTGTAGGGTCAGCAATGGCTACATAAACGTCACGCTCTTGATGATTATTATTCAAAACCACCACCCTTTCTAATAGGACACTAAATGGTGTCTTAATTATATGACACCATTTAGTGTCCAGTCAATGATTATTTTGGACAAAATGAGATGGATTCTATACCTATAAAGAAGAAACAGCCAAAATGCAAAAAAGTACAGAGGTGAGAGCCTTTGTACTTTTCGTTCATTATTATTTATTAGTATCTATTTCTTTAAATTTTTTATGCGAGCCATAAAAACCAGAGTATGTAGTAAGCCTATATGTTGACTCATTGTTTTCTCTATTACTGGAAATCGTTTATTTAAGAAACGCTCATTTGCCTAATCAACTTGTTTCAGTATATTTTCAATGCTTTGCCACTTTCAGAAATTCGTGATAACCATTAATCAATTTAGCTTCCCTAACCCTTGCGCTAGTCAGCTAACATATTGCTTTTCTTGATGAAGATTGGCAATCATTTTTAAACGATAAGGATTTGACAAAGCACTCAATACTAATAGTAATTCAATCCCATTTAAAGTATCTTTCCTATGTAATCATTTTATTACACACGACCATATACATTAAAAGGAAAAACCATGCTCATCACAAGAAAGGCTGTGGATTTACGCAAGTTCTAAAGGTAAAAATGCATAGTCTCCATCTCTTATAATTGGACATTTGCGCACAGCTATTGGCTGCTGGAAAAGAGGACCATCAATGACGGTTGTATGGAATTCTCCCCCCTCCCCGCACCGATCAATCTTACGAGCTTCTAGTTCCAATACATATTCAGGGGTAAGTATTCGCCCTAAATCATCCTCAGTCATTCCTAAGGATAAGTTGACCGTGACAATCATCGTGATAAATCCTAAGTTAATAAATTCATCGACTGCTTCGCGATGGTCCATTTCCCATAATGGCATACCTAGCTGTAATCCAGCGTTTTTTGTGACCTTATCATGCCAGCAGCCATGTGCAGGCATATCTAAGTCACCTGTCACTAATACTTCTGCCCCCTGCTGTTTTGCCTCTTCTAAAAGGTGCATAAATACACTTTCGTAGTCTGCCCAACTAGCTGCAGCCGTAAAGACAGGCAATCCGATCGAGTCAGCCTGCGCCTGGATAAGCTCAGGCGGCATGCCATGTGACCTTGAACGTTTCCCTTCTTCCTCTAGCATCACAAGCAGTCCTACCGCCTGACCTACCTGGGATGCTTTATATAAAGCTAAAGTACTGTCCTTTCCACCACTAAATGAGGCAATAAATGGACGATCTTGTGCATTCTGTTTCCAGCCTGTTGTATCTGTCATTCCCTTATCTCCTTCTAAAAAATAATCTGTTAGCATCCTTATCAAAAAATTGAGTTATAGTAGAATCATTTTTAATCTCTATATCCCCATTTCTTCAGGAAATTTTCAAGATATAACACCCCTTCATTTTATCATAAGTAGAATAAAAATCTGGCTAACTATGTTAAGGATTAGAGAGAGTAAGAACGGAGGGTCGCTATGAGTGATTATGTTATCAAATTAAGACAACTAGTTGGGACAATGCCTGTTATTTTAGTAGGTTCTACAGTAATTGTCTTAAATTAGACGAGAGAAGTTCTACTTCAATTTCGTGCTGATATCGAAATGTGGGGATTACCTAGAGGAGCAATGGAACCAGGGGAAACCCTTGAGGAAACAGCGAAGCGAGAGCTGTATGAAAAGACAGGATTGCATGCAAACAATCTTCAGTTTTTAACGATATTATCAGGTTATCAGGACTATTTTAAATATCCTAATGGGGATGAGGTATTCGGCGTAACGGCAGTCTTTTTAACTGATCAGACAGATGGATGGCGAAAGCTTAAAATTGGACTACTTCCCTGTAGATGCGTTGCCACCTAATATCATGAAGAAAGCAAAGGATTTAATCGATCACCACCTCATAACAACAAACAGCCTCCTAATTAAATAGGAGGCTGTTGTAGTCGTTATTAATAGGCTTGTGCAAACCAAACCGTATGTTTAGCTTCATTTCCACAGCCAATACATGTTGTTTTTGTTGTTGGTGGATTAAACGGAATATTACGAGATGTATATTTTGTTTCTTCCTTCACTTTTTCCTCGCATGCATCTTCTCCACACCAACCAGCTAGTACCCAGCCAGGAATTATACTGTTTGCTTTGGCTGCTTCAATATGCTGTTGTAATTGTGGTAATGAATCAATCATTGTATGTGTGTTTGCTTCACGGAACTGACGTGCTTTTTCGAGTAAGCGCGCTTGCATGGTTGTTAATTCTTCTTCAATGGCTGTGATAATCGTAGCTAAATCGATTGTCCGTTTTTCCTCTTCATCACGTGCTTTAAGTAAAGCTTGATTGTTGTCAAGATCACGAGGTCCTAATTCAATGCGAACTGGCACCCCTTTTAGCTCCCATTCATTGAACTTAAAGCCTGGTGATTGGTCCGAATCGTCAAGGCGTACGCGAATGCCCTTCGCTTTTAAAGCGACAAAAATTTCATCTAAATGCTCCATAATTTGAGGGTTCTTTTTCCATGGTCCCACTGGAATTAAAACAACTTGAGTTGGCGCGATGCGTGGAGGTAAAACAAGCCCCTGCTCATCACCATGCACCATAATTACCGAGCCGATTAAGCGCGTAGATGTCCCCCAAGATGTTGTGTGTACATACTCATGCTGGTTCGCTTTATTTAAATACTTAATGTTAAATGCTTCTGCAAATTTCGTACCTAAATAATGAGATGTACCAGCTTGCACAGCCTTGCCATTTTTCATCATCGCCTCAATCGAATACGTATCGACAGCACCTGCAAAACGTTCAGAAGGGGTTTTTTGTCCGTCATAGACTGGAATCGCTAGTACTTGTTCTACAACTTCTTTATAGATTTCAAGCATTTGCATCGTTTCTTGACGAGCATCCTCTTCATCCACGTGCGCTGTATGTCCTTCTTGCCATAAAAATTCAGATGTGCGAATAAAAGGAAGAGTTTTCTTTTCCCAACGGAAGACGTTTGCCCATTGATTAATCAAAACGGGTAGGTCACGGTAGCTTTTAATCCAATTGGAGTAAAGATGGCCAATCATCGTTTCAGACGTTGGACGTAGTGCCAGACGTTCTTCTAATTGTTCCCCTGCTGCCTCTGTTACCCAAGGTAGCTCAGGTGAGAATCCTTCGATATGATCCTTTTCTTTTTGGAAGAAAGACTCAGGAATAAGCATTGGGAAATAGGCATTACGATGCCCTGTCTCTTTAAAGCGACGATCCATTTCCTCTTGAATATGCTCCCAAATCTCATAGCCATCAGGTTTAAAGGCAATACAGCCACGAACAGGTGTATAATCCATTAAATCGGCTTTTTGGATAGTCTCAATATACCATTTCGAAAAATCTTCTAATTGTGTTGACATGTGATCTCCTCCAATTTTTGTTAAATCATTGTTGCCTCGGTGTAAGAAAAACAGTGTCATCTACCAGGGCGTTTAGCTTGTTTCAGCGAGCTGTTACTATCAAGCTGAATGAAAAAAGCACAAAGCTGTCCTCTGAATAAGGACGTCTTTGTGCTGGATAGACGTGGTACCACCTTGATTTAGCTTTAAGTAAAACTTAAAACCCTCTCACGTTTGGTAACGAAAACGAATCGGTTATGTTTGCATAACATCTCCGTGGTAGGTGTTCAGTAAAGAAGCGGTGATATAGCTCTCAGCAATTGCTATATTTTCTGTCTCACAATTCTTACTTACTTGGCCACATCATCAAATTAAATATTGTATAAACTGTTTGGCTTTATCCCACTTTAGCAAAATCATTCAGGAATAGCAATTCATAACTGGTCTATTTTGTCACAGAATTAACGATTAAATCTGTAAAATCATCTACAGACAATGGCTTACTGAAATAATAACCCTGCACATACTCACAGCCATGCTCACGAAGTACGTTCAATTCAGCTTCTTCCTCGACACCTTCAGCAACTACTTGAAGATTTAAAGCATGTGCTAAGGAAATCATAGCTGAAATCATCGCAATCCCTGATTTTTCAGGCACAATGTCACGGACAAAGGCACGGTCAATTTTAAGGACATCCACTGGGAATTTTTTTAAGTAGTTTAATGATGAATAGCCTGTCCCGAAATCGTCTAATGAAATCGTAATACCCAATGCCCGTAATTGCTTGATCGTATCAATTAAATCTTCCGTATAATCAAGCATACTCATTTCCGTAATTTCAATTTCTAATAAGTGTGGGTCAATACCTGTTTCTGCAATGACTTCACACACCATGTCCACAAAGCTACCTGTACTAATATGAATCGGAGAAATATTGACGGCTACGCGCAATGTTAAATTATGTGCTTCATTCCAAAAACGAGCTTGAGCACAGGCTTTATGTAATACCCAAACACCGATATCATTAATAAGCCCACATTCTTCTGCAAATGGAATAAAACGATCTGGTGGAATATGACCTAATTCAGGATCATACCAGCGTAGCAAGGCTTCCATGCCAATGACCGTATCTGTTTTTAAATCAATTTTAGGCTGGTAATGTAATTCTAAGCGGTCCTGTTTTAATGCTTGGTGTAATTTTGTTTCTAATAGAAGCCATTTATCGTTGGCTTCATCCATATTGTCACGGTATAAACGGTACTGATTTCCACGCGTAGATTTTGCTGCATACATGGCAATATCCGCATTTTTCAATAATTCTTCTACAGAGTTTGCATGATCTGGGAATATACTAATGCCGATACTGATGCTTGCATAAAATTCATAGGTATCGACGATGAAACTTTCATTGAAGACATTAATGATTTCTTTGGCCATTTCGTCAATGCGACTGACGTCATTTAAAATCATGACAAATTCATCACTATTGTGGCGATAGAATGAATTAGATGTATAATCAACATTTCGTAGACGATTCGACATTTCCACTAAAAACATATCGCCGATAATATGACCAAGCCCGTCGTTAATGTGTTTGAATCGATTCACATCAATGAAAAATAACGCAAATTTATCTCCTGTACGTCGAGATTGATGGAATTCATTTTCTAAACGCTGTTCTAGTTTACGACGATTTGGCAGTCCTGTTAATTCATCGTGATAAGCAATATGGGTAATTTTTTTTATGTCCTTTTGCGCTGTAATATCGACGCGAATGGCGATATATTGATAAGGCTTTCCCTTTTCATCAAGGAATGGGAAAATCGTTGTCTTTACCCAATATAAACTGCCATCTTTCGCACGATTGCACACCTCGCCATTCCACATATCACCATTACCTATTGTTCTCCACATCTCTCTAAAGAAAGATTTAGGATGGAAGCCCGAGTTAAGTAAACGGTGATCTTGACCTAATAATTCTTCACGCGTATACTTCGAAATTTTGCAAAAATGATCATTAACAAACGTAATTTTCCCGGTACGATCGGTAATCGCTACAATGATGGAACTATTCATGGCGGAAAAGATATCTTGTAATTCTTTTAGACTATAGTTCATTTGATTAATGCTATTAGGCGTGATATTCATCATTTTCATTCTCCGTTCATTAAAATATGAAGGGTTTGGTACTTTTGCTTTATCTTACAGCGAGGTATAAAGTTGTGGTATATCGCCCTTTTTTATGTAATTATATTATAGTCTTAGAAAAGCAGTTAATTCAACCCAAATATCAAAAACATCTAAAGCCCTATTTGATGATTTATGAGAAAATAGCCAAAAAATAGCGGTTATAAACACCCTAAATTTACCTAATTGTAAAGTTTTTCGATACTTTTGTACTATTGAAAGTGCTTTCTTTAGGCTATTTATCTATTAAATACAAATTTCAATTATGCTAGATAAAGAGAATGTAGCTATGTAAATTTTTTGTGAAAGCAAAAATACCTTACGAACCCACAGAGGTAATAAGGTATTTTACAAGTTAAGAAACCTCATATTCGATTGACTCTTCTGATGATTTTGCATATTGGTTATATGCATGTAACTGCTCTTGCGATAAATAATAGTGAAAATTAATAGGCTCTAGTCCGTGCTCCTCACATACTTGGCGGTAAAATTCATAACCCTCTCGATAATCTGTCACTCTTCTAACTTCCTTTCATGATTGCTACTAAATGTGTTTTTTTGTTTTTGTTATATAACAGTATTATTATTTTCTAAAAATATATAACAGAGTGTAATGCTTGTCAATAAATTATCTGAAATTTCTTTTATAAATCACAAAAGCCCGAACCATTGTATTTAGTATGGCTGGGCTTTTCATAAAATATTCACGTCGGCTTCCGTCATAACCACGTCCTTTAAATGCCTAATTGTTTTGCTTGCATGTTATAAGCAGACAGTTGTTGCTGTGATAACTGTAATACATAATAACGGAAAGAAATTGGCTCTAATCCATAACGCTCACACATTTCACAATAAAATTCATAGCCGTCTCGATACTTTGTCATTAAAAATTCCTCCTTGATTTGAAAACTGTTTTATAACAGTTGTTATTATTTTTATTTAATATATAACAGATTATGTAGCACGTCAAGAGGTTATGATAGAAAAAACATATAACAATAAAAGGAATTTGGCTCACATTTGTGCGCTCAAATCCCTCTATACTTACTTGCCATATGTTTATTTCATTATTTCTTGTATTTGCTCGATATGACGCTGCTCGTGTAAATAAACCATTTCAATCCATTGATCGAGTGGCAATGTACCTAAGGCTGGGTGCTTCACAGCATATTTTGTTAAAATTTCAGGTTCTTCAATTGTTTGTAAAAAAGCGAGAAAATTCATTCTTGTTGTGGCTAGTAAATCTAGCATCTCCTGAACGGTAAAAGGCTGATCTATTGGCTCCACAATAGTTGGTGCTTGAAATTTTTTTGTTCTATCCAAAACAACAAGCTGAACATTTTTTCTTGCAGGTGATGATTGTTCCTGGGCTTGTAATCCCCATGTAATGGCTTTTTTGGCTGCTTCCTCTACTAACACAAGATGATGACAGATTTGTGCTACACTCCAGCTTTGTGCATCTGGTTTGTCATTAAAGCTTGTATTGTCTAAGTTTTGAATCGTTTGAAGTAATTGCGCCCTTGTTGCGTCGAATTGTTCTTTTGCTACTAACATCATAAGTTAACCTCCTTCATTTGGCATACTACTATATTCGACAGAGAGGGGTAAAAATCATCTCTCGCGCACAATATTAAAGGGATTATTGTCTAAAACATGTTGTAGCTGCTCGTCCTCTATATGCGTATAAATTTGAGTCGTCGCTACACTTGAATGTCCTAAGATATGCTGTAAGCTCCGAATATCTGCACCAGCTTTATACATCATAGTCGCAGATGTATGACGCAACTTATGTGGTGTAAGTCGTTCCTTTTGAAGACCTGATTGTTGATTAATACGTTTCACGATTTTGGCCACGGTTTGGCGCGTAAAGCGTGTTCCTTTTTGTGAGACGAAAAGAGGCTCATCCCCGTCCCCCTTATAAGGCGTTTTCCCACTATTTTCATAATCTGCGAGTGCCTGCAAACAGCTATCGTTTAAGTAGACAGTACGCTCCTTATTGCCCTTCCCGACAACCGTTAAATAACGTCCTTGAATAGATGTTTTATTGAGCTGGCAAAGCTCCGTCACACGTATTCCTAAATTTAAGAAAAACATCATCATACAGTAATTTCTTGGTGATGCCTGATTTGTTGGTATTCCATCGATAAATTGAGTAGCCTCTTGAAGATTCATATAAATTGGTCTTTTTCGGCCAATTTTTGGTGTTTCTAATTCTTCTGCTGGATTTTCCTCGATAAGTCGACGTTTTCCTTTTAAGTACTTGAAAAAAGATTTTAATGTCGCCACTTTTCGTGCCCTCGAAGCAGCAGAATTTCCTCGCTGTACTTCACAGTACTCCATAAAGTAATAAAGATCCTCTAATGTAATATCACGAATTTCTTCTATTGTAATAGTGGCAATATCAATGGCTACTAAATTTTCTATATCCAGATCCTCCTGGATTGCTTTATGGAAACGGAAAAATAAGGTTAGGTCATATTCATATTCTTTTCTTGTGCGCTGTGATTTTCCTTTGATGGTCGTTAAATAAACTAGAAAATCCTTCATGAATTTCGGTTGCTTGATATTTTGCATGCTAATCACCTCTATTTGCTCTATTTTACCACGAAAAAACGTTCCCAAATATAAATTTGGGAACTTTATTGAAAAAAATGCCCTTTTTCACAATACAGAACAAATGTTCTTTTTAAGCAATAAAAAAATCCCCTTTTTTAAAAAAGAGGATTTCCTTTTAAATCTTTTGTGACAGTTGCAGGAAAATAGTCATAAAGTTCACGTTAAATGAATATTAAAATCTAGTATACTTCATCTTGCTTCAGCTTAAATGCTTGTCTTGCCCACCTTCTACTAAACCGTCAAAAAGGGCTATGTCTTATGGCAATATCGGTGTGATCAATATCAAGTAGGTAGCTTGAGCATTGTTTATTTACTTGAAAACAAAGCGTCAGCAGCCATTACGAGGAGTCGCAATTCGCTTGCCCTGTGAGACGCTTTGAAAAAATAGAAGATGGGTCACTCCATGTCGATTCGTCTCACAACATGCATGGTATTATTTTACAAAAACTGAATAAGCACCGTCTGCCTGTTTTGTTAGTGACCAGTTTGTCGATAACATTTGCTGAAGTCTTGCGACTGTCTCCTCATTACACGTTAAATGCTGGATACCTGTTTCTAACAGTTGGTAATCCTTCCCTTCTTCCAATTGGAAGCGAAGCTGCAATAAACGTTGGATGCCTGGCAATGTTACATACTTGATTCGATAATGGCCATGGTACGCTTCTAAGAATTGTTGTTCCCCTTCTTTATAAAGAGCCATTGTCTCATTAAATTCATAGTTTGGTACTTGTTCTTGCCAAGCTGATACATCCCCCGTACGTAAAGCGTGTAAGATCTCTTCTTCTGAAAAATTTAATTTAGATAGTTTATCTAATTCATAAGCTTGCATTAAATTAATGATGGTCATGATTGTTAGCTCCTTATATGTATTTATTCACAGTGTAACATGTTTTCACTACTACTTGAATTCGGAGGCGATCCATATGATGAATTTATATGATTCTAGTCTGTTTTTCGATGAAATGTTTGATGGCAATCAGCCGAAGCCTCATTATCAATCTTTTCATCATAAGCTATCCTTTTTTTCTCAGGAGCAACTTGAAGAAAAGTATCGACAAGCACAAGCAAGCTTTCTCAGACAAGGAATTACCTTTACGGTCTATGGAGCGCAAGATGGAACTGAGCGTACCATGCCCTTTGATTGTGTCCCCATTATTATTCCTCAAACGAAGTGGGCCATGATTGAGGCAGGCGTCAAACAGCGTGTGCAAGCCCTCAATTTATTTTTGCAGGATGTTTATGGGCAACAAAGGATTATTCGAGACGGTTTTATTCCAAGACAGCTTATTGAAAATAATCCGTATTTTACGGCAACAATGATGGGTTTCCAAGTACCGATTGCGAATCATATATTTTTAGCAGGGATTGATTTAATACGGGATGAAAAGGGTGATTATCATGTATTGGAAGATAATTTACGCAATCCTTCTGGCATTTCCTATGTCTTTGAAAATCGTGATGTCATGAAGGAAGTGTATCCTGAATTTTTCTCTAAGCATACCATCCAACCACTTGATAAACACATCGCTTATATGAAAAAAGCACTTCTTGTGCACCGCCCACCTTCCATGCAAGCAAAGAGAGAGCCTAAAGCCGTGCTACTAACAGCTGGCATGTACAATTCAGCTTATTACGATCATGTCTTTTTAGCCCAGCATTTAAATATACAGCTCGTAGAGGGTCGTGATTTAGTGGTACAGGATTTGAAAGTATATATGAAAACCATTTATGGTCTACAGCAAATTGATATTATTTATCGTCGTATTGATGATGATTTTTTAGATCCTGTTGTCTTTCGTGAGGATTCTTTATTAGGTGTTCCACATTTAATGGCAGCCTATCAAGCTGGTCATGTCGCCATCTTAAATGCTGTTGGCAACGGGGTTGCTGATGATAAAGCAATGTATGCCTATGTACCACAGATGATTCGGTATTACTTGCAGGAGGAGCCTATTTTACCGAATGTGAAAACCTATCATTTAGGAGATGATAAGCAACGAGCATGGGTGCTAGAACATATTCAAGAGCTAGTCATTAAGAATGTGAGTGCCTCTGGCGGCTATGATATGTTGATTGGCCCGCATGCTAGTGAGGAAGAAATTGCTTTGTTTAAGCAAAAAATTAGAAAGCAGCCATTTCAATATATTGCACAACCAACGATTAAATTGTCTAGAGCCCCTGCCTTTCAAAATGGACGATTCTATCCTTGTCATGTCGATTTACGAGTTTATGTCATGAAGGGTGAGGATTGTTACGTGTTGCCTGGCGGTTTATCTCGAGTGGCCCTACAAGAAGGATCACTTGTCGTAAATTCCTCACAAGGTGGTGGTGCTAAGGATACGTGGATACTAAAGGAGGAGTTGCAGCATGCTAAGTCGAGTAGCCGACGCGCTGTACTGGATGGCACGGTATAGTGAACGCACACAATCAAATGCACATATATTACAGGTACAGCTGTTGAATATGTTGGAGCAATCGGGGCAAGAACATGCTTATCTTGATCATTGGGAGGCTGTCTTAGCTATTTGTGCCTCTAAGGAGGAATATTTAGCGAATTACCCAGCCATACGTGTCAACCCATTGATTGACTATCTACTCTTTTCCGAGAAAAACGGCAATGCCCTCCACGTTACATTACGTGCCATACGAGAAAATGCACGGGTTATTCGTGATAGTATACCAACTGAGCTATGGGAAATACAAAATGCCTTTTATTTAACGAAGCAACAGGCCATACTGACAAGAGAACGTCCCATTCCACTTATTGAACTTCAAGCATTTTTACAGGAAGTAAGAAAAACTCTATGGATGGAGAACGGGTTAATCGAGAGCACGATGGATCGTGATCTTCCCTTTTATTTCATGCAGGTTGGTAAATGGCTTGAACGAGCAGAAAAAACGCTGCGGATGACGTTAAGTATAGTGGAACAACAGAAGCTGTCTGGCCTATCCCTGTTAGAGGATGATGGTAGCTTTTTATTGGCGCTTACAGCAGCAAGAGAGTCTTATATGCGGAAACATTGCCAGACGAATTTACTTGCGGTTATTCGCTATTTAGTACAGGATGAGCATTTCCCATGTTCTGTGATGTTTTGTCTAAAGAAAATAGAGGAAGCTATTACGGCGATTGAACATGATTCTTTATCCTCAAGATTTTTAACACTGCATACAAGCATTCGTAGCCTCATCCTAGCAATCAATCATCTTGATTTTTGGCAAATGACTATTGAAGAAACGATGACTATAATGGAGGAAAGACTGTCGCAATGTATAGCTTTTAGTGATACCTTTTCGACAGTCTATCATTTATATGAACCCAGCATACAACCTTGAAAGGAACCCACCACAGCTCCCTTTCAACAGGCAAGTCAGTAAGCAGAAGGAAGCGGACACGATGAAATTTGAAATTCAGCATACCAATATTTTTCAATATGAGTCTGAAGTCGATCAAAGCTTGAATACGATTCGTTTAAAGCCTCGCAGTGATGAGCGGCAGCGATTATTATCGTATCGAATTGCCATTACGCCATCCTCCCTGACCCGTGAGCATACGGATATTTGGGGTAATACAGTCGGTTCTTTTTATATACCGGAGCAGCATCAAATACTCGAAATTCATACATCTTCGATTGTTAGTATTCAGCGTGCACCATTTATTCATCGTATTCAATATTCGCCCGAAATGCAGACCATTTTTCATTCACAGCTATTTTATGAGCATTATTTACCGTATTTAAAAGCAACTCATTTTACTTTTATGACCGATCAGCAATTAGAGGAAGTTTATCATGTGATTGGTCATGCTGAAAATCCAGTGCTCTTTTCACTCAATTTAATGCAATATTTATATGCTAGCTTTGAGTATGATCCTACAGCGACAGTTGTAACGACAACAGCAAGTGAGGCATTTGCATTAAAACGGGGAGTTTGTCAGGATTTCACCCATGTGATGCTTGCTGTTTTGCGAGCTAAAGGCATTCCTGCTCGTTATGTCAGTGGTTACTTATATGTGGATGAAAATTCAGCCCTCATTGGTGATAGTGCTACACATGCCTGGGTGGAAGTCATGATACCAGGTATTGGCTGGATTGGTCTTGATCCAACAAATAATGTAGAAGTTTTAGAAAATCATATTATTTTATGTATAGGTCGCGATTATAGTGATATTAGCCCTGTTGAAGGTGTTTATAGTGGAGGCAAGCATGATTTAACGGTCAAAGTTAGTGTCAAAGCATTGAATCATTTATAATAGGCGTGCAGTAATGGTGATAAATCGCGATTACTGCACGCTTTTATTCGAAGCGTTGCTGTCTTTCTGTCAGCACCCATTTCCTCACATAGCCCATTTCTTGTTGGATATGCTCCAGCGTTTTTTCCTGCTGAAAAGCCCGTTGCATAACGGTATATCGCAAATCGGTTGCTCTTATATTTTTCCCTATATCTTGTGACATCGTTTGAAAAATACGCTCCACGGTCTTCGTTGAAATTGGCTTCGCAACACTTGCCTCACTTACCCAAACCCATTCCCCCACCTCTTGCCCATGTAATACTGTTGTCTCTAGTTTATACTGAGCTAGCATGTCCATTAGTACAGAAGAACATTTTATTTCTCGACGGCCATTTCGATTCGCAATAAAAAGGGTTGCCTTTTCTTCGTTAAAATGAGTCCATTTCATTCGCACAAGCTCTGCAGGCTTACAACCTGTTTCCATCAACATTTGGACTATACAGCCATTGCGTCTAGCCAGCCAAGCATGCTCCTCTGTTTTTGCATATTGAAAATAGGTTGGCCAAACGTTGGCAATTTGCATAATCTGCGTATTGGTCAGTACTTGCAGCACCTCTTTTTGCCTTTTTTTCGGCTGTAAAATGGGCTGATAATCAAAAGGTGTCACCCATTCTCGTAAAAAAATAAAGTCTACAAAGCCTCTCAATGTCGCTATTTTATGGTTAAATGTATTGATATTGCAGTAGATTTCCTTGAGATAGTCACAATAAAGCTGTAATAGATTTTTTAATTGATGATCCACATACAAGTATTGGTGTTCATGGGCGAACGTTAAAAATTGCTGTCCATCCATGTTGTACTGCTTTTTTGTGGCAGCACTTTTTTTCAATGATTGCAGCAGTAAGATGTAACTATTCCATGCTTCCTTGAGTGTGACCATATTGCCCCTCCTTGTTTGCTGTGCGTCATGTCATTTTATTTTACTATATTTTGGGTGCGTGTGTTTTAATTCATTTTATAATACATTAGTGTCGGATAATCTGTAATAACGATACACAAGCCGCTTCCAGTCTTCAAATGCCCCTTACGTGCATAAGAAACATATGTTCCTATAGTAGTTTCTCATATCTTTTGCTTTCTTACAATAGTAAATTCCGCTCCCCTGTTATAGAACAATAAATGCTAACTATTCCCTACATTCTTGTATAACAACGCAATTTTATGTGAAAATTCATATCATTTCGTGTTTATAGTTGATTGTGTTATATAATAAAGATAGACATTAATACGTAGGAGGCTTTCCACTATGCAAGTAAAGACGACACGATTGGAAGCAGAAGATGCAAAAATCATTTATCAAGAAACAGCTGGACTAGCGATAATTACGATTCACCGACCACAGGCAAAAAATGCGTTAACCGCAAACATGTGGGATCAATTAGCAAAGATTGCCCTACAAGTATTAGACAATCCGAAAAATAAAGTACTCATTTTACGAGGCTCTGGTCAAAGCTTTACCGCAGGCTCTGATATTAAAGAATTCAATGCCATCTCACTTGAACAAGCCGAGGAGGCGTTTGTACATATGGAAAAAACCATTTCAACAATTGAGCGCCTTCCGATTCCAACAATCGGCGTCATCAACGGACCTGCGATGGGCGCTGGTTTAGAATTGGCATTAGCTTGTGATATCCGCATTGGCTCAGACAAAGCCAAGCTCGGCATTCCTGTCGGAAAATTAGGCATCACCATAAACAATAAATTTGCGCAACGTTTAGTACAGCTCGTTGGTCCTGCGACTACAAAGGATTTAGTCTTTACAGGACGCATGTTTAAAGCGGAGGAAGCCTTCAAGCTTGGGATGCTTAACTACTTAGTAGCCGAAAAGGATTTAAATAAATATATGATTCGCATGGGCAAGCTTGTGGCAGGCATGTCGCCGGAGTCCTTGCTTGCTGTGAAGCAATCCGTTCAAGAATGTCTCGATAGTGTGCCGACATTATGGCAAGGCTCTTCACCTTTTGTAGGCAGCGATTTCGCCGAAGGCTGTCGTGCCTTTGTGGAAAAACGTCAGCCACAGTTCAGCCGTCAACCAAAATAAAAACAGGTACTCTTGGCGCAAAGTGCGTTGGGAGTACCTGTTTTTCACGCCTTTTTCTTTTGTATAGCCGTCTTGACATGAACATGAATCGCATCTAATTCATAGCCAAATTGCAAATAAAACGCCTTCTGCACCGCCTGCTGTAGCTCTAGCAAACGCGCTGCTAATGGATAATCTATCGGTAGCTTTACTTGTATGGTCAGAATCGCTTGAGCCTGATCTCCTAACAAAAATTGGGCCTGTTCCACCTTCTGTACAATTGCTTGTTGACTACAGCAATACGTCAGTAGCTGAACATAAACATGCTTGCTAATTTCAATATACTCCCGTTGAAAATCAGGCCGCACTATCGTTGTTTCCCCGATTTTTTCGCGCTTTGATGAAAAAATCTCCATGCCCTTTTGTACCAATCGTTTAAAAAAGTTTTGCTCCACTTGTCGATAAGGAATTGGCATCACATGCTTGCCCTGCGTTTGACGAATAAAACGAGCTTTTTGAATTTCCTTAAAGGAACGAACATCCTCCACATCGTAATAATGTTCAATGGGTCCAAGATCTAGCTGCTTGGCAATACTATTCGTCATTTTAGTGGATGTCCCAATTAGTAAAATGGACTGCACCTTCTGACTTACTAACGCTTTTTTGACAGCCTCACGATGTTCTTGTTCCGTAAAAATGGCACGTCGTACAGCGGTAATTGTATTTTTTTCGAATTTGGCAGAAATGCCAGCAACTCTTATTCCATTGACAATGAGAAGACCATCATCAATGATAGCCTCCACTCCTAATTTATGAGCAAAGGCAAGGGCACTCGTACTTTTACCTGTGCCGCTTGGTCCACTTAACGAATATACCTTCACTGCCCTCTCCCTCCCTTACTAAATGGTCTGCACATCAGGTAGTATCATTCATACATGCTTCGAAATAGTGTGCATGCCGCAAATATGGTATTCCAAGTCAGCAGCTGCGTAGGTTTTTACATACAATGCCCCCTAGTCTTGGCTGTAGACAATTGAAAATCGTAATACTGAACGATTCAGCTTGTTTTGCCCATACTCATCCAGCATTGCCACTGTCAACAATAGGCGAACATCAATACGATGGCTATCCTTTAATACTATTCAGTATGTATAGCTGCAAGCAAAGTCTATGTCCAATCTTGTAAAAAGGAGGTTGTTTCTGTTACGGCGCAGACAATATCGAAATCTTGCAACATATCGTTCACTGCTGAGTCAGCTATTCAATGGTGCTCTCCCCACCTGAAAAACTTTATACTCAGTATAATACAATTTTCTCTTTGAAGGTATTTATAGTCGCTTATCCCAACATCAGACAATCTATTTTCGCTAGCCTATGCACACATCCTCTACATTATATAAATATTTTCTTTTTTCAGAATATCTGCCCATTTCTGTGCTTTAGTATGATAAAATGTGTACTACTATTCTGTTATCTCGCATAAACAGGCCCGTAAGCAAACAATGGTCTGTTAAAGCCCGATTTGTGCAAACAAACAATTAGCGTAGACAAGAGAATCATCTACGCATTGACGTTGCACTTTATACAACGATAAGGAGTGTACTAGTTTTGAAAATCGTACCATCTAAAAAAATGTCATTATTTACACCAGCAATTTTCGGAGATTTGAAAAATTTTGCCCGTGAGCAGCAAGCAAAGGGCATGACCTTGATTGACTTAAGCTTAGGAAGCCCTGATCTTCCTCCACATGCCAAAATACGTGAGCATCTTTCTTATCGCGCAGGGTTAGCTGAATCTTACGGCTACACACTGACAGGCACACAGCGTTTTTATGAAGCCGTTAGTCGCTACTATAAGCGTCGTAGCCATGTCGACTTAGATCCCGCTACGGAAATTATTCAAACCATTGGCTCTCAAGAAGGCCTTGTCCATTTACCGATAGCCTTTTGTGACCCAGGAGACATCGTCTTATCCACAAACCCAGCCTATGTTGCCTATGATGCAGGAATTCACTTAGCGGGGGCAACACCTTATTACATGCCTCAAACGGCCGACAATGGTTATTTACCTGACTTAGACGCTGTCCCAGTAGAAATTGCTGAGAGAGCAAAGCTATTGATTTTAAACTTACCAGGGAATCCTGTACCAGCGATGCCGTCCTTAGCGTATTTTGAAAAAGTCATTGCCTTTGCCAAAAAATATAATGTTATCGTCCTTCATGATGCGGCATACTCCGAGTTTTATTTTACAGGTGATGGTCCGATTAGCTTCCTTGCAGCACCAGGTGCAAAAGAAGTTGGCATGGAGATTAACTCCCTCTCCAAAAGCTTTAGTCTTGCAGGAACGCGTATTGCCTATATCGCAGGAAATGCTGAAATGATCGCCGTTATCAAGCAATTAAAATCAAATTTAGACTTCGGTATTTTTGAGCCTATTCAAGATGCAGCAGTCGTCGCACTTGATAACGCAGAAGAAATTACGGAAAGCTTACGTGCCACATTCTCAGAACGTCATAAAACGCTGATGAACGGCTTACAAGCATTAGGCTGGGAAGCCGCCCCATCTGATGGTGGAATGTTCGTTTGGGCAAAATATCCGTTCGATATGGACTGTACAGAACTAGCCTTTCAATTGATTGAACAAGTTGGCATTGTAACCGTTCCTGGCACCGTGTTTGGTACGGCTGGACAAGGCTATTTACGTTTAGCATTGGTGCAACCAAAGGAACTTCTTCAAGAAGCTGTTGATCGCTTAGCACAAGTGCAATTACTGGCACAAAGTTAGTGCATAAACCCTTCTAACCTTGTCTGTTAGAAGGGTTTTACTATGACTATTCAGGAATGTTAAATCCACACATCATTTTCAGCAGTTAGCTCTGATGGTGCTTCGCCTGTATTGACAACCCCCATTGGCTCTACAAGTAGAATTTTACACTCAGAAGCCGCATAAGGTTTATGTTCAACATGGCGTGGTACGACAAACATCTCTCCTTCATTTAAACGCACTTCACCATCTCTGAATTCGATGATTAGCTGCCCTTCAATGACGATAAACACTTCATCCGTATCATCATGTTTATGCCAAACAAAATCCCCTTGTACTTTAACTAATTTAAATTGATAATCATTCATTTCAGCAATCACTTTCGGAGACCAATGCTCTTGAAACTTAGCCAATTTTTCCTGAAAATTAATCGGTATGTATGCCATGCCCTTTTCCCCCATCCTTTTGATGAATCTACTAATAAGGATAACACACATCAAAAAAACAGCTACTGTCAAACGGCAGTAGCTGTTTTTATCACACATCATATTTTTGATGAACATCATCTTCGTAACGGTTGTAACGCTGTTTAAAGAGCTTGAATAAATGGGTCACCAGCACCTTAAAGATCGCATAGCCTGGAATCCCTAAAATAACACCAGGAACACCGAATAATGAGCCTGCCGTTAATAAGACGAAAATGATCGTGATCGGGTGAATACTGAGTGATTTGCCCATGATTTGAGGAGAAATGAATTTTCCTTCGATTAATTGAACAATCGTCCATACAATCGCCAGCTTAATCAACATCAATGGAGATGTGACAAGGGCAATAATAACGGCTGGTGTAATGGCAATGACCGGCCCCAAATAAGGAACTACACTTGTAATCATCGCTAGGAATCCAAGCAATAAAGCATATTTCATGCCAATGATTAAAAAGCCAATGGTCACCATTGCTCCAATACACATAGATACTAAAATTTGCCCCTGTATGTATGAACTAATTTGCTTGTCCATGTCATGGAAAATTTCAGTGACTTCTTTACGCATACGTGGTGGGCACACTTTCAGCATAAATTTCGGTAGTTTTTCGCCCTCTTTTAGTAAATAAAATAAAATGAATGGCACGGTTACAAGTGATAGCACAATACCTGTTAAGGTTGAAAGGAAGCCCGTAATACCTGTGGCCACACCTTGCGCTACATTCGCAGCTGTTTCCCTCACAGTTTTCACCATATCTGTAGTGAAGTTTTTAACCACTTCATTGTAATCAAAATTAATTTTATCTAAATAATCGTTAAAACGTGAATTGTTCAAGAATGCAACGATATTTTGTGTAAACTTCATGAAATACTCTGGGAATTCCTGTGCTAAGTTCGTGAACTGGTCGCGTAAAAATGGATAAACTAACACAACGAGTAGTGTAATGACACCAATAACCGCAATGTAGAGTATTAAAATCCCCCAAATTCTTGGGATTCGCCATCTGACCAAGATCGCCAACAATGGACGTAATAAATAGTAGCCTATGACGGCTAGTACCCCTGGTAAAATCACTACTTCAAATAATACTTGTAACGGGGTAAAGATAAAGGAAACCTGATTAAACATAAAAATAACACATGCAACTAGTAATAAAATCACCAGCATAAATAATAGGTTTCTACCACCTAAAAAACGAATAAACTTGGTTGCTAATAGGCTTGAACGCTCTTTTGGTCTTTCTTTTTCCATATATCCACCCCAATCCAAATGCTCTACCTTTATATTACAGGATAATGTTGGTTTTTGCGAAACATCACTCCAGTGAAATACCTAAAAATTCACTTAAAAAGGCTTTGTTTTGCTCCACATCAATGACGATGGAATCGCCCGCATGACTAAAGTTTTGGAATTGATAGCTGCCTTCGATGGGAATCGTTGCTTTTTCAATGTTGACCTTGCCTTTAGATAGCAATTTAAGCACTTGCTGCATTTCCTCAGCAGATGAATAATCGGTTGTTATATAGCCCTGTGCAGCTCCAACAAATTTTGGTAAATTTAACATGTTCGTAGGCGTTAATAGCTCTGTTTTTAAAGCCTCAATGACTTTTTGCTGACGCGCAACACGACCGAAATCTCCTTCAGCATCGTGACGGAAACGAGCATAGCCTAATAGCTCCTGTCCATTTAAATGATGAACACCTTGCTTTAACTCTACCCCAATATTTTCAGACATATCCTTTTCTACATCCATTTCCACACCATTTGGCGCTAAAATGTCCACTAATGATTCAAAGTTTTTAAAATCAATTAGGGCATAATGATGAATCGGTAAGCCAAACATATTTGTCAATGTTTCCTTTAATAGCTGTACACCGTCTAGGTAGTAAGCTGTATTAAGTTTATAGGATTGATAGCCTGGGATATCTGCGTAAATATCACGCATAAAGGACACAAGCTTAATATCATTGTTTGCTTTATTCCAGGATAATACCATCATCGTATCTGTACGAGATTTTTCCTCGCCACGTGTATCGACTCCTAAAATTAAATAGTTCTCAATATCCCCTTTGATTGTATCTCCAGAAAAATCCTCCTGCGCTACTTTCGTATCATTCGCCAGCTCAAGCCCGCTGCGATATTGCATGACAGCATATCCGACGATGACAATGATACACAGTAATAATAGTGTAAAAATTGCTCTCCCTTTACGTAATTTACGTTTTTTAGGACGTTGGGAGCGTCTCGTATAATCTTGCTCTTCCATAACAACTAACTCCTCTATTTTGATATAGTTAATGTAACGATTGATTAGCTAGAAAGTTTCATTTTGGCAATAAGCTATTCCATGTTTTTCTATCTCATCATTATTTTACACCTAATTGCTCAGTTTCGAGCAAAACAATGCTATAATATTTTCACAAAAGAAAGGATGATGTAAATGATCGAAAAAGCT
Organism: Lysinibacillus sp. Y5S-8; assembly: GCF_036894365.1. Classification (NCBI taxonomy): domain Bacteria; kingdom Bacillati; phylum Bacillota; class Bacilli; order Caryophanales; family Bacillaceae; genus Lysinibacillus; species Lysinibacillus sp. Y5S-8. The sequence goes on along the minus strand of NZ_CP145889.1, from coordinate 2,311,802 downwards.
ACATTTGCTGGCGGATGTTTTTGGTGCATGGTGAAGCCATTCGTCGAGTGGGACGGTATACATAAAGTGACTTCTGGCTATATGGGCGGCCATTTAGAAAACCCAACCTATGAAGATGTTAAGGAAGGGGCTTCGGGCCATTTAGAAGTGGTCGAAATTGAATTCGATCCTGCTATTTTTAGTTATGAGCAGCTCCTTGATATTTACTGGATGCAAATTGACCCAACGGATGCTTATGGACAGTTCCATGATCGTGGAGAATCCTATACAACAGCTATTTTTACCTACACAGATGAGCAAAAGCAAATCGCAGAGGCCTCAAAAGAAAAGCTTGCCAATAGTGGACGCTTTGATAAACCTATTGTAACCAAAATTCGCGATGCTGAACGCTTCTATCCAGCAGAAGACTATCACCAAGATTATTATAAAAAAGAGACGGAACACTATCAGCAAGATCGTGCCATTTCTGGCCGTGATACATTCATAACAAAGCACTGGGAACAATAATGAAAAGAGGTGTCTCACAATGGAGAGACACCTCTTTCTACGTAATAAGCACTATTACACGGAAGCTTCTAAAAACGATTGTAATGCGTCAAAGAATTGCTTACCGTACTTATCAAATTTTACCTCACCAATACCGCTCACCTGTCGTAAATCCTCCAGTACGGCTGGCTTCTTATCACATAAATCACGCAATGTTTTGTCAGAGAACACTACAAATGGTGGCACCTTTTCTTCATCTGCAATCTCTTTGCGCAATACGCGTAAATGTTCGAATAAAGGATCGTTGTCCACCAGCTTCTTCACTGCGACAGCTTCCTTGCGCATAACCTGTCGTTTGCCAAGCAGTACTTCCTTGCCATTCGCTGATACATATATGGTTGGGAATGTCCCATGCTTCACAGCAAGTAAACCTTCCGCAATTAAAAATTCAATAAAGTTCGAAACATCCTTTGAGGCATATTTTCCTTTTAAGATGCCATAGGTCGATAAACGTGCAAAGCCAAATTCCGCTATTTTTTGATTTTTAGAGCCAATCAACACCTGAGCCACCATGGTCTTGCCGAATTTTTGTCCCATGCGTACCACACAGGCTAACACCTTTTGTGCATCCTCAGTCACGTCTGTCACTGCTCGCCCATCATTGCAATTACTACAGCGCCCACAAGGCTCCTCTGGCTCTTCAGCAAAATAGGATAAAATCGCATTTTGTAAGCAGCCCTCTGTATGGCAATAATCGACCATCGTTTGGAGCTTGGCTAATTCTTGGGCTATACGTGCTTCATCCTGTGTTTGTTCAATTAGAAAACGCTGTGTTTGGACGTCCCCAGAAGCATATAATAAAATACAGGCACTCGGCAGACCATCACGTCCTGCACGACCCGCTTCTTGGTAATAACTCTCCATATTACGAGGCATTTGATAATGCAACACAAAGCGCACATTACTTTTATCAATCCCCATACCAAAAGCATTCGTTGCTACCATAATACGTGCTTCATCTTTTAAAAACCGCTCCTGCTCAGCTATTCGCAAGTCCTCTGACAGACCCGCATGGTATTTCGCAACCGCTTCACCAGAACGACTCAGCATGTCATAAATCGCGTCTACTGCTTTTCGAGTGGCTGCGTAAATAATGCCGACTTCCTGTTTATTTTGTTGTACATAATTTTTTACATAACGTTCTTTATTTTCACCAATTAGTACGGACAGCGCCAAATTTTCACGTGAAAAGCCTGTCATGACTGTCGCTTGCTCATCAATCGTTAGTAATTGGCGAATATCATCACAGACAGCTGGTGTCGCAGTGGCTGTCAGCGCTAAAACCGCGGGCTTTTGTGGCCATAGTGTAAACAGCTTTTGAATGGAGCGATAGCTTGGTCTAAAGTCATGCCCCCATTGCGAGATACAGTGTGCCTCATCTACCGCTATTAACGGCACAGGTAAATAGGATAGTGCTTGCAGAAAGGATACACTTTCCAATCGCTCAGGCGCAATATAGAGAAGTTTTAAATAGCCTGCGCTCGCTAGTTGCATTGTTTCATCTACTTCCTGTGCCGACAACGTACTGTTAATATAGGCGGCAGGAATGTTCGCCGCACGTAAAGCCTCCACCTGATCTTGCATCAGAGATATAAGGGGGGAAATGACAATAGTTAACCCATCTAGCATTAATGCCGGAATTTGATAGCAAATGGATTTCCCTCCACCAGTTGGCATGACACAAAGGCTCGACAGCCCTCTTAATGTTTGTTCTATAATTTGGGCTTGTCCTTGGCGAAAGGCTTCATAGCCAAAATGATGCTGTAGCATTTGTCTTGCTTGCTCCATGCAAAGTTCACTCCTCGTTTGTTAGACGAAGTAGCATGTACTCGCCCTGTTCATTTTTTTCGATTTCATACAGTATGATGGAATGGGCAAGTGCCTCCTGCCCTGCAGCATTCGTCAAAACATATTCCGTTTTGGCACGTAGAATAAGATGCTGGCCTTCTATACGAATAGCTTGAATATCCGTATTAGAGAAATGGATCTTGGCTTGTTTGGAAGCATAATAAGCAACCATGCTATTCAAGGTCTCTTGTAAATCCTCTGTTCCGACAATTGGTTTCATGACACTCGCATCCTGAATGGCCACAGCCGCCTTTAAATGCTTATGGAACGTATCTAAAAATAGCTTGATTTCATCTGTATTATACGCAAACACATTCTCACCATATTGCTCAATTGCTTGCTGTACAGCTTCTTTGTCACCTTGTTCTATATAGGGATATAAATTTTTGGATTGGGACAATCGTACACTTGCTTTCATACCATCTTCAATCCATTTATCCACGAATAATTGGATTTCCTTCATCGGCAATATGTATGGCTGGGACTCTCCTTGCTGTTGACGATTAAAATATAGTCCGACAATGGCTCCGTTTTCAGCCTCCATCACAGGACTTCCTAAAGGCATAGCTTGTTTCACATCTATATAATAGGCCGCTACCTTATCTTGATATTTCTGAATCGTGTAGGGCAAGCCATTCACATAAACGGCTAGCTGATTCAGCTCACCTTCATACGTTTTTGGCACATGCACATTCGCTTTATACGTTACTTGCAGAAGTGCTAGATTATGAGCTGTTGACATGACATGTACATTTGCTGCCATTAGCTTGTCCTGACCAAACTGAACAAGGGCCGTCGGTTTGGAAGCAACTAATGCACCATTTGTTAAAATATACAGCTGATCGTCCTGCTGCTTGATAATAATACCTGCCCCAACACCATACTCTCCGATGACTTTGACCTCTGGGACAATTTTTTCCTCTTGCTTGGTCACTGTCCCCTCAGTTTGAACCTCCGCATTTTTACTTTGAAACCAGCCTGTGCCTATTTGACTGTCACAGCCTGTAACGAGGAAAGCTGTCGCTCCTAACACGAGCATTTTTTTATACATACCTTCACCAAAACTTTCTATTCATCATTCTCTATTATCTATCATAATCAAGGATTTGTGATGTTTCAAGTTTACATAATATTATTATTTTTATAACAATGTTAGGGAAATGCGACAACACCGCTAAATATATTTCATTCTACCTATTATTATTTATGAAATACGAAATTTGCTATGAGGATTGGAGGATAACTGGACCTAAAAATAATTTTCACTAAAAAAGACATGCGCATTGCTTCACATGTCTTCTTCGATTATTTTTTTCTTAACAGTCCTGTCGATACGATAATGCCCACCATCAACAGTAAAAAGATGATATAAGTCCATGTATGATTGCCTGTGATATCATAGCAAACCCCAATCATAATGGGAATAATCGCACTCAGCATAAAGCCACCTGATAGCACCATGGATGACCAACTATTAGCCTCCTGATCATTTTTGGCTTCATCCAGCGGTAACAATAAGCCAATTGGAAATAGACCACTTAGAACAATGCCGATTAATAAAACAGCAAGCCATAAATAGGCACCTGACATAAGCCATAATAGCGTGAAACCAATTAATCCCACAAAGCCTAGTGCCAGTATCCATGCCATTCGACTTGACCATTTTTCCATGAGCATCGGCACTGCAATATTGCCGATCATTTGCACAATAGACATAAACGTCAGCATAGCACTTGCTGTTTCTAGTGATAAGCCTTTATCCTGCAACAGCGGTGTAAGCCACGCCATCATCGAAAAAAACAGCGAGGTTTGTAAGCCAAAGTACAGTAAGATTGCCCAAGCACGTCCAGATGTCCAAGGATTACGAGCATATTCAGTCGTCGTTATCTTCAGAACTTGTTTATTTTGCTGTGATGGTATGGCCCATAACCAAATAACTAGCGCCCCTAATGCAAGTAGAGCCCATATCCCAAGAGCGACGGTCCAGCTATTGCCGAACCTTTGATAAAATGTCACCGTTAAGGCCGCACTTAATGTAGCACCTACGCCAATGCCGAAGGAATAAATGCCAATAACGGTCGTAAAACGCTGTGGAAACTTTTTCTTAATAAAGGCATTTAAAATAGGACCAATCATCGCAATGGCTAAGCCTGCCGCAAAGCTTGTCACAATGAGCAAAGCATAGCTTTCTTGTAAAAGGCGTAGCCCATTGGCAAGGACGAGAATAGCCACTAAAAATGTTATGGCGGATTTCGTGCCAACCTTTCGCTGAAGCGGTACAGCCAATGGTGCAAATAACCCCATACAAAAAACGGGGATGGATGTCAGAAAACTCATACTTGTATTGGAGACATGTAAGGATGTCATCAGTACATTATAAAGTGGGCCAATCCCTGTTACTGCCGGTCTCATATTGAGTGCAACAAAAAATATACTGATGACCACTAGTATAAGTGAAAGGGTCCATTGTTTTTTTGCCATTTGTTCAATATCCTCTCTACTGCCACTCAACATTCATTGCTGAAAGAGTTTGTTTATTTATTCCTCTCTCCTTTTACCATGTTTTCGATAGACGGTCAATCTTGGGACAGTTTCTTGAAAATGGCTGTTTTTTATCTTGATTCAGTAGGTGTCACATATTTTCAGGTAATTCAATGCCCAATAAGGCGAATGATTCTTTTAAGACAATCGCAATACATGAACAAAGTGCTAGACGTGACGCTTGATATTCATCATCCGCTAATATTTTCTGTTGGGCATAATATTTATTCAATAAACGGGCCAATTGTAAGGCATATTTCGCTATTTGGGACGGGTCAGCCTGATCAAAAGACGTAGCTACCACTTTCGGAAACTGCTCCAGTAATAAAACAATCGCCCAAGCCTGCTCTCCTACTGGCTGGAAGGTTATCACTTCAGCTGGGGCGTTTGCTTTTTCTAAAATGGAGCAAAGACGGGCATACGTATACTGTACATAAGGACCTGTTTCACCTTCAAAATTCATCATTTGCTCGATCGAAAATTCAATATCATTGAGGCGATGGTATTTCAAATCATTAAATATAACAGCGCCAACCCCAACTTGCTGGGCTACTCGCTCCTTGTTAGGAAGATGGGGATTTTTCTCTTCGATATTACGCTTCGCCGTCGCAATGGCCTCTGCTAGCACATCTGCTAATAACACCACTTTGCCTTTACGGGTCGACATTTTTTTGCCATCCTTGAGCATCATCCCAAATGGGACGTGCTGTAGATTTTCGGCCCAAGCATAGCCCATTTTTTCGATGACTTGAAAAAGTTGTTTAAAATGGAGGGACTGCTCATTGCCAACAACGTAGAAAATCTTTTCTGGCTGGTAATGCTGTTGGCGATACAGGGCGGCAGCTAAATCGCGTGTCGCATAAAGCGTGGCTCCATCTGTTTTCGTCATTAAGCATGGAGGCATTTCCTCCATCTCCACAACATACGCCCCATCTGATTCCACTAGGAGCCCTTTTTCTTGTAGTTCTGTCACAACAGGTATCATTTTGTCATTGTAAAAGGCTTCTCCTGTAAAAGCATCAAAGTGAATTCCTAACAACTCGTATATTGATTGAAATTCTACTAATGATACATCTCGGAACCATTGCCATAATGCCAGTGCCTCTGCATCGCCATCTTCCAATGCTTTAAAGGCGGCACGTGCCTGTTCAATCAGTGCTGGGTCTTGCTCTGCCTCTTCATGAAACTGCACATAAATCTTTAATAGCTCCACAATTGGTGACGCTGTAATGGCTTGCTTATCACCCCAATATTGATAAGCCACAATAAGCTTACCGAACTGTGTACCCCAGTCCCCTAAATGATTGATGCGAATCGCTTGATAACCATTTTTTTCTGCCATATTGGCTAAGGCATTCCCAATGACTGTTGAACGTAAATGCCCCATCGAGAATGGCTTCGCAATATTAGGAGATGAAAAATCTAGGACGACAGCTCCCATCCCCGTTTGATTAGTTCCATATGATTGTTTTGCTTGCATGATGTTGCGTCACTTTTTGTTGATCTAGAAAAATATTGACATAGCCTCCAACAGCTTGCACACGCTGGATATTGTCATTGTTTAATTGACTTGCTATATCCGCTGCAATAGTTTGTGGTGACTTTTTCCATCTTTTGGCTAAGGTAAAACAAGGGAATGCCACGTCCCCAAGCTCCGAGCTTTTTGGTTTTTCTAATAATGACGCAATATCATCTGCTGTTAATTGATGATTGACTACTTCTGCCATACTTTCAGCGATTTGTTTATTCATCTTGATCCTCCTCCTGTCCAAATAAAAAAGCCCCCGTCTCTAAAATTAGAGACGAGAGCATCATAATCCCGTGGTACCACTCTAGTTGCCATTTAATATGACCACTTTCCATTGTTAACGAGGTGACGCCCCGCTATTCTCTACTACTTGTTCGAGAATCTTCTCCAAAGTGCGCTTCATTCATGGTTTCTGCATTAGGCTCACACCAACCCTAACTCGCTTGCCAGTTGTCCATCAATTACTCTCTTCTTCATTGAATTTTTATATGATTTTGACATATATTACAGGACTTCCTTATTGGCGTCAACCATTTTTAAAATATAATGTCGGTACTTAGCAATTGACATATCGAGATAATTCGATATATCATTGCGATATGGAACCAATTGAAATTTTCAAAGCGTTATCAAACGAGACTAGGCTAAACATCTTACAGTGGCTGAAGGAACCTGAGAAACATTTCCCAAAAGTGAGTATCGAAGGAGGCGTATGTGTTGGTGATATTCAGGAGAAAGCTAAAACTTCTCAATCAACCGTTTCTCACTACTTAAATATGATGCAAAAGGCTGGACTTCTCGAATCTTTTCGTCATGGTCAATGGACATATTATAAATTAAAAGAAGAAACGATTCATCAAATTGCCTCGTTTCTTGTATCAGATACCCAAAATGATTAAAATTGGGTTTCTGTTTAAAATGTCATATCGATTATTCACGATAAATAGATACGTTATAGTTATTAGGTTTCTTATACATTTGCACAATACATCGAAATTTCTCGATATATTGATATAAAGGAGTGATGTTTTTTGATTATGAATAAAGAAAATGCATTTAGCAATAAACATAAAATTTTAGCCTTCACATTAACCTTATTAACGTTTGTCATGGGAACAAGTGAATTTGTTATTGTAGGATTATTAACGGAGGTCTCTACAGATTTAAGTATACCAATTGCCACAGCTGGTTCCTTGATTTCTGGATTTGCTATCGCCTATGCGATTGGTACACCCATCTTAACCGGTTTTGTTAGTAGATTTGCAAAATATCCACTCATGTTAGTATTGATTTCCCTCTTTATACTTGGAAATATTGTAAGTGCCCTCTCTAGTTCCTATGGTATTTTAATAACTTCCAGAGTTGTTACGGCTGTTGTCAGCGGCGTACTTACAGCATTAGCCATGTCTATAGCGAATGATAGTATGCCAAAAGAAAAAAGATCCTCTATCATTGCTTTCATATTTGCGGGCTTTACCATTGCCAACGTCATGGGTGTACCTCTAGGAACAATGGTTGGACAATGGAGTAATTGGCACATGACATTTTGGTTAACAGCAGCTTTAGGCGGGATTGCCTTTATCATCAGCATGTTTGTGCTACCTCGAAATATCAAAGCAACAAAAAGTTCACTATCAGAGCAATTAAGTTTATTTAAGCAACCTAAAATCATTCTAGCATTCTTCATTCCTGTTTTTACGATTGCTGGAACATACACAATCTATACTTTTATTACGCCAATTTTACAACAAAAACTTGGTATTGAAACGAAATACATAGGTATTGTTCTCTTAATCTATGGCTTCTTTTCAATCTTTAGTAATCTTTTAGCTGGCAAAATTGCTCAGCATAATGGTTTAGGTAAATTGCGCTATACGTTCATTATTCAGGCCATTATCTTATTTACTCTGTATTTTACGATGTCCTCTATGTGGTTAGGGCTACTGACTATTATGTTAATGGCTGTCATGCTATATGCTGTTAATGCAACTGTCCAACTCTACTTCATGGATTTAGCTGAAAGATATTCTCCCTCTGCAAAAGACTTTGCATCCTCATTAACCCCTGTAGCTGTTAATGTGGGGATTGCATTAGGCTCTGCAATAGGAGGATTTGTCGTAGCTTCTGGCAGTCTAGACAAACTTTCGTGGGCTGGTGGAATCTTAGCGCTCATAGCCTCAGTGTTAACATTTATGAGCTATAGATTAAATCAAAAGGTTGCTTGAAACGAAGGGAGATCCCTGACTGAGTGAGGCTGCCCATAGTGGAAATCAACGGCTTTATATTATTGTAAAATAAAAAAACTGTAGGCAAACGCTCAAATTTTTCGAGCTTGTCTACAGTCTGAAACATTCCTCAAGAAGAGGAATGTTTCTTTTCTACATAATGAATGACATCAGCCATGATGGCGTACATCTCTTTTAATTTTAATTTCTTATTGTCTGAAATTTTCTTTGCTACTTTTTCAGTGACAATTCCTTTTTCCATTAATGTATCCCAGCTAGTCGTATTGGATTCACCAATGAGGACGTCAGCCAAATATTGAGCCATCTCATCACGTTCAATGGCTTCTTCGCCATTATTATAAACTTTATTGATGACAATTTCGAGCTGATCACTCATACCTGCTGCACTTTCTCCACCAGCTCGTAGCATACTCTCTTTTAACATTTTAGCAAACTTTATTTTTGTCGCCTGGCTGTCCACTTTTAAATCATTATCATAACCACCCACCACTAGGCCATAGTTAATGAGTGTTTGAATAGCTTCATCATACCATTTCCCTTGATATGGGTACTCCATAGAAAATGAATCAACGTAGGCTCCCTGTTTGTCGAGCTGTTTTCTTAACGTAGCAATTAACTGTTTATCCTTGCTCATATCTCTAAAGGCTACATCTTCTTTCATGGCTAGTGCAGCCGCAGTCCCTGCCGCTTCACCTGTCACCATCCCTGTCGGAACAATGCGCGCACTACCTGCCGCCAGTGATGAATACCCTGCAGAGCGTCCAACCACCAATAAGCCATCAATATCCTTCGGTACTAATGAACGGAAAGGAATAGCATACTGCTTTGGCGCTGCAATGACATACCCATAATCATGCGGCGTTTGTGCTTGCACATCGACTGGATATGAAGCAATCCCAATGCTATCCCATTGGTCACTATTTTTCCACAGGTCAGCCATCGTTAATTGATATTCCGCCCAAATATGTCTCGTTTCTCTTACATAAAGTTCCTCTGGATAGCTAACAATTTCAGCCTTTTCAAACCCTGGAAAATTCGCTTGTAAATATTCTAGAATGTGTAACGTTTCTTTCTTTCCTGCGACAATAGCAGCTTGTTTCGAATTGTCATTTAAGCCATCAATACCAAAAATCTGTAATGCATTAATAAAATATTCATCATCTACACGAGCTAAGTTTAACCCTCTTAATCTTGTACCCTCTTGCAAAGGCTTGTATTCATCATGGAGCTTTGTAAAGCCCCACATCACGGTATGATTCAAATTAGCACCGCCAAATACATCGGATTTAGCCGCTTTTTTTACTTCATCCCAATCGACATTTTTCAAATGTAGCATTAATGTCACAGCCATGCGTTTATCTTTTATGCCAATATCTTCTCCTCCCACAAAGAAAGGAACATTGGACATGGTCGCAAAATCAGCATCCTGCGTGGCATCTATAAATGATTTCCCTGTCACTACATATGTACCGTACTCATTTTTTAATTCCACTGACGTTAATTGTTGTTGATGAACATTCGCTTTCACGACCTCGGTTTGCACCGACAAGGTTAAATTAGGTTCTTCATCGATCAGTTTTTTAAAGGCAGCCTTAGCACCAACAATGCCAAACGCATCTTTCCCTGTCACCAGCTCATGCCATTCCTTAAAAATACCTTCACTAATTGAGTTGTTACGACCATCACGCGGAATATCAAGGAAATTCAACATACCATATGTAAATAATCCACCTAACTCTTGTCGTTTTTCTACCAGTAAAGTTTTAGCACCACTTCGTGCCGCAGCCACTGCCGCAGCTACCCCCTCAGGTTCACCACCAATGACAATGACATCATACTCTGTCTCTATATTTTTGATTGGCTCTGGCTTTTTATACTCATCCACTAATTTATTGTATGCCATAGAGTTCGTCATTTCTTTTATAAAATAGTAGCTTCCAAACCCAAGTAAAACTACTATTACACAAGTGGCTGTCCATAATAAGCCCTTACCCATAAAGTACCTCCGATAACTAATATTTCCACAAACATGTTTATTTTATCATCATTTCCGCCTCTTGGAAGAGCTGAATGTCCTATTTTCATGTGCATCCATATGAAAGCATGTCTGTAAAGCTAACTAAAACGCCTCATCTACGGAATTCTTTGGTTTGAAGGGATTCACCTAAACTCATGAATGTAATCATTTTTTGAGGATTGGGTGTTTTTTGTCCATCTGTTAGACAATGCTAGTTGCGAAAACTGGGATGATTGAAAGGAACGATCGGCTAATCGGGGATGACGTGCATACACACCTGTGATGATCAGGACGCTGTTTCCTTGAATGTAAACAATCAGCATTATTTTAGTTGATAGCTTTGTGAAGAAGCAAACAATATCCATGTGGTAAATGATGTCATTTTTCTATTCTTTTGCAAAAACAGTTAATCACACTACAATGTAGACGTCTCATCCTAAAAGAAAGTTACAGCAAGAAAAATTTTAAAAATGTATCTTTATTCAGTTTTTGTTTAACAAAAACTATTGAAAGAACGCCAAACCTTGATTTAATAATGTTTATAGACTATGGAACATATTTCATGCTATACTAGAGCCATTGTGAAAAAAGGAGGAACTTGCATGATTCAAGTTAGTAATGTAGGTCTTCGCTATGGCGATCGTAAACTATTTGAAGACGTAAATATAAAATTCACACCAGGAAATTGCTACGGTTTAATTGGGGCAAATGGTGCTGGTAAATCAACATTTTTAAAAATCCTTTCTGGTGAAATTGAAGCCCAAGAAGGTAACGTATCCATGGGCAAAGACGAACGTTTATCTGTCCTAAAACAAAACCATTTCGAATACGATGAGCATACAGTGCTCGACACAGTTATTATGGGGAATAAACGCCTCTATGATGTAAAAACGGAAAAAGACGCTATCTATGCAAAGGAAGACTTCTCAGATGAAGATGGCATGCGTGCAGCCGAGCTAGAAGGTGAATTTGCCGAGCTAAACGGTTGGGAAGCTGAATCAGAAGCTGCAACATTATTAAACGGTTTAGGTATCTCAGATGATCTTCATTACATGCTAATGGGCGATCTTGAAGGTTCTGACAAAGTCAAAGTTCTACTTGCACAGGCACTATTTGGTCAGCCTGATGTCCTTTTACTCGATGAGCCTACCAACCACCTTGACTTAAAGGCGATTCAATGGTTAGAGGAATTCCTGATTAACTTTGAAAATACAGTCATCGTAGTATCCCATGACCGTCACTTCTTAAACAAAGTATGTACACATATTGCGGATTTGGACTTCTCTAAAATCCAATTATATGTAGGTAACTATGATTTTTGGTATGAATCTTCTCAATTAGCGCAAAAAATGGCGCAAGATCAAAATTCGAAAAAAGAAGAAAAAATTAAAGAATTACAAGCGTTTATCGCACGCTTCTCTGCGAATGCTTCTAAATCAAAACAAGCAACATCTCGTAAAAAAATGCTGGATAAAATTGAGCTCGATGATATTAAGCCATCAAGCCGTAAATATCCATTTATCAACTTCCAAATCGGTCGTGAAATCGGTAATGATGTACTGACAGTAGAAGATTTGACAGCAAGTCATGAAGGCGCAACATTATTCAAAGACATTCGCTTCTCTATGAACAAAGAAGACAAAATCGTTTTACTTGGTAGCCCAATGGCGAAAACAGCCCTTCTTGATATCTTAATGGAAGAAAAAGAAGCAGATGCTGGATCATTTAAATGGGGTGTCACAACATCTCAAAGCTACTTCGAAAACGATCATGACAAGTACTTTGAAGGTTCTGAGAAAACATTAGTGGAATGGCTACGTCAATATTCTCCAGACGATGAAACAGAAAGCTTCCTACGTGGTTTCTTAGGACGTATGCTCTTCTCTGGTGAAGAAGTGAAAAAATCCCCTGCTGTTCTATCAGGAGGCGAAAAAGTTCGTTGTATGTTATCAAAAATGATGCTTGCGACAGCAAACGTGATTTTACTTGATGAACCAACGAACCACCTTGACCTTGAATCCATTCAAGCATTGAACGAAGGCTTAATTCGTTTCAAAGGTGCCATGATTTTCACATCACATGACCATCAGTTTATCCAAACAATCGCCAACCGTGTCATCGAAATCCGTGAAGATGGCTCAATTTTAGATAAACAATTAACATATGATGAATTCTTAGAGTGGAAAGACAGCCAAGGCTTAAGCTAATTTCCACCAAAAATCCTCTACCAGCGTTAGGTAGAGGATTTTTTTGTGTAGCGGATGCTGTCATAATTTATAGAATGCTATTAAGATACAAAAGATGATTTAAGATAAGAAAGATTGAAACAATTTTTTGTTTAGGTGATAATAAATAGTTTTGATTGAAACCTTGAAAAGCCCCTGATACAGCCACTCCCCCATGACATAGAGATTTGCTTGTCCTGCTGATAATTCTCTACCTCTTCCAATTACCATAATATAGCTTTTGATTGATTTATTATAAGAAAGGCTTATTGAATGAAACGATTTCTTAGGAGGGGCAAAAATAAAAGAATGGTAAGAAGCTAAATGCTCCTACCATTCTTTTCATCAACGATTACTCGATTTTTATTCCTCAACCTTTTTAAACGCTAGTACGGCATTATGACCCCCAAAGCCAAAACCATTGGATAACGCAATATTGACAGGTTGTTGCAGTGCCTTGTTCGGCACATAGTTTAAATCACACTCTGAATCTGGTGTTTCGTAATTAATGGTTGGCGGAATGATGCCTTCCATTATACTTTTCAATGTAATAATGGCTTCGATGCCCCCAGCCGCTCCAAAGAGATGCCCTGTCATTGATTTTGTAGAGCTCACCTTTAAGTGATAGGCATGTTCGCCAAAGACACTTTTAATTGCCTTTGTTTCAGATTTATCGCCCTCTGGTGTACTAGTACCATGCGCATTAATGTAATCGACAGTCGATACATCTATATCGCCCATTTTTAAGGCTAATTTCATCGCATTGGCAGCGCCCGTATAATCAGGTGCTGTAATGTGGTAAGCATCTGTTGTGACACCATAGCCTACAATCTCACCAAGAATCGTTGCGCCCCTTTGTTTGGCATGTTCATATTCCTCTAAGAACACGATGCCAGCTCCTTCTGACATGACAAAACCATCTCGCTCACTGTCGAAGGGACGGCTTGCTTTTGCTGGCTCATCATTTCTGGTAGACATTGCTTTCATTCGTGAGAAACCTGCAAAGCTAAGTGGATTGATGGGCGCCTCTGCTCCACCTGCTAAAATGCCATCCGCATAGCCATGTCGTATAGCTAAGAAGGCTTCTCCAATCGCTTGGTTTCCTGTTGCACAGGCTGAGACAGGTGAAAAGCTTGGCCCTTTAAAGCCTGTTTGTATCGCTAGTATTCCCGCAGCCATATTGCTAATCATCATTGGCACCATGAATGGGGACACCCTCCTAGGTCCATTATCGAGCATTGCCTGATGATTCTCTAAAATCGTCTCAATACCGCCAATGCCTGAGCCAACATAAACACCTAGACGCTCCTTATCGATCTGCTCCATATTTAAATTGGCTTGCTCTAAAGCTTGTTGAGAAGCGGCAACTGCATATTGCACAAATAAATCATACTTACTGATTTCTTTTTTATCCATATACTGTGTTGCGTCAAAATCCGTAATCGTCCCTGCAATTTGCGTATTAATACCGCTGAATTGCTCTCCTTGAATTTTTTGAATTCCTGATTTCCCAGTTTTTATATTCTCCCATAGGGCTGAAACTGTATTCCCTAATGGAGATATAACACCATATCCAGTCACAACGACTCTTCGTACCATGCACATCTCTCCTTCTTATTTAGAAAATTATTTTAATAACGCCTTTAATTGCTCCAGCATTTTTACAAAGAACGCTTCTCCTAAAACGCGTTTATATTGTAACGCACCCTTTGTACTAGAAATAAGCAATATGGCTAGAGACTCTAAATCATCCGTCGCTTGGAGTGCACCCTGTTGTTTGGCTTCCTTCAATAGGGCTACAAAAACATCGATTTCCATTTGACTAAGCTGCTGTAGCTTGTCTTGCATCAGTTGTGGTAATTCTTGATAATCTGCCTGTAAAGCTGAAATAGGACAAACACCCTCTTTTTCTAGGCATTTTACTCGTTGCAAAATAAAAGCGAAAGGTTTTTCCTCCACTGGTATAGCGGAGTCTTGAATCGTTTTATACGTCCCTTCTAGCCCTTGTTGAATCCTTTCGCAAACCGCAACCCCTAAGTCTCCTTTCTTTTCAAAATGATAATGAATACTTGCCTTCGTAACGCCAAGCTCTTTAGCTAAATGGTCATAACTAAATGATGTGAAACCTTTTTCCTGAATATGCTTCAATGATAATTCTATAATTTGCATTTTTCTATTTGTCATGGTTTTATACTAACTTACTAGTAGGTAAGTGTCAATTTTTAGAAATACAGCAGATAAACGATTTATCTGCCGCTTGCATAATTATTGCATTTCTTTTGTTGGTCCCATCACAGCAGGTACTGGTAAACCAGCTTGACGTAGCAAAACCGTCATTTGTCCACGATGATGTGTTTGATGGTCGATCAATACACGTAATAAAGCCCCTTTTGGCATTGGCGCTGTAAAGCCGTTGACTACCTCTAGTAAATCTTCGTTAGAAAGCTTTGCCACTTCCTCTTTAATACCGTTGGCAACATTTTCATAGGCTGTCACAATGTCAGCAGCTGTCGTTGGTACGGGATCTTCTTGTGGAATCATTGGCACTTTTAAGCCTGCCAGATAACTAAAATAGCCTGCAGCCCCAACTAAATGCCAGCCTAGCCAGCCAAGTGTACTGTGGCCCTCCACAATATTTTGATTTAGCTTATCATCTGTTAAAGCCTGTAATACTTGCAGTGTTCCTTTAGATGCATTCGACCATTCCTGTAAAAAATCATCAATTTGTCTATACATATCTTTGCCCCCACTTTTCAACTTCATTTCTATCATAGTTAATTTTCCCATTGGAGACAAGTTTCTGATTATAGTTTACATAATATTATTATTTGTATTCATCTCATATCACTCGTATAACGTCTCGCATTCACGTATAATGAAAGAAAATAGCGAAGGAGTATGCCTATGAGACACTATGTCCTAGTATTTTCTCTTGCATTTTTACTCACTGGTTGTAATGAAGAAGTAAAAGTAGAGCCCACACCAACTGCGGAAGACAAACAGCCTGTTGAACAGAAACACACATCGCTTCTCTCCTATTTTCCACCTAATGGGTCTACGGCCTATTTTCAAGGAGAAGGAAATGAGTTTGCTAGCTTCACACTGCGTACAACCTATCTCGATCCACAGCATATTGCACAAATAGAGGATAATGGTGGTGTGACTCTCTTAAAAATCTATCGTATAACGGATACAAATATTGACCTTGTCTATCGGGAACCAGTTGACAGCAATCCAAGTTTGCCAAGTGCAGCAGAGGCAGCTTCTTATCCTGTACTGGAAACAATTCTTCAAAAGCCATTACAAGTTGGGACAAGTTTTCAAGGCTGGACCATTCAATCAACGACCGCCACTGTTGATACAGGAACAAATATTTATCAAGATGTAATCCAGCTAACCCGCTCTAAAGATCAAATGACGACGACCAAATATTTTGTGAAAGATATAGGCCTAATTCGCATAGAGGATACGATGGAGGCAGATCAAGATGAACCATTTGTTGTAACATCCACCTTGCAAAAAATAGAATAGTTTGATGATAACAGGCGTCCAGCTTGGGCACCTGTTATTTTAGCTTAGGGGGTCTTATATGAGTGACATACATAATGCAACATCCAAGCAAGAAGAATTGACGGAAGAAGAATTCATTGAGCTCGTACTCGAAGAACAACAAAAAGCATTAGCACAAGAACGAGAAGAACGGTTTCATGGAAAAAAGCCCAAAAAACAAAAACCTCTTGTGCGCTGGATGGTGTGGGGCATGGCAATGGTCCTATTTTTCAATACATTTGCCTTAGTTTTTCAAATTTATTCCATTCCAGCGATTGAATTCATCAAAGTTTCAACTCGACTCTCGGCACAAGAGGATATACAAACCTATAAAAAGGCAGTCGTTGAAATCTCAACTGGCTCTAGTAAAGGCACTGGTTTTGCCATTTCTCCTGACGGGCTTATTGTCACCAATGCCCACGTAGTAGAAGATGCCAACTCATTATCTGTTGTATTTCCGGATGAGGGATTGATGGAGGCAACGTTAATCGAGAGCTATCCAGCAGTAGATTTAGCTCTAGTACAAGTGGAGGCCGAGCAACTCCCCTATCTCCCACTAGCAGAAGATCCACCTTTTTCTGCGGATGAACATATTTATTTTATTGGTAACCCTCTCGCCTTTACAGGTATTGCTAATGAAGGGACATTACTAGAATCCATTCAATTAGAGGATTGGCAGGAGCCCGTTATGATGCTGAAAGCCCCGGTTTATCGAGGGAATAGTGGTAGCCCTGTAATCGACCAACAGGGGAAGGTCATTGGCATTATCTTTGCGACGATGAAACATGAGCCGATTGGTCGTGTCGGCCTGTTCGTACCCGTTCAACAGCTCCATCATTTACTAGAAGCGCAACATAAAAAATGAACCTGCTTACCACAGGTTCATTTTTTTTCGGGCATAGAGTTTACATAATAATATTATTTATCCTTACTTTCTTGCTTCACAAACTGAGCGATGGGCGATTTCACAGGGATCTTACTGACTACCTCATCACTCACTTCTGCAACTTTTTGTAGCACATGTAACAGCTTATCATCCCCCGTCCAATGCTTTTCCACTACTTCCGGCCCCAATTTATTAATGATCGTATTGATCACAAAAGTCGCCAGCACCACATCATCTAAGTAGCCACCAAAGCCTAATAGTCCCTCTGGCATCAGATCAATCGGTAGCACAAAATATGCAATAGAAGCCCCTATTAAAGCTCGACTTTTCTTATCTACACCCGCATCGGTTACTGTTTTAATTAATAAATGAAATAAATCAGGCACAAACATTAAATAAGGCGTAAATTTATTCTTTTTCCCCTTCTTCGATCCAAGAAAAGCTACTAATTTCATGCGCAACTTCTGATAAAAATCTTGCTGCTCCTGTTCCTCAGGCAATTTTTCTACATTCTGCAAATCCATCTACCTCCTTCATTATTACAAACAATCTAGAATTTTTCCCATGGTATTCGCTACTATTAAGTGCAGTCTTTTCTCTACTTAGCTCGGTTGCTCCTTCGATTTTGCGGGCTATCCGTTACTTTGCTCATTCTATCCACTACTTTCATAAAGCTATCCTTCGCTTTACGCAGTCTATCCGCCACTTTTGCTATTCTATCCACCGCTTTGCTCAGACGAACTCCAATTTTGCGGGCTATCCTTCGCTTTGCTCATCCTATCCACTACTTTCATAAAGCTATCCTTCGCTTTGTGTGGTCTATCCGCCTCTTTTGCTATCCTATCCACCGCTTTGCTCAGATGCTCTCCATTTTTGCAGGCTATCCTTCACTTTGCTCATTCTATCCACTACTTTCATAAAGCTATCCTTCGCTTTGTGTGGTCTATCCGCTACTTTTGCTATTCTATCCACCGCTTTGCTCGGATGCACTCCAATTTTGCAGGCTATCCTTTACTTTGAAGATTCTATCCACTACTTTCATAAAGCTATCCTTCGCTTTGTGCGGTCTATCCGCCACTTTTGCTATTCTATCCACCGCTTTGCTCGGATGCTCTCCATTTTTGCAGGCTATCCTTCACTTTGCTCATCCTATCCACTACTTTCATAAAGCTATCCTTCGCTTTGTGTGGTCTATCCGCCACTTTTGCTATTCTATCCACCGCTTTGCTCGGATGCTCTCCATTTTTGCGGGCTATCCTTCGCTTTGCTCATCCTATCCACTACTCTATATATAACCTAAATGATGATTTGTAATCCCTTAAACTTTTAAATGCTACAAAAAAAGACATCCTATTTGCATAGGATGTCTGGGTTTAACGAAAGTATTTTTTAATTACTGAGAATTAAAGTTTAGTTACGTTAGCAGCTTGTGGTCCGCGGTTGCCATCTACAACTTCGAATTCCACTTTTTGACCTTCGTCAAGTGTTTTGAAACCTTCGCCTTGGATAGCTGAGAAGTGTACGAATACGTCGTTTTCACCTTCAACTTCGATGAATCCAAAACCTTTTTCTGAGTTAAACCATTTTACTGTACCTTGTTTCATTTAAGAAAACCTCCAAAAAATAAAAGTGAACAATATGTAATTTCTTCAAGGAATGAAAAAAATTCACATATTACAAAGAGTACCGAACTAACGCGATCACTTTTTGTAATATGTGAATTCATGTTTCCGGTGAAGCAATTAAATTGTTAACCTAAGTATAACCGCCATTCATAATTTTGTCAAATAAAGAAATTGTTTTTTTACTTTATTTCAAAATCTTTTTACAACTCTCCGATTTTACAGGCAATAATGCCATGATAAACTTGTGCATCGTCATCACAAGCCTCACAATAGAAGCTTTCGTCATCAGACCAAAAAGCCCAATACTGCCCTTCTTTCGTCATTTCATTGTCATGAGAGGAACGAAAGTGTGCTAATTTTTGCTGTAATGCACTTTCAAAAAGCTCCTTCGTTTCAAATGTATCTTGTGTTTGAATAAAAGCTTCCCAGCCTTCAAATTTCCACCAAGGCTCGTAGTCCGCTTTCATGTAAATAATTGTATACATATTTGCCCATTCCTTGCTGTCATTAGATAATTTCATTTTAGCAAACACATCTGAAATGTCTATTAAAACCACCTGAATTATGCTATTATTACCTTATTATACATACTTTTTGGGAGGAATTTTTATGTTTTCAAGTATTCGACCTAAAGCAGAGTTAGAAGAGCTTCTAAAACGTGGTACGGATTTGCATGCAACAGGCCGATTCCATCAAACACTGGCATTCAACCATTTTCATTCACAGGATGAGGAGCATTTGAGGACACTCTATCAAAAGCTAAAAGATATTACCCCCTCCATGAATGCCATTTTTCATCATTATTTAAGCGAGATATCCCCTACCTCTCAATTAACCATTAGTGAAGAAAATATCAATCAATACTTAACACAATTTTTCTTAGCAACACGTGATGATAATTATGTAGACGAAACTGTCAAATTTTTCAATCTATTTCGCAAGCACCAATATGAGCCTGGTAAACTAATTGTCGTATTTAATCAATTCGCATTCTATATTACGACATATATTTTACACAATTTTGGTATTAAGCCGAATAAGGCATTTCAATTTATGAAATCATTCCAATCCGCTGTCAATGTCGATCAAGAATTATTAGTGGAAGTCTTGACGGAGCGCATTATTGAAAATGTAGTGGGCGAAGTATCCTCTTTAATGGATGTTAATGCCAAAATTATGTACATGAAGGATTTGGTCTTTAGCTTAGATAAACAAAATGAGGAAATTCAATCCTCCACTGCTGCAACAGAACAGATTGCCGCTTCTATTAATGAGGTAGCGCGTATGTCTTCTCATATATCTGAGAAAACGACTGAATCTGTTGACCATGCAACGCAAGGGAAAAATGCGATTGAGCATGCCTTATCGGAGATTTTTAAAACGGAAGAAACGTTTACTTCTATCGTAGAATCATTTTCAGAATTGCAAAAGCGGGTGAATGATATTGAGCAGGTTGTCACGTTAATCAACCAAATTGCAGATCAAACGAATTTACTTGCTCTCAATGCCTCCATCGAAGCCGCACGCGCAGGTGAACATGGAAAAGGCTTTGCGGTCGTAGCACAAGAAGTACGAAAGCTAGCTGAAAACACGGTCTCTGCGCTAAGCGAAGTATCTGCGAATGTTCACCATTTAAAGAGTTATTCCAATGATGTGTCTCATTCCATTACGGAAACGACAGCCATCATTAAAGAAGCAACTGTCGAGGCAAAAGATTCATTACCATTATTAAATGCCATTGTGCATGCGATTGAAGGCATTAATTTAGATGTTACAAATACAGCAGCCATTTCACAACAACAAGCAGCTGCGATTGATGAAGTCTCTGCGAGAATGATTGAAATTTCAAGTTTGCAGGAAGATATTCGTGATTATAGCCATAATACATCCAGCGACATTCATTTATTAGGGAAAGAAATTAACCGTTTCCGTAATGATATTATTGCCAACAATAATGTGCAGCTTTCATCTATTGCTCTTTTACAATTATCGAAGGCTGATCATATTTTATGGAAATGGCGCATTTATAATATGTTCCTTGACCTAGAAAAAGTGGAACCAAGCGATGTTTCTTCCCATCGAGATTGCCGACTTGGCAAATGGTACACAGCGCCACGAACAGTAGAACGTTTCGGTCATTTACAGGACTATCATGAGTTGGATGGCTATCATTTACGTGTTCATGAATCAGCGAAGCTTGCTGCAGAAGCCCATAAAGCTGGCCATATCGAGCAAGCCGATGTCCATTTAAAGGAAGTAGATGAGGCATCTAAGCATGTTCTTTATTATATTAATAACTTAATTGCCTATTTAGAAAAAGAACGTGTCATGCAATAAACGGAGAGGCTCATCCCTCTCCCCCCATTAGCTAGGAGGTATTCCCTTGAACAAACGAGCAAGTATCAAATTTTTTGGTGATGTTTACGGCACAGGCTACCGTTTTTTCATCAAACAAAAAGCTATTGAATTAGGGTTAAAAGGCTACTGCCGATTGAATAACGCAGAGCAAATTGAAGTGGAAGTGGAAGGCTCTGAAAAAGCGCTTAATGAATTCCTCCTTTTTGTCCAAAAAGGCGTCAGCCCTCAAGCAGATTCCAATTCATTTTCATTAGAATTGTTTGATGAGTTAAAAGGATATGTACGTATGGAGTCAGACATTGTTTAGTCTGGCTCTTTTTTTAACGGTGTTGTAAAACTAAGGTTTATCAGGGTTTTGGCACTTTTAATTATAAAATGAATACGGTTTATCTTAAATGACGTTGCTGGGGGCAAGTTTATTAGGATTGGGGTTAATTCCCAAGTCCTTTTATTTTACCTTCCACACTCTTTTACATCGGTCGGAAATTGAGCATATCTATTTTACTCACTTTCTATAAAATAGGCCGGCTGAAAATTCAGCCACCAATTACTTCTGCTCAAAAATGAGGAGACGTCAAATTTCACGTCTCCTCATCTTTGAAGAATCCTGCCGAAAAGACAGTTACCTTATTAGGACAGTCCACTTTTGGTTTGACCGCCCTCAATTTGATGAAGGTTGCTAAATTTTGAGCAGGCTCTTATAGGTCGGCTGATTTTTCAGCTCACCTTTCTACTTCATATTTAGCGAATCATCAAATTGACGAATTGCGCCACTTCGAAAATATAGGATTTGCGAACAATACGGAAATTCCGTATCAGTAGTTAAAAACAAAAACGAAAAATAGGACTGGGGAAAAGTTACCTCACCTATTTGAATTATAGTGAGAGGACTGCACAATTTTGTGCAATCCCCATTTATGTGTTAAAATATTATTTAGATTTTTATTTAGTCGATGTTAGCGCATCGGTTTTTTTTATTTTTCCTCACTTTTAATCACCGTTTCAAATAATTTATCAGCATGAATATTAAGGGTTTTAACTTCTTCTGACATGTCCTTAAATAAAGGGTTGAATCCCGTATCAATCAAACGTACTGTATCTCTTAATTCTTCAATCGCAAGACGAGCCATACCTGGTTCTTTATGCCAACCTTTGTATACCATATCGTCAAGTTTTTCTATCAATCGTGCTACAGCACCCTGCACAACCTCTAATTGAATCATTTGTACTGATAAGTTATAGACATTGCAACTATTCTCATATACCAATGATTTTACCTTCGTCGCTACTTGTTCCATTCTGATTCCCTCTTTCATTCTTTATTTGTTTGCTACTGCATTTAAAAGTATTTGCTTATTATGGTCTTACATAGCACACCATTCTTTTGCCGTAACGTTCACTCTCTAACCCTTTTCTAAATGTCGGCTATTTCTAGTCCATTCACCGACTGACTATTGATAGTCATAAAACAGATTAATATCAACTTCATTGTATAATTAATTTAGGCGGGATTTATTTTGATAAAAATTATGTTTGACAGAAAAATTAAAGTTCCGCAATTAGTGGAGAAAAGTGTATTAAATAAGAATACTTTATACGCTTTACAAAAGAATGAAGTGACACGAATTGATTTAAATACTATGGAAGCCTTATGTGTAGCTTTAGATTGCGACATCTCTGATTTAATCGAATACACTCCAAATAAAAAGGGTGCCCAATAATTCGGGTGTCCGCTATATTTAGTAATATCAATGGAGGAAAAACTATGATTAAAATTCAAATTGATAATAATAGGGTTCAGGAATTACTTAAAGAAGTTATAAAAGAAAAAATAAATGAACATTCGAATGATTTGCTATTTTGGGATTCCAATGAACTTAAACGTAGAACGTGTATGAGTTGGAATAGCATTCAGGGAAATTTCTTCCATGATAAAGATTTTCCGAAAGCGAAAATTGGAGGCAAATGGTATTACCCTGCTAAGGACTAAGGAAACAGAGGAGTTTCTATATAAAATGGTTAAAAGAAAAAATGTTTTTTAAATGACATGAAAGACTTTTGTTTTTACTTTCCTTATACTAGTATCAGCTCAATTCTGTATTCGATAACCAGTTTTCTATGGTAATCCTATGAAATAAAATACGACCACGCACTTTTTTATGTGGAATTTCATTTCGACGAACCATAGTGTAAATCGTTGTATTGCTTATTTGTAATTCCTCTGCCAATTCATCTACAGTCATTGTCTTTTTTTATCAGGATTAGCAATAATATTTTTCGCTGCCTGTATTGGCCTTAGTCCTAAATCATCTGGTATCTGCTAACTCTAATTTTAAATATTGTTTCATATGCAAACTCCAATTGTTTCTTTATTATCATTGCCAATTTCTAAGCTGTATAAAAAAGAAAAAACACTCTCGACTGATCGTGCAGTTGAAAGTGTTTAACATATTTTTATTGTAGAAGTTGTATATCATAAATTTTTAACGTTAAAAGGATCTGTTAAATCCTTACCAGCGTTTCTTACTAAAAAATCATCAAGTTCAATAGTTGATTACTTTCATTCGACCAAGTTTTAACCCTATAAGTTGGCCACTTTTAATAAGTTCATAAACCTTATTTCTATTGCATTTAAGTCTTTTAGCTACTTCTGCAACTTCTAAAAGTTCGTTTATGAAAGATCACCTCTTTTAAATATTATTTTACAATCTAATCTGTTAATTTCAACCAACAATTGAATACTAATACAATATTTTATGCTTTTGTAAGCTCCATTGTTCATCCCTCCTTAATTCATATCAATAGTTTTTGATGAGCTCTAGCTTGAAAAGAAGTATCGTGTATTTTTTGCTCAATTTCCGTCAGTATTATTTGTAAAGCTCAATGTTAGATTTACAAACTAATAAAACTCTATTTCCCTTTTATATCTCCTGATCTGTCGTATCTTGTCGTTATTTTTGTTTTTATTATTCATATTTTTTAGTTTTTATATGATATTATATTTACTATAAAAGGGAATGGAGGGATAAAAATGAAAAAGAAAATCGGTTTTGTAATATCTGCTTTGTGCCTTTCTGTATTGGTATTAGGAGTAGCAGCTCCTTCTGCATCTGCAAGTTCAAAATGTCCACCCGGTGAATGGTGCTTAGAAAGACCCTAAATTCATTTAATAAACAAGTAAGAGGAACAGCCAAAACTAATTGGCTGTTCAGACTGTAGACAAAAGCCATCGAGAAGTTCACTCTCGATGGCTTTTGTCATTTTTCTTTCGCTTTCATTTTCAATATTTAGTAAATCACTGCCGATTCCAACATACTCTTCGAGCATAGTTGCTCTCTTAAGCTACTTGCCACGTCTAAGTAGCCAGTTTCTTTAAATTCATGGCAGCAAAAGTAAGCATCGCCTGCATGGACAATTTTTTCAGACCTCTTAAGGTTGTCCATCGCATACCATGCTTTTCCTTTGCATCCGCAAAGACACGTTCAATCGTTTCTTTGTGCTTTGCATAAATCTGTTTGATGTCATAGGAATGGCGTAAATGTTCAGCTTCCTCCACATAAGACTCCCAGATATGGCGTTGAATGAGTTTTTGATGATGCTTACTTTCTGTACATTGGGAAAGGCTTGGACACTTCGCACAAATCAAAGGATTCGATTTATATTGCCGATAGCCTTCCTTCGTCGTTGTCGCATACTTCAATATCTGCCCTTGTGGGCAAAGATAACAATTATAGTGCTCGTCATATATTTCCTAAAAAACAATGGGTATATTAGATGAATGGAAAAAAAGACAAAAACAAGATTACTTTAAATTAGGCTATAACACATTAAAACCAGACCAACTTGTATTTAGTAATAAGTACAACGAATATTTGCAGCTAGCCATTCCACAAAAATGGATGCTGTCGGTCAAAAAAAAATGAGTTGGAGAAAATCTCCCCTCATGGCTTAAGACATACTCATTGTTCATTGATGTTTGAAGCAGATGCTACTATCAAAGAAGTCCAAGAACGTTTAGGGCATAACAATATCAATACAACTTTAAATATCTACACGCATGTAACCAAAAAAGCAAAAAGTGAAGCAATTCAAAAATTCGCCAACTACATTAATATCTAGTTAGTTTTGAATACGACTTAATGAACTTTCATGAAACAATAAAACTTGAAATTCCCTTGAAATACAAGGCTTTCAACACTCATTGAGCCTAGATGAAACTGTGTTGTCAGACATTGTTTAGTCTGGCTCTTCTTTTTTGTACTGATATACCGGACGTCAAAAAGAGTAAAGAAAGCATTCCCTTTTTGCCCTACATTGATTTGAAACATTTCCTAAAACTAGTAACATCTTTTCATTTGAGTGTTACTTAATGTTCGTAATAGTCAGCAACAAACTAATCATATATTCCCCATTCAAATAAAAAATAATGACTATCAGATTTTCCAAATATATAATCATATGTATATCCCTTTTTTATTTGAATAATTTCGACATTATTCAATCTAGTTAACAGTTCTTTTACAATGGCCTCTTGAGCATTAAGGTATGCTAACTCATTTTTAAATCTACTGATAAAATCATCTTTGTTCACTAACTCCATATAACTGTATTTTTTTGGGTAATACTCATTAATCCAGCCCATTTCTAACGCCGTTATCCATTGTTCATCTGAAGGGTCTGGGTCATCATTAATTCTCCATTCCTCTCCATCAAACAATTCCTTTTTAAAGATCGCTGAAAATGCCTCTTGAATAGTATCAAATTGACTTTTTTCTGCAAATATTAAATCGACTTGCATAACATAATTATCTCTAAATTCATATACATCAAATGATAAATTCGATAACCTTACATTAGCAATTTGTCTCGCAAATAAAGTGTGATCATCAAGCAACTCTTGAATATCTTTCTTCATCAAATAATCTCCATACCTTTCTTCCTATTTCTATTAAATTAATACTACACCGCATTATTGTAAGAACTATAAAGGACAACAAAAAGCCACATCCAGACCTCTGACGATTATGTAATTTTTATTTTTTGAATCGTCGCAACATAGATAGATGCTTCATTGATTTTCACATATTGATTTTTGGATTCCTTCAAATATCCCTCTTTGCATAAGTACGCTTTTAGCTTTGATTTTTTCTCAAAGATCTTTTCTATCACCTTTTGCTCCCATACTTGTTCATCTATATTTTTAGTAATCGACATCATATAAATTTTTGTCATGCTCTTTCCCCCTTTAACTATTTTACGAATTTATTTGGGTAAAGTTTCAATTTAAAAAAGACGTGCCCTTGAGCTAAGACATATCATTTTGTTCCCATTCATAATGTTTTGGGGTTGGGTCGAACGGATGCTACAGTTTTAGTTAACGCTTGAATGGTTATTAGTACTGATAATTCGCTTTATTTTGAGGGTGAACCGCTCATGCCAATGCCACAATCGTTCATTAGGAGGACAAAATCGACGCATTTGGAGAAACAATTCACTTATTCTATGTATTATCATTGAGAAAGTTAACAAATAGCAGTAAAATTTATGTAAGGGATTATTTTTCAATGAAACTTTATGTCGATTATTTCGTATAAGAAGATAGACATATTGAAAAGCAAGGAGGATGAAACAATGCTTAGTGTCGGACAGTTTTTTTCTAGACATTCTGCCAGCTTTCTTATTTCGCTTACGACCGTTTCTATCGCAGCAATTGCGGCAAATCCTGGATTCTTCCTTGGTGGTTTACTGTTTGCGGGTTCCTATGCGACGAGTACAACGTTGCTGAAACATAGACAAAAAAAGAAAGTCATGCAAATAGCAGGTATTACAAAAGAAGAATTCAAGCATATTGAAACACAATTATCAGCAGCTAATAAGCATATTCAAACATTAAGTCAAAACTATTTACGCGTACGTTCTGTATCTGCGTTTAAACAATTACTTGAAATGACGCGTATTTCTAAAAATATCGTCAAAATTGTGAAGACAGACCCACGAAAATTTTATAATGTAGAGCCCTTTTTCTATGCACACTTACCTTCTGCTGTGGAATTAACAGATAAGTATACAATGCTTTCGAAGCAGCCTGTTAAGGATAAAGAAATTCAATTAACATTATCAAAAACACGTGAAACGCTAACTGATTTAAATGATACGATTCAAATTGATTTAAAGGACGCGCTTGCTAATGATATTGATACCCTACAAATGGAGATTGAATTCGCAAATCGTTCCAATCTTAGACGTAGAGAACAATTGGATTGGCGAGGGGACGATAAATGACAGCAAATGAACACGCATTTCAACTGAATACCATACCAGGACTTTCTCCACTAGTCCAATCCTATTTAGAAACAACTCCACAAAATGAGGCGATGGCGACTTATGAAACGCTATCGCCTCTTGCACAAAGTCGTGCCTTACTTTATGCTAGTCAAATTGATTTAACAGATTTTGAATCATTGCTGTCCCTTGGGCAAGATTCACAGCGAGCCCTGTCTCAATTTGCTGATCGCATGCTTGCGCAAGTGAAGCAAAAGGACGTCTCAAAAATCGGTCAAATGCTTGATTCCTTAATGCACACGTTAGATCGAATAGACCCGACGGCTTTAGAACCAAAGAAACAAACCTTTTTCAAAAAAATCTTTGGAAAAACAGAGCCGACTGTGAAGCAAACATTAACAGAATTTGAGCGTATTAGTATTCAGGTGGAACGTATTGGCGTTCAGCTAGAGCGTGC
Organism: Lysinibacillus sp. Y5S-8; assembly: GCF_036894365.1. Classification (NCBI taxonomy): domain Bacteria; kingdom Bacillati; phylum Bacillota; class Bacilli; order Caryophanales; family Bacillaceae; genus Lysinibacillus; species Lysinibacillus sp. Y5S-8. Next base: position 2,283,694 of record NZ_CP145889.1, on the reverse strand, counting down.
ACAGCTTCAGTTGATCAAGGATGTCGAAAACTTAGAAGCACTTTATGCTCATAATCGTGGATTTTTTGAGGAGCTGGCTACTGCCATTGCAGCAGGTCAAATGAAAAAACAGCAAGCCATTGAGGTTGAGTTACCCACACAAATAACGAGTGTTCAAGCAACGAAACAACCGCTTGCTATTCAGCAGCTCAATGACTTTGCCGCACAAATTGAAAGGTTGGATCAACGTATTTATGATTTACAAGTATCACAGCAAGTAGCGCTGCAAACGGCTCCTCAAATACGCATGATTCAACAGGCGAATCAAACGTTAGCGGAAAAAATTGAATTTTCGATTGTCACTTTGATTCCTCTTTGGAAAAATCAGCTGGCGATGATGCTTTCTATGCATATGGATCATCACTATGCACAGCTAGAAGAACGATTAGCTCAGGCACATGATCGCTTCTCTAGTCCATCGTTTGAACAGCAGGTTTCGAAATTTAAAGAAACGCAGCGAGAACTGCAAACCGCGATTAAAGATGTGTTTGCCCTGCATACAGCAACTGAACAAGAAAAACAACAGCTACAAGATGTGGCAGGTGCCAGAGGCTATCAGCGCGATTAACAAAAAAAGGGGTGGCTCAGCACATAATCTGAACCACCCTGTTTTATGTTATTCAAAATAATCTTTATAGTAGCCACCGACATTACCTGTATTATCGATGATAAAAATGAACTCTTCTGTTTCATTTTTTACTTCATATTCTTTCCCTACTGTTAATACATTGGACACTAAGTATTTTGATGCATTTGTATGTTTGCAAGTTATCGTGCGTAGTGTTGGCGCATCTTTCCATTTTAAATGTAACATATTCTCTCTACCTCTCTTTACTAGCCTAAGCTAATGTCTATTGCTTATTTTATAATATTTTTGGGCTTTTGTGGAGAAAAAAGAAAGACTATAGCTATTCTATCCAAAAAAAATGACTATTTGAGGTGTTATGATGAGTTTTGGTGGTGTACCGCAATGGTTTTTTATTATTGCTGTAGCATTTGCAATCTGCTTTGTTCTTTATGCAGAATGGAATTCTAGAAAATAAGTGAGTCCAGTAAATCGGACTCACTTTTTTTATGCTTATTTTAATGTCCGCTTTAAAAATTCTTTTGTCCGTTCATGCTGAGGGTTTACTAATACTTGTGATGGTGGGCCTTCCTCGACAATGATGCCTTTATCCATAAAGACGACACGATCTGCCACCTCTTTGGCAAACTCCATCTCATGTGTCACGATTAACATTGTATTTCCCTCAGTAGCTAACTGTCGCATCACCTTTAATACCTCACCGACCATTTCTGGGTCTAATGCCGATGTCGGTTCATCAAATAGCATGACATCTGGATTCATTGATAATGCTCGAGCGATAGCCACACGCTGCTTTTGCCCCCCTGAAAGCTGACGAGGCTTGGCGTTCACAAATTGATCCATACCAACGATATTCAAATATTTAAGCGCCGTTTCTTCTGCTTCTTTCTTTGATCGCTTCAATACTTTGATTTGGCCCACTGTGCAATTGTTTAACACATTGTGATTGTTAAATAAATTGAATTGCTGGAATACCATTCCTAGATGTGTACGATATTCTTGAATATTGTGCTTATCATCTAAAATATCTTCCCCTTTATAAATAATTTGACCACCACTTGGCGTTTCTAATAAATTGATGCAACGAAGTAATGTCGATTTACCAGAACCAGAAGAGCCAATTAAACAAACGACTTCGCCTTTTTCTACTTGGAAATTTACATCTTTTAACACTTGGTTACGTCCAAATGATTTACTTAAATGTTCAATCTTAATCACTGCCATTTGTGCGTCCCCCTATACAGCTTCTTTTTGTTCTTTTTGATAGGCATCAGGTCCATCTAGACGTTTTTCAACATAGAGAAGGATGCGAGATGCGGTAAATGTCATGATAAAATAAAGAATACATGCGACAAAGAATGATTCAAAATAACGGAAGTTGTTACCTGAAATTGATTTTGTTTGGAAGAATAATTCCGTTACCCCAATGACATTTAAGACGGCTGTATCTTTAATATTCATAATTAATTGGTTACCTGTCGCTGGTAAGACATTACGTGCTACTTGTGGTAAAACAACATGCAGCATGATTTGGAAGTGATTCATACCAATTGCCGATGCTGCCTCGTATTGACCATTATCAATCGAGACAATACCACCTCGAACAATTTCTGCCATATAGGCCCCTGTGTTAAGGGAAACGACTAAAATACCTGCTGTAATAAAATGCATATCGATACCAAATGCGATATCTAGTCCGTAGTAGACTACCATAGCCTGTACAATCATTGGTGTACCACGGAAAAATTCAACATAGCATGTCAGGATAAAATTAATAAGCTTTAAGCTATAAAATTTTAAACCTTTTTTACGAACTGGAATCGTATGCATAATTCCAATGAAAAATCCGATGAATGCACCAATAATTGTACTAATAATCGAAATCAGTAACGTATAATACGCACCTCGTAAAAACATTTGCCAGTTGTTTTCAATAATTGAAAGTATCCATTCAAGACTCATGATGTTCCTCCTAACAATGTCATGTTGCTTGCTTATTTCCTTCGTGTCCTAGCTATTTCTACTATTCTATGATTTGTTACGCTAGGACATTATCATTATGTAGAGAGGTTCTCATTTTGATAATGATGAAATGATCATGCACGGACCAGCAACTAGCCCGTGCCTTGTCATTATTGTGCTGCTGGTTGTTGAGAAATCGCTTCTTCCATAATAGCTTGACGATCGTCTTCCGAAATACCTTTTAGGATTTCGTTGATTTTTTCACGGTTTGCATCGTCTTTACGTAAGCCTACAGCAATCGAAGTATTGGAAAGATCCGTATCAAAGCCTTCTTCAAATGCAACATATGTGAACTTATCGTTGGCAGCAGCAGCGGAAATACCTTCTGGACGTTCTGCTACATAGCCATCAATTTTGCCAGCCTCTAAAGCGACACGCATTGAGGGGAAGCTTTCCATTGCTGTTTGTTTTTCTACACCGTTAATTTGATCAATAACGTTATAGTTCGATGTATTTAATTGTGAAGTAATTTTAGCACCAGAGAAATCTTGAATCGATTTTGCATTTTCATACTTGCTACCTTTCTTAATAACCATAACGAAATCAGAAGTATAGTAGTTTTCTGTAAAATCAATCGTTTTCTTACGCTCTTCAGTTGGTGACATACCCGCGATAATGGCATCAATTTTGTTAGATTGTAGCGCTGGTACTAATCCATCCCATTCCATTTTGACAATGACTAGCTCTTTGCCTAAGCCTTCAGCAATTTTTTTTGCCATTTGGACATCGTAGCCGCCTGCATACTCTGCATTATCAGCAATTTTCACTGCACCATTAGCATCACCTTGCTGTGTCCAGTTAAATGGTGGATAGCCAGCCTCCATTCCGATTCGGAATTCACCGCCACTTGCTTCCTTGTCAGCACCAGCATCACCTGAACCGCCATCCTTTTTGTCGCTAGTGCCACATGCAGCTAGCACAATTGCTGTCATGATAGAGATCATTACTAACAACCATTTTCTTTTCATAAAAAACTCCCCTTTTCTGTAAAAAAATAAGACAACTGTAATAAAAAAGACCTAAGTATATTGAACTTAGGTCTTACCTTGTATGACAGTTGCCCAAATCCTCACTATAATTTCCATTTTCCGAGATAGCACAACCTAGTAAATCTGGAAATCCATTTACTAGGACAGTCCTGCACTTATTCACTGCAGACCCAGCATAAAAGTACGAGCTCCTTTTATACTTCGGCGATATTTCCTTCTTCATTGCGTCTTCGCTTGCTTGAACTCAACAATGAACTAATAAATACCGCGCCTCTACCTCACTGGTAAACGTTAGTGAGGTTTGTTTATTTAATTGATATTTAGATACTACTATAAAACTAGTACACTCGTCAAGACAGTTTTAACATTTTTCTGACTAATGACAATATTAGGATATTGTTCGTTCTCTATTCATTTTAAATCGTTAAGCTTCCATCGATATTTCTGAAAATTACAACAAATTTTTATTATAGAGTATGTGCTCTATGTGAGAAAAGTTGTGTTTATTTCTTTTTTGCTCCTCTAAACGATATAACATTAGTACTCTTTCAAACATAGAATCGGTCAAAATCTTTCGTCATGCATAAAAAAACCCTGCTGAACATTGTTCGCAGGGTTGAATGGCATTATGAATTTAATAGTAAATCTTCAGGATTTTCGATTAATTCTTTAACTGTTTTTAAGAATCCTACAGAATCTTTTCCATCGATGATACGGTGATCGTAAGAAAGTGCTACATACATCATTGGACGGATTTGAACTTCACCATTTACTGCAACTGGACGGTTAACAATTGAGTGCATACCTAAAATACCAGCTTGCGTACCGTTCATAATAGGAGTTGACATTAATGAACCGAATACACCACCATTTGTGATTGTGAATGATCCACCAGCCATGTCATTTAAGCCTAATTTTTTATCACGAGCTTTTGTCGCTAAGTTAGCGATATCTTTTTCGATTTCTGCAAAGTTTTTGCTGTTTGCATCGCGTACAACTGGTACAACTAAACCTTCTTCAGTTGATACAGCAATACCGATATCAAAGAAGTTATTTAAATGAATTTCATCGCCAGAGATTTGAGCGTTTACGTATGGGTATTTTTTTAGTGCCGCAACAACAGCTTTTGTGAAGAATGACATGAAACCAAGTTTGATGTCGTTTGCTTTTACAAACTCTTCTTGTTTACGTTTACGAAGTGCCATGATATTTGTCATGTCAATTTCGTTAAATGTTGTTAACATTGCTGTTGATTGTTTCACTTCTAATAAACGTTTGGCAATTGTTTGGCGACGACGGCTCATTTTTTCAATTGTTACACGGTCAGAATTAGCTGCTGGTGTAAATACTACTGGGCCACCTGAAGTTGCTACTGATGTAGGTGCTGCTACTGGTGCTACAGCTGGAGCTGTACCATGAGCTGCTACATCTTGTACACGTACACGTCCTTGTGGATCTACTGGAGATACTGCTGCAAGGTTGATACCTTTTTCACGAGCAAGACGACGTGCTGCTGGAGATGCGATTACTCGCTCACCAGACGTTTCTTCTACAACTGGAGCAGATGCTACTGGTGCAGATGCTGCTTGTGGCGCTGCTGGAGCCGGAGCTGCTTCAGCTGGAGCCGCTGCTGGTGCAGGTGCTGCGCCTTCGCCTGCTTCTACTACTGCGATAACTTGACCAACTAGTACAGTATCGCCTTCTTCAGCTAAAATTTGTGTTAATACACCTGCTTCTTCAGAAATGATTTCAGCGTTTACTTTATCTGTTTCAAGTTCAACGATGAATTCACCTTTTTCAACGCGATCGCCCACTTTTTTTACCCACTGTGCGATACTACCTTCTGTAATCGATTCTGCTAATTCAGGGACTTTAATTTCAGCCACTTTCATTTCCTCCTTTGATTAACGTGCATGACGCACATAAAAGGGCTACTGCTTAAGGGCAAGTAGCCCGGTTTTTTCAAAAATTTATATGTGATTATTTAACCTTCACTGGCTCAGCAACTGCCGCTTCAATTAATGCTGCTTGTGCTGCTTTATGAGAATCTGCATCCCCTTCAGAAGTTGAGCTCATTGCAGGACGACCTACATAGCGAAGTTTTTTACCTTCTGAAAGTTCATATAATGTTTCTAATGCATAATTCCATGAGCCTTGGTTTTTAGGTTCTTCTTGTACCCAAACAATTTCTTTCACATTTGGATACTTAGCAATAATACCAGCAACTTGCTCTTTTGGGAATGGGTAAAGTTGTTCTACACGAATAATGTGTAAATGATCGAAGCCTTCTCCGTCTTTTACGCGATCCGCTAAGTCGATCATCACTTTACCAGTTCCTAAAACGATACGCTCTACAGCTTCTGGTTTAGCGCCTAAACCTGGTTGTTCAATCACTTCTTGGAATGAACCATTTGCTAATTGTTCAGCATTAGCCGCTGCTAATGGGTGACGTAATAGTGATTTTGGTGATACGACTACAAGTGGACGTACCCCTTCTGTACCCAATAACGCTGCTTGACGGCGTAATAAGTGATAGTAGTTACCTGCGTTTGAACAGTTCGCTACAAACCAGTTATTTTCAGCTGACATTTGTAAATAGCGTTCCATACGGCTTGAAGAGTGCTCTGGACCTTGACCTTCATAACCATGTGGTAAAAGGATCACTAATCCAGATTTTTGGCCCCATTTAGAGCGTGCCCCTGAAATAAAGTTATCAAACATCACTTGTGCCATGTTCGCAAAGTCACCGAATTGTGCTTCCCACACTGTTAAGACATGACTATTTTCTAGGTTGTAGCCATACTCAAAGCCTACTACCCCCGCTTCAGTCAGTGGAGAGTTGTGTACTGAGAAGGATGCACTCGCACCAGAAATATGATGAAGCGGTGTGAAGACATTCCCATTGTTTTTATCGTGAAGTACTAAGTGACGTTGAGAGAATGTACCACGTTGAGCATCTTGACCTGTAAAACGTACTGGTGTGCCGTCTTGGATAATTGTCGCATACGCTAACGTTTCTGCATGGCCCCAGTCAATTTTTGCTGATGCATAGGCATCACGACGTTTTTCTAAAATTTTGCCAAGCTTTTTCTGTGGCTCGAAGTTTTCTTCAAACACTAAAAGCTCTTCATTGATTTTTTCTAAACGTTCCGCACCAACTGCTGTATCAATTTGTGGGAACTCTACTTTTAATTCTGCTGGCATTTCTAAATGATGATGATCATCTTTATCTGCCATTTCTCTTACATGGTCATAGGCTGCTTGCATTTCTGCATAGATTGCTGTATCTAAGGCAGCTACATCTTCAGCAGATAGAAGACCTTCAGCCACTAATTGTGCTCCGTATAAAGCACGCACTGTTTCATGTTTAGAAACCAATTTGTATGTTTCTGGGTTTGTCACAGTTGGGTCATCTGTTTCATTATGACCATGGCGACGGTAACCAACTAAGTCTACAATAATATCTTTGCCGAATTTTTGACGGTAGTTAGCAGCAAAACGACCAACTTGCGCTACTGCCTCTGGGCTATCTGCGTTGACATGGACTACTGGTACCTCATAACCTTTTGCTGGGTCAGAAGAGTACACAGAAGAACGAGAATCATAATGCTCAGTTGTGAAACCGATCATATTGTTCGCGATAATGTGGATTGTACCACCTGTTGTAAAGCCTTCTGTTTTAGCAAAGTTTAAAACCTCAGTCACAATCCCTTGACCTGGGAATGCAGCATCACCGTGCACTAAAATACCTAAGCCTTTTGTACGATCGTGTACCGCTTGCCCTGGTTTAGACGTATCATCTTGTGTTGCACGAGTAGCTCCAAGTACAACTGGATTGCCAACTTCTAAGTGTGATGGGTTGTAAGCCAATTTAACATTCATACCCGATTCACGGTTGTAAGAAGCACCCATATGGTATTTCACATCACCTGTCCAACCTTTTGTAATTTCAAGGCGGCCATGCTCAGGCATAAATAACTCATTTGAAACATGTGCAAAGTCAGAGAACATCATGTCATAAGGTTTGTTTAAGATGTGTGTTAAAACATTTAAACGACCACGGTGTGCCATACCAATACGTACATTTTCTACATTTTTGGCTTCTGCTATTTTAACGATTTCATCAAATAGAACGATTTGCGTATCTAAGCCCTCACCAGAGAAACGCTTTTGCCCTACAAAAGTTTTATGAATAAATTTTTCGAAATTTTCAACGCGAGTTAAACGATCTAATAAGGCTTTCTTCTCTTCAGAAGATAATGCTTGTTTAAATGAGCCTGATTCAATTTGCTTTTGAATCCAATCACGTTCTTCTGTAACTACTACGTGACCGTATTCAAATGCCACTTTATCTGTATAAACAGCTTTTAGATAGTCGATTGCATCCTTACCATTTTTCACGTTTGCTGGCACATCTTTGAAGAAGATTGCTGCAGGAATTTCAGCTAAATCCGCAGCGCTTAAGTTGAACGCGCTTTCTTCAATTTGAGCTGTTTGTAGTTCACGGTTTTTCAGAGGATAAATATCTGCCGCTAAATGACCGTGTGAACGGATTGCGTCTGCTAATTTCACAGCGGCTAACACTTTTTTGTAATCGCCAGCAGGAGCCGCTGCTGTATGACTAACTACAGCTACTTCACCTTCTACTACTACTGGTGCACCAAATTGTTGGAATAAAGAAACTAACTCCGGTTCTACTTCTTCAGGAGACTGTAAGAATAAGTCGTATTGCTCCATCACATATCCTAGGTTAGGACCAGAGAAAGCTGACCATGGAGAACTTACAGTTGTAACGTTGTTCGACATGAAAAATGACCTCCAAATTTTGCCTTTCGGCAGTTCCATTAATTAAATTACAATTAATTATATAATATTTAGCCGTTCTTTAAAAGAAAGTTTCACACTACTTTTCCATATTTTAAAGAACGTTTTTTCCATCTCAATCTTACTACTCTTCACAAAAAATACAACTCTTTTTAGCAAATTAAGCAATTTTTTTCGCAAAGGATAGAATAATGAAATAAAGCGTGAATTTTTCTTAATATTTTAGCGGTATTCTTAGCGAGAAAACGGTTCCAATATTAACCTCACTCTTGACTTCTACTGTCGCATTGTATTTTTCAAGTAACATCTTCGAAATGCTAAGTCCTAAGCCAGTTCCACCAATTTGACGATTTCTTGCTTCATCCACCCGATAAAATCGATCAAAGATAAACGGCATATTGTCTTCTGCTATTCCTATACCATTATCAGCAATTTTTAAACATGCAATTTTTCCAGCAGTTGTAAGAGAAATTTCAATCTCAGGAATTTTTTCACAATAACGAATTGCATTCTCTATTATATTACGAACGATTTGACTTAGTGCATTTTCGGTAATAAATAACGGACCGATTTCGCCATTTTTCGACAGCGATATTCGTGCTTGTGGATGGACAAGCTGTAGCTCCTCCATGACGGCTTCTATTACTACTAGTGCATTTGCCTCACTTGCCTCATCTTTTTCCTCACGTCGTGCAAGCTCTAATAATTCCTCAATCATTTTGCGCATCCGAGCAATTTCCGTTAGTGAAGTATCAATGGATTCTTCTAAAATGGCTGGATCATCTTTGCCCCATCTTTTTAGCAGGGAGAGATGCCCTTCAATGGCTTGAATCGGTGTTCGCAGTTCATGGGAAGCATCTGCGACAAATTGTTGCTGCTGGGTAAAGGAAATTTGCAGCTCATTCATCATCGCATTGTACATTTTTAACAGATCACCAATCTCATCCTGTGATGTATAGGTTAGCTGGATAGGCTGATTAAATCCTTGGTCTACCACCGTCTTCATGGATGCACGCAATTCATGTAATGGCTTCATTAAATAATTGGCCAAATAATAGCCAATGGAGCCTGATAGTATCAATGCCCCTATACCCGCTATTAGCATCGCTGTCAGAAGATAATGCATAAGGGATTGAAAGCTAGTCAAAGGATGAATAACTTGGATATAGCCTTGAAAAAAGCCGATCCTTATCGGTTCATTGATGACGAGTACATCCTTCTTATCGATGGTCATTTCCAGAACTTCTTGCATCGATTGTAGCGGTGCAGCAGCTGAAGTATCATTGATACGTAAAATATCCACTCCATCTCTATTAAATATTCTGACCGTTTCATCGCGATCGGCAATGGATTTGAGCAAACCTGTATTTTGTTGTATTTGCTGAATGGTAACATTAGGACCTTGTGATTCTAAAAAGGAGATAATATCGTCACTTGTACGTTTGACCTTACCTTCCTCATCGTTTAAGAGCCATGTATGAAGCGAAAGATAAACGACCATACAAATAATTGTAAAGCTAATAAAGATGACACTACTTGATGTCAGCATCCATTTTTTTTGTAAAGATTGGTGACGTATATAATTTTTTAATTTATTCATTCACGCATCACATACCCAACACCACGAACAGTTTCGATATAAGCGTTCATATCACCAGGGAGCTTTGTGCGTAAATGTCTGATATAAACGTCTACTACATTGGTCTCGATATCCGTATCATAGCCCCAAACTGACGTTAAAATATGCTCCCTCGTACACACTCTATTTTTGTGCTCGATTAATAGTTTTAGTAAATCATATTCTGTCTTTGTTAGGTCAAGTTTATTCCCTTGAACAAAAACTTCATAGGCTGCCACATCTATTTCAATATCTCGTAAACATAAAGATTCGCTGCTAGTAGGCTCTGATGTGACACGACGTAAAATCGTCCGTATTCTAGCAAGCAGCTCTTCAATAGCGAAAGGCTTGACGATATAGTCATCGGCTCCTGCATCTAAGCCCGCTACACGGTCCATTACAGCATCTCTCGCCGTTAATAAAATAATTGGCACCTGTGACTGCGTTCGGATACGGCGGCAAATTTCAATGCCATTAATGCCTGGCAGCATCACATCCAATAAGAGAACATCAAAATTTTCCGTAGTGGCCAAAGCCAGTCCATCCCGTCCATCAAACGCTGTTTTCACCTCATAGCCCTCATGCTGTAATTCTAGTTCAACAAAACGCGCAATATGCTTCTCATCTTCTACCAACAATATCTTCTTAGGCATTGTATCACCTTCTATTCTAAAATAACGATATAGGATATTTATCCCTCTCACGTTCTAGCATAACATCAAACAAAAAGTCTGTCTCACAAGGGAAACCTTGTGGACAGACTTTTTTATTGTGCTCCCGAAATGGAAAGATTATTTTTTCCCAACTCTTTTGATCTATATAAAGCTCGGTCAGCTAAATCCATTAACTCATCCAAAGTTTGTGCATGATCTGGATAATAGGCAATACCGATTGAGGCTGTAGGAGTAAAATGATGATCTTCAATCATCCAGCCTTCTGCTAGTTCATCGCGGATTCGACGAATAATATGCATAATTTGGTCATGTCTTTTATCAGCTTCTCTCGTTAAACCTGTTAGGATGACGATAAATTCATCGCCACCAATTCGAATGACCATGTCATGACTTCGAACCGTTTGATTTAAGGCATTACCAAAGCGCTGAATAAACGCATCCCCTGTGTCATGACCAAAACGATCGTTGACTTCTTTAAAATCATCGCCATCTAGATAGAGCATGGCAACACAGGTTTGATTTTCAGCTGCTTTAGCCAGTATTTTCGGAAACTCTTTTTGTAAATAACGTCGATTAGGTAGCTGTGTTAACGCATCATGATAGGCTAAATAGAGCAAATCATTTTCTCTTTCTTTGCGATGCGTAATTTCTCGAGACACCATCATAATTTGTGAAACCTTTTCACGTTCAGGGTCATGTACAACCGTGACATTGCCCTCTGTCCAAATCGGTGTACCGTCCTTCGCCTTTAGTAAAAGCTCAAACTGTGTTTCTGGCTGACCTGTAAAATTGTTTAAAAATGTTTGCCATTCGTTTTTACTTTCTTGATCTAAAATATCACTGTAAAACTGCCCAAGTAGCTCTTCATTTTCATACCCTAAATAAATCCCATAGGATGGAGACGCATAAAGAATAATACCATCCTCATTCGTAATCACGATTAAATCATTTGTGTTTTCCGTAATGAGTCGGAAAGTACGTTCAATATTTTTTAATTCTGTGAACATTTTTTTCTTATCTGTAATATTATAGTTAATGGTTAAAATTTGTTCGACTTTACCGAACTCATTTTTTAACGGCACAATGGTTGCCTCCACCCAATAATCGGCATGATATTTTGTGCGATAGCACAGTTCTCCTCGCCAAATCTCCATTGTATCCAGCTTGCCTTCGATTAATTGTAAAAAATTTTGTGCATTGAACCTTGGCTCCATTAATGAATAGGGCTGACCTATTAATTCCTCCGCAGTGTAGCCAGAAGCCTGTAAAAACATATCGCTTGCTTCCGCAATATAGCCTTTATGGTCCAATACAGCAATGGCTGTAGCTGAATTTAAGGCAGACTTAAAAACTTCTAATCCATGAGACTTCGAACGTAATTCTGCTTTTTGTAAAGTAAATTGAGTAAAATCCTGCATGATTAAAAAGATAGCAAACGAATTATCATCCTGCATTACAGGCGATAAGGACATTAAATACATGCGCTCCTGACCTTCTGACGTAAACAGCTTAATCAGCTTTTTATCAAGGTTTTCTCCTCTTGCTGCTTTTTGTAAACAAGCTTCAATGTGTTCAATCTCTTCTTTCGGGATGATCGGTAAATCAACAAACAATTTTTGCTTGACAGTTTCATTATCTAATTGGAAATCTTCTATAAAGCAAGAATTCACTTCGTATACCATACCTTCGGCCGATAAAATGACCGTGGAGAAAAAGGCATGGTCAAACATGGACCGCATAAATAAAAATTTATCCTCAATATTGCGGTCATAGAGAATTTCCTTTGTGATGGCTAATATATAGTCTTCATTATTATATTTCAACGGTCTGACAGACGTTTCGTATTTATGAACCTCCGACTGAAAATACGCATAATCTACATAGTCAACCTGATTATGCTCCCTAATCGCTTGATCGTAATTTTTCTGAATGGTCGAAAAAATGCGCTCTGAGGTAACGCTTGAAATCATTTTTCCAATCGCCTCATTTGATAACAGGTCACGAGCTGCTTGGTTTAAGCGAATATATTGATAATCATCCTCTACTTTTTTCATGAGAAAAGCAAAATCTTTGCCAATAAATAATGAATTAAAAAAATCTTCGCTTAAAAGATACTCCATGCTGTCACCTCCAGAAAAGCCATTGCAATCATGATAAAAATGCTAGTATGTATGTTTTGTTCGATTTTATATAATACTACTATTATAACATAAAAATCAAAAATTACCCTTACAGAATAAGATAAATTATATCCTTTTTAGGATATTTTTTGATATATTACCTATTGTAGAAACATTTAAATCCTACTAAAGAAGTGTATAAATGATTAATATTAGATAAAATTGATAGGATAGACTTAATGCTAAAAAACAACAATATTTTCGCCAATGCCTCTTCTTTTGTCGGAATTTACTGACTACTAAACTCAAATTTTGTTTTTTTCGAGCAAAATGATTGCATCAAACAGCTTTCGTGTTATATTATATTTAAAAAACTAGCCTTTTTTCGGTATGGTCGAAATCAGTAAGACAGCGGGAGATTATGGAATATCATAGTTATAACGTCTAGTTCTTTGGGTTTTAATTCCAGTACGAATTTTAGTTTTCTTCTTTATGCTTCAACGGAATTGTTTTAACTACCCTAGTAAAGGAGGCGTTTCGTATGCTTAAACATCGAGACCTGCATGAATGTACAGAGCTTTATGAGCTATTATCACACCCTTCTGTATTCCCTTTTGTCCGTCAGAAAGCCACATCCGCTGATGAGTATTGGTTTATGACAAAACAACTGATTGAAGAGGAAGCGAGAGGACTCGCTATCTCCAGGACCATTACTGATGATTGGGGTCAACCAATCGGCACCATTAGTATTCACGATGTGGAGGACGGTGCAGGCTTTTTAGGAACGTGGATTGGACTCCCTTACCAGGGTAAAGGCTATAATCAAAAGGCAAAAATGCTATTTTTGAATGAGTTATTTTTTGATTATAATTTCCATACGGTATTTCTCCGTATACGAGTTGAAAATTTAAAATCACAGCGTGCCGCATTAAAGCTACCTTATGTGGTGAGTGCCAATGAAAGTCATCCGACTTTATTAGAACAGGTCAATAGCGGTGAAGCTCAATTTAATTTATTCAAAATTCAAAAAGATTTATTCTACTTAATAACAGCACATCAAATGCAAGAAGGCGAAGAGCAAGCCATGTAATGTGTCATATATAATAAGAAGCTATAAGGTTTTGTCATCTTTGACCTGCCTCATAGCTTCTTTTCTTTTTTCAAAGAGCCTTTATTTTTTGTAGTGCAAAATTAATGTTGCCATTTCGTCTGGTGTTTTTGGTTTTTGCGTTTTTGACATCTTCTCGACCATTTCTGCCTTACACTCTGTTAATGTATGAACCGACTTCATAAAAGATTCCTTTGTTAATTCTTCTTCCTGCAACACTTCCGCATAGCCCTGTTTTTTAAACAAGTTGGCATTTAAAATTTGATCCCCACGGCTTTTTTGTGCAGAGAGAGGTACTAATAGCATCGGTTTGTGAAGCGCTAAAAATTCAAAGATGGAGTTAGAGCCTGCTCGTGACACGATAAAATCTGCTGCATGCAATAGATCAGGTAACTCTGTTGTCACATATTCAAATTGCTTGTAGCCAGGCATTGTCTCTAGTGCTTGGTCATAGTTCCCTTTCCCACACAAATGAATAATATGAAATTGCTTTAAAAGCTCTGGTAAGTTTTGACGCAATGCCTCATTTAGGACAACAGAGCCTAAACTTCCGCCCATCACTAGTAAAACAGGCTTTAATGTTGAAAAGCCACAGAATGATAACCCTTTTGCCCGTTCGCCCTCAAACAACTCCGGACGAATAATGGAGCCTGTGCAAGTTGCCTTTTCTTGTGGTAAATGCTTTAGTGTTTCTTCAAAAATCGTGAACACATGAGAGGCAAAAGGCAGGGCAATTTTATTGGCAAGACCAGGTGTCACATCAGATTCATGTATAACAACAGGCACACCTGCCAGTTTTGCTGCCATAACAACAGGTACTGAAACAAAGCCACCCTTTGAAAAGACAACCTGTGGCTTTACTTTTTTAATAATACGAAAAGCCTGCATCATTCCAGCAAGCACTTTAAATGGGTCTGTAAAATTTTTCATTGAGAAATAACGACGCAATTTACCACTCGCAATGCCATAAAACGGAACATCGGGGAAAGCCTCGCCTATTAATTCTTTTTCAATACCTTGTTCTGAACCAATATAGTGGACATCATAACCAAGTTCAAGTAAAGACGGGAGTATCGCTTGATTTAACGACACATGGCCAGCTGTCCCACCACCGGTTAAAATGATAGTTTGTTGTTTCACATTAATTCTCCTATTCCTTAAAAACCATTGTAGTCCGCACTACTTTTTGTTTACAGTGTTCTATTTTACTATATGCTGAAGAAAAGATATAGATGAAGCACGAAAATTTCAAGCTTTTCTCTCTTTACATATGCTATACTTGTTCATTATGTTCACGAAGGAAGTATCAAATATGTACCAAACATCCACAATTAAGGAAAAATATGCACTACTTTTAAAAATGATTGTTCCCATCTTAGTAACACAAGTAGCCATTTATCTTATTTCATTTTTTGATATTTTGATGTCCAGTCGCTATGGGACGGCCGATTTAGCAGGTGTCTCGATCGGCTCCTCCATTTGGATGCCGATTTATACAGGACTATCGGGTATTCTCCTTGCCATTACACCGATTGTCTCACAGCTAGTCGGAGCGAAAAAAGAGATGGATGCCAAAAAGGCCGTTCAGCAAGGCATTTATGTAGCCATTTTGCTGGCAATCATCATCTTCACAGGGCTCTTTTTTGGCATCGATTGGATACTTAGCAAGATGAATTTAGAATCTGCTGTACATAGCATTGCAAAAGGCTACATCTATGCGATGTGTGCTGGTCTTTTACCTTTATTCTTATTTTTTGTCATGCGTTGTTTCATTGATGCCCTTGGGCAGACACGTGTCACAATGATTATTACATTACTGACAACGCCGATTAATATCGTCCTTAACTACATTTTTATTTTCGGTAAATTCGGCGCACCGGAGCTTGGCGGGATTGGTGCAGGTGTCGCAACAGCAATTACGTACTGGCTCATTTTCTTGATCACTGTATGGATTATCGCCAAACGAGTACCGTTCGAACGTTTCCGTTTGTTCCACCATTGGCCGAAGCTGGAATGGCTTCGATGGAAGGAAATTTTACTGATTGGTGTGCCAATTGGTATCTCCTTATTTGCAGAAACAAGCATTTTTTCTGCCGTTACCATGATGATGAGTCATTTTAGCACAGAGATTATTGCTGCTCATCAAATTGCCTTGAATTTCACCTCCCTGCTCTATATGGTGCCGCTTAGTATTTCCATGGGCGTTACCATATTAGTAGGCTTTGAAATTGGTGCTAGTCGCATGCGGGATGCTCGTATTTATAGTTATCTATGTGTCGGCACAGCCATTTTATTTAGTTTTATTTCTGCTTGTATCTTATTTATTTTACGTGAGCCTGTAGCCCATATGTATTCAACAGATCCAATAGTACTTGAGTATGCTGTACAATTTTTAGTTTATGCAGCCATTTTCCAGCTATCGGATGCGATTCAAGCGCCCGTACAAGGGGCATTACGTGGCTATAAGGATGTCATGATTACATTTATGATGGCAATTATCTCGTATTGGATCATTGGCTTGCCAGTGGGCTATACCCTTGCTACGCATACTGATTTTGGTCCATTTGGATATTGGATTGGACTTGTTGCTGGTTTAACAATGGGCGCAATCACCCTACTTATTCGTCTGCTAATTGTTCAAAAAAGAGTGGCCGTCTAACGACAAAAAATCGCTTTTCTCCCTCCTGAGAAAGGCGATTTTTTAGCGTAAAATACCTGTACGAATGATTTTTATTTGAACAGATGGCACTAGCTGTAACGAAGCATACTCAGTATGCCAGTCCTTCTTAAACATCTTCGGGTGATAAGCGCGAAGGTAGCGGCCAATTCCTAATGCATCAGACTTTTGCTTCTGAAGAATATGTATAACCTCCTCAAATTCAGCCTGCACATGCTCTTGAATCATTTGTTGAACATCCTTAAAAATGGGTTCTTTATACAAATGGTTTTGGGCGAATTCTTCGATTTCCACCTCGATTTGGTAATCCAGCGTTATTCTTTTTAGTTCCTCATTCACTGTCCATTTACGCTTTATCTGGATGATATTTGCTGTAATCGGCATTTCTTTCCCGTCATGCTTCCACATATAGCTCATGCGTGCTTGTTTATTAGATCGATCCATTAAGAGAAGCATGATAAGAGATTGTTTTGGTGTTAATACTGCGCCTGTAAAAGTTGGACCTGAAAACAAGGCTAACCCAGCCGCCACAGCATGTTGTTTATCCTCACTTAGCCGAATATAAGGAAGGACGATATCAATGGTCTGTTCAAATAGCATGGAGCCAACCGTCTGTAAATTTAATTTCGGAAAAAAGGTATTTTCCTCTGTGCTTTCGATAAAGCGTTCATAATAAGATCCAGCACCTCCTGCTAAATCCTTTGTTAAGTCCATATATGGTTGGACATCCCCTTCTGTTATCGCTACTTTAATGGAAATTGGATTTTGAGGATCACGAAAATAAATGTCCAAAACATCATTAAGTGGCTTTCTCGCCGTTTGATCGGCTATTAGGATGGTTGACAGCTCCGATAAATCTAACGTTTGCTCAACTTTCAAATTGGCATTAGTGCGCACATCTCTCGGTGAAATCCCCTCCGCTTCGATCACTTCGTTTTGCTGTGTTGTTGTATTCGGATAGGCAAAATAACCTCTGTAATCCCCAACATAGCCATCCACACCAACGAGCGTCACAACAGAAGCGTTTTTATAAAGGCGTTCATCCCAGCAGCCCGCTAATAGTAATACAGATAAAATGATCATACTCCCTTTACGAAACACGTTTTCCCCTCCATTTATTCCAACACATAATGATCATTGGTAGTAAAAAAGTAAACACAAATAATACATAGTGTAAAGAATTTTTGATAAACTCAATGCGTTGAAATTGCATCACAAAGAGCGGCAGAATTGCCAGTAAAAGATGGTAGATGACAATACTCCGTTTCGGGTGCTTCCTCCTTTTTGAAAAATACAGCACTCGAAAGGACAGACCAAATATCATGACCGTGACAATAGACCATGATAGCCAAATATAAACGAAGAATATATCAAGCCGTTTAACAAAGGTCACTTCCTGGGATTTTAAAACATACATAATTGGCTCTGGGATTAAATTGATTTCATCTAGGGCAAAGAACATTTGCGTAAAAAGCACAGAAATCAAATAAAATACAAAAATGACCAATTGGTAAATTAATAAAGGTTTCCCTTTCACTTGTGTATCTGGTTTTAGAAACGGTCGATAAAGAAGGTACATTTCAATTCCAAAAAAAGCATAGGTACTATGAATCAAGCCCGCCATGATTTGTTTCGTATTGCTCCATTCAACGGGAAAAAGATTACTCCACGTTAAATCTGGAATCGCCAGCATTAAAAAAATCACGAAGAGAAAAATAATCGGTATGAGCATAACACCAATGTTGATGACCGTTTCTGGTCTTACGAGGTTGGCGTACAAGGATAGCCCTACAATCATCACAACCACAAACCATTCAGGTGTTTGTGGTAATACCCATGTGGCTAAAACATACCCCATATAGGCTATCAATACAGCGGTTAAAACTAACCAATAGATTTGATAGACCCAGCGAAAAAATCCGTTTAAATAGAAATACGGATAATACTGTTCAAACAAAAGTAACAGGCTATAATGAATGACACTCGCTAAAATAAAAACAACCCAAGCACTATGTTGACTGTTAATGATTAATGGTGTTTGGAAGGCAATGTAGACAACACCTGTTTGAATAATAAATAGTAGTAAAAAAAATTGCGCCTTGGATAAAGAAAAATTCATGGCGTATCCTCATTTTTTAGCTGCTCATCCTTCGGTGGTTGAAAGGAAGTGACTTGTGCTGTCGGTTTAATGAATGGCCAACGTAAAAAAATTTTATACACCGCTTTTGGCTGAAAAGGAACGATGGGTGAAAAATACGGCTGTTTGAGAGATGTTAAACTGATAAGATGAATGAGTAAAATAACAATCCCTACGACAATTCCTAAAAATCCAAACAAGGAGGCCAGTACCATAAACGGAAAGCGTAGCATGCGTATGGTACTATTCAATTCAACAGATGGCACGACATAGCTTGAAATAGCCGTTAAGGCAACGACAATGACCATTAAATTTGACACTAATCCCGCACTAACAATGGCATCGCCTATTACTAATCCTCCGACGATTCCAATCGTTTGCCCTACTGATTGTGGCAAGCGAATACTCGATTCTCGAATGAGCTCCATAATAATCTCAAGAATGAGCGCTTCGATTAGAGGTCGATAAGGAATATCGTTGACATCGTTTTTCACTTGGTTACTTAATTCTAAGGGCAGTACCTCAAAGTGAAAGCTAATCACTGCAATATAAAAAGCTGGTAAAAAAACCGCCGTTACAAATGATAGTAAACGAACCATTTTATAAAAAGAACCAACGACAACTCGACCATTATAGTCATCAGGTGTTTGATAGAAAGAGAAAAACGTCACGGGACCAATTAAGGCAGACGGTGAAATATTTGTCATGATCACGACCTTGCCCTCCACTAAATTGGCTACCACACGATCTGGATGCTCTGTATGTAATAATTGTGGAAATGGCGATAACACCGAATCCTCTAAAGCATCACTTAATTGACCAATACTATAAAAATAGTCGATTTGAATCGCTGCAATTCGCTTTTCGATCTCCTGTAAGGTCTCAGGCTGTATAACGCCATCCATATACAAATAGTAGGCTTTTGTTTTGGTTTGATGGCCAATCGAAAAAGATTTCACAATAAGGGCTGGGTTATTCACTCGCTTTCGTATCAAGGCTAAATTGGTGTCTGCACGCTCAATCAACCCCTCATGCGAGCCTCGAAGAATATGTTCGTTGTTCGGCTCTTCGAGATTTCGACGCACCTCATTCATGATGCTAAGTGTCAGCATCTCTCCCGTTTCAGGCAATATCACGATTGTTTCTCCTTGACAGACCCTTTCAATCGCTTGCGGTAAGGAAAAATTTTGCAATGTCGTAATTAAGGTTTCACTCCAAAAAGGTTTATCTGTATCTAAACGGGCATAAATGGTATCCAGTACTTTTTGTACTTCCTTCGCATCAACTAGAGAAGCATAAAAGCATAAAATAGCCGTATCCCCTTCATGCCAATCTACTTGTCTGACTGTCAAATCCGAGGAATGGTAGAATGCTTTTTGTAGGCTTTTCATCATATACTCCACTTTATCCATAAAACGCCCCCCTCTATTGGAGAGTATAAACATTTTTCTCCATTTTCAAACGCTTGCACAGTGGGATTCATAGCCATAAAAAAGATGCCCGTTAAAACAGAGGGGCATCTTTAAATGGATTATTTTTTAAAATAAGCTTCAATATCTTCATAGATAAAGGGCGTCCCCTCTATTTTTTCATGCTGATTATGCAAAGCTGTCATACGATTGATGATAGGGGCTAATTTCCCCTCATTCTCCTGCGTTAAATTGAAGGCTACTCCATATGAATAAATTTGATACTTTTCCTCTAATGTCCATCTAAATGTACCTTCTATATTAAATGGCTGGTTCATCAACACAAAGTTAAATTGAAACTTCATCGTTTGATTAATTGGTAGCTTCAGTGTAGAGCGAATCTTCATTCCCCCTAAGCTAATATTTTCAATCACGATTGGCGTATGACCGATAGCAAGCTTTTGCTGGTTCATTTCGATAATAGTCATAGAGCCCTTCACATAGGCTGGGAAATGAAAGCGAAAATACTTGCGACGCTCCACAGCTGGCTTGTGCTGGACAATCGCTTTCGGCGGTTCTAAGAAGCCTTTAGCTAGCATTTTTTCAAAAGCCTTCGCAGGAACTGCTTTTGAATAGATGCTACCTTGTAGATAATGACATTCATGCTGCTTTAAAAAAATATATTGATCATAGCTTTCGACCCCTTTTGCCACTACTTGAATACCTAGCATTTTTGCTAAATAGATTGTTGTTGAGATAAGCCCATTTTCAATAGGATGATCATGGCGAATTTGCCGAATAAACGCCTCATAGATATGAAGCGTTGTTGGCTGAAACGTGCGCAATGATTCTAACGATGAATAGCCTGTTCCAAAATCACCAATAGCAATTTTGACACCAAGTTCTTGCAACTCCTTTAATACCGTCATAACACTTGCACTATTTTTTAAAATGGTCCTTTCTGTAATTTCTAATTGTAAATAATGAGCAGGGATTTCATTGAGCTGCAATTGCTCTTGAAGAAATGGGACAAAGCCCCTTTTCATCAAACGAATAGGTGAAATTTTGATGTTAATCGTACGCAGTACATGCCCATCTTGCTTCCATTTCTGCAAGAAAGCACATGCTTTTTTAATGACCCAATCTGTAATAATATGGATCATATGATTTTCTTCCGCTAAAGGGATAAATTCACCAGGTGACACAAGCCCCCATTCTTTATGATGCCAACGAATTAACGCCTCTGCCCCATAAATATTGCCTTTTTGTGGCTCTACCAATGGCTGAAAATATAGCTCAAACTCTTCATTTAACATCGCTTGACGCATATCACGATCTAGCACGTATTGCTTATAGGAAGTAATATCTTCTGTAAAGGCATAAATATGAAAGCGATTGCGCCCTTGTTGCTTCGCATAGCACAAAGCAGAGTAAGCATTTTCTAATAAGATATTTCTCGCTCCACCTTCCTCAGGATAAAAAACAATGCCAATGCTAGCAGAGAGATGCAATTGATAGTCTTTAATCGTCAGAGCGGTATCAAAGATTTTCAGTAAACGATTAGCCGATGCGTAAATATGCTGTTTACTCACATATTTTTTCATTACCAAAATAAAATGCTGGTGATCTAGGCGTGCCAAGTAACTAGTATCATCGAGAAGCTTGGCAAAATGCTGGGTCACCACTCGAAGAAGCTCATCACCGATTTGTGAACCTAATGCATTATTTAGCACATGAAAACGATTAATGGAAATATAGAGAAGGGCAAATGGCTCGCCTGCCGAACAGAGCGTGTCCACTTTATCATGCAAGCTCAATTGATTTGGTAAGCCTGTCAATTCATCGTAGTACACTAAATAATTGAGCTTCTTTTCTCGTTCAACCTCCTTTGTAATATCCGTTACTAAGCCAAAAATTTGATTTACTTCTCCCTCCTCATCGAGTCTTGGTACAATTTGCTCAAGCAACCATTTTGTTTGGTTTTCACCTGAAAGAATACGATAAATCACTTGGTAGCTCTTGCCCATAGCAAGATAATCGGTGTACGCTAGTACCTCCTCGCGATGTGCAGGGTGAATCATGTTAATCCATACTTCGGCGTCTTCGTAAAGCTTCGCTAGTGGAATGCCTAAAATTCCCTCTAGCCCTTTTGAGGCAAAAAGCATTGTTCCTCGAATGGAATCTCGCATCCAAATCCCCGCATCTAAATGATTAAAAATATAATGATAGTTGGCGAGTGTATCATTTAATGCCTGCTCAAGCAGTTTAAAAGCTGTATGATCCTTTACAACCCCAACCATCTTAAAGGGCTTATTATCCTTCCAAGTTACTTCTGCGGCTGCTTGTAAATAACGCAAATCATGAGTTTCACCATGGTATATTCGAAATTCACTATTCAAGTTGATGCCTTTTCGGGCATTGTTAAATGCATCGTAGGTCTTTTCATGGTCATCTGGATGGATGAATTGGAAAGCTCGATCAATACCGTCGTTTTCTGAACGGCTAAAGCCAAAAATTTGATAAAAATTATCGGAGCAATACAGCTTGTCATGCTGAATAAAGTATTCCCAGCTCCCTACTGCGGCAATATGCTGAGCATAATTTAAATGCTTTTCATGAAGCAATAATTGATGCTTCATCGCAGAATAGGTGGACATATCTTCAATAATTAAATAAAGCCCCTCTGTCTGATCCTCACCATTTTTAATCGGTATAAATGTTAGTACAAGACTTAGCTGTTGACCTTGATGCTGTAGCCTTTCTATATCAATTTTGACCGATTTCCCCCGCAATGTTTGGTTGAATGCTCTTTTTAGCCGCTTATAATCAGGGACCGTCAAAATTCGCTTAAAATCCTCTGCATGGCTTGGTCGATAGTGTAATAGTTGATAGAGTGCCTCTTGATTTACATAAATAATTTCTCCATCCGCTGCAAAGACAATCATCATATCAGGGTGATACTTCGCAAAGGACATGGCATATGAGAATAAACGATGATCTTGAACTGTAGCCAGCGCTATCGCCTGTGTACTTTCTTCTCTTGCAAAAAATTGCTTTAATAAATTCGGCTTTTTCATCAACCTCACCCTTCCCTACTTTTTACCTACTACTAATTTAGTAATTCCCCAAAAACATAGTTTAAAAACTATCATTTTGATGGTTAGACGATAAAATTTAAAAGTTGGATGATAAAGGTTGATATATGAGTGATGAAGACTGTGATTTGCTCAATAATTAAGCAGTCCATTAGCATTTAAACTTTTGCAAATAAAAAAAGATACCCGATAAGCCATTAGAGACTTATCGGGTATCTTTTGTGTAAGAAGTGATTATTTTTGAATAAATTGTTGTGTCCAGTAGTTACCTGATTTCACGTAACCTACACCGATGTGCGTAAATTTACCATTTAAAATGTTCGCACGGTGACCTGGTGAGTCCATCCACGCTTGTACTACTTCTTGTGGTGAACGTTGACCTTGAGCAATGTTTTCTCCAGCACCTTTATAAGTGATGCCTAAAGCTTTCATACGATCAAATGGTGAACCGAATGTTGGGCTTGTATGTGAGAAATACTTGTTTGTTTGCATATCTTGTGATTTTTCACGAGCTGCAGCCATTAATTTCGCATCTGTTTGAAGTGGTGATAAACCAGCTTTTGTACGCTCAGCGTTTGTTAATTTTACTACTTCCTGTTCAAATGCGTTCACATCTGAAGTTGTTGTTGATGGTGTTGAAGTAGCTGGTGGTGTTGCTGGCTTTTCGTTTTGTGATGGTTGATTATTATTTGGCGTTGTTTGTGTATTATTATTTGTTGTTGGCACCTCTTTAGATGGTGTAGATGCCTGTGGTAATTTGATATTCCACTTATGATTGTTTGACCATTTATAATAATAAACTTTACAGTTCGTTGATTGCTGTACAGAATCCCCTTCTGTTGTATTAGCAGCAGCAGAAGCTATTTGAATTGGAGCTGCTAAAAGAATTGTTGCACAAATTGCAGTGAGTGTTTTTTTCATGTTTGCAATTCCTCCTTCTCTGCAACTAATCGTAAAGGATGATTTTCATAAAAATCTTACCAACATTTGCTAACGTCTCCAACGAAGAAAGAAATGCGCGAAAAATCGCGTTTTTTTTATACTATTTTTTACTAGTTTTCGCCAATCTATGAAATACTTACGTTTGAAAGAGGGTTGACACCCCTCTTAAACTCGTTACTATTTTCGAAAATACGCAATTAAAATGAATAAAAAATGATGGTTTTATGCACTAGATTCTCAGCCTATTTTCTTACCTTCAATTATGGAATAGACCTAGAGATAGCTAGTGTCGCGTGTTTATTACTATTTAATATTACAGTTGTGTTACAAAGGCATTACAATTCATTTACATAAAAATAAAATAACCTGCGTAAAGCTACATATGACGTACATATGCAAAATTTCGCAGATTATCATTTTTATTCATTGTCCCCCAATGATAGGTAAAGAACTGACATTTTCTCCAATAATGACAAGTTTTGCTGGCATTTTGATATACTCAGGGAGCCATTGGACCATTCCATAAGCATATTGAAACAGCATCGGATTTTTAATGCCCTCAATCGGCACATAGCCCTTCATACGATAAATCGTTTCTGGTAATGTACGAATCCAATCTTCAAATTGCTCCTGTGTAAATTCGCTATCTGTGAATTCCACTAAGCGTGAGCCAAGCTGCATGGAGGCTATTGGCGCTTTGACAATGCCAGCTTTATCAACCTGTGCCGTTGCCTTTAAGCCTTCAAGTAAGTGAAGTGGAACTCGCCCATTCGTTGTTTGCAAAATAAAAGCATGTGGGTTTAAGCCTTGGAGTTCGTAGACCACTTGTCCTTGCTCTGCCTCTGTTAATAAATCTGTTTTATTTGCTAATAATAAGTGCGCATGTCGAATTTGCTCCATAAATAAAGAGCGTACTTGCGGTGTTAACGTATCACGGTGCAGCCAGAGCTTGGAATCAGCCACTGTAATAATGCCTTTGACATTTAACTGATCTGCAAAAAGTGGTGAATACACAGCGTCTAATGCTTCCACAGGATGAGCAGCTCCCGTTGTTTCAATAATTAATACATCAAAATCACTATCTAATAGAAGAGATTGAATTTGTGCCTCCGTTTTTTCAGCACCTGAACAGCAAATACAGCCCTCCAGCATCTCCTTGAGCGGGATATCTTTCTCCACTGCCTGTGAGTCAAATGGCAGCTTTCCTAGCTCATTCATAATAACTGCAGGCTTTAGATTCTTTTCTTTTAATTGGCGAATGACATCCGTAAGCATGGATGTTTTGCCACTCCCTAAAAAGCCACTAAATAGGTATACATCTTTCATCATTTTTCCTCCTATAAAAAAAGCTGTCGCAAATGCCGTGAAAGACGACCGTTGCGACAGCTACATTGTTAGTTTGTTGTGTCCTCTGTTTTTTCGGCTGTTCCTGAAAGAAGCTCTTTCGCTTTTAATAACTGAGGATCATCGGCTTTCATTTTTGCACGTAAAGCATCCATTAACGCATACGTTGTATTGCCTGTTAAAATACCTGTTTCTTCAAGGTTATTTGCTGCTTGTAGTTTTTCTACAGCACGTGCAGTATTGTCATCGAAAATACCATCTACTTCACCAGGCTCATACCCTAGCACTTGAAGCATCTCCTCTGCTGCTTTTACAGAGTCCGACTGTAAGCCGGTCTTCATTTCTAAAGAGGCATTCAAGTAAGGTAAAGTAGCATACGATGGATAACCAACTTTGACATCAGGCTCAATGCCTTTTTCGTTAATCCAGTTCCCATTTGGTGTTAACCATTTACCTGTTGTAAATTTCAGATTAGAGCCGTCTTTTAATGGTGTTACATTTTGGACAGTCCCTTTACCGAAGGATGTTTCACCTACAACTTTGGCACCGACAGATTCTTTTAATGCACCTGCTAAAATCTCAGAGGCAGAGGCACTACCACTATCGACAAGTACTGTAATTGGTAGGTTATATTTTTTACCTGCAATGGCATTTGTAATCTGAGGCTCTGCATCTTTTTCTTGTACCTGAACAATCGCTTTTCCTTCTGGTACAAAGAAATTAGAAATATCGACAGCAGCCGTTAAATAGCCACCAGGATTTTGACGTAAATCTAACACAATGCCCTTCATTCCTTTGCCTTCATACTCAGCAAGGATTTTTTCAAGCTCTTTCGTTGTTTGTTCACTAAATGAGGTAATTTGAATATGGGCAATATTGCCATCGAGCATTTCCCCATAAACTGTTTCTACTGGGATTTCATCACGAACAATGGTCATGTGAATAGCCTCTGTGTTTTCGCCGCGTTTCACCGTTAATTTCACTGGTGTTCCTTTCTCACCGCGAATTAAAGCAACCGCTTCTGTTGCACTCAAGCCTTGAATGCTTTTCCCATCAACCGTTAAGATGATATCTTTTGGTAATAAGCCTGCCTTTTCTGCAGGAGAATTTTTGATAGGTGACACAACTGTAATATAACCATTACGCTCTTGGATTTCCGCTCCAATTCCTTGGAAGCTAGAAGATAAACCAGAATTAAATTGATCTGCTTCTTCCTTTACCATGAAGTCAGAATAAGGATCGCCTAATGCATCGAACATACCATTAATAGCACCATCGACTACTTTTTCATCATCAATATCTTGGTAATAGTTATTTTTCAGTAAATCAAATGCTTCATATAATTTTGTAAATTCCTCACGTTCAGTCGGAACTTTCACTTCTACTACTTTCTTATCACCAAACGTTAACGCAAAAATCGTTAACCCTGCCGTAATAAGGATTGTAAAGAACATTAGCATGATAAATTTAAACGGTTTCAGTTGTATAAATTGTCCTGCCGGCTTTATTTCTGCTGGAGTCGGCTCCTGCTGCTGTTCTGTACTTTCATTTTTCTGTTCATCCATCTTGATTGTCACCACTCTCATATACACTAACTTGTTGTCACACTACTACCATCTTAACAGGTTATCCAGAAGACGAAAAGAAAAAGACTGCCAAAACTTCATGACAAACCTTAACCTATCATGCTTCATCCTATCTAGCATCCTAGCACCTATTTACCCCATCATACTGTTAAGTTTAGGTATATAATGGTACTGCCTTTTAATTTTACTCATTTCCTAGTTGCAGTCAACCAAAAACTCAAAGAATCATAGAAATGCTATAAGAATATAACGTACAAGTGACGAAAAAAGTTGCAGCTCCTCAGCAACTATTCATTCTTTTTTTGCCATTTTTTATAAACGGAATGAACAGTTAATCGACGGAAGGAAAGCAGTTGCCCTTTATATACGACTGAAAAATTACCATACAGTGTAGGCGCTTTTTCCATCAGCTCATCTCTTGAAGCTCAATCAACTTAGGCTATAACCCTAACTTTCGTGCAGCCATTTGAATGTTTCCGTCGCAACGTCTACATAGGGACATTGAAAAAATCGTAAAAAGTTTTAAAAGTTTGCCAATCGCTCCTGCCCATTCTCTCTAGCAACGCACTATCCATTTCAACAAGCTCTACATTTGCCCATGCTATTTTCCCCAATAATTTTGCTGAGCTAACATTACCATTTTAGCGAATCATTCAAATGCCTCGTGAATCGCCTTTTCCATTGTTGTCGCATATGATGCAAGTAATGACAATTGTAAGGAGGCAGGAAAATGGGAAGAAATAATAAACAGAACCAGAACAATGATTCAATGGATATTTATATTGCAAAGTTAGCCTATATCGGCACAGCCATTTCAACTTTAGGGGATGGCATTCAGACCATCGCAGCTGGTCTAGCTCTAGAGGCACTACAAAATGCGAAGAACGATTCTTCTCCAACAAATAATGGTGATCAAACAGCCAAAGTCGATAACATGCAGAAACAAATCGATTATTTAATTGCTGAGCTAAAGCAAATCAAAAAAATGTTAAAATAACCTTTACATAAAGAGTAGCGTGGAAGCCAAATACCTACCACACTACTGTTTTTTTATCTTTTGATGAGTCCTTTGTAGTTCCATCAATTCAGAAACCGTCACAAACTGGTAGCCCTGCTTTTCAAGCTCTGGCAAGATTTGCTCCAATGCTTTGACGGTTTGGGCTCGGTTTCCGCCACCATCATGAAACAGCACAATATTGCCAGCCTTTACGCCTTTTAAAACCGTATTAACGATGCGATTGACCCCTGGATTCTTCCAATCGAGCGTATCCAAATGCCAGGACCACATAACGACTTTATAGCCTTTTTTGGCAATCGCCTCTATCATGGCATCGGTATATTGCCCTTCAACGGGTCGAAATAAGGTTGGCTGATAGCCCGTAA
Source organism: Lysinibacillus sp. Y5S-8 (assembly GCF_036894365.1). Lineage (NCBI taxonomy): Bacteria > Bacillati > Bacillota > Bacilli > Caryophanales > Bacillaceae > Lysinibacillus > Lysinibacillus sp. Y5S-8. Next base: position 2,255,141 of record NZ_CP145889.1, on the reverse strand, counting down.
TTCCTGCAATTACCTCATCTGTTTGTTGAATTTCCTTCATTAAATTAGGTACATTTGTTTTTAAAGGGTGTGTAAAGGTATGATTGGCCAATTCATGCCCTTCTTCATACATTCTTGCTATCAATTCGGGATTTTTTTCTGCATTTTGACCAACAATAAAAAAAGTAGCTTTCGCATTGTATTTCTCTAATACATCAAGAACATCCGCTGTATAGGTACGATGTGGACCATCATCAAACGTTAAGGCAATGATTTTTTCCTCTGTTTGGATTTCCCAAAGAATTTGTCCCGCTTCCTCATAATACTTTCTGCCCTTATTTTCAGAAGAACTTACTTTGACATAAAAAAACGACACCGTGATCAAACAAAGTGGTAGTAAAAACAGTAAAAATTTTTTCACATTTTCACGTCCCCAAATAATTTTCGTACTTTATTATTTGTGGATTTCATAAAAAAATGCTTATGTTTAGCTTTATTTCATTAAAATTTATCATGACGTATGTTTTCCAGCACTCATATAATTTTTTGTTGAAGCTTGTCCGAAACATTCAATCACACCACGGTGTATTTGTCGCAGACGCTTCACTTTCGCCGATTTCAGTTTTTTCTAGATAACGAATAGAGTTACCCGCAGATCGTTACATCTTGTGACAAGCTCACCGTTATTCCCACGTGGCGCTCACCCGCCAAAAAGCATTCATTGCCCCTATAGAGAAGGGAGTCTTCAATTGAATCATGAGGACAAGATTGTAGTACGTCATCAAGCAAAGTCAAGACAAAAACACTATGCATGAAACTATCATTTATAAAAGGACCTCCTTTTACTGGCCAAAAGCAAAAACAAGGTCTGTTTCACAAACGATTTCTCCATTCACTGTGGCAACCCCACTTCCTTTACCGACTGTCCCTTTCACACGGTTGATCACTACCTCAAGCCGTAGCTGATCACCAGGCTTTACTTGTTTTTTAAAGCGACAATGATCAATGCCCGCAAGCAAGCCTAACCGCCCCTCATTCCCTACCTTTGTCAGCATAATGGCTGCACTGACTTGCGCTAACGCTTCCACAATGAGCACACCTGGCATGACAGGATAATGTGGAAAATGTCCCTGAAAGAACTCCTCATGGATTGTCACATTTTTCAATCCAACTGCACGCTTCCCCTCCTCTAATTCCAAAATACGATCTACTAAAAGAAACGGATAGCGATGTGGTAATATTTCTTGCAATTGTTGACTTGTTAACATATTGATTCCTCCACAGCATTTTTATAACCTTATTCTAACACCAAATATTAGTACTTAGTAATAAAAAATGAAGTTAGTTAAAAAATGACTGTCCGACAATTACAAATAGAAAAATGGCCGTACCAAAAGAAAGAATACTAATGGCAGATCGTTTGGCTCTTTGCCACTCTCTCATACCAATGAGTAAAAATGTACAACCTAACAATATGAAAGTAACTGGTAAGAACGAAAAATCTTTTGTAATAAGACCATACATACTCGTCACCACGATTGGGATAAATATGAATAGTTGTAGACAATAGGACCATTTCATGCCGATCATCTCCTCGCTAAATCATTTTCTGAATTTTTTTTCATTCCTTTTTCAATATTTCTTTATCGACAGCCCTATAGTCGCTGGAATATAATATTCCATGCATTCACCTTAGATTGATTAGTTTATTAGAATAGGAAGGTTTCGCATGTTATCTTTTATCGCAATAGTACTTTTATTATTTTTAATCCCAGGTCCTGCTGTTATTATCACGATTACACAAACATTAAAAAGTGGGAAAAAGAATGGTATTTATACCGCTTTAGGCATCGGTCTTGGAGATTTAGTTCATACGTTAGCGGCTGTTTTAGGTCTTTCTGCTATTTTGATGAAATCAGCTACAGCCTTTGAGGTAGTGAAATATATTGGGGTGGCCTACCTTGTTTATTTAGGTATTCAGATGCTCCTCACAAAACCCAAAAAAATTGAACAACCAACTGTGGAACAAAGCCCTGCTAGTACATCATTCCGCCAAGGCTTTTTAGCAGAAATTTTAAACCCGAAGACAGCTTTATTTTTCCTTGCCTTCTTACCACAATTTGTACAGCACAATGAGCAATCTGTCACAAGCCAATTGCTAACATTAGGCATCACCTTTGTCGTGATGAGTGCTTTGTATACAATACTACTAGCGATTATTACAAGCTTCATTGGCGAAAAAATCTTTACGAAAACAAGTGGTAGCTCACGTTGGCTTGAAAAAACTGTTGGTTTTGTCTATATCGGTCTCGGTGTCCGTTTAGCACTACAGACACAAAGTAGATAATCTGGAGAGGAACACAAAAGAGTGTTCTTCTTTTTTTTGCAGGAAAATGGAGAATTCAAAAGCATGAACTATTTTAAATGGTTGCTTCGTTTCTGGATGTTCGAATGAAACCGTGATACTTTCAACATCTGGTTTTTCATCGGAAGGCTTTTCTGTTTGTGCACAGGCACTAAGCATGAAGCATAGCATCATTAATACGACAAAACCCTTTACATAATTCATCCTTTTCATCCGTCCTTTTCATCAATAAATAATTTAACCATGCTAACATTCATGAACGATATGCCTTGACGCTCGACAGTTTGTGTTTGAATGATTTGGTATCCTTTTCGTTCAAAGAAGGGTCTCGCTGTAAGACTAGCATCTGTGAAGATATGGGTAAGACCAAGCTTTTTTGCGTCCGCTTCTAGTAAATCTACTAAGGCTGCTGCAATCCCCTGTCTCTGAAAATCCTTATGGACATAAAGACGATCTAAATAACCTTCCAGCGTCATATCCCCAAAGCCAACAATTTGATCATGCGCCCTTGCGACATAGGTCTTATTATTTCTTAAAGTCTTTTGCCAAGCCGCTACGTTAACTCGCTGCATTGCTAACGGTGCCCAAGCCTCCAATTGTGCCTGTGAATAATCTTGAGCGTTCACACTATGTACAGTTTCGTAAAATAATTGCAGAATTTCTTCTAATCATCGTCATGATAGTTTGTAAAATCAAGCATCTATACACCCCTTTTCTCGCAATCTATTATACCAATTATATGATATTTATGTAAAATTATAGAAAGCTTATAGATCAAAGTAATCTATAAGCTTCTCTTCGTTTTACTGTTTCGGTGTATTGGCTGTCAGTGGATTCGCATTGGCGACTAGTTGTACAGGCGTCGTCGTTTGTTGAAAGCTATCCTTCTGTCCTTGATTTGATTTCCCATAGCCTTTCATGGCAGCAAACAGTGCTGCACCAACAATACCCCAGGTCAATAATTTCATTTAAAAACCTCCCTTCACCGTTAGTATTCGAGAACAATTACGGAATATAGCTGTAAAAAATTAGCTACCAATAGCCAATAACTATGGTAAAATATTGAAGATGCTAAAAACTCGAATACAGGAGGTTGACTACCATGAAAAAAGTCTTCACTGGACTATTGTTAACATCTATGTTTTTTGTGGCTTTTCCGGCTGATGCTGCCACTACACAAATTAAAATAGATGACGTAGTAGTAAAATCTGATACAGCACCTGAGCAAAGAAGCAATCGAATCATGGTGCCATTGCGTGTGATCAGTGAAAATCTAGGTGCGCAAGTGCATTGGAAGGATTCACAAATTACCCTTGCCATGAATAAAACATTGATTGTATTAAATCTCAACAACAAGACTGTCATGAAAAATGGCAAAACAGAGCAATTGGATGTGCAGCCATACATGAAAAATAATCGTACCTATGTACCGATTCGCTTTATTGCGGAAACATTTGGCAGTCAGGTCCAATACAATCAAGGTACAGTCAGTATCACTTCTGAACCACTACTACTTGACAATAAAAAAATAAAAGCCCTTCGCTATGAATATCAAATGACAATGGGTGGTGTTATTCAAGACATTAAAGGCAATGCTTATCATAAAGCGCTTTATCAAGTTTTCCAGCAAAAAGGAAACAAAGTAGAGGAACCTAAAGAATATTCATGGCAAATTAATTTAGACATACCTGGTTCCTATTCTAAACGTGGGCAATATCGTTTTATGAGCGATGATACGAACACAGTCAAACAATTTGATATTTATTCATTAAATACTGGATTCCCTGATGAACTATTACAAGGTCATCCCCATCATCTACTGCATGATGTGTTTGAAGATAGCTGGTATATTTTCACAGATCAAGCAGTTCAATCTATAGAACAGCTTATAAACAATGCTGCCACTAATGGCTTTAGTACCATTATTAGTAATACAGTAGCATAATTTTTTGTAAGCGATGTTCAACATATTCTGCATGAAAATGGACAAAATATTCATATCTACATCGAATATATGGAGGTTTGCCTCATGCAGAAGCTACTGTTATTAAGTTGCGTGCTATTATTCCTCTTAGCTGCCTGTTCTGCGGAAGAAGCTCCGCCTAGCGAAGAAGCGGAAGCTAAAGAACAAACCGTCAATGCGCAGCCACAAGAAAACCTGAATACTTTGGGATATGACCAACTCCCAGCAAAGGATGAATAACGAGAAAAGTAGATAGCATCCAAACACGCTTCTATAAAATTCTATCGTTGTATAACCTAAAAAGTATGCCACAAGTATCGTAGAAAACCCTTAATAGGTCATCCTGAAAACTAAAAAAACAGCAAGTTTGAGCCTAAAACTCACACTTGCTGTTTTCTTCTATAGGTAACACAGTAGAATATTTAATTTCCCTCAAGGATAAGTTCGTTTGAATTCTAGAAACCCCTAGCTTATTTAATTTGCGGATGAATTGATCTAATTCTTTGCGATCTCGAATGACAACCTTTAATAAATAATCATACGCACCTGTTAAACAATGACATTCCATGATTTCGGTCATCGTTTTTAAGCTGTCCTCCAATTCCTCGATTTCCTTCGCTTGGTGAATATTAGTGCTCATAAAGACATAGCACAGTAAATCAAATCCTAGCTTTTCTTGATTTAAAATAGCCACTTGCTGATCGATATATCCTTCTGTTTCAAGGCGTTTGACCCTTGTATGGGTAGCTGGCGGAGACAAGTTTACTCGTCTAGCCAATTCTGCATTACTGAGTTGCACCTCTCTCTGCAAAATCGCTAAAATTTGAAGATCCACACTGTCTAATGCTTTATTTTTAATCTCCTCCATTGTTATCTCTCCTTTTGATTATTATTCGGCAAGTACATATTAGACTCTATTTCAGAATATTCTTCTGAAATTTATTGAATTTATTTTAATTATTTCAAATTAGTACACTTATACAAAATATTATACAGCCAAAACCTCAATAATGCTATGATTCTTAATATACATAAAATCATAGGAGGGTTACATACCTTGGTCAAATTTTATATGGGCTTAATGCTCGTCACAAGCTTACTTTGGGGAGGCAATTTTGTTGTGGCCAAGACGCTTGTGGCGCATGCCTCTCCGATGACTTTAACGATGGCAAGATGGTTCATTGCGGTGATTGTCCTTGTACCATTAGTCTGGTGGAAAGAAAAGAAGCTAGTCCCTGCAAAAGCAGCGCTTGTGCCGTTATTGTTAATGGGTATTACAGGTGTCGCCTTGTTTAATATTTTTCAATTTTTAGCGTTGGAGCGAACAACATCCACGAATGCAGGGCTTATTTCAACGATGAATACGATGTCCATAGCTCTTTTTTCATTTGCTTTTCTCAAAGAAAAAATAAATGGCTTGCAGCTTTTGGCTATGACTCTTTCTTTCATGGGGGTGGTTCTCGTCCTTTCGAAAGGAGATTTGCAGCAGTTACTGGATTTTCAATTGAATATAGGGGATTTATGGATGGTAGCTGCGGTTTGTGTCTGGGGACTTTACTCGGTTTGTAGTAAGTGGGCTATGAAAACAACCTCTCCATTAATGGCCACATTGTATGCGGGAGTGTTTGGTGTTCTTACTCTTGTTCCGTTCACCAGTATGGAATTCACCTTCTCTAATATCAATCCATCTTTCATACTTTCTCTTCTGTATACAGGAATTATCTCTACTGTCGTTTGTATGGTCTTTTGGAATATGGGCGTACAGCAATTAGGAGCCACAACCTCTGGCATTTTCCTAAACTTCAATCCGATTTTCACTGCCCTGCTCGCGTTCTTCTTTATCGGAGAAAAGCTGAGTTGGCTTCAAGGCATTGGAGGACTGATCGTTATTATGGGCTGTTATTTATTTACGCACTTTAAAACCAAAATGCCTCAGAATCAAATTTGTCATTAACATAAGATGCCTTCCCCTCTCAGTATTCGCTGAGGGATAAGGCATCTAATTGATTAGTTGTTTTCTTTGGTAATACAACAAATGAAACAGCAGTTCCTTCATGTAGCTTGCTTGTTATGTGTAAGCCTTGACCGTAATGCTGTTGCAGACGTCTATGGGTATTTGATAAGCCAATACTTCTGGATGGATGTTTGTTCGGCTGTAGTAGCTTCGCCAATTGCTCTTCGTCCATACCAACGCCATCATCTGAGACACTAATTTCGATATGAGTACCACAATCAATGAGACGAATGTGAACGGTTCCCCCTTCAACACGCTTTAAAATACCATGCTTTAATGCATTTTCAACTAGCGGTTGAATGGTTAGCGATGGAATCCATACATTTGTCGCTGTATCTAAGTCCCATACGACGCGAATACGTTCACCAAAACGTTCCTGCTGAATATAGAGGTAGGCTTGAATTAACCGAAGTTCATTTTCTAATGGAACAAGCGCTTCTACGTTTTGAAAATTATAGGATTCTCTTAAAAAATCACTTAATGCCTCTACTAATTTAGCTGTCCGCTCACTGTCCAATTCACTTAACGTTAAGATAGCATTTAATGTATTAAAGAGAAAATGGGGCTCGATTTGCGCCTGAAGCCACGCTGCCTCCATACGATGTCGTTCTTGAATAGATCGCTTCACCTTTGTTAATGCCTCAACGCGAGATCGAAGCTCTAAGGCATCAACAGGCTTGACGACATAATCATTGGCCCCTGCTGAAAAGCCATTTTCAATATCATGTGGCTGACTACGTGCAGTTAGTAATAGTACGGGTAAATCCGTCATGAAGAATTGCTTACGGATGATTCGTACTAATTCATAGCCATTCATTTTCGGCATCATTACGTCTGAAATCACTAAATCCCATTCCTGGGACCGTATATATTCAAGTGCCTGCAAACCACTTGTCACCGTGACGACATCATACTGCTCATTCGCCAAGAGGGTTTCCACCACTCTTAAATTGATGGGCTCATCATCCACTACTAAAATTCGTGGCTGATTCCACGCATCTCCTACATCGTTCATTCCATCTTGCTGTACCTCAGGGCTTTCCTGTTTTTGATGAGCCTGCTGTGCAAGCGTTACCTCTTGAGCTTCCGCTTCGTCAGATAGTGGTAATGTGAAGGTAAAGGTGGTGCCTTGTCCCACCACTGATTGTACGTCCAATGTTCCCCTTTGTAGTTCAATCAGTCGCTTACAAATACTAAGCCCTAGCCCAAATCCGCCCTCTACTATCGTCTTACTGACAGTACCTTGCTCATATGGCTCAAATAATCGCTGCATGGTTTCCTCATCTATGCCAATGCCCGTATCTGCCACCACAATCTTCGCCATGCTAGCCTCGGTATAGCCCGAAATTGTAATAGTACCTTCATTAGTAAATTTCACGGCATTATGTACCAAATTAAAAATAATTTGGATTACCCGATTTTCATCTGCCAATACTTTTTGAAAGTCTGCTGGAATTTGCTGAACAAACTGAACCGGCTTTCCTTCAATCATAAAACGTAGCATATCGAAGACGCCAGCCACGATGGTATGAATGGAAACCGTGGTCAGATGCAATTTTTGTGTATTATCCTTTAGGCTCATCACATCAAGTAAATCGTTCAATAAATGCGACATTCGTTGCCCAACAGACAGCACCGTTTCTAAATCATGGACGCTTTTATGACTAAGTGCATGGGACTCGCGCTCTAAAACAGCCTTGGACATATTGATAATACTATGCAGCGGATTGCGTAATTCATGGGAGGTGCTTGCCAGAAATTCATCCTTTAGTTTATCTGTCTCTTGCAATTTTTGGGCAAGGTCTTTTGTATCCGCATGCACTTTTGCATAATCTTTAAACCACAATGTCGCTAAACAAGCAATGGTCATTATCAAATCAAAGGGATATGAAATCACCTTGATTCCTGAAATCAGTAGCAAAATATCCCAAAGAATACTATTGATAAATGCAAGGATTGCTAAAAGTAGAAAAACATGCTGACGGATATCTTTGAGCGCCTTTCCTAGCATCATCATCATGGTGATCACAATGGGAACGCCTAAAATGACAATATAAACACTTTGTATCGACACTACATATCGTGTTGGTAGTACAATAGCCAACACAGCTGCACAGGCACATACAAGGGCAAATCCCTGCTGATAACGGTGAAAATGGCGTGGTAGCCATGGATCGATACATTGTAGCAGGGAATAGCCAATGCCAATCATCGAAAGGTGAACCAATATAAACCCCCAATCATAATTGATTGGAAACCAAAATGAGAGAAGCTTATCGTCACTCCCTAATAGATAATAAAACATGATACTGACGGTTAAGAGTGAAAAGAACAATAAAGGTCTTTCCTTATTTCCAACCAAATATAGGATGATCGAGTAAATGGCATGTAAAAGTAAAACGACTGCCACTAATAGCTGCATGGTGATAGACAATTGTGTTTCGCGATAGATAACATCTTCATATCCGAATTTTATAGACCGCACAATTCCCCCATTACGAGGATCTTGAAAGTTAGCCACTTGCACAACAATGTCGATTTCACTTTGGCCCTTTGTGTCAAAAGAAGCTGTAAATGGAACATTTTTGGCCATCGTTTGCGCTCGATTTTCACCTAGCTCCCCAGCCTTCGCAACTAAACGATCATTTACATATATTTCTGCTGCACTACGAATGCTAGGCACCCTTATGCTAAATGTTTTTGTTTCTTCTGGATTAACCTGTATTTTCAAATGATAGGAGCCGTAGCCATATGGCGTCAGCTTACCTTCTTGAAAAATTTGGTCCCAACCATCTGGAACCTGTATGTACGTGGGGGGAGAAGGTGGTTGATTACTATCCATCAACCAGTGAGAGGAATAAAATGTCCATTCACCATCCAGCGTCAAAGCATTCTGTTGAAAATCAAAATCCCGTACATCGATTTGCCCTTTTTCTGCGTAGGGTTGGTCTGGCTGAGTAAATAAATGCAACCACAATATGCGTGTGCTCGTTAACAAAATAAAAAATAAGAGAATAATGATCGCTATTTTTTTCTTTTTCATAAGTGAATCTCGTCAAAGGGCAACATAGTATTTCTCCTTTGCGAACGCCACCTCCTAGGTCTTGATCGAGTAATGATCTTACAACCTTCCAATTCTACCAAGCACATCTCTACAAATTCTGAACAAATTCTTAATATAGTCCTAATCGAATAACGGGCTCTGATTTGGTTGAGCCATTTCGCTAAAACATTTCATATACTTCCACAACCCTTTCTATCCAATGCCTGTAAGTAAAGTCGGGTTTTTAGAACTTTTTGCCATAAAAAAAGCAGCTACTCCGATAAGGAATAGCCGACTTTTAATTTGAAGCTTTAAAGGTATAAGAGCAGTTAAATCAAGCCTACACAAGATATTACATGCTTTGAGGCGGAATGATGCCTGTTACAAGTAAAATAAAGAACACCAAACCAATGAGGAAAAATATGAACGAGGCTTTAAAAATGGGACCAAGTTTTACCTGGAATCGTTCTCGCTCATGAATGATTCCTGTTTGTGCACTAACCTGAGATGCATAAAGCCTAGACATGGCTCCACCACTGCTGGAAAAATAGAATGTGCCTAACGTAAAGGCAATACCAGTGAAAAACATCACTTCTATAAATCGGACAGAGAACATTGTGGCAATCCAATAGGTTAACGCTATCTCCACAATCCAGGCAATAACCATCATAATAAAGTGTTTCCGACGCATTTTTAGGAGCTCCCTTCCTTGTTCTTTTACTAGTTTTACGCATGTCTATTGGGAAAAGTTTCATTTTTTCTGAATGTATTGTCAATAAGAGATTAAGAAATCCCTTGTTTAAGAACATAAACTATAAAACGGTGTTATTTTCAGCACACAAAAAGACCAGAAACTCTCGAAAAATAGAGTCCTGGTCTTTTTGTGAAAAGTGAAACTTACTAGTTTGCTTTAGTTTTTGTATTCTACTATTACAGTAGTCGTGTCAGCTTTGAAAAGGTGACAGGTTTTTGAAGGAATTTTGAAAAAAATTAACCCTTCACGTTATCATACTTCTCTTATTCTTTGAACCGTTTAAAGTTTAACTCCTTCAAAAATGCGATACCGTAAAAAACAAGCAAAGTAGCAATAATCGTTTTCTTGTATAGAGAAGCAACATCCCTACATAAAGTACGAATTTGCTAGCTTAACGCTTCTTGCGTAAACTCGTGAACAATAGATAAATAACGATGAACAGGGCGAGGATTCCTAATGCTTTATAAAGATATAAGGCAATGTTTGCTTTACGTTGATACGTATATTCTCCATCATTCACCGCTTTAAGGTATGCTCCTTTGTCAACTTGTACCGAGATGGCGACCTTTGTATCGGTTCCCTTTATCGCAAAGTACTTGGTTCCTTTTGGATATGCATTTGAAAAATTGCCTCCATGTTGCTCCATATCTGAATACTTCGTTACCTTTCCTATTTCATTCTCAACTGCGTGCACTTTCTCGTCCGTTACTTCATATATATAACCATCCCAAACTACGAAAGGATAAACCCAAGTTGTTGCGACAGTGTTCACAGGTATTATTACGAGACATACTATACAAAACAAAAACATGCGCAGATAGCCCTTCATCACATCACCCCTTCCATCATCTTACATATTAGACTTAGCCTAGCAGAAAAAGTTACACTGCCATTTCTATTGACTTCTGTTTAGGTGAATGCTAAATTTACTAAAGCAGTAATTTACTAAATTACTAAATGCGAATAACAAGGAGTGCTTAACAATGAAAATTCCAACACATTTAAAACATAAACCTGTAATCATTGCTGAAAACTATGCCAATATCGATGGGCGTACAGCTTATCAAACTGATACACAAGGACTTTCACTTGGGTTGGCACAATGGAATGATCGAGGAAAGGTTGATATTTCTGCGAAGGTTTGGCGACATACAGGTGGCAAATGGTCACGTCAGTCAGAAGAACTACCCCTCCATCGTGTGCTTGACCTCGCTATTCTAGTATGTGAGACACAACTTTATTTTAAGGATGCATACCGCTACGAGCACTTATATGATGAAGCAGACCCTGTTATTAATCGAGTAGGCTTACAGGGTGATGCTATGACTGTGGAAGTTTGCACAGAAAATGAACAAATTAAAGAGGATATTCAGCTTTTTCAGCAAGCATTAAATAATGATGGTGAGCTAATCGGTGAACGCCTTCGCACACTATCACGAATCTTAAAAGAAATGGGTTATTAAAACTCAAGAGGATTTTAACGATGAATGAACAAATGTTACAGGATGATAAAAAACTACGAAAGGCCTTTTTTAATTTCTTAATCCCGGTGATGCTAGCGAATGTACTGCAATCTGTCGGCCAAGTATTTGCGATGTTTATCGTCGGGCGCAATTTAGGTGTAGATGCACTCGCTGCCATTTCCGCATTTTTCCCGTTTTTCTTCTTTTTAATGGCCTTCGCAATTGGCATAGGTTCGGGAAGCTCTATTTTAGTTGGGCAAACGTTTGGGGCTGGTCATCATGAAAAGATGAAAGAGGTAGTTGGGGTAACCCTTGCCTTTACTACAATTTTATCGATTATCGTGGCGCTCTTTGGCGGCTTTTTCATTGAATGGATTTTACGCTTTATGAACACACCAACAAATATTTTAGACATGAGTATTAGCTATGCACAAATTTTATTTTTCACATTACCCATTATGTTTTGGTATTTAGTGTATACAACCTTTATGCGCGGTGTCGGTGATTCGAAAACACCCTTTCTCTTTTTAGTAATTAGTGTGGTGTTAAATATCGCCTTCCTCCCACCGCTGGTATTCGGCTGGTTCGGATTACCCGCGTTTGGTTTAAATGGTGCTGCCTATGCTTCTGTGTTATCAAACTTAGTGACCATGATTTTATTATTAGCTTATTTGCATAAAACAAAGCATTTACTACGTTTTGATAAATCCATCTTACAGCATTTTAAATTAAAGAAAGATATTTTAACATCATTATTAAAACTAGCGATTCCATCAAGTATAAGTATGGTTGCCATTTCAGTTGCAGAAATTGCCGTTATTGGTTTTGTCAATGCCTATGGATCTGACGCCACTGCTGCTTATGGCGTTGTCAATCAGGTAGCTAGCTATGCACAAGTACCTGCAATGAGTATTGCCATTGCTACATCCGTTTTCGTAGCACAGGCTTTAGGAGCGAATTCTACAGAAATGATTAAAAAAATTCGTCAAATGGGTGTGCGTATTAACTATCTTTTAGGTGGCGCAATCATTCTCATCATGTATCTATTTGCAGAGCCGATTTTGGCTTTCTTTATCGATTCACATGATACTGTGCTCATTGCCAAAAATTATTTATATATCGCCTTTTGGAGCTATTTAATATTTGGACATACGCAAACCGTTTCCGCTACGATGCGTGCCACTGGTGTCGTACTATGGCCGACCATCTTCTTAGTCATAACGATTTGGGTTGTGCAAGTGCCATTAGCGTACTTCTTGTCCCACCATACGTCACTTGCATTAAACGGTGTTTGGTTAGCCTATCCAATTACCTTCTGCGTCCATTTCATTATGCAATATGCCTACTTCAAGCTAGGCTGGCAAAAGCGAACATTAAAAGCGATGCTTAGCGAATAAATGACACGGGACATGCAACAAATGCATGTCCTTTTTGTATCCAACAAAATAACCAGGCACTCAGAAATTGAGCCCTGGTCATTTTGTGAAAAGTGAATGTTACTATTTTGCTTTAGTTTTTTTGTATTCTACTAATAGAGTAGTCGTATAGCATTGCGAAAAGTTACAACCAATTTAAAATTTTTTTAGTTCTTTCCTGCAAATAGCGCAAACCATCGTCAGTTGATAAAAATTGACAAACACCAAAAAGGCGTTGGTATTTATGAATAGGATGCAAATAACAATCCTTTTGTAAGCTTTCATTCAGCTCTCTTATCTAAAGAGCTTTTAAATACTTAATCTTCCATTCAACACGAGAACGGCTGAACCCGCTATCGCTACTGTTTCGCGTTGGGGTGTTACGTATAAAATACCACCCCGTTTGGATAGCTGCTTGCTTACTAGCTGGTTTTTCAATAGTTTTTCACACCAGTATGGCCCAAGTGCGCCATGACTAGACCCATTAACATGATCTTCGTCAATCCCTTGTGCTGGAGAAAAAAAGCGGGATACTATATCAATGCCCTCTTCCCTCGACCTACTGGTCACACATATCCCCCTAACAGGAAATTGTTCCATCGCAGAAAAATCTGGTTCGAAATGTGCAATAAGGTCTTCATTGCTTAGTTCCACGATATAATCCAATTCGGTACTCCCTACATAGATCGGTTTACTTCCTAACCAGTCTTCCAATGCTGGAGGACACACTATTTCATCAATTGAATATTTTTTGATGGTAATTTCCACTCGCTCCTGTTGCCATCTTGCCTGCAACGGACCATTTGTTGATTGAAATGTGATGGTCTGATGCTTAGGCACGATCCCCTGCTGCCAGAGCAGAAAAGCACTAGCAAGGGTGCCATGACCACAAATCGGGATTTCTGTCTCTGGGGTAAACCATCTTATCGAAAAATCAAGCTGTTTGTTTTCAATAAAGACCGTTGTCGGGACAGGTACCTCCTGTGCAATTTTTTGCATCGTCTCCTCAGAAACATCTGCATCTACAAAACATATTGCTGCTGGATTCCCTTTATATAGCTCTGTTGTAAAGGTATTAATTATAGAATAGGAAATAGTCGTCATCTTATTCACCTCTTCTCTCATCATAACGCAAACAAGCAAGTGCTGAATATACACACTCAAACAAATAATCATTTTATAAAATAACCACCTTTTGTCTAAGCTAACATTATAAAATACAATGGTAGAGCTTTTGAGTGGAGAAACGATGAAACCATATTTCAAAATTTTAATGATTATTGGATTGACGACCTTACTCGCTGGATGCTGGGATATTACTGAACCACAGAGAATGTACTATATTAATGCAGTAGGTGTAGACTATGAAAACGAAGAATATGTTGTCTATTTACAGGTGATTAATTTTGCCGATGTTGCGAAATCGATTCAGCCCAGTGCAGATGTGGCTCCTGCGGAGGTGGGTCGTGCCACTGGCAAAACAGTAGAAGAAGCGATTTACAAATTATATCGCTCCTCCGATCAGGAAATATTTTGGGGTCATATGAGGTTTCTTCTCTTTTCAGAGCGGGCCATGGAAAATGAACATTTTATTCCAGTCATTGATACATTGATACGTTTTCGCGATACAAGATACCAAATTTGGGTGTACTGTACAAAAAATCCGGTAGATGAAGTGCTGCTTGTCACACCCATCCTAAGAAATTCTTTGTCCTCATCAAAATTAAGTAACCCGATTAACCCAACTGAACAAGAAACCTTTGTTGAACCCAAAAATATAAGAGATATCGTCATTGGTTTAAATGAACCAAGCCATGAAGTGACCATCCCATATGTGTCCATTAAAGAAGATTGGCAAACAGATGAGGATCGAACAGAAGAAACTTATTTTTCAGGGGTTGGTGTCCTATCAAAAGATGGCTTTAAAGGATTTTTGCAAGACAATGCAGCAAGAGGCAATCAATGGATGCATAACTATACAAATCGCGGTGAAATTACCTTCCGATTAAACACAAATGGTCAGGAAGAATTAACCGTGAGTATTGAAAAAATTCATGTCGATGTGAAACCACATGTCAAAAAGGAAGATGTTTCATTTGAAGTCGAATTAAAAATCAATGCGACCATTAATGGCTTTAAAGGAAAAACAACGGAAAAAGAGCTGGAAAAACATATAATCAAACAAGTGAAAAAGGAAATCCATGAAACCTTCAATGAAGGCTTAAAATTAGGTGTTGATATCTATCGATTATCAGAGTCTCTTTATCGGGACAACGTCAAAGCATGGAAAAGGTTAGAAAAGGATGGAAAAATTCCATTAACAGAGGATTCTATCAGTAAAATTCATGTGGAAGTAGCCAAAATCAATCCAGGTCGCAAAACATTCACAGAAACTATAAAAAAAGACCAGAAGCCCTAACTTAGGGAATCTGGTCTTAAAAAAATTTTTATTTTATGAGTGAATACATATATGTATCATGTGGCATATTGTTTTGATGCATATATTTTTTTAATAATCCTTCTTGTTCGAAACCTATTTTTTGCAATAGTAGCTGAGAAGCTTCATTTTCTGTAAAAACAATAGCCCCAATACGTACTAAATCCATCTCTTCAAAACCATAGGAAATGGCTCTTTTCACAGCTTCCTGAGCATAGCCCTTTCCCCAATAGTCAGGAAATAGTGCGTAGCTGATTTCTGCTCTCCGATGCTCCATTGACCACTCTTGAAAGCCAAGTGTACCAATAATTCCTTCTTGTTCTTTTAATGCAATACCCCATTTAATACCACGTTTTTCGGTAAAATTGTTTGCAAAATTTTTAATGATTTGTTGCACTTGTACTAAGCTCGTTAAGGGTTGTTGCCCATAATGGCGCAAAACTTCAGGATTCGAAAAGCAATCAAGAAGAGCTTGTGCATCAGGACTCCCTAATTCTCTTAACACTAATCGTTCAGTTTGTAATATAGGAAACATAGCATACCTCTTTTATCATAGATTTGTTAAACAAATTTTTTTCGACGAACTATTCCAATCTCCATTTCCATTTAATGGAACTTAAAAGAACAAAGCTAATTATCATGTTCTTTTGCTTGCCTATTCCTACAAGCTCTCCTCATCTTCTTTTGCATAAAATCTTACTTCATGTCCACAATAAGTTCTAAATCAGTCTACTTGAGGTGAGAGATATGGAGCATTTTCCGCTAATACATACAAATTTTTGGGATGCTGTCATTGCAGTCCCTGTCGTGATGATTGTTACGCAACTAATTAAAAAATTGGGTCATATCAAACCTTTTTGGGTTCCAACCATTGCATTAATCGTCGGCTTATTCATTTCCATTTTCATCAGCCATCGTCATAACCTTCTTGCTGGGCTTTTTATGGGCTGGTTTTATGGCTACGCAGCCATTGGTAGTTACGCTTCATTGAAAACATCTTATATTACCTACAAACAAAAGAAAATCAAAAAACAGAAACATAGCACTCCATAAGAATGTAGCGATTGCAGGAATAGAGACAAAATAATATACTAATATTAACAAATTTGGGGCTACTTATTAAAGTAGCTCCTTTTTAATCAGTTTGCACAATAATCCTTTGATTTTTAATAAGGATAAGAAAGGTTGTTCAGCTATGGAAATGTTTTTTTTCTTTAGTAATTTTTATTTAATGCCCCTCTACGCTTTTTTGTTTAGCTATTACCTTATTAAGCTACTCAAAAAATTCAGTAAGGGACAATACACGACAACGACTGAATCGAGGATTGTCATAATAACCTTTATATTAATTGTTTGGAGTATTAGTTATACACTCGCAAGCAGTCAATAGCTTCATAGGTAATGAGAAGAAAAAGCACTTACACACAAGGGCAATATTCGACCAATGGCTATTAAACATTAGAGCCTATGTGTAAATTTGTTTCCACATAGGCTCTATTTATTTTATAAGGTTTGAGCTGATAATAATGCTGCTTCTATGCCCTTCATGATGTTCATAGCTCCACTCGATTTATTTGAACAGACAACTACTTTGGTTGAGCAGTCAGGATAATAAGCTGAATGGAAGCACACACCTGGATCGTATCCCATCACATGATATTTTAAAATAGATTGTTCACTGTTCTTCTTAATCCATACACCATACCCGTAACTATCACTTTCATTCATCTCAACATGAGGCGTTAGCAGTTGTTTTGTGACAGCTTCACTTAAAAGGTCAAAGTTCATCAGCGCATCCCACAGCTTTGACATATCCTTCGCCGTTACAAATGCTCCTCCATCCGAACCTCCTTTTACAGGTAAGGAGTAGATATTTGTTTTCCATGTACCATTCGGGTTATCTATGTATCCTATTGCAGTATTAGATGGTAGAGAATCTAATGAGAAATAGCCCGATTCCTTCATATTCGCTGGCTCAAATACATTTTTTTGAATGTAGTCAGAAAAGTTCATACCAGAAATATGTTCAACAACTAAGCCTAATAAAATATACCCGGCATTGTTGTAATGAAATCTCTCCCCTACTCTATATTTCATCGGCCGATCCTGAAATAAAGGTAAGAAATCACACAATGTTCGAAGTTGATACATTGGATTTTCAACCCATAATTCTTCAAAATTCTCCATTTCTTCCTCATCAAAATAATCTGCAATTCCTGAGGTATGCGTTAGCAGATGTTCAATAGTAATCTGCTCATCCAAATGCTTAAAATGATGGTTTAAACAGTCACTTACTTTACTATCCAAAGAAAGCCTTCCTTTTTCGATAAGCTGACAAATAGCAATTGCAGTAAAAAGTTTACAGCCAGATGCAATACCAAAACGCGTTTTTGTGTTATTTTCGATTTGCTCCGAGCGATTTGCATAGCCAAAGCTTTGATTGACTAAGGCAGCCTTCTCTTGATTTTCTACTAGAATTGTTCCTGAAAAATCAAGATTCTGTTGTATGTCCACTATAATATTTTGTAATTTTGTATGCATAGTCATTCCCCTTATTTCTCCAAATTAACTAAATAATAACTTCTCTTACTAAAACAATACTCTACTACTGTTACCTTGTCGAGAATATTCGCATAATTATGAGGAGAAGGATGTGCATACTGAGGAATGGCTAAAGAGTCAATTGCTGGTATCCTATCTTTACAAGCACAGAAATGATTACTAGTGATTATTGAATTCACTATGCTTTTACATTCTCTTTAATCTATTGCAAATCAAGTCGTCTTTGTTATATGTCGATTGTCTATAAAGACATGAAGCTTGCGCTGAATATACCATTCCATCACGAATAAATTTGGCACCCAACATAACCACGCGATGACGGCATAACTATACTGGAAATTTTCAAAGCCAAATAATACAGTACATAAGGGGAGGTAGATTCGCAATGTCACTGCCGCAAAGGTTAAAGCATAATTTCTTAGCATCCATTTTTGATGTCCTTGGATGTTTCTTTGTTTAATGTTAGCCAGTGCTTGAAACATCGTGATGAGCCAGCCTATAGATAATAAAGCGAAGCCTAGCTGTGCTACCCATCCCCCAGTTGCGTGAAATGCTAAATAAAGTCCTGCCACACCACCGAACAAAATACTAATCATGTAGATGCTACCTAATCGTTTATGACGTTTCACATTTTTCTCTCTTAAGGTGGAGGACAATGTAAAAGGGCCGATTACGAGGGCTAACACACCAAAAATGATATGAATGTAAAGCATACTATACCAAAAGGAATTCAATGTAGCGCTAAGCATGAGCTTTAATTGAACAAACCCAGCCTGTTGTGCATGGAATACGATATATTGAACGACCGAATAGCCCGCTATCATTGTCGCCAAGCCACTTACAATGAACCACCATTTTTTTCTCATTCTGTAGCTCCTTTCTTTTGAAACCTAATATTGCAATTGACTACGTTCTGACATAAAAGTGGTCTGGAAAGTAGCCGTTACAGACTACTAGTAGTGCAGTTGTAAAGGCAGGCAAAACGCTCCACACCTGGGTATTTTTCACCTAAGCTTGTAATGTGAAACCCAATATTTTTATAAAAATGGACAGCTTCTTCGTCCGTTTCTGCATAAATCGTAGAAAATGAATAGTGTTCTTCCAAATATCGAATCATCTCACGTCCAATCCCTTTTCCACGATTCGTTGGTGATACGGCAAGATGTTTAATTTCACAGTGATTTCCATCCCTCTTTGCGATTCCAATACACCCCACCATGTCTTGCTCGATGCTATAGCCATATAACACTCTTTCTGGACTTTCCATATATAATTGGTACTCTCTATCTACTTTCTTTTCTGAGGTGGCATAGGATAATAGTACTTTCACTTCGGGTTGGATGTTGCTTGATTGAATTTGTTTCATAAAACGCTACCTCTCTATTTTAGTTAACCTATCAGTAGTCCTTGAATAATGTGTCAATTACTATCATATTCTACCATTTTAATTGTCACCTATTTTATCTATACGAAACCGTTGCTTATCTAATGAATTCAGCTCCTGACCAACCGTCTCTCTCCATTAAAAGCACCTCCATCTAACTACTTCTAAACATATTTAAAAATTCCTGTTACAATGATCGTAAAAATAGAAAGAAAGTGCATGATGGATCTATTGTTTGTCATTCTTATTTTTGCTGGGATTTTGCGATATATGATTCGATTAGACGAGTCAACCATAATATTCTGGAGCAAACGGAAGAAATAAAGAAGTTACGGCAGGAACTGAAAGACAAGATTAAAAAAGTAGAATGACTACTATTTTTGCTTTGGATAATCAATCGAATTGGCGATATCGATTAGGACTTTAGCCGTTACTTGATTTGCCACATCTCGATCAATACTAAAGACATATTGCCAATCCTCTCTTTCAAACACGAGTAAATGAAAGCCAATTCGTGGATTTTCAATATAGACTGCCTCACTGCCATTTTTTAATGTAAATACATCCGTAATATATTTTTTAAATGGCATTTTATGTTGAACTGGTCGAACCATGATTTTGAAATGATTTTGTGGCAATTGTTCACTAATCATTACCACCTCCAACTGATCGTTATTTTCCCCTTCTAGATCACTAAACCTTCCCACATGATGCGTAAAGCTAATGGGCGGCACTCGTAGGGGTAGTTTCAGTTCTTTATTATAGTGTTGTTCGAACTCTTTTAAGGCTACCTCTACTGTTTTATAGCCAATTTCGGGAAGAAACTCTTCTAAAGGTTGTGGAGAATTCTTTTCTTTGGCAGAAACGAAGTTAAGAATGGAAACATACGTAAATACGGCAGTAATCAGTAGTCCTATAAGAATACGTTTATTCATTTTACCGCTCCTCTATCCTGTTTAGGTCTATGTTATCCTACTGAATCGGAATTATGCCTTTTAGCTTTTGTACCTATTACATAAGAAAGGCTTGAGGATAAAAAATTCAAACGCAGATCACACATTAATATAGTGTGGTCTTATTGTTAAAAATTGAAGTAAAGTAGCTAAGTGTCGGTACAACATTATTCGCGTGAAACATCTTTTCAAGCGCTGACTTTGTGACCCATTTAATCGCTATCACTTCATCCTCTTGAAGTATCGTTTCGCTAATTTCAAAGCTTTGGTCAAATAACCACACATCGTAAAAATCATTGAAATGATCCCGGCGTTCACTCTTTATTAATTGTCCATTAGCCCTCAATAAATGTATCCCTATTTCCTCTTTCACTTCAAGTATACCCCCGTCCAGACTGCTTTCACCAGCTACTATAGAGCCACCTGGACATTCCCATAAATGAGGATAATGTTTATTATGATGTCTTTTTGTTAATAGGAATTCTCCCTTATTATTACGAATCCAAACGTGCACAACGATATGGTAATCTTCAGCTGCTAATATTGTCCCTCGTACATGACGCTTATTTGTTTTTTTGCGGTTTTTATCGTAGATATCCCAGACTTCCATCTAGCACCTCATTCCTGAATTTGAACAAGCACATACTGCTTAGTCCACATTTCTGTCGTAACAATGGAACGTTCTCCATTTTTTTCGAAAAACAGCCCGCTCCCCTCCTTTTCAAGAAATGCCCAACCCTCATTTGTCATCATTTGCTGAATGTCCTCGTCCAGCTTCTGTATTCCTCTAGCTGACATGTACCAAGTTACATTTTTATCATTGAAGAGCGCCACTAAATCAAAGGGAAATGTATTTAATTTTTGTATGGCTTCCTTTGATGTGAGGTAGTCGACTGGCAAAGGAGGGTAAAATAATTTATTACAATAAATAAAGATTGCACTTACTGCCAAAAGAGTTGCTACTAGTAAGCCTATTTTTTTCATCATCTCTCCTTCGGTAATATTTTGGTTGCTGCAACATCTCTCTACACTTATGAATATCTTTCTCTGTTATTCAATACATTCTACAAGATTTATTTCTCCTCACCCTTTAACACGGAATAATCGTTTTATTCATTGTACCGTAAATCTAACAACAATAAAGACCACTCATCACGAGCGGCCTTTAATGATTTATGTCATTCTCATTGTTTATTAGTCAACATTTTTACTACTTCTTTGATTTGCAGCTCTAATGATATTGGATCATTGCCCCAGAATAAATCTGGGTCCAGCTTGAACACTCGGTCATTCTTCACGGCGTCTAGTGACTTCCAAAGTCCCTCACTCTCACCCCATACTTCTGAGATTAAATCTCCCTGATCGATGAAAATATAATCGCCAGCATATTCAGGAATGACTTCGTACGAAACTTGTCGATAGGACTCTTTTCCAATCATTTCCTTCTGTTGTTTCGCTGGTGGCTTTAATTGAAGATGTTTGTAGATGGCTTCACCACCCCTATAGCCTCCGTCACCATAAATATAAAATCCTTTATCTACTACAAAAACGCCCATAAGTGCAAAAGTATCGTCGGGTTTAATAATGTTCGCAAGCTGTGCTCGTGCTTCCTCTGCGGTCTTATCTAAATGCTTAATCCATTGCTCGGCTTCATCTTTTTTGTCCAAAGCATCGCCCAAAAGACGCATTATTTCATAAATATCACCTGAAGAGCTATAAGGGAGCGCAAGCGTAGGTGCGATTTTCTCATACTGCTGAAGAATCTTTTCATCACCCACCCAAGTGATGATTAAATCCGGTTTCAGCTGAACGATTGTCTCCAATGATCTTTCCCCAGTTGTTTCAATGCCATCAATCTGATCTTGAATTACTTTGTTCTCCAAATCCCATTGGGTAGACCCGATTGGCTTGATACCTAACACAAGTAATTCTGGTAAATAGCCGTCTGTTACAATCCGCTTTGCTTGACGTGGTATTTCAATATCACCACGTTGTGTTTTGATTATTTTTGTAGCTGATTCTGTTGTTTCAGCTATTTTGGAAGTGTCCTTATTAGTATTGGAATCGGCGCTGTCATTGGCATTGCCACAAGCCGTCAGTATAGCGAGTAAAGCAAGAAATACTATTGATTTTAACACCTTATGTAAGTACAAGATTGTACCTCCTTGTTTGATAATGATTATCATTCGCGATGATATATTCATTATAGAGGCAGTCTTGTACAAGGACAACGCCTATAAATTGGATGTTACATAGGGAAAATTGTTGGATTTAACCTTGATTAGTGAACAATTTTACCATTACATCAAGTTGAATCTCCAAAGACAGACCATCATCAAACCAAAATTCATTAAGCTTAAGTAAGTGTAACTGGCAGCCTTGTTCATACACTAACTGTTGCCACACGGAACGCTGCATCAGTTTGGTGCGGAAAGATTCTGTATCATCGGTTGGTACAATCAAAAACATATGATTGGCCGCATACAGGGGCAAATCCTGCTCTTTAACTTTCAGATGTTTACCAGGTTGAAGTACCTCCTGTTGAATGGCCTGAGGAGCTCGTAGTCCTAATAGCTGGTATAAAGTGTAGGCGGAGCGCACCGATAGATAAGGGATCAGCCATAAGTTATCGTGACTTAATTCAAAGATACCTGCTGTTGAGCCTGACTGAAGAAATGGTGTGATGACTTTTCTTGCCTCTATGGCGGACTGCTGTAGCTGCGCAATCCAATCTTCAGCCTCTTGTGTTCGCCCAAGGAGTGTCCCAAGCAGTCGCACCTCTTCAAGCTTGTCTAACTGTCCCCATGGAATCGTCAGAACAGGAGCAATTTGTTCGAGTGCTTTCATTACTTCAGGGTAGTTATAAAAATAAGTTGGTGCCACGATTAACTCCGGGGCTAGTTGATGTATCACTTCTATTTGGTCAAAAGATTCTATCTCTACTATGTTCGGCAATCGTCTGTGCAATAGCTGGGATGATTGAAGCAGCTCTCGTGTTGTAGCGAGGGGCTGAATTCCCAATGCGAGTAATGCCCCGAGAAATTGTATACTAACGATACGGTTGCTATGCTTCCTCTTGCGAAAGCTGCTAGGTGAAAGATGAACATACTTGGTGAAAGTTTTTCCCAAATAGGAGCCGTCTGCAAAGCCAGTTTTCAACGCAATATCCTGCAATTTGTCATTTGTTCCAAGTAGCATAAGCTTCGCTTGGTCAATCCGAATTTGATTCACATACTCAGCAAAGCTCCACCCTGTTTCCTTCTTAAACAGCGAGGAGAAATAGCTTTCGTTAAAGCCTGTCATGTTGGCCATAAAAGAACGTGTTAGCGGTGCTTCAAAATGTTGTTTGATATATGTAACAGCCTGCTGAATAGCTTGATCGTTCGTCACAAAACTGTTATCAATACTCTTTCTTTCAAAAATCGTATCGAGGAACTCGTGCAGAAGCAAATGGAGCTTAGGGGCAGCATTTAGTTTCTGCGTTTGTGAAAACTGCCCTATCAAATTTTTCAGCAGCCCTTCCGCATACCGAGGAAATTCCATGACCTGCCCATGCGCAGGTAAATGGGCTGTATCAATCACATATAATAACGCTTCTTTCTCACGTTTAGCCAATCGATAACTATTAAATGAGATGCTGTAAACAGGCGCAAATCCTTCGCTAGTGCTCGGGACGATATGGCTGTCCTTCTCTGGGTACAAAAGCAAGACGAATTGCCCTTTTCCTATACGACAAGTACGTTGCTCTGCTCGAATGACTATCGGTTGTGTAGGAATGATAATCAATGGAAATAACCCTGTCAGCGTAGCGGGACTCAGCGTTCCCTCGTCCGCTAGAAGTCTTAAATCCAGAAGCTCATATGTTAGCATTTTCCTAGACCCTCCCCTGTCATATATAGTGTTGAATATTATTTTAAAACAACTAAACTATAATCTACCATAAAAAATCCAAAAGGCTTTTAAAATCGATCAGCTTTGCTTATATATACTGAAAGAAATCCCTTCACCTAATAGGCAAATGCTGATTTTGGAAGTTTATCTTTATCACTTTCATCAAACCATCCTATACAAACACCACATTTTTCAGAAGTATTTGAATTAGGTAAACGTACAATAAGCCCAATTCTGTACGCATATAGTATCACTATATGTTAGGGAGGGTGTTCGTGTGGAGAAAAAACATCGATCTTTAAAAAAATTCAAGCTAAAATCAAACCCAAATTGTCATTGCCGTTGTTGCTGTCCTTGTTGTCGTTGTAAATGTAAACCACCATTTTTACCGATACCACCAAGTTGTAACTATCTCGTATATGTGACAGACGCTGGTCAGCTAGTATCGCCTGATAATAGAGTATCTGTAATTGATACGGCGACAAATACGATAGTCGCAAACATACCCGTAGGATCTGCTCCTCTAGAAGTAGCGATTACACCAAACGGAGCATTTGGTTATGTTCCAGCGCTCTTCTCGGATAATGTTACGGTCTTTAGTACTGCCACAAACACACCAATCGCTACCATTCCAGTAGGGGTTAATCCTTTAGGTGTCGCCATTTCACCGAATGGAACACTTGCTTATGTATCCAATCATGGATCTAACACGGTTTCGGTCATCAATACAGCCACTAATACTGTAACCGCAACTATCCCAGTAGGGCTCCAGCCTCAAGGCATTGCTTTTACTCCAAATGGCGCGTTTGCTTATATTACAAACGAAAATTCAAATTCAGTATCTGTTATCAATACAGCTACGAATACGGTGGTCGCTACAATCCCTGTCGGCATTCGCCCAAGGTCCATTGTTTTCACATTGAGTGGACAATTTGCTTACGTGACAAATGAAAATAGCAACACTGTATCCGTCATTAATGCTGTAACCAATACAGTAGTTGCTACAATCCCTGTGGGAACAGGACCTGTAGGAACAGCCATTACACCAGATGGAACACTTATTTACGTTGTCAATAAAGGTAGCAATACGGTTTCGGTTATCAATATAGCTACCAATACAGTGATTGCTACAATTCCTGTAGGATCATCTCCTGACCAAGTGACGATTTTGCCTGATGGAACATTTGCCTATGTCACGAACCAAGTGGACAATACAGTGTCTGTTATCGATAGAGCGACCAATATGGTCATTGCTACAATCCCTGGATTTAACGGTCCTACTGGTATAAAAACGGGCACCATCTGCAACTAGCTTTTGACACCCTTGGCGAACAATAAGTAGCAAGTCATATTAAAGAAAAAGCAACCTACTTCAACGCCATCTTATCAAATGGTCTTCTAGAGTTGGTTGCCTATATCATGATGTAATGAGCGAATGCTAAAACGTTGAATGCTCATCTAGTTTTGGAATAGCAGTAAGTCTCATTCGTTTCATATTTACCATTTATATACTATTTTAAGTTCCTCTATGTTACCATCTATAATAGACAAAATGTTTATTTAGCAAATAAGCAGAATGACTAAAATCATTTATCAATAAAATTAGAGGGTGTGCAATTAATGGGGTTCTTTGATAGGTTTTTAAAAAAAATAGAGGCTGTTAATAAAGAAGAAGTTGCTGTTGCTGAACTTGAATCCGAGTTTTATTTAGAGTCTGCACTGGATGAAGCAAATCAATTTTGGGTGGAAATAGCACAAAATCTTATCGTGAACGCAGTTAAGGCAACTGATAACACTGTAGAACGTGCCTTTATATTAATAGATATGGGCGAACATCCATCTTTCAATATTTTTTACCAAATCGATGGGTGTCTAGTGATGTGGAATGAGCTTGAAAATCCTATTATGACAGAAAAAATTCAAAATGAGTTACTACCTCAAGCTTCTGATGTTGCTATCTCAGTAAATGATAAATTCACTCAAGTTGACCATCCTCGCATTTCATTTGCTGAACTGCAATTTGAATGGGCAACAGGGGCTTGGTTTTCTCATATCATTTGGGAAGATAATGACAATGTTAAGTTAGACAAAGCAGAAATTTTAAGTAAATGGTTCAACACTTTGAGTGAGGAAATAACCATGAAACCATTAGACAGTGATTCTAAACTTTCTTGGTATCCTTAAAGTACATCATTTTTTAAGAGGCATACGATTTTCATTAATCTTAGGACTTGTGAGTATGAGTCAACCTTATTGCACACAAGTTTTTTTATTATGCCTTCACAATTTAATAAGGATGCAACTATCGCCCTCAAATGGCTTTATAGCCTCATTTAGACAACCTGTGTCAAAGGTTTTTCTGCTCTTGATTCAACCGCTAAGGGGTTGTGATGGTTGTTATAAGTTAACTAAAATTGTAGCGATTTAGACCTTATCCTATTGTTAAATTTAACTCAACATCCATATTTACATATATGTTACAATTTTCATATCATCTTTTTAAGAAATAATACATTTGGAAGTGAAAAAATGAAACAAATTATGATTTTACTATGTTCAATTTTTTAGTAGCTTGTAGTGCTTCGAATGAAAGTATTAAAAAACAAAATATTGAAACCGAAAAAGAAACGATCTCTAATAGTTTGCCAAATAGCAAAGAAGTATATGATTTTGCTCAAAGAAAATTTGATGAAGTTACTAACTATGGGGAAAATTATGAACCTGAAATTCATGATGAATTAATATTAAAAGAGACAGCAACGCATTTCAATATTGATTATGACATGGCAAACACTCTCTATATGAAAGAAGAAATGGGATCTAACAATCATGCTTTATTTGAACCTAAACAAAAATTTATAACTATGGACTTGTTCAAACAGATTCAAACAGGCATGACATATGAAGAAGTAAAAGAACTAACGAATTTGGAAGGAACTTTAGTTCCAACAAGTTCTGATGAAGAAATAAGTGAATATAAATATGAAGCAGAGGGAAATGCTTCGGTCACTTTAATTTTCTCTAATGATATCTTATTTACTAAAAGCCAATCAGGCTTAGCAAAACCCGAAAAGATCACAATAGATCAGTATAATCAAGTTGTGAAGGGAATGTCTCTCGAAGAAGTAGAATCCATTTTAGGTATAGGTGAATTTGGAGGAGATATGACTACACCCAATGCTACAACAGAGACCTATTGGTATGAAGGAGCTAGTGGCGGTTCTGCTCAATTAATTTTTTATAACGGTACATTAGGCATGAAAGAAGAATTTGGTCTACAATAATGAGTTTTCTATTATTTAAACAGGACTTGCTAATGTGGGTGTATCCCAGTGCAAGTCCTTTTGTTATGCTCGCACACGCCCTCTCTCACATATCAGTCCATAAACCGCTTGCCCTGTCAATCCAATAAAGCCATTAATGCAAGGTTTTACTGTAACTAACTATCCATCTTAATGCAATGCTGTTCTGTGGCACTTGAAAAAGAAGAAGCATACCAGCT
The DNA here is from genome assembly GCF_036894365.1 of Lysinibacillus sp. Y5S-8. Lineage (NCBI taxonomy): Bacteria > Bacillati > Bacillota > Bacilli > Caryophanales > Bacillaceae > Lysinibacillus > Lysinibacillus sp. Y5S-8. Next base: position 2,227,416 of record NZ_CP145889.1, on the reverse strand, counting down.
TATTGATACAACGGTTATTTATGGTAAAATTAGGTGGTATTTAGTTAATAATTTTATTCAAAAGGGGATTTAAAATGAAGAAACCGATTTTATCAATCGCTGTATTTTTACTAAGTTTTTTCTCATTACTCATTTCGCTTAAATTATTTTGGAATTTAGGTATTTATGTTGATGAGTATGGTACAAGCCCTTCTGTTGTTAGTGGTGGAGAATTTTGGCATTCCATGGATTGGTTAAGATTATTTTCACTGCTCCTGCTGTGCATAGTATCGTTTATCAGTATTTTTAGTACGAATCAAAATAAGAATCATTAAAGTAAAAAAACATTATGAAAAAAGGAGGAATAAAGGAATTATATGAATTTGTTTAGAGGAAGTTGGGGTATATTATTATGCTTATATGGTGTGGCTTTATTTATCAAATATTTCCAGAATGTCAGTGAAGGATGGAATATAATCCTTCATGCTTTATCTGGGAGTTTATGTCTTTTAGGAATTTTACTAATAATTAAAGCGATAAAAATGAAAGCGTAATCAGAAGTTACTTTCAACCTATCCAAAAATTAAAATAGCAGTCGTTACAGACAAGTCTTTTTGTAATGCTTCCTCAAATCACTTCGATTTAAAAAGCCCATTAGGCTCTGATTTACTCAGTCACCTAATAGGCCATTCATATAAATCTTTAAAGGTTAATCCTTTGAAATTTAGTCCAAACAATAAACCCTTGGTAAGCTTAGTCTTGAATCGCTGCGTCTAACGCAACCACGATCATGTCATTGAACGTTGTTTGACGTTCTTCAGAAGTTGTTACTTCGCCTGTGATAATATGATCACTTACTGTTAGAACAGCAAGTGCTTTACGGCCGAATTTGGCAGCTAATGTGTAAAGGGCTGCTGATTCCATTTCTACAGCTAGCACACCATATTGTGCTAGTTTTTCGTTTTGGTGCTCATCTGAGTAGAATAAATCTGCTGTGAAGATATTCCCTACTTGTAAGTTAAGACCAGCCTCTTTACCTGCGTTGTAAGCTTTTAATAATAAGTCAAAGTCAGCGATTGGTGCGAAGTCGATAGCACCACCCCAAATGATTTGGTTCATACGTGTATCTGATGTTGCGCCTTGCGCTAAAATGACGTCACGCACTTTAACATCCTTTTGAATTGCACCACAAGTACCTACACGAATTAATTTTTGCACATCATATTCTTGCATTAATTCTGTTGCATAGATAGAAATAGATGGCACACCCATACCTGTTCCTTGTACAGAAATACGTTTACCTTTATACGTACCTGTATAACCAAACATATTACGTACTTCATTGTAGCAAATTACATCTTCTAAAAATGTTTCTGCAATGTATTTTGCACGTAATGGATCTCCTGGAAGTAAAATTGTGTCAGCGATTTCACCTTTTTTTGCATTAATATGAATACTCATACTACAATCCCTCTTTTCTGTCAGTTATCACTATAAATAATACTGTGTTTCTGTCATTTACGCAATGCTAGACGTCTAGCAACTAAAAATATTTATCTTGATTCAGCGACGCAGTTCAGAACATGAAGCGCTTAGGTTAACTTCTACTCTTTTGCCCGAAAAATCTGGACGCCAATTCGCCGAGGCATCATCGATCTTTTCATACAATCAAGCTGATTCCTCATAAAGCGCCCATAAAGTATCGAATGTTTCGATTGTTAAGTTTTCCGTAGCGTAGGATTCAATATAGTCGGACAGCTCATGAAAGTCTGTGCTCTGTTTTGGAAAATTATGCTCCTGAAACATTTCCTCTGCAAAGCGGACTTTAGGGTCTGACCAATCACCTCCTCGGAATGTTAATACATACAAATAAAAACTTTTTTTCATGAAACAATTTCCCCTTTTTAAAACAATGGCTTTTCGCTAGTGTATCAAAAAAAATAGCTTTCGTCATAATTCCCACTACTAAGATATTCTACCTATTTATGCTTTTAGAACTATTTTCTCGGACAATCCTGACTTTAGTCATGGTTTATTTTATCTGAAAAATTTAAATTTTTAGAAATAATAATAGAAATATCTAGTAAAATAAGATAAAATTGAAATCGATTATTGAAAAAAATAGGAAGGTGATGGCGATGAAAAAAACTCAAAAAACTCGTAATACAGCGAAAAAACGCCCGTCTCTCTTTATGCTTAGCTTTTTGAGGAAAAGGCAAGCTGCTACAAAAGAGGAACCCGGGAACAATCCCCCTCCTATTAAAGTAAAACGACAACGTTTTTACCATTTAATTCGGGGCAAAGTGCTTATTATGTTTGCACTGCTTATTGTGATTAACGGTATCATGGGTATATTGTCTTATGTCAATATACAAAATTTGCAGCAGCAAATGGAAGACTTTACGAAGAAAAACGTTCAAGAGCAGTTAACCGTCAATCAGCTTGCGTATGAAATTGCTCGACTAACAAATTTAGAACAATCCTATTTAATTACAGGTAATGGTATTTATTCTACTTCTTATCATATGAAAATTGATACTATTAACAAAAAGCTGTCTGCCTTAAAAGAACAATTTCAAGAACGACAAGTAGAGCTAAGTCATATGCAGGCCATCGAGCAATATTATAAAAATTACCTAGATTATTCAGACAAAGTCATGACGATGCGCGACGAACTCGGACTTGAACAAGCCCGTAAGCTCATGATGGGTGCCACTGGGGAAACGATGAAAACACATATCGATAACAATATTGAATCTATTAATGTGGTCATGGACGAGTCGAATAAAACCAAATTATACAAGCTTAATCAACAGGTCAATCTTTCCATTACTACGTTCTTTATCGTGTCAATTGTTGGCTTTTTAGCAATCATCATTTTTGGTTATATGCTCTTTAAATCACTTAAACGAAATACACAGGCCATTAATGACTCCATCCTTGATATTGCACAGGCAGGAGGCGATTTGACAAGACGTGTAAAAGTACGTAATCGTGATGAATTTTCAATCATTGCGGCCTCGACGAATACATTAATCGAGTCAATTTCCAATTTAATTCGCCGTGTCAGTGAATTAGCGGATCATGTATCAAGCAGTAGCCAGGAGCTGATGTCGTTAGCTGATGAAAATGCACGAACGATTCAGGATATTGCGGATGCCACAGCTGATATTGCCAGTGATAGTGACAATACGATTTCAAGTATGAATAGTGCCCAACAAAAGATGAGCGACTTAGAGCATGCCGTCCATCAATTAAATGAACAAGCAAGTGCCGTCCATCGTGCCTCTGTCGCTATGCAGCAAGCAGCCGATGAAGGCAGTCGCTCTGTGGAACAATCCTCGCTTGTTATGCAATCCATTGAAGAAACGATGGCTTCCACAACGTCCACGGTCGAAGCATTAGGTCGTAAATCTGCCGACATCACATCGATTATCGGCACTATCACAGCCATTTCTGAGCAAACAAATCTTCTCGCATTAAATGCGGCCATTGAAGCGGCACGCGCTGGCGAACATGGACGAGGCTTCGCAGTTGTAGCAGATGAAGTTCGCAAGCTTGCAGAGCAATCACAAAGCGCAGCGAAGGAAGTAACAACGATTGTGACGTCCATCCAGCAGGAAGTTACGTCAATCATTGCCCAAAATCATGAAGGGGTAACAACTGTTATCCGAGGCGTGGAAGTAACAAATGAAACGAATCAATCCTTAGCCAATATTTTAACGCATACAGAGGAAACAACGACGATTATCGCAGCTATGGTAGATAAAATTGCGACTACACTTGACTCTAGCAATGCAGTAGCAAGTGACTTCGTGCATGTCAATGCCTATGCCGAGCAATCAGCAGCCAACACGGTAACCTCAGCGGCAGCCGCAACACAGGGCTCCGCATCCATGCAGGAAATCAACGCAGCAGCCACCGAGCTCGCCCAACAAGCAGATAGCTTACGTAACCTAGTGAGCGAATTTAAAGTATAAGCCACTCGAAGGAGGATCCAGCATTTTGCTGGTTCCTCCTTCATTTTGAGAGGCTGTCCTTTCAATTTGAAGACTCGATCATTCAAATAAAGGATTCTCGGTTGAAATGGTGGGCTATCCTTCATTTTGTTGATTCTATCCATCAATTTATGAGTTCTATCCATCGATCTGTGAGTTCTATCCTCTACTTTGCTGGTTCTATCCACCAATCTGAGCGTTCTATCCTCTACTTTGCTGGTTCTATCCACCAATCTGAGCGTTCTATCCTCCACTCTGCTGACTCTCCCCTCATTTTGTAAGGCTATCCTCCACTTTATTGGTTCTATCCATCAATCTATGGGTTCTATCCTCTACTTTGCTGGTTCTATCCACCAATCTGAGCGTTCTATCCATCAATCTATGAGTTCTATCCTCCACTTTGCAAGTTCCTCCTCATCAGTAAATTCATCACCTTAAGATAACAACAAAAAAATCCTAGCAAGAGCTACCTTGCTAGGATTGGATTATTTAAATAACGATTGATACTCGCCATAGCCTTCTTTTGCTAAATCTTCTTTGGGGACGAATCGGAGCGCTGCTGAGTTAATGCAGTAGCGCAAGCCTCCCTGCTCACTTGGACCGTCTGGGAAGACATGTCCTAGATGGGAATCCGCTTCTTTACTGCGCACCTCCACACGACGCATGCCGTGGGATGTATCGAAAAGCTCGGTTACTTGCTCTTTTTCAATCGGCTTGGTAAAGGCTGGCCACCCACAGCCTGAGTTGTATTTATCGAGTGAGCTGAATAATGGTTTCCCTGAGACAATATCTACATAGATGCCTTCTGCAAAATGATCATCGTATTCATTACGGAATGGGGGCTCAGTGCCATTTTCCTGTGTTACGTAATATTGCATATCTGTTAATTCTTTTAAACGTTGTTCTTTACTCATGTTTATTCCCCCAGTGATGCGCTTGGAACGCTCTGCGACCGGATCCAATCGAATAGCGCTCATAGTGCATTGGATTTTTCTTATAATAATGCTGGTGATAATCCTCCGCCGGATAAAAGGTGCTGGCTGGCAGGATTTTTACCATGATTGGTTTATCAAATTTCCCAGACGCTACTAAATCTGCCTTCGAGCGTTCTGCTAACTCACGTTGTTCCTCATTATGATAGAAAATGGCCGTTGTGTAAGACTCTCCACGGTCAAAAAATTGCCCCCCTGCATCAGTTGGATCAATCAATGTCCAAAAAATCGCAAGTAATTGCTCGTAGCTATATAATTCATCATCAAAAACGATTTGTACAGCTTCTACATGACCTGTCGTTTCAGAGCATACCTGTTCATAGGTAGGATTGACAACATGTCCACCTGTATAGCCTGATAGCACTGAGACAATGCCAGGTGTTTCGTCAAAGGGCTTGACCATGCACCAAAAACAGCCCCCTGCAAAGGTTGCGTATTGCTTTGCCATTGTTTTCACTCCTTATTCACCAGGAACAATAATTTCCAATAGAATTTTATCATTTGGTAAGTCTAATTCTTTGGCACGGACACGTGATCCTGAAGCGATGTTGATGCGAGATAAATCGATATAGATTTCCGCTTCATTCGGATCCACCGTAATCCATGAAGGAAATTCCACCGAATCGCGCATAATTTTCATAGTCGTTTCTGGTGGAATTTTCAGTAGTCCAACATTCATTCTAGTCTGCTTTAAAATAATATTGCCTTTGTCATCTACAATCGGTTCAAAATTCATGGAAATCGGAACTTCCGTATAAAATGCCGTTAGGGTACTTCGTAATTGAATATCATTGCCAATTGTAAAATCAAGCGGTAAAGGTGAGCCCTTCGCTGCATCCTTTAAATACTTTTTCGATATCGATTCTAATTCCTTTGTTGTTGTTTGCACAACGAGTACATTCCCTTTGCTTTCACTTTCACCTGCTGAACTCTTCGCAACGTTGACGCCATCCACTGGTCTAGTTGCTAAAAAAACGACGAGGAGGATTGCAAAAAGCACTGTGCCTGCTAAGGCGAAAAACGCGACTTTCCATTTATTCATTTTGTCACTCCTCGAAGCCTATTGCCTTGTTAATCTTTTTTTCCATACCACACTGCTCCATTGCTGCTAATATACGCTCTGTCATTTTTTCATATCCCTTTGCATTCGGGTGGAAAAAATCTGTATGATAGACGAGCTCTTCATTTGAATCAAATAAATCTTCTACTGATACATAGCAAGCATTGGAATCCTTGCTTGCTACTTCTTCAATCACATTATTCCATTCTGTGATAATTGTATCAAATTCATTCGCCTCATTGGTTACGATTGAAAATGGATTATAAAAACCAATGAGTAGTATGGGCACTGTCGGATTTTTTGCACGAATGCCTTCTACAATTTTGCTGTAACGTTCTTTATATGCTCGCAGTTCCTTATCAAAAGCGTCCCGCTTCAAGTTAAATAAATCTTGCTTGACGACCTTCATGACATCATTGCCACCCATTGTTAAGGAAATTAGCTGTGCTTCTTGCAACTCTTCATCATAATGCCCTTTTTTCACTAATTTTAGTAGTTGATCACTGCGTCTACCTCGTTTGCCTCGATTATCAACATCTACATCTGAAATCGAGGGCCATGCGAGCAATGAATCTGCTAATCTTCCAACATAACCGTCTTGACTATACTCATCACCGACACCATCTGTTAACGAATCTCCAAGTGCCAAGTAATGTAGTTGCTTTGCTTGTTCTTCATCAATTTGCGATAAATCCTCTGCTGATGGCTCAAAAAAATGTTCAAATATTTGTGTCAACATATTCTTAGAGGGTTTTTCCTCATCCTCTGTTTGTTGCTCATCCTGCGTCATATCTTGCTCCGTCCCTGCTTGCTCACCGTCGGGTTCTGCTTGCGGATTCGGTTCATCGATTGATATTGCACAACCACTTAGTACTAAGACGGTCAAACACGACAACATAAATCGCCAAATGTCCATTTGACCACCTTCCATCCCTTTCTATTACTTCTATTATAGAATAGTTCATGCCGCAATGAAAAGTGACTAACCCTTAGTTCTCCATAATTTTGTGCTCCCGCCAAGTTTCTTCACTGGGTAATGTGGCTTTGTGATAAGAATAGCTAGTGTTTGTTCATGATTGGTGGTGAAGTGTTTTTATTTCGAGTAAAGTCGCTCACCTTTGATGGCAGTATTCTCATCTGATTCGAAGTCGTTCAGCTTTGAGGCAAATGCGCTCATTCCTCATTCGAAGCCGCTCAGCCTTGAGGCAAATGCGAAGCTACTCTTCTTTAGCGGTAAAGCGCTCTTATTTAGAGTGTAGTCGTTCAGCCTTGCTACAAAACGCCCATCTCTCGAGTGTGTCCAATATGATCTAAGCATGAAAAAAAGCCACTACAATTACTTATGTAGTAGCTCCTCACTATTATTCTGCAAAATAAATAAAACCGATGGCTCCTGGGCCTGTGTGTGTCGAGATGATTGGGGATGTGAATGCAATTTCTACATCGTTAAAACCCGTCTCTTCGATTAAGGCTTTTAATGGATTGCCCATCGTTAATAGGCCATCTGCATGAGAAATGCCCACTGCCTTGACTGTTTTTCCAGCTGTGTCTTCTTGGAATTGTTTAAATAAGTAATTGACTACCTGCTTATGGCTACGTACTTTTGATACAGGGTTGTATACGCCGCCTTCAAGGTTGGCAATGACTTTGATGTTTAGCAGTGAACCGATAAAGCCCTTTCCTTTACCAATTCGACCGCCTTTAATTAGGTTTTCAAGCGTATCTACAATAACATATAGATAGGTATTGTCACGTACTTTGTCCAGACGTGCCACAATCTCCTCTACGGTTGCGCCCTCATCACGCATACGGATAGCTTCACGTAGTTGAATAGCGAGACCAATCGCTATAAAGCGTGAGTCGATGACCGTTACATCCGCGTCTGTCATCTGTGCCGCTTGGCGTGCCGATTCCACTGTTCCGCTCATACCACCTGTCATATGGATGGAGATAATTCGATCCCCATCTTTCCCAAGCTCATCATATAATTCTTTAAATTTCCCTGGTGCTGGCTGTGAACTTTTCGGTAAATTTTTAGCATTTTTCATTAAGCCTAAAAAAGACTGTGGCTCTAAATCCACACCATCTGTATATGTTTGACCATCAATTTGAATCGTTAAAGGCACGATATGTATGCCATGTTGTGCTACTTCTTCTTTTGTTAAATCACAAGTTGAGTCCGTTATTATATGAATTCGTCCCACTTCGACACATCCTTTTACTTCATTAAAATTTATTATATAGACTAATGAATCATTATGTAAACATGACATTTGTCATTAGGTAATGCCCTGTCCTAACTTGCATGTAAACGCTACCTTGGATACTATAGCGTTTTCGCCCACCTATTGTCTATCAATGCCCCTCAAAGAATATGACAGCCTTATGACATTTTTGATATGAAATATATGACAAATGTAAATGTTCAAGAATAAATTATTGGGGTATAGTAAATACATGAACGAAAGGAGTGTTTCAAATGGTGGATTCATTTGACTATAAATCATGGAAAGAAGAGCTATGGAATGCCATTACACACGGTATTGGTTTCGTTATTAGTATTCCGGCACTGGTTGTCTTATTGTTAGCAGCCGTCCAAACAGGAAATGCACTACATATTACAACCTTTAGCATTTTTGGTGCGTCTGTCATCATTTTATTTTTAATGTCTACATTGCTACACAGTATGCCAGGAAAATATAAACACTTTTTCGCTATTTTGGACCACTCGTCCATTTATATTTTAATTGCTGGCACCTATACGCCGTTTTTATTAATTGCCGTTGGTGGCTCACTAGGCTTGACGTTATTATGTATTATTTGGTCACTGGCTGTGCTCGGTGTGCTGTTTAAATGTTTCTTTATTAATCGTTTCGAAGTACTTTCCTTAATTTTTTATATTGGTATGGGCTGGTTAATTATTCTCGCCATTAAGCCCGTTTATCTCTACCTAGGGTTTTATGGCTTTGCTTTGCTGCTAGCAGGTGGGCTGTTCTATACCATTGGAGCAATGTTTTATGCATGGCGCTCCCTACCCTACAACCATGCGATTTGGCACCTTTTTGTACTGGCGGGCTGTGCTTCTATGTATGCTTGTGTCTATTTCTATTTATAAAAAAAGGCTCCCTTCATAAGGAGCGTTTTTTTATGGATTCTCGTAAAAGCGCAATGGCTTCCTTTACCTCTTTGTCATTCTCTTCATCATTCAATTTATGCCTAGCATGCAGTAAAATTGGCCTCAGGGATTCAACAGAACGCCCAAATCCATTCATCCACTCATAGCGAGGCACCATCCAAGTATGGAAGTGGTGTGTCGTATCTTCATTGTAAAAGTAATAAACATATTCTATACCCAATACTTCCCTTTGAGCCTTTCTGATTGTTGTTAAGAGGTTAATATAGTCCATTTTTTCATGTTCTTTTAATTCATCAAAGCCATGAATATGACGCTTTGAAGCTAAAATGACTAATCCCTTTATGGGGTACGCTACATCCTGGTGAGCGTGAAAATAATCCGTTTCAACGACAACACCTCCATTGGGTTCAATTTGTCCACTTGTGATTGCACAGCTCAAACAATCAACATGAGCCATTTCTCCACTCAATAATGTTATTTTTCCCATCGAATCTCCCCTAAATGCAGAATAAGCACGGTCTACTAAAACCGCGCTTGTCTCACCACTATTTACGTTCAAAAATTTGATATTGGAATGTATAGCCTTCTGGTGCTGTTTCAGGCTTTTCTGATGATATTTCAATAAAATCCTGCTCATAGCTTGGGAAATAGGTATCTCCTTGGAAGGCATGATTAATTTTTGTAATATATAAACGATCTGCCTTCTCCATTACTAAACGGAAAATTTGCTCACCACCAATAATCATGATTTCACGTACATCTCCAGCTTGTGCTAATGCTTCCTCTAAGCTTGTCACGATTTCAATACCATCCGCCTGATAGTTCTCATCGCGTGTAATGACAATGTTGCGACGCCCTGGAAGTGGACGACCAATGGATTCGAATGTTTTACGTCCCATTATCATCGGCTTACCCATTGTTTTCTGTTTAAAATACTGCAAATCTCCTGGTAAATGCCAAGGCATCCCGTTGTTATAACCAATGACATGGTTGTCATCATGTGCCACAATTAAAGAAATCATACTGTCCCTCCAAATACTTTCATCTCTTTTATTATAAACATAATGAGCGTATTTCACCTCATTTATGAATGAATTTTCTTTTTATAAAATTAAATCCTATTAAAATTATACGAATAGTTTATAATAGAGATATCCAATGTCACAATAAAGGAATGATGAAGATGACTACTTTAAGAAAAGAAGCTGTTCATTATATTGAAGCCCAGCATACGGGCACACCTTATTACCAAGTTACTCCACAGGAAGCAAGAGCAATGCGCACAGCTGCGCTTTGGCAATCACCACACAGACCAAAGCTAGCATCCATCAAAGATTACAATATTACGGTGCGAGATGGAGCTGACATTACACTTCGTCTCTATACGCCTGTCCTTGACAAAACATTACCTGTCATTGTTTATTACCATGGTGGTGGCTGGGTTTACGGCAATTTAGAGTCTGTCGATGCAGGCTGTCAGCTATTAGCAGACCAAGCACAGGCGATTGTCGTATCAGTAGACTATCGTCTAGCACCAGAATACCCCTTCCCAACTCCCTTATATGATGCCTACGATAGCTTAGTATGGGTGGCTGATCATATCAAAGCCTTTGGTGGAGATGTCAAACGCTTAACGGTTGCTGGGGACAGTGCAGGTGGTAATTTAGCTACCGTTGTTGCTTACTTAACTACTACATTGGGTGGTCCAGCGTTACAAGCTCAAGCACTAATCTATCCCGTGACAAATGTCAACTTTACAACGGAATCCTATCAGCTTTTTGGTGAAAACTACGGCTTAGATGCACAGGGCATGCAGTGGTTCTCTCAGCATTATACAGATGAAGCAAACTTTACAAACCCGCTCGTGTCCCCTCTTCAGCTAGAGAATGTTCGTAACATGCCTAAAACAATCATCATAGCTGCTGAGGCCGATGTTCTCTATGATGAAGGACTAAGCTATGCAGAAAAACTAAAAGCTGGTGGCGTTGTAGTAGAACATGTCACAATGCCAGGTTTAATTCATAGTTATTTCAGTAAAATGAATTATTTTGAAGATGCCACAAACGAAACGGTAGCAAAAATTGTGGAATTCTTGAAATAAGTTTGGCTATCCAGCTCAAACAGTGCGATAATAGAGCAAAACGTTTTTTAAAGGATGACATGATGACACAAACAATGACATTACAAATACAACTGCCCTATTCCGAGCAATTAAAAAAAGGCTATCCACTTATTTCAAAGGATGCGGTCGATGCAAGACGCCTACCTGCTGAGCAAGGTACGTTTCTCAAGCTCATGGATCACCATAATCGTTTTATTGGTACAGGATACTACGGTATTCAAAATAAAGGGATTGGCTGGGTGCTAACAACTGATGTGAACGAAACAATCGATAAGACTTTTTTCATGAAAAAATTCAAAAAAGCCATCGACAATCGTGCAGCATTTTTCAACAATGAAAACACAACAGCCTTTCGTGTATTTAATGGTGAAGGAGATGGCATCGGCGGTCTCACGATTGACTTTTTTAATGGCTACTACATGGTGAGCTGGTATAGTGAGGGCATTTACTCCTTGAAAGATGTCGTATATGAGGCGCTTGCTGAGACGGTGAACTACCAAGCTATTTATGAGAAAAAACGCTTTGATAGCAAAGGGCAGTATATTGAACAGGATGATTTTGTGATGGGCACGCCTGGTGAATTTCCAATCATGGTGAAGGAAAATGGTATGACATACGCAGTTCATTTAAACGACGGAGCGATGACGGGGATTTTCCTAGATCAACGCGAGGTACGTTTGGCTATTCGTGAGCGTTATGCAAACCATGCAAACATGCTCAATACATTCTCCTATACAGGAGCATTTTCAGTGGCAGCTGCTCTAGGAGGCGCCATGAAAACAACAAGTGTGGATGTAGCTAAACGCAGTCTTGCCAAAACCATTGAGCAATTCAGTGTGAATCAAATTGATTATGAAGCACAGGATATTAAAGTAATGGACGTTTTCCATTATTTTAAATATGCGCAGCGTCACGCCTTACAATTTGACCTTGTTGTATTAGACCCACCTAGCTTTGCCCGTACGAAGCAAATGACATTTTCAACAGCAAAAGACTACCCTAAATTACTGAAGGATGCCATTGCTATTACCGCTAAAAATGGCATCATTGTCGCTTCCACAAATAATGCTAGCTTTGGTATGAAAAAGTTTAAAGGCTTTATTGACCAAGCATTTAAAGAAACCCGTACACGCTATAAAATTGTAGAGGAATACGGTTTACCAAAGGATTTCCGTGTTTCACGTGAATACCCTGAATTTAATTATTTGAAGGTCGTCTTTATTCAAAAAATGGATTAACAGGAATTCAAGACAGAATCATTTCTTTATGATTCTGTCTTTTTATATAAAAAAGTGACCTAAGAAATTCATTTCTTAAGTCACCCCTGAATACTACTTATAGATAGTTCACAAACCAATCGCGAATATATTCAAGTCGATTGATTCTTAAAGTTGGTTTTCCGCTCCTTGACAGTTCATGATTGGACTCAGGGAAGCGCACGAATTTTGTTTCTTTTTTACGATGCTTTAAGGCGATAAATAATTGCTCCGCCTGCTCAATTGGACAGCGATAGTCTTTTTCAGCGTGTAAAATGAGCAATGGTGTTTCGATATTATTGACATATTTTAGCGGTGAATGATGCCAAAGCTTTTCGATATCGTCAAGTCCCGCAAGAATTTGCCAATCTGTAAAGTAATACCCAATATCACTGACACCGTAAAAGCTAATCCAGTTCGAAATAGAGCGCTGCGTCACAGCTGCTTTAAAGCGATTCGTCTGGCCAACAATCCAGTTGGTCATAAAGCCGCCATAGCTCCCACCTGTCACCCCGAGACGGTCTGCATCAATAAAATCATAGTGCTCCAGCACATAGTCCACAGCCGCCATTAGATCCTCATAATCATTGCCACCATAATCACCACGCACTGCATCAACAAACGTTTGACCATAGCCATGACTGCCACGTGGGTTCGTATATAGCACCGCAAATCCTTGTGCAGCCAGAATTTGGAACTCATTAAAATAAGTATTGGCATACATCGCATGTGGCCCGCCATGAATTTCAAGCACTAGAGGATATTTTTTCCCTTCCTCATAACCGACTGGCTTCATGATCCAACCGTTTACCTTCCAGCCTTCTGCTCCCTCAAATTCAATGGCTTCTGGAACAGCTAATGCTCTCGTCTTTAAAAATTCTTCATTGATGGACGTCAGCTGTTCTTTTTCACCCGTTTTTAGGTTGATGAAAAATAAATCGCCAGGATTCGTCGTTGTACTAATGGCTACGACTGCTTGATCATGTTGTGCATCAAGTGAAAAACCATAGACATATTGATCATCGTGAATAGCTGGATAGATTTCACCATCTATATTTCCGAAATAAATCGCAGCATTACCGTGATCTGTTACTTGGAAGTAGAAGCTATGATTATCATTCAACCATTGAACACGTGGTGACACCACACCTTGAAGAAAATCGCCGATTGCAAAATCACCAATAGGGGCGTCAAATTCACTTGTTACACATGTCAGCAGATTTTGTTGCAAATCATAGAGCCATAGCTTTGCTTGTGTAGCATTTTCAAATTCTCTTTCACTACCTACGAAAGAGATGAAGCGGCTGTTTGGAGACCATGACGTTTGGTAATACATACCTGTTCCCTCTGTTAACGGACGCGCTTGCTTTGTTTCTACATCTAATAAATAGATATCGCTCTTAAATGAAAAATCTGTATCCTCTGCTACATCAGCTAAGTACGTCATATATTGACCATCGGGTGACCATGTACCAAGATGGACATGATTGTTTCCTTCCGTCACTTGCTCTAACTCGCCCGATTCCAAATGGACGATCGCAATTTGACTAAACTGCTCCATATCCAAAAAGCCTGCCGCATCCGATTTATGTTTCATCTTGTCTATTTCTAAAGGCTTTAGTTCTTTTTCTTCTTTCTTCTCATCCGTTACCTTATCCAAAATCGTTTCATCTTTACCTAGCTTGATAGAAAAGGCCAATTTCTTGCCGCATGGTGACCACACAGGTGATGTCACACCATTTTTACAATATGTCACCTGCTTTGCCTCTCCGCCTGCTTTTGAAAGAACATAAATTTGCGACTTGCCTGTTCTTGTGGATAAAAACGCAACTTGACTACCATCAGGTGACCATATAGGAGAACTTATTCTATCCTCCCCAAATGTCCATTGCTGTGGTGTTTTGTTCTTCATGTTTATGTAAAACAAATTCGAGACATAATCTTTTTTCTTCTCATCAATACGTGTCTCAACATAAACTACCTCAGTCCCGTCAGGTGAGAGCTGTGGATCGGCTACTGATTTCAAGTGGTAAAGATCTTCTGGTTGAATCCCTTGTTTCGATGTCATGTTCTTGCTCCTTTGTATTGTCATTTTCTGTACTCTACTACAATACTTCGACACCCTAAGTAATATTCCTGCTAGTTAATTGATTTTTTTACTAATTCCCAATATTCGGTTGATTTTGTTCTACGATAAAATTTAAAAAAGGGTTCATTCGGACGAGCATGTTCCTTATAAAGGTTCATCATTTGTAGCAAAAAATCTTCAATGTGCTCGACACCTACCTTTTTCGCAAATAACGTGCCCGCCTGCGCCTTTGCCCCCATCGGTACAGCGCCTAAATAAACATCAAAGCTCTCCTGCTGATAAACAAGTCCAATATCATCATAGACTGCATTGTAGCAGGCTGACGCACAGCCATTGATGTTAACACGTACTCTTGCAGGTACCTCGATCCCCTCTAAAGCATGATAAAGCTGTTCGGTTATCGGAGCAGCCTCCATCTTTTCACCATCACAAAAATCACAGGCCTTCATGGCGATGATGGGTCCTGATGGTGCAACATAAAGACCCACTTCTCGTAAGGCTTGCATAGCCTCTGTCACGGCACTCGTTGGAACGGACACTAAAATACTATAGGAGGCCGAATACTTAATCGCCCCCTTTTCGCCAGCAATCTCTGCTATTTTTTGAAATTGTGCAGGCGTATAATGCTTATTAATAATACCCGGGCTGACAGCTAAGCGTGTAAATTCGCCATGACGATTAAGTGTTTCAAATGTTTGATCTGGTACGTTTTTCTGAAATGCATTCATTGATATCGCTCCTTATGAAAAAGGAGCTAGCACAATGCTAGCTCGGAATTTTAAAAGTTATCAGGATAGAAGCCCTTCGCTAAAATTTCAATAGCCTCTGCCGCACGAACGCCTTCAGACGCAGCTGACAGTGGTAGGATGACAAAGCGATCACTTTTAACAGCTTCCATCTCCTTTAATGCTGGATCATTTTTTAAAAATTGAATCTTTTGTTCGGCCGTTGTTTCACCATAATCGATCACGACAACTACCTCGGGATTACGGTCTACCGCATCTTCCTTCGACACGGTTGTCCAGCCTGATTCCACATCACCAAAAATATTTTGACCACCAGCGATTGACACTAGTTCATTCATAAAGTTTTGACCAGCTGTAAAGACATCCTTTTCACCGCTATCAAACACGAGAACACGTAATTTCTCACTATCTTTTGGTAATTTAGCTTGAATTGCCTCCACATCTTGCGTCATTTGCTCAATTAAGGCTTCTCCACGATCCTCAATACGGAAAATTTTTGCGATATTACGAATATCAGTGAAAATATCCTCTAGTGTTGGCTTTGTCATATTGGAAGCCGTATGTAAATACGTATGAATGCCTAATTCCTCAAGCTCTTCCGGTGTTCCAACACCCTTTTCACCAAAGCCACTCTTCCAGCCTGCATATAAGAAATCTGCCTCGGCATCAATTACTTGCTCCTTCGTTGGGTATTGATCAGAAAGCACAGGCACTTTATCGTATGCTTCTTGTAGGGGCTCGTAGATTTTATCATCTAAGTAAGCTGTCCCTACCATGGAATCCTCTAAGCCTAGCGCTAGCATAATCTCTGTCACATGCTGATTTAAACTAATCGCTTTTGTAGGTGCTTCCTTATATGTTTGAGTTGTTTCATTATTGTCAATGGTTACTTCCGTTGCTGCCTCAGATGGCTCAACCTTCTCACCTTGCGCTGCTGATTCAGGTTTGTCCTTTGCATTACAAGCCCCTAAAACAGCGACCAAGGCAATGACCATCACCAGCCATAAACTTTTCCATTTCTTCATGTCCTTTTCTCCTTTGTTGTTCATCTATAGAAAGAAATCAAAGACTTCTTTGCTACCAGGATTCGTGGGAAGGGCATAAAAAAACCCTCTTGTCGCCAAGAGAGTAGCATAGTGAAAAAACGGTACATTACCTTTATCACTATCCCCATCCTCGTGGTTCTTAGTCAAAAAACACATACTGGCAGGTATCCTGGCTTAGGTTCATCATCTATACGCCTTCCCATAGTTAAACTACAGTGGCATGCTGTACAGACTCCCCATTTACAGTTGCGGGACAGCATCGGAATTGCACCGATTTCCCTTTTAAGCAAATGACAAATGCCATTTGCACCAATACGTTCTATAATGGTTAATACTATTGATAGACTAGCAGAAGAAAATTTGTAGCTCAATCAGTAGTATATTGCTAAATATATAATCATCATTATATTAGCACTATTTCGACAAAAATACGAACTATTTTACAAGAAATATATAGGCTAGTATTCTGTTACAATGAAGAGATAGCTATAGATAGAAACGAGGATATGTTATGTACAAAACAATTGGTGTACTTGCGCATGTGGATGCAGGTAAAACAACCTTCTCTGAGCAAGTACTTTTTCATACACAAAGCATTCAAGCTCGTGGTCGAGTTGATCATCAGGATACCTTTCTCGATCATCATGAGCTAGAGCGCAAGCGTGGTATTACCATTTTTGCCGAGCAAGGTCGCATGAACATAGGCGACGATACATACACGTTGATTGATACACCAGGGCATGTCGACTTCTCCCCTGAGATGGAGCGTGCCATTCGTGTGATGGATTATGCCATTGTTATCATTAGTGCGGTCGAGGGCGTACAGGGTCATACGGAAACCGTGTGGCAGCTTTTACGCAAATACCATGTCCCAACATTCTTCTTTATCAATAAAATTGATCGCGAAGGAGCCAATGTGGAGGCCGTTATGACACAGCTCCGCAAGGATTGTTCCCAGCAGGTGCTGTTCGTCGATGAACCGCTTCGTACTGATTATGTTTCAAGCAGCATCATGGAATGGTTGGCTGAGCGTAATGAAGAGCTGCTCGATGCCTTTTTGAATGAGTCATTAGAGCATGAGCAGTGTCTTACTCAGCTACAGACCATGATTCAAAAGGAATGTGCCTTCCCCTGCTTTACAGGCTCTGCCTTAAAGGATGAGGGCATCAAGGAATTGCTTGCCCAGCTCCCTCTATTAACAGACACCCATTTTGAAGTGAATGCACCGTTTGAGGGGGAGGTTTTTAAAATTCGTCATGACGGCCACCAGCGTTTAACATTTATGAAGGCTGTCAAGGGAGTTTTACATGTTCGGGATGAATTTTCGTTTGAAGAAGTGACAGAAAAAGTGACTGAAATTCGCCTCTATAATGGCAGTCGCTTTGATACCGTCCAACAGGTTGAAGCGGGAGAGATTTTTGCTGTTAAAGGACTTAGTCAGGCCAATATTGGAGATCGCATCGGCACTACTATGCTGTCACAGCCCTATGAGCTTGTCCCAACGCTACAGGCAAAGGTTCAATATGAGGGCCATCAGCATATCAAGGAAGTGTTACAAATTTTCCGTTTACTAGAAGCAGAAGAGCCTTCCTTACGTGTGGTTTGGCAGGAAAAGTTCCAGGAAATCCATGTGCACATTATGGGCGTTATTCAGTTGGAGGTACTGATAGAGGTGTTAATGAAGCGTTTTTCATTAACGGTCTCCTTTGGCGAGCCCCAAATTTTATATATGGAAACCATTGCGACGACGGTGACAGGCTATGGTCATTTTGAGCCCCTCAAGCATTATGCAGAAGTTCATTTACTAATGGAGCCCAATCCACGAGGAGTAGGTAATACATTTAGCAATGCCTGCCATGCGGATCATTTATCAGTAGGCAACCAACGCCTTGTTGAAAAGCACCTGTTTGAGCGTGATCATCATGGCTTACTCACAGGCTTCCCTCTGACAGATGTTCATTTTACACTGCTAACAGGTCGCGGACATAATGAACATACATCGGGCGGCGATTTCCGAGAAGCTAGTTTCCGTGCGCTACGTCAAGGACTTGAGCAAGCACAGAACATCCTGCTTGAACCCTATTATCGCTTTAAAATGAAGGCTTCGAACGACTTTATCGGCCGCATGATGAGCGACATACAGCAAGCTGCTGGCACATTCGATGACCCCATCTTATCCGAAACAGATGTTGTGCTAACGGGACGAGCACCCGTTGCCACCCTAATGAGCTATAGCACAACCTTTGCGGCCTATACCAATGGTAAAGGCGCACTCACACTCCAATTTGATGGCTATGATGTATGTCATAATGCCGAGGAAATTATTTCGCACATGGGCTACGATAAAAATGCCGACCCAGAATACAGCTCCTCCAGCATCTTTTGTGCAAAGGGCAAAGGATATTCTGTTCCTTGGCACGAAGCACAAGCAGCCATGCACTTGTCTGTAAGTAGGTGATCCTGCCCGCGCGAAGCCGTTTGCTTGCGCGGGTGTTTACTTGCTTCGAGCGAGAGTATTTCATCTGTTTCCGCGAGTATTCGCTGTCCGAACGAGAGTATTTCATCTGCTTCCGCGAGTATTCGCTGCTCGAGCGAGAGTATTTCATCTGCTTCCGCGAGTATTCGCTGCTCGAGCGAGAGTATTTCATCTGCTTCCGCGAGTATTCGCTGCTCAATCGAGAGTATTTCATCTGCTTCCGCGAGTATTCGCTGCTCAATCGAGAGTATTTACCCCCTACCCTTCAAATAAATAAAAACAAGCCCTCCGTTTGATGGAGGGCTTGAGTTTATAATGCGCCTACTGCTTTCTTTGTAGGGCTGTGCACAAGGTATGCAGGCTCGACAATCACGTAGTCATGCGTGTTTGTGAAATCAACTAGCACTTTACCAGGATAACTTTTTAAAATTTGCAGTTGATCAATTAATTGCAGCAATAGCTCGTGACCGTTGCCACGTGGATGCCAGTTGAAATGGTAATCATTTAATGCCTGAACCGCTTCAATAAATTGGGCATATTCCTGCTGCACAAAGGCTATTAACTTATCATGTTGAGGCGCTAAATCATGGATATATGTTTCATAAAAACGCATCACAATCGAGCATAATACATCATTGACACGTGCTGCACTTAAAACAGGCTTTGGCTCCAGTGACAGACGGTCAAGGTTGGGCTTGGCACGTGTGGAATCAATGCGTGTAATTAAATGGTATGGCTCCCCGTTAACCTCATAGACAATCGGGTTAGTCGGCATATACATCATAAAGCTATTGGTCTTCGTTTTCAGTTGATCGGTTACCGCTGCCTTCGCGAAAAGATGCCCGTCCACATCCCCATTTTGTATCCAAATAATTTCTTTATTATATAAAATTTGCTCAAAGAAGCGATCATTGCGGATCAGCTTCGTTGCTAATAATTGGTCAATCAATGATTCGACCGCCATTCTTGTTTTCGCTTTCTTGGCAACTTCTGTGCGTGGCTGCTTACAAATGTTCATATCTAAAGAAGTCATACATGCATCCCCTTTGCGTACATAATGTCAAAACAAAAAGGACTTCCTACCATTTTTGAGGAAATCCTTCGCTTATCTTCGTTCATCACCCAATGCCAAACAAACCCTAAGTATGTGTAAATGAGCCCGCTTGCGAACCCCTTCATTTACTTTGGGCGTTTGACGTACCGTGACGAACAGAGCATTCTGTTTTGTCAACATGCCACCTCCTATTCCTCGTAGGTTACTGGTGTGTACTCGTAACAGGCAGGTATCCTGACTCATGGTCATTGCCACTTTTCTCCTTCCCATCATTTGACAGTGGTTGCTGAAAAGTCGCTCACATTTACAGTTGCGGGACAGTGTCGGATTCGCACCGACTTCCCTTTTAAGCAAATTGCACGCAATTTACACCTATTACTACACGCTATTCAGTTGGTAAGGAAATTTGCGAAAATTCTCTATTCCTTAGCTAATCATTGTAAAGTATTGTATGTCCAAAGTCAATTTATGCTAAAAAATACTAATTATTTCAAAATACTTCCATGTAAAATGGATGCATAAAAAACTAGGTTTTCCTCATGTCACACTGAGCATCGCTTTAATTGCTTTCTGTAAAGTGATAATAAAGTTATTTCTAATCAAAAAATATAAAAATTATATTATAAGAAGGCTCTTTAAAGTTGTTTAAATCTTGTTGAACTAGCCCCCGTTAGTTCAACAACTTCTTGAAATCAATTCTTGTGTAGGTTTTATTATAGGTCGTACCAACATCATTATAAAATACAGCTTTTTTTAAATATGGGTCAGAGATAGGTTCGTAACCGTGTTTGCTAATTAACTTTATCATTTTGGGATTTTCTATCAGGTCAACACTCACAAATATTTCAGAATGTCCTAAACTCTTTGCAATATTTTCTCTATACCTCATTAAGTTTGAACCTATACCATTACCACGATAATCCTCTTTTACATATAGGTCACTTAATTTAGGAAGCAAAGTACCTTTTAATTTAAGAACTCCAAAACCAAATATAAGTGCGTCTTGTTCAGCAATTACCAAATATAATTCCTTTTTTGCAAATTGCTTTAAATAATTCGTGAATAGATCTTTATTATTTCTACTATCACATAAACCCGATAAGTCGTTTTCATTCGCTAATCTGATTATGTAGTTCATGGTTACTGCCACTTCCCTATTCTTTAATAAATCACTATTATAAAATTCCTTCTTCAACAATCTGCACCGTTCGTTTAATAAACAAAAGGACGGTCAAGCGGCTTTTATTTTAGAATTTTCTCTATCTATTCTTAATCCCTCTCTACCATTTAGATATTGAAAGTTAAACTATTTAACAAAGTGGTTAAATTTGAGCCCCATTATTTATTCTTCACTTATATATGTATTGAACTGACCTCGATGTTATTGAAAAGCGACTGCTCTATTGAACGATTGCCCCCGTTAGTCTAATAAGAAGTTTTATGTGTGACGTATAGTAACTTTCCCTTCTTTATTTTCTTCGTGGTTCCATTCAACTTGAATCTCAAATGTTCCATCTTGAAAAAATAAAGGAAATCTCCTCCGTATCGATGGCTGCATAGGAAGTTTATATGCGTTCTCTATATCTACCCAAACCGCTTTCCCTTCTGGAGCATCTTTCAAGAGTTCACCCTCGAAATCCTTTGTTATGTAATTAAATATCATATATCTATCTTTTGCGACTGGATTAACATATTCATAAAGCCCTTTATAAATAAGGTTTCTAACTTCTAACCCGGTTTCTTCCCTTACTTCTCTGATAGCACTTTCTACAATACTTTCAGGAAATTCAACTTTACCACCCGGTGGAATAAAACCTTTGAAATTGTCGTGCTGTCTATCCAGAAGTAAAACCTTCTCTTCACTTTGAATCATACACACAGTCCATATTTTATAATTAATAGAATTACTCATAATTCACTCCATACTTTTTAAATAAATATTACCATATATGTGTCCTTCTTAGTTAAACAACTTCATTATCTCTTAACACCTTCTCTACATCATAGAAAATACATATGCCCGCATCTCTTTGTTGATTTTTAAATGTCCTGTAATTCTTTTTTTCGTAATCGGAACTGGAATCCCTTACACCCTTCACAAGGTAATTTCCTCATCTTTATCATCCTTTCTTTGCACAACAAAAAAGCCTCGCAAAATTGCGGGCTTTTAGTACCATACACTACGTCCCCAAAACATACTGTGCTAAAACACTTTGCACTTTGTATATATTCGTCGCCTTGTTGAAGTTTTTTTGAATCGGTAACGAACTGCCTGACACCCATATTTTGAGCTCTGCATCTAAATCAAATGTCCCGGCTGTTTCTACTGAAAAATGAACGATATTTTTATAGGGAATGGAATGATATTCGGTTTTCTTGCCAGTCACCCCTTGCTTATCGATAAGGATTAATCGTTTATTCGTAAAAATAAACGTGTCTCTTATAATTTTATAGGCATTTTTGATTGTTTCGTTTGGAATCAATAAATCACGGACCTCCTCCTGTAATTTTTCTAAATTCACCTCGCTCGCATTGCCGATTAATCCATCAAATAAGCCCATCTCCTGGCCCCTTTCATTGTCATTTATTTAATGTATTACAAAGAAGATAGCGCTACGACAGGAAATAATGGTTTTATTGAGTCTATAGAGGCGAAGCATTGCACGTAATCATAGGCTTGCTTTATAGTCTCTACTAGCTATTGTTTAGGCTGTGATGAAGAGAGGAAGCTGGTTAAGGTTAGCATCTCTTTTGGTAAGGTAAATAGCGATTTTTTTAAAGAGTATGGGAATGAAGAATCACTCATATTATTCCAAGAAGCGATTGCAACGGCAGTCAAAAATGAAGGTGTTGTCAATATGGCTTTACCTCAATTTGGTTAAGTGAAAAAGGGCAAATCAGTAGCTGAATGTAGGTTAAGAATACGCATACAATCTACACGATCTATAAGGATTTCACTAAGAAATTAATTGCATTGGTCCGCCAATAAAAAACACTTCCCATTCTAATGACAGGAAGTGCATTTCAAATTACTTATCTATCGCCTGAAACAACCTTTGTGCATAGCTGTCTGTGAAGGCAAAATCATCTTGTTCTTAGATAGCTATTTCAGGGCTAAAAAACCTTGAAAATATGTTTTTCTTGCTTAAACCTGAAATTGATTTGTTAGCTTTTGTAAATTATCAGCTTGTACGCTTAAATCCTGTGTCACATGATTGACAGCTTGCATTGAGGCTGTTTGCTCATCCATTGAATGTAAAACAGCCTCTGTATAATGCGATAGCTTACCCATACCATTAGCAATCGTTGTCACAGAGGAAGCTACTTCATTGGCACTGCTAGAAAGCTGTTCAGCTGTTGTTGAAATATCCTCAAGCTGGCTCGTCATTTGACTAACATGCTGTGAAATCGTGCCAAAGGATTTTGTTGCTTCATCAATGACATAGACACCCTGCTGAACATTTTTTAAATCCTCCTCCACTGAGGATGCTACCTGTTTCGTGTCAGTTTCAATGCCCACTACTAAGTCCACGATTTGTGCAGCAGAATGCTTGGATTGCTCTGCTAATTGACGCACTTCCTCTGCCACAACTGCGAAGCCTTTCCCATGTTCTCCAGCTCGAGCTGCTTCAATGGCGGCATTCAATGCCAATAAATTCGTTTGGTCCGTAATAGCTGTAATCATCTCAGTCATCGATTTAATATCTGTCATTTTATTGGATAATTGCTGCATGAGTCCGCTCGTTTTTTCGGTTGAAGAAGAAATAAATTTCATTTGTTCCTTCGCCACATGTAAAATATTTGCTCCATTTCCTGCAATCTCATTGGCATCTTTTGCATGATCAAACACATCCTGAGTGGCTACCGTAATTCGTCCGATTCCATCGACAGTTTCTTGCATAGCATTAGCACTATCATTGGCAGATTGTGCCGCTTGCTTCAAGCCCTCTGACGTTTTCTCCATTTGTTGATCGACTTCTTCCACAGCTACCGTAATTTCATTGGTACTTGCGGATAATTCTTCGATGCTTGCTGATAAATCTGTAGAGCTGTGCGCAATTTTTTGTGTCATTGTGCGTAATTGTTCCTGCATCTCTAAAAAGGATTGCGCTAGCTGAGAAATCTCACTCTTGTCACGAACCTCGATGACAACTGTATCTAATTGGCCTGCCGTAATGCCCTGTGCAGCCTCCGTTAACTGTTTGATGGGCTGTATCACTTTGTAATGAACATATACGGTGTAAGCTAATGTAATGGCTATTCCAACGATGGTTAATACAGTAGAAAGCCATTCTAATGTCGTTACATTGGCTAAATCAATAAATAGAATAATAATCATTAAGACATTTAAAACCGCAAAGCCAAGTAAACTCTTTTTTCGCAAACTCATTCCAAATTCCTCCAACTAAAATATGTCTTCCATACCATTATTATAGTTGAAAAATCCTAAAAATCATAAGGATACGCTCTCTTTTATAAGAACAAAGACACAATTCCATTGATGGCTGCATAAAAAAAAGACTATAGACAGCTCGTAAAGCATGTCTACAGTCTTGATGTTGGAATTATTTTAAATTCATGATACTAGAGCCAGCAATACCAGGGTGTGTCATTTCATATGGATCTAATATTAAGTCTAATTGTTCGTTTGTTAAGACACCTTCTTCAATGCAAAGCTCACGAATAGAACGACCTGTTAGAATTGCTTCACGCGCAAGACGTGCTGCTACTTCATAGCCAATATGTGGGTTGACAGCAGTTAGTACCCCTACACTTTTCTCTACGTATTCTTTCATGCGTTCTTCATTTGCTTCGATGTCTTTTAAGCAATTTTCCGTAAACGCACGGAAAACATTATTCATAATGCTAATGGACTGAACTAAGTTAAACACTAAAACAGGCTCCATTACGTTTAATTCTAATTGTCCAGCTTCAGATGCTAGTGAAATCGTATGGTCATTACCAATCACTTGGAAGGCAACTTGGTTCAGTACCTCTGGCATAACTGGGTTGACTTTACCTGGCATAATCGAAGATCCTGGTTGACGAGCTGGTAAAAGGATTTCTCCTAAGCCTGCACGAGGGCCTGAAGCCATTAAACGTAAGTCATTAGCAATTTTAGACATATTAATCATACAGATTTTTAAAGCGCCTGATACTTCTGTATAAGCATCTGTATTTTGTGTTGCATCCACTAAATGTGTCGCACCTTTTAATGGTAAACCAGAAATTTCAGCAAGATGCTCATCAACGGATTTAATGTAATCTGGGAAGGCATTTAAACCTGTTCCAACAGCCGTTGCACCCATATTCACATCATATAAATTTGGACGTGTTTGACGAATGCGTACGATATCACGGTTAATCACGCGGCAATAAGCTTCAAACTCTTGTCCTAAGCGAATTGGCACGGCATCCTGTAAATGCGTACGACCCATTTTAATGACATGTGCAAATTGCTCTGCTTTTTGATGGAAAACCGATTGCATATAATCCATCGTTACTAATAATTCATCTATTAAATTTAAAACAGCGATATGAATAGCTGTTGGGAACGCATCATTTGTTGATTGTGACATATTAACATGACTGTTTGGGCTTACTGTGTGATAGTCACCTTTTTCTTTCCCTAAAATTTCTAGGGCACGGTTGGCGATGACTTCATTAGCATTCATATTGATGGATGTACCTGCTCCACCTTGGATTGGGTCTACAAGAAATTCTGCATCCCATTTGCCATCAATTACTTCTTGTGCTGCTTCGACAATTGCCTCACCAATTTCTTTTGATAATAGGTGTACTTCCATATTACTTAAAGCCGCTGCTTTCTTCACAATCCCCATTGCCTTAATAAGGGAAGAGTGAATTGTGTAGCCTGTAATTGGGAAGTTTTCCGTTGCACGTAATGTTTGAATTCCGTAATAAGCCTCTGCTGGTAATACGCGCTCACCTAAAAAATCTTTTTCTATACGTTGTGTTGACATCATTGTCGTCTCCTTTTATGTAATACTCACACTTGATAGTAGCTAATAAAAGTCGTATTGTAAACAGTCATTTTTCTGTAAACGAAAAAAATCCTTCAAAAAAGCAAAGAAATCGCTAAAAACCGAGCGCATTTCCTACGCTCGGTTGCATTTATTATTTATTCGATGTCACTGTAAAACGGCTATTTACATGCTGTGGATTTTCTAATTCATCTACGACAGCAACCGCATAATCAGCATAGCTGACATAGCTTTCACCAGCGTCATTGACTAATAAATGGTCAACACCTGCTGTGTAGTGACCTGTACGTGGTCCTTCTGGATCAAAAAATGCTGATGGACTGATAAATGTCCACGTGATAGATGATTGTTGTAAATCCTCTAGATTTTGTCCTTGATTTTGCGCTGTCGCTAAGTACATTGCTGGGAAATCTGGTGTTTCCATCACACGCACTTTTTTCTCTGGATCCACAAATAAACTACCTGCACCACCTACAACAACTAATTTTGTAGCAATCCCTTTGAAAATCGAAATCAAATGACGACCCACTTTTACATGTAACTGTTCTTGTCCTGCTGGCGCACCAAATGCATTCACAACGACATCAAAGCCCTTCACATCTTCTGCTGTTACATCCAAGACATCTTTTTCAAGCACTGGAATAGCGGCTGTCACTTTAGCTGCTGAACGAACGATAGCTGTTACGTCATGACCTCGTTGTAACGCTTCCTCTACTATTTTTTGTCCTGCTTTCCCTGTTGCACCAATTACGGCAATTTTCATTATTTATTCCTCCTCAAATTTAGTTGTAACTATTTTAGTTACAGGTTAGATACAAAAAGACCATCTCCGTCTAAGCACGAAGTTGATCCAGCACATCCTGTAGCGTCTGTGCTTGTAATTGCTCCTCCATTGCCTGCCAAACAGATGTATATACACCTTCCAATGTATGTTGGATTTTCCGACCTACTGCACACGCTGGGTTTGGCTCATCATGAATCGCAAAAAGCTGCTCTGGCCCATTAATCGCCTGATAAATAGCTAAAAGTGTTAAATCCTTTGGCTCGACTAATAGCTCATAGCCAGCCATGCCCGAATGTGATGACAGTAAGCCAGCCTTTTTTAGAACACCAATCATACGTCTTACAACAACGGGATTAGTATTCACACTCCCAGCCATATAGTCGGACGTGAGTAAGCTTTTATCAGATGTTGTAGCAATGAGAGAAAGAATATGGATCGCCACCGAAAATCGACTGTTCACCATATGTATCACCACCTGTTGTAACCATTATAGTTACAGGTGCAAAAAAAAGCAAGCCCTTTTTGTCACCTGTATTTATTTTCTCCGTTTTGTTACATCAGATACGCCGTTTATATTTTTTTCACATATATCACTAATTCCTGACGTATTTGTCCATTGTCATCATAAAAATCTAAGTTATGAAATTCATATTTGAAATGACCGACTGGAAATGTCACACTTTCTCCCTGAGTTGCAGCCAATATACCTGCCACATCATGTGACACCGTATGTAATAACTCTTCTCCAGAAAATGAATCGACAAAAATTACATTCATAAAAAAACACCTCCACAGCCATTATAGCTTAGAAGACGCTTACATTTATAGTGTTTCTTTATAGCCTTTCAAACGAATTTCTTCGATGATTTGCATCATTTCGTGAATTTGCTGCTGTGATAATTTCTTCGTGTTACAAGAACACACCTGTTGTGTAGCACCCTGTTTTTGCCGTTGATGACTCGGCTGCCGCTCACATTCATCTGCTTGAAGTACTATTGTATTTTTCACAACTTTCACCTCTACACGATAATGGACTGACTCGCTCCAAATAATGCTAGTAATCCCATAATTACTATAATCAACTACTATTCGTCCAGTCATCCAACTGCTTACCTATTTAGTAAAACAAATCGTTAGACCTAGTGCTTCGTTTAAAAAAAACAGCAACCAAGACGGCTGCTGCTAGGATTATACGGCAATCGGTGCTTTAATAGCTGGATGCGGATCATATCCCTCAATGGATAAATCCTCAAGCTCTATATCAAAGATCGATGTTTTAGTTGGATTGATGTGCAATGTCGGTAGGTCCTTTGGCTCCCGTGATAGCTGTTCTTTCACTTGTTCCACATGGTTCGCATAAATATGAGCATCCCCAATGCTGTGAATAAATTCGCCAACCTCTAGTCCACACTCATGTGCAATTAAATGCGTTAATAAAGCGTAAGAAGCAATATTGAACGGACAGCCTAATAATGTATCTAAGCTTCGTTGCATTAATTGACAGCTTAATTTACCATTCGCCACATAGAACTGGAACATCACATGACATGGCGGTAATGCCGCTTTACTGCCCTTTGCCCCCGCATTGATAACATCCTCAGGATTCCACGCATTCACAATCATACGTCGTGAGTCAGGATTATGCTTAATTTGATCAATAACATCCTGTAGCTGGTCAAGGCTCTCGCCATCAGATGTAGTCCAATGACGCCATTGCTTGCCATAGACATTGCCGAGATCGCCGTATTGCTGCGCAAAGTCGTCATCCGTTAAGACACGCTCACAAAATGAAGCCAGCTCTTTTTGATACAAGGCATTAAACGACTCATCCACTAAACAGCGGCGGCCAAAATCGGTCATATCAGGTCCTGTATAGGCATCTGATTCCACCCATTTTTTAAATGCCCATTCATCCCATATATGATTATTATGTTGCAATAAATAACGGATATTCGTATCCCCTTTAATGAACCACAATAACTCACTCGCTACCAGCTTAAAAGGGACACGCTTTGTCGTTAAAAGTGGGAAACCTTTGCTTAAATCAAAGCGCATTTGGTAACCAAAGACACTGTATGTACCTGTCCCTGTCCGATCTTCTTTTTTCGTACCATTTTCTAATATATGTTGTAGTAAATTTAAGTACGCCATTTCTGGATGCATCATTTTTGTTCAACAACTCCTCACTTTTGCTGTTGACCATTATACCATTACATGGCGGATTTTCGTATGTCAAATGTTGAATAAAGCTGTCATCAGCCCGAATGATAGGAATTGTTATTGAGCTCCCGTGAAATTTCACTCTCGGTTGTGACGAAAAAAGTGGGCAGTAAAATAATATTCAA
The DNA here is from genome assembly GCF_036894365.1 of Lysinibacillus sp. Y5S-8. NCBI lineage: Bacteria > Bacillati > Bacillota > Bacilli > Caryophanales > Bacillaceae > Lysinibacillus > Lysinibacillus sp. Y5S-8. The sequence continues at coordinate 2,198,328 of NZ_CP145889.1, read as the reverse complement.
TAAAATCGGTCCAACGATGACTAATAAATCAATGCCAGGGCTAAAGTAAAGCCCGAATGCCGTAATCAAGCCCGATAACACGAGGAATACGATTTGGGCAACTATAATCAAAATCGGTAACAATTGATACAGATAATTAAGTTTACGGAACTGGTGCATATTGTCTGGATTTTCGATGATTTTTCTTTTTAAACGCCTAGACAAAATCATGCAAGCAAGCAGTTGGACCGCCATAAAGCAAAAATAAATGATGCTGTATAATAGCAATTGACTTTTTTGTATCGTGCCATCAAAATGACCAACCCTCTGGTTTAATAAATCATTAACCGCTCCCTCATAAACATATTCACGCTCACTTAAAACAGTAAAAGGCTCCATAAAGCCAAACGCTGTCCAGTCCTTTGTATTGACAGTCCAACTCGATAATTTGCTCGCTAAAATACGCAATTGAATGGGATCTTGCTCCCCAAACATTCCTACTAAATTACGATATGGGATTGCTACTTTTAGCTGGCCATCTCGCTTTTCTTGAAATAAATCCTGAATATAAAAGGTATAGGCAACATCCGATTTATTGGCTTCGTAACGGGCCTCTTCAATGTTCCAATGACTAGCTAAGGAAGCTTGAATACCGTTTTTCATGTCTGTATAGGGCATATCCTTATGTAAATGCTTCGGAATCTTATAGACAAAATGATGATCACTACCAATGAGACCGATTTCTACCTCGACTTTATCTTGATTCACCATTTTGGCCTTCGTGGTCAATGGAATGGTAATCATAGCGATGAGGAAAAAAAGAATAAATGTACAAATGCCTTTTTTCACGCAATAGACCCCCTGTTCGTCACAATAATTAAATTTACCGTATCATAGCCATGTCCGAAAACACTATTTCGTTATTCCGAAAAGGCAATAGTGGTTTTCCGAAACACGTTATTTCGGTATTCCAAATTTATCAATAATTAGCGATAATATATAGGAGATTATTATCATACACAAATTTGAGGTTTCCCAATGAAAAAATGGACATATTTTATTTTTCTTACATATTTAATACTTGGCATTTATGTATTAGGCGTTACGATCAAAACACCCTTTATTAGCCTCACTCTCGATATGACAAACGGTCAACCAGTCATTATAGATAGCTACTATCCTCACTGGGCTGCGCAAAAAAATATTGAAAAAGGCGATATCGTTGTGGCCATTGATGGACAACCAGCGATGGAGAATCGCTTTGTTCAGTTATATGCCATCATTCGAAGTGCCAATACTTTAACGATTCAAAAGTCTGATGGGACCATTGAAAGCATTGCTGTTAAGCACAGTGATATGCCAGAAGAATTATATTTGCAAATTCTCTTTCCGATCTTTTATTTTCTTTTAGCTTTCAGCGTTGCACTTTATGTCTGGCGACGCAATCAAGATAACATCCCGACATTTTTATTGGTCTTATTTTTATTAACCTGCTCCATGGGCTATATAAGCACTGGCGCTTCGGCAAGAGGCAATCTGATTGGAATGATTACCATTGGCATTAGCATTGTGCTATGTTTAGTGCTCTTCATCCATTTTTTACAGCATTTTTTCCGTTACTTACAAATCAGATGGACCTATCCTCACAGCAAATGGCTTTATGTTCTACCGTTTATCATTCCTGGCTGTTCTCTTATTGAAAGCTACGTGCCAGCTTTACGTGAAATAATGCCTATCTTGAACTTAAGCTTATTTGCGGTTCTTGTGCTTTATGCTATTTATATTTTATTAACAAGTTATTTACGCACGAAATTGGCGAAAATTCGCTTGATTGCCATTGCTTTTATTGTACCGTTTTTACCCTTTTTATTATTTTTCGTCACACCTGAAATTTTAGGGCATAGGCCATTACTACATGCCGAAATTGCTGCGTTATTTCTATTATTTATACCGTTCTCGTTTCTGTTCATTCAGGTAAACGAACGATTATTTGATATTGAATACCAATTATCACGTTTGCGCTATTATTCCACACTGGCCTTTTTCAGCGCTCTGTTATCGACTGCGGGGATTGCCCTCTTATTCTTAGGTCAATTATCCATCGTCCATGTCACAAGTATATTTTTACTAATTTTCATGGTGATCATTGCTAGCTTCTATATTAAAGAACGCATCGATTTTAAGTATAGAAAAATTATCTTTTCTTCTACTGGAAATTATGTACATAATCTATATGCAGCAGTGCAACGTATGGGCAAAGCCAAAAACCAACAAGAGTTATTGGATCGTTTTAAATATGAAATTACCGAGAAGCTAGGCACAACTGCCTTCCATATCTGTACGATAACAGAAGAAACCCCTTCTCCAAAGTTTGGTAGTAACTATACCCAATTGTTGTTGCACGATGCTGGAGATGAAAAAATTTTACTAGAAATACGACATGCCCTTCAAAAGGAAGAGCTTCTTTGGTTAGAATTGCTGGCACTGTATGTATCGATGTTTATTAATAATTTACAGCAAATTGAAGATTTAGTACGCGAAATTCAGCATATGAAAAACACCAGTGATACGCCGCTTCCTTGGCTCGATAAATTGCTATGGAATATTATTGAGAAGGAAAAGAGTATTTTAGCACAGGAATTACACGATACCATTTTGCAGGAGCAACTGCATTTAGCCAGAGAACTCGATGTTCTTGCTAGCTCTCCTACTATTCAAAAGGAGACCGTACTAGCTATTCGGGAACAGCTATTAAATGCAACAAAAGACTTACGGGAATATTGCGAGAACTTAAGTCCCCCACTCCTGGATACCTTTGGCTTACAAATGGCCTTAAAAAAACTGATTCAAAAGGTAAAAATACGTGCTGACTTTTTATTAGACGCTCAAATTGACCGGGTGCACTTCCAGGATGTCACGCTCCACCTTGTGGTTTATCGCCTCGTTCAGGAGCTTTTCAATAATGCAATCAAGCATGCCGAAGCAACCGAGGTTTCACTAAAATTACAGGCAATGCCTCAGGGCTTTATCCTTCAATATGATGATAATGGAATTGGCTGTGACATTGACGATTTAATTCAGTCCTCTGCTTCAATGGGCATTAATGGCATTCGTGAACGTGTCCGTGCTTTTAATGGTGACATCACCATTCAATCGAGCCACAAGGAAGGCATGCATATTTTTATACAAATACAAGAGGACGGTGATTCATATGATGAACATACTTATTATAGATGACCATCCTGTCGTTTTAGATGGTACGAAAACATTGCTACAGGATTTAGCCAATGTTCAAATCAAAACGGAGCAGGATAGTGCCGCCGTTTTACCAAGAATGGAGACGGAAAGCTTTCAATTATTTCTTATCGATATTAATATGAAGCCTATTAACGGCATTCAACTATCAGAAATGATTAGGAAAAAGCAACCTGAGGCACTTATTATTCTTTATACAGGCTACGAGCTTTCTGATTACTATGAGCTGTTAATTGAAAAAAAGATTGATGGTCTATTATCAAAATTGGCGACAAAGGAGCAGGTCATCCAAACGATTCAGGCAGCTCTAAGAGGCGAAATATTACTGGCAGCTGATTTCTTAGACTTTGTCCAGCAACGAGCCAACCTACCTAATGTTCAACAAGAGGTATTACTGAGCGACAAAGAACAGGAAATTTTACAGCTCGTTGCCCAAGGCTGTACGAATAAAGCCATCGCCTCTGCTATCGGCGTCACACAGCGCACAGTAGAAAATTATTTATCGAAGCTATTTGTGAAACTAAGTGTTGAATCACGCGCAGAGGCTGTGATTGTTGCCAAGGAAAAAGCATGGATAGATTAGTGAGACGCTATCGTTATATTACTAACAGATGACAAATGTAAATTTTTTCTTACTAAAAACGGAATTTACTGGATATACAAACAATTCTGTACTATAATATAGTTAATAATTACATTACTTCATTGCGATGATTAAAAACGCAGATTCAACTGGTATAAGAGCTTTTGAAAACGTTTTTATATGTGATGGAAGCAATTGATTGTTGAATTTTTTTGGGAGGGTGTTTACATGACACAAGGTACAGTAAAATGGTTTAACGCAGAAAAAGGTTTTGGCTTCATCGCAGTTGAAGGTGGCAATGATGTATTCGTACATTTCTCAGCGATTCAAACAGATGGCTTCAAAACTTTAGAAGAGGGCCAAAAAGTTGAATTCGGAGTAGAAGAAGGCAGCCGCGGACCTCAAGCAACGAATGTAGTGAAACTATAATCTTCACTTAACATAGACGTGCGTATAAAAAGAGACATCCATTTTCGGATGTCTCTTTTTTGTTTGTCTTATGATTGCACAGGTACAGACATTTCTCCCTGATGGGCAATTGGAAACTGCCTAGCAAACAGCACCGTATCTACGGCAGTGCCCTAAACAAAAAGACAATGCCCAACCATGAAACCACCAGTTTATAAAATAAGCACTGTTCCACCAAAAGCGCCATTCACTGAACAACAAGCAAGAAATTATCCACTATGCCTCTTGAGCAGCCGATCTAATGGAACTGTCAACTCCACAGCATAAAAAAACAGCGGACATGACATCTAGTAACTAACAATATTCAATTTTAGAAAATAGGACACGGTTCCCTCATTAATTTCAGCACTATTTATATTTTTGGAGCTGGTTTTCTAAACGCTTTTCATACACTTTGGAGTCGCTCTGAGTACTTGACACACTCTTTAGAGCGATTCCCTCATAACTAGGATCACTTCATTCCCACAACGAGAATCATGTCACCCAAAACCCCTCCATAAAATCAAATGAAAGGCTCAGCTCACCCCGCCTACGCATAAGAATGTAAGCCGGCAATCACTAAATTGACAAACACTTGGTTGAACACAATAATGCCGAAGCCGATAATGGCTAACCAAGCCGTTTTCTCCCCTTCCCAGCCTTTGGATAGGCGGAAATGAAGAAAGGCTGCGTAGAATAAAAATGTAATCAATGCCCAAACCTCTTTAGGGTCCCAGCCCCAATAGCGACTCCAGGCAATTTGCGCCCAGATCATGGCGAATAAAAGACCGCCTAATGCAAATAATGGGAAGCCGATGACGACAGCGCGATAGGATATTTCATCCATTAATTGTGGCTGTACACGGCTTGTCCATGGTTTTAATACGGCACTGATCGATTTTCTTGTAATCAATCGAATCACACCATATAAAATCGTGCCGACGATAAATGCCCAGACAATTGAATTTAATTTCTTGGCATCTATTTTATTCGTTATTTCTACTATGCCTATTCCTTCACCATTTTTTGTGACTGCACCCTTGTTAACAATCAAGGGCATCATGGAGTAAGTAGCTTTTTCTTGCTGTCCTTGTGAATTGTCAAATTGAACTTGCACCTCTTCTGCGGCAACGCTGAAAACTGTTGATACACCAATAAAGCCAATCACGACAACTAAACAATACAAGACAAATTCTAAACTATATGTACTGATGGATTTTTTGGAAACATCCAACGTTCTTAGTAAATAAATCAAACCTGTGGCAAAGGATACCGATAAAATGGCACTGGAAAAAGCTACTGTCATGACATGAATGGTTAACCAGTGACTTTGTAGGGATGGCACAAGGGGTGAAACCTCCTTTGCGAAAACGCTTCCATAGCCAAGGATGATTAATGACACAGGAATGGTAAATAAGCCGACGACGAGCTGCTTATATAAAAAATGGATAATCAAATAACTTCCTGTGAGCATAATGCCAAAGAATGTCATAAATTCATACATATTACTCACGGGGGCATGGTCAACCGCCACCCACCTCACAACAAAGTACACAAGCTGTAAGGCAAAAGCTACAGAAGTGAGAAGCAGACCTAGCCTGCCGAACATTTTCCTCTTTGATTTGACAGCAAGTCCTAATGGCACAATTGCTATAAGCAAGAGAATAAAGGCAATAAATAAGGCATTGCTACTAATGGATAATAAGCTTTCTTGATTCAATCGAATCCCTCCAACGTCTCTATTTCGGAATTTGCTTCCAACTATTAAGAACGTTATAGATTGCAAGAAGTGTCATCTTTTCCCTTTAAATCAATTTATTTTTTTGAATTGTTACATTTTTATGACATTAGAGGAAAACAAATCTATCCATAGAAGGTATTAAATCAGCCTGTCATATGCTGGACTTCACTCCCATTCGCAAATGGACATTGGTGGATACTATAAACAGAAGTAGTGACTCAGTTGCTGCAAAGAATAGTGATAGTGAAGAAAAAAACAATGTAGGAAGCTCGGAGAAACTGCTCGACTTAGTTAGGCTGGACATCAATTAATTTTCATTAGTGCTCTCTAAAAAAATAAACCATCTAATTTGTAAATAGATGGAAATTAACTGTTATCAAAAATGATATGCCTCTATCTACATCTTACTAAAAATTGTAATAAAAGTCTATATCTTTTTATTGCCACATGAGACAATTGTAATGCGCACACTTGACATAACGTTATGTTTCACAAAATGGAGGTTATTAATGAAACAAAATATCTATGATAATCAGATTTTTTTCAACCAATACAAGGCTTTACGAGAAAAAACGTATAACTATAATTGTCTTTTGGAGCAACCCACTATGAAGTCCTTACTACCACCATTAACGAATTTACAAATACTTGATATTGGCTGTGGCATGGGTGAATTCGCACAATATTGTCTGGACCATCACGCTAAGCATGTGACCGCCTTAGACGTTTCGAGCAATATGTTAGCTATTGCCAAACAGAAGCATGCTCATCCACACATTGACTATCAGCTGCAAGCCATAGAGGATTATAAAGCGCCTTCCAATAGCTTTGATTGTATAACCAGCTCCCTTTCTCTTCATTATGTCCAAGATTTCGATAAGGTAATTAGTCAAATTGCGCAAATGCTTCGGCCAAATGGGGTATTTATTTTCTCTGTGGAGCATCCTATTGCTACGGCTCGTCACACAATGGAGGATAATTGGATTTATGACGATAGCCATAACCGTTTGCATTACGCAGTGGATCATTACCATGAAGAGGGCTTACGTCAGCAAACATGGTTGGTGGATGGCGTTGTCAAATATCATCGCACGATAGCAACGATGATTAATACCTTAATTACGCACGGGTTATCCATTGACAAAATCATTGAACCTATCCCAAGCAAAGAGGCCATTCAACGGCTTCCTTCTATTGAAAAGGAGCTACGCAGACCATCCTTTTTATTTATTAAAGTCAAAAAATAAACAAAAGCCTCACCCTATGCTTGTGGTGAGGCTTGTTTCATATAAATAATTTCTGGGTCTCCCTCATCCAAGTTGTCAATAACTCCACTTTTGACAAAGCCTAAATGGTGAAAAAGTTGTTGCATCCGCTTATTGGACTGATTTGTAGAGGAGAAAACTTTTGACGTTTTAGCCATTTGCATATAAGCCTTCATTAAGGCAGACGCGACGCCTTTTCTGCGCTCTGACGGCTTAACAATGACTAAGGAAATAAAGCTATAGTCAAAAAAGTCATTGGTAAATAGCAGAAACCCTGCAATATTATCGGTGGATTGGTATAGCAGACAGCGTTTCTCTTCGATTGCTTGCTGAATTTCTTCCGTTCTGGATGCATCTCCAATCACTTCTTGATCGATTGTGCAAAGTGCTTGTAAATGCTCCATTCTTGCTTCTTTTATATGGCTCAATTTTGAGTCTCCTTCATATAATAGCTCATTACTTTTAGCTCCTCTCGAATCCCCTTTGCCTGTCTGCCTTCATCCACAAAACCGCACCTCTTATAAAGTTTCTGAGCTGCTATATTTGGCACATTTACACCTAGCACTAGCTCATTGATATGTGGAAAATGCTTGCGAACAAAATCAGGTAATAATTGGAGTGCCATCTTAGCATAGCCTTTGCCCTGCTCATAATAATCCGTAGAAAAGGAGCGAATTAACAACGCCTGTTCATTGAAAGAATAAGGCTTCGCTCCTTCTTTTTCATGTAAGACAAAAAAGGTGACTAGCTTGTTACTGACCAGCGCTAAAATGGCATGTCGACTATTATCCTGCTTCGCAAGTTCAATACTATCTTTTGGGGACTTTGTATAACGTAGCTGTTCTTCTGTTAGGGTGTATTGTTCTACTAAAGTTTGTGCTTTGTCCTCATGGAACATGAGCAGCATGGTCATTCGAATTCCTCCTCGTAAATAGCAGTGAATTCATAACCTCCCTCTACAAGTTGCTGTAAATAATCTTCAAAGGAAGCGGCAATTACCTCAAAACTATCTGGGTCATGCACATAACGGACCACTTGCCCAACTTGTCCGCCTTCCTTTGGCGAAAAATCAATATACAGGCTAGAGGTTCCACCATTATTCATGCAATCAGCAAAGCATAAACGTTCATTTATCGGCACATGCATATTAATCTTGTCATTCACTTCGACATAATCTAAAAAATCTTGATAACGTTCATAAATCGTTTCACGCTTGTCATGATAGTCTGCCACGATTTGCTCCACTGACTTTAAATAATACGGATAATCCCCTAAATCAGAGCCAAGCACAAGGGCACAGATTGTTTCTTGGCCATGCCGACAATAATAAGTACCATTGACATCCCGTAATAGCTCCAGCAATGATTGCGGGCAAAGCGGAAATATCTCTAGCAATGATTCAATATGTGCGTCAGTTGCACCATTTGCCTGTTGCAATTGTTGTTGTTCTTCTTCAGGTAAGTGCTGTAATAAATTTTTAAAATAAGTGGTACGCATGGTAATCCCTCTTTCTCGTAATCTATGACATATTTTAGCATAAACATCTACCATTCTCTAAATGCTACCTGCTACTATGTAAGTATTCATAAAGAAGGCATTGTGCCGATGAGTGCAAACGTAGTAGAGGGGAAGTTACCAACACGAGGTTCTTCCACAAAGTCGAACATTATTAGCAATATTTCCTCTGGTGAAAAGATTTGTTAATGAAGACTCTCCCAGCGTTTAGAAACGCATCATAGCGCTCCCTATTTTCCAAGGATAAATCCGCTACACAGCTATATCGTCTGCATGTCATATACGATGATCGGTTCCTGTGAAGGCAACTCCCTTTTACATACGGCTAGTAAACTTGAAAAAATACGATATAAACATGTTTTTCACCATACTCCTCATCACCTCAAGCCTCTCATTTATTATTCCGTTAATTTCAAAAATTCTCAACATTTCACCATACAAAATGAAATGTCCACATTTCTAAACAACATCAAAGGGAATTTGCTAAAATGTGACAAGATATGAATAACACGCTGAATTATCGGAAAATTCGATCTCTAACAGCAACTTTTTGCATAGTATAAAAGGTTTAAAGTTTCTCATTTTTTCTCTTAATACTTTCTAAATTACAGCAAGCTAAAAACCCCACCATTTTCCACTGATAGGGCTTTAAGTCTCATATTCAATTCAATAAAGGGAGGAATTATTAGTATATTTTATCTATTATAGATAAAATTTTTCTTTAAAATCAAATAGGATGAAGGTTCTTATCTATGACTAAATTACGAATTTGAGAAACGATACACAATATGACATTTTTTTTAATATAAGTGATATACAATGAGAAAGTTGAATCGAGGTCATAAAAAATGTATTTCAAGAATATGGATAAAAAAATTAGGAGGAAAATATCTTGGTAAACTTATTACTTAAACAATTCTTGAAGGCGGAAATTGAGATCAAACGTAGAATTATGTATAAAAAAGCAAAGGATCTTGGTTTCACCCACCCTACCGTGGTAGATTACAGTCAAGAATTGGATGTCCTACTTAATAGATATTTAAAACAAGCACAAGCTTCCTAATCATAACGAGGCATATATATAGAAGAAAGAATAGATAGTGATAAAGCCAGACCAACTTTCTTTGGCTGGTTTTATCCAGGATGATACATGCATTCCCTCTAGCCAGCGTTTTTATGTATAGAGTAAGAAAAACTGGGCGATGTTTTTGATAAGAAAACATTTGGAGGTTGAACGATGCACGTATTTTTCTTAACTTTTATGGTTGTTTCCAAAATAATATTGCCACCTCAACATTCAGTAGACCATACAACACCCACACTTTGCACACCAACTGAAATAAACACACTATATCAATATCCAAACAACCAATTTCAATCGTTTCGTGATGAGGACGAATTTTATCAGCAGCTTAATCGTGCAATTTATGAGGAATATACCAATGCTTCATTGAATATTCGTCAAAAGATGGCTTTTAAAGATGTAGCAAATGCGACACAGAGCTTTTATTTACAAACAGATGGTAAACAGGAAACAATAGACCTCTCTCAACATACTTTTATTCATCCCAATCGACAAGTTTATTTTTTAGCATCCTTTCAGCACAATACCGATGAGACCTATCGCAAATTTCTTGTCATCGACGCTGAAACCCAGGAAATTTTACTGGGACATTCGCATTTTCAAGAAAGTACCAAGCACCTTTAATTCATTGTATGCACATCATGTAGATTCTAGTAGTCATTTCAAAAAATAGAAATAAATAATTTTAATAATTGAAAAGCTTGCTTCGAATGTTCTTCATTCAAAGCAAGCTTTCTTTTCTATAGCTGACTATTAAGATAAACTTTTTTGTTGGATGGCTGTCTTTATTTCATCTCGTAACTGCTGTAGTGTTTTGTCAGTGGAATCTTGCTGACCATGTCTACGTACAGCTACACTTTGATTGGCAACCTCTCGATCACCAATAACAATAATATACGGTATTTTTTGCAATTGGGCTTCGCGTATCTTTTTACCAAGCTTTTCTTGACGATCATCTAATTGCACACGAATTTGTTCCTGTTGTAAAGCTTCTACTACTTGCTTAGCATAAGCTTGATGCGCGTCTGCTACACCAATCACTAGTACTTGCTGTGGTGCAAGCCAAGTCGGAAACGCCCCGCTGAAATGTTCAATTAAAATACCTAAGAAGCGGTCAATCGAGCCAAACACTGCCCGATGAATAACAACAGGTCTTACTTTTTCATTATTTTCATTAATATACGTTAAATCAAATTTCTCCGGTAGCTGGAAATCGAGCTGAACCGTTGCACACTGATGACTGCGCTGGATGGCATCCTTAATATGGATGTCAATCTTCGGTCCATAGAATGCCCCATCGCCCTCATTAATCGTATAGGCAATACCTAAATTCTTGAGGACATTTTCCAGTGCCCCTTCCGCTTGATCCCACAAAGCCAAATCACCCATATAATCATCTGGTCGTGTCGATAATTCAATCGTATACTCGAAGCCAAAGACGTTGTACACTTCATCAATAATGTTTAATGCCAAGGCAATTTCATCTTCAATTTGCTGTGGTGTTACGAAAATATGGGCATCATCCTGACAAAATGAACGTACACGTAATAGACCATTCAAGGCTCCACTAAATTCATGTCGGTGCACTTGCCCAAATTCCGCCATACGAATGGGTAAATCTCTATAAGAGTGTAAGGAATTTTTAAAAATCAGCATATGACCAGGGCAGTTCATAGGCTTTAAGGCAAAGCTCTGATCATCGACCTGTGTAAAATACATATTATCCTTATAGTGGTCCCAATGTCCCGACTGCTCCCATAGACGTTGGTTCATCATCAGTGGAGTCCGTACTTCTCTATAGTCATACTTCGCTTGTAGATTGCGCAAATACGATTCCAGCTCATTGCGTAAAATTTGACCGTTTGCTAAATAAAAAGGCATGCCAGGTGCTTCCTCTGAAAACATAAATAACGATAGTTCTTTGCCTAGCTTGCGATGATTCCGTTTTTCCGCTTCCTCCAAAAATACAAAATGATTGTGCAATTCTTCTTTTGTGGCAAAAGCTACTCCATAAATACGCTGGAGCATTTGATTGTTGCTATCGCCACGCCAATACGCACCTGACACCTGCATTAATTTAAAGTGCTGCAACTTACCTGTCGATGGAACATGAGGGCCGCGACATAAATCGTAAAACTCTCCTTGCTCATAAATCGTTACCGTCTCATTCGCAGGTATTGCATCCAACAGTTCTAGCTTTAACGCATCATGCACAAATAATTGTTTGGCTTCTTGTCGTGACACTTCGCGCCTGTGAATCGGGACATTTTCCTGCACAATTTGTTTCATCTTTTTCTCAATTCGCTGCAAATCACTCGGTGTTAGCGTATCTGCAATCTCTATATCATAATAAAAACCATTTTCAATCACTGGTCCTACCCCAAATTGGGCATGGGGGTAAAGTCGTTTAATCGCCTGAGCTAATAGATGGGCTGTTGAATGGCGAATAACCTCGATCCCTTCCTTTGAGCTTGCATCGTACAATGAAATTTGAGCATCTTCTGTAATCGGGCGCGTCAAATCAACGATGGTTCCATTAACACTTCCTGCTACTGCCTTTTTGCGAAGCTCAGGACGAATAGCTTGCGCAATATCGGTTAGTGTCACACCTTTTGTAAAAATTTGCTGTTGACCATCTGGAAATTGAATGTGAATATCTTGATTTGACATGTTCTCTACTCCTTTTTTGTTATAAAATCATTTACGCCTCGGGGTAATTGTGTCCTCATTTTTTCAAGCAAGCTCGAAAAGCTACTCTTCAAAATCTAGGACATCCGCCAGAGGCTTTTTATCTTGATTCCATTTCCCTTCGGGAAGGGCCTTCTATATCTGCCGCTATGCTTTCGATACAAAAAATATTTGCTGAATCAAAATAAAAAAAACACATAACCGCCCCTAAGAAGGGACGAGTATGTGTTTATTACCCGTGGTTCCACCCAAATTCCCACTAGTTTATGCGCTAGTGGCTCATTGACTTTGCTGTAACGTAGCAAAATACGGTGCAAGTTTCCAAGCACAGCTCCAAGGTAGTAAGATGGGATCACAACATTAGGAAGCTTGCAGCCAGTGCTTCCCTCTCTGAAAATGGTTAATCGAATCTCTTGTCCTTATCATTGCTTATTTCATTTTTGTATGAAATTGTTAATTACTATAACGAATCATGGATTTTTTGTCAAACATGAAAATAAAAAAATTTAGCGATTGCCTGACAATGGGGAGTCTGGTCGTTGGACGCAGTAGGTGCAAATGCGGATCTTCACATGCCTCCTCAAGCCATTCATTACAGCTTGCACAAAAATAACTATCGAACGTGTCATCATAAATAATCTGACTTTGACATGTCGTGCATTTTTTGTTTTTTTGAATAGATCCACTAATCTCCAATCCATTTTTGATGACAACATCCTCGCGTTGTTCAATTCGCATATTTTTATTATCTCCTAATGATTTTTCACTTCTAAAGTCTCGCTATCAGATTGCCATTGCACATGAACCATTGGCTTTGTCTCTCGTTTAAAAATCTTCTCACTTTCTTTCTTTGTGAAGGAATAATAGCCATCTTTATTTAACTGAACATCGCTTAAACTTTGGGATTCTTTTGTCCCCTCAATCGTGATTTCTAAAGGTCCTAGATCATCATGATTCCCTAGATAAAATAAGCGTAAGCCCTCATCACCATTACTGTGATAGATCGCTTTCCAATGCTCACTTTTGGCAATATAGTGCACCTCTTGCTCAGGGCTTTGACAGGCCGCTACTAGAATGACTACGATGACCAATGGAAAAAGCCATTTTTTCATTGAACATTCCTCCTAACCATGTATGGTGACAGCCCATCCTGTAGGTTTTTCCTCAAAGACATCTTCGTATTGTGTAAAAACAAAATCAAATCCTTGGATGTCTTCTGGCAAGGGTGGCGTCACAATAAATGTACTGCTTTCATGCCCATTCGAGCCTCTTGTACCTCTAATTTGGCATTCATAGGACTCATCAATGAATAGACCAAGATGTTTTCGCTCTAATTTTTGTTGAATCGTTTGCTCTGGTTCTTGCTGCTCATCCCAATCAACTAATAACTGCATAATACTGGCATTTTCATATTGACGAATAGAAGAAAGCGTATACAATCGCCCTCCCTTTTCTACCGTTTGTAACACAGGGATATAGTGACGGAAGCCTGTTGGTTCTACTTTTGGATTATAGTATTTTTCTCTTCTCATTAAGTGAAATAACATAGCTAAAAAAGTGTGATCGAAACCATATTGCTGTGCCTATTCCGAAATGATTTCATCTGAGGGAAAACCTGGGGTATGACTGCATACCTCTTTACGTTGCTGTAAAAGTGCATATATTTGCTCATCGATTGCGACTAGCTTTAAGTCATAGCTATTGCTTGAACATTTGGACATCCATATCCTCCTTCACCCTACAAGTCCTTCCTCTTTCTATACGATATTCCCACCATTTGGTTCCATAAACGGCCTAAATTTACTGTTAAGCACCAAAAAAGCTATCCAATAAATTGGATAGCTAATGGACTACCACATCATTGTGCCAGCTGGTCGAGTCTGCTAATTGATAGGTAACCATATTGGCAGTGACAGCTAGTACAACACCTGCTCTGGACATATGAGAAGGATTCGGCTTTTCCAGTACAAGGACAACATAGCCCTCTCCTCGACCTTGTTCATCAATAGCATTCATCGCATTGATTTCAAAGGTAGAATAAGACTGCTCGTTCGTTGCATAGAGAAGTTTTTCCTCACGATAAACACCATGCTCTTTTAAGTTATAGCTGACAGGCATCCACCCTTCAGACCACTCAATACTACCTATGATGTCTCGTTTCCTTGTGACAAGACGACCAATGGAATACGCAAAATATATTTTCATAATTGCTTGATTGTCTTCATTTCTCCCTTCACAGGTGGCTGTCACGTCAAGCATAATATCATTTTTTGAAAACTTTTTCATAAACACTAAAGCCACAGTGATAACACAGATAAATAGTACTATACCACAAATGATAAATGCCATTAGGTCCCTCCTAGTATCACAATTGCTGTTACTATAAGATTACCATGATTTAGGAGGGATAGGTGCTTTTCATCAAACAATCTTAGGAATTGACACAGGCATAAAGGATAAGACAAAATTTGCTCTGCAATTGGTTATTTGTTTGCTTGTAGCTCAGCAGTTAGCGTAAAGGGTATTTTTAAATATTCATATTGAATCGTTATTTTCCTGATATCAGGAGCTTGGACTTGAACCGCATAATGCTGAGGCTCCTTGCCAATGGCTTGTGGATCTATGTATTGCCGAGGTAAAATCGTACGCTGTGATAACTTATGAAAGGATAGATGCTCATTTCCCTCTAGCTTAGTTTCCGCCTCAAATGGTTCTGACTTACTAATGACAAGCTCTGTACTCTCAGGAAGCCGGTCATTGACAAATAGCTGTGTTAGCTTTATATCACGCAAGCCCTTATTCTCAAGTGCAATGATTTTGACTGCCTCATTCCCCTGCTTACTTGTATAGCTTTCGATGGCGAGCGGTGGATTACTTTTGAGATAAATCATAAAAACAGCTCCGACCACAAGCACACTCAGTACTAAAATAAATAGTATTTTTTTCATGCCTTCCCTCTCTTTCCTCATCCACAGTATAACAAAAAACAACCTGACTTATTGGAAGTCAAGTTGTTTTTGTAAACGTATTTCATCTCGTATCGGAATGCCGTCATCGCCGATTAGTGGGATAGAAGGCTTATAGACCCTCGCTTTTTCAACTGCATTACGCAGTATTTCTATTAAACAATACCCTCGTTTTTGATAGAACTTTAAGGCATGTAAATTATCATTTGTGGTAATTAAAGAAATGTTTGCACAGTCTTGTTCCACCGCTGTCTGTTCGACAGCTTTCACAAGAGCTGTCCCAATGCCTTTGCCCTCGACTGTACTATCTAATGAAATGATTTCACAGTCCTTTTCTCGTATGATGTAGGTGATCAAACCAATCATTGCTTGTTGCTCATTTACAAAAACAAAGCCGTCTAATTCGCTACAATTATAGATACCACTGGAAATGACCATCTCGGTCGAACCCCAATGCTCCTGAAAAAATTGGTTTACCTCTTGTTTTGGCACTTGATGAATAGCCATAATTGTCATATAAAACTCCCCCTTTTACATCGAAATATGAAAAACACCTGCAATGGCCTTTTGAATGCTTAGGAACACAGCCCATGACAGCACACCGAGACCAATGGCGAGTACAATATGCATCGAGGATTTCATCGCCATATAAATAACAAAAAGCATACACATCGTTGCTGGTAAACCAACGATTACACCCACTGTAAAACGCTGAATATGCTCACTTGGCTCACTTTGCACCGTTAGCCAAATAATACTTAAAATACTGACCAATGGTAATGCGGCAATAATTCCGCCATAGGTAGGAAACCTTCGTGCCACCTCTGTCACAATACCAATGATGGCTGCTGAGCTCAGGATTTTAAAAAATGTATACATTATTTTGCCACCTCACTTAGACGTCGAAATGCCTGGAGGATGGCTTGCTGTTCTTGTTCAGTTAGCTGATTAAGGGCTTGCTGTAGCTTAGCATCATCTAACTCCGAGTTTTTCTTCAGCACCTGTAGACCTTCTACTGTTAAATGAAGTATCACTTTACGCTGATCGTCACGCCCCCGTTCTTTCGTCACCCAGCTATGACGCTCTAGCTTTTTCACATGCTCTGATGCTGTATTATGAGAAATATTTAATAATCCTGCAATATCACGCACCGTGACTTCCTCTTCCTTTTGAATCATCTGTAAAATACGTACGCTTTGATGGGAAATAACATCCTCATGTGTTGTATGTAGATGATAGAATATCGTTGTAAAATAGTCATTTATATCTTTAATCATCGTGCTAACTCCTTTAATATATATCGATTAATGCGATTATATCGTATAAAGCGATATATTAAAAGATAGCTTATTAAAGTTTATATTTTCAGATATTTCTTTTGAATAGATTGAGTGAGACACGCCTTCTCAGAAATATTCTCTCTATTTTTTGTCCCCATCTACCTTTCTGCATATTTTGCTAAATAGGATGAAGAGGTACTTGTACACAAACATTTTCCACAGTATTATTACTCTATTCTGAATTTAATTGAGGGCATCCTATGCTATACTTTCTCTATTTTTTAGTAGGTGGCACCATTATGGTGTTAGCGCTGCTACTAAGCCAATCTAAGTATTTTTGTCAGGCATCATTACAGCCTTGCCCATTCTCACGCTTATTAATAGGGGTATGCAAATGAAAAATAGGAAGGAAGATACCTTTCATACCGCTTACAAAACACCGTTTTTGGAGCGGTTGGCATGCTGTTATTTACTATGCTAGCCTTTCTCTTAACAAGCTGGTTTAAATCAGGCATTTCTGTCATGAGCACACTCGCTGTCTATGCTATCTGGCAAATATATTTTGTCGATGTTTGCTTAACAGGGAAAAGGAGCTATCGAATGGATAGCTCCTTTTATCTGGAGAAGAACTGTCATTTTATCTCGTAATAGCTTTTATCACAAAAACTCCACCACAATGCGATAGTGGATAAAATCTAAGCTGACAAATATCCTGTAACGAGGCTTTTAGCTCCTCATGGACAAAATAAAATTCATCATCATCCCAGTACCCCTTGCTGTCTTGACGGCATTGTTCAAGTTGTTCTCTTGTTTCAAAGGCAACATCGCCAATTAATATTTTACCAGTTGGCGTTAGGTGCTGTAGTAATTGTGTGATATACGTAATCTTCTGCTCATCTGTAAAATGATGAAGCGCATACGTACTAACAATGGCATCGTATGATTGCTGTAATAGCGCTGGTGGCAAGCCTTTCGTTAAGTTCCACTCGATTAAGTTGGCCTGTGGCATTTTTTCCTTCGCAATGGCGATCATATTGGATGAGAAATCGAGGCCATTGATGGCGTGCCCATGTTCATAAAGCTTTGCTGTTAATACACCTGTCCCAAAGCCAATATCTAAAACAGTGGAAGCGGGAACCTCCATTACTTCATTAAAAATTTTATTTAAAATCGCTTTATAGCCTGCAAATGGATATTGATTATTTTCTTCACTTAGTTGCACGGTTCGATCATATCCGTCCGCCCATAAATCAAAGCCTTGTTTATTGAGTATCATAATGCCTCCTACAATTGATAAATTCTCCAAGTAAGCGTTGTTTTACATGCAGTCATCTGTTTCATAAAAAGTCCCCCTCCGTCAATCAATTTAGACCATTATACCAATTTTCTACCTATCAAACAATTCAGAAAATAAGTAGAGCTTTAGCATTTATCAAAATGTCAAAAGATGTTATAATAATCGTAGTTTTCTTTCAAGGAGGAATCGACATGAACGCATTCACTTGTAATGCTTGCTCTAGAACGTCTTCTTTAGGTCAAAGAGGTCTAGATTAAGTTATACAAATAACCTAAAATTGAATGATCTCTTTAGGCCAAAAGTTTATAAAATAGCCTACTAAACAGGAGAGATTTCAAATGGAACAACAAACAACTCAGCCGTTTTTAACGGTCGCTAATTATCATTTACTAGAACAGCAATTAAATAAAATTTTACATGCTCTTACGACAACGAACGATAAAAACGTCATCCTAGCAGTTCGTGGCCTTGTGGATACAGAGGTAACGACAAAATTAGATTTATCAGCAACGGAAACAAAGCTGATTGAACAACTTTTTGCTATAACAGATCGGGCGCAAGGGGATGCCTTTTTAGAACAATTAAAGCCATATGTCATCCCGTTCAAGCCAGTGACAGCCAGTACGCTTAAAACCTTATTTAAAAAGGAGAAAAAGCTAAAGCTGCCAAATCTAGAAACACTCGATTTTCAGCAAATTTGTTATCTTGCATGGGATGACCCTGGCACACATCGAAAATACGTCGTCCTCGATCAAAATGGACAGCTAGCAGGTATTAAAGGCATATTTGCCAACAGCACTGTGCGCGGCATTTGCGCCATCTGTAATCGTCATGCAGATGTTGGCTTATTTACTACCTCGATCAAAGGTCAGGTCGTTGGCACATTTACCTCCCATAGCAATTACATTTGTGCGGATAGTAAGACGTGCAATGAACATGTTACAGATATGAATAAAACCGTCGAATTTTTCGAGCGCATTACGAAAAAATAGCGATTTATTAAGGGCAGAAATGTTGTGCAAGCAACATTTCTGCCCTTCCTTATGCCACAAGACAGCTATGAGTCTACACTCACATTCACCTGGAAATCCACCTTTAAGTAAGGATAAAAGCCTTCTCTCCAGTTCCTTAGTTCTTGATAGGAGAGCTGATTACGAAAGAGTTGTCCAAATCCGAAAATCTCCACCCCATTTGCTTGGGCTTGTTCAAACATATCATAAAACCGTTTTTCCATAAGCTTTGTTAGCTCTTTCGTGATTTGGTCATTTGGCACATCTTTTTTTCTCTCTAAAATATCGATTTTTAATTTTAAATGACTTGCCACAACGGGTTTATTATTCTTCAAGGAGGCTTTATTTTTAATGGAGCTGTTGACTACCATAATACTCGCTAAATCAAGGCTTTCGATTTTCCCCTTTGCATTTGCGTTTTGAAATAGCTTACTTAGCTGGCTTTCATCTGAATTAATTCTTGCCATTAATTCACCATTTTTCAACACCATAGAGCCTTCATAGACTAACACTGTATCATTCCCAGCACGAACAACTGGAACTGTAATATCTTTTGTATAAGAAAATAGACTTCGGTATACTTCCCAAATATGAATGCTTGTTATCTCAGGTGCCCACCCTGCCCCTTTGTTAAAGTAATTGTAAATGGAAGTCGCATTCACCCCTAATTTATCGTTAATGTTGGAAAGGACTTTGTCGATTTTATCATCAGTTATGGTTAACAATGCTCTCGATGGGATTTCCTCTGAATCCATTAAAAATTTTATGAGCTCCCTTAATTCCGCTTGATCGGCAGCCAAGTTGCTTTGAATGACAATTAATTCTATATGGGAGTAATCCACTGCTTCTTCAGAGTTTGTACGAACTTGCCCTAGCACCTTTAAAACCGTATCAGCTTTGCCTGTTACAATTCTTGATACTTCATTTTCCTTTTGTGTAATGGGGATTTGCAGCGTCACATGATAGTCCTCATTCTCCTTAGCAATACCTATAACCAAAGGTAGTAATCTTTTATCGATATCTTTCACATCCCAGCATCCGCCAAGAAAAGGTAATAGCAAAAACATACATATAATGAGCGTGCTACAAGGATGATTTTCTTTCATTGTTCGTCACCTTTCTCTTTATCACAACGCCATAGATATATACCGTTACAGGGATCATAAGCATAAAATAAACTTGAGCCCCTCTATTCAACAAAATCAATGTATTTGTCCAAACTTGATTCGGAATAAATAATCCTGCAGTATATCCAATAAGTGAAAAGATCATAATCCACCATGCTGATTTTACGTGAAGCCTGCTGAATAATTTCTGCATAATTTGACTAATCATCCAAAGCATCACAGCATTAAAAATTAACATAAAGCCAATTGAAGAAATACCAAAGAACATCGTTTGGCGGTTAAAAGCTAGCCAACGAATATCAACTGAATCCATCGCTACTACAAAGGGTAAGGACATGGTAACAACTGTTTCTTGTCCAAAAATAAAAAGTGGTATATAAACAAAGGCTAAGTAAACCATGATGACAGAAAACCAGGCTATAAAAATATCTCGAAATACCAATGGTTTTTTAGAAACCATAAATCCTAAAAATAAAAATGCTGAAAATCCAATGAGATAGTAAAAATGGATATCTAGTAAGAACTCAAACGATGAATTTCGTATTGGGAATCCATTATGAAAATCAAAATTTACTATGGAAGAAACAATGATAAACAGTATGAAAGGTGTAATCATAAAAAAAATAAATACGGAAGATCGCAATATTGTCCCTAAGCCTTTTGTTGCCGTATAAGCCGATATAAAATAAAGCAATAAGGCTATTGGCCAATGCGGTGTTCGTAATAAAAATAAGGAATTAATTACCTCTGTATAGGTACGGATATTAAGCGCAACAAGTACCGTTAAATTCAGGACAAATGGTAGCAGGATGATGCATGCAACCAACCGTCCCATTTTTAAATAAATATCAATAATATCTTGATTAGGAAAAAAATTCAAACCTTTAATGTAGAGTGAAATTAACATTAATTGCAATACACCCTGACACAAAATGACTAACCAATGCCCCGCGTCTGTCAACGAATAGATGAGATCAGGGTAAAGCAGAAAACCAAAGCTTAAATGGATAATAAAAAAAACTATACCAATTTGAAACCTATGGGTCACTTAGTATCTCCTTCTCTTTTCAAGCGAAATGTCGTATACGGAATATTAAATGAAGTTAAACTCGCCAAATAAATGCCAGTAAGTGCTAAACCAGTAAATATACCAAGAATGCCGAAAATAGATGCTAAAATTAAAATAGGATATTTTAATAAACGAATGTATAACGAATTTTGAATACCTGCTACGACCGAGCTTGAAATAACAATGGCTGTAATGACAATTACTAATAAGGTACTGACTAATTTTGCTTCAACCATTGCTTGGCCTAATATAACGCCTCCTACCATTGAAATGGTCGGTCCAATACTTTTCGGCAGTCTTACAATCGCTTCCAATATTAAATCAATTAATACGACCATGATGATCGTTTCAAGCAAAGCAGGAACAGGAATCCCTTCTCTGCTTTTTGCCACAAATAATGCAAGATCAAATTTGAATATCTCAGGATTGACAGATACTAACGCGACATACAATGCAGGCAGAATGAGTGTCAGTATAGCGCCTACGACCCGAAGAACGCGAAGCATAACTGATAGCACATACGGGAAGTTTCGATCATTCGCAATACTAAACATGTCTGGCAATAGATGTGGAAAAACTAGGGCGAAAGGGTAATTATCTAAGAAAAGGACAATTCTATTCTTTTTTAATGCATGAATGGCTTGTATCGGCACTTCTGTCGGGAAAAAATGACTAACAGGACTCCCTCTCCGAACACCAAAATGCTTGTTCAAATCATCAATGGATTCAATATCCGTGTCAATTTCTTTTAACTGCTGATTGACTTTTTCAATAAGATCACTTGATGCTCTTCCATTGATATATAACATGGACAAATTACGTTTTTCTAGCTCGCCCACTTGAAAGGTACAATGAGAGAGCCTTGCCGTTTTCAGCCTTTTTCGAATAAGTCCAACATTTACATGAATATCTTCAACAAATGCATCCATAGAAGCTTGAATAGGGCTTTCATTTTTCGGTTCTTCAATACTTCTTGTTAAATTGATGGAAATAGGATCGACTATCGCATTTTGGCGTCCTCCCTGAGATAAGACGATCAATTTCCCCTCCAACACAGCATTGACAATTTGTTCAATATCCATATCAAGTTGATCACTAAGGTTTGTAAAAAGCTCTCCTACTGAGGCAGATGAAGCAGCCATTTGCCGAATGTATAGATTGGACTTGGCAAAATCAATCAATGTTTTAAATCCCATAAGATAGATGGTTGTTTGATCTATTAGCTCCTCCTCCACGAAAAAATCATCATGATCTGCAAACTTAGAGCTCAGTTCCATCATCATATTCTCCATTAGAGTACCCCACGATCAATCAAATTTTCTTTTATTTTGAGAGTTAAACTATATTTTTATACAAAAACTTATTTCTACATTCAATATACAGAAAGCGCCTATAACTATTATGTCGGAAACAACAAAAAACCACTCTTCAAGGAGTAGCTGTCATCGCGAGTAACGGTTAGAATTCGGTCTATAAATTCCTTAATATCATCCGCTAATCTGTATACAAAGTTTGTCTGTCAATACACCATTTTGCATTTCGTCATAATGAAATGGATAATAATATCCTTCTATATCTCTTCTGGCAATTCCCGTGTAAAGGCGATGTGGGCTTACTAGTTATGTAAAACAAAATGTAGCAGAATCACATTCACACATATTTTCAATTCTGCCTCTCTATCCATTACTTGTGCTTGTCTAAAATCGTTGAGTTCCTTTTCTTCTACATGAATTATTTTTGCGATACTTGCTGTTGAAAATATGTAATCCTTAATGAGATCATTCAAGAGCAATGTTGCTCTTTCTTTTGCATCAAAACCTTGAAAACCAAAACATAACTTGGCTAATTTATGCTCTATTATTTCCTGCTGGTCAGCCATAATATTCCCCTTACCATTTAGCAAACTTTCCAGCTCATTTATCGGTAAACCAACTATTTTGGAAAGCTGAAGATGATTGAAATTAAATTTTTCAGCTACTTCTTGTAGTTGTTCTTTCAGGTAATCAAATGGGGATATATTCGTGACAAAAGATACTTCTGCCCTATTCTTAAATTCTGGCATCGTCCTAACTCCTTTACTTTTAGTCATATCCATTATATACCACATAAAAGTGGGGCAATGCATAAAATCAAGACGCTATTTAATCGAGAGCAACAGCGGAAGTATTAATAGAAAAATAGAGCCAGTAACTAAAATGTAAGTGATTTTTCTAGGTAGTTTTTGTTGCTTTGGGCCATCATAAAAACCTGAAAATTGTAGTTTATTACGATAGAGGACAAACAATAAAAAATATATGGCGATTCCTCCTAGCCAGCCTCCGTAAGTACCATCGACATTTATTCGTAAAGTAGTATAAATAAGCCTTTCGCCTCCCCACAGCAAGCATCCAAAAATGAGAAAAATCAAAACAATTCTTATTAATTCTAACAATACTTTTATTGTGGTTAACCATAATCCCCTTACTTTCATCACGACCTTTCTACATAAAGCTGTAATGTAAAATGCAAATAATATTTCCTGAATTAGTAATTGCAACGCCCTATTAATTTGGCCAAGGATAGACGAAAAAGACCAACTTTTGAGAAAAAGCTAGTCTGGTCATTATGCTTTGTTTGGACTTTTCATATAAAGCCAGAAAAGATTAGCGATTTCTTCCGCTTCATATTTATAAATCGTGTCAGAAAAAGAACTACGAAATGGTTGGATAATGAGTTCTAAAACGCTTATGCGCGGCTTTTCTCTATTCATTTCATCCAAAAGCAACGCCGTTAGTTCCGCTGATTTTTGCTGAAGCTCAACCGTCGATATTTTTTTATAAAACAGTTCTAGTTTCTTTTGAATTTGATCGTTTGTGATCGGCTTGTACGCTGAATCCATTTCAAGCAAATACATATCATTTGGTTCTAATAATATTTCTCCACTCTCAATCATTTCTGGAAGAAAACTTTCTACATACTTTATCGATCTGTAGACTACCTTTTTTATATCGATTGTTGTCTTAGTTGCTAAATTCCAATAAAAGGATATATACTGGAACGTACCAAAAAATATGATTGCACACTCATAATAATAAGGCTTTCCATCCTCTCCATAAATATTATAAAATCTATTTTTTAGCCATGTAATTTCATAAAAACGGTGTTCAGCAAGAATTTTTTGCAACTCTTCATCATGCAAAAAAGAGATTTCTCGAAATAAAGGCATTAAGTTATATTTTTCTTTAATCCTTAAGGAAGCAATTAATTGTTCAACTAAAACTTCTATATCATCTATTTTCTTGCCGACTAGAATTTCCTCTTTTAAAACATTTCTTTCTAGACGATTTTGTTCGAGCACAGCTGAAAGACATTCATTTTTGGATGAAAAATAGTTATAAAATGTCCCCTTTGAAATATTGGCTTTATCTAAAATATCTTGAACCGATGTATGCTGATACCCTTTTTCAGTAAATAATTGCAATGTTGCTTCGATGACTACTTGCTTACGATCTTTCATACATTTCTCCCATCTCAAAACACAATAACGAATATATTCCAATTATACTAATAAAACAAAATTTCTCAAAATCTAGCATAAGCTCTAACATGAATGCTACTAGGAGACAATTGGAGAAATCAAGGCACTGACTAACAGTATGAGTTGCACAAGTGGAATCATGGATGCATCTGTTGCACTCTGCAATCTCTTGCTCGTATGCCTTTATTTTATAATTTTGACCACTAAATAGGCTGCTGTAATTAACACTTGATCACTTGCATCCCTCTTGATTCCGTACATGGCTATCTTTGCATGAATATAGCTACTATTATCACCCATAAATGATCTGTAGTAGCTACCTGTTATCCTTTTAACATCATTTTGCTCTGCATTATGTTATAATGTCATATGACTAAACCAAAAAGAGCATTAACCGATTTGAGCTGTAGCGTGTAACAACGCTACAGCTTTTTAATTTTAGACAGATTTTTTACTCATCATTGGCTCACCACCTGTAATACTAAATATTTTTAAATGCACATTCTGTTCAAAGTAGTTCACTCAATCATTTCTTTCAACTTCCTCTCTAAACAAGAATCATCAAGGAGAGTGAAGAAGTAATAAACGAATAAAAAATTCATAGTATAGTAACGAATCATACATTAATAACAATGCCAAAATATAACAAGGGGTATGGCTATGAGTATTGAATTCATTACACTAGCACCAACATTATTGCATGTGTTTAAAGCAGGAGAATCGAATCCCAAAAAAGAAAGGCGCATTGTTTATGGGCAAGCTACATCAGACGTAAATGGTATAGCTACGTTTTATTTTACAGACAATGCATTAGCTAATGGCAATCCGCTATTATCAACGATTGACTATGCAGTGGCAAGCGTCTATTCTACAAATTCATCGATAAATGCAAGACCGAGAGTACAAATGAGAGAGAAAAATAGTACTGGAAAATATGTCTCTGCTAATATTACAAATATTAGTGGTGTCACAGTATTAGGAATTAGTGTATTAGGTTCTGAGAATCCAGTAAGTGGCGTTATTGTAGATTTTATGGTTCTAGGTAGTTTTGAAAGTTAGGAGAAAGCGACATATAACAATAAAGTCGTTTAAAAATGTAAGTTTTATTGAACAATTGCGCCCGATCGTAATATAAGGTTAGCCAGATTTTTCTTGTTGACCTTTTTGTGGAAGATTGGTTTTCAACTAAATTCCCCTTACTTTAAGTACAAAAATTCTCAAGCATATTAAAATTCCATAAAGATTCAGTTTTCATTTAGATTTTCCTTTAAATTGTCCTTACATTTAATAATTCTAAACCATTTCTGAAATCCCTGTCTTAATAATAATTATGTTTTTTGGCTTTAAGTCTTCTATATCTTCTATTTGCTACTCCGAAAAAATCAGGTAACTAACAATGTAAAGCAGCAAAAATTTTTTCTAGTCATTAACACAATCAGTAAAACTAGGTAAATATACTTACAAAGTAAATAAAAAATTCTTAAGGAGGTCGAATGAAATGATCGTTATTGTTAAATTGATGTCATTGGTAGTTACAACTTCAGTAAAAATGAAAATTACACATTCGACCAGATCGAAATGGATCGCTTAAGGTTTTTTGTAAATAAGCATACCCATACCGCGGGGAGAAGTGTGCCCCTGCGGTATTTTTGTGCCTTTTTTCACCATAGGGGAGTCTCTCTACGGTTTTTTTCATTTTCATGGGAATTTAAGGAGGTGATAATAAATGATATTAAATATTTTTGCTCTCACGATAACTATTACAAAACGTAAGATCTCTCTTGAGCAAGCACTTCATAATGAAAATGTGAAAAAAATCTTTGAAGAGAACCGAAGAAAAGTAGAAAATTATATTCGTATTCGTCAATATTAATTTTGTTAATTAAAAAACATGAAAGGTGGGAATTGAAATGATTTATAAGATCAAAAGACATCATGCAGTTTTATGGCTGGAGAAAGACACAACCACCAGATGAAGTAATAAAAAGTGACAATATAGCTGTTTAATTTTATAATCTCAATAAAGCTAACCCGTTCTAATCTAGGACGGGTTGCTTCAGGGGATATTTTGCACTTTTTTAAGCGTTATTTTAAACATACAACTTGATGTAATTTAAGAAAATGCGGAATTACAATGTTAGGGAAATTCTAATTCTAAAAAGCGTAAATCCTCGATACTAAAATTGAATTTAGCAATGTTTAGCTTCATTCCATTATTCTGCCCCGTTAGCCATCCATGTAGCGCAAAAACAGCGCCCTTTAATGGAATAACTTATATTTATCTTCGTGCAACATTTTTAGAACAAAAATTAGCATTTGATCTACTTTTGATGACATGCAATAAAAAAATCCAAATTATATATAAAATCCATAAATGTGACCGCACTTCAACCACTCGTTACCCCATAAAAATTGATGAACATGGTTTAGCTTTATAATAAAGATGATTCAAAACATGCTCATTATATAATTTTATGGAATCATTCTTTTATAAAAAAGTTTGATCATTTCTATAATATTTCCTCCATTAAAAAACGCTTTAATGGCGGAATAAACCAATAAATCCCTCAGCCAATTTCATGGATTGGGACAACCCCTTAATCCTTTAACTGATAGAAAACCTGTTTAATTTTGCCTCAGTGCCAAGTATCGTAGTATTAAGCTCATTCCCTCGGCTATCTTGTCCCCTTCTGAAATAGAGACTCCGTAAAAAATTTTTGCTGTTCACGCGAGCAATCACCTGACTGCGACTTCTCGGCAAACTGCAGCATTGCGCTAAGCAGCTAATCCAATCAGCGATTTCTTGATGAGGAAGTAACTCTTTGTCAATCATCGTATCCACGATATTGACCAACCGTTCATCATCCTCATCACTAAAAATATGTATTCCATTATGTAGCATGCCAGAAATAGCGACAAGAACCTCACGCAGCATTGCAACGCTGCTCTCCTCGCACTGCACCAACTCAACAAAAACATCTGCACCGTGTGATGCGCCGTGAGCCCAGCCTCCTACTGAAAGGTAGCCCCGCAAATCCTTCTCCTCATTGTAATAACGGAGCATTGCTTGCATTAATTGCTCAATTTCTTCTTGATTTAAAAATGAATTCTGTCTGTGGCGTTGTATAATCAAAGCGATAGGCAAGGCAGAAAACGTCCTTGTAAAAACTGACTGATCATCCTCGCTGCCAATATTATAGAACAAATGGTTCTCATCCGTCAGAACAGTTAAGAGACTACGCAACTCCTCTTCACTGAACCTATCTTGACGCTTCTTGCAAGCTCGGGTTTCTCAAGGGAGCTGATGTACATGAAAAACCGTTCCAAATCTTACACTCGCCATCAACGAAAGCGAATCATCCAAAAAAAGTTAACGATTTTAAAAACTGTCTTTCAAATGGAAGATGAGTCCCTGCCTGTACACGGAACATTAAGTAAAGGAAAGGTTCACTGTTCCTGTAGGATATGTCGTTATGAGCAGTATCATGGTATCCCTAAAGCGAAATATAAAATGAACTGGCGGGCCTTGCAGGAGGAAATAGACGATTAAGTCTATTTCCTTTTTCATCTTCTATTTATATCACTGCACTCTTATTCTCCTAGTACTACACAATTTCTTTCACTTGTTCATACTCCGTTCATATTGTCGTCACTGTGAGTACATCTTCGTCGTTTAGGCTTTCCTTAGGGCTCTTAAAGGTAGCCAAAACGATAGAATGAAAATACGAGAGGTGAAAAAATGGACTTGAACACAACAACAGGCAAAAAAACAGCTAATAAGATGAAAAAAATGTTGATCATTTTACTTAAAATTTTAGCAGCATTAGTTATAATAATTGTCGTTTTTATAGCCATTGTTTTTGTCATTGATAAGATCAGTAGTAAATTAGAAGCTGGAAAAATAAAACCTTATGGTCAGTATGTAACAGTAGATGGGAAAAATATGAATGTTTTGATTCAGGGACAAGGCACAGAAACAGTCGTGCTACTACCAGGTTTGGGGACAGGAACACCAGCACTGGATTTTAAGCCGTTAGTAGAAGAGTTATCGCCATTTTACAAAGTTGTAGTGATTGAGCCTTTCGGTTATGGATTAAGTGATATAACCGAAAAAGAACGGAGCACAGAAAATATTGTAAGTGAAATCCACGAAGCCTTACAGATTCTTAAAATTGACCGCTATATTCTAATGGGTCACTCCATTTCGGGCATTTACGCACTAGATTATGTGAATAAATATGAAAACGAAGTGAGTGCATTTGCCGGGATCGATAGCAGTGTTCCAAGGCAATATGGTGATAAGGTTGTTGAATCTCCGATACCTAATTCTGTAATTACACTACTCAAAGAATCAGGTCTAGGCAGATTGATAATGAAACTAAGTGCTGACCCATATGCTGCACTACCAGTTGATGATGCAACAAAAGAACAAATGAGAATTCTTTCTTACAAAAACTTTAGAAATCCAACTATTGTGAATGAAATAGAAAATAGATCTCCTAATTTTAAAGCAGCTGAAAATTTAACATTCCCAAAAAAACTGCCTGTTATTTTCTTTTTACAACCGAATAGTGCAGCGATTGAAGGATGGTCAACACTACATGAAGAACAAATAAAGGATTCTGTACATGGAAAAATGATGACATTTCAAGGAACACATTATTTACACCATACCAAATCAAAAGAAATCGCTGAAAACTTCAGAGCATTTATCGAAGAAGTAAAGTAAGACAGTAGATAATTTTAAAAATGAAAGTTTATTTGTAACTAGTTGATCTCTCAATTACGTTATCTATACACGGTCTATTAGCCTCCTGCATAATCGAATCACCTACACTACCCGCTTGCCTTAGGTAAGTTCCATACTGTGCCGTTTTTGGCCCTGTAACCATTTCTACAGGGTCTGTTTTTTTTGATTTGATGAAACCATTTTCTCAGAGTGTTCATTAGCATTAATCTTTGGAATCATTCATATTAGGAGAGTTGTTGGTTTTTCCCTATTTCAACTATTATAGTCGAAATTCCTAAATTTTCAGATGGATGGATACCACCTTCAGTACCTACACTAAATTGGCTGTTTAATCATGTGTATACGCATGAAGCATATCATGTTGAACAAATCTCGCTTATCGCCCGCATTAATGGATTTCAAAAGCCATTATTTTAACGATGAAATCATCACTTTAGATTCATTTAAAAAATTTAAGGAAATCAAAAAATGATGATTTTGGGGTACATATATTTCACTACCTCCCCCACTATATATATCTTTAAAAGACTATGACAAAAACATTTACTACAAACGTTGATATATCAATGTTTCCAAATAAAAAAACACTCGCATTGTAAACGAGTGTTTCACATCTTTTATGACAACCATTTAGGTGGTGTGTTTTTTTCCCAATAGATATCGCCAAGGTTGTGGTGTACCATGAATTCGTCCTCGGCACTGTGATAGTGGAAGTTATAGTAGTAGCCTTCCTGTGGTCTTTTTTCTGTACGCACATGGAAACGGATTACATCTGCTCCGTTTTCATTGTTAATGACATTGAAAATTTTTTCACCATAATGACCACTTGGCTTTTCAGAGATTGTTAATGATGCAGCGCTTTGATCACCAAGATTAGCCACTGTCATCGCAATTGCTTCCTCCATTTTGGGGAAGATGATGCTGTCGAATTCATTGCTAATTTTCGGACCGACTTTTGTGCCAAATTTTATGTACGATTGCTCTCTTGCTGCATCTAGGAGTAAGGCATTATAATCGATCTCTTCTTCTTGAATTTGTATCTGTTCGTCTTGATAATCATCATGCTCAGCAGCAACAGCAGTGCTTGTCCTCGGTTCAGGGCCGATGGATGCACGGTTCGAAGGATTGTGATCAAATGCTTCCCAAATTTCATGTGTAGGCGTTATTAAACCAAATGTTAAAAACGCAACCATGATAACTATACTTTTTTTAACCCACGTTTTCATTTTTTGTCACCTACTCTTTATGTACAAATTGGTAATTCTCCTATTATTATATACGTTCTCGCCATTAAAAGGTTTCATATTTCTATAATTCATTGTACAATATTTATGAATAATGTGTCGGTTTTTTAAAGGAGGTACAAATCATGAGCATCGTAATGGGTATTGGTCTTTTATTAATGTTAGGTTACTTATCATCTTTATGCTTCACGGACTAATTTTTATATTTTGTAATATGTACCCTACAAAGCCCTCAAAAGCCTGTTATTTGCAGCTTTTGAGGGTTTTCATTTTTCTTTACAATGCATATTGACGCAAAATAATGCACAAAGTTGGGGCTAGTCACTGTTAACTTAGCGAAATCTGAATCATGCGTACTAATAAGAATTTGTCTATTCTCTACTACCATTAAATTAGACATAACATCAATGAAAGAGCACGCATTAATATCATCTAAGTTTTGGAATGGATCATCGATACCTATTAAACTTAATTTACTCCCATTTTGAGATTTATTTAACGCTAAAAATATACTCATAGCTAAAATTGTTGATTGTGCTGCACTTAAAGTAAAACTAGCGTTTACAATATCCATTTCAATGTCTTCAGGCTCTATTTGTTGATCTTTTAAAAGAATGAATAATTCATTTCCATTATATTATAAAAAGGAGTAGCAAATTGTTACTCCTTTTGTCTATATTATTTATCAATTTCAAAATTTTGTTTTAAAAAGGACTAA
Organism: Lysinibacillus sp. Y5S-8; assembly: GCF_036894365.1. NCBI lineage: Bacteria > Bacillati > Bacillota > Bacilli > Caryophanales > Bacillaceae > Lysinibacillus > Lysinibacillus sp. Y5S-8. Next base: position 2,166,793 of record NZ_CP145889.1, on the reverse strand, counting down.
TTCTTCCTCCGCCTTCACATTGATTATCTCCCCCACCCTGACAAAGCGCATAAAGGAAATAGTAACCTGAATGTGGCGCTGGATAAGTCTCACTCTCATTTCCATTAGCTGGAGCATAGACAAATGGAGTAATTTTTGTAGTACCATTATAAACAGCAAAGGCAATGTGTTGTATACCAGGAGAGACATTTTGCCATTCATATTGAATTGTTTCCCCTTTACTAAAATACACGGTCTTAGAAGATACTTCTTTATCCATACCATAGTTTAAAAATGTGCTTGCACACCTAGTTTCGTTGGGACTGCAATAAAAATAGGCATCAGCTTTTTTAACCCTAGTAAGGACATTGCTACAAACTTGTAAACGAATTTCATATTATTCCCATCTGTGTGTAATTGAGATAATTTTTTATTTTTTCACCTTATATTTTTGAGTTCGACACAATATTAATAAACCCTTTAAAAAATGTCAATAATATAAATAAATATAACTACAAGGATGATTAAAATGAAAAAAATATTTGTGTTACTTCTATTTTCATTATGTATAGGAATGATAGATGTAAAAGCAGAAGTTATAAATGATTTAGAGGAAATTTATTTAGAAAGTGAAGATAGCTATACAGAAGTAAATACGGCAGTGAAAGAAAGTGAGGAATTTTTTAATAAAAAAATTGCATTACCAACTCGCCTTCCTTCAATTGCTTTCACACACAACTTTGGTAGGTTTAGTAATTTGTCAATCCCCAAATTAGAAATAGATTACTTAGATGAGAAATCAGGTTTTACGCATTATAAAATAGATATTGCATCTAATGAGTATAAAATGACGCTACCTAAAGATGCTAAAACGGTAAGTTTGGCAGATGGAAGTGAAGCTTTTTACTTCAGTAGAAGAAATTTCACTATGTTTGTTATCGAGAAGAATTAATTCCAATATACATTTACAATGGACAAAGAAAGTGCAGAAAAAATTACAATTGACGGTATGGTGAAAATAGCCAACTCAATGAGATAATTTGCTGCCTGTCCTACCCTATATACGTCGGGGACGGTTTATCGTTTCACAAAAAACACACTCCTGGCATTAGCCGGACTTGGTTCAGCTGATGCTCGGGGCGTTATTGATTTAAAGACTTCATAAAAAAAAGTGAAAAAGTTTGTTGTAACTCCTCAGCTTTCTTACTTCTATTTTGCTCATAATAAGGATTCACATAGAAAATACAATCTTCTATATTTGATGATTCATCCATGATCAAAATACCTTTATCTTCCTTTTTCTTTAAAGCCAATAATACATCAAATGGTCTTGTTCTTCTTCTAATGCCGTTAGGAAAATAATGGGTATATTAGATTGACTACGAATCATTTTGGCTACTTCAAATCCATTTAGATTTGGCATCATCACATCAAGAGGAATTAAATCAAAGGGTTGAGTATTTAATTTCTTTATTCCCTCCATCTGACGCCACCGCTAAAGTATAATTTTGTGTCTTCAAAAACTGCTTAATTAATTCTTGAATTTCTAAATCATCTTCTATTACAAGAATCTTGTAGTTCATTAAGATCTCCCCCTAGTTAGCCATTATAACCACGCAATCTGTAGTTTATGTGAAGATACCTCGTTTTTTCTAAAAAAATATAAATGAACCCTACGATTATAGTCATACTTAGATTTCATAAAAATAAGTTCCATCACAGGACAAAATTCCCCCAAATATCCACAGGCTTAATCTTGAATCTGCTGATTTTTTTGGAGGAATGTATTTTTCATCATGACGTGGAATTTTTATAATATGGAACTCTTTCATCTTCGTATAATCATTAAAGAAAAGGAGATGTTGCCCCCTGCTAAATATGAGTGGATTCTGCTAATACTGAATGTATGTTTGAAAAAATTTATTTTCATATCACCTTGATCGTCCAACTAAATTCGACCTATTTGGCGTCAATATGGAGAACGTGGAATTCTTATCTAGAGATATAATAAGGGAGTTTATGTGAGTCAATAGAAACTAAAACATGTCCACTTAGATTAGATGGCATCAAACAAGAGGAGTATCATTAGGAGGTGGTATAACATAAAATGACCAACGTTTTACAACCAATACAATTTGTTATTTTTCTCAGTTAGTTTTTAGCACATTTCGTTTTCATTCCTACCATTTGCACAGTGGTCGAACGTGAAGCATGGATAAGTGACTTGGCCAGTGTAATTCCAATATTCCTTTTCGCATTACTACTATTTTTTCTGACTTATGCAGTCCTCCGACTTCAAGATTTGACTTTCATCCAGCACGCATTTCTCCCTTTTGAAATCAGTTTAATTTCACCACCTACTTGTAAATCAGTTAAAGCTTTACTAATTGTACTTTCGGCTATATCAGGATAAATACTTCGAATGTATTCTTTTGTAAAGGGTTGTTCTTGATTAAGAATAAAATTCTGAATTCGCTCTATCTTAGTATGTCTGCATATAGAATCCCGTATTCTGTTATGTAGATTTTTATAAGCCTCTAAAATAATAGATAAGAATGTTTTTAACCAGAAGCTCATATTATGCCCATTACAATACCAATTTACTGATGATTGATAGACGGCTTCATAGTATTCTGCCTCTCTTTTCTTGATATATTCATCTAAACAAACATATTTAACAAATGTATGTCCGCTTTTTACTAGTAATAATTGCATTAACATTAGCATTAATCTACCATTACCTTGACTAAATGGGATTATACAATAAAGATTGAATATAAAACGAGCTATCAATATAAGTGTAGGTAACTCTTTTTTACGGTTTAATACATTGTACTGGTTGCATAATTGTTCTACAGCCATTGGGATATTTTCAGGAGGAAGAGGACGATAAACAATCGTGTGCATCCCCTTCTCCGGAATTCCCGGGATAGAGAATGGCTTTTGGCGCCATTTTGCACCGTCAGAGGTAATAAAATGAACTAATTGAAAATGCAATTCTTGTATAGTATCTGGACTAATAGAGAAAGCACTAGATCTTTCATGTACAAGTGTCAGCGTTTCATAATAACAAAATATCGCATCTTCTGAGATCGATTGGGGTATCATATCTTCTAAAATAAGTTCTTTTAATCGCTTATTAGAAACTTTTATATCCTCATATACAGAAACATAGTTTTTTATATATTGTAGTGGCATCGCTTTTGCAAGCCTAGTAAACATATCAGGTCTTTGCTCTTGATAAGCGGTCAACTTTCCTTTATATTCACTAATTTCACTAACTAAGTTTATTACTTGTTGCTCACCACTATTTATATATTGATCTTCGAAAAAATTTCTCATGTTGTTCCTCCTTTCTTGGAAATCATGTTGCTTTTCCTTTGTTACAATCATACAGATTATTATTTTCAATTGCGAATCTTCATTAAATTAAACAAAAATACTAAAAATAACATCGTTTATTATTCTATATTGGTTCATTCACTGTATAAATGTAGCGCAATTAGAAGATAAATACGCATAATTCTTATCGGTCCATTCGTTTAAATATTAAAATGTCACAAAAAATAATTCATATGCTTAAGGCAAGAATATCGAAGTATTTCTTCCAGGGTAAATTTCACAAAAAATGAAGTCAACCTGAACCATAAGGATTGATTTAGTGTTTTCCAAGAGCGTTTTGTTCACAAAGTAAAAATATGTTGCGGATTGGTTGGGACGTATATCTCGTATAACAAACGAAGGTATAGTGGTTACAGTTGATAACGTTAGAGGAGGTAAAAAGGATGCAATAAAATGATTGATGGTAGTATCAATTGTCACAATTTATTAATTTTTACCTATCATCATACGTTAGTAAGAAATTTGCAAAAAGCAGACGAGTTATCTATACATAGGAAATTGCGACAAGGGAAGGCTCTAGAAAGCAACTTTTAATGGGTTACTTTCTAGAGCCTTGTTAGGAATCTGTAAAGGGATTAAATTCATTTTAAATAATAGAGGAAAAACGAGATTATGAAGAAAACAATATTTTTCAGCTACTTAGCTTAAATAAGTCAGTTCTTACACTACAATATCTATTTTGTTTTGGCAGCTTCCAGAATCCAATTAGCTAAATTGTCTATTTGCCCTTCTACAGCAATTGGGTCTCGAAACCATGACTGGCTTTCAGTCCACAAGAATACTTTTCCATCGCGAATCGCAGGCAGGTTACCCCAAATCGGATCAGCCTGTAGTTCCTCCAATGTCGATTCTGTTGTTAAAACCAAATAATCTCCAGTATATTCAGGAAGCAATTCCAGTGAAAATTCATAAAATGATTCAGCTAGCATATGTTCGGGAATCGTAGCAGGCGGATTCGCGCCCAATATTTCATACATGATTCGCCCACCTCGTCCAGACTTCGGTCCGAATAAGAATACCTTTCCATCATACTCCTGCATGATGGAAACGGTCTCTCCCTCATCAAGTACAGCTTGAACTTCATCATGTAACTTACTTGTGCGACTCTCAAAATCGGTAATCCATTGTTCAGCGACATCCTTTTTGTCTAATAAATCACCGAAATATCGCATTTCCTCCTGAATACTTTCAAAGCTATTATAAGGCATAGCCACTGTTGGCGCGATGAGCGAATATTTGTCCACTGTTTCTTCTTTATTAATATTTGTAATGATTAAATCCGGTTTCAAATCAACCAGTGCTTCTAACGAATCTCCCACATTAGTGACACCGTCAAGCATCCCTTCTAAATACGGACTTTCCATCAATAAAAAATCAGATGCCACTGGTTGGACGTCTAGTGCCAACACGGTACCTAAAAATGCCGATGCTGCTACACGTTGTGGATGCGCAGGCACTTCCACATCTCCGAGAGAAGTCTTAATTGTTCGCATTTCGATATTGGCAGGTGCTTCTGCATTCACTTGATCAGACTTTGCTGCGCCACTATTTCCCTTTGCCCCTTCTGATGATGTCCCGCATGCCGATGTAACCATTGTTAGACACAATAGTGTCATCGCTAACATATTTTTTTTACTCATTGCCATATCATTTCCTCCATCTAGCATTAATTGATAATGAATATCATTACCATTTAAATGATACATGGCTGGATGTGGAGCAACAATGGATAAATCTGTCCAATTCATAGTATCTTTCGAACCTACAAACTGGTATTGCCTGCGATATTCCCCTGGAGTTATACCTGTTTGTTTCTTAAACATACGGTTAAAATAGACTGTGTCTGGATAACCAACATAAGCAGCTATTTCTTGTAGTGTCGCTTCGGTATCACACAACAAATTTCGTGCCAAGTCTATGCGTAATCGAATCGTATAATCAAGTGGGCTGCATCCCATCTGCTCTTTAAATTTCCTTGAAACATACTGTGGGGTGTAATTCATTTGATGGGCCAACTGCTCCATGGAAATCATTCCACGATAATTCCTTGCGATATAGCGGACAACTTGTTCAGCCAACGTTGGGGCGTGTGCAAGCTCCATCCGCTCCTGTAACGCTGCATGGACGAAACGGATGAACTCCCCCTTGGCCTTCAACCTTCTTAATTCATGGACATCCTTCATGTCTTTCTCTTTGTCTATTTGCCCATTGTCTATTTGTTGCCAATCGCTCAACATTGTTTCTAGCCTCTCCAACATAACGAGCGGTTCGGATGGCGACACTGCCCAACTTTTCATAAATGGATTGTCTGTTTGCATTATCATATGAAACTCCCGCAATGCTGAAGCTGGCAAAGAAGCATTGTATAAAATCATGTAGATGTCAAGAAAGTCAGTAGATTGAACCGTTATCCGCTGCCCCTTGCCGATATGTATTAAATGAAACCGTTCGGATAGCCATACTTCATCGTTTACCCACAGCTCAGCACGTCCATTTGCCACAAACATAAACGTGCTTGCTGGTGTTACATAATTACGAATTTCGTCACCACGCCCAAGTCGTCTTACCCGAATGTCCAGTACACGAATGACGACTTGATTCCACAGTTGAATTTCTTCGCTTATATTCATAATATTGCCACGAAATAAACGTTATTGATCCTGTCCATTAGATTGCTCCTTCCCATAGATCATACAGCTTCAATGATTATCATTCTCATTCAGATTTACAACATAACAAATACTATTTGAGGATGTCAAGGTGAGCAAAAATACTTTATCTAACTATACCTCTTGCAAAATTTTCTCCGCCTCAGACATATTTTTTGTCGGCTGCACAGCAATTCGCCTGTTTGAACAATCTCTTGAACACATAAGCTAGCCAGCTTTATCCTATTCTTCACCTAATCTCATTGTGATTCTAGAAGAGAAAATTCATCAGTCATAATAGATAAATCCGCTCTCCTTTTTAGTTTATAATGTCTCCTTCTTAATGCATTGATGCGTTAGATAATAACTAAAATGTTTATTCTATCCCCATATAACTACTTATACTACGTAGAAACCCGCGAACAACATAATGTCCGCGGGTTTCTATCGTTATTGCCAAGCCTGATTGTCAAAGTGCCACTGCTGGAAAAATTCATGCTCAGTCAATAGCACTTCATGAATTGGGCTGAAAAATTGTTTTAGTACGCCTGTTAATTCGAGTGTAGTGTTTAGCTCAATTGTAAAATGATGACGCTCAAATAATGCTTCTATATACGCCTGTAAGATACGTCCTTCTATGTTTTGCGTTTGCAACAATTGATTGACTTCCAACATTGCTTTCGATGTTTTCTCTAAGGCTGGATATTGATACATTTCGATAAATTTTTGTGCTATCACGAATTCCGTTGGATATGTATAAAGCACAGCCACCTCGCTGGCTAGTAAGGTTGGAAACATAATGGTTTTCGGTGTCACTGGCACACTTTCTTTATAGGTTATTCTTACTTCTATGTATGTTGTTGTTTGGCCTAATGTAGCTGGTATTGTGAAATGAATACCGTCTTCTGTTAAAGCACTCTCTATTTTTTCTGCGTTCCACTCAATGCCATCCTCTGGTACTGCAATCGAACAAATTTCTTTCAATGCTTGTTTCACTATTTCCTGTTGACGAGCACTCGGCTTCGCTAGCAGTGTGATTTCTTTTGTGGGCTTCACCAATCCCTCTGTTAATGCAAATAATAATAAATCCCCTGCTAAGTAAAATTGATCATTATATGATGAGACAGATAAACGATAAAGGAGCCTTTCTTGACAATAAAGTGATACTAGCTGTTCCCTATTTTCTTGCCGTGCTGCAGCCATTTCTGTTATTTGTGTAAACACATTCGTGGATGGTGTGCTCATTGTTTCCATAAATATCCCTCACCTTTTTGATTTTTCAGTTTTTTTATGTCGAAATTTAGATTCTTACTAAAATTCATGCTTTTATTATCACTTATTTAAGGTATAGAGTAAACGGTAATGTATACCAAAAAAGCCTGTCGTAGCTAGAGGGACGACAGGCTGGGAAAATTAGACAAGGGGCAGCCTCGCTATTGCGAAACTACCCCTTTAGTATTTATAGGTAACATTCTCGTAAATTGTAAAAGTCTCAACCCAATCGTCTGGGGAATATTATCTTGAAACCAGATTCGTTTCATCACCGCGGTAAAATTCCACTGTGTGCCTTCTAACTTAAGCAACGCAAACCCTACCATCTTTTGCGTCCTTGCAGCCCCAAAGCATGCGCCAGTGTGAATAAGTTTCTACAAAAACAAAAAGCAGAATGCCAGATTACAGAAATATGCTACCTAAAATAGCACGTCTCTTATTATAGCACAGTGAATTAAATAAGTAAAATATTTTATACAAAATACAATTTCACACTCTTTTTTCACTCTTTACTCTTTCTAATTAATATACCTAAAGGCTCATAAAAATTTCTCTTTAGAAAGGATCATATTTTAAATAACCAATGTTTTAGCTTTCCCCAAATGAACTGCCCATATTATCAAGCCTAATGTCAGTTAGTGAACTAGTATCACGAAATACTAATTTCTCCCGTTCTTCATTTCGTATATTTTAGTATAATGAGATTTTTTGTGAAATGAACAAAAAGCCCCGAATAGTGGCGTTTTCTTTTTAGCTAAGATTTTCATAAAAAAGTTTCATTCTTAACCTTAACTTATTTAATAAGGAGGAATTTCCTAGATGAGAATTAAGTGGTGCGTTTTTTTAAATGATTCTTCTGGAAACATGTGGAGCGGAGCATGAACAGCTCGAATAATACCCTTATGAATGTTCTGACTATTACAATTTGGACATGTCTTCAATTCCATAACAATCCCTCCATAAGCTTTTATATATTCTATTATAAACTTTATTAAGTCTTCATAAATAACCATCTCAACAAAAAAACTTAATGGAAAATTTGCGCAAGCTAAAATTGTTGAAAGGCTTGCTCTATCCGAGGATCATGGAGAGCGATATTCAGTAGCACTCACACATTTCAGATATTCTGATGCATTATAATGTCCTCTACTACTTCACTTCCGCAAAAATTAAAATGACAAAAGATGCCCAAGTCAGACATTTCGAACTGTTGGACATCTTTTGTCATATATTCTACATCTATTGGAGCTTAGTAGACTTCTAGCACACCATAATGAAACTTCGCGGTTACTCTCGTCAATTGCTGGAAACCGTACTGTGCAAACCACTCTGAACGAAAATGTGCCTTTAATACCACCCGCTTTTTCGCTACACGCTTGGCCTCATAGACCCATTCATCTGTTAATGTAACATGCTCACCCGCGAGCCGTAACGCCTGAAAATTATTCGCCTCTTCGATGACCTCCTCAAACATCGGGTCCATATAGACCACATCAAATGCCTTGTCTGGCAAGGTTTTTAAATAAGCAATCGCTTCAGCCTGAACTACCTCGATTCGTCGCATACAGGCGGTTAATGGTAACTCGGACGTATCATAGGTTTGCATCCCCCGACTGACAATAAACGCTACATTTGGATTTGCTTCCAGCCCTACTACACGGCCTGTCTCCCCCACGCTATAAGCCGCTAACATAGCATCTGCCGCAAGACCTAATGTACAATCCAACAACGAATCACCCTGTTGAAGCTGTGCCGCTTCCAAAAAGGGCTCTGCCTCACCACGGGCAACACGCTTTAGTCGAAATGCTGCAGAATTCGGATGAAAGAAAAAGGGCTCCTGTGCCCCATAGGCATAATATTCATAGCGATTCTTCCCCGCCACCATCACATGTGCCTGCAACTCCTGTGAAATCTTACGAACAGAGCGCTTTTTCCGTGGCTCGAATGTAGCGCCTAATGTTTGACACGTAAAAGCAGCGAGCGCCATCGATACTTCGTCTGGTCTGCCCGCTGTCGTCACAATCGTTTTTAGTTCTCGCATGTTTGCTCTAACACGCCAGTTAAATGAGAGACAATTTGCTCCACAGGGAATCCCTCGATTTGTTCACGTGGAATAAAGTAAGCCAATTCCCCGTCCTTTAAAATCGCCATAGATGGTGAGCTCGGTGGCACCTCTTCAAAATAACCGCGCATTGCTGCAGTCGCCTCTGGATCCTGCCCTGCAAACACCGTCACAAGATGGTCAGGCTTCACCGCAGCAATTGCCTCACGTGCTGCTGGACGAGCAAGTCCTGCCGCACATCCACATACCGAGTTAATGACCACTAACGAAGTCCCCTTCGTCTCTGCCATAAACTCATTCACCGCATCAGCCGTTGTCAACTCGGTAAACCCAGCCTCCACTAGCTCCTCACGCATCGGCTTCACAACCTGCTTCATATATTCATCATAAGCGTTCATGCTTTTCCCCTCTTTCCTATGTATTCGCAAACCTTATTATAGCAAGGTTTCGTGTGAATGTACAAAGACATGCTTTTTGTTTGATTTAAAGGGTTTTCGGGGGAAGTACGAATTTTTTGTGTAACGGATAATGGTTTTATTTAGGGTCGTTACACAATCATATTAACTTTTTTCATGAAAATAAAAAAAAGCCCCGGCTCAAAATTTGAAGTAACCACATAAAGTTAGAAACGGTTATTTTATTTGGGTATGGGTTCGATATTGTATCAGACACATGCCTTTTAATTTTGCCTTAATAAAGGTGGAATTTTCACTTGCCTATACTTTCTGGTTCTTCGTTTCCTTTATATCGATATGCAATTACAGTACATCCTCTTTCCGTAGCTTCAAAATACCTAGGATATGCAATCATACAGATATGCCAATCAGGAATAGCCTGTAATCAAGCTCTCGTTTATATTTTCAATAACTTTCATCTCATCCACTTTGTCTGTGTCAGGAATCGGTTGTGCTAACTTCATAGTATCTCTCCTTTCTTTTTGAGGAAATAAAAAAGATGACGACAAATGACAACAGCGTGTGCTACTATGATTTATTGTCCTCCAGAGGGTTGGTAGAGATATCAAGTATCTGTTGATTCCATATTTGTAATTAGCATTCTTTCCTTAAAAGAATTAGCATTTCTAATGTAGTTCAAGTACGTTACTCTTCTGCTATCCGTAATGTGTCTAACAAAATATAAAACAAACAGACCTATTAATAAAAACAGCGAACTCCATAAGAGTCCTTTAAACCCTTTTGTGTAAACTTGATCAAATAATCGATTAACTTCTTCGATGCCCTCACTATTCTGGATTTTAGCCTCAATTAATTTTATAGAGATACTATTAAAATAACCATATAACCCAGCAAACCCCACTCCTATAATTGAAAAAAGTATTGCATAAAATGAAATATTTATACTAAAAAAATCTTTACTAAATCTTAATGAATTCTCAGATGATGATGTAAGACCCTTTTCAAGATAATCTAATTCAACAACAGAGTGGTTTATTGCAATTTCTTCAATAAAATTCATCTCATCAATCATAGTTTTGCCAAGTAAACACTCTTTTTTTAATTTTCTCATGTAAGTGTAAGAACAATCTGAATTAATTTTAAGACGCTCTATCTGTTCTCTATCCATTTTTTAATATTCCCCCAAATTAAAATTTTTTGCTGATGAAATTAATTATAAAGTTTGCTTTGGCTTTCTCTAATAATCTCACTAACTAATCCTTTGTAAGTTCCAATCCCCTTCTATTTTTGGTTGACTCTAAAAAATGATAATAATTACCATTGATAGTGAGATTCCTATTGCAGTCTGATTAAGCATTTCTACAGTTTTCTTGAGCAATATTGTTGTAAAAAAGCTAGTAACAATCGTGGTACCCAAAAATTTCATACTATTAAAAATAACTATGTTGACTACTTCATTCAAGGTAGAATTTAAAAAGGTAAGAATCAGATCTTTACTTTTTTTCAATAAGTCATAAATATACTTTTCTCAAATTCTAAAGACATCCATTGATAAAGGCTCTTTTTCTTACGTCCCTTTTTTAAATCATTTTTTCTGACCTATTATTAAACTTGCTTACTCCTTGCACCATCAGTAACGCAAAATAAAGTGATATTGAAAAAGACAGAATACTTATTAATATTTTTTAATATCTTCATTAACTATATTTGAAATACACCGTATAGAAAAAGTCATAAAAAGGTAAGACACCAATTTGAAAATTATTCTAAAACTTTTTACCCTCATCCCATGTAGCTCGCTTCACTCACGGAGTGATGATCTTTGTCTCGGCGTAGACAGGGAGCTCGGCTACCCTTGCCACACCTTTCGAAAGAATTGTGACACAAGTCCCAGGTAGTTCTATTATATCAAGATAAAACTTTCCATCAACCCCCAGTATATAACTTTTATCAGATATAAGCTTACGTCTTTTTGACGTTATTCTTTGTTCTTCCCATCAAAATTCGTCTACAATTTGCTTAAATGACTCACCCCTTTCAAATGAAAAAGGAGGACAATAAATGGCAACAGCGTGTGCTGCTATCAATTGTTGTCCTCCAGTTTGCCAGTAGAACTTGAATTAATTAGTTTTAAATCCTAATTCTTTCACAGTAAATGTTCTGTTTTCATTTTCCCGATGTTTCTCAAAAAATTCATTTTCGATCCCTGTAAGTAAAGTTAAAAAGATTTGATCCACTTTTAATTCGTCCATAATCTCAGATACTGTGTATAATCCATTATCAAAAAGCAGTTGTAAAATACTCTTTATTTTTGTAGGTCGGTTTATTGGAATTTCTCTATCTAAAGGCTCAATAACTTTATAACCATTTTTATTTATGGACATATAGAAATAACGATATTTTTGATAATCAATAATGTTTAATTTAAAAGCTCTTGAAGCAATTGCTTGCAAAGATACCAGCCACTTTTGCTTTATATCAATGTAAGCATCTGGATTAGATCTTTTGACTATGGTACTACAATCTTTTCTAAATTGCTCTTCAGGCAATAAAAATGCAGATGCAAAATCATTCGCTTCATCCTCAAGAAGTTTGTATGCTTTTTTATCTTGCATAGTAAATTCGACTTTATAATGTAACAGTAAATGACCTAATTCATGTGCCAAATCAAAGTTTCTTCTCACAGCTGACTTCTTTATCGTACCTAGAAATATATAAGGTCTATTTTCTTCACTCCACAAACTATAGGCATCAATAGTTTCCCCAATTTCTTTTTCAAATATAAAAATCCCAGATTTTTCTAACGAAAATAGTAAATTTTTATTAGAATTAATATCCATTCCAATCTTTTCACGGGCTAATGCAGCAACATGATTTATCTGGGTATCTCTTTCCATATTCGAATTATTTCGCAAAAATGAAATTGTTTCATTTCGCAATTCCAACAATAAATTCTTTGGATAATTGATTTTAGTTTCAATTTTTTTTAGAAATGAATCAATAAACCTCACATGCATCGATTCACTTTGAGATTTATTTAGTGAATTAATAGTTTCGGAACGATATGCAATATGCTCTACATTAATATTATTCATATTCGTTTTTTTTAGCAAATCATCATTGTAAAAATATGAAGATTTGACTTTAAAAGTTGTCTTTAATTTATTTACTACCTCCAGTTTTGGAGACACATACCCATTCTCATACTGCCAAATAGCCTGTTCAGTTACACCAATTTTTTCCGCTAGTTGATTTCTGCTCAAGTCATTTAGTATCCGTATATTGGTCAAACTTTTCCCTACGAACACAGAATATACCTCCTTGGTTTTATAACATCAACCTTGGTCTTCCTTATCTTTCTCATCATCTTTTAATTCAATATCGAATTCTTCTGCATCACCTTTTAATGCAATATCGAATTTGAAGGCATCATAACTCTCATCTATATTTGTAGATAATGCATCTTTTAATTCATCATCAATAACAACATTATTCCAAGGAGTAACATATTTAATTAAATCATCAATTAGATATGCTTTATTATTAACAGGATTAGGCATCAGAAGAGAAATTTTAGAAATCAATTGATTTTCATCAATTTCATAAGTGATGATATAAAAACGATCGTATTTTGAATTTGTTTTCTCAATTTTAGTAGTATCTAGTTTACCCCAAAAAGGTTCTTCAATTAATTCTAATTGGACGGAATCACTAGAATTTTCTGTTTCAATGTTTCCGAAATCAATATCTAAATTAATTTCCATTAATTTAGTCATATAAGACATTTTTGTACTACGTGTCACACCCCTAGCATCTTTTCCTTGATCAACCTGCTCTTCATTGAAATATTTTGCATTTTTCATTATGAACATTATCTTCTCTTCATCTTGATTGAATTGCAAATATTGCCAAGTTAATCCTGCTTTAGCTAATTTACTTTTCACACCATAAGATTCACAGGACTTAGCTACTTGATCATCGATATGGTTCCCCTTTACCCAAGCGTAGGCACTACTTACTTTCATTGATCGAGATTTCTCTCTCCTAACTTCAAGATACTCACGGTACCCCTCCATTAACCCATCAACAATTTTTTGATTTAATTCATCTACTAACTTGTAATTTTCCAACTAACATACACCCCCGTATTTTTCTTTAAATAAATCAATGATATAATTTTATTAAAGAAAATATGATTTGTATACGTTTTTTTTAAAGTTTAGATGCTACTAGCACTTTTTTCTTCTATTCTCCCCAATTTTCCTTTCAGTAAACTATTTACTATTTGAGAAAACCCTAAGCTAAAACTCCTCACCCTCATCAAATTCAACTCGCTTCACCTTCCCTTGATAAGTGACAATCTCCATTTTAGCGTGTGCTGGAAGCACTGTGAACTTACGGATACCGTCTAAGAGTTCAATGACTCAACTCTCATGCAGTTCCATGATATATAGTTGTAGGATTGATTGAGATATACCCTGTAGTATCGAAGAAAAAAATGACGTTAGAGGAAGTTACCACTGAAGAAACAGCAAAGCTTTATTTAGAAATAGATGAACTGAAGGATTTTTTAAGCTATGTGGTTAAGCATCGCAATATTATGCATTTATACAATCGTATTCACAGGCATGCGACCAGGAGAAGCTGGTGTTTTAAAGTATGAGGATGTCGATTTAGAGAAGAAAATTATTCACATCAGCAAAACAGTATATGCGAAAAAAAGCATACGAGACGACTTCTCGATCACTCCCAAAAAACATTTGGAAGTATCTGCTCCGTTCATATTGATGATATTGTAGTGGAGAAATTAAAGCTGATCTATCAAATGGCGTGAAGATCGTCAATGGGTAGTATTCGGTGACAAAGAAGGCATCCCTCTGCTGTCAAGATGCTTAATCAAACCGTCCGCCGACTGGCACACTCACCGATATCAATAAACAATTTCGTACCTACATACTCCGCTACACACATATAAGTTTGTTGACAGAGGCTCGTTTCGATTTGAATTTCATTATGAATCGAGTTAGGCCACAAAAACTCTTAAACAACGACTAAGATATATTTACATGTTCGACTGGAATGCGGACTAATGCTTCGGAGAAATGCATATTTTGTTCACCAAACTCTTAAAAATTTAAAAGAGTACTACTCATATTACCTTCAGACTGTAGACAAAAGCCGTTGAAAGTGAACTTCTCGATGGCTTTGTATTTTTTCTTTCTCTTTTATTTTCAATATTTCACCATATTCAACATACTCTTGGAGCAGGGAAGCTCTCTTAGACCGCCTGCCACGTCTAAGTAGCCCGTTTCTTTAAATTCATGACAGCAAAAGTAAGCATCCGCAAAAACACGCTCAATCGACTCTTTATGCTTTGCATAAATTTGTTTGATGTCAGAGAAATGGCGTAAATGTTCAGCTTCCAGTTTATCACCTCAAAAATTTACTTTTCAACACCATATGTAGATGGAGTACTTTATGTAGAAGTTGATTGAAACGAAGAGCGGGCGCCTCCTGCAGGAAAAGTGGGAAACATCTGCTCGTAGTGGAAATCAACGACTTTACTTTATTTCATTGTAAAAGAAAAA
Source organism: Lysinibacillus sp. Y5S-8 (assembly GCF_036894365.1). Lineage (NCBI taxonomy): Bacteria > Bacillati > Bacillota > Bacilli > Caryophanales > Bacillaceae > Lysinibacillus > Lysinibacillus sp. Y5S-8. Next base: position 2,151,426 of record NZ_CP145889.1, on the reverse strand, counting down.
AGACTGTAGGCAAACTCCCAAATTTTTTGAGTTTATCTACAGTCTGAAAGGACATGTTTGTTAGCATATCCTTTAAAACAACCCGTATATGTAAAATATATACTATATTGGATATTGTATATTCTTTTTGTAACGTTTATAGTTATATTTACGCAAGTCAAATGTACTTATGTTTATTAGGAGGTTTACATAAATGGGATTTCGTTTCAGAAAGAGCGTTAAAATTGCCCCAGGGGTTAAATTAAACTTAGGTAAGAGAGGTGCCAGTGTCACATTTGGTAATAAGTATGCTCGAACAACATTTGGAAAAAACAGAACTACCCTTTCCAGTTCAATCCCTGGAACTGGTATATCCTATTCTAAACAGATTACAAAAAGAAACAAGCGCCCACAAAGGATCGCATATGAAACTACCAATAATACATTACCTGACATAACGCCAAACTTACAAGAAGTCGAAAAATACAATGCTTACATTAATATGTTAACTTCTGTTCATTTAGAAGCAGAAAATGATGTTAACTGGCATTTAGTTGCTGAAGAAGACTTATCACATTTATTGAATGAAGGTCCCAACGTAACCTCTGTTATGAATGAAATAGCAAACTATAAGCCGACACTTCGCGATAAACTTTTTAATCGAATTACTGCTAAGAAAACGATAATTGAAAATAAATTACCTGAAGCTAAGGAGTTAGATTTTGAAATCTATCAAAAAAAGCAAAGATTAAAGGATGCTGCTCTTCAAATTTTGACTGGTAATAGTGATGCATGGATTCTTGCTATAACTGCATATGCGCCATTTGAAGATATTGAAAGCTTTGGAAGCAAAATAAGTTTTGATATTAATAATAATGAACTAATAGTAACTTTAATGGTTGGAAATGAAGAAGTAGTTCCTACTGATGTCTTAACCCTAACGGCAACAAATAAACTTTCTCGAAAAAAAATGACGAAAACGAATTATTTAGCTCTTTACCAAGACTATGTGTGTAGTTGTGTCATTCGAATTGCTAGGGAGATATTTGCAATCCTCCCTATCGATAAGGTACTTATCCATGTTTATGATTTCGGACAAGCTGACCCCCCTCCAAAGAAAGGTTGTATACTTTCAACACGAATATACAGAGGTAATCTAACTAATTTAGAATTTGAAAGTATAGATTGTTCTGACACTATTGAAACATTCGAACATAATATGAAATATCTTAAAACTAAAGGTTTTAGACTTGTGGAGGAATTGAAATGAATGGTTGTTTAACTTTAATTATTATATTAATTGCTCTAGCCATATTTATAAATTTCCCTTTATTTATAGTAGGTTTTGTTCTAATATGCTGGGGAATATATGAATACAAAATTAATAAAAACCTAAAAGCTAAATCTAAATTAATACCAACTATTTTTACACTCGGCTGTATATTATCTTTTTCAGGTTGTGCATTAAGTTTGACCAATGACACTGAAAAAGAGCATGCAGAAAGTACAAAAAAAGAGACTAAGAGAATTGTGGAGCAAAACGAGACGAAACAACCAGAAACGACCCCTGTAAAAAATACAATTGATTCACCTAATTCTAAATTGGATTCAAAACAAGAATCAGAGTCTACTACTCAAATGGAAAAGATAGAAGAAAAGAAAGAAGTTGAAGAAGAGCCCGTAGTAAGTACTGAACAAAATAAGGGAACAAATGATTCAACTAACTCAACTCCCAATCCAGATACAATCGGAACTACACCCGGTACTAATACTCAAGAAACTGTTAATACAGTTACAACGCCAAGTACTCCTCAAAAAGAGTACTTTAAAAACTGTACTGAGCTGAGAAAAGTTTATCCACATGGGGTACCTTCTGACCATCGTGCTTATGCATCTAAGCACGATCGTGATAAAGATGGTTGGGCCTGTGAAAGATAGTTGATTTAAACAAAATAATCCAGTATTCATTAGACTCATTCCAAATAAAATTCTCTTTTTTCAGTGCTAATCTGTATTTTTTAATATATTAAAAGAGTGAAATATTTTTTTCATCAAAATAAAAAACCCAGCCTCAAATCAATTCAATAAATGTACATATTTGTCTATAAAATATGTTCAAACACTAAATTATTCCTTATTTTGTTCGATAACAAAATGGATTCATAAATTATTTAATAGAAAGGAGTAAATTCAATTATGATCTCTTCTCAATTTTCAAACATGCAATATTTAATGGCACGCCGGTCTTCATCTAAGTATTATGGGTTAACAAAACAGACTGGCAATGAAGCTAATAACACCTCTACAAAGGGTCAAGAGAGAATTAACAGTGTGAGTAAAATTATTGAAGAAAGCAAAACCTCTAGACTCTCTGCTAAACAGATTGAAACACTTAAAAGTGCTGCTAAGGATGGTTTGTTAGGCTCTAGTGCAAAAACATTAGGACCATGGGGGAAATACAATCTCCAAAAAATTTTATCAAACACTAAGCACAATTCAACATTAAACGCTTATCGAAATTCAATCTAATTTTATTAGCATTCAAACACCCTCCAAATAATTAGAGGGTGTTTTTAAATTTACAAAATGGAATTTCTAATTTTCAAACCCTCTTTGAATAGCCTACATATGACTTGATTAATTAATTACCCAGTCTCATGTGTGCGGGTTTCAGGAAAAATGAACGGCGATATGCTTGAATTGGTGTCGTTCCACACCTGTCTTATTGATTAGATCCCCAAAACAGAAATGAACTGGGTTGTTGACCTTTTTTGCATGATCCAAGATTGAAATTCCGTTATCATGGTAATTAGCTGTTGGACATTAGTATCATAGTTTTCTATGAACTCCTGCTCTGAATAGCCGTATAGAAATCCTATAACCTCTTTTAATGAATTAGGATTGGGCTTACTATTTAAAAATTGTTTCATTCTTTCCAATTCCTGATTGATTAAATCCCATATACCCATCTCTATTTCATTGAAAGCAAAATAATCGAATTTCTTGTAATGCTTGTCGATCGCAGGCAAAATGTATCCGAAGTTGTCTTCGGTAAAGTAAATAGAAGAACTATTCCAGCATTCGCCCCTGTATTGATCTGGCAAAATCTCGATATAACATGAACCTTCGAGTGAATTCGTATCATAAATTATTTCAATCATTAAGCCTGCTCCCTCCCATTAGTGAAAGTAAAATTTATTGAGACTCTCTGATTATATCTGGTAATCTGAAACTTTCACTATATAAAAAGAGTCACTTTCCATTCAGTGGTCCTTTCACCAATTATTTAAAATTTTTCTGGTTTTACCACTTTAAAGGAAGCTACTTCCCCACAGTTTTTACAGAAAGTCATCAAAAGTGGTGACCCTACTGCCATTATTGCTCCTATAGGTCTTATATTACCTTGACTCGTAGTACCACCAACCTGCCCAGTTGTAAAGGTATCTCGACCGCAAACCTTGCAAACTAACTTTTCATCTTCCATTATCTCACCTCTTTATGTAATTAATGTAAATTATAACATAAATCACTCCATCTCGTTACACGCTCTAGCTAACGCTGAGGATCGTGTCAGTCCATTCAAAATTTCAACATTATGTATATAATCAAATGGAAAAGGACCAAAACGTTCTTATTATTCAGTTTGTTATTACTTGTAGGGTGTAATGTGAAAACTGAGTAACAATGTTTGCATTTCCTGATGAATGGTGACGGGACAAGGGGCAAATAGTGAAGGGAATAGACAAGAAATAGGACGTGCTGTGAACATCGAATTAAAAATGCCATGCAAAACGCCAACATTTTAATAGAACTTCAGACAGATGAAGGACCATTATATAAACTGGAAGGATTTGATTAAGGAAGGTTTTATTTATACGATATGTATTATTTGAATGAAGAAGTGGTTCCTGCTTTAATCGAACTGATTGATTCTTGAAACAACCCTACTTCTTCCGTTAAATCAAGACAAAGCTTTGAATGGACACATAGATTGAAAATAAAAATAGCCCGATTAGCAACCAACCATAGACTGTTCTCTGTTTTTGACATTCTTGAATGCCTAAGGTGAACAAGAATAAGCCTAAGAACAATATCATGAGGTAATTCAGTTGTAAATCACTTGTGATTATTCCATAAGCAGCGAGAGAAATACCAATGATTGAGAAAATAATTTTCAAACAATTTAACATTACTTTCCACCTCCTTTTTTAGTTTATCATACAATGTAAGATAACTAGATGTTCATGACACTTGAGAGGCTATTATGTAATATTGTTTCCTTACATTAGATGCTGACGTGAACCTCCTTTCCCATAGAAAAAGGCATGTGCTCGACCGTATATCGAACACATGCCTTTATTTCTTAAACTCGTAATGAGCCACGAAAGCCCCTTGCTGCGTAGTAGGATTCTGCTCCATTGTGATATATAAAGATCGTGTCATAGCGACGGTCGCAGAAGATAGCACCGCCGAGTTTTCGAATGTTGTCGGGTGTTTGTACCCAGCTCGATGTTTTTAAATCGAATTTGCCAAGCTCTTGTAGATGTCGATATTGTTCTTCTGTTAGAAGCTCAATGCCCATATCCTTGGCTACGTCCATCGCTGTATTTTCTGGCTTATGATTTTTTCTGGCTTCCCATGCTTCACGGTCGTAACATAAACTTCTGCGACCTTTAGGGCTTTCCACAGAGCAATCATAAAAGATGAACTCGTCTGTATTTGCATCATAGCCCACTACATCTGGTTCACCACCCGTAGTTTCCATTTCATGAAGCGACCATAGCTTCTCTATATTAGCCTCTAGCTTAGCCTGTACATTAGCCCAGTCAAGCCCTTCATGACGAGACGTATTTTTCTCAAAACGAACTTGCAAAGTATGGATTAGTTCCTCGCGTTGCTCTTGTGATAATTCCTTCGTTGTCATTATTGTCTTCCCCCTCGCTTATTTGAATGACAAGCCTTCTTCTTCCAATGAAGATCTCATAATGGGTAAGGAGGCTGGTCCAATTCCATGTATTTTTAATATGTCCTTTTCCGTATACGTAGATAGCTTTTTCAACGTGTCAATGCCTTCATGTACTAAAGCATTTCTTGCAGGTGCACTGAGTTTTGAAAGGAAGCCACTAATTGGTTTGTTTTCTTGATTACATGTAGGGCAACTTGGACAATCCGTGCTTTTGTAAAAGATATGTCCTTTTTCACATACTCTTAACTTTTTTTCTGCAGCCAAATTAAGTCCTCCCATCAAATCCTGCATCTAATTCTAACATACTTTACAACTCTAACTCGATTGTCAATACTATGTTTAGCATTTTCTAATTGCATACTCAGTTTCGACACCATTTTAAATAAAAATGTAAAATCTTTAGTTAAATTAAATAGCATTGGCTCTGAAAACAGAATAGAGGGCTTCAAAAAAGGCACTATTTCGCATAAGAATAGTGCTTTTTACTGTATTACTGTCTCTTTTCAACAAACAACAAAATGAGTGTTGCCAATGGACCTAATACAAGAGAAAGTAAAAACCAATTTAACCCCGATCTATTCTTCCCTTGTGCAAGTCCAGCATTTATCAACGCCAATGTGCCCCAACCTGCGAAATATTGGTTATCCATCTTCTGTCCTCCTGTTTCACTTAACTATGCTACATCTCTTCACAAATTTAATCATAACATATCCAAATAACATGCTTCCTGAAAGGTGTCAAAATTGTATGTAATGCCTCAACCATTTGCCATCACCGTGAGCAACGCTTCATCCAATAATTTTAGTCATCAACTTTGGTGTTTAATGAGACTCGCTCCTTCCTCAGTGGGTGAAAGTAAGATTTCACGCTTATCTAAAGGATTCTTATTTCTACGTATAAAGCCTTTAGTTTCAAGCGTCCTAGCAATATCTGAAATCATCATGATGTTTAACTTTGTGAATTCAACAAGTTTTTTAATTTATGAGCTCTCCGTGCGTGTGGAGGTAATCACATGTAGCTAATAGTATAAACTGTGCATATGTCAAACCGCCCTTGTTGAGTTCTTTTGTAATGTGTCACTTGCCATAATAAAAAATCCGTACTGTCCTTTGGGTCATTTAACTTAGTCTTTGGCGAATGATTTATTAACCAATCTCCTTTTAATGGAAAAAATCTCTTCTTACAAAACTGTGCAAACCCACCTTTTTATTACTATATAACGCTCAATTTGACTCTGGTGTTGCCTTAGTCATAATCAATTCCTCCATACATCAAATTAGCAAGTGCACTTATCAATGATAATAAGCACACTTATTATTATCAACAAGATTCAACTCCTTACTGCAACAGTAAAAAGGGAAGAAAACACATCTAGCATTTTATTACTTCATAGTTTGTCGACTTCAAAAAAGGCCACATCCTCAGTAGAATGTGACTTACTAAAAGTATATATGTAAAAACCTCAAAGAAGCATACCCCCGTTCAAAGTAGGAACGGGGTTAATAGTAAAACTGTATCAAAATTTTTTCTTTAACAATAGCATCCGTTTAAGCAGAATACTTCACAAGCTCTAGCTTTTCTCACGCAACTTAATTTCTTTTGGTTTTCTGCGTTTTAGCGAATACATAACCTGATAATCCTAGTGACGCGCTAATAACATAGCATTTATAATTATTTTTTTGTAAGTATTTTTCAAGTTCATTCGTATCTTCGTAACCAATCGGCCAAGCGTATAATTTATGTGATTCAAACTGCTCTCTGTTCTCTACGAAAAATGTATTCAAATCCATTTCATCAATATCGAATAAAATACTTCCTGCCATTACATGGTCGAAATCATGCGCTAAGTAATTCTCGAATGTAACAGTTACAATGTCATCTGCCATTGTTTCGATATGTACTAGCAATTCATTTTCTAGAAAATTTACTGAGTATCCAACTATCACACCATCGTGAATAGATATTGTCATTCACTTCCTCCTTAAAACGGTTGCGTTGTTTGAAAAAGAAATTAGCATTACCTATGGCAATCTCATGATACTTTAGCTAACGCACCCCATTAGTGTAATATCAATTTATTTTCTATCTCTTATTTCTTCTAGTATTTCTATTACACGATTGTTTTGTTTTTCAATCGATTTTAACCTTTTTTCAATTATGCTTGAAGAGAAAAATACAATTAGTACAATAGCTATTCCAATGATTAAATCCATTTCTATTCCCTTCATTTATATCTTGGTTTATCGTTTCTTACTACCACATACGTTTCAAAGCTACTTGCTAGTTCAAGTATTCTGCTCCATAAGTTTAAGAAGAACAGAGGTGTTAATTAAACAGTAGCCGATTTCAATACCATTAATCACTTTTTACACAATCAGTTTTCGGTCATATTACACGTGTAATATTTCATAACAGCCTGAAAGGTTAGAATGAAACTAATCAAAGTCGATAATAAAAGTTCCATAGTTTCGAGCTGATTAAATGGCAGTCCATGTCGTATAAACATAAAAAAACCACCTCCCAACGCATTACAAGCAAATAAACCTCCCCAGATTGCCGCTTTCGTCCTTTTATAAACGTTGTCGCCTCTTAAATATCTCATATACAAGAAACAAACAACACCGATCCCTATGATCAACAGTGATGTCTGAGCAAAGGAGGATGTCACAGTCATCGGCTCTTCCCACGACATATCCACATAGAGAAGGTTACCAAAGTGAATCATGTTGAAAATCAATAGACAAATCAGCACACAAAAAAAGAATAAGCATTCGGCTATCATCATAAACCATTTCATTATTTTTAACCCTTCCCTTCTATTCTAATAACCTTACATCCTCTTTATTTTCTAGAAAGCTACAAAAAGGGCAACAATGGTCTTTTGTTATAAAAATCGCTCGGTACATATCAGCCCAAAATATAGGTTCCTTACATCGTTCACACTCTGCATAATAATGTGGTAATAAAGCTTCTTCTAATAAGACATCCCATTGTGGAGCTGTTAAGCTTTCAGGGCCATTTGTAATGACCAGCATAATGACCTCCAGTATTTCTCCATCGTAAATTCGACGGGCATTCACTAGCTCTTTCAAATAAGTGATACAGCTAGATGATTCGTTTATGATTCGCTGTTTTAACTTTTTTCGTTGCATATTCTCCCTCTTTCAATTTATTAGTCATTCGACAAACAAAGGATTTTTCCTCTATTTATGTTTTATATTGTCATATAAATCTCTAGCAAATGAAAAGAAAAAAAGCTTTCATAGGGTAAATACCATTTCCCCTTTCTGCATCGATACATATTATAAGTTGTAGAAAGGGGGGATTTTCAGTGGGATACAGTGGAAACGTAGGTAATATCAACAACAGCTGCTATTATGGCGGCGACTCTGGCGGTGGCGGCTATTACGGATCAACATTCGTATTAATCGTCGTGTTATTCATTTTATTAGTTATCGTTGGCGCTTCTTTCATGTATTAATCATCCCAACTAGCACCTAGAACACCCTTTTACACGATATTAAGCCGTGTAAAGTTATTCTAACCATTTTATAAGGGTCGCTTTTACCAGCCTAGTGACCCTTTTATATTTCAAACAGACGTGCGATAATGAAGAAGAATTAGCTTTGTAACAATATCCCACCTAACTGAAAGGGCAAATTAAGGTGAACCCTACATGTTGAGAGTAATTAAAGTATTACTAGGAATCGCATTGATTATGGTTGGTCCTATGTTGATTGCCATTACGGTTGACGATACGATATGGCTCAAAAATATATGATTAAGAATCATTGGTGTCCTGTCCATTTTACAGGGCGTTCATTTAGTACATAGACAATTTCATCCGCAGGCATACAAAAGAAAACCCAGGAACTCAAAATAAAGAGCACTTGGGTATGCTTGATGATTTAGAAAAAATTATTCCTTCTCAAAATATTTTAGATCTAATTGAATAAGAGTTGTATTCATATCATAAAAATTTCCCGACTTAAATTTTTCCTCATGAGTAAATCCTTTTTGATTTTGAATAAATGCTAACCACTCCTTTTCTAACTCACCGCTATTCTTTCCATAAACTTCCTCTATTTTTTTTGCTAAATCTTTCTCATTGTAGATCTGTTCAAACTTTTCTAGTCTGTAGGTATCAATTAAATATTTTGTAAATGAAGCCGCATGTGTGTAGCTCAGCTCCATAAGGATTTGATTCTCTTTTATATTTGAAAGTTTTGGGCGAAAATAGGCATCATCTTGATTTGGATCAATTAATTTACTAATAGGAATTAACTTGTCTGAATCCATATAATGCTTCATGTATTTTTCAAAATATAATTTATTTTTTCCATATTGATCCTCCATATAACTCGCAAAACCCTCTTGCGTAAAATAGCCATGGTCAGATCCAAAATTATTGCCATAACCAAGTAAAGAATGTGTCATTTCATGGACAAGTGGATATATATCTTCTTTAACGCCAGTTAACTCGATTTTTGATGCTAAGCCCCATGATTGACCGTCTTCTTTAAGATAAATAGTTATCTTGTCAGATGGCACATAGGAAGGAAGTATGTATGGATTGCTGAATGTTATCATACGCCGTAAGGATTTCATCTTTTAAGATAGCTACTTTTTCTTTTGGAACGTTGATATCATTCTTAATCTCAAAAGTTATTTTGCCATCCTTTGTCACCACAATATTTTCATCGTTTTTTTCTTGTATTTGATCTTTAGGTTGAACGGTTACCGCTGTACAGGCTGTTAATAGCAAAGTACATAGAAGGATTGTGCCATGTTTACCTCCTAAAAAAGTATTTTCCAGTTTATACGAGACTTAAAATCCAAAAGTTTCATTTTAAAAAGAAAAATAAGGAAAATTAGACAAAATTATTTATAATATTATTAGACAAGGCAACAAGGAGGACTCCATGAGCAAAAGTAAATGTATCCATTACAACCCACGCTATGGCTGGGATTTAAATGATGATGCACATTTGGAAATGTGGTTATTTGCTAAAGCACAACGCAAACAAGTAACCATTCTTAGCTATGGATGTGACTTAGATCATCACACCATTAAAAAAATTGTTCGGCATTATCTCACTACGAAAAAACCTGACGCAGCAGAAGACACACTAGAAATAAGATATGATACATATGATGCTAATTCAAATCTTCATACAGAGAATCAATACTATTTTGAAACCTATTTCATCAGTGAAAACACATTAGCTGCTTTTGTCCAAGCGCTACATCGATTGCCTGGTACACATATTCGCTGTGAATTTAATGTGCGGGGACATTTTGAAGTGAACCTAAATGGTGTAGAATTTTCTACACGTGTATTAAAAGCTCTTGATTTTCCATCTATGTACAAGGAAGATTTAATCGGACGCTATCTTTTATTTATCGATACAGAATCACCTGACAATGAAATGATTCGTCACAAAATACACTTGCTCCCCAAAGAGTTGCAAAGTCTTTCTCTTCCTTTAGATAGCTCACCGCTACAGCGGGAACTATTCGTAAAGGAATGGATAACAGCCATTCTTCGATACGAAGTGTAAATTTTAGCTTACTCAGGATGATGGTCTATAAAACCAAGTAATCTTATCATATAAATAGTAGTGTTAAGCGAATTCGTTTAACATGGCACCTCCCGATTTGTTACTAAGGGGCACTTCTATCGAGTGTCCCTTCTATTTTTGGAATATTGCACACTTCATCGCCATCCATTACGATAGGCTTTATTCTTCATTATGGGGTGTGGATTTATGTTAGAAAATAGCTTTGATTTTTTAGCAAGTGTCTCTATTGGTCAAACAACTTTATATACAAGAAAAATGTACCGTAATATAGCAAGGCTATAGTACTACGATTGGTTTCACGACATTTACCTTCATGATCAATACCGCAGCCTATTTTTTGCGAATCGCCATGTCAGAAAATACCTTCAAAGTAATGCCCGGGTCAAGCGAATGATGAAGAATAAGCAAGAGCAAGAAAGGTTTCTCCAATTTTTACATAAGCAATCGAAGGGCATAAGCAATCGAAGGGACGGGGACAAAAGAATTGTAAGCAATGAAAATCCCGAACTATGACAAAACACTCCATACCTTAAGTGTTTTGTCATAGTTCGGGTGTTTTTTTCTTAGCTAATGAGTGTCAAAATATCCTTTGGCTCCTGTAGCACGTAATCTGCATTCTCAAATCCAGTAGTGGTTTTGGCTCCCCAGAGGGCAAGGGCAAATTTGGCTCCGGCTTGCTTGGCACATTGAAAATCATAGATAGAGTCGCCAATATAGATAGCATCTTCTGGTGCTACCTGCAATGTGTCCAGACATTTTAAAAGGGGCTCTGGATGTGGTTTATGCTTTTCCGTATCACTGGCACTAACAATATGTTGGAAATAACCACTTAGCCCAAACGGATCAAACTCATCTGCAACCTCTTGAGCTGTTTTAGAAGTCACAATGCCCATTTGTAGCGGTGTTCTTGCTAACTACTGGATGACCGCCTCTAGATTTTCAAAGACGGCCACCTCGTGTGAAAAATCAAGAACCGCCGCCGACCATTTCTGATGAACAGCCTCTATGTTGTCGACCTTGAGCCTCTGTAAGGCATCTTTCCCTGGGATACCTAAAGCAAATCGTAGTGCCTCAAATGAATACTCTTTTTGCGTTTCTTCCCGTAACGTTCTTTGCAATGACTGTAAAATCGCTTGTTCAGTATCCAAAATCGTTCCGTCTACATCAAAAATAATTGCTCTCAACATGAGTGTTCCTCCTAGTTAAAGCACGTTATTTACATACATGCATAATTGCTGATATAGTTCCGCTGCATAATCCTTCTGACCACGAATATATTTCTCTTTTAAATTATAAAAACAAATTTCAAGATATTCCTTATCATGATGCTGTTGAAACGGTTTCCTATCCTTTACTGGTCCCAAGCCATCAAAGTAACGATTCATTTTTTCATATGTTCTAATTTGATAACCGCGCTTCTTCATTTCCTCCATGACTTTTTCGGTATACACATACAGGTCCTCTTTAGGGTATTCGTAGACATAATTAATCAAAATATGCTGGTCTTCTTTAGCGAATATGCTATTTAGCTCTCTCCACTGTGAAAGTAGCTGCCCTTTCGGTAGATACTCGATTAAATCTACATGCCATAACCTCATTTGCCTCTCCTCTTCCCATTAATCAATCCTATCAATATGTTTTTTATTATGAATATTATATTAGCAAGGTCAAGGAATTGGATTCAAATGGCGCGTCGAACTTTCCTTAAAAAGGAAAACTAAATATAGCATGTTCATACTAGATCTGCATAATTCTTATATTAAAAAGTCATTCCCCCCATTCAAAATGTTCTTTTATTTTTCCCCGATTTTTCGTTACCACGCTTAAAATTACCCGTAATTTTAGCTAACAATAACTGGATTTCCTTTGTTTGACCCTTCACTTTATGAATTTTTGCTAAAAGACGCTCAGCCTCGTTCTCCTTCACAATTTTAATTTGTTTACCTTCATAATAAATAACAATAGTCCCTTTTTTTGTGATTTGATAAGTAAATGGTTCTTCGTTCAGCCTATTTCGTTTATCTATCTCGCTCACAACTCCACCCCGATTTCTTTCATTCAACGAAACTCTACGTTGATTTAAATTAAACCTTTAACACAACTCCTTTTGGTTTACTATCAAATAGCAGCAACTGAGCAATCTTTATTAATAGATAAGTTCCTCTCTGCTTGTTTTTGCCAGTAAACTCTTCACCATGCCCATTACCAATATGTTATTATTTACATATATTACACAATTACGAGATTTTAAGGCAACGAAAAGCTAATTTGTAATGCATAGGGAAATGATTCCTTTACTCAAGAGGAATTAGGCTGTTCTATGGTAAATGGGGGTGACAGGGCTTCATAAGTTTGTTTTTATTTAAGAACACTTCCAGCAAGGAGTCTCTCCACCATGATGGCTAACCAATATTTCATGAATGGGGTAGCTTTTACTAATTATTTTTTCACATCCACCGCACTTGTTTTCTTTATCCATGCTTTTACCCATATTGGACAATCCATATTATTTCGCTACTCCATTGTACTTTTTAAAAGAGCATCCCTACTATCTATGGATAAGATGGACAGGTAATATTTTATTTATCGTAGGCATTGTATGGATTCCATTTACTAAAGAAACGGATAAAAAATATGAAAATACTTAGCAGGTCTTATCCCCCTTCGAGTAGGCCTTCATCTAGCAGAAGTGAACCTTCTGCTTTTTTTGCTACAAATACTCCTACTATTCCATGATTACTATTATAATAATGTGATAAAATCAGATAAAAAAAGAAGGTCTTTGTATGTTAGAAAAATTAAATAGATTTCTCCAAAAATACATAGCGCTCCTGACACCATTCAGTTTAATTGTAGGTGTGTTCTTAGAAAGCGTTGGACATCATTTATTATTCCTTGTGTCATGGTTATTTGCATTCATGACATTCTCAGGAAGCTTATCCATGAAATTTAAAGATGTAAAGATTTTTACCAAGCATCCTGCATTCATTTTATTCTCCATCATTTTTCTTCATCTCTTGATGCCTTTATGGGCTTATTTTTTATCCACCGTTATTTTCAATGACCATTTGTTGACGGTTGGCTTTGTCTTAGCTGTCGCTCTCCCAACAGGTGTAACCAGTGTGATTTGGATTAATATTTGTAGAGGCAATTTACCGTTAGGCCTATCGATTATTTTAATTGATACGTTACTCGCTCCATTCATTCTTCCCTTCATACTCTATATCGTGTCGGGTGAAAAAATTGAATTGGATGTAGCCTCACTGATTGTGAATTTATTGCTGATGATTGTGTTACCTACGATTTTAGGCATATTGGTGAATGAGCTTTCCAAGGGGGAAATACCTAAAAAGTATGGCAAAAAGCTGGCTCCTTTTTCAAAGCTATGTTTATTTGCGGTCATCATGATTAACAGTAGTGCAATCTCGCCCTATTTAAAAAATATAAACTTACAACTATTTTTCGTCATACTTTTAGTGTTCTTGCTTGCTGTGTCAGGCTATGTTTTTGCTTATCTAATTGGTCGGACGCTTTTAAAAGACGCTCCTCAAATGGCGACCTTTGTCTTTACGGGCGGTATGAGAAATATAGCTGTCGGGGTCATTGTTGCCACAACATACTTTCCAGGTAAAGTCGCTATGCCTGTTGTGTTTGGTATGCTCTTTCAACAGGTGCTAGCTTCTGTTTTTAGTAAGTTGGTGACAAAAAGCTCCGTTGTATAAAAAGTTTAACTAGATAAGAACACTGTTTTATTGACGGTGTTCTTATTTTAGGTTTGCACTTATACTAAATAGGAAAATCTTTTTATTTTACATTTGAAGGGTGTGCTGATATGTCATTCAATTTCCACATTACATCACCAAAAATACCTACTAATCTTAAAAAGGCAAATTTTCAGGATATTTTTTATGATGAAGAACCGTATTTAACAAATGGCATGATTGCTGATACGGTCATTGATCACGAAGAAGTTGAACGATTCATTGTATCTAAAGTTATGTTTAAAAATGTCACATTCATCAATTGTACCTTTAAAAAAATTGATCTAACGGATGTCATTTTTGAAAACTGTGATTTGTCTAACTCAAACTTAAGTGAAGGCATCATTCATAGAGTGGCTTTTAAAAACTGTAAATTATTAGGGTTGAATTTTACTGAAGCTAATCTTGGCAATGTTTCATTTGAAAATTGTATTGCAAACTTATGCAATTTCCCTGAAGTGCGTTTTAAACAAGTATTATTTGATCACACCTCCCTACAGGGTACAAATTATTATGATTGTTTACTAAATAAAGTGGCGTTTCATGAAAGTGATTTAAATGATGTTGATTTTTCTCAAACTTCCTTAAAAGGGATAGACATCAGTACATGTAAATTTAAAAGACTTCAAGTAACTCCTGAAAGTTTAAATGGCTGTGAAGTATCTTCTGAACAAGCGATTGGCTTTGCTTCATTACTAGGCTTGAAGGTTAAATACTAGTTTAAATGCTTAAAAGTTCAGGAAAAAAATGGAGCGCTTATCCTTATTCATGGATAGCGCTCACTACTTTTTCAGTTTTATCCTGCACTTTTTAGAATTCTTTCCTCCTATTTGAGGGCTATCCCTCACTTTGAGCGTTCTATCCGCTACTTCTTTAGTTTTATCCTACACTTTTAGATTTCTTTCCTTCTATTTGAGGGCTATCCCTCACTTTGAGCGTTCTATCCGCTACTTTTTCAGTTCTATCCTGCACTTTTAGAAGTCTTTCCTTCTATTTTGAAGGCTATCCCTCACTTTGAGCGTTCTATCCGCTACTTTTTCAGTTCTATCCTGCACTTTTAGAAGTCTATCCTTCTATTTGAAGGCTATCCCTCACTTTGAGCGTTCTATCCGCTACTTTTTCAGTTTTATCCTGCACTTTTAGAATTCTTTCCTTCTATTTGAGGGCTATCCCTCACTTTGAGCGTTCTATCCGCTACTTTTTCAGTTTTATCCTGCACTTTTAGAATTCTATCCTCCTATTTGAGGGCTATCCCTCACTTTGAGCGTTCTATCCGTTACTTTTTCAGTTCTATCCTGCACTTTTAGAATTCTATCCTTCTATTTGAGGGCTATCCCCCACTTTGAGCGTTCTATCCGCTACTTTTTCAGTTCTATCCTGCACTTTTAGAAGTCTATCCTTCTATTTGAGGGCTATCCTTCACTTTGAGCGTTCTATCCGCTACTTTTTCAGTTTTATCCTGCACTTTTTAGAATTCTTTCCTTCTATTTGAGGGCTATCCCTCACTTTGAGCGTTCTATCTGCTACTTTTTTAGATTTATCCTGCACTTTTAGAATGCTGTTATAAAAGAAACTACAAGAAGTTACCTTGCAACAATTGAATTGCCTGAAAATCAATATGCCTATCAATTTTTAGCCGGATTTGGTCATAAAGTGAAGATTATAAAGCCACAGAGTTTTATTGAGAAATATGTAAACTTTTTGGAGGGAGCAGTAAAGCTTTATAAATAAAGTGTTCATAGATTTTCTACTCCAGAAATGCGCCCTTTCGTTGAAAAAATGCATCTACTTTGAATCCAAGTTGAATGATTGTCATGATCGTTTCTCAACAACTTTTAGAAATTTATCTAACATGATGCTTTATTGATAATCAATAGAGGATAACACCTAGGAAGAAATGATATAGATTACTTTTAATTTATTCGAGTCAGCCCTATACTTAAGTAACTAAAAGGAGGTTCGAAAATGAAACATAATCCTTTGCACCAATGGCAAAAAGAACATAATAAACGGGTCAAAGATTTCCATAAAAATCACGCATTAACAATAGAAATTGGCGAGAATGGAAATGGGTTGTTAGCTAGGTGGGAAAGATTTCTATATAACAAGGGAAAAGCTCTTTTTAAAGCTGTCAAATAATTTTTCAGCTGTTCTTTTTTGATTTTAAAATCCCTAATATCTTTCTATTGTTCATTCGTTTGCTGTATCTGCCGCAAAAGCCTCAACCTTTTTATGGAAAACGACAAATTGGTTTGTAAGGCTTCCGGTGGTGATGCTAGCACTTATGGCAATGTTAAACCTATTGGACCCTATTCGGCAG
The DNA here is from genome assembly GCF_036894365.1 of Lysinibacillus sp. Y5S-8. NCBI lineage: Bacteria > Bacillati > Bacillota > Bacilli > Caryophanales > Bacillaceae > Lysinibacillus > Lysinibacillus sp. Y5S-8. The sequence goes on along the minus strand of NZ_CP145889.1, from coordinate 2,134,818 downwards.
GATTCCCATTTATTTTTTGCTTTTGTAAGGATTGTGGAGAAGTAGCTTCCATTAAAGAAGTTCAAATAGTTTCGTCCTGAAGCTGTAGCGTGTCACAACGCTACGGCTTTTTTATTAGAAAATCGATAAAAAGATCGGTAAATGTGTATCTCGTCTAATTGGGAGATCATCTCTTTGGTAAGCTTCATGTACAAATTGCGGCATTCAATACTCCATCTGACAAAGCCCACTGTTTTTCCTTCTACTACAGCGAAAACTTGATATGTACTTCATTAAATACTTTATTTGAAGAATTGTTCATTATGTTTCTTCCACCCTACAGATTGATAAACCTTTTTTATCCTTACCATTTCTAGAGAGACACCGTTGTATAGACAGTGTTTTACTGCCTACTATTCTCTGTTTCTCCATATCAAATAAGGCACTGCCTTCATATAGATTAATTCTCCAACTAACTCCACCATCGTTTGTGTCACGATTACTGCTGCGGCGATAGTTGCCCATGATGCTGGTAAAGCTAATGCCAAAGGAAGAACAACAAGAGAGTTCCTTGTTCCCATACTAAAGATAAGTGCTCTCCCTGCTCCTGTATCCAATTTGAATGTCAATCCGATCAATCGGGAAACCACGGGCATGATAATTAAAAATAAAATATAGATGGGCATGACACGTACAATGACATCGAAATCACTGTAGACCTTGCCAATTTGGGACGCAACGACCACAATTAATACAAGTGCCATAAACGGTACTGGCAACCATGCTGTACTCTCTAAAACTTTTTCACCTCGCTCGTTCTTTTTAGCCCATAACTGTGTGATAACGGCAATAATCAACGGTAGCACGATTAATAATAGAAATGCTTCTAAAAAGGGTTCTACTTGAACGATTCCTACCATCTCTTCCCCTATAAATAACCATAGATACAAAGGAAGCAACATCATTTGTACGACAAACAATATTGGTGTGGCAGCTAACATTAATTTCTCATTGCCCTTCCCTAATTGCGTAAAGACGATGACATAATCAATACAAGGTGTCAATAAAACCAAACAAACGCCTAATAAAACAGGGGCTGATTGCGGAAACAATGCTGTTAAGATCCAAACAATCATTGGGACTGCAATGAAATTCCCAACTAATAAGGCACCCATAAATTTAAGATTTGAAATAGCTTCACGTAGCTTTAAAAATGGAATTTGAGCAAACATGCCGTACATTAAAATCGCTATTAATGGTGAGATCATCCAGTCTAAAGTAGCTCCGAATTCTTCATTTGTGAAACCTAATAGCCCACCGATCATTAAAGAAAAAACATAAATCCAAATTTGATGGTTTTCTAGCTGTTCCCTCGTCATACTCACTGCTTACTCCTCCTAATTGATGATCCGTCTTCCTCTACGGGAAGAAACCTTCCATCAGTATAACATGACAGATTGCTGTTCTACTTTTCTGAAAACAATCCATAAGCATATGACCAACATGCTATACTATTCAATAAAAGGGAATATAAAGGAGATGAAGGAGGCTAAGACCATCTTGTTAGATCAATTACTAGCGAATGCCAATGATTGTAGCTGGTATCTCTCATCCTCTGAAGCAGTGGATGGACTATCTGAAAAGGAGGCATTTTGGAAGCCAGATGCTACTAGTCATAGCATTGCTGAAATTGTCCAACATCTTATTTATTGGAATGAAACATGGCAATGTCGGTATAAGGAAAATCAAGTTCATGCCTGTGTACCCATCAATGATAATGCGGATACTTTTCTAGTTAGAGATGGGGACACTTTCTTTTCATTAAAAGAAAAGTTGTTAAACATATTACTCCACTGGCAAGAGCTTCTTGAGGAGGAGCAGCTACTGTCAATTGCCAATGGCTATCCAGTGCAGGCTGAATGGTGGGCCATCATATCGAATGCCGCCACTCATAATGCCTACCATATTGGACAATTAGCTTATATTCGTAAAATGGAAAAATAGGAAGCAAGTAAAGACAATGGAGGTGATTTTTTGACTGATAAGAATAGAGTAATACTTAGCTCGGTTAGTGGTTTGGCATTACTGACATTAGGAGCCTACAGAATCTTTACAAATAACTTAGCAGCGATGTCCCTACTAGTTGCCTATATGTTCTTGATTGGTGGAATGATTGGCTTTGTTTGTAGTGTTGTAAAGTTGTCTAGAATGGCTTGAATTTTGCATTACTTTTTTAAACAATCATAATCGCCACTATGAAAGTAATTAGGATTTCCTTATACTTATAAAAAATGACAAGAGGATGGTGTAATAAATATGATGTTTGCTCCATTATTTGAACAGGACGTACCAGCAATCCTTCTTCCTTAACGGTAGAAGCTCTTTTTCTCCGTTAAGGGCATAGGTATCTATGAAAACGGAGGAAAAAAACATGAGAAATAAAGGTATCGGCGCCATCTTTTTATCGCTTGCTGCGAGTATTTGGGGTGCCATGTATGTAGTAGTTAAAGTAGTGGTGGAGGTTGTGCCACCATTGGAGCTTGTTTGGATTCGTTATTTGATTGCGGTGATAGCACTCGGTATTATCGGCATCGTGATGAAGCAATCTTGGACAATCGCTAAAAAAGATTGGTTGATTATTTTTCTTGTTGGTCTCATCGGGAATACGATTTCGATTGTCACGCAAGAAATGGGGACAATGCTCTCCACTGCTCAAATGGGGGCGATGATTACTGCTACAACCCCTGCTTTTATGGTTGTCTTCGCTCGTTTCATTTTGCAGGAAAACATTACGATTAAAAAATGCTTGTCGATCGTCCTCGCGACCATTGGCGTTGGGATCATTGTGGGCAACGGCCAAATCGATATTACACAGCAATTAGGTGGATTCTACTTACTAGTCGCTGCTTTAACGTGGGCATTCATGTCGGCATTAGTAAAAAAAGTGCCTAGCCACTACTCACAAATTGTTGTGACAACCTATTCATCTATGGTAGCTGTGATTTTGTTGACACCTTTTATCCTGCCAAGATTAAAGGATTTGGCGCTAACAACTATTTTGCAGCCAACGATTTCAGGCGGCTTGCTTTACTTAGGCATTGTTTCTACAGCGGGTGGCTTTTTATTGTGGAATAAAGGGCTTCAATTAATGAATGCGTCAAGTGGCGGCTTATTTTTCTTCTTCCAGCCCATTGTTGGCACATTTTTAGGCTGGCTCTTATTAGGAGAGACGATAGGACTGTCCTTTTGGCTAGGCTCCCTGTTCATATTGAGTGGTGTTTTTATCGTGATTCGAGATGAATAAATGGACGTGCGTTTCTATTTTATATAGAGACGCACTTTTTATGTTGACATCTAGACGCTACCTTAGCTAGTCATGTTGACAATTGCAGGCTCATATATTGCAAAAGCCTAAAGGAGCTGATACTGTGATTACCTTTTTCGATAACTTAAAAGAACTCGCTTTGTTAGTCATATTAATTGCCAGTATGGTATATCGTCGACAGCTAAAATTAACGAAATGGCAAAGAACACTAACAATTGGTGAATGGACCATGTATATCATGCTTTCGATTGCCTTGCCTCTTTATGCGGTACTTTATATTGCTTTTATTTTGGGCACATAGCAAAATAAAACATCCTATGCTATTTGGGGGAGGATTTTTATGTTTCAGACAATGGACCATTTTTTACATTCTTGGACAGGTGAAGCTGCTGCTACACAAAAATTACTAGATTAGCTGACGGTTGAATCGCTTCAGCAAACCATAACACCTTTGGTCGCATTGCTTGGAGGAGATTACTGCACATCGAATCCTATTCTGATAAAACGTTCAAGTAATGATGAAGCAGTATTTGCATAAATTGATTTAGACTTAAACATTTCTATACAGGAAATAAAGAATTATGCTATAATACATGAGAATACTCAAAGGGTATCAACCAATTCTGAACTGTAGCGATTAACTTCGCTGCAGGTTTTTTTATATGTTGACGAGCTGAAAAAAGAGAGCAATCATTTAAAAGAAAATGAAAGGGCTCTCTTGTTTTATGTTTCTTTATCCTTCTTCCCCCATTGATAGGGCTTATTTGACCAATTCCACATGAGAATCAACAGATAGATGAAGAACATTAGGCCGATCATCATCATGACATTTTCTCCCCATATAATCGATTCTTGTTTTCTCCATTGATTGATTGTTCTAACAATGAAATAGGTACAAGGATAGATAAAATAATTTATTTGGTCTCGTCTCAATCTCACACCTCTATTATCCGTCTTACTGGTCAATCATTGTCACAAGCTTGTTCATCGTTTTCCAATTGCGCACCGTTGCAGGTATCTCCAGCTTGTGTAGCTGTTGACCCAGCTTGGCATTACGGATGCTCTCGTAAAATAACAGATAAACGTCTCTGCCCTTGATGAGACAACGCTCTTTTTCACTTTCGTAGGCTAATAACTTCCCAGCATTCACTTCAGTGGGTGCAACTGGTAGCATGGCGACATGGCGACTTTCCCCTGTAGCTGCGGTACTTGCCTCAGCCATATCTTGCTCTGAAAACGGACAATTATTGACGATTGATTGCAGTTCTTCGGCTGTTCTGATTATCACGATACTTGTGATATTGAAAACTGTTTGAATGGTTGCTTGTATTTGCTGTTGTAGGTATACCTCAGACTCACTTGATTCAAACAAGATATTGCCGCTTTGAATATATGTCCGAATGTTTTGTAATCCCAGCGGTATAAGCGCTTCTCTTAATTCAGCCATTTTCAATTTATTGTGTCCACCTACATTAATGCCTCTTAAAAATGCTATATATTTCGTCATGCCATTCCACCTTTCCTTTCATCCTCTAGTATAGCAACCTCTAGGGAATAATAGGAAAAAACTGCACCCTTTTATTCCAGGTGCAGTTCAATGATTAGGCTAATTGGTGAATGTCCTCTATCAAGCGATCCACTTGTTCCTTTTTTGTCGCCCAGCTTGTGCAAAAGCGCACAACGGTATGGTTGTCATCAAAGGTTTCCCAAGTAGAGAAGGAATATTTCTCAGCCAATGCCGTCAGCATGTCGTTTGGTAAAATCGGAAACTGCTGATTGGTTTTCGAATCATAGCGCAATGCAAAGCCTTTGTCGATAAACGCCTGTCGAATTAGCATCGCCATGTCTACAGCATGATGAGAAATAGCCATATAAAGGTCTTCTTCAAATAGGGTTTCAAACTGAATGCCTAATAAACGTCCCTTAGCAAGCAGCCCTCCTCTTTGCTTCATCATGTAGCGAAAATCCCTTTGGTACGCAGGATTCACTATTACGACCGCTTCGCCAAATAATGCGCCCATTTTCGTGCCACCAATATAAAAAACATCACAAAGCTTCGCAATCTCTGCTAAGGATAAATCGCTATCTTGCGCTACAAGCCCGTATCCTAATCGCGCCCCATCTAAAAATAGCGGTAAGCCACATTCTCGACAAACCTCACTTAAAGCCGTTAATTCCGCCTTGCTATACGTCGTGCCATTTTCTGTAGGATGAGATATGTACACTAAGCCCGGCTGCACCATATGCTCATGCGTGCTATCCTGCCAATGAGCATCATAGCATGCTTTCACCTGTGCTGCCGTTATTTTGCCATCCTCGCTCGGCAATGTCAGCACTTTATGACCAGTGGCTTCAATCGCACCTGTTTCATGCACCGCAATATGTCCCGTATGCGCGGCAATAACCCCCTGATGAGGACGCAAAATAGACGAGATAACAATTGTATTCGTTTGCGTACCACCGACTAAAAAGTGAATATCTGCTTGTTCTGCTGCAATTGCTTTTTTAATATAAGCTCTTGCTGTTTCCGAATGCTCATCCATACCATAGCCAGGTGTTTGCTCTTCATTTGTCGCCACTAATCGTTGCAAAATCTGTGGATGTGCACCTTCTGCATAATCATTTTCGAATCGTATCATATTAAGTCCCTCCAAATTCTCTCTATCTATTACTCTATCTTACGCCATGTTGCCCCATCTTCGCCATTTGTTTGTTCTTATGATAGGGTGATGCTTCTCATTGTGGTGTCCCTTTGTTCGACCCAAATGAATCGTCATTTTATCAGTCGAGACACAGCGCCATTAATAGCTATATTCATCAGCATTCACCGATGATTCTGCACAATTAATAGAGATTGTAGAAACAAATGCTCCGAATATTGATTATTTACTGGCTCCTCTATCATTCATACCGCGTCCTGTGTAAACATCAAGTACTCCTTTAATACTATCGCTCCGAGTGTCAATTTGGCTAACTAGATGATTGATGCAGAAACAAGACAATTAAGATAACCTTACATATGAATAAAGCTGGAGACCAGTCTACTACCGGTTTCCAACTTTTTCATGGTAGATGCTTATGCTCCGATTTTGAGACGGTTCCTGACAATTCGGTTATTTTATAACACGCTTTTGGCTGCGTTTTCTTGTGATTTTGTCTTTGAGCGGAATTACGAGGAAATATAGTAAATTACCTAAACCATTCCTTCATTCCCCTGATGAGCCACATGATGAATCACTAGTGGATGCGCTATAATCAGCACAATGATGGCTTTCCTGTGAGGAAATCTGTGCATCATTTGTTAGAAAATCGTTTGTTGGGTGACTATGGTGTGATTGTTCGCTCGATTTATTGTACGGTTGATTGAGCATACTGACTATACCGACGACAACGATGATCCCAATAAACAAAATAAATAAAGTCATTTTATATCAACTCCTCTCAACCATTTTATATATTATACCATTTATTGTTATTGTTTACAGTATACTATGGATTGTTTCTGGATTTTTTTTATTGCTAATGTGTTTTGTAGAAAGGTATCGGTCTTATGTATTTTATGTAATGATGGTATCGATTCTCTTTGGCATTGGTCTAATGGCCATGAAATGAAGGATAAAATAACACCACAATCACGATGATTGTGGTGTCAGTATTATGATTGCGATTTACGTGTTGCAGATTTTTTCGAGCGAGTACCTTCGTTCGAATTTTTCTTTTGCTCTTGTGTTAAAGCATTTTCTTCACGCACATCTAAATCATCTGGACTTAAATCTGTCGCTAATTCTGCCAACTCTGACTGACGTTTATATTGCTTGCCCTTCGACAAAATGATCACCTCCAAGTAGTCTTACATTGCCCTATTTGATTTGATCTATTCCCAGTACAGTATGAAATGATTATTTCTAGCTAAACTAATTTCACTGTCTGCTGGTTCAAAAGATGGTCATACAGTTGCTCATATAATTTATGGTAGGTCGCAAGGCTATGCTGCTTGGTATAGTCAAAGTCCTTGTCAGAAACGAAATGATGTGCACAATTAGAATCCATGCGGTTTGCTCAAATTGAATATTCCTTTCATGTTCTTCAATGAGCATCAATAGAAGGTGTTCTTGGCGGTACATTTCTTTTATAGAATGTTGTTTTTTCATTGTAAAGATTTCAATTGTACGAGAAAGCGATGCCTAGTAGAATTCTTTTCATTGATAACTTTTAACACGCCAGAAAATCATATACAGTCCCCCTTTCCAATATAATCTATAACATGTCATTGATAAGGAAAGAAGGGCGATGGAATAATGACGATTATCACAAAGCCATCCATTGGCTTAACCCAATTTACAGACTTCACGATGAAGGGAAGTACAGCCAAGACGAAGTTTGTGAAAGATATTAAATATCAGGGAGATTATCATCCAATTAAAGATTATTGGAAGGCATTACGTGATGGTTTAAAAAAATACCATGAACAGGGTTTGCCTGACGATTATTTACTCGATATGATCGATAATGCCCTCCCTGCACGGCAAAAAAATTATCAGGATGTCGTAAAAGCTTATTTAAAATTTTTAAAAAATAAAAATGTTCAATGGTTTGCACCAGGTAAAGCTAATTGGTATAGTGATGCATTAACGGTGCGTTCCAATCCTGAACTTGGTTTAATCATCGACGATATCCCCTACTTGATTAAGCTGTATTTCAAAGGTAAAAATGAGCGCATTGATAAATATAAATGCCAATCTGCCTTAACCCTCCTGAAAAACTCTCACTACGAAATAGAACACCCTGACACTATTAAACATGCCATTTTAAACGTGCAAAAAGGTCGCCTGCTGACTGAAGATCAATCGACGGACGATCATCGAATTGCGCTGGAATCCGATGCAGCTCAATTTATGTTTATATGGAATAGGCTCTAGCCTAAGCAAGCTTCAACCAAGCTAAATCTTCCCAAAAGGCAGTCATCTAACATAAAATCATTATTATTACGCGATTTTATCTGTATCCTCCATGACAAATGAGCGTTTGTTATAGGATAATGGGCTTGTGTCTATTAAAGGTAAAGGAAGTGCTACTCGATGAATGCAGAAATGGTGATGCAGGAGCTGGAGGCTCTAGGCAAGGAACGGACGAAAAAAATGTATCTGTCAAATGGTGCACAGGAGCCACTGTTTGGTGTGGCAACGGGAGCCATGAAGCCTATTGCGAAGAAAATCAAAATCAATCAAGCTCTAGCAGAAGAACTTTATGCTACAGGTAACTATGATGCGATGTATTTTGCAGGCGTTATTGCTGATCCCAAAGCAATGACTGTGGAAGATTTTGGTCGTTGGATGGATGCGGCTTATTTTTATATGCTGTCTGATTATGTTGTAGCGGTTACGTTAGCGGAAGCACCTATTGCACAGGAGGTGGCGGATGCATGGATTGCCAGCGGTGAGGAGCTAAGAATGTCAGCGGGCTGGAGCTGCTATTGCTGGCTTTTAGGAAATCGCAAGGATAGCGAATTTTCTATGAGCAAATTAGCCGACATGCTGGAAGTGGTAAAAAATACAATTCATGATGCACCAGCACGCACGAAATCTGCGATGAATAATTTTCTATACACAGTGGCCATTTCCTATGTACCACTTCATGAGCAAGCCATTGAAACGGCACAGGCAATTGGTCCAGTGGAAATGAAAAGAGACAACAAAAAAAACACTACGCTAAATGCTTATGAAACGATTCAAAAGGAAGTAGAGCGAGGCAGACTTGGTTTTAAACGAAAATATGTAAGATGTTAAACATCGTGTCTAATAAGACATCCCTCCCACAAGGATGGATGTCTTTTTTAGATAAAAAACAATGAATTTTAAAATCAAGGTACCGTAACCAGTGAGGTGCTTTGAATGAAACAGAAACAAAGGGCAACCATTTTCTTAAAAATTGTCACTATTCTGCTAGGTATTTCTGCTTTAGCTTTAGGGCTATTTTGGTTACCTGACATGGCTAGTTGAGACGCAGTAGCACATCCCGAATCTGCCTATTTGTCCTATCTTTTTTAATCTATGTGTCTGCTCTATGTGTTCCCTACTACATTGCGTTATATCAAGCTTATCGTCTCTTAATCAACATCGACCAGCATAAAGCGTTCTCGGCATCGTCTGTAAAGGCTTTGAGAACTATCAAATATTGTGCATTCACGATTGTTCTCTTTCTTGCACTGGCATTGCAGCATCTATCATCATGTTTACTGACAAGGAAGACATAACTGGCATTATGATGCTGGCACTCATTTGCATCTTTACCTCAAGCATCATTGCGATGTTTGCGGCTATTGTGCATCAACTATTACAAATAACCGTTGAGCTACAATACGAAAATGGATTAACGGTCTAATCTAATACGACTCGACATAATCGCTTACGCTGCATCTACATTTTTTCGAGTTGCTCGAAAATCAGTGCCATCCGTCAAGGGCACAGGATATTGGTTTGCCATAAGACATGGTTTTATTGAGTTTCAACAACCGCTGAAGCAAAATAAATTGGCACTAACAATTAAAAGTTGTTAGTGCCAATTTATCGCCTATACACGTAGCTACTACTTCCGCTGTTTCGAAAATTCTTCGTAAAAGGGCTTCATTTTATACGCCACATGCCTATTGCTCTAGTCCCCTCCAACTTTTACAACTATTTTACTATAAAAATATATCAAAATTTACTTTTTAACAGTATAATAATTACATATTTCAATAATAGGAGGGTATTTATGAAGAAATTGGTTTTATTAATGGCGATGTTTACATTATTTCTCGCTACAGCCTCTATTGCGGAAGCACATCCTGGGCGTTTAGATGGCAATGGTGGGCATAATTGCTCGGACAAGTCCAAAGCGAAAGGGCTTTGTTCAGGCTACCATTATCATAATGGAGGGTCCTCCTCAGGTGGTCAAAGCCAATCTACACCGACACCAAAAGCAACTACAGCCCCAGTGTTGACAAAAGTAGCTGTCTATTTAAATAATGTAAAGCAACATTACACGCCTGGCGCTTATATGAAAAATGGCACAACATTAGTGCCGATGAAGGCCATTTTTGAATCACTTGGAGCAACAGTTGCTTATGAAAGTGCAACGAAAAAAGTAACGGCAACAAAGGGCAGTAAAAAAATTGTGCTTGGTGTGGGGAATAAAATGGCTTATGTTGATGCAAATGGTACTACATCCACTATCGCCCTCAGCCATCCAGCTGAAATTTATCAAGGAACAACGATGGTCCCTCTAAGATTTGTCAGTCAAGCACTTGGTGCAGATGTAACATTTGATGAGGCAGCATTGATTGTTTATATCTCGACCAATTAATGGATAGGCTTTACAGCAGCATTCCTCAGGATGCTGTTTTTTATTGTTGCTTAAAGTCAAAATCGTACTTCTTATTGATTTTCCCAGCAATGGTTTCTAAAAATGATGCCACTGTCATATTCTCGACTTCATTTGTATACCATGCTAGTTTCGCACCATAGTTCTTTTTATTATAATTCACTTCTAAGGGCCAGAAATTTTCCGTTTTATAAGTATAATCAAACTTCACATATAATTGTTTCCCCTCTGGACATTCCATTATCACCTTGTACAATGGTTTTTTTCTTTCTTGCTCAAATTTCACTTTTTTTATTTTCGTTAACATCAAAACCCCTCCTCTCTTCTACTACATTCGACAAAACTTTGAAAAAACCTTTATTTAATGAAAAAGGATAAAGCTCGCTTTTGCCTGCAAGCCCTATCCTGCCCAGTTAATTCGCTATAAATTTATCGTAATAACGTTTAAGCATTGTCGCCATTTGTTCCCGCGTGAGAGCGCCTGCCGGATTCATGTTCTGACTGCCATCGCCTCGGATAATTCCTTCGTTAACGGCCCATTCCCATGCCTCTTTATGAGATGCTCCTACTTCTCTGCTTGCTTGTAGGCTAGCTTTTTCAGCTAATAAGCTTTTTAACGTCGCAATTTCTTGTTTCAGCTCATTATATTGTGACACTGTTAATCCCTCCTCAAGTCCATTTTTAATATCTAGCTGGAACTGTGCTTCTGAAATCCCCATACTTTTTAAATAGGCAAAAGGATCTTTGTGTGTGGTACCTCCTAGATTTTCCGTAATCCATCGATGTGACTTAATGCCGTTACCATTGCCATCTAAAACAGTTGGGACTCCTGCCTCTATGGCAAGCTTACGTAACAGCCAAATATACGCTGCATAATCCTTTTTAAACTGTTCCTTATTAGCAGTCCGTGCCAGCTCCACCTGGGCATAGCTATATGGATTTCCTTTTGGACCACAGCCATATTGCACACGATTCACAGGGGCTACTTGTACGATTCGTCCACCACCGCCTACCCAGTGGGATACAAAAGCATTCGCTTTATTTCTATTCATATAGGCAATCTCGTTTTCCAATGCGTTTGGACCAGTATTGCTGCTATTACCTGATTCATGCGCCACCACATATTTTACAGCCGTGAGCGCTTGATTCGGTAACCCTGACATGATCTGTTTTTCAATAACATAACTCATACTACACCACCCTTTCCTATCATTTTTTTGTGAATGACAGCTATGTTATTCATTTCTACTATTTGTGATGTTCAGGGAAAACGATAATTAATCAGAGGTATTCCTTACGAGGCTTAACAGGTTCTTTTCTTGCATACGACTATTGCTATCATTTCACCTCTCTTTCTGAGTGTGAATGATACAAAGACATTCACTTATAGTTAATAAATGCTCCCATACCAGTGATTTCTAGTTAATTGTGCTCTTTTACTATTTTTTATATATGATTTTTTACCCCTTCCTACTATCCAAGACATTGACAAAGATTACTTCCTATAATATTTTGTATCTTCTAAAATATTGAAAGTGAGGGGATGACATGTGCGTATAGTAGATATATTTCAGCAATTACCAAGCTTAGATGGTTTTACGCAAATAACCAAAGTCCACAAAGGCTATTCTTCTGATACTAAGTATCTCGTAACTGTGGGAGAAACGCGCCATTTTGTACGATTAGCAGATGTAGCGCATCGTGAAAAACGCAAAAATGAATTTATGTTGCTACAAAACAGGGTGTAGAAACGCATAAAGCGATTGACTATAAGGTGCTGCAAGAAGCCCATTTAACCGCAACGGTTGTTCGTTTTTTAGAAGGAATACCCGCGGATGATGTCATCCAGCAATTCCATCTCGGTCTTGCTGCTGGGCAACAATTGAGAAAAATCCATCAAGTGAGTGCTCCACCAAGGCTCAATTGGGAGGCGACACAGCGCAAGAAATTCTCTGCTTATTGGAAGGGCTACTAGCAAGGTTCCTATCACATACCACAGGAAGCAAAACGATGAAGCTTTATTGAGGCACATCTGCCACTGCTAAAACAACGACCTATGACCCTTCTTCATGATGATTTCCACCTTGGTCACATCATTTGCCAACAGCACTCATATAATGGAATTATCGATTTTAACGGCTACGACTTTGGTGATCCTTATCATGACTTTTATAATCTTGCCTTATTTAGTAGACGTCACAGCATCCCCTACTGCATCGGGCAAATCAATGGCTATTTTTCGGCTACTCCAGACGATACATTTTGGCAGCTTTATGCCTTATATGCGGCAATGACGGTCTTTTTTACCATTGTTTGGACACGCCAATATGACCCACGTTCTTTTGACGATGCGTTAGCAAGAATTCACTTGATATTACAGGGTCATGATGACTTTTCATCAACCAAGCCTTTATGGTATTCGGACGATTTTACGCTCTCTAATAATGCTAATATTTTTTGACGTTCCGCTGCAAAATCCATTGTTGGCTGTTGATCACATAGTACTTCCTCTTCATGACGCTGATGAAACCACTTCGGAATGATTTCTTGACGTCTGTTAACTTGCTGCCGTGCCATCTGTTGCTTGCGTGCCTGAAATCGCTGCTGCTCGATGGCTATATCTGCCATGCTTTTTATTTTTTTGCTGTACCAATTTTGCAAGATCTTTTCTACATAGCGCCAGCGTAATACATTGTGTTCCACGGCTAGCTTCATCGCATGTATAACCATTTCCTCCGTACAAATAGTAAGCCAATGACAGATTCTCTCACCAATATGGGCAGTTTGTGCACCAAAGCCTTGTTGTGAAGTGCTCCCCGTCAAGTAGACAGTGGAAATAATAAAAATACTTTATGCGGCTTGATCCCTGAATTCCAAGGGGCTCAAGCCGTTTAATTTTTCTTGATAGCGCTCTAAATTATAAAACGAAATGTATCCTACAATTGCTTTTTTAAGCGCTTCATATGTATCATATTTATTTAAATAGTATTTTTCGCATTTGAGCGTACCCCAAAAAGCCTCAATTGGTCCATTATCGATACAACGTCCCACTCTAGACATACTATGTACCATCCCGGCATCATCTATCATCCGTTTGAAAAATTTTGAAGTATATTGATAACCACGATCGCTATGAATAAGTGGATGCTCATCCTCTTTTAATTTTTGTATAGCTGGTATCATCGTTTGAAAAACAAGTTTGTTGTTATTCGAATGTCCTAATACATAACTTACAATCGAATTATCGTATAAATCAATAATGGCGCTTAAATAAGCCTTTTTGCCATTTCCATATTTAAGCTCCGTGACATCTGTACACCATTTTTGATTAGGTTGATCTGCTTTGAACTCGCGACTGAGTATGTTTTCTGCTACATAATCTAGATTCGATTTACGATATTTTTTTCGTTTTCTACGGATCACCGATTTTAATCGACACATTTTCATCAAACGATAAATACGTTTTTTATTTACCATCGGTAAATCTACTTTTTCCCGATGGCGATTGATTGTAAGTGTGATGCGTCGATATCCATAAATCCCATCTACTTGTGCATAAAGGTACTGAATTGATTCTAGAAGCTGTTCATTCTCGATTTCTCGTGCTGATGGATGACGGTTCAACCACTTATAATAAGCAGCACGTGTAACACCGGCAATTTCACATAATAAAATGATTGGCAATGCTTCCTTCGCCGCTAGTTCTTGAATGACAATATAACGGTTATGTATACGACTTTTACTTAACGTCGCCTCCTTTCGATTTCCTCTAACTTTTTTAAGAAGAGATTTTCTGCACGTAATCGTTCATTTTCGCGTTCCATACGTTGGATTTCTAAACGAAACTTGTCTTCAGTGCTTAACTCTTCTTCTAACTTTGTACGGCCACGGCGATCTTGTAAACCTAATTCCCCGGATTTTTCGAATTTTTTTACCCATTGATATACTTGTTGGTAAGAAATCGCATATTGTTCAGCTGTTACTTGATAATTCTTTTCGTTGGCAATACAAGCTTGTACTATTTCAATGCGCTCCTGTACTGTTGTTTTTCTTCCTTTAGTCATAGTTTGGCTCATTCCTTTACTCGAATCTTTTAATTCACTATGACTAGTATACTTTTTAATCCAATTTCGCAAAACGGATGTGCCAGAAAGTCTATATTTTCTAACAGTTTCTCTTAATGAATAACTTCCTGAAATATAGTCTTGAACAGCTGCTAGCTTTATTTCTTTCGGATATGTATTATGATTTTCACTTCTATTAAGACTTTCCTCTCCAAAAAACAAGTAATTATTTTGCCAATCTTTGATTGTTCTTGAATCAACTTTATACAACTCGGCCACCTCATTAAGAGTGAAATGGCTATTTTCATAGAAATTTAGAATTTCTAATTTTTCTTCTTTTGAAAAGCTGTATTTTCTCATAAAAAAACCTCCCCAATAGGCAAACAGATTTTATTTTTTAATCTGTCTACTTATTGGGGAGCGTATCATTGCTCGTAAAAGTGATAGACAGAGGGTGCAGATTGTTTATCATCATCTATATTTTTTAGTAATTTATTATTTAGTAATTCATTATTTAGTAGTGTGGGCTTTTCCGTTTGTGGTGCTGCCGTTGACGGATTTCCCGTTGACGGCATGGCAGCAAGTGCCGGAGCTTCATATACGAGAAACTCCACCTTACCGAACTTACCATCTTTTGTTCTCTCTTGAATTTTTTGAAGATAACCCGTCTGTATCAGCTCGTCTACAATTCGTGCAGTCGCTTCTCGTCCACATTTACTGCGGGTTGCTAAATCGGCAAGACTGAAAAACCAATCATCTGGTAAGGACAGCATATAAGTAAGCAGCCCCTTCGCCTTCCAGCTTAATTGATCATCATTTAAAAACCCCTTGTCCAAGACAACGAAATTCTCCTTTTTGGCTACTCTATAAATCATTATGATCCCCTCTTTCTGTCAAATTCCCTTTCTTATTATATAAAGGGAATTTTTCGAAAAAGGGACATAAAAAAGAACATGCCACAACAGCATGTCCGAATTTTATTGATAAAGCTCTTGATAAACGATTACTTTTAACGCAGCAAGCTCTTCATCCGACAATTTTCCTTCAACCATTTGCAGGGCTTCTTCTTGTGTCATCGAGCCATCTTGCAATTTCACACGAATGTCGTTTAAATCCGTAATTCCCACTTTTTGAATTAATACTTTGGTCGCCTCTTCTTTTGTCGTAAACGGCAATGTACTGCTATCGACCGTTTTTGCCTCCTCCATATAGGCTTTCAATTGAGGGTCATTTTCAATGGCATTTTTGATTTCTTCCTTTTGTCCACTGCTTTCTAATTCCGTTGACAGGGTATCTACAATTTTTTCAGAGGCAAATTTTGTGCCGAAATGCAACACACCATACCCAGCCACGCCAAGGAAAATAATAATCACTACTAGAAATTTAATGAATCTCAAATTCTCACTCCTTTACCCACGTTCATCATACTATATGGAGCAGGTCGTTGAGAAATAATTCTCCCTAGAAATTATGTAAAAAAACCCCATCAATCGATGAGGTTTACTTCACATATTTCAAATACTTTCGCACAAATTCCACAATGTACAGAACTTCCTCCTCTGTCATCGTCAGAAGCTTACAAACACGTTGGAGCCTAGCAGGTGATGTTATTTGCTGGCGAACTTGATGAATATACATATATTTACATTTACGTGGATTTACTTTATCTCGTATTTGCTTGTAGCGAAGATAAGCATAACGTGCAAAGGCATTGAGCATCTCCCGCTCCTGCTCATCACGCTCTTTCTTTCTGGCAGCCTCATCAATGATGTCCGTGTCAAATGTCCGTGTACCATCTGTTAATTGCATAGTACCACCTCTCTATTACAAATGTACTCATCCACTATTAAATGCAATAAAAAAAGCCACACCTAGGGTAGATGTGACACGTTTTATGAATTTTATATGTCCGATTATTAAGAGCGCTTCCTTCGTTGATCTCGCTTCTTCAACATATAGCGCGTGATCCCAAGTGTGATTACAATTTCATTAATTAACAGGAATTGAAAACCATTTGCATGTGCATTGCGCCAATCATAAATACCCCAAATAATTAGTGTCAAAAGAACAACAGCAAGTGTGTATCTAGAAGCTTCTGGGTAATAATCTTTGTCTTCATCCATAGCACGCGACATCCTTTCTATTAGAGGTGAGTAGATTCTTATTTTGATGGATAGAACGCTTTTTTTTGAGCGATAGAACTACTCTAAGTGAAGTGTTCATCTAATCTGGTGGATAAAACGCATATATCGAGCGATAGAAACCTTTTTTTTGATTGATAAAACTTCTCTGATTGGATTGTTCATCCAGATTGATGGATAGAACTCTAAATGTAGTGGATAGAACACATATATTGAGCGATAGAAACCTTTTTTTGATTGATAGAACTACTCTCAGTGGAGCGTTCATCCAAACTGATGGATAGAATTCAACATGTGGTGGATAAAACGCATATATTAATCGATAGAAACCTTTTTTTGATCGATAGAACTACTCTCAGTGGAGCGTTCATCCAAATTGATGGATAGAATTCAACATGTGGTGGATAAAACGCATATATTGAGCGATAGAATACTTATTTTGATGGATAAAACTCTTTTTTCGAGCGATAGAACTGCTCTGGTCGGAGCGTTCATCTAGATTGATGGATAGAACTTAAAATGTAGTGGATAAAATGCATAAACTGATCGATAAAACGCTTTTTTTGATTGATAGAACTACTCTAAGTGAAGTGTTCATCTAATGTGGTGTATAGAGCATGTTGATCGAACCTCTATTTTGATCGATAGAACTACTTTGAATGGAGTGTTCGTTCAGACTGATGGATGCTTCAGAGATAATAGGCGAAGATGGCTACAATAATGTTGGGTAAGGCTAATAGTGACGCGTTAGTCATCATGCGATTACGTTCGTTTCTAGCTTCTTTTGTTTCTGTAGCGAGATTGGCTCGTATTCTATCTCCGCTCGCTATCGCTCCTGACATTACTATCGAGACAAAGATGAACACTCCGCCTAGTATCCCTGAGAGCAAATGCGCTTGCTCGGTACCCCATATGAAGATGGAACATACAACACCTAGAATCGATAATATCGTGCCAATGCCTACATACTTCATTTTCAGCCCCCCTTATTTTATTATACGGCTAACATCTCCTATTTGTTTCAATAATTCCAAAAATTACATGCATTATATAAATGAGAGTGGCCATCCTTTTACGGGCGTTTTTGCAGGAGACTTTCTGTACTTTAACTAAACGCTCCTTTATTACAAAAATACGCTATTTGATTGATGCTTAGTATAGTATAATCGCCAAACGTTCATAGTAAGTATGGTGTGAAATTCACACCGAATCATACGACGGAGGGATCAATTTATGAATGGAATTCGTGAAGGTTTAATCCCTACTATCCTAGGGTCGGCTGTTACTGCTGCTGGATATGCCATGAAGCAAAAGCATGGCTCTAACAAAATGGTGGCCAATACCATCTTTGGTTTTGGGCTAGCACACATTGTGTTAGGAGCTATTGACCTGGTAGAGCATCGTCGTTAATAAGAGAAGAGCACTGCACGTGCTCTTCTTTTTTTGAATATTTTTCTATTCAATGATAGTATTGTCATAAAATAAGAAGGAGTATGATTATGGCTACCATTGAAGATTTTATAGCACTTGATATACGAATTGGCACGGTTTTAGAGGCAGAGGAATTGCCAAAAGCGCGTGTTCCTGCGATTAAAATGACCATTGACTTTGGTGAAGAGCTTGGCATTAAACAGTCTTCTGCACAAATTACCAAGCGTTATACACCGGCGCAAATGATTGGGAAGCAAGTAGTGGCGATTGTTAATTTTCCTCCCCGTCGTGTCGCTGGTTTTAAGTCTGAGGTGTTAGTTATTGGTGGAGTGCCTGTAGAAGGCGATGTGATCCTGTTAACACCTGATCAGCAGATACCAAATGGCACAAAAATACAGTAAAGAGCCTTTGCATTACGCAAAAGGCTCCTTTTTATAAATGGGGATCCATATTTCACTTGTAAATGTTGGTGAGGAGAAATCGGTGCTTGCATGGCGTACGATTTCAGGGCCAGCTACTTGCTCATAGCCAGATGATGGGAACCATTCGGCATAGATGCGGCCCCACATTTCCTGTAGTGTTTGCGGAAATGGTCCGACCGCTTCAAATACGGCCCACGTACACGCAGGTACATCCAACTCTGTAAAGTGGTGGGTAACTTTTTCTGTTGTGGCTACTCCGATATAATGGTCGAGTTCCCCCTTTTCTTCCATTCTCCCTTCTGAAAAGTTGGTGGAGGCTTGGATTATCCCCTTTGGTTCGATATTGGACAGCTTTTTCAGTTGCTCAATGTCCGCCATTGTCAAAGAGCGAGCCAGCTCTGTTATTGCTTGATTTTCTCCTTGAAAAACAATTGGTACTCTTTTCATGAGTCCGATAATGTGAAATGCTTCTTTTTGCTCGAGTCGGTAATTCATTTCACTACCTCCTTTAATAGTAAGTTGGAAGGTCATCCGTGGAAAAGCTTTTAAGATTTGACCACTTTGCCTCGCCTCGGAAGGTGTGATGCCGTGCATTTGCTGAAAGGCTCTTGTAAAAGCATCTGCGGAGCGATAGCCATAACAAATGGCAATATCAAGGATTCTCCTAGAGGAATTCGACAGTTCTAGAGCGGCAAGTGTCAACCGCCTACGACGAATATACTCGGACAACGATACTCCTGCTAGAAAGGAAAACATTCGTTTAAAATGATAGTCCGAGCAATAAGCTATTCTTGCAGCCTCTTTTAAGTCTATTTCTTCTGTTAGATGAGCTTCAATATACGCTACTGCCTCATTTAATCTTGTTAAAGAATCCATATCCATCACCTTCCTTATCACTACCTTAACAGGCATAACAATACGACATCCGACAATTGATGCACCATTTAGTCGCCTTTCAAAAAATAATCTATCGAACAGGCAAATAACTAACTTTCGAAGCTATTTTCTCATATATATAATAGTGTAAAGCTAATTTTTTAGCCTTACACCTCCTGACTTGATACTTAGGGTCACTGCTCGCACGGTGGCCCTATCCATTGTAACCAGCAATAGCTTGCGTGGGAATATTTGTAAAAAATCCTTATAATAGAAGAAATCTTGATGCAATGTAATTTTTATAAATTAATCAATACATACCCATACTTCTATTAATTTTTAAATTTTCTGTATATACCATTTACTACTATTATTAAATATAGCCAAGCGATCTTTTTTCAAGCATACTATGCGCTTTATTTAAGGGGATTTTTGAATATTCAGGGGCGTTTTAGCATCGTATGTACTGTAGTAGGATGATTTTCAATCCTAATATGAAATGACCAAGAACCTAGATTCTTGGTCATTTTTTGTTAGCGATAATTATGATGTGTTGGTTTAAATAGTGCTTCATCGGCGTTGCGCACAAGTGAGAAATGATCCACATTGTAATGGCCATGTAAAATATCGTTATGATGTGCAATAATAGCTTCCGGTGATAAACAGTCGGAGCCGTTAGTGGAATGACCTTCTGCCACTAATGTGACATCAAAGCCATGAACGGTTGCTGTTTTTACTGCTGTATCCACACAATGCTCGGTTTTGCAGCCCATCATCACTAAATGTTTAATGTCATTGGTCTGTAGATAGTCCAGTAAGCCCGTTTTGTAAAAAGCATTCGTTGCCAGTTTATCAAAGAAGACAGCTGTCGTTGGAACTTGGATCGCTGGATGTACTTGAAAGCCTTCCCCTTCGCCACCTGCTACATCTTGGTCACGGACAAAAATAATATGTGCCTGGGCTTCGGCGGCCTTCTGGATGACGGCATTGATTGTCTCAAGTAATTCGTTTTTCTGATAGACGGCTTGTTCATCCTGATTACCCTCGATTAGTTCTTGCTGTGCATCAATCACCACTAGTGCTTGCTTCAAAAGCATCTCTCCCTTATTGTTTGCTAACAATATTTTACCATTAATAGTCAGTTAGTTATACTATTTTTTAACCTTGGAAACGGTTATGCCATCCCCAATTGGGAGAAGGATGGACTCAAGCTGTGGATGATTAGCGATCGTCACATTGAATTTTTTCATGATGGCTGTATAACGCTTTGGTGTAGCCTCAGGGTCTACTACACTGCCCCCTGCAAGGACATTGTCTGTCACAATTAATGCACCAGGGTTTGCCAGCTTGATGCACGCCGTTACATAATTTTCATAATTATCCTTATCGGCATCAATAAAGAACAAGTCAAAACGTCGTCCATCTGCTACTAGCTTTTCCAGACTGTTTAATGCAGGGCCCGTCAAATAGGTAACCTGCTTCTCAAAGCCTGCCTTGGCAAGATTTTTAGCAGCAAGCTGTGCATAGCTTTCATCTAACTCTAATGAAGTCAATGAGCCTTCTGCATCCAATCCTCTTGCCAAACAGATGCCACTATACCCACCGAGCGCACCGATTTCCAATAAAGCCTTAGCTCCTGTAATCGATACGAGCATCGTCAGCAGCTTCCCCGAGGATGGTGACACGGAAATGGCAGGCATACCTTTTTCTGCAATGGAGGAAATAACATCCTCTAACAGCGTATCCTGCTGATAAAATACCGTATCAATATAATTATTCATTTGTTTCATGCACATTTTCCTCCTGTAGACTGTCAGCTGCTTCCGTTGTTTCACCTTCCTGAATGTCAAATAGCTGGCTAAATTCTTGGATGACCATGTCAATCGCTTTTAATTCCCCTATCAAAATTTGCTGAATCGATTGAAACTCAGGCTGCTCTAATTGCTGTTTAATCGTTGCTCGCTTAACATGTAGCATTTCTAAAAATGAAATGGCCTTGCCTCGTCGGAATGTTTTCGCTCCTCGCTGTGCTGCACCATCCATGCCTCTATGACGTCCTCCACGGTGATGTCCTTCTCGCATATGTTCTCTAAATCCAGAACCTCTCATTATAAAAACCCTCCTTTTGTATACAAATGTATACATTTATTTAAACCAATTGTATACATTTGTATACGAAATGTCAATTAACATATTGCTTTGCTAGTCAGACATATGCTAGAAAATAGGCAGGTGGAAATGGAGGTCAGTTGATTGAAAAGGATTATAAAATATGTTTTGGGAATCGGTACTTTATTGATACTGTCAGGCATATTTTTGATTGGGGCACAATCTCACTATAATCAGCAGGAAATTAAGATTGCTAGTAAGCTATGTCTTGAAAATGGAGGCCAGCCAAAAATCGTACGAGATTATTTGGCATTGAATTATTCCTTTTCATGTCGAAAGGACTGAGGTTGTACATAATGCGGGCAGTGGTATGCTAGAAATTCAAGAAATTTTAATCTATTTCTCGGGCAAATGGCTAGCAAACAAAATTACTTTTTCATATGTATAGTAGTGTAAAGCAAATCTAGCCTTTCCAAAGCTCTCCTGTTTTGAGGTCACTTTCCCCTGAAGGTGGCCTTTTTGCCATTAAAAAAAGACGTCATGTAGACGCCTTTAATGTTTGATCGATATCCTCAATCAACCTATCCACTTGTTCCTTTGTGATCTTGATGACATATAATTCTGTCGTTTCGATTCCATCATGGCCTGTTAGGTGTTGAGGATATTGACAGTTATTTGATATTTCTTTGTCCATACAATCACCTCTTCAATGATATATTCGACATAAAGTATAGCAAACCTTCTATAAAAAGGAAAATATCAGTATATTTTTTCACTCATCTTGAATATTGGATTGACTGTTGATATGAAAAAAAGTTAAAGCAATAAGTTCATTTAGACTATTTGCTTACCAAATTTCGCAATTTTTTTGAGATAGAATGTACCCATAAAAACTAGAATACTTCCATAAACTTTCAGCATCACATTTCTAACAGGCGCCTCTTCAATCGTTGTACTGAGGAATGTAAGTCCCACGACAATGATAACCATACCCATGATGGTATGAATAATTTTCATCTCTCATTCCCCTTTTTAATACGCAATACCTACCCGTGTCTTCAAAAATTCCTCACTAAAGATTTGTTGATAGGCAAAGTCTGCAGTATCTGCTACTGAAATTTGAGTACCACCCTCTGGCAAGAAATCACGTTCGATTCGGTAGCTCCCTGTCAAAGCCCCATTAGGTAGATAAGTAGGACAGACAATCGTCCAGTCCCTATCAGACTGCTGTAATTGTTCGAATACATGTTGGTGCTCCTGTGCGGCAAACGTGGATTTTTGTTTAGATTCAGTCGATTGATAGCGGAGAATCGTCGGTGTAACACGACTTTGTAAAATCCCTGCTGTTCCAATTGTAATGATTCTTTTCACCTGTTGTTGTGTCATCGCCTCAAGTATTAACGGTAAACTGGCCGATAATGTATTGCCACCATCTGTATTTAATGCACTGACCACCACGTCCACATTAACCATTGCCTGCTCAACATCCTGCCTATTTAAAACATTTCCTTGAATAACACGCAGTTGTTGATGATGTTGCTGTATTTTATCAGGGTCACGGACCAATATAGTGACCTCGTGCTGATCCTTTAATGCCAGCTCAACCATATGGCTACCTACACGTCCACTCGCCCCTAATACTAAGATTTTCATTAATCTCACCTCTTTTCTAATTATAGCATGCTTTAATTTCCCTTTATATGTAAAAGGAGACACCTATCCAATGTGCCCCCCTCTCGGCTCATTTAGCCTCTAGTAGCTGGACATTAACCATAAATAGAGGGATATTGTTTTTTCTGGCTAGCTCATCGATGATGGATTGAATCTCACTTTCTGTACTTACATCAATTTCTTCGCCATTGTGTAATTGAATCGTGATGACCTGATGTTCTGGCGAGTCTATTAAATAGCCAACAGTACTATCAGGGGCGTAGCCTACCTCTCGTATCGCCTGCAACACCTTTTTCGTAAAATCTGTAGTCTGTAATTTTTCGCCAAGCTCCTCTGCATAGGGAGTTGAGCTATTGGCACTGGTCGCTGTGGTTAAAGGCTGCCTTTGTACAATCAGCAATGAGATCACTACTATTAAGCACATGAAAAGAAAGAAGATTTGCAGTATTCTCTTCATACATTCACTCCATTTCTTCATGAAATTAACAGGCAGAAGTCTAGCAATCTTTTATCCTGAAAACTGTTAGGGTTATCACAATTATCTATGGCTATCTCTCTCTTGATTTTTCAAAAAATAATTTTAAGCTGTCACAAGGGGCAATTACCAAGAAGTATCGTTCATCACTTCATAGATTATAAGTGTAAAGGTTAGCGCTACCATTACTAAAAAACTAACAAAAAGGGAGATTAAAAAATGCAAGATAGTAGATTTAGCCATTATATGAATTGGAATAAGAAAAAAGAAAAGTGCTGTGAACAGTATGTAAAATGTAATTGTCATTTACAGAAGAAATGTGAGCACAAAGTAGAAGAATGCAAGTGCAAGCATAAATATGACCAATATAAATGGGAACATAAACGGGATGGATGCAAGTGTTGGCAAAAAAATGTGCCATGTCAGCGGGAACAAAAGCATAAGCACTGCCATTGCAAAAAAGAGGAAAAATACTGTAATGAAGAAGATTATTACTACGAGGCGGAGCATGCTAAAGATCACCACTGTAAAGGCTGTATTTGTCATCAATTAAAATGCCTGTCTACTGGTGCTTTCGTAGATGTTATTTTAGCAGGTGGCGGTAGCTTTGCGGGTATTTATTTTATCAGCTTAGATCCTAAAACTTGCTGTGCAACATTCTTTGAGGTAGCCGGTGCAGCCGCGTCACCACTCATCATCGATTGCCAACAAATTATCGCCATTAGAAGCGCCAATCTGGCGTAAATGTTCGAACGCCCTATTGGATACCAATTCATATACTATAAATCCTACCACTACTAGCACATTTGATCTTCTGCCAGGTTATTTGACTCAAACCTGGCAGAATACATTTTTTTCTATTATGCATTCACAATCACTTTGACAATGGGCTCTAGTTTTCCTCTATTGACATCGCCAAGATAATCAACATCTACTACGACAGCTCGTGGCTCAAAACGTTGAATACATTCTATGAGGCGAGTTGTGTTCAGCTTCTTTATACGTTGGAAGGGTTTACGAGTTTCACACTTGATCGCATATTCTCGAAGCGGACAAGGGATCGTAAACGTTGATAAAATAAATGCTACATTTTGTAAAATGCCTTCCACTCCCGTAGCATTTCCATTAACATTACTTAAAGCCGTTACTTGATGTGTCATACTATCAACCTTTCTTCTACGTTCATACAGTTTAATTGGCCTTGGAAAAAGAGCACTTTGTTATTTATGCGGGCAAATCAAAAATTATGAACATTTGTTTTTATGTACCCTCAGTTATTTTTATTCAAACAACCTCTTCGTTGATAGTTTGACAGACAAGCTTAGCGAGTAATGGCATAGTATACAACATACAACCAACTAAAACAGCCATGGATGATTGCCCAAATAATCGAATGATGGACACTCCATGAAATCGTTATCGCTAAAACTGAACCAAAACCAATGCCATTTTTTACGACCGTTTTATGCTCCACTTTTTTCACCTTCTTTGTTCTTTTCACCTCTCCATCTTGCCAGCGCAACATGTTTTCCTCCTATCGTCAATGATGTTTATGCATGAGCGAACAAGGGCATCCTGAAAGAAAGGATGTGATGTTATGACCGTTTTCATGCTGGCTACCACTATTGTGATCCCGAGCCTTATGGTTTATCTACAGCTCAAATGGGCGACTTTTCGCCTGCTGTTCAACATAGTAGGAATCATCGCTGCCATACTTTTCAGCACGATTGCTGCTACTTCTATAACGCACATTATTGTTGAGGATGCGGTTTTTATGACAACGATTCATGCGGTTTTCTTAAACCCTCTTTTTCTATTGACAGGAGCGTATCTCGGCTTATACTTGATTAACCGAATCATCGATTGGACTGTTCGTGAAAAAGGCAAGCCCTCTTCCCTTCAGTAGAAATCGCAATAGACGCGCCAAGTCTGCGTTGTTGGATTGTAGAAAAAATAAAAATTGCCATGATCCACAATGTTCAATCGTGCCTTCGCATCCGAGGCAATTTGGAGGACAAATGGTGTATCCTCTCCAAAATCATAGCCACTCTGACAGAAGCTTGGGTAGCCACCGATTTTATGAAGCGGATAAAGGTCTTCTACGATATCCTCAAAATATTCCAGCTCCTCTTCACGCTCCAAGGTCAAAATATCTTCTTCTATTTGAAGCGGTATACCTCCCCCATCCCATACTGGATAGTCATTCGTAATAAGCTTTGGTTGGAGAGGAAATGCACGAATGCCATCATGCTGCCATTCACGCTTTACTAAACCTTCCAATGTCGTGTATGTTCTAATATGAAAATAAGGACTAAGATCATCCTCCATTAGATGATCCAAAAGACGTTCATCAACAAACAGTGTGACTAATTGAAAAGGTTTTAGCGCTGCTGGTACATAGGGTAGATCTTTTAAAAAGAAGGTAGCAAGCGGCTGATAGCCAGATGGTGGTTGTTCCTCCTCTGGTAAAGACCAGCCGACATAGCCAATCCAGCTTTCCAATAAATCATGTGTCGGTCGAATACCACCTGTTTGAAAAATCGTGGCCTGCTTTGCTAGTTGCGCACGAATATATTCAATTGTCATGCGCTAGCTCCTTCTGGCGACAGCAGCAGTCCGTTGTATGATCATTCACCATGCCAACTGCCTGCATAAAGGAATAGCAAATCGTGCTACCGATAAATTTAAAGCCGTCCTTCTTTAATTGCTTGCTCATACGATCACTAATTTCTGTCGTCACAGGTACATCTTTTATAGATGCCCATTCATTCATCAATGGCTGGTGATCAACAAAGCCCCAAATATAGTCAGAGAATGAACCGTATTTTTCCTTGATTTGTAGATAGGCTTTCGCATTTGTCACCACACTAGCAATTTTTAATTTATTGCGCACGATTCGTGTGTCTTGCTGTAATGCCTGTAGCTTGTCCTCTGTATAATGTATAATTTTTTCCACATCGAATTGATCAAATGCCTCACGGTAGCCTTCACGCTTTTGTAAAATCGTCCACCAGCTTAGCCCTGCCTGTGCTCCCTCTAGACAAAGCATTTCAAATAAATGCTGATCCTCATAGACTGGCACTCCCCACTCCTTGTCATGGTATGCCACATACAAAGGCTCATCTAACTTGACCCAATCACATCTTTTCATTTTATTCCCTCCATTTTATGTATCTCTTACTTAATGGCTGTCATACAGAGCCACCCTTTACTCGATTTTTCCGTCACATAGACTGTTTGAAAACCCGTCCGTTCTAATAATTGCTTCATTGCAGTTGGTGTTTGATAAGCTTCCATATGGTAATTCATTTTATATAGCTCTGCTATAATAATAAATTTCCCTCCGTTTTTCAGCACCCGCCATACTTCCTTGACATCCTGTTCCAATGATGGCCAAAAATAATGTGTTTGAAAGGCTGTAATGGCATCAAAAAATTGATCCTCGAATGGAATGCTTGTCACACTCGCCTCTTTAACCATCACTTTGCCACTGGCGACACGTGCTTCATTCAGCTTGATGGATTCCTTCACTGCCTGCTCAGAAATATCTATACCATAGATTATACCATTTGGATTCAAATTGGATAGAATTTGAAGTATTTTTCCGCCCCCGCATCCAATGTCTAACACACGATCCCCATCATTGATGGCGCCTTGCCGAATGAGCCATGCATACATACCTCGATGGGCAATATTCATCATCCGTAGCATCCATGAGCCAATCCAGCCATTAGGTTTTTTCGCTTGTTCAATTAACGTTTGTAAGAGTGACATTCAGTAGATTCCCCCTTTTTCAGTACTGGTGTTAAAATAGAAAATGTAACATTAGTGGAAGCTCTTACTAGTTTGTACGTGCTAAAAATCGTTTCGTTTCATTTTTTTCCAGGGGGGGATTTTATGATCAAGCAAGCAACACAACAGGATGCTCTAGCAACAGCCACATTAGCCTTACTGCTTTGGCCCAATCATTCACTAGAGGCATTTGCCGAACAGATGGCTCAGCTCTTAAAGGAAGACAACGCCGCTATTTTTCTTGCCTATGACCAGGATAAAGCCATTGGATTTGCTCAATGCCAATTGCGAACGGATTATGTAGAAGGTACTAACTCTAGCCCCGTAGGCTATTTAGAAGGTCTTTTCGTCATGGCAGATTATCGACAGCAAGGCTATGCAAGACAGCTTGTAGCGCACTGTGAGCAATGGGCAAAGAACAAAGGCTGTCAAGAGTTTGCTAGTGACTGTGAATGGCACAATGAAGAAAGTTTACGCGTCCATCTACAACTCGGTTTTACAGAAGCCAATCGCATTATCTGCTTCACAAAAAAATTATAAAAATGGCTGACAAAAAAATCACAGGTGCTTTGTGCAGCTCACCTGTGATTTTTCGTTGCTTTTTAGTTTAGATATGTATTGTTGGAAATATTTCGTTCGCGCTCATCTATGATTAAATGGATCATTAATGCGAGTTGTTGTTCGATTCGCATATTGTTTAAATGTAAGATATCAGCAATCACATTCTTTTGCTTTTCTGCTAACTCAATCCCCTCTAGCAGCAACATAATTTCTTCTTTTGTCAGCCCAAACATACTCATATCACCCCAATATCTCTGTCATTTTATTATTGTAAAATCATTACACACATTTCGCAAATAACGTATAATTATCTTATCCCATGAACCATTTTTACTAATTATAGGATAAAACATCGTAAATAATCAATCTCTTATCGATTATTATTTAATAATTTTTTTACATTTTATTTATACTTTATTATTTTTATCATAACTTTTACAAGGATTTGTATAGCTTTTCCATTAAAATATTCAAAATATTACAGAAATCGCAGGATGACATCTATTCTATTATAAAAATAATCATGCATTTTGTCGAATTATCATGTTTTTTTGCACAAACTCAAGGTTTTTTAACTGCGCAAACATATTCCTTTACCCACTTTTCATATGAATAAAACCTATTTTCTCCATTCCATAAAAAAAGTAATTTCAAAATTGAAACTACTTATCTTATTTGTATAATCGGCTTTTATATTATTTTTTTAATATCATGTTTCGGGATTTCTATCTTATTGTCTTTCATCACCTGCATACCCTCAATTGAGGAAACCTTGGACGCTGCATCCTTTTGCCATGTCCCTGTATGAACTTGCCCTTGCACAAATAATTGACTATTTTCCTGGACCACAGCCGGAGCCTTTACTGCATGAATATCCGTATGACGCATCTCCATTAATGATTTATTGGACAATGCTAAAAATGGTCGAGCTGCCTCATCCACCGTACAATGTTCAATACGTCCCATTGATTGATCTGACCAAATCATGGCATAAGGACTTTCTTGACCGTCTTTAAAATAGCTATGAGCTACTTCAAAAATGGCATCAATACAAGTAATGCCATTTCCTTGCATTTGTTCAAAGGTACAATACTGTGTAAATAAACGGGCATTGTTTATATAGATGTGATGGCTTTGCAGCTCTCGAATCATTGTATGCTGCATCATAATCTTGGCATGATCATTGCCATAAATACCACCCGATTGTCCGAATTGAATGGTAGATTGACGAAGCTGAAGTCCACTGGCATCCACAATGATATGGAATTGCTGATGATTTTGGATTTGACATTCCGTCAACGAAACATCTGCTTCATCGACAACCGCTACACCCACAGCCATGCCATTTCGGATGTGGCATTTACGAAATTCTACCTGGCTATTTTCAATCAGAATCTGTGCCTTCACATGTCGATAAAATTGACAATCATATAACTTCGCTTCCGTTTTTTCACCAAGGTAAAGACCGTGACCTTGCCCATCTGAAAAGATTGAATCAGCAATCATTAGCTCACTACGATGGACAACCATATTCGTATCGAGATGCTCTTTTATTTCACAGCCATCCATCCGCAAAGTCGTGCCGTCAAATAGCTGAATTCCTACCCCTTGCCCCTGATGAACCAGACAATTCGTCATAGCCATTTCACTCGCTGCTGCAATGATTTGTGCCTTGGCATGCCCATGAATCTCACAGTCCTCCAGCATCAGCTTCACATGACGAATGGCAAAAATACCATGCTTTTTCCCCTCCAGCAGCATACAATTCGTCAACGTCAGCTCACAATTTTGGGCAATGATTTGGGCCTTCACATGATGCTCAAATGTCGTGTCAACGAGGATCACACTTGAACCATTTGCCACCCGCAGCCCAAAATGATTTAGCGATGTCGCCAGCACAGCACAATTTTTCATCAGCAAACTACCATAGCTCACCATCATCTGTGTCCGAATCAATTGCTCCTCAATAATACAATTTTCTAACTGTAAATCCCCTTTGATATATAGCCCCTGACCTTGCCGAAACCGTAAATTCCGCATATCCACATGGGTTTGATAGCGAATAAAAACGCCACCCTTGATGGTCACATTCCCAACCCCATACAACGTCAGCCGCTTGGAAATATCCAAGCTCTCCTCATAAATTCCATCCCGAATCTCAATCATATCGCCAGGCATTGCCTCTTCAATTGCCTGCCCGATACTTTGATACCGATGCATAATACTCCTCTTCACCACAAGTACAGCCATTTGCACACTCCTTAGCCTAAAAAATGATCGTACCCTATTTATATACCGAACATGCTTATGGTTATTCAATTTTGTACAAAATTGCTGCAATATGCATGCATTCACATGAAAGGTTTGACATTTTAATGAATGTGTACGGTTTTTGGGGAATAAAAAATGAACAGCGATTGTAGGTCAACTGACCCCACCTTTTGCTGTTCACCTTTTTTATTTATCTGTGATGGCTATTTAGTTTTAAAGAATAGCACACTCTTTATGCAGTAAGTGACCGATTCACTCAGGCAGTTACGAGGGGCAGGAGATTTCAATCGACACTCTCCATACAGAGAGTGACCAAGAGGCAGTTATTGCAACTGAAAGAGCTATCATTTCAATCCACACTCTCCATACAGAGAGTGACGTAATTTAGTTATTCCAAATCCTCACCTTGTAGCTATTTCAATCCACACTCTCCATACAGAGAGTGACGTTTTCAATCATTTGCTCTAAAGCTAAAATAAGGATTTCAATCCACACTCTCCATACAGAGAGTGACAAAACTCCACTGATTGAAATAAAGCTTGCTATTAATTTCAATCCACACTCTCCATACAGAGAGTGACGGGACGTTTACTAAATGATGATGGCGTACCATATATTTCAATCCACACTCTCCATACAGAGAGTGACCAACCTATTACTTTGAAAAAATCAAATCTAATTGTATTTCAATCCACACTCTCCATACAGAGAGTGACGAAAATCAAATGTTCGCAGACACTGCACCTCGTATTTCAATCCACACTCTCCATACAGAGAGTGACCGTATCCGGATTGTTCGATCCCTTCTAACGTTTATTTCAATCCACACTCTCCATACAGAGAGTGACGGTCGTGTCAGACCTGTGTTACCACCACCAGCAACATTTCAATCCACACTCTCCATACAGAGAGTGACTCTTATATGGTCTTAGATAAATCCAAATAGCCTTTGATTTCAATCCACACTCTCCATACAGAGAGTGACCTACGGACAAAGCCTGCTAGACGGGTGTTTCAAATTTCAATCCACACTCTCCATACAGAGAGTGACGTATTAACAGATGTAGCCGTAGTCGGTAAGCTTTTATTTCAATCCACACTCTCCATACAGAGAGTGACACTTATACCACTTTAGATGGTAATGTATCTATCAATATTTCAATCCACACTCTCCATACAGAGAGTGACACTGGCGAGGATAGTTTTATATAAAGGATTATTAATTTCAATCCACACTCTCCATACAGAGAGTGACAGCGAAATTTCATTAAAAAATATTATTTTTAATATAATTTCACTAAATTATTTAAATATGATCTTTCTTTCTACTCATCAAGATAGTAATTTTGATTAAACTCTTAACAAAAATAGGTGCGGATCTTCTAGGGATTTTATGTTTGCTTTGCATCCGCACCGAAATGATATTTATAAAATTATGGTGTCCTCCACATTAAACGTTTCTTTGGCACCAATGTGCATGACTTTTGATTTGTAGTTGTTGCCAAGCTGATAAAAGCGTAGGCTATCCAAATCTACATCAATAATTGCCTGAAGTTCAAGTTGAAGTTGCTTAAATTGTGTTGCATCGACTACACATTCAAAAACGGAATTTTGAACACGTAGGCCATAATTTTCACAAGTTTTTGCTACTTTGCGTAATCGTTTTTGACCAGCAGCCGTTTTCGTGACTACATCATATGTGACTAATACTAGCATGATCAAACCTCACTTCCATAAAAAGGGTGGGTATTCTTCTAAATCACCTCGTAGATATCGTGCAAGTAGTATAGCTTGCGCATGTGGTACAAGACCCCAATTTATTTTTTCATTTAAGTAGGGATGTGTTAAGCTTTCTTGCTTTCGTTCTTGCCAAGCTTTGATAAATTTTTTGCGACCCTCATCTGTTAGCAAGACAGCACCATTTTCTTTTTGTACAAAATCAATTGGCTGCATAATCTTCTTATTAATAAGTTTTAACACAAAGCGATCGGCCATAACACTACGCAATTCCTCCATCGTATCAAGTGCAAGTGAAGCACGTCCTGGGCGATCACGATGTAAATATCCTACGTATGCATCTAATCCTACCGTTTCCAATGCAGACGCTACATCTGAAGCGAGTAATGTATAAGCTAGGGATAATAAAGCATTGACATGGTCTGTTGGAGGGCGTCGATTACGATTTTTAAAAACAAACGTCTCTTTTTGTTGTAATATCATTTGATTAAAGAGCTTAAAGTAAGCTGTTGCTGCCTGCCCTTCCAACCCTCGTAATCTCTCTAAATCCTCTGCCTGTAACACTTCTTTCATTGTGGTAGTAAAATCACGAGAAACCTGTTTAAAAACAGGAACATCTAATCGCAACGGATAATCACGGGCCATACGCTCTACTATCCATTTCTGGTTAGAAATTTTAGCAAAAATAAAATTACGAGCAATTTTGGCGCTTTCCATTTCACTTTCTGACAACCGATATTGTGTTTTCCGAAGGATTACATTTCCTTTGCTTTCTCCAACAATCCGTGCTAAAAATTTTCCAGACCGCGATAAAAAAGTTAAATTAATATTCAGTTCTGCACACGCATGCATTAATTTCGGACTTGCTCCTGCATATCCAAATGTACAGATGGCTTCAAAATTGTGTAAAGGAAATCTCCCTAATTGCTGTTCTTCCTGTGTAATGACCACATTTTCTCCTTTTAAAGATAGATAAATATCAGGGGTTGTAATAAATAGCGTATTTAATAATTTCCGCATTATAAATACCTCTCCATATAACGACGAACAGTTGTTGATGTCATTAACTCTGGTAGACATAAATTTTGTAGCGAGCAACTCACACAATGTTTACCAGTTTTAACTTTTGGTGTATGCTTCCGCTCGAAATAGCGATGCATCTCTTTAAACATAGACCTCACATCTTCCTTCATCTCATTCGTAATTTCGACTTTTACACGACGCTTTATTTCATCGTAAAATAAATAGGCAAAGGGAATCTCACAAACTAACATTTCCTCTAGACAAATAACTTGTGCCACTAGTTGGACAATATCTTCCTGTCCTTTCTTTTGTTTGCCACGTTTATATTCAATAGGTATAGGCAAATAACAGCCTTCCTCACCCTGGATAGGTACACCATTTGGATGTTCAAGAAATTCCACCACATCACATATGCCATTTGTTTTTAAAGAATGCGAGCGAATAGGCATCGCTCGCACAATTAATTTATTTCCACGTTTTTCACGCAAAAAGGGTTGATCTGCTTTTTCATGTACATGCTGACCCTCAATTGTCAAAACATTTTCAGCCCACTGTTGTTCAATGTGTATCAGCGCCCATTGTCTAGGACAAAATTGAAAATGTTGAATCCCTGACAGCATTAAATAGTCAGCATCATCATTTTCCATCCAACTCATAAACTTCTAACCCTTCTAAAGGTTCTACAGAAATTGTTAAATCACTTAATGACTGTCCTTCTACATGTAATGAGCGATGAACTTTGGCAGATGAGTATTGGCCAAGCTTAGAATTATGCTCCCACCAAATCACCTTATGTACTTCCAATGAGCCCTCTGGTCGGGCAGAAGAGGCATCATTTTCAAATAATGAAATCAGTGCTTCTTTTAATTTTTCAGCATCTGCATTCGAAAAGCCTGTTTTTTCTGCTAATTGTGTATTGATGCTGCCAAAAAATTTGTAAATTCCAAAGTCTACACGGTGCTTCATTCCCATTGTATCAGAGCCTTTTTTATCACCCGTCACTGAGTTAACACTTTTCGTAATCTGAATACTTGTAATATCAATTGGTGCAAGGCTCAATGCTGTATGGATAGAGACTGGTCCACGTACGCCAACTGATAGCGAATCCCCTTTAAAAGCAAAGACTTGTCCAAATGCCCTTACATCAAACCATGTCTGACTTGCAATCGTAGCATACACATCGGCATTTCCCTTTTTATCTGCTTTAATTTTTTTCAACTCGGGAATGGCTTCTGCCCGATCATTTAAACTTTTAAAACCATCGTTATTACGATCATCGGATTGGACAAATATAGCCTCTCCCATATCTTGAAGCCGATTGCGCAATTTCCTCTTTATACATACATCTGATACTTCACCGTAGCCATCATAATTTTGACGTGGTCGATTCCCGTTTAGTGGATCTCCGTTAGGGTTAGCATTTTGTACTGAAAACACTACTGCAAAATCAATTTTATGGTCTAATGTTGTCATGGATTATTCCTCCTCATTCTTCTCTTTTTTCGAATACAATGCCTGTCGTTGACTGTAGTAACCAAGTAAATATTTCCCAGTAAGTGGTGTATCAGTGAAGTCTTGAACCTCCATTTGAGCACCAATTTCATCTATAAGCTTTGTATAATAAATGCTTTTTTCTCTTAGTTTCATTTGGTAGGGTTGTAGGTTGCGTTGAATTGTAGCCCAAGTTCTTGCAGGATGGCGAGAGAATGCATTCATATAACGTAAAGCATTTGTTGGCCGATTTTCTTCCTTACCTAATGCATTACGCTCTAACACATCTGCAACTGCAAGCAAGCGACCAAATAAATAATCACGATCCGAATTTTTCGTATCAAGTGCCACTGTGTAAACCTCCTTATCTTTGTCATCGTAATGTTTTTTCACAACAGAACAGGCGACACCAAGTGCTTGCTCCCACTCCCATGATTGATCATAAAACTGTGGATTTGAAGCTCGTACTATAGCACTTCGCACAATATCCATCGGAATTTTCCGCCCATCCAGCACGCATGGCAACATCCGTTCCATAACCCCTTTAACGACTTTATCACTTGGTCTTGGTCCATAAGCAGCATGTGCAATCGTATAAAAAGAAGGCGCTCCGAAGTATCGTACCCACTCATCATTCTTTTTCCTTGTATGTTGCCAACTACAATCCTCGTGCCATTTTAATAGCCTAGTAAAATAGTCTTTGATATCTAAATCTCGATAATAAAGTACTGCTAGACGTCCCGGCGTTGCTGCATCTAGCGTTAAAATATAGACTTTTTCATCCTCATATTCTTGAATATTCATGTTCTTTTTTATACCACTAATGATTTGACTATGCTGGTCTGCCAGTATTTTTTTAGAATCTTCACTTTGGATAAGCAGTGTATCACGTTGCTCTAACAAAAAATTTAGACCTTGAAAAACGTCACTCGATAAATCATTCGAAACCTCTGGCATATCTGGATTTTTTGATCCCCAAACAAGAAAGATACGACCGTCTACTTGCTTACCTTGTCGTTCAATCAACCATTTCAAGGCATTATGTGCTTTTTGCGAGACTTCATAGCTAATATTAGCCGCCTCAAAGCTATTCTTAAATCGTCCACGATAAGTAAAACCTGTGCTATCATTTGCGGAAATTAACTTTGCTTTATCCCCTGAATTTCTCAATTTATTAGGATGGCGAACAGTAAAAGGCTTGTATTCACCTGTCACATAGCATAGGTCATTATCTTGTAATTTCGTTTGATAGAAATGACTGTATGCATCGTAGATTTCCTTATTTCTCCAAACTGGATCTATGACTTTCTCTGGTACATGTACATTGAAACGAACAAAGGCACTTTCTTGAGCCCCTGCTAACATTTGAAATATCAATGGTTTATCTCCATCTTGCTTTGTATCCCATTTCGAACGCAATAACCCTGACTCTGTAACATGTAGTATTGAGCGTTCCACAAGATCTTGAATAAGTGTCCCCTTTTTTACATATTCATAAATGGCTTGTACATGCGGATGACTATAAGCGGATGTACACCATTCACCAAGCTGCTCTAAATAGCATAAATGGGCATCACGCTTATCCTCTTCTTGAGTGTAAGTGACATAATCACCTGCAACATACATCAACTTATCTTGCAACATATGCGACACATAGTTTTTTCCTGAACGGCTACCAGAGCTTTCCGTAAACGGTAAAATGGTATTGATTTTTTCGATAACCTTCGCATCATATAATGTTCCATCTAAGGTAATCACCATTTCAATATGTGCCGTTTGCGTTGTATGAGAAATCGGCAGTAATGTATATTCGATTTCTTTCTTATCTTTCGCTTCTTTTGTAAAAACCTCTCCCGCTTGTGCTTCATGTTCCTCATATGTTATATACAAAGCACGTAAATAACTCATTCATCCACCTCCAGTTCCGCGTATTCTTCACCCACCGCGGTCATTGTTTCACCTAATTTAAATGATTTTGCTTGCATTTCTTTGATTGGACGAACAAGTGAACACTTTTCTGGGCGAATAAAAGTAATATACCCTTTTATCATTCGAGGCTGCCAAAGTCTTGTTTCTAGCAAATTGCGTCCCGTTTCATCAGGATAATTTAAACCATGCACCATCGTACCAAAATGTACTTCATCATAGTCATCATAATACCCTTCCCCAGTTCCGTATTTACACGGCTCGACATAGGCCTGACATTCCCTTGTGCCTAGAAAAACATCACGACGCCCCCCTCTTTCGACACAACGCTTAGCAATGTTATGATGTTTAAATTCATTGAAATCCTGCTGTAAATCTGAACGATTAGTATTGAACTCAAAATGCGCCCTTACTTGATAACGTACGTCACGCAAATAGCTGTAATTCGCCAATGTATTACCTCCTGCCATATCAATAGGGCGTACACCCTTTGATTCCATACGTATCGCATTCATGACACGGATTTCATCGATATACCAAATAATGGACGGTTTCCAATATACGGATTCAACGATCCCCTTTAGCGTTTGGTAGCTAGGAATTTGTGTCGTCATTTTCTCACCACCTAGCTTCATGAGTGGATCTGTAAATAATGCATAAGCACCATACACCTCAAACTCAATTTGATTGCGTATTTTTGTCATGTTCTCACCTCCTTATACTCCTTAAAGAATATTGTAAAAATTACCTTATAGATTTTAAGGGAGATCCACTATAGGAGGAATAGTATATCTCTCACCTAAAACCTTAGATAATTTCGAATTATCTAACCATGCAGCTCACTACCTGAAAAGCAATGAGCTGCTTTTCACTTTCTACACAATAAAATCCGTTAGCTGTGCTTCTCCCTGCGTACTAATGCCATACCGTTCATCATAAGCAGCATCTTTTGCTGCATAAATCGTTAATGAACCAAAATGTACAACAATCAACTGATTATTTTGCTTTAGAGCTTCAAACTCATGCTTAAAAACATTCACACTGTACTGCTGGGCTTTCTTCAAAAATAGTGGATAATCTGGAATTGGCTCACCACTCGTAAGCTGGGTTATAAGTTCTTCCCCCTCCCCATATGGTACAAGTATCCCTTGTGTCTTTGCGTCAATCACCTCAAAGTGTGAGGAAGCGGTTCTAAAGCTCGTTAGTATTGCTAATGGATTTTGTCTACCTTGTCCCTTCAGATAATTTTTATTCCAGTCCGTATCTACACGAAATAAAAGCTCATAAATAGAGGTTTGTAATGCTGGAATTGGATAATTTAACTTAGATTCAAACACTTGATAGAAGTTATTAAAATAATGTATCATGGACGCAGTCGACAATAGATTTCCCTCAAATAATGTAGGATCATGTTGTAAATCCTTCATGATGTAGTTGGCACATTCACCACCCTTTTTAATAGTAGGTAGTTTACTTAAAGATTCTTCTGCATGATTAATCACATAGACATCTCGTAACGCCACTTCACCATGACGATTGCATCGTCCAGCAGCTTGCGCAATGGAATCCAACCCTGACAATGAGCGAATCACACAATCAAAGCTGATATCAACGCCTGCTTCAATCAATTGCGTACTAATACATATGATTTTATCCTTTTTTCGTAGCTTCTCTCGCATCTCCTTTATTTTTTGCTTTCGATGTGCAGGACACATACCTGTGCTCAAATGTACGGCTTCAATATCATCATAAATAAAATGTTCAAATAAATCTTTTACCGCTTTTTTTGTATTTAATATGACTAATACATTGTTATTTTCGGTCAGTTTTACTTTAAGAAAATCGTACAATTCATCGGTACACCAGCCTTCGTTTTTTAACAAAGGCTTTATGGTCGTCCGTTGAAAAGCTTCTACAATCGAAGGTAAATTCTCCATCAGTTCCCCATCTATCTTTATATTATGACGTACATATTGGAGTGCTGGCTGGGTAGCTGTACAAAGTAACGATGTCGTTTGACATGTGTTTTTTAGAAAATTTAAGGCCTCATTAAATAAAGACACACAATGTATAGGCACAGCCTGCACCTCATCAAATATTAATATACTGTTCGCTAAGTTATGTAATCTTCTGGCACTACGTGATTTTCCACTATAAAAGGTCTCTAAAAATTGCACCATTGTCGTAAAAACAATGGGTATATCCCAATCGTCCTTAGCGGCATCTAATCTTCTTGTAGCCTGATATTCCCTGAAAGTCAAACCTTCAAGTTGTTCGGATTCTTCAATAACATTACTATGATGCTCCAAAACATAATTTTCTGCATGTAATACATCACGCACTTCTTGAGCATTTTGTTCAATGATTGTAGTAAAAGGCACGATATAGATAATGCGTTCTTTTTGTTGAAGCTGTGCATGTCTTAATGCAAAACGTAGACTAGCTAATGTTTTTCCACCACCTGTAGGCATGGAAAGTGTATAAATACCTGTAGGAAGAGCTGCCTTTTCTAAACAAGTCTCTGACATATGTTCACGTAAACGGGTAATCTCATTTGGTAAAGCTTGGCGTTGTTTTTCAACCAGTTCATTATTTAAATGTTGTTCAAATGTTGACCAAAGAACAGAAAAATCGTTATTAGAACACTCTTCCTGTTTTTCAAAATCTCGTGAGTTTCGACGATCTGCATCAATTAATGCACTAAATATATACATTGTGAGATAACTTGTTAACTTTTGCATAATACCAGCGGCTTCACTTGTAGTTTTCACATTTTTCAGTCTATTATTGAGATAAGTTTGCAATTCATCAACCGCTTTTTGAACATACATCTGCATATAATCAAGGTCATACATATGATGTAAAAAGTCTTGCTTCACTTGTGAAAATGAAATATCCTTTTCAGTCGTCCATCTTTTTACAAATGGCGATTGACCCTCACTGTCTACCATATCGAGTAATTGCCCATGATGTGTAAAAATGGCATTTGCCACACATTCCGTTAAAATCCGTGCTACTGGCCCACCTTGATGAAAATGCTCCAGTAAAAATTTCCCTCCTGCTGTAGAATGATCCACACTCCCCCGTTTTGGAGGATTATCGGGATTAGAGAAAGCTTCGCGA
Source organism: Lysinibacillus sp. Y5S-8 (assembly GCF_036894365.1). NCBI lineage: Bacteria > Bacillati > Bacillota > Bacilli > Caryophanales > Bacillaceae > Lysinibacillus > Lysinibacillus sp. Y5S-8. The sequence continues at coordinate 2,095,039 of NZ_CP145889.1, read as the reverse complement.
ATATATTCCTGAAACGCTCTGCTAAACTTTCCCATATCATGTAACATTCCTGCAAGGCCAGTGACATGTGAAAGACCAATTTTCTGTCCAATTCTTTCTGCCAAAACTTGAACCTCTTTTAAATGATCCACCAACCGTTGCTCTGCACCATCACTTGATCGAATATGAGCAATAATATCTAAAGTAGTCATCTAATCCGCCTTTCTCTTGTATGTGGAATTGTAATATTTGAACAATTATACCAAACTTTCGACCGGATGTCTAAATACCCACAAAATATGGTTAACTCTTTTTCTACATACATAAGAAATGTTGTTGTTAAAAAAAACACATTTAATTTCAATTCATATTCTTCATACAGAGAGTGACGTAAAGTATTGGCATTATCAAAAGCACTTCACAAAATTTCAATCCAAATTCTGAGTGCTGTTTGCCAATATCATTCCATAAAATTTCAATCCACACTCTCCGTAGAGAGAGTGACGAATCAATAGAAAGCTTGTCCCAGTATTTTAAGAATTTCAATCCACACTCTATACAGAGAGTGACGTGTAATTTCCCCAAGTCACAAATCCATTCACATTTCAATCCACACTCTCTATACAGAGAGTGACATGCTTCAAGTGCTGGCTTTGCATTGATTTCTAAATTTCAATCCACACTCTCCATACAGAGAGTGACGATGTTTTTCAACGCGCCACCCTTTATAAATCTCATATTTCAATCCACACTCTCCATACAGAGAGTGACTTATTGAACGTGCCGCTCACCAGTATAGAGGTGAATTTCAATCCACACTCTCCATACAGAGAGTGACCCAACTGCCACAAACGTGTAATATTATGCTCTAATTTCAATCCACACTCTCCATACAGAGAGTGACCAGCGATAGTAGTAGACACAGGTTATAAAAAATTAATTTCAATCCACACTCTCCATACAGAGAGTGACTCGAGATTTCTTAGCTACGGTTGTCCTGGCTTTTATTTCAATCCACACTCTCCATACAGAGAGTGACAGCATTCTACATCCAAGAAATTAAAGGTGGAATGATTTCAATCCACACTCTCCATACAGAGAGTGACGTTTTCTTCTTACCAACTTTATGACCTGACATAATTTCAATCCACACTCTCCATACAGAGAGTGACTGCGAAAATAAATAAATTCTCAACAAAATATCCTTAATATTAATGTTTATAAATAAAAAATAGGTATTAATAATCAATACAGTTCTGTCCAAGCGGCATTTTCATCAATATTTTTGGTGCGAATCATGCTATGAAATCATGTTAGCTTACTATCCGCACTTTACTTTATTATAGCAATCATTTCCTTTTAAAAAAACCAACAATAACCGAATTTCCTCGATCATTGCTGGTTCCGATAAGTTGCTTTATTTTTTTCGTTTCACAAAAACAATAGCAAAAATGGCTGCTAGGACTACTAGGATGGCAATCATCCATACTGTATTTGAGTTGGATGTTGTGTCATCTGCTGCAGCTGTTTGTTGTTCTTTTGGCGTGGCATTCGATGACTGCACTTCTTTGGCGTCCTCTTTTGCTACTTGTGCGGAGCTAATTTGCACATATTGTAGAGTAGCTTCATTCGAGGCTGCTGCTTCGTGTTCATGGCTGTCGCCGTGCCCTTCGGCATGATCCCCGTGACTTTCTTCTTGACCACCGTCATGACCATGATGATGATCTCCTGCTGTTGTAAAAATAGAGCGTTCCAGTTGTTGACCTACCCAGCTTTTGGCATCTGTTGAATCAGCAAAGATGCGCGGGTGTCCTGACAGCATGTATGTTTTACCACCAATGATGATCCCTGTTTCGTCACCTGTTACGACATCTTCAATAGTACCTGTTGGTCCTTCTGCAAAGCCGCCCATTTGAATAAGCGTATGACCACCCATATCAAATGTTAGGTTCTCTGTTAAGAACGCAATGTACTCCTCTTTTGTCATGGTTGCATCTGGATTCGCTAGCTCTAGTTTATGATGAAAAAGGGCAGTATTAATTTCTTTGTACGTAAGGTCCCCCTCTAAGGAAGAAACGTAATCCTCTTTTTGTGCTGCTTGTGCTAGTTCATCTACAGTCGATCCTGCTAGGCCAAAGAAGCCACCTACCCAGCCTGCAAAATCCTTGCGTGATAAGTTGTCTGTTGGGTTTAAGGCCATATCTTTGCCATTGTACCCAAGAAGCCCGATACTGTGTAATACCATAATGTCCTGAATATTGGAGGCTGTTTCAGGGACATCTGTGAATAGTGTACTTTTATCCATCGTATGGGCATAGGCAACTGGTGCCATGAATAAAGTACTCATTAGTAATAAAAGTAAATATTTTCTCAAAATGATTCCACCTTCCAATGCAATAGTATACAGCGTAAATGTGTTGGAAGTTTGAAATCAAGCTCAATTTTCTATAGTTTGAATCGACGAATGAGGCCATTTAATTGTTCGGCCATTTCTGCTAAATGCTCGGCACTATGTTTCATTTCCTCCATAGAGCTTGCAGCCTGTTCAATGGTCGCCGATGTTTCCTGAATACCTGCCGCTGACTGTTCAGAGACAGCCGCAATATCATCGACAGATTGGTGAATCGTGACAGTATTGTGAACAACCCCGTGCAATTCTGATGACATCCCATCAATGCTTGCTGCAATGGCATCGATCGCATCTGCAATACGATAGAATGTTGTATTGGTCGTGGCAATTTGCGCTGTGCCTTTTTCTACTTCCCCATAGCCTTGCTCTAATGAGGAGGTCACTGTCCTCGAATCATCCTGAATGGCTCCTACAATGGCTGTAATATCATCAACGGAGAAGGCCACCTGCTCGGCTAATGTGCGAACCTCATCGGCTACCACCGCAAAGCCCTTTCCTTGTTCCCCAGCTCGGGCTGCTTCAATCGCTGCGTTCAGTGCTAATAAATTTGTCTGTGCCGCAATATTTTGAATGACCGCTACAAGCTTAGAAATTTCTTGTGTTTGTTTACTGAAACCAGTTACCTGATCCACCGCGTTCTTTACCATCTGCTGAATCGCTTCCATTTGCTTTGTGGAAGAGGTCATGGCATCTCTACCTTCTTCTGTTAAAGCTTTGACTTCCTGCGAATATTGTTGAACGTCTTTACTGCCGTCATGAACAGTCGTTACTTTGACAGCAAAGTCGTTTATGGAGGAAGCGACATCTGCTGCATGGTTTGCCTGTCGTTCTGTACCGCTGGCGATTTCTGTAACAGTATGGGCAACTTGTTCTGTACCTGCTTTTACCTCCGTGGTTGACTGCAAAAGCTCCTCACTGTGAGCCGCTACCTCATCCGACACTGTTTGAATATGTTTCAAGAGTTGATTTAAAATATCTGCCATTGTGTTGGTCGCTTCCATCAACTGGCCCACTTCATCCGTTGATTGAATAGGTAAAGGGGGCTCGCTTAAATCCCCCTTCGTCATTCGTTGCATACGCTCTGTTAATGTAATAATGGGTCTTGAAATACCACGGGCACTTAGTAGTTCAATCATCACGGCTAGCAGGACAATGAAAATACCTACGACAATCGCAATTAGCTGTTTATTTTCACCAGCAGTAATCATGTCCGTGCCTACCTCATTAATGGCTTGCTTTCGTTGCGCCGCTAACCCTTCATAGCCCTCACGAATCGCGGTTGCCGTGTCATCCATTTTCGTTAAATTTTGGATAGCAAGCTCGGTTTGACCCTTGTCATATACTGCAAATACTTGTTGTTCAATATAACGATTCCATTCCTTTGCCATTTGCGCATATTCCCCGAATTCACCTGAGGTTGTGAGTGCTGATCGTTTTTCCTCGTTGTCGGCTGCCTTCGCCACATTATCTTGGAAAATCTCTTTATATTTTTCATTACCAGACAGTACATAGCCTCTAACTGCCGCTATTCTTAAATCGATTGTTTGTGCTTGCTCAAAATCTGCAATTAATAATTGTAATTCTTGCTGAACAATTTGTTCTGTCGCATTGTTGCTTTGTGTGATGGCATAATAATTGTACGCAATGTAGCCTATCATGATGGCGATGACAATACTAAAGGAAAAAACAATGCGTCGACTGATTGTTTTGAACTTCATCTGCAAAAACTCCTTATTTTCCATATCTATTCCATAAATAGTAATCTACCATTTAACAAGAAGGATTGGTGGCTTTAGGAATTTTTACTAGATTTCCAGAAATAACTTGGTCAATATAGTGTTTTTTATAGCATCTTTCGTCTTGAGTATATTGAACTACGATCAATCCCAAGCATTAAACATAACGTCGCCAATCGTTTGGCTATTAAAATAAGCGATGTACTGCCATTCCGTCACTGATAAGCTATGTAAAGCCTGATCCTTTGATAGTAATGTCGTAAGAGTAGTCGCTTCTAAGCATTTACGCATGGGAAAATATTTGTGTAGCCGAGGCTTTGATAAAAATGTAAAGGGAAGCTCCTCATCCTGCTTGGCAAACGCAATATAGGGCATATATCGATGATGAAGAATTGTCAGCTTCTCCCCATCTAAGTCCACCATTGCCTGCATATAGACAAAGGGAGGTTCATCGATAAATTGTCTTACTTTTGCTCGCTGTTCACTTGTCACTAAATGGTACACCATTGACTGAAACGTACGCATATCCTGCTCGATTAAATGCTCGGCATCAAAACCAGTAATTCCTTTTGTTAAACGCAAACCATCACTCCTTTTTAGTTGACTCTATAAGGACCTTCTCGTTTGAACTAGTCATTTCCTGCCAATCTACCTTATTTCTTTCAATATGATAATCAATTTGTAAAAAAGGAATCCCCAATATCGTCATCCGATGCGAAGCGGTCAATGATGCCATTTTCTTTATGATGCTCCCCCTTGCTTTCTCCCCAGCCACTAACCTGTAAACCTGGTATGATCTTCGTTTCATAGGTAAAACGCTGTGGCTCCTCAGATGCTCTTTTCGGTATATATGTAATGGATGTAAACCGTAAATCCCATTGCTCATGCAGCTGAGGATTTTGTGTATAATCCCATGCTTTTTCTATAGGAGCATGGATGGCTATCTCGACATAAATAGGTTTTTTGCTCATAAACTCACTCCTTTTTTTCGATTAAACCACTATCATTATAGCAGTAAATTGATAACCTTCTATTAAATGGGTATGCTTATTAAGTTTCTTCCTAAAAATAAAAAACTTGAATCGAAATGACGACTTGCCGAGTCTAATAGTCGAAAAGGAGGCGATTTTCATTACAACCACGCAACAATCTCTTGTAGCCTTAGCCCAACATGGCGATGAGCAAGCTTTTTATCAGCTTATTGAGCAGGAGCAGCATAAACTTTATCGTATGGCCTATGTCTATGTACAAAATGAAAACGACGCCGTAGAAGTTTTTCAGCAAACGATTATTCGAGCCTTTGAGGGCTTAGCACAATTAAAGGAGCCGCACTATTTTACCACTTGGCTAACCCGCATTATGATCAATTGCTGTAAAACCTATATAGCCAAGAAAAAGAAGGTTCAGCTTGTCGAACCACAAACCTTAGAGGATTTAAAAAGTACATCTCCTACATATATCGAGGAAGAGCTGGATTTATGGCAGGCTCTTTGCCAGCTTGAGGAAAAGTATAAAACGGTGTTATTGCTACGATTTTATCAGGACTACTCCGTCAAGGATATTGCAGCGATTTTACAATGCCCTGAAGGCACCGTCAAAACACATATTCGCCGTGGCTTGCAAGCATTACGACAACAATTAAAGGGGGCATATCTTGATGAGTGGGTTCAATCCGTTGAAAGAAGTCATTAATGCAATACCCATCCCGGAAGGACGTTTAACGGAAGTGTTACGTGTTGAAGGGATGTCCAAAATTTATCAGCAAAAGCATCACACCGTGAACGCCTTAAAAAATATCCATTGCACCATTTATCAAGGAGAGATGGTGGCCATTATGGGGACAAGCGGCTCTGGTAAAAGTACCCTACTGAATATGATTAGTGCGATTGATGAACCAACAGACGGGGCATTATTTTTATTTGGTAAGGAGGCTCAGGATATATATCAAGAGCCCAAAGCATCGCAATTTCGTAAAGAAAATATCGGCTTTATCTTCCAATCCTTTCATCTGTTAAAAGATTTATCCGTGGAAGATAATATTGCACTCCCCCTTATTTTAAATGATGTTTCTAGTAAGGAAATTAAAGTGCGCGTGCAGCACATGATGGAAAAACTGAAAATCGACGCTTGGGCAAAGCATCGACCACATGAGCTATCCGGAGGACAAAAGCAACGGGTTGCTATTGCTCGTGCCATTATCGCAAATCCGCCTATTTTGCTAGCTGATGAGCCAACAGGAGCGCTGGACGTCAATACGACGGATGAGATATTGGAGTTGCTTGTTGAGCTACAAAAAAAGAGTCAACAAACGATTTTACTTGTCACTCATGACCCTTATGTTGCTACCTATGCCAATCGGGTGTTGTTCTTCCATGACGGTGCGATTGTAGACTCCTATCAAAACCAGCGAAATGAAGAGGATTTGGATTGTATTTTAATGAAATTTAAGCAGGCTACGAGGGGGGAGCGATAATGTTTACAATGCGTGCCGTTGCCCTAAAACTTTTTCGTGCTGCTTGGGCAAATGTCCTAACGAGTATTAGCATTATAACCATCTCCATTTGCCTTGTGATGACGATAAGTGTCTACGCTTTAAACGCCCATAATCAAATGAAGGCTGACATCCAAGCCTTGTACGGAGAAATGGATATAATGGTCGGCTATAATCCAGATCAACATCAGCTGTTAACGACACAACAAATAGAGTTACTTTCCAGCCTAGCAGGTGTCACCCAAGTGTCTAATGTATCTTTAGCTCACACAAAGGTTGAGCAAGAAAAAAGCACAACCTTTTATACCGTTGGCGTAGAAAATGATGACCTTGTGAAAAGCCGCTATCATTTTGAGATGAATCTTGGTCCGAACGATGCCATTATTTCAGAAAATGTGGCACGTATTTTCAAGAAGAACGTCGGAGACACCATTCATATTCAAACGAAGAATTTTATTGTCCGAGAAATTTTACCAACGATGAAAGGTACGGATAGCCCTACTATCATATTGTTGCCAAATACCATTGTGAAAACATGGATGAATAATAGTCAGCCACAAACTGCTGGTATGTTTGCACTTATTAAAACAGAGGATGGCCTTGCTAAGGCAGTTGGCACAGAAATCAAACAACTTGATGAAACTTTTCGTGTAGATGTCATGAGTGATTATGATTTGTTTAAAATAAATTTACAAAGCTTGATGATTTTTATGATTGTCCTAGCTGTCTTTATTTTACTCATTGCAAGTGTTTTATTACTGTCCACTTTCCAGCTATTATTTTATAAAATTAAAGAACAGCTGATGATTTTACGTGCTCTCGGTGCATCAGTGCAGCAAGTTAGGCGCATTGTCAAACTACAATTATCACTTATTATTTGCTTTGGGGTTATGCTCGGGACAACGATGAGCTTACTGGTAATAAAAATTTGGCTACCACAATTGATTAGCCTCTTACATTTACCAAATGCTAGAACAGAGCTTCCTCTTCCTTTTGTGATTGTGATCGCGCTTTCGAGCTTCTTGATTCTTCAGGTAATGACACAATGGCAAGTAGCAAAAAGTGCCAGATTATTGCCATTACAAATCGCAACAGACAACGAAAATTTACGTCTTCGTTGGACCAAATGGAAAACGATCATGGTTGGCATTGGAGGAATTATCGCTGTTTTGTTTTTGTTGCAAGCACAACTGACAGGAACAGGAAGCAATCAAGGAGCACTATTGATTTTAATCGGAACACTATTGATTTGTGGGATTTTACTTTTATTCATCCCCTATCTGTTTACAGCCCTCCTTCAGGTTGCATTAAAGCCGATTCGTGCAGTGCTTGGCAAGGAAGCCTATTTAGCGTGCCAGCAAGTCATGCCACAAGTACGCAAAAATAGGCCGATTGTGCTCAGCATTATTGGGTTAATGGTCATTTTAACCTTTGGTAGCTCGTTAATGAAAACGTTACAGCATAATGACCTAGCCTTCACCGAATCACAATACGAAACCGCTGTAAAAATCAATAATGAATTAAATGATCCAACCCTTACGCCCGCAGTTATTAAGGAAATGGAGGCCTTGCCAAGCGTACAATATGCTTATGCACAAAGTAATAATGCGTACATTGCCCTGCAACTCGGCGATGAATGGCTACCAGAGAACTATACAACCATTGATATCCAGAAATTTGGACAATTAGGGAAGTTGCCAAAAATCGAGGGCCCTTTACAGGATGGACTGTTAGTGACAAAAAGCTTGGCGAATCGTCATCATTTATCGGTTGGTGATCGTATTACAATAGGCTCCTATGATGTTGCTGCACAGCAGGATCGGCCAACAGGTGAATTACAAATTATAGGAATTATTGATGCACCTCTTCACTACGCAGAATTAATCGTGGATTGGTCATCCTTCCTCACTTCTCAGGACCACACAATCATTGAAGACATTATGGTCGAAACGACCAACCCTGAGCAAGCATTGTCTGACCTGTCATTCTTAGAAGAGCGCTGGCCAGCCTTGAAATTTACGGATAAAGTGACCATGATGGAGCAGTCCCGTGAAATGTTCTTCCAACGTTGGAGCCTATTTGTCGGCGTCTTTGTACTATTAATTGTCGCTACTGTCCTTGGTGTACTGCAAACATTACTGCATACCATTTATACCAAACGTAGTGACTATGTCATTCAGCGATTGATAGGCTTATCACCAAATGGTTTAATAAAACTTATTTTGACGCAAGTCCTATCGTTTGTGCTATATGGCCTCACTGTCGGCACGTTTATTGGGCTTATTTTAACAAGAATGCTGGGATTCATTGATGACAGCTCTCCGATGTCCTATGACTACTTAACATTAGGCATAACAAGCAGCGCCTTTTTAATAGCAACACTTATTGTCTTTACGCTCCAAGGCTATTGGATTAGCCGACAAAAGTTAGCGAATGAAATCGTGGAAATCTAAATAACAACAGCCCTTCTATTCAGAGGGGCTGTTGTTCATGTTGTTGAAAAAAGGTGATGTCAATAGCAGAAAAAGAACCTTTGGCAAGGTGAGCGGGTGATTTCCGTTCCGCCAGCGTCCTTTCCAGGGGGCGTCCGATGAGCCGTAGTGAACAAAATAGCCCATTATTTGTATGATGAGAGAAAGGATAGGCTCTTATTTTTCATGTGGAGAAGTGATGAGTGACAACACCCTTCCATAAAGAGTAATGAATACTTTCACTTTAGTTGAAAACCTTTGCTAAAAAGGTACCATTTTTGTGGGTTGAAGTGGAAGGCTACTTGACTCCCGCTCGCCCACAGGAAAGCAAGTAGCCTGCAACGGAAATCCTTTTTCACCTTTCACAAAAATGCTATGGATGGTTTTGTTTTTCAACACTATGACAACGAGGCTGGGACAAAAGTGTTTTCAGCCAACAAAAAACCGAACTATCCAATGAAACGCTCATGAAGTGTTTCGAAATAGTTCGGTTTTTCTATTTATCATGTTTTGTTAATTTAGAGTTCATTCGGCTTTAGGAAGGAACCATTTAGTTATGTCCCAGCCTCCTTGTCTTTGCTGTTCAAAATTCAGATTTTGAAGGGTTCTCATATTCGTTTCATCTCTTTTTCGACGAGGTGCTCATTCCATCGAAGGTTATGGTTTTTGGCAAGCAAAATTATAACCACCGATTTTTCTAGCCTCCGTCGCATTGGTTTGTCCATTTAAACCAGCATCATCTCTTGAGTCAATGATGGGGTTGCCACCCTGTGCAAAGCATTTATTCATGTAATTCATTTTTTCTTTATGTGTCAAGTATCGGTCCCAGAAGAAATAGCCTATGAAAGAAACCAAACCAATTCCGGCAAGCCATGCGATAACAGCATATGGTGTTACTTCTCCATCTTCATTCTCTTTATAAAGGATTGTACCATCGTAATTTTCCATGTCTAGCCCAAAGGTTAAAAGTTTATGGTGAACCTCATTAGGAGATAGTGATTCGAGAGATTCGTAATAATTTAATTCTTCATCTGAGAAATGATATAATTCCTGGGCAGCTTCTTCATCAAACTCTAATGTTTGTGTAGCCAAATTATAGTAGATGGATTCGGCTAAAGCACTTTCTTTACGTCCAAATTCATTAGCATTCGCAAAATTCGGAAAAATTGTAGCAACAATCAACGTAACAATCAAACCACAAATAAAAAATTGAAGCTTCTTCATCACAGCAAACCTCCTTGTTTTATTTATTTATGTTAAAATATTACATTAATGGATAATGTAATATTAACTTCATTATACATAATATCCAGATAAATGTTTAATATATAAAGAAAGTGAGGTGTTTTTTTGTATTTCTCAAATATACAATTATTAATGCTTGTATTTGCCTTTATTATTGCGATTTTCAGTGTGATTAAGGTGTATCAAATAAAAAAAGAGTATTTGATTAAACACAGAGAATTAGAGGTGGAATACGAAAGAATCCAACTGGAGAAACAAAAACAAAAGATCCTTTAATTTAGAAAGAAACATGCACCTCAGTCATTAGATTTTCCCTAACGATTGGGTGCATCTATTGGTTTTATCCTAACAATTGAGAATGACATTGGATGAAAAGGTGAAAATTCTAATTATGAGATAGGGACATCTTTCTAGCTATTCAATTAGCGCACCACGCTTGTTGAACAAGATACTTTGCTTACCCTTCAACAATTGCAAGATATTTTTTGATTTGTCCTTCAGATTCAACAATTAAAATATCTCCTCGTTCTTTGGTAGAAAAAATCTTTGTACCAACAGGAAGTTTATTCGACATCTCATCTCTAAAATCTGTATTAGCATCATTTTTTGTTTTTATTTCACTGATTTGAACATCTTTTGTTAAAGACAATTCTTCAACCCAATCAATATTAGTTTTGTAGATAACTCCATCATACTGGAAAATATCAGCATCAGAATCTAATGTTAAAACTTCTTCGGCATCTATACTGTCAATTGATACTGTTGTAGTTCCTCCTTGAATATTGCATCCTGTAATCATGAATAAAGCTAATGCGATCAAACCATAGAATAATTTTTTTATTTTCAATCCACCCACCTCTTTTATATAGACACCAATTGTCTACCAAAAGTTACATATTCAACTAAACTGCTTCGTTAGTTGAACTAGAATCCGTTCCACAACTCTTACGTTTTGGCCCAATACGAAGTCCCGTCAATACGATGAAATAGCATGAAGCCGTTTTTTCAATTTTTAAAAATGCCTAGTGAAAAAATAATGATAATTTAAAACTTCATTTTTTGAATTAGCTCGTCTCTCCAGTCTTGCAATTTTTCGATAAAACCTCTATCACTAGAACCAATTACAATATCGCCACCATAGCAGACAGAATCGTTTCTGTTCATTGTTATGAATTGCACATCAGGTTTTCAAAATGCTCTATTCAAGGGAAATTTTGATATTGGATGCACGCTCGAATCCCTGCTATAATCAACACAAGAACAAGCATTCGTGTAGAGGGGTTCAAAAAGTTAAGAACATGTTTAAATGGGGGGAACAATCATTTTGAAAAAGTTTCGTGGGAAAAAGCGTTATTTCCGTAACTTATGGCAAGAAACAATAGCAGAGCAATATGATTTAGACTTTGGCAAAGAAGATTGGTTTGATTTGTGGCACACCCATCTTGATTTTTATGGATTGGGGAATACTAGTTTGAAAATACGAAGAGCGCATATAAAAGCCTATATAGCCTTACATAATAGTTTATTAGAAAAGCTTGAAACACTCGGAAAACCATATCAATTGTGGATTGAGTTAGTAGATGAAGATTGTGGTTTAGATTCAGTCTATATTCATACGCCCAATCCTAATGAAGACAATTTTCCACTAAAAATAGAAAATATCAATTGGAATTGCCCTGTCCCAAAATACTTCAAGGATTTAATAAACCTGAATGAATTTCATGTAGGACACTTTAAGCGGGAATCAAATAACTGCTATTTAATCCTGTCTAAAAATAATGTGGTTACATTGTAAAATTTGTTACTTCATAAGAATAGGAAACCTGTAAAAATTAGGTTTCCTTCAAATTTTATCAAAAGCTATTGCATGTTTTTAAAATAATTATGTATTCTGTTGAAAACCCCTTCAATATAGAATTATTTTTCACAAATAGTCAAAAAAGGCATTCTGGTATGACCTGCAACATTCCTCCATTAGCATTTATTCCAAAAAATCTATTATCTCCTGTATGATTTCATCTTGGTCCCGGCCTAATGTCATCAAATGTTTAGCGTTTTCAAAGCCCCTCTTCTGCTTAGTGGAAGAGTGAACATGTTGATAAATCGTTTCAGCGCTTTGTGCATACGATGCATCGTCGTGTTCACCGTAGTAGATAGCGATAGGAACGGTAATTCTATCAAGCTGCTGCATTGTTGCTTGGATAAACTGTTGAAATGCGCTCATAGCATCTAACGCCATGTTGTGAAATGGCTCCATTTCCTGTGAAATTTGAGACGCTGATTTGCCCTCTATCGTTTTATAATTGTAGGCATAATTAATTATTCTTTGTTTTAATTGTGCTGGCTCCTTATCAATTGGTACTGATAAGACAATGATTTGTGATAGCTTTTCGAATTGGGCAAGCTTTAAAGTAAAAATGCCACCGATGGATAAGCCAATGACCGAAATCTTCTGATAGCCTTCATTCAATAAAAATTGGTGGGCATTGACTACATCCTGCCACCAGTCGTCTACCTGATAGTGTAATAACTGTTCTGGGGTATGACCGTGTCCTCGGTATAACGGTGCATAGCAAGTGTAGCCTTGTGCATGTAATGAAGTGGCTACTTTCTTCATATCTCTTGTATGACTCGTAAAAGAATGTAAAAGTAATACGGCATGCTCGTTTCCCTGTAAATAAATTTCTTTCGCTGGTAGTATCTTCAGCACACAATCAAGCCCTTTCTCGAATTAGTTTATGCCCCCACAAACAATACTGCCTGTCCTATCGCAATAAAAAAGGCTTCCTCCTGGATGGGACTACTGTCTTCAATTTCTAGCGTAATGTCAAAATGCGTCTCACAGAAAGTAGCTTGCCAACGTGCGATAGGCTGCTCATTCACTGTAAATACAGACCAGCCCTCCATTTCTTTGTTGAGCTTGATTTGCTGTTCACCATTTGTAATCAGTAAATCAGGAATCATGACTTGCCAGCCATCATAGGCAATCATATAGTCTTTGCCTGACACCAAATCCTTGCCTCTGAAATGTACGCGCCCACGACGGGATACTTTTTTACACGTAAAAAGTGGTCGACCGTTGCGATCATTGACATCAAAGCGAACAAAATAACGATAGTCCATTGTGCGGTCAAATGCTTTTTTTAGAGCATTGGAATAAACACGTTGAACAGTGGACGATACCTCCCCCGCTTCATTGATAATTTGGATGGCCTCTGTTGACTCGATGGCTGCTGGTTGCTTGTATGTATAAATTTTCACGACTTTCGCTCCTTCAAAACAATAACTTTCTTAAAGCTACCATAAAATAAGCGCCAAATACAAAGGATGTATTTGACGCTCCTATTATTGTACTGGTACTTCTACTGTAAATGGTTGGAACTTCACTTCTTTATAGGCTGATGGATTGAATGGGATATGTGTTTCTTTGCCATCAGCGTCTATTTGAACGCTCCCACCTCCTGATGGAATGGAAACATAAGGCGTAATGATTAATTTTTCAACGTGTTGTGCTATTGGATCAAAGGCTTTCGTGCTGCTTAATTTCCACAACCCATCATCAAATTGTGCTTTTCCACCGCCCGAATGAGAGGCAATCTCTCTGCCTTGCCCATCTGTTATGAAAAATTCTATAGATGCTGGTGGGTTATCGAGGATTCCGTTCATCGTTGCTTCATAGTCAAGGGAGATCCCTGATGGACTGAAGGAGATGTTGGATATATCAAGCTCAATGCCATCAACCTGCTGTCGATGGTTCACAGGAACATGGACAATCTCTGTAATCTTTTCAATGGGGGTCGAAAACATCCATTTTTCTCCCTTTTCTCCTTCTAGTGTTAAGCCCAAATGAAAGGAGTCTGGCATTTCCTCAACCTGTTTGACATCAAACGTCGCAATACCTGTCCGAACCGTAGGACTTAACCTATGTTCAGAATAGCTACCTGAGCTGACAGTTGGTTGGGCGCCATTAATGGTAAATTCCAAGCCTGCTCCAAAATATAGTTCACTCAATTCCTGCTCAGATTGCATCGTTACCCCAACCGTTATACGAGAATCATCATAAAGCACCTCATCTACTGTGACCGAAATCCCATTGATGGTTTGTGTTTCGCCAACAGCTTTGGTTAGCCCCTGTTCACTGGCTTGTTTTAGCCCAGGCAAGCCTGAGTCATTGAATACGGAACCGATAATTGGTAGCTTGGACAATGTGCTCGCAAATGTTGGTGATACATAGGCTGTGCCAATGGTTAAACTAAAAACGGCAACAGTACTGGCAATAAATACGAATGGTTTACGCTTGCTTCTTCTTTTCATTTGAATTGGTTTACCTTGTGCTTGTTGAATACCTTGTGCAATCGCTGCTCGTACCTCATCTCGTGGAAATTCAGGTAGGGTCACTGACTTTTTCATTGAACATTGCACTCCTTTCTAATTGTCGTTTTAGCTGTTTTTTACCACGATGCAAATAGGTTTTGATGGTGTTCTCAGGCTTTTCCATCATGTCTGAAATTTCTTTAATCGGCAAATCGCGATAATAAAATAAAATGAGCGCCATTTGCTGGGAATGGTTTAATTGTAGGATAGCTTCTGCTAAATCAATAGGATTCCCGATGACTTGCTCCTGTTCATGTAACCGATCTAATAATTCCCTCTCCTCATAGGGAATCATTTTCTTGCCCTTTTTCAGCAAACGATAGCATTCATGAATTAAAATGCGGAACAGCCATGTCGAGAAAAATGCTGGATTTTTTAGTTGATGAACGGTTAAATAGGCTTTACATGCCGCTTCTTGAATAGCATCTAGCGCATCCTCTTTTTGACCAACATACGATAGCGCCGTGTAATATAGTTTTTCTTCCTCTAGCACAAGTAGCTGTTCAAAGGCTTCCTTCTGCCCCGCAATCGCTTGTTTAACGATAGATAAATCATGTTCCATACTTGTTTCCCCTCCTTCCATATTTAGAGTCTTTTATCCAAGCAAAAGGTTTCACTTTGATTTATTTATTTATTTGGTCATACAAAAAGTAGACTACTGCATTTTAAGTAGCCTACTACATTTTCCTTTATTGATCTAATTTAAAGGTAATATCTCCGACACCCAATTCCGAATGAACCTCCAGCACAACATCTGCCTTGTCATAGGCTTCGTTGACATAGACACCCTGGCCTTTTGATACAAGACCCTCTATATTTGAAGATCCGATGCCCTTCTCTGTCGTTAATTTGACACCAACCTTTGATGGTAAAATAACGGTTGTTTGACCGACGCCTGTTTCAATCGATGTCTTAAAGCTTTTTTTCCAATCGCCACCTAAATTAACCGTTACATCACCGACACCTGCATCAATATCAAGCTTTTCCAGTTGGAGCCCCTGTAAATCTAGGTTTGCAAGGGATGCGCCTGTTTCAACTGTCAAATCCATCGGGATACTGTCATTCAGTTGGATTGCCCAAGTGTTTTTAATATTTGAGATCCCTAGCTTTGTAGAGCCTTTATGCTGAATATCCACTTCTCCCGTATCGCCGTGGACATCATAGTCTACCTGTGGGGCTAGCTTTTTAATATTATAGTCGGCCTTGCCCTCTACCCATTCCTTCGCACCGCTCGATACTGTCAGTTCACCGACACCTAGATCAATGTCTACCTCTAATGCTTTCACTTTATCCTTTTCTACCAAGATGGCCTCCTCTCGCATCTTGTTGTTTGGAATAAAGGAGAAACACCCCGATAAGACCAATACAGATGTACCCATTATGACACCTAAACCAACTAATTTTTTCAACATGATTTCCTCCCGCCATATAATCTACCAATAATTTCATTATATAGGAGTCAATCTTTTAAAATACGACCCTGCGCTCGAAATTTATCTAAGACCTAAGACGTAGGGTTCGCTACTGATAAGGGATATCTCCCCCTTCCAGCAATGCCTTTAAATTAGCCAGCGAAGCCTCATAGCCTGGTGAGTTAAAGCTTACAGTTGTCCTCTCGTGCTGTTGTGCTAGCGTAATGGCAATCAGCGTTTCCGGCACCTCTAAGTAAAAGGAAAACTCCTCATGTTTTTTTACGTGCTGAATCGTGAGCTGCATAGGTAGCTTTTCAGATAGCTGATTATGCGCATTGGGCATTAACGTAAACGTCATCTTTTCACCGGCTGCTAGATTAGGGATATCCCAGGTAGAGCCTGGTGCATACCATTGCGAGAGGAGTTGTTCCTCTGTAATCGCTTGCCACACGCTATCCATTTTCGCATCAATCCAAATCGAACTGGTCATTCACCATTACCACCTTTTTCTGTTTTCCATTATTTTACCGAATTTTCAAGCAATAGACTACTTTGGGATGTTCGGTATAAATGAAATGCCCCAATGATGATGAACATGGCCATGAAATCCAAGGCTATTTGATGACTTGAGAAAATAGCAACTAATAAGCCATACAACGTTGGTGCTAAGACAATAAAAAATTGATTAATCGTTAAAGCTGCACTCACAGTAAGTCCCACAGCTTGAGGATCGGAATGCTCGGTGACACAGGTAATATATAAGGAATACCAGCCGAGTGCTAAAAAACCAAACACACCACAAAAAATAATCATCAAGCTCTTCCCATGTATGACAAAGGGCAAACAGCCAATCATCATAAATGTGGCAACCATGACAAGCACTAACAATGACGCACGTTTATGAGCGAAATATTGGTCACCCAGCCAAGCAAGCACGATTCTCCCTAGCATGCCTCCTAGCAAAATCAAACTTAAATAGCTCCCTGCCTCTGTTAATGTATAGCCGCCCTCTTGATGTAAATAGCTCATAAAATGAGCAATGATGACCATTTGTAAGGACATCATGACAATGCCGACAAAAAATAGAGGATAGAGCGCTCGATTATGTTGAATAGCCACCATCTTCTCTTTAAAGGAAATAGGATTTGCGGCAACGATTACGTGCTGTTTTGGTTCATGATACAGCAGTAAAAATAAGAGTCCCCCACCTATCGCCACTAAGCCCTGTACCAAATGCACAGCGGACAGATGGTGCTGTTGATATAAATACGTTAGTACAATAGAAGAAAGTGCCCCACCAATGGGGATACCTGTCTGGCGAATACCAATAGCAAGCCCACGATGCTTATCTGGAAACCACTTCACAATAGCGGTACTGCCGCCAGTTTGTGCACTACCATACCAGATACCAACAACTATTAATACGAGTAGCAATGTCGTATAATGGTTCACAGGTATTAACAGGAAGGCTGACAGGCCCAGTATAATGGAGCCCCATCCAATAATCCGCTTTTCTCCTTTTTTATCCATAAGATAGCCAAATAACAGCATGGAGAAAATCGGCCCTATATTGACGGCTGAAACAATCAGTCCAGTTTGAAAGGACGTTAAGTGCCATTCCATTTGATAAAAAGAGGCAACTGGCCCCATCCCATAGGTGACAAAGGTTGCAGCTGTCTGTGACAGTGTAGCCACTAATAAAATAACCCATTGATAATATGTATGCATGTTAACCCTCCATCAGGTTGATACCGCTTTATTTATGCAGTATACCTTGTCGCTACCTAGAGTTTACGTTGACTGATAGCATACGTAAAATGGAGGAAAATGATAGCAGCTATCAAAAAATTTAATAGGTGTGTGACGAACAACATGAACATTGAAGACATTGCCTTAAAAATAGAGCTTTTAGAAAGGCAAAACTTAAGTAAATCCGCTGAAATCACCAATTATACACAATCTGCCTTAACTTCGAAGGTAAAAAAAATAGAAAGTGAAATTGGACAGGAGGTCTTTAAACGAACACCACAAGGTTTAAAGCTGACGGAGGTAGGCAGCCATTATTTACAATTTTTAAAACAGGTTGCCCAAAACTATGAAGAATTTTTACAAATGATCGGACCTACTCAAACGAGCCTCCATTTTGGAACTTCTCATACAACCATTAAAATTTATGGTGCATCCATTATGAACGAACTCCAAACGAGTCATAGCCCAATTGATGTCGATTTCACTGTCGAATCGAGTACATCTTTAAATCACAAAGTACACAATGCTGAGCTGGATTGTGCACTGACTAGTAATCCAACTAAACAGTATGCCAATTTAAACTATGATTTAATTGCGTCAGAAACATTTGAAGTCATTTCAAGCCCTTCTCATGTCATCGATTTTGAGCAACGAACGCCAGTAACACTACTCGTCTTAAGTAAAGGCTGTATGTATACACATGCATTGGCACAATGGCTCACAATGAAGCAAGTTCCTTTTACAATGAAAGAAATTAAATCCGTTAGTAGTATTCTTGATTTTCTAGAAATTGAGCATACGGTGGCGGTCTTAAATACGAAATTATTGGCACTTTATCATTGCCCTGACCTGCACTTTTATGACATGGATGATCTCAATAAAGTAATTGAAACGGTCTTTATTTATCATGAAAACGACAGCAAGCTTTCCTCTATTATGCAATTAAAGCAGGTAATAGAGTCCTTGCTTGAAACAGAATAGTATCGAATAAAGCAAGGCTTTGCTAGTCCTTGCTTATTCTATATTAATGAAGGTGTTAGAACGAATAATACGTGGATGCTGTCATTGCTTTTATTGAGGAAACGATGTCGAACATTCGGCGGGATCCGCACAACATCCCCTTCCAATAGCTCATACTCTTCTCCTTCTAGCTCTACATAACCTTGCCCCCTCATCATCACTGCTATCTCTTCTTTATCCTTGTGACAATAGTGACTTTCCGTGGTCACAGCGTGTGGATTTAATTCCATCATGAGCATGTCAATTCGAGCTTTCATAAAGTCAGGTGTTAATACATCATAGACAATATGATCCTTGTTTTCTCGATATATTTTTTTGCGGTTGTGCTTGCGTGAAATAAGTGTACTTGTATCGATATCATGAATAAAAAGTGTAAACAATGGGACATGTAGAGCCTTGGCAATTAACTCCAGCACACTTAACGATGGATTCGCTTGTCCACGTTCGATTTGACTAATTAAAGAAGTACTAATTCCTGCATAATCTGCAAACTCTCTAATGGTCATCCCATTTTTCTTCCGATAACTGAGTACGGTTTGTCCTAATTGATGATACTGCATGGCACGACCCCTTTTTTATCATAATGTGTATTTTTCGAGTTTTGTGCTGATATTCTAAAAACCCTATTTTATTGAGGAAGACTACACTATAATAGGTTAGGCAATATTATTAATCTTGTTTATTATTATAAACAAATACATAGGAGTTCATCATGTTTTATTACATCTCTTTATTTTTTGCTGTCTTTGCATTATCGACTTCAGCTATTTTTGTCAAGCTTGCCGATGCGCCACCAGCCATTACGGCCTTTTATCGATTATTTTTTGCGCTACTAGTACTACTTCCCTTTTTATTAGCGCAAAAGGGATTGCGACAGGAAATGACGAGCCTCTCCAAAAAACAGTGGGGACTGGGCATTTTATCAGGATTATTTTTAGCCTGTCACTATGTCTTATGGTTTGAATCATTAAACTACACATCGGTGGCTAGTTCAACGGTCATTGTGACGCTACAACCTTTATTCTCTTTAGTGGGAAGCTATTTTTTATTTAAAGAACGTTTTTCTAAAGGAGCAATTGTTGGCTGTTGT
This sequence comes from Lysinibacillus sp. Y5S-8, assembly GCF_036894365.1. Classification (NCBI taxonomy): domain Bacteria; kingdom Bacillati; phylum Bacillota; class Bacilli; order Caryophanales; family Bacillaceae; genus Lysinibacillus; species Lysinibacillus sp. Y5S-8. The sequence goes on along the minus strand of NZ_CP145889.1, from coordinate 2,075,062 downwards.
GTAGCCATTATTGGTTGTTTCATCATCGGCTGGCAGGATTTCCAGATTAGTGGACAAGCTCTTTATGGCGATATCCTTGCCTTTATAGCGGCAGGTATTATTACGGCCTACTTTTTTATCGGACAATTTGTTCGCAAGGATTTATCACTTGTTCCTTATTCGATCATTGGCTATGGAAGCAGCTCCATCTTCTTAGCGGTATACGCCCTCTTTATGCAGGAATCGTTCTTCGACTATTCAGCATCCACTTGGTGGTCTCTTGTAGGATTAGCCGTTATTGCAACGATTTTTGGGCAAACCATTTTTAATTGGCTATTGAAATGGTTAAGTACAACCGTTATCTCGATGAGCATTTTAGGCGAAACGATCGGTACATGTATATTAGCTTATTTTATTTTAGATGAGATGATTTCTATTCAACAAGGGATTGGCATTATCGTCATTTTACTAGGACTTGCGCTCTTTTTACTGCAACAACGAAAATCTCATTAAGACTAACAACGGCAAAGGCTGCCGTTGTTTTTTTATTGCGGGGACTTTTGGGCAAAGCCAAAGGAAGTCCCCGTGTCGTTTGATTGTAATGAAACGTCGATGTTCAATGTTTTGGCAATGTCCTGTATAATTTTGAGCCCAAGTCCTGCATGATCGGCATCAGGCTTGAAGCCGACTCCATCATCACACATGAACACTTGACCATTCTTTATCGAAACCTCTAGCTGAGTTGCTTGGGCATGCTTTAATGTATTTTGGAAGACATTATCAAATAAACGTTGTAGCCATAATTCATTGCTAATCCAACTAGCATGTGGGTCGTCACGGTGAAAATGCAGGGCCATGTTTTGCATGCGATATAAATAACGCCACTTCTTCATCATCGTTTCTAGTAGCTGTGCAAGCTGGATTTCCTCCTGGACAACAAAGGCATTTTCACTTGTATCAAAGGCTTGTAACTGAAATGCATTTGTTAAATTCGTTATATAGTGGATTTGTGCATTTAAGGATTCCACCAATTTCGGCTACCCTTGTAATTGATCTTCTAGAAAAAATAACTGTAAACGTATGGCCGTCAAGGGCGTATGGATGTCATGTCGTAATTTTTGCAGCAGCTCTTTTTGGAGCTCCTGCTGCTGCGCTAGCTCTAACTCTCGGTAAGTCGTCCGCTCAATTAAGAGATTGACAGACTGCATAAGCTGTCCTATTTCATCCTCACTACTAACTGTTAACGTATTTGGTATTCGCTCATTACTAGCTAATTCCCGTATCGTTTTATTGAGCATCGTGATTTTTGACAATAAAGAATGGATAGTTGTTGAGAATAATAATGCTAACAGTCCTAATGACAGCACAAACGCTACGAGCATAATAGGATAGGCAAAGGATTCATGAAACGGAATGCCTTCATTTTTCAATTTAAAGACCTTGTCATAAACAAGAGCTATAGCCACACTAATGCTTAATAACACAATTGGTACACTAGCAATCGCCAAAAATAATAAAGTACGGTATTTCGTTTTTAAGGTCATTTTTTGATGTAGGTATTCAAACGATACCCTTCTCCATAAATATTTTGTATAATGCTGCCTGCTGGATCATGTAGCTTTGCTCGAATCTTTTTAATATGGACATTGAGAAGATTATGATTGCGTTCATCCAGTGGCCAAAGATAGTCGAAAAAATGCTCCTTTGTTAACACTCTGTCTCGATTGTCAAATAAATAAAAGAACATTTTCCGCTCTGTCGCTGTCAATGCAATTTCATCATGAAGATTTTGATTAAACACTTTACGCCGCTCCCCATCAATAAATAAATGCTGGATTTGCGTCAATGTACCATATTGCTGTCTCAACATTTTTTGCATCCTAAGCAAAAGCTCACGCGGGTCAAATGGCTTTGTCAGATAATCCTCCCCGACCGTTAAGCCCTCTAGCTTACTATCGATATCATTCCGTGCCGATAGAAAAATAATGGGGATATTTAAGCCTAATCGTTTAATATTTTTGCTTAATTGATAGCCATCCTCTCCTGGCAGCATAATATCCATAATGACTAAATCCACTTGCTGAATGAGTGACATAATGTCCCGACCATCTGTTTTCCAAATCGCTTCATAGCCTTCTCGCTGTAGTATTTTTTGTAGCAAATCCCCAATCATTTGATCGTCTTCTACAATTAAAATGGTAAATCCTTTCATATTATCGACCTTTCTTATCAGCATTCGTTTTCATAAATGTCATGGCTAGTTGATAGATTTCATCGGGTTGATAAAGATAAATACTATGTGTGCCACTGACCTCTTCCACCTGTGCATAGATGAATTGCTGTGCAAAGTCTGCATAATCCTGCCTTTTCTGCTTCGTATATTGCGAATCTTTATTGTCCTCTGCAATGGCATCAATCAGCAAGATCGGCGTGTTTTGCGGCTTTGGAAGCTGTTCTGATTGTAAACTATTTTCATAGACCTGTAACAGCTCATTTTTCATATCCTCATTAAAAAATTGTCTAAAGGACAATGCCTGATACCTTTTCTTTTCCTCTGCTGTTAAAAAGGCCATTTTCAATACTTGCGGATTATAGACCTGTGATGGCAGAAGTCGGTGTAAGCCCATTCTAGTTGCTAGACTCATCCCCTTCACCATCCATCTATCGACGGTTCCCATTGGATGCTTTACATATTGACTAGGTAAACCAATGTCCAGCGCGATGATTCCCTTTACTTCCTCGGGGTATTTTTGTGCCCAGTAAATGGCTTCTAGCCCTGAAATGGAATGTGGTACGAGTATATAAGGAGGCTGAAGACCACTTTGTAGCAGTGCCTCTCGTGTTTGCGCTAGGATTGTCTCAATGTCTCTTGCATCATGGGCTACATCACTATAACCATAGCCAGCTCGATCCACTACTGCTATTTGATGGTGCTGTGAAAACTTACTGTACAGCCCCTTTAACTCATACACTGGGGCTGCAATGCCTGAACCTGCCATAAATACATATGTATCCTCGCCAACTCCCTCCTGATAGACATTGATTTGATGACCATCGACGTCTACTAGTGTGCCATTATTTTGTAAAATAGCAGATTCCTTCTGTACTAAATGATCATGGTAGATCCAAACGACCACCATTCCAAGCATGATTAATGCTCCTATGTATACCAATAATTTCTTTAATTTCTTCATACGTAGCTCCTCTCCATTCATACTTGCAAGGATATACGTTAAAAATAAATTTCTAATTAATTTTTGGAGAAAAATTATAGTTGCACACTTCCTAAAATGACTCAGCCATCTGACCTCGATTGAATATCGACACCAGATGGCTGCATAGTCTTTTTAACCTGTTACTCCATATGTTTTTCTATGAATTTGATTGTTGTTACAGTACTTTGAATGATTCATTATAAGTACCTGTAGTCCAAATGGCCACTTTATTCCAATAATAGGACACTGTTAAAGCATTTGGACTAGCGATCTCTAAATATCATCTGTTTACTTTTTCAGGAATATCCCAGAAAATTGTAATTAACTTCTCTGTAATATCTAGTATCACTGCTCTTACCACTTCCTTTTATTTAAATACAATGAAGGCCGCAATAAGGTTACACCCTCTTTTTGTTAGTATTTTTAGACGTATCCTGTATATATACGTTACAGTGATTCCATAAAAAAACTGCCTACATTGAGATAGGCAGCTTTCTTAGTATTAAGCATCTGGATAGTTTTTTTGTACAAAGTCGATGGTTTGTTGTATAAGGGCTTTTAGGATGTCTTCATCCACATCCGCAAGCTTATTAATATACACGCAAGCTTTCCCTGTTGTGTGCTTGCCAAAATGCTGTAATAGCTGCTCTCGCTCATCACCTGGGGCAAAATATAGGCTAATTTTTGCTTTGCGTGGGGAATAGCCAACACGGGGTGCATCCCCTTCATGGCCTGTTTTGTATTTGTAATGATAGCTACCAAAGCCGATAATACTCGGTCCCCACATTTTGGCTTCATAACCTGTGACCTCTGTAAAAATGTCCAATAACCGAAAGGCGTCTTCTCGTTTTTGTGGATGGTCCACATTTTCGATAAATTCAATGACACTTGCATCTGTTTCTTTCGTTTTTAATTCATACATGTCTATCCCTCGCTTTCTGGAAGATGTACCGTTATTATTCCCTATTCTACCTGCTCTAACAATAATTTTTGCTGGAGATGACGGTAAATGCCCTCCTGCTGCATTAACGTTTGGTGATTACCTTGCTCGACAATTTCCCCCTGTTGAATGACGAGGATTTGATCCGCATTCTCGATGGTTTTTAAACGATGAGCTATGACAAAACTTGTGCGTCCCTGCATTAAATGCTGTAAGCCTTTTTGAATATCGACCTCTGTTTGCGTATCCACACTCGACGTCGCTTCATCCAAAATTAAAATATCAGCATTCTCTAAAATAGCACGAGCAATGGCGATGAGCTGGCGTTGTCCCTGACTTAAATTAGCCCCACCTGCCTGCACAGGTGTATCGTATTGGGCTGGTAAATATTTAATAAAGTGATGGGCATTCGCAATTTTCGCTGCTTCCACGACCTCTTCATCTGTGGCATCTAGCTTCCCAAAGCGAATGTTTTCACGAATGGTGCCAGAGAACAAATACGTATCCTGTAAAACTACGCCTACTCTTTGGCGAATGGTCGCCATTTGATAGTGTTCGATATTGTGCCCATCAATCAAAATTTCCCCTTGATCGACGTCATAGAAACGCGTCAGTAAATTAATAATCGTCGTTTTCCCTGAGCCTGTTGGACCAACAAGAGCGATGGTCTCTCCTGCCTTGGCATGGAAGTGAATATTTTTTAACACAGGCTTATTTGGCTCATAGCTAAAAGATACTTGCTGGAATATAACATCTCCTTTGAGCGATGCTGCCTCGATGGCATGAGGCTGATCTGCTACCTCGGATGGTTCATCTAGAATCTCAAACACACGCTCTGCACCAGCAATGGCCGACTGAAAGGTGTTTAACAAATTCGATAACTGATTAAGCGGACGGAAAAATTGCCGTGTATACGTCACGAAGGCGGCAATGATCCCAACTGTAATGATGCTCTTCACGGCTAAAAAGGCACCAGTTCCGATAACGACAGCTAAGCCCAAGTTATTCATAAAATTATTAATCGGTCCTAATAAGCCAGAAGTAATTTCTGCTCGTTGGGCGGAGTTTCGCAGATTTTCGTTTTGCTGATGAAATGTATCAATCGTTTGCTGCTCCTTCCCAAAAAGCGTGAGGACCTCCGCACCCGTAATCATTTCCTCAATATAGCCGTTCAGCCTGCCAAGATCCCGTTGCCTTGCTGCATAGTTTTTACTACTGCGCTTAATAATTTGCTTGGTTGTGAACACAATAAGCGGAATAATAATCAATGTCACAATTGCTAATTGCCAGCTCAATGTGAACATCGCGATGCTGACACCAATGACAGTTAAAATAGATGACACGATTTGCGTCACACTTTGTGCAAGGGCCGTATTTAAATTATCAATATCATTTGTGACACGGCTCATTAAATCGCCCAGTGCACGCCGATCAAAAAATCGTAATGTGAGCGTTTGAAGCTTATGAAACAGTTCCAGCCGCAATGTCCGAATTGTTTTCATCGCCACATGAATCATGACATAGGTTTGCAGCCATGTCAGAATAGATGCTACCGTAAAAATAACAGCTAAGACGATACCTAAACGGATCGTGCCGTCGATATCCTTTTTCATAATATAATCATCAATAATATGCCCAATCAAATAGGGCCCTGCTAGACTTAAAAAGGTAGAAGCAACGACAAAAAAGATGGCTAAAAACATCCCTACTTTTTGCTGTTTGACATAATGCCATATTCGGAACAGTGTTGCTCTTTGATTTTTCGCCTTCTCAGATGGTCCTCCGATACGTGGGCCACGTCCAAAATTCATTTGCTTTGGTTGATTTTGACTCATTCTTGTTCACCAGCCTTTTGCTGCGACGCATAAATGGCTTGATAATGCGTATTGGCTTGTAGTAACTGCTGATGGGTTCCTTGCCCAACAATGTCGCCATCCTCTAAGACCAAAATCACATCAGCCTGCTGTATCGAGGCAATTTTCGACGCTACGATCAATGTCGTTGTGTCTTGATACTGTGTGGCAATAGCCTGCTGCACATGCTGCTCCGACGCACTATCGAGCGCGGAGGTAGTATCATCTAGCACTAGAATGGCAGGCTTGCGAATAAATGCACGACTTAAAGCAAGGCGCTGCTTTTGCCCGCCCGATAAATTTGTAGCTCCCTGTGACAATTCATGGGCTAAGCCTTTATCAAGTCGCTCCACAAATTCACTCGCACAGGCCGCCCCTATTGCCTGTTGTATTTCCTCGGCTGTCGCTTCATCCTTGCCGAGCCGAATATTTTCTTCAATCGTTCCAGAGAACAATAACGCTTTTTGGGAGGTAAAGCCGATATGCGCACGTAATGTAGCGAGGGCATACGATTTTAGTGGTCTGCCATCTAGGCGAATTTCACCATCTGTTGGATCAAATAAGCGAGGAAGCAGCTTTACTAGTGTTGATTTACCACTACCTGTTTTTCCAATGATGCCTACCGTTTGCCCAGGCTTTACAGAAAACGAAATTTTTTTGAGGACATCCTCTGCTGTATCATAGTATCGATAGCTCACCTGATCGAAGTCAATCGCACCTTGTATGGATGCAGAAACCGCCTGTTCCGATTCCTTCACCGCTATGTCTTTATTTAAAATATCCACAATCCGTTCTCCTGAAGGCAATGCTCGTGCAATTTGCATTAGCACCATACTAGAAGACATTAAACCATTTAAAATAATCGTTAAATAGTTAATAAACGCCAGAATGACCCCAACTTTCAAAGTACCCGCCTCTACCTTAATGGCCCCAAGCCAAAGTGCAGCTACAATGCCCAGATTGACAATAAACATCGTAAAGGGCACAAGTACCCCTACGATTTGCTCTGCAGTGATGAAACGCTTTGTCAGCGCCTCATTTAATTCTCCAAATTGTGCCACCTGCTGTGTCTCACGACGAAACGCTTTGACCACACGAATACCCGCCAAATTTTCCTGTAGCTTCGTATTGACCCCATCAATCGCCTCCTGAACACGGCGATACAGCACACCTGAATACTTCGTAAAAAAATACATGGCGATCATCAACAACGGCACGATAATGAGAAGGATGGAAAAAAGCTCACGCGCTGTCACAAACACGATAATCACTGCTCCGATAAAAAGCAACGGCCCACGCACAAAAATACGTAGCGTCATCATAAACGCGCGCTGAATACTTTCCACATCACTTGTTAAAATCGTAATCAGCTTCCCTGTCGTAAACGCATCCCGCTCCTTGGCTGAATACGTCATCATCTTCTCATAAAGAGCCTGTCGAACATCCGATGCAAAATGAATCGCAGCCTTCGAGCTGTAGTACGAGCAACCGACTCCACCAATAAGCCCCAGCACTGCGCTGCCAAGCATCCAGACAAACATAGTCAATACATAACGATTATCCCCATTGGCAATCCCTGTATCAATCATATGCTGCATGATGGTTGGCTGAATTAAATCCATCGTCACCTCTAGCACCATCAATAACGGCGCAATCAAAGTGAAAAATTTATAAGGCCCCAAATACTGCCCTAACTGTTTAACTACCTGCATACATTCGTCTCCGTTCTATTTAAATCCCATTCGTTCCTCATTATAACTGAAAATCATTCCCATTTGGCAATATTTTTTCGGGTCTCGTAATATTTACAACCCTATCAATCATGTAAGTTAGGTAGCTATCTAGCATATTTTTAGCCAGTTAATATTCAGTTCATTGATGTCATGTATGATCTGTTTGTAGATATAAGGGGAAATTCCATGGGAGCATCACTAGCAACGAATGTCGAGTGGGCAATTGAAGCCAATCGTTTGGTTAAGCTTTTTGGAAATAATCGTGCTGTTGATGGTGTCGATCTGAACGTACGGGCTGGAAGTATCTACAGTGTGTAGTGATGGTTGCAATCTTGGCACCTCTCACAATACGTGCTTATATGCGCAGGACATAAACCTTGAAAATAAAAGCTTTGTAAAAAATAAGGGAACGCCCGGATGTGGACGTTCCCATTGTTATGCCAATAAAGCTGCGTTTTCCTGGCCATGCTCCTTGCATTTACTTAGGATGACCATTGCTCGAAGCAAGCCCTGTTACAGTGTAGTGATGTGTAGTTTTTCGAAGCTTCGCAGGAAAAGTTTTTGTGCCTGTTGCTCTTTATCAGGATCAATGCCTAGCAAAATGACCGTGCAGGGCCCTGCGGATTTTGTACAATCAACAGAACTTTCAACACGCTGCCCCCTAAATAGACGGGCGAATTCTCCTTGCAGCCCCTTTGATCCAACGGGCCATACTTGCTGAACCATTTCCGCTCGCCATGCCTGAAAAATTGGCTGCAACTGTGCAACATCTTCAGGCTGCGCCAACACTTCCTCGCCCACAAGTGGCAAGCCATAGGTGTACCAGCTAAGCTGTTCATGGTCAAATGCACAGCGCTGTTGGCTCTCCCCTAGCATCGTAATAGCTAAACCTGATTGCAGTGTGGGCATATTGGATTCTGTACTGCCTGCAATGGCTGGACATGTAAGACCCGCCTCTTCAAACACTTGCTGAATGCCTTTCTCATAGCGTGACCACGCGGCATCACCAGAAAAATTAGCAAGCAGTATTTGGATGGGCAATGCCTGCGCGGCAAGTTGCTCTAAAAACGATACACGTGCCGTCATATAGGCTGTCAATTGATCGGATGCAGACACAATATCCTGAGGTTTTTCTCCAATGGCTGCCGCATTATCCATTGTCGCAACCAACGAGCCTACTTTCATCGCATTTCTCACTGTACACGACCTTCCTTACGCACAAAAACCTTTGACAAAACGGGCATAACTACAGCGACAATCACTAAATTGATTACCGTTGCCATCAAAATACTCCCTAACGCTCCCCAGAAAAATGCTGGGCTAATAATAAAATAAAACGGAAGTGGCGCCACAATGCCGTTTAATACTAGGGCAACGGGCCATTTCCAAAAATGCATGCCTTTTTTATGCATCACACCAAAGATCCAGACAACTATCAACATTTCTACGGCAATCAGTAGATGTAGAGGACCTAGTGGAAATCCAGCCGTGAGCGCTGTAATAAAATGACCAATCAGCCCAGCGACACCTGCTAGTAGCGGTGATAAAAAGACAACCCCTAAAAAGGCTGGAGCCGAGTCTAGAGCCGCCGTTGAAATAAATGTTGGCACTTTAATCATTGCCCCTACAGCACAAATGGCCGCTACCATTGCCGTCAATATCCATTTCCTTAATCTTTGTCGTTCCATGCCTTCTCCTCTTTTCTATTGAGTGTTTACCTTATTTCAGTTGTTCAGCCAATCCATACCAAATTCGTACAACTTGCTCTGCTTCCTTGAACAAAGCTTGGTATAAACGACCACATGTATCTCTTAGTAGACGTCCTTGCTTTTCCATCGGCACAACACCACGCCCCATATCCGTGACAATGAGCACTAATCTACATTGTTGTTCCAATGTCTGTACTGTTGCTAGCACCGTTTGAACCACTTGTTCATCTTCCTCCAAATTTTGTGTCACAAGCCATTTTTCTAAATTTTTTATGACGAGGACATCACAGGCTGGTGCCACCTCTGGTAATTCGCCATCAAGCATTACCATCTGATGCTGTTCATACAAACCCTTCACATAGTCGGTTTTGCCGTTATAGGCGCCTCCGATAAAGACATGCATCTTGCTCCCTCCTCCCAAGCCTTTCTTGAAAACGTTAAAACAAATTGTTTGTCATGTGGCACTTGATAGGACCAAAAAGGCTGCTCTGTTGGGGCAAAAGCAACGAGTAACGCACGAATGACCCCGCCATGAACAACTAAATAATAATGATCCTCATCCTTTGGTAAATGGTTGAAGCCGTCTACAACACGCGTTACAAAATCATCAAACGCTTCGCCTTGTGGTGGGGGCGTGTGAATCGGATCGTCAAGCCATGCACAATAATGGGCATTCATTTTTAATTCCTCATAAGTTTGCCCTTCAAACGCACCAAAGTTTGTCTCACGAAAGCGTGGCTCTGTCTGGTAGCTTGCATTCGGAAAATAATGAGCCGCTGTTTCTCGGCAGCGTAGTAAATCACTGCCATAAACCTTATCGACATTCGCATCTACAACAGCAAGCTCGGTTGTCGCTGCTAATGGTGCGTCCGTCCAGCCAAGATAGCGCTTTTCTAAATTTTCTTTCGTTGGTGCATGCCTCATTAAGCACACAGTAACAATGTCACCCATAGCACAACCTCCATTCCTTCAATCGATGCACCTAGTAAATCACCTGATACGCCACCAAAATTGCGCAACGTAAATTGGCGAAAAATAAAAAGCGCAATGGCTAAAACGATTACTAATACAATGGGTAGCAGAGAGAACTCAGTAAAGACAAATACAGCCGTCATAGCTAAGAGGAGCGATAACAACAACCATATTTGCAGTAGCTTGGCATTAATATGAGACTTAAAAAAATAGGCAAGACCTTTTTCCTTTGAGCAGTGGAGTGACATAAAATAAAAGCTCATACCCACCCTAGTTAGAAATGGCACAAATAACACCATCCATAAAGCGAATTGCTGCTGTACAAATAGCTCATGTAGAATGACAAATTTACCCATTAATAAAAACACGACAGACAATACCCCGAATGCCCCTACACGAGGATCATCTAAAATCTCCAATCGTTTCTCTCGATCTCGATAAGAAAAATAGGCATCGCCCATATCGATAAAGCCATCTAAATGTAAACCACCTGTCCATAAAGCCAATAGCCCTATGACAATAAAAGCTAGCATCACTTCACTGCTTGCGGTCCACTGCGTGAGACTATAAAGCACGGCTGCCACCGTCGTCCCCATCAAAGCCCCTATCCACGGTAAGCAAGCGAACATACCTGTGATGGTGAACCTCGTTAATGGTAGCTCTTTATGTACTGGCAAAACCGTAAAAAATTGAAATGCCAATAGCAGGCTATGCCAAAAATTTTTCATCGTCTTGCCCTCTTTCTCGATTTATTTCCACCTCTTCACAATACCGTCATTCATCTCATAGGCTTCCTGTGCCATTGCAACGAACCATTGATGGAATTGTCCGAGTGTTCGTCGGTATAATTCTACTTCATCACTATTATAAGGTGGCTCATCAAACAGTTCATTAGAGACAACAAAAAAAGTCACGTTCTTCTTTAGTAGTGACTGAATAGCCTGTTTAACAATCTGTAGCTTATTTTCTAAACACCCAGGCTGTTGTACACACGGTGTCCCACTGTCATAGCCTTCATAAAAAGCATTGGTCAGCCAAGTTGTGACGCAATCCCACAGCACCACATCCCCATCTTGAAGTGTCTCAAACACCTCTGCTATCGCATATGGGGCCTCCACCGTCAGCCATTGGATGGGCTGTGCCTGTCGATCTGCCTGATGACGATGAATCCGCTTCTCCATTTCACGATCTACAGCAAGACCAGAAGCCAAATAGATCAAGCGTTTTGCAGTACTAAACTGCGCTTGATATTGCTGCATCGCTGCTTGCTCAGCAAAATGAGATTTACCACTACGCACACCACCTGTAATAAAAATGAGTGGCATTTTCAGGCACCTCCTATTGTAAATGATGCAAATTACCGATATCTTGGACAAGCCATTGTTGAGCTTGTCGTTCAATCACTGTTACACTCGTCCCATGAATATATGGCGCTGTCCACAGCTCACTAATGCTACGCTGTAAAATAGCGTTGATAATACATTTAATGGTGACGGCATGAGAGACAATGAGGATCGATTCATCCCGATATTGGGCTGCTATTTTTTTGAGTGTAAACATCGCTCTTTCTGTCACAGCGCCGAAGCTTTCGGTATGAGTAGCAACAAACTGTGCTGGATAGTTTGTATATAGCTCATAATCCAGCTTATTCGTCGCCATTATCTCCTCAATGGTATGACCTTGCCATTCCCCTAAATAGATTTCTCGTAAATCATCTTCATAGGCAATAGGCAGTTGGCGATTGGCTGTGAGAATAGCCATCGTCTCCCTCGCACGACCACTTGAGCTACAATAAGCAGCAGCAAAAGGGATCTGTTGCAGTTGCTCGTGTAACCGTTCAGCCGCTGCCCTACCGTTTTCTGTTAATGATGAATCCAGCCACCCTTGTAGTCGTTGCTCTTGATTCCATTGTGTTTCCCCATGTCTTACTAGATAAAAAGTTGTCACTTTTCTCTCCCCTTATTTGCGCTAAACCAAGCTTGCAGACAATTATGTAAAGAAGTCATGGCCGCAATATCTTTTATTCCAATACGGAACCATTCACCCTGTAAACCTTGAAAATTTTTCGTATGACGCAGAACAATACCTTGTGCTAGACAATAGGTGAAAAAGGTATCTGCCTGCTGTGTTTTTGGTAGTGAGAAGCACACATAATTTGTAACGCTATTGGTTACTTGACAGCCGTTTTCTTGTAAATAACGATGCAGCCATTCTCTTTGCGCTGTCGCATAGCTAATGGCTTGCTGACAATAATGCTGTTCATCTAAACAGCTCGCACCAATAACAAGCGCAAAGGCATTTAAATTCCAATGCGGCAGCATGTCCTTTAAAGTGCTCACAATGGAAGCATGTGCAACTAAATAACCTAGACGTAAACCTGGAATCGCATACATTTTAGTCATCGAACGTACGACAATGACATGCGGTTGTTGTGCACTATTATGAATTAGCGAATACGCCTCATCTACCCAATCCATAAAGGCTTCATCAATGACAAGCTCACAGTTAACGGCAGCTCCGTGCTCTATTAAGGCAAGTAAATCTTCTTTTTTCGGCAGGACACCCGTCGGATTATTAGGTGTACAAAGATAAACGGCGTCTGCCTCCATCATTTCATGCTGTAGCTGCTCCATAGGTAATGTGTACTCGATGAAGTCTGTCACCAAAACGGGCACAATATCAGCACCCGCTGCACGCAATGTTCGCTCATATTCAGAAAAAGTCGGATGCACAATGATGACACGCTTTTTCGCATAGCGTCTTGCTAGCACACTAAAAAGCTCTGAAGCCCCGTTACCTAATAGAATCGTATCCTTTGCCACTTGATGAAAAGCTGCAACCTTCGTTAAAAAGGGCTCTCCATCAGGATCTGGATAACGTTGAATTAGCGGATAAAATGTACGCCACCGTGCCTCCACAAAGGATGGCGGTCCCGCGGCATTCACATTTTCACTAAAATCATACACTACTTCAGGCATAGTTAAGCCTAATTGCTGATACACATTATGCGGATTTGCTCCGTGATTAGGTAATGGCATAAATGAACACCTCCACTGCTAGCATGACAAGCGTAAAGAGAACTGTGGCAACGCGCATATGAAGAATAGATGTAGCAATATGCTCCTTCGTTAAAGGAACTAATTTTTCTCCCATAATTGCTCGATGAGAGACAACACCCTTATACGTATTTTTTCCACCTAGCTGTACACCGAGCTGCACAGCCGTCGCTGCCTCTAAATAGCCACTGTTTGGACTTGGATGCTTTTTCGCATCCTGTGCCCATCGCTTTAAACGCTTGCCAAGCGAATAATTTGTTTCATTTTTTGTGCCCAGCACGATAAGCAAGCCTGTAATACGACTTGGAATAAAATTCAGCACATCATCAAGCTTGGCAGAGAACATGCCAAAGTCTTTGTATTTTTCATTTTTATAGCCGACCATCGAATCTAATGTATTGACAGCCTTATAGCCCCATAACCCAATTGCCCCAAATAAAAAGGCATAAAAGAGCGGTGCTGTCACGCCATCGCTTGTATTCTCAGAAACCGTTTCTACCACACCACGCACAATTTCATCTTCATCCAGCTTTTCGGTATCACGTCCAACAATCCACGACAGCTTGACACGCGCTTCCGCAAAATCACCTTTGACAAGCGGCTCATAGACAGCCATAGCCGCCTCCCTCAAGCTACGCTGTGCCAGTCCAATCCCAATGAGAAGCCCTTCTACTAGAATGCCAAAAATGATACTTACCTGATAACTAAGGAGCAGAATCAATGTCACCATAAACATGGTCGTCCCAACAACAGCAAGTGCCATCACCATCCCACGCAGCTTTCGCCATTTGCCCTTATTCCATAGAGCTGTTTGCGATTGAATCAAATGTCCAATCCAGCGTACAGGATGGGGAAGCTTTGGAGGGTCTCCTACTAATAAATCGAAAACAAGCCCTATGATACAGGCAATTACGATAGCAATCATCAAGCTCTCTCCTCTTTATCTTTTTTGTATTTCCGCACAGCCTCACGCATCGTTTCATAGACGCCATAGCCAATGACCTTGCCGAGCATCGTAATGGGGCCTGCATACTGATGGTAGTCCCCTTCTTCTGTGGAGGCAATTAGCAAGCTATCGGTAGAAGTACCTGTAGCTTGCGTACCTGTTGTTGGGTCTGTAATAGCTTCATCCACTAACGCCTTCACCTTGGCTTCTGTTGTTGAAATCATTGCCTGAAATAGTGCTTCATCCGATAGCTTTCCGTTGATGAGCACCCATGTATTAATCGTCCCTGCATGGTACTGCTCCTCCCGATGAAAAGCACGTGTAATATCGACCGCATTACCTAGCCCCGCAGTAATCATAATGACAAGTTGGATTCCTTCAAATGTAAAGTCGCGAATGGTCGCAAATTGGGCCTGAACAGCCGTCATCATGGCTACAGTGTTATGGAGCGGAAAGCGCTGTGCCTGCAAAAATTGCTGTAATTCCTGATGGGGTTGCCGTTCATCATAAGTAATGGGTACTGTTCGATTCATGAGATGCGTATAATGTCCAAAGCCTGGATTATGCATGGCGGAGGATACGACCTTCAGAGGTGAAGCTGCTTGAAGGGCAACATAATGATCAAATAGTTGAATATGGTCTTTCGTCAGTATAGGCATTTCATCGCCTCCTCGCACGAGATAGTTACGGAACATAAAAAAACAAATTCTTACAAAGAAGAATTTGTACTGTCGATTCTTTATTCAAATTTGAACCTTCTGAACGTATGTACAGAATAACAACTTCATAATACTCAAATTATTTATTTTCTTTGAAATTGTATCATAACTTTGGCTATTGTCACAATTCCAATTTCAAGGCGTTATTGTTGCTTTTGTTTGAGATTTTTAAAGCGGATCACAGAGCCTATAATAATAAAGACCCAGCCAATGCCAATGTAAACAATTTTCATTGTTTTGGTCGATGACGGTAAAATATCCATAATCGTTAAACAGACAAAAAGTATCCCAAGGATGGAGAAAAGCATCCCAATTGTTAAATTCTTCACGAAAAACCCTCCCAACTTATGTACGCCCTCGATTTTACCGTATTCTAAGCAAAAAGAAAACACTAATCCAAGCAAGAAACACTTGGATTAGTGATGATTGTGTCATTTTGCTTTCGCATGGGCAAAAAACTCTTCATATAACGCTTGTAAAATACGGTTTTCATATTCCTGAAGGACCCCAAATACGAGGCTGACTTCAGAAGAACCTTGATTGATCATTTCAATATTTGCGCCAGTTTCTGAAATCGCTGTGGCAGCACGGGCAGCTAAACCTGTATTATGACGCATCCCTTCGCCAACAATCACGATCATAGAAAAACCGTGACGCATTTCTACATACTCAGCATGTAGCTCTTCTTTCACACGACTAATAATACGTGCTTCATTTTCTGGAGTTAGTTGATTTGAACGCATGATGACAGAAATATCGTCTAAGCCAGACGGTGTGTGTTCATAAGAAATATTCTCATCTTCTAAAATTTGGAGCAGCTTTCGTCCAAAGCCTACTTCACGATTCATCAAATATTTAGAAACATATAAAGTTGAAAAGCCACTGTCTGCCGAGATTCCTGTAACGGGACGACCTGTTGCAGGACGGCTTGGTACGATACGAGTACCTGGGGCTAATGGATTATTTGTATTTTTTATGTTAACGGGCACCCCAATCTTGTAGACAGGCATTAACGCTTCATCATGGAACACTGAAAAGCCTGCATATGATAATTCGCGCATTTCGCGATACGTAATTTCTTTAATTTCCACTGGATCATTGACAACTTTCGGATTCGCAGAGAACACACAATCCACATCCGTAAAGTTTTCGTACAGCTCCGCTTCAACGGCTGCTGCTAAAATGGAACCTGTAATATCAGAGCCACCGCGGTCAAATGTTCGCAATACGCCCGCTTTAGTGTAACCGAAGAACCCTGGGAACACAATAATTTCTTTTGTATCTTTTAAAGGGGCTAAATTAGCATACGCTTCGGGTAAAGCAAATGTGCGTTCAGGCAAATCATTGACCACTAAACCTTCTTTTGGACTAATGTAGCGTGCGGGCATACCAATGGCATTAAAGTAAGCTGCTATCAGCTTGGCATTATTATCTTCACCTGCTGCTTTAATACTATCGATGAATAATTCCACGTTCGTTTTGTCACCTTGTACACGTTCACGTAAATCTTCCGCAATTACGTCACAAATGGCATGGTCTAATCCCAAACCATCTGCAATCGCTCGAAAACGATTCACAACAGTTTGCAATTTTTCTTCCGTATTCTCATGTTGTAACGCTGCATTTGCTAATTGTATTAATAGGTCTGTTACTTTTATATCGTCATCAGAACGTTTCCCTGGTGCTGAAACGGCAACAATCTTACGTGCCGGATTAGATTTCACAATGTTTGCCACTTTTTGAATTTGTTCTGCACTTGCTACAGATGTTCCACCAAATTTACACACGATCATATCTATCAAATCCTAACTTTTCAAATTAATTGTATTCCTCCAAAAAACAATTGAATGTACACAGTGTACAAATTATCGTTTCCTACGTCAATACAATTTAAAAAATTCACGCAATTTATCGAGAAATATGGACAATTTTCGTACTGTTTGATTTATTATACGGATTTCGCATGAAATAGTTAAGGTTTTTATGAATTTTTTTTCGTGACATTCACATATTCGTGAAATTTTCCATTTTGACTTTCTTCTATATAATGAAGAAAACGCTTACTCCAACTATGATATGCACAAACAGCCACTATGTTTGTGCTATTTTGTATGTAAAAAAGGCGACTTGAGCAGAGTTCTAACGCTTGATTTCGGAGGAGTTATCGCTCATTCACAGAGTTTCTTGCCCTTCCGCGAGTATTCCTCCACCCTCCGCGAGTATTCCTCTACCTTCCGCGAGTATTCCTCCACCTTCCGCGAGTATTCCTCTACCTTCCGCGAGTATTCCTCTACCTTCCGCGAGTATTCCTCCACCTTCCGCGAGTATTCCTCTACCTTCCGCGAGTATTCCTCCACCTTCCGCGAATATTCCTCCACCTTCCGCGAGTATTCCTCCACCTTCCGCGAGTATTCTATTAATCATCGAAGTTCTCGCTCAATTGCTTGGATGCAACACTCTTTCGTGAGCAGCTGCCTTCTTCTACATAAAAAACTAGGCTCACGTTATGTGATGCCTAGTTTTACTTGTGCTATTGGATTACATGGCTGTCCAGCCGCCATCGATCACTAGCTCTGCGCCTGTCATGAAACGAGATTCGTCAGATGCTAGGAAGACTACACCATAGGCTACATCTTCCGGTTCACCGAAATATGGTAGTTGTGTGTAAGTTTGATAGAATGGCAGTGCGCCCCCCTCTACCATTGTTGGTGCTGTCATCGGTGTGACGATAATGCCTGGGTGCACAGAATTCACACGAATTTTATCTTTGCCGTATTCGATGGCAGCCGATTTAGAAAGTACACGTAGCGCACCTTTTGCTGCTGTATAGGGGCTTGTACCAGCCATCCCAACGATTCCGCCAATGGAAGAAATATTGATGATTGAACCGCCGCCCGCTTTTTGCATTTCAGGAATCACGTATTTCATACCAATAACACAGCCATTCAGGTTGATATCCATAATTTTATTCCATTCAGCCATTTCCATGTCAGCCATCGTTTTTGGTGATGAAACGCCTGCATTGTTGACAAGAATATCGACTTTGCCGTAAGCCTTTACAGCCTCCGCAATTACTGCTTTCCACTCGTCTTCTGAAGTGACATTATGTGAAAGCCCCATAATCTCTCCACCATTTTCTTTAATTTCTTTAACTAAGTTATGCAATGGCTCGATTTGCACATCTGTTGCAATTACCTTTGCGCCTTCTTGTGCGAATAATTTTGCTTCGGATGCACCCATACCCATTGCTGCTCCTGTAATAATTGCTACTTTCCCATTTAAACGACCCATAATAAAAACTTCCTTCCTTCTATATAAATGAACAATTCGTGAACATGTTAACAACTAGTTGTATTATCGACACTGTGTCGTTAATATAATTATAACTCGCTATTTAAAAAGGGCAAACAACACAAAAACCTATTGTGATGCTTACACAACATTCTCAATAAATCTGTTGTTTAAATAGAAAATTTGATACAAGGAGCATAAAAATGTCGAAAAAAATGGACCCCCGCGTCATCCGAACACGCCAATTATTTAGAGATGCACTGGTGGAATTAATTGATGAACAAGGCTATGAGAAGATTACAGTTCAAGATATTGCACAACGAGCTACATTAAATCGTGCCACTTTTTATTTACATTACCGTGATAAGCTGGACCTTCTCTATCAAAGCTCAGAAGAAACTTTGCATGAGCTTGTCAGTAGTATTCGTCCAAACTTTGAGGAGAAGAAGGATTTTGATTTATTACCAAATTATGACCAGCCTCACGAGACATTTATGCATTTATTTGAACAAATAGCGCTGAATAGTAAGCTTTATAAGGTTTATCTCACGGAAAAGAATATCTCTTATTTCTCTGATGGTTTGAAAAACATTATTATCAATTTCGTCTCAAGTGGCATTCAAATTATGGAGCCTAACGATCAAAAGCTAACAGTGCCCCGTGAGATGGCTGTACGGTTTTATGCCGCTGCCTTTCTTGAAGTAATTGTTTGGTGGTTGGAACATGATATGCCGTATACACCAAAATTTATGGCGACTCAGCTCATGCGTATTACCATTAAAGGGCCTTATATTGACAACCCCTTTGAAAAGTAAAGTAGATTTGGGTATAGGTTAAGCCCATACCCATAGGACTTGCTTATGCGCCATTTAGTAATCTTTCATCAAACATTAATTGTATTTGAATGCCGAACGGGTCTTCGATAATGCCATAAGCTTTACTAAAAACGTTACTGGATAACGGAACAATAATTCTTATTCTTTCATCGGACGTTAAGCTCTTGTAAAAATGCTCAATTTCTTCTAGGTCCGCACTCTGTATACATAATGAGGAGTGGTTTCCTACTACATAGTGTTCCATAACATCCATTGTAGCTTCTGCTAGCATTAGCTTTGTTTTGCCAATTAATAAAACAGCATGTGCTATATGCTGTTTATTTTCTTTTGTAAGACGCATCGTCTTGTCACGTTTTGCCATATCCTCATATGTCACAAGCAACAGTTCCTCCGCATTCAAATGTTCTTTGTAAAATTGGACAGCTTCGTTTGCCTTTCCATTCATGGATAAAAAAATAGCGACTTCAAGTGTGGCACTCATCGTATCAATCTCCCTTAGTAAAATAGTTAGATAATAACTCCATTGATATTACCTAACCCTTATTTTAGAATATAAAGGTATCAAAACATGACACCTTTTAAGGAGATGACCATGAAAAAATCAGAACGACTTAATGATATGATCAGATACTTAAATGGTCGGGAATTTTTTAATTTAACGGATTTAATGACTACCTACAATATTTCTAAAAGTACAGCGCTACGTGATGTTCATTCTTTAGAGCAGTTAGGCATGCCGATTTTTGCTGAACATGGAAGACATGGACGGTATGGCATCTTAAAAAACAGGCTATTGTCCCCTATTATTTTTACATTGGATGAGGTGTATGCTTTGTACTTCGCTATGCTAACATTAGAATCTTACCAATCAACACCTTTTCATCTAAGTGTTAATCAATTAAATGAAAAATTTGAAAGCTGTCTGTCTAAACATCAAGTAGAACAGATGCATCAAATGAAAAAAGTCCTGCAATTTGAAGCTAACCAGCATCATCATATTAGTCTTTTTTTAGATAAGATTTTAATGAGTATTCTTCATGAATATAGCTGTCAATTTCAATATCAAAAAAATAATGAGCAAAAAGATTACTATGTTCAATTTTTCAAAATATCTGCTAAATTTGGGCAATGGTATGTAACTGGCATAGAAGTGGATACGAAGAAGGTGAAAGTTTTCAGATGTGATAAAATAACGTCCATTAAAGTAATAGATAGTAGCATGCACTTTTCTCTAGACACACTAATCAATCGGTCATTAGAAATGGATCAACCAAAGAAACGTATTGCATTTGAGGTAGAAATTTCAGCACAGGCAAAGGATATTTTTTATAAAGAACATTACCCTTCTATGACACTAGAAATGGGTGATAAAACTGTAATTAAGGGCTTTTACAACCCAGGAGAAGAAACATTTATCGGCAATTATTTTATGAGGTATGGTCAGCATATTATCTCCGTGAAGCCCAAAGCATTACAACAAATAATCCAAGACCAAGTAGAGAATCTCCTTCATCACTATCAAAAATTAACCTCACATTAGCCCATAAAAAAACCCGAACTATATGATTTGACTAGCTCGGGTTTTCTGTCTATATTGCTCGATACGCATAAGACCGTTAGCAAAACTATAAAATGAATTCAATTGATCAGTTTTTTTGCGCCATAGATCATAAAGCTCTCCCACTTTTACTTTTCATTAAACTCAAATTCAATTTTCCCTTCTACCAAACGGAGTGACGCATTAAATTGTTTGCCATTCTTTGATTTAAACCCTTTCATCATAGCTGTTTTACCAATCTTACATAAATCATGAATGTTCTTCTCCGTTAGTTTTTTTCCTAATAGCCTTCCTGGAAACGTTTGCTTACAACCATTTTTATAATTCGAACAACCGTAAAAACTTTTACGCAAACCTATTTTTCCTACTTTACATGTCGGACACATCACAATATCTTTCACAACAGCTGGTTTAAACTGCTCCGCTTCAATTGTAAGTGACTCTAACTGTTTAGGCACTTCCGCTATTAATTGATTAATAAACTTGCCGATGCTTTCAATAAAATGTTTGGCTGACCCTTCTCCATGACCAATTTTATGTAAATAAATTTCCCATTTTGCTGTCATCGATGGACTTGACAGTAATGTTCCTTCAATTGCTCGACATAAAAGCGCCCCCTTAGGCGTAATACTCACAATATTTTTTCGTACTTCAATAAATCCATGCTTTTTAATCGTCTCGATAATGCCACTACGAGTTGCTTCCGTCCCAATACCTTCAATCGACTTCAGCACCTCGATTTCCTCTTCATCCTCAACCGATTTACCACATGTTTTCATCATCGTAATGAGTTGACCTTCTGTATAAGGCTTAGGAGCCGTTGTCGTGCCTTCTAAAATAGAAACCTTACTTTGTACCATCTCCTCTTGGAAAACAACAGGTAACGACTCTTCACGCTCCTGCAACTCTTTCTCACTTGAAAACAATTCTTGCCAACCTTTTACAAGCTCTGTTTTCCCTACCGTTTTAAACGCAACGTTTTTGACATTCGTTATGATCGTTTTTTCGTCGTATTGATAATCTTGGTGAAACATAGCGAGTGTCGTATTGACGATTTCAAAATAAATATTTCGTTCATCCGCATTCATGGATTGTAACGCTTTTTCTGTCGGCACTTTTTTCGTTGGGATAATAGCATAGTGCTCCCCAACGTTGGCACTATCGACGTAGCGTTTGTTATTCCCTCGGTTGATTGCATGAAATGACTTTCCCACGAGCTGCTGATAGTTGGCCAATGAGTCATTTAAATAGGCAAACTCATGATGTGTAATGAGCTGAGAATCGGTACGTGGATAAGAAACGAGCTTTTTCTCATAAAGTGATTGCGTAAGTTTCAACACATGCGATGGACTGTATTTCCAACGCTTATTGGCAGCAGCTTGTAATGTTGATAACGCATGTAGTTTAGGTGGTGCAATCCGCTTCATTTTGTTCGTTACACTTGTAATTAGACCCGTATCCTGCGGTTCAATCCCATGCTGTTGCAATAATTGCACAGCCTCTGCCCGCTCTTTTGTTTTTAAATTTGCCTTCCCTTTATATACACCATTTTGTGCTTTGAAAACCCCTTCAATTTCATAAAATTTTTCAGGCTTGAAATGTTCGATTTCCTGCTGTCTTTTATAAATTAAATAGACGGTTGGTGATTGCACACGTCCGATGGAGATACTGCCCCTAAAGCCCTTTTTTTGTAAAAGTAGCGTATAGAGACGACTACAGTTCATCCCTACTAACCAATCGCTAATTTGACGTGTTTTTGCTTCTTGGTACATGAGCAAATCACGCTCATTACTTTGCATATGATTAAAACCTTTTCGAATTTCCTCAACCTCTAATGAATTGATCCATAATCGTTTAACAGGCTTGTTGACTTTCGTCATTTTTAAAAGGGAGTAGAAGATATTTGAACCCTCACGTTCACTATCGCAGCCATTATAAATCATGGTTACTTGCGGATCATTAAAGATTTTTTTGACTGCATGAAATTGTGTATACATTTTAGAGACAACTTTATCTTCAAATTTTTGTGGAATGATCGGTAATGATCCCAGTGACCATTTCTCCCATTCCTTCTGATATTCTTTTGGTTCCTTTAATTCAACAAGATGACCCACTGCCCAGGTAATGACTGCACCATTAGGAAAAGTTGAACAAGGTTCCAGTTCAATAAATGTTTTCTCTTTTTTCTTTATTTTAAATGCATCTGCATAAGCCCTTGCTTGAGATGGCTTCTCTGCCAAAATGGCGATTTTCCCCATTGATCATCACATCTTCTTTAAAATAGTTTCGTAGCTTTTCTATAAAAACATAAAACTCAACTAATCAGATTAGTTGAGTTGATGGTGAATACCTTACTACTATTTTACTTTAAACAATTAAAAATATCACTTATTAAAATCTATGAACTAAAAGGACCCTTCAAATCGAGGAATCAGGCTGCTGTGATTTAACCAACTCAGCAGCCATATACCCCATCAGTATAAACAGCCTTACACTATATTTGCACCAACTGCAACGCCTTCTTAAGCTCTTGACTATCTTTTGCTAATACGCTCATCACATTCGATCCAAACCATTCCAATGATGCATCTACCTCCATCGTTGAAACTGCTTCTGCTAGGAATTCACCGTAATCAATGGCACCTTCAAACAAAGGAACCATTCCTTCCCTAGACCCTGCCGCCGCATACACATTGTTTGGTGAAAAAACATTTAGTTGAGCACGTGAGGCAATATTTTTCAAGTGAAAATGTGAGATATAAGGACGTAGTTGCTTCATGGCGACAATCGGGTTCATTCCTGATTCCCATATATGTAAAACGTCAAAGTTCACTCGTAGGCTGGAGTGATTCGTTTCTTCGAGTAACTGCATGGTTGAAGGTAGATTATCTGTTAATGTATTTGGATGAGTTTCTACCAGCAATTTTTGTCCTTGTGACTCAAGATAATCACAGAGCATTGTAAGTCTGACAATAAGTTCTGCCCTTTCTTTCTTACTCGTGTCTGAGCTGCCTTGCTTTCCTACAAATGTACGAATCTTATTTGTTCCCCAGCGCTTGGCAAGTGCAGATAATCTTTCTGTTTCAGCCATCATCTCCGAAACGGGTGCATCTAATGGCAAATAATCACTAAGCATGCTCGTTTCCAAACCGTAGGAGCTTAGCCAATCTGCTCCATAATGAAGTTCATCTGCCAAGTTCTTTGCATGAATACCCCAGAGCTCGATTCCTTGAAAGCCTTGTGTTTTTGCAAATTGAGCTAATTGCTCCATCGAGTGGAGATGGTGCCGAAACGAGATTGTACAAATTGATAGTTTCATAACATGACCTCTTTCTTGTGCTGTAATGTTAACCATGCTTGAAAACATTCTTGTAATCCTTGCTTGATTTTGAACTCAAGCTGATTTTGTTCTTCTAACTTCACAAATATATTTTCTGCCAATAACAAATCTTGCGTCATCGCCAGCTTCATCGCTCGATACTGAATCGTTGTATAGCCAGTCACTAGACGCTCAATTTCATCACACCATGTGTCAAAGCCTTCCTCTTCTCGCCCAAGTGCTTCCCAAAAAAATGCAAATGCATGCTCATATGCATACTTTCTAATCGCGATAACTGGCAATTGCTTTAAGGCAGTCGGTAGTTTTGACAGACGTTCTTTTCCTGCGATAGACTTTTTCATAATTTCGGTAACGGCATCTGTCAACGGATTACAATCAAGCTTGATGCATGTATTAAAATAGGCTTCAACCGTCTCTGTAGTAGGAGCAATAATCGTCTCAGAATCAAAGTAATAGCCACCTTTGACAGTTGGCTCTTGGATTGCAGCTAAAATTCGCTCCTTCGGTAAAATTCCTTCCCAGCGAAAATCAGGGTCATACATAAACCACTCTTCTTCATTTTCGGTCGATTCTAGCATCACATAATGAGGGAATGGACGTTGATGAAATTTATTCTCTCGCTCTGGCAGCATCGATAAATCCAGCATCACCATCACATGCTGATGTGGCGATTTATTCTCTACTAGCCCCAGCAATTTGTTTATATTTTCTTGTTTAGACTGCTTTTCGTCATACCATTTGTAAAGCTTGATGCCATAGAGCATTTCATACCATGTTTGAAAGAAATCATGATCGATTTGATCAGAATGGTATCTTAGCACACCATTATCAAGCACATCAAAATCTGCGTCCCATACCCCAAAATAGTAGGGCCTATGATCGACACCTTTCGTTTTCTTAATAACCTCACAAACACAGCTTACAAAACAATGAACTTTTATCATTTTTGGCCTCCGATTATTCTACCTTTTGCTGTTTTTCTAAAAAGCTTGCTAATGTTCCTACTGTTTTGAAATCTTTAGGAACGAGAACCTCATCGGGGATGGCAATGCCAAGATCCAGCTCTATATGAAGAATCAGTTGAAGGACCATAATGGAATCCATATACAAATCCTCATTTAATCGGGCATCTTCATTGAAAGAAGACAGTGTCGGCAACTCTAATGAATTGTCCATAATATCATAGATGCTCTGAATCAATTGTTGTCGCGTCATACTGGTATGCCTCCAAGTTTTTTTCTACTTATTTTTCCATTAGGCAGCTTTTCAATTTCTTGAACAGGCAAAAACTCTATTGGAACTTGATGTGGAGCTAGAAATTTTCGGCACCATTCTCGAAGCTCCATATTATCGATTGGTTCAGTAGACACATATAGTGCACATACCCGCTCTCCTGATAGGTTATCTTGTTTCTTATATACAACTGCTTCGACTATTCTTGGGTCATCCATTAACACGGTTTCCACTTCTTGCGGATACACATTCAAGCCTGCTACATTAATCGTATCATCTATTCTTGCTAGAAAAGAAAGAACATTATCTTCTATATAGCCAAGATCTTTCGTATAAATCGTTTGTGTAGACAATTCAATAATAATTTCGCTCGGTGTTTGTTTGTCACCGGCTGTTACCTTCACATGAGGAAGAGGGTAGCCCATTTCTTTCGGATCTTCCACATTAGGGTGAATCGCAACACAGCCTGCTTCAGAGCAGCCATACTGCTGGAGTACTTGGCGAGATTTCTCCCTTAATGTTGTCAGCCAGCTATGCGGCATCAAAGTTCCTGACGTCATGACACGATCAAATTGTTCACCCATCGGTAATAATCGACTTAATGTATAAAGTAACGCTGGGGCCCCATAGAGTATGTGTTGAGGATATTCTTTTAACTTTTTCAAAATATATTTAGGGTTATTATTCGTAATAATAACTGGCTTTGCTCCCCTTCTTATGCAAGCCAAGACACCACAAATGAAGCCATAGGAATGAGTTACTGGACAAGCAACAACCGAATTTGTCAAAGAATCGACAGGTAACATCGTCACATAACTTTCAATCTCTTTTTCCACGGAACTCCACGTTCGTTCAATACATTTCGGAGCGCCTGTCGTGCCTGAGCTCATTTGAACTAATACGCCCTCTTGGTTATTGCAATGATTTGATAGTTCAATGAAAGTATCAATCGATTGGAACAACAGCAGATGACTACCTGCTGAAGAAGCAAGCCGCACAGCTCCCTCTTTCGGCGTTGCTGAATGGATGGGGACAACTGATCCCCCTTTTTCGCGAATGTATAAACAAAGAGCTATATATTGGAAAGTATCATCCGTACAAATAGCTAGTCTGCGATTGTTACACTCCCTTAAATGAGGTAAGCTTCCATATATTTCAAATTGCTTCTCAATATCTTCTACTGCATAAAATTGATCATTGACATAAAACATCATCATTTCTCCTTTTTATCCGCTTGCGCCAACGTATTGTTGACGATATGTCGAAAATTACCTTCCTCTTGATTTTGAACTTTCTTAGTTAGCAAAGATTCAACATAAATATGTGTGCTAGTATGCTGAAGCTGTTCATGTCTTGCACATAACGATGGAAAGCGTTCCAAGTGCTTCTGTAAGCTGTCCTTAACTTGACACCAAAAATGTGTTTCTGCAAAGTCATACTGCTCCTCTAGCAAATACGATAGTTCACTTAAATGAAATACGAATAGTGTATCCATAATTAACTCTCGTAAAGCCTCTATAGAAGACATCCAATAATACTGATCGACAGGTGCATCTTTAAAACGTTCGTGTATCGTTGCAAAGTCTGGAACGAGGCTTCTGTCTGCAATGAATTCTTCCATATATTCGATACTGTCATGGAAATCCCTCAGTACAACCCGAGTCGGCCACCCATTTTGATGCAATAAAATCATGTTTTGCGCATGTGCCTCCACCGCAATACCATGAGCGACCAGCAAGTGCCACACAGGAATAACACTCACTTCGATCAAGCGTTTTACCCACTCCTCCGCTCCATATCGGGAAAGCCAATCATCAATAAATGGACGCCCATCTCTCTCCATCATCATTAGTACTGTAAAAGGAACCGCTTCCTCTTCATCCTTCATATACAAGCGCACACTTTCTCGCCATATGGTACCAAGCTGACCTTCTAGTTTGCTACTATGCTTTTGGGCATTCGGTTCAAAAATAATACCTGCATATTCTTCCAGTACAATAAGCGATGCTTCCTTTTGTAAATAGGCATCTAATTGAATCACCTGTTTAAGCCATGATGAAATAGGAGGAGCGGCACAAACAGCATGAGAATGTAACTTTCGCAAGGAAGAAGTATTCACCATATTCATTGCAAATTTTAATTGCGCCTTTTCAGGGTGTGAAACATTCCATAATGTTCGTACTGATTGGGTTGCCCTATAGTAATCTCCTTTCACATTTAGAGGGATTAAATCTTTTTGCTCAATTAATCCAGCTAGTTCCATTTTCAGGTTATGCCATTGCCAAGGATGCACAGGGAGGAACGTATAGTCGTCAAATTTTCCACCGAAAATCGCAAGCTTTGCTAGAAGGTCTTCCCACAGCAAATGTCCTAGCTCTCTTTTCCAAAAGCTCTCTTCCTCAAGAACTGTGATTCGTACGTAGCTTCTTCTCACCGCAACCCATTGAAGGGTAAATGATTGCTTTGCCTCAGGGCCATAGTTTTTATGGTCGTCAATTGTAAAACCGGTTCTAGATTTGAAACAAGGATGATAGGGATGCCCTTCCATGATTTCTGATTCTAATTCTTCATAGCTCGAATTTCTTCTCGACATGGGCATTTGGAGATGACGCTCATTCCATTGACAAAGCTTACTCGTTAAATGAAGTTCTTCCAGTAAACGAACCTTGTCTTTACGAGTAGAAAGTAATTCATCTACTAGATCCTCAAGCGTAGCTTCTAGTAACATCTCATCTTTTCCTACTAGAAAAATACTATCGCCCTTTATTCGGATGCGATCAAAGGCCATTCTTCGGCCTTCACAACGATAGGTACATTTCTGTCCAACAAGAATAAAAATAGAAGACCATTTATCTAGAGGTGTTTCTTCATATTTGATTAATCCTTCAAACATCATTGCTTCTACAAGCTGCTGCCTTACACGTAGCTCTCCTTTTTTAGTAACTAAAGGCTGTAGCTGCTTCATATTCTGCCTCCTCATACTGAACAACGAACGGATTTGGCACTTTCGTATATACCGCTTGTTCAAGCTCGGCTTCTAGTTCATCTACATCATGAAATCTTGTTAATAAATTTGCTTTGAACGCAAGCTCCTCTTGCTTTAGAATGTTACGAATAAATGCCTTCCCGAAACCTGTAAATTCTTTTTCTAATAAGTGCAGTTGATCGATAGACCACTTCAAAAGAATTTTTTCATCGATTAGCTGATCGGCTCCAAATCGGGAAATAACGGGAAACAATTGATTCATAAATAAATAATATGTAAATCTATCATGAATAAGGGCATCTTCGTAAAATAGCTCTTCTGTTTCATGTAAAGAAGGCTCTATTGAAAGAAGTACTTCTTTATATGTTTTTGATAAGTAATAACCTTGGTTATCACGATAATAATAAGTCGTTGGATAACTGGAAGAAATGTTTAACAAACTATTTTGCTGGTGTGCTTCGAGAGCTATTCCATTCTCATCGTATAATCTTAATAACGATTCAATAGAACATTTCCAATAAGCTTTAAACCAATCTAAGCTTACGCTCTCTAATGATCGGAATTCTGATTGAGCGATTTTCATGATGAGCTGACATAATTTTGATTTTTCTTTTGGTAGGGGCTCTTGCAAAAGCGTAGCGATCATGCAGATTCCTTCATCATGTCCTTCAGGAAATACATTTGAGCGAAAAATAACCTCAAACCCTGATTCCGTCTGATTTGGGAACTCTACAGTCATATAGGCTGGATCATCAATCATCCGGAAAGATGGATGGTTCTGTAAGAAATCAATCTTATTCATTAACCGAGCCATAACAATTCCAGCTTTTAATTCATGCGTTCTAGTCACCCGCAATGAATTCGTTATTTTTACTGGAATTGAAAACTTATACATCATTTCTTCATTTGTGCTATATACCGTTCTTATCGAGGAGGTTGCTGTATAAAGTGCCCCAAGTGCACCTTCGTATTTTATCCATCCTTCAGCAAGCGCTTTTTTTACATGCGGTTGCTGCAAAAGCCATTGTGCTTGAAGCGGGTGCATCGGAATGAGGCAATCCTTCTCTGACATCACAAAATCAGGTTGTGATTTTGTTAAAGACTGAGAAATGAGTTCACTTGCACTTTTTTCTAATACAGAGGACTCTTTCACATTTTTACGGTCGACACGAAAATAGTGAAGCTGAAAAGAACCTTGTAACTCTGGAGCAAAACTCGTTTGCTGCCAATCTGACATCCCTTGTCTGCTTTTAGGTGTCGGATGGAGCCAATGTCCAAGTAAGAGTGATTGCTCAGCTTCAATAAACGTACCGTTAGCTCCATTTTGTTTCTTATCTTCCAAACGCTTTTCAATATAATTTGTCATCGTTTGATAGCTCTCAATTATGCGAAGAATGAGTTCATCAAAATGGGAGGAAAGTTCATGACATCCATCCTTCTTAGCCATAAAATGGAGTTCCTGAATAAACGTGATGAGTGTCGTTAATTTATCTTCGACAAGCCATTGTTTTTGTTTCGCACAATACTTCAACGAGACACCAAATTTATGTCTTCCAACAAGAGATTTGTATTCCATGCCAAATGCAAAACGTGTGTTTTGTAATGGCAACTCGATTTCTAATATATATTCCTCTGTCATCAGGATAGATAGTCGCTGTTCTTTTACCCATTCCTCCTTTCTGACCCAGTGTCCGCTACTCACCTCTCGTATATAACAATTCATAAACGCTTGAAACGTTGCATTTTCTGCAATCTGTTTAGCCATCTGTTGCATTCATTAACCATCCTTTCACAGAACCTTCTCCCTATCAAATGATAATTATTATCATTCACTGTTAAAAAAATGAGTCTTCCAAATTAAAAAGACTGATGAGATGATAAGAAGTAAATGGAAACAATTGAATTGTTGACAAAGATTGATAATGATTATCATTTTCAACAATAATTACATATTATAAGAAAGACAGAAATGACTCAACCGTCTAAAGACCTATATGGCAATTTAAACCATCGAAATAGGTAAAAGTGTAGAAGCGCTTGCCTTTTATTGGAGGATATTAAGAGGTTATTAATATGTGGTACTTTAAGAGGGGAAAATATTACAAGGAGATAAAAAGAATTTTCCCATATGTGAAAGGTCTATATGTTATGAATGTTCCTAGCCTTTTACGTAATATGCAAAAACCCTTTCTTATCAACGAAAGGGTTTTTGTCTGTTTATAGAGTTAAATCATTATCAAAATTTCGCTCATATCAGAAAGGTGGATGAGATGCTGAATAATTATCAACTTTCTAGCACCCACATCCTCTTTCCCTCGGGTCTATCTTGAACTTATAGTAAAAATTACCTATCCTCAATTTCCCATCATTATCTCTGGCATCATAGAGCTCTGAAAGATGAATAAATGTCCTAGAAATCAAATAGCCATCCTGTTTTTATTAGATATGTACAGCATCCATAATATTTTTCGCTACAGGTGGCTTCTCTGATAAAATAAGTTTCATGTATGGCAACACCCCTCACTCACTATTCGAATATTCGTTCTAAATCACAGAAAAAGGAACATACATTACTTGCTGTATGTCCCTCTCCATCTTTATTTATACATATTGAATACGTTTTCGATGTCAGTATTGAGCTTGTTGATATCAACTGCTGTCACGGGTTGATTGACAAGCTGATACTTTTGTTTTAGCTGCATGATTCGACGGACACTCTCATTAATGCGCTCCTCTGTTATGTCTCCATCATGGACGGCTGCCTTCACAGCTTTTATGGCTGATGCGACATTCGTGTACTCATGGGCGATTAATATAATATCACTGCCAGCCTTGATTGAATCTACAGCCGCTTGACCGATAGCAAAATGATTCGTGATAGCTTTCATCGTCATATCGTCTGTCATAACAACCCCATCGAAGCCTAGCTGCTCCCTTAACATACCTGTGATAATTTCCTTCGACATCGATGAAGGGTATTGTGGGTCAATCTTTGGTAATAAAATATGAGCAACCATGACCACATCGGCACCGTTATCAATGGCATCTTTAAAGGGTATAAGCTCCAGTTGCTTTAAATCGGCCAAACTTTTCGTCACCTTTGGCAATTCTAAATGGGAATCCACGGAAGTATCACCATGCCCTGGGAAATGCTTGATTACTGGAATTACTTGCTTGGACTCTAGCCCTTTCATTGTCTGAATGCCTAATTTGCTGACAATATCGGGATGATTCGAAAACGAGCGATCTCCGATAATCGGATTATTCGGATTGCTATTAACGTCTAGTACAGGGGCAAAATCAAGGTTAAAGCCAAATGCCTTTAATTGTTCCCCTAGCAATTGACCCACTTTAAATGACAATTGGGATTGATTGATATCCCCAATGCTTTTATTCGTTGGGAAGTTTTTTAAAGGCCCTGGTAATCTAACCACCTTCCCACCTTCTTGGTCGGTTCCTATGAAAAGGGGCACCTGATTATTGGTATTGGCAGCCATTAAGTCATTCATCAATGTGACTGTTTGCTGAGGGGTTTCAAGATTATTACCATAAAGAATCAAACCGCCCACTTTGTCATCTTGAATGAGGCTTGTTGTGTCCTGCTGAAGCGTCGTCCCTGAAACACCTGCAAACATCATTTGACCAATTTTTTCGTCCAATGTCAGCTGCTTGACCGTATCAGCTGCTTGTTGCTTTAATTCAGTATAGACCGAAATATGATGAACGACAGGATTAGGATCACTGTCAGTCGGTTTTGGTAAAATCCATTTTAATTGATAGTCGGCATTCACTTGGTAGACAAGAATGATTTGATTGGTCGTTGTATCCTGATAATAACGAACCTCATCGGGTTCACCTAACTTATTTTTAATATCTGCTAAATGAATTTTCTTGATATCCTCTTTAAATGAACGAATATCAAAAGCATGTGAACCTTGAAAGCCAATCGTCACATCCTGATAAGCTTCGTATCGTCCATTCACTGACTCCGTAACTTGCTGAGGCTCCCCCCATTGCTGATGAACTGCTTGTTGATCCGCCTCACCTGCTGCAAACGGCACATAAGGTACTCTTCCTTCTAGTGCTAAACTAGCTATGTCCTGTAGGATGACCTCCACATTTTCTGACACACCCTCTTGTTCAGATACTTCCTCTTGGACTGGGGATGACTCAGAATTTCTTGTCGTTTGTGTGGCTGGCCGCATTTTTGTGCCGAGAAAAAAGAACAAACCCAGTAATATCAGCACGAGAACTAGGAGCAAACCACGTCTTCTTTTATGCATGCAAAAACCTCCTTCACCAAACAAAATGGCGACTTCGAAACAAATCTATCAACTAACGTTATCATAACTGCCACTTGAATTCAAAGCTCACGCTATGAACAGAATCACAGCCTTCTATAGAAAATATTATCGTAAGCTAGCAAAAATGCAAAAGAAGATGTTAAAATATTCACATAAAGGGGGAAGCAAAGCATGGGGAAATTAAGTAAAAGGAATATATTGTGGATTGTGCCTATCGGTATTTTAGGGGTATTTTGGTACTTTTATGGCCCACAAAAGGATATTACAAACAATGAATATATTACATATGTACAAAACTATACGTATGAAAATAGTACAAAAACATTAGAGAGTGCCTTTGCCGCTGCCTGTGAAAATCCATATTGGGTTTATTTTGAAACACAAAAGGGACAGGACGTCGTAGAGTTCAAGGGGGATTGCCCCGTTGACAATGAAATAGCCAAGGTCAATGTGCAATTTCTT
The DNA here is from genome assembly GCF_036894365.1 of Lysinibacillus sp. Y5S-8. Lineage (NCBI taxonomy): Bacteria > Bacillati > Bacillota > Bacilli > Caryophanales > Bacillaceae > Lysinibacillus > Lysinibacillus sp. Y5S-8. Next base: position 2,041,930 of record NZ_CP145889.1, on the reverse strand, counting down.
GTAGACAATGCCATCACAAGTGTCCAATCTGGTGCAATGCTTATTGATAGTAAAATGCAAGAGGAAACAGATCGCGATCAATTTTTACTGGTACTTGTTCAATAATACAATGTAGCAGGAAGGGAACGGATAAAATACGCGAATTGGTGGATAAAACAGACAGAGTAACGGATAACGCGTTAAAAGTAGCGGATATATCGAGTAACTAGAAGGATAGCTCTATGAAAGCGGTGCAATATTTTGATGCTGAAGTCTCAACTATACAACAATAAGATCTTCTATTCATCGATGTATGTTGCAATGTTTTCTCCCCTCTACAGATAAAAACCCATGCATGTACATGCATGGGTTGAGCTGCTATTAACTATTTCTTGAGGATTTTAAAATAGTTCGTTCAATCAGTCTTATTTCATTATTTAGCTTGGCAATTGCCGCTTCGATTTGTTGATAGCGCTCCATTTGGTTGACTTTCTCTGTTGATATTGAATCCTTTAAAGCGGCATGCCCTGCGTATAAGCTCGCTAGTAAATCTAGCTTTTGAAAATAAGCTGTGCTATATTGCTCCATAACACCCAGCCCCTCGTCAGATACTTTTTACACGAACAAATGAATTGGTGTTCATATTAGTACTATAGCCGAAAAAAGCAGCATCGAAACTCAGCCTAAATCATTATTTATCATCCTTTTTTCACTAAATATTATTCTTTTAAAATAAAAAAGTGGCATTATTCTTCCTTTTTTAATAAAGAATAAATAAATGTATCATAGGCTTGCCCATTTTGATACATATAGTCTCTTAGGATGCCTTCTTGTTGGAACCCTAGCTTCATCAGTAGTTGACTGGAAGCTTCATTTTCTAAAAAGACAACAGCTCCAATGCGATTCAAGTTCATGTCCTGAAAGCCATAGGCTATCACTTTTTGCCCGGCTTCTTTTATATAACCTTGTCGCCAGTAATCGGGATGAATTTCATAGCCAATTTCTGCTCGATGATGCGCAGCCGACCATAAATGGAAGCCAATCGTACCAATGACTTCATTCGAATCCTTGCGTTCAATGCCCCAACGAATCCCTCTTTTTTGTTCAAAGTTTTTAGCAAATTGCTTAATAGCCTGTTCAGCCTGCTGTGTATCGACAAAGGGTTCCTGCCCATAATAGCGTGTTACAGCCTCATTCGAAAAGCAGCGGAAAATGGCTGGTACATCCTCTAAAGTTAGCTCTCTTAACCTAAGTCTTGCCGTTTCTAAAACTGGAAACATTCCCTTCTCCTCCTCTACCATACATTACCATTTCTCTAATCCACCTTCAAAATCCTTTTTGACACTAGCTCTATCTCTTAAAAATTGATAAGATTAGCAATTATTACTATAAAGGTATTATAAAATAGCTTATAATAGTAATCAGACTATGCACTCCTACTACATGCATATCCATTACAGCTCAGCTGCCGTATTTTTCTTTATACCATTTCTGCTGAGTATAGATAAAGGTGATTTTCAACATGACATCCTATGAACGTATACTTATAATGGTCCCGCCGTTTCCCTAGCTACGCTATCTACTTGTAACGAACAAAGTAGATTTTGCTTGTAGGAGGGCAATATGTTGAAAAAACAGGCAGTACCATCTTTATTATTAATGATTGTTCTTGTGGCATTTCCACAAATTAGTGAAACGATATACACACCATCTCTACCGGATATTGCCGCTGCACTTGGTGTATCCAATAGTTCTGTCCAATTAACTTTAAGCATCTATTTTATTGGCTTTGCATTAGGAGTTTTTTGCTGGGGATGGATTTCTGATTTCATTGGCCGTCGACCTGCCATGTTAGCCGGTCTCCTTTTTTACGGTATAGGGAGCTTGCTCTGTGTTTACGCAGAGACGATTCCTTTTCTAATTGCAAGTCGATTTATTCAAGCGTTTGGGGCTGCCACTGGCTCCATTATTACACAGACCATTTTGCGTGAAAGCGTAGCAGGTAGCCAGCGACATGCTATGTTCGCACAAATTTCAGCTGTCATTGCCTTTACCCCTGCGGTAGGGCCGTTGATTGGTGGCTGGGTCGATCAAGCACTTGGCTTTCGAGCAGTGTTCTTTGTCCTTGTGGTGATGAGTATCTTGTTGTTCATGTATACTTATTACAGACTTCCTGAAACAACAGATCCAGCCGCAAGACAACGAATAGCGATTTGGCCTGTCGTCAAACGCATTGTTGCTTCGCCAACCGTTCTTGTCTATGGACTACTGATTGGGGGCATCAATGGTGTACTATTTAGCTACTATGCCGAAGCACCCTTTATCTTCATTGGGCATTTTCAGATGTCACCAGGCCTATACGGTTTTCTTGGCATCATCGTGGCACTGGCTTCTATCCTAGGGGCCATGATTTCAAAAAGACTGGTCATCAACCATCCACCGCAAAAAATCATTCACCTCGGCTGTCTGGTGATGCTTTTGGGTGCTGTGCTGTTGACTATCGTTTGTTTGATGCCACTGCATGCAATACTCGTAGAAATCGGCATCTTGCTGACCGTTTTCGTCCTACTGCTCGGCTCTGGCATGGCACTTCCTAATTGCCTAAGTCTTGCACTAGTAGACTTTCAGGATGTTATTGGGACAGCAGGCGCGATTTTTAGTCTCGGCTATTATCTATTAGTCAGTGCCATCACAACGGGTATGAGTTTACTACACAACGGTTCTTTATTAACAATGCCACTCTATTTCTTAGGTCTATCCCTGACGATGTGGCTTTGTGGGAGAAAATTTATACGATAATTGATGAAAGCGGGCATCTTATCGTCAGCATAAAAATGAGCCACCTTAAATAATTAAGGTGGCTTCTCCTATTGACGACATTATTGAAAATAATAATCCAATACTTCCTGTGCCGAATGAAAAACCTTATTGCTTTGCGTTTTATAAAGAAATGTTGGATTCGTACAGGCTTTTTCTAAACTTTTGGCTTGCTTTAGCTTATCGGTCATTTGCTCGATAATATCCGTGTAGCCATCGAGTTGATTAGATATTTTCGGTAGCATCATGGGTGACATGTCCAAAACAATGGATACTTGATCCTCAGCATAGCTATTTAAATTGATAAAAAAGCATTCTTCCAAATGCTTGGAATGTTTATCTACATTAATGACGGCTTCTTGATAATTGGCAATTACACCTGTGGATGTATTCGTAACCTTAAAGCCCTGCTTTGTTAAATGTTGTTCGACCATCTTTAAAAACTGCTCTACCTTTTCATCTAATTGCGGTGTAACAGTCTTCTCAATTAAATCATCACAACGCTGATAAATCGTATCGATTTCAGCCTGTTTTTCGACAAGTAGTTTAAAATTGGACATTGAATACACGCTTGATCTCCCCTTTTTACTAAGGTAGACATTCATGAAGCATTTTAGTCATGACCACGAAAAATAACTATCCAAAGGAGATACCTATGATTAGAAATTCTGTAAAAGCCATCATTATCGTTGATGGCAATATATTGCTAATAAAAAATCAAGATGACGAGGGCTATTTTTATCTTTGCCCAGGTGGTGGACAAGAGCATGGCGAGACATTCCCTAAAACACTGCAAAGAGAATGCCTCGAAGAAATCGGCTCCGCTGTTCAGATTGGAGAGCTTCTTTTTATCCGAGAATACATTGGAAAAAATCATGAGCATGCCGCCTTTGACGCAAATGTCCACCAGGTAGAATATTATTTTCACTGTCAATTCAATGGGCAAGTTTGTCAGCCAACCAATCCAGATCAACATCAAATCGGCACACAGTGGATACCTATAGAAGAGCTACACACTTATAGATTTTATCCTAAAGCATTCATCCGCCCTCTACAGCACTTTATCCAAGGACAACAAACAGCGATTTATTTAGGAGATGTCAATTAAAGCCGGCTTCTACCGCCATTGACCGCTCTTACACTAGACTTTTCACCATCGTATAATAACTACTCCCTGGTGGATAATCTTTAATTTCTCCTACCACTTGATAGCCTTGTGCCTCATAAAATGTGCGAGCTTGAAACTCGTAGGTTGTCAGCAGAGCTTTGGTAGCACCCATTTCCTTTGCTACTAACTCTGCCTTGGCTAGGAGCTTTGCGCCAATTCCTTTTCCACGATACTCTTCACTAAACCAAAACTTATGTATTTCCACCCATCCCCAGTAGACTTCAGCCGTTATACCACCTATCCATTGCTGCTGTAAATCTGTGACTATCAATTGCAATGGTTGGATTGCCCCCTGCTGTCTACTTTCACGATGATAAGAGGAATGTTCATTATTATAGGCGCGAATTTTTTCACTTAAAAAATTCGTAAACGCTTCATGCTGTTCATGTAAAACCTCAACTTGATATTCCATCGAGTTCCTCCTAGTCCTGATAGCGTTTTACTAGCTTGTCTTGATGAGCCGCAAATATTTCTTCTAATGGAATATCATATTGATTGGCAATGACAATAAGATTGCCTAGTACATCCCCTAGCTCTTCAATAAGCTCTTGTTTATGTTCCTCATAGGATTGTGTTTTTTCATCTGGTCGATCTCTACCAATCTCGATCGCTCGAATGGCTCTCGCTACCTCACCAGTTTCTTCTGCCAAGAAGCCAATACGTGTAAAAATATTGAGCTCTGACCAGCCTCGTGCTTCATAATAATCCTTTACCCAACGTTGAAATTCATTTAGTTCCAATTCCTTTTCCTCCATTTCCTTCCTCTTCAAAATAAATTATACTATTATTTGTGCCTCAGCCAAAGCCCTTGTTAAAATCTATGCTATTCATGGGAAGCTTTGGGGCAGCTTGATACTGTCAATGCTAAAGGCGTGGTGTTTTGACGCTGTTCCCTCAGTTCAACGGGGTTTACACTGCTTTTGGTACAAAAACAATTATTAGGAATTTAATCAGTTATGGAGGAAATCTACTATGAACAGTATTGCTGTATTTTGCGGATCAAGTCTTGGCGCCTCTGATGCTTATCGTGAAGGTGCGATTCTACTAGGAAAAGAATTAGCTAAAAGACAAATTACCCTTATTTATGGTGGTGCTTCAGTTGGCATCATGGCTACAGTAGCGAATACCGTGCTACAAGAAGGTGGCAAGGCTATAGGGGTCATTCCTACATTATTAGAAGAACGTGAAATTGCTCATCAGCACTTAACCGAGCTGATTGTTGTGAACACGATGCATGAACGGAAAAGTAAAATGATGGAGCTAGCTGATGGCTTTATTGCCCTTCCTGGTGGTCCTGGTACTTTAGAGGAATTTTTCGAAGTATTTACTTGGAATCAAATAGGGCTGCTTCAAAAGCCTTGTGCGATTTTCAATATGGAAGGCTATTTTGATTTATTAATCTCATTTTTTGACCATATGCAAAATGAACAATTTTTAAAAGCTCAAAATCGTGAAGCATTAATTGTCGCTGAAGACGCTGCAACGCTTTTAGATAAATGTGAAAGCTTTGTTGCTCCGGCTGTGAAAACCTATGAATTAAGCAAATAATGAAGTGGTAAGGTTGGCCCTAGGCGGGCTGATCTTACCACTTTGAAGTTTTTGACAACATTATTCCCCCACTTCCAAAATTAGCTTATCATTAATTTATATTGGCGCAAGAACTGGGAGGCAACCGCTATTCTTAAAAAAGATGGATTTGGTTATTTTTCGGATTACTATTTACTATCATTTTATCGTAGACCACTAATATGATGCTATATCTGAAATCACTACTGTATTAATTTCAGATACGAGGGAAAAATCGTATTATACTGATCCAGCGGAAACAGCGCAACTGATCTTGATATTAGATAACCTCGTGATGAAAAAGAAGTTCATTCCCTCATATAGATGCTTATATCATTTTTTCTTTAGCGAATCCAGAGGAACGCTATACAATAATTTTTGACTATGAAAGAAAGATCATTGGCATTATCGTAAATAAGAAGAATAGGGCGCAATACATTCTTGAGGACAATGCTGATTTATTTTTATTTGTTCAAAGCTACTTCAACGAATAAGGAGGTCTTCTTCGAATTTGTTCGATTTTCTCCTTGTTTTATTGATCCACCTTTTTTTCCCGCCTTTTAACAGCGATTACCGCAATAAGGACCATCATAAGCTTTATTACTACCACAATGACATACAAACTGAATGAGAGTATGGCTGGTAATAAAACGACCCACCACGACCAAGCAATCACATCTGTTAGCTTTAAAACGACAAAGACAATGGTCAACACTTCTGCAATGCCCATCTTTTCACCACCCTACAACCTTTCTTGACTATGTAGTAACTATATCCCTTACGATATGGAACAACGTAGGAAAAAATTTCACTATTTTCTCTAAATGATATAACAGGAGGTCGTACTATGACGAATATTTTTGTAAAAAGTGAGTTTGCTCCGTTAAAAAGAGTTGTAATGGCTCAATCAGAGTTTGCTTTTCCCGCTACAGGCAATCCAACAGATGACGAATTTTTAACAGAAGAAACGCTAGCCCTTTATGCAGGCGTTGATACGCTCGGTAAAAACTTCAAAGAGGTCTTTCCAGAAAGACAGCAGCAATGGGAATTAGAACGAGCAAATTTTAAAAAAGTACTTGAAAAATATGGTGTGGAAGTACAGACGCCACGACTTTTAACAGATTATGAAAAAGAGCTAGGACAAGAGGATGGCTATAGCAATTTCTTTGTTCGTGATCCCTTTTTCACTATCGGTCATTTTTTAATTGAAGGCTCCCTTCGATTTCCTCATAGACGGAACGAAATCTTGCCAGTGCGTAATCTTTTAGCTCAGGAAGCAAACGATAACCAATGTTTCTATGTGTCCATTCCAAAGCCTGATATTGCAGACGGGCTGGATTCTGAGGCTGGCCCATTTTTAGAGGGTGGCGATGTGTTAGTTCTAGATAAAACGATTTTCGTAGGAAATTCAGGGCTAGCCTCCAATAAAAATGGCGTGCAGTGGCTGCATAATTTAGCCAGACATTTTGATTTTACAGTGGTCGAGGTTCCACTTCATCCAACGATTCTCCATCTAGACTGTGCACTTAGTTTGGTAAGGGATGGTCTGATGATTGTCTGCGAGGATGCTTTCTTAGAGGGAATCCCCGAACAGCTGAAGGATTGGGATAAAATTCATGTTTCCCTAGAAGATGCCTCACGACTTGCAACAAACGGTCTCCCTATCAATGAAGAGGTTTACATTACAGATAAAGAATTTACATGGATTGGCGAGCAATTAGTACAAAGAGGTGTCACAGTAGAATACATTGATTTTAACATCTCCCGAAGCTTTGGTGGTTCTTTTAGATGTAGCACACAACCACTATTACGGACAAATGCATAGACATTATCCATCTCCCCTAAAAAATAATATGAATAATGAACAAGCTGAAATGGCACATTATTTGTAGGAGGTGGACAAAAAAATGGCTAGAATTATTGGTGTGGAACAATCATTATCTAATATCGAAGATGCTTTAAAAGCAAAAGGCTATGAGGTCATCCAGCTTCGCAATGAAGAGGATGCCAAAAAATGTGATGCTTGTATCATTACAGGTCAGGACAGAGACGTGATGGGCATTAGTGACCCTGTCATGGCAGGCCCTGTCATTGATGCGGATGGCTTGTCAGCAAATGACGTCATTCAGCGTGTCGAAAAATATTTCCACTAAAACAACAAGTGCTGTCACCATGTCACATTGACTGGGGTAGCACTTTCTTTTGTCATTCTCCTACATATTCTGTACTTATAATACCATGCGTTCTTGTCCAAACTACTATACATGAACTATAAAAAGTAGGGAGACATATGAGTCAAAAAAATATTGTGATTGTTATTTTAATGCTTACGACTACACTACTCATGTCAGGCTGTTGGGATGTTACAGAGCCTCAACGAATGTATTACGTGCAAGGTGTTGGGGTTGATTATAAGGATAATGAATATACTGCGTACTTACAAATTATCAACTTTGCCAACGTAGCGAAAACAGAACAATCTAACCCTCAAGCCTCACCTACAGAAATTGGTCAAGCGAAGGGAAAAACAATAGAAGAAGCGATTTACAAATTATATCGTTCCATGGACCAAGAAGTATTTTGGGGGCATATGACCTATCTTCTTTTCTCAGAGAATGCGATGAAGGATGAGCATGCCATTGCTGTAATCGATACTTTTTTACGCTTTCGTGAGACTAGATATCATATTTGGGTCTACTGTACACAAGACCCAATCGAGGATGTTTTATTAGTTTCTCCTTTATTAGAGAAGTCACCAACTGCCGCGAAATTAAGTAATCCTAAAAATACGGCTAAGCAGGAGTCTTTTGTAGAACCTGTTAATTTGCGACAGCTAGTGATTGGCTTAAATGAGCCAAACCATGAAATGAAAATCCCTTACGTAACTGTCAACGAAAACTGGGAAACCATAGATGGTACCAAAACAGAAACTGTTTTTGCAGGTGTCGGTATCCTCTCAAAGGATAGTTTTAAAGGCTATATTAAAGGTAAAGCCGCTCGCGGTATTGAATGGATGAACGATGAAACAAAGCAAGGGGAAATCACCGTTAAATTGGAAAATAACGAGAAAAGTGATTTCTTAACTGTCGATATTCAAAAGTTAGATGTCAATGTCAAACCAATCGTCCAAAACAATCAAGTCCAATTTGAGGTGTACTTAAAATTCAACACAATTTTAAATGGCTTTAAAGGGAAGCTGACACCCGATCAAGTAAGAAAAAAAGTAGAAAAAGCAGTCAAAGATGAAATTATGGCTACCTTCGAGGAAGGCTTGAAAATGGATGCGGATGTCTTTCGCTTATCAGAATACCTCTACCGCGATAATGTAAAGGAATGGAAGAAACTAGAAAAGGATGGCAAAATTCCATTAACGAAGGATTCCATCCGTAAAATCGATATTCATATTAATAAAGTAAGCCCTGGCCGTAAAACATTTGAAGAGACCATCGCCGAATAATGGAAGAGACCACCCTTCTTGGCGTGGTCTCTTTATCATGACAATATTTTTTTCATTTGTTCAAGGACTGCTCCCCTACTGATGCCTCCGTGATAACAAATCACCGCTTCAAGGTAGATATCTAGGCATTTCTGTAAAGACTGACGAGCTTCTTCTACGTCCAATGCAGTTGGTTCATGAACGCCCTCAATATGACCGTCTACACTATACATCGCGTCACCTGCCACCAATGTTTTACTCTGTGTTAAATACAGGCTAATATGACCTGGTGTATGCCCTGGTGTATGAATAACACGAATCCCACCACAAAATGGTAGTTCTTCGCCATCACTCAACACCACATCCACCTTACCCTTCGGGGGGTTCTCTAAATGTCCATCTTTTACTAGCGGAAGCTCTCCTTGAATATAAGGCTTGCCGAGAGCATGTGCATATACTTGAACATGTGACCCACACACCTGTAATAAATCAGGTAGACAGCCGATATGATCCACATCCTGATGCGTTAAGATAATCGCTTTGAGCTGATTTAATGACACACCCACCTGTACTATCGCCTCATGCAGCTCTTCCATTTGTCCAGGAAAACCGGTGTCAATTAACACCGCCATGTCCTGGTCCCACACCAATGTAGGATGAATCACAAAGCCCTGATAATGGAGTTCCAGCATTGCTATCCCGTTCGCCATTTGCATGACACGCGCCTCCTTCACCGTTTCTTATAAATTATGGCATCTAGCTAGTTTCTGTTTTTTAATCAGGATTCCCTGCTTGCTTTCTTTATTTTTATCATTAGGAAATGAATCATAGTAAAAGGACCAGACATTTGAGACTGGTCCCTATTATTATATTACTGGTTCATTTTCTTATTGGTAATGTAATCGCAGTATACTAACAGGACAACAATAAGAAAGCTTAAGCTAACAAGACGGAAAATCATTGCTATACTAATCCATTCTGCTAAAATCCCTAAGAAAAATGCACTAACGCCAACACCAACATCAAAGCTTGAAAGAAAAGTAGCATTGGCTGCACCGCTTTTGGCTTCACTTACTTTTTGAACAGTCCATGTTTGTAAACATGGCATAACGGTCCCATAACCTGCACCGAATAAAATGGCTGCGAAAATAAGAGTACTATTATTTGTTGTATAGGACAAGACAATTAGTGATAAGAAACCAAGTGTTGCTGACACAATGATAATAGACCATGGTCCATTCTTATCAAACCATTTTCCTGTAAATGGACGTAATAAAGTGGAAACAATTGCGTTGATAAAAAAGAATAGAAAAATATGATCTAATCCCTTTTGCTCTCCGAAAAGGACTAAAAATGTAATGACGGCTCCAAAACCAAGCGTCGTCACTACAGTCAATAAAGACTGAAACCATACTTCTTTTTCAAAAATCGCTTCCATAAATCGAAATGGCTGCTTGTCAAATTGTTTAGGTGTAGCTGAATGAATAAATGGAAGCATTATGACCGCAAATAAACAGAGTAATGCAGATGACCAAATCAGCGTATGGAAGGAAAAGGAATTATATATAAGGATACCTAAACTTGGTGCAACAATAGCTCCGACTGTTGTTGAAACCGAGAAATAACCCATTCCTTCTCCTAATCTAGCTTTAGGAATGATATCTACAGCCATTGTACTATTGGCTGTAGTAGAAATCCCCCACGCTGTTCCATGGAAAAACCGTAACAATAGGAAAATCCAAATCGTGCTAAGAAAAGGATATAATATTGTAATCATCAGCAACATGATGCCTGCACCAATAGCTAGATTTTTTCGCTTATGATCGATTAAATAATAACCTATAAAAGGTCTTATTATAATGGCGCCTAGTGTAAATACCGTCGTTACCAAACCTACTTGCATAGGAGTGGCGTTTATACTTAATAAATAGGCTGGTAAGATAGGCAGTAACATTTCAAATCCTATAAAAATGAAAAAATTACTTATAAATAGAAAAAGAAATGATGTAGTAAAAATGGGTTGTTTTTTCATAGTTAAAATTCCTCGCTTCTAATTGTTTTGCTAAATTAGAAGCGCTTGGAACACTGAAACATCCCTTAATTGCCTTAGTTTTTTCAGCAATTAGCTCACCCTCTCTAAGTTTAATCACAACAAAAAAGACGCCATAAAACCGGCGTCTAGGCATTACTTTGTATCGTTTTTAAAATACGTTTTTCACGAATGACATACAAAGGCAAAAAGCTTCCGGTTACTGAGTTCTATATGGTGTTTTTCTAAAAAATCACAGACTGGTCCCTTTGAACAGTAATCATCTAATTGTAAAAATGTCTTTACTTCAACGGCAGTTCTTCTGAAAACAGTTTCCATCACATTTTGCCTCCTCTCTAAAAATCGATGAATAGCTTATTATAATTTAATACAAGTAACTCATAAAAGCAACTACAGCGTTTTTATTTACGGTTACACGGCATGTTTTATCGCTGCACAATATAGCCCACCTTACGAGGTACGACTACATTTTTCTTTTCCACACTTTTGATAGCTTCATCTACGGTCTTTGGTGTTCCCAAAAGCTCAAACATAGACATTTGTTTACTCATCTACATCCTCCTCTATTATTTCAAAAGGAATACGTTCTCTACTATTTGTATATGTTGAACGAATCAATTTTATACTATAAAATTGTGTTCCCACACAGAGTGCTAGAGTAGTGATGATAACGAGTAAACTGTAATGTAGAAGCATTAATATCCACAATCCATCCTATCTGGTTCAGCTAAGGTTGCGACTGTTTGGAGTGGCTAACTGTTTAACTTTTATGCTTTAGAAACGCTAATACATAAGCGATCCAAATGACTGTAAAATGTAGCGCAAGGAAGGTCCATCCAGTAAAAAAAATAGAATTGGAATAAGTGTTCAACAATGGCATTTCAGCTATTTTCGTAACTAACTGATTATGTTCAAACACGAACACTCTTAGCTCTTGTGCTTTTTTCAAAGTCAATGAATAGACAATACTTGGAAACAGAAAGGATAGCACCATCATGCTGTAAAATGGCATCGTCTTCATCGTTTTTAGAGCCAGTCTATTGGCAAGTTTATATGTACCCATAATTGAAACAATGAAGAACGGTGTGAAAAATACTAAGGGAAAGAGTCCTGGATTACCATTACTTATACCATTGGAGCTTCCTATCACAATTGGTTCAGCGAAAACATGTATAAGACTAAAAATGATAGCCGTTATGATTAGGCTGGTAGAATAGTAAAACCATGATAATTTACTCATACTTTTCCCCCTCCTTGACTATTTATAAAGTTCTTTCATTGTTTCCATCCAATAATTTAACCTGCACATTGGACGAACCTCCACCATAAATAGGATGGGGAACTTTTGATAAAGCGAGTAATTTCTTCAGATGAATCGATTTTTCACGATTGGCCTCGATTGTCACATGATATGGACCTGCTCTATTCATAAGTGATGATATACGCACATCTTCTTTCGAGAATTGGCTATCTAAAAATACTAAATCAAATGACACAGCTTCATTGCTTCGATTATGTAAGACAAAGGTACAATCCCCATTCATTAAATCTTTGCTCACCATCTCAAAATCACAGTTGCCATCCCCTTTGTATGAAATGGCCATGATACCAGTAGCAAAGGTTTCTTGATACGCCATTATGAGAAAATGGGGTAAAAATGAATAGAGTAACACTACGAAAACGATTGTTGTAAGGTGATATTTGTTTAGGCTCCTAGCTAGTAAAATTATCGCAAATATAAATAAAATCGAGCCAATGATGCCGAGCAACACATAGCCATCTTGTGTTTGTATAGGAAAAGACATAAAAGAAGATTGGGCATGCATCACTTCATTAGAAGGATATGGAAAAAAAAGACACATACATATACCTAAAATTACGATTGAACTAATAAGCGCCCTTTTATTATTAATCATTTTCTCCCCCCTCTCCAGAAAGTGTTTTGAAATTGTGTGGGCATTGCGAAGTCTCCTCACTTGTTACCAGTGCTATAACCATTAAGTGATGGTTAGATGATTTCTTATGTAACATATTCTCTCTCCCTTTTATACCTAAATATTTACATATACCAAATTTACCATATATACCCTAAATAAGGAATAAAGCCTTTTTAGCTCTAAACAAATGAAAAAATTGTTTTACCTTCTACACACCAACCGAAGTTAATAAGTCAATCCGTCTCAAGGCGGAGAGGTAACACCGTCTAAAGTGTGTTTCCAAAAACAAACAAAAACAATATAATAAAACCATAAAAGGAAATTATAAATAGGAAGAGGATGTTCATTTTGTTTATGAAAATTATATGGTGGGTTATAAATATTGTATGGTTATTGATTTTTTCTGGCCTCGCAGTATTTATTGGGGTAAGAAATGTTGATGCTGCTGGGATGGTGCAGACTCCTGGCATTAAAATGGTCTCATTCGTTATTTTGGGCATCGTGTTTCTAGTTGTTATGCTCATTCAGCTCATTTTTCTATATTTTATTAGGAAAACCACCGCAAAGGTCTCTTGAAGAAGTGCTGGATTGTCATCCCTAAATGACATAAAAAGAAACGAGTGGCTATTTTAGCACTCGCTTCTTTTTCTTTCTCACCTTGTCCCACACAATTCTCTAAAATTACAACCTCGACAATGCCATTTTTCTTGCGTTTGTTCAAAGTCCTCGAAATCGACAGGCTCGTTGGAAAAGATATCGGCTTGGTATTTTTTCATTGCTAAGACACTGCGTTGAAACGTATGCAAAATATTCTCCATATCGTAGGCAGTAAACCTATATTTCTTCCGTTTTCCCGTTAATAAATATTCGTTATAGACCTCGATTTGTTCCAAGGATACACGGTATTTTTGCTGAACATAGTAGGCGTAGAGTGCTAATTGCTGGCGGTCATCATCAGACTCCCCGCCCGTCTTCCAGTCAACAATAATCCATTTATCTGCTAGTTCATCATAATAATGAAAGTCCATGACGACGAATACTTGGATGCCGTCTATTTTCATCGAGCGGAATTGCTCTGGTTCCCCAATACGGAGAGCGCCCTTTTGTGCCGTAATTTGCTGGAATGTTTCGCTCATCAAAAAATGGTCAAACATAAGCTGTAAACGTTCTTTATAGTCCTGCACAAGCTCAGAAGAAAGTGTGCCGTAATAATAAATTTCCTGCATCATATAGTATTTATTCGGCTTTTGCCTCCAAAACTCCACATGGCGTGTAGAATCAATAAAGGCTGCATTAAGCTGTCCACGTGCCCCTTGCATCAGCTCCTCTAGTGTAGAAGCTTTCCCTGTCTGTAGATAATCATTAATGGCCTGTTCAATATATCGGTGGACAATTTGCCCAAATAAAATAGGCATCGATTGTAGCTTTTTTAAGCGATACACCAGTTGATGGTAAGGCTCTACATTATAGCTGAGCCATCCGTTATGTGAAAAATAATATTCATAGCCATATTTGCGAGCGCAGCTTGTCAATGTTTTATGACGCGAGAGTGACCACGAAAAGGTTGGGTATGGTGTTATTTCAAACAGGACAATCGCCTCCTAAAGCTGATGGATAAAATCATAAAGAAGCTGTACAATCAGCACAATCGTTACAATCCGCAATAATAGCTTCACTTGATTCGCATTCACTTTTCTCGCAAGCACGAGCCCAATTTGTGCACCAATCGTTGAGCCAATCATCAAAATAAGTGTTAATGGCCATTCAATTTTTCCCGTCGCAATATACGTAATCGCCGCTCCTGAGCACATGGCAAATACCCCCACCCGTGAGAGCCCTACTGCTTTGATATAGGAAATCTTCTCATGTGCATATGTATAAAGAGCTAATGTGCTACTGCCGGGGCCAAACATACCATCATAAAAACCAACCCCAAGAAGGATTGGACCGTTTTTTCGATTCATTGTAAAGCATTCCTTGTCACCAAAATCAGCTCCACCCATAAAGGACATGATGAGTGCAAAGCCTAGTAACATAATGGCAATGAATGTCAATGTTTGACTACTCATGAACGAAGCGAAAAGTCCACCAAGTGTGCCTCCAATCAAGGATACAAGTAGGACAGCACGCATTTCTGTCCAGGCTAATTCTTTTCGTTTATAAATCGTATAAAAACTGGAAAAGGCACTCACCATATTGGACACTTTATTCGCGCCAATAGCCGAATGGACGGGCACGCCCATAAGCATCATGGTAGGCAAGGTAATTAAGCCGCCACCACCCACTAATGTGCCCACGACATTCCCAATGATGCCAATTAGTAAAAACAACAAGTATTCCATAGTATCCTTCTTTCTCTAACACAAAAAGCAATCATTCTATGTTACAGTATAACAGATTAACATTTTGAATGATGAGAAATGAGGGGCAAGGATGCATACACAACAAAAAACACCCACACCGCGCTTTTGTCACCAGTTGACTGTTATAGCGGCCACTATTTTTGGAGCTGGCATCACCGCCACCCTAATCCAATATTCAAAGCTCCCTGCAACGATTCCTGTCTTACAAAGCTTTACGAATGAGCAAGCCCAGTTTGGACCGAAAATTGCGATCTTTTATTTACCCTTTATCGCACTTATGCTATTTTTACTTTTACACTATTTAGAAATGAAAGCTGCCTACCCTGTCATGCGCAAAAATAAAGCAACCCTGTCCCATAGACAGCGACAAAGTGGCATTATGACGTTTTGTCTCATAAAAAATAGTATTTTATTGTATTTTACTTATTCCCTCTTCAATGACCTGACAGTAGCACTAGGTCACGAGCGTATTTTACAGCAGTGGCATGCCTACCTATTTCTTTTCGTGTTAGGCATCCTCTTTATTGGTGGCATCGTACGAGGCATTTTGTTGGAAAAGAAAATGCGATAATGTATCTCTTTATATAAGAATAAATTTGGGAGCATGTTGTTACACATGCTCCACCGAGACCTTAATTATTCAATGGAAGTCATTAATTCAAAATAGTCTTTTTTTTCATGCGTTTGATAAAGATTCAACCACGCCTGTAATGTTTCTGGTCTAAAGACGTCAAGCAGCCTCAAAACATGGACAGCAAATTCCAGTGGGGCTGTACCTGATGCCGTAACTAAATTTCCATCCGTTATAGCAGGGCCTTTCTGAAAATGTTTATCCCCTATATAATGTGGACAACACATTTTCAAGTATTCTAAATCATTGCTTGTATGTTTTCTTGAATCTAGCAAACCAATCTTTGCGAGACCCACAGTTGCGCCACATATTGCAGCTATGATAATTTCTTCGTTCAACGCTATGGATACTTTCTTCAATAGAGGATCATGAATAGACTCAAGCCATGTATTGCCTCCTGGAAGAATTAAGACATCCGTACTATTCAATTGACATTCATCAATGGAAATAGTAGGAAGTATTGTGATTCCTCCCATCGTAGTAACAGGACTTCTATCAATACCTACCGTAATTACCTCAAAAGCCGCTAATCCTTTTTTAAAATACCTTCCAGAATTCAGTTCAGCAATTAAATAGCCTATTTCCCAGTCTGACATCGTATTAAATACATAAAGATACACTCTTCTTGTATGCATAATAACCACTCCTTTTAAATGAATTTACGCTTATTATAAAAAAACTTCACTGACATTCTCCGTCAGTAAAGTTTTCAACTTGATAAAAATTAATTAGCTCATAAAGTACGTCAATCATTTTTTGCTTTAAGCTTATCGGTTCTACTATTTGTATTGATTTTCCATATGGTAATAGCAAATAAGGAACATATTTATGTAACGCTTCTTCCTCTACTAGAAATATCGCTTTCTTTGAGGTCCGTTCTTTGAGGTGATCCCTTAAAAACCAATGCTGACTTATGTCATCTACCGCATCCGTCTTACCACAAATGATGAAAGGCGTAAGTTCCCGTTTATCTTCTACTTGTGGTAGAATGCTTTTCATAAAAAAATCACTTGCCGAGAAAGGTTGTGGTCGCTGGAAGGTAATGGCTGTTTGGTTCATATTGATAATGCGGCTTACTTTAAAATTACGGATCTCCTTCCTTAAATGACAATAGGCAATGACATACCAGCTATTATTCCAATAAACTAAGCCATACGGGTTAATCAATCTATGTTTAGGTTGTTCTTCATTATTTGTACGGTACTCCATTTCAACAGATGTTTCGTTTACTATACTTTCCTCTATTTTTTTCAATATCGGCTCCATAGATGATTGAGCATTAGGGCTTACAATCTCGAATCCTTCTAAATGTTGCTTAATCATTTCTTCTTGCTCTTGATTTGAAAATTTTGTTAGCTTTGATGTTGCACTGTTTAATGCCTCATCTAAAAAATAACCAGCTTCTTTTGCAAAAATAGCAGCATGAAGTAATGCCGCTTTCTCATCAATCTCAAATAGAAGAGGACTTTTAATAAAATTATTCAACAGGGTATACCCTCCTTTATGACCTGCTTCTGCTATAATCGGTACACCACTGGCAGAAAGTGCGTCAATATATCGGTATACTGTCCTTATATTCATCTCTAATTTTTCAGCTATTTCTTTCGCAGTAATTTTCCTGCCTGAATGCAGCATCCATAGAATCTGCATCATATTATCAATTTTAGACAATCATTGTCACCTCATAGAATCATTTTTTCATTTATTGTAAGCTACACGAAAACAGGCTACTCGATACCGTATGTACTGGTTACCAAGTAGCCCAACTATTATTGAATGACCAAATCTTCTTCTATTTGCTTGAAATTATGTATAAGACCATATTTCTGTATGCCACGAGCGTGTTCTATGCTCACATCTGCAAATTGGCGAAACTTTGCTTGATCCTTTACTGTATAAGCATAGACTGCTTCGATTGCGGGTTGCATCCACGGCTGTGTTAGCTTATCACTTCTCATGTCAGCTGTTCTGCCTTCGAGAGCAGCGATATAACAATGTGCATAGCTAGCTAAAGGTTCTTTGCCAATTTTTGTTGCCGCTACTTTCGCGTCACCTAAGTTCTCTTCCATGATTGCTTTAATAAATTGATAATTATACTTTACGGCAGGTTGCCTGTAATAGTCGATGATAGCATCAACTGCACGAATCTGTTCTTCCTTCGTCTCATAAGCATTGGCATAAAGTGCAGCAAAGATGGGTTCTTTTCTATGTTTTTTCACCCATTTATCCACCTGCTCCATATTGTTGGTGCGATATAAAATATGTATATGACGATAAATTACCCCTATTGCGAATAACGCAAATATCCCGAGTGAGATGGATAGTCGAACACCGGCTAATGACAGCGTAATCGCTAAGATAATAACCGCTCCATAAAAGAATGTTAGATTTACAATTTTCATATTGCCTCCTACTGTAATTTTCTACGCATTTTACGAGAAAAAATATAGCCTGCCCCTATAAAAAAGATCAAGGCCATCACTTTCATGATTGGAATAATAAACAGCTTGCTAATAAGGAATACAACGATAATATAGTAGACAACCATAGCTAGTAAAAACAATGTTAGCTTATTCACGAGGCTCACTACCTTCCTTTAGAGCCGCTTCAATCGCCGCTAACGCTTGTTTCAATTCTGTATAACCCGCTGCCTGTAATGCACGAATTGCTGGTTTGGCTACTCCCTTAGGCCATTCTGTCATGCTTGCACGTCCCTTCACGAAAAAATCTTCTCTGCCCTATTATGCAAGCGTCCGCCAAGAAATGCAAATAAGTCAAAATGTCATCATGATAGCTTTGGCAACATAGAAAAACCTGCCGCTACCAAATGCGCGATACTATGAAGCCTTCTGTCATCCGTTCATTCATCTATCATATGACATAGCCCGCAAATGCTGTCATAAGCACGGCTAACAAGCTCACATGAACGGGAAGTGTCGCCCACAACATAGCTCCATGGACACAGCCAAACACGATGCCCTACATGAAATTGCTCATTTGAAAACCAAAAGGCTTCGCCAATCCCTTCAATAAAAAGCGATTTCTTTGTCCTTTCAATCATTTTCATTTATACTCAATTACAGATAATAAGGGTCTGCAATATATATAATAAAGCAATGGAGGCTATATCGATGGATAAACTATCAACACATTTATTAGAAAAGGCACGTACATATGAGCAAAGTACTCGTACTTCGGTGCCTGCCTATGACACATTATTTGCCGTGGCTCAAGCCTATTTCCGTTCTCATTTAGGTGAACAAGAGGCATCCCTGCTAGTTGTGGGGGCTGGCGGTGGCAATGAACTTTCCGCATGGGGACCAACGAACCCTCAGTGGACATTCACAGGCATTGACCCAGCTGAGGAAATGCTCCAAATCGCTCAACACAAGGCCGTACAACTCGAATTAGAAAGCCGAGTTCGACTGCTACAAGGAACTATTGAGAGCTTGCCACAAAACACGCCAAAATTCGATGCGGCCAGCTGTATCCTCGTCCTTCATTTCATTGTAGATCGTCAGGAAAAACTACATCTACTACAAAACATTCACGATCAATTAAAGCCCGGAAAACCGTTCGTCCTTGCTTGTGCCTACGGAGATCGAGAAAGTGACGAACTACAAGATCGCATCAAAATCTGGCAAAGTGTCTTTTTAGACGCTAGCTACACAAAAGAGAAAGTAGAAAATATGGGCAAAGTCATCATGAATATCTCTTTCATTTCCGATCAAGAAATCCAACAATTATTAAGTGAAGCTGGATTCAAAAACATTACCCGCTTTTTCTCCTCTGGTCTTTTCGCAGGCTGGATGAGTCTTGCCTAACACAAGGTCCCGCCATGTCTAAGTAGACATGGCGGGGTGTCTACTCCAGTTAGAGCACTTTCGTCCTTTTATGAGCAATCCCACCACCAACCATACAGCTTAATTACCAATAAATACTATAATAATAGACATTGTTATCAATCGTCATGCCCATCTTTTCATAGAGCTTCTGTGCATTGATGTTATCCGTTGCAGTTTCAAGCATCATGTAACGAGCATTTTCCTGCTTACAGTAGACGTAGCATTGTTCCATTAAAGCCTGTGCCACCCCTTGTTGTCTGGCTTGTTTGGCGACAAATAAATCGTTTAAGATAAACGCTTTTTTCATGGCTACGGATGAAAAGAGAGGAAATAATTGAGCGAACCCTACTGCCTCATCCTCCTGATACGCAAGAAAAATAATGGACTCTGCCCGTTCTATTCGCTCACGTATAAATTGCTCCGCTTTCTGTATATCAGACAGTTGCCCATAAAATTCCCGATAGGCATTAAATAAAGGCGCAACTTCCTCAATGGTTGCCTGTGTCACTGTACAAATTTTCATGTTTCGATTCCCCATTTCTTTTTCATTGTCCTTCTTATATGATGGTAGTAAATAATCTGACATTCCAAAAGAAACAATTTCAAATATTTCAACATGTCAAGGTGGTATCATATGGATGACTTTATCTTTCTATTAACAGAAAAAGAGGCTAAATATAAACAAGTGTATCAGCAAATGAAAATACTCATTACACAAGGAACACTTCAAACAAACGATTCTCTGCCCTCCATTCGAAAATTAGCAGAAACGTTACAGGTTAGCCGTAATACAACGTTAACTGCTTACGAACAGCTTGTAGCTGAGGGATATATACGTGGAGAAGGACGCAAAGGCTATTTCGTCAATGCATTAGAGCCAGTTTTCTTGCAGGAACAGGAACAGGAACAGGAACAGGAACAGGAACAGGAACAGCCAGTTCTATCACAGCCAACCAGCAACACAACATCACTGCTTGTAGATTTTCGTGCTGGGGCTGTTGACCAGACATATTTTCCTATGAAAACATGGCGTCAATTAGCCAATCAAGTATTACAGGAACCATCATGCTATCAATATGGAGAGCTATTTGGAGATCCCTTGCTCAAGGAGCAGCTTGTACCGTATTTACTACAAGCAAGAGGCGTATCGACAACGAGCGAAAATATCATGATCGGCAGTAGCACACAGCAAATGCTACTGTATGTGGGCTTTTTATTAAAAGATCATTTTCCAAGTGTTCTTTTAGAAGACCCTGGCTATAATGGGGCGCGTGAGGCCTTTCAGTTACATCGTTTTGTCATAGAGACATTGCCAGTAATGGAGACAGGGGCACAACTTGATATACTTAAACATTGTCAAGCACGCTTATTGTATGTCACCCCTTCACATCATTTCCCATACGGTGTGTCCATGACCATTCAGCAGCGACAAACCTTAATTCAATGGGCGCAGCAAGTCAATGGCTATATTCTTGAGGATGATTATGATGGCGAATTTCGCTATACACAACAACCATTTCCTGCCCTTGCCTCGATCGACCCTTCAAAGGTAATCTATCTCGGCACCTTCTCAAAATCGTTTTTACCTGGTGTACGATTAAGCTATATGGTATTGCCGAATACGCTAGTACAGCCATTTAAAGAGCGCTTTGCTCATTTTGAACAAAATGCCTCGTCCCTTCATCAACGGACAATGGCCCAATTCATGGCACAAGGGGAATGGACACGTCATATTAAACGAATGCGCTTGACGTATAAACAAAAAATGCAGCACCTTGTTCAGGAGCTGCAACGACAATTTGGTCCACAAATAGCCGTGTTGGGCGAGCAATCGGGGCTTTATATAGTAGTGAAGGTCAAGTCTCCCCTTTCAGAACAACAGCTCATCCAGCGAGCCGAGACTTATGGTGTGAAGGTTTATCCAACAAGCCCGTTTTTTATTAATCAAACAAGTGAGGACCCATTGCTACAATTAGGATTTAGTAAGTTAACAATGGAAGAAATCAAACTGGGTGTCGAACGGCTAAAAGAGGCATGGCAGCCATAACTGTCAACGTTATGGCTCTCCCCCTCGCGCACTAAAAGGCTTAAAAATAATCAATAAATGTTGGGATACCCACTGGTAGGACAGCTTCAAGCAACGCAATTTCCTCAGCACGACCCTGTAGACGTTCAATTTTTTCTAAATAATTTGGGCGTTTATAGCCTAACAGCATCGTAGCCAATGTTTGCACAGTTAAATGAACAGCATTATCGTTTAACGTCTCACTTACCTTTTGCACAGACAGGTTTCCATCTTTCATTTTAATGATGAATGTACCATTATTCCACGCCACAACGCGATCACTGACAGCAAGCTGAAGCTCGAAATCCTGACCGACAAATGGATAGCGTAGTAAAAACTCTTTGACATCGACAATTCTCGCCATGAAATAAGGAGAGACCTTTTGAATAATCTCGCTATCCTCTAATAAAAAGGCCACAGCTTCATTTCCCGTTGTTTTCCCGTAAACATTATAAACCATCGAGCTATGTGCCGAGACAAAGTTCCATAAGCCTTTACGAGCCTCTTCCTGTAAATAAACGATTTCATCAATGTAATAATTTTCCTCCATTATACGGTAGAACATATAGCCCTGCGCTACATCGTCTTCATCATAATAGACCGCTGCCTGTAGTTGGACATCGCTATCAATGAATTTCTCCTCCCAGAAATCCTCCTGAAATTTTTCATTCCACGCAATACTATTGCGCACCATCACTCCGTGCGTTTTCTGTGCGTAACGTGCGTAAATATCTACAACATCCTCATGTTTGGGATCAACACGACGAATTTTTCCATTGAGTCCCGCATAATGCGGAAGCTGTGTATCCTTCACCTGAAACTCTACAATATCGCTCATAATTTCCCATCCCTTTTTGCGATAATAAGGGATAGAATATGGAAATAAATAGGAAATACATTGTCCTTCATTTCGCATACTTTGCAGGCTTTCAATAATCAAGCTCTCCATTAAGCCATGCCCAGAATACTCAGGGTATGTGCCAACTGCTGTGATGCCGCCCATTTCATAAATTTTGCCATGTACATTAACCTCAAAAGGTAGACTTAAAATTTGGGATACAAGCTGTTTGCCATCAAACCAGCCAATGGCATGCCCTTCATTAAACTGCCTACTCTTGGCATTTACAAAACGGCGATCCTTGTGAATGGACATAGACATCTGAAATACATAATTCAGTAAATCAATGGACTGTGCCATTTCGTCTAATCGAATTTCTCGCATGACTAAGCCTTTTCGTTGATTCATAATTCCCTCTCCTCATCAAATAACTCACGTAAAATGGATTGCGGTGCATCTAAAAAACGTTTAGTGACGATGTAATGAATGGTATCCTCATAGCGAATCGATTCAATCTCTCCATCATCAAAACTATATATTGTAGCATTAGGATAGCCCAGTAAAATGGGCGAGTGTGTGGCAATAATAAATTGGGCTTCATGCTCTAGATCCTTGATAATTTTCAGCAGGCTTAGCTGCCTCGTTGGAGACAATGCTGCCTCAGGCTCATCCAATAAATAGATAGCTTTGCCATTAAAACGATTCATAAATAATGCAAGAAACGATTCACCATGAGATTGGTGGTGCAACGACTTCCCACCAAAAGCGTTATATTTCCTTGGATCTTTTAACAAATCAATATGACTGGCAAATTGATAAAATGTTTCTGATCGTAGAAAAAAGCCATTCGAAATTTTTGGCATCCACGACAAGCGGATATATTCACCCAGTGAAGACTCTGCCTTATGTACGTCATATAAATTCTGGCGACCACCACCCGCCGTATTAAAATCGCAGCGATCTGCAATTGCTTCAAGTAATGTTGATTTCCCCGACCCATTTTCTCCAACAAAGAACGTCACATTTGTCGGAAACTCCAGCTCATATAAATCCTGCAAGCTTGGGATATTAAAAGGATACATTTGTTTATTCGGAATCGTGTCCTGTAATACCTTACATGATTTTAAATACATCTCGTTTCCTCCTTTCTCTTATTATAACGAACATCGCCCTAGCTGAAACATAATACACCTATCTCACGAGTCAAAAGAAAAATAAGAATAGTCAATCAAATCATAAACACATTATATTTATCTAAAAGAACCCACCTGAATCCCTAATCAAATCATTGTCTGAAATAGCTTACGAAATCCTTACTATCCCTTCATAATCCTATGATATATTTCCCGAGAAATAAATAAAGGATATGTCGAAAGTTGCAATTCTCATACGTAGAATTATGTCATATTTTTGATTTTCAAATAAAATAAAACCTTTTGTTGGTGAAGTATTTCAGAATGAACCACGCTTTCTTCACAACAATTATTGGTTTTCCTAGCAATTGGTTCATTGCAATGATTTTATTGCGCAGAAATTTCGGGAGATTACTTATGGGGAATGCTTTATGAAGCATGGTTCTCTCACTTTATGAGCAATTTGGAAATCTCGGTGAGCGAGTCCCTTCAATTGATGAACGCTTGTAGAAGTTCCAATCTAATCAACCACTTCACCAAAAGTTCTATCTACTATGCCCCACTCATAAATTGAGTAACATCAAATGTTAGAAGGAGAAGAGCGATGTTTGTGACTCATTTTTATGAAAACAAGACGTCTGTTTTAAGCCAATTGCTCGTTAAACTGCCTACAGTGGAAGAGGATATTCGAATTAAAGGGCGCAAAGCCAAGGTGATAGAGGTACTTCAAATCGATGACCATAATTTTCAGGTAAAGGTTTTATTTGAAAAAATCCCTAAAAAACAACCGTTGAAAGAAATCGGAAAGAAAAAGAGATAACGCCTCAAAGCGCCGTTTATTTCTTAGAAATTCGGGAAAACCAAAGATAACGATTGCGAATTATTCTCATCATTAATTTCTTCAAGAAAAACCGTTGACTTTTTAATTGATAACAATTATCATTATCAGTAGATTATTTCTTTTCTCCAAATTGCTTAATTCAGAATCCCCCTCTTTTTTGAATAAGCATGTATCAAACGGATATTCTTACATCAGACTAAGAGTATCCGTTTTTATCTGTATATTAGGAGAGTTTTACATAATAAAGGAGCTGTTTGAACATGGATTATCGTATTGAAAAAGACACAATGGGTGAAATTAAAGTACCTGCTGATAAAATTTGGGGTGCGCAAACACAGCGCAGTAAAGAAAATTTCCAAATTGGTACAGAGCAAATGCCGATTGAGCTTGTGCAAGCCATGGCTATTTTAAAGAAAAGTGCTGCGATTGCGAACAACAAACTAGGCAAACTTTCTGATATTAAAACGAATGCCATCGTACAGGCTGCAGATGAAATTTTAAATGGTCAATGGGACGATCAATTCCCACTTGTTGTTTGGCAAACAGGTAGCGGTACACAATCCAACATGAACGTGAATGAGGTCATTGCCCACCGTGCAAACCAATTATTAAAGGACGCTGGCGAAGCTGATATTGTTCATCCAAATGATGATGTCAATAAATCACAAAGCTCAAATGATACATTCCCAACAGCATTGCATATTGCAGCTGTGTTAAAAGTGGAAGATTACTTATTACCACGACTTCGTCTATTAAAATCAACGTTAGAAGACAAAGCAGCTCAATTTAAAGACATTATTAAAATTGGTCGTACGCATTTACAGGACGCGACACCTCTTACATTGGGTCAGGAAATTAGCGGCTGGGCAGCCATGCTAGCAAAATCCGAGCATATGATACTCCAAAATATTGACTATATGAAGGAGCTTGCGATTGGTGGCACAGCTGTTGGTACTGGTATCAACGCTCATCCTGAATTTGGTGATCGTGTAGCAGCAGAGATTAGTGAACTAACAAGCAAACAGTTCACATCGGCTGCGAATAAATTCCATGCCTTAACAAGCCATGATGAAGCTGTTGTTGCTCATGGTGCATTAAAAGCATTAGCAGCTGATTTAATGAAAATTGCTAATGACGTTCGCTGGCTTGCGAGTGGCCCTCGTTCTGGTATTGGCGAAATCACAATTCCTGAAAACGAACCAGGCTCATCGATTATGCCAGGTAAAGTAAACCCTACCCAAAGTGAGGCTATGACTATGGTTGTCACACAAGTAGTCGGCAATGACGCGACAATTGCCTTCGCCGCTTCTCAAGGGAACTTTGAACTAAACGTCTTTAAACCCGTCATTATTTACAACTTCTTACAATCGACTCGCCTATTAGCCGATACAATGAAATCATTTAACGACCATTGTGCTGTAGGAATTGAGCCTAACACAGAAGTACTAGATCATAATTTACAAAATTCATTAATGCTTGTAACGGCATTAAATCCATACATTGGTTATGAAAACGCAGCAAAAATCGCGAAAAAAGCGCACAAAGAAGGCACTACTTTAAAAGCAGCAGCTATCGCAAGTGGTTTACTAACAGAAGAGCAATTCGATGAATATGTAGACCCAGCAACGATGATTTATCCAAACGTAAAATAAAATGAATGCAAGTTGATATATCAAAGTTTTAGATCATGTCCCCTATTTTGAGCCTCGGCTAGAAAATACGGTGTGATTGCACAAGAAAAAAGATTGGAGCTAAAAAGCTTTAATCTTTTTCTTTTTGAAGCCCATCGTTACTCTTTAATGATTTGCCGTTTTCTATAAAAAATTAGAGCTATACTCGTAACAATTAAAACAAACACACTAGCAATCAAAAAGAATAAAGATAAAATTCTCTTTTCTCCCCAGTTGTTAAATGCTTGTGAGAAGCCAATAAAAGCCATCAAAAAAGATAGTACCAATTGTAGCTTTGAAAATGCTTTAAACAATAGCATACCCACCTTCTTTTTCACCTGATAATGTGAGGTATTAAATGCAGATGGAAAATAATAAACCGTTGGAATGTGAGTCGGTGCCCTACCAACAGATGTAACTTAACTGTAAAAACTGATTTAACCTGTTAAGCTTTTGGAATTGGCCCTACTTAGTCAATTTCTTTTTAAGTAATTTATTATTAGATATAGCAACTTCTATAATATAAATCATACATATTGCTAAAAATAATAGAGACCAATTGATTTTTCCATCCAGTAAAAGCGTATAAATAACAGAAATCACACAGTATAATAATATAATACTAGCAATAACTATGCCTTTTTTATTCTTCATTTTCTCAACCACCTTCTCTTTTCTACAAGCTACTAATATCAAAATATCCTAACTTCATTATACAATATTTAACCATTTTTGGTATTATTAAACATGTTTTATTTGAGCATCGATAATGAAAAAAACACCTGCCGAAGCAAGTGCATTTTAAAACATCAATCCAAAATTGGGCACATTAATAAAAGCATTGTTCTCCAGAGTACACGCTTAAATGTTCAATGGCTAATGCTATTGCACCTTCCTCCGTTTCAACTAAAGTCAAATCTTTTTTTATTGGACGCCAATACTCATATCCATACTCTTCTTGCCACATAAATACTTCTATAGTATAGAAACCATCCTTACGTTTAATAATTTGAATTTTATATTGGTTACTCTGAGACATTATTTCCTTTATCAATTGTTCCATCCATTCACCAACTTACTAGTATTTCTTATACAACTTCTCTACACTGTCATCCTTTAGCTCGCTCGCCTACATTGTATAGCGCTTTCTTTTTCAGAAATCCCCTTTTGTATTGTCACTTTATTTATTTTCACTCCATTTTCTGGCGTATCAGTCAACATGATATGGATTCTATCAAAGGGAACATCACCATGATGTGCACTATAATTTAACGCACTTGCATGAACAATATGTCTCCTGGTATTGCCATCTATTGGCTCAACTTTATCGATTTTTGGACACATGATAAAATCTGCGTAAGTTTCATCGAGATAGGAAAAATATCTGCTATATAAAGTTTCTTCAAGCAACTCATCTTTTGGTGCCCCAACACTTTCATATTTCCAGCCAACTAAGAGCCAATCATAAAGTTCTACTGATTTCAATCGAAGCTTTTTATTATTACTTATATAGATAACCTCACCATCTGCAATCGTGCATGTTTTTACTTGGTTTTGGGATACACAATTATAAGCTGGTTCAATAACTGCAACATCTCCGTTTTTTAGTTTTATTTTCATTATCGAGACGATGGAAGTTTGATTTAACTCTAATTCATTTGCTCCTTCGGAAGGGCTTGATGTATTTATCCAGTTAACAATCTTATCGATAATCACTTCCTCATATCCATCATTTTCCTTAAATAAACGAGTTTCCCCGTTTAAACGACTTATTTGAATAAATGAAACATCTACTTTTTCCAATTTTGATTGAATACTCGCCTTTACTAATAGCAATTGCATCGGGAAAAATAATCCAAAAATCACCATGACTAGTATGACTAACCTTCTCAAGAATTATCGCCACCTCTAATGTAAATTTTGTAAGTATTTTTCCCTTATATTATAAATAAATACTTAAGCAATCCATCAGATTCCGATACAAAACAGAACGTCATTCAATAGCCTTTCTTGTTCCTCTAACCTATACTGAGCCTAAGCAACTCAATGCTCTTTAGTTAACGTCCCTGTTAGTATATTTTCACTCCTATATACTATTTTCGGAAAATTTGATAAATTAATAATAAGTAATTTTTAGAAGGTTACAAAAGAGGAGGCTATCCCAATGAGTAAAAAGGAACTCTTGCAAAATGGAGTCAATCAAGT
The DNA here is from genome assembly GCF_036894365.1 of Lysinibacillus sp. Y5S-8. NCBI lineage: Bacteria > Bacillati > Bacillota > Bacilli > Caryophanales > Bacillaceae > Lysinibacillus > Lysinibacillus sp. Y5S-8. Next base: position 2,013,386 of record NZ_CP145889.1, on the reverse strand, counting down.
TTTTTTCGAAGAAGAATGGTACCCACCATTATCAGAAGCATTAAAGAATCTCACTGCTGCACAAGCATGTTGGCAACCAGAAGGAAAGGCAGCTAATACGATTTGGGAAAATACTAACCATTTACTAACCTTTAAAGAGCGCTTACTTTCTCGCTTACATAAAGATGACTCATTTGTTGCTCCACAAAATAATGATGAAACGTTTGTCCAAAGTGGAGCGAATGATGAGGATGCTTGGCAAGAAACTGTGAAGCGAACACTTCATGTACATGATGCCTTACAATCTTCATTAGCATCCCTTCAAGAAGCAGAATTGGATCAACCTAGTCCTTCTCTTCCAGTTTGGCAACAATATCTAAATATCCTTTTGCACGATGCTTATCATACAGGACAAATTGTACAACTTCGTAAACTACAAGGTTCATGGCCAGACAAGCGCTCCTATTTATAAACGATGCTTAAAATTGCTTGACTATTGCATACAACAAAGCGATTTAAAAGCAGATCTAATTGTTATATCAAATAAAATCCCAATTTCCTAGTGTTCAAATTGAGAAATTGGGATTTTTTATTAACCCATAATAGCGCCTTATGGAATAACTAAAATATGACCTCAAAAATTTATAAAAGGCATCTAGGATGTTAAGTCACACTTTTTATAAAAGTTAGTTGCTTATAACTGCAAACTCATAGTAATCGTCCTAATGCTAAATCCCAATTTTTCATACAGTTTAATTGCTTGATTCCCTGCAAATGCACTTAGACGGATTTCTGAATATCCAGCTTGTTTCAGATGATCAATACCTGCTCCCATTAACATTTTGGAAATTCCATTCCCCCTAAACTCTTCTATAACAAATAATTCGTAAATAAATCCATTCATCCTATCAGTAAATTGGTCTTTGCTAGCCCCTATAAGAATCCAGCCAAATAATTTATCGTTTTCTGTTGCTATTAAATAATAGCTTCCCTTTTCCAAAAGTGGATTAACAAGTTGATCAATTTTTTCTTTCGTAGGTTCCACTTGACCTAATGTGCCATCAAAAACAGCTTGTGGAGAAAGAGATAATACCTTTTTTAGTTCAAAATCGTTAGGTTTTCTAATATCCATTAATTGAATCCCTCCTTCAATATCCTTTTAGTCAACTTAGCATAATTACCCATTATTTTCCTTATAAAGGAAATGATTCACTTGAATACTTCTTGTACTAACCTGCGCCATAAATATATTCATATACTTTGATATCAGCTGTACTGTAATCAACAATTACATCCTAGTAATTGTCTGAATCCATACCAAAAGTCAGAAAAAAATCGTCACCTTGTGTTTCAGTCTTTTTTTTCAATAAAATTCATGCATAAATATCCCCCTCTTATATTTAATTCATTTTTATGTAGGAACTAACTATTTTAACATATATTGTTCATTCATTTATTTAAATATTTATAATTTCTTTACTGAACAATTCTGCACCGTTTGTTTAAGTAGAAAAAGGCTCTACTCCTTATTGAAGTAAAGCTCCCGTAAGCTTAAGTATTTTCTTTCACAATCTTTTGCTTGGGGTTAATCCGATTTAATAACCTTTTGTTCAATTCCCATAACGCCGTTTTGTTGCTATCCCATTTCAAAAGCGTTACTGCCTCTTCAAAACATAACCATTTGTAGTTGAGGTGCTCTTTTGATAATGATATAGCTTTTGTAGGAACTTCAACACCAAAAGAAAATTCTTTTAATACATAAACATCTTCTTCCCAAAGAAAGTTCCCAACCACATCTTCTACTGGTAGTGAAGACATAGAATCTAATTCAATATATGGATAATCTCTTGTAATACCAGCCTCTTCAAATGCTTCTCGTTTAGCTGATTCAATAGAAGTCTCTCCCTCTTCTCCACCACCAGCTAACCCCTGCCAATATCCATCATCACTTCTCTTAAAAATTGCATATTCAATAGATTTATCAGTGATTATATAAGGAAATACCAAAACTTGATAAGGTGCCCTCATTGCTTATCTCCTCCCAAAAATAGCCTTAAAATAAATTTGCCCTGTCTTCAACCAAGCTGCTCCGTTAATTCAGTTAGCAGATAGATATTTATTGAAAGCTATTAATAATTAAATTGAAAAAAACCAAACATATTCGGTAATATAAAAATCAAAAATAGCCCTGTAAACGAGAAGGTTATAAATCTTTTTCTATCTATACCAACTCTTAATTCCCAGAGTCCCAGACATACTAAATACAAACCTAACAACATACTAATCATTGGTAATATCACTAAATAAATATCCATTTCATTTCCTCCTTTTAATTATATATATATCTTTGAACTGACATAGTCCCTTTACTTTAATACGTCTGAAATGAATATAAGTTCTAATTTTAAGTAAATTATCCTTTTAAAATTAACAAAAATCTTAAATTAATCTGCGCCGTTAGTAAAAAAGCGTCTCCACTTGTTGGAGAAACGCACCCGATCGTTGAAGCTTTCTATTAGCTACTTTTACGAAGTCATTTAGAAAACAAGCCACATCCATGAATTATTTCATCAGTGGTAGCCAAAGTTGCTTCATAAATCGTCTTATTATACCTTTTCATATAGGATTGAACAGCCTTGTATCCTACTGCATAGCCAGCACAGAAAGGAAGTCCTACAGATTGATACCCTTCTTGGGCAGCAATTTCATCACCAAACATATAGCTACTCACTTCAGCAAATCCTTTAATGTCAAGGACTTCGCCTATGACTTCCGTTGAGTACTCTAATTCTTCTTTATCCATGCTAGTAACCCAAGGCCCTAATTGCTCTATTCCGTATAATTCTTTTGCAAATGAATCAGCCAAGCCTTCTATAACAAGATAGTCTCCCACTGATACATTACCATGATCCCAATCAAAATAAGAAAAACGAATGTTGTGATGAAACTCATGAGCAATGACTGCGGGAAGTTTCGGTAAATTATAATCAGTGGGATAGATATTCACAGTAATAAACCCAGGAATACCTCCGAATCCTGAAAATCCTTTCTGTAGCTTTAATTTATCAGCGTCTGCAACATACAAGCCAAACGTTATTTCATCAGTATTTACTTTCAAACCCGACTTACTAGCGTTTTCTATACAATTTTTAATTGTATTTACCACTACGGTATATACGTTATTTTCTTCTAAGATGGATAACCCTTGTTGGATTTGTTTATTGTTTGTAACAGCTGCATACCCAAGCATTTTTGTAGCCATTAAAACATCATAACCATTTTCTTGTTTCGCCTTTATAGGAACATTGATTAATTTCCACATTTCCTCAAATGGTTTCATCATTGTATAACGGAAATAATTTTTTCTTTCTTCTAAATTTGTAATCGCAAGTAACTCTTGATATTGATTTAATGTGTCGATTACTTTATAAGGCATACCCATGTAATCACCTTTTTCGCAAATATTTAACATGATAGTTTTGAAGCAGCTTTGTGCTCTCCATAAGATTCTCCTCAGAATTGGTAAGATCTAAATGAATTGATATGTTTTCTAAGTTGGCAATCATTTCTTAATAAAGCCTAATGAAGGCTGTTGGCCAATTCAATCTTTAAGTTTATGACCTGCTAGCTTCGCTGAAAGAATGAGTACTATTTTTCTATGTTTGACTTTAATAAAACTAACTGGCTGTTATCATTCTTCTCTGCTTTTAATAAACCCAAATTCGAATCATATCGTATAGAGCGTTCAGTAATCCCTGTTCTTTTGTAAAGCTCTCCCGTTGTAAACAGCGTAATTCACCTCCATTCATTAAAACTAAGGTATTACGTTACATTAGTGTCAATTGTATTTGCGAAAAAACTGAAATTTATTTTTCCCTCGCCTTAAACTACTACCCATTCAGCAATCTGTCCCTTCCCCTAAAGAAAAGGCACAATTCTTTTAGCAGAATCGTGCCTGGTTGTTAAATTTTATTTTTAAGGGAGAACTGTTGATTGCTTTGGCTAAAGCGTTTCTATTATTCAAAAGCTGTAACAGCGATGCTCCATACAATTAATACAAAAGAGATTGTTAACCAAACTGTGTTAGCAGTAGTTGGTTGTTCTTTTTTTACTTTCTTTATTATTTCTACAAGATTTAGACAAAATATAATTGCTAAAATCGGCATTAAATAAATACTAATGAACACAAATACTATCATATATGAAACGTTCACCTCCAAAATAATCATACCAAATTCTAACAATTTTATTTAACCTTTATTGCACGATTATTAAACCAAACTGCTCTGGCAGTTTAATAATATCTAAACTCGTTTTATTTTAGGCTGGTTTCGTAAAGATTGTTGCTTTTTTATAAATCAATAAATGTGCAGTATAATAGAAACAGGTAGATTGAAATATCATATTTGACAATATATTAAAGATTAAGAAAGGAATGATGATCATGACGAAATTATCTTATAGTGGTTTAAAATATGGAGAAAGTGATGTGGAAATAAAATTATTGGTGGATGTACAAAATGATTGGTGCGAGATAACGCATACTAAGAAAGTGTCACAAGTAATGAATAAATCAACTGGGGAATATATCACAGTAAATCGAAACACCTTGAAATGTGAGATTGTTTCATAATACGAAACAAATAAACTTTTTGCAACTAACTATACCGATATACTAACACAATGTAGACAAGACAAGCTATCTGAGAAACGAGTTTCACGAATGTCTTTGAGTATCTTTGCAATATCCTAGCATTCTTCGGGAACGATTTTATTCCGATCGACTTCCAATAAACAATTCTAATAAAGGGTGAGGCTTTTCGCTTCAATCTTTATTAGAATTGATTTTTTATTGTAATCAAATATTTTTCATTCATTTCGAGCTGGTCGATTGGGAGCTGGTCTAGCAGGAGCTCGAATTTCTTTTCGCTATCCTCCCCTTCTTCCCCCTTCCAGCAAATGTAGATTTCGCAATAATCCCCTTTTGGCAGAAGTTTTTTCAGGAAGTTACAAACAAGAAGAAATGTGCTTTTGGATTTTTCGTAGTTATGTGGCGAATGCACTTTATTGTCGTTATGCATTTGCCAAATGGGACTCCCTTTTGCTTCAAGCTCATATAGGTATGGCGTTGTAAAATGTTGATGCTGAAGCATTTGACGCTCTTCGCTACTAAGGAACAAATCTGTTATTTCAACTACATCTCCCATATCGTCGTCATTTATTGCAGCTTGGAAATTTAATCCTATGTAGGTTGCCATGCTCATTTCATTCATTCTCCTTATCAAAAACACCCTGTAAATGTACAGGGTGTCAGCAACGTAGCTGTTGGTATCGTAAAAAGATGTGCTTTTGTGTACGATTTTCTAAATTCCTTACCTGTGTCACCATGCCATAGGTCACTCTCTGAAGCAATGGCTTGAAGGACATAGGCTTCAAGCGACGGGTTGTCCGCTTCTTTTTGTGAGGCTTGCTACCGTACCATGTTAACGGTAAAGGCTGATGCTTTGATGGTTTGATATTGCGGTGGTGTTTTTTGTTCAATATACAATGTTGTGTAATATGCATCCGCAATGACAATCAAATAAATAATGAATAATAATCGTTTTGTTCAATGGTTCAAAAAATATTTCTCCCTTTTTTAAAATCTGCTATTAAAACTTGTCTACTTAATCATACGAGCAGCACGAAAAAAGGTTTCAACATTTTATAAGGGAGACAAATTTTCGTCCCCCCTTACGTCTGCAAACTTCTGCCACCATCATTTTCCCAACGGTCAATGTCCCAATGATCCTCTTCTTTTTCTTTGCTACTTGCCATTGTACTCAATTGAACGAATGACATTTTGTCCCTCACCCTTTTCAAGCGTTCTTCTCTATTTTATGAAGGGGAGGAGGTTTTCGTTCCTCGTAAAAAAGGCTTAAATTGAAAGCCTAAGGCAATCGCTGCTCCTATACAGCTTGAGAGGCAGCCTATGATTAAATACAGATTAAGCGTAGATTCCCCTATGACAACAGAAGCAATCCCGCCAATCACAGGGAACAACGCAACCATGTAGCCACTCTTCGCCCCGCCAATTTTTTCTACTAGCTTTAAATAAAATAGCCAGGCAAGAAATGATGCGATGATCGTTAAATACAGTAGGGCTGATAAATAGGTAATGGATGTAGGCAAGACGATCTTTTGTCCTTGCAGCCAGACAATACCACACATGACTACACTGCCGACTGTAAAACCAATGGCATTGGCATAAATGGGGTCAATCTGACGCTTTGCATTTCTTGCAGAGCTTGCATCCCCGATTGCTGTTAGGACCGTACCGAGTAAAGCAATTAGGACCCCTTTTAAATCAGCCAAACCTGAAAAACTATGTAAAGTGGGATAGATTAACACCCCAACACCGATTACCCCTAAAATACCACCGATTAAAACGCGACGATGTAATGGTTCTTTCAGAAATATTCGAAGAGCGATGGGTGTTAAAATTACTTTTAATGAAAAAATTAAAGTGACAATCGCAGCAGAGCTCAACATCGTCGCATAATATAGAGCTAAATAACTGAAGGCAAAATTACAAATACCAAAGACGATCATAAACGGAAAATCGTGCCGCTGTGGCTTACCTTGTGGTTTCATCAACCAAGCAAGTAGGCCAAATAAAAAAGCAGTTATAACTAAACGATAGGTTAAAGATAATTCTAGACTGACTGGGGTTCCTTGAATCTTTACTGCAATAAAATTAAGTCCCCAGACAATTAAACAAAAAATATACATAAAATTGGTCATATCTGTTCCTTCTTAACTAGGGTTGCCATCTACCCATTATGATTGTGTGGTAGTATTTACCATCTAAAAGGCATTTATCATTTTTCAAAATACCTTCTACTGTAAAGCCCCATTTTTCATAAAGCTGTATAGCTTTTTCATTCGTTTCTAGCACTTCTAATGCCATTTTCCGTACATCATTGGCATCTGCCCAATCAATAGATACTTGTAGTAAAGCTTTTCCAATGCCATAGCCCCAAAAAGCCTTCCTAACACCGACGCCAAATGTTACTTTATGGGCAAGTCTCTTTAATGGAGATCCCTCACATCTGGAGTAACCAACGATTTGATCACCTACAACCGCTACTAAACACAGATTTTTCGGACTTTCTGTATCCTGCTGAATAAGCTGCTCGAAGCCCGCTTGATCAATCAATGCCTCCCCCTGCTCTCGGTCGAAGTTTTCTGTTTCACCGTCCAATTGCAGGCGCAGATCCGATAAAGCTTGAGCATCCTCAAGTTGTGCACAGCGAATAATATAGTCTAGCTCTTTTATATGAAATGCTTTTTGGTCAATGAGCATTTGGGAACTCCTCAACTGGCTGAATTTTCACAAAGCGATTACGCCATACGGATTCGTGATGCTGAATAATCTGAGGTGCTGCGAGTACTTGACTATTTAAGGTGCTATGTGCATCTTCGACTAAAATATTATGATGGTAGCCATGACTAAAAGCGCTGCGAATCGTCGTATCAAGACAAAACTCTGTTTGAGCACCTGCGAAAATCAACTGATCAATGTGCTGTTCGTTCAAATATTGTGCAAGCTCCGTTTGATAAAAAGCATCCCAAGTTGTTTTTTGAATCACTTTATCTTGTGCCTGTCTAAGCAGTCCATGATACAGCTCCCACCCTGGCTGACCCATTGCAAAATCAACATCATTGGCCTCTGTATGTTGAATAAAAATAATGGGGACTTCGTTATGACGTGCCCATGTGATTACCGTATTGATATTTTGAATAATCGTTTCATCATTCCATAGATTTTGTTGGCTATCCAAAAAGAAAGCCTCTTGGATATCAATAATAATGAGTGCTTGCTTCATCACGTTCTCCTTTATGCTTCGACTTTAACTTTATTATTGTACAGAAAACTATCTTCCATTAAAAGAAAATAATGATAAATAGAGGCACTTCAACAAATTAATAATGCTGAAGTGCCTTTACCCATCTATGTATGTAACCATCTAATACATGCCACTATTAGATGGCGTCATGCTCTTTCCTTATCTAATATATGCTAATGTTCGATAAACTTGGTGAACCGAATGGCTAAATGCTTGCTGTTCCTCTTCGTTTAAATGCAATTCAATCACACTTTCAATACCATCTCCGCCCAGTATGACAGGTACACCGATACAAGCATTGTTTACTTGATATTCACCTTGTAAATACGTAATGATTGGCAATACTTTACGTTGATCCTTGACAATCGCTTCAATCATTTGGACAATGGCTGCTGCTGGGGCATAGTATGCACTGCCATGACCGAGAAGTGCCACAATTTCGCCTCCACCTTTTCGCGTTCGTTCCACTATTTGTTCAATGTCTGCTTGGGGTAATAATTTTTCTAATGGGATCCCTCCAACATACGTATAACGCACAAGTGGCACCATCTCATCTCCATGACCACCCAATACAAAACTCGAAATATCCTCCACAGCAAGCTGAAGAGCTTGTGCGATAAAGGTATTAAAGCGTGCGGTATCTAAAATACCCGATTGTCCCATGACACGATTTTTTGAAAAACCAGTTGTTTCGAGACAAACATAGGTCATAGCATCGACAGGGTTGCTTAAGACTATAATATAACTAGCTGGTGCATAAACTTTTACTTGTTCACTTACAGCGCGGACGATTGCCGCATTGGTATGAATTAAATCCGCCCTTGACATGCCAGGTTTTCTTGCAATGCCTGCAGTGATGATAACAATATCAGCGTGTGCTATTTCCTCATAGTGTGAAGTAGCTGTCACCTGTACATTGAATTTTTCTATCGGTCCAGCTTGGAGAATATCTAGTGCCTTCCCTTTCGCTGCATTTTCTAATTCTGGTAAATCAACAAGCACAATATCTCCGATCTCTTTTTGTGCGACCATGAAAGCTATAGTTGCACCTGTATGGCCAGCGCCAATTATCGCGATTTTGGGTCGCCTAAAGCTCATCTGCCTCACCCTCCTAACGACATAGATTCAATGTTAATAATGCGACTACTTGTCTGCTGGGACATCCTTTATAGATGGTTGTTCTTTTTCTTGTGACTTTTGTCGAGTGGTTGTTTTCTGGACTCCTCTACCAATCGTTTTTGCTAGCTGTTTTTCACCAATAATCGTTGTAAAAACATCATTTGCAGCTCTAGCAATTACGTGAGCGCTTAGCAGCTTGCTCGTTCGTGCTGCCGCCTCTTTGCCAGCCTCAATAGCAGCCTGCACTGCCCCCACATCTCCCTCTACAATAACAGTTACAATACCACCGTCCACTAACTCATGTTTCACTAATTGTACATTCGAAGCTTTTAACATGGCATCTGCCGCCTCAATAGAGCCAATCATGCCATACGTTTCAATCATGCCCAAAGCTTCTTTCACTGTGCTCACCTCACGATTTCTCTGTACCATCAATAATACCGACAACGATCGCATCAATCGGACAAATACTTGTTGTTGAAAAACTTCGTACTGCAGCACTGCCCATCGTTACAATCACTTCATCCCCAACCCCTGCACCTATTCGATCAGCTGCAACAATTTGCTCGTTACTTAATTGACCATCCAGTTTTTTTGGTTGGATAATGAGTAATTTCAGTCCTTGTAGCCCTTCCTCTTTACGCGTTGCCCATATATTACCGACGACTGTTCCTATCCGCATGAATCCTCATCCCTTTTCGTGAAACTGTAGTTCTATTCCTAATTTTTCCACGGTCTCTGTCGCAAGCGCTGTCAATCTAGCATTTTTTGGGACCAACACTGTCTTTCCTTGATAATGGCTTAGATCTTTTGCTGTAATAATTTTTTCATTCATTTCAATTGCCGTACTGGGAAGCTTATGCAACGACTTTTCTTCCATCTTGTCTGTTATTAATGTACCTGTTACGCCTTGTTGTATAAAGCCAGCATTAGCTTCATCCGTATCAATATGCATTTCTAATTGATAGTGATGTGCCACACGAATTTTCACTTGCTCAAAGGTAATAGGACGTCGACCTTGCACCTTTACAGAGACGAATTGACCGTTTTGAACCCCTAAATACTGTGCATCATCTGGTGTCATATGAATATGGGCCTGCGCTATAATGACCCCTTCCTGTAAAACGAAGCTTCCTCTTGGTCCTACCAAAGTACAGCTAGCTGAGCCCTCAATATCGCCAGATTCTCGTAGAGGTGGTTGAATACCTAGTGTAATAGCATCGGTATGACTAATTTCTACTTGTGTCAACGTGCGAGCTGGACCTAATATACGTACATTTGTAATGCTTCCTTTTGGTCCCACTACCTGAACTGTTTCATTTGCTGCAAACTGACCAGGTTGCGTTAGCACTTTTTGAACGGTCAACGATGCGCCCTTGCCAAAGAGATGCTCGACATGCTCTTGTTTTAAATGGATATGTCTTGCAGAGATACCTATCGGGATTTCATTCTGCTTAAGAGCTGCTTGTTTCTTAGGTAGTAACTCGGCTATAACATCATTAACAATTTGCATGATTGCCTGTTCATTCATAAAGCCACCTCACTAATTATTGCCCTTTTAGCATTGCTTCCAACTCTGCATGTGGTCGTGGAATCACATGCACAGATAATAGCTCCCCAACACGTTGTGCTGCTGCTGCACCTGCATCTGTTGCTGCTTTCACAGCCCCCACATCCCCACGGACAAGCACAGTGACAATTCCTCCACCGACATGTACTTTACCAACGATATTGACATTTGCGGCTTTCACCATGGCATCCGCAGCCTCAATAGAGCCTACTAAACCCTTTGTTTCAATCATCCCTAAAGCTCCTAAATTCATACGTTGTCACTCCTTCTGTTAAAATGCTTCTGCATCTTCTGGTAATGTTTGACCGCCATCAATAATAATTGATTGACCAGTAATAAAACCTGCCTCCTTGCTACTTAGGAACAAGGCAGCATAGGCAATATCCTCTACACGGCCAAGACTGCCGAATGGAATCGCCTTTTCCATCTTCTGTAAATATGTTTCACCAAGTCCATCTAAGCCTTCTGTTGCAATATTTCCTGGTAGCACGGCATTAACCGTAATATTAAAAGGTGCTAATTCAAGAGCTGCTGTCCGCATAAATCCTAATTGTGCTGCCTTACTTGCCGCATAATGAGTCCATCCTGCATAGCCAGTCACCGGGCCAGTTATGGATGAGGTAATAATGACCCTACCATAATTCGCTTTCTTTAAATACGGCATGCATGCTTTGACAGCAAACATCGTTCCTCTGGCATTAACATTTAACACTTGATCCCACTGTGCTGGCGTCATCTCCTCAAGTTTCACGGAAGGAAAAATACCAGCATTGGAACATAAAATATCGATGGCACCGAAAGAGCTAGCAACTTCAGCAGCCATTCTTTCAACAGATTCATAGTTTTCAACATCCACTGAGGCTGCTGAAGCTGACAAACCTTGAGCTTGTAGTTGATGCGCTAAATTGGTGGCAGCCTCTAGCCCTCTTGCAGCAATCACCACATGAGCACCTTGTTGAGCAAATACAGTTGCAATACCCTTCCCAATTCCTTTACTACCGCCAGTTACTATAACAACTTTTCCCGTTAAATCGACCTTCAACTAGTTCATCCACCTTTCCTTTTTAGCATTTATGCACTTGGTTTTTTCGCAATTTCTGTTACTAAACCATTCACTGCGACATCTGGTCGTAAAATAGTCGTAGAAGCAATCCATTCGTTTACTGCTTTGGCAATTTGCGTACCAATGGTTATTGCTTCTCGAATGGCTGCTGTATCCCCTTCAATAGCGATCGTTACAAGGGCCAAATCGATGGTTTCTTGTCGGAGTATTCGAATATCTGCAGCTTTTAGCATGGCATCTGCGATGAGAATTGAAATCGCCAGCCCTCTTGTCTCTACAATACCAATCGATTTCGTCATGTAACAACACTCCTGCTAATGTCTTTGTATCGTAATCCCTTTTTCCTGAATTACTTCTTGTGCTAGTGGTGTAAGTTTTGTATGGGCATGCAATTTTAGCTGTTGCCCTTTGTATGATTGAAGCATGTCTGCCGTCAGATAGTTTGCTACTATATCCGAACGAGACGTTTCCTCTTGTTGCTTTAGTACACGAATAAGCTGTGCAAATAACTGAATACTACAGCCAAACTCCTTTAAACGTTCTATATGTTGTAGCAACATCTCCATATATGCATTTGGTTCTTTTGTAGATATAATGGCAGATAATTTTTCATCAGGCACTAATATAGCTGTTTTATTATTGATCAATAACTCAGACAGGTACAAGGATGTCGGAGAATTGGGCAAACCTTGTGCACTGCTGACAATAAATGCCTGATCTACTTCCAGAAAAACGATTGCATCATAAAACAATTGAGAGGAGCTAGTAGTTTCATTCATTTGCCACTCCTCGATTTGGAAATAGTTTCTTAATATTTCCAGCTGTTTTTTAGAAATTGTTGTATGTGGATGGACAATGAATAACCTCTTATGCTTCGTATTCATCAGAGAGGTAACTACTTCTTCAATGATTCTCTGTAATTCCTTTACATCCATACTTGTCACTCCATTTTTATGAGTTTACCAATTGAATGGGTATGAATGGCAGCGGCATTTGCTTCATCTGTATCTACATGCATCTCAAGGATAAATTCTGGCGAGATACGCACTACAACATTCATTAGTTGTAGTTGACGTACCTTCCCAGAAATCTCGACTGTCACAATCTCCTTGTCTTGTACATTGAAGGTAGCTGCATCTGACACTGCCATATGAATATGTGCTTGCGCAATAATCAATCCTTGCTTTTTATGGAGTATCCCATGAGGCCCAATCAAAGTGATGGATTCAGACCTATCTAAGTCACCCGACATACGAATTGGCGGTGTCACACCGAGCTTTATGGCATCTGTTTGACTGATTTCCACTTGTGTTTCAGTGCGAAAAGGGCCTAAAATCCGAACATTGTCAATTTGACCTCTGGGCCCTTTTATCGTTAAGATATGCTGTGAGGCAAACTGACCTGGTTGGGAAAGCTCCTTCCAATTCTGTAAAATCGCCTCTCTACCAAATAAATGATAGAAATCCTCCTCATTTACATGACAATGGCGAGCAGAAATCGCAATTGGAATATTTAAATTCATTGTATCAGTGGCATGCACTTGATTGTTTGACATCGCAAGCCCTCACTTTCACTTAGGTAAAATTGCGTATAATTCCGAATGAGGGCGTGGAATGACATGTACTGATAGTAGTTCACCTACACGACGTGCCGCTTCAGAGCCTGCATCCGTAGCTGCTTTCACGGCACCAACATCACCTGTCACCAGCACAGTAACAATGCCTCCACCGACATGCACTTTCCCCACGATATTGACGTTAGCTGCTTTCACCATGGCATCTGCCGCTTCAATTGATCCTATTAAACCTCTTGTTTCAATCATGCCTAAAGCTCCATTTATCTCTACACTCATTTCATATTCCTCCTCTAATTACGTAACTTTGTTAGTACTTGCTCTATGATTTTTTCAATGGTTGCCATATCAATCAGTGCTCCTTCATTCGCTTGAATCGATGTAGCCAGTAAATTTTGTGGCTGTTGTGGCTGTGGAATGGTTAATTCTTTTATGCCATATGCCACTCTTTTTTTATTCAATAAATGACGAGCAGAAATATTATCACTCGTAATATTTCCTCCATATGCCCCACATCCTAATGTAAAGGAAGGCGTTAAACTTGTAGTGCCACCCGCAGCTCCAATAGATGCTAAAGTATTCACTAAAATTCTAGATACTGGCATTTGAGCAGCAAACGCTTTGACAAAATGTTCGTCCTGGGCATGAATAGCTAAGCTATGTCCTCTCCCTCCTACATCGAGCAATTGACGACAAATCTTTACAGCTTCTTCTTGCGAATTAGCGGTATAGAGACCTAAGATAGGGGATAGCTTTTCCATTGAAAACGGAAATTCTTTACCAATTTCATGTTCCTCCGCCACTAGTACTCGTGTATGTGGAGGTACATCAATGTTGGCCATTTTAGCGATTACAGTTGCTGGCTTTCCGACAATTTGGCTATTTAATGTACGAGCCACTGGCGAAATCACCTTTGCCAATTTTTCCTTGTCCTGTCCACTTAGTAAGATCGCCCCATTGTCTGCTAAAGCTTCCATCACCTGTGCTTTTACCTCTTGATGCGCAACAATGGCTTGCTCTGTAGCACATATGGTGCTATTATCGAATGATTTACTATCAATAATTCGTTTCGTTGCCTCTTTAACATTTGCTGTCCGATCAATATAGACAGGGACATTACCAGGACCAACACCATAGGCTGGTTTCCCCGAACTATAGGCTGCCTTGACAAGCCCAGCCCCACCAGTCGCTAATACAAGCTGTACATCTCGATGGCGCATTAATTCCTCAGTACTTATTAGTGTTGGATGGGTGATCCATTGTATAAGCCCATCTGGTGCACCTGCACGACTGGCTGCCTGCTGACAAATTTTCAATGCCTCAATGGTGCAGTTTACTGCTGTTGGATGTGGACTAAAGACAATGGCATTTTGCGCCTTTAAAGCAATTAATGTTTTAAAAATGGCTGTTGCGGTTGGGTTAGTTACAGGTGTCACCGCTGCAATAACACCAAATGGATAAGCAATTTCAACCTGCTTTGTCATCCTATCCTCCTGAATAATACCAACTGTTTTCTCTTGTCGGATGGATTCATAAACACCTTGAGAAGCCAACTCATTTTTCATTTTTTTGTGCTCAATGATCCCCATCTTTGTTTCCGATACAGCTAATATCGCAAGATTTTCTGCTTGTTGATAAGCATCATGGGCAATTGCCTCGATAATTCGATCTACTTGCTCTTGTGTAAAGCTTGCATACTTTTTTTGCGCAATCGAAGCTGCTGCTATCCCATCCCTTGCCTCCTGTATGGAAAGCAAATCCTGGTCCTTTACCATATGACGAACCTCCCGTCATGTAAATTTTTTTAGAGCGATTAAGTCGTTTGTATTTGTTGTAGTGCCAATGAATTGCTGTTGCTGGTGCAAACTTTGCCAATGTTGTAGTTCATGTGTAGATAATGCTTCATAAACATGGACTTTTGGTTGTTGCTGCTGACCGTGTTGTTCTTGTATCAACTGAAATGATTGCCATTCCTGCAACTCTTCGCTTGTTAATGTTGAATAGGCTTGCTCAGACTGAGTGGCCTGTGTTAGTTTTTCCAATACCAATTCTGTAATTTTGGCAATTAGCTGATTGTCCATTTGCTCACTCCTTTTCACATAACATTGTGATAACAGATTCATCATACGCATCAATAATTTTTGTAGCATCAGGCAAATAGTCCTTCGGGTACATTGCTGTAGGGATTATGCCAATCGAAAAACACATCCCAGCATTTTTGGCAAAGAGCATATCTGCATTTGAATCGCCAATCATCACGGTTCGCTCAAGTGGTATTTGAAATTGTTTCTTTGCCACATAAGCTAAGTCTGGAAAGGGTTTACTGTAAACAGCTTGGTCACTTCCTAGAACAAATTCAAATAAGGTTAACAACTCTAGCTGTTGTAAATGTGATTTGGCACGTGCCGTTTGATCAGCTGTGATCACCCCTAATTTCATACCTTTATTTTTCAAGGTTATTAAAAGAGAGCGAATACCAGGTAATGCCTGCACCCTACTATTCTCTTGCTGAGATGTGGCTAAGTTGGAGGCTGTTCTCGCAAGTGTCACACCTTTGCTCCAAGAAATTCCTTGCTGATAGAGTAAATACGCCATAATCGTTTCAGCTTCTTGTATACTTCCAATCGCTAAAGGACTTGTTGGATCAATAGTGGTTCCATCGTTGTTGACACCTATATTTTTTAAAAAGGTTTGTAAGGAAAAATGTATTTCGAAATCAGAATTTTCAGTCAAATTAGCATATAAATTTTTGGCCCATGCTATCCATAAAGCATCCATCTCAATAATGGTTCCATCCTTATCAAAAATGACCCATTCCACTTGTGTCATAGTAGTACCCATCCCTTTTATTCTATTCTCGTATTGCTTCTGTCGATGGTACTGGAGCTTGTACCTCTACATGTGCTAAAGCATCCTTTGCAAAGCGTTCCTCTGGTGCATCCTCGTTAATGCGATGTCTTGCCCAAACCCAATAATAAATACTCGCCATAGCAAAGACAGCTAAACAAACAATAAAAAAAGTCAAATTCGCAAAGAAGCTTGCAAAAATAGCAATCACAGCCAGCACGAGTGAGAAAATTGGTGTAAAGGGATAAAGTGGTGTCTTAAAAGAACGTACTAAACTAGGTTCTTTTTTACGCAGTATAAGCACCGATAAATTCATCGTAATATAGGATACTAAGGCACCGAATGTAGAAATTAAAATCAAATCATCTGGATTAAACAAAATAACTAACACTAACCCGATAAAACCTGGCAAAATAATGGCCATATAGGGCGTCTGACGCTTTTTATGCATCTTCGATAAAATGCTTGGTAAATAGCCTGCTCGTGATAGTGCATACACTTGTCGAGAGTAAGCCAAAATGACACCAGAAAAACTTGCAATTAAGCCTACTAAACCAACCGATGCCAATATTTGAGCTAACCAATAAGTATTCCCAAAGGCTGCCGCAATCGCTGCTGGCAATGGATCTTCAGCGACTGTCATAACATCAATACCAGCCAGTCCTATTGCAACAGTTGTTGTCAAAATGGATAAAATCAGCAATGTCACCATACCTGAAATCAAACCTCTTGGCATATCCTTTTGCACATCTCTCGTCTCCTCAGACAGCATAGGCAACATCTCAATTGCTAAGAATAACCACATCGCATACGGTAATGCAGACCATATCCCTTTAAATCCACCTGGTATTAAAGCACCATTCTCAGGGAATAAATTTCCAACGTTAATTTGCGGTAAACCAACAAAATACATTAATACTAATAATCCTAATGCGATAAAGACAAGCACCATTTCGATCGTAGCATATTCCTTAATGCCAATAATGTGAACGCCCATGAAAAGAGCGTACATAAAGGCTGCTGCTACAACTGTTGGTACAGCTGGGAATAAAAAGCTAATATACCCTCCAATACCGATGGCAATAATTGGTGCAGCAATGACATATTGGAGAACAACACCGATCCCTGTAATAAAGCCGATATAACGCCCCATCGCTCGTCGAGCAAATGAGTAGGGGCCACCTGCATAAGGTAACATCGTCGATAATTCAGAAATGCCTAAGGTCATCGTTAAATACATAATCGCCATAAATAATGTTGCAATGAGCATTCCTAAAAAACCAGATTGACTTAAACCAAAATTCCAGCCAAAGTAGTTTCCTGAAATGACAATGCCAACGCCAATTGTCCATAAATGAATGGGTGTAAGGGCTTTCTTTAATACGATGATTTCATCCTTTTTCGAAGACATGTTATTCGCCACCTTTTTATCGTTATTTAGTTGTTACAGTTCCGATACTTTTCTAAATAAGCTGTTACTAAGGCATCACTTTGAAGTGTATAGTTTTCACCAAGTAAGCGCGTAGTGTCATTATCACGGCTACCAATCCAAGAAATAAGCTGTAGTCTTCTCATTAATATAAATGTCGGAATCATCTCTTTCTCTTCATCTGTTAATGTCCTAATTTTGCTATAGCCCTTTATCCATGAAGCGATCAAATCATCCAGATAAGGCATATGCTCAATAAAGCTAACAGATGTTGCTACATCATATAAAAACCAGCCAAAACCACAATCATCAAAATCGATCACCTTGATTTCATCCCCGTAAATGAGTAAATTGGCTAAGCGTAAATCAGCATGAATCAGACCAAATCGTGTTTTACTTTTTCCAAAAGCCTCTAACTTCTTTTGTATGACGAGTGAGGCTTCTTCGTATAAAGCGATTCGTGATGGTGTCATCCCAAGTCCATCCTGCCATCTTGCCCATTTTGGACATTGTCCTAAAATTGTGTCATAATCCCACGTCATGCGTTGAAAAGCATGGTAATAATCGTGCTGCTCGATTGTATGCTTGTGAAATATCGCTGTTATTTCACCTAATGTTTCAAATTGTTGAATTAGATTTTCTTCATTGTTTTCATCAGGAGCATTACCCTCCAAAAATGTAAATAATGTGCTATAATAAATTGTGTCATGATACTGATGAGCATGTACGTAGTCACCGTCATCTGCTCGAATGGGTAATGATACATCAATAGGAGATTGCTCATGGAGCGAATTTAACCAGGCAATCTCCGCTTCTATCTCTTCTTTTTTATGATAGTTAGGTCGACTAATTCTCAAAATATATTTTTCGCCCTGTGTGTCTTCTACGAGATACGTAGCATTTTCTGAATAATCAATCATTTTACAAGATGCTTCTACTAAACAACTAAACTCCTTCAACGCATCGTTAGCTGCTTGATGAAAATTGGAAAGTACCACTTCTAAATCTATGAAATCCATGTGACCCATCTAGAAAACCCCCTTGTTTACTAAAATGATAAGCTTTCTCCCCATTTAATGGCGCGCAAATTTAACAAGTTGTGCTGCTTCCTTAATACCTGCCTCACATTTTTCAAGCAATTCATCACAATACGCTTTGTCACATAATAACCCTGGCTTAAATTGTAAAACACGTGTATCAAGCATAGAATAAATGGCCCACACACCATGCTTGTACAAGGAACTCATCACATATTTTGCCCCTTCAGGATGATTAAACTCTAAGCCCATAACAACGCCAAGCTGACGAATCCCCACAAAGAAATCAGGATATTGTTGTTGAATACGCTCTAAGCCACTACGAAGATAACGCGCAACATATTCTACATTTTTTACCACTTCAGGTCGTTGCGAAATTTCTAATACTTTCATCGCCACTACACAGCCAAGTTCCGCACCACCAAAAGTAGAAATATGTGCCAGACCATCTTCCACCATCCAACCCCCTGCTCGTTCATTGACCACTGTTGCCGCAATTGGATAAATGCCTCCACTCAGCCCCTTTGCCGTCACCAAAATATCTGGCTTCACACCATAATGCTCAATGCCCCACAGCTTACCTGTCCTCATTAAGCCCGTTTGCACTTCATCCGCAATATATAAGGCCCCATAGCGCTCGCAAAGCGATTTGACACCAGCTAAATAATGGGCATTTGGTAATGGGAATCCATAGGTAGCAGGAATCGTTTCGATAATGACGCTTGCTACATCTCCTTGCGCAAGTTCATGCTCCATCGCAGCTAGGTCATTGAATGGCACATGAACAAATTCATGTGGGCTACCTTCACTTAAAAATGGCTTAGAATAGCGGTCATTCCCAAGTGAAACTGCAAGACCTGTGTGCCCATGATACCCATTTTTAATAGAAATCGTTTTTTTACGCTTCGTAGCATAACGGGCACATTTTAAGGCAACATCAATCGCTTCGCTTCCTCCGCTGGAAAAAATCGAGTATGTTAAGCCATCCGGTGTGCAGGCTACTAATTTTTCTGCTAATTGAGCACGTGCAGTTGATGGAAAATGATGGTTACCAATATCAAAATAATTTGTTCCTTCTATTAATGCTGCAATGACTTCAGGATTACGGTGCCCCAAGTTATACGTGCCGCCATTTAGATGAGCATTCATTAATTTTTTACCATCCACATCGTAAAAATAATAGCCTTCTCTTTTTCCTATGACGACATCTACGCCATCGATTTGCCATTGTTTTGTTTTTCCTGGATTCCACCAGTCAATTGATTTTTGCAAGGTTGCTTGTTTGTTCGCAAAGTAATCCATATTTTCCACCTTCCTATACATTGACTTCATCCCAAATTTCACTTGCTATTAATAACTCAACTTTTTTCTGTGCTAGGCGTTCCTGCCATTGTCTAGAGCTTTTTTGATCTGTGATGACCATGGAAACGTCCTCTAAATGACAAATATGTGCAAATGTAGAGATACCAAATTTCGTATGGTCAGCTAAAATAATCGTATTTTCAGCACGTTCGATTAATTTTTTGGAAATTGCTGCACCAGTAATATCATAATCTGTAATACCATCCGCTAAGGAAATCCCACCAGCAGCAACAAAAGCTTTATTAGCCTTTAATTGATTGAAAAATAAATCAGCTAATGGACCACCCATAAACTTTTGGCGATGTTCATATTCACCTCCTGCAAAAAGCACCTTGCCTTGAAAGCATTCTGCTGCTAATGATAGGACTGGGAGAGAGTTTGTTACTACTATTACATTTGGTTTATCACTTAAAAAACGCACGACTTCGTAAGCTGTTGTACCATGACCAATAAAAATAACGTCTCCATCCTCCACAATACTTGCCGCAGCCTTACATATCCGTCTTTTCTCTAAGTTGTTAAGTGACGTTTTCTGCTCAAAAGTCCGTTCATACTTTTCTTTCGCCTTTACGGCACCTCCATAGACTTTGTGTAGGAGCCCTTCCTTCTCCAATCGATCCATATCTCTACGTATAGTCTCACCTGATACGTTCAATAGATGTTCGGCATCACTTACCTTCACTTTTCCTTCTAAATCTAAAATATCTAAAATTACTTTTTTACGTTCCTCAAATGAAAGGGACATACACAATCACTCCAAACACAAAATATAATCCAACAAAATCCACAAATCATTTCTGTATTTATGTGGATTCATTTTGAATTTTAAAGAATAGTTAGATAATTGTCAATACTACAAACATTATATTTATCTAAATAATGATCATTTTTTCTCCTTTAAACTATATTTATCTACAAAAATATAGTCCCCTAGTTATTTCACTATAACTTGGGGACTTATTTTCACTTCTTCAAAATACAATATCAATCCAAATTAATCCAAACACTCTTCACTTCTGTATAATTTTGCAGAGCATAGGAGCCCATTTCTCTGCCGATGCCTGACTGCTTATATCCTCCAAAAGGAGAAGCAGGATCCGTCATATTATAGCAATTAACCCATACGGATCCCGCCTTTAATTTTGCAGCTAATGAATGCGCGTTTTTTAAATTCTGTGTCCAGATACCTGCCGCTAATCCAAAATTAGAATTATTCGCTCTCTCTATGAGCTCTTCCATACTATCATATTCTATAACAACGACTACAGGTCCAAAGATTTCTTCCTGTGCAATTGTCATTGTATCTGTAACATTCGTAAAAATAGTAGGCTCTATAAAATATCCACTGTCAGCAGATTTTCCACCACAGGCTACTATTGCTCCCTCTTGAACACCTTTTTCAATATAATTTTTAACACGGTTTAACTGTTTTTCAGAAACAAGCGCACCCATTTGTGTATCAAAATTTAAAGCATGGCCTTGTTGGATTTTTGAAGCATAGTTCACCATTTGTTTGATAATCTCCTGAGACTGGCTACGATGAACAAATACTCTTGATCCAGCGCTACAGACTTCACCTTGATTGGCCATGATACCTGAAAGAACTCCTGGAATGGCTATACTTAAATCAGCATCCTGTAAAATAATATTTGGAGACTTTCCACCAAGCTCTAAAGTCACACGTTTCATTGTCTCAGCAGCCTTTTTCATAATGCTTTTCCCTACCTCTGTAGAGCCGGTAAAGGCAATTTTATCAATTTTTTCATGTACAACTAGTGCCTCACCTGCCACCAGGCCAAAACCAGGAACGATATTAATAACCCCTGGTGGAAAACCTGCCTCTGTCACTAATTGAGCAAAATAAAGAGCAGACAGCGGCGTTTGTTCGGCTGGCTTAAGCACAACGGTACACCCAGTTGCTAATGCAGGTGCAATTTTCCAAGAAACCATCATAAACGGAAAATTCCAAGGGATGATTTGCCCCACTACACCTACTGGTTCATGCCTTGTATAATTTAGAAAATTACCCGCAACAGGCAGGACTTGGCCCATATTTTTAGTTGCCCAACCAGCAAAGTATCTAAATTGCTCAACAGCATTCGGAATATCATTACCCAAAACTTCATTAATTGGCTTACCGTTATCCAAGGCATCAAGCTGAGCAATTTCCATTTTATGTTCTTCAATTAAATCCGCTAGTTTTAGCATCAATAACGCTCTTTGAGCAGCGTCCAGCTTTGACCATGATCCACAATCAAAAGCAACTCTAGCTGCTTCGACCGCTGCGTCTATGTCCTCTACTTGCGCTTCATATACATCTGTTATTTTATCTCCAGTGGAGGGATTTATTGTGTCAAAGGTTTTACCTGCTCTAGATGGAATAAATTCACCATTAATAAATAACCCCTTTGTTTCCTCTAAAAAAGCTTGCACCTTAGGTAACAATTCAATTGCTTGTGGTAGTTTCATCTCTAGCATACTAAAACCTCCTTGTTAAATTGATTGATCTAAAATATGATATATATCCTGTCGAGACATTTTACGGGGATTTGGCACCATGTACTGAGCGTCATGAAAGGCAATATCGACTAAAACATCAATATCCTCTTTACGAACCCCAATGGCACTTAATTTCTCAGGAATTCCAGCTTCTTTTGTCAAATTCTTCACATATGCCACTGCTGCTTTCGCTGCATCCTCTACCGAGAGGCCTTCTATATTGACACGCAATGCCTCTGCAATATCTTTAAATTTCTCAGGATTAGCCATCCAATTGTAATCTAATAGGTAGGGTAATAGGATCGCATTGACAATGCCATGCGGAGCATCATATTGCGCACCAATAGCATGTGAAATGCCATGAACCATTCCTAAGCCTGAATTAGCCATCCCTAAGCCTGTAATAGAACTAGCTAATAACATGCCATGCATCGCCTCTGTATTTTCACTATGAGCTATAGCAGGCAATAGTGATTTGCCAATCACTCGCACTGCATGTAAGTTAAGTGCATCCGTAAAATGTGAGCTCCAGATAGATACATAGCCTTCAATAGCATGTGTTAAAGCATCCATACCTGTTGAGGCAATGAGGCCACTTGGCATTGCACGTAATAGATTAGCATCCAATATGGCAGCTCTAGGAAATAGATCCTCTCCAAAAACTAATTTTTTTGTTTTTAAGCCATCTGTTTCATCCGTAATAACTGCTGCATTGCCACTTTCACTCCCTGTTCCTACGGTTGTAGGAACAGCGATGATGGGAAGTGCTTTTTTAGTATATTGATCGAAACCATAGTAGGCGGAAATAGAGCCCTCATTTGTTAATACGATCGCCAAGGCTTTTGCGCTATCTATGACACTTCCTCCTCCTACAGCTACTAAAACGGAAATGCCTTTTTCTCTATACATATTGGCAGTGTGGTCAATACTTGCAACATCTGGATTCGGTTTGACCTCGTCATAGATCAAGACTTCTATTTCCTCAGGGATTTCCACAAGCACATTTTTTAATATACCAGAGTGCTTAATACCTTGATCTGTCACCATCAAAATGCATTGAGCACCGATTTTCTGTAAGGCAGCACCTAAATTTTTAATAGAAGAGATACCCGTAAAAATCTTTGTTTTCGCATTAAAAACAGTTTCTGAATAAGCATTCATATTTAATCCTCCCTATCAAGTTAAATATCTTTCTGCAAAAGCACGATAAAATTCAATAGCATCAAAAAATTCGTTCATTTCAATATGTTCATTTGGCTGGTGTGCTAAATTTTCATTGCCAGGGCCATAGATAATAATGGGTGCATTCGTAGCCACTGAAAAAACGGAACCATCTGTATAATAATTAACGCCCTGTTCCATTAAGTTCACATTGAACAATTCATTTTTCACCTGTTTCAATTGTGCTAATAAGTCATAGCTGCTTGAATAATCAATTGAATCTAAATCATGCATCACGTTGATCTTTGCCTTGCAGTCATCGTTCATTTTTTGAATGTCTCTAATAATTTCTTTAATATCCTCTACTATTTCTTGATGGGATAGTAAGGGGGTGGATCTAATATCTATACGAATAGCACAATAATCTGGTATTACATTGGTAGTGACACCCCCTTTTATCGTACTAATGACAAGAGTTGGCCGACCTAATAAAGGATGTTCTTTCACTTTTCTAAATGAATAGGTCTGCAAA
Organism: Lysinibacillus sp. Y5S-8; assembly: GCF_036894365.1. Classification (NCBI taxonomy): domain Bacteria; kingdom Bacillati; phylum Bacillota; class Bacilli; order Caryophanales; family Bacillaceae; genus Lysinibacillus; species Lysinibacillus sp. Y5S-8. Next base: position 1,989,326 of record NZ_CP145889.1, on the reverse strand, counting down.
GCACTTATAATTTTATGCATATGCGCAATAGCATTTATGCCATTTTGAGGCATTGAGCTATGTGCCGTTTTACCAAAGGTTTCGATCTCCAGCCATAAGACACCCTTATGGGCACAAAAAATCTCCCCACTACTCGGTTCTGCAATAAGAATGGTACCTGCCTTTTTGACAATATCTGATTCAATGGCTTGTTTTGCTCCTATGCAATCAACCTCTTCTCCAGCTGTTCCTAAAAACAATAGATCGCCTTTTAAAGGAATCTTTTTTTCCTTTAAAATAATCATCGCCTCTAGTAAAGCAGCTACTCCCCCTTTCATATCTGCCGTTCCCCTACCATACATTTTCCCGTCAACTATATCTGCCGAGAAAGGTTCGTAATGCCAAGGTACATCACCAACAGGAACTGTATCCAAGTGACCACTAAATAACAAAGACGCGCATTTTTCTTTTTCATTACTTAATAACTTTACAATGATGTTTGCCCTCGCCTCATCAATCATTTGGATATCTACTTCTAAGCCGTAGCTAGTACAATGCTCAGCTATTTTATGGGCTACTACTAGCTCATTAGCAGGTGGATTGACACTGTTTATTTGTACTAATGCTTGTAAAAATTGTGTCGCTCTTTCCTTATCGATCAAAAAAACACCTCCCTCCCTTGACCGTTGTCACACTAGACATGTAGCCGATTTTGCAGCGATTCAAATTTCCAAAAATACCCTCAAGCTACAGATTATAAAAATGAGTGAAAATTACAAAAATTTAATGTATCATACTAGTAATCTCACCTTTCACTTACTATAGCATTGTATTTATTGGCTAAGAGCCAAAAAAATGCTTCCATTTTTTTATAAAATAAAATGACTTTTGCGTTGCTCTGCACATCCATGATCATCTTTTCATCAAAACATTTATGAGGTGATTAACTTGCGGATAAAAGATATTATGCTTTTACAACAATTTAAAAATGCCAAGATACTCGCTGGACACGATTTACTGGGAAAGGAAGTAACCGGGGCTACAATCGTAGATGCACCAGATGGCTTTTCTTGGGTTGAACGAGGAAATTTCATTCTTACAACTGGTTTTCCATTTCTTTCAAACAAAAAAAGTTTAGATGAAACATTAAAAAATTTAATTGTGACGCTCTCTGAAAAAGGAGTCAGTGGCTTAGGTATCAAAATTGGTCGGCATATCCCATCTATTTCTTTAGACGTGCGAAATTTTGCCGAGCAGTATGAGATAATCATGATCGAGCTGGACAACCATATTGCTTGGGCAGATATGATTATCCCCATTGTCAACCACATTAATAATGAACAAAGACTTGAGTTAGAAAAAGTAAAAAATATTTATGAAGCGTTTCAATATTTTTTATTAGCTCAATCTGATTTTCAACAATTACCGCTTTTAATCGACAAATTGACTTCCAACAAGGCAACTATTTATTTACATTCCATTGATAAATTTTATAGCTCTTTTGAATTGACACCTATGTATGAAGAAATCACTTCAAATATCATCCATATGATTAAAACGAAAAACCTAACAAAAGAAAGTTTCCAGGGACTTCCCATCCAAGTGTATGTCAAGCCGATTTATGAAAATCGACATCTTGAAGGCTGTATTATTCTTTGGGACTGTGAGGATATTCGTGCCCCTTGGAAAAAGGTAGCGATTTCACAAGCAACTGCGATTCTATTAACGGAGCTTCAAAAAATAAAAAGTATTATTTCACTCTCTCAGCAAAATAGAAGTAGCTTTTTATTAGATTTATTTCATGGGAAATTTAATAGTACAGAGGAGATTATTCGCGTTTCAAGAGAGGTAAATTGGGATTTGTCACATCATCCATACAGATTACTGTTAATTGAATTAAAATTCCCTGATTATAACAAACAGGATACACTTATATTAACGTCACAGTTTATCTTTTTATTAGAAAAATATACATTAACCAAGGTAGGCTTTGATTCCAATAATTATTTAGTTATGCTGTTAGATACTACGTCAGAAATTAATGTTGAATTTATTTGTAAAAAAATCGATTTCTTATTAGCTAAGTATAATGTCCACAACACTTATTTTGGAGGATTCGGTCGGGCCTATCCTTTACATTCCATTGTAAAAAGCTACAATGAGGCATTAATTTCCTTACATTTTGCACAAGCGAAGAAAAATCTGCTGTCGAAAGTAGTAAGTTTTGAACATTTAAACTTCGAACGAATTCTTTTCTCTAATCAACCAATAAAAGAAGCTTCCTTTCTTCAGCAGGAATACTTAATGCCCTTAAAGGAATTTGATGAGAAAAAGACAGCAGAGCTCTACAATACACTGAAAGTATTTATATTTAATAATGCCGATTTTAATAAAACAGCTGAACAGCTATTTGTTCATAAAAATACGGTCCGTTATCGACTTAGTTTGATTAAAGAGATCTCAAAGCTCAATCCTGAAAAACTGCAAGATCAAATTTTATTTTATATTGGCTTCTTACTTGAGGAGCTTCAACTACCTACCTATCAATAATTGCCATAACAAAAACAGTCTATTTTTATGCCATTGATTAAAATAGACTGTTTTTAGATTTTTTAAGTCGCTGTATAGCCGCCATCCACCGGTATTAATGCGCCTGTAATAAAGGATGCTTCATCAGAGGCTAAGAAGGAAATGGTATTGGCGATTTCTTCTGGTCGACCTAATCGCCCTAATAAATAGGCATTTTCATAGGCCTGGCGAATGGTCTGACCACCGCCATCCCCGTCGATTAGTTGCTTTGCCATATTTGTATCAGTTAAGCCTGGACATACAGCATTCACACGTATACCATACTGCCCAAGCTCTACTGCCGTACTTCGTGTAATACCCGCCACTGCATGCTTTGTCATGATATATAAATTATGATTTTTGGTACCGATCATGCCTGAAATAGAGGCCAAATTGATGATGGAACTGCCCTCTTGTCCTTTTAAATGTTGAATGGCATATTTTGTGCTTAGCATCACACCTTTAATATTGATGTTAGAAATTCTTTCATAGGTGATAACATCAAATGTTTCGGCTGTATTATTGACAAAAATGCCTGCATTATTAACAACTGTTGTAATATAGCCATATCTTTTCACTGCTTCATCATAAAGCTTTGCAATATGCTCTTCATCGAAGATATTACATACTACCGAATGAACATCAAAGCCACTTTGTTGCAATTGTAGAAAAGCCTCCTGTAATTTCTCCACATTCAAATCTGAGATAACTACTTTCGCTCCTTCTTGCCCACATTTTCTCGCTGTAGCAAAGCCAATCCCTTGTGCTGCTCCTGTAATAACGACAACTTTCTCCTGTAATCTACCTACCATTGGTTCCCTCCTTACATTGTTAAGTAACCTGCATCAACAGCAATATGTGAACCTGTTATATTATTGGAATCATCTGAAACTAGGAAAAGTGCTGCATTAATAACATCTCTTGGTGCAATAAAATCTTGATTTGGAAAAACATGATGATTTCCAAATGCAGGTGTTGCTTCGTCTCTGGTTGCTCCTTTTTTATTAGCCAAACGATCATAAGTTGCTTGATTGTTTGCCATTGTGGTGTCAACAGCGGTTGGACAAATTGCATTGACATGAATGTTGTAGGGACCGACCTCCATAGCTAATGATTTAACAAAACCTAAAACACCATGTTTAGCTGCTACATAGTGTCCTACATTTTGACCACCTCTTAAACCATTTACAGAAGAGACACATAAAATCTTGCCTGCTTGTCGTTCAATCATATGAGGAATGACGTGCTTGCAAGTTAACCATGTTCCCTTTAAACAAATATCAAGCATATCATCCCATTGCTCCTCTGGCATTTCCCATAATTTGTTATACGAAAGGATACCAGCATTGGTCACGAGAATATCTATTTTTCCAAAATGAGCAATTGTCTTGTGGACAGCTTCTTCCAGCTCTTTAGTATGCCGAACATCTGCTATAAATCCTAATGCATCCACACCCCTACTCTTTATCTCATTGACAGTTTCAGTTAATTCTCGTTCACCTGCCATTTCATAGGCAACACTCTGTAGGTTTCTGGCAATATCAGTGATAACAATTGCTGCCCCTTCTTCTGCAAATTTCAATGCATAGTCCTTTCCCATCCCACGTGCTCCACCCGTTATAAAGGCTACTTTTCCTGCTAATTTTCCCATATAAGCTCCCTCCTAAAACGTTTCCTCAATCCCACACCATTCCAAAGCTGTTAATGCATAAGTTTTTGCTGCTTTTATTAAATCCTCTACCAATACGTATTCATTCGCTGCATGAGCTACTAATATACTTCCAGGACCATATATAATAGAAGGAATTCCTCTTGCATTTAAAAACGCTGCATCTGCAACCGCTGCAAAACCATGTATCATCGCTTCCTCTCCCGTTGCTTCCTTATGAGCACGTGTCGTTGCTTGAACAATCGGGTGATCGATAGATACATTAAATGCTGGCCAATGCAATAAAAATTCAATGTCTGGTGGATTATTTCGCAGCCACAAATCATTTTGTACGGCTCTTTCTACATGTGCTAAAATTTCTGCTTGTACTTCCTCAAAAGATTCTAAAGGGTGATGCCACACTGCATATTGAATCGTACAATAATCTGAAACCACAAACGGTAAATCAACATCGTAGGACTTACCGTGAATAATGCCTGGATGAATGGAAAAATGACCTGGTTCAAAAAGATCATGTTTCTTTGTGAATCCCCATTCTTCCTCTAATTGTTGAAGTACTTGTACGACATACATCCCTTTTTCTACCGCGTTAATCCCCACCTCGCCATGCTTACCTCCTGCACGAATAAACTCTCTCCTCACAGAAGCATGTGTGGTTTTACCTTTAACTGTAATATGCATACGAATAACACCTGGACTTACAGGTACAACTGCTAAACTTTGTGGTGGCCCAGAAGGTTCAGATACTATCGCTGCATCTGCCTTATAGCCTCTTTCCACTGTCGCAGTTACGCCTAATTCATGATCCATCGTCTCTTCACCAACAACTGTTTCTAGCAATAAATCTCCTTTTAATTGAATGCCTAATTTTTTTAACGCTTTTGCAGCCATTATTTGAGCTGCTATCCCGCCTTTCATATCACAGGCCCCACGTCCATATAGTTTGCCATCTTCCACTCTTCCAGAGAATGGATCTTCAAATTTCCAGTCAGTGTTTGGACCTGGTGGTACTACATCTATATGACCATTAAAAATTAGTGACTTTCCATTACCTGTTCCTTTGATCACTCCCACTAGATTTGGTCTTTGTGCCTCCACTTCCCACATATCAACTTCATCACAGATTTCTTCAAAAACTGGCTTTAGAAACGCTTGGACATTCTTTTCGCCACCAATCACTTCATTTTTATTAACGCCATCATAATTCGGGTTGACACTCGGAATCTTTACCATATTACTTGCTAAGAGAATGATTTCCTCACGCATCTCATCAATAACCTCAATAAGCTCTTGCTTTATTTTTTCGGTAGACAATACATTTGTCATATTATTCCTCCTTGTTTACTCGTTTTTAGAACTGACATTTACCATGGAAGAATTAATTTCAGCAGGATTGAGTGGTACAGATTTTTTATTTCTTCTTGCGTTTTCAATATCTTCCCAAAGATTTTCTACATGTGCTTCTATTGGCTTTGCATAACCAGCAATAATCATAATGATCGTTGTCGTGATTAGGCCATATACACCAGCAGACCAGCCTAAATTTGTAATAAATGCAGGTTCTGTTACAGTGAAGGTCATCGAAACGATTGTTCCAATTATCATACCTGCAAGAGCTCCCTCTTTATTCGCACGTTTCCAATATAAACCTAAGATAACAACAGGGAATATCATGATAATTCCTTGATAAGAAAGCAATGCAATATTTATTAATGCCCCAACATCAACTGTTGCAAGGACGGCACATATTGCACCGATCATCAATACTGAAATTCTAGCTATTCTCATGGCCATTTTTTCAGAAATATCCTTCTTAATAACTGTAGCTACATCACGAGAAATGGAAGTTGACATTGCTTGAATGATGCCGCTTACCGTTGCAATACTTGTTGCCATTATGACAGTGGACATGAGCGCAAGTACGATTGGCCCAACCTCTCCGGCAGCCCACATATAGGCTTCCTCAGGATTATTTCTTGCCGTATCATTCATATATAAAATATTACCCAATAGTTGGAATATCACATAGAATATTCCACCGATAATCGGTGCTAATAATGCAGACTGTTTAATGGAACGAATACTATTTGAGGCAAATAATTTGTTATAAACCCATGGCCACATGAAACCTCCCAATCCACTTGTAATGATAATGGAAGTCCAAAATGCAGTAGGCAATTCCCAACCTGGTCCAGGGAATGTTAACGTTTCAGGATGACTCGCAACTAAAGAATCCATTCCTGCTGCAATACCACCAGAAAATTTAAAAATCATATACAGCATGACACCCGTCCCAATAAAAAACATAAATGCTCCTTGGAAAATATTTGCTGTAATAACCGATTTCATTCCACCTAAAGACACATAAGCAAGTACAACAACAATCCCAATAATCATACCGACTACAGGACTGATTAAACCATTAGTTGCGTAATTGAAAATCACTCCTTGTGTTATCCATTCCATTAATAGCCATGGTGCAGTAAAGACGATTCCAGCCATTCCAACAACTAAACGCACCATGCTGCTTTTATAGCGTAAATCCATAAGCTCTGCTTGTGTACCAATATGGTATTTCTTTCCCCAGATATATGTTTTTTCTGCAACTAAATACATGGAAAGCATCGTTAATGTTGCATAAGTCAATACATACAAACCAATAAAACCATAACCAACCGAGTATCCTGCAAACGCAGTAAATGTCGCGCCTACATACCACGTGGAAAAGATGGCTAATGAAATCGCTATCATACCAAAGCTGCCTCGTGCTGTTGCATACTCTTCAAAAGATTGAACACCGAAATTTTTGGCATTAATCGCAAACACAATTACAAAGAAGATCACAATAAAGATAATCGATAACATTAATCTTCCCCCCTTAATTCTTGCAATTGTGTTTTCGATAAAGGTTCAATATCAATATCTAAATCACCATACTTAGCATCTACAAAATACCAAGATATTAATAATATAAAAATGAAAATATTTAATAAGAATTGCCAAAAATATGAAAATGGCAAACTTAAAATACGTGGCTCAATTTTATTACTAAAATCAAAAACACCTGGAAAACAAGCTAATAATATTAACATAATAAAGCAAGCAGTAAAAAATAAATTTCTCTTCCCTACTGATCTCAAACAATCTCACCTCTTTTGATATCTCTTATATCAGTAATTTTTGCTTTAAAGCATTTAATCAATAACCGGTTAATGAACATCATATTTTCAGGTGAATAAAAAGTCAACTTATTATCTGATTTTTCAAAATCTTTTGAATATAACAAAAATCAAGTGACTCCTTTTGTTTATTCTCCAAAACTTTTTATAATTCTTTCCATTATAAAACCCCTTTATGGTAAAAAACATAAAGGGGTTTGAAGCGTTTATTTCATTAGTTCTTCTACTAATTCAACAGGTACATATGTTTTACCAGCTTCTAATAAAGCTGGTGCTACTTTAAATTGGCGAAGCGCTTTATTGTAGCCATATTCCTTTTGACCACGAGTAATGGTATAGGAAACGGCACCTTTCGAAACAATAGCACCCTTTGGCGTAACTTCTACTTTAAAGCCAAGTTCTTCTGCGATTAATCGTAGTGGCACCATTTTCGTCCCTTCTACTTCATAAAAGTCTTTCTTGATGATTTCTTGAACAGCTGAATCGGATGGTGCTGGTTCAGGAGTTGGCTCTAGGTCCACTTCAACCACCGGCTCTTCCTTCTCGATCGTGTCCAACACGATGACCTTTGAAGGTGGTGTCTGAGCAGGAATACTCATCGTAGCAATTGTGTAGAACACGGCTAAATGCTGCTCTTTTAAATCATCCAGTTTCACATCTTTACCGGAAGCACTTACTAATTTAGTGTCTTCTCCAACATTTAATTTTAAGTTGTTGTCTGTATCGATCAAATCTTTATTGAAGAAATCAACTTCCACGCTACCCATTGCTTCTGTTTCAACAATAATCACTTCTGGGTTATACTGCGGTGGATAAATCGCAAGCATAGGTTTTTTCGCATAAGAGTAAGCCGACACCTTATCCCCTTTTTGAGGCTTGACTTCTTTTCCTGTATTATCGAAAATAAGTGACTCTTTATTGGCGATTACAATATTCGTATTGTCGCCGTCTATTACTGTATAGTACGTTCCGTTTTCACGAACATCTACATTTTCCACTGTACCCGTTACTTTAATAAAAGTCGGCTGCACTTGTTGCACCGAAGTTTCTGCGTTTACCACAGCCTCACCTTCGTTAGCTGATGCAGTTGGAGCTCCGATCGCGCCCCCTAATAATAATGCTGACATAGCAAATGGTACGACTTTCGTCATTTTCATAAAAAAGCATCTCCTTCATTTCATGAATTCATAGAAGTAGTCGCCTCAGCATGAAAAAGGTTACAATCTGACCAATTTTTTTATTTTAAGCGAAGTCACACTGCTCTTGAACGGTTGCGTATGATGAAGAGCTTATGGTGTTCGCTTTGATTTGAGGGCATCTGGGTGTTCGCTTTACTTTCGCGGGTTGTCGCTTGCCTTCCGCGAGTATTCGCCTTCCTTCCGCGAGTATTCACTCTCCTTCCGCGAGTATTCGCCTTCCTTCCGCGAGTATTCACTCTCCTTCCGCGAGTATTCACTCTCCTTCCGCGAGTATTCGCCTTCCTTCCGCGAGTATTCACTCTCCTTCCGCGAGTATTCACTCTCCTTCCGCGAGTAATTCACTCTCCTTCCGCGAGTATTCGCCTTCCTCTGCGAGTATTCACTTCGCTCGCGAGCATTCACTTCGCTTCCTCAAAAGATAAATCGCAGTCGATTGAGGATGCGCTGTAAGAAGTATTGATGTTCGCTTTGTTGTGCTCTTAGCTCGCGGGCGACGTCGGGGTGGTCAGTTATGACGCCGCTGACGTTTTTTTCAATAAAGGTTTGCAAGGAACGGTCGTCATTGAGTGTCCAAACAAATAAGTCAGTTGGGTGCTGCTTTAATTCCTCAATAAGCTGCTCGGTTACCCAGGATTCCTCTAATGCGATAAAATCAACATTTTCCTCCATTGGTCCGATGTTGAGTGCATAGACAATGCCAACTCGCAAATTGGGCACCAATTTTTTTAATTGCGCCATTTTCTGTACATCAGCGGATTGCACATAGTAGGAATCCAGCACCTTGTATTGACGTAGCTTCTCGACTAATTTAGGTAAAACATCTTCCGTTTCTTGGCCGTGCGCCTTTAATTCGATTAATAACGCCACATCTAACGCTTTAGCAATTTCGATACAATCCTCTAAAGATGCAATTTTATCGCTGTAGCCATTTTGATGAATGGTTAATGACTTTAGTTCGCTTAGGGTCATATTCGCAATGACACCGTTTTTACCAGCTAGCCGTCTTAATGTTCGATCATGAAAGACAACAAATTCACCATCTACGGTTTGCTGAATATCGATTTCAATTAAATCTGCCCCCGCATTCGCTGCACTTACTAACCCGCTAATCGTATTTTCTACATTGCCTGCGACATAGCCTCGATGGGCAATAATTTTAGTATCTGGGGCATAAACACTTTTCTCTAAAGAATTGATGTTCATCATACTTAATACGATAAAAACGATGAAACTGATCAATAGTAATGGCTTATAGCGTCGCTGTCTCTTGGTGACCACTCTAACTTTGCCTAGCACTGGCGTGTTATACGTAATGGCAACCATGACTTGTGAAAACATAGCCTGTAATAAACTAAATAGCACTACAAAGACCATTTCCAACAAGGCAAGTGTAAGCCCAGCCGTGACCAATGCTGCGCTCGGCATTATGCGCTCTATTAAATAGAGCGGAAACGTACTGATGACCGTTATTCCTAGCATCATTAGCAAATGACCTGTTAAAAGCATCGCTAATAATACTAACAGTTCAAATAAACCTCGTTTAGAAAAATGCCAGCTTTGCTTGAAGGAACGTAGAATCGAGATGTTGGGCTGGATTGTAAAAATTGGTAACGTTAAAATACTACGAATGCCGATCATCACCACGAGACTTGCCACCGCAGCATATGCTAGCCTACCAGCTCGACTGCTCATTATTTCGTCTGTTAAAAAATGTGGCAGAGAAACGGATTGCGTTAAGGTGAGTGGTAGCATAAAGGAAGCTAATGGCATTAATAGTGCAAGATAGACAATTAAAAATAAGACTTGGACACTAAAAAAATAAATAACCTTTCGATTCAATTGCTGCCATAAAGGAAGAAAGCGATAGTGCATCCCCCTTTGCTGATGAAAGGCCATGAGAAAGAGGAAGCCCATTTCATAATAAACAAATAATAAAAACAGCAAAATTAATAGACAAATCATCATGATGACAAAGGGATGCGCCACAAAGCTTTGCCAATTTTGCTCAGTAATATGTGTATACCCTGTTACTCGGAGCATGAGCTTCAAGACGATCGAGGTTACAGGGATTATCAATAAAAACTGAAAAATTCTAATCAATGCGAAAACTTGTACATAATCTAACCGATACGCATAAATATTGTGGACAGCCTGTCGCATTACTTGTCCTGCCTTGTGCACGTACTCACCCCTGTCATGCTGTTAAAATAGCTCTCTTCTAACGTATGTTCAAACAGCTATAGCACAGTACTGAAAGCCGCTAAAATAGCAATTTGTTCAAGTATCCTATGCATCAAAGTAAGAGAAGATTTGTGTATTTATCGTGACTTTCTCCATTTTTTTGAAACTTTTTATGTTGCTATCCAGTATATAACTAGATACCCACTAGAGAAAGGAGCGCAAACATGAAATTCACTCTTGGCGATATCATTAGTACAACTGTTCTTTTATGTATGTTTCTAGCTATCTTTTTCGTGATGATTCATATGATTAAAAAAATGAAGTCAACCGTCCCTGTGCCTCCTCCACCAACCATGCAACAGCAAGTAGAGGACTTAACAAAACGTGTATCGAGCTTAGAGCAGCAAGTAAAAAATTTTGCTGACAAACAATAGACCGAGAAAAAAATCGCTGCAAAGGTTATCCTTCACAGCGATTTTCATATACCATCTTCCCATCCACCACCGTACAAGCTACTTGTATATGTGGTAGTTGTTCAATATCTACAGTAAAAAGATCCTCCTGTAAAACCGTAAAATCGGCTGCATAGCCTGCTGCAATTTTGCCACGCTTATGTGACTGACCGATTATTTCGGCTGCTCCTACGGTATACAGATGGACGGCCTCAAACCGTGAAATTTTCTCCTGCGGATTATAGCCCTCATGGCTTTCGCCAATATTTCTTCTTGTGACAGCAGCGTAAATGCCTTGTAGCGGATTGGGAACCTCAATCGGGGCGTCACTGCCTCCTGCCACAATCAGCCCTCGGTCAAGAAGCGACTTTAAAGGATGTAAGCCTTGAGCGCGCTCCTCTCCAAGTCTCGATAGCTCTGCTTGATATTCTCCCTGTACAAATTGCGGCTGCATATCTACCGCAACAGGTAAAATAGCTAGCCTGGCTAATAGTTCATCATCGACTAAGCTACAGTGAATCACTCGATCAAACTGACCATCCTGCGGCGGATAGGCCGCAAAAACGTCTAAAATCGTTGCTATTGCTAAATCTCCAATCGCATGCACGGCCACAGTTTGTCCGTACTGACGAGCAAGCTGAACATAGGTCGTTAATTGCTCTGTTGTATGAATGAGCATCCCAGCATTGTTAGGGTCATCACTATACGGTTGACGTAGCGCCGCCGTGCGACCGCCAAAGGCTCCGTCAATAAAAATTTTCATAGCGCCAAACTCTAAAAATGGTGATGGGGCTAAATCCATTTTTGCGACCTCTTCAAAGACCGTATGATGCTGTAATAAATGAACTTTAAAGGATTGCTGTGCCTCCACGATTTTACGATAAGCCAGAATCGGTTGGCTGGGTGGTCCGTAATAGCTTAAGTCCTCAGAATGCCCTCCTACTAAACCATAGGATTGGAGCGAGGCAATCGCTTTTGCCAAAGCATCCTCGATATACGCAGGTGTAATATGCGGCATATGGTTGACAATTAAATACAATGCTGCGTCCTTTAGTACACCTGTGAGCTGACCGTCGACTTTGTCAATGACACCGCCCTCTGGTGAAGGTGTATCATTGGTAATGCCAGCAAAGGCAAGCGCCTTGGAATTCGCTAAAATTAAATGATGACAGCTCCGTTTAATGATTAAATAGGCTTCTCCAAGTGCATCCAGCTCCGCTAATGACGGCAAAATCGGTTCATCAAATTGGTTTTCATTTAGCCCGATTGCAATGACCCATTCCTGTGCTGTGGCCTTGGACATTCGCTCTTGAAGCTTCTTAAGTAATGCCTCTTTACTTGTAATTGTGGAGACATCAATATGCTTGAGCTTTTCACCGTAACCAATAATATGTAAGTGACTATCGACAAAGCCTGGATACATTACATGTCCTTGTAAATGTTGGATAGAAGCAGCTAATGGCGACAAGCTCTCCACTGAGCCTGTCGCCACAATTTTTCCATCTTCTACAAGGACTGCTTCCACTGTTTCACCAACCTGAGCCATCGTGTAAATCTTGCCACCTGTCCATAATGTTGCCAAAACAATTCCTCCCATGTCCTATGCTGTTGCTTCAATTAAATGTGCGCTCTCTAAGCGACGACGGACAATGACACCAATCCACGCTGCAAGTACCGCTTTGACGATCCCCACTACGATAAATGGTGCAACACCACCCATAAAGGCAGCTGTCCACGTGTATTCTGCTACAATTTTTAACCACACTGTTCCGAACGCTAATGTGATGATCATGCCAATAATATTCGCAATAATAGCGTGAACAAATGTAATACCAAATTGATCTAAGTATAAGCCCATAATAATCGCTGTGACAAGGAAACCGACGATATATCCGCCTGTTGGACCAACTAAAATCCCGAGTCCGCCTGACATCCCGCTAAATACAGGTAAACCTACTGCGCCTAATAGTATATAAAGCAGGACAGATATCGTCCCTAATCTTGTCCCTAAAATGGTTACGACAATTCCAACCGCTAAAGTTTGTCCTGTAATCGGAATAAGTGGTAGTGGAATCGTTACTTGTGCTAGAACGGCGATAATCGCTGCTCCAAATGCTGCTAACACGTATTGATATGTACTTCCTTTTTTCAATGTAAAAAGCCTCCCCTTGTGCGTTAACCAATAATTAAAATAAGTTAACACAAAGATAAAGCAAATAAAAACCGTTGTCAATCTATTTTCGAATAAAAAAAGAAATTGCTAGATTACAATAGCAATTTCCTTTCAAAATGATTACCATAAAGGTTCATTCATTGGATCTTTTTCTTGCAGCTTAAACACATATGGCGCAATTTGATGATGATAAAAGAACATGCCCACTAAAAAGAAAATAAGTCCGATAACAAAATGTTGGAAAACATGCTGCAGCATAATCAATAAAGGCACTGGCATCGTCATCACACCACTGATTTGAATGGATTTTTTTGTGCGATATTGTTTTTGTCCACAATGAGGGCACACAATTTCACCATTTTTGCGATACAACTTACGTGTATCTTTCTCAGACCAGCTCTCCCCACATTCAATACAAACAGGGAGGCCATATCCTTTTTTCACTAACAAACGCTTGACAATAAAAGCTGCTCCGATAAATATACCAAGCAATAACATGCCTCTTACATAATCGGAGTCAAAAAGTGACCACCAGTGCCATGTATCTGATGATGTACTAGCTGCTTGCTGTCCTGTGGTACGCTGTTCCTTTTGCTGTGTCAAAATATAGCTAAAACCAATGACGAAAACAGTAAAGGTAGCCAGCACGAGACGATATGTCCATTCCCCTCCTGTTTTACGTTGCCCTTTTCGTCGTGCTTTATCAGCGATTAATTGCTTGTGCTGTTGTGAGAGCTTGACATCCTGTAGCTCCTTAAGCAAATCCTCTTTAAATTGATTCATGACGTAGCCCCTCCCAATCAAAGTCACCCATTGCTGCTGCCAGCTGTTTACGGGCTCGCTGTAGTCTTGTACGAATTGTTGCTTCTGGACAATGCACGAGCTGGGCAATTTCCACAGTCGACATCTCCTCAAAATAATACAAAATCAAGACCTCTCGATAGGCGACTGATAACGTAAACAATGCCTCCATTAGCTCTTTTTTGACGGATTTCTCTAGCATCTCCTTTTCAGGTGTAACCGTTGTCGTGCGCCCTGTAATCTTTTCAAACAGTGTCAGCCGTTTGCTTTTCCAACTCCGTAAATAATCATGACTTCGATTAACCGTCATTTTCACTAAATATGTACGCAATGATGCTTCCTGGCGAAACTGTTCCTGCTTTTGATAAAAGGCGATGAACACATCCTGCACAATGTCTTCTGCTGTCGTCTTATTTTTCACATATAGATAGGCGACCTTTAGCAAGTAATCACCATGCTCCTCGATTATCTGTTCAATATCCACCATTGCTCTCACCTTCTTTCTAACACTACTGACGGACGTCACTGCCATGGCGATTCAATTTTTACAAAAAAAATCCGTAATTTTTTAATCATTACGGATTCTCATCTATTTAAATACCTATTTCTCGCATAGTAGCGGCTACTTTGGCCATTCTATCGTCTAAATCTATGCCTGTAAAGGTGGGCAATCGTAGCTCATTTACGATGGCTCCATCACACATAAAGAGAATACGCTCCGTTCTGGCAGCAATTTTCGGGTCATGTGTCACAAGCATGATCGTTGTACCCTCGCTATTGATGACAGTGAATAAATCCATGATTTCCTGTGCAGATGTTGAATTTAGAGCACCTGTTGGTTCATCTCCAAAAATTATTAAAGGATCGCTAATCAATGCACGACAGATGCCTGCTCGTTGCAATTGACCGCCAGAAACTTGTGTCAAATCTCGCTTTGCTAAGTCCGCAATCCCCATTTTTTCCATGATGTACAGCGCTTTGTCTGTTAAGGTGCTCACATTTCTTCGCTGATCACGCATCACAGGTAACAAAATATTATCAAGGATATTTAAGTTTTTTAGAAAGGTCGGCTGCTGAAACACAAAGCCCATTCTTGTTCTGCGCAAATCTGCAAGTTCATTGTCACGAAGTGAGGCTAAATCCATGCCATCAAAGATCACTTGCCCATGATCGATAGTGTCCATCCCACTAAGTGCATACAAGAGTGTCGATTTCCCACAGCCAGAGGGCCCCATAATAGCAACGAACTCCCCTTTATTTATTGTAACGGATATATTCATTAACACATTATACTGTTCATTGCCGACCTGAAATGACTTTACTATTTGCTCACCACTCACTAGTTTCATAAGGTTCTACTCCTTTATATGGTCCATCATTTTGACATGCCCCGCCCTGGACGTACCTATTAGTGTAGCTAGCAGAACAACGCTTGTAAGCGCTAATGGGCAAAAAACATAAGCCGCTAGAGGTTGAATCGTAAACTTAAATGAAGCCGCACCAAATGATGCGATAACTGTACTTGTCACAAGCTCACCCAGCGTGTTGGCGAGGAACGTCCCCATTGTTATAGCCAAAAGTAAAACAAACACGGATCGAGCCGCATATTGTGTAGCGATATCTCTGTTGGTAAAGCCTAATGCCTTCATAATAGCGATAGATGTTTGATCCTTCGCCATTAGCATGTTCATAAATAACAGTGTGACAAGCAAACACAGCAAGAGGGCTATGGCAAGTGCTGCATGAGATGCTTTTTCAATGGCATGGATGGTCGTGCTAAAGGTTTGGTTGATATAATCATCAATGCCTGAGACCTTTGCAAAATAAAACGTTTCTGCATATTCCTTTCGCTTCTCCTCGACCTGCGATGGCTTAGACATCATTCCATAGATGACACTCCACATACTTTCTGTAGAATGGTCAAAGAAAGCTGCCTTTGCTGTCTTGCCACCATTCGTAATATCAGAATAAATGCCGCTAACAATCAAATCCTTCACTTCACCATGAATGATCAATGACATAGCATCGCCAACCTTTTTGTGAAGTTCTTCAGCATTTAGCACAGAAAGCGCGATTTCATTGTGGGCAATTGGTGCCCTGCCATGTGCATATTCTACTGGGAAAATGGTATGGTCGCCCAGCTCTATTTTTAAGCTTGCTTCCGAGCCATCATCGGCCATTGTCGTGAATTTTTTTGTCGTCAACACACTATAATTCTCGATTGCTTTGTCTTGTTCAAATGTCTTAATGACAGCAGCCACCTGCTGGGCAGTTTGCTTGCTTTGTGGGACATCTATTCGAATATCACTATTGCCAATGCCCATATACGTCATAAAGCTTTTGGTGGCAATCGTATTGTGTAAATTATGAGGTACAATGATGATAAATGTTGCCAGGAGTAAGACAGCCAGCATAGTGGCATACAGCCTTTTCCGTGACAGGACATCCTTCACCCCAAGAAAGAGATTAATGGGAAGTCTTTTATTTGAGCTGAGGTTCAACCATTTTGTATGCTGTGTTTTTCCTTGTGTTGTACCAAAACGCAGCGTCTGAGTGGCTGATAGCTTGCGAAATTGTTTCAGAACAGATTGTACATAGCCCATTATCACGATAAATACGAGCAATAGCCCGATGAAGGTGAACAGCCAAATCAGTGAGGTATTGCCCGTTTCCCCCATGAACAAACGGATATTTTCAAGTAGCCTATCTCGAAGCAAGAAAGAGCTAGCAAACCCTAGCATACAGCCTATTACCGTGATTACGCCATATTTGGCAAAATACATCTTTTGAATATCCGCAACTCGAATGCCAATCGCTTTCATGACACCAATTTCGCGATAATCCTCTTCCATCTTCGTGAGTAATGTAAAACGAATACACATAAAAGCAATGAATACTACAAGAAGGCTGATTAATAAAATGACAGCAATCATTAGCCCATCCGATAGTGCATTTAGCATTTTGAATAGCGGGAACGTAATGGATGGTCCATTTGCTTCTAAGCCTGCACGTGTGTAGGCTTCTTCAAAATCTTTTAATTCAGCCAAATCGTTTAACCGAAATTCAATCAAATATTCAACCGTGCCCGCTCCCTGGATGGCTGCATAGTCCTGTTCACTGACAAGAAAGCGTTTTGAAGAGGCCAGCATAGCATTCATTTGTGAATCTCGTAAAAATCCTGCAATCGTCAAGTGCTTATCTTGAACAATCACGGTGTCACCCAGTTTAGCTGTACCATCCTTCCAATAGCCTACTGGCACATAAATATCGCCATTCGCCACTTCAATTACAAGACCATCCAAGTCCAGTAAATAATCGAATTTCTCACTTTGCGTACTAAAGCCATTGTCCTGTACACTATGTGCTAGTGTGGTGCCAGCAATATGGATCTTGGCCCCATCTACATTGAGAAATTCATTGACCTGAAATTCGTCTACACGTTCATCACGTTCCGCAAACTCAGTGAGCCGTGCTTGATCAATTTTGCCTGCATGCATCTGTAAAAAATGAGACGTTTCTGCTTGCTCCATCATCGTTTCCATTGCACTTGTTAAATGGACGATGAGCATTGCCGAGAGCGTGACAAGCATAGCAGCAGCTGCCACAAACAGTATCGTGATGCCTGCTATAAGCTTGCTCTTTGCCATGTCATTTCGCACAATTTTCCAACACATAGGTCACCTCTTTGGAAGTTTTTAACTACCGTCAAACCTAACAAGACCCTCATTCGTATTTATGTCGTACTACCTTCGCCATCCTTGCCAAACATTTGCATCATATAGAGCAAACTACCACTTTCCACTCCAAGCATTCGTTCGACATTAAAGATAAATGCTGGGATGCGTGCCGCTCGTTCTTCATCTGTCATCAGCACTAAATCATCATCGAATACAGCATTGGTATAAGCGATAATCATTTCCATACACTCATATGGATAGGGGGTATGATAAACGCCCTGTTCAATACCATCACGAATAATGGCCGTAAGGATTGGTGGCACTTGATTCATCACCACCTGCTGTATTTTTCGATGCATTAATGCATTTTGTGGCTTATGCACATGCTCCATAATCTCCTGACCACCATTTTCATGCTGTATGTTTAATGCCATCACAACACGTAGAATGCGCTCATTCACAGCAATGCTTTTGTCTTCTGCAATCGCTCTTGCCTTTGCGAGCATCGTACTTGTATAACGCTCAATGAGGGCATCCATAATATCTTCCTTAGACTTAAAGTGATAATAAAGTGTGCCCCGTGCAATGCCTACTTTTTCAAGAATATTGCTGGTGCTAGTACCGTCAAACCCCTTCTGTGTAAATAATTCGTCTGCTGCATCTAATATTTCATTACGACGCTCTTCCGCCTTCTTCATTTCCCTCATTATCACAACCCCTTACATTTGACCGACTGCCTGTCGATATATCTTTCCTTTATCGTATCATAGGACGACTATTACTGGCAATAATTCCTACAAAAAAAGAATCTGCATGAAGCAGACTCTTATTTTTGCGTGTCCTCGTTCTTTCGATATTCCAAAATATCGCCGGGCTGACAATCCAATGCCTCACAAACGGCCTCTAAGGTTGAAAAACGAATGGCTTTGGCCTTGCCGTTTTTTAAAATAGAAAGGTTTGCCATCGTGATGCCCACTTTTTCTGAAAGCTCTGTTACGCTCATTTTTCGTTTTGCCAGCATTACATCAATATTGATGATCATTGCCATAGTATTCACCTCAAACCGTTAAATCGTTTTCTGATTTGATATCGATGGCATTTTTTAGAAGCTTTTGCAGCACAGCAGCAAAGACTGCCACGACAAAGGAAGCAAAAATAATAACCATTCCGATAATAATAAGACCAGGGGCATCATCTACTTCCGCCACATAGTATATCAGTGGCATGCCTACCACGTATACACCACTAATGATAATTGCACAATATTTAATATTGATTAAAGCTTTCACGGATCGTTCTGAAAACGCAATATTTTGATCGATATAGCTTAGTAGTTTAATCGTCGTATACAGAGCAACAAAATAGGCGATGGCCGTTGCATAAACACCTAGTAAAGCAAAAATGGTTGTTTTCGGAAAATGCTGTGCTGCCCCTATCGCTACACGAGGAACTACCAATAGACATAAGGCAAGAACCGGTATTCCCATTAGAAAAACAGCTATCTTTAAAAAGAGCGTTTCTCGTTTCATCTGACGCACCTCTTTTATTTATTCTCCTGTACAATTTATCATATTTTTTATCGTTTTTCAATAAATATTTATTCTGATTCAAGATGTATTTTTAACTGTCATTTGGTTTATTTTCCCTTTTATTGTGCTATAATCGATTCATCTTCTCAAGCTTTAAAAAATATCGCTGAAGACAAAGGAGGAATTCGATGATTTACCGAGCAGCAGAAAAAACAATGGAGACTGAGCGTTTATTACTCCGCCTTTTTACAGAAGCAGATGCACCTGAGGTAAGTGTTTTATGTAACAATTATGCCATTTACAAAAGCACACTGAATGTACCTTATCCCTATACAATAGATTGTGCATTGTCATGGATAGCCACTCATCAACAAAACTTTGAGGAGAATCGCCTCTATGAATGGGCTATAACAGACAAACACAGTGGGCAATTATACGGGGCGATAGGGTTGTCCAATCAGCAGCCACATCAAAGGGGTGAAATCGCCTATTGGATTGGGGAGCCCTATTGGGGAAATGGCTATGGGACAGAAGCAGCCCAAGCAATCATCGCCTTTGCGTTTCAAGAGAAAAAGTATCATCGTGTCTATGCTCAGTATTTTCAATCCAATCCTGCATCCGGCAAAATCATGGAGAAATGCGGGATGCATTATGAGGGAACCCTAAAACAGCATGTGTATAAAAATGGTGCTTTCGAAGATATTGTTTATTATGGCTTAATCAATCCAAACCATTAGTTGACAACTTACACAAAAGAGGCACTTCCTATGCAGATATGCCTCTCCCTCGTTTATATACCATTTCCCACATCGGAATAATGATTATAGTGCGTAATTTGGTTGCGACCATTGCGCTTGGACTTATAGAGCGCTTCATCTGCATGTTGGATTAGTTCTTCCACTTTTACAATGCTGCCCTGCTGATTGGTACTTACTCCAATGCTAAATTCCAAATGAACCTTTTCATTATTCACTACCAGAGACAATGCCGTTAATGCGTGATAAAGATTATCAGCCAATATTTGCACCGATTCCCCTTCCTTAACCTGACTTAGCACAATAAATTCATCCCCACCAAAACGAGCAACAATGGACTCAAACGGTTCAAAATAGTCCTTTAATGCTTTGGCTGTACTCGTCAACGCATCATCGCCAATTAAATGTCCATTCATATCATTGATTTCTTTAAAATGGTCTAAATCCACCATCATTAAAGCTAGTTGCTGATTACTTTCGGCCGCTTTTTCAACCATCTTTTTCGCCTGTTCATCAAAATAGCGTCGATTGTAGATATTTGTCAGCGGATCCATATAGGCATTTTTTTCAAATTGCTTCTTATGATCGTTGTATTCCATTTCAAACAATACATGTGAATAGTTTTCACGTTGAATTTCTAATAAAATATTAATAAATTCTTTTTGTATAGCACATAACACAATTTTATTACCCTGTGCCTCAATTAATTTCACTAAAGAATTATAAATGATTTGCAGCAAGGACAGGTCATTGTTTTGCAGGGCATAATGTTTCGTCTTTTGATATAAATCAATGGCTTCACTGATACGCCCTTGTTTTTCACATAGGAAGGCGTACGCATTGAAAACCTCTAGTTGTACTTTCGAATAAGGCGGATCTTGAATCGTTGCCAGCAACTCTAGTAAGAGTTCGTTCGCTTCATCAAATTCTTCCAGCCAAATAAGTGCAACAGCTAGGTTCGTTTTAGGATACATAACCCCTGTATAGGGCTCTTTATGCTTCACTTCAAATGCATTCGAATAGTAAAGACTTTTTAGGGCAAATTCCTTGGCTGTGCGATAGTTACCCATCGAAATTTCTAAATCACTTAGGTTATTGTAAATTTTCCCCATACTCTCCACATGATGAATCGTTTCAGCTATTTTTAAGCCCTTCAGCATTAACTCTTCTGATTTCTTTAAATGACCAAATGTTCCCCAATAAATAGCGGCTAAATTATAGTATTGAATTAAATCAATATCATTGCCATGTTGAAAGGTTAGCTCACGATATTGTTCAAGGACACTGATGGAAAGCTGTAGATCACCCGTTTGAAAATAACTAGCACAGCTATAGCGCAATAGCAGGATAGCCTTATCATACATTCCAAGCTCAATGGCACTCTCAATTGCGGCACTACTTATTTCTATATATTCTAAAAAGCGATCAGCATTATATAATTCATTGAGCGTAATCCATAATTCTTCAAATTCTTGTGTGTTCATACCGCTCCCCCTTATTTTCACCCTTACTTCTTTAATACTACCTTTGCACACAAAATATTACAATTCTTTGGACTCATTTAATTTCCCATCATTAAGCAATTATTCCTAACAACAAATATCCCTATGTATTTTATCCTAGATGTAATGAAAAGTTATTTTAACATGGTACTTTCACTATAATTTTCTCCTCAACAAAAAACAAGCCTCTTTCAAAGAGACTTGCTAAGATTCCTGTAAACCTATTAGCGCTTTTAACTGCATTGCTCTTTTAGCATTCAGTTGGATTTCTCCACTCCCTACTTTTTGAAGATAAAGAGATCCACCATAGCCCTTCCACATTTCGATACGCACGCCATCAACCTGAAAAGAATAATCGGGAGGTCTTGCTATCTTATTGGCTGACTGCCACGGGATATCCTGCAAAAACTGAGCGACTTCTTTGTCATTTTCCAGCTCAAGCACCTTTGTAATGGTTGGCTCTAGTTTTTCCAATTTAGTTAATAAACCATATTTTCTTACGACTCCGTTTTCCTCAATGCTCCCTGTTCCCATTGAAGTGAAAGTAATATAATCCCCCTGCTCGACAGGAAATTCATCCAGCACAGGATACCAATCGGCTTGTTCATATTTTTCCGCAAGCTGTCCCTTCGTCATATGATTAAGATCCTCAGGAATCACTCCTTCTATAAATAAGAAAACATTCGATTCGACCTTCGCAACTGTGCCGACCATTGAAGAGCCATGTGCACTGGTACGTATTTCGATGTTATGCTCCTTTTGAAAGGTTCTTGCCTGCTCAGCAAAATGCGCTTGGAAATACCGTTTGGCATCAATATTGGCTACCTCTTGATAAGCATAAAAGGTTGGATATTTTTCTTGATACATCGCATACAGCTTCGTCCTAGCGGTATACATTGGCAGGAGGGGTTCAAGGTATGTTTTCACATATTGTTTCGGCTCTAGTCCGAGAAAAAGAGCTTCAGATTCAGGCGATTGCTGTAGCATTTCCAATTGCTCAACCTGTTTCTTTCTTTCTGCCTCTAACTCTTTCTTAGAATAGGTAACCCCTAATGATTTCGCAAAATAGTAGGAGGCAACAAGCTTTTCATATGAAAAATACGCCTCCTCTTTATAATATGCCTGCTCTTGCCCTAACCATATCATATGGCTAATACGCTCAAAGTGCTCCAGTTGCATTTCACGGAATAGGGCGGTCGTCTGCTTTGTTTCGTTCGTTAAAAGCTGCATCATTATAAAACCCACAACACAAAGAGTGAGCACAACCGTTAATAGCGTGAATCGTACAGATTTTTTTCTGTTAGTCGGCTGTTGTAACACATGTTTTTTGACTCTTTCTTTGCTCACTGTCACATCCCCTGCTACATTGACTAATTCCTTCTGTATATCATTCATGCCCTAGCACCTCCCATTCCTCCTGCTTTAGATGGGGCTTTAACGCTTCTCTTGCCCGTTTCAGCCTTGTTTTCACCGTATTTTCTGCAATTCCTAGTAGCTGAGCAATATCACGAATCTTCATTTCTTCAAAATAATAAAGAATGACGGGCTCACGATAGGCTAAGGACAATTTTAAAATGGCTGCCCCAATCTGAGATCGTTCCTCTGCTGCAACGAGCTCATCTCGTTGTTTATTCCCCTGTAGCGGAAATAGTTTTTCTTGGAATAGTAATTTCCTATAATGCCAGCTTTTTAAATAATCTTTGCTTTGATTAATCGTTAACGTGGATAAATAAGCACGTAGCTGCCCTCGCTCCTCATAGCCACGCTGAGAAAATTTAATAAAGACCTCTTGCACAATATCCTCGGCTGTTTGCCGGTTTTTCACGTAAAAATAGGCGAGACGTAATAAATGTTCTGCATGTTCATCGATTATTTCTTCAAGTATGCCGTCCACCTCCCCTTCTTACACTATAAACGACTGCCACTAAATAACCGTTTCATTTTTTTAACTATTATCCAAAAAAACCTTGACCTTGGAGCATACTCCAATGTTAGGATTAATTTAGGAGGTGCTCGTATGAAAATTAAACAATTCGCCGAAAAATTTCACTTAACAACTGATACAGTCCGTTACTACGAAAAAGAGGGTCTTTTACATCCCCGAAAACAGGACAATGGCTATCGTGTGTATGATGCCGCATGTGAGCAGACAATGAAATTCATCATCGTCTTACGTCAACTCGGCTTTACCTTACAAGAAATTAAACATTTACTGACATTGGAACAAAAGCCTATCTCCACAGCTTGTAATGAAGAAACCGTACAGCTATTTTCAGTCAAAATAGCACAAATCGAGCAACAATTACGTTTTTATCAGCACGCACTGCAATCATTACAATTGACTAAGACATTAATGGCTGACGGACAATATGAAAAAAATCAAGAAAAAATTGCCTCCCTCATTGAGGGGATGTATCAAAATTTATTGGAAGGTCGTGACTTATGATGAAATTACGTAAAATCATCTCTTTAGAATATGTGATTGCCTTGATTATCACCGTCTTTTTCTATGGGCACTTGGATTTTTCATGGCTGTATTTTATGGTGTTTTTATTACTCCCTGACATCACTATGATCGGCTATCTCCTCAATCCGAAAATAGGCGCTGTTTTCTATAATATTGGGCATAGCTTTGTATTGCCTGCCCTCCTTCTAGTAATAGGCTTTATGATGTCTAGCTCTATACTTCTGATGATTGCTTTAATTTGGCTCGCACATATTTTCTTAGATCGCGCACTTGGCTACGGTTTAAAATATGAGGAAGCCTTTCAGAAAACGCATTTACAACAAATTACGTAAGTATTACAAGAAAAACAACCACTCTACATGGTTCAGTGATAGAGTGGTTGTTTTTAAACTAATAGATCATCCTATTTATAAATCATCAACCTGCTACGTTTACTATGTACGGTTCACTTTATCCCCTCATCATGAAGATAAGAAAGTTGTAAATAAACGGTAATATCAAAGCAAGCGCTAAGCACAGCACCGCTGCCCATTTTGTGTTCTTGATGCCCCTGTCATCACCTATCTTTAGATGATGAAAATAAGTTAATGTAAAATAAAAGCATACAACTATCAACAGAGGTGAGGTCAATTGTTGGAGTGCACCAACTATAAATGTAGACATCGTCAAAAACCTCCTTTTTTAAATTAAACCATAAAAAGGCAGGATCATCCATCTGTGATCCTACCACTGTTCTATAATTAGATGAAACGTTTTAAGATGGATTCATAAAGCCCTACCATAAATAGGCCAATCACGATGGGAATCAGGGATGTAAAACTAAAATAAAAACCTGCATCATCATACTGACCTAAAAAGTGAAATTGTAGCCAAGATACTCCATAGGTTTCCCCTACTCCATATAAGAAAATAGTGGTAAATAAAAACAATGCAAGACATTTCAGCCCTTCTGCTCTTTTCATAGCATCACCTCATTGAACAAGTGTCATTTGTTGCACAAAGCTTAAAAGATCCTCAAGCGTTAACTCTGGATTTTCCCCAACGATATTGTATTGATAGCCATTTTCCTGCCAAGAAATGGAACGGAAATTTTCATCATCCATAACAGTTCCTTTTTGCCCTCGAATAACCATCTCTTTTTCATTTAATATTGGCTCAATTTCTGCCAAACTCGGATCTGCCTTGAAAATAGTAACAAAAAATGCTGGCTGCCCATCTAATCCATAGTCAAACGAATACTCAGGCCGATCTTCTAATCCTTTAGCCATAGAAATCTTGTCTAGCGTAAGATCATTTTCTTGTGGGACTACTAAAAAAGCTCCTAGTTTTTCTTTGGCAACTGCTAACGAAACAGATTCTGAAGTATCCTCTCCACTAATTTCTTCAATCGTTACATCCTTAGGTAGATCTAGTGTAAATTGTTGATCATCTATTTTTTTACCCTCCTCCATCTTTGTAAATTCCGTGATCATTTGATTTCCTGCATTATCTGTCTTCGTTTTTAATGTCAGCCATGTTTTCTTATCAATCCATACTTCGATATCCCCAAATAACGATTCGCTTTTTTTCGTTTTGGCTACAATTTTATACGTGTCTCTACCAGCTACCTTTTCCTCACCTGCGATCTTAATCTCATGTGTATCCTTGATTAAATTAAAAATAAGCTGTACTTGATCTCTAGGTGATTGAAGCCCATCTAGTCCACCTTGTGGAAAGGCCATTTTATAGGCTGTATTTTCAGCAACATCATAGCTTATCACTTGTGAATCAGTCATGACTGAGATGACGTGTTCACCATTGTCACCGGTCATCTCCATACGTCTATTGCCATCCTTGACCCACTCTTTCACTTGGGCTTTACCACCAAGCTCTCCCATATCTAACGTGTATTCGCCATAATAAGTTAGTGGTTCCTTGGATTCTTGTAGTGCTTGGTCAATAATTTCCTGTGGTGAATACGATGCCTCCGTATTACAGCCCACTAAGCTAAATGTCATCACAGCGATTAAGCCCGCTGCTCGGCATGTTTTTTTCCATTTCATTTTTGATTTGCTCCTTTATAAGGTGGTAGCCAGCATACTACAGCTGTTCCGATGTTCTCCTGCGAAAACAGCTCTACTGTACCACCATGTTTTTCGATAATTTGTTTTGTAATATTTAAACCTAGACCTGTCCCTCGTTCTCCAGCCTTCGTTCTTGCACGATCTGCTTGATACATGGGCTCGAATAATTTTGTGATGTCCTCCTTCAAAATGCCTTGACCATTATTTTGCACAATGATATATACACCTTCTTGCTTGTTCAAGGTTGGCTTCAGGAAATCAAAACTCCATACTGGATAACCCCCAGCATTGACGGCCGCTAAGCCAATAGATGTACCGATATCTCCATAGCGCCATGCATTGCTCATTAAATTATCAATCACGCGCTGTAATTGTTTCGGGTGAACCGCATATAGCCCATCTACATCGCAGAAAACGTTTAAAGTAAATCCTTGTTCCTCACATAATGGTTCGTAGTCAGACAATGCCATCTCAAAAAATTCTGCAGCTTCAACAGCAACCAGCTCTAATTCATAATTCGTTGATTGGAGCAATGTATACATGAGTAAATCCTCTAGCATATGCTTCATCCGATCAGCCTTCGTTACGATGACCTGCTGATATTCCTCTTGTTGCTGTTCTGTAAGCCCCCTGCTTTGTAAGGATTCTGCATAGGCTTGAATGGCAGTCAGGGGCGTTTTTAAATCATGGGAAATACTTGCAATCATCAACTCTTTTTGTAGCTGCTCCTCTTTTAAGGAAGCTCTTGTCTTTTCAATTTCATTCTGCATGGCCACAAATGATTGAGCTAATTCTCCAATTTCATCTTTCCTTGCGCTAAGATTTGTTTCCACATGGCTACCTTTTGCAAAAATGCGCATTTGCTGCATCAGCTCTTTTAATGGTCGATTTAGTCTACGATTAAGCACGAACAGGACAGCTAAATAGATGGCAAGGAATAGTAGAATGGAACCTGTTATAACAAGCCATGAACGATTTTCAACACCCTTTACCCAATCTGCCCTAACTAATTGAATTTCATAGACACCCAATAAATCACCCTGTTGATAGACAGGCTCCTTATAGGTAAAAGCGTTGTATGTTTGTTGTAAATCAAATAATCCTTTAAACATGCGCTCTTTTCCAACATAGCCTGATAACAAAGGATTGGAGGAATATAAAATAAAGCCAGATTTTGTATAAAGGGTAATCCCTAGCTGCTCATTTGTCAGCTCTTCTAAATCTTGTAAATCCGCGTTTTTTTGATAGAGCGCTGGATTGTCAATGGTTGCTTTTATTTGATTCAGCTCAGTCCACTTATCAAAGTATTCCGCAACATTTTTATCTTGATAATAAGCATTTATCCACACATAAAGGCTATATGCTCCTGCAATCGGTAACACCATGACAAGAAAAAATGTAAGGAGTAACCATGTTTTAATTTTCATAATGGTTCACCTATAAAACGGTATCCCTTGCCCCATACAGTTTGAATAAAATGGGGGCTTTTCACAGAATCATTTAGCTTTTCACGCAATGCCTTGATATGTACTGTGACCGTATGTGTGTCCTCTATACTCGCCTGCTGCCAAATATGCTGATACAATTCCTCTTTTGTAAAGGTTTTACTGGGATTTTTAGCAAGTAGCCTGAAAAGAGCAAATTCTTTTTGGGTTAGCGCTAGCTCTTGCTGATTAACACTCACTATCGCTCGTTGCCAATCAATCATTAATCCAAAGGCATAGGCAGTCCGATCTTCTACTTCCTCTAGCTTGTTATAACGTTTCCAGCGCCTAAGATGGGAAGCCACACGTGCCTTCAACTCCTCTAAACTAAACGGCTTTGCAATATAATCATCTGCCCCTTGCAAGCCCTCCACCTTATCCGCTTCTTCCTTACGAGCACTCATCATGATGATGGGCACATCACTTTCCCAGCGTATATTCTGACAAACCGCAAGCCCATCCATCTCTGGCAGCATCCAATCAACCAACACTAAATCGAAGGAATCTGCCTGAAAATCTGCTAACCCTTCAAGGCCCGTAGTCGCCCACGCCACACCATACCCCTCCTGCTCTAGCGTCTCTTTGACAATCCGACCAATAGCGACATCATCCTCAATCAGTAGTAACTTTTCCTTCATTCGTTCTCCTCCTGTCTCCACCTTACTATGGAAAAAGTGATTTTCTCCGAAGTTTATACTTTCTTTATAATTAACCTTAGAGGGAATCCGCTCCTCGCACAAGTAGGAGTGTTCCCAGCATTCTACTAGGTTGTAACCTTTACTTTGTGCGTTGTATCCACCGCTTTTCTCGTTTTATCCACCACTTTGCTCTTCCTATCCACTTCTTCTTCTCTATCCTGCTTTCTTCTCTCGCTATCCTCCACTTTGAGCGTTCTTTCCACCGCTTTCTTCGTTTTATCCTCCACTTTGCTCTTCCTATCCACTTCCTCTTCTCTATCCTGCTTTCTTCTCTCGCTATCCTCCACTTTGAGCGTTCTTTCCACCGCTTTCTTCGTTTTATCCTCCACTTTGCTCTTCCTATCCGCTTCTTCTCCTCTATCCTGCTTTCTTCTCTCGCTATCCTTCACTTTAAGCGTTCTTTCCACCGCTTTCTTCGTTCTATCCTTCACTTTGCTCTTCCTATCCACTTCCTCTTCTCTATCCTTCATTCTTCTCTCGCTATCCTTCACTTTAAGCGTTCTTTCCACCGCTTTCTTCGTTCTATCCTCCACTTTGCTCTTGCTATCCACTTCTTCTCCTTTATCCTGTTTCCTGCTCTTGCTATCCTCCACTTATCTACGCACATAAAAAAAGAATGCACAATTGCTGTGCATTCCTCTTATCGTACTAGAAAAATAAACTTAAAATATAGTAAATCAAGGCTGCCATAACGGCTGAGATTGGCATTGTGATGACCCAAGTTGTGACGATTTTGCGTGCCATGCCCCATTTAACGCCTTTGACGCGGTGCGCTGTTCCTACACCCATGATGGATGAAGAAATAACATGTGTTGTAGATACTGGTAAGTGGATCAACGTCGCACCAAAGATGATAGAAGCAGAAGCTAAATCTGCCGCTACTCCATTTACTGGGCGGATTTTCATAATCTTACCACCAACTGTTTTGATGATTTTATAGCCACCTACAGATGTACCAAGACCCATCGCTGTTGCTGCTGCAAAACGTACCCAGAATGGGATATCGTCCCCATGGTGTAGGCCGCCCGCGATTAGAGCTAGTGTAATAATCCCCATCGCTTTTTGAGCATCATTTGTTCCGTGTGTAAAAGATTGTAAGGCAGCTGTCCCAATTTGCATGGTACGGAAGCCTTTATTTGTGCGATATAAATTCATGTCTTTGAAGATAATCTTCAATATTGTCATCATTAGGAAACCAGCTGCGAATGCTAGCAATGGTGAAAAAATAAGTGCTTGAAGAATTTTAATAAACCCAGCATAGTTCAAAATATCAAATCCTGCAGCGGCAATGGCTGCGCCTGCAACAGAACCAATTAATGTATGAGAAGAGCTGGATGGAATCCCAAAGTACCATGTTAACAAGTTCCATGTGATGGCAGATAATAAAGCTGCTAAAATCACTACAGAACCTGTAATATCGCCATCATAGGCATTTAAAGTAAACGGGTCCACAATATCCTTTGTTAATGCTTTCGCTACCCCAACGAAGGTAATGGCTCCAACGAAGTTCATTACCGCTGCCATGTAAACCGCAGTACGTGGCTTTAAGGCACGGGTTGATACAGAAGTGGCAATGGCATTTGCTGTATCATGGAAGCCGTTAATAAAATCGAACACAAGTGCGAAAATAACGACTAGTATGGTGATTAATAATATCGTATCCATTTCGTACACTCCATCTTACGCATTACGCATAATTATTGTTTCAATTGTATTAGCTACTGTTTGACAGCTATCGGCAATATCTTCAAATTGCTCATAAATATCCTTGAAAACAATCAGACGCATTGGATCTTTTTCCTGGATAAATAACTGCTTCATGGAAGAACGGAAAATTTCATCACATTCACGTTCATTATCTTTAATTTGAATAGCATGTTTACGCATTTCTACAAGCTTTTTACTATTTAACAGTTCCATGGCTTGTACCATTTCATCTGTGCTTTTTGCAATATATGTGAGGAATTGGCGCATTGGCTCAGTCACTTCCGTTAAGTTGTACATATTGAAGTGAGCAATACAGCCCTCCATTCCGTCAATCACATCATCTAGCTTATTCGCTAATGCTAAAATATCCTCACGCTCGATAGGCGTCATAAAGGATTTATTTAGCATCACAATAAGTTCATGAATTAGTTTATCGCCACTTGTTTCATATTGCTTCATTGTATCGGCAATTTCTTTTAACGCATCTATATCTTGAATGCGAGCATTATGTGCATAATAAATACCTTCATTCACGTTTTTTGCGATTTTTAGTAATGACTGAAAAAATGGATCTTGCTTATTTGAGTTGAACATCCTGTTCCTCCTGTGAAATAAATATTGTCGATTTCTGAATCATCATAACAAAACATTTACACAATTCAACAAAATTTTAAACATGAAGATGTTGATTTTACAAAAATGTAATATAAATTTTGCCACATTTATTTTTAAGCTGTTTTTCAAGTTGCAAACGTTGGAAATCAAATATTAAAAATCACCGTTTTTTCTTTAAATATAACCATTTTTTCTGTTATTTTTATAAAAATACTTGAAATAAACTTTTTTCCGCTTATTTATTTATGATGTGAAATGTTAAGGAATTGTAAAGGAAATTTACATGAAAATGCTGGAATTTCATTGTTATTTTTTGTATTTTATCGTACGCACAAACGTATTCCTTCTTGTTATGCTCGTCCTTAGAGCTGCTTATACAATAAATGCATGAAAACATGTGGACCTTCTGTTTTCAGTCAATTGACAAATAATATTAGCGTGCTATAATACTTTTGGGCTTCACCGCATTGAAGCGCAGAAGTATTTATTCGTATTAGGAGGATTCACATGTTTCGAATAGAAGCAAAGAGTAACCCTCGATTTATAGAGGCATTCTTTATTATACTGTTAATTATTATCACAATGGCTTATAGTATTGGCTATTTAAAAGCAGCACCCCACATCCCGATTTTTTTAGTGATTGCCATTTTGCTGGCTTATGGGTTATGGAAGAAAGTATCCTTTCGTGACCTGGAAGGCGGTATGATTGCTGGTGCTAGTGCTGGACTTGGTGCCGTTTTTATTTTCTTCTTCATTGGTATTTTAATTTCGAGCTGGATTATGGGTGGAACGATCCCAACGCTCATCTACTATGGTTTTTTAACCGTTTCACCGAACTTTTTCTTTGCGATTGTTTTCCTTATATGTAGCATCGTCGGCATCTCTGTTGGAAGCTCGTTAACAACGGTGGCAACAGTTGGTGTGGCATTTATGGGCATTGCTGGTGCGATGGACATTTCATTAACGATCACGGCTGGAGCGATTGTTTCTGGTGCCTTCTTTGGTGATAAAATGTCTCCTTTATCGGATACAACCAATCTTGCTTCAGGTACGGTTGGTGTAGATCTTTTTGAGCATATTAAAAATATGGGTTGGACCACTATTCCTGCTTTCATCATTTCCTTTGTGCTGTACGCTATTTTATCGCCATCTGGTGCTTCAACATCGTTTGAGACTGTGGAGCAATTTAAAGACGGATTACTGTCGACAGGATTGATTCATTGGTATACATTATTGCCAATTGTTGTTCTTGTAATCATGACATTTTATAAAGCACCTGCTGTCATTACTTTGGCAGTCGTATCCATTATCGGTGTAGGTCTTTCCTATATGCTTGACCCGTTACCAGCTGCAGATGTTTTCAAAATTCTCTTTGATGGCTATGTCTCTCAAACTGGTAATGAGGAAGTAGATGCCTTGCTAACGCGTGGTGGCATGAATAGTATGCTCTTTACAATCGCGCTTGTCTTACTTGCTTTAACAATGGGTGGATTACTATTTACACTCGGCATTATTCAAAGTATTTTAGGGAAAGTTGAAAGCTTATTTAAAAGTGCTGGCTCCGTTATAACAGGTGCTGCGATTACGGGCATTGGTGTCAATACATTAATCGGTGAGCAGTATTTATCCATTCTGTTAACTGGTGAAGCCTTTAAAGCGCAATTTGCCAAGGTAGGTCTTGCGCCGAAAAACCTTTCTCGCGTTATGGAGGATGCTGGTACGGTCGTCAATCCGCTAGTCCCTTGGAGTGTTTGTGGTATTTTCATCACAAGTGTCCTCGGTATCTCCACACTGGATTATCTACCCTTCACCTTCTTCTGCTTACTAGGTCCCATTCTAACGATTATTTTTGGTTGGAGCGGCAAAACGTTAACAAAGCTTGATCAATAACAAAAGGTAGCTGATCAACACATCAGCTACCTTTTTTAACTTATCTAGCATTACTTGAAATGTTGGGCTTGTGGAATCTGTACATGGGGACATCGCTTTGTTAAAATGCCCATTTATCCTGTGGCAACATCTTTAAACTCACTTGAGCTGGGGTTTTATAGAAAAGTTCTAACCCCTTATCAGCTGTAGAAATCTGATAACCCGTAAATTGGGCAGTTGTAGGAGCAATCTTTGTGATGCCTTGGTACGGAATTTTACTTTTAAATGGACCACTTTTCACTAATAGATATTCTTCATCAAAAACAAAGTGAATAGATGTGGCGTACCACCAGACGACGCTTGCTGAAAGAATAAAACATACCGACATGATCATGACCATTAAGAATGTTGCGAAGGGCCACAGTGCCATAGCCACCATGAGCCACACCATTAAGAAGCTCAATATAACCGGAACCTTGTTTACTTTTGCAGGATATACCATAACCATTCATCCCCCTTTCACTCAACCATCTTATTAGTAATTACCATGAAGAGACTAATCGGTATATTGCCAGCATCTGCATACGCAAAGATGATGACATGATATGGTAAAAAACTAAATTTCGTTGCCAAATTGGGTATGTGTTTAATCGAAAATCTAGCTCTGCAAAAATCGAGTATATTTAAGATGTCACTTTGGCACAGTCGATTTACCTTATTGTTTCCAAGCAAAAACACTCGACTATGTTCTCTTTATCCTTATAATCCCCAATATGTAATCGTGTCTATCATGCCGACTAATAGTAATAATAAACCAGCAATCATTTGCATACTTCTCCCCATCTTCATGCTTGTCCGTACAATAAGACGTTTGGCATTAAAAACATATAGCAAGAGGAGCATGATTATAAGCGGTACAGCCGTTGCCACGCCAAAAATACTTGGTAGGATGAAGCCATAGGAAGTGCTTGCTACAATGGGCATGAGCCACACAAAGAACAAGACAAACATGGTCGGACAAAAGGCAATCGAAAAACTAGCACCCATCAAAAAGGCACCCAATTTCCCTTCTTTTACTATAGCTGGTAATTTCGATGACAAGCGTTGCAGAAAGGTGAATTTCACTAAACCGATTAGCACGAATCCTGTTAATAGCAGCATTGGTCCGATCGCCTGACGAAAGATTGGAAAATATAGCGTCATCTTCGTTTCAAACGATTGACCCAACAGCCAAGCTAGCAGTCCAAGCCCACTAAAAACAACCACTTTGCCCATCATAAAAAACATAATCTCCTGCCAAATACTGCTCCTATGAAGCGTTCGACTGCCATAAAACGTAATGGCACTCATATTCCCTGTTATTTGACATGGAGCAAGTGCACCTATCAAGCCAAGCAGAACGGCCATCATCCATGCAGAATGCTCATAGCCATGTAATAATTGCGTAATTGGCTCACTAATAAACTGACTAATGGTGGACATCACACTATACATTTCAACACCCTCTATCTTTCATCATTAGGAAGACCTACATTCATTTAGTATAAAAGCTAAATATGAATAATCGGTGCAGAAACCATTACTTACCTTAGTATTCTTACAAAAACAACACGCATTTAAAAATTTCATTTTCCAACTAGTATAGCGAAAAATTTGCCAGTCTTGAAACCTTTTTTCAACACGAGCGTATGTATAGCTAACCATGTCAGTAGGAGGAATGAAAGATGTCTTTTTTTCATAAAGCATTAGCAAGTTTTGGAATAGGTGCAGCAACGGTGGATACAAGATTGGCAAAGGATGCTTATCGCGCTGGAGAGGTTATGCAGGGGGAAATCATCGTGCGTGGCGGTCAAGTTGACCAACAAGTTGATGCTATTTATCTGTCAGTTAATACGACCTATATTCGCGAGTCCAATGATCATAAACATACAGAGGTTGCTGCTCTACAAAAAGTCAAAGTAACAGAGCCTTTCACACTGGCGGCTGGTGAAGAAAAGGCCTTTCCTATTTCGATAACACTGCCATTTGAAACACCGATTAGTGCTGGTAAAACACAAGTCTGGATTCAAACGGGACTCGATATTAAAAATGCTGTCGATCCAAGTGATAAGGATTATATTCGTGTGGAGCCAACAATGCTTGCAGGCCATATACTGGATACAATTCAAGGCCTAGGTTTCCGTTTACGGGAAGCTGAATGCGAACAAGCCCCTTCCCGCTTCCGTGGCTACTATCCATTTGTACAGGAATTTGAATTTGTACCAACTGGACAATATAGAGGGCATTTAGATGAGCTGGAAATCGTTTTCCTCTCCCAGTCTAATCATTCAGCGGAAATTTTAATGCAAATTGATCGCAAGGTAAGAGGCATTGGTAGCTTTTTTGCAGAGGCATTAGATATGGATGAACGCTATGTCAGAACAACGATTACGATGCATGACCTACCTGTTCTCCAAGCTAAGTTACAGCAAATTATTTCAAAGCACGCATAACTCTCAGAAAAAGTAGTTGAAGCTTATCTTCAGCTACTTTTTATTTAAATTCTATTTAGAATAGAACTATTGTGAAAGGTAAAAAACTACTTATTTTATTGATGTTATGTCTAATCCTTTCTCGACATTTATACCTTTTAGAAATAATAAGCTATCGTATGAGTCATTTTGGTAGCATGGTTGATTAGAGTGTAATATAACTTCTACGTGCTCACTGGAAAGGACGCTGGTGGAACGGAAATCAACCGCTAGCCTTGCTATAATGGTTTTTAACGTTATTTTTTTAACAACATAAACCCATCTACCATAATTGTGTATAGGTAGATGGGTTTTTGTCTATCTTATTTCACAGCCAGCTTTACTTTTTCCAGCACTTCCTCGGCTGTTGCTAATTGGAGGGCTTGTGCTGCTAAAGCTTGCATTTCTGTGGCAGATAATTGCTTCAGCAAGGAGCGTGTTTTTAAAATAGATGTAGCACTCATGGAGAATTCATCTAAGCCTAAGCCTAGCAATAGTGGAACAGCAAACTCATCGCCTGCCATTTCACCACACATCCCTACCCATTTTTGTTCTTTATGGGCAGCTTCGATAACCATTTGAATTAAGCGTAAAATGGCTGGGTTATACGGTTGATATAAATAAGAAACCTTTTCATTCATACGATCCGCAGCCATTGTATATTGAATTAAATCATTGGTACCAATGGAGAAGAAATCCACTTCTTTCGCAAAGATGTCTGCCATTACGGCTGTGGCTGGAATTTCAACCATCATTCCGATTTCCATGTCTGAGCTTACAGCAATACCTGCCGCTATAAGCTTTTCTTTTTCTTCCAGCAAAATGGCTTTTGCCTCCCGAAATTCTTGGATGGTCGCAATCATTGGGAACATAATTTTTAAATTACCATATACCGAAGCGCGTAATAAAGCGCGTAATTGTGTACGGAATAGCTCTTGTTGCTCTAAGCATAGACGAATGGCACGATGACCAAGAAATGGGTTCATTTCTTCTTGCAACGGCAAATATGGTAAGTGTTTGTCACCACCGATATCCAGTGTTCGAATAACTACTGGCTTACCCTTCATTCCTTCAATGACTGTTTTGTATGCGGTGAATTGTTCTTCCTCTGATGGCAAGTTTTCTCGACCCATATATAAAAACTCTGTACGATACAGGCCAATTCCTTCAGCACCATGACGCAGCACACCGTCCAAATCACTTGGTGATCCAATATTCGCAGCTAGTTCAACATGTACGCCATCCTTGGACACAGTCTGCTCGTTTACTAAAGTGGACCACTCCGCCTGCTGTGTACGATAATGTTGTGCCTTTTCTTGATAATTAGCAATGACATCTGCTGTTGGATTTACAAGCACTTGACCAGATAAACCATCGACGATTAACCAATCGCCATCTTGAATCGTTGTCGTTGCCGTCCCTGCCCCTACGACTGCTGGAATTTCTAACGAGCGTGCCATGATGGCTGAATGGGATGTACGACCACCGATATCCGTAATAAAACCAAGGACATAATTACGGTCTAATTGGGCTGTCTCTGAAGGGGTCAAATCATTCGCAACAATAATCACCTGTTCGTTAATACTGCTTGGATTTGGCATATGTACATCGAGCAAATGTGCTAATATGCGGTTTGTCACATCTTTAATATCGGATGCACGCTCACTCATGTATTCGTTATCCATACCTTCAAATAATGCCACAAACATAGACGATACTTCATGTAAGGCATACTCTGCGTTAACCGCCTCATCTGCAATTTTTTGATTGATCGGCCCAATTAATTCTGGATCATTCACCACTAATAAATGCGCCTCAAAAATCGCAGCCTCTTCAGCACTAAATTTTTTCAATGTTTGCTGTTGAATGACCACCAGCTCTTGCTCTGCTTTGGCAAGAGCGGCTGCTAAACGTTGTTGCTCAGCCTCGATATCTTGAACCGTTGTTTTCGTGAATGTTAAATCTGGTTGGACAAAACGATATGCTTTGGCAATGGCAATGCCGTCTGAAGCGGCAATACCAGTGAGTTGTGTCATTGTGCAAGCCCCATTTCTGTTATGAGTGTCGTTAAAGCTGTTAATGCTTGCTCTTCATCTTCCCCATCTACAACAAGTGTAAATTGTGAGCCTTGCTTCAAGGCTAATCCCATCACACCTAAAATGGATTTTAAATTAGCTGCTTTTTCTTCTGTACGCACTTCAATTGATGAAGTAAATGGTGTTGCTTTTGCCACAAGTTGGCTTGCTGGACGTGCATGAATTCCTAAAGGATCGACTACTGTAAATTGTTGTGTTTTCATTATATATTCTCCTCTTCTTGTAAGTCTGTTAAAATGATAACGTTTGGGTGTTTGGACAACACACTTGCTGGAACATCTTCTGTATAATCAGATGCCAGCACGCGCTCTAAAACCTCACGCTTAGTTTCTCCCACTGCGATTAACAAAATGCACTTTGCACGCATAATTGATTGAATCCCCATCGTGTATGCCTGTGTCGGCACCTCATCAATGGATGAAAAAAAGCGAGCATTGGCTTGGCGAGTAGATTCTTCCAATGTGACAAGATGTGTCAAAGAAGCAAATGACGTGCCTGGTTCATTAAAGCCGATATGACCATTTTGACCGATCCCAAGCAATTGGAAGTCTAAGGGATGCTGTTGCAGTAAGGCTTCATAGCGAGCTACCTCCTCTAAAGGATTGGCTGCTAGACCATTCGGCAAATAGGATGCTCGAAAGGGTTTTTGCTGAAATAAATGTTTGTTCATATAATAGGCATAGCTTTGCTCGTGAGTTGCCTCAAGCCCCACATATTCATCTAAATTAAAGCTAATGCAATGTGAAAAATCGAGATCTGTTTTGCAGATTTTAGCATATAACGGTTCCATTGTTCCACCAGTAGCCAATCCGAAAGTTGTCGCCCCATTATTTTTAGCTTCAACGATTGTTGTCACGGCTTGTGCATATAAATCATCAATTGAGGAAAATCTTTTTAATCTCACCGTTCATCCTCCTTCATTCGTGCCTTAAAAATGAATACGCTGACCATATTGATCAATGAGCGCATCGTTATTATTTTCACCTAGATTATTACTACCAAACACTGGTATATTTGTGCCCTGTTCATGCATTAGCTCAATAATTTGTGCGCATAAAGCATTTAATAATGTCGCACCTAAGACGGTGGACACAGGTGCATATTGCAACTGATCAACAGTTAATACCCCATCCCCTAATGGAACATGCGTATTCAATACTTCATCAACCACATGCTCTAAACGCTTGCCCGATGAATGTCGTGATGGCTGTTGCTGATACTCCAGTGATTGCAGAGATATGGTTAAAGCACCCGCTTCCTTAGCGTAGATAGCCATATCAATTGGTGCTGGATTATTGGCAGATGTCGAAATGATGATACAAACATCGTGGTCATCAAACTGTAGCTGATCCTTGTATGAGGCTAAAAATGCCTGTTTTTTTTCATTTTGCGAGGATTGCCGTGCACCCTGATGCAGCATTAACGATTCAATGTGTATCGGTTTAACAGGCACTAAGCCACCCGCTCTGTAATAGCATTCCTGTGCTAATAACATGGAATGACCAGAACCGAACAGCTGGATAATGCCTCCCCTTGTGAGACGTTTAACAATTTGCTGGGCAACATGTCTAATTTGTTCACTTTCCTGCTGTGCCACCATTGTTAAATATCGATTGACTTGTTGAAAATAGGTATTCATGTTCTATCACCTTTTCATTTCGATCGTTCCATGCTAGATGTTCGCATGCCTTCTGACGTTAACGGTCATTGCCTATTGCATGGCATCATATAAGACCTTGCCTGCCTTAATTGTTTGATAAAGCTTTAAATGTTCATCCATAATCACAGCATCTGCATCATAGCCTTGCACAAGCTGCCCTTTATTGGTTAATTTCAATTGCTGAGCAGCATTGAAGCTTGACATTTTCACAAGCTCCTCCATTGTACATTTCGTAATATGACGCATATTTCGTATAGCTTGATCCATTTTTAAAATACTACCCGCTAAAGAACCGTTTGATAAATGAGCGCCCGCTTCAGTCACATGAACTATTTGGCCGCCTAAATCATACTCACCATATGGCATACCCTTTGCGCGCATCGCATCGGTAATTAATATAAGACCGTCTGCTCCCTTTAACCGATAGGCCATTTCCACTGCCCCTTCATGCATATGAATAAAATCAACAATGAGCTCAGCCTTGACGGCATCGAGCAACAAGACGCCACCAACGACACCTGGGTCACGATGATGGAATGGACGCATTTGATTGTATAAATGTGTCCCCTGTGAAGCACCTAATTGAACCGCTTCTTGCATTTGCTCAAATGTTGCATCTGAATGACCAATCGATACGATGACACCGCTTGCAGAAATACTTTGCACTGCCTCCATGCCATTCGGTTCTTCTGGTGCTAGCGTAATTTGCTTAATTTTATGGCCACTCAATTCCTGCCATTTTGTCCATATAGCCCTATCAAGCGGGACAATATAGTCAAGCGGTTGTGCTCCCGCCCGCTCTTTCGAAACAAATGGTCCTTCAATATGAAGTCCCAATATTTCCGCCTCGTCTGACTGTGGCTGGAACTGTGCCACATTGGCAATGGCCCGCTCAATTTTGTCATAGCTTTGTGTCATAGTTGTTGCTAAAAAGCTTGTTGTACCTTCTTTTAGTAACGATTGTGCCATTATATGAAGTCCCTCATCTGAGGCATCCATTGTATCCATTTGAGCAGACCCATGAATATGCATATCAATAAATCCAGGTAATAAAAATTTCCCTGAACCATCTAGCTGTTCCACATGATTGACATTGAGCTGTGTAGCAATTTGTGCAATTTTGCCATCCTTCATCCACACATCCACTTGCTCATCTCGACCATTTGCGTTGACCACTGTGATGTTCCGAATTAATAAACTCAAGAAAAACATCTCCTCTTCTTGAACAAGGGCTGTTGAAAAGGCGTCCATTTGCAATTTCCTATTGCCTATGTGTAGCTTTTGCAAACAGCCCTATTTGTTGTTACTTTTTCATTGTAATAATATTGGTAGAGCCCGCTCGTTGGTAGCCAGATTTTCCGAGTGTAATCTCTTGACCCATTAAACTTGTGAAAACAACTGGTGTGATCACGGAAGGTACTTGGTCTTTAATCTGATTGATATCTGCCTTTAAAAGCATATCTCCACGCTGAATTTTTTGACCATCCGTGACGAACAGGTCAAAGCCTTTACCATCAAGTTTGACTGTATCTAAACCAACATGAATTAATACTTCCAGACCTGCATCTGATTTCAAGCCAATCGCATGCTTCGTTGGGAAAATCATCACCACTTCACCGTCAAACGGTGCATAAACTGTGCCATCCATTGGACGAATACCAAACCCAGGACCCATCAACCCTGCCGAAAATGCCTCATCTGGCACTTCTGATAATGGCAATAAATCACCTGTCATGGGCATTTCAAAATCATGGAAGTTCATTGTTTCATTTTTGACTGCTTCTTGCACTACAGGCTGTGCTGTTGGCACTTGTGTATTTGTAGGTGCTGGATTGCCTTTTTTCAAACGATCTTTGATGGCCTCTGCTAAAAACTCAACAGATGTACCAATAATCACTTGAACATTCGTTTTACTAATGCGCATTACCCCTCGTGCACCTGTTTGCTTCAATGTTTTTTCATCTACAACATTGGCATCCTGTACAGACAGTCGTAAGCGAGTTGTACAGTAATCCACTTGCTGAATATTTTCTTTTCCACCTAATGCTTCAATTGTATAGTAGGCACGTAAATCAACATCGTCAGAAATGGCAGCATTTGCTTCTCCATCCTCTTCCTCGTCGTCTTCACGTCCAGGTGTTTTTA
Source organism: Lysinibacillus sp. Y5S-8 (assembly GCF_036894365.1). Lineage (NCBI taxonomy): Bacteria > Bacillati > Bacillota > Bacilli > Caryophanales > Bacillaceae > Lysinibacillus > Lysinibacillus sp. Y5S-8. The sequence goes on along the minus strand of NZ_CP145889.1, from coordinate 1,948,348 downwards.
AGTCTAATTTTTTGATTAAGAAATAGAATACAACAAAGTAAATCGCACCAAAGCCTAAGCCTAAAGGCAGTAAGAGCAATGGTTTATCTGCTAGACCTAAGTTTAACAAATAGTCAATTAAACCTGCCGAGAATCCAAAGCCATCACGGAATCCAACGATATAGGCCACAGCGAGTGCTATACCTGTTAGTACAGCATGAATACCATATAGAACTGGTGATAAGAACATAAATGAAAACTCAATCGGTTCTGTAACACCTGTTAAAAAAGCTGTCAAAGCGATGGAAAAGAACATCCCACCAACGACAGGACGTTTTTCTTTTTTCGCTGCAAAGTACATCGCCAAACATGCTGCTGGTAACCCAAACATCATGATTGGGAAGAAACCAGCTTGGAAATGTCCAGCTGATGGATCTCCCGCTAAGAAACGGTGGATGTCCCCTTTCACCACTTCGCCCGCAGCATTCGTAAATTCACCAAAATCAAACCAAATGACCGTGTTAATTACATGGTGTAAACCAACTGGAATTAATAGACGGTTGAAGAAACCATACATTCCAACACCAAGTGATCCTGCGCCAATCATCCAATTGCCGACAGAATCAATACCACCTTGAATTGGTCCCCACACAATCGCTAAAATACTAGCTAAAATCGCCATGGTAATGGACGTAATAATCGGTACAAAGCGCCGTCCGCCAAAGAATGATAACCATTCTGGAAATTTCACATTATAATATTTGTTATATAATAAGCCTGCCGTAATACCGGCAATAATACCACCAAACACACCCATATCTAATTCTTCATTAACAGTTCCTAAAACGGCCACTAATACAAGATGAGCAATCGCACCTGCAAGTGCTGCGCCCCCACTGCTATCATGTGCAAATCCCATCGCAATCCCAATCGCAAAAATGATTGGTAAATTGCCGAGTATAGCATTGCCCGAAGCGGCCATAATACTAGCAATGTACTGGATTGCTTCATTCGGTACGGCTCCAAGCATATCCCCTGAACCTAAACGCAATAGTAATGCTGCTGCTGGTAATGTAGCGATTGGAAACATGAGAGACTTACCGATTTTTTGTAAGAAAGCAAACATTATTTATCCCCCTTTGGTATAGTTGTCTAGACCACTTTAGTAAAAAAAAAGCGTTTTCACTAAGTTGCTATTATTATAGGCGCAATTCAAAAAAAAATAAATACTTTTTTAATATTTCGTGTTGCCCAATAAAAAAACCGCACCCTAATTCAATTAGGGCACAGTTCTTATTTTAGATTATGCAGTTATATCACGTTTCATAAAGGTTGTATAACTAATCACAAGGAACAAGAATGCATAAACAGCAAGCACAGTTAAAGAGAAAGGCATCGTAACATCCGCGATCATGGAGCCACCACCATGTTCATACTGTGTTAAATCTGAATGCGTGAGCCAAATGTATTTGACAATGTCGTATCTACTCAAGAACATAACAATCATGCCACCTGTAAAGGAGAGGAACATCGTTAAACCAATCGCTAATGAGCTTGAACGGAACACCGAACCTACTAAAAAGGCAAATAATGTAGACATAACAAAATCACCACTAGAAAGTAGATAATGATACGCTAAATCCCCCCATACAGCCTTTTCAACTACTACACCATTGACGATTTCTAATTCGACACCTGTTCCCATACCAAACAAGACCAAGCCCACAAGAGCACTTACCACCACATTCACAGCATATAAGAATAAACCAAATAGGAAGGTTGACAGTAGTTTGGACGTTAACACTTTCGCACGAGACATCGGACGTGTTAACAGCATTTTAATCGTACCCGTTGAAAATTCGCTCGACACAATACTAGCCGCTGTAATGACCGTAAATAAAGTAACAAGTGTGAGCATACCACTTGTAAAGGACATAAAGCTCGCAAGACTATTATCCTTTTGACTAGGCGCATCATTGGCTAAACGATATTCAGAAATAGCGATTTGCTCTTCATAACGGGCCTTATCTTCCTCCATTAAATCATCACTTGCAAGCATCTCCTTGTTCGCTTGGATTGCTTGCTGCTCCAGCTCCTGCCAGGAGCCTTCATCTGTTGATTTTACTTCATAATATTTCATGATAGCACCAGGAACAAGAATAACAAGAATGAGCATCGCCACCATTGCCCAGGTTCCTTTTTTATGCCATAATTTCATCCACTCATTTTGAATTAGCTTCAGCAATTTGTCCGCCTCCAGTCATTTCTAAGAATTGATCCTCTAATGTTTTTTGATGTGGCTGTACAGCAAATAGTTGCATACCCGCTTGCACTAATTGTGACGTCAATGCAGGAACATCCTCTTTCTTCATTTCCACTACATAGCCTTCATTTTCAGCAACGAAATGGTAATCATGCTGTTCAAAATGAGCAGACAGCTGTTCTTTTGGCTGTGCCTCCACATAATAAAAGGATGAGCTTTCATTGTGAATATCACGGAGGTCAATGAGTTGCCCATTTTGGATCACTGCCACGCGATCACACATTAACTCAATTTCAGATAATAAATGACTCGATACAAAAACGGATACGCCATCTTCCGAAGCAATCTTGCGCAGGTACATACGGAACTCACGAATACCAGCAGGGTCTAAGCCATTTGTTGGTTCATCTAAAATTAAAAACTTTGGTCGATGTAGCAGCGCCTGCGCTAATCCTAATCGTTGGCGCATACCTAGTGAATACGTAGAAACCTTTTCATGTATACGATTTTCAAGACCAACCTGTTGAACGACCTCTTGAATTCGTTCTTTCGTCACGTTTTTATGCATACGTGCAAAATGGAGTAAATTTTTATAGCCTGACATAAATTTATACATCTCTGGATTTTCGACAATTACGCCAACCTTACTAATGGCTTCCTCATAATGCTCTTGTAGGGAAAGCCCATCAATAATGACATTGCCCTCTGTTGGATGCATCAGCCCGGTCATCATTCGTATGGTCGTTGTTTTCCCCGCTCCATTCGGTCCTAAAAATCCTGTAATCTGCCCTGGATATAAATCAATGTTTAACTGTTGAATTAATTGCTTGCCTCGAATTGTTTTCGATAAATTTTGCAATTGTACAATTGGTTCTGTCATTTTTTTCACCCTTTCTTATCGATTTCGCCTTGGCATAATGGCGTCCAGATTTTGATTGTCCTTACACAATCAAAATCCATGACATCTGCCCGCGGCTATATCCTCAATCAGTAGATGCTATTGAAGCAACACTGCTAAAATGCTTACTGACGATCCTTTCTTCACTTTGAGAGGTTGGTATCTTGTACTCAAAGACGATAAAATCCCTTCATCCACTCGACTGCGTCCTTATTTGCCACATCGCGTAAGGTTTCGACTTCTTCATAAGCCGTGATGGTCCCCGCCTGCAATAAAATAATTTGATCTAAAATAGGTTCTACCTCATATAATTCATGTGTTGATAGCAAAATCGTTTGATTTTCGATATCTGTAAATTGAATTAAGCCCTTAATCAACTGTTCTCTCACAATGGGATCAAGCCCAGCAAATGGCTCATCCATGACATAAAAAGGAACCTCTCGACCAAGCGTAGCAGCCATTTTCATCCGACCACGATTACCCTTTGATAATTGACGTAGCTTCGTATTTTTATCCACCTGTAAAAATTGTGCGACGATACAGGCCTTATCATAGGAAAAATCTTCAAATTGAGAGGCATAATACTGGAATAGCTGTTCGCCCGTATAATACTCAAAAAACAAATCCGTATCGGGTAAATAAGCAATTTGATCCGCACTTCTACGTGTGACAGGCTTGCCATTCAGTGTGACTTTACCAGCAGAAGGTCTTAATAAACCCGCTAATACTTTCATTAGCGTAGATTTACCACTTCCATTTTCCCCTACAAGCCCAATGATTTGTCCAATCGGGAAGGAAAAGGATATATCCTGTAAAATCGGCTGTTTCTTATATTGAAAAGACACATTTGATAGCTCTAACATACCCTTCACCTCACGCTTTATTTTTCAAAACATCAAGCATTTCTTCCTTTGAAAAGCCTAATGCCTCAATCGATGTTAAAAAGTTTTCAGCTAGCTGATTTTTCATTTCTTCTCGTAATAATTCAATGCGTTCCTCATTGCTTGTAATAAATGTACCCTGGCCTCGTTTGGTTTCCGTTATCTTCATCGCCTCTAACTCCTTATAGACACGTTGCACCGTATTGACATTCACACCTGTTTCAACTGCATATTCTCGAACGGACGGCAGTCGATCTCCCAGCCGTAACTTTCCCTTCAAAATGTCCCCACAAATTCGATCGACAAGCTGGCTATAAATCGGTTTATCACGAGAAAAATCCATTGTCATCGTAATACCACCTTTTCAAGCCATTTAGATGCTGCTAAAAAGAGCAGTAGCATGAATAACGTCATTGCCACTTCTTCGACAACATAAAACGAACCTAGCATCCATTCCATTGTCATCTCTTTCCCTTTTGGTAAGTACTGTTCGATATGGCGAAGTGAAACTTCTCCACGGAGGAAGATCGTTTGATACAGCTCACTTTCCGTCACACGCACCCAACCAGCTGTCGTTAAATAAAATGCAGCCATTGTCAGCACAATCGAAAAACGACCTATTACGCGCTTCAACTGCAAATAAAAAGCTAAAAAGAATAAAAGAAGGATAAATAGCATTAATTGGAAAATCATTAACACAATAACAACTAATACCAAAGTCAATAAAATTTGTCCAGTACTTGCAATCAGTTCATCTTTGATATTGTAGATGGCTATACTCGTAAAAAGTGTATTGAAGAAGACATAGCCTATTAACGAGCATACCAACTTTGCACCGATAAGCTTCGTGATAGAGCTTGTTGAATGTAACCAGCTCTCCTTTGCTTTAATATCCAAACGCAGCGTCGCTAAAAATTGTAAGACAGAATAAAATCCGCCTAGAACAAGGACAAGCATCGTAAAGGCAAATGCTAGTTGATTCTCATGCGCAAAGAGATCAACATATTGATGTAATACATAGGGAACGATCCAAGATAACATGAGACCAATAAATATCCCCACTAGAAACCATGATCGGTAAAGTACCCATTCTTTTTTTAAAAGCCCTGCAAAACTTTTCACCCTCAACACCTCATGTCATAGTGTACTAGTCAAATAGTACACTATGACTTTTTAATTTTCAAGTGGCAAATACAAGAAAAAGGAAAAAACTTTTTCTTTAGGCCTGTCCTTTTAAAAAGCCTTCCATTCCTTTATTCTTTTGCAATATGAATAAATAGTTAATTGAATAAACGGGGCTCATTTGTGCATGCAGAAACACTTCTTTTCTAAACGCTGCTTCTCGAAAGAAGGTATTCGTATGTGAAAAACAGAATATATTGATAGCATTCTAAGAGGTAAGGTGGTATTTGAATGGAGAAAAGAGTTGTCTTTGACTTTGAAATTGAGTTTACAAATGGAGGTGGCATACAAGGGCAGGAATTCCGTCTTGATCTTAATGGAGATGATATATCGGACGAAGAGCTAGCAAAGTATATTGTGGAAGATATGCGCTTACTTATGGTAGGTAAGGTGCAAATCCTCAATAAGAAAATTATTACTGAAAAGCATAAGCGAAGCACTCTTAATGAGTAATAAGAAAGGATATGAAGTTAGTTGAAAGCGATACTTTTTGATTTAGACGACACATTACTGAATCGAAATCAGGCCGTCGATAACCTTTTTCTCATTATTTTAGAAAGGTTTTATAAGGATATTCAGCATTCTGTAAAAGTGGATATGCTGAAAAAATTCAAAGAATACGATAAAAGAGACTATGGCCATCCTGATAAAACGAACATTTTAACGTCATTTTTTGATGAATTCCCACCAAACAATCGAATGCCTCGACATGATATACAAGACTTTTGGAATCGACAGTTTCCTTGTTGCTTTTCTATCAATCAAAATACGTTGAATATTATCAATTCTATCAAGAAGCATGTACACGTTGGCATTATCACAAACGGGTCGGCTCAGAGACAAAAAGCAAAAATCATGCACACTCATTTAACTAGCTGTTTCGATCTCCTCATTATTTCTGAGGAAGTGGGCTACAGCAAGCCTGACAAGCGCATTTTTGAACTTGCCTTAAACAAGCTTCAAGTGCAACCAGAAGATGCATTATTCGTTGGAGATGACTTAGAAAAGGATATCGGCGGCTGTCAGCATGCAAAGATCAAGGGTATATGGTTCAATCCATATAGGCGCAAAAATGATACTGACATCAGACCCTATGCAGAGATTCATTCGTTTGATCCATTAGCAAAAGGAAGAGCCCTGTTTGACTAGGACTCTTCCTTTATGTGTTAGACCATTTTCCCTACTACTTTTACCTTTAATCTTGTTGCATTTTCTGGATGATATGCTAGTGGTGTTTCTTCTACTTCTACCAGCTCAATTGTCTCCTTAATGGCTCCTGCTAATACTGCTTGTTTCACCGCTTTACTTTGGGCATCCTTTAATGATTCCTCGCGAGGTTCCTTGGCATAAATATAAATTTGCTCATATTGACCACTAATTTGCGCAATAGAGGCACCGATGGCATTCGCCACACCACCATATTCATTTTTCACAATAGTGGAAACGCCTCGAATCTGCTCTGGCACGATAATCCCCCCACCGCCTACTAAGACCAGTGACACATCCTCTGAGGAGGTTTTCATCTTATCAATGGCCTGCTCCAGTAAGGAAGAAATTTCTTGTTGAACGGCTTTGGCAAATGCTTCATCTATATGTGTGACTAAAGTGGGGTCGCCTACTTCTGCTAAGCCTAGACGGACAGCGATATCCGTTGTTGTTAAAGTCGAGCCACCAAAGACAAGTGCCTCCTCACTAATTTGATAGCCTACACTATCTGGTCCAACTGTAATTTTGTCACCGTTCACACGAACAATACTACCACCGCCAAGACCAACTGAAATAATATCTGGCATCCTAAAGTTTGTCCGAATGTCTCCTACTTCCACAGCAACTGAAGATTCTCGTGGGAATCCATCCTGTAATACGCCTATATCTGAAGTCGTTCCCCCAACGTCTAGCACCATTGTATTTTGAATTTGGGATAAATACGAAGCTCCACGAATACTGTTTGTTGGCCCACAGGCAATCGTTAAAATTGGGAATTGTTTTGCATAATCGATGGACATTAACGTACCGTCATTCTGACATAAATAAACGTCTACATTAAAAATACCTTCCGTTTGAAGCGCCTGGACAAAGCCCTCTGTTGTTGTCTCAATGACCTTACATAATGCCGCATTTAGAATCGTTGCATTTTCACGTTCAATTAGCCCGACAGAACCAATTAATGATGAGCAAGAAATAGGAAATTTCTCGCCATAGACCTCTTGAATCCATTCACGAACCTGTAATTCTTGATCGTTTTTAATAGAAGAAAAGACACCAACAATTGCAATCGATTCTACTTGGTCGTGCCATTCCTCTAATAGTTTTTTAATTTCTTCTTGATTAAGAGCACTTAATAATTGACCATCGTATTCATAGCCACCATGTGCAATCGCATAATGACCCGACAATTGATCAATCATATCCGCTGGCCAAGCTGTATAAGGAAGTACTGATGTCGTTGCTGGATAGCCTAACCGAATAACACCGACTTTTGCTAGCTTTTTACGTTCAACAATGGCATTTGTACATTGGGTTGTCCCTAACATTGCATGTGTTATTTTTGCTTTATCAATATTTGCACCCTTGAGTAATTGTTGCAAGGACTTTTCAATACCCGTTTTAATATCTAAGCTTGTTGGTGATTTCACACTGTAAATAAGTTGACTATTATGGTCTAAAAGGATGGCATCCGTATTTGTTCCGCCTACATCAATTCCAATTTTATACATGTTCTGCTACCTCCTTTTTCACCATTTCCTCAATTGGCATGTAATCATAATCATAGCCAAAGTATCTTGGTCCTGCTGTTTCAATGCCTTTTGCTGTACGCCACTTTTCATGTGCTGGTAAGCCAATCACACGCACACGTTTACCATATTTTAAGCTTTCTGTTGTAACAGGCAATAATGTTTCATAATCCACCAAACAAATTAAGTCTGGCGTCATCGCAACAACCTGCTCGTTTTTCTCTGCTAATAAGTTTTCATTTTGGAAATGAACCTTCATTTGATCGTTTTTATAGGAATCAATCCCTTCAAGATTCATTTTACCTAGATTAAAGCCACCTTTTGTTTCACGAATAACATCTACTATTTTTCCTTGGAATAGCTCATAGCCCCCTACAAGCGTTAAAAGATTTTCTAGCTTATCGTTCACCTCTTGATCTTTAGAGGCAATAATTTCACCGATTTTTTCAGAAAGCGTCACAATATGATGCACACCACTTTTCTTAATTTGTGCACCGGTCGTAGGATACAGGCTCACTAGAGAACTTGCGCCCATCTCTACCGTTGCAGTTCGTGCGAGACGCTCCGTCCATTTATTATCAATCGTTTCAAAAATACCAATATTCCCTTTTTCATCTGTAATCGCCATTGGGGTTGCCGAAATTCCATCTAGGTTAAAGGTCACCATTTGTAATTCCGGGAATGCACGACCCATCCCGTCACAATCAATCAGCGGTAATCCAAGCTGTGCAGCTACTACAATCGGAATCATCGAATTGACGCCGCCTGCTTCCATTGGATAGGTGCCTGCAATTTTTTCTTTCCCTAAATATTGAGCAAGCTTTTGGAATACCTTGACAAATTCATCCCCACGTGGAAATTTCTCTACTAACACGGAAGGTGCACCCATCATCGCTGCTGGAATGAAAAAGTCATCATCTCCAATTTCATCCACCGAATACAACTTCACAGGTCCATTTTTTTCGATGGCAGAAAGCGCCATAAGTTTCCCAATGTATGGATCTCCGCCTCCACCTGTTCCTAGAAATGCTGCACCAATGGCAATATGTTCAATAGCTGCTTGATCTAAATATCTCATCTATGTTCCTCCAGTATGACCGTTTTTTGTATGGATAGACGATACCCAATATAATAAATAACGAATGAAATAATAATGCCAATCATCGGTTGATTTGGCAGTGATGGCAACCCAGGGAATAAAGAGAATACCACTGGCATACAGGCAATCATAGCCCCTACTAGCCAAGAAAATACGCCTAATCGATTGACCCCTTCCACCTCATGCCAGCTAGCTGCTTTGCCTTTATGAATCACCCAATATGAGGCAATCATCACCCCTGCAACAGGTGGAATCATGGCCGATAAGATCGACATAATGGGTGTAAAATAATTTAATATCCCAACTACTGCTAAAATTGTGCCAATTGTTCCTGCAACCCCAATCGCTAAGCGCTCTTTGTTTTTGGCCACATCGAATACATTAATTAAAGCGATACCACCAGAAATGGCATTGACCAAATTCGTTTTCCATGTCGCTAAAATCAAGCCAACCCCGCCAATAAACGGTGTTGCGATATGCAGAAAGACAGCTGTAATATCACTTGTTTGATAGGCAATCGTTAAGATGGCTCCTACTGCAATCATTAGTACGCCAGCTGGAATAATGCCCAATGCAGCGGCCTTGACTACATCTGAACGTTTTTTGGAAAATTGCGAATAATCTCCCGCTATGACAGCCCCTAAAGCAAAAGATCCAATCGTTACAGCTAAACCATCCATAAAGTTCATATTCCCCTGTGGCTGATAGTCTCGAATAAGCTGTAGCTGATCGCCCGTTAATGTTTGCCCTAAACCGTATAGGCAAATGATGACAAGTAATGGTACGGCGATATAGCTTAATACACGTAACACTTTCATTCCATAAAGAGCGGATACGACCATCACCATACCACTTATCAATGAAGCAAGCGGAATAGGTATATTCAAATGATAGATTGCTAGTAAATTCGCTAAGGCAACGCCACAAACATTGGCCTGAATACCAAACCAGCCTAAGCAAGCAATGGCTAAAATAATGGACAAAATAGTACGAGAGCCTTTTTTACCAAACACTTGCCCTGCCACATGAACAGTTGGTTTTCCTAAATCACTGCTTTGCATTCCTTGTAAAATCATAATGAATACGACAATCGCGTAGCCTACAAAAGCGACAGCAAGTGCCTTTGATAGACTCATATTTGTTATGAGTGCGTTACCTACTAGTAAACTGGGAATACAAATCATGGCACCCGCCCAAATAATGCCTAAGCTATACCATGATTGACCTTTGTTTTCGTTTTGCATATGACTCCCTCCTTGTTATTGCTTGATTGGTTAATGTTCTTCATTATAAAAGAAAGGGTGGTTTCACGTCTTTTGCGTAAATGAAAAAAATAATCTGAAATTTTGTTCAAAATGACAAAATTTCAGATTATTCTAATCAATCATTAATCAATCGATACAGCATACAAGCCATATACACATCGTAAAATTCTGCGTATACTGTGACATCTGTGCCAATCAACTCACTAATTTTTTTAATGCGATATTTCACTGTATTTTTATGAATATAAAGTAGCTCTGCACAGCGCTCCACACTAGCATTTGCGTCTAATAAAAAAGTAATTAAGGTCTGTAAGGAATCATGATCGCGCAAGATAGGTTCAATGACAGACAAATACTCTTCAATCATTTCTTCTCCCTGTATACTGACATCCATCGCCCTTTTCATGGAGCGTACTTCCGCTGCCGTAAACAGCTTTCGCATTGGATAAATGGTATGGGCCTTGTCCCCCACCTGATTGACCAATTGATACATTTGACGAACAGACTTTGTATTTCTCATTTTGGGCGCATAAACAATTTCCGCTATTTGAGCAGCATAGCTTGTAGTATCGTTAAATTCAGTGGCAATTTCAAATTCATGATGCTTATACAAACAATTCCCTAGTAACACAATCATACAATGATCAATGCATTGTATCACTCTTGTTTGGTAATACTTGGACAGCTGCTCTTCTAATTCATCGCGAATTCTTTTTTCGTCCGCTAAATCATGCATGTAGACGAGCCACATCATTTGAATGGCGGAAACATCTATATGAAGGAGATTGGCTAATCTTCTCATTTTTTCACTTTCATCATTAATAATGGCTTTCACTAAGGCATACTCACTTACCTCATCATGCTTGTCCCCCCATAAATTAATGGCTACTTGCACAACCTCACTTACTTTTTCAATCGTTTTGGCAGGCAGTTTTGTATTTTCTTTTATTAAGAATAAAAAGAGGGGCTCGCCATTTTTCTGATGCACTCTTTTATAGTCAACGACACAGGAGACATCACTTCTTTCTAGCTCTAGCTTTCCTGTTTCGTGCTGGAAGTTGGCCTGCGAGCATTCTTCAATAACGTTCGCTACATCTAATGATGAATTTCGTGGCCACATCACTTGATTCACAATATCAAAATGATTATTTGTGAGCACAATATTGGCTTTCAAACGATCTGAGAGCATTTTCAGCGTAATTTCAACACTTCTTAAATGCTCTGGCAGTAAGGATACCTTTTCCAACGTTTCTTTCACAAAATGATCATTCACACCTTGATTGCTAACAATTGCCTCCATTACCTCATAAATTACCTCGTTATAACGCAGTGAATAATCATTTCTTGGCATACAAATGATAATAAATCCTTGCGCCTCCGCTAAGTCAAGCACTTCCTTTGGAATATCGGGCAAGACAATACCGACATAATATAAAATAAGACCAAGCTCTCCTAAATCATGTAAATGCTGAATCGTTTCGCATTGCTGCTCCACACTATCTCGTATGGAGTAAAAAGAGCTAATGACAATCTCTTCTGCATACCATTCCTCTTGCACACGATTAATAATTTTAGAATAAAAATCAACATTGGATACCTCTAATACAGATAAGGAAGATACCGTACGATGTAAATTATCTCGACCTGTTAGCACCTCTGCCCCACGAAAGGATGGCAATTGTAATAATTCATTGACCGTTACCCCATGCTCCACCACCACTTTTCTTCACAACTCTTTTGAAGAAGAATACCATATCCCCTACGATCTTTCAAAATACAGTTTTATCCTTATTTTAACTGCTAGCCTGCCGTTAATGATAAACTATTAACTATATTAATGAGGTAAGAGAGGAAAATGAGGATGTCACATCAGACAAAAGAGCTACCTCTGTTGGCAAAAAAATCCGTGAAAGCTTACAGGCGGATTGCGAAAGCTGTTTCGGCTTATGCTGTACCGCTTTAAATATCGTTGCTTCCAGTGACTTTGCCATCAATAAACCAGCTGGCTCGCCATGCCCTAATTTACAGGATGACTATAGCTGTCATATCCATAGCAAGCTAAAAGATACAGGCTTTAAAGGCTGTACGGTTTATGATTGCTTGGGTGCTGGGCAGCAAGTGTCACAGATCACGTTTCATGGACAAGATTGGCAACAATCCCGTGAGCATGCTGACAAGATGTTTCGGGTTTTCCCAATCATGGAACAGCTTTACGAAATGCTTGCTTATGTAGCTGAGGCCTTATCCTATCAGGTGAACAGCACGCTTGATGAGCAACTCCTAACGCAATTGGAGCAGCTACAACAAGCAAAATCACTTGATGCCGATGCCTTATTAGCACGCGATATGATGGCTATTCGTATGCCTGTCAATGCGCTATTACTACAAACGAGCGAACAAATTCGTCAACAGAGGCTGAAAGGCAAAATCACTCGAAATTTGAACCAGCGTGGAGCTGATTGGATGGGCAAAAATTTAAAAGGCAAGGATTTACGAGCGACTGATCTAAGGGGTAGCTATTTAATCGCGGCCAATCTTCAAGATGCTAATTTACAAGCAGTAGATTTCATCGGGGCTGATTTACGTGATGCCAATTTACGTGGGGCTGACCTTTCGACAAGTCTGTTTTTAACACAAATGCAAATGAACGCCGCACAAGGTGACCGCTCTACTAAATTGCCTTCCTATCTGAAACGACCTGCCCATTGGCAATAAAAAAGGTAGATGGCGGTTTACGTACGCTCATCTACCCTTTATCGTTAGGCTCGTTTCTTTTTATAGATTATAGTAGCTGCCACTAACACAAGTAAGATTGCCTGCCCAATGATGGTTTCCGCTGTTGGATAGAAGCCAATCAGGCTAATGACAGGTAAGCCATCAACAATCGTCGTGGACAGATTATCCGTAAGCTGCAATGTATGCAAACTGACACCAATAATTTTAAAGGCTAATACATAAATAAGCACCGTTGCGACAGCAAAAAATTTATGAATGGGGATTTTGCCACTTGCTTTAAATAATACAATAGCCAGTACAGCAAGTATAAGCAGTGCTACAACAATCCCAAGAATAAATTGCGAAGTCTCCATTCTCGGTGCAATACCCGCGTAAAAGACTAGTGTTTCGGCTCCTTCACGGAAGACCGATAAGAAACTAATGGCAGCCATCGCAAAAATAGAACCACTGGAAATGGCATTGCCCATTTGTTTCGAAATATAGCGATTCCAGCTGACTACACTTGATTTACTATGTAGCCAAATACCAACACCGATCATCATCGCTGCTGCAACTAACCCAACATAACCTTCCATTAATTCTCGATTCGTATCAATTGTTGCTGAATTCAAAATCGTGGACATGAGGATGGCAGCAATGGCTGATAATAGAACGCCGACAAACGCTCCAACATAAATCCATTTGCGCATCTTATTCTGTCCTGATTTATTGAGGAATGATACTAAGGCTAAAATAATCAGTAACGCCTCTAGTCCCTCACGCAGCAAAATTAATGCAGCATCCCAAATTGTATAATCTGAATCCCCTTGAATCAGTTCGATTTCAGTACGGAAAGTATCTAATTTTTTTGTGATCGCTTGCTGATCGACGTTGGATTTTAATAAATCACTTGCGATAATCGGCATATCACTTTCGATTTTCGTATAAAGGCTGCCATTACGTGTGGAAATTTCAATCTCTACACTTGGCCAAATGGTAATAAACTCACGTATTTTATCAGAAGCTGCCTGATAATCACCAGCATCAACAAAGTCCTTTGCCTCATCGATATAAGCAATCAATGTCGCTAACGAATAGTCCCCTTCAACCACTTCAGCTGTTTCGTTACCAGCCACAAAATCCTCAATCGTTTGCTGTAAATCCGCAAATTGAGATTGCATAAGGGCTATATCTGGCTCCTCTGCCGAAATGGCGATACGTAGAAACGCCATTTGTGTTTCGATTTGCCCATACATCGCAATGCTTTGCTCACGCACAGGGCGCTCATTTTTATTCCATTTGCTATTAAAATCTTTGTAGGCTTCATCAATAGCCTGAATGTCCCCACTGGCTAAAGCTTTTTCGAAGTCTGCCATGATCGGCTTAAACTTTTGCCCAAACTCTGCTCGCTGTGCCGCTTCGTCCACTGGATTTTCAAGCTTTTCTAGGGCACGTAATGCATTCGACAGTGCCGACAACGCCTCTAAACGCTCGTCTTTGGATGTTGCTTCAGTAGCCTGCGCAAGCATTTCATCGACCTTTGCTTTGGCATCTTTCTGCTCTGAAGAAACTTTAGCCCAGTCCGCAGCAAATTGTTCGAGCGCCTGCTTGGCCTCCGTCTCTTTATCCTGCTTCGTATTCATCAGTGCATCACTAATCGCAATATATAAATGACTATAAGATTGCGCTGCCTGCACAGGTAGAGCTAAAGTTAGGATTAAGGCAATGATGATACTACAGCGCGTTAAAAAGTGCTTCACCTAAATAACTCCCCTTTTGTACACCAGGGAAGCAAGCAAACACGGCACTGCCTCGATGGGTAATGTACTCATTCATTTTATCCATACGCCCTAAGCTATTTTGGATCGTTGTAAATTGGGCTGGGTCTTTTTGAAAAGAAATAAAGATCAGCCCTGCATCATGGGTTCCTGTATTCGACATGACACCCGATGCATACGAGTAAGAACGTCGTAAAACACGTGCACCCGATTTACGTGCTAAATGAACATGTGACGTATCAGGCATAATATAATTGCCCTTGTCATCCTTTGCCTCTACATCAAAATCATCAAATTCCTTTGTTTGGCCAAATGGTGCACCACTGTCACGATAACGACCAAATGTAGCCTCTTGATCCTTCAATGATGTGCGATCCCATGTTTCAAGATGCATTTGAACTTTTCGTGCGATTAAATAAGAGCCGCCCTTTAGCCAGCCTTTATCCACCCACACAACCTTATTTAAGTCTTTTTCATCCGTAATGGCTGGATTCACCGTACCATCCTTGAATGCAAAGAGATTTCGAGGTGTCCCTCCACCAGCTGGAAACGAGTTAAAGCCAGCCTGTGACCATTTAATCTCTACTTTACCAGAAGCAGCTCGTACTAAATTGCGCACTGCATGGAATGCCACCTGTGGATCATCTGCACAGGCTTGAATACACAGATCACCACCTGTATATTCCTTCTGTAGCTGATCTTTAGGGAAATGTGGTAAATCCTTTAGCTCCGCTGGTTTTACATGCTGCATTCCCAGTTTATCGAATAGTGAAGGACCTACACCGATAGTAATCGATAAATTGGCTGCATCTAAGCCCTCTGCCTCTCCTGTATCACCTGTTGGTACTCTCGTATTCGTCGAAACATCAACCATTAATTCACCATTCATTAAACGCACAACAAGAGGTGTCCATTGCTGGAACAACTCTTGTAGTTCCTTCTTCGATGTCACTAACACATCTAAAGAAGCAAAATAAATATTCGTTTGAACTGGTGTCACGATACCCGACTGGTGCTCGCCATAGAAATTGATCTTATTGCTAGCCGCCGTGCTATCTGCTGCTGTCTCAAAAACATCATAGCCCATCGCTTTCATGACACCACCCAAACCAGAGGCACCGATGGCAACACCTGCCACACCGATGCTTGTCAGCTTCAACATATCACGTCTAGAAATTTTTTTATTAATCAATTTTTCTTCATTGGACGTTGTCATTTTTTTCACTCCAAAATGATCCCCATTTGACTTAATGGTTCTCCAAGCTGATTCACCGCTGCCGCAAGTGCTTTCGTATTGTCTTCCGTTAATTCCTCATAGGATACATAACCACCATCAGCCGTTGCATGCTGCGCTAATAAATCGTCCACCGCTTTAAATTTTTCATCAAGTGTTGACACTAATGTTGAATCTTTCGCTTCTAATTTTGAACGTAAAATTTCAAAGATTTTTTCTGCGCCTTCAATATTCGCTTTAAAATCATACAGGTCTGTATGTGAGTAAATTTCTTCCTCACCAGTAATTTTAGATGTTGAAACTTCATTTAATAAATCTACCGCACCAGTAATCATTAAATCAGGTGTCACTTCCACCGTTTGCACTAGTGCATGTAATTCCTTCGCATCCGCAAGCAGTTGATCTGCTACAGCCTCATAACCTTTAGTTGTATTTTCTTCCCATAATGCATACTCAAGCTTATGATAGCCTGACCATTCTTCCTCGCCTTTTCCTTCTTCTTGAATATCCGCTAAACGTCCATCGATGCGAGGGTCAAGATCACCAAAGCTTTCTGCGATTGGCTCTGAGCGCTCAAAATACATACGTGCTGGCGCATACGCTGCTTTAGCACCTTCAATATCGCCCGCCTTGAATAAATTCACGAATTTTTCTGTGTCCAGTAAAAATTGATCCATTTGCTCTAAAGCAAATTGCTGATAGGCTGATAGTTCAGCAGATAAATCCACCTCTTGTGTCGCTTGCTCTGCCTGTTCTGTTGCCGGCTTGTCCTCTTTTTTAGCTTCTTCTGTATTGCCACAGCCAGCCATTAAAATGCCCCCTGCTACTAATACCGACAAAAATGATCTGTTTTTCATACTTAGTACCTACTTCCGAATTAGTTTTATATTTGTGATGATAATGATTATCATCATCTATTGCAACAACTATTTTTTGAAATAGAAAAAAACGTCATTTTTCAGTTGATCTGTATACACAACTAGAAAAATAACGTTTTTTCTACAATATAATGATTCTAATCTACAAGATTTTCGCTTGTTTCAAATTTTCATGTTTTCCATGTAAGAAATAATAAAGCACAATCGATACAAAAATGACAAAAACCATAGCAAAGAAGATCACACTGTAGCCCATAGAAGGAACAAATAACCCTAAGAAATAAGGCCCAACACCTAAACCTAAATCATAAAATATAAAATACGTAGATGTCGCAAGTCCTAAACGCTCATTCGGTGTCACTTTAATAGCAATCGCCTGCGCAACGGAGTTGAAGTTTCCATAGCCAACCCCGATACAGGCAGCAGCGATTAAAAAGGCGATCGTTGTTGTCGCTGAACTAAAGGCATACATGCCAATCGCAAAAAGCACTAAGCAAGGATAAATAATAATATTAGCCCCTCGCGTATCTAATAATTTTCCTGTAAATGGGCGGGTAGCCAAAATGACAATGGCATAAATAATAAAGAAATAGCTTCCTGCTGATACTAAATGTAGCTCTTTTGCATAAAACGTCATAAAGGACATAACACCTGAGTAGGCAAAGCCAATAACAAGTGCAACAAAGGCAATCGGCACCGCACGCATTTCAATAAAGTTTGTCACCTTAAAGCCTGCCTTCACAGCTGTATCCGTCGCTTTTTTCGGTGCATCTGGCACGGTCACTATGAAGTACATAAAAAAGCAAATAATAGCTAAAACCGAATCGACTGCAAAGATCATGCGATAATCCTCAAACAATTGTGTTAATAAAATGCCAATGAATGGACCAATAGCTGTCGCTAAAATCGCACTTAAGCTATAATAACCAATCCCTTCGCCACGTCGTTCCGGCGGTAAAATTTGTGCAATAATGGTTCCCGTTGCTGTACTAGCTATCCCAAGAGCAATCCCTTGTATTAAACGATTAACCATTAGCAGTGGTAAATTGCCTGCTACAAAATAAGACATCGTGGATAACATAAATAACAGCAAGCCACAAAACAATGTTTTTTTGCTACCCCAATCACCAATAATACGCCCTGTACCAAGCCGCCCTAACAATGTTCCGATAATAAAAATACTCGATACCAGCCCCGCTGTACTTGTAGAAGCATTAAAATGCTCCACAGCATAAGCCGCGATGGTCACCATTAATAAATAAAAGATTAACGTAATGGTAAAATTAATAAGTGAGACAATTAAAAAATCCTTTGTCCAGAGTTTCTTTCTAGTTGCTTCCACGTTACTCTCTCCTACTAATTGATATTCATACAAATTCTTGCTAAAACCTGTGTCGCAATGTCAATATCTTGCTTCGGCACACCTGCCAATGCCTGCTCAAAAAACGGATTTAGATGCGACTTTATTTCCAGCACAAGCTCTTCCCCATGCTTTGATAGATGTACCAGTTTTTCACGCTTATCCTTGCCCGTCATCGTTTCCACATAGCCTAGCTCCACCAATTTATGTACAAGCTTCGTGACACTTGGCTTCTCTATAGACATGAAGTTAGCGATATCTACAAAAGAATGTGGACCCTTATCCTTCAAGAAACGAAGCACTGCCCACTGCGAGCTATATAACTGATAGGGTTCAAGCTGCACATTCAACTGATTAATAAATGGCCTATACATTAAGCGGTACTGATTAAAAAATTCCTGTTCAATTGTCACACTATCACTTCCTTTTAAATTAGTTAGCCTAGCTAACTATATACCTAAAAAATCCATTTGTCTAGTAGGAAATAAGCGAACCCTCGCTCAGCAAGACAGGTTATAGCGCTCTTTTTGGGGTTCTATCCTGTCAAATTGAAGCAAGCGCATACGCTTCTTTTTCTGGTTTATGCAACAACCTCACGCGTATCCTCCTCTTTCTCCGCTCTATCCATCACTTCGCGCGTTCTATCCACTACTTTCTCTGTTCTATCCAACACTTTTCTTTTCCTATCCACCATCCTCATGCGTATCCTCCTCTTTCTCCGCTCTATCCATCACTCTGCACGTTCTATCCGCTACTTTCTCTGTTCTATCCAACACTTTTCTTTTCCTATCCACCATCCTCATGCGTATCCTCTACTTTCTTCGCTCTATCCATCACTCTGCGCGTTCTATCCACTACTTTCTCTGTTCTATCCAACACTTTTCTTTTCCTATCCACCATCCTCATGCGTATCCTCCTCTTTCTTCGCTCTATCCATCACTCTGCGCGTTCTATCCGCTACTTCCTCTGTTCTATCCAACACTTTCCTTATCCTATCCACCATCCTCATGCGTATCCTCCTCTTTCTTCGTTCTATCCATCACTTCGCGCGTTCTATCCGCTACTTTCTCTGGTTTATCCAACACTTTTCTTTTCCTATCCACCATCCTCATGCGTATCCTCCTCTTTCTTCGCTCTATCCATCACTCTGCACGTTCTATCCGCCAAGCAACACAGTCAGACCGCTTGAATGGTTGCTAAACTTTTAAATCCTTAATCTATAATCCAGTACTTCCTATGCTTTTTTTCACCCTCTGCTTTCAAAGGTAGTTGCTGCAACAACTTGTACGCTAGGTTTGGGGATTCAATGGCGAAGAATTCACGAAAGCTTCGATTGGTCAGCTGTGGTCCGACTAGTAATCGGTAGTCCTCCAATGTTCGATTTAATGCATTGTGATCCACCAATCCACAGCGAGGGCAAGTCCATTTTCTATAATGATACTGTAATCGCTGTCCATTCCCACAACGAGGACATACTACGCCTTTCATCATTTCCTTAAAAGGCACAGTCATCTCTTTTTTTAACCTTGTGTGCATCGACAATAAACGTGTCGCAAAGGGTAAGAGGGTTTCTGCCTTTACGGGTTGATACATCTCTGTCCATCTTTGGATACAAGAACGCAGCCCCGTCACATGAAATATAGGCTGCCCCTCAAACCCCTTTGTTAAAATTCCATTTCTCGTTGCCAGTACAACTGCATGCACAATTGGTAAATGAAAACGTTCACGCTGTAATAATTTTTTCATCCAGGTCACATGCCGCTCCAGTTGAAGAAATGGATCAGCCATCCCTTCGACCGTACCCTCTATAGTCGTGCGTGTTAGTTGAGCGAATGAAGCATCATATGAGAGAATGCCTGTTATATTTTTGATTTCTAGGATAAGTAAGAAATGGGGACAGAGAAAGATGGTGTCCATTTGATGTGTTGAACCGAAGTCATTCATTGTTTGAAAATCATGGAGTAAATAATGTGGGGTTGGTAAGTCCAGCTCAAGCCATTCTGCATCGACACGCTGTTCACCAGCGAGCCCTGCTTTGACACGTCCTAAACGCTCTCGTACATACGCGTATTCCTTGTGTGTCTGAGGCAATCTTTGTAGCATCGCCTCCAGTATTTTCTGCGAATCTGATGGTTGCCGTGCTAATAGAATCATGTATTCACCTCCTGCCCTGATTATATAAAAAAAGAACCACAACAAATGAGGTTCTCAAAAACTTGAAAGGTCGATGTTGTAAAATTAATTTTTCACAGTTTTTATTAGATCAAAAGTCTGTTCTTTCGAGCAGCAACTAACATTTGCTAATACTTTTCTAGTCATGCTACACCATCTGTTATAGAGACAGCAGCAGTCACTAGCGCATCCTACAAATCAGAGCGAGCCTCTCTTTCTTTTTACATCTTTCCATGCTATGCTATTCACAGTTTAAAATGATAATCATTATCACTAGATTTAGTCTAGTTTCTGATAAGAATTTGTCAATTACTTTTTACTATTTTTTAAGGATGTGGCAATAAAAATGCAACATGTATATGATGTGACAATTATTGGTGGCGGCCCTGCTGGCTTATATAGTGCCTTCTACAGCGGTCTGCGTGGATTAAAAACAAAATTGATTGAGAGTCAATCACAGCTTGGTGGAAAAGTATTACTTTATCCTGAAAAGCTGATTTGGGATATTGGCGGACATCCTCCTGTTTTAGGCGAACAATTTGTCAAACAATTAATCGAGCAAGCCAAAACATTCGATCCTACCATTTTGACAGATACAAAAGTAGATTTGATTGAACGCCAGGATGATGTTTTTATTATCCATACAGCAGCTGGTGAAAAGCATTATTCTAAAACGGTGCTGCTAGCTGTAGGTGGTGGTATTATTAATCCTCAAAAGCTGACGCTTGAGGGCGCTGAAAAATATGAAATGTCAAATTTACATTATACCGTTCAATCCTATAAACGTTTTGTCGACAAAGATATTATGATTTCTGGTGGTGGTAATGCAGCCATCGATTGGGCTGTTGAGTTAAGCCCAATTGCTAAAAGCGTGACCCTAGTTTACCGTAAAGAGCATTTATCAGCGCATGAAGCAACGGTACAGGAAGCACTTGATGCGGGAGTAAATATAGAGTGCAATACGACGATTACAAAGCTGTCAGCTAATGTTGATAAAACGGCTATTCAATTAGTAACATGTGAAAATACGAAAACGCAGCAAAGTTATACCCGTCAAATCGATGAGGTGATCGTTAGTCATGGCTATAACCGTGAGGCATCTCTCGCATTTGATGAAGCCATTGCTATTCCGAAAAAGGATGATTATTATTTTGAAGGGAAAGCAACAGGTGAAACGGCACAGCCAGGTATTTTTGCGGCTGGTGATATTTTATCATTTGAAGGAAAAATCCACTTGCTACTTGGAACATTCCAAGATGCAGCCAATGCGGTCAACTCCATTAAAACGTATTTAGAGCCAACAGCCTATCGTCATGGCATGGTATCGTCTCATAATGAGCTATTTAAAGAAAAGAATCGCTCGATTATTGAAAAACAACTTGTCCAAGCCGATTAAGCACGAACATGAACCCTCTTAAGATATTTTCTTAAGAGGGTTTCTAGCTTTATCTAAATAAACTTAGTAACGATCCCATCTGCCTCAACATATTGACTCCATTTGTAATCGTCCCAGCATGCCCCATAATCGTATTTAAATGATCTGGCAAACTGCCTAATCTGGATCCTTGTTGTTGTTGATAGGGAGAATAGTAAGGTTGCACCATTCTACCTCGAAAAGGTGGGCCAAAATATTGTCTATTGCTTGGCGGATAGGGACCCCTTCTAGCATTCGGCTGAAAATATGGCATTTATACACCTCCTGTCTGAAAGCTTCTAACTAGTATATGTGGGAATTTTAGTAGTGAAATAGACTTTTGAAGAAGACTGTAAAAATATTCTCTTCCGCACTCAAGATGTTTGAGGGAACAAGACTAGTTTCCCTGTCATACTATAAGAAAAAAGAAGGTGATACGCATTCAAGGCTCACATTATCTTACCTTTTTAGCTCAATTCGGCATTGGAGGAGCGCATCCAGGAGGAATTAATCTATCAAAGGCTCTCGTTTCAACAGAGAATATTACGCCAGGCGCCGATATTTTAGATGTAGGGTGTGGTACAGGACAAACGGCTGCTTATTTGGCGACTGCCTATCAAGCTAGTGTCACAGGCATCGATATTCACCCCATCATGATCAAAAAGGCGCAGAAACGAATGCAAAAAGCGCGTTTACCCGTCCGTCTATTGCAAGGCTCAATTGAAAAAACTTCGTTACCAAATGAATCATTTGATTTGATTCTAGCTGAATCAGTACTAGCCTTTGTAAATCAGCAACAAGCTTTGCAAGAAATTTATCGTTTATTAAAGAAAGGCGGACGCTTCATTGCCATTGAATTCACTAAACCTATAACTCTCGCCCCTGAGCTAGCAGACGACATCCAACAATTTTACGGATTCAAGTCCCTCCTTATGAAAAAGGATTGGGTAAAGCTACTGCAACAGGCTGGTTTTCACGATATTCGCATACAAAAAAATCAATCCATCTCCTCCAAGCCTGAATTTGATGTTTCCGCAGCGATTGAATCCGAGTTTTATAAGGTCATGGATCAGCATCTTGCCATGAACGAAAAATACCAGCCATTTTTAGACTATCGTATCTATACCTGTACGAAATAAACGAACCAGCACCCAAAGCGTTGCTGGTTTTTTATGTGGTCCCAATCACTTTATGACACCTGTCATAAAATTCCTTTGACTGGTGTGAATAGGTTTTTTCTTCATATTTTCTTATTCTGAAGGTAAGAAAATACAGAAAGAGTGATTGAACATATGCAAATGCAACAAAGACTTCCCTTTATCGATATGTTAAGAGGCTTCGCCGTTTTAGGAACGCTCGGCACCAATATTTGGATTTTTGCTTATTTAGGTGATTTATCGTATATCACAACAAGCAACTACTCAGGTTGGTGGTCCTTCCAGGATTTTTTACGAATGGTAGTCTTATTTTTCGTCAACGGTAAGCTACTTGGTCTGTTAACGATTATGTTTGGGGTAGGTTTACAATTAAAATATCAGCAAGCCCTACGCAGAGGCAATGCTTGGCCTGGGGTCTATCTTTGGACAATCGTCTTTTTAGGGCTAGAGGGACTGCTTCATTATACCCTTGTCATGGAATATGATATTTTAATGAGCTATGCTGCTACAGCCTTCATCGTTGCCTTTCTCATCCGATTAAGTAACAAAGCCATGACATGGACTTTCTATCTTTTTGGCAGCTTTCATGTCTTACTGATCCTCCTTATTTTTATCAGTACGTTACAAGGTGTTGGTGTTTCCTTAAATGGGATGGAGAGCGTTGCCACATTGTATGAAAACGGCTCATGGCTAGCACAAGTACAGCATCGTCTGACAAATTTTTTATTCTATCGATCAGAGGCTATTTTCATTATCCCTATGAATATCTTTTTATTTTTACTTGGTGTGAAGCTTATGCGCAACGATGTATTTTCACAAACAGACAGAGGACGGCAAATACGCCAAAAGGTGTTTATGATTGGTATGTACATTGGCATTCCCCTCAATTTACTTATCTTTATACCAGGAGGGCTTTTTGATTTTCCTGTTCGCTATTTATGTGCCCCTATTCTATCGATTGGCTATATTGGAATTTTAGGGAAGCTGGTAGAATATAAGAGGTTCAATTGGCTTTGGCAACGTTTTGCACAAGTCGGTAAAATGTCTTTAAGCTGTTATGTCCTTCAAAACATACTTGCATCATTTATTTTTTATGGTTGGGGCCTTGGCTTAGGAGGGCATGTCAATAGCGTGATCGTCATTTGCATTTGGCTAACTTTGTCATTCCTACAACTGGTCATGGCGTCTATTTGGTTACAGTATTTTCAATTGGGTCCTATGGAATGGATTCGTCAAAAATCCATTCGAGCAATGACGCAACAATTTGCAACAAAGGAAGGTGTAGGCAATAAAAATATATCCTAGAGAACAAATAAAGCATTATTTAATCATCGATGTAGCTTCTGTGATTTTTCTCATCGCAATAGTACTATGGTCTGGATCACTTCCTTTAGCTATGAAAATAACATTGCTCCTTTTATACTTAGGAGCTTTCTATAATGCTTTATGGCATAAAAATGGGAGACTCCTTGTCGCATCATTAGTAGGCTTCATCGTTATCACTATACTAAGTATTTATATAGAGCCCTTTATGCTTATTTTTGGCTTTACCTTTGCCGATTTACTTGGACGGGCGAAATCAAAATGGCATATTAGCTGTGGAATATTAGCCATCGCGATCATGTTTTTGACGGTCATGTATCTGGCGACAGACTCCTTTTTACAGAAGGAATCACAGGTGTTAGTACCTATCATGATGTTTCAGCTAGTATTGCCAATTCTTATTTACTTTGTGGAAAAGTCGAAAAATCTGCAAGCTGAATTGGCAGACGTCAATATGCAGCTTGTTCAGCAGGAGGAACGACAGCGTATTGCTAGAGACCTTCACGATACAATTGGTCATACACTCACAATGATTAAGATTAGAACGGAACTAACGACAAAACTAATTGACCGAGATCCTTCAAGGGTGAAGCAAGAATTGGATGATATATTAGCCACTACACGTACAGCCTTAAAACAAGTGCGTGAACTAGTATCTGATATGAATTTCATTTCGTTACAGACGGAGCTGGTGCATTGCAAACAGCTTTTACAAAGTGCAAATATCACAGCAAGCCTTCACAATCAATGCCCTCAAATTGTTCTTTCTAGTGTGGAGGAAACGATGCTCGCATTATGTGTAAGAGAGGCTACGACCAATATACTCAAGCACAGTCAGGCAAAAAAATGCCACATCATCATTCAATATCACATGGGACAATACACGCTAATCATGAAAGATGATGGCATAGGCTTACAGCAAAAAGGATTTGGCAATGGCATCCACTCGATGAAGGAAAGAATGCATATCCTGCAAGGTTATGCCACGGTTAACAGCAACACACCTACAGGCACGAGCGTAACTCTTACGCTACCAATTCAAGACGGAAAGGAGCCCACATCATGATACGTGTATTACTAGCGGAGGACCAACAAATGCTACGTGGTGCCTTAACATCACTCTTATCGTTTGAACCAGATATTGAAGTCATAGCCGAGGTGGCAGATGGGCTAAAAGCATGGGACTACATCCAACAGGAGCTACCAGATGTTTGCCTCGTAGATATTGAAATGCCCCATCTGTCTGGGCTAGAGCTAGCTGAAAAAATTAAACAGGCTAACCTACCGTGTAAAGTGATGATTGTCACAACTTTTGCTCGTCCTGGCTATTTACAAAAGGCTATGGATTGCGAGGTACACGGCTATCTATTGAAAGATGAACCAATCGATTATTTAATTGCTACTATTCGAAAAATCATGCAGGGAGAAAAGGTGGTTAGTAAGGATCTAGCCGCTACCTTGTTTATGAAGGAGCAAAACCCTTTAAACGAACGAGAAATTGCAGTACTACAGCTTGTCAAAGAGGGTTTGACCACAAATGAAATCAGCAAGCAATTGTTTTTAACGAAGGGGACCATTCGCAATTATTTATCTACCTCTATTCAAAAGCTGCAAGTGGAATCAAGACAGCAGGCTGCTCAGATTGCAAGTGACAAAGGCTGGCTATAACAAAAAATAAGATACTTCGCTAATAAGCAATATAGGTCGTACTACAGCAATAAATTTAATATTTTAGCTAAAGGTACAGATTTAGTTGAAGAACTGAAGAAATATTAATGGTTTACCCACTTCACGCAATTGTTGGTTTGAAGTGGGGATATTTTTAGCCACACAATCAATGGATAATTATAAATGATGTCAGACCTTCTTTAATTAGTATACACTCCTATAAAACCATCATCATTACCGTTGTTAATCAATTTTATTTCCTCAAATGGATGCTTGTTTTTACTTTCTATAAGGAATAGCGTTTTTTTATTTGTAACACCTTCTTCTGTAGTTGTATAGAAAAGTGTTAGAATTTTATTTTCCTTATCTAATTTTAAACGAATAATCAGCATAATTTCTAGTATTGGAATTTATCAGGATATAGGTTTTATGCTTATTCTCGTCATAAGCATAAACGCCATCCTTTAAATCCCCTCCAAATACGTTA
This sequence comes from Lysinibacillus sp. Y5S-8, assembly GCF_036894365.1. NCBI lineage: Bacteria > Bacillati > Bacillota > Bacilli > Caryophanales > Bacillaceae > Lysinibacillus > Lysinibacillus sp. Y5S-8. Next base: position 1,921,860 of record NZ_CP145889.1, on the reverse strand, counting down.
AGAATCTTATTATCTTCGTCATTAATGTCCAGTTCTAGTACTCTTACATTTTCTAATTGCGCGGTTTCCGAAATTACAAATTCCTCTTCATAATCAACTCTCACACCGTTGCTACAAGCCGTTTGCGTAAACAATAGTCCAAGTAAAACACAAAAAATCCGCCTGTTTTTCGCCACTCTTATGCCACCTTTTTTAAAATCTTCGTTATCGCTGTATCCTAATAAATATAGCCGTGTTGGTGTAAAAAAAGACGTACTGAAACTGAAACTCCAATTGGTAATACGTATACTGAATTAATGTTTCCAAGCCCACTACAAAATTTGTAATGGGCTTTCATAAAAATCCCTACAGTTTGCATTACTTCGCTCCCACTGCAATCAGGATTTGTTCAATCTCGTTAAATCCTCGCTGTCTCGCATGCTGTAATGGTGTCACATTATTTTGATCCGGAATATTCACATCAGCACCATGCTCAATCAATAACTGAATTACTGTTTGCTGTGTTGGATTGCCGTTATTTAACACAATCGCCTCCATCAGCGCTGTCCATCCTAAATGATTCACATGATTGACGTCGATGTCGCTGTTACTCAACAACTCCTCGATGACCTCCACATAACCATGCTCTGCTGCTGGGATTAATGCTGTTCCTCCATATCGGTTCAAAATAGTAGGATCAGCACCAGCCTGAATCGTCATCTTTAATATATCCAGATAGCCTTCTGCTCCAGCATAAAGAAAGGGCGTATTTTGCCTATTGTCCTGTATATTGACATCGGCCCCAGCATTTATTAATAATTGTGCTGCCTCCACATTCTGATTATAGGTTGCAATCATCAAGGCTGTTCTGCTGTTTGAATCTTGGACATTGATATCAACCTTTTGATCCAAAGCACGTTGTAACGCTTCCATATCTCCCATTTCGGCTGCTTTAAACAGTTCACTCTTCCAATTTGATTTCACCACTTCACTCTCCCCTTTATCAAGCTGTATCGCCTCTGATTCGTTGGAGGCACATCCTTGAAGCAAAAATGATAATGCGATCATAACCGTTTGTATTTTTTTCACCCCTTGCACCACACTCTCTGATTTATTGCTGTCTTCCTCATTTTAGTGTAAGTGGTAATGCTAAATATTCCATTAACCATTTCTTAAAAAAGTCTAAAAATTGGCGAAAAAAATACCTCGCCACATGGACGAGATATTTTGCTCTTAAACATTGAAACGATAGCCTGCTCCCCATACCGTTTCCAAAAACTTTGGCTGTGCGGGATCACGTTCAATTTTTTCACGTAGCTTGCGAATATGAACGGTAACGGTCGAAACATCTGCAGCTGATTCATAGCCCCAGTTTCGCTCATATAACTGCTCTTTACTTAATACTTGATTTGGGTGTTTAACAAAAAAAACGAGTAAATCAAATTCCTTTGTTGTAAAGGCAATTTCATCCCCATTGACAAAAACCTTTCTAGCAGATGTATCGATCGTAATGCCGTGAATGGACATCGTATGGTTTGTTTGCTGATTTGTAGCGAGGCGCTCATACCTGGCTAAATGTGCCTTGACTCTTGCTACTAGCTCACTTGGACTAAAGGGCTTCGTAATATAATCATCTGCCCCTAGACCAAGGCCACGAATTTTATCAATATCCTCTTTTTTGGCTGAAACAAATAAAATGGGCATATTGTGCACTGCTCGAACTTGTTTACAAATATCAAAGCCATTCATCCCAGGCAGCATAATATCCAAAATGATTAAAGCATAATCACCTTTTAGTGCCTGCTTCAGACCATCGTCTCCGTTATGCTGGATATCTACTGAAAAACCATTAATCTCTAAATAATCTCGTTGGAGCTCTGCTATGCTCACTTCATCTTCAATTAGCAGAATTTTTTTCATGATGACTCACCTTCTCCTCAGCCTTTTTCAATGAAATGAATATGCTCGTTCCCTTCGTTAATTCGCTCTTCGCCCAAATGTCGCCGCCCATTTCAAGGACGATTTGTTTCGCAATCGCTAACCCTAAGCCACTGCCTCCTGTTTGCGAATTACGGGAAGGCTCTGCACGGTAAAAACGATCAAAAATATGAGGTAACGCAGCAGGATCAATGCCCGTACCATTATCTGTTACCTGAATAATCGCATCCTCAGTTCGCTCGTGCAACGAAATAATAATTTGCTTATAGGATTTATCCATATATTTTTCACTATTGCTTAGTAAATTTGACAGGACACGTCTTAATTTATCACGATCAGTCATGGCCAAAAGAGGAGAACCTGCTGATATATATTGTAAGTGAATGTCTCGTGCAATAAAATCAAAGCTCGCATCCTCTACATAATCATGCATATATTGCTGGAGATTGACACTTTCCATTTGGAACGGAATCTTTTTTAAATCCAATTTAGAAAATAAAAACAGCTCATCAATTAATACATCCATATCCTTCGCTTTTGTATAGATGGTTGTTAAATATTTATCCATCTTCTCCTCTGTATTCGCCACGCCATCTTTAATACCCTCTACATAGCCGATAATGGAAGTCATAGGCGTTTTTAAATCATGGGAAATATTCGATAATAGCTCTTTCCGATTTTCCTCATATTGAAGCTGAAGCTGGATTGATTCTTTTAGCTTAACTCTCATTTCCTCAAACGATCGATTCAACTGACCAATTTCATCATTGGAATGAGACGTAATTTCAAAATCTAAGTCGCCCGATTTAATGCGTTCAGCCCCATCCTTTAAAGCTGAGATTGGATTAATAATACTTCTTGAAACTAAATAATTTAATAAGCCAATAATCATCATAAATAGTACAAATAAGATTCCTAAAAGAATGGGCAACAGTTCACGCGTTACTTCCGCATGAGAACTAACCTCTCTTAAAACGAAAATACTTCCCTCGGTTTTATCTGGAAAATAAAAATCAAATTTTACATACGTATAAAAGGCTTGATTAATCATGATGGTATCACGCGAATTAATATTGGTCGCTTCAAAGCCAGGTAAGCTTTGAAGTAATAATTGTTCATGCTCTTTCTGCGTTGAATAAACAATTTGATGATCTTTTCGTACCACAATCTCAATCGAAGGTGCATTGATTTTTTCTAGCTGTTCGAGATCTAAAAGCTGCTGGGGATTATTTTTAGCTAGTAATTTTAAATCTAGAAAAGCGTTTTCTTCTACCGTCGTCAAAGGCTTTTGTACATAGGATTTTTTATAAAAATGCTCTATTGCTTTGATATCACCCGTAATCGCAAAGGAAAAAAGAAAAACGGCTGCAAGTAAAAGCGTGATAGCAATGATAATAACACCCACATAAGATAGCAAAAACCTCGTTTTAATTGACATCTACACTCCCCCAATAAGCTGAAACTACTAGCAATGTACCATACAAATCTTAAAACTTTATAAAATTGGGCTGAAAAATCTATAAACATTTTTGCAGCTTCAGTATAGTATTGCGTTCATATAAACGAAATAAACAAAAAAGATACGGCACAATCCTGTTGTACCGTATCCATTCGCATTATTTAGTTTCTTCTGCTCTTAATTTCTTCTTTGTTTGCCAGCCTATAACGATGAGCTCCATCAATACGACAGCGATCAAGGAGGCGCCAAACAACGGCATTATAATGCCTAAAATAACAAGGAAAATGATAAACGGCATGGACATTTTATGAGAAATTTGCGGCGGTGCAGAAAGCTCCCCTTTTTTTCTACGTAAAATCCATGTGCGAATGCCCCACATAATGACGGCTAAAAAGGCTAGACAAACCACTAAGTTTAGAATCTTATTAGGCCAGCCAAATAAGTGACCTTCATGTAAAGGAATGCCCCATGTAAAGAATTTAGCCAACATGCCATAATCATCATAATTTACTTGATCGATAAACTTCCCACTATATTGATCGAAATACATCGTTGCTTCTGCTGAAGGCTTCACATCCAGACCTGTTACACCTGAATTACTCGCCTTCGCCACTGTATATACGCCCTCCTCATTTGACGGGTAAATAATCGAATAAGGTTTTGCGATATTCATGGCATTGATTTCTTTTTCAAGATCAGCAATCGAAATTTGGCTGTCATTTGTATAACGGACAGCTCCGCCTCCATGATGCTGCGCATGTTCACCTTCTGATGTAGGCGCCTCTAATTGTCGAGTGGCCCATGGAATTTCAGAGACATCCGATGTTGGTGGCTTTTGCTGTAATAATGGGTAACCAAAAGTTGGACTTTCTGAAGCTATATTCACAAGAATCGAACCTTGAAAAGCAGACCATAATAGCCCTGTAGAAATAAACAGCACCATTGGAATTGTAATGATTGTCCCAATGAGTGCATGCAATCTCTTACTTTTTTGTCGTTTATTCTCTGTCTTTGGCTTCTTCAAAAGATTTCCTTTAAATGTCATATAAAGTCCTGACAATAATAAAAAGATCGTCCAGCATGCCGCCAGTTCCACTAAATAATTGACAAAGGTACCGCCAATAAATAGGGAGCTGTGTGTATTTCTCATAATATTAGAAAATGTATAATTCGCATCCTGACTACCAACCATTTGATTGTGATCATCTAAAAATACGTACTTCTGTTCTTTGCCATTTGATAAAGTTAAACGCGTATTATAAGGCTCTTCCAGCATAATGACTTTCGTAGTGGAGTAGCCTGCAAATGCCGCTTCCGCTTTTTCCACGGCTTCATCAATCGTTAAAACCTCTTCTTTATGGCTTTCGCCAAAGAAGTAATCATCATATAATCGATTTTCTACATCTGTGAAAAATAAATAGCCAATCCCGCTTAATGTGAGAGACAGCAGTAATGGTGTAATAAAAAGTGCTGCGAAAAAATGCAATCGCCAAAACCTTGAATAAAGCAGATTTTTCATATTTGATCTCCATTCTATTTATAAATAGCAAATTTATTATATAAAGTAAAAGTGAAATATGAATGAAGTCCTAAAGACAGTTTTATGACAAATAAATGTAATCCAATTGGTATTATGCTATTTAATAGACCAAAAATAATGATAGCCAAACCTGTTTTAACGCAAGTTTGGCTACGAGTTTCAGTAAGATTTATAGATTCATATTGACAAGAATTTTACATTGACTACGGTCTTTCGTTAATGCTTCAAAACCTTTTTCCACAATATCCTCTAAAGCGATTTGGCTTGTCATAACAGCTTGACCATCAATGACCCCACGAGCGAGTAGACGAATTACTTCGGGGAAAATATTAACATAAGCAAAGGAGCCACTAATTTTCACTTCCGGAGAAACGACCGCATTTGGATTAAATTCTACTGGTCTTTCCCAGACGCTAACGATTTTAAATTCGCCGCCTGGATGAACCGCACTGACACCACTTGTAAAGGTTGCCTGCACACCTGCTGCATCATACGCAACATCCACCCCACCATTTGTTTTTTCACGAATAAACGCGACAGCATCTGTGTCAATTGGATTGATGACATAGGTCGCACCTAATTCAAGTGCTTTTTGGCGTCGTTCATCAGAAACCTCCACGACAAAAATCTCACTTGCCCCCGCTGCCTTCACAGCCTGTAAGACTAATAAACCAATAGGACCTGCGCCAAAAATAGCTGCTGTATCGCCCAGCTTTAATTGACTTTGACGCACTGCATGAACGGCTACTGCTGTAGGTTCAACAAGTGCGCCTAGCTCTAGGCTCATGTCATCCGGAAGGTGGTGAATATTTTCTTCCTGCACAATAGCATATTCAGCAAATCCACCTGAAATGGTATAGCCATAGGATTGTCCACGTTTACATAAGTTAGTATACCCACGTCGACAATTATCACATTTACCACAAGGAATCGGTGGCTCCACTGCTACACGATCCCCTATTTTTATTTGAGTAACGCCTGCTGCGACCTCTACAACAACACCTGCAAATTCATGACCTAATACAGGTTGTGTACGAAATGCATAGGCACCCCCTACATATTCATGTAAATCACTACCACAAATTCCTGCAAATGCGACTTTTACTTTTACCATACCTAGTTCTAGTGCTGGCAATTGTGCTTCCTCTACTCGAATATCTTGAATACCGTAAAATTTTGCTGCTTTCATTAGAATTACCTTCTTTTTATGATTTAGTTTGAAGACCGTGTAACACAAAGTTGACTGCATGTTCTGCAATTTGTTCAGGTGTTGATTGTAAGGAAGAACGATTTAAAAATGGATTGTTCAAGGAGTACATTAACGTCCCCATAATAAAGTTCAGCGCAACATCAAGCGACTCAAAGCGAATGGTCTGCTGCCCCTGACAAGCTAATAAAATCGTCCGAAGTTGCTCCCAGGAAGGTAAAAAAACATCTTTAAGCATCTCTAACCTCGGACTATTCATAACAATCTCTTGCTGTAAAATATCAATTAATTCATGCTCATGAATGCGATAAAGCACAAAGTTTCGGCAAAAGCTACGAAGTGCACCAAGTGAATCATGGATATCATAATGGGCATTCATAAAGGTATGGCGTAGCGGTTCAAATAATGCATTAAATACATTTTCTTTGCCACCAAAATGATAGGAAACAAGCGCAAGTGACACATTTGCCTCATCACAAATTTGTCTCACCGTCGTCCCATCATAGCCTCTGGACGAAAACAACGATTTCGCAGCCTGTAAAATTTGATCCTTTACCTCTTTATTTTTTTCTTTTGATACGTTTTCTTTCTGATCGACTGTACTCACCTCTTTTTTGAACAAACGTTCAAAACAATTGTTCAACGAAATTTTACGCCTCCTCGTACTAATTGTCAAAGCATGCGCTTATTAAAAATGGCTACTTCGAAAAACGAAGTAGCCAAAACCATTCTATCCAAGTAATTCTTTTAAAACATTGGTATACGCTGCTAAAATGGATTGCTCATGTGCAGCATCATGCCCAACATATTGTTCAACAAGCTCCTTTAGAGGCTTTGCAGCATAAGGCTCTTGCATAATTTCAATTTTTAATAGGCTCTCATAATACTCAACAACTTGTGGATTCATGTGGACCGCTCCTTTAATGTTTTACATAAAAAAGACATCTTTCTCTTATTAGAAAGATGTCTACTATGACAAATACATGACATAATACGGTGATTGCCAATTGGAAATAAGCTTTCTATTAAACATAGAAGCTACCTTTTTAGCAGTCATCGTACTATGAGCATGCAGGAGAATTTCTCTAGTCACACTCAACACCCCCTATCCGCGTAGGTTTTTTGGCTGTACTAGATAAAGGCAGGTCTCCTGGCTTATGTTCATCACACCTTTCACCTTCCCATTACGACACGTAACAGTGGCCTTTTGAAAAGTGCTCCCATTTACAGTTGCGGGACAGCGTCGGAATTACACCGATCTTCCCTTTTAAACAAATCCTAAAATCGGATTTGTACCTCTATCCTATTATTCCGTTTTTATTATTATACCATAAAGATTTGTATGCACAGACCCGATATCCATAAAATACTGTGATAGATGTAATGACTTGATTGGCACTTCCATTTACACTTAACTTTCTTCTATTTTATTACTATGTTACCATATAAAGAAACATAGATTTCAGGAGGAATACATATGAAACGCAATAAGACCGCAATACTACTATTGAAAAGTTTAGTCTTTATCTTACTTTTATCTGGCTGTAGTAAAGAAAATGAGACCGGCTTCGATGATCAATTTATCGCTGATTTAAAAGACTATATTCAAGTAGAAGCGAAATATAAAAACATAGAAGAAAATAATATAAATAACTTGAATAATTTATATGAATCACAAACATATTCAATGGCCCACTCCAGCGATGGAATAAAAAAAGCACTCTCACAGCAGCAAGCATATTATGAAGATGCAATAGACTATTCACATAATAAAATAGATTTCAAACCTAAAACAAGCTCCCCAGAAGAAAAAGAACTCTATAATGCGATAATTGACTTTAAAGAAAAAAAAAGCTCTCATGACTTCCCAACTATTAGATTAGTCGATGCAACATACCAAATTGATAGAGTAAATGCTAAAGAAGAGTATGAGCAATCTTTACAGGAACTAAATAAATCATGGAATACTATCATATCCCTTTCAGAAAAGTATAATTTGAATCTTTTTGGAGCTGAAGAATAAGCGAATATGTAGGTGTTGTATGAGTGACTATCCTTTGCTTTTTGGGGGGCTCTATCCCCCTTTTTTGAGTTTTCTATCCATACTTTGAGGGTTATCCTTCTCTTTGCAGATTTTATCCACTTCTTTTGATAGGTTATCCTGCACTTAGAAGGTGCTATCCTCCTGTTTGAAGGTTATCCTTCTCTTTGCAGATTTTATCCACTTCTTTTGATGGGTTATCCTTCTCTTCGAAGATTCTATCCTCCTGTTTGAGGGTTATCCTTCTCTTTGAAGTTTTTATCCACTACTTTTGATGGGTTATCCCTCTCTTTGCAGGTTTTATCCACTTCTTTTGATAGGTTATCCTTCTCTTCGAACGTGCTATCCTCCTGTTTGAAGATTATCCTTCTCTTCGGGAGTTCTATCCACCAGTTTGAAGGTTATCCTTCTCTTTGTAGGCTCTATCCACTACTTTTGATGGGTTATCCTTCTCTTCGAAGATTCTATCCTCCTGTTTGAGGGTTATCCTTTTCTTCAGGGGTTCTATCCACCTCTTTTGATGGGCTATCCTTCTCTTTGCAGATTTTATCCACTTCTTTTGATAGGTTATCCTTCTCTTCGAAGGTTCTATCCTCCTGTTTGAGGGTTATCCTTCTCTTCGGGAGTTCTATCCACCTCTTTTTATAGGTTATCCTTCTCTTCGAACGTGCTATCCACCTCTTTTGAGAAGTTATCCACCACTTTCAAGGTGCTATCCATCACTTTCCCATTGCTATCCGCCAACATTTTAAATATTCAAAAATTAAACTATACTTAAAGAAAAAGGGGGCATTATGAGATGATTATCGGTTTACATCATGTGCAAATTACCATTCCACAAGGATCAGAGGAGCAGGGGAAAGCTTTTTATTGTCAGGTTTTAGGTTTGCAGGAATTGGAGAAGCCTGAGTCGCTGAAGGGTCGAGGCGGATTCTGGTTACAGCTTGGACAGCAGGAGGTTCATGTGGGCACGGAAGATGGCTTTGATCGCTTGGCAACAAAGGCGCATATTGCGTATCAAGTAGAAGATATTGAGTACTGGAAGAGGAAACTAGCAGAACATCAATTAGACATACTAGATTCTGTGCCAATCCCTCATTATGAGCGATTTGAATTTCGAGATCCGTTTGGTAATCGCGTAGAAATGATTCAAAAATTAAGATAAACTGCCCTGCTATTAGGGCAGTTTTTTCATGGAACTGTTCCATATTACATCTTGCTGAAACATTTGTAATAAAACTGTAAATTCCCTTGATAAAGCCTTTTATAGCAAGTGTTGAAGCCCTCCCTCTAGTTACCCTGGTAACATTTACCTCCCGGAAGCCCTATATTTTCATGCTACGATTATTTCCATGGCAAAGCTATACAGGAGAAATTCTACTAGATGCTTCAGGAGGTTATAACAACATGAATAAACGATTTTTATCTACAACACTTGCCTTAACAATTGGCTTCAGTTCATTCGGAATGGTGCACACAGCCATCCAGCCGATACAGGTCGAGGCTGCTACAACAAATGCTCAAAACAATGCGCAGGCTGTTGCAGCGAAAGCAGATCAACTCATTCAGACAGGGAAAAGCTTAATGGGTCAAGCGACATATAGCAATTCGGTTTACAAGTCTACATATCCATATAAATTTTCTTGTGCTTCATTTTTAATGTACATCTTTGAGAAAAATGGTGTAGACCTTGGTACATATAATGAAAATTATATGATTCAGCAAGGGACATATGTAGCAAGGAACCAATTACAAAAAGGCGATTTAGTGTTCTTTAAAAGTAAAAAAACAGGGACTGACCCCGATCATGTCGGCATGTATATCGGTGACAATAAAATCATCCACATGGCTGATTCCAAACAAAATATTGTCATTTCTGATTTAAACAGTAAGCCGTATTATACAGAAAACTATGTATCTGCACGTAGAGTATTGCCTACCCTACTATCAGCCAATCCTGCAACAAAAGGCGATAAAATTGTAGAGAATGCCCTGACGTATAAAAACAAAGTAACGATTGGCACTTCAACAAGCGAGTCAAGCCTACGCTTCACAGCTCCAGCATTTGTTGATTTCATCTATCGTAAAAGTGGCGTGACACTCGGCGCTACTACGTTAAGCAATTTAATGAACCAAGGATCAACAGTGGCTCGTGCTAATTTGAGAAAGGGCGATTTAGTCTTCTTTAATAGTGTCAAAGGCTCTAAGACACCTTCGCTTGTAGGGATTTATGCGGGCGATCACCGAATCATCATTCCTAATTCAGACGGTGTGATGACAAGAGTGTTATTTGTAGATTATTATACTGAACATTATATTACAGCGAAGCGCGTTTTCTCTGATTCCAACTCATCTCCCAGTGTAAGTGCACCTTCAGCTAGTACTTCAGCCGATCAAATTATTGCAACAGCTACCGGGTTAACAAGCAAAGCAAAATTCGGCTATACGTACAACGAAAGTGCACTGACTTTTACAAGTGCTGGTTTTACGTACTATGTCTTTAAAAAGCATGGTATTGATTTAAAGGATAAGCTAGCAAGTAAGCAAGCTTTAGTAGGGACACGTATCCAAAAATCACAGCTTCAAAAAGGTGATTTACTGTTCTTCTCAACGAATAATGGTGGACAAGATATCACGCAAACTGGTATTTATTTAGGAAATAATCAATATATTAGTATGACTACTAATGGTATTGTCAAACAAAACATTTCTTCCACTTGGGCACAAAAGAATTTTGTAACAGCTCGACGTGTTTTAAAATAAGAATGGTTGGGTGTCTCAATGAGGTTGAGACACCCTTTTTTGCTAGGATGAGTTTTTAAGCGTATTGGCAAATTCAATCATTGATCTACTCGACATCGGTCCTTTTATTAAAACAATCGTGTCTGCATCGAGCTTTGGTTTCAATAATTCTAAAACGCCTGTTACCTCTTTAAACGTATGAACCTCTGCGCTGGTTCCATCTTTTTGAGCTTGATCGGCAATCTTTTCTGCCCTTTTGCCGATGGTAATTAATGTATCAATCTTTCTTTCTGCTACCATGGAGCCGATTTCGCGATGGTATTTTTCTTCAAAATTACCTAATCTTTTAATATCTCCTAGAACGAGAATGACTTTCTTCTCTTTTCCTACCGTATCTAGCACTTTTAGGGCTGCCTCTACAGATGTCGGGTTATTTGTCCACGTATCATCAATAATCGTACTGTCACCAAGCCCTGTCGTAAATTCTAAATGTCTTGCCATCTGTTTAAACGTTCGTAACCCAGCTATAGCCTGACGAATTGTCAGCCCCATTTCACGACAAGCTGCAATCGCTGCTAATGCATTATAAACTTGATGCTCACCGTAGCCAGGGACAAATACATTGTACGTGATAGCATCTACTTCTAAAGTAAACTTCATGCCCGTATTGGCAAACTCTACATTCGTCGCTTTAAAGTCTGCCGTCTCATGTAAACCAAACTTAATAATTTTCCCCTTAAACTTTTTCAGTGAAATTTTTTTGATGTTGGTATCATCAGCATTAATAATTAACGTACCATCTTCCTTAATGCCTTCCACAATTTCTGCCTTGGCCTTTATATAGCCATCTAGGTTGAGACAGCCATCTAAATGATGCACACCAATATTTGTAATAATACCAATAGTCGGTTGATAGATCATACACTGATGTTTAATATTCCCTGTGTTGCCTAAACCTAATTCAAAGATAGCGGCTTGTGTTTTTTCTTCAACCCCCGTTAAATAAGGCAATGATTGCCTTGGCTCGTTTTTACTGCTAACGGATGCCTGCACTTGCCAATGCTTACTAGCGATATGTTTTAGCATCTCTTTTGTCGTTGTTTTACCACAAGTTCCTGTTAAAGCCACAACAGGAATTTGAAAAAGACCACGATAATACTCGATAAATGTCCAGTAGGCCTGTGCAACACTTTTCACTTGTAAAACGGTTGTATTAGCTAAAGCGCTTTTTAATTCTGTAGACGGTTTATCGGAGATGATTAAAGATGGTCCTTTCCGATCAACCTCTTGCCAGTTGATTTTATCATTTCGACTAACAAACATGAGGGAATGACTTTTTGTTAGGTCATGCCGATTATAGTAAATGGCCTGCTGCACAGACCATTGTTCTGATCCATGAATGAGCTTTCCTTGTAGAACGGTTCTAAGTTTTTGCACACTAATGGGTTGCAAGTGTACTGCGCCTCCTCTCTTTATCAATCTTGTACATGACTTACTCCTTCTCTTGATTCAGCGTGTTATACTCTGACCAATTACTATACCTTATTAGAATGTTCTTCTATGTGGCACAGTCAATATCCTATATAGTAAGAAGCTGGCTAATCAGCAGGTGGAGTAGGCTTCAGCTTTAGCTCCGCTGCTAGTTTAGAAACCTGTTTGCTATACATGTCTCCCTTTATGAGCACAATCGTATTTTCATCGACAATCTTCTGCAATAACGGATAAACGAGTGTACTATTTTTAAATGCATAGACAGACTCACTAAATCCTAACTTGACTGCATGATCAGCCATAATCCTTGCATGCTCCCCAATGGTAATCAAGACATCCACGCCAATGCGTTTTATTAATTCCCCCGCTTGCTCGTGAATAATATATCCCCATGAACCTAAGTCGGTAATCGTACCAATGACAGCAATCTTTTTCTTGCCATCTCCTAGCTCATTCAACACTTTTAAGGCAGCCTCCAAGGAAGTGGTTGTAATACTCCAGGTATCATCCAATAGCATGGAATGATTGATGCCCTCAAAAAGTTGTAATTGTTTTTTCAATTGACGGAATGATTGGAGAAGTTTGGCTGCAACTGGAATGGGCATTCCCATATCATAGACGGCTGCGATGGCAGCAAGCGCATTATAGACCTGATGTTCTCCAAATCCTGGCACAAGAATGTCATAGCTTTTTTTATTGTGCTGAAGAACGAATTTCATCCCCTTTTGATAGTAGTGGATATGACTTGCTCGAAAATCACAGGACTCATGCTTCCCTACTTTAAGCAAACGACCACGGAATCTAGAAATATCTAGCTTCTGCGTATTGATATCTTCCGCATTAATAATTAATGTGCCTTTGGGATGAATGATATCTAGCATTTCTCCCTTTGCTTGTATATAGCCTTCTAATGTTTTGCAATAGTTTAAGTGGTGAGCTCCGATATTAGTAATAATCCCTATGGTCGGTTTAAAATATTTTCCCGCATTCGTAACATCTCCTGGCGAGCCAACTGCTGTTTCAAAGACGGCTGCCTCTGTTTCTTCCTCAATGCCCAATAAATATTGCAATGAAGCGGTTCTAGAATTACTGCTTAATGTCGTTGCTGTCACTTTCCGATCAGCAGAAAGAAGATGTTTAATCATCTCTTTTGTCGTTGTTTTACCTGAAGTACCTGTAATCGCTACAATCGGAATATGAAACTGATTGCGATAAAAATGAACAAATTTCCAATAGGCCTCTTCTGCATTCGCTACCTGTATAATAATGACTTGGTTTGGAATGTCATTTGGCCGATAAGCTCTATCGGTCACTAGCACTAGAGGAGAAAGTGGCTCAAGACTTTTCCAATTCACAATGCGCTTACTTGTAAATAGTGCCGTATTGGACTTTTTCACTTGTTTTAATCGATAAGCCCCATGCTGAATCAGTACATCCTCTGACCCTTGCACTAGATAGCCTGCCGTAATCATTGCTAAATTTTTCACCGAAAGAGGCTTCATATCTTTTCTCCCTCCTTTCTTTTCTAGTATATGTAACCTCTTAAAAGTTGCCTGGATGTAGACAAGATACATAACTAGAAGAAAACTATTTCACTGCATATATATAAAGGTGATTAAGTATCTAAGTACCAATAGAAGGAGTGATATACCTGAAAGCCATTGTATTTATCGGTACAAACAAATCCGGGTCTAGTCGTGAAGCAACAAGAGCAGCAGAAAAACTAGGCTACTTCACAGTACTTTTCACAAATAATGAAAAACAACTTCAGCAGCGACGTGCCTACCCCGACATCCACAAAATGATACTCATTGATACTTTGAATATAGAGAGAATGAAAGAGGAAATTGATAAACTAGGAAAAACCGGATTAGAGATTAAAAGTATCGTTAGTTTTGTTGATCCATTTGTCCATGTTGCTTCTATGCTATGTGATGAATTTTGTCATAACTATGCATCCTCCACTGCTATTGAAATGATGGAGGATAAAGAGAAAACAAGAAATTTTTTAAAAGACCAACCATACTCACCAAAGTTTTCGCTTCTGAAGCCCCAGGAACCTATTGCTAAAAATTTGACCTTTCCATTAATCGTGAAATCACCAAAATCAACAGGTTCAAAAGATGTATTATTAGCAACAAATGCAGAGCAATTTAATGATCACCTCAAAGCATTACGCAGTAAAAACCCCTACGAATCCATCATGATCGAAGAATATTTGGATGGTCCACAATATTTAGTAGAAGCGGTTGTGTACCAACGACAACCACATGTCATTGGCATTATTGAGCAGGAAATTACGCAAGGAAAACGATTTATTATTACAGGCTACGGTGTTTTAGTTAAAGCTCCGTCAGACATCCAATCAGGAATCGAAGAGATACTCCATTCTATTGTGAAGGCCTTTGATATCGAAAATGGAGCACTCCATTTAGAGCTTCGATTAACGCAAAATGGTTGGAAGCTTATCGAAATAAATCCACGGATTTCTGGTGGTGCCATGAACAATATGCTACAGGCAGCGCTAGGATTTAGTTTAGTGGAAGAAACATTGAAACTATTACTTGGTGAACAGCCTAATCTCGAGCCAAGACATAAAAAATTTGTTTATACAAAATATGTTATTGTGGAAAGTAAAGGCATTTTAGAGAAGGTGATTGGCAAGGCAAGAGCGACAAGATCAACAGGTGTTGTAGAAGTGTATGTCAAACCGAGAAAAGGGACACTGCTAATGCCACCTTTATCGATGGGACACCGTTATGCTTATGTAATTGCAGAAGGGTCAACATTGAGGGAAGCTAGAAATCATGCAACAAATGCAGCAAAAGAAATTAAATTTATTTTGAGAGTTTGAAAAAAATATCCCGAATAATTGCCGCTTGCCAGTGGACAGTTACTCGGGCTTTTTTATCTTGATTTGACAGATATCATGAAAGAGAGACCTGCACGATGCAGGTCTGTTCATTATTCAATATGAAGTTGGACGCATTATTGTATCTGCACGGAAGCGAAGCGTCAGCGGCAATTACATCAGAGCATACTTCATTCTTCCTTAAACGTTTCGTCTAAAAATTTCACAGTTTCAAACATATTCGTTTTACTAGCACCTTTTACAAGAATGGTATCATGAGGCTCTACCAATGTTTCTAGTAGGACATGCAATTCGTCTTTATTGATAAAATGATGTACCTTGGATGGGTCCATGCCCTTCGCAATGGCGGCATTGCTCATTTCTTCCGTCCTAAAGCCATAGGTAATGAATTCATCAATGTCTACCTCGTAAATGTACTCCCCAACCTTTTTATATTCTTCCTCCCTCAAGACGCCGAGCTCTCGCATTTGTCCAATAATCGCTACTTTCCGTTCCTTCGCGATATTCGTTAGTACATCAATCGCAGCTCGAACCCCTTGTGGATGAGAGTGAACCGTATCATCAATGACCGTAATATCATCACGCAAGTTATAGATCGTTAAACGTCTTGGTGGTTTTTTAAAGTTGAGCCCCGCCTGAATTTCAAAGGGCGTGAACCCTAAAATATCTGCCACTGCCACTGCATTGAGCGCATTGTAAACATGGTGTTCCCCTAAAATTGGAATATACATTTCGATTTCTTCCCCATGTAGCTTCATTTTAAAGGACATGCCAATATCTTTATACTGCAGATCATAGGCACGGTAATCGGCTTCTTTTTTAATGCCCACCGTCAAGATTTTCCCTTTAAATTGCTCTGTCTCTAAGTATCTGGAATTGTCATCATCTTGATTGACAATAAGTAAGCCTTGTTGATCCATACCATGAATCAATTCGGACTTCGCCTTGGCAACGCCTCTTACATCCCCATCAAAGTTCCCTACATGCGCTAAGCCAATATTCGTTACAATACTAATATTCGGCTGAATTATGCTACAGTGGTTGGTAATAATACCTGGGTAGGCCATACCATACTCTAATACGACAGCCTGATGTGTATCATTGATTTCTTCCTTATGCTTTTTCGTATGCTCAGTCGTATTCCAATAATCCTTCGACTCAAAAACATTCCACTTTTTCGATAAAATCGAGCCGACAAATGCCTTTGTTGTTGTTTTGCCTGCACTTCCCGTAATGGCAATAATCGGCAAGTTTTTCTTGTCAGCCTGTTGCTTACTTTTTTGTTGGACAATTTTCTTTTTTAGAGGTTTTTGATTTTTCGCAAGATACATCGCATAGCGGATGGAATGAATGACCACATCTAGCTCCAAGTAAAAGGCAGGAGGACAGCCTGGTCGCCAATTGACCTCATACATCCAAATTTTTTGCTGCTGATCTAGGCCAACATCAATCCCAATTTCATCAATCACTTCCCCAAACTTCACCATTTGAATTTCATCCAGGTGATGAGCTAGCGCTAAGGAGAAATGCTCAAGCATTCGCCGAATATTATAAGCCTCTTCCTTAAATTCCTGTTCTAAAAATGGATCTAAATAATTCGTATAGCCCCCATTATTAATATTCGGTATGATGGAACCATTTGGTGCAATTCGTGGGTACACTGTCGTCACTACCCATTTCCCTTCACCATTTTTCTGAACATGCAAACGGAAATCATAAACCTGACCCGACTTTGTGACCGATTGAATATAGGGCTGCATAATAAACGTACCAGACGCAAGCTGCTCCTTTATCAATGCATCTAATTGAGGCTTTGAATAAACCGTATTGGTGCTATCCTTTCGAACCTCGAAATGCTTAGTTCCCGCCTTCGTAATAAAATAAATGCCCTTCCCCTTACGTCCATCAATCGGCTTGAAGACAACCCGTTTATAATAATTAATGAACTTGTGAAATAAATCGACATCCTTTACAATTTCCGATGGAATCAAATACTGTTCAAATTCCTTTGCTTCCTTCAATCGCTTCATGACATTCCATTTATTCCCTATCGAATAGGTCGTAAATGGAATCTCTTCTTTTAAACGATCGATAATATCTTTAGAAACAGATAATTTCTCTGGGCTCCCCGCATTATAGATCACATCAGGAAAGGGCATCGTTTTTTCCTGCCACTCGCCATTCTCATAGACCTTTGCTTGAATGGAGCGTTTGGCAAAGTCAACACTTTTAGGGGTGAAGTAAAAAAACTGTGCCCCTTCTGCTTTCGCAACTGCTGCATAGGCATATGACTTGAGAACTGTAGTTGGATCAAGTCGATGATGCAGCATACCAATAATCGTCATAGTTAAACTTCCTTTCATTAGATTCTCTCTCTATTACATTCACTTTGTATCCCTCACATATAGACAGATGCTCTAGCTTTAGTAGTTTAATATGGCGCTACCATTTAGGCTCAATGATAAATTTCCCCTTCAACATGTCTGGCTTTAAGAGCTGAATCGCCGATATCCCACTAAGTTCAATCGATTTGTGCGTACTTGTTTTTTCTAACCTCACCACGTCAGCAATCGAATTGGTATCATTTCCTTCATAATCAAAAGCGCGCAACAACGACACTGTGCCACGGCAACGCTCTTTATCAATCGCCTCGATACGGAAATACTCCGTTTCAAATTGTTTCACTGTATCCATTAACCTTAAATGAGCGCCACTATGTGTAATTAAAAAAAATGGAATCGTATCACTACCGACTATTTTGACAAGTAGCTGACCGAAATATTTAGAATGAAAATTCATCATAATATCCTGAAGATCCTTCAAATCACTTAAAGCTTCGCATAAAAAGTGATTTCTTTTCTTCTCACTATTCAAATTGTAGCCCCCTCTCTAGTTTGAATATGTCTGTTGGTCCATGTAAGTTGCCCTCTCGTTATAATATGTAGCGACAAAAAATATGACGACTTTTTCACACAGAAACTAAAAAAACCTCTACCATAGAATGGAGAGGCTTTCTTCATGAGATCATTGAGAGAAACGTGTCAGCAGTTCTTGTACATTATTCGGTTCTAATGTATCCATTGTATGATGCCCTGTGCCGAATGGTAATTGCTTCGTAATAGCATTTGGGATAACCACTGTATAAAGGCCCGCCGCCACAGCTGCTTGTGCGCCATTCGGTGAATCCTCAATCGCTATCGCTTCCTTGCCCTTTACACCTAAATGTTCAAGCGCCTGCAAGTATAGCTCTGGATCAGGCTTAACATTTGTCACTGTGTCCGCGGTACAATAGCAACCAAAAAAATCTCGAATGCTAAGCTTATCAACATACTGATCAATCCATTGACGACTCGAGCTACTAGCAAGACCAATTTGTAAACCCGCTTCCTTTGCTTGCTGCAGCAGTGTTAATATACCCGGTCTGAGCGTTTCCTTTTCCATTAATTGTGCATGACTTTGTTGAATAGATGCTCGAAATGCCTCCACATCCAATTTGATATGATGATGTGTAACAAGATATGTATAAGGATTAAAAGCTTGAAGATTTGTACCAAGGCATTTTGCATACATTTCCAACGATAACGCAACACCATAATGAGCATAGGCCTCCTTGAAAACGGTATACCACGCCGTTTCTGTATCAATAATCGTACCGTCAAAATCAAAAATAATCGCTTTCAACATCCTACTTTCCCCCTTTGAACTAATCCAACGCTATCGTACTTCTATACAGCATGTTATCCTCTGCTTTTACTGTTCTATCCGTTGCTTTTGTATTTCTATCCACCACTTTTGCTGTTCTATCCATTGCTTTTGCATTTCTATCCACCGCTTTCGCTGTTCTATCCACCTTTTTTTGCAACTCTATCCTTCTTTTCCTGCAATCCAGTACTTTTGTAACTCTATCCATCTCTTTTGCTGTTCTATCCGTTGCTTTTGCATTTCTATCCACCGCTTTTGCTGTTCTATCCACCTTTTTTTACAACTCTATCCTTCTTTTCCTTCAATCCAGTATTTTTATAACTCTATCCATCTCTTTTGCTGTTCTATCCGTTGCTTTTGCATTTCTATCCACCGCTTTCGCTGTTCTATCCACCTTTTTTTACAACTCTATCCTTCTTTTCCTGCTATCCAGTACTTTTATAACTCTATCCATCTCTTTCGCAACTCTAACCATCTACTCCTGCAAACTATCCATCACCTTGTCACGTTTATCCCCTTGATTTAACAAAATCACGCCGCCGATAATGAGGGCTATGCCAAGTGCAGAGTAGAGATTAAACATATCGTGCCAAATAATCATACCTACGAGAACGGTTAAAGCTGTCCCAACACCTGACCAAATAGCGTAGGCTAGGCTTAATGGCAATGTTTTTAGACATAAGGATAAGCTATAAAATGAAATGCCATAGCCAAGTGCCACCGCTAAAGAGGGACCTAGCACGGTGAAGCCTTCAGAAAGCTTGAGCATGGTTGTCGCAAAAACCTCACTTATAATCGATAATGTTAAAAATAAATAGCCCTTCATGCTGTTCGCCTCCTAATGTCCACCTGCAAGATTGAGTACTACGACACCCAAAATAATACATAGAATCCCGATGACCTTCTTGCGATTAAATTGTTCCTTATAAAGGACAACCCCGACAATAGCCGTTAACGCTGTCCCTAAACCTGCCCATATGACATAGGCTGTGCCGATAGGGATAACCTGTAATGTCAAGGCTAAACAATAAAATGCCGCTGCGTAGCCAACCACTACACCAACAGATGGCCAAATGCGCGTGAAACCTTCTGTGCGCTTTAGCATGGAGCTTGCAAAAACCTCTGCTACAATGGCGATCAATAAAAAACTAAAAACCATCATTCTTGAAAATCCTTTCTAGTTCACTTCTATCTGTCATCTTCTTCCTCTACATACTCCAATATATTGCGCTTTACAAACCGTATTACCTTACCCGTTTTTAAATTAGAGAGATTGACCATCTTCTCTGCCAGCTCACTTAGCTGCGTTTTACGATCCGCTTGCATACAATCTAAGAGAATCATTATGGTTATGTTCTCACTTCCTAAGCTGTTGCATCATCAGATAGGGGAAATAGGTATGGAATGCATTAGCTATCAAGCTCAACACGATCACACAGTATGCAATTCTTGCTATTTTTTTACTATTAGCTAACGAAAATAGGATACCTTTTGTAAATTAGACAACAATCAATAAGACAATAGCTATGTATATTGTAGCAGTAAATAAAAAGGTCATGACATCTTTTTTGCATAATGCATATCCTTGCCTACCTAATCGGACAACAGCATTTCCAACCCTTCAAAATGAATAGAAGCCGCCATACTCCCCTTGGCTACTAATTGTTCCGATACCTTCATTGCTCCTACCAAAAGAATCACAAGCATCGTCAAGCCAAAAATCAGCATCCCCTTTCCTTCCTTTTTTATCCCTATCAATAATTATCGATAAAAATAAAACCCTCTAATGCTAGAGGGCCTGGCTTTTATTTTAATAATCCTGTCTCTACTAAAAATGCTTTAGCTACGTCTGCTGCGAGCTTTCCTTCCACATTTACTTGATAATTCATTTCTCGCATTTCATCGTCTGTAATATGGTTTGCTAGTTGATTTAATGCCTTTTCAATCTCTGGATAGTTTGTTAGCGTTTCTTTTCTTAGCAATGGTGCTCCTTGATAAGGTGGAAACAATGCTTGATCGTCCTCCAATACATGTAGCTTGTATTGACGAATTTCACTATCCGTTGAATAGGCATCTAGTAAATTGATATCGCCCGATTGTATCGCCTGATAGCGAAGCTTTGGCTCCATCGTTGCAAGTGTTGGAAACACAATCCCATAACGTTTTTGAATGCCAACATAGCCATCTTCACGGTCATTAAATTCTAATGTAAAGCCTGCTTTCACCTTCTGCTCTATCGCTTGCAGATCAGAGATTTTTTGCAATTGATACGTCTCCGCCAAATCCTGTGATACGGCCAATGCATACGTATTGTTATAGTTCATGGGGCTTAGCATGACCATATCAAATTGCGCCAGCACGCCATCTTTTGCCTGATGGTAGACATCCGCTTGGTTATGATTGATCGCTTCCTCTTTTAAAAATTCCGTAATAACTGTCCCCGTAAATTCAGGGTAAATATCAATACTCCCCGATTTTAACGCATTGAATACAAACGAGGTTTTACCAAGCCCTGGCTTTAGCTGCACAGTTAAGTCCGTTTCCTGTTCAATCAATAATTTATACATATTGATGAGTATCTCAGGTTCAGAGCCTAGCTTTCCTGCTATCACGATTTCATCTTGTGGTTTATTACTAAATAGCGGGAAGAAAATAATGATGAATGCCGTCAAACTAACGAGACTCAATGTGGTCAATGTTTTTTTAAAGGACAGGGATTCTAGTTTTTTGAGCAACACATCAAAAATCAATGCTAACATGGCTGCCGGTATAGCTCCTATTAAAATGAGGGCTGTATTATTACGGTCAATTCCAAGTAAAATGATGTCTCCTAATCCCCCAGCACCAATTAAAGCAGCTAATGTGGCGGTCCCCACAATTAACACCATCGCTGTTCGAATACCTGCCATCATGACAGGCATGGCCAGTGGTAATTCTACTTTCAATAAACGCTTCGGTCTATTCATTCCCATGGCTAATGCCGCTTCCTTTAATGATGGATCGACTTCATTAATGCCCGTATAGGTGTTTCGCAAAATAGGCAATAGCGCATAGACGACTAACGCAATAATGGCGGGAACTTTCCCAATACCAAATAGAGGTATTAATAAGCCGAGTAAAGCTAATGAAGGAATCGTTTGCAAAACGGCACTGATGCCGATGATACTTTCAGCTATTTTCTTTTTATTGGTTAAATAGATACCTAGAGGAATGGCAATGAGAACAGCAAAAAATAAAGCGATGAAGGATAGTTGGATATGTTCTAGCAATGCCGCTAGCAGTTGTGCCTTCCGTTCTTGAAACATCTCCATCACATTAGTCATGCGCAAGACCTCTTTCCTTTGAATCCTTTGCTAAATAGTGCAGCATAGAGGCTCTTGTCACCATACCGATGAGCTTGCCATCCTCCTCGACACCTAATAAGTCATGCTGGGCTAGCTTGTCAAAAATTGTCGCAAGCGAAGCATCCACAAGTATCGTATCCTGGAACTCACTTGTTGTCATGATTGGTTGCATGATGGCATGGATAGTAAACGCATGCTCTGCCTGATGCTTGCTACCAATAAACTGTTGTACAAAGTCATTGACAGGGTTTTGTATCAACTCTTGTGGCGTACCTATTTGGACAATTTCGCCATCTTTCATAATACAGAGGCGATCCCCTAACTTCAGTGCCTCCTGCATATCATGTGAGACAAATACAATGGTTTTCCTTATCGTACGTTGCATCTCCAGTAAATCATCCTGGAGTTTTGTACGACTGATGGGGTCTAAGGCACTGAACGGCTCGTCCATTAAGATAATCGATGGGTCAGCCGCTAAGGCACGAATAACGCCCACTCTTTGTTGTTCGCCACCTGATAACTCCTGTGGCTTACGCTGACGATATTTTTCTGGTTCAAGCCCAACCATCTCCAGCAGTTCCTCCACACGCTTTTGAATTTTTGTTTGATGCCAATGTTTCAATTCTGGCACAATCGCAATATTTTCTTCAATCGTCATATGTGGAAACAGGGCGATCTGCTGTAATACATAACCGATACTCCAACGTAACTCATGGATATTATAGTCACTGATTCTTTTACCATTGATCCAAATCGTTCCTTCTGTTAATGGAATTAATCGATTAATCATCTTCAATAAAGTAGTTTTGCCACATCCACTAGGGCCGATAATGACAAAAAATTCACCCTTTTTAATTTCTACATTTAGAGCTTTGACAGCTGTATGGTCGTTATCATATTTTTTTGAGACATTGTCAAATGTAATCATCTGTCATCTCCTTTTAAATTTGCGAATGAAATGAGAATAAGTTCACTTCTATATTTCACCAACAACAGTTCTTTCAAACATTTGCAGGTAGGTTTGGCTATTTCATTCTAAATACTTCGCCTTTTGGCACAAACGGTAGCTTGGCCCCTTGTGGCAATACGAAGGCATGCTCTCTTTTTATGGTTAAACGATCACATTGACCATCCGTAATAATAAGGATAGGACCATCCTTTGGAAAATCCTGCGCTTCTTCTAGTAAACGGACACCAGGCTGTAGCACGGTGCCTCCTCTGCCTCTTACTTTCACTTTAGACAATAGCTCTTCAGGTGCTAGATAGCCTGCATCATAGGCAACGGCATCACAAAATATCACTCGTACAAGGGGAACATCTCTGGCAATACTATAGCTCGCGATTGTGCCAAGTGCTTTTCCTAGTAAGAGACGATCCATAGAGCCTGAGGTATCAATAAGGACTGCGAAAGTACGTCCATCTTCCTCTCCGCTTTGATGAACCCATCTTGGTCTAGCTATATCAGGTGTCGATGCTTGCCTTCTACTTGGACGGGCATATGTTCTGACCTTTTCTATTGGCTGAAACATGCGATCAAACCATTTGGCTAATGCCACATCCCAAGCAATAGGTGGCTGTGCTAGACTACGAATTTCCTCAATGAGTCCTTGTGGTAAGTATCCTCTCTCCTGTGCCATGTGATAGCCTAATCCTTGACTCAATGCTCTTCTATAAAAAGCATCCAAATCCATGCCTGCCTTACCTTCCCAAAAGTCTGGTGGATTCATTTCAATCATATCTACTGTGCCTTGCCCTCGAAAGGTTCTTAATTTGCGATACATCCTGATATCCGTAACAATGCGATCATAAATAGATTCTGCCGAGAGCCCTTTTAAGGCTGGATCATATAGCCCGCCAAATGCTGGCATCTCGCCAATTTTCATATCGATGAGCCAGCCATTGATGACATAATCACAAGCAACATTCCATAGATAGGGATCACGTCCTTGTCTGCGCGTAGCATGGCTTAATCCCGCATGCAGCAGTTCGTGTGCCATTAAAAAGCGCATTTCCTCATCGGTCATGCCTACAGCCGTATTCAAATAAATCTCTTTCGTTTCCACTGCGATGGCGGCAACAGAGATATCCATTCTTGTACAAACAAGTGGGTCTTCAATTATGGTAAAATCCGCAGCTAAAGCACCAAATAAGGGATATGAGCTCATAAACCAAGCCTTTGCGCGTTGTGCTTGTGTTACCCTCGTTGTTCCTCCAAATGTATTTTCTACCCCACCTGCTACACGAATGGCGCTTTGCACTGCTTTCGATAAACCTTCTGCAAATAACGCAGCGTAATTGCTAGCGCCTCTAAGAACATTTGTTTTATTTTGTGAAATAATAAAGTCCACTTGTCCTGGCATTGTACTATAGCCTTTCAAATCGTCTGGCACACCTTCGCGTAAAAATCTGTCATACAATTTTTCCTCCGAGCTAAAGGCTTCAAAAAGCGGATTACTCATTTCTTTAGGTGCTTGACCAAATTTTAGCTCTGCTAAAAACGTTGTAATATAGCAGTCACAGGCGATATTCCACAGTTCCTGCTGCTCTTTTGGTTGATGATGATGTAAGCCAAGGTGTAGCAAACAATGCGCTATGACATAGGCCCATTCGTTGGGCTGTCCTTTTTTATCTTGATTAACACAGATGACACCCGCGCTTGTGACGTAAGCCCAATCCTTTTGTGGCATCCTTTCATATTGCATGTACACAGCATGACATAACGCCTCGAACAAGGGATGTGTACAGACAATCTCATGCCCACGCGCGATCGCTTTCTCATTTTTCTGCTCCTGCTGTGATGCTTTCTTTTTTTTGGCCATATGTTAACCGTCCTTTTTGGCTACTAAACGTGGTAAATCCCGAATAACCTCCAGCATAAACCAAGCGGGTAAAGCTTCACCCTTTTGCTCTGACACAACCATCTGTGCAATTTCTAAGCTAATGGACGCTAATTCCTTGATCAAATCTTTGGCACGAAAGGCTAATTGTCGTTGATTCCCTTTCAATGTCGTATGCTCGTTTGGAAGCTCCTTCAGTAACTGCGCACGGAAGGATTGCGCCATGAAATAAAGCAAATCTCTTTCTTCCGGTCGATCTGGCCAACGCAATTCACCATTGATAATTTTGGCTAGATCATATTTACTTTGCACTTGTTTGATAAAGGCTTTAAATTGACTGGCAATATGTGCAGATAGGCAGCTGCTTGCTAATAGATCGATTGTTTGTTCTGGCAAGCTATTGCCGTATGCATACAAGCAATCACTTAGCATATGCCATGAACGTGGTGTAGAGAATGGTTCCTCTGTTTTCGGCGGTTCGCTCCATAAATGGTCGGGACGCATTTGAATATACTCAATCACATAGGGATGTATTTCATGCGCATAGGCCCATTCAAGCCAATCTTTGTGCGATGCCCTTAGCTGAACATGGACCATACGATTGATTAATGCTGAGGACATCGGTTTAACAATCGCATTATCCTGAGCACGATTGCCTGCGCCAATGACAATCGTGCCCTCTGGCAACGTAAACTCTCCAATTCTGCGTTCATGAATGAGACTATAAAAAGCTTTTTGTACTTCCTGTGAGCAAGCATTTAATTCATCTAAAAAAAGGCAATAAGGCTCATTGCGCGCAATCATTTTAGGTGGACAAAAAACACTGTAGCCATCCTTAATTTGCGGAACGCCAATGATATCCTCGGGTGCTAGCTGACTGCCCAATAACGAAACACAGGGCAAGCCTAATTCGCTAGCAAAATTTTCAACAATCGCTGATTTCCCTATGCCAGGTGCTCCCCAAATAAAGACAGGT
Organism: Lysinibacillus sp. Y5S-8; assembly: GCF_036894365.1. Lineage (NCBI taxonomy): Bacteria > Bacillati > Bacillota > Bacilli > Caryophanales > Bacillaceae > Lysinibacillus > Lysinibacillus sp. Y5S-8. The sequence goes on along the minus strand of NZ_CP145889.1, from coordinate 1,895,732 downwards.
CGTATCGTCGCTACATTCAGTAGAAAATCGTATAGTTGTTTTTGTGTAACACTAAAAATCGTATTCAATCAAAACTTCCTTTCAACTAATCATTTTAAAGGTTCATAATACCATTTTCTATTAAATTGTGCTTGTCTCTACCAATCTATGAAATTGACTGCCAATCACTCGCTGTGAGAAGATAAAAAAAAAGCAATAGAGAGGTCGTGACGTATGCACAATGTCTATCAATTCATGGCGATTTCCCATCTAGCTGAAAGATTTCCAGCAGGCTCTTGGTGGGCAAAGTTTTACAAGGATTTTAGTGAGGATGATCTAGTAGCGTACTATGAGGGCGATTTAACACTTCCCTCTCTTGATTTGGATTGGGGTATGCCTTTTCCACAGCAAGATAAGACCATTCTTATTTTCATCAATGGCCATTTAACCGTTGACAACCTATACAATTTAGAAACAGATGGCGCAATTGGGCTGATGGTGATGGGCAATTTAATGGCTAAAAATATAGCGGTCGGTGGTCAGGAAATCTATGTACATGGAAATCTGACGGTCGAGAATATTTTATGTGGCTCATACAATCATGGAGAAGCTATTGTTAACGGCAATCTTCAAGCAGCAACATTAGTTCAGGATGACGAGTATCGCATCAATGTAAATGGCCAGAGGTCGCTTCAGTGTATCGTAAATATTTGGCACGGAGACGGTATTTTTCAAGAACTCCCCATTCGTATTCAGGACATATTAATCGATGAAGTATTTTTAGACGAGGATGAAGATGAAGATGAGGTCGGCTTTTCATTCGCTTCACTGGTGCAAATTTTTAAAGAAGGACGTTCCGCACTCACTCATTTTACAAGCGTTCCTCAAAGGACGATAGCATCTTCTGTTTATTTCACGCACCATTCGATTAATGCGGAAAACATACTGAAACTGACTACATGTATTTTGATGACACCAGACAAGCCTTCTTTTGATTTGACGGAACAGGATGTTTATTTCATGATCCAGCGCGCACATACCAATGCTGATGGAGACAAACGCAATGATAGTGTTTATATGAAGACTTCTCAGTATCACTATTTTATTTGGCTTAATGAGGATCAATCCGTCTCCCTCTTGAGAAAAACACTAGAGGAAGAAGCTGAATGGTGGGATATTACAGAATCATCGCAGGCGCATTTAGTGGCTATTCACGATCACTGGCTCATGCTTTTAACGTGCATCAATGTAGCAGAGCTTTACTTGCATACTATCGAGATACAATATGTACGACAAATTTTCCAGCAGTCAGCAATCCAAGCATTAGAAGAAGACCATGAGGGTTTCTGGGATGGTTCCAAATGCTATAGTTTCCGTCAAGCCTATCTGGATGAGGATGGTGATAGGATACATGCTCGCATTGAAATTCAGACGCCTGACGAAGCGTATTATTTTTATACACTTGAAAATCAATCCTATGTTTCCCGTTATTATCAGCCTCCTCATTATTATGGTCTTCAAGAGCTATCTTATTTGAACACTAGACAATGGGAAGCCTCCGAGCAATATTTTGAGAGATTCAAACAATTTATGTCCCAAAATTTTAAAGTATAAGTGAGCAATAACGAGGAACTAATTAGCACTGGTAGCGTTCTATTAATGATGAAATCTATTTATTTAGACTGCTCTTTATTTCTTTTAAACTCTCTGTAATAATGAGAGATAGCTAAACTTTTAATAGAAGGGAGGGAGATGTGGTCACGACCAACATCCAGCTACAATGAAATACGTGCTAAACTTTTTTAAAGGACTTATGATTACCATTGTTGTTATTTGTATTTCGTTTTATATGGTAACACAGTTATTGAATACGACTGACAGAGAAGAGCCTGTCGTCATTGATAATGGCCCAAGTGTGGAGGAGTTTATTGGTGAAATCGCCGAAACTGCTCGGGACCTTGGTGCTGATAATGACCTATACGCATCCGTCATGATTGCCCAAGCGATTCTAGAAAGTGAGCATGGTCAAAGTGGACTAGGTTCTGCACCCAATTATAATTTATTTGGCATGAAAGGTAGCTACCAAAATGATTCCGTAACACTCGAAACATCAGAGGATGATGGTTCAGGTAATCTTTCCACAATCATGGCTGCCTTCCGCAAATACCCTTCCTATGAGGCATCCATGCAAGATTATGTAAAGTTAATGCGTAATGGAGTTTCATGGAACAAGGATTTTTACGCGGGCGTTTTCAAAAGCAACACAAAGGTCTATACAGATGCGACGGCGTTTTTAACAGGCTCCTATGCTACTGATTCATCATATAGTGAAAAATTAAATGCACTAATCGCAAAATATGATCTACAACAATATGACACCCCTGTGAAAGATAAGAAAACGATTACGGTGGCTGATGGGGATTCACTTTTGAAGATTGCAGAGGTCTATAATGTAAAGGTGACATCGATTAAACAATGGAATCAGCTGCGATCAGATCGCCTTGAAGCGGGCCAACAACTTAATATTTATCATTATTAATCCAAAACCCTCCGTACTCAGCCAACAAGCGTATGGAGGGTTTCTTATAGTGGACGAAACCCTTTCTTTTTTCAAAACGTCTTTATGTAAAAATACGGAAAGGGTAGACATATCATGACGCGCATACAACTGCTCAGTGTTATCACCATCAACTTAATCCTTTTGCCAGTCATGCAGCTAAGCTATAACCTATTTTTCATCACGACCATAGCTGAAAGTATGTTTCAACTGTTGCTGTTTCCGCTACTTATCCTTTTGCTAAATTTAGCGCTTTGGTGTTGTCGACTCAAAATAGCATCCTCTATCCATTGGATCTTTATCTATGTCGGTCAAGGAACAGCTTTAGCCTGTTATTTTGTGTTGCATTATTGGCAATTAGAGCCCTATCCAGACATGCCTCCAGGTGAAGCAGCCTTTGATTTATGTATGATTACTTTTTTTATCGGTGTGTGGCAGCTAGTAGCGTTACTGCTTGTGAATGTTAGTACATTAGTTATCACCAAAATTGGGATGTCCTTAAAAAAACTGGATCGAATTAAATCTCACTGTTGATTGGACAGACATGCCATCGATTTTTCTCTTATAAAAATTCAAAGAGAAGCCTAAATATTTGGCTTCTCCTGAAAAAAAGTACCTACTGCTACTATCGTCGTAGCTAAATCCTGTCGAAAGAGTGGATGTTTTTCATCTAGACTATTAATGGTCACTTCATTGCCTCCTAGTGATGAGTGGATATAAAGCTGATCGCCCATATATAAAGCAATATGACCAGGGAAATAGATTAAATCACCCTTTTGCATTTGGTCTTGGTCTATTTTGACAATCGGAAAGCCCTCTATTATTTTGGCATCCCGAAAAATATAAACGCCGTTTAACATATAGGCCATTGAACATAAACCTGAACAATCAATCCCTAAAGGCGATTTACCACCCCATCGATAGGGTGCTGTTAAATAGCTAAGTGCCGTTTCCACAACGTTTTCTCGAAACTGCGCCTCCGATAATGCCTGAACTGAAATTTTCGGCTGCAGCCATTTTGTCCGAACATACCCTGTTTGTCCCGATACGAGTTGAATGGCCGACCATTCTTCTGGTACATCCTTTAAAGACATGACTTTGACGGACGAGCCCTTTACAAGCGTGAGTCGTTTGGTGCTTTGGATACGCGGTTGCTGCAAAACATCTGCAAAGCTTTGACGAATGACATGCTGTGCTTCCCGTTGCCACGTAGAGGCGATTGCTGCATCTAACAGTAAATCTGTCTTCTGACAATAGCCTTCATAGCGATAGGCTGTTTGGACATATACCCAAGCTTCATTCACCTCTTTGACAATATTTACTGTCATCCCATAAAATACCTCATCGACTAATTCAGAAGCTGCGTCTGGCTTAGCCTGTAAATTGGCAACCATTGCTGTCACGATAGCCTTCAACTGTGTCCCTCCTTTCCCTCCACCAACTGCGCATAAACAACCTTTGATAGACGACCGATTAGTTGGCGAGCCTGCTCATTATCCATCACGTTTGTCATAAAAACACCGATACTATAATCGATTGTGCTACTATAAACGATCCCGACATCATGATCGACCGTATCAAGCCCGCCTGTTTTATGTGCCAGTTTCACATCCTCCACAAGATAACGCTTTAAGGAGTCGTGCACACGCTGACGGCTTAAGATATCAATGACTAGTTGACTGTAAGGGGCTGTTAGTAGCTCTTGCTGATAGATACGCGTAAAAAGATGGGCCATATCCCGTGCTGACGTGCGATTGTCTATGCCCTGAGCTAGCCGTTCTACATCCATCATTTTTCGCTGTAACACCGTGTCCTGTAACCCAATATGCCGAAAATGGTCATTCAAAAAATCCATCCCTACTTCATCAATTAAGATATTCGTAGCTGTATTATCACTCGTAATAATCATCCACACAAGAAGGTCATATAAAGTGCTTTGGGTAAGCCGTTGCTCACTTATCACGCTAAAATCCACCCAATCGTCTGGTGAAATCGGCAGCGTAGTATCAAGCGATAATTTGTTATGCTCTATATATGAGAGCAAGGCTATTAGAATTGGAACTTTTATGACACTGGCACTAGAAAATGCAGTCTCTAGCTGATGACTCGTAAGCAATTGATTGGTTGTGAGATTGTGAACAAATAGATGTACGTTGTAAGGGGATTCCTGAATCATTTTTTCAATAATCTGCTCCATATAATACCTACTCAATCACACGGATTCGCTGGTTGTCCGCATCTATTGAGATCGTTCTTCCTAAAGGCAGCGACATCGTTGGTAAGCAATGACCACATGCCATTTCGGCTATAATTGGCTTACCTAGAGGCACTAGTATTTCTTGGAAAATCATGTATAGTGATAAGCTATGCTCTGGCCTTTGAAGATTTTCAGGCCCACAATTAGTCCATGCTCCTAACAAAATACCTGCCGCGTCATCCAACTTCCCTGCCAGTTTTAATTGTGTCAGCATACGATCGACCTGTTGTTGCGTTTCATCGACATCTTCTAAAAACAGAATTTTACCTCTTGTATCAATTTCATAGGGTGTGCCAAGTGACGCTGTAATCAATGTTAAATTACCACCAATTAGCTGACCTGTAGCATTCCCGCTGACAAGTGTTGACATGGGCTGGTTAGAGGGATTTTCTAAGTAGAACGACGTTTTGTCATTGTCCATAATCTGCTGCCTGAAGGATTGCCATGTGTAGTCGTCCATTTCCTGTCTAATAAATTCCGTGGATGGCATCGGGGTATGATACGTAACAAAGCCACATAGCTGTTGAAAGGCTATATGTAAGGCAGTCACATCACTATAGCCTGCAAATACTTTAGGGTTTGCTCGAATCAGCTCAAAATCTAATTGTGCTAAAATTTTCGTCGCCCCATAGCCTCCACGTATACAAAAAATGCCGTCAATAGTCGGATCACCAAACATACGATGGACATCTGCCGCCCGCACATCATCAGCACCTGCTAAATAACCATGCCTTGCGTGACAGGTCTCCCCAACGACCACCTTGAGCCCTAGCTTCTCAATACTCGCAATAGCAGGTTGCAGCTTTTCTGGTGGTGTTGCCCCAGAAGCACTAATAAGACCAATAGTGTCACCTTTTTTCAATGCCTTTGGACGAATCATGTTTTTCCCTCCATTTTCAGTGAAGTACGATAATGTGTTAGTTCCTCTTCATTGGCCAAAATAAAATGACCTTCCTCTACTTCAACAAATGAAGGAGGGTTTTCCTCATAACAATGCTGTGACGGATCATACACTTCGACGATTTTCCCTCGTTCCTTATAGGGATTCGGCTCTGGTACTGCAGATAACAGTGCTTTTGTATAAGGATGCAGCGGCTGGGCAAATAGCTTTTCTGTGTCTGCCAGCTCAACCATTTTCCCTTTATAAATGACCGCTGTCCGATCGGTAATAAAACGGACAATTGATAAATCATGGGCAATAAATAAATACGTTAAATGATTACGCTGTTGCAGACTAGCTAATAAATTCAATACTTGTGCTCGAATGGACACATCTAGGGCAGAGATAGGCTCATCTGCAATAATAAACTCGGGGTCCATCACTAAAGCACGAGCAATGCCAATACGCTGCCGTTGTCCTCCTGAAAACTCATGAGGAAAGCGGCTAGAGAACTCTGGCAGCAAGCCTACATTTAATAAAGCATTGCGAACCTTTTGCTGACGGTCTGCCTCATCCTTATATTTCTTTGAAGAGTATAATCCTTCCGAAATAATATAATCCACTTTTGCTCGCTCATTGAGGGAGGCCATCGGGTCCTGAAAAATCATTTGGATTTTCTGCGTAATTTCTCTATCCCACTCTTTCGAAATTTTGCCCTGTATACTTTTGCCATGATACAAAATTTGTCCTTCTGTCACCTCATTAATGCGCATAATAGCCCGACCAATCGTTGTTTTCCCAGATCCTGATTCACCTACAATGCCAAATGTTTCACCTTTAAAAATATGAAAGCTGACATCATCAATCGCTGTAAATTTATGTTTCCCTTTACCAAATACGACAGATACATTTTGCACTTCTACTAGCACTTCTTTATCAGTCATTAGCATACTGCCTCCCCTCTACAAAAAATGCTTGTAAAGCGGCTGGCGGCTCTATTTTTGGTGCAAGTGGATCTAATAACCATGTGCGCGCATAGTGGGTGTCACTGACCTGAAAAAAAGGTGGACGCTCCACAAAGTCAATTTTTAATGCATATGGATTGCGTGGTGCAAAGGCATCACCCTTTATTTCCTGAAAAAGATTCGGTGGCGTGCCCTTAATTGAATATAATTGTTCCCCCTTTGAACCAAGCTGAGGTAAGGAGGAAATAAGTGCCCACGTATAAGGATGCTTACTATTAAAGAAAATTTCATGCGTTTCCCCGACCTCAATGACATCACCCGCATACATCACGGCAATACGATCAGCCACCTTTGCGACAACACCCAAATCATGCGTAATATAGACAATCGATAAGCCATATTTCTGCTGAAGATTCTTTAATAGTTGTAATATCTGAGCTTGAATGGTCACATCTAAAGCGGTTGTTGGTTCATCACAAATTAAAATATTCGGTTTACAGGCAATCGCAATAGCGATGACAATACGTTGGCGCATGCCTCCCGAAAATTCATGTGGGTATTGCTTATAGCGTTTTTTCACATCTGTAATACCTACATCTGTTAGCAACTTTAATGTTTCTTCATAGGCTTCCTTGCCTCTTAAGCCTTGATGCATGACGACACATTCCTCAATTTGCTTCCCAATGGTTTTGAGCGGATTCAACGATGTCATTGGGTCCTGCGTTACCATCGCAATTTCCTTACCTCGAATACGCAACCATTCTTGCTCTGTTGTAAACTGAGTTACATCCTGTGCATTGTAAATGATTCGTCCTTGCTGAATGCTGCCATTTTTATCTAGCAAGCCCATAATGGATTTCATCAGCACCGATTTGCCCGAACCTGATTCACCAACAATGGCTAAGCTTTCTCCCTTGTAAAGGTCGAGTGAAATATCGCGGATAGCTGTTAAGACACGACCCCGTAGCGTAAACTGAATGACTAAATTTTGTATGACTAATATGCGCGATTTTTTCAATGTCACTTATTTCCTCTCCTTACACATGGTTTTTCGGATCTGCTGCATCTGCGAAAGAATTACCAATAATATAGAATGCTATCGTGATGACACTTAACACAATACTTGGGAAAACCAGCTGATAACGTAAATCTGGTGACATCATGAGTACGCGTCCTTCATTAATTAAATTTCCTAAGGACGGCTCGCTGATTGGTAGCCCTAAACCAATATATGTTAGAAATACTTCAGCTCCTATCGCAAAGGGAATAGCGAGGCTCATACGCAACATAATCACTGAAATTAAATAAGGTAATAAATTTTTTAGGATAATACGATAATCAGGAGTGCCTAAACATTTTGAGGCTAGGTTGTATTCACGATCACGTAAAATAACAATTTGATTGCGAATAAATCTCGCCATTTCCACCCATCCCGTTATACACATAGCTATAATGATCGTCGAAATACTTGGGCGTAAAATATAAGACATTAAAATGAGCACAATGGTTGTGGGGATATTATCGACAACATTATAAAGCTGCGTTATCGGTGCTTCTAATTTTCGTGAAAAGCCCCACAGTGTACCGATTGTAATACCGACTACTGCCTCTACCAAGGCTACGACACAGCCAATAAAGAGAGATGTTCTTGTGCCCGCCCAAATACGAGACCATAAATCCTGACCAATGGAATTCGTGCCAAACCAAAACTCTGCATTGGGGGTAATATTGCGTGCTTGCATCCCTGTTTGTTCATCCAAGTAAATTTCAGTTGGTGATTTTTGCGCTGGTAAATAAGGCTGGAGAATGGTGAAGCTGACAATAATAAACACTCCCACTAATAAAAAAACGGCTAGTCTATTTTTTAAAAAGGATTGCCATGTAGACCGCCAATAAGAGTAATTGGAATAGCCAGTTTCCTCTGCTTGTCTTGCGTCAACTTCAGCAAATTCAAACAATGTTTGACGGGACTTATTCGAAATATTATTGATTTCATCTGTATACATACCCATTAGCGCACACCCCCTCCCTTGCCTAATTTAATGCGTGGATCGACAAGTGCCATGGCAATGTCTCCTAAAATAAGTCCGATGATGCCAAGAGAAGAGAACACTAGCACTAAACCTTGCACAATCGTATTATCCTGACGCTGAATGGCATCCACGAGCAAGCCCCCCATCCCTGGAATGGAATAGAGCGATTCGATATAAATAGAGCCTGTAATCGTAAATAGAATGGTGGCAGGTAAGTATTGTGCCATTGGAATAAAGGCATTTCGCAGTACATGCTGGAACATCAATGTCCGCTCCTTCACACCCTTCGCCCTTGCTAGCTTAATATAGTCCTTGTTCAGTTCATCTACCATATAACGTCGCATCCACATCGCATAGGAGGCAGTCGGCGCCAACGCCATGGAGGTAAGTGGCAAAATCCAAGTAATCGGCCTGTACGCATCAAACAGCATCGGTAATTGAAAGAGTTCCGTAATATACATTTGAATGACTAAGTAGTAGACTGCTGCAGGGACAGCAACGACAAAGACGATATAGCCTGTCCCTAGCCGATCTAGCCAACGCCCCTTACGATAGGCCATCAAAATCCCTAACGGCACACCAATGAGTAGCGATAAAGCTACTGCCCCCAAACCAAAGAGCAGAGAATACATAATTTTATCCGCAATAATCGTCACAACCGGTACATCCGTACGATAAGTGACCGATTTGCCTAAATCCCCTTGCAACAAATTTTTATAAAAATTTCCTAGCTGAACAAGCAATGGATCACGCAAGCCAAGATTTGTTAAATAAACTTCTTGCTGAGCCGGTGACATTTTATCGGCTGCCGCTCCTAAATATCCTTCCTCCGGCATTAATCGTAATAATGAAAAGACGATCGTGATGATAATAAAAAGGGTGAACACGGATTGTAAGAGACGTTTTCCTATATACTGCAACATGGCGCCATCCTCCTTTATCCAAAAGACTAAAGGAGATGCCGACTATTCTTTCGGTATCTCCTTTTCCTCTACGAAGTCATACTACTTTTCAGCATTCGCTAACGCTTCCGCACGTTCTTGCTCCCACTGCGCGAGCGCCTTTTTAAATTCTTCATTACTCATTGGCTTCTCCAGCACTTGCTGTCCTTTAAATTTCTCTGCCGTTACACCAAATGGCGAATATTGCGCCTCAAATGGATTTAATTTAGACGCCACATAGCCACTCCCCCCTACTGAATAAGGGATCACAAAGGCTTCATCAATTAAAAAGGCCTCTGCCTTCGCAAATAGCTCATAACGTTTTGCGGCATCAATCGTTTCTTTCGCTTGATCCACAAGGTTTTGGTACGTCGTTTTGCCATTTGCCTCTTTATAGCCTTCTGCTAATTCTGGTTTATTGTAAGTACCGTCCACTGTGAATGGATCTGTATACGTAGAGGGATCTGCAAAGTCAGGACCCCAGTTCGCTTCTAAAAGCGCAAACTTGCCAGGACGACGCACCTCTGATAAGAAGCCTGTCGATGGACCAGCCTCTACAATAATGTCGACATAATCTGTCCCTAGTAATTTTTCAATCTGCTGTTCCACTACTTGAGAACGATTGGCCCAATCTGGACTGCCTGCATTATAGGGCATTAATACTTTTACAGGGAACGTGGCTTTACCTGCTAATGCTGTTTTCGCTTTTTCTTTGTACTCTAGAGCGAGCTCTTTATTGAAGGAATCTTCATTGGAAATGGTCGTAAGTGGCGCTAATTGGGTATAATCCACCCCTTCCACATCGACAAAGTTTTTCGGTGTAACAGTATTGCTCAGCAAATCTGCTGGATTATAAGGCTCAACCGTCAGCATTGCGGACACCCGATCCAGTGTATGGAATAAGGATTTACGGAAATCTTTATTGTTGACTGCAACCTTCCAGTTATCTGGCTCATATTGGGCGTCAAATTGTGGATTAAAGTTGAGTGCATAGAAGTAGGTATAGAAGTTATTTTGTGTTTGACGAACCTGAGATTTTTTCTTCTCGTCTTTAAACCATTCATCAATAATAGAGGTTGGAATACTAGCAGCATCAATTTCTCCACGTAAAAACAGCTCTGGTGCCACTGTTGCCGCTTCTTTATTGTATTTATAGCGAATGCGATCAATCAGCACCTTGTCTTTATCCCAATACGACTCATTTTTCACAAGAACACGCTCATTTTGCGGTTCAAATTTATCTAAAAGATAAGCGCCATTATAAAGGAAATTTTCACGCGTCGTGCCAAAATCCTTCCCTTTCTCGGCAATGAACTTGCCATTCACCGGGAAGAAACAAACATAGTTCAACATAGAAAGGAAATAGGGTGTCGGGGCTTCTAAAGTATATTCTACTGTATGTTCATCTAGCGCCTTTATGCCAACCTCCTTGAAATCAGCCAACTCGCCGTTATAGAAGGCCTCCCCATTTTTTACGACCGTCGCAATCCAAGCCGTCGATGATTCATTTTTAGCATCAAGCACATAATGTAAGCCATCCACAAAGTCTTGTGCCACAACATCTGCATAGTCCTTACCCTCATGTGTGACCCATTTAGCATCATCACGTAGCTTGAACGTCCAAACAGTAGCATCCTCATTAGCAGACCATTCCTTCGCCAATCCTGGCTGAACGACTCCATATTGATCGTATTCTATGAGTCCATCCACCATATTTGCGGCCACCGCAAATTCATTTGTTTCAGACGTCTTTAAATAATTTAACGTTTTAATTTCTCCCGAATATACAACACGATATTCCGATGCCTTTTCACTCGATGATTCATCATTGCAGGCTACACAAAACAATACGACCAGACATATGAACAGCAACCAAGACTTTCTCACAAGCATCCCCCTAATCATCTTTTTATAATGAAAATCCTATTGCAAGGACGGATGCACCTTCAATAGGATCTTTCAAACATAAGCTAGGTCCTTCTAAATCGACCCACTATCGGTGAAATGCACAACGATTCCATGCTCGTTGTCACGGTAATGAGATAAATTTGTAGGTTCTATCAAATCAAACATATTGGACAGCGTGTCCCACTGCTTTTTGACTACATCTTTGAGTGGTGGCTTCGCTGGAATGAGCAAATTCTTCACTCGGGTGAGCGCCTCTCCTCTTTCTGAGCGAGCTCATCGCTTCGATGAGCGCTTTTCACATTTCCATGAGTAAGACTTTTCCTGGATGAGCCCCCTATTCCTATTTTGGAACGGAGCTATCACTATTGATCATTCATTGATAAAGCAAGCTCAGTAGCATCATGTTAAAAATTGTAAAATACGAAGCACCTCATAAAAATCATCGGTGATAAACTCTACGGTATTATGTGGTTTGAATGTGGCATTTGGATAGAAAGAATTGCGATAAGCCCGTGTATGGTCTCGATAAATAATCTCCACCACAAAGCGTTCTGGTAACGTTACCTGCAAATCGGCACGTGGCACTTTCATTGCAGACTCTACCAGACGTTTGGTTTCCATAATGGTTAGCTGTGGACTGACACTAATCGTTGCATTTCCGATGCCTTCCTTTGTGGCAAATGTAATCATGTGTTCATTCAAGGCCTGTATTTCCTCTGTTAGCCCCACATCCCCACTAACGAAGGATACAGGAACATCATGTAAAGCCGCCGCATACGTATTGATTAAAAATTCGCTTGCATAATCACCATTAATTTTGACGTCGGCATATGTGCAAAGTGTATGGGCAAGTGGATTGCGCTCACTTCCTCCTTTACTGTGGTAGCCAATAAAAATGGCACGGTCAAAGCTTTGATCGAGACCTGCCACCATACACATTGGATCATATGTCCAGCCACGGATGACTTTACAATTGATTGGTAAATTGGAAATGTCGAGATTGCGAGCAGAATCGTGGGCATCCTTTAATAAAATTTCTGTGGCGCCTCCTGCTATCGCTCCTTCAATGGCTGCTTCTACTTCTCGTGTCATTTGTCTTTGGAAAAACAGATAGTCCGGTGCGTTTAACTCGGTCTCACTCCATGATGTTGTACCTGTAATCCCTTCAATATCTGCGCTAATATAAACCTTCATAGAAATCGCAACTCCTTTACATTATGATTTTGTATTGTTGCGTGTACTGCTCCATAATGGGCTACCTGCGCTTGCACACGTCTTGCCCATGCCACATTGTGATAATCGTAATGCCACCATTCCTCTGCATAATTCGTGAATCCAGCAAGTGACAAGCAGTTGTACAGCAGACGCCGATGCTGACAGGCCAGCGGATTTTCCTTCAAGTGCTGTTCAAAATAACGTGTCGCAGATTTTTCATGCATTTCGTCAAAAGCTGTACCAAGATCCAATGCTTTACCGTGGACATCAGCCAGCGTGACATCAATTGCACCACCTGTTAAATGTGGGGCTAAATGGGCGAATTCTTCACTTGGTAAAGCTACATATTTTTTCGTAGCCTGCACAAGCTCCTGTGGTGTTGCCTGTGGCATTTGTTGTGCTAATTGCTTTGAAAAATGGGTAAACAAATATTGCTGTACTTGAAACGGACGATACCCATCATAAAGTAAGAGACTATATTCCTGTGGTAATAACGTTAACGCCTGCTGCAAACGCTTATAGACCCCTTTTCGCACATAAATAACTTGCAAACTATCAGGAATCTGTTGCTGATAGTAGATAGGTTCCATGAATAGTCTCGGATGTGTAGCTGTGACCTGGATAAGCGGCTCACCGTTTTCACGAACAAACGGAGATAGAGGTGGATTCCTATTTATAGCTGCCGCTATTGGTTGAAATAGGTTGATGATATTGGCACACCTCCGTAATTTTTAGATAATTCAGTTTTTTAAAATGAATGTTATCACAACTCTCTAGCATTGACTAGATAAAAAAAGAATAATTACAATATAATAGTTTTTCTCTTATAATGATCCATATTCCAGCAAAACACTGTCGAAAAATCACTTTTGTCCTCTAGTTAAGGATTTTATTCATCGCATTGCTTGCTCATGCTAACGAAGTACAAAAAAAGCTATCGAAACATGGATGATGTCTCAATAGCTTTAATCGTTATGCCTTATGAAAAGCGTAAGCTTCCACTGTATGGCCATTACGCCCCGTTGTAGTCTGGGCCTGAGATAATGAATTGAGTATCGCTTCCTCTGTCGCTTCAGCTGCGGCGGCAAACAACTGATTCATGACGGGATGATCCTCACGTAGCTGTGTTCTTGTTTCCATCAGCTGATCTGTCGTATGAGGGATACTGTGTGCCGTTGTAAAACCAATGACTACATCCCCACTACCATGTGAAAAGTGACTACCTGTCCGACCGAGACCGATACCACAGCGTTTAATGACGCGCAGCAATTGGCGGCTACTCAACGGGGCATCCGTTGCAAGAATAATAAGTATTGAACCATCTGTAGGAGATAATGTTGATTGGCTTTGCCTATTGGAAGCGTTGTAACGCTCGGCTAAAAACTCAGTGCTTTGACCAAAATTACTGAGAACTAGACAGCCAACTGTATAGCTAATTTCCTGTTGTTCAACTTTAACAAGGCGAGAAGACGAACCAATCCCCCCTTTATAGCCAAAACACATCATGCCTTTCCCTGCTCCAACGGCTCCTTCCTGTGCTATATCCGTAGAGGCTTGACGAATGGCTGCTATTGCATGTTCTGGTGTCACGGGACAAGCTCGAATCGAATTTAAATAGCTATCATTACATTCGCCTACAACAACATTAATCGTTCCTGTTGTGAGCCCAATATCTTCATTCAAGTCCAACATGTAGCTTAGTGTCCCTTGTGTAACGGCTGGCACGCCAAAGGTATTCGTTAACATAATAGGTGATTCGAGCACACCAAGCTCATTGACTTGCACAAGCCCCGTTGTTTTCCCGAAACCATTTAACACATAGCTTGCTGCCGTTACCTTTTGCTGAAATAAATTACCACCATGCGGTAAAATGGCTGTGACACCTGTACACGCATAAGCACCGTCCTGATCTAATGGCTCATCCAATGTGATATGTCCCACCTGAACTCCCGCTACATCGGTCATACAGTTTTTTGGTCCAACTGGTAACCTGCCAATCTTGATACCCATTTCTCGTACCTTGCCTGGCATATTACAACTCCTCCTGAATCGCCATGGACACCGCAGTTTGTGCATGAATGGCTGCTGTATCAAACACTGGCACACTAATATCCTCCTGCTGAATCAATAAACCAATCTCCGTACAGCCTAAAATCACTCCTTGTGCCCCCGCTTGCACAAGCTCCTCAACAACTTGGATATAGTACGATTTGGCGTCTTGCTTAATGATACCTAAACACAGTTCTTCATAAATAATGCGATTTACTTCCATTCGTTCGCGGCTGTCTGGCACAATAACCTCAATACCGAAGCCCTCCACTCTTGCTTTATAAAACGCCTGCTCCATCGTATACTTCGTGCCAAGAAGGGCTATTTTCTGTAGACCTGCCTCTTTAATTTGTCTAGCTGTTGCATCCGCAATATGTAAAATCGGGATGGTAATCGCTGCCTCTATAACATCAATGACCTTATGCATCGTATTCGTACAAATAATAACAAAATCTGCACCTGCACGCTCAAGTGATTGCGCTGCTTGTGCCAGAACATTCCCCGCTTTGTCCCACTCTCCTTTCGCTTGAAAATGCTCAATTTGTTGGAAATCCACACTATATAAAATACATTTGGCAGAATGTAAGCCTCCTAGTCGTTGTTTGACCTGCTCATTCATGAGCCTGTAATAGGCAGCGGAGGATTCCCAGCTCATCCCACCAATTAAGCCGATTGTTTTCATCAATATCACACTCCTTTTCTATTATTATACGCATAACTCGCAATGAAATAAGAGAATTTTCAAAACTTAACGCTTTATTTCCCTATCGAATATGACAGAAAAATAGTATGTGAAGCAAACTCTATCCATTTAAATATTTTAAAACCTCAAAATATTATGATTATTTCCATTATTTTAGAAATGTTGATTTATTATAAAAAAACAGTGTAGACTAAAGCGTATTGTGAAAGGAGGACAACTTATGGAATGGATTTCAAGTATTGTAAATAGTGGAAATAATGTTTTATGGACATATATCCTAATTATCTTACTGATCGTAGCAGGACTATATTTTTCATTTGGTACGAAGTTTGTACAAATTCGTCTGTTTCCTGAAATGTTTCGTTTAATTGTAGAAAAAAGAGAGGGCGAATCAGGTGTATCACCGTTCCAGGCTTTTACTATTAGTGCTGCTTCACGTGTCGGCACAGGGAATATTACAGGTGTTGCCTTAGCCATTGGTGTAGGGGGACCAGGTGCTGTTTTTTGGATGTGGATCATCGCTATTTTAGGGATGGCTACTGCCTTCATTGAAAGTACCTTAGCACAGGTTTATAAAGTGAAGGATGGTAATACCTTCCGAGGTGGACCTGCCTACTACATGGAAAAAGCGTTAGGTCAACGAAAGCTAGGAATTATTTTTAGTATTTTATTAACATTTAGCTTTGGGTTTATTTTTAATGCTGTACAGTCCAATACAATTGCCACGTCAGTTGGAGAAGCATTTGATATCAAACCAGCGATCATTGGGATAATACTTGTCGCCTTAACAGCCTTAATTATTTTTGGCGGTGTTCATAGAATTGTGAAGGTGACGCAAATTCTTGTACCTGTCATGGCGATTTTCTATTTACTTGTAGCCCTTTTTGTTGTAGTGACAAATTTCTCGGAAATCCCACATGTTTTTAACTTAATTTTCACGCATGCATTTGGCCTACAGGAAGCTGTTGGTGGTGCAATTGGGGCGGCTATTATGCAAGGTGTCCGTCGTGGTTTATTTTCCAACGAGGCTGGTATGGGGAGTGTACCTAATGCGGCGGCAACTGCCAATACCTCACACCCTGCCAAACAAGGGCTAGTTCAAAGCTTAGGTGTCTTTTTTGATACGATCATGATTTGTACAGCGACTGCCTTTATCATTATTTTAGCTGGCTTATATGATAAAGGTGAAAGTGACGGCATTATTTTGACGCAAAATTCTTTAGCTGTTCAAGTTGGGGACTGGGCTCCTTACTTTATTGCTATCGCCATCATCTTCTTTGCCTTCAGTTCGATCATTGGAAACTATTATTATGGTGAATCCAATATTGAGTTTATGGATGCGCATAAAGGTTGGATGTTTAGCTATCGTATATTAGTGTTAGCTATGGTCATGTTTGGCTCTGTAGCTCAGGTACAGCTTGTATGGAATTTAGCTGACCTATTTATGGGTCTGATGGCACTCATCAATATAGCCATTATTATTATTCTCGGTAAAATTGCCTTCCTTGTATTAGATGACTTTACACAGCAACGTAAAGCTGGTAAAAATCCTGTCTTTTATGCAAAATCAATTCCAACCTTAAAAAATACAGATTGTTGGGAAGAAGATCGATAAACAGCTAACGCCACTCCTTTTGATAGGAGTGGCGTTTGTGCTTTAATATTTAAATTGACTAATGAGTTGCTTTAATTCATCCGCCATATGTGCGAGTGCTTGCGCTGATGCATTGATTTCTTCCATTGAGGCTAATTGTTCCTCTGTTGATGCCGCTACATCCTCGGATGCAGAAGCATTGCCTTTTGCAGAGAATGCCAAATCTTCTGTTACGGCTGCCACCTCTTGGACACCTGCTGACATTTGCTCAGAGGCTGAAGAGACTTCCTCCATTTTAGGTGTAATTTCATTCATGCTTGTCATAATGACTTGGAATTTTGCAATGGCTTCATCCGAAATATGCAGACCACTTTGCACATCCTCCGTTACCTTCGCCATAATACTGACAGATTGCTCCGTCTCTTGCTGAATACCTCGAATAAGCTCAAATATTTGTTTGGCCGATTCTTGTGATTGTTCTGCTAGCTTACGAACTTCATCTGCCACAACGGCAAACCCTTTCCCATGCTCACCCGCTCTTGCCGCCTCAATAGCTGCATTTAATGCAAGTAAGTTCGTTTGATCGGCAATGCTCGTAATGACATCTAAGATGGACGTAATTTGCTGAGATCGTTCATGCAAGGTTTGGATTTTCGCATTGGAATCTGCTACAGATAAATGAATGGATTGCATTTGATCCTTCGTATTCTGCACAGCTTGTCCACCCTCATCTGCTTGTGATGTTGCATGCTGCGAAAGGTCTGTCACAGCAGAGGATATTTCGGCAATATGCAAAATAGCTGTTGAAAGCTCATGCAGTGATTCTGCATTTTTATTGGCACTGATCGTTTGCGAATCAGCACTTGAGGCAACATCCTGAATAGAAATCGCCACTTTTTCTGTTGCAATGCTTGTTTGATTCGCGTTGGCTGTTAGCTCCTCTGCTGACGAAGCCACTTCCTCTGCATTTTGCTCAATTTTTTGAATAAGTGTCCGTAAGCTTTCTTGCATATCATTAAAGGCTTGTCCTAATTGACCAATCTCATCTTTCGACGTAACCGTCACCGTTTCTGTCAAATCGCCTTTACTGATCGTCACAGCACTATCCTTTAAAGCTTTAATTGGCTTTAACACAGCCCTCATAACAAAATAAAAGACAATCGTACTAATAACAATAGCCGCAATCAGCACTAAAATCGTATGGTATAAAATTTTAGATGCCGATTCATCAATTTCTTTGGCAAAAATGGTCCCTGTGATTTTCCAATCAGTCAGTTCATTTGTTGTATAGAACAGGATTCGGTTATCACCGTCAAAGACATATTTATAGGTCCCAGAAGGATTTTCGTACATTTGATCGAGGAAGCTTTCTTTTAGTTTTCCTCCAGCTTCAAGCGTAGGGTGTGAGATAACCATATTTTCTCCACCAAAAATAGAAGGATAACCATTTTTCCCGATTCGGATGGAATCTGCAATTTTTTGAAGGTCTGTCAGTTTAATATCAATAGCCACAACCCCAGCATGATCCTTAATCTGTTTGGCAACTGTCACAACCATATCGCCAGTTCCTGCATCTTTATAAGGATTTGTGATTAACGTTTCTCCTTTGAGGGCTGTTGCCTCTTTATACCAATCTCGATCTAGTGGATTATAGTCTGCATCATTTAATTTTGGCTCTTGTGTAAAGGAGCCATCGTTCATGCCAATATAAATACTTAGCACATCTGGATTTAGCTCTACATACTGATGCAAATTCGTCTCAATAGAGGCTTGGGATTGCTGATATTTTCCTGCATCTAATTCACTGCTAAATACATTGATATCATCCATTTTTTCGCTAATGGTTTTATCAATAAGCTTATTTAAAATGCCCACACTTTCATTGGCACTAAATAATATTTCTTCTTCTATTGAGTCTTTGGCAGATAAATAAGATAAACTCCCAACAGAAATGACAGGAATTAGTAATACTAGCGCAAATAAAGTATAAAGCTTGCCCTTAAAACTGCTAAATAGTTTCTTCATATATCAATCTCCTTTTGATTCTTGTCGTGAAAAAATAGCAAGCTATTTTCCACAGTATTTCCCTCTCTTTATCTGCTTCACATTTCTCCCAAAGCTTTTATCGGATGAAATATTATTTTTCAAACATATTTTTGAATTTCTTATTATTCAGGCTTTGCAGACAACTAGAAAACCCCTGTAAATATACAGAGGTAGCGTTTATTTAATATTTAAATGACTGTATAGACTCTTGCAAATCTATCGCCATTTTCGCTAGATGTGTAGAGGAAGCTGCTACCTCCTCCATTGCTGCATTTTGTTCTTCTGAAGAGGCTGCAACACTTTGTACATGGCGACTCGATTTCATTGAGACTTCACTAATATAATCAATTTCTTTGACTAACTTTTCTACATCCTGATGAATAGTCCGAATGGCTGTTGTCACTATCTCAGTTTGTGCTTGTACATCATTAATGGCATCATCAATCTGTATAAAATTATCTCTTGCCACATTGACCTTTTCACGTCCTACATGGACCGAATCATTGCTATTGACCATATCCTCTTCAATGACTCTCGTGCTATCGGTAATTTGTGCTACTACTTTTTCAATGTCCCCTGCTGCAAGATTGGACTCATCTGCTAGCTTGCGTACTTCCTCTGCAACAACCGCAAAGCCTTTTCCATGTTCACCGCTTCTTGCCGCTTCAATCGAGGCATTGATTGCCAGTAAATTAGTTTGTGTCGCAATACTTTTAATGACATTCACGGCTTTTACAATCGCCGCTGTATTGTCATCTAAATCTTGCACACGGGTATTTAACTCGCTTGTATTGGCAGAAATTTCATTCATTTGTTCCGTCACATCATGCACAGAAGAACGCCCTATACTCGCCATATTTTTCGTTTCGACGGTTGCATGATTCACGTTATGGATACTTGTAGAAATATCATTCATTTTCTTTAAAATATGAGCTGATAAATTCCGTACATCGCTTGTTAAAGTGTCCTGCTGGTCAATTCCTTGTGCAATATCATGAATAGATGCCGTCACCACTTCTGTCGCCTGTGTAACCTCCATGCTACTAGCCGTCAGTTGTTCTGATGTGGCTGCAACTTGTTCGGAGGAGTTGCCTACTTGTTTCATCATCAGTCGAAGCTTTTGTGACATACTATTAAAGGACTCGGCTAAATGGGCGAATTCATCCTTGGTTTTAAATTGTAAATGCGTGTGCAAATTACCTTCAGAGAATTTATCCATTTCTATTACAGTTTGCTGAATGTTTTTAGCGATTCGTCTCCCAAATACTGTTGCAATGATGATACTAACAATCAAAGAAATAACGGCTAGTATTGTAATTTCTACCCCGCTTCTTTCTCCTTCTTGCTTGATTGCTTCAATATGAGCTTGCATCTCTTCCTGTTGAGCCGTTGCCATCGTCTTGCCAAAGACAACTAACTTCAGAGAACCTTCACCTAAAATTGGCAATGCTTGCTGTTGGGCTTGTTGATGATCTCCCCGTTGATAAAGTGGCACTATCTGCCCATCTATCGCCTTTTCCCAATCTGCTAGTTGCTGTAAAAACTGCTCAAACTCTTCATTGCTATCGCCTTTTTCTTGGAGACGATTAATCGACGTATGTAAGGTCTCGCGGATTTCATGGTGGTTGTTAAGCATTTCTTCCTTGCCATATAATATATACCCACGAATAGCTGCATTTGCTCGAACTGTTTGGAACGAGATATCTTGATATAAATGAATAAATTCTGTCTTGTCTTCAATTTCTGCTAGAGTCTGATTATTATGATTCAAGTAGTATAATGCAATACCTGAAATAAGCAGTAAGAAGACGAGTACAATGCCAAAAGCAATTTGTAGTTTTCGTTCCACAGTTAGTCTCATATGATTCCCTCAATTCTACTATAATCATATTGAGTATAGCCTACCTAAACCTATTAACCTATATAATATGTATCCATCCTCATAAATTATCGCTAAAATTTAACAAAAATAAGAACTCCACGCTCAATCTATTGACAATAATATCCACTATATCGCTAGTTTAAATAGGTAGAAAGCATTTGGAAACCGTAGAGGTAAACCCAAAAGAGTGGGAGCAACAGAACCATTTTAAGAAAAAGCCCTCTTTTTTCAACATATTCTCGAATGCCTGAAGTAAGCATAATGGCACTTAGTAACAATAAGCTATGCTGAGCCCCATAGATCTGCAAAGAAAATGTAATAACTAATGGCAAGGCGGCTGGAAAAATAAAATCTGCTAACGGTCTCTTGCTCTTCGCTTTGTTTAAATATATGGGAGGAGCCGTTTCTTTTTCTATCGATTTAGCCCCTGTAAGTTTCTTTGCTAGCATAAAGGCTAGACTGAAAAATATAATTGTATACACAATAAATAATAGAAACGGCATTCTACTTTCTTCATTCAACAAATGAAAATAATCCATCATGTCTTGTGGCTTTAGTTCATAATACTGCATCGTTTTCTGATCCATTAGGAATAATCGTTCATCCTTGCTAATCACCTTCACGGCCATTTCCTTGCCATTATAAAGGCGTATATATAAATCGCTTACCGTAGTAGCATTAGCTTGTCGACTAACCGGATTTTTTTGGGACTGTAATGCTTGTTGGAGATGTTCCTTGTCTTTCACCTCATAACGGTTAATGTAGAACACTTGCTTTAATGGATACAAATATTGCTCCTTGCTATCACTTCCAGACAAATACCAAGCCTCTTGAATTGTTTGAAATTCACTATGATGCAGGGATACTAGCTCCTCTCGCTGCCTTTCATTGTAACTGAAAAGTAGAAGTGTACTTATACTAAGAATAATGCCTAGTAACAGTGTATAAATATGGCCTCCCTTGTGCATCCCTACGCCTCCTTTACAGACTTTTATATATAGTAATTATTGTAATATATGGTTTACACTCCCAATAAGTTTCATCTATACTAATAATAGAGGTGAAGCAAATATGAGTAAACCAGCATTATACGTACATTTAGTCATTGGACCTGATTGTGATTTCGAATCCATGGCCATCAGAGCGGCACTAGAATCCTTTGATGCACGGGTGACAATTCATTTAATCGGAAGACCAAATGATTTGATTGATGTCTTGTCTGGAGAGGATCTGCCAAGCAAAATGGACTATCTTATTTTAAATTTCCACGGTAATGAGGGACGCTTTTGTTTACCCGAGTTAGGCGAAGATGTATATGAAGACAATGAACCTAAAAGTATTTACTTTGAACGACAGGATGTCCTATCCTATTGTCAGCTACAGGATGTCAAGGTGATAGCAGCTGGCTGTACATTAGGCTGGCAACAGCTAGCGACAGCCTTTTTAGAAAGTGGCTGCCACTCCTATTTAGCACCCCATGATTATATAGAAGGTAACGCGAATCTCATGTTTCTAATTCGCTTTTTCTATGAGATTATCACGAATCAAAGAAATCAGCAGGAAGCATTCGAACTCGCCCAAGCTATTGATGCAGAAACGGCCATGTACAAGCTATATTTAACATAAAAAGATCGTAGCATATGTTATTGGCTACGATCTTTCTTTATTAACGTTGCTGTTTATCTAGCATGGATTCTGTAAAAGCCTGTGACTGTCCTTTTGGAATACTAAGCGTTTGCCAAGCAGAGCCCTTAACTTGTTTCGCAATATAAATAATTTGACCGACATGCTGTGCATAATGCGCCATCTGTCTTTCAATGGCATCAATGACTGCTAGCTGCTCTCCTCTAATTGTGACATATCGCTGCAAATCAGATTCTGTTAAACTCGCTAAGGCGTCTAAAAACACTTGCCAACCCTTTTCCCAAGCTACGAGCATGGCCTCTTTCGTGTGAAGACTATCCATAAACTCATCATCTCGATTACGCGTAGACTTCTCACCATCCGTCGTTAAAAAATCTGTCCAGCGTGAAATCATATTGCCACTAACATGCTTTACAATAACTGCGATACTATTGGATTCCTCATTATACGCCCAATGTAGCTGTGCCTCTTCTAATTGGGCAAGCGCCTTATCCCCTTGCTCTTTCACATTGTTAAATCTTTTTTGAACAACTTGTAAATAAGTGTGTGCGATTGTCATGATTGTACCCATCCCCTCTTTTCTATCATTCTATAATAGGTCAAAGGGATTGTCTCATCTGTGAGACCATTTTTTTGCCTCCTTCCACACTCTAAACGATTCCCAACCAGAAAAAGATTATTTTTCCAGCTTAAAATGACATAAAAAAACCGCCTCAAAAGTTCGAGACGGTTTATTGCTTTTTTATAAATTTTCATCAATATATGTTTCGATATCGGAAGCTATCGTATCAATTGGTACATCTTCAATATTTTCAGCAAAGCCATTATACATTTTGACCATTACACCATCTTTGTCCACTAAGAAAAATTGATTGCCATGAATGACTTGGTCACTGTTAGGGTCGTTTTTCACTAATATCTTTGTATTTTTCACTGCAAACTGTTCAATATATTTTTGTGAATAGCCTGTCAGAAGATTCCACTTAGATTCATCTGGCACATTGTATTTACTGATATAATTAGCTAACACTTCTGGTTTATCAACGTCTGGATCTACTGAAAAGGCAACGATGTGATAATCCTCTACTCCTTTTTTCTGGAGCTTTTCTTGCACTTGTGCCATGTTCAATGACATCGGCGGGCAAATCGATATACAGTTCGTGAAAATATACATACCGATCCAAGGCTTACCTTTTAAACTTTCGAGCGAAACGGTTTCACCACGTTGATTAATATGTTCAAAATCGGGTATTTCTAGGCTGTAGTCTGCTTTAAATTTTGAATTTCCACATGCGCCAAGCACAGATGCACAGGCTAAAAGTAGAACTAGCCCTATTAACTTACGTTTCATGTCAACACTCTCCCTAACCTACACTACCCTCATCCTACAGTAGGTTGTAAGCGTTGACAAGAACTTCTACGTGACAGCTTTCGTACATCTTTGTGAAATAAATTTCATTTTAACGAAACGAGCGCCGCATGAATCGCATCAAGCTTTACTTCGACACGGTGCAATAAATAAAATGACACTAAAATCGGAAAACCAATATCAGATATCATGTTCAGCCACGGTTCCATTTGTCTCCCCTCTCTCCTACAGTAAAACAGGTCTTTGCGGTTTCATTGCAAAGACCTGTTTTGAATTATTCTGTTGCTACATCAAATTCTGTTACTTGGCGATCTACCATGCGTGCACCCTTGATGGAAGATAAAGCACCAGTCTGTCCAGCAAAGACATTTTTACCTATGATCGATGTCATAGCCTGCTGAATTTCAGCCGCTGTGATATGCGGCTTTGGTGCATCAATTGTAAGTGTTGTCGTTTTCCCATCAGTCGTTGCAAAGAGTAACTCTAAAACTTGTGTCATGTTTGATTCCTCCTTAAGATAACTCGTTTGTTTCTTGCTTGACAATACTAGCCAGTGTCTGTGATGAAAGACTAGCAATGACATGTGCAACCGCTACTAAGTCGCCCTCATTATGCGAGGGGCTAATATTTCGATACGATTTTGTGATGAATATTGGTTCATTTTGTTCATCATAGCCCGTCACATACTTAAGGCGCAGTGTTGCATTTAAAAAGTGAACGTCTACCATCGAGTCTCACCTCCCTTCTGCACACTATATAATGGCGAATTGCTAAAAAAGGGACATTATAGGATGAATTTTTTTTCGGAAGCTCTTATAATAGAATGAGAGAAGGCAAAGAGGTGAACGATTTGTTACAAGGTTGGTTTTTATGGTTTATTTTATTTTGGGTTGTCGTCCTCATTTCATTGATGGCTATTGGCGGATTCTTCATGTTCCGAAAATTTTTAAAGGCACTCCCTAAACAAGATGGAAAATCAGATTTAGATTGGCAAGAATATTATTTAGATAGAACGATTCACTTATGGGGACAAGCTGAAAAAGACTTACTCTATGAGCTAGTAAGCCCTGTACCTGAGCTCTTTAGACAAGTAGCAAAGGAAAAAATTGCAGGAAAAATTGGCGAGCTCGCATTAGAAGAAAAAGCTGCTGCCATCAATAATGACCTTATTATTCGTGGATATATCCAGGCCACACCAAAACGCGATCACAAATTTTTACGCAAAAAATTAGAACAAATGCACATTGACATCGCCCCCTACGAACATTTATTTGATTAAAAAAACGCTGCACGAAGCTATGTGCAGCGTTTTTTTCTTATTTATAATGTGGGTGTTCGTGGCTATCCGCTACTTTTGTGGTTCTATCCTCTGCTTTTGAAAGGCTATCCTTCACTTTTGAGCTTCTATCCACGCTTCTGAATTCTATCCTCTTCTTTCGCAAAGCTATCCTTCACTTTCCTCATTCTATCCTCTACTTTTGCTATTTTATCCACCACTTCTGAGCTTCTATCCACGTTCGAGGTTCTATCCTCTTCTTTCGCAAAGCTATCCTTCGCTTTCCTCATTCTATCCGCTACTTTTGCTGTTTTATCCACCACTTCTGAGCTTCTATCCACGCTTCTGAATTCTATCCTCTTCTTTCGCAAAGCTATCCTTCACTTTCCTCATTTTATCCGCTACTTTTGCTGTTTTATCCACCACTTCTGAGCTTCTATCCACGCTTCTAAATTCTATCCTCTACTTTTAAGCTTCTATCCACCACTTTTGCTGTTCAAGCACAAAAAAACTACACTAGCTTCTGCACTAGTGTAGTTGTGGGATTGTTTTTTTGACTCTTTTAAACTGGATCAGCATAGCGATTCGCCAAGGTAATAACATGGCGAAGGCTAGTATCCAGAACATACCTGCTAATTCACCGACATCGATGGAACTACTTAAAATCATTTTCGCTACGACTCGGAATATTAACAAACCGAATAAAATAAAAACGAAGGCTTTGGAACGTTTTAAATAGATGTCTCGTCCCTTTACTTCAAATTTTGAAGTAGCAATTAAGATTGTCGAGAACAACATGCCCACCGCGGCTGCTTCTAAAATTTGCATTGCTGGCACGCGGAATTGCTCAAATAAAAACATGAGTGCGCCAGAAGACATGGCAATTGGCGGGATAATAATTTTCTTCTCATTTGTCGGCTTTTTGGAAGCTCTCATTCGTATGATCATCACAAAGCCGCCCATAAGAATGGCCATGATAGTTGACCCTATAACATAATAGTGAGAAGGGATACTGCTCAACATAAAAATCCTCCTCTAATGTCTAATTAGCAATTTTGTCCAAGTAATTGATCGGCGACAGCCTTTAATCTTTCTGGCTCGAAAGGTTTTGTAATAAAATCCTTGGCGCCGCTTTCAATCGCTTCTACGATTAATTTTTGCTGGCCTAATGCTGTCACCATAATAATTTTTGCATTTGGAAATTCTGGGATGATTTTTTTTACTGCCGCAATACCGGTCATAACGGGCATCGTTACATCCATTGTGACTAAATCTGGTTGTAAATCACGATACATCGCCACAGCTTCTTTGCCATTGGCTGCTTTACCGACTACCTCATAACCCCATTCTGAAAACATATTACTGATTGCAACACGCATGAATAGCGTATCATCCACTACTAAAACTGTAGGCACATGTTCATCTCCCTCCGCGTTAAAGTTCGGTATGCCTTTTAGTTTAACAAATTAAAAGCCTGTAAATCCACCGAAAATAGGCTGTAAAACGCGGGTAATATACGTTAAGCCGTCAAAGAATAATAAAATCCCCACGGCAATCATGACATAACCACCGATTTTCACAATTTTTTGGCTGTGTGTACGAATCCATGTCATACGTGAAATAAAGAAAGATAGCACAAAGAATGGAATGGCAAATCCTAAATAATACGCAAGCATATAGCTAAAGCCCGCACCAGGATTTGTACTAGCTAACATAATAATAGACGCAAGGATTGGTCCCGTACATGGTGTCCAACCTGCCGCAAAGGCAATACCAATTAAGACAGATCCAAAATAGCCAGACGGTCTATTTTTAAATTGGAACTTTCGATCCTTCATTAAGAAGTCTACTTGCAATAATCCGACAATCATTAAACCGAATACTACAATTAAAATAGCGCCAACCTGTCGTAATAAAGTTTGATAATTTAGGAAAAACTCCGCTGCAAATGAAGCGCTTAGTCCAATAATGATAAAGATAATTGAAAATCCTAGTAAAAAGAATAATGTGTGGAAAATGGCACGTTTTTGAAGCATGCCTTTTTCTGATTTTAGCTCATCTAGTGTCATACCCGTTATGTACGATAAAAATGCTGGATATAGTGGAAGAGTACATGGTGAAATAAAACTTAAAAACCCTGCACCAAAAGCTAAAAATACGTTAATATCAGATCCCATATTTTTTAATCGCTCCTTACAGTTACTGCATTCATCGTACCAAAAAAAAGGCTAAAAAGCGTCCTTTCTGTTTGTGAACGTTTCATGGCAAAATAATGAGGTTTTTAAGAAGTTCCATCAAGCTCCTTCTGCATTATGCCCTCCTCTTGATTTTCTGTCAACATAATCCGCCATTCTTCTACCCTATTATAGAGGTTATCGCTCACTCCTTTCCTCTAGCCTTGACATTGTCGATTGCTTGACGTTATTGTTGAAAGAAGCTTTAGTAGTGAAATCCTCATGTTATTGTAGTAAACTATTCAGTTGAACAGACTCATCATAACACCAAATCATCTGATGACCATATCATAGGGTGATATTAACAATATTATTAGCTTACATTTCGACAAATATCCCCTACTCCACAAAGTGTTCATGTTAACCATGAGTATATGACTACTTTTCATGTATAATATTGATAACCGATGTGCAATGGATCGAAAAAAAGAGGTGTAGCCCTTGAAATTAAGAAAAATTAAACCAAAAAAGATTTATGAAGAAGTATCCGAAATCCTGCATGAAAAAATCAGGGCTGGTGTCCTAAAACCAGGCGATCGACTGGACTCTGTAGAACAGCTTGCCGAACAATTACAAGTGAGTCGATCCGCCGTTCGAGAAGCGCTTTCTGCATTAAAAGCTATGGGGTTAATTGAAATCAAGCAAGGCTCTGGAACTTTTGTCAAAAGTGTACCAGCCAAGCAACTTGATTTTCCTTTATCCACTGCCATGTTAACAAATAAACAGAATATTGCGCATTTATTAGAGGTGCGTAAAATAATTGAAGTAGGAGCAGCAGCAAGTGCAGCAATCCATCGTTCAGAACAGGATGTACAAGCGATGTTACAAATTTTAGAGAACATGAAGCAAGCACATGGGGATGGTGAACTCGGTGAAAAAGTAGATTATCAATTCCATGCAGCTATTTCCACTGCCTCACAAAACCCTCTACTCGCTACAATCTTAGATCAAATTTCTGGCCTAATGATAGACACGATGAAAGAAACGCGACGAATATGGTTGTACTCCCAGAAAACAACGAGTGAACAATTATATGACGAACATATGCAAATCTTCCTCGCAATTAAACAACAAAATGAGGAGCTAGCCAAACATGCCATGGCGTCTCATTTAAGCAATGTTGAAAAAGTGCTCTTACAATATTTTGAAACAACTGAGTCTCAATCATAGTAAACTGCCTAGCACCCACTAGGTAGTTTTTTTATTTTCCGAAAATTCATGAAAAATAGTTTTATTCTCTGTAAAATTTGTTGTATGATAAAATCACCGATAAGTCATCAGATGACCAGTTGTTTTTTAAAAAGGAGCGATAAAGATGAAAGTCACACTATTTGCCACTTGCCTAGTGGATTTGTTTCAAGGGGATGTAGGGAAAGCCGTTGTTGAGGTGTTAGAGAGACTTGGCTGTGAGATTGATTTTCCAGAGGATCAAATTTGCTGTGGTCAGCCTGCCTACAATAGCGGCTATGTGAAGGAATCAAAAAATGCGATGAAAAAAATGATTACAGCCTTTGAGCATGCTGAATACGTCGTCTCCCCCTCAGGTTCTTGTGCTTATATGTTAAAAGAATATCCTGAGGTTTTTAAAGAAGACCCGATCTGGGCAACAAAGGCACAAGCATTAGCAGATAAAACCTATGAATTTACAGAGTTTATTGTCAACGTTTTAAAGATAAACGATGTCGGAGCTCATTTAGAAGGCAAAGCTACTTATCACACATCCTGTCATATGACACGATTGCTTGGTGTAACAGATGCACCTTTTCAATTATTAAAAAATGTCAAGGGCTTACACTATGTGGACCTCCCTGGCAAAGATCGATGCTGTGGGTTTGGTGGTACATTCTCAGTCAAAATGGGCAATATTTCTGGAGAAATGGTCAATGAAAAAGTACACAATGTGGAAGATACAGAGGCAAATATTTTAATTGGGGCAGATGCTGGCTGTTTAATGAATATTGGTGGCCGCATTCACCGTCAAGGCAAGCCGATTAAAGTGATGCATATTGCAGAAGTCTTAAACTGCCGTTAAGAGGGGGAAATTAGAATGGCTATGAAAACAAGTGATGATCGCTTTCATCAACGTGTAACGAAAGAGCTGGAAAATCAATTTATGCGTCATGCTGTTTCGAGTGCCCAAGAACGTTTCCAAACACGTCGCCTTCAACAGGCAAGAGAATTGGGACATTGGGAAGAATGGCGCTCGCATGGTGAGGAAATTCGCAAG
This sequence comes from Lysinibacillus sp. Y5S-8, assembly GCF_036894365.1. Classification (NCBI taxonomy): domain Bacteria; kingdom Bacillati; phylum Bacillota; class Bacilli; order Caryophanales; family Bacillaceae; genus Lysinibacillus; species Lysinibacillus sp. Y5S-8. The sequence continues at coordinate 1,865,973 of NZ_CP145889.1, read as the reverse complement.
CATGTTTTAGCAAATTTAGATTATTACCTCTATCAATTAAGTGAAAATGTTGCTAAAAGAGGTGGACATGTTTTCTTTGCTCAAACCGCACAAGAAGCAACAGCGTACATTCAAAGTATTGCGAAACAAAAAAATGCGACAAAAATTGTGAAGTCAAAATCCATGGTGACAGAAGAAATTAACTTAAACACGGCTTTAGAGGCGCTTGGTTGTGAAGTGATTGAGACGGACTTAGGCGAATATATTTTGCAGGTCGCCGATCACGAGCCGCCATCCCATATTGTGGCGCCAGCCCTGCATAAAAATAAGGAACAAATTCGCGATGTTTTTAAAGAAAAACAAGGCTATCGTCAAACCGAGAAGCCTGAGGAGCTTGCTCTCTATGTGCGGGAAAAATTAAGACAGGAATATTTAACCGCAGATATCGGTATTACAGGCTGTAACTTTGCCATCGCAGAAAGTGGTTCGATTACACTCGTCACAAATGAGGGCAACGCAGATTTAGTAACAGCGCTACCGAAAACGCAAATCACAGTCATGGGGATGGAAAGAATTGTTCCTACATTTGAAGATATGGAGGTCCTTGTTAGCTTATTAACTAGAAGTGCGGTTGGTCAAAAGCTAACAAGCTATATTACTACACTAACAGGGATTCAAGGCGAGGGCGAAACGGATGGACCTGAGGAATTCCATTTAGTCATTGTTGATAATGGGCGCTCTGCGATTTTAGGTGGCGAATTTCAACCTATTTTACAATGCATTCGCTGTGCTGCCTGTGTCAATGCTTGTCCAGTCTATCGACATGTTGGCGGGCATACCTATGGCTCTATCTATTCTGGTCCTGTTGGGGTTGTCCTGTCTCCGTTATTAGGAGGCTATGATGATTTTAAAGAACTGCCATACGCTTCTACATTGTGCGGTGCTTGCACGGATGCATGCCCTGTTAAAATTCCTTTACATCAGCTGATTCATCGACATCGTCAAGTTATTGTAGAGAATGAAGGCAAAGCACCCGTGTCTGAAAAGCTTTTAATGAAGGCTTTCGGTTTAGGGGCTTCCTCCCCTACTCTCTATAAAATGGCAACAAAAATAGCTGCTCCAGCTATGTCCCCTTTTACGAAGGACCATACCATTTCAAAGGGGCCAGGCCCATTAAAGGCTTGGACTGAAGCAAGGGATTTCCCAGCACCAAATAAAGATAGTTTCCGAGATTGGATGAAGCAGCGTACAAAAGGAGGTAAGCACGAATGACAAGTATGATTCAACACCGAGAGAGCTTTTTAGCTAACATTGCTAAACAGCTTGGACGTTCTCCTAAAACAGAACTTCCACGCCCAACCTGGCAGTATCAGCCACAAGATCGTGTGCTCAAGGAGGCGACACAGGATGAATTAGTAGAGGTTTTAATCAAGCAATGTGCTAACATTCATACGGATATTAAAATGTCTAGTACGTCCACACTTCCCCAGGATTTACAAGCTATTGTTGACCATTATGGGGGTCAGTCCGTCATTACATGGAAGGACGAAAGATTGAAAGATTATGGACTATCTCCACTAATGACCGAACAATGGCCACAAGCCAATATCGAACTCTATGAATGGAATGCACAGCAACCTGAGGAAAATATTAGGCAAGCGGAAAAAGCAAATATTGGCATTACGATAAGTGAAATGACTTTGGCAGAATCAGGAACTGCTGTGCTTTTTAGTAGTAAGAATCGAGGGAGAAGCGTTAGCTTTTTACCAGAAAAATCGATTATTTTAATCCCGAAAAGTACGATTGTCCCTCGTATGACACAAGCGGCACGTTGGATTAGCGAAAAAATCCGTCGTGGTGACAACATTGCTTCCTGCATTAACTTTATAACAGGTCCCAGTAACTCAGCAGATATTGAAATGATTCTCATCGTTGGTGTACATGGCCCTATTCAAGCTACTTATTTGGTTATTGAGGATCGTTGAAATGGCTTCATCAAAAAACCCAAACGATCTACAAAACGCTGAAGTGTTTTTGATCGTTTGGGTTTTCAATTCCTCGAGCTATGTTGTTGTATTTGGAACGTTTTCCCTTAAGCTTTCTTTTTTATAATACTCTGGATGTGCTTCCTTCAAGATAGATGGACGTAGCAGTGCTAGCGAAAGGATAATAATAATGATGCTTGTTACTGGTAAAATAATGGTTGCTGGTAATGTATCATATAACATTCCATAGACCACCATACCAATTGGCATCATGGACATCGCCATTGTCTCCATTAAGCCAAAGACACGCCCACGATATTCCTCTGCAATAATTTTTTGCATATACACCCCAATTGGCATATTAATGCCCATTTCGAAAATTGCGAAAATAAAATAGATGATTAAATAAAAGATGATGATGGCTATATAGGAAAAGCTTGTGAGTAATGGGATAATTGCTAAGGCAACACTTCCAGCCAATAGCAATAAGCTCATTTTCGAAAAGCGTAACGGCACCTTCACTTCTGGTCTTGTTGCGAAATAAAGGGATGCCACAAGCATACCCGCTGCTCCTGAAGCCTCAATAAAACCAAAATGCATGGATTTTACTTTTAGCAATTCAATAATAATGTATGTTCCACCTACAGCGATGGCAGAAAAGAACAAATTAATCCATAAAGCCACCCACATAATGGTTTTAATAACTGTACGTTGCTTGATGTAATGAAACCCATTTTTCAGTCCATCCCACATCTTTTCTTTTGTCACATCTGCCCCTCTTGTACTATAAAGATTAAAATCCATCGTAGCCTCTAAACAAAAGGCAATCGTATAGGCCACCATATTGAGCATTAAAAATACATCCATGTTAAAAAATCCATACATCATACCACCGATGACTGGTCCCCCAATCGCAGCCACAGACATCGACAATTGATTAAAGGACATCGCACGCTGTAAACGCTCTGGATTGACTAGCGTTGCAATGGCAGATGAGAACGTTACACCAGAAAATGCTGAGCAAATCGTATTAAAAACAGTAGCTATGTAAATGGCATAAACAGACATTCCTACTGTTTCTGTATAGAGCAGCAACCCCCCTACGGTCAAAATAGTCCCTGCCTGTGCGATTAAAATCGTTCGTTTTTTCGAAAAATTATCCGCAACATAGCCTGCTAAAGGGGCTACAAGTGCACGTGGTAGTACAGAACAAATCATATTCGTTGCAAAGCTCATCGCCGATCCTGTCATCGCTAAAATATACAAGCTGAAGCCAAACGCCATGACATTTGCTCCTAGCATGGCAATCATTTTGCTTGCCGTAAATGTCCATAAATGGTAGGTCGCCTTCTTTAATTTATTCGCTTCATTCATCCATAAACCCCTCCGTTTTTTAACTAAATTAAAAAGTTTAATTACATTAAACAAAAATATACCACAGCTCCCCCTTTTCACGCAACAAAAAGTTTAATATAATTAAACAAAAGGAGGCGAGGCAATGGACTCTTTAGGCACACGAATTCGCAAATTAAGGAAAGAACAAAAATTAACATTAGAGGCGCTTGCAGGTGACCGTCTAACAAAAGGAATGCTAAGTCAAATAGAAAATGATAAGGCCAAGCCTTCCATGGAAAGCCTTGACTATATTGCTGAGCGTTTAGGTGTAAAGGCTAGTGAATTATTGGAAGAGGTAACCTCATCCTCCATTCGCCAGCTTTTAGAGCAGGTTGAAATTTTATTTGCAGAAGTAAAACGTGGTGATGCAGACCATCATCAAAAAATTGTAGATTTGATTAGGCCGTCTATAGAGGGGCTTCCGCTTAGTTATGAAGCAGGCCGCTTATTGTATATTTACGCTGATGCACAGTATGAAGCGGGATTAACGACATGGGAATCCCCACTTCAACAAGCACGCATCATCTTTAAAGAAATTAACTTACTGAGCCATTGGTTTAAAACCTTCGTTCTACAAATGACCATTTTCGCTGAAAAACGTCAATATAAATTGGCTTATAGCTGTATTTTACAGGCAAAAGAAATCATTGAACACGAGGACTATCAGCTTGATTCACGAGATGCCCTGTTAATGACTTATTATACAAGTGTTTTACAGCTTGCCATTGGAGAGCATGAGGAAGGGAAAAAGTTAATAAACGAGACAATTGCCAATGCACATAAAAACCAACTGTTCTATAAAATTGATGATATGTATCGTATTGGTGCGTATTGTGCCATGATTGATCATGACTTTGAACAAGCGGAGCATATGTTTATGAAGTTGGAACAGTATCGGGCATTTGCCGAACGTGTTCAAGTAGATGCTTTAATTTTTATTTTACGAGCACATTATTATAATAATTACAAACTTAATTATGAGCAGGCTCTGATAGAAATAGAGCGTTTTAATGAACTCATACATGAAGATTTTGAAATTTTGGATGCAAACTATTATTATGCTGAAAAAGGAAAGTCCTTCTATTTACTTGGTCATTATGGGGAAGCGAAGGCCGCATTTGAACACTTTACAAAAAAACCGATCTTTATTAGCCATCCGTATGACATCCTAGCTTTAAATGAGTGCTTTTCCTATAAAGCCCTTTGCTATGCCCATTTTGGGGAGCTGACAACAGCCTATGACATTGCGAAAATGGCCTACACGGATTCACTGGAATTAGTTGATTTACCCTATAAACACAAAATTGAGGAAGTCTATCGGACGATTAAGGCACAAATTGATTCCATATCCTAAAATAAAGGGATTGCACAGCCTCGTGCAATCCCTTATTTTTACTGCGGACGATCGTTCTTCATTTGTTTATGGATTTTACGCAACGCCTTTTTGGAGCCTCGTTGGATATCATGCTGAAGCTTGCGTTCATGATAGTCTACAAATAATGTCTCGAGATCATATCCCTCAGGGTATAGCTCCTCTGCTGGTAATTCCAAGGTAAGTCGTTTGACATGCACCTCTAGCATTTGCCCCTTATAGAATACGCTGACATTATTGTATGGATTCATTTCTTCGTATACAATGCCTACATCATCATAATCCAATAATTTTACACGGTCACCTTTGGCAAAGGCATATGTCGCCCCCATGCTCGTTTTCTCTGCTTGTGGCTTACGAATTTTGCTGTCTTGAACGAGTGTTAGCTGATAATCCTTATTATTCAAATAATCCTTTGCCCTTTGTAAAACCGTTTCACGAACATTCATTTTTTTAGAAATCCATAGGGCATTACTCTCTCCAGACGTGCCAATTAGTAATTGATACAAAGGCTCTAGTGTTTCACTATTAAAGCGCATTGCCGCATTCATAAAATCAGGATGCATCTCTGAAAATCGTTTAATTTCGCCATAATGTGTTGTTGCTACGGTGATACAGCCCATCTGGTAAAATTCCTCTAGCATTGCAATTGCCAGTGCAGCTCCTTCATTTGGTTCTGTTCCACTGCCTATTTCATCGAACAGTAAAAGTGTATGATTATTTGCTGCCCTCATAATGTCGGACAGATTTTTCATATGGGACGAAAACGTACTTAAGGCATTTTCTATACTTTGATTGTCGCCAATATCAACAAAGATATGATCAAATATCGCCATTTCAGTTCCTTTATCCGCCACGATATGAAAGCCTGACATCGTAGCTAATGTTAAGAGACCAATTGTTTTCAACACGACCGTTTTCCCTCCAGCATTTGGTCCTGTGATAATTAAGCTACGGTAGTCCCTCGCGATAGAAAACTGTAGAGGTACTGCATTTCCTGGTAGTAAAGGATGCTTGCCATTGATTAATTGGATAAAGCCATAATCATTAATACGTGGCTCCATACCACCAATTTGTCTACTGAACTTTGCCTTGGCAAAGACCATATCATACTGGCTAATCAACTCCATGTTAATATGGATGGCTTGTAGATGTTCCATTAAAAGCCCAGATAAAGTTGCTAAAATTTGATACTCCTCAACCGCTTCCTCGGCTTTTAAGGTCGCCAATTCCACATTTAATTTAGCCACTACACTCGGCTCCATAAAAACGGTTGCCCCTTTTGAGGAAATTTCCACTACTGTCCCCTGTACATGGTTTTTATAAGAAGCCTTTATCGGAATAGTATAACGATCATCTTTTTGACTAATAAAAAACTCCTGAATGTATGTTTTATTGGCACTGTTATTCAAAAACTTCGTTAAGCGTTCTTTCATTTTTTCCTCTGTCGTCTCCATATGATGGCGGATACGCTTTAATTCGCGACTAGCAGCCGAATCCACACGATTGGCTTTAATTGCAAAATTAATTTCTTCTTCAACGCTTTTAAATTCAACCATAGAATGGGCATAAGATGAAAGAACTGGTGCAAAAAATTCCTTATCCAGCATGAATTTTTTGATGTTACGACAGCCTCGTAAAAAGTCTGACATACTGACTAGCTCACTTGGATCAAGAATCATGCCCTTTTCAAGCTTCGTCATCAAATGCTCTATATTCGATACCCCTAAAAAGGGTATATGACCCTCTGCATCTAAAATCGCACGAGCCTCTGTTGTTTCATTCAAGCGCGTTTTGACTACCTTTAAGCTTGAGCTGGGCATTAATTTATCTAAAAGTTGTTTTCCTAATCCGCTAACACAGTAGGATTTAACAATATCTTTTAATTCATCATATTGTAATTTATTAAGAGTCGTACTATTCATTTGTTGATGCTCCTCATTGTGATGTTTTATCATACATGAAGATACCTACCCAATATTAGATAGCAATGATGGTTTTTAAACATAGCAATTGCGTCTCTAAGTAATGGACGCTTCACTTTCGGCACAAAAGCATATGGGTACAGCAACATAAAAAAGCTGTGAGGATTCCCCACAGCTTCATCTTTAAAAGGCGAGTTTTTTAGCATCACAAATAAAACCTCATCTAATTGAAGTTCCAACCATGTGTGCCACGCTTAATAAAGTATTGTAGGTATCTACATAGGTTTTTGAAATAAATCCATGACAAATTAAGGGGTGTGTTCATGACATATATCCCCTGTCGTCATAGCCTTTATTTCATTCAATTTTTACCTAGTTAGAACCTACCGCACTCACAAACATGCACCTCGCATTAAATTATCATTGTTATCTAATTATTGACATTTTACTATATGCTAGCATGGAAGTAAAGGTTGAAAAGGAAAACTTCCTCCAATTTAAAACACCTCTTTTTCTACTTCTCCATTATTGTTATCGTGGACGTCATAATTCCATCACAAAAAAAGACCTGTAGAAACTCTACAAGTCTTTTACGAAACGGATTTATGATGGGCCTTCCTTGTTTCTATGATTTTAGACCCTGAGAATAGTAGTAAAGCCGCCCAAATAATGCTGAATGCGAGGAACTCTACTTGACTAAACGGCTCTTTGTATAGCACGATGCCTAAAATCAAGACAATGGTTGGCGCCACATATTGAATAAAGCCTAGTAAATATAAAGGAATATTTTGTGCGCCCTTCGCAAATAAAATAAGCGGCACAGCTGTGACTAACCCACTGAAGATCATCAAAATGTCTGTTTTGACATTGACATGTAAAAATGAGGCCTGATGGGTTGTAAACAGATAAATGTAATAGCCTAATGCAAACGGTAAAATCAATAATGTTTCAATGGCTAATCCCCTTGTAGGGTCCAGTGTAATTTTCTTTTTCAGTACACCGTAAATAGCGAAAGATAGCGCGATCAACAATGCTACCCATGGCACAGAGCCATAATTAATCGTTAAAATAATTACCGCAATAAAAGCAATTCCCGTCGCTACCCATTGTGCACGACTTAGCGATTCTTTAAAGAAAATCACCCCAAAAATAACAGACAAGAGCGGATTAATATAATAACCTAAACTCGTTTCAATTAAATGGTTATGTGTGACTGCCCAAATATACAAATACCAGTTCATTGAAATAACAAAGGATGCACCCGCAAGCTGCCAAAAATGCTTTTGATGAGACCATAAATATTTTAAATCTGCAACAAGATCCTTCCGCATTCGGAAGACGATGACAGCCAGTACCGTAAAGACAAAGGACCAAATGACACGGGATAATAAAATTTCCATACTTGGTACATGTTCAAGTAGTTTCCAATATAAAGGGAATGCTCCCCAAAAGGCATAGGCTAAAATAGCAGCCAAAACCCCTTTTTTCTCATTTGACATGGCCAATAACGCTCCTACTCTTATTGAAATCGATGAACGACTTCACATACTCTTAAACTAGTTAAAGAATAGACTCATTATAGGACTTTGTGTGGCAACTGTAAATGCCAAATTTCAAGTGCCTGACAATAGCTGTTAGCCTTTTGGCTCAGATTCTAGCTCGGAAATGTATCTTCGCACGGTGCTATAGCTAATATCTGGATTGATCTGGCGTTTGATGCGAATATGGATTTCTTTAATTCCAACCCCTTGTTCACGCATATCTCGAATCATCGACTTCAAAGGACCCGTCAGTGACTCTCTAGACATAGCTGTATATTTACTTAATTCAATCAGTAGCTCCGTATTTTGTTGGCGGAGCACCTTCATTTCCTCTATCACACAATTGTATTCGGTTACCTTTTTCTGTAGCACCATGTTTTGCTGCTTGACCTTTTGCAAATCCTCTGTAAACTGAGCATTTTGTTTTTTTAGCATTTTTCGTTCTCGTTCTAAACTTGTTTGCTTGTTATCTAAATCTGTATGCATAGTATTATACAGTTCTTCCATATGCAACAGTTCTAAATAGCGATTTTGTGGAACGATCATTAAGCTATCTGTCGTATAGAGAGCAATCGTGCCATCTTTAAAAGGCTCATACGACAATGTAGAGGGCTTTAGTTTATTTGGCATTCGTTTTTCACTCCTCCACGAATCAATTCATGTAATCCTATTGCTTGAAGTAACATTTATCCGCTTCCTTTTTCATTTGATAATCATTCTCATTTAATTTTATCATAATCAGTATTTTGCTTTTTGTCAAAAAACAATTTTCACTTGGCGTAATACTTCCATTTGAGACAGAGTCACGTCATACATTGCATAGAAAAAGCTTCCTACAAAATGATTGCAGGAAGCTTTAGACTTACATTTTTTTCAGTTTTTCATATTCCAATTGCAAACGTTCAATTCGTTTACGACCTTCTTCACGGTTTCTAGCTGTTTCTGCTTGAATTTGCTTCGTTTCTTGAATACCAGCCATAATCGTTTGCCATGTTGTTTCAATCGTTTCGATTTTAATGCTCGGGCTACCAGCTTGACGTGCAATATTCACACTGTTTTTACTAATATTTTCAGCATTGCGGACAAGCATTTCATTTGTACGACGGTCCAGTTCAACCATCGAATCGGAAATTAGCTTTTGACGTTTCAATGTGACTGCATGAATTAACCCTTGTTTAAAGATGGGGATCGTCGTCACAAAGGCAGAGTTAATCTTACCAATTAAATGGTTATTCCCCTGCTGCATTAAGCGAATTTGAGGTGCTGATTGGAATGATACTTGCTGTGCCATTTCTAAATCATAGCGACGTTGCTCTAATAATTCTACAGCGCGTAGCATTGTTTCATATTCCATTGCTGCCAGTTGATCACCTGTTTGTGCCTTTTGCTCAAGTGCAGGTAATGATGCGCGAACCTCTTCTGTTTTTACTTCAATCGCTGCAACAAATTTACTTAATGACTGGAAGTAGTTTAAATTTTGGTCATACAGATTTTCAAGGTCGATGGTATTACGCTTCATTTCACCTTCATATTTTTGAATTTCACGATAAATAACATCTACTTCTTTGTTCATGCTGTCATATTTAGATAAGAACCTTTCCAATTGCTCTTTCCCTTTATTAAAGAGCTTGGAGATGAAACCGCCCTTTTTCTCTTCCGCAAAATCTTGTGGATCGAACTTATCCATAATTTTATTAAGATTATTTAATAGCACACTCGACTCTTCCAGCTTACTGGCTTTCATCGTTGCGAGCATTTTATCTGAAAAGGTAGAAATGCCACTTGCTGTTTCTTTACCAAGCTCAAGCATAGCAATTTGATCTTTCACATCAATTTTTTGTGCCAGTGCATGAACCTCAGGATCTTGCTTTAACACTAGCTGATTTTGTGCAATTTGCGATAACTCCTGCTCTGACACAAGTACCGGCTTTTGCTCAGATGCCTGTTGAACTAGTGGATTTGGCTGTAATAAAGGATTTTCTGAAGCGAATGGGTCCTTGGATTTTAAAAGATCATTGTTGAATTCAGACATACGTTTTACCCCCTGCAATTTATCTCTACTAATTACTTACGATTACCATGTAAAAAAGTTTCATTTCCTACAGTATGAAAAAATACGAGTTTGTTACATTATAGTCATTCTGGTGAAGCCCATATTGTAAGCTATATTGGTTAGGGTGAGCATTATGAATAAAAACCTCTATCTGGGCATGATGAAGGAGAATGTCTTCCATTTCTTTATTGATGGGACATCGCTGTTGAAGTTTTTGAAAGAACTGAGCTTTTTCCTCAGGTGTTGTTAAACGACACTTTGGCTTTAGGGCAAGAAGCGCGTCCACCTCTGATTTAGTTAACATAGTCTCACCCCTTTTTTAAATTATAGCTTCTTTCTATACAAAATTCGACTGATTCCGTAAATTCCTTTGCATTGTTTGCTAGCAATGACATCTAATGACCAAAAAAACAGCTACATTATCCATGTAGCTGCTTTTGGTCTTGTGTTATGTTGTTACCTTTAATACCGTTTTAATTTTTTGAATGACGCCGCCAGAGCTATATGTCAATACACTGCGTTTATAGAACGATAAACTAAATAGGTACACGACAACAATCGTTGCGATTAAAATACCTAAGGATAATAGTGGAACAATACCTCCGATATCTGTAGCACCAATTCGCATTGGCATGATCATACCAGAAGTTAACGGGATATAAGAGAAAATTTTAATGATTAATGTATCCGGATTCCCCATGCCTGTAAGCATGACATAGAAGCCAATGATCGTAATAATCATCGCTGGCATTAAAACTTGACCCGCTTCTTCTACCTTTGATACCAATGAACCAAATAATGCACCAATGATTAAATACAGAATGACCGTTAACAACAGGAATACGATAGCATAGATTACATAGCCAATAGATAACTCCTTGATGATGCTAGCAGCCGCATCCCATACCATGCCACCTTTAATAAATTTCGCATAGATGAGGAAAACTGCTGCAATAATACCCATCTGTGTTAAAGCCAGCAATAACACACCAGCAATTTTCGCTTTAAAATGTGTCGCTGGTTTGACACTTACTAGGAGCATTTCCATTGCTCGTGAGCCTTTTTCAGAGGCAATTTCAGTCGTAATCATCGATAGGAATGTAGAAATGAAGAAATAGATTAAAATGCCGACAGCATAGGAAACAACTAACCCTGATTGCTTTTCTTCCTCACTTTTCCCACCTGCTGATTCCTCATTTAAGTTTTTCGTTGAAATCGTTGTTTGAGCCGCCATAATTTGTGCTGCTTGCTCAGGTGATAACGATAATTGCTGTACGGCATAATGCTGACCAGCATACTGCAATAAGGATGACAATGTGGATTGATCGTTCAATTTCAATGGTGTGAACGTCGCTATTTCTGCTTGTAGCTGACCATCTTGATCGTTAATCGTCACAATCGCATCAAGCTTGCCATCCTTTACTTTTTTTTCAAGTTTTGAAACATCCTGCTCATCCTGAATAAAGGCCATATCCCCATTGGAGACAAAGATGCCACTTAAATCTGCAGAAGTTTCATTAATAATGGCGATTTGCTGTGCTTCATCATCACCCGTAAATAGCTCTTTAATTTCTGACCAGAATACAGCGACAGACATGACAAGTACATATAAACAGGTCATTAAGATAAACGATTTGGACTTGATTTTAGATTTATATAATTGCTTCATTAGTAAACTAAACTTCGACAACATGGCCACCTACCTTGTCTTTAAAGATTTCATCTAACGATAAATAATCCAAGCTGAATTTTTCAATATATTTCCCATTGGACAGCTGCTCAAAAATACTTTGAGCAAAGCTTTCGTCTGCTAATGTAAGAACCGTTTGCTCCTTCTCTACACGCACATCCTTGACGCCTTCTAGTGCCAATAGCTGTGTCGTCGACCAATCCGTACGAACTGCAAGCTTTGTTTTGCCATATTGTTTCTTTAAATCTAGTAAGCTTCCAGAAAATAAAGAGACACCTCGTTTTAATAAGCACAAATGATCACAAAGCTCCTCGACATTATCCATTTGGTGACTGGAGAATAAAATGGTCGTGCCCTGCTCTTTTAATAGTAAAATCGCATCCTTCAGTAAATCTTTATTAACTGGATCTAGTCCACTAAATGGTTCATCTAAAATTAAAAACGCTGGTTTATGGATAAAGCTTGCAATGAGCTGAACCTTTTGCTGGTTCCCCTTTGATAATGTTTCTGCCTTATCTTTGCGTTTTTCTTCCAGTTCAAAGCGTTGAATCCAAAAATCTATTTCTTTTTTTAGCGCTGCTTTTTTCATACCACGTAGCTCACCAAAAAAGTACAACTGCTCCTCTACCTTCATCGTTGGGAAAATACCTCGCTCCTCGGGTAAATAGCCAAGGATGTCTCGGTTAATGGCATTGACTGGCTGACCATTCCAAGTAATTGTACCCGCCGTCGTTTCCTGTAAATCTAAAATCATTCGGAATGTCGTTGTCTTCCCTGCACCGTTTTGTCCAATCAGACCAAAAATTTCACCTTTTTCAATGGTAAAATTCAAATCATCCACAGCTGTAAAATCCTTGTACTTCTTTGTAACACGCTGTAACTGTAATGTCATGTTGTCATCCTCCTTATCCTTCAAATATATGTAAGTCTTGTTTCAAGCCCTTTTTCCGGTTTTCATTTTTCACAATAGGAATGACCAGCAGCAAGGCTACGATCAAGCTCATGCATCCTACACTAGTATTCACTAGTCCTGCAGCAGATTCCCATAAACCTAGCGCTATATTATAAATACCAGTCATTAAATTTAACAGTAACACGAGTATAAAAAAGCGATTCATTGATTTTATATAGTTAAATTTAGAAGTGGTATCTGTAAATATTTCAAAGGGTCCCTCTGATTTTAGTTTTCGATAATAGGCCCATCCACCAAATTTGGACACACACTCGATATTCATCGCGTCTAGAAACTCAAAATAATCCTTTGATTTTCTACTCACAAATTCATTTCGATAAATATATAGTTCTGGTGTGCCTTTTTCAAATACAAAGTAACCTGCCACTGTTTTTTTTAGATTCCACCCCCGATCTGCCATATTATTGACCCATCGTTCTTCCTTTTCGTAATCCATAAAAAAACGATACATCCTTTTTTTCATCTAATCTCACCTCTACTATAAAGTCATGCTTAAATTTTCATTATTTTCTGATTTCCCGGAAAATAATGCTCGCTTGTTAATCTGAAAATACATTTAATTCTCTCTTTAATCGATTACGTACACGCATAAGCTTATAGAGTGGGAGAGAGAATAATACGACAACAACTAGATTCAGCGTATTCAATGTGAAACCAACCCAGTCAGTCGTTTGCTCCGAAAAATCGCCCATTAAACCGATGATACCAATGAACAAATTAAGTAGAATAAGGGAAAACAACAGTGACATCTTTTTTGACAAGTTTCCAATTTTGGTTTTTTTATCTGTATAGAGTTCAAATGTACCTTCCTGTGCTACTTTTCTAAAAAACACAAAATTGCCAGAGCGATCAACCTGTTCAATGCCAGAGGATTGAAGAAATTCCAGGTAGTCCTCTTCATAGTGACTGCCAAATCGCTCCAATTCATCGTGGCGATAAATATAGCGACCTGGTTCTCCTCGTTCAAACGTAAACCGAATCCATGTGAATTTTTTTAAATGCCAGCCCTGACAAGCCATGTCATTAACCCACTTCTCTATTGCATAGGGATTAATCATCAAGCGATATTTATGCATATTATTCAACTCCTTTTGTTATACGGATACCATTGTCAAAAAGTTCCCTTAATCTCAAAATTTCATATTCAATGACCGTTTTTCCAGTAGCGGTAATGATATATTCTTTCTTTCGCCCATCTTCATCAAGCGCCTCTATCCAGCCTCGTTCTAGCAATGTTTTAATCGCACCATAAATGGTACCTGCGCCTAAACGCACTCGCCCATTGCTCATTTCCTCCACCAATTGCATAATGCCATAGCCATGCCTAGCCTCGTATAATGCTAATAAAATATAATAAACGCCCTCTGTTAATGGCGGATGTTCCTGTGTCATCTAAATCCCCCCTTATATCGCCCATCAATATATCGTCAGTCGATATAATTAAAATATATCAGCAGTCGATATAGTTGTCAATGCTCTTCCATTATGTTGCAAATAAAAATATAGTTCGTTAGCATGTAAGTAATTACTTGCACGAAAGGAACTGCACAACGAATTATCGAAGCTGCTCTACAATTGATAAGTGAAAAGAGCTATACAGCTCATCATCCTTGTGACAATCGTTGTCGCTCTGAAACCTGTTCCAATTCAATAATTCAAATAAGCGATGGGCTATGTTGCTTGTAGCCCATCGCTTTATCACTTTGAAAGAGATAAGCTATCCTTCATTTTGAGCAGAGTATCCTCTGCTTTTCCGGTTTTATCCTACACTTCTCTCTCTATCCTCCACTTCAAGCGTTCTATCCTCCGCTTTTCCTATCCTATCCTCCACTTTCAGCAGGCTATCCTCCGCTTTTCGGGTTCTATCCTACGCTTCTCTCTCTATCCTTCACTTTTAGCGTTCTATCCACCGCTTTTCTTTTCCTATCCTACACTTTCAACAGGCTATCCATCTCTTTTCGGGTTCTATCCTTCACTTCTAGCATTCTATCCTCCGCTTTTCCTATCCTATCCTACACTTTCAACAGGCTATCCACCGCTTTTCGGGTTCTATCCTACACTTCTCTCCCTATCCTTCACTTCTAGCATTCTATCCACCGCTTTTCCTATCCTATCCTCCACTTTCAACAGGCTATCCACCGCTTTTCGGGTTCTATCCACCTCTTCTCTCTACCCTTCACTCCGAACATTTTTTAAAATCGAAGCTAGTTGCTTGTTTAGAACTGTTACACTATCGCTAAAATCACCGCGATACCATTGGATGATGAGTCCGATGATGGCGTTTGCTTGATAAGCACTATAATAGTCGATCGAAATATGGTCCGCTATGTGATGCTCATGGTGTGTAGTAATATCCCGCTTTAACAGTGAATAAATCCCGTCAAATAGCATGTAATAGTAGGTCAACGGGACATTTTTAGAAAATACGATACGATAAAACATTTTAAAGCGTTCAATATGATGAAAAATCCGAATGGTTGTTGGATCGAGTTGATGGGTGTCCAAGGTTGGGACAGCACGGTAGGGTTCTTCATAGGATTGATATAAATCCTCCATAATTTCCTGAAAGTATTCTTCAAAGAGCCCCTCTTTTTGCTCGTAATGTAAATAGAATGTTCCTCGATTAATCTTCGCCTCTCTACAAATTTCTGCAATCGATATTTGCTCCAATGGCTTTTGGCTGAGCAAGGTCAATAAGGCGTTGTGCAGGGCTTGTTTCGTTTTAATAATCCGTAAATCGGTTGTACGCAATTTTTTCAGCTCCTTATTCAACAGTTTTTCCAAAAGTGTTGAATACTCAACACATCATGATAATTTGCATATTGAAATCGCTTTCATATTTATTATATGATTTTAATGAACAGATGTTCAATAACTATCGACATACATTGAGGAGGTCTTTGAGATGAGATTAGAAGGTAAAGTAGCCATTGTGACAGGTGCAGCTTCAGGCATGGGGAAAGCCATTGCTGAAGGATATGCAAAAGAAGGCGCTAAGGTTGTCGTTTCAGACTTAAATTTAGAAGGTGCCCAAGCAGTTGTGGACGGTATTCAGGCAGCTGGAGGTACAGCATTTGCCATTCAAACAAATGTCGCATCAACAGAAGACTTACAACGTTTATTTGACGAAACGAAAACGAACTACGGTCAATTAGATATTTTAGTGAACAATGCGGGCATTATGGATGGGATGGAGCCAGTTGGTGAAATTTCTGATGAACGTTGGGATCGAGTATTTGCCGTGAATACTACAGCTGTTATGCGCTCTATGCGTATGGCTACAGAAATTTTCCTTGCGCAAGGGCATGGTGTCTTTGTGAATAATATTTCTGCTGGTGGCTTATACGGGGCACGCGCAGGAGCAGCCTATACAGCTTCAAAGCATGCCGTTGTCGGTTTAACAAAAAATACAGCGTTTATGTATGCTGATAAAAATATTCGTTGTAATGGGATTGCACCAGGAGCAGTTATGACTAATATCGCCTCTTCTATGACTAGTATGAGTGAAGCGGGTGCTGCACGCCAATCACTTGGACTATCGATTAATCCTCGTGCTGGTCAACCAGAAGAAATCGCACAATTAGCTATTTTCCTTGGTTCAGACGAAGCAAGCTTTGTGAATGGACAAGTGATTGCGGTGGATGGTGGCTGGACAGCTTATTAATCCATAAAAAACCACGCACAGTGAATTATGTCTGTGCGTGGTTTTTCATTTATATGACTTTTCTAGACAGGAACAAGCTCCCAATCACTGCTCCTACAAGAGCTGGTAGTATCCAACCTAATCCGATGTCATAAAAAGGAAGGATCGTTGAATATAGCTTCTCCACTGCGTCCAAAACGCCTAATTTCGCTCCTGGCACACTTTCCACCAAGGCTTTATAGCCATCAATTAAACTAATGAAAAATGTAAAAATCATCGCAATGGCATAAACTGTTTGCTTATTCTTAAAGAAGGATGAGCAAAGAGCAAGCAAGATTAATACAATGGCTAGTGGATATAAGAACATTAAAACAGGGATCGCAAATTGGATGATATTGTTTAAGCCGAAGTTTGCAATCGTAAAGGACACAAGACAAAGTAAAAACACAAACCATTTATAGCTGATTTTTGGAAACACTTCGTGAAAAAATTCACTACAGGACGTAATTAACCCTATACTTGTCTTTAAACAAGCGAGGACAATAATAAGCGCCAATAAAATGGCCCCAAAAGAGCCGAAATAGTGATCTGCTACTGCGGCAAAAATTAAACCACCATTGTCAAAAGTACCAACAGCATCAATACTAGAAGCTCCCATATACGTAATTAAGCCGTAAATAAGTGTCATTAAAGCCATCGCAAAAATACCCGATGTCCATGTAGCCTTGGCTATTTCCTTGCGATCTGTAATTCCTGCACTTTTAATAGCATTGATGACAACAATCCCGAATGCCAATGATGCTAGGGCATCCATCGTATTATAGCCCTCTTTAAAGCCTGTCATAAAAGCAGCATCCAAATAATCACCGACTGGCTGCTGGAAATCACCCATTGGCTTGATGATGCTTGTAATAATTATAATAAATAAGACGACTAAAAAAGCAGGCGTTAAATATTTACCGATGTAATCCATAATTTTCGCTGGATTTAAAGAGAAATAATAAACAACGGCAAAAAATACAAAGCTAAATACTGCTAGTAGCAGCGTTGCATGTTGTGGTTGAATGTATGGCTCAAAGCCTACTACAAATGGTACGGTTGCTGTACGTGGAATGGCAAAAAACGGACCGATTGTTAAATACAGTGCCAATGAAAAAACAATGCCAAATATAGGATGAACACGGTTCGCTAAATCACGTAAACCATTACTACCTGATAAACCAATCGCTAAAATTCCGAGGAATGGTAGCCCAATGGCAGTAACTAAAAATCCGATTAACCCAAACCAAAAATTAGTCCCAGCAAATTGACCCATTTGAATAGGAAAAATGAGGTTCCCTGCTCCAAAATACAGCCCAAATAACATTGTTCCGATGACTGCATAGGTTGAAAAAGGTATTTTTTGTTGCATAATTGATGTGCTCCTTAGAAGTTTTAGACCATAGCAAATTATTTTAATCGAATGATTTTTCACTATAATTTCATCATATTATCAAGCATTTATTATAATTACAATAGTTTTTTCGTTTATCTAGATGAATGCTACAAAGCTTAGTTGATTGAACAAAAAAAGAGCTGCCTGCTGACAGCCCCTCCCTAGTTTGCAACTGACCATTCAATATGATCTAAAAATTTATAAACATCTTCATACACTTTATCACGTTCTTTATCTAATGTAATAATGTGACCAGAATTTTCATACCAAATGATTTCTTTGTCGTCTGTTTCTACTGTATTTAAAATGAAAGGTGCGCTTTCTTGGTATAGGTCATCATCTAGTGAACCTTGTAACACAAGTGTTGGTGCTTTGATCGTTGATAATTCTTCACGAGTTTCAGTTGTTAAACGTGTTACGCCATCCAAAGAATCTTTTGGTGTAATGCGTAATTCATGTAATTCTGAAATGATTTGATCTTTTGATTTATTTTCAAAGTGTTTATATAAACGAGCATAATGGTACAAACGTGTAAATAAGCCTTTTGAATTATCACGTGTAATTGGTGCACACATCGCTACACACGCTTTCACTGGAAACGTCTCTGCTACTTTTAATGAGAAGACGCCACCCAGTGAAATCCCAACAACAGCGATTTCTTCATAGCCTTTCTCTTGGAGAAAGTTATAACCTTCCACTACATCGTTCCACCAGTCCTCTGGTTTCGTTTCTAATAATGCTTCTGGTTCTACACCATGCCCACTATAAATTGGTGCATGAACGGTATAACCTCGTTGAGATAAAAATTCTCCTAGTTTTTTCACATCTTTTGTGCTACCTGTGAATCCATGCAGTAATAGTACGGCTTTTTTGCCTCCCTCAATAGTTAGAGGTTGTGGCTTAGTTAACTTCATTTTATGATATCCCCTTCACGGAAATTTATAATTGTGTATTTTATGTGTCTATCTTATCACCCTTTATTCATAATGTATAATTTATAGTTTTTATCAAATCAATGTTTATCATGCATGAATGATGTCAACTTAACCGCTGTGCTATCACACTTTTGCTACTTAACTTTTCCATTCTGCTAATAAAATGCAACGTCCTTTTAAAAATAATTTGCAACCTATACTTCCACTCTGTTTCCCGTTATAATGCAGATAACTTAAAAATAACGAGAAAAGAGGTGAAAAAATGGAGTGGCAACAATTAGAATATTTTGTAACCGTGGCAAAGTTAGAGCATATGACACGAGCTGCTGAAGCATTAGCGATTTCACAACCAGCACTTAGTCGTTCTATTTCAAAGCTGGAAGAAGAATTAGGTGTACCGCTTTTCGACAGACAAGGGCGCTCAATTATGCTTAACCGATATGGTGAACTGTTTTTATATCGTGTACTGCGAATGCGCAAAGAATATGAAAAGGCTGTTTTAGAATTACAAGAGCTTAATAATCCAGAGCTCGGCGATGTATCACTCGGTTTTTTACATACGCTTGGAACGAGTATCGTACCAGACTTGATTCGTGCTTTTCGTCAGAAACACCCCCATATCCGTTTTCATTTCACGCAAAACTACTCTCACTCACAATTAAAACAATTGTTGGCTGGTGAATTAGACCTTTGCTTATTGGCAGCCATTGATACAGAGCCGCCAGTATGTTGGAAGGAACTATGGCGAGATGAGCTTTTTATTATGGTGCCAATTGACCATCCGCTTGCACATCGTAAAAGCATTAAAATGAAAGAGCTGGAGCATGAAAACTTTGTGCTCATGAAAAAGGGCTATGCACTGCGCCGCTCTGCTGATCGGTTGTTAAATGCTGCTGGCATAAAGCCTAAAATTTCTTATGAAGGGGACGAAGTATCGACCATTGCTGGTTTTGTAGGTGCGGGGCTGGGCGTTTCCTTACTTCCAGATGATGAGGATTTAAATCCGAAGAAAATCGTTAAAATCCATGTTGAGGATATGGTATGTGAACGAATTATCGGCATGGCTTGGATTGATAATCGCTATCTTCCTCCCTCTGCACGTCAATTTAAACAGTTTGTCTTCGATTTTTATGAAAAAAAATAGAAAAAGAGCGAGTAACAACATCACCTCGGTGTCAATGTTACTCGCTTTATTTTGATTTTTGGTTTGAACATAAAGATTTTTTACGATAACTGTAGAAAAACAATTTAAATTTCTAATTACAACTATACAATCTATCAACCTGTTCATCATGCTAAGGAGGTAATAATTTGCATTTATACCTTAACACTATTGGCTTCTTTGTATTTTTATTTACATTGCTATTATTTTTCATTTTTGTTAGCAAATTAATCATTTTCTTTTTTAAACGGAACCATTTCCCTAAAAAAACATTAACAGCATTTGTGGCAGGTTTAGTCCTGTTTTTTGGCCTATTTATATATAGCCAATACTTTTTTACGTTTAGAACTATAGATAAAAAACTTATGCAAAAAGGACCCAAATCTGTCTCATCCCCTTCTGGAAAATACACAGCGAACGCTTATTATGAACCCTATGGTGGTGCAGGTCCAAGTAGTGGTGTCAATGTATGGGTAGAAATTTCAAATAACGAGAATCATACAATCAAAACCATCTATTATGCAGATGCAAAAAGTCAATTTTCAATGGAATGGCTAGACGAGATTAAGTTATCCATTGTTAATCATGAGTCTAAGTATACAAATTCAAATAGAAGTATAGAATTAACCGTGGATAAAGAGATTTATCACGACAATGGTTTGGCTTGTCAAAGTTTGTTAATGAAAGATGAATATGAAACGTGCTATCAACATGACAGCACTTCGTATAACTATAATTAAGAGACTTAAATATTCTGTTATGCTTAGAACCAACTGTTTCATGAATTTGGAACAATAAAAAGATCAGGCTGTGTGCTCCTGATCTTTTTTATTGCTCGTTCATTTAGTTGTGTTATTTTCCATATGTTAACGTACTTTCACCTGATACGAAAAGATGTCCGTTATATCACCTTGAATCTCAAACAATCCTTGCTCGACGAGGGTCCGTAAGCGATACTCTACAAATTCATCCCCGACATAATGATCAATTGCCCCAAATGTTTGAGCCAAAATATGTGTAGGCATCAGCCATTCTTCCTTGTACTGGATCTGCAACTCTTTTGCACTAGCCATAATGAGTGCATCCAGCGCATCTTCCTCTACATGCACTAGCTCATTTTTCCACAATCGCAACGTACTTGGCTGCTTTTTGATATCTTCCCATTCCTTCGCGAGTTGTTGGCATGCTTGAACAGAAAATCGTTTGGCCTCAGGGCGAAGCTTCATGAGCATATTGGAGGAAAGCTCCCCTGTATGACGAATACTCATATTAGGCTGCAATCGTTTCAGACCCTCAGTTGTATCAATTCCATAAACCATACTACATTTATGAATCAACTCACTCATCACACAGCGCAGGCCAATTTGTTCGTGTGTGTTTTGACTATACCAAATCCATACATCCAAATCACAAGGTAAACTTGCGATTTTTTTCATCCAGTTCTCATACATATCATCATACAATTGCTGATCTTCATTATCCTTAAAAATATGAGTGTGTAACCAAGTTTTACGTTCTTCTAAGTGTTGAAGTGGCCCAATTGAGAAATCATCATGGACACTTAAAACCGTTTCATTACGCTGCAAATGATGCTGACGAATTGCAAACTTCAGGGAGCCCTGCGTTGCTAAGCTAAAGGTAATATGTAAAATAGCCATGACCATTCCTCCTACTGTTTGCTGATGGCAATTTGTATCCCGATAAATGTGAAGAGGATACCTTGAATCACATTTAATCGCTTCGCAATTGCAGGTTGACCAATAATGAGTTTTCTGACTTTCCCTGCAAATATACTAAATAACGAAAATAATACGAGTGCTTGCACTAAAAATACTATACCCAAAATAAGCATTTGAAACGCAACATGTCCCTGTGCGGGATTCACAAACTGTGGTAATAACGCTAAGAAAAATAATGATACTTTTGGATTTAAAATATTCATTAAAATACCTTTTTTATATAATGTAATATAAGCTTGTGTATTTTGTTGCTGTAAGGTAAATGGATCTCCCTTGGCTCGAAATGATTGCCAAGCTAAATATAATAGATAGGCTGCTCCTGCAAATTTGACAATTGAAAAAATGATTGTGGATTGATAAATAATCGCAGATATACCAAGTACTGCTGCACTAATATGGACAAGGAGCCCTGTACATAGACCAAGCGATGTAGCAATACCAGCCTTTTTATCTTGTGTAATGCTTTGGGCAAGTACAAATAAATTATCTGGCCCTGGCATAATGGTTAAAATAATAGCAGCCCCTAAAAACGCGAATAACGTTGAAATTTCCAAAACTTTCCCTTCTTTCAACTTCTTTAAAAAAACTATTTACATTATACTACATGACGTTGTACTCATTAGATGTAAGTTTATGACTTTATCAAAAACTTTTCACAAATTTTCATTTCACAAATTCTGCTCGTTCATGCGATACTTTTCTCCCCTAATCCATTATAATAGTAGAAACTCATGAAAAAATAGATAACTTCCATAAGAGGTGATTGTTAATGGCAGTAAGTGATATTGTTACGCAGTATGAGGATGAGCATGGACAGATTTACTATAAAATGAAATCACATGACATTGACGTCAAGGCCGCACAAAACGCAGGTCTTGCTCCAGTGATCACCTACTGGATGGGTGATCAAGAGATTACGGACTCCATTCGAAATTTACGCTTTAGTCCACGTCCCCCCTCCAGCTATATTCAAGATTACGAAGAATTTCAAGCAATGCTTTATTCGAAAGAGCAACGTGCCATTAACCAGCTTTATGAACAAATGAGTATTAAACCAAGAAATATGTCAACAGGTAAACAAGTTATTTGGAGTTTTTTTGTCATTGTTTTGGCTATGCTTCCCCTGTTCATTGCCATTTGGTGGTTTAAATAATCGAATAGGTTGCCTCTTTAGCATTTTTGAATCTCTCCTTCTTAATTTATCAAAACTTTCAAGTAATTTCACTATTCAACTTGACAGACTTTAGGAAGTAGTGCATTCTTTAGTCAATAGTTACCAACTCAATGATGAGAAAACGAACGGAGACTAGTAGTTAGCCACTGCTTGAAAAGAGAGCAATGCCCATCGGCTGTAAGGCATTGTACAAGGAAGACTGATGAACCTACTTCGTAAAACGTCCTGGCCAAACTAGGCGCAGTCTCTAGCGTTATGAGAAAAGTGGAATGTCGCATGATGTTCAATGTAGGTGGTACCACGGAAGGCAAGTCTTTTCGTCCTAATTTTTAGGATGAAAAGGCTTTTTTTATCTTGATTCAAAAATTTTGGTGTCAAAGGTGAAACGTCATTACTCTATTTAACAAAGCAATGACGAACATAAGACAACTGGAGGTAGTGTGATGGAGAGAAAAAGGATTGTTGTGAAGATTGGCAGTAGCTCTTTAACGAATGCAAAAGGCGAAATCGATAAAGTTCGTTTAATGGATCATGTGCAGGCAATTGCGGTATTAAAGAACCAGGGTCATGAAGTTTTGCTTGTATCATCAGGTGCAGTAGCCGCTGGTTTTAAACAACTTGGCTACCCTGCTCGTCCTGTAACGGTCAAAGGAAAACAGGCCGCAGCAGCTGTTGGACAGAGCTTGCTGATCCAAACATACAGTGCCTTATTTAGCATTTACGATATAACGCCTGCTCAAATTTTACTGACACGCACAGATTTTTCTAAAAAAGAATGCTATAAAAATGCCTATGCCACTTTCGAGGAATTATTAGAACGTTCCATGCTACCAATTATTAATGAAAACGATACAGTATCTATTAGTGAATTGACATTTGGGGATAATGATATGCTGTCCGCACTTGTAAGTGGTCTTGTCCATGCAGATCAGCTGATCATTTTAACAGACATCAATGGCTTGTATAATGCCAATCCTGCTAAAAATCCGCAGGCGGAACGTATTGATCGGTTAACAGCTATTACCGATGACATGTTAAGCTTTGCTGATGGTATAGGTTCAAAGATTGGCACGGGTGGCATGGCATCTAAGCTATTGGCAGCCCGAACAGCGCTACGTGCAGGTGTGAAAGTATTTATCGGAACAGGTCAAGGTGCACATAAACTACTCGCTATTTTAGCAGGCCATGGGGACGGCACCTATGTCGAGCATGATGAGCTTGCAATATTAACAAATCATAAACAGTGGATTGCACTTACGGAAGTTTCTGGTAAAATTTTTATAGATAGTGGTGCTGAAAAGGCGTTAATGGACAATGGCAAAAGCTTATTACCCGCTGGCGTATATCGTGTAGAAGGTGATTTTGACAATGGGGATGTTGTAGAAGTTTATAGTGAACAAGGTTTATTAGGACGTGGCGAAGTACTGTACTCTTCCCTAGAGCTAACTGTAGCAATGGGAAAACGGACGGATACATTGTCGAAATGCCCTATTGAGGTGATACACAGAGATAAATGGCTGAAAATTCAAACGAATAAGGGAGGGATGACGAATGACAAGTGAAATTCAAGGAAAAGGACAACGGGCAAAGGCTACCAGCTACATATTAAATATTAAAACGACCTGTGAAAAGAATGAGGCGCTAACAAAAATTGCAGAACAGTTAATCATTGACCAGCATACTATTATGGCTGAAAATGCCAAAGATTTAGCACTGGGTGAGAAACAGAACTTGCCTGCTTCTACACTAGATCGAATGATGCTCAATGAAGAACGAATATTGGCAATGGCTGATGCCATTCATTTACTTGTCTCCCTACAAGATCCAGTAGGTACAGTTATTGAGCAGATTGATAAAGAGAATGGCTTACACATCGAAAAGCGGATTGTACCACTTGGGGTCATTGGTATGATTTATGAGGCACGCCCAAATGTCACAGTAGATGCAGCGACTCTCTCTCTGAAAACGGGCAATGCCGTCATTTTACGTGGCAGCTCCTCAGCTAAATTTTCAAATACCGCCCTAGTGGCAAGTATCCACCGTGCACTTGCTAAAACATCTATTCCTATAGAGGCTGTGCAATTAATTGAGGATACAAGTCGTGAAACGGTGAAAGAATTATTTCATTTAAAAGAGTACTTAGATGTATTAATTCCTCGTGGCGGCAAAGCGCTTATTGATTTAGTTGTGAAGGAAGCAACTGTCCCTGTACTTGAAACAGGTGCGGGCAACTGTCACATTTACGTGGATCAAATGGCGGATTACATAAAAGCAGAAAAAATTTGCCTAAATGCTAAAACGCAGCGCCCTTCTGTTTGTAATGCAGCAGAAAGCTTACTCATTCACCCTATTTGGTTTAAATCTCATGGTATGCAACTGTTAACAGCACTACATGACGCAGGTGTGACCATCATCGGTGATGAACAAGTATGTCAGCTATTTGAGGCTGCTCTTCCAGCTACGGAGGAAGACTATGCGATGGAATATCTTGATTTAACAATAAGTGTTAAATTGGTGGAAAATGTCTATGAAGCAATTGAGCATATTCATCACTTTGGCACACATCATTCTGAAGCGATCATTACAGAAGATCAATTGGTCGCAGAAACATTTTTAAATAACGTCGATGCAGCGGCTGTTTATCATAATGCCTCTACCCGCTTCACGGATGGCTTTGAATTTGGCTATGGTGCAGAAATTGGCATTAGTACGCAAAAACTACATGCTCGTGGGCCAATGGGCTTGCCAGCGTTAACCTCAACTAAATATTTCATATATGGCAACGGCCAAATTCGTGAATAAAAGGAAGCCGCGCGTTACTTATTTGCTTTAATAATTTTACAAAAAATAGAAAGAAGGTGTCGTATGAACATCTCCGCAATGATTAAACTAACCGTCTCCATGGCACTGTTTGGTTCCATAGGCTTTTTTACGGTTCATACTGGTGTTCCTGCTACAGAGCTTGTCTTTGTTCGATGCATTTGTGCCACCCTCTTTCTAGGAGGAATGTGGCTTATTACAGGGGGTCATAAATCAGAGGTTTGGGATAAGAAGGAAATTCTCCAAACAATTATTTGTGGCGTCTTTATCGTTTTAAACTGGGTATTTTTATTTAAAGCCTTTGAAGAAATGTCGATTTCGATTGCCATTTCCATCTATAATTTAGCCCCTATTTTTGTCTTAATTTTAGGCGCTATCTTTTTAAAGGAAAAAATGACCATTCAAGCACTTGTAGCAACCATCACTTGCTTTATTGGCAGTATTTTCATCATTGGTCTCCATAATTTTGTGTCTTTCTCAGAGTTTATGCAATCTGGTTTTGTGTGGGCATTACTGTCAGCGGTATTTTATGCCCTCACCATGCTAACAAGCAAAACCATTACGAAGCTTAGCTCCTATGCGTTAACCTATATTCAAACAACGGTTGGTATCGTCATACTACTGCCTTTCATCGACTTCTCCTTGTTTGAGGGATTAACCACTTCCAATTGGTTTTATATTTTGGGCACAGGCTTTATTCATACTGGATTTGTTTACTATTTATTTTTTGATAGTATTCGCAATCTTACGACCATTCTTGTATCCGTATTAGTGTTCGTTGACCCTGTTGTCGCGATTTTACTGGATATGCTGTTGCTTGATTTTATGCCAAGCATTATGCAAACGTTAGGTATCCTGCTTATTTTCGGAGGTATTTTCTATACAGTTTACATTCCGAAGAAAAAGCGGCTGCCACAGGAGGCATCCTCATGAGCAAGCTCTTTACTATAGGGGAATTACTAATTGATTTTACGCCAACAGAGCAGTATGGCTCCCTTGCCGATATCGAGCACTTTACTAAACATGCGGGTGGTGCACCTGCAAATGTAGCAGCGGTCTGTGCAAAGCTGGGTCAGCAGGCAGCTCTTCTAACACAGGTCGGTCAGGATGCCTTTGGCGATTTCCTAATAAAAACGTTACAGCAAACAGGTGTAGACACGCAGTACATTCGCCAAACAACTGATGGAGAAACAAGTCTTGCTTTTGTCTCATTAAATGGTCACGGTGAGCGTGATTTTCAATTTTATCGCCGACATGCAGCGGACTTATTGTACAAGCAAGACTATCTCCCCTTACAATTACTCACTGCACAAGATATAGTTCATTTTTGCTCTGTTAATCTTGTGGAAAGCCCTATGAAACAAGCACATCTTGCTTTTATTGAACAGGCACATCAAGCAGGTAGTCTTGTTTCCTTTGATCCGAATGTGCGCTTACCTTTATGGCAGGATGAGACTGCGTGTCGGGCAACCATCCTCGCCTTTCTACCTAAAGCACATATTGTGAAGCTTTCAGAGGAGGAGCTATTGTTTTTAACAGCATTAGAGGAGGAACAGGCGGCTGTCCAAGCATTATTTCAGGGGCATGTAGCCGTCATCATCATTACACATGGCGCTGCTGGGGCTACTTTATATACGAAAAAGCTCCATGTAAAGGCTCCTGCTAAGGAGGTACAAACTGTCGATACGACAGGGGCTGGAGATGCATTTATTGGGGCTGTTTTAAGTAAATTCCTTCAACATCAACTAGCAGTAGCTGATGTTGAAACCTATTGCGAACAGCATGCGATGTCCCTGCTCACTTTTGCAAACCGTTATGCAGGGATTTCGACAACGAAGCATGGGGCCATTCCCTCTTATCCCGTATTGTCATTGGAAATAAATCAAGATTAACGCGAAACTTCTTGTCCTTATGTTTCGTATGTACTAGTGACAGAGTAATAAAGGAGGACATACATGGAGTCGATCACAAAAAGACGAACAGCAGCATTTTTAATCGATACAGCGATATCAACCGCAGTCACGTTGGGTGTTGAATATTTCCTACGAAAAAAAGTGAAAAACGAAGTCGTTCATGCGCTCGTTACGCCAACAGCCGTGCTATGGGCACTAGAATATGCACAGCTCCGTCAAAATGGACAAACCATTGGCTACAAAGCAATGAAACTGGCACTTGAAAATGAAGATGGCCATCCACTATCAGACGGTCAAATAATTAAACGAATGGCTTATCGAGACACCCTCAGTACGTTTGATTATCTAAAAAATCGCCAGACCTTTGAGCAACAGCATGGACAACGTCTACCTCATGACAATTTCGCAGGTACGATTGTCAAAGAAAAATAATTGAAAGCTGCCCAACTTTCTTTATGAAGGTAGTTTTTAATTGAAACTAGAATCCGTCGTGCAAAAAAATGGCTCCCCTTAGCTAAGGAGGAGCCTTTTCTAATGGCAGCTAAACATAAGTAGTGCCATTGTAATTGTATACTTTATCGAAAATAGATCTTCCCCCTTCTCCCTGCAAAATCTAGCACTAATGAGGAAGGTTATTGAAAAGACGCTTTCGTCCACTACCAATATTTTTTCATTAAAATATGTGGGATGCCACAATCCATGAATTCTTCGCCTTCACGCTGGTAGCCTAGTTTTTCATAAAAACCTTCTGCATAGGACTGGGCATTCAGCTTTGCTTTTGTTAAACCTTTGTCTCGTGCGATTTGCTCTAAGCCCATGATGATTTCTTTCCCCAGGCCAAATTTACGGTATTGTTCCAATATACAAATACGTTCTAGTTTGCCATAGCCCTCCACAATGCGAAGCCTGCCTGTTCCAACAGGTTGCTCCTTGTAATACACAAGAATATGATCACATGGTGCATCGAGCGAATCAAATTCATCGTACTCTTCTACCTCAGGTACTTGTTGTTCTTCAATAAAAACATGTCGACGAAAATCGAACGCTGTTTGTAATTCTTCTTCAGTTGTCACTTTTTTTATGCTCATGAATATTCCTCCTAGTTTCTCCTATTGACCATCTTCACTAGGTGCAATTTCACTTCGAAGATGATACTATTAGTATAGAATCATTTTTATTGCAAATACAATAAAAATTTCAGGAGGATCGACCATGAAAGAAATTTTACGTGAAATAGGTGCTATTGCACGGGCATTAGACTCAATTAGTAATATTGAATTTAAGGAGTTGGATTTAACAAAGGGACAATATTTATATGTCATCCGAATTTGTGAAAATCCTGGTATCATTCAAGAAAAGGTTGCAGAGCTATTAAAGGTGGATCGTACGACTGCTTCACGGGCTATTCAAAAATTAGAGACCAAGGGCTTTATTGAAAAGCGTATTGAACAAGGAAATAAAAAAAATAAATTGCTCTTCCCAACAACAAAAAGCTTAGAGATTTATCCTTTTTTGAAACGAGAGGGCGAATATTCCAATGCTCGTGCACTTGCAGGTTTTTCCACTGAAGAGATTGACAGCATCCACAATCTACTAACGCGTCTTTTGCATAACATCGAGATTGACTGGGAGGATGTGAAAAAGGGGCATAAACGACACTATTAAAGGCGATTCCTTGTGTTTCCACATGTTTGGAATCGCCACATACTAAACATTGGCTGCCAATACTCTTTTTAACACGGCTACCATAAAATCAAGATCTTCATCAGTACAGCAAAGTGGCGGACTTAATATAATGATATTATGATAGCCCTCTACTGTTTCGCCATTTCTCCCAACAATTAACCCGTTTGCTTGACAATCAGCTATAATTTTCGCTATTCGCTCTGGCTTTGCGGGTGCTTGTGATGGTTTATCTTCGACAAGCTCGATGCCTATGAGCAACCCAAGCCCTCGTATATCTCCAACAAAGGGTAGCTCCAATAAGTCTTGCAAATCATGTAGCAATTGTATACCCAAATCTCTTGCGCGCTGTACGAGCCCTTCCTCTTCTATGATTTTTATATTTTCTAAAGCCACTGCACAGGCTGCTGGATTACCGCCAAACGTATTAATATGCCGAAAATGACTATAGCCGTCCATCTCTTTAAATTTTTCATAAATGTCTTTGCGTACAGCCATGATGGATAACGGTAGGTAGGCACTTGTTAACCCCTTTGCCATAGTAATGACATCTGGTCGAATGTCAAAATGCTGATGACCAAATAGCATCCCTGTTCGTCCAAAGCCACATATGACTTCATCAATGATAAGTAATACCCCATGTCGTCTACAAATGCGCTCGACTTCCTTGACATAAGTAGGATGTGGAATAAGAACGCCACCACCAGTAATCAGTGGCTCCATAATAACAGCCGCTATTGTTTCTTTTTGCTCCCAAATGATCTTTTCCTCGATTTCATGAGCACATGCTAAACTATACGCCTCCACGGACTGCCCTTTTGGTCGACGATAATGATCAGGTGGGGCAACATGCAAAAAGCCTGGTGTTAAGGGTTCATATTTATATTTACGTAAGGCCTGTCCTGTGGCTGCCAATGCTCCCAGTGAACTGCCATGATAACCTCGATAACGAGCAATGATTTTATAACGAGTTCCTTCCCCATTTTGTTGATGGTATTGACGTATTAGCTTAAAGGCTACTTCATTCGCGTCCGAACCGCTATTGGAATAAAACACCATATAGTCATCTTCTAGTAAGCTGTTCATTTTTTCAGCGAGTCTGATGGCCGGTTCATGACTTTGGGTTAAAGGGGCATAACATAGCTTTTTCAATTGCTCATACGCAACTTTAGCAAGACGCTCACGGCCATAGCCTACGTTCACTGCCCATAATCCTGACATGCCATCTAAAAAGCGGTTGCCTAAACTATCGGTAATCCATGCTCCTTCTCCCTGTTCAATAATAGGGGGCGCATTGTCATTGTACATAGACATATGATGCCAAACATTTTCATGGTCTTTTTGCTGTAAATCATGTGTGAATTGATCGTTTTGCTCCATATCATGACCTCCAATCGTGATCATCGATGTCTTTTTATCTATCACCATTTTCCCTATTAAACTAGTTAATGTTGAAATTTTCTGATTTCTCTAACATAATGAAATAGACATTGTACATTCGAAGGGCAGGTGCTAATTGATGGCGAAACATCCTCTACTCGTACGTGATGTCCTCAAGCGCAAGCATTTTGAATCAGCGAAGCTTATCGCTGGGCAGCATGGTCTTGATCGCCAAGTTTTGTGGACACATATATTAGAAATCAAAGATTTTGATACATTAATTAATGGTGGTGAATTGATTTTAACTACTGGTGTTGGTTTACAGCTCGAACGTGAAACACAAATCGCCTACTTACAAAACCTTATTCGCAATGAAGCTGCTGGTCTTTGTATAGAAATTGGAGACTATTTCGATCATGTCCCTGTAGAATTGATTGCTATGGCGAACGCCCATCATTTCCCAATTATTATTTTTGAAGACATTGTACGATTTATTGATATTACGCAAGATTTACACACGTACATAATTAATCAACACCAGCAGGCACTAACACAGCTAGATACACTCTCCAAAACATTTATGGAATTATCATTAATGCCAAATGGAATTTTAAAAATATTACAAGTTCTCCACCAAGATACGGATGCGCCCTTTTTATTTGTCTCAGAAGATACAAAAAGCTTTTATTATCCTGTGGAGGCTAAAAAATACTTGCGTGTTATGGAGGAGCATTGTCAGCAGTTAGAAATACAAGAGCCTCTGCACCTTTTATCCATTGATAAGGATCATTTTGTCATCATCCCCGTGAATGGACTTGGACAAGTTTGGGGCTATTTATGTATGCATTCTGGACTGCCAAAGCCGAGTGATTACACCTTGTTGAATTTAGAACGGGCTACGATGTCGATAGCCCATATTTTAATGCGTAATCGCATGCTGCAGGAGCGACAGCAAAGCCGTGAGGATGAATTTATCCTTGCCTTAATTCAAGGACAGCCCGTTGATATACCATACTATCAAAGCTATTTGCCAATCGAGAGTCGTAATTTATTTTACCGAGTCGTCGTATTCAATCTTCATGATAAAGCTAATACAGTGTCTGAAGAAGAATGGCAGGAAATACAGCTCCAAAACGCCATGTATATTCGCTCAATTTTTAAAAAGCTCGGATTTTTCCCTACTGTTTCGGTACGACAGCATGAGATTATTATTTTAGCCTTTTTTATTGCCGCAGATTATATGAAAGACAATCGTGATTCCTTCGATCAAGCCATTTCACAGATTATAGCGAGAAAAGCAGCACAGTTTTTTGAGCAGCTTATCCTTAGCTGTGGCATTAGCAATGTCTATCAGTCGATTGAAAGTGTTCATCTTGGCTATAAAGAGGCGAAATCGGCCATTCAAATGCAACATCAGCAATTGGCTAGCTCCATCTATTATAAGGATCTAGGTGTCTATCGATTATTATTACAGCAGGATCAGACAGCTCTCCTACAATTTGTGAAAGATTATTTACAAGAGATATTGTTATTAGATCAAAAAAGTAGCCTTGATTTATTTCAAACATTAGCTGTTTATTTGGCCTGTAACGGGGCTAAAAATGACACGGCAGAACAGCTGTTTATCGTCCGTCAAACACTCTATAAACGAATTGAACGGCTAGAAAGTATATTAGGTGCTGAATTTTTACAAGCTCCCCATCGCCTCAATATTGAAATGGCTGTTAAGGCATATGAACTCTTACAAAAAACAGCACCTGATGTGTTACGATTTTGAACGTGGGTCCATAAAATCTCGTAAAGCATTACTGAGCATATATAAACCAAGAACAAGAATGGTAATGGCTCCTCCTGGCGCATACGTATACCAAGGAGCACCGATTAAATAGGCTTGTGAATCTTTTAACATTCTGCCCCAGCTAGGGTTTGGTGGTTGTACTCCAAGCCCTAAATAGCTTAGTGCTGCCTCGGCTAGCATCGCCGTCGCAAATGTCACGGTTGCAGCCACAATAATTTGCGACGAAATGTTCGGTAAAATATGGCGGAACATAATGCTATAAGGCTTGACCCCGATTAATTTCGCTGCCAGTACATATTCCGAATCACGTTGCTGCACAAAGCCACTACGTGCAATCCTTGCAATAGCTGGAATAGCGATAATGCCAAGCGCTATAGCGGTATTTGTAATCCCTGGACCGAATACTGCTACAAGCATTAAGGCTAAAATAATGCCCGGAAAAGCCATTAAAGCGTCCATCGTCCGCATAAAGATTTCATCGATCCAGCCACCAATATAGCCCGCAATACCACCGATAAGAATGCCAAACACCGTTCCAATTGCTACGGTTAATAGACCCACAGCAAAGGCTGTTTGTGTCCCCTTCATAATGCGGCTAAAAATATCACGCCCGAATTCATCTGTTCCAAACATATAGGCACCACCAGGTCCACGCAATTTTTCAGGTATATTCATCGCATTGACATCATGTGGTGTATAAAAGAAACTAACAAGCATGACGAGCAAAAAGCCGACAATAACGAGGAGACCAATGACTAAATTGATTTTTTTAGTATAGCGCTGTAGTTGTTTCATGGTAGCCACCTCTTAACGTAATCGAATTCTAGGGTCCAACACAGAATATAAAACATCAACGATAAAATTAATCATGACGACAGCTACTGTAATATACATGACAATTCCCTGTACAAGTGGAAAATCACGATTACTAATAGCCGTAATTAGTAGCTGACCGATGCCTGGCAAGGAAAACACCTGCTCCACAATAATCGTTCCTGCTACTACCTCTGCCATGATCAAACCAAAAACCGTTAAAATAGGGATCATCGAATTTTTTAATACATGCTTATACATCACATTTTGTTCAGACATCCCTTTACTGCGAATTGTACGGACATAATCGAGTTGGACTTGCTCTAGAATAGCTGTACGGACATAACGGAAATTCACCGCAATTTGTGGAATGGCAATCGTTAAAGCTGGAAGAATAAGCGTGCTAAGTGCTCCTGCTATACTTTCGGTCCAAGGAATATAGCCACTAATTTTAAAGAAGCTAAACTGTAAGCCAATGTAAAGAATAAGCATCATCCCTAGCCAAAAGGATGGTACTGCCATCCCAATTTGCGTCACAGTGGATAATGACACATCACTTAATTTATTTTGTCTTCTTGCAGCAAACATCCCTAAAGGTAAGGAAATGATTAAGACCATAATAAGGGTAAGCCCTGCTAATGACATGGTGACAGGAAGTCGATCAAATAATAATTCTTTTACTGGCATGGAAAATCGAATGGAATTCCCTAATTGCCCTGTCAATAAGCTCTTCATCCAATCTACATATTGTTCATAAAGAGGACGATCCAAGCCGAGCTCAGATCGTAAATTTTCAATTTGTGTGGAATCCGCCTCCGTCCCTAACATCGTGCGAACCGGATCACCAGGTAATATTTGAAAAACGCCAAATGTAATGATGGATACTAGAAGGATGGTGATTATTAACAGGATGATTCGACGTAGGATATACATCATAAGCATTCATCCCTTTCTAGTTTGAAAACTTAACCTCAGACATATCATGGAACCAGAATGGATAACTCTTAAGCCCCGTCACTTGTTTGTCAGTACCCCACACGATTTGATAATCAGCAATGTAAACCGCAGTGGCTTGCTCTGCTAAAATTTCCTGTGCACGATGGTAGTAGTCGATTTGTTTAGCTTGATCAGTTTCCTTCAAGACATCAGCCATAATTTTGTCGTATTCTTCGTTTTTAAACAGGAAGAAGTTTTCACTATCATTTGTGGAGATATAGTCATTCAAAATTTCAAAGGCAGATGCACGACCTGTTAAATCAATCGTTGTCATCTCATAGTCGCGACCAAAGTACACACGATCTAGCCAGATACCCCATTCAACTACTTCAATTTCTACATCAATGCCAATTTCCTGCAAATTAGCCACTACAATTTGGGCAATATTTGAGTAAATATCATTATGTGAAGACACCGTTATTTTTGTTTTAAAGCCATCAGGATAACCCGCTTCCTCTAATAAGGCTTTCGCTTTTTCCACATCTCGCTCATACATGCTTTCTAAGCCCTTCTTTTGGAAGTCTCCCATCGCTGGACTCATATTAGATCCAAGAGGAACAGCATAGCCCGCAAATACAGAATCAATAATATCGGATTTACTAATGGCGTAATTGATCGCTTGACGAACCTTCACATTATCGAAAGGTGCCTTTGTTTCGTTAAAAGTAACGATTAATGATGAGTTATTATTTTGATGGGATAAATTATAGCTACCCTCTACCTCACCAACACGATGCCAAGGAACACTCGTTAAATCTACCTCATTCGCCATCAAGCTCATAATGGCTGCCTGATCATCTGATTGGAAGGCAAAGGTTACTTTATTCAAATAAGGCAATCCTTCCTGCCAATACTGCTCATTTTTCTTGAGCTCTAAATTGGTGCCAGGTGCGTATTTTACAAAGGCAAACGGTCCTGTCCCAATTGGGTTTTCATTATGCTTACCATCATTACTTTTAGGAATAATAGCTGATTGTCTTGCTGTTAATGAATACAAGAAATTAGAGTTCGGCTCTTTTAGCTTGATAATAAACGTAGTCGCATCAGATGCCTCTGTAGAGGCTACATTATCAAAGTTATTGGACATTTTCTCCCCGCCATTTTTCCCCATTAAACGGTCAAAGGAATATTGAATATCCTCCATCGTCAAATCATCACCATTATGAAACTTCACACCCTGGCGAATTTTAAACGTATACGTTAAACCATCCTCCGAGATGTCGTAGCTCTCTGCAAGCCCCTCTTTCAAGGAACCATCCGTTTCAGGTGCCATAAGCCCCTCAAACAGATTAAGAATCATTTGATAGGAAATAGACGCTGTAGCCTTATGTGGATCTAAAAAATCTGGATCGTCATTGACACGTACAACGATTTCCTGTGGAACATCGGCTACTGTTTGACCATCTGTAGAACTTGAACCTGTCGTATTTTTCTTTCCATCACCTGAACATGCTGTCATAATAATTGCTAATAACAATGTAACGAGCATCAGTCCTCTTTTTTTCCATTGCATAGTCGTTCCCCCTTTTCCTATATGCCTATCTTTGAATGCTTGTATAGCTTTCAACATCTGCCAATTTATCAGCGCCTTTAATGCCAGCGAGAATAGCTTCCTCCATTACCTTTGTTGCTAAATGTCCTAGATAATCAAGTGCATAAGGTTGATCGCCTGTCCCTAGCACAAAAATCGTATCGCCATCCAGCATGGTATGAACGGGATAAATCGTTCGTGCTAAAGCATTTTGCGTAAGCTGTGCAATTTTTTTAGCCTCTGCCTTCGTTAACTTGGCATTCACTGCTACCACACCGATCGTTGTATTAGTGCCAGCTAATGCCTCTGATTGTGCATGCTGCTCTAAATAGGCACAGCAATCCACCCACTGACCAGAATGCGTATCTCTGGCTCCTGCTAAAATTTGCCGTGTAGCAGGGTCCTTGACATCTCCCACGGCATTCACTGCCACGATGGCTCCTGCTACGAGACCATCTTTCCCCGCATAGGAAGCACTACCAAGCCCACCCTTCATCGCAAAATTAGGTCCTGCTAGTTTGCCAATAGTTGCGCCATAGCCAGCACCTATATTGCCATTGGCAAATGGGCCAACTTGTGCTGCTTGTGCCGCTTCATAGCCCATTTGCGCAGTAGGTCGAGCATGAGGATCACCGATAAATAAGTCAAAGAGAACAGCACTCGGCACAATCGGTATTTTTGCCACACCTGCATCGACGCCAATTCCTTGCTCGGCTAAAAATTGCATGACACCTGTGGCAGCATCTAATCCGAAGGCGCTGCCCCCAGCTAAACAGATGGCGTGGACTCGATCAATTTCATTAATAGGGTCTAATGCATCTGTTTCACGAGTGCCTGGTGCAGAGCCTCGAACATCCACTCCACACACCGCCCCACTTTCTACTAATAGCACCGTGCAGCCTGTAATCCCTTCCTTATTTTCACGATGTCCGACTTTGACACCTGGCACATCCGTTATATTGCCAAACATCTGCAACACCTCCACATCAAAATAAATTTAATTTTCTGATTATTTACCATATAAAAAGCAAGCCACTCGTTGATGATCATTTTCATGTTGAAGCATCGGTCTTTCCTGATGACATCTTTCCATCACAAATGGACAACGGGTATGAAAGACACAGCCAACAGGTGGATTCATTGGACTTGGTAATTCACCTTGTAAAAGTATTTCTTGTTTCGGCTCATCAAAATTAACGACTGGTATAGCAGATAGCAATGCTTGTGTGTAGGGATGTAATGGATTGGCGTAGAGCTCCTGCTTTGTCCCAATCTCCACAACTCTTCCTAAATACAGCACTGCCACACGGTCACTAATATGCTTCACAACACTTAAGTCATGTGAAATAAATAAATAGGTTAATTGAAATTCATCTTGTAAATCCATCATGAGATTAAGAACTTGCGATTGCACCGACACATCCAGAGCAGATACCGGCTCATCAGCAATAATGAATTCTGGGTGTATCGCTAATGCTCGGGCAATACCAATTCGTTGTCGCTGCCCACCAGAAAATTCATGCGGAAACTTATGCATGGCATCCTCAGGTAGCCCTACCTTTTGTAAGAGCTCCTTCACACGCTCTTTTCGCTGTTCCTTCGTCAATGTTAATTGCAGTTTCATCGGTTCCTCGATAATAGAGCCGACCCGCATCCGAGGATTAAGGGAGGAAAAAGGATCCTGAAAAATCATTTGCATTTGATTGCGATAACTTTGTAGCTTACTGCCCTTTAAATGCTGGATTGGCTGCCCTTTATACAATACTTCCCCTGCTGTTGGTTCAACGAGCTTTAAAATCGTTCGCCCAAAGGTTGATTTGCCTGAGCCTGATTCCCCTACAATGCCCAATGTTTCTCCTCTAAAAATCTCTATTGAAATATCGTCAACCGCCTTGATGACCTTTTTTTCTTCCTTCATCGATTTGCGTTTCACAGGAAAGTAGGCTTTTAAATGATTAATTTCCAGCAAAACTTCTTTCTCCATCATGAGCCAGCTCCCCTTTCTCTGTGAATAAATGACAGCGTACTTTATGTGCCTCTTGAATGTAATGGGTAGCCGGTTGCTCCACATGACAATGTGCCATCGCATGTGGACAGCGTGGGGCAAAGCGACAGCCCTCAGGCAATGCATACGCTGGTGGTACAGTGCCAGGAATCGACGGTAGCCTTTTGACATCTGAATCAAGGCTAGGCATTGTTTTTAAGAGAGCGGTTGTATAAGGATGCTGCGGATTTAAAAAGAGCTCTCTCACTGGAGCTTCCTCGACAATTTGCCCTGCATACATCACCATGACACGATCGGCTGTTTCTGCGACAACACTCATATCATGTGTAATAAATAAAATGGCCGACTGATGCTCTTTCTTCATTTTCAGCATCAGCTTTAAAATTTGTGCCTGTACCGTCACATCCAGTGCTGTGGTCGGTTCATCTGCAATCAAGAGCTGCGGATTATTGGACATCGCAATAGCAATCATGACACGTTGCCGCATTCCCCCTGATAGTTGGTGAGGATATTCAGCAATCACCTTTTCCGCATTGGCAATTCCTACTTCCTGTAAAAGTAGTAATGCTTTCTTCCATGCCTCTTTTCTCGATACCTTTTGATGTCTGCGAATGCCCTCAATCATTTGATTGCCGATCGTAAAGACCGGATCTAAAGAGGTCATAGGCTCTTGAAAAATCATACTAATTTCATTGCCACGAATACGGCTCATTTCTTTCTGTTTATAGGCGAGTAGATTTTTACCGTTTAAGGCAATGGAACCTGCTGTAATTTCACCTGGTGGTATGGGCAGTAAACGCATAATCGCTAAGGAGGTGATACTTTTGCCGCTTCCTGATTCACCTACGAGTGCAACGGTTTCTCCTTTATGAATAGTAAAGTTTACATCTTCAACAACCTTCGCCTCTTTGCCATTTTTCAACTGGAATTGGATGGATAATTGATCGACCTCTAAAAGCACTTCTTTTTCTTTTGGCTGTTCCATATGCGTCCCTCCATCTCACTGTTGATTAGGTGGTGCATAGCGTATAGCGATGTTTTTCATTTGCGTATAGTTTCGCAGTGCAACAAAGCCCTTCTCTCGACCAATTCCACTTTTTTTATAGCCACCAAACGGCATTTGAATGCCACCTGCAGCCCCATAATTATTAATAAATACTTGTCCAGCCTGCACGCGACTTGCCACATAATGAGCCGTATCAATATGCTGTGACCAAACACCAGCGACTAAGCCATAGTCAGTGCTATTGGCTAATGCAATGGCCTCGTCTGCGCTGGAAAATGGCAGGACGGTTAACACAGGGCCGAAAATTTCTTCCTGCGCTAATGGATCATTTGGATCAACGCCATCCAGTATAGTTGGCTGTACATAAAAGCCCTTTTCATAGCCTTTTATCGTCACTGGTTCGCCACCCGTAATTACATAGCCATCTGTCTTTGCTTGTTGTAATAATGCCGTGATTTTCGTATATTGTCGTTCATTTAATAGCGGTCCCATATCCATATCCGCTTCCCCAGGTCCAACCTGAATTGCTTGGAATTTTTGCGCTAGTTGTGTAATGAATGCATCTTTAATACTTTCTTCAATGAGTAAACGTGCCCCTGCAGAGCAGGTTTGACCGGCATTTTGAATAATGGCACGTACAACCCCCTCTAATGCTTGCTCCATATCAGCATCTGCAAACACAATATTAGGCGATTTCCCTCCAAGCTCTAATGTCACAGGAACAATATTTTCTGCTGCCGC
Organism: Lysinibacillus sp. Y5S-8; assembly: GCF_036894365.1. Classification (NCBI taxonomy): domain Bacteria; kingdom Bacillati; phylum Bacillota; class Bacilli; order Caryophanales; family Bacillaceae; genus Lysinibacillus; species Lysinibacillus sp. Y5S-8. The sequence continues at coordinate 1,826,286 of NZ_CP145889.1, read as the reverse complement.
CTTCATAACCGCTATCCCTGTCGGCACAGAACCCGTAAACGTAATATGATTAATATCGGGATGTGATGTTAAATAAAGCCCAACCTCTCGCCCCAATCCTGTAATATGCTGGAAAATTCCTTTCGGCACTTTATTGGTAAACCATTCAGCGATGGCATGTGTTGTAAGGGGTGTATCCTCTGCACTTTTCACAATCACAGCATTACCAGTTGCTATAGCCGCTGCGACACTTCTTGCCGTAATTTGAATCGGATAATTCCATGGCACAATATGTACCGTAATGCCAACTGGCTCTAGCACTACCGCATTTAATAGTCCATCCTCAATCGGAATGGTATCCCCCATCACCTTATCCGCCGCACCACCATAAAATTCAAAATAGCGAGCCGCTGCTTCAATATCTGCTCTTGCCTGTGATAAGGGCTTTCCTACGTCTCGACATTCTAGTAAACTCCATTCCTCTGCATGCTGTCGAATATAATGGGCAAATTCAATTAATAACTGCCCCCGTTCATAGGCCTTCCATTGACGCCAGTCTTGTCCTTCAAACGCTAGACGGGCTGAATGTACTGCTTGCTCCACATGCGCTTTATTTGCATTGGTAATTTGTGCAATCACTTCCCCTGTCGAGGGATTTTTAACTTCTAGGTATGTCTCTTCTTCACCATGAACCCACTCCCCATTAATTAACATAGGAATTTTTCTCATCGTACCCCTCCTATAATCCACGGCCACCATCTACATGCAATGTCGTTCCAGTGACCATACTTGCCGCATCAGACAGCAAATAGCTGACTGCCCCTGCTATATCCGCTGGCTGTACTAAGCGCCCAAGTGGGACAGACTGCACAAACACATTTTGCTTCGTTTGCTCTATATCAGCATCCTGTGCAGCAAATTGACCAAGCATTTGTGTGTCAGCTGGGCCTGGATGAATCGTATTAACGCGAATTTGGCTTGATGCAAGTTCAATTGCAAGCCCTCTTGTAAAGCTTTCTGCCGCCCCCTTTGAGGCAATATAAGCCTGTAAGCCTGGTCTAGGACGTACGGCAGAAATAGAGGCTATTGTAATAATGGATCCCCCTTGCTGTTTTTTCATAAAAGGAACAACTGCTTTTGTCGTGATAAACAAGCTTTTTACATTGACATCCATTAAACGATTCCACTCATCCATCGTGACCTGCTCAATTGGTGTCGCTGACTGGGCAATCCCTAGTGCATTGACAAGACCATCCATTCTGCCATACTTGTCAAAAACCTGTTGGCAAATGCTTTGAACAAGTTCCTCCTGCAATACATTGACTTCAACACATTGTAATGAATCATGGGCGATATCTGATAGTGCATCTATTGATAAATCAAGCCCTACAACCTGATTCCCCTGCTTTAGCTGCTCTTGAATAATCGCTTTTCCCATACCGCCTCCTGCACCTGTAACTACGACCACCTTTTGCTCGACTGCCATCCTAAACACCCCCTGCTGTTAAAGTCCTATTAATGATTTCCTGACAAATTGCATCACCCATTTGTGCCGTTGTCGCTTGTCCACCAATATCTGCTGTCTTTACGATGCCTTCTTGTAGCACTGTTGTAATCGCCTTAACAATGAGCTGTTCTAAATCGCTTCTACCTTGATGTCCAAGAAGTAAGGCAAGCGACCAAATTTGTGCAATGGGGTTAGCAATGCCCTTACCTGCAATATCTGGTGCAGACCCATGAACAGGCTCAAACATCGATGGAAAATCCTTTTCTGGATTCAGGTTTGCCGATGGAGATAGACCAAGTCCCCCGACAATAGCTGAGCCTAAATCGGATAAAATATCGCCGAATAAATTGGACGCCACAACCACCTCGAAATCCTGTGGACGTTCGACAAAATAGGCTACCAAAGCATCAATATAAATGGATTTCAACTGTAGGTCTGGTGAGCTTTGTGCCACCGTTTTTTTTGTATGTTCATCCCAAAATTTCATCGAATGAATAATGGCATTTGATTTTGTCGCACTGGTGATCTTGGTTTTACCATGTTGCTTTGCATAATTACAGGCAGCTCGGACAATTTTTTCAATGCCCATCCGCGTCATAATGGTATTTTGAATGGTCATTTCCTGTGGCTGCTGCTGATACAGTCGACCACCACTATCCGAATATTCGCCCTCCGCATTTTCACGGAAGATGACAAAGTCAATGTCTTTGCCATTCGCTAAAGGAGATGCTATTCCTGGCAGCGATTTAATAGGACGGAAATTTACATACTGCTGGAAATGTTTCCGAATAGGCATAATTAATTGCCAAACCGTGACATCATCTGGCACGCGAGCATCGCCAATTGCACCAAATAAAATCGCATCATATGTTTGAAGTGTTTCCAATGCATCCTCGGGCATCATACAGCCGTGTTGCACATAATAATCAGAGCTCCAAGGAAAAATGGTCGTTTCGATGTGTAAGGAACTGTCCTGTTCCTGCAAACATGTCAGCACCTTTAATGCTTCCTGCATTACCTCTTTTCCTATGCCATCCCCTGGTATGACGGCTATTTTTATTGACGTCATTGTTCATCACCCGCCAAAAATTTTAATGCTGCTAAACGGTAAATAGCCGTTGTTTCTGCTAATTCTTCAAGCTCTACATATTCATTGATTTGATGAGGGATTTCTCGATCTCCAGCACCGACCGTCACAATCGGGATGCCATGAACATGAAGAAACGTACCATCTGTCGCACCCGGAACACCATTATATTTCGGTTCCTTCTCCGTCACCTCTGCCACTGCCTCATAAATAGCCTGTACCACAGGATCTTCCTTAGCCGTTGCAGTAGCCGGCCGATTATCAAGCACCGTTAGTTCGACTTTAAAATCAGGGTCATCTGCTTGTAATCGTTTAATAATGGCCTCGATTTTGCCTAATAGCTCATCATGATCCTGAGCAGGCACCGTGCGGATGTCGAGCGTCGTCATACAATGATCTGGAATGACATTGATTTGTGCATCACCTTTAACCGGCGCACGTAAAATCGTTGGTGTAATAGATGGCCAATTTAGCATTGGATCACGCCCTAATCGTGCTTGCTCCTCTTTTTCCAATTTTTCAAGCTCTACGATAAAACGCGCCATGCGCCAGTTTGGATTTATACCGCTCCACGAAATAGCACCATGCGCCATTTTACCGAAAATATCTACCTGTAAACGAATGGCCCCACGCTGTGCAATACATACATTATTTTCCTGTGGCTCACAGATAATCGCACCATCCACTCCATCAGCCCAGCCATTTTTAATAAAATGCTTAATGCCAAGCATAAGCCCCTCTTCATCACAAGGAATACATAAAATAATCTTGCCGGTAAACTCCTCTTGATCTAGTAGCAATGACTGGCAAGCCGTAATCATGCAAGCCAAATTCCCCTTTGTATCATTCGTTCCCCTGCCATACATACGCCCATCCACAATCTCTGCTCCAAACGGATCATAAGCCCAAGCCTCTCGATTGCCCTCTGTCACGACATCTGTATGTCCTTCGAAAAGTAATGTTTTCCCAGGCTTGCCCGAATCAATAATGCCAATTACATTCGGTCGCCCTGGCACAACTTCCTCTACATGCGTTTCGATGCCAATATCTCGTAAATAAGAGGCTACAAAAGTTGCCACCTCTTGCTCATTACCCTTCGGATCGTTCTCACGGTAAACGCTTTCAATTCGCACAAGCTTCTGTGTTAATGCAATGACCGCCTCACGATCACGCACATACGATTTCGTTGCTTTCAAACTAGTTACTGTCATGCAAAGGCCCCCTGTTTTTAGAGAATATTCTGAATTTATGTTATTTTATCATTGTCCTTTCTCTATGAAACTAGACAATATGTTAATGATTCCTAGAATGATCTTAACTTTTTGTTTAGCAATAAAACGCTAGAAAAGGACAAATTATTCTGCTTTACATGAATTTTTGATAGATTTTTCGAATAAAGAAGAGTTTATGGTTCGATTTTGGGGTGCTTAATTTTATAGTGAGTGAGTCGGTGCGTCCTACTTTTGAAAGACTTATTCTCCTTTTAGAGCTGAGCCTTACGCTACTTATGAGCGGCCTTCTCTTATGAGAGCGAAGCACCCTATCCCCTCCTAAAACGAAAAAAACCAGCAGCTGCTGGTTTTTTCCTGTTTATTGTTGACGGGATTCGGTCATTTGCTTCCAGACCGAGCCTTTTGCTTCCTCACCTTGTTCGATACGAGCAATAGCCATTTTCACTTGTAATTTCACTTCGAATTCTTTATCATCCTCAGCCGCTTTTAATGCTGGTAAAGATTGCTCCGTGCCGACCTCATATAAATACATCGCTGCACGCCAGCGAACCAATTTGTTTTTATCTTGCAAGGCTTGCTGCATGGCTTCTTCAAATTCTACAAGGCCAAGATCACTCATACAGTCGCCTGCTGTTCGACGTACCGCTGCACTTTTATCCTGTAAGGCTCTTTCTAAATAAGGCACAACAGCCACATCTTCAATCATGCCTAAGTAGACAGTCGCTAGTCGACGAATGGACATTTGTTCATCCTGTAAGGCCAAATCAAGTAATGGTAAATCATCTAGCTCTGGATCAGCCATTTGATCGAGCAACTGGAAGCGTTTCTCCCATTCTGGTTGATTGAACTGCTCCACTGTCACTTTTATTTTAGCTGTTTTAATAGCTGCTTTTTCATCATCATTATTAATAGCTGTGACAATTTCTGCTAAACGCTCCGCAGAATACGTGACATCGATCTCCTGCTTGACTGTTTCTGCTATTTCCTCAAGCTCGCCATAGCGTACACCATAATCAATCCATTTGCGTTGGAAAATATAGTTTTCATCTACTGCCGACTCAATAATTTGATTAAAGGCATCAACAAAGCGGTCACCACAGCTAACACGATATTCGCGCTGATTATCAAAAGCTTTTACTTGTAGTGGCACCTGCTTGTAAAACTGTACATGCACATAAACCTCACCATAAAATTCATTGGCTACAACGGTTTCATCTTGTGTTTGAACATCTTCCCCTAACACTTGACGAATGCTTGCGAGAATACCTTCCCATGCATATTTAGCATTACGCTCAACAGCAAAGAAATCGGCTACGTGGTAAACGCCCTTTACCCCTTCAATAGCTAAAATTGCTGCAGCCTCTCCAGTTGCCTCGTCTTTATTATCCTTTGTAAAATTATAGCTTTTCCCGAACGGTAGCTCTGTATCAACGACAATCTTCATCGAATTAGGACTTGGCGTCGGTTCAATTGTAATAATCTTCATGTCTATCGCTCCTTATCCGTTGACAATTTCATCTAAATAAGACCATCTTTCAATCAGATGCTCATAGTGAGCATTTAACTCATCCAACTTGGCTGTTAATTCCTGTAATTTTGTAAAATCTGAGCCCGCATTCGCGATTCCATCTTCGGTCTCCATAATGGCTGTTTCCGTCTTTTCAATGTCATCTGCAATCGTTTCCCATTCCTTTTGCTCTTTAAACGATAGCTTTTTCTTGTCTGATTTTGGCTTTTCGGTCTTCGCCTTTTCGACTTTTGGCGCCTCTGCTTTGACAGTAGCTGCCTGCTCGCGCTTCTCTAAATACTCACTGTATAGATCCAGCGTTTCCTCTACCTGTCCTTGTCCATCCAATATCCATAGCTTTTTCGCAATTCGGTCTAGGAAGAAACGGTCATGGGAAATCGTGATGACAACGCCAGGGAAATGCTCAATGAAATCCTCTAACACACCCAATGTTTCAATATCCAGGTCATTGGTTGGCTCATCAAGTAATAAAACATTTGGTTGCTCCATTAATAAACGTAATAAATGAAGACGTTTGCGCTCACCACCAGATAATTTTCCAATTGGTGTACCATGTGCGTGCAGTGGGAATAAAAAGCGCTCTAACATTTGAGCCGCTGAATAGCGAACGCCCTCTGCATCGGTAATATCATTAGAAGCCTCACGTATATATTCAATCATACGCTCATTTTCATTCATTTTCGGCAATGTTTGCTTGAAATGTGCCAGCTTCACTGTTGACCCTACAAGAATTTCACCTTGATCGGGTGTTAGCTCCCCTGCCAGCATGTTCAATAAAGTTGATTTTCCTACCCCATTCGCACCAATAATGCCGATTCGGTCCCCCTGCTGTAGTAAAAATGAAAAGTGTTCAAGAATTTTTTGCTGTCCGAAGGCTTTCGAAATATTTTCAGCCTCTAGCACTTTTCGACCAAGGCGTGTAGTTGCAAGGCCCAATTCCAATGAAACATCCTCTGATTTGCGCTCTAGGTTATCCTCCAGCTTTTCAAAGCGTTGAATACGCGCTTTTTGCTTAGTTGAACGTGCCTTCGCACCACGACGAATCCATTTCAACTCTGAACGATAACGATTGCGATCCTTTTGGGCAGAGGCAGCCTTCATTTCCTCACGAATAGCACGTGACTCTAAATAATCACCATAATTTCCTGTATGACGATACAACGTTTGATCTGCAAGCTCGTAAATATGTGTCGATAATTCATCGAGGAAATAACGATCGTGGGTGATGAAAATGACTGCACCCTTTAGACGTAGCACCATTTCTTGGAGCCACTCCGTTGACTCCACATCTAAATGGTTGGTAGGCTCATCCAATAAATAAAGATCTGCAGGCTCAATTAACACTTTGGCTAAGGCAACTCGTTTTTGCTGACCACCTGATAGCGTTAACACCTCTTTATCGAAAGTTTCGATGCCTAGCTTCGTTAATGCCGTTTTCGCAAGGGCATTAACATCCCATGCCTGCTCTTCATCCATGCGCTGTTGCAGACTAAACAATGTCTTTTGTAAACTTTCGGATGTTGGGTTGACAGCTAGTGCAGCTACTGTATCTTCATATTGGCGATTGAGTTGTAAAATCGGTGAATCGCCTGCAAAGACAGCCTGTAACACCGTTTCTCCAGCATTAAATGTCGGCTCCTGTGGCAAATAGGCAACACGGTATTTATTCGGGCGATCGACTGTCATCATATCTGCTTCTATATCTCCAGCTAAAATGGATAACAGGGTTGATTTGCCCGTTCCATTAATACCGATTAAGCCTGCTCGCTCTCCTTCATAAATGGTAAATTCAATATTTTGAAAAAGCGTTTTATCGCCCACCGTTTTGGTTAAATTTTGTACGATTAAATGACTCATTCCACTATTCCATCTCTTTCATGTTAGGTATTGTTCATGCCCACACGATTTTTATGTAGACGATTATTGATATCCATTATTCATCATAACATCATTTGACAGGTAAACAAAGAACAACAACCCGTACTTACGATGGGTGAATGTCCTGTAAATTCGTGTGCATAAGCTGACAAAGCTTGATGATTCCTTGTTCTATGTCCTGTGGTTTTAGATACGAATGTAATACAAGCAATGGTTTGCCGTTTCTACCGATGATGAATTACTATTTATTTCTGATAAAAATATTTGGGCAAACCTTTATTCCCTTACTGCGTTAGACATTGCGTATTTTGAGGAACAAGACTTGGATCGTTTTTTTGAATTACTAAAGTTAGTCAAACAGAGTGGGACAAACATTGACCATGTAAACGTAACAGATAGGAAAGAAGTTAGCGAAAGTACTGCTATTGGCTTTGATATGATGCTTGCTGAGAGCATAGACATAAAGGAAGAATTATTAGTTTCAATCAAGAAATCAAATTGGGAAGTTGCTAGTTTTTATGAAAATAAAAAATGAGTTGCAGAAAAAGAAAAAGTGCAAAATCGCCGTTTTACGTTTGATTCAAAATACAATGATTATTGGTTCAAATGTAGAGCAACAAATGACAAGGGCAAATGCACGAATATATTTGTCCAAATCTATTTCAAGGACCATAGCTTAACACAGGCAAATAGCCACCTAGAAGAAGAGTTCAACACGATATTTATGCTATTTGAAAAACGATACAGCTTTATAGAAGAGAGTTCAGATAATTCGATACATTTTACGGGTGCTGAAATTGCTCAATATGCAAGTACGGCCGATTTTATTAAGAAAATTTCAAATAATTCATTACAATAAAAGGGTTATGTCAACAACAACTATCCTATTTTTTAAGGGGAATTTTTTATGGAGCTTGCAGTCGTCATAAATTTAGTTTTATATATTGCCAACACTTTGTTTATTTTAGAAAAAAATGTAAAAAAATAGCGGTGTACTGAAGGGGAAAATTATATTTACCTTACTCAATTTCCTATCATTAGCTTGTGGTATATTCTTGATGCAATTTGCTTTTGCTATTAGCCAATTCGATGCTGTCATAGAAAATGATACGGCCATCGACGTGAAAACGAAAATGCTATTTGCGATAGAAGTCTTTTATTTTGTCATACTGAACGCACTCTTCACAGTTTTGGTGCTGCGAAAGAAATGCCCGAATGAACAAGAACCGCCCTTCTAATGAAAGGCGGTTCTTTGCGCTATTGACCGATTTCGTGCTGTAATTGCTTTAAAAAGCTTTCCATAAATTGATGACGCTCTAAGGCCATTTGCTTGCCCTTTTCTGTCACCATTAAATCTTTTAGTAGTAGTAATTTCTCATAAAAATGCGTAACAGATGCAGTGTTTTTTTGACGATATTCTGACTCAGACATATTTGTACGTGCATCTTCGTCCTTAGCATATAGCTTGCGACCTTTTGCTCCACCGTAAGCAAATGTTCTAGCAATGCCAATAGCCCCAATCGCATCTAAACGATCAGCATCTCTAACAATTTTTGCTTCCAATGAGGTTGCTTCTAGCTCATTACCACCATTAAACGACACTTGTGCGATACAGTCTCGAATATGCCGCTTTTTTTCCTCGCTAACAGGTAACTCTGCAATAAGCTGTTCTTCCTGTTCCTTGCTATCAGTATACTTTTTGTCACTAACATCATGCAAAAGCACCGCTATTTTGACCACCTCAGCATCTGCTGTAGGCTCGGTATGTAAGATAGCTAATGCGTTTTGATAAACGCGTTCAATATGTTGAAAATCATGACTAGCATCAAATTGTTCATACACTTCACGTACTTTATTCATTAAATGATCCATCACGTACTCTCATTCCTTTCCTATAAGATTATACTGTACTTTTTCGAGTAAAAGGTAATGTAGAAAAATAAAAAAACAACATCATTTCAATTGACAAATTTTTCTGAATATTATATGATAAACGTACAGAACAATCTATTTGTTCTGTATCTCATATTTTTTTAGTCGTGTACAACAGCTATGTGTTTGACAAATAGAACATCAACTTCAGCGGGCTTACAATTGAATAACCTGTTTTAAAGATGACGTGCGTATTGAAAACTAATCATCTAAACAAATAAAAGTGAACACTTTCCCTTAGAAATTCTTTGTTTAACTCGCATAGCCATATGTACATGCCAAAAAATATGAACAACAAGTTAGTTTGATGCATGACCAAAAGGATTTCACTAGATGTAGCAAAAGTGAATTGTTTTTTATTAATGGTTGTTACCTTCTTCTAGTCAATTATTTGAGTATGTATGAACGTAGCTCCTCCCATTAATGAAAATCGTGCACGATCATTGTTTACAGCTTGTGAACACCATGTTCAATGAGTTGTGCTCATTAGAATGAAAAACATGTAAGTCATAAATGTATGAAGCGATAAAGGAAGTAGGAACGATTTTGATAAAAAGTATGACCCTCCCGCTGAAGGACAAATAAAAGCTGCCCATCTTACAATCAAGTAGATGATGGCAGCTTTTACTGTTTTGTCTTCTTTCTTTACAGTACGTCTTGAATGATTGCATCAATTTCCTGTAAAAGGGCTTCATTTTGCATCGTTGAACTTAATTTCAAATTAGCTTGGTCTACATGGATAACTGCTACATGCATCCCCTCTTGAATACTTGCACTTGGCACAGGAATCATTTTTTCGATATCGAATGTCATAATGAGATCTGGAAATTTCGATTGCACCTGTCCTTCCTTCGATAACGTCATATATTCATTCCAGAAAGTTAGGTGATAATCACCAACTACTAATTTCCCAACATCAAAGCCATTTTCCTTCGTTAATGAATATTTCTTTACTGCACCTGAAACGATGTGTACTCCATTCAATTGCTGTAAAACATGAGCTAATTTTTCTTCAAAAGTTTGTCCCTTTAAAAAGCCATAGCCAAGCTCAATGGCCATTGTGATGGCATTTGGTGCACCATGCTTCTGTAGATAGTCAATCGTCACTGGATTTCTTGTTACGCCTACAAGCCCACCTGCTAAAATAGAGGCTTGGCGTGCTGTTTTTGCCGTATTGTGTAAAGTTCCTTCCACAAAGCCTTGAACTGCAAAATGAGCTTTTCCTCCTGCGTAAAATTGTACGGATTGATAATTTGGTTGTTCATGTAGATTTAAAGAACCCATAATACCTGTGGGATGTGCTCGTCCATTACAAGGAGCGTCAACGACTGGAACATTTAATAGGACCGACTGTAACCAGCCATTAATCGTCGTATTGGCACCATTTTCATTCGTAATGATGCCCTTCAGACGTTGATCACAATAGTGATTCATACTATGGTAGCTCCAACAAAGCTGCTCGCTAGAAATGTATTGATCGGCTGCTGATGGTGCGCCGACCATTGCCACACATGCCACTAAGTCCTCATGATCTAATTCAGAGATATCCATTAATTGAGGTGTCCCAGCAGCAAAGATTTCCTCCACTAGCTTAAGCCCTTCCTCTAGGAGACCACCTCCGCCACCACCAAGGATTGCTCCTCCATAAACTGCAGCAATCCCATCCTCATATGATAATACTTTTGCCATTCATCCTTACTCCTTTCTATTTCCCTATTTTTAGAATAGAAGAGAAGAAGCTATACAACGCATCCCCAGCAATGACACCCGCTGCAAAGACCGTCATTTCAGATTCTCTCTTGCCTTTCGTCACATACGTGAAAATAACACGAAGCAAGATACCCACTAATACAGCCCAACCAGCAATCGGGTTAATCAGTAATAAACCAGTAGCAAACAGGATACCCATTTGTCGTTTTGAACCACCTATTAATTGAATCAATGCACCAGGAATCGCCCAAATCATCAATTGTTTCGCTACATCGCCTGTAACACCTGATTGAATTGTCGCTGCATAGACATGATTCACAGGTGCCACTAAACCTTGTGCAAAATAAGATTTATAGGAAAGTAGAACAACTACTGCTGAAATCGAGAAGGCTAACATACCCGCAATCATTTGCTGCTTGCGTCCTTCTTTTTCTAAAGCTGGGTCACTACCATTTCCACGTAAAATGAAACCTGTTTTCAAATCATAGCCCATATCGGCAAATGCTACCCCCGTAGCGGCACTATAGCCTGCTAATAAAGCAAGTGCTGGTGCTGGGAAGCCTATTAAAATACCAACAATTAGTGTAATAAATGCCACTGCAAATGCTGGGAACCAACCTGCATGCATCGCTGCGATACCAACGATTAGCTCATGGACAAATGCTGCAATTGTTGCGAAAATGATGAAGCCTATTAACATACCGAATGACATATGTGTAATTATTCCGCCTAAAAGGGCGATTAATAATGCAATGACTAAATAAGCAATAAACCCTACACCAAAACCTTGGCGAATTTCTTTAGCATCTTTTGAATAGCTTAACTCTTCTGACTTTTTAGCAGAGCGTTTATTCATTAATGTAAACGCTACTTGGAAAAGAGCCACAATTCCGGCACCAATCATAATACCATGTGGAATATAATAGGCATTTAAATCAACATTAAATAATTGAACAGAATAGCCTCTTAGTAAAAGACCAATTCCAAACATCGTCAGCGCCCAAATATTGCCGATGAACGCCACCCCAAAAGCTGACATTGGAATTTTAAGAACAGCTCCCACGATACCGATTAATACACCACCAACTAATACCTTTGCATTTTTACCGCCTTTATCACCAGCTTTAATGGCTTCAGCAGTTGCAATCCCTGGTGGCCAAGTACCTGCTGCCGGGAAAATCTTTGTATCAAAAAATTTATATAATAATAAAGCATCAACAAACATCGCTAAAATAACACCGATAAACAATGGTAAAACTAAATTTTCATAACCTAAAACGTATGGAATACCGATTGGCAGCATTAAGCTACTTGCTGCACTAAATGTAGCCGATGAAATCGCCGTTTGAATAATATTTTGTCTGTGCACGGATTTGAATGCAATGAGCTTTCCTATTGGTATTCTTCCGAGAATCATCGCAAATATTGCCCCAACGATCGATGTATTAGCAGAAATCCCTAAAGTTGTAATCAGTTGAATCCCAATAATAGCCCCAACGACAGATGTTAAGACGATCATTAGTAACGTTACAGGCTCTAAAGCCCTAGGATGTAATACTTTATTATTCATAGTGACAGCTCCCCTATTGTTGTTATAGTTTTGAAATGTGTGATTGTATTTGCTGAGCTACTTTCACTAACTGTTCAAGCATATATTTCTCCCTTTGATCATTTAAATCATATACCAAACCAGAAATTGTAAGAGATGCGATGATTTCTTTTTTATAGTTAAATAATGGTACACTGATGCCAAATGCATGTTCATTATACTCCCCAACCGTTCCACACCAGTTGTTGCGACGGATTTGCTGCAGCTCTCCCTTTAATGATTCAAGGTAGGACTTATGTTCTTCTTTCGATTGTTCCTCTTGAAAGAAGGCTATTAATTCGAGCTGTCTGTTCTCCTCTAAATAGGCAAACATCACCTTACAGGAGGCACCGATGTAAAGGGGTGTCTTCGTTCCTAAAGACACCGCATACTTTACATTTTTATTGCTTTCGGCTATTTTTGTTGTGACACCATATTCATTGTCCATATAAGTAAGAAATACTGATTCATTCATTTCACTAGCAAGATTTTGCATTAATTCATAAATGGTCGAGTGTGGGTCTTTTGAATTCGATAGCACATCATAAAAAAGGTACATTTTGTAACCCAATTTATATTTTTTAGTGTATTCATCCTGTATTAAATAACCCGCTTCTGTAAATGTATTAATGGTTCTTTGCACAACACTTGTCGGCAACTTCATCATGCGTGAAATTTCACGAACACCTAATGCGTTTTCTGTCGTAGCAAAGCATTCTAGTATATCCAATGAGTTTTTTAATGTCTTGACAGTCATTTATTTCTCCCTTAAGCGTTTTGATAAGCGTATTGCTTTCTCGCCACTTCTTCAGAAATATATTCATTTAATAAATCACGTTCAATGGCTTCCGTGCTTCTTTCTAGTGGATTGCCGTAACCACCGCCAGTTGCTGTGACAAGCTCAATGCGGTCTCCTTTTTGCAATTCATAATTGGCAAGTACACCTACTGGTCCAACCTTCGTTCCATCCTTTTTATGAACGATTAAATAGTTGTGAGAGCCTTCCCCACCACCATTTAAACCGAATGGCGCAAATTGATGTCTGCCTAGGTTAACAGAAACCTTTTGACCATCATGATTGACTATATAGACACGACGTACACCTAAGCCACCTCTAAATTGACCGACACCAGCACCATCGCAGTTTAAACTATATTCGTCAATTTGAATACCGTATTTTGTTTCTGCAATTTCCACAGGAAGGTTATAGGTTTCACCATCTCCCATGCAGTATTGCCCACTTTGACCATCCTCATCATTTGCTGCTCCCCAACCACCAACAGATGGTTCAACAATTAGGAACGATTCATCATTTTCAGGGTTTTTACCTGTTAAGATAAATGTACAAACGGACTGTAAATGCCCTGCCGATAATCTTTCTGGCAAATGCGGTGCAAGAGCTTTCCAAATTAAATCCGCAGCCCCAATACGTGCCTCAAAGTTCATGGATACAGGATGTGGACGTTTAGCGGAAACAATCGAATTTTCATCTGTGATAATCGTTAAGCGTTTAAAGACACCCTCGTTAATTACATCAATATCGCCAAGTAAAGCTAAGAACATAACGCGCACACTTGCCATTAAACCAAATTGTGAACAGTTCACTGGCACATTGACCGCAGGATGCGAGCCTCTAAAATCACAAATAAATTCTTCATCACTAATCGTTACTTTCACTTTAATTGGATAGGGTCCGCCCTTTAATGGATCCCCTTCAATAAAGTCTTCCGCATAAAATTCACCTTTTGGTAAATGTTGAAGCTCAAGCTCTACAATTTTCTCCCCCTTGTCTAATAATCTTTGAATGGACAATTTCACCGATTCAGCACCAAACTTCTGACAAAGCTCTGCAATGCGTTTTTCACCTGTTTTTAAGGCTGCCACTTGTGCAAACATATCGCCAATTGAAAGCTCTGGTAAACGAACGTTCGTTGATATAATTTCATAGACAGCGTCGTTCAACTCCCCTTTATGATAAAGTTTGACACCCGGTAGCTGTAAACCTTCCTGATAGATTTCATTAGAATTACTTGTAAACGAACCTGGGTCCATCCCCCCTACCTCTGTCCAGTGCGCTTTATTGGCAGAGTAAGCAATAATTTCACCTTTATAAAAAATCGGTAATACTAAGCCCACATCCGATAAATGCGATCCACCCCCAACATATGGGTCGTTAATAATAATGACATCGCCTTCATGCAACTTTCCATTATCGAATTTTTCAATAACACGTTGCACCATTGGACTTAGCATTCCAATAAAGCTTGTGACACCATTCCCTTGGCTAATTAAATTACCTTTGGCATCCGTTAAACCACAAGCGTAGTCTAATACTTCATAAATAACTGGGCTCATGGATGAACGTGCTAGAGCCACAAACATTTCGTCCCCTATGGCTAGCAATGAATCTTGAATAATTTCTACTGCAAAAACGTCTTTTTTCATGTTTTATTTCCCCTCCATCTCTACAATCAAATTGCCATATTTATCAATTTCAATGGATTGCTTGTCATTGATTACGACCGTAGATGTTGGATTTTCCACAATAGCAGGACCTGCAATGACATAACCTGGTACGAGCTTTTGTTGATCGTAGACATTGACCTCTACCCAACCTGTTCCCTTCACATATAAATTACGCTGTGCTTTGATACATGTGGAAGCGTCGACCTGTGAGAAGTCTAGCTCCTTAAACTCAACTGCCTCATCTTTTCCGTAGATTGTAAGATGTAAATTGACTAACTCAATGGGCGTAGCTGGTAAATCAAATGAAAACTCTTGTTTATGTTTAACATGGAAAGCCTCCGCTAATTCGCGTAGCCCTTCTTCAGTAATCGTGCTAGTCGATGCGTTCAATTTCACTGCATGCTCTTGTCCTTTGTATCGTAAATCATAATTAATCTCAAAATAATAATGATCCTTTGATAAAGGGGCATCCGCATAGGCATTGGCAATCGCCTGATCAATATTTCCTTGAATTGCCGCAAGTTGGTTGTCATCAAAGCCCATTAAACTTGTTTGAATATAATCTTGTCGGTATTCTGTCATCATCATACCTAATGCTGAAAAGACGGAAGAACCATATGGAATAATCACTTTTTTCATACCTAATTCTTCTGCTAGGTTAATCGCATGTAGTGGGCCACCACCCCCGAATGCTACCATTGTGAAGTCTTCTGGATCATAGCCTTTACGAATCGAAATCAACTTCAGTGCATTTAACATATTAGAGTTCGCAATATCTAAAATACCTTGAGCCGCTTCTTCTGCCGTTACATTAAACGGTTTCGCAATCGCTTCCACAAGAGCCTCCTCTATTTTGTCAATGGATACTGGATTATCAAAGTTTTCTAATGATAATCTTCCTAAATACACATTTGCATCGGTAATCGTCGGCTGTGTATTGCCTAAGCCATATGCCACTGGCCCTGGATTTGCACCAGCAGAATCTGGACCAACCTTTAACGAGCCAAATGGATCTACACGTGCGATGGAGCCACCGCCATTACCGATTTCAACAATATCCACTACAGGCGTTTTAATTGGATAACCCGCAAATTTTTCATTTCTTTCAATATAGTAATCTGTTGTCACATTTACTTTGCTATCTGTAATAAGGGAGCATTTTGCCGTCGTCCCACCAACATCGAACGCAATAATATTCGATTCATTGAGTAGCTGCCCTAATTTGGCTGCCCCAAACATCCCCGCAACAGGACCAGATTCCACTAAATTGATAGGTAGCTCCATTGCTTTATCAAAGCTTGTTGTCCCACCATTTGATTGCATAATTTTTAAATGGTCTGTAATACCAATCGTACTTAATTTTTCTTTTAAGCTTTTTAAATAGGCATGGGCAATCGGCTTTACATAAGAATTCAACACCGTTGTATTCGTTCTTTCATACTCACGATATTCTTTAATGGTTTCACTTGAAAGTGTGATATACACCTCAGGCCAAATTTTTAAAATTTCCTCTTTAAGCTGTTGTTCATGAATAGGGTTTTTATAGCCGTGAATGAATGAAATGGCAATCGCCTCAACACCCAATTTTTTAAATTTACGAACGATTTCATCGACTTCTTCGATATTAAGCGCTTTCATAATATTTCCTTTAAAATCGATGCGTTCATCCATTTCCTGTCGTAAGTAGCGCTCTACAAATGGTTGTGGCTTTTTATATTTAAAGTTATATAAGTCCGGTCGATTACCACGTGCAATTTCTATGACGTCACGGAAGCCTTTAGTTGTAATTAACCCAACTACGCCCCCTTTTCTTTCCGTTAATGTATTGATAATAACCGTTGAACCATGAATAAATGATTCAATCAGAGATTCTTCTGTAACATGTCGTCCTAATACATTTAATATGCCATCCTCAAAGTGACCAGGTGTTGTATGTCCCTTATCAAAATGAAGATTTCCTTTTTCATCTGTGAAAACTAAGTCGGTAAAAGTACCGCCAATATCTGTTGCGATTTTCAAGACTGCATCCCTCCGTGTTCCTATTATCGGAACAGTGTTCCGAATTAGAATTAAGTAAATTATATTTAAAATAAAAAGAAAATTCAATGTATTTTTTAAATAAAAATTCATTTGACAATTAACCTTCGTTGTAAAAATCCGCTCTATCTTTCCAAAATCAGAGAACTATTAATAAAAAATACCAAACACATTTATATAAGGAAAGTTCTCATAATTTTTTTGCAACACAAAAAAGACCCTAGTTTTCACTAGAATCTTAAAATCTTTTAAAAAAAATTAACTTTTATGAATTTTTACTCATGTAGTAGATGAAGAAATCAACTAAAATTTCACATTTATGCCACGCTTGAATTGTAAATAGACGATGAGTCGAGGAAGAAATAAATAGTAGCTCTCTTCCAAATTATGCAGAGATCATCTAGGAACCAAGTTTTCCCCTTTATCCATTAAAAAAAGCTGCCCATTTAAGTTGGGCAGCTTTAAAGAAGATATTAGAATAATCCTACCGCATGGCCTTCATTGTCAACATTCATGCGAAGGGCAGCTGGAGTTTTAGGTAGTCCTGGCATAGTCATAATATCGCCTGTCAGACAAACTAGGAAGCCTGCACCAAGCTTTGGAATAACTTCACGAATTGTGATCGTAAAGCCTTCTGGTCGGCCGAGTAAACTTGGTTGGTCGGATAAAGAATACTGTGTTTTCGCCATACAAACTGGCAGAGAGTCCCAGCCGAATTTTTCGATTTGAGCAATTTGTTTTTTGGCTTGATCAGTGAATTGTACATCTTTTCCGCCATATACCTTTTGCACAATCGTACGCACTTTTTCTTCAATGGACTCCGTTACATCATATAAAGGAGAGAAGTTGTTTTCTTCTTCAAGCACAGCTAATACTTGTTCAGCTAGCGCTAATCCGCCTTTCCCGCCCTCTTCCCAGACATTTGTACGGGCAATACGAACTTGATTTTCCTGACACCAGTTCAGAACAGCCTCTAGCTCCGCCTCTGAGTCTGTAATAAAACGATTTAACGCAATAATCGGTTCCACGCCGAATGTACGTACCGTATCAACATGCTTAGCTAAGTTTTCAATTCCTTGTAGCAAGGCATTCACATTTTCGTCAACAAGTGCTGTTTTCGGTACACCACCATGCATTTTTAAGGCACGAATCGTTGCTACGATAACTACTGCACTTGGTTTAAAGCCCGCTTTACGTGCTTTAATATTCATAAATTTTTCAGCACCTAAATCAGAGCCGAAGCCCGCTTCTGTTACCACAATGTCCGCTAGCTTGCGAGCAGTTTGTGTCGCCATAATGGAATTACAGCCGTGGGCAATATTCGCAAATGGACCACCATGTATAATAGCCGGAGTGCCTTCTAATGTTTGGACTAAGTTTGGCTTGAAGGCATCTTTCAATAATAATGTTAAGGCACCTTCTACTTGTAAATCACGTACAAAGACAGGCTCACGCTCAAATGTATAGCCAATCACAATGCTAGCTATGCGTTCGCGTAAATCCTCAATGCTTGTCGCTAAACAGAACACCGCCATAATTTCGGAGGCCACTGTAATATCAAAGCCGTCCTCGCGCGGCATGCCCTGAACAGGACCACCTAATCCTACAACCACTTTACGAAGAGCACGATCATTTAAGTCCATTACACGCTTCCAAATAATACGTCGTGGATCAATGTTTAATGCATTCCCTTGATGGATATGATTATCAATGAATGCGGATAAAGCATTGTTGGCTGTTGTAATCGCATGAAGGTCGCCAGTGAAATGTAAATTAATATCCTCCATTGGTACAACCTGTGCGTAGCCCCCGCCAGTTGCCCCGCCTTTTACGCCCATAACTGGACCCAATGATGGTTCACGTAAAGCGACCATTACTTTCTTATTTAATTGATGAAGAGCATCTGCTAGTCCTACAGTAACCGTCGACTTCCCTTCACCTGCTGGTGTTGGACTAATAGCTGAAACTAGCACAACCTTTGCGTCCTCACCCTGAGCTGTAATTTTTAAAGGATCAATTTTTGCTTTGTAGCGTCCATACTGCTCAAGAGCATCCTCTGGAATACCCGCAGCATTGGCAATTTCCGTAATCGGTTTGATTACTGCTTGACTAGCGATTTCTAAATCTGATAATGGTTGATTTTTCGTTGTCATTTGGCATCCTACTTTCTATGTTGTTCATTTCCATTATAGTCTTAATTGTGAAAAAAAAGAAAGCCAGATACACAAGCATTTCGACAATCAATTGACATCTTTGTTCAATTCATGTATGTTCTAAGAGAAAATGCAATTTTTCACATTTTCTCAATGATAGCACAACTTAGTTAACTTTATTTTACATTCAAGCGCATTGGAGGCGAATGCTTATGCAACAGGGGATCGTAAAGTGGTTCAATAATGAAAAGGGTTATGGCTTTATTGAATGTGATGATGGAGAAGATGTATTTGTACATTTTACGGGCATCCAGGAGGAAGGCTTCCGTACACTTGAAGAAGGTCAGAAGGTGTCATTTGATGTTGTGGAAGGCAATCGAGGACCCCAGGCATCAAATGTTGTAAAATTATAAGCTCCAAAATTGAAAGTGGATGAGGTAGATGAATAGTGCTCAATCCGCTTTTTGACATGTTTGCACATAAAAATCCACTTCAACAATTGAAGTGGATTTTTAATTTATCTATTAATCCAATAAAAAGCACCTGGACAAACTAATGTTTCCTTTGTTCGGTGTGGATCTTTCAATGTTACACCGATTGGGCCTTCTTTTAAATGCCCTAGCGTCATGGTAGATGCTGCCGCCTCCTCATAAAAATCCAAGCGCATATTTGGTAGCTGTAGTGACACAAATTGCTCATGCTGCTCAGAATCGGGTAGCTGTAATACCTTCTGCCAAAGCTGAACCGTCTCCTCCACATCTTTGACAAAAAACTGAATAGATTCCATTGTGATGGCTTGGTTTTCATCGATTGCACCACTAGCTTTTAATTGTGTCAAACGTTCCTCATCTTCATCTGCCCATTCAATTAAGAATGGAAAATCCAATGAAAGATTGGGCATGCCAAAATGCAATAGCTTCCATTCTAGTATCGTGCCATCTGGTCTTGTTCGGCTACAGGCATCGGGACCATATACGTCAAAGCCCATTGCACGCAATCGTTGACCCTCGTCTTCAATATTTTTGGTGCGCAAGGCAATTCGTGAAAATCCTTGGCGCTCACGATCACGTTTAAACGTATAATGTAGGGAATAAGGGTACAAAGCCGCTTGCTCAAATAAATCACGATCATAAATAGCGATTTGTTCAATATAGCTTAAGCCAAAATAGCTTAGCGTATTATAAGTCCCCCACATCGTGTGTTGACCACCGTTCACTGTACGGACATTTCGTTTATTGAAGAAAACCTTTATATTTTCTGGTGATTCTACTTGATGTACCAGATGATCAAAATATAAAGTCATGGCAATTCCCCTTTCTTTCCCCCATTAGCTTTACCTGGATGTTTAATTGATTTAAAATTTACTTAAGAAAAGGAGTTACTATATGGTATGAAAAAAAGTGCAATTTACCTACTAACTCCGTTAACTAATTTATTACTAACTATAAAGAGGTGATTTGAATGACAGATCAAGTAGCTGCTTTTAAATTGGCATTAGGTAACTATCCTACAGGTGTAACGGTTGTGACCGCATGTCATGAAACGAATCCAATTGGCTTAACAGTCAATTCTTTTGCATCTGTTTCCATTGACCCACTACTTATTTTATGGTCACTTGATAAAAAATCTCAGCTCCATTCTTACTTTATGGGTGCAGAAAAATTCGCTGTCAATATTTTAGCGAGTAATCAAGAGCATTTATGTACATTATTTGCAAGTAAAGTCCCGGATCGCTTTGCTCAAGCTAAATGGTCTACTTCTACTTTTGGGCTACCGATTTTACATGATACAGCAGCTATTTTACAATGTAAATCATTTCAGCAAATAGATGCAGGCGATCATACTATTTTTATTGGGCAAGTGCTAGACATTACAAATTCTCAAAAAGAACCCCTTCTCTATCATCGCCGTCATATCGGTCCAATTCCAAAAAGCTTTTATAGCTAATTTCCATAAAAAAAGAGCCACTTGTAAGCAATGGAAACCATGCTTATTGGTGGCCTTTTCACATCGTTCAACTGAAATGATCATTATTTCTTCTGTGGAAATCTCTGCTTTTCAAGCCTATTAATTTGCACAATCACACCATCTTGAATCGTAATATTCACTTCACCAAATTCAAGATTTTGAATTGCCTTAGCAATTGCCTCTAATTTTTTATCATCTACCTTTGCCGATTGAGCCATACGATACACCCCCTCTTTATTCTCCTAGTTGTACAAAAGAGGCCAACGCATCAAACCGATTGATAGCCCCTCCTATCTCTCAGGCACCATCTGTTGGATTTGGCACCTATCTTCTCGGTTGCCGAGGCTTCATGGGGCCAAGTCCCTCCACCTCTCTTGATAAGAGTACTGCGTTTCTTGAAAATAATTCTATAATTCTGTTATCCGAATGTCAATATAAAATATTAGAAAACCTAGCTGAATACTTTGTAATAGCATCCTCTCTGCTACAATTCACTCATAATCCTATCGTATTGTATGCTATGTCAGTCTATCTAACCACAATGGCAAAGAAAAAAACTGTGTAGAAGTATGACCTTCTCCACAGTTCATCACGTTATTCCCCATGCAAACATTCCATTAAAGTTTGTGCTGTCTGTTGCTTGCCCATCATCTTAATTGGTTGCCCCTCAGCAGGCACGATCCAATGAGGCTCATCCCCGCCATATAAAGACTGCGAGCTATTTGCAACCATAAATTGAGCATGCGCTGCTTCCATACGCAGTCTTGCACGAGCGAGTAAAAAATCCTCATCATTTGTAGCTTCTAGCTTAAAGCCCACTAACGTTACATTTGGTTGCCAGCCCTTGATTTGCCCTAATACTTTTGGTGCCTTTTTAAAATGGATAATAGGTGGTTCGTCAGAAGGCATTTTCCCCGCTTCCTCCATTAAATTACCGGATTGATCATAAACCTTGTCAATAACCCAATCGGAGCCAGCAGCAGCCATAATGACAATATCGACTTGTTGTAGCTGAACCGCATGACGTACCTTTTCTCCTAAATCCTCTATACCTTCAAATTTTACCAATGTCATTTTGTCGTGGTTTGCTGGAAGCTGTGCAAAGTAGCCATGCATATATATTACATTCGCACCCTTAGCCAATGCGGCCTCTGCTAAATAACAGCCCATTGTCCCTTTTGATAAATTCGTGTGCCCTCGTACACGATCCCATTTTTCAAGTGTTCCCCCACTTGTAATGAGTACGGTTTTGCCTTGTAATGTCCCCATACACTCACCTATTTTCTACAATATATACAAATTCTATTTTAACGTAATGTAAGGATGTGCTTCAATAGCCACAATCATAGCGTACTATTTTGCTCTTTTAACCAAGCACTTAATATTTCCGCAAATTTCTTAGTAACAGGGGAAGCGTGGTGCTTCATCGCAATTCCAATGGTACGGTAGCCTCCTTGCTTTAGCGGGATTGCTTTTAACGTTGCTGGTAAATGTTGAATGACCAATTGAGGCAAAATACTAATGCCTAAATGATGGGAAATCATTGAAAGAATCCCTACCTCCTCAGAAAGCTCAAAGCGAATATGGGGCTTTACATGATATTGCTCCAACAGTACCTTTACATCATTTGTCCCTTTATAGGAAGTCATGATAAAAGGCATATCTTCTAGGTCAACAATATCAATTTCTGTCTTATGAAATAAAGGGCTTTTATCTGAAACAATACATAATAAAGGGTCTTGTTGTAATTCCATAAATTGATATTGCTCTGATTTTTGACCATTCAAGAATCCTACCTCGACTTCCCCACTTAGCAGCCATTGTTCAATTTCGTAATAATCTCCCTCTCGTAACTCTACTTGTATCCCTGGAAATTGATGATCCATAATACGAACAATTTCTGGCATCCAATTCGAGGAAATACTTGAAATAACGCCAATTCGAACTTTCCCGCGTGTTACACCCAGTATATGGGCCGCTTCCTGCTGCAATAATTCCTGGGCATCCAGGACCTGACGCATCGCCCTTAGCATGGTCTGCCCCTCACTCGTCAGTGTTACACCTGCACGACTTCGATGAATGAGAGCAAAGCCAAATTCTTTTTCTAAACTAGACACGGCATGGCTCACAGCAGACTGTGTTAGTCCTAGTGCATCCGCTGCTTTTGTAAAGCTTGCTACCTCTGCCACCTTTGTTAAAATCTCATATTTAACTAAGCTCATTCGTCATCCCTCTATATACATGAATTTTTTTAATCCTATTCATTATAAACATTCGTTTTACTAATCACAATACAAGATATATAGTAAATTTTAGTATAAAAACTGTTTTAGTACACAGATGGTAGGTGAACATAATGAGTATCCAAGGAAAAGCAAATGTATTGATGGTTATTGTCACAATGTTTTGGGGACTATCTTATACCTTTATGGTCATGGGGCTTGAAACATTGGCAGTTTATAATGTGGTGGCATTGCGTTGTATCATTGCATTTTTCGTAGCAGGACTTATTTTTTATAAACGGATGATCAAAGTAAATGGTAAAACATTAAAATATGCGGCTATTCAAGGATTTTTATTATTCATTGTGTTCGCGTTAAGTTTATTTGGTTTACAGTCTACTTCTGCCTCAAATGCAGGCTTTATTTTAAGCCTAACCGTAGTATTAGTGCCGATTTTCAGCAGTTTCATTGAAAAAAAATTACCATCGAGAGCCGTTAGCTTTGCGGTCATTTGCACGATGATTGGTATTACAGTCTTAACAGCACATGGCTCATTCACCTTCCATAAAGGGGATTTATTAGTAGCCATTGCAGCACTATGCTATTCCATTTATTTACTATTGAATAGCTCATTTACACGAAATGTTGAATCCATTTCATACGGAATTTATCAGCTCGGCTTTGCTGGTATCTATGCCCTTGTCCTAACATTTATATTTGAAACACCGACATTGCCAAATTCAATGTCATCCTGGCTGGCTATTTTAGGGCTCGGTATCATTTGTAGTGCATTTTGCTTTGTTGGGCAAACTGTTGCACAACAGTATACTTCTGCTACACATACAGGACTTATTTTTTCATTAGAACCAATTTTTGCAGCCATGTTTGCCATGATGTTTATTGGTGAAAGTTTAACAGTGAAATTAGTGATTGGCGGTAGCTTTATCCTTATTGGTAATTTAGTGGCTCAATTAGAGCACTTCCATGCATTACGTTTTATTAAAAAAGAAGCACAGGAAAAAGTCATACAATAAAATAGTGTGTCGTGTCACTTCATTTACGAATGAAAAAGGAAGCTGAGAGTTATATCTCAAGCTTCCTTTTCTACTATGTATTGAATTTATAGCATCACTACATGTAAAATAGTTTACTATACAGTCTATTTTTTACAGAAACTAATTGGAGGAGAGTCATCTATGCAAATTCAACCCCGAAATACATCATACTATTTACCAGCTAAGGTCAATCAACCTATTAAAACAGAAAACCTATTGGATTTACTTAAATATGTGGATGACAGTGAAGAGGAAGACGCCAAAAAGAACAAATCGAAAATTGAAATCAGACACGAAAATGGCTATGTGCGTCAATATCTTGTTAAACCAAATGGACAAAGAGTACTCCTGATGGAAACTAAACAAAGCCATGACAATAAAGAAGCTAGCCATTTACATACTATGCCTCATAACCTGTTTAAGCAGCCATTTGAAGAGCCAGCAAATGACCCGATACTTTCGATTTTAAATGCGAAGGATAACATTGCTAAATATAGATATGGGATTTAAAGGAAAACAATGTTAGATAAAATAATAGACAAAGTCGAATAAAACGACTTTGTCTATATTTTAACCAGCAAGCCAGAGCCATATCTCAC
This sequence comes from Lysinibacillus sp. Y5S-8, assembly GCF_036894365.1. Lineage (NCBI taxonomy): Bacteria > Bacillati > Bacillota > Bacilli > Caryophanales > Bacillaceae > Lysinibacillus > Lysinibacillus sp. Y5S-8. The sequence goes on along the minus strand of NZ_CP145889.1, from coordinate 1,801,345 downwards.
TGGTTTGATCCTTATAAAAATCTTCTATATTGCTCTGCCTCTATCATACGCTCTTGCTGTTTTAAACGTGCCTCTTGCTCGGCAACTGTCTCAGAATGTGCTTGTAGCGGATCTACATCATCCTCACGTTCCGCATATAAGACGATACTACCTTGCTCCACAAGGTGTGCATAATAAGCGATTTGTCCCTCTGATAGATTAAATCGTTTTAAGCCCTCTGTCACAGCCGAGTCACCTGTAAACCAAGATTTGAATTGGTCCACCCAATTACCAGCCTCATGTGTTTGGACATCAGCATCCCATTTTACATCCTCAAACTGTTCGGAATCTTTCGCAATAATATGAATATCCTCTTGTTGATAACCTTCTAACCGCATACTTTCTAAAATGTGAAGCATTTCATTCCTCGTATGGGCCACCTCAATTTGTGGGTTTTGTTCATTCATCATGTTCAATTCCTCCTAATTTATATGGCTTACTAGATAATTACCCTTGCTGTACACGAGCAAACGCTTTTTACCAAACTGTCATAATTGTTATGAACCCTTAATACATGTTATGTCTTTGACATCAAGCATTAATCGCAGAAAAAAAGCATGCCAGAGTACTTATTATCTCCAACATGCTGTAACTGTCGTTTTTACTTGTCAAGAAAGGCTTTTAACATCCATGTATGCTTTTCAAGAGATTGGTACATAGCGTTAAGTAAATCCTCTGTACGATCGTCCCCTTCTTCTGCTGCTAGCTCCATTGTGGAATTTAATGCTTTCATGAGCTTTTGGAAATCCGAAATTATCGTAGCGACCATTTCCTCAGTCGTCTCATTTCCTGCCGCCTCCTCTACATAGGAAAGCTCTAGATGTTCTTTTAATGTTGCGACTGGCTTGCCATCCTTTGAAAGAATACGCTCTGCAATTTCATCTAAATTCAAGGTTGTTTCATTATACAACTCTTCAAATTTTGCATGCAGTGTAAAGAATGAGTGTCCTGTCACATACCAATGATAATTGTGCAGCTTTGTATAAAGTACAGACCATGTAGCCACTAGCTTATTTAATTGTTTGTTTAAGTTTTGTGTCATAATCACTTTCTCCTCCAATATGTCTTGTTCTAGCCTTTAATATGTGTAACAAATGATGCCGGCTATACATCTATTGTTCCCGCCCGACAATATTTCAAACATGTCTTCGACAAACGATCTTCATTAAGAATATTGCAACTATTCTATGAAATTATTTCACTTTCCGAAATAGTTTCGTTATAATGAAATCACTTACATGTAAAGGGGTGTCTATGAATGGAAGTTTTACCATTACGAAAAGATGTAGCAGTAGAAGAAACTTGGGATTTAACAGATTTATTGAGCCATGATGCTGATTTTGAACCTACTTTAGCACAATTGGTGGAAGACGCACTTAGCTTCGAGCAGCAATACCAAGGAACGATTACAGATGCACAAAAAGTTATTGACGTGCTATCTGCCTTTGAAGAGCTACAAAAAAGGTTTGTTCCGATTGGCACGTATGCCAGCTTAAACCTTGAAACAGATCGTACAAATGATGGAGCGCAAATGCGAGCTGCAAAATTTGCTACAGCTATTGGAAAGGTAAGCAGTGCTCTCTCCTTCGTGCGCAGTGAGTTACTAGCGTTGGATGAAGCCATTTTACAAGAAGCGGCAGCATCAAGCCCTCTTTACAAACGTTATCTAGAGGAACTGTTAAAGCAAAAGCCTCACCAGCTACATCCTGAAGTCGAAAAAGCATTGGCAGCATTTAGTGCTACATTCGATGCACCATATGAAATATACAATATGACGAAATTAGTAGACATGAACTTTGGTCAATTTGAAGCCAATGGTGAAAAGCATCCACTTAGCTTCGTCCTTTACGAAAATGACTGGGAGTTTGAAGCGAATACAGAAATACGCCGCGCTGCCTTTAAAGCCTTTTCAAGCAAGCTACGCGATTACCAGCATACAACAGCACAAGTGTATAACACGCATATTCAGCAGGAAAAAACAATGGCAGACCTACGAGGCTTTAACTCGGTCATTGATTATTTACTCTTTGATCAGGACGTCGATCGTTCGCTCTATAATCGTCAAATTGATTTAATTACGACAGAGCTTGCCCCACATATGCGTCGTTATGCAGCTTTAATTCAAAAAGCCAACGGTATCGATAAAATGACATTTGCAGATTTAAAAATAGCGCTTGATTCTGATTATGATCCAAAATTATCGATGGCTGAGGCGAAAGAATATGTTGAAAAAGCATTAGCTGTTATGGGGGAAGACTATAATCATTTAATGGATAGAGCCTTCAATGAACGTTGGATTGACTATGCACCAAACAAAGGAAAATCTACAGGGGCATTTTGCTCAAGTCCGTATGGTAGCCATCCTTATATTTTAATGTCATGGAACGAACGCATGAATGAAGTCTTTACTCTTATTCATGAGCTTGGTCATGCAGGGCATTTTGCGAATACGCATGAACATCAATCTTATCTGAATAGCCGACCTTCTCTATACTTTATTGAAGCACCATCAACAATGAATGAAATGCTGTTAGCAAATTATTTACTAACACATAACGATGATTTACGTTTTAAACGTTGGGTGATTTCAAATATTGTGTCGAAAACGTATTATCATAACTTTGTCACTCATTTACTAGAAGCAGCCTATCAACGTAAAGTGTATGAATTAATTGATGCTGGTGAAGCTGTTAATGCAACAATTTTAAATCAATTAAAACGCTCTGTGCTAGAAGATTTCTGGGGTGATACAGTTGACATTTCTGAAGGTGCAGAACTTACATGGATGCGTCAACCTCACTATTATATGGGTCTTTACCCATACACATATAGTGCTGGGTTAACCATCTCTACACAAGTGTCTCAACGTATTTTAAAAGAGGGCGACACAGCTGTTGAAGAATGGTTAGCTGTCTTACAGGCTGGTGGCACAAAATCACCAGTAGAGTTAGCACAAATGGCTGGTGTCGATATTACAACAGACCAACCGCTTCGTGATACGATTGCCTATATCGGTCATTTGATTGATGAGCTTGAACGCCTAACTTTGGAAATTGAAGCGGTTCAGCAATAATCTAGCAAGAAAACGGTCCTGCATGTTAAAGGTGCAGATCGTTTTCTTTTTTTAGTTCTAAGTGAAAAAATACGTACATATAATAGAATCAGGGCGTCCCTCTACACTTTTTAGATATTTCAAAATAGACAATCATTTTTCTTCATACAAAAGTACCGTTATTATTAAGAGTACGCAAATTATTTAGCAATATACGATTAACAATTATTAAAGGAAGTGTTCTAATTATGGTAAAACGTAATGATCCATGCCCATGCGGTAGCGGCAAAAAATATAAAAAATGTTGTGAAGGCAAACAGCAAGTAACAGTGGAAACAGTTCAAATCGAAGAATTAGAGCGTGTGCTACAAACTTTTTACTTAGAATATCCCGAACGTAAAGATGTTCGTGCATATATTGAGCATGTCGGCACATGGCAGCCTAAATTAGAGAGTGTGCTACAGCGTGAGCTCATTGAAGCAATCGCTTTAGACGACTTTTTCTTCCATCAAGAGCCATCTATTTGGAAAAGTTACTTAAAGAAAACGAAGAAAAAGGCAGTAAGACCATCTACTGTCAAGGTACTTGAAGACTGGTCTCAGCCGGCTTTATTTATTGGTACGGTGTCTGTTGTTGAGGAAAAATATTTCAAGGCTAATCATTTACTTACGAATGAAGAGCTTTCTATTCGTCGTGAAAATAATAAACCGATTCCTGAAGGTATGCATGTATTTGCCTTTATCTTACCAGATGGAACGAAGAAATCGACACATTATTTAGCTGTGTCTACCCTTATTTTCTTCCCTGAGGATCATGCAAAAGTATTTGAGGAATTTAAAAAAAACTATGAGGCATCCGAGAAGAAGGTAAGCTCATTCTTAAAAGAAGAGCATCTAACATTCTGGGAGCTATTAGTATCGAATGGCTATAAAGGTGAGGAGTTTTCAAACTTCGAAAGCAATGTCCTGACACAAGTAAAAGATTTCTTAGAGCAAAATGAGCGCGAATCAGCTCCGATGCTTGAGCTTTTAGAGGACTATTTAATCGAAGGACAACCGACTGCTCGCAAAGAAGCGGCTATTGCAGCTGGTGCGATTCGTTATGGTCAAGAAAAAGAGCTATTCGAGTCCCTATCCATGACCGTAAAGGAAATTGCTGCAACTTTTGATATTTCTGCTTCGTCTCTGACAAAATATTACCAAGACCTAAGCAGTTATGCTGAAACAAAATAAAAGTAATGATGAAAGAAGCTACATTGACCAGCGGATTGCTAATCAATGTAGCTTTTTCTCATGAGGTTCGTATTTTATTTACTATACACTTTCAAAAGCTCTTCTCCCAAAAACTGTAACTTTTCCCCAACTGAACACGCCTCAATACAGAAACGGTGAGCTCCTGGTTTACCACGTTCTTTACGTAATTGCTTAATCACCAAGCAATCCGCACAATACGTATCATGCAGTTCGTCAATATCCCTCATAACCGTCACTTTATCCATGTTGAGCCCCCGCTCCTCTCACGTCCAAAATTCACTTCTTATTATTATGAAGCGTTCAATTTGAACAAGCAACTATTTTGTTTGTTCCATTTTTTACAGACTATGATTCTGATCCTTGTTGTACAATTATAGAGAAGTCACATTGCAAAGTAGGGATGGTATGTTAGAAGTTTATATAGACGCTGCCAGTGCAGGAAATCCTGGTCCAAGTGGAATCGGGCTATTTATTAAAGGTGAAGGCCATCATATCCAAATTAGTGAGTATATTGGCGAAACAAATAATCATATCGCTGAATTCACTGCATTAGTTCGCGGTCTTGAAGAAGCACAAAAGCTAGGCTCAACACTAGTATCCGTACGCTCGGATTCTAAAATTGTTGTCGCTTCTATGGAAAAAGAATATGTTAAAAACGAGGAATTTAAACCTTATCTTGAAAAAGCTTTAGCGCTAGCCGCTAGCTTTGATTTATTCTTTATTAAATGGGTACCCGACTCACAAAATAAAGCTGCCGATGCTTTGGCTCGAAAAGCAATTCAAAGTAAAAATACTTAATACTATTTCACGGGACTGTCCGTCATGTACAGTCTCGTTTTCTTTTCTCCACTTCTTCCATTGTTCACCATTTCCCCTATTCAAACTTTTTATGAAAATAAGCTTCATTCAAAAAATGCTAGGAAATGCAGCTAATTTTCTGATTAATCCAAAACGATATTGACATTGTTAAATCACGATGATATCCTTTAACACATTAGCAGTTTAGCAAACGAAAGTGATAGATTATAGGGGGAAACAAAATGAAACGAGTATTGACTTTATTCATGATGCTGACAGCTGTGATCGTTTTAGCAGCGTGTGGTACATCGAAAGAAAATGCAGCGAAGAAAGATGAAAAAGCTGCTGATGTAGAAAAAATCATTATTGGAATTGACGATAAATTTGCGCCAATGGGCTTCCGTGATGACAAGAACAACATCGTTGGGTTCGATATCGATTTAGCCCGTGCGGCAGCTGAGCATATGGGCGTCGAAGCAGAATTTCAACCAATCGATTGGAAAACAAAAGAGGCAGAATTACTGAGTGGACGAATTGATTTAATTTGGAACGGTTATACCATTACAGATGAGCGTAAAGAAAAAGTACTATTTACAAAGCCTTATCTTGAAAACGCTCAAGTTGTCATGACAAAAGCAGATTCAAAGATTTCGAAACTAAGTGATTTAGCTGGACAAGAAGTAGGTATTCAATCCCTTTCTTCTGCGGCAGATGCACTAAACGGGCATCCAATTCACAAAGAAGTGAAAAAAATTACAGAGTTTGCGGATAATGTTTTAGCTTTATCCGACTTAAAAACAGGTCGTGTTGATGCCGTTGTTATCGATGCGGTTGTTGCAGAATATTATATGACACAGGAGCCTGATACATTTAAATTATTAGAGGAATCACTTGCACCAGAACAGTATGGAATTGGCGTGAAACCAGGCAATGAGGCCCTACTGGAAAAATTACAAGCCGCATTAGACAAAATGAACGAAGATGGTACAGCTGCTGAAATTTCTACCAAATGGTTCGGTGAAGACAAAGTATTAAAGTAATGACAGGATACATCATTTGTAAGAGTTTCCTTTGTGAAACTCTTACTCTTTTTGGAGGGACATCTTTATGGCGGATTACTGGCAAACTATGATATGGCCGATGCTAGAAGGTGCGAAAACGACAGTGTTACTGTTTTTCATCGCCATTCTGGTTTCGATTCCATTAGGCTTTTTACTAACACTCGCAGTAAAAAGTCGCATTCAACCACTTTCTTGGCTTGCACATACGTATATTTATATCATGCGTGGTACACCACTATTACTACAATTATTATTAATTTGCTTCGGTTTACCTATGCTGCCAGTAATCGGTGAATACTTAGTACTTGATCGTTTTGTGGCCGCTTGCCTTGGCTTTATTTTAAATTATGCTGCCTACTTTGCAGAAATATTCCGTGGCGGTCTTCTTGCCATCGATAAAGGACAATATGAGGCAGCTCAGGTACTTGGCTTATCCAAGTGGCAAACGACGACGCGTGTGATTTTGCCACAAATGTTTCGCGTCGCATTACCCGCATTATCAAATGAATCCGTTACGCTTATTAAGGATACAGCCCTACTCTATGCAGTAGCTGTGCCTGAATTACTTCATTTTGCGCAAACAGCCGTAAATCGTGACTTCACGATTACGCCGTTCTTTATCGCGGGTGCTATTTATTTAATTATGACGCTTGTCTTGACGATGTTCTTTAAATGGCTTGAAAAACGTTTTACATTTGAATAGAGGTGACACATATGGCATTGATGCAAGTAACAAACTTAAAGAAATCTTTTGATCAGGTGGAAGTGCTGAAACAAATTACATTTACAGTGGAGAAAAACGATGTCATTGCTGTCATCGGCCGGTCTGGCTCTGGGAAAAGTACCATGCTTCGCAGCTTAATACATTTAGAAGAAATTGAAGGTGGCAGTATAGTGATTGATGGCGATTTTCTTGTTCAAAACGGTCAGTATGCTAAACCACAGCACATCAAAGCGATAACAGCTAAAATGGGAATGGTCTTTCAACACTTCAATCTGTTTCCCCACTTAACAGTCCAGCAAAACCTCGAAATGGCGCCGAGCTTATTAAAAACAGAATCAGCGGAGGCTATTACGAGCCGCTGTCAGGATTTACTGAAGAAAATTGGACTTGCCGACAAAGCAAAGGCCTATCCTGTCAATCTATCTGGGGGTCAAAAGCAGCGTGTAGCCATTGCCCGTGCCTTGATGATGAATCCTCAAATTTTATTATTTGACGAACCAACCTCTGCCCTAGACCCTGAACTGACAGGAGAAGTCTTAAAGGTCATGAAGAGCTTAGCTGAAGACCAGATGACGATGATTGTCGTCACACATGAAATGGGCTTTGCACGTGAGGTAGCGAACAAAGTCGTCTTTATGGATGATGGTCAGATCATTGAATCCGATCATCCAGACAACTTTTTTACAAACCCACAAAACGACCGCACCAAGACATTTTTACAGAAGAACCTTCATTAGTTGAAGGAGAGCTGGCTCATGTCGCTCTCTTTTTTATACAGGTCAAGACGTACGTCGATATAAAGAAAAGGAATAGGACACGCATGTATCCTATTCCTTTATGACATTATTCATTTGGAAATTTCGGTAGATAAATCATGACCTTAAATAAATCGCCATCTACTTGAACTAAGAACTTGCCGTTCTGGATGTGAATAAGGCTTTCAGCAATCGATAACCCTAATCCGCTACCTTGACTTGATCTCGATTCATCTCCTCGTTTAAAACGTTCCATTAGCTCATCGACTGAGATATTTAATTCGTATGCTGAAATATTTTTAAATGTCACAAGTATTTCATTCCCTAAATCTTCAACACTAATATATACCCTTGATGTAGGCAGTGCATATTTAAAAATATTCGAGAATAGGTTTTCGATGGAACGCCATAGAAGTTTACCATCAGCCTTCACATACACTTTTTCTGTTGGATGGGCTAACTTAAAATCTAATGACGAGGCTTCAATTTTTTCATCCATTTCTCCGATTCCTTGTGTTAGTAATGATACGATATCAATTCGCTCTAACTGGACAGGTATACTACCACTTGATGCTTTAGCAGCTTCAAATAAATCATCCGTTAAGTGCTGGAGTCTTTTTGATTTTTGATCTAACACGTCCACATATTCAGCAATCATTTCAGGATCGTTTTCTAATTTTAATAAATCGACATACGTAATAATTGATGTTAAAGGCGTTCTGATATCATGCGAAACATTCGTAATAAGCTCTGTTTTTAAACGCTCACTCTTGATTTCACTATCCACTGCCTTTTTTAACCCATCTGTAATACGATTAATATTTTCTGCAAGTTGACTAAACTCCCCTTTTCCGTCAACTTCAATTCGATGATGAAGATCCCCATTCTTAATTTGCTCTACGCCCTCTTTAATGAGATTAAATGACTCCACCTTTCGCATCGCCAACCAGGCAGCTATACCTATCGTAATGGGAAACATGAAAAATGTTGCCGCCACAACTAATGGATAGCCAATGACTAGTAGCACAATTTTCACGCCTGTACTACCACTGTCAAAAACATGTTTCACCCAAATAAATAGCTTTTTGAAAACTTGATAGAGAAGTGTATGCTGAAATAACGATCTATTTTTAATATGCTTTACGAGCGATAAAATCAATAGTAAGGCAATGATAAAAATAGGCACGGTGAAGAACATGTACATATCATGGAACACTTCAACAATCATGGTGATCCACATCGCTGTTAAGCAACCAACTAGCACAATATTGAAATCATTATAGAGTTTATCAATGACATGGAAATGAATTTCTTTATCTTTAAATGACCTTCTTCCAATAACTATGATTAAATACACAAAAGATAAAATAAACCCTGCTAGAAATACCATAAATTCATTCAGAAAGCTTTGGGCAGTCGCTTTATCTTTTTCCCATTCCGACATTTTTTGTTGTAGGTAAGAATCTTTAAACGCTACATACATAACATCTGTCTGTGGGTTCAACATGTCAGCTTCATGTGTAAAGTAATCCAAGTATTGACTTTCTTTCACTTCATTCGGATAAAGCTTTTGTTGATAATTTTCAAATAACATATAGGCATCAAAAGATTCAAATTGCTCTTTCTTATTGAGATCACTATTGGAGAACTCATGTTCACCGTCACTCGCATAAAACACAATTCCTTCATAGGCTTCTAACATACTGCGTAATCGATAAAAATTTCTTACCTGTTCATTCATACTTTTATCTTTTATTCTAGCAATGTCATTTGCATATATTTCTTGATAGTTATGCTTATTTTCCTCTTCACTCAAATTCGAATTATATCTATAAGAATTACGGAAATCATAATATAACTCTTCTTCGATTCTTCTATTATCCTCTTCTACTAGTGTCTTATCACTTAAAATATATTCTTCACTTTTGTATTTTCCGATTAATTGCGCTAAAGGAGCAATAATGCTGTAACTTTCATCTGCGAATGCTCGACTTTCAAAATAGTTATCTTGATTTATACTACTAAGATGAATCTCATTAAATTCCATGTTAATCATTACTCTCGCTATACCAGTTAAACAAGCGACAGCAATTAGAAACACAACTACTTTCGTAATAAGTGCATGACTAATACTTCTCAACTTTCTCAACCTTATACCCAACTCCCCATACAACTTTTAAATACTTCGGCTCTTTTGGATTAATTTCAATTTTTTCTCGAATCTTTCGAATATGAACCGAAACCGTATTTTCAGGATTAATAGCCCTAACATTCCATACCTTTTCATAAATCTCTTCTATTGTGAACACCCTACCAGCATTGGCTGTCAGAAGCTTTAAGATTTTATATTGCACTGGTGTCAAATGAACCTCTTGTTTATCAACAGTAATGACTTTTTGTTCATCATCAATCACAAGCCCGCCCGTTTGAAATACAGCACTACTCATCTCGAGACTTCCAAACGTCGTATACCTTCTTAGCTGCGATTTCACTCTAGCCACAAGTTCTAATGGATTAAACGGCTTGGCCATATAATCATCTGCTCCGATATTTAATCCGAGTATTTTGTCATAATCCTCCGACTTAGCAGAAAGCATAATTAACGGAATCATATTATCTTGCCGAATCTTCATCGTCGCCGTAATCCCATCCATTTTTGGCATCATAATATCCATAATAATGAGGTGAATAACGTGATCCCGAATAAGATCGATTGCCTCTATACCATTGTAAGCTTTGAATACTTGATAGCCCTCATTTTCTAAATAAATGCTAATCGCCCTAACAATTTCTTTATCATCATCACAAATCAAAATGTTCAACTACATTCACTCCTCCACCGCTTTAGGTTCATGTCATCACCCCTATAGGATTCGTATAAGGATATAATACTAATTAAATCTTAACAAACTCCGACATCAATTCTTAAGATTTTCTTAGTGTTTTTCTCTATGCATTCTTTATGCTAAATACAAAAGCTTGAAATTAAAAATTTAGTTAAGCTAAATAAATAAGAATATAAAAATGGAGAGCATGCTTGAGCGGCTCTCCTTTAATCGTCTAATATATAATTGCTATCATGAATCCAATAACAGTACTTCGGTTTGAGAAATCGATTAGAATTTATGACAATTGTCAACATTGTTAAAGGTAAGTAAAACAAAAAGTAGTTTTCGTTAGATTTAAAAAAGGACAAAAAGTAATACTTATTTTGAAAAAGGGCTCATTAAAACTTTTTATAGATCGTATCTTTCTTATAAATGAACAAAATTTATTTTAATGAGGCTGGGACAATTATAAAAACAGTTGGGCACAACCCCAACTGTTTGACTATATATGCACTACTTTTTTCGGTTTCATCTTTGCAAGGCGTAATAGATAAATAATAAAGACAACCCCCAGTAAGCCTGCACCCGATAAATAGACAGAAGCATAGCCTGCCTGTACAGCTACCATTCCTAAAATATACGAACCTAGTGCGATACCAAGGTCAAACATTGTAAAATAGGTTGCTGTTGCATAGCCGCTTCGTTGAATGGTAGTGGATTGGACTGCTAATGCTTGCAAGCTAGTCGTAACAGCTCCATAGCCAAAGCCTATAAAAATAGCAGCACTTAAAAATAACGTTGGTCCTTCAACAAATGCTAGCATGACTAGACCGATGGCAAAGGAAATAATGCCAGGAATAATGACAAATTGCGGTCCCTTCGTATCGTAAAGTTTTCCTGTATATGGACGTGTAATGAGCATTGCCGCTGCAAATACTGCATAAAAGAGACTAGCTACAGCCATTAAATCCTTTTGCTGTGCATAGACCGATAAAAAGGATAGCACACTGGCATACGAAAAAGCGACGAGGCTGGCAATTGCTGCAACAGGAAGCGCCTTACGCTCAAATAAATCATTCAATTTAAAAGTTAGTTTTCCTTCATGCACTGGCTTCGGTAAATCATCTGTATTGACCGTTAATGCTAAAATCCCTCCTGCTAGAATACATATACTCATGACTATGAATAAGACATTAAAGGTACTATATTGAATTAATAATAAGCCGATAAATGGTCCAATGACGACAGCTAGATTCGTAGACATCGTAAAGTAGCCTAACCCTGCCCCTTTTCGTTTAGCAGGAACGATATCAGCCGCTAAAGATCCAGCAGCTGTTGTGATAATACTAAAGAAAATCCCTTGAATAAAACGAAGACCAAGTAAAAGTCCAAAAGGATGAATAAATAAATATAAAACGGTACAGATAAAATAGCCCACTATAGATAGGACTAACAGTTTTTTCTTGCCAAAAACATCTAATAACTTACCTGAAAACGGGCGTACAATAATAGCTGACAATAAAAAGCCTGACAATAATAAGCCCGCTTCCTTATCTGTCTGATGTAGTTCACCAATCGCATAGAGTGGCAAAGTCGTTACAAGTCCATAAAAAACAAAAAATACAGAGATATTCGTTAAAAAGAGGCTAATGAAACGCTTCGTCCATATTTGTGTATTTTCTTCTTGCTGCATGTCCATCAACCTTTCATTTTTTCCAATAACTTCAGAAACTGCTGCTGCTCCTCAACAGTTAAAGAGCCAACCATTTCTTCCTCAAATGCTAATATGGTTACTGTGATCGCTGGTAAGCGCTCCTCCCCTAAAGCGGAAAGGGTCACAATTTTTTCTCGCTTATCCTCTCCATCCAATCGTTGGACCCAGCCCAATGTTTCTAGTCGTGTAATAGCTCTTGTAATACTGGGCGCTTCCACATTTAAATATTTCCAAATTTGTGTTAAGGTCATTGGCCCGTTTTTATGTAAGCAATATAAAATGGCCCATTGGGAGCTATATAAATGATGCTGCTTTAATACTTCATTTAAGCAGTTCGTTAAATACCGACTTTTTTGGAATAAAGCATGAAATATTGGATTCATATTGTTTACCTCCTGCGAATTTATTTACCTAGTTAAATAAATACTATACGCTTCATTTTTTCCTTTGTAAAGCAAGGAATTTGGAAAGGTAGCCCTACTGTAAGCAGGAAATTTTTTGCAAGTGTCGAATAAAACTTAGTAGATTTACAATGTAAAGGAGATGGAAGCATGGGGAAAAAGGTTTTAATACTCGCAGGAGATGCAGTAGAGGCTTTAGAGATTTTTTATCCTTATTATCGTTGTCTTGAAGCAGGGTATGATGTCACAATTGCAGCACCATCCGCTAAGAAATTACAAACCGTATTACACGACTTTGTAGAGGGCGTCGATACATATATCGAGCGTCCTGCCTATGGATTAGAGGCCCACTCTGCTTTTGCTGCTATTGATCCAACACAATTCGACGGGCTCATTATTCCTGGTGGACGTGCACCTGAATACATTCGTTTGAATGAGCATGTCCCAGCACTAGTAAGCCACTTCTTTGAAACGAATAAACCGATTGCAGCCGTTTGTCATGCAGCGCAAATTTTCGCGACCATTCCTGAAGTGCTAAAAGGGCGTGAGCTAACAGCCTATATTGCCTGCAAGCCTGAGGTGCAGGTGGCAGGAGCAACTTACATTGATGCCAACCTTCACACAGACGGTAATTTAATAAGTGGGCATGCATGGCCTGATTTACCAGGCTTAATGCGTGCATTTATTCAAAAACTAGAAGGTTAAAGAACAAGGATGCCTAAAATAGGGCATCCTTACAGACTGTAGACAAACTCGATGAATTTTGAGTTTGCCTACAGTCTTTTTTCTTTTACAATGAAATAAAGTAAAGCCGTTGATTTCCACTACGGGCGGACGCTTTCCGCGGGCGGGGTCGAGCTGCTTCCCTCGCTTCGCTCAGTCCAGGATCTCGACTTTCCCGCTTTTCCCGCAGGAGTCGCCGCCCTTCGTTCCAATCAACTTCTACATAAAGTACTCTATCTACATAGGGTGTTGAAAAGTAAACTTTTGAGGTGATGAAGCATGATGACGAAGAATCAAACCAATGAACGTGAACAATTAGAAATGTTAACGATTGATCAATTAGTTCCCAACGATCATTTAGTGAGAAAACTGGAGGCTGCTATTGATTTTTCATTTATCTATCCTTTAGTAGAAAATCTTTATTCACCTAATGGGCGTCCTAGTATTGATCCTGTCGTTCTCTTCAAAATGACGTTTATTCAATATGTTTTTGGCATTCGCTCCATGCGTCAAACGATCAAAGAAATTGAAACGAATATGGCGTATCGCTGGTTTTTAGGATTTGGCTTCCATACAGAAGTCCCGCATTTCTCTACCTTCGGTAAAAATTATGCCCGTCGCTTTCAAGACACCGATATATTTGAACAGATATTCTATCGTATATTAAAAGAGATTATGCATCAGGGACTCCTCCATGCAGACCATCTATTTATTGATTCCACGCATGTGAAAGCGAGTGCGAATAAACGGAAGTATGATAAAAAGGTCGTGCGAAAAGAAACACGAGCTTATGAAGAGAAGCTTCAATTAGAGTTAAATATGGACCGTGAAGAACACGGAAAAAAGCCCTTTCCCCCGGAGAAGTTTGAAAAGGAAGAATGGAAAGAAATAAAGGAAAGCACGACAGATCCTGAAAGTGGGTATTACGTGAAGGATGAACGTACGAAGCAGTTTGCATATTCCTTTCATGCAGCCACAGATGAAAAAGGCTTTGTCTTAGGTGCCATTGTGACTCCGGGAAATGTGCACGATAGCCATGTATTGCAGCCACTTGTTGAAAGGGTCATTCAAAACGTTCAAAAACCAATCGCCGTTGCGGCAGATGCAGCCTATAAAACACCAGCGATTACGAACTTTTTGTTAGAGAATCAAATGTTGCCTGTTCTTCCATATACACGTCCTAAAACGAAAGATGGATTCTTCCGAAAGCACGAGTATACATATGACGAGCACTATAATTGTTATCTTTGCCCACAAGGGCAGATATTGAAGTATGCGACAACGACGAAGGAAGGATATCGCCAATATAAATCGAATCCTTTGATTTGTGCGAAGTGTCCAAGCCTTTCCCAATGTACAGAAAGTAAGCATCATCAAAAACTCATTCAACGCCATATTTGGGAGTCGTATGTGGAGGAAGCTGAACATTTACGCCATTCCTATGACATCAAACAGATTTATGCAAAGCGCAAAGAAACGATTGAGCGTGTCTTTGCCGATGCAAAAGAAAAGCATGGTATGCGATGGACAACCTTAAGAGGTCTAAAAAAATTGTCCATGCAGGCGATGCTTACTTTTGCTGCCATGAATTTAAAGAAACTGGCTACTTGGACGTGGCAAGTAGCTTAAGAGAGCAACTATGCTCGAAGAGTATGTTGGAATCGGCAGTGATTTACTAAATATTGAAAATGAAAGCGAAAGAAAAATGACAAAAGCCATCGAGAGTGAACTTCTCGATGGGCTTTTGTCTACAGTCTGCAAGGATGCCTAAAATAGGGCATCCTTATTTTATGAAGTACTTTCTTGAAATTCAATTTTTTCTACTTCCTGCGTTGTGGTTTTGTAGCTGATTCTGACATGAACACCAAATTCCTTGTCAGGCTGCTTCAGCCAAAGCTTAAATTTCTCAATGGTTGATGCTCCCTGCACTTCCTTACCCTCATGCAAATAATCCACAATTTTAGCCGTAGGATATTTCGCCTTTACCTCTTTGATGGCCAACTGTCCCCATTTTGCATAAGCTGGTGTTTCTTGTTGTGCATTGGCAACCACTGGTATTTGTATAAACATAGCTAGAGAAACAAAAAGAAGCCCAAGTAAATAAAATTTTCTCACTTGAATCACTCCCTTTTTGACTGTATAAAGCAGCACAAACAGTAAAAAATAAGAGCTCCAAAAGACTTTGGAGCAGCTGGTGTTTATTGCTTTGGCTGTTGGGGATTATTATGAATGACCTGATTAAATTCTGCTGAGTATTCCTCACGATCATTCTTTTTGTGTGTATCTTCCTTCTTTTTCTTTTTAAAGCTTGTCTTATTCTTTTTTGCCATGATTTGTACCTCCACTATTTTGTTTTATTCGACTGTTGGTTTTTATCATGATTCGTTTTATTGTTTTTATTTTTAGCCTTTGCATCAAATTCTGCCGCGAACTCTTCATTCAAGTTGTCATTTGGGTTGTTATTATTGCTATTACTTCGATCGAGGTCTTTGCTTTTGTAAGTGCCAAAAGGATTATGTGTTCTCATATTCATGGTTTTACTGTTGTTTCGATTATTACGCTTTCCCACGTAGCTTCACCTCCTACTACCTAATTTGTTCAGTTAGAGATGTTTTCATGTAGGTAAGTTTCTTCGCTATTTGTAAAAAAAATGAACATGACCAATTTGATGTTAAATATATACCCAATAATCGGAATATTATGTATAATATAAAAATATAACATAAAAACTTTATTCTCCCCTTCTTCTTCAGCTAACAGAGCTATTTGGTTGTAGAAAAAATTAGTAGCAGCACAACTATTGAACTTAAAGAAGTACTTGGAATAACAATTGAGGAATGGAAAACAAAAGGAGAAGTAAGGTTTAAAACTACAACAGGAATGAGTTATGAGCAATGGTATATAATACTGATTAATTCTTCGATACCAATTGATTATCTTAAAAGTCCCAATGGTGAGATTTCTCATGGTTATGTATTTACAAGCGTTGGGATTAAATGATGGTGTTATTAATGGATTATGTAAAAATCGTTAGTAGCATGGAAGCTGTTAATAGTAGCTTACGGAGGAGTTATCAATACTTTCTTAGCTCAATTTTTAAATGGTGGAATAGGTTCAGGTAAAACAAAATTTCATAGGATATATTTTTTAAATATCAAAAAGAAAACCATTTTTCACGTTTACGATGATAGAGGCTGTGATTTACTTGCTACCTCACCTGAATCTATACGAGACATTTATTATACATACAATGACTGGATATTAGATTATGATAAAGACAAAATAGATAAAGTGTTTAAATAACATCTTATTGTAGTTGAATAACAAAGGACATAACTAGTTGTCATACAATATGTTATGTCCTTAAATCGTTAGACAATTGTATATTCTGTAATATTAAGTAATGCTCCGACAGCACCAGAAAAGCCATGGTCATTAATAAAGACAGGTGTATGCTTTTTCGTGCGTGTATAATTTGCAATCACTCGGGTAAGATGATCATTATTGCTTAATGTGGAGCCAATATAAACGATATGCTGTGCATTTTTTTCCTCCGCATATTGAATGCTGAGTGTTGTAATGACTTCGCCTACTAGTCCTTGAACGGTCGCAATAATATCCTCAGCAGGATGCTTTATCGACTTTGTAATGCCTACTTTCCCAAAGTTACTAGCCGTTAAATGACCGTCAATCGGTGTATCCATGCCTTGATAAATATCCTTGACCAATAAATCGATTCCTTCACGATTGCCATTGGCAGCCATTTCACGGATTTCATTGTAATCTGTAATGCCCGTTGTAAGCGCTGACAAACCAATTAGTGTCCCACCACCAACGCCTGTCCCACCAACGCGAATATGTGTATTACCTTCCATATAATGAATGGACGTACCTGTCCCAATATTGGTAATCATACTGCGCTCAAAAAAGTAGCCTTCTTTATTAAGCAAAAATCGGACACCTTTTAATGTAGCTTCAAATTCCACTATATAATGAATCGATTTCATTGTTTTAATGACATCAAGTAATTGCTCTGTACGTCCCCCCGTAACACCAATATCCTCAATATCTGGATGATCAATAATCCATTTTGTCACAGATTGCAAATCATTCGACGGAAAGGTTGTTAACACAAGTTCATTGTCTTGATCTAAATAAGCAACCTTTGTCAATGTGCCGCCTGTATCAATACCTATAGCCTTTGGCATACAATTCTCCTTTGTTTTTATTACGTAATATGACGGTTTACGCTATGATTCAGGCAATTCATCAAATTCATGCCCTCTTTGGTATCCAGGATTTTGCAAGGAGTTATGTATGCCAAAATCCTGACCCCTGATTTTATTCGTACAAAAGCTAAACGCTCAGTACAGTCCCCCAAATCGTGTAATGACATTTTTGCCCTTTCTAAACTTTAACGCTGTTGAAATGATTGTGCAATAACTTCGTACACTTTCTTGAAAAAATCACGAAAAATATCAAAATTTATCTAATCAATAGCTGTTTTTTGACGAATTTCTAAAGCTTTATCCTCATTCTACTAAAAAAACAAAAAAAGTGAAAATGCACTGCTTGAACAGGCATTTCCACTTTCCAATTACTATATTTAACTAGCGTGCTGAATAGCCACCATCAATTACAAGCTCGGCACCCGTAATGTAAGAAGCCTCGTCTGATGCTAAAAATAAAATAGCATTTGCTACTTCCTCTGGTTGACCAAGACGCCCCATTGGTGTAGCTCTTACTAACATATCCATTGCCTCTTTTGCTTCTGATAATTTGGCTGTCATTGGTGTTTCGATAACACCAGGGAATACCGTGTTCACACGGACATTGAAAGCACCAAGCTCTGAAGCTGCTGCACGAGCAATCGCACGTAAAGAACCTTTAGAGGCTGTATAGGCATTAAAGCCTGCCCCAATAATCGCTGTGTAAGACGATGTATTAACAATGGAGCCTTTGCCTGCTTCTTTCATATAGTGCGCAGCATGTTTAATGCCAAGAAATGGTCCAAATGCATTGATATTATGCATAATTGACCAGTCTGCCTGTGTAATTTGATCGGGTCCTTTTTCTGATGAAATACCCGCATTATTAATTAAAATATCAATGCGACCATATTTTTCAACAATTGCTTTTGTTACATCTGCCCAGTTGTCGTCAGAGGAAACATCTAATTTCATTCCCTCTACATTTTCTAGCTCAGAAATTTTTGCTAAGTTTTCTTCATTAATATCAGCTGCAATTACTGTAGCACCTTCTTGTGCAAACAGTTTAGCCATCGCTGCACCCATACCAGAAGCGCCGCCTGTAATCATAGCAATTTTATTATTTAAACGTCCCATTTCATTAAACTTCCTCTCATTTGAAATTGATGTAGCTATACTAGTATAAATCCACTCTTATTGACCATCATAAAAGTATAGATTTAAATAGTTTACTATTAAACTATATCATTTGTAGTAATCGTTTTCAAAGAATATCTCTCTAAATATGAACAATCTGTTTTATCTTTCCCTTTTTTTACGATACGATATACTATAGATATGGAACCATTTGAACGGAGGAATACAAGTGAACGAACAAAAAAGACTTTACAAAGAAGCGATGCAGGTTTTAAAAGATACAAGCCGCACGTTTTATATACCTATTACTTTTTTAAAAAATGATTTAAAGATATCGGTGGCTGCTGCCTATTTAGCCATGCGTGCCATTGATGAAATGGAAGATCATGAACAGCTTTCGAATGATGTGAAATTTGATTTATTGTCCGCAACAAGTGAATTATTAAAGGACACATTTAATAAAGAAGCTTATCAAGCATTATTAGCACCTTATGCCGATCAACTGCCAGAAGTATCCCTTCGATTAGCAGATTGGCTAACATTTTGCCCTGAGGAATCGCGAAAAATTGTTCAGGCTTCCACAAGCGAAATGGCTTTTGGTATGGCCAAATGGGCAAAGGCCAATTGGCAGGTGCATACACGCGAGGATTTAGATGATTATACATACTACGTGGCAGGGCTTGTAGGGACGATGCTGTCTGAGCTTTGGGCGTGGGGTGCCAACGTTCAAACTGATCGTGAGCTAGCAATAGGCTATGGTCGTGGACTCCAGGCTGTCAACATCTTACGTAATCAGCATGAGGATTTAGATGAACGTGGTGTCAGCTTCGTGCCTGATGGCTGGACACGCGAAGATTTGTTTGTCTATGCTGAAGAAAATTTAGCCAAAGCAGACCTCTATATGAAAGATATTAATAAACGTACCATTCTGCTGTTTTGCCGCCTACCACTTGCCTTAGCCCACAAAACGTTGAAGGCGATGCAAGAAGGTCGAGAAAAAATGACGCGCGCCGAAGTAGAGCAAACTGTGGAAGAGGTACAAGCTGACTAACATCAAAAGCCCCAGTAAACCAATACTGGGGCTCTTCTTAATTTATATCGAATCTATAAATTTGACAATCAATTCATAGCTCAAATAGATGGACAGCATCGAAAGCAACATAAGTACGATCCCTTCCACCTTGCTACCCGTTTTCGTTGTAAGTGGAAAACGAATGGATACAGTCGCTGGGAAAAATAGTTTAACGCCCTTTTTTGTACACATATCAAGTAGGATATGACTAGCCATCCCTATAATAATCCCAATGGATATTGCTTTGTAAGGAATCAAAGTATGTAACGCCACCATAACGAACAATAGGAAAAGCAAACTATGTGTAAAGGAACGATGCCCAAACACCGTATTAACCAGCTTCGCTAGGATGGGAAATGTTCGACCGATTTTACTACCTCTATGACATATATCTGGAAGTAATGCACCGATAACACCTGCCCCTACTAAGACAAGTGGGTTATCATTTGAAAACTGTGCAAAGGCGAGACTTGCTGTGATGCCCCCAACAATATGGGTATTCCCTTGCATAAATTACTTCCACTCCTTCTCTCTCTATTTTTTCCTTCTTACTGTACCATAATTCCGCCCGAAAGGGAACGTACATTCCGAACATACGCTCGAAAATATTTTTCAACTCATTATTTGTATAGCGATATAGAATATGGATAAAAATAGGGATGGAGGTTATATATGAGAGCTTATAAAGGACTACTTTTTATCTTTTGCATAATGGGCACTAGTGCTTTACTTTGGTATGTCGCTACACCTATGGAGCCCATCCATCCATTGGACATACTAAGCCATCTCATTGGAGGCTTAGCCATGACTAGTTTATTTCTTGTGTTCTTATTGGCTACCAGAATGAAACTGTTAGAGCGTTGGTTTTCTAGTCTTGAGCATGTTTATTTTTATCATAAATTACTCGCAATCCTTTCACTTGGATTCATCCTCTTGCATGGCCAGTTGCAAAAAATGATTCCTGATGAGGCAGACATACAAGAAACCTCACTAAAAGACTTCGCTAAAGACCTTGGTGAGCTTGCCCAATATGGCTTTATTGCCCTAATTGTCCTAGCGTTCATTGCAAAATTTTTAAAGTATGAGCATTGGCGCTGGCTACATCGTTTACTACTTGTACCCTATACTTTCGGTATTTATCATGCTTATTTTTCTAGCCAATATGATTTATTACAACCTTCTCCTTTAGGCATTTTCACAGCACTAACAACAACGATTGGTTTTATGTCTGCTCTGTATATGTTGACAATGTATCAAGATATGTTCTTTCCATATACAGGTCATGTTTCAGCCATTCAAAGGCTGAACGCCCATGTGATTGAAGTTGAGCTGACACTCACAAAAAAACTCGACTATCGACCAGGACAATTTCTCTTTTTAAAAATTTTTCAAGAGGGTATCGAAAAAGCGCCACACCCCTTCTCTATTACTGGTGGTAATGGCGAACAAATCACGGTAATAATCAAAGCCGTTGGAGATTATACGAAACAGCTCTACAACGATCTTCAATTCAATACACCAGTTGCCATAGCTGGGCCATATGGTCATTTTGACTTTGATCGAGTGGCCAATCAGCAAATTTGGATTGCTGGTGGCATGGGCATTACACCTTTTCTTGCCTATTTACAAACAAAGCCTGATAAGAAAATTGACTTGTATTATTCCTTTCATGGTCAAGACAATGCCATCTACAAAGATTTTCTACAGAGCTATGCTCGAATGAACGATCATTTCACTGTCACCTTTATTAATACAGCTCACGAAGAAAAGCTATCCTTCCATCAGCTGTCACTATCTGCTGAAACAACTGTTTTTATTTGTGGACCCCCCAAAATGATTAAACAATTCAAATCGGCTCTGCCTACAAAAAGCGTGGAGTGGGAAGCTTTTTCATTTAGATCCTAAAAAGGCGTACATCTTCCTATCGATGTACGCCCTACTATTAGACAGTAAATTCAGCTGTTTCTTCCTGCAAATTTTGAGCAAGCTGTGCTAACTGCTCAGAGGCTACAGCCATTTCATTCATGGTGGAGGCTTGTTCCTCAGTGATGGCGGAAACATTTAATGTATGATCATTTGTTGCCATCGCCTGTTGGTTAATCATCTGCACTTGTGCTGTCACTTCCTGCAAGTTTTTAAAAGCATCTGCTGTTGTATTACTCGTTTTTCGTATCGTCATTTGGAGCCCTTCAATGGCACTAGCAATCGTATCAAAGGTAGTACCTGCTTGCTGGACAGAACCAATACCTTGGCGAGCAATTTTTCGACTTTGCTCCATCATGTCCACCGCCTCATTCATTTGGTCCTGAATCGTCAGCACGACCTTCGCAATGTCTAAAGAGGCTCTGCTTGTCTGTTCAGCAAGTGCTTTAACCTCACCAGCTACAACGGCAAAACCTTTTCCTGCCTCGCCTGCTCGTGCCGCCTCAATAGCGGCATTGAGAGATAATAAATTGGTTTGGTCAGTAATAGCAGAAATAAGTTGACTCATTTGCTCAATTTGAGCGGATTGCACCTTCAGGCTACTCACCAGATTAGCACTGCTGTCTACCTGTGCATGAAGCTGGACAATGTCATCCACAAAAGCCCGTATTTTTTGCGAGCCCCCTGTAGCTAAATGAGAGGTTGTTACCGACTGTTGCACTGCCTCTTGTAAATCGTCCATGGCAGTCTTCATGTCATCCCCTAATTGTGTTGTGACACCTGCTAATTGACCACTCACCTGCTGCTGTGAACTCGTATTTTCAGCCACATTTTGCATAGAAACAGCTACTTCCGTGACGGTTTTATTAACCTCTTGTACACTGGCTGTTAATTCTTCGGCAGTGGAGGCAACTGTCTCCGTTTCAGCAACAATGCGCTGTATCATAGACCCTAACCCTTCCACAGACTCATTATAGTACTGTGCCATTTCACCAAATTCATCCTTTGTATGAATGGCCATTTGTTTCGTTAAATCACCCGTAGCAAGGTAGCCTAAATATGTATTCATCGTTTTCACTTCCGTACGTATATAGCGAGCAAGGAAATAAATAATGATGGTGATCAGGGCAATAAGCACCACACTAATCACGATTTGCTGCTGAAGCATCGCCTGTACCTCACTGTAAAGCTCATCTGTAGGAACAAGTAAAACCAATTTCCACGGCATGTTCTGAATTTGCTGATATTGTAGCGTAAAGTCATTCCCATCAATCGTTGTCTGTATTAGCTTTTTCTGCTCAGCTAGCTGCTCAACAGGAATATTTAAAAATTGCTGAATCGTCTCTTTATTTACTTTATCTACATCAGGATGCGTTAAAAAATTCCCACTATCATCTATTAAAAAGGCATAGCCACTCTGTCGAATTTGCACATCAGAGACAATGGATTGGATAGAATCTAACACATAATCCCCTGTAATAACCCCCAGTGGCTTAGAATCTTTCACAATTTGTGTGCCAAATGAAATAAACATTTCTCCTAAGGCCTCATCAAAATAAGGTGTTGTATGGACAATGCTATTCGAGTGGATGCTGTTGCGATACCATTCCTGCTCATGAAAATGATAGGCTGGATCTTCATACGTATCCGTAGAGACAATTTTTTCTCCTTCTTTATAGGCGTACGGGCCAAAAATTTCACCCTTTGCCACATCCTCCTCTAGCCATAACCCCATACCGTAAGTTTCCTTATTGTATGGCAATAGCTGCTGTACATAGCGAATAAATTGCTCTCTCGTCATCATACTGTCAGCTGATTCTATCGTTGTCTTTGCACTATAAATCAACTGAATATGCGCATGTAATTTGCTCTCAACAGAGCCTGTTACATCATCTGCCAGTATAGACATTTCATTTTCAATAGAGCTTTCAAGTTCATGTGATGCACTCAAATAATTAAGGAAGGACATACCACCTAGAAAAACAATAATAATAGGAATAAGTATCCCTATTTTTTCCATAAGATTTAAATTTCCTAATAGTTTTTTCATCTGTCTGTCACTCCATGCCTGTTATTTTTGCTCTATTTATCTTCTAGTATAAATGGATTACCTCTATAAAAATATATTTTTTTTGTAACTTTTTAAATGATAGGCAGATAATAAATCCTGTTTTCAAGACTCTTCAATTCGAGCAATTTACTTGGAAAATGGATGCGTTTATCGTATAGTAAAAAACGCATCATATAATGAAGGAGACAAAAAATTATGACAGTGACAAAAAGTTCTTTAAATAAAATTATGCATGAACGTAAATCTGTTCGTAAATACGACGAAAACTATAAAATCCCACAAGATCAATTAGAACAATTACTTGTAGAAGCGACTTCTGCTCCATCATCTAGCAACCTACAACCTTGGCGCTTTTTAGTAATTCAAGACGAGGCAATCAAAAAAGAATTACGTGCCATCGCAAACAATCAAGAACAAATCGAAACATCCTCAGCGATTATTGCCGTGTTAGGCGATACAAAAATGTACGAAAATGCCGAGGCTGTTTATACGAAAAACTTTGATCTTGGTTATATTAATGAAGCAACCAAAGATTTAATGATCAATAACTCGATAAACTTATATTCTCAGCTTCCACAAGAAGTGTTAAAGAATATCGTTACATTTGATGCTGGTCTAATTTCTATGCAAATTATGCTTTTAGCAAAAGACATGGGCTATGATACAGTCCCAATGGGCGGATTTAATAAAGAAGCCTTCGCTCAACATTTTGCATTAGAAGATAATATCGTACCCGTCATTTTAATTGCGATTGGTAAAGCAGCAGCTCCTGCATATAATTCTTCTCGTATTGAGCTAGAGCATATCGCTAAATTCATTTAATCCAAGCATAAGTGCCACCCTATATTTTAGTAGGATGGCTTTTTTTAGAATTCGATGGCATGTTCTGACCTTCTATCATCATAGGATAGTAATGTTTTGTATAAAGCAAATGAAAAACACTAAAAATGATTCTCCAAAACTAGCACAATAATTTTCACAAGGATATTTTTTGTTTTTTTTGTATTTATTACTCAAAAAATCATCATCAAAGACTTAAAAATAAATTATATTCTAGTACATTCGTGCGATTTCTACTAAATATTACATTAAATTCGTTGTAGCTTAAACAGGCTAGGCTTGTTATGATTAGTTGGTATTTTCAAATGAAGGGAGGTTTCACTGATGTATAATTACGATAGTTCTTATTACTCTAATGATTGGGATGCAGCTATGGGTGGTCTGTTTATAATACTTATTTTAGCAGCTCTTGTTATTGGTTTAATCGCCTACATTATTAGTGCACTCATTTATTTTATGACGTCTAAAACAAATGGTTTTGGAGATGTAGCCTATATCGCTTGGATTCCTATTATTAATGTATACAGTCTTTTCCTACTGACTGCTGGTGGGGATGATCGGGAAACGGTACGTGCCACAGCGTTAAAAAATACGCTTATTTATGCGGGCATGTTCATCGTTTCGTTTATTCCATTTCTCGGCATACTCGCTTCTCTAGGTATGGTAGGCTTTTCAATTTATTTCATGTATCGTCTATTCTATCGCTGGTGTGGCGAAACAGGTAAGGCTGTACTATACACAATTTTAACGGTTATTACGGGCGGATTATTCTTTGCCATTTATGGTTTAATGCGTATGAACAAACCATTCGTTGCCGCTTAATACAACTCGTTAAACCTCTTTATGCCTTAGGCTAAAGAGGTTTTTTGACGTAATCTCACCTGATAATGTCGCATGGATTTAGGAATCCCCTTTAATTCAAACTCCCCACTATAGACTAAAGTTCGAACTCTATACTCTAAAAAGAAGATATTTGGTGGTTCTTCCATTCTTACAAGTAGCTCTGAAAGGAATACGCCAGTTTGTATAAAATCGATACTTCCTTGTTCATGATGAAGTTGTCCTAGTATCGAGATAATGACGGAATCATAGTGATTCTCTGACACTCCTTGTATTCGCTGATGCCGCCATAAACGGCATACATCCTTTGTTTGGGCCAAATCTTGCCATTGCTGTTGAAACATCAGGTGTTCTTTAGTAGTCAATGGCTTTTTGTCATATAGCGCTATGTCCCATTGACGATTAATCGCATTCTGTTCACCCGTGTTAATGAGTATGATGTCATTGCTTTTATCGCGCAATAAACAAAGGAAAAAACGAAGGCCACATTGTTCTTCTGCATTATGTCCATACCAAATATAGATGGGTAAATGACTTGGAATATCCTGTATTTCTCTTATCGTATTCTTAAGATGATTGTCATTGACAAAATCGTCCAACCCATCATTTATATTTTCCCTTAACCATTCATGACGAAATACCTGTCCTCTTTCTTCATCGAGTTTCCAGAGAGGGCCGATCGACAAATCCTCTGGAAAACCGATAACATATTTCGGTGGAGCAAGGGCCCCTCGTAAAGAGCCAGCTACAGCTTCAGAGCAAACAATATGTACCGCTTGTGCAGTAGTTGTGATCATGACCTGCTGAATATAGTCATTAATCATTTCTACCAAAAGATAAAGCTGTTCCTGCTCCATCCAAAAGGTCCAACCCTCCTGCGGCTGATGTTGTTCATGGTGAAAAGCTGTAAATGATTCAGATGGCTGTAGTGCATAGCTCGACCATTCACCCTTTTCCATCACATCTGCAAGCGAGATATATTCAAATGTTTGAATTTTATATACCAATACCTGATTTGGTTTGTACAAAAAATAAATATATGGATAATGTGTGATTGTTTCCATCTGTACAGTCCCCTTTTTATTGTATCTTAATATTAATATCTTCCAATATTTTTCAAAATAGCAGCTAGCTATCATCCTAAATATGATATTATTATAGTTAGAAAATTTAGAATTCATAACGAAAGGGATTGATGAATGTGTATGAAAATATTTTAAGACATCCAGGGCCAACGCCGATACCAAAAAAGGTTCAGTTGGCGATGAATCGGGATATTTTTAGTCATCGGAGTCAAGAATTTGTAACGTTATACCGAGAAACAATCGAATTAGTAAAACCTGTTTTTGGTACGACACAGGACATTTTACTTTTGCCATCAGGTGGAACAGCTGCCTTGGAGGCTGCGGCAGTCAATACCGTCACTGCGGGTGATGAAGTTGTGGTCATTACCGTTGGAGCATTTGGTGACTATTTCGTGTCCATTTGTGAGCAATATGGTTTCCATGTACATAAGCTTGAAAAAGAATGGGGACAAGCTTGCACAGCCGAGGAACTACGAGCATTTTTACAGCCATTGCACAACATTAAAGCCGTTTTTGTTACGTACAATGAAACATCTACAGGCATTATAAACCCCGTTGCTGACTTAGCGCAGGTAATCCGCGACGAAACAGATGCCCTCGTTATTGTAGATGGCGTAAGCTGTATTGGTGGTGCCCCTGCTGAAATGGATGCTTGGGGCATCGACATTTTGGTGACAGGCTCTCAAAAAGCTATGATGCTACCTCCTGGACTTTCCCTTATCAGCGTCAGCGAAAGAGCTTGGAAAGTCATCGAGGACAATCAAACACCCGCATATTATTTAAACTTATTAAGCTATCGAAGCTGGGCCGAAAAGGGCATGACACCAAATACCCCAGCCATCACACTGATCTATGGATTACACGAGGTATGTCAACTGATTGAGCAGGAAGGCGGCTTTGCGCAAACTGTAGCTCGTCATGAACTTATGAAAAATATGGTACGTAGCGCTATGAAAGCCTTACACATTGAGCTATTAACAGAGGATCAATACGCATCACCAACCATTACAGCAATCAAGGCCCCTCAAGGAATCGATCTTGGCGAATTTTTAGCCCATCTGAAAAAGCACTATCATCTAGATTTTGCTGGCGGGCTTGGTCATCTACAAGGGAAAATTTTCAGATTCGGTCATATGGGCTACTGCTTCCCAAGTGACATTTTACAAGCCGTTTCCCTAATGGAAGCTGCCCTCCAAGACTTCTCCTACAATTTTGAGCCAGGGGCAGGCGTCCTTGCTGCACACGAAGTATTTCTAGCAGCACAACGCAAAGCATTGCAACGTTAAAACAACCAACAGGTGGAGAAAAATTTCTCCACCTGTTTTTTGGTTAGGTTCAACATTACTTTGAAATTGTAGTTACCGCTTTTCTTTCTTTGAGTGGGGTAACATCTTGGTGAGCATTTTGACCTTCTTTTTGTGCGGTTCAGTATACTTCTTGAGCACTCTCCCCTCCTCTTGAGCGGGTCAAGTACATTTTACAGGCATTCCCACTTCCTCCATCAAAATGGAGTGAATCTAATACCATCATGCCCCCAATCCAAACAAAGCACTGCCTTTAATCCAACTCCCTGCTCTTCGCCAAATAAGCGGCACGCATTGTGGCAGGGACCATGCTGCCACCTGTTGCCCACACAAGATGTGTGGCTTGCGATAGGTGGCTAACGAGGTTGTGCTTTTCGAAATAGGACGAACCGTTTTGGAGTAAGCGGATAGCGCCAAACATTCCGGCATTTGCCGATGGTTCTAAAAACAATGCTTCGCTGTCCATAGCTAACCGTAATGATGTAAATAACTCTTGATCCGACACTGTATAGCAGCCACTTATATAGGTTTCCATCACTTTGCCTACAAACTTAGATGCACGACCAACAGCTAGACCATCTGCTTCTGTTTTATTGTCAAGGCCAATATCCTCCACACTAATGGCATCATGTAAACCAGTCATTAGACCAATCGTCATACAAGGAGAGGCGACTGGCTCAGCAAAGAAAATATGCACATGCTCGCCGAATATTTCTCGTAATCCATAGGCCACCCCCCCTGGTCCTCCACCGACACCACATGGTAAATAGACGAACAATGGATGCTCTTCATTGACTGTAATATTCGTCTTTTCTAACTGGTCTTTTAATCGTTTTGCGGCTACTGCATAGCCTGCAAATAAATCCTTTGAGTTTTCATCATCAATAAAATGACACATCGGATCTTGCTCAGCTTCTTGTCGACCCTGTTCTACGGCTACACTGTAATCAGCCTCATATTCAATTACAGTAGCTCCCTTCTCTCGGAGCAAGGTCTTTTTCCATTCCTTGGCATCACTCGACATATGTACAACGACATTAAAGCCGAGCTTCTTGCCCATAATGCCGATACTTAAACCTAAATTACCTGTGGAGCCTACTGCAATCGTGTATTGCTGGAAAAACGACTGGAATGCCTCTGTTGCTAAAAGTGCATAATCATCCTCTACTTTGAGCCTTCCACATGCCACCGCTAGCCTTTCTGCATGTTTTAATACTTCATAAATCCCACCTCGTGCTTTAATTGAGCCTGAGATGGGTAGCGCATGATCACATTTTAATAGCAGATGACCTGGTATAGACACACCGTATTTTTGTTCAAGTGCCTTTTTCATTGCTGGAATCTCCTGAATCGTGGATTCAATTAGGCCATCACTTTCTACGAGCTCAGGAAATGCCACTTTTAAATAAGAAGAAAATCGTTGCAATGTGTTTTCTGCATCCTCGACTTCGGCCATAGTAAACAGTCTTGTTCCTGGTTTTTCCATCCGATTTGTATTTTCCCACAATACAGTGCCCTTATTTGCTATTTCCTTTAGCTGTGGATATTGCTGAAATAGTTCGCGTTTACGTTCATTTTTCACCTGTAGATTCCTCCATTTTATGAGCTAAAATTGCTCGTTCACAAATTTGTCGAAATTTCATTTCAAACGAATTATTGTTTTCTTGCGTCCTTTTTTTAGGTCCCTTTGTTCTTCCTCCTGCCCGTCTAATTTTTTGACCAACATGACGCATATCGAGCAAACGTTCGATATTTTCATCAGACATTTCTCGTCCATTTTGATCAATTGGATAGCCTCCTCTTGCTAAAACCATTGCAGCTAATCCGTAATCCTGTGTTATAACAATATCGTGTTTTGAAAGCGCGTTCACTAGCGTAAAATCAACTGAATCTGGACCTTTGGGTACAATAATTGTTATTACATTATCACGTTCCACCCGATGGGATGTATCGCAAAACAAGATAGTTTCAATCTCAAATTCAGATGATATAGATAGCGCCAAATCCACGACTGGACAAGCATCTGCGTCAATTAGAACCTTCACAATAAAGCATCATTCCTTTCTCATAATTAGATAAATCGCTTTAAATAAAATTATTTTAATATAATATTTTCACAACCTCTCTTGCTCAATTTTTCACAAACTTAAAAAGTATTTTATTGAATAGTTTGAAAAATAGATATACGATACACCTATCAACTAAATGGGGGTTTTAACTATGACAATGACAACTGTTAGCAACGAGCAATTAGCAAAAGAATACGTAGATGGCGTATTTGAGCAACTTAAACAACAGAACAGTCATCAAGCGGAATTTTTACAAGCAGCTGAAGAAATTTTCATCTCATTAGTACCTGTATTCACACAGCATCCTGAATATATCAAGGCCAATATTCTATCTCGTATCGTGGAGCCAGATCGCATTATTTCTTTCCGTGTAGCATGGCAAGATGATCACAACCAAGTACAGGTAAATCGTGGTTATCGCGTTCAATACAGCAATGTAATGGGACCATACAAAGGCGGTCTTCGTTTCCACCCTTCCGTGAATGAATCCATCATTAAGTTCCTAGGCTTTGAGCAAATCTTTAAAAATGCTTTAACAGGGCAACCAATCGGTGGTGGTAAAGGCGGTTCAAACTTCGATCCGAAAGGCAAATCAGACTCAGAAATTATGCGTTTCTGCCAAGCATTCATGACTGAATTATACCGTCATATTGGTCCAGATGTCGATGTTCCTGCTGGTGATATTGGCGTTGGTGCTCGTGAAGTAGGTTATTTATGGGGCCAATATAAACGTTTAACAAAAGCAAATGAATCTGGTGTATTAACGGGTAAAACGCCTGGCTATGGTGGCTCTTTAGCACGTAAAGAAGCAACAGGTTATGGCACGGTTTATTTTGTTAATGAAATGCTAAAAGATGCGAACGATTCATTCCAAGGAAAAACAGTAGTTGTTTCTGGTTCTGGTAACGTTTCTACTTATGCAATTGAAAAAGCACAACAATATGGTGCAAAAGTAGTTGCTTGTTCGGATTCTTCAGGCTATATCTTTGACCCAGAGGGCTTAGATCTAGAAGCTATTAAAGAAATCAAAGAAGTTAAAGGTGACCGTATTTCAACTTACGTTAATTACCGACCAAATGCTACTTTTACAGAAGGTTGTACAGGTATTTGGACAATTCCTTGTGACATTGCCCTACCATGTGCTACGCAAAACGAAATTAACGGAGAGTCAGCTCGTACATTAATTTCAAATGGTGTTAAAGCAATCGGTGAAGGTGCAAATATGCCATCAGACCTTGAAGCCATCAATGAATTCCTAAATGCAGGGGTTTTATTTGGTCCTGCAAAAGCGGCAAATGCTGGTGGAGTTGCTGTATCTGCTCTTGAAATGGCACAAGATTCAAGTCGCGTATTTTGGTCATTTGAAGAAGTAGATGCGAAACTTCACCAAATTATGAAAAATATTTATACAGACAGTAAAGCAGCAGCTGAAAAATATGGCTTCCCAGAGAACTTAGTAGTTGGTGCAAACATCGCTGGCTTTATCAAAGTAGCTGATGGCATGCTTACTGAAGGTGTCTATTAATAACATTCTTTTTTAACAGTTTCCTAACATTTGAATTGGGAATATTCTTAATTTCACACAAGATGGTAACGAACATTCGTTATCATCTTATTTTTTATTAGAAATTTCGTTATAAAACATGTAAATAAACGTTTTAAACGAACATTTTCATTATTAAACATTTGAAATATTCGTGTTATAATTTTGGAGTACTATGAAATATTGGAGGTTTTTTTGTGGAATTATTGTATACAGGTAAAACAAAAAATGTGTTCAAATTAGAAGACGGCCATTATTTATTAAAATTTAAAGATGATGTTACAGGAGAAAATGGTGTGTTTGACCCAGGTGCTAATACTGTTGGTTTAACGATGGACGGTGCGGGCTTAGCTGGTTTGCGCTTAACTTCTTATTTTTATTCGAAATTAAATCAACAAGGTGTACCTACGCACTATGTTGACGCAAACTTTGAGGATGCCACTATGACCGTGAAACCAGCAACTGTTTTTGGGAAAGGTTTAGAGGTCATTTGCCGCTTCAAGGCAGTCGGTTCATTCCTACGCCGTTATGGTGCTTATGTAAAGGAAGGACAAGAGCTGGACTCTTTTGTGGAAGTAACGATTAAAGATGATGATCGTTTAGACCCCCCTATTTCTGAAGATGCTTTAGCGATGTTAAACCTGTTAACTCACGAAGAATACGCCATTTTAAAACAACGTACAATTGAAATTTCAAAATTTGTGGCGGCAGAGCTTGCTAAAAAAGGCTTAACACTGTATGACATTAAATTAGAATTCGGTCGTGATGCTAAAACAAATGATATTTTATTAATTGATGAAATTTCTGGCGGTAACATGCGTGCTTACAAAGGCGAAGAATATATTGAACCGTTAGAGCTTGAAAAAATGATGTTAGCTGAATAATAGAAGCGATTATGAAAAAGAGTCGGCTGCGGCTCTTTTTTTATTTTTGACGAAACTTTTCCTCCCACCACTCGTATATTAACTATTGTAATAAGCAATTATTCTATAATTTTGGAGGTAGTTTAATGGAAAACTATACGGAGACACCGAAAGAAGAGAGGCCTAAACTAAATCCGTTTTTAGCAGTTTGGATGCATCCAAAACAAGCAGCTCGTTATATGATTAATGAAAAATCGATCGGCTTTGCCATTTTGGTTTTGTCTATTGGTTATATCGGCTCTCTTATGTCAGGGCTGATTGATTCGGAATTATTCCCTAATCTCTCACCATGGATTTTAGCCTTATTATGTGTTATTTTTGCGCCAATCGCTGGGATTATTGGTACGGCTTTTTCTGCCCTCATTTCATGGCTATTTGGTAAATTATTTAAAGGTACTGGTACTTATTCGGACTTATTTAAAGGATTGAGCCTTACAGCCATTCCATTTATTGTACTAATCCCACTTTATTTAATTTGGTTAATAACTTCCCCAGATTCTTTATTAGACCCAAACTTTATCGGTTCATTGCCGTGGATTTTTTGGCCAACTATTTTAGTAACCATCGTTGTTAGTATCTGGTCTTTTGTTATTTCAGTAGGTGTTGTTGCCGAAGCACATCAAATCTCTAACTGGATGGCCTTCTTCACTATTTTTATTCCAGGAATTATTCTTTTCGTTGTATTGTTTGTTCTTTTCTTTATCATTCTCATTGGCATTATCGGTGTTGGTATGATTTAAAAAAATCTCCCCTCTCTGAAGAGAGCGGGAGATTTTTGGCTATAGTTTGAACTGGGCAATCAACGCTTTCAATTGTAAGGCTAACTCTGATAATTGGGCAGATTTTCCTGCCATATCATCCATAGAGCTACTTGTCTCTTCCGTTGTAGCCGTTGTCTGCTCAACACCTGCAGCAGATTCCTCTGCTACCGCAGCAATTTCCTGAATCGAGTTGTTCATTTTACGGCCATCTTCTGTAACCTTCGATAAATTCGTTGAAATTAGTTTAACACTTTCTACTACATCATTGATGGAATAACTAATTGTATTAAACGTTTCGCTAGTAGCTTTTATTTGATTCGTTCCTTCTTTAACCTCTTGATAACCATCCTCTAAAGAGGTTGTGACAACATCAAAATCCTGCTGAATGTTCGTGACAATTGATGTAATGTCGTTAACTGAAAACGCTACTTGTTCTGCCAGCTTGCGTACTTCATCTGCCACCACTGCAAATCCTTTGCCCTGCTCACCAGCTCTAGCCGCTTCAATGGCAGCATTCAAAGCCAGCAGGTTCGTTTGATCTGCTATATCTTTAATAACAACGACCAGCTTTGAAATTTCCTGAGCTTGGGCATCTAAATTTTTCACTTTCTCTACCGCATTTTGCACAATGCTATCAATCTTCACCATTTGAGAATTGGAGGATGTCATTAGCTGACTTCCTTCATTTGTTAATGCTAATACTTCCACAGAGGATTGATGAATATGAGCACCATGCTGATTCGTTTCCTGTAAATCCGCCGTGAAGCGTTCCATCAAGGATGTTAATTCATTCGAATGATGAGCTTGTCCTTCTGCACCTGATGCTAATTCATGCATCGTAATCGCCACTTGCTCCGCTCCCATATTCACTTCATTTGCTGATTGTGTCAGTTCTTTACTAGAAGTATTAATCAAATCAGAAGCTTGCGCGATATTATGAATCATATCCTTCAATTTTTGTTGCATTTGATTCATTGCATTTGCCAGCTTGCCTATTTCATCCTTTGATCGAATAGATATGCTGTCTTGAGATAAATCACCCTGCGCAAACTGTTCCATAGCTTGAGCCACTCGGTTAATCGGTTTTGCCATACTACTTGCATATTGCCAAATCACAAATATCCCCACAATAACTGCAATAGCAATCACAATGATTGTTAATTTTAAAATACTTTCTGCTGGTTTATTGAAATCCATTAAATAAGTACTCGCACCAATAACCCATCCCCAATAAGGGTCTGTTTCTGTATAAACACCCTTTTCTTCCAATCGATCTGTATTTGGTAATGCCCATTCATAGCTTACAAAGCCACCACCATCATTCCCAACGGCAATGATTTCTTGCATATATTTAAAGCCACTATCATCCTGCTCATCCCAGACATTGGAGCCCTCTATGTTAGGGTGTGCGATGGAGTTCCCTTTTTGGTCTACGACGAATATATAGCCGTTATCGCCTAGCTTAATCTCTTTATTAATCGGTCGTTTTCCTTCGCTATCCTTCTCACCTAAAATCGCAATCTTTACTTTTTCTTGCGCTTCCTCTAAGGATAGATTGCCTGCCTCTACCTGTTGATTGAATTGCTCAATCATGGCAATGGTCATTTCTACACTGTTTCGTAAATTCTCTTTTCCTACTGTCTCTAAATTTGCTTTACTTTGTTGATAGCTTGAAAAGCCAAGAATAATAAGGGGAATCAATAAAAGCAGCAAAGAGAAAGCAATCAGCTTCGCCTTAATGGATCGAAATTGAAATAATGACTTCATATGGCCAACACCTCTTTCATTTTATATGTACTTTAGACCTAATTTTCACAATAAAATTGAAAAATTAAGCAGTTATTCCTCTAAAACAGAAAATGTAAATTATTACATTATTCATATTCATTTTATTACATAAAAAATCAAACAACAACATTTTTCGAGCATATTCGCCATTAAATCACAAAAAAAACAGCTAAAGAAAAGTTTATCACTTTTCTTTAGCTGTTTAGAAAGGGGTTATTCACTAGATTGATAGAGCTGTAGTTTGTTGGAATAGTTCCGATACGCCCGATTCAACAGCAGCGCCACTTACAGCTCGTGAAACGATTGCCACAACACGCTCATCTAAAGATTTCGGTACAATATATTCCTCTGTTAATTCGGCGTCACTTACAAGAGAAGCAATGGCTTCGACTGCCGCTAATTTCATCGTCTCATTAATATCCGTTGCTCGCACATCTAAGGCCCCACGGAAAATACCAGGGAATGCTAGAACATTATTAATTTGATTTGGATAATCCGAACGACCCGTGCCCATAATACGCACACCCCAAGCTTTAGCATTTTCATAGGTAATTTCAGGGTTTGGATTGGCTAGGGCAAAGACGACTGGATTTTCATTCATGGATGCAATGTGTGCCTCTGTTAATAGATTTGCGACAGAAACCCCAATAAAGACATCCGCACCTGTTAGCGCATCTTCGAGTGTGCCATGCAGTTTTTCTGGATTAGTTAAATGAGCTACAGCTTCTTTAATCGGATTCATACCTTCTGTACGTCCCTCATAAATAATGCCTTTTGTATCGCACATATAAATATTTTTGTAGCCCATTTGTACAAGAATTCGTAAAATCGCAATCCCCGCAGCACCAGCACCATTTATCACAACCTTCATCGTTGCAACATCTTTCTTCACAATACGGTTGGCATTAATCATCGCTGCTCCTACAACAATCGCTGTTCCATGCTGATCGTCATGAAATACTGGAATATCACATTCCTGACGTAGGCGATCTTCAATTTCGAAGCATCTAGGCGCTGAAATATCCTCTAAGTTCACAGCACCAAATGTCGGGGCAAGCGCCTTCACAATACTGACGATTTCATCCGTATTTTTCGTATCTAAACAGATTGGAAAAGCATCAACATTGGCAAAACGCTTTAGTAAAATCGCCTTCCCTTCCATTACTGGTAATGCCGCTTTAGGTCCAATATCCCCTAAACCTAAAACTGCCGTGCCATCCGAAACAACAGCTACCATATTGCCTTTCATCGTATAGTCATAGACAAGTGATGGGTTTTTCTCAATCTCCACACATGGAGCTGCTACTCCAGGTGAATAAGCCAAACTAAGATCATAAGAATCCTGTACTGGCACCTTCGAAATAACCTCTAGTTTTCCGCTATAGTGTGCATGCATTTCTAATGCTTTTTTCATTACGTCCATTCCATCCCATCCTTTTCCCTTTGTTTTTCATTATATTTCAGAATCATAATACTTTGTGAAAACATAGTCAATAAATTTTCTGTCAATTTATTTTATCCTTCAAAAATACAGTATTTAATGACTTTAAATATATTTTTCTGTCAAATTAAACATTTCACAATCAATTATTTTGAGATAATTAATGTTCTATATTACGTCGCATAAAATGTACAACTGTAGCCTTTTCACCTGTTCATCTTTTCACATAGTATTTTTCTTATGTAAATGAGAATTTTTTCACAAACTTATGTAAGCGCATCCATTGTCTTAATTGAATTTGTCACAATTTATTCACATTTTTTCACAAAGTTTTTTATTATGTATCTCAAAGTATTTATGTAAGTCACAGCTAACCAACAAAAAAAGAGCCCTTATGTTAAGGACTCCTGCGTAAAGTGATGGATAAAAGCCGTGATAATATGCTTGGAAGACCATTGTTCCCCAGATACTTTCGTAATCGGATAATCACGAGGAAAAATTGTTTTGGTCATTTCTTCAATCGTATAACCTTGCATAAACAATTGCTTTACTTTTCCCTCCATGTCTTCTAAATAAGCAATTTTTTCCTGTATTTTTGTTCGCCCATCCGCTATAAAGCCCGCATGACAGCAATAGACGACATCGAAATCGTAGTTGACTATTTTCCTCAAAGACGCCAAGGTATGTACGATGTTTTCTTCATCAAGCACAACCTTCGTCTTTGGCTGGATAAACAAATCTCCTGTAAACATAGCACCTGTTTCCCGATTGTAAAACGACAAATGATCTGTTGTATGCCCAGGTGTTTCAATGACATCCCATGTAGCTGATTTCGTTTGAATAGTATCGCCAATTGCTTGGGCAAC
Source organism: Lysinibacillus sp. Y5S-8 (assembly GCF_036894365.1). Classification (NCBI taxonomy): domain Bacteria; kingdom Bacillati; phylum Bacillota; class Bacilli; order Caryophanales; family Bacillaceae; genus Lysinibacillus; species Lysinibacillus sp. Y5S-8. Next base: position 1,764,126 of record NZ_CP145889.1, on the reverse strand, counting down.
AAACGCCGGTCGTTCCCCCCACAGTGCTTGACGATAAAGCGGATAATCTCCATCCACTGCACAAATGCTGACTGAATCTCGGTGTATATAGATAGGTACATTTTTATGATGGTGTTGAATCCATGCAGCATTGCCTGCATGATCCTCATGAGAATGCGTTAAGGCCAATTGCTCTATTGGTATTTCATTAAAAAAGGATTGGAATTCCTGCGACAGCGAATAGGAGCCTGTATCAATCAGTAACCCATCCACAAAAAAACTGTACACACTCATGCCAATCCCCTGAACTGCTACTTTACCATGTGCACATCGTACATCACGATGCTGTTCAATCTCTATACTTTTCTCACGTGTAAACATCCTCTTCCCCCTTTGCCCCTTGTACAAAAAAGTGTAGCATATAATGAATGGCGAGTCATTTTTGCGAATAGGTAACAACAACGGAATTTTTCTTTACATGTTTTCCGAAATGCTAATACATAAAGAAATAAACATATATTGATAGTCAGCAAAAGCAATGTATGACTACCTGCCAGTCATTTGTAAAAATTTCTAACTAACAATGATGAAAAGTTTTAACACTCTTACAGCTGCGTGTTTACTGGATTGGCTTACCTCCCTGTTAACACAAAAAATCCATTTATCTTAAAAAATACAATTTTATTACACTGAGTATCACGTAATTTGATTGTCAATATCTGATGTTTTTTATAGAATCTTATTTATATAAAGTGTAAAGGAGCAATACTTATGGAGACAAAAGAGGTTCAGCATGTATCCAAGCGACAACAGAAGAAAACGATCAATAGAGAAAATATTATTAATGCCGCTATCGAATTATTTAGTTCAAAGTCATTTGCCGAGGTGAGCATGCGGGCTATCGCTAAACATGCAAACGTTTCTCCAGGTCTAATCTATCAATATTTTGATGATCAACAACATTTATTTATGACGGCATTTAAAATTGAAAGCTCCAGCCTTTTAAACGTATTGCACCAAACCGTCGAGGGACAAGATCATCAACTCGAATTACTGGCAACAAAATATATAGAATACATGTATATGCACGATAATTTATATCATATGATGACCTATTTCATGCTAGAAAACGAACAACATGGCAATGTCTCACAAGAGCTACATGACATAATCGATGAGTTATTTTCACTTTTCAGAGAAGCTTTAAGACAACATCTCCCTGATGACCATCTTAAACATACTGTTCAACTTTTTTTCGCATCGTTAAATGGCCTATTAATTACCTATAAAAATTTACCTGGTCGTTCATCAGACTCCAATTTGCAACATATTAAGCAACTAACAAATCTTTTGGTCCATACAATAAAAAGGCAGGAAAAATAATACCTGCCTTTTATTTTTTTATGGTTGTTTGACTACCTGCTTTAACTGATGCTTGAGTAATTTTCCAACAGCATTGCGAGGAAGCTGTTCAACAAACTCTACTTCTTTCACTGCTTTATAAGAAGCTAAATTTTCTTTACAAAACGCCATTATCTCCGCTTCTGTTATCGATATGTTTGGTTTTACTACTATATAAGCTTTTGGAATCTCGCCCCACTTTTCATCTGGCATGCCAATCACCGCTACATCAGCAACAGCTGGATGGTTGGCAAGAGTTAATTCTAATTCTGCGGAATAAATATTTTCTCCGCCACTAATAATCATATCTTTTATTCGATCAACAACATATAAGTAGCCATCACGATCTATATAACCAACATCCCCAGTATGGTACCAACCATTCTTTAATACTTGCTTTGTCGCTTCCCTATTTTCGAAATAGCCAACAAACACTTGTGGGCCACGTAAGCGGATTTCTCCTACCTCACCTGCAGGTAACACTTCGCCTGATTTCACATCAACTACGGCTATTTCACCATGCATCATCGATTTGCCCATAGAATCATACTTATCTTTATTCATCTGCTCCTTCCACATTGTCACTGCCCCTGTGTATTCCGTAATACCATATACCTGCTGAATCGGAATGCCTAGTTGACGAAATCCTAAAATAAGTGGCACAGGCACAGATGAAGCACCACAGGTAATGTTACGAATAGAAGATGAGTCAGCGTTAGCAGCCTCATACGTTTTTAATAAGTATGCTAACATTGTCGGTACTGTCATCATGGTCGTAATCTTTTCTTGTTCGACAATTTTCCAAGCCGCCATAGGCTCAAACACTTCCATGAGTACCATTGTACAACCACACAGAATATTCGTGATGAGCGGAGCGATGCCACCTATGTGAAAAAATGGTGCAACCATTAAAAAACGATCATCCTCCCACCAATCGATGGTTTGCGATAACCCCATCCCAGCAGCCAATAAATTATTATGGGAAATCATCGCTCCCTTTGGCTTACCCGTTGTACCCGATGTATACATAATAAGCGCTACGTCATCATTACTTGCATCATAAACAGGTTCTTGACTGTTCTCTTCAAAAATAGCTTGCAAGGAAGGGACAGTTGCATGTGATAGAATGTCAGTATTGACACCTTGTACTTGTAATGCTTGCATCATTGACGCAAAATCAACATCATAAACAATGAGTTTTACTTTACTATTCTCCACAATATATTGAAGCTCCGGCACTTGTAGACGCCAATTTAAAACAACGGTGATGACACCAATTTTCGCTGCCCCCATTAACACTGCAATGAAATCCTCATTGTTTTTGGATAAAATCGCTAGACGATCCCCTTTAGCAAAACCTTGCTTCTTTAAAAAATGAGCAAAGCCATTGGCCCTCACATTCATTTGTTGAAAGGTCCACCGCTTGTCTTTGTGAATAAAAGCCTCCTTCTCCCCCATTAAAACTGCACGATCCTGTAATAACTTACCAATATTAATGTTCATAATTGTCACCCCTAAACAATTTTTGTCCACATATTAATCTAGTACAATTGGTAAATCCTTTATATCCTTTATCGTTTGCTCCTGGAATAAGGTAAATATCTCTTCCCAGATTTGTTCCCATTTCCTTGCTGCTTGTCGATTTTCAAAGTTTGGTAACGCGGTTAAATTCACTTGCATTAATTGTTCGATTTGCTCTGCAAACCGCTTTACTTCCTTCTCCGAGCTATCTACAAGAATACTACCAATTAAATCATAAATAGAAATTTGCGGTCTCATCTTCACAAGATCTCTATATATCTGAGATAATAAAACATTTCTTGGCCCCTCCCATAATTCATTCACTAGACTATCTCTAAACAATCTTGGAATGACTGAAAAATCTTCAATCGCCCCATGTCCACCAAAAATAGAAATAGCCAACCTTAGCTTATCTACAACTTCTTTAGAAGCATAAATTTTTTGCAATAAAATTAATTCACGCACAACGAACGCTTCAAGAGTATCAGGTTCTTGTTGTGTTTGAAGAAACGCTTGGTAAATATGAAAGGCTGAGCCTACAATACGTTTAGCGGCATATTCTAAATCCTCAAGCTGTGCTGCAGCCATTGGAAATTCATCAATGCGCCGATCAAATACTGATCTAAAGCTTGCGTATAGCTTAGCTTCTTGTGCTGCTCTCATTAAAAAAGCACCACTAGCAAATCCAATATCCAACCTTGAGCGGGTTAAAACAATACTAACAGCAAGAGCAACACCTCTATTTTGTGGGCCTACGCGATAAGCAATAGCTCCTTGATAATCGATTTCTGCTGATGGTAACTCTGCAGTACCAATTTTCCATTTCAAACGATTGATCACGTGATGATTTCTTTTCTCTTTTTCCTTATCCCCTTGAAGCCAAGTAGGTACAATAAACACCGCAATATCATCAGTGTGCTCGATGCGCGCAGTCACTACAGCATAATCGGCATGCACCGCTGAGCAGAAAAATTTATTGCCAAATAACCGATAATGATCGCCCTCAGGCTTAGCCATTAGTACATTCGCTGGAATGTTTGATCCCCCTTGAATCTCTGACATATACTGTGCACCGATGCCAAAATGTCCCTCATAGCCTTCTGTCACGTGCTCATATATACGCTTTACTTCATCAGGAACCTCCTCCTTGAAATGATCGATTAAAGCAACCAGTCCGTCTGTACATGCTAGTGGACAAGTAATACCAGCTTCTCCATTACCATGTAAAAAAAAGCGCTTAATGATCCCTTCATTTTTCAACTGTTCCTTAGAAAATAGACCCTGTCCAAATATGTCTTTCTCCATTTGTTGCATCTGGTTTGAACGAATAATGCGATCAATGCGCTCATTATATGCATTGTAATGTCTTATTTTAGGCTGATTTTCCGGACGTGCACTTTCAGCAGCTATTGCACGCCAGTCCGATGATCCTTTTTCCACAAAAGGCTCAAGTCTCGGCAGCATCTCATCCCATGTTTCATGACAAAACTGTTGCAAAACTTGTAATAAAAAAGGATTATCTAAATCATTCATAGCATCTCTTTTGTCAATAAATTCTCGAAAACTATATGTTTTTTCTCCAACATGCATCAATACATACACTCCTTTTCTAAATTTTAAGAATATTTTAACATCTTAAATTTAAAAAGTAAACAGTGTTCATTTTTGATTCTCTAGGTACGTTTTTCTATTTTAATCGTGCTATCTGATACTTCGAGCATTCTATCCACTACTTTTTCTGTTCTATCCATCAATTTATGCATTCTATCCACCTCGATGGAGCCTATCCTTCACTTTGAGCTTTCTATCCACCTCTTTTTCTGTTCTATCCTTCACTTTGCACATTCTATCCACCTCGATGGAGCCTATCCTTTACTTTAAGCTTTCTTTCCACCTTTTTTTCTATTTTATCCATCACTTTGCACGTTCTATCCACCTCTTTTTCTGTTCTATCCTTCACTTTCTACGTTCTATCCACCCACTCTAAGCGCTCTCCAAACAAAAAAACGCCCACCGAAGTGAGCGTTTCAATTTAATTATTCATTTGTGCCTTTTTCCACGTCATACGCGGTAATCCAATCACTGAAGCTACCTACATATAATTGGATGTTTTCATAGCCTTCATCTGCTAGCACTGCATATAACGGTGAGGCTGTCACGCCGCTACCACAGTAGACGACAATCTGCTCATCAGGCGTAATCTTTTGGCGTAATGCGTCATTCGCTTTTAATTGGCCGTCTGTCTTTAATTGCTCCCAATCAAAGTTTTTTGCGGTTGGAATATGGCCTGCTACCTTATCCAGTGGTTCCATTTCGCCACGGTAACGTTCAGCTGCACGTGCATCAAGCAAGGTTGCTTGTACTTCGCCGTCTACTATTGCCTTTACCGCTTGGCGTGGCGCATATAGTTCATCCTTCCAATCAAATTCTATAATCGTTGGGGGATATTTTATAATATCCTTGGTGAACGGAATTTTTGCCTCTAGCGCAGGGGCACCGCCATTGACAATCACTACATTTGGGAAACCAGCGTATGTCAGCATCCACCAGGCGCGCGGAGCGAACGGGGCTGCTCCCTGGTCGTAGACAACAATTTGATCTTCATAGCGTAAACCTAATTCTTGAAATACGGAAGTCAACTTTTCTTTGCTCGGCATCGGGTGACGGCCGTCCTTACTGTCCATATCTGATAACTGTTGTTCTAAATCAATATAAATAGCACCAGTTGCATGTCCTTCTTCAAATGCTTTTTTTCCAGCTTCTTTGTCCAGAAGATCGAAGCGAGCATCGATAAAACGGACGCCATCAAACTGTATTTCATCCACTGATTTGAATACTTTTCCCATATAAATCACCTCATGCGTATTGTAATTGTGCGTAAATTGCTTTCCAAGAAGCTAAACGGCTCTCTTCTTGTAAGGCAAGTCTTTCTGTCTCAATTTGTTCAAGCGCTTGATGATAAATATATAAACGTAATTTTTCGGCTTCCTCTGCAATAAACGTAATGGCCCATGTCATAAGAGAAACTTTCTGTGCATCTAAATAATCTTGTGCATCTGGTTTTGTTACAGCTTCCAGCGCCTCGCTCAACTTTATTTTTTCATTCTTCTCAAAGAAAGCTTTTTGATTGCGGAAGTGAGATTTTACGCTAGTATATTTTGAAATATCTGTGAATGGCCCTTCAAAATCCAGTAAATTTGGCTCTGAAGATTCAAATGTTAGGAACGAGAAGCTTCTATTCAACTCTTTCAGCTCACGTACCTCATCTTTGAAGCGTTGTTGCATTTTCTTGCTTATGAACTGTGATAAACGGAAGTTTGTGACACGCATTTCTTGTGTAAAATCAAAACGCAAGCTTTGCATCACTTCCTTCAGTGCATGCTCCAATGCTTGCTGCGCTGACATCGCAGCAAATGTCGAAGGATTATAACCTTCCTTAAAGAACTCAGGATAACGATAATAGACACGTTGGAGAACATAATACAGGAGCTCATCAAGCTCTTGCTTTGTTTCACTCTCTAGCATGCTTGTATTGAGCACGCTGAACTTCGATTGGATATGTTGTTCAAGTGTTGTTAATTCCTCTAAACGCTCATCTTTACGTTTTAAGTTTTCCTCCGTTTGTGCGATTAAATCGGCTAAACGTTGCTCTGTTTTATCGACTTCTTCTGCAAGAGCCTGTACTGCTAAGGCACTTAATTCATCATTTAAGAAGGTATGGAAGTCGCTTTCGAATGGTGGCATGCCAGATGTTAAATCGGCACCTTCTACTTTTTCTTTTAATGCTAAAAGACTTGATACCCCATACAGTCGTGGGAAACGAATGCCAAAACGTTGTAACTCTGAGCGAACATAGCCTTTTACGTCTTCCTGTTCTTCTTCTGTTGTTGCTAAATCAATGGCATTTACAATAAAGAACATTTTATCAAGTTCAAATGCATCCTTGACACGACCAAGCTGAATTAAAAACTCACGGTCAGCTTTAGCAAAGGCATGGTTATAGTACGTAATAAATAGGATGGCATCAGCATTGCGAATATATTCAAAGGCTACACCTGTATGACGAGCATTAATCGAATCTGCTCCTGGTGTATCAACAAGTGTCACACCCATGCGTGTCAATGGGCTATCGTAATAGAAATCAATATTATCAACAAAGCATGATTTGTTTTCTTGCGCCACAAATTTTTCAAATTCTTCACGGCCTACACGAATGATCGTACCAAGCTCAGATTTAAATGTTGGATAGCCTTCCTTATAGGCACGAATAAATGACTTATGAACATTTAAACGTTCATCCGTTAACTGAACGGCAAGCCCTTCATCAGCACGATTATAGGCTTCCTCCAACGAAGCTACAGACAAGCCAATTGCCGCATACGAGCCTTGAATATCCTCTAGCATTTGCTCCGCTGTTTTAAGCTGTACATCGGCCGTTTCATGTGGATGCTCTGGTGTTACTGGACGAATTTTATTGATGGCTGCTGTTGTTGGGTTCGGTGATACAGGTAACACCTTTGCTCCCATTAAGGCATTGGAGAAGGATGATTTCCCTGCACTAAATGCGCCAAACAAAGCAATCGTAAAATCTTTTTTCTGTAAACGTTCCACTTTATTTTCAAGGTAATGGGCAACTTCTGCAAAGCCTTGAACCTCTTTGACTGCATTGGCTGTATGCAGTGCGCGATTAATCACACCATCGATTGGGAGAGTCGTTGCACTGATGGCTTGCTGCGTTTCCTCTTGTTCGATGACCTGCTCTTTTGGCTTCAGCATGGACTCATCAAACAAACGAATATCGGCTAAATCTTGCTTAAATGACTGTGCCCAATTGGCTAGCTGCTGATTTGCAACTTTACGGATTTCATTGCTCGCTTGATGCATAATGCTTGCACTATATTGCTGATAGCCTTCGATTTCAAGCACTGCCTTAATTGCATCCACTTTGTCTTGCATACCCGCCATTTTTAATTTTGATGGTGCAGCCGTTTCTGTTGCCACAGCTTCAAGCGTTGTCGCTTGCGCATTTTTCCAGCTATCTGTTTCCTGAATAAAGTAGCGCTTTGTTGCCTCCGCGACACGATTGGCGAAGTTTAACACAGCATCACCTGTTAACAGGGCACCAGTTTGAACTTGCTGCTCAATCAATGAAAAAGGTAAGTCAAATACATAGGCATCAATGGCGGAGGCACGCTCTTCATTTAATGCACCTACATCTTTTAATGCTTTTTTCATAAGTCCTTTTAAATGCCCAGTAATTTGTGCATGAACGACGTTTTGATAGGCACTATATGCATCCTCTTTACGACGGTTACGCTCTTCCTCTGTTTTTTTCTTCGCTGTAAAGAGTCCCCCTACTTTAAAGCCCTCCTGCACACTTTCTAAATAAAGGCGGAGGCGATCACGTACATCAGCTGGCATGATGGCTGCATTGGCTAGTAGTTCCTTCCGTTGCTCCTCAAATGTTTCATTCCATGCCTCTACTGAGAATAATTCAACTTGACGATTTAATTTATTGTATTGCTCTAAAATATCTTGATGGTGTGCCCAGTCGTCCGCACTTAAAATTTCTTCATCAATAGTTAAACGATCCTGTCTTTCTTCCATTAAATAATTGTCATGCTCGCTTTGCAGTAAACGCAATGTATTCGTTGCCGTTTGTACAAGCTGCTCCTGCCAATCATTCATACTGTCCATCACGATTTTCTTTACGACCTCAAAATCATTATGTGGATGTTCAGGCTCTCTCAATGATGTGAAAAATACACCCTTCGGCACAACGCCCCATGCGGCAAAGGATTGATGAACCGTTGCTTTAAAGTCTTCAAAGCTCAATTCATTATCTTTATGCTTATCAATCATATTGACAATTAAATAAACGTTTGGATTGTATTTCATTAATTGCTTTGTAAATTGGAAATTCAGTTCCGACTGCACATGGTTATAATCCATTGTATAAAATACGATATCTGCAATATGGAGCGCCGATTCCGTTGACATGCGGTGTGCATCATCTGTGGAGTCTACTCCTGGCGTATCCATGACAGTAACGCCTAGTGGTAGTGTAGAGGCACTGTGCCCAATTTCGATTTGTGACACTAAATCCCCATTCTTACTAAGCTCTTTTACTGTTTTAAAATCATAGCCTGCCTCAAATTTCACAGGCTTCTCATTGTGCATATAGACAATTGCAAAATCTTCCTCTGATTTATGCACTTTTACGATATTCGCACTTGTTGGAATTGGACTAGATGCCAGTAAGTTTTCACCAGACAGCGCATTAATCATACTCGACTTCCCAGCAGAGAAATGACCCGCAAAGCCAATCACATACTCTTTTTGCTGAATTTTTCGAGCAAAAAGAGAGGTTTTATCCATGCGTTCTGTATCACCATTATGCTGATAGATTATGTATTGCAAAGAAGCTTGCTTTAATAGCTCCTCCAATTGTTGTTCAAAATCTTTCATGAAACCAGTTACCCCTTTATCGTTAATTATTCATAATTAGTATTCTACCTTATTCAACTAGCAAAGTATAACACTAATTTACGGTAAAAAGCATGCATGCCAACGTTTCTATCCTAATAAGTCCCTTCATAAAATCTTGATGATCCGAAATAATCTTCCTCAAATGATAGATGGTCAACTAGTTCTCTTGCTATTTTCTTCATATTTTATAGTAAATGTATTCGGGGCAAAGGTTATTTTTTAAGAATGGAGTGTGATCGCACATGCTGAATCCTAAGTCTCATCGAATCATAGAAAAAAGTTGTTCGTGTCACTGTGAGGATCGATTTTTCTGGCCCCGTATCAAAGCCACAAACGGTACGCCCATCGTCCCTCCTCCTATCGTACCAGAGGGCACTATTTTGCCGATTATCCATCGCTATTTTTATATCGTCACAGCCGATCTTGATCTAACAAATGGGGTCACGCTGCCAGCTACTCTCTTCTGGAATGACAATGCTGACAATATTACAGAGTTTACCCTCTTCTCGCCAAACGGTTACGTCAATCTTTATATTAATGCGGTGATGCAAGAAGGTGGCATTTACACCATAACACCAGCCACCTTAACAATCGTACCCTACAATGCCACTTTGTATCGAGGAACACCCATTATCATTGAATCGCTTGGCTTTATGACAAATTAATATCCAAGAAAGGAGGTGAATCATATGGCACTTTCCATTATTAATATTCATGTCAATGTCACAGGTACATCTACACGATTTTTTAACGTTTTAGCTGCACCACTTGCCATTACAGATGGTACTACAGTCGCTGCTACAACGTTTTTAGATGATAGCGGTACAGCGGCAACTGCATTTCCAGTAGTTACAAACGGCTACTATAATTTATATATCAATGGCGTTCTACAGGAGGGTGATGCTTATACAGTTTCTGCAACTGAAGTTACATTCAACACTGTTACAGCATCACTTTCTGCTGGTACACCAATTGTGCTTGAAGCAGTTGAATTAGTCACAACTACCTAACTAAAATAGATGCCCTAAACTCTCTTAGGGCATCTATTTTACAATTGTAGTAGCCCTCTGAGCGCTTACAATAGTCTAGCGCATGATGCCCATCTCCATGAATACATAGGGTTTAAGCAGCCACTTTTATTTTTTAGATTGCACAGACAGGCTTCACCATGAAATAAAGACCCTAAAGGGCGTAAATCGGTGGTACTTTCCATTATCAATGGTCATGTTAATGTAACAGGTACTTCTGCTCTGTCCATTGATTCACAGAAATCTAAGTCACTTGAAGAAAAATTTACAGGCAGTAGACTTCGAGCCAATACTTCTAACAAAATGAAAACTGTTCGGAAAATTGTACAAGGCAGTAGTTTGGATTCCCCTGTTAAAATAAGTAAAAAAATAAGGAAAACCGAAAGCTCCGATTCTTTGTCTATTAGGCTTGGATTGGGTCTTTTTTTTATTCCAAAATCGAAGGACACTTAATTAATACATTGTAAGTATATGAAACAAAACAATGGTGCTCAATAATGGACGAGTTTTTTTAAGTGGTATAACCATTGCTTTTTTGTCAACGATTTTAGGAAAACAGGCACCAATTGTCAACACAAATAATATGATATAAAAAAATAAGGGGTGTAAGCTGTGACTTGGTTAATCATTTTAGCTTTTACGCTTTCATCAAGTATAGACAATTTAGGTGTAGGGCTCTCTTACGGGATTCGAAAGATACATGTTCGTTTTGGGAAAAATTTATTAATAGCAATCATATGCTTTCTTATGAGTATGGGAGGCATTACGTTTGGGGTTTGGCTCTCGACTATTCTTCCAGGTATGCTTCCTGTAATCTTTGGAGCCTTATTGTTATTTATCATCGGGATTCGCATCATTCTTTTAGCTAAACCACGTAAAAATGAACCTTCAAAAGAGGTGTTACAGCCCAAAAATGGGCAAAGTATTTTTAAAAACCCTGAGGAAGCTGATTTTAATAAGTCTGATGAAATCGGCTGGGGAGAATCTATACTTCTTGGTATTGCATTATCAGCAAATGCACTTACAAATGGTGTGGGCGCTGGCCTACTCGGACTTTCACCTGTTGTCATTTCGTTAACAGCTGCAATCGGGAGCTTTATTACTGTTTGGGCAGGAGTCAAATTAGGAAGGAAGGTCGCTGATGTTCAGATTAGTTCATTTACTATAGGGCAATTTGGCACAGTAATTAGTGGTTTATTGATGTTACTGCTTGCTTTTGCAGCATTCTATTAATATTATGTTGACATTTTGTCAACATAATATTACACTCTGTACAACGGTAATTTTCCATTAGACAATTATTAAGGAACTATCAGAAGGGAGAATCGAATATGGCGGAAAATAGAGAAAGTACTACTCTAGGTTTATTGTTGAAAGAATTACTAAAAGAACGCTCATTATCCATGCGGAAGTTTAGTGAGCTTACAGGGGTCGATACAGCTACGATTTCACGGATTGTCAATAATAAACGAAAGGCAACACCTCAACATTTAGAAAAATTCGCTGAATGTCTTGGTATTCCTTTCATTAATCTTGTTGAAGCTGCAGGGTATCCTATCGAACAGAGACATGAAGAGTCGCAATCAGATATTCATACCTCTGTTGATGCAATACAGACTTTTCTTAAGGCTTCTAATGTTTATGACAATCAATTTTCAGTGCAAGATGTTGAAAAAAAATTAGACGATTATGGATTATTTGCTCAAACAGAAGAAGGAAAAAATACAATTCATAAGAGTTTTAACGAAAAGATTCAGAGTGTAGGTAGCGTTGGACCATTTATTAGCAAGTTGAAAGAGTTATATGAAAAATTTACAACAAATAAGGGTACACTATTTGAATTAACAATAATTGGAAGTACATTATTGTATTTTATTATTCCTGTGGATGTCATTCCGGATTATCTATTTCCTATTGGTTATTTGGACGATGCGATAGCTGTACAACTTACTGCAAAAGGTTTGTTAAAAAATAACTGATAGGTGGATTAATTAATTTATGAAACATAGTAAAACGAGCCGTAGATGGCTAAGAAATTCGTTTTTAGCATTTGCATTGATCATCTCAATAGGGATTGTTTATTGGATATATCAGTACAATAGTGGATTGGCTATGGCAGAAGATGATATCAATAAAGAAGATGAAGAGACTTTTGAGCCATTCAAAGGTGTAGACCCGCAATTTGGTGAGATTAATGTGCTATTGATAGGCAGTGACTCTAGAGGGGACGAAGGTAGATCTGATGCTTTAATGATTGCACACTATAATCAAACTACGAATAATGTAAAAATCGTTTCGATTATGAGAGATACGTATGTTGACATCCCAGATTACGGGATGAATAAAATAAACGCTGCATTTGCTTTTGGAGGCCCAGAACTTGTAAGGAAATCAATTAAGCAGAATTTTGATATTGATGTGAATTACTACGCTATCGTTGATTTTGAAGGATTCCCCAAAATTGTGGATCTTCTAGCACCGAATGGGATTGAAGTTGATATCCCTTATGAAATGTCATATGGAATTGGTATGACATTATTTCCTGGAGAACAAACTTTACACGGTGACCAGTTATTAGCTTATGTACGATTTCGCCACGATCGTTTAAGTGATTTCGGGCGAGTTGAACGCCAACAGGAAGTTATGACAAAGGTCAAAGAACAAATTAGCTTTCAAAGTTTAATAAATTTACCCAAAATACTTGGTGTTGCAGAGGCATATATCGATACTAATATTGACAATAAAACCATTCTTGCAATTGGGAAAGGTTTAATGGATGGGAAATCTAATGGTGTGGATACTTTACGAATTCCTGTCGCCAGTTCTTTTGACAACAAACATGTAAATGTAGGCGCAGTGCTAGATATTGATTTGGAAAAGAACAAAAGTGCATTAGAAGAGTTTTTATCATCAGAGGACAATGTACAAGTGACTAAATTAGAAGGAGTTTCATCTTAGAGAGAATATGAATATAGATTATCAACTTTTCAAACTACTAAACCAGTTTGCAGGAAAATATCCGATTTTAGATCAACTTGTCCTCTTGTTTTCAAAGTATGGGCCCATTCTATTTGGACTGGTATTTATATGGCTATGGTTTTCAAAATCCCAAAATCAGCAGGAAAATAGAAAAATAGTATTATATGCATTAACGATTGTCATTCTTACACTTGGTATAGATAAAATTATAGAAATGGTGTATTTTCGACCTCGCCCATTTGTCAATCATAGCGTAACATTATTACTCGAAAAATCAAATCTGGATCCTTCATTTCCAAGTAATCATGCTGCTGGTTCATTTGCCCTGGCATTCGCTTTGTTTTGGAAACAAAGAAAAATGGGCACTGTACTCATCCTGCTGGCCTGCTTAATGGCCATTTCAAGAATTTTTATCGGTGTGCACTACTTTCTAGATGTGTTAGCAGGCGCATGTATTGGATTAGGGGTAACTTACATAGTTATGTTACTAGGTCGTCTTTTTGAATCTACCTTGCTACGCAAGAAAATATATGCAAAGTAAGAGGTCTTTAGATTTAAAAAGTTCGCAATGGATGCGAACTTTTATATGCCCCAACCATCATTGCATAAAAAAACCTCGCTGCAATTATTGTGTTTGAAGCTGCAAACTATCTAAATAATATGGATGCCCTAAACTCTCCTTAGGGCATCCATTTTACTATTATAGTTGCTGTCTGAGCGCAGCAACTTTTTTTGCATAGTCTAGCGCACGGGGGCCATCTCCATGAATACATAGTGTTTGAGCAGCGACTTTTATTTTTTTAGATTGCACAGACAAGACTTCATTGGCCGTTAAAATACCTTTTACATGTATCAGCATTTCTTGCTCTGTTTGTATTAAGGCATTAGGCTCCTGCCTATCCACTAAAGTGCCATCATCGTTATAACGTCGATCCGAAAAAACTTCCTCATATACTTGAAGCCCTTTGCCTCTTGCAATCTCTACGATTTGGCTACCAGATAAACAATATAAAATAAGCTGTGGATTAAGATCATAGACTGCATCGACGACAGCTGACGCTTTTTCCCGATCATTTACGCATTGATTATAGAGTGCACCATGTGGCTTTATATGATGGAGCATGCCTTTTTCAATTTGAACGAAGGCTTGTAATGCACCAATTTGATAGACCATCATATCATAAATTTCTGCTGCGCTAAATGTCATGTTTCGACGACCAAATCCCTCTCGATCAGGATAACCTGGATGTGCACCAATATGAACATTTTTACGAATGGCACTGCGAACAGTTTGATGCATCAACGTATGATGCCCCGCATGATAGCCGCATGCTATATTAATGGATGTGACATAGTCCAATATTTCTTCCTCTTTTCCTGTTAGAAAAGCATCATCATATTCAGCTAAATCACAGTTAATATCTATTGGCATCCTCTTACCTCCAGTGCAAATCGTATCGTGTTAAACATACGCATTTGAGCTACTTTATGTAAATCGTCTTCATGTACCGTCGCAATAATAGGATAACCCCCTACCGTTTGGGCATCGGCCATTAAAATGATAGGATGACCGCTTGGCGGCACTTGAATGGTGCCGAACTGGGTCGCCTCTGACAAAATATCTTGCATTTCTTGCAGCTGTAAAACAGTTCCCTTTACGTAATAGCCCATGCGATTACCACCAATAAATTGAAAAGCATTTTGTAAAAAATGGCGTTGACTCTCTTCCTTAAATAAATGAAAATGAGGGCCTTTCAGCACTCTAACTGAAATAGCACGATCAAAAGTTGGACGATATGGCGCATAAAGACCTCGATTATAATGGAATGGCGCTGAGTCTTGCCCATACAAAATGCTACCTTTTGTGATGTTTGTTCCTAGTTGACCAAGTGACAGGTTTGAGCGACTACCAAGCTTAACTTGTGAAGTAAACCCTCCCAGAGGTGTCAAATAAACAATCGCTCCTTGATTCACATGTTTAATCACCAACTGATCGCCATTCATTAAGTGGAATGTTTTCCACATCTCTATCGGTGTATTATTGACCAAGCATGTACAATGTCCACCTGTTAATACATAGACTCCATCAGCCAATGCCTCAAATTCAAAGCCACCCACAAACATTTCAAAGGAAGTTTGGTCATGAGGATTTTCTAAGATTAGCTGGGCTGCTTGAAACGATACTTTGTCCATCGGTCCAGATAACGGAATACCAAATGCCCGATAGCCAAATCTACCTTGGTCCTGTAGGCTACCATAGACACCTTGTTTAGTGACGAGCAGAAGTGGCTTCAATCGCTACACTCCTTTGCTTTTCATTTCCCAAAACTGTTGTTTAGTTATTTCATAAAATTGAACTTCATCCCCAAGTGCCAATAAAAATGGCTCTTGGCGATCAACATTAAATAAATCTAGAGGGGTTTTCCCGATAATATTCCAGCCACCTGGTGACTCAACAGGGTAGATGCCTGTTTGCCTACCGCCTATACCAACAGAACTAGCTGAAACAGTAGCTCGTGGCTTCTTTAAGCGTGGTACACACAACTTAGCATCCAATTCACCTAAATAAGGAAAACCTGGTAAAAAGCCCATAACATAAACATAATAGCTTTTCGATAAGTGTAATGTTTTAAAGTCTTCAAATGATAAACCTGTATAGTTCATGACTCGCTGCTTATCTAAGGCAAATTCCTCATCATAGCAAACGGGTATTCTTAAAATTTTCTTCGTTCCTTCTGCCATTGTTGTGAGAGTTTGCATCTCTAGCCAATGCCCTCTCAATGAATCAACATCAAGAGGCTGTTTGACATAGGCTGTAACGGTATGATAGCTTGCAACACTTTCGACGAGATTATGCTGTAACTGCTGTTTCAGAAACCGATTAAATGCTTGGACTGCCTGAAAGTTGGCGTGGGAGATTTCCTCCTTGAATGCAAAGCGAATAGTATGTTGGCTAATCCACATCGCATGAGGAAATTCAATGATTGGTTGCACGTATGCTCTCCTCAATACAAAGCTTTACCGCAGCTATTAAATCTCGGATATGCCAGCCAGGAATTTTGCCATGTTGGATGGCCAGGTCAAATGATGCTGGAATATGAATAAAGCCAGCACGAACCCCTTCGTGTTGCTGTGCATAAACAAGTCCTTCATACATAATATTATTGCATAAGTACGTACCTGCAGTATTTGAAATTTCTGCTGGATACCCCGCTGCCTGTAAGCAATTCACCATATTGCGAATCGGTAAATTCGTTAAATAAGCATCCGCTCCATCCTTATCAATGCTTTCATCGACCGGCGTGTAGCCATTATTATCAGGCTCGCCATCTTTCACATTAATGGCAATGCGCTCTGGCGTTATTTTAAAACGCCCTCCTGCTAATCCTAAAGAAATAATAATTTGTGGCTTTACTTCCTCTATATACTGCTTTAATTGTTCCGCCGATTGCTGAAAATCTACAGAGAGAATTCTTCCAACAATGCGATAGTCTCCTATTGTTTCTCCATCTAAATTTTCGACAATTTGCATCGTTGGATTTATTTTATAATGAAGAAATGGCTCAAACCCTGTTACTAATAGTTTTGTCATGTTAGTCACCTGATTTCTTTATGTATAACCCTAAAGGATTGGCTTTATTTTACAACAATTTTCTGAAAAAATAAATATTTCTCTTCATTTGGGCAAGTAAAAAGAGTATGAAGTGCTGATGCTCCATACTCTTTTGGCTGTAATTATTTCAAATGTGCAGTCGCCTGTTTCATGACGTATTTCCCAACACCAATATAGATCACTACAGCTGCTCCAATCAATACGAATGTCATTGCTAACCGCTCCTTTTCATATAAATTATGTATTTTTTTATTAGGCTTTCAGACCATTGCATTGAATTTGAAAATCATTCTCATTATTATATTATAAATTTCACGTTAATTCGTCAAGACATACTTTCATCTTACCCTTTTTACATGGTAAGATGTAGAAAAGTCGGAAAAAGGATGCGGTAATGATGAGTAATTCGAAGTACTTTCAAACTATTTTAAACGGGACTATTCACGCTTTAAAATCCATTCTTCCTATGGATATAGAAGTAAAGTCGCCCAGTATTATTTCTGAACCCTTTCAACAGCAGCAAATGGGCGTATTAATTGGTTTAATTGGAGATGTAAAGGGTCGCGTTATCATTGATTCATCCCCCGATGTGTTTAGCGGGATTGGGAGTACCATGTTCGGTATGCCACTGGAGGGAGAAATGCTAGAATCCTTTACTGGAGAATTTGGTAACATGATTGCAGGAAATTTATGTACAACTGTTGGGCAAGAAAGCTTAGAAATTGATATCACTCCGCCAACGGTGATGGTGGGCAATACAAAATTATACGGCTTTGAAAAAGCATTTGTTCTCCCAGTCTCGGTTCCAAGCATTGGTGCATTAACAGTTCTATTAACCATCGAGGAAGAAGGATAAAAAACTAGAATGGATCATTGTATGCAAAAGCCTACAGCCTTCATGTATAGGTAGAAAAAATGGGAAGGAATGTGCAAGTCTTTCTCCATCTATTGTTTTTATTAAAATTAAGCAAAATATAATAAGATAACAAGCTCTCTCAATGACTTTTGAGATGGCTTGTTTTTTTCTTTTTTTAATTCTTCACACTTTCTTCACATAATACGTGTAGAAGTGTGATTTTTTTCACATCAAAATGATATGGATTTTTATATGATGACAGTAAGAAACACAACAATAAAAAGCGTAGGAGGGGCAAAAATGGCAAACAACAAAAAGAAGTCAGATGAAAATTTAAAAGGTTCACTCTATGCAGTTTTTGGAGTTGGTATTATCATCATTTTACTTTGGGTGTACTGCTTCGATTTGTTCATTGGAAGATTTTAATATATAAAGAAGGGACAGAAACATATGCACATACATAAGTATGAGAAGTATTGGCTTGTGTTCGGAGTTGCTACTTTAGTTGCATTCCTGATCATTCTCGGTATCGGGGCATTTCATCAAGGCTCCCATCCGAACAATGGTAAAAAAACACTAGATTACGAGAAAGTGAAAGAGACAGCACCTTTTGATAATCCAGGAGTCCATAAGGTCGAGGGAAAAGATTGGGATTATGAAGTGGTAGTAGTAGCTTCTGCATTCAATTATAATCCTCCACAAATTGAGGTACCACTTGGTGCAAAGGTGAAATTCATCGCAACAAGCGAAGATGTTATGCACGGTTTTGAGGTGGCAGGTACGAATATCAATATGATGCTTGAGCCTGGTTATATTTCGGAATACGTAACAGAAGTTAACAAAGTAGGCGAGTTTTTAATCGTATGTAATGAGTATTGTGGTACAGGACATACGATGATGCACTCTATGCTAAAGGTGGTGGATTCAAATGAGTCACACTAATTCGATGACAAAAGTAGATCGTCGCGATGCAAAGCTAGCAATGGCACATATTTATGTGGCATTCATCTCATTGCTATTAGGTGGTCTTGCAGGTTTATTACAAGTATTTGTGCGTTCTGGTCAATTTACATTACCAGCAGGCATTGGCTATTATCAAGTTTTAACAGTACACGGTGTATTACTTGGTCTTATTTTAACTACATTCTTTATTTACGGCTTCCAAATTGCTAGTGTAAGTCGTACATCTGGTACATTCACTGCTAGTCAACGTAGACTTGGCTGGATCGGTTTTTGGTTAATGACAATTGGTACAGCTGCTTCAGCAACCATGGTTTTATTGAACAAAGCAACTGTACTTTATACATTCTATGCACCCCTAAAGGCACACTGGATTTTCTATTTAGGCCTTACATTAGTCGTAGTTGGTTCTTGGGTTGGCGGCGCAGGTCAAATTTTACGTTATGTACAGTGGCGCAAAGAAAATAAAGGTAGCGGACAACGCAGCCCATTATTATCGTTTATGGTAGTTGTCAATAATTTAATGTGGTTCGTGGCAACACTTGGTGTAGCAGCTTCTGTATTAATCCAACTGTTACCATGGTCATTAGGTTTAATTGAACGTGTCGATGTTGCATTATCCCGTACCCTCTTCTGGTATTTCGGGCATGCACTTGTATACTTCTGGCTATTACCTGCCTACATGGTTTGGTACGTGATTATCCCAAAAGTAATTGGCGGAAAAATTTTCTCCGATTCTTTAGCAAGACTTTCGTTCATGCTGTTCTTACTCTTCTCTATTCCTGTTGGGATTCACCATCAGTTAACAGAGCCTGGTATTGATGGTACATGGAAGTTCATTCAAGTTGTATTAACGTTCGCTGTAATTGTCCCATCTCTTATGACAGCCTTCTCGATGTTTGCCATGTTCGAGTTACGTGGTCGTGAATTAGGTGGTAAAGGGCTGTTCGGATGGTTTAAAAAATTACCATGGAAAGATGCTCGTTTCTTCGTTCCATTTATCGGTATGGTGGCATTTATTCCTGGTGGTGCAGGTGGTATTGTCAATGCCTCCTATCAAATGAACCAATTAATCCATAATACCATTTGGGTTACAGGGCATTTCCATTTAACAATTGCTACAGCTGTTGTTTTAACTTACTTCGGTGCGGCCTTCTGGTTAATTCCACATTTAACAGGTCGTACATTGACGAAATCATTAAATAATCTTAGTAATTTCGCTGGTATCTTATGGGCTACTGGTATGACGATTATGTCTTCTGCGATGCATATTGCTGGTCTTATTGGTGCACCTCGTCGCTCAGATTACTCAGAATATGGTGGTGCTTCACAGGCCTATGATTGGATTCCTTATCAAATCGCACAAGCTGTAGGCGGAACGATTCTCTTTATCGCGATTCTAGTCATTATGTACATCGTCGTGAAATTAGCTTGGTTTGCACCTAAAGGTGAGGAAGAATTCCCTATTGGGGATGTACATGAGCTTAGCGGCCCAACACCAGCTATTTTAGAAAACTTCAAAGTATGGCTTGTTATTTTAGTAGCGTTAATTTTATTCGCTTACACAGTGCCTATTTTCGACATTATTTCGAATTCACCGGCTGGCTCCAAAGGCTATCAATTGTGGTAAGCATTTAGACATAAAAAGCGATTTCTCAGAAACGAGAAATCGCTTTTTTGATTTTATCCTTTTGATAAATTTATAAGAAATCATATGTAACAAGATATTGTATTTTAAAATTTATATTCGATAAACCACAAAAGGATAAGATGGGAAGGGTAAAAAAGGTAAGATACAATCTTACTAATTTTAAAATCAAACTTTTTCTGTAAGGGGATTATCAATACTGCTAAAATAGAAAACAATTGTATCATAGGATAATTATAAATAATTACCCCTACTAAAGTTAGAATCGTTACAGAACTTACCAACTTTATATTATTATCACAAAAATAAAAACAAATAATTAAAAGCACACCATAAATACCATATTCAAAGTTTAGAAGATCACTTATTAATGTTAATCCAACTATAATTGAAATTTTAATAGATATTTTAATGTTAGCCTTTAATATAATTAATGAAAATAGGCCAATAAAT
Source organism: Lysinibacillus sp. Y5S-8 (assembly GCF_036894365.1). Lineage (NCBI taxonomy): Bacteria > Bacillati > Bacillota > Bacilli > Caryophanales > Bacillaceae > Lysinibacillus > Lysinibacillus sp. Y5S-8. The sequence goes on along the minus strand of NZ_CP145889.1, from coordinate 1,743,199 downwards.
AAAGTAAATAAAACATTGAAATACCTAGTTCCAAATACTAATTGATACGGCAATTGAGAAATTAAAGCCAGTATTAATAATCGAAATCCATACTTTTTCACATCTTTTGTTCTTTTCATTCCTATTGCGATACCATATGCAAACAATGGAAAAGATAATCTACCTATCATCCTTAAGATCATTACATCAGGGAAAAAAATGTAACCTATATGATCGATTAACATTGTAAAAATTGCTATAAGTTTTATCATTTGAATAAAACAATTATTTTTTTATCAAAATCGATAAAATATTGCTTGCCTTCTCCTATTTTCTCTTTTGTAAATTGATTCTTATATACAAATATGTTTACATCACCATTTTGTGCATCATATTTAACCGTTAGAATATAGTCCTTATTAAGGGTAATTACATACTCTTCTGCTGGAATTGAAATTATAGTTTTATTTTCAGTGATACTAATAATTTCTTTAGTTCTGTCATTTTGCTTTGGATCAACAATTGTTAGACAATCATCGTCTACAGCATAAACAATATCATAAAGAGTATTGAATTGTTTTCTTTTAATTATTTTTGATTCTAAAATTGAATAATAGACTAATGTTGTTTGGTTATTAACAAAATCGTTAATTTGGAAACTCATAATACCATTAGTAATATCTCCTCCAAAATAAGGGTAACCGCACTTGTGATTACAAGTAGAAATTCGAGTGAAAGTTACATCTAATTTTAGTTTTAAATTATGAATTAACTCTGTTATAGGAAGAATATAAATACTATCATCTTCTTTTAAAGTCTTTTTGAAGAATTCGTGATTTGTTTCAGACATAAGGAAATGTTGCTTTTTGTCTTTCCAATTATATTTTCCATTTTGAACATATATATAATCAATTTCTCCATTTATAAAAGTGTCGATATAAGAATTGAAGAGTACATCATATTTATTCCCGGTATTATAGAAGACTTTTTCAACTGAATCAACTAAAATAATATCATCTAATACTTGTAATAAAATATGGCGTCCATCGAGATTGTATATATAGCTTCGGGAGTTTATATTCTGAAACTCTTTATATCTTTCTTTATCAAAATTAATTGAACAGATTTTTTCTTCTGTCCATAAAACGCAATCAAATTTGCTTATTTCTAGATTAATATTATTCTCATTACAACTTATTGAAAAATAAAAAAAATGAGTATCTTTTTTATTTTTCATTGTAATTTTATTGGCAAATTTATTGAATACTAACTTGGAAGTATTATTTGTGATCAAGTCGTAAAGCAATACTCCTTTATATACATTTCCAAACTCTCTTTCTCCTTTATTATCTTCGATAGAGAAAACGATTTTTTGTTCTAATGAAATATCTATTTTTTCACAATATAAAGTAAAATCTATTTTTTTAATTTCAAACATCATGTCACCTCTTATAAAATCCTATTAAATTTTGTAAAATCAAATAATAATTAACCAAAAAGCAGATAAATAAAGCAATAACTTCTTTTTATTATAGAAGCTATTGCTCTTAAATTACATGTAAAAAATATGATTATCTTTCTTTACATAGATTGCTCTACCTGTTCGTGGATCGATTTGAGTTTCTCTTAATGGATGCCAGTGTTTATAATAACCATCACCTTTACCAAAGGATTCTGTTGTGTGGTGAAGTGATGCAGGTGGGTTTCCATTTCCACCTTTCCTTGCAGCTTCATTTGACTTACTTTCTGTTTTAGCCCATACATCTACTTTTTCAGATCCTTTAATGGCTGCAAATGCAGAAGCATCATCTTTAAATGCAGAACCAATATAAACATCGCCACCACTAATGAAAGCTTGGTAATAGTTGTATGGTTGATTTTTATATTTTGACCAAACATGCGTTGCTAAATATGCAGTTACACCTGCAATAGTAATCGCGGCTGCATTGGCGGCTAACCAGCTTAATAAAGCGGCCCCTCCCCATTCAATAACAGGAAGTAAGCCTAGTAATGGTCCTTGCGCTACTACCTTTTCAGTAAATTCTACAGTTTCTTCGATTTTGAATTTTTCAGCTGAATTAACATCTGTAAATACAGCTTTAATACCGTCTTCTGATAATTCCTGTACATCAACCGTGTATTCGTATTCTTTATCACTACTAGCAAATTTTAGTAAACCTTCATCTTTTACAATAGCTTTTAATGTATATTCATTTGTATTTTTATCTAAAGTAGCGTATAACTCATCTCCATTTGGATGTACAGCTTGGGCAATAATAATATCTTCAGTATTTTCTATAATTTGAAATGCATTTTCAATTGGCTGATCCTCAAAATTATTCGCTAAAGCACCTGTACTAAAATTTGCAAATGCCAGGCAAGCAATCACAAAAACTAGAAAAAATTTCTTCATCATTTAACTCTCCCTTATCTATATCACTACTATTTTACTAATTTTTCCAATAGACAAATTACGTCTTTATAATTACGAGTTTGATATTGATCAATTATCAGTGCTATAAGACCCGTAATATGTGGAGTGGCTATGGAATTCCCTTCAGATACTATGTATTTCCCACCTATAGCTGTAGTAAAAATATTATTTCCAGGGGCAAAAAAATCTACTTCTTCAGTAGATAAAAGATTTTTCCATTCTAAAGAAGCTACAGCAATTACACCCTCATATAAAGCGGGATAACCAGGACCTCTTTCTTTGTTGTTATCAATAGCTGCTACGATAAATATGCCCGCATTAATTGCTTTATTAATTACATTAAAAAATTTTTGATCATTTTTGATTGTGGAAAAACTCATATTAATAATATCTATTTCATTGTCGATGCACCATTCAATTCCTTGAATAACATCTTCAATTTCCCCTTCACCAAATTCATCCAAAACTTTAATAGGATATATTTCCGCTGATGGAGAAATACCTACTACACCAATATCATTATTTTTCGCGGCTATAACTCCTGTTACTTTCGTACCATGTCCTGAGTCGTCAATAGGTAAACTATTATTGTCAATTGCATTGAAACCTGTGTTTATTTGGCCTTCAAAATCAGGATGTTCAAAATCAAGTCCGGTATCTAATATTGCAATCCTAATTTTCTCACCAAAATATCCTTTGTCCCATACCTCTTCAACTCGAAAATGTTCTATACCATCTGGATACGCTTGGTTTTCATATAAGTCTTCAATTGAAATATTTTTTTTATGTTCGTATAAGAAAGCCACACTTATAATACATATTGCTAGAAAAACATATTTTTTAAATCTCATATTCAAAATTCCCTTAAACTAGTTTATTTATACCAAACTTATAACCTAATATGATATTGGATTGGAACTGGTAAATAGGCAATTTATCTATTAACAATCAAGTAGTTACTCCCTCCTTATAAGTTATAATTACACAATATGGAACTATTTAATATTAATTGGTAAAAATGTAAATATCAATACAAGTAAATTATTGATTACTTTGAATAAAGAAAACAAGTATTATATGTACAAATAGAAAAACGTTTTTATCAAAATATCGTTAGCGATATAAATTATTTTTAAGACTCTTGAAAGTAACAAACTTATAAAATTGCTTTGTGATGTTCCTATATCTGTACATAAAAAATCATTTATCTTGACTCCTATTTATGGATAATTATGGATTATTTTAGCAGTAGTTTTCCTTGAGTTAATCCCTAACTTCCCCATAATTCTTTCATGGTTGATTTTAACGATGAATTTCTCTTAATCCCTAAATTGAAAATTGCACTAATCCTTGTGCCAAAAAAGCGCCCTATAATAAATTTCTGAACTGCACCCCAATTGTTAAACACATCTAACAATGAAGTGCTCCCCGTCAAGTAGACAGTGGAAATAATAAAAATACTTTATGCGGCTTGATCCCTGAATTCCAAGGGGCTCAAGCCGTTTAATTTTTCTTGATAGCGCTCTAAATTATAAAACGAAATGTATCCTACAATTGCTTTTTTAAGCGCTTCATATGTATCATATTTATTTAAATAGTATTTTTCGCATTTGAGCGTACCCCAAAAAGCCTCAATTGGTCCATTATCGATACAACGTCCCACTCTAGACATACTATGTACCATCCCGGCATCATCTATCATCCGTTTGAAAAATTTTGAAGTATATTGATAACCACGATCGCTATGAATAAGTGGATGCTCATCCTCTTTTAATTTTTGTATAGCTGGTATCATCGTTTGAAAAACAAGTTTGTTGTTATTCGAATGTCCTAATACATAACTTACAATCGAATTATCGTATAAATCAATAATGGCGCTTAAATAAGCCTTTTTGCCATTTCCATATTTAAGCTCCGTGACATCTGTACACCATTTTTGATTAGGTTGATCTGCTTTGAACTCGCGACTGAGTATGTTTTCTGCTACATAATCTAGATTCGATTTACGATATTTTTTTCGTTTTCTACGGATCACCGATTTTAATCGACACATTTTCATCAAACGATAAATACGTTTTTTATTTACCATCGGTAAATCTACTTTTTCCCGATGGCGATTGATTGTAAGTGTGATGCGTCGATATCCATAAATCCCATCTACTTGTGCATAAAGGTACTGAATTGATTCTAGAAGCTGTTCATTCTCGATTTCTCGTGCTGATGGATGACGGTTCAACCACTTATAATAAGCAGCACGTGTAACACCGGCAATTTCACATAATAAAATGATTGGCAATGCTTCCTTCGCCGCTAGTTCTTGAATGACAATATAACGGTTATGTATACGACTTTTACTTAACGTCGCCTCCTTTCGATTTCCTCTAACTTTTTTAAGAAGAGATTTTCTGCACGTAATCGTTCATTTTCGCGTTCCATACGTTGGATTTCTAAACGAAACTTGTCTTCAGTGCTTAACTCTTCTTCTAACTTTGTACGGCCACGGCGATCTTGTAAACCTAATTCCCCGGATTTTTCGAATTTTTTTACCCATTGATATACTTGTTGGTAAGAAATCGCATATTGTTCAGCTGTTACTTGATAATTCTTTTCGTTGGCAATACAAGCTTGTACTATTTCAATGCGCTCCTGTACTGTTGTTTTTCTTCCTTTAGTCATAGTTTGGCTCATTCCTTTACTCGAATCTTTTAATTCACTATGACTAGTATACTTTTTAATCCAATTTCGCAAAACGGATGTGCCAGAAAGTCTATATTTTCTAACAGTTTCTCTTAATGAATAACTTCCTGAAATATAGTCTTGAACAGCTGCTAGCTTTATTTCTTTCGGATATGTATTATGATTTTCACTTCTATTAAGACTTTCCTCTCCAAAAAACAAGTAATTATTTTGCCAATCTTTGATTGTTCTTGAATCAACTTTATACAACTCGGCCACCTCATTAAGAGTGAAATGGCTATTTTCATAGAAATTTAGAATTTCTAATTTTTCTTCTTTTGAAAAGCTGTATTTTCTCATAAAAAAACCTCCCCAATAGGCAAACAGATTTTATTTTTTAATCTGTCTACTTATTGGGGAGCGTATCACAACTAGAGGTGCATTTTTCATGACCAAATTTAAAAATAGAGGCTGTTACAAGATACCAGGTTGGTTCTGAGAGTATGAGAGACATCACAAAGCCTCTTGGTACTGAAGAGTCGGTAGTCTGTAATTGGATTAAGCAATTCAAATACCATGAGTTTTGGAACAAATATTGAGTTTAAGAAATATCGACAGGATGCTTTTTTTGATAAAAATTTAATTTTAGTTTTCTATGTTCAAATATTTTTCTGAATCCTTGAAAATATAAAGAGAATTGTACTTATAGCCGCCTAATTTAATAGACAAAGCCGAGGAAATGTTACAGTTAGCATTCATGCAGTTGTATTTGTGCAATGAATGTTTCATTTATCTTCTCCTCCTAATTTTAAATATAATAAAAAGCACTCTCTCAAGAATGCTTTATAAGTCAGGATATATTGTTTTATTGTGAAACTTTATATCTTTCTCAAAATATTGCTGATTTTTTGAAATAAACTTCCTTTAATCAGCTTGATTTTTACGATGAACCTCAGTAAGATCTTTTATATAAATTAATGAATAGTCATCTTTAATATCCACTTCTAAAAAGTAATATTTTTTAGTTACTGTATCTTTTACTTCTATTGCTAACACCCCCATTCCTCTTAGGTAATTGTTTTCTTCAGATTTTAAATTTTCTCTACCAATGCCATAGTTAGTTTCAATATAGTTTTCCACATAGTTGTATACGATAGCGTTTCGAGATTTAGAATTAAAATAATTATAATTAATAAAAATAGCTACTATACGTTTTTTTCGGAGCTTTTGGTGCTTTCCTTTTTGAAGGAGAACGGGTTTATAGGCACTTCTAAAAAAACTCGTAAGTTCAGCGATAGATGGTTTTAAAACTCAGTTGTCCCTGATAAAAGCGACCGACAATTTGTTCAGGCGACCAAGTATCCCGCAACTTTTCTTGAACAGTTTCTTTTACTTCTGGCGTACATTTTGACTTGGCACCACAGTTGGATTTATTTTTGTGGTAACGTACCTGTGCTTCGTCAGCCGTACTACCGGCGTGGTGTTTTATTTCTCTGGAAATCGTAGAAGGTTGACGATTTAAGAGTTTCGCTATTTTACGAGTCGGATAATCAAGTTCTAGGTATGATTCTATTTAATTTTAGTAGTCTTAATTATATTCGCTTACACAATTCCAATCTTCGAAATTATTTCAAATTCACCAGCGGGCTCAAACGGCTTTAAGCTTTGGTAAAGCAACAAGCGATTTCTCTACAATGAGAAATCGCTTGTTTTTTTATAGTTGATAGAGCTTCCTATATTTATCTTGTAAATAGTCTGCTAAGTATTTAGCATTTAAGCCTTCCCCTGTCGCTTCTTTAAGTAATTCGAATGGCTTTTTCAATGCTCCATATTGATGAACTTTCTCAGTTAGCCACTCTCGAATTGGCAGTAGCTCTCCCTTTTCTAGTAGCTCATCAAAGTTTGGAATATCCTTATCCATCGCATGCTTCCACTGTGCTGCATAAATCATTCCTAATGCATAGGATGGGAAATAGCCAAACATACCACCTGACCAATGCATATCTTGTAGCACACCTTGAGCATCAGACTCAGGACGAATGCCTAAATATTCCTCATATTTATCATTCCAAACTTGTGGCAAATCTTTCGCCTGTAAATTACCATTGAACAGATCACGTTCAATTTCATAGCGAATCATGATATGTAAAGGATACGTTAGTTCATCTGCTTCAATACGAATAAAGGATGGTTCGACCATATTGATGGCACGTAAAAAATCGCCTAATGCAACATCGCCAAATTGTGCTGGTGAGAAATGCTGAAGACGCTCGTAGTTATGCTCCCAGAACTTTTCATTTCTGCCGACAAAGTTTTCATAAAATAATGATTGAGATTCATGAATACCCATTGAAGTACCAGTAGCCAATGGCAGACCTGCAAGCTTTTCATCAATGTTTTGTTCATACATTGCATGACCACACTCATGAATTGTACCAAAAATGGCAGAACGGAAGTCATTTTCATCATATTTAGTGGTAATACGAGCATCTCCATAGTTTAAGCCAATCATGAATGGATGCACACTTTCATCCAAGCGCCCTGCATCAAAATCATAACCAAGCTGAGCAAGCAATTCTAACGATAATTCACGCTGTGCTTCACGTGGGAAATGCTTAAATAACATGCTTGTATCTGGTTTATTCGATGAATTGGCAATTTTTTGGACAAGTTCCACAATGGATGTACGTAGGTCACCAAATACTTGATCTAAAACATCAGTCGTCATATCTGGTTCATATAAATCGAGTAATGTATTGTAAGGAGATCCATTTTTAATTCCCCAATAGTGAATGAATTTTTTCTGCCATTGAATGATTTCCTCTAAATATGGAAGGAATAATGCAAAATTATTACTTGCCTTCGCTTCTTCCCAAGCAGTTTCAGACTTCGATTGAAGAATGACATATTTTTTATACTCGTCAGCTGGAATTTTTTTGTTTTGATCATAATTCTTTCTTACTTCTTCCACTAAACGCAATGTCACATAGTCAAGATTAGCTTTTTGTGACTCTAAAGCTACTAAAAGCTCCCCCAATTCTTCACTTGTTTGCATATCAAATAAAGAAGCAGATAACGTACCGATTACCTCTGAACGTTGTGCTAAACCTTTTTTCGGTGCACCTGTACGCATATCCCAATAAACGACATTGAGTGCTTCCTCATAATGCTGCATTTTCTTCACATAGTCTGTAAATTGTTGAACTGTCATGCATTCATCCTCCTTTTACATTATAAGTTTATCATATTTTCGAAAATTTTGTATATTGTGGACTTTTTAGTATTTTTATTCAGAATATTCGTCTTTTACTTTCTCTATTATTTTTAAATATTGACTATCTCCTAACCCATAGTGAGGGAAGAGAGAAAATAATTGCTTCATTAAATCCCCTAGCGGCTGCTCAAGATGCTTTTTTATATACGTCGTAATATCATTTTCTTCCTGTAGATAAATAAAATATAATTGAATGCCCTGATACATGACGGGTAAAAGTGTAGCCTTCGGAAAACGATGGTGCATGAAAACTTCTTGATAGACCTCTAGATAGCCTCCTAACTCCAGCTCTGTTTCCTCCACATCATAGGTCGTTTCCTTGACCATATGGAAATAGACTTTGCCTTGATATCCTTGTTGTTCGAGAAAAGCAAGCATGGTCAATAAATTCATCTGACAAAACATATCATCCCCAAACCATAACACAATGCATTGATAGTCTTTTGTCCATAGAGGCTTCAAAGGATTCAATGTCATTTGCTCGTATGCCTGTAATGACACTTGATGCCCAGCCGCTCGGATTTGATTGAATTCCTCGCTGAAAATCGGGCTAGCAGTCGGATTCGTACACATGGCTTCATTGAAAGGTACATAATCACTATTTCCCATTAATTGATGTTTTGCAAATTCTTCATACATCATCTGACCATTTAATACATTCAAAGTCTCTTGATCAAATTGCTCAAAAATCTTTTCCTGTAGTTCCTTAATTTTCAATTTTTGAGAAATATCCATTATAAACCAGCCTCTTTCATCATTTAAATTTAACTTCACAAATGTTTGCATAGGCTGAGGAGACCTCCTATAATCATACGGGCTTATGCCAAAGACCCTTTTAAATGCTCTTGAAAAGGATTCCTGAGATGAAAAACCATAGCAGAAAGCAATATCAATAATTTTCTCCTCTGTCTCTTTTAATACCAAGGATGCAAGATAGATTTTTCGTAATGACATATATTTTTTAATCGTCATCCCCGTCATCTGATGAAATTTGAAAGAACAATAATAAGGAGAATAGCCCATCTCCTTCCCTAATTGCTCTAACGAAAACCCTTCTAAGAGATGACCTTCAATCCAATCAATCATCTCCTGTACGATGTTGTTCATCCACATCCCTCCTACTTTGATTATAGTAGAAGGCATCATTGTTTTTATGATATAAGTTGTGAATGTGCAATAAAAAAACTGTAGCAAACTTTTGAGCTTGCTACAGTTTATCCTCTAACAAATAAGAGCTTTATATATTATTAGGGGGATTATAACTAGCTTTCAAGTCATGTTCGGTTTCCAATCAAACATTAATTAAGAGCAATAAGAAAGAAAGTTGGGGATACTTTCTTTCTATCAAAGAACAGAGTCTGTTTACCCTATTCAATGTTTTGGCAAATAGCAATCACTTGCTTCACAGCCTCAGCTGAATGCTGGAGAGCTGCTTGTTCTTCAGTTGTTAGGTGCAATTCAATCACAGATTCAATCCCATTGCCACCTAAAATAGTTGGTACACCTAAAAACAGATCGTTATAGCCATACTCTCCTTCTAATAGGGCAATAGAGGGGATAATTTTTCGTTGATCTTTCATAATGATTTCTACCATTTGTGCACACGCTGCTGCTGGTGCATAGTAGGCACTACCATTGCCTAGCAATCCGACAATCTCACCGCCGCCCTTACGTGTACGTTCAACGATTTGTTGTAGTCGAGCCTGGGGAATTAGCTTTTCTAATGGAATGCCTCCTGCATAAGAATAGCGAATTAATGGCACCATTTCATCACCATGTCCACCTAACACAAAGCCTGATACATCCTCTGGAGCAATTTGTAGCTCTTGTGCAACAAATGTATTGAAACGGGCTGTATCTAATACACCAGACTGACCGATAATCCGATTTTTGGCAAAGCCTGTTTCCTTATGACACACATAGGTCATGGCATCAACTGGATTACTTAACACAAGGACAATACTGTTGGGTGCATAGTGTTTAATCTGTCTTGACACTTGTTGAATGATTTTCGCATTTGTTGTGACTAAATCATCGCGGCTCATCCCTGGTTTACGAGGAATACCTGCTGTAATGACCACAATATCAGCACCAGCAATATCTTCGTAATGACTTGTCCCTTTAATCGACACATTGAATTTTTCGATAGGGCCTGTTTGTAGTAAATCCAATGCTTTCCCTTTTGTCGGGTTCTCCGCTTCTGGAATATCTACTAGCACCACATCGCCTAATTCTTTCTGTGCTAAAAATAAACTTAATGTAGCTCCTGTATGACCTGCACCAATCACAGCAATTTTATTTTTACGAAATGCCATTATGCGTCACCTCTATTATCTGTCGGTGATGTTGTGTCTGCTGTTTTTTTAGCACGCGTTGATGCTGTTGTAGTGGCAGGCTTTTTCTTTGATGCCTCTGGTCCTTTAATCATTTGGAATACTTCTTCATCAGGTCTCGGAATGACGTGAGCACCTAATAATTCACCAACACGCATGGCAGCAGCCTTACCAGCTTCCACCGCTGCTTGTACAGAACCTACGTCGCCCTTCACGACTATCGTCACAATACCACCATCGACGAATTCTTGTTTAACGATTGTCACATCTGACGCTTTAATCATCGCATCAGCCGCTTCATATGAACCAACTAATCCTTTGGTCTCAATCATACCAATTGCACTACTCATTGTCCTCACCTCTCATCACTTCAGTAGAATCAATAATACCAATGACCACTGCATCGATTGGTAACGGATTTTCTTTCATAATATAGCGTGATGACCCACCGCTTGTAATGAGTACATCATCACCAATACCCGCACCAATACGATCAGCTGCCACCATTTCTGTGCGAATCGGCTGTTGATTGGAGTCAATTGGTTGAATGATAAGTAGCTTTAAACCATTCAGCCCTTCCTCCTTGCGTGTTGCCCATACACTGCCTATCACTCTTCCCATTTGCATGAACTTCACCCTCTTTATGCGACACAGATTTTCTTATTACTCCGAACGAATTGTTAATGTTTTATTTAACTCTCGTAATTTATCATAAGCCAGTGCTGTCACAATCGTTTTCTTTGGGACCACAATTTCTTGTGCATCGATATCTAGCACTTCTATTTGTGAAAGTAGCTTTTTGTCATAATGATAGACGGATGGTTGCGCTACTTTCTGTATAGCTGGTGACTGTTCTTTCTCAGGTATGGCTGGCTCGCTTACTTGATGATGGACCATTTCAGCAAACGTTCCTTGTTGAATGAACCCTGCATTTGCTTCATCTGTATCAATATGCATTTCTAATCGATAACGCTCTGATACGCGGACGATCACATTCGATAAAATAATGGGGCGAATACCCCCTACCTTGATTTGTACAGACTGTCCATCTACTACATTGAATCTCGCACTATCCGCAGGGGACATATGGATATGTGCCTGTGCTACAATGAGTCCTTCATTTAACACAACACTCCCCTTTGGACCAATCAATGTAACAGGGCTAGAGCCTTGAATATCACCCGAAACTCTTAACGGGGGCTTCAATCCTATTTTCATTGCATCTGTCCAGCTTACTTCCACTTGAGACAAGGAGCGAGCTGGGCCCAGAATACGAACTCGCTCAATCGATCCTTTGGGACCAGCGATGACAACGGTTTCCTCCGCAGCAAATTGTCCTGGCTGTGAAAGCTCAAACTTTGGTGTAAGCTCATAATTCTCACCAAAAAGTTGCTCCACCTCTGCTTGTGCAAGATGGACATGGCGAGCGGATACGCCAACGGGAATTTTACCGTCATGTGGAGAGGAAGATTGATTTTTTAAAACTTGTTGCAGAACTTCTTCCACAATTTTTTGCACTAAATTTTCTTGCATCTTGCCTCCTCCTTACGATGATACTTTTACTAATCTACCTTGTGCTTGTTGTTCGATAAAGCCTGCATTTGCTTCATCTGTATCAATGTGCATCTCTAAACTAAAGTCATTTGAAACACGTACAACGACACCACGGAAAGTGACAGGTCGATCACTGATGACTTCCACTGAAACCAATTCATTATTGTGTACTTCCAATTCTTTGGCATCTTGTTCTGTCATATGGATGTGTGCCTGTGCAATAATGACCCCCTGCTGTATCTCCAACACTTTGTCTTGATAAAGTATTTTAATGCCTGCCGAGTTTTCAATATTTCCTGATTGCCTTAAAGGAGGGGTAACCCCAAGCTTCATCGCATCTGTGCGGCTGACTTCCACTTGGGTTGCTGGTCTTACAGGTCCAAGGACACGGACATTATGAATAATGCCCTTTGGCCCTTCGATTGAGACACGCTCCTTGGCAGCAAATTGCCCTGGCTGTGATAAGTCAAAATCCTTTGTTAACGTTGCATTTGGACCAAAAAGTGCTTGTAAATCCGCTTCACTAAGATGGATATGACGAGCCGAAATGGCCACTGGAAATGTTTTTGTCGCTGTTGTCACGTTAGCCACCTCTATATTTCGTAAATTGTTTTTGACTTGGACAAGATAAGAGCTTTCCTACGGTTAGGTCAGCTCTCATGCTGATCCATTACGTCTTGGCATAATGGCTTCTTATCCAGTACGTTTCTTGTAAATGAAAGCTATATTGGCATTTGTCTCACACCATCTATAGCAATAAGCGTCTCCTACTGAAAGAAGATAAATTATGCTTCTGCTTTTGGTAAAATCATTTCTAATTCGTGGTGTGGACGTGGGATTACATGCACAGATAATAGCTCTCCTACACGTTGTGCTGCTGCTGCACCTGCATCTGTTGCTGCTTTCACCGCACCTACATCACCACGTACAAGAACTGTCACGATACCGCCACCAACATGTACTTTGCCTACTAAATTAACACTTGCTGCCTTTACCATTGCGTCTGCTGCTTCAATTGCTCCTACTAAACCTTTTGTTTCTACCATTCCTAATGCTGTACTCATTTGTCATTCCTCCAAATTATTTATTTTGTAATGTGATTTGTTTTAATACTTGATCGACAATTTGCTGAACCATTGTCGTATCTAAAGAAGGTTCTTGCGCTACAACCGACTCGACAACGGACAGTACTTCAAATTCTGGTTTTGGCACTTCAACATCTTTAATGCCGTACGCCATACGTTTGATATTTAATAGATGTCTTGCTGTTATATTATCTGACGTAATATTACCGCCAAATGTACCGCAGCCTAATGTAAAGGATGGGGCTAGCCCAGTTGTGCCACCTACTGCACCGATAGATGATAATGTATTGACCACAATGCGTGATACTGGTAATTCAACGGAGAATTGCTCTGCTAATGCTGCATTTTCTGTGTGGATAGAGCATGTGTGTCCGCGTCCACCAATATTTAACAGATCAATCATGACTTGCTTTGCTTCTGTACTGTTTTCTACTACATAAAGGGCAAAGATTGGTGACAATTTTTCAAGAGAAAACGGAATATTTTTACCGATCATCGTTTCCAACCCAACGAGTACTTTTGTATCGTCTGGTACCGTAATGCCAACAGAATCTGCTAAGCAAGTAGCTGATTTGCCGACAATCTGTGGATTTACTTTTCCAGGAACAGGCGAAATCAATTTCTCCATTTTGGCCTTTTCTTCAGCATTTAATAGATAAGCACCATTTTTCTTTAATTCTGTCTGCACTTGCTCTGCAATCGCCTTATCCACAATAATGGCTTGCTCTGTTGCACAGATTGTGCCATTATCGAACGATTTGCTTTGCACTAATTGACGTACAGATTTTTGAAGATTAGCCGATTTTTCGATGTAAGCTGGTACATTCCCTGGCCCTACACCATAAGCAGGTTTGCCAGAGCTATACGCTGCCTTCACCAATGCACCGCCACCAGTCGCTAAAATTAAATGAATGTCAGGATGCTTCATTAGCTGCTGTGTTGCCTCCATAGAAGACATCGTTAAACATTGTAGTAAACCTTCTGGTGCACCTGCTTTTTCAGCAGCTACTCGACAAATGTCTAAAGCCTCTTTCGTACATTTCACAGCATATGGATGTGGACTAAGTACTAAGCCATTTCTTGTTTTTAAAGAAATAAGTGTTTTAAAGATGGCTGTAGAGGTTGGATTGGTCGTTGGCACTATACCTGCGATGACGCCAAAAGGACTAGCGATTTCGGCTACTTTTTTCATGCGGTCATAGCCCACAATGCCAACCGTTTTTAAGTCTTTGATATCCTCATAGACATCTCTTGAAGCCACTTCATTTTTCATCTTTTTATGGTTGGGAATACCCATCCCTGTTTCTTGCACCGCCATTTTTGCTAAACGGTCTGCTTCCTTAAAGGCAGCATCCGCAACAGCCTTCACAATGTTGTCTACTTGTTGCTGTGAAAATTGCATGTAGGCAGCCTGTGCTGTATTAGCATGTTTTACAGCATCTCTCATTTCCTGAATCGCTAATAAGTCTTTGTCTAATGTGGCCATAAAGCCGCCTCCTTTCTAGATCACTGGATTTCTAGCTACATTTTCAATAGCTTCTCTGAAAGCATTTGCCGCAGCCTCACATGACGATTGACTACCACTTAATAAGCCGCCACCAAAATTGGTTTCAGACGGAGGGCCAAAGAAAACCTTTAACTCCACATCTGCCGCTTTTAATGCTGCATCTAATCCAATCATTGCCTCTAATGGCGGTGCGATTAAATAAGCAAGAGGTGTGCCAACCTTTACATCTGCAAGCTCGGCAAGATACGTACCACAGCTTGCCACGGTATGGGCAAACAGAGCGTGATTGTCATTATGATTAATGGCTTCAAAGTACGTATCAAATTCAATTTTTTGTTGAATGGCATCAAGTCCACTACGAATTTCATCAGGTGAGCTTCCCGCAATGATGCCAATTACTTCACCTGACAATGGGCCAGATGCATGAGCCGCTCCCGCATAAAAACTTTTCGCATAGACAACATCGACATCTGCCTTTTTTGTTGCCTCGTCTAAGGCAACATAACCCACATCGTCGATTGTCAGTGTGACAAGTCCAATACTGTGTTGATATGGCTTCAAATCTAACTGCTCTGCTAGTTCACTGTTCACTCTTGGAATGGTTTGCATCGCTAAAATTTGCGCCATAATTTTTTGAGGATTCATGGTTCAGCCCCCTAACCTTCTTTTGCGACAAGCTCTACACCACTTGCCTGATAATGCAAGATTTTTTCTACAATGGTTCCTAGATAAGCACCTGCTTCTAATGGTGGGATACCACCTTTATGGATATTTGATATCACCATACGCTCCGCTTCCACTGTACCGATTCTTGGCTTGTAGCATAGATACGCACTCATCGATTCAGCAGATACAAGACCTGGACGTTCACCAATAAGATAAACAATCACTTCTGCCTGTAGCAGCTCACCAATTTCATCCATTAAAGCAACACGCCCTTTATCAATATAGAAAGTTGTGCCGATATCAATATTTAAATTGCTAAGACTTTGCTGAAGGGCTAAGTACACATCTTGCACATTTTCCTCAATCGCACTAGCACTTAAGCCATTCGAAATAATAATCTGTACTTTTGGTTGCGGCTTACATTTTTGCTGAATTAACGCTTTTGATTCGTCCGATAGACGACGACCTAAGTCAGGTCTTGTAATGTATTCCTCTTTATCCGTGACTTTCGTTGTGACCTGAAAGACATCAAGCTTTTGTAAAAGACCCTCGGACACTTCACCATACACGGCATCCACTGCAGCAGCATGATCGAGTCGGAATTTTAACCAAGTTTTTGTTTTTGGTCTTGTCCCCGCTCTTCCAACGCCAATTCGAGCAGGTGTATGTTTTTTAGCGGCTTGTACACTATCCGTTAACGTAGCTGCCTCAAACTGAAAAGGCTTAATCGACACAGCTACATTGATGGGTTGTTCGAAAGTAGCAGTAGGAGCTACCGTCGCCTGCTGTGGAGCTCCATGCTGATACAGCTGAATTAATGGCTCCTGCGATGTTGCTCTTGATGTTGTTGTTTCTGTTGCCTGATGTGCTGCTGTATCATAAAACGTAATAAGAGGTTGTTCTGTTGGAGTAGCTACCGTTTCAGGCACTTGGCTCTCGGTGCTTTTCTCCATCTTTTCCATAACAAGCTGTGTAATCATAGAGACTAATTGATCATTCACTGGACTCACCTACCTTTCAAAAATGGATAAATCGCCAGCTCTTGCTGAAAGTCGACCATTTTCATAAATGCCCATTTTCTCTAACCAGGCTAAATATTCTGGTGCTGGTTTTTTACCAAATGTTTGGAGTAATGTAGCCACATCATGGAAGCTCATTGATTGATAGTTGAGCATAACATCATCACCCATCGGCGCAGCAATAATAAAGTTAACGCCAGCTGCTGTTAGTAGCACACTTAAATCTTCAACATCATTTTGGTCCGCCTTAATATGGTTGGTATAACAAATATCTACACCCATTGGAATACCGTGCATTTTGCCCATGAAATGATCTTCTAGACCTGCTCGAATAACTTGTTTATTATTGTATAAATACTCTGGACCGATAAAGCCCACTACTGTGTTCACAATGTAAGGATTAAAATGTCTTGCAAATCCATAATTGCGAGATTCGAGTGTTACTTGGTCAATGTCCATATGAGCCTCTGCCGATAGCTCTGAGCCTTGGCCCGTTTCAAAGTAGAATAAATTTGGGCCAGTACCCGTTCCTTGCTTTTTAATGAGCTCCTCTGCTTCTCTTATTAAATCCGCAGAAATACCGAACGAACGGTTGGCAATTTCCGTCCCAGCAATACTTTGGAAAATCATATCTGCTGGTGCGCCTTGCTTAATTGCTTTCATCTGTGTTGTGATATGAGCTAGGACACAGTTTTGTGTAGGGATGGACCAGTCATTGATAAATTCTTTTGTAGCCGTAAGTACCTTTTTGACACTTTCAACTGAATCATCTACAGGATTAATACCGATAACAGCATCTCCAATACCATAAGACAGTCCTTCTTTTAGTGAGGCGATGATGCCATCAATATTGTCTGTTGGATGGTTTGGCTGTAGGCGAGAGGACAGTGTCCCTTTTTGCCCAATGGTAATATTACACGTTGACAGTATTTCTACTTTATTGGCTGCATGAACAAGATCTAGATTTGACATGAGCTTTGTGACAGCTGCAATAATTTCTGAATTCATGCCTTTGCTTAATCGCTTTAATTCACGATCCCCTGTGTCATTCGATAAAATATATTCACGCAGCTGCTCGATGCTCCAGTTTTTGATTTCTCCATAGATTTGCTCATTAATATCGCCCTCAATAATGCGTGAAACCTCATCATTTTCCTGCGGCACTAATGGATTTTCTCGGATATCTTTGACTAAAAGCTCACTTAATACAGCTTTAGCTGCGATTCGTTGTTGAACCGTCTCAGCTGCAATACCAGCTAGCCGATCGCCTGATTTTTCTTCATTGGCCTTAGCCATTACATCTTTTAATGATTTAAAATTATATTTTTCTCCACCAAATATCACCGATAGATTCACATTCATCCTCCTTACTTTGAGTGGAAGGCAAGGGTCTTCACCACAACAGGAACAACGCCAGATGGCAGAGCCTCTCCAATGTCGATATAATCGCCCGTCTCCACTTTAATTTGATCGATGCAAATAATTGGTACTGTCGCATGAATGGCTTGTATGGTCTGTCCAATAATCTTTGCATAATCTGATTGAATGACTAT
The DNA here is from genome assembly GCF_036894365.1 of Lysinibacillus sp. Y5S-8. Taxonomy (NCBI): domain Bacteria; kingdom Bacillati; phylum Bacillota; class Bacilli; order Caryophanales; family Bacillaceae; genus Lysinibacillus; species Lysinibacillus sp. Y5S-8. Next base: position 1,725,119 of record NZ_CP145889.1, on the reverse strand, counting down.
GATAATTGGTATGTCCTTGGAGCATCTTGTCGCCAAATGTTGCAAAATAGCCTGGCACAATGCATGTACATCCTGAAAGCTTAAATACGGCAATTCGCTAAAATAGAGTGCGAAAGGCGAACGATTATCCTGGATGGAAAATAAATCATCTGCTCGCTCTACTGCTGTCTTCACCGTAGTATTAAAATCTTTCGCTGGCTCCATATGGCAGTTGAAAACAGGTACATTTTTTAGTGGTAACACCTCGGCATCTACCTGAATGGTTGCCCCGCTAATTTCAGTTGTTTGTGTACCCGCTCCAGTGACTGTTGCACGTGCTGTTTCTTCTGGTCGTAGCCATAAAAACGATTGTAGTTGCTCATGTTGTATAAGCATTTTCGCTAATTTTTCGCCTATATCATCATATTGGCGCTGAGTACATTCATTTTCATAAATACAGGAAGCTACACCACCAGAAAAGACGATGGCATCCACTGGTTTATGCCAGTTCGGTAAATGCCCTAGTAATAATGGATGCTCTCCATCGGTACACTGTCCACTAAGAATCATGGCAAGTGTTCCAACCATTTCGTCAATACATTGTGAAACACGAGCATCATCGGCCGCATCACCGACAGCTAACGGATTAGCCCATTGTTCCATTAGTCGCATAAGTGGCGGAGAAATTGATTGAACCCTTCCATCCTTAAATTCAATCAATCTACCACCAACATGTAAGGTACATGTACCAATAACTTCTCCAAACTGCATCACAGCAATATTGGCAGTTCCTCCGCCAATATCAATATTGGCAATCACCTTGGCTGAATTCTTTGATTGCTGTAGGGTACCAGCCCCTTTAGCAGCAATGATGGCCTCTAAATCAGGACCAGCGGTAGCAACTAAAAAATGACCTGCACCATCGGCAATGGTATGGACAACCTCGCTTGCATTTTCCTTCGTGGCCGATTCGCCTGTAATAATAATGGCACCTGTTGAAATGTCAGTTGGTGCGATTTGTGCTAATTGATATTGCTGAAAAATAAATTCTTCAATTTTTTTCATATCAATGATGTCTCGATTAATAAAAGGTGTTTTAATGATTGGACTTTGATGTAACACCGTTTTCTCAATAATTTCAATCCTTGGCACATGTGTCACACCAGCCACATTCTTTAACAGAAAACTACTGACCACCATTTTGGTAGTACTTGTCCCAATATCAATGCCTGCACTAAATATTTTTTCAGTTTTCACCCTATACCTCCCTCTCGCTACTGTGAGCAATACATGAGATACGGACTATCGCGATCCTTGACAAATTGACGAATTTCTTCCTGTGTCGTAAGTTGAATCAATGGTTCAATCAACTCGATGCCTAACTTTTGCCAGGAAGAGGTTTTCACGATGGGCCCATGTGTCATCACATTTTTTAATAAGGCTATAGCCCTTTCCATATTGGCATTAGGGGCATCTATCTTGGTAATAACACCGATCTGTATTTTAGGAATCCCTAAGCTAAATTGCGGAGGGAACACACTTCTTGCAGAGGTGGCATCCTGCAAGTAAATGACATGGGTTACTTCCAATGATGTTGCCATAATATTCCTGTAATACATTGGATTTTCAACATATTCACCTGGTGTATCAACAATCCAGTCATCATAAACGAGTGCTTGTGTTTTATTGGCACTGCTTTCTTTACCCAACAACGTATTCATCAATGTTGACTTTCCTGCCTGCACACCGCCTATTATCATTACTCGATTTTTCATATGACACATCCTATGATTTCGTTATTTTTGATGGTGTATAACCTAATACCTCAGATAAAAAACGATTAATTTCTAACATTGCCATTTCCACCTCTGATACACTACCAACAATAACGAGACTACCTGTAAAACGATCTAAAAATCCTAGTCTGACATTGGCAGCCTTTGTCGCTAAATCTCCTGCGATAATCACCGTTTCACTTGGGGTACACGTCATAATGCCCAGTGCACCCGATTCTTGGATACCCAGCTTTTGAAACATATCGGGATCAGGATTAGCTATAAGGTGACTCAATGTTAGCTGTTTACCCGGCACAAACTCCTGAATAAATCTTTTTTTCTCTTCACTCACACGTCATCACCTCACTTTTTAATCAATTAAGATTTTTGATCTGTTAAATATTCGCCTTCTTTAATAATGCCTGCCTTGCGATCCTCAATTTCCAGCCTTAATGCAGTTGGTACAGAAAGCTTATAAGCTAAAATAATCGCAATAACACCGGCTAAAAACTTCCCAGCGATTACAGGTAAAATAATGGTTGGCTGGAAGTTAGCTGTGAATGATAAGTGATCGCCTAATAAAAAGGCTGAACATACACCAAACGCGATGTTAATTACTTTATCCTTCGGTGGCATATGGCGAATCAATGTAAACATTGCCAAAATATTAGCAATTGTTGCTAATATCCCCGCACTTCCTACAGATGATAAACCTAATTTTTTACCAGCCGCTTCAAGTGGTTTGGAAGCATATTTTCGAATTAAATACACCATTGGGAACGCACCCGCTAGCATAATTCCAATATAACCAGCTGTTTCTAATGCCCGGAATTGGTCGATTTCATCAGCCATGATTGGATCGAAGCCCCACGCACCAAATATCTTTGTAAAAATACCTGTAAAAATCTCTACAATCGAGAACACTAACACTAATTTAATCCCCGCATCCATCACGCGTCCGAATATCATGAAGCCTGCAATCATACCGTTCGGAATAAGCTTTAAGCCTAGTGCGATTAAAATAACGAAAATGAATAACGGTAGTAAATTAATTAATATTTGTAAAACAGAAATGGCAAACACATATGTAGGTGCCTCTGTTGTACTAATAACTTCACGTACTTCTGTGTTAAATAGCACGATCATGATCGAAGAAATAAATGCACCAATCGGAATTGTTAATACGCCAGCCATAATACCTAGCGCCATATATTTATGATCACGCTTATCTAACATCGCAAGACCCATTGGAATTGAGAATACAATGGTAGCACCTGACATAAAGCCAACAACAAGAGCCATTACCCATCCCTCATAAGACTCCTTTAACGCATTGGCTAATTGGTAACCACCCATGTCCGAGGCTAAAATCGTCGTCGCTGCAATCGCAGGATCTGCACCAATTAACTCAAAAATCGGACTAATAAAATGACTAATAAACCATGTTAAGTAAGGTATAGCTGCCATGATCCCTGCTGCTGGGACAAAAATATGCCCAACGGTATGAATCCCATTCATAAATTCTTTCCCAATCCCATACTCAGCATCTCGGATAGCCCCGATTGCCCCTAAAACAGCACAAATCATAATAATATAAACGATAATCGTTCCTATCATTGCCATCTTACTCATCACCCCTTTTTCATTATTAAATTTATATAAAAAAAGGCACTTTAAAGAAGAAATCTCTTTAAAGCGCCTTTGCTTCAACTATTGACTTGTAAGGTGTTTATAATTTGCTGTGCAATGTGTACCATTTCCTGTTGTGTTTGCATGCTTTCATTGCGAATCTTACGATAAGCCTCGTCCTCACTAATGTTTTCAGCCTGCATGAGCAAACCCTTTGCTCGTTCAATGATTTTTCGTTTTTCCAATTGTGTTTGCTTATGTAAGATCTCGCCATTGAGTCGGTTAAATTTATCAATTTGATGAAAAGCAACCTCTAATACAGGCAACACATTTTTCTCAGAAAACGGTTTCATGACATAGCCTAATATATTGTCTTGCTTCATGTAGAGCAACAATTCTTTTTCACTGTATGCCGAGATGAAAAGAACGGGTATACCAAGCTGTTGTTCAATAATTTTACTTGCCTTCAACCCATCAAGTTTAGGCATTTTAATGTCCATTAAGATTAATTGCGGTTTATGTAAAAAGGCTAATTCAATGGCTGTTTCCCCATTACTTGCCTGTGCTACTACTTCGTAGCCATTGTCTTCTAACATAAACTTCAAATCAATCGCAATCAGTGATTCATCTTCGACAATCATAACTTTCCTAGTCATTTACGATAAATACCTCCTCACTTACAGGAAACTGAATTTGAGTATGTGTACCTTCTTCACTAGGGATAATTGAAAATGAGCCAGCTAAATCATACTCTACAAGCCTTGTGATAATTTCCATCCCAAAAGATGCCTTCACCTCTTGCATTCCAACGCCGTTGTCAGAAATATGGAGTGAAATAGCAGACTCTTCCTGAATGAATTGAATATCAATGGTTCCTTCATCACGACCGATAAAAGCATACTTTAATGCATTTTGCAGGAGCTCGCAAATAATGAGTGCGAGAGATACCGCTTTTTTTGAATGACAGAATAGCTGCAAATTATCATGTTGAAAGGCTAGTTGAATAGTTGCTGTATTGGACGTATCAATCATTTTATGACCAATTTTTTTAGCTAACGCGATAACATCTACTTTTTCTTCAGCGTTATCCTCATTTTCTAAAATAAGCTCATAAACAGATGAAATACTATATATTCGATTTAATGCCTCTTGAAAAGCACTTGCATTCGCAGCAGACCGATCATTGCGCATTTGCAGGCGTAATAAGCTTGTCACTGTCTGAAGATTATTTTTCACGCGGTGGTGAATTTCTCGTATCGCAAAGGTTTTCATCATTAGCTCATTTTCTTTCAGTTTAAGCTCTGTTAGATCATGAATAATGAGTAGAGTGACCTTCTCGTTTTGACTGCGAATCGGAATTTTTTTTACAATAAAGGATTTACGATCAATTGTAATTTCTAAGAAAAAGACATCATCGCCTTTATCATAGACTTCCTGTAAAAAAGGTAAAATTTTATCCAATGCAACATTGTCAAAGTTCTCTAATCCCGATAGCTCAGAAATAAAATGATAGCCAGCAGGATTGCTATAAATCACTTTATTTTCATGATTGGTGAGAATTATTGACTCTACAAGTAAATCAGAAACAACGGGTATCGGTTGCGGATTCGGTTCTACAATATGCTCAATTAGAGCAAAAGGCATATTTTGAAAATCATCTTTCGGTGTCGTTTGCATCTTCACCATTTTTTCCTGAATCAACACAGCAATCACTTGCTGTTGCTCATTAAAAATAGGCATCACATTTTGCTCTACCGTAATCCCTTCCTGCGTAATCGCTCTGGAAATAGAAGATTTTTCTTGATGTTTGAATGCAGCAAATACAGCTGGTTCAAAACTTTCAAATACGAATTTTCCGATAACTGATTTTTCATATAAACCAATTTCCTTTTTCGGGAATGCCTCTGCCACAACAATTGCATGCGGTAAATTTTCCAGCAGGCAATCTATGAACATATAACAATCAGTCAACTCAGCATAATACGTTAGCGTAGCTTCAATTTCTATTAACTTGTCAATATCCGTTGCCGATAGATTTGTATATTTTCTACACAATGATTGAATGTTCGACAGGTTTAAGCCCCCTATCAAGGAATAGTCAGCAAGCAATTTGACTATTCTTAAAAATTCTTGTCATTATTATAAACCTTTTGTGAAATTATTTTCAATACAAAAAATATTTTCTTTCACCAAATTTCGTTGCATTACAAAGAACTATATAGCTTAAAAGAGAAATATTCAACAGTTTTTTAAAACACCGCATTATATCCATACCCATAATATTATTTTAATATATTAAAAAAGCGAGCTTACCTTTATGGCAAACTCGCTTTTTTCTATTTTATTTCTGGTACAACCGCTACTATATTTTCAAAGGCTGCACGTTGTTTTTGTTCTTCTTCATTTAATAAAATATGAATATCTCCATGGTCATTAGATGTACGGATTAAGCGACCCATCCCTTGCTGCAAGCGTAGTTGCATGAAAGGTAGTTCCACTTCTTCAAATGGATTTTCAGCAAACGTACGTTTCGCATCAAATAATGGATCTTGTGGAGGAAATGGTAAATCATAAATAATCACACGTGTTAAGGCTTCCTCAGGTAAATCTAAGCCTTCCCATAAATGATAGGAGCATAATGTTTTAATAGTCCCTTGCTGGAAATCTCGAACAATGGCCGATAGCTCTCGATCTCCTTCAAATGCTACATACATACGCTCCATAATCGGCAATTCTGCCTTAAAGTTTAGCATGGCTTGCTTTGATTTAAATAAAATCAATGTTTGCTCGCCATCCCGCAGCAATTGCTGAACACGCGCTGTTTTGTCACGTTGCGTAAGCTCATGTAAATAAATTTTCATCACTTCTTCATAATCGAATGGAGAAGGCACAGAAAATGATTGGTAATCGCGAATACCTAAACTGTAGGCAATGTAAGAAAAGTCCTTATTGACCGATAATGTGGCAGAAGAAAAGACGATTGGAAGCTTTTTAGAGAATAATTTTTCTGCTAAAACTTCTGTGATTAAACGAGGCATAATGACAAGCGTTTCCTCGCCATCTGTTTCCTCTAACCAATCCACCGCATCTCCCTGTGCTATGAAAATACGTAAGGAAGCCTCATATTGTTCTAAGTATTCTTCTGCCATATTTAACTCATATTCAGGAATCATATACATTTCTGATTCAAAGACGAATTCTTCCATCAAAACTTCAACATCATTTATTAGCTGCTTCCCATAAGCAAGCAATGCTTTCGATTTGTTTATACGTTTACGATCCTCATTTGAAGCAACGATATCATCACGAAGCTGATCAAAAAATAGCTCATGATCATCCTGTAGTTTTTCCATCGCATACAGTGTACGCTCGCGTACGCCATCTACCATCAATCGCTCTAATAATTGTACGATGGTAGTTGCTTGAACTTTATATGTCATTGCCTTTTGCGCAGCATATTCCAATAAATGCCCTTCATCTAACACAATCATCGATACCTCTGGCAGTAAAGCAAGCTGACCTTCACGCTCACGAGATTCCTTTGTAGCCAAATGCTCCATTAAAAAATCCTGAGAACAAATGACAAGATCTGTTGATTTACGATAATGGGAGCGATGCAACGTTTGCCCGCAGCGATTACGCAGCTCACAAACAGAACATTGCATAATGGCATTGTAATTCACTTTTTGCCAATCCTCATCACTAACCGTTGGATAGTCACTACGTTCTCCATATGGCTGTAAAGCAATCATAGAGCCTTGTGCATAGACGCCATCAGGGATGGAAAAGGCAATATCATCAATCCATTCATCAGTCTCCACTTTTTCTGCTTCCTCAAAACGTTTTAAGCATAAATATTGGTCTCTCGATTTTGCAAGACGAACATCAATATCGAGCCCTAACGTTTTTTGGAGTTTATAAATATCGCCCCCCTCTTTCACGAGTTGGTCGATTAATGTTTCATCTGCACAAGCAATTAGCGCAGGCTTCCCTGTGTAGCGTGCATAAGAGATGGCTGGTAATAAATAAGCGATCGTTTTCCCAGTTCCTACGCCTGCCTCTGCAAAGAGGATATTTTTTTCTTTCAGTGCTTGCTCTATTTGATAAGCCATAAAAATTTGCTCATCACGGCATTCAAAGCCTTTTTCAGGTAATTCATCATAAAGGACATCGCCCATCCAGTCACCTAATGATTCAAAAAATGAACGGTCCTTTGATAATGCAAATGGTAAAGATTTACGCAATTGATGTTCCCCCTCTAACTATCTGGTGCTATTATACGCGACGAAACGGAAGATAAGAAAAAATCTTATCTTCCGTTACTATTCGTTAATCTCTTTTAGACTTTTGACCCCAGAACTGATAATAATTTGTTTCAATAAAACCATTAAATAATTTTCGTTTCTTCGTCGCTTGGCGTCCATATAATTCTTCAAAATTTTTCATGGAGGATAGCATATACACAGACCAAGATGGATAGTTTTTCATGACTTTCCCGACATCACGGATTACCTGCTCCACGACTTCTACATCACCAATACGTTCTCCATATGGTGGGTTCCCAATCATGACACCATCCGTTAACTGTGTTGTAAAATCGCGTGCTTGCATTTGCTTAAACGTGATTAACTCACCAAAGCCCGCTTCTATTGCGTTTTCTTGTGCAATGCTGACCATACGATGGTCAATATCAGAACCAATAATTTCTAATGGCTGATCGTAATTGGCTAAACTTTCCGCTTCATCACGGACTTGATCCCAGATGGCCGCTTTCATCCAAGGCCAATCCTCAGAAATAAATTCACGGTTATACCCTGGCGCAATATTTTGTCCAAACATCGCCGCTTCAAGTGTGATGGTACCAGAGCCACAGAATGGGTCAACGAACGGACGATTTGGATTCCACTTCGAAATTTGCACAAGTGCCGCCGCTAATGTTTCCTTTAACGGTGCCTCCCCTTGTGCCTGACGATAGCCACGCTTATGTAAGCCGGCGCCAGATGTATCAATAGTCAGTGTCGCCACATCTTTTAAAATCGAAACCTCAATTTTGTAAGTCGCACCCGATTCATCTAAAAAGCCAAGTCGTTTATAATGCTGTTTCATTCGTTCAACGATTGCTTTTTTGGTAATTGCTTGGCAATCCGGTACACTAAATAATTTCGATTTTACAGATTTCCCTGAAACCGGAAAAGCCGCATCCACAGGTAAATATTTTTCCCATGGTAATGCTTTGACACTTTCGAATAATTGCTCAAAAGACTTTGCTGGGAATTGTCCAACGACTATCTTGACACGATCCGCTACACGCAGCCATAAATTGGTGCGTGCGATAGCCGTTTCATCGCCCTCAAAATATACTTTGCCATTGTCAACAGTTGTTTCATAGCCAAGAGCTTTTACTTCTTGGGCCACAATAGACTCTAAGCCCATTGCTGACGTAGCTACTAATTGATAGTTTGCCATAACTTATTTCCTTCCTTGATGCTCAATTTCCCAAAACTCCATAAACTCAATGAGATCGTTTAATGGTAATGGTTTGCTGTAATAATAGCCCTGGATAATATCACAGTTCATTTTACGTAGTATATCCACTTGTTGTGCCTGTTCTACACCCTCAGCAACAACTTTCATTTTTAGGCGATGGGACATTTGAATAATCGCATCTACAACTGCCTGTTTTTCATCGAGTGAGCCAATATGCTGAATAAAGCTTCGATCAATTTTTAAACAATCTAATGGGAAGCGAACTAAATAGCTTAGGGATGAATAGCCTGTCCCAAAATCGTCGATCGAGATTTTAAAGCCTAATTGTTTCAAACGAACCAATTTACTAACCGTCTCGTTCGCACTGTTCATCACCGTTCGCTCTGTCACTTCTATTTCAAAATTATTAGCTGGCATATTATAGCGCTCTAATATGGCTTGTATCGATTCTAAAAAATTCTGCTGTTTAAAGTGTATGCTCGATATATTAATGGCAACAGGTATTTTCCAACCTTGTTGCTGCATTTGAATAACTGCCTCACATGCTTTTTCAATAATAAGCTCACTTAACGGAATGATTAAACCAGTATCCTCCGCATAAGAAATAAATTCCGCAGGTGACACAAAGCCTAACCTCTCGCTATTCCAGCGAGCCAGTGCCTCTAAGCCTTGAATTTGCTCATCTTCCATCGAAATCTTCGGCTGAAAATGCAGCTCAAATTCACGGTTTTCTATAGCTTTTCTTAGCTCTGAATCTAGCAATAAAACGCGCTGTGCGTCTGTTTGCAGTTCATCAAAATAAAAGGAATAGCCGTTTAATTCATTCTTTTTGGAATAGGTCATTGCTCGATCTGCACAATTGATGAGCTGTTCTGTGTTTTTACCATCTACTGGATAAACACTAATACCCACACTTGTCGACATAAAAACTTCCTGACCGTTAATCATCATCGGTTGTTCGATACAACTAATGATTTGATCAGCAAATTTTGCAGCCTCTTTCACATTTTTCACATTGGTTAAGGTAATGACGAATTCATCGCCACCATATCTAGCAATAATGTCTTTGTTTTTTAGTAGCTGTTTTAGACGATTTGCTACTTCTTTCAAAATTAAATCTCCAACAGCATGGCCTAATGTATCATTAATTTGCTTAAATCGATCCAAATCTAAGAAATAGATCGCATGCTGCACTGAATGAGAAATAGCAGAAGTCGATTCTAAGAGATTATCCATTCTTTCAATATAGGCAAAACGATTGGATACATCTGTTAATGAATCCGTAAGCAACCGCTTTTCTAATTCGTTTTCTACTATTTTTCTTTCAGACAAATCTGTGAAAATACCACAGTAATTTGTAACCTCACCCTCATCGTTGGTTACACAAACAATTGTTAACCATTCAGGATATACGTCTCCAGTTTTACGACGATTCCATATCTCACCTTGCCAAATGCCTTCTTGTCGTATCTGTTCCCACATCTCTAAATAGAATGGCAATTCATGTACACCTGATTGTAATACGGCTGGCGTTTTTCCAACCACCTCATCACGTGTATAGCCTGTAACAAATTCAAAGGCAGGATTGACCATTACTATCTTTTTGAATTCATCTGTAATCATGATACCTTCAGATACATTTTCGAAGATTTTAAGTATTAAGGTAGTCGGATATTTAGAAATCAGCTTTAGTTTATCCATACTTTCCCAATTGTTTACTCCGTTCATGTTTCCGCTCCATCCTATCTCTCTATACTCCCCCTCAAAGGGCATTTATGTCAGGTTAACCGGTATGTAATCCATTCCACCTCAGCTAATTGTGTCCAGATATTTTCGAACTTACATGTTCTGTAAATTACTAAAATCTGCGACATTCGCCAGAGGCTTTATCTTGATCAACGGGTGTTTGGACACCCGATAAAATATGCCATCAAGAGCAATACATCACGTGGATGCGATAGCCGTTTTCAGATGTTATGACTTAGAAGCGGTAGCGATATATTCGCCATTTTCAAACGTATCGCGCATACCAAGACTTGATTAACAAGGTTACTTTTTCCTCATGAACTCAAAATAAAAGCTCTCCACCGAATTGGAGAGCGTTTGATATTTCGTAGATAAGCATCAAAAAATTCCATAAGCCATGTTTTGTTCCTGAGTACTCAAACAGCTTGCGCCTCGTACGATCAGGTGGTAACCATCTATCTACAGAGCATACTCTGTCCCTCTATCCGTTCAATTCCTTCAAGAGAGTGCCCCTACCATAATTTGGGTTTCTCACTCGTGGGGTTTACCTCGTTCCACCTTGCATGTTTCCAAGCAAGCTTCGTCACTGTGGCACTTTCAGGAAGTGTCAACCATATCCTAGGACTTAGGTTTTCCTTCCGCCGTCAGCTTGAACAGCTGCCTTACCTTATTTTTTCAGTAAGCACGAACACTACGGACATCTCAGAACCGTGTGAGCATGGACTTTCCTCTACGACGTCTAGCGCCGCAGCGATTACCAGAATTTCATGATGATACGAAAGATTATACTAGAGTTTTATGTTAAATACAATATAATTAATAAAAATTATTCGTATAGCTTGCTGCCAAATACATGCTTTTCCAAATTAGAAAGACGTTTTAAAATATCAAAATTAGTTGTACCAGCAGCTGCTGATGCAACTGGTTGTCTCTTTGGGGTACTATCAATTTCTTCTTTTAACTGTCTATTTTCTTCACGTAGTTGGGCCACCGCTTTTTCAAACGTTTCATAGTCTTGAATAATTTCATCAAGAAAAGAATCTACTTCTTCTACATTGTAGCCTTTAAAGTTCTTTTTAAATTCCTTTTCAAGGATCATTTTTGACGTTAATTTAATGTCCATTCACATCGCCCTTCCTCACACTACATACACGAATACATTATAGCATACTTCATCACATTATATCGTCTGAAAACACCAATTGTAAGGCTAAACTTGTCGTTTCTTGCACTTCCCCAGGAAATTATTTCTTATTTCCTAATCTGTGTAATCGCTTTTCCCACGAAATTTCCCATTTTTGTTTTTGTTCTATTCTCCATTGCTCATGATTTTGAATAAGACGTATGCCTTCTTGCGTATAATAAAGGGCCTGGTCATAGTCTTTCATTTGATGCTCATAAAGTATGGCTAACTGCTCAAGGGCATGTAACTTTGTTCTTGGTTCAACAAAATGGAGAGAGGCCACAAATGAGTCAATAGCTTCATTATAGCGTTTTCCCTTTTTATGCTGTAACGCTAAATAATATTGAGCATTCCCCGCTTCTAGTGCATCAAATTGCATTGTCACCTTTTCTAAAACCCTTACGCTTTGTGTGCTTTCTTTTAAATCGCCATACCATTTCCCAATATTGGTGAAGGTTTTTGCTGATTCCTCATGGTCCTCTTCAAACAATAATTGCGTCGAATGACTATAAAGTGTGATGAGGGACAGTAAATCCCACTCATTATGAAGCAGCACCTTCATAAGGGCGTCAGGTATGCCACTTTTCACAGCATCTAAATAAATAATTGGTGCAAGATGGCCTGGAATATCTCCTATACGAGAAAAACCAAGTTTCTCTTCCTCCACAGATTTTAATTTTAAGCGCTCCATATCATTTTTCCATAAACGCTTCGAACTATGCAACAAATCAATCTGTCGCTGCGCTCGTAATTTTGGTAATGTTTTTTGATGGAGCGTCCATCTCGTTTCAAGTTGCGGCCAATCAAAGCTTTTCCCATTGTAGGTAATCACAGTCGCTGATTTTTGCCAAAGCTTTGATTCAAACAAGAAAGCTACCTCATGTGCAGGATCTGCAAGAATATATTGAGTCAATTTAAAACATTCTTCGTCTACCTCTAAAAACCCAAGCAAAAAAATATGCGTACCAACACCTTTTAAGCCCGTCGTTTCCGTATCAAAAAATAATACAGGCTCCTGTAAATCAAGTGCATAAGGATGGTCAAACTCGGCACCCTGCCATTTTTTCAAGGCATCAAAGAATGACTGTAGCTGATAATGACCATGCTGATAAGAAAACGGGTACTGCACATGGCGCTTAAACACAATCCCAAAATCATTTTCTACAACCGTAAGCCCCGCCTTTTCCCAGCGCTCGGTATAGCTCGGCTTAGCTGGCTTTTGATAAGCTAGTTCTTCTACCTTTTGTTGAGCTGCCGTTGGTTTTTTACCAAGCATTTTTTTCATTTGTAGTATTTTATTTTCGTAAGACATGCATTTCACTCATTTTCTGCTTATAGTATAAGACTCTCTTGCAAGATTACCATGATTATTAGACTCATTCAAAGTATTCTTTGCTGCAACTACTTAAGTAGGAAGCTTATTTGTGATTCATGGCTTAATACTCGCGGTTCACTAAAAAAGAGATGATTTTTATCAAAATTTATTTCAAATTAATATTTTTTCACATCCAAAAGGTTCAAGCTCCTTTTGTTGGCAATCTAAATTTTGATCAATAGAATTAACCCTCGCATAACCAAAAAGCATTATGTATCGACTCCATTAATTTACTACATTTCTTTTCGCTCAACTAAAGTCTACTTAAAACGAACATTTTTTGAAGTGATAATAAAGTTATTTAATAAACCATTATCTATTTTGTTAAATAGTGTTAAATATTATATTTTTTATACGATAATTATAATGTAAAAGGAGAAGCTGTATATGAAGAAATATTTACTAGCTGTTGGAATTATAACTAGTGGATTGTTAGGGCTAAATACAGCTGAAGCTTCAGAGATAGAAAAAGATAGGATTGAAGTAGATCCATTCATTAAAAATTTAAAAACAAAACATCCCAGTCACTTTTAATTCAGACTTAAAAATCTCAAGTGAAACTTCTGCATTATATAAGTTTAGATTTACTTCACAAAATTCCCCTTGGAATATCATTGAAAGAACTATACATATTCCACATTTATAATTTAGGAATACTTTGAAGAGAGGTGTATTTAAAAATGGTTTCTATGGAAGATATGAGTATAAGGTTAACTATCCTTCGAGGAGCTTACGGATATAAAGGTTTTACTGAACAAGTTGGCGAGAATATGTATAAAACTGATTTGAAAGCTTTTCAAGAAACAATAGAAAATGCAAAAGAACCGATTGATACTAGTAAAGTTTCAAAGTTATCATCCGATCAAATTAAAGTGTTACAAGGTGCTCCAAGTGGTAGTTGGTTGATTCCTTTACTGAATAGAATGGGACAATTAGGGATGATGGATTTACGTGAGGGACTAGTCAACCCTAAAATATTCCAATATACTTCGACAATGAATGCTTATAATAGATCTATTTAAGCTAAGTAAAAATAAAAGGCATTAACTATAAGGATTTTTCCTTTCTTGTTAATGCTTTTTTCAGTTGTTCTGTAAACCATTAATATTATTGAATACTTCCACCCTGCAATTACCAAAACTTAGTACAGTATACTACTCGATCTTAATCGTGTTGACAATGTATTGTGTGCAAATGCTTGGAATTGGTCGAACTTCGCATCTTGCTTTCTTTCTCTGAAGACTGTTTCTACAAACGCCAATTCGTACATACCTTCTAACTCTTGTTCAACTTGCATCAAACTATTCTTTTCATAGACACGTTTCAGCAAGTGGACGAAAATTAGAGGAATTAACTCATATTAACCGTAAAATGATTTATAAATTAATCAAAGAAGAGGGGTTGAAGATTTAATCTACAGCCCCCTTTCCTCTTTACTAATCAGGATAGTTTAATATGTGAAGCAATTTAATGACTTTACTTTTTGCATTAAATATAGAATCCTGTGCACCAATACAAGAAGGGCAGCCTGACTCACATACACAATTTGTGACATGCTGATATGTTTTGGTTATCAGCTCTTCCCACAAATCATAGACCTTTTCACTTAAGCCGATGCCACCAGGATACTTATCATAAACAAAAAAAGTTGGCTGCTCGTTATGTGTCGCCTTCACCTGTGGTACTACTGCTACATCACTGCTATCACATTGGATAAATAAAGGAATGAACGCATTCATCGCATAGGCTACCCCAGTCATCGCATCTGTTAGCTCTTCCTCCGTCCATTTTTCTGGTGCTTTGAACGAAAGCCACGAAGCACTTGTATGCATTTCATCTGGGGGAAGATGGATAGGGCCTGAACCGATATTGTCATGTGTGCCGAAGCGGATTTTCTTAAAAATCGTTGCTTGTGCGACTAAGCCAACATCGCCAAAGCTAATCGTACCACTCCCATAAGGACGGCTACGATCCTCCTCTAGCACTTTCATTTCAACTGCTAGATTGGCATCTGTATAGTAATCCACATCTACTTCACGTACAAAGGCTTTCTTTTCTTCCCAGTCGAGCTTCTCCACTTGAAATTGAATACCTTGGTGTAGGTAAATGGCTTCTTCATGTAAAAGGGTCATGGCACTATGACGATCCATTTCTCCAATCACCTTTGTCTGTGCAGGGACGGACAGATCAATTATGACCACATTTTCCTGTGACGCAGAGCGCAGGCTAATATCATGCGCAGGGAAACGATCACTCATCCAATGCCATTTGTCACTCGTCTTAAAGACAACCCCTTCCTCCGCCAAGTAATCCAACAATTCCTGTATGTCATATTCTCCATACGAATCGCCTGTTGAAAAGGGTAGCTCGAAGGCAGCACATTTCAAATGATCCATTAAAATCAACATATTTTCTGGATAGATACGCGCTTCCTCTGGCGTACTACCAAGCAAAAACAAAGGATGATTGACCACATACTGATCTAATGCAGAAGATTGTGCAACATATATAATCAATGCCTCATCCTGACGTCTTCCCGCACGTCCTGCTTGCTGCCAAGCACTCGCAATATTTCCCGGGTAACCTGTCATAATACAAGCTTGTAATTGACCGATATCAACACCTAGTTCTAATGCGTTGGTGCTAACCACGGTTTGTATCGTACCCTCACGCAAGCCTTTTTCGATGACACGTCGCTCAGAGGGCAAGTATCCACCTCGATAGCCACGAACAGATTCATCGAGTAGCTTATTGCGAGTGAGCTCCTTTAAGTACGTGACAATCATCTCGACTCGTACTCGACTTTTGGCAAAAATGATGGATTGAATGCCAGCTATGTACAACCTTTTGGCTAAATCACTAACCTCTAACACGGCACTTCTACGCACCCCAAATGTTTTATGAATAATTGGTGGATTATAAAAAAGGAAGGTTTTTTTGCCAACAGGTGCACCTGAATCGGCAATTAGTGCATGTGATTCATTCGTCAGAAGCTCAGCAAGTTCTTTCGGGTTTTTAATGGTAGCTGATGTACAAATAAACACCGGCTTACTACCATAAAACTCACAAATACGCTTTAGTCTTCGAATAACATGGGCAACATGCGAACCAAATACACCTTTATATGTATGCAATTCATCAATAACGATATACTGCAAATTTTCAAAGAGTGAGACCCATTTAGTATGATGTGGCAAAATTCCGGAATGCAGCATATCGGGGTTCGTCATAACGATATGCCCTGCCTTTCGAACCTTTTGGCGAATGCCTGGCGCCGTATCTCCATCATACGTATAACTTAAAATTTCCTCACCACTTTGCTCAATGAGTTCATTTAAATCATTTTTTTGATCCTGTGCTAATGCCTTTGTTGGAAATAAATAAATGGCCCGCGCATTTTTATCTTCTATTATTTTTTGCAGCACTGGTAGGTGATAGCAATAGGATTTACCCGAAGCAGTTGGCGTAACCGCTGTAAAAGATGTACCATCCTGCGCCAAATCAAAGGCTTCTCGCTGGTGTGTATATAGTTGCTCGATACCCCTTGCCTGTAGTGCTTTCACTAGGGATGGGTGTAAATTTCCTGGGAAAGGTGCATATCTGGCTGGTCGACTTTCTAGTGTTTGCCAATGTAAAATACGCTCTTTTAATTCTTCATCGTATCTCCATTCCTGTAAAAGCTCACTAATCGTTCGTTTCTTCGATAGCATTCGTTTCCTCCTCCTTTATTAATCGTTCAAAGGTTTTTAAAGTATAGGAGGTAGAATGGGTCGCATCTAAAAAACGTTTTTTACTAGTTTCTTTATAAAAAGATTGCACAACAAATTGCTCCATCGATTCTACCACTGAAGCAATTTGCTGCGTATGCATATATTTCGGTTTATTTTTTTGAATCCATGTATTGGCCTCTTGCTGCCATTCCTTCAATAGTTGATGAATTTCATCAGCGTGTGGTTTCACCTCTTGGAAAAAATCAGGTGTCCGATCTTCCTCACGCATTTGCCAGAACCGTAAAACACATTGTTCACATTCATCTATTAATTGGGATGTTTGCTGAATCACTAACAATTTTGCACCTCATCTCTCATCAATTACGCATAAGCAAATATATTTCGTAGTCACTGCATATACATGGTGAGTATATTTTGTCCAACAAAGCAACTATGGAAATATCACTGCTCTTGATCTTTATTCACCGCTATTTTATGGTAAATAATGTATCAATTTTAATGCTATTGTGTTAGTTCAATTGCTTATGAGATAAGTGTACCAAAGTCTATCATTTTTCACTACTAATAGGCGAACAAGCATTCTTTACTTGCCAGTTCTTTTCTGCTAAGCTTACTTTCTGGCTAACCGCTTGAAGCTGCATAAAAAAGTGCAAACTATGTGCATTGTTTTCCAGGGACACTCTCGTGAAAAGTAATTGATTGACCAGATCTAACTGCGCAACTAATTGTTCTAACTTGTTCAATATAACGCCTCCTTTGCTTTACTTTAGTATTCCTCGTATGTATAGAATTACCTTCAAGCGTGACAAAATAAGCGTAAGTTAGCTGAAAGAAGAAGATTTTCGATAAATTTTTAAAAATGAACCTTCAACCTAAAAAAACGTCTTCTATGAAAGGTCTGAAAGGGACATATTTTCAGCCAATTCATGACTAAAATTAATCAGTTATTTTGACGATTCGAGTAAAATAGAAGCTAGAGATTTTTCGACGTAATTTGTTTCTACTTACCATCTGTTCTCTACGATTCTATTAGCAATAACATGACTGATGGAGGTAGAGAATAGCCGCTAAAACATGGTAAACTAGTGTATAGAAAAGCAGTATGATAAAGGGTGAGTTGAATGACAATTCGTTATCCAAACGGAAAATTGTATACGCCGAATGTGTCTGTACAGAAAACAGAAAAAAAAAGGAATAGCAAAGATTTGTCTTTTAGTAATCGTGGCAAGACTCTAGAAGATGAAATTAATGAAGCAAACGACTATTATATAAAAAGGCGACTTGCTATCATTCATAAGAAACCTGTTCCTGTGCAAATCGTCAAAGTAGAGTACCCTTCACGAAGTGCTGCTGTTATTCGTGAAGCATATTTTCGAACACCCTCTACAACCGACTACAATGGTGTTTGGAATGGGCATTATATAGATTTTGATGCAAAGGAAACGGCTTCCAAAACGAGCTTCCCCTTAAAAAATATTCATGAGCATCAAATGATCCATATGCAGCAAGTGACGGAACAAAATGGTATGGCTTTTATTATCGTTCGCTTTTCTGCCTTTGAACGATATTTTATTGTGCCCTACGAAGTTTTACAAAAGGCCTGGCAAGCAATGGAGAATGGCGATCGTAAATCGATACCCTTTTCAACGATTGAAGAAGAGGCATATGAAATTCCTACAAGTTATTATCCACGTATCGATTATTTACCCATTATCCAACAATGGATCGATGCAACATGCTTCAGGTCTGAAAGTGAGGAGAAATAAGAATGACTGAACGTCGTCGAACACGTGGAGAGCACCAAAAAGCTCTCGCTGAAAAAAATAAAAAAGGTAAGAAAAAAACAACAGCAGCTTCACCTGCTAAAACGTGGTTTAAACGTATTTTCTTAACACTCTTAGCAATTGGTGTGGCGGGCTTCATTGGAGGTGCTGGATTGTTTGCCTACTATGCAAGCACAGCTCCAGAGCTTGATGAAGAATTATTAAAGGACCCTGTTTCTTCAGAGTTCTACGATAAAAACGGTGAACTATTTGCTACAATCGGTGCTGAAAACCGTAAATATATAAAGTATGAAGATATACCTGAAGATATGGTCAATGCTATTCTCGCAACGGAAGATGTGCGCTTTTTTGAGCATCACGGCATGGACTTTTATCGTCTAGGCGGTGCTATCTTGGCAAACTTCCGTGATGGCTTTGGTGCACAAGGTGCGTCTACCCTGACACAGCAAGTTGTCAAAAACTCATTTTTACAAAACGAGAAAAAACTAAAGCGTAAGGCACAAGAAGCTTGGCTAGCCTTCCAACTAGAACGTAAGTATTCAAAAGAAGAGATTTTTGAAATGTACTTCAATAAAATGCTCATGTCGGGTCGTATTTACGGGTTCGGAACAGCAGCACAATATTTCTATGGTAAAGAATTAAAAGATTTAACATTAGATGAAGAAGCATTATTAGCAGGATTAGTACAACGACCAAATGCTTATAATCCATTAAAAAACCCTGAGCTTGCGAAAAAACGTCGTAATACGGTTTTAGGCTTAATGCATCAACATGGAAAAATTACAAAAGCTGAGATGGAAGAAGCAAAACAAATGGAAGTCCAATCAGGTCTAGCGGATGATGCAACACGTCAATCATTTGCAGGTTCGAAATATGATGCCTTCCTCGATATTGTGATTAATGAATTAGAAAATAATGGTGATGGAACAGCGATGGCAGAAGGAATTAAAGTTTATACAACACTTGATCCGAATGCCCAACAAGTTGTAGAAAACGTAATGAACGACGACAGTAATTTCCCTACTGAAGAAATTCAGTCAGGTGTAGCTGTCATCGATACAAAGACTGGTGCCATTCAAGCCGTTGGTGGTGGTCGTCATTACGGTGCTGAGCGTGGTTTCAACTATGCAGATGACCTAACAAAAAATCAACCTGGTTCCACAATGAAACCATTAGTTGACTACGGTCCAGCAATTGAATATTTAAAATGGTCTACAGGTCAAACACTTGTCGATGAACCAATGAACTATACAAATTCAAAACAAACAATCACGAACTGGGATGGCAGATATATGGGGGCCATGACGGCACGTAAAGCGTTATATGCATCACGTAACGTACCAGCTGTCAAAGCATTACAAGAGGTTGGTACTGACAAAGCAAAAGAATTTGTAGGGCGTTTAGGAATTGAAACGGAAAATCTATATGAGTCAGATGCGATTGGTGGAGGCGCCATTACAATCTCCCCTATTCAAATGGCTGCTTCCTATGCTGCTTTCGGCAATAACGGGGTCTATACAGATCCACATGCCATTACAAAAATCGTCTACCGTGATGGTAAAACATCTAAAAATTACACACCTGAGCCTAAAGTGGCTATGAGCGATTACACAGCTTATATGGTGACAGATATGCTACGTGATGTCGTTGGCAATAAACCAGACGCATCCGGTACTGCTGCCAATGTACCTGGCTTAGATATCGCAGGTAAAACAGGTACAACCAACTACTCAGCAGAAGATTTTAGCAAATATAATTTACCAAATACAAGTGTACCAGACTCATGGTTTGCTGGTTACACAACAAACTACTCCATTGCTATCTGGAGTGGTTATGAAAAACACTTTGATCCAATTACAACGTGGGAAGAACGTCGATTACCACAAAATTTATTTAAATCAATTATGCAAGATATCTCATCAAATGTTGAAAATACAAGCTTTAAAAAGCCAAATACCGTTGTAGAAGCAACGATTGAAGTTGGCTCTAAACCACTTAAATTAGCAAGTGATTATACACCTAGCGAACTACGTCAAACAGAACTATTCGTTCGTGGTACTGAACCAACAGAGGTGTCGAGTGTGTACGAGGCTCCAGAATTATCTACACCTTACAATGTATCAGCAAGCCTAGATTTAGGAGCACAGTCTATTAATATCTCTTGGGAACATGATGCGATCCTAGATCCAAAAACAGATGAACCATTACCAACTTCATTTGAAGTAACTGCCAAACGTGATGGCGGAGAATCAATAACGCTTGGTACAACAGACAGCAAAGGCTTAACTGTTGGCAACAGGCTTGAAGATGGTAATTACACAATCTCTGTCGTAGCCATTGTAGATGGCACACGCAGTGAACCTGGCACAACTACCTTCCAAATCACAAGTACGCCTGAGGAAGATTTAGAAACAGAAGACCCAGATGAGCCAGAAATCGATTTACCAACAGATCCTGGTCAAGAAGACAATGACAACGGTAATGACGACAATGGCAATAACAACAATAATAATGGCAATGGGCAAGGTAATAACGGTAACGGTAGCAACAGTGGTAACAATGATGGCAATCAACAGCCAACCCCTCCTACCGAACCAACCAACCCAATAGAAGAAGACCAAAGCTCAGAATAAACACAAAGCCGAGAAGCAGCAATTTGCTTCTCGGCTTTTAAATTAGTTCTTAACACTTTGTTGCACTTTAGTGCTCTATCGATCAATTCTGGCACTCTATCAATCACTTTGCTCATTCTATCCGCTACTTTTGGCATTTTATCCATCACTTCTTGCTCTTTATACGCTACTTGGCACTCTATCCATCACTCTACTCTCTCTATCCATCACTTTGCTCATTCTATCCGTTACTTTTGGCTTTCTATCCACCACTTCTTGCACTTTATCCGCATCTTGGTGCTCTATCGACTCCTAGCTTTTGCTAGCTTGAATTCGCAATCGAGCTGTGCGCTTTTTGGTTTCTTTGAATAATTCATCTAGCTGACGGTAGCATGCATATTGGCCTGGCTTGGCTTTAATAAAGGAAAGTCTTTCAACACCATTGATCGGTAGCACCTCATCGCCTGCTGCCTGTACAAGTTGTTCAAATAGCTCGATGGCTTGTTCCATTAGCCCTTTAGCTGTACCGTTTCTCGCATCGTGGGCTGTATGGATCGCTGCTTGCAAGGTTGACCATTGAGCAAACCATGCATCTACTTTATCTTTTGCGATAGCCTCATTGTTCACGCTTCCTTCACCAAGCCTTTCTTTAAGCGTTTTTGACCTTCACGACAATCAGCGAGTAAAGGGCAGGCATGACACCCAGGATTTTGTGCCTTGCAATGATAACGTCCAAAGAAAATTAACTGGTGATGTGTTTTCGACCATTTGTCCATAGGTGTTTTTTTCATAATCGTTTCTTCTACTTCAAGCACCGAATCTTTCCATCGACAGAGCCCTAGCCGTTTTGAAACTCGCTCCACATGCGTATCTACTGCAAGTGCTGGAATATCAAAGGCAACGGAAAGCACGACATTGGCTGTTTTTCGCCCTACGCCCGGTAATGTCACAAGTGCTTCACGTGTTGCAGGTATTTCACCACCATACTCAGTGAGCAATCGTTGACATAATGCCTGAATATTCTTTGCCTTATTACGATAAAGACCGATAGAACGAATATCCTGCTGTAATTCCTCTAAGGATACCGCTAAATAATCTTCTGGCGTTTTATATTTTTGAAATAATGTTTTCGTTACTTTATTGACTAGTACATCTGTGCATTGTGCGGATAATAATGTCGCAATCGTCAGCTCAAAGGCATTGTCATGCACGAGCTCACAATGTGCATCGGGAAACATTCGATCCATCTCTTCCAGACAATGCTCCCACTGTTTTTTTGTTAACAAACCAGATGCCCCCCTATTCTCTTTCCTCTAACCAATTATAAAATGGTACTTTATTCGTTGGTTGCGTTGTTTCTTGTTGAGCTGTCCGCGCTGGTGCTCTGTTAAATGTCTGTTTCTCACGGAACTGCTCGCTTTGCTTTTGTGCGGCTTGTGGTGTCGTAATATTTTTCTTTTTCCACTCTAATAAAATGCGATCAATATAACGAATACTCAGTTTCCCCGCAAAGACAGCCTCCTTTAGTGCTTCCTTAATGAGCGCTGGACTATGCTTGTCCTCATCAAGCCAACATCCTATTTTTTCAAGCTCTAAAGGAGATAAAAGACGCCCCATTTCCTCTTCAAATAGACGGAATAGCTCGCCTTCTTCTTGTCGAAGTGTCACTGCCGTTTTTTGCTGCTCTTTCATATCCATCATCTGCACAATGCGCTCCCATAGTGGGTACACGGAATATTTTTCATATAGCTTGCCTCCCGCATCAACATCGCGTGAAATTTCAAGAAAACCTTTTTGCATTAAGCGTTGTAAACGTGATGTGATGTCATGGTCAGACATTGTGAGGCGATTTTTGAGATCATTAGGTGTTGGGAAATCATTTCCTTCCATATGAAAGGCTAATAAGTGCATAACAATGAGTGCCTCTTCATCCTCCATATTTAACTCCTTATAAAACTGAAAAAAAAGCTGAGGAATGGGAATCATTCTCTGCTCAGTCCATGTACGGAGTCGATGATTATTTACGTTCATGTTTCTCCAGACTCCTTCTTTAGTAAGTAGAAAAGCCGCGTAGATATTTCACTACGCGACTTTTAAATTGATTAGCTTATGGATATAAGCGGTTCAGTAAACGTGGGAATGGAATCGTTTCACGGATATGCTCTGTGCCAGAAATCCATGCTACAGTTCGCTCTAATCCAAGACCAAAGCCTGAATGTGGGACAGAACCATGTTTGCGAAGCTCTAAATACCATGCATAAGCATCTAATGATAGATTATGCTCTTCCAAACGTGATTTTAATAATTCATAGTCATGAATACGCTCAGAACCACCAATAATTTCACCGTAACCCTCTGGTGCGATTAAATCAGCACATAAGACAACATCATCACGCTCTGGATGTGGTTGCATATAGAATGGTTTAATGCCTACTGGGTAACAAGTAATAAATACTGGTTTGTCAAATGAATTCGCAATAGCTGTTTCATGTGGCGCACCAAAATCATCGCCCCATTCGATATCGTCGAAGCCTTGTTCATGTAAAAGTTTGATCGCATCATCATATGAAATACGAGGGAATGGCGCTTTGATGTTTTCAAGTGTCGATGTATCACGGCCAAGTCGCTCTAATTCTAATTTGCAGTTTGCCAGTACGGATTGTACGATGTGCGCTACATATTGCTCTTGTACTTCTAAGTTTTCTTCAAATTCTACAAATGCCATCTCAGGCTCAATCATCCAAAACTCGATTAGGTGACGACGTGTTTTAGATTTTTCAGCCCGGAAAGTTGGACCGAATGAGAATACTTTTCCTAACGCCATTGCAGCCGCTTCCATGTAAAGCTGACCAGATTGAGATAGATAAGCATCTTCATCAAAATATTTTGTATGGAATAGCTCTGAAGTACCTTCAGGTGCAGATCCTGTTAAAATTGGTGGGTCCATTTTTGTAAAACCATTACTGTTGAAAAATTCGTATGTGGCACGAATAATTTCGTTACGGATTTTCATAATGGCATGCTGTTTACGAGAGCGTAGCCATAAATGACGGTTATCCATTAAAAATTCAGGACCATGTTCTTTTGGTGTAATTGGGAAATCTGTTGCTGCATGTAGTACCTCAATACCTGTTACAGCAAGCTCACAGCCAAAGCTTGAGCGTTCGTCAGCTTTCACTTCGCCCGTAACGTACATAGACGTTTCTTGCGTCATTCCTTTTGCCGTAGCAAAGATTTCTTCGCCTACTTCTTCTTTCACGACAACGCCCTGTACAAAGCCAGAACCATCACGTAGCTGTAAGAACGCGATTTTTCCACTTGAACGTTTGTTAGCTAACCAAACGCCAATTTTGACTGTTTCACCGATATGCTGTGGCATATCTTTAATCATAATTTTTTTCATAGAAATCCTCCAAAGTCGACTAGAGGGATTAGTCTTGCCATTTTGATTTTACAAATGCATCAATACGACGGACTGCCTCTTCTAATAATTCTAAAGATGTAGCATAGGATAATCGCATTGTAGTTGGTGCACCAAAGCCAGAGCCTGGGATCACTGCTACGTTTGCTTCTGTTAAAATATCCGCAGCGAATGTATCTACTGAATCATAGCCAGTGTGAGCCATAGCTTCTGCTACGTCTGGTAATAAGTAGAATGCACCCTGTGGTTTTAAGACATGGAAGCCAGGAATTGCACTTAACTGTGGATAAATTTTTTCAAGACGAGATTCAAATGCTTGGCGCATTTCTTCTACTGCGTCCTGAGGGCCATTATACGCCTCCACAGTTGCATATTGTGCTGTTGTTGTCGCATTAGATGTTGAGTGTGATGCAAGGTCAGTCATTGCTTTAACAATGTCTGCGTCACCTGCAGCATACCCAATACGCCAGCCTGTCATAGAGTGAGATTTTGCCACACCATTTACAACGATTGTACGTGCTTTCACTGCATCAGAAAGTTGTGCAATTGAAAAATGCTCAATACCATTGTATACAAGCTTTTCATAAATTTCATCTGACACGATTAAAATATCTTTTTCTTCTGCAACAGCTGCAAGTTCTGCTAGCTCCTCACGAGAATAAATCATGCCTGATGGGTTGCTAGGTGAATTGATAATAACGGCTTTCGTTTTATCTGTCACAGCTGCTCTTAGTTGATCCGCTGTAATTTTATAGCTTTGTTCACGTGTACCTTCAACATATACAGGTACGCCACCAGCTAATTTCACTTGTTCTGGATAAGATACCCAATAAGGAATTGGAATGATAACCTCATCGCCCTCGTTTAAAATAACTTGGAATAGCGTATATAAAATATGCTTTGCCCCTACGCCGACAATGACTTCATTTGATTGATAGGCAAGATTATTATCACGTTGAAGCTTATCAATAATAGCTTTTTTCAAAACTGGAAGTCCGCCAGCAGGTGTATATTTTGTTAATCCTTTTTCCATTGAATCAATGGCTGCATTTAAAATATTTTGAGGTGTGTTAAAGTCTGGTTCACCAGCCCCAAGACCAATAACATCAATACCTTGCTCTTTCAATGCTTTTGCTTTCGCAGTAATAGCTAATGTTGAAGATGGTGTTAAAGTTTTTACACGTGTTGCTAATAAATTTTTCATCTGGGATCTACTCCTCTTATAAATTCGTAATGCGCTTCCACCAGTCGCCATCCTTAAACATGATATAGACATAGTTGAGCTGATCATGGTTGTTTAGATAGGTAATCTCCCAAACAGCGCCAGGTTCCTCATAACCTAATTTCATGTGGAGGACTTTTTGTACATTTCCTTCATTTTTAAAAACCGATAATGCTTGCTTTTCCGTAATACCATCTTCTAATAACACTTCCTGAATGGAATCCTCATCTAGATTCGTTGGAACAAAGACAGCTTTTTTATCACCGTATTCGTCTACCCCGAACACAGTAACATACGAATGTTTGCCATTATATGTGTAGGACTCCGAGACAATTGCGAGGGCTTTGGCATCGAGTGCCAACTGTTCAGCCTTCTCTTCAATTGAACGGAACGGAGCCTCGGCTTTCCAGAGTACTAAAATGCTAATGACAAGTGACAATGAAACAATAAAGACAGAAATGAAAATTAACCAGTTTTTCATCTATTCACCTTATGTTTCCTATCGAGCTGTTTTGGCATAACACATAGCTGAAGCTTGTGTATGTCTATCACTGTATAACCATTCATTTTGCTTTCCATTTTGTCAACCTGCTTTCTTTCCTCATACCACAACATTATACAACAATTTTGTACTGTCGTGTTTCCTAATTTCATATATTGTACGTTGCTAGAATAACGTTTTCAAATGATTGGTATAGCAAATTTTATTCCATTGAAAAATTCCTATTCAACCAAGTAAATAGGAATGCGTAAATTTATGATAGTTCGCACAGAACATAGCTGGCACGACCTTTATCTTTCGCTTCGTACAAACAGCTATCTGCTCGCTCAAATAACTCTTTATACTGATAATTTTGCTGATCGTTGACACAAGCACCCATACTCACCTTTAACGGATAGCTTTGATGCTCTTGTTCTAGCTTTAAAGTGAGTAAATAAGCATGCGTGTTGTTGACAAGTGTTTTGATATAGTCCTTTTGTTGATGCTTGATACAAAGGATAAATTCATCTCCGCCATACCGAATAATTTTCACATCTTCCTTATGTAAAAAGTTCTTCAAGCCTTTGGCTAAAAGCTGTAAAGCCATATCCCCAAACAGATGACCATGCATATCATTAAACAATTTAAAATGATCAATATCTAGTACCGTAATACACACATATGATTGCGTCATTTCGGCTATGTTTAACCATTCATGTAGCTCATGATCCAAAAAATGACGATTTAACACGCCTGTTAATGGATCATAATGGGCTTTTTTCTCAAGCTTCTCCTTTTGACGCTTAAATTCCAAGTTCATGACTTGCTGTAGTAAATTCGCAACACTCATTTTTTCTGTAAGATCAATATATTCACGCTGTACATCAAAAATTTCATCCCGCCAATTCAATTGATACAATACATCTAACAGTAAACGCATGACTTTTTTCGTTGTCGGTTTATCCCCGTAGGATTTAGCAAGCTCTACAGCCTTTTTATAATAGGGAACGGCTTCTTCAAGCTTTTGCTGCTTTTCATATAAAAAGCCATAGCCAAACAACACAGCTACTTTTTCGCGTTTATGCTGATGAATAATGTCAGAGGATAACGTGCTGTCCAGCAAGGCCTTCCCCGTTTTAAAATCCCCTTCTAAAATATAAACATCTGCTAAATTATTATTAATACGAATATCATGTAATTTTGCAAGATCGGGCATTGTCTTAGATAAGGACTGATTATATGTTCTAGCTAAAAGCCCTGCTTGAAGTGCTTCCTTCGTACAGCCCTTCTCCACCTCTAAATAACATAAATTATTATGACACCGAACAAGCATGATGGAGTCCTGCAACTCTTGTGCATAGTCGATCGATTTCTTCGTCATCTCTACTGTTTTTTCACGTATGCCTACCAAGTCATAGATTAAAGACATGATTAAATGATAATGCATTAAATCTTTGCTAGAACCATATTTTTGACAAATCGCCTCATAATCATGCATAAGACTGACCATGCTTAATGTGTCACCTAAAGAATGGTGAACTAGTATTTTTTGATAGTACAAATCCAATACATATGCATAATTTTCGCTCTCTAATGCGACTAAAAGACCTTGATCCGCTAGTTTTAGTGCTTCCGTTAAAAACCCCTTCGTGCGCATTTCCATAATCGTTTTATTTAACTCTTCTAATGTTAATTTCACCGTTTCACCACTTCTCCAAGCCCTATACACTTTGTGCTTTCTCAATTATAAGGTATATTTATTCACTCCGTCCGCCCTTTTCATTAGATAACCAACTATTTCCTGCATTTCAAAATCTCTTACTAGGTCCAACCATCTTTTTCTTGCGCTACACCTTCAAAATGAATCATCGCTTTCCATTCATAGTTGTCGTTAAATTTTTATTCCTTCACACACTTTTCTCCATCATTGTCCCCGTTACCTATTGTTTTTACCCATATGATGAAATAATTAGCCATTTTAAGTATTGAAAAAGGACGTGATGTTGTGAGTATGCAAATTAACCCTTCTGATCCAGCAACTATTCCAAAATTTGTAGATGAACTTCCAAAACCAATGATAGCTAAACCCAAATATAGTAGAGGGCAACAAAAAAATGATTATTACGAATTAGTCATGATGGAAGGCGAGCACCGTTTTCATAAGCATTTCCCCAAAACATACATTTGGGGCTATAACGGGCTTTATCCAGGACCAACCATTGAAGCTACTAAAGACAAAACCATTTACGTGAAATATAAAAATCAGCTACCCTTACAGCACTTTTTGCCCGTAGATTTTACACTTCATGCCGCCAACGATTCTCAAGAGGTAAGAACCGTCACTCACTTACATGGCGCCAATGTGGATTGGGAGAGTGATGGTCATCCAGAAGCATGGTACACAAGAGACTATCGGCATACTGGGCCAAAATTTAATAAGGACATACATGAATATACAAATCATCAGCCTGGCACTACCATGTGGTATCATGACCATGCAATGGCCTTAACACGTTTAAATGTCTATGCAGGGTTAGCAGGCTTTTATTTACTGAGAGACGCACTTGAGGAACGCGCTAATTTACCATGTGGAGACTACGAATATCCAGTTTTAATACAAGATAAATCGTTTAATGAGGATGGCTCGTTGTTTTATCCTGATGAACCACCATTCCCAGTCCCCGTTCACCCCTCCATTACACCTGGTTTTGTTGGTAATACAATCGTAGTGAACGGAAAATTATGGCCTTACTTAGATGTAGAGCCACGTAAATATAGATTTCGTTTTCTTAATGGTTCCAATCGGAGGGGCTATGTTATCAGCCTGTCAAATGGTCAGCCAATGTTTCAAATTGGTACAGATGGCGGTTTCTTATCCGCCCCCCAACTGATCCAATCTGTCGAGTTGCTGCCAGCCGAACGTACAGATGTGATTATCGATTTTTCAAACTGTGCGGGACAGGAAATCACCTTAATCAATGCGGATACAGATTTCAGTAATGAACACACAAATGTCATTATGCAGTTTAGAGTTACAGTACCTTTAAAAAGTGAAGATACAAGTGATATTCCTGAAAGGCTAGCCGTTACGATGGATCTCCATACACACCATGCACATATTGAAAGACAACTGCCCTTGACAGCTACAACTGATGAATTTGGACGCCCCATGTTATTATTAAATGACCGTATGTACCATGATCCAGCAACAGAAAAACCATCTTTAGATAGTGTGGAAATATGGAATTTTATTAATGCTACACCTTTTCTCCACCCTATTCACTTACATCTCATTCAATTTAGAATTTTGGAGCGAAGACCCTTTAATCTGGAGCTTTATCAAAATGAAGGTATTATAGAATTCACAGGGCCACCTGAGGAACCACGTGACTATGAGCGAGGCTGGAAGGATACAGTGAAAGCTGATGCAGGTAAGGTAACGAGAATTATTATGCATTGGAAAGATCATATTGGTCATTATATGTGGCATTGTCACTTCCTTGAGCATGAGGACCATGATATGATGCGGCCAATCCTCGTCATGAAAGACGTCCATGCAGTCCAGCAGCCACATGCTACCATCGAACATCCAGCACAACATCAAGAAGCGACTGCTACAACAAATCCTACTGAAACTACCAGTACTACACATCATAACGAGTCTCCAGCACCGCTATTAAACGCCATAGCACATGAGGAAGAGAGTGCGACTCCTATGAGTGAAAAGGAATCGCTGGCTGTCCATGTAGGCAATAATGCACAGTTTAGGCCACCACTTCTGTTCCCATTCTTGCCTACTCAGGCTCCTACTAACAGACAGAGGCGTCATAGAGCGAGAAGATTTTAAGCTCTACAAAGAAAACTACCATTAAAAAGGTGGTTTTCTTTGTTATAACAAATCATTTAGTCTCAAAACGCCATACTCTGTTCGTTATGAACGCTAACAATAGTACACATACAGCTATCATGAGAACAGGTACATAGATCCTACCTTGAAAGACCTCAAACAACATACCATACCCTATTTGCCCAAGTGGAGCCATACATTGTGATACTGCCATCATAATTGCCATGACCTTCCCTAATTTATCATTTGGTGTTTGCTTTTGGACAAGGGTCATCACGTAAATGGAAATGATCGTCATCATCATCGCAATCACAACGGCACACCCAATAAAGATGCCGTATGAAGGATAATAGCCTACTAGCAACATTCGAGGCAACACAGCCATCGCCATAGGAATGACTAATAATGCCGACAGCAACACCCAAATGTAGAGGTTGTGAATACGAAGCTTTTGTGCAAAATAGCCCATCGTTAATGCTCCTAAAATGGTTGCCAAATCAATGATACCCATACCTATTCCATATAATGCATCACTACTTTCCATTGTGACGCGAAGGATAATCGGCACGCCCACAACAAAAAGCGGTGTCAATAATAAATTCAATAAAGCAGCTAGTAGGGTGCATTTTAAAATAAATGTTTGCTTCACGACATAGGTAAAGCCCTCTTTCATATCCTTCATTAATATTTGCACCAAATGCCCATCGTAGTCCCGCTTTATAAAGGGAATCGTCATAAACATTTCTACAATAGCTGTAAAGAAGAATAAAAAACCACTTACAATGACCAGTATTTTTAGGCCGAGCACACCGTATAAAATTCCCCCTAGTACAGGTGCAGTCACACCTGCCAAAGCCTGCACTCCGTTGACAATGCCATTGGCTTGCTCTAGTTTCTGTTCACTAACCAATATAGGGATACTAGCCATTACGGCTGGTGTATACATTGCACTGACAAGTGATAACAGCACCATAACAAACCCTATCGATAACACGGAATGATTGTCTGTCAGTAACACGAAAAAGAAAATAAAGACAATAGCACTACTGATAAAATCAAATAGGACCATTAAATTACGTCGATTGAATCGATCTGCTATAGCACCACCAAATGGCGTAAGTAAAATAGGTAGGCATGAAATAGCAAAAAGCAAAGCGAAAAGATCTGCGCGTCCTGTCATATCTAACACAAAAAGTGACAAAGCAAATCTTAAAAGTGCAGAGCCCAAAATAGAAATAATTTGCCCAACTACCATTATAAAAAAATCTTTCGAATAGCCTTTTTCTTTTATTGTTATTTCCATTTAATGACCACCTCTTCAATTTATTAGACCGACTGTCGGTCATCATTTGTGTAAAAAAAGTGCAGGCACAAGTGAAGCTTTACACGCTTCTTATCTTGCCCTACATGAATTAGACTGACTGTCGGTTTATAAATAGTATATGTAATCTCACCAAAAAAAGGAACTTTATTTTGACAATTTATCTTCTTAACCGTTTGCTTCAAGCCTTGAAATATTCTTTAATTTGTTTAATAAATGCTGTTGTTGCTTGGCTGACATAGCGATCTACTCGGTAAATTATAGACAAGCTACGGCTAGGTGCTCCATCTGAAATACGTATACTACACAAAGTAGGATCATTTATTTGTTGGATTAAATGGTACGGTTGCACTGTCGCACCAATATTGGCACGAACAAGATTCATAATCGACGTGACAGAGCTTGTTTCAAGAATAGAATGAAGCTGAAAACCATGTTTTTTTACAGCCTCCTCTACAATCTCTCTGCCAAAGAAGCCTTCTGGATACATCACCATAGGCAGGCCTTTCAATTCAGCAATGGTGATAGCGGTTTGATTCGCCAATGGGTGCTCCTGTGAAACGGTCAGCACATACTCCTCTCTACGTAAAGGAATGATTACCAAACGATCATCTGGCTCCACATTCGTCCCAATGCCAATATCCACTTCATTTTCAAGAACCTGCCGCATAATATCAATAGAAGCCAGTATCTTCAGTTTTACTTTCGGAAATTTTTGATGAAAGTCAATGACAAGCTGTGTAATCCGATAATCTAAATCAGATGGCATAATGCCAACACTTATTTGTCCACTTTGCAGCTCCTGTAAATCATTGATAGCATCTTTAACATTTTGTAATGTCGTGAACATTTCCGTAGCATAGCTAAATAATAGAGAGCCAGCCTCTGTTACAACAATCTTTTTCCCAATCCGATCAAACAATGGCATACCTAACTCGTCCTCAAGCACGCGTATTTGCTGACTTAAAGTTGGCTGAGAAATGCCAAGTTTCTCAGCAGCTTTTGTAAAATGTAACTCCTCACAGACTGCCATAAAATAGTGTAAATGACGTATTTCCACACCGATCACACCCAATCATAGTTTTTATCTATTATTGTAATAGTAATAATAGTATTGTTCAATCATCCTGGTTGGTATAGACTTCAATTTGAACTTACTATGAATTGTATCGGAGTTGAAATAACATGAATGCAAAGCAAACAATTATACCAATTATCGCTATTATTTTAGCTTCATTTAATTTACGTCCTGTGATCACTTCGGTCTCACCTTTGTTAGGCACCATCCGCGAATCTTTACATATGAGTGCGGCTACTGCAAGTTTATTAACATCTTTAGCTGTGCTATGTATGGGCTTGTTTGCTCCTTTTGCGATACAACTAGCCAATCGTTGGAGCATTGAGAGAGCCATTGCTTACTCCCTTATTCTTATTGGACTAGCAACAGCTGCAAGATATTTTGCTTATTCTGCCTGGGTGATGCTAGTTACGGCTTTTTTATCAGGCATTGGTATTGCTATAGCGGGTCCTTTATTATCGGGCTATATTAAGGAGAAGTTTTCGAATCCGTCTCGTGTAATCGGTCTTTACTCGTTAGCACTTGTTGTAGGCGCTGGACTTGGTTCAGGGCTTTCCATCCCATTGAGCAATCTCTTTCATTCATGGCAAGCTTCTGCCGCTTCTTGGGCTATACTTGCCCTTATTGCTTTAGTCTTTTGGTGGAAACCAGTCGAACAAAAATCAAGCGCTGCTAAACCTTCTAGTACTGATATGAATGTAAAGCACATGCTAACGAATCAAAAGGCTTGGCTTTTAACAGGCTTTTTTGGTTTAATGGCCTTCATGTTTTATACCATAATGGCTTGGTTACCACCAATCGCTGAAAATATGGGCTACAGCAAACACGTTGCTGGCATGATGCTGACACTATTAACCGTCGCCCAAATGCCTGCCACGTTTTTAGTGCCTATCTTAAATAATCGTTTTCAGCATCGAGCTGTATGGCTAATCAGCAGTTCATCATTAGAATTAATTGGGTTATTGATGCTACTGTTTTCTTATAATCCTTGGTTAAGTAGTATTTTGATTGGCATTGGTGCAGGTGGGCTATTCTCATTAGGATTAACATTGCCTATCGATGAAGCCAAGGATATGAGCGAGGCAAGCTTCTTGGCAGCCATGACACAATCAGTTGGTTTCGTATTCGCTGCCCTAGGTCCATTTTTTGTTGGTCTAGTACGAGACTTCACAGGCAATTTTTCAGTTGCGATTATTGGCATGATTATCATCGTTCTAGCTATGGTCCTGATTCAACTAAAAATTGGCAATCAGAATCAACCTCATATCCATATGAAAAAGACGACTTTCTAGCAAGGAAGGTCGTCTTTTTATTTTTGAATCGTTTGTTGGCCTTCATTAAATGGGTACCCTTGCAATTCATATTGCATCTACATAAATATGAATATTAGCGAAACCGCCAAGGAAATGTTAATTTATCGTATCGAATAGATTAAAGAAATTTTATAAACTGATTTAAAAAGCTATGAGGAACTTTTACAAATTCAACTAGCGCTTAGAACCTATCGCTTGCTTGAGAAGTCTTGCTACCATGATGAATTCGCACACTAATAGCAAAAGATGATGGTGACATCACCTTTTATCATGACGATTCATTTCATATTCAGTTCATAATCGCATGCTATAGTAAAGCCATAGAAACGAAAAACATTGTTTTCGAACAATGAAGGAGGCTTATTTCTTTGCAAGAGACATCAAAAGATACGACAAAACAAAAAGATTGGCGACGCTTTATACAATTAATAAAACGAGCTGAGCCGCCGATTTGGCTACTCGTCATCGCTTTAGTGATGAGTTTAGCGACAACGGGTGTAGGTTTTATTGTTCCATTATTTACAAAACAATTAGTGGATGGCTTTTCTTTAGAATCACTTAATTATTGGCAAATCATTGTGCTAGGTATTGCCTTTATCGCACAAGCTGTTGCGAGCGGCTTATCTATTTACTATTTAAATCGAGTTGGTCATCATGTTGTAGCAAAATTACGCGATCAGTTATGGAGAAAACTGCTACACTTACCAATCCCCTATTATGATGAACATGATACAGGGGAAACCTTGAGCCGTGTTACAAATGACACAGCTGTTGTGAAAGAACTGATTACAGAGCATTTAGCAAACTGTTTATCTGGTGTTATTTCGATTATTGGTTCGATCATCATTCTGTTATTTTTAGATTGGAAAATGACGCTAGTGATGCTGATTGCTGTACCACTGGCAATGATCATTTTAATGTTGCTTGGTCGACGCATGTTTGTCATTTCAAAAGGTATGCAAGATGAGACAGCGAAATTTACATCTATATTAAATCAAGTTTTACCCGAAACACGTCTAGTCAAGGCTTCCAATGCTGAACAAATTGAATATGCGCGTGGAAAAAAAGGTATTTCTAATCTCTTTACATTTGGCTTAAAAGAAGCAAAAATCCATGCATTGATTTCACCGCTCATTTCATTTGTGCTGATGTCTGTGCTTGTAGCCATTATTGGCTATGGCGGTGTCCGTGTTTCCTCTGGGGAGCTGACGGCTGGCGATATGGTGGCATTTATTTTATATTTAATCCAAATCATCATGCCAATGACGCAATTGACAATGTTCTTTACCCAACTACAAAAAGCAATGGGTGCAACAGAACGTATTAGTGCATTGCTTGAACATGAAGAGGAACATATTGAAGAAGGCTTAACAGTTGAAAAAGTAAATCAACCCATTTATGTTAAAAATGTCGATTTCTCTTATGGGGAAGAACCCATTTTATCTGATATAAACTTCACGATTGAACCAGGCAAAGTAACAGCCATCGTCGGGCCAAGTGGTGGTGGTAAAACAACCACATTTTCACTGTTAGAAAGATATTATCAGCCGACGAGCGGTAGTATTACGCTAGGAGATATACCAATAGAAACATTCTCACTCCATTCTTGGCGCAGTCAAATCGGCTATGTGGCGCAGGAAAGTGCCCTATTATCAGGAACGATTCGAGAAAATATTTGCTATGGTATTGAGCGAGATGTGCAAGATGATGAGCTAGAAAAAGTGGCGAAAATGGCCTATGCCGATCAATTTATTAACGAGCTGCCAGATAAGTTTGACACAGAAGTTGGAGAACGAGGCATTAAGCTTTCAGGAGGACAACGTCAACGTATCTCTATCGCAAGAGCGCTTTTACGTAATCCACAAATATTAATGTTAGATGAAGCAACATCGAGTTTAGATAGTAAGTCAGAAATTTATGTACAAAAAGCATTAGACAACTTAATGGAAGGTCGCACAACATTGGTTATTGCGCACCGTCTATCAACAGTAGTAGATGCCGATCAAATACTATTTATTGAGAAAGGGCATATTACAGGATGTGGCACACACGAAACGCTCTTTGAAACACATGCTATGTACCGTGAGTTTGCAATGCAACAATTACGTATTAAAGAGGATGAATAAAGGGGTTTGTTGAGATGACAAAACTATTAGTGGTGGATGATGATGCACATATTCGAGAATTAGTAAAAGTCTTTCTACAAAATGAAGGCTTAGAGGTGATCGAGGCTATGGACGGTGTGGATGCACTGTCCCAATTAGCCACTGAAAAAGTGGATATGGTCATAATGGATATTATGATGCCCAATATGGATGGCTGGGCATTATGTGAGGAAATACGTTCATTCGATACAGACCTCCCTATCCTGATGCTGACAGCGAAGGGCGAGACTTCTCAAAAGGTCAAAGGCTTTCATTTAGGGACAGATGATTATCTCGTGAAGCCATTCGAGCCAGCCGAGCTAATCGTGCGTGTAAAATCGATTTTAAAAAGATATCGCATTTCTCTCTCTCAGGTTGTCGAAGCAGGTAACGTCAAACTCAATCGCCATACACATGAAGTAGATATGAATGGACAGACTATTCTACTTCGCTTAAAGGAGTTCGAGCTTTTATTTACCCTAGCCAGCTATGTTGGTAAAACCTTTTCAAGAGAACAATTAATTGAAGAAATATGGGGCTATGACTATGAGGGAGATGAGCGAACAGTCGATGTTCATATTAAAAGAATACGCGAGCGTTTTCCACAAGAGCTGAGTGGCTTTGTCATTCGCACTATTCGTGGTCTTGGCTATCGTTTGGAATTAATGTCATGAGAAAACGAAGATTCCTTGTAAGATTGGCAATGGTCTTTTGCCTGTTCCTCATTGCCAATACTGTATTTGCTTTTATTGCCTATCACGCAACCACTTGGCTGTATGCTCGATTAGGGACAGAGCCACATGGTTTCTGGCTACAATTAGGCACGGTAATTGGTGTATTTGTACTCTTTGCCTGTTCTGCAGCAATTATCTTTTTAATTGGACTGAACCGACAACGTAACTACTGGGATAAAATCGTTGATGCATTAAGTCGCATGGCAAAAGGTGATTTTGATGTCCAGTTAGACTTGAAAGCAGATGAAAAAGACCAATTTGGGCAATTAATCCATGGCATCAATCATATGGCCGTTGAATTAGGTGAACTTGAAAGAATGCGTCAAGAGTTCATTTCAAACGTCTCTCATGAAATTCAGTCACCTTTAACGTCTATTAATGGCTTTGCGAAGGCACTTAAAAATATTAATTTGCCCGAAGAAAAGCGTCAGCATTATTTAGACATTATTGAATTGGAAAGTAATCGTCTATCAAAAATCAGTGATAATTTACTCAAACTAACATCCTTAGAATCACATCACCATCCCTTTGAGCCTAAAAATTATCGGCTTGACAAACAATTACGCACTGTTGTCCTAGCTCTTGAACCGAATTGGCTAGCCAAACAGCTTGACTTTGACCTCCATCTTGACAATATAAGCATCACAGCAGATGAGGATTTAATGAATCAAGTCTGGATGAATTTGCTGACGAATAGCATTAAATTTACACCTGCTAAAGGGACCATCACGTTGTCTATGAAGAAGCAGTTAGATTCGATCACTGTCATTATTCAAGATACTGGCATTGGTCTAACAGAAGAACAACAAATGCATATTTTTGAAAGGTTTTATAAGGCTGATCAATCACGAACATCGGCTAATGGTGGCAGTGGCTTAGGATTAGCCATTGTCAAAAAAATTATTGATATGCACCATGGAACTATTGCTGTGGAGAGCAAGCTCGCTGAATTTACAAGCTTTTTGGTTACAGTGCCCATCGATAGTACATCAGCTCGTGCAAACGACTAAAAGCGGTCTGCACGAGCTATTTTTAACTAGTAAGCAACTTTTCTAAAATAGTGATATACTTTATCCAATTTTTGCTGCTGTTTCCCCTTTTTACTTTCCATATTCCCAAACTCAAAAAACTTTACTTTTTTCATCCCAACAAACTTAAACAATGCTCTCTTCATTAAAATTTTATGCGCATTATTCAACCATAAAAACGGATAATTGGTTGGTCCCTTCATCGTCGACACACAAACAACCGACTTCCCTTTTAAAAGTCCCTCTGGAAATAACCCCTTTGTATCCCGATAAGCAAAGTTAGCTGCAAACAATTGATCAATATAACCTAACAACATTGCTGGCGGTCTTCCCCACCAGATCGGATAAACAAATACCAGCTGATCCGCCCAGGAAAGCTGTTGTCGATATTTTTCCAATTTCGGATCCTGATACATATCACGACGTCGTTTATGCTCATGGAAAATTAAACGTGGATCAAATTCCTCTTCATATAAATCTAGTATCTGTATTTCTTCAATGGCAGGATTCTCTTGACAACCTTTTAATACTTTCTGTAAAAAAGCATAATTTAAACTTTTATGATTTGGATATGTATAAATAATTAACGTTTTCATCATGTGCCCTCCAATTACTTATCATTTGATAACAAAATAATAAACTATCCCTTTTTAGTTGTCAAATGATAATTGTTTTAGGACAAGTTATTTGTTATCTTTTCAGTAGAGGTGATCCCATTGAATAAAAGTACTTTATTTCATCAGTTTGTATCATTCACAGCCACAATCCATCAAGTGACACATGATCTCACACAAAATGTAACCACAGCTAATATCACACCGCTTCACTATAAAATTCTTGAATATATTAAAGTAAGCCAACCTGTCACACCAACCGAAATCAGTGAATGTCAGCACATGTCCTTACCGAATACAAGTCGTGAATTACGAAAACTACAAGAACGCCATTTAATTGAAAAATTTAGCGACATGGAGGATCGAAGAAAGCAATATGTACGCCTGTCCCCCGAAGGTGAAAAAATGATGGCAGAGGCATTCGCCTGTATTGAGGAACGCTTTTTAGCGCTTATTCAGCATGCCACATCAGATGATTTAAAGGACATCCAGCATGCCCTAACCATCCTTGAGCAAAAGGTCTTTCAACAAAAAGACTAAGCCTCGATTGTGTGTTAGCGGCTTGAATCACTCTTTCTGAGGTTAAAGTCGCTCTTAATTTTGATTTAAGCGCTCTCTTGGCTCAATACCGCCCATTCTTTGACTCAAAGCGCTCACCCAGGATTCAACACCGCTCATACCTTTACTCGAGGCACGCTCTCTTGGCTCAATTCCACTCATATCTTTGCTCGAAGTGCTCTCTTTTGCTTCAAAACCATTCTTTCCTTTGCCCGAAGCGCTCGCAACAGCCCAAACCTCTGCAAAAGATGATGATTTTTAGCTATTTCCTTAATCAAAGCAATCCCTTAACTAAAAATTGATTATTGATGATTTACCTTAAATCTTTAAAAATCTCCTTAAAAAGAACATCCTTGCACACTGCACGGCGTCGTAACCCATTTGCTTTTTCTTTAATAGAATAAATGTGAGTAAAAGGAGGAGTTTCCAGTGGAAGTAGTCGTGTTTGATCGGAAGTGGATTGAGGAACATTTGGAAACATTGCCGTTGTGGCAACAGTCAGCCTATACTGACTTTGCTGCCACAATTGCCGATGAAGGGAATACGTTTCCTTGTGTACCAGCCAGAATGGGGTTTTTATCGAACCATTTACGCTATAGCTTTATAGAGGATCCACGGGAGGAGCAATCGATTCAGATATTAGCTGAATGCTTAAAGGAATATGGGAACACAGCAAGATCTTATGGAAAATATACAACGCTCACGGTGTTCTTTCATACCCCTCATGATATGCTTGATAGCTATAAAGTGTCGGATTACCAGCAATTATTTTGGTCCATCTTAAATATTTTAACCAACATGGATGAGTTGGATTGGCCTGAGGCAATACCGACAAATCCAGACCATCATGAATGGGAGTTTTGCTTTAATGGAGAACCCTATTTTATTTCTTGTGCAACACCAGCTCATCAATTGCGAAAGAGTCGTCACTTTTCTACTTTGCTAATGGCTATTCAGCCACGTTGGATATTTGATGATATAAACGACACTACTGCATTTGGACGAAAAATCAAAAAACTTATCCGCCAGCGCATCGCAGAATATGACGAGATTCCAGGGCATCCAGATTTAAAATGGTATGGTCAAGAGGATAGCTATGAATGGAAGCAGTATTTTTTAAGTGATGACAATCGTAGTCCATCCGAATGCCCTTTTTTACGGATGTCACAGGAAAATAGGACATTACGCAATGTTTTTTTGCCTTTTCACAACGATGCAGGTCGCCACACCGATTAGGACAATAAAGAGCAGGCTCACGCAAAAACCGAGTCTGCTTGTTTTTTCGCCTAAAGTACCAGACACGGTCACAACAATAAGCAACATGCCTAGACTGTTCTTAATTTGCTCCCACCTCGATAGCTCCATTAGCTTTCTATATGTTATTAAAATAAAGAGCCAATTATAGATCAACATTAAACCTGCTGCCGTTATCAAATATTCAAAGATTTTTTCGGGCATCAAAAAACCAATGACAATCGTAATTACTAAGCCACTTGTTAAAAATAAAAAGGCAGGAAAAGGAACTTTCATCTTCCCCTTTTTCGCTAAGATGGCAGGCGCATCATGATCCTCGGCAAGTGTAGTGAGAATGGTAATGACCGCGTAAAGCGAAGCAACCATTGTTGAAAAACCAGCAATGATTAAAACACCGTTAAAAATATCTGCCACAAAAGGGATATGATAACCTTGAAGCGCTGTAATAAAAGGACTTTCATCTATCGAAAAGTCTTTCCAGGAAACAAGTGCCAACGCAAGCGCAATAGCCATGATAAAAATAATAGTAATGACAATGAGCATAATTCTCCCTGCTTTTGGCGCCTCTTTTGGATTTTTTAAATCGATGACCATTAAGCCCATCACCTCAATTCCACCATAGGCATAAAATGCATAGAGCAGGCCAAGCCAAATTCCTTTGATTCCTTGTGAGAAAAATCCTTCATAATTTGACTGTAATGATTCGATTGGAGCTGATTGTGTAGCTCTTATAATGATGATGATCGCTACGATAATAAACATGACAATCGCAGCGGCTTTTAATGCCCCGAAAATATTTTGAAAGTTTTCAAAGCCCTTCATGCCAGTAAGAATGACGACTAAGCCAAGGACAGCATAAATCGATGCAGCAACCCAGAGTGGCAACGCTGGGAACCAAAACCTCGTAAATATACCGAGTGCCATCAGCTGGCTACCCATGATTAATAGCTCGGAAATTAAGTACACCCAGCCATTACTAAATCCTGCCCATCGCCCAAAAGCCTGCTTGGCATAAGTACGGAAGGAGCCTTTATCAGGATTTTCCACAGACATTTTGACAAGTGCCTCATACACAATATACGTACATATAGCTGCTAACAAAAAAGGAATGAGCACAGCCGGTCCACTTTTATGAATGGCCATACTTGTCCCAAGAAAAAAGCCTGTTCCCAGTGTACAACCGATACCGAGAAGCGAAAGTTGCCACCAAGACAACCTTCCTTTATTTGAAGTAGAAGTCATGTTTATCAGTCCTTCGTTACGTTCTTACCAATGGCAATGTCATACAACGAATGCCATCGCCACCCTTTTCAAGCTCTGTGACGTCGACTTCAAGCACGTTCTTTTTCTTTAGACGTGGATGCGCCAAGAATTGCTGCTTCGTTGCCTGCTTACTAATCAATAGTGTTTCTGGATTAAGGTTGATGAAATTAATATCTGGTATTGTCTTATAGGTGTCACGCCAGTAAACATCAAAACCATGACGCTTTAAAAATGGCTCAATCATGTCGAAACGGCTGCTTTGTGCTGTCAACACCTGTACAGGAAAAAGGCGCACAAAGCTTTTAGCGATGACCAAATTAACGTTTACAACATTACAATTCATATCTAAATGCAGTGTGTCATTACTTTTCGGTAAATCAATAACGGCAATTTCCGAAAATCCCTCTTGAAAAATGCTTTCTTTTATCTTGTCGATGGCCTCTAATGTCGTTCTCATTCCGAGATTAATGAGCACAGCATCCTTGTTTAAAATCAACAGATCACCACACTCAAATGAATGAAGTGCTTGCGATTGTGCCGTAAATTGTTGAGGAAACCATTTCTCTAAAAGGGCATGGGCTAGAGGATATTCTGGTCTCCTTAATGAGCTCCCAGCCCTTCCAGGTAAAAGTCGATTACCAATGACACAGGCGAGATCACGCACAAAATAACGATTTATAAGCTGCTCACTTAACAATTGCTGCTCATGGGCTAGCTTATTTGCATAATCTAGAACCTTTACTCCAGTGTTTTCTAAAATTGTTTTGAGTGCTATGAAATTGTCCATCGCCTTATTATGGTTGACTGTATCACTCCATCCGACCTGTTCCGCTATTGTGCTATCTGTTATATCTACTATTGATGGAGCACAAAGCATCACAACCCTCAGTTCATCATATTCTGACCAACAATTTACTTGAAATGAGTCCATCCAGTACTCTCCCCTTCTTATTCGATCTCTGTTAGCGTTGCCATTGACATTTGGATTATACAAGCACAATAAATAAGAAGAATTTTCTAGATAAATTCATATAAATATAAAAGGGGTGTCATCATGTTAAATAGTGAAAACTTAGTATTATAACAATAGAGATATAATAGTGGCTGGGGCTTCCAGGTGACATGATGGAATTAGTGGAAAGCTTCAAGGTTACTGCCAAAGGAGAGATATCAGAAGAAACAGGACTAGCCATCACAGATTTACAGTTAATCGGTATTTTTTCTAGACTTGATTACTATCTAATGGTGATGAAATTTACTTTGTGACTGCGGTTTATTTTTACAATAAATATTACAAATGATTTAGTCATTAATTACCGTGAATCAGAGACAATGTGGTATTTTTCATTATTAGATTTACCAGATGATTTAACATACACGATTAATAAGTTAGAGAGAACACATTGTTCCCTCTTATTGTCACGTAAAATATTCTAATTTTGCTTGAGGGAAGAATTTTTGCATATAGCCATACAAGTGTTCCTTTATATCTTCCTCTTCTTCTTTTTGATAAATATATTTACCAATCCCATATTTGCCCCATTTATACCTTCTCACAGTTTCATCAAGTTCTAGCTTCGTCATGGGATAATTTTTTTCAATTACGCGTTTGGCAGGCTTTGTAAAACGATGTTGAATAAATTCAAATGTGATGTCGTCACGTACATCCTTTGGCAATTCCGCATCCAAACGCTCAAACATCTCATAATAGCCCTCCTGCCAGCCCTCATGAAGATAAATTGGGGCAACAATAAATCCAAGCGGATATCCAGCCCTTGCCACTTTACCCGCAGCCTCTATACGCTTCACTAATGGTGATGTTCCTGGCTCAAAATGTTTAATGACATAATCAGCGTTGACGCTAAAGCGGAACCTCGTTTTACCATTATGTTTGGCATCCAATAGGTGATCTACGTGATGGAACTTCGTCACAAATCGTAATTGGCCTAACTCACTTTGTCCAAAATGTTCAATAGCGCGCTTCAATGTATGTGTTAAATGATCAATCCCTGCAATATCTGAAGTACAGGATGCCTCAAAGCGAGTGATATCAGGAGCTCGTTCTGCCATATAAATATCTGCTTGCTCCAAAATTTCATCAACATTCACATACGTACGAATATAAGGTTTGCTGCCCATTGTTGTTTGTAAATAACAATAATGACAATGTCCCATGCAGCCTGTTGCAAACGGAATCGCATACTCTGCTGAGGGCTTAGATGTATCAAACTTTAACGTTTTTCGAATGCCTACTACTAATGTCGATTTCGCTACTCGATACTTTTGAAAATCATTGTCGCCAGGAAGATTTCTTACTTGATTGTGCGAAGTCGTATAGCGAATTTCAATCCCCATTTGTTCAAATTTGTCTTTTAGCTCCTGACCTAATGGATACTGGAGCGCATCAGGCTCAAAATAGACAAGCTGAGGGATAAACGGTTTGATCATAGTAGCCCTCCCTCAATGAAAATACTGATGATAGGCTTGCTCAGCCGCCATCTCGCTTGAAAAAATTAACATATCATTTGAAATTGGATAATATGTTTCAAATAAAAATAGAGCCAGCTCCTCTGGTTGCTCTGGATGATAAACCACTGCGGCTTCCTGTATATTCGCTACATCCTGAATATGAGGATTCCGATAAAAAATATAAACGATATCACCGACATTATATGGTTGTTGCATTTCTTCACCTTCCTCTTTCTTTCCGTTAGTGTGGTGAAATGGTTAGAGAAA
Source organism: Lysinibacillus sp. Y5S-8 (assembly GCF_036894365.1). Lineage (NCBI taxonomy): Bacteria > Bacillati > Bacillota > Bacilli > Caryophanales > Bacillaceae > Lysinibacillus > Lysinibacillus sp. Y5S-8. The sequence goes on along the minus strand of NZ_CP145889.1, from coordinate 1,680,804 downwards.
TATGTCATAAAAAAATTTTTTAAGTACTATACATAATTTTATGTGACCATAACTTCAAATCTGAGAAAATAGTATAATACAGAATTTTTTAACTATTTGGTACAATCAAGAAAAGGAGGAAGATATATGATTAAACAATCCATTATTGAAAATGTACTTGAAGCCGCGCTAGCAACTGGTGGGGATTTTTCTGAAATTTTTATTGAAGATAAATATGTAAATGACTTTGTCTTACAAAGTGGCAAGATTGAACAAAGTATTTCTGGGCGTGATTTTGGAATCGGCATCCGTATTTTTTCAGGACTTCAAAGCATTTATACTTACACCAATGATTTTTCTGAGGAAGGTTTACTAGCAGCAGCAGAACGTGCAGCCCTAGCCATCAAAGGTGGTGGATCGGGTACCATTCACCCTCTTCACAAAGAAATCATCACGCCTATTCATCAAATTCTCTACATGCCTCATACAGTGGAGCACACAAGAAAAACAGCGGTCATGCGACAAGCAGATGCTATTGCAAGACATTATGATCCTCGGATTCACCAAGTAAAAGTTCGATATATTGATGAGCAACAAAACGTCCTGATCGCAAATTCAGAGGGTAAATTTGTAGAGGATACGCGAGTTCACAGTAGACTTAGTATGCAAGCGACGGCTACAGAAGGGACTGAAGTACAAACAGGATTCTATGGCCCAGGTGCACATGCAGGCTTTGAATTTATTGAAAAGCTAGACCTTAACCATTATGCAGGAGAAGCTGCACGTATCGCTGTCACAATGCTTCATGCAGATGAATGTCCAAGCGGTAAATTCCCTGTCATTATTGATAATGAATTTGGTGGTGTCATTTTCCATGAGGCTTGTGGACATGGCTTAGAAGCAACTGCTGTTGCCAAAAACAATTCGGTCTTCGCCAATCGTATCGGTGAAAGAGTCGCTCCTGAAATTGTTACATATATCGATGATGGCACACTACCGAACGAGTGGGGCTCCCTAAATATCGATGATGAAGGAGAAAAAACAAGGAAGAATGTTTTAATTGAAAATGGTATTTTAAAGGGCTACTTAATCGATAAATTTAATGCTCGACGCATGAATGCTCAGCCCACAGGCTCTTCTCGTCGACAATCTTATCGATTTAATCCTACATCACGTATGACAAATACGTATATCGCACCAGGTACATCGACGCCAGCCGATATTATCTCATCGACAGAGTATGGTATATATGCAAAATATATGGGTGGTGGACAAGTTTCCCCTGCTACTGGCGATTATAATTTTGCGGTGATGGAGGCCTATATCGTCAAAGACGGAAAAATTGAACGCCCTGTACGTGGCGCAACACTCATAGGCAATGGTGCAAAAACATTGCAGCTTGTTGATCGAGTAGGTAATAATCTCGCCCATGGAGCGGGTATGTGTGGTTCACTTAGTGGGAGCCTTCCTGTCAATGTAGGTCAGCCAATGATACGTGTAAGTGAAATAACAGTTGGTGGAACGAAGGGGGAATAATTGATGAACATAGCTAAATTTCAAGAAAAACTATTAGACAAGGCGCTAGAAGCCGGTTTTATAGAAGCTGAGGTTTATTATGAACAAAATAAATCTATTGGATGCATGCTCTACAATGGCGAGATTGATAGCTACGAAACGTCTGAAGACGGAGGTCTAAGTCTACGAGGACTTTACAACGGAAAAATGGGCTATTCCTATACGGAAAAGTTAGACGATGATTCGATTTCCTTTTTAATTAATAGCGCAAAAGCAAATGCAAACATACTTGATGAGGATGAGGGCATAGTTATTTTTGATGGCAGCTCTGAATATCCATCTTATGAATATTACAATGAAGAATTAGATACTATCGGAATTCCAGAAAAAATAGAGTTTCTTCGTTCCATCGAAGAAAAGATTCGTGCATACGATTCACGCATCATTGCTCTTGATTATTGTTTACTGCAAGAATATACGGCTGAACGTTCATTAGTAAATAGTAAAAGTCTTACCTTATCACATAAAGAGAACGGCCTAGTGATTTTCCTCTCCACAGTTGTAAAAGAGGGTGAAGAAATGAAAACAGGCCGTTATTTGAAAATGACACGTGATTTTCATTCTCTTCATGCTAATGATATTGCAAAAGAAGCAGCTGAGGAAGCCCTTGCCTATTTAGGTGAAAAATCGTTTCTGGGTGGAAAATATCCAATCGTTTTCCGCTCTGATGCATCAGCCTCTTTATTAGACACTTTTATGCCAATACTATCAGCTGAAAATGCTCAAAAAGATCAATCTCTACTAAAAGGAAAAGTCGGACAAAAAGTGGGATCAGAAGCAGTTACATTGCTGAGTACGCCATTCCATCCTGCCGCATTGTCTGGAGCAAACTTTGATGGTGAAGGTGTTGCAACAAAAGAGCAGGAAATTATTTTAGAGGGTACACTCCAAACACTTTTGCATAACAGGAAAACAGCTAAAAAGGATAACTGTGAAACAACAGGGCATGCCCATAAAGATTCTTACAAAGGAACATTAACGATTGCGCCCCAAATTTTATATATTTCAACTGGCGAGAAATCTCTTGATGAGTTAATTCACTCGGTTAGTAACGGGGTATTTATTACTGAATTATCTGGGCTTCACTCTGGTACGAATACGGTTACAGGTGATTTTTCAGTCGCTGCAAAAGGATTTCATATTCAAAATGGAAAAATTGCCTCCCCTGTTAAGCAAATGACAATAGCCGGAAATTTTTTCGAGTTCTTAAATGATATCAAAGAAACTAGCTCTGAGCTTTACTTCCTGCCAAAAGGCTATGGCTCCTCTTCGCTACTTGTAAAGGAACTTTCAGTGACAGTGGAATAAAAACTAAAAAGTAAACACTTCTATAGTTCAAGCCATAGTATATGATATTTCTCGGCAATTCTTTTGTCTATAGTCACGTCAAACACCTCTGATTCAGTTGACAAAATGAAACTGATGATAGAATCCACAACCTTTAGTGGAAACGACTATGGGCAAGGGAGTTGCTTCCTTTGTTTCGTAAAGACTCTAAGTATAATCCTCGTTATTAACCGATCCTTCTACATCGAATAGTTAGGCACCTCCCCTCAAAATTCTCAATCTTTGTTACGGTAAGTGAATCAGAAAATAGCATCGATACAGCCTAAAATGGTTAAATTTTCTTTACGAGGTAAAAGGATGAAACTTTTAGCCCTTTGATACGTTAAATTAATTGTCATGCTGCGTCAGTCATATGGCATGAAGAAGGGTGGAATTTATGAAAAAAATATGGACTTTATTTTTCGCAGCAATGCTTATTGTACCGCTATTGCTGCAACCGGCAACCGCACAAGCGGCAAAAGCCATCACAATTACTGTGGACGGGGTTCAATTGAAGACCGATCAACCGCCAGCGATGATTCAAGGGCGTGTTATGCTGCCACTTAGAGCAATCTTTGAGGCATTGGGTGCCAGTGTAAATTGGGATTCAAGGAGTCAAACGGTAACAGGGTATAAAGAAGATACAACAGTAGTGCTCAAGATGAAATCGAAGGTAGCTACTATTAATGGCAAGTCAGTTACGCTTGATGTACCAGCACAAATTTTAAGAGGCAGAACAATGGTACCAGTCCGCTTCGTTAGTGAAGCGCTTGGTCAGGATGTTGACTGGAACTCAGTAAATCAGACCGTAACGATTCAATCTGAAACTCCAAGCAATCCAAACATTCCAAGCAATATCAGTATCGCTCCTGCGAGCCATGTATCCGTTCGCGATGTTAATGATCAGGGAGATGGACGTGACATGGAGGTTAGCTTTTCCAGATCGTCTACAGAATCATACGTCGATCATTATCGCATTATGGTTGTGAAGGCTTCAAAAAGCTTTAATTTAGCATCTGCCTTGAAAGTCTCCCCTTCCAATTATACAGTGGTAACTACTTCAAGTTCGAACCGTACCATCAATTTATCGCAGAATTCACGAGATGTGGACGGAGACTACATTAGAAATGATCAGCCTTATGTGGTTCGTATACTTGCTGTTGGGAAAGGTTCTTATTCTAGCGTTTTATCGACTTCTTCTCCGAAGATGACCTTAACCAATTTGTCTTCTGTTACAGAGGTAACAAATGTAAAGATTAACGATATTAACGATTTTGGCGATGGACGCGATGTCTCAGTTAGCTTCACTCGTCCCCAGAATGATAACAATATTTCCAATTATCGTGTGTTTATCGTAAAAACCAAGGATGCTAGCAATTTTAGTCTTACTACTGCGAATAATTTATCAAGCAGCTACTATACAACTGTAAGTAAATCGGGAAGTAACGGCAGTACGTTAGTAGGAACTTTGTCTTCCTCAGCACGTGATACCTCTGGTGAGTTCATTAGAAATAACGTACCTTATACAGCGGTCGTTCTGTCTGTAAGTAATACGAATTCAGTAAGCAATAAACTGTCGTCTGCCTCATCATCAGTAACACTTAGTCAAAATACAATGTCTACTCCGATTATTACACAAGTGAGTGATGTCAATGACTTTGGGGATGGTCGAGACCTAAGAGTTAGCTTCAATAATGTGTCCAATGAATCTAATATCAATGCTTACCGAATTTTTGTTGTAAGAGCTAACAACTATTCGAACTTTACATTGACGAAGGCGAACAGTTTATCTAACACTTATTACACACAAGTGAACAAGACAGGCTACAATATTACGCAGGTGCTCTCTTCAGGGGCAAGAGATACTGATGGTTATCCCATTCAGAATGGAGTTAGCTATCGTGTATTCGTTATGGCCGTAGCAAATAACTCAGCGAATAACGTGTTGTCTTCAGCCTCCAATACGATTACGCTATTTAGCAGCAATGCGGGTGCAGTATCGAATCTCAATGCAAGCGATGTAAGTGATTATGGCAACGGGCGTGACCTCTTTGTTTCTTTCAATAAGGCTGTAGACGAGTCAATTATTAGTCACTATCGAATTCTAGTTGTACCAACAGCTTATTACAATAACTTCAGTCTGACGGAAGCAAATAATGTATCCAGCAACAATTACACGACTGTCTACAAATCTGGAAAGTCCACATATGATCAGGCGTTAGCTGAAAATACTCGGGATGTGCGCGGTAATACGATTAAAGAAGGTACTAGCTACCGTATCTATGTTTTAACTGTAGCGAATGGAATAGGAAGCAATGCACTATCTGCACCGACGTCTACGATTACGCTAAATAAGAATTTTAATGTGCAAGCTGTAACCAATCTGAATGTGGCGGATATAGCTGATAATGGAGATGGGCGTGATGTGCAAGTAACGTTCACGAAGCCCTCTAATGAAGCAAATGTCAATCATTATCGAATTCTAATCGTACCTACAGCTTATTACAGCAGCTTTAATCTTTCACAAGCCAATAGTAGCAATTATTACATTACAGAAAGCAAAGGTGGGAATATAGCTGCAACTAGAACGTTGGATGGAGTTAGGGATGTGCGCGGTAATTTTATTACGGAAGGAACTAGCTATCGCGTCTATGTACTAACTGTAGCCAATGGAAATACTCCAAATACTTATGCCCTATCCTCTGCTTCGCCTGTGATTACACTTAGTAAAAGTAAAGCTGTTCAGGCGGTAAGTAATATTAATGTAAGCGATATTGGGGATTATGGAGATGGTCGAGATTTACAAATATCATTCTCGAAGCCTTCTGATGAATCCAATATAGGTAATTACCGTATTCTTGTCGTACCCGCATCAAAAGCAAATGGCTTTGATGTGAACGCAGCTATTAAAGTCACTGATTATACAGATATAAATAAAGGCCAATATAGTATGAGTTTGGGAACTGGTAGTAAAGATACGGATGGAAAACTTATAACAAATGGCCAAGAATATCGCGTGTATATATTGTCCATAGGTAATGGAAATTCCAAGGCAATGTATAACTTATCGTTCGCATCTTCTGCTATTACTTTAGTGGATCATTCAGCACCTGTAGCGGTGGAGAATGTGAAACTGAGTGTTCAAGGGGACAAAAATAAATATTCCGATATTAAAATTGGCTTCGATGTCAAAAACGGACAAAACATAACGGAGTATAGAGTGTTTATGTTACCTAAAGATGCAGCAGATGGTTTCAAAGAAAGTGATGCAATTAATAATAATAATAGTACTAGAATTTATCAGAATGGACTCTCCAATGTAAGTCAAGATCTAAGCATAGAATTGGATGCATTTGGTAACCCACTCACTTCCTCCACAGAATACGTTGCTAAGGTTTTAGCTGTGGTAAATGGAAATTATATACTATCAAACTCGTCTATTAATTCGGTGCAGCTTCTGGTAAAGCCTGATAATATCAATGTTGAGCCGTCCCAAGACAGTCCAATTAATCAATAGGACAAAAAATTTCTTTATAGTAGGGACTCCCAATGCTTCTTTATGGATCATCGGGAGTCTCTTCTTGTTGTGGGCTGCACAATACATTGTCTCTAGACCCTCCGACAAGTGATTGGTCTGACAAGCATAGATAGCAATCAAGTCATTGTGAAAAACAGTTTAGTAATATGTAAAATGTGCTTATCTCCTTAAGGATTATAGAAATAAGGTAATTGTGCTCTAGCAGTTGGATATGTTGTTTGGCATAAATAGCTTGGAAGTGACCTAAAATCGGCTTATAAGGAGTTAGCTATGGGTTTGCGATTTGGGATGCCTTGTTGCTATCTGGCTATTGGCCGTGAGGAAATAAATAAAAGCCCGGATTTTGTTCTGAAAATGCTAGACAAAATCCGGGCAAAGAGGCTTTTTTGATATTCAGTGAAAAATACTATATTAAGTAGATGAAGTAATAGCTAAAGCGGTTGTTTTGAACGGATAACTCAGCCGAAGTGTTAGAGTTATTCTAAATTCGATACTCTCACCCTTACGCTGATAATGTCTTTTTTATTCATCAAATTTATTTAGATAAATCAATTTTTTTATTTAATAAGTAAATAGTCAGTCCACCAACAGTCATAGACAATAATTCCCCAACGCCCACTGTGAACCAGGTCGCCCAAAATGGTAGATCGTAAAGGATAGTTAATTGACCAGCCACTGTAAACATGGAGACAGCAAAAATCAAAGCAGTAACAACCATTTTTGCAATGTCATTTGTCATATGTTTTGTGACGCTTCTACAAAGTAATAAGACAAGAAAGGTCGCAATTCCACCGATTGGCACATCTAAAATCCATGTTGGTGACATGAAGTTTGCGAGTATGACGCCAATTGTCACCGCAACCACATAGCGCTTATTGTACAGTGCCAGATAATTAAACATTTCTGATAAACGTAGCTGAACAGCGCCAAAGCTAATGACTGACAACAAAACCGTTACAGCGACGTAAAGGGCTGCAACAAGTGCCGTTTTTGTAAGTTCACTTACAGAAACACGGCTAGAATCTTTTACAATAGATGTATTCAATTTTATTCTCCTTTGTAAAATAGCTAGTTGCTATTTTAGTAATAACTACGACCAAAGGAAGAGAGCTTCACGCCCTATCTGAAGTGCCGTAGTGCAAGCCGTTTTTGCTTACCTGCGTATTATAGCAGAAGAATATCGAATTGAACAATGCTATTTTGTCAGCCAACCACCATCAATCGGCATCACTGCCCCATGAATATAATCGGCAGCCGAGCTTGCTAAAAATAAAGTCAAATTCGCCACCTCATAAGGCTGTGCCCATCGACCTGCTGGCGTTTCTTCAGCTACCCATTTAGCCATTTCCCCGTCCCCTTCAAAATCAGCCTTATTCATCGGTGTTTGGATGGCTCCAGGCGCAATCGCATTCGCACGAATACCCGCTCGACAATAATCTAAGTCTAGCTGCTTCGTATAACCGACAATGGCATGCTTAGAAGCTGTGTAGGCTGCACCACCACCACCAGCAACAAGTCCAGCAATCGACGCCATATTGATGATTGTACCAGTGCCACGTTCTACCATATGCGGTAAGATCGTGTTCGTCACAAAAAACGTGCCCTTCACATTCGTGTTCATAATTTTATCCCACAGCGCTTCGTCTGTATCCAAAGTTTTCGCAAAACCATCTAAAATCCCAGCAGTATTACATAAAATATCAATTTGCCCAAATATTGAAATAGCTTCTTTGTACGACTGCTCCACATCTTGTTGGCTACTTACAGAGCCAACCTTATAGGCAAAACGATCAGGATATTGCTGCTGTAACTGTATTAACCCCTGCTCCTCTACATCCAATCCAAAAACAGTTGCTCCATTTTCTAAAAATGCAATAACTTGAGCATGTCCAATGCCTGAAGCGGCCCCCGTAATAAAAACCATCTTTTCTCTATATTCATCAAACTTCATATTGTGTCTCCTTACAGAAAGAAGTCATCTCACTAGAAGAGATGACTTCACTCATTATGATTCTACGATTATCCAATCTTCCGCTAATAGATCACATACTGTAGGTGTGAACATTGTATAGCCCTCACCACGAACGTTAATTAAAAAATAAGGATTCAATGTCTCGCCATCATGTTGGCTTTGACCAACCAGCTTCACATATAGCTCAGCACCACCCCAGCCATTGCGAATTACTTTTTCTCCTGCTTTTAAGCGTGGTAATACTTCTTCAAAAGTCATCTAATTCATCCTTTATTTCCATTCTTTATCGCATTAGTATACTGGATTTTTAGGAGGTTGGCAACCATGCCTAGAATCTCCTTGTCATCTGTACCTGCTCTGTTGTCACCTTAAGCCCATTCTTTAATAAATAGCTTGTTACTGGATTGCTAGCTAAAAAGTTCACTGTCGTTATCTGAACTTTATGTGTTGTGACGCTGGCTAAAAATTGCGGTATTAAATCTATATGACTTTCTGCTAGGATCACCAATTGATAGAGTAGAATACGCTCCATCTCACCGCTGTCATTCCACACAGTTTTGTATAGCATATAGCCTAGGGCTTCATTGTTGTCATGATAGAAAACCTTGGCTTCCCCCTGCTTCACACTCTGCCAGCCACACTGCCAAGGAACATCTTCCTGATAAAAAGAGAGATATGCTAGCTGCTCAGGGCGAATGGTTGCAACATGAATGGCGGCTGTAGGCTCTACGTTCGCTCCATATTCGCCACTTAAAAAAAATAATGAAGAAGCAACCTCATAGCCATATTTTTCATACAAAGCAATAGCTACCTGATTTTCTTTAATTGCCTCCAGCGTAGCGATTTCTACATGTTCTCGTTTATAGATAGCTAAGGTTTCCTCCATTAATAAGCGTGAGACGCCTTTACCACGATAGGCTGGGGAAATACCTGTACCACCGTTCCAAGCTGTTTTCTTGCCATTCATGATACGAAAACCGTTCATGACAATTGCAATCGGTTCATCTTGGTCAAAAATGACAATGGAATGTTTAGGAGACAGCCCCTCCCCAACCAGTCGATGTAAAAACATTTCGGCCGTCATATGGATATCCACAAAATAGCCTTCAAAGCCTTTGTTCCATGCTTTCAATACTTCCTCTAATGTGCATTGTTCAACTGTTTTGACCTTCATATTTTCCCTCTTCTCAAATGGAATCTAATGTCGCTAAATCTTCTAAGGTTATTTTTTTCACGATATCATAGCCACGCCCTGGACCTTTAGGCTTGATGACAACCGTCCCCATATTCGAAAGGATACCAAGGCCCACGTCTCTCGGAAAGCTATGACCAATCATTACATTATTCATGCCTTGTGATGGTTTTATTTCCAGCTTGGATGTCAGTTTCGTTAAAATGCTAGTTTGCTCAGCACTGGTAAGATTGCCACCTAACATGAAGATATCAAACAAAAAAGGGTCAATTTGTACACCGTTAGTTGGAAATGCAAGTAGAGCCGTTTCCCTTGTTCGGCAGAACGGACTTGCTGTAATGGGCGAAAGGATGGGAATTTGCCAATAACGTAGCATTTGACCATAGTAAACAGCCTCCCTACGACCATGCTCTGATAGGTTTCTTTGATAGCGGCAACTGTGAAACGTGCCATATACCTGATCTACACCAACTGTTGCCATTCCATGCCTTACATATAAATGAAGCCCACCCTTTCTCAATAAAGTCAGGAGATCCTTTTCCATTTTTTTCATCCCCTTCATCATATCACTTTCTACTTTGTAATGTATGTCTAACAAATAGAAAAAAGCTCCCTACAATTTGTAGGAAGCCTATTTTCAGTTATTTAATGGGAATATGGACAATAGCGGTTGTTTCTAAATGTTTCGATGAGTCGATTGAAATATGACCATTGTATTTATGGACAATTTCTTTCACAATAAATAACCCTTGTCCTCTTATGCGACCCTGCTCATGCCTTTTCGTTGAAAACCCTTGCTTAAATATGTGGTCAGCATCCACGATATTTGGCCCTGTATTAGTAATTTTAAATTCATACTGTACTTCATCTGCTGTACAGCAAATCATAATTTTACGTTGTCCCTCAGGTAATTCAACCGCAGCATCAATGGCATTATCAATTAAATTGGATAGAATCTTGATTAAATCTGTCGTTTTAATCTTATTAAAGTCATTTTGAGAAATGGTAAAGTCCATATCAATATTATGATTTTGAGCGGTTAATTTTTTCGTTTGTAATAAGATGGACAGACCTGGATGGTCAATATTTAATTTTAAAGACTTAATCGCTTGAACTTCTTTAGATAGTGAAGACAAATATTGTTTTGCTTGCTCTGTTTTTTCTAATTGTAAAAGACCATGTAGCACTTGAATATGATTAGTGAAATCATGACGTAATGATGACACCGAAGTAATCAAAGTTTTAATTTCTGCTTGATATGTGTCCTCTGTAGCGCCAACTTCTTTCGCTACCTCTTTTTGATACCATCGTTGTAAAAATAAAAAAGAACCAATGACAATTAAAATAAATACACCATTAAAAATAAAAATAAATAAATTGTCTTCAATGACTTTTCCCTTAATGCCATTTAATGTGTCTGCGCTGATATCAATGCCTAGATACCCAATAATTTTACCATTCTCATCTTTGATAGGTGTACCAACCGATAAATAAGAACCATGTACAGAATCATGAATAACCTCTGTAACATAGGTTTCACCTTTGTAGGCTTTTTCCACTTGCTTTGCTGGGACAGTACAAACCTCTCCTATATCAAAGCCTTTTTTCAGTTCATTTGGCAGCCCCATAATCATCGCACTTGATACTTCTGGATTATCCACCTTCAACGTATAAACAAACAATGCACCTAGTTTTACTCTGGCATCATTTAAATAGCTTCTTACTTCCCAATAATAATCATTCTTCTGTGGATTCTTCAAAAACTGCTGATAAGCAGCTGTATCAATAGAAGAAGCAATGGAGTTGGCAGCCTCTAAGCTTTGATTGGCAATTGACTCTTCAACGGTCTTTTTAATTTTCACATAGGATGTAATGATGTTTAAACTTGTAAACAAACATAATAAAAGCGTTGATAGAATTAATATTAGTTTTATTTTTCGATTTTTCATATAAAACGGGACTTCCTCACCTATAAATATTCTGGAATATCATTATATAATAATTAACTCTATTTTTTGTTTGTAAAGTGAACATTTCTTAATTATCCTACAGAAATGAAAACAGAAAATCCATTTTACTTAAACTCTACTAAAATTACACACCGTAACCAATAGTTTAATAATCCTTTACAAGAAAGTAAACTAAAAAGGTAACTAATAACATTTTATGTCTCATTTCCTATCCTACAGGCTAATGTAATACCTTCCTAAAGCAAAAGTCACAAAAAAGATCAGGTACCTACTACAATACCTGATCTTTAATGAAATTTGTTTATTTTTTTCTCGAAGTACGTGTTCGATCCTGTGGCTTTAAAAAGGAAGGTCGTCTACTGTAGCCCTTTGATGAAAGTCTTAATAATGATTTTTTTAGATTTTCCTTCTTCAAATGTGCACTAAAATTTAAATAGGGTACACCTAGCACACGCATATTCGCTGCGTATAAGATGATGAAAAATACTGCAATAAAAAAACCAAATAATCCAAAAAAGGCAGAGGCTATAATAATGATTAGTCGAAAAATACTCATGGCTGTTACAAATGATTGGTTAACCAATGTAAAAGCCGCAATACTCGAAATCGCAATGACAACAATCATTGAAGGGCTCGTAACGCCAGCTTTTATCGCTGCATCTCCGATAATTAAACCTCCCACAACACTAATTGATCCACTAATTGCACTCGGAAGACGTAAGTTGGCTTCACGAAACATTTCAAACATAAATAGCATCATTAGTATTTCAAGAATCGTTGGGAATGGCAGTCCCGTTCTCGACTCAACAACTGTTGCTAGAAGAAGAAAAGGAAGTTGTTCTTGATGATACGTCGTCAGCGCAAGCCAAAAGCCTGGTGTTAGCATACTAATTAATATCCCAACAATACGAAGCAATCTTTCCATTGAACTGACAATGACAGGAAAATCATTATCCTCTCCCGATTTAAAGAGCAACATTATATTCGTAGGTGTAATCAATGCGTAGGAAACACCATCAATCATTATTAGTATTCTTCCCCTAATTAATGCCTGCATAGCAAAATCCGGTCTCCCGGTATAATCATGCCTGGGCAGTACTTTGGCTGTTTGTTCAATTGCTTCCATCAATAAATCACCATTGACGACAATATCCGTATCAATCTTTTGTAATTGTAGACGGATTTGTTCTAGCATATTTAAATTCACAATGTCATCCATATAGAGTACCGCTACAGTGGTTTTGGAACGTCTCCCAATTTCTAATGTTTCTACACTAAAAGAATTAGTGGGCAAACGCTTTCTTAATAAAGCAATATTAATAAAAACATCTTCTATAAAGTCATCTCTTGGCCCTCTGACCACTAATTCTAGCGATGTTTCTCCGGGCTCTCGATTCGGTTTTTTAGAAATATCACTAGAAAATAGTAATTGATTTTCTTCAAAATACAATAATACATGCCCTTTATAGACTCTTGTTATGGCATCCTCTTGCGTTAAAACCTTTTGTAAATAGGGAATGTGTAAATGCTGGTCGATTTGTTCCTCTAACATGTCATCAGCGACATCACTTAATAAGGATTGGACTCGCTGAACAACTACCGTCTGAAGTATTTGTTCGTTGATCATTGCATCACAAGTTATCAAATGTACTGTATATTGCTGAAATTTATATTGTTGAAAAATCACATCAGCAGAGCGTTGAAATAGTGATTTCAACATTTTCAAATTGATCATTTGTTCCATTGATGAAATACTTCTCATCTCCTACTGAGCCAGCTCCAGATTAGTACATTTATGAAAAACGATTACCTTCAATAAATACACTTAAGCATATTTTTCCCATGGATGTGCAAAATATTCAAAGAAACATTTGGTCATTATCCAATCATTTTCTTTAGATTAGCCATCTCAATGGCAGACATGGCAGCATCGTATCCTTTATTACCAGATTTTGTACCAGCACGTTCAATCGCCTGCTCAATATTTTCCGTAGTCACAATACCGAAAATAACAGGTACATTGGTTGATAACGATACATTGGCAATACCTTTTGCTGACTCATTACAAACATAATCATAGTGTGTTGTAGAGCCGCGAATAACCGTACCTAAACCAATAATGGCATCATAGTTCTTTGTTTCTGCTAGTTGTTTCGCAATAAAAGGAACTTCAAAAGCTCCTGGAACCCATGCAACATCAATAGACGCTTCATCAACACCATGTCGTGTTAAGCCGTCCATTGCACCGTCCAATAATTTGCTTGTGATGAACTCATTAAATCGACCTACCACAACTGCAATTTTTAAACTCGTTCCAATTAATTGTGCTTCAAATGTTTGACCCATTGTTCTTTCTCCTTTTTAAATAGAAATTTTATTTTCAGTTGTAAGCAATTGACTGCGATATGCTACAAGTGCCTCTATCGATATCATTTTCAAGTCATGCTGTGCTGCGTACTTTATCAATTCCTCAAAGCGTAGCATATGACCATCATCGCCCATGATCTCGCAAATAACACCCACTGGCACACTATGACAAAGCTTCGCCAAATCGACAGTCGCCTCCGTATGCCCTCTTCGCTCTAAAACACCATTATCCTTCGCAATGAGCGGAAAAACATGACCAGGTCGACGAAACTCAGTTGGCTTTGCTTGCTTTTCAATCATTTTTTGTATCGTAAATGCTCGTTCATAGGCACTAATTCCTGTCGTTGTATCCTCATGGTCGATACTTACGGTAAACGCTGTTTGATGATTATCCGTATTGTGCTGAACCATCGGATGTAAGTCTAGCTGCTGTGCAAGCTGCTGTGAAATCGGTGTACAAATTAATCCTCTACCATAGGTTGCCATAAAGTTTATAGTTGCTGGTGTCATGAATTCAGCGAGTGCCAGAAGATCTCCTTCATTTTCCCGATCCTCGTCATCAACCACTACAATCATTTTACCTTGCTTTAAATCCTCAATGGCCTCTTCAATTGCATATAGCACTTTTGTCATCTCCTCGTTCAGTTTGTTAAAAACCATGTTGTGCTAAGTAATCTCTCGTAATGGTTGGTGTTGCTTGCCCTTTTTTCAGGTGCTGTAAAATATATTTACCAACTAAATCCGTTTCGATATTAACAATCGCTCCAGCCTTCTTCATGCCTAATACGGTTTCTTTGTACGTATGGGGAATTAGTGAAATCGTGACACTATTCGTGTCAACATGAAAAAGGGTTAAGCTTGTGCCATCAATCGTAATAGAACCCTTCGGAATACAAAATTTGGTTAGTTCCTCTGACAATTCGATATCAATATAGACTGCGTTGGCAACTGGACGTTTGCGTAAAATTTTACCGACCCCATCCACATGTCCAGCAACAAAATGACCGCCAAATCGCCCATTAGCAGGCATGGCACGCTCTAAATTCACGAAATCCCCTACTACGAGGTGCTGTAAATTGGTTGCGTTGACTGTTTCAGGCATCACATCCATCGTAAGCGTCTGTTCCGTAAAATATGTCACCGTTAAACAAACACCATTAACCGCGATACTGTCTCCAAGCTTGACATCTTCTGCTATCTTGGCTGATTGAACTGTTATTTTCATACTGTCCCTATCGCTTTGCATGGATTTCAGAATGCCAATATCCTCTACAAGCCCTGTAAACATTCCATCACCTACTTTTCATTGATTTAGGCTTCTATCCTTCACTTTTGAAGTCTTATCCATCAGTTTCGAAGGTCTATCCGTCACTTCTCCAGTTTTATCCGTCTCCTCCTTCTCTAGCTCTAGCTATCGATAAAAAACAAAAACCCCTTTCAGCAAAGGGGTTTGGGAGTATAAGACATCAACAAATAAGCCTAATTGAAAACTATTTTTTCCATAGACTGTCATCTCATTTGTTCTTCTCCCATCCAGACTATAACTGTCGGTTTTGGATTTGCACCAAATCAGCTTGCGCTCACGGACTTTGAATTACTTCATCACCGCCGATTGGGAATTTCACCCTACCCCGAAGAACATCTTCTATTCGATTGGCACTAAATAAAAAAACTTCCCAACAAGCTTGTGGGAAGTAGTGTAATAAATGCATAGGCAAATAAACCTTCTAAATTACAATCAATTTAAAAAGCTCGCATTTTTACCCTTCTCCCATCCAGACTATAACTGTCGGTTTTGGATTTGCACCAAATCAGCTTGCGCTCACGGACTTTGAATTACTTCATCACCGCCGATCGGGAATTTCACCCTACCCTGAAGGATTTTTTATTTAGCTAATCTTACGATAACACTATTTTATTCTATTATCCATCCTTCTTTTTAAAAATTTTTCAAAAAGAATTATAGCAGACCAACAATGCATCCAAATTTTTTCGCGTTTGTGAGATCCGCCTGAGGCTTTGAGCAACATAATGTTGGTCACAACGTTATTGCCTGCCACAGGAGGCAGCGTTTTTTGATGGTGTTCCTCTATTTCAGCGGGTGTTTAATCACTCGCCAGCAAGGGAGTCTTCAGCTTAATATAACAATGACTTGATAAATGTAAACGAAATCATTAAACTGATAACATTTAAACTGTGCATGGAACTTCCCTTTCACTAAAACGTTCCTTTACAAGTGACAATTCAGTCCAGTACTTTGGAGGTCATTTACTTGCTATTTTTTAAAAACATCCCATTGGGGCAAGGTGTTTTCTATGCCTTATTAATGCTCTGCTGCGTGCTTTCGATTGTGTTCGTTCATCATAATGAATCATTTTATGATCGACCGATTGCTGAGGTGATAAAAGCTGATGTAGCAGAATCAGAACCAATGACAGATATGTATGATAATGATGATTATTTATTTACACAGCATATTACAGCAGTGATACAAAATGGGCCATATAAAGGGCAATCCATCCATTTGACGAATGACTATTCCGCCTCTGGAGCTTTCGACCAAGAATACCGTGTAGGCAATGAAATCTTTGTCTCCGTAGATAATGACACATTACAGTCAGGGCTAACTGGTACCATTCTTGATTTAAAACGAGATCAAACCCTTCTCATGATTGCGTGGATTTTTATTTTTGTCTTACTCCTTATAGGGAAAAGACAAGGCTTGTTTTCCATCATTAGTTTAATTGTCAATGCATTGATTTTATCATTCGCGTTAGATTTATATGTGAAACATGGTAACCTCAGCTTATTAGTCATCAGTGGTATTTGCGCTCTTCTATTTACGATTATTTCGTTGTTACTTATTAGCGGCTTGAACACGAAAACGTATGCAGCTATTGTGTCTACACTTTTAGGAACCGTTATGGCACTCATCATTAGCTCTGTCGTGATGTGGTTAACTGGTGAAAACGGTCTTCGCTATGAAGAAATGCAATTTTTAACACGCCCCTATCGTACAGTCTTTATGGCTGGCTTATTTATTGGCTCACTTGGGGCTGTCATGGATGTCTCTATCACAATGGCTTCTTCAATCTTTGCTTTATATGAACAAGACCCTACTATTTCTGTGAAGGCACTTAAATCTTCAGGGCATGAAATCGGGAAAGATATTATGGGCACCATTACGAGTATTTTATTCTTTGCCTACCTTTGCGGCTCCATACCGATGGTTATTCTTTATTTGAAAAATTCTTCTACTTTAGGACTCACGCTGTCCTTGAATCTTTCTTTAGAATTAGCTCGCGCCTTAGCAGGTGGTATTGGCGTTGTCCTCACGATTCCGATCAGTCAGTATACTGCTCTATTTTTCATTAATCGAAAGAGGGTTCAAGAATGAATGTAATTGTGTTATTAGCTTTTATTTTATGTCTATTGATGGTCGCGATTGGCGGGAAGCAAGGTGTACGTTCGTTTCTTTCTTTATTCCTAAATTTCGGTGTGCTCTTTGTGACGATCTTTTTAATGACCAACCCTAAAAATAGCCCCATTATCTTAACGTTCGTTGCCTGTACAATTATTAGTTGTATTAGCCTTTTCTATATCAATAAAACAAACAGTAAAACCATTACAGCATTTATCTCCACTATGGTGACAATTGTTGTCTTACTTCTTTTTATTACATTTGTAACGAAAAAATTGATGATTCAAGGATTTGGTGAAGAATCAACAGAAGAAATAAGCATCTTTTCCCTTTATATTGGTGTTGATTTTGTGCAGATTGGTGCTTCCGTCATTATTATGAGTACGATTGGAGCAATTATGGATGTGGCTATTTCCATTGCTACTTCCATGCATGAGATTTTTTATCGTAATCCTTCGATTAGTAGAAAGAAATTATTTACATCCGGCCTAAATATCGGGAGAGATATTTTAGGAACCGATACGAATACGTTATTCTTCGCTTTCTTTGGTGGCTATTTAAGCTTATTAATATGGTTCAAAGATCTCTCCTATTCGATTGGTGAAATCGTCAACTCCAAGGTTTTTAGTGCTGAAATGACGACTATTTTTTGTGCAGGCATCGGCATTGCACTGATTATTCCGATCGCCTCTTCCGTCAATGCCTATTACTTAATTCGAACACGTGAAAAAGCCGAAAAGCTCTCATAAAAGAGTCCAGACCTATCACTCGTTTGTAATAGGTCCGGACAAATCTCCTCCTCTCCTTCAAAAAATGAATGCTATCTCAAAAAAATGTGTCTAAATTATGAAATCGTATAGTAATCGCTCAAATTAGTACTTACATTTGAGAATTTTTTTTTGCTATAGTAAAAAACAGAGCAGTTAGTATCGCGGAGGTGTACTAGCTAAAAGGAATCATGATCGCTGATAATCGACATCACGATTATATCTTCATAGACTTTTTTATAATGCAGAACATGAACTAGTAGAAGCATTGCATCTTATTTTTCTAAATATTCTGTATTTAGATATTCTATGAAAGTCGAACATTTTTGAAGGAGTTTTTTACAGTGAATAAGGAAATAAAAACAGGTCCAATTATGGCTGCTCTCTTAGTAGCCGGCTTTGTAGGGCTATTTAGTGAGACAGCATTAAATATTGCACTAGGGGAGCTTAGCCAACTTTTTAGCGTGGATGCCACAACTATCCAATGGCTAGCAACAGGCTATTTTCTCACATTAGGCATTTTAGTACCTGTTACAGGCATTTTAATGCAAAAATTTACCACTCGCCAAATGTTTATAGTCTCTTTACTCTTTTCAATAATTGGTACCATACTTGCCGCTGTTGCACCAATCTTTGCTGTCTTACTTATAGCACGTGTTATTCAAGCTGCAGGTTTAGCGATTATATTACCATTAACGCAAAATGTGATTTTCACGATTTTTCCAGCTAATAAACGTGGTGGTGCTATGGGGATTATGGGTCTCGTCATTTTAGCAGGACCCGCTTTCGGCCCGACATTAGCAGGGATGATTTTAGATACTCTATCCTGGCACTGGATATTCTGGGTTACCATCCCCTTCTTATTATTCTCGATCATTTTTGGTTTTATCTTTATTCCCAATGTGAATGAAATAAAGCAGCTTGCTATAGATATATGGTCTATTATCTTATCTACGATTGGCTTTGGTGGCATCGTCTATGGTGTAAGTAGCGGTGGAGAATTGGGTTGGACAAGCATCAACGTACTTAGCATCATTTTACTAGGTGTAATTGCCTTATGTTTATTTGTGTTGCGTCAATCGAAAATGGATCATCCTATGTTAAATTTAAGAGCTTTCCAGTATCCAATGTTCGTATTGGGTCTTCTGATGAACATGATTACCTTCTTCAATATGCTGTCTATGCTAGTGGTGCTCCCGATGTATATGCAAACGGCACTGTTGGTGTCAGCCTTTGTAACAGGTTTAATGATGCTCCCAGGTAGTCTACTAAACTGCCTATTAGCACCAAGCATCGGTAAATACTTCGATAAATACGGACCACGTGCAATCATTACCCCCGGAACCATACTTGTTGTGATTGGCTATGGACTTTATGCTTTAAATGGTACCGAAACAGCTACTTGGGCATTAGTGATAACACATATCATCATGATGCTTGGGGTTGGTATGGTATTAGCCTCTGTCCAAACGAATACGCTCAATGCTTTGCCAAGACAATATTTTCCTGATGGTATTGCGATTACACAAACCTCTCAACAAGTATCAGGTGCCATAGGCATTGCTGTAATGGTCTCGTTGTTCTCAGCTAAGCAACAGCAATTCTTAACTGACAGTACAACGAATGCTCAAGAGGCGGCGGCTTCAGGCTCTGCATTTGTCTTTACAATCAGTTTTGCTCTGGCAATCATCAATGTCATGCTCTCTTTCTTTTTGAAAAAAACTCAATAATTTTAGTATAGAAGGGAGGTGTCTCGAAGGAATTTTAAGGCACCTCCTTTTGTTATGTCATTTCCGTTGCAATCGCAGTATTTTCTGATAATATTTACCATAAGATGTTTACGTACGCTCAAAATAGTTGTTGTTTCATGATGCACTAGGTCGTCCATCCTATGTAATATCTTTAAACATCAATTATGCCTTTGACGTAATTGCCGCTGATTTTGCGTTTTCGCGCAGATCAACTTTGCGCCCAGTTTTTTCGAGCTAATGAGTAGATAGTTAACCTCAGACCATCACGTCCTGTGACAGTTAACTGACTTGCATCGTGCAGGCCAACTTCAAAATCTGAGACTTCCGCCGAGGCTTTGGGTTAACATGATGATGGTTACTCAGATATGGCACAAGATGTAGCGTTCTTAACCTGAGTTCAGCTTTTTTAGCGGGCATTTGAACACCCATTGGAGAAAAACAACACAAGTAATTTTCTTTCTCTATAGTACTGCTTCACTTTTGGTACAAAAAACACTTGCTGAATTAAGATAAAACGTCAATTACAACGAGATGGAAAAGGAGAAAATTAGCAATGAAGCATATTATCTTTGATTTTGATGGAACACTGGCAGATTCAACCGCAGTGTTTGCATCAGCATGGAATACATTAGCGCAAAAATATAAATTTAAAGGCATCGAATTAAAGGAAATTGATACACTGAAAAAATTATCGATTTCTGAACGCAGTAAATTATTTGATTTCCCAATGTATAAATTGCCCATGATTTTACCGCAATTTTATAAATTGTATCGTCAATCATTAAATGATGTTCATCTTTTTGATGGAATGAAGGAAGTCCTGATGGAAATTGATAAGAGAGGCTATAAAATCATTATTATTTCCTCTAATTCTAAGGAAAATATTTTAGAATTTCTTAAAATGAACGGTATTCACTGTGTAACAGATGTTCTTTGCTCCAATCGAATTTTTGGCAAGGATAAAGTGATGAAAAAGTTTTTAAAGGACTCAAATGTCAACTCAGCTGACGTGTTATATATTGGGGATGAACAAAGGGATATCGTGGCTTGTAAGAAAGCAGGTGTCCCGATTGTATGGGTAGAATGGGGCTATGATGCCATAGAGGTCGTGCAAAACGAAAATCCTGAATATAAGGTCGCTACACCACAGGAAATTTTAGAGATTATTTAATT
The DNA here is from genome assembly GCF_036894365.1 of Lysinibacillus sp. Y5S-8. Lineage (NCBI taxonomy): Bacteria > Bacillati > Bacillota > Bacilli > Caryophanales > Bacillaceae > Lysinibacillus > Lysinibacillus sp. Y5S-8. The sequence continues at coordinate 1,659,773 of NZ_CP145889.1, read as the reverse complement.
ATGGGGAAGGATAATAGCATGTTACCTGTCTATTATCCTTTTTTTATATTATTATCCTTTCATCTCACTAATCTGCATGAGCTTTTCTGCCGTGCTATTAACCCCTTTATAGGCATCTGTTAATTCATGTATACTCGCAGCAAATTGCTGTGTAAACGCAGAAATTTGATTTGCTGACGCATTGACTTGATCGATGGATTGTTTAATATTTTCTAGTTGCACTGTAATGCTATCAGCACTTTCTGTACTGCTTTGGGACATTTTTTGTATTTCTGAAGCAACCACGGCAAAGCCACGACCATGCTCACCTGAACGTGCTGCTTCAATGGATGCATTCAAGCCAAGAATTTTGGATTTCATAGCCAAATCCTTTACTAAATTCACAATGTCATTAATCTGCTTAATATCACTTGCCATCGATTCCGAGAAGTTCGATAATTCCTCTAAACGATTGGACACATCCATACTGGAAGTAGCTAATCCTTCATTGGTAGTCGTCATTTCTTCAACAGCACTTGAAAGCTCAGTTGCCAACAAGCGCATACTATCCATTTTTTCATTGGAAATAATGGCACTCACTACACCAATTACCTGACCACCGTCAAAAATAGGCTGTGCAGAGGCAATGTATGCCATGCCAAACCCTTCCGCCCCGCGCTCTTCTTTCACAAAGCGGCCTGAGCTTAAGGCTATTTCCGTTGCAGTCCCTCGATATTTATGTACTGGTTCACCAACCCCTACTTTTAAATCAACACGTTTCCCCGGTTTATAGGCAAGAACTTTCTCTCTATCTGCCACGATGACACAAGCATCCTCTGGATAAGTTGCTTGGTATAAATCAATCGAATCAATAGCTGCCTGTAGTTTTGGATGCATTGTCTTTCCCCTTCTCCCAAAGCTTTTGTAAAATATCTCAATTTAACTATATCATGTCACCTAAAAAAAGACACCAACGTCTAGTGGTGTCTTTTCATGCCATTATGACTTTGTCAATTTTTCTACATATTTCGCTGCCGTTCTGATTTCAATTGTTAGAAAATCATTGCCATAGGTAGCCTTTATTAAAAATGGTACATCATTCGTGTTTTGGAACCTAAAGTCTAAACTGCCGTAGGAAACAGTAGCATCTCTTCCTTTAGGTACATACCCCACATCTAAGGAATGGTGATGACGTTCCACATAGTTAATTGAAATTTGATCGACAGCATTAAACAGGGTTGAAGACGTTTGACAGATTCCACCGCCAATCCCCATAACTACCTTCTTATTAATAATTTCCGGTGCAGGTTGATAGCCATTCGCTTCATCCCTCGGACCCACAATCGTATTAAAAGAAAAATAATCCCCACTACCTACAATAACATTATCGATCGCCCTGGCCGACAGCTCGATGTTTTTATTTCTTCCACTATCTGTGCTATTGAAATATGTCGTATAGGATGCAACAACGACTTCCTCTAATAAAGGAAGATCCTCTAAATAATAGCCACTTTCTGTTACATAGAGCGGCATTTCCACTTGACCACCCGTCGTTGAAGCCTCTAGAATTCGCTCTACTAATTCACTTTCTTTTAAAATAGTTTGCGGTCTTCCTTTGATTACTTGCCCCTCTTCTCCCAATCGATCGAGGACCATTCGTTGATCATAGCCAGTCATTGTGTCTGTTCCTCTCGCCAATTCCTTTGCTAATTGTTCCAGCTGCTTGTGATAGGCTTGCGGATCTGTGTCAAAGCCAAATTCCTTTGGAGAGATTGTTTGAACCATCTGCTGAGTAACGGGATCAATAAGCTCTACAATAGGCTCGATTGGTTGCTCTTGTTCATACGTAACAGACTGCTGAGCTTCTTCATGTTGTTGAATTTCTTGTTCTAGCTTGTTATCATTTACCGCTTTGTCCTGACATCCTACTAGCCCCAGTATACAGATAATACCGCATGTAGCCAGCCACTTCTTTCTCAACCATAAACACCTACCTCTATCTTCATACTACAGAGACATCTTATTCGTAGATTGCTCATAGTGTGTTGTTTTTCGATGATTTTTATTTGTCAATACTGCAAAAACACGCTATATGAAGGCTACCATTGCCATCATTTCCTGTGAAATTTTATGATTGAATAAACCTTTGTACGATATAGAATTGTAAGTACTATATGGGGCAGCTATTTTCTCTTCGCTATCTTTATTTTAGATAAGATTATTCCGCATTTATCATTTATACAGCCTAAAAACATTACTTCTCAAAGAAATAAAATGGCATATAAGGCTAAAGTTTAGTAGAATGATTCTTTAGATTAAAATAAATGACTAAATTTTGTTTTATATTAAAACACTACTTATAACTACATTTCCCACAAATAAAATCTGGAATTTAAAGGAAGAAAAATAAATTGACTAATGATTTAAAAATACGTGATAAGTATATCTACACTTATATTCATCATATTGATGAATATGATTTATGTAGAATGGAGATGCGCTCATTTTTTGGAAAAGATTCTGACTCAAACTATTTAATTAGCGATGTTAAAGTTGATCCAAGCCGTAGCCCATTTATTGAAGAGAGACTTGAGATATTATATGAAGAAAATGATTTAGACGTATTAAAGGATCGTCTTAAGCATTTCAATGTAGGAGAAAACACTTACAAAGTAATTAGTTTAAATAAAATGGTCATAAATACTACTAATAAGATAAACCATGCAGAGCGTCGTAAAATTGAAAGAGAAATTGGATTGTCGATTAACGGAGAACCAGATTTAGACAATCCGGAAATTATCTTGGGGATTATTACTTTAGACGGTCGTTGGTATTTTGGCAACTATACAAAAAGTGAACCCATTTGGCTTAAACATAAACAGAAGCCACACAATTATTCAACTGCACTGAGCACAAGAGTTGCTCGTGCCATTACTAATATTGCAGTTCCACATATTGAAAATGTACGTGCTATCGACCCCTGTTGTGGGATAGGAACTGTCATAATTGAGGGACTTTCAATGGGAATTGATATTGAAGGTCGAGACATTAATTATCATGTATGTCAGGGTTCCAGAAGTAATATCACTTATTTCGGACTAGAAGGCAAAATTACACTAGGACCGATTTCAGAGGTAACGGAGCACTATGATGTAGCGATTGTTGATTTACCATATAACTTATTTACTCACGCATCAAGGGAAGAACAAAGTGAGATACTAAAGCATGCTCGACGAATTTCAGATAAAATTATTATTGCCACAATTGATACGATTGATGACTTAATTGAAGAAGCTGGATTCGAGATAGTTGACCGATGTATTGCTAAAAAACAGTCTTTTTTACGTCAAATTATTTTATGTAAATGAGAAACACCTATTGGTGAAGAATAATAAAATGATGTTAACCCTGTCCTAATTTTAGAACAGGGTTAACATATTGTTGTTCAACTTTTAATATAGAATCTTAACTGAAAACCCTCGTCCATTCTAATTTATAAGAGAAATCATCGGAATTTTAATTATCAACTTTCATCCGTATCGCATGAAAAGTTATTTCTACTAATTAGCACACCTTATTGTCTATAAGCAAGATGAATTCCCGTGAAGAAAGGGGATTACTCGCGAAGCAACAGAAATTACGCTCAAAGTTTACATAAAAAAGAGCATCTACTAGCTATCTAATTAGTCAGTAGATGCTCTATCATTTTCAACTCTTGTAAAAAGCTCAAGTACAGAACAGTGTCCTATTTTATTTTTGAATAAACATTTGTGTCCAATAATGACCATCCTGCACATAGCCTACACCGATATGGGTATAGCTTTTATTGAGAATATTGGCACGGTGTCCTGCACTGTTCATCCAAGCTGTTACAACTTCTTGAGCTGAGCGTTGACCTTTAGCAATATTTTCACCAGCAGCTTTGTACATAATACCAAAGTTTTTCATCATGGTAAAAGGTGTACCATATGTTGGGCTTGTATGGTCAAAGTACTGTTTATCATGCATATCTTGAGATTTATATTTGGCTACTCGGGATAGCTCCCAATTTTCCTGTAATGCTGGCAGACCTGCTTTGGCGCGTTCTGCATTAACAAGTTTAACAACCTCTTGCTCAACCGTTGCCTGTTCCTTTACAGGGATATTGATTTTTTGCCCAGGGGAAATTTGATTCGGATTGGCAAGCTGTGGGTTGGCATCTATTAATTCTTGTACGCCTGTCTCAGTTTTCAACGCTATTTTCCAAAGTGTGTCACCAGATGTCACTGTATAGGATTCAGCTGCCATTGCCGCTGCTGGTACTAATAATGAAGCTGCAATTACTGAAGCGAGTGTTGCTTTTTTTATTTTTTTGAACATGTTCATCATCCTTCCTGTTTGCTCTACTATTATCGTAAATAGTTTCAGAGCCATAATCATCACAAAATATTTGGAAGGATTTTTACAATTGTATGACATCGACACAACACAAACGAACAAAACCCTTTATTACGCTATTTTGCATCATAAGCTTTGTCATCAAGTTGCAATCTTTTTGTAATTGGCATACATTACTAATACATTCAGCTATTTAAAATTACCCAAAATAGCCTATTTTGCTAATTGTTTACGCTTTAATCGATAAATTAGTAGAATATAGAGTCCATCATAAAAGAGCGTTGCCATGGAAATAATGGTAATCAATGGCGTACGGAAGTAGAGATAAAAGCCAACCGCAGCAAACAATGTACCTACCATTTTACAGACGGCAATTCCCATTGATTGACCAGCTAAGTTCCCTCTTTGCAACAATAAAGCGATAAATAACCCTGACATCATAAGATTTTGGAAAAATGCTGTGTACTTCCCTTCAAAATCCTGAAACTCATAGATGATGCCAAAAATCATCAACATGCTGAAAAGTAACGTAACCAAAAAGGAGCCATACAATAACTTTTTACTAAGTATCCTACGATATTCACTTGGCGCATAGCGTAAAAACTGCATTAAAATAAAGATATCCAATACGAGCCAAATGAGTGTAATGTATCGTTGGAGATCATTTTGTGGGTAGATAAAAGCAAAGATAAACTCCCATGAAATATTGGCACAAATAGCGGCCATAGGCATTCCATATTTTTTATCTTGCCACCCTTTATAGATCACCAGTATGTATGTAATTATCCAAAACAGACCCATTCCTAATTGGCAAATTAATAATAGGTTTAGTTCAGTCAATGTTCGCTCTCTCCCCTATATAGCATTCCTCCTACTATATGTGAGGAAATCGATTCATTATGTCTAAAAGTTTAATAGAAGGGTAAAGGAGTAACTAAATATCAAATACATGCAACCTATCCATTCCATAAGTAATCCTATATAGTAAAACGAGGTGATTGAATGAAAACAAAAATTTATGTGGATAATGAACAATTTATCGCTGGGACTACCTTGAAAGATGACATGGAACTAGAGCAAAACAATATGGCTTTGCATATTTGTGATAATGTTCAAGCTATCATCGACAATCGTCAGCATTTAGCCGCTACGTTGAACTGTGATTTGCAGCATTTTATTTGCACCGAGCAAACACATAGTGCGAACTTTCATAAAGTCACATTAGCCGATAAAGGGCGAGGTGCTGAGCAACTCGATACAGCAGTTAAAAATACCGATGCCCTTTATACCATAGAGCCGAATTTATTATTATGTAGTTTTACGGCTGATTGCGTTCCCGTTATTTTTTATAATGCTGTGAACGGACTAGTTGGCGTTATTCATTCAGGTTGGCAAGGAACTGTCAAAGAAATAACGCCCAAATTGTTTGAGCATCTGATGAACGAAGAACAATGTCGACCAGAGGATTTTCATGTCCAAATTGGTATGGCGCTGAGTCAGCAAAAGTTTGAGGTGGACGCAGATGTCTACGAAAAGTTTCACAGCCTTGGTTATGCGGAAGACTTTATGTACTACAATGCAGAAACGAATAAATATCATATCGATAATCAGCAAACAGTAAAAAAACAATGTGAGCTTGCTGGTATTCCAGCTGACCAAATTCAAATTGATGAAACTTGTACGTTCCTTAGCCCAAATGGCTTTTCCTACCGTCAGGACAAACAGGCAGGAAGACATTTAAGCTTTATTATGCGGAAAACATCCTAATAGCAAAGGCCAATTCTTGACGAATTGGCCTCCATTTATTTTAATGTACCTGTACTAATAATGGACGTTTTCACATGGACTTTAACGTCTAATTTACTAATAAGCGCTCTCGTTTTTTCCGTCGTCCATTTCCCATGAGAGTACATTCTAAATTCCTCACTTAAGCCAGCTGGGTCCACCTCTGCTTTATTTAATCGCTCTAAAAAATTACCAATATCCTGTTCAAGCTGTTTATTCACATCTTTTTCTAAATCACTAATGCTTTCAACTGTAAACAAATGAGATTCTCTTTTACCCTTATACTCACTTAATGTACCCTTGATTGTTAAGAAAACCGTTAATTTTGGTGAATTCACGTTCTTATTACTCTCTTTTTTTACACTGCTCTCAATTAAATCAATCATGAGTTTCTCTTCCCCATGCCCTGCGTTTAATTCCAAGTGTAACGGAGCAAGATTTTTCCGTCCATTCAAAGCTTGAATCACCAGTGCTTCCTCTGGTTTAATCAGTTCATGCATCTGATTTCCTTTGAAAATTGCAACACCTTCCACCTCTAATTTATCCCCTCGCTTTTCAATATAAGGTAAAATGGTATCAATTACTGGATTCGTAATTGTATACATAAAATCATGGATATTGGTGTTTGGATTAAAGGCTGTATTAATACTAGGCTCTAATAGGTCATTCAAATAAAAGTTAATATTAGGCTTATCAGGATAGTCTCCCTTTAGAATAGCTTCTGCGTTATCTTTTACAACAGCGATGAGCACTTTATTTCCCACCTCTGCATTGCGATATAAATGCTGAATAATCTTTCTGACATTTCCTTTTCGTGCAAAATCCTCATTGACTAGTACCACACGCAATTGATTGAAAACAATCTTTTTATCTGATTGTTTTTCTATTTTGACTATGCCACTGGACACTAGATCTGTCGTAATGGAAAAGTTTTGCGTATCCTGCTCTGCCTCCGGGGAATATTGGGGAATAGCCACCGTAAGCCTCATTTCATTTTCATCAATGTAATCAAATGCCATCGAATCAACCATTCCGATATCCTCTAACGGCACTTTTAGCTCTTTTCGAGAACAGCCCACAAGTAAAATTAAAACAATCAAACTGAGTATACATAGACGTGTTTTCATACTTGCACCTGCTTTTTCCTTAATAAGTAGATCATGATTAAAAATATTGGCCATATAATTAAGATATAACCTATATAGTTACTTGCCAAAAATAGTTTATCCTGAACTTCTCTCGAAACAGGCATTTTTATAATGACAAAGATCAGACAGGTAATCATATATAAGTAATAATTCTTCTTTTTTTTAGGTAATGGAAATAATGCACGGGCACCTTGTTTGGCACACCATACATAAGCAGTTACAGAAGATAAAATCAGAAATACCCAAAGCGTAATGCCAATAATATCAATACGCTCTATAAAGGTAAATTCCCCTGCTTTAAATAAATTCAACACCGAAAACTCTACATTTTTCAATTGCCATTCCGAATAATACATCACACTGATAAGTGTTGTGATAAAACATAAAAAAACACTAATCCAAACACCTAATAAGGAATGTCGAAAAGCATTCTTTTTATCAATGATAAAAGGAAAATAAAATATAATTAATTCATATCCAAGAAATGAAAAATAGCCTTGCTTGAATGCTGCATAAAATTCTTTAGTTGTAAAATTAAAGAGAGGAAGAAAATGACTTACACTTCCTTTATCAATCGCCCACCTTGTAAAATAGAACATCCAAATCGTAATAAAAAATGTCATGATACAAAACCTTGCAATTGATTTTATACCGCCATTTACGATATAAATAAGCAAAAGTAAAAAGCAAAGTACAGGTAATGTAATCGTTTGTTCCTGTAAAGCTGTACTTTGTATTAAATGCATATAGTTACTTATAATCCCTGCACTAAAAACAGTACTTTGTAAAATGATGAAAAAATTAATGGCTTTCCCAATATATTTGCCTAAAAGTATTTCGTTCATCTTAAATAAATCATCATTAGGAAATTTTGAACACAGCCATACCATTGCAAACAGTGTAACTGTCGCTATCAGACCAAATAAAAGTGGCATAAATGTTTGAGAATATCCCATAGAACTTAATTTTTGAGGTAGTGAAAGGATTCCCGTACCAAGCATTACACTTTGAGCTAAAAAAATGACATGATAGCGATTTAATACTTTGTCTTTCGCTGTACTCAAAGTTGACCACCTCATTCTTCTAGTTCTATTTTTTCTGTGCTTTTGAAAGACCTGATTTACTTTTTAGGTATTTAGTTGGGAATCGGATGACACCATCCAATAAATCGCTTGGCTTTCTTGGAATGCCTGGAGTCATATAATGCGTCCCTAACGATTTTAAACTTAATAAATGATGAATTAACCAAGCAAAAGCGAGCATCTGGCCAAATAAGCCAAAGAGTCCCGCTGATAAAATAAAAATATAGCGCACAAAACGGCTAGTATTACTCATTAAGAAAATCGGCGGTAGGAACGATAATAAGGCAGATGTCGCAACTAGTACGATGAGAATATTACTGAGTAACCCCGCTTCTACAGCAGCAGTCCCAATGACAATACCTCCTACGATACCAATTGTTTGACCGACTTTGGCAGGCATTCGAGAACCCGCTTCTCGTAACACTTCAATAATCAGCTCGATAAATAGCACTTCAATCAGCGGTGGAAATGGTACTTTACTCCTCGACTCTTGAAGATTTAATAATAATTCATAGGGCAATATTTCTGGATGAAAGGTTAGAGCTGATATATACATGGGGGTAATCATAATCGTTAAGAAAAAACCAAAAAAGCGTAACATCCTCAGTAAAGTTGCCGTTGTCCATCGGTTGTAATAATCTTCAATCGACACAAACATTTCAAAAAAAGACGTAGGGCAAACAATGGCTAACTGACTATTATCCATAAAAACGACGATTCTACCATCTAGAAGATAACGGCAAATACTATCTGGACGAACTGTCATATAATATTGCGGAAAGGGTGATAAAGGATTATCCTCAATTAATTGCTTCAGCACAGATATATCCGTAAATAATGGATAATCTACTTGATCTATCCGATTTCTTAAATCCTCTAAATTTTTATGACTCACAATATTATCCATATACATAATCGAGATTTTAATATTGGCTTCAGACCCGACAACACGGTTTTCGTTTTTAAGCATAGAGCTTTGTATGCGTCTTCTCACCAATGAAATATTTGTTTCTAATGATTCTGTAAATGCATCCTGTGGACCGATTACTGTGGACTCCGTTTCAGTATCTGTAATGGCCCTTGTCGGTGCACTATACGTATCCACGCTTAACAACGCATTCGTTTCATGAAAAAAAAGGAGGGTTTGCCCAGCATTCAATTTTTTAACGGCTCCCTGGACATCCTTTGGGTCCACGTATTGAGCGACTTGATGAATTTGTTTTAAATTATTAGCCAACGGAATCGTCACCATGGTTTGTAGGGTCATTTTTTCAATGAGCGAGGAGAAATAAATGACCGTGACATCTCCCTCTTCTGTCGCCACCATTTTCAGTTTTACATCATCGATTTCGTTGATTTCCTGCGTCAATTTGGCTACAATTTGTTCCGGTATCTCGTTCATTTCATTCAACCCCTTTAATTCCGATGAATACCAGTCATTGTCATTCATTTTTTAGTAGTTTGGCTTTTATCCCTTCATTTATGTAAAAATTGTGCTAGCAAAAATAGACAAAAAAAGGATGCATCTCACGTTGAGATACATCCCTCTAGCTTATTCTATAGAATCTTTACTGTAACGGTTTTTGCCAATCCCAAACGCATAGTAGCTAACTGTTACGAGGATTAGGAAAATAATACCGACAATTAATGATATACGTGTATCATCATTAAACCACATACCAACTAGCACCATGATTAAAAAGATAATCGTTACATAGTTTGTAATTGGTGCGAAAGGCATTTTGAAAGGATGCTTAGCCAGTTGCGCGCCCTTCTCTTTTCTAAATCGAATTTGACTAATTAAAATGATAAACCATGGAATCATCCCTGGTAAAACACTCGCACTATATACATAAACAAATAAATTTTCAGGGGCAATATAGCTTAGGATAACACCAACGACTAGCCCTACTAACACACCTGCTGTCCCAAATAAAGGTACGCCATTATTTGAAAGCTTGGCGAAAAATTTTGGTGCTTGTCCATTCATTGCAAGTGTATATAACATACGTCCTGCGCTATAAATCCCACTGTTACAGCCTGACATGGCTGCTGTGATTACAACAAAATTAATGATACCTGCAGCAGCTGTAATACCTACCTTAGCAAATGTCGCCACAAAAGGACTACCTATTGTCCCAAGTTCATCCCAAGGATACACCGTAACAATGACAAAGATTGCACCGATATAGAAAATCAAAATACGCCAAATGATACTTTGAATGGCTTTAGTAATCGTTTTTTGTGGATTTTTTGCTTCTCCAGCCGTAATCCCAATAAGTTCTACCCCTTGATATGCAGCAACAACTAAAGATAAGGCAAAGAAGAAGCCTGTCCAGCCACCTGTAAAGAAGCCACCGTGACTCCACAAATTAGATAAACCAATGGCAATACCGTCATTGCCAAAACCAAAGAAGATCAGTCCTACCCCTGCTACAATCATTAAAATGATCGTGACAATTTTAATCATCGCAAACCAAAATTCAAATTCCCCAAATGATTTGACAGAAATAAAGTTCGCCAAACCTAAAATAATCATTGCAATAAGACCTGGTATCCACGCTGGTAATTCTGGATACCAGTATTGCATATACGTTCCGACTGCTATAATTTCAGACATCCCAACAATAACCCATTGGAACCAGTTACTCCACGCTGTTAAATACCCCGCTAAAGGATGGATATATTTATAGCCAAACGTTGCAAAAGAGCCTGTACTCGGCTCCATATAAAGCATCTCACCCATTGCCCTCATAATGAAAAAAATAAAAATACCTGCAATACCATAGGCAAGGAGTACAGAAGGTCCCGTCCATTGAATTGCACTGGCCGAGCCCATAAATAGCCCTACACCAATCGTACCGCCAAGTGCAATCATTTGGATATGACGTGCTTCTAATCCTCGTTTTAATTCCTTATTGGCCACTCGTTAACGCCTCTTTTCTGATGTTCTCTCTACGTTGAATACCTTTAAAATCATAATCAATTTTTATAAAAAAGACAAATGTATTTTTAGGAAAAACAAAAAATAATGATATTTTGATAGATTTAGCTCATACTGCTCTTTCATTTTATAACTTTACTAAATAATGCAAAGAAGTCTCCACTAGGTTAGTAGAGACTTCTCATGTTGTTGAAAAAAGATGATGTCAACGGCAGAAAAAGCAAATTTGCAAGGTGAGAGGTTGATTTCCGTTCCGCCAGCGCCCTTTCCAGGGGGCGTCCGATGAGCCGCTTCACTCACTTACGCTCGCTCCAGGGTCTCATCTGTGACGCTAAATCCCCTAGGAGTGAAGCTGGCTCCACTCCAATCAACCATTCTGCAAAGTGTCTTTACTTTTTTCATAGTAGTATAGCGATCAAATCGCCGATTATCTGTATTCTTAGAGGGGATAGCCTCTTATTTTCAATATGGAGAAGTGATGCGTGACAACACCTCTTCATAAAAAGTAGTGAACACCTTCACTTTATTTGAAAACTTTGCTAAAAAGGTAACACTTTTGTGGGTTGGAGTGGAAGGCTACTTGACTCCCGTGGGATAGCGAGACAGGCGAGCCCCTGCACGGAGCGGTAGCGGAGGAAGCGGCTCGGCGCTCGCCCACAGGAAAGCAAGTAGCCTGCAACGGAAATCCATTTCTCCCTTTCAATTGACTGTTTTGTTTTTCAACACTAAGAGGAGTCTCCACTAGGTTAGTAGAGACTTCTTTTAACGCTTAATTTGATTAATAGGCTAGTATAACTTTTCCCTAAATTATCAACATTAAAAATACCTAATAATCCATTCGATAGTACAAGTAGCTTCTCTTTCCCATATGTATCAAAAAACCAGTTATCCATATATCACCAATAATTAAAGTATATAGCTAGAAATCACTTGTTCTATTTTTGTGGAAATTGGATGAATAGTTAAGCAAAATAATCTGAAGTCAAATTTATTACCCCATTATGTCGCAACCTTCCATAGTTACCAATCGTTATCGTTAATAGTTGCTTCTAACAAAGGGGAGATATTTGAATGTTACATTTCAATAAATTGGATAAAAGTTTAGTAATTAGCTTGATGCTACTAGGTATGATTAGTTGTCTCTTTGTCCATTCCAGTAGTACGGTGTTCGAACAGTATTCAAGCTCATTTATTATAAAGCAGTTTATTTATTACATAATCGGATTTTTAACTATGTATGGGATAGCCATACTTGATATTGAACAGCTTAAAAAAATTGGCTGGCCGTTTTATTGGATAATGGTGTTATTAACATTTAGCTTATTCATTGCACCTGAAAGTATAGCTAGAACTATAAACGAGGCGAAGCGCTGGTACCAAATTCCTTTGCTAGGATCATTTCAGCCGTCAGAGTTTTTAAAGTTCGCCTTTTTAATAGTTGTCAGCAAGGTTATCGTCGCACATCGAGAGAAATACGAACGTCCTACCTTTTTCACGGATATGAGGCTTCTCTTCATAATTGCTATTATATCTCTTCCACCGATGCTCGCCGTTTACAAGCAACCTGATACAGGCATGGTCATGCTTTATATGTCGATGATTTTACCAATGATTTTCTTTTCAGGTATACAAAAAAAATTGCTTGTCATCTTTACAGCCGTCCCTATATCAATTATTAGTGTTGTGGTACTTTTATATGTAAAATCCCGCGATTTTTTTACAGATAAAATTTTAAATAAATTATCAGGGCATCAAATTTCTCGAATTCATGGTTGGTTACAGCCATATGAATATCCAGATTCTTCTTATCAAACAAGGCAGGGGTTTTTAGCAATTGGTACAGGTGAGTTTACTGGGAAAGGATATATGAACAATAATGTTTATGTCGTGGAGAAACATACTGATTTTATTTTTGCGAATATTGCCGAGGAGCTAGGCTTTATTGGAGGATCATTTATAATTGCACTTTTGTTTTTTGTTATTTACCGTATTGTAGTTATTACAGTACAAGCAAGGGACCCATTTATGACACTGATGGGTGCAGGAATTTCTAGCTTATTGGCTTTCCAAATCACCCAAAATATTGGTATGACCATTGGACTTCTACCAGTAACTGGTATGACACTGCCATTTTTAAGCTATGGTGGAAGTTCACTAATATCAAATTTTATGCTAATGGGTATTGTGATGATTATCTACAAATCCTATAGCGGCTATATGTTTAAAGCAACAAAGGAATAAATAATGATACGTATAAGCTTTTAGCATTACTACTTCTAGCAGGAGTAGCTTTCTTATGCTTACCCATTATCTGGCGTAAAACTTTACCTATATCTGCTTTGATTTGCCCATAAATAATCTGTCTTCTATACTGGGGAGCAAAAACGATTTAATACTTACAATTCCATGTTGTGTGCTAAACTTTTATAATCCATTTGGATTCCCTTTCGTACGAAGTTGATTGACCAGACCTCATTGTACGAAAGGGGATTTTTTCTTGTCTATAGCTAGAAGCTCTTTGGAACCCTCGCATCGTTTCAAAAGATACAAAAAACTCTATTCCCATCTCATTGAAAGGAATAGAGTGTAGGTCATTATTGTAATAATGTTTGTTCTTGTAATTTTGCAGAGAAGTATTTACGTGCATCTGCTGTCAGAATTTGCAACAATGTCACTTCTTCCTGACGAGCAAATTCTACAAACATCCCACTTAAATTTTCGTAGACATATTTGATTTTAAAGCCACGATCTAAATAATGATCTACTTTTTGGATTTCCTCTGTGCTTTGTTGGAATTCAGACATGTCATCACCTCACCTTCTTTTGAAAATGTCTTGATGTAGTCTATCTTACTCGGCGCCCTTCATTTCTAACAGAGGATCTGGTTGCTCCACAAGTTCTTCCTCCTCTAGGGCCGACGTTGGAGCAGATGCTGGTTGCCCAAATAGTTCATCCAAATTATGCCCGACTGTAATGCCTAAATATTTGGCATCACTCGGGTCTTCTAGCTCCGCCTGTGGATACTTTTTAAACCACCAATACTTCGCTAATACATAATATACAGCCGCTCCAACAACAAATCCTACTAAAGAGGAATAAGTTGCAAAAATATTCGCGACCACTCCCCCAATGACCCAGGCAATTAACCCGGCCATATTAAAGCCCTTATAATATTTAAATTGCCCATCTAACTCATAAAGCTCTTTAACATGAACACGGCGTTTACGAATTAGGTAATAATCAGCAAATAAAATACCTACAATCGCTGTTAAAATACCGCCAATTATTAATAGGACATTGACCATCACATCAAATAGGCTCCAAGGCTGTGCAATAATACCAATAATTCCTGCAATGACAACTCCTACCCAAAACGGTACTTTAGGTCCGCCAATATTAGAGAAAATCGTCGCAGCTGGCACAACATTGGCAGAGGTATTAGTCGACCATTGCGCTAACACAATCATCAACAATAAAATACCTAAAATAAAGCCGCTTGCACTTTGTTGTAGGGCGTTGATCGGATCAGCCGATGCAACAGCCATATAACAAACTGCTCCAATTGCGACAATGAATGTATTGGTAATTGGCATAACAATTAATGAGCCAACAAGCTGTGTTTTATTACGCTTAAACCAATTTCGCTCATTTTTAGGTGCCTTAAAGAAACGAGATAGGGAAGGCATATCGGCTGCGA
This sequence comes from Lysinibacillus sp. Y5S-8, assembly GCF_036894365.1. Lineage (NCBI taxonomy): Bacteria > Bacillati > Bacillota > Bacilli > Caryophanales > Bacillaceae > Lysinibacillus > Lysinibacillus sp. Y5S-8. The sequence continues at coordinate 1,644,761 of NZ_CP145889.1, read as the reverse complement.
GTGTTGCCCAAAAGCCCATATTTGCCATCACGACTACCATAAAAGCGGTAAAAGCAGCAATGCCTGTTGTTGGGGTTTCCACCCACGTCCAAATATTTTTTCCTTGTGACGTTGCACTATCTGCTAATGTGTAGTACATCCAACAAGAAATTAAAATAATGACAGGTGCTGCTAAATCAGCAAAGCGCTCAATGGATTTAATACCTAGGGATGTATTAAAAAGTTGAAGAGCAGCAAATACAAGAAAACAGATAAACCAATTATTAAAGCCAAACATTAAATTTAAAATACCATTTATCGCTAAAGCACCGAAATACGTATTCAGACCAAACCAACAAGCAGCTGTGACACCACGTACAAGGGAAGGTATATGTGTGCCGAATGTGCCAAAAGGTGCACGCATATAGACTGGGAATGATAGCCCATGCTCAATTCCTATATCACCAATTAACGTCATAAAGACACCGATTAAACAAGAGCCTACCAATGTTGCTACAATAACCATTGGTAGTGATAAGTTCATAATGGCTGAGCCACCAATGGCAAAAGCCGCTAAAACAATCGCCATGCCAATCCAAATCACTGCAAAACCAAATGTTCCAATATTTCTTTGTTGATGTGTCACTGGAAGTAAATCTGGGGATTTCAAATAATTCCCTTCACGTTCCATCCTACTTCTCTCCTTTTTCTCTAATTTCCGTGACAACCTACTTGAAGTTATGCCTTCCTCCACCAAATGCTGAAGGAAGGTGGAATTTCGATTTTAATCATCTGTTATCTTATATTCAGTATTGAGCTAAAGAGGCCATTATTTTGACAGACTGCTCAGAAGGGCTTGACGTTCATTCCATGTCATTGGCGGAATCGTTGATGGACGTTCTACCATTGTAATGGCACCGTCGACAGGACAAACAATGGAGCATAGGTTACAGCCGACACAGTCTTCCTCACGAACCTTTAGCATTGGACGATCACCCTCTGTATAGAGATCAATACATTGATGGGAAGTATCCTCGCACGCAATATGGCACTTATTACAATTGATACAAACATCATTATTAATTTCTGCAACAATTTTATAATTTAAATCCAAATCACCCCAGCTTGAATATCTTTGCACAGAGCGACCTACTAAATCCATGACCGAAGCTAAGCCTTTATCATCTAAATAATTATTCAGTCCATCAACCATATCCTCCACGATACTAAAGCCATGATGCATCGCTGCTGTACATACTTGGACGCCTGTGGCACCCATTAAAATAAACTCTGCTGCATCTTGCCAGTTCGAGATACCACCAATGCCCGAAATCGGTACATTGACTAATGGATTACGGGCACATTCTGCAACCATATTGAGGGCAATCGGTTTAACTGCTGGACCACAATAGCCACCATGTGCCCCTTTGCCAGCTACATTAGGCACTGTATTCCACGAATCTAAATCGACACCTGCTAAACTATTAATCGTATTAATCATACTAACTGCATCTGCTCCACCTCTTGTCGCTGCCTCCGCCGTTACAGTAATATCTGTAATGTTTGGTGTTAGCTTCACAATAACAGGTGTACGCGCTGCTTCCTTTACCCAGTACGTTTGTTTTTCCACCAACTCAGGGACTTGACCAGAGGCAGAACCCATGCCTCGTTCTGCCATCCCATGTGGACAACCAAAGTTAAGCTCAAGACCATCAACCCCCACATCTTCTACGCGCTTCACAATTTCATGCCACTTTTCCTGCTTTGGCTCTACCATTAACGAGGCAATAATCGCATGATTCGGAAATCTCTTTTTCGTCTCATAAATTTCTTGTAAATTTACTTCTAATGGTCGATCTGTAATTAACTCAATATTGTTGAAGCCTGCGACACGTTGACCATTAAAACTAACTGCTGCAAAACGAGAGGACACATTTAAAATTGGTTCCCCCAATGTTTTCCAAACAGCACCACCCCAGCCTGCTTCAAATGCACGCTGTACTTGATAACCTGAATTCGTTGGTGGTGCGGATGCTAGCCAAAATGGATTAGGTGATTTGATACCCGCTAAATTAATGCGTAAGTCAGCCATATAAGTTCCCCCTCTATCCCTTATTAACAAGCTATTTTGTATCGAAAGCATAGCATCAGGTATAGGCTGTAAGACCCCGACTTTAGAATGTAAACGTGTGCCCAAACATTCAAATGGTGAATCAACAGCCTGTAAAAACCCGATTGGTGAAACTAACAATCCGTGGAGGATGAAAAACCTCCACGGATTGAAGGTTCACTTTATCCCGTATTAACAGGCTGTAAGACCACTACTTCCCAATGTAAAGTAATGCTAAAGTATTCAAATGGTGAATCAACAGCCTGTAAAAACCCGATTGGTGAAACTAACAATCCGTGGAGGATGAAAAACCTCCACGGATTGAAGGTTCACTTTATGCAATCTCACTTGGTTTTCTTAAACGTTCATGAATCTTATATGCTGCGTCTTTTCCTTGTTGTACAGCGGTCACCACCATCGCTTCCCCCTGTCCATTACCAAAGACAACATCTCCACAAGCAAATACTTTGTCATGAGACGTTTGCATTGTCGTTTCATCAATATCGACAACCCCATTTGTATGGGCTAAACCAAAGGCTTCAATTAACGATACAAAACGCGTTTGTCCAATGGCTTTAATTACCGCATCCACTTCGATGATAAAATTGGAGCCTTCAACTTCTTCTGGTCGTTGTCTCCCATCAGCACCAGCCTCACCAAGCTTCATTTTCACACATTCAATGCCTGTCACCTTGCCCGCTTCATTGCCAATAATTTTCTTCGGTGCAGTTAGCCATTTAAATTCCACGCCATCCTGCTTAGCAAATTCATATTCAAATTTGTACGCTGTCATTTCTTTTTGCGTTCTTCTGTACAGAATTTGCACATTGTCAGCACCTAAGCGCACTGCACTTGTAGCACCATCAATGGCTGTATTTCCTGCTCCAATCACAGCTACTCTTTTTCCTACAATATCATTTGTAAGCGGTCCCATTTTTGTTTTTCGAACAAAGTCAATGGCATCATGTACACCTTCTAGGTCTTCACCTTTAATGCCCAGATTCGGCACAGCCCCCATACCGACAGCTAATATCACACTGTCATATTGCGCCAAAATTTCAGCTGCTGTAATATCCACACCTACAGCTGTATTGGTTTGAATGTCCACACCGAGCTGTTCAATTTGGTCCACTTCCCAATCTACAACTTCATTTGGTAAACGGAACGCTACAATGCCATAGCTACCTAAACCTCCAGCCTTTGCCTCCGCCTCATAAATCGTTACATGATAGCCTAAGCGGCTGAGTTCACGTGCTGCCGATAAACCAGCAGGGCCTGCTCCAATAATGGCTACTTTCTGTCCATTATGCTGGCCTGGTTGGAATAGCTGGGCATTTGTTTCCATTGCCCAATCCGTTGCATAACGCTGTAACTCACCAATTTTAATTGGCTTTGTTGAAGAATTTAAGACACACGCCCCTTCACATAGTTCTTCTGTTGGACAAACCCTCGCACAGCTTGCACCAATAGGATTTGCTTCTAATATAGTCGTAGCAGAACCCTTCATATTACCAGATGCAATTTTTTTTATGAAATTCGGGATTTGAATACTTGTTGGACAGGCTTTAATACATGGAGCGTCATAGCAATATAGACAACGATTGGCTTCCTCAACAGCCTCATTCTTTGTCATCTTTCCTTTTAATTCCATGAAATTACGTCTAAGCTGTATGGTCATCGCATTTTCTTGAATCGGAACCATTTCCACATCCCCCTCATGTGATCATTTTTTCCGTGAATCAATTACTAAACCGATTGTTTTGTTCTCCAGTCAAAACAATCGGTCGTCTACTGAAGGAAGCTAAATATTTAACGCTTCCGCAACTACTGTTCTTAATGGACGTTTAATGTATTGTCCACTGCCAAGTATACCTACAAATTCTTTATTTTTAATGACATATTCCCCTCGGACTAGGACACTAACAGGCTCCCCTGTCACTTCCCAGCCTTCATATGGGTTATAGTCAACATTCATATGATGCGTTTTAGCCGAAATTTGGCGTTTTACCTCTGGGTCAAAAATAACGATATCCGCATCAGAACCAATCGCAATCGTTCCTTTTTGCGGGAATAAGCCAAATATTTTTGCCGCACTAGTAGAAATCATATCCACAAATTCATGGATCGAAATTCTCCCCTTTGCTACGCCCTCCGAATATAAAATACTGAATCGATCTTCAATGAATGGCCCGCCATTTGGAATTTTCGAGAAATCATTTAAGCCTAGCTGCTTTTTGCCCTTAAAGCTAAAGGAGCATTGATCTGAGCCAATGGTCTGAAGCTGTTTCGCCTTTAATGCATGCCATAAATGCTCTTGATGATACTTCGGACGAAGTGGTGGCGACCATACATATTTGGCTCCCTCAAAGCCTGGCTGTGCTAAGGCTGATTGATCGAGTGTTAAATATGGCGGACAAGTTTCACCATAGACGTCATAGCCTTTTTCACGAGCAGCAATAATTTCATCCACTGCTTCTTTACATGTCACATGCACCACATAGAGCTTTGCTCCAGCAATATGGGCTAATTCGATGGCACGCTTTGTTGCCTCTCCCTCTAATTCGGCTGGACGAGTCAGTGCATGATAAATGGGTTCCTTATGACCAGCACGTCGAGCTTCTTCTACCAGCTCATCAATAACAGAGCCATTCTCACAATGTACCATCACCACAGCACCAAGATCTTTAGCGATTTTAAAGGCTTTAAATAAAGTACGATCTGTCGCTTGGAATTCTTTTGCATACGCCATAAAGACTTTTACAGAGGTAATGCCCTCTTGCTCCAGTAGCTTCGGTAATTCAGCTTCCGTTTCAGGTGTTAAGTCGCCAATCATTAGGTGGAAACCATAATCAATAGCTGACTTTCCTTTAGCCTTGTCATGCCATTTCTCCACCGCTGTAGACAATTTTTCTTCCCCAGCTGTTAAACAGAAATCTAAAATAGTAGTTGTCCCACCATAGGCCGCTGCAATTGTACCTGATTTCCAATCATCATCTGTCACCGTATTATTGAATGGCATATCTAAATGCGTATGGGGATCAATGCCACCAGGTAATACGTACTTACCTGTTGCATCAATTATTTCAGCATTAGCATCCGTTAAATTTTGTCCAATCTGAACAATTTTACCGTTATCAATTAAAATATCTGCCTCAAATACGTCAGCAGCAGTTGCAACTCGTCCACCTTTAATGATTTTTTTCATTGTGCCCCTCACCCTTCATCACAAAATTAGAGAATCCTTGATGTTTAATGCAGTGTATATGTCTCGCCCAGACTAAACTTTGTTTGTAGCGTTAACACCGTTTCTAATAGAATATCTGCTCCCTTTGCACAATCCTCAAAGGTTGTTTCCTCTTCCTCACAATGACTCTTGCCTTCGATACTTGGGACAAAAATCATTGCGGAAGGAACCATACTTGCCATATACTGTGCATCATGACCAGCGCCGCTAAACATACGATGAGCTGAGTAACCAAAGCTTTGACATGCTCTTTCTACTTCATTGCAAATGGCGCTATCGAAATGCACGGTATCTCTTCCCCATAGCTTGACAGGCTGTATATGGCATCCGCCTGCTGTCTCTGGAAGTGCATTGAGAATATCCTCAACCTGTTGCATGACCTCTGGCTTTTGGTGACGGGAATCAATTGTAAATGTCACCTTATTCGGGATAACTGTATGAATATTTGGAGAAACATGCATACGACCAAAGGTAAACACAAGCTGTTCATCCACCTTGCCTAATTGCTCATGGAGCTCTGTCATGATCGTCGATGCAACAATCATCGGATCTTTGCGCATTGACATTGGCGTTGTCCCTGCGTGATTCGATTGCCCCGTAATGGTAATTTCGTAGCAGACCATGCCTAGTACACCTTCAACAACACCAATCTCACGTTGTTTTGCCTCTAATACTGGCCCTTGCTCAATATGCAATTCAATATAAGCCAGTGCTTCTTTTAGACGATTGATCTGCTCTCCTTCATAGCCACTTGCTTGTAATGCTTCTTGAAAGCGAATGCCATTTTTATCTGTGGATTGCAGCATTTTTTCTTTATCAAACTTCGAGGTGATGACCCCTGAACTCATCATGGCTGGATCAAAACGTGCCCCCTCTTCGTTCGTGAAATTGACAATCATGAGTGGAATATCCACTTCAATGTCATTTTCCTTTATTGTTCGAATGGCCTCGATAGCTGTTAGTACGCCTAACACGCCATCAAATCTCCCACCTTTTTCAACAGAATCTAGATGGGAACCCATAACGATGGGCGGCACATTCTTTTTCCCAGGAAGCGTGGCATAAATATTCCCCATATCATCTACCTGAATGTTCATACCTAACGTCTCACAACACTTACAAAAATAGTTTCTTGCTAAAACGTCCTCATCCGAAAGAGACAAACGTGTGACACCACCATTGTCAGTGGCGCCAAATTGACTAAATTGTTCAATTAACTCTTGCAATCGTCTACTATTACATTTATACATATGCAAGTCCTCTCTTTCACAGTAGTTATTAAACATTCTAAAATAAATAAAACTTGTGAGATATGGATAGTAAACTAAAAAAATATGTGCAACTGCACATCATATATGGTAAGTTATGTTCATAATTAAGGGGGGTAAATATGGGGACGATTCGTAAAATTGTAGAGGGTGTTCAATTCCCAATGCTCACATTAGTCGCTGGACATAGTGGTACGTATCGCAGAGTTACTGGTATTAACGTTGTGGAGAGCAGTGATTTAATCATGTTTTGTAGACCTAATGAATTAGTCGTCACAACAGGCATTCATTTAGATGCACAAGCAGCTTCCTTAGAACAGCTTGTCAAACAAGCCTACACAAAAAAAGTAGCTGGCTTTATCATTAATACAGGGCCTTTCATTCCTGATATTCCAGAAGCCGTCATCTCTTTCGCTAATCAACATGATTTCCCTATTTTTCAAATGCCATGGAATTATCGTATTGCCGATCTATTAAAAACTACTTTTCAATTTATTGCCAACCATCATCAAGAGCTCTCCATCGAAGAAAAGGTACTTTTCAATCTACTATTTCACTACAAACAAAACGCTAACACGATGAAAGATCAACTAGCACAGCTAGGATTTCCCCACGGGAGAGAATTAGCGATCATTACTTGCACAACCATTGGTACCCAAGCCTCTATTGACCGTTATGAGGTGATGATGCAATTCGCTTTTCAAAATCGCTATCAAAGCTTCTTAAAATTAAAGCATAAAAATCACCTCATTTTTCTAATTGATAAAGCTCAAATCATAACACCGAATGTACCCTTCTCAAAAGTCGTGGAAGAAATCTATGAAAAAATCACCTTAAAAAACGGTTTCTTAGATATTATTATCGGAAAAGGGAACTATTATAAAGAGCTAGAAAATGCTCGTAAAAGCTATGATGAGTCATTAACTGTCATTCATTTAGCACAGCTTCATAACAACCGTTACTTATACAAATATCAAGAAATTGGTGCCTATAAAATACTTATGGCTGTGCAAAATCAGCCCTTGATGAAGTCCTTCAGTCAGGATATTTTAGGACAGCTTTATCGCTATGATGAATTGCACAACACAGATTACGTTCCTTTTTTACGCATATTTGTTGAAGAAAATGGCAGTACAAGTAGGATTAGTGAGCGTCAATTTATTCACCGTAATACGGTTCTTTATAAAATAAAGAAAATCGAAATGCTATTGGACATGGACTTAAGTAATCCCTTTACGAAAACTAACCTGTATATTGCCTTTTTAATTGAGGATGTTTTAACACATCACTAGATTACTTAATTATCTGATTTTTCAATCTTTTCACTTCTGCTGTTTTTCCAAGTCATTTCAAAAAAACTCGGCTACAAAATTTGCGACATCCTCCAGAGATTTTGAGGCAACATGATATTGGTCACACCGTCATTGCCACAGAACGTGGTGTTTTTTGACGGTGTTCTTTTCTTTCAGCGATTGATTGGATACCCACTGCAAACACTCATCTCCCTCAGTGTAGGAGGAAATCTTCAGTTCAATTAAGATAAATACCCCTTCTAAAACACTTAAGGCATACATATAAAGTACAAATGGGGTCAACTGTGCATTTTCGTTGTCCACATCTGATACAAACATATGCATGCTATTCAACCACCTATACAGAGGGAGTGAAGCTTCGTGACTAATGTAACAAGCCCAAATTGGCAAGTGAAAGATGAACAATTTGTTTGGCACTCTATGAAGCCATACAATCCGAATGCAACGATGATTGTCCAATCTTCTAAAGGAGCATGGCTTACCGACATTGAAGGAAAACGCTATTTAGATGCTATGGCTGGTTTATGGTGTGTGAATGTTGGCTATGGACGAGAGGACATTGCCAAAGTTGCCTATGAGCAATTGCTTGAAAATACGTATACACCATTATCTGTTGGGCATATTCCTGCCATTAAATTAAGCGAAAAAATTAGTGAGCTTTTAGAAGATGATTATGTCGTCTTTTTCTCCAATAGTGGCTCTGAAGCAAATGAGGCTGCCTTCAAAATCGCTAGACAATATCATCAACAAAAAGGTCATGCCAATCGAACGAAAATTATTTCTCGTTATCGTGCCTATCATGGGAGCTCAATGGGTGCTTTGGCAGCTACTGGACAAGCTCAGCGAAAATATAAATATGAGCCACTGGCACCTGGTTTTCTTCACGTCACACCGCCTGACACGTATCGTGCAAATGAAGATCATATTAAAAGTAAGGACCCTTGTGCATTACCATCCGTTCAAGCGATTGATCATATTATGACATGGGAAATGTCCGATTCCATTGCAGCTATCATTATGGAGCCGATCATCACTGGTGGTGGCGTGCTTATGCCCCATGACCATTACTTACAAGGGGTCAAAGCTATTTGTGAAAAGCATGGTGCATTGCTTATTGTCGATGAAGTAATTTGTGGTTTTGGACGTACTGGCAAAGCTTTTGGATTTCAAAATTACGGCATCCAGCCTGACATTGTGACAATGGCGAAAGGATTAACAAGTGCTTATATGCCTCTGTCAGCTACAGCTGTTCGCCGTGAAATTTATGAGGCTTTTGCAGGGAGTGAGGAATATGACTTTTTCCGCCATGTCAACACATTCGGTGGATCACCAGCGGCATGTGCAGTAGCACTAAAAAATATTGAAATAATGGAGCGGGAAGATTTATTTGCCCAGTCTGCTTCGCTAGGAGCAACTCTTCTGACTACCTTACAGGAGCAATTAAAGGAACATCCATATGTTGGGGATATTCGTGGGAAAGGCTTATTAATTGGCGTTGAGCTTGTTCAAGATAAAGACAGCAAAACACCACTCGATGTTACGCTTGTAAACAAAGTGATTGCGCAATGTAAGGAACTCGGATTAATCATTGGGAAAAATGGTGTAACCGTTGCAGGTTTCAATAATGTACTGACATTATCTCCGCCACTGATTGTCTCCTCAGATGAGAAAGATTTTATTATTGAAAAATTTGTGCAGGCATTACAATCTATTAAACTGTAGGAGGAATGACTAGATGGTAACGAATACCGACATAAAAGAGCTAGGTCATTTTATCAATGGACAAACGATTTTAGGGAAAAGTGGCCAGTTATCAGATGTTTACAATCCAAGTACTGGCACTGTCATTGCTCGTGTTCCTTTAGCAACAACAGAGGAGGTGCAGGATGCGATTACAGCTGCCAAAGCAGCCTTCCCAGCTTGGCGCGCTTTATCTATTGGAAAACGAGCAGAAATCGTCCTAAAGTTTCGCCAACTATTAACAGAAAATATGGATGAGTTAATCGATATGATCTGTACTGAAAGTGGCAAAACAATGGAGGATGCAAAAGGCGAAATTATACGAGGTTTAGAGTCAGTAGATTTAGCTATTAATGCCCCACATCTACTAAAAGGTGAATATTCCGTTAATGTGGGTGGTCATATCAATGCCTATTCGATGAAAGTACCATTAGGCGTAGTGGCGGCTATCTCACCATTTAATTTCCCTGCAATGGTTCCACTAGCCATTACAAGCATGGCGATAGCCGTAGGAAATTGTGTGATTTTAAAGCCATCAGAGCGTGTTCCTTGCTCCGCTCTATTTTTATCAGAGCTATGGAAAGAAGCTGGTTTACCAGATGGTGTCTGGACTGTCATTAATGGCGATAAAGAGGCTGTCAATGAGCTGTTATGCAACCCAGCCATTGAAGCAATTTCCTTTGTAGGCTCTACACCCGTCGCAGAAGCTATTTATGCCACAGCCTCTAAACATGGGAAACGTGTGACAGCGTTAGGTGGTGGTAAAAATAATATGGTGGTTATGCCAGATGCTGACTTAGAGCACGTTGCCAATGCCTTTCTAGGTGCTGCCTATGGAGCTGCCTCTCAGCGTTGTATGGCGATTTCAACTATTATTCCTGTAGGTGAGGATACAGCCAATAAATTAGTCAGTATTCTTGCTGATAAAATTGCCAAATTAAAAGTGGGTCCGTATACAGACTCTGAAGTCGATTTTGGACCAGTTATTACACAGCAGTCCAAGGATGCCATTATTGGTTTTATCGATCGTAGCGTGGAAGAAGGTGCTACAATCGTCTGTGATGGAAGAAAACCTAATATCGCCAAGCAATCGAATGGTTTCTATTTAGGTCCTACCCTACTCGATCATGTAAAGCCTGGGATGGAAATTTATGAGCAAGAAGTATTTGGACCTGCACGGAATATTGTTCGAGTAGCTACATTGGATGAAGCAATTGCTCTTATTAATGCCCATGAATTAGGGAATGGTGTGACAATCTTTACAAACAATGGTGCGGCTGCTCGGAAATTTACCACTGAACTTGAAGTTGGAATGGTAGGTGTCAACGTGCCCATTCCTATTCCAGTAGGCTATCACAATTTCGGTGGCTGGAAACGTTCAAGATTCGGTGAAGGGCATATGTTTGGCCCTGACCAAGTACGTTTCTTCACTAAAGCGAAAACCATATCAGAAAGATGGATGGAACAAGGAAATGATGTAACCTCATCCTTTGCTTTTCCGAGTAATCAAGACTAATCACTAAAATAAACATTCGTGTTGCTTCTTAAAGGAGCCATGCGAATGTTTTTGCTCTATATAAAAAAACTGACGAACCAAATTGGTCACCAGTTTTTGCAGATTGATTAGTCGTTCTCTTTTTTCTCCACTTTTTTCACTTCTGTCTTTGTTACTCCAGTGAAATCCGCTTCCTCCCCAGCCTCCATGCCATAGCTAGGATTTCTGTCCATACGAGTGAATGTATCTACATCATCCTCGTCTTCAAATCGCTTCACAAGAATTGGTATGGTGATTAGACCCGCAAGTCCAACAAGGGCATATATCCATCGAGATAAGACCGCAGTTTGTCCACCAAACAAATAAGCAACTAAATCAAATCTAAAGAATCCAATGAGTCCCCAGTTGATTGCACCTATAATGACTAATACTAAGGCAATTCTATAAAGCACGCTCATGCGTACACCTCCTTTATCGTCTTTACTCCAAGCTAAATTTTCAAGCAGGGAGATGTCATAAGAAGCGATAAAATGACAAAGACTAGTCATTAAAACCGCCATTTTGACGGTCTTATTTTTTGCAATAACCACTTTTTTATACAGCATGGAATTGCAGTGATGCTATTATCACAAAGAAAGGTACGACGATGAACGAACATTACTTGGATAGATTTTTATAGGTTTGCTCATGCTGAAGTAGCCATTCTTTGCGCCACATCCCGCCACCATACCCTGTCAACGTTCCATTAGAGCCAATAATTCGATGGCAAGGAACAACAATGCTTATATTATTTTTGCCATTGGCACTACCGACAGCTCTTACAGCTTTTTCATTGTTAATGGCCATTGCAATATCTTTATAAGAAGCTGTTTCACCATAGCCTATACTAGGTAAGGCTTGCCAAACTGCTTGCTGAAAATCAGTACCTTTAAAGGTGTAGGGAAATGAAAACGCATGACGTTCACCAATAAAATACTCATGCAATTGCTTAGCACATGTTAGTAGCACTTGAGGAGTATCTTGTTGAGGGACATTGACAATCTCCCCTCGCTCTGCAAAATTAATCCCATCAATAGCTGTTTCACTACCTTCGATTTCAATAATTCCAATGGGCGATTTGTAATCTAATTTATACCGTTTCATATAGTGACCTCCATAAATAAAAGGTGGCATAAGCTTGCCAGCCTTGCCAATGTTTCGCATAGTGATGAATTTCCTCAAGCGTTGGTTTTCGCTCTAATGCTAATTGTGTTTTTATTGCATTATGCAATCCAACATCCGCAATAGGGAAAGCAGCTGGCTCTTGTAAACATTTCATCAACACATAGTCGGCTGTCCATGCACCAATGCCTCGAATAGCCATTAAACTTTTTTTCATGTCCTCGTAGCCGTCTTTTTGACGCAATAAACCTTTTGTCAATTGACCATTTGCTATACTTTTCGCAATATCAATAATGTACTCTGATTTCCTCAATGTAAATTGAAGGCTTCTCAAGTCCTCTACCTGAATGGCTGCTATTTTTTCTGGTGTCGGAAAGAGCCAGTAGCTTTGTCCCTTAAAGTGAACATGCTCTCCAAAATGTTCTACAAATCGTTTTTTTAACGTATAAGCGAATGTTAAATTGATTTGTTGTCCAATAATAGCCCACACCAGTGCTTCAAATAAATCAGGAATTCCGATTAAGCGTAATCCACTATATTTTTTCGTAAGTGAACATAAAATTTGATCCTGTTCAGCCATCTGGTAATAGTCCTGCAAATTCCTGTTTAAATCAAACCACTCTGTTATATATTGTACGATGATTGCTCGTTCATGGACAGCTGGCTGATTCATCAGAAAGGATACTTTTATTTTATTGTCTTGCTTGGTGACGGTACATAAAATAAGCCGTTCATTTATCTTTAATAATTTGAAGAGTGTGTCCTTTTTTATATGATGCAAGTTTTCTTGATTGGAGCGCTTTAAGAACAGCAAACACTCCATATAATTGAATTCTTTTGGTGGTTCGATGACTAAATAACAATCGGCATTTATCCAATTCATAATAGGTCTCCTTTCTATGAAAGGTGTCGATATTGTGTAGGTGAACAATTTTTCAACCGTCGAAAAACTTTATAAAAATTGGATGGACTTTGAAATCCTACTTCATAGCAAATTTCTAAATTTGTAGCATCTGTATGCTTTAATAAGTGGGCAGCTTTATCAATTCTTATTTTTTCTAGATATGTTCTGGGAGTCTCTTCTGTTTCTTGTTTAAATAATCGTTCAAGATGAAATGGACTGATGCCGACATGCGCCGCCATATCCTGTAATGTCAGCTTTTGTTTATACTCGTTGATGATAAATGCTGTAATATTTTTAATCAATTGGGTATGTGGTGAATGTTCTATTTCAGGCTGACAACGTTTACATGCACGATAGCCGACTGCCTCTACTTCTTGAATATCTTCATAAAATTCAACATTCACCTTTTTCGGTTTTCTTGATTTACAGGAAGGACGGCAATATATTTTAGTGGTTTTAACTGCCGTATAAAATAGCCCATCATAAGTTTGATCACATGCTATGATTTTTTCCCACTTTTCCTCAAAGGATAAATTGATTGGATTGTCCACGAATGAACCACCTCGATTTCATAGATTACACAAATAAAGAAGAAGTATCTTGGTCTTTTACTAATTGTGCAGCATGCTGTGATAAATAGGCAATGATTTTATCTGAAAGTGCATTGCCAAAGCTCAAACGCCTTACCCTTAATTCTTTTAATAGTTGGCAATTTGTTAATCCTGGTAAAGAAAGAAGATTGATGGGTGCATCCACATTGCTTGTGATAGCACTTATTTCATTGATATCTATTAAGCCTGGGATAAAGACCCCGCTTGCTCCGCTCTCGCTATAAGCTTGTGCTCTCGTCATGGTTTCCTCGAACGGATGCTTTAGCAGCAAATACGTATCTGTTCTTGCGTTAATAAAGAAATCTTTATAGCCATGATTATCTAGCCTTGCCCTCATATTTGTTAGCAGGTGACAGTGTTTTGTTATATTTCTTAATCCAGTTTGCTTTTTAAAGGAATCCTCGATGTTAATTCCTGCTACTCCAACATCTGCTGTTCTTAACACATTGTCGATAATACTTTGTTCATCATGACCATACCCCGCTTCAATATCCGCAGATACTGGGATGTTCACCTGCTCTGCAATAGCTTGAATAATATTTAGATGGTGTTGAAAGTCTATCCATTCACCGTCAGCATAGCCTAATGAATTCGCTATACCCCAGCTAGTTGTGCCAATCGCCTGAAAACCTGCTTTTTCTAATGCTAATGCCGATAATACATCCCAAGCATTTCCTAAAAACAACAGCTCTTGTGAACAATGTAAATCATTGAATTCCTGAATTTTTGACATATCGAAAGCCTCCATACTGTTTGATTGACCTCATATTATCAGGAATTCTCCACTTATTTCGTCCTCAATCTTGCTATTATGGTCTCGTTGGACGCAATAGGAGCATACAAAAAAAGACGTCCAAAACAATCGCTTTGTCCTGACGTCTTTTCATGTTATTTCAAATCAAACTACATTAAGTAAGCGCCTGTTCCTTTGCATGCTTACGCTGTAAGGCAATCTCTTGTCGTTTTTCTTTCGTTACACGTTGCCAAATGACCACTGTAATAAACCCAATAATGGCTAAGCCTAATAGAATACCAAAGAATACTTTGTAGCCCGCTGTGCCACCCCAATAATCTAAACAAGCACCTGCAATAATCGGCATAAAAATTTCTCCACTATAGCCAATAATCATCAATGGCATGGAGACAGTTCCTGTTGATTCCACAGGATAATCGCCTTCTACTAAAATCGCAAAATGCATAGCTTGCAGGGCATACATGGATGTATAGATGATCCCAATAAATATCAAAAGCATAAGGATAAAAGAAGCTTTTCCTGGCAATAAAATAAGCCCCACTAAACCTAGCGCTAATAAAATATAGCCGATTAATACCATATTAGACACGCCAATTCGATCGCCTATGATTCCTGCACTAAAACTACCAATTGGACGACAATATTGAGAGAAGTAGCCTAAAGCAGCAGCAATTAACGTAGACGCACCGAATGCAGCTGTTGCATAAGGTGTGATGTAATAATAGCTAATAATCATCGCATAAGACGTAAAAATAAGAATTGTTGCAAGCCAAGTAGTTGGCATTTTTAACACTTTCCAAAGAACTGCCCAATCAAATGATTTACTGCCTTCCTTGTCTTCACGACTTACAGTTGTTTGGTCAGGATCTTTATAAAGCATCATAATCATAAATCCTAACAAAAGACAAATCACGGAATACACCGTAATAACTGCTGAGAGAGCCATTTTATCGCTCATATGTTTGGCAAAAAAAGCAAAAACTCCTAAAATCAAAGCAGATTGAATGATATTGGTTACGCCACGACCCCCTTCAAAAAAACCGAAAGCTTTTCCTTGTTCATTTTCAGAGCCTAAAGAACGAACAGCTTTTACTAATGCTCCCCAGAATGTCATAATCGACGTGATTCCCCAAGCAGCATGGATCAGTAGCAGCACTGGATACGGTGGATACAATAATAAGGTAAAACCTAATAATCCTGTGGCTACTAAAGAAATGGTTAATAAATATTTTGTTTTCCAACGGTCTGCACAAAACCCTCCAAAAATATAGGAAATCAAACAACAAACACCATACGCACTACCAAGTGTCCCCATTTGTGTATTAGTTAAATGAAACGCCTCCAGAAAGACATCATAATAATAGTTTCTAAAATAAGGCAATGCGTAAATTAATGCACCTGAAACAGCTAAAATAACTAATGTAGCTGTATTCTTTTTTAACTTAGCTTCCATATATTTACCCCTTACATGTTATTTATAAGCCACGACGTTTAATTTTTTGATCCCATTCCTTAAGGAAAACTTGTTTGTCATTTTCTTTGATCGCCATTTCCCCAACAATTTGGAAGTTTTCTCGATCCGATGTTTTCGTAACAGTAATATCAGCGTCAATCCACCAATCCTCACGACCGATTTTCATTTTTTGATAGATTGTATACTGAGCAGACAGTGGATCAGCATTCGATAAAGTTAATTCTCGCTTTAAATTATGTTCTACAGTGACATCAATATCATCAAAGCGATAAATTCCTTCACCAAATACGCCTCCAACCCCATCTGTAATACATGTCCATGTATCTGTTAAAATATCGTATGAAATAGAACGATCAACTCTTCCTTCTTGTAGCGTTGTAATTGGTGTTAGTGGTGCGCTTTCAGGATTCATATTTGGTCCAACTACTTGTTGACCATGGAAGGTTGGCAATGATAAGGTAGCTGTTTCGAGATTCAATGTCAATGTAGCATCTTCTGGCATCGGCCAAAACATCGGCCAAAACGTTGTAGCTAAAGATAAGCGTAAACGATGCCCTGCTTTAAATTGATGTCCACAGCAATCTAACTGGACAAATGCCTTCACTTTTTCACCTGGTGTTAACAGGTCCACACAGTCATGTCCATTTAAGTGTGTTAAATTCATCACGCCATAGGACACACGTGTTACAGCCCCATCTGGTGCTACGTCTGATAGCTGCGCAAACAGCATCGCATGTGGTTTATCGCTCATTAATTCCACTTCAAATTTTGGATAGCCCACAATCTCTAGTGGATTCTCTAGCCTATCCGTTTCAAAAACCATCGCCATTCCATCATCTAATCGTTGGTCTGCTGGACTTTCTCCTAGAACACCAGCTCCCATCCATTCTCCTGATAATAAACCATGATTTTGTGGTGTTTTTAATTGTACTTGCTCTTGTTGATTACGGCGCTGTTCTAATAATTTACCATGTGTCAATTGATACACCTTTGTTTGTACCGCTTCCGCTGCTGGCCATGATTCTAGTCCAACCCAGTATCCTTTGCTGATTGGTTTCTTAACGGATGGTTCCATGCTTTCTTCTACCCAGACATTCACCATCGGTCCATCCATTACATCATTGGCTATTCCTTTTAACCAATGATCCCACCATTTCACGGCTTCTTGTAAAAAGCCCATTGCTGGACCAGGGATCCCGTCCTGCGGGTAAACATGTGCCCATGGGCCAATAATGCCCTTTCTAGGAACAGAAAGCCCTTCCATTAAACTTAAAACAGTATTTGTATAGGAATCTTCCCAGCCATCTAGCGCAAAAACAGGAATTTCTATGTCATTATAATTCTCACAAACTGAACCATGTTTCCAATAGTCGTCTCTTGTTTGATGCTCCATCCACTGTGCCATCCACAAAGGCATATTTTCTAATCGTTCCATCCATTTATCACGCCAGTTATCACCGACAATATGTGGATCAA
Source organism: Lysinibacillus sp. Y5S-8 (assembly GCF_036894365.1). NCBI lineage: Bacteria > Bacillati > Bacillota > Bacilli > Caryophanales > Bacillaceae > Lysinibacillus > Lysinibacillus sp. Y5S-8. The sequence continues at coordinate 1,627,232 of NZ_CP145889.1, read as the reverse complement.
TTGGACGTAGCTGATAGGCTAACATAATAGCCCCCCACCAGAAGTTATCGTTTAATAAACACCCACCCTTATAGTGAATGTCATTGTTATAACGATCATCTGTAAAGCCTACTGTAATAATCGCCTTTAACGCCTTCGGTCTACGAGCTGCTACTTGCAGAGAATTAAATCCACCCCACGATTTCCCCATCATACCGATATTGCCATCACACCAACTTTGATTGGCTATCCATTCAATTACTTCAAGTGCATCATCCTGCTCTTGCTTTAAATATTCATCTTTTAGTAAACCATCTGACTCACCTGAACCTCGCATATCTACTCGAACAACAGCATAGCCATGTCCCGCAAAATAACCATGCATAGGCTCATCTCTCGCTCTTGTACCATCTGTTTTACGATAAGGAATATACTCTAAAATAGCTGGTACTTTCTGTCCTGCCTCCACTGTTGGTAGCCAAATACGACTAGAAAGCTTTGTGCCGTCTGCTAACTGAATCCATGTGTTTTCGATTGTTTCATATGTACACTCAAATTGTGTCACGATTTTTTTACTCATTGAATAAATCCTCCCCTTGTGTCTGAATCCATTGCTCTTTGTTCTAACATCCACTTCATCTAATTATTCAGAATCTTAATTATTCAGTAATCATGATTATAAAATAATTGTGATTAGTATATCACCTGAAAAACCAATGCACAACTCTGAAAATGCCAAAAGCTAATGCTATAATGGAAGAAGGAAATTGAAATTGTTATGCTATAATAAGTTTAAATTAGTTAATAAAAGGTAAATATATACATTTAAATAATGATTTTACATTATAATTGTGCGTCAGGGGGATTTTACTTTGAAGAAAAAGGAAATACAAAGGAGCCGTATGTGGAAATACTTTGTAGACGCCACAGCGGATATTATTGAAGAAGAAGGACTGGAAAATGTCACGATTAGAAAGGTTGCTGATAAAGCTGGTTATAATAGTGCAACCATCTACAATTATTTTTCAGAAATCTCTCATCTTCTATTTTTTGCATCGATGAGATGTATGCAAGACTATACCAACGAAGTTGCTCGTTACATAGAAAGAGGCAAGGATCCCATTGAAAAATATTTATTAGCATGGGAATGTTTTTGCCAATACTCTTTTAAACAACCACAAATTTTTCATGCGGTCTTCATCATGGACTTGGGAGAAACGCCAGAAAAACTATTGGAAAACTATTATAATTTTTACCCTAATGATTTAATCAATATTCCCGAAGATTTAAAGACCATTCTATTTCAACATAGTCTGACAAAACGGGGGCGTTCTATGTTAGAGATCGCTTTAAAAGAAGGTTACTTAACCGAGGGTAATGTAGATGCCATTAATGAAATCACACTATTAATTTGGCAAGGCATGTTTACCAACCTATTAAATAATCGAAAAAGCTATGATGTTCAACAAGCAACGGAAATCGTCATGAACTATATTACTGAGATTGTTCGAAACGCCAACCTTTTTGATGTGCAAAATAAAAATAAGTAACAGTGATTATGATAGCAAAATAATATTATCAAACCCTTCAATACAATAGTTAAACCCCTTCTAGCTTATGCTAAAAGGGGTTACTGTTATTTTTGCCAATGATTTAGTTCTTTTAACAATTCGGGTAGCTGTAATTTCCTTACGTCGATGGGCGGTAATGCCTTAATAAACTCTTTTCCATAGGACTTACTAGTAATACGACGATCTAGTACAATAAACGCACCTTTATCTTGAGAAGAACGAATTAATCGACCAAAGCCTTGCTTAAAGCGCATAATGGCCTCTGGTAAGGAAAGCTCTGTAAAGGAATTACGGCCTTGAGCTGTTAGATGCTTTGCTCTCGCTTTAAAGACGGGCTCTTCTGGTGAAGAAAATGGTAAGCGTACCACAATGACAGAGGCAAGGGCATCCCCTGGCACATCCACACCCTCCCAAAAGCTATTTGTGCCAAAAAGCACGGCATGGCTAAATTTTTGGAATGATTTTAAAATGCGCATACGGCTACCGCCTGTCACACCTTGTGCAAAAAGCATATAGTCATCTAAAAGCTCACTATCTTGAATAAGCTCGACCGTTTTTCGTAGCATATCCTGTGCCGTAAAGAGCACAAAGCAACGCCCCTCTGTCATACGAACTGTCCGTGTAATAGCATGGGCAACAGCCTCAATGTATTCTTCTTGGCTGACATGCTGAATATCTGGCATATCAGTTACAATAAATGCCTTAGCGCCCGCATAATAGGCCGGTGGTGCTTGTAGTTTCATAACTTTGACTTCATTTGAGATGCCTAGCTGACGTGTAATAAAACGTTCATTGCCAGGTACCGTTAATGTACCTGATGTCCAAACAATACTTGCTTGCTGACGTAGAGGTGCTAACACTTGTTCAATAATTGGTGTGACATTGACGGGCTTTTTAAAGACATGGAGACTGCCTGGAACACTTCGTACATCAAATTCTAACCAAACAGAATTGCCGTCCTGCGGGGAGAGAAAAATATCTTCCCATTCTGCAATTTTTATTTTCACTTCTCGAATCCAATACTGCCATTCAGACAATACAAAAAGGTCATTTTTATCTAATTGCTCAATATTATTTTCGAATGCCTGCGTAATTCCACTAGCTAGATCCAACCATTGCTGTGTCAGTTTACTGACTAGCGCAAATGGCTCTTTCGCCAATGAAACATCCTCTAAAAACAAGGTACATTTACTACCAGTTTGCTTCCCTTTAACTTGCTGTTGCATTTTTTGAATCGCTTGCTGAATTGTTTCATCAAATGTTCGTTGTAGACGGATAAATTGTGCATCCAGTCGCTGTAAATTTTGCATAGCTACTCGCTGTTTTTTCTTTGCTGCCTGGCAAAACTGTTGAAATAAAGCACTGTCCTCCATCGTGCCGATTTGGCCGAAAATATACTTCCATTGTGTATAGGAGAACACAACCTCATCTTGCTGCATTGCTGCCTGAATAAATTGATGTGCCTCATCCATAATCCAGCCATCAATTTGTGTAAAGAGCGGTGTTTGACGCACTAAATCGCTCAATACCATGGCATGATTCGTCACAATACAGTCCGCAACAGTGCTATTCTTTAACGCTCGTTCATAGAAATCAAAGCCCTTTGAAGGCTTGTCACTCGGTATTTTGCGGATTTTCTCTAAAAACAGTTGGCCGCCACCAGAAACATTGAGCTCACTTAACACACCTGTCTCTGTTTTTGTCAGCCAAACGAGTATTTGTAAAATAGTAAATGTATCATCATAGGATTCATCAGCATGGGCCATACATTGCTCAAAGCGTTCCAGATCAATGTAATGCTGCATTCCCTTCAGCACACATAAATTCACTTTTGTCCCAAGGATTTTTTCAATCTTAGGTAGCTCTTCCTCTACAAGCTGTTCCTGTAGATGAGAAGTATAGGTGCTAATGGCTATCTTTTTATGGACAGCACGTGCATACAAAATCGCAGGAAGTAAATAGCCAGCGGTTTTGCCAATACCTGTAGAAGCTTCAATCACACACTCTTTTTGTTCATGTAATGCCTGCCAAATCGTGTCCATCATCTCAAATTGTGCAGGTCTTACCTCAAAATTTGGGAGTGCCTTTGCCATTAATGCCTTTTTTTCATCCACCGTTTGCGGATAGTCCATCGTTTGTGATTCATTCTCATGCTGATTACGACCATTACAAATGGCAAAATTGCGGTAATAATGCACATTTTCATGACCTGTCAGATGCTGACGTTTAATTTGTAATGCCTCGAAAAAAAGCTGAGAAATATTTGATTTCATGCGAAATGAACGCTTGTGCATCTGTTCTAGCGTTAGCTGTGGGAGATTTAACAGCTCCTTCCAGCAATATTTGAATAGCTCTGCCGTAGCAAGAGCATCGTCGTCTGCTCGATGTGCGTTGGCTAGCTCGATATTTAAATCTGCTGCTAAATCCCCTAGCTTAAAGCTGAGGGACATCGGAAACAAAATTTTAGCTAACTCCACCGTATCCATTTTTTTACCCTGCCACTTCAATAGTCCGGCACGTTTAAATTCTGCTTGTAAAAAGGATAAGTCAAAATCTGCATTATGTGCGACAAACACACAATCAGTTAAGAGTTCATATATGTAATCCGCATGTGCCTCAAATGGTAAGGCATCCTTAACATCTTCATCCGTGATATGCGTTAAATCTTGAATGAAAGATGGAATGGTTTTTCCTGGATTAATGAACTTCGTATAGGTACGCTCAATTTCCCAATCTTTCATAATAACAATCGCGATTTGAATCATCCGGTCTCCATTTGCTGGTGAATGACCAGTTGTCTCCAAATCTACAATTGCATATTTTTGACTTTCCATCATACATCTCAACTCACAGTTCACATTAGATAAGTTGAATTTTATCATAGATTTGTCTTTACGGCATCCTTTCTCCTCCTTTGGTGAGCCACTTCATCCATACAAAAAACGCAACCTTAGAGGAAGCCCCTAAGGTTGCGTAAAAGAAAATACGATTACCTGTTTACCTAATCAATCAGAAGTTTATTGTTTTTTAGCTAGGTCAACAATACGACCTTCTGTTGTTGTTTTCACTTCTTTTAGTGATAGTAATTGCTCTTGAAGGTTTTCCCAGTCAGACAAGCCTAAATCTGTAACACGACCTTCTTCATATGCTTTCGCAAACATATCAAAGCCATCTCCACCTTTAGCCGTGTATGCATTCGTTGCTACTGTATACCGTTTATCATCCTGCAACGGAATGTACTTACCTGTCGCTTTGTCGAAGTACTCCACAGATACAACACGTGAGCCTGCTTCTTTCGATGAATCATATTGTAATTTTGCCCCAGCGATGTGCAGGAAGCCACCATTTTCATTCGGTACATTTTTCAATGATACTTCAAACGCAGCTTTTAGCTCAGCACCAGTTGCGTCCATTAATGCTAATGTATTACCAAATGGTAAGACTGTAATGACCTGACCGACAGTAATATTACCTGCTGGAATTGCTTCTCGGATACCTCCTCCGTTTTGCAATGCCATTACAACTGTTTTATCTGTAAATTTTTGTGCTTTTGCTAACATACCATCAGTAATAATATTACCGAGAGCTGTTTCATTGCTACGCACACTTTCAAGACTAGTTTCACTTGAACGAGGGTTGGCTAATGCTTCTTTCAGTGTTACACCAATTTCTTTGTTGTTCACTTCATCTACTTTTGCTTTATAAGGTGCAAGCAGCTTCACTAATTTCTTATCTTCCGCTACTTTACCAAGGTCAATTAATTCACCTTTATACTTTGTGACAACACCATCTCCATCAAATGTTACATCGAGTGTACCTAAATATTTTACATACTCATTTGCTTGTACAATTAATGTAGCATCTTTTGCTTCGCCAACCGTGTTTGTGTCAACTACAAATGGCTCCTCTAATTTTGTATGATCATGACCACCAACAATGACATCAATGCCTGGTACGTTTTGTGCCAGTAAAATATCATTATCCACATTGGGGTTATCATTATAACCGATATGTGTTAAAGCGATAATTTTGTTGACGCCCATTCCTTCAAAGGCAGCCACTGCTTTTTCCGCTTCATCGATATAGTTTGTAAATTTCACTTTGTTTGGAGAAGCAATATCTTTCGTTTCTTCTGTCGTTAAGCCGAAAATACCTACTTTTTCTCCATTGATTTCTTTCACGATACCTGAATAAATTTTACCGTTTTCAGGCTCACTTGAAATTAAATCTGTAAATAAACCAGTGAATTTGTCATCTGCTGAGAAATCTGTATTGGCATCCACAAATGGGAATTTAGCGCCTTTAATAAAGTCTACTAGTGCTTGATGGCCTTCAGGTGATGAACCTAAATCAAATTCATGGTTACCAAATACCATGGCGTCAAAGCCGATTTCATTTAATAATGCTAAGTCTGCTTGTCCATGGAATTCGTTAAAGTATAGTGTACCGCTAAATGCATCACCAGCATGTAATGTTAGAACATTCTCCTTTGCTGCACGTTGCTCCTTTACAGCTGTTGCTAATTTAGGTAGTTCATTTGCACGAGCATGTGTATCATTTACATGTAAAATTGATAAAGTAAATCCATCTTCTGGCGTTGATTTTGTTAGGGCTTCTGCAATCACAGTTGCTAACTGTCCACGTGTAACATTTTCGCTAGCCGCATGGTTTTTTACACTTTCTAGCTCTGGTAATGTTGGAATAGACAACAAGATTTTTGCTAAATCACCATGTGTAATTGTTTGGTTTGGACGGAATGTTTTGTCCCCATAGCCTGAAATAACTTTTAGCTCTACAAGCGCTGCAATGGAACCATAATATGGATTGGATGCACCAATATCTGTAAAGTTAGGATTCTCGACATCTTTCGTATCCAGCTTTAAGGCACCTGCAATCATTTTAGCAGCTTGTCCACGTGTGACATTTGTATCAGGTTTAAATGTACCATCTGGGTATCCGCTAATAATCCCCGCTGCATAAAGAGTAGCAATGCCATCAAAATCTGCATGACTTTCTTTTACATCTGAAAAAGGACTTGCTGCCGATACTGGTGCTACTGCTACCGCTGTTACAGCTAACGCTGCGGCAGTTGCTGTTAAAAATTTGTTACGTTTATTTTCCATTACAAATGATACCTCCACTAGTAAAATGATGTACTAACAACTAAATTCTACATAAATATGACACAAAATACTAGAACATTCGAATTTTTTTACAAAATTATAATCTTAAAACTAATTTAATAGTAAGAAAAGAAAAATTTTTCCAAAACTTTTGTAATGGATACGAATACAGAAAAAAGGAGGATTGGCTATACTTTGCCATCCTCCTATCTGATATCAAATTATAAATTGCTGCGTCCATCTTAATGAATGCTACACAGCAAAACTCACTTCACTACATCACTGTTGCTTCTGGCTCATGTGCAATCATTTCTTTAATAGTGTTGCCCTCTCCCATAATCGCCACTGTTGGTTTATGCTCTTTGGCTTCATGATTATCCACATAGACATAGGAAATAATGATCACAATATCGCCACGTTGCACAAGTCGTGCTGCTGCACCATTCACACAAATTACGCCTGAACCTCGTTCACCAGCAATGATATATGTTTCAAAACGGGCACCATTATTATTATTCACGACATGTACTTTTTCATTTGCTAGCATACCTACTGCATCTAAAATATCTTCATCAATTGTTATGGAGCCGACGTAATTTAAATCCGCCTGTGTCACTGTTGCACGGTGGATTTTACTATTCATCATCATACGTAACATATTTACAGTCCTTCCTTCACAGTAAAGATACAATTATCGATTAAACGTGTTTTACCTATATAGACAGCTGCTGCCAACAGAGCTTGCTGTGTCGTAGCAGTCACGGGTGTTAAATCTGGGTAAGCTAATATTTCAATATAGTCAATCTGACCATGCGTTCGTGCATGAATATGAGCTTTTGCTTTAGCCAGTGCACGCACAGCATCACCATTCGCTAGAAAGCTATCACGTGCCAATTGTAATGCTTCATTGATGGCTGGAGCCTCCTGTCGCTCTGTCTCACTTAAATAGACATTGCGAGAAGATTTCGCTAAACCGTCTTCCTCACGGACAATTGGGACAACACGCATTTCTAATGGGAAATTAAAATCACGTACCATCGTTGCAATAATGGCAACTTGCTGTGCATCCTTTTGTCCAAAATAAGCCCGAGTTGGTTGTGCTAAGTGAAATAATTTCGAGACAATCTGTAACACGCCATCGAAATGGCCTGGACGACTCGCACCACAAAGAATGGTTGCTTGCTCACCAGCCTGTATACGGATGCCACCATCGTGGGGATACATTTCTTCCACACTTGGTGCAAACACAATATCAACACCAACAGACTGTGCCAATGCTGTATCTCTAGGTAAATCACGTGGATAGCTTTCAAAATCTTCATTTGGTCCAAATTGTGTTGGGTTGACGAATATACTCATAACGACTACATCATTTTCAGCACGAGCTGTTTGTGCCAATGTTAAATGGCCTTCATGTAAATAGCCCATCGTCGGAACAAGTCCAATGGTTTGATGAGCCTGCTTGGCTGCGTTTATTTCTTCAGCTAATGCTTGTATGGTAGTTACGACTTTCATGCTTGGACGCCCCCATATAATTTATCTAATGCTTCTTCTTTCATCGTAAAGAAATGCTTTGGTGCAGGGAAAGTACCTGCTTTCACAGCTTCAACATAGCGAACCATGCCAGCGCTTGCTTCTTTGCCCATATCGGCAAATTGTTGAACAAACTTCGGCACATGATGTGAGCCGTAGCTTAACATGTCATGATACACCAGCACTTGTCCATCAGCTTCTACTCCTGCACCAATGCCAATGGTCGGAATCATTAGACTAGCGGAGACAACCTCAGTCAGCTGGTGAGGGATACATTCTAATACGACTGCACAAGCACCCGCTTCTTCGCATTGTTTTGCTTCTTCAATTAACGTGGCAGCCTGTTCAGCCGTTTTTCCTTGTACTTTATAACCGCCTAGCACCCCTGCTGATTGTGGCAATAAACCTAAATGAGCAACGACTGGAATACCAGCTGATGTTAATTTACGAATGACAGCAATAACCTCACCTGCTCCCTCTACCTTTAAGGCGTCAGCCCCAGTTTGTTGCATCATCGCAATGGCTGTTGTTAATGTTTCATTGACATCGCCATGATAAGAACCGAATGGCATATCCACGACCATAAATGTATCCTTTGCTCCACGTCGAACCGCTTTAGCATGATGAATCATATCCGCTACAGTCACTGGCATTGTAGAATCATAGCCAAGCACGACCATTCCAAGTGAATCACCGACCAGTATCATATCGACACCAGCGTCTTCAGCGAATGTAGCAGCCGGATAATCATAGGCCGTCACCATTACGATTTTTTCGCCTGCTGCTTTCATCTTTAAAAAATCTGTCGTCGTTTTCATGTTGTAGTCCTCCTTTTTTAAGGGAAGAAAACAGAAAAACCCCTCTGTGCCGAAAAAGGACAGAAGGGTAGTGTTTCGTTCATTGGAAAAAACCTCATCAAGAGGCAATAGCTTACAAAAAGAAAGCTATTTGAACGTATCGTTTTCTTCCGTCCCTGTCTAAAAAGATCAAGGCAGATATTGGTTAATATGGGATCTTGCGCTTTTGAAGGTGCCGTTCACAATGGATACTGCCCTTCAGCTCATACTATAACAGATTCTCCTACTAATCTTCAAATATAATTTTTTTACAATATCATCGTTTAACGACATTGGTAAAATTTATCTTTCATTAGAATTGACAATTAATGCTATACGTCATATACTATCCACATACTATACGTCATATAATATAAAATGAAGTATAGGTACTATATGTGAGGTGGAGAGATGACATTTCAGCTTGGTTCAGCTTTACTTGATGCTTGTGTATTGGCTATCGTCGATAAAGAGGACGCCTATGGCTATTCTTTAACACAGGAAGTACAATCGGTCATGGAGATTTCGGAGTCTACACTGTACCCAGTATTACGCCGCTTACAAAAAGCACATTACTTAACAACATACGATCAGCCCTATCAAGGTAGAAATAGACGCTATTATCAAATTACAGAGCAAGGACGTATACGATTATTAGAGCTATTAAAAGAATGGCAAGTGTATAAGCAAAAGGTTGATTGTGTACTTTTAGGAGGGAATTTAGATGGATAGAGCAAGCTATTTGAAACAGCTACGAGGAAAATTACGTCGGCTTCCTGCGCATGAGTTAGATGCTGCGCTTACTTATTATGAAGAATACTTTGCGGAAGCTGGAGAGGAAAATGAGCAACAGGTCATGTCGCAACTTGGCTCCCCTTCTCATGTCGCCTCACAAATATTAGCTGATTTCGCACTAAAGGATTTGGAAACCTCCTCAGCCAAATCAACGAAAAAGAATATGTCAGCCATTTGGCTCATTATTCTAGCCATATTGTCTGCGCCACTTTCACTGCCATTACTGGCAACAGCTATTGCACTTATTTTTTCATTCGGCGCAGTCATCGTCAGCTTGATCCTGGCTATTATCGCGACAGTCATTAGTATTTTTGCTGGTGGCATCGTAGCCCTTATTTCAGGCTTCTTGATTTTAACAGAGCATTGGCCTACTGCACTGCTCTTTATGGGTGCGGGATTGGTTGTAACGGGCTTAGGTGTCCTACTCTTTCCTTTTGTCACACGTTTTATTAAGAAAACGGTTCTTGTTTCTGTTGAAGCATTAGGAAGACTATTTCACAAAATAACGAAAAAACGGAAAGGGGGCTTCTAAATGACATCCAAAAATACCCTTATCGCCATGACAATGATTGCATTAGGTATTTTACTTGCATTGGTTGGTTATTTTTCGGGCGGTCGCTGGCTTATTTTCAAAGATGCCGACGGTCTTCACGTCCCAAGCCATACAAATCTAGTGAGTCAATCACATGAGTTAGATGCGTTTACAAGTATTAATATAGTGAATGACTATGGAGATATTGAAATTATTGCGAGAGATAACGACTATAGATTAGAGACGCAGGTCTTTGAGCAGCAAGACGTAACCTATCATATAGACAATGGCGTTTTAACGATTGAAACAAAGGCGAAGAAAAGGGATGGTTTTCAATTTGGCTTTAATAACTTTTCTTCTCCCTCTATCAAGCTCTATGTCCCGAAAGATGCAAAAGTAGAGTCAGTTGTAATAGACAGTGATTTTGGTGATACAGCTGTTCGTGGATTACATTATGAGGAGCTTCAACTCATGCAAGATTACGGAGATATTACCTTCACTAACACGACTGGTGACAAAACAGAGATTACACAGTCCTTTGGTGATTTGACGCTCCAACAATATGCTAGTAACGGCATTAGCATTGAAAGTGAGCATGGTGACATCACTATAGATGGTACATTAAATGGTCAATCCACCATTTCTTCTAGCTTTGGCGATATGACACTTCACTTACAAAACAAACAAAGTGATTTAGGCTATGACTTAAAAACTAGTTTCGGTGATATTACGATGGATGGTGAAGAACAAAGTGGCAAGGTGACGCAAGTAAATAATGGTGACCATCAACTGCATGTTTCCTTATCACATGGTGATTTAGATGTATCACTGAAGTAAAGCTGAATTCAAGAAGCTGCAAGAAAAATTCCTTGCAGCTTCTTTTCTATAATATTTTGATGTCCCCTGCATAAATCGTTCGGATTATCCCATTGTCCTGAGTAAGCTGTAGAACGCCATCATCTGTAATTCCACTAGCAATCCCTTCAAAACGTTCACGTAATGTCTTCACCTCTATACGTTGACCAATTGTACAGGATAATTGCTGCCATAGCGTTTTGATACTCGCGAAGCCCTCTTTCACATATAACTCTGTAAATTGTTCTAAATAGTGCAAGATAGATGCCACAAGGGCTGCGCGGTTGATTTCTTCTCCAGCCTCTAATCGTAATGAAGTAGCTATATCTGCTATATCAGGTGAAAAATCAGCTGCTGCTTGGTTCGCATTTATGCCAATCCCAACAAGTAAAGCTTGCACAAGATCAGCCTCTGCCTGCATCTCCGTTAAAATACCTGTACATTTTTTGCCATTAATTAATAAATCGTTGGGCCATTTAATGGCTGGTTCTACATGCTTATATAATGTTTTGATAGCCATTGTAACTGCTACTGCCACCACAAGTGTATAGGAGGATGCCTGTTGGGGGGTAACATCAGGTCGTACAATAATGGTCATCCAAATCCCAGTACCATGTGCAGATTCCCAAGGACGCGCCATACGGCCACGCCCCGCTGTTTGTTCCTCACCAATAATGATCGTACCGTGTGGGGCTCCTTCTTGAGCTAGCTTATGCGCAATCGTTTGTGTAGAATCTACCACATCATAATAATGGATTTCACGTCCAAAATGCGCTGTCTTTAAAAAGAGCTCAATTTGGGTTGGATTCAAGCTATTAGGTACACCCGTCAATACATACCCCTTTTTCTTGATGGTTTCAAATGTATACCCTTCCTCCTGCAATGTCTGCATATGCTTCCAGACAGCCGTCCGAGAGACACCCAAAGAATCTGCTAATTCCTGACCTGAAACTGCTTCACCATCAGCAGCCAGTATTCTTTTTAAAATTTCGTCTTTCATGGAAATTGTCATCTTCACATCAATCCTTTAGTCAACTATGCTATTTTTTATGTAACCTATTTTGTCTTTATCATACTGTAAATCAGTCTAAATGACCACCAAAGATAAAAGCCGTCCCATGTTTCTGAGACGGCTGCTTGTTGTATATTGAGTTAGCCAGCCATAAGTCAGCCACGCTTTCCTAGAAATAGTGCTGCTCTAGCCAGTTTTTAATCTGTTGTCGATCATTTTGGAGTTCATGATGAATAATAGCGGTCAACATGTCCTCCAATGCATCTTTTAGCCATGGTCCACCTTTTTTTCCAGACCATTTCAATAAATCCGCCCCATTCACCACTAAATCTTGCTTTTGTTGAATAGGCAACATTGCCTGTAATTCTCGAATAGACAGCTGTGGTAGCGCTGCGTCCAATTGGCGAAGCCGTGCAAAATATTGGGCAGCCTCTAACTCTTGTGCTGTGTACATAAAATAATGGGTATTTGTCCATCCCTCTTTTAACGCTTCATATGCGCTCAAAACCGATTTGACAAACGCCATTTCTTTATTAGATAGGCGGTAATCTCTCACTATCTCTCGCCAATCTGTCCCTTGCAGTAAGGCAAAATAAGCCCAGCCCAAGAGCTTGTCCTCTGTATGAAAGCCACGCCAATACTCAGCCTGAAAGTCACCTGGTAAATAGGCAGCCAAACCACTTTCCTCTAATTTTCGAATACCACCAAAAACTGCTTGTCCTACCCATAGCTTATCGAGCTCTGCTTTGATCCGTTCCCTTGCGATAAAAGCAATATCAGATGCTCTAGTTTGAATTGCAGACATTGTATCTGCTGCTATGGCAAAATCAAGCTGTGCTGAAAAGCGTACTGCTCGCAGCATGCGTAAAGCGTCTTCTGAAAAACGTTGTTGTGCATCTCCTACCGCTCGAATCATACGCTTTTCAATATCTTGGTAACCACCGTAATAATCCACATAAGAGCCATCAAGACGCATTGCAATAGCATTCATCGTAAAGTCTCGACGTTGTAAATCTTCTTGCAATGAACGTACAAATTGTACTTTTTCTGGACGACGGTGATCCGTGTATTCCCCGTCTGTCCGATAGGTAGTCACTTCAATAGGTCCAGCGGGTACGATAACAAGTACCGTCCCATGCTGAATCCCAATATCTACTGTTCGTGGAAATACCGATTTCACTTCTTCAGGCAAGGCATTTGTAGCAACATCTACATCATGAGCAGGGCGATTAAGTAAAGCATCCCTTACAGCGCCACCCACAATAACTGCCTCATAGCCAGCCTGTTCTAGTTGTTCAATGACTGAATAGGCTGCCTGCCATTCTTTATTGTTTTGCATGATTTCTTTCCGCAACCTTCTCATACAGTTTTTCATATTGTTCAACAATTTTAGATGAGTGGAATTTGTTATCTACTGCACGGATGGCCGCTTCTCGGAAACGTAATAATAGTTCTTCATCCTGCAGTAAATGAGTCGCATACGCTGCAACTGCCTCTGTGTCCCCTAATTCCACAATATAGCCATCTACACCATGTTCAATGACTTCTGGTATACCGCCTACATTTGACCCAATACAAGGTACGCCACAAGCCATTGCTTCTAATAAAACCAGTCCAAACGATTCCTGCTGTGAAAGTAATAGTTTCATATCGCTAATCGCATATAATTCTGCTAAATTTTCCTGTTTCCCTAAAAATAAAACATCCTTCATATACAGACTTTCCTTTACTTGATCCATGACACGATGCTTTTCTGGACCATCTCCTACCAATAAGAGTTTCGCCTTCATATTAGCACGAATTTTCATAAAGGCATCTATAATATCCGGAAGATTCTTAATTTTACGGAAGTTTGACACATGAATAAGCACTTTTTCATCTTCTTGAATACCAAATTGCTCTTTTAAATTTCCGGAATTACGAGGATAGTACTCACGCTCATCCACAAAGTTATAAATCGTTTCAATTGGTTTTACTGTATCAATCAATTCATAGGTTTGTTCTTTTAATGCATGTGACACCGTTGTCACAATATCAGATTTATCAATTCCATACTTAATGGCTTGTGACAACGTAGAATCTTGCCCAAGCACCGATATATCTGTGCCATGAAGGGTTGTGACGATGCCAACATCTCGACCACTCATTTCACGTGCTAATACCGCACATACCGCATGTGGGATGGCATAATGCACATGCAACACATCCAACTCTTCATCCTTAATGACGTCTGCCATTTTACTCGCTAATGCAATATCGTATGGAGAATATTGAAACACTGAATAATTATTAACTTCGACTTCATGGAAAAAGACGGTTGGATAAATTTTATTTAATCGAAATGGTACGCTTGAGGTGATGAAATGAATTTCATGTCCTCTTTCTGCAAGCATTTTGCCTAATTCTGTTGCAATGACACCAGAGCCACCAACTGTAGGATAACAGGTAATGCCGATTTTTAGCTTTTTCATTCGATGATCATCCTTTCTAAATCACGTCTTTTATTAGTTACGTCTTTCTTGTATCAGTCTCCAATCCACAAAGCCCTCTTGTAGGCCTTTTAATAATATTTCTGCTGTTCCCATATTTGTTGCCAGTGGCACTTGGTAAACATCACAAAGACGGATAAGTGCAGAAACATCTGGCTCATGTGGTTGTGCTGTTAATGGATCACGGAAAAAAATAACCATGTCCATATCGTTATTGGCAATCATAGCACCAATTTGTTGGTCGCCACCAAGCGGCCCCGAACGAAAACGTGTGACTTCTAAACCAGTAGCTTCAATGACACGTTGTCCCGTTGTTCCAGTAGCATATAGCGTATGTTCAAGTAAAATATCTTTGTAAGCAATAGCAAACTGTACTAAATTGTCTTTTTTACGATCATGTGCAATCAATGCGATTTTCATATAGCTTCCATCCCAATCTTTAGATGATGTTTTCTAAACCATAAACAAGCTGATCCATTTTCATAACCTCTTCTATGCAAAATGCAATGCCTGACATGAAGGAGTTTCGGTTTAATGAATCATGGCGAATCGTCAGTAGCTGCCCATCTCCTCCAAATAATACTTGCTGGTGTGCCACTAAACCAGGTAAACGAACGGAGTGAATGCGCATGCCATCAAAGTCTCCACCTCTTGCACCTTTAATGGTTTCCTTTTCCTCTGGATGTCCTTGAGTCTTTTGCATACGGGCCTCTTGTATTAGCTGTGCTGTTTTTAACGCTGTCCCAGATGGTGCATCGAGCTTTTGATCATGGTGCATTTCAATAATCTCTACATCTGGTAAGTATTTGGCCGCTTCTTTTGCAAATTTCATCATTAGGATAGCGCCAATCGCAAAGTTTGGTGCAATAATGCAACCCAACTCTTTTTCTTTGGCCATGGCTGATAATTCTTCTAGTTGTGTATCTGTAAATCCTGTTGTACCAATTACAGGTCGTACATTTAAATTCAATGCTTCCTTAGTATGCTTATAGACTGCATGTGGGTTGGTTAAATCTACTAATACATCTGGTGCAGTAACTTCTACAAGATCATGCATTTCAGTAAATATAGGTACCGTATAGCTTGCTGGAAACATGTCTAAATCAGCTAATGTTTTTCCTACTTCCTTATAATCTAGTACAGCTACTAATTCCATTTTGTCATGTTTCATGACCGTATGTACAGCCTCAGCCCCCATTTTTCCTCTTGCACCCGCAATGGCTACACGAATCGACATCATTCTTCATCCTTTCTAGTCCAACGATCCTTATCTCTAGTTTCAAATTTATGTATGACGCGTAAAAGTGCTTCATCTAGTTTAATACCTTGTGCATTTGCAAAACATACTAGTACAAAGAAAAAATCTCCTAGCTCTTCTTCAATGCTATTTGTGTCCTCTGTGCTTTTTTTCTTTTTTTGGCCATATACATCCTGAACCTCACGTGACAGTTCACCTAATTCTTCTGTTAAACGCGCAAGTAGCTCAAATGGTGGGAAATAGCCTTCTTTAAATTGTCCTATATAATCATCAACACGCTGTTGCAATGCTTACATTGTTAATTGATCTGTCATTATCATCACGCTCCTATTTACCATCCTATAAAATTTACACCATTGTTGTCAAAACCAATAAAATGTCAGATAATAGATAACATTACTTCATTTGTTTGGAACTACAGGAGGTCAAATGCTAAAACAGATTAAAATTCGTAATATTATCGCAATTATGCTCGGAGCCGCCGTTTTCAGCTTCGGTTTTGTTCACTTCAACATCCAAAATCAGCTGGGTGAAGGTGGGCTAAGTGGGATTACACTCATACTGTACTTTACATTAGGATGGGACCCCGCCTTAATGAACCTATTATTAAATATTCCCATGTTTATCATAGGTTATCGATTGCTTGGAAAGAAATCATTTATCTATACACTTGTCGGCACTTTATCTGTTTCTCTTTTTCTAAAGATTTTCCAAAAATATCAATTTACCATTCATTTAGAGGATGACATGTTACTTGTGGCACTTTTTGCTGGTGTCTTCGTCGGACTTGGACTTGGTATTGTTTTTCGCTTTGGCGGCACTACAGGTGGAGTCGATATTTTGGCTCGGCTTGGTCATAAATATTTTGGCTGGAGTATGGGGAAAACTATGTTTGTCTTCGATGCCATTGTCATTATCCTTTCGTGGCTAACATTCTTAGATGCTCGATCGATGATGTATACATTAGTAGCTGTATTTGTAGGTGCTCGTGTTATTGACTTTGTCCAAGAAGGTGCCTACGCTGCACGTGGTGCTCTTATTATATCTGAAAAGTCTGGTGCAATTGCTGAAACGATTGCGCTACGAATGGAGCGAGGGATAACGATCTTAGAAGGTCATGGTCATTTTACCAAACAGCCTAAAGAAGTGATCTATTGTGTCATTGGCCGCAATGAAGTTGTACGATTAAAATCAATTGTGCATGAAGTCGACCCGCACGCCTTTGTTTCCATTATAGAAGTACGAGATGTGGCTGGAGAAGGCTTCACCTTAGACGATCAAAAGCAGCCACTGCATTAAGCATACGAAGATAAAAAACTTGCTATAGTGGTGTACCACTATAACAAGTTTTTTCTTAGTCGTCGCTACGCATATTTGTAAAAATTAACACTAAACGTAATAACTCAAGTACAGCTACTGCTGCCGCCGCTACATATGTTAGCGCTGCTGCACTTAACACTTTTCGTGCCGGACGTTCTTCTTCATTTGTAACAATACCTAATGAATTCATTTGAACTAAGGCACGTTTTGAAGCATCGAACTCCACTGGCAGTGTCACTAATTGGAAAACAACACCTGCTGCTAATAATATGATACCTAACAGCAAGAAATTCGTACTACTTGCAAAAATACCAATCATTACAAAAATCCAAGACATATTAGACGAAATATTCGCTACGGGAACGAGCTTACTACGTAATGTAAGCATAGAATAAGCTTCTTTATGTTGGATGGCGTGACCTACCTCATGGGCAGCAACCGCAGCACCTGCAACACTCGCTTCATAAAAGTTACTTTCTGATAAAGCAACTGTTTTTGTTGCCGGATTATAATGATCAGACAACACACCTTGCGTTGGCACAACTCGTACATCATATAAGCCGTTCGCATCTAAAATCGCACGCGCTACCTCTGCACCAGTCTGCCCCTTCATTGTACGTTGTTTTGCAAACTTCTTATACGTACCCTTTACCTTCATCTGTGCATAAAGTGGAAGCAGCATAATAATGGCAAAATAAACAATATACATGCTAGTTGACAATTTTCTAACCCCTTTCTACCTCAATACTATAATTCTATAATTTATACCTTAATTCGGCAAATATTTGCGCTGCCTAATTGAGAAAATCGCAAGAAAAATACACGCAATGGATAACCAAAACGTAAAGTAACCAATATAGCTTGTGTATTTAGCTAAATCTCGATACATAGGCATTTGACCAAACACATAGTCAATGACATCATTATGCAATGTCCACACTGCTGCTATAGCTACATGCCAATAAGTGAAGACATACTTCTTCAAATACAGTATAGCTTGGACTGCCATAGCAAAATGTGATCCAACTAACATCCAGCCCTGCCAGCCAATGGTACCAGTTTCAATCAATGTCCAAATATTCATAACATCTGCCCAAAGACCATACTTCACCAATGTAACGAGAGCGAGCACCTCCATTAGTGGCCAGCTTTTTCCCATAATCCACGCAATCAGCACAAAACAGAAGAATAGGCTAGCTGTCGGGCTATCAGGAACAAAAATATAAAAAATCGGCTTGGTAATAGCCAGCTGCCAACCGTACCAATAATAGCCGTAAATTGTCCCTAATAGATTAATAATGAGCAGTGCTATTAAGAATGATTTATGGGTCAGAAGATACCAAATATTTGCTCTTGTTAGTTGCATGATGTCAACTCCTTCCGTTCTTAAAAAACATTCGTTATGTATTGTTCTGAATTCCTAGAGCAATTCCTCTACATTCAATTGTTCCTCACCATCAATATGTGTTAGTTTGTTGATTTAATGCGCTTATTTGTCCCATTAATTTTGCCGCTGATGCTTCACTTTCGATACAACTAATACTTGCTGAATCCAGACAAAAAATATTTTTCGACATTTTTCGCTAAAAATTCTTATACCAGGGAACCTTTTAACTTGGCTCTCAGTCCCAATAGTATAACAAGGTAGAAAAAAAGAGCCAGTTCCCTGACTCTTTTACTATTACTCTGCTTTTAAACTTTCGATGAATTCAGCAAGTTTTTGAAGATCTTCATCTGAACCTGTCCATAATCCTGGTGGCATTTTACCGCTCTCAGTACCGTTATGAGCAATGTCCTTAATTTGATCAGCAGTTAAACCTGTGTTCATTAGAGTTGGCGCTCCAGCTCCACCTTCTAAACCTTCACCGTGACATGTAATACATGCTGAACCAGCGTAAACTTTATAACCTTCTGATTCTTTGTCGAACTCAACTGTTTCTACGATCGCACCCATAGCTTTTTGAGCTTCCCAGTCGTGGTTAACAACTGACTCCCAAGTTAGGTAGAACATAGCAGCTAAAGTTAATAACATGAACGCTGTTGGTAATGGACGTTTAGATGGACGACGTTCTGGACCCTTGTCTAAAAATGGCATTAATAATAGCGCTCCAAATGCAAGACCTGGAATTACAATAGCTCCGATTACATTGTATGGACCAGAAGCAAATGAGTATTTTAAAAGTTGATACATAAATAAGAAGTACCAGTCCGGTAGCGGTGTATATGCTCTAGTTGGATCTGCCGGCCCTTCAAGTGGTGACGGGTGAGCGACAGTTAATAATAAGTATCCAATTAAAAATACAGCACCTACCATCCATTCCTTCAGTAAGAAGTTCGGCCAGAAAGCTTCCGTCTTACCTGGATATTCGGAATAATCCTTTGGAACATTCGGCATTCTGTGATTCGCTTTAATACGAGAATCGCCGACAAATTTCATTCCTTTTCCGCGATGCATAGTGTCCCCTCCTTTTAAAGATCATCGAACCGTCAAGACAATTACAACGGTCCTGAAATTCCTTGACGACGAATCATGATAAAGTGCGCTGCAAGTAACCCAAACAATACTGCAGGTAAGAAGAATACATGAATCGCAAAGAATCGAGTTAACGTTTGAGCACCAAGAATCGTAGTGTCACCCGCTAATAATATTTTAATCATCCCACCGATAAACGGTACAGATGCAGCAATTTCGATACCTACTTTAGTAGCGAATAATGCTTTCATATCCCATGGTAATAAGTATCCTGTAAAGCCAAGACCCATCATTACACCAAAAATACCTACACCAACCATCCAGTTTAACTCACGAGGTTTTTTATAAGAACCTGTGAAAAATACACGAAGTGTATGTAAGAACATCATTACGATAACTAATGAAGCTCCCCAGTGGTGCATACCGCGTACGATTTCACCAAATGCTACTTCGTTTTGTAAATAATAAACTGATTTCCAGGCATTCACAACGTCTGGTACATAGTACATTGTTAGGAACATACCAGATAGAATTTGAATTACTGTGATGAAGAATGTTAATCCACCAAAGCAATAAACGAATGCTGAAAAATGATGTGCAGGGTTAACGTGCTCTGGCACTTCGTGGTCGGCAATATCACGCCAAATCGGTGTAATATCTAGGCGTTCATCGACCCAATCATAAATTTTATTTAGCACTGTTGTCGTACCCCCTTACTTATTTAACTAGAGTATTTGCTTTTGCTGGACCAATCATTAAATAGCCATCTTTTTCTTGTACTTCAAATTCATCCAACGGACCTAGAGGCGGTGTACCTGCAACGTTTTTCCCGTTTTTCTCGTAACGACCTGCGTGACATGGGCAGAAGAATTGATCTGGGTGTCCAGAATCTCCACTCCAATCAACCATACATCCTAAATGCTTACAAACAGGTGATAGAGCAATGATTTGATCGCCATTTTTATAAACCCACGCTACGTTTGTAACATTCGATTTGTACCATGCATCCACTTGCTCGAATGAAAAGTCAACTTTGACAGGCTCTTCAGTGAGGTCAGCGATTTTATGCTCTGTTTCTACAAAATCTCCACCATCATGCTTTTGTAACACTGGATCAATTGCAAAGCGAAGCATCGGCATTAACATACCTGCCGCCATAAATCCACCTACACCAGTAAGAGTATAACTTAGAAATTGACGACGTGAAACTCGATTATTACTCATTATTTTCCCCCCTCTAACTTAAAGGTCAGTCCAACGGACATACTTTTACAAATAGTAATACTAGGACATATATATGATATATCAAGTCCATAGCTTGGTCAATATAGCATTCTGTGGAAAGCTGGAGAATGTGAACATTTATTGAAACTAATTGTTAAATCTGTGCCCATTTAGTCGAAAGCATTGGTATCACCTGGCGTAATTGATCTTCTAAAATAGATTTTTTCACACTTGCATCCATGCTTTCTAACGGAATAGCTGGTAACCAAACTATATTGACTTTCTCTTCACTCTTTGTCCAATAATGGTCACAAGTAATGAAGAACACATGCTTAAATCCAGCATTATGTAATTGTGCTTCTAATTGCTGTGGAAATTCATCGTTTTTTAAATTTGTCATATAAGAAAATGGTGGCATAACTAATAAACGGCCTTTGAACTGTTGCTCTATAAACGAAGTTAAAGACATAACAAAATCTACTTCGGCACCACTCTGTTTCATTTTTTCAGAAGAGAGATCGATGGATACAAGCGGAACAATGGCGGTATCAATGAAATCCTTCTGTGCCAGAAACGATGTCACATCGTTTGCATTAAAATACATTCAACAAACCTCCTTTATCGCAAAATAAAAAATGCCCTTATCCACTCTAAAATAGGATACCCAATTAAAAGTGAAAACAATCATTCATTCACTAGTAATGTTACCATATTGAAGTGGATAAAGGACATTCAATTTTTACCTATGATTAACGTAAATTAGCCGTTTCCTTTAATGCTTGTAACAAATTAGACAATTCATAAAAGCGTTCTTCATCTCCCTGGTCGAGGGCTTCATCGATTTGTGCGAGTAATTTTTCTTCTTGGAATACGAGTAAGCTATTGGAAAGCAGCTCTTCTGCCAGTAAACGATCTTTTTCACTGACTAGCAGTGTTTCTGGCATATAAGGGTTTTCTTCGAGAACTGCTAAGTATTGTGCACTTGGTGGTATATTTGGAAAATTCAATTGTATATACATATCTTCTTGTTCATGTAAGCGTAAATCATGGAAAGACTTCTCGGCATCTGCTGTCATCACATTGCCTTTGTAGAAACGAAAAGGTACACCTGTTGAGTCTACTGTCGACATCACCATCGCTCTAGGACAATAGTGAGCTTCTTCCACAAATCGGATTCTTTTTAGTAAGTCATCATTACTTAATAAATAATTTAAAATCCATACACACTCACGACGTTTCAATTGATAATTTTTTAAAAACCATCGAACAAATGCTTTTTTATCAACAACTGATACAGAAGCAGTCATACCCACTCCCTCCTTTACTCAAATTCTAAGGCTTCTAACTTCTCTTGCCACTCTGGTTCACTCGGTTGAATGTTGATTAATTGTCCAAGAACCTCTTTTGCCTCTGAACGTTTTCCTTCCTCTAATAAGAAGTAAACATATTTTTCTAAAAATGTTGCGTCTTCCTTAAAATCATTATATGCCAAACGGTAAAATTCGTATGCACGGTCGTACAATTCTAAATTTTCATATGCCTCTGCTGCAAATGGATATAATGTGCTCCATTCAAAATCATTTTCCTGTAGCGTTTCAAATAATTCGATAACATCCTCATGACGCTCCTGTTGTCCCAACACAGAAATAAGGGCTAGTACCGCCTCCATGTACTCAGGATCCAGCGCTATAGCTTCTCGCAGATGTTGCTCCGCTTCTTCTGGCAAACCATTTTTCAACGCCATTTTACCAGCAAATAAATACAGTGATTTATCATATTCATCGCGTTTTAGCCCCTCTTGAATGGCCGCATAAGCTTTTTTATTATCCTCTGTCATAGCATAGCTTTCCGCAAGCAATAAATAGGCTGAGAAGTAATCTGGATCTAATTCTTTCAATTCCTCTAGTTGTTTAATAGCCATCTCGTACTTTTGTGATTGGAAAGCGGAATAAGCTGCTCCAAATAAAATATCTGGCTTTACCTCATCCTCAAGGGCCTTGACATAGTAATCAAAAGCCGTTTCATAGGCAGCCCCTGCACGATACACCTCTGCCAATCGTTCAACAAGTTGAATACCTGCAAATTCATTTTGCTGCTCATATAAGTCTTCGTACAACCTTGCAGCTTCTAAAAAACGACCTGTTTCAAATAAAAGTTCTGCTTTAGCAAAATGTAATAACGGCTCGTCAGGTAAAATCGCTAATGCTTCATTTATACGTTTTTCTGCAACCTCAAATAACCCCTGCATTTGATAATAATCGGCTAGAACTAATAAGGCTTGCGGATATTCTGGTGACGCTTCTTCAATTTCTAATAATAAATCCAATGCTTCATCTTCATCACCAAGCTCCATTAATACATTTGCACGATCTATTTTTAACTGTGCCTCTTCTGGGAATAAAAATTGTAAATGCTCCAGCACACGGTCAGCTTCTTTCATGTACCCATACTGCATAAAAATCTCAGCGAGTGCATAAATCTCCTCAGGTAGCTCCTTCGTTAAAAATGATTCTAGTAGCTGATCTATTAATGCTAAGTCCCCTTGTTCAAGTGCTTGCATCATTTCAGTCATCGCATTGTTCACAGTCATTCACCTATTCTTTCATTAATACCTTTATGCTACAAAACATTTACCATTGAAACAAGAAAAAACTCCCCAAAAGCTGGAGAGTCTATCTTGAATTGTTATTTCACTGCCTCAATATGATCAAAGAACGATGGGTAGGATACAGCAATGCATTGTGCATCATCTAATGTTACGGCTCCATCCGAAATTAGAGCTGCGACAGCCCCCATCATACCAATTCGATGATCGCCGTATGTGCGAAGACTTGCACCTTTTAATGGTGTTGGTCCATTAATGATCATTCCATCTTCTGTTGCTTCTATTTGTGCACCTAGCTTTTTCAATTCAGTTACAACCGCCGTGATGCGATCCGTTTCCTTCACTTTTAGCTCCTCAGCGTCTTTAATGATTGTTTGACCATGTGCTTGCGTAGCGAGTAAGGCAAGGATCGGAATTTCATCAATTAAACGAGGAATAATGTCCCCCTCAATTGTTGTACCTGTTAAAGTAGATGTGGCCATTTGAATGGTTGCTGTAGGTTCAGCTTGATTATCCTCATTTGGTGTCACGGTCATTGTTGCGCCCATTTTTTCAAGTACCTCGACAATGCCATCACGCGTTGGGTTGATACCAACATTTTTTAACGTTACGTGACTATGCTCACAAATGGCTCCTGCCACTAAGAAGAAGGCTGCTGAGGAAATATCCCCTGGAACAGCAACATGTGTCCCGCTGAGAGACTGTCCGCCTTCAATGGAGACAACGCCATTGTCTACTTCTACCTGTGCACCAAATTGTCGCAGCATTCGCTCTGTGTGATCTCGTGAAACTTCCATTTCTCTAACAATCGTTGTTCCTTCAGCACGCAAGCCTGCTAGTAAAATAGCAGATTTCACTTGTGCACTTGCTACAGGCATCTTGTAATCGATGGCCTGTAATTTTGTACCTTGTATAGCAAGGGGTGTGTACTGCCCGTTAGCACGCCCTGTAATATGAGCACCCATTTGACGCAGTGGGTCTATCACACGTCGCATTGGTCGTTTGCCGATAGACGCATCTCCCGTCATCACGGAATGAACCGAAGAACCAGCTAAAATACCCAACATTAAGCGTGTTGTTGTGCCAGAGTTACCCGTATACAACACGTCTGTTGGCTCCTGCCAGCCATCCATGCCTGGACTATGAATCGTTACATTAGTTCCTTCGACCTCAATTTGAACGCCAAGCTTCTGGAAGCAATCGATTGTACTTAAACAATCTTCCCCTAGTAAAAAGCCCTCTACTGTCGTTGTCCCACTAGCAATGGCTCCAAACATGACAGAACGATGGGATACAGATTTATCGCCTGGAATGGTTAAAGTGCCCTGTAAAGAAGGCTTATTGTATTGCAAAATTTTTTCACTCATAAACTTTCTTCCCTTCAATATGAAGATAGAAAGCGCCGAAATACCGACGCTTTCTTATGCTATGAAATATACGTTTCGAAATTTGCTCGTTGTTGGATACATGCCGCAGCACGTTCGCGATCATTTTCGCTTTGGAAGCTAATAACAAGAATACCGAAAACATCTTCACGTGATTCAACGATTCGTAGATTCGTAATACTGATCGCTTCATCCGCTAACAAGCCCGTCACTTCTGAAATAACGCCTGGATAGTCAGGAACATCAACATATAAGTCAAATGGCGTATACATGGCCCCTGCACTAATCGGCAATTCATCTCTCAGCTCTTTGGCAACAGAAAAATAGTTTTCAATAGCCTGTGAAGAACCATCCGTCAGCAGTTCCTTAATGCGAGTCATTTCTTTTTCCCAGCCTTCTAACTGAGTAAGTAGCTCCTCACGATTTTGTAGCGTAATATCTCGCCATAAAACGGGGTTCGAGGAAGCAATTCGTGTAACATCACGAAAACCGCCTGCTGCAAGTGAGCGTGTCATCGGGTATTCTCCATTTTCCTCACCTAATTGATGGACCAGTGAGGCCGCGATAACATGTGGAAAGTGACTCACCACAGCTGTCATATGATCATGTTCACTCGCAGATACACTGACTACTTTTGCATGTGTAAATTTGAGCAAACTTTCAAGCTTTGCCATATGAACGATTTCTTCTCCAGCAAGCGGCGTCAGCATATAATACGCATTTTCAAAAAGATGCGCCTTTGCAGCCAACACACCACTTTTATGAGAACCTGCCATTGGATGTCCACCAATGAATGTAATGCCAAGCTCACGTAATTCGCTGGCCTTTTGCATAATTAATTTTTTTGTACTCCCAGTATCTGTTACAATGACTTTATTTTTTAATGGCCATGATTTTAATTGCTCCATCCACACAAGTGTTGCATTAACAGGTGTACCAAAGATAATGATATCGACATCTGCCGCAACAGCCTGCGGATCTGTGACAATCTCATGCACAATATTTAATGTTTTTGCATGCTCACGTGTTTGTGTATCCATATCATAGCCAATAATTTTTGTTTCGGGTGCTTTTTGCAAAGCAAGGGCAATCGAACCGCCGATTAAGCCTAGCCCAATAACGAGTACTTTGCGTGTCATGCAAATACTCCTTGCTGTGTTAATACTTCGTCAAGCTGGCTAAGTAATGCTGCATTTTGTGCCTCTGTACCAATTGTAACACGGATAAACCCTTGTAATCCTAGAGCATTGCCACTGCGGACAATAAAGCCTCTTTTCATCAGCTCTTGGAATACAACATCACTATCAGCTTGAGTATCAAAGAAAATAAAGTTCGTATCAGATGGGAAGTATTTTAAATTATGCTTTTCACAGAATTCTACATATTGCTTTTTGCCGTTTTCATTGGCTTCACGACATGCTTCAATGTAAGCTTGATCGCTGAGTGCAATAGCTGCCACAGCTTGACTTAAGATTGTATTATTAAATGGTGCGCGAACAGGATCAAGCTTAGCAATAACGCCAGCTTGCCCAATCGCATAGCCAACACGGAATGAAGCTAGTCCATAGGCTTTAGAAAATGTACGTAATAAAAGTACATTCGGATATTCA
This sequence comes from Lysinibacillus sp. Y5S-8, assembly GCF_036894365.1. NCBI lineage: Bacteria > Bacillati > Bacillota > Bacilli > Caryophanales > Bacillaceae > Lysinibacillus > Lysinibacillus sp. Y5S-8. Next base: position 1,600,632 of record NZ_CP145889.1, on the reverse strand, counting down.
TCGATGATTGGTAACGTATCCTTATGGCCAGGATGTGTTACATATTCAATGTAAGCTTCATCCAAAACGACAAGGACATCGCTTGGTACTTTTGCAAGAAAAGCACGTAATGCCGTATCAGGTATGACAACTCCTGTAGGATTATTTGGACTACATACCCAAACAATCGATGTTTGGTCATCAATTGCAGCTGCCATGCTATCCAAATCGTGGGCACCTTCAATACAAGGAATTTTTCGTACCTCAGCACCTTCAATTTCAGCGTTGTGCCAGTATTGAGAGAAGGAAGGATCCGCCATAATCGTATTTACTCCTGGATACAACAGTGCACGCGTAATAATAGCAATAATGTCGTCAGAGCCGTTGCCAAAAAGAAGCTGTGTTTCCTTGACACCTAGATGATCCGCAACAGCTGTACGTAAATTTTGTGCATAGCCATCTGGATAAAGGGCATGATTCACTGCATTATTTTGTAAATAAGCTGTTACCTTAGGTGAGCACCCAAACGGATTTTCATTCGATGCCAATTTAATGACTTCCTTTAAGCCGTATTCACGTTGTACTTCTTCAATTGGTTTCCCTGGTTTATATGCTTGCATACCGTCCAATTGTTGTTTCCACTTCATCTAAAACATCTCCTCTACTTATTTAGCCTGCGCCAAATCTGGTCTTAATTTCACTGCATCGTTGAGATACAAGTGCTTTACATCTTTTTGGGCTACCTCTACGTTCGCATGAATTAATACACGAATACATAAAGGTAAAGCGTTCGGCACATCCATTTCATGTGTACACATCACAGGGACATATTGCCAGCCGTCCATCAAGCGTACTGCACGGGCAGGAAATGCAGAGGTAATATCTGGCGTTGTAGAAATAAGGATTGATGCAATATCATCGATCTCCACATGATTTGCTGCCACAACCTCACGCACTAATCTTGCTGTCTCATCCCATACAAGCTCTGGCCTGTCAGATTCAATTGTTATTGCTCCTCTAAGTCCACGAATCATACAAGCACCTCCGCTAATAACTGTCTATATTCGGCATCTACTTCTCTGCATTCTTCTAAATCAACGGCTCTCACAAAGGGTTTACCTATTTCTTCCAAAAGAACGAACTGTAAAATACCGTATTCCACTTTTTTATCTTTCATTAAATAACTAGTTAACTGTTCAAATGAATAATCATTCACAGGCTCAAATGGATAGCCATTTTTCACTGCGAACTGTAAAAATGTCTTGGTGAACGCTCGCTCCAGCTTTCCGTAACGCTCGCTTAACAATAGGCTATAGACCAACCCCATCATTACGGCTTCTCCATGTGCTACTTTGCCATAACCAGCTGCCGCCTCAATTGCATGTCCATATGTATGGCCTAAGTTTAAAAATTTCCGAACGGACTGTTCTGTTTCATCCTCAGCTACGATTTGAGCTTTCACTTCAATTCCTTTTTTCAGCTGCTTGGCCAGCTCATTTTGATTAAAATGAATCACTGAATCAGCTGTCATTAATTCCTCTAACCAAATAGAATCAGAAATCATCGCATGTTTAATTAACTCTGCTGTTCCTGAACGCACTTCACGCTCGGATAAGCTTTCGGTAAGAGCAGTATCGTAAATAACACCTTCAGGCTGATAAAATGCACCAATCATATTCTTTCCTAACGGATGATTAATAGCTGTTTTACCGCCAACTGCAGAATCATGGGCTAAAATGGTCGTTGGAATTTGAATAAAAGGAATTCCACGCATATAGGTTGCCGCAACGAAGCCTGTTAAATCGCCGACAGCTCCACCCCCAAAAGCAAAAACAAATGATTTTCGCGAGCATTTTTGTTCCAATAAAAATGTTTGAGCAGCATTGTATTGTTCAAAGGTTTTACAGGCTTCACCACCAGGTAAAATAAAAACCTCAAAATCATATGGGAAATTTGCCTTGAAATAATCTCCCTGTGCAGCCCAAACATTGCTATCTGTAAATACGATCAGCTTATCTGCTTTTTGAAGTTTATCTGCAAATGCTTGAACAGCTTCAGTTAGAAATTGATGACCGAGAACAACTTCATACTGATGCGATTTTGTTGCAACTGGTACACGCATAAATCAGAACCCCTTTGTATATTGACGATGCTCGTCAATTTGAGCTTGTAATTGAGGTAGTTGATCACTATGGAATTGCTCCAAAATAGCATTCGCTATTTCCCAGGCAATAACATGTTCTGCGACTACAGATGCTGCGGGTACTGCACAGCTATCAGAGCGCTCAACGCTTGCTTTAAATGGCTCTTTTGTTTCGATATCCACACTTTGTAATGGTTTGTATAATGTAGGAATTGGTTTCATGACACCACGGACGACAATTGGCATTCCTGTTGACATACCGCCCTCTAAGCCACCGAGTCGATTCGTTGCTCGTGTGTAGCCCTCTTCTTCAGACCAAATAATTTCATCATGCACTTCAGAGCCTTTACGTCGTGCCATTTCAAAACCTAGACCAAATTCTACACCTTTAAATGCATTGATAGATAGCATGGCTGCTGCTAGTTTCGCATCAAGCTTACGATCATAATGCACATAAGAGCCGACACCTGCTGGCATACCTTCGACAATGACTTCTACAACACCACCGATAGAATCTCCAGCTTTTTTCGCCTCATCAATAGCCTCTACCATTTTGGCAGACGCTACAGGGTCAACACAGTAACAAGGATCTGCTTCAACAATAGCACGAATTTCTTCTGTTGTTTTTCCTTCTAGTACAGATGTATCTGCCTTAATTCCTACGATTTCAGTCACATGTGCAACAATGGAAATGCCTAATTCATTCAGTAAAGCTTTTGCCACAGAGCCAACTGCTACACGCACAGTTGTTTCACGTGCAGAAGAACGCTCTAATACATTGCGTAAATCACGGTGACCATATTTCATGCCCCCAACTAAATCCGCATGACCTGGACGAGGTCGTGAAATTTGACGCTTAATATCTTCAGGATTGATATCATCTGCTAATGGCTCAGCACCCATAATTTTAGTCCAGTGCTTCCAGTCATCATTTGTTACAACTAGTGCGACAGGAGATCCAAGTGTTTGACCATGTCGAACACCAGCAACAATCTCTACTGTATCTGTTTCGATTTGCATTCGGCGCCCCCGTCCATGACCTCCTTGGCGTCGTTTTAAATCATGATTAATTTTTTCTGCTGTAATGGGTAAGAGTGACGGTAAACCCTCAATAATTGTCGTTAATTGAGGTCCGTGTGACTCTCCTGCTGTTAAGTAACGCATAAACACTTTCTCCCTTCAACTCGCTAAAGTATGTATTTTTCACTATAACATATATTCTTTAAAAAAACAGTCCTTTTACAAATGTCTTTTCAGTACACCCCATTTCCATCATTCTAAATGCGAATATTCTGAACGACGTCTATAAAGGAAATCGGTGTACTACTGAAATATGGCGTGCTGAATTTTATCCATTACGCTACAGCATAATTGCCGCTGACGTTTCGCCTTCGATACAACATGCATTTGACAAAGTACTCGTTGCACTACTAAAGTGAAGTGCTAAATTTTATAAAAAATACGCCTTTGCTTATGATAAGCGAAAAGCGTATGAAATATCTATGTTTAATGCTTGCTTACTATATGTACAAGACTATTTTGGTCATTTGTACAAAGCTTTTCATCCATATTATTAGCTATTTTTCCGATAGAAGAACGTGTCCTCTACATCAAATTCATAACGTGCTGGATTAAAAATTTGCTCTGTTGAGCCAACAAATAAAATACCATCTTTGCGCAGGGCTTTACTAAAATTATTATAAATTTGATCTTTTGCATCTTCTGTGAAATAGATCATGACATTGCGACAAACAATTAAATCATAATGGCTGTCGTAGGAATCATTCAGTAAATTATGTTTCTTAAAGGTTACACAACGCTTAATTTCATCCTTCACTCGATAGTAGGAGCCCTCTTGTTCAAAATACTTTGCTTTAATGTCACTTGGCACCTCTGCTAAAGAACGTTCAGGATAAACACCTAATTTCGCTTTTTGTATGACATTCTCATCTAAATCAGTAGCAATAATTTGAATTTGAGATAAAGGCACCAATTGAGATAATACCATTACTAAAGAATATGGCTCTTCTCCTGTTGAACAAGCAGCACTCCAAATTTTTAAACGCTTATTTGTTTGTAACAGCTTCGGCAAGATTTTCTTTTGTAATACTTCCCAACGCTTTCCATTACGATAAAATTCAGAAACATTAATCGTCATACGATCTAAAAATTCATTCATTAAATCACGATCTTGTTCAAGTGCCTTTAGAAAGTCTACAAAATTACGATAGCCTTTTTTCTCATAAAGAGAGGTTAATCGTCTTTTCATTTGCGCTTCTTTATATAACGCTAAATCTATTCCTGTTTTGCGCTTAATACCTTCTATAAATTGTTCATAATCAGACATATGGTCATCTTCCCCTCTAGCGTCGTATTTCCATTATAGCGGAAAAGTCCCAATCCTGAAATAGTCTTTCTTGGGTAAGCCAATCTACTTGCTTGCATTTTGTTTTTCTTCTAATAGTAACACTTTCGACTGTTCTAATTCTAGGCGCATTTTTTCTGTTTCTATCGTATACGTTTCCAATCTAAGCTTTTCTAACTCTACTTCTTTCTCAACAGCCTTCAGTTTAATTTTTTGTTGTCTTGTGCGAGCGTCTGTAAAAATCCCCGCTAATGAAATAATGACGCCTCCAATAATCGCTACAATGGCAATTGACAATCCATCCACATCCTTTCGTTACTAAGATTATACGGCAAAATGGAAAAAATAGTTTCATTTTTCAGGAATTTATCTCCTCTCAATACAATATTTTTTGCATTAGTCAGTAGTTGTTCAGACGCGCTGATATATAATAAATTCCGCACAAAAAATGAAGGTAGTTTTTCACTACCTTCATGCTAGCCATTGTATTAAACTTGTACGCGATACGCCTTTAAATCTTCTCGTAATTTGGCCTTTAGGAATTTACCTACTGACGTTTTCGGTACCTCTTCAATGAAGACGATATCATCAGGAATCCACGTTTTATGGAATTGCTGCTGTAAACTCTCTAGTAGCTCTGCCTTGGTAATCGATTCTTTAAATTCAGGCTTCGCTACCACACAGGCTAATGGTCGCTCCAACCATTTTTCATGCGGAATAGCAATAACAGCAGCCTCAAATACTTTTGGATGGGACATCAATGCATTTTCAAGCTCTACGGAAGAAATCCATTCGCCACCACTCTTAATTAAATCCTTTGTACGATCGGTAATTTTTATATAGCCATCTGCTGTCATCACCGCGATGTCGCCTGTATAGAGCCAACCATCTTTAAAGGCTTCATCTGTGCGCTCATCATGATAGTACTCATTAGCAATCCACGGACCTCGAATCGTTAGTTCTCCCATCGTTTTGCCATCCCATGGCACTTCACCATGTTCATTGACCACCCGTGTTTCAATTAGAGGCATGGTCATACCTTGCGTAATTCGAACATGCATTTTCTCATCATCTGTGTAGTCTTGCATATGGGTTAAATAGGTGGAGAGACTTACGAGCGGTGATGTCTCGGTCATACCATAGCCTGTCATGTAAGGGATATTGAGTTCTTGTTCAAAGCCTCGAATTAGGCCAATTGGTGAGGCAGATCCCCCACAAACAATTAATCGCATCGATGATAAGTCACGCGGATTTTGACGTTGCTCCTGTAAAACTCCTAGCCATATCGTAGGTACTCCTGCCGTCAACGTTACTTTATATACGTCAAATAACTCAAGTAAAAGCTGTGGTGTAAACATCGGACCTGGTAAGACCTGTGTAGCACCAAATGCAACACTGGCAAAAGGTAATCCCCATGCATTAGCATGGAACATTGGGACAACTGGTAACACTACATCCGATTCACAAATAGCAATACTATCAGCAAGGCCTGCCGTTAAACTATGAAGAACGATGCTACGATGAGTATAAACAACTCCCTTGGGCATGCCTGTCGTTGCACTTGTATAGCACATGCCAGCAGGTGTATTTTCATCTAAATCTTCTGGGAATACGAAATGTTCATTGGCCTCAGCGAGCAAAGCCTCATAGGAAAGAGCATTTGGAATGGGGATAGATTCGACTGCAACAGCATCTCCCATAATGATAAAATGTTTTACCGTTTTCAGCTGTGACACGATTGGTGCAATAAGTGGTACTAGATTATCATCAATTAGTAATATTTCATCCTCTGCATGATTGATGACATAAGCAATGTGCTCAGGTGCTAACCGAATATTAATCATATGCAGTACTGCCCCTGCACATGGGACTGCAAAATAGGCTTCCAAATGTCGATGGTGATTCCAAGCAAATGTGCCCACCTTCATACCTCGCTCCATTCCAAGCTTGGTAAGTGCATCGGCTAATCGGCGCGTTCGTTTGACATATTCTTTATACATAAACTCATGAATAGTTGTCGCACTTGTTCTAGAATAAATTTTCTTCGAATGAAAAAATCGTTCTGCGCGATTCAAAAAACTTGTTAATAATAAAGGTGTGTCCATCATATGCATTATACCGCGTCCCTTCATACATCAAATTTTGAAACGACCAAGACTACTAGCTGCGACAAACCAATTCAAAAATTAAATATTGTTGTTGTTACTTAGGCTGCATACGGATCGCACCATCCAGACGAATGACCTCACCATTTAACAAACCATTATGGATAATACTTTCAACTAAAAGGGCATACTCCGAAGGTTTTCCAAGTCGCTTAGGGAATGGTGTCATTTGAGCAAGAGCTGTTCTTGCAGGCTCAGGTAACGAAGCAAACATCGGTGTTTCAATTAAACCTGGCGCGATGGTCATCACACGTACACCGATCTCCGCAAGTTCTCGTGCAATTGGCAATGTCATCGCTGCCACTCCACCCTTTGACGCACTATAAGCTGCTTGTCCAATTTGACCATCAAATGCGGCCACGGACGCAGTATTAATAATAACACCTCTCTGCCCATCCTCATTCGACTCATTGTGCTGCATTTTCTCCGCGACTAGACGGATGACATTGAATGTACCAATTAAATTAACAGTGATCACTTTTTCAAATAAAGCAAGGGCATGTACGCCTCGCTTCGAAATCACTTTACTCGCATCAGCAATGCCAGCACAATTCACTGCTACATTAATCTTGCCAAATGCTGCAATGGCCTGCTCAAGACCTGTTGCCACCTCCTCCTCCTTCGTAACATCCACTCGTGCATAGATGACATTTTGCCCTAATTCCTCTACTAGAGCTTGTCCACGTTCATCATTGACATCAAAAACAACCGCTTTGCCACCTCGTTCAACAAGGTGACGGACAGTTGCCTCCCCTAAACCTGAAGCACCACCCGTTACTACCGCTACCACTTCATGATGTTTCATCAAACATATCCCCCTTACATTTTTTCGATGATCGTGGCATTTGCCATCCCCATACCCTCACAGATTGCCAGTAAGCCGTAACGATAATTCTCTCGCTCCATGCGATATAACATAGTCGTTAACAATTTTGTACCAGTTGCCCCTAATGGATGCCCTAATGCAATCGCTCCCCCATCAGGATTGAGCTTCTTCGGATCTCCACCCATGTCCTGTAGCCATGCGAGCGGTACTGGTGCAAAGGCTTCATTTACCTCATATGTGTCGATATCCTCTATGTTGAGACCTGATCGTTCTAGCGCTTTTCTCGTAGCTTCGATTGGCCCTGTTAACATTAATGTTGGATCAGAGCCTACGACCACTCTTGTCACAATTTTAGCAAGTGGCTGAATACCAAGTTCCTGAGCTTTATCCAAGGACATCACCACTACCGCTGATGCCCCATCACTCATCTGACTTGCATTGCCAGCAGTAATAACACCATCCTCTTGAAAAACAGTTTTTAGCCCATTTAAAATATCGACTGTTGTTTCTGCACGAGGACCTTCATCAACAGTAAATGTTGTCACTGATCCATCTTCCTGTGGAACTCGAATAGGTAGTATTTCATCTTTGAAATGACCTGCTTCAATAGCAGCGATTGCTCGTTGATGGCTTTGATAAGCATAGCTATTGAGCTGTTCTTTTGATAAAGACCATTGTGAGGCGATTTTCTCTGCTGATAATCCTTGATGGATAATATCATAATTCTCCTGTAAGCGTTTGCCAGCATGTGCATTTTGCATGTTTGACCCCATCTGTACCCTTGACATACTTTCCACGCCACCAGCAATGACAATATCCATATCCCCTGCTAGAATGGCCTGTGCTGCAAAATGGACGGCCTGTTGGCTAGAGCCACATTGACGATCAATGGTTACCCCTGGCACACTATCTGGAAAGCCAGCCATCAATAAAGCTGTCCGTGCAATATTCCCCCCTTGTTCAGCTGTTTGCGTTACACAGCCTAATATGACATCATCCACTTGTTCCTTGTCAACCCCTGCTCGCCTTACAGCCTCCTGTAACACATCTGCTGCTAAATCATCCGCTCGAACTTGACTTAATGCTCCCTTGCTACGCCCTACAGCAGTTCGTACAGCTGCTACGATTACCACTTCTCTCATATCCATAACCCCTTTTCCTTGTCATCCTTCACAGTTTATTGACAGCCCTATCAATCTATTCCTAACTTAATTATCAGAATATTACATCTTTAATTGTACAGGAGGACAAAGCTTTTAACAATTCTATATCTATCTAGAAATAGATAATTCCCCTATTGCCCTCTATCCTTACTTTTTAGGCAATAAAAAAAGCAATCCCAAGTAAATTGAGACTGCCTAATCTATTCTATTCACAAATTAAACTAAATCTTCACCGAAGAATAAAGCGATTTCGCGCTCTGCAGAAGCAAGAGAGTCAGAACCGTGGATGATGTTGTGAGAAACAGTTGTTGCGTAGTCACCACGGATTGTACCTGGGTTAGATTCTTCAGGTTTAGTTGCACCCATCATTGTACGAGCAAGCTTGATTACGTTCTCGCCTTCCCATACCATAGCGAATACAGGACCAGAAGTGATGAAATCAACTAATTCACCAAAGAATGGACGCTCAGCATGCTCAGCATAGTGCTTTTCTGCTAATTCTTTAGGAATTACCATTAATTTAGCACCTTTCATTACAAAACCGCGACGTTCGAAACGGTCAACGATGTCTCCAATTACTTGACGTTCAACGCCGTCAGGCTTAACCATTAAAAAAGTTTGTTCAATTGCCATGTTTAAAACACTCCTTAAATTCGTCTAACAGGTTTTACACCTACCGATAAATATTAACAAAAAATGAGCCTTTATACAACAAAAAGCTAGAATTTGCGCTTACCCATGAACAATGCTACATCACGCAGTTTTTTCTTTACGGGATGTTTTGGTAAAGCATCAATTTCCTGTAAGGCCTTTTTCAAATATTTATCACTCATACGATTAGCTTGCTCAATTGCATGAGATTTACGCACATATTGCAACATATTTTGACGTTCCGGTTCTGTTAATGTGCCTGCAAATACTTTGACTAAGTATGGCTGCATCTCTGGTTCATCTTTCAGCAATAGAATCGGCAATGTAATATTGCCCTGCAATAAATCACTACCTGCAGGCTTCCCTAGCTCCTTATCCGTTGCCATGATATCTAACACGTCATCGATAATTTGGAAGCTCATGCCTACAAAGTAGCCGAAGCGTTTTAAATGTCGTACTGTTTTAGCATCAACACCTGCCGCTACAGCCCCTAGCTCACAGCTTGAGGAAATAAGTAATGCTGTTTTGCGTTTGATTCTTCTAAAATAATCTTTTAAGCCTTGATCTAATCTAAATTTATCTTCAATTTGAATAACTTCACCGTTACAAATCTCTACCATGGTACGAGCTAAAATTTGATGAACAAGCGGGTCTTCTAGCTTTGTAATATATTCCAGTGCACGCGCAAAAATAAAATCGCCCGTGTACATGGCTACTCTGTTATTCCATTGTGATTTGACAGTCGGGCGTCCTCTTCGCATATTCGAATCATCAATGACATCATCATGCACAAGTGATGCCATATGAATGAGTTCTAAAGGCACTGCTACATCCTTCATCTTCTCAATGTCATAATCGCCAAATTTTGCACCTAGTAACACAAAAATTGGTCGTATCCGTTTGCCACCAGCTTGTAATAAATGGAGAGAAGCATCGTTGATCAAATATGAAGACGAGTCCACCGCTTTTTCTAACTCTCGTTCAATGATATCGATATCTGATTTCAAATCGGAATAGAGTAGTTTTAACTTCATCTTTTCCACGTGTGAAAACCTTCCCCCATTAACGTACCTTTTTAAAGCCCATATGCATTGCCGCAGCCCCGCCACTGTATGCTTTGTACGTTACTTTTTCTAATCCTGCCTGCTCGAACAATGCCGCTAACTTCTTCATACCTGGGAAATCATTCGCAGATTCCTGAAGCCAAGAATATTCCTTATAGCTTTTCGCAAATATTTTACCAAATATCGGCATTATATATTTAAAATAAAAACGGAACAGTTGACGATAACCAGGAATTTCAGATTGAGATGTTTCTAAACATACCACCATACCACCTGGTTTTACGACACGATGCATTTCCTTCAAGACTTGTAAATAATCAGGTACATTGCGAAGACCAAAGCCAATCGTCACATAATCAAACGTATCATCTGGAAAAGGTAACTCCATCGCGTTTCCATGAATTAGTTCAATTTGCGGGTATGACTGTACCTTTTGTTCGCCAACTTTCAGCATGTTTTGACTAAAGTCGAGACCTTTTACTTCTCCACTTTCACCTACTGCCTCTGCTAAAGCGATTGTCCAGTCTGCCGTGCCACAGCATACATCCAGTGCTTTTGTTCCAGGTTTTACAGCCATATGCTTCATCGTATCGTTACGCCAGCCAACATGCATCTGGAAACTTATGACACCATTCATTTTGTCGTAGTTGTCCGAAATACTCTCAAATACTTCGTGAACGTGTTCTTCTTTCGTTTTAGCCATTTTGAAAAACCTCTCTTATCCGTTAGTAGAAGCAATGGATGCCTCTACGTGTGCATGTAAAGCTTGTTTGATATCACTTTGTAAAAAAGTTGAATGATTGATGATCTGTGATAGCTCTGTTTTTAAATGCACAATTTTTTCCTGAATGACACTATTAAAGGTTGCGCCATTTTGTCTGACACTTGCTTCAAGTGCCTTACCCATTAAAGACATTTGCCCACGCTGATAAGCCGCCCATTCTCTTTCTAAACGCAAGATTAATAAGCTTTTTTCTATAAGTGGTATATAGTCACCGAAAGAATAAAGACCGAAAAATTGAGCAATTAATCCTGCTTCAATATTGCGCATCGACGCATACCATTGCTCGATTGTTCGTTGCTCTGCTTCATAAACTTTAATCTGGTGTTCACAACGAGCCACTATACCTTGTGACAAATTTCGGATCAATGCGACATTTCCTGACATCGCTAATATTTCATAATAACGACCACTATAAAAATCTCCAGCTAAAACGGTAAGCTGCTGTTCTTTTGATGTTGCATCTATTTCTTTTATATGATCGTGAGCCGCTAATGCTGCGTATACAATGCCAACAGTAATTGCAGCCTCTTGTTGCTCTTGTTGCCACTCTTCACCATTCAAAAAAGGGATTAACAAATAAAACAATTGATTTTCATCTATCACAGGAACTCCTGTGTATTTTTGCAAAGTTCTATGACGAACATCCATGAAAATCTCTGTTTTTAACTGTGCAATTGAATTTTGAATGTATGTTGCATTCATAGACCTTACTCCATTTCACTTTCAGATACGCTAGTCCTATCTAAGACTTAACGCTTGCTTACTGAGTCATTATAGCATATGCAACGATGTGGAATAAAAAAAATTTGCTTTCTTCATAGGACAGGCAGTAAAGCATTCCCATTATTTGATGTGGGAATACTAACTGCCCAGAAACCTCATACTCAGTTTTTCACAATGATTGTTTTTCTATGTGCCTGTCGTACTTAAAACAGGACAAAACCTGATCGAAAGAACTCTTCATTATTTTTTTGCTTCGCTATTGATCACACCATGTGCTGTATGAATTTGTGCTTTACCACGTATTTTCATGGCAGATGTGTGTTCTGTAAATTGAGCAATCATTACTTCGCCGGCATCTAGCTTTTCTGAATGATGGAATTTTGTATCTGTTCCACGAGTTAAACCAATGACATGGACACCATCTTCTTCTGCTTGAATAACAATATAATCTTGTGACATCTTTGTACACTCCTTAAATCCGACAAATTCTTAGTACATCATAACATAATTAGACATGCAATTTAAGACATTTGAATAAATGACAGTACTTCTCTTCGTTTTACTTCATCTTCTTCGTAAATACCACGAGCAACAGATGTTACCGTTTTGGAACCCGGTTTTTTTAGTCCTCGCATTGTCATGCACATATGCTCAGCCTCAATGACCACATAAACGCCTTTTGGTGCAAGCATCTCCATAATTGTTTCCGCTACTGAAGAGGTAATACGCTCTTGCAATTGCGGTCTGCGGGCAATCGTTTCCACTGCTCGTCCAAGTTTACTAAGGCCAGCTACAACGCCGTCATTTGGTATGTATGCGACATGTGCTTTGCCATAGAAAGGTACTAGATGATGCTCACACATCGAATAAAAAGGAATATCTTTGACAAGCACTAATTCTTCATGATCCTCATGAAACACCGTTTTAAAATAATCTTTTGCATCCTCATGCAAGCCGCTAAACATCTCAGCATACATTTTTGCTACACGTTTTGGTGTATCTAATAAACCTTCGCGATTTACGTCTTCACCTACTGCTTCTAATATCATTTTTACTGCTGCTTCTATTTTCAATAAATCTATATTCGACATTCGAAAAAACCTCCTGCGTATCAAAACATTACACATTTCCCTATGCATCGTAGCATATCCAAAAGGGAAGCGCAAAATGACTTACCTGATTCATTAGAAATTCATTTCTAGCTCAGCAAATTCCCGTATTAATGTTATGTAAAATGAATTTTAACGTTAAAAAGAGCAGCCTTCATGTTCGTTAACATGAAGACTGCTCTATGTAACTACTAGACGTGTATTATTTTACCGCGTCTTTAAGCGCTTTACCTGGTTTGAAAGCAGGCACCTTGCTAGCAGCGATTTCGATTTCTTTACCAGTTTGTGGGTTACGACCTTTACGAGCCGCACGTTCACGTACTTCAAAGTTACCAAAACCAATTAATTGTACTTTGTCACCCTTTGCAAGAGCATCTTGAATTGTATCAAATACAGCTTCAACTGCTTTAGAAGCGTCTTTTTTAGAAAGACCTGCAGCTTCAGCAACAGAGTTTACTAATTCTGTTTTATTCACACCATTCACCTCCTCTCAAAGGGTCATGAACCAATTCTGTAAAAAGAGTAACACATAGAAAACCGCTACGCAACTGTATTCATACATGATTATAACCAAAAAATCAGTTTTTCACCCAAAAAACAAAAATAAAAGGACTTTTCGCATAAAAACGAAAAGCCCTTCACCTATTTTTCGTACTTTTTTTTGATTTTTATCACTATAAAATAAATGTCACTAAACCTCGATCACCTTCGTTGACCATACGTTCAATCGTTTGACGCATACGTTTTTTAGCAGTAGATGGAACTGCATCCATTTTGTAGCGTATTCCTTCTTTTAATACTTCGTGTAATGGCGTCCCAAAAAGCTGTGTATTCCATAATGCATCACGATCATGTAAATAAGCATGATTTAAATCTTTTAGCAGTTGCTGACTATGGAATTCCGAACCGATTAACGGTGCAAACTCTGATTCCATATCTACACGGATAATATGGTAAGATGGCGCCTTTGCTTTCATTCGTACACCAAAGAAATTATTTTGCTTAATGAGCTCTGGTGCTGTTGGCTCAAATTCCTGCATCATCGGCAATGTCACACCATAACCTGACGTATCAGCATCATGAATCGCACTTTTGAAGCGTTTTTGGGCTTCTTTTGCCTCTGCCGCCTCTTTAATAAAGAGCAGCCAATCCTTTTTCGTTTCAATTGGCTCTTCTAGCCATTCATTGCAAACCGATTTGTACAATTCGCCCTGTAGGGATACACGAATTACCGCCGTTCCTACACCAGCATCTACATAAACGACTTCACTTTGATCGATAAAATCAATGGCTTTAAAGGCATCTGACGCCTGTTGCACATCCCGAATTTTCATCACAGATGAGAGTACTTCCTCCATGGAATCAATCAAGGCAACATTTAATGGGTGTGTAGCATCTAAAACGTCCAGCCAATCTGGTTTTTCCACCTCAATTGTACGGATAGGGAACTCAAATAACGCCTCTTGTAAAATATATTGAATATCCGTTTCCCTCATTTGATCAATGGCCATGGCAATAACAGGCACATTGTAACGTTCAAACAATTCATTGCGAAGCTGAACCGTTTCCTCTCTCGCTGGCATTTGGCAATTCAGAAGGATGACAAAAGGCTTGCCGATTTCTTTTAACTGTTCAACAATTTCCTCTTCTGCCTTCTCTGCGGCACGGCGACTGATTCCGTTAACGGTACCATCAGTCGTAACAACAATACCGATATTCGCATGGTCACGAATCACCTTATCTGTGCCAATTTTAGCGGCTTCCTGAAATGGAATTGGCTCTGTATGCCAAGGCGTATGAACATATTTAGGACCGTTTTCATCTTCATAGCCCTTTGTCCCATCAATAATATAACCAACACAATCTGCTAAACGAATTTGGAATGGCATCTCATCTTCGCCGACCACAATACGGGTTGCTTGAGCAGGCACAAACTTCGGCTCAGCAGTCATAATGACAGGCCCCGGAGAACTTTGTGGCAACTCATCTTGTGCTCGCATTCTTTCTGTTTCATCCACAATATTTGGTAACACGACTGATTCCATTACCTTTTTTACAAATGTTGATTTACCTACACGTACTGGACCGACAACACCAATATAAACATCGCCATTTGTGCGCTCTGCAATTTCTCTAAATACTGCTTCACTCAAGGTTTCTGCCTCCTTTATCTACGCTTTTTCACTATATGCAAGCTTGTAGACAAATATGAAAAAGCCCCTCACAAATGTAAGGAGCTTTGTTTCTTATTCTTCTTTTTTCTCAGCGGCTTCTGCCTCTTGTTTTTGTCGTTCTTTCGCCTTTTGGACATCTACACTATACGTTTCCATATCATAAATTGGCTCACCATTATCATCCACTGTATAGGGAACAGAATAAGCAGGCACTACAGGATATTTGTCGACAAGTAACTGACGAATATCATCACCAGGTTTGACATCAGGCTTGTCTTCTTTTAAAAGTTGTCCTAAATCCACAGAATAATCCACATGCAATTCACCGTCACCTGTCATAAAGAGCGGTAATTCGACGCCAGAATAAGGGCTTTTCACTGTCACATCTGTTTTATAGCCCAAATCTTTATAATTAATTTGATAAACATTATCGGACATTGAACCTTTGATTGGCAAATACTGTGTAGATAGTTTACGAATACCTATTTCACGTATACGCTCAGCCGCATTTAAATCTACTAATTTGACCGTCGCTTGATCTTCAGGATCCCAAATAATATATTGATATATACCGCCTTTTTCATAGGCATTACCAGGAATTGTCGTCAAATACTTCGGCATAAGCTTTTCAAAGTCGATTAAGTATTTGATATAAATGTCTGTATCAAGTTCACTATTTTTAATTGGTACTAGCCCACCAGTTGCTTCGCGGTATTCATTCACGGCACGTTGAACTGCAGCTAGCTGGTCGACATCAGGCGTGACCTTTGCCCTTTTTTCGTCTTCTGGGTACGCACACCCTACTAACAGTATGGCAGTTGCAAATACCAACAGAAAAGCACTTAGTTTTTTCATGTTACTGAACACCTCATTAATTTTTTATGCTGGCCATGTGGCAACTATTAGTACCATTAAAAATGTGCCAAGTCCAAACAGTATGTATGCACATAAATTTACGATTGTTCGTAAAAATACATTTGAAATCTTATTCCGAGCTAAATAAATTAAGCCGACTGATATTATCATAAAGCCTATACAATAAAACGACACCCACATTACATCCAGTGCAGGCATATGAGCTAACGGGCCCATTTCAAATAACCACCTTTCGTTCAATGTCAAGAAACAATCAAAGTATATTATACTATGTGCCTTCGCTAAAAAGAAATAGTTGTCCCATAACTATCAAGAAATGGACAACTCTTTTACAGTGCTTGCACTATTCAACTAATAGCACACAATAAGGCGTCTCAACAGATTCGTTGAGACACCTTATTTATGTCCGTTTTATGACAGATTTAATCAAAAAATTAATATTAATGCTTCATATCATCTATTTCTCGTTTTTTCATACGCATCATTAATGCGTCAACCGCCACTTTCGGTTCAACATCATTAAATAGAACACTATAAAGCTCTGTGGAAATCGGCATAGCCACACCATACTTTTCTGCTAATTGATAGGCTGCCTTTGTGGTACGTACACCTTCTACAACCATGCCCATTTGATCTAACACTTCTTGTAGCTTCATCCCTTGCCCTAGCATATTCCCAGCTCTCCAGTTTCGGGAGTGAACGCTTGTACAGGTTACAATTAAATCTCCCATGCCTGTAAGCCCTGAGAACGTAAATGGATTACCGCCCATTTTTACACCTAAACGTGTAATCTCCGCAAGTCCTCGTGTAATAAGTGCTGCTTTCGCGTTATCACCATAATTCAAGCCATCTGTAATACCTGCAGCTAATGCAATGACATTTTTCAGTGCCCCACCAATTTCTACACCGATCACATCATCGTTTGTGTAAACACGGAAAAATTGATTCATAAATAAATCCTGAACTTTTTCAGCAGCGTCTATGTTAGCACAAGCAGCAGTAACCGTTGTCGGGTGGTGCAGCACAACTTCCTCGGCATGACTTGGTCCGGAAAGAACGACAATTTCTTCCACATTTTCAGCTGGCAAACTTTCCGCTAAAATTTCAGAAATTCGTTTTAATGAATCTGGCTCAATCCCTTTAGAAACATGGACAAATAACACTTTTCTAGCTAGTTTAGCCGTTAATTTCTCACAAACTTCTCGAATAGCTTTCGTAGGAACAGCCACAACAATAGTCTCTGCATGCGTAGCTGCCATTGCTATATCACTCGTCGCATGTAAATTTGCAGGCAGAACGGTCTCTGGTAAATATTTTTTATTCGTATGCAGATGGTTGATTTCTTCTGCCTGATTAGCTCTATGTGTCCATACAAGCGTATCATGTCCATTTTCCGCTAGTACCATCGCCAGTGCAGTACCCCATGAGCCTGCCCCTAACACACAAACTTTTTCCATAAAAAATCCTCCCTTTGTTGGGTTGTCTGTCATCATTTCTGTTCTTGTAAAAAGACGCCACCCAACAAATATGTCGGGTTGGCGTATTGTATGTGTATAGCTAGTACCTTAAGCACGAGCACGTGTAATTAAACGAATTGGTGTTCCTTCAAAGTCAAATGTTTCACGAATTCGATTTTCTAAGAAGCGTTCGTATGAGAAATGCATCAGCTCAGGTTCATTCACGAACACAACAAATGTCGGTGGCTTAATCGCAACCTGAGTAGCATAGTAAATACGTAAACGACGACCTTTATCCGTCGGCGCAGGATTACGTGCTACGGAATCCTCAATCACTTCATTTAAGATAGAAGATTGAATACGCATCGCATGATTTTCACTTACACGTTGAATAATCGGTAAAATTTGATGCACACGCTGCTTTGTATTAGCCGAAACAAAAATAATCGGTGCATAATCTAAAAATAGGAAATGCTCGCGAATTTGCTGCGTAAAGACATTCATCGTTTTTTCGTCTTTTTCAATGGCATCCCATTTATTGACAACAATCACAACGGCTTTTCCAGCTTCATGTGCATAGCCAGCGATTTTTTTATCCTGCTCCTGAATACCCTCTTCTGCATTCATTACCACTAAAACAACGTCTGAGCGTTCAATGGCACGTAGCGCACGTAAAACCGAATATTTCTCAGTGGTTTCATAGATTTTTCCTTTTTTACGCATGCCGGCTGTATCAATAATGACATATTCCTGATCGTCATACTCATATGGCGTATCAATAGCATCACGTGTTGTCCCTGCAATATTACTAACAATAACGCGTTCTTGCCCTAAGAAAGCATTTACTAATGAGGATTTCCCAACATTCGGACGACCGATTAAAGAGAATTTAATCACATCATCTCCATATTGTTCTTCATCTTCTTTCGGGAAATGCTTTGCACATTCGTCTAATAAATCCCCTAAACCTAAGCCATGCGAACCAGAAATCGGCCAAGGCTCTCCGAAGCCAAGTGCATAAAAATCATAAATCATTTCACGCATATCAGGATTATCAATTTTATTGACTGCTAATACGACTGGTTTTTTTGTTTTGTATAAAATTTTAGCAACTTGCTCATCTGCTGCCGTTACCCCTTCACGACCATTAGTCATAAAAATAATAACGTCCGCTTCATCAATGGCGATTTCAGCTTGTTGACGAATTTGCTCTAAAAACGGCTCGTCTCCAATTTCAATCCCACCTGTATCAATAATATTAAAATCGTGTGTTAACCACTCTGCCGAACTATAAATACGATCACGCGTTACGCCTGGGATATCCTCCACAATCGAAACACGCTCTCCAACGATACGATTAAAAATCGTCGACTTACCTACGTTCGGACGACCTACGATGGCTACTACTGGTTTCGTCATCTGTACTTCATCCTTCCAACTTCTTGTCTTTCGCTATTATACACGAAAAATGCCATTATATCATATCATATCCATAATGTAGAACGCTATGTATGGCAATAACGAGACGTTTGATGAATTTTATTTGATTCTATCCTCGGATTTTTGAGTTTTATCCTTCGATGCGAAGTTTTTATCCGCTTTTTATGTGTTAGCCTTCAATTTGAAGATTCTATCCTTCGCTTTTTTTGTTCTATCCTGCGATTTGAGATTCTACCCACCTCTTTATAAGTTCTATCCCTCGATTTGAAGGTTCTATCCATCACTTTATGTACTATCCTTCGATTCGAGGATTCTATCCATCACTTTTTTAATTCTATCCTTCGATCTGAAGTTTTTATCCGCCTCTTTATATGCTATCCTTCGATTTAAGGATTCTATCCATCGCTTTTTCAATTCTATCCATCGATTTGAAAATTCTATCCACCGCTTTAAGCGTTAGCCTTCGATTGGAGAGTTCTATCCATCGCTTTTTCTGTTCTATCCTTCGATTTGAAGATTTTATCCAACACTTTATAAGTTCTATCCTTCGATCTGAAGTTTTTATCCGCCTCTTTATATGCTATCCTTCGATTTAAGGATTCTATCCATCGCTTTTTCAATTCTATCCCTCAACCTGAAGATTCTATCCGCATCGTCAACATAAAAAAGCGAGGATACCTTTATGCATCCTCGCTCCATACATTATTATTTAAAGTTTTTTAGTTGATCGCCAATCACATCGCCAAATGAGAAACCTGTGTTTTCTTCAGGTAATTCATAGTCGATCACTTCTTCTGCTTCGGGATTTTCCAGTAATTCTTTAATGCTTAGCGCTAAGCGGCCTTCTTCAGCATTGACATCAAGCACTTTTACTTGTACTTCTTGTCCCTCTTTTAACGCTTCATGTGGCGTGTTAATATGCTTATGTGCGATTTGTGAAATATGCACTAAGCCTTCCACACCTGGGAATACTTCCACAAACGCACCAAATGAAGTAAGACGCTTCACTCGACCATCTAAAATAGTGCCTTTCGCTGCACGTTCTTCGATACTTGACCAAGGTCCTGGCATCGTTTCTTTGATGGATAATGAAATACGTTCATTTTCTGGGTCCACTGACAGAACTTTTACTTTTACGTCTTGTCCTTCAGCTAAAACCTCGCTCACATCACTCACATGCTCATGTGACACTTGTGAAATGTGTACAAGGCCATCAATACCGCCAAGGTCGATAAATGCGCCAAATGATGCTAAACGCTGTACTTTACCATCTAATACCTCGCCAGCTTTAATTTGATTGATGACATTTTTCTTTTGAGAAGCTTTTTCTGCTTCTACTACTGCACGGTGTGATAAGATAAGGCGATTTTTGTCCTTATCTAGCTCAACAATTTTGAAGCTTAATGTTTTTCCTTTATAGCCTTCAAAATCATCAACAAAGTAGTCTTCTACAAGGGATGCTGGTACAAAGCCACGTACACCTAAATCTACGACAAGACCACCTTTAACAATATCCTTTACTTCCGCTTCGAAAATTTCCTCTGCGGCAAATTGCTGCTCAAGTGTATCCCATGCTTTTAAAGCATCAACTTTACGTTTTGATAAGACAAAGTTCTCTTCTTCAACCTTTGTAATCATCAACTCTAATTCATCCCCTACAGAGATGACATCAGAAGCTTTCTCAATGTGTAAGCTTGATAATTCACTAATCGGTACAATTCCATCAAACGGTGCACCTGGAATTGACACAGATACTGCCTTTTCATCAACTTGCGCTGCAATACCTTTGACGATATCACCTTCGTTAAACGTTTGTTCTGCATAGTTCATTTCTTCAGACATATGTAACCCTCCTTCGCATCTTCCCTTACTATTTTATTCGATATTGAAGACAAAGACAAAAATAAATCCTTTAAATTCTAAAAATGTCTGAAATTTTAGGATTTATAGCATTTTTTCTTCTGCTAATTTTAAAATAGCTTGTGCTGCATCATCAATGGATAATGCTGTCGTATCTAAAAATAGGGCATCTTCCGCTTGAATCAGTGGCGATGCTTCACGCTCACTATCTTTTTTATCACGGAGCGCAATTTCTTCTTGAAGTTTTTCAAGAGAGGAGTCAATTCCTCTTTTTTGATTATCAATCAATCGACGTCTAGCACGTTCTTCTACTGTTGCAGACATAAAAATCTTGAGCTCTGCATGTTTTAATACATGTGTCGCAATATCACGACCATCCATGACAACTCCACCATTAGCTGCCAGCTTTTGCTGTTGCGCAACCAATAGCTCACGAACTTTCGCATGGGCAGCAACTTGAGAAACGGATGAAGTGACTTCATTTGAGCGTATTTCCGCTGTCACATCGTGACCATCTAAAAAGACTAGCTGTCCCTGTTGGGATGGTTTCAATTCGATTGTGCTAGCCGCTAGCATCTCTGCTAATTTTGCTTCATCATCTAAATGTATGTTTTGTTGCATCGCTTTATACGTAACTGCTCGATACATTGCACCTGTGTCAATATAAGTAAATCCAAGTGCTTCTGCAACAATTTTCGCGATTGTACTTTTACCAGCACCAGCCGGTCCGTCTATCGCAATTTGAATGTTTTTTTTCATATTCTTCCCTACTTTCTATCGCTTTTTATTGTACCATATAACCTAAAAAAAGCCCTCTGCTAGGAGAGGGCTAAATAAAAATATTCATCATGAACATTAAACATTAAATGGATTCAATTCCTTACGACGATTGACTAACTGACGCTCAAAGCAAAAACGCACAATATGCTGTTGGTCGACGTCATCTGTATCCGTTAGCTGGATTGTCGCAATGCGTTTACCCTCTTTTTCAAAAATGCGCACGACGGTAGCTTCTGTAATAACGTATTTGACTTCTCCATTAGTAAACGGCAATGCGATCGTTAATTTTACCTCATCATCATCTTTGAAAGCTACTGTTCCCTTCAAGATGATTGCCAAGCCTCCTGCGCTAATGTCTGCTGACACAAGTTGATATTTGTGATCCTTGAATTGGACCGCTACATCCACTGGTGTTTCCACTCGGACATATTCTCGTCGTTGAATTTTTATAAATTCCTCCGGCTTTGGACAATGCAACATAATCATCGGTATATTACCTGCTTTACGACCAATGACCTCTGTTTTAAAAGCAAAGGAATGTTTATCTTCGGTTCGAAAAGTCGCTCTAAATTCTGAGCCATCTATTAAAAACGCCGTTTTCTTCGTTGCCGTATTAACTGGATAGTCGATATAAAGAATATTGTCTTGCTGCTCTACCACTTTACATTGGAATTTCTCCACACGCTCAGTATAAGTAGGTTCAAGTTGTAATTGTGTACCAATTTTTATTTCCATGAGCATCTCCCCGTACGAAAATTATAGTTTAATTATCTCATGAGATGTTTATTTTGGCTATAAAAATTGGTAGTATTTTCTTATTACTAAGTGAGATATTCCACTTTTAATACATTGTGATTTTCCGCATCAATAACGATTCGGAATGTTTCTTGTGTATTTCCGTCACGTAATGCAATGACCTCATAGCAAAGACGTTGTTCAAATTGTCCATTATCTGTATAAATATTTTTTACTTCTTGTACTTGAATATCGTCCTGGAAGAACGTTTTCCAATCAATAGGCTTAGCTGTTTGCGGTTTGATATTCTCTTCTTGAATATATTCCATCGCATTAGCACCTAATAGCTCACCTGTATCTTTTGCTAATTTTAATTGCACACCGTCAGCATAAATTAACGCATTATCGCCTGGATTTACACGGGCAAATGTCACATGCCATGCTTGGTGGTTTTCACGTGATTCCACATAGGCTACATCCTTCATGCCTAATTTCTTAACATAATCTTGTGCCTTTTTAAGAACTTCCTCTTGTGATAGCTTAGCTTCATCAACAGGTCGTTCTACTAAATAGGATAATAAATGTCCACCCTTTTCTGTTAAATCAACATACCCTAGACGTATCCCTTGGTGGAATTGGATATGATAGAAAGGATATGGTGCTGTATCACTACTTTTTGTGACAGTGAATGTAGCATCTTTAATGACTGGGAATAAATACTTCACTTTTTCTAGTGCTTCTTTTTCGGTAATAACGGCATCCTGCAATGCCTTTAACTCAATTTTTTTCTGCCAATCAGATTCAGATAAAGTTAATGGGAAATCCTTTTCACCATAGCCTTTTAACGTATCTTTCACAGTATCAAATTGTGTATTTGGATTTTTATTATCTACTTGCTGTAGCCAAATATCCATTTTTCCATCATGCTTATAAAAATCAACGGTTGCAGCTGTCCATTCATCAGAAAGAGACTGTAAATTGGTTGACACCTGTGGCATCTTTTCACGCCAAGCATCATAATCACCTGTTTTTGCTGTTCTTTTAGCTTCATCGCCAAGTCGCCCTAAGTAATTCATCCATTGATTCGATAATTCTTGTCCAATCGGAATATTTGCAATAGAAGAACGAACTTCTGAGCTTAAACGCCAAACTGAGTCTAGCTCATTGTGAATCGCCTGCTCGTCTTGAAACAAGAGGGATTGCGATACTGAACGCTGAAGATGGGACAGTTTTTCAGAAGCATCTGTTAACTTATCTGTATACTGTGCGAGCACGGTACGTTGTAAATCTTCTTTATCTCCATGTAAATCAATACTATATGCTCCTAATCCAATGACAGCGATTGTTAAGACCACGAGCCAAGTTTTCATCTATGTTCCTCCTTTCTATGAACAGAAAATATGCTCTCCTATTTGTTTAATTTGTGGGCGTGACCAAATCCATTTACTTGTTGCTGTTTTAGGATTGAAATAATACAATGCATTTTCAGATGGGTCCCAGCCGTTCATAGCATCAATAACAGCTTCTTTTGCACGTTCATTTGGTTCTAGCCAAATTTGACCATCTGCTACTGCTGTAAACGCTAACGGTTGGAAGATAATACCTGAAATAGTATTCGGGAAATCTGGACTTTCCAAGCGGTTCAAAATAACGGCCGCTACTGCTACTTGCCCCTCGTAAGGTTCTCCCCTAGCTTCTCCATAAACGGCATTGGCTATTAATTGTAAATCTCGTTCCGTATATTTTGGTGGAACCTGTGTCTGTGTACCATTCTTATTGCTACTTCCACTGCTATTACCACCGCCAGTGCCTTTTTTCACTTGTTGATCAAGTGGCTTACCACCATAGTAAGTAAATTGATTTCCTGCATTCAATTGTGCCTTAACCCATTTTTCATCATAATCAGAATTGCCCGCTAATGCCTTTTTTGTCTTAGTGCCAGCAATCCCATCTACTGGTAAACCATAATTCTCTTGGAAAATACGCAAAGCCCAGTATGTGTTATAGCCAAATTTGCCATCGATTTTACTCTTATAAAAACCTAAGTATTGTAGCCTAGCTTGTAATTCAATGACATCATCTCCATAGGCACCACGAGTAATTTGCTGATCGCTAAATGCATTGGCATCGTTTTGAGGAATCGCAATTATACTAATTCCTAATATCAAAGCAAAAAGTATGCTTACTAAACGCACTTTTATCACTCCTTTTTTTTATAGCTTGAAACAAAAGGAGTAATTTATACATGCTAAAAAAGAAATAAAGCGTAGAAATCTTTGACGATTTCTACGCTTTAAATTTTCTTTTGCATATGGAGATGTTGCACCAGATGGTAATGAGCAAGCTTTACTTTGCGCAAGCCAAACCACCATAAAAACAACATAAAAGGGATCATTAAATAAATCCAGTGACCTTTGAATGATAATATTGTATTGTATAGAATGTGAAGTACAACGGGTGCACAGAGCGCCATAGCAATCATTTCTTTCGTCTTAACAAGCTTTGAAAACTTAGCCCGTCCATAATAATAGCCCATTACGACACCAAACAATGCATGGCTCGATACTGGTAATAAGGCTCGCATGAATGCCGTGTCCAAGCCAAAGGACAGTAAATAGAGAACATTTTCAATCGTAGCAAAACCAAGTGATATGCTGGCACCATATAATATACCATCGTATGGGTCATCAAATTCTACATGATTATAGATTGCAATTAATAGCACAAACCATTTAAAAAATTCTTCAATGACACTAGAAAAAAGAACGTCTTGAAGATAAAGATATCGAAAAACCCCTTCCTCTGTTAATACATACTGTAAAAACATGATTGGGAACGTTAAGAATGCACCGTATAAAAACGTTTGTAGTAAAGTTCTTCTTGGCTCCGTAGCCATCTGATTGCGCAAATAGAAATAACTAAAAAGCGCTAGACCGGGAGCAATGGCAGCAGATAATAAAATGATCATGATGCCGGCTCCTTTCAACAATTAGACTGCTATTATTATACCATGTAATGACAAAAAAACTTTTTAAAAGGAGATTTTATTTTTTATGAAAAAAACAATTTTATTAATTCATACTGGCGGCACAATCTCCATGGCTATGAGTGCTGAAGGAGCAGTCATGCCGAATGAAGAAAATCCCCTTATGAAGGAAAGTAATAAACTAGCTTCACTTGCGAGCATCATCGAAATAGAAGCTTTTAACCTTCCTTCCCCACATATCACACCGAAGGAAATGCTACAATTGCGCAACGTGATTATGGAGCAAATGACAGCACAGCCAATCGATGGTGTTGTCATCACACATGGTACGGATACTTTAGAAGAAACTGCCTATTTCTTAGAGCTAACAACGAACTTAGACATTCCCATTGTACTGACAGGTGCCATGCGCTCTTCTAACGAACTAGGGGCAGATGGCATTTATAATTTAGTGGAAGCAGTCCGAGTAGCCGTCGATGAAGAAGCACGTAATAAAGGGGTACTTGTTGTCATGAATGATGAGGTTCACCTTGCTGTTAACACAACTAAAACAAGCACGAGCTCAGTGAATACTTTCCAATCTCCACAGTATGGGCCGATTGGATTAATTACAAAATCACGTATCCTATTCCATCATGCACCCATTCGTCGACAATATGTAGATGTTAACAATTTATCCAAACGTGTGGCGATGTTAAAAGTGTATGCTGGAATGGAGGAAGATTTACTAGATATCGTGCTTGCATGCAAATATGATGGCGTCGTACTGGAAGGACTAGGTCAAGGGAATGTCCCCCCATCTGTAGTAAAAGGAATTGAAAGCCTTTTACAGCGAGACATTCCAGTAGTGCTCGTATCCCGCTGCTTCAATGGGATTGCAGAGGGTGTTTATGGCTACATTGGTGGAGGGAAAATGCTGGAAGACTTAGGTGCAATTTTCGCCACAGGTATTAATGGCCAAAAGGCACGCTTAAAATTGTTAATAGGTCTAAACACTACAGGCACGCCTATTAACTTAAAGGACTTTTTCCTGTAAAGGCAATATATTTTTAGCTGGTACTTTGCTCTGCCGCTATCACTTGTTCATAGTAGTACAATATTTCACGAAGACGAGCTAAGGCTTCGTCGAAATCTGGTTGTATTACAGAAAATTGAATGAATCCCCTTTGTTGTAAATAATGACTTTCACCATGAACCAATAGCCCATTTAATGCTAGATCAATGGGTAGGTTAGAATAAGTACTTGGCAATCGAACGGTTACAAGCATTGGATAGTGGACTGTTCGGTATTGATATTGCATGATGGGAAGCTGCAGCAGTGCCTGAAAGCGTTGCTGCAGCTGCTCATAGCGTGCTGGATAGGCTTGTAATGCCACCTCAACATTACCCAATAACACTGCAGGTAGTGTAAATGGTATGGCACCTTGCTGATAATTTGCTAAATCAAGATAAGCAGGTAATGTAGCAGCTGATGGTACAAGGGATTGTGAAAACACAAATGCTAGCCCGCTTAACGCACCGATGGCTTTGCCACTCACTGCTGTAGCCAAATAACAGTCGTGTAAAGAAAATGGCATGGCACCAAACGTACTGATACTATCTATACATAGCTTTACATGGTATTGCTTAGCTAGCTCACTCAAATGCTCTAAATCATTACAAGTCCCTGTGGAAGTCTCACCATGCACTGCCAGCATCCACTGATAAGCCCCTGTTTCAAGCAGTGACGCCACTTCATCTCCATCAAACGCTGTCCCCCAGTCTTTCTCCATTGCATCAAACGATAATGACCAACGAGTGGCTTGCTTCCGTAAACGTTCACCAAATTCACCATTTGTTAAAATAAGCCCTTTCCCTAATTGTTGCGCCTTTAATTGGGCCAGCATCACTTCATTTGCCAATGTTCCCGTACCAACGATTACACCTATATAATTGGCATTCGATAAATGCAGTAGTTTTTTATGCACTCGTTCATAAAGTGCATAAAATGGTAACGATCGGTGTGATAAATTTGAATAATCAATCATCTCCAATTGCTTCACAGGTCCTGGATAAAATGTAAACTGTTCCGTCGCTAGTCTATGTTGTAATGATCGTTCAAATTCATGTCTTGTTAGCACCATCGGTAAAAATATTGCATCTTTTACTCCTACAGCTGGTGCAAATTGTTTAAAGCCCATCTGCTTATACAGCTTTTCTTCTCTTGTTGTCCCTGAAATTACTGCTGCTGTATAGCCTTTTTCGTAGGCAAAGATAGTTAAAGCTTGTGTAAGTTTCAATAGTACCCGCCCCGTTCGATAACCCTTTTTCACTGAAAGTAATCGAATTTCGCAAGGTTTTACACAATTTTCTTTAGGTAAATATTCCTCAATCTTGCCAATTTTTTCATCAATCGAGAACGGTCGTTGATCTCTAAACGCGACCATTCCAATTAATTCTGTTTCCTTATACACAACGACATATGTATTCTCCTGATGAAATCGATCAACTTTTATTCTTGTCGAATTCGCTTCATGCTGTGGAATCTCTTCAACAAATGTTTCATAATTCAATCGAGCGATAGTCTCGAACTCGTCATTTGTTTGAGCAATTTTACACCAATACATCTCTTCACTTCCTTCTTTTTAACGACTCCTGAATATTAGACATATGCTTGATGAGCATGCACATGATTGCTATAATGAGCAGTCCATATGGCTCTAATTTCCCCGCCTGAATAATAGCCCCTATATAGAAAATAAAGCCTCCAACCATACTAAGTGTCAAACTTCTTGTAAAGATAAGCGAAAGCATGGTACCAATAATCATCCATGAAAATAAGCTCGGTGATAAGGCGATTCCAACACCGATAAAAGTAGCCACACCTTTTCCGCCATTAAATTTCAACCATATAGGAAATAAATGTCCAGCTATCACCCATGCAGCTCCACCAATCATGACCCAATCTTCTAATTGCCACAAATACCCTAGCCAAACGACTAGTACTCCTTTCAGTGCATCGCCAAGAAAAGTCCAAACAAAGGCCGCTTTTCCAATGACACTTCCCGCATTACGTGCGCCCAAGTTTTTACTACGCTCTGCCTGCAAATTGACACCATATACCTTACCAACGAAATAAGCTGTCATGAAGTTTCCCATTAAATAGCTAAGGGCCCAATACAACCCAATCAATGTGATTCCTCCCTACTAAAAAGGCTGTATAAGCTAGATGCCTATACAGCCTCGGTCATTATTTTTTTCTTTGCTCAATAATTCGAGCAATACATTCACCATGGAAACGCCCATTTTCGATAAAAATTTCATTGGCATTATTCCCTGCTGCAATAACTCCCGCAATGAATAAGCCCTCGACATTAGTTTCCATCGTTTCCGGCGTAACAAAAGGACGCCCTGTTTCTTCATCAATTTCAACGCCCATCGCTTTGACAAAAGTGTGATCTGGATGGTAGCCAGTCATAGCAAAAACGAAATCATTTTTTACTACTTGCTCTTGCCCAGCTACTTCTAAAACCACTTCATGCTCACGAATTTCTAGCACATTCGTATTAAAACGCATGTCAACTTCTCCCGTTTTGACTACCCCTTCAAATTCAGGTAAGACCCACGGTTTGATGCTTGAAGAATATTCACTACCACGATAGACAACTGTTACACGAGCGCCTGCTTTATTTAATTCCAACGCAGCATCTATAGCTGAATTTTTGCCACCAATAACAAGTACATCCGTATCAAAAAATTCATGTCCCTCTTTAAAGTAATGGAATACTTTGGGTAACTGTTCACCCTTAATATTTATATAATTCGGGTGATCGTAATAGCCTGTTGCAATCACTACATACGGCGTTTCATACGTATCTTTATCAGATGTGACAGTAAACACATCGTTATTTTTTACAACATTTCGCACTTTTTCGAAGCGATTTACTTGTATATTTTTCAAGCGGACAACCTCTCGGTAGTAAACAAGTGCTTGGTTTCGTTTTGGTTTACGGCCTTCAATAATAAAAGGCACGTCACCAATGGCTAAACGTTCACTTGTACTGAAAAAAGTTTGATGTGTAGGATAGTGATAGATGGCATTCACGATATTGCCCTTTTCGATCACAATAGGTTGTAATCCAATATTTTGCAAAGCTATTGCTGCTGCTAAGCCACATGGGCCACCTCCAACAATAATTGCATCTGCTTGCTGCATTTCTTGACACTCCAATCGAATTTGAACAACATTAGTTGCTGCTTCATGCTTTCACATAATTATAGAATAGACGATACCTTTTTATTATACGCCTTCTCACAAGAATTGGTTGGTTATTTACTCGAAATATCAATGTCAATAATATGACATTGAGGTTTTGCGCCAAGTCGAAAAGGCACTAATGTCGTGCCATAGCCATTACTTACTAAGGTCATGACACCATCACGCTGTCGATAGGAACCGTTGGGATGAACACCGTAAGGACCGAATCGAATCTGCCCTCCATGTAAATGTCCCCCCATCATTAAATCTGCTCGGAACTTTGCTCGAACTTTGGCAAAAACACCTGGGTTATGTGCAATGAAAACAACTAAATCCTGCTCTCCTACCTTTTCAAAGGCCTTTTCAAAGCTATATTCTTTCACTGTTGTATCTTCAATTGCACTTAACCAAAAACGATTTTTTATAGGAAGTAGCACAGCATCATTGACAATGATTTGAACCTGATAGGCCTGTAAAATGTCCTTTAGCCTTTCTTCTCCAATTTCTCTGTCATTATTACCCCACACAAAATAGATTGGTGCGATAGACTTTAATAAAGTCAAATTTTCATGAATCCGTTCAATAGGTGTGCGGCTATCTGCAAAGTCACCACCAATAATCACAGCATCAAAATGTCCCTCTAATTGTGCAATCATTTTTTTATTTATTTTACGTAAATGTACATCTGAAATAAAAAATAATCGTACCTGTTCCTGTTCACCGTATAATGAAAGCTGGTGATGTAATACATTATTTTCATGCGCTACCTTCCACATATAAAGTAGAAAGGCAATGACAACTAAAAGAAATAGCCCTATATATAGCATTTCCTCACTTCTCCTTACGACAGCAAAAAGGCGATTCATTTCTTAAGAAGAATCGCCTTTTCGCTAAATCAGACGTACGTTTTGGTGTGAACGTTTGTCTGTTATTTTATACTAGAAAAACTATATAACCATTAAAAAATCTTATTAAGGTAGCCTAATTACTTGCCCAACCCTGACCGTATTTGAAGACATACCATTGAAAGCACGAATTTTAGCTAATGTCGCCTCACTACCATCGCCATAATGATTCAATGCGATTCGGTATAAGTTCTCGTTCGCTTTGACAGTATGTGTAGTGGCTTTAGCATTTTGTTTCGCTTCTTCTGCTTTTTTCGCCTCTTCTGCTTTTCTTGCTGCCTCTGCCTGTTGTTGTGCTATTCTAGCTTCTTCTGCTTTTTTAGCTTCCTCAGCTTTCTTTGCTTCTTCTGCTTTTTTCGCTTCTTCCGCAGCCTTTTGTTCAGCTGCTAATTTGTCTGCATCTTTTTGAGATTGCTCCTGTGCTTTTTTATCTCCTTGATCGTCTTGTCCCTTACCTTTCTCTTTATCTTTATCAGATGCAGATGACTCGGAAGGATCTAATTCGACGACCTGTTCTGCTGTATCTTTTTCAGCTTGTTCAATCGTTTTTCCTGGCTCATAAAATTTCCAAAAATAAATAAGAATTGTTAATGGAATCAGGATAAAAATAACAAACAAAATCGTCATTAACGGTGTTTTCCGTCTTGTATTTTTTGGCTTTTTATTTTTATTGCCATTTTTATTCATTCTGGAAACTCTTGATAAGGATTGCTGTTCATTTTGTTCATCTTCAAATGATTGACGATGTTCTTCTATTTTATCGCGATAATCTTCTTTATTCATTCGCCTTTCCCCCAACCTTACTACGCTTTCTATCATTTCTATTATGACGAATTTTATGAAAAAAGTAAATGACCGTCAGTTTTAGTCTAAATACCCATTAAAAGTTGCTGCAATCGACTTTCCCACGAAACCATTTCAATTTTCTTATCTTCTTGTAAGCGTGTTTTCTTGATTTCATCATAATCGATTCCACAATTTTCACAACAGTTTTGCGGCTTTTTCTGCAATTTTTGCCCAAAATACCCGACTAAATGTTCACGAATACAGTCTTTTGTCTGAATGATTTTTAGCATTTCGTTCACCGCATGGTATTTCTCTAGGGCTAAATGATTTAATCGAGCTTTCACTTGATCAATAGATTCTTGTTGCACCCAATAATCCAGCACACGAAAAGCTGTCTCACTCAGCTCACCATTTTTCAGCATCTGCGTTGGCTGTATTTGCTGGGAAAGCAGCTCCTGATAGCGATCAACATGGTGTGGTGTCGGTAAATCACCTGTCACAACAAATTTCGCTAGCTCTTCATCCCCTTCACTATACAGCAAAATGGCAAGTGCAGACTGACCATCACGACCTGCACGACCTATTTCCTGCATATAATTCGCTATGTTGGCAGGCATCGATTCATGTATAACCTGACGTATATTAAGTTTATTGATACCCATCCCAAAAGCATTCGTGGCGACTATCCAATCCAGTTCACCATCTATAAACTGCTGCTGAATAAACTGACGGTCTTCTGCTCCATAGCCTGCATGATATGCTGCGGTGCGAATACCTGCTTGTAAAAAGGCTTCACTATATTGCTGCGCACGTTTGCGTGAAGATACATACAAAATACCTGGCCCTGCTGTTTCTTTAATATGCTGCATGAGCCACCTAGCTTTATCAGCCTTTTCCTCTACTACAATACGACCTAAGTGAATATTTGCGCGGTCAACATTATACATAAATTCAAATGGCGTCTTGAGTGATAGGGTCTCACGTATATCTCGAACGACCTTATCCGTTGCTGTGGCGGATAGGGCCAATATTGGCGGACGATTTTCCCTCGAAAACCATTCACCAATTCGTAAATAATCCGGTCGAAAATCAAAGCCCCATTGCGATATACAATGCGCTTCATCCACTACGATTAAGCCAAGCTTCATTTGCGCTAATTTCTCTTGTACCTGCTGCTGTAATAACATTTCTGGTGAGGTAAAGATAAACCGATACTGCTCTAGATAATGTAGTCCATAGCGTTTTTCTGTTTGGGATAAAAAAGAATTTAAAGCAATCACTCTCTTTTCTCCAAAACGCTTCAGCTCTTCTACCTGATCCTGCATTAATGAAAGCAAAGGTGACACAATTAAGACAGGCTTTTCTAATATATAGGCTGGGAGCTGGTAGCAGAGTGATTTCCCCATTCCTGTCGGCAATAAGGCAATAACATCTTGCTCTTGCAGCAAAGCTTCAATGACTTCTTTCTGCCCTGGTCGAAATGATGAATAACCAAAATGCTTGTGCAATAATTGTTCAAGTTCCATTTAAACTTCTCCTTTCGCAAGGACAAGCCTTAATTGAAAATAACTCATGTCATTTAATGCTTCATGTAATATTTTCAATTTTTTTGTTTGATATTGCTTGGATACCTGCCAAACTTTTTGTGCTTCTTCATATGAGACGAATGGTCCAATAGAAAAGTTCGGTTCATACATGGCTAATTCTACAAAATGATCCTCAATTGTACTTTGTTTTAATTTTCGCTTTTGTACAATTTCCTCCATTGAATAGCCTTGCACATATAACTGTGCTGTTTGCTGGGCAGAATCAGTTAATAAAATTGTCACTTTTAACCCTTCAGCCACTCGACCAAGCAATGGGTAATCATTTAATTTTTGTTGCACTTCATTTAATAATATATGTAGTGTTTCTATAAATGCTAATTGACTGTCTAACACGTTTTCCTTCCGTTCAAATGCAAGTTGTTGCCAAGTCCAGCCTGGTAATCGATAACCACTGAGGCGGTAAAGAACAAGCTGTTTGTTGGCATCTGAAACAGGGATCGTTTGGAGTACATTTGTACATTCTACCACTAATTGTTGCTGCAAATGACCTTCCTTGTAATGATGCTCCTGTAAAAAAGAGCGCACCCATGCTTGAATTACTGGATCCCTACTGATTGGTGAAAAAGAACGAACTGTTGCAGTTTGATGTGACAAGCTTTGGACAATGAGAGAAAGCCTTGCATAAAACACATGCTCATTCCCTCGATAATGCCAACCATCAAAGAAAAAGGTCGGTGTTTGCTGTGCACGCTGCAATCCTAGCTTTTCCATGTAAAAATGACCGGATTCCTGCACGTTTAACCAACTATATTGCATAAATAAGGTAACCGCCTCGTCAAATGTGGCACGAGGTAGTTTCGGCAACAGACCAAAATATGGATGCAACTGAAAAAGGCCAATATCTTGAATTGTCTGGCCTGAACGCTTTCCTCTTAGGACATGATAGGCTGCCGAAATTGTCCGCTCCTTATGGAGTTTTTGAAAGATTTGCAATAAAATTTGATGAAACATTGACGCAAATTCCTCCAATTTAATAGTATTTAAGTTGAAATGTAAGATAAACATCTTTAAAATGAGTATGAAGCTTTGTAGGAACATCGTTAAAGGAGAGAAAAAAATGGCTAAATACACAATAGTTGATAAAGATACATGCATCGCCTGTGGCGCATGTGGAGCCGCAGCGCCAGACATTTATGATTATGATGATGAAGGGATTGCCTTCGTTATTTTAGATGATAACATGGGAACTGCTGAAGTACCAGAAGATCTATTAGAAGATATGCAAGATGCTTTTGAAGGTTGTCCAACAGACTCCATCAAAGTAGCCGACGAAACTTTCGATGGCGATTCATTAAAATTCGAATAGTCTTCAAGTAAATGTATACCCTAAAAGGCATCCTACTTTGGGTGCCTTCTTATGTGTATTAAATATTTGCATCAAGAGATAATCATATGGTCTATTGCTATACATACCAATCTATTGGAGGAATGATAATGTTTAAGCAGCTACAAGTTGAACATAGTTTATTTCTTATTAATCAAGACCATATGAATTTATTTAAAAATCTTGCTGCTAAATGGCAACCAGTTTTTCCAGATGTTTGTGCTAAATGTTTGAATACACTAGATTCATGGGCCATCGTGTTAAACAACTGGGTTTTCTTAAAATCTCAGTTCAACGATGAACTCATTCTCAATCCTTCTAAAGCAATTAACTATTCCATCAATACATTTTTAATAGACGAGCTCAAAAAAATTCAAATAATTCAAAAAACAAAGGAATTTGAGAATGATGATTTACAGTATTTTGTCGCTTTCCAATTAGGAAATGCAATAGACCTGTGGGTGTACAATACGCTTGAAAAAAGCTCTGAAGCTGATTTGTTACTCCCTCAACACCTAAAACCATATTTTCTCGCTCATTTAGAGGATGATTTTCAAACAGACAATGCTACATTCCACCGAGATCAAACTAGAGCAATCAAAATACTAGCTCAAGTCATTCGCTCACAAAATAGCTTTAGAATCACCGTCAGCAGTGCTGTTAACCGAGCAGTAGATCTGTATGAACAGCATGGTAACAAATAAAATAGGACTATCTTTAATTCGTCTCTCATAAGAAAGAGATGAATTTTTTTTGCTTATGCAACGACTTCTCTTTTCATCTTGTTATTGCAACGATATTTTATGTATGATAAGATTTTAGTAGTTGGTACTAATAACAGATATTATCTCGCAAAGGAGTTCTTTATAATGATGGATAATTTATTACAATTAAAAGATAAAAACATTGTAGTTATGGGTGTAGCCAATGATCGTAGTATTGCTTGGGGCATTGCGAAACGCTTATTTGACGTAGGTGCAAATGTTATTTTCACCTATCGACAAGAACGCTCATTAAAGAAATTACAAAAGCAATTAGACACAATTGGACATTCTGATTCACTCATCGTGCAATGCGATGTAAATAGTGATGACAGTACAAAAGCAGCTTTCGATGAAATCGGCTCAAAGGTTGGCGTTATTCATGGTATTGTGCATTCAGTAGCTTTTGCCCACGCCGAAGATTTACACAACCGCTTCCTTGAAACAACTCGTGAAGGCTATGCATTTGCACAAGATACAAGTGCTTATTCACTTATTTCAACAGCAAAAGCGGCTCATCCGTATATGACAGAAGGTGGCTCTATTGTCACGATGAGTTACTTAGGGGCTGAACGTGTGCTTGACGGCTATAATGTTATGGGTGTAGCAAAGGCTGCATTAGAGGCTTCCATGCGCTATCTTGCTGCTGATATTGGTCAGGATAATATTCGTGTCAATGCCATTTCAGCTGGAGCTATTCGTACACTTGCTGCAAAAGGTGTACCTTCTTTTAATACAATTTTACACAAAATTGAAGAAACGGCTCCATTAAAACGGAATGTTCAACAAGACGAAGTAGCCGATATGACGATTGTTATGTTATCTCACCTTTCACGTGGTGTAACTGGTGAAACAATTTACATCGACGCTGGCTACAATATTATGGGTTAACTATATAGCAAGACAGGTAAGCTTCTAAACGGAGCGGTAGCGGAGGAAGTAACTTGGCGCTCGCCCACGGGAAAGCAAGTAGCCTGCAACGGAAATCCATTTTCACCTTTCACAAAAATGCTATGGATCATTTTGTTTTTCAACACTATGAGAATGGAAGATAAATATTCTCTTCCATTCTTTTTATAGCATCGTCCATATAGTTTGTATCAATAAAATCATACCTGCTGCTACTAAAAGAAGATAAATTAATGATTTAAATAGCTTTTGATTGAGCCTAGTAAACAAGATTTGTCCCAAAATAAGGCCGATGAAAACAATAGGCAAGGCATACAGACTATAAATCCAAACCAGTTTACTTGTACCCTCAACAGTGACTTGAGATAGTAAACTAATAAGATAGATAAAAATATAATAGGCTAGTGAAATAGCTCTAATGGTTTCCTTATTTCGATGAGTGCTCGCAAAATACAGCAACAATGGCGGCCCTGCCATACCAATACTTGTTGTAAACATTCCTGAGATTAAACCAACGCCATAATCTCTACCACTTGTTTGTTGAATGGAGAGATTTTTCATCAAGAGAAACGTAAGACCTATTAAGAGGATGGCGATAATAAGTTTAAATGTCGTGACATCGACTAAAGCAAATAAAATGCTGCCAAAAGGAGCGCCCACAACACTACCGATTATTATCTTCTTCAGCAAAGCGACATCAATATCATGCCTCACCTTCCAAATGAGAGAACATGAAATAACGAGGGACAGTACGATATTTATTTGCATTGCCTCTTGTGGAGAAAAGAGCAACAGTAAAAAAGGGGTGGCCATGATAGAAAAACCAAACCCCGTACTTGTTTGCAAAATGGAAGCTGTTAGTATAATAAAAAAGTACAAAAGTAATTCCTGCAAAACGACACCTCACATCATTTAGTACTATAGAGTGGTTATAGCATGTTGCTTAGCAATCAATTCCTTCAATAAGAAAGATAACACGCAAGCAATTAGTAAAAATAGAGCAATCATGGCGATCACACCTCCCCAGCCATACTTCATCCAAAAAACACCACCTACTGTCCCACCAACACTCGAACCAACATAATAAAAAAATAAATAAAGGGATGATGCTTGTGCTTTATCATGTGTTGCCCGTCTACTCACCCAGCCACTCGCGATAGAATGAGCTGCAAAAAAGCCAAAGGTAAACACCGTAATCCCTATAATTTTTAAAGTAAGGAGCCCATTGAGTGTTACTATCGCTCCTGACAACATAATGGCAATGGCTAGTAATAGCATTTGTTGGCGTCCGTAACGATCGGCTAGACTACCAAACCATGCTGAACTAAATCTCCCTACTAAGTATATGACAAATATCCAGCCTACAATGGTCGCGCTCAAATTATAGGGAGGGGCGATTAATTGAAAGCCAATATAGTTATAAAGTGTGACAAAGCTTCCCATTAGAACAAATCCAATACCATATAGACACAACATAGAAGGGTCCTTCAGATGTTGCAACAGCGTTTTAGTTAATGCTTTTAATTGTAAAGGACGTGGGCTAAAATGCTTGGAGCTTGGCAGCATCCAGACAAACAACACACTGACAAAAAGGCTAATTCCTCCCAGCACCATCATCCCTATATGCCAGTTATAATGGTCCGTTAATGTCCCGATAATGACTCGTCCACTAAGCCCTCCCACAGAATTACCACTAATGTATAAGCCCATGGCAACACCTAAGCTTGCTGGTTCCATTTCCTCCCCCAAATAAGCCATGGCAATTGCTGGTAAACCTGCAAAAACGATGCCTTGAAGCACTCGCAATCCTAAAATTATTTCAAAGTTTGGTGAAAACGCAAGTGCCACTGTCAATACAGAGGCTGCAAAAATAGAAATCGTCATCAATGATTTTCTTCCCCATGCCTCAGATAACGAACTAACAATAATTAAACTCACTGCTAAGGCAAAGGTAGTAACAGAAAGAGATAAACTTGCTACAGCTGGCGAGACGTGAAACACATCTGCAAATGTCGGCAGTAATGGCTGCGTTATATAGAGATTTGCAAAAGTAATAAAACCTGCCAAAAATAAGGCCCAGTTTGCTTTCTGAAACGCTCTCGTGCCTTTTTGTATATATTCCATGACTCTCTCTCCTTCAGCTCTTCAACATACTACTATTATTCTAATACAATATTTCGTGAAACACACGACCTCTCCGTCAAACAATAGACAAATTCATCACCATTTTCACCAGGAAAAAGCAAATTTTAATTGACATTCAAAACACGCCAACTCTCTTTTTAAAAGCTATTTATAAAAAGGAATTTACTATTTTGACTTGGCAAATATTATGCTACAGTAAAGGTAATCATCTAGAACCATTGTCACAATGAATACAGATGACACAACCATTTTTCATTGACTAGACTTGGAGGAATTTTTATGAAAATTATTGAAGCTTTAGCCCTTGCAGCACCTTATATTCACCTTGCATTAAAGCAAGAAGCCATTGTAGCTGTTATTGAAAAGGACAGTGAGACGGTCATCAAGTATTTAGCAGGGAAACGTGTAGATTCAGGCTATCATGATGGACAAAAAGTAAATGCTAATGACCAAAATGTTTACATTGCCTTTAACGGACAAAATGCAGATGTGGTTATACCAAAGGATGTTTACGGCGTAGCAATCAATGCTTTTTCATTTCCCATTCGCGAAAATGGTCAAGTAGTAGGTGCCTTAGCATTTGGCCTACCAATAGATAATGAACTTAAACTTGAAGATTATATGAGTACTAT
Organism: Lysinibacillus sp. Y5S-8; assembly: GCF_036894365.1. Classification (NCBI taxonomy): domain Bacteria; kingdom Bacillati; phylum Bacillota; class Bacilli; order Caryophanales; family Bacillaceae; genus Lysinibacillus; species Lysinibacillus sp. Y5S-8. The sequence continues at coordinate 1,562,046 of NZ_CP145889.1, read as the reverse complement.
GGATAATATCGTCAATAGCCTACAAGATAAAGTCCACACAATCGCTTCCCATTCAGAGGAATTAGCGGCTACTAGTGAGGAAATAAATAAGCAGGCACAGCATGCCCTAGAGGATTCAGAAAAAACCAATGCCGTAACGGATTTAATCAAAAGCATTTCCCGCCAAACCAATTTACTTGGTTTAAATGCATCCATAGAGGCTGCTCGCGCTGGACAGCATGGTGCTGGCTTTAATATTGTGGCACAGGAAGTTCGAAAATTGTCCTTTGAGACATCTAGTGCTACCGAAAATATAGAATCTTCCTTACGTAATATTAATAGAAATCTTGAAAACTTAAAGCAAAATATGGGACAAATCAATGATGCAACGAATGAGCAAGCACAGCTTGTACAGGATTTTAGCGAAATCATTGAAGAGCTGACTGTACTAAGCCGCGAAATGAAGGGCTTTATGCACGATGCATTAAAATAATTGGGAGGTGCACAAGATGCAGATAACCATTGCCCAAGATCTATCTTTACGTACAATCACCCTGGAGGATGCAGAAAAGGTTTTTACTTTAACAGATGCCTCTAGAGAGTATCTAAAAGAATGGCTACCATGGTTGGATTACACGAAGGAAGTGGCAGACACGAAAGCTTATATTGAGGGCTGTATTAAAGGACATGAATCCAAAAGTAGTCTCTCCCTCATTATTCTTTTTAACCATGAAATCGTCGGCATAGCTGGCTTTAATGCCATTAATCCGAATAATAACATTGGTACGATCGGCTATTGGCTAAGTGAAGGTGCTCAGGGACATGGCATTATGACAAAAACGGTAAAAGCCCTCTTACAATATGCCTTTGAAACATTGCAGCTGCATAAAGTGGAAATTCGTGTTGCTGAAGCCAATCACAAAAGCCGTGCAATACCCGAACGACTTGGCCTAATAAAAGAAGGTACGATTCGCTCAGCAGAATGGCTCTATGACCATTATGTGGATCATGTTGTATACGGCATGCTTGTAAGTGAATGGCAGCAACAAAAATAAAAGTAGCGTCCTGATGAATCAATTCGGGACTGCCCCCTATATAAGACAGGGATCAAAAAGCATTATCCAATCAGTTGTCGGTACTGAATCGGCGACTGGTTGTTTAGTTTCGCTTGTATTCAGATATCATAATCAAAATTTATGTAGTCTTTGACAGTTTGTTTGACGATTGCCGTCATAGTACGCTTTCAATTGTCTATATAGAACGTTTCAGATTTTAATGCAGAAGAAACGATTCAATAAGGGTATTATTAGCGGGTGATTAATTTCCCCATTTCTCTATAGCCTTCTTTGCCGTTTAAATAGCGTAAAACGGCTCCCAATTTTTCCTCAGCAGTAAATTTATCCATAGAAAAACTGCACCTCTAATTGTTAGAGTGGATCTAACAATTGGGCGCAGTTCACTTTTGAATAGGAGAATCAGCCAGATCAATTTCCCCTAATCGAACTCTTGTTGCATACCTATCACCGGTTTATTTATCTATGCTTTTAACAATTCAACAGAAGAACGATCATTATATCAAATTTAAGGTCTCCTCCGCTGATTTTGTTTTTTCTTTCGGCACATAGATAGAAACATGCAGAGTAAAATAATGGAAAATACTTACTTTACTATTTCCACAGCTCATAGCCGTTTTCCTTACGTGTGTAGGTATGCTCTGTAGACGCTTCTATGATGTGGCAATATGCCCAATGTGTTTTATTTAAATCCTTGTATTGCGGCGCGTCCGATGGAATATCGTTAAGTTCGATTTTGCGGTTTAAAATGGTGTTTACAATTTTCACAACTTCCGCGCGGGTGATTGAACTTGCAGGTCTAAAGCTGCCGTCAGGATAGCCATTAATCCAACCCTTAGTATACGCGCTGTCAATATACTCTGCCGCCCAATGATTGATTGGCACATCATTGAACGAAGTGTTTTCGCTTGTTAACAGGTTATCAAATCTTGAGGCTATGGCTGCAAATTCCGCTCTTGTGATTGTCTGTCTAGGTTTGAACGTGCCATTCCCATACCCTTTCAGTATACCTTGACTTGCAAGGTAATTGACCGACTGTTCATACCATGTGCCGCCACCGACATCGCTGAATTTTCCACTTACAGCCGTATTCTTATTTTCGTCTTTTATCAGTCTGAAAAATATTGCCGCTGCTTCCGCTCTTGTGATTGAGCTTTCTGGCTTTACGCTGCCGTCAGGGTAGCCATTGATATACTTGATATGCTCACCAGTTTCAAGCTCGGGAATAGCGACTGTGTTCTTGTTATAGTAGAATACAACCTTGTTTTCACCTGATTTGATCGTTATCGTTTCCGTCCTTTTACTGCCTGCATCCAAGTGATAACTCTCAATAGCCGGGGCGTTTATAGTTTCTGTGCTGCCAGCTGTAATACTTGAACTTTTACTATAAATAATTTCCCCAGTTTGCTTGTCTATGCCTTGAACTAGTAATGTCGCCGTAGGTGTGCCGCTGCCATTGCCACTACCACTGCCGCCTCCACCTTTACTTATCCATTTTGCGTATAACGTAATGTTGTCGGTAACAGTATCTATAGCAAAGTCCCATGCATTGGTTAGGGAATCTTCTTTATACCAACCGCTGAACGTATAGCCACTTTTGGTCGGTAACGTTGGCTCGGTTATAAGGCTACCTAGGGGTATATCCGTTTTTTCTGCCACTACAGAACCACCGTTGGAATTAAAGGTTACCGTATAAAGTGACTTTGTCAAATATTTAAATTCTCCACCTGCAATGCCGCTTACCGCTTCAGTAGCAGTGCTCATATGATAACCTGCTGGATAAATTACAAGGGATTCATCATTAAAAATACTGCCTCCGTTTCCCCAAAAACGCGCTACCCCCTTATTAGTAATTAAAGTAGGCTCCAAAATTAACGGATTGGCTAGTTTGATAGCTACAAGGCTTGCACCACCTGTTGTTTGGGCGTAAAAAACGCCTCCCGATATAGTGCCGATTTTTGCAGGAGAAGTGCTGCTTGATGTAGTTGAATTGATTGCATAGAATCCACCAGTGAAAATGCCGCCTGAAATCAAGTTTACCGTGGTTTCGTTTAGAAAAGCTTCCCCAGATGCGCTAACGGTGGTAAATTTGCCCCCACTGATGAGCTTGATAAGAGCATTTGGATTATTCGACGCATAGTTCCAAAGGGCAAGAGAATCTCCGGTGATTTCTGTGCCACTGCCGATTTCATTAATCGTACCAACATTCAGAAGACCAATGTTCGTTGAAGTAATAACGGCATTGTTAATGGTACCAATAGTTCCGCCAATATCATTTTGGAGGCCAGATTGTCCACCTGAAAAATTTCCTCCGCTTATCGTGTTAATATAAGCGCCGGCTTGGATTAGCAGAACACCTATCTCTCCATCAAAAGTTCCGCCTGATATTTCATCTATACCTGACGGATAGTCCAATGCTACAATGTCAATTCCTCTTCCTTCTTTATTAGTAGTAAGTCCCGTATACGCACAAACAAATCTCCCACCGCTAATTTCCCCAATTTTCCCACCTCGAATCAGGCGAAGAGCGGAAATCTCATGTTCCGCAAAAAAATCCCCGTTGGAAATCTCACCAATTTGTGCCTTACCGTCCACCTGGACATTTGCCCACCTATCTGGAGCAGCAGCCAAATTTCTGAAAGTGCCACCCGAAATTAGATTGATTTTTGTACCTTCGTCATACATATATAGCGAGTGCGTTTTACCAATGATAGTTCCGCCACTGATTTCCTCCAGTGTGGCACCATTCGTCATCGAAATGGCGATTGATCCGGAAGATTCCAAATGTCCGCCAGTTATTTTTCCGGACGCCTTCGGATCGTATAAATCCAGTACCATATTCCCAGTGCCAGTCGCTAAAAGCTTTGCTCCATTGTTTACTTCAATATTGCCATTTGCAACAGATATAATTGTTCTCTGGGAACCCGTAAGCGTAAGTACTTCAGTATCCGAGCCTCCGCCCAAAGTCAAATCAAAGCCATTCTGGACCCAAAAACTAGCATTAATACCCAATGTAATTTTGTAATTTCCTCCACTAGCTATTAGCGTAATATCTTTCATAATTGAAATTGCCGTTGACATCGTTATATCTTCTGTTACAGCAATCGTATCATTGTCCTGGGCTGCATTTATCGCCCCCTGCAGCGTGGCATAGGTTGCGCCATCCACTCTAGGGGCAGTATCGTTGGAAACTGTACTGGGTGATACAAACAGGGTAACTTCGCTATCCGCATTTGCCGACAACATAAACTGTGGCATGAGTGAAAAAAACATTGTCAGAAATAACAGCAGTGAAACCATCCGCTTATTGCCTATTGCTTTTACAGTACCCGTTATTCTTTTAAAATAATTCATTTTTCATTACCTCCAATTTGTTACTAACTTCCTTCTGAACAACTTTAAATTTGGATTAGTATTACTTTTGTGATGAATTCTGTTAATAAAAAGATCGTATAAGTTTGTGTTAATATGCTTCTCCCCCCCAGCCGCACCAGTTCCTTTACCTACATATCTTTTTATTTGAGTTGCGATAAATATAATTATCGCAACTCAAAAAGCTTGCAAAACCCTTCTAAGAAGGAGCTTTGCAAGCTTTGAAATTTTTTTGTCGATTTGTTCAAATAATGAAATAATTGTAGGGTTTACTATGCCCATTATAGTTTATTATAAAACTAGTAGTTGCGATAATTATATTTATCGCAACTATGTTGTAAATTGTAATACTTGCTGATATACTCTTGTCAAAGTCAAAAAGGAGTATATTATTTTTATGCTATTAAACAAGCTAAAGGGTGGTTTGCCTAAATTCATTAAACATTTAACATACAATGAATACGCAAAAAATAGTATCAGAAGCTATCAAAAAGATATTTTGAAACTGATTGATTTTTTAGAGGGAAAAGACGGAAAACTGCAAAAGGAATATTTAATAGAGTATAAAAAATCAATGGAAATAAGGCTGAAACCTTCAAGCGTCAACCGCAGCATTGCGGCGGTCAATAAATTTTTTAAATTTATGGGGATGGATGATTTCACCCTAAAGGCTCTGAGAATTCAAGAACAGACCACCGCTCAACATGAGCTTACCCAAAAGGAATTTGACAAGTTGATTGAAAGCGCCTTCACGAATAAAAAGACGAAAACTGCGATGATTATGCTAACGCTTGCCTATACAGGAATACGTATAGGGGAACTGCAGTTTATCACCGTTGAGGCTATCAAGAGCGGTAAGGTTCTTATTAACAATAAAGGAACTGTACGTACGATTGTCATACATAAGGATTTACAAGGCCATTTATCCTTATATTGCAAGGAAAAAAATGTGAAAAGCGGTATTGTTTTTACGGGCAGTAAAGGCAGCCCTATAAGCCGTTCCTATATTGCACGTGCAATGAAAGAAGTAGCAGAGAAATGCGGAGTTGATCCAGCAATGGTTTTCCCCCACAATCTACGGCACTACTTCGCCCGAAGCTTTTTAGACTGCGGCAATCCACTGTCGGATTTAGCGGACATTTTAGGACATAAAAGCATTGACACCACAAGACGTTATTTGAAAACCAGTGCCGAAACGAAACAAAAGCAGTTGGCAAAGCTGAAAATCATCCCGAACTGGCAAAAAAATTACGGGTTTCCTCAGGAAAAAATAATGTGACAACTTGTAAAACTAAATATGAAACATAATTAGCGCAATTTGAAAAGATTGGGCTTTTTTGCATAAAATGTGGATGTAGTGCTCCCAGTCAAGTAGACAGTGAAAATAAAAAATTCTTTATGAGTGTTGATCCCTAAATTCTATTAAATTTTCTTGGTAGCATTCATTGTTGTAAAACGAAATATTTGTCTCAATGTTATTTCTTCAGAGTAGGTTTCTGTTGGTTTAATCTCTCAGACCCCTTCTTTAAAATAAAGATCATTATTATACCAATCTTTTTTTGTATTTTGGTGTACATCTAAAATTTTTGCTACTTCATTTAATGTGTAATGCTCCTCCTGCTAGAATTATATAATCGCTAACTTCTTCAGTGAAAGAACATTTTGTCATAAAAAAATCCCCATTAGATAAACAGATTTTATTTTTTAATCTGTCTACCTAATAGGGAACCTATCACAATTGGAAATGCCATTTTTCTTTGGGTAAATTTATTTTTACTAGGATTGTTCTACAGTTTCTTTTGTTTCTACTGCTTCAACAGGTGCTTGCTTTTTTTCTAAACCTAGGGCAATTTGCTCTAATTCTGGACGCAAAGTGTGCTTACCAGCATAGCTTTCGATCAGTTCCTTCACATCGATACCAGAAGTTTCTTTTAATGTTTCTTGTAGTGTAGACATTAAATTAGTTGCATAAGACGTAACCTTATTTGCTCCACTGCCTTCGCCACCACCAGTATCGACCACTGTAATTTTATCAATATTACCAAGAGGGCTCGCAAGCTCTTTTGCATATTCTGGCATCATGCGCACTACCATATCCAGCACAGCTGCTTGACCATAGTATTCAAAGGCTTCGGCAATTTTACGTTTAGCCTCAGCTTCTGCAAGACCTCGTAGGCGAATAATATCTGCTTCTGTCTCACCTTGCGCTCTTTCGGCATCTGCTTTGGCAAGACCATCCAAACGAATTTTCTCCGCCTCTGCTTTCGCTAACGATTCAATACGATATTTTTCCGCATCTGCCTGCGCTAGCTCTCGCATTTTTTCGGCAGCGGCATTTTGTTCCACTGCATAACGATCCGCGTCAGCCTTTTTCTTCACTTCAGAGTCATATTGCTTCTCACGACGTAAAATCTCTTTTTCTTCTAATTCAATTTGCTTTTGACGCTCAATAATGCGAATTTGCATTTCTTGCTCAGTAACTTCCTGCTTAGCACGAGCTGTTTCAAGCTCATAGGCTTGGTCAGCACGGGCTTTTGCAATATCCTGCTCACGACGGAACTCAGCTACCTTTAATTGATTTTCTTTTTCTGCTTCTGCAATTTCTGTCGCACGTTCTAGCTCTGCCTTTTGTGCTTCCTTAGAGGCTTCTGCACGTTTGATACGTGTTTCTTTCTCTGCATCTGCCGTCGCAATATCTGCATCTCGTTTTACCTGTGCAATTCTTGGTTTACCAAGTGAATCTAAATAGCCATTTTTATCTCGTACATCTTTGATCGTGAAGGATACAATCACAAGACCCATCTTAGCTAAATCCTGAGAAGCAACACGTTGAACTTCCTGTGAGAATTTATCACGGTTTTTGTAAATCTCCTCAACCGTCATGGAGCCTAAAATTGAACGTAAATGGCCTTCTAAAACTTCGCGTGCTTCCGCTTCACGCTCCGTTTTTTGCTTTCCTAAAAACTGCTCTGCTGCTGTTGCAATTTCAGAAATGGAGCCGCCAATTTTAATAATGGCTGTACCATCAGCCATAACAGGTACACCTTGTTCTGTATAAACTTCAGGCGTTGTTACCTCTAGTTTACTAGATAGTAAACTTAATGGCTGTGCTTGCTGGAAAATAGGGAATACAAATGTACCGCCCCCACGAATTATTTTAATGCGATTCCCCGACTCATCTTTATGTACATTTTTTGAGCCGAGATAGCTACCTGTCACAATCAGTGCTTCATCAGGACCCGCCGTACGATACTTTGTCACATATAAGCCGACTAGGGCGATTAATACAAATGCTACAATTCCTAAAACAATTAGAATATCAGTTGACATAGATAGATCTCTCCTTTATACAAATTTTTTCTCATACATTCTGACAAAAAGTGTACCATCCTTCACATCTACAACAAGCACGGTCTCATCATAGTCAATGGCTTCATTATCATAGCCTGTTGCCCGTTTCGAAATCATACCACTTGTCGTTTCGATAACAACCTCACCAAAACCATTTACAGGAATTGGTACAATGACTTTTCCCAATTGCCCCCCTAGTGATTCCTCCGTATAAGCCAATGAAACATCAGCTGATCGCAGCGGAACGAGGATGAATAAATAAAAAAAAGTACTTAAAATAACGCCGATGATACATGCAGCAATAATGTTCCAAACGCTAGAGAACCAGGCTAGTTTTTCTAAAATAAATCCTGCTGCTGACATCAACGTAATGAAAGATAGAATGACACTCGGATTAAAAATGGGCAGTCCTTCACCAATACCTTCGACAGCATCACCAAAAAACATAACGAGTATTGTGGCAAGGCCAGCAAAAATCAAAACAACCAAAAAGATCTGTTCGAGTGAATAGCCAAATAGCGTCAAGTTGCTCACCCCTTTCATCATATTACCTACTATACGGATATACCCCTGGAAAAGTTTCGAAATTTTTCGCATTTTTCAAACAAAAATGGAGCAAGTCACCAGTTTCTTTAAATTCAGGGCAGTAAAAGTACTAATTGATCAATCGTTAATATTTCTAATTGTTCACGTTCATAGGTATGATTCATGGATTATCACCTCAAAGGTTTACTTTCATCAACAAGTATATTGAGTACTTTATGTAGAAATTGATTGGAACGAAGAGCAGTGACTCCTACTGGAAAGTCGAGGTCCTGTACTGAGCGAATGCTTTCTGTACGAAAGCAAAGCGGAAGTAACGAAGCGAGGAAAGCAGTTTGCCCCTCTCGTGGAAATCAATGACTTAGCTCTATTTCATTGTAAAAGAAAAAAGACGTTAGACAATTCAATTTTTTGAGTTTGTCTAACGTCTGAGCAGAGTATAATTAATCTATACTCCGCAATAATATTATGTATACTATCATCATTTATTTTATGTTACTTTTTGATTGAGGAACCCAACACTATGACTTGCGATTACTAATAAATATCTAATACATCTATTTTTTCTAGTAAACTGTCTATAATTCTCTGTGCCTCCCTTTCTAAATGATCCATTTCCATTGAAATATGTAAATTTAAATCACCCATTTCTTGATAAGCCAAAGCCATAGCATGACTATCAATTTTCAAAGAAGGTGTTCTTTTGTTTTTTACTAAGTTCATTTAACTCATTCCCTTCATTAAATGAATAGAATTTTGTTTTTTATAACTACCAACAATTTTAGTTGTCTCTATTTTTCATCATCTGATTCACTATTTAATGCAAGTTGAGTTTGTTCAGCTTTTTGGATCTCCATAAATGTCCATTCAATAAGTTTAATTGAATTCATTAACTCTACCTGGAGTCTCTTACATTTATTTATACATTCATTTAAATTATTTTCACTTTCAAACGCCCTACCCTGATTCATAATGCGAAGAACTTTTCCAAAATGGCTCATCATTTCTTTTATTTCACCTAAAACAATTTTCTCCATATATACATCCCTCCTCCAGCAACTCTACTTATTTAATACATAACCTCTCAACTTTTACCCCTACACTGAATAATCCACTTTAAACAATTACTTGGATTAACATTTTTCTTTTTTGATATGTAAACGATTGCTAATGCTTCGGCATCTACCATATTAATTCTACCTTTTGATTTTTCAATTATTTCAGAGGCAAACTCTTTCACAACATATTTGTCCATCTAAACACCCCATTTTTTTACATTAATCTATCTATTAGAAAACTGTGACACTACAACTTTATGTACTCAGTTCATTCTTTCTAAAATTTTATGATTTGGATAATGTATTTTTAAATAATCTTTAAGACTCTCCAAACTTGTAATCTGGTTATTGATTATAGATTTTCTTTGAAACCCATTATATAGATAAATAGTACTTTGGAATTCCGCAACACAAAAAATATTATCTTTATTATCATCTAACTGAACTAAACTATCGTAGTGGATTTCCATTTCTTGTGATTTTTTATAAATAAATTTTGTATCACCTATCTCCTTAATAAGTTCAACCTCATCATCATTAAATTTATCCATAAGAATTAAACTCGAAAGAGAACTATCCATACATTCACACATTAAAGCATTCCCTCCCTCGTCATTTAACACTACATTTGAAATACTGCCATAGAAATTATTCATTAATTCAAAAGAAATATCACTATCTTTATAAATAACAAGCTCTACTATTGCAGTTGTCTCCTTATTATCCATTTAAATCCCTCCTTATTGCGAAGATTAAACAATTATATTGTTTTTATATTAACACGAACAGACGTTCGTTTTCAAGCGAATTACTTGAGAATATTTACAAATTTTAGCCAACAAATACTTTTTAGCAAATAAAAAAACTGGTATTCACCAGTTCTATAACTCAATATGGAAAAAACCGTAATTTGTTTTCATAAAATCAAAATCAAGCTTATGTTGGAGGATGGAATAACTAACATACTTACTATCTTTATTTACGTATCCTGTATCATATTTACTAGCAACTTTCTCTAAAACGTCCTTATTAAGTACTTTTACCTCCTGATGTTTGAGCAATTCCCATATGTACCACATCATCCCGGAGGTTTGAATTGTACTTGCTATCAAATTACCATTGTCAAAAACAGATTTTGCTAAATCCAAAGCTCTATTTCCGAATGAAGCCTTCAGCTGTATATCTTCGCCCTTAGCATTTGCTTTTTTAAATATATAAGTACTATCTGAAAAATATTTTTGCCCTTGCTTTGGTTGTGCACTTGTTGAGGATACTTTATCTAACCTTTCTAACCTCCAGTATAAATCTTCGGATATTTCAATTGTTCTAGTATAGCCCTTATTATTTAGTAATTTTACTTGACATTCTCCATTTCCAAGCTTTAAATCATCCATTTTTAAATTTAAAATCTCACTATAGCCCTCTCCTTTAATCCCCTCAAATAAGCAGAGAAGAAATACTGCATGTCTTTGGTCATCAAATAATTGCAGATTGCTTAATAATTGCTCTCTTGTATATCGAACTATAGATGCTTTAAAGATAAATTTACTACAATATTCCATATCAATAATACTTGGTAGTCTTTGTGATCGATTATCTGTATAGCCATTCATTATAGCCCAATCTATATATCTCCCAATAAAACCGATAGATGCACTAATTGATTGTGGACTTGGTGATTTTAAACTGTAAAATAACTCTTCTAATTCTACTTTATTCATATCAAATATATCTTTATTTTTTTGATTTTCTAGCAATGTTGCTTTATTAAATAGCGATAAATAAGTAGTAAGGCTGTTTTCCTGTACATCTAATGATTGCAAATACCATTCCATAAAATGTTTAATAAATACATTTTCTTTCAGCTCCTAGTACACCTCATTTTCAAATTAATTGTTGAAATAACTTTTGAATTTTAGCTCTATTATGCAAGCTCATACTACCATATTTAAGAATTCCAACTTCCTCCCAAATAGGATTACCCTTTGTAAAATCAATTTTGTCTAAATGCTTATTTAAATCTTCAAATGGGATATTACTTTCAAACATTTTAGCAGCTAATTCGATGTGACCAATGAACATTCTACTCTTAAACATTAACGAATCTTTATCAACTAAATTTTCCTTATAGTACGCAAAAAGATACATCATATATTCATTAATAATTTTGGCAATTTTAATGATTTCAATGCGATTTTCTATAATAAAGCTTTTATCAATGGCATTGGATAACTCCGAAAACGTTACTACTTCACCATATGAATATTTAACGTTGGCGTTCGATGTAATTCTCCCTTTTAATTCACCTTCAGCTTTTAGTTCGATGACAACTTCATCGGATAATTTATCTTTTGCTAATTCTTGTAATCTAGGTTTGGGAATTGGATTAGCTTTTGCCATGTCTACTTGGACTCGCTTACATTGAGCCTCCGTCATATTTGAAAAAATGACAATCATAGCTCCTTTTAAATCAACCTTTTTCATATAGGCATTATAAATAGAAAAAGTTCGATGCGCACCATCCAGAACATCTAATAACGCGCCTTCTAATAGGGTTAGTGATTGCTCTCGTTCATCATAAATATATTCAATCCCATTCACTCCAGAGCCCACTCTAGCATTGTAGCGTAAGGTAGAAGTTATTAAATCTCCTTCCAATGTTTGTTTTTCAATATCTCGTAAAGATTTAGGATTTAAATTCATTACCTCTATAATTGCGTCTTTTACCCTTTTCTTTTTTGCCTGGCGTTGGATATTTGGATTATACATTGTAATACCACTCATCCAGAGCTTTCCTATAATTGTATTTGGGATTATCGCTACATACTCATTGTGTCCAGTTTTTAGCACACTCTCAAAGGTATAAGGCAATCTAATAATTTCTTCATATGGAGATTCTTTTCTATACAATCTCAACTCCTTGACCTCTGATGGATTTAGCCATTCTGCTGACCAATCACCATCATCATCATTAAATTTTAAATATAACTGCTCTGCTAGGAGTAGTAGTTCTTGAATGTTCGCTTCGTATAGCCTCCCCTCATCATTTATTAATTCAAGTATATTTCCTATACTTATGTTATGTTTCTGAAGCTGTATAGCAATCTCATCTAATATTAGATCATTTTGAACTAACAGAGGAATTTTGGCTTTGATATCCTCTATCAACAATTCTTTCGTTTTCCCAACCTTCACCTTTCTACACTCCCTCTTTTTTCCATTTTAAATAGATTTATTTTAATAGTAACATACGCTATTTTATAATGTAACATTTTAAATTAATTTATTTAATATTAATTTAACTGCTTTTCTTAATACATCATTAAACTATAGATAAATTAATTTAAAATAATCATTGATTTATCTGATGATAGGATTATAATATAAAAACATAAATATGGAAATGCAAAAGGAGATGGATGCTATTATGGTTTTCCAAACAAGTAAGGATACAAAATACAAGCAATTAGTATTATCAGATGTAGCCGTTATTAAAGAACTGTTAACTTTCAGAGGATCAATTGACGATACAAACATCAATCAAGGAGCTTGTGCAACTAATTCTTTAAAAATGAACACAGATGTTATTACTTTGTTCGCAGATTTAGATAAATTAATTGAAAAATCCTTAAATGAAGAGCAAATTAAATTAATAACATATATTTCAAAAGACTACACCTATTATACTATCGGAAAAATATTAGGGATACCCGCAAAAACAGTTGGAAGTCGATTCAATACAATTTGTCTGAAGATTAAACAAGAGAATGATAGACAATGGAGAAAAGTAACTTATATCAATACATTAAAATTAAAAACAAAAACATGTAGTAAGTGTTATGATGTTCTCCCAGCTACAGATGAGTTTTTTAGTTTAAATAGTAGCAGCAAAGATTTATTTCATTCACAATGCAAAAAATGTAAAAAATAATCATATTATACGTTTGGGCGAAAATCGTGGATTTTAATCTACACCAGTCACCCTAATAAGTAGAAGGAGAATTAATATGAAAATACAATTACCAAATACGATAATTGAATTAAATTTAGAGCTCCCAATTGAAGAGAGAGTTCAATACATACAGTCCATTTTAGAAAATGAGAAAATCGTTTATCGAGGTGAAGAGATCTCTTTAGAAATCTATTTAACAGCTACCTCACAAGTTCATCATACGATCGTTATATTGGATATCCTAGGCTACTACATGACAAAAGGTTATTTTACTAAAGAAGAACTTTTTTTAGAGGAAGAAAATTTAAAGTATATTAAAGAAGCTAAAAAACGTAATAAAAGACGGAGAGAACTAACAAAATTACTAAAGAATCAAAGCACAACGCATCGATTACAAGATAATTACGTACTCTCCCACTATAAACAGAAAGAAATTAAAAAAGGCTCTAGCAGACATAATACATTTTCAAATACTTCCTATTATGAAGCTCTTGCTCTTGGCATTGAAGATATAGATGAAGAGTCTATTCAATAAGTTAATTAATTTAAAATACATAAAATAAATGAATTTTTCAAATAGGTCTGTCAGTTACATAAAATTTTTTATACAGGCCTATCATGAAGGTTTCATTTAAAAAGTGTAGCCTACTTTTATGCAATCTATTTATTTGCTTAGTATGACTACTATCTATATGAATTGAAAGAAGGTGATGCCTATTGTATGGATGAATTAATGTGAAATATTTTTAATGATGAAACCTTCAAAATGACACTCTTAGGAGGCTACAGATAAAGGAGAATGAAAATTGTAAAAAACATAACTGAATTTTATCATTCATTGATAAAAAATGAAAAATTGCTTCGTTTGCTATACTACATACCACAGGATCCTTCAGATGATCCACTTGACGAATTAAAAATGGATGTTTCTCAATTACCCGAGAAAGAACATATACTTAACAATTTAATCGTTATTGGTGATAAAACTAGTGATTTATCATTAGAAACAAAATTTTGTAGAATTTGCTTATATACAGGATCTCGGATGCCTCAAAAAAACTATATCAAAAACATCAATCAATTCTCTGATAACCCTTATTCAAGCACTCAACAATATATTTTTGATATGTATACACCTGATTTTGTCAATAATATTGATTTTCGCCTTGATTGGCTTGGTGAAGTGCTAAATGAAGTATTATTTCAAGAGGATATTGAAGAATTTGGGGATTTAAGATTCCATAGCGGACTCCCCATCACCAATTTACCAAATGGTTTTATAGGTTATCGATGGATTTACATTATGCCTTCAGGGCAACAGCCTATAGGTTATAGATCATGAAGATTACTACTAAAAAGGCTTTCGGAAAACCCATTTATTATAAAGGTTTAAATATTTATCCTGTAAAAATGAAGGATGCAGATGAATTTTATGATGCTGTGCAGTGCTTACTTTTACCTAAGAACGATTTTCAACAGCCTGAAATAATTAGAATGTCTTACTTCTTTTTTTTAATTTCCATATCTCAGAACGATGGCGGACATGAAATATTAGAGAAATTAATTTCATTATACCGTTTAGTTTTTAAGACTGAGGATATTCAAGTTTCAATGAATGAAAAAGGTATGGTATTTATGGTTGTCGATGGTATCACTTTAAATGAGCGTGATTTTGATAAAATCAAAACCATTATTAGTGAACAAAATCTTATTGATTTAGATGATGAATTTATCGATCCTGGTACAAAAAAAGCCATTCAAGAAGCACGTGCATTTATGGCTAAAAGAAAAACAAAACAGGCAGATTTTGAGCAACAAATAATTGCTTATCATTGTAAATCTGGCTTACCCTACCATGAAATTGAACATTTAACTTTATATCAATTCCATAAAGGTTTAATTCGCATGGACTATATGGTAAGTAGCGATGCCATTCTGAATGCTCGCTACTCTGGGATGATCGAATTTAAAAATGACCAAGATCTCCCCCATTGGTTAGGTTATATTGAAGAACCAAAGAAAAATGAAGATGTCATTATAACAAAATCAGCATTTGATCAACAAATGAAAAAGCTAGGTCTTGAGCCTAGTTCCAATACAAATAAAAAATAAAAGGATGGTAATTTTTATGTCACAACAAAATCAATTTTTAACTTCAGTAGCAAATGTTCGTTTATTTGACCGTTTAACAAATGAATTAATTTTAAATGGTAAAACATTACTTAATTCATCTATGACTCAAGCAATTCAAACACAGGCTATTCATGCAGGGAAAGGCTCTAAAAAGGTATACGAGCTTAACTATCAAAAGGAATTAACATTCTCCATTGAAGATGCCGCTTTTGATACTGCTTATATTGCTTTACAAAATGGTACAGAAATCAATCATCAACTAGCTGAATACTATACAGATGAAATTATTTTACTTGATGCAGCTGGGAAAGGCACATTAGCTGAAACACCTATCGGTATGGTGCATGTAGAGCAACTAAACGGGACATTCACACAATATACGCCTACTGGTAAAGAAATTAGTGTTCCTGCATTAGCTGGGAAAGAAATTCAGGTTGTTTATGCTGTTCAGGAAATGATGGACACGATTGAGATTTCTGCTGACTCATTCCCTAAAGCTGTTCGTATGGAATTAAACGTAGATATTCGATCAAATAACGGGAAAACTGGGGAAGTTATTATTGAAGTGCCGAACTTTAAACCGAATGGTGCTGTTGAAATTTCAATGACACATGAAGGTGTAGCTTCTTCTTCCCTAGCTGGTAGCTCGCTTGCCGATAAAAAAGGTAATTATGCTTATATTAAACTTCGTAATTTATCAGAGGAAAAAGTACAATTTACGGCACTTGCTGCAAATCCATCTCATGTAGTTCTTGATTCCACTGTCGTTGGAGATTCACAACGAATTTCAGTATTAGGTATTCGTGGCGCAGGCTATAGCAATGTTTTACTACAAAACACTGATTTAACTTGGACATCAAAGGATTCATCCATTGCAACTGTAAGTGCAGATGGTGTCGTTGCTTTAGGAGCTTCTTCAAAAGTCAACGATCAAACAATTATTGAAGTAACTGATGGTACATACAGCGAAAAAATTATTGTAGATATCGTATAAATGAATTAATTAAAAAGAGCAGATTTTTTCTGCTCTTTTTTTATCTCAGTAAAGGAGCGTAATTATGACAAAACGTGAGACGAAATTAACATTAACTGACATACGAAAAAATGTTGAGGAACTAAATAAAAAACAAAAATTTTACATTGATAAAGATCAAGGAAAATTTATTTATTACTATCCTAAATTTAGTAAGCGTAAAATAACTATTTTAATCAATGAGCTATCCCATACGATGTCCTATGTTGAGCAGCATAAGCTCGATTTTTTCAAAAATGATGGCGAATTAAATAACTATATTTTATTTTTAATTATTAAACACTTCACTGACTTACAAGCTGAATTAAAAGATAAATCAATAGAAACACATTTTGCTATTATGAATGAGCTAGTTGATATCGGCTGGTATGAGTTGTTCCTGATAGAAATGTTCACACCTCATGAAATTTCAAATGTTTTAGATGAGCTTAGTAAACGACTAAATTTAAGTATTAAATATTTGACATTAGAAAAAGAGCTCAAAGGTGAATAACCAAGTGTTGATTTCAATATTTAATACTAAAAACCGTTAGAATTTTGAACTACTCCCCTACTTATTAGGAGGGTATTTGAACATTTTATGCCTTATAAAAAATATAAGAATGAATGATTATCCAGCTGCCAATTTAAATTAGTAGCTGAATTTTCAGTTATCTTAATTAGGAGGGAAAATCGATTGAGTACTGGTGGTGAACAAAAAAAACCAACAGAGCTTTTAGTCGCTCTAGGAATCAACGATAAAATTTCGAAGCAAAATATATCTACATACATAAAAAAATTAAAAAACATCCCTAATCTAACAATCAACTTAGATGTTAAAGGTCATAATACTCAAATGTTTATTGAGTATGGAAAACAAATAAAAGCATTGGAGCAGCAATTAGAAGCGTTTACTTTAAAACTGCAAAATGTAGGAACTGAAACCGCCGCTCCCCTTTCCATCTTCAAAGATTTCAAGCAGCAAATTTCGGATTCTATAAAATCGATTGATACTCTTAATGACACATTTGATGAGTTAAAAATAAATGTTAGTGCATTTTATAAACAGCTGTCCAAAATCCCTACTGGCGATCTCCATTCTCTTAAAAATTTTGTAACACAAATGAAAGTAGACATGGAAACAATCGCTACAAACCAATTTAAAATCTATGGCATCGAAGAAACACAGCAAAATTTACAGGCTCTAGAATCTAATTTATATAATATTTACGAACTTCAAAAATCCTATGCAAACACCACTGACTTCGAACAATTAGCATCTCAAATCACCGATTTAAATACCCAACTGAGCAATATGCAGCTGGGCGAAGGCTTAAACATAGCAGGCATTTCCGATATTTCAAGCCAATTAGAAAAGATGAACCAAAGTATAGTGACATTTGGGAAAAATACGGCTGAAGCGGGTCTAAGTTCCACAGCATTTGCCTCTGCCATTATGGATGGCATTGGCCTCGCCTCTACATTTAAAACACTTGGCGAAGATATTTTAGGCACAGGTACTGCATTTGCTGGTAGAGCATTATTTGGACTCAATGCAATAGGAATCGCAATAAGTGCTGGTGGGTTGATTATAGGTAAAATACTTGAAGAAAGAAAGAAACAGATTGAAGAGCTAAAAACTGAGGAACAAGAAATATTAAAAGCATATACTTCGAATGCTAGTGAAATAGATACTCAGTTTGAAAAATATTATCAATTAGAAAATGCTATAGAATTGGGAAATACAGACCCTTCTGTTATTAGTGAATATCAAGAAATTTCTAATAGACTTGGCGAGATTCTACCTAACCTTGTTACACAAGAGGATGAATTTGGTAACAAGATTATTGGCTCAGCAGAAGCTTTGAAAGTGAAAATCGGACTGCTTAAGGAGCAGCAAGCTATAGAAGCAGAAATTACTAATCAGGCAATCCAAGATAAGCGAAATGATGATATTGATATTCGGAAAAGGTCAATCTCTGGCCTAGAGGACTCACTCAATACAAACATAGATTCAGCAGCTAGAGTTCTTAGCAATCATGCTAATAGTTCCTTCATTGTAGGTGATGTTAAATTTTATGATGATAATTTTAAACCTCTTCTTAAATCTGCTGAGGATTTTGAAAAAAAATTAAAAGAATTAGATCATCTACAATCAAAAGCTGAAAAAAATGGTGATACAGTTCTTGCTAATTATTATAAGGAATTAAGTACTATCGCAAAAAGCCAAAAAGATATTATTGTTCAATCTGATAACGAACTACAACAAGAAATACTATCGCAAAAAAACGATTATATAGCTAATATTGCAGATGTTATCAATGAAAATAATAAATTGACCGATAGTGTTAAAAACAATTCCGAAGCCTTTGCAGCTCAACTAATTGCTTCTGCTGATATGGATGACCTAGATACTTTACAAAATTCTTTAACATCATTATTTTCAAACACAAACGCCAATTCGATTATAAATGAAATAGCAGATTCATTCCAAAATATGGAAAATGCTACTTCTGAAACTTTTGAATCCATGGCAAATAAAACTAAAGATAATATGGAGAGTATTTCTACCGATTTATCCAAGCTTGGTTTAAGTAAAAAAGAAGTAAGTAGCATTATGGGATCTTTAAATCAACATTTCGAGGATACTACTCAAAAACAAAAAGAATTATCTGTTGAAATGAAGGTTAACAATTTAACATTTGCTGAAGCAAAAGCAAATGTAGAAAGCTACAAAGATGAAGTTAAAAATCTTACCACTACTCACGAAAGGTTAGCAGGAGTTTCACAGAAAAGAGTGAATGATACTTCTGATCTTTTATTTAATTATGAAATGTTAACGAATCGCTTAAACGGATTTACAGAAGAAGAGATTCGTAATCTAAATCAAAAAAGCAAATTAACTGCAGAAGAACAATATCTTGTAGATACTTTGAATTCTCGAGATTTAATTTTAAATAGCTTAAATACTCTTTATCCATTACTACTTGACCAAGACGGTAAAGCAATCAAACTAAGTGAAGAAAAAATTAATGCAATTCAAGCTGAAAACCATGCAAACGAAACATTATTAAAAGCTTATAAGTTAACACGAGATGGTAAATTAACTACAGAGCAACAAATGACAGTGGATGCTGCTAAAGCCGCAAAAGATAGAATTGAGATTAAGAAAAGTGAAATCCAAGCTCTATTAATGTCAAATACATATTTACAACAATTTATAGATAATCAAAACAAAGGCTCCAAAATGACTGATGCTGAAGGTCGTGCAGCACTGAGAGCTACAATGGTCAAAGCTGCCAATGATACAAAAGTTGAAGATTTAACAAATGAGTTGAATATCGATCAAAAGCAATTAGATAGTTATATATCTTCAATAGATAAATTTATAGATGCTAAAAGCTATTCCCAAAAGGCAAACAATAATGCCAATAAAACGACAACAAAATCAATTTATATCACAGATAAATACAAACAAAAACTAGAAGAATTAAACTTTGAAATTGAAAAACAACAAAGATTACTGTCTAAACTACCAGAACATTCCAGTGAGTATCGCAGTGCTTTAGAAACTCAAATTAAGTTTGAAAAAGAAAAACTTAATGTGATGCAGCAGCAAGAGGCTTCTTTAAAAAATCAGATTGCCTCAGGGCAAATTCAGAAAACCGGTAATGTAACAAGCAATTCCACTACTTCCTCTACAACTACGAATTTAAACGGTTGGTCTGGTAAAATCACTAGCCCATATGGAAGTCGTAAAGACCCGATTTCAGGAAAAACAGATTATCATCTAGGGATGGATATTTCAGGTTCTAAAGGAACTCGCTTAGATGCGAATGTTGCAGGCAAAATAATAGCAAGTGGTGATGCTGTTAAAAATGGCGAAGATGCTTCATACGGAAATATTGTTATCGTGCAAGATGCAAACAATTTCAAACATCTTTATGCCCATCTAGATAAAGCTGTCGCTAAAATTGGTGATTATGTTGAGATAGGAACACAAATAGGTAATATCGGTGCTTCTGGTAGAGTGACGGGTCCACATTTACATTACGAAGTGAAAAATGCCAAAGGTCAACGTATAGACCCTAAAAGTTACTATACTGAAGCAAAAGATGGAAAAGTCACCTCCTCTACTTCATCTGCAGTTGACACGACACAACAAGCTATTGATCAAACTAAATCTGAATTAGTTAGTTTACAACAACAAATTTTAAACCAAAAAGATTTAATAGAAGATCTTGAGCGCGGCATTATAGATAGTTACCTTGCCTCGTTTGAAAACAAAAAGACAACGATTGATAACTTATTAGAGACTAGTGATAACAAATTAAGGAAACTCACTGTCACATCAGAGTCCTATCGTAAGGAATTAGATAAACAAAAAGCTGCTTTAAATGATAAAAAGAAAATTAACCAAAATGAAATTACTTATCTTGAAGGCGTTATTAAGAGTGGCACTGTCTCGAAGAAGGTTGTTGCTGAGTATACCCAACGTCTACATGAACTGAACAATGCAAATAGTGAGATAGATTTTGCCATTTGGGATGTAGGTACAAAAAAAGTTGAATCATACATGTCAAAATATGAGCAGCAACGGCAAATACAAGAAAACGTTATTGCATATGAGAAAGCTAGACTTGAAGAATTAGATACTTCCTCAGCTAGGTATGTAAAATCGCTCGTGAATATTAATAACGCGATGAAGGAAAAACAAAATGCCAATCTTTATGAACTGACTCAATTAAAAAATCTAGTAAATGGAAATAAAGTGTTTGGCGATGGATTACAATCTGCGAAGCAACGAATTGAAGAGCTAACGATTGGTATGAAAGAGCTACAAGTAGATATTCAAAACAGTGATTATGACATTTTAATCAATATTAAAACACAATCAGATGACAAAATAAATGTTATAGAATCAGAATTGAATCGAGCTGAGCTAATTCGGAAAATGTTTGATGA
The DNA here is from genome assembly GCF_036894365.1 of Lysinibacillus sp. Y5S-8. Taxonomy (NCBI): domain Bacteria; kingdom Bacillati; phylum Bacillota; class Bacilli; order Caryophanales; family Bacillaceae; genus Lysinibacillus; species Lysinibacillus sp. Y5S-8. The sequence continues at coordinate 1,540,608 of NZ_CP145889.1, read as the reverse complement.
AGGTTCTGCTGACTACGAAAAATACACAAATATCATGATTAATGCTCAAGAAAGAATTGCTCAACAGCATTTGGAGACCAGAGATAACTTGCTGGAGGAATTAAAACAACGTGATATCACTGCAGAACGCATCAAAGAAATTACAAAATTAATAAATGATGAGTATAATGGCTATTTAAATGCTACTTTGGCTATTAAAGATTATACAAAGCAAAAAGAAGATGCCAAAAAATCGCAACTTGAACAAATTGCAGATAAAGCTATAAATGCTTATAAAGATTATTATCAAGAACTTCGAGATGAACATATCAAGCAACTTGATGAGGAAATTGAGCGCGAAAATAAAAAACATGAAGCAATCATGAAAAATCTTCAAGAAGAAATGGACTTATTTAGAAAAAGTGTTGAAGATAAGCTAAGGCTCATTGACCGAGAAGAAGCTCAAAGAAGCTATGATATGGAGATTTCCGATTTAGAGAAAGAACGTTCCAATATACAAGGCAAGCTTAATATATTAGCTTTAGATAATTCTCATGAAGCAAAGGCAAAGAGAAAAAATCTTCAAGAACAATTAGATGAGATCGATAAAAACATTGCTAATAAACGTCATGATCGAGAAACTGAACTACGCAAAGAGTCATTAAATGATGCGTTAGAGAAGAAAGAGGAAGAAATAGATGGAAAAATAGAGCTTCAAGAATCAGAGCATGAGAATTTAATTAATAAGATTAATCTTGAAAAAGAATACTGGGAATCACATTATAGTGATTTACTAAATGATGAACGTAAATTCGCTAAATTGAGAGAAGACATCATCAATGGTCATTTAAATAATGTTGAGGCAGAATTCAATCAGTTTCATGATAAATTAAAAGCTTCTCTACCAGAAATAGGGGAAAACTTAAGCGGTACTATGGAAACAGTGGGTAAGGCAATTCGTGACAATGTTATTTTAGAATTAGAAGAGGCTCTAGAATTAATAAATAAGTTTAATGAAAGTCAAAAATCTAAAGATAATGGTTCATTCGAATCCAATCTTTCTAATCCTCCAACTTCTAAAGGTAATTTGTCTGATGCCGACTTACAAGTTCTATTAGGTAAGTTCTTATATGACAGAGTTTTGCCGAATGTTTCAGGGAAGGATCAGAGTGCTGTTAGTGAAATGGCAAAAAAATTAGCTGAAGAGGGTCGCGCTAATGCCGATACACGATTTACTAAAAATGGTACTAATTTTAATGATTCTACACAGGTGCTTACACAAGCAGAAATGGACTCCTTATATGAGTATTTTAATAGCAACAAAAAAATACTTGGTGGGAAATATAATAGCTTCTTTGAGCAGTTTTTTAACGAAGTTTCAGGTAATAAACAAGAGAATGGAAGTCGATTGTCTGAGGGGGATATGCAAGTTATGTTAGGTAAATTCATTTACGAAAAACTTGTACCTGAGCCATCCTTAAATGCAAATACGAAAACTGCTCTAAAAAGCAAAGCTGATACTATTGCTCAAAAAGGAAGAGACAATGATTCGAAAATCACCGAAAACGAAACATTTGATTCCATTAAAAATAAATACTCTACTGAACAAATTAATCAATTAAAATCATTCTTTAATTCCAAATTAGATATGATTGATAATAAAACAACACGTGAATTAATGAAGAAAAAAATTGCCTCACTTGACACTGGTGGTTACATGAATTGGACTGGAATTGGTATTGATGGTAAAGGAGGAAAGGCTATTATTGCTCACCCACAAGAAATTATGTTGAATAAAGCTGATACACAAGGTTTGTTTAATTCAATCAATATCATGGATAGTATAATGAGTAACCTCTCCCCTTTCCTATCAAAATTTGCTCCATTCCAAAAAATATCCTCTGCTCCAAATGGAGATACTTATGGAGACATCAAGATAAACTTCCACATTGATAAAATGAATGGTGATAAAAATGACTTAAATCGATTTAGCAAGATGATTGACGACGATTTATTGCGTAGGAAGGGAATGAGAAAGTAATGTTGGAATCTATTCATTTTATGTATGACAATATTTCATCGAAAGATATGGGTATTCAAATTGCATGGTCGAGAGGAGGTTTATTCGAAGAGAATTTTCTTCCAAGACGGAGGATTATGGAGAAAAAAATTGCTAATAATGAGAAACCGTACTTTCAAAGAGTTGAACATGAGCCACTCTCTTTTAACTTATCTTTTTATTTAGAGAAATGGCTCGATGCTCATGATATAAGAAAAATTGCTCGCTGGTTATTCCAGCCATACTACAAACCCTTAATTTTTGACAATAACCCAAATAGAGTATTATATGCCCTTGTAGAAGGCGATTCCACCTTATTACATAATGGTTTAAAGCAAGGCTATGTTGAATTAAGTATTAGATGTGATTCTCCCTACACCTATTCTCACGAATTTAAATTTAACAATATGGAATTTAGAGATTCTAATACGGGTTATCAAATTATCGATGACATAAATAGCTTTGAACAAGGAAGTTTTTTTAATACGAAGATTACATCTAATGGTTTAACGATTGATAAAATTGATAATTCTTGGGGAGCACTATATGCCAATATCAAAAAATGGAGTGAATTTTAACTATGGAAACAACAAATATACTTAAATTAAATATCACCACTGAATCCTCGTTTGAAGATGATGATATAAAACAAACCGTTATTGAATATGGTAGTAACTTTGTAAAATTAGAAAAATATCTAAAAGATGCTACCCCATCAATTGAAGATCTAAGTGATAATAAATATTATCCGATTGGTCATATTTTATGGAATAAGGCACCTGTTACAGGCTCGTTTATCGGGTGGGTAGTCACTAGAGAAGGCATTCAAGCAAAAAAGTGGTTGCCTAACAAAAATTACAGTATAGGCAATTTAGTAAAGCCTCCAACAGATAATGGCGGTCTTTATGAATGTGTGGTCAATGGTAAAAGTTCTACTACTCCCCCCACCTTCATCACTTCATTAAACCAAGAATTTCAAGAAGTTACAGGAAAAAGCTGGCGCAATGAATTCAATTATGAAGTAGGCGATTTAGTTTTCCCTACTAGCGGCAACAAAACTTATTATTATATTTGTGAAACAGCCGGTTACTCCTCCCCTCTAGAACCTGAATGGTCATCTTTTCAAAATGATACGGCATTTATTGACGGTTCAGTTGTATGGCGAAAGGCAAAAAATATAATTTGGAAAAAGGTCGGCACTAATTGTGAGTTTCGACCATTTGGAAAAATAGAATAGGGGTTTTTAGAATGAAATGGGGTTCCTTGATAAATTCGACTGGCTCTTATGTTTCGAAAAGCTATGAAATATCCAATATATCATCTAAGTATTTAACAACAATTCTTGCCAATATCATCAATATACATAATCAGAGAGTAGAGTTTTTCTATTCTCTTTCCTATGACTACATTCATTGGACTGATTGGAAAACGATCAACTTTAACGATAACTACTTATTAGACGGAAACGATTTAAATGGATTAATTTTTAGATATAGAATTGTTCTTCATGCTCAAAAAGATAATGAAAAGCCTTTTGTCCAATCCTTCTCGATTGCCTTTGACCCTTGTGAATCTTTAGAAAACTTGGGCGACTTTGTTGTTAAACCTAAACTATGGATTAGGAAAAAGAATGGAAATGGCAGCATTGAAATCACTAACATCCTAACAAATCAAACACTAGTTATAGAGAACCTTATTGATCATGAAGAAGTGTTTATTGATTGTCAAAAAGAAGATATTGTTTCTGATAGGCAGCATCTAGGCGTTTATCGATACGATGATCATAATGATGAGTACTTAGAATTAGTGGTCGGTCATAATCTCCTAAAAGGAAAAGGAGATTTCGATATGGACATTAGACATCAATATGTCTTTATACAGGAGTGAGGTGAATTTTATTGAAATTAGGGGAAATAAACTACAATTTAAAACCAGATGATGTAAGAATCTTTTTATGTAGACCTGATAAGAAAACAATTGCCAGGATTAGTGAGGCATATGATATTACGTACAGTACAAAACTCTCCGTACTTAATGAGATTTCATTTAAAATACCAACTGTCCTTATGGAAGATGGTATTCCTTTTGATAATACAAATATTGATAAAATAAAGAATAGATATTTATTTAAGTTGAGATATGGACAAATCACTGAGTACTTTTTAATGAATGAATCGAGTAAGTCATATAGTGATAATGAATATATTAGTTATACCGCTTTATCTCTAGGTGTTCAATTAAGTGATAAAAATATAAGACAATTTGAAGTTATCAGTAAAACATTGTCTCAAATTACAACTGAAATTTTATCCTCCGTTAATACGAAATGGACATTGGGTTATGTTGATAGCTACTTTGAGGAGATTTATCGAAGTTACGAGGTTGCTTCAAATAATGTATTAGAAATAATCTATGAGTTAGCAAACCTTTGGAATGCTCTAATTGTATGGGATTCTGTAAAATACGAAATCAATTTCTATAAACCCGAAAATATTGGTAAGGATAAAGGTTTCTACATACGAGATGGTAAGTATTTAGAGTCTTTCAATTTAGCTACTAACACAATAGATACAATTACCCGTTTAAAAGTATATGGTCAAGATGGTTTATCAATACATCGTTTGAATCCAACAGGTCAATCATATCTCGAAGATTACAGATACTACCTCTACCCTTTCAATCGCGAAAATGGAGTTATTGTTAGTCATTCCAAATATTTGTCAGATAGCTTGTGTATTGCGTTAGAAGATTATAAAGCGTTGGTTGAAGCCTTATCAGAGAAATTCACTCATCTAACGGAAATGGTCACTACACAAAATTCAATTATTCAAACCGAAGAACAAAAACTTAGTGCTCTAAACACACAAAGAGTCATTATTGAAGATGAACTAGATTTATCCAATGCTAACTTTCAATCCTCCACCCTTAAACATCAAGATATCATTCAACGTTTAGAAGCCAAACGATTAGACATATCAAAGCAAGAAGCTTTTATAAGGGATTTAAGCTATCAGCTATCTGATTTTGAAAATGAATTGCAAGATTTACAAGAAAAATTAGCTAGGGAAAATAATTTTACGGTAGAACAATTAGCAGAGTTATCAGATTTTGAAATAGAAAAAGAGTATATTAACGATTCCATTGTTGATGACGAGGATTTAATTGAAGTTGGTAAAGAAGTATTTAGACAATACCTTGAACCTAAGATCAAGTTAGATATGAATTTAATTGATTTTAGATCTATCGTCGAATGTCAAAATGATTGGGATAAGTTAGGTTTAGGTGATATTGTACGAGTTAAGTATGATAGATTGCAGGTAGATGTAAAAGCCAAAATTACTGAAATTACGCATGATTTTGAAAATGAAAGTATTTCTGTTGTTATAGAAAATGAATTTGATGAAGACAATAATTGGTTAGAGCAGCTTAATAAAGCGGGTAATACTTCTACTATTGTTCAGATGGATAAGTGGAAATGGAATTTGTCTGAAGAAAACAACGGTGCCATCAATGATATTATTAATAATAAATGGGATGCCTTAAAAAATGCTGTCATGGCGGGCTATAATCAGAAGATTGAAATAAGTGAACGTGGCATTATTGTTAGAGATTTGGAAGACCCTTTAAGTTGGCTTGTTATTCAAAATGGATTTCTTGCTATTACCAATGATAATGGCGAGTCATGGAAGCATGCTATTTCTAAGGATGGGATATTTGGTGAGCGTATTTTCGGAAAAATTATTTCTGGAGTCAATTTAATTATAGAAGATGAGTCTGGTATATGGGTAACGCAAGGATCTAGAACTACGATTTATAATCGACATGGCGAAGAAGTAATGTATGTAGGCTTAGTTTCTGAGAATACAAAAGATGATGATGGAAACTTAATTCCTCAGGCCAATGAATGCTTTGGACTTGTATCTTGGAATCATATAACAAGAGTTGCACTAACTACTTGTGAAGGATTTTCTGTTAGTAAAAAAGATGATGAAGAATGGAAAAAAGTGTTATGGGCTAATACAGACGGTACTCTCTATTCTAGAAACATGATAGCTGAGAATATTAAGATAGTAAATAATCTAGATGAAGTCATACTGGATGCTGAGAATAATTATTTTAATATTGGATTACTAGACAAGATTGTGGCAGATGGTAAATTAACTACGTTAGAGAAGCTTGAACTAATTAAAGAATTGTATAAAATTCACTCCGACTATAAATTACTCCTTCAACAAGCACAAAAATATATAAAAAGTGAGAGAGATAATGTAACAGATATTGAAGGTGCTTTTAATACATCAACACAAACCTTCCCTACTGTACATTCTACTACTGATAGATATTCAACAGATGCATTAAAAAATGCTTATTTAGAACTGATAAACTATATGTCCAGTTACATCAAGATTATTAACAATGGTTACCTGGATTCATCAAACTTAAATATCGATATGACAGACCCTATTACAGAATCCACGAGTCAAATTGAGAATCGTGGTATTTTTGTGCAAAAAATTAAAAATTACTATGATGAAGCGACTAGACTACGACAAGAAATTGAGGATTCTCTATTCTATTCGGGTATCACAATGGGCAGATATCACAACAATCTCATTATGAATGATTTTGGTTTTATCGCTGTTCGACATGACGGTAAATATAGAGCCTATCTAAATGCAACCAATGGACTTGCATTACAAAAGTGGGAAAATGATCAATGGGTTAGTAAATTATTTGCCACATTAGGAGATTCTAAATGGGAAGACGGAACCCTCTATGCTGAAGGATTGGTAACGAAAAATCTTCGAATTGTAGATGGGGACTTAGGCGATGCTATTACTCTCGACTGGAAGGATGGTATCACTATTCATGGTAAAAATGATGAGGAAATTAGATTAAATGCTAATGAGGCTATCTCCATATATGTTAATAAACAAAAGAAATTTTACGTAGGTATTGATGGAAGACTTTATGCAAAGGACATTACTACTCACAATCTAAAAATAGTGGATGGTTTCTTAGGTGAAAAAATTATCTTTAATGAAAAGGATGGTATCACTATTAATGGGAATAGCGGTGAGGAAATCCGCCTGAACGCTAATGAAGGTATTGCGATTGATGTCAATCATGAGCCTAGATTTTGGGTAAGTAAAGACGGACATTTGTATGCACGAAAGCTTTTCATTATGAATGGTGAATTAGATGAGTCTATTCTTGAAGGATTAGATGAAGATGATAGTTTTATCTCTGATTTAACAGTTACTAGATTAAGAACTTATGATCCTACTGACTCCGATAATTACGTTCATATTAAACAAAAATTCTTGAGATTTATCACCAAAAATGGATCCTCGGAAAATGTTAAATATGAAATGTATTTTGAGGGTTCAGGAGCTCAAGCCTACCCTATTGCTATTTGGGGTAGTGGATCTGGGAATAATACAAACAACAATAAAGCTAAACAGTATAAAACACAGGAGGGCTTCTTTACAGAATATGTTGATGAATATGGTGACAAGCATTCCCTAAACCTGACAACAGATCGCTCAAAATCTATCGAGATTAACTCACCTAGAACAGTGTCCATAAAAGGAGGTGGTGGCAGTATTATAATGAATAATACACAATTAGAATTAAAATTTGGTAGCAATACGATTACTATGTCGACAGCTGGCATTAAATTAAATGGTACTCGTATTGACCTTAACTAAGGAGAGTAGATATGCCTGGTGTATCAGTGAAAGGAAATAGAATGAGTAGCTCTGTTGCTAGTAACCACGTTAAAGTTAGCAAACCTAATGAAGTTCAATGTGTTCCTGGTTATATAGATGGTCAATATTACTCAGGATCATGGTCTGGTGGTATTTGTTATGGTATCGAAATAAGACCTAGCTCACCTTATGACTACCAAGATATTGAGGCAACTGTGGAAGGAACCGTTCATGAAGGAATAGCTAATGTTTTTGTAAATGGTCTAGAAGTTGCTTTCTCGGGAGCAAAAACACAAGAGAATGATTCCTATCGCCTTCCTAGTGGATGGTCTTATGTTAGTGGTGCCCATTCTAATATGAATGGTTCTGTTAGTAATGGAAGTACCACCGTATTTGTGAATGGGAAACCTCTTGCTAGAAAAGGAGATTCTGTTACAACACATGCAAACACAACATCTTCTATACAAGAAGGTTCCTCTAACGTGTTTGCCAATTAATCATAGATTGAAAGGAGGTGAAAAATTGTCACTACCTATTAATTATTTAGAGTTTAACAACCCTATTCATATTGTTTGGCGAAAAGGAACACCAAATGACCCTTATATCGATCGGCTTGATATTACTCGCGTTGTCAATCAACGTGTTTTTTTATTAGAAATTCCAGACGAAATGTATAAGGTTAGAATTTCAGGTATGTTTGAGATTAACTACGAAAAGTTCATCAAGCACAACTTAGAAAAAAATGAATTTTATGTAGACTATACAAACGGTTTTGTTTATTTTCATGCAACCAAAGAAGCAGAAACCCTATCAATTGTGTACAAAGGAAGAGGTTTAATTCTTTATCCTTCTACACGAATTGTACATTATGATGGAACGGACTCTACCGAGACACTTCATGAAATTATTGAAAGAAGCAAAATACAAGTTCAAGAACTAATTGTTCAAACAGATAACTATGAAGAATACTTAAAAAAGCTGGTCATTGCTATTAATGAATCAAATCATGCTACTGACCAGGCTTTAATTGCCGCTCATAATGCTAATGAAGCAACCGAACTAGTAAGAGATGCATACGAAACAACCGTTTTAATTTATCAGCCATTCGTTAATACATATGATGACATTGTAAAAAAATTCCCCTACCCTGAAGTTGGGTGGACAACACAGGTTTATGATACGGGTATACGTTATCGTTGGAATGGAAAGGCATGGATTCCTATCGATGCCTTAGGTGGGAATGTGCCATTAGCCAACGAAGTAATAAACGGATTAATGAGTAAAGAACAATTCGTTAAGGTTCAAAATATAACTGAATTTGTCAATGAGAAAACAATCGTTTTCATTATTCCAAAGGATGTTTTGCAAGGAATCCAAGATCCACATGTAGTTTTTGACTGGGACGGCGAAGTTATTGATGTAAAAGCACTAGCTTCTACTAAAGGAATACAGTCTACGCCTATTCAAATACAAAAATCTTCAAATTTTAAAGATTGGGTAGATATAACGGATAGTCCAGTAATAATCGAAGCAAATAGTTATTTTGATATGAAAACATATAAGTTAAAACATACTAAAGTGAAGAAGGGAGATGTATTTAGACTATACATCCCTTCTTTTTCTGTAGATGCACAAAACTTATCGGTGAATGTAAAAGTAGCAATAGAATGATCCTTTTGAAGAGATCAATTATATCCTATAACAATTTATTAGAAAGAAGGAATTTAATTATGACAAAAGCACCTGTGGTTTCATGGTATGAAGGAACTAATGAAAAATCAAGCGAAGTTACACAAACAGTAAACTATGGTACAGTCGACGCTGATTCACAATCAGCTATCAAGGTTTTCTACATTTGGAATAACAGAGGCGAATCAGAAGATGCCTCTAAAATGGAAGAAGTTGTTTTTACAACTCGTGATCGAAATGGTGGCGATGGGGGCTCAACAGGAAATATTGTTGAAGCTGTTCGTGATAACTGGTTCCATGTCAGAGTTGATTCATTGAATGAATCCTCTTTCACAGCTGTTGGTAAAGGTGGCGTAGGTACAAAAAATCCTTCTGGGACAAAAGAATTGGGTACAAACGGAACTACAACAAATGTGAACGCTTCTACTGCTCAAGTTTGGTCTGCTTCTAAAACTTTAACATTAGATACTTATATTCAACCAACGGAAGGTAATGGTTTCATCTATAAAGTCACTAAAGCAGGTACAACGGATACCAATGAGCCAACAACATGGATGACTGTTGAAGGAAGTCCTGTTTTTGATGGCAGTGTCGAATATGTGGCTATCAAAATCGACAAGACTCCTAATGCTAAAGAGATTCTCGGTTTAGCCAACAACACTGACGTTAATGGTGATAATGCTAATTTAGCAGGCGGTAATTTCGTTCAGGTTTCTGTGTATGCAGATGTGCCTATCACAGCGTCAGCAGGTAAAAACCTGTTAGTTCAACGTGTTTCTTATCGTTATGTTTAAAAAGATTCAAGACATAATATAACAGCTTAACAGGGTAAGGGAACTTCTCCCCTACCCTTTTTTTAAAAAGAAAAACTTCAATGCAATGAAGGAGATTGATAAAAATGCTATTCGAAGATTTGAGAAACACTCAAGCAATCGCTATTCCCTTCAACTGGAACGCTGATTATGCTAATGGTAAAAACTATGCCGAGTATGACCTTCTCACGCATAAGAAGAATGATTTTTATTTAATTCAGAAAAACCAGGTCATTCGTTTTGGTTTGTTTGGTCAAGGAATGAAATTTTTTTTCGAAATGTCTGATGGTTCTTTCAACCTGAATGGTCGAAGAATTGAAATTGATTATATTGATGAAAATGGAGAAGTTTTTCATTTAACAACAAACTTTGAATATAAAGACCTTATTACATATAAAGAAGCTTACGCTGATTACAATAACGTGCAAGGTATTCAGCAATCAAACTTAAAGTCAATTAATTTTGGCTACAAAACAATTTACAAGAAAAATGATATTAAGCTATTCTTTCAACCTCTCGTTTCACTTCCTTTTAATGAGAGTGCTTGTATGGAGATAAAGCTAACTTCCAACAAGCTCCTGAATGGATACTTAGTATTCAAATCAAGAGGTATTGAAGTAGAACGCTTTTATGCCCCTTTGGAAGCCGATAGAGCAGGTCAGATAAATTGGACAATTAAACACTAATGCAGGCGAGGAAAAACATGATGAAAAGATTTTGGTTACATCTACCTAATAAAAATGATTCCTTAGAAATAACAACGACTAACAATAAATTATCTTTATTTGAATCTGCTAATGAGAAAGTCTACACAATAGACACAGGGAAATACTCACTTAAAAATCTAATAGACAATCTTGTCAGCAAAGGATTAAACGCTAAAATTGGAGAAATTAAATCACCTAAAAACTTGAAACTAATTGTATTATTTTTAGATAATTCATTTACAAACGTAAGTGGTAGTTTTATTAACTTCATTGATGGTATTGAGTCGATAGATACAGGAGATAGACAAGAAGGTAATATAATACATATTTAATAATAAGAAAGGAAAATGCTCATATGGCTCTTATAGGTGGCAATACAGAGAAGAAAAAAATAGGTTTATCTATTGGTGTCTCTGGAACACACGATAAAACAAAAATCAACAAAGACACAGGTTTTTTAGAGTTAGTTGATATTGATGTAGATGGTGAAGGAAACCCTATCTATGTAGAGCAAGGTTCTTGGACTTCTGATGTAATTGATTTAGGAGATATTTTTCAAGACTTTGAGAAAGTGTTTACAGACAGCACAGAAACAGGTGCAAGCTCATTCGCTGTGTTAACGAGGGTTTCATCAAATAATTATGATTGGTCTGATTGGGTTGCTATTGCAGAAGATGGAACTATACAGTCTGAAACTAAACAGTACATTCAGGTTAGAATTGACTTGTTTGCAGGGTTTGTGACTGATACTTTTATTATTGCTAAATCAGATTTCAATATTAATGAATTTCTTGAGGAAAAAGAAATAAGAGTAAGTAAATATGTTGTCCCTAAATTAACATCAAACACTTCGTCAACAGAAGGTTATGCATTTGCTGAGACAAGATATAATTCTTCATATGAGGCGTGGTACGCATTTGACAAAGCAGATAGAAATGAAGGATATTGCTCTGCTAATGGAGTTAAAACAGGGTATTTAGGTTTTTGTTTTAAAAGAGGTGTAGTAGCTTCTAAATACAAGATTAGAAGTTGCAATGCTTTATCAACAATGATTAAGTCATGGGTTCTACAAGGCTCAAATGATACAACAGATGGCACTAATGGAACTTGGATTGACTTAGATAAGCAGACTAATCAGGTTTGGACTACAGGATACACTGATAAAGTATTTGAAGTACCAATGTCAAAAAGGACTAGCTATCTTGCCTACAGAATTAAGTTTTCTGAGGTAAATGGTGGCAGTTATGCAGGTGTAGGAGAATTAGATTTCTATGAGGAAGGAACAACGTCATTAAATCTTAAACATGATTACATTTATGACAAGGAATTAGATTCAAATTGGTCAAATTTAGGTAGTTTACACAAAAAGAAAATTACTCGTAATGATTTTATAAAAATTGATAGATTGTATATTACTGATAAGTAAGAGGTGAGAAAATGGAGACAAGAGCTATAAAAAGTGGAACTATTAAGTATGATGTATCAACTCCTAGTACAAATACAGTTGAGTTTTGGATTAAATTAACAAATGAATTTTCACAAGCATTTCGCCTATTTAGTGATAACAGAAGTAGCACTCTTGCAGAAATAGCTATTGACGCAACAGGTAGAATAGGCGTTAGACATGCGGTAAATAATTATGGAAATTCAGGTTCAATTTACTACGGAAGCACGAGACTAGAGAAAAACGAAGTACATTATATTGCAGTTACTATGGGAGGAAGTGGTTGTAATATATATATCAATGGTGTAATTGATTATTCAAGCACTTCCATACTTTCAGAAAGTAGAAATGTTAACAAACTCACTATAGGGCAAAGTAATCATGCCATAGTTGAGTTTCCTAAATATTGGAATAGACAACTAACTCAGGATGAAATTGTTGAAAGCTATAAAAACAAAAGAAAACTTATTTCAAACACAAGTGGACTAATTATGTATGACCTGTTTGATGAAGCCACAGGCTCTAAAAATGAAGTAACCAGTACCCCAACAAATGCTTCTATTACCTACCACTCAAAAAAATCAATCCTTTATGATAGCAAATCTTTTATTTACCATGAGGGATTATACAAAAAATACAGTAATGGAACTTTGACAGGAAATGTTATACCTACTTTGACTGATAATAATGTCTCTACTGATGGTATTGCAAGAGCTAGTAGTGAGTTGGGTGGAACAACATATTACGCTTATGCCTATAAAGCTTTCAACAAAACTAATGCTGCTTATGCTTCATCTGATATTGACGCTTGGCACACTAGTTCAGGGATAGTTACTAATAGTTGGTTATCCTATGAGTTCAAATTACCAAAAACTATAATAACATATTCACTAGTTCCATTCAACTACGCAGAAGGTTCTGCAAGGATGCCTAAGAGTTGGGTTTTTCAAGGCTCAAACAACAGCACAGATTGGGAAAATTTGCACACTGTAAACAATTCAACAGGTTGGGGAACAACTGAGAAAAGAACTTTCACTTTCAGTAATAACAAAGCTTATAAACACTATAGAATATATATTTATAGCAACAATGGTAATTCAACATACATTGCTATTGGCGAACTAGAGATGTTTGAGGTTGAGTTTGCTAAGGGATGGACAGCGATTTCAGATACTCTCCCTAAACCACAGCAATTCCTTGAAAAAGGTATGAACAATCTATCTCCCCTACTTGACCGTAGAGTAGAAGCCCAACCACCTACTGCAATGACACAGAAAAGTGACATTTTAGATGTTGGTGAAGTTGGTAAGGTATTTAGTGGAACAATTGATTTAAAGAAATCCATTGACATTAGGTCAATTAGAGTTGAGGTGAGATAAATGGTCATTAAAATTGATGGTAATTGGAGCAATGGAGCTTTAAGAACAAGTGTCTCTAATCTTGGAGGTGCTACTACACAAGGAATTAGAACTTTAGGTGATGGCATATTTTATTGTGAGCTACTATCTGAAAATTCACCAAGTTATAAGTCAATAGGTGTTGCTACTACTCTTAATCAAAGTTGGGTTAGCTCAGGTCAATTTACTAACGCTTTATATCCTATTCCCAACACCTCTGTCACAATTGACTCAACTTACGGTATTCTCCTAGATTTAACAGGACTGGTTGGGAAGTTCAGTTGGAACAAAGATGGTAGTGAATTCTCTAATTGGACTGACCTAATTGATTCACAAGGGAAGGTAATTAAAGATTTTAGAATCGGAATAGTTGGAAGTTCTTCGGTTGGAGGTACACAGTCCTTCACCCTTAACTATGATACAAAAACATTTAAGACAAATCAAAATAATATTTTAAAAATGGTTGATGGAGAGGTTTATACATTTGATGGTTCTAGTAAAATTCGCTCAGAAAAAATTTTACTTAAAGCAAATAGTAAGATTTACTCCCCTACGGTTATCCAAAAAGCAACAACAGAAAACTTATCTAAGTATGTAAAGTCTGTTACTGCTAGTGGTGGATTAACCCCTGAAAAAACAATAGATGGGAACTCAGGTGGTGCTTCATCATACGGTTGGTCTAGTACAGGTCTTCCTAGTGCTTGGATTAAGTATGAGTTTAACAGCGCTGTATCTATTGATAGATTTAGCATTTTCTCATTTTACCACAGTGGATATGAAGCGATTAAAGACTTTGTAATTGAAGCTTCGAATACAGGACAATTCTCAGGAGAACAGAGTGTCTTATATACAGGAACGCACCCCAACGATACTACAGCTAGTTTTGTACAATATAGTTTTAATAACAATATAAAATACAAATTCTATAGAATAGATGTTAAAAACATTTACTATGGAAATGGAGCTGACAACCTTTCTATCAATGAAGTTCAATTTTGGAAGGACATTGACACTATAAGTTTATTAAGGCTAGACTCTTTATCACAATATGTTTTTCCAAAATATGGTAGTTATAGCAATTCACATGTAGGTGGATTATTGAGTAGCAAACAATACTTATTGCAAGAAAATGATTTAGAAACCACAAGTGGACTACTAGTAAAAAAAGTAGATAAAAAACCACTCAGCATTAGTTTTAATTAGTGCTGATTTTTTGTTTGTTCTTAATACAACAAGAAAGGATTTAGTTATATGAAAAAAAATCCAATACCAATAATGACATCAAATACTCAGCCTAGTGGAGAAGCATTTGGTAGCTCAACATGGACAAGCACAAGTGAATATTTTTACGCTTTCAATGATAGCTTAAACCAAAATTTCACATCTAATTCTTCGCTACCACAATACATTGGCTACAAGTTTACAAAATCCTATAAAGTAGTTGGCTACTCAGTTACTTCAAGAAATCTTAATAATGACGATTTAGCTATTGCCCCTACTGAATGGGAGCTTCAAGGGTCAAATGATAATTCAGTATGGGAAACAATAGACAAGAGAATTGGTGTTGTTTGGACTTCTAAGCTAGAAGAAAAATACTACGGATTAAAAAATCAGCAATTTTTTACTTACTATAGATTATTAGTAACAAAGAACAATGATTTTGCAACCTCTATTTTTGGTATAAATCAACTAAAGTTGTTTCGTGAGAGAGAGAAACTAATAATCCATAATCCAAATTCAACTAATACGAAACATTATTCCCTATCAGACAACACTCTTATTCACCTTCCTGATAACACAACTGAAAGCATTATTGAGCATGGTATTGAGCAAGGTAGATATATTCAATTAGATGTACCTTTCACTAAACATAAGTACTTTAACGAAAACCCTGTTGCTAACGCAAGTGGTAAAGTGTTTACACAAGATATTGGGGTAATTAATACTTTGAGTATCAAAGAGTTGGTAGAGAACAAGGATTTTGAGCCTTTATACACTTGGTATGACACAAGAATGACTTCTAATACTGCTCCTTCTCCATTGGTATCAAGTGCTAGTAGTGAATACAATGCGAACTACGCTCCGTTCAAAGCATTTAATGCTATTATCAGTGGAGAAACAAATTCGTGGGTAACTTCGTCTGGAGTTAATAATGGTTGGATTCAAATTAATTTTAACAAACAAATTAAAGTAAATATGTTCAGTATAACATCAGGAGATTATTCTTCATCTGTCGGTTCTGAACCAAAAGATTTTATATTATACGGTTCTAATAATGGAACTGATTTTGATGAAATAATAACTATTAACAATCAAACAAACTGGAAATTGGGAGAGGTAAGAACATATTTATTAAATCAAAGCGCAAATTACTCTATTTTCAAGTTGCAAGTTGGCAGTAACAATGGTTTTACTTATCTTAGAATTGCCGAATTAAAACTTGGCTATAAAAGAGAGGTGAATTAATTTGGCAACTACAGAGCAATTAATGGCACAATATGGTGTCGCATGGTTTGGTTTTGATGAAGTCGGTGGTAATGTTTATGATAAATTGGGATTGAATAACTATATTGGCACAGTCACAAGAGCTACAGGAACTCAAGGGTGGAATGGAGAAGGTTCTGCTATTGAATTATCAGGAAACCCACAATTTATTTCTTTTAATAGCCCTGTTATTCCTGTTGGAGAAAAAACGATTAGATTTAAGCTTTTCCCTTCTTCTGTAATGAAAGGCAATGCAACACGAAGACTAATTGATTGTAGTATCAACAACACAAGTGGTGGATTCTCTTTAGTATTAGGTAATGATAGCATACGTCCCATTATTCGAAAAAATAATGCAACTTATTTTATTGACTCAGTTAATAAGGTGAATTATGACCAATGGAACGATATTTTCATTTCATACACAGGAATAAATGAAAAGGCACATTTAAAAATAGGTATTAATGGTGAATTTCATAATTATTTTATAAATATTGATGATTCACTTGCATACGGAAACCTGTTTATAGGAAAAATGAATCCTTTATTATCAGTGACAACAACGGGAGAATTTCTAGTTGGAAAGATAGATGATTTACAAATTTACAATAAAGCTCTATCCCCTTCTGATTTCACTCAAAAACGCTTAGTCGTTAAAACGACAGACAATAAAAACCTTGTTTTATCCCCTAACACAACTCGTGTAAAAGAGATTCCTAACACAACAGAATATATGATGTTAGCTCAAGGTGGAGTAGTTAGAGAGATTGACTCAGCAGTCGATAGACCACCAATTGATTTTACTAAGCCTACAACTGAATATGAGATTGTGAGCAATAGTAAATCAGTATTAGGAAAAGGCAGAATGTTTACAATTCCTATTGGTACTGATTTTAAAACAGCAATGATTGAGGACAACTATTAATTTGGTTGTCCTTTTAATATGGAAAAATATTGGAGGTCAATACAATGGCTAATAGTAAAGATAATTTAAGTAAATATGGTAAATCCTTTATCGGGTTTGATGAAGCTAGTGGTAATGTTATGGATTCAATTGGTGGATATACAGGAACTTTAAACAATGTTCCTACTCGTGTAACAGGTTGGAATGGGAAAGGTTCTGCTATGAGTTTTAATGGAACTAATCAATATGTGGATTTTAATAATCCCATCATAAATAGCTCAGTAGGAAGCGTTCGATTGAAAGTCAAGCCTAAAACTAACACAGACCCTCAAATAATTTTTAGCAACAGAAATCCAGCAGGTATCGGGTTTCAAATTTGGTTTAGTGTAGATATGAAGCTGAATGTTGGTATATCAACAAGCAAAGTTTGGGACTTACAGATAACTTCACCAAACGCAGTACAAATTGATAAATGGTCTGACATTCTAGTAACTTGGGATGAACAAGGCTTATTTAAAGTTTATGTTGACAATATGAATAACTCATTGATGGAAGGTAATTTAGGGTATTTGTATGTTCCTACTAATGGTCTTTTCACTGTAGGAAGATTACCTACAAACTTATCTACTTCTGGATATTTTAAAGGAGAACTAGACTCAATCGAAGTCTACAGCAGAGTAATCTCCCCTACCCCTGATAAATACCTAGTTCAACACAACTCAGACTACAAATACCATAATGGTACTGCATGGCAATTAACAACACCAACAGAAGAAAATTTCATTCAATTTGGTATGAACAACCTAAACCATATCACAGAAGCTCAATGGAAAGAACTTTCAGGGGATAAGTCAGTGATTATGTGGTCTGACTTTGAAGATAAGCAATTCACATCTGTTGTGTTGAACAAAGAGAGCTTCAAAGCACAAGATTTATTAGGTGATACAGCTCAAGCAATTTACTACACTGATTCAGACACTACTAAGATTGCCGTAGAGACAGGTGTTGAGCCTTATAGTGTTTATGACTATATTGGTGAACTACCTACAGTAGCCATTTATACAGAGTCTAATGAAGATATTATTGTATCAACAAACGTTGAGCCTTTTGATATTTATGATGAATTTGGTGAAAGTGTTGAGGTTCTTTATTACACAGATGATGAAGCTGTAACAAATGCTGATTTAATCCTTGAAGCTAATTGGTCGCCTATAGATGATATTGAAGGTGACTTTGAAATTGTCACATGGACGGATGAAGGCTCTGATACTGCTCAAAGGGTGCTTGATATGAAAGCTGTACCACAACCTCAATTCATCAAATTGGTCAACCCTAAACGCTTATATGGCTCTTTAGATAATGTGTTCGTTCATGATATTTCTCAATCCTATCGTGATGAAGCTCGTTACTTTGTTGGTGGAGAAACACCTGATAAATGGTATGTATGGGATAAAAAAGATAAGAGATTTGTTGTTGCTGATACTTCAAATCTACAAACAATCATGTCAACAGGTATGACTTACAAAGACTTAAACAATATCACTGATATGCAATGGAGAACATGGACTAGTAAATATATTAATATTGGTATGTTTATAACAGATAATCCTCGTGACACAATCAAAACAATTGTTGAGACAATTTCATTTGAAGACTATCTTCCTCGTGATACTACAACTATTGCAGATACAAGCTTATATATTTTAAATACTACTGCTAAGATTGATATTTCATTTGACGCTAATGTTCTTAAAGGCGTGTTAAGTGATGATGATTTAACGCGTGTTCAATATCGTGTATTACTAAACAATGGTTACTACTACCCTTCTGATGGAAGCTTTACTAAACTAGGTGAATCCCCTCAGAATATTGAATTAGCAATTGGTAGTAAGGATATTAAAATTGATGATTGGAACACGCTTAAAGTAGAGTTCCAAGACTTCTTTGGTACTACTGATTATTGGTCTACGCAGTTTATGGGATCATATTCAGGTCTTATGTTCAAAGATGTTTATGGTCAATACTTCTCAAGTGAAATCGGTGAAGTTCTTCAATATCTTGATTTTGGTATCATCATCGCAGGTCAAACTACAATTGAGCATGAGGTTATACTTAAAAACCAATATGGCTATGACATTAAGGATATTCACTTGTATGCAAACACAGCAGACTTCCCTACTGGAATGACATGTGAATTTAGCACAAGTCTTTCTCCTTTCGCACCTCAGCCAGATTTAAGACTAGGTGGTGTACTAAAAAATAACGAAGAAATGTCATTCTTCATTCGATTAAAAACTGAATTAGGTTCAACGCCTGACGCTAACGGTTCATTTGACATAATCGTGAGAGCAGACAAAGCCTAATCACAATACAATGTGATAGGAAGTGAATTTATGGAGGATCGAGATTTTAAAAATTCCTCGTTCAAAGAAGATTCAAACTTAATATTTAAAGAAATGAATCCTAAATATCAATGCTCCGTTGATACAGAGATTGATATAGTTGGGATTGGAAGGCAAAGTCTATTTTCTGAGATTGAGGTGAAGCCTAACAACCGTTTTAATGCAAAATACAAACTTATTGCAGTAGGAGAACTAGAACATGATGTTGAAATTATTGCAAGACCCCAAAGAGAAAGTTTTACACAAACAGAACTTATTTCTCGTGCTTTAGATACTTCTCAAAAAGATACTTATTTGAACATCATGTATCGTGGAAACTCCGATATTTACACAGAAATTCAACCAATTGGTTATAATTTCTTAGAGACTGAAATAGAAGTACCTCCTCACAATAGAATGTGGGCTATCTATGAAGTGCAACAACCACCTATCGTTACAGATGTGTTTAATCCTACTCAAGACGCTTTCACAAGAGAAGATGTGTCTTACCAATCTATTAACTATGGTGAAAATTCATCAATGGTTGTTGGACGTAGCCAAGACGATATTTGGCGCTCATTTGTTCAATTTGACTTATCTTCCATCAATAAATCCTATGTGTTAAAAGAATCCTATTTGCGCTTATTTTACAAAGGTTCAGTCCCCCAGAACATTAAGCTAGAAATTTTAAATGCCAATAGCCAATGGTATGAAACGAACATTACTCACCTGAATAGGCCAATCCCTATTGATTTAATTGCAGACGATTTCACTATTAATAAAAACCTTGGATACATAGAATTTGATGTACTTAAAATTGTTGAATCATGGGTTTCGCTCAAAAAAATTAATAATGGCTTTATTATACGTTTATCTAATGAAACCGAATATGGTCAGACTATATTCTATACTAGAGAAACCATTTCACCACCTGAATTAATTGTAAAATACTTCGATTCAAGAATATTCTCTCAAGGTAGAAGCCAACACTTAACTGAAATTTTTGCATATAGAAAAAATAATGCCGATAAAACAGTGGAAATTACTGTTGATTCAGTATTCAAGTTAGAAAAAACTATAGCTGAAATTTATGTTCACCGAGCCGAAGTTCCCATAGACGCTGAGGTTCTCACTGAAATCATCGCAACTAAGCCCTATGTAGAGACTGAAATCATTTCTGCAATTCGTGATAAGAGTAAGATTCTAGTTGAAGTTGGTGCTAGAAGGCCTCTTGTTAGTAGAAAATTAGCTGAAGTCACAATTAATAAACCTTTTACTTTAGCTGAAATCACATGTGTTAGAAAAGACAATAATACAGTTGATACAACTGTTTCAGTAACAAGACCTTCAATTAACGTTGAAATCAGTGTTCCTCGATACGGACAAAAAGAAGTGTTCACAGAAATTGATATTAACGATATTTGGGTTTCTCGTGTTAATACTGAAATTTGTGTTAATAGACCCCAAATAGCTATTGAAATCACACCAAAAGTTGAAAAAGCAGGTAATCTTCAAACTGTAATTCATATCTCAAAACTAAAAATTGAAGCAGAAGTTGAAGTAAAACATAGAAATGATATTTTGGCAGAAATTGAAGCGAATATCAAATCTGATGTTGTAACTGAAATAATTGTAACGAAGCCTTGTATTGATGTAGTTTTAACTGTGCAACAGTATGAAGAAGCAGAGAAAGACACAGAAATCTTCGTTAAATACATTAATGATGCTTCCACTGAAATTGATATAAAATCTGTCACCCAAGTTGATACGGTAATTGATATTAAAATTGTGTCACAAGTTTATGCTGAAATATCTGTAAACAGACGTTTAATACATACTGAGATTAACATTCCAACATGGGTTAATTATGAGGTACCAACTATTATTGAACCGCGTATTCTAATGGTAGATAATGTGACAACATTAATTATCGTTAATGGTACAGTGTCTGGATACGCATTTATTATGTAAAAAGGGAGTATAAAAAATATGATGATGAAAAACTATGAAATCGGAGAGCTACAATCTTTTCTTTTTAATTTAATTCTCAAAGGCAAGGAATCAAGAATGCGCACGAGATTCATTAAATTATTGGAAGATCAAATAGATCTTATTAAAATGGAAAGACAACAGCTAATTAATGACTACGCTTTAAAAGATGAAAGTGGCAAAATAGTTACAGATACAAAGGAAATACATAATAAAGAAGAAGAGGTTGTTGTATTCCCTTCTGAAGAAGCAGAAAAAGAAGCCCAAATGCAAATTATGTTAATGATGGACGAAGATTTCATTATGGAAGAAACGGCAGATAAAATTGAAATGCTGACAACTTTACAAAACATTATTTTGAACTGTGAATTAGAATTTACAGGTCAAAAAGCGGTGCTCTACGATAGATTTTGTGAAATTTTCGAAGATATCCAATTACTCAATGCTCGTGAGATGACTAAGTAATTTCATACTTTAAAGGATAGATGGATTCATCATCTATCCTTTTTTAATTTAGATAAAAGTCGGTGATTACATGGAAAATGCAAAATTTGGTGAAAGATTGGCTAGTGCGGAAGTGGAAATAAAGAATCAGGAAAACCGAATTTCAAAATTAGAGGGTAATCATGAATTATTGTATCGCTTAACATTAGTATCTGAACAACAACAAGAAATGAATAAACATCAGCAAATACAATTGAATAGAATGGATAAAACTTTTAACAACATCAACGTAAATTTAACAAAATTAAATATGTCTCAAGTTGAATTACAAGAAGACGTCAAAGATATAGGAAGACGTGTTGACAGCATTGAAGACGATTTAAAACATGAAACGGCTAAGGACAATATTTCAATTAGCGATATGATAAAACAATACCTTCACTGGTGGATTCTCATTCCCACGATAATAATTGGTGCTTTCATTTTAAAAACTTTTGGTCTATAGGAAAGGACTTGATATTTATGAAAATCAATTGGAAAGTTCGCATTTATAATCCTCAATTTTGGATTACATTGGGCTTATCTATCATTACCCCTCTATTCGCTTATTACGGTATCACAGGAGCTGATTTAACATCTTGGTATAGTGTTTGGACCTTGATCGTCAACGCAGCTTCTAATCCATATATATTAGCCTTAATGGCCGTAAGTACATATAATGCCATTTTAGATCCAACAACAGCTAGCGTAAGTGATTCATCACGTGCCTTAATGTATAAAAAACCGAAACGAGATGAACGATAATGGTAAATTTTATTTGTCCTGTAAGAGATGCAAGATTAACAAGCAAATTTGGTTGGAGAAATATAGGATTTGGACAAGAATGGCATCAAGGTATTGATCTTGCTTCAACAGGAAAAGTCCCAATTTATGCTAGTGCTACAGGGGTCATTAGTCGTGCCCAAGCGTTAAGTAGCTATGGGAATGTAGTGATGATTAAGCATATCATTAACGGCAAAACTTACGAAACGAATTATGCACATTTAGATTCGTATTGTGTTCATGTGGGTCAAAGAGTTTTGCAAGGACAGCAAATTGGTGTGATGGGTAAAACTGGTCGAGCATACGGGATTCATCTTCATTTTGAAATTCATGACGGCCTATGGGCAAAAGGTCAGCCAAATGCTATTGATCCGATGAAATTTATTTCTTTAACAAATACTATCTTAGCTAATAAAGGAGAACTAACAATGTCACAATATACAGAATTACTCAGTAAAATAAAAGAGCTTGAGGAGGCTTTAAAAACAAAGCAAGCTATTATCCCTGCTCGAAAAACCTCAAACATGCATAATGCTGCGTGGGAGTGGTTAAGAAATAAAGGTATTACAGATGGCACTCATCCTCAAAATTTCTTAACACGTGAGCAATTTGCGACAATGCTAAAAAGATATCATGATTCTTTCAATAAAAATTAATATTTCCTACACCATACATAATTTTCGCTTCAATATATCATAATTTCATTTTTCTCTAACTGAACCATGTTACAATAGAAAAGAATTTTGGCAACTAAGGAGATATGGCATGAAACTTTCAACGATCTTAAATTTTTTAATTCTAGTATTTTTCACATTATTATTCGTGAATGATTTTTTCCCTGACACAACGATTGCAGCAGTCTTAACTAAAAAAATCATTCTTCTTCTATTAGTCGTGTTAGTTATCATACAGCTAGCTATCGATAAAGGTAGATATAAAAAATTGTCCAAAAAAGCCTATATTGGTTTGACGCTGTATACAGTTGGTTTATGGATTGTTTTAACACTGCTTGGTGGCCAGTCGCAAATCGGTTTATCGTTTACTAGCCCTCTTTTCTATATCATTGTCGTATTGCTTGTACTTGATTTACTGCGTATTTCACGCCAAACCAAACGCGATCAAAATGAGGAAAAGTAAAGCAAGAGTGGTGCTATCCGTCACTTCTATGGCTTAATCCAGCATTTTCTCATTTCTATCCTTCATATCAAAGGTTCTATCCGTCACTTTGGCGTTTCTATCCGTCTACAGCATAAAAAGCATGTCTATCGACTGGCACTCCAATCGGTAGACATGCTTTTCTTATGATTCTAGGACATTTAAAATTTCATCCAGTTCATTCACAGCTAGATCTAAGCGTTCCTTCGCCTCGATATTTTGCTGTTTTAAGTGATTAAACTCTAGTAAATTTTTCTCATGCTTTAATTTGATAGAAGATAAACGTTCAATGCGGGCTTCTACCTTTTCTATTGCTTGCTCACAGACTGTTGTCCAGAGCTTTTCTGATTGCTGCATTTCAGTCGTTGATGGGTTGTGTTGACGCATAATTCGGGCATAGACCATTTCAATTTGTTCAATTAATTCCGAATAGAAATGGCGCTCAACACGTGTTGTTTGGAATGTTGGATGCTCCACATCTTTTGCATAAGGGGTAATTTGACGCAATAGCTTTCCAGCATTTTCTCCAAATGCATGCGATAAATTCAAGACATTCATTAATTGTAATAATAAACGAATTTCTTCTAGATTAATAAGTTGTGAATCGATGCTTTCTTTTAACTTTAATGATTCCATATAACGTCGATCAAAATGTTCAATTTCGCCGTTGCGTTGCTCTACTAAATGTACACTTGCATTGTCTTTTAAGCTTTTAATATAGCGAATGGCATGGTTTTTCAGCTCTTCTTTTGACAGCAAGTTAACATTGTCTTGTTGTGGTTTTCCTCGTTGAACATACGCAAATGCATCCATTTTTTTGGGCCATTGTGCTGCTTGGGTTTCTTCTGAGACATTATAGCGTATATAAATTCCGTGCATTTTATATCCTCCAAGTCCATTAAACAAGTATCTCTAAAGACAATAAATCGAATACGACATTTTTTCAAGTAAAAAACTTTTAATAATTGAAAATCCTTCTTTTTAACAATAAATGAAAAACCCTGAATAGTCGATACTATTCAGGGTTTTACTAGTTTTCATCAATTCATACTTACCCTTTGACAAGCTTCGTACGTATGCGATTCGAAACATACTCCACGAGTAAAATAAGCAGGACAAGTCCCAATAAAATGGACCCTACCTCAGACCATTTATATGCGTTCATCGCAAAAATTAATGGCGCACCGATTCCACCTGCTCCAACTAAGCCGAGTACGGTTGCATCTCGTAAATTCATATCAAAACGATAGATTACAATGGATAAAAATAATGCTGTTAGCTGTGGCCAAATACCGTAACGTATTTTTTCCAGCAACGTACAACCAATTGCTTCCATTGACTCTAGAATACTTTTATCTAAGTCCTCAATAACATCAACATAGAGCTTTGACAGCATTCCGATAGAAGTTAATGACATCGTCAGTACACCAGCAAATGGACCAGGACCTGTCACTCTGATGAACATAAGACCATAGACAATGGCAGGAATCGTACGAATGATTATTAACAGTAAACGGACAACAAAAGCAATAGGCTTTGGCACAATGTTAGAAGCCGACAAAAAGGCTAAAGGGATGGCTAGCAATGCGCCTACAATGGTTCCAAGAAATGCTATGGCCATCGTTTCGATTAATAAATAAGGTACGCCTGCTGTTGTCGTATTGACTAATAATGACCAATCGGGATTCAGCAATCCTACAAATATATTTTTAGCGATTTTTATCCCATTTACTGATATATTCTCAAAATGAATCGTTGTTATAGACCAAATAAATAAAAGACAAACGATCACAATTATCATGATGTATGACATGCGTCGATTTGGTTGTAACTGTAATTGTTTTTCGATTGCATTCATAACATCACCTCTACATTAATTTTTTACGGAAATATTCGCTCGTTGTTTCAATGATAAAAACAGTACCAACAAGCATTAAAAGAATCATGCCCACATTCTCATAGCTTCTCCAGCCTAAACTTTCATTGAGCAGCAGGCCGATTCCCCCTGCACCGACGTACCCTAAAATAGACGCATAACGAACATTCCCTTCAAAGCAAAACAATGATGTCGACAAGTAGTTAGGAAGGATTTGTGGCAGGATGGCAAAACGAAAGGCTTGAATGGTCGTTAGCCCCATCGACTGCATGGCCTCGTAGGCTTCCATATTAGCGTTTTCTATTTGCTCATATAATAGCTTTCCAACATATGCAATGGTAAATAGGAAAATGGCTACTGTGCCAGCCATCGTTCCAAGCCCAAAAATAAATGTCGCAATAAGTGCAATAATCAGTGTTGGTAATGTTCGAAGTAGGCTTAAAATAAACTTACTTACCAGCGCAATTCCTCTATGCTTGGTTATATTGGTCGCTGAAAGAACGGCTATTGGTAACGCACATATAGCCCCCGCAATAGAGCCAAATAACGACATTTTAATCGTATCAAAGAGCGGCTGCCATAGCTTTGATAAGTAGGCCCAATTCGGTGGAATCATCTGTTGTAGGATGACAAAAAATTGTTGAATTCGGTTCACTAAAATTTCTAAGCTAAAGCCTGTAATACGAATGGCAAGCACAGCTAATACGAATAGAATAAGCCACACGATTGGCATGAATGACCGTTTTTCCAGTACTTCTTTGCCATTAGGCAATACTATTTTTTTCGGTGATAGCAGCTTCCATTGCATGGCTCGTTACACCTCTTTCCTGATTCGTATTGTGATAGATGAACGCAAGCGTTTCCTCGTTGATTTCATCGGCTTGTCCATCAAAGACAATTTCACCGCCACGTACACCAATAACACGTGTTGCGTAAGCTAATGCCAAATCAACATGATGAATGTTAATCAAAATGGTCATGCTTAGCTCTTGGTTAATCCGTTTAAAATCCTCCATAACCTGCTTTGCTGTTACAGGGTCTAACGATGCAACAGGCTCATCAGCTAAAATGATTTGAGGATTTTGAGCAAGCGTACGAGCTAAGGCAACACGCTGTTGCTGTCCACCCGATAACTGATCGACACGTACATAGGCCTTATCTAAAATACCAACCTGATCAAGTGCCATTAATGCTTTACGCTTTTCCTCTTTCGTAAAAATGCCTAAAATTTTTCGCCAGGCAGGCATAGTCGGTACAAAGGAAACCAACACATTTTGCAAAACTGATACACGAGTAACAAGGTTAAAGGATTGAAAAATCATGCCAATATTACGGCGTAGATGGCGAATACCCTTGCCTTTGAGTCGATGCACATTCACATCATTAACATGCAATGTTCCCCCCGTAATATCATGCATTTTATTAATACAGCGCAACAGTGTTGATTTTCCTGCACCCGATAAACCGATGATAGCCACAAATTCACCTTGCTCAATTTGAAGATTAATTTGCTGTAAGGCAAGATAACCATTTGGATAACGTTTTTCTACTTCCTTGAACTCAATCATTGTACCGCTCCATTTCTAAAAAAGAATCTCACCGAATGAATGAAAGAAGAATCTGCTTTCTGCGGGATAACCGCAAGCCACAGATTCTTCACCTTCGAGACTGACTATTAGTTCGAACCTAGATTTTGCACTAATTCCTGTGCTTTACGCTCATTGTCATAGTCACTGTCCTTTGCAGCCTGATAGCCTTCATGGCTATATATAGCAATCACTTCTTTCCCTTTTTCAGTGTTGCCAATATTTATGAATGCCTGTTGAACTGCCTCTTTCAACTCTGCTGTCATAACCTTCGAGTTTTTACTCACACTAATCGTGTCATTATAAATAGCGGGCATGACACCAATCAAATCTGTCTCCTCCCAAATGGAAGCAGAGCGGGCAAATTCGCCTTGCCAGCTTTCTTCATAATCGCGACGTGCATCTGCATATGTGACCAAAACATCCGTTTGACCTGCTGCTAAACGGGCAAAGGCACTCCCATAAGAATCCGCCTGAACAACCTTCGTTAAATCAGGAATCGTTTTATCAAAATTCTCATGTAACCATAATGTTGGATAAATATAGCCTGCTGGTGAAGAAGAGGACATGACGTTCCAAGTAGCATCATTTAAATCTTCAAACGTTAATTTTTCACCGTTATTGACTTTCGCTGCTAATGCTTTCCCTTTTTCAGATGGCCCTGCCACCAAAATGGCTCTATAAGAAGTGGCCTGTGTTGTTGTCGGAGCAGTTGGCTTGTTTTTATTCCAATCATTTGGATGATCAGAGTCATTATTTAAGCCTGCACGTGTAGCTGTTAAAATTACTTCTGCGCCATCATCATAGAGCACATAAGTTCCCCCAGGAATTAAGCCAATATCTGTCGTACCTGCAGATAAGGCTTCACCCACTGCTTCAAAATTTGTTCCTACTGTAATATCGATCTCACCTACATCAAAGCCTAATTTTGCGAGCTCGTCCTTCAGCAACCCCTTTAAAGGTTCTGTTGCCGTAATAATTTCATCTGGATTACGTGAAGGCACAAAGCCAATCGTTAATTTTTCTACTGATTCATTGCCACTTGCCTCAGTAGACGTCTCTACAGTTTTATCAGCACTTGATGTACTAGTA
Source organism: Lysinibacillus sp. Y5S-8 (assembly GCF_036894365.1). Classification (NCBI taxonomy): domain Bacteria; kingdom Bacillati; phylum Bacillota; class Bacilli; order Caryophanales; family Bacillaceae; genus Lysinibacillus; species Lysinibacillus sp. Y5S-8. Next base: position 1,512,077 of record NZ_CP145889.1, on the reverse strand, counting down.
ACTTCATTTCCACATGCCATTAAGAACACAGAAAGCATGCACGTTAACGTTAAAAGTAGTAATTTCTTCAAAGTGTTATCCTCCCCATTTTTGAAATGCTTCCTCAGTATATACAGTAAATATTTTCCTAGTGTTAAAAGAGCGTAAATCTATGTATCTAATTCGTAAAATAGTATTTTGATATTGTAAATACGCTATTTTCCCGGCTATTACTTTATATACTGTGGATATACTACTAATCGGAGGATCACTTATGACGATAAAAACCATACAAATACTTGCAACTAGCGATATTCACGGCTATATTATGCCAACTACTTTCCGAAACAATCATAATGAAGCAATTGGCTTAGCAAAGCTAGCAACCATCATCGAGGAAAAACGGCTTGAAATGCCTACCCTCTTAATTGATAATGGTGACTTTATTCAGGGAAGTCCCATGACTTTTTATCACCAGAAATTCCAAGCACAAGAACCGAATCCATTGATTCAAGTTGCCAATGAGCTTCAATATGATGCCATGGTATTCGGCAATCACGAATTTAATTATGGTCAAGAGACGTTACAATCTATTAGGAGCCAATCCAATTTTCCATGGTTAGGAGCAAATATCGTTACAGAGGATGGCAAGCCATTTACGAAGCCTTATATACTAAAAGAAGTAGATCGTGTTCGATTTGCTATTTTAGGTGTGACCACGCATTTTGTAACAAAATGGGAAGAACCGCTCCATATCCAAGGTCTTCACTTTGAGGATGCCTTTTCGAGTGCTAGCTACTGGGCAAAATGGATTCGGGCTAATGAACAAATTGATGTTCTCATTCTTTGCTATCACGGGGGATTTGAGCGAAATCTTGAAACGGGAGAATTACTTGAGACAGAGGACGGAGAAAATCAAGGGTACCGCATGTGCGCAGAAATTGATGAAGTCGACATTATTATTTCTGGTCATCAACATCGTGAGATTTGCACAACTATTATGGGAAAATCCGTTGTTCAACCTAGTACTAAAGGAGTTTGTCTCGGTAGCATTCAACTCGAAATCGAGATGGATGACCAGCATACGATCCAAACGATTTCTCATATACCATCTCTTATTTATAGCGCTGAAAATACAATACCTAATGCAGCTGTTTGTCAGCTTATCTCTCCTATATTTGAAAAAACCGAAGCCTGGTTAGATGAAACGATTGGTGTGATCCAAGGAGATTTACAAATCGAAGATCCGTTTCTAGCACGCATTCAAGAGCATCCTTATATAGAGTTTATCAATCGCATTCAAATGGCGGTATCCGGAACTTCTATTTCTTGTACGGCTCTTTTTCATGATGAACGAGGTGGCTTAAAGCAAGCTGTCACCATGCGTGATATTGTTACAAACTACATCTATGCCAATACATTAAAGGTACTTCGTCTATCAGGACAGGACATCTTACTCGCACTTGAACAATCTGCTAGTTATTTTACGGTCGAGGCGGGACAATTAAAAGTTGCAGAGCCATTTCTTTATCCTAAGGCACAGCCCTATAATTATGATATGTGGGAGGGTATCGAATACATCTTTGACATATCCAAACCGATTGGTGAACGTGTGACGAAACTTTTGTACAATGGTAAGGCTATCAAAATGGATGAGGAATTTGATGTCGTAATGAGCAGCTATCGTGCTACAGGAGCAGGAAATTTTGACTTTTTAAGAACTCGCCCCGTTGTAAAAGAAATACAAATTGATATGACCGAAATAATGGCTGAGTATATTTTAAAGCATCCCTTCATCAAAGCAACTTGTAATCAAAATTGGCAAGTACAGTTCTAAATAAAAATGCCAAATTCCTTGTAAGCATTACAGGAATTTGGCAATCTTTATGTGTATCTATTTAAGCCTGTTGGCGAATGTCTTGAATGCTCTTCCCTTCAGTAAACGCATGAATTGATGCAATGGAGCCCACCGATTTAAAATTTGCCTTGCCATAGACGTTGGCAACCTGCTCAGTAATCGGTAATATCCAAAGATGCTCTAATGCCTGTTTTACTGACTGCTGTTGGATATGTTGCAGCATATAGCCGATTAAACCTCGGCCACGATAGCTTTCAGTTGTTGCAACACTTTCGATCCTTCCTTGATTTCCTGACACAAAAATATTTGCCGAGCAGCACGCCACCCCATCTAGTCTTAATAGATAATACGTAAAATGTGACGAATGATAGGTTTGCTCAAATGCCTTTTTTATTAATGATGGCTCCCCAAATGCAGCAATGCTCATTTCTACTGCTAATGCTTCCTCCATATTTGCATCCGTTACACGCTCAATTTGAATGGCAGGATTAGGTGGAAGTATCGCATATTCACCGTTCCAGTATTGAATTTCGTTGACAAAATGCTCATATTGAAAGCCATGTGATTCTAATGCTTTCATACATAACTGATTTTCTTCAAGATTATATAAATAAATCCGTGGAATCAGAGATTTTGATTGATAGAACGCTTTGATAGCTTGTAAAAACGCATCTGGCTGTGCAATCTTTCTCCAAATCTGTGCATGATTTGCATCATAATAGGTTGGAATAGACTGATTGTAAAATAAGACCCCCTCCTTACAAAACTCCACTTCACTGAAACTCTTCACATACTCTATATCTAGCTGCATAATGCGTTCTAAATTAAACATGCTCTGCTTCCCCCTCTAACCATCTTTCATATAAATGTTCTAATTGTATTTCAAGCTTCTGCCGTTGTTCTTTAGCAAGCGATGGTTGTTGTAGTTTTATCTCTAATTTTTCAATTTGTTGTTCAATCAGTAGTTCTTTTTTAGGTGGCTGCGTTTTATTCGCTGGTTGTTTTTCAATCATTTTCTCTGTGAATTCCTGTCTTTTTTGTTTAGCCCACTCATAATCTCCCTCAAAAACCTGAATTGTTTGATTATCTATCCATGCCGTTTTTGCGAAAATTTTCTGTAAGAAATAGCGGTCATGGGACACACCGATGATTGTGCCTTCAAAGGATTCTAGTGTCTCTTCCAAAACTTCTCTTGCTTCAATATCTAAATGGTTGGTCGGTTCATCTAAGATTAGTACATTAATATCCTCATGCATTAGTTGTGCCAAACGTAGACGCATTTTTTCTCCACCACTTAAGTCTTTCACTTTTTTAAAGACATCATAGCCATAGAATAAAAATCGTGCGAGAATATGTCGGGCTTCAGCCTCTGACACTGCAACACTTTCACGAAAGGCATCAATTAATCGGATAGAAGGATTTTGATGTTCAAATTGCTGTGAGAGATAGCCAAATTTCACATTGCTACCAACATAACAGATTCCACGCTTCGGAACGATTTCCCCTAGCATCATTTTTAATAACGTTGACTTTCCACTACCGTTGCTCCCAACAATCGCCAATCTTTCTCCAAAATAAACAGCGAGGTTGCTGTCCTTCAATAAAGGTTTACCATATCCATGATGAACCCCTTCTAATAGCACTACCTCTTTACCACTACGCTCAGCCATTGTTAGCGCTAAATTCATTTTCTTTTTGGTGATTGGCTTCTTTACTCGCTCGATACGTGCCAGTGCTTTTTCCATACTCTTAGCACGTCTATGCATAGATGCATTTGGCGGGTTCGCTTCATTCGCCCACTGCTTTAAACGTTTAATCGTTTCTTGCATTTTTTTAATTTTCTTTTGTTGCTCCTCATAATTTGCAAACTGTTGTTCAACCTTTGCTTCTTTTTGTGCTATAAAAGCATCATAATCGCCGTTATACGCAAAAGCCTCTCCATCCTCAATTTCGATAATCTTTTGCGCTACTTGATTCATAAAATGCCGGTCATGAGAGACGACAATGACAATGCCCTCAAAGTTTCGTACATAGTTTTCAAGCCACTCAATTGCCTGCATATCAAGATGGTTCGTTGGTTCATCTAATAACAATATAGAAGGCTTTTTCAATAAAATTTGCCCAAGCATTACCTTTGTTTTTTCTCCGCCACTTAAACTGTTAAATGGCTGTTCTAGCATATCCGTAATACCTAGTCCATTTGCGATCATGGCTAACTGGGTGTCTACTTCATAGCCCCCCAGCAACATAAACTGCTCCTGCAGTTGCCCGTATTGCAATAATATTTTATCCGTTACCGTTGACTGCATTTCTTGCTCAAGTGCTGTCATTCTTGCTTTCATTGCATAAATATCCGAAAATGCCTCCTCCAGCACTTCTTTCACAGCATGTTGTGGATAGTGGGGAATTTGATGTAAATAGCCAATCGTTGCTTCCTTACTTTTAATAATTCGCCCCTTTTCAGGTATTTCTACACCTGCAAGTAGCTGTAGGAGAGTCGTTTTACCACTGCCGTTCACACCGACAATCGCCACATGTTCGCCACTATTTACCTCTAGCTGTAAATTTTCGAATATTATATTGCCACCCATAATTTTTTGTAGTTGTTCAGCTTTCATTTGCATCGTTTTTTCCTCCAATGAAACGTGCGAAAACATCTTTAGAACACAAAAAAGACTGCTCCTTAACAAGCAGTCTTCTTCTCATATAAATGTGTGAAAAAGAATGGTTAATTCGCTACGTTTGTTATTTGATTTTGCTTAAAAATGGACAGACCTATCCCGTTGTTCGCAAAATCAAAAGTAATCACACGTGCAAAATACATAGCTGTATCCACTTTTACACATGTTTTCGTAGCGTTTTTATTCATTCCTTTTCACCTCCGTTCATAATAGTTATAGGTATCATAACATTAGTCAGATTATTTGGAAAGGAAAAAATTCACTAATCATTAAATTTTATAAATATACAAATAGACATTGTAGTTATATACTAATATAAAATAGAAATTATTTACCAATTAGTTTCAATATTTAGGTTATTGGTAATGGTTTTTCATGCATGTTTTATGATGTAGCTAAAAATGTGGAGGGACATTTAATGAAAAAGCTAGGAATGCAAAGTAAAATGAGCTTATTAATTGTAGTTATCATTGGGTTTGTGCTAATTGCCATCGGTCTCATGAATACAAGCGAAATGAAAAAAACTTTAGAAAGTGAGTACCAAACAAGGCTCAATCAAATTTTAGATGTAAGTATACATAATCTTGATCAAACACACCCAGGTGATTGGCAAATAGAAAATGGGGAACTGTACAAAGGAAACGTCAACATCGCAAAAGAAACAGCTCTTATTGATACATTAGGAGAATTATCACAGGCTGCGATTACGATTTTTTCTGGAGAAACACGTATTAACACAAATATTGTCATTGACGGTCAACGTGCTATTGGCACAACTGTCGATCCAAAAGTAGCGGACACAGTTTTAACAACAGGGAAAATATATTCTGGTACAGCTGAAGTTGTGGGCAAACCCTACTTTACAAAATATAAGCCCATAAAAACTAAAAATGGAGAAATTATTGGCATGATTTTCGCTGGCGTACCTTCTTCTGACATTGATGTAGTAGCTCAAAAAATGTTGCTAAAAACGGGCATTATAGCTGTGATTTCTGCTATCATTGCTGTGCTTGCGGGCATGCTCTTCGTACGAGGTATTGTCAAACCTTTGAAACAATTAAATCACCAGCTAGAAACCATTTCAGCTGGGAAAGGCGATTTAACTCAGCAAATTGTGGTGAACTCGCAAGATGAAATTGGCCAAGTCGCAAAATCCTTTAATGCCATGCTTACCACCTTACGAAGCATGATGCAACAAGTAGATGAAACGGCCAATCAAGTATCCGCATCCTCTTTGGAATTGTCTGCCACTGCGGGATCAACTACGGCAACGACAGAAAAATTAACAGCTAATATGCAGGAATTAGCGAGTGGTGCGAGTACACAAAAGCATAGTGCTCATGAGAATGCTGAAGCAATGCAAGATATTGCTGGAGGGATTCAGCTCGTTACGGAAACAAATGGTGAAGTATCCTCCTATGCATCCGATGCTTGGGACACAGCTAAACATGGAGAAGAAGCAGCACAAGATATGCAGCTTCAAATGCGCAGGATGTCAGAGGCTGTTCAAGAAAGTGCTAATTCCATTGCAGCCCTTGACACTCATGCTAATAAAATTGATGAAATTGTGGAAGTTATTCATGCCATTGCTGAGCAAACGAATTTACTAGCACTCAATGCATCCATTGAAGCAGCACGCGCTGGTGAACATGGCAAAGGCTTTGCTGTCGTTGCAGAGGAGGTTCGTAAACTTGCGGAACAATCCAAAACTTCTGCAGCAGAAATTACAGACACAATCCATACTATGCAACAGCTTTCTAAGGAAGCCCGCGTTCACATGCAGCAAAGTAAGCAAGAAGCCACAACAAGTGCCGAGGTGGTTCACACGACAAGTAAAGCCTTTGAAGAAATTACAACCAAAGTGTCGCTTGTAACGAATAAGATTCAAGAGGTTTCAGGAATTGCTGAGGAGTTATATGCAAGAATTGAACAAGCCAATGCTTCCACACAAATTATGGCCGAAATTGCCATAGATGCTCGTGAGCAATCAAAAGTCGTTACTCAGATTGCGGAAACCAATCTATTATCAATGGATGATATTAATGATGCTGCGTCACAGCTAACGAGAAATGCTGAAACATTACAGGATTTGATTCATCAATTTAAATATTAAATAAAAGAAAAACATGAGGGTTTAGTGTACTACTATCCCCTCATGTTTTCACTTTTTTCACAAACATTTTTACCACGGGCACAAGGAAGATCGAGACTACTAGTACACGGAATAGCTGAAAAGCCGTCACGATTGCCACGTTTGCATGTACAGAAGCGGCGATAATTCCCATTTGATCAAGTCCCCCAGGTACAATGCTTAAAAAGCCTGTCCTAAAGTCGAGACTGTACAACACTGTCATCACAAATGTTAGACCATAAGCTGCTCCGATAAAAATACCTGCTGAGACAAACGCATAAAAAATATGCTTCTTCGATAAATGGAGATCCTCTTTTTTCAACAATAAGCCGATATAAATTCCTAGCATGAGTTGAGCAATATGCAGTAATGATAATGGTAGCTTGGGTACCTCTACCCCTGCCATATTAATACCCATTAGTAAAAACACTGGTCCAAGCATATAGCCTGTTGGAATTTTTAACTTTTGTGCTAGCCACCCTGCTACACCACATACCACAAGTATACCAACAAGATTCCATGTATACATTCCATCAATCATAGAACTGCTACTACCAGCGCCTGCTACCATTAAAGGAACAAAGCCGACGATTAAAAGGACACGAAGGATTTGAAAGAACGTAATAACTACCATATCCATCTCCTCTTGTTCTTCAGCAAATGCCACAACCTGTGACATGCCACCAGGGACACAGCACGTCAAGGCGGTCGCAAAATCCAAATCGGTGCGCTTTGCTACAAGAAAACTAACAGCGAAAAATAGCAAAATAAATAATATATTTAAAATGACCATGCTCCCTAAAAAAAGCTTAATATCCTGAACAGCCTCTGGTGTAAAAGCATAGCCAATGGAATACCCCGCTACGATTAAACCAATATTACGGAAAGAATGATGCCATTTCAATTGTACGTTGGTTGACAGCTGCACGATGAGCACCGCTGTAATCGCACCTAGCAACCAAGGCATCGGTATATGTAAAAATTGAAAAATCACAGCACCTATTAAACCAATACATAATGTGATGAACATATGCTTATCAAAAACAAACATGGTAGCAACCCCTTCAACTCGATAAGCCTATTATGACGTTTAAGCATCTTTTTTTCTACCGGGCCGACTTGTGAACTGTATCGCTTAAAAAGAACCCGTTATCTATAAAATAAAACCTCTTATCGAAGATTTTATCCTTGTTAAAATTTTCTATGCTACATTAGTAATACCTGATTCAGTGTTTTAAAAGGAGGCCTCCTATGAAAATTCATTTAACCATCAATCATGAACTTGAAGAAACAGAGGTTCATATTCATGCCAAGGAATATAATGAGCAAATTGAAAGATTGATGAAGCAGCTTCAAGCATCCCAAACGACGATGCTAGACGGGTATTTCCAACAAGAAATTCATCTATTAAAAATTTCTGATATTTATTCCATTTACGCGGAGGGTGCCAAAGTATTTTTGCAAACGGATGAGCAAGAGTTTGAGTCAAAGCGAAAATTATATGAGCTAGAGGCACAGCTAGCCAAAGATTTTGTACGCGTGAGTAAATCTACACTTGTCAATATCCATAAAATCGCCTCTATTCAAATGGGCAAAATCGGCACTACACAACTATTACTCGAAAATGAAGTAGCCATTCATGTCAGTCGAAAATACTTAAAAGAATTAAAGAGACATTTAGGTATTGGGAGGGATCTATAGCATGAAGTATTTACGCATGATGATTATTGGACTACTCATTTCCCTTAGCTCTTCTTACATCTTAGTCACATTAAGCGTCCTTTCAAACAATGCGGTTATGTCAGGGGCAGAATTACTGGAGGAGATTATCATTGCTACCCTTCTTGGTATTGCGATTGGACTATTTTCCGCCATTTTTGATATCGAGCCAATACCTTTTACGGTTCAGCTACTTTTACATTTAATAGCTGTCACAGCATGTGTATTAACGGCAGGCTACTTCGGGAATTGGTTTGAGCATTCAGGTGTGACATATGTGCTGCTATCGGAAGCCATCATTTATTCCATTGTTTGGTGTATTATATATGTTTTTCAAATAAGGGATATTGAAAAAATTAATCGAGAAATTCAAAAAAGAAAGGATTAACAAAGATGACCATTGCAATAGAAGTTGAAAATTTATGTAAACACTATGGCGAACAGCAAGCTGTCAAAGGCATTTCTTTTACAGTTGAACAAGGCACTCTATTTGCTTTTTTAGGGGCAAATGGTGCTGGTAAATCTACTACCATTGAGATACTTTGTACATTATTAAAAAAATCCAGCGGTCAAGTAACCATTAATGGTTTCACTCTTGACGCAAGCAATGATAATGGGGATATTCGCAAATCCATCGGTGTCGTTTTCCAGCAAAGTATATTAGATGAACGATTAACTGTGCGCGAAAATATCCTGCATCGTGGTCAAACATATGGTTTATCAAAAACACAGCTCACAGAAAACTATCAATTTGTCTCCACCTATTTGCATTTAGATGATATTGAAAAGCAAAAATACGGAACATTATCTGGTGGACAAAAAAGACGAGCAGATATCGCTCGTGCACTTATTCATCGCCCTAGTATTTTATTTCTAGATGAGCCTACAACGGGTTTAGATCCACAAACGCGACAATTCGTTTGGCAGGCTATCAAGCAGCTTCAACAGGAAACTAATATGACCGTTTTTTTAACAACTCATTATATGGAGGAAGCAGCAGTAGCCCATCAAGTCCTTGTCTTAAAGCAAGGGACAATTGTCGCGCAGGGTACACCCGATGCGCTGAAAACAAAATATGCCTATGATTCAATGGCTCTCGTTTTTCACAATCCATTGAAAGGTGTAAGGTGGCTAGAGGAAAATGCGCTCTCTTATATAGAAAAACAAGGGATATATACTATTCGTTTATCCTCTACCCTACATGCGCTGACCCTATTAAAACAAGCAGAGAAACTCATTGCTTCCTTTGAGGTCATTAAAGGATCGATGGATGATGTCTTTCTTCATATTATGGCAGAGGAGGAGATCGCGTAGTGGAAGCATTAATTAGTCTAGTTCAGCGGAATAATAAAGTATTTAGAAGAGATAAAACGCAGGTATTCTTCTCCCTACTGTCAGTCATTATTGTCATTGTGCTGTACGCTGTCTTTCTCCAAAAAATGCAGGTAGATGCCATTGAGCGACTAACAGAAGCAACACCAGAATTAATGACGATGGTCAATGAATGGCTTGTAGCAGGATTACTGTCCATGATTGCTGTTTCTACTACACTCGGTGCATATGGCATTGCCGTTAAGGATCAGGAGTCAAAAGCACAAGCAGATTTTTTAACAGCGCCCCTTTCCCGTTCAACGATTCAGCTAAGCTATGTCATCAATGCGTTTATCATCGGCAGTATTTTTTCCTTTATCGCACTTATCGGCTGTGAAATCTTTCTTGTAGCAACAGGTGGTAAGCTCCTAAGCTTTGGGGATTTTGTTCATGTACTCGGCATTTTGTTTTTATCTGTCCTGCTAGCGAGTGTCTTTAATTTATTTCTTTCATTATTTGTGTCCACGCAAAATGCTTTTTCAACACTCGGCACAATCGTCGGGACAGTACTCGGCTTTTTATGTGGTGTCTATGTACCTCTTGGTGCTCTACCAGGCTTTGCTCAAAATTTAATCATGTATTTCCCCATTAGTCATACAACATTACTGTTACGCAATGCATTTATGGATAGCTCTATTGGCGATGTTTTTGAAGGTGTGCCTGCTTCCTATGTGGAAGACTATAAAATCAATTATGGCATTGTCTATGAGCTTCATGGAAAAATACTCGGTACTTCGGCTAGCCTCATCATTATCGTTTGTACAATCGTCATACTTGCGCTAGCATCTATGATGTTATTTAAAAGAACATATAAATAAATTTTAGCCAACAGATTTACACATCGTTTAGGAAACGATGTGTTTTTATTGCATTTAAACAAACAATTTGTTATTTTAAATATAAATTAATAAACAAAAATAAATATCGTTTGTATTTACGGAGGGTTCCCCTATGGATGTAAATGAACTATTTTGGCAAGCTCCTATCGATGACCTCAAAAAGGGTTATACCAATGAGGGAACACATTTCATCTGCCTTCTGTGCGGTGAAAAAGTAGAGAAAGGGATTATTTATCCTTATGAAGGCTTATTGTACGAAGCCGAAAAAATGATGCAGCAGCATATTACAATGACACATCAATCTGTTTTTCATTATTTAAACGGCCTCAATAAAAAAATGACAGGCTTAACAGAACATCAAAGCCATATTTTACGCTTATTTTATGAAGGTAGAACAGATCAGGAAGTAAAAGAGGAATTAGAGATTGGTAGTGCCACGACCATTCGCCACCATCGTTTTGCTTTAAAGGAAAAGGAACGCCAAGCGAAAACATTGTTGGTAATGATGGAATTACTGAAGGAACAAGATCGAAAGGAGGAACCATTTGTGTCTATTCATAAAACAGCTACAATGGTTGACGATCGCTATAATGTCACTCTCTCAGAGGAACAGCAATTATTGGCGAAATTATTTCCACATGGTGTTGGCAAGGAGCTAGTTCGTTTTCCTAAGCGTGAAAAACAAAAAATTATAGTACTTCGTGCCATCACAATGCTTTTTGACAAAGAAAAACAATATACAGAAAAAGAATTAAATGAAATCATCAAACCGATGTATGAAGACTACGTTCATATACGTCGCTACTTAATTGAATACGGTTTTCTGGACCGCAAAGCTGACGGTAGTGCTTACTGGGTTAAAAAATAAGAAGGCAGGTTTTGGAAATGGATCATAAAAAAGAGTTAAAAGAGATGTATAAGGACATGAAAATTGAAGCGGGCGTTTTTACGATGACTAATACAAAAACTGGGAAAGTGTTTGTGGGGAGCTTTAATAATTTAAAACGTTTAAATGGTTTTCAGTTTATGCTCAAAACGAATACACATACGAATAAGGAGCTTCAAGCAGATTACAATTCATTTGGTCAAGATGCTTTTGAGGTGAAAATTGTTGAATATTTAAAGAAAAAAGAAGATGGCTATTTCGATGACAAAAAAGAGCTTGAAAAGCTAGAGCAAAAATGGCTCAACACGCTAAATCCTTATGGTGAGCGCGGTTATAATTCTTAGTATTTATCCAATAGTTAGCTGAGTAAACAAGCAAATGAAAATTTAACTGTCTCCTCAGCTATTTTTTATTCATCCACACGATTCCATCTTAAATTATCAGCATCATCATAGCCATAATAATAGATTGGGCGATCGTTCTTATCATAAGCAACAGCTTCCAATAAATCAATTTGCTGCGCATAAGGTATATAAAACGAAACTAGTTTACTATGTTCAATGGATTTTTTGATAATTCCTTGCTTTGAGTTAATTGTTATATAGGAAACATTTTCATCATGAGATAATACAACAAACAAAGTTCCTTCATGATGCAAACGATAGCTCATGCCTCCTATTGTCTCTAAAGAATCATTCGTGGAGGAGATACCCGTAGCATAAACCCTTTTATATAGAAGTACGTTTTTTGTACCAAAACAGTTTGATAGATTTCTTTTTTATCACTCTTAAACAAATAAAAAATATCGTTTTCTTCTTGAATCTTTTCAACAATCTTATACTCAGGTGTCATAAAAAAATTGGCTTTTACAGCGCTTAATGCAGTTAAACGATAGCCTCCTAACAATAATAAAGCACTTAAAGTGACTATTGCTAATAACAAGAATTTTCTCATCTATTTTCTCCACCCTATAGCATTTTCAGTTGGATTGAGACAGTTTAACTTTCTTTGTTTATTTTGTCACTTCTAACAACTGAATTTCTTGCTGTGCTTTTTTCGTTAATTTACTGAAAACAAGCTCATACGAATGCTTAATAAGATTCTCTACCAAATCCATCGGGACATCCTCAGCATCCATATAAATGGAGTTCCAATGCGTTTTATTCATATAGTAACCAGGTATAATACTGACAAAGGATTCTCGTAATTCCTCTGCTCGTGCAGGCTCGCATTTTAACGTTAATACAGGCTTACCTGTAGCATTTCCCCCAATCATGGCATACATTTTCCCACCAATATGATAACGGTCTGCTTGCCATTCCTCCTTATAGTCATAAATCGTTCCCTGTAGTTGTAGACAATGAGCATGGATCATTTCTTTTTCCATCTATTTCTTCCCCTTTCGGCACAAAATAAAACACACGTTCGATTATGGTTAGTATAACCTAAAACGTGTGTAGGGACTAGCCTTATTTAGTTCGTACTTCGATCAAACATTCCCATAACCTCTGTTGTCTGTAGGATATTCACAAACGACTTTGGATCGGTTTCCTTAATCGTACTTTTTACATCCGCGAGTTGATAACGCGTAATGACAGTGATTAACACTTTTCGCCCTTCACCAGAGTAGGCTCCCTTCGCATCGATAATCGTTACACCACGATGAAGTTTTTGCAACAGCTGTTGCTTGACTTCTTCCCCTTTACTCGTAATAATCATCAACGTTAATTTAATATGGCTTGTATGAATCGTATCCACCACTTTTCCCGTTGCATAAATGGAAACAAGCGTTAATAATGCCGCGTCCCAGCTAAAGACAAAGCCAGAAGCTGCCACTACAACACCATTCATAGCAGCAATTAATGTACCGAGTGGAAAATCTCGTTTACGACTTAGTAGCATGGCAATAATATCAAAGCCCCCAGAGGAGCCTGCTGCACGAAAAATCATACCCATCGCAAAGCCTACAATAACTCCTCCAAATAGGGATGCAAGGATAGGATCTTGTGTTGCCTTGTGAATTGGAATAACATATAAACTCACGGACAAAACGGCTACAGAAAGAATCGTATAGCTAATAAATCGCTTACCAAGCTTCATCACACCTAAAATCAGTAAAGGCAAATTAAGCAGTAAATTTAATACCCCTGTATTCCAAGGGGTAATAATGCCAAGCATGATGGCGATACCACTCAATCCACCACTCAAGATTTCATGGGGAATTAATAAATAATTATAGGCAAAGGCCACTACAATGGAAGAAAGAGTAATTATAATCACATTACGCATAATGATATCCCCTATCAATCAACGACCAAATTTTGATATATCTTTCTCATAGATTACCCAATTTCTGCTGATGAAAAACCTATATTCCTACTTTTTCTTCTGTTCTTCCTTTAAAGGGGCAGTCTGTTTGTGATCACCTGTATCTGCCACCTTATAAATACGCTCTAGCATCGGCGGATGTGTATAGCGGAACCATTTAACAAGAAGCGGAGGGTTGACCTCACTTAATCCTGAAATCGTTAGTTTTTGAAAAGCTGTTACGGCCGCTTCACGATCATTCATGAGGTTAATCGCATACTGATCTGCTCTTGTCTCCTGATATCTTGAGATGAAGTTCGACACTGGATTAGAGGCAAATAACAATATAGAGGTAATGAGCAAAAATAATGGATATGAGCTAATGCTGCCAACTTTATTAATTTTCAGTACCTGTCCATAGCGTCCAACCAAACGTCGCATAACCTTCGCTGTAAACCATAACCCAACCAACGTAAGCAATAAATAACCTGCAATGCCAAAATAAATATGCTTTTCTACATAATGGCCCATCTCATGCGCCATGATAAATAAAATTTCATTGTCCGTCAGTCTATTTAATGTGGTATCCCACAGTACAATTCTCGAATTGCTACCAATCCCTGTCACATAAGCATTTAAGGAGTTGGTCTTTTGTGCCATATTGACCTCATAAACATGCTCTGCTGGTATATTCGCCTGCTCAGCAATTGAGAGTATCTTCGTTTCCAGCTCTTTATTTTTTAACGGATAAAAATCATTGTACAAAGGATCAATGACAACTGGCTGGATGAACATCACAAAGATTGTAAAAGGGATGGTTAATAGCCAAGCGTAAAGCCACCACCGTTTCTCGCTCTTTTTAATGAGCCAATAAATAACGGTCACAATGATGAAGCTCATCCCAAAGTTCACCCAAAAATCAATAACACCATCTTTCATCCAAGACGCAAATGCTTGCGTACTGATGCCATAGCTTTTGCTGAGGTAATAGCGATAATAATCAAGCGGGAATAAAACAATATAGAGCAATAGGGATAGCAGGAATAGGTAGCCTGCATTTTGCAATAGCTTCCACTTCGTTTGGGAGGTCGTCACTTTTTCAAAATAACGGGAGATGCCCAATAATAAAATCAAAAAGTAAATAAGCCATTCCAAAGGAGTCGCTACAAAGAATAAAAAATTCCGTATTTTTGAATATTCACCACTTAAAAAAAGCTCCTTACCAGACATAAACATTACTGGATCTGCCACCGTTCCTTGTAAGGCACTAGGTATTTTTCCTCCGCCGCTATGGAATATATACCAGTACATACAAAGCACGTAAACACCGAATAATAGCAGCGTAACAATGCCCATTTTCTTCGCTATGTTAATTCCCCCTCATATCATCCAAAGTTCGTCCTATAGTAAGTGTAAGCGAAAATATCAAAGTTAGAACAACATAGACCTACTTTTTTAATATCTCTGTTCACAAAGAAAAAATTCGCCCCATTTCTATATGAGACGAAATCATTATATTTCTATTTATTTATCCATGACAAATGCCGTTTTACCACGTTGATCTCCACTCAAATAGCCTGCGGATAATAGTTGCTCATACCATTGCTTTCCAATAGCAGCTGCTTGAGCGGCATCATCTACCTTTGTAGAAAGTTCAACCATAATGTCTCCTTTGTACTGCCACACTTCAATATCCGCTTCATGTCCTAGAAAATTCCCTTTATAAGTTATGGCATTAGCAGGTCCATATTCTACTGCCTGAGCTAACGTATTTTTATACCATGCTTCTGAATGCCAATTTACAATTTTCTTTGGCGAATTTTCGAGAATCAATTTTTTGGCAGCACTCGTATCAACCATATCGTAAGAGACATTAGAAGTTGTCTTCAAAGATTCCTTACGACTAATTGTAAAAGTATGATGGTCTCCCTTCGTACTCCCTGCTACCATACCCCAAGCAAAAAGAGGAGAGGCAATTATTTTATAAATATAATCGTATTATTTTCTTTAATATAATTTACTGTTGGATGAGAGCTTTCCATTGAAGCAACTTCTTTGTTATGAATTAAATCATAAACAATCCATTTCATATTAAAACTATTAGTTGGAGTTTCAAAGAAAACAACCCATTCTTTGTTTCCATAATAGAAATAACTTGAATTTCCTATTGTATATAACTCCTTATTATTACTGGCATCATATAATACTTGTGTATGTTCGCTTTCTTTTACTCCATATAAATCATCATTAAAGAAATAGATGACATCATACTTCCCATCAATAATTCTTTCTTGATAATTTTCACTGAATGGATTAAACATTTTCAAAATATATGTTTCATCTCTAAGATTATGTTTATACCAATAAACACATTCGTTTTTATTATTTTCCAATACAAAGCTTTCACTATTATCACATTGATCTACTATACAAGTCTCTGAAATTGGCAAATCATTTTTTATTTGTTCTATAAATAAATTATAGTCAATGATTACAAGGCTCTCAGTAAAATTTGAATTTTCCTTTTCCCTATGATTCCATGCATTTTTTTTATTACTGTAGGATAATGAACCAGTTGTAAAATAAACGAATTTTTTATTTTTTTTATCAATTACTTTTATGTTATTTACATTTAAAAAGGTATCATGTTGTCCTATTTTTTCGGGTATTATGTAATATTTATTTTCTAAAAAATCTACGAGTATACAATTTGTGTGCCTAGTAAGTTTTTGCGATTCTATCTGTGGTACACATACAATTAAATATCTTTCTCCCAAACCATATAGCTCTGTTTCAGATAATGAAGAATGCTCAGGATTGGAACTATTATCCTCTATTTTTAATGTTATTGAATCTTTTAAAATTAAGTTTTTGCAATCAATTTGGTTTAATATTAAATTTGCAGTTTTTCCTTCCCACATCAATCTGCTGCAATAAAAATATTCATTATAAAAAGAATTACTTGATAACTGAAATCCATTCGGAATTAGCAATTTATCAACTTGATTAAGTTGATAATTATAGCGAACAATACCTTCATAATATCCAGTTAAATAGCTCCAACTTTCACTTATATCTCTACTCATAATATACATATTATATGGTTCTACTTTTGATTGTGTCGTAATAAGTTGGCGATTTTCAAATCCTTCTAAAATAACTGTTTGCACCATATTATATCCTCCTCTTAATTACCATAAAATCACTCTTCACTATTCAAAAATATTAACATAAAAATAGATCTCTTCTCGATATAGCTGTCTTCGTACTGAAGGGACAAATAAAATAAAAACACCTTTCGTTGGCAGGAGAAGACGTATATCACGATATGTTTTGGGGCAAGTGGCTTACCTGCCCATATTTTTATGCCAGATTTAATTCATCAAGTGTCAACAGCTTATCCTGATATTCGCATTTCATTAGAAGTAAAAACAGCACCTGAAATTGAAAAAAAAGTAGCACTCCAAGAATTAGATTTCGGGCTTATTATGGAGACCCAACAGGAAAATCCCTTCCTGCATTACGAAACGATTGGGGAAGATGCACTTGTTTTGGCCTTTAGCCCCTCACACGAGTTAGCGACTAAACAGGACATTACCAAAGAAGATATTCTTAAAAATAAGCTATTATTGCATACCTCTTCTAGCTCTACTAATCACTTCATTGAGAAGTGGATGGACCCTTTCCAGCCTTCTACTTATACGATTGAACTGGATTCTGTGAGCACGATAAAAAAAATGCTGACCTTTGGAAAAAACATGGCTTTTCTATCTATTGCCTTAATAGAAGAGGAATTAACATCGGGTGTACTGATGAAGAAGGATTTAGATGATGTGACGCTTCACAGAAAGATTCAGTTGATTTATCCGAAAACGCGTTTAGATCATACCCTTGATGAATTTGTCAAAACGTCGGTTTACGATGTAGCAAAGCAATTAAAAATGTCCCCTGTTATGACATAATTCCACAGGTAGTCGTAATAACATGGAATGGGAGGATATTTTTAAGAAAGGAGGGTTGTCCTTGCTAACTAGGCTTCTGACAAAGGATTGTATACAGCTTGCAAACTTTGTCCATTCGTGGCAAGAAGCGATTCATTTAGCTGCAAGACCATTAGTACAGCAAAATAAAATTGAGCAACGCTATGTCGAAGCCATGATTCAATCTATTGAGCAATATGGCTCCTACATCGTCATTACACCAAAAGTGGCCATTCCCCATGCACGGCCATCTGATGGTGTTCATGAGCTTGCCATGAGTTTGCTTCGGTTACAGCAACCTGTTTTTTTTAGCCCTAATCAGCCTGTTTACTTACTAATTGTGTTAGCTGCCATCGACAATACGTCACATCTACAGGCGTTAGCTGATTTGGCAGCAGTATTACAAGACCCTGACCAGATTGAAGGCCTGATTGCCTGTCAGCATGCAGACACGATTTGTGAAAAAATCAAACAATATACGACAAAGGAGTCACCAGGATGAAAATTTTAGTTGTGTGTGGAAATGGTTTAGGTAGTAGCTTGATTTTAGAATGGAATGTAAAAAAGGCATTAGAGGCATTGGGTAAAAATGCTGAGGTAACCCATACAGATTTAGCATCTGCAAAGGCGGAGAAAGCAGATATTTACTTAGGGGCAGCAGACATTGTGAATGAATTAGCGAAAGACAATGGAACCATTGTGAGCATCGTCAATATGATGAGTATTGTGGAAATAAAAGAAAAGCTAGAACCTTTGCTTTAAGTACGGAAAATTTGGATAGGATGAGGTGTTGATATGTTGGATGTTATCATGCATGACATTTTAGGAACACCAGCTATACTAGTCGGCCTATTCGCTTTTATTGGTTTACTCATTCAAAAAAAATCTAGCTCCACTGTTCTTTCAGGTACATTCAAAACAATTATGGGCTTTGTCATTCTTGGTGCTGGTGCCACTGTCTTGATTGGCTCGTTAGACCATTTTAGTAAAATGTTTGATCATGCCTTTCAAGTACAGGGAGTCATTCCCAACAACGAGGCCATCGTGGCAGCTGCTCAGACTAATTTTGGTACAGCTACAGCATTAATAATGGTATTTGGTATGATAATGAATCTATTATTTGCGCGATTTACGCCATTAAAGTATATCTTTTTAACTGGGCATCATACATTATTTATGGCTTGTTTAATCGCGGCTTCATTGTCAGTTGGTGGAATGAGTGGTACACCTCTTATTATCATAGGGTCTATCATTCTTGGTCTTTGTATGGTAGTGTTCCCTGCCATTTTACAACCCACTGTTCGGCAAATAACAGGTAGTGATGATTTTGCTGTAGGTCACTTCGGCAGTGTTGGCTACTATGTTTCTGCAAAGATTGGTAAGCTCTTTGGTAATAAAACGAAATCAACTGAGGACATACAGGTTCCGAAATCATTAGGCTTTTTAAGAGATACCTCTGTCGCTATTTCTTTAACAATGAGTGTATTCTTTGTCGTTGTTGCCCTTTTCGCAGGCCCCTCCTATATTGAGGCACAATTATCAGCTGGCTCTAATTTTATTATTTTCGCTATTATGCAAGCGATCACATTCGCTGCAGGTGTCTATATTATTTTGGCGGGTGTCCGTATGTTAATTGCTGAAATTATTCCAGCCTTTAAAGGCATTGCTGATAAGCTTGTCCCAAACACAAAACCAGCACTAGATTGCCCAACTATTTTCCCCTTTGCACCAAACGCTGTCATCATTGGTTTCATCTTTAGTTTTTTAGCAGGACTTGTCTCTATGTTTATCCTCCCCTTCATTGGTTTAAAAGTGATTGTTCCTGGCCTCGTTCCCCATTTCTTCACGGGAGCTGCAGCTGGCGTCTTTGGCAATGCTACAGGCGGCAGAATCGGTGCCATGTCTGGGGCCTTTGCTAATGGTCTATTAATTAGCTTTATTCCAGCCATACTCCTAATCTTTATGGGCGACATCGGCTATGAAGGCACAACCTTTGGCGATTCAGATTTCGGTGTTATCGGCATTATTATTATTAATCTATTAAAATTATTCGGAGCTGTTTAGAACATATAATAAAGAGGCTGGGACAAAACCCACCTCTAAATTAAAAAGCCTGTGAAATTTTACGATCAGTAAAATTTCACAGGCTTTCATTAATTTTTGAATAAAAATAAGGACCGCTTCTGATAAAATTAAGTCACCACAACAAAATTATACAGAAAGAAGGATCCTTATGTTTAAAAATTATAACATGAATCAATTAGTTTTGCCTTTAGATTTAGAAGTAACATTACAAAAAAGCGATATTGCCTTCCATGTCCACCATTTAGTTGAAAGTATCTCGCCTGAAGCGTTTGAACCATTCCTTCGAAATGAAGGCTGTCCCGCCTACCATCCACGCATGATGCTTAAAATTATCTTATGTGCTTATACACAATCTGTCTTCTCAGGGCGTAAAATTGAAGCCCTATTAAAAGATAGTCTTCGGATGATGTGGCTAGCTCAAGGGTATGAACCAAGCTACCGCACAATCAACCGTTTCCGTGTTCAACCAGAAATGAAAGAGTTGATCCGCCAATGTTTCGTCCAATTTCGTTGCCAGTTGGTTCAAGAAGAATTAATTGATCAGGAAGCTATTTTTATAGATGGAACAAAGATCGAAGCCAATGCGAACAAATTTACTTTCGTGTGGAAAAAATCCATCGAGAAATACCATAAAGGATTAATTGAAAAATCAAACCAGTTATACGATGAGCTACTCGAAAAAGAAATCATACCCGAAATTGAACGAGAAAATGTAGAAGAATTAGCAGTAGAAGAGCTCGCCCAGATGGTAGAAAAAGTAGACGAAGTGATTGCCGAGTATGATCAAAAAATAGAGGATTCATCGGATGTAGCTGAAAGAAAAGCTTTAAGAGTTGAACGGAAATTCCCAAAGCAAGCTCGCAAACAATTAATCGACTATATTGTACGTAAACTAAAATATCAAAAAGACTTTGAAATCTTTGGCATGCGAAATAGTTATTCCAAGACGGACTCAGATGCCACATTTATGCGAATGAAAGATGACTATATGAAAAATGGTCAATTGAAAGCAGGTTATAACATCCAAGTCGCAACAGAAGGTCAATATGTACTTGCCTACAGTATCTATTCGAATCCAACAGATACACGTACCTTAATCCCGTTTTTAGATGAAATCGAACAACATTATTTTGAGTTACCAAAACACATCGTCGCAGATGCTGGATATGGCTGCGAACAAAATTATGATGATATCCTTTCGAATCGTAAACGAGAAGCCTTAATTACATATAACTTGTATTTAAAAGAACAAAAGCAAAAGTATAAACAAAACGAATTCAATACAGCCTACTGGAATTATGATGAAGAAAATGATCAATACACTTGCCCGAACCAACAACAGCTCGTATTTAAATATCGTACCACGAAAACGGATCCATATGATTTCACGCGTGAGTTTAAGGTATACGAATGTGAAGACTGTTCCGGATGCCCATTCCGTTCATTATGTACAAAAGCAAAAGAGGGAAATAATCGTAAGTTACTAGTGAATGAGAAGTGGGAACAGCAAAAAGAATATGTAAGAACAAAGCTTTCAGAAGAAAAAACGAGTACCATTTATCGTCAACGCAAAATTGACGTGGAACCAGTTTTTGGATTCTTGAAGGCTAATTTGCGTTTCACTCGATTTTCTGTTCGAGGAAAATCGAGTGTAGGAAACGAAATGGGGCTCGCATTACTGGCCGTGAATTTAAGAAAATTCACAGCCAGTAGCTAAGGACTATCTAGAGACAACATAAAAAATAGAGAAATCCGAATTTGAATGAATTCAAATTCGGATTTCTCACTAATTGAAGCTAGTTTTGTCCCAGCCTCTTTATTATTGATTAGGCATACAGAGCTTGCTGTAGAAGCCTTCATAAATATATTACTTAATTAGTCATCTAGGTTTATAATATTAACTTATTATGTATATAGAAATGACTATTTATTCTTATGCTCTACATAAAAATTTATTTTCATTGTAGTCTGACATCAGACTAAAAAAATTCACATTTTGCCGATATATAGGCTATAAACAACAGGAGGTACAAACATTTTGAAGAAATTGATGATTACTTTTCTTTTGATGGGTCTATTGCTAACAGGCTGTTCATCCGCACAGACAGAGACATCAACTGAAGGATATAAGATAGGCGTTTTACTATCAGACGCGGGACTAGGCGATGAATCATTTAATGATTCAGCTTTTAAAGGGCTCGAAAAGGCTCGAGATGAGCTTGGCATTTTGTTTGATTACAAAGAGGCTCCTGATGGTAATTATGAGGACAAGCTGAACGAGCTTGTAGCAGAAAAATATGATATCATCATTGGTCTTGGTTTCTCTGTACAGGAAGCACTAGAGAAAACTGCGAAACAATATCCCGACCAACAATTCATATTGATTGATGGGCAATCTGATGTTGACAACATTATTTCGATTACCTTTAAAGAACAAGAAGGCAGTTTTTTAGTTGGTATGGTTGCTGCTATGACAAGCAAGACAGGGAAAATTGGCTTTATTGGTGGTGCAGATGCCCCTGTTATTCATCACTTTGAAAATGGCTTTATCGAAGGAGCTCGTTATGTACAACCAACTATTGACATTATGAGCGAATATGCGGGTACCTTTGATGACACGCAGGCTGGTGCAGCAATAGCAGATCAATATATAAAAAATAACGTTGATTTTATTTATCATGCAGCTGGCTTTACTGGTTTCGGCGCAATTAAAAAGGCCGAGGAAATGGGGATTTATGCAGCGGGTGTTGATATCGATCAATTTTTTGTTGCCGAAAAGACGGTTGTCACATCCATGCTAAAAAATGTTGATCTTGCTGTCTATCAACTTGCTAAAACATTAGTAGAGGACGGAAAAATTACCCAAAAATCGTTTGCATTAGGGCTAGCAGATCAAGGTGTGGGACTAGCTGATATTCGTGTCATTCAACTAACATCAGAGCAACAGGCTGCCATTGAAAAGGCACAAGAAGCCATTATCTGGGGCAAGATAAAAGTTACTGCAGAAAAGGGGAATGGCCAGTGACATTACGTAAAAAATTATTTATGAATACACTCATCCCAATCGTACTGGCTATGGCTATGATTGGCTTTATTATCATTCAAACATTTAATATCCAAACAACCGCACAGGATGACACTAAACTTTTGCTTGCAGTGAAAGAGCTGGAGCAAAGTTTGGTTGTGGCCAGCCAATCATTAAATAATTATACCTATTTAGATAGTGAAGCGAATAAAAATGAAGCACTTGCTATTTTACAAGAAACAAAAAGCAATTTAGAAGCATTGGCTGCTCTCACAAGAATACCTGACCATCAACAGATTATCGACAAAATTTCTGATAAATTCGAAGACCTAGAAAAAGCTACAGAAAGCGGCTTTCAAGAAAACAACCGCTCTGAAATAAAAAAGCAATCTATCCGAATTAAAGGTATTTTAAACGATATGCATTTGCTCAAAAAAGAAACGAACGAATGGTATCAAGAGATGATACAAGTGACGAAGCAAAAAATTGGTTTTATTACAACCACTACAATCATCGGCAGTGTGCTATTAATTTTGGCAACGATTATTTATTCCTATGTGGCAGCAAAAAGAATTACCAAACCGATTAATCAGATTGTAGAGTGTGCACAGGGAGCAGCTACAGGAGATTTAACTATAGATACCTCTACACTCTCCTATCAACCAAACAGTCGATACGAGATTGATCAACTATCGGAAAGCTTTTCACAGATGATGAATAATTTGAAAAGTACTGTACAATCCATCGATCATATCGGTAAGGATGTTAACGTATTCACACAAGATGTAACAAGCCATATGAGAAATATTCATGAAAGCAGTAATCAAATCGCCACATCTACTGACGAATTAGCAAAAGGTAGCTATACGATGTCAGAAGATATTCAATCTGTGGCCATCCTTATGAATAATATGACAGACCAATTTAAGGGGGTTATGCAAACAAGTGAGCAATCCGCTAACAATGGTAAACAGGCATTAGAGGCTGTTCAAAATGGTCAGTATTCATTAGAAAAACAATCGACCATTGCAAAAGATATTTCGACGACATCACTTGATATTAAAGAGGCTGTTACGCAATTTTCGCAATTTACTTCAGAAATTGAAGGAGCGGCCAATGCTGTCCACACTATTGCTAGCCAAACAAATCTATTAGCTTTAAACGCTGCCATTGAGGCTGCCCGTGCTGGAGAAGCCGGTAAAGGGTTTGCCATTGTCGCAGAGGAAGTGAAAAAGCTTTCTTCTGAAACGGAGAATGCAACAAATTTAATCACTTCTATGGTCACACATATACAGGATGGCATCTCACATATTCTTACTACGGCTGAGCGAGGATATCAGCTTTCAAATGAACAGTCCCATTCAATGGTAGAAACGGAACAATCATTTGCTGTCATTGCGACACATATCGCAGACATTCATCATGATTTACAAAGCCTTACAAAGGAAATGGTTCAAACGAACGAAATGAGCCAGCAAGTGAATAGTACGATAGAAAATATTTCAGCCATTACAGAAGAAACAGCAGCAGGTACAGAAGAAATTTCAGCTTCGACACAGGATCAGTTACTTGCCTTCCAAAAAATTAGCGCTAAAATTGACGATCTACAAGGTATGACAGATACATTGATGCATGAGCTGAAAAAATTCACCTTATAATATCTTTGCCAAACAAAATCCAGTGAATGAATGTTCACTGGATTTCATAGTGTTGAAAAACAAAACCATCCATAGCATTTATGTGAAAGGTGAAAATGGATTTCCGTTGCAGGCTACTTGCTTTCCTGTGGGTGAGCGCCGAGCCGCTTCCTCCGCTACCGCTCCGTTTAGAGGCTCGCCTGTCTTGCTATCCCACGGGACTCAAGTAGCCTTCCACTCCAATCCATAAAAATGTTTCTTTTTAGCAAAGGTCTTCAAATAAAGTGAAGGGTATTCACTACGCTTTATGGAGTGGTGTTGTCATTCATCACTTCTCCGCATTGAAAATAAGAGCCTATCCTCTCTCTTATAATATAAATAAAGGGCTATTTTGTTCAGGAAAAGACGCTTTTGCAGAATGGTTGATTGGAGTGGAGCCAGCGTCACAGAGGAGACCCTGGAGCGAACGCAGTGAGTGAAGCGGCTCATCGGACGCCCCCTGGAAAGGACGCTAGCGGAACGGAAATCAACCCCTCGCCTTACAAAATTGCTTATTATGCCGTTGACATTACCTTTTTTCAACAACATGAAATCCAGTTAATAATGTTCACTGGATTTCCTCTTTTTATTATAAAGTTAAGCCTCCATCAACTACCACGATTGAGCCTGTCATATAGCTTGCTTTGTCTGATGCTAGGAAAACAACCATTTCAGCCAGTTCCTCTGGTTTTGCATAGCGTCCCATTCTCATATTTGGAATTTCTTCTGGAATATAGCCACCTGTTTCAAACATAGTTGTTACACTGTTTGTTAACGCTGTCTCTACGCCACCTGGACAAATACCGTTGATTCGAATCCCCTTTTTTACATACTCTAAGGAAGCTGCTTTTGTTAAACCTACTACTGCATGCTTACTTGCAGAGTAAACAGCCATACTATGCTCACTACGAATTCCAGCTGTTGAAGCCGTATTAATAATAGAGCCGCTACCTTGTTCTTCCATTACCTTTAAAACATATTTTAAGCCAAGGAATACACCTTTCACATTGATAGCCATAATACGTTCATACTCTACATCCTCAATCTCTGTTAATGGAGAAATTTTTTGAATAACTCCTGCATTATTGAAAAATATATCAATGCGTCCATAAGTATCAACAGCAACATTTACATATTTTTGAACATCTTCGTTTCTCGAAACATCTGCCTGAACGAAGATACCTTCTCCACCTTGCTTTTTAATCAAGCTTAATGTCTCTTCCCCTGTTGCTTTGTTGAAATCAACGACTACCACTTTTGCACCATTGCTAGCAAGCTTCAAACTGCTGGCTCTTCCAATACCGCTTCCAGCACCCGTTACAACTGCAATTTTATTCAAAAGATCCATCTTCTATTCCTCCCTAACATTTTGAAGTCATTGTCTATTTTATTGCTACTTCTCTCTTTTTTATTGTATTATTTTACACAAAATAGTACTTTCTCATTGTCTATACAATAAAAATTGAAACTGCTTTCATTTTGATAGTATTCTTACGAACGGAGGTGCAGAAACGTGAAAATATCCACTATCGATCTTCAATATATAAGCCAACTAATTTCTGAAATACATCATCTCCCTGTCTCTTATATTAATTTAGCGGGAGAAGTAGTTTTTGAATATTCATCAGCAGAATATACTAGTAAACCATCCTATATTTCTCTAAAGGAACAGCTAAAAACATACCCATATCATACGGCTTCAAATAGCTATCCTATTTTTTTCTCTATAGCTGAATTCAATTATTTTTATATTAACTTAACAGTAGACAATCAATATTTAGGGGCGCTTGTAGTTGGACCGTCCCTTTCACAAGTAATAGAAGACACTATAAAATCAACTATTTATCATGAGCCTGATTTGTTTCCTACTCTCCATTATCAGCAATGCTTAGCCATAAGTTTATTTGTTTATTATTCAATCTACCAAAAAAAAATATCTAAAACAGCTGTGATTCACCACAACCACGCGTTAAAGCCCCTTATTCGTCATGAGGGACATACCGCGCTTGAACTTTCCTATGCAAGAAGAAAAGATAGTGTGCATACAAATCTTTACTATGAAAAAATATTGTTAGACAATGTGAAAAATGGGCGGATGGAGAAATTAAACGAAGTCTTGAACTATTCCATTGTCGGACAAGCACAACTTGGAGTACTTTCAAAGCACAATCATTTAAGAAGTGTACAATATTTGATGATTACAGGAATTGCACTTATTTGTCGTGCTGCTATTGAAGGTGGATTAAATGAAGAAACAGCCTTTACATTAAGTGATTTTTACATTCAAAAACTTGAGGATCAAAGCAGCTTAATCGACATTCTTTCGTTAATGGAGGAAGCTATTTATGATTTTACACGTCGTGTGTCACAAGCTAAGCAAAACAAATATTCAGCACCCATTACAACCTGCATTCATTCGATCGAAAATCAACTATATAGTGAAATAATACTCAATCAACTTTCAGCAATTTGCCACTTAAGCCCCAATTATCTTTCTTCCTTATTTAAAAAGGAAGTAGGGATTTCCTTTAGTGAATATATTCAGCAACAAAGGATTGAAGAGGCAAAAAAGCTATTAATCTATACAAGCTACCCCATTTTAGACATTGGTTCATTACTTAATTTCACAGATCAAAGCTATTTTATTAAAGTTTTCAAGAAATTTACAGGTATCACCCCTAAGCAATATAGAAATAAGGATGTTCATCAATAATAAAGAAAGTAAAAGAATGTTCGTGACCAGCTTTTACTTTCTCTTTACATAGTAAAAGTCATACTTGCAGTACCACTTGCATATTTTAAAACGTAATCATTACACTTTAAGGAGGTACATGTGGAACGTCTCCATCTATCAAGATATGTATTGAATTTTTGGTTCATCTTCATGCTATTAGGAAGCTTGCTACCATTCCTGTTATTCAATATCTCAGCATTAAGTGATTTAAGTTCCTCTTTACTCAGTCTGCATACTATTTTTTTAAGTATTTTAATTGAGGCATTACCGTTTGTGTTAATTGGTATCATCATTGCGGGCTTTATTCAGATTTTTATCACAGAGGAACATATTCAAAGGTGGATTCCTCAAAATGCGGTAATGGCCGTTGTCATGAGCTGTCTTGTAGGTGCATTATTTCCAGCCTGCGAATGTGGAATCGTGCCTATTGTGAGAAGATTGATTGCCAAAGGTGTACCGATTCATGCAGCTATAGGCTTTATGTTAACTGGCCCACTCATTAATCCAATCGTTATTCTCTCTACCTATATGGCATTTGGAAATGATTTGAAAATAGCCAGCTTACGAATGCTACTAGGTTTTGTTATCGCTATTGTCGTAGCATTACTCATTAGCTTGTTTTTTAAAGGTTCACAATTTAAAAGCTCCTTACAACCTGATTCATTGGCAACAGCTAACCAACCAACATCCTTTGTCACAAAACTATTCAATATGTTCAAACATGCCATTGATGAATTTTTTGATATGGGCAAATACTTAATTATTGGGGCATTTTTAGCTGCATTTGTCCAAACCTATGTATCTACCAAAACACTCGTAGAAATTGGAGATGGCGTATCCTCCTCTATTTTGGTCATGATGGGCTTAGCCTTTATTCTTTCACTTTGCTCGGAGGCAGATGCCTTTATTGGGGCATCCTTTAGTGCTACTTTCTCAACCCCATCCATTCTTGCATTTCTTGTTTTTGGTCCTATGATTGACTTGAAAAATACCATTATGTTAATGAGCGTATTTCGCTTCAAATTTGTCTTCTGGTTAGCCGCCTTAGTGGCTATCATTGTCTATATTAGTATATGGATTCTTTCACCGTATCTCTAAGGGGGAAAACCATGAAATTTCACGTTCAGCAAGCGCTAAGAGCCCTTATTCTACTTGCTTTCTCAGCTATGATTGCAAGCTTGCATTGGACCGGGGAACTAACAAAATTCATTAACCCCAAATATGAAAGTCTTAGCCAAACAGCTGCCATTTTATTTTTTATACTGTTTCTTGTTCAGCTAACAAGAGTCATATCATTTACTCAGACGACCCATCATTGTGACGACAGTGGACATGCTTGCTGTTCACATCATGACCATGGTCATTCAGTCTTTACACGCAAAAAATGGCTAGCCTATCTTATTATTATGACACCGATTTTGACGGGCTTCTTCGTGCCTGCCAAAATTTTAGATGCTGCAATCGCTGATAAAAAGGGTGGGGCCTTCTTTCTCACTCAGCAAAGTCAACCATCCAAAATTGAGGATTACCTCACTTCAAATGAAACGATTGATGAAAATATCTATGACGAGCATGATCCTGACCCTAAACTAATGGAGGAAAAGCAGGAAATGACAAAAAAGCAATATGAACAATTAAAGCAACAGCTATCTCAACAAACTATGCTGAAAATGACAGATGAGGAGTATACGATTTATTACGAGGACATGCATCAACATCTAGCAAACTATTTAGGGAAGCAAATCCAGTTAAAAGGCTTTGTTTTGAAAGAAGATAGCTTTACAGAAAAGCAACTAGTGGTTTCCAGATTCCTTATTACCCATTGTGTTGCTGATGCAAGTATCGTAGGCTTTTTGACAGAATTCCTTGAGGTTCCAACTATCAAAGAGGATACATGGATTGAGGTAATCGGTACAATCGGTCAAACAACTTATGAGGGTGCTAGCCTACCCGTCATTCATATTGATGATTGGGTAACAATTGAACAGCCTGAATCACCATATCTTTACCCCATAAATATTCGAATGAGTTTCTAGCAACATGAAAGGGCAAAGTTTACATCTTTGCCCTTTCATAGTGTTGAAAAACAAAACGATCCATAGAATTTTTGTGAAAGATGAAAAAGGATCTCCGTTGCAGGCTACTTGCTTTCCTGTGGGCGAGCGCCGAGCCGCTCCGTTTAGAAGCTCGCCTGTCTTGCTATCCCACGGGAGTCAAGTAGCCTTCCACTCCATAAAAATTTTTCTTGTTAGCAAAGTTTTTCAAATAAAGTGAAGGTATTCACTACTAGTGTTGTCACGCATCACTTCTCCACATTGAAAATAAGAGTCTATCCTTTTACCACATGGTGATTGGAGCAGCGGCTTATCGGACGCCCCCTGGAAAGGACGCTGGCGGAACAGAAATCAACCCCTCGCCTTTCAAAATAACTGTTTCTGCCGTTGACATCACCTTTTTCATCTATTAATTGGGTAATAGTACATCTAGACCTAAATGGGAACGTAATGTGCTCCCTTCATATTCAGCACGGAATAGCCCCCGCTCTACTAGCATAGGGATCACATCACTAAAGAATAAGTCTAAAGATTTCGGAGGTCCACCTGGTACAGCAATAAAGCCATCCAATGCACCCTCCTCATAAAAAGTAATGATTTGATTGACAATGTCCTGCGGCGTGCCGATTGCCACAAGGTGAGCTGAGCCAATTACTTCTGGACGTGCAAGCAATACCTCAACAGTTGGTTCATTGTCGATAATATAACGACGCACCAAATCGGCATGTGTTTTACTACGTACTTTTTGATCTTTTGGCGGCAGCATATCAGCCGTTATCTGATCTTGCAGTGCCAAATGACGAATATCCATGCCTATCACTGATTCTAGAGCACTATAGCGACGCTCAAGTGTTAAATGTGCATGTGCTTGACGGTACATTTCGAGTGCTTCCTCATATGTATCGCCTATAAAGAAATAGAGCCCTGGTAATAACCGAATATCATCGGCTGAACGACCAACCTCAACCGCACGTTTACGCAAGTCATTACGCATTTCAACACCCACCTCCATAGCAGGTGTCGCTGCAAAAATGGCATTGGAAACAGTAGCCGCAAATTGACGACCTACATCCGATGCACCTGCTTGGAAGAATGGTATATCTCCTGCTGGATGCATAGGTAGATTTAAAGGGCCATTAATATGGAAAAACTCACCCTCATGCTCAATCGGCTTGACAAGCTCGTTTATTTTCTCTAAATTCCCATTTGTTTCTAATACTTCATAGGGATGACTATGCCATAGCTGTTTCACGACCTCTATACATTCTGCGGCTTTAGCATACCTCTCCTCTGATGAAGCCATAGGTTCATTACCGAAATTATTGGCCCCATCAATGGAAGTGACGATATTCCAGCCTACTCGTCCCTCACTAATCCAATTCAACGATTGCAATTGACGTGCAATCAAATATGGTGGTATAAAGGATGTCGAGATGGTAGTCACTAAACCAATTTGCTTAGTTTCTCGTGCCACCGTTGCCATTAAGAAGCTAGGATCTAAGCCAACCGTTCCTTTTGTTTTAGCCATTAATTCTGGATGTGCTACTAAATAATCAGCCTTAAATAAAAAATCTAATTTAGCCGCCTCAGCACGCTGTGCAAATGCAATATGTTCATCAAGTAACGCACCCTTCTTACCATGATTACCATGTACAGCTATATGCATGCCAATAATAAGATGTCTTCTCATTGTTATATTCTCCTCTCTTTAATTGAAAATGATTATCATTTTCATAATAGGCTTACTTTTTAAATATTGCAACCAAATCCTTTACATACAAAAAAAGACAGGTACCTAATGAATGAGGACCTGTTATTTTGATTGATAGTTATTACTTTTCGTTTAATATGCCTCATGGAAAATCATGAGTCTCTCATTTGAGTTGCGACGACTTTTTACATGATAGTTAGATAGGATTTGCGAAAATTTGTTTTTCTGTTGGCTCCCATAGAACAATTCCCACATCCTTCTTCTGATCAATGATCCGAACGGTAATGGGGATATACTCAAATAAAATCGTATTTAATTTTGTACTAATCAGCTGTAACAAGCCTACTAATTCCGTATCATTGATTAGCGGCGCGTGTACTTCCATTTTAATATCTGTTAATTTGCCCTCTTCATAGCGAAGTCTCCCTATAATTTTAGGGTTTAAATGCTTAAACCCTGCTTGAATATCTTCTTTAAAAATTAATAATTTATTATACATATTTTGATCTAAGCTATATAATGCCTCTGATGGAAATGAGTAATACTTTTTATCAATCTCAGACCACTTTGTTATAGTATTTTCTCCTTTTGCAATAAAGGTTTCAGCTAAAAATAAGCCAGGAATAATATCATTTATGTTGGATTCCTGATATAAAGTTAAATAAATAGGGACTTCCGGTATCTTTTTATTGTTTCTTATATCCTGAATGATCTTGCCAGCTATTTTTTTGCCGTAATTTTTCACATCATTGCTATCATCATCATTTTGATCTACTTTCACTTGTCCTGTGTAAATTAACCCTTTGTCATCCGATACACGTATATCATAAAATTCATTTAACGATATCGCGATTGACATTCCCTCTAGCTTGTTATTTTCCTTATGAATAAAATTATGTTCTACTACATGAGAGAGAATTAGCGGATACTTTTTCTCATCCTCTAAAACATCACCAGTTCTAGTTTCAATGGTTGGGTTCAAGCCAATACCTTCCTCTGTTTTTCTAGCTAACCATTGCTTAATCATTTGCTCATCCAAATATTGACCTTCCTGCAAATAATACTTTTCAGTTGCAAAATGATTCACAGATAAATCCATGAGTCCCCTCTCTATTTCATTTATATTTAACGCATTATTCATATTGTTAACCATTAAGCCTCGCGCAATATTACTTTTTGCAGGCTGTTGAATTTCATAGGCTTCCTTTTTTTGAATAGATGAAATATACATTTTTTCATTCGTCGTATCAGGCTCAACCTCACCACTACTACAAGATGCTAATAACCCTATGGATGCGATTAAACTAAATAAACACTTTCTCTTTTTCATCACAAATACTCCTTAATCATATGTAGATATTTAATATTTCCATAATTTAACCATACCAAATTTTACAAAACAAAACATCATATATTTACAAATATCACCATTCTATAGCAAGATCAAAAAAGACCTATGTTCAAGAAAAAATGAACATAGGTCTTTACTATTGTAGATGATTGTGAGAAAAGTTTATTTTTGATCAGGTGCAGTCTTCTAGCTTTTGAGTGGTTTCTTCATGTTTATAAGGAGGTCGCTCTTCCAATGAGCCGAGACCAATCTTTTCTAAGCTACTTCCTCACTTTCTCAGCACAACCTCCAACTGAAGCGGCTTCCCCATTTTTGAGCATTACCCCTCAACTATGGAGCGAATGCTACTTTGCATTTTTATCAGGTTGGTGAATGCCAAAAATATTGCCTTCTGTATCGATATAATAGCCTTGCCATGCCATCCCAGGTAAAGCATGTTTCGAGATAGCTACTTTGCCACCATTTTCAAGAATTTTGGCTTCTGTTCCATCGTAACTTTCGACACCCATGGTACAAGCAAAGCCATTCAACGCTTGATTGACTTCTGGTGGTGGGCCTTGGCGTTGCATTAACGCACCATTAATACCAAGTTCATCTTCCTCACCTGTCACTGCTCCAAAGTACGGCATGCCTGCATAGTCACTCCAGTCTTGAAATGACCAGCCAAATACTTTCCCGTAAAAATGCTTTGCCCGCTCCATATCATTTACATGGATTTCAAAATGAACTAATCTTCCCATAGTACCCTCTCCTTCAAGGTGAATATATTCACTATATAGCATTTTCAAAAAGATTGAAAATTAAAACATATAGAAAATAGTCACCAGTTTTACAATTGACTATACACAGAAAATGCATCCGTAATGTTATATTGCTCCGTCCGAGGACCTCCTTCAGCTCCTACTGTCACTAACACATATTCTTGTCCATTAACAGTTGCTAAACTTGCTAAACATAATCCTGCATCCTCTGTATAGCCCGTCTTGCCACCTAGGATTTTCCCTCCTGGCAATACACTTGATGTCATATGTTGAAACATTCGACTAGTAAATGTAATACCCTCCGGATGAAGGTTCGTTGACTTAATAGAATATCTTTCTGCTGTATAAACATTTCGAAACTCATCATTTGTTAAGGCATATTGTAAGAGTAGTGACATATCTTTCACAGTTGTATAATGCTCTGGATGATGCAGTCCTGTTGTATTCATAAAATGAGTATTTTTCATTCCTAGTTGCTGCGCTTTAGCATTCATAAGCTCTACAAATTTCCGTTCTGAACCAGCAGCATATTCAGCTAAACCAATAGATGCCTCTGCACCTGATGGCAGCATGGAGCCATACAATAAATCCTCTATCGTCAACCTCTCATTCGGAAGAAAACCTGCCACTGAAGCATTTTCCTCGTATAAATCATTAAAGATGTTTTTGGGTAAAACGATTTCATCTTGTAAGCTTGAAATTTGCTCAATCGCGACTAAAACAGTCATCATTTTCGTCAAAGATGCAGGATAAATGACTTCCTCACTATTTTTATCTAATAGTACTTGATTTTCATCTAAATTCACTAAAATGGCATTAGAACTATATAAATCGATATTGAGCATATCGCTACTCATCGTCGGTATTACTTTTGGTGAATCAACCATCTCCTGACGTAATGTTACAGGTGTTTCCTTCAATATCAAATAAACAAATACTATCATGAACAGGAACAATATACTTACAATACCTTTTCTTGTGAACATAAAAACAACTCCTTCTCTTTATGCTTTTATTGAACCATAAAAAAAGGAGCTTATTTTTAATTAACTATTAGTGAATTCTTAAGGTTTCTTAAGAATTGGTTGGAATCATAACTATGAACACGGTTTGATTTTGATGAGAAGTAGCTGTAATCGTCCCTCCATGGGCTTGCACAATTTCATTTGAAATGGCTAAACCAAGTCCGGCACCACCCGTTTGTGTAGACCTTGCACTATCTAAACGGTAAAACTTTTCGAATATCATCTCTAATTTTTCAGGCGGTATGGTCTTCCCTGTATTCTTAAATGAAATAAACGTTTGATTGTTTTCACTTTGTGCACTAATTTCGATTGTACTATTGGGTTCACTATAGGCAATTGCATTTTTTAAAATATTATTAAATACCCTTGCTAATTTATTTCTGTCTGCATAGATAGTCATCTCTCCATCTATATTGACGATGGCTTTTTGACCCTTTGGTGCTAACAATGGGTAAAATTCATCGGCTACTTGCATTAACATATAGTTAAGAGGAATAAGGTCTTTCTCTAAAACGATGGATTGTAAATTAAATCTTGTGATTTCAAAAAACTCATTGATTAATTGTTCTAGTCTATAGGATTTTTCTAATGTAATTGTTACATATTTTTCTTTCTGCTCAACAGGCATATCCCTTGCCTCATCTAAAAGGCTTAAGTAACCAATGATAGATGTTAAGGGAGTTTTAATATCATGGGCTAAATAAACAACCAGATCATTTTTACGTTGTTCTGCTTCTTGTGCATCCCTCGCACGCTTTTCTAATTTATATTTCACATCATTTAATTTCTTCTCTAAAAAATCGAGCTCTGTCGGAAGATGAATTTCCTTCTCTGACTCATCTGCAAGCATAGTGATACTGTTACTAATTTGATGAAAATAACGAGTAAAACGAGATAGGGCAATATAAAAAATGATCAACAATAATAGGATAAATCCTATAGTAAGCCAAAGAGGTTTATTTTGTTGAAATAACACATTGTAGGCATTTTGTGCAGCAAAGTAATCGAGCTGCAAGATATTTTCACAAAAGGCTATAAAAGCATCCGCAAAGGGAGCTTGTAAAACACCATCAATGAATGCAAAGTTGATTATAAAACCTATTATGATTGCTATAATAAGAATAAAAACGATTTGTAAAACCATCTTCCTCTTCAATCCGCCAAACTCATTTTTCAATGGTATACCCCACTCCCCAAACAGTTTTAATAAATTTTGGGTTTTCCGCAGAATCTTTCATTTTTTCCCTTAAATGTCGTATATGGACCATTACGGTATTATTGCTGTTAAAATACTTGTCCCCCCAAATTTCTTGAAATAATTGCTCTGAACTAATGACCTTCCCTCGATTTGTACACAAATACCATAGAATTGCGAATTCCGTAGGGGTTAGGGATACCTGTCTTTCATTTAAAAAGACCTGCCGTGTGTTCTGATTGATCATCAAACCAGCGAAATCAATGATATCTTCTGTTTGCTTCGAACCTTGGTTGTACAATGTAAATCTTCTTATTTGTGCCTTGACACGAGCAACCAATTCCAATGGACGAAATGGCTTTGTTATATAATCATCTGCTCCTAAAGAAAATCCATTTATTTTATCAATCTCTTCTTCCTTTGCCGTAAGCATAATCACTGGAAAATTGAACGTTTCTCGGATTTTTTGTAAAATGGTAAAGCCATCTATATCTGGCATCATAATATCGAGAACAGCTAAATCCACATTTTCCCGCATAATACACGCCAGAGCCTCTTGAGCTGTATAGTACTTAAATACATGGTAGTTTTCATTTTTTAAATATAACTCAATTAAATCTGCAATTTCTTTTTCATCATCAACAACTAAAATATTCAAATGAATTGTCCTCTCCTTCTACTTACACAATTTCCAATGATTTTTCACAGGCATTATAGCACTTACGAATAGCTATATCTATTAATAAGAATAGGTTATTTAAAGCGCAATAAAAAAGTAGAGATGGAAAAAACCTCTTTCCAACTCTACTTTCCATATTGAATCCCAAGCCTTATCGTTATTCGATATTTAATTTGTTCAATTGGTCGCCATAGTAGTAGATTTCTGATTCAAATCCTGTGTTACCACTCTGCCTGAATAATAGTGCATTTGTTCATTTAATTTATGCTCTTTTACGGTTAAATTGGTTGGCCTTACTTTCAGAACAAGCGTCTTACTCCCGAGTGATGATTGATACTTTTCGATATGTGTTTTCGACAAAGGGGCGTGATAATAACCTGGGACATATTTATCAAGCATTGCCTGCATTGCCACAGTAGCCTCATCTAAATCTGTGACAATTTCCACCAAACCATTTGCGATGACACTCATATAAGCTGTATCCGTGTTAGCAGGAATGGGATCTACCATTGTTCCATAATTCTCGCATATAGAGATACATGCATTTGGGTTGGCTGTTAGGATGTCTATTTTCCTGCCTTCATTGGCACCGTGGAAATAAAAACTCCCATCTTTGAAGACATAATTTAGTGGCAGAACATATGGTGTATGTTGATCCACTAAACCAAGAAAAGCGGTTTGTGCGTCTTTTAAAAATTGTTGAATTTGTTTTTCATCTGTACAAGCTCTTTGCAGCATTCGAATGTCTGTTTTCATCTTTTTATCCCCCTATCCTCTACTAAAGAGGAGTCTACAGCAGGATTGCCCTCTAAAAAAGGGACAGTTTTATGAAAAGGGATGGGTACAACTTTCAAATATTGAAATGAAAGTTAGTTATGCACTATCTTTATTCACCTGCATCTCGATAAAATAATTTAAGCTGTGCAACAATCAGAATGCTAATGACTACAAGTAAAAACCAAGAGCTTATTTTGCCAAAATGCACAATCGACCATGCTACCTCTTGATTAGGATATGACCATGCCCCAAAGAAAGTAGCGATATTTTCAGCAATCCAAATGAAAAAGCCAATCAAAAAGAAAGATGCAACGATGGGCATTTGATAGATTTTATTTCGCACCTTAAATTTGACCATAGTTCGATAAAACACCACAAAAAGTAATGCCATTAACAGCCATCTAAAATCATAAATAAAATGATGAGTGAAGAAATTGAAGTAAATCATAGCTCCTAGTGGAATGGCTACATAACTTCTTGGCCAACTCACAATTTTCAAATCAAATCTACGCCAGGCTTGGCAAATATAACTCGCCACACTAGCATACATAAATCCACTATATAATGGCACACCTCCTACTTTTGACCACGCCTCTTCAGGATAAGACCAAGAATTAAAATTCACTTTATACAGTTCTAGCACAAGTCCAATAATATGAAACAGACAGATGACTTTTATTTCATCCTTTGTTTCTAATCCAAATCTATACATCAAGTATTGCGTCAATAGACAGATGGCTAGAATGAAATCGTATCTTGCTACACCTGGTATTGGAACAGCTCTAGAAAATGCAAGTGTAATAAATATTACAGCAGGAAAAATACAGGATAACGATTGTTGATACGTAAAGATTCCTAAATCTTTAACAAAATTTTTTAACATGAATCCACCTCAGATTAGCTCAAAACTAAATTTATTCTTGTATGAAGAATAAACGATAAATTATCCTATTTCAATATTTTTTTATCGAAAAACGATAAATTTTTTCGTTTTATTTTGGAACTATTCTTTGGTAGTTTCGTCTTTGTTGTTCTTTATTAATAAAGAAAAGAGTAGCCATATAATACAGCTACTCTTATCACTTAAAGATACATTTTTTGATCTAATTTTAACTGGACTTCTTGTTGGTTTATTACTAAATTCGTAACTTTTTTCACTTTTAAATAATAAACAATATAACAGCCAATGAAGAAAGCTCCACCACAGTAAAGGGCTAATCGTTGAGCGGGATCAAAAGCCAAGCTTGCCATAACGATGCAGTTTGCCAATAATCCTAAAATAGGAATAACCGGATAGAATGGTGCTTTGAATTTTAAATCCTCCACTTTTTCTCCTTGGCGTAAATAGGAGCGTCTAAATGCAATTTGAGAAGCGGTAATTGCAATCCACCTGATTTGAGCACCTAAACCTGCTAGGGATAAAAGCCACACAAATACGGTATTAGCGGCAAATACGCTTGACAATAATGACAAACTCGACATTATTTTTAATTTTTATACAGTTTAAATTATTGAAAACATAGATATTTACTTGTATAAACGATTGCATAAACGCTATTTCAGTGAATATTAAAACAATTTTTTCCTATTTTAAGCGATTATTTTACATAAATTACTAAACAAAATATTAAAAATATTCTATTTCCATTGTTTTTTTTGAAAATTAAGACGGTAATTTTAGCAAAAAAGATAATATATTGATAAATAATTTCTAATTTATTCAAATTAACCCCTTTTTTTCTACATAAAAAAAGCCTTACTACAATAGTAATTAGGCTTTATTATCCCTATTTTAATAATTTCACAATACTATTCAAACAGGTTTCTTTATAAAATTTATGTTGTTCTTCTAAATCACAAGTTAACCATTGTATTAACGAACCATCAATCATTGCTCTCATCATTTTTGCAGAGGATAACGAATCAATGTTTGGGCTAAACACACCTTCCCTTTTTCCTAATTCAATAATTTCTTGACCAATTCCCCAGCAATTCTCATAAAATTTTAAGTTGATTCTTTTATAATCCTCATTGCCGTTTGCCTTGGCTAAAAAATCTAAATAGACTCTGTAAAACTTTTTATTATCTTGGGGCGACACAAAAACAGCGTTTAAGTAGGCTTGGAGCTTTTCTATAGCTGTTTGATATTTGCCTATTTCTTGTATTTCAACACTATAGATTTTGCTCGTAGTGGATTCCAGTAATGCCAATAATATATTTTGTTTACTTGTAAAGTAGTAGTGAACTACCCCTTTTGAAACATTGGCATGATCGGCTATGTCTTGTAGTGTAACTTTATCATAACCTAACTTTGAAACAGCATTAAAGGCTGCTTTCATAATTTGTTTTTTACGTTCTTCCTCTTTCTTTTTCATAGATGCCTCCGATGATTTAATCAATTACGCCTCAGTGTAATTGCCGCTGACGCTTCGCTTGTGCGCGGAGAAACAATGCGTCCAGATTTTTTTGATTTTGCTCGAAAGCTCATTTCTAAAAACTGTGACATCCGCTGGCGGCTTTATGAGGATTCAACGGCTATCTCCCATTATAAATGAGAGGGATTTCTGTACATAACAATACAAAAACATATACTGAATCAAGTTAAAGCTATTATACAGGAAGAATAGGTAAACTCCAATTTTATATTGACCAGTCAGAATAATTTTGTTACTGTTTATTGGAATTAAATGATAAGGGGATGTTTACTATGACAATAGGAAGTTTTAAAGCGTTAGTTGTCAATCAAGAGGAAGAATTTACAGTTAAAGTAAACGAATTGACTTTAGCAGACCTACCACAAGGTGAGGTATTAATTAAGATTTATTATTCAAGCATTAATTATAAAGATAGTCTTGCTTCTATTCCTGATGGTAAAATCGTTACTTCCTATCCTTTTGTTCCTGGTATTGATTTAGCTGGAGTCGTTGTTTCCTCTGAAGACCCTCGCTTTAACGAAGGTGATGAGGTCATTGCGACAAGCTATGAAATAGGGGTCTCCCATTTTGGCGGTTTTAGTGAATATGCTCGTATCCCTGCTAAATGGATTGTGCCACTTCCAAAAGGGCTTTCGCTCAAGGAAGCCATGATAATTGGTACTGCAGGATTTACTGCTGCATTGTCTATCAAAAAATTAGAGGACAATGGCATTAACCCTGAAAAAGGAAAAATTCTTGTTACTGGCGCAACAGGTGGTGTCGGTAGTTTTGCGGTCTCTATTCTTTCAACACTTGGTTATCAAGTAGAAGCAAGCACAGGAAAAAAAGCTGAACAGGACTATTTAAATAATCTTGGGGCTACTTCAATCGTTACTCGGGAAGAAGTTTATGATGGGAAGATTAGAGCATTAGGTAAACAAAAATGGGCGGCTGCTGTTGATTCTGTTGGCGGAGAGCCACTCGCCTCTTTATTAAGTCAAATTCAATACGGAGGTGCTGTTGCGATTAGTGGTTTAACTGCAGGCACACAGCTTCCTACAAATGTCTTCCCCTTCATTTTAAGAGGGGTAAATTTACTTGGAATTGATTCTGTTTATTGTCCAATGGATATTCGCTTGAACATCTGGCAGCACCTAGCGACAGATTTTAAACCAGCAAACCTTGACAATTTCATTCAGCAAGAGATTACATTACAGCAACTTCCAAATGTTTTACCTCTTTTACTAAAAGGTCAAGCAAGAGGAAGAATTCTTGTTACTTTATAAGCTATTCGACTTAAATTTTAAAAGGTTTGATACACTATCTCATTTCCCTTTTTATTTCCCAGAAAATATTGATAGTCTTCATCAATGATACAAAGGCTACTACGCATATAAAGCGTGGTAGCCTTTTTTATGGCTGACATCTTCCTGACATAATGGCCATTTATAGTAATTCATGAACGACCCACTTGCTCACTTTAGAGAAATTCAGACGATAATGTTTGTCTAATTTATCATTAACGAGCATACCCATAGAGTATGTAGGCAGCATTTTGGGAACTGAAAACTATAATCAACTTTTGGAGATGATCATATGAAGCGAGCACATATCAATGAATTAAATATTACACGTGCATTAGCCATTCTTGCTGTACTCCTCATCCATTCTACTAGTACACCTGTTACAGCATTATCTAATGAATCAAAATTTTATCCACTATATGTATTTCTCAATATTTTTCCAAAATTCGCTGTTCCTGTTTTTATTTTCTTAAGCGGATTCGTTTTATTTTACAACTATATACAAAAAGAACTCACGAAAGAGCTTATCATTCGTTTTTATAAAAAAAGAGTGACACAAATACTCGTTCCTTATCTCTTTTTTTCAATTTTTTATTATACAGCCATACAATTTTATGTAACACATGATTTAGTATCCACCTGGCATGCTTTATTTAGTGTTGAATTTCTCGAAAAACTATTAATAGGAAAAGCGTACACTCATTTATATTATATTTTTATTATTGTACAGTTCTATCTTATATTCCCTTTATTCTTATATGTTTTAAAGAAAAAGCCAGCCCTATCTCCTCAT
The DNA here is from genome assembly GCF_036894365.1 of Lysinibacillus sp. Y5S-8. Taxonomy (NCBI): domain Bacteria; kingdom Bacillati; phylum Bacillota; class Bacilli; order Caryophanales; family Bacillaceae; genus Lysinibacillus; species Lysinibacillus sp. Y5S-8. Next base: position 1,470,742 of record NZ_CP145889.1, on the reverse strand, counting down.
CTAATTTGGATTGGCTTCGTTCTTCAATGGGCCTTTATTCTATTAAATGCAGAGTTTTGGCAGTACCCCTATAGAGGGAGTATTTCTTTCTCTTATATTTGCTATTTTTTAGCCGGTGCATTTTTAGGTATTTATTTTGAAAAATATAAAGGATGGCTTCAATTAAAAAAAGAAAATTTTCCTATCCCCCTCCTTTTTATATGGTGTATAGGGCTATTATCTACTATCTATAATGTTTATTTATATTACTATGTTTTTTCATCACAAACCTATTTAGTGAACAGCACCGTATTTGAACTAGTTTTTCAGCTACAATCTTTAACAGCCTGTATCGTCTTATTACAGCTTTCTTATTGGATCTATGATAAATGGAACCATACATGGGTCAACGGTTTCATAAACTTAGGGGTAGTATCATTTGGCGTCTATCTATTGCATCCATTTTTCCTTTTCCTTTACAGACAAATTAGTACTGGCGGCAATAGTGTCCTCTATCACCTATGGAGTGCTGGTGGCTTTATCTTTGCTCTATTTATTACATGGATGATTGTGCTGTTAATGGGTAGATTTTTCAAATACCATTGGATTGCTTTTGGACCTATTCCGAAAAAGTTTCCTTATAAATAAAATTCATAGATGAACAAGGGAATATTCCTATCATAAAACTAAAAGCCCTGTAGAGATATCTCTACAGGGCTTCTTATAATTGACAGGTTGAATTATTTTGAAATAGAACCGTCTTTTACTTTATTGTTATTCACATCAGCTAAGTTAGTCGATTTGAATTCTACTACAATGCTATCTGTTAAAGCATATTGATCTTTAGTTGTTACTTTAAGTTTACCGTTTTCTACAACAGCAGCAGTAATTTTCACAGTAGAACCAGCAATTTTCACTGTTAAACCTGTTGGTGTAGCTTCATTTACAATACTTTCAGAGAAGTCTACGATAAATGTTTTGTTATCTACTACTGTTACTTGAGAAGCTACAGGGACAATATTTTCTTTAAGTGTTACTTGAGTTGTAGCTTTCCCATTTTTAAGTGTATTTCCTTTTGTATCAACTACATTTTTAGCTTCAAGTACATAATTACCATTAGCAGTAATAGAACCTTCAGGTAAAGTGAATCGTACTTTTTTAGTACCATCTACAAATTGAAGTTGAGTTCCAGCAGGTAGCTCTTTTCCGCCAAGTGTGTAGTTAGCAGCATTTGTTGCTGTAACAGTCACATCTGTAGCATATTCAACAGTGAATACATTGTTATTTGTTACAACAACTGGTGTAGCTCCAAATACTAATGAATCTGTAGGCGTTTCAGGTGTAGCTTCGAACGTTCCAGTTGTAACATTAAATGTAATCGTCTCTGCAGTCACGTTTTTAGATAAATCTTTCACTGCTCCAGCAGATAATTCAAATGTGTATGTTGAATTGCTATCTAAATCAATATCAACTTTAACTGTGTTTTTCTCTGCACCCTCAATTTTGCCATTACCATCTACATCGTAACCAGTACCTTTAACGTCTTTTACTGCTATTTCTTTTCCAGCAGTGTAAGCAATACCGTTCTGAGTTTTAATTGTTAAAATACCATCTACTTTGACAGGCTCACTAAAAGTAAGGTATAAAGCATCTACATCTGTAGTTACCTTCACATCATCAGCTACTAACATTTTTGTAGAAGCAGAGACAAGTGTAGCAGGCGTTGTATCTTTAGTTAGAATAGCATTGAACTCAAATGCGTCTCCAGCATTTCCAGCAACATCTTTTTGTCCTTCTACTTTAATATTTGTATTAATAAATGTTGATGAACCTAACACTGCTTTCGCATCAATCGTGAATACAGTTTTATCAGCTACATCTTTCAAATCAGCATCTTTTAAGTAGAAAACAGTTGATCCTACAGTTACTTTCGCATACCCTTCAACTGAAGCATCCGCATCTCCAACAAATTTTTGTTTCATTAATTCTTCTGAGAAATCAAACGTAATTTCTGTACCGTTTACAGCTGTTGAAACAGTTGGTTTTGAATTATCAACATCTGCTTTAGCAACTGTGAAGTTCACAGCGATAGGATTCGCGATATTATTCGCGAAATCAGTTGCACCAACAATATCTACTTTATAAGTTTGCTCAGCTGTTAATCCAGTAATTGTTAATTTTTTGCCAGATAAAGTATAACGATCTTTTGACAGTTCAGTACCATTTAAGCTCACTGTTCCTTCATTTTGTACAAGCTCATCGAAAGTGATCACTGCTGTAGTACCTTTTGCTTCTACAGTATTCACGCTAACAGGTGTTGTATCTGCAAATGTTAATAGGTTATTAAATTCTTCAGTTAAAACTTTAGCATCTGCTTTTGTTTTGACTGGTTTTACAGTCACTTTCCCGTTAGTTAATTTTAACTCCTTATCAGTCGTTAAAGTAACAGACATGCCGTCTTCAGCCACTACTGCACTTGTGATAGCTACGCCTTCAATAGCATACTTCGTTGTGATTGCCGCATCTTTTGCATCAACAGCTGTGTTGAATTTTACTTCAAGCTCTTTTGCATTTAACCCTTTTACAGATGCTACAGCTGGTGTTACCTCTTTCACAGTTGCATCAATTGTACGTTTTACCATAGTAGCGAATTCTTCACGGCTGATTTTATCTTGTGGTGCTAATAATGAACCTTTACCATTGATTACGCCGTTGTCAACAGCCGTTTCTAAGTAAGATACAGCCCATTTAGAAGCTTTCGAAGCATCTGCGAATTGGCTAAGGTCTGCTTTACCTGTTAATTGGTAGCCTTGTACGATAACTTTCGCAGCTTGTTCTCTTGTTAATTGAGCTTTAGGTTCAAATCTGCCATTACCCATACCATCAAATAATTCTGGTGAAGTTGCAAGTACTGCATTATAGAACCAGTCATTTTCATCAACATCTGAAAAATCTTCTGTTCCTGTAGCTTTTAAATCTAAAGCTTTTGATAAAATTTCAGCAGCTTCTGCACGAGTAAGCGTACCAGCTGGGTTGAAGTTCCCTTTTTCATCACCTTGGATGTAGCCTTTGTCAGTTAAAAATTGTACAGCTTCTTTTGCCCAAGATGAAATGCTATCTGCATCATTAAATTCAGCAGCTGATGCTACTGGTACGATTGCTGATGCTACAAGTGCTGCTGTTGCAGTAGTTGCGAAAAATTTACGACCTTTGTTTTGTTTCTTCATAGTATATTCCTCCAGAATTCTAATAAATTATATTATTCTGTGAGAACAATATTATCGCGCTATTCAATTGTTAAAATATGTATAAATTGTTCTCGCAAATAATAATTACAACCAATTATAGGGAAAGCAAACTTCTAAATTTACCAAGATTAAATATCCCAATCAAACTGTAATTTGCTTTACAAGACAATAATATAACTAGATTACCAATAAATAAATGCTAAAAATAAGGTAATTTTACTACTAGATTGGTTATATAGGTAATATTTTCATAGAAAATTTCTATAATATAGAAAAATAGATAGAATAGGCATAAAATTCACCTACTTAAAGGGATTATATGTAATCAGTTCTTTTTCATTTAAATTTGTTTTATTACTTTCTTAATATAATAGCTGAACAAAATTAAAGCTCTATCAGTGTTAAATTCTAGGTTAATAATTAGTTGATTGCTAAAATTATTTTGTTTAAATAGATTAAATGAATATTAGCCCCATTCCCCTAAACTTTATTCACCAAAATATTTAAAAGCTATTTTCTATCATCGACTAACTATCTCGCATTTATTAGCAATATTATTTAAAAACGGCGCAAGGAATAGTAATAGAAGTGTGCTTAAACTGTATCCGCTGCTTTTCTAATTTTAAAACAATAAAGCCATCTGACACCAATTCAATATCGGCATCAGATGGCTATATCTTCTTATTTTTAATGACAGGGCGAACGACTATTACACAATGTTCATCCTTTAAAGCAGTTTGACGCGCCAGTAATTTTGCTCCAGTGAGTAACTTCATCTTCACTAATATTTTGCTGCTTCAGACGGTGGATTTAAAGCGTCTTTTAGTTGTTCGTCAGTTACATCATAGTCATAAAATTTGGCGTTATAATACAAGAAACTCCATTAAACTAAGGTATGTTGTCGCCTTGGCTAAACCACTACATCCGTAGGAGCGCTTCGGTGTTGTAAATAATTGAGCCTTTATTATTGTGCCGCTGGAATAAATGATTCAACAATGGTAGCTAATGCTTGAATGGTATCGTAGCTGTCACCTGGAAATTCCGCTTGGGCAAAATCAACTTGAAGTTCTTCACAGATTTTTTGACATTCACTTCCGATTTCAAAATAGGATTCAATATCCGCAGAAAGTGAAAGGAGTTCACATGTGACAAAACCTTGAGCACCTTCTGCATGTAATGTTTTAATCTTTTCCTTTACATCTGGAGCAAGCCAGTCACCTTTGCCATGACCACTTCGATAGGTAATATGCCAGTTATCAATTTGAGCAGCTTTTGAGATGGCCTCTGCTAATTCGGAGAATTGGCGTACATACATTTCATTACGTTCAGGATTAATTGGGTGACTATGCACGGTATATAAAACATGAGTGTGCGTTCGTTTTTCAGTGGAAATCCATTCATAGGCACGATGAACACGATCTTTATAAACAGCAAGTAATTCTGTATTTAAATGCCAATTTTGACCACTTATAATAGTAACATCATGAGAAGCTAGCAATGCACTTACTTCATCATGAAACGCAGCAGCACCTGAAGACATAATCGGATTTACAGGTAGCGTAATAAAAGTTGAGATACCATCTTCAAGCATCGTGTTAACAACATCTGGAATGTAAGGTTCTGTATGTTTGTAAGCATTATATACTTTTACAGGCTGGGCTAAGCGTTGCTGTAAAGCATGTTCCAGCCCTTTAGCAATACGGCTCGTATTGGCTGCTAACGGATCAACACCACCTAATTTTTTAAATTGCGCTGTAATATTTTCAATCACATGAGGAGGTGGCGTTTTACCATTCATAATATGTGAAAAATAAGGTGTAACATCGTCTAAAGATTTTGGTGCGCCATAAGCGTAATAAATTATACCAATCATTTTTATAAACTCCTTTAAATGGAATAAGTTAATTTTATATGTGCTACAGATGCCTCATAAATTTCAAATTACTATTTCTAACAGAAGCATCTTGTGACCATAGAAAAATACGTTCATTTACAAGAACTTGAACACAATTTTACTGGGGTAAAGATCGGATTTCCATGCTGCATATAAATTTCAGCATCAATTTCAAAAATGGATTGAAACATTTCTTTACATATTACACAATGAGGTGAATCATCATAATGAATTTTCCCATTTTTTAGTACAATTAGACGTTGGCTATTTTGTGCAGCTTGGTTAATATCATGCAACACCATGATAACGGTCATATTGTATTTATGATTTAACTCTTTTACAAGCTCCATCACTTCTAATTGATGAGCAATATCTAGATATGTTGTTGGTTCATCTAATAGCAAAACTTTGGGATGCTGTGCTACAGTCATTGCAATCCAAGCACGTTGGCGTTCTCCTCCAGACATCGAAGGTAGTACCCGATTTTGCATGTGATTCAATCCAGTTACATCAATTGCCCAATCGACAATTTTTATATCCTCTTTTGACAGCGATGTTTTCCCTCCACTATGCGGATGACGCCCAAACTCAACTAACTCACGCACAGTTAAATCTAATTGATGATTATTCATTTGTGGGAGCATCGTTAATGTTTTAGCCACTTCTTTAGACTTCATTTCATGAATATTCCGCTCATCTAAATATACTGCCCCACTATTCGGCTTTAAAAGACGTGAAATTACACGTAATAAAGTTGATTTTCCCGAGCCATTTGGTCCTATTAAACTAACAACTTCTCCTTCATTGATTGTCAAGGAAATATCATCTAACTGGAAGTTGGTGAACTCATGTTGGTAATTGATGTGCTCAGTTCGTAGCAATGGAATTCCCCTTTCTATGAATTAAATACAGGAAATATGGCCCTCCGATAAATGCTAGTAAAATGCCAACAGGAAATTCAATAGGATCAAATACAGTTCTCGCAATTGTATCTGCGAAAACAACAAGTAAGCCTCCAGCCAATGCAGAAGTAGGTATTAAATACTTATGATCTCCACCGATAATTAATCGTAAAATATGTGGTACTACCAAACCTACAAAACCAATTAAACCAGCAACACTTACTGCAATCCCTGCTAGTAACGTACTTAATACAATTAAAAAAAATCGACTGCGTTCAACATTGTGTCCTAAAAGGCTTGCCATTTCATCGCCTAGACGCATTATACGAATATGTTTAATCGCATAAATTGATAATATAATAGCTACAAGGACATAGTAGAAAATCATCTCTAATTGCATCCAACCAACACCCGTTAAACCGCCTGACAACCACGGCAATACAGATTGTACACGATCGCTATAAAGAATCATTAGTGCATTTGTTCCTGCACCACAAAGTGCATTGATGGCTACCCCAACTAAAATAATTCGCATTGGGGATGTACCACCTTTTTTCACCGATAATGAATACACAATCATTGCCGCTACAAAAGCACCTAAAAAAGCTGCAATAGGTAAGTATATAATATAGCCAGGAAACACAACCATAACCGCTACAGCCATAATTCCAGCGCCAGAAGTAATTCCAATAACTCCTGGATCGGCTAATGGATTTTGCATGACTCCTTGTAAAATCGAACCCGCAATAGCCAAACAAACACCAATAATCATACCCGTTAGTATACGAGGCATTCGGATTTCCCAAACAATGCGTCGCGCCATAGTATCTTCTGAACTAAAAATTCCATTAAACACTTCACTTACTGAAAACGAAACTTGTCCTATCATAAGACTGCCAATACTCACAATGATTAATAGTATAGGTAACACAATTAGCGCTATTTTTCGTTTTTTAGCAAGTGGATGTGCATATTTTTCCGCTTCTGCTATCATCGTTATTTCCCCACAATAAAATTATTTAACTGCTTCTTCAGCTGTCTTTAAAAGCCCGCGCATATAGTCAATAGCTTCTACAACTTGTGTACCAGGATTATCAAACAATTCTGCTGGTAAAAAAATAATCTGACTATTCTTTACTGCATCTAAGTTTTTCCACGCTGCGTTTTCTTTCAATTGTTTTTCAAAACCTTCTTTTACTGTTGCTGGATTGGCGTGCGTAATTAGCATAATTATTTTTGGGTTACGCTCAACAATTTTCTCAACACTTAAAGTTGCGTATGTTGGAAACTTATCTGTCGCTGGTAAATCAGCTGCTATATTTTTACCACCTGCCTTATTTAAAATATCTCCGTATAGTGAATTATCAAGCGCGGCTAAATATGTACCTGGTGCACCGTAAACAATGAGAGCATCTAACGTTGATTTTGTTGAGCCTTTTGCAATTTCCTCATCAATTTGTGCAACTAACTTCTCCGCTTTTGCTGTGTTATTAAATAATGCTCCATATTTTGTAATCGTCTTTTTTATATCATCTACTGAATTCATATTTGAGTACACAATTTTCGTACCTGTAGCTTCTACCGTTTTAGCGAACTGCTGGAAGCTAAGTGGCACTATAAGTATTTCCGCATTCAATGCAGCAATTTGCTCAAATGATGGTTCATGTGGGTTACCTATTTCTTGAATAGCTTTTACTTCTGCCTTCATATCGGATGTAATCGTTGGTCGACCAGTAACATTTGCTCCTAATGCAAGCAAAATATTCATCATTCCTGGATTTAATGTAGCAACTGAACTCGGCATTGCTTCAAATTCATGCTTATTTCCAAGGTCATCTATTAATGTTACCGCCCCCCCTATTTCAACTTGTTGTTCTACTTCTATTTTATCTGTTGAAGCATCCACATCTGCTGGTTTACTTTCCTCTCCACATGCTGCTAATAATAATGCTAACGCACCTACTAATAGAAATTTAAACTTCTTCATGGTAACTACCAACCCTTTCTTTTTTTAAAAAAACCAAATTGAAATTGATAATCATTCTCACGCAGTTGTTTATGATTCTATTTGAAATAAAAATAATTGTCAACAAACGTTTTTAATGTTATTTTTTAAATTTTTTTATTGCATAGCCAATTAATGTATGTTTTAATTGATAATGAAAATCAATATCAATTAAAAATGTCATAAAGGGGTCAATATAATAGATGATTACAGTAACTAACCGTTTTTTGGTAAAAAAAGGTTTTGCTCATAAAATGGCACCATTATTTATATCTGATAAAACTTTATTGAACTGGGAAGGGTTTAATAAAGTTGAAGTGAACGTTTGCTCTGAACCAGAAGATCACGATGAAATGAACGTTATGATGTTCTGGGATACAGTCGAGCAATTCAAAGCATGGCGCGAATCAGATGACTTTAAAAATTTACACCGTCGTGAAGAGATTGGTAACAAAGAAAACAATGAGTCTTCCCCAATAATTGGTAACCGGGTTGTTATTTCAGAAATTGCTGCAACTTTAGTAAAGTAGCAGCAATTTCTGTACAAGGATTTCTTAAAAGGATAGAGATGTGCCAGCGCCCTCTTCCATCTGTAAAATTAACATTACACATATCAGTAAAAATACAAGAATAATAACTATACGTTCTTAGACGTTTTTCATCGAGTTTACAGCCTGGCATTTCAAACTCGCATCGTTTAAGAACGTTTTTTAAATTATTTTATAAAACCTCCACAATAATTTATTGTGGATCCCTCTTCTAAGACAACAGTTTTTATGAACTATTTTCAAAATAAATCACTGTATTTCTACTTTTACAGTTAATATTGGCCAAATTTTATGTTTAAAACGCTTCCCTTAACATTCGCATGTCTTCACTATAAGATTAGCCTAGAAAAGTAAACGCTTGTTTTAGGCAAACTAAAAAAATCGGATGTATAAATGTTTAAAAAATGCAATTCAATTTCTACTTGAATTGCATTTTTTTATTGGATGAGTCACCTAGTGCAAGACCCTCTTCGGCAATAGCCCATCTCATAGGAGCACATGATATAGTCACCTCATCCAACTGTTAGAGGAGTTTATGGGATAGTAATAGTATCTTGCTTTAATTATTAATCAATTAAATTGACTAATTCTAGTGATCGTTTTAAAACCTTCGCCATTTGAGCACGTGTTAAATTACTTTCTGGATTTAAATAGCCATTAGACCCTGTCATAATGTCTAGTGCCTGTAATTCCGATACCGCTTGCTTTGAGTAGTCAACTACTTGATTAGCATCTTTGTAGGATAAGGCATTTTTATCAACTGTTACTTTATAGCCTTTATATTCAAGCATGCGTAAAATCATTGCCGCTGCTTGCTGACGTGTAATATTTGCTGTTGGGTTAAATGTTGTGGCATTTACACCTGTTACAATACCTACCTCTGCAAGTGCTTGTACTTCATTTTCAAACCATTGACCTTTAACATCTTTAAACTTGGTTGCTTTAGCTGATTGAATATTTAAAGCTCGAGCTACCATTACTGCAAATTGTGCACGAGTTATATTTTTATTTGGACTAAATGTTGTAGCTGTTGTACCTGTTGAAATTCCAGCAGCGTATAAAGCTAAAATTTCATCTTTGCTGAATATATTATCGATATCTGTAAAAGGATTTTTAATATTATCCGTTTTCTCTGTATTATTAGAGTTTGTTGTTTCTTCCTCTAAAGCTGGCACATCAAACGTAAAGAATAATGTGTACGCCCCATAACCTAAACTACCTGAATCTACAAATATTTTCGTTACGCCATTGCGATCTTGAATTAATGGTAAACGTACAACACGTACTTGATCCATTTTTTCGCCTGTAGAACTTATCACTTCGATTTTTTGTTGCTTACCATTTTCATCAATATAAGCAAGTGTTTCAAAACCATAAGCTTTACCGATTAGTGTCATTTCAATATAACGTTTGCCGTCAAGTGTTACTAATTCAGCTTTCGTGAAGTATGGTGCTAAATAGTTTGTAATAAAATCAGCCATATTACCGTTTGGATCAGCCACCATTTTATACGTAATGGACTGACGAGTATTCTTTTCATTTGTCTTTGTTGTCGTTGCTGATACATTTGTGGAAATTGTCTTATCCGCCGTTATTGCTTCAAAAACAAGATTATCTAGTGTAGCAATTTCAAATGAAAGTGTTGTTGTTTTTGCAGTTGCAATCGGTACTAATGAAGCTACTTTATTCGACCATTTTGCAATTTCTTTACCGTTTTGTTTGACAATAAAATTTTGTAAGTTATTTTCAATATTTAATGAAAGCGTAACTTTATATTTGTTATTTTCAAATACTGTTTTTGCTTTTTGTAGGAATACAGCTATCTCTTTTGTATTGTTTGCAAATTCAAATTTAACTACTCCCTCTTGACTAAAGTTCCCTGTAGTACTTGTATTTGTTCCACTATTAGTTGAACTACCATTTGTTGAACCACTATTAGTCGAACCACCTGTACTTGGGAATGTTGAACTATCATTAATCTTTGAAAGTGACGCTTCTTCAAATTTTAATAGAATATTATAGTCATGATGATAGTTAAGATCCGCAATATCGACTTTTACCCACGCATTTTGAAGAGTAGCTAAATTCGATACTGTAAATTGCACTACTCGTACATCATTTGTATCGCTAATTGTACTAGGTGTTGCACCATTCACTGTAAATCCAGTAATCCATGAACTATTTTTTAGTGTTAATTGAACTTGATAAGAAGAGCCATTTTTCACTACATATGCTTGATTATCTACATATGTGTTCATAATAGAGCTACCCGTACCTGATTCATTTAAGAACGTAAAGTTCACTGTATATAGTCCATTAGTTGATTGTTCATTGTTTTCAGTGTTAGAATTGTTATTGCCACCGGTATTTGAATTATTATTGTTCTCCCCAGAACCTGATTCACTGCCGTTGGTATTTCCTTCCGAACTATTCTCCTCTTGCTTAGCAATCTCACCCGTTAATAGTACTTTTTCAACTGTCGTACTCATTGTGGAAGCATTCCCATTTCGCTCAGTTATTGACGTGAATGCTAAATTTTCTAATGAATCTACTGTAAATTTAATGGCACTTTTCGTATCCCCTGCTGTCCATTCTGCAATCATTTTATTTCCTTGTTTTACAGAAAAGCCCTTCGTTGTACCATTTACAACTAAATTAATTGTTACAGCAATTTTATTGTCTGCTGTTTTTGTAGCATATGCTTGTCCTAAAAGGGATGCGATTATTGTATGAGCAGGTGCACCAAAGCTAACAGGTGTCAGTCCAAACTCAATTACTTGATTGTTCGAGTTGAAATGCTCAGGTAAATATACAATTTGTTCTTTTACCGGTGCAAAATCAAACGTAAACGGTGTTGCTGGATATTTGTCACCTGACATAATCACTGTAGCCTTTAAATCAGCATCTAATTTTACCTTTATAACACGTACTAATGAATTGCCTTCTCCTTCAGAGCTTACGATTTTTACGTCTTCTCCGTTTTCATTGCCTACTTTTAGTGTCGTAAATGCATATGTGTGACCTGTTAGTTTAATATAGGCATATTTTTCTTCACCAATTGCCGCTAAATCAGCATAATTAATATAACTTTTAAAATACGTATCATATGTTTTATTATTTGTTAAAAATGTGAAAGGAACGTTTTTTGTAATAATTTCATCTTTGTTATCTTCTGGTTGTTCTGTTGCTTCATCACATACACGATTAACTTCCGTAACATCAGCAATTTTTAAATACACAATATAGTCATGATCATACGATAGCATTGGAATATAAACATCAACCCATGCCTTAATTGTTTGCTCATATTGATCGACTACGAATGTGTAAATATCGTTACCATTAGTGTCTGTTGTTTTTTCAATAGCTTTTTTTAATTCTCCACCAGATTCTACTTTAAAATCCTGGTACCACGCTGTATATGCTTGTGGCACAGTAATGTCTACTGTAAATTGACTATCTTTTTGTTGAACAGTAGCTTCCTTTTGAACATAGCTATTCATCATTGAATCTGCTGTTTGCTGTTCGTTGAGCATTTTGATATTTGCCGAATAGTCAACTACGCAGCTAGATCCGGTATTCTCTTCCGCCTTTACTTCCATTCCCAAGCCCGGTAATACTGCACCTAACATCAACACTATCATTGCTACATATTGTAAAAATTTCTTCAATACTCTAACCTCCTGAATTTTTTAATTATTTCAACCTATCCTACGAGTTCTTACCTCCTTTTGTATAAACAATTTAACTAGTACTACCACAAACTCAAATGATTCTCATTCTCAATTAAAATTAAAAGAAAAACATCTATTAATTACATGGATGTTAGTGAGTAAATACCTCTTTTTTAATTGATTATGATTCTCATTCTCACCAATTATAACTCACAAACTATTATTGTCAAGAAAGTTAAAATATGTTTTGATATTTTATTTTGTGTAAATAATTCTAAATAACATACTGCCATTGAAATATTTACTGTAAATTTAAAAGGATTAAAAATTTAACTTCATTAACTCTAAGAAGCTTCTAATCTGCCTTATATAATTTTCCTAAATGCTTAATGGAATCATATATGTACCAACACTTTCATGCGTTTGAATAATCACTTCTACACCATACACTTCTTTCATACGTTCTGCTGTTACGGTTTCTATAGGTGCACCTTCGCATAATATTTTACCGTCTTTCATCAAAATAATATGATCGCTATATTTTATTGCTTGATTAATATCATGCAACACCATCACAATTGTTAGAGCATGTTCTTTGTTCAATTTCTTCACTAACTCCATTAATTCTATTTGATAAAAAATATCTAAATATGTTGTTGGCTCATCTAAACAAAGAATGGATGATTTTTGAGCAAGTGCCATGGCAATCCAAACACGTTGACGTTCACCACCCGATAATGCATCCAATTTACATGTACGTTTCTGTGTTAAATTTGTTGCTGCCAGTGCCCAATTGACTGCCGCCTCATCTTCTTCAACATTTTTTTTCATTAATTGTTGATGGGGTACCCGTCCATAAGCAACTAGTTTTTCAATCGTGATATCTTGCGGCACTGAATTTTGCTGATAAACAATGGCTAGTTTTTTCGCAAATTCCTTGGCCTTGTATGTCATTATATCCTTCTGTTCTAACGTTACTGATCCTTGTTGCGGCATATTATTACGTGAAATAACACTTAATAATGTTGTTTTTCCACAACCATTCGGGCCAATAATCGTCGTGATTTTTCCCTTTTCAATAGTTGTCGTAACCCCATCTAAATGATTTTGCTTCTGATCATAAGATAGTTTAATTTGAGAAACGTTCAATACACTCACCTCTCTTTACTTATCTTTTCGAATTAAGAAGATTAAGAATGGTCCACCGATTATCGCCATGATTGTGGATGCTGGTATTTCCAGTGGCGCAACTAATATTCTACCTAATGTATCGGCAGTCAAAATTAGCAGGGCACCAGCTAATGCTGAGAATGGTATTAACCATTTATGATCTGATCCTACTAACCTTCTTGAAATATGCGGTACTAATAAACCGACAAATGCAATAACACCAGCTGTAGCAGTTGAAATAGCCGCTAGTAATACCGCTATCGCTGCAATAAATAGTCGTGCACGTGTTACATTAAAGCCTAGACTCTTGGCCGTTTTATCTTGTAAAGCCAATAAATTGCACCAAGAGGCTACTAGAAGAGCAGCTAGCAAACCAATCAAACCGTAAAATGAAATTAAACGTACATCACTCCAAGTTCGCATCGATAAATTAGAGCCACCTACACCGCCAACCATCACATTCATATAGCTACATAGCGTAACAAAGGCTTCTGTTAGACCAGTAAACATCGCATTAATCGCAATACCCACTAAAATTATTTTCAAAGGATTTAATCCTGATTTCCAGGACAACATAAATACTAAAAAGCAAGCAAAGGCTCCTCCAAAAAAAGCTAATAATGGCGTAAAGAAAAACATCATTGGAAATAATGTAATGATTAATAATTGTACAAATGATGCTCCTGCTGAGATGCCAATTACACCTGCATCGGCTAATGGATTACGCATAACTGCCTGCAATAATACGCCGGAAATGGATAAAGATGCTCCTGCAAATAAAGCAACAATAATCCGTGGAAATCGTAAATCTTTAATGACTGTGTAATTTGAGCTTTCTTCCCCAAAAAGAGCCCTAATAAACTCCATCGTATCCATTTTAATAGAGCCAGTAATGGCTGAATATATAATAACGACTAAAAGTAATAGACTTACAACTAAAAAACTACTTATTTTTTTATTCATCTCAGTCCTCTACATTTCTCATTATGGATACATAATGTTAATTAATTCTTCTAGCGCTTGAGGTACTGCAAGCGTTGCTGTTGTACCAAATAACGGTTCATCTAAATCATAAACACGTCCATTTTTTACTGCGTCAAAATGCTTCCAAATATCATTCGTAGTAAATTCCTCATTAAACATTTCCACAACTTGTTCAGGCAGACCATGTGCCAGACGAATAATAATATCTGGATTGCTTTGTTGTAAAAATTCCGTATTAGACGGTAAATACTCCGGTTCTTGCCCGCTCATCACATTTTGACCTCCAGCCAATCTCACTAAGTCTCCAATATATGAATTTTCTGTTGCCACCAAATAGCTACCTGGAATGCCTAATAAAATCAGCACCTTTGGTGATTCATTTAATTCTGCCTTCATTGAAATGGCTGTAATCTTTCCTTCTAGCTCCGTCACTAGCTTCGTGGCCTCTTCTATCCGTTTATATTTTTTTCCAATTTCTAAAATGGCAGCTTTCATACTATCAATACTCTGTAAATTCACATATGAAGCATTAATACCAACTTCATCAAATGTCTTTTTCAAATCTGCCTCCAACGTAGTCACTGAGAAAACCTCTGTTGGATTCAAGGATTTTACAACTTCCATATCAGGTGACATCGGACTACCAACCTCGGGTAAACCCTCATATCGTTTAGGTAAATCATATATCGTCGTAGGAATAGCGACGGCATCTAAATTTAGTGCATCTAGAATATGAGCAACTGCAACTGTCGTTGGAATAATTCGATTTTCATCTTGAACAGTTGTCTTATTTTCATCCTTTTTTTCTTTTACCTTATTTTCATTTTCCTTAATTGAATTAGTACATGCTGAAAGAACGACAAAAATAATACATAGCACCACCATATGTAACTTTCTACTATTTACTTTTGTTTCTTTTATCATGTCCATTCACTCCTTTTAAAAAGCACCCTACTCCTACCTGAGTGAAGTAGATGAGGGTGCTTCCAAAATATTTCAATGGATTTCTTCCTTCATGCGTTTTTTAAAATTAAATAGGATAAATCCACTGACACAGAACAATAAAAGTATACCTATTGGAAAAGCATCACTTGTTTGTGGATTTATTTCTTTTTCTTTAACTGACGAAATATCTGTTTTACCAGTATTATCTGTTTTTTTAGTCGTGTTAGTGTTATTTTGTACTGTTGTAGCTGCTACTGCACTACCATCTTCGTTTTTCAATGATGCCGCATCCCATACAAAATCTACTGTATATTCATGATGATAATTTAAGTCATCAATGTCCACCTTCATCGTAACAGCAGTTTTTGATGTATAAGCAGGTAATGCAAATTGTACGATACGTGTATCCTCTGCCTTATTTTCGCTTACGACTTTATTACCGCCTGTACTTGATTGAAATTTCGTTATCCACGTACTTTTTTTCATCTTCAGTTGTACAACCGAAGTGCCATTCTGAACAATAATTGTTGCAGGCTTCAAAAAGTAATCATTTGCCATCGAAGCAGATGAAGAATCTGGTTTATTCACTTGGTAATTAATTGTATATTTCCCATCTGCAAGCGCGGCAGATGCATTTAAATTAGGTGTAACGAAAATTGTTACAAATGCGACTAACATTACTGAAATTAACCTTTTGATAGTAAAACCTCCTTTCAATTGATAATCATTATCAACACTATGTATATAAAAAGGGATATTAAAAAATATCCCTTTTTATTATTCTGCGTGTTCGACATATTAATTATGATAATGATAATCATTATCACTAATTGAATGATATTATGTATGCATTAATTTGTCAATACTAATACAAAATAGATTATTTTTCCTAAACAAATTTATAAGTAAAGTAAGATTCGAAAAGATCTATGAAGCAATGAAAACAGATTGATAAGAACAAAATCCCTAAAAGTGGTGCCTCAAAATAAAACTTCCATTGACATATTTTAAAATTGATTATCTCTTGTTTTTTCGGGTCATCTCCTGCTGTAGCTTGATTAGGGAATGTGCTTTTAATTCGTGCAGTGTTACTAGAATTAGATGAATCGAATATGGAGTCTTTTATCAGTTATATAAAATCAATAATAAAGAAACGGATTTGAAAGTTATGCACTTCCAAAACCGTTAAAAAGTTCATTATGTTTTTATTTCATTGTAGCTGCTTGAATTTCAAAGAAGGCCCAATGTTCTTTTGGTATATCCTTGAAGATTGGCTCTGAATCTAAAGTTGGTATTGGACGATTAAAAATTCGATTTAATACCTTTACTGCTTGTGCACGTGTCAGCTTTTCATCTGGGCTAAATTGTCCATTTCCAGAACCTATCATGATCCCCATCTCGCTAATAGCTTCTATTGCCTGGGCAGCCCAATGCGTAGAAGCTACATCATGGTATTTCTTATCACCTATCTTTAGATTGCAATAAGGAGTAGCAGTCGTCTCCTCTGAGCATTGCTTATTAAGCCAACGCATAGCAATAACTGCCATTTGAGCTCTTGTTATTTCATCATTGGGGCCAAAAGAATGATCTTGTCGTCCCTCCATGATTCCTTGTGTACGGATATACTCAATATCATGTTTAGCCCATGAATGAGCTGTATCTCTATAAAAAGTTCCAGTTACTTCTGGTACATTATTATTACTCAAACTTCTTGCCAACATTGCGGCCATTTGTGAACGTGTAACACTTTCATTCGGACGGAAAGTACCATCTTCATAGCCTTGGATGTAAGGGACGGATGTTCTCTCTAGCTCTTTTTGTTCTAAATGTACTAAAGAAAAAGTAGAGAAATGCTGTACATCAAAAATGATACCGGTCTGCCCTTTATCGAATTCTACCAATCTTCCAGACAATAATTCCGATGTACCATTACTATGTTCTACATAAACCCTTATATTTCTTTCTTGCACGGATGTCAGGTTCTTTGGCAGTGGTAGTAGCAATGACACTTGACGATTTTGCAAGTTCGTTTCAATTGTTAATGGTTGGCTGATAACTTTCACTTTCGAGCCTTTTGTTAATCCCAATGCCCTTTCACGCTCTTCAATATCTTCCTGCGAGATTGTACTCTTAATCGGTACAATTCGGAAATAAATATCTTCGTTGAAATCTGACATTGAACTATATGGAATTTCGATTTTAACATTCCTCATATCTATCCCAAAGCTAGATTTTCCTTCTACTAATAGTTTAGCTGCCTCTTTAGCAAGTATCACCTTTGTTTCACTTGCAGATGGTTCCATATTTGGTATGACAATTCGAGATTGTTTTTCTTCCAGCCTCGCTAATTTCCGAAGAAACTCTTGTGCATTGGCAATTGAAAACGCTACCGTATCTTGTATCTCACCGTTGATATATAGACGTGTTAACACTGTTTGAAGAAGAACCTCGTTTGGCTTATTCGGATCTACAACATTCACCTTTACTTGATTACTTGGCAGACCTGGTTCAGGTGCTGGACTTGGAGTGGACGATCCTCCATCTCCCGGTACAATGTTTTTTGTCCATACAGCATACAACATCAAATTCACTTTCCCCATTTGAATGGTTTGCCCCTCTTTGTAAGTAACACCTTTTCCATCAGACCTTGTATTCCATCCTATAAATGTATAGCCGACTTTCATTAAATTACCTGTATTTCCTGTAACTTTAATTAATTCGTGAGCAATATACTGCTTCGAATCAATTGGCACTTTACCTCCTTCAGCTCCGTTACCGTCATACGTAACTGTATATGTTGGCAGTGCGCCCGTTGTAAAATTCCAGGTAGTATTATCAGTAATACCTTCATACACATTACCCGCTAAATCAGTAAAGGCACCTGCATCAATTTGAATACTGTAAGCTGTATTTTGGGTTAATTCTAATGTAGGATTAATTGTCACAAATTCATTAATGATAGAGACGTTTGCTTGCGTAACTTCAATTGTTTCAACAACTTGATTGTCTGAACTATTACGAATGACAATATTTCTATTCGTTACAGGTAAAACCTTTTCATTAAATGTTAATACGAGATTTTCTGTAAACTGTACATCCATTGCTTGATGTATTGGGAAATAAGCTGTTACTTCTGGAGATTTTTTATCAAATATCACAATTGATCCTGATGAAACCTCCGTTACCTGTATGCCCTCATGCCCCATTAAATCCCGATAATTAATTGTAAAGCTAATTGGCCCCTCTGTGTCTCCAGACTTCAGTGTATAGCTTGCTTGCCAAGTTTTAGCATCTCCATCACCTTTATCGGTTATGTTGGCTGTTTGTCCGAGAATCATTACATTGGGTGATTGAATGTCCTCACTTGTCACAAAATCTATTGTGATAATATCATCTACCTTCGCGACTAATGGATTGGCATTATTAGATGCCATCGTCACCTGCTGAACAATTGGCTTCATACTATCAACTATGACATAGCTTCCATCAGTTACATCAGTGACCTCTGTTGCTGGAGTGCCTAGTAAATCTTTAAAATTTATGGTAAAGGATGTTGTTCCCTCCAAATCTCCATTTGCTACCATATATGTTGCTTGCCAGTTTGTTGCAGCTCCATTGACAGTTGCGGCTTTTCCTGCAATCTTAACTGTAGGTGCTTGAATACTTTTATCTGTCTTAATTGTTAATGTAATAGTATCCCCTATCTTAGCCTTTGTCGGATCATGATTATTCGACTTAATCGTCACCTCTACAGCTTGTGGCATCGTTTTATCAATCACAAATGAAACTGTTGTTGTATTACCTGCGTTATCTGTTGCTACCAAAGTATAATTTCCAGATGTACTTACAATGCTTCCACTTGTAAAGAGAGCACCATTTAATGTCGCTGTTCCTTCATTGAAACTGATTGTTACGTCTGTATTATAAACACCGTTATTTGTCACTCCTGTTATGATAGGAGGGGTCGTATCTAACACAATTGTATTTGATAATGTATTCGATATATTGCCAGCAATATCCCTTAGTTGCATATAAACGGTTTTACTACCCTCACCAGGTGACAATGTCCAATTTCTCGAAGATAAATCCGGCTCCCAACTGGACCAAGTAGTACCATCATTCGAAAAGCGCATTTCTATCGCTTCTCCTTCTAAATCAATTGCAGTCATTGTTAAAGTAACATTAGTAGAATTTGTATAAACTGCTCCACCATTAATTATAATATTGCCTGTTGGGGCATGATTTTTAGTAATCTGAATTGTAAATTCCTTATTCAACGTATTGCCAGCAGCATCTGTTACTCTTATCGTAATGTTATAACTATTTTTTGTATCATAGGCAAACAGGGCATTTGTCTTTAATACATTTCCATCAATCGTAAAGAAGCTTGTATCCCCAGATAACAGTGAATACGTAAAAGTTTGTACGCTTCCTGAGTCTGTTGCCGTCAATGTTCCCACAGTTGTACCAATGGGCTTCATTTCTTCTATAGTAGTATTACTGAGTTCAATATTCGTAGGTGGTGTACCATCATAGATTATTTGATATTCCGCTGATGCTTTATTCAATGCGCCACTGCTATTAGCAACTACATTTTCAGGAATTTTGATTTTCACTACTCCATCCACACTTGGTGATATTTGGGCAGTATATGTGGCACCACTTCCTGTGATAGATTGAATAGTTCCATTTGTAACAGTTATATCTCCAGCCGCAAAACCAGTCACTGACTCACTGAAAACAATAGTTACAGAAATTGGATTGCTATTTGTTGGGCTAGATATAGTTGTTGGAATTGTCACGGAAGGACGTGCGTTGACAACTAGATTCATTGTATAAACTGTACTATAGTCAATACCGTCACTTACCTTAAATGTAAAAGATGCAGAAGAGCCATTTTCCGTCATATATTTTAATTTACCCACATCTAAGTCAGCTTTACTTATTGTCTCACCATTTGCAATAGCTTCCCCTGCGTCAAATTGCTGATTATAATTGTTATCGAGAAAGAGCTGTCCGCTATTAGGAATTGTAGAGATTTGAATCTGTTTCAAAGTATCTCCAGCATCTTCATCATAAAAAGCGAAGGAAGTACTATCTAATGTATACACTTGACCCTCGTTTACATTTACCGTTCCATTACTAGATGTCGGTGGGTTATTAGGAGGATTATTATTTGGAATATCTATCGTAAATTCCGTAAACGTTAAATCCCACAACCCCGCCTGTACAGTATTTATAAATTGCACACTTGCAGTAATGATAAAAGAGTTAATACCCTCAAGATTAATAGGTATATCATAAATAGGGTCATGCCTTGCAACTGTCTTAAAAATAACTGGATTCCCTTTTGGATTTCCTGCTTCATCATACCCTTGAATCGTCAGAGACAATGCATCATTTTCGGCATGTGAATTGATAGTATTAATCTTTAACGTTTTTAAATCAAAGACACCACCTGAAAAACTTTCACCTGCAGAAATTCTAATCGATTTTGGTGTTGAATATTCATCTGCATCAAAATAATAACCAGCTGGAAATTGTGCATCATTACTATATGTGAATAAATGAATACCATCATTCCCTGCAATGCCAGACACTTCAAATCCGTTCGTTGTATCACTTAGCCAATTTGCTTGTGTTAAATCTTGAACACAAGTTGGATAATTAGACGTTCCACAATTAGCCGCCTCTGCTTTTAAAGGGGCAACAAACAATATGATTGTCAGTTGACTATAAACTACTAACATAAAACACAAGGTTATGGCTATTATCTTTTTCCCCATTCTCTACACTACTCCTTTATAATTGTTTCACATCCTTCATTTCATTCATTCTTAACTCCTTGGAGGCCATTCTCCAGCTAAGCAAATGATAAAGTTCAACCCAAGATATGGTTGCATATTATTATGTTGTTGATTCCCACCTGCTACATCAATTGCTAATGTACTCATTTGTGTATTTACTTGTGTCGTATAGACAGGGACAGAGCCTCTTCCCTGTTGCTCTGTCCATATTGCTCCAGTTGGATCATTATTTGAAGTTTGAACATTGTTACAAGCAGCTATATGATGATGACTAGGCATTTGAGTTGTTAATAGCGTAACAGTAGCTTCACCCCCTGATGATCCAACACTCCTCGGTGTTAATCCAGCTCCTGTTCCTTGATGAAGCGCTGCCCTACCATTTAGATTCGGTAAAGCAAAGGTGGTCCTTCCATCTCCTCCATAATTCGTACCTAAAATGGCAAATAATGCTGTATTGGAAGTAATTGATAAGAGCTGACCATTACATAAAGCCCAATCTTTTGGTGCGAAATTACCGCCAAATATTCTGATTTCTCCAATATAGGCTTCTGACATTTTCCTGCATCTCCTTTTTTCTTAATTTCTTGATGGATAAATTCCAACTAGAGCCATACAATAATTTGCCACACTGTAAGGCTGCATATTTTGATGGGGCAGTGAATTTCCTGATGTTGACAATGCTTGTGTGTTCATATAAGTATTCAGTTGATTATCAGAATAGATATTATTAGTGGATGCTCCCCATACATTACCCGAAGCCGCTTTCACCGTAGCACTGTCCGAGCTACCGTTGACTACATGTGTATGAGCTGGCATTTCGTTTATAGTTAATACATGTGTCTCTTCTCCCGCCTTTTGTCCTAGTGGGACACCGTTACCTACATGAACGGGAACTCTCCCCCTTAAATCAGGCAATGCAAATGTCGTTCTGCCATCTCCACCATAAGTTGTTCCCAATATAGAATACAGGGCTTGGTTTGTATTAATTGGCAAGACTCGACCGTCGCATAATGCCCATCCCCTTGGGACTCTTCCAAAGCTAAATAATCTGATTTCACCTACATATGGCTCATTCATCTTTTCATTCCTCCTAATCAAATGATGGGTATATACCGTAAAGAGCGATGATAAAACTAATTGTCAGAAACGGCATTACATTGTCATGAGGAGTATTTCCTCCAACACTTGATACGACTGTTGCATTCATTGTGCTATTTGCTGGTTGTGTTGAATATTGTATATTTTTTGCCCAAACAGCTTTTTCTGGGCTCAGTGTTGTACCTTCAAGTGAGAGAGCATTTACTTGATGCGTATGAGCTGGAAGCTGTGAAGTGTTTAAAGTGACAGTCTCCACCCCTCCCATTTGACCTATAACATAGTTCGTACCAGTTGCTTGGTTCTGTCCTTGATGGACAACTACTCTACTTTGAAAATTTGGTAACGCGAATGTCGTTTGTCCATTCCCGCCATAAGTTGTACCAATTAAGAAATAAAGTACTTCATTTTCTGCAATGGATATGAGTTGCCCATTGCACAATGCCCAGCCATCTGGAGCATAATTACCTGCAAACATTCGAATTTCTCCAACATATGGTTCCAATCAAAACACCTTCCTTTAATGATGTATCTCTTACACTAAATTAATGTAGAAAGGTTAAAATCAGGTTAAAAAAATGGCATTAAATGAAAATAATATATTTTACCTAGAATGAATTTCAATCTTTCAAGTTTAGCTACTCACTAAAATCAATCGAAAAGAATCAAATAAACAATCTCATTTTACTGTTGCATATGCTATAGCAAAGGTAGATAATCAGAGTCCCGAAGATAGACCACATATAATGAAGTGAAGTATAAATATAAGAAAAACAAAAGGAGACCGTTTAATTAACACGAACGGTCTCCTTCATTGTATGTTGCCTCTTGTCCTACTTATTTATCTAGAGGTTAATTCTACGATTTGCGATACAGCAATTTAATCCATTTACTGCCTATTCAGCAAGGCGTGAATTATTTTCTCAAATATTGAATTCGGACTAATGACAAACATTAGATCCTCTGTAGCATTTGATGCCGTTTATTTAGACTCAATACCGCCAGTGTTTACAGCAACTTTAGGCTCAACCAACATAATATGACATTCCTTTTCAGCGAAAGGCTTTTGCTCTGCTCCTCCTGGAACAATAAACATCTCTCCCTTAGAAATTTTTACCTGGCCATCACGAAAAGCAATGAACATTTCTCCTTCTAGCACAATAAATACCTTATCGGCACCTTGATGCTCGTGCCATATAAAATCTCCATCAATCTTAATTAGTTTGAATTGAAAGTCGTTTATTTCACCTACAACTTTCGGAGACCAGAGCTCATTTATTTGAGACAAATTTTCTTTTATATTTATAACTTGGTAGGGCATAATCATCTCTCCTTATCATCTATTGACCTTCTTAACACTATTTGTTTCTCGAATTAAATTCTTCGTTTTATTGTTTTTGCAGGGCATTTGTTATATTTTGCAAAGCGTATTCGATAGCTAATGGACCACCAGTAATAGCGGAAGTATCCATTAAATGAATATTCCCTTTCTTTACGGCGTTCATATTATTCCATACATTACTTTGTTGTAATTCACTCATTAATGTTTCCTTTTTTGTAATGTCACCTATCAGGAAAATATGGTCTGCTTGAATTGTTGAAATTCCTTCGAATGCAGTAAACTGATTATTTTTTCCTTTAAATGTGATATCTGGTGTAAGCCCCAATCCCTTTTCTTTATCAAACGCAAGAATATATACAGGATTTTCTTCACCTAGAACATTAAAAGTTTTTCCATCCCAAGACAACACAAGTGCTACTGACTCTCCTTGAATCGACTTTAATGCTTCACGGCCAATTGTAATTTCTTGCATCATTTTATCAATTACTTTCTCCGCTTCGTCTTCCTTTCCAATAATCTCGGCTACTGTACGAAGGCCATATTGCCAGTCATCATAGATGTCCTTAGATTTCAGCGTAATGACTGGTGCAACTTTTTCTAGTGACTCATATAATTTTTCATGATGTTCCGTTGCTAAAATATAATCAGGCTCAGTCGATAAAATTTTTTCAATACTCGGAGACAATTTATCTCCTAATTCTTCAGTTGAATCTAGCTTTCCATTTAAATAAGATAAAGAAGATAGATACTCTTTGTCAGTAGAAGCTGTAGGCGGCTCACCTAATGCAACTAGTATTTCAGGATAAAAATACCATAGGGAAACTATTTTTTCTGGTTTTTTCTCGATAACAATTTCTTTACCTAAAGCATCCTTAATGGTTCTTGGCCAATCAGTTGCATCTGCATTAACCGCCAAGGTAGAAGTGTCTTCTGTTACTCCTTTCTTTGCAACTGATGTTTCATTGCAACCTGCTAGTATGCCTGCTAATAATAGCGTTGAGAATAACAGTCCTTTGATCTTGTGCATCCGAAATTCCTCCAACAAATTATCTTTGATATGCAATTAGTATAGTAAAGGAATTTTCAGATTTGAATGGATGCTTGTTGAAATTAGCATGGATTATTGATGAACTTCTCTCGATATTCAGTAGGAGAAAGACCGAATTGTTTCTTAAACACTCTACTAAAATAAAAGGGATCAGCAATTCCAACAGTTTGCGCAATATATTGGACAGGCGCATCACTTGTAAAAAGCATTTTTTGCGCCATGTTGATACGATATTTTAATAAATATTCTGCTGGTCCCATACCTGCATGTTTTCTAAATACATAAGAAAGTCGATTTCGATTCACGTTATATTGTTCTGCAAGCAAGGGGATTGTAAGGCTTTGATGATAGTATTCATGAATATAAGAAGATACCCGTTCGAATAAAGTATGTGATTCACAGCTATTTTGCCTATTAGCAACACATAATAAGGCTTCATTCAGTACATCGCGAAACAGCATTTCGGTCTGAAACATTGAAATGCCTCCGCGCTGATTATACACATGCCAAAGACGCATAATTAATTCAATAAGACGAGGAGATTGTCCAGTCGATAATTCAAAATGTTGATGAGAAAAACTGGACTCTTGTAGTTCTGAGTTACATATTCGGTATAAAACAAGAATATATTCCCAGTTTGCATTATCAAAATTTTTTTGATCTAGTTTCATTTTTGCACCACCATGCACAACTTTTCCTGGTGAAAAGATATAAGGCGTGCCATTGAATTGAAATTGTATTTTCCCTGTAAGTGGAAAAATAAATCCAGGAAAGGAATCTGTATAGTCAGCGTACGGCACACCTAAATAACTCGTATATCGATATATTCCTTCTACTTGGAAAGGAATATGTGCTAAATGTTCTGCTAACTGATTCACATCGATTTTCAAATTGCATACCTCATTTCAAAAATTGTTTACTAGTAATGACTTTTGACAACAAATAGCATGGACCCTTCAACAAGCTGCTGTTCAAAGTAAGTTTCAGTGGCATCGAGAACTGATTTTAAGGATTCCATAATCGGCGGGTTGAGTCATCTCTGCCAAATTACTGATCATGTTTAGCCCCTGAAATGCGAAAAGATGGGCATGATGACTTTCGTCTATCCCCACCTTATCGATAATGATTATCATTGTCAATTTGAAATAGAACCACCCATTTACCAATTGGTGGCTTGCACTACGCATGAAAAGCTCGGAAACTGACCCATGTCTAAAGAATTTTGAAAGGTCCGCTAATTGCCCTTAGTTTTCGCACACCGCTATAGTGGCTTATTTGTTAAACCTTATTGTAAACTTAATAGCTTTTTATCATTTTATATATTCTTCTTCTCCTTCTTTTGTTTTCTTACTCAAAATTAACTCCTTACAAATCATCTCTATTTCTTGTGAAAAAGATTTTATTTGAAAGGCATCAGAAAAGATTTTATTCTTAGATGAAGCCACAACTTGTTGTAGCTTTTCTTCATAGGTTTGTACAAAATAATCAAGCGTCGGGCTTTTCAATTTCAGGGCATGCGCAATCCCTTGAATGATCTTCATACGAAAATAGTCCTCTTTTGGCATTCTAGGAATATCCCATTCTCCATCAAGATTTTTATAAATACCTCTAAAAGGAACGGCAGAAAAATCAAAGTATCTTCCTTCTTCATTTGGTATAGAAAATGGATCAATTAATAAAGATGCATAACGAATATAGAGCAGATATTCTTGATGTATAGATTCGAGTTTATTAAAATTCTCTATTTCTTGTCCGTCTATACTTGCTGGCTGCAATGGATAATTATCGTCTACCATAAATTTTAATAGATTGAGAGGTTGAATATCGAAGTGTTTCACAATTTCCATCATTTCTTTCCAATAATTTAATAGATGCCGAATTATTGTATAAGTAATAGGACCCTCAGGATAAAGCTTATACACATACTTTGTTATACTATCCTCATCAAATATTGCCTTTAATGAAAAATCATTCATAAATAAGGGAGGATGTACGTATAAAGAAATATTTCTTGTTTCTGCCTCAAGGGGAGAAGCTAATTTTTTTAAATGAACCCCTAAATGATGAAATAATTCAGATAATTTATCCAGTCTATATGATTTTGAGTAAGTTGAACCTACATAAACTGTTTTCTTCACTCCTGTTGTCAATACTTCATTTGATGGTATTCCACCTATCCATCTAGTATCCCCATAATATGTTGAAAAACTAATGATCTCTGCCTGAGGAGTTAGATTCTTTAGGAAATTCGCTATTAAATGACTAGAACCCAATGTAGGTGAAATTAATATATAGCAGCTAGCCTCCTTCAACACTTTCGTATCAATTTGAGCTAATACTGAAAGATAAGAGTCTGTAGTAACACAAAGAACTACGGTATCCCAATTTCCAGATATTTTATGATAACCCTTAAAAAACGCATCAATCGTACATTTTCCCGCAACAGACTGATGTTGTGTATTTTGGATAGATACTTTGAGTGCAAGTTGTTGCTGAACGATCGTATCAAAGAAAATGTTGGAGCGTAAAGATTCTCGACCTGCAATAGCTACTTTACTATTACAATAATTTTTGAAATTCACAGCTAATTGAACTACTGTAGGCCCCGTTCCTAACAGTAATACCTTATTAAAATAAGACATAGTCTTCTCCTCACCTATTAAAATCATTGTACCTTTTGATATAAAACAACATCAAAGACATGTTGAGGGTGGATAATTTCTTCTATTATATGCCATTTATTTTTATTTACCTTCTGCATTGGATAGTTAAAAAGAGACTTTAACCCATTTCCATAACGCATAGCAATCAGTACATCTTTATTTGTTACATCATATAATTGGTCTAATATGTCATATTTCCTGCTTACAGTTGAACTAAATATAATATGACTAATCTGTTCCATAACTGCGAGCTCCTCTACTGTCTTCTTATCAATCTGAATGGATAAATGACTCCCTAATTTATTTACTACATGTTTCCCCAACTGAATCGCCTCATCATCAATATCAATTCCAAAAACGTCTGCTCCTGTTTGTTCCGCAACCATTAATAATGTTATAGGAAAAGACCCAGATCCTATTAAAAGCACCTTCGATTGACTAGTAACTTGAAAACCTCCGAATTCCTTGCCAATACAGTCTCCTATATTACGAAAGTAATCCGTCATCTCCTTTTCTTCATGATTTAATAATAAAGCCCGGTATTTCTCCATGATTTGGACACAAACAGAAGAGTTCTTTCGTAGATTTTGAACTAATGATACTATTTCAATTGACCGCCCTAAATTATTCCATTGTGTTTCATTGTCATGATTTATAATAAAAGAAGAATACTCATCAATTAACGCACACAACTCTAAATAATCAACTAGTAGATGATCCTTGTTTTGATAAATAAATAACTTAAATTTATTATCAAAGTAATGTAATTTCTTTAAAAACAACTCTATATCCTTCACTTGCCCCACTCCTATATTTGAGGATTAAAGTTCAATATATGCATACACTTTTAATACTATTTCAACACTTCCTTGGTTATGTAAATAATTTGATGTCCTGAATAAATTCTTATGATTCTACATAAAAAAGACCAGAAACTCACTTGTTATATGAGTTCCTGGTCGATCGTTAAATAGTTAAATGTAAATACATTTCGTGTGAAATACTATAGTAACATTTAATACTAATTTATTAGCTTATAGTTCATAATGTCTGTTTATCAAACCATTTTATCTTTGCCTAAGAACTTCAAATAAATCATACACGTCATACTTTGAACATATTTGTTTTATTTTGTAATTCCTCTGCCATTTTAGAAAGTGTAAAAGTAGATGCTGTAATTTCTTCCATTGAGGCTAGCTGTTCCTCTGTAGCTGCAGAAATATTTTGTGTTCCTTCTGCAGAACTTTGGGCGATTCCATTGATTTGCTTCATCGAATCAGTCATATTATTCATTTCTATAGCCATATGTTCTACCGAAGTAGAAATCCCCTGAACTTGAACAGATACTTGTTTGGTAGCATGTTGAATTTTTTTGAAGGCTTCTCCTGCGGTGTTCACACTATTCATGCCTATAACTACTTCATTTGTTGTGAACTGCATTGATTCCACTGCTCTATTCGTTTCCGTTTGAATTCCATCAATTAACACAGAAATTCTCTGTGCGGATAAAGAGGATTCTTCAGCTAATTTTCGAACTTCTTCTGAAACAACAGCAAAACCTTTACCATTTTCCCCTGCTCTTGCCGCTTCAATCGCTGCATTTAATGCTAGTAAGTTAGTCTGTTCAGCAATACTTGTAATAACTTCTACGATTTGTCCAATCTCTGAAGAGCGATCACCTAAACCAAAGATCACATTATTTAGATTATCGATAGATGTTTGGATTTTGTCCATTTGTTGAACAGCGTTTTTAATGATTTCATTCCCATCCACTGATATTTGTTCTGCGTGGATAGCTGCCTCTGATACGCTAGTTGAATTATTTTCAATTGTTTGGACATCTTGTACCATTTGTGTAACAATATCCTCTGTTTCTATTATCGTTCTAACTTGATGCTCTGATCCGCTTGCAATATCTAACGTAACAGTCGCAATATGCTCGCTAGCTGAATTTGTTTGTTCTGTACTTGCCGTGAGTTCTGTAGAAAACGCTACCATATGTTCAGAGGATTGCTTTACCTGACCAATTAAATCTCGTAATTGAGCAATCATACGATTAAGTGAGGAAGATAATATCCCAAATTCATCCTTAGAATCATAATCTACACTAAAATTCAATTCCCCCGCTTCTGCTCGTTGAACGGCAGTTTTTATTTTTTCTATTGGAGCAGTTATATATTTTCGAACACCAATAAACCCAATTACAACATACAGTATGCTTAATACCATTGAAATGATCATTGTATTTCTGGTATTTTTATCTACTTGGTCTACACTATCTTTATATAAAGAACTTGCATAATCTCTATTCAATTCTGTTAACTCTAAACCTTTTGATAAAATGCTATTATACTCAGGCTCACCTATAGAATAATAGAGGTTTAATGCCTCCTCATTCTTATTGGCAAGACTCAGTTGGAATACTTCCTCCATAGTCTCTTTAAAAATTGGATATTGTTCCACCAGTTCACTTATAATTTCTGCTTCATCTGACTTCAAATTGGTGTCATTAAGTAATTGAAGATTCATTTCATTATCTTCAAAAGCCTTGTTGACCTCATTATTGATTAATTCAATCGTTTTTTCATCAGTATAAAGGAAGGATCTATACATATCTGTTAAAATAATACGATTATTTAGCCTGTAATCAGTCAATATAATCCCTGGTTCTAAGCGGTCCTTAAATATATCCTCTATATTATTTTTTAAAGATTTCATCGTGTTGTACCCAACCACTTGAATAATACCAACTGTAGATATGGATATTAACATTAAGATTAATAATTTTTTCATTGTGGAAAGATTGCGTAACATCATAATTATCCCCTCTGATTCGAAAATGTAGTAAACGAAAATTTGTTTGTTTTACTGGTTATTCATTTAATAACAATAGGTAATAAGCTGGTCTTACTTTATCATTGGTTCGTTTCTCTATTATCCAAACTATTATATATAGCACGGTAGATTTTTTATAAACATACAATAATTTCTACCATTCTAACCTCTGATGTATAGTCTGCTCTGTCTAACTTTTTATCATCTATGAGTCTAGTATCCTTTCCCCCAGTAATTTTCAAGAAAACATCAAACCCAACAAAAGTATGTATTTTAATAAAGAAGCAATCAATGATAATAGATTTATATCAATAATATTTTTCATCATGTATAACTTAGTTTTATATTCTTCTACCATTTTTAAATTCAATATTCTAAATAATCCAATAATTTTTGCCCCAGTATCCTTTTCTCAAGATCAATTAAATTCCCCCACTCTATACTTGACTTAATAATGTTTTTAAAAGTAGTTGGTCTGGCTGTTGTTCTTTAGTAAAATAAATTTTTTGAAGTCTTTTACCTAGTCTGAAAAAATCCTCCCTCTCAGGTATAGAATTCCACACAAAAATATCTTCTTTATCTTTAGCAATATTTAAGTATAGGCGATCAGTGATTATCAATTCGGCTTCTTCATCTTTTGTACAATAATCAACATGCGAAAAAACGCGTTTGACCTTATCAAATAAATAAGGAACATCATTTATCACAGAGTATATTTTTACCTTTATTGTGCTTCTTTTAAGTACGTCGATTGATTGTTTTAGTAACCGATGATATCTACCAATTAAAAGCTCCCTATGTTCAAAAATCTTATAAAATGCTTCATTTTCTAAGAGATAGTCATAAAATTGATTCATAATTTCAATTTGTATAGTGGCATGACTATCAAATCTCTTTTTATAAAGATCCTCTTTAAATAGAAATGCAGGACCAGAAAAATTCAACGTATAATAATGAAGGTTAAGTAAGTTTACAAACAATACGCCATACTCCTCTATATCTAAAGTAATGGAAAAAAACTCCCTGAATTTCTCCATCCAATACAAAGTAGCTTGCACAAATAATTCTTGATTATGGTATTGAGCAAAATTCATCATTAAACTTATTGTACTTTCATTTTTCTCATAACGATGTTGAGATTCTAGAAATGAAAATGAAAACTTTATCTCTTTTTCTATTGCTTCATCATTAAGGGCTGTGAATTTTTTAAATAAAGAACTAAATGTTTGTGAAAACTTTTCATATTGATAATGATGTTCTGTGTATCTTGTATATGCTACGTCTTCTTCTATTACAAAACCCATTTTAGCTCGTATTAAGCAAATCGCCAGCAAATATAAAACAGATATTGGAAGTTCTCGATTATACCCCTTAATTACTTCTAATATTTCTTCTCTAGATATTCCTGTGAAAGGCCAAATTTCTCCCCAACATGAATTCCAATAGAACAAATAATAGAAATAGCGGAATTGTTTTTCAGATCCTTCAAGTGTAATGAAATCCTGAGAAGTATATTTTAATTGAAATTCCTTTAATAAAGGTTTAATCTTATTTATTTGGCGATATATAGAAGCTTGACTTGTAAAATTCTCTATAATAAACATATTAAAATCGACTAATTTATTGTAGAAAATATCATTAAAGATTTTATATGCTAAGGAATTTTGTAAGTAATATCTTTCTATTGCTTTAATCGAAAAATAATCTTTACAATCTAATTTAAATTGCTTATGTTTAATTTCTTTTAAAAAAGTAGCTTCATCAAATTTTTGTAAATCACCTGAGAGTTCTGTTACTATTTTTAAGATGGTTCTTTCAGATAAATCCATTTTTTTAGCCAACTCCTGACTAGAAAAGAAACGTTTTTCATTATGGATATGATCTAATAATTGCACCTTTTGTAAAGTGAAACGATCTAAAAAATTGTACATACTCTCACCTCTATTTCTTACTAATTTGTCTATCAATACGCCGAAAATACACATATATAGAACTGATAACTACATTATGGTTTATTGCACTTTTTTTAAAACCTATCGAGCAAAGAATCTCTATAAAATTCATTTGAAATAATCAAAAATACCTATGTTAGGTACCTCTTTATCTCTAATTAACAAATACCATAACATCTATTCACATGTCTTCAAAATCAACATTTGTTTCAAATGAAGCATAATTTGATAATTAGATATAAGAAAAAAGAAGTATTTGTAATATAAGAAATTTGGATATGGCAATTGACGATTTTGATGTCAAAGGCTTTATGTAGATACAAATCAAAATGAGCAAGCTGCTTAAAAGGGAGTATTCCCCAATAAAATAAAATTATCCGAATATAAATAATATTCGGATTTCTTATATTATAGTAATGCACGTTTTTTATTATGATTTACATATAAATTAGATATAGCTAAATTATAAGGAATCCACCTGTTTTTAACTGCTTTATCTATTGCTTGAATACGAGTCTTCACTGATAATTTATTATAAATTTTATTAATATTTATATTGATCGATTTTTCCGAGATATTAAGTGTTTGACTAATCTCTTGTACATTTTTACCTTCTGCAAGCATTAGCAAAATGACATATTCACGCTTTGTAAAAAGATGCGATATGATTTCCTTCGAATCAAAAAGTTTTAAATAGCTTTTTATAAAAATGGTCATTGTCGAACTATTAAAGTAGTATTCACCTTTGGAAATTAAATCTATTGCCTTTCTTAATTCTTTTGATTTTATATTATATAAAAAATAACCTGAGACGCCAGCTAACAAAGCCTCATGAATTTCGTCCTCTAAAATAATTGAAGTAAGAATAACAACATACGTATTCGGATATTCGGATCGAATCCGTTTTACATGTTTTAGGTTATTTTTACTTAGATCATTAATGACAATAATATCTGGCTTGTAATGATTCATTAAATCATAAAGATTTTTTGATAAGTCAATGTCTGAATAAATATTGTAATCACTTTCCAGTATTTTTACTAAACCCATTTTCAAATAAAGATTGTTTTCTAAAATGATCATATTCTTCTTAAGCAAATTGAAAAAGTCCCCCTTTTCATTTAAATCATAAAAATATTCATTAAATTTTATAATCTATGTAATTTTTTTAATAATTTATAAACCTTTTCTCAGTTTCGCACTGTTAAAAAAGGCTTTAATATAGTTAAATCTTAGCAGTTATATAAAATAAATCAAAATCTACTTTTGATAGTTTTTTAACTTGCTTTGATAATTAGTAGCATCATTGTTAGATTAATTATTTATGCACCTCATTTTAACTTCCAGGAAGAGAGTGAAATTTTGAGCTAGAGCTATAACTGGGTTCATGTGTGTCAATAATAAAAAGAAGTCCATTTAGATTAGATGACAACAAACATGGGGAGTATTGTTAGGAGGGGGTTTAAGATAAAATGAACAAAGTTTTACAACCAATACATGTATATTGTTTGTTATTCTTATCAGTTAGTTTTTTAGCACATTTCGTTTTAATTCCCACAATTTTCACAGTGGTCGAACGTGAAGCATGGATAAGTGCATTAGCTAGTTTAATCCCAATATTCTTTTTTGCCTTACTTATTTCTAGAATTACAACAAATAATACTTCATTCCTTGAATTAACATCTGTCCAGACTAGCAGACCACTCTATTTATTCATCATTACTTCATATATAGTTTATTTTATTTCATCCACTTTCGTCTCACTCAAATTTACAATTATTTGGGCAGATGAAAGTTTTAACTCTGATTATCCATATTTTATAACAGTTATTTTATTTATATTATTATGCTTTTATGGTTCCTTAAAAGGAATCAAAACCATAGCTATCCAGTCCATAATTATTTGTTCACTATACATTTTTTTGTTTGTACTCCTCAACTTAGGGAACTCAATGAACAATGAATATGAACTATTATTACCAGTATATACAAGTAATACTCCGTCCATTTTATGGGGAATATTATACATATGTATTGGTATTTTAGAAATGGGTTTTATTTTAATTGTTTTAAATGGTTATGTAAAAGAGAGAATGAAAAGAAAAGGAATACTCGTTTTTTCTATTGTATTTGTCCTATTGGTTTTTATTTCCATTACGACAGCTATATCTGAATTCGGCATTTATATAACCCAGAAAATGCTCTTTCCTCTAAACGAGCAATGGAGGGTTTTATCATTTGGTAAGTACTTTACAAGATTGGATTCTTTATCTGTTCTCCAAATATTATCAGTGGCTTTTATTCGCATATGTTTATTTATGTATATTGTATCTTCCTTTTTTAAAAACCGAAAATTAATATTATTTATTTGTTATCTATGTTTAACAATAGGATTATTAATTCCTTGGTCTGTTTCTGATTTTTTGTCATTTATAAAAAGCACTTATCTCCTTTCTATTTTTGTATTTTTATTCTTATTTATGACTGTTTTCTACGTATTAGAAAAAAAGCAAAAGGGAGTTCATAATCTTGACTGAAAATAGGGATTTTTTTTATAAAGAATTAAGTCACCAATCAGATATAACGGTAAGTAGTAAATTCTATATTTTTAATAACGAAAAACATGAAGTTATATTTATCTATTGCCATAGTTTAATTGATAGTGTACTTTTTTTGAATTCATTATTACCAAATATTAGATTTTTGGCTGAACAAGGCCATTTACACGATGTCGAAATTATAAATCGCTATTTAGAAGTACAGGAGAGAAAAGAGTTCAGAACGAAGACAGATGAAATAAATAGCAAAATTTTCTCAGGTTTTTTATATTTTTTTCATGTTCCATCAAACAGCTTATATTCAACCAATTTAGCTAAACTACCTGAACGATCCATTGAAGAATCAAATATGGAAGTCTCATTAAGAGGACCCAGAGACGGGTTTATTGAAAATATAGATACCAATTTTTCTTTAATAAGAATGAGATTAAAAAGTAAAAATTTATCAAGTGATCAGTTTACAATTGGTGATATAAGTAAAACAAAAGTTTTATTGCTCTACATTGAGAACAATATTGATCAGACCACTTTAAAGAATGTACAAAACAAACTAAATAAAATAAAAGTAGATAATATTGCAAGTAGTTATCATATTGAAGAATTACTTTATGATAAGTTGACCCTCTTCCCTCTCCTTGATTATTCAGGAAGACCCGACTTTGCAGTAAGTTCTCTCAATAAAGGCCGTTTTGTCATATTGGTAGATGGAAGTCCAAGCTGTTTAATTGGACCCGCAAATTTACTACTTATTTTGAAAGCCCCGGAAGATGATCAAACTAATTTTTTATTTGTGAGTTTTTCACGAATTTTAAGGATTAGCTCTTTATTAACAAGTATATTTTTACCTGGGTTTTGGATTGCATTAACTGTCCATCAACTTAACCAGTTACCCTTTCCCTTACTAGTTTCAATATCTGCATCTAAAATTGGACTACCCGTCTCTTCTTCGTTCGAAATTCTTATTATGCTCGTTTTTTTTGACCTCTTTCGAGAAGCGGGCATACGTTTACCTAAAGCTGTAGGTCAAACTGTTGCAGTTTTAGGAGGCTTAATAGTTGGTGATGCTGCCATAAGAGCAGGATTTACATCACCATCAACTTTAGTAATTGGAGCACTTACCGTTATATCTAGCTATACATTAATTAATCAAAATATACTAGGAAATGTATTTTTAATAAGAGTTGCTACATTAATAATTGCCTCCTTTTTTGGAATGTATGGCTTTGTTTTAAGCGTCTTATTTTTCTTAACATATATCTCATCATTAGAAAGTTTTGGGCATCCTTACCTTTCTACATTTTACAAAGTAAGTATACCCAATCTTATTAAAGGTTTTTTAAAAATGCCATTTAGAATTAAAATAAAAGACTGACTGCTTTTTCAGCAGAAGGGAGATTATAAATGTCCCATTATTATACTTGCATATTCAAAATAACATTAATTTTTTCTTTATTATTTATACTAGGCGGTTGTTTAGGCACGAAGGAAATACAAAGTGAAGTTTATATTACCGCTCTTGGTATAGATTATTCTAATGATGTGTATCATTTATATTTTCAAGCTTTCGGATTTACGAATGTTGCAGGCTCAGATCCTGGCATTTCATCTGAGCCTGCTCCAATTGTTGTTGGCCATGGAGAAGGTGAAACAATTCAGGGAGCAATCGATGATATAGAAAAGAATTCTGTTAACCCTTTGTATTATGGACATATACAAACTTTCTTTATTTCCAAAAACATATTGGATGGACATCTAGATGAATTTTTTGATTTTTTTAGTAGGGATTATTATTTACGTTACAATACTTTAGCTTATGGATTTGAAGATGATGATATTAAAGAGATAATGAATGTACATGGTCTCTTTTATAAACCACCTATCTTAACATTTCCTTATGATCCAAATGAACAATTATTCTTTAATTCGTTCATCTCAACCAGTACTGTACAAGACATGATTAAAAGATATTATGAACCAGTTGGATCAATAATGGTTCCTTCCATACAGATTAGTGAAGATTATTGGATGGAGGATAATACATCTAAAGATATATTAAAAGTAAGTGGTGCCTATTTTCTTTCACATCAAAAATTCAATGGCTGGATAAAGGAAGAAGAACTATCAGGGTTAGATTGGTTTAATAAGGATTTTAAAAACATGAAATTATCAATAAAGGATAAGTCTGTTTCGATGTTTATTGATAATATAGATTATCATATAGAAATTGTGGATAATTCGATTCCTAAATATATACTAAATTTAGAAATAAAAGCTTCTATCCGAGAAAATCCAAAAAATATTGGAAAAGAAACAATTGAAAATGATATTAAAAATATTATTTTATCACAGTTTCAAAGTACATTTAATAAAGGGTTGGAAATAAACTCTGATGTCTTCAATTTCTCAGAAAAAGCTTATCGTTTCAAGCCCCAATCATGGACTGTAGATGAATTAAACTCCATTACTGAAAATTCAATTAAAAAATTTAATATAAATGTTTTCATAAAGAATGAAGGAGCTAAAAAATAAGAAAATTACCTTCACCTTGTTGAGCACATGATATTATCCCCTTTTATTAGACAACGTAAAAAAACTACAGTACGTTGAAATAACATCTAACTTAAAGGGGATTTTTGTATGTCAAAAAAATCGTATCTATTCGTATGAATTTAAAGGAAGTATGCAGGTGGTGAAAATAAAATATCTGTTTATTCCCCTTACTTTCCCGATGTTATCGAAGCGAATATTCAACTTAGTCATCCGCTATGAACAAAATGTTCAAAATGAACTTTTTACTCCTATTAATTTTATTTCACATAACTTTCTTTATATTGACCCTCCGCATTGAACATTCTATTATAATCCCTGTTAATGATTATCATTTTCATTTACATTACCAGAAAGGAATGGTTAGAATAATGCAAGGATTTACCAAGTTAGGGAAATTGAGAGGTATAACGTTATTACTGTTATTAACAGTCATGATGGTTTTAACTGGATGCAATGCTGCTCAAAAAAATACAGAAACAGAGAAAAAGGAACAAACTTCTACGGAAGCAAAAGAATCAAATAGTAGAACAATTAAACACGAGATGGGAGAAACTGTTATTACTAATACCCCTCAAAAGATAGTTACTCTAGAGCTATCTTTTGTTGATTCTTTAAATACTTTAGGAATTAATCCTATAGGAATTGCGGATGATAATAAAAAGGATATGATTGCCAAGCTGGTTGGTCGTGACATAGATTATACCTCTGTAGGGACT
The DNA here is from genome assembly GCF_036894365.1 of Lysinibacillus sp. Y5S-8. Lineage (NCBI taxonomy): Bacteria > Bacillati > Bacillota > Bacilli > Caryophanales > Bacillaceae > Lysinibacillus > Lysinibacillus sp. Y5S-8. The sequence continues at coordinate 1,432,827 of NZ_CP145889.1, read as the reverse complement.
CGTGAACAGCCTAACTTAGAGGTTATCAGCTCTTTACAGCCAGATTTAATCATTGCAGATGCTGAGCGACACAGTGCTATTTACAAAGATTTGCAGCAAATAGCTCCTACAATTGTCTTAAAAAGTCGTGAATCAACATATCAGGATAATTTGGACTCTTTTAAAACAATTGCAGAAACATTAGATCAAAAGGAAGCTGCTGAAAAGAGATTAAATGAACATAAACAAATTATAAACGAAATTAATTCAAAGCTAAGCCATGATTCGAATCTAACTGTTTTACCTGCGGTTGTACGAGATACATCATTTCAAGCACATACTACTTCTTCTTATGATGGAGAATTGCTTGAACAATTAGGTCTGAAGGTGGCCATTCAGAACGAACAGCCTTATGTTGAAATGAGTCTGGAACAACTTGTAGAAATCAATCCAGATGTACTACTTTTAGCTAATAATGAAGGCAAACTGCTTACTGATGAATGGAAGGCAAATCCACTTTGGAAAGACTTAAAAGCAGTAAAAAATGAACAGATTTATAGTGTTGATAGAGATTTATGGACAAGATTCAGAGGCATTATTTCAGCAGAAGCAATTGCTAAAGATACATTAACAAAGCTGAATGAAAAATAAAATAAATAAAAGAGGAGTAAGTAAGGTATTCTACTTACTTCTCTTTCTAGTAAGTCTTATCTTTTGTAAGAAAGTGTGTTGTAGTTAATGGAATCTATAATTAAAGGTAAAGTAAAAATATATAGTACAGCAATAACTGCAATCGTTTTATTGATTTTAGGAATTATCATTAGTGTCTCTGTAGGGGTAGCAGATGTCAATCTATTAATGATTTTGAAGTCCTTCTTCGAAACAAATCCATCAAAAGATCAATTAATTATTCAGACCCTTCGATTGCCCCGAGCTATCATCGGAGCATTAGTTGGTGCTAATTTAGCCGTAGCAGGTGCTCTTATGCAGGCGATTACTCGAAATTCATTAGCTTCTCCACAAGTATTTGGTGTGAATGCAGGTGCTTCATTGTTTATTGTCACTACTTTTGCCCTCTTTCCTTCTCTCTCTTCCCCATCGCTTGTTTTCTCTGCTTTTATCGGGGCAGCAATAGGAGGAATAACAGTCTATTCCTTTGCTTCTGGAGGGGGAATGACTCATGTAAAACTGGCTTTAGCTGGAATGGCCGTACATTTTCTTTTGTCCTCTTTAACTCAAGGAATCATTATTTTTAGTGAGCAGGCAAAGGATGTTCTGTATTGGCTAGTGGGGTCAATTAATGGAAAATCATGGGCACATGTTATGATCATTCTTCCATGGTCTATTTCTGGGCTATTCATTGCCTTATTACTTTCTCGATCTATTTCTATACTTGTCCTTGGAGAAAGCACTGCCCAAGGTCTCGGACAACAAGTAAATCGCATCCGTACTCTAGCTGGCATACTGGTCATTATTTTGGCTGGCTCTTCTGTAGCTGTCGCAGGTCCGATAGGCTTTGTAGGATTAATTGTTCCTCATATTGTTAGGAGAGTGCTAGGAGGAGATTATCAAAGAATCATTCCATTCTCTGCACTTTTTGGGGCTATACTTTTAGTTTACGCAGATATTCTCGCTCGATTTATCGCTTACCCTTTTGAATCGCCAGTTGGGATTGTTACAGCTATCATTGGGGCACCATTCTTCCTTTATTTAGCAAGGAAAGGAAGGCATATTAAACAATGAATAATAGACAACAGTTTAGGCAAAAACAACATTTTCATCCTAAGCTTATTCTTCCTGTGCTTTTAATCATCATCTTCATTTTATCAATAGTAAGTCTAGGTTTAGGAGCTATTTACATTACACCATCAGAAATCATTCACAATTTAATTGGGGAAGGAACACAAAGTCAAAGATTTATACTAAACAATTATCGTATTCCTCGTATTATAATCGCTATCATTGTAGGAGCTGGACTAGCAACAGCTGGAGCAATTTTACAAGGAATTCTCCGTAATCCATTAGCCTCTCCAGATGTAATCGGCGTTACGAAAGGGGCTGGTTTAGCAGCCGTTATCATCATTGTTCTATTCCCAACGTCACCTATTATTTTTCTTCCCCTTTCAGCTTTTATTGGAGCAGCTATCATTGCTGCCATTCTAATGCTGTTTGTTTATAAAAAAGGCGCTCAACCAAATACATTAGCTTTAGTGGGGATAGCTCTAGGAGCAATATGTCAAGCAGGGATAGAATATTTAATGATTAAGTTTCCAGATGATGTAAGCATGACTCTTTTATGGTTGACTGGAAGTCTTTGGGCAAGAGGCTGGGACCAAGTGTATATTTTGCTGCCATGCCTCATTCTTATCCCAATACTATTTGGATTAACTGCTAAATTGGATATTTTGAGCCTTGGTGATGATATAGCTACAGGTCTTGGAGAACGTTCAAGATTTTTGCGATATATTTTACTAAGCGTTTCCGTTATTTTAATTGGCGTATGTGTTGCCACAGTAGGATCAATCGGATTTATTGGTTTAATCGCTCCTCATATTGCCAGAAGAATTGTAGGATCTAAATTTAATGTTTTACTTCCTGCTTCTGCTCTCTTCGGTGCTGTCCTTCTCTTAGTCGCTGATAGCCTAGGTAGAGGTCTATTTCCTCCAATAGAAATACCTGCTGGTATTATTACAGCAGTGATTGGTGCACCATATTTTTTATATTTATTACGTGCTGAACGAAAAAAGGCATAAGAAAGGTGAACATTTATGACAACATTATCAGCCGAGCATCTTTCACTGTTCTATGGATCAACTCAAATCCTTGATGATATAAATTTAGTCATTCCTGAAGGTAAGATTAGTGTTATTATTGGGTCGAATGGTTGCGGCAAATCAACTATTTTGCGCTCCTTAGCTAGATTATTAACACCTCAAGAAGGAATAGTCTATTTAGATGGAAAAGCCATTCATCAGCAATCTTCTAAAGAAATTGCAAAGAAATTGGCTATTTTACCTCAAGGTCCAGAAGCTCCGGAAGATATAACTGTTAAGGACCTTTGTTATTATGGTAGACATCCACATAAAGGTTTATTGTCAAGACAAACGCTGGAAGATGATGCGATTGTAAACCGTGCGTTAATGGCCACCAAAATGACCGATTTTGTAGATCGTACATTGGATGAGCTATCTGGAGGGCAAAGGCAAAGGGCTTGGATTTCAATGGCTTTAGCACAAGACACAGATCTTTTATTATTAGATGAACCAACAACCTATTTAGATTTGGCTCATCAAATTGAAATACTAGAATTGTTACGCAATTTAAACGTAACTCATGGTCGAACAATTGTTATGGTTTTACATGATTTAAATCAGGCAGCACAATATGCGGATCATCTTATTAGCATTGTTAAAGGAAAAATTTATCGAGAGGGGCCGCCTGAAAAAGTATTTACCAAAAGCATGATTAGAGAAGCATTTGGACTTGATTGCTGTATTATTGAAAATCCTGTTGATCAAACACCACTGTGCATTCCTATAGGCTTATCATTAAGCTAGTACTAAGTACAAGGGACCGCTACTTTTAAGATGTAGCGGCCCCTTTATTTACGAATCCATATGAATACCCATTAATTGTTCATACATCCTACTTTGATTTTCTAGAAAAATAATCGTTTCTCTTCTATTTTTATAAAAATCATTCCACATATACATTTGAAGCGTTTTCTTCCATTTCTCAGTCTTCACCATTTTTTCGATTGTTGCATCCCAAAATTCAATTTCAGCATTTGACATGTTCGGAGGCCCCATCACTCCTCGCCAATGTTCAAAAACTAAATCAATTCCTTGCTCAGCCCATGTCGGAACCTCTGGTAACTCCTTTAATCTTTTTTCAGAAGAAATCACTAGTAATTTTATTTGATTTGATTCAGCATATTTTTTCGCTTCTGATAAAGACATCGTGGCAACATCGATTTGTTTTTTTAATAATGCCTCCACCACTTGTTCACTATTTTCATAAACATAAAAGTCGAGCTGTTCCGTTCTCAGCCCAACCTGTTGACTAGCTAATACAAAGGAAAGTTGATCATCATTTCCGAGCCTTGGGGAAACACCGATTTTATAAGCATGCGGATCTTTCTTGAGATCGTCCATTAACTGTTTAGCACTGGATATTTTCGAACCTTTTGAAACAATGGTAACTTCCCATTCAGTAGCTAAGGTGGCAATTGGTGTAAAGTCTTTATACGTTAATTTACTTTGACCCAATAAATAATTAGTGATAAGTAGACTTGAATTAATGGCTATTACCGAATCTGTTTGATCCTTTGTATATTTCCAGCCTAATTCCCCGCCAACACCGACTTTATTAATGACAGAAATATTCTGATTCATCAAATTTTCACTTACCAATATATCTTGCATAGCCCTAGCTGTTACATCCCATCCCCCACCAATTGAGCTAGGTGCAATAATCGTTACCTCTTTTGTGATTGGTTCCTGGATTTTAAATTCATTTGTAGAGCAAGTAAAGAGAATTATCATGAACAGTAGGAATAACATGAGTTGTTTCTTCTTCATTCGTTAGACCTTTATCATAAATTTACAGTGTTTTGTCATAGGTAATACTTCCTTTCAGGTCTTCCGACAATTCCATAATCATGTTTAGCTGTACAGACGTTGATTGAAACCAAATACTCTAAGTATCTTCTTGCCGTTGTTCTAGATGCCCCCATCTTTTCCCCCATCTCCTCAATTGAAACGCCACCTTTAAGCTCAAACATTATTTCTTTAACTTTTTGCAAGGTTAAACGATCCACCCCTGAAGGAAGGTCCTTTTGATTCATCACAGCTTGGACAGAAGTGCCAAAGAAACTATCAATAATTGACTGATCGACTTCATCCCTGCTATTAAAGAGCTCTTTTTTCCTTTTATATTCCTCGATGATTTCAATAAACTTTTCCATTGTTACCGGCTTTAAAAGATAGTGGAAAACGCCAAAACGCATAGCCTTTTCTAGCATAGCTTTTTCAGTTGCTGCCGTAACCATAATAACATCTACATTTGGATAGTTTTCTCTTATTTTCTGAAGTAATTCAGTTCCAAGCTCATCAGGCATATAAATATCTAATAAAAGTAAATCAACTTCTTCTTGCTCAAGCAGTTTTAATGTTTCTTTAGCATTTAACGCCTTCCCGACCAAGCTTACACCAGGTACTTTCTTCAAAAAACCCTCTTGTATTTGTGCAATTCGAAAGTCATCCTCTGCAATCACAACTTTTATCACTGTATTTCTCTCCTCATATGAAAGCCTTTTTTGGCAGGTATACTGTAAAAATAGCTCCTCCACTCTTATCATTATGCACTTCAATTGTGCCCCTTAATGACTCCACAATTCGTTTAACATTGAATAAACCATATCCCCTATTCTCCCCTTTAGAAGAATAGCCCAAAGTGAATATAGTATCTATGTGTTCCTCAGGCAGCCCTTTTCCGTTGTCTGTTACTTCTATTATGATGTCATTGCCAAAGCCAGTAATTGAAAACAATACCTTCTTACTTTGTTGATTAGCGACCGCATCAAAGGCATTATCAATGAGATTTCCGATAATTGTAATAATATCTGTTACCTCAATATTGCTTGGCAAAGGATCGACATGACTATCAGGGTCAATTTCTAATGTTATTTTCTTTTCAGAAGCTTTCCCCAGTTTCCCTAACAAAATTGCTTGCACATTAGCATCATGAATTTGATTAAATAATATTTGATTTCTATGTTGATAGGTGATTGACTCCTTTTGAATAAAGTCAAAAGCATCCTTATATCGTTCTAATTGGAGCAAACCAGATATTAAATATAATTTATTGGTGTATTCGTGAGTTTGCGCTCGTAAACCTTCTGAATAAGCTCTAACCTCTGATATAGTATTGATTAAATTCTTTAATTCAGTCTTATCACGGAAACTAGATACAGCCCCCATAATTTGATTGTTTTTTATAATAGGAATAACGTTAAAGATAAAAACGATATCATTCAAGAGAATCTCAACATTGTGCATCGTTTTTCCTGTTTGCAAAACCTCTTCAATTTTTGAATTCTTTAGAACGTCATTAATATGCTGACCAATTAACCTTTCTTCATTAAGATTCATCATTTCCTTAGCCGAATGATTGATTAATGTTAACAATCCATTTTGATCAATCGCAAGAATTCCTTCTTTAATAGACAAAAGAATTGCGCTTCTTTCTAGGTATAGCGATGAAATCTCGTGTGGTTCTAAACCTAAAGTATCCTTTCTAATACTTTTTGTTAGAAAAATGCCACCTATGATACCGAGCATTAGTATCACAAAAGAAGCAATGACAATGGTCTTAATTCTACTAATAATATTTCGATAAATGTCTGTTTCCAAAAACTCTACCGAAACGACTCCAATTATGCGCTGGAAATCACCATAGTCGGCCATTATTGGCACTTTCCCAACAATAACGGAGCCACCACTTCGCTCAACTTCAAAAATATTTGAGCCTCCAAATAGCAGTGCTAGATCATTGGTATCATCTAAACCACTTTCCTCAATATCATGTTCTACATGAGAATAAATGATCTTATCACGATTTTCAATGAGAATATTTGCTGCGTTTACCTGATCTATCACTTGCTCAGCGATAGGACGAAATTGAGTTTCTAAGTCCTCTTGTTCAATTGCATCTCTTAATTCAGGCATAAGTGAAATCGATTTTGCCGCTTGTAATGCTAATTGTTCTACTTGATTTCTAGTATCTACTGCTTGTAAATAAGCAAAGACACTTGCAAGCAGCGTAATAATGAGAAGTATAAGGGAACTAATTAACCCTAGTATTTTCGTTTTTAATGTAATCCTTTTATTTTTAAACATTGTATTTAACCCTTCTAAATTAGAGAGACAGAATTATATTGAATGAAGAAAATAGTAGATGACTCACGTAATGAAATTTAGCCTATGAGTATCCCATCTTATTGTACTTTACAACCACTATTTTATACATCATTTCAAGCATCCCTTAGGATATCGTGAATGCTCACATTTAAACAAAGAGTTACAGTTAGTACGCCCATTTCTGTCATCCATTCTTTCGAAATTGCTTACTGTATAAGCATCAAATAATCCTCACCGTTCATAATCAAATGGGGATTGAATTCTCTTTAGATTTCTACCAGTAGAAGAAGTTATTCATATAGTAATATGATTTACCCTGTTCATAAAATTAATGTTGTATTCCTTAGTTTCCCTCGTACGAAAGATAAAACAAACAGCATCTTCAACTACCATGCACTGTTCCTTGAAGTGCATTTCTTTACATTCAAAACATCTTCGTTTGCTATTCTCCTTAATAGTCACATCATTTTACTTATAGTTGGTGTTAAAGGATGTATTTTTTCGTCTGTCCTGCATTTTGAATTTTTGCAATATTATTATTAAATCTACAGTGGATAAGATGATAAATTAGATTTAGCAACAACCATATACCGCCAATTATAAACAAATTCGTTTGAAACGGTATATAATCACCCGTTTTTATCGAGAGGCTTTTTTGTATGAACTGACAAACTATAACACTTAATGAAACCATAATGATAAATGCCACATTTAAAAGAGGTTTATAAATACTGATTAACATTTTGTTAATGGAATTTGCAGAATACCCTAACATATTTAAAATAAGAATATTTCTTGTGCAATCTTGAAAATTTAGCAGTATGACAAGATAAAGAAGCAAGCAGCCAATAATACATCCTAATAGTTGATTTATCACTGCACTTATTTTATTTGAAACATTATTTTTTTGTAAATAAGCTAAACGTTCCTTTTCTGTTATTATTGATTTATTCTCATACTGTTTAGGAACAGTGTTTGAAAGTATTCCGTTATAGCTTGACTCTTTTATGGATAACATACTTGCTAATTGCGGTTCTGAAAGATAAATAGTCTTATTCTCTGCATTTCCCACAATAGCAGCAACTTTTAGTTTATAGATTTTATGTTTAATGTTTACTTCAATATAATCATTTTGTCGTATTCCATAGAGTTCAGATAAAGCTTCATTAATATACACCTCTTTTTCTTTAGGTAAGAAAAGCTTCTTGTGATCTAATGTATAAAATTGAAACAAATTTGTTTTTTTATGAAATCCTATTGCTTGTTGATTAATTTCATTTCCTTTCCATGAAATCTTCACATTACTTCTTAAATAGAAAGTACTATCTTCTTCTAGTGGATGATACGGCTGATAATTTTCAAACTGAATATCATATTTATAGGACCTACCAAGTGTCTGGGTTTCATAAATATATTGACTGCTGAAATGAAGTGACATGCTCATAATCGATAAAACTGTAAAACAGCCTACTGACAGGAATAGTAAAGACACTGCTAATGGCTTACGTAAAGCTATGCGAAATGAGCGCCGATATTTGGTTGGAACTGCATTGGATAGTTTATTACTAATGAAAACTATCCATTTATTTTGGTGTTCTTCAGGGAAATTACGTAATAATGAGGAAATATCAAATTTTAAAAACTTATAGTACGGCACTATTGCCATGATTCCCGATAATACAACAATAAATAGGAAACCTATTGCTAAATTTGAAGGGAGAATTCCCTTATGAAGTGATTCAATATCAAAAGATGAACGATATAATTGTAATAATACATCCGAGCAAATCCATCCTAATATGAAGCCTACTATAAAGGCAATAAAAGAAAGACTACTATTAATGAAAAACATAACTGCGATTATTTGTTTATTTGAACGTCCGAAAGCCTTATAGCAACCAATTTCTTTCATATGATTACGGTAATATTTTAAAAAAAACATATAAAATGCAAAGGCTGCAATTACAGAAAAAATGATTAAAAAAGTAGCTGCTAAAATTTGATTAGAATGTAATGCAATCAAAAGCTCTTTTTGCGAACTATTAATTAATAGTCCATTTGTTTTATTGTAAGCCAGATGTTTTAGATTCCCATCTATAGATACTTGAACAAAAAAGTACATAAATGAGCCTAAACAGCTCAAAAAAAATAACACAGACATAGTCGCTTTTTCATAAAATAAACTCTTGGAAATTTGTTTAAACATACTACTCATTATAGAATCTCCGTGGAGAAGTATTTAAATAATCATCCTCAATAAGGCCGTCCTTCATGACAATAATACGGTCTGCCACTGTAGAAAGTTTGAGGTTATGTGTAGAAAAAATAATGAGTGTACCATAGGTTTTATTTAATTCCTTTAAATAGTCCACAACTTGTTTGCTGTTATGTTCATCCAATGCTCCTGTTGCTTCATCACAAAACAAAATTTCAGGATTTTTAATCATTGCACGTGCGATAGAAACTCGTTGTTGCTGACCACCAGATAATTCATTGGGGAATCGATCTGCTAATGTTTCGATCCCTAACCTTGCTATAAGTTCACGGTATTCTAAATCATGAGCATTCCCTGTTTTCCCTAATTCAATATTCTCCCGTACCGTTAATTCCGACAATAGTAAATAGTCTTGGAAAATATTACTGAAATTATAGCGTCTGAATTGAATCATCTCTTTTTGTTCCGCATGAGAAATATCTAAATCTTTATAATAAACATTTCCTCTTGTTGGCTTCATTAGTCCTGACATGATATTGATGAGTGTTGATTTCCCACAACCACTTTGTCCGAATATCACATTAAACGTATGGGCAAAAAATGAAAGGTTAATTTCTTGTAAAACTGTATCAAAATCATTAAATTTTTTGCTTATATTTTGTAATTTTAAAACAGCTTCCATTTACCAATCTCCTTTTTAGTTAGTAAAAAAGCCAATATTATCAGTTGTTCCTAAACCTTTATTTATCAATTCTTCATAAGCTGTTATTTTATATGGGATGGTTTCTGGATCCCAATGAAATAAATCTTTATCTAAATAAAAATTTGATAGTGTCAATAACATTTCAGCTATTTCTAAGGGATACTTTGTGCAAAAAATTTTTTCCTCCACTCCCTGTTCAATGATTTCTGCAAAATACGGAGCAAGATATTTAGTTAGACCTATCATCAGTTTTTGATGGAATACAGCATTTTCAGGTTGATTCATCATTCGATCTTGCTCTTTATTTTGATGAAAAAGAGAAATACTATTTTGAACTGCCATTTTAAGTCTTACATCTGCAGATAATGTCTTATTATCCATCGCCTTTATTTCCACTACCGCATTTTCAACAAACAATTTAACAGCTTCATCTACACATTCTTCTTTTGACTGAAAATAATGATAAAAGGCCCCTCTTGATATGCCCAATTCCTTTATGATTATCGGAAGTGTCATTTTTTCATAACCATATTGCAGAAGAACCTCCCAAATTCGAATTAAAATGTCGTTTTTTTTATGTTCATAGTTTTTATTTGTCCTTGCCATCATAAACCTCCTATAAATAAACCGACCAATGGTTTATTTATATATTTCCATATTTTTCTTATGAAGTCAAGGAAATTGGCATAAAAAATTTAGAAATATCAAGGAGATGAAATGAAGAACTTTAAACTTTACCTTTCCTCCATATTTTTTTGTTGGAGTAATTATTTTGTAATCAACACTTCGATGCTTATCGAAATCTTTATATTTTACAATGAGTTATGACAGCGAAAACATTTAGTAGGAGGAACTTAAAATGACAATAATAAAGAAAATACCAAATACAAAAATGATAAATCCTAAAATTTTATATTATGGATTTCCTGTAATTTTACTGAGTACATTAAATGAGGATGGAACAGTGAATATTAGCCCTTTGTCATCTTCTTGGGCATTAGGAGACTGTATTGTCTTAGGTATTGGTCTTGGTGGAAAAGCAATAGAAAATTTAGAACGACATCCTGAATGTGTCATTAATATTCCTGATCCCTCTCTATGGGAAAATGTGGAGCAGTTAGCTCCTTACACAGGAAAAAAACCAGTTCCAGATTTTAAGAAACAAATTGGTTTTACATATAGAAAAGAGAAATTTGATATTTGTGGATTCACACCTATCAATTCTACAACGGTCATTCCTACTAGGATTATGGAGTGTCCCATCCAAATCGAGGCAAAGGTAAAACATATTCGTATCCCAGATTATTCTCCTACTTTTGCAATTGTTGAGACACAAACGATACATGTACATGCTCATGAGGAAATTATTATTGAGGAAAATCATATTGATCCAAATAAATGGAGCCCACTTATTTATAATTTTCGGCATTATTTTGGTCTGGGAAGCAAGCTAGGTAACAACTTCCGTTCAGAGATCTAAACATAATCAAGTTGTACTAGATACAGTATAAAAGTAAACCCATACTCTATTAAGTAAGTAGTTGGTTAGCGCTATTTATGCCATTACAGGGCTGTTCCCTATGATTTTTGCCATGAGCCGCCTGATGAAGGTTTCAGCGTTATCGTTACACCTTTCAGAACCTTTTTTAACACTTTTAATACTGCATAAAAAAGGCCAGGTACTCATATGAGCGCCTGGTTACTCGTTTCAAGAACTTTATTTAATTGGCTTCAAAATAGATACTGGCTGTTCATACGCACAAAATAATTAACTACAACAAATATATTACACTTAATCGGAGGCACTTAGTTGGCTCACCCTAATTTCCCCAATCGAGATAGGCGCTTACTGACCATTAATATAAGATAAAATAAAGGATCTTTCTCAGTACCTTCACTGTACTTCCTTCATAAATTCTCTGAAGCCTTCAACGATTTCTTTTGCTTTGGTACGATATAAATAATGATCCCCTTCAAATGTCATCACTTTCCCATTTATAGAATCTTCTATTTGTTTTTTATGCTCTGGTATCCATCTGTCAGTTACTGGATGATTTTCTTGTATAAAGAAAATCACAGGGAGATTTTTTGGGAACGATCTATTTTCAGCTGCTTTAAAATTTTCATACATCATTTCAGCTTCATTTAACTGGCTTGGGTTATACATGTTTTTGTGTTTAAGAATTCTCAATTGTTCTTTTGTTTTATCATCATATGCTAGTACGGCGTATGGGTCATCCCCTAGCTTTACTTGCAATCTAGCTAAACCCGATTTTTTAAGTAGTTTTATAGTTCTTATTATAGAAGAATCAATCTTTTTCTCGCTTATCGTTGGAACACTGCTATCAAGCCCGACAAATGCACTCACCTCTTCTGGATATTTGTTCACATAATCCAATCCATAAAGGCCTGAAATGGAGTGCCCCATCAGAATATAACGTTCAATATGAAGACGCTGTAAAGCTTCATGTATTTCACTAACAATATTCTCTGTGCTACGTTCTTTTTCAGTTAGATCACTTAACCCATAACCAAAAGGCTCGATGACAACCACTTTGTAAAATGGAGATAATTCATCTACTAGAAATTTAAAATCAAGTGCTGGTGCTGCTGTTCCATAACCAGGTAAGAGCACAACAGTTTCTTCGCCTTCTCCTTGAATGAAGACATTCATCGCTTTCCCGTCCACTGCTATAGACTGCCCATAAGTTTCTATTTTTCCTTGCTCTATTTTAGAGCAGACAATATTCACTAGGAAAACAATCGCTAAAAAAAGTATGATGGCTACAGCAAAAACTGCTATTAATTTACTTAAAATGATGATCATTTTTTTCATTATGTTTGCACGATAGTATAGAAAGGCAAGCGATTACCGTTTTCACCTTTGTTCTCGTGCCACACCTCCCCTTCGTTATCTCTAAGTGGATTCCGGCTACTTTCTATAAACCGTTAAGGATAGCTTATACAATGAAGGTGTACTACCTATGACAGCAATATGAACGGAGTATGAACAAAAAAATTTACAGCATTGCATAAAAGGAGTAATTGAATCTACTAAAGAGGACGTTAAATTCGTATCAGAAAACCCAATTGTTATCACATTGCTTGATTGTCATGAAAAAAAGGATCTTCAAATCGAAGACCCTTTTGCTACTTCTTTGCTGGATTTTTTGTACTTAGTTTTGACGCTACTTAACAATCCATCTTTATCTAGCAATGTTGGTAAACTTATACCGATAACGATCGTGACGATACCTGCTATTTGCAACATGGTAACCGTTTCGCTTAATAGGATAACAGATACCATCACGGCGATTGGCAATTCAACAGCACTCAATATAGAGGACATACCTAATCCAACTTTAGGAACTGCAATAGTGAATAAGAAAACTGGGATAATCATGCCAAATAACCCTAATGCCAATCCATAAATCCAAAGCCCCTCATTAAACAAAGTACCATTCCAAATAATTTCTGGAGACTGAAAAGCCGCCGTAATCATAAAAGCAAAGAAAGAAACTAATACTAAACGGTTAGAGGTTGTCATACTTGCAGTTGCCTTACCGTTCACATATAAAAATAAAGAGTAACAAAGAGCAGCTGCTAGCCCCCATAACCATCCCTGCAAAGGTATTTGGGATAAATCAACATCAATTATTCCAGCAGCTGGTATGGTTCCAGCTACCAATATAATTAAAGAGATTAATTCAATTCTGCTTGGAAATTGCCGTTTTGTAATACAAGAAATCAACATACCAATCCATGTAAATTGAAACAGTAGTACTACTGCCAAGGAAGCAGGCAAAAAGTTCAAAGAATGACCATATAAAATATTTGTTAACCCAGTTAAGATACCTGCAAATAGAAGGATTTTAACACCTTTAAAGCTAAATTTTGACCTGTTTGTAACTAAGCAGATACATACTGCTATACAGAAACCGACAAAAAATTGACTTGTCACTGCCTCGGATACAGAAAAGCCACTACGCATTGCCAGTTTTATGATAGTTGAAACGATTCCAAAACTACTAGCTGCAATAATGACTAATAGGGGATAAAGATACATTTTGCTAATTCACTTCCCTCTTAAAACTTGTATATAAATTAAATTTCGATTATGATTTTGAGATTTTGAAAAAAAATCATAATCTCCAATATAAATCACTGATTGTTATTTTACAATCTTTTTTTCGGCAATAATGGTTTACAAATCGAGTTCTTCAGTAAAAAAAGAAAATTTTGGAAGTATCAAAAAAAGCCAAACCCAGACGTATCAAGGGTTTGGCTTCTATCCATGATATTTCATTAATACAGAAGGTTAAATTGGTGATATTTCTTTCTGTATTTGCTTAAGTATGTTACTTTACAATCTTTTTCAGTAGTAATCCTAGGCAAAAAAATCACCTTATCTATAAGAGTAAAGTGATTTTAATCAACATTTTATTCTATCAGTCACATAGAAAAAGCCTATTTCTCTTTAGTAAAAATTGGCAATATATTTAGCGTGACTCTTTTGGCGGTTGGCATACATCACATTTTCGTTGATTTTTATTTTTAAATTTCGTAAATGTTTTTTCAAAGTTACTACCACATGCACATTTAAATAATAACTTTTGAGAAAAACCATGATATTCAGTCGTTAGCAACTTACTTTCTGAATTGTTCTCAACAAACTTTTGAATTTCACTAATCGTCCAACGCTTATTCATTCTCTTACACCTCCATATTTTTCATTTTGCGGAGGCTTTTCTTGGCATCCGTTATAAAAAGGTCTTAATCATCTTAAGCTCTTCATTATAACATGAGCTGGCTAACAATAAAACAGACTTCCATTTACACTTAGCAGTAGTGCCTCAAAAAAGATATCATTATTTGTAAAATTTTCGAATCTGTTCTTTAATATTTACGTTACATAATCCTCCGTGGTAACAAACTACAGATTCAATGTCTAAGTCTAAATATTTCTTCAAAGATTGTCGAGCGACCTTTATATCCAAAGTAGTTGGAACATGAATTCCTCCCAGTGTACCGTTTACACTATACATTGAATCTCCAGCAACAAGTGTTTTATTTTGCTTTAAATATAAGCTGATATGGCCAGGCGTGTGCCCTGGAGTATGGATCACTCGAATTCCGCCACAGTACGGTAGTTCTTGACCGTCTTTCAAGGCCACATCCACTTTCCCCTTGGGTGGATTCGCTATGTGCGCGTCTTTCAAAAGTGGTAAATCCCCCTGGATATAAGGCTTATCTAGTTCGTGCGCATAGACTTTTATATTACTTCCACAATTTCGCACTATTTCCGGGAGGCTGCCTATATGATCTATATCCTGATGTGTCAAAATCACAACCTTTAGGTTATCGAACGACACGCCTACCTTATCCATTGCTACGCGCAAATCTTCCATTTGACCTGAGAATCCAGTGTCTATTAAAACAGCCATTTCCTGATCCCATAAAAGAGTTGGATGAATGATGTTCCCATTAAATTCAAGTTCCAGAATCTTTACTCCCTTAGAAACTTTCATAGCTTCATTCTCCTTTTAAATTAGATTTTATCAATGTAGAATAATAGATTTTCTTACCTCTCTTATTCAAGCTATATTAATTTTTCACATCCTGATGCATAGTCCTCTTACGCCAAAGCAACTCTCTCAATGTTTCGAAATTAACTAGAACCGTTCCAACAATAATTGTCAGAGTACCTATGCCTGTTAGCCAAGAAATATATTCATGATAGAGGGTCACACCTAATGTAACGGCAATGACTGGTGAGATATACAGCCATGTAGAAGGAAAAACAGGATTCGTCCGGGAAACAAGCCAATAATAAATGCTATGGCCGATCATTGAACCAAAAATAATTAAATAAAGAAGAGAGCCAATTGAAGCTGGGCTTAAAAGATAATGAAGCTGAATGTTCTCAGTAAAAAGTGACAAAACGATTAATAAAATCCCACCATGCATCATTTGCGCTGCATTTAAAGCAATTGGAGATGTCTTTTCAAATTTTCGGATGACATGCTTCGTATAAATCGTTCCAGATGCATAAAAAACTTCCCCTAGTATTATGGCAAAACAACCAACCATCCAGAAGGGACTAATCTCAATTGAAAAGCTAGGTAAGATCAAGAACGTAACACCAATGACTCCGACAACACAACCAATAAATGATTTCCGATTTCCTTTTTGCTTCAATAGGAATGTCTGTATAATAATGATCATCATTGGACCTGTAGCAGATAAGACAGCTGCAATCCCTGATGTCACATACTGTTCTGCCCAATATAATGTGGCAAACGTCCCAAAGGTTAAGCCCACTCCTGTAAAAAACATCTCTTTACGAAATAACACCCGTATTGTCGTTCTTTCTCTCCAAACCATAAAACTAAATAGCAGTAAACCGGCAATAAAAAAACGGAGGCCAGCTGATAAAAACGGAGGCATTCCTGCATCAACACCAATTTTAATCGCTAAAAAAGTCGTTCCAAAAATCAAACACATGAAGAAATAATTAATAAGTACCATATAAACCTCCTCCTCTTTTTCTATCATAAAAGAAAGACAATAGAACAGATTAAAAGGGATAGAACAGATTAGATAGGTTCGTGGTACAATCGTTTTGAATAGGAGGAATCAATATGGGCAAAGCAAATCAAAATGAAGATTATCTTTTTAAGAAAGTTTACGATTATGTACTGCACCGTATAGAACGTAAAGAATGGAAAGAACATGACAAGATTCCCTCCGTCCGACAATTAGCATCTGAAATGAATGTTCATCGATTAACGGTATTAAAGGCTTATCAATTACTAAAACAGCATGACAAAGTTTATGTAAAAGATAAAGCAGGCTATTATGTCCAATCAACTGTAACGAAAAATCTTGAATATCTAGATCAGGACAATCCCATTGTTTCTGCATACGTAAAAAAAAATCATTTATCCGAAATCCATCAACCCTCTGTTTCCTATCATTTTTCTCAGGCGTTGATTGATCCAAATCTTTTGCCTAATCATTATTTTTCAGATTATGTGAAGGAAGTGTTTGACCTTTATCCTAAAGTACTTGCCACCTACTCAACTGTACAAGGTGATCTAGAGCTGCGTGAAACACTCACTCACTATTTTATCAACCAGTATAAAACTCATTTGAGTGCAGAAGATTTGTTAATCACTTCTGGCTCACAGCAAGCGATTCACTTAATCGCTCAAGCTTTTATTAAACCAAGAGACGTCGTTTTATTTGAACGTCCAAGCTACAGTGCTGCGATTGATATTTTTAGAGCACAAGGAGCACAGATTGTAACGGTTGATATCCATCCAGAGGGCTACGATTTAGAACAGGTTGAATACTATATTAAACAATACAAGCCGCGCCTATTTTATCTCAACCCCACATTCCATAACCCGACTGGTTATACTGTTTCTGTCGAGCAGCGCAAAAAATTAGTAGAACTAGCTGAACAATATCGATTGCTATTAATTGAAGATGATGCCTATCACGACATCTATTTTGATCAAGCCCCACCACCACCCATTTACACGTACGATAGTGCTGGAACAGTCATTTATATCCGAAGCTTTTGCAAATATATCTCTCCTGGCTTGAGAATTGCGACTGTGATTTGTCAATCATCATTAATGAACTCACTCCTAACAGAAAAATCATTGGCTGATAATGGCTCACCACTTCTCAATCAAAAAATTTTTCTCCATTACTTTTCATCCCTAAGATTGCAACAGCACTTGGAGAAAATTAGGATCGCCCTACAGATTCGAAAGGAAATCATGGAAGAAGAGCTAGCCGTAACAGGTTGGCGATGGACTAGCCCAAAAGGCGGTCTGAATTTATGGGTACAGCTCCCAGATAATGTTCCAACTGAATTATTACTATCTAAAAGTATTGAACAATCTATATCCTTTGTACCAGGTCAAATTTGTGATCCATTAAAACAACTATCATCCTGGATACGTTTAAGCTATTCTTATGCAAATGAAAAACAACTAAGGGAAGGAGTAAAAAGGTTGGTTGCAGTGGCGCAATCTCTTTCTACGTGAGGGGTACTTTTTTGAAACCAGGTACTCACTTTCAAATGAGCCTAGGCTTTTAAATTTACTTTAAAAGCCTTTTTATTAGCATTTAGATACAATTGTTGCAACTGACCAATTTAATTTCAACCATAAGTCAGGTATTACACAGCTTTATTTATGCCTTAGCTATTATCAACCATTTAAATTATTTCGTTCATTGTTCGTCAATAACAGTGGGCAAAGCAACAATAGGCAGCCACATCTACCTAACATATTCAGCTGTCTATTTGAATAAAATGAAAAAAAGTTATACACCTAGTTCTTATCGGTACAACAGATTCCTGCCCCTAAAATGTAATTGCAACAAAGGACAGAAAAAATTGATCTCGGGGTAAAGCGCAAATTTACCAAGGAACAATAATCGTCCCTTTAAATTTGATGAAGCCACATTGACTATCTATATTGCAGCAATATAACGGTCAAGTATAAAGCCGCTTCCTTCAAAGAGGGTTGCTTTATTACTGAAAAGCCAGTTTTAGAGAAATTTCTGTTCTCATCACATCCCTGTAGAATAAGAATGTTTTGATACAGCGATAGAAGGAGGAGAAAGATATTGTCTAATCAAAATGAGACTTCATTAGATAAGGGAAAACAGCCTGATCCGAAAATAAAAGTAGAAAGGAAAGAGGGAGAACCGACTGCTGCTTTCAAGGGTGCTTCCTGGGCAGCACTGTTCGTAGGTGTTACTGCTTATCTTATAGGCCTATTTAACGCAACGATGCAACTAAACGAAAAAGGATATTACTTAGCTATTTTAGTATTCGGGCTCTATTCAGCAGTATCTTTACAAAAATCAGTAAGAGATAAAGATGAAGGAATACCAGTTACTACTATTTATTATGGTATTAGTTGGATTGCACTTATTGTATCTATTTTATTAATGGGGATTGGTTTATATAATGCTGGAAGTATTGTTTTAAGCGAAAAAGGATTCTATGGTATGTCATTTGTCCTTAGTTTATTTGCCTCCATAACAGTTCAAAAAAATATTAGAGACACACAGAGGGCAAGAGAAAGAAATTAAGCTGTATGACAAAAAGAATCGTGAAATTTATTCTCGATTCTTTTTGTCATTTTTTCTTCTCTTATTATATTTCAAAAATACTATTCGAGTATAAACGCTTTCTTAAGCTGCAACGCCCCTCTTCTCCTCAATGAAGTTCAGCAAATCCTTTAAAAAACAGTTTTGAATCATCAAACAGGCTATAAGAAAAGAGCATGACTGTAATAAGCCATACTCCCTTTGTTAGGATAGATTTATTTTAATCTATCCATGTTGTTAATTTTCTCCACTTATCGCAACTAAAATTTTAGATTGTGATTTGTCGTTTGTTAACGTTTTGAATCCTTTGTCAACAATGTCATCTAATTCAATTTGACTTGTGATGATACCCTGTGGATTTAGTTGACCAGAGCTCATTGCATCAATTGTTCTTTGGAAAATTGACGGTGTATAAACAATTGATGACAGTACATTAACACCTGTGTTTGTAAGTTGCATTGGATTCCATTCGATTGGTCTTGCAAAAATCGAAACGATCATCATGTTACCGCGTGGTTTTGTAACATCAATTGCTTGTTTAAAGGTAGGAGCTACTCCCGCAACTTCAAAGGATACATCAACCCCATCTGCTACAATCGATCGAACTGCTTGTACAGGATTTTCTTTACCAGAGTTAATGGCATGGGTTGCACCTAATTCTTTTGCCTTTTCTAATCGATCATCGGATAAATCTAATACGATAACTTTACTTGCACCAGATGCTTTTGCAGCGATTACTGTTAACAATCCAATTGGTCCAGCACCAAATACGGCTACAGAATCTCCTAATGTAACCCCAGCATCTTTGACTGCTTGTACAGCAACAGCCATTGGTTCTACTAGTGCACCATCTTTTAATGTTAAGTTATCGGCTAAACGGTGTACATTTGTTACAGGGACATTGACATATTCCGCAAATCCACCGTTTCCATGTAGTCCGATGAAATTAAATCCATCATATCGATCGACATCTTCATGTTTGTTTCTATAAGTTAATGTAGGATTGATGACAACTCGATCTCCTGCCTTTAAGTCCGTAACCTTAGAGCCAACTTCTTCGATAATCCCAGCAAATTCATGACCCATTGTAAGCGGGGCAACTTCACCTGTTAATTCAGCTTTTACATCAACTGGTACAAAAACTGGACCTTCTTCGTATTCATGCAAATCACTTCCACAAATACCAGCCCATGCTACTTTTACTTTCACTTCTTCTTCTCTTAAAGCTCGTAATTCAACCTCTTCGACTCTAATATCTTTCACATCATGCCAAACTGCAGCTTTCATTTATGTTACCCCCATAAAATTATTTAAATTGGTACCATAAAATAACATCTTTAATAGCCACTCGTGCATGATTAAAATCCGACACTTCTATACACCTGATAAACGTGTTGATGGACAGATGGTAGGATTCAACTAGATCCATTTTCCATTTTGTTTGTGCAGCTACATTTGTAACAAATATGGTTTCTTTAAAGAATCGTAGCATCGCAATATTTCCTGTAACATCAAAAAACAATTGTAACAAGTGCGCAAACGAAACAACATATTCATAAATATTTTCAGCAGACTTTCTTTGTTTCATCGCTTCAAAACGAAGTAATAGTTCATTTTGCAAATCGGCATTCCATTTAGGTTCACACTTTGTGAGTGCAGAATCCAATAGGTAATAAAGCGCTTCCAAATAATCCTTCAATTCCTGATCCGATATAGTCTTAACTCTTACACCTTTATGTTGTACTTTTTCAACTACACCATCTTTTTGTAAAAGATAAAGAGCCTCACGGACAGGTGCATGACTTACTTGTAACTCTTTTGCAATTTCCGCTTCGATTAAGCGCTGACCTTGTTCATAATAACCAGAAAATATGCGAAATAATAATCGTTCAGCTATTTGTTCAGAAATTGTTTTTTTTGAAATTGAACTTTCATCAAACCCCATCAAACCACTCCATTAAATTTATATCCTTTATTTTAACATAGTTTAGTGTATAGGGTGATTAGCTATAGGTGTTATATATTATGGATTATAGATTATCGATAATCTATAAAAGTATTTTAATATAAAAATTCATTTCTTTCAATTATCTTGTTTGAGGTGTAGTTTTCGGCCACTATTGTATAACATCAAGTATCTTTTAAGAGACCCTTTAATTTGCTAAGAAAGTGGTTGTTAAGTTGATTACTTGTTTATAATAAGAGGCATTTCATTGAGATAGTTTGCAAAGATGCAGATAAAGACACTAGAAAATCCTATAGTTTAGATTGCTTAAAGTTCTCCTTACAATAGGAGCACTTCATTAATAACTTAATTTTCCATCATTATTAGTTAATTATTTCTATTATCAATTCACATAACATTTCACCTAGGTCAAAATTTTTCAAAATCATCACCATCTTTTTTTCTCTTCATATTCTATAGAATCAGAATATTGAGGGGGAAACATATGGGGATTGAATTCACAGCTCTCCATTGGATTTATGTTGTTTTTATTGTACTCATCATCGGATTTATGGTTAAACGTCGCGATACCACCCTCATTTGTGTAGTAGGCATCTTTATGCTAGCGATTGTTGCGACTGGCGATTTCACTTCGTCCATAAGTGGTGTGTTTAACAGCTTTATTTATGCTATTACAGAGCTGTTATCAACGATTCTTATTATTTCGATTATTGTTGCCATGAGTCGAGTGATGATGACTTCTGGTATTAATGAGGTTATGGTTGCACCTTTCACGAAGATTATTAAAACACCAGCACTCGCCTATTGGACGATTGGTCTATTAATGATGTTTATCTCATGGTTTTTCTGGCCATCTCCTGCAGTGGCACTGTTAGGGGCGGTGCTATTACCTGTTGCGATTCGGGCTGGCCTCCCAGCACTTGGCGTTGCCATGGCGATGAACTTATTTGGGCATGGTATTGCGTTATCAAGTGATTTTGTCATACAAGGGGCTCCAAAACTAACAGCTGATGCTGCTGGAATTCCTGTTGGTGATGTCGTTTCAGCTAGTATTCCGCTCGTCATTACAATGGGGATTGTGACGACAATTGTTGCTTATATTTTCTTACGACGAGATATGAAACGAGGAACCTTACTTTTGAATAATGTTGGTGAAGCTGGTGAAGATAGACATGAAATTGTGGAAAATTTACTGTCTGTCGGGCAAAGACGATTTTTTGCTGTACTCATTCCCATTGCTTTCGTCTTAGATGTCATTGCAATGGCTGTCTTTAAATTGCAAGGTGGCGATGCAACAGCTTTAATCGGAGGAACCTCTGTTTTCATCTTACTTTTGCTTAGTGTTGTTACTCACAAAGCTGAGGGGCTCGAAAAGACGACAAGCTATTTGATTCAAGGATTCCAATTCGGCTTTAAAGTGTTCGGACCTGTCATCCCTATTGCCGCCTTTTTCTATCTTGGAGATGCTGGCTTTACACAAATTCTCGGTGACCATTTACCCGCTACCTCACATGGAATTGTCAATGATCTTGGTGTTGGTCTTGCTGCGGTAGTACCTTTAACAAAGGAAATTGCCGTGGTCACTTTAGCAGTGGTAGGCGCTATTACAGGATTAGATGGCTCAGGCTTTTCCGGAATTTCCCTAGCTGGCTCTGTCGGCAGTCTATTTGGCAATGCCATTGGTGAAGGAACCGCAACATTAACTGCTTTAGGACAAATCACAGCTATTTGGGTTGGTGGCGGAACATTGATTCCTTGGGCATTAATTCCAGCCGCTGCCATTTGTAATGTGAGCCCATTTGAGCTAGCAAGACGAAACTTAATCCCTGTAGTCATTGGGCTTGTTGCGACGACGATAGTTGCGGTGTTTTTGATTTAAATAAGGCTCCTTGATGTCCCCAAAAGTTAGAGTCAAAAATCTAACTTTTGGGGTACAGGACTATATCGGTAGTCCTTTTTCCTCGAGTCAATTTATTGCATGTACTATTAAAAATTCAAACATGGCAAGTGTACACAGAAAAAACGAGCTCTAGATTGCTCGTTTCAAAGTAATTTTATTAACATACAAATTAGCCATCTATCTAAAAAATTCCAGACAGATGGCCTTTAGTGATACGTATAATCTTAAACTTGGAAGTAATAATAATGAGCGTCTTTTGCTGCTCTATTCATTGATATTGCATAATTGTAAGCAGCACCAGTTACTCCAGCTGCAGCTAATCCGACTGCAATCCCTGCACCTCCATTTATAGCACCAACTATTAGCGCAGCTATAGCTAATATGCCAGCTCCAGATGCTGCACCAATATACTTCCATTCATAATCATTTAAATCGTTAACAGCATTTTTAAACTTTTCTAGGTTAGTTGCGTTACCAGTTGTTTTCTTTACATCTTTATACAACCAGTTTATTGGATTATCAGGATTTGGTCTGCGTAATTGCCATGATTCAGGTGAAGTAAATTCAATAGTATATTCATAGTTTGTGAAAGTATCTTGTTTCATCGAAGATGCGAAAGCGCTAATATCTCCAGATATCGATTCTTTCAATGACTCTTCTAAAGCTGCAAGTTCATTCAAATCTATTACTAATTTGGATGAATCATCACCCTTAATTTGAGTTGTTAAAACATTCGAATTTTTATCAAATATTGCGACCATTGGTTTGCCATTTTCAATTGACTCTACTATTCTAAAATTCTCATTATCTTCAATTACATTTATTTGAAGACTATCAAGGTATTCAATTGCTTCCTTATCAATCATACCTAATTCTGAATTAAAGTCCGAATTATCAATTAATTTTTTTGACGAAGATAGGAAGTTATTCTTTTCCATTTCGTTAGCGTTTGCTAGAATTGGAGCGAAATTTGAAAATATAAGAACAGCAGTAATCACAAAAATTAAACTTTTAATAATTTTTTTCATTTTTTATTCTCCATTCAAGTTATTTAGGGAATAGTTAAATTCCTCACATCTCCCTCACTCTCCTATCCTTTATTAATTTCCCCTATATTTCCATATTACTATATAATTGGTTATATATATAGTTTTAGGGAATGTTATTCTAATTATTAATCGAGCAAAAATAATAAATTTAATATTAATAGGCATATCCCTACTAATAAAAAAATAAAAGCTAATATATTATTATGCGCATTTTTTTCCTTTTTATTTTTAAGTAATAAGTATATACTGCAAGTTATAAATATTATAAAGAGTAAAAAAAATCCGACAATTGCTAACCATGACATTACAATATCACTCCATTCTTTTTATTATTAAAGTCTTGATTATAAAGAGCAAAAAGAGATAATTCTCAGGTACTTTATTTTCCTACTCTCCATAACACTAATTTGTTAATTATATCCTTATTTTAAACATTATACCTTAATAATTTAAAAAACTTTCATGGACTTGACCTACTTAATATGTCTAAATTGGAAACAGCTCAGGGTAATAATAATGACGCGGTTTCAATTAGAATGTCCTAATATGTTTTATATCGGTGGCGGAACATTGATTCCTTGGGCATTAATTCCAGCCGCTGCCATTTGTAATGTGAGCCCATTTGAGCTGACAAGACGAAATTTAATATCTGTGGTCATTGGGCTTGTTGCGATAGTTGCTATGTTTTTAATCTACCATCTTAGTAGAGAGTGATACAATGAATTATTCCTGTTCCTTCTATAAAAGAGGAAAATTCACTTGCCATATGACTGTACATCTTAAAAAAAATATATTATATTTGATAACGTTCTCATTTTGATAATATTACTTTCTTTCCTTAAAGCCATCTCATTTTTAGAAGGAGGAGAATTGATGCACAGCAAAGCAGATGTCTTAATACATCCTGTGAGAATGAAGATTTTACAAGCTCTGTTGCATATGAAAAAGGAAGGCTTAAGTACTTTAGAGATGATTACAATCATTAAGGATGTGCCACAAGCTACTTTATATCGCCACATTCAAATCCTTATGGACGAAAACATCATCAAAATTGTTAGGGAGCGAAAAATCCGTTCAGTTACAGAAAAATTTTATGCCTTAAATGAACATACGGCAAAATTTAGCGAGGAGGATTGGCGAAAACTAACGAAGAAGCAAAAATTAACGTATATGTCCTATTATCAATTAACATTACTGTCTAAATATCAACATTATTTATCTTCACTTGAAGAAAAAGGCAGTGAAAGCGATTTAGCTACTTTTTCTTTACATGATTTAACCTTAACTACTGATCAATTTGTAAGCTTCGAACATGAGCTTAACAATTTACTCACTAAATACTATAATATGGCCGACTCAAATAAAGGTTCTGAGACTAAAACAATTGCGATAAATATTATTCCAAAACCTTAAGTACTATTGACGTAAAGAAATGGAGAAGATTTATGAAAAAAGGAAAGTCACTAGAAAATATACGAAAATTAATTATGATTATTATTGGAGCAGTGATTGCCGCTTATGGACTAGAAGCTGTATTAATTCCAAATGCTGTCATTGACGGCGGTGTAACAGGTCTAAGTATTATGGGGGCTCACCTCTTCGGAATCCCGTTAGGCATACTGCTCTTTGTCTTAAATATTCCGTTCATTTATATCGGTTATAAGCAAGTTGGAAAAACCTTTGCCTTAATGAGTAGTGCTGGTATCGCAGCATTATCCATTTCTACGGTGCTTTTACATGATGTTAAAACCATTTTAGGCCCAAATGATCCCTTACTGATTGTCTTATCTGGTGGTATGCTGCTCGGTGTGGGTATCGGGATTGTATTACGTAACGGTGGTGCTTTAGATGGTTCTGAAGTTTTAGCTGTACTATTATCACGTAAAATTCCATTTTCAGTCGGCGATATTATCTTATTTATCAACGCCTTTATTTTCTTAGGGGCAAGCTTTATCTTTGGCTTAGAGAGTGCTTTATACTCAGCTTTAACATATTATATTGCAAAAAATGTTATTGATATTATCCAAGTTGGTTTAGAGAAATCAAAAGAAGTTCGTGTGGTTAGTGCAAAATCTGAGGAAATTGGGGACGCGATCCAAGCTCGTCTAGGACGTGGTGTTACTTATACACATGGACGTGGTGGTTTCTCTAACGAACCAACGGAAATTTTAAACTGTGTCATTAACCGTATGGAAGAAAATAAATTAGTTTCAATTATAAAGGATATCGATGAAGGTGCTTTTGTTGTCATTTCTGATGTTTCAGAAGTTCGTGGTGGGAACTTTAAGAAACGAGATATCCATTAATGTAAAAGTAAGTAAGACGCAGATAGGTCTTACTTACTTTTTTTATTTACTTATGGGAGCAGTCGTCCTATCATATTTTACCCCACCAATTAAACATAGAGCCCCAAGCACTACTACGGCGGCAGCGCCTATCAATACATACTGATAGCTATTCGTCATATTCGCCATTGTCCCTGCTATGGATGGGCCAATCATTTGGCCAAATGCATAACCAGCAGTTAAATAGCCTATAATTTGATGACTGTTTATCGGTACAATATGTCTTGCTAATGTTGTGCCAACTGTTGTAATGCCCATAAAGGTTGCACCAAAAATAAAGGCACTGGCATAAAGGGTAAGCGTATTCGTTGTAAATGCAGGTAACACGATACCAAATGCTTGCAATAGCATAGAGATCAGTAATGTTCTTACATAGCCATAATGCTGTGCTAGCTTCGACCATACAATACATGAAGGAATCGCCGCAACGCCCACTACACACCATACAAAGGCTGCATCTCCATGAAAGCTTGTTGACTCCTGTGCAATCGACACAATAAAGGTGCCTGTGACAATATAGCCAAGCCCCTCAAGGCTATAGGCTATGATTAACCATTTTAGCCACGTCTTCGGTGGAGCTTTCTGGGGCGCAATGACTTGACTTACTAAGTGTTGTTCATACGGTGGGATCGGTTTAATAAATCTTATAATCAGCACAAACAATACGACACAAAACAGAGCTAAAGCAATCCAAGTTCCATTCCATTGAAAAATGGCATGTATTGGTGAAACAATGATGGCACTTAAAGCAATACCTGTCCCTACCCCACTATAGAAAAGTCCTGATAGATGCATGTTACAACTGCTAGCTAACTGATCGAGGACAAGGCTCGCAATGACGACAAAAATAAAGGCACTCATTACACCTGAGATAAACCGCAGTATGTACCATATAAGGATTGCATTCGTAATGCCCATGAAGGCAGTAGTTAAAATGCTAATAACGAGTGCTAGATGTAAAAAAGGAATGCGTTTATTTGCTATAGGTAAACGCCCTGCCACCAATGCTCCTACTAAATAGCCTAAATAATTGCTTGTGGCTAAATATCCTGCTGTTGCACGGCTAAATTCAAATGTTTCTTGCATATACGGTAAAATAACTGTATAGGAGAAACGAGCGATGCCCATGGCGATTACCAATGCAAAAATTCCACCAATTACATATTGAATCGTTTGCTTGTGCATAGAATCACTCCTTCCAATTCACTATAACAAATATCCAGATATCACAAATAGATTCAATTCGTTATAATAGGTATCAAAAAAACTGATAGTTGGAGGATCTATGAATATTATTGATTTAACGATCTTTCGGACAGTCGTCCAAACAGGTAGTTTTTCTAAAGCTGCCACTGCACTTAATTACACGCAATCCAACATCTCTATGAAAATTCAAAGTCTTGAGACGCTGTATAGCACAACATTTTTTTATCGCGGACATCGTGGAATACGGCTTACACCGAAAGGAGAACAATTTTACGAGCTAGTCTTAAAAATGCTTCACCTCTATGAAAAATCCTTTGAGATTGTTCAGGATACAGGAGAACCAAAAGGTGTATTACGAATTGGATCAATGGAAACGACTGCAGCACTACACTTACCAGCGTTATTAACCATATTTCATCAAGCTCATGAACAGGTGGATATTACCATTTTGACAAGCCCTTCACAGGATAATATTGACCGGTTAGAAAATTATGAATTAGATGGTGCATTTGTCACTGGACCTGTTTATAAAGAAAATTTATTGGTAAAGGAGTTTGTCTACGAGGAGCTTGTTATTATCACATCTAGCAAGCATAAACCAATTAAGCAGCTGCGAGATTTAGCGAGTAGCACTGTAATTACATTCCGTCATGGCTGTTCCTATCGGGCTATTTTGGATCATTGGTTACATGAGGATGGTGTACGCCCACAAAATCGAATGGAGTTTGGAACACTTGATGGAATCTTAGGCTGTGTTGCTGCTGGGTTAGGTTTTACCTTACTTCCTCGTACCATCGCGGAAAAATATAGTGCCGCACAAGCATTGGCACTGCATGCGATCACGAACAAGCAAGCACAAATTCCTACGTGGTTTATTTATCGTAAGGATGATGTACAGTCTCCTATACTACAGTATTTTTTAGAATCTCTTGATGCTTACCAACGTTGCGAGAATACTAGCCAAAAGTTTTGAAATGCTTTCTATCACTTTGGTATTGCTATCCACGGTTTTGATAACGCTATCCTTCACTTTGGTATTGCTATCCACCACTTTGGTAACGCTATCCTTTACTATCCACCTTCTACTAAAAAAGCTGTTCAGCACATAATCCTTGGCTGAGCAGCTTATGTTTTCTTTTGACGACTGAATACATTTCCTTTAGGCTGTAATTAGATACTGAAGGGAGCTTTTTATGGATATTTTTATCGCTAGTAATCGACAATTACCTATCCGCTACTATGTGCAGGAGGCGGTCTGGATTCGTCGTGGAGGGAGCACAAAATTGCCAGAGTTAACACTGCCGTTTTTCGTCGAGGTAGAGATTCAAAACCACTATAACTTACAAATCATTATAGACTATATTTTTAACTTTCAAAAACAATACAAGCAAACAGAAATTCAACTATTCATCAAGGACACAGCTCTCCTAGCAACCATTCAGGAAATGCTGGCTCATCACAAACAGAGACAACATGCTATTTACATTCTTCCACTGTAATTGAACTTATGAAGCTGCTAATGGCAATGTAATAATAAAGTACAATGTCTCGTTTTTATATTTAGCGTGAATCGTTCCTCCATGAAGCTCTACGATGCTTTTGGCAATCGCTAACCCAAGTCCCGAACCTTCTGTAACATTTGTTCTCGCTTGATCCTTTTTATAAAATCTCTCGAATAAACTATCAAGCTCCTCCGTTGTAAAGGCATCACTTTGATTTGCCACGCAGATACGCACATGATCGTCTTGCCCTTCAAGAGAAACCATAATTTTTCCATCATCAGCGCTATAATTAATAGCATTGATGAGTAAATTATCAAACACACGAACAATTTTTTCCGAATCAAGCGCCACAAAAATTTTTTCTTCAGAAAAGTGTTTCATAAAAATACGTTGTTTTTCCTCTGCTAAGGGTACTAATTCCTCCATTAGTTGATCGAGTAGCTCATTCACACAAACCTGTTGTCGTACTATTGTATTTTTATCATTCGTTAGCTTGGTATACTCAAATAAATCATCAATTAAATTTTTCAATTGCTCAGATTTAGAAAAAGCTATTTTCAAATATTCGTCATACTGCTCTTTCGTCTCATACTTCTCTTCGCTTAATAAACGTAAATAACCCATAATAGAGGTAAGAGGTGTTCTCAGGTCATGTGAAACATTTGTAATAAGCTCATTTTTTTGTTGCTCGATTTTTCGCTCCATTTCGATGCTTGTCATAATTTCTTCCGCCATTTGGTTAATATTATCGGTTAGTAATGCAATTTCATCTTGTCCTTTTTTCTCAATACGATAAGCTAAATTTCCTTTTGCGATGACCATAACCCCCTCTGCCAATGCCTCAATTTGATTCATTTTACGCTTGGTACTATAGAAAAAAGATACGATAAACAAAATAACCCCAATGAAAAAAGGTATAGGCCCTTCACTTGTACTAGTTATCGCTTCACCTTGTGGAAGCCCACTCACGAAGAAATAATAATTTTTATCTTGCAGGGTTAGCGGCACTAACGTGGTAAATGCCTCTCGTGATGTTTCTATCGCACCTGGATACGTATGGTTAAACGGTTGATTGATTGCAAAATCCATGACATTTCTTATTTCTTCATGCAGATCAATTTCTTGCTCTTTGACCTGCTTGGTTTTATATAAAATCTTCCCGCCCTCATCTGTCACAATAATTTGTAAAGCATTCTGGTCACTGTCCACCTTGTCATTTTCTTGGTCAATCCATTGCTTTAACACATTAACACTATTTTCTTGGATCGCTAATTCTGCTGTATCTTGTGCCTGATAATACATCATCTGCATACTGGCACTATAATCCACCATCACGGTCTCATTGATATTCTCAAACAATGGGAGGACTGCACGTGACACCAAAAAGCTGCCCAGCGCACATAGGATAAACGTTGTAAATAGTTGAATTCGAATGCTACGCTGAATATTGTTTTTTATCTTCGTACCGATTTGTTTGAAGAGCCCTATGAGCTTACATAAAAACCTAAAGATCTTTTTCAACTTTATATCCTACTCCCCATACTGTTTTGATATATTGAGGATTTCTTGGATTTGTTTCAATTCGCTCTCGAATTTTACGTATATGGACCATCACTGTATTTTCTGATTGAAAAGCCTCCTCTTTCCAAACCCTTTCATAAATTTGCTCTGCACTCATCACGATGCCTGGATTACGGACAAGCAATTCTAAAATCGCAAACTCTCTTGGTGTTAACTTGACTTTTTCATTATTGACAAAAACCTCATGTGTTGCAGTATTAATACGTAAATCACCGATTTCCAGCTCTTCATTATTGCTGCTATTCATGCCATTCATTTTCAGATAGCGACGAAGCTGTGATTTAATGCGGGCAATTAACTCTAACGGATTAAAGGGCTTTGTCACATAGTCATCAGCGCCTATTGTTAAGCCAACAATCTTGTCCATATCCTGAGATTTTGCTGTCAGCATAATAATAGGCATTTCCGCAATTTCTCTTACCTTCATACACATTTCAGTACCATCCACTTTAGGCATCATTAAATCCAATACAATTAAGTGCACCTGATGCTTCTTTAATAGCTGCAAGCCTTCATCCCCATCACAAGCCTCTAGCACATGATAGCCTTCATTTTTTAAATAAATAGCGATAAGATTTCGTATCTCTTTTTCATCATCTACAATTAAAATGGTTTCTTTACTCATCTAACCCCACCAATAATCAAATATTTGTCAATTATAACGTTTCCTCATTTTAACTATTTTTTTAATTTTCGTATATAAAAATAATAAAAACTGCTGATGATTACGCTGATAATTCCAAAATAAATACCATATTTAGTAGCCAGCATCGAAATAACTTCCATTTGACTGCCAAATAATAAACCAAGTGTAAAATACATCAATGTCCAAACAAAGCCTGTTGTATAGGAAAACAAGGCATACGTTTTAAAGGGCATATTATTCATCCCCACCAAGTACGGCAAGATATGTCGAACAATCGGAATAAAATAGCTCAGAACTAATGCAAAGCGACCATATTTATTTAGTAATTCCTTTGATTTTACAAGGTATTTTGCCTTGTTCTTTTTGATAAGTTTGTCGAGCACTCGATGTCCAAAGATTTTACCAAGGAAATACCCTAGTGAAAGCCCCGAAACAACACCTAAATAGGTCAGTAAAAAGGATTTCCATACGACCATTTTTTCTAACGAAGATAAAAAGCCACCACTCATCACAATCATCTCATCTGGTAGCGGCCTCCCTATAATGCCTAACCATAAACTAAAAAACAAAGCAAAATAGCCATATTGTTCAATGAATCCTAAAAGATCCTGTAGCTCCATTAACTAGCCCTCGTATGACCAAGTTTACAGCTTAGTACATATGCTGGCGGCATATTCATCCATACTTTTTCATGAGAAATATCCTCAAAATATGTTTGAAAGAATGCTTTTTTCACAAGTGAATATTGGAATGTTATAAATTTTCCATTGTGTAAACAATCCTTCACATTGCTTAAAATACAACATGATACATCAGACTTTAAAGAGGTAAATGGCAGCCCAGAAATGACATAATCAATTTTTTCTATATGGAGTTCGTCCATAAACTGCCTTAAGTTTTCTGCTGAGCCATTGACTACCACAACATTGGCTTCATGTGCAAATTGATGACGTAGCTTTTCACAAAAAATCGCATTATGTTCAATGAGAATAAGCAATGTAGCTGGCTGCTTTCTTTTCACAAGCTCTGTAGTAAAGGAACCCATCCCTGGTCCAAGCTCGACAATACATTGAGCCGTTTCAAAGCAAATGGGTTGTACCATTTTATGAGCCAACTTTTTGGAGCTAGGTGATATTGCTCCAATTGTTTTCGGATGTTTGATAAATTCAGTTAGGAAGGTAATGAGCTGCATGTCGTTTTCTCCTCGCTTTGCTTACATTGTTGATGGTTCTAACTATAAAGAGCATTTCTTAAAGATTTGCAAGGAGAATTCTTAACTTTTTCTTAAGGTTTTACAATATTTGGTCGATATCAATTCCATAATGGTTACATCTTTGTATGAAATATTTGTAGGTTCATATAAAAAAATTACTCATTCTTTGAGATGAGTAATTTTTGACAAATAGCTATATGGAGTGATCTATCACAACATCTTCCATTACTGATATAATTTAACAGAATAACGAATTATGTAAGGAGACAACATTTATGAATAAACCTTTTTATAAAAAATGGTGGTTTATTTTAATCATCACATTCATTGTAATTGGTGCTATTGGAACTACAATGATTGGTGACGATCAGAAAACTTCTGAAAAGGAATTAAAGGAGAAAAATGATACCATCGTTATTGATATGAAAGCTGCAAATGATACAAGTATCCCCCTAGAGGAACGTATTGCCAAGATAGCTGCTGATTTATTTGGAAATACTACAACTGATGGTAGCGATCGAGATATCAGGGTTGAAAGCATGGGAGATACCTATTATTTAAAGCTGATGATTGATGATTCCATAACAAAAAAGAAAAAGCTAAATGATGCTCAACAAAATACAGTTAAATTACTTAAAATTTTAAAGGATGTAGAGGATATGGGTAATATCCACATCAATTGGCAAGAACACCTCAAAGATGATTATGGTAACCCTACTACTGGGTCTGCAATGACCACGGTCATTAAAAGGACGGATATGGACAAGATTGATTTAGCTAATTTCCAAGCATCTGACTTGAAAAAGATAGCTTCATATTACTATAGTACATAGTGTTTTTAAGTAAAATCGGCTTTTCAAATATGAAGTATACAATGAAAAGTCCTTTTTAAATTTATTTTGGTGACTTACAAATAACTCCTTTAATTTTGAGGGAGATATAAAAAATAGTGTAATTAAAATTATGTACGATACTAGGATACGTATGATAAAAAAACAATTATCTTAGAAGTAAACAACACTCTATGATTACTACAAGAAATTCTACTATGAAATATCTAATAGTAAGAGGGTCGCACAAGTATAGCAGATATAAAAACTAGTTATATGGCCAAGAAAGCAATTAAGCTATCTTGGTCTTTTATACTTTAGTTACTACGTTGTGAAATAATGATTTTTATTCCTGCAAAATCACCGTCAGTCAATGTACCAGCATCAAATTTTTCTAGATGTGACTTTTCAATAAGCTTTTTATCTACTGCTTGTTTAATGTAGTCACGTACTGCGGCTTTAGTTGTCTCGTTTGTAAATCGCATTGTATCATCCTCCTTTTGTTTTTGTGTATCCTCTACAATAAACTGAACCTTTCCAGCGCTACTCGTTGGCACTACTACTTGTCCTTCTAATTTATAGCCATTAGGCATTTGCCATGTTGTAGGAATTTCAAAATGAGGTGCATCGTATTGCCCTGCTGGCCAAGAGCCTCCCCAAGTGATACCTAGCTTTTTAGCTATTGTCCCCACCTTCAATAGAGTAGAAATATCATATAGATTTCGTGGCGGTGCTACAGCGATATCCCATGCTCTACGTGATGTATGATTACTATTACGCGTCCAGGTAACTACTTGCCCTGGTCTTGTTCTTCCTTGTTCATATAGATAATTTTGGCGAGCTTGGCTGCGATATGTTTCTGTGACGAATATAAAATCAATACCCGCTTTACAACACTCCTGAAAGAGTAATCGACAGGCTGTTTGTGCAGCTACTGTTAATTCCCTTAAATCACGAAATGTTGTTACACTTGTACTCATTTTGTCTTCTCCTCCTTCGTATTGAAGATTTCTAAAGCTTTCTTAACTGGTGCAGGCATGTCCACCCCAAGCTTGGCTGAATTTTCTCCTAAGCTAACAAGCTCGTTCAAAATGAACAATAATACAACTGCATCAGGAATAATCTGTCCAATTGAAAACCCTTGATCTTGTAGCACTAAATAAATTAGATTGGCTACCACGATCCAAACCCACATCATGCCTTTTTTGATGATGCCTTGATAACCCCTCTTACTGTTAATCGTTCCCCAATTTGCTGCCATGCCTGATAAAAAATCAATTACATTCAATATTAACAATACTGTCATCAATAAACCCCATCCACCTACGAACCACGATACTACTCCACCTACTGTGCTAAGTAAAAATTTAAATGATTGTTCCATTTATCTACGTCCTTTGCGTTTTTTTAGTGTAAAAAAAGCCATGAGAAGCATCGAGGTTCAGTACAATGTACCGTTTGCCCATCTCGATTGCTCTCATAGCATAAAAAATAACGCTAGCTTATGCTGCGTTTACTTGTTTTCGTTATCGAGTAATGCTTTTACAGCTTCACGCCACATTAATGGCACTTGGTCAACTGTTCGCAAATTCATTTTAATTAAATCCCAATATAGTTTAGCCATTATAAAACCCCCTTATTTGTTAGTGTTTCTACTACTTCGGCAACAGCCAATTGATTCTCTGTTTTGTCTCGTTGTTGCGCCTCTGCCGATTCAGCTATAGCTAACTTCAATTGTTGTGTTTCCTCTTGTAATAGTTCTAATGCCGTTTTAGGAATATCAGTGTACTCATAATATAACGACTTTGTTTCTTTGTCGTAAAACAATTCGTACGTTTTACCTGGTATGTTTTCAGGTTGTGGAAAAGTGCTCATGTCATACGCTACCGCTATTTCTCCAAACGAAAACACTGCCGATACTTTGACTTTCGTTTCCTCTGAATTTGGAATAATTATCATGTTTGACCCTCCTTGTCAGTTACCAATATAAAATAATTCTACCGTCTCCTCCGTTACCGCCTACTTTATCTCCTGTATATGCTGCTGGGCTATAAGCAGAAGCACCGCCTCCACCTGATGCAAAATCACCGTTGTAACCAGTTGTCCCGTTAGCATTACCGCCTGAACCACCGCTTCCTCCTGCGTGAGTGTTACATATCGTTTGAGGGTTGCTGTTTGGCCCGATCGTAACGAATCCGCCGAAAGCATCAGAGTTCCCTCCTGCGCCTGCTCCTCCGCTATAACTCGTAGTATAAGAACCATCTGTACCGCCTATGAACGCTAGTATCTTGTCTTTCTCTGCATAGCCTCCCATACTCAACGGCAACCCTTGTTTTGGAGGTGATGCATTAGTAGGGCCGTTAGGTGAGCCTAAACCATCACGTTGCCCACCTCTACCGCCTCTGCCGTTATAATCGGGATTGTCAGAATCCCAATACGCACATGTCCCACCTCTGCCTCCGTAAACCGTAGGTCCGCCTTCTATTGAACTAGAAGTTCCAGAACCTGCTATAAAAAACAAGTCACCAGTAGTGGTATTTGGCGCACCTCCTATTCCGCCTGTGCCAACTCGTAACGATATTGTCGAACCTGGACTTACGTTAATGAACCCACTAGCATAAGCGCCGCCGCCTCCGCCACCTCCGCCAATGTACGGTCTAGACCTAGAAGAACCGCCACCACCGCCACCCGCTCCCCATATTTTGTACATAATTCGCGTGACGCCTGTTGGTACGATAAATGAGTAAGTTCCGGGAGTGCCGAATATCTGGGAACCGTTTGTTGGACTTGTCACCCCACTTTCACCCTGTAAGATAAAATTTGTGCCGTTGAACGCTACAGTGTATATGCCACCCGCAATCATAGTGCCGCTAGGGATTTGAGTGCCATTGCTTCTAAGTATAGGAATTGCATTACTGGTCTTAACCCCATCGCTGACTTTTAAAGTAACATTCCCTGTATGGGTGTAGTTAGAAAAAAATCTATAGGCAGACCCTAGTTTTGGCTTAGGAGGATTAGCATCATCCAAAATTATTTTATCAGACGTAACACTCATAGCGTTTATTGTCCCGCCACCACTAACAAACCAAACATGTCCTAAATTGTCTTTGATATGGGTATCTAGCTTCGTATTTACGTTGTTAATAGCATTAGTGTTATCAGTTACTTGTTCGTTAAAGCTCTTTGATTCATCTTCAATACGTTTCATTTCCGTATCGATCTTATCAAGATTGGCGTTAACCACATTTACATTATAAAAATCATCTTCATTATCCTTTGTAAAACCATAATTAGCAGTGTCAGTAGACATTACGATAACACTTCCTCTCTCAGTTGTTTATGTGTATAAGCAGCCAGTTGAGCGTGTGTAAAGCGCGCCAGTGCACTATGTTGGATGTATCTGATTTCCACATAGACCAACATGTTTTGAGGCGTTACTCGCTCAAGTAATACCTCGACAATTTCAAATTCACGAGAAACCGTTAACTCTAGCTTTACACGTACCCACTTTTCAGATGTACTGCGAGTAAGCACGTATTTTCCCTCTCCTAGCAAGCTATCAAGTAGCTGTTTCAGAACTGGAAAACTATAGGGCGCTTGTTCTTGATATCTTGATAAAATACGGAAACGACGTGTTTCGAGTGTTTCGGATTCACCAGTATCTAAACCGAGCATTCTCTCGTAACGATCGGCACCGCGTTCATCTAGGGTTAAGATAAATTGATTACCTAACAATGATTCAGTCAGTTCCCATATACGCTCTAGTGATGGATTTTCAAGTGATGCAATCTTTTGAAGTTCCTTGATTTCATGGAGGATAGGGGGAAAATAGCTTAAAACATCCACTTTTCTAGCCACTTATAGTCCCCCTTTTCGGTATAGCTTCTCTATCAAGTTCAAGGTTGCTTGCCTTGCCATTTAATGTTGTGTTGGCTATGTCGATGACTCCATTAATACCAAGAATACGTGTTTCAATTTGACTTATTCGGATAATCAACCCTGTTTCATCTTCTTGTTTAGTAACTGCAGATGCCCAAAATTCCGCAAGCTCCTCGAAGTATCCATCGATTACTTCTTGGATAGCATTCTCTACATCTTCAAAAGACCATCCAGATTGAAGCGTTATTGTTGTAACTATATTCACTACCGTTTCATTGACAGCTGAGATAGTAACGATATGATCAATAGGAGCAAGCCCGACTCCATCACCTTGAGCATCTAACGGATCCATTAGATGTTGTACTAACTCAACTAATTCAGTGGATGGCTTCGAAAAAGTAGAATCAATGATTGTAACACCAACAGTGCCACCTCCATACTTCGCTCGGTAGATGCGTGCACCTCCAACCCCAGGTATGTTTCCAACTCGCTCTTTGTAATCAGCGCGATTCCCACCAAACGAAATACTTTCAAAGCTATTGAAGTAACGTGCCCTAAAAGCTTCTGTATCTTCTTCGTTCTCTCCTGGAATCAACAAGTCCGTTAACTGTGCCGTCTCAAGACCTGCAATGTAATCAATCGGTATAAGCTGTCCTGTCTCGAAATTCCCAACTTCACCTTCTGTCTCACACTCCATCTTAAAAACACCTTTTTCAATTTTTTCAAGGGCTACGTAGTTGTATTCTTCCTGTGAAAATCGTGCGCCTAACGGAACATCAATATTGAATACTCCTTTTCGAATAGCTTTCGTTGCAAGGGTTGGACTAAGCCCTCGTTCAGCTGCACGCCTTACCAAATTTTCTCGTGAGGCCGTATCTGCGAACATTTGGTTTTCGTAGTTCAGCAATGTAAAAAGTATTTGAGCTGTCTCAGCTGTATTGGCTGCTGTTGCCTGATAAATCAACGATGTCTCTCGTTTATCCTGCGTTGGTACATTGGATAGTTTCTGAACTAATAAATCCTCATAGGAAGTATTTAAATCAAAGGCTACTGCCATCAATAATCCACCTCTTTCTCTGCTGTGATTTCACCAAATATGGTATGTGCTGTGTATTGAATATGCACTTTATTTTTATTTGTTGTTACTTCAAAAGTATCTACTTCCGTAATGCGATCATCCTGTAATAAAGCCTCTTGGATGCGTCGTTTTACTTCACTAGCAACATAGACAGTTGGTTGCCCAATTAAATCATTAGTTTCAAAGCCTGTGTTCCAGCTGTAAATTAAATGATTGTATCGCTCGATATTGAGCATTAAAAAAATCGCTTGTTTCAAGGCCTCTAGTTCATCAACGGTGCCATAACAGCGATCTAATTCGTTATTTATTTTAAAAGTATTAGAAGGTTCAATTTCTTCCTCAAAATCGAATGCCAGTCCATCATTTATGACCTGTGGAATCATCAAATCACCTCTTTATCTATGATTAAATATTGTTGACCACCATGCACGCGAATCATCGTCACTTTGTCACCTGTTATTAAGCCGTTAAAGACTTTAGCTTTCTGCTTTGCTCCACCATTCACACTCACCTCTACTTCATAATCCATAACAGCACGGGTGAGCTTCAATTGTTTTTCTTTTAAAGTCAATTTTTGATCGATTTGAACCTCTAAAGGACCTACACTTATTACATTGCCGTAAATAACCGTAGCAAGCTTCTGTGCATTGAGAACGCCCAGAACAAGTTTCTGAATTTCTTTTAAAATATCCTCCATACTACGCAATGAAATCACCGCCAATCAACGTTAAATCCATACGATGATTAGATTCCTTGAAGGTATGCTTAACACTTTCTACCATCATGAAATTGGCTACTGATACGTCACCAACATACAACAGCACTGCTACCTGACTTCCTCCACGCACAATTGGATTACCAAACACCTTATTGATGTGTAATTTTCGTGATTTACGGTTATAGAACTTGAGCATGCTTGCAGCTTTAGCTTTGCCGTTTTCACCTTCCTCGAACTTATCTGTTAACTGAAGTACACCCCACTCAGTTATCCTGCTATCGTCTTGGACAATGTAAGTATCACGTTCACCAGTCTCTTTATTCTCACGTTCTAACTTGATTTTATTGTACGTGTTTTCATCAATGGATGAGGTGTACTCAAATGATTCACCTGATTCTTCATCTATCAGTAAATCTGTTTGAAGTGTCTTAGCTTCACGTAAATTCAAAGCTCCAAAGTCATCATAGAGCACAAATAGCCTTTGAGTATTAAGAGTCGTTTCAGCCAAGGCATTATCCATGACAGTGAACAGTTCTTGATTATCCTCAACCATAGAAGGAATAACGTATTTTGTATTGTCTATAGTGCCTGTCTTTAATTTAAAGTCCTTTGCAATCATTTGAAGTACTTGAGCAGCTGTTTTATTCTCATACCTATACGTATCTTTATTTTTAAAGTAGCGGAGCTGATCGTAACAAGTAACCGTAATGATTCTGTTATTTGAACGTTTTTTGATAAAAACAAAACCATAGAAAACCTTGTGTCCGTCATATTCGAAACGGACTGCATCACCCTCGTGGAAGCTGAGCATATTATCCTTAATTACATTGAATGTCAACTTTCCTGGAGTACCTTTCCGATTTGTTTCCCACACTATACCTTCCTCTGCAACGCATTCGTATAGCTGCCCTTTACTCATGATATATAGTTTTGATTTAGCCAAGCTTTATCACCTGCCCTGCTTTAATCATGTTTGGATTACTAATATTATTGATTTTTGCTAACTCAGTGTATTTAGAGCCATCACCTAAGTACTTCTTAGCAATAGCCCATAATGTTTCACCTGATTTAACGGTATGTGTTTTTGGGGTTTCTTTGCCTGTAGTTGGCCGCTTCTGCTCTACTACAGCTTTCGATTCGGTTTTTGTTGTACTTCCTGCATTATTAGCTTTTGTAGCTGGCTTCAAGTTGATTTTTTTATTGCCGTACTCCCTGTATTGTTTTAACTGGATTCGTACAATAACATCAAAGCCATTATCGGCTGATTCCTTAATCTCATAATCCTCAAGTGATACTGTCATATTTGTGTCAAATAGTAAGTTCCCGTTCGGCATCATACGATTAACGATAAACTGAAAGGGTTTGTCAGAGATTTTTAATTTTTCTAGTTTATCAAGATAAAATGTAGCTGGTTGAAAACCATTCGGATAAACAGCAAACGGATAGTTGACGTTAGGGAGTAATACCTCAATATCTATATCCGTTAGCCCTGTTCTCTTTATTACATTTACTTCTCCTTCATTCATTAACACCATAGTTTCGTTTCTACCATTAATCTTTAGAGCTAGTTCAGAAGGCGCAATAGGAAACTGTAAACCATCTAGAAAAAAATTATACATCTTCGATTGAACCCCCTTCCGCTAGCATTCCTGAAACTTCTTCAACACGTTGACCAAATCTATCAATAATGCCATCAATATCTAATTCACTGTTGATACGGTTTTCATTTTTCATATCTACTTTGATTTCTGCCGTTGTATAACGATTAATCGCTTCACGTTCAGCTATATCACGGAGATACTTTAAATCCTCATTCATTATTTTAATACCCTCAGTTGCTTTTTCGGTATTGTCTGCTGTTTTCTTACCTAGCTCATTACCTTTATCGAGTTTGTCACCTAACGCTAGCGCATTATTAATGTCATTTTTCATCTTATCTTCTTTATTACTGTCGTTTTTTTCTTCACCCGATTTAAATAGATTGGCTCCCCAATTGTAGCCTTTATCCCAAGACTTACCAAGATCCTTAAATTCCATTTTCGGGGCTTCCCAATAATCATCAGGAGCTTCGCCAATCCAGTTATCCAAAACTCCTCTAAGACCTTTTAGATCACTTGTAATGGACTCTCGGTGACTATACTCTGTGCCCACTTTTAAACCTACAGAAGATGAAATATTCTCTGGTAATAGCTTCACAAACCAATTCCAAGCTCGTATCGCAAAGTTAACTGCGTCAACCATAGCATTAACAAAGCTTGTAGCAAATCCATCCCATCCACTAATCATTGAAATAATTAAATCTAACATATTGGTTGCTAGATTATAAAATAATTTCTTGACCGAATACATCGGATTTTTCCATACATTTACAAAGAATTCCACAAAAGAGGCCCACAAATTCCACATATAGGCTACTCTATTATAAATCCATGATCCTAGCACCATGAAAGCCCCAGCTATTATTCCTGTAGCA
The DNA here is from genome assembly GCF_036894365.1 of Lysinibacillus sp. Y5S-8. Lineage (NCBI taxonomy): Bacteria > Bacillati > Bacillota > Bacilli > Caryophanales > Bacillaceae > Lysinibacillus > Lysinibacillus sp. Y5S-8. Next base: position 1,391,489 of record NZ_CP145889.1, on the reverse strand, counting down.
CTAACCGAGGTCCCAGCAAAATAATTGAAAGCGGCTACCGCTAAATAGAAAAGACCAATAAGAATTACAATGGCTATTACTAAAATAAATATTGGATTGGCTGCTATCGCTGCATTTAAGCCCCATGCTGCGGCCGTTGCGGCTGATGTTGCAGACACACTCGTCCATGTAGTTGCTGTTAATAGTCCAATTGCAAGCGTTCTTAAACCAGTCCAAATCGTACTGGCTATTTCGGCTGCTTTTACTAGTAGTAAAGCGGACTCGTATACCAACATTGCCGCTGCAACAGTACTTATTATAGGAACTATAAACGACCAACTATCCTTTAAACTTCCATCGGGTATAAAAAAATTCAATGTACTCGAGGCAATTGAAGATAATTTCTCCATAGCAATAGCTGCATTTTGCACGAGCTCCTTAAAAAGATCGCTTTTTACAATCCCATCAAATATTCCCTCAAAAGCCAAACCAAGTACAGCATTCCTTATCTTGGCCATAGAAATTTCACCACTACTTGCTATTTCTCGTAATTTCTCAATGAAAGCATTAAGGTAATTCGTAGTATTTTGGACACCATTTGACGTAGACTGAAATACGTTATTTAAATCCTGGCCTTGAAGGTTTCCACTTCCCATTGCTTGTGTTAAAGGTTGCTCGGTTGTTTGTAAACCATTGTTGATTACATTTAACCCAGATGTGGTGTTATGTTCATTGGACAAGAGTACTCTCCCAACTACTTGAAAATCTAAATATTTCCCTGCTATCTCCTTGATTTTAGTTAATAATCCACCAACTGCTGTAGTACCATCCCTAATGTTGTTGCTAAAACTTTGTTGAGCATGATCAGCATTACGAATTTCCTTTTCAACTCTATTAAATTGCTCAGCAGCTCTAGCTAATTCTTTCTGAGCTAGTTGAACACTAGAGGTATCTATCATTTGCCTAGAAGCAGCATGCATAGCTTCCAACTGATTGACCATCCTGGAAACCATTTTATGCATGACTTTAATTGGTTTACTTAAACGATCTTCAATTTGAATTGCCGTACGGATTGTAGCCATGAACTCTCACCTCTTTATTAAAAAAGCATCCTACTCAAAGGATGCTTTTTATGGCTATTGTTTAATAATTTGTACTTTAACTTTCTCTATTTCTTAGTAAATTTATATATTTTCTGTTGTTTCCAACTACATTATCCATGGTTAAATTCACAAGACTCCAAAGTAACTGCCCATCCTTTTAATTGAAAACAGACAGAATTCAAATAAATAAATGTCCCTTTTTTATATCATTTCTTGTAAAGAAACATATAAAACAGCTAGCTTAACGATAGCCATTTAGGTTAACAAGCTACTTCCTAACGCTTTCTACCTTTTCTAGACCCTCGTTTTGCCTCTCGTTCTTGCTTCTTATCTTCTTCGATTTTGATCCTTAGAGACGCTATAATACAAGCTTTATCTGCCAAGGATAGTGACACATATTCAGACGGAAGGCGACGCATTTTGTGCACCCACCAGTGCATTATATTAGCCTCACCATCACCGTCGTCTATTAGTTTTTTATTTCTTCAACCATATCCTCTAGCTCAGCTTGATACCCATTGACTTCCTGTGCTACCGCTGAGGCATCTGCAATCTCACCGATTGTCAACATCTTTCCAAGTAAAGCATCTGCCCCCATTACACCATAAGAATCCTGTAGCTCTTTATCGTTTAAATTAGGATATACAATTGATTCTACAGTTAGTAAACGTTGGTATTTAAAATGATCAAAATCAGTATTATACTGCCCCTTACGCTTTCCTTGCATGATCATAGAACGCTTAGTAGATTCAGATTTTAATTCCTCGTCCCGTTCTGGCGAAATTGGCGCGAACTCCCATTCAATTGGATCGCCATGTTCATCCACGAATTTCTTTGAAATAGCATGCTTAATGTTTTCATTTTGCTTTTTATTGTGTGCAAAAAATGCAGTTAAGTTTGACATAATTAATCACCATATCCTTTTTATTTATATTTAAAAGAGCCCATATATAATGAGCTCTCGTCTTATAGCATTTCTTGTAAAGTTGTAAATTCTTCTGGCATATCCCAATCCTCGAAAGTGAAATCTATAGAGTCTTCTAAGTACTCCGCATCTGCATCTAATGCAGCGATGATCCCTCCATCCATATTACAATCAATTAGAATGGTTGTTTGACGGCCTACCGACGCTGAGCCATCTTCGTTAGTCACTTGGATATCAAAATAAATATCCTCCCCAGTGTCTTTGTAACGCTTTAATAACTTACGGAATATTGAAGTATTAAAGTGGAATGTAGCGCTGCCTGTATACTCTGCGCCAGTAGCTTTGTTACCCTTAGCAACACGCCCCATAATAGGAACTTGCGTTTTAGTTTTATCCATACGGGCTTCTAAATTAATTAATTGAGCAAATAAGTAACGACTGCCTTCAACCGTCACGTATGCTCGACCTTGTGCACCATGAATGGCATTGCGAGCATGCATAGTAGCATCCGCAAAATACTGTAGATTCAATGGAATTAATGTTTTATTTGATTTCATCTGTTTGCCCTCCCCTTAAGCTACTGTTGTTGTGATGTAAAGTTGTGACATCGCAACCGTAGGAATCACGACTTCATTTACTACAACAGCTTTCTTTGAATTACCTTGTGCAACCGTTAGTTCATCCTTGTTGTAATTTTGGATAGCTCTAATACGTTGCATTTCCTTTCGATGACTACCAATGTCATTCCATAAAGAAATACGACCATCTTGATCATTTGGCACCTGACCTAAATAACGAGTGTTAAACAATTGAGCTGTATCAATCGCAAGCTGATCAAGCACACGAATGACTTGATTCAAACTGAAGTCCTCGTTTTTCTCATCTGAAAACGATATAAAGGTATTCACATCTTCAAGTACACGAATTTCATCCCCAACACGATGTAATAAATATTTGCCAGCCTTTAATAAAGTTGTGAGTTGTGACTGTGTCTTTGTTTCAGACATATCAACTGTAAATTCACCTTCGTATTTTTTATTAGTATTTGACTTATTGACAGCCACTCCAGCCTGAGCACCAGATACCCAATATACTGCACCAAACACTTCTTCTTCTGGTCCGTTAGTATCGTTTTGTACGTCAATAATCCCTTCATGGTTAGCACTGCCAAGTTTATGACCTACAAGTTGGAATTTACCACCAATTTGGTCACGAATACGCTTTGTATACTCAATATATAACGATTTAATTGAACTTTCGGAAGACAAGCAGCCAAGAGTATTGAAACCATATGCTTCTAAAGCATCTAGTGCCTCTTGATGTGCCCCACCAGTAATAGCTAAGCCATTGGAACCTCCAGCTAATGCGGTACCAGCTGTAACAGCTAAAGTTGCATTCGTTTTAAACACAACAAAATCATTAGCGATTAATTCTGTAGCAGTAGCTACCGCAATTTGTTCGTCTACTAACACATTAGCTAGCAATGTTTTAACATCGAATTTCGATGGCTCATCGACATTTGCCTGAATGACAATCGTAATATCATTCCCTCGTGTACCTTTGAACTTAGCTGTTGCAAAATCATTTGTAGCCGCTTCTGCATCCACAGCAAGTTTGTAAAAATAAACCGTGATAGCATTTTTAAATACATCACGGATACCTTTCATTTTTGAGTCCATATATTCATAACCAAAAATTTTGCGAGAATTCTTTCGTAAATCCTCTTGTGTTACAGCAAATACTTCTCCATCTACGCCCCAGTCAAGTGCAATTGGCAAACCAACGTAACCGCGATTGCTTAGATTTACAAATGCACGAGTAGCGCTAATAAAATTGTGATATTTCCCTGGTAATACTTTGTTTTGTGATAAAAATACTCCTCCACCTAACGCCATATTAATTACCTCCCTTATCGAATTTCTTCAGTATTTCATCCACTTGAGCGAATGAATAAGTTTTTTCTTTTTCTAACAATGCATTGAGTGCATCACGGCGATATATATACTTTTGACTTTTTGAAAGTTGCTCTTTTGTAAATTTCGGTAAATCCGAACTAATTACCTTTTCAACGTTTTTGCTTTCCATCAACTCAACCTTCTTCTGAATTGCTTTCGCCAACTGAAACCACCTCTTCTTTGTTAATATTATGATCTAATGACCCCATAAAAGCTTTCTCTTCAATTTCTTGTAAGAAGAAATTAAAATGAATAAAATTATTACCAATGCCTTCAATAACTTCGCTAGTTGCTCCGGTACCAAGCAGTAGTGAACCATTTAATAATGTTATTTCTTTGATTGCTTGTTGAACCTTTAAAGTCATATTAGACGCCTCAGGTATGCCATTTTTAGGGAAATACTTCACGTTAAAATGTGCTGTTACTTTCCATCGACCACCTATTTGTCGGATATGCTCTAAGCTCAAAAATTGAATTAAAAAAGCAGGCGTATTAAACTCCTGCGGTAATTCATCAATATATTTTTTATATTCCGCTCCGAAAGCTTCGTGGAGCTTACTAGATAAAGCGTTTTGAATATCATAAATTTCCATCAAAAGCCTCCTTCAACAAGTTAGTTAGTAAACATATGAATATAGAATTAAATACATCGAATCACTCACTTTCAGACGTTTTGGTAGTTCATAAAGTAGTTTCTTCAGCTCATCAAATCGTTCTAACATTGAACCGTCAATCCTTTATTCATCTCCAACTAAAAAACGCCCTCCCTTATACCGAATAGGAAAGCGTCGTTTTAACTTTTACTTGAACGTTAGCCATTCCATATAGCCTCCTTTTCAAATGGTTGCTTGGAATACGTTTTGTGCTTCTTGGAGTGATGGGATTTCTATAGCTGCTACTCTTGCCCATTTAGTTCTATCCTACAAATTTTTCAACTGAAAACCACTCCTTTTTATGCCTCAATCAAGTTTATGGGGCATTGATTGGTCGACGGTCTATCGCCTTGGTCATTTATTGTTTTATAAATTCCAAAAGGTGAAATCCTTACCTCGTCGTCCTACTTCCAAGTTTACACTATCAATTACTTAAAATGATATGTTTGGAACGTTTGGAACATTTGTCACACTTGGAACATTTGGCAAGTAAAATGAAATATTATCAATCACTCTTAAATGAATACTAGAATAAAATAGCAAATCCTAAATTGTCGTCTAAATGAAAAAAGTATATAACAAAATAATAGCTCTTCATTTCTGTTAGCCCAATAAAACCCCTGGCAAAATATTTAAAGGTTCACAAAAAAGAAGTAACCCAGACTGTAGACAAACTCAAAAAATTTGAGAGTTTGCCTACAGTCTTTTTTCTTTTACAATAAAATAAAGTAAAAAAGTAAAGCCGTTGATTTCCACTACGGGCGGACGCTTTCCGCGGGCGGGGTCGAGCTGCTTCCCTCGCTTCGCTCAGTCCAGGATCTCGACTTTCCCGCTTTTCCCGCAGGAGTCGCCGCCCTTCGTTCCAATCAACTTCTACATAAAGTACTCTATCTACATAGGGTGTTGAAAAGTAAACTTTTGAGGTGATGAAGCATGATGACGAAGAATCAAACCAATGAACGTGAACAATTAGAAATGTTAACGATTGATCAATTAGTTCCCAACGATCATTTAGTGAGAAAACTGGAGGCTGCTATTGATTTTTCATTTATCTATCCTTTAGTAGAAAATCTTTATTCACCTAATGGGCGTCCTAGTATTGATCCTGTCGTTCTCTTCAAAATGACGTTTATTCAATATGTTTTTGGCATTCGCTCCATGCGTCAAACGATCAAAGAAATTGAAACGAATATGGCGTATCGCTGGTTTTTAGGATTTGGCTTCCATACAGAAGTCCCGCATTTCTCTACCTTCGGTAAAAATTATGCCCGTCGCTTTCAAGACACCGATATATTTGAACAGATATTCTATCGTATATTAAAAGAGATTATGCATCAGGGACTCCTCCATGCAGACCATCTATTTATTGATTCCACGCATGTGAAAGCGAGTGCGAATAAACGGAAGTATGATAAAAAGGTCGTGCGAAAAGAAACACGAGCTTATGAAGAGAAGCTTCAATTAGAGTTAAATATGGACCGTGAAGAACACGGAAAAAAGCCCTTTCCCCCGGAGAAGTTTGAAAAGGAAGAATGGAAAGAAATAAAGGAAAGCACGACAGATCCTGAAAGTGGGTATTACGTGAAGGATGAACGTACGAAGCAGTTTGCATATTCCTTTCATGCAGCCACAGATGAAAAAGGCTTTGTCTTAGGTGCCATTGTGACTCCGGGAAATGTGCACGATAGCCATGTATTGCAGCCACTTGTTGAAAGGGTCATTCAAAACGTTCAAAAACCAATCGCCGTTGCGGCAGATGCAGCCTATAAAACACCAGCGATTACGAACTTTTTGTTAGAGAATCAAATGTTGCCTGTTCTTCCATATACACGTCCTAAAACGAAAGATGGATTCTTCCGAAAGCACGAGTATACATATGACGAGCACTATAATTGTTATCTTTGCCCACAAGGGCAGATATTGAAGTATGCGACAACGACGAAGGAAGGATATCGCCAATATAAATCGAATCCTTTGATTTGTGCGAAGTGTCCAAGCCTTTCCCAATGTACAGAAAGTAAGCATCATCAAAAACTCATTCAACGCCATATTTGGGAGTCATATGTGGAGGAAGCTGAACATTTACGCCATTCCTATGACATCAAACAGATTTATGCAAAGCGCAAAGAAACGATTGAGCGTGTCTTTGCCGATGCAAAGGAAAAGCATGGTATGCGATGGACAACCTTAAGAGGTCTGAAAAAATTGTCCATGCAGGCGATGCTTACTTTTGCTGCCATGAATTTAAAGAAACTGGCTACTTGGACGTGGCAAGTAGCTTAAGAGAGCAACTATGCTCGAAGAGTATGTTGAATTTGGTAGTATATTACCAAATGTTAAAAATAAAATAGGAAGAAAAATGACAAAAGCCATCGAGAGTGAACTTCTCGATGGGCTTTTGTCTACAGTCTGAGAAGTAACCCTTTGGTTACTTCAGCATCATATCTAAAACTCTTTCTCGCACACGTTGTACACTAGTATGACTCATATTAAGATTTGCACCAATCCAACGGAATGGCATGCCTTCTAGTAACCAGAAAAGTACTTCCTGTTCAAGGTCGCCAGTTACCTTGTCAGCTAAATTTTGAACTAATAGTAGCTCATCTTTAATCTTGTTCATGCGCTCCTCGCGTAAAGCTCTCATTTGAACATGAGCATGCACTGGGTCGCTTGTTCTTCCAATAGCTTTTGGCATTGCTGCCTCAAAGCCATACTTTGCTGTAGATGCTACAGCTGTTAATGAATCTAGTTCATCCTTCATTCTCATGTACTTGCACATATTGTCATTGTACTTTTTAATTGCCTTATCTAGTTGGTAACGATTTAGTTGTATTTTCTCTTTTATCATAGTTATGCCCTCCTATGTATCTTTTCAATTCTCTCTGCTCTAGCATTCCACCACTGACCGTTATAACAAATGTTTTTACATTGTGCTAAATAAATGTCAAACGCACATCCTCAATATACGTTTTTGTTTTTTAAATGCTCTTTCATCCTTGAACACCAAAACATACGATCATGCAATCTCATTTTTAGTCATTGCTCATACACTCCTATTTACCAAGCATTTCTAAAACCTTTTGTCTTTCAGCTTCAAAATCTATCGTGTTGTTATTAGACTCAGCAAATGGAATTGATGACTCGTCTTTATCATTGCGATTGGCGAACCACTCTGGCACTATCTCTGTACGACTGTTAGACTTTTGATAAGAATATCTGCTAGATTGCTGTCTATTTTTTTTCTCCCTTTCTTCCTTGGCCTTTAATTGCTCAACATTCTTAATAAAAGACTTTCTCCAGTTTGCTAAAATTTGTTCTGTATACTGCATTGGTATGTTTGGTTGATGTAGTGCCGTTATTTTCATGGCTTCATAAACAAGTGCTGGATTATTTTCACTTGCCATGCGTTCTATGCACTCGCAAATATAACCAGATGCTCTTTGAATGTTTTCATCATAGAATTTAGTTAAGAAAATTAATTGTTCCTCAGTGACTGTCGACTGACTGACTATTTCACTATCTGCTGTTTGTTTTTCTTTTTGTTTTTCTTTTTCTTTTTGTTTTTCTTTTTGTTTTTGTTTTTCTTTTTGTTTTTCTTCCCCACACACTTTAGAAGGTGTATCGATAGGGTATTGATACGGTATCGAACCATTGTCATTACTAGGATTAAGTTCTTTCTGCTCATCCGGTCCTTCTAACAGTCTTGATACGGTATCAAGACTGTATCCTAACTGTTCCAATGAGGTAACATAGCTCTTAATAAATGGGGTATGTTTTACTGCAAACAGCTCTTTTTCGATACATTTTTTAACTTTAGGCGAATTTATAAAGTTGTATTTTGCCCAGTTAATTAGCATGATTTCTTTCGTTAATTCGTTGTAAGTAATTTTTCCGTATTCAAAGAACCTTTGTAATAGTTTCTGTACTGTTTCACGGTTATAACCTGTATGCATTTCTATTACTCTGTAAGGTAATTCGTAAATACCACATTGTGTTGTATTATTGTTTGTCATCAAATACAGATAGAAATATTTCTCCTCTGGTGTAAGATCTAATACAAAGCCGTCATCCCAAAAAGTTGTGTGTACATGTCTGTATTTAGCCATTTTCTCTCCCCCTAATGTGTTCTTTTACTATGTGGTTGACACTGATGTTGTCTAACTAGTGGATCGTTTAAAAAGTTATTTGAAATCAGGTTCGAAGGGGACGATTGTTTTTAATTGCGCTAAATCAACAAAATGTACTTTGGGATGAAGAGTGACTCTAGTAAAGTTATTTGAGTTGCCTTCTATTCTTTCTTTAGTCATGATGAAAAAATTTCGAATCACCATCGATTCGTTCACTATTGTACTAATCATATTGTCACTACCTTGCCCAAAAACTTATTAATAAAGTAAGCCTGTCCTGTACTAGTGATTTTAGATGTTTTACTAATACTGATTTCCCCACTGTTATGATGAATAGGTGTTTCTTTAATTTCGAACAAACCCAGTTCCATTGATTTTTGTGTTGGTGAATTGTAAGCTGATCCTTTACGCTTGATTAAATAGCCATTTTCTCTTAGCCATTTGAATAGACGCTTTTGTCCAACATCTATACCATTTTGCTTTAAGATTTTGGCGAACTCTCCAATAAGAATGCTTGTTTCACTAGCTTGTATTGCGTCTGCAAATAACACTTTTGTTTTTTGTGAATCAATCAACAATCGCTGCTCACCCATATTTTTCTCGTTATTTTTGATTTTTTTACTGGCAATTAATAAAGCTTTAGCCATAATTGATGCATCATCATCGTTTTCGATAGTAGTGATATAGCCACCATCCTTTCTAACTGAGGGTAAAACTTCTGATTTAACCCATTTTTTAAATGCTCTTGCCGTTGGTTTACGACTTGCGAATATTAGTTCATAAAGTCCAGATTCATTGACAATGTTTGTTTCACCCTGACGCCCTAAGTTGAACTTCGACCGTTCATCATTTTCTAAACGGTTAATTGCTACAGTAAGATTAGTTAGTGCTAATACTCTACAAACATCCGCGGCTACAAACCAAGGCTCGTTATTTAATTCAACAATTCGAACGTTTTGATTATGAAAGTTAAAAGTTTGCAATCGATTTATATAAGAACCTCCAAATTAGTTTCTTACCAAACACAACAAAATGTTGTTTTATTTTTCAAAAAAATTTTTGATGGTGCCATTTCAAATAGGTCAGAAATTGCTAATGCTACATCTAAGGACGGTGTGCGTACTCCCTGTTCAATCATTCCATAATAGCTTTCACTAATAGTGATACCGAGTTCAATATCAAGTTTTTCCACTACATCTTTTTGCAACCAATTTTTTTGTTTTCTAGCATCAATAAGTATTAACCGACGATTTGTTGTTTCCAAAACCACACCCCCAACTTTTTATGGTTTTATATTACCCAACAAAAAGTTGTCTGTCAAACTAAAACTAGATTTTTTGTTGTTTTTTATTTTTATTTAACTACAAACCCAACAAATTGTTGTATAATGAAGATACATATTTAAGTGAGGTGTAATCATGTCTAATGTACCGCAAAGGCTTAAAGAATTAAGAAAAGAAGCTAAATTAACACAAGCAGATGTTGCCAAATTCTTAAATATTTCTGAAAGTGCATACGGGTATTATGAACAAGGCCGCAATGAAATTTCCATAGGAAGCCTTCAAAAGTTAGCAGAAAAGTACGATGTAAGTGTAGCGTATATATTATGTGAAACAGATGAAAAACAACCTTTTGATAAAGATGAGGCTGCTTTCCAAGCATTTGCTAATGATCCAGAATTGCAGGTCTTTTATAAAGAACTTCCTAAGTCAGATGAAGAAACTGTTCGCCGTTTACGAGACATTTGGGAGATTATCAAACATGAAAAGAAATAATATTTTTTAGCCCTTCTTCCTAGAAGTGGGCTTTTATTATAAATCAAATAAGAACATACGTTTCATTACACGGAGTCTGGGGATGGTTTTATGTCGTATACTACTTACACCGAAGATTTTATAGAAAGTCTTTATACTAAATTAGAAATTTTGTTACCACATCAACTAGATGTAAATGAAATAGCCTACAAGTTAGGCATTCTAGTATATTTCTGGGATAATCCCAGTCAAGTCCTATTTTTAGGTGATCAGGCTTATATTTTTTTAGATCAAAATCTGTCCCCTAAACAATTATGGCAAGATTTTTGTCATGAACTGTGTCATGTTTTATTTCATAGTGGCAGTCAGGAAAAGATGCCCTACTCGTGGATTGAGTATCAAGAGTGGAAAGCTAATAATTTTATGGTACAAGCATGTGTACCAACATTTATGTTGAACAAAATTAACTTACCGGAAAGCGAGGATAAAGCCATTCAACTAATTCAAGAGCTATTCAATGTTGAATGGGATTTCGCTTATAAAAGATTAGCACAATATAAAAACAATAGATTTATGCATGAATTAGATGCAAAAGCAGCAAAAATGTACTAAAAGGGAATACAGATGAAATTTCTAAGATAAGCAATTTCACTTAGATACCTGTTCATCAGATGCAAATGAACTTAAAGTTACCCATAGTAATAATCGGTGGTTGCTTCCTAAATGGTGAAGAGAAATTTTTGTATCCATAATTTGCTTGGTCCTAACCTTAATAGCTTAGTAATTAAAACACTGTATTTTCTTTAGCAACTACATATCTAACATCATCACTTTTACTGCAATGATTTATTGGATTTCAGGGTACAAAACGTGGTACGTACTAAATGAGTATCCCCTCCCCCTCTATTTTAATGTATCTCCATTTATGACTAATATTTCCCTCAAGAGTCATAAAAGATTAAAAGGTACATTGTTCTAATGATTATTTCCTACATAAAATAGGCATACAATTGCTGCCAAACGAATAGAAACCTATATAGAGAACAATTAGTCATGGGAAAAATAAAGTGGGGTGTGAAAGGATGCTTAAAGTAAATGATGCAAAAGAAATGGTACTTGGAATTGTGCAAGATGACCCATTGTTTGTTGCACTACAACATACGCCTTTAGAGGAGAATCTTTATCAGGATGCTTATTTAACAGACATCGATGAATCCAAACACTATACAATAGCAGAAGTCGCGGGCTGGTTTGATATTACAGACGCTATGCTTCGCTACTATTTAAAACCATTTGAACAATACATTTTTGACAATGCATCGCCGAACGTGAATGGTAATATTCGTTTAAACCTGCCTGCTATAGTAAGGCTAAGAATGATTTTATTATTGAAGGATGAGTATCGTGTGAGGGGGATAAAATTATTGCTAGGCATTGATGATAATGGTCAGTTGCTGAAACATCAAATTACCGCAACGACTATGGATTCTGATGATTTATCACATAAAATTGATGTGCTTGGAAACGTCCTACAGCAGATGATCCAAACTGGCCTCTTTCAGATTTTGCCAGATGAAGAGCAAGGAACATTACAAGTAAACATCAATCAGGATTTTCTTGCTCAAAATATTCAGCGATTATCTGCTGACTCCGCTCTTCAAGTAGAGGAAATTCAAAAAGAAACAGTAGAACTGAAACAAGAAAATGAACATCTCCAACAGCAAATTTCAGAGCTACAAGAAAACAGTGTGAAGGATATTGTGCAGAAGATTAGAGAGCGTCATATAGAAAATGAGATTGTATCTACTTTGCGAACGGAAGCATTACGGCTTTTTTCAGAGAAGCATAAAGTAAGTTTTTTCATTAAAATGTTCAAGTCAGCTCAAATTGAGATGGATAAAGAGCAATTTGTGCTAAGCTATATTTCTCAGCATTTAGAAGAACGTTTGGAAGTGGCATTGAACGATTATTATGACAAATAAATTTGAACAAAGGGCTATCAGCAGAACATGCATGAGACTATCTAAAAGGCTCATCGTCATGTTCTTTTTTATATGCGCATAATGCGCTAGCCATTTATACTCCCTACCTTGGTGACAATCTTCGAAATGTTGTTTTCTCATGAGCTAAACATAACAAGGCTATTGCTGCTAAATTTCGGTCTATTTTTGTTGTAGCAGTAAGGCTTTAAAACTTGCTATGCCTATAGTGCTGGGATTTTTAATATCTTTTATCACATTGAAACACTTAATAATAGGGGGCAATCTATACATTGTTCGGTTCAGATAATATTCAACTAGATTGCTCTTACCAGTGGATGCTTGGCAGTCATTTTCTAATTGGTGTACTTTGCGATAGTTTAGCTATTCATTTTTTCGTTAAACGAGATTGACAATTATCATCCCCCAACCGCTACAGTGCCGTTAACTATTGGCTACTACATTTCCTAAAAATCGTAATAATCGAAAATGGAGGGCGACCATTTCTTCTACCGTTAAATTTTCATTGCCTTTGTCAAGCCACTCCTGAATTACACCCAGAATGGCAGATGCGATAAAGGCTTGTAAGTATTGCTGAAATTCTGGATCCTTTACTTCCTCGCGAATCACTGATAATCTGTCCAAAATATGATTGCCAAAGATAGTTTTCATCTTTTGTGTAAAAGCAGGACTTCCTTGCTCTCCTAATAGCATACGAAAGGCTGTTGCATGCTCTTTTATACATGTTATCACTTTAATAAAGGGTTGATAGAATTGACCCATTTTTAATGTTTGGAATGCTTCCACTGGTTGAACATGTTTGACATAGCGTTCTAATTCCATTAATAGCTCCTGTTGCAAATCCTCCATTACGTCATATTTATCCGTATAATGTAAATAAAACGTTCCACGATTGATTTGGGCAGCTAACGCTAAATTTTTGACGGTCACACGTTCAAAGCCGACCTCCTCTACTTGCTGGATAAAAACCTTTTTAATGGCTTGCTTTGTTTCAAAATTCATCTTTTCATGTACAGACACAAACTTCCCTCCAGTTACTTAACACTTACAGGCAAACTGTTGATTGTATTTGTTCACATGCTACCGTAAAATTTTTATCAAATCAACATAGTGTTCAGTGAAGGAGTGAGATCCATATGGGAAACCATGCAATCTCTATTAAAACCCTTGAAAAAAGATTTCAACATAAGCAAGTTATTGCCCCACTTACCTTAGATATTCCCAAGGGACAATTGATGGGCTTAGTTGGTCCGTCAGGCTGTGGAAAAACAACGCTAATTAAAATGATTATGGGCATGCTAAAACCTGATAATGGCACTATTGAAGTATTAGATTTAGCTGTTCCACATAAGCAATTATTGAATGATATCGGCTATATGGCACAGTCAGATGCACTTTATACGGATTTAACTGGTGAAGAAAATCTACATTTTTTTGCCAAGCTTTATTCATTATCGAAGGCGGAGCAAATGGAGCGTGTAGCCTATGCCGCAAGCCTTGTTCGTTTGACCGATGACTTACAGCTTAAAGTGATGAATTATTCTGGAGGTATGAAACGTCGGCTGTCCCTTGCCATTGCCCTTATTCAAAATCCTAAGGTATTGATTTTAGATGAGCCAACGGTTGGCATTGATCCTGTTTTAAAAAAGGAAATTTGGCAAGAACTTATTCGTTTAAAAGAACACGAACATAAAACGATTTTAGTGACGACACATGCGATGGATGAAGCGGAAAGATGCGATCAATTAGCTATGCTCAGAAGCGGGCATATTATTGCACAAGGTACACCACAGGCATTAAAAGCCTATTATCAAGCAAAAGATTTTGATGAAGTGTTTTTAAAGGCTGGAGGTGACGTACAATGAGAATGGGTGCTATCGTCACAAGAATCATACAACAAATGAAACGAGATAAGCGGACACTTGCTTTATTATTTTTAGCCCCACTTCTTGTCTTGTCATTAATGTATTTTATTTTCAATAGTAACGAGGCTTCTGTCACACTTGTCGTCTCCAATGGTCCCGCACCATTGATTGACAAAATGAAAGAGACAGATTTTACAATTATTGAAGACGATGATTTTTCGAAAAAACAGCTACAGGACAAAGAGTATGATGGATGGCTAGCAATAGAGCAAAACGAACTAAAGTTAACTTTATTAAATGATGATCCTTCCCAGTCAAAAGCTTTAACAATGCAACTTGCTCAACTTTTACAGACTTCTCAAGACTCCATAGGTAGTTTAGAAACAGACTATGTTTATGGTAATGAGGATACGGCCATTTTTGACATATTTAGTCCCATGCTCATCGGCTTCTTCGTATTCTTCTTTGTCTTTTTAATTACAGGGATCGCCTTGTTAAAGGAACGAACTTCTGGGACATTGGAGCGTTTACTTGCAACACCTATCAGACGCTCAGAAATTGTAGCAGGCTATATGGTCGGTTATGGTTTATTTGCCTTCCTACAAACAATTATTATCGTACTGTTTGGCATCTATGTGCTTGATATTGTCCATGTAGGCTCCATTTGGCTTGTCTTA
This sequence comes from Lysinibacillus sp. Y5S-8, assembly GCF_036894365.1. Classification (NCBI taxonomy): domain Bacteria; kingdom Bacillati; phylum Bacillota; class Bacilli; order Caryophanales; family Bacillaceae; genus Lysinibacillus; species Lysinibacillus sp. Y5S-8. Next base: position 1,376,451 of record NZ_CP145889.1, on the reverse strand, counting down.
CTCATTAATATGATGATTGCCCTTGTATCATTATCCTTAGGTGCCCTGCTTTCAAGCTTTGCCGCTTCAGAATTCCAAATGATGCAATTTATTCCACTTGTTATTGTTCCACAAGTATTCTTTTCAGGCATTTTTCCGCTTGATAGTATGGCGGAATGGCTTCAAAACATTGGGCGTATCATGCCACTTTACTACGCAGCGGACGCATTAAATGGGGTTATGTATAAAGGTTATTCCTTCAATGATATTATAATGAATCTCAGCATACTTGCTTGTTTCGCTGTAGTATTTATTACATTAAATATCATTAGTTTAAAAAAATATCGTTCGCTGTAAAAAACAGTAAGGAACTGTTCATCATCCAACAGCTCCTTACTGTTTTTCAATAAAAATGGTTTCTTTTGCCATACATACCACAAATCATTTACAATGAAATGAATGAATTTCATTTAAGTAGGTGCAGATTGATGAATATATTGCTCGACGCACGAAACATCACTAAGCAATACAGAGGTACTTCCATTTTAAAAAATGTCTCCTTTACCATCTACGACAATCAAATAATTGCTATTGTTGGAAAAAACGGATCTGGCAAAAGCACGCTCTTAAAAATGATTGCTGGGCTTATTACGCCAGACAATGGTTCCTTTATGTCTTCCAAACAAGCTTTAAAAATTGGCTATGTACCAGAGGTTGCCCCTTCCACTATTCTATTTACCCCCAAGGAATATCTTCAGCATATGGGGCGAATCCGTGGGATGGCTAAACAAAAACTTTTATCGAGAATAAATGATTTATTAATACTATTTCATCTGGAAGATGTACAGGATACTAGAATGACCCATTTTTCTAAAGGTATGAAACAAAAAATAATGATTATGCAGGCTATGCTCAACGAAACGGACTTGTTAATATTAGATGAACCTTTATCAGGGCTGGATTTGCAAACACAGAATGATTTGGAAGAAACACTGAAGACGCTCAAACAACAAGGGATGACGATTATCTTATCTTGTCACGAAACAAAGCTACTGGAGCATGTCGTTGATACGATTCTAATGATTCACCATAAAGAAGTGATGCAAACGGATTTATCTGTTACTCCTACAACCTACAATCAATTAATTTTTGAAATTTCGAATGTTACATACATAAAAGACCTATTACATGTAACGGAAATACAGCAGCAGTCACCATTAGCGAATGGTTTTTATGAAGTGATTGTCCATATCCAAGCACAGCGTACTGACCATCTTTTACAACAGCTACTTGATAAAAACGCTTCTATTAAACAACTCATGCCGATCAATGATAAGGAGAAGTTCATACAACATGATTAGTTTAGGACGATATCAGTTACAAAATTATTTGAGAACCTATCAGTATGTTCCACCTTTTTCTATTTTTATTTTATGTCTTGTTGTTAACTACACATTCGTCCCAAACCCTATTTTAGATAGCTTTTCATTTACCTCTATAATCCTCTTTTTCCTGATGGGCTGGTTTACCGTCACACTATTTCATTCAGAGGATGAAGGGCAAAAAATGATAACGATATTACATGCAAATGGTGCGACATCTTATCATTTCAGCCTGTTTATAATTGCCATTTTGATTGCTTTTAGTTTAAGTATGGTTTCTGTTATTTATCCCACAGCTATCCATGCTTTTGCTGAGGAACCGAGCTTTACCCACCTATTTCTTGGATTTCTCTCTCATGTTAGCTTAGCGATTTTGGGGATTGCTCTCTCTGCTATCTTTACAAGAGAGCTTGTCAACAATAAACAAAACACTTGGTGGGGAGTCATTAGCGTCTTATTATTAACCTTGGTAGTCGCAACGTTAAAAGATTCAATCCCGCAAATGAAAGGTCTTATTTTGGTTCTACCACCACTCCATCTTTCTTTAGAAATGATGACTGTTGGCGATCAAATAAAATCCATCCCTAGTAAGTTCTATTGGCAGTTCATCTGGATACTAGTTTATGCTAGCTTCGTTATCTATGTATTTTTCTTTTTATCCAAACTGAAAAGGAGATAACGAACAAAAGGACTCCCACGTAAGGGAGTCCCATTATGCTGGTTATTATTTATTTTTGCCAATATGTTTTCAATAAACAAATGGTTAGCAAGCTGCAGAAAAATGAGTCAATCATACGGACAACCCATACACCATAATTGCTGACTGATACCCCATCTATAATAGACCAGCAACATACATAGAAGATTGCTAATCCAAGTACCTGCATCCAGAAAAATAATTTTTGTTTAGGATGAATAGTGAGCAATGAATTCGTTGATTGATGGACTGCTCTAACATAGACATAACCGATAATCAACGTAATGCCTACTAAAGTACTACCATGCTGTAAGTATTTATAAAGGGGGAATTGAAAACCGAAAATGGGCATTGTTTCTGATAACATAGATAGATGCGAAACCATAAATCCATTTTTATGTGTAAAGGAATCCCAAATGACATGTGTGAGCATACCCAAAAACGCTGAATAACCAAAGACAATGACATTGAGTCGTTTACTCTTGGGAGTTGTTTGGTTAGCCGTATCCTGTAAACATACTGGTAAATGATGGACTACATGCTGCCGAACATACTTACAATAAATGATGTGAATCAAAATAATAAGAGGTAAATTAAAAATGAAAAATCCCGTTAAACTATGGCCTATCTCTCCTATTGGTCTACCTCTAAAAAAATACTCAAAATCAGGTGCCATACTTCCTAGTACAAGTGCTGAAAAATGTATGTACTTACTTCGTCTTGAAAAAGGTAAGATTGCGGCTGGATGTGCGAATGTTAATGGCATATAAGCCACCTCCCACCAGTTCAGACGTTTCTAACTGACAAAGGTTACTCTCTCGTTAAAACCGACCTTTCTATAGTAATTGCTCTTCTGATAGAACCTCAATCCCATGTCTTCGTAGTAATGCTGTAGTTACCCCTTCACCCAATAATTTAGTACCATTGAACGCCCCATTATAAATCATTGCACTACCACAAGATGGACTATACTCCTTTAAAACGACCAGAGAGGCGCCTACTTCAAGTGCTTTTTGTAAAGTTGCATAGGCTCCTTTTAAATACAGCTCTGTGACATCACGCCCAGTCCTTTCAATAACGGTTGCTTTGCCATCAAGTACATCCTCTCCATTGCCTCCCACAATTTCAGCAGGCTCCCGAGGGGTTGAAAAACCGCCCATCAGCTCCGGGCAAACGGTAATCGCTTTATTTTCTAACACAAGCCTTTGTATTTTTTCATCTAAACTGTTGGTGCCATTATAACGAACATTTAATCCTGCTAAACAAGCACTTATTAATATCACAGCGATTCTCACTCCTTCAACTATCTTTATTAACTATAACACGCATACAGGATGCAATTTTGACGTGATAGAATGATTTCTTTGATACAATATTTTAGTAACGACTAAATAGAAAAGGAGAAACAATTTTGGCTGAATTTACAATTTGTTTTCTAAAGAAGGGTGAACAAATTCTTTTATTGAATAGAAATTACCCAGCATGGATGGGAGCCTGGAATGGTGTAGGTGGTAAAATTGAACAGGACGAAACGCCATTAGCAGGTGCTATACGAGAAATTAAAGAAGAAACAGGTATTACGGTTGAAGAAATTACTTATAAAGGAAAAATCACATGGACAGATGGCGTTGTTAACTATGGCTGTATGTACGCTTTTATAGCAGAACTACCTGAATCTTTTACATATGTAACACCTATAAAGGTTGCAGAGGGTATTCTTGATTGGAAGGACCTTACTTGGATTTTCCACCCTGAAAATGTTGGCATTGCAGATTTAAAACATTATTTACCAACAATGCTCAATGAGGCAACTAATTATGATTACATCTTCACTTATCAAGACAAACAATTAGTTCATATTTCTTCCACACCAATCGAACAAACATCTACAGTCTAATAGACAAGGAAGCCTCGTCCATGCAATAAGTGTAGGACGGGGCTTCCTTTCTAAATGTCTCTTCTAGGAAAGATTCGTTACATCGACCAATTTAAGGATGTGTAAATAAGGATAATAGTTTAAGAATTCTCAACCAAGAAGTGCAGGGTATTTCCGCTTTTTTCTAGCTCAGTTTTTATACCGAATATCGTATAATCATGATAAAGCAAAAAAACAACAAAATGCAAAAATATTTGTTGACTTTTACTGAAATTAGCGTAATATTTTTCTCTGAATGATAAGGATTATCATTATCATTTTTTAAAATAAAGTGAGGTTATTAAAATGTCAAAAATTAAAAATTCTATGTTCATAGTAATGCTTTTATCATTAATGGTTTTAGCTTTAGCAGCATGTTCTGATTCATCTAATAAAGACACTGCTAAAAAAGAAGAACAGACAAAAGACAATACATCAGAAACTACTGATAAACAGCAATATCCGATTACAATTAAACACGCTTTTGGTGAAACTGTTATTGATAAAAAACCTGAGCGTGTAGCAACAATTGCTTGGTCTAACCATGACGTTGCACTATCACTTGGTGTAGTGCCAGTTGGTTTCTCTGCAGCTAACTATGGTGTACAAGATGGTAGTGGTATGCTTCCTTGGACTGCTGAAAAATTAAAAGAGCTTGGCGAAGAAAATCCGAATATTTATCAAGATACTGACGGTTTAGACTTTGAAGCCATCGCTGACTCTAACCCAGATGTCATTCTTGCTGCATACTCTGGTATTACGCAAGAAGAATATGAGACATTAAGTCAAATCGCACCTGTTGTAGCCTATAAAGAAACTCCTTGGGTAACTTCTTGGCGTGACCAAGTTACATTAAACGCTCAAGGTATGGGTATGGAAGCACAAGGTCAACAATTAATCAAAGACACTGAAAAATTGATTCAAGATAAAGTGAATGAACATGCTGCTATTAAAGGTAAAAAAGCTGCATTCGCTATGTTTACTCCAACAGATTTATCAAAATTCTATGTTTATACACCTGCAGATCCACGCGGTGAATTCTTAATAGAATTAGGTATGGAATATCCTGAAAGCGTTACAAAACAAATTTCGGATGATAGCAGCTTCTATATTGAATTAAGCGCTGAAAATGCAGATGCTTTAGCTGATGTAGAAATCTTTATTGCTTACGGAGATGAAACAACTTTACCAGCATTACAAGCTGACCCAATTTTAGGGAAAGTACCTGCTATTCAAAATGGGAATGTTGTTGTTATTGGCGATAATACGCCACTTGCAGCTGCTGGTACCCCTAGCCCACTATCAATTGCCTATACAATTGATGACTATTTATCATTAATCTCAGACGTAGCAAAAAATATAAAGTAATATGAATAAGATACAAGCTACCGAACAGAAGCAGTTATTTATCCCTAAAAATTTCGCTAAAGTTTTGCTTTTTCTTATCATTTTTCTTGCGTTATGTGTAATTGCTTCGCTACTATTCGGTTCTCGTACAATTGGCTGGACTGGACTAATGGATGGCTTGTTCCATCCTGATGTTCAGTCACATGAAGCCGTTGTTGTCCGAAAACGAATCGTCCGAACAATTTTTAGTTTACTGTGTGGTGCGGCATTAGGCGTTTCTGGGGCACTAATGCAAGCCGTTACACGTAATCCAATTGCAGATCCAAGTATTTTGGGGGTAAACACAGGGGCATCACTTTTTGTCGTTTGTGGTATTGCCTTTTTAGACATTAGTTCAGCCAATCAATATATTTGGTTAGCAATAGCGGGTGCCATTATCACTGCTATTTTTGTATTTGGAATAGGCTCTATGGGTGCAAGTGGTGCTACACCATTAAAGCTTGTACTTGCAGGGGCTGCTACAAGTGCCATTTTATCTTCATTAGTCGTTGCGGTTATGATTCCGCGTACAAATGTAATGGATCAATTTCGATTTTGGCAAGTTGGTAGTGTAGGAGCTGGAAGCTGGGACGCTATACAGCTATTTATTCCATTTTTAGTTGTAGGCCTATTGATTGCCCTCTTCACTGCTCCAGCACTAAATGCTTTAGCACTCGGGGATGAAGTGGCAACTGGTTTAGGTGTTCGTACTGGTACACTACGTATGTTTGCAGCACTAGGTGGCGTTCTTTTATGTGGGGCTGCTACCGCTCTAGCAGGACCTATTGGTTTTATCGGTTTATTAGCAACTCATGTTGTCCGCCTTATTATAGGACCTGATATACGCTTTATCCTTCCTATGTCTGCCTTAACAGGAGCAATTATTTTAACGTTTTCAGATGTTTGTGGTCGACTTCTTGGCAGTCCTGGTGAGCTAGAGGTGGGTATTTTAACAGCCTTTATTGGTGCCCCTATCTTGATTTTAATTACGATGAAAGCGAAAATGCGTGCGTTATGATAAATGAAACATTGATATCCATAATGAAAGGCAGACAACGAAGAAAAAGACGCTTTGTCATAATAACTTCTGTACTGACTGTTATTTCCATAATACTATGTTGCACAATGCTAATGCTTGGTAACACGATTTACCCTGTTGAAGATGTTATCCGTGTTCTCCTTGGCCAACATGTACAAGGTGCCTCTTTCGCTGTAGGCACAATTCGATTACCACGCATGCTAGCTGGTACATTTGCTGGCTTTGCATTTGGTGTTGGAGGTTATATTTTCCAAACTATGTTGCGCAATCCTTTAGCAAATCCAAATGTTATTGGTATTACAGCTGGTTCAAGTGCTGCTGCTGTATTTTGTATTATTGTCCTGCAAGCAAGTAATATCGTTGTATCCATCGCTTCAATTATTGGCGGTTTAGCTACTGTCCTAATTATTTATGCTTTATCAAGAGGCTCTTCTTTTTCAATTGGCAAATTAATATTAATCGGGATTGGTATTCAAGCAATGCTAAATGCATTCATCTCTTATTTAATGCTAATTGGCAATACACATGATATTCCAAGTGCCATGAGATGGTTGAGTGGGAGCTTAAATGGTGCGAAAATGGAGTCACTCTATCCATTAATGATGATCGTCATTGTATTTACACCTGTACTGTTATTTTTCGGAAAGCATTTAGAAATGCTTGAGCTTGGTGAACAAACATCCACCTCTCTAGGTGTAGACACAAACAAAACAAGAATCATTTTAATGCTTTGTTCTGTATTAATCATTGCACTTGCTACAGCAACTACAGGACCGATTGCCTTTGTTGCATTCCTTGCTGGACCAATTGCCAAAAAATTAGTTGGTGTCGGGTTTTCAAATATACTTCCAGCTGGTCTAATTGGTGTTATTTTAGTATTGGCTGCTGATTTAATTGGTCAATTCGCATTTACAGCTAGATATCCAGTAGGTGTTATTACAGGAATCATTGGTGCACCTTACTTAATTTACTTGTTAATTCGAATCAATCGAAAGGGAGATATATGATGAAACCAACACATACGCTTCAGGCTGAACATATAACATCTGGTTACGAGCAAAAGACGATTTTAGAAAATGTCAGCATTGCTATTCCAAGTAATAAAATTAGCATTATTATTGGTGCGAATGGTTGCGGAAAATCTACATTATTAAAAACAATGGCACGCCTGATTAAGCCAACTGGTGGTCATGCCATGCTAGATGGCAAATCCATTCATCAAATGCCGCCAAAACAATTAGCTCGTGTGTTAGGTCTTTTACCTCAGTCCCCTATCGTTCCTGAAGGAATTACAGTTGCTGATTTAGTTGGCCGTGGTCGATTTCCTCATCAAACATTATTTAAAGGTTGGTCCAAACAAGATTATGAGGCAGTTGCAGAAGCTCTTGAAATGATGAACATTACAGAGTTTGCTGACCGCAATATCGATGAACTTTCAGGTGGTCAGCGTCAACGTGTGTGGATTGCTATGGCATTAGCGCAACAAACTGATATTTTATTTTTAGATGAGCCAACAACATTTTTAGATATTACATATCAAGTTGAAATTTTAGATTTACTAACAGATTTAAATAAAAAATATGGTACAACCATTGTCATGGTATTACATGACATTAATCTTTCTGCCCGTTATGCAGACTACTTATTCGCATTAAAAAATGGTCGTTTACTTGCAGAAGGTTCGCCAAAAGATATTGTGACAAGCGAGTTAATTAAAGATACATTTGACTTAGATAGCATGGTTATTGAAGACCCTGTTTCTAAAACACCTTTAATTGTTCCTGTTGGTCGTTATCATGCTGTCTAGTTATAAAGGGAATGTTGTTGAAAAAGGACCATGTTACTAGCAGAAAAAGACCTTTTAGCAAGGCGATGAGTTAATTTCCGTTCCGCCAGCATCCTTTCCAGGGGGCGTCCGTTGAGCCGCTTCACTTACTGCGTTCGCTCTAGTGTCTCGTCTGTGACGCTAAATCCCCTAGGAGTGGTGCTGATTCCACTTCAATCAACCATTCTGCAAAAGTATCTTTTCCTTTTTCATTCAGTAGTGAACACCACTATGAACGATATACCTAAACCCTTTAAAACTACCTCATTTTATCGTACTGGAAGATGAAATTGAAAATTTGTTAGAGTAGTACTTTAAATATCCTTCTCCACATCCTGCATCTAATACATGCTTTTCATCTGGCTCTTCCAACAAAGAATAGATGGTAGGATTCAATGAATATCACCCGCTCCTCAGTTAGCTGTATACCTTTATCTAATTAGTAGACAAACAAGCCTCGTCTATGCACTAGCAGCATGACGAGGCTTGTTCTTTAGTGTCTTGGCTGTGCAAAGCGCATCCTGCACATCGACCAATTTAAGCTTGTATACTGGATTTCGTCATGGATATCCCACAAGCGATCCACTATTCGCAATTCAACATTCCGTTCCAATAATGCTTTAGCTATATCGTTGACCTCAGAGACATTAATGGGCATTTGTATTAATTCACTTGTATAATAACCTGCATTATCATCCTGTAATGTGAATCCATTACTATCAAACTCATATAGGTAAAGTCTCGTATTCTTCAATACTTCAAACCATTTGTTTTCAATGACCACTACATGAGAAGCTTGTGCTAGATAATACCCTCTGTCTTGCTCGGTTGTTTGTACCCCTGCATGAAAGCAAACACGAGGACAATCTCTCGGCGTTAAATAATTCGGCAAGCATCTCTCATTGATGGCCCATACAAGCCCTTTGGTTGCATCTAAATCTGCTCGCTCAGGTAGTCGAGGATGAAACATCGTAATAGTAGGGTTCTCACTGACATGAAATAAACGCATGGATTCACTCTCCTTTATTTTCTAAGTTTAAACACGATAAAATCTGCACAATGCAAATCTTCCTCAAATTGAGGATACTTCTCTAGCATGTCTTGTGATGGCTTTGGCTCTACAATAGCTTCAATGGTAAAGCCACTTTGAATAATGGCTTGCACATAGCTTGTTAATGTACGGTGATACAGCACAATTGAGGGGTTAGCATCTAGTTGTTGATAAACCCCTTCATAAAAATAACGCTGGATTTTCCAATACTGTTGATCTAGCTGCTCATGTCTTATCCATCCACTATTTGGTGTCACAAAACATGGATGCAGAATTGAAAAAATAAAAATGCTATTAGGTTTCAAAAGACGATACATTTCATGCAATGCAGCCTTATAGCCCTCTAAATCTTGAAGAACCATATTTGACACAATACCATCAAATTGATCATCTGCTAGAAACGCTAAATTTTCACAGTTTCCGTGTAAAAATTGAATAGCTTCCTGCTGTTGTGTTCTTTCCATAGCAATATCCAGCATTTTTTGTGAAAAATCAACAGCCGTTACACTTGCCCCTTTCTTTGCTAGTAATCTACTTAAATATCCTTCTCCACATCCTGCATCTAATACATGCTTTCCGTCTAGCCCTTCCAGTAAAGAAAAGATGGTGGGATTTAACAGTACTACACGATGATTGTCACCCTCCTCATCGTAGGTAGCTGTATACCGCTCTGCATATTGATTCCAACGTTGAATAGCTTGTTCTGTGTTCATATAAAGTCCCCATTTCAATGTAGAATCGTAACGTTACGTCCTTTGTGCACTTATCTATTTTTCCATATAAAGAAAAAAATATATAGACTTTTATTATATTTTTTAATATCATGTAGATAGAGGCACGGCTTCTTTAAGTAAATGATAAAGCCAGAAATCCTATAGGATTTCTGGCTTTTATGCGTTATATAGAAATTGTCTGTTCGACAACAGCTTCTTTTTTTACAGTTAGCCACCTACCAATGACCATAACGAGCAATGCAAGAAACACAATGACCCCAGCAAATACAAGTGCTGCTTTATAGCTACTATAAACTTCAACCAGCTTTCCTGCGACAATCGGTCCGATAATTTGTCCAAAAGCATAAAAGGTTGTTAATAAAGATACAACAAAACCGCTCTGTGTCGGGAAAAGCTGTCGTGCATAGGAGGTAGTTAACGTGACAATTCCTACAAAGGTTAGACCAAATAAAAATGATGCTAACAATACGCTCCATACAGTTTGTGAAAATACTGGTAATAGGATGCCAATCACTTGAAGTATGTATGCCACAAACAAAATTTTTATCGCTGAAAACTTCTCCAATAAGACTGTCCAAACAGGTGCTGATGGAATAGCTGCAAGTCCCACAATAACCCAGCTGTAAGAGGAGTAAGCTTGGAGAGAAGGGATATTATGAATAATATCAACCAAAAAAGTACCTGTAATAATATAGCCTAATCCCTCTAAGCCATAGGATAGAATCAGCCATGGCATAAAGCCTCTTGTCATTTTGGTATCGAGCGTTTTCATCACTTTTATGCTGTCTTGAACCTCTAAATTTCTCCACAGAATAAAGGTAATGAGTAAAAGAACAGCTGATAGCATACCTAAACCTAGCCATGTTCCCTCCCAAGCAAATTTCGCTTCTATTGCAGGAACACATAAGCCAGAAATAGCAATTCCCAAACCAATGCCACTAAATACATAGCCAGACCATCGTGATAATGAATGTCTCGCCAAATAATCCATCATAATGCTAGACGTTAAAACAAAAATAAGCCCACCTGTAATGCCTGCGATTAAACGGAGAACTAGCCATACAGAATACACCTCTAGCAAGCCCATTAATCCCACCGATAGAACATTGAAAACGACACTTGCCAATAAAATATTTTTACGTCGACGATGAATAAATCCTGCCCATAATGCGCCAATGAAATAGCCAATATAATTGCTTGAAGCCAAAAATCCAGCCACCTCTAACGAAAACCCTACATCATGACGCATAAATGGCAAAATCGGTGTAAATGCAAATCGACTAATTCCCATTGCGACAACTAGTAATAAAATTCCTCCAAAGACAACTCCCATATGCTGCCGAGTCATTTTTATCCCCCTCCCCTTTTTCTTACTGTAATTATAAGGATACAGAGCGTAAATTAATAAATCTAATATATAATGTATATAAAATCATAAAAAAAATTAATGAAAGGTACTTGCATATGAATTTACACGCTTTACGGCTATTTACAAAGGTGGCTGAGCACAATAGTGTTTCCAAAGCGGCACAAACACTTATGATTAGTCAGCCTGCTGTCACCATTCAAATACGAAATTTAGAAAAAGAGCTAGGTTTGACCCTGATAGAATCCAAAGGGAGAGGCATTGCATTAACACCAAATGGCACGTTTTTATATAAACAGGCACAGCGATTATTTGATTTAGAAATCGATATTGAATATAAAATTGAACAACTGAAATATACAGGCAATGAGGAATTGCAAATTGCCTCGACGCATGTGCCTTCCCATTTTTTACTGCCCAAATGGTTGGCTCATTTTAAACAAATTTATCCGGCAACAAATCTCCATTTAAAAACGGCTAATTCACAGCAAGTCATTGAGGAATTATTGCATTATAAAGCTGACTTAGCCTTTATCGTTAAAGAAGATGGCCATCATCCTGATATTAATTATCAATTTCTGATGAATTTAGATTATTGGTTTATCGTGCCATACAGTCATCCATTAGCAGGTCAAACGGTTTCCCTCGCAGAACTTATGGAACAGCCCTTTGTGACAAGGGAAGACGGGAGTTCCACAAAAGAATATTTAAATGCTTTATGTAAAGTGCATAAAATTCCCCCACCAAAAGTAGGACTGCAACTAGATGGAATTAATGAATCGATCCATGCTATTGCAGCAGGTTTCGGAACAATGCTAGCTCCGTCCATAGCAGCTTCTAGCTTTATCCAGCAGCAACAGGTTGCCCGTGTTTTTATTAAGGAGATTGATATTCAACGTCCTATCTATCTTTGTACACGAAAAAATGAACAGCACCATTCCCCCTCCTTTCATAACTTTCTTCATATCATCAATGAATCCATTCTATAAAAAGAAGGCACGCTAAAACATGTGCCTTCTTCTCATCCATCAATGCTTGTCAAAGCTGTAAAAATGTAGTTGGACAGCTTCTTTTTTTCTTTCATAAACTCATTAATATTCGTTTTTTTATAGACTCTATAGTTTATATAACCTATAATAATCTGTGTTATTATCAATAAACGAACATTAAGGTGGTTTTCATGACTAAATATACGTATATTTTCAAAGGGACAGCTTTTACTAGTAAATCTGCTACTGAAGTTCAAATTTTAAAAGATTATTTGTTTTTCATAAATGCTGACGGCATGATTGATAAAGCAGTCGGTCCAGAACGTACTGATTACCAACAACTATTAACTACATATCAACATCAGCCTAATTTCCATCCATTAGCTGAAGGTCAATATTTCTTACCAGGATTTGTTGACTTGCACGTTCATGCACCACAATGGGCACAATCGGGTACAGCCTTAGACATTCCACTTTATGACTGGCTAAACACTTATACGTTCCCAATCGAATCAAAATTTTCGGATTTAACGTTTGCACAAGAGGTTTACGAGGATTTAGTGAGCACGCTACTTGCCAATGGCACAACAACATCCTTATATTTTGCAACAGTTCATAAAGAAACTAGCATACTGTTAGCTAAAATCTGTGCTGAAAAGGGTCAACGTGGCCTTGTCGGAAAAGTGGTCATGGATGATCCTGAGCAAAATCCCGATTTTTATCGAGATGCAAACACACAAACTGCATTAGCTGATACAGAAGAGTTTATTTTAGCGGTAAAAGAATTAGCGAAAACAACTAAACAAGGTGTTTACCCCGTTGTCACACCTCGCTTTATTCCAAGTTGTACAGATGATGCCTTAATGGGCTTAGGTGATTTAGCAGCGAAATACGATACTCATATTCAATCTCACTGTAGCGAAAGTGACTGGGAGCATGGTTATGCCAAAGAGAGATTTAATAGGAATGATGCAGTAGCCTTACATGATTTTGGTTTATTAGGGGATAAATCGGTTATGGCTCATTGTAACTTTTTAAGTGATGATGATGCTCAATTATTTGCTGAAACAGGCACTGCCATTGGGCATTGTCCAATCTCTAATGCCTATTTTGCTAACAGTGTGATTCCAATCGCCCGCTTCCATGCAATGGGCATTGATATTGGATTAGGTTCAGATGTTTCAGGGGGATTTTCTCCAAGTCTTTTTGATAATGCAAGACAGGCTGTTATGTCATCAAGAATGTTAGAGGATGGTGTCGATACAGCCCTTGCAGCTGAAAAACGGGGTGTGCCAAATTCACGTATTACCATTAATGAAGCCTTCTATCTAGCCACTGCTGGGGGTGGTGAAAGCTTAAGCCTTCCAATTGGGCGTTTACAAGAAAACTATACATGGGATGTACAAATTATAGATACAAAAATTCCTACTGCTAAGCTTCCAATTTTTGATCAAAATGAAGATTTACTCGATATATTCCAAAAAATAATGTATCTTGTACGCCCAGAAAATATCCGTGAGGTATGGGTGCAAGGGAGTAAAGTTCATACGAGAGATTAGCCATTCTCTTATTCATTAAAAATCTATCATTTTGAGGTGTACAACTTCGTGAAAACGCAACATAGTAAACGAACAAACGAAACAAGAAAAACACAATTAACCGTATTACCAGATGAAAAAATCTCGTTCAGCCAATCAGCTCTACTAGGTTTACAGCATGTCATGGCCATGGATGTTTACGTCGTGCCATTTTTAATTGCCATGCTCATTGGTCTACAAACTGGGCAGGCAGGTGCATTAATTCAATCCACCTTTATTGCGGCAGGGATTGCGACTATTGTACAAACCCATTTTTGTATGAAATTACCGATGGCACAAGGCCCTTCCTATGTTCCACTAGGGGCTATTGTTGGAATCTATGCGGCAAGTGGCAGTGGTGATTTAGGCTGGAGTACTGTGCTAGGTGCCAGCTTAATCGGTGCCATTTTCGTCATTATTTTAGGCTATACAGGCATTTTCAATAAAATTGTTCAAACATTTATTCCACCGATTGTTGGCGGTACGATTATCTTTGTTGTCGGTCTTTCCTTAATGCCTGTCGGTTTAAGTGATAATATTTTTAATGGAGCAGGTGCATCCATTAATCAGAACATCTATTTAGCTTTGATTTCAGCCATTGTATTAATCATTTGTGTCATGTTAGGGACAGTCTTCCACCAAAAAGGGCGTCTATTCCGTATTGCATCTGTCATCATTGCCTTAATCGGCGGCAGTATTGCGGCAAATAGGATGGGTGTTTTAGATTTATCTCCTGTATCACAAGCAAAATGGTTTAGTATGCCGCAAATTCCATTTGCAGATTTCGGCTTTAGCTTTAATATTTCAGCCATTATCACAATGGTCATTATTTATATTGTCTTAATGGCGGAAACAACAGGAACATGGTTTGCCATTAGCAATGTCATCGACAAACCATTAACAGATCAACAAATTAATCGAGGCGTTATTGGTGAAGGCATTGGCTGTTTTATTGCTTCATTACTAGGCTCTACACCTGTGACGGGTTACTCTACAAATGCAGGTGTTATCTCAATTACAGGGATTGCGAGCCGTCGAGTATTTATAGCAGCAGGTATTTGGTTTATCATCTTCGGCTTCTCTGGTAAATTAGCGGCACTTATTTCAGCCATTCCTTCAGCAGTCATTGGTGGTGTATTTGTCATCGTCTGTGGCATTATTGCCATCAGCGGATTACAGGTGATGAAAAATGAAGATATTGGTGAAAAGGAAATGTATGTCATTGCGATTCCTGTCATTTTAACGTTAGCTCTGACATTATTGCCTGATGATTTCCTTTATTCATTACCTACAACCGTTCAATATTTATTTGGGTCGCCTATCGCAACCGCTGCGCTGGTAGCGATTTTCCTTAATAAAATTCTACCAAGCTCAAAATAGCAAGTATCTACAATGCATAGCACCTCTAGTCCATTTGGATTGCAGGTGTTGTGCCTATTTATTTTCTAAAATTTCTGTTTCCTTCCCTGCTAATCTGTTATACTAGAGTAAAAAAGTAGGGATTAAGAATGGTATATGATGTCATAATAGTTGGTGCTGGCTCCATGGGGATGGCGGCTGGTTATTATTTAGCAAAGGAAGGTAACAAAGTTCTTATGCTAGATGCCTTTACTCCCCCGCATGAAGAAGGTAGTCATCATGGAGATACAAGAATCATTCGCTTTGCTTATGGTGAAGGGGCTAGCTATGTACCTTTTGTAAAAAGAGCTGGTGAGCTTTGGCAAGAGCTAGAGTCTTTAGCCAATGAAAACTTATTTTTACAAACTGGCGTAGTCAATATTGGAGAACCAACCTGTGACTTTATTCAGAATGTCAAGGCAAGCTCAGCACTCTATGATTTAGCACTCGAACATTATTCAGCAACGGAAGCGATGAACAAGTGGCCAGGGCTATTCTTGCCAGAAGATTTAGTGGCTTGCTTTGAGCCGACAGCAGGCGTCCTTCGGGTAGAAGCATGTATTCAAGCATATAAAAAATTGACGTTAGAGGCTGGTGCAAGCTTACAGACAAATGAAAAAGTACTTGCTATTCAAGCTGGAGAAATTGTACAGGTTCAAACTGTACATAACCTTTACAAAGCAAAGCACTTAATAGTAACGGCTGGTGCATGGGCAACCGAGTTACTACAAACGATGGGCGTAACCATCCCAGTTACCCCAACACGTAAAACGTTTGCATGGTTTGAGGCAGATGAGGAGCTTTATCGTGATGAAAATTTCCCAGCCTATTGCTTTGAATTTGCAGATTCAACCTACTACGGCTTTCCTAGTATTGATGGAGCAGGATTAAAACTTGGGCGACATGATGGTGGCGAAGTGATTAATCCAAATACTCCTTTGCGCCCATTTGATGATGCAGATCTTGTTGATTTACAAAATTTCATTCATCAGTTTATGCCCAAGCATGGTGCAATAAAATACGGCAAAACATGCAAGTATTCGATGACTCCTGATGAAGATTTCATAATTGACTTTTTGCCTAAACATCAAAATATTATCATTGCTGCAGGTTTTTCGGGCCATGGCTTTAAATTTAGTAGCGCTGTAGGGGAAGTACTAGCGGAATTAATTGTAGATGGCAAAAGTAAACAGGATTTATCAACCTTTAAGTTGAATCGATTTTTAAAAAATAAGGATTGGTACAACGCATAATCGTTGTACCAATCCTTTATTTTTGTATCAGCACTTGAAACTCTTGCCAATTATATAAACGTGGAAGATTCACATGCTGGTTATAGGATTGATTTTTTAAGATCACCTTAGTTGTCACATCATGAAGTGTTTCCAGCACTGTTGGTTTATCATCTACATAAACATCTAACGCAAGCTCTTTTATAATATTGACTTTTTCTGCATCCTGCATTCCACAGAAAAAATGACCGTCCGTTATTGGAAAACCTTGCGCCTCCATCCATGCTTTTGTTTGTGCACAGTATTGTTTGGGACGAGATGTAATATAGTACATATCATGCCCTTGCGCTGCTAGAGCTTGGAGTGTTTTTATTGCCCCCTCAAAAGAAGGACAGTCCGTAAAATAAATCTCCTCCATTGTACTATTCCACATTGCATAACCTTCTTCGTCTGTTAAACCAAAAGGCTCATGTATTTCTACACGTTGTAAGGCTTGAAAGGTTTTAAAGGAAACATTTTTACCTAGTTTTTTATTATAGAGTAAAAAAGCGTGTGCTCGTAAATCAATTAAAGTGTCATCTATATCAAAGCCAAATTTCATCTAGTTGTTCGTCCTTTCAAGAAGCCTTATTTATGAAGTTAGAAGCAAATGTTTGCTCTTTTTCAATTTGTTTTGCTAATACTTCCTCAATGGCTTGCTTACGCATTTGTTGAAAATCTTGTACATTAAATTGTGCTAACGTGTCTTTATTTAGCAAAGATGCCAAACAATCGGCATCTTTTAGAGCACTATTTAATCCAAATGCCCCAGTTGGCGTCATCGTATGGACAGCATCGCCTAACAATACTATGCCCTGGGTACCCCAACAGTCACAGTGACTACTGAAAACATCTAATAACACAAAGTCTTTCCAAGACTGAATATGCTCTTGTACTGTATTAGCTAATAGTGGAAATTGAGTTGTAAGCTGCTGGATAAAAGGAGTAAAAACTTGTTTGCGCAGCTGAGGGAAACTACCCTGCTCGATATTCCAGCCTATTTGAATATAACCACCAACTTGCGTAAACAATGACAGCTGCTTATCATCGATTAGTGCCATTTTTATAGAAGGTTCCCAATTTGAAGGTGCAGGAATTTTAGCCCATAGTAAATCAAAGCCATGTTTCTGTTTCTTAACATCAATATG
This sequence comes from Lysinibacillus sp. Y5S-8, assembly GCF_036894365.1. Taxonomy (NCBI): domain Bacteria; kingdom Bacillati; phylum Bacillota; class Bacilli; order Caryophanales; family Bacillaceae; genus Lysinibacillus; species Lysinibacillus sp. Y5S-8. The sequence goes on along the minus strand of NZ_CP145889.1, from coordinate 1,358,694 downwards.
TGCTTCCTTACGAATGGTAGAATAGCGACCATCTGCACCAATAATTAATTGGCTATCAATTTTGATAGTGTTTCCATTTTTTATTGCTATAACTCCTCTATAATGACCAGAAGTGTCTACGATGAGCTTTGTTACCTTTGTATGTAGCAAGCATGTAAAGTGGGGAAACGGCCGTGTATTTTGTAAAATTCCCTTTAACAAATGAGCTTGTGGGACATGTATGCCTAAATGACCTACTGCTTCATCAGGAAAAATCGTTTTAAAGGCGTTACCATCTGCGTAATACTCCAGCTTCTCCATTCGTAATATACCGTGTGACTCGACCGCCTCAAAAAGATGATGATTTTTTAAAACAGCCTCGCCCTCTTCATTTAAGTGCTCGCCTCGAAATGACTGACCAAGTGCTGCGTTTTGCTCAAGTAGGATCACTGTTAGCCCTTTTTTGGCTAGCAAGTAGGCTAACAGTGCGCCAGCTGGTCCTGCCCCTACTATACAAACATCTGCTTGATAGTTCACTTTTCTTCACCTTGCTTTGGATAAGCAATAATACGCAAATCCTCGCCTACCTTATCAAATGAAGTCCATTCAACATTCCATGCCTCATTCATTTGAGAGGGACTATAACCAGCAAACGGTGTTAATGATAGATTCCCACCGAGAACTTTAGGCGCTATATACACCACATATTTGTCGATCGCTCCTTGCTGTAAAAAAGAAGCATTTATTTTACTTCCTCCTTCGAGCAAAATATCCGTAATGCCATGTGTATAAAGCTTTTCAAGCATATCATCAAGCTGAAGTCCAGATTCATTTTTGCGTACTGGTAAAACCGTCACACCTTTGTCTGTAAATCGCTTCATTTTTTCTTGGCTTACGTCCTCACTACATACAAGAATCGTATGTGCTTCCTCCGTATTTAACACATTTGCATAGTCGGGTGTGCGTAGAGAACTATCCATAATAATACGTGTTGGATTTTTTCCGTATCCTTCTTTTAATCTTGTTGTTAAAGTAGGATTGTCAGCAATGACTGTACCCACACCAACTAAAATTCCGTCTACCTCATGGCGAATATAGTGAACATCCTCACGTGCAGCCTCGCCAGTTATCCATTTAGAATGCCCTATATGTGTGGCAATTTTCCCATCTAAAGTCATAGCAAATTTGGAAATAACAAATGGGCGTTGTGTCAGCATATTGTGGATGAAACGTTCATTAACACGGCGAGCTTGTTGCTCCAAAACTCCCACCTCAACTACTATTCCCGCATCCCGTAGCAATTGAATGCCTCGCCCTGCTACAGCTGGGTTTGGATCTTGCATGGCTACCACAACTCGACTTACACCAGATTCCTTCACTAGCTTCGCACAAGGTGGTGTCTTCCCATAATGCGAACAAGGCTCTAACGTTACATATAATGTAGCATCTTGTGCATGCTCTCCAGCCATACGAAAAGCATGCACTTCAGCATGTGGTTCACCTGCTTTTCTGTGTAAGCCTGTGCCTACAATCACGCCATTCTTCACGATCACAGCCCCAACAAGTGGATTAGGGTTCGTATTTCCTTTGGCACTCGCTGCTAAATCGAGTGCTAGTTGCATATACTTTTCATCAACATTTGCCATCATCACAACCTCCACCTATTGTTTTTCGCGCATATGTCCAGATTTTTCAACTTTGGTTTCTAAATAAAAACGATTTGTCTCTGTCAAACCGCCCCATAATGGAACATGCCCTTCGGCAGCCATACCGCGTGCCTGTAAAGCAGCCAATTTCTTCGGATTATTGGTAATAAGTGTTACAGGTTTTGTGCGTAGAGTAGCTAATACCGCAAGTGCCTCGTCATATGAACGAGTATCATCTGGGAAGCCGAGTGCATGATTTGCTTCTACTGTATCCAGCCCTTCCTCTTGTAATAAATAAGCAAGAGATTTAGAGAATAACCCAATGCCACGACCTTCATGATCGGCTAAATAAAATATGGCGCCACAGCCGTGCTCTGCGATCATTTTCATGGATTCATGCAACTGGTAGCCACAATCACAGCGCTGACTGCCAAAGATGTCACCAGTGTGACAAATACTATGCATTCGGATTAAAGCATCCTCGGAATGGGTAAAATCACCATACACCAACACAGATGATTGTTGCAAAAATGCTAAATTGGCATTTGCTAAACCATCAATAATTTCTTCTTTCGTTAAATTTGCATCAACTGTTAGCCAGTTATACCATTGAAATAATGCAGAAAAATCGCCTTGTTTTACAGGCAAATTCACTGGACCAACTAGACAAATATTTTCTGTATTTGTATGCTTCACGATTGTCATTTTATCCTTCACTAAGTCCATAACTTTAGTCGTAATTGTCATATTAATCTCCAACCTTCTATAGAAACAGTTGGCTGAATTCGCCAACTGAGCACATGTATTTTTACATCACTTACATAACGTAACTTAGTTTATAATAATAACTAAAAAGTGTCAAACAACAGCTATTATTCTTTTAATATAGATGATAGATACCAAAATTTTAGCATTACTTTTTCATCATATACCATTAGCTTATGGAGGTGCTATTTTTTCTGTGCAGGCTAGTCTATAATAAGCTGTGGTACTGTAATGACGAAAGGAAGTTTAAAATGAACTTAGAAAAAAATGTTCAAGTAAAGCAGCCCAAATATCAGCAAATAGCCATCGACCTTGCCTCTAAGATCGTAGAAAGAAAATACCGCATTGGCGATAAAATATACGCAAGATCCTCTCTTGCAAGTCAATACAATGTTTCAGCAGAGACTGCGAGAAGAGCCATTGCCGTGTTACAAGACTTAGAAATTGTTGAGGCTTCTAAAGGTAGCGGCGTAATTATTAAATCGTATGAAAAAGCAGCACAATTCGTCAGACAGTTTCATGATGTTCAATCTATTCACGAAATACAAAATGAACTTTTGACGAGTATTCAAAAGCAGCATCATGAATTAATTAATTTACAAGACAAGGCAAAGCAGCTCATTAGCCGCACTGAGCATTACCGTTCGGTTAATCCATTCATTCCTTATCAATTAGAAATGACAGCTGATAGTCCATGCATTCATCAAACTGTACAAACCTTAAATTTTTGGCAAAATACATCAAGCACCATTGTCGGTATACGACGTGGCAATGAATTATTACTATCCCCTGGTCCTTATGTCTCATTTGAGGAAGGTGACATTATTTATTTTGTCGGAAATGATGAAAGCTTCGCCAGAGTTCAAAGCTTTTTATATCCAAATTAAAAACCGTTTAAACGCTGATATAACAGCGTTTAAACGGTTTTTTTCTTATTAGTCGATTTGACAAAAGTAACAACTCTTTGTTACAGTAAAGTTGTTACTTGTTTATTTTTGGGTATCATTATCCTCACATAGTAATAATCTACGAAAGGAGTGCTTCTATGGAAAAAATTAAAATAGAACACGTATCAAAAGTGTTTGGTAAACATATTCCCCAAGCACTAGAACTCGTTAAACAGCAAAAAAGTAAGACTGATATCTTAAAAGAAACAGGTGCGACTGTTGGTGTATACGATGCAAGCTTTACGGTCAACGAAGGAGAAATCTTTGTGATCATGGGACTGTCAGGAAGTGGTAAATCAACGCTTATACGGCTCTTAAACCGCCTTATTGAACCAACGAGCGGAAATATATATATCGATGGAGAAAATATTTCTACTATGGGAAAAGAAAGTCTACGGACTGTCAGAAGAAATAAAATGAGTATGGTTTTTCAAAACTTCGGTTTATTCCCCCATCGCACATTACTTCAAAATACCGAATATGGCCTTGAAGTTCGAGGTATTTCAAAGCAAGAACGCCAAGCAAAAGCGGAACAGGCTCTCGAAAATGCTGGATTACTCGCATACAAAGATCAATACCCAAGTCAATTATCAGGTGGTATGCAGCAGCGTGTTGGGTTAGCACGTGCCCTTGCCAACGATCCTGAAATACTATTAATGGATGAAGCTTTTTCTGCACTGGATCCATTGATCCGTAAAGAAATGCAAGATGAGCTACTTGATCTACAACAAAAATTGAAGAAAACCATTTTATTCATTACACATGATTTAAATGAAGCATTACGTATTGGGGATCGCATCGCCATTATGAAGGATGGTTCAATCATTCAGATTGGTACAGGAGAAGAAATATTAACCAATCCAGCCAATGACTATGTCAAAACATTCGTGGAAGATGTGGACCGTTCGAAAGTATTAACAGCAGAAAACGTTATGGTGCGTCCTGTTTATGTCAATGTAGACCTTGACGGTCCTAAAGTAGCGCTTAAACGTATGCGTCAAGAGGCTGTCAGTTTATTAATGGCTGTTGATAAAAATAGACATTTAAAAGGCTTTATTACAGCTGATGATGCACTGGCTGCAGCTAAAAAACATGAACAAACAGTTCATTCTATCGTGCAATCAGAGGTTTTAACTGTTCCGCCAGATATGCTTTTACAGGATATTTTAGGAATGATCTATAATTCACCTACTCCTATTGCAGTTGTCAAAGATGACCGCTTACTGGGTGTTCTGATTAGAGGCGTTGTCATCCAAGCACTGTCAACGAGCGATGAGGAGGCCGAAGCACATGAATAATTTTTTAGATAATATTCCAACAATTCCACTAGCTACGTGGGTTGAATCAGCTATGGACTGGTTGACGAGTAATTTTTCAGCGTTCTTTAACACGATTCAACAATTTGGAAAACTACTCATGAATCAGGTCACTGATTTACTAATTAGTATCCCAGCCATTATTCTTATATTACTTGTCGTGATATTTGCCTTCTTTGTAGCTGGTAAAAAATTCGGACTTGCCGCATTTTCATTAATAGGCTTGCTGTTTATCTATAACCAAGGATTATGGACTCACCTTATGGAGACAACCACGCTTGTAATCTTTTCAAGTATTATATCCATCATCATCGGTATTCCACTTGGTATTCTAATGTCCAAATCAACAATAGCTGAAAACATTATTAAACCAATACTCGATTTCATGCAAACAATGCCTGGCTTTGTGTACCTAATCCCAGCAGTTGCCTTCTTCGGTATCGGGATTGTGCCTGGCGTCTTTGCTTCTGTTATTTTTGCTTTACCTCCAACTGTACGTATGACAAACCTAGGTATTCGTCAGGTACCAAAGGAATTAGTAGAAGCCGCAGACTCTTATGGTAGTAAGGCTAGTCAAAAACTATTTAAAGTAGAAATTCCTCTTGCGAAATCAACGATTATGGCAGGAATTAACCAAACCGTTATGCTATCACTTTCTATGGTAGTTATCGCCTCTATGATTGGGGCTCCAGGTCTAGGACGTGAAGTATTAACAGCCTTACAGCGTACACAAGTTGGGAATGGCTTCGTTGCAGGCTTAGGCTTAGTTATTTTTGCGATTATCATTGACCGTTTAACACAAAGCTTCAATAAAAAGAAAGCTTTATAGAATATAGTTAATCTTTCTCGCCTGCAGCCATCAAGCGATGGGTGTCGGCAGTTTGATACAAAACGATGAATAGAAAGGGAGATTCGATGAAACTGAAAACACTATCTAAGTTAGGAATGGCTCTAGGTCTAGGTCTCATGCTTGCTGCATGTAGTGGAGGCGACACAGGGTCAAGCTCTGGTAAAAACAGTGATTCTAAGGAGGTCAACTTAGCCTATGTTGAATGGGATACAGAAATCGCCTCAACGAATGTCGTGGGGCAAGTACTCGAAGATTTAGGCTATGATGTAGCATTAACTCCTTTGGATAATGCGATTATGTGGGAGGCTGTTTCGAAAGGAGAGGCAGATGGAATGGTAGCGGCATGGTTACCACATACACACGCCTCACAATATGAGAAATATAAAGCTAATTTAGATGAGCTTGGCGAAAACCTTGCTGGTGCAAAAATTGGCTTAGTTGTCCCAAGTTATATGAATGTAAATTCTATTGAAGATTTAACAAATGAAGCTGATCATACGATTACAGGTATCGAGCCTGGTGCTGGTATTACTGCTGCTACAGAAAAAGCTTTAGCAGAATATGATAATTTAGCAGATTGGAACTTTATTACATCTTCTTCTGGTGCCATGACAACTTCATTGGCGAAAGCGTTAAAAAATAAGGAAGAAATCATTGTAACTGGTTGGTCACCACACTGGAAATTTGCGAAATATGATCTTAAATACTTAGAAGATCGAAAAGGTGTATATGGTGGGGAAGAAACGATTAATACATTCGCTCGTAAAGGCTTAAAAGAAGATTTACCGGATGTATACTCGGTGCTTGATAACTTCCACTGGACAGCAGAGGATTTAGAAAGTGTTATGCTTGAAGTAATGGATGGCAAAGATCCAAAAGATGCTGCAAAAGAATGGGTGGAAGCTAATCCAGATAAAGTAGCAGAATGGACAAAAGACGTAAAAAAATAATATAAAAAATGCACTTCCACTTTTACAAAGGGAAGTGCATTTTTTATTACGACAATAACTTCAACATAATGGCTGCTCCTAAAACAAGCACAATGCAAACCATTCGTCTCCAGTCCTTTGATTCATTGAAAAATAACATGCCCAGTAGTGCTCCCCCAGCTGCTCCAATTCCTGTCCAAATAGCATAGGCAGTACCCATTGGTAATGTTTCCATTGCATAAGCTAGACCCGCAAAACTTAAGGTAAATGCAAAAATCAGCAGCCCTAAATTTTTTATAGTCTTTGTTTTATTATATTTACTAATCATATATACGCCCATCATCTCACATAACCCTGCAATAACTAATGCCATCCATGCCATTATTCATTCACCTCTTGTTCCTTTGGCTCTCCCGTTACAAGCTTTAAGCCCACAACCCCTGCAAGTAAAACAACAATACATACTATTTTGGCTAATTTCCAAGGCTCTCCAAACAACAAGCTATCAGCACAAACAGTCCCCGCTGTCCCTAATCCAACAAAGACAGCGTATACCGTACCAACAGGTAAATGCTCCCCCGCTTTTATGAGTAAATAAAAACTAATAAAAATAGCAATAGCTGTCCCAATCCATTCCAGCACACTCATTGCATGCTTTAAACCAATGACCCATCCTACTTCAAAGCAAGCCGCTATAATGACACTGATCCACTGTTTATTCATCCTAAATCCCTCCATTTTATGAGACACGGTCGATTAACTGATTAATAAAGTACCTTCCTCAGCTTTCGCTAAATAACATGATTTTAGCCAAACAAAAAAGCCTGAAGAAACTGTCATTAAACAGTATCTCCCAGGCTTTTATCCTTCCGTGTCACAAAATTAATTTGTGGTTTTCTCTCGGACCAGACTAGCAAAAGCTACGGAACCCTAGAAAACTTTTCATTCGATTGTTGCTCTTAGTATAGCAAACTTTTTAATGATTTTCCACTGGTACATAGCCGACCCTTTCAACCATCGCTTGCCCTTCCTTGGAAAGTATCCATTCAATTAGTTTCTGCGTATTTTGATTTTCTGTTCCAGCTGTGATGGCATAAAATTCAGCAACTAAAGGATATGTACCATTTTGAATTGTTTCTTTTGTTGGGGCTACTCCGTCAATGGATAGTAATTTGATTTTTTGATTACCTACCATCTCTGTAGAATAATATCTAAACGTAAAGCCCATTGCGTTTTTATAGTTTCGATATTGTGACACTTCACGAATGATTCCTCCCATTCCCGACACAATATCTTCCGAAGGCGCAGCCATAATTGGCGTATTGCCCATCAATTTTTCTAATGTTGTTTGACTTCCACTATCTGCTGGGCGTTGGAAAGCGCGGATTGGCTCATTCTTCCCACCGACCTCATGCCAATTGGTTATTTCACCAGCGTATATTTGCTTCACCTGCTCAAGCGTTACATTATCCACACTGTTTTTATGATGCACGAAGAAGACAAATGCTTCACGTCCAATTGGTGTCATGTCAAATGTAAGACCTTCCTTTTCTGCTTGCCACTCTTGTGAGGTGGACGGTGCTGCTGCAAAGATAAGATCCACATCTCCTGCTATTAAATTTTGATAGGCTTCAGGTGTACGGCTTACTTGAACTCTACTATTATCTGGCTGATAGTCACCTTTGGGATAAGTAGCCTCTACAAAAGCCGCATACAAAGGGTACATGGCTGTTGCACCATCTAATCTTGGTAATGACTCGGTCATTTGTAAGGATGCTTTTGTGTCAGACTTTATCACTTTATTGCCCAGCGTAAATGGCTGATAGGCAGATACATCAATTTCCGCATCAACAGTAGGAATACTCAATTTATAATAATGTTGGATTGGTTTGATGAAAGCTATTAATAAGGCAATACCCATTACTCCAAATAACCATCCTCTTCGTCTTTTGGTGTTGGTCCATTTAAATACGCTACAAATAAACAGGACAAATAAACAAACGGGTACTGTCCAAACTAACTGCATCAAATGAATGCTGCCATTCAGTGTGATAATCAATGCAACCATTAATGTCACTACTGATAAACCAATCAACACAGATACGATTTGTATAAACTTTAACATTGGAACCCCCTTTTAGTGTAATTTTACACTTCATATAGTTATCGTACTTGAAAGATAGAGCATTCACAACTATATATTTTGAAAATTATGCTAAAATTAAATTTGTCTTGATTTAACGACTTCTTTTGTTTCTTCAGAAAACGGAACAGTCCCTCTTTAAAGGGAGAGGAGATTTTTAAGAGCAAGCTCGAATGATTCAAGACACCATTATGACGAGGCGTCATTGATAAAAGTAGGAGGAATGTACATATGGCGATTGAAAAAGTACGTAGGCATTTAGCAAAATGGCATGTTGAGCACAAAATACAAGAGCTGGAAGAAAGCTCAGCGACTGTTGAATTAGCAGCGCAGGCCCTTGGCTGTGAGCCCGAACGCATCGCAAAATCATTATCTTTTCTTGTGAATGATGGCGCGGTATTAATTGTTGCTGCAGGGGATGCTAAAATCGATAATGCAAAATATAAAGCAATGTTTGGTACAAAGGCAAAGATGCTATCCAAGGACGATGTGGAGACGATGATTGGTCATGATGTCGGAGGTGTTTGCCCTTTTGGTGTGAACGAAGGTGTAGCCATTTATTTAGATGAATCTCTGAAACGTTTTACCACTGTTTTTCCTGCATGTGGAAGCAGCAATTCTGCCATTGAGGTAACGATTTCAGAACTCGAAACGTATGCCCCTTATAAAGAATGGATTGATGTCTGTAAAGGCTGGAATGAATAAGGACTAAACGATGAGGCTGGGACATAACTAAATGGTTCCTTCCTAAAGCCGAATGAACTCTAAATTAACAAAACATGATAAATAGAAAAACCGAACTATTTCGAAACACTTCATGAGCGTTTCATTGGATAGTTCGGTTTTTTGTTGGCTGAAAACACTTTTGTCCCAGCCTCCTTCTACAAAACTAGATTTGTTAGTCCCTATAACCCACAGCTAACCAATGTGAATCCCATTCTGTTATTTGATTACCGACACGACAGCTTAAACCACATGCTCGATTGTCAGCAACAAATGAACCTATTAGCCATTTTTTAGTCTGATAACCTTCTTTTAATTGAATTGTCATGCTAGGCATCTCTACATACTGTTGGAAAATAAACAAATTATCATCATAATGTGTGGATGTGGAGGCATTTATTTTCTGCCCACTTCCTGCATAAATTTCTACTGTATTTCCTTCCCGAGAATAAACAGGCTTCTTCACATAGGGAAGATTATTACGAATAAACGGCTCAGCTGAAAGATAGGTTGGCAGCATATATTGCTGAATAGCTATCCGCTCATCGGCGGTAAAGAGTAAAGGATCGTTTCTCCGCTCCCATATTAACCACAATAAGATTTTCGATTGTAATACATAAGCAGCAGGCGGATTAATGATAGCAAGCTGTCTTTTTTTGACAAGCTCTAAAAGGTGCAGCCCAATGCGATCACCATCTGATGCTACATCATCCATTAAAAACTCTACAGGATGTGCAGGTCGAAATAATATATCAATTTTCTCCATTGCAGGTGTATAAAGACCTTGTACTAGATGTGGTGTGTCACTAGTAAATATGATGAGATCCTGGATAGGTACATACTCAATATCAAAAGGAATACAGCGCTTAATAAACTGTACCTGGCAATACTCCTCATAATCCTCTTTGGCTGCTTTACCCGTGATGACAACCTTTGGCTTTTTAACATTATGTAAATATTGCATGGCAGCAAAAAGCGCACCTGACAATGTTTTTTGTAAGGCTATTGTATCATTTGGATTGTTATAGCCAAGATGCTGACAAAGTGCCTCATTTATCTCGAAGGTTTCTTGTACAAGGAACGGTGTTTCTCCATTCAACTCTAGACATTTAATGTCGCGCTCCTCTGTACAAACAAAGTCAAACCGCGCCAAAACAGATTGCTGTTGTAAATAGTCTAGTTGAATATACGGTATCATTTCAGGGCGAATCCCTAAAGCTAAAAGTTGATCAATCGACAAATGCTTAAATTGTTTCCCAACTTTTAAAAAGATGCGCCAAAGTATTTGTGTTGCGTAGTGAAGTTGATCAATCTGTCGCTTTGGTAATTCTAAGACATCATATAGCGCATACTCTAAATCCTCAAAGTCAGGAAAAAAGTCTGGGAATTTTGAATAGAACGCTTGCCGTTGTTGTGTATGATTCATCATGTTATTTGCTCCCTTTCCACACTTTATGAGGAGGACGAACCACCACGGGATGCTCCACCTGAACCAAAACCAGATTTTCCTGTGCTGGAGGAGGAGCTATTAGAATAGGAGCTCGTGCTTTTTGATGAACTGTCTGTTGAATAAGAGCGTTGTCCACTCGAATAAGTATTTGAACCATTTGAAGTTGTACCAGCCTTATTTTGTGAACTATTTGTAATACCATTTGTAGATTTATTATTTGCATTACCACTTTGTGTCGATCGCGGTACTGTAGAACCGCCGCCATTTTGCTCAATTCGATCTGTGCCATTTTTTAAATTACGACTTTTATAAATAGCACTTCCAATCATTGCTCCAGCAGTTGCGTACATAAGCCCATTAAAGAAATGCTGTGCATAGTAAGGAGAATTTTCATCAAGACATTCATAGGACCCATCGTCTCCTTCTTGCCATTCATCACAGGCATCCGCCATTTCACTATTATAAACACTTACTATCTCTTCATTTGTATTTCCTTGACCTTGATCTTCCGTTACTGGAGTAGACGTAGAAGAAGCTACTGTCGGAGTTTCGCTATTGCCACATGCTGCTAATTGGACAGCCATAAAAGATGCCGTTGTCACAGCCATATATTTTTTCATTTGCTTTGCCATATTATAAACGCTCCCTTATTTCTGTTCTCTAGTTTACGATTGTCTATCATGATAGGTTTCACTTTTACAAAAACATACAATTAATTTTAGCAAAAAAATCCCAAACGGTATGTATGTTTGGGATTTCCAGAGTTTTATGATTGCTTTGTCACAGTTTTTTTGCCATAAGTCATAAATCGCCATAGCTTTTCGAATGGTCCAATTGAAAAGAATTTAAACCAAATCACACTAAAAATAATTTGAATGATAAAAGTAATGCTCGCGATGATTACTATTTCTGATGGTGAAACGACTTGTAAGCCCATTAACGAAATGATAGCCGTCCCAATGAAGCTTTGCGTCAAATAGTTTGTAAACGCCATTTGTCCTACACGTCCAATTGGCTGAAGCAGCTTTGCTATTTGTTTATTTTCTAACAGTAAAAATAAACAGCTTAAATAAAAATAGGTTGTTGGAACAACTCCTAAGCCAATAATTAATTGGAGCTGTTGGTCATCTGCTTGCGATGAGAACCAAATCCATAGAGAAAATCCAATAAAGAATGGACATGTACCATAAAGCACCCTTTTTATTTTTTGAGCATGCTCACCAATATGACCAATCCAACCAGCTTTTGCTACTAAAAAACCACTTAAAAACATGATAAAAATCGCTAAGGCATCAGTGCCTAATAAGCCATAAATAGCTGACAAAACAGCATTATTCGGCATATACATTTGACCTAATATAGCAAGAATATGAAGTGAGATTAGGGTAAATAACCATTTACAGATGGTTGAAATCTTTGCAGAGTAAAATGGTAGCAATAAAAATCCAATCACTGCGTAAATGGCTAAGATGGAACCCCAAAATAGAAAAATATGAATAATGCCAATCAATAATAGCGCAAATAAACGTCTAGCAAAACGCCTTCTTGGACTATCCCCACGGGCTTCTGCACGTGAAGCAAAAATATAAAAACCAACACCAAACAGAAATGAAAAAATAGAGAAAAATTTCTTTTCAATGAAAATATCAATGAGTGAATTAATTACGCTATTGATGCCACTCATATCAGGCATGGGTCCTCCCTCTATGATGACCACATAGGCACCTACATTAATAAATAAAATACCGAATAACGCTAATCCTCGAATAATGTCTAGGGAAACGATGCGTTCCTTTTGTGTAACAGATGGATTCATGTTGAATTAACTCCTTATCTTTTATGCTATAGCTAGCATAACTCCCCATCCTTACAGCTATTTTTTTTTAAGCTTACAGGAACCTTACAAATCAAAAAAATAGTCTTATAGTTTTTCATCCTCTTCTACAAAAAAAATGTTACATACTTTATAGTAAAAACATCATAAAGAGAGGTTTAGCAGATGAATAGAAATCGCAAGCTCGGTTTTTGTTATCCTGGTTATCGATACTGTGGACCTGGTTGCTCAGGACCAGGCGAGCCTACGAATGCTGTGGATAGTTGCTGTAAATTGCACGATGAATGCTATGCACGCTATGGTAGTACAAGATACTGTGATGAATTGTTTCAACAATGCCTCCACCCTCATATGAATGCAAATCATAAAATGGCCAGAGATGCTCGTTTGTTTTATCGCGTTTTCGAATTACGTCATCGATTTTTTTAACAATGACGCTCACGATGTTTTTGCAAACAGCGTGAGCTACTTTTTTGTATAAATAGCATATTTTTGCGGAGTCGTAAAACCAAGCTTTGTGCCTAGATAAATAGATGCGGTATTTGACACATCACAATCCCAGCAAGGCTTTAGCTGGTTGGAAAGACAATGATCGATAAAAGTTTGAGCAATCCTGCCAGCTAATCCTTGCCCTCTAAAATTCGAATCTGTCATAATATCAATCTCTGCAAAATCATTTGATTTAAAAATAGAGACAGCTTCACTAACGATTTGCTCTTGCTGCACTAAGCAATAGCCAAAACCCTTTTCAAGGAAATTAGCTGTTGAATCCCAATATTCATCGTAGTAAGCATAGGTGAACTCCTGTGCATTTTTTATATGATGATGAGTAATAGGCATAACTTCAAAATTAGGTACTTCCCGCTCCTCTCTAGAATCATACAAACTTTCATCGAAAGTAAAGGTATAGCGCTCTAATTTTCGAAGTTGGTCATTTAGCAGTTGTTCAATTTTAAAATTCCACTGTTCTGAATAAGAAAATAAGGTAAAACGTTTCTTTTGCTCTATAGACTGTTGAAAACAACAGACAAGCTGATCATCAAGTACCGTATGAATTGAATCGCCAGCTACAAAATAGATTCCTGATTTTGTTTGAAATAATAATGTTTGTAAATTCTCTGTGTCTGTATAGACCGTACCTTCTATTAATTGATCTAGTATACTATACACAAATGTCGGGGCTCTTTTAATGGTTTGTTTAATGATTGGGTAATGAGCCTCTATAACTTTCATCATGCTACCTCCTCCTGTTATTTCTATTCTCTTATAATAATAGATAAATTTAGTTAAAGGGACTGGCCCCTACTCCACTCATATCTGTTATAATATCCAATAATACCCATATCTTACATGTGAAAATAGATTTAAACATTATTTTCCTGTTATTTTTGCACTATATTTCCTGATTTGATTTCTAGCAGATTTAGTTAATTTTTGATGTTGATTTCTTGAACTATATCATAATTCTTACATAAGATATTGCCTTTGATTCTGAACCTATATCTATGCATATTGCTTATAGACCAAATTTCTGTATAGTCGATACCCAGATGTTTTTAATAGCGTTTGCTATTTGTCATCACGTCTTTCATTACCATACTGTTAAATTCAAGGTCTTCATCCTTTGTAATGTATGTTAGACCATAAAAAAACAAACAGGGATATTCAAAACCCTGCTTGTTGAAAATTAAATCAGGGGAGGTTATTTAAGAAGAAGACTAGAGCACTATTTGAACTCTATATCTATTAATTTAAGTGTATTTTCCCCATATTGAATTGTACATTCATAATTGCCTTCTTTTAAATAAGAAAACTCCTCGTGATCTGCCTCTACTGTAATATCGTTAACTATAATTTGAAAAAAAGATTCACTTCCAAATCTCCCTCCCACGTTGTTGAATTCTACTACTTTACACATTCCACTTGATTGAACATTGCCGTTTTTTATATTTATTATATCTATCAAACCTGTGACACTTAGATATAAACAAATCAATAAAAAAAGACTAAAAGTAAAAACCACTGCTTTAAAATCTTTATGATTTTTTTTCTTTTTAAAAAATAGAACTACTATACTTAATGAGACAATCGCGCCTATAATTGAAAATATTACTACATTTAAAAGTTCATCCATTATATACCTCATCTATACTTTCTATATAATCTAGTTACTTCACTACTCACCATATACCAAACAGCGCTAGCCTCAGCTCTAAAAAGTGATAAAATTTGATTTTCTGTGAACCCCCTCACACTTAATTTTTTTAGATTCCGTATGTTTGCGAGCATATAAGTTATTCCTGCAAAGTGACCTGCAAAAAATGCAGAAGTAATTTTAGATGTAACATTTGCAGCCTTCATTAGATGATTAGGAAGACCAATCCCAATTGCGCCTAGTGCAAAGCCTTTCCCTAATTTCCCCACAAGAGTCCATTTATTAACATGAGATCTATATTTCTTCTTCCCGTATTTTGCAATTAGAGATGCATAATAACTTATAACTTCTAAAATGGCCCCAATGGCTCCCCCTATTAAAATTTGAGCCCATTCACCATTTGGATCTATATTCATCACAGGATTATTGTTTGCATAAGCATAACCATTCAGTGTTAAAGGATCTATAGTATCTCCACGAATCGGATCTAATGATAAGAACACACCCGTATTTGGATTATAGTAGCGCGCCATTAAATAGTATTGTTTAGTATCTTCATCATATCGATAACTTGCATAACGATAGGGATTAATAGTTGCCATATTACCTTTTTGGCTCAGAATATTTCCCCATGCATCATACGTGTATTCTGCAACAATGTCACCCTTTTTATCTGTTAAGGCTAATACATCTCCTCGATAATTCGTTAAGTAGTAATAAGTTAAGCCCAAATATGTCATTGTTAAAGGGGAACCATTATCGTTATAGGTATAGGATTTGGTAATAACTCCACTTGCATCTTCTTCAAACAAGACTTGATTTGTCAGACCATTATAACGATAATACGTTTCACCATTACTATCTTTACTATATACACGACGTCCGTTTTCATCATAACGATAAGATGCAACTGTAGCACCTGTTGGAGACTTGATTTCTGTTAATTGATCAAAGGCATTCCAAACATATTGGAATACACCATCGTTTTCTACATTTCCGTTGGCACTTACATTATAAGTCTTATCACCAGCAGTCTTCATTTGATTCGCATTATTATAACTATAGCTGGTTGTAGTTGAACTACCGTTTTGCAAAATAGTTTTAGAAGTACGGTTTCCTACTGAATCGTATGTGTATGATATGGATAAACCATTACTGTATTGTTCTTTGATTAGCTGATTTAAAGGGTCGTAAGTGTAAGTGACTGTTCCATCATTATTCGTCACTTTAGTTATTTGCTGATTTTTATCATATTCATATGAATTTGTACGCCAAGTTGTTTCACTATTTGTTTTCAAAGTTTCAGTTTGTAACTGATTCGCCTTATACTTATTTAAAATAACTGCACCATTTACAAAAGTTGTGCTCTCCAATAAGTTGTTTTTGTTCCATATGAAGTTCGCTGATAATTGTCCATCAAGCGTGACTTCGGTAGTTTGACCATTTTCATCTGATGCATACTCAATTGTATTTGGGCCATATTGAATTTTTGCTAAGTCTTTTTCATTTTTATAAGTATACATAATCGAGCGATTTACAGGTGCGTTAATGTCTACTCTTTGTAATAGTTCATTTTCTGAGTGTGTATACGTAACTTTTTGATTGTTTAGAGTATGATTTGTGACAGTAGTGGATAAACCATCTACTTGTGTTGAAAACTGATTAACCCCATTTACTTTCACAATTTGTGTATTGGTGTCAGTTGACGTTGTATAGGCGATTTTTTCACCTGTTGCTTTAATAACCTCGTTTAATGCGCCATCAGCATTATAATTATAAGTTGTTACTTTTCCCTCGGCATTTGTTTCTTTTTCTATGGCATTTTGTGCATTATAGCTTAGAGTCATTTGTTTTTTACCATCAGCATTTGTCACGGATGTTAAATTACTGTTGGCATCATACGTATAAGTCGTTGTTTTATTTGCTGCATCCTCTACTTCTACTAATTCATTTTTTAAGTTGTAGCGATACTTAGTTTTCCCCTTTTTTCCGTCTTCATAAGAGAGAATATTTCCATTAAAATCAGTTACAGTTTCAGTCGTGATACCTAATTCAATGTCTTGATAATTTATTGTTTTTTGATTATTCTCATAGCTTGTACTATACGTTTCAATTTTCCCATCAGGATATTTTACTTGTGTCAAATCCCCATGGCCATTATACGTATAGGATGTTGTGTCCCCTTTAGGTGTTGTAGAGGACTTTAGATTTCCATGCTCATATGTGTTTATAGTTGTTTGCTGATTGGAATCTGTTTGCGTTAAAACATTACTATATTTATCATACGTATAGGATTCTGTTACAGTTTTTGAATCATTAGTGCTTAATAAATTTCCTTTTGTATCATACTTAAAATTTTTAGTATAAGTAGATCCATCTGAGTAGATTACATTTTGTGAAAGAACATTATAGCTTTTCTCATCTAGTGTATAGGTTGTTGTATCACCTGAAGGATCAAATATTTTCGTTACGCTAAAGTTGTTATTTAAACCATAGCGTGTAACTATACCTTCGGGGCTAGTAACAGTTACTATATTGTTTGTTCGATCTAAAGAGTAATTGGTCATAGAATCTACTTGACTGTCTAATGAAGGTTCTGTTACAGATACTAAATCCAATTCACTATTATATCCATAAAGCATTATTTTCTGTTTACTATCAATGATTTTCGTTAACTGTCCATTAGTCGTGTAATAGAATGAAGTAGGTGTTGATGTAGTGTCATCTTTCTTAACCAGTACTCGTGTTAAATAACCATCAGTATACGTATACGTTATATCCTGTTTATTGTATTTTGCATTTGTAATAAGCCCATCAGTATAAGTTAACAGTAATTTTGTCCCTAGATTAGTACTGATAGAAGTAAGCTGATTTGATGTATCATAATTATAAGTGATTGTATTGCTATTTAAATCTTTTTGCTCTGTAATGTATGCTACTTCAATATCTGTATCACTAGTGCTTTCTCTAACTTTAAATGTTGTTATGATACCAGTTTTGCTAGTCAGTTTAAAAGTGTACTTATCCGACATAACTAAAGTATCATAATTACCTGCTGGTGCAATATACTTATCTCCATCCCATGAGTAAACATGGACCGTACCATCTGCATCTTTATATTCGACATTAAAATATTTATCATTATAAAATAATTTCTCTGAACCTGTAAAACTCCAACCATAGCCGAATGGAGATTTTTCAAAATCCTTACTATTATACGTTCGAGTAAAATCTAAACCAAATCCTCCATAGTTGAATAAGCTAAAATCTGTGTATTGAACAACATTATTATTTGTGCCTAAATTTACATAGTTCGTTCCATTTGAAATATCATGTGTGGCATAATCCCAATAGTCTTCTAAACCTAAACGGTTGGGTGTTTTATAAGTAACGACAAGTTTCGGTTTATAAGCGAGTGGGTTGGTTGTGCTTTCACTACTGATGAACTTTTTGTAAATCATTGTACTTTCTGAAGTACTTTTTAATAATAAACCAAGATTCGATTCTGGATTATATAGCCACCCACTCACCATATTCGTTGGAATAGACCATCGTTGAATACCTTCTTCTATATTACTCGGTACTGAAGAGACTCCTGTAACAGTTGAAAGAGGCGTGGTATTATAATCTCCCCCTACTGTTGTCCAGACTCCTGCTGTTGAATAGTTATTCCATGTTGCTGTATTTTCATCCCATGAACGTTTCATCGCATGCATACTTAAATTAATAGGAGTTGGATCATTGGTTGAAGATAGATAAAGACTTACATCCGCGGACATAATAATGCTTTTTTCTGGGATAGGTGTTACATCAAATTTCAATAAACTTCTAACAATATTCCCGTCTGTGGCTGTACCTGTAGCTAATTCTGTGTCATTTCCTCCAGTTTGGGTTGGGAATTTTTTACGTATTGTTGTATCCACCATTTTAGAGTTTCCTTGAATACGTACAATTGTTGGATCAATGACGATCGGATATTGTCGTTTATTATCCTGTAGCCAAGCTGCATCAGGAGTTAAATCAATCCATAACGTATTGTTTTCTTTTCGTGTTTTTAACGTGATATTATAAGATTTTGCTTCTTCAGGTATAGAATTTGTACCGTCAATAGATTGAAAGCCTACAGGTTTATAAGCATCATACATAAACGGAGCTTCTATAACATAAACCATCTCCCCCGTTTTAGCGTCCTTTAAATGGATTTGATTATTAATTTGTTCATATGTTAAATTTTCAAGGGATAGCTGATATGAGAAGGTTTGTGGTAAACCTTTTTCGGGCTTTTTGTTAATTATAATATCTTCTTTTACAAAGTTTTCTCCAACAGAATATGTAGTCGAAATATTATCAAAAACATTTTGGTACTCAATTTGGTTATCTGTAGCAACCCCGATAACCTCTTTAGCAGGAATTATTTCACCTTTTTGTTCCATTTCTTTTAATCCAATATTTAGGTTGTATTGGTTATCTGCTACTTGTACGTTGTTCGTTTCCTCTTCAAGTTTTTCATCAAATGTCACAGCAAAGTTATTGGCTTTATTTTCAAATTGCCCTTTGCCATTATTTTTCTTTTTTTGTAGATCGTTATCAATATCTTTCCAGTTACCTTTATTATCTTTAAAATGAATAGGTGCTTCATATATTTCAGTTGTATAAGTACCATCAGAATTGTTAAACGTTTTAGAAGTTTGCGTACGTTCTCCTACTACTTCAGTTTTTTCGCTTCCTTTCATATTTTTTTGGGGATTTTCTTTGGCAGCAACACTTGCAAAATTCCCAAAAGGAATAAAGGCAATGAACATTGCCAAAACAATCAATTGAATGAAAATTTTCTTTAGCAATTAGTTTCCTCCTAATAATTGTGATTTTTGAAACATTATCTATTATAGACAGACACCCACTATTAAGATGGTGCTAAACTAACCGTTTTAGATAGTACAT
Source organism: Lysinibacillus sp. Y5S-8 (assembly GCF_036894365.1). Lineage (NCBI taxonomy): Bacteria > Bacillati > Bacillota > Bacilli > Caryophanales > Bacillaceae > Lysinibacillus > Lysinibacillus sp. Y5S-8. The sequence goes on along the minus strand of NZ_CP145889.1, from coordinate 1,339,016 downwards.
TATGGGAATTAATATATATAAAGGACTATAGTCATATGTATAAAAATGATTAAACCATAAATCCTATACCGTCAAAAGATTTACATTAAATATCATGTGTAGCTCGCTTCTAACTAAAAATCCCTTCATTTACACGTAATAGACTGCAAATAAATTGCACTAACGTGTAGATGAAGGGATGTTCCAATTTAAGACTAAATTTAAAATTTACTATGTTTTTGTTCAAAATAAAGACTTTTTTCTAATGCTTATCTATATATTCCTCAATGATCTTTTGTGCGAGCCTACTATCGGTTATGTTCAATTTTTTAGCTAACTCAGATAGTTGTAGATGATATTCTTTTTCTAGAACAACTACAACACGTTTGTCGAAGCAAATTACATGTAGTTCCTGACTAAATAGCTGTATCTCGCCGTTAATAGTAAAATTATTTAATTCTAATAATCTTTGGACATGTTCGCTGTCATTAGCCACTTTCCAACTATTCATTTTTATGCGTACATTTATATGCTCTTCTGTTTAATATTATCTGAGCCCAATACTCTTACCTGAACCACAAGTTCGTCCATAGATCATACTATCAAAGCTCTTTATAGATTTCATCTTTCTTAATAAATGCTACAAATAGATTTTTATTAATTCATCGCACTTAAATAAAGATCTAACGAATCATTTACTTCTGCTACTACCAACTGAATAAAATCATCATAATTTTGCATTGTATGTGCTTTATCCAACGCTTCATAATAAGCTAGACGATTTTCCACTTTAATAACTACTGGTGGATAGCCATCTTTCATCAGCTCAAGGTTCAATAATAATCTTGATGTACGGCCATTACCGTCGATAAATGGATGAATGCCAACAAAAATCGCATGTAGCATAGCCCCCTTGACAACAGAATGTAATTGAATACCCTCGGTATTATACCAACCCATTAACTGGTCCATCCTTTCACGAATGAGGAGGGGAGCTGGGGGTGTATGCTTTGCACCTGAAATAAACACTTGTTGATCACGGTAAACACCCGCATACTCGTCATCTATCCCCTTCAACACAAGACGATGAAGATTTTTAATTTGCCACTCAGATAAAGGTTCTTTTTTTTGAACAATTTCTTCTACATACGATATAGCATCACGGTGATTAATTACTTCTAAATGTTCCCGCATCGTTTTTCCGCCGACTGTAATTCCCTCAAGAACAACTTTTGTTTCATTAATTGTTAGTGTATTGCCCTCAATTGCATTAGAATTATACGTCCATTCTAGTAATAACTTTTCTCGTAAACTTTTCAATGTATATTTAGGAAGTGGTCGAAGCCTATCTAAACGTTCTTTTTTTTCATTGATTTGTTCTAACACAATGCTTCCTCCTTCCAACTTTTTATCTTACTTATTTATGCTTTATTATACCGATTCAATAAAAAAATTACACTGTAACTATTTAAATGATTTGGTGGTAACCCTTACTTAGAATACTAAGATTTTATAAATTGCTATGAATAGTTCAGTTGTTAAGAACAAACAAGAAGTAGTATTCTTTTTCCTACTGATCACTCTTTCAGCTATTTATATATCTACGTTTCATATCAAAGTCATTGGCAACTACCTCTCCCTAACAATTTCCTATAATTTCTATTGTAAAGTATTATTGATTTGATATGAATAAGGAATGACAAGTGGTTGATACAGGTCACTACCCCAATATCGGAAGTTACGCCCTCCTTTGTCCCGATAAGCTCTGTAAACGTTTCTAAAACTCCAGTGGCATGAACTATTCGCAGGGCATGAACAGTAAATTCTCTGCACGCAATCGCTCATTTTCACGTTCCAGCTGTTGAATTTTTTGCGCAATTCATCCTCTCGTGTACGCGCTTCTGCTGGTTTTGTGCGGCCACGTCGATCTTGAAGCGCTTCTTCACCATCTTGTTCAAATTTACGCACCCATTGATACACTTGTTGGTAAGACACCTCATATTGTGCTGCCGTTGCTTGATAATTTTTCCCTTTTGCTAGGCAAACCTTTGCAATTTCAATACGTTCTTCTACGGTTGTTTTTCTTCCTTTAGTCATAGCTTGGCTCATTACTTTACCCAAATCATTTAATTCACTATGACTAGTATCGATTTTCAACCACTTTTTGAATACTAATAAACTGCAAATTCCATATTTGGCGAGAATGTCAAACATGGAGTAGTTCTTCGTTAAATAATCTTCTACAGCACGCAGCTCCCATTCTTCTGAGTACTTCTTATTTTTCTTAGAGCGCACCCCACCATATTTATAAAGAGCACGCCAGGCATATAGAGTGGTCATGTTTACAGAAAACATCATGCAGATTTCTTCGAGAGTATGACGATCTTCCTCTAAATGTTGAAGTACTAAAATTTTTACATCTGGTGAAAATGATTTTTTAGGCATGATAAAACTCCCCATTTGATCAACAGATTTTATTTTTTAATCTGTCTACCTAATGGGGAGCATATTAATCCATGCATTCTTGGCTTTCTTGTTATTTAATTGGAATCCAAATTTCAGAATAGGAGTCAGGACTATAGGCATCCTCTTCAGGATAAACCTCAAGTTCCGCTGTTCCTGCTGGTTCGTATGGATTGGACGGGAACCACTCTGAATAAATTTGCTTCCACGTATTTTGCATCGCATCTGGCATAGGGCCATGTACTTCAAAGACAACCCATTTGGAGGCAGGTACTTCCATTGTTAATAGATCTTCTCCTACTTCCCCTACATGATCTGTAGCAATCCAGTAATCAATGAAACCCTTTTGTCCTTGGTTTGTATTTGGTACACAAACACCTAGTACTCCATTGATATTGCCATTATTTAATTGGTATAGTTGATGGTCGAAGCCACTTTGATTTACCTCTTGCCAAAATAGAGGAATTTCTCGTGTGTTCTCCCCGTCTTGACAGTTGTACGTTCTTTTCACCCCAACAATTTGAAACTTTTCTTTTTCTACGATTTTATACTTCATTGGTTCTGCTCCCTTCAAGCTTACCTGGATGACCAGGCGATTGTATGATTGTAATGGCCCTTGTTTCTTTCTTGCTTCACTAGGCGTTATATGGTGCTGCTTACGAAACGCTTTTGTAAAAGCTTCAGGAGTTTCATAGCCATATTTGTAGGCGAGATCGATTATTTTTTGTTCCGTGCCTATTAATTCTTGTGCAGCTAATGTCAATCTTCTTCGTCGCAGATAATCTGCAATGGACATATCCGTCAAAATTGCAAACGTTCGTTGAAAATGAAAGACAGATGAATTAACCTCCTGTGCAATCTGTTCAATCGTAATGTCCTCTAATAAATGATCCTCCATAAAATTAATGGCCTTTTGAATCGACTCAATCCAACTCATTGCTTTCACTCCTTGATTCCATCATAAAATAGATATTGCTGTATAACCTGTCTTTTTATGCTAACTTTGGACAGGTTAAAAGGGAAGTACTTTCCCGACGATTCTCCCTACTTATTTTCGCCCTTCACCCTGCACATATTTACAACTACGTTCTTTAATAGGTAAATTAAGTATAAACAGAAATGAAATGGAGGTTTTTTCTTGGGAAAATGGCAAGGTGCTGCTGCTATTTGTTTGAACGATAACAATCAATTATTAATGGTTTTACAAGGAACGGTGGAAGAAGAAAAAACGTGGGCTGTTCCATCAGGTGGTAAAGAAACAGCGGAAGATTTTAAGGCTTGCTGTATTCGAGAGGTTTATGAAGAAACGGGCTATATAGTAGCTAATCTAAAAGAAATTTATTGTAAGCAGAATGAGTCTGTGGAAGTTCATTACTTTGAAACAGTTATGATTGGCGGACAAATGATAATTCATGATCCTGACGAATTAATTTATGACATTGCTTGGAAATCAAAAAATGAAGTGGCCCAATTGTCATTAACTTTTCCAGAAGATCGTGCCTTTCTTTTATCTTTATTTCAATAAAAAAGTCACGTCTTAATGACATGACTCATCTCAAATACATATTGCTAATCGTTTTGTTGATAAATAATTAAAGCAGAATGGATGACTGTCTGTTCGCCAATATAGAGCGTATTGTATTTGATATCAAGTATTAAAAAGCTTCTTAAATCTACTAAAGCCCGGTTAATGTCATGTTCAAATTGCACAATATCATTGTTTTGAATGGTCACAACCTGGGTCGTTTGTGTCATTGCCCACACTCCTTTTCTCTAATAATAGATGAAAAGAAAGGAAATGTAAAAGTGTTGGAGCCAAAACAGCTCCAACGCTTTTTAGTACATCGTTAAATACTCCTCACGTTCCCAGTTGTGGACGCGTGTGCGATATTTATTCCACTCAATTTCTTTGGCGGCTGTAAATTTATCATAAATATGATCACCTAGTGCATTACGAACAATGGTATCCATCTCTAATTCAATCAACGCATATTCCAATGAAGAAGGTAAGCTATCAATTCCGTTCAACTCTCGCTCTCCTGCTGTCATTTTATAAATATTACGATCTACTGCTGCAGGTGGCGTTAAATCTTTCCGTATGCCATCAAGTCCAGATGCTAAAATAACAGCCATTGCTAAGTATGGATTTGCGGCTGGATCAACTGAACGCAATTCAATTCGAGTAGATAGTCCACGAGCTGCTGGAATACGAATTAGTGGTGAACGGTTTTGAGCAGACCACGCTACATAACAAGGAGCCTCATAGCCAGGCACTAGTCGTTTATAGGAATTAACAAGTGGATTCGTAATAGCGGTAAAGCCGTGTACATGCTTTATAATCCCTGCCATAAAACTACGTGCCGTTGCACTTAATTGTAAGTCTGCATGTTCATCATAGAAGGCATTTTTATCACCCTCGAATAATGATAGATTAAAATGCATTCCTGAGCCGTTTACACCGAATAATGGCTTTGGCATAAATGTTGCATGGAGACCATGCTGTGCAGCAATGGTTTTTACGACTAACTTAAACGTTTGTATGTTATCACATGCCTCAATGGCACTAGCATACTTAAAATCAATTTCATGCTGACCAGGTGCGACTTCATGATGAGAGGCTTCAATTTCAAAGCCCATTCCCTCTAACTCTAAAACGATATCACGACGACAATTCTCTCCCAAATCTGTCGGTGCTAAATCGAAGTAGCCCCCACTATCATTTAACTCTAGTGTTGGATGCCCCTTATCATCCAGTTTGAATAAGAAAAACTCTGGCTCTGGCCCTAAATTAAAGGAAGTAAAGCCTAACTCCTCCATTTCCTTTAAAACGCGTTTCAAATTGGAGCGCGGATCTCCTTCAAACGGCGTTCCATCTGGTCTGGCAATATCACAAATGAAACGAGCCACCTTGCCTTTCTCAGCAGTCCAAGGAAAAATCACGAATGTATCAAAGTCAGGCTTTAAATACATATCAGATTCCTCTATACGCACAAAACCTTCAATGGATGAACCATCAAACATGACTTTATTATCTAATGCTTTTTCTAACTGACTGACAGGGACTTCCACATTTTTGATTGTTCCTAATATATCCGTAAATTGTAGGCGAATAAATTTCACATTTTCTTCCTTTACTCGGCGTATAATATCTTCTTTTGTGTAATGTTTCACTCTTCACCACTCCAATGTAATTTTAGTTAACATACATTTTTATAACTGTTCTTAAAATACATGAAAATTGAAATTCACGCAATAGATATGTAAGGTTTTATAACATAGTTTTTTTAGAATATATTTATCTTGATTTTCGATGCATAAAAAAAGTGTATCCATTTCCACAATGGATACACTTTTTTTATTTTAATATTGTAATAGCATATTAATGAACACAACTAGAATAACAATCGGTACAACGACTAACATTAACATACGATATGTTGCATAATAGCCCTGTCCTAAGTGACTACCCATTAACAGTTCTTTCCTTACAAATTCCTTATCCACTATGTGGGCAATAAAAATCGCAATGAATAAATTTCCTAATGGCAGCATTATATTCGACACTAAAAAATCAGTGGCATCAAAAATACTTTTCTCAAAAATGGTTACATCCGATAAAACACTAGAAGAAAGTGCCGCTGGAATAGCCGCAATCAATACGACTACACCAAGTAAAAGCGTCCACATCGGACGAGATTTCTGACTATGCTCCATAAATGCCGCTACGATAATCTCATATAAACTAAATGATGACGTTAATGTAGCAAATAAAAATAGCAATAAAAACATCGCTAAAAATAATTCTCCAAACGGCATTTGACTAAAAGCTGTCGGCAGCACCATGAACAACAAGCCCGGTCCCGCGGCTGGCTCTAAATCAAAGGCAAACACAACAGGGAAGATTGCTAAACCCGCTAAAAATGATACAAGCACGGTTAAGAGCACAACAGAACCTGCTGAATTTGGAAGGCTGACATCTTTTTTTAGATAGGAACTATATGTAACAAGACAAGAAAATCCTACAGCTAATCCAAAGAATGATTGCCCTAACGCTTCTAATAATGCCCTACCAGTAATATTTGAGAAATCAGGCCATAAGAAGAATTTCACTCCCTCCATTGCGCCATCTAATGTAACAGCACGCACAACCAGAACAATGAACATCACAAAGAGTAACGGCATCATCCATTTATTCGCCTTTTCAATACCATTTTGTACACCTAATGAAATAACGAGTACGTTAGCTAATGTAAACAAAGCTAAACCTACTAGCGTAATCCAAGGTGTACCTATAATTTTTCCAAATAGCGCAGCTGGATCAATCGCAGGATCTATCACAGTACCAGCGACACCTAGCCCGCTGTAAATAAAGATCCAACCTCCAACAACACTATAAAATGTTAATAATAAAAAACAACCTAGCACACCCATTCGGCCAATCCAAGCCCATCCTGGTTTTGTCGGAGCAACCTTTTTATACGCGGTTACCGCCTCCGATTGTGTACCACGCCCTAAAACATACTCGGACAATAGCATTGGCAACCCTATTAATAACGTAAATAACACAAAGATTAGGAAGAATGCACCTCCACCACTTTGCCCCGTTACATACGGTAGCTTCCAAATTGCTCCTAGTCCAATGGCAGCACCCGCTGATGCTAAAATAAATCCTAATTTACTAGACCACTGTCCCTTTTTTTCACTCATCTCTTCAAACTCCTCAAACTTTCTAAACTCCCCTCTATTCTACATGAAAATGTGTTCTTCGACTAGATTATAATAATAAAGCACTAGAGCACGATCATTTTTTACTACCTTTTTCTAATTTTATTCGTCCCATCACTTCTTCCCACAAAAAAACCTCGAGCTAACTACTCGAGGTTTATCGTCCATTATTTTGCTATATACATAGAGCGCTGGCGGTCGATCCATTTGCGCATTGTAGTAAATAAAAACCCCATAATAGCTGTTAATAAAATACCTTTTACAATATTAAACGGTAAAATTCCAGCGACGATCATTTTATAAAGGGAGTCACCTACAACAGGTTCCATACCAAGGAAATATGTGTACATCGGTAAAAATACAACATAGTTCAAAACGCTCATTCCTACTGCCATCACGACTGTTCCTGTCGCTAAACCTCCAACAAGACCAGCAGTCGTTTTAAAACGATTAAAAATAAAGCTAACTGGCAAAATAAATAAAATGCCTGTTGTAAAGTTGGCAATATGCCCTACTGGCACACCTGTTGGCGTACCCGAGAAAATCCAATCCAACACATTTTTAAATAATTCTACTAAAATACCAGCTACAGGTCCCATTGTGATGGCCGCTATTAATGCAGGCATATCACTAAAGTCCACTTCCAAAAATGCTGGGAACGGCGGTATTGGGAAATTAAAAAGCATTAATAAAAACGAAATACTGCTCAGCATACCAATCGTAATAAACGATTGAAGTTTAACATTTTTCTTCATAGAAAACTCTCTCCTCTTTGCTGATTCAATCTCGCAAGAAGAAAGGTGACGATCTTTCAATTGTTAGCATGAAAAAACCCTTATGCATTAAAAAGCACAAGGGAGAAAGGTATGACGAATAAGCGTCAATCTAAACTATTTTTTGAGCACTATTTTAAAAGCCATACAAAAAAAGCGCTCGGTCATAGTTCATTTCATAACAATGAATGACGATCGTACCTCCATCTTCTCCCATCCAGACTGTAACTGTCGGCCTTGGAATTTCACCAAGTCAGCCATGCAAATAAATTTGCACAGGTCGCGGGCTAAAGAGTTTTGCCTAAACCATTCGAGTTAATGAATAAACATTAACGGTTTACCACTCTATTACCGCCGGTCGGGATTTTCACCCTGCCCCGAAGATGAATCACTATTATTTTATACTACAGTTTTACTATAAAGAATTATCAACAAAAAGTAAATAGGTCTGCTCAAAAAAACCTATTAGATTTGTATGTTTTGTTTTAAAAAAAAATGGAGCATCCTCACCGAACAGGAATGCTCCATTTCTTACTTTTATTTTCTTTGACTAAGGCATGTATTGTTTATTTGGCCCTACAGGCTTTGGTAAATACGTTTTTAAATCAAAGCCTTCCCAGCTTCCTTGGACCACATTATTTAGGCGTAATTGTTGGTCAAAGCTAGCAGCCGTTAACATCATGGCCTCAATCAGTTGTGTGGCACGAATCGGTTCCATTGATGTTAAATCAAGTGGAAGATCAAATGCAACGACTACGCCCTCTGCTTCCTCTGTGACCGTATATGTTACGTTTTCAGGAACAACCGACACATAGACATCATTATTTTTATTTTTCATCAGTGTGAGCGCCTCTGTGACATTTGCAAATGTTTGACGGAAATCTGGTGATAAATATTCTGCACCTGTACCATCTTGGTATAAATAATAATTATAATGCTTGGCGTTCGTTAAAGACATAGGTGGACTTGGCTCACCTTCTTGAGAAAACTCATAAGGTGTTCCATCTTCATTTTGAATCTCAACTTCCGTATATTCAGAATCAGAGAATGTATCCTCCAAAGTTCCTTTGTACTCATTGACAGTAGCAGAAGCAACATCATAGCTATTGTCCTTTGGCAGTACATGGACAAGCTTATCGTCCTTCTCCTTCAGCTCACCTTTGTAAGGATGGTAATCAGTAAATCCTTTAGCTTTCTCATCTATTTGAGGCGCGTATTTTTCATACATCTGTAAAGTAGAAGGTTTTTCTGTTCCAAAATCCGTTGCTACTCGCTCATTTGGTATCACATACGTCATTGGTACACTTTCCGCATCTCGCCCTGCTAAGCCAATACGGAAAACGACAGCATCTTTCACATCTTCCTCATAGACAGATGACCGTAAAGATAACATGCGCTCATGCTCTGCTACGATAGGAGATTGGAGTGCTTCGTCTTGCGTAGCAGCCTCCTTTGGAGAAAGATCTTCCTGTACAGTAGAATAGGCAGCCGTATCGGTAGTACTAGCTTGATCTTTATGTCCAACATCATTATTCATGACCATTGAGCCTACAAGTATCGTTAACACAAAAACTGCTGCAACGCTCATAAAAATTGGCATTTTACGAAGCTTAGATCGTGTTGTTCGTTCTTCTTGGATGGAGGAATTACTTTGCTTTTGTTCATCCTCTTTTGGTTGTTGTATCGCTTCTTGAAGGTAACTGTTATCCTGCAAGCGAGCATCTGCCATTAACCGATTTAATATGTCCTCTTTTGAACGGTGGTCAGAAAGCTTAGGGGCATTGTTCAATACATGTTCAAGCTGCTCATCATCAAATGGCTTATGCGTCATTGCCGTTTCGCCTCCTGTTCTCTAATCGGCTGTAGCTGTTGCCTTAAAAATTTTATGGCTCGATGCTGGGTTGTTTTTACCTTAGCTTCTGTCCAATCTAATATTTGAGCAGTTTCTGCAATCGATAAATCCTGAAAATAGCGCATAATAATGACCATTTTTTGGTCCCCTGTACAGTTTTCCAGTGCTGATGCTACTTGCATAAATTCATCACTGGCCTGTAGCATATCTTCCGGTGATGGTGTGGTTGAATGGAGCTGTTCCGTTTCCCAGTCAAAGAAATCAAGTGAATGCTTCTGGCGTACAGCCTGCTTTCTAAAATGATCAATCGCTACATTTTTGGCAATAGCAAAAAGCCATGTTTTCTCACTACTATTACCTGCAAATTGATCATATGAGCGCAATACTCGTACGTAAACTTCATGTGCTAAATCTTCAGCCAATGTACGGTTTTTTACTAAATATATTAAAAACTGGAACACGTCTTGGTGATATGCATCGTATAGTCGATGGAACACGGAGTCATTCAAAGCACTCCACCCCCGTTCTATAATATTTGTCGTCTTACATTCGTGAAAGTTACAGCCAATTAATAGCAATACATGTTATTAATCGAACGGTAAATAAAACGTAAAGGTCGTACCTTCTTTCAGCACACTGTCTACCATAATATTACCTGAGTGTGCCTTCACAATATTTCTCGCAATGGCTAAGCCGAGACCCGTACCACCTTTGGAACGGGTACGTGCCTTATCTGCTTTATAAAAACGTTCAAAGACATAAGGTAAGTCATCATGAGGAATGCCGTGCCCTGTATCTTGAACAGATATTTTAGCGAATGTTGGTTCCTGCTCAACTTTTACAGTGACTGCACCTTCATCCGTATGTCTAAGTGCATTATCTACTAGATTGGTGAGCACTTGTTCAATACGATCCTCATCGATATTAATCATGGCATCGTCATTAAATTCACTTTCAAACAATAGACGAACGTGTTTTTCCTTTGCAACCTGTGCAAATTTTTGAGTAATACGTTCGAATGTAGAATTAATCGGTAATTCATCTTTATACAGCGTCATATGTCCCGACTCCATGCGTGCTAAATCTAATAAATCTGTTACAAGACGCCCCATACGCTTCGATTCATCATAAATGATTTTAGTAATCTCATTACGTTCTTCCTGATCCTGAATAAAATCATCATCCATTAATGCTTCAGAATATCCTTGCAGCATGGCAATTGGTGTCCGTAGCTCATGAGAGACATTGGCGATAAAATCGGATCGTAGTTTTTCTAAGCGATGTTGCTCGGTCATATCACGAATAACAGCCACAGCACCACGTATCATGTCACCACTATAAAGAGGGCTAATAGTAAATGTATAGTAGTTACCATCCATTTCAATTTCCTCTTCTAGTTTATCCTCAAACATTAGCACATGATCAAGCATATGATACAGCTCTGGAGGAATAGGTTTAGCACTTTGTGAGCCTTTATTGACAAACCATTTTTGCATAAGACGTTCAGCTGGTGGATTACTTAATAATATTGTAAGGTCACGGTTAAATGTAATAACTGCATCTGTCATAGATGTCAAAATATTTGAAAGTTGTTCATTTTCTTGATTGATGACCTCTAAGTTATGCTTTAATTGACGACCCATTTGATTGAAGGCAACAGCAAGTTGACCAATTTCATCATTTTGAGTTGTTGGCATTTTCGCTTCAAAATTACCCTTCGCAATTTCAAAAGCCAACTCTCGCATTTTTCTAAGTGGTGACGTAATACGTGAGGAAAGGAAAAACGCGAAGAATGTCGTCAGCACAAATGCAATGAAAGCCGCCAAAAAAACAATTTTCGTTGTTTCCTTAGACGTTTTATGTAGTGCATCTGGGCTTTGATAGATGAAGACAGCTCCGTGTACTGCATTTTCAACATTTAATGGGAAACCTAGCACGACATAAGATTCCATTTTTTCTTGATCTGTCGAAGAAGGCATCATCATTTCTTTCGTAATAGGCTCATCTGATTGAAATACTTCTCGAAACGATTTATTGGCTAAAATAGTCTCTTGTATTTCTTTTTTGTTGACACCCTCCTGCATGGCAAAGGATACTTCAACATGATTGATTGCAATTAATGCATTGGTTCCTGTAGGTAAGATATCTTTTAATAATTCCGAAGTAGATTCCGCTGTTTCATTGTCATCCACTATACTTGCTACCGTTGCAGCTGTTTGCCGTAAAGATATTTCGGCTTGCTGCATATGATAGTTTTGAAGAAATTCAAGCATCAATACCGTGAAAACAAATAATACAAATGAAACGAGAAGCAATATGGTTACCCATAGCTTCCCGACAACACTATTCCATATTCTATTCATTGACAACCTCAAATTTGTATCCAACGCCCCAAACCGTCACAATCATTTTAGCAGCGTTTTCAGAAACTCGGTTGAGCTTTTCACGTAAACGTTTTACGTGTGTGTCAACTGTACGTAAATCACCAAAGAAGTCATAATGCCAAACCTCTTTTAGTAATTGTTCACGGTCAAATACTTTGTCTGGCGATTTTGCTAAAAAGTATAGTAATTCATACTCTTTCGGTGTTAAATTAACTTCAATGCCCTCTGCCGTTACACGGTGTGCATCATGATCGATCATTAAATGCTGGAACACTACTAAATCTTTTGAAGAAGAGGCATTTGTCGTTGGTGAGAAAGCCTGTGAACGACGTAAAATAGCCTTCACACGTAACACAACCTCACGAGGACTAAATGGCTTTACAATATAGTCATCTGCGCCAAGCTCAAAGCCTTGTACACGATTCGCTTCCTCGCCCTTTGCAGTTAATAAAATAATCGGCGTTGCTGCGCGTTCTCGAATTTCCGCACACACTTCTAGCCCGTCTTTTTCAGGCATCATAATATCAAGTAAAATACAGTGGTACTCTTTTTCTAAAGATTTTTCGATCGCTTGTTCACCATTTTCTGCCTCGTCAACAAGGTATCCTTCTCGCTCTAGGTACATTTTTAATAATCGGCGAATACGATCCTCATCGTCTACTACTAATACTGAAATATTTTCTGACACTTTCACGATCCCTCTCTTCCAATCTTTCTCTAACTTCTATTGTACATGGTGTGACACATATTGAAAAGAAAAGAAAGCCTCTTCGCCACAGCGAAAAGGCTTGTTATTTTACAAGTTACGCGTAAGAGTGTAAACCTGCAAGAATTAAGTTAACAGCAATTAGGTTAAATAAAATAATTCCGAAACCAATTAATGCCAACCAAGCAGATTTTCGACCTTCCCAGCCTTTTGATAGACGTAAATGTAGGAATGCTGCATAGAATAACCATGTAATAAGAGCCCATACTTCTTTTGGATCCCAACCCCAGAAACGACTCCAAGCAATTTGTGCCCAAATCATCGCAAAAATTAAAGCACCTAGGGTAAATACAGGGAATCCTATCAGCACCGAACGATAACCAACTTCATCTAATAATTGCAAATTAACGCGTTTAACAAGTGGTTGGAAAATGGCACTAATTCGACGACGAGCGATTAAACGAATTAATAAATACAAGATTGACCCTACCAATAATGACCAAAAAACAGTTGTTAATTTTTTGGCATTAATTAATGCAGGCATTTCTACTAGCGGTGACATGCCATGTTCTTCAACTGCTTCATACTCATTCATACCGAAAATTGGCGGTAAATTGTAAATAATTTTACGAGTAGTTCCTTCTTTATCCACATAATTATAGCTAGACTCATAATCCATAGCACCGAATGTAGATGTCACTGCGACAAAACCAACCACTACTACAAGACAGTACATCACGGCTTCTAACCAAAAACGTTGTTTAGAAGGCTTTGTTAAATCGACTACTTTTAATAAATAAATGAGCCCTGCTACAGCACTAATGGCTAAAATAGATTGTCCTAATGCTGCTGTGATAACGTGAATCGTTAGCCAATGACTTTGTAACGATGGTACTAACGGACTTACTTCTTTCGGGAACATTGCTGCATATGAGATGATTAATAATGCAACAGGCAATGCAACTAGCCCTAGTGCAGTCAAACGATAAATAAAATAAATTAAAATAAACGCGCCAACAATGAACATACCAAAGGCAGTCGTAAATTCAAACATATTACTTACTGGTGCATGTCCTGTATAAATCCAACGCGTAATAAAATAGCCTAGCTGTGATAAGAAACCAATAATGGTTACCACAATGGCAAGCTTGCCCCATTTGCCAGTATTTTTACCAGTAGCATTTGCTTGCTTAATTGAACCACCAAATAATAATGTCGCAACTAGATAAGCAATAAAAGCTACAAATAATAGGTTTCCACTTATGTCAATCAAACTCATAAGGTGTTGTCACCTTCCTTTTCATTAATGCCACCATTCGTGGACTCTTCGCCAACCTCATCTTTCTCTAACTGATCTTGATACGGAGGCAATGCAGCAAATGTTGTAACAGCATCTAAATCCTTTTTCATGCTGAACATATTTTTGTTAACATGGGCAGCCATTAACACACGGCCATCTGGTTCCACTTGAATCCATAAACGTCTGTGATTCCAGTAAGAACCAATAACTACACCAATCATAAAGATGACGCCCCCAACAAATAAGATAGGAATTGTACGATCTTTACGTACTGTAATGCCTGACATATCACGCATTTCTGCTGCTGCAAATTTCATTCTGTATTTATTTTCACCAAGTGGCTCTAAAGGAGGTTGCATAATTTCAACAAAGCTCACTTCGCCTTCAGGTGTTTCTGGTGTTGTCATTTTAAATAAGAATGCTGGGTTATTTGGAATGGATGTTTTTGTTTGTGGCTCCCCATTTTCAAATCCATCAAAGTCGGGTGTATAGACAAGAATTTGAACGGAAGAACCATTACCTAAATCATATTTCTTCTTTGGGTTTGTTAAATCAATTTCCACCGTACCAAGTGATTGTTCAGTCGTTTTATTGATTAATTCGAAATTCATTTGCTTTAATTCATTTAAACGATAATCCATTTGGTAAAGCGCAAAGCCATCTTCCTTTAAAGGATGGTTTACACGAATGGAATAGTCTTTTACTTTTTCTAGATTATCTGTGTCACCTGGCAAAGCATCTTTAGGCTGCTTATACAGTGTAATATCTGTTTGGAAATTTTTCGCAACAACATTTACAGCCTGCTTTACTTGCTCACCCTGTGGTTCATTATCATGTGTCTCTAAAACAAAATCATTGTTTTCAATGAAATAACCGTCCATGCCAGTAATCGCACGTGTCTCGCCCTCACGTACCCAGATTGATTCATCAACATAGAAACCTGGCACCAGACGTAGCATGACCCCACCTAAAAAGATAATGAGACCGACATGGTTTATGTACGGACCGTAACGAGAAAAGCGTCCTTTTTCAGCTAAGAGAGCGCTACCATCTCGACGAACAGAATATCTCATCTCAGACATTTTTTGTGCCACTTTATCAAGCGTTTCCTCTGCGCCTGCTGTCACTTGTCCTTCTGCAACAATGCGCTGACGCTTCATAAAGCTTTCATGTCTTTTCACACGTTGATTCTTCAATGATTTATAAAGTGGTATTCCTCGGTCAAGACTTGCCACAATAATGGATACAGCAAGCATACCAACTAAAATTTGGAACCACCATGAGCTATATAAATCTGAAAGGCCTAACGTATAATAAATTTTACCGAATGTACCATAAACGTCTGCGTAATAAGCTCCCTTCTCCAAATCAGAAGCTTTCACGTAAAACTCTTGTGGTAGTAATGTTCCGATTGAAGCAGCAATTAATGTGATAATAATTAAGGATATACCGACTTTAACACTTGAGAAGAAATTCCATATTTTATCAATAAATGACTTGTTATATGTTTTAGAGCGAATGGCCATACCATCGTAGCGCATATCAACTACTTTATTTTGCTGTTCTTCTTCGGTTAAAGGACGACCACATTTCTCACAAAGCTTCGTGCCGTATGGGTTACTATGACCGCAAGCACAAATGATTTTTTCCATCGTCATATACTCCTTATTCCGGCTTCACTAATTCCATGTACGAAGCGATATTTTCCTCCGTCATTTCACCTGTAATAATCTTAGTCACTTTGCCTTCAGGATCAATTAATACTGTAGCAGGTAATTGACCTACATTATAAGCAGTCATAACACTTTTCGTTTTGTCGATCACTACTGGGAATGATAAACCATACCGATCAACAAAATTCTGCACTTCAAAATCAGTTTGAGCGATATTGACCGCTAAAGTTTGTACACCTTGATCTTTAAATTCTTGATACTGATTGTCCATCGCAGGCATTTCCTTCTCACAAGGCTTACACCAAGTTCCCCAGAAGTTTAAAAATACCCCTTGTCCTTTATAATCCGACAATTTATGTTTTTCACCGTTTAAATCTACTAACGTGAAGTCAGGTGCTTCAGAGCCTACTGCCACTAACTCTACTTTTTCCTTTGTCGCTGTTCCATATACTGTGTACCCGATTGCCAACGCTAGCAGTGCTAAGATGACCGTTCGCAGTACGAGACGCTTTTTCTTTTTCTCCAAGTTAATAAACCCCCTATCCATTACGGCCTAGCGTAAAGTTTGTAAACGCGAAGCTTTTACCTAATGCAGACCCAATGAATTTTTTCATTTTATATACGTCTTTAATTATGTAAAAACTTCTTTCAAATTGACGTCAACAATACCAGATTGTATGTGTAACAGTTCTTTTGAACAAACTGTTACTAGGTGTACTATTCTCACCTATTATAGCAAAATGATACAAAAACACTTAGCTATTAATTATGAATGATTTATGAACGAATTCACCATAAAGAAAGTGTAAACACCCAAATAATAGCTATTGTGGTATCTACTTTCTTTTGGCAAATGTTCTTTAATCAAGCTTTCCAGTCTCCGCTAAGACACGTAATTGCTTGACTTCATGCTTTGATAATTCACGGTATTCTCCTGGTGTAAGGCCGAATAAATCTAAGAATGCAAAGCGTTCACGTTTTAATTTGACAACAGGTGTCCCAATGGCTTCAAACATACGACGAACTTGGCGATTGCGTCCTTCATGAATCGTAATTTCACAAATCGCTTTGCCCGCTTTTTCGTCAAAGGATGTCATACTAACCTTAGCTGGAGCTGTTTTCCCATCCTCTAATTTAATCCCTCTTTGAAGTTTTTTAAGCCCTTCAATTGTTGGAATACCTTTGACACGCGCGATATAGGTTTTATCAATTTTAAACTTCGGATGTGTCAACATATAGGAGAATTCCCCATCATTTGTCAATAGCAATAATCCAGATGTATCATAATCAAGACGACCAACTGGGAAAATACGTTGCGGAATATGGTGAAATAAATCTGTGACAGTTTTGCGTCCTTTATCATCCGTCACAGCCGAAATTGTTCCACGTGGTTTGTAAAGTAAATAATAAACCTTATCTTCCTTTTCCAATTTCACACCTTCTACTTCAATTGTATCGGAATTAGAAACCTTCGTTCCTAACTCACGAACAACTACACCATTTACTTTTACTTTGCCTTCTACTATCAATTGCTCTGCCTTGCGCCTTGAAGCAACTCCTGCATAGGCAATGACCTTTTGTAATCTTTCCATTTTTTCACCTCTAGTTTTCTTTCACATTGACACTTTCGTCATCATTCGATTTCGCTCTTATGAATAGGGTTATCTTTCCCGCTAATCTGTGAAAATTATGTCATACTTTTAAGCATTATTAAAGAAAAACAAATTTCACATTTTTTAATTGAGTATTCCAAATTATTTCTCATTCACAAATTTCTTATCATTTGACCTACATTTTACGTTCCTCATAATCAGTATACTCATTTGGCAAAAAAGCGAATCGACTTAAAAATCTTTATTTTAACAGACAAGAAAGCTATCATTTTGTTAGTGTTTGCTCAATTGTTGAAACATTTTGTAGCACAAAAATTTTTTATCATGTATTGTTACGTCAGCTTTTTCTAGATTGATTTACTCACCTTCCTTCCAAGCAGTTAGTTGTCTAGTAATGCAGATTATAGGAGCACGAAAGAACGGCTCAAAATAAAAGCATATTGCACTGAATCACTTGGCTGTTTATGCTATAGTCATCCGTCATTTAGCAGAGATTCCATACTAAAAAAATCAGCAAATCGTTTTTAACGATCTGCTGATTCAACTTTTACTGGAGTTGCATAAATACGCTCTTCACCAATAAAGATCGACAAGACAGCTTCTTGACGTTTTCTTGATACATGTAAAACTTGCCGCACCTGCTCTTTTTCTTCTTTATTTAATTGTAGGCGAACGGGCTCTTCTAATCGAATAGCTAACTTTTTGTTGACGTTGTATTTGCCCTTCTTCACTACGGTTTCAAGGCTATAGTCTTGCCATACTCTATTAGATAAACCTCGATGTACATTCCAATCATCGGATTCATTTAAAGTGACAACAATGCAGATTTGCCCGTCCTTTTGAAAGGCTGTTGCTAATGTACGTCCAGCAACCTTTGTAAAGCCGGTTTTTCCAGCGAACGCAGTGCCAGTCGCTGATTTTAAAGAACTAACAGGCTGCTCCGTTTCATCATCTATATCTGCAGCCATCCCTGAACCTTCTCTTAATAATCGGTGTTTATTTTCCCAAAGCATTCCGTTTACCGTATTCGCCCGATAAAGAATCGTTGAAGCAATTTTCTCAAATGTTTTATTTTGCAAAGCAAGTCTTAACATCTCAGCAGTATCTCTTGCTGACGATAAATGCTCATCATGATGAAGACCAGATGGGTTCATAAAAACGGTGTTAGTCAGACCTGCAATTAGAGCTCTTTCATTCATTAATTTGACAAAGCCCTCCACAGAACCCCCTACGTGTTCTGCTAAAGCGGTCGCAGCATCATTGCCTGAACGCAGCATTAAACCGTACAATAACGTTTCGACTGTAACTGTTTCGCCAGCCTGTAAATAAATAGAACTCCCCTCAGCCATAGCGGCATTCGGTGATATCACAACTTCATCTTGCAGGTCACTATTTTCGATTGCGACAAGTGCTGTCCAAATTTTTGTTAGGCTAGCAATAGGTAAGCGTTCATCGCTATTAGACCCTATTAAAACGCGGCCTGTAGCGCCATCTAAGACAGCATAGCCACTTCCCCCTCTGGCAAAGCTAGTTTGAGGAAGCATTACCATTAATATCATGAGCATGAACAGTGTTAAACGAAATAACCGAAGCAACGAGCCACTCCTTATTTAATGTGATAGGAAAATATAGATTCATATTTATGTTGAAGGCTACGCATTATACCTAATCATTATTTTGCACTGCTAAATGTCTCTTGGAACTTTGTCATAAATAAATCTGTTTCTTGTTCTGTTTCAACAAGATCCTCTTCAGGTAGAGGCGGCATTTCTTCAATAGTATTTAAGCCAAAATAATGTAAAAATTCTTTTGTCGTTCCATATAGTATGGCACGTCCAGTTCCTTCTGAACGCCCTACCTCTTTAATTAATCCTCGTGATACTAATGTTTGAATTGGTCGTTCACACTTTACACCGCGCAAATCTTCTATTGCTACACGTGTAATGGGCTGTTTGTAAGCCACTATCGCCAGCACCTCCAAGGAGGCTTGGGATAGGGATTGTGCCGTTGGATTCTCTACTAATCTTTGAATCGTATCAGCAAACTCAGATTTTGTAATGAGCTGATAAACGCCTGCAATTTCCTTCACAGTAATGCCTCTTGCTACATTTTCGTCAAAAGCTTCTCTCAATGCACTCATCGCCTGAACAATCAGCTCTTCCTGTTCTCCTAAAAGTTGTGATAGCTGTTTAATCGTTAAGCCATCATCTCCAACAACGAATAATAAGGCTTCAATTCTACTCTGTAACATCAAAGTTTTCGTCATCTTCCCATTCCTCCTTCTGCAAGGTAACCGTTAATTCTTCAAAGTTACCATCTTGTTCTACGACGACGACCTGACGTTTCATCAGTTCTAGAAGGGAAACAAACGTCAGAATAAGTGTCGGCTTATCTTCATAGGGAAAAAGCTCGAAAAATGATGCACGTCCACCTGTTAAGCGTAAAGAATCAACAACAGAACGCATTTGATCTTTTACTGATCTTTCCTGCCTCGCTACTGTCGTTTTTAGTGGTTTCTTTAATTTTTTGCGACGCATCAATTTTTGAAATGCTCCAAGCATGTCATAGATGTTCACATTTAAATCAAACAAAGCCATTTGTTCATCCGAGGCCAGCCCTGTTAAATCAGCTGGAGGCCTTGTAAATACTTGTGATCGGTCCGTTTCAAGCTCTTGCAAATTACTGGCTGCTTCCTTATATTTTTTATATTCAATTAAGCGTTGCACCAGTTCTTCACGAGGGTCAGGGCCGTCCACTTCTAATTCTGCGTCTTCCATTTCACCTTCATGAATCGGCAATAGCATGCGGCTTTTAATTGCCAGCAATGTTGCTGCCATTACTAAATATTCACTTGCTTCATTTAATTCCAGTACTTGCATTGCATGTATATGGTCGATATATTGTTGTGTAATTTCAGCCATTGGGATATCATAGATATCAATTTCCAATCTGTGAATTAAATGCAATAATAAATCAAGAGGCCCTGAAAAGGCTTCTAATTTTACTTCATAAGACATTATTTTACCACCCTGAGATTCTATGTTCTTTTAGTATAGTGGAAAGGAGTCCAAAATGCATCCACAGCATCATACTTTATTTATAGATTACTGTGCTTATTTTAATGGCAATCAAGATTTTTTTGAATGCCATGAAGTGCTGGAGGAATATTGGAAGGAAATTGCACCTGGTGATAAAATGCATCCGCTTGTTGGCTATGTGCAGCTTGCAACAGGTTTCTATCATTGGCGACGTGGTAACAATACTGGCGCTATACGAATTTTAGAAAAGGCACTTCATAATTTCCAAGAAAATGAAGGCCATATTTTTTTCCAGGAAATTGATTATCAGCAACTCCTAACACAAGTAACAACGACCCTTATTTCGTTGAAAACGGGCAATTCCTTTCAAGCTATCCAGCTCCCTCTCTCCCCCAATTTGCTGGAGTTAACGATTGCACGTATACAGCTCTTGCCTTCTAGTAGTTCAAACTATCTTCTTCATAAACATATGCTACGAGATCGCTCACATATTCTTGCAGAGCGGCAAGAAAGCAAACAAAGAAAAAGCAGACGGTGTTAATCGTCTGCTTTTTCATCTTTACAATGGATACATTTTTGAACCAAGCTCCGTGTTGCATCGGTAGCACGTACACTTTCATATTGGCCAAGTTCTGCCACTTCTTGAAGCATTTCCGTTGCTACGCCTTCACCCCTATAGGAAGGGATCACCGATACATGCTGGATGGTAGCTGTATTATGCTCATCAATGACAAGCCCAACAATGCCAACATATTCATCATTCTTTTTCCATAAATATAAAACCCAATTATCGTCATTTTCATAGGAGTGGATGGTCTCTGTAAGCTTTTTTACGTCTTTTTCATTAGGCATAAATGAAAGTAGCCCCATTGCTATTTTCTCTAAAGCTTTCTTATATCGAATTAACATATTTGTCTATTCCCTCTTTTTCTAGCTGTACATAATCTTTGACTATCCTACACGATTTGTACTTTTACCGCAAGCCAATTTCTGTCTTACGAACCAGGTCCGAGAATACCTTTAGACGCCAACACCCAATAGATAACGCCCCACAACAAAATAAAAGTTGAAATGGACGCTAGTAATACCCACTTATTTTTCCTCAAATTTACTCACCCTTTTTTAAAGTTAGCGGGAGATCGTTTTGCACAATATCTTCATAACTTTCGCGGCGAATAGCTAGTTGATGCTGTCCATTTTCTACAAATACAACAGCAGGTCTTGGCACACGGTTATAGTTACTAGCCATCGAATAACCATACGCACCTGTACAGAATATGGCTAACACATCGCCTGAAGCAGCATCTTGTAGTTTCGCATCAATAATTAATTTATCGCCAGATTCACATAATTTACCAGCCACTGTATAGAGTTCATTTTTCGGCTCATTCGCTTTACTTGCAATGACTGCCTCATACTTAGCATCGTATAATGCTGGACGGATGTTATCACTCATCCCACCATCAACCGCAATATATTTGCGCACATCTGGCACTGTTTTTTGTGAACCGATTGTATAAAGAGATGTTCCTGCATCACCTACAAGTGATCGACCTGGTTCAATCCAAATTTCTGGCATCTTCAGTCCAAGCACAGTTGCTTTATTTTTCACAACTGTTATCATATCCTCTACATAAACTTGTGGTTCCAGCGGTGCATCTTCTTCAGTATAACGAATACCAAAGCCCCCACCTAAGTTTAACACAGTACACGTAAATTCGTGAGTCTTGTTCCAATCAGAAATTTTGTCAATCAATTTTTCTCCAGCTAAGCCAAAGCCAGCAGTATCAAAAATTTGTGAGCCAATATGACAATGTAAGCCAAGTAGCTCTAGGAATTCATGGTTAAATGTTTGTTGGAATGCTTCATCCGCTTGACCATTGTTTAAGTCAAAGCCGAATTTTGAATCTGCTTGACCTGTCGTGATGAAATCATGCGTATGTGCTTCCACACCTGGTGTAACACGTAATAAAATACGCATTTTTTGCTGACGGCGCTCCGAAATTTCTTTTAAAAGCTGTATTTCATAGAAATTATCTACAACCATACATCCAATCTTGGAGTCAAAAGCTAGCTCTATTTCAGCAATGCTTTTATTATTACCATGGAAATGAATGCGCTCTGCTGGGAAGCCTGCCTTTAAGGCAGTAAATAACTCCCCACCAGATACAACATCCAAGGATAAATTTTCTTCTGCTGCTAATTGATACACCGCTACACATGCAAATGCTTTTGAAGCATAAGCTACTTCTGCTTTTACGCCTAATTTTTTAAACGTATCGATAAAGCCGCGTGCACGCTTACGAATAAGTGCAGTATCATACACGAAAAGTGGTGTACCATACTCTTTTGCTAGCTCTAGTGTGTCTACCTGTCCAATTGTTAAATGACCATCTTCAGAAATCGCTTGTGTTCCATATAAATGCATGTGCATCTCTCCCTTTTCACATCGTTCCATCTTGTTATTTTCACACTTTGTGGAGGCTTTCGTGGCATCCCATTAAGTAATTATTTCCATAATAAAAACATTAAAAGAAAAATGTATATACCTTACTTTTTCTTGAATGAAAATAATTTTTGCAAAAATCACAAAATACTATATGTGAACTTTATCACATGAAAAAAACGAGTGCAACGGCTCCTATGATCTTTTTCGCTGTTTGGAAGCGACTACATAAGGTCTTAATGCATCGGAAGTCATTGGGAAACGAATGATGACACGAAGCATTGCCGTTGGGAAGAATGGAACAAGCGGCCATAAATAAGGTGCCTGCATAGGTCGTAATGAACATAAATACGTAAACAATAAAAATAAGCCAATAAATAAGCCATTGACACCCCAGAGACCCGTTATAATTAATAACAGCAACCTAAAAATTTTGATCGAGATACTGAGTTCATATGATGGAATGATAAAAATAAGAATAGCTGCTACTGCTGTATACAGAACTACCTCCGCAGAAAATAGTCCTACATCAATTGCAATTTGACCAATGATTACCCCCGCAACCAATCCCATCGCAGTCGATAATGGTGACGGAGTATGAATGGCGGCCATCCTTAAAAATTCAATACCTATATCTGCAATCAATATTTGCAATAATAATGGTACATGTGATTTCTCTTCGGTGCCTAAAAAGGATAAGGCATCCGGCAGTAAGGATTCATTTGTCGCAAATACATACCACAATGGTAATAAAAGTAAACCCATGACAGAACCAAAATACCTCATAAATCGCACAAACGTACCAACTGTTGGCGCCTGTCGATATTCCTCCGCATGCTGTAATAAATGAAATATAGTAACAGGTACTAAAATCACGGATGGAGAGGTATCGACCAATATCGCTATATGCCCTTCAAGCAGATGCGCTGCTGCAATATCAGGTCGTTCCGTATAACGTACAAATGGCACTGGATGGAATTTTTGCTTAAAAAGCCATTCTTCTAATGATTTATCGGCCATCGTCAAGCCATCGTGGTTAATTTGTCCAAGGCGTTGTCGTAAATTTTCGAGCATATCTTCATTGGCAATATCCTTCATAAACGCGATCGCCACGTCGGTTTGGCCGATTTTGGATATTTTATGTAGCTCGAAACGTAAATTACTATTGCGAATTCGCCTACGTATTAAAGCCGTATTTTGAGAAATTCCTTCTGTAAAGCCATCCCGCGAACCACGAATTACCTTTTCATTATCTGGCTCTTCTGGAGAGCGTCCTGGATAATTTCTCAGCTCTGCAACGTAGCAATAGCCACTTTTAGTAATAAAGGTGACTTGTCCACTTAACATGGCTAATAAATAGGCTTTACGCTCTGTTTCCTCTGAACGCCCATGGAAATTAAAATAGGACTCAAAATATTCCTTCTCATCCTCCACATCAATGTCAATGTCTTCATTTGGAAGCATGCTAGAGAGTAACTGTGTTAAAGCTTCTCCGTCCACAAGCCCGCTAATATATGCACAAAGGACCGGCAAATCCTTGACAAATAAGTGTTTAATACCAACGTCAAATGATTCGCCGTCACCAAAATGTTCAATAAGAAAATCTTCGGCTTC
This sequence comes from Lysinibacillus sp. Y5S-8, assembly GCF_036894365.1. Classification (NCBI taxonomy): domain Bacteria; kingdom Bacillati; phylum Bacillota; class Bacilli; order Caryophanales; family Bacillaceae; genus Lysinibacillus; species Lysinibacillus sp. Y5S-8. The sequence continues at coordinate 1,314,450 of NZ_CP145889.1, read as the reverse complement.
TTCTAAGCTGTTAAATAATTTATTTGTCATGCTGTCACCATTTTCTTAGATGTCTTTTTTTATAGCTTCCTGCTCCACGGTAGCGCTTGTAGCCATCCAACTTTTCAGCTGGGCAAGGATTTTTTTCTCTAAACGAGACACTTGTACTTGTGATATCCCTAACCTATTCGCAATTTCTGTTTGCGTGCAATCTGAAAAATAGCGTAAATAAATAATAGACTGCTCTCTCGGTTCAAGTCTCGTGAGTACTTCCTTCAATGGGATATAATCAAATGGTTGCTCAGATTTTTCATCTTTCATTTGATCCATCAATGTAATGGAATCCCCTTCACTTTCATACAATTGCTCATGAAGAGATGCTGGATCTCTCAGCGCATCGGATGCTGTGACAATTTCCTCCGTTGTCACACCAAGTACCTGAGCAAGTTCTTGAATGGTTGGTGGATGTTCATTTTTCTTAATAAATTCATCTGTAGCATGACGAATTTTAAAATTTAGCTCACGAATAGAGCGACTCACCTTCACCATGCCATCATCCCTCAAAAAGCGTTGAATTTCACCAATGATCATAGGGACTGCATAGGTTGAAAACTTCACATCATAGGTTAAATCGAATTTATCTACAGATTTCATCAGCCCTATGCAGCCAATCTGGAATAAATCCTCAAGCTCAACACCTCTCGTTGTAAAACGTTGAACAATGGACCACACAAGTCTCGTATTGCCTTCTACCATTCGTTTACGAGCCTCATGATCGCCCTGCTGTGCGCGTGCAATTAAATCACGCATTTCCTCCTGAGACAATAGCTTATCGGACGACTGTTCTAGCGGCTTCACTGTCTCAACCTCACATTACCGCTGTGCGAACTGTGTAAAATTTCTTCGTAAACGTTACAGTTGTTCCTTCTTGCCATTTAGACATTACTGTTAGCTGATCTGAAAAGCTATCCATAATGGTGAAGCCCATACCCGAACGCTCCATCGCACTTTTCGTTGTAAATAATGGCTCCATCGCTCGACTAACGTCCTCAATTCCTATTCCTTTATCCATGACAGATACCGTTACAATGTCATCCTCACGTTTTGCATGAACTGTAACAACACCCTTACCATTTTCTTCATAGCCATGAATAATGGCATTGGAAACCGCTTCAGAGACAACTGTTTTAAACTCTGATAGCTCATCAATAGTTGGGTCTAATTGTGCAATAAAGCCTGTAACAGCCACACGGGCTAAGGCTTCATTTTCACTAAGTGCTAAAAATGTTAATGTCATTTCGTTATCCATTTACAATCCCCCTTACGCGATCAATCGCTTGTTCCTCTGTTGCATCCATCATCCATGGCCCTAATCCTGAAAATTGAAATACTTTTCGCATTGTTGGCGATGGATTCAATAAAATAGTTCGCCCAGCAACTGCTTCTAACTCACGCATTCGACCAAGCACTAAGCCAACGCCTGAACTATCCATAAAGGAAAGCCCTTCTAAGTTCCAAATGATGGTCGTCACAGTGCCTTGAAAAATTGCTGTAGAAATTTTCGCTCGAATTTGTTCTACTGCATGGTGATCGAGCTCCCCAAACAAACGTATAACGACAGTCTCTCTTGTGACCATTTCTAATTGATAATGCATGAACATCGCCTCCTCCTCGTGCAATTCCACATTCAATGCAATAAATCCTTGCCGCTGACAGAACTAGTGCAAAGTCTTCCGAAATAGTGTCTAATCGACATACTTATAGCTTTTTAGGTTAAGTGCAGTATGGGATAAATCTACATTTTCTAAACGCCATTGCTAGCTAAAGTTTAATGATCCTTAGAACGCAAAAAAGCGAGAGCTCACTTAAAGTGAGAGCCCTCGCTAACGAATCTTTATGCAATTGTATAAGCTTGCTGTATTTTATTGATTGTCTCTTCAACAATTGGTTGATTGGCATATAAATAAGCAATCGTGTCACCATGATTGACATGGTCACCTTTTTTAGCAATCAGCTGAATGCCTGCATCATAATCAAGTACCGATTCCTTTGTTAATCGTCCAGCACCTAGACTGACACTCGCTTCACCTACTAATAAGGCATTAATGGTTTCCACAGTGCCCTCTGCAACAGCTGTCACTGCTACTTTATGAGCGGTTTCATTTTGGACAATATCAGAAACTACGCCACCTTGTGCAACAATGAACTCTTCAAATTTTGCAGCAGCAGAACCATCAGCAAGCACGCGCTTAACCGCAGCAGTCGCTTCCGCTTCATTCACGCCAGCGGCAACTTGGTACATTAAGGAAGAAATAACTATACATTCATCCAACAAATCTTCATGCGTTTCTTCCAAGCGTCCGCTTAATAAGGCATACGCCTCTACAACTTCAAGCTTATTCCCAATCATTTTTCCTAAAGGATTATCCATATCACTAATATGTGCAACAACTTTACGCCCAAGCTTTTCTCCAATGGCCGTCATTGTATCCGCTAAAATCTGCGCTTCTTCTTGCGTCTTCATAAACGCACCTGAGCCGCATTTTACGTCAAGTACAATACCGTCTGCGCCACTTGCAATTTTTTTACTCATAATCGACGCAGCAATTAATGGAATAGAATCGACAGTACCTGTCACATCACGTAATGCATATAATTTTTTGTCGGCTGGTACAAGATTCCCTGTTTGTCCGGCAACTGCAATTTTATGCTGATTGACATTGTCAATAAACTCCTGTGATGAAAGCTCTGTTTTGAAGCCTTCAATGGATTCAAGTTTATCGATTGTTCCACCTGTAATGCCTAAACCCTTACCGCTAAATTTCGCCACAGGGATTCCTAAAGAAGCGATAATTGGTGTGACAACAAGTGTGACTTTATCACCAACTCCTCCTGTAGAGTGTTTATCGATTTTAAAGCCATCAATAGATGTTAAATCAATAACATCCCCTGATTCGATCATGGCCTTTGTTAAATAAAATGTTTCGTCATCAGACATACCTAGTAAGCGTATGGCCATTAAAAGTGAACTTGCTTGATAATCTGGAATGGAACCCGTCGTATAGCCTTCAACAAAATACTGAATTTCAGCTTGAGATAGCTCTATTCCTTGTTTTTTCTTTTCAAACAATTGAACCATATTCATACGAAAAACCCCCTTATTTCAAATCATGTAAGAAACTTTTGCCGAATGGTGGTGCTTCTACATTAAAGTTTTCAGCAACTGTCGCTGCAATATCCGCAAAAGTTTCACGCAAAGCTAGTTCTGCTCCACCATTGAAACGTGGTGAATAGACAATTAACGGTACATATTCACGTGTATGATCTGTCCCATGGAAGGTTGGATCATTTCCGTGATCGGCAGTAATGATTAATAAATCATCCTCTGACATCGCTTCTGTAATTTCTGGTAGGCGTGCATCAAATTCTTGTAGTGCCTGTCCATAGCCTAATGGATCACGACGATGACCAAAGTTGGCGTCAAAGTCCACTAAATTTAAGAAGCTCATCCCACGGAAATCACGGCGGACAACCTCTGCAAATTGATCCATACCATCCATATTATTTTTTGTGCGTACCGAATCAGTGACACCTTCACCATTGAATATATCTGAGATTTTTCCAATGGCAATGACATCTAAGCCTGCGTCCTTTAAAACATTCATCGTTGTACGACCAAATGGCTTCAATGCATAGTCATGACGATTGGCTGTACGTGTGAAGTTGCCTGGCGTACCAACAAATGGTCTTGCAATGACACGTCCTACTAAATATTCAGGCTGTAATGTTAATTCACGCGCCATTTCGCAAATTTTATATAATTCTTCTAATGGAATGATTTCCTCGTGAGCAGCAATCTGTAAAACAGGATCAGCTGATGTATAAACAATAATCGCACCTGTTTCCATATGTTCCTTACCGAAATCTTCAATTACTTGTGTACCGCTTGCTGGTTGATTGCACAGTACTTTACGACCTGTACGTTGCTCTAACTCAGCAATAAGCTCCGCTGGAAATCCTTCTGGATACACCTTAAATGGTTTATCGATATTTAACCCCATGATTTCCCAATGACCTGTCATCGTGTCTTTGCCGACAGATGCTTCTTGCATTTTACCGTAGTATGCTTTTGGCTCTGTAGCCACGTGCATACCTTGCAATGATTCAATATTTGCTAAACCAAAGGACTCCATCACTGGCATTGTAAGCCCATTCATTTTTTCAGCGATATGTCCTAATGTATGTGCACCAACATCACCAAAATTTGCTGCGTCTGGCGCTTCACCTATACCTACTGAGTCCATGACAACAACATGGATTTTGTTAAACGGTTTATTCATAATGGTTGCCTCCTAATCTCATGACTCTATTTTACCAAAAAAATGCGAAAAATAAAGGTCAGACATCCGACTAAAATATAATTTTTACTTATTGAAGAGTTTTAAGCACGTGGATGGAATTGCTTATAGACCTCAGATAATCTTGTTTTACTAATATGTGTATAAATCTGCGTTGTAGAAATATCTGCATGACCAAGCATCTCCTGCACCGCTCGTAAATCAGCGCCATTTTCGACCAAATGAGTAGCAAAGGAATGACGCAATGTATGTGGGGTTAATTCATGTTGGATGCCTGCCTTTAAAGCATGCTCCTTCATTAATTTCCAACACCCCTGCCTTGTTAAACGTTTCCCTCTTTGATTAATAAAAAACGCATCTGTTTTTGGGTGCTTTCCTTGCAACTGACCACGAGCACCGTTTAAATAAGCATTAATCGCCGAAAGGGCATTTTTTCCAAGTGGAATAATTCGTTCCTTCCCACCCTTCCCAAAGACACGGACAAAACCCATCGTTAAATGAATATCGGCTAAATCCAGTGCAATGAGCTCACTGATGCGCATGCCAGATCCATATAGTAACTCTAGCATGGCAAGATCACGTATACCTTGTGGCTTACTTCGATTCGGAGCTGTTAGTAACGCTTCGATTTCTTCGATAGATAGGATATTCGGTAGCTTTTGCTCAATAGTTGGCATTTCTAAATGAACAGTTGGATCTGTTTCTGCACGCTTTTCTCGCAGTAAAAATTGATGGAAGCTCCGGATAGAAGAAATATGACGGGCAACGGTACGGCTTGTCTTCCCCTGTGCTCGCAATTGCTCTAAATGCCGCAAAATAGTTGTTCGTTCCACACGGCTAAAATCAGCCATCCCCTCTGCTTCCTGCAAAAAATGCACATAGCTTTCTAAATCACGGCGATAGGATGCTAATGTATTAACAGATAACTGCCTTTCCACCTGAATAAAATGGATATAGTCCTCTACTGCATATTGAAATTCATTCATCATAACGCCCCCTCACTGTCAATTATTCTCTATTTTATCATGGCCTTAAGAAATGTGCTAAAGCCCCCTCTATTCGACATAATCCAACCATATTGTCGTTACATTATATTTAATCCAAGGCCACTCTATTTAAATGTGTCCAAGTTATTAATAACTCTTTCATTAAGCTCGCCCGAGGAAACTTCTGTTCTTACACTTCGCTTTCGGAACAAAAACATTTGCTGCCTCAAAAAAAAACAAAAAACTGCCCGATTCAATCTATACTTAAGATTAAAACAGACAGCTTTTTGTTATTTTTCTTCATTCGATTCGTCGTTTTTATCATGACAGCGCCAGCATATGCCGTGGAAAGTTAGTCGGTGATCTTTTATAATAAAGTTCCAACGTTTTTCAACAACGGCTTCCACATCTTCAAGTAAATCTTCTTGAATTTCATCAACAGCACCACATTCGATACAAACAAGATGATGGTGGAAATGGGCAGCTCCCTCTTGGCGTAGGTCATAGCGCGATACGCCATCGCCAAAGTTGATTTTGTCGACAATTTTGAGCTCAGTTAATAATTCTAACGTTCTATAAACAGTAGCTAGACCAATCTCTGGTGCTTTTTCTTTTACTAAAAGATAAACATCCTCAGCACTTAGGTGGTCCTCTTCGTGCTCAAGCAAGACAGCAACTGTCGCTTCTCGCTGCGGCGTCAGCTTGTAACTAGCACTATGCAGCTGTTTTTTTATACGATCAATTCGGCTCTCCATGTGACGCCCCCCTAAACTCTTTCCATTATACCAAAGGAGTAAATCCTATTACAAGATAGTGAATAGATTTCTAACATGCTTCTATTTTTTATCTGATCACAATTTCTGTCCATTCAATCCTTCATTTTAACACATAAGCAATAACAATAAACTCAGCAACTATTATGATGAAAAATGCGATAAAATTCAACAAAATTGTTCGACCAGATACTTGTTTCCCGATTTTTCGCTTGGACCAAGCGGGTACAAGTAAATTGCATAGGACTAGCAACAATATACAATAGATGAGCTGAAATGGAAACCACCAAATCGTATAAAGCCAAAAAGCTTCAAGTTTTTGTAATAAAAAAACAGAACTAAAGCCAAAAAAAGTGGCACGTATGGCTACTGTCACACGCACTAAAACTTTTAATACGCTATGTGTTGCTAGTAATAATACAAGACCTATAGAAATAGTGACAGGCAGTACTAAACGAAAAATGGAGTGCCTGTCCCCATCTGCTAAACGAGGCTCTATAAATAATATAAATGGTTCCGCTTTCGGTCCACCAATAATATGAAAGAAAATAACGCCGCAAACAAAACTTACTGCAATGATGGAAGCGTGATAAAAAATAGACACCGTACGAGACATAAACATGCTCCTTTTCTATCAAGGTTTGTACAGCTTATGCTCGTCCGTCTCTATTATGCTAAAAGATTATTTTCTAAATTTGCAGCCAGCCAGAGTACTGCAAATGCCGTTTTAGCATCATATATACGCTGATCTGCCACCATTATTTGTGCTTCTTCCAACGAAACTTCTAATAATTCGACAAATTCATCCTCATCTAAATCTGCTTTATTATCTATTGTATATAATTCCCTCGCTACAAACAAATGAATAACTTCATCCGCAAAGCCTGGTGATGTTGCAAATGTTTGTAAAAAAGTCAGTTTATGCGCTCCATAGCCTGTCTCTTCCTCTAATTCACGACGTGCTGTCACCACTGGCTCCTCACCAGGTTCCAGCTTCCCTGCCGGAATTTCAATGATTGAACGTTCAAGCGCTTTACGATATTGTTCTACCAACACTAGTTTCCCCTCGTCCGTAACGGCAATAACTGCTACGGCACCGGGATGCTTTATGATTTCACGTTTCGCAACCTGTCCATTTGGTAAAGTTACCTCATCAATTTGTAGTTTTATTATTCTTCCGTCATAGATTGGTGTTGTTGTCGTTGTTTTTTCCTCAAACTTTTTCACTGACGATAACCTCGCTTGTTCTTCAGATATGTTCATTGTACCATTACAAGTAGAGAAATCGAAGGAGGACGATCATATGAAAAAAAGACAGCTTGGCATAAGTGAATTGTTTATTTCAGAGATTAGTTTAGGAGGCATGTCTCTTTCGACAGATAAAAAGCAAGCAGCTGCCATTGTCGATATGGCATTAGATGCCGGGATTAATTATATCGACACAGCGGATTTATATGATTTTGGTGCAAACGAAGAAATCATTGGTACAACGTTAGGTAAACGTCGTCATGATGTCATCTTAGCAACAAAGGTAGGAAACCGTTGGACAGAAGGCATCGATGGTTGGCATTGGGACGCATCCCCAGACTATATTAAAGAAGCTGCCCATGCTAGCTTACGACGACTAGGTACAGACTATATTGATGTCTATCAATTACATGGCGGCACAATCGAAGATGATTGGGATGGAATTATTGACACATTTGAAGGACTTAAAAAAGAAGGGCTCATTCGTGAATATGGCATTTCTTCTATTCGTCCAAATGTATTGCAGCGATTTTTACCTGCAAGCTCAGCTAAAAGCGTTATGATGCAATACAGTGCTCTAGATCGTCGCCCTGAAGAATGGTTTGAGTTTATTGCAAATCAAGGTGCATCTGTTGTAACACGTGGCACAGTGGCAAAGGGCTTATTAACAAATAGCTGGCAACAACGTCTACAACAGGTCAATGGTTTTAACGGCTATACGGCAGAGGAATTAACAGCATCGTTAACAGACTTAGCTTTACAATATGATGATTTACATGCGCTGGCCATCGCCTTTAATTTGAAAGAGCCTACGATCGCTTCAACGGTTATTGGCGCAAGCTCACAACAACAGCTAGCACAAACGCTAGCTGCCTATGAAAAAATCAATGTAATCACAGATTTTAATGCAGCCAATAAACTGACTAAAAATGAGCAGTATCAAGAACACCGATGAAAAAATGGCTGGTCTTCATCATCTGTCTTGTCATATTAGTAATTTCCTCTAGTATGACCTATGAGCAACAGAGTATCCTACCAGAATTAGAAGATCTACTTGCCAATAAACCTTTTGAAAAACAATTATCTGTTTTAAAAATTCCCTATTGGGGAACCATCGTTTCCGTTGAAGAACGTGGTTATTTTCCATTTGTAGAGTTTTTAATTCGTAAATTGACACATTTTATTGGGTTTGGATGCATTGCACTTGGTTTGTATTTTGCTTGGGGAAAAAGACGTTTTGCAGCAAGTATTGCCATTGCAGGAACAGCTACAATTGCTATCAGTGATGAATTTCGTCAAAGCTTTACACCAGGTCGCACAATGAGCTTCCAAGATGTCTTGGTCGATACAGCTGGAGCCATTGTTTTTGTTAGTCTCGTTGTTGCACTGAGAAAGATACTTAAAAATAAAAGACAAAAGGCATTACCGTAGCCTTTTGTCTTTATAGTGTTGAATAACAAAATATCCATAGAATTTAAAGTAAAAAAGGTTTGCCGCTCCACAAAAGAGTTCTCTTTTTTACAAAGGTTTCACAAATAAAATGAAGGTGTTCACTACTTTATTGATGGTAGTGGTGATTAATCCCGTCTCCACTCTCTAAAAATAGAAATATTTTATTCACTACTGCTACTGACACTTTTACAGAATGGTTAATGTGGAGTGGAGCCAGCGTCACAGAGAAGACCCTGGAGCGAACGTAAGTGAGGGAAGCAGATCATCGGACGCCCCCTGAAAAGGACGCTGGCGGAACGGAACTCCTCGCCTTGCTAAAAAATCTTTTTTGTGACATTACCATTTTTCACCAAAATAAAGACAAAAGGCACAATTATAGTCTTTTGTCTTAGCCATTTTTTTAAAGTTGGAATCTCCAAAAATAGAGGGAGTTTGTTTCTTTATACAAGGCAGCTCCTGCTTTTTCTAAAACTCGATGGGATGCCACATTATCTTTTTCGGTATCTGCAATAACGTATTTTACATTTAGCTGATGAAGTAACCAGTTTTGAAGAGCTATGATTGATTCTGTCATATAGCCCTGCCCCTGATAAGGAGGAAAAGTATAATACCCAATCACAACTTCCTCTTGGTCATTTGGCATACCTTTTAGCATTATGCCACCAACAGCACAATTTTCCTCTTTTAACACAAGTAACCAGTTCGTATGCCAAAGATAGTTTTGCTCATCTTCTACGACTTTGGAAAGTCTAAAATACAATGCTTGTTTAAGCTCACAATCTAAACGCCCCTCACCCATACTTAATGACAACTGCTTGGCCATTTGTTTCTCATGCTCTATTAGTAATTTTAGATACTCGGCGTTTAAAGGAATTAATCTTATTCTTTCTGTCTGTAATTCTACCATGTTGTTCTCCTAACATAATTTAATTGATACTAAACTACAATTAGGTATATGTTATTGGCAGCGTCTCCCGTTCCATTAAATTCAAAAATCTCTCTTTGTATATCGACTATAACGACATAATTTAAATGCTATAAAAGACAAAACAGTGAACCCACCTATGTGAATTCACTGTTTTTTTCTTAAAATTTAGAGCCTTTATCACCGTATTCGTTTAGTAATTCTTCAAACGATTTATTTTTTTCACGCTGTTTGCGTTCAAACGCTAATTTTGCTTGACGTTCTTCCTCTGCCACCTGCTCTTTTGCTGTTAAATCTTGCTTCGCCGCTTTTAATTTTGCGAGCACATCGCCACCAAGCTGGTCCGCTAATGTGACCGCCTCTTGCTTAGGTAGGCTAGCTGTCGTGCTATTGTCAGTACGTTGCTGCTGTTTTCGTTTCTTTCCCATTACATTCACCTTCTTATTGATATCAAGGGCGCTTTACAACAGTCGCTACGCCTTGACCACCGCCAATACATAATGTGGCTAAGCCCGTTTTTGCGTCACGCTTTTCCATTTCATGTAATAGCGTCACTAAAATACGAGCACCACTTGCACCGATTGGATGACCAAGAGCAATAGCACCCCCGTTAACGTTTAGTTTATCATGATTAAAGCTTAATTCACGATCTACAGCAATTGATTGTGCTGCAAATGCTTCATTTGCTTCAATTAAATCGATACCGTCTAAAGTTGTCTCTGCTTTTGTTAGTGCTTTTTGGACGGCTTTTACAGGACCTGTCCCCATAATAGCTGGATCGACACCTGCGCTGGCATTCGCTGTAATAATCGCCATTGGTTGAATGCCTAGCTTTTGTGCTTTTTCCTTTGACATCACCACAACTGCTGCTGCACCATCATTAATACCCGATGCGTTCGCTGCGGTAACTGAGCCATCCTTTTTAAATGCTGGTCGTAGCTTTGCTAAAGCCTCTGCTGTCACACCTGCTCGTGGAAATTCATCCTTATTGAAAAGAATAGGGTCTCCCTTCCGCTGCGGAATCTCTACAGTAACGATTTCTTTTGCAAACTTCCCTGCCGCAATAGCTGCCTCGGCACGTTGCTGCGAGCGAGCAGCAAAGGCATCCTGCTCTTCTCGTGAAATATCATACACATCACATAAATTTTCAGCAGTAATCCCCATATGGTAATCATTAAAAGCACACCATAGACCATCATGAATCATTGTATCTACTACCTTTTGATCGCCCATTCGGAAGCCTTCTCGTGCATTTTTTAAGACGTAAGGTGCTTGACTCATATTTTCAAAGCCCCCCGCAACAATAATTTCAGCATCTCCCGCTACAATTGCCTGTGTGGCTAAATGAACAGCCTTTAAACCTGATCCACATACTTTATTAATGGTTAAAGCAGAAACCTCATGTGGTAAGCCTGCCTTGATTGCGGCTTGGCGAGCTGGATTTTGTCCAAGGCCAGCTGATAAGACATTCCCCATAATGACCTCATCTACTTGTTCTCCTGCTACACCTGCACGTGCTAACGCCTCTTTAATAACAATGCTACCTAATGTTGTTGCTGGTACGTCTTTTAATGTCCCCTGAAATGAGCCTATCGCTGTACGCACAGCACTCACGATTACTACCTCGTTTGTCATAATCATTCTCCCCTTTTCCCCGTTCAAAAATCAACACTGCATGCATATGCTACTAGCAGATATGTATATTTTAACAAATATTTTGACGATTTTCGATAATAGAAATAATCGCAGTTTTGCCAAAGATATTGTAAAATGTTGACGTGTTTTAAACAATCTTAGTTGGGAACATTACAAATAAGAAACAGCATGTGGAGGTGTTTTATGATGAAAAAGAAGATGCTTTTATTCTCTGGTATTACAACAACGCTAGCCGCAGCTGCAACAGGTCTGTTCGGCTTCGCGCTTTCCAATAAATTAATGTATATTCAACAAAAAGACCCGGAGTTTGTTCGGGAACGAGAAACGACTGCCAAGCGCTTTGATGAAGCTTGGTACAATAATAACTTGAAATGTGAACTCAATATTGATTCACCTAATGGCTACTCAATTCGAGGCATTATGTTTCAGCCTTTGCAAACTAATAACACCATCATCATTTGTCACGGTGTCACTGAAAATAAAATAAATTCCGTAAAATATGCTCGATTATTTGAAAGACTTGGCTATAATTCAGTTATTTTTGACCATCGTCGTCATGGTGAATCTGGGGGCAAAACAACGAGTTATGGCTACTATGAAAAAAATGATCTTGATGCAGTAGTAAAGACAGTGAAAGCCATGATTGGTGAAGACGCTATCCTTGGGATTCACGGTGAATCCATGGGGGCAGCAACTATGCTACTTTATGCTGGAACAGTGGAAGATGGTGCTGATTTCTATATTTCAGACTGTGCGTTCTCCGATTTTTCCATGTTGTTGAAGCAAATCGCCAAAACCGAATTTAAATATGGCTCGATTATTCCCATTCGCTTTGCCGATTTCTTTGTTCGCCTCAGAGATGGCTACTCCTTCAAAAGTGTAACACCTGCTGAAGCCGTGACACATATTGAAAAACCAGTACTCTTTATTCACAGTATTCCTGATACATTTATCCCAGCGTCGATGTCACTAGATCTCTACAATAAAAAAGCAGGTCCCAAAAAATTAAAACTTTTTGACACTGGGGCACATGCACAGTCCTTTAATGAAAATATGGATGAATATGAGGATTTAATTCATGATTTTTTAGAAAGTTTTATTTACCAAAAAATCAATCCCGATTCTTCCTCCTCCAATGTCATTCCATTCCATTTTTAGCACACATGAAAAAAGATCATGTCAAAGGCAGAAAAAGCAACTTTGCAAGGTGAGAGGTTGATTTCCGTTCCGCCAGCGCCCTTTCCAGGGGGCGTCCGATGAGCCGCTTCACTCACTTACGCTCGCTCCAGGGTCTCATCTGTGACGCTAATCCCCTAGGAGTGACGCTGGCTCCACTCCAATCAACCATTCTGCAAAGTGTCTTTACTTTTTTTCATAGTAATATAGCGATTAAATAGCCCATTATTTTTAGAGGGAATAAGCTCTTATTTTCAATGTGGGGAAGTGATGTGTGACAACACCTCTCCATAAAGAGTAGTGAAGACCTTCGCCTTATTTGAAAACCTTTGCTAAAAAGGTAATACTCTTGTAGGTTGGAGTGGAGGCTACTTGACTCCCGTGGGATAACGAGACAGGCGAGCCTCTAAACGGAGCGATAGCGGAGGAAGCGGCTCGGGACGCTCGCCCACAGGAAAGCAAGTAGCCTGCAAGGGAAATCCATTTCTCCCTTTCAATTGACTGTTTTGTTTTTCAACACTAAGAAAACCTTGCGGAATTATCTCCGCAAGGTTTTATAAATGATTATTCTCCAAAAACGATATGCCATTCATCTCGTTTTGCTAAAAATTCTTCAGCTAATGATTGTGCACCTTCCAAGCTATGGCTAGCAGCCCAGCCACACTGCACCTCATTGCATGCAGGAACAGCTGTTGCTTTTGTCACATCAATAAATGTTTTCTCTAAAATAGTTAATAATTCCTCATAATCATTATGATTAATCAGTGATACATAGAAGCCTGTTTGGCAACCCATTGGACTAAAATCAACAATGTGATCAGAGTAGTTACGAATAATGTCAGCAGATAAATGCTCTAAAGAATGTAAGGCAGGCATATCCATATGCTCTTTGTTTGGCTGTTTAAAGCGAATATCATATTTGTACACTTCGTCGCCATTTTGGCCCGTTTTAACACCAGCTAAACGAACATAAGGTGCCTTTACTTTTGTATGATCCAGATCAAAGCTTTCTACATTTGTCTTTTCTTTTTGCAAAATACATAACCCCTTTCCGTATGGTAATTCCATTATACATAGTTTCCCGATAGAATTATATGATTTTCAAGAATTTTTTAAATACTGTAAAAAATATAAAAAAACAACTAGTTAAGTTTGAACTAGTTGCTCTCATCATTCCGATTACTTTTGGAATTTATTCATTTGTGCCATCATTTGACGTACTTGCTTTTCAGACGGCGTACGACCCATTTGTGCCATCATCATACGAATCATTTGCTCATTAATAGGTGGGTTTTCTTTTAAATATTTCATCATAGCTTGACGAGCGAAATAGAAACCAAGTGCCGCTCCCGCTGCTAATGCGATAATTACGATAATAATCCAGCCCCATGTAGGCATACAACCAACCTCCTCCACTACAATATACCGAGAAAAACTCTCCACGCACCATTATACACCAAATGATAGCGTGTTACTATATATTGTAGTGAATTTTCCTAGTGCATTGTATACTTCATCGGCTTTAACCACCCACACTCATTATCCTGTTTATTAAAAGCAATAAACCGTTCACTCATTTTGGCAAGCATTTGAAATAAATCTAAATCTAACATTCGCGAACCTTCACAATAAACACAAATTTTACGATCGACCAAATAAATAGCCATTTTGCCTTTTATCGGATGTTCTAAAAACAAAGCATTGCGGGCTCTTTCTAAATGTGCATATTTGGAATCAAGTTGATGTTCCAACATCGCTGCAATTTCTTCAAAACGAACAGATTCACATATATATGCAAGCTCTTTTAAGGATTTCTCGTTGGCGTCTTCACAGCCTTGCATCATCTCTAACAACTTACGCTCTCTGCCAAAAATAAATGTTAAATGCTCTTCTTTTATCTTATATATAGAATAGGTTCTCACCAGAAATCCTCCTTCGCTCAGTTTCTTTTCCATAAGTATAGCTCATCCAACCTTGTTAATTTGTCAAACGAAGGAAGGATCTATCTTCTATTTTTGTCGAAAAAATTCTAGTTTCGCATCTATAAATGACTTTATGACAAATAGTATTTTTTGATAAAACAAAATAGTTATTTTCCAAAAACAAGAAAAAACAGCTCGTTTTATACGCCAAAAACCCACTTTCGTTACAGCTTAGATGGTTCTCAGCCTCAAGACCTAGATCAAAATCAATTTCAAGTCCGTTTTAGACAATCTTGTAAATAGGTAACATAAAGGTACAAACGAAAGGAGCTAAAACAAATGAAAAAATTTCTTTTATTAACTGGAGGCGTCATCGCAGCATGTGTTGCACTTGCCTTAATAGGACCACTGGCAGGTTTACTATTCTCCGGATTATTTGTAGCACTAGGCATGCATTTCTACATTGCAAGCAAATCAACATTCGGTAAAATTTTCTGGTTTACAGTTGGTCTAATCGGTGTTCTATCAGCAGTGTCTAACATTCCAGCAATGATCGGTCTTGCAGCTATCGCTATTATCTACGTCATCTATAAAAAATGGAATGGCGAAGATGTAAAAATCCCTACAATCGAAGGGAAAAAAGAAGAAGATCCGTTTACAAACTTTGAAAAAGAATGGTCAAACTTAACAAAATAAAAAAGGAGCGAAATTAAATGAATTTATTTCAACGTTTTAGATATACAGTAGAGGCAGACTTACATCAAATATTTGATAAAAAGGAACAAAAAAATCCGATTACAATGTTAAATCAATACATTCGTGAGGCAGAAAAACAAACAGAACAAACAGGTAAATTATTAGAACGACAAGGGCAATTAAAAGAAAAGCTAGAGCAAGAATATAAGCAAAATGCTGAATTACTAGCTAAACGTGAAGCCCAACTAACATTGGCAACAACTAGTGGTGAACAGGATTTAATTGATTTCGCTACAGATGAAGTAACGGCTTACACAGCTCGTAATCATACACTACAAGCGAGCATTGAATCGAGTACACGTGAATACTTCGAGCTAGAGCGTAAATTCGAAACAATGAAGCATAAAATTAAAGATATGAAAGTACGTCAATTACAGCTGATGGGAAAAGAAAATGTAACACGTGCCCACCATCAAATGGACGGCATGATTGCCAAAAACAATAAAACAAATTTTGAAGATTTAGAAGCCTATATCGATAAATTAGCTTACCAAATCGATAAAGATCATGAGGTAACAACTTTCGAGGCAAGACTGGCAGATTTAGAAAAAAAAGCAGCAGAAGATCACTCACCACTGCTAATTGAAAATAAATAACATGTTATAATGAAAGCAATGCGCCAACTTTATAAGGCGCATTCTTTCACGTTTAAAAATAGAGGGTCCCATTCCCTCTCTTATACTATTAGTAAAAGGAAGGGTGACCCTCTTGCAAAATTTCACAACAAATAAGCTCACATTTTGGGTACTATGCTTCTTTTTACTCGTCTTTGTAGAGCTTACTATTTTTAATAATGGCGGAGCCTTCTGTTTATTGATTGGGGCAGTACTTCTTTATTTAAGTTTTTCCAAAAAAGTTCGTTTTTTTAAATGGACAGGAATTTTCTTCATTGCTATTGCTTTGTTTACCATGTGGAGCCTACGTTTATTCGTCGTCATCATGCTCTTATATATGCTTTATCAATACCTACAACGAGAAAACGAACCAAAGGTAGTCGGTGCAGAGCTTTTTGAAAAGCTTCCTACAACTAAAAATGACTTGATTGGCACAATGCCAGCACCTACAGAAGCGTACAAATGGCAAGATGTACAAATTCAACGCCTTGCAGGAGATATTACGATTGATACAACACAAACAATCTTACCTGCTGGCACTAGTCTCATTACAATTCGACAAGGGATCGGGAAAGTTCAAATCTATATCCCCTATGAAATCCCTTTCCGTTTACAGTATACGACGTTATTTGGTGAGCTTATCTGCTTACATAAGGGGCCACAACGCATCTTAAATGAAAGTATTACTTTCGCTGACGGCAACCCTGAGGATGCTAAACGCGTTTTAATTATTCATGTCGCAACCTGGCTGGGAGATTTGGAGGTGCTACGAAAATGATTGCCTTTATCTCAAGATTGTTTACGCTATTTTTCATTTTAATGAGTGCTGTTTTCGGTCTGCTTGTGGCGGTATGGGGCAATCCGGATGAAAAAACATGGGAGCCATTGTGGCAGCAGACGTACGATAATATTCCGCTAGGAGGCATCATCGTAGTTAGCCTGTTTGTACTTAGCTTCCTGTTTGCTAGCTGGATCAGCATGACTGCTCGGGCACGAGAAGCTCAAGCAACACGCATTGTGAAGCAATTAATCGAGCCTGATTTTATTTTCCCTAAAAAACAAGCACTTCCGAAATCATTAAAAAAGGCAATAGTTCAAACAAGTGAATTAATCGATACACAGCGAAAAAGCTTACAGCGACTCTCCAATGAACGAGCAGAAGCAAATGATAAAATTATTCAAGAGCGTATTATTGCTGAACGCCAACGACTTGCTAGGGAATTGCATGATTCCGTATCACAGCAATTATTTGCGGCCTCTATGTTACTCTCAGCATTAACTGAAAATGACGAAAATGCTACTAGCTTAAAACAGGTGGAAAAAATTGTTCAGCAGGCACAGCTAGAAATGCGCGCATTGCTGCTCCACTTACGACCTGTAGCTCTACACAATAAAACGCTAGCACAAGGCTTAGAGGAATTGATTATTGAACTTCAGCAAAAAGTTTATTTCCATATTGAATATGAGCTAGAGGAAATGGCCTTAACAAAAGCAGAAGAAGACCATTTATTCCGTATTGCACAGGAAGCCCTCTCTAACACGCTCCGTCATGCCAAAGCAAGTGAAGTGGAATTACTGCTTGTTGCACGAGATGACTTAGCCATTTTACGAATTCAGGATAATGGGTTAGGCTTTGATGTGGAGGCCGATAAATCAACTTCGTATGGCTTACAAAATATAGCTGAACGAGCTGTTGAAATTGGCTGCACATACAAAATTGTGTCCGTACCTGAAGAAGGAACGATTGTAGAGGTTAAAATTCCGCTACAGAAGGAGGAGGTTCATATCGATGATACAAGTGCTCATAGTGGATGATCATGAAATGGTACGGATTGGCGTTTCAGCCTATCTTTCAGCACAACCAGATATTACAGTTGTAGGTGAGGCTGAAAACGGCAAAGAGGCTGTGGAGCGTGCCCTTGCCCTAAGACCTGATATTATTTTAATGGATAATGTCATGCCCATCATGACAGGAGCAGAGGCAACAGCGGAAATTTTAACGGCATGGCCAGAGGCAAAAATCATGATGGTGACTAGTTTTTTAGATGACGATAAAGTCTACCCTGCTTTAGAGGCTGGTGCGGTAAGCTATATTTTAAAAACTTCTAATGCTAAACAAATTGCCGATGCTATTCGTAAAACTATAGGTGGCGAAACAGTATTAGAGCCAGAAGTCACATCCAAAATGATGCACCGCATGCGCCACGGTAATAATACGCCCCTTTACGAACAGCTCACTGACCGTGAAATGGAAGTATTATTGCTCATGGCAAAGGGTAAAGCCAATCAGGAAATCGCTGACGAACTATACATTGCCTTAAAGACCGTAAAAACACATGTTAGCAATATTTTAGCAAAGCTCGAAGTGCAAGATCGTACACAGGCTGTTGTCTATGCTTTTCAAAATGGCCTTGCCAAATAACACCTACATAAAAAACTGCATGTCAGCATGCAGTTTTTTCATGTATTTAGAGATACTTGATTAGATCCGCAATATACCTTTCCTAATTCTGGTCGTAATCCATAACCATATGTCACACCGATAGCATCAAAATCATTTTCACGAGCCCCAATCATGATAAATTGTTCCTTTGGATACTTGGCAAAATGATGCAGCACCTCTGCAATAATCTCATTTTTATCATAATAAAAAAGTACCGCAACACTCAGTCGATGTTTAAGTTCGCTGAGTGTTGCGGTATTTTAATGTAAATTATAGTGCTTTTACTTTCGCTACGACAGTTTCTACAGTGAATCCGTATTTTTCCATTACTAATTCACCTGGAGCTGATGCACCGAACTTGTCGATTGCAAGAACGTCACCTTCAAA
The DNA here is from genome assembly GCF_036894365.1 of Lysinibacillus sp. Y5S-8. Taxonomy (NCBI): domain Bacteria; kingdom Bacillati; phylum Bacillota; class Bacilli; order Caryophanales; family Bacillaceae; genus Lysinibacillus; species Lysinibacillus sp. Y5S-8. The sequence continues at coordinate 1,295,775 of NZ_CP145889.1, read as the reverse complement.
GCCAGTATATTTATGCCAGCCAAATGATGCACCCATTTCAATCGCAAGACGTTTTGTCACAGCTTTTGGTAGGACAGATTCTTTATAAGCTGCGTCTTGTTTTTCAAAGCGATCCATAGACGGCATGGAAACAACTGCCACATCCACACCTTCTGCTTTTAATGCTTTCTGTGCTTCAACAGCAAGTGAAACCTCAGAGCCTGTTGCGATTAAAATAGCATCTGCTACCTCTTTTGTAGCAGGAGATACTGTGTATGCACCTTTCGTAACACCCTCACGAACTGTTTCAATAGAAGCGTCAAGCACAGGTAAGTTTTGACGAGATAATACTAAAACAGTTGGCGTTTTTTCTGATGCTACGGCAAGCTCCCAAGCTACCGCTGATTCATTTGCATCCGCAGGACGAATAACAGATAGATTTGGCATCGCACGTAGTGATGCAAGGTGTTCGATTGGTTCATGTGTTGGACCATCTTCCCCTACTGCAATAGAGTCATGTGTAAATACATATGTTACAGGAAGCCCCATTAATGCAGAAAGACGAACTGCTGGACGAACATAATCAGAGAATACGAAGAACGTACCACCAAATACATTTAAACCACCATGAAGAGCCATACCGTTCATCGCAGCACCCATTGCAAATTCACGAACACCAAACCAGATGTTGCGACCAGCATAATCGTCTGCAGAGAAATCGCCTGCACCCTTCATCGTTGTTTTATTGGAGCCAGCAAGGTCAGCGGAACCACCAAAGAATGAAGGAGTTTTCTTCGCAATAGCATTAATTGCGTCACCAGAAGAAGAACGTGTTGCTACAGATTTACCTGCCTCATATACTGGTAGCTCTGACGCAAAGTCCTCTGGTAATTCACCATTCATCGCTTTTTCAAATTGAGCCGCTAACTCTGGGAACTCTTCTTTATATGCAGCAAATTTAGCATTCCAAGCTTCCTCAGATTGTGCACCTTGTATTTCAGCAGCAGCATTAAATGTATCGTATACTTCAGCAGGAATTTGGAATGGCTCGTGTGCCCATTCATACGCAGCTTTCGTTAAGACAACTTCATCTGTACCAAGTGGCGCACCATGTGAATCTGCTTTACCAGATTTATTTGGAGAACCAAAACCAATCACTGTTTTTACTTCAATTAATGTTGGTTTGCCAGTTGATTTTTTCGCTTCTTGAATTGTGGCATTAATGGCATCTACATCTGTACCATCAGCCACTTTTAAGTAATTCCAGCCATAAGATTCAAAGCGTTTTTGTACGTTTTCTGAGAATGACTTTTCTAAGTCACCGTCTAAAGAAATATCATTAGAATCGTAAAGTACGATTAATTTTTCAAGTTTTAAGTGACCAGCTAATGAAATAGCTTCAGCTGCTACACCTTCCATTAAGTCACCATCACCACAAAGGGCAAATGTGTAGTGGTCAACGATATCATGACCAGGTTTATTGTAAGTAGCCGCTAAATGACGCTCAGCCATTGCCATACCAACTGTCATAGCAATCCCTTGACCAAGCGGACCAGTTGTTGCCTCTACACCTACTGTATGACCGTATTCAGGATGTCCTGGTGTTAATGAATCCCATTGGCGGAAGTTTTGAATTTCTTCCATTGGTAAACCATAGCCTCCAAGATGAAGTAAGCTGTACAGAAGCATAGAACCATGACCAGCTGATAGTACAAAACGATCACGGTTATACCATTTTGGATTTGCTGGATTATGGCGTAATTGTTTTGTCCATAGCGTATAAGCCATTGGCGCCGCCCCCATTGGTAAACCTGGGTGACCAGAATTTGCTTTTTCGATAGCGTCGATTGACAAAGTTCGAATAGCATTAATTGCTAAAAGATCCGCGTGTTGAGTCATTATATTGTGACATCCTTTCTCGTCCTATATTGTTCTTTTACAGTTTAGTCAACATTGCTTTAGAAAACAATGCTTTTGTTATACTAATTGCGTTTTCATACATACTTTATTGAATTGTGTCACATTAATTTAGAAATTTATTTTTTTTAGCTTGTCTTACTTTCTCTGGTGTCACATCATTACCTTCTGCATCTACCACTTTTACATTTTCAATCGTATCTCGCATAGTCGCTCTAAACGTATCTAAGTACTCCTTGCGAAGCGCTGTTCGCTCCTTAGCCTCTGCTTCTGTTAATTGACCACTTTTGGCCTTAGCAGAAAGTTCATTAATTCGGTTAATTTTTTCCTTTGATAACATTGTTACACACCTTTCAATACCTAGCTTAATGACTTCAGTATGCAAAGTATAGCATGCTTTCCCTTAAAATGCAGTTATACCAACCCTTAATAACACTTCTTAGCCATAATTTACATGACTTCCAGATGTTAGTCGTGTATAACTAATAATAAAAGGAAAAAATTTATATTTATTGGAGGAAATTAAATGAACATCACAACACAGCGATTACTTATCCGAAAATTTGAAGCCCAAGATTGGCAGGCTGTTTATAGCTATATGTCTGATGAAACGGTGATGCATTATATGCCCGAAGGTGTTTTAACGGAAGAACAAGTCCAAAAATTTATAACAGAAAATAGCGCGGATCAAGCTAAGCATTTTGCCATTACTTTACACGATCAACCAGAAGTTATTGGTCATTTAGTTTTTCATCGATGCTTTGGCGAACATACCTATGAAATTGGATGGGTATTGAATCCTGCTTATCAGCAACATGGCTATGCATCAGAAGCTGCTCAAGCCCTATTAGATTATGGATTTTCCAAATTGAAGCTTCATAGAATAATAGCAACATGCCAACCGGAAAATATAGCTTCTTACCGAGTGATGGAAAAGATCGGTATGCGGCGTGAAGGATTTTTTAAAAAATGTATACCGCATGGTGACAATTGGTGGGATGAATACTATTACGCAATCTTGCAGGAAGAATGGCATAAAACTCTATAAAATGACCGTGTTACATAGTAACAACATTTGGTCATTCAGTAAAAAGAGTATAAAATAAATGGCTAACACTTCAGACAAAATGGAGGGATAAACCTGAGGAGTATGATCAAAATGTTGAGAAACAAATTAGGGATAACCAAAGCTATACTTGCGAAAGAATGCGGTGTTGTTAGACAGACTATTAATTATATTGGAAATGATAAGTACGAGCCATTAGCTTTGAAGATGGCTAAAGTCCTCAATAGCCGTATTGATGAGGTGTTTATGTATGACTAAATTTCTTCCTGATTCGATCATTACCATGAAAGATTTTGTGAAAGAAGACTCGATATTATTACGAAAACAAACCGAAGAAGTGACGACACCCTTGAACCAAGAGGATCGAAATACTTTATTAGCGATGCTGCAATATCTCAAAAACAGCCAAGATCCAACGCTAGCAAAAAAATATAAGCTTCGCCCTGGAACTGGGTTGTCTGCAAATCAAATAGGTGTAGACAAACGGATGTTTGCTGTACTATTTGATCATAATGAAATGGTGTTTATCAATCCCAAAATCATAAGTCATTCCCTCAATATGATTTATTTACCTGATGGAGAAGGCTGCCTGTCGGTTAATCGACCTGTCCATGGTTTTGTGCCAAGATACGAGCGCATTAAAGTCAGAGCATATGACATTGATGGTCAAGAATTCATCCTGCCGTTTCAGGGCTATGGGGCGATCGTTGTCCAACATGAAATCGATCATTTAAACGGCATAATGTTTTATGATCGAATAAATAAAGAGAATCCTTTTCAACTACCTACTAACATCATCATCGACAGTTTGACTTCCTATCAATAGCGTTTTTTACTGTGAATCAGAACCACCAGTATAACTGGTGGTTTGCTCTGCGCGTGAAACGCTGGGGTACTGGCCCATGTCTAAAGACATTCTGAATGGTCCGCCAACCGCACTCCGTTTTCACACAAACCGCTAAAGCGGCTTACTTATTTTTTCTTTCTCTTGATTTCTTCTCCTGTGAATGGGTCAATGAATTCTTTCATCGTCATTTGATCTTGCAGGATATCTTCTTGTAATTGATTTTTTATATACTCCTGTATCTTTTTCTTATTTCGACCGACTGTGTCCACATAGTATCCTCGACACCAGAATTGACGATTACCATATTTATACTTTAAATTCGCATGTCGGTCGAAAATCATTAGACTACTCTTCCCTTTTAAATAACCCATGAACGCAGATACACTCAATTTCGGAGGAATACTTACCAACATATGAATATGGTCAGGACAGGCTGTTGCCTCTATGATTTCTACATCTTTTCTTTCACATAATTGGCGCAATATTCTTCCAACATCTGCTTTAATTTGACCATAAATAATCTGCCTTCTATACTTTGGCGCAAAGACGATATGATACTTACAATTCCACGTTGTATGTGCTAAACTTTTATTATCCATTTATGGTGGCTCCTTTCGTACGAAGTCGGTTGACTAGACCTGACTTTATTGTACGTTTGGAGTTTTTTTATTGTCCATAGCTAAAAGCTTTCCGGAACCCCCTGCATAGCAGGGGGTTTTCAAAGCACACAATAAAAAAAGATTAGCAGGCAATATTATTTGCCTGCTAATCTTTCTTGATGTTCTTGGAAGCGACGATGAACAGTCGCTTTACTTACTTCAAAGCCCAACCCTCGAAGCGTGATCGAAATTTCCTCAAAGGTAAATCCACGTTTGCGTAGCTTGACAATTTCATCTACAGGTAAATCCTTTCGCTCCTGCCCATGGGGATTCCCTCGGTTCGATAAATTATTTTCAGGACGGTAGCCATTTTCTACAGCACGTCGCATGCCTCGACGTATTTTAGCGTTATGGATTCTTCGTTGATACTCCTCCACGATTGCTAAAATCTCAAGCAGCATCGTATCCATTTCATTTAGTTGAACGGGTCCTGCATCGCGCATGGAAAAAACATCTGTTGCTGATTTTTGCAATAAATGCAACACAGCCATCCTTGCGTTCCCACGTCCTAATCGTGTTTCATCTTGTACAAAAAGGGCATTAATTCCCTTTTCTTTAATGAAATCAAGCATTTCAAGCAAGCCATCGCGTTCCACATCATAGCCGCTATGCTTATCCTTAAATACACCCTTTACCTCATAGCCTTGCTCTCTAGCGTAGCGCAGCAACTCTTCCTGTTGACGCTCTAATGAGGAGCTTTGTGTTTCTTTTTCAGTACTTACACGGCAATAGACAACAGCCGACAATTGTTTATTCATCATTGTTCAGTTCTCGCAATTTCAATAGTATGGATGGGATTGGCTTGATCACCCAATACAGGAATAACTAGAGACTTTCCTGCCACAATTTTAATATCTGCTAATTCATTTTCTGTTTTGACCAGCTTAATCCAATCATCTGTACTCATCTTACCACGGTATTGCTCTGCTAACGACCACAAGCTATCCCCATGTTCAATTTGAATTTCTGCGTAATTAACATCTCCTGGATCAGTTATGTAAAGGTATCCTGCAAATAGTAGACAAGCTCCTAATAAAATGGAGATATGTGTATTTTTCTTTAACCATGTCATAGTTACAACCCCTTTTCTAGAATGTTTATTCGGAATGTATGTTCTCATAATAAAGCGAACAAATGTTTTTGTCAAACACTTTTCGAACCTATGTTTGCATACATGTTCGCATTCTGTTATACTATCAAATAAGAAGAATGATATTAGAAAAAAGAGGTGAGCACTCATGAAAAAAGTTTCGAAAAGACAAGAGGACATTTTGGCTTTTATTAAAGAAGAGGTACGAGCTAAGGGATATCCACCATCAGTACGTGAAATCGGGGAAGCAGTCGGACTTGCTTCAAGTTCAACTGTTCATGGTCATTTAGCTCGATTAGAACAAAAGGGCTTTATTCGTCGAGATCCAACAAAGCCACGTGCAATTGAAATTTTAGAGCCTGAAGAGTCTATTCAAAAGCAGCAAGTCATTCATGTACCACTTGTGGGGAAGGTAACTGCTGGTTCTCCAATTACTGCTATTGAAAACATTGAAGAATATTTCCCATTACCAGATACGTATGGTACAAGTGAGGATCAGTTATTCATGCTAGAGATTATGGGGGAATCTATGATTGAAGCAGGAATTTTAGATGGCGATTTAGTTATTGTGAAGCAAAAGGCAACAGCTAATAACGGAGATATTGTTGTGGCGATGACAGCAGAGGATGAAGCAACGGTCAAACGTTTCTTCAAGGAAAAAAATCATTTCCGCTTACAGCCTGAAAATTCATCTATGGAGCCTATTATCGTCGATCAAGTTTCTATTTTAGGACAAGTTGTAGGACTATATCGTCGTGTACATTAATCATTTAAAGTAGGTTTTGAGGATTATGTGTTCCTTCTAAGAGCATGTATCCTCTTTTTTACGCAAAAAAAGAATCCATATATGGTTGGATTCTTTGTACAGTCCCCTGCTACGCTTCCTTTTTGAATTTTAAGCTAGCTTCAACAAAGGCTGAAAATAGTTTTTGTGCAGGCTCATCTCCTGCTATGGCTAGTTCCTCGGGATGCCACTGAACAGCCAAGCAAAATGGCAAATCTTCATGAACAACCGCTTCGATAATGCCATCACTCGATTTTGCTGCTACTTTTAATTTCTCTGCTAATACATTAACTGCCTGATGATGAAATGAATTTACCGCAATTTTATCTTGTTGTAAAATGGTCGCTAATAAATTCTCCGCCATAATTTGTACATAATGAGTAGCTACAGCTCGAGCAGATTGCTGTACATGCTTGAGCAGCTTAGTACTAAAATGGTCACTATCAATATCCTGAAATAAAGTACCACCTAGTGCTACATTTAGTATTTGAATGCCTCGACAAATACCCAAAATAGGCATCTTTCGTGTGAATGCCGCTTCAATTAATGCTAACTCTACCATATCTCTTGCTGGATGAATTTTCCCTAGTTTTGGTGCAGGCTCTGCCCCATACAGAAATGGATGCACGTCATAGCCTCCAGATAACAATAAACCATCTGTAAGGGATAGAATTTGTGTGGCATCCTCCTCTACGCCAAGTGGAATAATAAGAGGAATCCCACCTGCATCAATGATACTTTTACTGTAAGCAGCATTTAATCGAGAGGATAAATCATCTTCCACAAAGGCTGTAATGCCAATAATCGGTTTCACTTGCTTCCCTCCATATGCTTGAAGATTGAACAATTACCAAAAACCTAAATACCAATTGATTAATGAATCCCCATAAAAATAGACAATAATGGCGGCTAATGCAATAGAAGGTCCAAAAGGAATGGGTGTTTTTCTCCCCTGCTTGTTCTTCGTTAACACGACAAGCCCGACAATCATGCCGATAACTGCAGCTACAAATAATGTTAACAGTGTATGCATTGTACCAAGAACAAGTCCAATTAAAAAGAATAATTTAATATCGCCTCCACCCATGCCCCCGTTTGATATCACAGCAATACTATATAATATGCCGAAACCAACGACTGCACCTACAGCACAGTCCCACCAGGGTGTTAATGGCGACAGTACTCGTCCAATAACAAGGAAGGGTAAAAAAAATAAAAGCACCTTATCTGGAATCAGCATATAGGCTATATCAGAAACAACAATGATAACTAATAATGAAATAAAAAATAGGGCTACTATAAACTCTATGCTCCAACTAAGCTGCCGATAAGCAAAGGCAAACAATAGTCCTGTTAATAATTCCATTACTGGATAAATCCAAGCTATTTTATTACCACAGCTCCGACATTTTCCACCCAAAAACAAATAAGATAAAACTGGCACTAGATCAAGCGCCGTCAGTTGCCTTTGACATTTAGTACAATGTGAAGGAGGTTGTACAATCGACTCCTTCTGTGGCACACGTAAGCCTACCACATTATAAAAAGAGCCAAAGACAAGCCCAAATAAAAATAGAAAGATTGTATAAGCCATTTCCAATTTTCTGTCCTCCTAAACTAATAGGCGCCCATACGAATGCAGTATGGAACGCCTATCAATGCAATTATTACTCTCCTTCGTAATAGAACGTCGTCACCTGGACGGTAGCTTGTAAAGTAAGATCCGCATCTTTTTCTAATTGCTCCTGCTCTCCAGGCAATTTGAATTCGATTGTATCCGTTTTCATCACACGCTGTAATTGTTCAATTTCCTGTAAAAAGCTCTCTAGAGAATTAAAATCAAGCGCCTCAACCTCTAATATAAAAGTAATCAGCTTTAAATTCGATGGTAAGGAATCCTTTGAAATAGATGAAATCGGTGAACTCGTAATATTGGTATCCTGCTCACCATTAACCTCTTCTTCAGCTTGCTCCAACATATTAAGGTCTTGCGATACATCTGATTGCGAAACAGCTGCATCATCATTTTGAACTGTTAATGACTTTATGCGTGTCCCTGTCACTTCCTCAATCTCAGCTAAATCTAGTATGATCTTTTCAACGGCTCTTGTTGTAGGTAGCCTCTGTCTTAATGCTAAAACATTGATAGTCGGCTGGCCCTGCTCCATGTCTAATTGAGCTAATTGTTCTTTTACACTAGAAATCTCTTGCTGCATCTGTGATACATGACTCTCTTTTGCTTCTACTTCATTTAATCTTGGTAATAATAAATAATAATAAAGCGCAAATAAAATAGAAACGATTAAAGTCAATAACAAGATAATAGATGAATTTTTACTACTCGTTAATTTATTCATGAGCGTCGTCCTCCAGCTAAATACATAAAGTCGATTGTCGCCGTAATGGACACTGAATAACGTGGTACTTCTTTAAATTTTTGTTCAGGCGTTAATTCCTTATGTTCGCCAAGCTCTATATCGAAGTTTGACACTGTATTAATTTGTGCGTCTGTAAAAAAACTACTCATTAAAAGTCGCTCTACATATTTCGATATATCGGTCATCGTTTCAAAATCCACTTCAATATTAACTGTATTCTCCCCAAAAACGTAGCTACGCAAGTACGTTTGAGTTGGTAGTAAAGTTTTCGTTTCATCAATTAATGGGGTTACAGGATAAGAAACACCTTGAATATAGGCAACAGATTCCTCCAATGATCCCTGATCAACACTTTGTCTTACATCTAACTCTTGCTGTAATTGTTCAAGCTGTGTCGTTAATGTCTTTTCCTCAGCAGTTAAACGTGACAAATCACTTTTAGATGTAAAAAATATAAATAGTAAATAAGCTACTATTAGACCCACAATGACAATTACCAAGCTATAAAAAAGCTTTGGTGAAGTAGACCGTTTTTCAAGCTGTGGTAAGAGGTTTATATCTGGAACCATTAATGAACCTCCTTCAAAGCTAAGCCTAGCAATGTTGAAAATTCTTTCTTAAAATGAGGAAAGAACTTCTCAATTTTTGCTCCATCAACAATCATCAAAGGTGTCTCTAAATTAGAAGATAATAAGGTTCCTATTGATTTAAGTAACGGGTTATCACCAAGCATTATGATTTCATCTACTGTTTTTTCCCCTTTATGTAAAGAAAACTTAAAGAAATTCATCATCCGATCAATTTCTAAAACCTGATCCATGACGACCATCTGGTAATCTTCGGTTTCACCATTGTAGAGAAATTGGTAGCTAAATTCATTGACTTTTTTGCCCTGCCATTGTGCCATATCTGTTTCAATCGATTGATAACGTAAAAACTCAACCTGTCCATTTGAAAAGATACTAATGGAAAGTTCATTGATAGACCACTCAGCAATTAAATATGTTTTATTAGGCACTAACATTGACATATGTTCTAACAAACGTATATTGCATAATGCACGAATATCGGCAGCTTCAGGGTCCAAGGAGACATCTAACAGCATTCCTACTATTTTCGTAATTTCCTCTGAAGGTGCTGCAAATAATATCGCTTTGCCGTCCTCCGCATCGGGATCATAAACATCAATTAACGGGTCCTGAAAAGGTAAATGAATAGAATGGCCCAACTCCATTTCAGCATATCCTCGTAATTCCTGAGGTTTAACATCTTTAGGATGCTCGAAACTTTTTAATAAAACAGTTGTGTCAGGCACAAACATACGAACAGCCTGTTTTTTTCCTGTCCACTTCACAACCTGTTCTTTAATAATTTCAAAAAGAGCCACCTCATCTATGATTGCTCCATTTTCAACGATATCAGCTGGTAAAGGATATTCATAGCCATGCCAATGACTAGGCTCAGGTCCTTTCGCCACAATCGCACGTAGCACATAATCCTTCAGTTCAATCGATACATGCGACTTTCTCTTTCTCTTAAACATGTGAAAAGACCTCCTTTTCCTATTCAGTATAAATCATTTTATCAATTAGTCATCCATTCCCCAGCCAGAAACGCAAGAAAATTATCGTTTCTGAATGGGTTGGGAGGACTGATTATTGAGTTTTAGTATTTTCTGTTTTTTTCTTGTCTACTCCTGCACTTTTTAATAGTTTATTAAGCTCTTCTTCAGATATTGTTATTGCACCTGCAGTTGAGCTAACTTTGAGACTCTCTGTTTTAATCTCTTCAAACCTACCATATGAAATTGACCATTTTTTTCCACTTTCGTTATACGTTACTTTATCATTGCTTCCTAGCTCAATACCATCTACAAACGCTGCTAATTCATCTTTCACACACTCATTATCTGAATTGTCTCCTTTACAAGCGCCATCAATATAAGCAATCTTAGCACCAGATAGAATATTTGATGCTTCTGCTAAAATAGCACGGTCCTTTGACTTATTAATAATATTACCAATTGCAGGCACAGCGATTGCTGCGATAATTGCTAAAATAACAATTACAGCTAAAAGTTCAACTAATGTTAAACCCTTCTCATTTTTCAATAGTTTTTTATTTTTCCATTTTTTAAACATAGAGAATTCCTCCTTAGTAGTTTTATATGAAGTGTGAAAACACGGTCTTCTAATTCAATTTCTGGATAGGCTTTAGATAATTAAAAATTACATATTTTCATATAGTTGGAACATTGGTAAGAATATAGCCGCCACAATCACTCCTACAACAAGAGCAAGTACTATAATCATTAAAGGTTCGATAAGTGACTTCATTGTATCGACGGCACGGTTTACTTCTTCCTCGTAAAAATCAGCAATTTTTTCAAGCATATAATCCAAGGAGCCTGTTTTCTCACCAATTGCTGTCATTTGTGTAACAAGGGGTGGAAATAGCCAGCTTTTTTCAAGTGGCTCTGATAATGTGCCACCCCTTTCTAAATTATCGCGAGCCTCCAGTACTACTTTTCCCATAACTGGATTACCTCCGACTTTTTCAACAATCGTTAAAGCTTGTAAAATCGGCACCGAGCTACTAAAAAGAGTAGATAGAGTTCTCGTCATTCTCGCTATAATATCTTTTTGTAAAAGTTGGCCAAAGATAGGCATGCGAAGTAACAAAACATTAACTGTATAATGAAACTCTTTATTACTTTTATAAAAATAGCGTGACCCCACTACTAACACTAATGGCCCTAAAATCACGAGATACCAAAACTGAATCAACCAATCACTTATACTAACAACAATAACTGTAATTAGCGGCATTTCTAAGTCCATATCTTTAAATGCATCCATAAAGGTAGGCACAATAAAAACCATTAAAAACATGCCAACCACCAGTGTTAAAAGGGATAATATTGCTGGATAGGTCATTGCCGATTGAATTTTTTTCTTGATGTTATATTGCTTTTCTAGTGTGCTTGCCAGACGATCTAATGTGTCGTCAACGTTACCAGTAGCCTCTCCAGCACGCATCATATTGACAAAAAGTAAGGGAAACACTTTGGGATGTTTACCTGCTGCATCTGAAAATGCCATCCCACTCCGAATATCCTCTTCAACTTGCATCAATGCTCGCTTTAGTGGTTTATTCCGTGTTTGCTCACCCAAAATACGCGTCGCTTCAACGACAGGGACACCAGCACGAATTAATGTCGCATACTGCCGACAATAAATAACAAACTCTTGGTGCTTCACTTTTGTACCAATGGCAATGTCCTTATGTAAAATGCTATTTGATTCTTGAAGCTCTCGCGCATTTATTCCTTGTGCACGAAGCTTCTCCATAGCAATTTTTTTATTTGGGGCTTCAATAATGCCCTTTTTAGGTGCTCCTGTTTTGGTGCGACCACTATAACGAAATACAGTCAACTATAATCACCAGCGTTCATGTATGGGCGTGCATCTTCTAGCGAAATCTTACCTGTGGTAATCAGGTGCTGCATCGAAGATTCTAATGTGTGCATGCCCAATGCTTTACTTGTCTGCATTACGCTTGGAATTTGGTGGATTTTTTCATTGCGAATTAAATTCGAAATGGCAGGAGCTTGTACTAAAATTTCTGTCGCAGCAATGCGCCCTTTTACATCTTTACGAATAAATAAACGCTGAGAAACAATACCTTGCAGTACATTCGCAAGCTGCACTCGAATTTGACTTTGCTGATGCGGTGGAAATACATCAATAATACGGTCGATTGTAGTTGGTGCACTACTTGTATGAAGTGTCGCCATTACTAAATGCCCTGTTTCAGCAGCCGTGATAGCCGTTGAAATCGTTTCATAATCTCGCATCTCTCCAACTAAAATAATATCTGGGTCTTGACGCAATGATGCTCGTAAACCATTTGCAAAGCTCATTGTATCGACACCAACCTCACGCTGATTAATGATAGACTTTTTATGAGTATGCAAGTATTCAATTGGATCCTCTAACGTAATAATATGTTTTGATCTTGTCTCGTTGATATAATCAATCATTGCTGCTAATGTAGTTGATTTACCTGAGCCTGTTGGACCAGTTACTAAAATTAAACCTTGTGGTTTTTCCGCAAGCTTATATAACACTTGTGGCATATTAAGTGCTTCAATAGAAGGGATTTTAGCTTCAATTAAACGAGCCGCTATTGTTACTTCATTTCGCTGATGATAGGCATTTACACGGAATCGACATTTCCCAGGCAATGAAAAGTTAAAGTCAGTTTCTCCCTTTTCCTCAAACTCCTGTTGTTTATGTACAGGAAGAATGGCATTTACCATTCCCTTTAATTCTTCAGAATCTAATGGATCTGCACCATAATGTTCCAACTGCCCATGAATACGATATACTGGCGGAATACCTTTTGTTAAATGAAGATCCGATGCTTTTTCTTCAAACGCACGTGTTAATAATTCAACGATTGAATATGATGTCATTTTTATCACCCCTAATCTACACTTGCAACACGTAAAATTTCTGATGTTGTTGTTTGACCTGCTACCACCTTTAATAGTCCATCTACTAATAGGGTGTGATAGCCTTTGTCATTCATATAATCACGAAGAACCAAATCACCTTCTCGATTTAAAATCATGTCCTTCACTTTTCGATCCACTGGAAGGATTTCATGAATCGCCATACGTCCTCGATAGCCTGTATGATTACATGCAGGACAACCACGTCCCCTTTTACCTTGGGTAACACCTTCCAGCCCATTTTCCTCTAGTATTTCTAATTCACGTGAGGTGAATACATATGGTTCAGCACAATCACGACAAACTTTACGTACAAGTCGTTGAGCCATAATGCCTACAAGTGAGGAAGAGAGTAGAAATGGTTCAATGCCCATATCATGTAAACGTGAGATGGATTCTACTGCACTATTAGTATGCAGCGTACTTAACACTAAATGTCCTGTAAGTGAAGCACGTATAGCAATTTGCGCTGTTTCAAGATCACGAATTTCCCCTACCATCACAATGTCAGGGTCCTGTCGTAAAATCGAACGTAACCCTACCGCAAACGTTAAGCCAACCTCTTCTTTTACTTGGATCTGATTGATGCCATCTAATTGGTATTCCACAGGATCCTCAACCGTAATAATGTTGACGCCTTCCTCATTTAAATGCGAAAGAGCTGCATATAACGTAGAGGATTTACCAGAACCCGTAGGTCCAGTAATAAGCATCATGCCGTTGGGACGGCTTATCATTTTCCTGAATAGTACTTCATTCGTAGCACTAAAGCCTAATTTCTCAATATCATTGGACGAATTGGTTAAATCTAAAATACGCATAACAACTTTTTCTCCAAAGACAGTCGGTAATGTGGCTAATCGTATATCAACTGGTCTAAAATTGACATTCGTTTTTATACGCCCATCTTGTGGAATACGATTTTCTGTAATATTTAAATTGCCCATTATTTTAATACGAGCCAATACTACGTTTTGCATATGCTTGGGCAATGACCTCTCTGTACGAAGCACTCCATCTACTCTGTAGCGCACACGTAGCTCTGTTTCTTGTGGATCAAAATGAATATCACTAGCTCTTTGTGCTACACCATTGGCAATAATTTGATTTACTAAACGAACAATGGGTGAATCTTCATTCTCAATCTCGTCTTGTGTTTCAGTACTAGTTGCCGCTAAATCTAACATTGCAGCATCCATCGACTCCTGCAAATCATAATATTTGGTAATTGTACGATATAGATCATCTTTTGCAGCAATGCTTGTTTCGATCTGACAGCCTGTCGTCATACGGACTTCTTCGATAGCAAAATAATCCATCGGGTCTTCCATCGCAATAAACAATTTATTTTTCTCTTTGCGGATAGGCATAATATTTGTCCGCTTTGCCAACTCAGCAGGAATTAATTGCAATAATTCAGGGCTGATTGAAAATTGATTTAAGCTAATATGAGGGATACCAAGCTGAAATTCTAAAACTTCAATGAGCTGTTGCTCCGTTAAGACGTTTTCTTTAATGAGAAAATCACCTAGTTTCTCATTTTTCAACTTAGTAGTTAGTGCATACTCTAGCTGTTCTGCTGTAATAACGCCTGATTCAACAAGTAAATCCCCTAAACGTTTACGACCTGGCTTCATCGCCATAAAAATACCTCCAATCATTATGGACTTGTTTGTACAAAATTACCGCCCTTATCATAATAACCATAGACAATTTCCGGTCCATCTTCTTGCTCAGATTCTTCAGGTGTTGAAGGTTTTATATCAGGTAAGCCGTTGCCATCTAAATCCATCTCTAAATCAGGATCTGCTATACTTTGTCCTGCGTTTTTTGCTGGTGGAGTGACTGTAATAGGCTCCTGCGATGAACGTGTCACAATCCGATTTTGAGGCGCATAGTAATCTCTGCTAATGAACTGTTCTTCCATTGCACCGTTCTCTACAATGGAACGATAAACTTCAACTCTCACCCCTTCTTTCCCCTCTTGTTCCACACGCTCTTGACCAGCCTTTAAATCTTCTGAATAACGGTAAATAGTTCGTGGCTTAACGATTTTATCTTTACTGATACGAACCGTTATATCCTTGTCTTTTACTGCTGTAAATATTTCTATTTTTAATTGATTGCCCTCAATTATAGCTTGCATTTTGCCAAGCTGATTAGAACGATTAATAAATTGTAAGTCTTTCGCTAATGCAGCATTGACATCCGCTTCAATCCCCAGTTGTAAATAGTTAGGCTTTGTTTGTTGAGAATGTCTTTCTAGAACTTCATACTCCGTCTGAAGAATTACACTATAGAGGATGGAAGCTACAAAATCTAAACCGGTATCATTCGCAGCTCCTGCCTGTTCCCCTAAAAGTGAAAGCAAGGAGAATGACTGGTTCGGTACAAGTGTGACGTCATTTAATAAAGGAATTAGTTTTGCAATCCCTTGACTATCTGTCGGTACATCCGCAATTTGAAAGGCAATCCTTTCTTGCATTTGCGAAGCATCAGCATTGATTACTGCTTCAACCTCATGTTCTTTCAAATAACTTGCTTGTACTATTATTTTTTGAAGCGTTTTATCAGTATCCAAAATGCCCATTTCGTCTAGTTCCTGAATAACAGTGTCGCTGGCAGTTACAGGAATGGGGATATGTACAATTTTTTCATTTTTCCAAAAGGCATACCATGGTTTTTTTGTCAGCAGTTCAAACTGTGATATGGCTGTAGTAGTATCAAAAATTAATTGTTTCGGGTCAATGGTCTTAGAGATATTAGTACTTTTAACATTTATTTCTGTTTGCTGCCAGTCTTTAATTGCTTTTTCCACAGTTGGTAATAAATTTGCACTATTAACACCCCCGACTTTTATACCTCCAATTGTTGAACTTTTTGTCTCATCACTAGCAAAAACTTTCCCATTTATTATAAAATTAGGTAGACAGACTACAGCTAGTATAAATATTCCAATCAATACTACAGTAATGGTTATAATTTTTTTCATCTGTCAATCCCCCTTAAACATCGCAATTTGTTGGTTTGCAACTTTATGCTCATCCAGATACTAGAATACTATATTTTCCACTACATTACACTACTAAAAACCTAATTTATTTTAAATAACCCCTTCAAAATATATAAAAATTTCACGATTTAGACTAGTTTATCTCTTATATAATGTTATATTATCGTTATGAATACTTTATTACTAGTCGATTAGAATCATGCTTTTTGCACTACTCTTTTCATAATACATAATTCACTAAATAACCATTTGGTTCTTTTGACACAAAAAACTTATAAGGGGCGATATTATTGCAAAAAAATTTTAAAAATGAAGGTGGCTTTTCATTAATTGAAGTCGTTGCTTCTTTAATTCTAATTACAATAATATTGCTTTCATTTTTCGGATTATTTATTCAATCTAACAAAACTTCCAAAACTTCTAGCACAATCGTAGATTCTACTTATCTTGCTCAAAATGAAATGGAAAATATATTTAGAGAAATCAAAGGCAGAACAGAAGAACAACTAGCTGGACAATTACTCTATACAAATACAGAAAATCCTCAATATATTAGTTGTAGTAAAAATAGTAAATTTTCTACTATTTGGAGCTATGAAAAACAGATGGAAGATAGACGGTTTATTCTAACCATTAAGCGCCATTGTCAATATGAATATCTAGATACTATTGTTATCGAAGTTTATGAGAACGATGTACTCAAAAGCAAGATGGAAAATATTTATAGTAGGAAGTGAATACATGAGGTTCATAAAAAATAACAGAGGTTTTACACTCGTGGAAGTACTTGCTGTTATCTTAATTTTAAGCATTGTTTCAACAATTCTTTTTAGTATACTTTCGTCTAGCAAAGAAACTAATAAAAAACAACTTGAAAATAATGAACAGCTATCAGAGTTGTCTTATGTTTTAAAGCTCATTACGAAAGATATGAGAAAAACCATTACGTATGATCCTAATAATTCAACATTTAAAAACAGAGATGGTTCTATTCAATACACATATATCTTTGATGCTGAAAATAATACGATTACTCGTAACAACGAGGTTATTGCAACTAATATACATTCATTTTCCTTAACAAGTATTGGCGACTCTATTTCCATAAACATTGAAAGTATTAACGAACACACAATCTCTACACAACTATCTTTTAGGAGTGGTGACGGTGCAAAAGATGAAAAAAAATCTACTAAATGATGAAGGCTTTTCATTTTTATTAGTTTTTTTAACCATTGTATTAGTGACGATTTTAGGTCTAGGTTTACTTGCTGTATCTTCAAATTCCTTAAAACTCTCTAAACATGAGCGAGAAGATCAATCCATTTATTACATTGCTGAGGCAGGCGTAAATTATGAAAAAGCAATTTTATTAGAAAAAGCGAATGAAGCTTATCAAAGTGCAAAAGCAGAATACGATCGTTTACCAATTCAACAGAAAAAGTATGAAAAATTTGTAGAATTATATGAAGAGAATATTAAAAGCATAATAGAACCACTATTAAATAACGAAAACACTATAAATAATTTTGAAGAACAACTAGGAATGCAACCTATTGCCAGGATTACCCTAAAACAGGATTTAGATACGAATCTTCGATATTGGATAACTTCTATCGGTACATATGGAGAATCGCCTTCACAAAAAAGAGAACTACAGCAAAGTGTGGACTTTGTTCTTGATGCGGAAACAACTAATAATAATGGTGGGGATGATGAGGAAAATTTAAATACTGCTACTCCTGACTTTGCAGTACAAACTAAAGGCAATATTAAGCTAACAGGTGGGGCATCCATAAAGGGAGATGTAGCTACTGACATCGGTATAATTTCATTGGATGGTGGTTCATCTATTTCTGGTACTGTAGGTGCTTCAAGTGATCATTTCCAATATCCGTCTTGGATGGGGGATTTATCAAGCAAACTTACTCAAAGTAGGAAATATCCTGGTTCAAGTATCCTGCCTTTATTTCCATTAGAGAAAATGCAACAATTATCACAATTACCTGTTCCTCCAAATCAAGAAGTCATCAAAGATCCACACAACAAAACCTTCATTATTAATAATGGACATTTTTTAGCTGATAATTGGATGACTAATAACTATACTTTACAATTAAATGGTGATACACATTTCAAACAGTTCAAAGTGGATCAAAATAATACGTTGACTATAAATGTAGGAGATACAGATAAAAATTTATATATTGAAGATTTTAATATACTACAGGGGCATATTAAAATTGTAGGAACAGGAAAGCTCAATGTATATATTAATAATACTTTTAATCTAAAAGGATCTTTAAACAGGAACGGTAATGCTAATCAAATAAATTTATATTATAATGGAGCATCAGCTATCACAATTGCAGGAGAAACACAAAGCGCTGCCTCTCTTTATTCTAAGCAAGCCAATTTAACATTCACAGGGGGGATAGGATTAACGGGGAATATATATGCAGGAGCAACTAAGGTTACTTTTAATGGTGGTTCAAACTCAAATGGTCAACATATTATTGCACCAAATGCTTCTGTCATTTTAGAAGGCGGCGCTCACATTAAAGGAGCTATTATTTCTGATAATTTACTAGCTAATGGAGGTACTTCCGTTACATTTACAGAAGGCACAATCCAACCACCTTCTTCAGGACATACAGAAATTGGCGATCCTATCACTTTAATAAAAGAAAATGAATTAGTAGAACAATAGAAAAAGAGATTCCAAAATGCATTGGAATCTCTTCTTCTTTATTTCTTCAACAACCTACCCGATAGCAGCATGCCAATACCACCAATCGTTATAAATAGAATAGCTCTAATTAATAAATCAAGGGCAGATAAGTCAAAGAAAATTAGCTTAATAAACGCCATGACTAACAGAATAAAACCTGTTGAGCGCAGTGTTTTTAATTGATGTGTGGAGCTTATCCATAGGGAAACGCTTGCCGTCAAAAATAATGTAATGGTTGTCAATGCGATGCTTAGCTTCCAATCAAGGACGTTGTTAAACGTAAATTGATGGATCAGCCCCCATATTGAAATCATCGTGAGCACGATACCAGTGCTTACAATAGCATCTACATATTTCCCCAGACGCACTTCATACAATCGATAAATAAACCCTTTTACTAGAATATCTACGATGATGGCGACAATGACTGCCATATATACGAATCTAGTTATAATATTTAAGCTTTCCATCATGGTCGGCTTGGTGCTGATCATCAAGAAGAATAATAGGAAAAATGAGCCGAGAACTGGTGTTAAAGCACGACCTTTATAGGTTTCCTCTACAAATAGAGAGCCAGTAAATAAGGCAGCTAATACGATACACATCATATATGGAATGCCATTTGTTGCTGCAAAATAAACGGTATCTAGTTTGCCAATATAGGCTAAGAAATAGCCAGTTGTGGCCACTGCTAAAATATCAATCACATACAGATCCTTCATGACCTTTTCAAATGCCGTAAGTGTCTCTTTTGGACGTCTTGCATATAAGTAAATAATAACGAAATAAATAATTGGCATGAACAAGCTTAAATGATCTATGCTGAAAAATGGTTTTGGTTCATGAAAGATGAAATTTAAAAGGAATGTGATGATAAGGACAAATGAAGAAACGACCTTCATCATACTTGCCCGTAGTCGCAAGCTCATCATCACGCCAGCAAAAGCGATCATCGGATAAAGTAAATCATCCACTTTATTTGGTATATTCATTAAAAGTATCGTATTACATAGGGTGATAAATGCTAGTGTAACAGCGCTATCCAATACTTCCTGCCATTTTTGGCGATAGCTATATAACGCCACCGCTCCAAATAAAGCCATTAGGACAAGGAGCAGCATTTCTCCATGCGTAAGTGAACGAATAATAAGATTCATCAGCAATAAACTAAATGAGCCTAAGGAAAATTGAAGCCCTATATGAAGAGGCTTCCATTTGGATTGTGCGTTATACATTAAACACCAAATTACGTAAAATAATGCTAGAATCACCAATAAACCAAATGCGAAGATAACTTGCTTATCAATATTCATAAACGCTACTACACTCACCGCTAGCACCGAGAAGAATGTAGCGATATAGAGAGCTAGCTTTTGCTTGTGCTGATAAATGACCCATTGCAATGAAGCAAATAATATCACGACAAAAAGCAAGATAATGACCGCATTAAAATCCATATATTCTAATAAATAAGGTAGCAATAACGATGTAAAGGCTACAAAAACGGTAAGTGCTTCATTTTTCTTCCAATAACTAATGGCAATACCATAGCCAATATAAAGAAGTGTAATGCCTAGTGCTGGGGTAAGACCAATGATTTCATATAAAATGGCACTTGCGGCAGTTGTTAAAATACCGACAATAAATGCCCCGCCATATAAGGAAATCGTTATAGCAGATGAGCCGACTTTTCTACGTTCTAGTACATAGGCTATAACCGCCAAGCCTACCGATAATGCATAGGCAAGGATGATTTTCACGCCATTCGATAAATAACCATAATCACTAACAAGTTTTAGGCCCCAAAGTACGCCCATTACTAAAATAACCATGAATACTTTTGGCAGTGCCCACATAACACGCTCCTCCATCGATGGCTGCGGTTGCACTTCTTTTTCCGTTACTTTAGTCGGGATAGGCTTCGACTCCAGTGCTGGTTTTGGTTTTATTGGTTCTGATTGCTTGATCATCGACTGTCTGGCATCAAGAGTATTTATTTTTTCGGTACTTTGTGTACCTTTTAACGAAGACAACTCCTGACGTAAATCTGCCATTTCCTCTTCGAGCTTAGCAATTCGTCGCTCCAATTCAAGAGACATTCAATCATCCTCCCCACTTTATCAATTTTCTAACAGTATAACATATTTATCCTTATTGTAAAATTACACTTTTTGTTTAATTTATCTCGGTCTCCGATACATTAAGGCACGCTCACTATCACTGGTGCCTCGTGTCGTTGGATCCACAATAACACCCATTAATACAAGAATGGATAAAACTGTATTTAAAATAGATGACATTTGCTCACTCATTACCCCTGTAAAATCATAGCCAAAAATCGCTGCAACTTGTTGTGCGAGTAAGAGTAACAATGAAAATAGCCCTAGTAGAAATGGAATATGTTGAAGACGAACCTTCCAATTAATTCTCATAAAAGCTCACCTCCCCCCCTCTTGCCACAGTATATGCATAGTGGTTATGTGACACATATGCAAAAATGGAACTCTCGCCATGTTACTAGGATTTTTTAATAATATTTTGCGGCATAAACTATTTTCAGCCATAGCAAGTAAGGCAGGTTTTATCACGCTAGACATGTTCATATATATAGTTAGGTTGCATTCGGTAACGAAATGCCTAACAATTTACTGAAAATGAGGGTGATGAAGATGGTGTATGAGTGGAACGTCTTAAGGGTAGTAGCTTGCCTGAGTATTGTGTTATTACATGCAACGACCAATATTGAAAGTATAAATGGCTATATGGATCAACCCTACTATCAGTTTTTTCGATTATTATTATGTTTCGCTACACCCACTTTTATCTTATTATCCATTTTAATTTTAGCTAAACGCTACCAACATCAGCTACCTCCCCATTTTATAGGACGTCGTTTTCAGTTTATTGTTATTCCGTTTATAGCTGCTGGCATGTTATATGCAGCCAACGCAGCTCTTCATTATGATGAAAGCTTTTGGGAGGCATTATATCGCCATATTATTTTAGGAGATTTTTCGGGATGGTTTGTCATGACTATTTTTCAACTCTATATTCTCTTCTATATTGTCAAGAAATATCAGGTATCCAGCCTCTGGTTTACGCCCATTATGTTCTTACTTGGCATTTTCTATATGACACTAGCAAATGCCAATATAGATTATTTCATACAAAATGAACATTTTATGCGCCTGCTCTTTGTGGGCTGGCTCCCATATTTTGCACTAGCCTATATTATCGGCAGTCATTATGAAAAAATCGCGCACTACCTCGTCCAATATAAATATTTCACAATTATAGCTGTCATACTCGCAATGGCTATTTTATATACAAATTATTATTTAGGTGCCCAACAGATTACATCAAGAAGAATTGATATTATGCTATTCGTGTTGGCGATGGCGTTTTGCATACTGGCGTTTGCACAGGTTTTGCCTAAGCTCCCTTTTATCCCTATTTTAAGTCACTATTCCTTTGGGATCTTTTTAATTCACTGGCTAATTCAAGAATATTTAGCTCCCTATAGCGCATTACTACCCACTAATGCTCTTCAAGTCATTTCTCTTTTTCTATCCAGTTTACTTGTCTGTATGCTGCTCATCAAAATCATTTCATTTATACCTTTTAGTGCTTATCTGATTGGAAAGTCTCATCAAAAATAGCCCTCTCATAATTGAGAAGGCTTTTTGGAAACCTTATTTTGTATAGGACAAGGATGTTTCTGTTGTTTATTTGATTCTTTTTATGAATGGTTGTCCCCTTATTCTTTGATTGAAGTGCATCCATTCCTTGTGTTTTAAATTACTTTTTCCAAATTTGTATCTCATTATATCTATTTATGTATACGTTCTTATAGAGCCCTGTAAAAAAGGCAATTATAATTATCTCATGAAAAATGCCAAGTCGATCTAGACTTGGCTTTTTCATTAAAAGAGTATGTGACCAACCAATGCAGCAATTGGTAGGGAAATAAGTGTACGTAATATAAATAAAACGACTAAATCGAAAAATTTCAACGGAATTTTTGTTCCTAAAATAAGTCCACCAACTTCAGACATATAAATTAGCTGTGATACAGAAACAACAGCAATGACAAATCTAGTAACATCTGATTCGATCCCTGCACCTAAAATAGAAGGCAGAAACATATCGGCAAAGCCTACGACCATTGTTTGAGCCGCTTCTGCCGCTTCAGGTAAGCCTAGTACAGTTAGGATCGGCTCAAATGGTTTTCCTAAAATCACAAAGATACTGGTAAATTCAGCAAGCATTAAGGCAATTGTACCAAAAGCCATAACAATAGGAGCAACGCCAACCCATAAATCAATAACATTTCTAGAACCATCTTTTAAAAATTGGCGCGGATCACGATTTGCATGAGCAATAGCAAGTGCATTTTCTAAGCCATGCGACACAGAATTATAGCCCTCTGGCAATTCCTCACGCGAATAGTCTACTGGAGTACCATCGATATACGTATCTTCCTTTTGTGCAAGAGGATAAATTCGAGGCATAATAATCGCTAGTACAACACCGCAAAGTACTACTGTTAAATAATAAGGAATAAAATAGCGTGCCAAGTGGACGGTATCCAATACTACGATACAGAAGGTGATGGAGACAACAGAGAAGCTAGTAGCAATAATCGCTGCTTCTTTTTTGGTATAGTTCCCCATCTCGTATTGCTTACTCGTCATTAACACTCCAATCGTTCCATCACCGACCCATGACGTAAGAGCATCAATCGAAGAACGCCCTGGGCTTTTAAAAAGAGGTCTCATGATTCTCACCATCATTGTACCGAAAAACTCAAGCAAACCGAAGTTTGTTAAAAATGGTAAAAGGAAACCTGCGAATAAAAAAATGGTAAATAAAAACGTCACAAGTCCACCGTTTGGATCCATCAGTAGCCCACCTGTATTTTCATTGTTGATGGCAGAAGGTCCAAATTGAAAGACAACCATCGAAGCAAAGGCTAAACCTAAAAAGCGAGTAATCGTCCAAAACCAATTGACATAAAACAATGTATCTAAAATACTAGGTTCTTTCATATTTTTTCGAGGAATCCATTTAGCGATAAGTGCGCCAAACGCGGAAATTGCAAACATAATAATCGTAAAATAACTAATGACAGGAGCCACTACACCTGCTAAAATATTTGCTAAAATGGCAATCGGTACTTTCCAGCCCTCATCCGTTAATACAGGAGTCATAAATAGAAAAATACCAATTAAAGAAGGAATGATGAAATAAATATATGTACTAACAGAATACTTTTTCATTTTTGACTTAAACCTCATTTCTTAGTATTGCTTAAACTTGTAACTATGTATGATGCATTCCCCTATTTTATCCTTCACTATACTTCGTTTGCTGTAATATTCTATAAGTTAAACATGTAGTGTTCATTCAATACCTCCCTCCTCTTTCTGTTATAGTACTATTACAAAAACAATGAAGTTTTGAGCTTTAAATAGAAAAACAATGACTCTATTCATGTTTTTATAACATAATCGTGTTATAAAACTATTGTAAACGCAACAACACATATGGTTCAACTCTACAATTTTCTGAATTTTTATACATCGTTAGTATAGTTTTTTTCTTTAAAACTAGTATATCAATATTATATTATGATAAACAGAAATTTTAATAGGAAGGAAACGAGGCTGGGAAGAAAATCGATTATTTCGAAAATAGCGAAAATAGATAATAACTTTTCCGCCTCTTTGCATAGTGTTAAAAAACAAAACCATCCATAGCATTTTTGTGACAGGTGAAAACGGATTTCCGTTGCAGGCTACTTGCTTTCCACTCCAATCCATAAAAATGTTACCTTTTTAGCAAAGGTCTTCAAATAAAGTGAAGGGTATTCACTACTCTTTATGGAGAGGTGTTGTCACTCATCACTTCTCTACAATGAAAATAAGAACCTCTATTCTTTAATTATACAAATAACGGGCTATTTTGAGGGAAAAGACACTTTTGCACATGGTTGATTGGAGGGGAGCCAGCGTCACAGGTAAGACCCTAGAGCGAAACGCAGTGAGTGAAGCGGTTCATCGGACGCCACCTGGAAAGGACGCTGGCAGAACGGAAATCAACCCCTCGCCTTGCTAAAGGTTCTTTTTCTGCTATTGACATCACCTTTTTTCAACAACATGAAAGTGAATAAACCACACGACTGTTTATTCACTTTGGGGAATTGTCAATGCTTCATGAGGTTAGCCAAGTCTTTTGATTTTGGGACAAGAGATACAAAAGTCATTCGCTTCATCAGAGGTGTGATAATAGAAACAACATGTTTTTCTCAAGCGTATTGGTTGCTCTGATTCCTTGATTGTCACTTTGGGACCACAATAATTTGTCAAAGGATTTTTCCTTTCGCCAAAAAGAGAACCTGGCGCTTGATTGACAATATAGTGATAGTCTTCTTGTATACGAGCCTTTTCTTGTTCACTGGCCCCTTCGCTTATTTTTGTTTCATATAGCCAATTGACATAAATAGCTGTATTTTCCCATAAGATTGCTTTTGGGATTTTACTTATTTTTGTTAATGACTGCCACACTTTCGCTAGATTACCTGCAAAGATTCCTTGGAGAACCTCATCACGCCATGCTTCACGATCTTGTGTTGGCACTGACACTGAGCTATCGATTAAGCGAATGTTTGGAAGCCATGGTTTCGCATGATATTCTGCTTCCACCCAGATATTCTCGATACCAACATATAGCCCCTTATCATATCTTGACATAGCATAGAATGCTGAAGCCATCGTTAAGACGCTATAGCGCTTTGCAAATAACGATGCTGTAACTAATGTAGAAGTGGAATGAAAGAAAGGTGCGATTTTTTGTAAATAGGCTAAGGCTTGTTTAGTGTCTAATAAATTTTGGGCTAGTAGAGAGTAAGCAGCATCTACCGCTGGCTCAATTGTCAATCGATAATCACGTAATAGTACTGCTTTTTCTTCAGCTGACAGTTGTAAGCTCAACTGACCCTACCTCCTCTAATTTCTCCACCTGAACTGTTCGTCCCTTGCCATGTGGAACACATAAAGGCGTACCAAATAGAGGGTCTCTCATTATCGTACAGTCCATACGAAAGACAGCTTGTACCAGCTCAGGTGTCACCACTTCCTCTGGCTTACCTTGCGCATACACCTGTTTATTTCGCACAGCTACAATGTGATGGGCATAGCGACAGGCTAAGTTTAAATCGTGTAAGACCATCACGACTGTACGTCCTTCATTTTCATTTAAATCAAATAGTAAATCTAAAATTTCTACTTGATGGGCCATATCTAAATAAGTTGTAGGTTCATCTAGTAATATAAGATCTGTTTTTTGAGCCAATGTCATGGCTATCCATACACGTTGACGCTGACCACCTGATAATGCATCTACTGGTCGATCTGCAAATTCTGTCATCTGTGTTACCTCAAGAGCATTGTTCACAATTTTTTCATCTTCAGTAGACCATTGCTTTAACCAACTCTGATGTGGATAACGACCTTGTTTTACCAATTGTTGAACGGTTAGCCCTTCTGGCGCAACAGGTCCCTGTGGGAGGATGGCTAACCGTTTAGCCACCTCTTTCGTTGAAATGGTATCTAGGGAATCATCTTCTAAGAAAATTTCACCCGACTTTGGTTTTTGTAATCGTGCAAACGTTCGTAGTAGCGTTGATTTTCCACAACCATTGGCACCTACTAGTACTGTAATTTTCCCTTTTGGTATTTGAAGATTCAAATCCTCCAAAATAAGATTTTCACCATAGCTTACATGTAAATCTTGTGCTTCTAAAACATTTTTCAAAATCTCGTCACCTTCTTCTCACGCTTTTAACTGTTATTTCCTGTAGCTTTATTGATTGCGCGTTCTAAATAGTAAATAAATAAAGAATGGTGCCCCAATTGCAGCCGTAAAGACACCTGTTGGTAAATCCTTTGGTAAAAAAGCAGTTCTTGCTACAATGTCGGCTACGATAACAATAATCCCACCAATTATAGCAGTCACAGGTATCAACCCAGCAAAGGAACGCCCTACAAGCATTCTACTCATATGAGGGGCTACTAATCCAACAAAGGCAATTCCACCAGCAAATGCAACCGCAGAGCCAGCTAGCATCACACTAATGAGTAAAAAAAGTAAACGGTACACTTGAACCTTTACCCCTAGCCCTATCGCAATTTCATCTCCTAATTCCTTCACATTTACTGTTCTTGCCAAAATAAACGTTAGTGGCAATAACAGAGCAACCCATGGTAAAAGCAAATAGACATCCTGCATATTAGCCCCGTACAAACTACCTGTCAGCCATAAATAGGCCTTCGTTGTTGCGGCTACATTACTGATCACAAGCAGCATCGTCACAACGGCCTTTGCTAAGGCTGAAATCCCAATACCAATAAGCACCATACGAATAGGTGTGACGCCTTTTCTCCATGACAGTAGGTAAATGATAAAGGAAACAATGCCAGCACCTAAAATAGCAGCTAACGGTAAAAATTGAATGCTGACTGACCCCATAAAGTACACGATAAAAATAATCGCCCCCATGGATGCACCACTCGTTACACCGATAATATCTGGAGCAGCAAGTGGATTACGGATAATCCCTTGTAAAATTAAACCAGCAACTCCTAGCGCTGCACCAACTAATAATGCCATCAATACACGTGGGAGCCTTAATGTATGTAAGACAAAATCGTACTCTCCATTACCATAGCCCAATAATTCCCTCACCACTGTGATAGGATGGATAAATTCACTACCTGCAGATAAACCAAGGACTGTTATGATGACTAATAATAAGCTTAATAATAGTAAAATCCAACTAGTTCTTTTGGCAATTTGAAAAGATATACGTTCAGATTTCGTTCGAACTGTCCTATAATTAGACATTTTTCGCTAACCCCTTTCGTGCAATATAAATAAAGAAAGGAGCTCCGATAAAGGCAGTCATTACACCAATTGGCATTTCTAATGGCATGATCACATATCTCGCAGCCATATCAGCTAACAGCAGCAATATTGCTCCTAATACTGCACTGTACGGAATAATCCAACGATAATCCGTACCAACAAGCTGAATTGCAATATGAGGGACAATCAAACCAATAAAGCCAATTGAACCTGCTACAGCAACTGAACTACCTGCAAGAATGATAATAATGAGACCGAGTGTGATTTTCGTAATCATAGTTCGTTGTCCTAAGCCTTTTGCAATATCATCACCTGATTGTAAAATATTTATAGAACGACCCATACCTATTGCCACAACTGTGACCACTAAAATAAACGGTAAAACTGGTATAAGCATGTCAATGCTACGACCTGATACAGATCCCGCTAACCAAAAAAGAACACTTTGTAAGCCTTGTTCATCAATCACTAAAAGCCCCTGCGTAAACGAGACAAATAGAGCTGTAATCGCTGCACCAGCTAATACTATTTTAATCGGTGTTAAACCATCTCTTCCTAATGACCCTAGGAAAAATACCATAGCTCCCGCAGCACCTGCACCTAAAAAGGCAATCCACATATAGCTCATTAAAGAATTAATGGAAAAAAGAGTAATGGCACTAACAATAAAAAATATCGCTCCTGCATTAATCCCTAAAATATCAGGAGCTGCTAAAGGATTTCTTGTTAATGCCCGCATTAATGCTCCCGCGATGGCAAGACTTGCGCCAACTACTGTAGCGATCACAGCTCTTGTAAATCTCGATGTCCGAATAATAACATGCTCCTTATTAGCAGCATCAAAATGAAAAATGGCATCATAGATTGACGAGAAGGGTATGGACGTTTGACCAATAGCTATGCTGATTAAAAATGCCAGCAAAAGGATCAAACAACTGATGAATAAGCCTACTTGTTTCATCGAGGTACTGGAAAGAATAATTCTCATTTTACGCCAACTTTCTTGATCCACAATTTATCTTATGAAAGGGATTGTAGGTTTCTAATATGTCAATCCCTATAATGAGAGGGCTGTCATTCAAGTATTCTATAACACTTTAAACAGCCCTAGTCTCTTTTACTATTTTTCTAATTCGAACTTGTCATAAATATCGTCTAGCATTAAATTAGCACTAATAAGTCCACCAGCTAGATTCCAATTAATTTCATCTACTTGATAAACTTGATTTGCCTTCACAGCATCAAGCTCTTTCCATAGTGGATGGTTTGTCCACTCTTCATAATTTTTCTTGACTGCGTCATCATTTTCCATAAACATATAAATAACATCGGCATTCATTTGTGTAATACTTTCTTTATCCGTTAGCTTCACGATTTCCAATGAGTCATCTGTTAAATTTTTAGGACCTTGGAAGCCAAGCTCAGACAATATAGAACCTGCATATCCTGTTACATAAATACGTGCATGGTCTGCTCTGAAGTTAACAACAGAAACATGGAATGGCCATTTATCGCCAAGCTTCTCTTGAATTTTTGTTTGGAAATCAGCTACTCGTGTATCCCAATCTCCTAGTAACTCTTTCACCTTTTCTTCCTGATCCATTGCTTGACCCATCATTTCAGCTGTTCCCTTGAAATCAAAAACCGTTTCATGAGCAACTGTCGGTGCAATTTGTGATAACTGATCATAAATTTCCTCATGACGAACTTTCGATGCAATGATTAAATCTGGTTTAAGTTTTGCAATTTCTTCAAGATTAGGTTGCGTTTCTTGTCCAACAATCGCAACGCCATCTAAATCTTTTTTCAAATAATTATAAAAAGGTGCTTCAGCCCAAGATTCTACTGCCCCCACTGGTTTAATGCCCATCGCTACTGCTACATCTGTAGCCCCTTGGTATAGAGTAACGATTTTTGTAGGTGTTCCTTCAATTGTGGTAGTGCCCATAGCATGTGTAATCTCACGGCTAGAAGATTCTTCTGTGTTACTTTCTTCTGCTTTGTCATTTTCTTGTGAACTACTACCGTTCGATGCTTTATCTCCACATCCCACCAATAAAAGCGAGAATGTTAAGAATAGCGCAAAAAGAATAGAAACTTTTTTATTGCGTAGTGATAATTTCGACATACATTTCCTCCTAAAATATAATCAATAATGATATTCATTATCAATTAAAGAGTATACTGTACGACTGTTTTATTGACAATATCTTTTTTTTCAAAAAACATACTTTTTTAATAATTTTTTATCTTGATTAGCCTACAGCTCCCTCCCATATAGTTTAGAAGGTGTAGGATTTTTGTATTTATTATGAAAATCTCGTCGCAATGATGCTGAGGTGTAATGGATAATTGACTAAAATTCATGGCATTTATTTAAAACAATAGCTCTAAGCAATGTCATTTTGACGTTGGGAGAGGCTTTCAGTAGCTGCTTCTTTCACCCAATATTTATCTAAGCCAGCTATAGATTTTCTACCATTTCAGTGACTTGTTAGATTTACCTATTCAATAATAGGCAAATAAATAGACCCTATCGACGTATATCTCATATCTTAATAATGAACTACAACTTATCAAAACAGGAGGTAATAACATGTTTCAACGAAGACGCCATCCGGCAAAAGGTCCACACTGCTGTCCGCCACAAACAATGCCAACGCAATTTGATCCACCACAATTTTTACCACCAGAGCAATATGTTCGCACAAATTATATCCATACGGTTGTTCCACATGTACAACCAGCACATGTCACAACAGTGAATAAACATATGATTGATCATCAATACTATTTCCCATGCACAGAGTCTGTTGTTAATGAATGCTGCGAAACACATACCCTATGCGGTATGCCGCATAACCCTTGTCATATGCCACACCATCGTAAACATATGGGCCGTTAACAATAACGCTGGGGTGCCATGCTGCCCTATCATGCTCTGGAACTATAGACAAAAAAACGAGTACCTTCCAAGTGAAGAGGCACTCGTTTTTTTATATTTTTATTAATTCTTAGTACATTTTTAAATATTGATCGCGTTCCCATTGATGAACGGTTGTACGGTACATATCGAACTCGATTTCTTTTGCTTCTTTAAAGTTTGCGTAAATATGCTCACCTAAAGCTGCTTGCGCTACTTTATCTTTAGCAAGTAATGTTAAAGCATCATCAAGTGCTGCTGGTAAGTTTTCAATACCATTAGCTTGACGCTCTTCTTCCGACATAACATAGATATTGCGATTAATAGCTGCTGGTGGCGTTAAGTTTTGACGAATACCTTCAAGACCTGCTTCTAAAATAACAGCCATTGCTAAATATGGGTTTGCTGAAGGGTCCACAGAACGTACTTCTACACGAGTTGAAAGTCCACGTGCTGATGGGATACGAATTAGTGGTGAACGATTTTGCGCAGACCATGCTACATAACATGGTGCTTCATAACCAGGTACTAGACGTTTATAAGAGTTTACTGTTGGATTTGTTACAGCTGTGAAACCTTGTACATGTGCAAGAACACCCGCCATGAATTGCATAGCTGTTTCAGAAAGACCTAATTCTGTAGCTTCATCATAGAATGCATTTTCTTTACCTTTAAATAGTGACACGTTAAAGTGCATACCAGAGCCTGCTTCGCCAAATAATGGTTTTGGCATAAATGTAGCGTGCAAGCCATGCTTACGTGCAATTGTTTTAACAACTAATTTGAAAGTTTGAATGTTATCACAAGCTGTAACAGCATCGGCATATTTAAAGTCAATTTCGTGTTGTCCTGGAGCTACTTCATGGTGAGATGCTTCAATTTCAAAGCCCATTTCTTCTAGCTCTAATACGATATCACGGCGGCAGTTTTCACCAAGATCTGTTGGAGCTAAGTCGAAGTAACCACCATGGTCATTTACTTCTAACGTTGGTTCGCCTTTTGCATCTAATTTGAATAAGAAGAATTCTGGCTCAGGCCCTAAATTAAAGCTTGAGAAGCCCATATCTTCCATTTTTTTAAGAATACGTTTTAGGTTGTTACGTGGGTCACCAGCAAATGGTTCGCCTTTCGCAGTGTATACGTCACAAATGAGACGTGCCACTTTCCCTTTTTCAGAAGTCCAAGGGAATACTACGAAAGTATCAAGATCAGGATATAAATACATATCAGATTCTTCGATTCGAACGAAACCTTCAATAGATGAGCCATCAAACATCATTTTGTTTTCTAGTGCTTTGTCTAATTGACTTACAGGAATCTCAACATTTTTGATTGTGCCAAGAATATCTGTAAATTGTAAACGAATAAAGCTTACGTTTTTTTCTTCGATGAGACGTTTAATGTCCTCTTTTGTGTATTTACCCACAGTTTTCCACACTCCTATAATTTGTCTAGCTTTTATGTTTACCCTACCCTATTTATTAATAGAATCGAGATAAATCCCCTCGTCGGATGGATGATTTTTGCATGCGCTGAGCTTGACGCATTTCTTCGCGCATGATTTGGCGTAATTCTGAATCACTTAAATCTTGTTCATCTGTAGCAACAGGATCTTTCTTTTTAGCAAATAATTTTTTAATTTTCGCCATATTCATACCCTGCTCTAAGTAGTCTTTAATTTCAAGCAATGTGTCGACGTCATTTAATGAAAACATTCGACGATTGCCTTCTGTTCGGTGCGGCTCAATTAAATGGTGTTCTTCATAATAACGAATTTGTCGTGCCGAGAGTTCAGTTAATTGCATCACAATACTCATTGATAATAACGGCATAGTTCGTCTAATTTCACGACTCATTTAAGTCCTCCTCCAATACCCGCTTATCATATAACGAAATTTTTTCACTGTCAACCAACCATGTGAGGTTTCCTGACATGCAAGGCATTATTTTTTTCAATCCGATAGAAAATTGTAAAAAACTATTCAAAATTAAGGTTTATTTATTTTCATGTTACTTTTTTTGAATGGCTTGAACAGCACTACAAATAGCAAATTTAACATGTTCATATGTTAGTCCACCCTGGATAAAGGCTGTATATGGTGGACGGATTGGACCATCTGCTGTCAGCTCAATGCTGGAGCCTTGAATAAATGTTCCCGCAGCCATAATGACATCATCTTCATAACCAGGCATATAAGCTGGTTCTGGAGCATAATGGGCGTTTATTGGAGAATTGGCTTGTATTTCACGACAGAAGGCAATCATCTGCTGTGCAGTTTGGAATGAAACGGATTGGATTAAATCCGTACGATTTGCATCATAGCTTGGAGAAGTGCTCATTCCGATTTCCTCCAGCATAGCTGCTGTAAAGATCGCACCTTTTAAGGCTTGTGATACGACATGTGGGGCTAGGAAAAATCCTTGATAAAAATCTCCTAATGTATTTAATGTTGCCCCTGCCTCTGCCCCAATACCTGGAGATGTCATACGATACGCACATTTCTCTACTAGATCTGCACGGCCAGCAATATAGCCACCAATTTTCGCCAATCCTCCACCAGGGTTTTTAATGAGTGAGCCTGCCATTAAATCAGCACCAACCTCTGTAGGTTCCTTCGCCTCTACGAACTCACCATAGCAGTTATCTACAAAAATAACGGCATGTGGAGCTAATTTGCGCACCTTTGCGCACATATCAGCAATTTCTGCAATCGTAAAGGATGGACGTGTCGCATAGCCTTTCGAACGTTGAATGGCAATCATTTTTGTTTGCGCAGTAATGGCTGCTTCTACACCTACCCAATCAATTGCTTTATTTTCCACTAAATCCACATGTCGATAGCCTATTTTATAATCTTTCAGTGAACCGGTATCTTTGTTACCACCATCGACAATGGATTGCAATGTATCATATGGCTGACCAGAAATATAAAGCAGCTCATCACCAGGACGAAGGACACCGAATAGACTAAGCGTGATTGCATGTGTTCCTGAAATAATTTGTGGTCGTACAATGGCAGCCTCCGCCCCAAAAACTTCCGCATAAACACGCTCTAAATTATCGCGTCCCTCATCGTCATAGCCATAGCCATTGGATGGATGTAAATGGTAGTCACTTACTTGATGCTTGCGAAATGCTGCTAGCACCTTCTGTTGATTATAAAACGCCATTTCTTCTACCTTTGCATGATAGGGTCGAACTTGCTCCTCTATTTTTGACGCTAAGGATAGCGTTTGTGCTGATAAATTAGATGTAAACGTCATTCTTTTCTTCTCCATTTCACAATTGTCCCGCATTTCAATCAGTAAGATCTATCGACTCTCTAAATTGACTTCACTCATTCTAGAATTCCCTAAATAACTACTGGTATATCAACGCTTTTGACGAATGTTTTTCTTTATTTCAATAACATCTTATCAATTTGTATGAACCCCTGCAAAACTTGCCTATTGTTTCTAAGCGAATTTTACGCTAAGCTAATGTGCGGACTTACTTCAAGAAGCGTATGTAATGACTGATTTTGGCTATTAAATTCATAGATTCTGTTACGTCAAAAAAAGTCTTTTAACTTTAAAAAAAGAAGTTCATTTATTGATAGAAGGGGTGAAAGGGATGGCTTGGGAGGTTTTTAGTATTATTGGAACAATTGCCTTTGCTATTTCTGGGGCAATCATTGCCATGGAAGAAGAATACGATTTATTCGGTGTATATATACTCGGTATTGTCACTGCTTTTGGTGGAGGAGCTATTCGAAATTTACTCATCGGGCTGCCTGTCACAACCTTATGGGGACAGGATATGATGTTTCAAATTGCACTAGCTGCGATTACGATATTTTTTATCTTCCCACATCATCTGATTCAGCATTGGCATCGTTGGGGCAACTTCACAGATGCCATTGGCTTATCCGCGTTCGCTATTCAAGGTGCACTCTATGCAGTGAAACTAGATATGCCAATTAGCGCAGTCGTTGTAGCTGCTGTTTTAACAGGTTCAGGTGGTGGTATTGTGCGAGATTTATTAGCTAGACGGAAGCCACTAGTTCTCCGTGATGAAGTCTATGGTGTTTGGGCTGCTCTCGCAGGGCTTGTTATCGGATTTGAAGTTTTGACAGGAGACATTTTCCTTTATGTATTATTTGCAGTGATTACAGCATTACGCATTCTTTCCTATATGATGAAGTGGCGTTTGCCTTTGCGTAGGTTGAATCGGGCATAGATACTGTAATTGAATAAAAAAATGAATAAGCGCAAAGAGTTCATTAACTATTTGCGCTTATTTGTTATTCAGTAACTATTTAGCCAAAAGATTCATGGCTTCTTCTAATGTCACCATATTTTTCATCATAGAACAAGCAGCATCTAAAAGAGGAAAGGCTAGAGCAGCACCAGAGCCTTCGCCTAATCGCATGTTCATATGCAGCATTGGCTCTACACCAAGTAATGATGCGGCAATTTTAGCCCCTGGTTCCTCTGAAGCATGGGAAGGTATGATAAAGTCTTTTACTTTCGGTTCAATTTGATAAGCAATAAGCGCAGCAATAGTCGAAATAAAACCATCAATAATAACAGGTTTTCGGTGACTTGCGGCAGCCAGCATGATACCAGCCATAGCCCCAATCTCTAGCCCTCCAACTTTAGCTAGAACATCAATAATATCGTTAGGATTGGGTTGGTTGAGAGTAATTGCTTTTTCAATTACTGCTGCTTTATGAGCAATCCCTCCTTGACCAACTCCTGCACCAAACCCTGTTATTTCAATAGGGTCATAGCCAGTCAAAGCAGCTAATATGGCAGTGCTCGGCGTTGTATTACCAATGCCCATTTCACCTGTTCCAAGTAGGTTGGCTCCTTTTGTGATTTCATCTGTTGCCACATGAATCCCCACTTCAATGGATTGAATAGCCTCTTCTCTTGACATAGCAGGGCCCTGTGCCATGTTATCTGTGCCATGTTTAATTTTATGAATGATGACACCTGCATCAAGCGGAATATCTTCTTTTACCCCAACATCTACTGTTACTACCTTTGCATTGGTAATGCCCGCAATCGCACAAACGCCTGTACCTCCCTTAGGAAAATTTAATGTTTGAAAGACCGTAACATCTTGTGGATTCGTTGTTATGCCTTCCTCACAAACGCCATGATCTGCTGCACAGACAATCATCACTTTTTTGTCGACCATTGGATATAGTTGTCCTGTTATGCCTGAAAGCTGTACGGCAAGTGATTCTAGTTTACCCAAGCTACCTGGGGGCTTACAAAGCGCATCAATTCGCTTTCTAGCTTGCTCCATACTATCCATATCAGCCCCTGGGATATTTTGAATCGTGTCTTGTAATAATTGCATTATTGTTTCTCCTCTCGTTCTACATGAAGACAAAATAAAAAGTCTGTAGTTTATTGTCATGACAAATAAACTACAGACTTTTCCATCATCTATATACTTCTGAAGCAAGTAGGCAGGTCTCCTGGCTCAAGCTCAACATATCATCGTGCCTTCCCAGCGATTCGCTAGTGGCATTTACGATGACACTCCCTTATACAGTGGCGGGTCCGCTAAAGTTTTTCACTTTATTCCCTATTCTCCCTATTGGGCACCTAATGCTTTTATTAAACTATTTATAATCTACGACAGCGTATTTTTTCTGTCAATATTAGAATACTTGCCTTGTACCATTTCTTCGGTTACCTATTCTTTTTCTATTTCGCTTAGCAATGTTGAGCCTAATAATAGGACCGCTCCTATTATTTGTAGAAGCGCCATTTTTTCTCCTATAATCATCGTGGAAATTACTAATGATGTCAGTGGATCAATATAGCTAAGAATGGCTATACTTTGTCCTTTTAACTGTGACATGCCTAAAAAGAACAATAAAAATCCAACCCCTGCATGGACAATGCCTAATGTAATTAATAATAGGACTGACTCAAAACTGATTTTCATGACCTGAAATCCTGTAGTTCCAATTAGATAGAAGCCAAGGAAAAATGCTGCTAAAGAAAGTTGAATCATTGTATTTTCTGGTTCCTTTAAGCCGCATATAAATTTATTTGTCAATGTTAGCGCTGTGTAAAAGCATGCCGCGATAAGACCGTAGACAATGCCTATAAAATGCTCACTGTCCCCAGTGCCTTGACTTTGGACAATCAAATATAGTCCAATAAGGGCCACACAGACATATATTATTTTTCTGCCAACTAGCTTCTCTTTTAAAATAATTGGAGATAAACAGATAACGAGTACTGGTGCAAAATAATAACTCAATGCAGCATTGGCAATCGTTGTTGCTTTATAAGCCTGAAATAAAAAAATCCAGTTCCCACTCAAGGCGATACTAGAAAGTATTAATTTCCATTTATTTTTTATAATCTCTAATTTCGAAAAACTTTCCTTTTTATAAATAAAAATCACTACTAAAAAATGAGCACCTATTAAACTCATCCAAAAAGCGATTTCACTTGAAGATAAAGGAATATACTTGGCAAAAACACCAACTGCTCCAAAAATAATCATGGATAATACAAATGCTAATTTTCCGCTCATTACAAATTCCTACTTTCTACGTATAAAGTATTAACCTATACAGTAGAATCTATTGAAAATGAGCAAACTGTTATTGTATGCCTAAACAGTAGATTCTACTGTAAAGACATTGTTGGGGGTGCTATTGAACGAAACATACAAAATCCCTCCTTCACCTATATAATTGTAACATATTTCTGAAAATTAAAGAGTAAGTTTTATAAAGAAAGGGGTCACTAATCCCTTCATACTATTATGAGTATGTACAATGTAAGATAGGTCATAAATTTTCTTTGAGGAGGAGTTAGGATGAATGCAAGAGAATTGAGAAATGCTATTGCGGAGACTTGTGAAAATTATGATAGTCACTACGCTCAGTTAGTGAAACCAATCAATCAGTTATTAATGAATGTCAATGCTAACATAAGTAACGAAACAGCGAATATAATCATCGAAAATCTGAAGTTATATTATAGCGGGGATAAATACATGACGGAATGTCACTTCGATGAGAGTGAAAATTTCTTAAAAGATGGTCTTGAGCTTCTTCAAAATGGGGATCTTGCGAATGGTGCTTTACAAATATATGGTGCTGGTTTAAATTTTTCCAGTTATGCTTCAAAGGTTCGTGGGCAAAAAAATGTGAATCCGTATAGTAACTTTGAAAAAAATTTCAGCCTCATCATGAACACACTCCGAAAATAAGTATATAAAAAAGGTGATGTCAATGATAGAAACAGCCACTTTGAAAGGCAAGGGGTTGATTTCCGTTCCGCCAGCGTCCTTTC
The DNA here is from genome assembly GCF_036894365.1 of Lysinibacillus sp. Y5S-8. NCBI lineage: Bacteria > Bacillati > Bacillota > Bacilli > Caryophanales > Bacillaceae > Lysinibacillus > Lysinibacillus sp. Y5S-8. The sequence goes on along the minus strand of NZ_CP145889.1, from coordinate 1,257,633 downwards.
CAGGGGGCGTCCGATGAGCCGCTTCACTCACTGCGTTCGCTACAAGGTCTCCTCTGTGACGCTAAATCCTCTAGGAGTGACGCTGGCTCCACTCCAATCAACCATATGTAAAAGTGTCTTTTCTCTTTCATACGAGCCGTAGTGAAGACCTTTGCTAAATTTTTATAGATTGGAGTGGAAGGCTACTTGACTCCCGTGGGATAAAGAGACAGGCGAGCCCCTGCACGGAGGAAGCGGCTCGGCGCTCGCTCACAGGAAAGCAAGTAGCCTGCAACGGAAATCCATTTTCACCCTTCACAAAAATGCTATGGATGGTTTTGTTTTTCATTTTGGCATTTATTTAAATTCTAATTCTCCATCGTAAGCTAGCATGCCGCCTTCAAGATTTGTTACATCAAATCCTTGCGCTTCTAAATAAGCACATGCATTAGCAGAACGAGCACCAGCCTTACAAACAACAATATATGACTTTTCTACGTCTAATTCCTCTAAACGTTCCGGGATTGTCCCAAGGGCAATGTGCTTGGCACCAGGAATCATGCCGTGTGCTACTTCATCCTCTTCACGTACATCAATAATATATAGGTCCTCATTTGCATCTAATCGTTCTAGTAATTGTGTTGTTTCCATTGATTTCATGAACTTTTTTCCTCCAAAATTTCAAATTCCACTTACATTATAGCTTGTAACAAAAAAAACAGCCAGTGTGGTGAACACAAGCTGTTTAACAATTTTTTATCCTTCTGTCTCTAAAAACTCTATTTGTTTTGCTGGAACGAATGTAGAAATGGCGTGCTTGTAGATTAGGTGCTGCTTATTTTCAGCATCCATTAATAAAACTGTAAAATTGTCATATGATTTCACAGTCCCTTTTAACTGAAATCCATTTAACAGAAATACAGTTACAAAAACACTGTTTTTACGTAGTTGGTTCAAGAACGTATCTTGCAAGTTGATTGATTTCATCAAATAGCCTCCCCACTAACTTTCTACCTCTTCACTCCTATAGTAGCATGTTCTACCAATTTATCAATTAGTAATTTTTAGAAATTTTTCTTAATTTTTATAATTGTTCATCCGTCGTAATAAAATGGACATCCATTTTATTGCGAAAATAGGTAAGTTGTCTTTTTGCATAGCGGCGTGAATTTTGTTTTAAGCTATCAATAGCTTCTTCGAGGGTACATTTGCCATCCAAATAATCATATAATTCCTTATAGCCAATTGCTTGTATGGACTGCACATTTCGAATATTTTGCTGCCATAAACCTTTGACTTCTTCTAAAAGGCCATTGTCTATCATTAAATCAACACGACGGTTAATGCGGTCATAAAGCACTTCACGGGTCATATTTTGACCTAACCCCAAAATGACATGCTTATATAGAGGTACTTCCCCTCGGTTTTGTGCTTCAGCTGCTTTGGATACACCGCTTAATTCCAGCATTTCTAATGCACGAATGACACGACGCGTATTGTTTGGATGAATCGTCTCCGCTGTTTGAGGGTCTAGTTGTTTTAATTTATCATGCATTGCCTCAGGGCCAAGCTTTGCTAATTCATCATAGTAGGCTTTTCGTGCTTCCTCATCAACTTTCTCATCAGTAAATTGGAAATCATAGAGGACCGCTTGTACATATAAGCCTGAGCCACCTACTATAATGGGTAATTTTTGTCGAGATTGGATTTCTGCAATTTTTGCTCGGACTAATTTTTGATAATCCGCTACTGAAAAAGATTCTGTCGGCTCTAAAAAACTGAGTAGATGGTGTGGTACGCCCTCCATCTCTTCTTCCTTAATTTTAGCAGTCCCAATATCGAGTCCTTTATAAATTTGCATGGAGTCACCATTAATGACTTCACCGTTATATTTTTTCGCCAGTTCAATGCTTAAAGCTGTTTTACCAGAGGCAGTTGGTCCTACAATCGCTACGACCTCTGCCTGCTGTAATTTAGTTTCTATCATATTTTTCTAACCACCGTAATAATACTTGAAAGACCGCTTCTTGATTGTCTTCATTTAAAATTTCATGCCGTTTGTCCTCAAATAAATAAACCGTTACATCTTTTACTCCTACTGTTGCCAATTGTTCAGCAACTGTGTAAACGCCCAGCCCCTGTTCGCCAACCGGGTCTTTACTTCCGCTTATCAAGAGAATGGGAAGATTTTTTCTCATTTTTGCTAATTCTTTTTTACGATTAAGTGTTGCAAAGCCCGTTGTTAAATCGACAAAAAATTGATTGGTTGGAATAAAGCCACAATATGGATCATCTATATACTTCTGCACCTCTTGTTGGACAGAACATAGCCAGTCATAGGCCGTCTTTGGATTTGGAAACTGTTTATTAAAGCTACCAAAACTCAATTGATTTAGCAGCTTACTTTCAGTTTCTTTCCCTAGCCCCTTAGCTAATACCTTGGCTACAATATTTCCAACAGCATGCAGAGCTGTCACATTTCCCGTACCACAGAGAATAACATTGTCTACTTGTTCACCATACAGTTGAATATATCGTCTAGTAATGAATGACCCCATACTATGACCAAAAATAATGAATGGTACATTTGCGTAAGGTGCATGTAATTGCGTGACCACTTCATGGGCATCTTTTACCACACGCTCAAAGCCGTTCTTTTCAGCAAAAAAACCTAACGTGCCATTATAGGCTGCCGTTTCACCGTGACCACGATGATCGTGCATCGTCACGACATAGCCTGCCATATTGAGTGTTTTAGCAAATGTTAAATAGCGACCACTGTGCTCTGCCATACCATGCAAAATGTGAATATGACCAATACATGGCGTTGTGGGCTCCAATGTTCGAGTAAAGACAAAATGTCCATCCGACATTTGAATATAACGCTCCATCCCTTACTCCCCTTTTTTCACAAAATTTGTTGCATCCTTAATGGCTTGCTCTAATTCAGCCATATACTTGTGTTTCTGTTCATCCGTATAATTCAAGTGTTGTTGCATCACTTGAATTACTTGCTGCTTATAAAGCTTGACGGCCTCAATATCAAAGTAAAGCAAGCCTGTACGACGAATAAAGAAGTCGCTCGGTGTATAGACCATTTCCTCTTCCATGCCATACAGTAGCATAGCGTGTAAAGCTAGAGGCATTGTACTGCCATGTTCATGTAAAAATTTAACACGATTAAATAATCCATCTACATTTGTGCCATACTTTTGGACAAGCTGTTTGGCTTCATCATAATTTAAGCCGTATTGTACACCTTCTCGTGCTTTATAAGCCATATAGTCAGGGAAATTAATCGCGTTGATTCCTTTTGCACCAGACAGTGAGAGCTCACGTGTTAAACAAGCACTTGCATGCTTATAACGACGAGCTTTTACAATTTTATCGACAATTGTTTCAGCCATTTGACGATAGCCTGTGAGCTTACCGCCAGCGATTGTCATTAAACCACTTGGCGCTGTCCATATTTCATCTTTCCTTGAAATTTCAGAAGGGTCCTTTCCTTTTTCATAAATGAGCGGGCGTACTCCTGCCCAGGATGATTCAATCGTTTCTCTTGTAATAGTAGCAGTTGGAAAGATTTTTTTAGCAGCCTCAATTAAATAATCTACATCTTGCTGTGTAGCAACAGGGTGTACAAGATTTCCCTCAAAGACTGTATCCGTTGTCCCTATATAGGTTTTGTCATCTCGCGGAATTGCAAAAGCCATACGCCCATCAGGAATATCAAAATAAACAGCTTGCTTCAGTGGAAAATCCTTTTGGTTGAGGACAATATGAACGCCTTTTGTCAGACGCAATTGCTTGTTATCTGTTACTTTATCTTTCTGTCGTACGTCATCTACCCAAGGGCCCGTAGCATTGACAATTTGTGCTGCATGTACATCGAGTATTGTTCCCGTAACATGATCCTTCACTTTAATGCCAACAAGCTTTTTCTTTTTGTAGATAAATTCCGTCATCTCTGCATAATTGAGACACAATGCTCCATATTCTGCAGCCTTTTTCAATACTTCAATCGTCAGACGTGCATCATCCGTACGATATTCAACATAATACCCTCCACCCACAAGTCCATCTTCATTAAGTAAAGGCTCTAATGCTAGGGTTTCTTGGACGTTTAACATTGTTCTACGTTCATGTTTTTTGACACCCGCCAAGCGGTCATAAACCTTTAATGCTATAGATGTTGTAAACGGACTAAGTGAGCCCTTCTTATATAAAGGTAATAGCATTTTTTCAGGTGTTGTGACATGAACCGCATTATCATAAACGATTTCACGTTCACGCCCCACTTCCGCTACGACACCCACATCAAATTGCTTTAAATAACGTAGGCCACCGTGAATCAGCTTGGTTGAACGGCTCGACGTACCAGCTGAAAAATCCTGCATGTCAATTAATGCGACAGAAAGGCCTCTTGATGCGGCATCTAATGCAATTCCTGCACCTGTAATACCACCACCAATGACTAATACGTCAAAGCTATAGTGCTCTAGATAATATAAAATTTTTGGACGATGCTCAAATGAAAACATACCTTTCTCCCCCAATAGCTATGATTTAAAAATTCGTGTGGCCTCTACAGCCTTTTGCCAGCCAGTGTAAAGAGCTGTGGCTTGCTCGTCCTCCATTTGTGGTTGGTAGGTTTGGCCACTCACCCATAATGCAGATAAGGTCTCTTGGTTTGGCCAAAAGTTTGTGGCAAGACCTGCTAAATAGGCTGCACCTAGTGCTGTTGATTCATTAAGCTGTGCTAGCTCAACTTGTAGCTGTAAAACATCACTTTGGAACTGCATTAAAAACTGATTTTTAACAGCCCCACCATCGACACGGAGTACTTCAATCGGGGTACCCGCTGCATCTTCCATTGCATCCAGTACATCCTTTGTTTGATAGGCTAATGATTCAAGTGTTGCCCGGATGAAATGCTCTTTTGATGTTCCTCGTGTTAAGCCAAAAATGGCACCACGAGCATCTGTATCCCAATAAGGAGTTCCTAGACCAACAAAGGCAGGGACAATGTAGACACCATCCGTGTTCTTCACCTTTTTAGCATAGGTTTCGGAATCCTCAGCAGTACGAATCATAAGTAGCCCATCTCGTAGCCATTGGATTGCTGACCCTGCTACAAAAACACTACCTTCTAATGCATAGGTCACTTTTCCATCTATCCCCCAAGCAATAGTCGTCAGTAAACCATTTTCAGAGGTCACTGCTTGCTGGCCTGTATTTAATAGCATAAAACAGCCAGTACCGTAAGTGTTTTTAGCCATTCCTTTTGTAAAGCAAGTTTGACCAAAAAGAGCGGCTTGTTGATCACCTGCAATCCCTGCAATCGGAATTTTTTCACCAAAGAAAATACTTGGTGCTGTTTCCGTGTATATTTCAGATGAATTTTTCACTTCAGGTAGCATTGACATTGGAATAGCTAAAAGCTGACAAAGCTCATCATCCCATTGCAATTCATGAATATTGTAAAGCAATGTTCGAGCTGCATTTGAATAGTCGGTTACATGAGCCTTTCCTTTTGATAATCGCCAAACAATCCAAGAATCAATCGTCCCAAATAGCAAATCTCCATTGTTAGCCATTGCGCGTGCGCCATCCACATTGTCTAAAATCCATTTAATTTTTGTTGCAGAAAAATAAGCATCTAGGCGTAGCCCTGTTTTTTGCTGAAAAAGCTCTTCATGGACTTGATCTTTTAAGGTATTCACAATGTCCTGTGTTTGGCGCGATTGCCAGACAATCGCATTGTAAATGGGCTGACCTGTCTTTTTATCCCATACAACTGTCGTTTCGCGTTGATTGGTAATGCCAATGGCATGTACCTCACTTGCTTCGTGCCCACTTTCGGTTAAGACAGCCGCAATAACAGCTAGAATAGAACCCCAAATTTCATTTGCATTATGCTCTACCCAGCCAGCCTTCGGAAAAATTTGCTGAAATTCTTTTTGTGCGACATGAACAATTTCACCTTTTTTATTAAATAAAATAGCCCTTGAACTTGTCGTTCCTTGATCAATCGCTAAAATAAATTCGCCCATTCAACTTCCCCCTTGTCACTACATAACCCGTTTGAACATTTTTTCAACTTCATACGATGTAAAATGAATAAGCACTGGACGTCCGTGAGGGCATGTAAATGGATTATCTGCATTGCGTAAATCTCGTAGCAATGTTTCCATTTGTTCTTTTGTTAAATAATGATTGGCTTTGATCGATTTTTTACAGCTCATCATAATCGCCGCTGCTTCACGTAATTTTTTGACATCGGCCTTTTTCGTTGTTAGCACCTGTTCAATTAAATCCTCAATGATTTCCTGCTCTTCTCCTTGTGGGAACCAACTTGGGTGCTCACGTACAACAAAAGATGACTGACCAAATTCCTCTAAAAATACACCTACAGCTTCTAGCTCATGCTTGTATTCTCGTAAAATAAGTGCTTCATCGGCCGCATAGTGGAAAGTTAGTGGAAGCAATAATGCTTGACGTTCATGCGGATTGACTTGACCGACCTTTTCACGGAAAAATTCATATTTAATGCGTTCCTGTGCAGCATGTTGATCAATTAAATAAAAACCATCTTCCATTTGTGCAACAATGTATGTGCCATGGATTTGCCCAACTACTTCTAGTTCAGGAAATGGTTCTTTCGTAGACTCATCCTCAATTACTTCTTGTTGTTCTACACTGGTTACTTGTTCAACAGTCTCAGTCTCCAATCGCAGATCGGGCTGCCAGCTATCCTCTATCACAGTAGGTACAGGCTCTGGCACGACCAACTGTTCACGATTGCTCTCTTGAATGGTTTGGACATCATATAGTTTCTCAACAATTGCATGCATCTTCTCTACATCTATTTTGGGAGCAGGCTTCCAAATATTAAGTTGCTCATTAGTAGGTTTGACACTTTTTTCTTTCTTCTCCATCTGAGGTACACGAATAACGCTGCGTATTTTTTCACGGATGGTTTCCTCGATTAATTTCAAAAGCTCTGGCTCTTTACTTAAACGAATTTGATGTTTCGCAGGATGCACATTGACATCTGTTAAATAAGGATCTCCCTCTATATAAAGGACAACAATCGGATAGCGTTCGATGGGTAAATACGTATGGTAGGCATCCACAACCACTTTTTGCACTAAATAATGCTTGACCCAGCGACCATTAACAAACAGAGACATATAATTTTTGGAAGCACGTGTCACCTCAGGTAAGGACACAAAGCCAGAAATTCGATAATCATATGATTCGCCTTGGAACGGCACCATCTTCTTGGCATTATGTAAACCGTAAATAGCAGCCAGTACTTGTTGCACATCTCCTCGCCCATTGGTTTGCAATAATTGTTGACCATTATGCAGTAATCTGAATGCAATTTGTGGATTGCTAAGTGCTAGGCGATTCATTAGGTCTATCGTATGCCCAAGTTCAGTTTGAATAGTTTTCATATATTTTAAGCGTGCGGGCGTGTTAAAAAATAGCTGAGATACCGTTAAATCCGTACCTTTACGCAAAGGACCAGGCTTATGTGTTAGGATATGTCCACCTTCAAGCTCTAAATGCGTTCCAGATTCACCATTTGATGTTATGAGCGTCATTTTAGAAACAGAAGCAATGGATGCCAATGCTTCCCCACGGAAACCGAGTGTACGAATGCGGAATAAATCATGTTCCTGATGAATTTTACTAGTAGCATGGCGAGAAAATGATATCAATGCATCCTCTTCATCCATACCATTACCATTATCTATTACTTGAATGGAAGTGAGACCCGCTTCTAGTAAAAAAACATCAATGGACGTACTCCCCGCATCAATGGCATTTTCCACTAGCTCTTTGACAACAGAAGCTGGTCTTTCTACTACCTCTCCTGCTGCGATTTTATTGGATAGCCACTCGTCCATAATTTGTATGTTTCCCACTAACGTATCACTCCTTTATCTATTTTTTTACGTTGATTAGCTCTTGCTGTAGCTCATATAAAATATTCATTGCCTGCATAGGTGAAGTGCCTAAAATATTGACTTTTTCTAATTTTTTTAGCACCTCTGCCTCGGCTGGTGAAATCGGCTCTTCCTCTGCAAATAAAGACATTTGTAAGGGTTGTTCAGCCATGACCTGTGTTTCAGCAACTACTTCTTTCCCAGCCTCAAAATTCTCCAGTAAAACACGCGCTCTCGCTAAAATTTCTTCTGGCAATTGTGCGAGCTGTGCCACATGAATACCATAGGATTTATCAGCGGCTCCTTTTTTCACCTTATGCAAGAACACAACCGTTCCATTTTTTTCAGTAGCCGATACATGGACATTTTGTAAGCGAGGTAAATCCTTTTCCAGTGCCGTTAATTCATGATAATGCGTAGAAAACAACGTATTTGCACCGATTTTATCATGAATATATTCCATCATCGATTGTGCCAAACTCATGCCGTCATAAGTCGATGTGCCACGTCCGATTTCATCAAATAGCATCAAGCTATTTTTTGTTGCATGCATAATAGCATGTTGTGATTCAAGCATTTCTACCATAAATGTGGATTGTCCTGCTGCTAAATCATCAGCCGCTCCAATGCGCGTAAAAATTTGATCGGTAATAGGCAGTTTCGCCTTTTCAGCAGGTACATAACAGCCCATTTGCGCCATAACAACAATTAAGGCTACTTGGCGCATATAAGTACTTTTACCAGACATATTCGGCCCTGTAATAAGCATCATATTATGCTGCTCTTCTAGCACACAATCATTTGGTACATACATTTGCTTATTTAACATTTTTTCAACAACTGGATGTCGTCCCTCTATAATTTCGAGCGCACGTCCACCATGAAATTCTGGTTTTGTAAAACGATATTTTTCTGAAACACTTGCAAAGCTTAGTAAAACATCTAGCTCACTAATACTTGCTGCAAGTGCTTGTACACGTGGGATATATGCCTTTAATGCCTCTCGAATTTCCACAAACAGATTGTACTCTAATGTTAAGCTTTCTTCCTCTGCATTTAAAATTAATGCTTCTTTTTCTTTTAGTTCGTGTGTAATATAGCGCTCTGCATTCGCCAACGTTTGTTTGCGCTCATAGCGTGTTAAGTCAGCTAAATGAATATTCGATTTTGTAATTTCAATATAGTAACCAAAAATTCGATTATAGCCTATTTTTAAATTTTTAATGCCTGTTTTCATTCGCTCTTCTTGTTCAAGTTGGGCAATCCAATCTTTACCGTTGCGAGCAGCATAGCGTAGTTCGTCTAAGCGCTCATTGTAGCCATCACGGATGACATCCCCTTCTTTAATGGTAATAGGCGGATTATCAGTGATCGCCATTGCTAATAAAGCCTCGACATCTGTGCATGTATCAAGTGCTGCACCTAATTGCTGTAACGTCTCTTTATTTGCCCCCATCAGCTGCTGCTGAATAGCTGGCACTTGGCGCAATGAATCACGTAATTGTGCTAAATCACGTCCGCCTACATTGCCAAACGCAACACGACCAGCCAAACGCTCTAAATCATAGACTTGTTTTAAGGAAGCTTGTAGCTCAGTGCGCACAAAATATTCTTCCAATAAATCCGTGACAATCGCCAGCCTGTCCTCAATCGCTGTACGAGTAGCCAGTGGCTGATGTAGCCATTGTTTTAATTTTCGCCCACCCATTGCTGTCACGGTATCATCTAATAGCCATAAAAGTGTTCCTTTTTGGTCTCCACCACGAATCGATTGAATCAACTCTAAGTTTCGTTTGGAGCTAGAATCAATGCGTAAATAATTTTTAATTTCATTAAATGAGAAAGCTTGAATATGCGATAAAGAGCGCATTTGTGTTTGATCGATATACGCTAACAAACGAAGACAGGCAACTTGTAATGGCTGAGGTACGGCTTCTAAATAGCTTGCTGCTTTGTCCATAGGCATTTCATCCACTTCAACTGACAGCACAATCCCAGCATGAACGGCGTGCTCTGCTAATAGTAGCTGTAAACTATCCGTTACAATAAGCTCTCGAATACCATAAGCCTGCATTTGCATTAAGAGGGCTTTTCCATCGCCTTCAATAGACGAAGCCACTGCTTCACCTGTCGATAAATCTAAATAGGCATAGCCAAATGTCGTGTCATCTAATTGCTCTGCTGCCCCAATAAAATGGTTGGTTTTACCGTCAAGCGCCTTACCTTCCATAATGGTTCCTGGTGTGATAAGCTGAACCACTTCACGTTTGACCACACCTTTTGCTTGCTTTGGATCTTCTGTTTGTTCACAAATCGCCACTTTATAGCCCTTTTGCACAAGTGTTTCAATATAATTTTTAGCCGAATGATGCGGCACACCGCACATTGGTATTCGCTCTTTTGCGCCTGCATCTCGGCTCGTTAATGTAATCTCTAAAATTTGTGAGGCATTGATGGCATCCTCAAAAAACATTTCATAAAAGTCACCTAATCTAAAAAATAAAAAGGCATCTTTGTAGTCTTCCTTTACCTGTAGATACTGTTGCATCATTGGTGTATATGTTGTCATATAATTATTTACCTCGCTCTTACCATATAGATATTTTTATTATAACAAAAGATACATGCGAAACGCTTCCTTCACCTTTTTTAAGATGCTAGCATTTCGCATGTATCAAAAAATGATGTTTTTTAGACTTATCTTGGTCGTTCATCAGGAAACGATGAGGACTCTAACACATACCTGCTTTCTCCATCAGAGCTGGAAGATGAGCTGGAGCTTGATGAGGAGGATGAAGAACTTTCATCATTAAAGCTCCAATCTTCTTCATAGTCTAATGGATGGACACTAATACAAATTGTTGTTTCACCCATTACTTCGACAACTACTTCACGTTCTACAACAATTTCAAACTTCGTACCACATGGAGAGATAATCGCTTCAATACAATTTGGTTCTTGTATCACACGTACACGAACATCATCACCAACGCTAATTTCACCTTCACGATAATGAAGCTTCACTTTGTCTTTATAGTGAACCGTTTCGGAAAACACAGCTGTTTTCGAATGGTTACTATAGGCATACCACACATTGACATCAAATTTCCCAGTTACTTCTACAAATTTCCCGACTCTTTTCGCAGAGCAAGTATGATTGATTACCCAGCATCCTAAAATACTTGTCGGTTTATTTGTTGGTGATAATGTTACACGTTCTTCCGTTCTCTTCTTCCCTTTGGCAACTACTGCTTTCGTCACGATTTGTCGTAAACGTTTCAGCGCAATTCCTCCTTCGACTCTTTTCACTCCATCATATGCAGGTAGCGCCCATTGGGTGAACATATATTTTTAGGGAATGAAAAGTATCGTCCAAATCTTTTTCCGTGAGAGGTCTGCTATAGCGTGGGAATGCTTCAATAGAAGAAGACATGAAAAAAGCTCGAATGCTGTCATTCGAGCTTTGATTTCGAGGATTTATTAAGAGCAGCTACCTGGTTGAGTATTTTCTACGTATGAACCCGTTTCACCACGAAGAACATCGCCACCAGTTGAGCGAACAATTTCATTTGTAACATTATTTGCGATGGTATTCGATACCAGTTGCAATAAATCATTGACATCGCCTTGTGATTCTTTAAATTGTTGCACAACTGGGATAGCATTAATTTCTTCTTCGATTTTAGCAATTTTATCTTCAATCATTTTTAATGCTTTTTCTTTCCCTAAGTGTTGGAAATTAACCGCCTGTTTTTGTAAGCTTTTTAAGCTTGCAATACGTTCACGTACTTGTTGATTTTCATTAATTTGTGCTTCTGCCTTTTTGAAAAATTCAACCTCTGGTGTATTTGCAATCATATGTGCAATTTCATGTGATTTTTTAATTAAATCTTCTTTTGTATATAACACTTGTGTCATTTACGCTTCCACCTTTTCATTTTTTACGACTTCCACAAATTCACCAGTAAGTGAATAAGATGTAGTCTCTATTATTTTTACTTTTACTAATTGACCAATTACTTCTGCTGGTGCTTTAAAGTTAACTAAACGATTTTTCCGCGTATAGCCCGCTAGCACATCGTCTCGTCGTTTACTTGTACCTTCAACTAATACTTCGACAACCTCACCATTTAAACGTTCTAATGCTTTGCGTGAGTATTCACCCACCACTTCATTTAAACGTTGAAGACGCTCTTTTTTCACCTCTTCAGGTACATTGTCGACCATTTTGGCAGCTGGTGTTCCTTCACGAGGAGAATAAATATACGTAAATGCAGCCTCAAAGCCAACTTCACGATATAAGGACAATGTTTCCTCAAATTGCTCCTCTGTTTCATTCGGATAGCCAACGATAATATCTGTTGTTAATGTTACTTCAGGTATTGCGGCTTTAATTCTGTCTACTAAACCAAGGAAATGCTCACGTGTGTATTTACGCGCCATAATTTTTAGGACGTCATTCGAGCCAGATTGAACTGGTAAATGGATATGCTCCACTAAGTTGCCACGCTTTGCAAGGACTTCGATTAAATGATCATCAAAATCACGCGGATGACTCGTAGTAAAACGGATACGTGGAATATCGATCTTTCTTAATTCATCCATTAAATCGCCAAGACGATAGTCGATATCCTCAAAATCCTTCCCGTAAGCGTTGACATTTTGTCCCAGCAGCATAATTTCTTTATAGCCCGCAGCCGCTAACTCACGAACTTCGGCAATGATTTCCTCTGGACGACGACTACGCTCTTTACCACGAGTATATGGAACGATACAATACGTACAGAATTTATCGCAACCATACATAATATTAACCCAAGCCTTAATGGAGCCAAGGCGTTTTTTCGGCAGATTTTCAATGACATCGCCTTCTTTAGACCAAACCTCAATCACCATTTCCTTCGACATATAGGCTTCTTTTAAAATGTTTGGTAAACGGTGAATATTGTGCGTACCAAATACCATATCGACGTGTGGATAGCTTCTTAAAATTTTATTAACAACAGATTCCTCTTGCGACATACAGCCACAAACCCCGATAAGCATCTCAGGGTTTTTTCGTTTATATTTCAGCAGGAAACCCAGTTCTCCAAATACTTTGTTTTCTGCATTTTCACGAATAGCACATGTATTCAGCAAGACAACGTCAGCCTCTTCAATCATCTCTGTTGGTGTGTAGCCAAGCTGCATAAAAATCCCGGCCATCACTTCTGTGTCATGCTCATTCATTTGGCAGCCATAAGTACGAATATAGAAGGTGCGATCTTTGCCCATTCCTGCGAACTCTTCTGCAATGCTAAAATCCTTATGATACTTGACATCTTCTTTGCCACGTTTTTTAGCATCTTTTAAGGAAGGTGCTGTAAAGACCTTCTCAAAATATTTACTATAATCCTTTTCAGGCTTGTCTTCTTTTTTTGGTTGATTGACCTGTTGATTAGCTAAGCGTTGTTCCTCATTCATCGCAATCAGGTAACTCCTTTCAAACGAAATCCATGCACTTGAATTCCCATTTTATTATTATACTGAATAGTTGATACTTCCTACAAGGTTTGCGCCTCAAATGTCGTGGTTTCGACTTAATTACATGATGATAGGAGTAATTATCCATCAGCTTTGGCGTTCTATCCTTCATTTAGGGTTTTATATCCTTCAGTTTTGAAGCACTATCCTTTCGTTTACATATGCTAACCATCGCTTTCATTAAAATACTTGCTGTACTTTACATGTAAGTACTGATTATACAATTTCAGCTTCATCCAACGCTTAATATTCATATCTTCTTTATAAAGTAATGCATCTGTGTATCGTCCTTCTTTCACTAATTGCTTTGCTTCTAATTTTAATTTTTCATTGTTCATGTGTTTAAATAAAGTTTTTAGCGGAAGTAGTGACCATAGATGCTTAGTTTGGACATACGTTCGTTCATGATGAACGCCAAGCAAATAATCATCCACCATATACTGCATTAAATTATGACCGCTCGCCGTCACATAGTAGCTGGAAGCCCCCGCTCGCAAATTCATTTCAAATAGCTTATAGTTCCCGTCTCGAGCATCATATTTCATATCAAAATTAGCAAAACCTGTATAGCTAATGTCCTCTAAAAAGTATCCAATGGAATCCATTAGCTGCTCGTCGTAGTCTGTCATGACAGCTAAAGAAATACCTTTATTTTGCGGAGAAGGGTCTTCAAGCAGTTTATTGCTGACACACATCAATTTGACTTTGTGATCTCTTCCTACAAATACATCTAGTACACGAATAGAAGAATCATCACCTGGAATAAATTCTTGAACAATCAAGGAATCTTCATAGCTAGAACGATAAATACTGCGAATAATGTGCTGCATCTCACTGGCGTTATTTGCAAGAAATATTTTTTTCTTTTCGGGAAATGAACAGTGCGTATATGTCACTGAATTGGAAGGTTTAATGATAATGGGATACTGGAAAGGGAGTTCGCTGACTGCGTGATGCTCATTAGTTATGATCATGGTTTTGGGGTAGTTTAGCTTATACTGATCACAAAGCTGATAAAATTTTTCCTTCGTTTGCACCTTCTTTAGTAAAGCTTGATCTATATAAGGTAAAATAAAATATTTTTCAAGCCGTTCTTTATTTTCAATGATAAGCTCTGCATAATAGCAGTCACAAACGATTAAAATCAATTTATTCTGTTGGCACTGCATAGCAACCCCGATTAAAGCTTGTACAAAATGGACAGGGTCATCTAGATGCTCTACATAGTGAAAATCCAGAATGCTACTATTTTGCGTAGCAATTCCCTGTGAGCCTCCCAAAATGAGTGAACGCATTGTTGGCCCTTTTACAGTGGGCTCAATAACAAGACTCTTGATACGATACGCTTCATAAAAAGAGCGGGCCACCCCGTAGGCATGCTGACCCGATTGTATAATAATAGGTAAAAAGGGTTGTTCTTTTATACATGTCAATTTGACTCGCCTCACATTATAAAAATGATTTTAATCATTTGTATGCAAGCTACATTATACTTATGTAACAGAATGAAAAGGCACTATTATGTAACTTTAGTGCCTTTTCATAGTGTTGAAAAACAAAACTAACTTTTTAGCAAAGGTTCAAGTGAAGGTATTCACTACTCTTTATGGAGGGGTGTTGCCACACATCACTTCTCTACATTGAAAATAAGAGGCTATCCTCTCTTATATATAAATAATGGGCTATTTTGTTCAGGAAAAGACATTTTTACAGAATGGTTGATTGGAGTGGAGCCAACGTCACTCCTAGGGGATTAGCGTCACAGCTGAGACACTGGAGCGAACGGAGTGAGTGAAGCGGCTCGTCGGACGCCCCCTGGAAAGGACGCTGGCGGAACGGAAATCAACCCCTCGCCTTTCAAAATGGCTGTTTCTGCTGTTGACATCACCTTTTTTCCATCACGTTAATGCTATCATTTTTTTGACTCGCTCCTCAAAAGCAACAATTGCTTGAACACCATGACTTTTTAGTAGCTCGGTATTAGCACTTGTATATTTACCTAGATCATCAGGGAAATGCGCATCAGAGGATATAGTAAAAGCCACTCCATGGTCAAGTAAGGTTTGTAAAAAACGAGGGCCTGGGCACATTTCCTTTACAGGGTAACGATAATACAGCCCAGCATTGATTTCAGTGGCAGTTTGAGTTGTCGTTAGGGCCTGGGCAATCCGTTTATACCAGGCATCAAGAAAAGCATGATTCTCCACCTGATAATTAAATACTTTAAAATTATCTAAATGTGCAACAAAATCAAACATATTGGAATGAATCATTTGCTCGACAACCTTAAAAAATTGCTCATAACTTTGTTGTAAAGCAGACTGATCCATTTGCTCAAAAAGATGTTGTGTTTGAGGATTATCAAAGCCCCAGCCGTCAACAAAATGGACAGAACCAATCACATAATCCCAAGGATAACCAGCTAATAAAGCAGCTAATTGCTCTTCCCCGCCAATAAAATAATCTGCCTCTATACCCAGTCTCAAAGTAATGCCATGTTGACGCCATTTTTCCTTCGCCTGTTGGATGGTCGTCACAAAGGCATCTATATTCTCTGTCATCACGCGATCTAGCCAATAGCGCTGTACTTGACCAATCTCACTATCATCCAACCTCATAAAGCGTTCGAAATAGGCACGCGTTTCTTGAAAACGATATAAATGATCGACAATGCCTACCTCACGCAAGCCAAGCTGCTTGGCCTGTTCGAGATATAAATCCAACCATTCCTCACTATAACAGCCCTTTTGTACTCGCTGTGCTAACCGCTGTACTTGATAGAACATTTGTTGCTTGGAGCCTTTTTTCGCCTCATCCTCATGCTGGAAAAACTCCAGTGCCTGTGATGTACGCTCTAGCCAGCGAAATGAATAGGGTCCCTCTTCTAAATGTACATGATAATCAATTGTCATCAGCTTTTCCCTCCATTACATACCGTCCATTTTTCCTCATAGGCTTGCCATTCTAATGGACAAGTGCTTTCACAAAGAATTTCTGTACATTCATCAAGATGACAAATTCGAAAAAATGATTTGCCATTTATTTTGGTTGCATCGGCTAATAAATAACTCACTTTACTATGCTTGAGCATCTTCTTAGAAATAAGGGATTCATCCAAATCGTAATCATAAACAATGCCCTCACTAATACCACCGCACGATAAAAATGTCTTATCAAAATTCATATTATCAAGCATCTCTAAAGTCATAGCGCCTGCAACTGAAGATTGTTTTGGATTCGCAGTGCCTCCCAGTAATATGACCTTGCCTGTCATACGTCGTTCTTCTATGGCTAAATTAAATTGTATTGCTGCTGCAATCGAGTTCGTTACAACCGTTATATCATCAACCGCTAGTAAAAAATCTGCCATATGGACCGTTGTCGTACCTGTATCAATTGCAATGGTATCGCCATCACAAATACGTTTTGCTGCCATACGAGCAATTTGGCGCTTTGCCTCTTTTTGCATTTGCAGCTTGCGTAAAAATACGGGCTCGTTGCGCACGTTCGTATATTTAATAGCCCCACCATGGACTCTTGATAATAAATGCTGCTGCTCTAATTCATCAAAATCTCGGCGAATTGTTTCTGGTGCCACCTGAAGAGCATCGGCAATATTGGCAACAATGATTTTCCCGTCTCTCTCTAATTGCTTTAATATAAAATCAAATCTTTCAAGTTTGGCGTACGTCATGATAGTGCAATCACATCTTCTTTTGCGACATAACAGTTATAGGATTTGCCCATTTCGATCGAATAGCCTTGTTGATGTAGTTGTTCCATTGTAAACACCGTTTCACCATCAAATGTAGTACGAATAATATTGCCACTCATTAATGATTGTTTAGCGATCCCTACTAGACACATATCTCCTTCTCGTTGATTGAGATGCAGTGCTTCTGGTCGAATGGCAAATTTAGAGGCTTGCTCGATTAAAGATTCTCCAAGCATGTTTTCTAAAGTCTCGCGTGTAAAGACATTATAATGCCCAATAAAGTTTGCAATAAATTCATTATTCGGTCTTGTATAAATCTCTGTTGGTGTACCGTTTTGAGCAATGCTCCCATTATTCATGACAAATATTCTGTCTGAAACGGCCATAGCCTCTTCCTGATCGTGTGTTACCAAAATCATTGTCATATTGAGCTTACGTTGAATAGCTCGTAAATCTGCTTGTAGCTTCTTGCGAATTTGAGCATCGAGTGCACTAAGGGGTTCATCTAATAGCAGCACTTTAGGACGGACGATTAACGCACGTGCCAGAGCAACACGCTGCTGTTGCCCCCCCGATAATTCTTTCGGGTAAGCATTGGCTTTCTCACTTAGATGAACGAGGGCTAGCATTTCTTGAACACGCTGCTCGATGTCTGCCGCATTGACTTTTTGCATGCGCAAACCAAAGGCAACATTTTCTTGCACAGTCATATTAGGAAAGAGTGCATAGGATTGAAAGACCATGCCCACTTGACGATCCTTTGGCTGTACGCCACTCATATCTTTTCCTTCAATTGTAATTTTACCAGACGATGCATCTGTTAAGCCTGCCACAATGCGTAAAATGGTGCTCTTGCCACAGCCACTAGGACCTAACAATGTAATAAATTCACCCTTTTGGATATTCATCTGAATATTGCTTAAAACCGTTGCTTGTCCGTATTTTTTATGAAGCCCTTCAATAATAAGATAACTCATAGATTTGTAGCACCTTTCGATCGTTTTGTTACAATGGCAATGACAAATGTTAATAGACCCATTAGCACGATATAGATAAAAACAACTGCACTTGCAATATGTCCACTTGTGCTAAGCTTTTTCATTAAGTAAATTTGAACTGTTTCAAAGCGAGAACCAACCACAAGGTTAATCAAAACAAATTCACCAAATAAGACGGAGAATGATAACAAAGCACCTGCAAATAAGCCTGGATAAACGGTAGGCAGTAGAATTTTTGTGAAAGCCTGTCTTTTCGATGCACCAAGCAATTGGGCCGCATCAAGTAGCTGCCTTGCATCTATATTTCTTAAACTATTTCTTGTTCCTTGATAGATATAAGGAAGAATACCCACCACATAGGCTCCTAGAACAACGAATATCATTGGTATACCTATTTGGCTATACACTCGAATGAGCCCTACAGCTAAAATGATTCCAGGGAAAGAATAGACCATGACCACTGCTATCTGTATCCATTTTTCGTATGTAGGAAAGTACAAGACAATAACGAAAATGGCTGGCACAATGACAAGGAGTGCAATACTAACCGCACCACTTGCTAATAACACAGAACGGCCAAATGCCTGGATAAAATCGGTATCCTGAAACAATGTGGCAAGCCATTTTAGTGTAAGTCCTTCTGGTAATATCGTTTTATTCCATTTCGATGCAAATGCATAAAGCGTCGTTGCCAATACTGGCAATAGTAAATACCCTACTAACAGGAGGAAAAAGAAATCAGCCAAGCCTCGCTTTTTCATTTTACTTTCCTCCTTGTTTTAGAGATGCTCCACTCACTAATTAGCATGGCTGTCACCATTGTCACTGCTAATATAACTGCAATGGCACTAGCTAGCTCTGGCTGAGCAAAAATATCACCTTTTATTAAGGAACCTATACGAATTGCCACTAAATTATAATTACTGCTTGTTAGAGCATAGGCAGAGGCATACGCTCCCATTGCATTAGCGAATAACACACTAAACGTTCCTACAATCCCAGGTAACATAACTGGCAAACCAATCTTCAGCCAAAATTGCCAACTAGACGCTCCTAATAAAGCTGCTGCCTCCTTCCACTGTTGCTGAATCCCATCATAAATGGGATATAACAACATAAGCGATAATGGCAGCTGGAAGTAAATATAAATAAGTAACAAACCGCCCCAGCTATAAAGAGAAAAGGATGTCAAAGCATCAATGTCCCATTTTTCAAATAACAATGTAAATAGACCACTATTACCAAGTAAAACGATAAAAGCAAATGCTAGTGGTATACCTGAAAAATTGGATGTTAAGTTCGTTAGTATTAAAATTTTCTCCCGTACTGGCTCAGTCAACTTCATCATGGCATAAACAGCGAACAATGTGACTACTAATGCAATGACAGCCGATACAACAGACAATGTAATACTATTTTTAAAGCCTTGCAAAATATAGTCGTTCGTAAAAATAGACTCGTATTGTGTTAATGTAAAGCCCTCACTATTTTGAAAGCTCGTAATAAGCATATACAGTAAAGGTACTAGGAAAAATAATAAGAGTAGAACAAGAAAAGGCGAAAGCCAGGCAATGGACTGCCGCTTCGATATCAACACAACCACTTCTTTCTATAATTACTTATGGCATAAGAGGGATAGTAGTCGCTCCAACCTAAAAGGAGCGACTACTCTTAGTTACACCTCTTTTGCTGTATACATACCTTCTAGCAAAAGAGGCACCATATCATCCGCAGGCTCCATATTTAATAAATGACAGCACAGTGGTGCAATTTGTAGTTGCGAAATAATCCCTTCTTTTATACCAGCCTTGACGGAATCCGAAATGACAAACAGTGGGACATGACGATCCTCATGCGTTGTTCCACCATGATTACCATCACTTGTCATACCATGGTCAGCCGTCACAATTACCTCATAGCCCTGTGCCATACACTTTGGAATAAATAACGAGAGTAGGGCATCCATCGCTAACACACGATTGCGATATTGTGCAGAATCCGCCGTAAATTTGTGGCCATCATCATCAACATTCATAGGATGAATATAAAGGAAATCAGGCTGCTTTTGATCCATTAACCAAGCTGCATCAGCAAATACATGACTATCTGGATAATGATCCTCAAAATAGAACAAGCCATTGTCAATCGGTAATTGCGTATCAAGCTGTAGCCTGTCCTCCATATAGTTAAATGGTGCTCTATTATAAAGCTCACTCACCCAATGATAGGCGGAGGCTGCCGTGGACAAACCATGCTCCTTCGCGACATGAAAGACACTTTTCTGAGTCGATAAGCGTACCGTCATATTGCTAGTAACGCCATGAACAATAGGGGGTGTCCCCGTTAAAATCGTCTCATATAATGGCCTTGATAATGATGGCACCTCTGCGCAAATCTTATAGCGAGCAGCCACCTGACGCTCCACTAAATGATGCAAGAATCCCATATGTGTACAGGCTGTATCAAAGCGCAATGCATCGATGACAATAAGAACCACTTTGTTATTTTGCATGGATTAACACCTGCTCTTGATAGAGTTGAGGGATTTGCTTTGTTGTTTCTTCCCATTTCTTTTGATCTTTTACTGGCTGTGCATTCGTATACATATCTGCTGGTAATAATAAATCCTTTACATCTTGTGGAAGTTCTACGTTGTCTCGAATCGGGCGCGCATAGCCTTTTGCTAAATTTTCTTGACCAGCGTCAGATAGAATGTATTCACGTGCTAGCATGGCAGCATGGGGGTTTTTGGCATATTTATTAATAATTGTTGCATAACCAGAAGTAACAGATCCTTCCTTTGGTATCACTACGTCGAAGCGCTCCTCATCGATTTGGTGACGATAGCCTAATGCATTAAAATCCCATAAAATCGCTACATCAATTTCACCTTTTTCTAAGTTCGCTACTGATGGATCCCCCTGTAAACGACCTTGTTTCGCTAATTCAGCAAAGAAATCAACGCCCGGCTGGATGTTTGACTCATCTCCACCAAAGGCCATAGCTGCTGCTAAAATAGCAAACTGCGCTTGGTTAGCTGTTAATGCGTCCCCAATGCTGACTGTATAATCCCCATTTTTCAGATCCTTCCATGAGGTCGGGGCATTCTTTACATTATTTGTATCTGTTAAAAAAGAAATTGTTCCAGTATAGCCAACAATCCAGTTTCCTTCATCGTCTTTTGCCCAATCCGGTATTTCATCCCAGTAGGAAGTTTTATATGGTAATGTTAAGCCCTTGTCCTTGGCGATTGGTCCAAAAGCAATTCCAACATCCCCAATATCTGCTGTCGCATCATCTTTCTCTGCTTCAAACTTCGCTAATTCCTCAGCACTCGACATATCCGTATCCTTGTGTTTAATGCTATATTCGGTTCCTAACTCTTCCCAAGTTTCCACCCAGTTCGCCCATGTATCTGGCATACCAACAGAATTAACAGTGCCCTCTTCCTTTGCCTTTTCTGTAATTTCTTCAAGCGATAAATCCTTGTTTACCTCATTTGCACTAGATGAACTGTCAGAACAAGCTGCCAACATGGAAATGGCTAATGCACCGATTAGACCTTTTTTCCACAATTTTTGAATTGCCATGTGTTGGACCCTCCATTTGTTTTGGTTTATTTTTATTTGCTTACAATCCTAATGGTATAAAACAAACATTAAGCAAGTATGGAGGTCTTAAAAATATTTAGTAAAAATTATTGAGAAATTATAAATATCTATGAAAATACCTAATAAGTGAAGGGGCATTGTAAAGCTGAATGAAGGAGATTAAGAAGAAATCTAGTTTTGTATGTGTACGTTGGCTTTACCAGACGTACACATACCTAGATTATTTGGAGAGACCTAAAAAATCTGCATATGTATGCGGCTCATTTTCCTTTAAAATTGTTAAAAATGTAAACGCCAGTTGCACAACTGACCACCATCTCATATTGTAGGACATCTCAAAACGAGAAGGTTCTAACGTAAAGACATCTTGAAAAATCGTGAGCGGCTCGATTTGCTCATCTTTTAAAATAGATAGAAAGCCCAGAAACAACGTATGATCCTTCACTTCAATCAGTTTGTCATCTACAAGAGCATCAATATTTTCAGGTTGCTGAAAATTACACTGTGTAGCTACATAACGCTCTAATTCCTGAGCACGCTTTCGATCTTCACGTTCCTTTTTCTTTGCAATAAAATCAATGACGTTATTCACGTGCATCGCCTCTTTTTTTCTTTTATTGTAGCATTTTTTAAAAGAACATTGCCCGCACCGCCCCCTACAATTTTTACATGAAACCTTTAATTGTGCTTTTACTCGCGATTGATCGCTAAATAATTACTAACAATAAAAAAAGACATCTTATAATTAAGACGTCGCAATGGTGATTATCACTTTTCCTCCTCCCGTTATTGAATCATTAGCCAACGTTAGTGTTCCACCATGTTTTTGAATGATGGACTCGGCAATATAAAGCCCCATGCCATGATGGTCTGCTGCATTTCTACTTGGATCTCCCCGATAAAATTGCTTTGTGGCTCTCTTTAAATCTTGCGATGAAAAACCAGCCCCACTATCCATCACAGTAAAATGAATAATATCGGACTCTCCCTGAACAGATAAAGTGACTTTGCTATTATGTGGCGTGTGCTCTATAGCATTAACAATCAAATTTAATAAAGCCCGATAAAAAAGCTCCTCCTCTATCATAAAGGCATCAGGCAGTTTATCCTTTTCTACACTAACTTCAAGATTTTTTTCTAAAGCAAGCGCCTTCATTTGCTGTTCTAGCTGTTGTATAAATGAAGCCAGCTCTACAGTTGTTTTTACACCACCAACACTTTGCTCCATATTGGATATATCCATTAATTGCTTTGTAAATTTTTCAATTTCTAGCGTATTTTTTAATATATAAGTGTTGTATTCTTTTTGTACTTCATCTTGAACAGTATCCAATAAAAGTTCCGCATTTCCTCTAATAATCGTAAGAGGTGTTTTCAAATCATGAGCAAGTGTAGAAATTTGTTCTCTGCGTGCTCTCTCTGCCTGCCATTGTTGTGTCAATGAAGTATTTAATGCCTCCTTCATCTGCTCAAAGGAAAGTGCAATATCATCAATTTCTCGAATCCCAGATGGTTTTATATGAAAATCTAAATTTTGATGTTGGATTTTTTCAATGGCTTCTTGTAGGCCCAACATTTTTCGTTTAAGTCTTCTGCCGAAATGCACAGCAAGTACCGTTGCCTGTACGATAACGCCTATAATAAACAATAGTAAAGCCGTTAATTGGGGATTAGGTAAATATTTTCTCATAACAGGTGAGCGATACTCAGGGACTAAACCATAGCGTAAAATACACACTTCCTGTTCTCGCTCAACAAATGCATAAAATCGAACATTACTTTTCGTCTCTCCCTTTTGCTTTAAACGCCATGCATGGGAAGCCTCTTTTTCTGTTAAAGTACCAGAAAGAAATTCCCCCTTATTAGAAATCACTGCGTAGTCTACAAGATCAGGAATCATATCATCTGTGACCTCACTGCTTGTAGCAATACGGTCTTTCGCTAAAGTGATTTGTGTTTCAGCATAATTGGCTGGCAAAATAATAGTAGCTGAAAAAGCAAACATAAATAAACCGATTAATAGTGCCCCTAATAAAATGATACTTAAGCAAAGAAAGAATAAATATCTCAGGAAAAATGTATGAAGGTGTGTTCCTTTCCTCGGTTTTATCATCTCCATTTATAGCCGATCCCCCAAACCGTATCAATAACATCTATGCCAAACGCATGTAGCTTTGACCGAATATTTTTGACATGTTCTGTTATCGCTGTACTGTCACTTTTGCCATCAAACCCAAAAATTGATTCGTATATCTGTTCTTTTGAGAAAACTTGCCCACGATGCCGTGCTAAAAATTCACATATTTCATACTCACTTTTAGTTAGCAGGACGCGCTCATTCTGAACAAACAATTCTTTACCAGAAAGATTAAAATGAACTTTATCACTAT
Source organism: Lysinibacillus sp. Y5S-8 (assembly GCF_036894365.1). Classification (NCBI taxonomy): domain Bacteria; kingdom Bacillati; phylum Bacillota; class Bacilli; order Caryophanales; family Bacillaceae; genus Lysinibacillus; species Lysinibacillus sp. Y5S-8. The sequence goes on along the minus strand of NZ_CP145889.1, from coordinate 1,233,462 downwards.
AAAGGATGTTCCGCTTCTCTCTGCTTTCCCGTCGGATATGCGCATTCACCCTTGCCCGTAGCTCTCCAATACCAAATGGTTTAATCAAATAATCATCTGCACCTAAGCCTAAACCATACATCACATCTTCTTCTAAGGATTTAGCTGTAAGAAAAAGAATCGGACAATCTACAGCATGCCGAATTTGCCCACACAATGTAAAGCCATCCATAATAGGCATCATCACATCAAGCAAAATTAAATCAAAGAAACCTAAATCCATCTTTCCTACTTCTGTCGGTTCGGACACAATGGTTACTAAGTGATTATCTTTATAAAGTGCATTCTTTATCAACATTAAAATATCTACTTCATCATCCACTACTAATATATTTGCCATAATTCACCCTCTAATTTTCAGATGCTCTACCTTCCCATCTCCAAAACCATAAACAAGACAGCGCAAAAGTCAATATGATACCCCCTAAGCACGCCATTATGCCAGTTTGGATACTTGTTTCGAGCAATTTTATATCGGTTCCCATCGATGTTAAAATCCATAATGAAACAAAATGACCGCTCCATCCATAAGGTAAAAAGGGCCAAATATGATCCCCTAAGCCTGTAAGCAATAGGGCGACCAACAGCGCTTCTACAATACCTAAACCAATCGAAGCGCCTTTACCAAATTGGAGGCTTACAAATAAATGTAACATATAGAAAATCACATGACTGCCGAATAGAATACATGCAGCCATACTATAAAATGAATAGCTCAAATCTACTTCATGTAATAATTCTCTAAAGCCAAAACTAAAAATAGCTATAGATAGAAAGATGGCTCCAAAGCTAAACAATAATAATAAGATGAGCTTGCTCATGTATGCCTTTATTTTTATGTTTGTTGTAGCTAGCATACCTTGGAAACGACCAGCGTTTGCTTCTTGCTCAGATGCCATAGCACATACTAATCCTATAATAATCGGTAGCCCACAAGCTAACCCCTGAAAATAGGCAGTTACTTTTCCTTGAAAATCCCATGGCGAATAGGAGTAGTAGGCTAGAAATAGCCCAGAAATAGCAAGGGGGACAAGTATATGTGTCAGCAAAAAAGGTGTTCGTTTTGTTTTAAGGCATTCCACTCTCAATAATCGTAACATGTCCATCCGCTAGTTCGCCTCCCTTTTTTGGAACCACTTCGCAGTTAGAAAGCTAATCATCATAAACCAAGCTAGTGCTATCAGTAAGCCCGGAAGTATAACGCCTTTATCCAATAAAGGACTACCTTGTGGTACTGGTAGACCGTTTGGTAATATGCCAAGTGTAGAACATAATAAACGTGCACCAATTGCAAATGGATAATAATACCATAGTTCCCCATCCGCAAAGGCAACAATCCCTAAGATATTGGCTACTACATTGAGTAAGATGGTCAAATAGGTGCCTAATTTAGCTGCTAGGAAAAGACATAAAGGTATTTGCCACAAAAACGTCAGGAAAATAACAAAAGTACTTAGTAAACTGCTCGCTATTGGTAAACTATGACCGAATAGCCAGCCCCCAGCCGTGATTCCCCCAAAGAAAATAATCGTAATCACAAGAAGCCATATGCTTAATGATACTATTTTTCCTAGCCAAATCTTTTTAAGATCAAGTGGTAAAGCAAGAATACTATGGTATTTTATTTTTTTATCCTTTTCGACCACTAAGGCACAGCAAATCGTCAGTGCGCCTGGTAGCAGCATAGTATACCACCAGTTATAAGCACCTGTTTGAAAATACACGCCACCCATCAGCACGGCACTTATCAGTAAGGTCACAAGGGGCGTAAGCCAAAGTAGCTTGGCAATAAATGTTCGCTTCCATTTTAATTTTTCCGCTTTCATTATGGCTATCATGCTAGTAACCTACCTTTCTATTGGTAGCAACAACCTGCATAAATAGTGATTCTAATTCCTGACCTTGTGGTGCCGGTCCCTGATAGCCAAGCTTGCCATCAGCAATAATGCCAATGTCATCCACGACCTGTTCCACCTCAGACAAAATATGACTAGATAAAATAACGGTGATGCCTTGCTCTGGAAATGAGCGAATAAGCTGACGAAGCTCCTGTATACCAATCGGATCCAGTCCATTTGTAGGTTCATCTAAAATTAACAGCTTTGGCTTGTTTAACAGCGCAATCGCTATACCTAATCGTTGCTTCATACCTAAGGAAAACTGCCCGGCCCGTTTTTTCCCTGTTTTCGTTAAATCTACAATTTTTAATACTTCTTCAATACGACTTTGCGGTAGACCTAACGCTATCGTGCGAACTTGTAAATTTTCCGTTGCTGTTAAATTGTCATACAAGGGAGGTGTTTCAATTAACACGCCGATGTCCTGTAAATCATTTCGTGTCCATGTATGTCCATTAAAAATGATATTTCCGGCATTTGGTCGTAACATACCTGTCATCATTTTTAATGTTGTGGATTTCCCCGCTCCGTTTGGTCCAAGTAAACCGTAGACTGTATTACGTTGGATTTCTAACGATACATTATCTACAATTTTTTGCCCTTTAAACGACTTATTAAGATTTTCAGTCTTCAATATTAAATCTTTCATCATTAGTCATCATCCTTTCGATGACCTTAGTGTAAAAAACAATTATAAGGATTTTATAAGGATTCAATATCAAATACTCGCGATGGCTGTGCTTTTACTCGCGATTCATCTCTAAATACTCGCGGTAGCTAGGCTTTTACTCGCGATTCCTTACTAAAGCATAAAAAAAGCATTTGGAATGTCCTCTCATTCCAAATGCTTTGATTCTATCATTTTTACATAAATTCTTTTACTAAATCATTGAAATCATTTTCGCTCATTTTAATATCGATATCTGTTAATGGTAGCTCTGAGTAGCCAGGTACTTTTTCTTGATACGATGTTGTTTCAGTATCATGATAAATAACACCTGTTACTAAGCCCTCATTCTCCATCACTGTACGCATTGCCATACCACGATCATTGTGATCATAGCCTTCTACATCCGCTAGTTTTGTTAAATTCTCTTTAAACCAATCGTATGTGTTCACTTTGTTATACGTTACACAAGGTGAAAAGACATTGATAAATGAGAAGCCTTTATGGTTGATACCAGCTTCGATTAAAGCTGTTAACTCTTTAATATCAGTAGAGAAGCCTTGTGCCACAAATGTTGCACCACTTGTTAATGCTACCTCTAATGGTTTCAATGATGGTTCAATCGCTCCACCTGGTGTAGATTTTGTAATAAATCCAGCAGCAGAACGTGGCGATGTTTGACCTTTTGTTAAACCATAAATTTGGTTATCCATTACAATATACGTAATATCAATATTACGGCGGATAGCATGAATTGTATGCCCCATACCGATAGCAAATCCATCACCATCACCACCAGAAGCGATGACATGTAGATCACGATTGGCCATTTTTAATCCTTGTGCAATCGGTAGTGCACGACCATGAATACCATGGAATCCATAAGAATTAATATAGCCTGAAATACGTCCTGAACAACCAATTCCTGAAATCACAGCAAGTTCATTTGGCTCAATTCCGACATTTGCTGCAGCACGTTGAATAGCTGCTTGTACAGAGAAGTCTCCACAACCTGGGCACCAGTTTGGTTTCACTGTATTACGAAAATCCTTAAATGTTGCCATTAGCGAGTCAACTCCTTCACACGATTTTCTAATTCACCTGGCAAGAATGGCGTACCATTATATTTAGTAATTGTCGCGATTTTGTCGTGACCACCAATATTCATCTTCATAATATTAGCCAATTGACCCGTATAGTTATTTTCTACAACGATTACTTTTTTCGCTTGTGCTACAAGAGGTGCCATTTCCGCAGATGGGAATGGGTGAATTAAACGAATATGCGCATGATTCACTTTCATTCCTTGCGCATTAAGTCGTTCTTGCACTTCCTCGATAGCTCCTCTTGTTGAGTTAAAGCCTACTAATAAGATATCCGCTTCCTCATGTGGTGCATTGACAAAGACAGGGTTATCAAATTTCAAACTCTCTAATTTACGGAAGCGTTTATCCATTTGTGTTTGACGATTGCCCGTTGCCTCAGATGGCTTCCCTGTTTCATCATGTTCAACACCTGTAACGTGGTGAATACCATGCAATGTACCTGGTAAAACACGAGGTGAAATCCCATCTTCAGTATCTTCATAGCGTTTGAAGTAGGCTTTATCGACAGCCTCATCAAGGTCATCAATCACAATTTTACCTCGACGGATTTCAATTTTATCGTAATCAAACGGTTCTACCGATTGTTTCCCTAGAGACAATTGTAAATCTGTCATTAAAATAACTGGTAATTGCAATTCCTCTGCAATATTAAATGCTTGGATTGTATCAAAAAATGCTTCCTCCATTGTTGAAGGCGCAATGACTACTTTAGGGATTTCTCCATGTGTTCCGTAAAGCATAGCCATTAAGTCCGATTGTTCTTGCTTTGTTGGTAGTCCAGTTGAAGGGCCCCCACGTTGCGTATCTACTACTACTAATGGTTGCTCTGTCATACCTGAAAGACCAATTGCCTCCATCATCAATGAAAGACCAGGGCCTGCTGAAGCAGTAAAGGAACGTACACCACCAAAGTTAGCTCCGATTGCCATTGTTGCCGCAGCAATTTCATCCTCCGTTTGGATAACTGTCCCACCGAATTTCGGTAGCTTCTTAATTAAGTATTCCATAATTTCAGAAGCTGGCGTAATTGGGTATGCTGCCATAAAGCGTGTCCCAGCAGCTAATGCACCAAGTGCCACTGCATCGTTACCAATCATAAACATACGACGTTTGCCGTCTGCAGGTGCAAGCTCCCATTGGCCTACACGTTCACCCAAAAGCTCATTCATAATTTGACGACCACGTGTAATGGCTTCCATATTTTTTTGAACGACCTCTTCGCCCTTTTTCCCAAAAATATCATCGACAACATTTTGGAACACTGCATCCTCTAGGTTAAGCAATGACGCTGTTGCTCCAATGGCTACCATGTTTTTCATTAACGATGTACCAAGCTCTGCTGCTATTTCTGTAAATGGAACAGCAAATAATGGTGCCTTTGAATCTTCTGGTTTGACCGGGTCAAATTTTGCATCCGCTAAAATAACACCGTTTTCTGTGAGCTCTTTATAATTGACATCGATTGTTTCCTGATCGAATGCCACTAAAATATCTAAATCATCCGCAATTGCACGCACTTCTGTTGGACGAACTGTAATTTTATTATTCGTATGGCCACCTTTAATTCGAGAAGAGAAGTGACGATAACCGTATAGGAAATAGCCTAGACGATTCATTGCCATTGAGAAAATCTCACCTGTACTCTCAATCCCTTCACCCTGTTGCCCACCGACTTTCCATGAAAGCTGATGTAACATGTCAACAACTCCTTAAATCCAATGTGTACTATTATTTTTCCTTCATAAGTTTAACACGAAGAAACCTTCTGCACTATTGTTTCTCAACGATTTAGGCGAAAATCAGACCTTTGACTGAAAATCCTGTTCATAAAGTTGTAATTTTCAAATCCAAGCAAAATCACACCTCTATTTCAAGTGACATGTATCATATGTAAACAGGAAAACGAAAAAATGCCTTGCCACGTTATTATGTGACAAGGCATTTTAGTTCATTACTTTTTTATCGAATACGTTTTTCCACGAGCAGCTTCAAGGCTGTACGTTCTTCACCAGCAATTAAAATATCGGCAAACGCCGGTGCGCAAATTAAATCTGTGCCACTTGGCGCTACAAATCCGCGTGCAATGGCCACTGCTTTTACGGCTTGGTTAAGTGCACCTGCCCCAACTGCTTGCATTTCTGCCTGCCCTTTTTCTCTGATTACCGCGACTAATGCACCTGCAACTGAATTTGGATTAGAGCGTGATGATACTTTTAATGAATCCACAATTATTCCTCCCCGTTTCGCGAATAGTGTTTACGCTCAACAACTCATGTCCCCCTTTTTGGACCTCAAGTTATTGTCCGTAGCACATTTTATGCTCCGCAAAACGGAAATAGACTAGTTTCACAAATAAACCTGTATCCACAGCAAAAGAGTCGTAAACCAACATACTTCGACTTATTTATCCTTGAAACGGATAATCCTCATTTATATAAATGCGTTCACAGGCAGTAGCTTTCCCTGTTCGATCATCCATCTCTACAAAGAAACCACTTAAAACCTCTCGACCTTTTTTCGGTACTTCAAAACGGGATGGCATATTTGTTTGGAATTTATAAATGACACTATCCTTCGTCATGCCTAAAACCTCATCATATGGACCTGTCATACCTACATCCGTAATATAGGCTGTGCCGTTCGGGTAAATTCTTGCATCGGCCGTTTGTACATGTGTATGTGTCCCCACAACCGCAGAAGCCTTGCCATCTAAATGCCAGCCAAGGGCAATCTTTTCACTAGTCGCTTCCGCATGAAAATCTACGAAAACAAGTGGTGACGTTTGACGGGCTTCCTCAATTAGCTTATCTGCCATTGCGAATGGGTCCTCATGAGGAGGTAAAAATACACGACCATGTAAATTAATGACAGATAATGTCACACCGTTTTTAGAAATTTGCACCATACCTTTACCAGGTGCCTCACTTGAAAAGTTAGCAGGACGAATTAAATAATCCGCATCATCGATAAAATCGAAAATATCTTTATTGTCCCATGTGTGATTACCCATTGTAATTACATCTACACCTATTTGTAGCAGGCTACTATAAATATTATGAGTAATGCCACGTCCTGCCGCAGCATTTTCACCATTGGCAATGACAACGTCTGGATTATATTTCTTTTTTAAGCGAGGTAAATATTTTTCCACCGCATCTCGACCAATTGAACCTACAATATCGCCAATAAATAAAACCTTCATTTTTTAACCACTCTTTCTTTCCATTACGCCTCTAAATCATTATGCTTTAGAGACTTTAACTTCGCACCTGAATACCATCACTAATTGTAACGCTAGGAGGAGGATTACGCAAAATAAAATATCAATTACGTCTCGGCGTAATTGCCGCTGATACTTCGCTTTTGCGCAGATAAACAATGCTTCCAGATTTTTTCGAGCTAACAAGTAGAAGTTAACCTAAGACCGTCACGACCTGTGACAACAATTAACTGACCAGCATCGTGCAGGCTTTCTTCAATATCAATAACCTCCGTCAGTATCCTTGGAGCAACATGATATTGGTCACACCGTTATTGCTCCTTTTGATGTCTCCCTATTTCAGTTGGCGTCTTCATTGCAAAAAACATCGGCTAAATCAAGATAAATCTAACAACGCGAAATCACTTGATGCTTTTTCACATTTATATAAATTAGTGTTGAAGATAATGTAAACCAATTGTTTTTAATAAGCTTTAAAAAAACAATTTGTTTCATCTTTCGTTTCATTAACTTAACCTTTAATACGTCTGGATAAGCCTTTAAAAAGGATTGAATCTCATACTTCATCTCTTGTGCAGTAGCACTTTGATGAAGAATAATCAATAGCCCCTCCAATTGGTAATTCAGAAAGCTATTTTTCACTTCCGCATAAACCTCTCCATCCTGTAATTCCTTCAAAAGCTTTTTATACAATACATCATAATTGTGTCGTAAATAGACCATGGCTTTTTTTGTTAAAGAGCTTTGATTCGTCACATTATAATAATAAAGCTGTCTTGGCACATAACAGATGGTCTGATTTTTTATGACAGCCCTTGTCAGAAATACTGTATCCTCTGCAAAGCTCATCGCTTCATCAAACCGTAGCCTATGGAAATCTAAAAAGGATTTTTTATACAATTTACAGCTGGCAAAACCAAAATGTGTTTCCCCTATTTCAGTAAATAATTTGTGTAAACAATCTATGGCACTGTAAGTACAGTAGCTGTTGGATGGATAATATAACGACCTGCTGCCCTCCGCTGCATGCCAAAATAAATCGCATTTTGCAATAGCAGAGCCTGTCAGCTTACATGCTTGATACAATTCTTCAAGCATCGTTAGCTCTAGCCAATCATCTGCATCAACAAAGGTAACATATTGACCGTTGGCATGGTCTATTCCAACATTTCTTGCTTTACTAACACCACTATTGGCATTCGTAAAAATGGTCATACGTGCATCAATTTGTGCAAACTTTTGTAAGATCGTTAATGATTGATCTTCACTGCCATCATTAACGACAATAATCTCAATATCCTTTAATGTTTGCTGACAAATGCTTGTTAAACATTTCTCCAAATAGGGCTCAGCATTGTAAACAGGTACAATAACACTCACTAAGATTTTGGACGCCAAAATATTGCGCCTCCTTTACGAAAAAGCTCTATCCACTTTGATTTTTGTTTTTTCGTCAAAGCAATACAAAATAGACTGATACCTGCCAGTAGCGTGTAGTAAAAAATAGATAGGCTAATAGATAGCCAAGTAACTGAAGGGTTTGTTAGTTCCCATAAAAGTTCACTACAGCAAATAGCAACAACAAAGGCCAATACTAGCCTGCCAATAGTTCGCCAAAACCTAAAGATATCCAAGCCAATTTTCTTGTGGTAATACATATTCATAATCACTACATTTCCAATAAATAATGAACAAGCTGTAACAATCGCTGTACCGATTTTGCCATAAAAATAAATAGCCGGTATTGATACAAAAATATTTGCGATGGCAACAATGATTAATAAAATGGTTCTAAATTTAAACAAGTTTTTTGCCTTCAACACATTAAGACCTAGATTTTGTATGAGATCAATACTAAACGGCACCATAATAATGAGGACAATCGCATAAATGGCAATAAACTCTTGACCTAGCCACAATACTAGAAACTCTTGACCAAAAAGAAAAAAGCCCCCTAATATATAGCCCACAACTAAAAATTGAATCGCGCCAACTTTTACGAATAGCTGATTTATTTCTACTAAGCCATCTTCTTTTGTCACAAGCATAGAAATACGAGGTAAAAACAATCCGCTAATCGCTAAAGCCAGTGACATAAAGATCAACACAATTTGAATCGCTACTGCATAGATGGCAACATCCTCGGTCCCCTTAAATATGCCTAATAACACTTGATCTGTTTGCCAATAAATTTTATCAACAATCACAGTAATAAAAATAAAAAATGAATAGATGAAAATTTCCTTTATGAGAGTTGTATTTTGGAGACTAAATGTGAATTGGATGGAAAGCACCTTCATGCAATAAATGGCATCTAACAGTAAAAAAAGTATGTTGTAAATAGCAATAATACAGATCAATGTCACCGCATCTGTTCCCTGTAAAAGAAAAAACAACATTGTCAGGGGCTGCACAACCACCTGTAATAATGTCGTTAATTTAATAAAAATAAATTTTTCATATGCTTGTAAGATGGAAGTGAAGACACCTAACGGAAATTGCATTGCTAAACTAATCGTCATTATAAAGCCCATTAGCCTTGCCTTTTCTAATTGTTCCCCAGATAAGCTTTGCCCAAAAATAATATCCACATGGGAAAATAAGAAAAATCCTATCAATAAAGTAAGACAGCCGATACCAACAAATAATTTCAGAAAAAATCCATTTAATGCTGCTTCTAATGTTGGATCTGCTGCTGCTCGATTTCTAGCAATATAGCGTACAATAGCATTACCTAACCCCAAATCTAAAATGGAGAGATAACCTACGAGTACGATCATTAAGGAATATAGACCAAATTCTTTCTGACCAAGGAGTGATATCATAATAGGTGTGAAAATGAGTGAAGAGAGCATTGTACAGCCGATTGTTATATAAGAAAGAATGGCTCCAATCTTTATTTCTTTCATGAGCACACCTTTCTATTAGTTAGGATGGACTTTCCTTTAGAATTGCTGGATATAATGATTGATATTGCGCAACAACCTGTTGAATTTGAAAATTTGCTAACACATGTTCACGACCAAGGCTCGCTTTTTGTGCATATTGCCGTGAACTGTAATTTAAAGCTGTATTAATCCCACTTGCTAAAGCCTCTGCATCCTTGGCAGCTACAACCTCACCACTATTCCCGACCAAATAAGCACAATCCCCAACATTTGTTGTGACACAGCATGTGCCGCTTGCCAATGCCTCCACTAGCACATTCGGTAGCCCCTCTCCTACTGAGGACAAAACGAATACATCAGCTGCTGCCATTAATTGTGGAATATCCTCTCTACTGCCTAATAAGAACGTCACTTCCTCTAACTGGGCCGACTCAATCAGTTGTAGTAAATCCCTATTGGCATCATCAATTTCAAAGCCTACTAAAAACAAATAAAAATCTTGCCGTTGCTGCCTTAGCTTTTTTACACTAGCCATCAAATTTTCATAATCCTTTAATGGGTCCCATCTGCCAACATGCAATAAAATGGGTTGATTGATGATGTCAAATTGTTCTACAAAATATTGCCTCTTCGTGCTTGGCTTATATTGATCTGTGTTGATGCCATTAACAATGACACGATGCTGCTTACCACTGTAGCCAATCGCTTCATGGATTTCTTTTACTTTTGGTCCACATGAAATAATAGCATCTACACGTTTAGACAATTTTGCACAAAGCTTGGCAATAAAAATTGTCCGGCGTTTATTATCTTGTTTATTGAGATTACTATGGTGAATTCCCCAAATTAATTTCTTTTTTAGCAATATCGCTAGGATATATCCTAGTAAATTAGCATGATACATCCATGTTTGAATAATGTCGCTTTCTTGACATAAACGATAGCAATTCATAAACGCGTTGACACGATTGCTACGCAGATCGCATATCGTTACCTTAATATTTAATTGCTTTTCTATTAACTCACCATACGTTCCCATCTCCGTTAAACAGATGACCTCTACCTCATAACCATCCCGATCCATGTTTTCTAAGAGACGATAAAGCATGGCCTCTGCTCCACCAAGGCCAATGGTCGTGATGATATGCGTAATTTTAATCTTCTTTTGAATAGTCTCATCCTTCGATTTAGTTTCGTTATATGTAGAGCGTGCACAATTTGCTTGAAATCGCTTGTGCATCAAGCCCTTTCATTTTGATATGGTCATGAATCATTTGGTGATCCACTTGACCATTTTGAGTTACAATGGCCTGAAGCCAACTATCAATCTCTCCATGTAAATCTAGATAATGCACTAAACCAATATGTAAATCTACTTCTCTCGGTAAAGTGGATGAAACAATAGCAGGTATCCCGCAAACTTGTGCCTCTAAAAGGACAATCCCAAAGCCCTCGAAGTGTGATGGCAGGAGAAATTTATCAAAGAGTTGAAGGAGCGTGAGTATATCTGCACGCTGTCCTAAAAATCGTACACAGTCCTCTACATTTTTTTGTTGGACGAGCTGTCGAATTTCTTGCTCTAAAGGCCCATCCCCTATCAAAAATAGTTGAAAAGGGATACCTCGCTGTTTTAAATAGACGGAGAGTTCAATTAAAAAAGAATGATTTTTCACTGGTACAAAGCGTCCAATATGCCCTAACACTAATTCATCATCTTTTATACCTAGTTCTTCTCTCCATTTTTTTCTCTCTTCAAATGATATACATTTTACTTTTTGAAGTTCAATTGGGTTTGCTATTACTTCAAAAGGCCTTTTACTAAAGCAAAATTCCCCCGCCTTTTGACTACATGCCACTAATTTCGTTGCATTGTAAACACTTAGTCTTTTCAACAATGCTAACATAATCTTATTGTTCCACTCCTCGGCAACATTCGTATGGCTGTGTAAAACACGGCATTGAACACCCGCTAAACGAGCTGCCAGCAATGTAAAGACCGCTCGATAGCCTGTATGATCGTGAATTGCGTCATATTGTTGCTGCTTTAGGATTCGATAAAGTTTCCTCATATAAGCAAGTGGTCCTTGCTGGGTAATGTATGTTTCGTAAAATATCTTGGAGCCTTGTTGAACTAATGTCTCATGGTATTGCCCTTTATTAAACGATAGAAAATCAAAATGGTACATTGATTTATTCGTATTCGTCCAAATGTCGACAACCATCGATGTAATACCGCCGAAATCTGTTGTTGGAATAATATGCAGAATTTTTTTCAAAGCTATTTTCCATCCTTATTCTTTGCCATAATAATGCTCGTACGTATTGCCCTTTATCTTATAGTTATTCAAGATAACACCTAAAATATTAGCCTTAGAAACTGTTAAGATTGACTTCGATTTGATAACGGCTGCTTGCCCAACCGCCCCTGTATTGACAATTAAAAGGGTGCCATCACATTTATTCGATAAAATTTGTGCGTCCGATAAAAAAAGTAACGGTGGTGCGTCCAAAATAATGATATCGTATATATTTTTCACTTCAGCTAGGAGGGAGGTCATCGTTTCTGAAGCTAATAACTCTGTCGGATTGGGGGGAATTGGCCCACTCGAAATGATATCTACTCCTTCGACGAAAGTTTCTTGAATCACCTCTTGTAGTGCAGATTGCCGTGATAATACTGAGGAAAGCCCTAGAATATTGTCGAGATAGAACGTATGATGCAAAGTAGGTTTACGCATATCAGCATCTACAATCAGCACGCTTTTACCCTCTTGCGAAAATACCACACCAATATTCGCCGCATTTGTAGATTTTCCCTCGCCAGCAATGGAAGAGGTTACTAAAATAGTCTTCACATCTCGATTAGGCTGTGAAAACTTAATATTTGCGCGAATTGTTCGATATTGCTCTGATGGAATCGACGACATATCGGAAACGGTGATCAGCTTTCGAGCCATTGGTATTTTCTTTGTTTTTCTCTTAAAAAACATTAGGATGGCCCCCTGACCCTCAGTTTTTTTCTCGTCAGTAATTCGATATTACTGACGACCCCAATCACTGGTAATGATAAAACCTCCTCAATATCTTGCTCTGTTTTAATAGTCTTATCAATCGTTTCTAAAAAATACGCTAGCACAATAGCCAAAGCGAAACCGCAAATAGCAGCTATGATAAGATTCAGCATTTTATTTGGCTTTACTGGTACAGGCTGCTCACTGCTTTGGGCAACAAAAAGAATATTAATATTGTCCACATGCATCAAGACAGGAATTTCCTCTTTAAACACTTCTGCAATTGAATTGGCGATTTTCACTGCATTCTCTTCATTTTTATCCTGTACGCGAATATTCACCACCTGAGAATTATTGGCGCTCGAAACCTCAATTTGCTTCATTAATTCATCTGGTGTCGTATCAAGTGACAGTACATCAATAACCTTCGCTAAAATAACAGGACTTTTAATAATCACATTGTACGTATTAATGAGCCGCAGATCCGTATCAACATTTTGTGCACCTACTAGTTGCTGATTTTCATAGCTGTTTTGATTGACCAATAATTGCGTTTCCGCTTCATATATCGGCGTCTGAATATAATAACTTATCAATATAGCGATGCCCATAGATAGAATCATGAGCATGAGGATGAAGAACCAGCGTTTTAGCAATACTTTTATGAGACTTTGTATTGTCATTTCTTCATTCACAAATGGATCCCCTCCTAATAGACAAATCGTGCACAATATTAATAAAGTATATTAAACAAGCCTACTGGTTATTCGGACAAAGTCGCTCTTTCGCCTCTATCCCTTATACTTCCACTTACAACAAATACAAGGAGATGAAGCATATTAAAATAAAGTATTTCAAATGTAGAAACCCCCAATACGGCAACCACGACCAAGGCTGTAAAAACGATAAGCTGTTCATTCATCTGACGATAACCCTTGGCAATGGCAAAAAGAAACAAACAGTAGCTAACCAGTGCCAGCAAGCCTGCCTCCTGTAAAATATTAATCAATGTATTATGTGCATGTGAAACACCTATAGACCACAATGATTCAACACCGTGTCCCCAAAAATGAAAATGCTCAAAAACATATTGCCAAATTTCAAGGCGACCATCTGTTATGTTCGTAGATTTTTTCTCCATTTTTAATAGAATACTTTGTACCGCTTCTTGCATCATGTCCATTTTCATCATCACCATTACTACAACTACACCTAAACATGTAAACAGTGCGACCAACTTTATGAAGGGCAGGAAGGTTTTGTTCATGCTTTTAACAATCCAAACCATGACAACAACTGTGGCAAAAGCAACGGTTAATAATGATGTACGCGCATTTGATAGCAAAATAACATACAAACTAATTAAATAGACGACCGTATAAAGTATAAAAAACAGCATGTATTTTATCTTTTGTTGTCCATGTAGCATCTGTATTGTCACGTTATACAGTCTCATTAATACAACTATCACTAAACCAATCATAGAAAACCCCATTGTATTTGGATTTTCAAATACACCAGCAAAAGCTTCAAACATATAATGTGCTTGCTGAAAACATAGCATTAAAAATGGGATATAGGCGATTAGCACACTATTTAACACGATTTCTAATACTTGTGCTTTCACAAGATCATTAAAAAAAATAGAAACAGCTATAAACAGGCACAATAATTGTAAACTGTTTTTCAATAAAATCATGTCCTGATTCATACCTGCTGCTATGACACAAAAAAATGTATACAGACTAAAGAAAACACAGGCTTGTACATTGTGAATATGTATTTTTTTATGCAGGAGTACAGATACCACTATGATGAACAAGCCGATTACTAAAGATAATTTATGATAAATACCAGCGACTGGCTGCATGAGACTCATAAAAATAAGTGTGCTAAACATTAATGTGTAGACTATTTTCATGTGATTGTCACGCTCAATCCTACAAAGACATATGAAAGAAATACCATCGTTTCCTTAAAGCCATATCATCCAATTCGAGTGACAAAATTGGCTTGTTTGCTAAAATGCTTGCATTATTCGTTAAGAGGCGATTAATTGAATCTCCCTCTTTCTTTCTCTCCAAATATTGCAGTGCTGCTTGATAGTAGAAGCATCTTGTACGTAGATTGTGGGCATCAGAGCCTATCGTATGAATGTAATTGGCCCTCACTAAAGCAAGTGATAATCGCTGTACTTCCTTACCATACAATCCGGTTAAACTACCCGCCGTCAATTGTGTAAACACCCCTTGTTGAATGAGGGCATTCAGCTTCTTTGGATTTTCTCTAATAGCCATATTTCGTTCAGGATGGGCCAAAATGGGTTTATAACCCGCTATTTTTAATTGTCTTATCATCTCTACCGTATAAGCGGGGATAGTGCTAGAAGGAAGTTCCAATAAAATATAGTTGGACTTTGCTAATGTATGGAGCTGTTGTTGCTGAAGTAGTGTAGGAAGCTCATCATGTAAGCGTATTTCGTGGCCAGTATGGAGTGTTATTGGTATTTGCTCATGCTGTAACAATTGTTGTAAACCCTTGACTCGCTCTTCGACTTTTTTATATGGGACATGATATTGTGGGTGCATGGCATGGGATGTACAAATGATTTCTGTAATTCCTTCTTTAGCAGCTTGCCTTAACATATTCAAGGAATCTCTTTCATTTTTCGGTCCATCATCTACACCGTATAATACATGTGCATGGAGATCAATCAGGATCATCACATCTTTCATCGTTAATCAAAATATAGCCTTGTTCTTTTTTATGATAAGGGCTCCTTAAACATGACTCTACTGAAAGTAAAAAAGAGGCTCTCTAGATATGAATCTAAAGAAACCTCTAACTTTCAATATTATTTCGCGTACTCCACAGCACGTGTTTCGCGAATGACTGTTACTTTAATATGACCTGGATAGTCTAATTCTTCCTCAATACGTTTGCGGATATCGCGCGCAAGACGATGGGAGGCTAAATCATCAATTTTTTCAGGTTGTACAATAATTCGAATTTCGCGTCCAGCTTGAATTGCATAAGATTTTTCTACGCCATCATAGCTTTCTGAAATTTCCTCTAACTTTTCAAGTCTGCGGATATAGTTTTCAAGTGTTTCACTACGTGCTCCTGGACGAGCTGCTGATAATGCATCAGCTGCTGCGACTAATACCGCAATGACAGATGTTGCTTCTGTATCACCATGATGCGAAGCAATACTATTAATAACGACTGGATGTTCCTTATATTTCGTTGCTAATTCCACACCGATTTCGACGTGGCTACCTTCAACTTCATGGTCAATTGCTTTCCCAATATCATGTAATAAACCTGCGCGACGAGCTAATGCTACATCTTCACCAAGTTCAGCAGCAAGTAATCCTGCTAAATGTGCGACTTCAATTGAATGTTTTAGGACGTTTTGTCCATAGCTTGTACGATATTTCATGCGGCCTAAAATTTTCATTAAATCCGGATGTAAGTTATGAATACCAATTTCAAATGTAGTTTGCTCACCCGTTTCGCGAATTTGTTCATCCACTTCACGACGAGCTTTTTCCACCATTTCCTCAATGCGAGCTGGGTGAATACGACCATCCTGTACAAGTTTTTCAAGTGCAAGTCGAGCCGTTTCACGACGAATTGGATCAAAGCCCGATAAAATAACGGCTTCTGGCGTATCATCAATAATTAAATCAATTCCTGTTAACGTTTCCAAAGTACGGATATTACGGCCTTCTCGACCAATAATACGACCTTTCATTTCATCATTCGGCAAGTTCACAACAGAGACAGTTGTTTCTGCTACGTGATCTGCAGCAAAGCGTTGTAGTGCTAATGATAAAATTTCACGTGCTTTTTTATCTGAGTCTTCTTTTGCACGTGTTTCAGCTTCCTTCGTCATCACAGCTATATCAGTTGTCAGTTCTTTTTCTACTTCATTGAGGATAATTGATTTAGCTTCTTCTCTAGTTAAAGCAGAAATACGTTCTAACTCTGTTTTCTGTGATGCAACGAGCTCATCCACTTTGCTCTCCATCTGTTCAATATGCTGTTGTCTTTCAGCTAGAGCTTGTTCTTTACGCTCTAAGCTTGCTTCTCTCTTATTTAGAGCATCATCCTTGCGATCAAGATTCTCTTCTCTTTGCAATAAACGGTTCTCTTGTTTTTGAAGTTCTAAACGACGTTCACGAATGTCATTTTCGGCTTCAGTACGAAATTTGTGAGTTTCATCTTTGGCTTCAAGTAGTGCTTCTTTCTTCATTGCCTCCGCTTCTCGTTTTCCTTCTTCAACGATTGTTTCAGCGACATGTTTAGCACCAGTGATTTTTGAGTCATTCACTTTTTTCATGTAGATATAGCTAACAGCGGCACCAACGATGAGTCCAAGCAAAGCGGAGATGATAGTAATTCCATCCATATGAACACCTCCTCTTGCTATTTGGGTATTACAGTTTCAGTCGGCGCATACATCTATGTCACTTTGGCAAAAATGTGCTAGATTTTACTTGTGCAAAATCCGTTTTATTAGCCAAAGCTTTCGCTTCATTCAGTAGGTGTTTAGACATCTATTGAAAAGGAACAACAACCACCCATAACAAGGAAATCTTAAAAAGTGTAATGTCCATTTCACTATAAACATTTGCTAAATGAAGACAAAATGTACTGCCTATTTAAAGTCATAATTCAGAAATTATACATATTTAATTGTATAGCTAGCCTCAAACTCTGTCAAGGTTAGTCAGGCGTCTGCTCGCCCCATCGGATAAAAAAAAGTAAGTCCTATCCATACAGTGAATTTTTTCCCTATTACTTTTACACTAGAAAAAAATTCACCTTCAAAACAATTACCATAAAAACAGTACATTAGAAATAACACGTCTAAGGCATAGAGCCTCTCTCTTATTATGTGTAAAAATTGAAGATTATAGACAAAAAAATGCATTGTCCCCTTAAATAAAGCGGGAACAATGCAATCGTTTATTTTTCTTCTTCAAGAAGCAACATTAATTCGTCATCCATCTCTTCTTCATCATGTGCCGCAATTGTATAAGAAGAAGCCGCGATACCATAAGAAGCTCGAATTTTATTAGCGATTTCTTCTAAAACAGCTACATTTTCTTTTAAATACTGTTTAGCATTTTCTCGACCTTGACCTAGGCGTTCGTCACCATATGCATACCAAGAACCACTTTTTTGCACAATATCTAATTCTACACCTAAATCAACTGTTTCGCCTTCTTTAGAAATTCCTTCTCCATACATAATATCTACCTCAGCTGTACGGAAAGGTGGCGCTACTTTATTTTTAACAATTTTAATTTTTGTACGGTTACCAACAATATCATTACCTTGTTTAATTGCTTCTGCACGACGCACTTCTAAACGAACAGAGCTATAGAATTTCAGCGCACGTCCACCTGGTGTTGTTTCTGGGTTTCCGAACATGACACCAATTTTTTCACGAATTTGGTTAATGAAAATAGCAATCGTTTTTGATTTATTAATCGAACCTGAAAGCTTACGTAATGCTTGAGACATCAAACGTGCTTGTAAGCCGACATGAGAGTCACCCATATCGCCTTCAATTTCTGCTTTTGGCACTAAGGCAGCAACAGAGTCAATAACAATAATATCAATAGCACCACTACGCACTAATGCTTCTGCAATTTCAAGTGCTTGCTCCCCTGTATCTGGCTGTGATAATAATAGCTCATCAATATTAACACCTAATTTTTGTGCATAGATTGGGTCTAATGCATGCTCTGCATCGATAAATGCTGCTTGTCCACCTGTTGCCTGCACTTCTGCAATAGCATGTAGAGCAACTGTTGTTTTACCAGATGATTCAGGACCATATACTTCGATAATACGTCCACGTGGATAACCACCTACGCCTAATGCTGCATCAAGTGCTAGCGAACCACTTGAAGATGTCGCAATTTCTAAATCGGTTCTTTCACCAAGTTTCATGATGGAACCTTTACCAAAATTCTTTTCAATTTGTTTTAGAGCCTGTTCTAAGGCTGCTTTACGATCACTCATTCATTTTCCTCCTTCGAAAACTGTTCACTGTTTTTATCTATCTCTACTATACTTGTTTTTGAGAAAACGCGCAAGAAAAAAGCGAACATTTATTCGATTTTTCTTCAAAATAAAAATTTGGATAGTTTTCCTCTACCCAAATTTCTATTTCACTCTATTTAATATCGTTTTGTATAACCGCGTTCTTCTAAAAGCTGCATTAAATAATGACATGTAAATTTCACCGCACGTAGTCGATTTGTATTTCGCATGCCTGATAAATGCAGTAAATAAGTAAGTGGCTCCTCATCATTGATAGCAATACCAATCCAAACCGTACCTACTGGCTGGTGATCATGCGCTGTCGGACCAGCTTCTCCTGTAAGACCAATTCCAATATTAGTAGCAAACTTTTCGCGAACAGCACTTGCCATTGCCGCCGCACACTCACTGCTAACAACACCATGTGTATCAATTAATTCTTTTGAAATGCCAAGCTGTTTTATCTTTGCATCAGCAGCATAGGTAACAACGCCACCAATCAGTGCATTGCCTACCCCAGGAATTTCCGCAAGCTCGGATTGAAATAACCCAGCTGTTAAACTTTCTGCGGCAGCAATGGTTAACTGATTATCAAGTAGCATTTCTACCGTTTTAGAGGCAAGAGAGTCGTCATCTACACCATATTGATAATCTCCCACAAGTGCCTGTATCTCAGCAACCTTTGTAGCTATAAGCTGTTGAGCTTCCTGCTCTGTAGCCGCTTTAGCTGTAACACGTAATGTTACTTCTCCATCAGAGGCAAGTGGGGCAACTGTAGGATTTGTTTGGGCATCTAGAATGTCTTGAACTCTTACCTCAAGCTCTGCTTCACCAATCCCATAGAAACGCATCACATGTGATGCAATGATCCCTCCATCATTAAGCATCGCAGCAAGCTTTGGTTTCGCTTCAAATTGAAACATAGGTTCCAGCTCTTTTGGTGGTCCTGGAAGTAAAATATAGGTGCGATCATTTTTTGTGAAAATCATACCAGGCGCCATTCCATGGTGGTTGGCTAGCACTTCACTGCCAGCTAAAATTAATGCCTGTTTCCGATTATTCTCCGTCATTGGACGTCCTCGTTTGGCAAAAAATTGCTCAATATACGTTAATGCTACATCATCAGACTCAAGCGAAACACCAAGATGACGAGCAATCGTTTCCTTCGTTAAATCATCTTTCGTAGGTCCAAGTCCTCCCGAAAAAATAATTAAATCGGCACGAGTCTCCGCCACTTCAATAGCCTGTTCTAAACGTTTCGTATTATCGCCTACTACCGTATGATAAAAAACGTTGATACCAAGCTCGGATAATTGACTTGAGATAAATCTCGCATTTGTATTCGTAATTTGACCTAATAATAGTTCTGAGCCAACCGCAAGAATTTCAGCATTCATGATCCACAAGACCTTTCTTATTTAGACTCAAGTAAAACACGTCGATTTAGATAGAAATAATCCCACCCAGACCAAAGCGTAAAGAACAATGCAATATAGAGCATGATCGTATCAAATGGAATACCAAACAGTGTAAAGATTGTATTGTGTAAAAGAGCAGCAGCAATCGCTACAATTTGTGCCCAAGTTTTGATTTTACCGAGCTGATTAGCAGCAACAACTTCTCCCTCACCTGCCAAAATCAAACGTAAGCCAGTTACGGCAAATTCACGGCTAATAATAATGATGATTACCCAGGCAGGTGCCATATCAAGTTCTACCATTAAAATGAAGGCTGCTGAAACCAGTAATTTATCAGCTAAGGGATCTAAAAATTTCCCAAATGTTGTCACAAGATTATACTTACGTGCATAATAACCATCCACCCAATCTGTTGTTGAAGCAAAGATAAAAATAAGTGCACCTATAAAATGGTGGATCGGCATCTCAGCGCCAAATAGTGTCAAAGTTCCCCAGTGGAAATCAAACATCATCACGATGACAAAAAATGGAATAAGCAAAATTCGAGAGATGGTAATTTTATTTGGAATGTTCATTTTTCTAACACCTTTCATGATGAAAGAAAGTAGCCATCACCTGATGACTACTGTTCTTTATTGAAATTGATGACGATATTTTGCGTTACAATCTGCTGTGCATACGGTAGAAGTTCGTCATTAATATAGATTTTAGCCTGCGTTGAATTACCAAGACGGACACGTACATAGTTTTGTGTTGTAGCATCAAACTCAACTACTTCTCCAGCATTATAGACACGTGTGTCCGTTAATAATTCTTGTTGCTGTTGGTTGCGAATACCCACAAATGTAGGACCTGATACTTCGATTTTAATTTTCATTGTATCTGTACCTGTTAAGGTATAAGAAGTAGTCGCCCCATCCGCCTCAACCGTCCCTGCGGAAATTGTTTGCTTCATCTCTTCTGTTTGATCAGTTTGATCTTCATCAGTTGGTGTTTCCTCTGTAGAGTTTGTATCTTCTTTATCTTTTTTCTGTGCATCCTTATTTTCTTTGTCTTTTTTATCCTTTTCACTATCAATTGGTTTAATATTAGTATCATATTCCATTTCAGGAGTAGTATTTTCTACTTCGCTTGTCCCTGAACTATTTTTAGATTGCCATAGTATCCATATGGCCACAATGATTACAACGATAAATAAAGCTACAATGATTTTTGGCATAGCCTCCATCATTTTATTCGAAGGGCCTTTCGTTACTTTTCTTCTACTTGGACTATTCGTCATCGATTGACTTACTTGGTCATTTGGAGTACTCGGTAGTTCTTTTTTATAAGTCTCTAAAATTTCCTCTGCGTTCAAACCAACAGCTTCTGCATACTGCTTAATAAAAGCTCGTACATAAAACGAACCAGGCATAATGGAATAATTGCCTTCTTCAATTCCTACTAAATAACGCTTTTGAATTTTCGTTATTTCTTGTAAATCGTCTAAGCTGTAGCCTTTAGACAGTCTCGCCTCTTTCAGTCGAGTACCTAATTCTGCCACTAATAACACCTACTTTAACATCAAATTAAAAATTAAATCCTCCAAATGAATCGGATTCGGACATGTGATTTTTTTCCATTATTTCATAAGTAATTTCTTCATCCGTGTGATGACGTAATTCAATGATATAATCAAAATCCTCTATTTTATATTCTGAATGCTGCACAAACATATCTGGATGCTCAACAACTTTAATGCATGGCATATTCATCATTTCACGCACTAATTGCAAATGTCGCTCATCAGATGAACGCCGAGTCACAATACCATCTAAAATAAAAATATTGTTACGACTAAATTCGTCTCCCACAAGTTTATTACGAACAGTTTGTTTAATCATTGTAGACGATAAGAAAATCCATTTTTTATTGGCACAAACACTTGCAGCTACAATGGATTCAGTTTTTCCAACGCGTGGCATACCACGAATACCAATCAGCTTATGTCCTTCTTTTTTAAAAAGCTCTGCCATAAAATCGACTAAAATACCAAGTTCGTCTCTTACGAAGTGGAAAGTGTTTTTTTCGTCTGCATCTCGAGGAATATAACGACCATGCCGAATAGCTAGGCGGTCACGAAGTTTTGGTTGTCGAAATTTGGTTACGTTAATATGTTCCATTGTCGAAACAATTGTACGAAAACGTTCAATCGCCTCATCATTGTCTGTATGCACTAACATACCACGTCGGTCCTCATCGACACCATTTATTGATATAATATTGACACGAAGCATCCCTAAAAGTGAAGCAATATCTCCTAATAATCCAGGGCGATTCACCTGAATTTCATATTCAAAGTACCAATCGCTCAACACACTCGTTCCCTTCCTATTAGTTAACGTAAAAAATCCTTTATAAGTTCCATCATAGCTGATTTTTTATGTAATGGAAAGTTAGAATACATGGAATTACGGCGTTATTTACTAATTTTTTTTGATGCATGTAGATTAGGCTTACATACGTTCCCTTTTTCGTAGATAAATAGCTTTTTTATATAGAAAAAAGAGGAGATTGGCTCTCCTCTTTTATTTACTGCACATGCTTATTTTGTACAAGCTTAATGACACAATTCGCTAATGCATGCTTCTCATCTTCAGAGGCAACGCCCCATAAATCCGACAGCACTCGCTCTTGTTCGTTTTTAGGGTCGACATTTGTCGCTAAATATTCCCCAATTTGGACAGCAGCCGTTTGAATCATTTTCTTCGGCATACCACTCGATTCAGCTTGCATAACGTTTTGTCCTAAAAACGATGTCCATTTTTGCCAGTTTTCTAAAATGGTCATATTTCCTCCTCCTTTACACATGTAGTATGTGCAAAAAAGAATATTATATGTACCAACCGCCATTTAATCGTATGATTTGTCCTGTCACATAATCTGCTTTACCAGACAAATAAAAACGTATCATTTCAGCTACATCCTTTGTCTGACCAATAGTACCTAAAGGAATATCTTCTAAAATATAATTAAGTTCTTCTTGATTTAAATGGCTGTTCATTGACGTATTTATAAACCCTGGAGCAACAGCATTTACTCGAATACGGGATAGTGCCGCTTCTTTTGCATAGGATTTGACAAAAGCATGTTGTGCTCCCTTAACGGTTGCATAAAGTGCCTCACCCGCTGAGCCAGCCTCTCCCCAAATGGAGCCAATGAATAATACATAGCTCACCTCATGCTTACGCAGTTTCTCAGACAGTAAAGCTGTCAGTCGCATTGGATTTTGAACGTGGACACGCCATAAAGCATCCATATCCTCCACTGTTGTATCTTCGAGCAGCGAATAATGTGCCTGCCCATTTGCAAAGACAATGGCCTGCACATTAAAAATTTGCGCGGCTACCATTTCCGCTCCTGTTAAAATAGAAAAATCCCCCTGCACAAGCATAAACTCTTGTGCAGGGAAGGTTTTAGAAAGCGAATCACATAATTTATGTGCCGCATTTTTATTATTCGAATAATGCACATAGATGGACCATCCGTCTTCTGCAAGACTTTGACAAATGGCACGACCAATCTCACCTGATGCGCCTAAAACAAGGACATATTTTTTCACTGTGCTCCCTGCTTGCTTGGCAAAATTTTAAAGACTGTTTGTTGGGATTCTCCTTGAATAGAAGTAAAGGCTTTGTGTAAATCCTCTATTGTTAATGTTTCAAGAACTGGTACCACATCAAACAAATTCATGTCATTAAAGGAATAACGTGTAAATTGGTTTGCGATAAATTCAATCGAATTTAATGCTCGTAGGAAGAAGCCAATTTTTTTACGTTTTATACGTTCCAAACCAGCACTATCCAATTGGCTATTCCCCTCATATTTCGCTAATTCTTCTTTTATCGCTTGCGCCAATTTATCAGGCTCTGCTGAATCCGAACCAATCATGGCAAAACCAAAGCCATTTTCTAACGTAAAATCAAATGCATATGTCTCATCGATTAAACCTTCTTCATAGACACGTTCATAAAAATTAGATGTACGGCCAAAAATAAGTTCAAGCGCGATTTGAACAGACAGCTCATGCTTTAACATATCCTGTCCTGATAAATTCGTATCCTTTGCTTTCAAACCAACATAAATTTTAGGCTTTTGTACATCCATATTTAATGTACGTTCTTTAATCGCTACGTCTGTTGGTTCTGTATTAAAGAAACGTTGAATTGGTGTTGGCTCTGGGAACTCTTTTTTACCTTGATTGTCACGAATAAAAGTCATCATTTCCTCTGGCTCTACAGCGCCAATGACAAATAATAACATATTTGAAGGATGATAAAACGTATTGTAGCACGTATATAAATGCTCTGCTGTAATGCCGTCAATCGATTCAATCGTTCCTGCTATATCAATTTTTACAGGATGTTGATGATACATATTTTCAATCGTACCAAAATATAGACGCCAGTCTGGTTGATCATCATACATCGTAATTTCTTGCCCAATAATTCCTTTTTCTTTGTTGACAGTAGCTTCTGTAAAGTATGGCTCTTGCACAAAATTCAATAAAGTTTCTGTGCTCTTATATATATTGTCAGTAGATGAGAATAAATAAGCCGTGCGTGTGAACGATGTAAAGGCATTCGCCGAAGCACCATATTCGCTAAATTTTTGAAAAACATCACCATCTTCTTTTTCGAACATTTTATGCTCTAAAAAGTGTGCAATACCATCTGGCACTGTAATACTTTCCGTTTCACCGATTGGTACAAACGTACGATCAACAGAGCCGTACTTTGTTGTAAATGTTACAAATGTTTTGGAAAAGCCCTTTTTTGGTAAAATATATACATCTAAGCCATTGTCTAGTTTTTCATAGTAAAGTGTTTCATCTAGTTGTTTAAATTCAATTGTTTTCATTGTGCGGCTTGCTCCTTTCCACATAAGAAATAGACCGCTTCAAGCTGCACTTGCTTAGCCATTGCAACCACGTCTTCCTTTGTTACAGCTTTCCATTTATTTGCCCAAGCTTCAACAGAGAATTCCTCAGGTAAATCTTTATATTGGTCAAAAATTTCAATTTGTCCACGCGCAGAATCCAAGGACTCTTTTAGCTGATTTGTCAGCATAGCCTTTGTTTGCTCCAGCTCTAAATCTGTAATGTCTCCAGCCTGCATGACTGCAAGTTGTTCTTTAATTAAAGACAATGCTTTTTCTTCATTTTTAGCTTCAATCCCAGAAACAACAAACAGAAGACCGTAATGCGATGCATAGGAGCTTGATGCGTAATAAGCAAGACTCTCTTTCTCACGCACATTCATAAATAATTTAGCATGAGGATAGCCTCCAAAAATGCCATTAAAAATCTGCATTTTAGCAAAATCAGCATCTCCAAATCGGATAGGCGTGCTAAAGCCAATATGAAGCTTACCTTGTTTCATTTCATGCTGTTCTCTTACGTAATCATTGTCAGGATGCTGTTGTGGTAATACTGCTGGCACTTCCTCTGGTGTGCGATCATTAAATGGTAGCGCTTTTTTTAATTTCGCTACAAGTTCCTCTTCATTAATGTCTCCAGCAACATAAATATCTATTTTGTCGTTAGCGAGCATGGATTGGTATGCCTCAAATAAAGAAGCAGGCGTAATTTTTTGAATTTCTTCTACGCTACCATTAGCCGAAATCGATGCAGGCTCGTTTGGTCTCAAGATTTGTTGTAAACGGAACTGAGCAAAACGAGATTTATCATCAAAAATAGATTCAATCCGTTGAATGACTGTTTTCTTCTCCCGTTCTACAATCGATTCCTTAAAGACACCGTTTTCTAAATTAGGCTCAAAAATAGCTGTGTGCAATAAACCAAGTACGTCGTTTAAGACACTTGTATTTGCTAGATAATGATCATTCACAGTCTCCACATTCATTAGCACCGTATGTTCATTACCTCGTTTTGATGTATCAAAATATAAAACAGTACCATATAAATCATCTAAAAAGCTACGGAAAGCAGCAGTTGTTTTATATTTAGCATTACTATGCTGTAGTACATTGGTTAACACTGTACGTTCCGATGCACTTTTAGCAGTTAATGCTCTTCTCCATTTAATCGAAAAATTTACGGTTTTAAATTGGGTTGTTTGTCGGATATGCAAATTGACACCTTTTGCAAAAGGTATTGTTTTAAACATATGAAACCCTCCTATCCTTCTTAATATAACGATGTACTACACATACTATACATGTCTATTGTCTATAATTGCAAAAAGAATCCAAAGTATGTATGGGAAAAATTAAAAAATACACCAATTTCATATGTAAAAAAAGACTGAGCATCGTTCACTCAGTCTTTTTGATTCATTTTTCTTAACGTTTACCTTTAATATAAGGCTGTCCACTTGCTTTTGGAGCATTCGCTTTACCAATAAAGCCTGCTAAAGCAAGGATTGTTAAGACGTATGGTAAAATTTGTAGATAAACGGCTGGTACATTCTCGATGAATGGAATTTGACTTCCTGCAATACTTAATGTTTGCGCTAAACCGAAGAATAAGGCTGCTCCTAATGCACCAATTGGATGCCATTTCCCGAAAATCATAGCGGCAATGGCCATGAAACCTTGTCCAGCAATTGTTGCATGCGAAAAGTCATGTGTAATTGTTTGTGCATAGACTGCACCACCAAGACCACCTAATGCCCCAGAAATAACAACGGCAATATAGCGCATTTTATTAACATTAATCCCCATTGTATCCGCCGCCATTGGGTGTTCACCCACAGCACGTAAACGCAAGCCGAATGGTGTTTTATAGATAATAAACCAAGCACCAATGGCTACCGCAAATGCTAAAATAGATGTGCTGTAAACATCATGGAACAATAAAGGACCAAAGAATGGAATATCCTCTAAATAAGGAATACCGAAACGGTCGATTGGACGTGTAATCATATCCGTTTGACCTTTATCATAAATCATTTTAACTAAGAAAACTGTAGCAGCTAAGCCAAGTAAGTTAATGGCTACACCTGAAACTGTTTGATCGGCACGGAAAGAGATCGAAGCAACCGCATGGAAAAGAGAGAAAATCCCACCAATAATCATAGCTGCTAACATCGCTACCCAAATCGTTGCCACACCTAATGATGAAGCGAATTCTAAATTGACAAAAATACCAACAAAAGCACCAACAATCATTAAGCCTTCTAGCCCGATGTTGACTACACCAGAGCGTTCAGAGAATACTCCACCGATAGCAGTAAAAATCAAAGGTGTTGCATAAAGAATCGCTGAAGGGATGATGAAATATAACATTTCTAAAAAGCTCATGTTATTGTCCCTCCTTTTTCTTGCTCAGCTTTTGTAAGCCTACTCGAATAATATAGCCTGATGCAACGAAGAAGATAATCAATGCGATGATAATCGATACGATTTCTTCTGGAATACCCGCAGCATTTGGCATATTTAATGCACCATATTTTAATGAACCGAATAGTGATGCCCCAAACACTACCCCAAGTGGTGTATTCGCACCAAGTAGCGCAACGGCGATACCGTCAAAACCGATTCCTGTAAAGCCAGGTTTAATAGATGCGTTTTGGAATGTACCTAAAGCTTCCATCGCACCACCTAGACCTGCAAACATTCCTGAAATCGTCATAGCTAAAATAATATTTTTATTAACACTCATACCTGCATAATCGGCAGCATTTTTGTTAAAACCTACTGCTTTTAGCTCGTATCCACGTGTTGTTTTTTCTAAGATGAACCACATAACTACTACCATTAATAGTGCAACAATGATCCCATAGTGAAGACTTGAATTGTCTGTAAGCTCTCTTAAAAACGGAGAACGTAAAGAAGCTGATTCATGTATACGTTCTGTTTTAAAGCTTCCATCGGACAATTTTTTAATCACTGCGTTGGCAATATAAAGCGCAGTATAGTTGAGCATAATTGTCGCAATAACTTCATGGACTTTAAATTTCGCTTTTAAGAAACCTGCAATAAAGGCCCAAAATGCACCTGCAGCTGCAGCAGCAAGTAATGCCAATGGTAAGTGAATGACTTTAGGTAGCTCAAATGCGTACCCTACCCAAGCTGCTGCTAGCCAACCTAAAATCAGCTGACCCTCAACCCCAATATTGAACAGTCCTGTGCGGAATGCAAATGCTACTGCAAGACCTGCCAAAATATAAGGTGTTATTTGACGAATTGTGTTCCCAATTGAATATGAATCTCCAAAAATACCTGTCCAAAGAGCAATATAACCTTCTACTGGGTCATAGCCACTGACTACCATAACGATAGCCCCTACAATTAAACCGATAATGATAGAGATGATAGGAACGAGTAGATTAATGACACGATTTGACATTAGTCGTTCCCCTCCTTCGCATCATGCTTATTATTTTTTTTACTTTGCCCTGCCATAAGTAAGCCTAGCTCTTGTTCTGTTGTTTCTTTTGGATTTAACTCATCTACTATTTGTCCATCATAAATAACAGCAATACGATCCGATACATTCATGACCTCATCTAATTCAAATGAGATTAACAGAACAGCTTTTCCTTTATCACGTTGCTCAATGAGACGAGAGTGAATGAATTCAATAGCCCCTACGTCAAGTCCACGTGTTGGTAGAGCAGCAATTAATAAATCTGGATTACGGTCGATTTCACGACCGATAATAGCTTTTTGTTGGTTACCTCCAGATAATGCACGAGCTGGTGTCATTTCACCATTACCTGTACGCACATCATACTCTTCAATGATTTGACGAGCTTTTTCCGACACTTTTTTATAATCCATGACAAAGCCCTTTGCAATTGGAGATTGGTAATACGTTTGCAGTGCAATATTATGACCAATCGGGAAATCTAACACTAAACCATGTTTATGACGGTCTTGTGGGATATGACCAACACCTTCCTCTGTAATTTTACGAGGCTTCATATTGGTAATATCTTTGCCATTTAACTTAACTGTCCCACTTTTGATTTTACGTAGTCCTGTAATGGCTTCGATTAATTCGGACTGACCGTTACCATCGATACCAGCTATACCTACGATTTCACCTCTGCGAACATTTAAGTTCAAACCTTTTACCTTATCAATATCTCGGTAATCCGTTACTATCAACTTTTCAATCGATAGCACTTCTTCAGTTGGGTTTGCGTCAATTTTTTCTGTTTTAAATTCAACTTGACGGCCAACCATCATTTCAGCCAATTGATCAGGATTTGTGGCAGCGGTTACAACAGTGCCAATCCCTTCTCCTTTACGGATAATCGTCACACGATCTGAAACTTCCATAATTTCTTTTAGCTTATGCGTAATTAAAATAATAGATTTACCTTCTGCAATCAGTCGACGCATAATTTGAATTAATTCTGTAATCTCTTGTGGTGTTAATGAAGCCGTGGGTTCATCAAAAATTAAAATTTCGGCACCACGATACAATGTTTTTAATATTTCAACACGTTGTTGCATACCAACTGTGATGTCCTCGATTTTGGCATTTGGATCAACATCCAATCCATATTTTTCAGAAAGTGCGTGTACTTTCTTCGCCGCATCTTTTATATTGACAATCCCCATTTTAGTAGGCTCCGTGCCTAAAATAATGTTTTCTGTAACTGTAAAGTTTTCTACCAACATAAAGTGCTGATGCACCATGCCAATTCCTAAATCATTGGCAACATTCGGGTTTGTAATTTTTACAGCCTTCCCACGAACGCGAATTTCGCCACCCTCTGGTTGATATAAACCAAAAAGGACGTTCATCAAAGTCGATTTACCTGCACCATTTTCACCAAGCAATGCATGGATTTCGCCTTGTTTCAGTTGGAGGGTGATGTTATTATTCGCCACGAAACTCCCGAATTCTTTACGGATTCCAAGCATCTCAATCACATATTCCAAAATTGTCACTCCCTTAATAGGCACTTATTAAGTATTTTCGCCTTAGCGTATAGTATCTGCTGCTACATGATTGATGGTACAGATAAGCCATACGTCCAGTAGTAAATTTCTACCAGAGGCTAGAATTATTGCTTGATCTAAACCCACCTATAGAGGTAGTTGTTTTGCTAAATTAATACAGGAAAGGTCATCGTTAGAAACCTTTCTTCTATTAACTTATTACCATCATAATTTACCTCTATAAGATTTCTATAAATCTAGTTAAATAGAGTATTGCGAATAATCTAAATATAACGATAGATTGAAAAATCATCATAAGGTCCTTCTAAAAGTCCCTTATGATGATCAAGAGTTGAATTATTTTTCCACTTTTTCTGGAACTTTGATTTCACCCTTAGCAATTTTCTCTTTATATTCATCAATTACTTTTTGTACATCTTCTGGAATCGCACCACGAGAATCTGCAAGTTTAACACCGTCTTCAGCTAAACCATAAGTAAGTGTTTCTCCGCCTGGGAAATCACCATTCTTCGCTCTATTTGAAATATCTACTACTGCTGTATTAACACCTTTTAACATAGAAGTTAATGTTACGTTTGTTTTATCGTCTACTTTACCTTCTTCATATTGGTCAGCATCTACACCAATTACCCAAATATTTGCTTCAGGATCTTTTTTCTTACGTTCTTTTGCTTCAGAGAATACACCGTTACCAGTCGCACCAGCAGCGTGGAAGATTACATCAACACCTGATGAGAACATACCGCTTGCTGTAATTTTACCAACATCCGCTTTATCAAATGCACCTGTGTATTTATCTTCGATGATGATATCTGGGTTTACAGCTTTCGCCCCTTCAAGGAATCCAGCTTCAAAGCGATTAATAACTGGGATATCTACGCCACCTACGAAACCGATTTTACCTGATTTAGACATTTTCGCTGCCGCTACACCCGCTAAGAAAGCACCTTCTTGCTCTTTGAACAATACTGATACTACGTTGTCTGCTTTTACTTCAGCATCAATGATTGCAAATTGGCCATCTGGATTTTCCTCAGAAATTGCAGCCATTGCATCTTCCATCATATAGCCAATACCGAAAATTAAATTGAAGTCACGACGTAATAATGCATTTAAATTTGAATCATAGTCTGCATCTGATTTTGATTGTAGGTAATCAAAACCATCACCTTTTGATAAGCCGTGCTCTTTACCGTAAGCTTGTACACCTTCCCATGCAGATTGGTTGAATGATTTGTCATCAACGCCACCTACGTCAGTCACCATTGCTACTGAGAAAGTTTCTTCTGTGTTGTCGCCGCCTGAAGCATTGTCATTGTCTTTTGCAGGTTTTTCGTCGTCTTTCGTACCACAAGCACCTAAAATAGCACTTGCCGCTAATACTGATGTTAATACTAAACCAAATTTACGTTTTTTCATTTAATTAACCCCCCAAAGGTATTGTAATTAGCAGGAAAAAAATTTAGAAATGTTCTACACCCGTTTACGAACTACATGGAAGCTGAATTTATCAGCTCGGAAATAATTTTTTGAATAGAGCACTACTTGATCATGATCATCGTAATGCAACTGCTTTAACACTAAAAGAGCTGTTTCACGTCCACAATTTAAAATCGGTGAGGCTTGTTCATGATACCCAATTGGATCAATATACGTTACAGCATAGGCTACATGAATTTTGCCTGATTGCTCTAAAGCAGAGAACAGTGAAACTTCTTTTTTTTCGACAAAGTCAGTAGGCAGGAAGCTTGCCGGTAGCCTGTCTATGCAGTAAACTACTGGCTCACCATCCGCTGTTCTGACACGTTCAATCGTGAGTATTTTATCGTCGCCATCACATTGGAAGCGTTTTAAATCTTCTTCAGAAGGTGTGTGCTCAGTTGCCTTTAAAAAACGGGAACCCGGCTCCATACCTGCTGTTTCGATCATAGAAGAAATGCTCGATAGATGCTCGATGCCTGATGTAAACAACGGCTTAGGATTGACAAAAGTCCCAACCCCATGTCGGCGCACAATCACATTTTCCTCTTCCAACAGTCGAAGAGCTTCTCTAAGAGTAGCTCGACTGACTCCTAGTGATTTCGATAATTCAAACTCTGAAGGCAGCTTTTCATTTTCTTTAAAAATGCCAGCCTCAATGTCAGATTTTAAACGATCGATAACTTGAAGATAGAGATGACGATGATCTGCTTTAATAGTCACATATATCACCACCAAATCAGAGATCAGACATCTGATGTACAACATTCCTACTAATCGTTCATAAATATAACATTTTTGCAGAATGAAATAAACAGTTTTGAATAAAATCTGTTATAGAATTCATTCTTTCTTCATTTTCTTTGCAAATATTTGGACAAATATACAGTAGTTCTCACCATTTTGACATTCAGCTTTTTTTGCTTAGTTATCATATTGGTGAATAAGTACTTGACGAGGCTTACTGCCCTCTGGTGGCCCTACAACCCCACGTTGCTCCATTTGATCGACAATACGTGCAGCCCTTGAATAGCCAATACGGAAGCGACGTTGCAGCATGGAAACGGATGCTGTTTGCATATTGACAACTAATTGGACAGCTTCATCATATAATTCATCCGTTTCCTCTAAAATGGTTTCTTCTTCGGTAGGAATCATCTCCTCCTGATACTGCGCTTTTTGCTGTTCTATAACAAAATGAACGACTGCCTCCACTTCTTGATCCGATAAAAAGGCACCTTGCACTCTTTTCGGTTTGGAAGCGCCCGCAGGTAAAAATAACATATCACCCCGCCCAAGTAGGCGCTCAGCTCCACCCATATCTAAAATCGTTCTTGAATCGATGGCTGACGAAACGGCAAAAGCAATTCTCGATGGAATATTCGCTTTAATAACACCTGTCAAAACGTCTACACTTGGTCGTTGTGTTGCAATAATCAAATGAATCCCTGCTGCACGTGCCATTTGAGCTAATCGTGTAATAGAATCCTCAACATCACTTGATGCGACCATCATCAAATCTGCTAACTCATCCACTATGACTACAATATAAGGTAGCTTTGGATTTTTTTCCTCTGTTTGTTCATTCACTTTTTGAACATGTGCATTGTAGCCCTCAATATTTCGTGTACCTGTATGAGAGAATAAGTCATAGCGACGTTCCATTTCAGATACCACTTTTTTCAGTGCTTGCGAAGCTTTACGTGCATCTGTTACGACAGGAGCCAATAAATGAGGAATGCCATTATAAACGTTGAGCTCCACCATTTTTGGGTCGATCATCATAAGTTTTACTTCATGCGGTTTTGTACGCATTAGTATGGATACAACGATGCCATTTATACAAACACTTTTCCCACTGCCTGTTGAACCAGCTACAAGTAAATGTGGCATTTTATTGAGTTCGGCTAGTACAGCTTGTCCTGTAATATCACGCCCGAAGGCTACTTGTAATAATGCTTCTGGTTTCGCACCATCCTTCGATTCTAATACCTCTCGAAGCGTGACAATGGCTACTTCGCTATTAGGTACTTCAATACCTATCGCCGATTTTCCAGGGATTGGGGCTTCCATCCGAATATCTTTAGCCGCTAGTGCTAACGCAAGGTCATCTTGCAGATTGACAATTTTACTTACTTTCACACCTATATCTGGCAAGATTTCATATTTTGTGACAGCTGGTCCTAAATGCACTTGTGTTACCTTTGCTTTTACACCAAAGCTT
The DNA here is from genome assembly GCF_036894365.1 of Lysinibacillus sp. Y5S-8. Lineage (NCBI taxonomy): Bacteria > Bacillati > Bacillota > Bacilli > Caryophanales > Bacillaceae > Lysinibacillus > Lysinibacillus sp. Y5S-8. The sequence goes on along the minus strand of NZ_CP145889.1, from coordinate 1,199,534 downwards.
TGTAATGTTTGCTCAAGCTTTTTGGCATTCGCTTGGATAACTGAATATTCACCACTTTGATCATGTTGAGGTGGTAGTTGTAATAGGTTATAAGACGGTAGCTGATAGTCTGCATTTTCCACTGCATCTGTACCTTGGATATGAACCTCATCCGCTGCTTCTTCTACTTCATTTTCCATCACAGGCGTATCATACACAGCTCTTTCCTGAGAGACATTTTGCGTAAAAGCGGAGATAATCGGCTCATGAGGTATTTCCTCCTCTTGTTCAGGCACATCCGTAATTTGATTTACAGCCGCAACCTCATCTCCACTTTCTACCCTTGAGCGGCGATTGTTTGGTTTTTTCGGTGTGTTTTTCTTTTTATCATGATGCTTTTTTTTCCATTTGCCAAATAGATCTGGTGTTTTTTCTGCTAAATATGGCACTAATGCTTTGCCAGTGACAAGTATGAGCCCAATAAAGAAGATTACCCAAGCAACAACTTTTGCACCCGAGGCTTCAAATAATACATGAAGCCCACTAAATAAAAGGGCGCCAATCATCCCACCTCCCAGAGCATTGCTGCGATGAATAATGCCATCTGTATTGATTAATATTCGCCACGATTCACGTAGCACAGAATCAGATAATAGACCACCTGATTTCGATAACTGTTCAAATAATATGCCATGACTAAAAATCGTTAAGCTCATAATAATGAGTACCATGCCAAGTATTAATCGATCCTTCATACTGACTTTTTTACGGCCAATCATCATTAACAATGCAACAAATATAAGCATAAATGGAACAGCAAAGTGTAAATTACCTAAAAGAAACATTGCGATATTTTCTAGAATCCGACCAATCATGCCAAATTCAAAAATCATAATGACTGCTAATGCGATTAAAAGCAGTCCTAAAATTTCATACATAAGCGGATGCATATCTTTTTTTTCAGTTGTCGCTTTACTTTTAGTCACTTTTTTTCTTTTACTAACTGCCATCTATTTCACCTTCTTCTGCAATCCATTTTATATATGTAGCGAATCATAACATGTAGAACTTGCGTATTTCAAAAAAAGGATTTTCCACCGCAATTGGGAGAAAATCCTTTTTCATCTACTTTTTCCTCAAAGCCTTTACGATGAGCTCGTTCAATTAATATTCCATAATAATTGGAATAATCATTGGACGACGTTTTGTTTTTTGGAATAAATACGTATTGAGTGTATCTCGAATTTCTTGTTTAATATTCGTCCATTCAAATGTATCTTTCCCAACATATTTTTCAATCACATTTTTTGCAATGTCAGATGCCTCAATCATTAATTCCTCTGATTCTCGTACATAGACAAAGCCTCGTGATAAAATTTCTGGGCCAGAGGCAATTTTCTTTTGTGCTCGATTTAATGTCACGACTACAATGAAAATACCATCCTGCGATAATAATTTACGATCACGAAGTACAATATTTCCTACATCGCCTACACCGATACCGTCAATTAATACGTTACCAGCTTGTACACGACCACTCATGCGCATTTTATTATTTTTGTATTCTACGATATCCCCTTTATCGGCGATAAAGATTTGTGATTTTTGCATACCGAGCTGTTGCGCTAACTTCGAGTGGGCAATGAGCATACGATATTCACCTTGGACAGGAATAAAATACTTTGGCTGCATTAAATTCAGCATCAGCTTCAAATCTTCCTGACTACCATGTCCTGATACGTGGACATTTTTGCTAGAAGTCAAAATTTCAGCGCCGGCTTTTGACATAGAGTTCATCGTATTAGCCATTTGTACTTCCATGCCAGGAGAAGGTGTAAATGTAATTAACACCGTATCACCTTGTTTAATTTTAATGTCACGATGGTGCTTACGGACAATTTTTTCTAATGCATCTAGAGGCTCTCCTCTATTGCCAGTTGTAATAATGATAATTTCATCATCTTGATATTTTTGCATTTCTGAAATTGGAATAATTGTATCTTCTTCAACTGTTAAATAACCAAGCTGTACACCTAAATCAACAGCTTTTTCCAATGGCTTACCAACAATCACAACTTTACGGAATGATTTTTGGGCTTGGGCAAAAACTTGCTGAATACGAATAAAATTCGATGCATAGACAGCTACTAAAATACGACCTGGTGCTGAGTGGAATGTTTTTGATAATTGCTCTTCAATCACAATTTCCGATGTCGTATAGCCTGGTCGTTCAGCTTCGCAAGACTCAGATAATAGAATAAAGACGCCGTCTTCCCCTAACTGTGCCATTTTTGCTAAATCAGGTTTAAATTTACCTGTCGCTGACTGATCGAATTTAAACTCTCCTGTATGAACAATCGCGCCTTCAGATGTATGGAACACTACCCCTAACGAATCGGGAATACTATGTGTTGTGTGGAAGAATGTTACATACGTTGAGTTAAAATTCATACGACTACGGTTTGTTACTTCGAAAAATTTCACCTGATGTGGTGCAGGTAATTCTTTTAAATGTTCCTTTGCTAATGCAATGGTTAATTTCGATCCGTACACAGGTGCCTTTATTTTTTGTAAAACATAGGCAATAGAGCCGATCGCATCTTCATGACCATGTGTTAAGAAAATACCTTTCACACGTTCTTTATTTTCTTCTAAGTACGTAATGTCAGGAATCACGATATCTATACCTAGCATCTCATCTTCTGGGAACATTAAGCCACTATCCACTACAAATAGCTCTTCATCAATTTCTACTACGTACATTGCTTTCCCAATTTCGCCTACACCCCCAAGAGGGATGATACGAATCAATTCATTTTTCTTTTTTGTCAATTTATTTCCTCCTAAAAAATATCCCGAACAGCAACCACTTAACATTTATTATACGGTTTGCAAAGCTTTTGCACAAATTAAAAATACATGTTTCACGTTGGAAATAGATTTTCTTATGATTTGCTTATTGCTAGTAGATGGAAAAACAAATATTGGATACCTTGTACGAATAGAGTCAATCAAGTATTTTTAAGGATGAGAAGTGATGAATGGATGTTTATAGCATACAAAAACGAGGCCGATAGAGTTATCAGCCTCGTTGCTCATTATCGAAAATTTTTCGCTTTTTCTTGGTACGTATCCCAAATTCGGTCAAAGTTCTCTTTTTCTTCATCTGTCATTTCCATCATTGGCAGACGTACATTGAGTGTATCAAAGCCTAACTTTGTCATCGCATATTTAATAGGCGATGGGTTCGGTTGAGCGAACAGCGCACGTACTAAAGGTAATAATGCTCGGTGAATTTTGGCTGCTAGCTTATGATTTCCTTCTTCAAACGCTTTAATCATTAATTGCATATCGTTGCCTACAACATGGGCTGCTACAGAAATAACGCCTGCTCCGCCTATGGCCATTAACGGTAATGTTAAACCATCATCCCCACTATACACTAAGAAGTCATCATCTGGATCAATGTTCTCTATAACATCTCCCATCTGATCTAAGTTACCACTCGCTTCTTTAATCCAAGCAATGTTTGGAATCTTGCTTAAAGCAACAGAAGTTTCATAGGCAACATTGACACCTGTACGCCCAGGGACATTATAGAGCATAACAGGTAGACTTGTTTGTTTAGCGATGGTTTCAAAGTGAGCGAAAATACCACGTTGATTCGGCTTATTATAGTATGGAGCTACAAGCATAATACCGTCTGCTCCATTTTCTTCTGCTTTATGAGTCATCGCTATCGAGTAGGCTGTTTCATTGTCCCCTGTACCTGCAATAACGGGTACGCGCCCTGCTACTTTCTCCACTGTAAAGCGCACAACCTCGATTTTTTCCTCAGTAGACATTGTTGGGTTTTCAGAAGTCGTACCACAGGCAACGATACAATCTGTACCGTTGTCTATCAAATGATTAATAATACGTTCTAGTTCTGGATAATTAATCGTGCCATCATCTTTGAACGGCGTAATCATAGCCGTTCCAATTCGACCTAAATTCATCCTTACACCCCTCTTATAGTAAGTTATCCTCAAGCATTGCTTCTGCAATTTGGATAGAGTTTAATGCGGCGCCTTTTAATAAATTGTCAGAAACGATCCATAGATGGAATCCTTTATTGTTGTCTAAATCTTGACGGATACGTCCTACAAAAGTAGCGTCTTCCCCTTCTGCATAAATAGGCATTGGGTAAGTTTGTGTTGCAATATCATCTTGTAATACTACACCTGGTGCATTGCGTAATACGTCAAAAATCTCTTGGATTGACGCTTCTTTCTCTACCTCAATATAAACAGATTCAGAGTGACCTGAAACGACTGGAACACGAACGCAAGTAGCAGCTACTTTTAGCTCTGGTGCATGCATGATTTTTTTCGTCTCATTAATCATTTTCATTTCTTCGTATGTAAATCCATTATCTGTGAATTTATCGATTTGTGGAATGACATTGCGTGCTATTGGGTAATGACGTTTATCACTACCAGACGGCAAAATAGTTGCTTCTACATCTTTACCTGCTTCCCAATTTGCGCTCTGTGCCTTTAATTCTTGAATAGCAGAAATACCTGCTCCTGAAACGGCTTGATATGTTGAAACGATTACTTTCGTTAAACCAAATGCTTTACGAATTGGCTCAAGTGCAGCCACCATTTGAATTGTAGAGCAGTTCGGATTCGCAATAATCCCTTTATGCTTCGCTAAGTCGCCTCGATTCACTTCAGGTACGACAAGCGGTACCTCTGGATCCATACGGAAATGGCTCGTATTATCAATAACTACTGCACCACGCTTAGCTGCCTCTGGTGCAAGCACAGCTGATACTGACCCACCAGCTGAGAATAAAGCGACATTGACGCCTTCGAAAGCTTCAGGTGTCGCTTCTTCAATTGTATATGTTTGACCATTAAATTCGATTGATTTTCCCGCTGAACGAGCAGAGGCTAGAAATTTAATATGCCCAATCGGAAATTTACGTTTAATTAATTGCTCCATCATTTTCGAACCTACTGCTCCTGTTGCCCCAACAACCGCAACTGTTAACTGCTTTGTCATCTGTCATCTCTCCTTGAATACATGTTCCATAATGTGTGCTATTGTATCACAAAAATACTGAAAATTGTGTGTAATCTATGATTTATTTGAAATATTGTATCAACAGCGGTTGTAATTGCTTTTTCTGCGTAATTGCTGCATGAACAGTATCCACCATTTGATCAAAATCAGCAATTAAAGAATTCGGTTTGGAGAGGGGGGCATCCTGACCAAAAGGAATAAAATAAATATTTTTGGCATTCAACAGCTTCATAATGTTTATACCATTTAAACCAAGTGCATCATTTGTTGAAATACCTAATACAACAGGCGATCCATTACGCAATGTTGCCTTCGCTGCCATTAATACGGGACTATCTGTTGCTGCATTCGCAAACTTACTTATGCTATTGCCCGTCATTGGCGCAATCACCATTGCATCTAATGGATTGGATGGACCAAATGGTTCCGCCTCTTTTATAGAAGAAATAACCTTTTCTCCTGTTAATGCTTCTATTTTGGCAATCCACTCCTCTCCAGTACCAAAGCGAGTAGCTGCATGTAAAACGGAGTGAGTAATAATTGGCACAACCGTTGCTCCGACATCAATGAAATTTTGAATTTTAGGTATGACATCTTCATACGTACAATGTGAGGCTGTAATACCTAGCCCAATTCGTTTCCCCGTTAACAATCTTCTTCCTCCTCTATTGCCTTGCACAAGATTGTAGCAGCGTCATGTGCAAAGTATTTCCCAGGCAATGATGGCAATAGTACATACGTTTGTAATTGCTCCGCATCTATATCTAAACAGCCTGGCTCTGAGGCCAAATCATATAAAACTGCTGGAACATGCTCTATAAATGATTCTGTAATCCATTTTGCTGGAATTGTATTGATGAAAATATCATCCGTAATAGACCATCGACGATCATCTAAATTCGTAGCTTTATAGCCATATGCTTTTGCCTCGCTCACTTGTACAACAGAACGTGCAACAATGTGGACATTCGCCCCCATCTTAACTAGTAAAGAGGCGAGCATTTTGGCGATGCGTCCAAAGCCTGCGATTGTAAAATTTTGTCCGTAAATACATTTTTGCTCGAGTCCGTAAAACGTGGCGATAAATCCCTCCGCTGTTAACCGAGCATTTTGCCATATAAACGATTCTTGTTGCAAATAGCAAATGGATTCATTTTTCTCTAGTAATTGCTTCCAATGCATCGTTAATCGGCCTGTATAAAATTTAACTTGTGATATTCCATAGAGCTGCTCAACTTCTATTTTTAATGGAAGAATTGGTAGGATAATTTTATTTGGTTGGTATTCTAAAACCAGTTTATTTAACTCCTCGTTCCAAACGGTCGTTCTTTTATAAAACACTGTTCTCGATGGACTTCTTAGCATTGTCGCTAATTCCTTTAATCGTGAGTCCTCACCGATAACAAGCCATTTTTCGTTTTCCAAAAGCTCACCTCACTGTAAATATTCTGACTGTACTGAAGATGTCTTATTAAATAAAATCCGATCTTCACCAATTAAGATAATTTCGTGCCAAGGTATCATTTCACTAACTTTCATTTTCTTTTTTTGGAATGGTAGTTTATCTTTCACAATTTCAAAGCCATGTATTTTCCCTGTTTGCACATCTAATAGGCATTCTGTATGTGCCAAGATGCCAAAATGTACGCCACCCTCAATTTGAATTAACTCCTTATCCACCATCTCAGATAGTAGCATGCCTCATCTCCCTCCTTGTGCCATTACCTCAATATATGCGAGTTTTTGCAAATCGTGCCCCCTACCAAAAGTAGGAATGTGGTGCATTTCCATCGACATCTGTACGTAGTGTATATACACCGTTATAACGGGTGAGGATTTGTGCATATCCATTTAAGTAATGCCCGTGATAAACCTATCTATGAGCAAATCACGATACAGCTCATAGAGGCCATTCTAGCGAATAAATTACATGCAGGTGATGCACTATCATCTATCCGTGCTCTAGCAAAGGATTTAAAGATCAGTGTCATGACGACCAAATGTGCATACGCCGATATAGAGCGAGATGGCTTCATCAAAACAGTTGCAGGCAAAGGAAGCTTTGTTACAGAGCGCAATCAAAATTTTCTACGCAAGGAACTTCTGCGACAGCTTGAGGAGCATTTGCAAAAGGCCGTAAAAATAGCGAAAACAGCCGGTCTTTCTAATGAAAAATTGCAGGAACTCCTATCTTTAATAGTAGAGGTGGACAATTAAGAGGAATGCCATTGAGATTCATGATTTACATAAGGTCTTTGAAGGCTTTTCTTTAAAAGATGTAAGCTTTTCAGTCCCTCAAGGAACCGTGTAGGCTTTATCTGAGAAAATGGAGCTGGAAAATCCACAACCATAAAATGCATGCTGAACTTACTGAAAAAAGAATATGGCGAAATAATGCTTTTTAATAAAGATCATGTCGAACATGAATTATCGATAAAAAACGACAGCGGAGTCGTATTTGACGATTTACATGTAGCGGAAACGCTAAATGCGACGCAGCTCGACAAAATCATGAAAAGAGTATTTCAAACATGGGATTCAGACTATTATTTTGAACGATTAGCTCAATTTAATGTGCCAAAGAGGAAGAAGGTCAAGGAACTATCAAGGGGCATGAGGATGAAGCTGTCGATTGCATTAGCAATGGCACATCATCCAAAATTATTGTGATTTTAGATGAACCAACAAGTGGATTAGATCCTACTCTTTCGGGATGAAATTTTGGATTTATTTTTAGCATTTATGCAGGATGAAACACATAGCATTTTATTTTCTTCCTATATTATAAGCGATTTAGAAAAAAATGCTGACTATATTAAGTTGATTCATAAAGGTGAAATTTTATTGAGCGAAAGTAAGGATACCCTCTTATAAGATTATGGGATTTTCAAAGGGAATAGTGAGGAAGTAAGGGATTTGCATGCCATTGTGAGAAGACGTCAGGGAGCGTTTGGAATCGAGGCTTTAGTACTTAAACATGAAGTAAATGAGGCTTTCAGGCTTGAAAAACCTTAAATGGCTTCATTTATATACGACGCGAGAAATTTGCTAATCATTCCATCAAAAAATAAAACTATCAATAGCATTTTTGTGAAAGCTGAAAATGGATTTCCGTTGCAGGCTACTTGCTTTCCTGTGGGCGAGCGCCGAGCCGCTTCCTCCGCTACCGCTCCGTTTAGAGGCTCGCCTGTCTCGCTATCCCACGGGAGTCAAGTAGCCTTCCATTCCAACCCACAAACTATTGACTTTTTAGCACAGGTTTTCAAATAAAATATAGGTATTCACTACTTATTTTATGGAGTGGTGTTGTCACTTATCACTTCTTTACATTGAAAATAAGAGCCTAACCTTTCTTTAATCATACAAATAATTTATGGCTAGTATAAAAGATAAAGAAAAGACACTTTTGCACATGGTTGATTGGAGTGGAGCCAGCGTCACTCCTAGGGGATTTAGCGTCACAGGTGAGACCCTGGAGCGAACGCAGTGAGTGAAGCGGCTCATCGGACGCCCCCTGGAAAGGACGCTGACGGAACGGAAATCACCCCCTCACACTGCCAAAGGTTCTTTCCTGCTAGTGACATCACCTTTTTCAACAACATGAAAAAATAGGCTGCCTATTGGCAACCTATTTTTTATCAATTACAACATGGATTAATGTGTCATTGGCAATATCAATCGTAAAGGCTTTGCCAAATCCAACTACATAGCGTCCGTCTAGAGGTGTTAATTCAAATAATGAGAAATCGAGTGAACGTAACATTTCCATCATTTTTGCATTAAATAGTTGATCGAAGGCAGCAAAAATCTCCTCATGACCTTCATTTCCTAAATTTTTAGGCTGACATTGCCAGCGTGCTCTCTCTGTGGCAAATGGATTGGCTGTCACAGCTTCATCTGCTACACAAATTAAATCGACTACTTCTGACTGCTCCATTAACTGGTAATGCTCGGCAATACGACTAATATACACATAAAATTTCCCATTCAAACGTATAAATGGCGTTGTACTACTAAAAGGCTTGCCTTCCCCATCTACAAAGCTTAATACACAATTTTTTTTACCTTGAATAAATGCTTCATAGTTTTGTTTTACTTGTTCAATATCAATTGCTTTTGGCATGCTGTTTCCTCCTATACTTTGACCGTATTTTTTAATTGAATCCGTGGGGCATTGTCCCATGTGACATATTGAATTTCTGCTTCCATACGATAAATTTGTTGGATCATTTGCTCCGTCATGACCTCATCCGGTGTACCCATTTGTGCCCGTAAGCCGTCCTTTACAACAACGATTTGATCGCTATAGCTAGAGGCTTGGTTTAAATCATGGAGCACCATCACAACAGTCATGCCCATATCACGATTAAGCTCTCGCACTAATTCTAGCACTTCATGCTGATGGGCAATATCTAAGAAGGTCGTGGGCTCATCCAATAATAGCACTTGGGGCCGTTGTGCCAATGCCATTGCAATCCACGCACGTTGCGCCTCCCCACCAGATAAAGCGGCAATAGGCTTTTCTTTATAATGTGAGAGGTAGGTTTTTTCCAATGCCCAATCAATTATGGCCTCGTCCTCTGCATTGAGACGCTCAAACCATTTTTTATGTGGATAACGACCATAGGCGACTAAATTTTTGACGGAAATATCGCTCGGTGCTTGATTTTGTTGACTCAGCATACACATTTTGCGTGCGATTTCCTTTGAGGATAATTGACGCATATTTACACCATCAAATAGGATGGTTCCTGCATGATACGGCTGCATCCGTGCGATCGCCTTTAAAATCGTTGACTTACCGGAGCCATTCGGTCCAATAATGGATAAAATTTCGCCCTGTTTCACTTCAAATGAAAAATTATGGACAACTTCCTTTTGTTCATAGCTGATGGATAGCTGATCAATTGTTAACATTAGAACGCCCTCTTTCTCATTAAATATAAGAAGTAAGGTCCACCGAGAACAGCCATTAAAATACCTGCTGGAATATCAAGTGGTGCAAATAATGTCCGTCCACCCGTATCGGCAATCAATAAGACAATAGCCCCCATAGCCATACTCATAGGCAACATGTACTTATAATCGGAGCCAACTAGTAGCCTAGCCATATGTGGGACGATTAATCCGACAAAGCCAATCATGCCAACTGCTGCAACCGAAATTGCTGCTAGAAAGACAGCTAAAATAGATAACATAATACGAATACGGGTCACACTTTCTCCTAAATTGGTTGCGACCTGATCGCCTAAACGAATAATATTAGCTTTTCGAATGGCAAAAATGGATAGAATCCAGCCGATAATGGCATACACATAAATCATATGCAGTGATGCATTTCCTTTTGCTGCAAGACTACCATTCATCCATTGCACAGCTGATGGTAAACGATCACTGTAAAGAATGGATAAGAATCCAATGACTCCACCACACAATGCATTTACGGCTACCCCTGATAAAATAATGGTGATGGGTGTAATGCCTGTACGTCTCCATGCAAGAGCATATACTATGGCTGCTGCAATTAAGCCACCAACAAAAGCTGCAAGCGGAATCAAATGCGTTAGCTCTGGATTAGCTAAAAGAATAAGTAACACAAAGGCCGCTGCCCCACTCGTTACCCCTGTTAACCCAGGATCGGCTAATGGATTGCCCATAACTGCCTGCAATAAGGCACCCGAAATGGCGATACTAGCACCAATAATTAATGCGAGCAGCACGCGCGGTAGGCGAATATCCCAGATGATGGTTGTATAAACACCCTCTTGATCACGTCCATTGATCAGGGTAGATAAAATATCAGGTACGGAAATATGAACACTGCCTAACCCGATCGCTACAATGGCTGCTAAAATCGTTACCACAAAGGTCGTGATAATAATCATGCGACTTCTTGCTGTATGAATCATACCTCTACCTCACGAACTTATTTATAAAAATAATCTGCAATTGTTGTTAGTGCTTTCTCAGCATTTGTAATGGATGTGACACCGAATGTACTATAATCAAGCATATAGATTTTGTCATTTTTATAGGCTGATAATTGTTGCCATGCACTATTCTTTTTAATCTCTTGTTTAAATTTATCTTCATTTGCTCCATGATCACCTGATGCTAAAACAAAAACGATGTCCGGATCAGCTACAACAATATCTTCTAAATTCATTGGCGAATACGTTGATTCTGCTTTTAGCACCGATTTCGCAATATTGTCTGCACCTAATCGTTCTACTAAGCTTCCTAAGTAGGATTGGTCGTTCATTACCATAAAGGAATCAGATGTACCGATGACAAGCATCACAGATGGTAATTCTTTTCCTTGTGCTTTCTCTTCCAATTCTTTTTCTTTTGCTACGAGATTTTGTAAAACCTCATTCATTTTTTCTTCTTTACCAAAGTACGTACCGAGCACTTTAAAGCTTAATTTTAAGTCTTCATATGAATCTGTTGGTAAATAAGCTGTCGGTAAATTCATTCCCTGTAGTGCTTGATCAAGTGAGCTTTGTAATGATGATGCCCCAAGGATTAAGTCTGTTTGTAAGCTTGAAATAACCTCTAAATCGGGCGACATTGGCGAGCCGATTTTTGTAATAGAATCAAAGTCTGCTGGGATAGGGTTTGTCGATGTTGGCACTCCTACTGGTGTGATGTCCAAAAGATGTAACATTTCTGTTAAAGGCACAGATGTCGTGACAATTTTTTCTGGTACTGTTGTTGGGAAGCTTGCTAATGCCTTTTGGAATGCTTCCTCATCGACACCATCTTGAAATGCATCCTTTTGCACATCAGCTGTATCTGCTGTTTCTTGTTGTGTTGTTGCTTCTTCTTTTATTTCTTTGTCAGTACTCTTTTCTTCCTGATCTGCACAACCAGCTAGTGCTAGTGATAATGTCAGGGTACTGACAGCAAGCCATTTTTTCATAAGATAAATATCCTCCAATTTAAATGCGAATGATTTTCAATATCATTCATACTATCAAAGTTAATTGAGAATTTCAATGCTTAATTGAGAGGAAAATAAACATTAAAAAAGGAGAACTTTGAAAATATTCAAAGTTCTCCTCATGTTGTTGAAAAAAGATCATGTCAAAGGCAGAAAAAGCAACTTTGCAAGGGGAGGGGTTGATTTCCGTTCCGCCAGCGTCCTTTCCAGGGGGCGTCCGATGAGCCGCTTCACTCACTTACGCTCGCTCCACGGTCTCACCTGTGAAGCTAAATCCTCTAGGAGTGACGCTGGCTCCACTCCAATCAACCATTCTGCAAAGTGTCTTTACTTTTTTTCATAGTAACATAGCGATTAAATAGTCCGTTATTTGTATTCTTAGAGGGAATAAGCTCTTATTTTCAATGTGGAGAGGTGGTGCGTGACAACACCTCTCCATAAAAAGTAGTGAACACCTTCACTTTATTTGAAAACCTTTGCTAAAAAGGTAACACTTTTGGGGGTTGGAGTGGAAGGCTACTTGACTCCCGTGGGATAGCGAGACAGGCGAGCCTCTAAACGGAGGAATAGCGGAGGAGGCGGCTCGGGGTGCTCGCCCACAGGAAAGCAAGTAGCCGGCAACGGAAATCCATTTCTACCTTTCAATTGACTGTTTTGTTTTTCAACACTAAAAGGAGAACCTTGGAAATATTCAAAGTTCTCCTTTTTACTATAATGAATAAATTGTTATAACTTGGATAATTAGTATCATTTTAAGCTCTTTTATTCGCTTGGGCCAATAATCGAGATAGCTGGTTCGGCTTTTAAAATTTTGGCAATTAGTCGATCTACTGACTCCATGGATACAGCATCTATAGATGCAAGTACCTCGTCTACAGTACGATGCTTACGATGCACCAGCTCACTTGTCCCATTGCGATTCATACGGGCCCCTGTGCCTTCTAAACCAAGGACAAAGCTACCTTTCAGCTGCTCTTTTGCATTATCAAGCTCTTCTGCTGTGATGCCACCAGCGACAATGTCCAGTAAAGTAGCATCAATGGTATGCTGAAGCTGAGCTAATTGCTGGCGACTAGTACTACCATAAATCGTAAACGCGCCAACATCGGCATAACAGGATTGGTAGGAAAAGATAGAATAAGCTAACCCACGTTCCTCTCGTACTTCTTGAAATAATCGAGAACTCATATTGCCCCCAATAATACTATTCAGTGCAATAAAACTATACATATCTGGATCTTTCACACCAATTGCTGGATATGAAATCGCAAGATGTGCTTGCTCGGTATCACGAATTTTCGTCATTTCTCCTGGATAAAATGCAGGATTTGTCAGTACAGGCGCAATCGCTTGTGGAGAAGGTTGGTAGTGTCCAAATAAATCTTCAATCGTTTGCATAAGCTGAGCTGAAATATTCCCCGCAATGGATATAACAACAGATTCTGGACCATAATGTTTGTCCATATAATGTCGTATGGCGTCAGCTGTAAAAGTCTTTAATGTCTCAGCAGTTCCTAATATCGGACGACCAAGTGCATCATTCGGATACATGACACTCCACAGTTTTTCATGAACATCATCATCAGGCGCATCTTCACTCATTAATATTTCTTCTAATACCACTTGTCGCTCTTTTTCTAATTCTTCTTCCGCAAACGTAGAATGAAAAAACATATCTGCTAGTATTGTGACAGCAAGCTCTGCATGATGATCTAAAACTTTTGCATAATAACATGTATTTTCTTTCGATGTGAAGGCATTTAACTCTCCGCCAATTCGATCAAATTCTTCAGCAATTTGACGGGCTGAGCGAGTTGTTGTTCCTTTAAACAACATATGTTCAATAAAATGTGTGATGCCATTTTCTTCTGGTAGCTCATAGCGAGAACCTGCATTCACAAAAATACCTAATGCAACAGACCTCACATGATCTATATGCTCTGATACTAGCCGAACACCGTTTTGACATGTATGTACTTGAACCAAAAAATCTCCCCCAATTATAAAAATTCTCTACTAGTCTTTTTGCTACTATTTAAAAAGGCTGCGCAATCATACGCAGCCTTTGGAATCATTATTATTTTTCTTGTTCAGCGCGTTCTTTTTCCTCTTGTATTACTACTTTACGAGATAAATTCACACGACCTTGCTTGTCAATTTCAATAACCTTCACAAGTAATTGATCGCCAAGTTTTAAGACATCTTCCACTTGCTTTGTACGTTCCTCTTGAATTTCGGAAATGTGTAGCAAACCATCTTTTCCTGGGAAGATCTCACAAAATGCACCGAATTTTTCAATACGTTTCACAGTCGATAAGTAATATTCCCCTACTTTTGCTTCCCGTACGATATCTTCAATAATTTGTTTTGCACGTGCATTCATTTCCTCATTTGCAGAAGAAATGTAGATTGTACCATCTTGTTCTGTATCAATCTTAACGCCTGTCTCTTCAATAATTTTGTTAATTTGTTTACCACCAGGTCCAATCACATCACGAATTTTATCTGGATTAATTTTCACGATGACAATTTTCGGTGCAAATTCAGACAATTTTTCACGAGGTTCAGCAAGTGTTGCAAGCATTGACTCTAGAATATGCATACGACCAACTTTCGCTTGTGTCAGTGCTTCTTCTAAAATATTGCGAGATAAACCGTCGATTTTAATGTCCATTTGTAGTGCTGTTACACCTTTAGCTGTACCAGCAACTTTAAAGTCCATATCCCCTAAATGGTCTTCCATCCCTTGAATATCCGTTAAAATGGAATAGTGCTCGCCTTTTTTGATAAGACCCATTGCAATACCTGCAACTGGTGCTTTTAATGGTACACCTGCATCCATCATGGCTAATGTAGATGCACAGATAGAAGCTTGTGAAGTGGATCCGTTTGATTCAAGTACTTCAGATACACAACGAATTGTATATGGGAAAGCCGATTCATCTGGAATAACAGCTTCAAGTGCACGCTCACCTAACGCACCATGACCAATTTCACGACGGCCTGGACCACGGATTGGACCTGTTTCCCCTACAGAGAATTGAGGGAAGTTGTAATGGTGCATAAAGCGTTTTGATTCTTCAACACCTAAGCCATCAATAATTTGTACATCACCTAGCGCCCCTAGTGTACATATAGATAGGGCTTGTGTTTGTCCACGTGTAAATAGACCAGAACCGTGTGTACGTTGTAATAAGCCTGTTTCAGAAGAAAGTGGTCGAATTTCGTCGAGCTTACGACCATCTGGACGAATCTTATCTTCCGTGATTTGACGACGCACTTCTTCTTTTACCATTTTATCAAGAATGTTATACACTTGTTTCATTGTTTCATCGTCTGCTTCTTGTTCTTCATAGGAAGCGATAACACGATCTTTTACAGCTTGAATGGCCTCATCACGCGCATGTTTCTCCGCAGTTTGAATCGCATCATGCATATCAGTCTCACAAGCTGCTTTTATATCGGCTTGAATCGCTTCGTCAATCTCAAATAATGTCACTGGTAACTTTTCTTTACCTACCTCTGCCACAATTTGTTCTTGGAAAGCAATGATTTTTTTGATTTCTTCATGACCGAACATAATAGCTTCTAACATGATTTCTTCTGGCACTTCAAGTGCGCCCGCTTCAACCATATTGATAGCATCTTTATTGCCTGCTACAGATAAATGAATTGTTGAGTGATTCGATTGCTCCACTGTCGGGTTAACGATGAATTCTCCGTCAATATAACCTACTTGTACACCTGCTATTGGTCCATCAAATGGAATATCAGAAATAGCTAATGCTAATGATGAACCTACCATCGCTGCCATTTCAGATGTACAGTCAGGATCATTGGACATAACCATCGAAATGACTTGTACCTCGTTACGGAAACCATCTGGGAACATCGGACGAATTGGACGATCGATTAAACGGCTTGCTAAAATCGCCTTTTCAGATGGACGCCCTTCACGCTTAATAAAGCCGCCAGGAATTTTACCTGCAGCATATAGACGTTCTTCATAGTTAACTGTTAATGGGAAGAAATCAAGTGGTTTTGGTGATTTTGACATTGTTGCTGTAGCAAGTACAGAAGTATCGCCATAGCGTACTAATGCGGCTCCGTTTGCTTGTTTTGCTAACTGTCCAACTTCAATTACAAGTGGACGGCCAGCCCATTCATAGGAATAGACTTTCTTTTCGTTCATTCAATGAACCCCTCTCTATTATAAAAACACTTACTTCGTCTGTATGTACTAATAGTAAGTGTACCAAAAATGCTTGTTCTATGCTAAATAATATTTCATGAAATAATCATACATTTAAATTCAGTTATTGCCAATTTATTTAAGATTTATTTCTATATTTTATTGAAAAAGCATTTTTTACATTGGTATACGGATTTTCAATGGATTCCTACCAAAAGGTACAAGCTTAAATATCAATTTATGATAACATTGCGCTCATCATACAACATCTTATCAGTATAAAGAAAGTCACATAGCAAGTAAAGCTAAAACAAAAATAGAGGTACTATCAATCATACCCTGTAACGATTTGCTACAGGGTATTTGATCTTAGTGTTGAAAAACAAAACCATCCATAGAATTTTTGTGAAAGGTGAAAGTAGATTTCCGTTGCAGGCTACTTGCTTTCCTGTAGGCGAGCGCCAAGCCGCTTCCTCCACTCCAATCCATAAAAATGTTCACTTTTTAGCGAAGGTTCGAGTGAAGATGTTCACTACTTATTTTACAGAGAGGTGTTGTCACGCATCACCTCGCCACATTGAAAATAAGAGCCTATTCTCTCTAATAATATAAATGAAGGGCAATTTTGTTCAGGAAAAGACACTTTTGCAGAATGGTTGATTGGAGTGGAGCCAGCGTCACTCCTAGGGGATTTAGCGTCATAGCTGAGACCCTGGAGCGAACGCAGTGAGTAAAGCGGCTCATCGGACGCCCCCTGGAAAGGACGCTGGCGGAACGGAAATCAACCCCTCGCCTTGCGAAAGGTTCTTTTTCTGCTATTGCTATCACCTTTTTTCAACAACATAATCAAATACCCTGTAACGATTTGCTACAGGGTATTTGATTTTATGAAATCGTAAGTTATGTAGTTTTCGTCATGGAGTGCATTGTATTTTTTTCTAGCTTCATTTTTTTGCTTATGATAGGCATTACGAAGCGGTCAAGTCCAAATTTCCCAGCATTATAGCCTGCCACAACGATAAAGATCGCCAATAGAATATCAAATGGATTACTAGAAATCGTACCAGCTAGCAAGAAGGCAAAATTCATAACCATTCCAAAAAATGCTGCATATGTAGTTAAGCACCCTAGTATTAAGCCAAGACCGACAAGGAATTCTCCCCAAGGAATGACCACATTAAATATTTCAGCATTTGGTAAGGCAAATGACTCTATAAATTTTACATATGTAGGATATACCACTTTTTCTCCACTCATGACAGGATTCTCTGATGCAAATGTTAAAAACCCTGAGGCATCAAATCCATTCGTCAATTTACTCCAACCTGCTGTCAGCCAATGCCAGCCCAAGTAAATACGCACGGCTGTTAGAATAGCAGCAACAATGTTATTCTCTCTTAAAAATGTATTAAACATTAACCAATCCCTACTCTCCATTTTTTACTTTTCACAACGGTCTTCAATAAATCTATAGAGATCAGCTATTCTCCACACTTACACCCTGTTGTCCTTCGTAGATTGTGAACATTTTATAACTGACTATTCATTCGTAAACGAAAAAACAACCACTATTCAATTCGTTCAATGCATTGAGCAGCAACAAAGATAGACTATCGCATAGTTTTTGAATTTGGTTGCGAAATGTGATTAGAATATACCATCCTTTTCAACCATACTAAATTGTTTTGGTGATTCGTTCATCGTTGTGTAATAAAGTTATGGCTTATTGTTGAACAACATAAAATAATAGACGAGAATAAACCTGCATTATGAACAATACGCTGCATATATGTCGCAAGTTTCAACCATAAAAAAAGACTGTAGACAAACTAAAATTTGTCTACAGTCTAATACAGCTATACTTACGCTTTGAATTAGCGACGTAAGCCTAAACGGTTGATTAGTTCACGGTAACGTTGTACGTCTGTTTCACGAAGATATTTTAATAAGTGACGACGACGACCTACCATTTTAAGAAGACCACGCTCAGAGTGGAAATCTTTTTTGTGTGTACGTAAGTGAGCATTTAGAGCGTTGATTTCCTCTGTTAATACTGCAACTTGTACTTCTGGTGAACCAGTGTCACTTTCGTGAGTACGGTACTCAGCGATAATTTCGTTTTTACGTTCTTTTGTAATAGCCATTTGAATGGACCTCCTAAAATATAATGAATCCCCATTAGCACAGTAAACGTTGGAGTCATCGATATACCGAGCTAAGGTTAAGCATTTATGCACTTATGAATGTTACCATAAATCATTTGATCAAGCAAGTAAAACGTCATCTAGAACGTTGTCATCACAATCATGCTGTGACGCTTACAAATCGTTAAAGTATCGGATAGCTTCTTGTTTATCCTTTTCGATTTGCGCTTTCAACGCCTCAATCCCATCGAATTTTCGTTCGCTTCGAATCCGTTTGTACCAAGCTACATGTACTTCTTCACCATAAATATTTTTATCAAAGTTTAAAATATGGACTTCAATCGATAATTGCTTATCATTTGGATCTTTGAAAGTTGGTTTGTAGCCAACATTACAAACACCGTCATACCAGTTATTTTGCACGAGTAGACGAACAGCATAAACACCACTTGCTGGAATAAAAGTGCCTTCTAAAGCTTGGACATTTGCTGTAGGGAAGCCAATAGTACGTCCTCGTTTATCACCATGTACAACAATTCCATTGATTTCAAATGGTCTGCCTAGTAGTATTGTAGCTTCTTCCATATCGCCCTCTTGTAGTAGCTTGCGGATACGGGTAGAGCTGATTTTCTCAACATCGTCTGTTTTCTTCTCCACAATGGTTACACCATACTCACCATTACTTAATGCGCGCATATCGTCCATAGTTCCTTTTCCGAATGCCCCAAACGAATAATCAAAGCCAGCTGTAACATGTTGAATATTTAATCCACGAATAAAAGTATCAATAAATGCTGCTGGTGAAAGCTTAGCAAAATCAGAGGTGAAATGGACAACAAACACCGTATCCACACCCTGTTCTTCAAAGAGCTGTAATTTCTGTTGTAAGAGTGTAATATAAAAAACTTTTTCATTACGTCCACCAAGAACTAATGAAGGATGTGGATCAAATGTCATCACTGCAGTCGGAATTTGCCGCTTATTTCCCTCTTCCTTCGCTGTCTTGATAACTGCCTGATGCCCTCTATGTACACCATCGAAAAAGCCAAGAGCAAGCGAATATGGCTGCATGCTTTCTCGTTGCTGTAATTGATGTGGGTATTTTAAATGAATGACCTCCATTGAAAAATCCTCCTACTCTATCGTCGGAAACATCTTGTGTGGCTTCATCAAACCATCCTTCGTAGGGTGAGCCTGATAAACCGCCACTGCCTTTCCATTGATTCCAAACACAATTTTATCATGACTCTTTAATAATGCATCTGCTGGAAGCACTTGTCCATTGAAAATTTCTTTTTCATTGGCGGCAGTAATCTCAATATATGGATAGTCTGTTAATGCATACTCGACAGGTAAAATACAGGTAGTTGCTTGCTCTGCATCCATTAGCTCAGCAACCTGCGCTAATGTAAAGCAGTTATCACGAGTAAAGGTGCCTGAGGTTGTACGTACGAGCTCCTTCATATGTGCCGGATAGCCAAGAGCTTCACCAATTTGCACAGCTAGTGTACGAATATAGGTCCCTTTACTGCAAGCAATACGGACCGGAAATGTAATCTCTTGCCCCTCATATTGTTCAATCTCATCAAGCAGCTCTAAAGCATAAATCGTTACTTGACGTGTTGGTCTTTCAACCGTTTCACCTTTTCTGGCATACTCATAGAGACGTTTTCCATTTACTTTTACGGCTGAAAACATTGGTGGCGTTTGTTCAATAACACCTGTTAATGTAGCTAACACCTCTAACAGCTGCTCACGAGAAAAGCTTTTTGTGGTCTGATCTTGCGCAACCGTTTCGCCTTCTGCATCCTCTGTTGTTGTAGTACGGCCGATTGAAATGATAGCTTCATAGACCTTTCCTGCATCGGTTAAATATTCAGCAATACGCGTTGCTTGGCCAATACAAATAGGTAGCACACCCTCTACTCCTGGGTCTAGTGTCCCTGTATGCCCAACTTTTTTTGTGCGCAAAATTTTCCGTAATTTAAAGACACAATCATGGCTTGTCATGCCTCTTTCTTTCCAAAGTGGTAAAATACCGTTCATATTAGTGCCTCCCAATTACCTTCTCTATCATCGACTACGTATTGACATAATCTTTTTCCATAAAGATAAAAGTCTGCCTGCATTAACATGCATGTGGCAGACTTTTTTAGCTTATTCTTTGTGTAAACCTCTTAACAATGAATCAATACGGTTACCATATTCAATCGATGAATCAAATTCAAAGAGTAGTTCTGGTGTACGTCGTAAACGAATGCGTGATCCGATTTCTGATCGAATGAAGCCAGAAGCTTTTACTAAAGCTTTAAGCGTTTCTTCACGTTCACGCTCATTGCCTAAAGATGTAATATAAATTGTCGCTTGCTGTAAATCACCCGTTACATCAACACCTGTAACAGTCACAAAACCAACACGCGGATCTTTTATTTTACGGCCAATAATATCGCCAAGCTCTTTTTTCATTTGCTCAGCAACACGGTTTGAACGTAGAGACATAATTTGTCACCTCTATTTCGATGTACAGATAGCTGTGCATTTCATTGCTGTATCAAGCTTACAACTATCTACTATTGCTTATAAATAATCTCGCCACACATCTAGCTGTTCCCATGATGGATTTGACTGCAAATAATGGAGCGCATGATTTATTTCCCGTTCAGCTGCATCTTTTGATGAAGAAACAGCAACAAGTCCTAATTTCGTACGCTGCCATACATTTTGATGGTCAATTTCCGCAATAGAAACATTAAATTTCTGCTTTGTGCGGGTAATCATACGCTGTAAGACAGCGCGTTTTTCCTTTAACGAATGGGCAGTTTGAATGATGAATTCAACCTCTGCATAAACGATCATTAGACGCGTTTAACTTCTTCCATAATATAGGCTTCAATAATATCGCCTTCTCTAATATCGTTGAAGTTTGTAATCGTAATACCACATTCGTATCCTCTTGCTACTTCTTTCACTTCATCTTTGAAGCGTTTAAGCGTATCTAGCTCACCCTCAAATATAACTACATTATCGCGGATTACACGTACACCTGAATCACGCGTTACTTTTCCTTCTGTTATATATGAACCAGCAATTGTACCAACTTTTGATACTTTAATTGTTTGACGAACTTCTGCTTGACCAATAATTTTTTCTTCAAACTCAGGATCAAGCATACCTTTCATCGCTTGTTCAATCTCTTCAATTACTTTATAGATGATGCGGTGTAAGCGAATATCTACACCCTCTTCTTCTGCTGCACGTTTTGCGTTAACATCTGGACGTACGTTAAATCCAATAACAATCGCATTGGAAGCTGCTGCAAGAGAAATATCAGATTCTGTAATAGCACCCGCACCTGTGTGAATAATTTTCACATTTACGCCTTCTACATCAATTTTCATTAATGAGGCAGCCATTGCTTCAACAGTACCTTGAACGTCAGCTTTCACAATTAAGTTAAGCTCTTTCATTTCGCCTTGGCTCATTTGTTCAAATAAGTTATCCAACGTAACACGTTGTTTTTCTGAACGCTGTGCTTGAATTGCTGACATGGCACGAGTTTCACCAACTTGGCGTGCTGTTTTCTCGTCTTCAAAGACTACGAAGCGGTCACCAGCTTGAGGTACATCATTTAAACCTGTAATTTCTACTGGTGTCGATGGGCCAGCTTCTTTTACACGACGACCTTTGTCATTCACCATCGCACGTACACGACCATACGTATGACCTACAACAATTGGATCTCCTACTTTTAATGTTCCATCTTGTACTAATAGCGTAGCAACAGAGCCACGTCCTTTATCAAGCTGTGCTTCAATAACTGTACCAAGCGCTAAACGATCCGGGTTCGCTTTAAGCTCACCAACCTCGGCTACAAGTAAAATCATTTCTAACAATGTATCAATGCCTTCACCTTTTAATGCAGAAATCGGTACGAAAATTGTTTCGCCGCCCCATGCTTCAGGAACTAAGCCATGCTCTGTTAATTCTTGCATGACACGATCAGGATTTGCTGATGGTTTATCCATTTTATTCACAGCTACAATAATTGGTACTTCGGCTGCTTTAGCGTGATTAATCGCTTCTACTGTTTGCGGCATGACACCATCATCAGCAGCAACTACTAAAATGGTTAAGTCAGTTATTTTTGCTCCACGTGCTCGCATTGTTGTGAAAGCAGCGTGTCCTGGTGTATCAAGGAAAGTAATTTTCTTGTCGCCTTCCGTTACTTGGTATGCCCCAATATGTTGTGTGATACCGCCAGCTTCTCCTGCTGTCACTTTCGTATTACGAATAGAATCCAATAATGTTGTTTTACCGTGGTCAACGTGACCCATGATTGTTACAACTGGTGGACGTTCTGATAATACTGCTTCGTTCACTTCTTCTGTTTGCTCGAAGTGTGTTTCTAAATCCGTAATATCTACACGAATTTCTTCTTCCACTTCTACACCGTAGTCTGCGCAGATTAATTCAATTGCATCCTTATCTAATTCTTGGTTAATTGTTGCCATTACACCAAGCATAAATAATTTCTTAATGATTTCAGATGGCTCACGGTGTAATTTTTTTGCTAATTCCGCTACTGATAATGATTCAACAAAAGTAATTTTTTCTGGCAGTTCCTTTTGTTTTACTGGTATAGACGGTTGATGCGTTTTTGGATGGCGACGTTTGCCTCCATGAATGCCTGGTTTTGGACGTTGGTTGTAACCACCGCCACCTCTACGATTATTATTATTATTGTTATTATTATTATTTTGTGTCATATTTCTATTTTGATTACCTTTTGTATTCTTAGATTTTTCGTTAGACGAATTTGAGTTTTGCTGTGTGTGTTGCTGATTGTTTGCTTTAGGCTTAGAAGTAGCAGATTGCTGCCTTTGTCCTTCTTGCATTTTCACCGAATGCTGTGGTTTTTGCTGTCCATTCGATTGAGGTCTTTGCCCCATATTTTGAATGGCTTTTTTTGCTGCTACATTTTTCTCAGGTGTTGCTTTAAATGATTGGTTTAACTTTGCCACAATATCTTTTTCCAACATCGACATATGGTTTGTTACACTCACATTTAATTTACTTAGTGCTTCAATAACCTCTTTACTCGTTTTATTCACTTGCTTCGCATATTCATGAACTCTGATTTTGGTCATCTGCTCACCCCCGATTAGTTTTCGTTGAGTAGACTAGACAATTTACGTGCAAAACCTTTATCGGTAATAGCTAAAGCCACTCGGGCCTCCTTACCTGTAGCATGTCCTAGATCATAACGATCTCCAATTACATGATACTCAACGTTGTAGTACGTGCACTTATCTTGAATTTTCTTACTAGAGTTTTTAGAGGCATCGTTTGCAAGCAATACTAGCTTAGCATTGCCATTCCGAACTTCCTTTACTACTAACTCTTCTCCTGAAATCACTTTACGTGCTCTTGCTGCAATCCCAAGCAAATTAAATATTGCTTGATTTATCATAAAATTGACTCCCTACGAATCAGCAAAATAAGTTCCTCATAAATTTCTTCAGGAATTTTAACATCAAGCTGGTGCCCTAATACATTTTTTTTGCGCGCGATGTCGATTGCATTCTCTGATTTAGATACATATGCACCACGCCCAGGTTTTTTTCCGGAGATATCTACACTTACTTCGCCCTCTTTTGAACGAACAACACGTACCATCTCTTTCTTTGGTAGCATTTCTCCAGTTGCTACACATTTACGAAGAGGTACCTTTTTGTTTACAGCCATAAGAATCACCATTCCTCTCTGAAGCTTGTCGTAAGAGGTGGACAAGTCATGCTCTACTTGACGCTCTGACAGTATTCAGTCGGCGTAGGGGGCCCACTGAATACTGTCAGCTAACTCGTCACACGGGCTTTCTTACTTATTCTTCGTCGTCTTGATATAAGTCAACTGCCACGTCATCAAAATCACTTTCTTCATCTTCAGCAGGGATGAAAGTGCTTGTAGCAGAAGGATAAATACCTAATTCGCGAGCATCTGTTTCACTCTTAATATCAATTTTCCAACCAGTAAGCTTTGCAGCTAGACGTGCATTTTGCCCACGTTTACCAATTGCTAATGATAATTGATAGTCTGGTACGACTACCGTAGTTGATTTTTCTTCCTCGTTCACTTGAACATCTAATACTTTCGATGGGCTTAATGCATTGGCTACGAATACAATTGGATCTTCAGACCATTCTACGATATCAATTTTTTCACCATTTAGTTCATTGACAATCGTTTGTACACGAGCACCTTTAGCTCCAACACATGAACCTACTGGATCTACTTCTTCATTATGTGCATGGACAGAAATTTTAGAGCGATCTCCAGCTTCACGAGCAATCGATTTAATTTCTACAATGCCTTCATAAATTTCAGGTACTTCCATCTCAAATAATCGACGTAATAAACCAGGATGTGTACGAGACACAATCACTTGTGGTCCACGTGTCGTACGCTCAACCTTTGTAATATATACTTTGATACGATCATGTGGATGATAAGATTCGCCTTGAATTTGTTCATTAATTGGCAATGCAGCTTCTACTTTCCCTAAACCTACATAGATATTTCGAGCATCCAAACGTTCCACGACACCTGTTACGATATCATCTTCACGGTCTACATATTGCTCATAGATTAATCCTCTCTCCGCTTCACGTACACGTTGTGTGACAACTTGTTTTGCTGTTTGTGCAGCAATACGTCCGAAGTTGCGTGGTGTTACTTCCTGTTCCACGATATCTTCTAGCTGATAAGCTGGATTAATGACTTTTGCATCTTCTAAAGAAATTTGCAAACGATCATCTTCTACCTCTTCCACAACATCTTTACGTGAAAATACACGAATAGAGCCCTTATCTAAATTTAAGTCCACTCGAACATTTTGTGCTTGATTAAAGTTGCGTTTGTAAGCTGTAACTAATGCCGCTTCAATGGCTTCAATTAACACATCTCTTGAAATTCCTTTTTGTTCTTCTAGCGCATTCAACGCATCTAACAAATCACTACTCATTTTATTTTCACTCCTAAATATGCATTATGCTGAAAAATCAATGGCAAGTCGTGCCAATGCGATTTTTTCTTGTTCAATTGTTACTGTCATTTTACGTGTTTTAATACGTACTTCCACCACTAATGTATGTTCATCGTATGACGTTAAGTAGCCTTGGAATTCCTTCATGTCCTTAATGGGTTCATAGGTTTTTACATAAATAAATTTGCCAATTGCTTTTTCAAAATCCGTATCTTTTTTTAAGGGGCGCTCTGCTCCAGGTGAAGAAACTTCTAAATAATAGTTTTGTGTAATTGGATCTTTTTCATCCAATAACAGGCTTAGTCGTTCACTAACTTGAGCACATTGGTCAATGTCAATGTCACCCTCAGGCGTATCGACATAAACACGTAAAAACCAGTTACGTCCTTCTTTGACGTACTCAATATCCACTAGCTCAAGATTTAACTCATCCACAATTGGTTTAGCGAGCTCTTCAATTAAAGATGGTACTTTGCTCATTGTTGCCTCCTGTATTTATCAAATTCTAGCGTATGAATTGTTCATCACTGTAAGTTAATGCAGTAATGAATCATAATAAAACAGAAATTCCACCAGTTGCTTTGGTGAAATTTTACGGTCTTACCTGCTGTTAGTCAAAATTTGTTTTGCTACGGTATAACAACAGAAAAGAGCGGGTATGCCCCACTCTTTTGCTGGAAAAATATCAACAAATTATTACCATAAGGATAGCACAGTTCTCGGCACAATGCAAATTTCCTTCATGACAGTTAACCATATTGTGTCAGGATTTTGAAATTCTACAGTGACCTTTCGCCACGACACAAATCACTTACTAAAAAAGTGATAACTGATTGGCATCAGGCATGCCTTCTAAGCAACCAAGTTGGTCCATGTATTCGATAAGTGTTTTCGATACACGCCCACGTTGCTGTAAATCTTCCTTGGATAAAAACTCTCCCTCTTCCCGAGCGGCTACAATCGTTTTGGCAACGTTGGTTCCAAGTCCTGGAATCGCATCGAACGGAGGAATTAATGAATTGCCATCAATGACAAATTCACTTGCTTGAGAACGGTATAAGTCAACTTTCTGGAAACTCATGCCTCGTTCACACATTTCCAATGCAAGCTCCATCACCGTTAATAAGTTCTTCTCTTTAGTGGATGCATCTAAACCTTTCATATTGATTTCATCAATACGTGCTCTAATCATTTGCGACCCTTGAACCATCGCAATTAAATCAAAGTCATCTGCACGAACTGTGAAATACGCTGCGTAATAGAGGATTGGGAAATGTACCTTGAACCAAGCAATACGTACAGCCATTAGCACATATGCTGCCGCATGGGCTTTCGGGAACATATATTTTATCTTTTTACAAGATTCGATATACCAGCCTGGGACTTTATTAGCGAGCATCTCAGCTTCAAACTCCTCAGATAAGCCTTTCCCTTTACGTACAGACTCCATGATTTTAAAGGCCAGTGATGGCTCTAGACCTTGATAAATTAAATACACCATAATATCATCACGACAACCAATTACTTCTTTCAGCACACATGTACCGTTTTGAATTAATTCCTGTGCGTTGCCTAGCCATACGTCGGTTCCGTGTGAAAGTCCAGAAATTTGGACAAGCTCTGAGAATGTGGAAGGCTTTGTATCTTCGAGCATTTGACGTACGAAACGTGTACCAAATTCCGGGATACCCAATGTTCCTGTCTTACAGCCTATTTGCTTTTCTGTGACTCCTAACGTTTCTGGAGAACTAAAAATTTTCATTACGACAGGATCATCGGTTGGGATTGTTTTTGGATCTATTCCAGATAAATCCTGCAACATCCTGATAACCGTCGGATCATCGTGTCCAAGTATATCAAGCTTTAAAATATTGTCATGAATAGAGTGGAAGTCAAAATGGGTTGTCCGCCATTCTGCATCCTGTGCATCTGCAGGGAACTGCACTGGAGAAAAGTCATAAATATCCATGTAATCAGGTACAACGATAATTCCCCCAGGGTGTTGCCCAGATGTACGTTTTACTCCTGTACAGCCTTGCACTAAACGGTCGACTTCCGCACCTCGGAAATGTAAATTATGATCATTTGCATAGCCCTTTACATAGCCATATGCTGTTTTCTCTGCCACTGTACCAATAGTTCCAGCACGATAAACATAATCCTCTCCAAATAGCACCTTCGTATAGTTATGAGCTTGTGGTTGGTATTCACCAGAAAAATTCAAATCAATATCGGGTACCTTGTCACCTTTAAAACCAAGGAAGGTTTCAAAAGGTATATCTTGTCCATCTTTTTTATAAGGTGTGCCGCATTCCGTACAGTCTTTATTTGGCAAGTCAAAGCCTGAGCTGACCGAACCATCATCAAAAAACTCAGAATGCTTACAATTAGGACAAATATAATGAGGAGGTAATGGGTTAACCTCTGTAATTTCCATGAAGGTTGCGACTAATGAAGAACCAACCGAACCACGTGAACCAACTAAATAGCCATCAGCTAATGACTTTTTCACCAGTTTGGCTGAAATTAAATAAATAACACCAAAGCCGTGTCCCAAAATCGATTTTAATTCTTTTTCAATTCGAGCTTTCACGATTTCTGGTAACTCCTCACCATAAATACGATGGGCCATTTCGTACGTTAAATTGGTTACCTCATCATCCGAGCCTTCAATTTTTGGTGTATAGAGGTCATCCTTAATCGGTTTTACATCACCAATACTCTCTGCAATTTTTTGCGCATTCGTTACAACCACTTCTTTTGCAAGATCTGGTCCTAAAAAATCAAATTCCTTGAGCATTTCATCCGTTGTTCTAAAATGAACCTCAGGTAGCTTTGATCGATTTAAAATATTAGCTCCACCCTGTGAACCAATAAGTATTTGCCTAAACATGGCATCTGTTGGATCTAAATAGTGGACATTTCCAGTGGCAACAACAGGTTTATCTATCTTCTTTCCAAGCTTAACAAGCTTACGAATAATATCCTCTAACGTCCATTCATCACGTACAACATTGCGTTCAATTAGTGGCGCATACACAGCTTTCGGTTGTACCTCGATATAATCATAGAATCGAGCAACTTGCTCTGCTTCCTCAGGTGACTTATTCATCATCGTTTCGAAGAGTTCACCATTACTGCAGCCTGAACCTACTAATAAACCTTCGCGATACTGCTCGAGTACAGCCCGTGTCACTCGAGGAACACGATAGAATGTTTTCGTATGAGAATGTGAGACGATTTTAAATAAGTTTTTTAAGCCCACATTATCAACGGCTAAAATCGTACAATGCATTGGTCGACCTTTTTTATAGGCATCGCCACCACCAATATGCTTATTGAAGTCGTCATGGTAATTAATCGCTAGCTCATCTGCATCTTTTAATAAATGTAATAGTAGATAGCCTGTCGCCTCTGTATCGTAAATCGCTCGGTGATGTTGTGTTAATTCAATATTGAATTTTTTACACAGTGTGTTTAAACGATGATTTTTCATAGTAGGATAAAGCAATCTTGCAAGCTCTAATGTATCAATGACCGGATGGGTTGTTCCTTCAAGGCCAAATTTCTTATAACCTGTATATAAGAAACCTATATCAAATGATGCGTTATGAGCAACAACTATTGCGTCACCAATAAAGGCATGAAATTCTTTAATCACTTGCTCCACTTCAGGTGCATTTCGAACCATATCATCTGTAATTCCTGTTAATTCAATAGTAGTAGCCGAAAGTGGATGATGTGGATTGGCAAAGCTTTCGTATTTATCTATGACATGCCCGTCTTTAATTTTTACTGCGGCCAATTCAATAATCGTATCGTAAGCCGTAGATAGCCCTGTTGTTTCTACGTCAAAGACAACATACGTTGTGTCTGCTAATAAACGATGTTCAGGAGCATAGGCAATCGGTACACCATCATCTACTAAATTTGCTTCTAGCCCATAAATGACCTTGATCCCATGTTTTTTTCCTGCTGCATATGCTTCAGGGAAGGATTGCACAACAGCATGATCCGTAATAGCTATTGCTGGATGCCCCCATTTTGCGGCCTGTGCAACAAGCCGGTCAACAGGTGTAACAGCGTCCATTTGGCTCATCGGTGTGTGCAAATGTAACTCAACACGTTTTTCGCCCTCTGGTGCTAAATCTTGTCGTGTTTCTTTTTTGATTTCATTAATATCATTCGCCATGACAATTAAATCACGGATGAATGTATCCGTTTGAACAGAGCCTCGCACTTTAACCCACATGCCCTTTTTCAGATGCTGCATTAATTCTGCATCATCATTATCACGAGAGAACATTTTAACGATGATGGAATCTGTATAGTCGGTAATTTTAATTTGTAATAAGGAGCGTCCACTTTTTAGCTCTTTAATCTCCGTATCAAAAACAAACCCTTCAATAATGACACGGCGTTCTTCCTCGACAATCCGTTTAATTTCCACTATTTCATCATCTTTAATATGCATTCCAAGCTGGAATGGACGGTCACCAAGATTCGCCAATGCCGGGTTATCCTTTTTCTCTTGCTCACGTTTTTGGAAATCCTGCATCGCTTGCTGCGCTAGGGCCACTTCTTCCATACGTTTCTGCTCCATAAACGCCTCTTGTGCCGCGATCATTTCTTCCGTCTCTTCTTGTAGTACAAAGTCGATTACCATATGGGGAAAGCCGAATTGACCATAGCTTTCGGAAAGTTTGTCAGCATACTTTGTTTTCAGCATCATAAATTCCATTTCCTGCATGCAGGACAAAGTAATTTTTTGGCCATTCCACATTGGCACTTGAGATATGAGACAGCTTTTAAGCGTCGGTGCCATCTCATCAATTTGTTCCACAACACTTAACCAGTAAGCTTGCACCAGTTCCTCTGTCACATTTTTCTCTACCGTTTCAAAGGTAGTATTAATTTGTGCAATTGCTGAAAATTTCTCCGTTAAATGTGTACGGAAAAGCTGATATAAAGGAAACGGCAGTATATCTTGTAATTTAATGGTGAAATGCCAAAGTCTAACCTTTTTATGGACTGTTAGGCGTGATAATTCACCTTCCTCAAAAAATGACATGTATACATCATCTGTTAATTCTAATTGTTGCAAGAGCATTCGAAGTCTCATTCTTGCCTCTTGTTGCTGTTCCAATCTAACGACACCTACTTTCAGAAAGAGGTAGGTTGTTAAGCCTCCTCCTCTAATTCGTCTCAAAGACACGAGAGAATTCAAGAAAAAAATTCGCTCCCTCACTGCGGGCGCTCTTCAAGCTTAACAGAGTTTTACCATCTGTTGTTTCTTGCTTGGCTCACTGTCCCGCAGAAGTGTCGCGAATTATTTATCTCTATCTTATCAAAATTTTACGAAAGCCTCTATCAAAAGCATTAACTTCTAATTATAACCAACCTCTTAACAAGCCATTAGTTTTTACGGAAAAATTCGTTAAGGCGATCAATGACCTCTTCTTTTTTCCATTCAAATGTTTCACCAGTTTGACGGAATTTCACTTCTACCATACCTTCAGATGCTTTTTTACCAACCGTTACACGCACAGGTAAACCAATTAAATCAGCGTCTGCAAATTTTACACCTGCACGCTCGGCACGATCATCTAAAAGTACATCATAACGATATGATTTTAATAAACCGTAAAGTTCATCTGCTAATGCCACTTGCGCCTCATCTTTCGTGTTAACTGGCACAACATGAATATCATATGGTGCTAATTGTATTGGCCAAGTAAATCCATTATCATCTTGGAAGTGCTCAGCCACGGCAGCTAGAATACGAGATACCCCAATACCGTAACAGCCCATAATAAACGGTTGAGCCTTCCCTTGCTCATCTAAGAAAGTACCATTCATTTTAGCAGAGTATGTAGTACCTAATTTGAAAATATGACCAACTTCGATACCTTCTGCGAATTTAATAAACCCTTGTCCGTCTGGGGAAGGATCTCCCTCTTTAATAAAACGAATATCTAAGTAGTCATTCACAGCAAAATCACGCTCTGGGTTGACATTCACTAAATGGAATCCATCTACATTTGCACCTGCAATACCGTTACGGATAGATTTGATAGCTTGGTCTGCTACTACCTTTACGTCTACTGGTAATTTCACTGGCCCAATTGAACCAACGCCACAGCCTAATAATTCACGGATTGCTGCTTCACTAGCCAGCTCCACAGAACCTGCATCAAGTGCATTTTTCAGCTTGATATCATTAATTTCATGATCCCCACGTGCAAGGACAACCACAAGCTCCCCGTCTACATCAAACACTAAAGATTTGATCACATTAGCTGGCTCTACATTTAAGAACGCTGATACTTCTTCAATTGTTTTTTGCTCTGGTGTTGCCACTTTTTCAACTTCTTTTAAAGCGTCATCTGATGGTTGATAATCCGCAATGACTTCAGCCATTTCGATATTTGCTGCATAGTCAGAAGTATCTGAGTAGGCAATCGTATCTTCTCCAATTTCAGATAGCACCATAAATTCATGTGTACCTTTACCGCCAATTGAACCTGCATCTGCAATGACAGCGCGGTAGTTTAAGCCAAGGCGGGAGAAAATATTTGAATACGCACGATACATATCTTCATATGTTTCATCTAAACTTTCACGTGACGCATGGAAAGAATAAGCATCCTTCATTATAAATTCTCTTCCTCGTAATAAGCCGAAGCGAGGGCGCTTTTCATCACGGAATTTAGTTTGAATTTGATACAATGTTAACGGCAATTTTTTATAGGATTTAATTTCATCACGTACTAAAGTTGTAATCACTTCTTCATGAGTTGGTCCTAATGCAAAATCACGGTCGTGACGGTCTTTTAGGCGCATTAATTCTGGTCCGTATTTTTCCCAGCGACCTGATTCCTGCCAAAGCTCAGCAGATTGTAAGGATGGCATTAGAAGCTCAATAGAGTTGATGGCTTCCATTTCTTCACGGATAATTGTTTCAATTTTTGTTAAGACACGTTTTGCAAGCGGTAAATACGAGTATACCCCACTTGTATTTTGACGAATAAACCCTGCTCGTAGTAATTGCTTATGTGATTTTACCTCAGCATCCGCAGGTACTTCACGTAATGTTGGGATAAATGTTTTACTTTGCTTCATTCAGTGTTCCACCTTTTTTAATAGATAAGTTTATACTCTCAATAGCATAAACAAATTTAGCTTTGAGCGCAATGTTTCATAGTAATTGCGCTCAAAGCTAGAAAATGAAATTTCATTTAACTGTCATTGGTTTAAAAGAAGAATCGTTGAATATCGTTCCATGTCACGACAACCATTAAAATCATCAGTAGGACAATTCCTACGAAATGGACAATTCCCTCTTTTTGACGATCGATTGGTTTACCACGTAAAGCTTCAAAACCAAAGAATAATAAACGACCACCATCAAGTGCTGGTAATGGAAGAAGGTTCATAATCCCTAAGTTAATACTTAACATCGCGGCCCAATTCATTAAGTTCATAATACCATACTGGGCTACCTGCTCTGTTGCTTTATAAATGCCAACAGGTCCAGAAAGTGCATCTATTGTGAACTTACCAGTAATCAACATACCAAGAAGCTCAAATATTTTCATGGTCATATTATAGGTTTCTTGTGCTCCATAAACTACAGCTTTTAATGGATTAAATTCTCTCGGACTGTCATAGCGCACACCAATTTGACCATATTTTTCGCCATCCTGCTGGATTTCTTTCACAGTCATATTTAAGTTCATAGATTGTCCATCACGTTCCACAGTCACTGTAATTTCTTCGTTTGGATGATCTTGAACAATAGCGGCTAAATCCTGCCATTTTTCAACGGCTTGTCCGTCAATGGCTGTTACTCTATCTCCCGCGAGCATTCCTGCCTGTGCAGCTGGATCATTTTCTACTACTTCAGTGATAATCGGCTCGTATGTTGGGACACCGTGGATTAACCCAATTACCAAGTAAATCACAAACGCAAGAATAAAGTTAAACAAAGGACCTGCAAAGATTGTCATCGCACGTTGACCAACTGTTTTTGCATTAAATTGACGATCATGTGGTGCAATGACTAATTCACGACCATTTTCCACAAGAACACAATCTCTTGCTACGTCATAACGAACTAGACGTTCTTCTTCATCATAGCCTTCTACAAATAAATTCTTCTCTAAATCAGCACGCTCAACTTCTAAAAATAATAAATCTGGTAGCTGCTTATTACTTTGATTGAAAATAATTTTTTTCACAACATTATCTTCATCGACAATTAGCCCTATTCGATAGCCTGGCTGTAGTTCAGTGCCATCCATATCCTCGCCGGCCATACGAACATACCCACCGATAGGCAATAATCGAATAGTATACATTGTTTCTCCATGCGTTTTCCCATAAATTTTGGGACCCATTCCGATAGCAAATTCACGCACTAAAATACCTGCACGTTTAGCAAATAAGAAATGTCCAAGTTCATGGAAGAAGACGAGCATCCCAAATATTAAAATAAATGCAATGGCTGTTTGCATAATACCCCACCTTTAATAGCGATTAGTTAACGATACAGCACTTTCGTTATTTTACCATGTCTAACACTATTTTTCTTGTCTCACTGTCCACATGTAAAATCGTTTGTAAATCTGGTACTGCAATGTTTTGATGTGCATGCATTACTCGTTCAATCGTCTCATCAATTTCAAGGAATGTAATTTTCCCTTGTAAAAAGGCTGCAACTGCCGCTTCATTTGCTGCATTCATCGCTGTCAAAATGGTACCACCTGTACGACCAGCCTCATATGCTAAACGCAAAGCCGGGTAACGCTCAAAGTCCATATCTTGAAAATGTAGTTGTCCAATTTGCGCTAAATTTAGTCGCTGACCATTATGTAATGGTATACGATCAGGATAGCTTAAAGCATATTGAATCGGTACGCGCATATCTGGCGTGCCTAGCTGAGCAATCACACTAGTATCATGATACTCAACAAGAGAGTGAATAATACTTTCTCTATGCAAAAGTACATCTATTTTATCATATGGCATATCAAATAAAACATGTGCTTCAATGACTTCTAATCCTTTATTCATCATTGTTGCGGAGTCTATCGTAATTTTTGCGCCCATAGACCAGTTCGGGTGATTCAATGCATCTGCAACCGTCACATGCTGTAATTGGTCACGTGTTTTATCACGGAAGCTACCACCTGAAGCTGTAATAATTAAACGCTCAATATTTTTGGGATTTTCGCCATTCATTGATTGGAAGATGGCTGAGTGCTCGCTATCAACAGGTAAAATCGTGGCCTTATATTTTTTGGCTTCTGCCATGACTAAATGACCAGCTGTAACAAGTGTTTCCTTGTTAGCAATGGCAATCGTTTTGCCCATGCGAATAGCTGCTAATGTTGATTCCAGACCAACACTTCCTAGCACAGCATTGACGAGTACAGTTGAGTCTGGATGTGTAGCAACTTCTACAAGACCTTTCGCCCCAAATGTAAATTGGATTTCAGGATAATCTTTCGCAAGGTCTCGTGCATCCTCTTCTAGCTGCACAGAAACTAGCTCGGGTTTTAATGTTTCAATCATTTCTCGTGTTTTCTCAATGTTTTTCCCTGAAGAAAAAGCCACTAATTGAAACGCATCACGTTGTTCTTTTAAAATATCGTAGGTTTGCCAACCGATTGAACCCGTTGCACCTAATAAACTAATTTTTTTCACAACAAATTGTCCCCTTTTTCTATCTAAGCAAATGATTTAGCAAGATGTCTTTTAATATACAGATTAATTACCAAACAAATGTAAAAAATGAAGGAGAGGCACGACAAATAATAGACTATCGAAGCGATCTAAAATTCCGCCATGCCCTGGTAAAATATTGCCCGAATCTTTTACATCAAAATGACGTTTGATAGCTGATTCTACCAAATCTCCCATTTGTCCAATAATAGAGGCAAAAATCGTGACAAAAACAAGTGATATATAACCATTTGCAAATGGGTAAATGAGTTGCATACCAACTGCAAAAATAACCGCAATGACAATTCCGCCTAGAAAACCTTCAATCGTTTTCTTCGGTGAGATTTCAGGCCATAACTTATTCTTCCCTAATTTTCTTCCTACAAAATAGGCACCTGAATCTGTTGTCCAAACAACTAATAAACAATAGACAACATACTCTAATCCAACATTTCTTGTTTCAATTAAATAATGGAATCCTAACCCCACATAAAATGCACCCAATAAAATAAAGCCCACTTCGTCAAAGGTTATTTTATTTTTTACAAGGACCACGTAAATCAGTAGTAACATCATTAGACCATAAACAACCATTAAATTGGATGAATAGCCTATTGTCTCTACAACTTTTTCACTCCAATCTTTCGGTATAACAAGTAATACTAATGTTATTAACCCTAGAAAACCAGGCACAGAAAAAATGGAAATCCCTTTCATTTTTAAGATTTCATAAAAACCGACAATAGCCATTGCAAGCACAAGTATGGTAAATGGTACTTTGCCATAAATAACGAACGGAATAAAAAGTGCTGCTGCGATTATTGCCGTGATAATTCGTTGTTTCAAGTTGTTTCTTCTCCCTTCAACCCACCGTAACGGCGATTACGCTTCTGATAATTTTCCACCGCTTCCAGTAAGCTTTCCTCACTAAAATCTGGCCACAATGTATCTGTAAACCAAAATTCTGTATAGGCGAGCTGCCATAACATAAAGTTACTTAATCGTACTTCACCACTTGTACGAATTAGAAGATCTGGTTCAGGCAAATGGGCCGTCATTAAATGAGACGTTAAGCATTCTTCTGTTATGTCTTGCATCGTTAATTGACCGTCCTGCACTTTTTGCAGCATCGTTTTCATGGCATTGACCATTTCAGAACGACTCCCATAGTTCAGCGCAAAATTTAAGACAAGCCCTGTATTATGCTTTGTTTCTTCCATTGCCTCATACAACGCCTTTTGCGTATGAGCAGGTAATAAGGATGGATCACCAATCATTTCGACACGTACATTACGCTGCATCATTTCTGGTAAGAAAGAACCTAAAAATTCAACAGGTAGACGCATAAGAAAATCAACCTCTGGTTTTGGTCGCTTCCAATTTTCCGTGGAAAATGCATATACGGTTAAAACTTTAATTCCTAAATCCGACGCAAACCTAGTTACCTTACGTACGGTCTTCATTCCTTCATGATGACCAGCAACTCGTGGCATAGCACGTTTTTTCGCCCAACGTCCATTTCCGTCCATAATAATCGCTACATGGGCAGGAATCGGCTCGCTTTTAGTTAGGGCCACACGCTCCTCCAATGATAGTGTATCCATATTTATTTGTTTTCCTAATAGCTTTTTAAACATGCTAACTCCCCCACTACAACTAATCGGACGTATACTAACCTATCATAACAAACAAAAGCGCTTTTTGTCTTTTTTTTCCCTCTAAATTGACTATGTATGTACTAGCTTATTTTAGAACTATACACATAATAAAGAATAAGTTTGTTAGAAAATCGATGATGGTGTTATTAATGATCTTTTCGCATTCATGTATGCTCTTTATATGACGAAGCAATTGATTATGAACAATAAAGCGAAAAGACGTCCTGTTATGTATAGGACGCCTTCATCTCATCAAAAAGTTCCATCATAGACATGTAAAACGTCTTGTTTACACCTCTAAAATTTCTTTTTCTTTATCTTTCGCTACTTGATCTACTTTCACAATGAATTCATCTGTTAATTTTTGAATATCGTCACCATAGCCACGTAGATCGTCTTCTGTGATTTCGCCAGCTTTTTCAAGTTTTTTCAAATCATCGTTTGCATCGCGACGAACGTTACGTACAGCAATTTTTGCGTCTTCCGCTTCTTTTTTCACTTGCTTTACTAGATCCTTACGACGATCTTCTGTTAGTGCTGGAATCATTAAACGAATGATCGAACCATCATTTGTTGGTGTAATCCCGATATCTGATTTCATAATTGCTTTTTCAATATCACCTAAAATTGTTTTATCGTAAGGTGTAATGACTAGTAAGCGAGCTTCTGGTACAGAAACACCTGCAAGTTGGTTAATTGGTGTTGGTGCCCCATAGTAGTCCACCATGATACGATCCAATAAAGATGCGTTCGCACGACCTGCACGAATAGATGATAGTTCACGTGAGAAAGCTGTGATTGTTTTGTTCATTTTTTCTTTTGCTTGTTCTAAGACTTGTTTAGCCATTATACGTTCCTCCTAACAACTGTTCCGATTTTTTCGCCTTGTACAGCACGTTTAATGTTACCTGGCTCCGTAATTGAGAAAACAATTAGCGGGATATCGTTATCCATACATAAAGTGGAAGCCGTTGAATCCATTACTTGTAAGCCTTGTTGGATAACTTCTAAGTATGTGAGTGTATCATATTTAATGGCTGTTTCATCCACTTTTGGATCTGCCGAATAAACGCCATCGACATTATTTTTAGCCATTAAAATCGCATCTGCGTCAATTTCTGCTGCGCGTAATGCGGCAGTAGTATCAGTAGAGAAGAACGGATTACCTGTCCCTGCTGCAAAGATAACGACACGTTTTTTCTCTAGATGTCTAACTGCTTTACGACGAATGTATGGCTCCGCTACTTGAGTCATCACAATAGAAGATTGAACGCGTGTTTCAATACCTAATTTTTCAAGAGCATCTTGTAAAGCTAGTGAGTTCATAACGGTTGCTAACATGCCCATATAATCGGCTGCAGCACGATCCATTCCCATTTCACTACCTATTTTACCACGCCATATATTACCGCCACCTACAACAACAGCAACTTCTACATCAAGATCTACTACTTCTTTTACTTCTTCTGCAACAGACTTGATTATTTTTGGTGATAAACCGAAGCCCGCTTCTCCAGCTAACGCTTCACCACTTAGTTTAATAACTACTCGTTTATATTGCGGTACACTCATTGTAAACCTCCGTAAGACTTTATTTAAAACCTTTCTATTCCCTTTTCCATTATAGTATATCTAACAATAATTGCTAGTTGTGAATAAGGCAGAATAGAAAATTATATCCGTTTTTCGTTCATTTCGGAAAAATAGGGAACACGCTATGTTGTGTTCCCCATTTTAGTCTAGATAATCTAGATATTATTTGATTAGAATCAAATGCAAGCGAAATTAGTTACCTTTAACTTGGCTCATTACTTCTTCTGCAAAGTTATCTTCACGTTTTTCGATACCTTCACCAACAGCGTAACGTACAAAGCCGTTTACTGAACCACCAGTTGAAGCTACGAAATCACGTACTTTTTGATCTGAGTTTTTAACAAATGTTTGATCAAGCAAGCAAACGTCTTCGAAATATTTACCAAGACGGCCTTCAACCATTTTCGCAACGATGTTTTCTGGTTTACCTTCGTTAAGAGCTTGCTCTGTTAATACTTTACGCTCACGTTCAACTTCTTCAGCAGAAACTTCATCGCGAGAAACATATGTTGGGTTGATTGCTGCAATGTGCATCGCAACATCTTTAGCTGCTGCTGCATCAGTAGAACCTTCTAAAGTCACTAATACACCAATACGGCCGCCCATGTGTAAGTAAGCTCCGAATGCATCTGCATCAGATTTTGATTTAATTTCGAAACGACGAAGTGTAATTTTTTCACCAATTGTTGCAACAGCTGTTGAAATTTGATCTTCAATTTTTACACCTTCAGCATTTGTAAGCTCTAAAGCGGCTTCAACTGAAGCTGGTTTAGCAGCAAGTAATTGCTCTGCTAAAGAAGAAACTAATACTTGGAATTTGTCGTTTTTCGCAACGAAGTCAGTTTCTGCGTTTACTTCCACGATAATTGCTTCGTTACCTTGTTCTAAAATGTAAGTTGTACCTTCTGCAGCGATACGGTCAGCTTTTTTAGCAGCTGAAGAAAGACCTTTTTCACGTAGGAAGTCGATTGCAGCTTCTAGGTTACCATCAGTTTCTACTAACGCTTTTTTACAATCCATCATACCAGCGCCAGTTTTTTCGCGTAATTCTTTTACTAATTGTGCAGTAATGTTTGCCATTTAGTGTTTCCTCCTCAAATTGGTTGAACTATTTAATGATAGGTTCTAAAAAAGGTGATAAGGGTTTTGAGCCACTTATCACCTTTTTGTAAACGTGAATTACTCAGCAGCAGCTTCTACAGCTGGAGCTTCTTCTTCACCTTGTTTTGACTCGATTAAAGCGTCAGCCATTTTAGCAGTTAAAAGTTTAACAGCACGAATAGCATCATCGTTAGCAGGGATTACGTAGTCGATTTCATCTGGATCACAGTTAGTATCAACAATACCTACTAGAGGGATGTTTAATTTACGAGCTTCTGCAACAGCAATGCGCTCTTTACGTGGGTCAACCACGAACATTACGTCTGGAAGATCGTGCATATCACGGATACCGCCTAGGAATTTGATTAGACGTTCGTGTTCTTTTTTAAGTTGGATTACTTCTTTTTTAGGAAGAACTTCGAAAGTTCCTTCTTCTTCCATTTTTTCGATTTGTTTCATACGTGCAACACGTTTTTGAATTGTACCGAAGTTTGTAAGAGTACCACCTAACCAGCGTTGGTTGATGTAGTAGTTGCCTGAACGTTCAGCTTCATCTTTGATCGCTTCTTGTGCTTGTTTTTTCGTACCAACGAAAAGAACTTTACCACCGTCTTGACCAACTTGACGCATGAAGTCATAAGCTTCCTCTAATTTTTTAACCGTTTTTTGTAAGTCGATGATGTAGATCCCGTTACGTTCAACGAAGATATATTTCTTCATTTTTGGGTTCCAACGACGAGTTTGGTGACCGAAATGTACACCAGCTTCAAGTAATTGTTTCATAGAAATTACTGACATGTGAATTTCCTCCTAGTATGTTTGGTTTTTATCCTCCGCATTTATCATCTGCAACAAGCTACCCTAAACTTAGAGCACCACTTACTACATCAAAATGCGTGTGTAGTAATAACACCATTTGCAACTATATCATAGCTTTGATTGATTCGCAACAATTTAGTGATGAAATTTCAGTAAAAGCTCGATTTCTGTTTTCCCCTTTTGCAGTTGTTTCGCTATCTCCTCTGCTGATTTTCCCTGCTTTGCTAATTCTAGCGCTTGCTGTTCCACCGTCAGCACTTTTTCTTTTTCAGGTAGGCTTGCCATCTCCTCTTTTGGAGATGGCGCTGCTTGTGCCTTTTTTGCACCAGTATGTTGCTGACGTGAATAAGCATTTGCTACAATTTTTTTAGGTACGTAGATACGAGAATCTTTATCTAAACTTAGCGAACTATCACTTTTAGTCCCTTGGGTTAAATCCGAAGAAGACTGTTCCATTGGTGTCACACTTTGTTCTATTTGCTGCAAGCTACTCGCCGCTATTTCGGGCTGTTTGACATTTTGTAACTCTTTAATGAGACGGTCATTTTCATCTTTCATTTCTGCTAAATAAGCCGTAATGGTATCGTCCATTTCCCTCATTAAACGTTCTTGCTTCTTTTCTAAATCCTTAAATTTTGCGAGCTTTGTATTTAAAATAATAAGGAAGTAAAATGAAAGTAGCTGTAAAAAGAATAGTAACGCTATTAGTATGGTTGTCATTGTAAACTCCTATCCACTAAAATCCACGAAATTCCCTTTAAACGGATGTTGTGCCTGTTTTTCTTGTTGACCCTGCTTCTTTTTCTTCTTTTTATGAATACCTGTTAAATATTCGCCACCTGCATCCTCATCCTCACTAATTTCATCCATACCTTCTGTTGTATTGACAATTTTTTGCTTGCGCTCTACTTCTTTTTTTAATGCTTCATTTGCGTGTGCCTGTTGGGCTAATGCTTGTTGCTGTGCCTGATCTGCCATTTTCCCCGCTTCAAATGTTTTTGGAATAGCAATTTGTAATTCGACACCTTTTAAACTCATTGGAATCTCTCCCTCAAGGATATTTACGCATTAATCATTTCACTTGATAATAGCTTTCGTAGCTTTAATAGCGCTTTTGAATGAATCTGTGAAATACGTGATGTTGACAGTTCAAGCATTTCACCAATTTCAGTCAAAGTTAATTCCTCTGTGTAAAATAAACTAAGTACAAGCTGTTCTTTTTCATTGAGCTTTTGAATATTCTCAGCCAAGTCACCTAATAACTCGGATTTAATAACAGTTTGCTCAGGTGTTTTTGTCGTATCATCTCGGATGACAAATGACTTACCGTCCGCTTCCTCTTGATCCTGTTGCTCATTAATGGAAAGAACATTTGAAAAAAAATGCTCTTGCACTGTCTGATACACATCTTCAACAGATACTTCCATATGCTCCGCAAGTTCCTCAG
This sequence comes from Lysinibacillus sp. Y5S-8, assembly GCF_036894365.1. Taxonomy (NCBI): domain Bacteria; kingdom Bacillati; phylum Bacillota; class Bacilli; order Caryophanales; family Bacillaceae; genus Lysinibacillus; species Lysinibacillus sp. Y5S-8. Next base: position 1,157,820 of record NZ_CP145889.1, on the reverse strand, counting down.
GTGTTACATGACGCATATATTTTTGCTCTAATTGTTCAATTTGAGCATCTAATTTTTTGGCTTTTTCACGCGCTGAACGCGGTAACCAGTCTTCCTTACGTAAACCATCAATGATAGCGCCTCTTACTCTAAACGAAGCATATGTATCGAATTTTAAATCTCTGTTAATATCAAATTTATTTAATGCATCAAAAAGCCCTACCATGCCTAAACTCGTTAAATCGTCTCGTGATACGCTCTTTGGCAAACCCGCACCAATACGTTGGACATGGTAAGATACTAAAGAAATATATTTTTTTATAAGTAAATCACCAGCATCTGGATCACGCTCATGAATCCAGCGATTCCATAGTTTTTGCTCATCGTTCAGAATTGGTTGTGTCATGAAATCCACCTCTCTAAAAACGCTTTACGCGCCCGTTTGCCACTGACTATTTGCGCTCATAAAATTAATCATTCAACAGGATTTCTCGGTTAATTTTTGTAAAAAATCCACATTAAAGCTAATCTAGACGTGAGCCTCGAATAGTTAAAAACTCGATAAGCAGTTGCCATCTTTCCTATATTATAACAAGAATCGACTATAATTTCATTTGTTTCTCTTACTCTCTAATATATTCCTTAATTTTTTAATCTCATAGAAAAACTGTACCCTTGTTATGATGAACAGTTGGATACAGTTCTAAAATTTGTCTACAGAATTAAACTTATAATTTAGGACGCTATTTAATTCGATGCTAAGGTGCATCATAACTATGACATTGAACAAAAAGGCTATAATACCTACATTGACAGCCTTCATCCACAATGCACAAATCGTCGTTTCAAAAACGTGCTATAGGGCTAGAAATAATTTTCCCACTGAATATTGAGATCTACGAGCGATTGCTTCAGCCCATCACTAATACCATGTTCGCCCTCTCCCTCCTTTTGGCCATTCTTGCTTATCTGCTTCATTAAGCGGTGGTTTTCCTCCTGTAATAAAGTGCGCTAATAAGCTAGCCTGAACTTTTGAGTTTCTCGTATAATAAAGCCTTCAAATGCCCAATAAAAAAAGAGCCGCTATTCGCGACTCATTTTTACGCATTCACTTGTTGCTCTTCTTCTCGATTCATCATCGTTCGTACTACTTGAGCAATTTCCTCGGAATTTTCATCTTGAAATTCAACCGTTGAATTAACTGCTGGAGCCTCTTGCTTTGCGCCATCAGTAGCATCAAGTTCATCATCTGTTAGATCATCTTCATCCACTTCTTCATTAGCCTCTGGCGTAAACATGATGTAAGCAATTAAAAAACGTACTATATACATAGCGATAAAGACGATAATTGCTACAACAAAAGAGCTGATGATGATGCGAAGGGGGGTAGATGGTTTTTGAAATGTACTGAAAAAATAAATTGAAAAAGCAATTAATGCTCCCCATAGATTGTAAAAAATAGAACCAAACATTAGATTTCGCTCACTCCTTGGTTAACTGTTCGAATATGTAATATCGACGTTGCAGGATTAAATTCAATCGTTCTACCACTATTTCCACCAGTATCCTCGGCCACTAAAGGTACTCCATGTCTCTTTAACTCATGTTTAACTGCTTCTACATTGCGGGGACCGATACGCATCGTATCTTTGTCAGATGTAAATTGGAACATCTGCGCCCCCCCTGCAATTTTTGCCTTTAGTTTAAATTTTTGAACGCCTTCTAATTTTAATAAATCTATCATTGCTGCAATACCTGAATCTGCAAATTTTGCCACATTGATTGACTCAGCTCTACCTAAGCTTGAATCTGGTAACATCACATGGATTAAACCAGCAATTTTTTTTGACTCATCATATAAAATAACGCCCACACAAGAACCAAGACCAGAAGTTCGAATGGTGTTAGGTAACTTTACTACATCCATTTGTGCAATTCCCACTTTAATTACTTGTCCACTACTGCTGCTTAACATCATCATGAAACTCCTAATGCTTTAAAAATTGCATCGAATGAGTCGGGATCGGGAAGCAGGAAGAAATGACCTCTCACCGTTTCGTGGTCTTCTACACCTTCTTCAAAAATGGATGTATTTATCACAATAACATTATCACTTACATGTGATAATTCGATTAAACCAATACTGATAATAGCGCCAAACATATCTACACTTAGACCAGGTACTGTTGGGTAAATTTTCAAATTGGTAAAGTCCGATAAGGCAGATAAATAGGAGCCCGATAAAATATTGCCCATTTCTTGCATAGCTGATAAGCCTAGCTCTGAAACTGGTTGCTTTTTAAAGTCAAATGTATCATCAAAAATAAGACGACGGATAAAGCGATTTGCTTGCTCGATAGGTAAAATAAAGAACATACTTCCTTCAGCATCTCCTTCAATACGAAGGTAAATACCAACTACAACGTTTTCAGATCCGCCAGCCAATTCCATCATTTCGTTAAAGGACACCATTTCTACCTTTGGAACGCGCATATCAATTTTTTTCCCAAGTAAATTGGAAAGTGCTGTCGCGGCATGCGCAGCACCAATATTTCCAATTTCCTTTAATACATCTAAATGTAGCGATGTAATCTTTTGATTAAATGTCATTATCGATCCCTACTTTAGTGGATTTAATACTTTTTCTAAATGTAACAAGATTAATAATCGTTTCTCTACTTTGGCAACACCTGAAATAAATTCTTCTTCAAGTGAGCCAACGACCTCTGGTTGCGGTTCAATTGCACTTGCTGGAATATCAATAACATCGTTCGCTGAATCTACAACAAAACCTACTTCCATATCTTCTAATGAAATAATGATAATACGTGTTGTTTCTTCATGTTCAGAAACAGGTAGTTCAAAGCGTTCACGTAAATCTACTATTGGTGTAACAACACCTCGTAGATTGATTACACCTTTCACATATTTCACGGTTTTCGGTACACGCGTAATATGCATTAATTTTTCAATTCCTTGTACATGGGACACGGGAATTGCATATTCTTTATCTGCTAGCTGAAAAACAATTACTTTAATACTTTCTTGTTCCACTGCGTTTGTCATACTTTACACCTCTCTTATTCATTCACCTTATTTAATTAGTGCGTTGCAATCTACAATTAAGGCTACTTTACCATTACCTAAAATCGTTGCACCTGAAATGGCAAAGATATTTGTTAAGTAATTTCCTAATGACTTTAAGACAATCTCTTGTTGTCCAATGAAAGAATCCACTACTAGACCAGCAAGTTTTTCACCTTTGCGAACAATTACGACTGAATGGAATTCTTCATCTTGTGACTCTTTACGAGGAACCTCAAAGATTTCCTCTAAGAATACCAATGGAACAACCTTGCCACGGAAGTCGATTACTTTTTGATTATGCGCATTCATAATCTCTGATGAACGGATAATAGATGTTTCAATAATAGAAGATAGTGGAATTGCATAAATTTCTTTTTCAATCTCCACCAGCATGACTGAAATAATCGATAATGTCAGTGGTAATTGAATCGAGAAGATAGATCCAACATCCTGTGTAGATTCAATTGAAATATTGCCACCAAGTGATTCAATCGTTGTTTTCACAACATCTAAACCTACCCCACGACCAGAGACATCAGAAATGACATCGGCAGTTGAGAAGCCTGAAGCTAAAATAAGCTCATTAATCTGTTTATCAGACATTGAATATGATTGTTCTTGTGTCACAATGCCTTTTGAAATAGCTTTCGCTAGTACTTTTTCACGATTAATGCCCGCGCCGTCATCTTCAATTTCAATAAAGACATAGTTTCCACTATGATACGCACGTAGGACAACTGTTCCTTCTTCTGGCTTACCTTTTGCACGACGAGCCGTCGGATTCTCAATCCCATGATCCACAGAATTACGGATTAAGTGAACTAGTGGGTCCCCAATTTCATCTATAACCGTACGATCTAACTCGGTTTCTGCACCGATGATTTCTAGGTTGATCTTTTTATTTAAGTCACGCGATAGCTGACGAATCATTTTTGGGAATCGGTTGAATACTGTTTCCACTGGTACCATACGCATCGTTAAAATAATTGTTTGTAGATCACCCATTACACGACTCATGCGCTCTACTGTTTCATTTAACTCACCATGATTCACTTCTGTAGCAATCGATTGTAGTCGACCACGATCAATGACAAGCTCTTCAAACAAGTTCATTAAAATATCAAGACGTTCAATATTTACACGAATCGTTTTATTCCCTACAGGTGCATGAGCTTTATCAGCTTTAGCTGGTGCTGCTGCTTTGGCTGGTGCCGCAACAGGTTCAGCTTTCGCAGGCGTAGCTGCTGGTGTTGGTTCTACTTCTACCACTGCTGTTGCTGCTACTTCCTGATGGGCTTCATATTGTTTTTCACTAAATTTCCTCAGGTCAATTGTTGTCACAACGACTTCATCAACCTCTGAAACCTTCATTATTTTTTTCTGCATATCTTCGGCTGTTTCTTTTGTCACAAAAGCAACATAGAATTGTTGATCAAACTGTTCATCTTCAAGCTTTTCAACAGATGGACTGGACTTAATGACATCTCCATCTTTTTCTAAAATTTCAAACACCATAAATACACGTGCAGCCTTTAATAGGCAATCCTCACGTAATGTAACTGCAATTTCAAATGCATTGAAGCCTTGTTCAGATGATTGTGTAATAACTGTTTGTTCAAAGCTATCATATTCTAAAACACTTGCAACGACTGTTGGTGCCACTGTTGCTACCACTTCTGGTACTGCTTCCTCACCTAATTCAATGCGCTTCAGCTGTGCAACAGTTGATGAAACATCACGTTTACCATCTCCACCGTTCGCAATATCCATCACCATTTCTTCTAGATGATCAACAGATTCAAAGACAACATCTAGTATTTCAGGTGTGACATGGATTTTCTCATTACGAATAGCATCTAAAACATTCTCCATTTTATGTGTCAAATCCGCTAAATCTTCAAAGCCCATTGTGGCAGACATACCTTTTAACGTGTGGGCAGAGCGGAATATTTCCCCAACAATGGCCAAATCATCTGGATTCTTCTCTAATTCTAATAAATGTTCACTACATGCTTGTAAATGCTCTTTACTTTCTTCGATAAACATCTCTAAATATTGATTGACTTCCATAAGAGGACACCCCTTTTAAGGCAAATATTTCATTATTGTTTGTGCAATATCATCTACATCTGCAACTTCATCAACAAGTTGCGTTTCTACTGCTGCTTTTGGCATACCATATACAATGCAAGTTTCGGCTGATTCTGCAATAGCTATGACATTACCACTTTTTTTCAATGCTTTCAGTCCATTAGAACCATCATGGCCCATACCAGTCATAATGACTGCCACTTTATCAAAATCCTTATATTGACTAACATCTTCAAACATTACATCTACAGAAGGGCGATGGCCTGATCTCGGTGCTTCCTGATTATCAAGAACAATGCCAAAAGTCGTTCCTACTTTTCTCAGCTTTAAATGATAACCACCCGGTGCAATATAAGCTACTCCATTTTGCAATATATCGCCCTGTTCCGCTTCTTTTACAGCAATTTCACTTAGCTGATCCAGACGAGTAGCAAGTGATTTAGTAAATCCAGCTGGCATATGCTGAACAATTAATATAGGTGCTTGTATGGACTTAGGAATTTTAGTAATGACCTCCTGAAGTGCACGAGGTCCTCCGGTTGATGTACCAATTAACACCATTTTCTTTCCAACTTTACTCCATTCTACCAGTGGCTTTGATGTAGCTACATTGCTAGCAGCAACATTCATAAGAGTTGGTGTTCGTCCATGCTGTTGTGGCTCCTTTACTACGGTACTCGCTCTTGTCACTGGTTCTTGTTGTTTTTTACTACCAGAAGGTTTTTTCAATTTGGAAATCGGCACCATTGCCGCTTGCTCTACTTTGTGAACAAGCTCATTTTGGATTTTATGTAAATCAAGAGAAATGGTTCCGCTTGGCTTTGCGACAAAATCTACTGCACCACTCTCAATTGCTGCTATTGCATTTTCTGTCCCACGTTGAGTGGTACTCGAGAGCATTATTACAGGAACTGGACATTGAATCATAATTTCTTTTAAAGCATCGAGCCCATTCATTTCAGGCATCTCAATATCCATTGTCACAACTGTTGGCTTCAACGACTGTATTTTTTTGATCGCATCTTTTCCATTTCGTGCCGTTCCAACTACTTCCACCTTCGAGTTGCCAACAAAAAAGTCACTAATTAGCTTTCTCATAAAAGCAGAATCATCCACAACTAATAGCTTGCTTTTATGTAAAAAGTCCAATTAATCACGCCCTTTCGAGAAAATACTTCTGAGTTTCGATAAAAATTTTTTAGCTGTTTGTTCATGTGCGTGTATTTCCTCTGCACGATGTTCCATAAAACGAACGACTATGAGTTGTAATGTCTTTGATATTAGTGCGTCTGGATAAGCAAGCGAGAATGGTACTTGCTCACGCACAGCCTTACGCACAACTGGATCTTCAGGTAATGAACCTAGAATGGTTATTTCTTTGTCTAAAAAACGTTTCATCGTTATTTTTAAACGTTCATTCGTTTCAATTCCTTCTTCTTTGCTAAAAGCACGGTTACAAAGAATATAAAACTCCTTCTCTGGATCACGTACATGAATATATTTCATCATGGAGTACGCATCTGTTATAGAAGTAGGCTCCGCGGTTGAAATGACAATAATTTCATCAATGGATGTCAGTAAGTCTAATGACCAATTTGTCGCACCAGCCCCCATATCAAATAAAATATAATCATAGTTTTTTTGAAGCTGTTCAAAGGCATGAATCAATCGCTCAAACATACTTTGTGACCAATCTAGAACGCTCGTCATACCAGACCCACCTGAAATATACTTTAGATCATAAGGTCCTTCAAATATTACCTCATCTAGTAATTTATTTCCTTCTAAGTAGTCTTTCAAACTATAAGAAGTATTTTTCCCAATTAAAATATGAATATTCCCCATCCCAATATCCATATCTACAATGGCAACTCTTTTTCCCTTTTGGGCCAAGGTTATAGCAAAATTCATGGTGAAGTTACTTTTACCTACTCCACCTTTGCCACTGACAACTGCAATGGCTCTACCTAGTTCGCCCTGCTGCCTCATCATTTTCAAGCGTAATGTTTCAGCTTGGTCTCTCATTTTTCTTCACCTTGAAAAAACAAATTAAGTACTGCTTCTAAATCAGCTTCCTCAATATCTTCTGGTACTTCTTGACCATTCGTATAGTAAGCAAGTCCTTTATTATATTTAATCATTAAATTGATCATTGTGCCAATAGAATTTGTTTCATCAATTTTTGTGAAAATGAATTTTTCAATTGGTAATTGCTTAAATTGGTCTACAATGTTCTCCATATCCTTTTCTTTCGTTGTCATAGCAAGGACTAAGTAAGACTCTGCTTGATCATCGAACTTAATGAGACGTTGGAGATCATCCACATATTTGACCTCTTTATAATTGCGACCTGCTGTATCAATAAACACCAAATCTAAATGGGATAAACTTTGGATTGCTTGCTCGAAATCGGTCGCATTATAAGCAATTTCAACTGGAGCCTGTAAAAGACCTGCATATGTTTTTAGCTGTTCTATGGCAGCAATTCGATACGTATCGGTCGTAATAAAGCCGACTTTTTTCTTTTTTTCTAACACAGCTCGCGCTGCCATTTTAGCAATCGTTGTAGTCTTTCCAACTCCTGTTGGGCCTAAAACATTTATATACTTTCTTTCATAGGACAATCCTCCAACAGGAAGGGCCTCTAGCTGCTTACGTAGTAAATTTTTCGTTATTAATTTACATTGTGAAAAATTTATTTCTGACGCTTCTTTGAAATGCATAAAAAGCTCATCACCTATCGTTGTGATGAGCTCTTCACTTAGCTCTTGCTGTCTTAAGTATTCAATGAAGGGGAAGAGTTCATCGGGATATTGAGCTTGGGTGGTCTTTTTATGCATCGATTGCATTAAAGATTTTAAATCTGCAATTTCCTTCCTCAATTCTTCAGAGATGCTAGTATCCTCATGCACTGCTGCAACATGTGATGTTGGCTCTTGATGGACTTTTGCTTGAATAGCATTTGTAATCTCTTGTAACCTTGCATTTTCTTTTGTTTCTACAGGTAGTACAGCTGGTGCTGGAGCCACATAACTTGGCTCCATAACATCAACTCCCGCGACCACTTCAAAACTTTTCTTTTTAATCATACCGAAAAATTTCTTTGTGATGACTACTTTTGAATTTAAAATGACTGCGTCCTCACCTAATTCTGCCCGCACTTGCTTCATCGCTTCTGGTATGGATGATGCATAATATTTTTTCATTTTCATTGAACATTCACCACCCCAACACTTTGAATTTCAACTGAAGCATCCAGCTCATTATAAGAGAGAACTGGAATTTGAGGGAAATAACGCTCCGTCAATTGTCGTAAATACATACGAACTGCTGGAGAGCATAAAATGATAGCAGATTGCTCCATAAAGGAAACACGCTCTACTTCTGCTGCAATAGTCTCTAAAACAGTTTGAGAATCTTGAGGGTCCATTGCTAAATAATTTCCGTGATCCGTTTGTTGAATACTATCAGCAATCATTTTTTCTACTTTACCTGACACCGTAATCACCTTTAATGCTGAACTATCTCCAACATATTGTGCAGTAATTTGACGTGCTAATGCTTGACGGACATACTCCGTTAAAATATCTGTATCACTCGTTAATTTTGCATAGTCTGCTAATGTCTCAAAAATGATTGGTAAGTTACGTACAGACACATTTTCTCGAAGAAGCTTGCCAAGTACCTTTTGGATTTCTCCAGTAGACAAAGGCGTCGGTGTTAATTCTTCGACTAAAATAGGATGTGTTTCGCGTAAGTGATCGATTAACTGCTTCGTCTCTTGGCGTCCTAGTAACTCATGTGCATTTGCTCGAATGATTTCTGTTAAGTGTGTTGACACCACACTTGGTGGATCAACAACTGTGTAACCATACATTTCGGCATCTTCTTTCACTTGCTCCGTAATCCATTTCGCTGGTAGTCCAAATGATGGCTCCACAGTATCAATTCCTTCAATAGAGTCATCATCACCAGGGCTCATCGCTAAATAATGATCTAATAAGAGCTCGCCTCGTGCCATTTCATTCCCTTTTATTTTAATTCGATATTCATTTGGTTGCAGCTGAATATTATCTCGAATACGAACAACTGGGATGACGATACCTAATTCTAGTGCTAGCTGTCGTCGAATCATAATAACACGATCTAATAAATCCCCACCTTGTGTAGCATCTACTAAAGGTATTAATCCATAACCAAATTCAAATTCGATCGGGTCCACATTTAATAAATTCACAACATTTTCAGGGCTCTTCATGCCATCTGTTGCCACTTCTTCCTCAATTTCAAGTAATTCCTCTTCATCCTCTGGCTTCTTACGCCCCATCATATATGCTCCTGTAATGAGTGACGCACCAATTGGAATCGTTATCCAATCTGGAATTGGTGTAAATAATCCAAGTAAGATAATCGTTCCACCAGCTACATAAAGAAGCTTTGCCTGAGCGAATAATTGTCCTGTTATATCCTGACCAAGACTCCCTTTTGAAGAGGCACGGGTTACAACAATCCCTGTAGCTGTTGAAATAAGTAAAGCCGGGATTTGGGATACAATACCATCTCCAACTGTTAGTTTAGAAAAATGAGTTGCTGCTTCTGCAAATGGAAGACCCATTTGCACTACCCCGATAATGATCCCAAATAATAGGTTGATAATAACCATTACCATTGAGGCAATGGCATCCCCTTTTACGAATTTTGTGGCACCATCCATCGCTCCATAGAAGTCTGCTTCTCCCGATACCTTTTCACGTCGTTCACGTGCTTCTTTTTCGGAAATGACCCCTGCATTTAAGTCAGCATCAATACTCATTTGTTTACCAGGCATTGCATCGAGTGTGAAACGTGCTGCTACTTCAGCTACACGCTCCGCGCCCTTTGTAATTACAATAAACTGAATTAACACTAGAATTAAGAAGACAACTAAACCAACAAGAACATTCCCGCCAACTACGAAATCACCAAAGGTTTCAACGACTGACCCTGCATCGCCATTTGCTAAAATAGCACGGGTTGTGGAAACACTTAATCCTAATCGGAACAAGGTTAACAGTAAAATGACCGATGGGAAGATAGAAAAGTCCAATGCTTCCTTCATACTCATTGCTGTTAGCAGTACAATTAATCCTAATGTAATATTAATGACAATTAAGAAACTTAACATCCACGGAGGAAGAGGGATGATGAGCATCGCAACGATTAAAATAACCGCACCTAAAACCCCAATATCGCGAACTTTCATTTGTGTCCCTCCTACTTAAAAGCTTTAAATTTTTCGCTTAATACGGTAAACATAAGCGAGTATTTCTGCTACTGCCTTAAAAAATTCCTCTGGTACTTGATCACCAATCTCTACCTGATCATACATCGCACGTGCTAAAGGTCTATTTTCAACCATTATGACATCATGCTCTTTGGCGATCAGCTTAATTTTTTGGGCGACAAAGTCTGTCCCCTTCGCAACGATACGTGGGGCATCCATATTGTCCTCATCGTATTTGAGGGCAATCGCATAGTGAGTAGGGTTGGTGATAACAACATCTGCATTCGGCACCTCTGACATCATACGACGCATCGCCATTTCGCGTTGACGTTGTTTGATTTTCGATTTAATCAGCGGGTCACCCTCACTATTTTTATATTCATCTTTAATATCTTGCTTAGACATTTTAAGATTTTTTTCATACTCATGTTTTTGATACATCCAGTCCAGAACGGATACACAAAGTAAAACTAAAGATGCGGCTATACCCATTATGCCGACAAGCTTCCCTACTGTAATAAGCGTCATCCATGGACTTTTAAAAGATAAAGCCAAAACTTCTGGTAGGTTTGTCCAAATAATGATTGTTGTGACACTTCCTATAAAGCCAATCTTTAAGACTGACTTCAGCAGTTCAACAATGGCCTTAACAGAAAATATTTTTTTTAACCCTTTAATAGGATCCATCTTTTTTAAATCAAATTTCATTGGTTCTAATGTAAATAAAAAGCCAAACTGCAGGAAATTACCCGCAAGAGCTCCAACAAAAGCAATCGCCATGATGGGCACAATAATAAAAGCCATCTGTATCAATGTTTCTGTAAATAAGCGCATCACACTATCAATCGTTAATTTTTCGATGCGTATGTTATGAATAAATGTTTGTCTAAAAAAAGCTAATAATTCATCACGCAAGGAGCCAGCAAAGAAAAATAAAAAGATAAATACCATAAGCATGACAATGGCACTAGAAATATCTTGACTCTTTACAACTTGCCCCTTTTTTCGAGCATCCTGACGTTTTTTAGGGGTTGCCTTTTCTGTTTTTTCACCTGCAAAAAACTGAATATCTAAACTTAGTAGTAGCTTCATATCATCCACCACCTAAAATGGCCATTAAATCCCGTATACCGTAGATCATAATCGTAATGAGCTTTTGAATAACTTGAATCATCACAGCCATCATTGTAAACATTACTAAAAAACTAACTCCGATTTTAATCGGAAAACCGACCACAAAAATATTTAATTGCGGTACTGTTTTTGCTGTTATTCCTAAAGCTAAATCGACTAAAAATAAGGTCGCCACAACAGGAGCAGCCATCTGAAATGCTATCGCGAAAACGGCTGTGAAAGTCGTCATAATAAATTTCGGTAAGCTTTCACTAGCAAAGCTTGGAAATTGATCCATCGGTAAAAATTGATAGCTATAGTAAATTCCATTCAGAATCATATGATGGCCATCAATCGCTAATAAAAAAAGAAGTGCTAGCATATTAAAAAACTGACCAATTAATGGGCTTTGCGCACCTGTTTGTGGATCAATGATATTGGCAATGGCAAATCCCATTTGAAAATCAATAAAGCTTCCTGCAATTTGTATTGCAGACATGATGATGTAGCCCATAAGACCAAGCAATAGTCCAACAAGTGCTTCTTTCATCACTAATAATATGTATTCATCATTGAAGACCAATGGCTCAACATCAATTGTATAGTACATTATCCAAGCTAATACCAGTGCGAGAGTAATTTTGACTTGTGGCGGAATGGTCCTATATGAAAAAAAAGGGACCGTAACAAAAAATGCTGAAACACGCACAAGTACTAATAAGAAAACCGTTAAATGTGGAATTAATTCATTCATGGACTCACCCTATATAACGTGTTAAATTCTCGAATATGTCTCTCGCATAGCTAGTAACTTGAGATAACATCCATGGGCCAAAGAATACGATGGCCACTAGGACAGCGACAATTTTGGGTACAAATGCTAATGTTTGCTCTTGTATCGAAGTTGTTGCTTGAAAGATACTTACCGCTAAACCAGTGATTAAAGCAACTAATAATAGCGGACCGCTTGTTAGAAGGATAATCATAATGGCACGTTCTGCTATGGAAATAACCAATTCACCTGTCATACTGTATCATCCCCTAAAAACTTTGTAGTAACGATTTCATGACTAGATACCAGCCATCGACCAGAACAAATAATAAGATTTTAAATGGCAAGGAAATCATTACTGGTGGTAACATCATCATCCCCATCGACATTAAAGTACTCGCAACAATCATATCGATGACAAGGAATGGTATAAAAATCATAAAACCAATTTGAAATGCTGTTTTTATTTCACTTAAAGCAAATGCTGGGACGAGCATTGTTAGTGGGATTTCCTCCACTGATGCTGGTTTTTCTGCTTGATTATAAGATAAAAATAATTCAAGGTCTTTTTGTCTTGTATGCTTACTCATAAACTCTTTAAATGGTGCACTAGCACGATCATATGCTTCTTCTAAACCAATTTCCTCAGCAAATAACGGCTGTAATGCCTCTTTATTCACCTCTTGAAAAGTTGGTGCCATAATAAAGAACGTTAAAAATAGTGCTAGACCAACAATCACTTGATTTGGTGGCATTTGCTGTGTCGCTAATGCCGTCCGCACAAAGGATAAGACAATGACAATTCTAGCGAAAGATGTCATTAATATTAAGATACTCGGTGCAAGAGATAAAACCGTTAGTAACAGTAGGAGCTTAACAGATGTAGAGACGTTGGTTGGATCGCTATTGGAAAAAACATTGATTAAATCATTCATTTATCATCCTTCTCCTTTTGCTTCCATCTCTCTATCTCATCACTACGCTCCTGTTTGATTTCAGATATCTTTTTTTCAAATAGTTTGCCAAATGAATCTTGCTTTTGTTCATTGTGCATACTCACTTGCTCTTTTTTCTTAAACTTAGAAAGTACTTCTGCAATATACGGTGATGTTGTTGCAAGTTCTTGCCTTTCGTTATAGAGTGCTAGCAATGCTTCAACTTCTTCAGGATCAGTAATTTCACGTAACAGTTGAACATCTTCTCCAACCCCTACTAAATACAATGATTTACCTACTTGTAAAAGCTGAACTGACTTTTGAGCACCTAACGATAAACCGCCTAAATTTTGTACCATTTGATTACGTTGGAAGTTTAAATTTCGTTTATTTAAAAACTTCATCAATCCATAAAATAAAGCTACAACAAAAATAAGCGCCAAAACCATTTTTATGTATTCCCATGCAGATATATCTCCAGCTGCTGATACATTTAATTCTTGTTTAGCAGCTGGATCGGTAGTATCTCCATTACAAGCTTCTGGGTTTTCAATGCAATCAGTGACACTATTCGTATCAGCATCTGCATAAACAGAAGTTGGTGTCGGGTACAAAAACAGGAAGGATACAAGAAATGCGAAAATCATCGTGAAACGAAATGATTTTAACATTCTCATACAATCATCCCAGTGCTTTTTGAATCGCTTCAATTACACGATCTGCTTGGAAAGGCTTCACGATAAAGTCTTTCGCGCCAGCTTGAATTGCATCGATTACCATTGCTTGTTGTCCCATGGCTGAACACATAATTACAGTTGCACTTGGATCTGTTCCCTTAATCGCTTTAAGAGCCGCAATACCGTCCATCTCTGGCATTGTGATATCCATTGTTACTAAATCGGGTTTTAATTCATTGTACTTTTCAACAGCCTGTAAGCCATCTGCTGCCTCTCCAACAACTTCAAATCCATTTTTTGATAAAATATCCTTGATCATCATGCGCATAAATGCAGCGTCGTCTACAATTAAAATTCTTTTAGACATGGTTAACTCCTCCAATTGAAACTATCTTAAATTATTTAAACGCTCTGCTTGACTTAAAACATCTGTAATACGGACACCAAAGTTTTCATCAATAACAACGACTTCACCTTTAGCGATTAAACGACTATTGACTAAAATATCAACAGGCTCCCCCGCTAATTTGTCTAGCTCAATAATTGAACCACTCGATAGTTCTAAAATCTCTTTAACAGAACGTTTCGTACGTCCTAACTCTACAGTAACTTGCAATGGAATATCAAGTAGCATATTTAAATTTCTAGCTTCAGATTGAGAGATTACATTTGGATCAAAGCTAGCAAACTGTGCTTGTTGCACATTCACAGGTTGTGCAGGTCTTGCTGGTTGCGTAAACTGTGGTTGCTCTTGATAAATAGGTTGCTGCGTTGGTGCTGTCTGCTGTTGATATACTGGTTGTGCAGGTGGTGGTGTTACAGGTGCTTGTTGTTGAACTGGTGGCGCTGCAATTGATGGTGCCTCAGGGGCAATCGTTGCAGCTACTGGTTCTTCAATTGACTCTGTTTCACCTAAAAGAGATTTTACAATGTTTTGACTAAATTTAAGCGGTAATAATTGCATTAAATTTGAATCAATTAAATTACCAATGCGTAGTCTAAAGGATACTTTAACTAATAAATCGTCTTCTGGAATATTGTCACGGCCTTCATCTTGTGAAATATTCATTAAATCAATAGTCGGTGGAGAAATATCCACTTTTTTATTAAATACAGTCGACATCGATGTTGCCGCTGAACCCATCATTTGGTTCATAGCCTCTTGAACAGCACTTAGTTGAATTTCACCTAAGTCTGGCTTCGGATTTAAACCATCGCCACCTAACATTAAATCAGCAATAATGGCTGCATCCGATTGTTTAATAACAAGTAAATTCATACCTGTTAAACCAATCGTATATTCCACCTGTACAGCCACATAAGGATGAGGAAACTCCTCTTCTAATTTATTACGGTTTATCATGGAAATACTTGGAGTAGTAATATCTACTTTTTGACCTAATAACGCAGAAAGTGCTGTAGCAGAACTTCCGAAAGAAATGTTACCTACCTCACCTAATGCATCTTGTGCAAACGAATCAAGGTAATCCTCAACTCTTAAATCATTAGTTTCATCATTTGAAGAAGCTGCAGTGTCGCTGTTTTTATCTTCCAACGTCTCGCCCCTTAATAACGCTTCAATTTCTTCTTGGGAGAGCATTTCATCACTCATCTTCGTCTCCTCCTTTCAAAGGGTCGATAATCTGGATTGCTAATTTTTTGCCTTGCTTACCTGGTTGAACCGTGAATTTTGGCAATGTTCCAACTTTCAGTATTAATGGATCTTCGATTTTTTGATCTAATTGTATAACATCACCAATTTGCATTGTAAGGAAATCCTCAATGGTAATGTCCGACAGACCCAGTTCAACTGAAAGTGGTAATTGTGCTTGTTTCACACGTGTTTCCAGCATTTTTGTTTGCTCTGGAGACATCTCTTTTGTATTTGTCTGCATCCAGTAGCGAACAGATAGATTTGGAACAATTGGCTCCAACACAACATGTGGGATACAGATGTTAATCATACCGCTTGTCTCACCAATAATCGTATTTAACGAAATTACAACCACTGTTTCATTTGGTGAAATCATTTGTAAAAATTGTGGATTTACTTCAAGCTCCACTAATATTGGATCAATTTCTGCAACATTTTCCCATGCCTCACGTAAATTGTCGAATGAGCGTTCAAAAAGGTTTGTCATAATCTTTGTTTCAATTTCTGTTAAGTTATCTACATTACTATGACTTGCCCCACTACCGCCCATTAAACGATCTAACATGGAATAGGCAATGTTCGGATTTATTTCCATCAATATATTACCATCTAATGGTGGCACTTCAAACACATTAATGAGTGTCATATTCGGAATCGAACGAACAAACTCTTCAAATGGTATTTGGTCTACCGATGCAACCGTAATCTGTACATAGCTTCTAAGCTGTGCAGAAAAGAAGGTTGTCAATAGTCGTGCAAAGTTTTCGTGTATTCGGGTCAAACTTCGGATTTGATCTTTTGAGAATCGAAGTGCTCGTTTAAAGTCATATACTTTAACCTTGCGTCCCTCGTCCTCCTTTTTTATATCGTCAGCTGACATTTCCCCAGTTGATATAGCGGAAAGCAGCGCATCTATCTCGGATTGAGATAACACATCTCCTGCCATTTACCCACCTCCATTTCAAGCAGTTTCTGTTTTATTGAGTGATGAAGGAGGTAAAATATACTTCCTGAACTTCTCCCTCTTGCATCAATTCATTTAACCTTGTTTTTAATGATTTTTGGAAAATTTGTTTCCCTTGCTTACCCTCTAAATCCTTTTGCTCCATTTCAGAAAGCTCTTGAATGGCAATATTTTGCACTTGGAAAACACGCTTTGTTAATTCTGTAGCAGCATCTTTACTTGTCGTTTGAATTTTTAATGACAAGCGTACAACTCTGTTATCTGCAAGATTTGTCGTGATTTCAGGAACCTCCACAGAGGATTCTACAATCTCATCAATGGTTGGCTCAACAGCTCCTGTTGGCTTATTAAATTGTGTAAGCAATACAAACAAAATAACGCCAATCAGTATGACTGCTACTAGCAAAATAATAATCATTGTTAACATTTTATTATTCTTCATCTTTTTCACCTCGTAGATGCGGGTTGGATAAAATTTGTATATTATTATAAAAGGCAGTTACCTTTTGTCGCACCTCATCTTCACTCTCTAAAACAATTACTTTTGTTCCAGTTGTTAAAGTAATAGTCGTATCTGGAAACGATTCGACTGTTTCTATGTATAAAGCATTTAATGTAAATGCTTTGCCATTAAGACGTGTTAGTTCGATCATTGAAATAGGGCCGGGTCTAGCGTGAGAGCCGGCCCGACCCTCCCTCATATGAAAATATGTTTTATCAAACACCTGTTATGAATTAAAGAACTATATAATCATTATCGTTTTAAGTTTACTAGCTCTTGTAACACTTCATCTGATGTTGTAATAATACGAGTATTCGCTTGGAAACCTCGTTGAGCCACAATCATCTCTGTAAATTCTTCCGATAAGTCTACGTTGGACATTTCTACTGTGCCAGGTACTACTTTACCCATCCCTGCAACAGTGGCTACTTGTGCATAGGCAGCACCAGAGTTTGCTGTTTGTTGGTAATAGTTTCCTCCAACCTTAGAAAGACCACCCGCATTCGGGAATTTAGCCATAATTAGCTGTCCTGCCCATTTGCGATCACCGTTTAGGTCCACATATTCAATCGTACCATTAGCTCCGATGCTAATTTCTTTAGCAGTCGTAGGGATACGGATTGGTCCTACCTCACCATCGTCTGGGTCTAGTACGCCATCATCATCAAATAAGTTGGCACCTTCATCTCCAGAAGCAACTGGTGCATCATCTGGATTGATACCATCATCATCAGCTTCCATTACAATTTCATCTCCAGCAGATACACCTACTAGATATTTACCATCAGCATTTACTATATAGCCATTGCTATCCATATAGAAAACACCATTACGAGTAAATAGGGTATTATTGAAACCTTCTTCGCCAATAAAACCACTATCTGGGTCTGGAGCTCCATTTGCGTCAGCTACCATGAAGAAGCCATCTCCTTCAATCCCTAAGTCAAGTCCACGCCCAGTACCTTGTAATGAGCCGCCACCATGTATTGTATCAATAGCAGCTAATTGAGAACCCAAACCAACTTGTTGTGGGTTAACACCACCTCGTGTAGCTGTTGCTGCGGATGCACCAGCTTGTGTTTGAGACATTAAATCTTTAAAAAGAACACGCCCCTTTTTAAAGCCAACAGTATTAACATTTGCGATGTTATTACCAATAACATCTAGCTTCGTTTGGAAGTTTTTAAGACCTGAAATACCTGAATACATAGAACGTAACATAAGTTTTCGTTCTCCCTTCGTTTTTTATAGGTGTGCCTCTATCAATCAGCATCACCAAGGCTTCCTTACATAAGAAGGTCCAGCCTTTAAAGCACGATCGTGCCATCAATATTTGTAAATAACTGTTGCTTTGCCTCCGTGCGATCCATTGCTGTAATGACAGTAGCATTTTTAGCACTGACAATTAAAGCTGCTTGATCCATCAAGACTAATGGTTGTTTGACACCTTTTGAGTGTGCTTCAAATACCTTATCCGATACTACCTGCCATTCTTGTTCAGAGATGTCAATTTTACGTTCAATGATCCGCTCATGCGCATGTTTGCTCACCTTTAGTTCTTGCTTTGCAGCCTCCTGTAAATGGGCTTTAAAGGATTGCTGCGATTGAATTGGCTTAGGTTGTATTGTGCGAATAGATGGATGCAAGGGTACACGATGAATTGAAAATTTATCCATCATTCTTCTCCACCTTTATTCGCTAATTACTGTAAAATCTTTATCTGTTAGTTTTTTATCATTATCTAATACGTAATAGATAACGCCATCTTTATTTGAAACAGAAACAATTCGACCTTGTAATTCTTGGTCGCCATCTTTATACGTAACATTTTTACCAATCAGTTTACTTGCCTGTACAAGCGGAGATTCTGGTACAGTATTACCGCCATCTGTATTTGTTCCAGAGCCAGCTAGTATTCCTGAAATATTACCAGGCGTTATTTCTTTCCCATCTGCTAATTTGAATACAACACTACCATCTACAAATTTCAAGGATTCAATTACACCTGTTCCTTCATTTACAACAGGATCCCCTTTTTCATCTATTTTATCTGTAATTTCATGCCATTTCACTTCTTTACCAACAAAGGATGCATAATTCATCATCTGTGTTTGTTGCTGTGATGCCAATAATGACTCCATTGTCTTTGTCATGTTTTGCATTTGTTCTAAAGAAGAAAACTGTGCCATTTGAGAAATAAATTCTCGGTCATCCATAGGATTTGTAGGGTCCTGATGCTGTAATTGTGTAATTAAAAGTTGGAGAAAGGCGTCTTTGCCAAGCTCACTATTGCCTGTTTGTTTCGTTGGTTTTTTATAATTCGAGTAATACAAATCATCCGTTATGGATGTATTGTTTACACTTTTTGTTGCATCTGCCATTATCACACCTCCTCATTGCTTAAATAGTCATCAAAGGATAGTCCTTCATCTTCATCATCATTTTTATGTTCTTGCTCTTCATCCTGTTGCTGCTTAAAGAAATTATTGAAGAAGCTTTGATCTCGTTGCTGGCGATCTGCATCTTGTAGTGATTGTGCTATATCAAGACGATCTACTTGAATGTTTTGTTGAACAAAAGCCTGTTTTAGCTGATGTGCTTGACTATCAAGTAATTCACGTCCATGAGCTGTAGAAGCTAGTAAACGAGCTGTCAGTACGCCATCATTTTGTACAAGTTCAATACGAACTGTCCCAAGATTTTCTGGGTACAATTTAATCGTTAAGCGTGTGATCCCCTGTGCATTTGAAATTTGTGCTCTATTCATAATAGCCTGCATTTCTTTTAACAAAGCCTCTGACTGAGCAGGTTTGGCAGTTGGTAATGTGACATGGAATGTATCCGGTTTTGTTTGGACTGTTTGCGGTGTAACCATGTCATTTGTGCTTGTCTCACTCTGCTTCGTCACTTGTACTTGCTGAACTACTTGCTGAAAGCCTTGTAATGGCAATGCTCCAGTTGTTTTGGTTGTTGTTAGTTGTGTAGTTTCTACTTGCGTTTGTAATGATGTTAATAGACTCTTAACCGTTGTTAATAAGTTTTCTTGTGAAGTTGTTAAGTCCGTTTTCTGTCCGACTAATTGTGCTAGCTTCAATACTTGAAGCA
Organism: Lysinibacillus sp. Y5S-8; assembly: GCF_036894365.1. Taxonomy (NCBI): domain Bacteria; kingdom Bacillati; phylum Bacillota; class Bacilli; order Caryophanales; family Bacillaceae; genus Lysinibacillus; species Lysinibacillus sp. Y5S-8. The sequence goes on along the minus strand of NZ_CP145889.1, from coordinate 1,137,678 downwards.
GTTGTGTAGCGTCTTTTGGTGTTACTTGTCCTTCACCTTGTAAAGCAGCTCCTATTTGCGCCTGCAGTATCGGCGCTTGGGCATCTACTAGTGATAGTAGCTCCCAAACATCACTAGCTTCCTTCTCTTCTCCTAGCAGCTGTTGGACTATTTTTTGAAGTTGCTCTTCATCAATACTTAATGCATTTAGTATATTTTCTAAATGAAGCATTTCATCCATTGCCACTGCTTTATTGTCTTCGCCAAGCTGAAGCATTAATAACCCATCATCATGAGGGATTCCTAGTAAATCTAGTAATTCCTCCATTGAATCAGCATTTAAAACCGCTTGTAAATCGGCTAGCTCCTTTGTTGCAGTTGGCTGCGAAGATTGGTTTGTTTGCGTTGAAGACGACATCATTTTACTAAAAACAGACCCGAAATTCGATACATTTTCTTTATTCGGAGTTCCATTGACCTTACCTTCAGGACTATTAACGGTTGAAGATTTTGCTGCCTTATTAGGTACAGACTTAGTGATCATTTGCATCATTGCTACATCCATTGTTCTTTCACCTCCTTTCATTTATCTTATTGTTTAGCCATTAACTCCGTATATTTTGCTGCATCTTTGGCATCCATTTTCTCTAATATGGCTGCTAACTTATCAGGCTTTAAATTTGTTAAAATTCGTAGCGCCTCCGCATCACTCATATTGATTAATACTGGTGCTGCAGCTTTCGGAGACATCTTATCGAACGTTGATAAAATATCATTAAAGTCACGCTTTACATCATCTTGTTGTCGATTCAATTTTTCAATTTCAAATTGCAACTGTTCTTTTTCTATCAATAACTTCTCTTTTTCAGTTGTTGTTGTATCAAGCTTTTTTTGTAGCTGTGTAATTTCAGCTTCTTTTTCTTGTATCTCTGCCTGTAAATTGACTAATTTAGAGTCGTTATTAATGGCAGCATCTTTAGCTTGTTGCTCTTCTGATGGGACAAAGGGTAAGCTTCCTATTGCCTTTTTCCCTAAATCAAAGACATTCGTATTCATTAACGTTGCCACAACAAGTAAAACCGCTACTACAAACATAATCGGTAGTACAATCCAAGTAAAAAACTTTAGAAAGCCCCCTGTTTTTTTCTTTGACCGCTCTTCTACTAACTCCGCTGTCAATCTATTGTCTTTTTTTGCCATGAAATCACCTGATTTCTCTCTTGTTATACGTTTGTAATGAAATTTCATCTAGAAAAAGGCTTTCTATACGATCTTGCTCTTGCTGGAATAGCTTCAAATCTTTTTCTCTCATTTTTTCAAATTTACGTACTTCCAAGTTTTTTTCTAATAATTTTTCCTCGTGCCAATTCATCTTCGCACGAGCTTGTATCACTTTCTGTTGTACATCTGCAATTGTTTTCTCAAGACTATCTATAAAACGACTATAATGATGAATTTCGTCAATAGATGAGCCAATCGTTAAACGCTCCTGCTGAAATGTGATTAAGTCTTCTTTCTTTTTAAGTAATTCATATAATCTTGTTGCTATTTCTTCAAAAGAACGGACAGATTCTTTATAAGCCATTTCGGTTTCGTTTTTTTCTTGCTCACGAATTGTTAACACTTTTTCAAAACGATACACATAACTGACCATCTATTTCGCACCACCGTTCGATAATGTTATTAACTCATTGACACTTTCTTCTAATGTTACTTTGTCTAAATAGCCTTGTTTAAGAAAATGCGTAATGAGCGGTTCATAATGAATGGCCTCATCAATCTCTTTAGAAGTTCCTCTTTTGTAAGCTCCAATATTGATCAAATCCTCAGATTTGTCATATGTATAGTAGAGTTCCCTTAATCGTTCAGCAGCTTTTTTATGCGCTGGCTCTGCAACATGATTCATCAAACGGCTTACGCTTTTTAAAACATTGATGGCTGGATATTGACCTTTATTGGCAAGATTTCGATCCAATACAATATGGCCATCTAATATCCCTCGCACAGTATCAGCTATTGGTTCATTCATATCATCACCATCAACTAATACGGTATAGAATGCTGTGATTGAGCCCTTTTCATTAGTACCAGTACGTTCTAATAATTTAGGCAATATCGCAAATACAGAAGGCGTATATCCTTTTTGTGCTGGTGGTTCTCCCGTAGCAAGTCCAATTTCACGTTGTGCCATGGCTACACGTGTAACGGAGTCCATCATCAGCATGACATTTAAGCCTCGATTTCTAAAATATTCAGCAATCGCTGTCGCTGTAAAAGCTCCTTTAATCCGCATTAATGCTGGTTGATCTGACGTGGCTGCAACAACAATGGAGCGACTTAAACCTTCCGCGCCTAAATCACGTTCGATAAATTCACGAACCTCACGACCACGTTCTCCTATGAGCGCAATGACATTTAAATCTGCTTGCGTGTTTCTAGCAATCATACCTAGTAACGTACTTTTTCCGACCCCAGAACCAGCGAAAATACCAACACGTTGACCATTACCAACTGTTAGCATGCCATCAATCGCCTTCACCCCTACTTCGAGTCTTTCGTCAATCGGTGGACGAGTCAGTGGGTTCGGTGGATCTTGCTCAGTAGGGACGGTCATTAACCCTTTCGGTAATAAGGTGCCATCGATCGGATTCCCCATAGAATCCAATACTTTTCCTATTAACTCAGGGCCCACTTTTACTTCTAGAGGGGCACCAGTCCCTTCAACAAGACAGCCAATAGATATCTCACGTAAAGAGGTGAATGGCATTAAGACAACAATCTCATCTTTAAAACCAACAACCTCTGCTAAAATGATTTGGTGACCATTGTTTACAGTTTCCACATGAATTTTACAGACATCGCCTATGGAACTATCTGGACCTTGCGACTCAATCATCAAGCCGACAACTCTAGTTACTCTACCAAACTTTTTAAAAGTAGGTATATGAGGAATATGTTCGATTAATTGAGCCGTTTTCATCAAGATCATTCCTTACTCTCTAATATTTCATGTAGCTTTAATCTAAGCTCATTCAATTGCTCATCAATACTAACCATAATGCGACCATGATTTGTTTCAATATAGCAATCTGTTTCATTGTCTAAATCTTCATTCACAAAAATCATAAATGGTACATCCATCGGGAACATTTCTGCTAATTCATCTCGATTAGTGGTAATTAAAGCGTAGTATGTTGGGGAAACATAAATTTTAATTTCTTTCATTTCCCTTGCTTCTTTCAACCCTCGACGCACAATTGACACAAACAGTTCGTTATCTTGCTCTAATGAGGTGCCAATAATTCGTTCTGCTGCAGTTAAGCCTAACTCTAAAATGACCGCTTCTTGATCTTCAATATATTTTTGTGCATTTTGTTTCGCTTGAATCATAACTTCATTCGCAGTTTGAAGTGAATGGGCCATTGCTTCAGAGGCTTTGTTCATACCATCTTCATAGCCTTGCCCAAACCCCTCATCATACGCCTCTTGCACTCGATTCGGTCTCTCTTCTTCCCAGCTTAACTTTAAGTGTTCAATTTCTTGGAAGTGTAATTGCTTTTCTTGTTCAAACATCTCACGTTCTGCTTGCAAAGTAGCTCTAGCTTCTGCAAGTAAACGATCTCGCTCTGCCATTATTTCATCCAATGTTAATTGATGCTGAGATGAGACTTCATGTTGGTCTGCTTCAATCGGTTCAAACATATCTCGGATTTGGATTTCTTTAATACTGTCACTATCAGACTGGGTGTAAATAGAACGGATGATTCTAGACAATGACGTCATCTCCTCCACCACGAGCAATAATAATCTCTCCAGCATCCTCTAGACGACGAATAACAGCAACAATTCGAGATTGCGCCTCCTCTACGTCACGTAATCGTACAGGTCCCATAATTTCCATTTCTTCTTTAAATGTATCAGCCATACGCTGTGACATATTGCGGAAAATAATATCTTTTACTTCTTCACTTGATACCTTCATTGAAAGCAGTAAGTCTTCGTTTTCACAGTCACGAATAACACGTTGAATGGAACGATTGTCGAGTGTAACGATATCTTCGAACACAAACATACGTTTCTTGATTTCCTCTGCAAGTTCTGGATCCTGTATTTCAAGTGCATCGAGAATTGTTTTTTCTGTTTGTCGATCTACGCCATTTAATACTTCTACGACAGCATCAATACCACCTGTTTCAGTGTAATCCTGTGTAACTGTTGACGATAATTTACGCTCTAATACAGATTCAATTTCACTAATTACTTCTGGAGAAGTCGATTCCATTACTGCTATACGTTTAGCAATATCCGCCTGTACTTCCTGTGGTAGTGAAGATAAAATAACACCCGCTTGCCCCGCCTCTAAATAAGAGAGAATCAGGGCAATTGTTTGTGGATGTTCATTTTGAATAAAGTTAAAAATTTGTGCTGGATCAGCTCTTCTAGCAAAATCAAACGGACGCACTTGTAGAGAAGATGTTAGACGATTAATAATCGTTTGCGCTTGTTCAACACCAAGCGCTTTTTCTAATACTGTTTTCGCGTAGCCAATACCACCTTGTGTGATATAGTCTTGCGCTAGTGCGATATTGTGAAATTCTTCAATAATCTCTTCTTTGACATTTGATTCTACTTTTTTGACACTTGAAATTTCTAATGTTAAACGTTCAATTTCTTCCTCTGTTAAGTGTTTATAGACAGAAGCTGAAACCTCAGGCCCTAATGAAATTAACAAGAGTGCGGCCTTTTGTTTTCCGGTTAATTCCTTATCTTTCTTGGACACAGCCGAACCTCCTAGTTAGTCTTCCGCAATCCAACTACGCAGTAACTTTGCAAAATCGTCTGGCTTTTCTTTAGCCATTTTTTCAAGCTGCTTACGACGCATTGTAGCTTCCGTTTCAATTTCTTCATTAATATCATCAATCATTAATTCTTCTTGTTCTTCTAGGATACTTAGCTCTTCTTCTTCCTGCGCACGCTTACGAGAACGGATAATAAAGAATGCTAGTAATAAAATAACAGCTAATAAGATACCGCCAATGACCCAAACCCACCATGGGATAACTGGTTTTTCATCAGCGACCTCTGTCGCTTTACCATATAAAGGTTGTACTGAAACAGCTACTTTCTCGTCAATTTGCTCTTGTGTAAGTTCTGCTGCCACATCTTTGGAAATTGTTGTACGAACTATTGTACTTAAAATTTTCTCGATATCTTCCCGAACACCATCTGGTAATGACGCTGCATCTGTCGCTGTTGGTGGTTCAACAATGACTTGAATTCCAATATCTTGAACTTTATAAGGAGCTTCTTGGATATCTTTACGTATACGATTCACGTCATTATTGATCGTTTCCTCTGTACGTTCATAATCACCATTTCCTGTTACACCTTCGTTATACGTTGTGAAGTTATCTGTAGTTGTTTCAGCTTCAGGTGTTCCTGCAGCTGCTGCGCCTGTACCAGAATACTGCTCTGTAATTCGTTGAGCACTAATTGCGATACCTTCCATATTTTCTTCATCAACAGGTGTCACAAGGTTTTCTTCACGATTTTCTTTCTTGAAGTCAATATCCGTCGTGACAGAAACCATCACTTTATCTTGTCCCATCAACGTTCCTAGCATATTTTGCACTTGACGCTGTAGATCACGTTCTACTAATTTCTTCATTTGTAATTGACCTTCGGCTGTCGCTGTGGAAGTACCATCAGTAGTAGCAGCATTCAAATCAAAGTACTCTGAGAATTGATTAGAGATTACGATGTTTTCAGTTTTTAAATTGGGAATACTTTTTGACACCAAATTGTACATAGTAGTAATTTGCTGTTCTGTAAATTTATAGCCAGGGTCTGTATTTAAAACAATAGATGCCGTTGCCTCGCCTTGCACATCCGTTACGAATACCCCTTCTTCAGGAACTGTAATCATTACTTTGGCATCTTTTACACCCTCTAAATTTTTAAAAAGCTTAGCAATTTCAGTTTCAGTTGCTGCTTTTTTTAAGAGGTTAAATTCATTATCTGTCATACCAAATCCTGAACTATTAGCAAATGAGTAATCAATTGTACCTGTTTGCGGATAGCCCTCTGAAGCTAATTGTACTAACAAGGAGTCAACTTGCTCTTCTGGCACTAAAATAGATGTTCCACCTGGAGCAATTTCATAGTTCACACCTTGGGAATCTAGTGCTTCCTTTACTTGTCCAATTTCTCTTGTTGATAAATCTTTATAAAGTGGAACATATGTAGTTTTCGAAGCAAAAAACGTCACGATGGCTGCAAGTGCGATGACGCCTACCACGGAGCCAATCATAACTATTTTTTGCTTTTTACTTCGACTTGTCCAAAATTGACTGGTGTCGTTTTTTATTTTCGTCAATCGTTCATTCATTATGAATCCTCCGGTTATAGTGAATAACCTAGCCATCAATAATTTGCGAACATAATGAGTCCACTATAGTAGTGGTTATTAATCTAGTTTGAAAAGAGTTTCCTTATCTAGACAATAAAATTAAACACTCATTCGCATTATTTCTTGGTAAGCTTCAATCACCTTATTGCGAACTTCAATTGTTGCGTTTAATGTAATGCTCGCCTTTTGTGAAGCAATCATCACTTCATGCAACTCCACATCTTCACCTTTAATTAGCTTTTGAGTAAACTTATCAGAAGTTATTTGCTGATCATTTACTTTGGCTATTGCTTCTTTTAACGAGTTCGCGAAGCTTTGTTGCGCTTCATAAGGTGTTGTATTGAGTTTATTTGTTTCATTTACAACCTGAGTAGGTGTCATTAGCGAAACGGACGAAATAGTCATTATGTATCTTCCTTTCTACTTATTTATTTACCAATCTCTAAAGCCTTTGTTAGCATGGATTTATTTGCGTTAAATACAGTTATATTCGCCTCATAGGAACGTGTAGCTGACATTAAATCTACCATCTCTTTCAATGGATCAACATTTGGCATATTCACATAACCATCTGCATTTGCATCTGGATGAGTTGGGTCATAAACAAGTTTGAAAGGTGTTTCTTGATCTTCTGAAATTCGAGAAACTTTCACACCATTGCCAACACCACTTTTCGCATTTTTACCAAGGGCTACATTCAGAAATTTCGAGAATTGTCCTTCTTGTGCTGCGAACGTCACAGACTTACGTCGATACGGTTCCCATTCCCCATTCACTTGACGAGCACGAGTCGTATCCACGTTTGCCATATTGGAAGAAATAACATCCATTCGTAATCGTTGCGCTGTTAAAGCAGAGGCAGTGGTATTCATCCCATGAAATATAGACATCTATTACTTACCTCCCTTTATAACGGTATTCAATGTGTTTAATTTTCCATTAACACGGTCAATTAAAGCATTGTAATAAATTTGATTCTCTGCTAATTTTGCCTGCTCAGCATCCATATCTACAGCATTGCCATTATTTCTATATCGCAAGTTCTCGACATTATTAACGCCAGGCGTAGATTGTCGAATTGTGAAATCATAATGTCTGCTGTCAGTACGATATGCGGAAATAGACATACTTTGCTGTTCTACCAACATATCCTTAAAACTAACATTTTTCGCCTTATAATTAGGCGTATCGACATTCGCAATATTGTTTGCGATTGTTTTATGATTCAAAGTTGCATAGGAAAGTCCGTTTTCCAGGCTACTAATAGTTCCACCAAATAAATTCAAAACTGTTCACCTCATTTTATTTCAATTTATGTACTTGTTAATTTATCCAATAATACAATTGTAATTAAGATGATACCTAGTGTCTATTGTCTTTTGTCACTTTTTAATAGTCTATCCGCCCTATTTTTTCTAATGTATAACCATGACAAAACTTCTGCATCCCTTATGTCTCTAAGGTTTATCAAAGGTTATTAGACATCTAGTTATTTTACACCATTTCGACAGTGTTTACGGTTTTTGTATTAAATATGCCTTTTTCTGAGCTTTATCGCCTTATAAATATTGACTAAATAAAGGTCCCATTTTACTAGTTCAATCAACACAAGCATATTTTGCCTATAAATGTGACACATATTTGAACAAGTTTTTCACCATTCTTCTAAAGTAACACACATTACATTTTTATATGCTAAAGGTAGTGACGATTTTTTGAACAGCATTAGGAAGAAAGAAATAAGAACCTACAATAATCAGCATTTTTGTACTTATGGCAAAAAAATAAGCACAAAAATCCCCTCCCTCACGGGCTAATACACACAAAAAAGCGCCTAGTTTTACCCTAGACGCTTTCAGAATCTTCTTAAAGAAGTATTTATTTCATTTTAATTTCTGCTAAAGCATTTAAGAATTTATCGTTTAGCACTTTAATATAAGTACCTTTCATACCTAAAGAGCGAGACTCAATGACACCAGCAGATTCAAGTTTACGTAATGCGTTGACAATCACTGAACGCGTAATACCCACACGGTCAGCAATCTTAGAAGCAACTAGTAAGCCTTCATTGCCATCAAGTTCTTCGAAGATATGCTCAATTGCTTCTAACTCACTGTATGAAAGTGAATTAATAGCCATTTGTACGACAGCTTTGCTACGAGCTTCTTCTTCAATTTCTTCTGATTTTTCACGTAAAATTTCCATACCAACTACTGTCGCACCATACTCTGCTAAAATTAGATCATCATCTTCAAATTGTGAAGATAAACGAGCAAGGATTAATGTACCTAAACGTTCACCACCACCAACAATCGGTACAATTGTTGTTAAAGCGTTTTGGAATAAATCTTTGTTTTCAACTGGGAAAGCAGTATGTTCGTTGTTAATATCTAAATTTGATGATGTTTCAGAGATCGTAAACAAGCTATGTGTGTATTCTTCTGGGAACTGTCTCTCTTCGAACATTTTTTTCATACGCTCATTTTCAATTTGTTGGTGAATTGAAATACCTAATAATTTTCCTTTGCGACTTAAAATATAGACATTACTATCAATAATATCGCCTAATGTATCGGCCATTTCCTTAAAGTTTACTGGTTTACCAGCAGATGCTTGAAGCATCGAGTTAATTTTACGTGTTTTTTCTAATAAATTCATTATATGTTCCTCCTATAAATAATCCGAAGAGTATTTATTAAATATTCTAAAGGTTTTTATTATTGAATGATACTAATTAGCTTTTTCTTACAATATAAACCGTGACAAATCTTTGTTTTTTACTATACCCGCAAGTTTTTGATCTACATACGCAGCATTGATCGGGATACTTGCTGGTGCTATTTCAGAAGCTTCAAACGATAGTTCTTCAAGTAAACGTTCTAATATCGTGTGTAATCGACGGGCTCCGATATTGTCAGTTTCCTGATTAACCTCAGTAGCAATTTCAGCAATTCGTTCAATAGCATCAGTTGTGAAATGAATTTCCACGCCTTCCGTTTCTAACAATGCCTTATATTGCAAAATAAGTGATTGGTCTGGTTCTTGTAAAATACGTACAAAATCCTGTTTTGTTAATTTTTCAAGCTCTACACGAATTGGAAAGCGTCCTTGCAATTCGGGAATCAAATCTGATGGCTTCGACATATGGAATGCACCAGCAGCCACAAACAGCATATAATCTGTTTTCACCGCACCGTATTTCGTTGTAACAGTTGAACCTTCAACGATTGGTAAAATATCTCGTTGGACACCTTCACGTGAGACATTTGCTGAAGAATTACCTTCTTTACTAGCAATTTTATCGATTTCATCAATAAAAATGATACCTGTTTGCTCAGCTCTAGTAATAGCTTCTTGTGCCACTTCATCTGCATCTATCAGCTTATTCGCTTCTTCAACTGTTAAAATACGACGTGCGTCCTTCACTTGTACACGACGTTTTTTCTGTTTCTTCGGCATCAAACTGGATAACATATCCTGCATGCCACTATTCGCAGACATATCCATTCCCGTTCCTTGTAACGCATCAAAAATAGATGGATTTTGTTCTGTTACCTCTACAGTAACCCACTCATTTTCTAATTTACCGTTGCGTAAATCAATCGCAATTTGTGCACGCTTAGAGCGTACTTCAACCTCATCTGTTGAAGAATCATCAGTCGTTGGTTGCTCTTTACCACCAAATAGCATTTCAAACGGATTTTGCATCGCCTGTTTCTTACGTAAAGAAGGCACCAAAAGTTTCACAATCGCTTCATTTGCTAATTCTTCTGCTTGTTCCTTAACAGACTCCATCATTTCTTCCTTTACTAGACGATGTGAGGCTTCTACTAAGTCACGTACCATTGACTCAACATCACGTCCTACATAACCTACCTCAGTAAACTTTGTCGCTTCAACTTTCACAAAAGGAGCATTTGTAAGCTTAGCAATTCTTCTGGCAATTTCCGTTTTTCCGACACCTGTTGGTCCAATCATTAATATATTTTTAGGAATAACTTCATCCTTCATATCCTCATGTAACAACGAACGACGATAGCGATTACGTAACGCAATGGCTACAGCGCGCTTAGCTTCATTCTGCCCAACAATATAACGATCTAAATGCTCAGTAATTTGTCTTGGCGTTAAATTTTTTTGCGTCATTAGTTCAGCGCCTCCACGATAATATTATGATTCGTAAATACACAGATTTCAGCAGCTGTTTCTAATGCCGCCTCAGCAATTTCACGAGCAGTCATTGTTTCACCTGCATATTTTTTCAATGCTCTACCTGCGGATAATGCATAATTTCCACCAGAACCAATAGCCAAAATGCCATCATCCGGTTCAATGACTTCCCCTGTACCTGAAACGAGTAGCAATGTCGTTTTATCCATTACTAATAACATCGCTTCTAACTGGCGAAGCATTTTATCACCGCGCCACTGCTTTGCTACTTCCACTGCTGCACGCTGTAAATTACCATTATACTCATTTAGTTTGCCTTCAAACATCTCAAAAAGTGTAAATGCATCAGCGACGGAACCTGCAAAACCTGCAAGGACCTGCCCATTAAACAGACGTCTGACCTTTTTTGCTGTTCCCTTCATCACAACTGCATTTCCCAATGTTACTTGACCATCACCAGCCATGGCACAGCCTCCGTTATGATGAACTGCAAATATCGTTGTCGCATGAATTTGTCCCATCTGCCTTCCTCCTTAGCTCTATTATGCCCTTGGATGGGCATTCATATATGTTTGACGAAGATGCTCTTTTGTTACATGTGTGTAAACTTGTGTAGAAGATAAATGTGAGTGACCTAATAACTCCTGCACTGTCCGCAAATCTGCGCCATTATTCAATAAATGTGTGGCAAAAGTATGGCGAAGCATGTGTGGGTAAATTTTCGTATGGAGTGAGGCCTTGTCAATCATTTCGTTTAAAATATGACGTACCCCTCGAGGAGTAAGTTCCCCACCACGCATATTGACAAACAACTGCTGGTGACTAGTTTTTTTCATCAATCGTGGACGAGCTTGCTCTATGTAGTCCTGCATTGCTAAACTCGCAAATTGACCAAATGGAATAATTCGTTCTTTTCGACCTTTTCCCATTACCCGTATAATCGAATAATGAAAATCTACATCCTCTACTTGGATTGAAGTCAGTTCACTTACACGAATACCTGTCGCATACAACAGCTCTAATATAGCTATATTTCTCAATGATTTCAAATCATCACCAGTATTCGCATCAAATAGCTGCTTCAATTCTTCTTCGTAGAAAAAATTGGGTAAACGTGATTCTTTTTTTGGATGATAAAGAGAACGAAATGCTCCGTCATCTAATCCGTACTGTCTATTTAGAAAGCGAAAAAAGGAGCGTATCGAGGAAATTTTCCTAGAAATAGAGGCCCTTGCCCTTTTCTCATCGTACAACTTTGTTACATAAAGACGTGCATGTATATATTCAACACTCGCTAAATCATCGATGCCCTCTCTTTGTAAAAAGGTTAAAAAATCTAGCAGGTCTGATTCATATTCTCGCACTGTATGAACAGAGAAGTTCTTTTCAACTTGGATGTAAAGCATGAACTGTTCGAGTGCATCTTGGGACGAAACTAACATGGAAAGATTCACCACCAATGATTTATTAATAATTTTCTCAAATGACTGACACTTGTAATATAACGGATAAATATTTCTTTGTCATCTCTTACAAGTTTGTATCGTTTTTCATTTCATTAATAAACATACATACTGACACTAAACCTATCTTCAGAATATAGCAAGTGTAATTAGTTATAAATTGAGAAAATCTTCATACAAAATAATAAAATACGTCTAATTAAGCATTTTGTCTACAAAAAGAAAAAGCCTCTAAGAGTATATCAACTTTTAGAGGCTTTTTGCAATTAAATTGTTTGTGAATTCACAAAATTGTGAATTGAGCTTATTGCGCGTGTTGCATGCATTTCCGCACGCTCTGGTTTTGAACGACGACCAGGTGGTAATTCAGGGAATATACCGAAGTTAACGTTCATCGGCTGGAAGTTTTTTGACTGTGCTTCTGTTATATAACGCGCCATACTTCCTAATGCCGTTTCGAATGGGAAAATAATAGGCTCTTGTCCAAGTGCTAAACGAGCTGCATTAATTCCTGCAATTAATCCACTTCCTGCTGATTCAACATATCCTTCTACACCCGTCATCTGACCTGCAAAGAAAATATTCTTATGCTCACGAAGCTGATACGTTTTTTCTAAAACTTTTGGTGAATTAATGAATGTATTTCGGTGCATGACGCCATAACGTACAATTTCTACATTCTCTAACCCTGGAATTAGCTGTAGCACTTCCTTTTGTGGACCCCATTTTAAATGAGTTTGGAAGCCTACAATGTTGTAAAGGGTACCAGCAGCATCATCTTGACGAAGTTGCACAACCGCATACGGACGTTTTCCTGTTTTTGGATCTTCAAGACCAACTGGTTTCATCGGTCCAAATAACATGGTTTTCTCTCCGCGAGCTGCCATAACTTCAATCGGCATACAACCCTCAAAGTAAATTTCTCTTTCAAATTCCTTCAATGGCACAACTTCTGCTTCGATCAAGGCTTGACGGAAACGATCAAATTCTTCCTTTGTCATAGGACAGTTTAAATAAGCCGCTTCTCCTTTATCGTAACGAGATTTCAAATAAACTTTATCCATATCTATGCTATCTTTTTCGATAATAGGTGCTGCTGCATCGTAGAAGTATAAGTAATCCAAGCCTGTTAAACCTTGAATTTTTTCAGCTAAAGCTTTTGATGTTAGTGGACCTGTAGCAATAACTGTTATACCTTCAGGAATTTCTGTGACTTCTTCATGAATGACCTCCACAAGTGGATGGTTTTTCACAGTCTCTGTCACATAGCCCGCAAATTCATGACGGTCTACCGCCAATGCACCTCCAGCTGGTACTGAACACTGATCTGCTGCCTTTAAGATAACTGAATCTAACGTACGCATCTCTTCTTTAATAACGCCTACAGCATTTGTTAAACCATTTGCACGCAATGAGTTAGAACAAACAAGCTCTGCAAATTTATCAGTATGATGTGCCGGAGTTTGCTTTACTGGACGCATTTCATAAAGTCTTACTTTTACCCCACGCTTTGCAATTTGCCATGCAGCTTCACTACCAGCAAGACCTGCTCCTATTACATTTACTACTTGTTCAGTCATGTTTCTTACCATCTTCCTATCATTGAGTTGGTGCTTCTTCATAGTCACATTTCGTACATTGAATTTGCACACCTTTTTTTATCTTTTTCTCTACTAATAATGCATTACATTTTGGACATGGTCTACTAATTGGCTTGTCCCATGATACAAATTCACATTCTGGATACTGATTGCAACCATAGAATAGACGTTTTGTTTTACTTTTTCGCTCCACAATTTCGCCTGTTTCACAGGAAGGACATTTTACACCAATTGGTTTCATAATAGCTTTTGTATTTCTACAATCTGGGAAGTTTGAGCAAGCCATAAATTTACCATAGCGACCCAGTTTAAAGACCATAGGAGATCCACAAAGTTCGCAATCCTCTCCAGCAGGCTCATCTTTAATCACAACTTTTTCCATAGCTTCATCCGCATGTTTTACATGCACTTCAAAATCTGTATAAAACTCTTCCACAACACTTTTCCATTGACGGTTGCCTTCTTCAATATCATCTAAATCTTGTTCCATTTGTGCTGTAAATTCGATGTTTATGATATCTGGGAAAAATTCTAGTACGAGTTGATGTACAATTTCACCTAGCTCTGTTGGCATAAAGCGTTTAGCATCTAATACAACATAGCCACGGCGCTGAATTGTATCGAGGGTCGGTGCGTATGTGGATGGGCGCCCAATGCCTAGTTCTTCCATAGTTTTAACAAGCCGCGCCTCTGAATAACGTGGTGGTGGCTGTGTAAAATGTTGTTTAGGCTCAATTTCGAGCGATTTTACTTGATCACCAATTGCCATCTCAGGTAAAAGCTTTGTCGTCTCCTCTGTTTGATCGTCAGTACCTTCGATATATAGTTTCATAAAGCCTGCGAATTTAACTTGTGAGCCGTTTGCACGAAATAGTACATCACCATTTTGAATATCTACAGCTACTGTATCAAGAACTGCTGGTGCCATTTGGCTCGCGATAAAGCGCTCCCAAATTAAACGATATAAACGTAACTGATCACGACTAAGAACTGCTTTTAATTCTTCTGGTGTTCTCATTGTACTCGTTGGACGGATCGCCTCATGAGCATCCTGTGCATTCGAAGCCTTCTTCGTTTGTTTTATATCTGTTGCAATAAATTCTTTGCCATATTTTCCTTCAATATAAGTAACCGCTTCTGCTTTTGCCGTATCTGAAATACGTGTGGAATCGGTACGCATATAGGTGATTAACCCGACTGTTCCCTCTTTTTTCCCAATATCAATACCTTCATATAATTGCTGAGCTAGCATCATCGTTTTCTTAGCTCGGAAATTTAATTTTCTTGCTGCCTCCTGCTGTAAGGAAGATGTTGTAAAGGCTGGTGCAGCATTACGTTTGCGTTCTTTTTTCGTAACATTGACAACATCAAAGTTTGTTCCTTTTACATCTTTTAATATTGCCTTTACTTGTGCCTCATTTGTTAATTTAATTTTTTCTTTACCATTTCCATAGTAAAGCGCATCAAATGTTTTTTTACCTTTTTCAAACGTTCCTTCAATTGTCCAATACTCTTCTGGTTTAAAGTTCTTAATTTCATTTTCACGATCAATGATCATACGTAGCGCTACAGATTGTACACGCCCTGCAGATAAACCTTTTTTCACTTTTTTCCACAGTATCGGACTAATGTTATAGCCAACAAGTCGATCCAGAATACGTCTTGTTTGTTGTGCATCTACTAAATCCATATTGATTGGACGTGGGTTTTTAAAGGAATCTATTATCGCATCTTTGGTAATTTCGTTAAATACCACACGACAATCCGAGTGAATATCAATATTTAGCGCAGTCGCAAGGTGCCAAGCAATCGCTTCTCCCTCGCGGTCTGGATCGGCCGCTAGATATACTTTCTTCACTTTTTTAGCCGCAGATTTTAATTCCTGTAAAACAGGTCCTTTACCGCGTATCGTAATATACTTAGGCTCAAAGTTATTTTCAGCACTAACACCCATTTGGCTACGTGGAAGATCTCGTACGTGTCCAACCGACGCTTTTACTTTATATTTCTTTCCTAAATATCGTTCAATCGTTTTTGCTTTTGCTGGTGATTCTACAATCACTAAATAATCCGCCATCTATGTCTCCCCCTTAGCGAGGTCTATTACTAATTTTTTTAAGTTACCTGTTGCAAAATGTATAACAGATTTTAAGATAATGCAACTTTTTTTCAATTTTTGTTAGAAAAGAGATCCAGTGTTTCAACGATTTGATGACCATTCATGACTGGAATTGCACCTTCTAAAAGTAATTGATTGGTCCCCTTAGATTGTGTCGCATCAATAGGTCCAGGCACCACAAATACATCTTTCCCCTGCTCTAATGCGAGCTCTGTCGTAATAAGCGTACCACTTTTTAGGGCAGCCTCTGTCACAACTAAAGCTTGGGATAAACCACTAATGATTCGGTTACGCATCGGGAAATGCCATTTTTCAGGCTTCATATGAGGGGGATATTCCGTTATTAATAGCTGGTGCTCTGCCATTTGTTTAGCAAGAATCTGATTTTCTGCTGGATAGAGATAATTAAAACCATGTCCAAGTACAGCAATTGTGTGACCACCCATATCAATTGTTGCCCTATGTGCCATTGTATCAGCACCTCTAGCAAGCCCACTAACGACCGTATAACCACTTTGAACAAGAGGCGGTACTATGAGGTCCATCGCCCTCTTAGAATACGCTGTAGCCTTCCTAGAGCCTATAATAGCTATCTGTTTGTTATTTGTTAACAGAGAATACTGACCTTTCACATACAATACAGTAGGTGGATTGGATATTTCAAATAATTGCGCCGGGAAATATGGATGATAAAACGGTATGGGGAAAATATTGGCTTGTGCATACGCAGCATCAAAAGGTTTTATCATAATTTGTCGAAAACTTTGAGAGAGCTGATATGCTTTTTGTGCCGATATTTGTAGAATTTTCGCTATCTCATCATGATGAATGTCTTCAAAAGAGCTTAACATATTTACCGGGGACAATAATTGTTGAAGTTTCTGAAGAGGTAACGGGTATATATAATGCAAAGCTAGTAATCTCTGTGTATCTACTGCAAGGATCATTCAATAAACCTCCTTTATAATAGAAGAAATTAAATGACCGCATGATAATGCAACACAACTTTTCATCATTATTTATACATCTGCCATAAAATTGTCGTTTTTTTCATAAGTAAGTAGGAATTTGTTTCATGAAGTATGATAGCAGTGTATAAATAATGAAAAAGATGTAGCCGCAATAGCTACATCTTCCATTTTAATGGGTTTTACACTTTTCGTATAGCCCTTTTTCTTTAATTACTTTAATCAATGTTTCACCAATGACAGAAGGTGTTTCTGCAACTTCGATACCAGCAGCGTTCATTGCTTTAATTTTCTCAGCTGCTGTTCCTTTACCACCAGAAATGATCGCACCAGCGTGACCCATACGTTTTCCTGGAGGGGCAGTTTGTCCACCAATAAAGCCTACAACAGGTTTCGTCATATTTGCTTTAATCCATTCAGCTGCTTCTTCTTCAGCCGTACCGCCGATTTCACCAATCATAACTACTGCATAAGTTTCTGGATCATTATTAAACGCTTCAAGAACATCAATGAAGTTTGTACCGTTGACAGGGTCTCCACCGATACCTACAGCTGTTGTTTGACCAATACCAGCTTGCGTTAATTGGTGTACTGCTTCATATGTTAATGTACCAGAACGAGAAACTACTCCTACATGGCCTTTTGTATGAATGTAACCTGGCATGATACCAATTTTACATTCATCAGCTGTAATAACACCTGGACAGTTTGGACCTACTAGGCGAGTCTTTTTACCTTCCATATAACGTTTAACTTTTACCATATCAAGGACAGGAATGTGCTCTGTGATACAGATCGTTAATTCTAATTCAGCATCAACAGCTTCTAAAATTGCATCTGCCGCAAATGGTGCAGGTACATAGATAACTGAAGTTGTAGCACCTGTTGCAGCTACAGCTTCTGCTACTGTATTGAAAACAGGAACTCCCTCGATTTCAAGTCCACCTTTACCTGGTGTTACACCTGCTACGATTTTTGTACCATACTCAAGCATTTGCTTCGTATGGAAAAGAGCTGTTTCGCCCGTGATCCCTTGTACAATTACCTTCGTATCTTTGTTAATAAATACAGCCATTGTTCTCTCCCTGCCTTCCTTAGCCTACTAGTCCCACAATTTTTTGTGCACCGTCAGCCATTGAATCCGCTGCAACGATGTTTAAACCAGACGCATTTAAAATTTCTTTTCCAAGTTCTACATTTGTACCTTCTAAACGTACAACTAATGGCACAGCTAAACCGATTTCTTTAGCAGCCGTTACAACACCCTCAGCGATAATGTTACACTTCATAATTCCGCCAAAAATGTTTACGAAAATGCCTTTTACGTTTGAATCAGAAAGGATAATTTTGAAAGCCTCTGTTACTTTTTCAGCTGTTGCACCGCCCCCTACATCTAGGAAGTTAGCAGGGCTGCCGCCATAATAACTAATTGTATCCATAGTTGCCATAGCAAGACCAGCACCATTAACCATACAGCCAATGTTACCCTCTAATGAAATATAGCTTAAATCATATTTGGATGCTTCGATTTCTTTTGGATCTTCCTCGTCGAAATCGCGTAATTCGACAATATCCTTATGTCTATATAATGCATTGGCATCAAAATTGAATTTAGCATCTAGTGCCACTACATCACCTTGTCCAGTTACTACAAGTGGATTAATTTCTACAATCGATGCATCTTTGTCGATAAATGCTTGATATAAGCCTAACATTAATTTAACAGCTTTCCCCACAAGGTTTGCTGGAATATTCATATTAAACGCCATACGACGTGCTTGGAAGCTTGTTAATCCAACTACAGGATCTACTACTTCTTTGAAGATTTTTTCCGGATTTGTTTCCGCAACTTCTTCAATATCCATACCGCCTTCTTCAGATCCCATCATCGTAACACGAGATGTGGCACGGTCTAATACTAGACTTAAATAGTATTCTTTTTGGATATCAGAACCCTCTTCAATATACAAACGTTTTACTTCTTTTCCTTCTGGACCTGTTTGATGAGTCACTAAAATTTTCCCTAATAACTCTTTTGCGTATGTGCGCACCTCGTCAAGATTTTTAGCGATTTTTACACCGCCTGCTTTACCGCGCCCACCTGCATGAATTTGCGCCTTGACAACTGTTACGTTTGAGCCAAGTTCTTTCGCTACTTTTACTGCTTCATCAGGGGAAAAAGCAACTTTTCCGTTTGGTACTGCTACACCATATTTTCTCAGAATCTCTTTCCCTTGATATTCATGGATATTCATAATACATCCTCCCATCAAACATTTGCATAGAATTGTTTTACTAACATAGACTATTCTAACGAAACATTCTGATAAAGTCTACACTTTGTCTTTAGTTCGAATTTTCTCTCTTATTATGACGCTTTTTTCTATTTTGTGTACTAAAACAGCTTGCGAAACAGTCAGAATACTTCATTTTTTCTGTATTTTTGCGCATGTTGTTGATCTAAACGATAAATAAAAGCAAAAACCTCCGAAACCGCCTGATATAATTCTTCTGGAATAGACTCGTTTAAATCTAATTGACCAAGCAACTGCACAAGGTTAGGATCCTCATAAATCGGCACATTATGCTCATTTGCACGTGCCAAAATATTCTCGGCAATTTTCCCTTTTCCCTTTGCTACAACAGTCGGACTATCCATTTGTCCAAGTTTATAGGTAAGTGCAATTGCTTCTTTTCGAGTAAATTTTTCTTCGCTCATACGCGGATATCCACCCCACTCTGCTCCTCTCGCTGTTCTACTACAGGACTTACTTTTTCCGTTTGCCCCTTGTCAAATTGTTTAATAAAAACACCTGATAGTTGATAATCTTTTTCTGCCAATCCCATTTTCAAGGCAGCCTTTAATGGCTCCGCAAGTGGCTGAATATCCGAATTTTCATTAAATATCGTTACTGTAACTACTCTATTTTGAACCTGCATATCAATTACCGTTTCTTGCATAGATGCCATCTGTAAATAAAATAATACGCGTGCATAATTGGCATCAATTTTGCCATCGTCCTTCATGCGACCATTCCACTGTAATGTTGCATCCATCTTTTTGCCGAAAAATTCAAGCGGGACTTGCATAATGAGCTGATGTTGATGGCCATTTTCTCCTGAAGATAGCTGCATACCATTCATACGCGTCATCAACATTTCTGCCGCTTCTCTCAATTGTGGTGTAATATTATTTTCCTGCAATAATGTGTGGAGCTGTGGCTTTAATTGATGAGTAATCATTTGTATATCCGCTGATTTGTTCCCCAATGTCGCCTCATAGCTAATCCCTAAATTTTTTAACACCGTTTTAAGGGCATGCTGCATCGCCTTACTATCCACCGAATTTTGTACAAGTGCATCAGCTTGTGTCACTATTTGTTGAATCATCGGTTGCTGTGATTCAACACTAGTTTTAACAAGGTTACGCATTAGTGCTTCATTTTGTAATGGAGTCGTCACCTCTTGCCTTATAAGAGATAGCAAATGTTCCTTGCTGGACAATGCATTAGCATCCTGTGTAAATAAACGATCAGCAGTATTTTGAGCAAACGCTTTTATTAACTGCTCCTGCATTTGTTTAGCAAAAATTTCTAATGTTTGCTTCGATACTGGTAATTGATTAAAACGATCCATTAACTGATTGAGCTGTAGTTTTTGTTCATTTGTTAAGAAATTTTGGTTGGCTGTCCATGATTTCAACTGTTCAATTAGCTGACTTACATTTTCAGGCTTTGATGCAAGGATCGTTTGTACAACTTGGCCAGCCTGCTGCATTGGTTGTGCCGCTTTGGGGTCATTGATATTCGTCCAGTTTTGCCATGTTGCTTGTTGTGGCAGTATGCCTGCTTCCTTTAAAACTGTTAAGGCTTGCATTTTTTCACTCATCGCAGCAGCATCATTTGTTAAGCTCTGTATCGCTCTAGCTAAAATCAGACTGCCTGTTTCTATTTCAAAAGGTTTAGCAATCGCTTGTACCTGCTGCATCAAATTTTGCTTAAGCACTTCAGATAAAGTAGTATCCCTTGCTAAAAGCTGTGCAAAATTATCCATAGTCATCGCCATACCAGATGTTTTTTGTCCACTTAGTAAGGCTTGAAAAACATCATTCGTCATTGGCATTTTAAGCTCTATCATTTTTTGAATGACCTGTAGTGCATCCGCTTTCGAAATGCCCTCTGGTAATGCCCTCAGCCATATTTCTGCTTGCATTAACTGCTCTTTTGAAATAGGTAACTGTTCCTTCATAAAATGTCCTAGCAATTGCTGCATCTCTGCTGTTTTAGGCAAATTCATGGATTCTAGTAGCTGATTGATTTGTTGATTTGGAGAAGATGTTTGTGCCATTGGTCCTGTAACCACTTTTAATTCCGCTTGTGGATTTGTTCCTGTTACCTGAAAGAAATGGGCATCACCCGTCTTTAACGGTACTTCAAGTTTCGCTATAAATTTTTGATTACCTACTTGTATTTCCGCCATTTGATCTGGATATAATTGCTTAATGGTACCGTGAAATACTTGTCCTTGCTTTAAAGCAAGTGGCTGATTTGTTGAAGTCATGGCATTTTGTTGCAGTTGAATCGGATTAAATGATGTAGCTGACATATACATACTCCTTTCATCAATTACTCCCTCGTGTCATTGTCCCATTCTGTAGCTTTATTGAATCATTGATTTTATTGGTTCAAATGATTTACGATGGTGAATTGTTGGTCCATATTCTTCCAATGCATTTAAATGCTGCTTTGTCCCATAGCCTGCATGTTGCCCAAAGCCATACATAGGAAATTCTTTGTCTAGTTGCTCCATATAATCGTCTCGAGCTGTTTTAGCTAGAATGGAGGCAGCTGCGATTGCTAAGCTCTTGGCATCTCCTTTGATAATTGAATCCTGAGAAATCGAAATGGGTAATGTCATGGCATCTACTAAAACTACATCAGGCTTTGTCGCCAATGATTCTACACTTGCTTTCATAGATTGTTTGGTTGCCTCGTATATATTCAGTGCATCGATTTGCTGAGCGGATTGGAAATGAACAAAATAACTAATGGCATGCTCTTTAATTAACGTTGCAAAGGCGTTTCGTTTCTCCTTTGATAATTGCTTTGAATCATTCAGACCAACAAGGGCCTCACAATTTGTAGGTAAAATAACAGCTGCTGTCACAACAGGTCCCGCTAATGGTCCCCAGCTTATTTCACTTTTTATACTCATACATATATCGTTTGAGTTACCCGAAAGATTTGATACCTTAGGATTTCCACCTAATCTATCTACTAATTTTTGTCTGAATACGTTATTTCAAACTTGTCTAAGTATAACTACTTGAACTCAGGTAATATTGAACTGTTCGTCATACTAATATGTATGTCTTTGCTTAAAGTATCGAAGATAAACGTCTATTCTAGAATATGATTTAGTTCTTAGATTTTCCAACATAGTTCCTTTTAAAACTTTTTTAAAATACTCCATATTATTGTTTTTGATATTTCAATAACTTCATTTTACTTCTGGTCCATCAAGAGAGCAGTCACCCCAAAATTACTTCCTATATAATATAGTAGTCTCTAAAATGCAAATTCTCAACATAATTTAATTCTCCTTTAAAAGGGCAGTTCAAGAAAATGAGTATATCTCAGTGAAAAGTCTTCATAATTAAAATGCCTAATTACTCAATATTGAAATTCTGTTATTCAATCATATCACTCGATTTATTGTTCACTAATAAATCCTGTTACATATTGTTATCTAGTATATCGGAAGAATTCTTGAATATGTAATGACAGTAAAAAATACACGCTATCTCTACAAAATTAAATAGCGTGCACTCTAATTATATATTTTAATTAATTTTGATCTAAATAACTCATTATTAAGTATGTCTTTTTTAATAACCCGACCTGTCCTTAAAATGGATTTACAGCTTTAAGGCTTTACAAAATAAATGCTATTTTTTTATGCAATTCAAGATATCACTAGCTAAAATCTTAGATCCAGCAGCACCTTTTAAATATTTTAAATCACCATTGGAAAACCAATCAATCTCTTTTAAATTCATTAGTATCTGAGCTATTTTTACTGAATCGGGCTGTTGAGATTTGACTAAGTAATTGTCATTTATAATCTGATTACCTACTATGGCAAGTGCATTTAAACATGTGACATGGGTCATACGATAAAGTGAATTGTCTTCCCATTCATCAGGAAATAATTCTTTAATTGTATTGAAATAAAATAGACATAAATTAAGCTTTTTCTCTTTTGAAAGTTTTTCAAGTAGCGATTTTTTTGTTAATAGTTTGACCATGCTATACAAATTTTGCAAGGTAATATTCTTTTCTTTACTTCGTTTCCCAGTGAGTGTACCTTTACTAAAAAATGGGCTTTCAGGTCTTAAAATCAAATTAGTTGCAACCCAACTAACATCATCATTATCACGATTTAAATAACGGCTTAATGACGTCCCGATTCCCTTAGCTTTTGTATTAATGACATCAAATAATTTTATTTCCTCATCGTCATCTAAATAATGGAATGCAAGAAAAGGCACGTTTAACATACTGTCGGTCTCACTAATATAATCTTTTATACCACCAAGACGATGTTGACCATCCATTAAGGTAGCCTTCTTCTTGCAAATTAGTCTTCCGAGATTTGGGCGATGTTTATCATAAGCATGAAATTCCCAATTACCCGCTGCATTTAATAAGATCGGTGTATATAGTGAATCTTCACCTTTAGATAAGTAATCTGCAAAATCTGAACAACGCTTTTTATTAATTGGTCGCTGATACCCCTTTCCAGAAGGATCATTATATAACTTAGAATATGAAAAAGTAACTGCTACCTGTGAAGATACAAATCCCTGATAGGCTACTCTACCACGCATTTTAGATTGGATTACATTTTCAATCGCAATATTAGATGGTAAATTATTACTCATTTTTTCACTCCTTTTATTAAAAGTAACATCATTTTAATACTAAAAGATGATATAAATCAATTAAAATTAACTTAAAAGTTATATTTTTTATATTTCATTGGTATGTGATGTTTATTTAACCTCACCTAGTCTAAAAGTGAGGTGATTAAATATGGATTTAACAAAAAGAGTGGGAATGAATATACGTACAATAAGAAAATCTCAAAATATGACGATTGATGCATTGGCCGAGAAATGTGATTTTCAATCCCCATATTTATCAGATGTTGAGCGTGGAGAAAGAAATATTACTTTGCAAACTTTAAATAGAATTTTAGATGCTCTACAAGTAGAACCAGGTAGTGTCCTTATTCCTGATAGTAGTAAGACAACTGAAGAACGAGAAAATATAAAAGAAGAACTTTTAAAAATTTTATTTAATACACTAGAAGATAAAGATGAAGGTGATATACGAATGTTATTAAATATTTCGAATGAGATATTTGGGCGATTTAATAAAAACTAAAAAGCAGCTTGTGAATTTAAATCACAAGCTGCTTTAAATGTATATATAAAATACAATGCACAAGCCATACTAAAATTCTCGATAAAATATCTGTTTGCTTTATTGCAAGAATATGGCCTGATTGTTGAACATAAGTTCGATAACACTATTCAATTAAACTGTACCTATACCTTACTTTGGGACAAGGTAGGAAGAAAAACTGTATAAGTCACTGATCATCGCCTTTCGACACCAAATTGAACTTCCTGTGCTGTGTTCAAACTTACCATAAAAGTTGAACTTGGTTTTTATTTTTAATATTAATTAATACAAAAAACTGGATTAACTAAAGATTCAGTCCACCCAGTTTTTTTGTACATATTATTTATTACTAATCTTTTATATAAGGATTTTCATAAATGTCATCATTTACTCTGTCACAGTCGTCACACCTCCAACCTTCTACATAAGCAAAGTGATCTGTTACCTCGTCACATAATGGGCAATATGCCTCTACATTATTTGCCATTTCCTTACCCCCTATTTTTCAAATTTAATCGTAATGTTCTTGGTAACACTATCAATTTTTTCACCAATAGCCTTACCTTTGTCGCCAAATATACTACTAACCTTTGTCGCAAAGTTATTAACTTTTAAGTTTTTGTACTCAACATTTAAGTTGTGTTTGCTAAACATTTCGTACTCACCTCTTTTTAGTTTTCTTAGCAACATATTAGCTTGTTTTTTATCAAAGAAAAATGGGTATGTCACCAAGTAATTTTTAGTGACATACCCTTGGTTTATTTATGATCCATAGCATTTCCAATAATTGAGGAATATATTTTTTCGATAATTTTTTTGTATTTAGTTGGTGTATTAGTTTCTAACTCAATTAGATATTTAGTTAGTGAATTGATTTCATCTTCGTTAAGAATACTATTGTTGAATTCTGGGGATTCCATAAAATTTTTGATAAATGTAGAGGGCTTTATGAGCTTATTTTTATGACGTTCTATTTCTTTCTGATTTAGATTTGTAATATAGTGTTTAAAGTTTTGCTGATACATGTTTTCTATTTCGTTAGTCCACAAGGAGTCAATCCATATTTTCTCGTCTTCAGAAATGAAATCTGCTTCAAGCTCTGCCATATGATTTTGCATTGATGTATAAAATATTGATTTTTCTTTTTGAAATTCGGGTGTAGATTTATGTCTTATATAATGTGCGATAATAAAATCTAAGCTAGTATGCTGATTTTCTGAAAAAACAAAAGCCTCAAAACCGATCATATCACTTTGTATTCTTTTGTTAGTGTACTTATCCATTTCATATATCCATAGAATTAGTTCATTTATAATGTTAGAATAGAATCCCCAAAAAGAGGCGCGAGTTTCGATGGATTTATTCATTAAAATTTGCATTAAAATAGTTTGTTTAGAAATAACGTCTTCTAAAGCGTTTAATTCAATTTCAGTAGCTAGAACTGCTGGATGCGAAATTAATTCTTGATGTTCTGTATTGAATAACTGTTTTATTTCTAATAATGAATCACTTTGAAAGTGAAATAAATCTTCTAAAGTTAGTTTTAATGGATCTTTCCCTTTTCCCCTAAAAGGATTAATATCATAGAGTCTTAGTAAAATCCCAAATAAATCTTTAATTTCTAAAGGAAATGCATAATGATCATCATCACTAACTTTTTCTAACTTATTAGGAGCTTTTTTGAAAGATTCTAAGTCTAATTTGTAACGTTCCTCAATAGCTTGTTTGTGTCGATAGAACTTTCTATTATTCCAATGAACCTCATTTAATAAATCTTTTAAAGATACTTCAATTTGCTGAGTCAGATCAAAACACGCCTCTCTATATAAAGTAGGGTTAACGTACATTTATTATCTCTATTGCTGCTTAATACATGTGCCGAACGCTCTTCCATTCCTTAAATATTGTTGGATTACTTTTTTTGAACAAACATAAGCTCCTGAATTAACTATTTGAACGTCTAGGTAAAATTAACTTAGACCAAATAACTCAGAAACATCTATCTTTATTAAGTCTTTTATAATAGCAGAACGTCCAGCATGACGTGGATCTCCATGCTCAGTAAAAGTGCTAATCGCATTCTTAATATCAAAAACATACAAGTCATCTTTGTGTAATATTGAAAGTAAATCAATAATACGTAGAACTTCTTTGTAATAAAGCAGGTTGGGAATGGTTTTAACTTCTGGTTTCCCCCAACCTAATACTATAAGCCTCTTATCCTTCATGGCTATTGCCAGCTTAGCTTCATTTAACTTTTGAACTCTATCTATGACATTCGCTTCCTTTAACGATCTAATTTTCGTTAATGCCGTGGGGGTATTGCTGGCATAGACCGGTAAGACATTACAAATGCTAATATCTTTAATTTGATGTCCATCTATTTGATAGTTATAGAAAAAATCAATTAGCTTATTAACGGTACCATCTGATTTATCTTTGTTGGCTCCAGAAGGGTTCATTAATATAACCCCTACTGACAAGCCCTCTCTTCGGTTTAAAAATGGAATTGTTAAAGAATATCTGACATCTACATTTCCTATAAAAGATTCCTTATCAATATCAATTTCAAGTTGATTAACTTTAGTTAAGTCGTACATTATTTCCACTTTTCTCACTCCTGCTTCGTTTAAATGATTATCATCATAATCGCACCAATCTTTATACATAAATCATATCAGAAAAAATATTTATTTTTCTTATTTCCCATAAACCCCTGGGGGAATTTCCTAAAAAAAGCAGAATATATTGTATTGAAGTGATCAAGCTGTGCAACTAACCAAAGCATGGCAAGCATATAAAGTTGAGAAATAATTTTAAGAATTTACTCTCAAAATTTCATTGTTGCGTAGTATAAGTCTACTACCTAATACATGGGTTACTCCACATTCTGACCCTATTGCTGAAAAAGGCACAATTCTACTCAAGAATTGAGCCCGATTGTTGAAAATTATTGCTTAATCTTATTCAATATAAATAAATATTTCTATTAAATTATAGACATATCGTATTCATCAACAAATTCGTGTCAATTTGAAGTGAATATCTTATTGTTCTTTTTATCAAATCCTGTTTTATGTATAACTTTAATCCGCATTATAAATTGACTAAAGATAAAGAAACAACTATTCATTAAGAAAAAAGAATAATTAACAAGTAACTAGGCAACCTAATTATTAGACTAAATCAAAGGAGATGAATGCTTGTGGGAGCTAAGTTAACTAATTCAATAATCATTGCCGACGTACAAGTACACCCAGACCATGAAGATCCAACGCAATTTCATTATTACCCCCTAAATGTACCTTGCAAATTAGGAGAGTCCCTTAGTGAATTTAAAGTAACCTATTGGGGAATAGGTCCAGAATATATTGTTAAAATCGGAGATCAGTTCTATGATGCTTTTGGTGCGATCTTAGCTGGTAAAGGTAGTATAGATATTACTGAAGAACAAAGAACTGAAGTAAATCAAAAGATTCGAGAAATATATGGGGTTGAACCGAAACTTTCTGCAATAACATTAACTGACGTAATTGTAAAACCTGTATTTGCAGGAATTACTCTAGGAATTAATAAAGGAGATATAATCTTCCCTGAACAGTTCCGTTTTGGTAGTTCTTTTAATTTTTTAGTTGGTAGTCCACAAAATCAAGTTTTCGCTCATCTAGCAGCAAGTAAATCTGGCAGTGGAGATTCAGTGGATCCTTCTTTTGGTATAAACATCGAAGCAAAAGGTGAATTTGTTGGGGAACCTTGGAAGGTTACGGCTTCTGCAGATTTAAAGCAGGTTTGGAGTTATGTAAGGAAACGCTTCGGTGGCGGCGGTATAAAGATAGGCTGGATTAGAATAAAAAAAGCAGAGTATGAAAGAGTTATGGTAGATATGAATAGAGAACAAGTTATCAATTTAAATTTTGATGAAGGTTCTTTAGATGTTGAAAAGCACGGGAGAGAAATATTTGAAATGGGAAAAGATTTATTGTCTTCATTAAATACAGAAAGCGAGTTTTTTAAATTTGAACCCCATCCAAATCCATCTGATCCTGAAGAGAGTGTATATGGATGGGGTGTTAGCCTAAATGCTGGGTATGTGGATATAGACATTGACCAGTCGATTAGTTGGAAAAAGAGTATAGAGTATACTGGTCGCGTAAAAATACCGATTCCTAGCTCATTATCGTTAGCTGTCGATTGTAATGATCAAACAAAACAGCACTTTGAAGATCTCGTAAACATGGAAGAACCATGTATAACGCAAGCGAAAGTGGATGAGTTACTAAAACGACGTTCAAAAGCGAATGAGAAAATTGAAAAGCAGAGAGATAAATTAATGGACCGACTTATTTCGGGAGATATTGATCCTGTTAGGTACAGGCAAATATATGCAATTATATCAGGTGAAATAAATAATCCCACCCACGAACCGACTCCGGAAATAGCAGTCGATTCAATAGTACCAATAGAAAATAGTGAGTCAATAGTAACATATGAAGACAACGGTGGACAGCTAAATTTAGTACCTATCGATCCTTTAAGTAACTGAAATAAAGAGGATGGGACTAATTAGCTTCAATTAGTGAGAAAAAAACTAATTGATTCATGTTATAATCTTTATTAGGATTCTTCTTTCTGTATAATTTTGTTGTGGTGACCTAATTTTGGTTTATGAAAAAATTTTAAAGAGGCTGGGACAAAAAAGAAAAAATGTTAGACCGATTGTATTGGTCTAACATTTTTTTGATTTAGGAAGGAATACTCTACTCATCGAAGCGAAAAAGTTATAATCTATTTTCGCTATTTTTCAAAATAATCGAGTTCTGTCCCAGCCTCTTTTTAGTTTAGAGATGGGTTTTGTCCCAGCCTCTTATTTATATATTTTTCCAAGGTCCACAATTAGCATCTAAAGTTGTATTTGTTGTTACATCAGTGAATTGTTTTTTTATATCTTCTCCTTGTTTGTTTACGTAATCAGTAAATCCCTGAGTAAATGCATTAATAGCAATCTCTGCTGTTGGTTCAAGTGCGGTTATAACGGACATTGCTGCAATTTTTGCACCTTGAGCAATAGCTTTCCCTAAAACCTTATTGGCCACTTCTGGTAAATTAGGATAACATAATTCCACATTAATCTTAAATTCACAAATTCTGGTTTTTATACATGGAACATCATAACTAATTTTTTGTTCATTCCCACCAATATTTATGGTTTTCTCTATCCTGCAAATATCTAATTTTGTTTGAGGCACTGGAACAGGAAGTTCTATTCTACGTGTAATACATGACATAAAAAATCCCTCTTTTTGATATCTTTATTTTTTTTATTTTGCCTTATTAAATTGTATTTTATACATTAGGAAACCCCGTAATTAATTTAGAACTATGTATTATAGGGGGAAATTCCCATTCTATATTAATGGAATACGATGAGTTATTGAGTTACTTGTATTTCAACTTTACTATAAGAGGGGAAAGCTTAAAAATAAGTTTTCCTCTCTATTGAAGAATTCAAATGCTTCTTTATGATAAAATGGCAAATCTTTTGATTTAGTATCAAGTTTACATCCAAATAACAAAAGAAAGTCGTTTTCTCCTTGGATTTCTATTACTTTTTTACACATTTCCTTGCTCTAACTACTTCGTTACTTTAAGTACATAATTTCACAACCTACTTTAATAAATTATCTTAGATATCTAATTTTTCTTTAAAGGTGTTGTTCAACAATCTGGCCCGTTTGTTGAATAAACAACTTTGTTATTTTAAAAAGACATTATTTTAAATTAAACAATTTATTGATACTTAACAGCTATCGTTTTATTTTTCAATCACAATATTATAGACACTAAAAACCCCCCTCAGTAATCAGAGGGAGTTAAATTTATTGTTGTTATAGTGAGTAGTATGAAAAAAGAATGGATTCTTTTATTTATAAATCCTTAATAATGTCTTTACACTCATAGTAATATGGAATAATAGATGGGCCGCAGCTAGGATCATGTTTATCCATTTGTTCCTTATGAATAATTTGTTTCCCTTGCCACGTAATGCGTACAATATTAAAATTCTCTTGCTCATATCGGCTCCATACATTCCTTGTTTTTTTAAAGGAAGGTGGCATATCGTTTTTATGAAGCAAGTTTTTATGTTCTTCGCTAAGCAAATGAACACCCACATTGTAGTTGACAAAAAAATCCCAAAGTTTTTCTTCAGTAAGATTCTCTTTTGAAAAGCTTAGCAATTCACTTATCAATATATTTCGTGGGACTGCATGATCTTCATTATATATATTATTTGTATTTCCCCCCCCTTCGATTCTTTTTTCATAATCTGCTAACGCATTATCTGACCAATATTCAATCCCTTTTTTCTGTCGTTTCCCGTAGATTTGTGTCCATCGCCAAATTTGTCCACTTATGCCCTCTTTTAACCAAGAATCCGGATACATAATTCCTCTTTGTTGAAAAATTAGCCTTTCCTCTTCTTCTAAACTTAAACAATTAAGTGATGTTAGGACATTTATTATGCGGTTTTTTAAATTTGTATAATTTTTTACTGATAAAGGGAATGTTTCTATAGGATATTTTCTCTTATTCATCTCTATCAAACCTTTTTATACTTAAAATATTTCTTTTATCTAAATATAGCAAGAAATTTTTCTTTTTTTAATTCTTCTTTAAATAGTTTTGACTTTAAAGATATTAAAGCTTTGGAGTGTAAAGTTCCTACATTAAAAACAGTGATAACCTTTGGCTCCCCTGTTTTTTTCTATTAGATTAAGTCCTATGCTTGTTCAAATGCACTGTCAAAACAACGGAGTTTATCAGATACAGCATATGCGATTTTCCCTGCAGGCATTGTACCAATAATAACTTCGACAACCTTGTTATTAATTACTTTACCTATCGCCGGTGCTGCATATAATCAGATACTCG
Source organism: Lysinibacillus sp. Y5S-8 (assembly GCF_036894365.1). Classification (NCBI taxonomy): domain Bacteria; kingdom Bacillati; phylum Bacillota; class Bacilli; order Caryophanales; family Bacillaceae; genus Lysinibacillus; species Lysinibacillus sp. Y5S-8. The sequence continues at coordinate 1,106,570 of NZ_CP145889.1, read as the reverse complement.
ATAATAAAGCTTTTGTGAATTATTCTTATATTTGTCAATATGGGATATTGTGGTTCTTTTGAAAAGGTGTTTATTAACACACTAAGCATGTTTAAAGTAATCCTCACAAACATCACAGAAATGGACTTCATAGTCACCGTTTTCACTATATCTACTATAGATAAGTTTTTCATTGCATCTTGGACCAGAACATGTTGTTAGATCATCTTGAGTTGGTTTAGCACCGCAGGTCAAACAAACAAATTGGTATCCATCCAGGCATAAGAAAGTTTCAAATTCACATTCAGGACATTCATATAGAGGGGATTCCCCACCATCCATTACATGACTGTATGTATCAACAAAACTGTCTATATATTTTTCTGCAAAATTCTTAATGTTTTTATCACAGAAATAGCAGTAAGCATCGGTCTCATCTTTAAATTCAACAGTTTCTTGGTTACATACTGGACATTGTAAGATTACCTCTACTTCATTTAATGATTCCTGAAGTAACGCAAGCCTACCATTTACATATTCATCAAATTCATTTAAATACTCCTGTATTTCTAAGAAATTTTCATCTTCAGAACTTATGTAACCTGGTTCAATTAGCTCCGACTTGATAAAGGGGATAAGGTATGTGAAAAGTTCTACAATATTGGATTTAAGCACATCTGCAGATACCACAAAATGATAGTGTTCAGCTTTGTTCCTTTCTTTTCTCAACCATTCTATCTTATTAATTAAGTCTTTATCAAATTCAATACCACTAATTTTTTGTAACCTCTTAATTAAAGTGTCATGATTAACACTTACAAAATCTCCGGATTTTAATTTATCTTTATCGGAATTATCTACAACTTGGAAAATTAACGACTAATGCTCCTGGTATAGTAACTCTTTTAATAATAGCTGGATTCCCGCGTGTAAATTGATTAATGAATATTTCAAATCTTCATCAGGCTTATCTACTGTTTCAATGGACTTTGAAATAAAATTCAACCCATTTTCAACCATATTTAAATTAATATTATTGTCCATAGCTTCCCCCTGCTTATAAATACTCTTTGTACGTTTACAAACAAATGAATTAGTATTGCTCTAAAATCTAATGTTAGATTTATTTGTGATTACCTTTACAATGTTTACAAGTGAAATCACTGCTATTACACATATTGATGCTTCATGAATACTAGCACTTCTCCTATGTGTAAGGTCATTTGCAAGATCAAGGGCCGATTTCGCATATCTTCTATAAGCTACATTAGAAGGACCCACAAGTTCATAACTAAGAAAGGCATCTAGCATTCTCTTAGCATCCGTTTTACTCGCATTTACTCCATCTGTTGAAATATGAATCTCCGAATCATATACCTCCTGAGCTAAAGAAATAAAGACTTCTCTTGATAACAAACCAACTGCTTGAAACTGTTCTTCTGTTTGTGCCTCACTCATTCGTTTCCTGATTTCTGATACCCCTCGATCAACTCTTTCCCAACCAGTTATTTCAAATGGTTGATCGATAGGAACTGTATCACTCGATTTTTCTATTTGGTCGATAACATCAATATACAAGTCCGAGATATACTTTCTTCTAGATTGATAACTAGGAAGATCGCCAGAACTCCAATATCCATACCACTCCCATAAATCTTTATATCTATTAGGATTATTTAATTGTAAGGTCTCAAAAATACTATAAAGTTCCTTATAAAGATTTTTATATTCTTCATTTACAGTTTGAATTTTCGGGCCTCCTGTTGCAACTGAAATTAAAATAGATTTAATTCTATTTAATTTTTCTAGGAAATCAACTTTAGCGGTTCTATCACTAACGGAAGTCCAATCAATGTATTGCTTAACAACCGGTCTAATAATTATAGCTCCTATTTTTTCACTTTCTACTCCACGCAAAAGGATTTCTAACTTTTCCTTGATTTTCTCTTCAATAATACTTAGTTGATCTTCATAAAAAGAAAATAGGGTTGCATCCACATCGATATAGATTGAATAATATTCTGTTCCACCGTTCCAATTATCATAATGCCCCACCTCACTAGAGATTACAGCTGCTTTTAAGACCTTAGAAATATCATTAGCACCTTGTTCTTGAAATAACTTAATTACCGTTGAAAAAAGCTTATTTAGTTCATATTGACTCTCAAGCATAAATCAGACTCCTTATGTTTTCAGTAATTTCACATAATATATATTTTACTATACATTTGGGTTCTTATGGAAAATCCCAAAGCTTCAAAGAAAAAGCACCTATTTCTCTAAGTTGACGATAAATAATCATCATTAAAAAAGTAGGTGCTTAGTTGATTATTTATCTAAGTTTCCGCACTTAATTATCATTTTTAAAAATAAGAACTCCATAATACCTCTTCATTTTCTTCAACAATATGGCCGATTGTTGAAGAATGAAAATGCACTCAAAGCGATGTTTAAGGAACTTTACCTTGTAAATCCACATTTTTATGATTAAGAAATCTAGTTAACAGTATTTTCAATCACAAACACCTATCAGTCATAACTTCAACTTTCTCTGCAATATAAAGGTTTAAATTTAAATTCACCAATAATTGATCTATTATACTTTTTTTGCACAGCCATCTTCCCATTACTGGCTGTCTATAATAATATTCCCTATTATTTTCTCTAGTTGGATAAGTATAATATTCAAAATACATTACTTCTATACCTTCTGCATTTTCCCATCTTAAAGAGTTTCCATTTACCGGTTTCAAATCTAACATTTCAATTAAGAATATTGATGGATATAACATCGTACTACCATATACAAATATACTCGTCCCTATTATTTCATTTACTAAAGATACACCAGTACTATCTAAATATTCATCTTCTATTTCAAACATTTCTACTCCTGAATTAAAGCTACCTGTAATAAATGTTCTAGAATTAATAGACTTCTTTATTTCATATCCCTTTATTAATGTATCTTTAGATATTACTTTATTAGATTCCAAATAGACGATACCTTCTTTTGTTTTCGTAGGAAACCAGATTGCCCCCCCGATTAAAGTCATCTCATCATGAATATCTTTATATAGAAGCTTCTTTAAAAAGGGTTTACATTTTAATAGTTGTCCTTCTTCAATATTCATGCTAAGTTGTTCTTCTATTTCCCATTCTGAATCATAACTTACTGTAGGAACCCCACTAATCACCCAAGGATCATCCATATTTAACAATGTTTGTGCCTTATATCCAACTGGAATAAAAGACCACCTTTTTTTCATCTCTTCACCATATAAAATTTTCATATCAAGTTCTGAATAGCTAGATGGATAAAGTAAAGAATCTCCATCTCGAACATGACTTCCCCTTGTTTTTTGGCGAACTATCTCTTTATCTTTATTTTTATTTATAAAGTATCTAATATCATCATTATCAATTCCATTTAGCATCTCCATCACACTTAAAAACCTTAATGCATGTGTACTTATTCTACTTTTATCAAATATCCTTGGTATATTTTTATTCAATTGATATTCAATAGGTACTGCATGTTCTTTTATTTTAAAATATTCTAATTCTGAACCGCTGTACCTTTTCGAAAGAATTAAATATAAATGAATTTTTTTATCTAATTCATTAGTACTTAAAAACTCCGCATAAAGGTGTGGATATAACAACTCTAATCCCTGAAGATTTTCTTCGCCCCACTTTTCCATCATCAATATTACAAACTGTTTTTGTTCTTCATTTAAAACATCCCATAATTCAGATATGTAATTAAAAGTATTAGAAAAATATTTCCCTAACATATCTAACCCTAATAAGGCTATTTCAATCCTATGAATGTTTCGTGAAGTAATTTGCTCTAGTAAAATATTTATAGTGTATTCGATAAAATTCTTTGGATTAATAAGGTAACATTCTTGAGTTGAAAGCTCATATTCAAAATTTATATGATTACATCCTGTCATCCATTTTTTATGACATTTCAATTCTTCATCAAATATATTAATTAAATGCTCATTTGATACCTTTTCTATCAAAAGTAACGTTATAAAATGCATATTTGATTTAAATGTATGATAACTATCTCCTATATTAAAATTGTTTAAATTATAGTTAGCTAGTTCCCATAACAATTCCTCTTTTAAAATTGGTAGAAGGCTTTTTATAATCTTTTCATTACCGGAGTTTTCCCAAGAATATGTCTCCAATTTAGAAAAAATAATAGTTTTAAATTGATATACTACTCTATCATCAATTTCATTTCTGCTTTCAATTATGTCCCATGCTATCTCTAATGGCTTCCATCTATACATTAAATTTCTTTCAGTTTTTAAGAATTCAATAATTTCATCTGTTGTTAAAGTGGTTAAAATATCTTGTATCTCTTTTTTTTCACTTTCTAATTTAATATTATATTCTGATTCACTTGGGCTTATATATGATTTACTTTCTGATTTTAATGCTATTTTTACATGTTCCGAGGATATTTCATAAATTATATCTTCAATAGTTTCAAATCCAAGTTCCTTACCTTTTGAAATCAATTTAATATAAACTGATCCTAGCTTAATCCTATCCTCATAATTATACCAAGATAGTATTCCGCAACTGAATATCCAAGCTACTTTTAACTCTTCTATATCATTAATGTTTTCTATTAAAATTAATAACTCTGTATAAATTAATTCTAAAGAAAAACGATAGTCTTCATCTACATTTCTTAATTTCCAAACATCTTGTATGCCACTTTTAGCAGCAGCTTTACTAATTTGGCTTTGAATTTCAGAGAAAGCCCTATTATTCCCTTTACTTTCAGCAATACTCGAAACCTTGTAAAGTTCAATTCCTCTAGTTTTCCATTCACTACTATTTATATCCACTATTTTTTCGAAATACTGTAATAATGGCCAGAGGGCGTATTCTTTATGATCTGAATAACCTACGACATCCCATTTCAACTTATTACTAATTTCTAAATAAAGAGATGAATTAATAGTTTTCAAATACGTTCCAAAGTTTTTATGTGTTTCTTCAAAATTTCCTTCTTTAAAAAGATTATGCCCGTCTTCTCCATATAACTGTATTAAATAGTTCTTTACTATTGCTATATTATTATTCTCAACTAGATAATCTAAAATTATTGATTTATAAAACATTCCTAGTTGTTTTACTTCAAATAAATGATGTTCTAAAATTGAGCTTAATGTTTGATTATCTAAATAATTTAATAACCTTTCTTGATTAAGGGAAACGAACAATAATATTTTAAAACTGTCTCTAGAATCAAAAGAATTATGTTGTTTATTATATTCTAAAAAATCTTCATAACTTTTAATTATCGTACTTTGCTGTACTGTTCCAGATAGCCCCAATCTATCTTCATTTATTATTCTCCCTAATAAAAATGCATGTCTAATCAATATCTTCAAATAATCATATTCGTGATCTTTTCTTTCAATATCTTCTATAAGTTCATTTACCTTACTTAACTCTATCAGCATCTCTTTATTAATGGATTGATAACCAGCGATTATAGATAGAATGACCATTTTTAAATTCGTATCGTTTATTATATAATTTATTTTTTCAAATGAAGATATATCGACAAAAGGAATTTCTCTTTCATTAAAAATCAAACATACATATTCTAATAAATTTTCTTTTGATTGCTTACTATGTTTTACTAGTCCTTCTATCATTTCAATATATTCATTACTTTTTTTATTTAAAAGTAAATGCAACAGATTCTCTTTAATAGTGGTTAATGTAACTCCACCTTCGTTTACTACCTCTAAAGCTCTCATTGATTCCGAATGTTCAATGCAATATTTGAAATAACTATCGTTAAAAGTCACTATCAAATTCAATTGTTGATTAGTAATTTTTTCGAGGCCTATATTTCCTCTTAATTTTAGATAGCCTTTATGTAATTTTGCAGCCAATATACCCCAAAGTTCTAGAGTATGCTCTAATACATATCTATCACCAAAATTATCATCTTCTTCTACTAAAATTACAAAATCAATAGGTGTAAACTCTTTAGTCCACAAATTATAAGTTGATTGCGCTCTTGCATTAGAAATAGGCTCTTCTAACTCTAATAAATCTAAACAAAATCCAAACATATCTCTATATACTTCAATGTTTTGCATATTTAAATTTGCAGGTCTCAACTCAAAAGGACTTAATTTATTTACATAAGATTTGTCTAAAACATTATATTCTTTATTATAATACTCAAAGTATGTTTGATGCTGAGATAGCGTAAATACAGCTAGATAAACACTATGGAACTCAATCCAATTCTTTGATTCTAATACTGCCTCGTATGCCAGAATTGCTTGCTCTTCCAAATTCTTTTTTGACATTCCGTTTGCTAATGAATGAATAATATAATCTGTATTAAACACATTAGGTATCATGGCTTTTTTTTCTGCACTCATTAATAAAGGAATAATATTTATCAAGCTATCTCTAGTTAATTCCTTAGACATATAATATTGGGCCAATTGTAAAGCGAGAGCTTTAAATTTAGGACCCTCACTATTCTTAGAAGTTAAAAATACCCTAAAATCATTATGGAACAGTACATATTCATTCTCATTTACTTTTTGTATAAGTGGATATAACAAGTTTAATAGCTCTTCCCAATCTTCTTTCATTAAACCTACCTGTATCGCTTCTTTCAAAAGGTCTATATCCAGACGACCATTCAATAAAATAATTAAACTTGCTAATAATTTATCGGGAAAGACTATTCCTAATGACTTCGAATTTAAAAAATCCGTAACAAATTTCCATATGTAGCTATAATAGTTTGTAATATCTTCACTAACATGTTTGCTGTCTAATATCTTTTTATAATCTTCTAAAGTACTACATTGCTTTGCTTCTTCAATCGCAAAGACTACTGATAAATTGTTACCTTGAGTTTTCTCATAAATAAATCCTGCTAGTATTTCATTGGGAATACTGTAATCAATATTGCTTTCATCTAATAATTTTTTTATATCACCTTGTTCAAGATTTGGTATCATACAATGTTTTACTAATTCCGTTTCTTTTTTTAGCCACAAAGGATAATTTTCATAAAACTCAGCTGGCTGCCCTACTATAATAAAAACTACACCTTTTGAAATTTCTTCAGGCCTAAATAAATTATCTAAAAATGTTACCTCTTTGTTTGCTCTTGCGGCATGATCAATTCCGTCAATACAAATTACAGTTTTTGTTCCTGTTAACTCATAAAGTATTTCAGATAATCGCATAACTTCATTTCGCATCTGTTCAAGCGTACATAATGCGTTTAAAACAGGAACACTGTACTTATGAAGATTACCTTTTAATTTCTTTCTCAGTTGAATTAATAAATCATTCCACAAAGATTCTTGGCGACATAAACCTGCATCATTATTGTAATACTTTTGTTCAGGAGAAATAGGTTTGAATGTATGATATCTAGCAGTAAATAGGTTGTGTTTTAATTGTAGATAACTTATTAAACTTGTTTTACCACTACCAGGATTACCTGAAATCCAAATCACTTTCTTATCCTCTTTTTCTACAATATCTCTAATCACTTGCGCATACATTTCTCTGCTTTTAAAAAAGGGTGTAGGATATGGTAATTCATGTTCGCCATACTCTACATCATGGTTCAATGATAAGGCATCATAAACATCTTCAACAGTTACTTTAGTATTTTCTCTTCTAGTTGTTGCCCAGAACCTTAATTTTGAACATAACTTTTCAAATAAGTTTTCAGCAATGACCTTATTACATTTAAATGTAGTTTCTAAAGAGTTAACCATCACCTCTTCTAGTTCATCTAGCGATCCCTCATTCGACTTAATCTCCAATTTTTTTAAGAAATCAACAACTATTGAATCATCGTTTATTGCAAGTTTAAATTCTTCCCATTGTATTAATAAATCTTTATCAAATAACTCTTGTTGTACATCATCAAGCGACTTCACATTTTTTATAGCCTCTAGAATACTTTCCATAAATAAAGCTAATGGCAAAGAATTATACTTCGTTTCATTAAAAACTCGAGTTGTTTTATTAGTTCCTAACTTTCGATTTGTGTATAGTACTGGAACAATAGATTTGTCTTCATATTCTGAAGCCTCTTTCCATCCGAACGCCAAAGCTCTAATTAGACTTATTTTTTCGTTTCCATTAGAAGACGTAGTACTTTCAATCAATTTACTAAACGTTAAATTTGCTCTTCCTTGATTTCCAATTTCATGCTTAACCTGATAACAAATTTCTTTTTTATTAGTGTACCCAACAACAACATCATCAATAGTATTATGAATGTCAGATTGAAACATTACATATTCAATACTATTATCAGGATTTAACATTCTTATTAACTGTTCTAAACCAACATACCATTCGTACCAATATGGATCTCCAATACCTGGTGTTGTCATGTAGAACCTCCCATTTCAAGAATATTTTTATATAAAAATAAGCTAGCATTTTTTAATGCTAACTTTTATGTAGATTCTAACACAACTTTTAGTTATAGTTTGCAAGAACATATTGTTGTAGTTATTTAAAATTGCTAGTGTCGATTATTTTCTAACTCTTTAAACACTTCGTAGCTCTTTCATCACTTTTATACAACCTGAATTCCTGAATACTTATGAAAGTGTTTCCATTCGCGCTCACCAAAGTCTTTCATTTAAACTGAGTAATCAAAAAACAAATGGCATAGCTAAAATAAAATACTAAGAATTAAGTGGTAATCACAAGAAATAAAAAAATGGCCTCAGCACGGAATCTGCAGACCATTATATTAGTTAAAAACAAAATAAATTAATTAGACGCTATCATATTAGATTCCTTCCTACTTAGACAACTATATAGAAATGTTTATAATTAAAAATTCTTAGTAGGCAAATGTTTTCCAATATAACCAATAAAACATTTTTTAATTGTGTCATCTGGGAAGAAGTGAATTCTCCCACAATATTTCCCTGTAAATCCAATATGATTATAAAAATAATCAGTACTGCCATCAGGTTTTTCAAATAATCGATAAGATTTTAAAGTTGGATTAGATTTAACAGTTTCAGATTCTGTTCTAGCATTAAACCCCAACTGTTTAGGGTCATATAATCCATCATAGCTCGAAAAATACTGTTGGATTCTCATAAGTTTTTTTATAACTTGTTCAACATGGAATTTTTCTGGATCATTATACAATTGAGCCTTAACACTTTCACAAAAAACTAAATTCGGAAATAATACTTCTCTTTCTTCCCACAGATCTTGTCCAGAAGATATCTTTTTAAAGCGATTTTCTGTTAAATTATTGGTTAAGTGATCAAAGTGTATGTCTTTAGAAATGTTATTAACATTTCTACTCTCTTTTATTTCTGTCCCTTCATCATCCAAAGTTAAATAGGATCCATTAATAGTATCAGTAGACCAATTATGATGTGTTTGTAAACTTACAACACTTTCACTCATTTCGGTAGCCACTAAACATCCTATACCGTTATATTCATTCTGATTTAAGGATATAATAAACTCTGATAAAGGATAATCATGAGTTTCTATAAAACTACATCTTTTATTAAAAAACACTCTAAGAAAATCTTTATATTTCTTTTCAACTAACGAATCTTTAAGCCATTCCTGTATTCCATACTCTTTAGATATATTAAAACTATATATATCAGTTGTAGTTATTAGACCATCAAATTCATTTAGATTCTTAGCTCTATGTAATATCTCAACAAATAAATTTATTATATTCCTAGCATTTCCGTGATCATGTTCCTCCATTAGATCAGCATGAATTGAAAGTTCATTCAATACAGTGTACATAGTAACCTCCTAAAACAACTCATCAATTGCTTTTTCCCATTCATCAAAAAAACCATCCGGCCAATCCGATAAACTTCCATCATTCAATATTGCTGGAGAACACTTTGTATGAACTAATTTAGTATTTTCATTAGATTGATAAAAATAATTAAGTCTAATCGAATTTCTACTAATTTTGTTTTGTTTTACAGCTAATCGAATTCCATTGAGCAAATGATCGCTATGTGTTTCTAAAATTACTTGAACACCACCATTACAAGCTTTAGCTATTAATTCCCCCATCTTTCGCTGCCCTTTTGGATGAAGGTGTGCTTCTGGATTCTCAAGAATAATTAGATCTCCTTGTTTTGCTTTGAGTAGACTAACAATAATTGGGGCAACATAACTTAAACCAAAGCCAATATTCAGAGGATTAAATCCATCTTTACCATATTCAACTTCTACAAGGCCTGCTTTTGTATATTTCTTTGAAGTAATCTTTATTCCTGGACTGATTTCAGACAGCCATGCTTCGGTCTGATACAGCAATAAATGACTTTTTACACTTTTATGAATTACGGAAGAATTTTCAACTTTATCTTTTAATCCACGTTCTGCGACAAAATCCGCAAACAATTCCCCTCTGTATCCTAATTGATTTTTCTCAACAACTTCATGATAAGATTTTTTATAAATTCTTTTTGGACCAATTCGTTCGGCAGAGACATATGCGAAAGTAGATTGAAATAAATTGATATTAGAGTTTTTTGTGTCAATAATATTACAAGCTTTTAAACTCTGAAAGTCAGAATCCTTATTGTATTCATAAATCCAATGATATTTATTAAGATCATATTCTATGTAAATTTCAACTTCATCCTTTTCACTATTTCTATATAGCAAGTCATACCCTGTACCCATTTCTGTTATTTCACCATTCAAATGAAGTCCTTTGTTTATTGACCCCATTTCATAAGATTGACGTAGTAATAAGAGTGATTGAATAAGAGTAGATTTCCCCATACTATTTATACCCGCAAAAACATTTAAGTTGGACATTTCTATAAATATTTCTTCAAAACATTTAAAGTTTTTTAAAGTTATACTATTTATCACTTTTTGCACTTCCTTAAATTATTTCATTGATAATTTTTCTAATAGATGTAATCCTTGCTTGAACAGCTTTTTTATCAGATGCTTTCAAACTATATAAGAATTGTTCTTCCTCACACAGAGCAATAAATTTTTCTCTCAACAACATTTTATTATTTACTAAATGATTAATCTCATCATCAGTAAGTGAATTTATAACACTTGACCAAATTTCAAACAAAGCCTTATTTATCGGTCTCTTCCTACCATCTTCTGCTATTTTTCTAAAAGCATATACACCAAATATTTTTTCACATGCTACCATACTCCGAATAAAGCTATTTTTTATGTTATCTAAATAACTTTTATTTGCATTAGCTAATAGTTCCATGGCTGTATTTAAAAACTCTTCAATTGAATTATTATACGAATCTATCGATAAGTAAGTAAAAGCTACATATCTTAAACAAAATTCTCTATCTAACATTCTTTCAGTTTTTATACTTTTATCAGTAGCTTGAACAAATTCTTTAGAAATAGATAGTTCTTTGAGAAAGCTAGCTGCTTGACCATGGTACAAAGCATTTCTTATTTCTTGAGGTTCTAAAACAAGCCCACCTGTATTTATTCTCTTAAAGATATTAAATTTAACATTAACAGGAGTCGCAGGATTTACTAAATAAGCATTTACATTAGTTTCCTCAATTCTTCTTTGCAATGATCTAGGTAACTTATCAAACTTCAATCCATTTAATTCCTTTAAGAACTCCATTCCTTTTAGTGCAAAGGATTTATCCACAATGTACTCTTTTAATGTACTTATTCGCTGTAATCCATCAATAATAAGCCATTTATCATCATTAGTTGCATCAAAATAAAATGCGGGTAATGGTATTCTTAAAAGTATCGATTCTATTAATTGGCTTTTTTGTACAACCCTCCAAAGACCCGATTTACGTTGAAATTCTGAATCAAATTCAAGTTCTTCAAATTTTATTCTTTTAACAATTGAATCAATAGTCATTTTATCCATTTTAATATCAATTTTTGAAGGATCAAACGGGTTGATACTATTATCTAAAAATTCACTACTTTCTTCAGTAGAATCTGGCTCAATATCCGAGTTTATTATTTTAATATTATTTTCTTCAAAATAATTCAAGATACTTTGCAAATCGTCATCTTTTGTATTTATAGTCATCAAGACAATTGATAAATTTAATTCATTTCCTTGTCCTTGAGCTATATGTATTAAATTTGTTAAGTCCTCTTTGTATTTTTCAATAATCATATTGTTTATTCCCCTAACGTATTGTTAATAATAAGGATAGGTGGTGATTCAATTGCATAAAGTCTTTAAAATTGAAGTAAGTGTTACACCAAATTATAATGATAACAAATATAAGCCATATCATTGGGTCTTGTTAGGCTATAATAGTGAATGGTGTAATGAGTGTTTTGGATGGGCAGAATCTCCCACAAAAGCATGGGAAGAAGCGTATACCTTTTACATTACATTCAAAGATTCTTGATTAACAAAAATAATTGTCAATATTACACCTTATATTCATAAAACCAATTATTCCTATTTTATCACAATTTTATTTCCTTTTATTACACTAGTATTATTTAATAATAAACCTTTAATTTACCTAATTATTATCTAATAATACTTTCTCTTCAATCAATTTCTTTTTAATCAACACGAATGTTTTTTATGTCCCTCTAAGTTTTTATCAGGATTGCCCAAACGCTTCTAATATCGCTTGGTTAACCGGATCCTCCATAACTTCTAATAACCCATTATAAAAATAACGATTTACTAGATGAACATAGTGTTTATATGTAGTTCCAATATTCTCATGCCCCATCCATTCACGCAATTCAGCATCTATTACAGCATTATACACATAAGCTTTTCCTAACATATTTGTAGCTTGTAACCTATCAAGAATAAAGTATGTCGCAAATGCGTGTCTAAACATGTATGGAGTAATTTTCTTCTCAGGACATGTATGATTTTGGGCTACTTTGTTAAAGTTATCCCTTAACATTTTCGGTGTAACGACTGTCCCATTCTCTGTTAAAAACAACACATTATTCGGAGGCATTTTCCCATTATTTCTTTCTTGATATCGTGCAGCACGTTTAACCCGTTCTGGTAACCATTTGGTACAAATAATAGCCCAAACATCTGCTGGAAAATTTATTTCTCTATCTTTTCCTTTTGATTCAAAACGAAATCTTATATCATTAAGTGCCAATAACTCTTCATCTCGATAACGTTTAAGCCCTGAATTGATTCCCACACCCATATAAGGCAGCTGAAACAACTCTTTCGGTCTTAAAGCAGTTCTCCATAACACTAGAGCTATAAAACCGTATACAACATCATCAAATAAACCTATAAGTGTTGGTATATTTTCTCGATGAATAAACTTATCTTGTTCGGGGGCAAAAATTGTACTTTTACCATTTGCTATTTCCATGCGTTTCTCTACTTGTTTTTCCATTTTGACCATTGCATTACTACCCTTAATATGAACTGTTACTTTATGTGGATCTATCTTCCAATAATGCTTATAACCCTTTTCTGTTGCCCACTTGAAAAAATAACTTAGCGTAGCTATATAATCCTCAATTGTTTTATGACTAGGTCTACCATATTGATTTCGATTATCAATTAAATAGCCAATATATGCATTTATTACATCCTCATCTGTCAATTGCCAGCTCATTGCTTTAATCCCTTGATCATCTCTCCATTGAAGGAATCTAGCCAATACAGTTGTATATTGCTTTAAAGTTTCAATACTTCTAGACCTTTTTTGTGCCAATGAAATTGCCCAATAACTAGGCCCTTCTATAACTTGAAATTCGTCATCTAAATAAATTGGAACAGTATCCTTAGGAGATACATCAGTATTTTTTAAACCATCAGAATTAAGTAGATGCATATTATCTTTTCCTTTATAAAAATATAAACTCACGAAACGAAGTTGAAGAAGTTCTCAATTAACCAATTTATCTAATTCAGATTGATATAAATTAATTACCCCTTTAACATTTTCTATCTTCTCTTTGAGTTCTCTTAAATTCAATTCATATGAGTGAATAAAGTCAGCTTGGTGTGGATAATCAATCATTTCCTCATGAGAAGATTTATCTCTTAATAGCCCTTTTTCGAATAACTCCACTTCAAGTTTCTCTAACATATTTTTTAACGACGGATTTTGTCTTAACGCACTTTTACCAAACCCACACTCTTCACATATACTTAATCGTATCAACTTATCTTTCCTAGGAGTTATATACTTTTGCCAATCATCTTGTTGATTACGTAATTCGATAAACGCCTCAAATTTCTTAACGTTATTTGCTCCTCTAACTCTTCCTGATTCAGCCATTTTGTAATCCTCCTATAAGGATTTCATCGAATCCTTCGTCAAGAGTAACCTCTTCAAAAATTTCTGAAAATCTAATGATTAACTCTTTTGGAATAGTTGTGTTTAATCTAATCCGACTTTCATTCATATTTCTTTCCAAGCAATCTTGGGTATCACAAAAAACTCTTACACAAACAAACTTACAATCCGAATTTAGATTTCTTATGTACTTTAAAATAATTCTTCTTATTGATTTTGTATGATTAGTCCCATCAAAATATAAGACTGAACCCACATTTTGTGATTTATGTTCTGCAATCCAAGATGATTTACCACTTGCGAAGTTTCCACATAATACATAAACAACACTAGGTGGATAACTTTTATTAAATAAATTATTTAATTTTAATAATGCATCGTATGTTAATTCAAGCAAATCCATTGTTACTATATTTTCTCTCTGAATTTCCGAGTACACATCAATTATTTCCTTTTTTACAAACGGAACCATATTGGTGTTATATTGAGAATCTGCCATTAATCTTTTATTCTCTGCCTCATAGAATTCACACCGTTCTTTGAGTTCGTTTAACTCCAGTAAGATATTAGATTCTCTTCTGGCTTGTTCAGGTGTTTTTTTTGCGAGGTACATATATTTATGAAGTTGATTTAGTAGATTTTGAAATACACTATCAGCTTGAATGCTTAAATTCCCCAAATTTTCTTGACAAATTTTTAATTCATTCTCTAAACGTTGAGCTTCTATTTGCCATCTGGTTTTTTCATGATTTTTTTTGGAAGCTAATTTAAGATGTATTGATGGCTTATTATTTTTTATAACATCACGCACTTCAACCCAATCTGAGTGTTTTGAGTAAATAGTAGCACGACTAACTCCAGAAATTTCAGCTACCTCTGTTACCGTGATTTTTTCCTTACCACTCTCTCGTAACGATGCAATCACTGAATAAACTAATTCTAATGCTTCATTATGCTTTAATATCTTGGTTGCTATTATTATCCCTCCATAATTCAATTAACTGCAAATTCTCATTTGCGAAATCAGGAAATTTAACTTTCACGTAATCTAATCCCTTTAACTCGTATAACCTTTCAATACAGTCCTTTATTGTTTTATTTGAAAAACGTTTTTGACTTTCACTACAACTATCATTTTTTATAAAAGTAGTATGAAATCTGATAGTATCTTCAAGGTCCTCTACCGAGTTGACAGTGAATACAGACCATTTACAATCAGTAACATTACAATTACATGATTCAGGCGCTAAGTGAACTAATCCAGAATGAGTATTTGTACAAATAGCACCGAAAGAAGTTCGATGTAAAATATTTAAACCATCATGTAATAAGATTTGAACGTATTGCTCAAGACCCTCCCAACCATCGTCATTCAATTTAGCCTTAAATAACATTGAATCGTCAGCTAATCTTTTAATCCTATTACCTGCCACACCACCAATACATTTTTTATCTAAAGCTTCTAATAATTCACTTAGTAACTCTTTATTTTGCTCTATTACAGCTATTTTAATTTCTTCAGCCATTCCTGGCATTTTCACGATATATGCAAGTGTCATTGCTAAACTTTTATGAGAAAATAACCTCTTAATGACACCGATATTGTTAGGATTTTGATAAATTGCAAACATAGCAATTGTTTTACGAAATTGATGGGGATGAATATGTTCTATCCCAAGATCTTCACACCAACGTTTAAGAAATTGATTTATACTACGAGCCACAATTTCCTTCCCAAAATTTGAAAAGCAACTAACCATCAACTTCTTTGACTCTCCCCATATTCGAGCTTTTTCTGTTAAGACTTCTAAACATTTAAATGCATTATATGCTATCTCTGGTACCGGGAGTTCTATCGGATCACCTGTTGATCCATCCGATGTTTTAGGAACTGTTATTTTAATTCGAAAATCATCTTCACTCCCCTTAATTTGCCAACAATTACCTTCTTCTAGAAGATACATTTCACTATTCCGCATTCCCGTAACCAAAAAGAGAATTACAACACATGAATTTCTTAAACCATTTACAAGTTCCATGGCCTTTATCTTAAGTTTTCTTACATCATAAATAATTGCCACGTCTATACTCTCTAAATCGATTCCCAGTTTTAAAGCTGCACTTACTACTTCACTTATTTTTAATTTCCTAATGTTAGAAGTGAAAATTTCATTTTGTTTATTCCAATCGGGGTGATTTTTAACAATATCTCTAAGTTTGTTATTTAATTCCCTACTCATTGTAATCTGAGTATAATCCGTAAATTTATAGCTTTGAATATCTAATATCTTCAAATCCATTTCCAACAAATCACTAATAGCTTCTCCCCAATCAAAAGGTTGTATTTTAGCAACATCACCACCTGCTAGATTGGGCCAAAGAACATTGTATAACTTCAAAACTTCAACTGTTTTTTCTCTAATGTTATCTATACAATAAGGAATTAATTCTGAAAGTGTCTCAATTGAAATAGGCAAATATTCTCCCTTATCATCTTCTGCATTTTTAGCCAATTTCGAATATAATTCGTTATCAAACGGTTCAAAATTCAGACGATACTCTACAGGAATCAGTTTGTTCTTTGACAATCCTACCCAATGCTTAACTTGTTTAGCAAAGTCATATATTACACCAGAATTTTTCAAATCATTATTAATAAAATCTATAAAATGTTCTTTCCTTAAATACAAAGTATTTGTGAAAAATCCATTTCCTTGAATATCAACAAAAATTTTTTGTTTATAAAGAAATCTCCCTAAGATTTGTAGTTGTTTTAAAATTCCTTTAGATGTATTAAAAGATCTTACATTTTGCAAACATGCATTTTGAGGTAAAGAATAAAATGCTATCATTTTGAGTAACCGACATAGATATTTATTTTCATTTTCAAGCAAGGATACACCATCCGAAATTTCTTTGTTCCACGAAAAAAAGCAATCATCTTTATATATTAGGCTTCCCTCTTGTCTCCAATCCCAAATAATATCTTTAAAGAAACTTAATTTACTAACCTTTAAATCTAGTATTTTCTCAAATGGGATTTCTGATAAACTATAGAAATTAATAGACATTTCATCTATTTTTTCTTCCTCGACTTGAGTATTACCAGAGTTAATCTCTTCATCTATAAGTTCTAACTTATATTTTTCTGCTATTTGTTCAATAACTCGGTCATACAGATTTTTTTGCATTCTATACTCCTCTCATTATCTTTGGTAATACAACAAAACCCATTTTAGCCAGTTCCCATGCTTTTTTTACTTGATCTTTATTACTCCAATATTCTAAAATTTGATTCCACGCCTCATACTCATCACCGTATTTAAATATCCAATCAGAAGAACCATGTATTATTTTTAACTTTTCCAAATCAAGAATGCGTCGGGCGATATATGGGAGGGCCTCAGGGAATACAATAGCTTGTTTACATAAGGAACACTTGTTAAAATATCTACAACTTTTACCTTGACCAACATAATCATCCCACCCCGGCCACGATGGGTTCTTAGCATCTTCACAAGCAAGTATATATTTTTGTGAACCCACATCTAGTAAGTTTATTATCGTTTTTTCATCCATTTGAAGTTTAAATGCTTCTTTGCTTATTTGTTTCAACTTATCTTGCTCCGTCTTTGCATCATTAGTAGCGTTACGGAGGGATTGAAGTGATGTTGACTCCACTACTCGAACTTTGAAATTAGTTATATCTTCTACAAATTGCTTTTGAATCTCTTTTATTCTTAAATTAAGCACGCTGTTTGTACTTTCATCAGATGTATAATGGTCTATAGATTTTTTGTTAATATGATCAATATCATCACTGATTTCAAATTCGGTTTCACCTAAAAGTTGTTTAATTGATACATATCCAGATCGAACCTTTGGATGAGAAATAGCGGTTGTATCAGAAAAATATTTAAAATTATGCCGATCAATAAACCTTTTTGTTACACCACTAAAATTTTTTTGTTCATTGAAGGATGAAGTTATGTCTTTTTGGTTTGCTGGTATAGTAAATTGCCATAAAAAACCAGTTCTATAGAAAGGGCTATCCTTATATTGAGTTATTATACTTTCAACATATTTAAGCAGTTGATAAGTATCTAACGCTTTATTTTTATTCGAACGACGTGTAACATTTAAAAATTCTCTTCCCTTTGAACCTCGGATTTTTCTTCCGTGAATTATTACATAATTTTCAGGATCTAATAAATCCGGTGTTATATGCGCATCTACGTCATCGCTTATTGAGAGTAGACTTTCAATATTCCATCCAGTATTTATTAAAGCTAGAAGAAAAAACGGGTACAAGGTATCACTTACAAAGTGTTGTGCGGCGTGGACAGCCATTTTCCCCAAGGTTCCATCAAAGAAATTAATTTTACTATTACTATTAAATACAGCACTATTAACTAGAAATGCCAATGGATCTTTATCCTTTAGAATTGTAGTGTTATCCATATTATTATAATTCAAAAAACCCTTTGCCTCGTCGAGATTCATGTAATATGGAAATTTTGGGAATCGTTTCTTTAGTGTGCCTAAAGCTAGATTAAATTGTGATATGGCTCTTACTTGATCAGGAACTTGAGAAATTCTGGTTGCAAATGGAGAACGTCCTAATGAAGCTAATTCTACTCCTTTTTGTATGTATAAATCTTGTAACTGTTCAATTGTATACCCTAGCTCCTCCATTCCTTTCTGAGCATTGGGTGAATTTAAAATAAACCTTTTTATCAATCCACTTTCAGATTGATTTTTCTTTATAATACTTTCATCATTTCTCTGTATGCCTTCATGAAGAAAAAACATAAGATTCTCTATATTCCATTCCTCAGTTACAAGCTCTTCATTAAGACTTAAATACACCTTATGAAAACTCTTAATATTTTTTATATCTTGTATGCAAGCATTGATTAACTCTTTCATTTCTCTAGGATGATATCCTTCAATATTACTCTCTTTTCTTCCCGGACCTGTTGGCCAAGTAAAACCTAATCCTATTGACGGATCTTCAGGAAACAGCATTTGTAATTTTTGGACAATTCGTCTAATTGCTGCAAACCATTTACGACTATGACTATCATCTGGATAAGTACTCCGTAGGTAATTTGTGAATGATTTAGCTACTATAATGTTTATTTCATTTATATTAGCTACATAATTATTGCTCAAATTGTTATCACTATTAAGAAACTCTAGAAAAACTCTAATTCCTTGAGCTATATCTATAATAGTAGTTTTACTACAATCTGGTACAATGATTTCGTTCATACCTACAATAAGTTGTTCAATTAAAACCCTATTTCTGGAATGATTACACACTAGTTCATTGAAATCAACTGTATAGTTACTAACTTGTCCTCTATCCTTTACTTGATAAGTATTTATAAGTGATACAGAAGGCAAATACTTTCTTGAGCTTGCTCTAGAAATAATGGACTCTTCAGAAGCATCTAATGTTAAAAAGTTAACATCAGATGTTTCTTCAATCTTCTTTACCACTATTTTTTTTAACTGTGCCTTTTTAGCCATTAGAACAGCTCCAATTGCTTCTCTAATAACGCACGAATAGGACTGTATGTTTTCCTATGGATAGGACAAGGACCATTCTCTTCTAATGCCGCCATATGACCTTTCGTTAAATAGCCCTTATGCTTATCAAAACCATATTGTGGATACAGCTCATGTAATTCCTTTATTACTTTATCTCGTTCAACTTTAGCTAGAATAGATGCAGCACTAATTGCAGGAATCAAATCATCTCCCTTAATGATAGCTTCAGCTGGAATATCTAAATCAGGTAATTTATTACCATCGACAAAAACTTTATCCGGCTTAATATGTAAGCTTTCTACGGATCTTTTCATACCAAGAAGTGTAGCATTTAATACATTTAGAGTTTCCACTTCCTCTAGCGAAGCAATACTAATACTCCAGCTAAGCGCTTTTTCCTTTATCTCTTCAGCTAATTCCTCACGTCTTTTAGCTGATAACTTTTTCGAGTCTCTTAATCCCTCAATAGGATTGTTCGGGTCAAGAATACAAGCTCCTACCCATACACCTGAAATTGCAGAACCTCTACCTGTCTCATCTACACCACAAATTAACATAAATTATTTCCTCCAATTAGCATCTTCTAAGTTAGCATTAAAACTTCATAGAACTTTACTCCAATAAAAAAACACCTTGTTAGGTGATTCATGACTCTACCCATTCTAGAAAACAAATTAAAGTTAGTCAAACGGATAATTGGTAACATATTATTTAGTTAGACACTCAGTTAGAAAGTAAAATAACACGTCCTGCTTCATCTACACCCGCAACCAATGTATCGATACTCCCATAGCTTAAATCAAATGCTACTTTCGCTTGATGTTCTTGCAGTAATTGACGTTTTTTATCTTGTCGTTTTTGCCAAGTATGCCACGCCTTCTGTACACCTGTTCTTTCATCCGTTGCTATTTCCATCATCCAATCTTGCCATTCTTCTGCACCTTTCAATGCATTGTTAATTTCTTTAATGGTTTTCATTTAAGTGCTCCTTCTTGCTTCTACTCAATAAAACTATATCATGTTCAGTTCTTTATGTAGTCTCTTTCATTTGAAAACTATTTTCCTCTCTATAGTCATTATCGGTAAGAAAATTCATTCCTAAAAGAAAAACTGTCACAAAAGAACATGTGACAGTTTCAATACTTATAATTGTTCAGCTTCTTTTTTTAGCTGTTCATCGACAAAATCAAAGGTCAGTTTGCCTAATTGTAAGCCGCGTATATCTCGAACAATCAGCTGTGCTACTTGATCATAATCAATTTCTCCGCCAGGTCCAAATACACGACGTAGCTTGCCTATATGATCAAAAGTATCCACTAGCTCCTCATGGATAAATTCGAAACCATAACGTTCCTCCATACGCTTTGGATAATGATCGGATAAGAAACGCAAGCCATAGACAGCTAAATCTTCCATATTTGTGATGGTATCCTTAATCGCACCAGTTAAAGCTAATTTAAAGCCTACTTCTTGATCTTCAAATTTTGGCCATAAAATACCTGGTGTATCCAATAGCTCTAGCTCTTTACCAACTTTAATCCATTGCTGTGCTTTTGTTACACCGGGTGTATTTCCGGTTTTAGCGATATTTTTTTTCGCCAAGCGATTAATCAGTGTGGATTTCCCTACGTTAGGTATTCCAACAATCATGGCACGAATAGCTCTAGGTTTCATACCTCGCGCCTTCATGCGATCAAATTTCTCTTTTAAAATTTCTTGCGCCGCTTTTGTTACTTGCTGTAAGCCCTTACCCTCAAGTGAGTTTATGGCTACGGCTTTATGACCACGTTGTGCAAAATATTCTACCCATTTACGTGTTTCTTGCTCATCTGCCATATCCGCTTTATTTAAAATTAAAAGACGAGGTTTTTGGTTAATCACTTCGTCGATCATCGGATTACGTGAGGATAGCGGTAAACGTGCATCTATTAATTCAAATATAATATCGACAAGCTTTAATTTTTCCGTTACTTCACGTCGGGCTTTCGCCATATGCCCTGGAAACCATTGTATTGTCATAGCTATACCTCCTAAACTAAAAGAAAAAGGGAGTGATTAAGCTCTCCCTTTCTTGCATTACTTTACAATTTTTATGTCACTAAATGGCCAGAAAATCAAACTGGTATTACCGATAATTTCCTTTTGTTCAACAAGGCCAATATGACGACTATCTTTACTATTTCGACGGTTATCCCCCATGACAAAAACATATCCTTCTGGAATAGTATCCACGGATACATCAATATCTTTTAAGGTAAAGTCTTCTGTTAGGGTCCCCCCAGCAATTTGCGCTTTATATGCATCTAAATAGGGCTCATCTATTGGTTCACCATTAATATATAATTGATCGTCCTTATATTCCAGCGTATCTCCTGGCAGTCCTATTACACGCTTTATGTAATTTTTTTGTTCAGGTGCATGAAATACAACGATATCAAAACGCTTTGGTTCACCTATTTTATAACCAATCTTATTCACAATCATCCGGTCGCCATCTTCAAGGGTTGGCATCATGGACTCTCCATCAACTGCAATGGGTGTAAATAAAAAATATCGAATCACTGCAGCAATCGCAAATGCAATTAATAGTGCTTTTGTCCATTCCCATAATTCATTCTTTTCTTTCACTTGTTTTTCCATTGAGAATTGCCCCCTTGTCTAACACTATTTTAGATGATAGTGAATAAAGATGACAAGCAAAAAGAAAAGGGGCTTGAACACAAGCCCCTCACTTTTAAGTCATAATTATCGAATTTCTTTAATACGAGCAGCTTTACCACGTAGGTTACGTAGGTAGTAAAGTTTAGCACGACGTACTTTACCACGACGTACAACTTCTAAGTTAGCGATTTTTGGTGTGTGTACAGGGAATGTACGCTCAACACCTACACCGTAAGAAATTTTACGAACTGTGAAAGTTTCGCTAATACCGCCACCACGACGTTTAATTACTACACCTTCGAAAAGTTGGATACGTTCACGAGTACCCTCTACTACTTTCACGTGTACTTTAACAGTATCACCAGGACGGAAAGTTGGTAGATCAGTGCGAAGCTGAGCTTTTGTAATTTCTGTAATAATGTTTGACATTGTTTTCTCTCCTTAGATAGATGCTCTTGCACGCAATCTATGCCACAGCGGAACACCATAATTCAGCACTTCACATAGAAGTACAGATTAGATGTTATCATAAATAGGGCAGGCAATCAAGCATCTTGATGATTGTTTTTTAGTTTTTCTAGATACAATTTTTGCTTGTCTGTTAATGGATAATGCTCCAATAAGTCCGGACGGCGCTCAAAAGTTCTTTTCAGCGATTGTTCCTCTCGCCATTGCTCGATTCTAGCGTGATTCCCCGATAATAAAACATCAGGTACCTTCATCCCACGAAATTCCGCAGGTCGTGTATAATGTGGATGCTCAAGTAGACCCGTTGAAAAAGAATCCTGGATATGCGAATTCTCTTGCCCTAAGACACCAGGCAACAATCGAACTACACTATCAATAACAGTCATAGCGCCTAATTCCCCACCTGTTAACACGAAATCGCCAATGGAAATCTCGTCTGTCACGAGGTGCTGACGTATACGCTCATCATAGCCTTCATAATGACCACATAAGAACACTAACTCCGTTTCTTGTGCTAGCTCTTCTGCTTTTTTCTGGGTGAATCGTTCACCTTGGGGGCACATTAAAATGATACGTGGTTGTTTGCCAGCAGTGATGGCCTCCACTGCACTAAACATAGGTTCAGGCTTTAAAACCATACCCGCACCACCACCATATGGATAGTCATCGACTTGCTTATGTTTGTTCCCTGAAAATGTACGAATATCCGTGACCTCTAGCTTTACAGCACCTTTTTCTTGCGCTTTCTTTAAAATAGATGCACCAAAAACGCCTGAGAACATATCAGGGAACAGGCTTAATACATGAATGTTCATCATAATAAGCCTTCCATTACATGGATGATAATTTTTTTATCTACAACATCAATATCTTTTACGATATCTTCGATATAAGGGATATAATGCTCTTTCTTCGAGCCTTTAACTACCCATACATCGTTTGCTCCTGTTTGCAGGATATCTGCCACAACACCAATTGTTTCGCCCTCTTCAGAAATAACTGTGCAACCTATTATTTCATGGAAAAAGAATTCATTTTCTGCAAGTAGATCATCTGTCATTTGATCTTTTGTTACTTTCAGCATGCCTTCTTTAAACGGTTCAACCAAGTTGATATTGTTCATGCCTTCAAAAGTTAAAAGAATAAAGTTTTTATGACGACGCACCGAACCAATCGTTACCCAGGTTGGCTTCTTATCGTCTTTTTTAAAGGCAGCAAGTTTATTTCCTACTGCAAAACGCTCTTCTTCAAAGTCTGTTGTTGATAATACACGTATCTCACCACGAATACCGTGTGTATTGACAATACGACCTACATTAAACCATTCCATTCAACTTTCACCTCGTAAAAAACTTCTCTCCATAAAGCATCCTGCTCACCCAATAAATAGCTACCGTTCGTTCATTTATCACCGCTTACAGATGTGCTTGGAAGAATGTCGTTTTAGCTAAGACTGATTTGTCTTGTCATTATTAATATAAGCAATACCCTTTAGCTGTAATCGTTATAACAGTTTTCTGCTCTGCTTAAACAGAAGTACTAGATACATGCTGCTGTTAAAACAAGATAAAAAAAGGAAGGAACCTACAAGCTCCCTCCTTCTTTGTCCAGATTTTACGTTTCATGCTAAAAGCCACTTTGAACTCCTAAGCGACATGTAAACACACCTATCAGGACTCATTTGTACTTGTTGCAAGAGCGTGAAAATCTTTTCTATTAATCCAATATATCGACGTAGGTCTTCTTTTGATGGTGACTACCTGCCGCTGAATAAACAATTGTACGAATCGCTTTCGCTACTCGCCCTTGCTTGCCTATGACTTTCCCTCGATCCTCTGGATGAACAAAAAGTTTATAAACAATTCGATTTGCATTTTCATCCGTCTCAATACGAACTTCTTCTGGATAATCGACTAACGGTAAAACGATTGCTTCAATCAGCTGCTTCAAAGACGTCGCCCCCGATTATTTACTGAATTTTTGGTTATGGAATTTTTCCATGATACCTTGTTCTGAGAACAGGTTACGCACTGTATCTGATGGTTTTGCACCGTCAGCTAACCATTTAAGAGCTTTCTCTTCATCAATGTTTACAGTAGCTGGTTGAGTTAGTGGGTTGTAAGTACCAACTGTTTCGATTTGACGACCGTCACGTGGTGAACGAGCGTCTGCAACTACGATACGATAGAAAGGAGATTTTTTAGCTCCCATACGTTTTAAGCGAATTTTAACTGCCATTTTAATAGCACCTCCGAATAAGTTTCACACAAGATAGTATATTATCAATGTTTAGGTTGTTTGTAAAGTGTTTTTTCTTAACACCTAAAAATTATTATTTAAACAATGAATCAAAGCCTGGTAATTTCATTTTTTTCTTGCCTTTACCACTTGCCATTCCAGTCATTTGCTTCATCATTTTTTTCATTTCATCGAATTGCTTAATGAGACGATTCACCTCTTGAATAGATGTCCCAGAGCCTTTAGCAATACGCTTTTTACGGCTACCATTTATGATTTCTGGGTTGGTCTTTTCAGCAGGGGTCATCGAGTAAATAATGGCCTCTACACGCCCCATTTGTTTATCATCTACTTTTACATTATCCAAGCCTTTGATTTTGTTTGCACCTGGGAGCATTTTTAAAATTTCATCAAGTGGTCCCATTTTTTTGACTTGTTGTAATTGTTCAACGAAATCATCAAATGTAAAGGTTTGGGACTTGAATTTTTCTTCTAATTCTTTGGCTTTTGCTTCATCTACATTTGCTTGCGCCTTTTCGATCAGCGACAGAACATCTCCCATGCCTAATATACGAGATGCCATACGCTCTGGATGGAAAGGCTCTAGCGCATCCATTTTCTCACCCATACCGACAAACTTAATCGGTTTCTGCGTTACAGAACGAATGGATAATGCAGCACCACCACGAGTATCACCATCAAGTTTTGTTAAAACAACTCCTGTAATACCAATGGCCTCATTAAAGCTTTCTGCCACATTGACAGCATCCTGACCTGTCATAGCATCGACAACAAGGAATACCTCATCTGGCTCTTTTAATGCACGAATATCTTTTAATTCCTGCATTAAATCTTCATCGATATGAAGACGACCAGCCGTATCGATAATTACCACATCATGATGCTCTTCCTTTGCCAATTCGATTGCTTGACGAGCAATTTCTACTGGAGATACCTCGGTTCCTAAAGCAAAAACAGGTAATGATAACTGTTTACCTAATGTTTGTAGCTGTTGAACGGCTGCTGGGCGATAAACGTCTGCGGCAACTAGTAATGGCTTACGATTAAATTTTTTCCGTAAGACATTTGCCAGTTTTCCTGTAGTCGTCGTTTTACCCGCACCTTGTAAACCGACCATCATAATGACTGTTGGCGGCTTTGTATTAAACTTAATAGGGCTTTGTTCGCCACCCATTAATTCCGTTAATTCATCTTGTACGATTTTAATAACTTGCTGCCCTGGTGTTAAGCTTTGCATAACTTCAACACCGACAGCACGCTCACTTACCTTTTTCACAAACTCTTTGACTACTTTTAAGTTAACATCCGCTTCGATTAAAGCAAATCGGACTTCTCGCATCATTTCTTTAACGTCTTGCTCTGATACTTTCCCTTTGCCTTTAATCTTTTGGATCGTTCCTTGGAGTCGTTCCGCTAATCCTTCAAAAGCCATTGCTTTCGCCTCCTAATCCCATTCTTTCAGCTGTTCAATAAGTGCTAACTGCTGTTCATCTGTCATACTTTTCTCTGTAATCCCCATTGTAAGCTGTGACAGCATTTGGGTACGTTGTTGAAATTTTTCAAGTAAACATAATTTTTCTTCATATTCCTCAAGCATCGCTTCTGTTCGACGAATATTATCGTAAACAGCTTGGCGTGAAACTCCATACGATTCAGCGATTTCTCCTAGAGAGTTATCATCCAAATAGTATAGTTCCATATAACTTCTTTGCTTATCTGTTAATAATGCTTGATAAAAGTCGAAGAGAAAGTTCATGCGTGTTGTTTTTTCAAGTAGCATCGAATGTTTCTCCTCCCGCTATTAGTCATTTGTATCATAACGAAAAGCGCCCGTCTGTGTCAAGGTAATCTCCTTGTCTAAAAGCTTAAATGTCTGCTTGCAGGCATATTTTACGCCTTTAGCTAGTATTACTCTTTTAAACAAGTCAATTCACCTATACACAGTCGAGCGTTTTATAAAATTACTCAGCGATGTTCGCTGTTAATCTTCATTATTTTCTAATTCTTTATCCAAACCATCGGCAAATAAACCATAAACATATCGTTCAGCATCAAATGGCTGTAGATCATCCATTTTCTCACCAAGACCAACAAATTTCACAGGAATGTGCAGCTTATTGCGAATAGCAAGCACAATACCGCCCTTAGCTGTACCGTCTAGCTTCGTTAAAACAATACCTGTTACATTCGTTGCTTCTTTAAATGTTTGTGCTTGCACAAGTGCATTTTGGCCTGTTGTGGCATCTAATGCTAATAATACTTCATGTGGCGCATTTGGAATTTCACGTGAAATGACACGATGTACCTTTTCAAGCTCATTCATTAAGTTCACTTTGTTTTGCAAGCGACCAGCTGTATCGCAAATTAATACATCGGCTTTCCTATTTTTGGCTGCACGAATCGCATCATACATGACTGCCGCTGGATCAGAGCCCTCAGATTGTTTGATAACTTCACAACCGACACGATCTCCCCATACTTGTAATTGATCTATCGCACCAGCACGGAACGTATCACCAGCAGCTAAAACAACGGTTTTCCCTTGTGTTTTTAAGCGATGCGCTAGTTTGCCGATCGTTGTCGTTTTTCCAACGCCATTTACTCCGACAAATAGAATAACTGTCAGCTCACCATCTGGCTGCATATTTAGATCAATTAAATCTTCTTCACCTTGCTCATAAATTTCTACAAGCTTCTCAGAAATCACGGCTTGGATACCGTTCGTATCTTTTATATTTTTACGTTGTACTTCGAAACGCAGTTTATCCATTAGCTCCATAACTGTTTCAAAGCCGACATCAGCTTGTAATAATAAATCCTCTAATTCTTCAAAGAAATCCTCATCCACTTTACGATAACGCGCAACAAGGTCGTTCACTTTAGAAGTAAAGGAATTACGTGTTTTTTCAAGACCAGCCTTGAATTTTTGTGTAATCGACCAAGCAGAAGGCTTTTTCTCCTCTACTGGTGTATCCTCAACAACTGCTAGCTCTTGTACTTCCAGATCTTGTACTTCCGGCTGTATTTCTGGTTGTTCTTTTTCTATTTCAGTTGAAGGTTCTACTGCTGCTTCTTTCACAATTTCCATCTCTGGAGATTCTTCTATTTGCTCAACCACTTCTACATCAACAGTCTCAATAGCAGCCGTTTCGTTTGCTTCATCTAGATCTAGCTCTTGAAGATCAGCATCCTGCTCGTTGTCAAGCGCCTCTAGTTTTTCTTCCTCGGCTGGATTTCCCATTAATTTATCTTTTAAACGCTTAAAAAAACTCATGCTTGTTCGCTCCTTTGCTCCGCAAGTACGGGTTCATCTTCTAATTTTACTGATACGAGTTTTGATACACCCGATTCTTGCATTGTTATACCATACAAGACATCAGCTCCCTCCATCGTCCCTTTACGATGTGTAATAACAATGAATTGTGTGTCACGGCTAAATCTTTTTAAATACTGGCTATAGCGCACAACATTTGCCTCATCCAAAGCCGCCTCTACTTCGTCGAGAATACAGAATGGTACAGGTCGTATATTTAGGATAGAGAATAATAAGGCAATTGCTGTCAGTGCTCGCTCACCACCAGAAAGCAAACTTAAATTTTGTAGTTTTTTCCCTGGAGGTTGTGCCACTATTTCAATGCCTGTTTCTAGTAAATTTTGCGGATCAATTAACACTAAATCCGCTTGCCCACCGCCAAATAATTCACGGAAAACAAGTTTAAATTGTTCTCGTATTGCATAGAACGTTTCACTAAAGCGCAATGTCATTTCTTCATCCATTTCTTTAATGGCTTCATGCAATGTTTCCTGTGCAGCAAGTAAATCCTCTCGTTGTTCAGTTAAGAATGTATGACGTTCAAGTACTCGTTCATATTCCTCAATCGCCCCTAAATTAACAGGACCAAGCTCTTCAATGGATTTTTTCAACAGTTTCACACGGCGTCGTACGAACTCTTCGTCTTCTATCGAAAGAGCTTCTTCCTCTGCCTCTTCGAATGTTAACTGATAGTTTTCTTCGAGTTGTTCTTTGAAATTATCCATTTCAAATTCTAAACGGCTTTGTTTCAACTCATTTGCACGTATTGCTTCAAGGTATCCTTTATGTATACGTTGCATTTCTTTCAGTTGTTCTTCTAATGTTGTGAGTTCTTGTTGTTGCCCTACCTTCTCCTCTTTCTTTCGAGAAATAGTCTCTTGTAAGGCATCTCTTCTCGCTTTCCATGTGATTACCTGCTCCTCAACCTCTTCATCACTTAAATGATTTGTCGATTCATCGGATTGAAGCCATAATATTTCCTGAGAAATATTTTCAACTTTTTGTTGAGCTTTGTTCAATTGTAGTGCTAGCTCAGCAGTGGAAATTTGAACTTGCGACATTTGTTCTTGCATTACTGCTAATTGTGAACGTTTTTCCGCTAGTTGCTCTCGTAATACGTCCTTCTCTGTCTCACCTTGTAGCTTTACCTTACTTAATTGCTCGACAGTATCATTGATTTCGACAAGCTCATCGGCTAGTGCGTTTAATCGCTCCATTGCCTCTTGCTTTTGTGATAACAATGCTTCCTCACGTGTTTTTACATCTTGAGTTTCAGTTGAAGTAAAAGATACTCGGGCTGATAAGCTTTTTTCAACAACCTCTAACTCGCGGATACGACCAGCCTGTTGCATCTCATCTTTTCGTAATTGCTCTCCTTCAAGCTTTAACTGTTCTACTTGATCTCGAAGTGTTGCAAGCTTGTCTTTTTCGGTTGCTACAGCCTGTTCGGCACTATAAATGGAATCCTGTAATGACTCTAGCTTGAGGATTAAATCGTCTAATTCGGCTTTTCTTGTAAAGAGTGAGGATTGCTGTTTCATAGCACCACCCGTTAAAGACCCCCCTGCATTGACAATATCTCCATCAAGTGTGACCACTCGGTATCGGAAACCACATAATCGAGCGATTTGACTGGCCCCTTCCAGATTTGCTGCCACAATGACATGCCCTAAAAGATTTTCAACAATTGTACGATTATCTTCATTAAATGTCACAAGCGCATCTGCTATTTGAATAAAAGCTGGATGCTCTATCGCTAGTTGGATCGTAGCTGGATTAATTTTACGTGACTTCATCACGGTTTTTGGTAAAAAAGTAGCTCGTCCAGCTCGTTTTTGCTTTAACCAATGAATGGCTTGCTGTGCATGTCGTTCATTCGTTGTGACAATATGCTGAGAGGCTGCACCTAAAGCTGTTTCTATCGCTTGAGAGTATTTCCCCTCAACTTGTAGTAATTCAGCGACAGCCCCCTCAATTCCTTGTAATTCACCTTTATCACGAGCAAGCAAAACTTCTTTAACTCCTTGGAAAAATCCTGAAAAATCGGCTTCCAATTCAGCTAATGTATCTTTTCTCGCCTTTAATTGCTGCTGATGCTGATAAGCTTTATACAGCATATCCTGTTTCTCAGCAAAGGAAGAATTTGTATTTTTCAACTGAACTTGCAGCGACTCATATTGTTCAAGCTTAGCTTGCAAATCATTTGTTGTGGAAGTGTGTTCAGCGACTAGCTTTTCTTTCTCAGCAACAATTTGCGTAAGCTCTTGTCCAATTTCATCAGTTTGATTGGACATTCTTGCTGCCATAGCCTTTTGTTGCGCTAATTGCTGATCGATATTTTTCAATTCATTCTTAATAGTTGCTTCTTCATTCAATGAATCAATATATCGATTTTTTTGTTCTTCAATTTCTTGTTCAATTTCCGTAACAGAACGATTTAATGACTGTTCTAACTGTTTAATGCTCTGCTTGAGTATGGAGAGTGCTTGCTGTTTCTCTGAAAATGCTTCTTTTTTCTCCTGTTCTTGTACAAGCAGTACGTCTACTTCTTCTTTTGCTTCTTGTAATGTCGCATTCAGCTGCAGTAGTTGATTGGAAGCATTTTGTCGTTTTTCAGCCATTAGTGCCTTACGACCATCCCAACGCTCTACCTCCATTGTGGCATTGACAAGATCAGCCTGTGAAACATCCAAATAATCATCAAGTTCTTTTAATAACTTGCGAATATTGGTTGTCTGTATATCGATTGTTGCAATATTTTGAGCTTGTTGTTGCTCAGTTGCAGACAGCTCGGTAAATTCAGCTTTTAGTGCATGCAAAGATTGTGCACAATTTTTAAAATCATGCACAAGAATGGCAATATCAAAATCTTTTAGCTCGGTAGACATTTGGACATAGTCTCGCGCACTAGAAGCCTGCATTTCAAGCGGCTCTAATCGGTTGTCTAATTCATGGAGTATATCTAATACACGATACAAATTCTCATCTGTCTCTACAAGCTTATGCTCTGCTTTTTTCTTTCTTATTTTATACTTTAAAACGCCAGCTGCCTCTTCAAAAATCGAACGACGGTCGTCAGGGCGGCTATTTAAGATTTCATCAACACGGCCTTGAGAAATAATTGAAAATGCCTCTTTCCCAAGCCCTGAATCCATAAACAAGTCCGTAATATCCTTCAGGCGACACTGTTGGTTATTTAATAAATATTCACTATCACCTGAACGGTATACGCGTCTTGTTACGCTGACTTCTGTATAAGAAAAAGCAAGTTGCTCGTCAGTATTGTCTAATATAAGTGTTACCTCTGCAAAGTTGAGTGGCTTACGAGAGTCACTGCCAGCAAAAATAACATCTTCCATCTTTGCTCCACGTAACGACTTTGCCGATTGCTCCCCAAGTACCCAACGAATCGCATCTGTGACATTACTTTTTCCACTGCCATTTGGTCCAACAACCGCTGTAACACCGGGTACAAAATCAATTCCAATGCGCTCCGCAAAGGATTTAAAGCCAATCACTTCTAGTCGTTTTAGGAACATCTATTAAGCCTCCTCTTTTGCAGCTTCTTCACGCATCATTCGCATTGCACATTGTGCAGCTTGCTGCTCGGCTTCTTTTTTTGATTTTCCACGACCAATACCAAGCTCTTGCCCGTTCAATAATACGCTTGATACAAAGGTACGGTTATGTGCTGGGCCTTTTTCATCGATTATCTCGTAATGAAGAAGTCCATTATTGGTTTGTTGTACCATTTCTTGCAATTGACTTTTAAAATCCATCACATGCGAAAAAGCACCTACTTCTACTTTTGGGAACACGATACGCTCTAAAAACGACACGACCGTTTGTAATTCTTGATCTAGATAGAGTGCACCTACAAATGATTCAAACACATCTGCAAGTAGCGCTGGGCGTTCCCGACCACCTGTTAATTCCTCACCTTTTCCAAGTAAAACGAAGCGTCCAAAGCCTAATTCATTCGCAAAAATAACTAGTGATGGCTCACAAACGATAGAAGCTCTTAACTTTGTTAACTCACCCTCGCTCATATTTGGGTATTTCTCAAAAAGATATTTAGAAACAGATAGTTCAAGTACTGCGTCTCCTAAAAATTCAAGACGCTCATTATCCGTAAATAGCTTACGGCGATGCTCATTCACATAAGATGAATGCGTGAATGCTTGATACAATAAATTTTTATTAATAAAAGTGATATTTAATTCATGCTGTAACAGCTCGAATTGGTTGCGTACTTTTTCAGGAAGTACGCCAGATTTCTGCATAGTTCCTTTTCTTTTCATAGCCATTGAACAAATCTGCCTTCCTAATAGTTTCTACCGTTTTAGTGTACCTTTTTCAAGGCGTTTATGCAAAAGTATTTCGGCTTAAACACAATGTTTTGGAAATTTTTTCGAAAATTTATCTTATTCATAGAAAATGATCTCCTCTAAAATGAAAGTTGAATGCTTGTGGGACGATTTTTGGTTAACTCCAGTCGTCAGCTCAAAAAAATTTTAGACATTATGCCCCCGATTTCTAACATGAAAAAGGGACGTCAATAGATCGAAAATCGATCTATTTCGTCCCCTTTGAATACATCTTTGTTCATTGAAGCTGCTTCTTCTATCAAGTCAAAGCAGACAAACTATTTCTACTTTATTCATGCTATCATAAATACCATTGTGTATTATGATGACCATCACATCTATAAAGGTGATCCATTTTCGCTAAATAAAGTTTTAACGAAATTAGTTTAATTTACTTTCGATGTATGAAATTGCAGAACCTACTGTTGAGATTTTTTCAGCATCTTCATCAGAAATTTCCATATCAAACTCGTCTTCAAGTTCCATTACAAGTTCAACTACGTCTAATGAGTCAGCACCTAAATCATCACGGAAAGAAGCTTCAAGTGTTACTTCGCTTTCTTCAACACCTAAACGGTCCACGATTACTTTTGTTACACGTTCTAATACTGTAGACAAATGATTCACCTCCCCTCAAATGATTATACAAAAAATCAGCGTATATGCCTAATTGAAATTACATTACCATACCACCATCTATATGAAGCGTTTGCCCTGTCATATAGTTAGCATCATCAGAAGCAAGGAAAGCCACTGCCTTGGCAATATCCTCCGGCTGTCCAAGTTTCGCAAGAGGAATCTGCGTAAGCATACCTTTTTTAATATCTTCTGGTAGTTGCTCTGTCATTTCTGTTTCAATAAAGCCTGGCGCAATAGCATTAACTAAAATATTGCGTGAAGCTAATTCTTTTGCCGTCGTTTTTGTGAGTCCAATAACACCTGCTTTAGCCGCAACATAGTTTGCTTGACCAGCATTACCCGCTACACCAACGATGGAAGAAATATTAATAATACGACCTGCACGCTGCTTCATCATTTGACGTGTTACCGCTTTTGTACAAAGGAAGACCCCTTTAAGATTCGTATTTAATACATCGTCCCATTCGTCTTCCTTCATACGCATTAATAGGTTATCTCTAGTAATACCTGCATTATTCACTAAAATATCAAGTGAACCAAATGTTTTCACAGCGGCATCCATTAATGCGGTTACTTCTTCCGTCTGTGAAACGCTAGCTTGCACCGCAATGGCTTCCCCTCCGTTTGCTTGAATCATCTCAACGACTTCTTCCGCTTTTGCCTGCGAGCCACTATAGTTCACTACAACCTTAGCACCTTCCTCAGCAAGCTTTACAGCAATAGCACGTCCAATCCCTCTTGAAGCTCCTGTTACAACAGCTACTTTACCTTCTAATTTACGCATTGATTGACCACTCCTTCGACGCTTCTAAAACCGCTTCTAATGATGCTTCATCATAGACACAATAAGCAGCAACTGAACGATCAATTTTTTTCAAGAGACCGCTTAATACTTTGCCAGGTCCACATTCGATAAAGACATCGACACCTTGTGCAATCATTTCACGCATAGATGCTTCCCATTGCACTGCACTATATACCTGTTCAACTAGCTCCTGCTGAATCGCTGGTACATCCTTTAATTCCTTCGCCATTACATTGCCGATAACCGGGATTTCAGGTGCAGATAAAGTAATCTCTGCTAATGCTGCTTGCAGTTTCTCTGAGGATGGTCGCATCAATTCAGAATGGAATGGACCGCTCACAACTAAAGGTATTGCGCGCTTTGCCCCTGCTTCTTTTGCAGCAATAATCGCTTTATCTACACCTTCTTTAGTGCCTGAGATAACAATTTGTCCTGGACAATTCACATTGGCTACCTGAACAGAATCACCCGCTGCTGAAACCAGCTCTGTAACTGCGTTCAATGCCTCTAATTCCATCCCTAGAATCGCTGCCATCGCTCCTTGCCCTGCTGGTACAGCTTCATTCATATAAAGACCACGTTTATGCACGATAGACATGGCATCATCAAATGACATTACGCCTGCTAAAACCAATGCACCATATTCTCCAAGCGAATGACCCGCAGCATAGTGTGGCTGAATTCCTGCTGCACGCAGCTTTTCAGCTACCATTACACCCGTAGTAAGAAGTGCTGGCTGAGCGTGGTATGTCAGTGTTAACTCCTCAGCTGGACCTTCTAACATTAACTTAGATAATTCAAATTGAAGAGCTTGATCTGCACGATCATAAAATGCTTTACTGTCTGCTGCATTTTCAACAAACTCTTGACCCATCCCTACTACTTGCGAACCTTGTCCTGGAAAAATAAATGCTATTTTCGTCATTTGAATAATCCCCTTTGTTTAATCAATTTCTAAGTGACGTACTGTATCAGTAATCGTCGAAATAACAGTATGCTCTACCATCGTATTAGCTTGTCGAATCGCACTAAAAATTGCTTTTGCATTCGATGAGCCATGCGCTTTAATTACAGGTGCTTGTAAGCCAAACAACCCTGCACCACCATACTCTGTGTAGTCCATTTTATTTTTTAAGTCACGTAAATTATTTTTCATGAGTGCTGCTGAAATTTTCGTTTTCGTTGATGACATAAATGCCTCTTTTAACATTGAAAATAAAGCGCCAGCCGTCCCTTCAATAGACTTCAACACCATATTGCCTGTAAAGCCATCTGTTACAACAACATCCGCTACTCCATCAAGCAAATCACGCGCTTCTACATTGCCAATAAAATTCAAATCAGCTTCCTTCAATAATTCGAAGGCAGCTTTCGTTAATTCATTACCTTTTTTTTCCTCGGTACCGATATTTAATAGGCCAATTCGTGGTTTTTGTAAGCCCCCAACCTTTTTAGCATAAATATCACCCATAATCGCATATTGCACTAAGTGCTCTGGTCGTGCATCTGCATTTGCTCCTAAATCAAGCATTAAGAAGCCTTTACCATCCAATGTCGGTAATGTTGTAGCCAAAGCTGGACGGGCTATCCCCTCAATTCGGCCAACTTTAAATAAGCCCCCTGCCATTAACGCTCCGGTATTCCCAGCAGATAGGCAAGCATCTGCTCTACCTTCTTCCACCGCTTCCATCATGCGAGCCATTGAAGAATCCTTTTTTCTACGAACAGCACGTGCAGGGTCATCCGTTCCTTCTACTACTTCCTCACAATGTATGATTGTTAATCGATCATGTTGTTTTAAAAATGGCTCAAGCTTATCTTGCTGACCATATAATTGGATTTCTAAATTTGGGATTTGCTCTAATGCTAAGAGTGCACCTTCAACAACTGATTTTGGTGCATTGTCTCCACCCATTCCATCAAGCGCTAATTTCATTGTTACTCACCTTTACCTTTCGTGCGGTACATATCAAATTCACCAACAAAAACGGTTTCACCATTTACGGTAGATGTTACCTCGACTTTTGTACGATGATTAAGATCATCTCGTCCGATAACAATCGCTTTTGTAATAACACGATTTCCAGCACGTACAGGTTTCACAAATGTAATATTGGAATGTACGGTTAATGCTAGTTCGTCATCAATTACTGCAACCGCTAATGAGTTTGCTTGTGCAAACAAATGATGTCCACGTGCGATGCCATTGCGCTGAAAAACATGCTCTTCTTGTACATCAAAAATCGATAGTGCTCGATTATCTAATTCAATATCTACAATTTCTCCGATGACTTCATCAATCGGTAGAGATTTTACTTCATTTTCATAGTTTTTAGAAGCAACATCTTTAATTCGCTCTCGTAATTCTGGTATAGATAACTCCATACGATCTAAACGAATTGTTTGGACACTTACCTGAAACTGTGTTGCTAGCTGTTCATCTGTGACGAATGGATTTTCAGCTATCGTTTCAGATAGTAGTCGCTGTCGCTCTTTTTTCGTTCGTCTCAACATCATTCGCCACCTTTTGAGTTGTTATTAGCACTTGGTACTAATATCAGTATATAGAGTATAAAAAAAGAATGCAAGACTTGTTTTAAAATCAAGTACTTACATTCTCCTATGCTCATAAGCCCTCAATACTAATCGAAGCGCTCTCCTTGTAATACACCAGACTCTTCTAGCATTTTACGCAAGTATTGATAGTCAGCATCCTGCCAAAACGCTTTTGTTTCAAGCATCTCTGTTGCATCTTTTCTTGCGGTCTCGAGTATACGATAATCATGTACTAAATCAGCTACTTTAAAATCTGGCAAACCACTTTGCTTTCTACCAAAAAAGTCCCCTGGTCCCCTTAATTCTAAATCTTTTTCGGCTAAACGGAAACCATCATTCGTTTCCGTCATCGACTGCATACGCTCTTTCCCTTCATCAGACTTAGGATCAGCAAGTAAAATACAATATGACTGGTGCTCACCGCGCCCGACACGCCCTCGGAGCTGGTGCAATTGCGCTAGACCAAAGCGCTCAGCATCATAGACAATCATAAAGGTAGCATTCGGTACATTAACACCTACCTCCACAACTGTTGTAGAAACTAAAAGCTGAATTGTTCCTTCACTAAAATCGCGCATCACCGCATCTTTTTCATCGGCTGATAAACGTCCATGCATTAAACCGACCTGATAACGATCTTTAAAATAAGTGGCTAATTGCTCATAAATTTCTACAGCATTTTGAACATCAAGCTTATCAGATTCCTCAATAAGTGGACAAATAGCATAAGCTTGTCTTCCAGCCGCTAGCTCCAATTCTAGCTTGGACATCACAGAGCCGAGTTGCTCTTTTTTCATCCAATGCGTTTCAATCTGTTTACGGCCCGCTGGCATTTCATCAATTATTGATACATCCATTTCCCCAAATGCAGTAATAGCCAGTGTACGCGGTATAGGAGTAGCAGTCATAAAGAGAACATCTGGATTCTCCCCTTTATCACGCAAAATTCGACGTTGTTCCACACCAAAGCGATGCTGCTCATCTGTGATGACAAAACCTAGCTTTTGAAATATAACATCTGGCTGAATTAACGCATGTGTGCCAATGATAATGTCAAGATCACCATTTGCCAAATCTGCTAAAATCCCTCGTCTCTCCTTTGTTTTAGTTGACCCAGATAACAAAGCAACACGAACATCAAAGGGTTGAAACCATTCTTTTAAGTTCTCCAAGTGCTGTTCCGCTAAAATTTCAGTTGGTGCCATTAAGGCTCCTTGAAAGCCCGCTGTCACAGCTGCATATAAACCGATTGCCGCTACTACTGTTTTCCCAGAACCTACGTCGCCTTGCAGCAAACGATTCATTCGATGTGGTTCCTTCAAATCTTTACAAATTTCATTAACCACTCGTTTTTGAGCATTTGTTAATTCATAGGGCAATGAAGCAATAAATGCTCGTAGTTTATGCACATCAAACTGAATGATTGTGCCACGCTCACTCTCTTTCCGCGTTTTACGTAATGCCTGTATACGCAATTGGAAGTTTAATAGCTCCTCATAAGCAAAGCGTCTTCTTGCTTGTTTAGCATGCCCAGCATCCAGCGGAAAATGGATACCCTCCAAGCCCTCTCGTATCGGAACAAGCTTATAGGACTCCTGTAAATAATATGGAATCGCCTCTGGTAGCTCTGCACCAAAATCATCTAACACTTGTCGCATATATTTACGAAATCTTTTTTGTGGAATCAAACCTTTCAGACTATACACTGGCTCAAAGTCTACTTGATCTGTTTTTGGCCCAAATGTGACAGTTGTACCATTGATTACTTGTCTACCACGATCCCATTTCCCCGTCACAGTAATAATGGAACCCGGTACAAGCTTTTGCTTTAAATAGCCTTGATTGAAAAATACAACTTTTACTAAGTGACGTCCTGCCAAAACTGTTACCTGAAGTCTTGATTTATTACGACCTAAAAATAATATCGTAGGCTCACGTTCTACCTTGCACTCAACTGTAACGCGTTCGTTATGTGGTGTTTGCGCTAAATCTTTTAAACGAAAATCTTCATGTCGATGTGGGAACGTCCATAATAAATCAGCTACTGTATTGATGCCTAGTGATTCAAGATGTGCTGCTGTTTCTTTCCCGATGCCTTTCACTTCATTGACATGGCTAAATAATTCAGTCATCCTATCCCACAACTCCCTTCATTCAAGTGGTACTCTTTATGTAACCATCCTAGCTTCCTCTATCTAATGTATCATATATTAATTCACAGCCTCTACACATAAGCAAAAACCCCATCAATGCATGATAGGGTTATAAACGTCTGTCATTTATATTGCAAAATCATGTCAATAAAAAGCTTAATGGCATCAGGAAAGACATCTTCATCTAAATCAAATTTTGGATGATGATGTGGATATTGGCTTTTTTCGCCACCCATCCCAACAAAAATAAATGCACCTGGCTTATGCTTTAAATAATATGAAAAATCCTCGCCCCCCATCACTGGATCAACAAGCTCGAATACATCCTGCCCAAAATTTTCACAAACGATAGATTCTACGAAGCGTGATTGCTGAGGATCATTGATAAGGGGAGGCGTCCCTATAATAAAATCGATTGTCCCTTTCGCCCCAAAAGCATGGCAAATCCCTTCTGTTAAACTTACCATCTTCGTTTGAATGGTAGCTACTGTTTCAGGAGTTAATGCCCTAATCGTTCCTATTAATTTTGCTGTCTCTGGAATAATGTTATACGTTGTTCCTGCTTGAATATTTCCTACTGTAATAACACCAGCCTCAATAGGATTGATTGTTCGACTAATGATACTCTGAAAGGCTTGCATTAAATGGCTCGCAATATAAATGGGATCAATCGTTTCATGAGGCATTGAACCATGTCCACCATGACCTTGAATCTCAATTTCAAAATCATCGACCGAAGCCATCATTGGCCCATGCGTTAAGCCTATTTTCCCTTTCTCTAAACCCTGCCATAAATGAATACCAAAAATAGCATCAACATCTTCTAGCACGCCATTTTGAATTAAAAAATCTGCTCCACTTGGCGTGATTTCCTCAGCTGATTGGAAAATAAGCATAATATTTGGCTCGATTTTTTCCTTATTCATCGCTATCCATTGTGCTACTGCCAATAAAATCGCTGTATGCCCATCATGACCACACATATGTGCCACACCTGGCTTTTGAGAGATATAGGGCTTATCACCTTCTTCAACAATTGGTAAGGCATCTATATCTGCTCGTAAGGCAATTGTCTTCGTACCTTTTGTTCCTTGAATCATAGCCACTACACTAGGAGGATCATACTCTAATATTTCAATTTGAAGCTGCTCTAATCGTTTACGAATGAATTGACTTGTTTCAAATTCTTGTCCAGAAAGCTCTGGATATTGATGAAGATAACGACGATCTTCTATAGCTTGTTTTGTTAAAAATTGTAGATTAGTTATTTCCACTAAAAAAACTCCTTTTAATTTACCTTGAGCGTTCCTACAAAGGAATGGAGCGTCTTATAAAGCCACCCTTACAAAATGGGTGCTTATTTTATTATACTAAAATCATTCGCAACTAAACCAATATAAAAACATGCTACCTTTTTAGATAGCATGTTTCACCAGTTTTATTGAAGTGCTTTAATACTTTGTAGGCCACCATTTTCAAGTATAGCTTTACTAATAGCCTTACCAGTTGGTGTTGCCGCTAGACCGCCTCGTGCAGTCTCTTTCAGATTCGGACTCATGGATTGTCCAATGCGATACATAGCGCCAATTACTTCATCACAGGGAATACGACTTGTTACACCTGCAAGTGCCATATCTGCCGCTACTAGCGAGTTAGATGCACCCATAGCATTACGTTTGACACATGGTACTTCAACAAGACCTGCTACTGGATCACAGACAAGACCAAGCATATTTTTTAAGGTAATGGCAAATGCTTCCGAACATTGCTGTGGCGTACCTCCAGCCATTTCAACAATGGCAGCAGCCGCCATTCCTGCAGCAGAACCAACTTCTGCCTGACAACCACCAGCAGCACCTGAAATGGAAGCGTTATTCGCAACCACAAACCCAAAAGCTCCTGACGTAAATAAATAACGGATCATTTGCTCACGAGTTGGATTTAATTTATTTTTCACTGCAAAAAGCGTTCCTGGTACAACACCTGCAGAACCCGCTGTCGGCGTTGCACATATTGTTCCCATCGCTGCATTTACTTCATTTGTTGCAACGGCTTTGCTTACAGCATCTAATAATAAATCACCTGATAGTGATTTTCCTTGCGCAATATAATTTTGAAGCAATACGGCGTCCCCACCAGTTAAACCTGTTACTGATTGCACACCTTGTAATCCTCGTTCAATAGCTTCTTCCATCACGGTTAGATTTCGATCCATTTGTTGGATGATTTCTTCTCGCGTTCTGCCAGTAATCAATATTTCCTGTTCGATCATGATTTCTGATATTAATTTTTCTTCTTGCTCTGCTCGTTCTACAAGCTCACGAACATTATGAAATAAAACGTCCATTTTGGGACACCCCCTTAGTTATTAATTTTAGAAACCTTTGTAATATGTGGAATTAAAGATATTTGCTGTAGCACCTTATCTTCAATGTTTTGATCAATTTCAATCACCATTAGAGCTGTTAAACCACGTTCTATACGTGAAACTTCCATATGCCCAATATTGACTTCATGCATTGCTAAACAATTGGCTACATTGGCAATACAGCCAGCACGATCATCATGCACAACAAGAATTGCTGGCATACCACCTGTTAAACGTAGCTTAAAACCATTGACTTCACTGATTTCAATCTTTCCGCCACCAATCGAAATACCAACTACAGACATTTCCCCTTCATCGTCTCCAATGACAAGCCGAGCTGTATTGGGATGCTCCGTATTAGCCGTTTCGGGAATAAATTCATATTCTAATCCCACTTTTTCGGCCTCTTCAAATGCTATTTTAATACGGTCATCAAATGTATCGTAATCTAATAAGCCCCCCACTATCGCAACATCTGTACCATGCCCTCTATACGTTTCAGCAAATGATCCATATAAATGAATTTTTGCCCATTTAGGTTGTCTACCAAATAAATCCCTTGCAACACGCCCAATGCGAGCTGCACCTGCCGTATGAGAGGAGGAAGGCCCAATCATGACTGGTCCAATAATATCAAATACTGAAGTAAACTTCATACAAACACCCCTCTATTCTATTCATATAATAAAATTTATTTTTACTTATATCATGCTTGATAGCTACTATAAAAGTAAAGCATTTAATTTATCAACTTTCAGAAAATTACCACTACTATAATTTATAGTAACTATATAGGCCTATTTTTTGTCCACACCATATATACACATCAATAAAACAGTTGATATTCCATTAATTCCAAATTATTTATCCTCTGGACACGTACATCTAGCTGTTCATATTTAGCACGTTTTTACTAAATATTATACATCCTTCTCTTTGTAGCATAAACAAAAGCAGTACACGTTTTGTGCACTGCTTTCTTTACGGAATAGCAAAGTAGCATGTAATTATTCTACTGAAATAATATATGGATATAACCCTTGTTTACCATCAAATAATTCAACTTCTACATCTGGATAGTTCTCTTCAATGAAAGCTGCTAATGCTGAAGCAGCCTGTTCAGTTGTATCTTCGCCATAGATCACTGTAACTATCTCAGCATCTTCATCGACTAAATCTGTGATTACCTGTTCCGCTGCATCCTTTAATGCAGGTGTAGAAAGGACAATTTTACCTTCTGCTAATGCCATAAAATCATCTTTACGGATTTCCACACCATCAATAGATGTATCACGCACTGCATAGGTTACTTGACCTGTCTTCACATTAGCAAATGCATCGGACATTGTCTTTTTATTTAGATCAACAGCTGCTTCAGGGTTAAACGCTAAAATCGCTGCCATCCCTTGTGGAATCGTCTTCGTAGGAACAACCGCTGCGTCAATCTCTAATAGTTCAACCGCTTGCTCTGCTGCCATAACGATATTTTTATTATTCGGTAAGATTAATACTTTTTCTGCACCGATTTCTTGTACGGCTTTAACGATATCTTCAGTTGAAGGGTTCATTGTTTGACCACCTTCAATGACATATGAAGCACCGATAGAGCGCAATAATTCTGCCACACCCTCACCCATCGCGATCGTTACGATAGCATACGGATGTTTTTCTACTTTTTTGGCAGTCGTTGGCGCTTTATGCTCCTCACCAACAATCGCTGAATGCTGCTCACGCATATTATCAACTTTTATTTTAATAAGACTACCGTATTTTTGTCCGATTGATAAAACAGAACCTGGTTGCTCGGAATGGATATGAACCTTCGCAATTTCTTCATCGGAGATCACAAGCAAAGAATCCCCCAAAGGATTTAATTCATTACGGAAATGCTCCTCATCGAAAGGTTCTTTCCCTTCTTCTAAACGCACCATTATTTCAGTACAATAGCCAAATTCAATATCTTCAGTATTCATGAAATCCTGTACTCTATGATGCTCTGCATTGATTAAATCATCTAAGGTCGCATCATTTTTCTCTGGAAGAGGCTCACCTTTTAAAGAGGCTAGAAACCCTTCATACACAAATAGTAAGCCCTGACCACCACTATCCACAACACCGACCTCTTTTAAAACAGGTAGCAATTCAGGTGTGCGATCTAATGAAGCCTTTGCTTCTGCTGTAAAAGCTTCCATCACGGCAATGATATCGGTTTCAGTTTCTGCCACTTCTACACCTTTTTTTGCCGCCTCACGTGCTACTGTTAAAATAGTTCCTTCTACAGGTTTCATAACAGCTTTATAGGCTGTATCAACACCTGCTTGGAAAGCCGCTGCAAAGCCTTTTGCATCAATGGTTGCTTCTTTTTCAATAAACTTCCCAAAGCCTCGGAATAATTGCGATAGAATAACGCCTGAATTTCCGCGCGCACCCATTAAAAGGCCTTTTGATAATGCCTGTGCTGTTTTACCAATATGTTCTGAAGCGGCAAGTTCTGTTTCCTTTGCGCCAGATGTCATCGATAAGTTCATATTAGTCCCTGTATCACCGTCCGGTACTGGGAATACATTTAATGAATCTACATAATTTGCATTTTGGTATAGATGATGCGCACCCATTTGTACCATTTCAGCAAACTTTATACCGTCTAAAGACTGCATTCGATTTAGTTCCTCCTCTTAATTCGCTACACGAACGCCCTGTACAAAGATATTGACAGATTTTACGCTCATACCTAATGTTTTATCTACTGTATATTTCACTTTCGATTGCACTTGGTAAGCAACTTCCGAAATTTTTGTCCCGTAACTAACAATAATGTACATATCTATATGTAAATCGTCGTCCTGTTGTCGAATAACAACACCTTTTGCGAAGTTTTCTTTACGTAAAATATCAGTTAGACCATCACGAATTTGATGTTTAGATGCCATGC
This sequence comes from Lysinibacillus sp. Y5S-8, assembly GCF_036894365.1. NCBI lineage: Bacteria > Bacillati > Bacillota > Bacilli > Caryophanales > Bacillaceae > Lysinibacillus > Lysinibacillus sp. Y5S-8. The sequence continues at coordinate 1,062,181 of NZ_CP145889.1, read as the reverse complement.
CAACAATACCGTAGCATTCTACAGCAGCACCACCAGCAATTTGTGCAAGTACATCTGTTGAAATATCAATTTGGCCGAATTCATTGTTTAATTCAATTGACATAGGAATGCCTCCTTGGCTCTTTTTGACTAAAGTATATTGTAACACTTCCGTTATAATTTAAGCAACCTAAGGCAGTATAGAAAGGCTTTATAGCAACGTTTTCTGACTTCAAATAGACGCATTTTCCTTTCCGTCAAAAATTGCCATTTTACGAAAATAGTTATTTCGTCCGTTCTGCTTAGCTAAATATAACGCTTGGTCAGCAATATCACAGCATGTTTGTAAATGCTCATGCATTGTCAGGTTAGCATGACACATTCCAATACTAACCGTTACGTATTGAACAATATCTGATTGCCTATGTGGAATCTTTAAGTCACGCACTTCCTTTAAAATTTCTTCACATATAGGCTCTGCAAACTTTTCAGTATGCTGACTAATCATAATAAATTCTTCTCCTCCCCAACGAGCAACAAACGCCTGATACTTCTCTGCAATCTCCGCCAATAAGGAGGCTACTTTAACAATGACCACGTCACCCTGTATATGTCCATAGTAATCATTAAACTTTTTAAAATAATCAATATCAATCATCATTACCGTTAATGTTTGTGGTTGATGAAGCTGATGTCCTATTTTAGTCAATTGCTGATTAAATGCTCGTCGATTTGGCAGATTCGTTAAAGGATCTTTTAGTGCTTGCTCTGCTAACGCTTTATTTTTAACAGCTAACAGCTCTGATAATTGTTTCGTTTTGGTCATTTCTTCATCCAATAAAGTATGCTGTGTAGTTATTTGTTTCCGAACCTTGTAGGTCTGATATTGAATTATGATACCAATCGGAATTAAAAGAGACATCGGTAATATGACTTTAATATTCTCACTGGACATGCCAACACTCAAATACATACTCGCAATAATTGCTGGTGCAGAAAGTAAAATAATCCAACTAATTTTTCGTAAAGGTAATGCAAATACCGTACAAATGATGATTAAAATCACTTCATATAATGCTGCATGATGAAAGAAATAAACATCCATTACCGAAATTGCCGTAATCAATAGCATAATCGTGTAAATATAAATGACAACTAGGTGTTCATACTTCTGTATATTAACAGAGGTAATGTGAATTCGTTTTTCCCTAACAAATAACAATACGGCTATATCTATATAAAACATGGCGATATGAATGGCAATATAGACGGGAACCATGGCTCTTTCTGCTTTGACAAAGAAAACCTCTCCATAATGAATAAGGGAAATAATAGCCGATACATACATGAGTGACCAAGCAACTGTTCTCATCCCTTTTAAATTCGACTGAACCATTTCTTTGCGAATAGAAAAAGCTATTTTTTCTTGATTTTTCATAATACTCGCTCCTAGTGTCCGCTTTCAGTTATATAATGTTCTATATGTATCGTCTAAAGAATGAAAAATACAAGTAGGTCGAAATTTTTTTGATAAATAAAAAAGTTGATACTTTTATAGCATCAACTTTGCATAGTGATGAAAAACAAAACCATCCATAGAATTTTTGTGAAAGGTGAAAATGGATTTCCGTTGCAGGCTATCGCTTGCCTGTGGACGTGCGCCGAGCCGCTTCCTCCACTACTGTGCCGTTTAGAGGCTTGCCTGTCTCGCTATCCCAAGGGAAATAGCCTTCCACGCCAATGTTCCTTTTTAGCAAAGGTTTTCAAATAAAATGTAGATGTTCACTACTCATTTTAAGGAGAGGTATTGTCACTCATCACTTCTCCACATTGAAGAGCCTCTTTTCTTTAATTATACAAATAATGAGCTATTTTGATCGCTTCAGCTAGTATAAAAGTTACTTTTGATTGGAGTGGAGCCTGCGTCACTCCTAGGGGAATTAGCGTCCACAGGTGAGACCCTGGAGCGAAACGTAGTGAGTGAAGCGGCTCATCGGACGCCCCCTGGAAAGGACGCTGGCGGAACGGAAATCAACCCCTCGCCTTGCGAAAGGTTCTTTTTCTGCTATTGACATCACCTTTTTTCAACAAGATGAAAAGTTGATACTTTTATAGCATCAACTTTGTTTATATTATATTCAGTTCAATATTTTAAAATTTATTTGACTAAAAAAGACTTTTAATCAGCTTGTCGATCATAACAGGCATTTCTTTAAAGGCACTATCCACATGCAGTCTTTCTGTTTTTTGGTGTGCATCTTTGCCAAAGGGACCGACATTTAATACAGGCCCCTGTAATGCAGACATTTCTTTAAACGGAATACTATACGTATCTCCCCATACAGGTGTGTTACGTTCGAATGCTAACCACTCGTTTGAATCATCTGTGTAGTTAACATAACTTAAATCACAAATCCCGTTAAAATAGTGAATCTGCTCCACCTCAATAGCAAATGTTTGAGCCGTTTTCTTCATCAATTCAATCGATTGAATAACAAGTGGATGATTGGATGAATTAATTGCTGGATAATAAGGTGGTGCATATAGCAAAACTGTTGCTGGTGCTAATTCCTGACAACGAATCATGAGCTGATCAACAATACGTATACATTTTTCACGATCGTCCCATGCATGATGCTGAAGAACTTGCTGTTTGATCGTTCGCACTTCCTCCTCACCCAATTTATGGATAGCATGCTCCAACAATGCCTCATATCGTAAGACCTGTACATTCCCTACCCCTTGTACTTTTTCTCGGGTGCAAATCTTTTGGTATTGCTCATTACAAGCAGCCATGGCTTGTAATGCCACTTGTTCAAAAATAGCCATTACTTCTGCAGCTGTACGTTTTAATAAAAATACATTGTAAAGTGCAGCCGCACGATATGGTGTTTGTGTAGAATACTCCATTTTTAAATCTTTTAATTGTAAGGAAACTGGCAGTGGCGTACTTTCTCCCAAATCTGTTTCACGGAAAAGAGGATTCCACTCCATATACTGTGTCATATAAGAAGCGATAAAGTTAGCGGTCATGCCCTTTAAAGGTTCGCCAACATGCGTCTCTTTGCCATAAAATAAAGCAGCTGGCATTATTTTCCCTATAGTACCTGAATAGATATATTCATTTGTATCAGATGGCCCTTGCGAAAAGGAAGGTTCACTATTTAAAAATAATTTATAGGTTAGCCCATGTTGTTCACGAAGTCTCACAAGCTCCACAACAGCAGCTCGCATTCCGGCAGAGTTTACTTCCTCATCAGGTACAGTAGTTAAAATCAAATTAATTGGCCATTGTTCAAAGCTTGCCTTTTCAATGAGCTGCATATGTAAAGCAAGTCCCATTTTCATATCCATTGTGCCACGACCAAATAAATAATTACCTGACTCCAAATCAATTCTAGCCGCTTCTGGTAAATCTTCTTTGTATTTAGACTCCATCAGTTTTTTTGTTAATTCCTCTGGATAAAAAGCTAATGGCTCTAGTTCTCCATATTCCTCTGTATGCACTGTATCGAAGTGACTGATTAACACCACTGTTTCTGTTGCTGTTGGGTGCTTATAAAATGCCGTAACAGCATTTCTTCCAAGCCCTGCATCATGTAATTCAATAAGCTCTGGATGTTTTTCAAAATATGGAAGCGTTAACAATTTATCTTTTAATTTATAGGCAAAGTCATTTTCACCCTTTGTCAATGTCCTGCTTTCCCAACTGACAATTTCACATAGCAATGCTCGCAGTTTTTCAGGTGTATTCCACATATAACTATTCATACAAACTCTCCTTTAGCCCCAATTCGTTAAATTTTTGGTTAACGAATTTCTAGTGACTCTTCACTTTTACTATCTGTCGTTGTTGCATTTTTTAATTTCAATTGATAAAAAATCATACAGGCAATAAAGAAGCCAATCCCGTACAGTAAACCGATTCTTTGCGTTGGATCAAACGCTAAAAATACTAAAATAAATACACAAAAGATAATACAAAATACAGGTATTAAAGGAAATAGAGGTGTTTTAAATTTTAAATCAGCCAAATTTCCTCCAGACTTTACATAACGATAGCGGAACATTAGTTGAGAAGCACAAATCCCCATCCATGAGATTGTGACAGAGATTCCGGCCACCGACATGAGTAACACAAATACTGCGTCTGCTTCCATTACACTTGTTAATAAGGATAATAGTGAGAAAGCCATTGTAAAAATGAGCGCATTTAACGGCACTTTATTTTTAGTCAATCGACCAAATAACTTAGGTGCCATTCCCTCTTGTGACATAGAGAATAATAAACGTGTTGACGCATACAGACATGAATTGCCGACTGATAAAATAGCCGTTAATATAACAAAATTCATAATACTAGCTGCATATGGAACACCTGCTATATTCATCAACGTTACAAATGGACTCTCTACAAGACCAAGCTCTGATGCTGGGAATATCGCCGATAATACAATAATGGAGGCAATATAAAAGACTATAATTCTAAAAAGAATAGTACGAATCGCTCTTGGAATATTTTTTTCAGGGTTCTCGGTTTCACCTGCTGCAATACCAACAAGCTCTGATCCCTGATAAGAGAAAATAACATTCATCATTGTGACAAAAATAATAGAAATACCTGCTGGGAATAAACCAGTAGGTGCTAAATTTGTCAGATGTGGCGTTGGACGATCTGCTAATGGAATTAATCCGAAAATGGCCGCACCACCTATAATGATAAATGCTATGACTGCAACAACTTTGATACTAGCAAACCAGAACTCTGCTTCAGCGAAGCCCTTTGTTGTTAAAGCATTTAAGACAAATAAAAGAACCATAAACACAGCACACCAAATCCATATTGGTACAGTCGGAAACCAATGTTGCATTAAAATCCCAGCAGCTGTAAATTCAACACCAGCTGTGGCGGCAGACCCGACAAAATACATCCAGCCTAATGAAAAACCAGCTGAAGGACTAATGAAACGTGTAGCGTATGTTTGGAAGGAGCCTGTAACTGGCATATAAACAGCCAATTCCCCAAGACAGTTCATGACCATAAACAAAATTAGGCCACCAAACAAGTAACCAATTAGAGCACCACCTGGTCCTGCTTGATTAATGGTATAGCCAACATTTAAAAATAAGCCCGTTCCAATAACACCCCCAAGTGAAAGCATTAATAAGTGACGGCTTTTCATCGATCGATTCAATTGATTGTTGTGAAGCTGATCCCCTTTATTCAACATCCATCCCTACTTCCTATATAGTGTAAATATTCAGATATTTAAAGAATAAAAGTACCCAATCAATTTTCCCTTTTAAATTGATTGGGCAATGTTAGCATGTCTTAAAAACGTAATGATAAACAGCTTAAGCCACCATCGTGTTTTCTAAACTCAGACATCTCAAGTTCAATAGTTTGATAGCCAAGATTTTGTAATTTACGATTTGTTTCTGGGTAGCCAGCTGGAATAATAATATAATCATTTACTTGAATACAGTTAGCAGAATATTCATCTTCTTTAGGAATCACGATTTTATCATAAGATTCAAATGCAGGGTGATCGATAAACTCACCAGCTAGCACCATACGATTTTCCCCAACATAGGCAATCCCTGTTTTTAAATGGAAGAACTCTTTTAATGGAATAATAGTCGCTTCATAGCCTTCTTGCTCAACAATTTTTTTAAATTGCTGTGCGCCTTCTTCATTTGTACGGTCTGAGATCCCTACGTAAAATTTCTTCTCTGCTTGTAATACATCTCCACCATCAAGCGTTCCAGCGCCTTTAATATAGTAAATTTTTTCAAAGAATGGTTTCACTGCCGGTTCAATATCTTCGATTTCACGATTACGAGCAGCTGCTCCAGGGTTTGAGATAATAGCAAATTCAGATGTTAATACTGCCGTATCTTCTACAAATGTTGAATCTGGGAATGCTTCATTTGCTGGTAATTGTGTAACTTCAACGCCACATTTTTTCAAAGCATCTATATACTTTTCATGCTGTTCAAACAATTTTTCTAAAATGGGTTTACCTAAATCACTAGTTGTTAAACCGTTTACAAAACTATTTCCTGGATTTTTAACAATAACATTTTTAAACATAATTTTCGTCTCCTTTATCCTCTTACTACTGGACAAGTTAGGCATGTTGGCCCACCTGTTCCTTTAACAGTAATTTCATCACCTTTATATTCAAACACTGTTGCACCAACATCAAGTAGCTGTTGTTTTGTTACTTTGTTCCCTTCAGGAATAACGCACACTCTTGGTGCAAGCGCCAAGACATTACAGCCCAGTGCATCATACTCATCCTTTGGTACTTCTATTAATTGGATGCCTCGCTCGATAAGCAGTTGTCGGAAAAATACCGGCATTAAACGTGAATGTACAACAGCTAAATCTCGATCTACCATACTTATGAAAGACATTAAATGTAAACACTCAGCTTCACCTAAGTCATGTGGTAGCTGCACAACAATAAACTCATCCACCATATCTGCTGTCATTTCCTTTAATTGATGGATAGCTTCATCATTTGTACGATAACCTCTACCTACAACGAGTGTTCGATCATCTAACCAAACAAGATCTCCACCATCTGATACCGCCTCTCCTGCTAGTTCCCCAATGATTGGAATACCTTTCTCCTGTAAAAAGGCCTTATATACTGCTGCTTCTGGCTGTCTCAATTTTTTGCCAGATTTCAGTATAATGGCGCCATTTGGTGTGAATTTAACTGGATCATGTGCATAAAGCGAATCTAACCCTACTTCATCATTAGCAGGCAAATAATCAATCGTATCAACATACTTTTCAAGAATCCTAATAAATTCAGCATATTCTCTTAGCGCTTCTTCATAGTTAGGCTCAGATAAATAGTTAAATGTTTTCCATTCATCGCTAAGATGTGCTTGGCTTCGGAAAGCATCTTTCGGATGTTTTACTATAACGTGTTTCAAAGGTGCATACATTGATGAACAATAATGCATTCCCTTCACCCCTTTTCCGTGTAGTGGAAAACGTTTCCGTTAAGAGGAAAGTTTATATGAAAAATATATTCGTTTTATGCTATACTGTCAATATATTTAGAAAACTTTTTATTTTTCCTTTAATCTAAATTTGGTTTATCCATTGCAAAACAATGGTACGAGGATTCATGTTACACATCTTTGTATAGACATCTATTCGCTCGAAAATATTGGAACTAGACGTAATTGGAGAATAAAAATAAAATAGGAGGAAGGGAGGTGGGACAAATGCAATTATTAGAGCGAGCTATGACGATTGCGAAGGTTTTAGCGTCTGAAGCAGATGACCGTAGCTTGTCTATTTCAGAGCTTTCTACAAAATGCGATTTACCCCTAAGTACTTTACATAGAATTTTAAAAGCCATGATTAAACAAGGTATGATTGAACAGGATGAGCAGACTAAGCATTATCGCCTCGGAACAATATGGATGGAACTTGGCTTACAGGTATATGACACGATGGATTATATTAGTAAAATTAGACCTGAATTAGAACGCTTAGCAAGAGAAGTTGAAGAAAGTGTCTATTTAAGTAAGCCTGCTGGTTTAGATACAATTATTATAGAAAGAATAGACAGTGCTGCAAATCCGATTCGTATTTATGACCAACTTGGTATTCGCATACCTATGCATATCGGCGCAGCCAATAAAGCCATTCTTGCCTCTATGCCTGACACTCAGTCGAAAGAAATTTTGGAACAGCTAATAACGAAAGACGAAATTGCTGAATTAGAAGAACAACTTCAAAACATCCGACAACAGGGCTATGCAATAAGTCATGGAGAACGAACTGCTGGTACTTCCTCCATTGCGGTATCTGTACAAGATGGTTTTGGTGAAGTGATAGGTGCAGTGAGCATCGGCTTTGTGAATTTTAATGTCTCTCAAGATCATATTAATACATTAATTGAACGCTTAGTTGATACTGGTAAACGTGTATCGACGAAACTTGGTTATCGTGGAAAAGGGTAGTAATACTTCTTTTCTTAAGTTTCCCTTCTTTTACTAACTGATTTTTGCCTGTAAAGGTTTTTTTCTTGAAAGGATATGTGAAAACTATTGCACTGAACGCCATCGTATGTTAAATTATTATGGTATGTGAAATACCGAACTGAAATAATAATCTTTCAGCATCAACAGTAAGGAGGGAATACAACATGCCAAAACAATGTGTAATCACTGGACGTAAAGCTCGTACTGGTAACAACCGTTCCCACGCTATGAACGCTAACAAACGTACTTGGGGTGCTAACCTTCAAAAAGTTCGTATCTTAGTTGACGGTAAACCAAAACGTGTATGGGTTTCTGCTCGTGCATTAAAATCAGGTAAAATCGAGCGCGTTTAATCGCCGCTTCTAAAAAATCGATTTCGCATTGGGCGCAAATCGATTTTTTTCTTGTTACAGTATTCAATATACTTAACGTAAAAAATCCGACTAACATTAGTCGGATTTTTTTACTTTCTTATCTTTTTTAAATAGGTTAATACACGTACGCGTGATACTACTCACGAATTTCGGCAGCTGGAACGTATATACTTTCAGGACTCTCTCCCCCTTACGCTAATCTATGCTTCTTATCATTAAACATATGCCATGCGAGAAAGATATAGACCCTGAAGTTCCTATTATTTCATTACTTGTAAATCGTGATGTTCCTAAAGAGATTTCCTCATTCGTTGTTTCATATTTTACTTGCCGTAATGTCACATCTTGAATCGGTTCCTCATGAGCAAAAAAAGACAAGTATCGGTATCGATCATCTGCAAAAATAGTATGCGTACCAGGTAATAAAAATTGCAACATATTTGCATGATTAATAATCTTCAGCTCAACTTGAGGATGCTCTTTTTGGAGTCGATAAATGGAACGAACCGCTGCCTCATAATGATCTAAGCGCCCACCTGTAACACCTGTTAGGACAATTTCTTGAGGTGCATAAGTATAGGCTTTAAGCAAAGCTAAATCCGTGTCTGTTTCATTTTTCTCTTCCTGAAAACGTTGTTGATCATTGGTTTGTGCCATCACAAATTGATATTCCTCATCTGTTAAGGAATCAAAATCACCAACAATGGCATGAGGGGTAATCCCATGCTCCAGTAAATATAAAGCACCACGATCTGCTCCAATAAATACTACATCCTGTTGTTGAAACGATGAAAATGAGCAAAGCTCTTGTTTTGGACCACCTGCACAAACAACGACTATCGTCATCTCTTAATCGCTGCCTCACCAGCCTCTAAAATCTCTTGGAGTGCAGCTGTTCGATCTTCTTTACTATAAATAGCTGATCCTGCCACAAAAATCGTCGCTCCAGCCTGTGCACATGGAACAATCGTTTCAGCAGTAATACCACCATCAATTTCAATGGCAATCTCTAGACCCCGCTCTTTAATAATTGCCGATAACGCTTCAATTTTAGGTACAACAGAATGAATAAATTTTTGTCCACCGAAGCCTGGATTAACAGTCATCAACAATACCATATCGATATCTTCTAAAATGTGTTGAATCGACTCTATGGGTGTATGTGGATTTAATACTACGCCAGCCTTTACACCATACGAACGAATTAATTGTATTGTTCGGTGTAAATGACGACATGCTTCAACATGCACTGTAATATAATCTGCACCAGCTTTTGTAAATTGTTCAATATACTGATCTGGATTTTCAATCATTAAATGTACATCTAACGGTAAATTCGTTAATGGACGGATAGCATCCAATACGATTGAGCCAAATGAAATATTCGGTACAAAGTGACCATCCATGACATCAATATGAATCAGTGTTGCACCTGCTTGCTCTACTTCTTTTACTTCTTCCCCTAATTTTGCAAAATTTGCTGCTAAAATTGATGGTGCTATTTGTATCATCATTAATACCTCGGCTTTCGATCCATAATTTCTTGCATAAATTGCTCATAATGCTTGTAGCGGTAGTCACGAATTTCTCCTGTTTCTACTGCTGCCTTTACTGCACATTTTGGTTCTTTCAAGTGTAAACAGCCTCTGAATTTACAATCATCCGCCACTCTGACCATTTCAGGAAAACATGCGCCTAATTCCTCTTTATCAATTTCATCAAAATCAAAAGAACTGAATCCAGGAGTATCTGCCAATAAACCATCACAGACCTCAATAAGCTCGACATGACGAGTAGTATGTTTTCCTCGCCCTAAGCTTTGAGAAATGATGCCTGTTTTTAAGTTTAATTCAGGAATTAGTGTATTCAGCAAAGTTGATTTTCCAACACCAGATTGACCCGCTAATACAGTGGTTTTTCCTTTTAAAATAGGCTGTAGGCGTTCAACTAATTCTTCTTCATCTTTATAGGTTTGTAAAACCGTATAGCCCATGTTTTGATAATCGACGATATATTGCTGTAATTCCTCCCGTTTATCATTTTCTAGCAAATCCATTTTTGTTAAACAAATAATAGGATGCACATGAAATGATTCTAAAACAACTAAAAAGCGATCCAATAAAATGGTATTGAAATTAGGCTCTTTTACGGAAAATACTAAAATACCTTGATCAATATTGGCAATTGGCGGACGAACTAATTCATTTTGACGCTCCAAAATCTTTTGAATGGTGCCATCCGATCCTTCTGTTTCCGTTGTATATTCTACAATATCACCGACAAGCGGGGATTCTCCGCGATTGCGAAAGACCCCACGTCCTCGACATTGAATAAGTTGATGACCATCATAAACATAATAATAACCGCTTAATGCTTTTCTTATTTGGCCTTGAGCCATCCAATTCCTCCTTAATTGACATCATCATAATTAATCTTCTCTTCAAAAATGATTTCTGAGTCACGGATAATTCTATAACTTGCTTGTTTCCCATCCTCAATGACGAGCTGTATATTGTAATTCGTATCTTCTAAAATAGGAAATTCATCGACCTGTTCAGACATTGTATGATTTTTATCTTGAATTTCAATGCGAATGTTTTGAGCTATACCCTCTTCTGTTGGTTTATATTCAATGACTACGGGTTTGACAAGCATTTTATCAGGCTTTTTCGCTGGTCCTTTACTGATTACAACTGATATGAAGGACCCTTCTTCCACCATAGTACCCGCTTTTGTCAATTGTGATATCACACTGCCAACAGGAATCGACTCATGATATTCTTCACGTGAAATACGCCAATTAAGGCCAACTCTCCTCACATAATCATCCATATCCGCTTTTGTATAATTACTGAGGTTTTCAAGCCTTATCATTCTAACCCCTTGGCTTACTTTAAACGTAATGGTTTCTTCCTTCGCAACAACTTCAGTATTTGGGGGTATACTTTGCTCAATGATTCTTCCTTCTGGTTCATTAGAAGGGACATCCTCTTTTAGTACTTCTTTATACTTTCCTTTTATTAAAGCTTCCACTTGACTATAATTCTGTCCAACATAATTATCTACAGTCGTCATTTCCACACCTAAGCTGACGATTAAATCAATCTCTGTGCCTTTTGCGCGCAATGAATTTTTTGCTGGATCTGTTTCAATGATCTTACCTTTCTCAATTTCCTCATGGTTCCGCTCCTGATGCTCCTCACCAACAACAAACCCCTCTGCTTCTAATTTTTTTGTAGCTTCTTCCACAGTTAAATTTGTCACATCAGGTACAGAAATCTTTTTCGGGCTAAACGAATCTGTTGCAAATAAAAAGAATAGGAAGATGACAATCACAGCAATCAATAATCCAGCAACATACTTTGGCCAATTCTTCTTCTTTACCTTAACAGGAGCTGGTTTTTCTACAGTTTTTTTAGGCTTTACTTGAGATGGTGTTTTCACTTCCATAATCGGTTCCATAACTCTCGTTTGGGTTAAATCTTCGCCTTTTTTATGAACAGGCTCTTTAATAATTGGTATAGCTTTCGTCGTATCATTATCAACAGGTATGACAAATTTTGGTTCGTTTACTCGTGTTGGTGATAAGACTGTTTCCAAATCATCATATATTTCTTCCACTGTATTATAACGATGGGAAGCATCTTTAGCCGTAGCCTTCAGCACCACATTTTCCAAACTTTGAGGAATGGTTGCATCAAAAGCACGAACAGAAGGTGTTTCTGTTTGTAAATGCTTGAGTGCAATGGAAACTGCTGATTCTCCAGAAAATGGTAATTCACCTGTTAATAATTCATATAGCACAATGCCAAGTGCATAAATATCTGATTTATTAGTAGCCGTACCGCCTCGAGCTTGCTCAGGCGATAAATAATGCACCGTACCTAACACTGAATTCGTTTGTGTAAACGATGTAGCACTTAACGTCATGGCAATACCAAAATCAGTTATTTTTACATTACCCTCCGCATCCATTAAAATATTTTGCGGCTTAATATCACGGTGGATAATATGATTTTCATGGGCATTTGCAATGGCAGACGTTAATTGTTTCATTATATGCACACTTCTAGCAGGAGAAATTGGTGCAAATTCTTGTATGTACTGCTTTAACGTTTTTCCTTGAACATATTCCATCACGATATAATGTAGATCGCCATCGTCCCCTACATCATAAACACTAACTATATTTGGATGTGTAAGACTTGTAGCAGACAGTGCCTCACGTTGAAAACGTCGATGTAATTCATCCTCATTGGAAAAATCATAGCGTAATATTTTTATGGCTACATCACGGTTTAATATCATATCGTGCGCTAAATAAACATTGGACATACCTCCGCCACCAATGAGCTGCAAAATTTTATAACGGTCACTAATTCTTTTACCTACAAGCATTCTTACACCTCCTCATCCTTTTTTGTTAGTAGCACGAGGGAGATGTTATCTTCTCCCCCGCTGGCATTTGCCAATTCTACAAGTTTACGTCCTTTTTCTTCAATGGCATCTGGATACGTTATAATTGAAGCCATTTCATAGACAGTGAGTTTATTGCTTAAGCCATCTGAACAAATGAGTAAATACGATTCTGATGCTAAATCTACTTCATAAAAGTCTGGCTCTAGCGTTTCCTCTGTTCCAACAGCTTTTAAAATAAAATTTTTCTTTGGGTGTGTCAAAGCCTCTTCTTCACTTATTTCGCCATTTTCAACCAGTACATTTACATATGAATGATCTCTTGTTATTTGTTGTGCACCATCTTCAAAGAAATAATACACACGACTATCCCCAACATGTGCAATGAAGCAATGATACTCTTCTATTAACACCGCAATAAACGTCGTGCCCATTCCTTTACAGTCTTCATGTGATAAAGAATAGTCATATATCGTTTTATTCAATTGCTTAACTGTGTGCAATAACCATTCTTTTTTTGATGTTGTTGATACAAAATGATGTGCGTCTGCCTGTAAAAAAAAGGATTCCATCTGTTTAATTGCCATATCACTTGCTACATCACCAGCATTATGACCACCCATGCCGTCCGCCACAAGTGCTAGTGCAAGCCCGTCAGGACGTTTAAAAAATGCAGCACGGTCTTCATTAATTGATCTTTTTAAACCAATATCACTTTCGACTGTGTATTCCAACACTGGTCACCTCGTTTCTTCAGATCTCTCTTGAGCACGTAATTGACCACACGCAGCTGCGATATCTGAGCCTTGCTCTCGGCGGATCGTTACGTTAATCCCATTTTTCTTTAAGGTTTTTTCAAAAGCAAAAATTTGACTACGAGACGTACGAACATAATCACGTTCTGGTACGTAGTTGACAGGAATCAAGTTGACGTGACATTTAATTCCTTTAATTAATGCCGATAACTCCTCTGCAATTTCCACTGAATCATTTTCACCAGACATCAATCCATACTCAAAACTCACTCGTCGCCCTGTTTTTTTAGTATAGTAACGAACAGCCTCCATTAATTCATCCAATTTGTATGCACGAGCAATTGGCATTAGCTTTTGACGTGCCTCTTGGTTTGGTGCGTGTAGTGACACGGCGAAGTTAATTTGTAATTGTTCATCTGCAAACTGATAAATTTTTGGAACAATCCCTGATGTTGATACAGTAATATGACGTGCACCGATATTTAACCCTTTTTCATGGTTGATTACTTTTAAGAAGTTCATCATCGCATCATAGTTATCGAAAGGTTCGCCAATACCCATAATGACAATATGCGATACTCGCTCGCCCACTTCATCTAAAGTCTGCTGCACTTTGACAACTTGCTCCACGATTTCTCCTGCTAGTAGATGTCGCTTCAAACCACCTAAAGTGGAAGCACAAAATGTACAGCCGATTCGACATCCAACTTGTGTTGTCACACAAACAGAGTTGCCATATTCATGACGCATTAACACGGTTTCGATTGAATAGCCATCTTGCAATTGAAATAAAAATTTAATGGTACCATCTTTAGATTCTTGCTTAATAATGGTTGATAGTGTTGTTAACGCAAAATTGGCTGTTAACTTATCACGCAATCCCTTTGAAAGGTTCGACATTTCTTCAAATGTCTTTACACGTTTATTATACAGCCAGTCAAAAATTTGAGTAGCACGGAAAGGTTTTTCACCGTTTTCTGTTAACCATTCTTCTAACTGATATGGCTGTAAAGAATAAATAGATTCTTTTAAATTTGGTTTTTCTTTCTTGACACGTCGGACGGGCTTGTCTTCCGCTTCATCAACTAAATCGTTAATACGTTCATTAAATTTTTCTTGATCCACCATTAGTTGGATTCTCCTTTTTTACGAAAGGCGGCAACGAAGAAACCGTCACTGCCAAAGTCTTGTGGAAAGACTTGAAGCATGCCATTAGCTTGCTTTTCCGCTAATTTTGTTGGTAAAGACTCTAGTTGTATTGCTTCCATTTCTGGATGCGCTGTTAAAAAGGCATGAACTGTGCCTTCATTTTCTTGTAGATCGACTGTACAAGTACTGTACACAAGCTTTCCATCTGTTTTCAATACTTTAGTTGCTGCCTCAAGTAAAGCTAATTGGATTTTTTGTAGATTTTCTAAATCTTCTTCTCGCTTTGTATATTTAATATCTGGCTTACGTCGCATAACCCCTAGCCCACTGCATGGTGCATCAACTAAAATAGCATCAAAAGACGCTGCTTGTAAAAATTCTGGTGCTTTCCGTCCATCAATTGGGGCTGTTTCAACAATATCAAGCCCTAGACGTTCTGTATTATGGTCGATTAAATCTAATTTATGTGGATGAAGGTCTGTCGCTAAAATAGACCCTTCATTTTTCATTATTTCGGCTAAATGTGTTGTTTTTCCACCCGGGGCTGCACACATATCAAGAACACGCATGCCAGGAGCTGGATTTAATACTTTAGCAGGTATCATTGAACTTTCATCCTGGATAGTAATGTGACCTTCTTTAAATACTTTTGTACGTGCAGGTTGACCATTGGTTACACGTAAACATTCAGGCATTAAATCACTTTGCTGTACTGTTAATCCTTCTTCCTCTAGTTCAGCAATAGCCTGTTTAACCGTTGTTTTGGTTGTATTCACACGCACTGTTTGCATAGCTGGCACATTGTTTTCATGCAACATTGCTGTTGCTAGCTCTAAACCGTAGTTTGCTACAAATCGTTGCACTAACCACTCGGGATGGCTTGTTTCAATAGCAAGTCGCTCCATTGGATCTGCTATATCCTCTGTAGAAGGAACGCCGCTACGTAACACCGATCTTAAAATCCCATTCACCGTCGAAGCAATACCACGATGCCCTCTACGCTTGGCTATTTCCACTGCTTCATTTACAGCAGCATGTGGTGGGATACGAGTTAAATAATGAATTTGATACAACGATATTCTTAATAACCAACGTACCCAATGATCGACTGACCCACGAATAAAAGGCTCTAAATAAAAATCAAGCGTCATTTTATGCTGTAAAGTTCCATACGTAATTTCAGTTAATAAGGCACGATCTTTCGCCTCAATTTTATGTCGTTTAATTGTTTCGTTTAGCAATAAGTTGCTATATGCTTGGTTTTTATCAACTGCTAATAGAATAGATAATGCGGCATCTCGCACATTTCCATCCCAAATCACTACACTTTTTTTACTCATTTAAATTGGTCCCCAATCTGTAATTTAGAACCTGTACCACGTAAATACTCCTCTGCGGTCATACGCTTCTTGCCAGCTGGCTGCACGTCATATAATGCTAAAGTTGTACCGTTGCCAGCTGCTACTTCAAAATGATCTTTCTCAATCGCTACAACTGTACCTGGATTCGTCTCATGCTTGCATTTACCAATAGCTGCCCACCATACTTTAAAATTACCATCCTCAAAAGTTGTATAAGCAACCGGCCACGGATGAAGACCACGTACTTGATTGTATAAAGTAGCAGCATCGTTTGTCCAATCGATGCGTTCTTGCTCTCTCGAAATATTGCTGGCAAAGGTAACAAGTGCTTCATCTTGGACTGTTCGGTTATTTGTACCATTTATAATAGAAGGAAGTGTCTCTTTTAGGAGCTCACAACCCACTATGCTTAGTTTTTCAAAAAGGCTACCTGTATAGTCGTTTTCTTCAATAGGAATCGCTCTTTGAGAGATAATATCTCCAGCATCAAGCTTTTCTGCCATATACATAATGGTTACCCCAGTCTCTTTCTCGCCATCTATAATAGCTTGATGAATAGGAGCGCCTCCACGGTATTTTGGAAGTAGTGAGGCATGAACATTAATGCAGCCAAGAGCAGGAGCATCTAATAGCTCCTTTGGTAGTATTTGTCCAAAAGCTGCTGTTATCACTAAATCTGGCTGTAGAGCAAGAATTTGTTGTAACTCTTCAGAGCCGCGCAATTTTTCTGGTTGAATAATTGGTAAGCCAAGTTCCAAAGCTGCAGCCTTCACAGGTGGTGGTGTCAATACACGCTTTCGCCCAACTGGACGATCTGGCTGTGTCACAACTGCTT
Source organism: Lysinibacillus sp. Y5S-8 (assembly GCF_036894365.1). NCBI lineage: Bacteria > Bacillati > Bacillota > Bacilli > Caryophanales > Bacillaceae > Lysinibacillus > Lysinibacillus sp. Y5S-8. The sequence continues at coordinate 1,045,299 of NZ_CP145889.1, read as the reverse complement.
TAATATCGTATCCTTCATCATGTAGCATACGCAAAATAGGTGCTGAGAAGTCAGGTGTCCCCATAAAAATTATAGACGTCATTTTATTCCTCCTCTTCTGCGTACAGTTCTTCAAGTTCTTCTGCTGTAATAATACGCTTGATTTTCGAATCAAACAGCACGCCGTCTAAATGATCAATTTCATGTAAGATGGCACGGGCATCAAAGCCTCCTGCTTCTAATTCATATACACGTCCTTCACGATCACAAGCTTCAATTTTAACATAGTTAGGACGCTCTACTTCACCATATAACCCTGGAAAGCTCAAGCAACCTTCAATATCTATTTCCGCTCCATCCGTTTCAATAACCGTTGGATTAATCATTTCTAAAATATCGCGTTCCTCACCTAGCTCTACAATTGCTACGCGTAAGCCTACATCTATTTGTGGCGCTGCAATACCAACGCCATCATATTCCACCATTGTGTCATATAAATCATCTAGTAATGCAATAATTCCATCATTAATTTCTGTCACTTCTGCACATGGTGTTGATAGTACTTTTGCTGGGTTTTCGATTACTTTTTTTATAGCCATTCTCATTTCCTCATTTCTGTATTCAAGCTAGTGCAATAGCTGATTGTTCATTTTACTATTGTAAAAAAATCTTGCAGTTATTTTCACTATATAGTAGACGGATCTAAATCTACCGTCATTAATATTCCTTGTTTAATCCATTCTGCTCGATACATGGCAAGCAGTCGCTGTAACACTGGAATTAGATTTGGTTCAATTTTATATTTTATCAAACATTGATAACGATATCTATTTTGGAGACGAGCAATACTTGCCGTTGTTGGTCCTATAATGGCTACTTGATTCGATAAATTTCCTCGTAGCCAATCTGCCACTCTTCCAGCATATTCAGCAGCCATCATGACATCTTCATGAGATAATTGAATAAGGGCTACAAAATAATAAGGTGGATAGCTGGAGCGACGACGTAAAAACATCTCTCGTTCATAAAATGGTTCATACTCCTGCGTTTTGGCTAGCTCAATTGCATAATGCTCAGGGGTGTACGTCTGAATAATTACTTCCCCTGGCTTATCATGTCGTCCTGCCCTTCCACTTACCTGTGTTAGTAGCTGAAATGTACGCTCTGCTGCACGATAATCAGGTAAATGCAGCGATGTATCAGCACTCAGTACACCGACAAGAGTAATATTAGGAAAATCAAGACCCTTTGCGATCATTTGCGTCCCCAGTAAAATATCTGCATGTCCAGCTCCAAATGTATCTAAGATTTCTTCATGTGCCCCTTTATGCTTCGTGGTATCTACATCCATACGTAACACTCTTGCCTCAGGAAATAGTTTAAAAAGTTCTTCCTCGACTTTTTGTGTACCTGTACCAAAGTAACGAATATGATCGCTTTGACATTGGGGACATATTTTAGGAACAGATTCCTCGTAACCGCAATAATGACATTTTAATTTCTCCGTTGTCCGATGATAGGTTAAGGAAATGTCGCAATTTGGACATTGTACAACCGTACCACAATCCCGACATAGGACAAACGATGAATAACCACGACGATTTAAAAACAGCACCATCTGTTCTTTTTTCTCAAGTCTTATACGAATCGCCTCAGCAAGAGATTCTGAGAACATAGAACGATTTCCTTGACGAAGCTCTTCACGCATATCTGCAATAAAAACAGTCGGCAATGCTTGGTGTAAAGCACGTTGTGTTAATGAGAGTAGTGTATATACGCCCTTTTTAGCTCTGGCAAATGACTCTAAAGCTGGTGTTGCACTGCCCAAAATAATAGGACATTTATAAAATTCGCTCCTCCATATGGCGACATCTCTTGCATGATAACGTGGCGAGTCTTCTTGCTTATACGTTGATTCATGTTCCTCATCCAAAATAATAAGACCAATATTCGTAAAGGGTGCAAAAATAGCGGAACGAGCACCAACTACTACTTTCACTTTACCTTGTTGGATTTTACGCCATTCATCATACTTCTCTCCAACAGATAATCCACTATGCATAACAGCAACCATCTCACCAAAGCGACTGCGGAATCGCTCAGTCATTTGAGGTGTTAAAGAGATTTCAGGTACCAACATAATGGCTTCTTTCCCTTCATCTAGCACCTTTTGAATAGCCTGTAAATAAACCTCTGTCTTACCGCTCCCTGTTACACCATGTAGCAAAAATGTTTGCGCTTGTTGCTGCTCTATAGCTGTAGTAATAGCTTGAAGAGCACCCCTCTGCTCCTCTGTTAATTGTAAGGCCTGTGTACGAGAAACTTTCTTCGTAAATGGATCACGAAAAACTTCCTCCTGAATAAACTGGGCAGCTCCTTTTTCAATTACTGCCTCTAATACCGATATCGAGACTCCTGTTTCCTCACAAATGTGCTGGGGTGATAAAATTTCTCCTAGATGTTGACACATCCATTGTAGTAATAGACGTTGTTTAACGGCTCTTTTTGACTGTTCCAAAGCCTGTTCTACAAGCTGCTGGTCTTCTGTAATTTGAACCATTCGGATTTCTTTTACATTGCCCTGCTGCTTCACAACATTCTCAATTGAAACAATGCTCTCTGCAACCAACTGCTTTAATAAAGGAAGTAAACCTGCTCGCTCAAATTCTTTAAAGTTAGCTTGTTGGCGTTTACCAAAAATGTACTGTACTTCTTCTGGTAGACTTTGAGACTGTTGTAATTTAATTATTTTTTCATACTTAGCCCGAAGTGCAGATGGTAACATCACTTGCAAGGCATCTATTTCATAGCAAATCGTGTTGTTCTTTAACCATTTCGCCATTAGCAGCATTTCTTCTGTCAGGACCGGCTCCATGTCTAAAATTTGAGTGATAGCCTTTAATTTATTCAGTGGTACATCTGTTTCCTTTTTCAAGCCAACGATAAAGCCTAAAACATTTCTTGGACCAAATGGCACTTTCACACGACAGCCTAATTCTATTACGTTTACCCATTCGAGAGGTACTTGATAATCAAAGGGACGGTCTACATGGTAGGTAGAGACGTCTACAATGACCTCTGCTATTAAAAAGCTCATTGCACCTCATCCTTTGTAATATGAGACCAGAGTGTCTGTGCAAAAAGCTGGGGATTTGTCGTAGCCAAAAATTGTCCATTAAGCTGAGCATTTTCACTAAAATCAATCCAGCTATCAGAAAGTATGTTGATCATTGGTTTACCTTGCACTTGCTGTCCGAAAGTGATTGCATTCGTTCCTTCTACAGAAATAATCGGCGTTTCGTCGATGGTTGGTACATTCGCTGCATGTATAAAAAATGCTTGGGGATATTGGATTTTATAGGCTTCCAGTTGTTGAATAACATCATACAAATTGCTATTTTCAATTTCAATCACATGTGCCCCACGTATCCTTGCCTCATTCGCTAATGCTCGTCCAATAATGCCACTTGCCTGTGGGCTAATCATATGCTTTTCATCTAATGGTACTTGCAACGCACCTGCTGTCACAATTACGGTTTTACCTTTTAATGGTTTGGATTGTCCTGAAAAAAAAGTCTTTACTAGGGCCGTTATTTTTTCAGGTTCCTCTAAACGTCCCTTCCCGACATAGCCACATGCTAAAAACCCCTCTGAAGGCTCAATGAATTGGTATCCATCAGCTGATAGCCGATCTAAATTTCGTTTTACCGCTGGATGGTCATACATGTGTACATTCATAGCTGGTGCAATCCAGACAGGGGCTGTAGTAGCAAGCAAGGTTGTTGTGACCATATCATCAGCAATACCATTGGCTAATTTGCCAATCATATTGGCCGTAGTGGGAGCCACTAAAATCAAATCAGCCCAATCTGCTAAATCGATATGGGCAATCACACTTGAATCTTTTTCATCAAACGTGTCAAAATAAACGTCATTTTTGGACATCACTTGAAAACTTAATGGATTCACAAACTGTCTAGCAGAAGCTGTCATCATAACTTTTACATTGGCCCCTGCTTGTGATAGTTTGCTAACGAGCGCAACAGCCTTATATACTGCAATTCCGCCTGAAACACATAGTAAAATATTTTTATTCATGCTAGGTGTCGTCCTTTCAAATGATAAGCTCCCAAAGAAGGATTCCCTGGGAGCTCTCGGCATTCTGTATAATCAAAATCTACTGCGAACTAGCATGCATGTAACCCAACTACGTTACATGTATGTTAAATTTCGTCTTCGTACACAGCGGACTCATCCTGTGATACCTTCGTAAGTACACCTGCCGCTACTTCTTCAAGTGCTCTTCCTACGTATTTATGAGAAACATACTTGTGTAAACGTTCTGTATCTTGTTCTTCTTGCATTTGGCGAGCACGTTTAGAAGCAAGGCTCACTAATGAATATTTTGAATCGATTTCTTTTTTTAAAGCGTCCACTGATGGGTATAACATTGTTTTATTCTCCTCTCAACATTGACAAATATCTTTTTTCAACACGTTCTCTACGACAATGCTCGGCTTTAATAATCGCATTTATACGATCACAGGCATTCGTCACTTCATCATTCTCCACAACATAATCATACAAGCTCATCATTTCAAGCTCTTCACTTGCAGTAGCTATGCGTTTCGCAATGATATCCTCTGTTTCCGTCCCACGCCCAACTAAACGGTCTTTTAATTCCGTTAAACTTGGAGGGGCCAAAAAAATAAATAAGGCATCTGGTGCTTTTTTACGAATTTGTGCTGCACCCTGCACTTCAATTTCTAAAAATACATCACGACCTGCATCCAGTGTTTCATTCACATAGGCTAGTGGTGTTCCATAATAGTTACCAACAAATTCAGCGTGCTCTAATAAGCCACCTTGTTCAATTAACGTTTCAAATGCTTCACGTGTCTTGAAAAAATAGTCTACACCATCTACTTCCCCTTCGCGAGGATTTCGTGTTGTCATCGAGATGGAATACTCATAATTCGTATTCGGCTGAGAAAATAATTCTTTTCGCACTGTCCCTTTACCTACACCAGATGGGCCAGACAGAACAATTAATAATCCACGTTCTTTTATCATTTATTCTCTATATCTCCCTTAATTTATAACAGACACGTGCAAGTTATTCGATGTTTTGCACTTGTTCACGCATCTTTTCTAAAATTGTTTTCGCCTGAACAACAGCAACAGCTGCTTCTGTAGATTGATTTTTTGAACCAATCGTATTAATTTCGCGATGTATTTCCTGCATTAAAAAATCTAATTTACGTCCAACTGAAATGGTTTCAAGTAATGTTTCCTCCAGCTGATTAAAGTGACTATCTAGTCTGTCTAATTCTTCGGAGATGTCTACGCGTTCTGCAAAAATCGCTACTTCTGCTAGTAAACGATCATCTAGCAATGTGCCATCTGCGACTTCAGCAATTCGTTCTATTAATCGTGTACGATATTTTTCAACAGCAAGAGAAGAGCACAAACGAATCTGATTCACTTGTTCCATCAACTGTTCTTTATATTGTACAACAACTTCTTGTAATTCTTGCCCTTCACGTTCCCGCATTTGTACGAGCTGTTTAATTGCTTGTGAAATCGCTTGTTCAACAGCACTTAGCAAATCCTCTGGTGTAAGCTGTGGCTTTTGCTGTACAAGTGCCTGTTCTAGCGATAAAAGCTCTTGCATCGTCCATTTTTCTTCAAGTGGTACTTTACTTGCTAATTGCTCTTTTGCCTTACGATACGCTTCAATTAATGACCAATTAATTTCAATAGATTGCTCTACGTTCTCTAAGTCTTTCACATATACCATCACATCAATTTTGCCGCGTGACAAAGCTTGTGAAATTAGTTTCTTTGCAAAAATTTCTGCTTCAAGCCATTCTTTCGGAAATTTTGCGTTAATTTCTAAAAAACGATGGTTGACCGAGCGCATTTCCACGGTTAATTGAAAGTCTCTAGTTGTTGTGACACCTCTGCCAAAACCAGTCATACTACGCACCAAGGTTCGTCACACCTTTCTTTGCATACTGGGATTATTATAACATAAGCTCTGTCGATTATGACGACTCTCCCAAAAAAATTGGTTAGAATAAAAGCTAATTCTACCACAATTGAAGCTATATTTTAATATTCACCTAAAAAATGCTATGATAAACATACAAATTGTGTATTTGTCAGAGCTGACAGACAGCGAAAGCAACTACACCATGAAAAAATACGAAAGTACCAAGATGCTTGATATCGTTGGAAAGAGGAATTCATATGGCATTCGATGGCTTATTTACTTATTCAGTAACGGCCGACCTACAACAGCTTGTCACTGGTCGGATTACAAAAATACATCAACCTAATGCGCAAGAAGTTGTGTTACATGTGCGGGCAAACGGAAAAAATCAAAAACTACTGTTCTCCATCCACTCTTCATATGCACGTGTCCATCTTACGGAGCATACGATTGAAAATCCAGCAGAGCCTCCCATGTTTTGTATGCTTTTGCGTAAACATTTAGAGGGTGGTTTTATTTCATCCATAAAACAACATGATTTTGATCGTATTATAATAGTAGAAATTCACAGTAAAAATGAAATTGGCGATCCTATTGTAAGGGAAATACATGCTGAAATCATGGGTAGACATAGCAATCTACTGTTGATTGATCAAGAACAAGGGAAAATTATTGATAGCTTAAAGCATTTGCCTCCATCCGTAAATAGCTTCCGAACTGTGTTACCAGGTCAACCGTATATTGCACCACCCACACAAAATAAATGGAACCCTTTAACGGTTACAGATGAAGAGCTAACAATGTTTTTCGCTGAAGCAAAAACGACCAAAGAGATCGTAACACAGTTAGCCGGTTTTTCGCCTCTTCACGCTGAGGAATTATTGTACCGCATGACAACAGCATCTAATGCACTAGCCTGTTTCAAGGAATTTATGGCATCCTTTGCAAACGGTGGTATGAAGCCAATGTATGTACTTTCTAATAACAAAACGTATTTCTCGTCGATTGAGTTAAGTCATTTGCAGGGAGAAGTAACAGTCTACCCTAATGTTCACGAGCTTCTCGACCGCGTATTTTTTGCACGTGCAGAACGAGACCGTGTGAAACAACAAGCAGGTGATTTAGAGCGCTGGCTGCAAAATGAAATTGATAAACTATCCTTAAAAACGAAAAAGTTGACAAAGGACTACGAGCGTGCCTCCAAGCTTGATCAATTTCAGCTTCATGGTGAGCTATTAATGGCAAATATTTATGCCTTTGAAAAAGGTGTCAAAGAGGTCACGGTAACAAACTACTATAGTGAAACAGGCGAAGTGATTACGATTCCAGTAAGCGAACGTAAAACACCGATTGAAAATGCGCAAAGCTATTATACAAAATATACAAAGGCAAAAAACGCCTTGGTTATGGTTCAAGAGCAGCTTGAAAAAACGACAGAAGAAATTGCCTACTTTGAAATGCTGGCACAACAAGTACAGCAAGCTTCTCCAGGGGATATTGAGGAAATTCGCGAAGAGCTGGCAGAGCAAGGTTACTTAAAACTACGTCACGCCAAGAAAAAGAAAAAACAAGTAAAGCCAGAACCAGAGCGCTATGTTTCATCTACAGGTGTATCGATCTCTGTTGGGAAAAACAATAAGCAAAATGATATGCTGACGTTTAAAATAGCAAAACGTACAGATATTTGGTTGCACACAAAGGATATTCCAGGATCTCATGTTGTCATTCATTCAAGTGAACCAGATGACACAACATTGCGAGAAGCTGCCACATTAGCCGCTTATTTTTCTAAGGCTAGAGAATCTTCTTCTGTGCCAGTGGATTACACAGAAATTCGACAGGTCAAAAAACCAAATGGTGCCAAACCGGGTTTTGTCATTTACTTTGAACAGAAAACACTGTATATCGACCCTGACGAGGCTGTCATTTTACAGTTAAAAAAACAGTCATAAGATAGAAACCGAGACAAAACATCTCGGTTTCTTCTTTTTTATAGTATAAACACGTAATCCGTACTATAAAACGATGAAAACAGCCATATCCTCATTGTTTTTTACAGACAATCTTCCTTATTATAATAACATTAAAAAAACATATGAATAATCTGAACTGTTTCTCCCATCAGTTATTGACTTCTCCCTTTCAGAAAAGCAATATTTAAATATACAACTTGAATAGCATCAGAAAGGGCGTATCCATATGTCTGTAGGTAAAAAATTAAGCTTTGGTTTCTTTACAATTATTCTCACGCTAATCATTTCATTAATGATTATGTTCCTGCTATTTTCAAACATTGAAAAAAAGATTGAAAATGCATTAGAAGGACATGTCGCTCTTGTAGAGTTAGCAGATGATATTCAATTTGAAATGGCCATGCAAGGACTTTTCATTCGTGCCATTATCATTGAAGACACTCCAGCAAATAAAGAGAGTTTTACAAAATATGCAAGTATGCTAGATAAGCATGTAGAAGCAATAACGGAAAAAGCGGATTCAGCTGAAATGGAAACATATGCAAACGAATTAGCTACATATAATAATGCTTTTAATAAGTCTGCGACAGAAGCACTGGCACTATTTGAAGCTGGTAATCTTGAAGGTGCTTTGCAAAAGGTCAATGGTGACGTACAGCAAGCTAATAGAAATATACAGGACATATCAGATAAAATTGGTAGCTATCAAAAACAACAGCTTGACAAGGTGACAAAAGAATCGAAACAGGCAGTATCCAACTCTCAAATTATTTCTGTCATTGCAATTATTATTGGTATTGCCCTAGGTGTTTTCCTAATATTCTACATACAACGCACTATTTCTCGTCCTTTAAAATCGGTAGTTCAAGCAGCTAACCATATTGCCAGCGGTGAATTGTTTCATGAAAATCTTACTCACTATTCAAAGGATGAAATTGGTCAGCTATCGACTGCTTTTAATGAAATGAAGGGAAATATAAAAAATTTATTAACCCATATTCAAGATAATGCAGAGCATTTAACAGCTTCCGCAGAAGAACTCTCTGCCTCAACTGAAGAAATCACTACCTCTGCAGACGAGATTACAATGCGTATAAATGAAACAGCTAATGCAGCTGTAGCCGCTACAGTTGCAGCCAATGAAAGCGCACATGCTATGGATGAAACAGCAGTAGGCGTTCAACGTATAGCGGAAGCAACTCAACAACTACATCATAATGCTGTTACAACATCTGAATTAGCGACAAATGGCAATAACACAGTAGAAGAAGCTCAACAACAAATGAATGTAATTCATGAATCAACACAAGTAATCAATACTCTTGTTCAAAAGTTGAGCAAACAATCAGAAGAGATTAGTCAAATCACAGCTGTCATTACAGCCATTACCGATCAAACGAATTTATTGGCACTTAATGCAGCGATTGAAGCAGCACGTGCTGGAGAGCATGGGAAAGGATTTGCAGTTGTTGCAGATGAGGTTCGCAAGCTAGCTGAAGAGTCCAAGCAATCAGCCAATCAAATTGTTACATTGACACAGGAAATTCAGGAAGATACACATAATGTAGAAAAAGCAGTTTTCGATGGACTTCACTCTGTCACAGAGGGTATAAAAACCATTGGACATGCAGGGCAAGCATTTGAATCAATCGTAAAAGCGATTAATACGATGACAGATCAAATAGAAGATATATCAGCTACTTCTGAAGAAATTTCAGCCAGTGCCGAACAAGTAGCCGCCTCTGTTGCAGAAATTGCTCATGGTGCTTCAACTAGCTCAGACAATACTCAAATCGTAGCTACAGCAAGCAAGGAGCAATCTATTACGATGCAACAAATAAATCAAGTTGCCTCTGATCTAAGTGAAAAGTCCTTAGATTTACAAAATCAAATCAATCATTTCAAACTTTAACTTAAAAAACAGTGCATTTCATATACATGAGAGCACTGTTTTTGTAATTTCCATACATATTATCCTTATGAATCCAGAAGCATATCTTTCTGAAAAGCTAATGAAGGCGGTTTCAATCAATTAAAAATCAGATTTTTAGTAATTATTTGCATAATCAATCCTTGTCAGCAAGACAAATGACATCCTTAAAAAAACACCATTGACATAGTTGGCTGTTTTGGGAGAATATGGTCAAAAATCAAGCAATACTTGAACTAATTGATAGATGAATAAAATAGATTAGCATTGCATATATGCATGTATAGCCAGTTAGCTAGTAAATTATTTCAAAAAAATATAATTATCATCATTCACTTCTCGTTAAACCCAAAATTTTCTTAGAATGGGTACCTTTTTTCATAGATTTGCTCTATTTTTTCTTGTTCCTATCCACAATTGGTTAATCCTAGAAAATTACAAAACAAGTTTCTTATATATCATTAATAGATAAAAATAATCATGTTTCGCGATCATAAATTACAAGAAATTACCTCCAAAAGAAACTAATTCACTTAGTTTTACACAGATTTTCTACAAATCTATACAAATCCCTCAAGGTATTACATCCATGACTTTTGATTCATTTTTCAAATATCGATAATATTATCAAAAAAATAGGAATTTTCGGTATAGTAAATCATTTTTTTATTTTTGATTTATTTTTGATATTCAAAATAGATAATTATCAAAATATTATTATATAAACACTCTATTCCATTAGAGTGATAAATCAGAAAAATTTATCACTCTATTAAATGTCAGATAATACTATATAAATTTGAATCTTTTTTATTTTGTGCACAATGATTTTTTTGGTATATTAAATAGGAGCTTCACAAAAGGCTTAAAAATTGTATAAGGGGGATTCACATGAATAAAAACAAAAAGTTTTTATTATTAACAGTTCTTGCAGTATTTTCTTTAGTACTTGCTGCATGTGGCTTCGGTGGAGATTCGTCTGAAAAATCTAAAGGCGATGGAAAAGATTCTGATTCATCAGAAACAACTTCATCAGGTGGCGAATTAAATCTAGCGGTAGCTTCTGAGCCACCATCACTTCATCCTGCATTAGCAACAGATACAACTTCTGGAGTTATTCTTACAAATACTTTTGAAGGATTAACAACACTTGATGCAGACGCTCGACCAGTTGCAGCTGCGGCTGAAAGCTGGGAAGTTAGCGACGACCTAAAAACATACACATTTAAATTACGTGATGCTAAATGGTCAAACGGAGATCCAGTAGTTGCTGGTGACTTCGAATATGCTTGGAAATGGGCATTAAACCCTGACAATCTTTCTGAATATGCTTCAATCCTTTACTCAATTAAAGGTGCTGCAGCATACAACAATGGCGAAGGTTCTGCTGATGACGTAGGCGTTAAAGCTGAAGATGACAAAACATTAGTAGTAACTTTAGAAAACCCAACACCTTACTTCTTAGAATTAACAGCATTTAAAACATATGCACCATTAAACCAAAAAGTAGTTGAAGGTAATGATGAATGGTATGTAGATGCTGGTGAAAACTTTGTTACAAACGGTCCATTCACACTAGCTGAATGGAGACACAACGATACAATCGTATTAAAGAAAAACCCAGAGTACTGGGATGCTGATAAAGTTTCTTTAGAAACTGTAAATATCGGTATGGTTGAATCTGAAACAACTGTAGCTACAAGCTTCAAAGCTGGAGAACTTGACTACGTAGGTGCACCATTCCAAAGTGTTGCACTTGATGCAATTGATGGATTCAAAGCAGATGGGTCATTACGTATTGCAGACCAAGCTTCTGTTTACTGGTACAAGCTGAATACAAAAGATAAAATCACTGGAAACGCTAACATCCGTAAAGCGTTAGCATTAGCAATTGACCGTCAATCTTTAATTGATAATGTTACTAAAGGTGAGCAAAAACCTGCATTAGGTATGGTTCCTATCGCAGTACATGGCTTTGAAGAAGACCGTGGTTATTACAAAGATAACGATATCGAAGGTGCTAAAGCTGCACTTGAAGCTGGTATGAAAGAACTTGGTATTACAAACCCAGCAGATATCAAAATTAACGTTTCTTACAACACTAGTGAAGCACACGCTTCTATCGCTCAATTCATTCAAGAGGGCTGGACTAAAAACCTTGGAATCACTGTAGGTCTAGATAACTCTGAATGGCAAGTTTACTTAGAAAAACTTAACCAATTAGATTACCAAGTTGGCCGTATGGGCTGGGTTGGGGACTATAACGATGCTTATACATTCTTAGAAATGTATGACACTGCTGCAAACGGTAACAACGATACTGGTTGGGAAAATGCAGAATACAAAAAATTATTAGATCAGTCTAATACAGAAGCAGATCCAGCTAAACGTTTAGAGCTTTTAAAACAAGCTGAAAAAATTGCTGTTTCTGATTTCCCAGTTATCCCAATCTACTACTACACGAACCTTTCTGTAGTACAAGATTATGTGAAAAACATGAAGGCAGACATCCTTGGTAACATCTCTCTAAAAGAGGTTAAAGTAGAGAAATAATCAACAACATTTCGCTTATTTAGCTCTACAGCGAAGAGCTGCCTCGTAGCCACTACGGCGCGAGTCAGCTCTTTTTAAAATACGAAGGCATATATTTGTCTGATAATTGACAAATAGAAGGAGGAGTTTTATGTGATTAAATATATTTTGAAAAGGCTGATGTATATACTTCTCGCGCTTTTCGTCATCGTAACGGTTACGTTTTTCTTAATGCGTCTCGCTCCTGGTAGTCCTTTCGCGAGTGAACGTAATTTCCCACCTCAGATCGAGGAGAAGTTAAACGAAACGTATGGATTAAATAACCCTTGGTATGTACAATATAAAGATTATTTAATCGATACGGCCACTTTCAATTTCGGTGAGTCAATGAAATATAAAGCGCGTTCTACAAATGATATGATTTCTGAAAGTTTCCCTGTTTCCTTGACATTAGGGATTGAAGCTATGCTATTAGCAGTTGGTTTCGGTGTTTTAATTGGCGTAGTTTCCGCGCTTTATCATAATAAATGGCCGGATTATTTGGCAACGTCTTTTGCGGTGCTAGGCATTTCAGTACCTTCATTTATCTTAGCGGGTTTAATGCAGTATTTCTTAGCCTTTAAGCTAGGCTGGTTCCCCATCAGTGGATGGAAGGGCTTTGTTTATAGTATATTACCAGCCCTTGCAATCGCTTTCACACATATGGGCTTTATCGCAAAATTAACTCGTTCAAGTATGCTTGAACAAAACAATAGTGATTATGTAAAAATGGCTCGTGCAAAAGGTATTGGTAAATGGACAATCGTATTCCGTCATACATTACGAAACGCCCTTCTACCAGTCGTAACATACCTTGGCCCATTAACAGCTGGTGTTGTAACAGGTAGTTTTATTGTTGAGCAAATTTTTGCTATTCCTGGACTTGGAAAACACTTTGTTCAAAGTATTACAAACCGTGACTATACAGTCATTATGGGTACGACTGTTTTCTATTCCATCATCCTTTTATTTGCGGTATTAATCGTTGATATTCTATATAGCGTGATTGATCCGCGTATTAAACTGAAAGGAGCGAAAAAATAATGACACAGCAACAAATTGAAAAAGATAAGTTTAAAATTGTTGGTGGAAATCATGAAGCAACGGAAAAATTAGCTGATAAATCAGTCTCCTTTTGGAAAGAAGTATTTCTCCGTTTCTCTCATAATAAATTGGCCATTATTGGGATAATTATTTTAATCATTGTTATCTTAATGGCTACTTTCGTACCAATGTTTTCACAATATAAATCAAGTGATCAACTAGGTGTTTATAATGCACCACCATCTGCACAATTTTGGTTTGGAACGGATGATCTTGGTCGTGATATTTTCGTTCGTATTTGGGAAGGAGCTCGTATCTCCCTATTTATCGGAATTGCTGCAGCGGTTATTGACTTAATTATCGGTGTTATTTGGGGAAGTATTTCAGGCTTAGCAGGTGGTCGCGTTGATAATATTATGATGCGTATTGCCGATGTTTTAACAGCAGTTCCTTACCTATTAGTAGTAATCGTACTGCTAGTTGTTATGCAACCTGGTTTAATCCCAATGATTATCGCCCTATCCATCACAGGCTGGATTAACATGGCACGTATTGTACGTGGTGAAGTATTATCTATTAAAAACCAAGAATATGTTCTTGCCGCTCGTACATTAGGTGCTAGTACAAGCCATTTAATCATTAAACACTTAGTTCCGAATGCTCTTGGTGCCATTTTAGTTACGATGACTTTAACAATTCCATCTGCTATTTTCACTGAATCATTCCTAAGTTACCTTGGTCTGGGAGTTCCTGCTCCAACAGCTTCTTGGGGTACAATGGCTTCTGACGGAAATAAAGCCATTGCGAATGCTCCATGGCGCTTGATTTTCCCAGCGGTATTTATCTCACTAACAATCTTTGCGTTTAACGCAGTTGGTGACGGCTTACGTGATGCACTAGATCCAAAACTACGTAAATAAGGAGGTGGCCGAAATGAGTAAAACAATTCTAGAAGTAAAAGATTTAAAAATTAACTTTAAAACTTATGCAGGGCTTGTCCGTGCTGTACGTGGTGTTAACTTTGATTTAAAAGAGGGTGAAACACTCGCTATAGTAGGAGAATCTGGTTCTGGTAAAAGTGTTACGAGTAATGCGTTAATGAAACTAATTCCACAGCCACCCGGTATTTATGAGTCAGGACAAATTTTATTTAATGGTCGTGATTTAGTTCCGTTAACAGATAAAGAAATGTCAAAAATACGCGGAAATGAAATTGCTATGATTTTCCAAGATCCAATGACAAGTTTGAATCCAACTATGAAGGTCGGACGTCAAATAACTGAGGTAATTTTGCAACACAAAAAAGTTTCCAAAGCTGATGCCAAAAAACGTGCAATTGAACTTTTAACACAGGTAGGTATCCCCTTTCCTGAGAAACGCTATAACCAATATCCACATGAGTTTTCAGGTGGTATGCGTCAACGTGTTGTCATCGCCATCGCCCTTGCAGCTGATCCGAAGCTATTGATTGCTGATGAGCCAACAACAGCCCTAGACGTAACAATTCAAGCACAGATTTTAGAGCTAATGAAAGAAATCCAGAAAAACTCAAAAACATCTATCATTTTCATTACACACGATTTAGGTGTTGTTGCAAATATCGCTGACCGTGTAGCAGTAATGTACGCTGGTCAAATCGTAGAATATGGTACTGTTAATGATATTTTCTATAATCCGAAACACCCATATACATGGGGTCTACTTGGTTCAATGCCTGATTTAGACAATGACACTGATGAGCTATTACGCACAATACCAGGTTCACCACCAGATCTTACGAATCCGCCTAAAGGTGATGCATTCGCAGCTCGTAACGAATATGCTATGGCAATTGATTATGAACAAGAACCACCAATGTTCCAAGTAAGTGATACACATTTTGCAAAAACTTGGTTGTTGCATCCTGATGCACCAAAGATTCCTCTTCCAGATGCGGTTGCTAAACGTATTGAAGGGTATTTAGCGAAGGAGGCACAAGAAAATGACTAAAGCTGGTGCGAAAAAAATTCTTGAAATCAAAAATTTAAAGCAGTATTTTGGTTCACCAAGTAATCCGATCAAAGCTGTAGATGGTATTAGCTTCGATGTTTACGAAGGAGAAACACTTGGACTTGTGGGTGAATCAGGTTGTGGTAAATCAACAACTGGTCGTTCAATCATTCGATTATATGATATTACAGGTGGCGAGATTGTTTTCGATGGTGAAAATATCCAAGGAAAAAAATCTAAAACTGAGTTAAAGAAATTTAACCGTCAAATGCAAATGATTTTCCAAGATCCTTATGCTTCTTTAAATCCTCGTATGACAGCTGGTGAAATCATTGGTGAAGCCTTTGATATTCATGGCCTTTACAAGGATAAAAAGGTACGTCGTGCGAAAATTCAAGAGTTACTTGAAGCTGTTGGTTTAAACAAAGAGCATGCGAATCGTTATGCACATGAATTTTCTGGTGGTCAACGTCAACGTATTGGGATTGCCCGTGCATTAAGCCTAGATCCTAAATTCATCATTGCTGATGAGCCAATTTCTGCGCTTGACGTATCGATCCAAGCACAAGTTGTTAACTTATTAAAAGAGTTACAAAAAGAACGTGGCTTAACATATCTTTTCATTGCCCATGACCTTTCCATGGTCAAATACATCAGTGATCGAATTGCTGTAATGTACCGTGGAAAAATCATGGAAATCGGTAAAGCAGATGATATTTACAATCATCCTGTTCATCCGTATACAAAGTCTTTATTATCAGCTATTCCACTTCCTGATCCAATGTCAGAGAAGCGCCGTCAACGCATTCAGTACAAGCATACAGAGGTTGACCAAAGTGCAGCCTACCATGAAGTAGGCGACCAACATTATGTTTATGGTACTGCTGATTTAGTAAAAACTTGGGTTAATAATCGATAAAACTAACTATATCCATCCATTGGAGCTTTCCAGTGGATGGATTTTTTGCTCTCCGCTTTTCTCCTAGGTGTAGATGTCTTTACCCCTTTTACCTTATTTTAAGCAAAGTCCGTTTATACTTTTTGAAAAAAACAGTCTTTCTTCTATCAAGAAAGACTGCTTCTTCGATACCAATTATTTTATTGGAGCATCTGCTGTTAATTCAATATCTTGTAGTTCTGTAGAATTTCCATATTCCACATTGTAATTTTTCACGCGCTTATTAACAGGAATAACTTCTGTACGGAAGAAAGTCGGTACTACCATTGCTTTTTCACTCATATATTCTTGCCACGCTCGGAATGCTTTTGTACGTGTATCTTGATCCATTGCCTCTTCTGAGTCAATAGCGTCTAATAATTTTGTTAATTCAGGTGATACATAACGGCTAAAGTTAAATTCAGCACCTTCACTATATAAACCTTTAGGAGATGGATTTGTTCCAGTTCCCCACGCAGCTTGATACATATCGATTTCTGGATCATCTGCTTGTACTTTATCATAGAAAGCATTGAACTCGATAAGACGACCAGTTGTTAATTGCACGTCTAAGCCAACTTCTTTCCAGTTTTGACGGAAGTATTCAACAATTGCTTCGTCCGTTTCGGATCCAGCCATTGAAGCTAAGCGAATAGAGAATTTTTTACCATCTTTATCTTCACGAATACCATCACCATCAACGTCTTTAAAGCCAGCTTTATCTAATAGCTCTTTTGCTTTTTCAGGGTCATAGTTATACCCTTCTAATGTTGAATCATAATACGATGCAAATACTGGTGGAATTAGAGAGTTTCCACGCTCACGTAATCCTTGATAGAATTTTTCTGCAACACCTTCAACATCCATTGCAAAAGCAACAGCTTGACGTAATTCAATACTGTTCATTTTTGACTTTTCATCAAATACGTTTACTTTATTTGTTGTATCATATTTTCCTAATTTAAAACCGATATAAGAATATGATAATTCTGGTCGACCTAATAATGCTATATTTTGTAAATCCTTAATGCTATCATACTGATTAGTTGGGTATGATGTTGCAAGATCATATTTCCCTGTTCGTAATGCTTCGCCAATTGAAGTTGGTGGAACAACCTCAAGTACTACTTTATCAACTTTCGGCTTACCTTTAAAATAATGTTCGTTTGCTACAAACTGCACAGACTCACCATTTACGACTTTATCAATTTTAAATGCACCAAGTGTTACTGGATTTTTACGTACTGCATCTGAAGCAAGTAAATCTTTCACTGGAATAGATTCTAATTGATGTTTAGGCTCTGCATATGCCCATAAACCATCACCAATTGAGTAAATGGCTGGCGATATTTTCTTTAGTTGGATTTTAATACTCTTATCATCAACTTTTGTAATACCTGAAATTGTATCTGCTTGACCATTATGGTATTCTTCTGCACCAACAATGTTTTTGAAATCATCATCATAGCGGACACCTGTATAATCTGGATGACCAATTAGTTCATATGGGAAAATTAAATCATCAGCTGTTAAAGGTGTACCATCTGACCATTTATAATCACCTTGAATTGTGACAGTTGCTGTTTTTGCATCAGCATCAACATCTAACTTTGCAATACCTTTGTCCGTAACAATGAAGTTGCCATCTTGTTCAAAAAGTACATTTGAAGCAAATGCTAAAATTTCTGAATCATAAGCATCTTCGTATAGCTCCCAGTTGAAAATCCCTTGAAATGGAGAGCTTGTTACAAGTCCTACGCGTAAAGTACCACCTTGGATTGCGTCTCCTTCATTTGTTACCTCCATTGGAAGTAACGAATCATTCGTTGCCTCAGATTCACCGGATTTTTCTGTTTCACCTGACTTTTCTGTGTTATCTGTTTCTGAGCCTTTTTCAGACCCACTGCCTCCACCACCATTGCAGGCTGCTAAAATTAGCATGAATGCAAAAAGTACGGATAGGAATAACCAATTCTTCTTCATGTGTAAATCCTCCCCTTTTATCCTAATCGTTGTTTTGCGTCAGCCGCACGTCTTAGCGCTTGACCAACATAATTTATACCAAGCATCAAAACTAAAATTAATAATGATGCGGGCAACCAAATCCACCATTTTGTAGATAATACTATCGGGTTTGTTGCATAGCTTACTAATGTCCCTAAGCTAGGTGTAGAAGGAGGTAAACCAAAGCCTAAAAATGATAGACCTGTTTCAATACCCACATTCCCTGCAAAGTTCAACGTTAACTCTACTATTAGCAACGAACTTAAATTTGGTAGTATCCCTTTAAACATAATGGCAAAATCACTAGTCCCCATTGTTTTGGAGGCACTTACATAATCTCGTCGTCCTTCAGATAAAGCTTTACTTCGAACAAGACGTGCAGTACCTATCCATTGAAAGGCACTTAAAATCAAAATTAACTCTAAAACACCATATTTAGGAATAATTGTAACTAATACAATGATAATCATTAATGTTGGTAATGTCATAAGAAAATCAATGATACGCATAAATAAATTATCAATAAAGCCACCATAGTAGCCCATTATTATTCCTAGTGCGATCCCTAAAGCATTTGCAATAAGAGTGATAGCAATTGCAATTAAAATAGAATTTTTCGCACCGATAATAAGCTGTCCATACATATCACGCCCAGCTTCATCAGCCCCAAGGATATATCCATTAACGCCAGGTTCTGTAAAACGCTCTAATAATTTAATTCGTAATATTTCATCCTGGTTCATAAAAAAGGACATAATTAATATCGCAATTATAAGTAATGTTATTCCTATAAATGAAAATAATGCTAATTTATCTTTTCTAAATTCACGTATAACCACTTGAATTCCTGTTGGTGGAGTACTTTCAACTTTCACTACATCATTTTTTTGATCCATTTTATTCACCTCTCCTTATGCGTTCAATTTAGCTGTTAGTCTATGCGGATACGTGGATCAACAATGCTCATAATTATATCTGACAATAGACTACCTAATAACGCTAAGAAGCCATAAAGCATAACAAGAGCTGTAATAACACTATAATCGCGACTTGTTACGGAATGGATGAATAATTGCCCCATGCCCGGGAAGCCAAAAATTGTCTCTATGAATATCGAGCCGCCTAATAAACCTGTAATTGTAAAACCAAGGAAGGCTGCAATTGGTAATAAGGAGTTACGGAAAATATGTCTTCTATAGATTTTTTTCATCGGTACACCTTTACTACGTGCTGTTTTAACATAATCCTGTGTCTTGGCATCGATAATTTCTGAACGTAAGTATTGAATAATCGTCGTTGTAGCTAAAATTGCATACGTCATTGCAGGTAATATTAAATGATACAAGCGATTCCAATAATACTCGAGTGTTCCAGGCTCTACACCTACATCGACTGTTCCGCTCGTTGGGAACCACATTAAACGGTATCCAAAGATATATAAGAAGATTAAACCCAATACAAAGGTCGGTATCGCATAGCTTATAAAGCTATACAGAGTAATCGACTTATCGTACAAAGTATCCTGTTTACGTCCAGCTATCATTCCTAATGGAATAGCTATTAAATAAACGAGAATGGTACTAAGTAGAGCGAGCCAGAATGTGTTTAATGCACGCTCGCCAATCAATGTGGACACTGCAAGTTTATATGTATAGCTTTGTCCAAAATCGCCCTGAAAGGCATTGATTACCCAATGGTAATATTGTACATACCAAGGGTCATAGTAACCCGCTTGAATTCTTAGTTCTTCAATTCTTGCAGGGTCTGTCTCTGGAGTAATTAACCCTGTAAAAGGATCTCCTGGCATTTGTTTTGCTAGGATAAAAATAATCAAGCTTAACACAAACATTTGAGGAATCATTAAAATTACTCTTCTAATAATTGTTTTCCACATTTCACATTCCTCCCGACATTGCAACCATATGTGTCTCTGAAATGGATTTCAGTGGATAGACTTTTCCATGCTCATCATAATATTTATGTTGCTCTTGTTGATAATTCTCTTCTACTTTTTGTCGAATTAATTTGCGCTCATTCCTAGTCTCTGGTTCGATATTCGGGATGGCTGATAAAAGTCGATTCGTGTAAATATGCTGTGGATTCTTATAAATATCATGTCTTGTACCAGTTTCCACAAAGCGTCCTTTATACATAATAGAAATATGATCACACATATGTTTAACAACACCTAAATCGTGGGAAATGAATAAGTAAGTAAGACCATATTCATTTTGGATATCTTTCATAAAATTTAAGACCTGTGCTTGTACAGATAGATCTAGCGCAGAAACAGGCTCATCCGCAATGATCATTTTAGGGTTACATGCAACCGCTCGCGCAATGCCAAGACGTTGCTTTTGTCCTCCCGAAAATTCATGTGGATATTTAAGTAAGACATCCTCTGACATCCCAACAATAGCTAGTAGCTCTTTAATACGTTTGCGTTCCTCTTGATCACTAAGCTTCATGAAATTCCGAATTGGTTCTGCTAGAATATCAAGAACGCGTTTTCTAGGATTCATACTTGAATGAGAGTCTTGGAAAATCATTTGAATATCTTTGTTATAGGCAGAATCACGCTGTCTTTGTTGATTTGTCACATTCTCACCCTCATAAAAAATTTGACCAGAGGTGATTTTTTCTAAGCCAATTATCGCTTTTCCAGTAGTCGATTTACCAGATCCTGATTCACCTACTAATCCATAGGTTTTCCCTTTTTCAAATTCCATTGTCACGCCATCCACCGCATATACTCGATCAACAATAGTATTAAAAAATCCACCACGTATTGGATAATGAACATTTAAATCCTTAATTTGCATAAAGCTCATATAGCCCCGCCCCCTTCTTCACCTTCAAAATGAAAGTGTTTCCAGCAGGTACATCTCACAAAATGTCCTGGTGCAATTTCATGTAATTGAGGTTTTGTCTCGTGTGAAGATGCATCAATCCACGGTATTCTTCCTGAAAAACGACAACCTTCTCGAGGTAAATTTATTAGAGATGGCACCATCCCTTGAATAACCTCGAGTCTTTCATTTTCGCTATGTGTTTGTGGAATTGAATTTAATAGCGAGCGAGTGTATGGATGTCTTGGATTATTGAATAATTCCTGAACTGGAGCCTCTTCCACTACTTCCCCTGCATACATAACTACAACTCGATCAGCCATCTCTGCTACAACACCCAAATCATGAGTGATGAGAATAATGCCTGTCTCCGTTTCAGTCTGTAATGTTTTTAATAGGTCCAAAATTTGAGCCTGAATCGTAACATCTAAAGCTGTTGTCGGTTCATCAGCAATTAATATAGCAGGCTTACATGATAAGGCAATTGCAATCATGACACGCTGACGCATACCACCAGATAACTGATGCGGAAATTGTCTAGCAACACGTTTTGGATTCGCAATCCCAACTTGATTTAGTAGTTCTAATACTCTTTCACTTCGCTGTTGTTTTGAAAGCTTAGTATGATAGATTAACCCTTCTTCAATTTGTTCGTTAATTCTCATTAAAGGGTTAAGTGCTGAAAGTGGGTCCTGAAAGATAAATCCTATGTCATTACCACGTAAGTTATTGAATTGTTGGTCATTCAATTGGGCTAAATTTTGATTATTATAAAAAATATCACCAGAAACCTTTGTATTTACTTCATTGTGCAAGCCTACAATAGTAGTCGCTAATGTACTTTTACCACAACCAGATTCTCCAACTATTGCTAATACCTCATTTTTTTTAAGCGAAAGTGAGACATCATCTACAGCAGCGTGGTATGTATCTTTAATGCGAAAACTTGTAGACAAATTTGTTATTGTTAATAAGTCTTTTGCTGTATTCAAACAATCTCTCCTCTATTATTCAATATTCTGAAAATACAAATGATACTTTATATCAGAATCATATTTAATTTTTCTCTCTTCCCCTCTCTTTTTCATTGTGGCTAGTGTAATTTTAATAATTTTTTCGCTTTAAACGCGTAAACCACTGATAGAATTATCTGAAAATTAAACTGTGCTATTATTTTAGCTAGAAAACATGTATAAACGCAAGTACCTTTTTCAAATTATTACAAACCAAAATATAAATTTCCACCATACCTCTTCCTCAAAAAAATAGTAATTTCATTATTTAAAGTTAAGAATTATTTTACTTTTTCTTTACAAAGTTACAATTCTCACAAATAAATATTATATAAACATAATTAATGATATTTCACATTATATTTATTTGCACAAATAAAATGCTTAATAATTCAATTAATTCAGTATTTTAAAGCAAAAAGTAAAAAAAATACTTTTTATGAAAAAGTTATATTTCACACATTTTTGTTTTCAATAAATAATTTTGGGCGTTGAAGTGCTAATATTTCAAATTACTTTAAAAAAACAATTTATAGCTGTTAATTTATAGCTATCTACCATACTTCTTAAGTATTCTAGGTTGCCGAATTTTTCTCCAATTTTCAATATAGGAATACTATTTCGAATATTTTAAAAGGAAATTACATGATTTTATGTTAAAATTTCCAATGACAAAGTTTTATTAAATATTATTTATATTTCAAACATAAGGTGAGGTTGTCTGTCATGGTAGAAATGGAGGATTCTTGGTTTACAGTAGAAGAAATCAATAATGAAACTTTTGCTATAAGTAAATACAGTTATAGAAAAAATCGCTAACATATCTTCCATTACAAAAATTTTCGGTTCATATCACATATTAGGTCTCGATCCCTCTATATTATTCGAAGTAAAAAAAGCTGTTAATACAATAATCTTGTACGATTTGATACCGGAATTCACCACTTTAAGAGCTTTAGTATCCAATTTTAACGCTCTCGTTCCTATTTAAAAGGAAAAAAACTGTCCCACAGATCATTTAACGATGACCTATGGGACAGTTTCCAATTATAGCTCTCCAGCTTTTAACTTGCCGTGCCACTCTTTTAAAAATGGAATATCTTCTTCTTTAATAGCACCTGATTCGTTTGCTGCTTCAATTAAATAATCGAAGTTTGTTAACGATATATACTGAATGCCAGCCTCATCAAATGCTTGCTCAGCGCGTGGAAGATTATAGGTGTAGACACAAACTACTCCTAATACTTCACAGCCAGCTGCACGCAATGCTTCTACTGCCGTAATCGAAGAACCACCTGTAGAAACGATATCCTCCACAACAACTACTTTTTGACCTGCTGCGTATTTTCCTTCGATTTGATTACCACGACCATGTTCTTTCGCTTTTGATCGTACATAAACCATCGGTAATTCTAAAATATCACTTACCCATGCTGCGTGTGGGATACCCGCTGTAGCTGTTCCTGCTACGATTTCTGTTGCACCGAAATTCTCTTTGATAACAGCTGCTAAGCCATTTGCTAATTGTTTACGAATAGCTGGGTCTGAGATTGTTAGACGAGTATCACAGTAAATAGGAGATTTAATACCAGATGCCCATGTAAATAATTCAGTTGGATTTAATTCTACAGCACCTACTTTTAACATAGCGTGTGCAATTTCATTTTGTAATATCATCATTTATGCCTCCCATAATTCACTTACGATTTTATATGCAGCTACTGGATCCTGTGCACCAGTTACGGCACGCCCAACAACGATGAGTGATGAACCGTCACGCTTTGCGCCCTCTGGTGTGGCGATACGCTTTTGATCGTGTGCAGCACCGCCTGCTAGACGAATTCCAGGTGTTACACGTAGAAAATCATCTCCACACACTTCTGCAATTGCCTTCGCCTCATGTACAGAGCAAACTACACCTTGTAAACCTGCTTGTTTTGTAAGACTAGCATAATGTAAGACAGACTCTTGCAAAGATAGAGCAATTTGTTGTTCTGCTTGCATTTGTTCTTCTGTTGTTGATGTTAATTGTGTAACGGCTATTAATGCTGGACGTTCTTTGCCAGCAGGTGTACCCGCTTCAAGTCCTTCTAGTGCTGCCTCCATCATAGGACGTCCCCCAGCAGCATGCACATTGACTAAATCTACTCCTAGTTTTGCTAGACCCTTCATCGCCGAGCCTACTGTATTCGGGATATCATGTAATTTTAAATCAAGGAAAATATCATGACCTAAATCCTTTACTTTTCGAACAATGTCAGGCCCTTCTTGCATATATAATTCCATACCAATTTTCACGAAAAGAGGCTCATTGAACTGTTTTAGAAAATCAAACACTTCTTTTTCTCCTGGAAAATCTAGTGCTAATATTGGTTTCGTATTCATCAGCGATGGCTCCTTCCGATAATCTCTGTTATATGTTCTACACCTAATGCATCAAGCTTTGCTGGTAATTCTTCAATGATGTTTGGACAGACAAAGTGGTCAACAAAGTTTGCTGTTCCTACTGCTACAGCTGAAGCACCTGCAGACATAAAATCAATGACATCCTGCGCTTCTGTTACACCACCCATACCAATTATCGGAATATTGACAGCCTTGTACACCTCATAAACCATTCGGATTGCTACAGGTTTAACAGCAGGACCTGATAGTCCACCTGTTCCATTAGCAATGACAGGCTTTCCTGTACGCTCATCTAAACGCATACCTACCAATGTATTTATCATCGTAATACCATCTGCTCCACCTGCTTCAACAGCTAAAGCAATATCCACAATATTTGTCACGTTTGGTGATAGCTTCACATAGACTGGCACTTCAGATACAGCCTTGACAGCCTCAACAAGCTGACGTGCTGTGGCTGGGTCTGTCCCAAATTGGATGCCACCACACTTCACGTTAGGGCAAGAAATATTCAGTTCCAACGCTTTGACATTTGGTGCTGCTGAAATACGCCGTGCTACTTCCACATAATCTGCCGTTTCAGTACCAGCAACATTAGCGATAATTGGCACATCATAGCTCTCTAAAAATGTCAATTCTTCATTCATCACTTTTTCAATGCCTGGATTTTGTAAACCAATTGCATTTAACATCCCCGCCGCTGTTTCAGCAACACGTGGCGTTGGGTTACCGGCACGTGTTTCGACCGTTGTTGCCTTAATTATTATAGCACCTAGTTTTGACAAATCATAAAGCTGTGCATATTCACGGCCGAAGCCAAAGCAACCCGAAGCTGGCATAATTGGATTTTTTAACGCTAAGCCTGGTATTTGAATGGTTAAACGACTCATAGTGCCACCGTTCCTTTCGGGAAAACTGGACCATCAGAGCATACTTTAACATAGTCTTTTTCAACTTCATCAGTTGTTTTACATACACATGCAAAGCAAGCTCCAATACCACAGCCCATACGTTCTTCAAATGATAAATAGCCCTCTTTTTCAGGATAAAAGCCCTCTAATGCTTTTAACATCGGTAATGGCCCACAGGAATAAAATACATCAAACTTTGGGGCACTTGACTCTAATACAGTTGTTACAAAGCCTTTTGTACCTTTCGAGCCATCCACAGTCACATAATGTGTTTCACCAAGTGCACTAAATTCATCCTCATAAAAGCAGACATCCTCTGTTTGGAAGCCTAGGACATGGATGGTTTTCACACCACGAGCATTCAATTGTTTGGATAATTCATGTAAAGGTGGTACTCCAATTCCACCGCCAACTAATAGTGCAGTGCCTCCCTCTTGTACCGCATCTACTGGGAAACCATTACCTATTGGACCAAGCACGTTGACTTGTTGACCTTCTCGATTCGTCGCCAGTACTTTCGTACCACGCCCTTCAGCACGATAAATCATAGTAAACTCATTGTTTTCTTTATCAATATTTGCAATACTAATTGGTCGACGTAAAAGCGGCTCCAATGAATCTGACACCTTTACATGGACAAACTGGCCAGGAGTCATCTCCTGAACCAGTTCACCATGAAGTGTCAGTTCGAAAATGTTTGTCGCAATTTGCTTTTGAGAGACGACCGTCATTTTCTCTTGACGTATCATATTAGTGCACTACCTCCGCTTTTGGCATTTGTTCTGCTGTAAATGTCATGGATTCGATAACACGAACCATTGCTTCTGCCGTATCTAAAGATGTTAGACAAGGTACGCCATTTTCTACAGACTCACGACGGATTCGGAAGCCATCACGAGCTGGCTGCTTCCCTTTAGTTAATGTGTTGACAACAAGCTGAGCTTCACCATTTTGGATAAGGTCAATCAATGTTTGTCCTTTCGCACCAATTTTGCCAACAATATCTGTACGTACTCCTGCTTCTTCAAATACTTTTGCTGTACCTTCAGTAGCTACAATGCGATACCCTACCGTAGAGAAACGTTTTGCTAATGCAATCGCTTCTCCCTTATCTTTATCAGATACAGTAAACAATACTGTACCTTCTGTACGAATTTCCATACCTGCTGCAACTAAACCTTTATAAAGGGCTTTTTCTAATGTTGCATCTTTCCCCATTACTTCACCAGTGGATTTCATTTCAGGTCCTAATGTAATGTCTACACGACGTAATTTTGCGAATGAGAACACTGGTACTTTCACAAATACACCCTTTTGTTCAGGCGCTAAACCTGTTGGGTAACCCTGCTCTACAATAGATTTTCCAAGGATTGCTTTCGTTGCAATGTTAGCCATTGGAATATTTGTAATTTTACTTAAGAATGGTACTGTACGTGATGAACGTGGGTTTACCTCAATCACAAATACTTCGCCCTGTGAAATTACGTATTGGATATTCATTAAGCCAACGATGCCTAGGCCCTTCGCGAGACGAGTTGTATAATCAACTAATGTATCCTTTTGTGCCTGTGTTAATTTTTGTGGTGGATAGACAGAGATTGAGTCTCCAGAGTGAACCCCTGCACGCTCAATATGTTCCATAATCCCTGGAATTAGAACATTTTCGCCGTCACAGATAGCATCTACTTCGATTTCCTGTCCTGTTAAGTAACGGTCTACTAAAACAGGATGATCTGGAGATGCCTCCACTGCATTTTCCATATAGTGCTGTAATTCATCTTGATTGTAGACAATTTCCATTGCACGTCCACCAAGTACATACGATGGACGAACAAGTACTGGGAAGCCTAGACGCTCACTAATGGCAAGAGCTTCCTCTGTAGAAACGGCTGTTTCCCCTAGCGGCTGCGGAATGTTTAATTCACGTAAAGCCTGCTCGAACTTATCGCGGTTTTCTGCACGGTCAGTATCTTCTAAAGATGTACCTAAGATTTTTACACCATTTGCTGCTAATTTATCGGCCAGGTTAATGGCTGTTTGACCACCGAATTGAACAACAACACCAATTGGTTGTTCTAAATCGATAATATGCATAACATCCTCAATTGTTAATGGCTCGAAGTAGAGCTTATCAGAAACAGAGAAGTCTGTTGATACTGTCTCTGGGTTGGAGTTGATAATGATTGCCTCATAGCCAGCTTCTTGAATCGCCCATACTGAGTGTACTGTTGCATAATCGAATTCTACCCCTTGGCCGATACGGATTGGTCCTGATCCAAGTACCACAACAGAAGGTTTTTCTGACTTAATAGATTCATTTTCTTCTTCATATGTGCCATAGAAATATGGTGTTTCCGATTCAAATTCCGCTGCACATGTATCAAC
This sequence comes from Lysinibacillus sp. Y5S-8, assembly GCF_036894365.1. Taxonomy (NCBI): domain Bacteria; kingdom Bacillati; phylum Bacillota; class Bacilli; order Caryophanales; family Bacillaceae; genus Lysinibacillus; species Lysinibacillus sp. Y5S-8. The sequence goes on along the minus strand of NZ_CP145889.1, from coordinate 1,017,313 downwards.
CATTTTATAGACTGGAATAATGCCATGTTCTTTACGATAAGCATAAATGGCTTCTGGTGTTGTTTCCCAAAGCTCAGCAACTTTCTTATCTGCAAAGCCTAAACGTTTTGCCGTACGTAGGACATCTTTATCATTTTTATTGTCAGCAAGTGTTTGTTCCATATCGACGATATTTTTAAACTTATTTAAGAAGAATAGATCAATCGCTGACCATTCATGAATTTGTTCAATTGTTACACCTCGACGTAAAGCTTCACCGATAAAGAATAGGCGCTCATCTCCAGCTTTGCGGATACGCTTTTCAATCCAAGAATCTGAATTTTCCTCAGCATGCTTTAACTCTAAATGTACTTGTCCGGTCTCAAGAGAACGAACCGCTTTTAACATAGCTTCCTCAAATGTGCGACCTAATGCCATTACTTCACCAGTAGCTTTCATTTGCGTACCAAGATTACGTTTAGCTGATTCGAATTTATCGAATGGCCAGCGAGGAATTTTAGCTACGATATAATCAAGTGCAGGTTCAAAACAAGCATATGTTGATCCTGTTACAGGGTTTTTAATTTCATCTAATGTTAAACCAACTGCAATTTTAGCTGCTAGCTTAGCAATTGGATAACCTGTTGCTTTAGATGCTAGTGCAGATGAACGCGATACGCGTGGGTTTACTTCAATCACATAGTAATTAAAGCTATATGGATCAAGTGCTAGCTGGACGTTGCAGCCACCCTCTATTTTAAGTGCACGAATAATATCTAGCGAAATATTACGTAGCATTTGGTTTTCACGATCTGATAGTGTTTGCGTTGGTGCTACAACGATTGAGTCACCTGTATGGATTCCTACTGGGTCAACGTTTTCCATGTTACATACAACAATGGCATTGTTAGCCGCATCACGCATTACTTCATATTCAATCTCTTTATAGCCAGCAATTGATTTTTCTAATAAACATTGTGTTACGGGTGAATATTTTAAACCCGATGTCACAATCTCTTCTAAGTCTTGATCGTTGTAGCAAATACCGCCCCCTGTACCGCCAAGTGTAAAGGCTGGTCGAACAATTACAGGGTATCCAATTTTCGCAACAAATCTTTTCGCTTCATCTAAGTTATGAATAATATCAGACTCAGGAACTGGAGCACCTAGCTCATACATTAAATTACGGAATAAATCACGATCTTCTGCTTTATGGATAGCATCTAGTTTTGTACCAAGAATTTCAATACCAAGCTCGTCTAAAATACCTGATTTGTCTAACTCAATCGCCATATTTAAACCTGTTTGACCGCCAAGTGTTGGTAAAATCGCATCTGGGCGCTCTTTACGTAAAATACGAGAGACAAAATCAAGAGAAATTGGCTCGATATATACTTTGTCCGCAATTTCTGTATCTGTCATGATTGTGGCAGGGTTTGAGTTGATTAAAATAACACGGTAGCCTTCTTCTTTTAATGAAAGACAAGCTTGTGTACCTGCATAGTCAAATTCTGCTGCTTGTCCGATAACGATTGGGCCTGAGCCAATTACTAAAATAGTTTCAATATCTGTACGTTTAGGCATGTTGTTTCCCCTTCCCTGCTTCTACTTCCATCATTTCGATGAATTCATCAAATAAGTGGTTTGAATCCTCTGGTCCTGGTGATGCTTCTGGGTGATATTGCACTGTGAAAATCGGATATTTCTTATGACGCACACCTTCACATGTTCCATCATTTAATGCGATATGTGTTAATTCTAAATCCGTTTCTTTTAATGAATCGATGTCGATAGCATAGCCATGGTTCTGAGATGTTAAATCTGTACGTCCTGTGCGCAAGTCTTTGACTGGGTGGTTACCACCACGGTGTCCAAACGGTAGTTTGAAGGCTTTCGCTCCACTAGCTAATGAAAAGATTTGGTGTCCTAAACAAATACCGAACATTGGCACTTTTCCGATTAAGTTACGTACCGTATCAATACCTTCCTGAACATCTTCAGGATTCCCTGGTCCATTGGATAGCATGATACCATCTGGATGCCAAGCTAAAATTTCCTCAGCTGGTGTGTTATAAGGTACTACCAACACATCACAATCACGTTTGTTTAATTCGCGTAGGATTCCGTGCTTCATACCATAATCAATTAAGACAACTCGTTTACCACGACCAGGAGATGGATAAGCAGCTTTTGGAGATACTTCACGGACATGGTGTGTAATGGCTGGTGTCGCTTGTAATTGTGCTACAATTTCATCCACATTTACTTCTTCATCAGCAGCCGTCAAAATCGCTTTAACCGATCCTTTACTGCGTATGATACGTGTTAATTTTCGCGTATCAATGCCTTCAATTCCTGGGATATCCTTTGCTGTCAAATAGTCATCTAATGTTAAATCACAGCGGAAGTTCGAAGGTTTTTTAGCCAATTCACGCACAACGAATCCACGAATGGCTGGCGTAATCGATTCAAAATCATCACGGTTAATGCCGTAATTACCAACTAAAGGGTAAGTTAATGTGACAATTTGTCCATAGAATGAAGGATCTGAAATCGTTTCCTGATAACCTGTCATCCCTGTTGTAAATACAACCTCACCTTGTGAAGCGCGCTCGCTACCAAATGCTATACCTGTAAATACTGTGCCATCTTCTAAAACTAGTAAACGTTTTTTCATTACTCTGCCTCCTGATATACGATATTGCCTTCAAAAATCGTTAGTACTGGCCAACCCTTTGCCACCCAGCCGTTGAATGGTGTATTGCGACCTTTTGATACAAAGCCATCTGCATCAATTGTTTGTTCTTTTTGAATATCAATTAAAATCATATCAGCTGAAGCGCCTACTGCTAATGTGCCATATGGCAGATCAAAAATCTCAGCTGCTCTCACTGTCATCCAATCAATTAATTGCTTTAAAGTCCATTTTCCTGTTTCAACAAATTGTGTATAGAGCAAGGGGAAAGCTGTTTCGAAACCGACGATACCAAATGGTGCGCCAACCATACCGCAGCATTTTTCTTCTACTGTATGTGGTGCATGATCTGTTGCGATGCAGTCGATTGTGCCATCAAGTAGTGCTGCATGTAGAGAATCTTTATCATCAGCTGCGCGTAATGGTGGATTCATTTTCCAATTTGCATCGTCAGATGGTATATCCATCTCTTCTAGTAATAAATGATGTGGACAAACTTCTGCTGTGACACGAATACCTGCTGCCTTCGCATCTCTTACTGCACGCACCGATTCCTTCGTAGAAACGTGACAAACATGATAGCGGGCCCCTGCCGCTTCTGCTAGTAGCACATCTCGTGCAATTTGTACTGATTCACAAATGGAAGGTATCCCTGGAAGGCCAAGCTCTTTATTACGCTTTCCTTCATGCATCACACCATCATAGATTAATGAGTTGTCCTCACAATGTGCTACAACAACCATATCGTGCTGTGCCGCATCTTTCATTTGCTCATACATCGTTGAGGCTAGCTGAATGCCTACACCATCATCTGAGAACGCTACGGCTCCATGTGCTTTTAATTCTTCAATATTTGTTCGAACCTCGCCCGATATATCCTTTGTTAGGGAACCATATGGGAGTACTCGAATAACAGCGCTGTCCTTAATGAGCCCATTGATGAGCTGCATGTTGTCAACCGAATCAGGTACTGGCTTTGTATTAGGCATCGCACAAATTGTCGTAAAGCCACCCTTTGCTGCTGAGGCAGAGCCTGTAGCAATGGTTTCTTTATGCTCAAATCCTGGCTCCCGTAAATGTGTATGAACATCGATAAAGCCTGGTGCCACGATTAAACCATGTCCTTCAATCAGTTCTGCACCTGCTACAGTCACACCCTGACCAATAGCCGTAATCTTTCCGTCTGCCATTGCAATATTGACTGTCTTCAATTCACCTTGTTCATCTAGCATTTGTACATTTTGAAGTACCTTTGTCATGTTATTCTCTCCCCTTTAAAATGGTTTCCATAATAGCCATCCGTGTGTAAACACCGTTCCGCACCTGTTCAAAAATTCGAGAGCGATCACACTCTACTAACTCAGAAGCAATTTCGACATCACGATTTACGGGTGCTGGATGCATAATAATGGCCGATTCTTTCATTTGCTTTTCTCGTTCAATTGTTAAACCAAACTCTTGATGGTAACCTTCCTTTGAGAAGCTTTTATTTACTTTATGACGTTCATGTTGCACACGTAGTAACATAATGACATCACTTATTTCGATCAGATTATCCCATGAATGATGCGCTTCAAAACCGCCAGACCATTCTTCTGGGCAAAGGAAATGAACATTTGCCCCTAAATTTTGTAATGCTGTTGCATTTGATTTGGCTACTCGACTATGAGAGATATCTCCTGCAATTGTGACATTCAACCCTTCGAAACAGCCAAACTCTTTTTTGATGGTATAAAGATCCAATAAGGATTGTGAAGGATGTTGCCCAGCACCATCCCCTGCATTAATAATCGCTACATTAATACCAGCCAGCAGCTCATTGTAATACTCATCTTCTGAAGCTCGAATGATGACAGCATCTAAACCAATCATTTCTAACGTTTTGACAGTATCGTACATCGTTTCCCCTTTCGTAACACTCGAAAACCCTGCATCGAAAGGGATAACATGACAGCCAATTTTATATTCTGCCATTTCAAAGCTTGTTTTTGTACGAGTACTTGGTTCAAAGAATAGATTGGCCACCTTGTATGGGCGAGATAACGATGATGTTTCACCATTTTCAAATGCTTGCGCAAGATCTAGGATTTGGTTAATCTCTTCTGTTGTTAAATGTTCCATCGATAATAAGTTCTTCATCATGTGACCTCCATTAGGTTGTGAATCGTGAACGTCTATGTATGACGTTCTCTGTATATAAAGTAAAAGCCCCGTTGATGTCATCAACGAGGCATAAGGAGGCGTGACAAACTACAGCAAGACATACATCCTACTTCAGCCTGTCCACAACTTCCCTTTTTTTGCCTCTCTGGACAATTCATTAAAAGGTACTACTATGAATCTTTATTTTGATTGTATTGTACGGGTATATCTGCTTCTTTTTTACCTGGTAGAATCGCATTCAATAGCACACCGATAATCGCGGCTAGTGCCATTCCTTCAACACTTAATGATTCAGAGATAACAAACTTGGCACCGCCAATACCAATGACTAATATTACTGAGGCAATAACTAGGTTACGGGTATTACCAAAATCAATATGATTATCTACTAGCATACGTAAGCCACTGGCTGCGATAATTCCGAAGAGTAAGATAGACACTCCACCAAGTACTGCGGTTGGAATCGTTGCAATCACTGCCATTGCTTTCCCGAAGAATGATAGTAAGATGGCAACCACTGCTGCACCTGCAATAACGTAGATACTGTACACTCGAGTAATGGCTAGTACACCAATATTTTCACCGTAAGTTGTTTTCGGAGGACCCCCGATTATAGCACTGACAAATGTTCCAAGTCCGTCTCCTAATAGGGAACGGTGCAACCCTGGCTCTTTAATATAATCTCGATCTACTACTTTTCCTAATACTAGCTGGTGACCAATATGTTCCGAAATTGTTACAATCACGATTGGTACCATGATAAGTAGAATTTTTGTTGTTATTTCAAACTCATAATGCACACCTGGTATTAAGAAATCAGGCATTGCGAAGAATTTTGCTTGGGCAATCGGTGTATAATCTACGATGTCTACGATCATGGAGTAAATATACCCTACGATTAAGCCCATCAATATTGGCATAGTGCTTAAAATTCCTTTAAAGAAAATCGTAAAGATGATAGCTGTAAAGACCGTAACTAAAGCAGCTGAGAAGTGTAAAAAGCTATACTCTCCATTGACGTTCATGGCCATATTCACAGCTGTACCAGATAGTCCAAGTCCAATTACCATAATAACTGGACCTACCACGATTGGCGGCAAAATTTTCATAATCCACTTATAACCACTTTTCCAAATGATTAAGGATACAACTCCATACGTAATCCCGACAGCCATCGCACCGATCATGGCATTGCCTGGGTGGACACTCGAGCCATCATCATTTAAACCGCCTGCCGCAAGTATGATTGGTGCTATAAAGGCGAAGGACGACCCTAGATAGGCTGGTACTTGAAATTTCGTAATTAATAGGAAGAATAATGTTGCAATCCCGCTTGTTAAAAGAGCAATCGCTGGACTAAGTCCTACTAACTGTGGCACTAAAATTGTTGATCCAAACATCGCAAACATATGCTGGAAACTTAATGTCACAAGCTGAAGTGGAGTTGGTTTATCCTTAATATCTAAAACTGCATTTGACATATTGTTTCCTCACTTTATTATTCGTCTTCTTTATAAATAATGACGCAATCTTCTCCATCTACTTCTTGTAAGTTGACAATGATGCGCTCAGAGCCAGAAGTCGGAACATTCTTCCCTACATAGTCTGCTCTAATTGGCAACTCTCGATGCCCTCTATCCACTAGCACGGCTAGTTGAATTTGAGCAGGTCTCCCCAAATCCATTACAGCATCCAGTGCTGCACGTACTGTTCGTCCTGTATAAAGTACATCGTCTACTAAAATGATTTTTTGATTTTTCACGACATACTCAATATCAACTTGTTCTACATGTGCTTGTTCGTTTTCATGTTTGGTTGTTAAATCGTCTCTGTATAGCGTAATATCAATTTCCCCTGTACGAATAGGTTTACCTTCAATTTTTTCAATTCGTTGTGCCAAACGTTTGGCTAGAAAAGCACCTCTTGTTTTAATGCCAACTAAAATACATTCATCGATTCCTTTGTTGCGTTCAATAATTTCATGGGCAATACGTGTTAGTGCCCGTGTCATTGATGGGCCATCTAATAATTCATTTTGTGCCATATCCGTTCCTCCTCTCTCTACTCTAGTGTCGGCCATGTGTACATAAAAAAACCTCTCGAGGCGAATAGCCTGAGAGGGGTTGTATACGTGTCGAAAAAAGCATGTCGAAAAATTTGCAGCACAAATTTTTGCAACACTATCACATGTCCCTTCTCAGCCTCTCTGGACTGCTATTAAAGGTGAATATTTAGTTATGTTTGTTCATTCACTGTGGTTAGTATAGACTTTCTTTTCTTATTCGTCAATGCCTATTTCGTAAATCACTTAATAATTGCTCATAATCAACTGGAAGTGGTGTTTCAAACTCCAAATATTCACCAGAAGAAGGATGATCAAATCCTAAAGTTGCAGCATGTAAAACTTGTCCACCAAAGTCTATTGTCTTTTTCGGACCATATTTTGGATCTCCCACTAGTGGGAAGCCGATATAATTCATATGCACACGAATTTGGTGTGTACGTCCCGTTTCTAAACGACATTCTACTAGTGTATAATCACCAAAACGCTCCACAACTTGGAAGTGTGTCACCGCATGTTTACCGTTATCAACGACTGCCTGTTTTTGACGATCCTTTTGATCGCGACCAATCGGTGCATCAATTGTCCCCTTATCATGAGCAATATGTCCATGTACAAGAGCAATATATTTACGTGTCACCGTTTTATTCACTAACTGATTCACTAACGATTCATGGGCTGTATCATTTTTAGCCACCATTAATAGACCTGATGTATCTTTATCAATACGATGGACAATACCAGGTCGCATCACACCATTAATACCTGATAAATCCTTACATTGATACATTAAACCATTTACCAATGTACCTGACATATGGCCTGGTGCTGGATGAACGACCATCCCCTTTGGTTTATTGACAACAAGGACATCTGCATCCTCATAAACAATATCCAAATCTAATTTTTCGGCTATTACATCTAGAATTTCTACTTCTGGTACATCAATCATGATGATATCACCAGCTTTTACTTTATATTTTGCTTTTACAGCATCGCCATTCACTTTGATAATCCCATCATTAACCCAGTTCCCAATTTGTGTACGTGACCACTCTGATTGTAAGCTTGAAAGTGCTTTATCAATGCGCTCTCCTTGCTGCTGTTCTTCGATTGTATATGTTACTTGCGTCATTGTTTCACCTGTTTCTTTTCTTTTTTATCTTCCATAATCAAACCAATCATAAGTACAACGACAGCTATAGTTAATGCAGCATCTGCCACATTAAAAATAGGGAAGTCATAATTAATAATTGGAATTAAAACATCAACAAAATCGACCACTTCTCCTCTAAAAAGACGATCAATAAAGTTTCCTAATGCGCCACCAAGTAATAGCATTAAACCCACTTGAAAAACGGGCTTTCCTTTTGCCTCTTTATGATAAAAGTAGAGAATGGCACAAATGACAGCAACTGTCACGATACTAAACAACCACATTTGCCCTTCTAGCATCCCCCATGCTGCACCTCTATTACGATGAGATAAAATGCCAAACCATGGGTCCCACACAGCAATGCGTTCAGCATACTCCATATTTTTCACAATTAGCCATTTTGTCCATTGATCTAATAAAACGACAAAAGCAGCCAATCCATAATATTTATACACAGTCATTCCTCCGTTCACTCAACATCTTACCTATTCTACCATAACAGCACCCATCACAATAACTAATATCACATCAAAATATGGCGGATGCCCAATCTCCTTCAAGAATATAAAAAAGCTATTTCTATTCACTTTTTAAGCAATAGAAATAGCTCTGACTTATTGAGTTAAACGGTTTCAGATTCTTTCGAATGCACTCGCTTCATGAAATCATTGACATCAGCCGGAACTTTACGATCTAGTAGTGACACGATAATAACAGATAAGAAGCCAACCGGTACTGTCACAATACCTGGTATTTTAAACTGCAAGAAACTTGGTAATGTTCCTGGTAAAAAGATCATCCACATTGACACGCCAAGACCAATGAGCAATCCTGCAATGGCACCCTTCTCTGTCATGCCCCTCCACCAAATACCGAGAATAAAGATTGGCGTGAATGTACTGGCTGCAACCGTAAAGGCGAGCGCCACTAAATGACCAATGGATGCATCCTTGACAAGTAAACCAAGTGCTCCATATAAAATCCCTAATAATACAATGGCCACTTTACCAGCAACAACACGTTGTTTTTGTGTTATATCCTTTTTCATAATATTGGCATATAAATCATGGGCTAATGCGCCAGAGCTTGTAATAAATAGCCCTGAAAGATTAGAGAAAATAGCTGCAAATGCACCTGCAATTACTAAACCAAGTAACCATTTACCACCTAGCGCAAGGGCTGTCGTCGGAATGACCATGTTATTCCCACCTAATACTAAATCGCGCATTACCTCCTCACTAGCTGTTCCCGAAATGAAAATAGATCGGCCTACAACACCTAAATAAACAGCTAATAAGAAAAACGTACTAGCAATACCAATAGCCATAAGCGCAGATTTACGTGCTGCTTTAGCACTTGGGTTTGTATAAAAGCGTAATAATATATGGGGAAGCCCAATTGTCCCTAAGGCTAAACCAATGGTCATACTAATAGTTTGCCAAAATGTTGGGAAATAAAAGCCTGTGCCTGTCCAAGCGGCACCATCAAAATTCACATCATTACCATCTAAGGCATACGGAGAAGTTCCTGTAATAGGGCCACTGAATGAATGGATGGCAGCTAAAATTTTATCGTAATGCAAACCACCATAAACTGCAGCAATTAACATCACAATAAATGCGCCAAGACGAATCCACAGCTCCAAAGCTTGGTTGATTGTCGTACCTTTCATTCCACCTATCCCTACATAAAAAACCATGACAACACATGTAAAGATAATGCCAAATTCATAGGAAGTACCAAAAAACATACTTAATATTTGAGCAGCACCTAATAATTGAGGAGCCGCATAAAAGCCTGAGATGGCTAAAACGACTGCAACCGCTACGAGTCGAGCCCTGCTACTATGAAAACGATAACCTAAAAAATCAGCAACCGTAAATGCACCAAATCTTCTTAAAGGGCCCGCTACGAAAATAGCTAATAATGTTAATCCAATAGAGAAACAAAAAGCATAATAAGCACCATCATAACCTAGTTGAAATGTTAAACCAGCTATTCCAAGAAATGTTGCTGCACTTAAATAATCCCCGCCAATGGCAGAACCATTTGTAAACCATCCAAAGCTTCGGCCACCTACAAAGAAATCCGAAGCTGTTGCATTTCTCTTTGTTAAATACGTAATGTAGACAATCGTTCCCATTAACGCAACGGTCATTAACATCTTTGGTTCTAAAAGAGCTTCCATCATTCAACACTTCCCCCTTTGTCTCACCTACTTATTTGCTATATCGTATTTTTTTAAACGCTTCTCATACATGGCCGTATGCACATACGCAATAATAAAAGCCATAGCCATCATGACAATCGTTGTCACAAACCATGTGACTGTCATACCGCCCCATATTTTCTTAAATGCAAATGCTGGAGCAAACCAATTCATAACAGGAATACTAAAAATCAAAATAAAGTAAAATACCGTTAAGCCTAAACCTGTTGTAAATTCATCCTTCATAATTTTATTTGTTGTTGCATCTAGAGGCGGTAGATCTTTCACATCAATTGTTCCTGCCTCCACGTAGTCATAATCATGACTGCCTACTTCCGCCATAAGCTAACTCCCCCTTTGTCATATCATCGAATAATTATCTGAAATTTCAAACTATTATTCACTACAATTATTTTATTCTATTTCAACCACAATATAGATATAAAATTTTGCTGTATTAGTACAAATAATTGCTATTTTAAGTTAAAATATTTTTATCTTTTCATTCGTAGGAGGCTGGTAGCATTTTAAAGGTGGTATGGTATATGGAAAGCTCATTTGATAAACAGCAAATGAGTGAATGGTTAAAAGAGGTTTTACCAAATGCTTTGGAGGAGTGTAAAGTGCCAAAGCGAGAAGATGAAGTCATTATTGTCTATGAGGTCAATCGGTTATTTGATTGGGTGAAGATTAATCGATTAAAAAGAAATTATCCTAATAGTATAATTGTCCCAATTGTTACAGAACACCTCACCTACTCGACTGGTATAGCAATTGAATTAGTTTTACCTGCACTTCTCATAAAACCATTACAGAAATCAAAATTTTTACGAATCGTAAAAAAACTGTACACATCCTATCAGGACAAGAAAGCAAGTACACTCACAATGCTTGAGCTATCACAACAAGTGTCCCAGCATCATACCTCTCCGTTCAGAGAAGCATTTTTGAAACGTCTTATACGTGGCGAAATTGATAATGAACAAGAAATCATTCAATCTGCATCATTTTTATCAACAAATTGTATTCCTAATATTGTGTTCTTAATTCAGGGCTATATCGATAGTGATGCTATTCCTCATGACGCAAGCAGTAACATTACAAATGTTTTTCGTCAGCATTTTGCCAATAAAGCACCCTTATCTTTTTTACATTTCGAACGCTACTTATTACTTCTCATGAGAATTCCGACTGAGTATAACTCTTTTAAACATTGGACAGCAGGCGAATTATGTCTATTGGAGGTCATCGAGACACTTAAAAAGGACTATTGTATCCATCTTTTCATGGGGGTTGGAGGAGTGTTTCAGGACGCAATGCACGTAAAGGAGTCCTATAGTCAAGCACGAAAAGCACGTAGAAAACCACCTATAGATAATATTCATATCAGATATTATGAAGATTTAACAAAGCATGTGCAGCTTCAAAAGGCCATTCATTATATTGAAGAACATTATGATGAGCAATTGACCGTTCGTGATGTTGCAAAATATATAAGCTTTAGTCCCACACATTTTAGCAGGCTATTTAAAAAAGAGACTGGTCGCAATTTCGTTGACTATGTCGCCTTTACACGCCTCATCAAGAGCTTACCCTTTCTACGGAAGTACGACTATACCGTAGAAAAGATCTCCTCCACCTGTGGCTTTAATACACCTAATTACTATAGTTTAACCTTTAAAAAATATGTAGGAATCTCTCCAACCGACTATCGCAATACGACAGAAATTTTATTTAAATAATCTAACAAGAATCTGCAAAACCTCCATGAAAAAAAGCAAGCCCCCATCAAGGAGACTTGCGTATGATCTACAATAGAAATGCAGATTCTTATTATTCATTTCCGTTAAACGTAATATTTTTCTACAACTTCTGCACAGCGCGCACAAACTGTAGGATGTGCCTCATTTGCACCAACTGTTTCAGAAATTGACCAGCAACGCTCACATTTCTCCCCTGTTGCCTTCTCAACTACAATGGATACATGCTCAAGTGCTAAAGCTTCAGCAGGCGCCTCATCAATAGTAGCTACTTCAAAAGCAGAAACGATTGAAAGCTGTGCAAAGTCAATGTTCACATCATTCAATAAAGCTACAACATCCTCTTTGGCATATACTGTTACTTTTGCTTCTAGTGATTTACCTATTGTTTTAGCATTACGAGCTTCCTCTAATGCTTTTAAGATATCGTCACGTACATCAATAATATTTTCCCATTTTGTACGTAGGCTTTCAAAATTCTCTTGTACATCTACCTCTGGGAAGTCCGTTAATTGAACAGAAACTTCCTCTACAATACCTTGGGCATGTAGATAAGACCACATTTCATCTGTTGTATGAGGGATGATTGGTGTCATGATTTTAACCAATGTCATTAATGTATCGTAAATAACTGTTTGCATCGCTCGACGATCTTTATTGTCGTGACCTTCGATATAGACAATATCTTTTGCAATATCTAAATAGAATGAAGATAACTCGACTGCGACAAAATTATTGACGATGTGATAAACAGCAGCGAAATCATAACGATCATATGCTGCACGAACAGTTTGTAAGACATCCTGTAAACGCATATAGACATATTGATCCATCTCACGAAGCTCTGCATAGGCAACACGATCTTTCTTTGGATCGAAATCAGCGATATTGCCGTGTAAGAAGCGGAATGTATTACGAATTTTACGGTACACCTCTGATACTTGCTTTAACATATCCATCGAAATTCGTACATCCGCTGTATAGTCAACAGAAGCAACCCATAGACGAAGAATATCTGCTCCATACTGATCCATTACTTTTTGTGGAATGATCACATTTCCTAATGATTTACTCATTTTACGTCCTTCGCCATCAAGAACAAAACCATGTGTTAATAGTCCTTTATATGGTGCATAGCCATTAATAGCAACAGATGTAATAAGAGATGAGTTAAACCAACCACGATGCTGGTCAGAGCCTTCTAAGTATAAATCAGCTGGATATTTCATGCCGCGCTCTACAAGTACACCTTGGTGGGATGAACCTGAATCGAACCAGACGTCCATAATATCATTTTCTTTTGTGAATTCGCCGTTCGGGCTACCTGGATGTGTAAAGCCCTCTGGTAATAATTCTTTTGTTGTTTTTTGGAACCAAATATTCGATCCATGCTCACGGAATAATGCTGAGATATGGCTAATTGTTTCAGGTGTAATAATTGGCTCTCCGTTTTCTGCGTAGAAAATTGGAATCGGCACACCCCAAGCACGTTGACGTGAAATAACCCAGTCTCCACGATCACGAATCATATTATAAAGACGAGTTTCTCCCCAAGCTGGTGTAAATGCTGTAGCTTTTACAGCTTCTAACAACTCACCACGGAATGCTTCAACAGAGGCAAACCATTGTGGTGTCGCACGATAAATAACAGGTTTTTTCGTACGCCAGTCATGTGGATAAGAGTGCGTAAAGAAGTCAAGTTTTTCTAATGCATCTACTTCTTTTAGTTTTTCTGTTACAAGTTTGTTGGCATCATTATAAAACACGCCTTCAAAGCCAGGTGCTTCATCTGTATAACAGCCGCTATTATCAAGAGGGCTAAGAATGCCTAAACCATATTGTTTACCAATATGATAATCGTCTTCCCCGTGTCCGGGAGCTGTATGAACACAACCTGTACCCGCTTCAGCAGTTACGTGTTCTCCTACCATAATAAGAGATTCACGATCATAAAATGGATGCTGCGCTACAAGACGATCAAGTGCTTCCCCTTTTACTTCTTGAACAACCTCATAGTCTTCCCATCCAAGGGCATTCGCTACTGATGTTAATAATTCTTTGGCAATGATGAATTTTTTATTAGCTACAGCAACTACAACATACATAAATTCAGGATTTAAAGAAATGCCTAGGTTTGCTGGTAATGTCCAAGGTGTTGTTGTCCAAATAATAAATTTAGCATCTGCTGGTACAATACCTTTCGCATCTTTAATAGCAAAGCTAACATAGATTGATGGTGATTTGATGTCCTTATATTCAATTTCAGCTTCTGCTAAAGCAGATTCAGAAGATGGTGACCAATAAACTGGTTTTAAGCCTTTATAAATGTAACCCTTTTCAGCCATTTTACCGAACACTTCAATTTGACGTGCTTCAAATTCAGGCTTTAATGTAATATAAGGGTTTTCCCAATCACCACGAATGCCTAGACGACGGAATTGGGCACGTTGATTATCAATTTGCTCATATGCATACTCTTCACAAAGTTGGCGGAATGCTGCTACTGACATTTCTTTACGCTTTACACCTTTGTTTGTCAGTGCTTGTTCAATTGGTAGACCGTGCGTATCCCAGCCTGGAATATAATTCACATGGTAGCCAGTCATTGAACGATGACGTGTAATCATATCCTTCAATACTTTATTTAAGGCATGGCCGATGTGGATATCACCATTTGCATAGGGAGGACCATCATGTAGAACATATTCTGGACGATCGGCAGTACGTTCCATCTGTAATTTGTTAATATCCATGTCATTCCATTTTTCTTGCGTTTTTGGCTCATTCGCCGGTAGATTCCCACGCATTGGGAAATCTGTTTTTGGCATTAATAACGTATCTTTGTATTCAACCATTAAAATTCCTCCTTTATTTTACCCAAGCATATAGACAATTACTTCTAGGACAGTTATTGGCAAACGCAACTCAAACAATTCGCGAACAAATAAAAAAAGCCCTCAATCCCACTAAGGGACGAGAAGCTTCTACTCGCGGTACCACCCTACTTGTAGCACAAAAATATTGCACTACCTCTTTCAAGCACGTTAACGTCGTGCATCACGAAATAACCTACTTTTTTCAGCTATTTAGCTCAGAAGTGATATTCAATGTTAGTTGCATGTTTGGGCTCTCACTGTCCCCAAATCGCTTAACTACGCCTAACAAATACTGTCTTCGTCTCTGCCTGTATGCATATCTTTTCAAAATAATTACTATTACAAAGTATATGAAATTCAAACAATGGCGTCAAGTTTCATTTGTCGAGTGCAACCATTAAAAAGAAAAGTTACATCTCTTCAGATTCCTGTGCTTCCTCAACAGATGCTTGAATTTCTGTTAAATCAATATCATATTGAAGCAAATGATCCCAGTCATCAGCATTAAGCAAATCAAGCTGTGCCTCAACAAGCATCTTGAAACGATTACGGAATACTTTAGATTGTTTTTTAAGCTCATCAATTTCAATCGTCACCTTACGAGCTTTTGTTAAAGCATCATTGACAATTCGATCAGCATTTTTCTCAGCCTCTTTTACAATGAGTTTAGCCTCTTTTTGTGAATTTCTTCGCACTTCATCAGCCGCTTCTTGTGCAACAACAATGGACTTCTGCAAAGTTTCTTCTAAGGAGCTAAAATGCCTCGCCTGTTCTAAGGCCATCTCTAATTGCTTATCAACCTCTTTTTTTTCACGTAACAAAATTTCGTAGTCTTTAATGATTTGGTCTAAAAATTCATTTACTTCATCTTCAGCATAACCTCTGAAAGCTTTTGTAAACTCCTTATTATGTATATCAATAGGTGATAATGGCATACAATCCTTCTCTCCTTTACATGTACATTCGTAATTTCTATTATACAATTGTTCCGACAACTTAGCAGTAAAAATTAATGAAATTTACTTCACTTTCAGCTTTTTTGGGCCAATCGACCGATTTGCAGACGGATTTTATCCTTTTTTGTACGGCCTTCTGTCATAATAATTTTCACACGACCGCTCCCTCGTATCGATAAAATATCCCCTTCTTGTAATTCAAAGGCAACTGTATCTCGCTCTGTCCAATTGACACGTACTTTATTCCCAGTAATCAAAGCTTGTGCCTTTTGACGTGACACATTTAAAATGGTAGCGATAATCACATCTAAACGCATGGATGAAACAGTATGAGATTCCTCAAACCACTCATCCTCATTGAAGAGAAGTGGCTCGTCTTGCTTTAAAGATTCAACATGTACCTTGACTTTACCAATACCCGTTAAATGCAAACGAACATAATCTGCTACCTCCTGTGCTACTACAAATTGCACCTGCTGCTCATTGACACGTATATCACCAAATTTACCACGATTCAAGCCTAATGATAACAAGGCCCCTAACACATCTGGATGCCGGAGCTGGACAAATTTCATAGGATAGTGAATCGTAAATGCTGTCAGCTGAAAGTCTTCCTCCATAACTTCATAGTAAGTAGGATAAATAAGCATACGCTGTCTCTCTGCCCCGTCAAATAACCCTGCACATGCCGTTTTCAATGTGTCGTCCTGTCCGATAATAGATGTCACGATAAAACGCTGTCTGGGATCAAGAAAATCTGTTAGCTTAGGTGCATAGCGATCCTCTACCTCACGCTGCCAGCTTATTACTTGTTCAATAAACGGTTGTTCATCTTTTCGAAAATGCTGAATTAAGTGTTCCATCTCGTTGTCTCCTCTTTCACTAGTTCTATATGCTTGGTGGGCTGGATGAACATAGTATTTCCAAGTTATGACGTCTTTGCATCATTGAGTATAATTTTTTTACGTTTACTTGAAAAGCTCTTTTTTCCACTGGGGCAGTCTCATTATACAAAGATATTTGAACACCCGTTAAACAAACCTTTATCACCCTCTATTTTTGGCCGTTGCTCTTTCCGTACAAAAACATTGCTAAATAAAAAATCCCCACCTAAGAGTGAGGATTTACTGCTAAACGAACATAAGAAATATTTTCTGGATGACTATAACAAGCCCTCGTTCAATAAAATTCAACATGAAGATAGCCACAATTGGTGAAATATCAATCATTCCAAGTGGTGGAATGAACTTTCTGAAAATCCCTAAATACGGCTCACACACTTTTTCAAGCATACGTCCAATGGCTGAATTTTGAGCGGCAGGCACCCAAGACATTAAAATATAGCCAATTAGCATAAATGAATAGATTCTAAATGCTAATGATACATAACCAAGTATTATAAAAAAAGTCATATAAACTACAATCCTCGCTATTAATTATCGTCTAAAATAAAGTTTGTAATTTCACCAGTCACTTCTACATTATCTGGCGTACAAAGGAAAATATCTTTACCGATACGTTGGATATCCCCGGCAAGTGCATAGACTGTACCACTTAAAAAATCAATAATGCGTTTGCCTTGCTCTCGTTCAATACGTTGTAAATTGACGATTGCAGCACGCTTATTTTTTAAATGCTCCGCGATATCTTGTGCTTCTGCATAAACTCTAGGCTCAATTAAAACAACTTTTGCTCCCTTAGAGCTCATAGCTGCCTGCAAGCTTACAATGTTGTTAGGCGTTGCTGAACTTTGCGGCATAATTTCTTGAATAGGCGCCCTACGCTCTTTAATCGTTTTTTTAGGCTTTACGGAATGAATCGGTTGCTGTTGTTGTATGGGCTGTTGCTGCTGAATAGGAGCTTGCGTGATTTCTTCTTCTAGTTCTTCTTCAAGGTAAAAGAAGTTTTTAATTTTATTTTTCATGCTCATCCTGTTCCCCTCTTTCATTTCCAACAAGAGCCGTTCCGACTCGAACAAAAGTAGCCCCTTCCTCTACCGCAATTTCAAAGTCATTAGACATGCCCATTGATAACTCGGTACAAGGTGCGTGTGCGAATCCTTGCTCGGCTATTTGCTGTTGACATTGTTTTAATTGCTTGAAAACAGAGCGAATGATTGCTTCGTCTTCTGTATTTGGTGCCATGGTCATTAAACCTACAACTTGAATCTTTGTAAAACTCTTTAACGCTTTTACAAAAGGCAAAACTTCTTCGATACTTAAGCCATGTTTTGATTCTTCACCCGAAACATTTACTTGTACAAAACATTTAACTGGCTGATCTGCTCTTTTTTCAATTTCTTCTGCTAGACTCAAACGATCTAAGGAGTGTAAATAATCAATGCTGTTAATGACTTGTTTTACTTTACGTGTTTGAAGAGACCCGATATAATGCCAATGTACATCAGCGTGAATCTCTGCAATTTTACGTTGCAGGCCTTCAGGTCTATTTTCTCCTAAATGAGAGAGTCCTGCATCAATTGCTTCTTGTGTTCTTTCAACAGAAACTTCTTTCGTTACGGCAATTATTTGGACTTTATCACCCTGACGATTCCCTTTTTTTTCTGCTGCTGTTATTAAATCCTGTAGTTTGTTTAAATTTGTTAAGATTTTTGTCACTGTTTTTCCCAACTTTACAACAATAGTTTCTTTTATTGTAACAAGCAATGCTTGATTTATCAATGAATAGCCTGACCTATGTCAGTTTACATTCACCACAATTTTATTAACATATGCCCTAGGAAAGTGCTTTAACTAAAATAACATCCTTGCCAACAACAAGCACATCTTTCATATACACTTTTCTTACAGACTCTTCCCCTTTAAAAAAACCAAGATATTTACGAGGCTCTGCAATCAAAAATGCTGTCACATAGCCCGTTTCTTTTGAGACTTCAGCATCTATTACAAATCCTATAAATCGCCCATTTCCTGCTTCAATCACTTCTTTTTGCTGTAATAATGAAAAACGCAATGACATACCTCCTCTATTCTTTATTTTTGTACATTCATTTCTATCATCAAACTTAGCTGTTACTTTATATTTATGTATCACTTGTTCATTGAATGAAGATAAAATGCGCATCGAATAATCCGATGCGCATTTTTTTATTTGTAATCTTTTTGCATTGTTTCAATAGCATTTTTTTCAAGACGTGAAATTTGTGCTTGGGAAATCCCCAATTCCTTCGCGATTTCCGTTTGCGTTTCACCAAAATAGAAACGTTTGGCAACAATCATTTGCTGACGTTCATCTAGCTTTTGCAAGCTTTCCTTTACCGACACGTAGGCAACCCATTGATCCTCTGATACATCATCATCACGTAATTGGTCCATCATATAAACAGCGTCTCCACCGTCTGAATAAATGGGCTCCTGTAAAGAAACTGGATCTTGAATGGCATCTAAAGCGAATAAAACATCTTCTTTTTTCATGTCAATCATCTCAGCAATTTCTTCAATCGTTGGTTCACGCAAATTATCGGTTATCCATTGCTCTTTTGCCTGCATTGCCTTATAAGCTATATCTCTTAGAGAGCGCGATACACGCAATGCATGATGATCACGCAGATGGCGACGAATTTCACCAATAATCATTGGTACAGCATATGTCGAAAATCGTACATTATGCTTTAAATCAAAATGATCAATGGCTTTCATGAGCCCAATACAGCCCACTTGAAATAAATCATCTGCCTGTTCACCCCGATAGGCAAATCTACCGACAATACTAAGCACTAACCTTAAATTGCACATGACAAGCTCTTCTCTGATCTCAGTTTCTCCAGCTTGTAAACGGATGAAGAGTTCCTTCATTTCCTCGTGCTTTAAAATTGGCAAAGTCGATGTATCTAAGCCGCAAAGATCTACTTTTGTTCGCATATTCGATTCCTCCGGATGTTATTCTCTGACTAAACCGTGACATCAGTTTGTCCGAGAGAAACAAGAATATGCACAAAAGCTGTGACCAATTTTAGGTAGGTTAAATTTCCCTTTCTACGAAATTGGTTGATTTAAATTTTCACGTAAATCTTGAATAATTTTCTTTTCTAATCGGGAAATATATGATTGCGATATGCCTAAATGATCTGCCACCTCTTTTTGAGTCATTTCAACTTTTCCATTGAGACCAAAACGACA
The DNA here is from genome assembly GCF_036894365.1 of Lysinibacillus sp. Y5S-8. Lineage (NCBI taxonomy): Bacteria > Bacillati > Bacillota > Bacilli > Caryophanales > Bacillaceae > Lysinibacillus > Lysinibacillus sp. Y5S-8. Next base: position 997,318 of record NZ_CP145889.1, on the reverse strand, counting down.
TTCCATAATATACCGCTCTCGCGCACCTAATAAATTAATCGCATGGAACATATGCTGACGTTCAATTTTCTTCTCTACATTATCAAGAATAATATGCTCTTCTGTTCCTAAAATATCTGACAGTAATAATTCATTTCCATCTGCATCAGAATTTAGTGGTTCATCTAGTGAAACTTCACCCTTCATACGACTTGTTTTTCGTAAATGCATTAAAATTTCGTTTTCAATGCAACGTGATGCATATGTTGCAAGCTTAATATTTTTATCAGTATTGAACGTTTCAATCGCCTTAATTAAACCAATCGAGCCAATGCTGATTAAATCTTCTATTGGCGTGCCCGTGTTATCAAAACGTCTTGCAATATATACAACAAGACGTAAATTACGTTCAATTAGTGTGTCTCTAGCACGTAAATCACCGTTCATAAAGGATGCAATGACTGTAACTTCTTCTTCTCGACTTAATGGCACTGGCAATGAATCATTTCCCCCTATATAGTACGTTTCACGACTCCGAAACTTACTCCATAATTTTTTCAAGCTAGCAAGTAGCCTAAGAAGCAATAGTTCTCCCCCTCTATGAGTTATTTGAAAGCGCTGAAAAATGTAAAATTGCTGCTGTGCTATGTGGAAAATTTTTAGCTTTCTTGGTTAAAACGATATATTCGTTTGTTTTCACTTGTGAGGGCTCCCCCTTTATATGCCACTCATCAAAACGAAAACCAAGCACTACGGTTTGCTGCTGTACCGTATTAACATGAATAAATCGTATATAACGCTGATAATCTTCTGAAAACATGGATACATTGTACGGATCTGTTTCTTGCCATTCTATTAATGATTGACGGAACGCTGAAGGTAAATGTGGCCGTAAAGCTGTATAGGAAACAAAATGAACCGGCTTTCCTGATAATGGCTCAATAGCTTGATTACCTGTATCCACAAAAGCAGAAAGTGGTATGGTTGCCCCAAAAATTTTTAAAGTTGTATCAAAAACAAATTGACCACTTAAGCGTTCTAGCTTTACAAAACCCCATTGCTTGTAGAATGCAATAAGATTTAAAACGGCAAGTAAAAAGCAAATCATAATAAAGTGGGTAACAGAAAGATTTTTTAAAAAAGGTTGTAGAGCTGTTAATAAACCGCCAATAACGATTGTTGCTGTTAATACAATAGGACCTTGCTTCTGAAAACTTCGAATCTTGAAGTGAAATGCTATACCAATTAGCAATATAAAACTAAGAATCGTCGTCCACAGCATTTGACCGCCAATGACAGCTACAAAACTACTACAAATTGAACTCATTAATAATCTTGAATTCTTCACCAAGACCCCTGTTACTCTTGCCGTAAACGTGAGTATTGCTAGATTAAAAAGCGTATTAATGAGCACCAGCCATTCTCCATACATAACAGCCGCCTCCTACTTACAAAGTTAGCACGTTACTCCCACAAATATTGTCAAACAATCGCATCATTTCCTGAAAATGTTTTGACAAAATACATGGTTTCCTTACACATTTGAACAACATGTTATGCAATATAAAAAGCTCGTACCCTACCTAAGTAGAATACGAGCTTTCAAGAAGATTTATGCTTGTTTTATCCGCGATTTTTGCGGTTACGTAAAAATGCTGGTACTTCAAGCATGTCATCCTGTGCATAATGTTGCTGATTTTGACGTGGCTGCTCTTGTTGAACATGCGTTTCTTGTCGTTGTTCACGAATCGGCGCCTGTTGTTGTGGAGCAGATTGTCTGTTTATGTTGAGTGACGGTTTTGCTGTATTACGTTGTTGCTGTAGTGCTTCTTCTGTGAAGCCAGTCGCAATAACTGTAACAATGATTTCATCTTTAAGATTTTCATTAATAACAGAACCGAAAATCATATTTACTTCTTCATCTGACGCAGAAGCTACGATATCTGCCGCTTCTTGTACTTCAAATAAACTAAGATTTGAACCACCTGTAATGTTCATAAGGACGCCTTTAGCACCATCAATTGACGATTCAAGCAATGGACTTGAAATTGCTTTCTTCGCAGCTTCAGAAGCTCTATTTTCGCCTGTTGCGATACCAATGCCCATTAATGCTGAACCTTTGTTAGACATAATTGTTTTCACGTCAGCAAAGTCTAAGTTAATAAGACCAGGTGTTGCAATTAAGTCTGAAATACCTTGTACACCCTGACGTAAAACATTATCAGCTTCTCTGAAGGCTTCTAACATTGGTGTTGATTTATCTACAATTTGTAAAAGCTTATCGTTCGGAATCACAATCAGTGTATCTACTGATTCCTTCATACCACCAATTCCACCGATTGCTTGTGTTTGGCGCTTACGTCCTTCAAACGTAAATGGGCGTGTGACAACCCCTACTGTAAGGGCTCCCAATTCACGTGCAATTTGTGCAATAACTGGGGCTGCACCAGTACCTGTTCCGCCACCCATACCGGCTGTCACAAATACCATATCTGCTCCACGAAGAACTTCTTCTAGCTGTTCTCTACTCTCTTCAGCAGCTTTTTTTCCTACTTCAGGATTTGCACCTGCACCTAGTCCACGCGTTAATTTAGCACCAATTTGTAGCTTTATTTCCGCTTTGGATAAGTTTAATGCCTGTGCATCTGTGTTCACTGCGATAAAGTCAACGCCTTGTACACCATGTTCTATCATTCGATTGACCGCGTTGTTACCGCCGCCACCAACACCTATGACCTTTATTACTGCAAGTTCATCAACACTTGTATCAAATTCTAACATCTCTTTTTCCTCCCACGGTAACTCGACTCTGTATCATTCATTACGCATTCTAGTTAATCAAAAAACTTATCAAATAATTTTTTTGCTTTCCCGATTACGCTTTCTTTTGGTTCTGAAGGTGTAGAATACTCTTGCTTTTTATTTATAGCTGGTTGAGCCCCTACAGCTGCATATTCAACAGGTTGCGTATTCGTACTCTTACCGTAAAAATCATCTTCTAAATAGGCGTAACGAATAAGTCCAACTGCCGTCGCAAATGAAGGCTCTCTAACGCCAATATAATCGGGTGTATAGATTCTTACACGCGTTTGTAGAATTTGACGTGCCAATTGGGCTATTCCTTCAAGCTTTGCAACGCCACCGGTTAAAACAACGCCACCTGGTAAATCTCGAACACCTAAACGCGCTAACTCATCAATCACTAACTCCAATAATTCTTCTAATCTAGCGCCAATAATTTCTGAAATATAACGCTGACTGTACTGATCAGTTGAATCTGTACCTACAACAGGCACTTCAAAGACTTCATCATCAGATGCATCGTCATAAAAGGCATGTCCAAATTGGTGTTTGATCTGTTCTGCTTGTTCTGTTGGTGTTTTTAAAACGATTGAAATATCTTTCGTTATATGATCACCACCAACTGGTATGACACCCGTATGCGTTAACAAACCCTCTTCAAATACCGTGATTGTTGTAGATCCGCCTCCTAAGTCTATAAAGGCAGTCCCTTGGTTTTTTTCATCTTCAGTTAATGCAAAGTAGCCTGATGCTAATGGCTGCAAATATATTTCTCGTATACTTAAACCAGCTCGTTCGACACAGCGAAGAACGTTGTGTAGAAGCGTTTTGGAAGTCGTTATCATTGTTGCATCCATCTCAAGGCGGATGCCAATCATACCACGAGGATCTTTAATTTCATCAAGGTTGTCTACAATAAACTGTCTTGGAATGATGTTAACTAATTCACGTTCAGGAGGTATCGACATGACTTGTGCAGATTCTACCACTCTGTCTAAATCATCATCTGTAATTTCTCTATTTTCACTATTCACAGCGACAACACCTTTAACTAGCTGTAACATCGTCTGGTTAGCTGGAACGCCTAAAACGACTTCATGAATTTGATAACCTGTCATTCGTTCGGCTTGTTCTACTGCTTTTCGAATAGATTGTACTGTTGCATCAATATCAACAATTGCACCTTTTCGAACGCCATTCGATTTTACATTTCCGACGCCAATTACATGTAATTGCCCGTCACTCATTTCACCTATTAATACCTTGATAGAGGAGGACCCAATATCAAGTGAAATGTATAAATCTTGCTGATTCAATTCGCTGCACCTCCTTGAAAAATGCTCTTATTTTCATTCTATTGTAAATTTGGCATAATGTCTAAGCAAATCGAGTATTTTGGTCAATTTTTCTCTCATTCTATGGAAGTTTTTTTTCTCTTGTGACGTTTTTCATCTAAGCGGGTTAGTAATATACGCCTAATTATTGCTATATTTTGGAATAAACGTACTCCAAAAGCGAAAATGGCTGCTAAATACAAATCAATCCCTAAGTTCACGCCTATAAAGGCTAAACCCGCTGCTAGAACTATATTAAAAAAGAATCCTGATACAAATACTTTATCGTCGTAAACTTGCTGTAATTGCGCGCGAATACCACCAAATAATGTATCTAAAGCTGCTAAAACAGCTATTGACAGATAATTTTCATACATAGAGGGGATTTGTATATTTGTTAACAAGCCAAGGGCAAGTCCAAATAGCAAACCTAAAAATGGTAGCCACATATATTAATCTCCTTTTTTTACCTCTGCTAAATAATCATTTGTCAATGGCTGATCAAATGCTGGAATTTGTAACTGCTCAGTTGGCTCTTCAATCACTAAATTAAAATTATCTAAATAAAATGAGTCTACAAATGTTGAGGCTTGTAGTGAATTATACAATTTTTGTGCTGCTTTATAATTGCTTGTCCCAACATGAATCTCGAAAGTAGGTGAAGACAGTGGTATACTATTCACTGTTGTCTTACCATTTATATCCCGAATGGCTGTTGTTTGTACAACACGGTTGCCATCAATGGAAACACTCGTAGCATCATTTTTAAAAAGCGTATTTAATAACTGAGTTAATAAATCGGGTGAAATTTCTTTAATTTCATACCCCATTTCAATTAATTCTGGTGCAGGTTCAACATGTAGTATGACACCTGACCCCATAACATCTGTTAATCCTGCCTGTAGCTTTAAACGATTTAATGTTTCATTTAAAGCTGCTTGCTGATTTACTTTCTCAGATTGCTCATAGCGATCCACTACTTCATGAAGTGAGCGAATTTCTGCCAGTAATGCGGAATGTCTTTGCTTTTCTTGTGCTAATTCCTCTCTTATTGCCCAAATATCTCGTGTATCTCGCTCAGCTGGTTTTTGTATGGTATTGTATTGTACCGCTATCATCAAACCGATAATAAATAGCACGATCGTTATTCGGGTGTACATATTTCTTTTCAAAATAGCCCCTCCTAGACGTATCGCATGCCCCGCAGAATTCAAATTTGAATTGTAAATACTACAATCGTCTATTTATCTGGAGGCTAAGTTAGACTTTAATAGGAACAATAAAGCTTGTCCTTAACTCTCTACTTTTACTTTTGGCATTGTCAGCTTTTGATTTTCTTCCAATGACACGATAATATTGTCATTTAATAGCTGATCCACCACACCACCATTTAAATTTAAAGAAGCCATTAAAGTTTCTGAATCACCTACTGCTTCTATCACAAATGGCGCTGGGTGCTGTGTCCCATCAATTGTTATCACTGGTCCATTACAGCGAATATAGGAATTAGCCATAACACGTTGTCCATTGATAGCAATGGCTTGAGCACCTGAAATTTTCAGTTCGTTCAACAATTTAAAAACATGGCTTTCATGAACGATATAATCATTTGGATTCAAAGATTTCGGATCATAGTCTCCATCTTGAAGAGTTACACGTATGCCTTTTCCCTCACTTTTTAGTTCACCAAGTAATAAACGTAAATCCTCTGCTTGTTCAACAAGCTTCTTATAGTCCTTTTCATTTGAAGCAAATGATTTTTCATACTTTCGAATCTGTTCTTGTAAATTATTTAGCTCTTCTGTAAGCTCTTTATTGCGTTCTTGTTGAGTGATTAACTCCTCACGATAAGAGTCCTCTTGCTCAAAAAGCTCTGAATTAATAGTGCCTGCTTCCCGATTGTCTTTTGCTTGGTTGTATGAATAGCCTATGATAAATCCTGTTGTTACACAAACAATTAGTAATTCAAATTGTTTTCTAGAAAAAAAACTCCCTTTGCTATTCTTCTTGTTGTTCATCTTCCGTCACTTCCTGGTTAACCATTTCCCCATCTGCATTTGCTTCCAAGTCAATACTTATCTTGTTGTACTCCTCATTAAAAGGACGATAGTATGAACCGACCTCTAAATCAATCACACCTTTTTCTAAGTTGGCAATTTGCGCAACGATCGAGGGGTAGTAATCTAACTTTTCCGCCAGCGTCTGAATCACAGCACGTACTTCATAGCCATCATTCATATAAAGCTTGACCGCATTTGGATTCGCATCATTACTATTCGTGTTAACTTGAGAAATTAAAGCCAAAACTTCCGGCTTTAATTGCGCTAGCTGCTCAACAAGCTTATTAATGGTTTTTTCACCGGTTATCCCGATAAAAACAGGTGCATCAATTGGTGTATCATTACCAGTTTGTTCAAAGCGTTTGCCGTTTTCTAGCAAAGGATAGTAGGTGCCGTCTCCAGCTAAGTACGCAACCTTTTTCCATTCTTTTATTTCAATTGTAACGCCTTGTAGCCAGTTACGTTTAACATGTGCTTCTTTTACCCATTTATCCTTTAATAAAATCTGCTCAACATCCTCCACTTTGAAACCCCACATTGATTTACCTGGAACAAGAGTACTTGTCTCCAAATAATATTCGTCATTCGCTAGCTTAGCACCATGAACTGTGATTTTCTTGATATTGCTATATGGAGATTGAAAATAAAGGAGTACTGCTAACACAATAAAGAAAAGTAATATTAGCACTATAAATTTCCGGTTAGTACGCTTTTTTCGTCGCTTTTTAAGCGTAGGTATGCGATCTTCTATATCGATTACTTTCTCCAAAAAGTACTCCTCCTTTATATTTATTTCGCTAATTGATAAATAATACCTATTATTAACCACATTGTTACTAAAGATGTACCTCCGTAGCTAATAAAGGGCAATGTAACACCCGTTACTGGCACTAAACCTATTACGACAGCTATATTTAGAAATGCTTGCACCATCAACATCGTAACAAGCCCGATAATCGCATAATAGGATGTTCGATTTTTAGCCTGTACAGCAAATTTATAGCCTGCATAAATTGTCAGTACAAAGAGCGCTAAAATGACAAGGCCACCAATTAATCCGATTTCTTCTAAAATAATCGCGTAAATAAAATCATTTTGCGGTTCAGGTAAATAAAGGAATTTTTGACGACTTTGACCAAAACCATGACCGAATATCCCTGCTGGACCAATTGCCATTAAGGATTGCACTGCTTGGAATCCACTTACTAAGGGATCTGCCCATGGATCAAGAAATGCTTCTATACGCTTTAGACGATACGGTGCTGTCGCAATGAGCCCTACCAATCCAGCAGCGCCAACTAGCATAATCATGGCGTACAGTTTTAGAGGATAGCCAGCGACAAAAAATAATAAAAACACAGAGACAACAAGAATAAATACTGAGCCGAAATCAGGCTGCAACATAATAAGGGCAACGGGTAGTAGAAGAATCGCCCCATGGCGCCAATTAACAATCGGTTTTCCTGTTTTATGTTGCGCTAATATATGACTCAAGTACACAATGACTGTAATTTTCGTTAGCTCTGCTGGCTGAATTGTTAATGGACCTAAACCAATCCAGCTTTGCGAGCCATTTCTCACAAGCCCAATACCTGGAATTAGTACGAGAACAAGTAAAATTAACGAAAATATATAGGCCATTTTCCAAAAGGACTGCTCTCTCAAAATATTTAATCGAATCGTGATTAAAAATACGACAATGGCTACCACAAAGTATATGCTTTGCTTCATATAAAACGGCATTTTTCCACTATAATGAACGGCACTCCAGTAGGTACCTGCAGAATAGACGAAAACAATGCCGATTATTGATAGCATCAAAGTTGTGACGAGCAATAAGTAACTTTCTTTACCTCTCAGTAATGCCATCCTTCCAAGTCAAGTATATTCTAAAATAGTTACAGGCTCATTACAGCTTCATTACAGCATCAATAAAAACATCTCCGCGTATTTCAAAGCTGTCATATTGATCCCAGCTTGCACATGCTGGAGATAGTAAGATAATATCTCCCTCTGCCGACATCGGTGCTGCATAGTGTACAGCGTCTTCTACATTTTGGGCAATGACTGTCTGTTGGACACCACACGACTTTGCAAATTCTACAAAGCGTAAGCCTGTTTCTCCAAATGCAACAACACCTTTTACATGATGCATACAAGGGCGAAGTTCTTCAAAAGAATGTCCACGATCTAAGCCACCTGCGAGTAAAATAATAGGTGCTTGGAAAGCATCTAAAGCACTCTTTGTTGCTAAGCAGTTGGTTGCCTTGGAATCATTGTAAATCTTTCGACCATTCCATTCGCGAACGAATTGAGTACGGTGACGAACTCCACCAAAAGTCGCTAACACCTCTTCCATCTTCGCCTTGTCACAGCCAACTAAAATACAAGCTGCAACGGCTGCTAGGATGTTTTCTAAATTATGCTTGCCAGGCAGGGCGATATGAGCGCGCTCCATATATGGCTCACCTTGCCAATAAATCGTTGTCTCATCTGCACTAATGCCGCTTGTAGTACGTCCCTTTGAACTGAATGGAACTTTTTGAGCATTCGATTGTGCTGCATATCCAACAACAATCGGTTGATCCGCATTATAAATAAAATAATCACTATCATCTTGATTACGTGTCACACTAAATTTTGCTCCAGCATAATTGTCAAATGTCCCATGATAATCAAGATGTGCATCATAAAGATTTGTTAAAATAGCAATTTTAGGCTTAAACGTTTTTATTCCCATCAATTGGAATGAAGACAATTCAGTTACAATGATGTCATCTTTATTAGCTTCTTTTGCGACACCACAGGCTACTGTCCCAATATTTCCTGCAATTAGAGGATTTTTATTCCCACTATTTAACATATCAAAAATTAAAGTTGTCGTTGTGGTTTTGCCATTTGATCCTGTTATACCAATAAATGGCGCATCGCTAATTAAATAAGCAAGCTCAATCTCTGTCCAGACAGGTATTTCACGATGAAGGGCATCAGCCACAATTCGATTGCTATAAGGTATCCCAGGATTTTTGACTACTAATTCAAAGCCTTCATCTAGTAAATCTTCAGGATGACGACCACAAATCACTGTAATCCCCTTTTGTAATAAACCTTGTGCATCTGGACTTTCATCAAATGGTTTGGAATCATTGACGGTTACAAAGGCGCCAAGCTCATGTAAAATTTCAGCAGCGGCTACACCACTCTTTGCTAGACCTAACACAAGTACTTTTTTATGTTGTAAATCTGTATAGTTTTTCATTAGAACGCCTCCGATAAAACTGCAATCAATGCTACTGCTAGAGCAGTTGACCAGAAGACAAGCACGACTTTCCATTCTGACCAACCTGATAATTCAAAGTGATGGTGGATAGGACTCATTTTAAAAATACGCTTTTTGCGAAGCTTAAAGCTACCTACCTGTAAAATAACGGATAATGTTTCGATAACAAACACTAAACCAACTAGCAAAAGCAAGAATTCTTCCTTTACTAGCACAGATACCATCGCTAATGCCCCACCTAATGCTAACGAACCCGTATCTCCCATAAATACCTTGGCAGGATTGGCATTAAATAATAAAAATCCTAATAAAGCACCTGTTACAGCAAATGTAAATAGTGCAATATCCGCTTGATTTTGGAAGAGCGCAATAACGCCAAATGCTGCAAAGGCAATTGAAGCAGTGCCTGCCACTAGCCCGTCTAAACCATCCGTCAAATTTACGGCATTGGAGAAGCCTACTAGCCAGAAAATTAAAAAGGCTACATAGAATACCCCAAGATCTATTGTCCACTCAGTAAACGGAATAGCGAGCGTTGTATCAAATGATCCTACATACAGCAGGAAATAAGCAAGAATAGCAATAACAATTTGACCAATCAACTTCTGAAGAGAAGTTAAACCTAAATTTCTTTTAAATACAACTTTTAAACCATCATCCAATAAACCTATTAAACCAAACCCTGCTAATACTAATAAAAGTACTACGGTTTGTGTCGTTAATAAATCTAAAAAGCTTCCTACACCAACAGTTGTAAGGAGGATAGATATTAAAAAAATGATTCCTCCCATTGTTGGTGTACCAGCTTTTTTCATATGTGATTTTGGTCCCTCTTCACGAATACTTTGCCCAAACTTTAGACGACGAAGAAGTGGAATACTAATTGGTGCCAGGATAACTGTTACTATAAAAGCAAGAGCTAAAATGGTAAGTGTTGTTGCGAGTTTCATTGAAAAATCTCCTTTAAATCTTGTTTCACTTTCTTCTTTAAGAAAAAAGCATAAACTTTCATTTATTTATTACTACCCTTCATAATAATAGTGGTTCTTTCCCATTTTTTAAAGGTAAAGTTATTTTAGTTCTCCAAATATAAATGAATGGTACCATCTTGTTTGATAACACTATCCACTTCAGGTAATTGGTTACCAATTTTGGTCCCTTCCCCATGCCATTCTATACGGAATGGATAAAATTGCTTGGCAATATCATCTTTTGTTTGACCAATAAAATTCGGTACCTTCACAGTAATTGGATCACCATAACGATAATCCTTTTCAAGCTGTTCCTTCGATTTTTCAATACCTACAAAAGGTGCAACATCCTCAATAATTTGCCCAACAATCGGTGCTGCTACAACACCGCCAAACTGTGTTGTCTTTTTCGGATTGTCAACAGCTACATAGACGACAATTTGCGGATTGTCTGCAGGCGCAAAGCCTATAAATGATACGATGTATTCTCCACTTTTATAACGACCATTTTCAACCTTTTGTGCGGTTCCTGTTTTACCGCCAATTCGTAAGCCATCACGAAAGGCTTGTCGACCTGAACCATTCGCCACTACCGATTCTAATGCACCTCGTACTTTGGCAGATGTCTCCTCACGAATCACCTGATTTTTAACAACTGGCTCCGTCTCTTGTATAACTTCCCCTGTATTCGGATTAAATACCTTTTTCACAACATATGGCGTATAGAGCTTGCCTCCATTGATTGCAGCAGCTACTGCCTGCACTTGTTGAATAGGTGTCACGGCTACCCCTTGCCCAAATGAAGTGGTGGCCTGCTCAACAGGTCCAAAGGCTTCCTTAGAAAATAAAATCCCTGAAGCTTCACCAGCAATATTAGATCCTGTCTTTTGACCAAAACCAAAATCTTTAATATATTGCAACAACCGCTCATTACCTAACCGCTGTCCTAATTCTATAAAGCCTGGGTTACAGGAGTTTTCAACTACCTCTAAAAATGTTTCATGCCCATGCCCCTCACGCTTCCAACAGCGAAGCCTTGCACCAGCAACCATTGTATAGCCTGGGTCATAAAAAGTATCATGTTCTAAATCCACTAAATTTTCTTCCAAGGCTGCACTCAAGGTAATAATTTTAAAAGTTGAACCAGGCTCGTATGTCATCCATACAGGTAAATTTCGATTATAAATCGCAGGCTCTACTAATTGATATTCAGCTGGATGGAAAGTCGGATAGGAGGCTAATGCCAAAATTTCACCATTATTTGGATTCATAGCAATAGCCAATGCTTGGTCAGCTTCATAGCGCTTCATAGCTTGTGACAATTCACGCTCAACGACCTGCTGGACATCGACATCGATGGTTAACTCAATCGTTGCACCATCCTCTCCCGCTTTCCATGCACTCGAAACATTTGGTAAATTATTACCTTTTGCATCTGTAAAGAGGCGAATCGCAGAAGAATTAGCCTGCAATAATTTATCATATTCATATTCAATCCCAGCTAAGCCTTGAGCATCATAGCCAGTAAAGCCTAAAAATCGAGATAAGAGTGTGCCGTAAGGATAATCCCTAGAATAGTCCACACCACTGTATAATCCTTCAATTTGCATACCTTGTAATTCCACCGCTTTTTCATAGGGTATATTTTTCCCTTCCGGCGCTAACTTCACTAAATAGGCTTTTTTCTGCATTTTCTCTAGTAGCTTCTCTTTGTCTACTTCCAGAACTTGCGCAATTTTTTCTGCAGCCCCTTCAATATCCTTACTTTGTGAAGGCATGAAATACAAGGTTGGAGCTAGCTTATTAGTTACGATGCTTTCACCATCTCGATCTGTAATATGCCCACGTTCATTTGCAAATGGAATTTCTCGGTCCCAATTCTCCTCTGCCTTCGTTGTCAGTTCTTTTTGATCTAATACTTGCAAAAAGAACAGTCTCACAATAATTGCCACAGCCACACACATAAACAACACATATAAAATACGTAAACGCTTTTTAGAATGGATAGAAATCCACTTCATTCGACATCACACCTTGTTTTTTACAACGTATGAAATAAAGTGGACTTCTATTCAGTATTATTCATCCTCTATTTCTTCAACTTCACCCTCAGCGGGGGCTTCAACATCTTGCACAAAGCGTTCTGCAGGTGTTTTGAGCTTGACAACAATCGGTGAGCTATCAGTGATGATAGTTCCTGCGGATACACTTTGACTCGCTACAAAGCCTTCACCGAAAATTTCCATCTCTAGCCCTGTCATGGATTTGAAAACAAGTAAATTGCGTAATGACCAATTCGTAAAGTCTGGCAATGTTATTTCGCCATCTGTCTTCAAAAATATAAAACTACCTTTTACGAGTTTTTGAGTGTTCGTTGGATATTGTTCAATAATTTTACCACCAGCACCAACAATGATTGGCTGTAAACCATCATTCGCTAATTCTACCTCCACCGCTTCAGCACTTTGACCTGTATAATCTTGTATACTAACTTTATTGACATGCTGTACATCTTCTGGATTGATGTTAAGATGCTTTAAGCTATTTAACATAACCGGGTTAAATACTTTTGACACTGGTACAGATCCAAGCTCGTTGCTCAACTTAGGTTTTTTCACTGAGACATAGACAATTAGTTGTGGATCGTCTACAGGAGCCAAGCCTAAGAATGAATAGAGGTATTGGTTTGAAAGATATCCACCACTAGCTTTTGGAATTTGGGCAGTACCTGTTTTCCCAGCAACTTCATAATCCTCCAGTATAAAATCCTTCGCCGTACCTTTATCTGAGGTTAACGTTGAAGCAAGGATTTCTCGTACTTGTTTCGCTGTATCAGCTTTAATTGGTTGTCCTTTTTCCACAGGCTCGTGCTTTTGAATAACTTTTCCAGTTGATGAGTCGACAATACGATCAATAACATATGGTTGCATCATTTTTCCATCATTCGCAATTGCTGTCATCGCTTGGATTAACTGAATAGGCGTTACTGTAGAACCTTGACCGTAAGTTGTTGTCACTCGTTGAATAGGATACTTCGATAAAATAGTACCTGCCGCTTCATTCGGTAAATCAATACCTGTTTTATGACCAAAACCAAAGCGGTCCAGATATTCAATAAAGACATCATCACCAATCTTCGTTAATAAATGGGCCATACCCGTATTGGCAGATCGTTGGAACCCTTCTAAATAAGTAATTGGTCCCCAACCATATCTATTGTGATCTCGGATCGTACGGTCAAATACCGTATATGATCCTGACATAAACCATTCATTCGGTGTCCATTTTCCTGTATCAATAGCCGAAGCAAGCGTGAATGTTTTCATCGTTGATCCAGGCTCAATTGTCTCCTCAATCACCTCATTCAACCACTTCATATTTTGACTTTCACGTGTTTCAGGGTTGAACGTAGGACGCTGAGACATCGCTAAAATTTTCCCTGTTTTCGGATCTGCTACGACCGCTGTCATAGATTCAGGATTATATTCCTGTTCAACCTTTGTCATTGCTTCCTCTAAAAAGCTTTGGATTGTTTTATCGAGCGTTAAATAAATATCATTCCCGTTTTTGGCAGGTGTCACCATTTTCTCGCTATTTGGAAGTAAGTAATGGAATGCATCCGTCTCATATTTAATCTTGCCATTGACGCCTGTTAGCTCTTTATCGTACGTATACTCTAGGCCCATTTCTCCCTTTGTTGTAACTGTTCCATCTTCATTATCCTTTTTCAGTGCATAGCCTATTAAATGGGAGGCAAATACACCATTTGGATAATAACGTTTTAAGTCACTGACAAACAGGATTCCTGGTAATTTTTCATCCTTTATTTTACTCATGACTTCGTGACTAATGCCTCGGCCAGCGCTGCCAAACTCAACTTGGTATAAAGGCTCGCCATCACTTCTATATCGATTGTTCAGTTTTTTAACAATCTCTTCTTCATTGTCCTTCATTGCTGGAATATACTTAGCCAAAACCTCGGCCGTTTTTTCAGAATCTACTACATGTCTTGGTTTCTTAGGATCTGTCGTAGCCTTTTCGCTTACAATGGCAATTATGCGGTAACTTAATGTATCTTCCGCAATTACTTGCCCATTTTGATCATAAATCTTCCCACGATTTGCTGTAAGTACACTTTCCTTACCATACTTCGCTGCGGCTCTCGCTGCAAGCTCATGTCCTTTGACTTCCCCTGTCGCCTGAATCGTCACCATTCTTGTGAATAATAGAAAAAAGAGCCCTCCATAAAAAATTAATAATAGAAAGGCTCCCCATTGGAATCGAAATCTCTTTTTTTTCATTCTCCCGGCACTACCTTTACATTTTTCTCATTTTGAGTTAAACCGAGTTCTTTCGCTTTTTTCCATATGATTTCGTATGTAGAAAGTTCACTCACACGAACCGTCAAGTCAACATTCTGTTTCGCAATCTCTTCTGCTTCTGATTCAATGTTTTGAATGTCTATACTTGTTGTTTGAATAGCTGCTTGTTTATTTAACACTATTACTCCTAAAACTATAATAATGCCAACTAAAGCAAGTAGCATTGTCTTTTCAAACTTCTGGTTCGGTTTTTTACGACGTATGATAGTGGGTTGTGGACTAGGTGGTGTTATCGGTTGTTGCACTTGTTGATGTTGGTGCTGTTGCCTTACACGAACTGCTGCCATTTACTCACGCCCTTTGTCGTTAATTTTCTCCACCACTCTAAGCTTCGCTGAACGTGCACGATTATTGACTGCCAATTCTTCATCAGAAGGAATAATTGGCTTTCGTGTAATAAGCTTTAAAGTTGGCTTCATGTCATCAGGAATTACAGGTAAGTTTGGTGGTAATTCCGGTAATGATGACGCTTCCTTAAAGATTGTCTTACATAGGCGGTCCTCCAATGAATGGAACGTAATGACACTAATGCGCCCCCCTACGTTAATCATATCAATCGCATCGACTAATGAATCCTCTGCTGCGCCTAGCTCATCATTGACAGCAATTCGTATTGCTTGGAAAATGCGCTTTGCTGGATGTCCACCTTTTCGGCGTGCCGCTGCTGGAATACCCTCTTTAATTAATTCTACAAGGTGACCAGTTGTTTCAATTGGAGCTACTTTACGAGCTTCTTCGATTTTACGAGCCACTTGCTTTGAAAACTTTTCTTCCCCATAACGGAAAAATATCCGAACGAGATCTTCATATGCCCAATGATTGACAACATCAAATGCTGTCAGCGTTGCTGTTTGATCCATACGCATATCAAGTGGTGCATCATGGTGATAGCTAAAGCCTCGTTCAGGTGTATCTAATTGTGGAGAAGATACGCCTAAGTCATACAAAATGCCGTCAACCTGCTCGAAACCATGAGCTACTAGTTCCTCTTTTAAATAACGGAAATTCGAATGAATAAATGTAACACGCTCAATATAGGGCGCTAATCGAATTTTCGCATTTTCAATGGCCGTCGTATCTTGGTCAAAGCAAATCAAACGACCTTTATCTGATAATTGTTGTACTAAATATTCACTGTGACCTGCACCACCTAGCGTACAGTCCACATATACACCATCAGGATCGATGTTCAACCCATCAACAGTTTCTTTTAATAACACGGTTGTATGATCGAACATACCACACGCTCCTTTCAGGCCTTAACCTCATACAACTATCGCGTTGTAATACCTATAAAAGTTAAAAATCAAAGCCAATCATATTTTCTGCAATTTCATTAAAAGATTGTTCAGACTCACTAAAGTAAGCCTCCCAAGCATCTTTCGCCCAAATCTCAATTCGATTTGAAACCCCTAACACCACACACTCTTTTACAAGATGTGCATGTTGCATAAGAGTAGTTGGGATATTGATACGCCCCTGCTTGTCTATTTCTACCTCTGTTGCTCCAGAAAAGAAAAACCTTGCAAATGCTCGGGTATCTTTTTTGGTCATTGGTAAACCTTTTAATTTTTCTTCGAGTTTTCGCCATTCATTCATAGGATAGCCAAATAGACAGTTATCGAGACCTCTTGTGACAACAAACGTTTCGCCTAAAGCTTCACGAAATTTTGCCGGTACGATTATTCGCCCTTTTGCATCAACGGAGTGTTGATATTCTCCCATGAACATACTACTCACCCCACTTTATTAAATAATGTACCACATCCCCCCACTTTCCTCCACTTTTTTTAAAAAAAACTTGACATTTTATCACTTAATATGCAATTTGGCCTTTAGGATTTTTTTTGATATATGCTAAAGGACATAAGAAAAGAGCTACCCTTAGTAGGATAGCTCTTTATATACTATTTTCCTCGACATTATTCACCAAATCCATATGGAGGTAAACGAACAATTAGGTAAAAAGAACTTATTTCATTATTTATAAATAGAGTAAATAGTGGTGCTTACCAATGCTGTAATTTTGTTTCAGCATTTCGTTAATTAGCATAGGTCCAAACTCATTGAAATATTGGTATGGATTATAGGTTCTTTCTTGGAAACCATCATTTGGATACAATTCATTTTGTAGTGTCATAAATTTACGAATCGTTGCTTCATGCTTGCTTAGTACAGTTTGTTCAATTTTTTGCTGTAGATAATCAAATTGCTTCGCATGATTTTCTTGGTTTTTCACAAGGATCTTCTCTAAATGCACATGTTGTTTTTCTAAATAGGAAGCTAACTCCTCATATTTTTCTGTTAGCATCTGCTGCATAGCTTGAATTTGTCGTTTTGCTTCACTGTCCTGTACCTCTGCAATAAAGCGTTCTTTTAATTGCAATGCTTTGCCTTCCCATACATCCGTCACAGTTAGTTGATGCTCGCGTAGCAACTGCTCTGCGTGACGCGTAACAATTGTGATATGAAGACGAGGCGCAAAAATCGGCATTTGTAAATCTAATGCTGAAAATGCATTTTTCAATGTTGCCCAATAAGCCAATTCACCTGGGCCACCAACAAATGCCAACACAGGCAGTGTCATCTCCTGCATTAACGGACGAGTCACTACATTATTACTTAAACGTTCAGGATGATTATCAGCGATTGCCAATAGCTCCTCCTGTGTAAATTTGAGATTTGCCGCTAAATTAACAAATAGCTCATTTTTTCTTTCTAAAAGATGACGTTCTCCATCCTCTACATAAAATAAATTGGCTGCTTCATATGTCGCCAAAATAGGCTTACCATAACCAGCACGCTCCAGCTCCTCTTCCTGTTCCGTTACTATTCTAGCAATGTCTTCGTTGTAGTGGATGATTTGCGCAAAATATTTGCTTTCAAATTGACGGAATTGGAAGTTGGCTGCATCAATTAACAGTAGACCTTCCTCTTTGAATAATTGATTCATCAAATAGGCAAAAAAGTCTGTAAATGTTTTACTTTCGTTCAGCGCGTCCACTAGTTGCTTCATTAACGCTTCTGTATACTCTGTCTCACCAATATCCCGAACAATGGTATTAATCAATTGCGTCATCAACTCTTTATTTAGAGCAGTTGCAGAAGCCATTGTTTTACGTCTAGAGCGCTCACTATACGCTCGCTTTTTCAGTAATTCTCCATGTACCGTATAGGTGTGATTAATCTCTTCTAAGTCGTGATCCTCCCCAGCTATCCAAAAAACAGGAATGACAGGCTGTTGAAGCTTAGCACTTTGCTCTTTCGCTAATGCTATCACTGAAATAGCTTTATGAACGGAGTAAAGAGGGCCAGTTAAGATACCTGCTTGTTGTCCACCGACTACCACCACAGCTCCTTGCTCTAGTTGTTCTAAATGTTCATTCGCCTTGTTAGAAAGCCCAAGCGGCTCCATAAATTGACGAATGATGGCTGTTAATTCTTTTTGGTCTTGAGCATGTTGTGCTAAATGCTTCGCTCTTTCCTCAAAAGCTTGATCATTATACTCATACTCAAAAAATTGATGAATGGCGGTATTTGGCGACCAGTAATCTGCTAGCACATGATTTTTTATAGGTACTTGGATAGACTCCAGTTTCATTTAACATAAACTCCTCTACTCACTAAATCATTTTCTTACTCCATAATGAGAAATTAATTCCATTCATACTATGCACATGATGTCTTAAATGTTTTTAGCCCATCTTCTATCTTTCATCATTACATAAGCTAGCAACAGCACAAGATGACTAAACTATGCTTATAGCACTAAGATCTATGAATTTAATCAAAATTCCCATTCATAAAGAATGATTTTTTTATAACTAATTTTGATGCTATTATTTTAACGCTTATAGCTTCAACATGAAAAGAAAATGCTTAGACAACCTGTAAATATTCTACAATGGATTGAATAACCCCCACTATCCAGATCACTACATAGGCTGTACTAAGTATTAAAAATAAAAAACGCCAAATTTTCTTTAGTAACGGCTTTACTTCTATTTCCTTTTTAGTTCTCCAATCAATATATGTAAAAATCATAGCCATCATTATCGCAAGCATGACTAAAAGTGCTCCCACATTCACACGCCACAGCACCCCAATAGCTAATGGAACAGAAAAAAACAAGCACAATGTCGTCACATCAGATGCTGCTCCAAAAGCATGTGTGCCGCGAATTTTAACCTTTCTGCCAACAAGATAAACAATGACAAAAAGAACAATTGGACAAAAAATGATGATACTAATCAGTATATGTAAAAAGTCTTTCAACTTCGTTCACCGCTCTCCTCTATTGCAAGTACTTGGTGATATAAAGTACGCAAAGTAGGTAAATTATGACCGTTAGCCAAAGCTTTGTTTAGAATGACACCAACAATTGTTTCAATTTCACTTTTTCGACCCTGTAGACGATCTGTAAGCATAGATGATGTATTCTTGGCCGTTTTCCTACATAAGTCTACCACATCAGCAAAAGGTATAGTCTGTTCAATAGCTTCAAAAGCTTCTGTAAGCTCTTTATAAATAGTTTCCATAAGTAAAAACGCCTGTTGATTCGTTACCAACTCACCGTTCTTCACTTGCAATACAGCTGATAATGGATTAATTAAGCTATTTAGCACTGCTTTTTCAAAAAGCATTTGCTCAGCATTACGAACCAGCTCAACAGGAAACAAAGAATTTTGTAATTGTAATAGCTTTTGAAAGATCCGTTGATCCCCTCTTTCTACCGCGAGTTTACAGTGTCCCACTCCTCTATGTTGAACTGTTGCTTGCCCCATCATTTGAGCACCAAAAGAAATTGAACAAAAGGCAATATTTTTTTGTGGTAAGGTTAGTGCCTCCTCGAAATGCGCTAAGCCGTTTTGCATAAAAAGCAATGGCATATCACTCGATAATGCAGCAAATTGTTTGTAGAGCTTTTGCAAATGACCATATTTAACAGCAATCACAAGTAAATCTTGTGGTGGTAGAGTGGCCAAATCTGTAGTAGAAACAACATTTTGCACAGTTTTGGTACCATCAACATTGATACGTGTTAACCGCTTTGTATTTAGCTCATTGACCTGTTCCTGCCTCCTTGCAACCAACGTTACTGACATACCCGATTCCGCTAAAAAGCTCGCTGTTAGTTGACCTACCGCTCCTGCACCAATTACCGCTACGTCCATCTTCTCCACCCCTCCTTCGTTTGAATATTTTCGGCACAAAAAAACAATTGCTAAACCAAAATAAAACTATAAGAATAAGGTGCCTCAGATTACTTCTAAGGCACCTTCTATGCAGGTTCTTTTATTATACAGGATAGACCGATTGTTGACGATACACTGAAAGGGTTTTATCGCCAGGAAAGAAAAATAATGTAGTTCACCATACTTAGAACTTTAATCTTTCATCAATGAGTAGCCCTGTTGTAGCCATTTCACTAACTTATCATGTTCATTTTGCAATTCACGATGCTTCATCTCAAGAGTTTGATAAGCCTCCGTTAATTCGTCAAAACTTGTCAATGCCAATTTCAAGTGACTTCGCATAGATTGTTGGGGCTGATTTCGAACAGCTAATAGTGACTGACTATATTGACCACGCAATGTTTTATTCCAGCGGAAGCCACAAGCTTGCTTTGTACGACCCAATTCTACAGCCGCCATTTCAAAGGCTTCTAGCTGTGTTTTGCCATTTTGCACATTATGCAACACAATTTCTGCTAGTCTTTCATCGTCTTCCTTTGTCCATTGATCTTTTCTTTTTTTCAATTCCATAATCTATCACCCTCGCATTTTTTACTACTATATGCACAAGTGGGCAAAATAGAATCATTGCATGAAAAAAGACAGTGATTATGTTTCCCTCTCATCACTGCCTTTATACATTACTTATTATTCTTCTTGGTCAAGAAATTATTAACTGCTTGGTGATGCGCTTCACTTTCCCACAGCTTCGCGCAAGTACGAACTTCCTCCATCACACGCTCATACATATTGCGTTCACGCCACTTCCGAAGTTCAATTTCCTTATAGGCTTTATGAACAGCAGGGTGAATTTTTCGCATATGTTCAATAAAATCATTTAAAGCCTCTTCTTTTGAGCCTTCAAATACACGCATCGCCCATCCAATTTCATATAGTAGCTGTGCAGGATACGGCTTTGCATCTACTAGCATCTTCATCGCGCGATCATGGCGTAAACCTCGTTCAAATAAATATGTACCGCCACCCCATCCACTTGTAATGGCTAATGTACCTTGAATAAAGCCACATTTCGCGTGACTTGCCACTAAACGGAAATCACAAGCTGTTGCAATTTCACAGCCGCCGCCAACAGCAGTACCATTTATAAGCGCTATAGTGGGCACAGGTAACGTAGCAAGATCGTATAATATTTTCCCCATCTTACTTAACATACCAAATGCCTCATCCTCTGTTTCCAGTGAATGAAACTCAGATAAATCCCCCCCTGAGCAAAATGATTTATCGCCTGCACCTGTCACTACCAAAAAACGCACATCTTCATGCTGACGAATATATGTAATGACTTCTTGAAGACCATTCATAACCTCATCATTGACAGCATTCCGCTTCTCTTCACGGTTAATGGTAAATGTCATAATGCCATCATGATTATCAATTGTGTAAGACATACTGTTACCCCCTTTATTCTTGTGAATAAATTGTATCACACAATTATTTTACTATTGTAAAGAACTTCATAATCAACGAAATATTCCGTCTTTTCAAGCTGACAAAAAGGCTAGTAAAGAGCCATGGTCTCTCTACTAGCCTTTTAAGTGAGCAAACACTGTATTATTTGCTTACTACTTCTTTACCTTTGTATTGTCCGCAAGCTTTGCAAACACGGTGTGATAATTTTGCCTCACCACAGTTAGGGCAAGCTACCATACCAGGTACAGATAATTTGAAATGCGTACGACGCTTTCTTTTTGCAGTTTTAGAAGTTCTTCTAAATGGTACAGCCATTGATGGCACCTCCTTACAGATCGTCTATTCGTCTGTTTGATCAAAATACTTAGCTAAAGAAGCTAGTCTTGGATCCACTTTTTGTTCGTCAGCTTTTTTGTGTAGCTTTACGTCTTCATCTGTTGCATAAGACCAGTTTTTACCGCCCTGCACTTGTCCTTCAGAATCTTCCTTGAACACTTGCATTGGTACCTCAAGCAATACTAATTCCTCGAGAATTGGTTTCATGTCGATGACTTCACCTTCTATATAGTGAATGTCTCCGTCATCGTCTCCTCGTTTATCTTCATCAATCCAGCTAAAAATTTCAACTGTTTCGACTTCAATTGGAAACTCAACATCCTCCCACGTGCGAGCACATGGCAGTGTTAACGTTGCTGTCACAGTTAACTGACATGTCATTTGCGATGCACCAAAAGTACATAGCCCTTTTACATGAACGGGCGAAATTGCTCGAATATCCTGGTTTCGCTCCATCACTTCGTCCAGCTGGACAAAGGCATCGATTGGCATCCCGTTTTGGCGGTATTTAGATAATTGATGAATTGACCATTTCATTCGTTTAATCACCTCGAGACAACAATGTTGATTATATAATGTGTAAAAATAGATGTCAAGATAATTTCTTGTCACCACTTAAAAACCCACTTATAATTAAATACTATGAGAAGTGTATTTGCTCCTAACAGTTTCAAATAATGACACAAATTATAAGGGGGAAAAGCATGCAAGCAGTTGGAATTGTCGTTGAATATAATCCTTTTCACAACGGACATGCTTATCATTTAAAACAGGCTAAAAAAGTAGCACAGGCGGAACTTGTTATCGCTGTTATGAGCGGCACATTTTTACAACGTGGAGAGCCAGCCATGGTAGATAAATGGACACGTACTAAAATGGCGCTTGCTGGTGGTGTAGATATTGTTATTGAGCTGCCCTACGTCTATAGTACAGCACCAGCCACAGATTTCGCAAAAGGTGCCATTTCCTTATTAAGCGCCGTTGGCTGTGACTCATTTGCCTTCGGAAGTGAAGACGGCTCGATTCAACCCTTTTTAAACACATATGAGTTGATAGACCACAACCGTGCAGAATATGACATGCTTATTAAAGACAGCCTTAAAACAGGTGCAAGCTATCCGAAAAGCCTACATTTTGCCTATGAACAGCTTTCTCAGAAGTTCCCTGCTCCATACATTGATCTCGCACAGCCAAATAATATACTAGGCTTTCATTATCTTGAAGCAGCGAAATCACTTAACAGTCACATCAAACCCTTAACTATTTCTCGCGTAGCGGCAGGATACCATGATGCATTAAAGGAAGACACATCGATTGCAAGTGCCACTGGTATACGTAAAGCACTTGCGTCTACAAATTCTTTACAGAGTGTGCAAAATGTTGTTCCTGAGACTACTTATAGCTATTTAACAGACTGGCATAAACAGTATAGTCAATTTGCAAGCTGGGAAGCATTTTGGCCGTTATTACAGTTTACCATCATCAGACACACGCCTTCAGAACTGACTCGTTATGCAGAAGTAACAGAGGGAATTGAAAATGCTATTGTGAAAGCAGCCAAAACTAGCTCCTCCTTCAATAGCTTTATGGAAAAAATTAAATCTAAACGTTATACATGGACCCGCCTTCAACGCATGATAACACATATATACACCGGGTTTACAAAAGAGCAGCTTCAAAGTTTCGAAGCACCCTCTTATATTCGGCTATTAGGTATGAGCTCGGTGGGGCAAGCTTATTTAGGTAAGCAAAAAAAGGATATCCAAATACCTTTAATTAGCCGAGTGGCAGCTACCAATGATGCAATGTTAGCAATAGATATACATGCAGCAGAGCTATACAATTTAAGTATCGAACAAGGCACAAAAGATTGGACTCTTCCCAAAGATTATCAAACACCGCCTATCCGTTGTTAACGGCTATCAAAAGGGATGCTAGTAAAATTTTAGCATCCCTTTTTCACCCTATCATTTCGGCTGTAGTTGTTTTAAATAGCTAATGGCATCGTCAACCGTTTTCACTGGAACGATTTTCATTTTAGTTTTGATCTCTTTGGCCGTTTTAACAGCCGTCAAATAGTTAGATTCTAGCTCTGGGTATTTCGCTTTCATTTCTTGAGAAATTTCATCATCAGGCGCGAAGAAGATTTCCATGTCGTCTCGATCAGCGGCAATGACCTTATAATCAATCCCGCCAATTCTACCAACTGATCCATCTACTAACATTTCACCCGTACCAGCAATAGCATAACCCTTTGTTAAATCTTCATCAAGAAGCTGGTCCAATATTTCAAGTGTAAACATCAAGCCAGCAGAAGGCCCTCCAATATCCTCTGTTTTCATCGTCACTTTTGGCATTGTTTCAATCGATTTACTTTCCGTATAAGAAATACCTAACCCTGCTCTATGTTCCTGTGTATTCGGAATCTCCTGTAAGGTAATCGTCTCCTGTTTTTGTTCTTCATTACGTATAAATTGTATTGTTACTTTATCTCCAAGCTGTTTAGGTTTTAAAAGGTCAACAAGCATTTGCTGGCTAGTTATTTTTTGACCGTCAACCTCGATAATTTCATCTCCAGCTTTTAAAATGCCATCAGACGCTCCTCCATCTAACACATTTAATATAAATACACCGTTAAAATGAATCTTAGTCTCTAATCCTGCTCTTTGGAAAGCTACATATTTCGCATTAAATTGGGAATCAGACATTAATTTTAACTGTCGAATATTATATTCCTCATCATCCTCTAAAGGATTGCGTACTTGTTCAATATCCATTAGCTTTTGATATTTTTGAACTTTAGCCCACAAATACGAAAATGGGGTGGCTTGCTGCATCGCGACAGTCATTAAGCTTAAAGACCCCACACTATCAGCCTCTTTGCTATCTACCGTCACAAATTTACTGACATCATATGCACTTCCAGGTTTCATAATATACGCGTCTAGTCGGTATAACATCATAAAACAAATCACGACTATTAACACTGCATAAATACCAATTTTTTTCTTCACTTGAAAACACCTCCTAGGACGCTTGCAAAACCATACGTTCATGTTTTTGCCTTTCTCACATATATTGATTTTAGCATTTGCCTATGTGAATGACAAAAAGTTGAAACGAGTTGATAACATGTTTGCTACAATTCAAATAGTGCTCTGCGTAATTCTAATTCTCTTACTCTTGTTATTCCCACAAACCGCTCATAGTGGTACTGATTTAGGCGTTAACCTTTTCATGGAAGCACTTTTTCCGTATTTATTGCCGTATCTAGTATTAACACAATGGCTTCTGCGTTTAACTGCCCCTATGCGTACTAAAACGAAAAGGGCCTCATTATACGTACAAGCCTACATTATTAGCGCACTTGGAGGCTATCCAACAGGGGCAACAACCATTGTTTATTTAAAAAATAGTGGTCAATTACACCCCAAAGAGGCAAATTTTCTACTAGCTGTTTGTCATGCACCAAGTCCACTGTTCGTTTTAGGTTTTGTAAGTCTTGATTTACTACACAGTAATACGTTTGGATGGTTGTTTTTATGTTTACTACATACGTTTAATATTTGTTGCTTAGTAATTGGCTACTACTTATTTCGTAAAACTGACCCACCCACTATTTCCGTACACAACACACCACTGTATAGTGCACCATTTTCAGAAAGTATTAAAGAAACAGCTCCAACAATTCTGTTAGTTGGTACAACCATCATCTTTTTCACAACCATTCAGACCATTGTCCAACAAGGGCTAGATCAACTAATCCCTAAACTTCCCTATACGATTGAACTTTCTCTTGCAGCTATTCTTGAGGTGACGAATGGTCTTAAAATGACCGTTACAGCCTTCCCAAATCTTCCACATATCACCTTACTAGTTGTCATTTTATTAACGATGCAAAGTATTAGTATTCACTTACAAATCTTCGTTATCGCAAAATCGGCAAAACTTTCTGTCAGACCCTATATCAAATTCCGCCTCCTTAGCATAATCATTGTTCCGACTATTTATGCTCTATTTTTTCTGAAATAATGATCGCTCTATGTACCAAAAAGAGGATGTCACTTTGCTTTTGACATCCTCTGCATAATTATTGAGCAAAATCATATTTATCTTGTAAAGCCTTTACGACACATGTAGGAACTAGCTCACTAACATCACTACCGTATTTCGCAACCTCTTTTACTATACTGGAACTTAGGAATGAATATTGGTTTTTCGTCATAATGAAAAATGTTTCGATTGTTTCATCTAGAAAACGGTTCATAGAGGTAATTTGCATTTCATATTCAAAGTCTGAAACAGCTCGTAAGCCACGTACAATGGCCTTCGCCTTTTTTTCTTTAGCATAGTCTATTAAAAGACCTGAAGAGCTTTCTATACGGACATTCGGTAATGCTTTTGTTACTTCAGCCATTAAGGCCATGCGTTCCTCTACAGAAAACAACGGATTCTTTGCTGAATTGTTTAATACTGCTACATATACGATGTCAAACACATCTGCCGCACGTTTGATAATATCAAGATGGCCGAATGTGACAGGGTCAAAACTTCCTGGAACTACAGCAATTTTCTCAGACAACTTATTCTCCCTCTTCCTCTGTACAGCGATAAACAGAAATAATTGTTCCGCCATATGTTTCTTGTCTTGTTAACACAAACTCACCAAAATTTCGAGGCAATTGTACCTCTTTCGCATGTTCACATAATATAATACCATCTCGTTGAACTTTATCATTGTCCACAAGAATCTGAACTAAATCATAGTATTCCTGTTGATGGTAAGGTGGATCTAAAAAGACATATTTAAACGTAAGATCACGTTTTAACAGCGCTTTCACAGCACGCTTTGCATCAATACGAAAAAGCTCTGTATCTTCTTCATAACGACATTTGTTTATATTTTCTTGTAGCACTTGGAATGCTTTTGCATCTTTTTCAATAAAGATTGCTTGCTCTGCCCCACGACTTAGTGATTCAATGCCCAAGCCTCCGCTTCCTGCAAACAGGTCAAGCGCGATTCCTCCATCAAAAAACGGACCTATAATATTAAAAATCGATTCCTTCACTTTGTCCGTTGTAGGTCTTGTCGTATTTCCAGCTATTGCTTTTAGCGGCATTCCTTTGCGCTCTCCTGCTACAACTCTCATAACAGCATATCACCGTACTTTCATCCATATAAAGTATTTTTGCAGCGAAAGGATGACCCTCCGCTGCAAAAGTTATTGTTGTTCTTGTGTTAATACTTGAATCCGCTCGTCCTTCTTTTGTAATTCAACTAGGAATAAACGTTGCAACCAAGCTTCTTCCACATAATAATGATCAGCAATTTTAATAATTGGCTCTGAAATTGTTGCATATCTTCGCTGATTAAATACATAGAAACCAGGCTCTTTCGGGAATCGGAATGTGCGATGCTCGCTATTTACGTAATAGCCATTCTTCCCTTCCTCAGCCGAATAGCCAAGATAAGGCAATAACGTATCTGCCGTATACAACACTTGACCTTCATATAGAATAACATGAACGTCTTCCTTTAATACATCATCCACATACACATCACGTGCATCCTCAAATAAGAGCGGATATGTTCCATCTTT
Organism: Lysinibacillus sp. Y5S-8; assembly: GCF_036894365.1. Taxonomy (NCBI): domain Bacteria; kingdom Bacillati; phylum Bacillota; class Bacilli; order Caryophanales; family Bacillaceae; genus Lysinibacillus; species Lysinibacillus sp. Y5S-8. The sequence goes on along the minus strand of NZ_CP145889.1, from coordinate 969,909 downwards.
CTGAGCTGCGTTTAATGTAAAATAAGATGTTTTCGCATCTAACGCTTGTGATAAATACTTGTCCAATGTATCAGGAGAAAGCGGTTCATCCCCAAGATTCTTCAGCTTTTCCTGCCAAGCTTGCTGTTGACTATCTGTCATATAGTCATTTAATGTCTTAACCATTTTCTTTGTTTTGTCTCCACCAATTGAATCGTTTACTAAATAGGATGCCACAACTTCGGGCAACCATTCTGGGGAATCTACAAATTTAAATTGTGATTTGATTTGTGATAAAATCACTTCCTGCTCAACGGCTTGTGCAGTAAGAGTTGGTAAAAATAACAATCTTTCATCATGAACTGTAACCGGACTTTTTTCTTGAATAATAGCAATATGCTCATCATTCAAAAACTGCAAGCTTTCTAATGATTTTAAGAAATCATTAGGAATTGACTGCTGTGCATAGATAGATAAAATCGGTGTTTGCTCTTGTACTTTAAGTTTACCAGCTTGCCAATAAAGATCTTGAACGGTACCGTTTCCTTTAAACATTGTGTAATTCACAAGAGAAAGTTGTTGTTGCCCTACTAAAGGTAAACCTGTAATCCACTGTCCATTCACTTTACTATCTGTAGAAATATGAACAATTGAATACGATGCTTCACCATTTATTAGTGTAGCAAAAACATTTTGAAGGAGCATCTTATTTTTTAAGCCACCCTCAATTGGAATTATGTATGACACAGATTGTGATTTCGTTTCCCCTTTGGCAAAATAAGAGACCTCATCTGATAAACGATCACAGCTATTTTCGCTCTCGATAAAACAACTAGGATTTGTCGCTTTTTCTGGCCATTTAATTTTCACCTTTTGATTTGGTAAATTTTTGAAATGCTGGCGAATATCTAAGCTATTTTCACGATAGACAATCTCTATTTCTTGAGAGTAATGAAAATCCCCTATGCCTGTTTCTAAATCGGATGAATACGCATGATATTGGAAAAATAACGTTCCTGTAATGATTAGTGCTAAAATAGAAAAAAAGCTTAATGCAAATTTCATGTGCTTGACCTCCCGCAGCATGATACTATGAGTATTGGAAAGGATGTGCAATTATTATGCCACAACAATTTATAGAATTAGGAGAAGGCTATGGTGATGTTTACGAGTTACTCGAAATTATCAAAACAAATCAGGAACGCTTTCATCAAGCCTTTATACTAACATCTACAAAAGAAGATAAAAAGGTGCTCTCATTAGCTGTAGCTCTCAAACCAGTTGGTGAAAGTAAGTTCATGCCTATCTATATTTGCCGAGAAGGCATCCCATATAATGAAGAACAACCAACAATGCGACAAAAAATGTTTGAAGCACAAATAGAACAACTAGATCGGAAAGCAGTTGTTGTAGAAATAAAGCACTCATCTATATTTTCGGAATCAAAACTATTTTATCAATACTTAATCGGTATATTAAGACTAAATAACTATATACCTGCATTGACGTAAGATTATAGACCTACTTTGTAGTCATATTCCTTTGCTTTATCTGGTTTTGCATTTTCATATTCAGTTTTCACAAATGGACGATAAGACTCCACAACGTCTTTCACAAATGGAAGGCGTTGTAGTTTTGTTGTCATCATATCAATGTCCTCACGATTACAGTAAAGCACTACGTATTTTTGCCTTCTTGAAATATAAAGAACATGACCATATTTCCGAAGAGATTTAGCATGTTTTAATTGATGGACGTAAACGATTAGCCCTTGTCGTTCGTTCATATTGGATTCCCTCATTTCTTACATAAAAGAATACCATAGACCGGAAAATGATAGCAACAGAGTTTAGCTGACAGAAAGCTCAATTTTCCGTTATAATGGAAAAGCATACTGCGAGAAACATCGTAGAGATATGAATTAGTTGTTTTCATGGAACATTTACGCCTCCGCGTAATAGCTCCGTATTTTTTTGCTTTTGCATATATTAGCATGAAAAAAGCATCATTCACTTCTACTAGCTATTAGTTTTAGTAGGCACTTTAATTATGAATACTGACAATGAATTCACCATTACTTTTTATATGAAGATAATTGTTAAGGAGGACGAATATGGGTAAGAAAACAAAAATTGCCCTTGCTATTGCTGCGGCAAGTGCAGCGGCTTGGGCAGGTAGTAAAGCTATTTCTAAACCACAGCAACGTGAAGGCAAACAAGCATTGCAATTTGATCGCCCCATCATTCTGGCGCATCGTGGCGGGGCTCTTTTAGCACCTGAGCATACAATGCTCGCATTTGAAAAAGCAGCACAGTTAGGAGTCGATGGCTTTGAAATCGATATCCGTTTAACAAAAGACGAGGAAATCATTGTTTTCCATGATGATACAGTTGATCGTACAACGGATGGCTATGGTCTCATTGCCGATATGACCTTAGCAGAAATCAATGCCTTAAACCACGGCTATCAATTTGAAGATTTGGATGGCGCTTTTCCATATCGAGAGGAAAAGATCAATGTAGTGACATTACGAGAGCTACTTGAAACTTATCCAAATATGCTCATCAATATTGATATTAAAGATGCTCCAGATACTTATGAGGGAAGTTTGATGCCTTCTAAACTCTGGCGCTTAATCGAAGAGCTAGGCGTTGAACATCGTGTCGTTGTGACAAGCTTCTATGGTGAGCAAATCGATCGTTTTAATTTATATGCCCAAAATCAAGTAGCACTTGGTGCCGGTGAATCAGATGTGAGAAAAGCATTTGCCTCCTTCTCAAGTCAATTTGGGCACTTATATCATCCGAAAGTTGATGTTTTCCAAATCCCACCTAAATCAGGCGTTATCGCATTAGATTCACCTAAATTTATTCAATTTTTGAATCATCTCAACATACCTGTCCACTATTGGACAATCAATGATATCGACACGATGAAAAAATTAATCCATAATGGCGCCAAGGGGATTATTACAGATCGCCCTGATATAGCTGCTGAATTATTACAGGAACAAGAGTCGTTATCATGATACGAACATAAAGGGGAAGGACACTAGTTACGTGCCTTCCCCTTCATTTGAATGTTCCACCTATATAATGAGCAGATATGGGCTTTTCTAATCTGATGGATTTCATGAGCAATAATATATTGAAGAATTACTGTATTCGTTTTCTTCCCCAGAGACCGTTACTAACTCGTCATGGTTCTCACGATAGCTCCTTAAAAATGGGCTAACTCCCTGTCTTAAATCTGAGGAAAGCCTCTAAATCTTAATAATCCTCAAATCTAGTATCCAATCCTTTTGACCTTGCATACCACGGATCCAACTAGACTATAATATAAAAGGATATTTGTAAGACCATCCAATAAAGCTGCTTGATTTAGAACCTTTTTAGCAGCCTACACAACTTTTTTCCTATCCTGTCACCAGGGATGACAGCCATTCAAGTATGTTTCCTCCTATCAATTGAAAAAAGACTGTAGACAACCTCCTGTGAATACTTGGAGTTGTCTACAGTCTAGAAGAGATGTGTAACATACACATCGTATTTTATGCTGAGCAAGAGCATGAGCCGCCCGAGCCACATCCTCCTCCGCAAGATGAACCAGATGCAAAGAATGGGTTACTAACAGGAACTTTTACAGCTTCAGAGACTGTTTTACCTATTAATAGGCTAATCTCATCGAGTAAATCCTGAAAATCGTTTTCAGCAATTTTTAAAGCTGAAACTTTTTCATTCAAGTCAAGTGCCCTTTTCTGTTGGCGAATTGACTTCATGATTGTATGGTAGTCTGGATGATATTTTCCGAAACGTTGTACATCTTCGTACTGCTCTTTCATGCGATTAAATGCGTAAATAGCTTCTACAATTTGTGCATCACTATAGACTGCATCATACGCTTGCTGTAGCGCAATCGCAGGTTCTGAGGAAAGAATCATCTCACAAAGCGCTTCGGTCTCATCCAAAATGAGTACCCAGTCAGAGGTCATCATCATTTTTAATTCCCCCAATCTCTCTCCCATCATAACAGATTTTATGGTAATTTTACATTATTGATACTTTTAATGAAAGAGGTTTGCCAATTAATGACAACATCTAAAGGACAGATAGAACAATTACTAGCTGAAATTTTACAAGAAAGTACTGAGGAAGATGAAGAAGTTTTATTACATCTTTTAAATGGGCTAAGGGAGAAGCAGCAAGGCATTCATCGTCGTTATCTTAATGCTGCCCTACATATGGTAGGTAAATTTGATCCTGAAATTAGTGAGGTTCGTATCCCTATTACACCAGTTATTCATAATACAATTAAGGTGCCTCATGGTGGCATTATTGCAACAATTGCCGATGCAGCTATGGGCGGGCTTGCTTCACGCTCTGTACCAGAGGGATATAATGTGGTTACAACGAATATGAATCTATCGTATATTGCCACAACAACGAGTAAAGAATTGATTGCGCGCGGTCGTTTTGTTCATAAAGGACGTCAAACACTCGTCATGGAATGTGATATCGAAGATGAGACAGGTCGCAAGCTGGCTATTGCTACAGGATCTTTCTTTGTTATTCAGCGTCGTCTGTAATGAGACTGGCAAAATAATCTTTGATGCATTGTTGATCGGAAAAAGGCAATTTTTGATTTTTAATTTGCTGTGTTTGTTCATGCCCTTTTCCGGCCACTAGGACAATATCGCCCTTTTTCGCCTTTGCTAACGCTTGATGGATAGCAAGCTTCCGATCTAAGTAAATTTCATAATATTGTTGCTCTGTAAAGCCTGCAATAATGCTTTCATTTATCACGATTGGATCTTCATCTCGTGGATTATCTGTTGTTAAATAAATAACGTCCGCGTATTTACTTGCTACTGCTCCCATGGCGAAGCGCTTCGCCTTATCACGATTTCCACCACAACTAAAAACAAGGTAAATTGTTTTGGAACGATTAAAGGTTTGTAAAACGGCTTGTAAGGCTTCTGCTGTATGCGCATAATCTACATAAACCTCTATACCCAAAGGATTATCAATCTTCTCAAGTCGCCCTTCTGGTAGTTTTAAGGACCACATATGACCAACTAGATCTTCCATCGGGACACCTAGGCGCCATATAGCCATTAAGGCAGCAATAGTATTTTGTACATGATATTTTCCGACAAAAGGGATTTCCACAATATGCTCACTCGCTGTTGTTTGTAAGCAAAGTACGGTTTTTCCAACTGTTTCACTGACAATTTGAATATGTAGATCATTGTGATTATCAAAGCCAAATGAACAGGATTTTTTCTTATCATAAATCCCTACAGAACGACAAAAGTTATCATCTCCATTTAATACTAACTTTTTGGATAAATCGGCTAATCTTTTTTTTGCACGTTTATATGCTTCTAAACCACCATGATCTTCTAAATGGTCTTCTGATAGATTTAAAAATACACCACAGTCAATATCGCAATGGTCGAGTCTATGCTGCTGTAAGCCCATTGAAGAGGCTTCTAGCACAACATGTGTAACCCCTTTTCGTACACATTGCTTTAATATCGGATGCAATTCTTTGGCCTGCAATGTTGTTAGTTGCTCGTAAGCCGTCTGTTGTTTCTCGCCATTGATGAAAAAGCCAACCGTTCCAATAACTGCTGCTTTTTTATGTAAGGCATTTAGAAGCTGACTAACAAAATGGCTCACCGTGGTCTTTCCATTTGTACCGGTAATGGCAATAACCGTTAAAGCCTCTGCTGGAAAAGCAGCGAGCTTCGCACTCGCATACGATAAAAATAATGCTGTATTCGGAACCCACACAAAAGGAATTTCTTTATCCATAATCGGCAAAGAAATACTCTCTTCCGAAACAATGGCAGCAGCCCCCCGTGCCAACGCTTCTTTAACAAAACGACTTCCTGATGTTTTTTTGCCCTTTCGTACAATAAAAATGTCGCCAGGTTGTACGGCCTGTGCATAATCTTCTACGCCTGTAATTTCTGTTCGAATGGATCCTCCTGTCACACTACATGGCCAATCTTTTAATAGCTCAGCTAGTTGCAAGCCTCATTCCCCCTTTCCGTTCTCTATCATATGACGGCGTTTGTAACGGTGTGACGAAAAGTGTAGAAGCCCACAGTGAAAGTACTACCTTATAAAAAAATAAAGACAAGCTCGGCTATTCGAACTTATCTTCAAACTGATATTCTGTTGTTAGAATGAGGAGGATTGCTCTGTATTCTCTACAGGGTCCTCACTATCTGGTTCTTTATTTCTCTGTTCTTCGTTATCCTGTTCTTCAATATTTTGTTTTTTTCTATCTTGCTCTTCACTATCCATCGTCTGTACAGTAGGCTCTATATAGATTTGCGTATAATAATCTACGAAAGCACCGGAACCAACGCGTGTATATTGATCATCCAATAACACCTTCCTATGTTCAGGCGAATTTGTCCAACCATGCATAGCTTCTATCGCATCAAAATAAGCAGTAGCAAGATTTTCATTCGCTACACTATAGTCGATATCATGTGCCTGTAATCTCTTTTTTAAATCTCCATTAGTTGGAGACTCATGTGATAAGAAATTTTGCACCTTCATATCTTCACTATGCATTTTTGCAGCTTCTTCTAATGATTCATCCATTGCTAAAGGTGGTAATTCATGATGTACCCTCGTAACATTTAAGAGATCATCAAGCTGTTTGGCGCTAGCTACATCGATTTCTTGCTGCAAAAATGAAGAAGGTGGCGTACGTCTCACTAATTCACCTTGATAACTCATTTCATATGGTTGATGAAGGACAAGTGTTTCACTGTCTGTATAACGTATTCCCTGTAGTTCACTTGTCTCCCTATCTATATAAAGCTGTGCGTAAAGGCCATCAAATTTGACAAGCAACCTTGTTTGCATATCTTCTTCACTCATCGAGAAAATGAAAATATTTTCTCCCACAGTGGCCGAAACCTCATAATCAATAATCGTCATACGGTATATTTCATCGCGTTTTTGTCCAACTTTAAAAGGAAATGCATCGATTTCTTGTCCAGCTATGTAAACTTGCGTTACAATATTATTTTCAACACCAATCATAAAAAACGTAGCAACATCTTTATTGTAGACCCACCATTGATAGCCAAATGAAGACGGTTCTTTTCTCGTTGGTTCCCCATATTGCTCTAAAACGGTTTGAATGCCTTTTCCTACCAAAGTTGATATGCCTGTTTGAGGACGTGTCATTGCTCCTACAGCAGACTGTTGCTTTAGTTGTGTTTGAGGGATTATATTAGAATTGGTATTTGGTCCTTCTAACGGCTCATTTTCCTTCGGGGTATTGAAAAACATAAAGCCAATTAATGCAATTGCGCCACAAACCATTAAAATGCGGAATAAAGCTTTCATACAGGACTCCTTTTCATCACCATTATTGTAAGTTATTATATCAATTGTAATTGGGTTGACACAATGTTGTCATTGCAACAATGTCGAATATGCTCTATTATAAAAATGAGCGTATACTTTGTACGAGAACCTAAAGGAGGACTATACATGTATTTTGAAAATACTAACCTTGAAAATTTAACAGCTGATCAAGAGCTAATTGTCAGCATTATGAAAAAGCATGGTTTAGAATGTGATGGCGGTTGGGATTACGAACGTATGACATTCGATAAACGTTTCGATACTCGTGAAGGTCGCTATTACCTACGCGTATTCGCATATGCCATTTCTGGTGATGTAGGTGCACACGATGCCATCCTTACGTTAATGAAACCAGCCCTAGGTAAATACTATTACCCACATGGTGTTGAATATGGGGATGATGAAGTTTACCCAGCACATCTTGTAAAAAAATGTGAAGAAATCTTAAAAAAGGTTAAATTAGAATTAGATCAATTCTCAATTGAGCCAACAAATAAAAATAACTTCGAACCTGTTAACGCACGCTAATCTTTATTAAACTAAAGTGACAGCAAGTATAGCGTAAGTAGCTTCATTTTATGAAAAGACTGGTGGTCCAGTCTTTTTTTATTTTGAGTAAAAAAATTTTTTCTCCTCATACTACCTATATCTATTACATGGATGTAGGTGAGAAAAATGTTATCTTTTTTTAATCGTCCTTTTTTTCGGCATCCCATAATCGTCATAGCGATTGGGCTTCTGCTTCTCTGGTTCATTTCTATATCGTTACCAATCCTCCTTGCCTACTTAACCGCGTTACTTTTAGAACCGATTATTGTTCGAATGAGCAAACGGTTTCGAAAAAAACGTAAAATAGTTGTTTTCATCTTTTTTTTATTTTTTCTCAGTATCTCTTTATTATTATGTACACTTATACTCTATATAAGCTGGAAACAATTTTCTTCTTTTATCATCGATATTCCTGAGTACCTTAATCAACTATCGGCCTTATGGATTCAAATGCAATCCAAGCTCAGTAACTACACCTATCATTTACCTGTAGAACTCGTTTTACAAATTCAATTCATGATTGAAAATGCTTTAGCCTCTATAGAAAAATTTGCCATATCCTTAACAAATGTGAATGTATTGTCTACTTTACTAACATATATCCCCTCCCTTTTATTTGATGTTTTTGTTTATTGGATTGTCTTGTATATGTTGCTCTTAGATTTGCCAGCCATTAATCGGAAATTATTAATGCCCTTTCCTTTTCACTATCATCAAAAAATCATTTTTATTGGGCAACGCGTTAAACTAGCCTTATTCGGCTTTTTAAAAGCACAATTGCTTGTTGGTGCTAGTATCTTTGCGATATCCTTCGCAGCATTTTATTATTTAAAAACGCCATTTCCCATACTGTTAGCTTTATCACTCGTTGTATTAGATTTTATCCCTTTTCTCGATTCATTTATCCTTTTAGTCCCATGGGCCATTTATCAAGTATTTGCAGGCGACTATATATATGCTGTCGTTCTAACGTTACTAAATGTGGGGCAATTTCTAGTCCGCAGAATGATTGAACCAAAAATTATTGGTGATAAAATTGGCCTTTCCTCCTTAAATACCTTCATTGCCATGTTTATCGGCTTTAAAATATTTGGTTTTCTTGGGATATTAATAGGCCCTTTACTTGTTGTAGTGATACTTTCTATATTTCAACCAACTACAAAAAATCTCCCACCTTTACAATAATAAAGAGGGAGATTTTTTTTAAAACCCTAAAATGGCTTTAATAACGGATGTTGTTTCACCTGGTTCAAATAAAATATATAGCAATAAATAAACAAGTACACCAGTGATGGCAACAAAGAACCAAATAATACTTGTGATTGGGCCAATACGTCTGTGTAACTTAATATTTGTTTTCAAACCCGAAATAATGCTAACGATACCAAACACGGCTCCAGATGTCGCCAAAATAATATGGAAAATCAAAAAGAACGTATAATATGGTTTTAAATGTTCTCCACCGCCAAAAGCCGTATTTCCAATAAAGATTGTACGGGATGCATAGATAATAAAGAATATAAGTGCCGCAACACCTGCAGCAAGCATTACTTTCTTATGCCCCTCTACATTTCTTTTTATAATTAAGCCCCATCCTATCGCTACTAGTACAGCACTAATTACGATAAATGATGTACTAATAGTAGGCAAAATTTGCAATTCCATTGTCAAAACCCCTTATACAAAGTAAATTTCTATATTACAATTAATGTTGCTGTTGACTTTCCCATTTTTTTTGGTGTGCAGCTAATGCATCAGCCGTAATTTTATCTGGATCTTTTTGTTCAGAACGATACCATCTCGTAAAGATTGTCCCAATTAATACACCAAAGATAAGCTCTTGTAAGATTTTCATTAATACGCCACCTAATTGCTGGTCTGCAACAGGTTTCATGTCTGTAAACAGCTCTGGTCCTGATAATGATAAGCCTGATAACGTAGAGGCTGGTACACACAGCTCCATTGCTTTTAACCATGCATCACCATTTGTATATGTCTCATACATTGCATTAGGAGCAAAAATGATTAATCCACAAGCAGGTGTAATTAACACAGCATTTGCAATAATATAGGCTAATTTATGCAAAGGCTTCATTTTAGCACTATTAGGCATATTTTGAATTAAAGGCCAGTACATAAAAATAGCAGAAAGAAATAATACAAATGTATAGGTACCATGTAATGTTTCATTTAATTTAATGTAATCTAATACTGAAGGCAAATGATAGAAGGAAAATAGACCAATAAACACAAAGACTGCAACAACTGGTAATGTCAGTACTTTAAACAATGTTCTAACAACTGGTGCTTCAATCGCAACCTTCCAAACCCACCAAGGGATTCCTTTAATTAAGAAAATCGGAACAAGCAATAATAAGATCGCCATTTGAACCATATGCATGGTAAACATAATATGAGCCATTAAATCAACTGGAGAACCTTTAATGATATAAATAGTAATCATGGCTAACACGAAATAAATGGCTTCTCCCTTTTTCAAAGGTTCACTTACTTTAAAATCATTACGCCACTTTACTGTGACTAAAAAATAGATAATCGTTATAAAAACAAGAACTCCTATTAAATAGGGGCTCCACAATGCTTGGAAACCAAATATACTAAGTGGCATATAGAACGCACTCCTTTAAACTTCAGTACTCCTATTATAAAACGCTTACAGCTATACTGCAATGAACGAAAGGTGAACAAATATTAAGTTTAACAGTGTTTGTCTCTTTTTGAAACCTTCATAACTTTAAAACATAAGAAAAAGCACGTTCGTACAAATAACGAACGTGCTCTTTTGGTGATTACCACCAAATGATTGTTAAAAATGCTAAGAAGAATGTAAATGCGATTAACATCCCCATCCACATGAAGAAACCAATAACACCACCAAAGTGTGTTTTTTTGTCCTCTAAGTGCATGAAAGAATAAAGCTGAAGTACAACTTGAACACCAGCCAATAATAATACGAATGGCATGATTAAGTATTTAGAAAAATCAGCTGCAACTACTGCGAATGCGATAAACGTAAAGAAAATCATGATCGCAAAGTTGATTACTTGTTTACGCATATGAACGGCATTATGATGACGATCATACTCATACTGTGCCTGTGACTTAGCAACTATAGGTGTATCGTGTGAAGACATTATCCGATCACTCCCATCAAGTAAACTACTGTAAAGATAAATACCCAAACAACGTCAATAAAGTGCCAATATAAAGCAGCTACGAAAAATTTAGGTGCATTGTACAAGTTTAAACCACGTTTCGCATTACGGATCATTAAAGTTGCAATCCATACAAGTCCTAAAGTTACGTGGAAACCGTGTGTACCAACTAAAGAATAGAACGCAGTTGCGAATGCAGATTGGTTAAATGTAAAACCAAGGTGCACATAGTGTTGGAATTCATAGATTTCAAGTGCTAAGAATCCAAGACCTAAAGCTAAAGTAATGGCTAACCAAGTTTGCATCCCTTTAAAGTTAAAGTTACGCATATGGTAAATTGCATAAACAGAAGTTAGTGATGATGTTAATAATAACATCGTCATAGCAAATGCTAATGGTAATTCAAATAAACCTTGAGTTGTGAACTCCATGCCAGCTGGCCCTTTGTTCTTAAGCGCTAAATAAGTAGCGAATAAACTTGCGAAAAGTACAACTTCACAGGCAAGGAAAATCCAGAAACCAACGACTTTATTTTTACCTTCCATCGTAGCTTGTTCAGGATGATCTGGCCAAGTATGAGGAGTAAATTTAGTATTGAAATCCATTATTTATTTCCTCCTTTGCCGTAAAGATGTTCTTCAATTTCAAGAATTTCTTCTTTGTGTAAGTGGAAACCATGATCGTCTTTAACTGAACGAACAATCATCGCCCCAAATGTAATAGCTAAACCAATGATTAATACATAGATAGACCATGGTTTATCTGCATCTGGATTGTAAAGTGCACCGAATGCTGCAATAAACATACCTAATGAAATAACGAATGGAATCGCTGAGTTATTTGGCATATGAATATCACCGATTGGCTCAGCAAATGTCACTTCTTTATTCCCTTCTTGTTTTTCAATCCACCATGGATCTAAACCACGTACAAGTGGCGTTTGACGGAAGTTGTAGAATGGAATTGGTTGTGGAATTGACCATTCTAAAGTACGTCCATCACCCCATGGGTCGCGACCTGCTGGTTTGCCCTTAATAGACATTAAGCAGTTGATTACCATTAAGATAACCCCTACACCCATCATTAATGCACCGATTGTAGAGATATAGTTGAACTGATCCCAACCTTGACCTTCCATATAAGTGAATACACGACGTGGCATACCCATTAAACCTAAGAAGTGTTGAACGAAGAACGTTAAATGGAATCCAATAAAGAATACCCAGAACGTAATTTTACCAAGCGTTTCGTTTAACATACGGTTGAAGAAAATTGGCCAGTAGAAGTGCGCTGAACCAAATAATGCTGTAACGATACCACCAACGATTACATAGTGGAAGTGAGCAACGATAAAGTAAGAATCGTGTAATTGATAGTCAAGAGGTGCAGATGCTTGCATTACCCCTGTAACACCACCCGCAACGAATGACGGAATGAAACCAAGTGCATAAAGCATTGGTGTTGTAACTTTAATAGATCCGCCCCAAATAGTTAAGATCCAGTTGAATACTTTCATACCTGTTGGAACCGCAATTGCCATTGTTGCAACAGCGAAGATTGCGTTTGCTGTTGGCCCAAGACCAACTGTAAACATATGGTGAGCCCAAACCATGAACCCTAGGAAACCAATTAAAATTGTTGCGAATACCATTGAAGAGTATCCGAATAAACGTTTACGAGAGAACGCTGGAATAATCTCGGAGAATAAACCGAACGCTGGTAATACTAAGATATAAACCTCTGGGTGTCCGAAGATCCAGAATAAGTGCTCCCAAATTACTGTGTTACCACCCATTGTATGGTCAAAGAAGTTACCACCGAACATACGGTCAAATAACATCATTAATAAACCAATTGTTAATGGAGGGAATGCGAATAAAATTAATGCACTTGATACAAGAGCTGTCCATGTGAATAATGGCATACGCATGAATGTCATACCAGGAGCACGCATTGTAATGATCGTAACGATGAAGTTAAGACCTGAAATTAATGTACCTGCCCCTGAAATTTGTAAACCAAGAACATAGAAGTCAATACCATGTCCTGGAGAATATAAAGATAATGATGCATAAGAAGTCCAGCCCGCATCAGGAGCGCCACCCATAAAGAATGACAGGTGAAGGAATACAGCACCTAGGAAGAATAACCAGAACCCTAAAGAGTTAAGGAACGGGAATGCAACGTCACGCGCACCAATTTGTAATGGTACAAGCATGTTCATAAATGCGAATAGTAATGGAGTAGCAGCTAGGAATAACATTGTTGTTCCGTGCATTGTTAATAATTCATTGAAAAAACCAGCTGACACGAAATCGTTATTTGGTTTCATTAACTGAATACGCATTAATAACGCTTCAAAACCAGCGATAGCGAAGAACAATGTACCGGCTAATAAATACATGACTGCTAACTTTTTATGGTCAACAGTAGTAATGTAATCCCAGACAGTTGCTCCAAAGCCCTTTTTCTGTGTGTATGAGCTCACAACTTTTACCTCCCTCAAAATTTGTTACATAGAACGAAATTTATTTTTCAACTGATAAGCCCATGATATAAGTTGCAAGAGCTTCAATTTCTTCATCAGATAAATCACCGTAAATAGGCGCAGTGCCTTCAGCGTTCATCATTAAGTTACCTGGTTTAAATTCCTCTGGGTTTTTAATCCAAGCTTTTAAGTTTTCTTCATTGTGTTCTAAGAAACCAGCAACACGGTTACGGTCACCAAACGTAGTTAGGTTTGGACCTGGTGTACCGCCTGCTCCTGAACCTGAGATAGCGTGACAGCCTAAGCAGCTGTTAGCAAAAGTTGCTTCACCAAGATCTGTTGAAGCTTTGTCAGCAATTTGTCCTTCTGTTGCTTTCATTGCATCAACCCATGCGTCAAATGCATCTGGGCTTAATGCTTTTACTTTAAAGTCCATTAATGCATGTGAAGGTCCACATAATTCAGCACATTTTCCATAAAATACGCCATCTTTAAGATCTTTAGATTCTTTATCAAATACTAAGTAGAATTTGTTTAAGTTTTCTACGTTTGTATCCATTTTACCGCCTACAGCAGGAATCCAGAATGAGTGCTTAACATCGGCAGCTTTTAAATTAAAGTAAACCTTTTCACCTGTTGGTACTACTAGCTCTTGAGCCGTTACGATACCTTGGTTAGGGTATTCGAATTCCCACCAGTATAATTTTGCTGTTACATTGATCGTTAGGGCAGTTTTATTCCCTTCTTCATCTACCTCATCCATTGCAGCAACATCTGCAAATTTATAAGTAGTTGTAACAACTGGTACAGCGATAATTAATAATAAAATAATCGGTATAACTGTCCAAATCACTTCTAATGTGTGACTACCCTCTACTTGCTTAGGGATAACATTTTCACCAACGCGTGAACGACGGTATTTTAGGAATGCAAGTAAATAAATAACGGATACGATTACTACTACTAGCGTCATAATTATAGTAGTTAACAGTAATAAATTTAATTGTTGTTTACCTACTTCTCCAGATGGTTTTAGTGTAGAAAGATAATCTTCACCACAACCTGAAAGGAAAACCATCATCACTGCTAGAAGTGAAAAAAGACGCCATTTTTTAAGCCCTTTCATCATGCTTAATTAAACCCCTCTTTCTTTGTTGTATTTTCATGTGTTCCTAGGACATTAGTTCTGTCTATATGAATTCTTTAAAAAAAGAAAGAATTCCTAACTTTAGCTAAACAGCGCAAATATTATGATGGCTACAAATAGTATGGTCATATGATTCAACGAATAAATAAACATTTTATTTGCCCACTTCATATCATCTTTTGTTGTAAAGCCTTTCAGAGCTAGTATTAACCAACCCAAATTCAATGCAGTGGCAAGAGTTAAAAAGCCAAGTCCAAGCTCTGGTAAAAGGAAAGGTAACGGTAATAATAAAAGAATCCAGAATAACATTGAGTACTTTGTACGTTTAAATCCCTTTACTACAGGTAGCATTGGTATTTTAGCTGCACGATATTCCTCCGTACGTTTCATAGCAAGCGCATAGAAATGTGGTGGCTGCCATGCAAACATAATAAGAAATAAGGCAAGTGCTCCTAGACCTAAAGCAGGTTCAACCGCTGCAAATCCAATAACAGGAGGTATAGCCCCTGAAATACTTCCTACAACCGTGTTACTAACATGCTTCCTCTTTGACCACATTGAATACAGAACGACATAAGCAAATATTCCTGCTAGTCCCCACATGCCGGCTGCAAACGATGCCGCAAATAACAAAATTTCACCTACAATTAAAAATGAGAGGGCAATGGTCAATACAAAATTCGGCTTGAATCTGCCAGTCACTGTCGGTCTTGCTTTTGTTCTTTTCATGATAGGATCAATATCCTGATCAATGAAGTTATTCATTGCACCTGAGCCACCAATGATTAATGCCGCACCCAGCATGGTGTAGAATATAACATCAAGCTCTTGCAAGAAATGTCTACTAGTAAACTGAAAAGCCAGCCACATCCCTGTAAACGTTGTGACAAGATTCGAGTTAACGATGCCAATTTTTATTAGTGCTAAGAAATCTTTTACAACAGATGTTGTTTCTGGGCCAGTATTTCTAGTAGCCGCCAGTGTACGACCGTTTGACATAATACCTCTCCTTTCATTTTTGTAAGCATATTCCGCTAACAATAACTATAGCGAAATTTGCGATTGATTTCTAGACATTAAGTGAAATTTAGATGAAGTTGTAAAAATTAGTTTTGTCTAGAAATATAAATAAAAACAACATATCTATAGTAAAACATTTTCTAAAATGAATTGTGAAGGTTAAAGCACGAAATTATGAACAATTTGTGAAATGGATTCGACATCTATTACTCCCTTCTCTTTACAAGTTGTTTTTTATACGTATTTTCGATATTATCTAGTAGCAGAAACATTACGCTCTTGTAATGTTGATAGATAAAGTAGGTGACTCATTTTATGCAACACAACAGGTATTTAAAGTGGTTTGCTGTTGCCGCTACAGTAGGGATGCTCCTTATATTACTAGGTGGGGCTCTCGTTACCAAAACAGATAGTGGCTTAGGCTGTGGTCGAAACTGGCCTGATTGTAATGGATCTCTTATTCCAAAGGAGATTACACCAGAAGTCCTGATTGAATTCTCACATCGTCTTGTAACTGGAGTCGTATCTATTTCAATTCTTGTGTTAACCATTTGGACATGGCGTAAACTCGGACATATTCGTGAAGTAAAGCTATTAGGTTTCTTAGCGATGTTTTTCTTAATCGCACAAGCTCTTATTGGAGCAGCTCAAGTATTATGGGGACAAGGTGATTTCATCCTTGCACTTCATTTTGGGATTTCTCTTATTTCCTTTGCTGCGGTTCTTCTTCTTTCTATGATTGTATTTGAGGTCGATCGAAAATTTGATGCCGATAACGTATTTATTGGTAAAAAGTTACGTTGGCATACAATTGCTGTCACAATTTATTCTTATTTAGTTGTTTATACAGGGGCGTTAGTTCGTCATACAGATTCGAGCTTAATTTGTCCTGACTGGCCATTTTGCTATAATGAAACACCTTTCGCACTACCGAATAACATGTACGAGTGGGTGCAAATGGGACATCGACTAGCTGTTCTTATTATTTTCATTTGGATTGCATACATAACTTGGCACGCTGTGAAAGAATATAAAAATCAACGTGTTATTTACTATGGATGGGTTATTGCCTTTACTATAGTAGTTTTACAAGTGATTGCTGGTATGTTAGTAGTCCTCACTAGACTGAATTTAACAGTCGCTTTACTGCATTCATTATTCATCTCCCTTTTATTCGGTCTATTATGCTACATGATCATGTTAGTTGCTCGTAGTAATTATAATGAAAAAAAGAAATAGGCTATCAAAAAAGATTCGCCACCTATTATGTGACGAATCTTTTTTCTATGATTCTTATTTTTGTTTCTTCAAGGTCTCCGTTCCTATAATTCCTACAATTAAAATAATCATAGATACTAGCGCATAGTCTTTAAAAAATGTTGTAAAAGGAATTTCGAAATATCGACAAATAACCGTTACAAGACGACCTCCTAATAGAATTAAACCAATGACAAACATCCAATTAAATAGTGCTTTAAGCATTTTTATGTCCCTCTACTTTCATTGCTGCCCACATAATCTTAATTACTTCTTGACTATATTCCTCTGCCTCAACCGAAATCGGTCCACCTATTAGCATATATTCACCAATAGCACCTTGAATCACTTTTGCCATCACCTGGACAGAGTCAACAGTAAATGTCCCCTGTTCTTTACCATCCTCTAATATTTTACATAAAGCCTTCAATAAAGGATCTTCACCATCATCCGAAATTTTATAATAAGGAACATCCTCAGCTGTACGAGCATTGAATATAATTTCTAATAATGCCGCATTCTCCTTCGGATGTGTCGCTTGATAAGCAATACTTGCCTCTATGAAATTTGCCAATTGTGTAGCTGGATCATCGGCAGCATATGTTTTTGTCAAAATAAATGTTGCGGATTGTTCAAGTAGCGCTTGTAGGCTTTGATTGATCAAATCTTGACGATCTGCAAAATGGTAGGAAATTAATGCTGTGCTGATAGTAGCCCGTTTAGCAATTTGTGCTAAACTTGCCTTGACATAACCAATATCATCTAGCGTCGTTATAGTTGCTGCAATAATTTGTTGCTTTCTAGCTTCCTGAATAAACGTGTTTTTATGGCTATCCATAGAGCCTCCTTCTGATTAATTAATTATTTTTTTGATTACTTAATCAAATTTTAAAGGATTTAATGTCTAAATACAATGAAAAAGGTTATGTAGATGCTCAAATAGCATCTCATAACCTTTTTCATGATTATTTATTCAATTTCAATCAATAAATCCCCTGTTGAAATGGCATCCCCTGCACTTGCATAAACCTCTTTCACAACGCCGTCTTTCGGTGCTTGAACGGTTGTTTCCATTTTCATTGCTTCTGTGATTAATAGGTGGTCACCCCGTTTAACTGGACTACCTTTGGAAACAACGACTTTTAACACAGTACCTGGCATTGTAGCACCAATTTGATTTGGATTGCTTGGATCTGCTTTTAAAGCTAGATTACCATCTACCTCTACGGTCATATCTTGAATAACCAATTCACGAGATTGTCCGTTTAACTCGAAGTACAGAACACGTGTCCCATTGTGCTGAGGCTCACCAATGGAAACAAGTTTAATAATTAATGTTTTTCCTTTTTCGATTTCGACTTCAATAATTTCCCCTAGCTTTAAGCCATATAGGAATGTAGGTGTGTCTAGAACCGAAATATTGCCGAAGGATTCTTCCGTTTTCGCGTACTCTTCAAAGACTTTTGGATAGAGTGCATAGGCTAATACATCCTTCTTCGTAACAGGACGATTTAACTTATCCTCCAGTACAGTCTCTAATTGTTCAAACTGAATAGGCTCTAATAACTCTCCTGGACGAATTGTAATTGCTTGGCGGTCTTTGAGCACAACCTGCTGTAGTGCCTCTGGGAACCCACCATGTGGCTGTCCAAGATAGCCTTGGAAGAATTCAATCACAGAATCTGGGAAATCAATCGTTTGCCCTCGAGTTAGCACTGTGTTTTCATCTAAATCATTTTGCACCATGAAAAGTGCCATGTCACCTACCACTTTGGAAGATGGTGTTACTTTGACAATATCACCAAATAGTAGATTTACACGGGAATACATATGTTTTACTTCTTCCCAACGATCGCCAAGACCCACTGCTTTTGCTTGCTGTTGTAAGTTACTATATTGTCCACCAGGCATCTCATGCACATAAATTTCAGAATGTGGGCTGATCATACCACTTTCAAAATCTTTATAGTATTTACGCACATCTTCCCAGTAGTACGATAATTTCTCTAAAGCGTCTATATCCGCACGTACCTCGCGTTTACCGCCCTTCATCGCATAGTACAAAGAGTTTGCACTTGGCTGAGATGTTAAGCCAGCCATAGAGCCAAGAGCTGTATCAATGATATCTACTCCTGCTTCAATGGCTTTCGCATATAAATAAATCCCGTTACCACTTGTGTCATGTGTATGCAAGTGGACTGGCAGACTTGTCGTCTCTTTTAACTCGGAAATTAAACGATAAGCTGCTTCTGGCTTCAATAAACCCGCCATATCTTTAATCGCTAAAATATGGGCACCTGCTGCTTCAAGCTCTTTCGCCATATCTTTATAATATTGCACCGAATATTTGGCACGACTATCGTCCAAAATATCTCCTGTATAGCAAACCGCCGCTTCCGCAATTTTTCCAGATTGACGCGCTGCATCAATAGCTACTTCCATGCCTTTAATCCAGTTCAAGCTATCGAAAATGCGGAAGACATCAATGCCTGATGCTGCCGATTCGGCGATAAATTCACGGATTAAATTGTCAGGATAGTTCGTATAACCAACAGCATTGGCTCCACGCAATAACATTTGGAATAACACATTTGGTACTTGCTCACGTAGTTTGGCTAAACGCTCCCATGGGTCTTCTTTCAAGAAACGATAGGCTACATCAAATGTTGCCCCACCCCACATTTCAAGCGAGAATAGTTGATGCATCATATGAGCTGTTGCATCCGCAATTTGATACATATCCTGTGATCGAACACGTGTAGCGAGCAGGGATTGATGAGCATCACGGAATGTTGTATCTGTTAGCAGTACATCATCCTGTGCTAAAATCCATTGTACTAAGCCATCTGCCCCTTGTGTGTCTAAAATTTGCTTCGTACCTGCTGGTGGCACAATAAGTGGATCGATTTTAGGTATGTTCGGTCGCACAAAAATGGGCTTAGATTTTTTCTCTACTCCAGGGAAGCCGTTTAATGTAACATTCCCAATATAGCTTAACAGCTTAGTTCCTCGGTCCTTTCGAACAGGGAATTCAAATAACTCTGGTGTTGTATCAATAAAGCTTGTATCAAAAGCACCTGATAAAAATTTTTCATGTGTGACGACATTATTTAAAAATGGGATATTCGTTTTAACACCACGAATACGGAATTCTTTTAAATTACGATCCATTTTCGCAGCAGCTTCTTTAAAGTTCATGCCCGATGTTGAGATTTTCACTAGTAAAGAATCATAGTATGGTGTAACGACAGCACCTTGGAATCCATTCCCTGCATCTAAACGCACACCGAAACCGCCACTTGAACGATAAACCATTAATTTTCCTGTATCCGGCATAAAGTCATTAGCAGGGTCTTCCGTTGTCACACGAGCCTGAATAGCATAGCCAATCATTGGCATATCCTCTTGCTTCGGCATATGAATTTCTTCACTGTGTAGACCATAGCCTGCTGCCACCTTGATTTGGGCATGGACAATATCGACACCTGTAATCATTTCTGTAATCGTATGTTCTACTTGAATGCGAGGGTTCACCTCGATGAAATAAAAATCTTCTCCTGCAACTAAGAATTCCACTGTCCCTGCATTTATGTACGAGACATTCTTCATTAATTTCACCGCAGCATCACAAATACGATCTCTTAACTCTTGTGAAATCGAATGGGATGGCGCGATCTCAACTACTTTTTGATGACGACGCTGAATCGAGCAATCACGTTCATATAAATGCACAATATTGCCCTGCTGATCGCCAATAATTTGTACTTCAATATGTTTTGGTTTGATGATGGCCTTTTCAACATACACCTCATCAGATCCAAAAGCAGCCTTTGCCTCTGATTTTGCCCTTTCATAAGAAGAAGCAAGCTCCTCTGGTGTATGCACAAGACGCATCCCACGCCCACCACCGCCAAGTGCTGCTTTAATCATAACTGGAAAGCCATACTCGCTAGCAAATGCCTCTACCTCTGCAAGATCGGCTACAGGACCATCTGTACCAGGAATAACAGGAATCTCAGCCGCAATAGCTTGCGAACGCGCTTTGACCTTATCCCCAAACATATCTAAATGCTGAGAAGTTGGTCCAATAAAGACAATCCCCTCTTCTTCACAGCGACGTGCAAATTCCACGTTTTCTGATAAAAAACCATACCCTGGATGAATCGCATCAACATCTGCATCTTTTGCGATGGCAATAATACCCTCAATATCTAAATAGGCATCAATTGGTTTCTTGCCAGCTCCCACTAAATAAGCTTCATCTGCTTTAAAGCGATGAAAGGCACCACTATCTTCCCTTGAATAGACGGCAACGGTTTGGATATTCAGCTCCGTACAGGCACGGAAAATACGAATTGCAATTTCTCCTCGATTGGCTACGAGAATTTTGTTGATTGATTCCATAGATATCCCCCTTTATGATTGTGTTTTTTTCCTCTCTACCTTTTCAAACATAGAAACATTGATTAATATTCCCATCGCTAAAGATAGAATGATTATAGATGTACCGCCATAGCTTATAAAAGGTAACGTTACACCGGTTAACGGGATTAACCCGGTTATCCCCCCAAGATTAATAAACGATTGCCAGCCTATCCAACTCGCAATACCAGCTGCAATCATGCGTGCCAACGGATCTTTTGTTCGTAATGCAATGGAAAAACCTTTATATACAATAAATCCTAAACCACCTAAGACAATTAAAACTCCCCATATTCCCAATTCCTCCATTATAATCGCCATTATAAAATCTGTTTGTGGTTCAGGTAAGTACCCTAATTTTTGAATCGATTGACCAAGACCACGTCCTTCTAAGCCACCTCCGCCAATGGCATAATAACTATTCACTACTTGGTGACCACTACCACTCTCATATTCAAACGGATTTAAATAAGATAGAATCCGTCCTTTACGGTTATCAGTTAGTAGTTCCCCCTTGAATAGCAAAAGGATACCAAGGATTGCTGCACCGAAGGCTACTAATACACCAAAGAACTTCCAAAATGTTTTAAAGGGAATGCCACTTGAAGCTACTACAGATATAGCTATCCCACACAAAATAATAACTGCTCCTAAGTCTGTTTCGAAAGCCACCCCAGCAACCACTAAAATCCATAGGAAAATGGGATAAAAAATTTCAGTTGGTTGTAGCTTTTCAAACGTATGTTTTTGCGCTTTTCTATAAAAAGCAGCTGCAAAATATAAAATAATAAATAGTTTCGCATATTCCGAAGGTTGAAAATTCCCTAATCCTGGAATAGCAATCCAACTCTGAGAGCCTACTTGATCTGCCCCGTGACCAAACAATTTTAACCATGTGAATAACACCGCTAGTACGATCGTTAGTAATAACATAATGTTTTTATTCGCATAATGCTTGTAGGGGAAAAAGGCTGCCACTATAAAACCAATAAATGCCACCAATAAATTGGTAACTTGTTTTTGATAAAAAAAATCAGGTGCTTGCTCTTTTTGCGCAATCGCTACCATCATACTTGAACTGTAAATCATTATTAACCCAAATAAACTTAATAATAGGACCGTAAAAAATAGGGGGTAATCAAAATTTTGTGCATATCGTTTTAAGTATTGTCTCATTAGAAAACCTCGTTCTAGTAAAAAAACTCAAAGCGCAAAGAAGCGTTTGAGTTTTTCTTTTTATTTGTCTGTATACGCATCGTGCAACACAGACAGTTCCTTCTCGAGTGAATCGAGAATTTCTTTGCCTTTATCACGTTCAATCAGTCCAAGCTTCACAGCAAAATCGATTTCACGTGATAGGCCGAACATTTGTGTATCTAATACTTCCTCATATAAAGGGCATTGTGGCATTGTTAAATGATCCATTTGTACTCGAATAAGGCGAGCAATCTTGTCTGCATCAGCAACTAATAGCTCCAAAGCCTTCTCTTGAAAAGAAGTTTGTGATTTCGTATCCATGAGGACGCCCCCATTATCTGATATTTCTTCGATTCTATCTTAATAAAGTTTATCTTCTAGTCGTTAAAAATGCAAGTGTCTTCATTGGAAAATAGAGAATTCGGTTTATATTTCTTTATTATCTCTAGGCATTAGCGTTATACTATGTCATGGATATACAAGATTTAAGGAGGATTTCTATTATGGAAACAATAATTCCTATCACAGGTGCCGTCTCATACCAACTAACATTAGATCCCACTGTATGGATATTCGACGATCGTAAATTAGATTTAAACACTTACTTTACGACACAAAACATTGAGGAAGATTCTGACATCAAATATATGCGTGAGGTTGGTGCTCACTGGTCACGTGAAATTATGGAGGGAGCCACATTCCCACCTACATTAAAATCAGAGCGTAAATTTGACCGTAAAGGAATGGAAACAGGTACTTTTGGTATCCAATTAAGTCATTTCTTGAAGAATGCTGAAATTAAACCTGAAGCGACAAAAATCGTTTTAGAATGCAAAGATGGACAAGAATTCCCATTCACAATTGAAGAAGCTTCAACACTAATTTTAAAATATAGCCAAGACGGCAAGCCTCTTTTAGAAGATGGACCAATCCATGTATTATTAAAAGATGGTTCAAATATTGACAATCCTATTAAAAACATATCAGCCATTCGCGCTGAATAGGAGGGAATGCAATGCGCGTAAAATGCGTTATTTGCGATACGATTGATAATTTAGATGATAATCTGCCTTTAGCCAAGAAGTTACGTAATCGTCCAATTCATACGTATATGTGTACAATTTGTCATGATCGTATTAAAGAAAATACGTTTGCACGAATAGAAACGGGCAATTTCCGTTTTTATCGTACTTCACCTCAAATGGATAAAGAATTTTAACTAAATGACAGATTAAAAAGAGGTGCCTCAACTATAGAGACACCTCTCAGACTGAAGACAGACTCAAAAAAATTGAGAGTTTGCCTTCAGTCTTTTTTCTTTTACTTTCCACTACAGGCGGACGCTTTTCGCGAGCGGAGTCACTGCCATTCGTTCCAATCAACTTTTACATAAAGTACTCCACCTACATGTATTGATGAAAAGTAAACCTTTGAGGTGATAATCCATGAATAAAATCAATAAACGTAAACAATTAGCGATTGATCCATTCATACCCAATGATTACTTAGTATGAATACTAGAGGCTGCTATCGATTGTCGTTTAACTTAGTAGAAAAACTCTCTTCAGCTTATGGTCGTCCAAGTATGTTCTCTTGCCTTTATTCTATTTATCTTTGGCATTGGCTCCTGCCCAAATTATCAAAGAAACCGCATTCAATATGGCGTATTACCAAAGTAAACCGAATCCTTTGATTTGTGTGAAGTGCCCTCGCCTAATCCTTATGACAATGAACAAAAAGTAATAATCATCAGAAACTCATTCAACGTTATATTGAGGAATCGTAGGCAGCGGAAGTTGAATATTTACAACATCCCTATAATATCAAACAAATCTATGCAAAGCTTAGAGGAACCATTAAGCGTGTCTTTGCGAATGGAAAAGCAAGGGTATCAAAAATGACAAAAGGAATCGAGAAATTCACACTCGATTCCTTTTGTCAACAGTCTGAGAAGTACCTCAACTATAGAGAACCTCTTTTATCCGTTATTTTTAATAATTATTTTTTCAACCAATTCAACAACTTGATACATAATGGTCGCAAAAAACGCAATGATCAGAAGCGACATGAGCACAAGGTTAAAATTAAATACTTGGAAGCCATAAATAATTAAATAACCAAGCCCTTTTGAAGCTACTAAAAATTCACCTACAATCACCCCTACCCATGATAAGCCAACATTAACTTTCAAAGTTGAAATAATCGTAGGAAATGAAGCTGGCAAAATTACTTCCCGAAAGATTTGCCATCTAGTTGCCCCAAATGTTTGTAAGACCTTACTATAATTTGGATCGACACCTTTGAACGCTGTATACACAACAATGGTTGTAATAATGATGGAAATCAATGCACCCATGGCGATAATGGAAAAATAGCCTGGTCCGAGTGCAACGATCAAAATAGGGCCAAGTGCAACTTTTGGCATCGCATTTAAAATTACTAAATAAGGGTCGAGAACCTTTGATAGTAGCGGAGACCACCACAATACTATAGCGATTAATGTTCCTAGTAAAGTACCAGCAATAAAACCAATCACCGTCTCCATTAATGTCACACCAACATGCACTGTTAATGTACCATCACTTACTTTTTCAATAAATGTATGCCAAACATGCGTCGGTGAGCTAAATATTAAACGATCAATCCACTCTAGTCTTGAAAGAAGCTCCCACCCACCAAAGAATAGCAGTAGAATGATAAGCTGATATAACCGTACAAAGCGTTTTTCTTTTTTTAGTAATTGCTGATATTGTTTAAATAATGTGTTATCCAAGACTCTCCAGCTCCTTCCAAATGGTTTGGAAAACATCTGTATAGGCTGGATGCTGTCTTACATCAAAGGGTGATAGCTCACGAAGAGCTTCAGGCATTTCAAACACTCTGTGCAATGCGCCTGGATTGGCTGAAAATAGAAAGACACGCTCACTCATCGCGATAGCCTCGCCAATATCATGTGTTACAAGAATAGCCGTCTTTTTATAAGTTTTTAAGGTCTCCACAACTAAATCCTCAAGCTTTAATTTCGACTGATAATCCAAAGCGGAGAATGGTTCATCTAATAATAATATTTTTGGGTTTACGGCTAATGTACGAGCAAGAGCCACACGCTGTCGCATACCCCCTGATAATTCTCGTGGATAATTATTCCCGACATGCGGTAAGCCAATTTCCTGCAACAGTGCATTGGCTGTCACTTTATGTGTTTTATTGCTTCGTTCCATAATTTTCAAACCGATTGTTACATTTTCCTCAATGGTCTTCCACGGAAATAAATAATCTTGCTGAAGCATATAGCCAATGCTAGATTGATTATGTGCTGATAGCTCTTCACCATCTATATAGACCTTGCCTTCAGTTGCAGGAAATAATCCTGCAATAATTGATAATAATGTCGTTTTCCCACAGCCACTCGGTCCAATAAAGGACACAAATTCTCCTTCACGAATCGCTAGACTAATATCACGTAATACTTCCTTTGCCTGTGTGTTTGAAAAATAACTATGGTGAATGTTCTCCAGCTGTAAAAATTCCATATTACTCAGCAGCCTTTTTGGCAAAGGTTGTATTCACAAGTTTGTCATATTCCACTCGTTGAGGAAGTTCACCTGCTTCCTCCATAATTGTTTGCAAGTTATCCCACTCTCCTTCATCGAGAACTGGGTCAGTAGCATAAGAGCCCTGTGCTTTGTAACGCTCAATCACGGTTTCAATGATCGCTATATCGACATTTTCAAAATACGGCTGAATAATTTTTGCTACTTCTGCTGAGCTCTCATTTTGTACAAAATCCTGTGCTCTTTGCAATGCATTTGTAAAAGCCTGAACCGTTTTCGCCTCATCCTTTAAATAACTACTTTTTGCCATAAAAGACGTGTAAGGAAGATTGCCAGACTCCGTTCCAAACGAAGCTACGATATAGCCTTTCCCCTCTTTCTCAAAGACACTCGCAGTTGGTTCGAATAATTGTACATAGTCACCAGTACCTGAGGCAAAAGCAGTAGCAATATTGGCAAAATCAATATTTTGAATAAGTGTTAAATCATCTACAGGGTTAATGCCATGTTTTTTTAACACAAATTCTCCTGCCATTTGAGGCATACCGCCTTTACGTTGCCCTAAAAATGTTGAGCCCTTTAATTGATCCCACGAAAAGCTATCCATTTTTTCTCTTGCCACTAAAAAAGTACCATCAGTTTGGGTTAACTGAGCAAAATTCTGAATGGGATCATTCGCACCTTGTAATGTTACGTAGATTGATGTTTCTGATCCAACTAAAGCAATATCAATACCATCTGACAGTAACGCCGTCATAGTTTTATCGCCACCTGCAATCGTTTGTAGCTCAACAGAAAGACCCTCCTCCTCGAAGAATCCTTTTTCAAGTGCTACATATTGTGGCGCATAGAAAATTGAACGAGTTACTTCTCCTACTTTGACTTTTTCTAGCTCTGCTTTATTACATGCTGTCAAAGAAAGGAGTAACAAAGCAATGACACCTAATAGCAAACCTTTTGTAAGCCCACGCATTCCCTTTCCTCCTTGATGTGATGAAAATAAGCCTATCGACATTAACTTATTCACATCAGAAGATTTCGGTGCCTACCAATTTATTTTGATTTAGCAATTATTTAGCGTCAGTTACATCAAATAATATTTTTGAGAAGGAACTTTTCGAGCAAGCTCGAGAATTGATACAAAAGAAAACAGCCTTAGCGTAATAATCGCTAAGACTGTATACAAATTCTTATTATAAAATACATACTTGTTACTGATTGGTAGCTTGTTGCTCTTCTCTTTTTTCACGCCATAATCTTGTTTTATATACGATTAAAATTAAGGCTGCTACAATCAGACCCTCAATCATTGGCAAGAATAGGGCAAAAAACGTTAGCATGATACAACCTAAAAATAGGAACGCATAAATAATAATGTTTTGAGATAGTTTTAATTTCTTGGCAAAGCCTAACTTATAGACAATGGCAGAAAGTGCAAATACAAGAAGAAATACAACATAGCCTGCAATTTCATAGCTTGGTAAATTTTCGTATAAAAATCTAGTTATACCCGCCATTCTTCCATAAACTCTTGTTGTTTCATCGGAACTTGTCTGTGCAGCAACTTGAATAACATTTAGTTCACCCAATAAAGCGGACTTAATATCCAAGACTCCTCTTCCTTTCATGTCAGCGGAAAATTATTGTTCTGCGTTACGTAATTTTTTCGCTGCTTTCTCACGTTCATTTTTATCAAGAATTTTTTTACGCAGACGAATAGATTCTGGTGTGATTTCTAAGTACTCGTCATCACCTAGGTATTCAAGCGCTTCTTCTAAAGATAAAATACGTGGTTTTTTAATAACATTCGTTTGGTCTTTATTTGCTGAACGGATGTTTGTTTTTTGTTTCATTTTTGTGATGTTTACAGTGATGTCAGCGTCACGAGTATTTTCTCCAACGATCATACCTTCGTAAATATCTGTACCTGGCTCCAAGAACAGTGTACCACGGTCTTCAATTTGCATCATCCCATAAGTTGTTGATTTACCAGTTTCCATTGAAACTAGTACACCTTGGTGACGTCCACCAATTTTACCTGGTAGTAATGGTTGGTAGCAATCAAACGTATGGTTGATGATACCGAAACCTTTTGTCATCGACATGAATTCAGTAGTATAACCAATTAAACCACGAGCTGGTACTAAGAACGTTAAACGAACTTGACCACTGCCGTTGTTCACCATATCAAGCATTTCACCTTTACGTGCACCAATGGATTCAATAATTGAACCAACATTTTCTTCTGGTACATCGATTTGAACACGTTCGAATGGCTCACATTTTACGCCGTCGATTTCACGCACGATTACTTGTGGTTTAGATACTTGTAATTCGAAACCTTCTCGACGCATATTTTCAATAAGAATTGATAGATGAAGCTCACCACGACCTGAAACTGTCCAAGCATCTGGAGAATCAGTATCTTCAACACGTAAAGATACGTCCGTTTGTAATTGAGCACGTAAACGCTCTTCTACTTTACGAGAAGTAACCCATTTCCCTTCACGACCTGCGAATGGCGAATTGTTTACTAAAAACGTCATTTGTAAAGTCGGCTCATCGATACGTAATGGTGTAAGCGCTTCTTGGTGTTCAACAGGACAAACTGTTTCACCAACGTTGATGTCTTCCATACCTGAAACGGCGATTAAATCACCAGCTTTTGCTGTCTCTACTTCTTCACGTTTTAAACCGAAGAAACCAAAGATTTTCGTTACACGGAAGTTTTTCACTGTACCGTCTAATTTCATCAGTGCAACTTGTTGACCTACAGAAATTGTTCCACGGAATACACGACCAATTCCGATACGTCCAACGAAGTCATTATAGTCAAGTAGAGCTACTTGGAATTGTAATGGATCTTCTGAGTTATCCACTGGTGCTGGAATAGCCTCGATCACTTTTTCGAATAGACATTTCATATTTTCTTCTTGTTTAGATGGATCTGCGTCCAAAGAAGCTGTACCATTTACACCTGAAGCATAGACAACAGGGAAATCTAATTGATCATCATCTGCACCTAACTCGATAAATAATTCAAGCACTTCATCCACTACTTCTAGTGGACGAGCTGAATCTTTGTCTACTTTATTAACAACAACGATTGGTGTTAAGCGTTGTTCTAATGCTTTTTTCAGTACGAAACGTGTTTGAGGCATACAACCTTCATACGCATCGACAACTAGTAAAACGCCGTCTACCATTTTTAAAATACGTTCTACCTCACCACCGAAGTCAGCGTGTCCAGGCGTATCAAGGATGTTGATACGAGTTCCTTCATAGTTTACTGCTGTATTTTTAGCTAAAATCGTAATACCACGTTCGCGTTCAATATCATTAGAGTCCATTGCACGTTCTTCAACACGTTCGTTTGAACGGAATGTACCTGATTGTTTTAGTAATTGGTCGACTAGGGTAGTTTTACCATGGTCAACGTGGGCGATAATTGCGATATTGCGAAGATCTTGACGTAAGTTTGTCATTATTCCACTCCATATTCTTTTTTCGAATGTTTAACTGTGATATTATAGCACAAGAAGGATAGAAATGTCCTTATTAGAATTTCCATCATTCTAAAAAATATATTTGATTTACAAATTTTTTATATAGGAGGCTAGGCTATGAATCGTGCAAAAATCGTAATGGCTATCTATGCATTAGCAGCTGTACTAGCAATGTGCTCTATCGGCTATTCTGTTGCGGCTAGTAGTGTATTTGGTGCAATAGCAGGTATTGTGGCAACTTGTGTCATTTTCATGACAGCCTTTAAAATGAAGCGTAAACTACGTACACAAGGCTTACTTTAATCAAGTATGCCTTGGCAGATGTTAATTTAGCTGGTTGAAAACCCACTGAAAAAATAAGCAATCAACATGAAAAGGAGCTGTCTAGTTACTAGACGGCTCCTTTTTAATCGTACGGCACAATATATTTTTCTAATAATTCTTTATGGATGGAAGGATTGGCGATGATAAAAGTATCTTGATGGAGGAAATCAAAACCTTCCCCATGTAAATTTGTTGCAACTGCCCCAACCTCTTGAGCAATGATGGTTCCGCCTGCAATATCCCATGGTGCTAGTCGCATGGAGACATATGCATCTAGTTTACCACTAACAACAAATGCAATTTCCATTGCCGCTGACCCGTAGGATCGTGTACCACGCACTTTGCGAACCATTTCTATCACCTTTTCATGGTGGATATGTCGATTGGGTGCCACCCAATGTGCATTAATGCCAATGACCGACTCCTCCATTGAGACAGACTGTAATTTACGCAATGGTGAATCATTATACCATGCCCCTTGACCTTCAATGGCATTAAATAAATCCTCTCGCATGACATCAAATATGTACCCTAACTTTCCAACACCATTTACAAAAATACCGATAGAAATCATAAAATGACGATGTTGTTTGACGAAATTCATCGTGCCATCAATCGGATCAATAATCCAGACAACACCATCTAATGATTCGACCTTTTCGCCCATTCCTTCTTCCCCTAAAATTTTATGGGTTGGATCAAAAGCTTTAATTTGCTCGATAAAAAATAATTCTGTCTCTCGGTCAATATTGGTAACGAGATCATTTGCACCTGATTTTGTCTCAATAACTAGATTATACGAAAAAGCCTCTCGAATACGTCTTCCAGCTTCAAAAATGATACTTTTTGCAAATTCATCAATTTGTTGTAAATGCACTCAAAACCCACCCTTCGAATATAAGAAAAGGCTCTCTCGCTCTCTTTATGCTCCTCATACCTTTTCCATCACTTAACCATTTGTTTTGACTATACAAAACAGAGGACTGCAATTTGATATAATTTCTATTTTACCCTTTGTCACAATAAAAATCACCTGCTGTCGGAATATTCAGCAAGTGATTTTTTAAATAGGTATTAAATTTTGATTACGCATAGGCGTGCAAGCTTTCAAGTTCCATCTGTATTTCAGCCAGACGTTTTTTACTTTTTTCAATCTCAATATCATTTTTTTCATTCATCGCCTCAAAGAGTGATGCTAATTCATAATCTAATTCTAATTGTAAAATGTGTTCATATTGCTTTTCAATGTCAACTTTACGTATAATTTTTACGATGGGTTTCATAAAAAACACTTCCTTTTTTAAAATTTTTTTTACAAAAACTTTTTTATTTCGATAAAGTTCTTGTTATAAGATTTTTTCCCAAAATCAGCGTAAAATAAACCTTATAAAACGAAAGGAGTAAAATAAAATTGCCAAAAATAAAGTGGACAAACAAAGACTTTAATGTTTTTACAATAGACGGTTTAGAACAAAGAATGGATGCCTTAACTACCCTTGTACGTCCAAAATTCAATCAGCTAGGAGAAGATTTTTCTGCTTATTTCTCTAGCCAACTAGGTGAAGAATTCTTCCCCCATGTTGCCAAACATGCTCGAAGAACTGTCAACCCACCAAAGGATAGTTGGGTTGCCTTCGCTCCCTATAAAAGAGGTTATAAATCATTGCCTCACTTTCAGATTGGTCTATGGCACACACATTTATTCATCGTCTTAGCTATTATTTATGAAGCACCGCAAAAAAATGTTATGGCTGAGCGTTTACTTGCTCATAAATCTTTATTGGAGCAACTTCCTACTGATTTTATTGTGTCGGGTGACCATATGTCCCCTGAGGCCATTTCTCTCGAAGAGGCAAAAGAAGACAAGCTTGAAGCATTGCTTATACGACTACGAGATGTCAAAAAAGGTGAGTTCTTAGTTGGTCGTCACATTCCAAAAGAGCAAGCGACAAAGCTAACAGCTAGTGAGTTACAAAAATTAACAGAGGAAACATTTAATCGTTTACTCCCTCTTTACAACGTCATTGTTGGAAAATAGTTTTACTTAGATTCATTTGATGATGATTTTTATTGATGTAGTTTATGCAAAATGTCGTTTTTTAACACAAAAAATAAAAAAAATGGATGTGAGTTGTGCTCACATCCATTTTTTTATCGACCGTTTTTAGGGACAATTTTTATAAGCATCCCATCTTCGGCTTCCTTGGTTTGTTTAACGACAGGATAGCTAATATAGCCACTTGCCTCTTCGAATTCTCGAAAAATTGTTTTTTCCTCTGCTTGAGATGGAACAATCTCTTTAAAGCGACGATATTTAGCCAGCATGACTTCACGCTTGATGCCCTTTTCATAAGCTTTCTCAATTCCTTCAAAGAATTGAACGACATCCACAATTTCCTCTGTGGACCAATCAGTTGAAAACGGATAAGAATATTCCATTCGACAAAACCACCTTTATGTTATTGCCCCCATTTTAACCGGATACTTTCAGCTTCTGCAACCATTCGATTGATAAGTTCCGCTACGGTTGGGATATCGTGAATCATTCCCGTCACTTGACCAGCCCAGCCAAAGCCTTCATTTTGATTGCCATTGTAAATAAAACGCTTATTGGCTGAACCACTGATATAGCCTTTTAAAGCCTCATATGTTGGTGTTTTTTCCTCAATTTCTAAAATCTTTGTCGTAAACTCATTACGTAAAGCTCGTGCTGGCGCGCCGATAGAACGCTTAATAATCGTCGTATCAGCTTCCGTACTAGCAAGTAGAGCCTCTTTATAAGCTTCTGATGCATCGACACATTCTTTTGTGGCAATAAAGCGAGTGCCCATTTCAATGCCTTCAGCTCCCAATGCGTGTGCAGCTAGCCAACCACGCCCATCACCAATGCCTCCAGAAGCAATGACTGGAATTTTCACACTATCAACCACTTGAGGAACTAGCACCATTGTGCCAACGTCATCTCGTCCAAGATGACCTCCCCCCTCTTGACCAACAACCATCACAGCATCTGCTCCTAGTTGTTCAGCTTTTTGGGCTTGTCTACGAGCAGCTACAAGTACCAATTTTTTGATAGCTGTTCCTTTTAGCAACTCAAAAATAGGTGCTGGGTTTCCTCCAGTCATCGTGATAACTGGTACTTCTTCCTCAACTGCAACGCGCACCATCTCCTCAAAGCCTATACCATGCAGACCAATCGCAAAATTTACGCCAAACGGTTTATCTGTTAATGTTCGGACTTTCTGGATCTCTGCTCGTAATAAATCAGGATCTCGTAAGCTCATGGCTGTTATTTGCCCTAGACCGCCAGCATTCGATACAGCTGCGGCTAAATCAGCATATGCTAAATAGGCTAACCCTCCTTGAATAATGGGGTATTTAACCTGCAAAAGCTCCGTCACTCGTGTATTCCAATTCATAGTACCTCCCCTTTCGTTCGATACTAATTTCTCTTTATCCTGAAAAAAACCTTTTATTTTTATGAAAAGTCTATTTTTTCGTGTCGTTAGGTGCTATAATTCATTTGTTTTCTTAGATATTATAAAGTGAGGTGGTACCTGCGTTGTCACAACTAGAGACTCCATTGTTCGACGTATTACTTAAACATCGGAACAGACATCCAATTCAATTCCATATTCCAGGCCATAAGAAAGGGCAAGGGATGGACCCTGCTTTCCGAGAATTCGTCGGCGACAACGTTTTATCAATTGATTTAATTAATATTGCTCCACTAGACGATTTACATTCACCAAAGGGTGCTATTAAAGAAGCACAAAGCCTTGCAGCTGAAGCCTTTGGTGCTGATCATACATTCTTTTCCGTTCAAGGTACTAGTGGCGCCATCATGACGATGATTCTGACCGTCGTCGGCCCAGGTGATAAGATTCTAGTGCCACGGAATGTTCATAAATCTATTATGTCGGCGATTGTATTCGCTGGTGCAATTCCAATTTTTATTCACCCAGAAGTCGACAGTGAATATGGAATTTCTCATGGCATATCGCCTGAAGCTGTGGAAAAAGCGTTGAATGCTTATCCAGACACAAAAGCTGTACTTGTTATTAATCCAACTTATTTTGGCTTTACAGCTGATTTAAAGCGCATTGTCGAAATCGCTCATGATCGTCAGATTCCGGTAGTCGTAGACGAAGCACATGGTGTACACATAAAATTCCATGATGACCTACCGTATTCAGCAATGGAGGCAGGTGCAGATATGGCAGCGACAAGTGTACACAAGCTCGGTGGCTCCATGACGCAAACTTCCATTTTAAATGTCCGTGAAGGTCTTGTTTCAGCGAAACGTGTACAAGCTGTCTTTTCCATGCTAACAACGACATCGACTTCATACCCATTACTCGCTTCGCTTGACACAGCTCGTCGCCAGCTAGCCATTCATGGATATGATTTAATCGACGATGCATTGCGTTTAGCAAAAGATGCGCGTAAACGCATCAATCAAATAGCGCATTTAAAGTGTGCAGGTAAGGAAAAATTACATTCATCGGCCACCTATGATATGGACCCATTAAAACTGCTTATTAGTGTAAAAGATTTAGGTATTTCTGGTCATAGAGCTGAAGAATGGTTACGATATAATGCTAATATTGAAGTGGAACTGTCTGACCTTTACAATATTTTATGTTTAGTGACATTAGGAGATACGAAAAAAGAAATTAATCTTTTAGTAAATGCACTAACTCGTATGTCAAAAGCATTCGATTCTGAAGCGGCTATCACAGAAGCTGTAGTTAATGTACCAGAAATCCCAGCTCTTGCCATGTCACCTCGTGATGCCTTTTATGCCGATACAGAAGTCGTTCCTCTTGCAGAAGCAGATAACTGTATTTGTGCAGAATTTATTATGGTCTATCCTCCTGGAATTCCGATTTTTATTCCCGGGGAAATAATTACACAAGAAAATATTCATTATATTCAAATGAATATTGAAGCAGGTTTACCAGTACAAGGACCCGAGGATACAACATTGAAAACAATTCGGGTAATAAAAGAACGAAAACCTATTTTTTAAAAATTAAAAGCTAGTTCTTCATTATGAAGAGCTAGCTTTTTCATTATCTCTAAAACACTCAAGTGAGCATTGCTATGCTTGGATATCATTGCTGCTTTAGAAATTTCTCTTTACCTGTCCCAATCATTATTAATTACATAATAGATGGTACTTGAATATTACTTGAGAATTTATTATTTGCCTTTTCATAACGATTAGTTGCTTTTTCAAGCTTTCAACTAAATAAGCTAAAAATTAGAATAAGCAATCTATATTATTTACAATATAAAAAAGGGAGTGAACTAAATGAATACTTGGGATCAACGTTTTCAAGGAGCAGAATACGTTTATGGCGAACAACCTAATGCCTTTATTAAAGATTATGTATATTATTTGAAAGATTACCCTAATATCGCCGCCTATGCAGAGGGTGAAGGACGTAATGCTGTTTTTTTAGCCACAGCTGGACATACGGTTACTGCCTATGATTATGCACAGAGTGGTCTTCAAAAAACTGAACAATTAGCACTGAAGCATCAAGTGACAGTTCAAACTAAGCTAGCCGATTTACTGCTGGATGAGCTTCCCGTTAATAAATATGATGCGGCCATTATGGTATTTGGACATTTTCCAGCAAAGCAACAACAAACGGTCATACAAAAGATTATCGATTCAGTCAAACCAGGAGGGCGAATCATGATGGAGTTATATTCCATTTATCAGCTCCCTTATGCTTCAGGTGGTCCACAGCAACTCGATTTTTTATATAACCCTTTAGATGTCCTCCAATGGTGTCAAGCTTATAAAATTATCCACTTTTTCACAGGTGAGCAAATTCGACATGAAGGAATGCTACACACTGGGCTAGCCCATACGATTCAATTGATTATTGAAAAAAGCTAAAGAGGTTGTCTCAAATAGTTTTTGAGACAACTCTTTTTTTGCACAAAGCGACAATTGGATTATAAAAATAAATAAACAAATAAAGGACAGAAAAATGCCCCAATAACAGCCGTTAATCCCATCGATAATGAACCAACTGATAATTCCTGTTCCCCATATTCTCTTAATTTTACAAGACCTACACCATGTGAGGCACTGCCTACAGCCACACCTCTACTAACGGCCGAGTTGATTTTGCCATATTTAATAACTAATGGTCCAATAATAGCCCCTACAAACCCTGCAATCATCACAAAAACAGCAGTTAGAGGCGGGATACCCCCTATCGTTTCGCTTACCTGCATCCCAACAGGCGTGGTTAATGATTTAGGTAAGGCCGTCAGCATCCAGCTAGACTTTACACCAATCCATTTTAGTAATACAAAAATTGTCATTAAGCCTGTAATCATACCGATGAAAAGTCCTGATAAAATAGAATACTTATATTTTATAATAATAGCTCGTTGATTATAGAGAGGATAGGCAAGTGCGACAACTGCTGGTCCAAGCATTTTCTGAAGCCATTCTCCACCTCTCATATATGTTGCATATGGAATATCGAATATAAGTAAAATCATCATACTGACCACTGTAGTAGTGACCAAGGGGATCATGATGGGATGTGGAAATCGCTGATAAAGCTTTGTGAACAATACAAACATAATGACGGTACTTAGGACAACAATTGCTTCAATCAACCGTTAACTCTCCCTTCCCTTCATCAACAGTGGTTTCCGTACCTTCTTTTTTCGCCAATTCTTTTTTCTCAATGATTTGTGTCAGTAAACCCGTGACATAAATAGAGATTAATGTACTAGCAATAACGGCTAAAATAATCAACAGGCCAGTGACTGACATGAGTTCTGGATAATCAATAACACCTACTGTTGCTGGTATGAAAAACAATGTTAACATACCTATTAAAAAACTTGCACCGTCTTGAATATATTCCACCTTAATGATTTTAAAAATGAGTGAAAGTGCTAATAATAGTAATCCAATAACACTTCCTGGAAGAGGTATGTGTAAATATGTTACTATTCCCACCCCCATGTAATAAAAAATCGTCAGAATGCCAATTTGAGCAATGATACGAACAACTCGTAACAACAGCGCAGCAAAATTTTCGTTCAACATTTCGCCACTTTTCACCCCCTATATCGTTCATTCTACATCTGCAAGAATTTTCTGTCTATTATAATTTTAGGAAAATAATATAAAAAAAGAAAGCGGATGGCTTTCTTCTTTTAATTAAGAGAAATATAGGGGTTGTCTCATCATAATTTAATGAGACATCATTAAAATTATTTTCCTAAAAAAGATTATCCTATTTATAATGCGTGACCAGAGCCACCATCAATATTCACTGAAGTCCCTGTAACATAACTTGCTGCATCAGAAACTAAAAATGTGATGACGTTAGCGGCTTCTTGCGTATCACCTACACGTCCAAGTGGAATAGTTTTCCCTACCATACGAGAATATTCTTCCCACGATAAATTAGGTTCTTCTTTTTTCCAATTCTTCTCAATTTGATCACTGCGAATAAGCCCAATACATACAGAATTTACGCGAATATTATCCTTCCCTAAATCCTTGCTCATCGCTTTTGTCAAAGCAAGTCCCGCAGCGCGGCTAACTGTAGTAGGAAGCGAGCTTGCCGGGGGTGTCTTAGCCATCACCGCTGTCACATTAACGATTGCACCTGCACCAGCCTTACGCATATATGGTGCAGCATATTTTGAGCAATGTATAGCCCCAAATACCTTTAAATCTAAATCTGCTTGCCACAGCTCACTACTCACTGATTCAAAGGGATTCGCTGAAGCCGTACCTGCATTATTAATGAGAATATCAATGCGTCCAAAATGTTCTAC
Source organism: Lysinibacillus sp. Y5S-8 (assembly GCF_036894365.1). Lineage (NCBI taxonomy): Bacteria > Bacillati > Bacillota > Bacilli > Caryophanales > Bacillaceae > Lysinibacillus > Lysinibacillus sp. Y5S-8. The sequence goes on along the minus strand of NZ_CP145889.1, from coordinate 932,063 downwards.
TGTACGCTCAATTAGATACTTACAATCCTTTTCCTTTGTAACATCAGCTGGAACAATTAAAACATCCACATCCGTTTCATTTTTAATACATCCAGCCGCCACCTGTAGCTGTTTTTCTCCACGTGCGCAAAGTACAACATGAGCCCCCTCTTTGACAAGCTGCATGGCCGTATAATAACCAATTCCTTTACTCGATCCTGTAATAATTGCTACTTTCCCAGTTAAATTAAGCTCCACTATGAAATCCTCCCTTACTTTCTACAATGCTATCATTATAGCATTTATCGATTATTCAGAATAATTAAAGGAACTTGCAAATAATAGAAATAATATTTGAAGGCAATACCACTACCTGATCATCAATGTAGCCGACTCACTCACCAAGCTAATACAGTAAAATAGCTAAAAAGCATGTAGTTGGGAAAACAACTACATGCTACATAGTGTGGAAAAACAAAACTATCCATAGAATGTTTGTGAAAAGTGAAAATGGATTTCCGGCTACTTGCTTTCCTGTGGGCTCGCCTGTCTCGCTATCCCATCGGAGTCAAGTAGCCTTCCAATCCATAAAAATGTTATCTTTTTAGCAAAGATTTTCACTACTCATTTTATTGAGGGGTGCTGTCACTCATCACTTCTCCATCTTGAAAATAAGGTCTATCCTCTCTCTAATAAGACAAATAAAGGGTTATTTAGTTCCCAACGGCTAGTATGAAAGAGGAAAAGACACTTTTGCAGAATGGATGATTGGAGTGGAGCCAGCGGCACTCCTTATTTTTCTGCACCTAATGCACGTGGAACCATCGTTTCTACCACATAATTCTCTTCTTCATACAGTATTTTTTTTAGCTCGATACCAAAAAACGACTGCATTCTTTCCTCCGTCATTATTTCACGTACAGCGCCATATACAACACCCTTATCCTTTGCCGTCATCAGGACCCGATCAGCTAAATAAAAGGCATGATTAGGATAATGCGTGTTAATAATACAAGAAATGCCACGCTCTCTCGCTAATTGCTTGATTGTTTGTAAAATAGTAATTTGTTTTTGAATATCCAAATGTGACTCTGGTTCATCTAAAATAAGTATTTCTGGATCGGCAACCAGTGTGCGAGCTATTAAAGCCAGCTGTAGCTCGCCGCCACTTACCTCATTGCATGATTTTTTTGCTAAATGGACGATACCAATTGTATCTAATGCCAAATGCGCCGCTTCTAAATCTTTTTTTGATGGTTGGGCCAATGTACTAATAAAAGGGGCTCTTCCCATCACAACAAGCTCTTCTATTGTAAAACCAAATACCATTTTATGAGCTTGCGGTACATAGCCAATACGTTGCCAAAGCTCCTTACGCTTAACAGTAGACAATGGCTTGCCATCTATATAGGTTTCTCCCTGCTTCCACTCTAGTAACCCTGTAATACATTTAAGCATCGTTGTCTTTCCAGCTCCATTAGGACCAAGGATGGCCATAATTTGTCCTGGTTCCAGTGTAAAATTAATATTGTTTTCATAAAGATTTTGGGATTTCTTACGATGCTTTTCATAATAAAAATTGCCATTTTTCACTTCAATTATCACGCCCATCCACCTCCAGATTTACGCAGTAAATAAGCAAAGAATGGTGCACCAATAATCGCTGTTAAAATCGATAAAGGTATTTCTGTTGCTGTTATAGAACGTGCTAAATTATCAATTACTAACAAATAGACGCTTCCAATAGCAATCGACATTGGTAATACATGCTGATTATTGTTTCCAACAAGCATACGAGCAACATGTGGAATAATCAAACCCACCCAGCCAACAATTCCTGCAACCGCAACAGATACCGCAGTAATCAAAGTGGCACCAAATATGATCATCCATTTTAAAGGCACTACAGAAATTCCCATTGATTTTGCCTCATCCTCTGGGAGGGTTAAAATATTTAATCGCCATCTTAGGAAATAAAGTATTAACATACCGATAATAATCAGTGGTCCACCTATATATAAATCTTTATAAGTAACCGTTCCTAAGCTACCCATCAACCAATAGGTAATCGCAGGTAGCTTTTCCTCTGGATCAGCTACAAATTTAGTTAACGAAATAAGCGCGTTAAACAGTGCTGATGTAATAACACCTGCTAAGACAAACATAAAAATAGGGGCATTTTTGCGTGCGCCAGCAATTAAAAACGTAAAGCCGATGGCACCTAATCCAAAAAGCAATGCCATTATCTGTGTGGCAAAATTTTGCCCAAACAATAATATCCCAAGAGAAGCACCGAAGCCAGCTCCCGCCGAAACACCTAAAATATCTGGTGATACTAGTGGATTACCAAACATTCCTTGGAAGCTAGCACCTGCAATTGCTAAACCTCCACCAATTAACAATGCGAGAAGAATACGTGGCAAGCGAATATTGATAATAACCGTTTCTTCCATCTCTGTCCATGTCGGCTCTATAGGGAAAATCTGTGAAGCAAGAATCTTTAATAGCTGCTCGATACCAACCTCAAAGCGTCCTACACCAAGAGAAATAACGGCAATCACCAAGGGGAGGAGCCATAAAATAATCTTTTTCCAGTTTTGCATTTACCAATCATTCCTTAATATTTAGCTGCTTCTGAAGACGGATTTAAAATACCTTGAATATCTTCATCTGTCACATCGTATTCATAAAAATCTTTGTAATATGCTTTAATCTCATCCTCTATTTTATAATCAAATAGCGCTGGGTGATTTTTTTGTGCAAGCCACTTTAACATTAAAGGTGCGTCTCCACTAGGTGGGAACCAACGATAGATACCTAATGGAATCTTATACACTTTACCCTCCTGAACTGCCTTCACCTGACTCCAATCCTGCCCAGCTATCTTATTTTCAAGTAAATCAGCTGGCTGTGTCTCTGTAAAATTGGTAATAAAAATAATATCTGGATTCCAAGTATATACCTGTTCCATATTGACTTCTTTTTGCCCTTGGATATCATTTTCAGCTACATCAATTGCTCCCGTCGCATTGAGCCATTGATTACCAAAGAAGTTTTTCCCTCCAATTGTAATCGACTTTTCATTATGTCTAAATAACATCATCGCGCGAGGCTTATCTTTTTCTTCAATCGTTTTTAACTTTTCATCTAATTGAGCTTGTACTTTTTTGCCTTCCTCTAGGAAGCGATTAGCACGTTCTGTTGTGCCTGTTATTTGACTTGTTATTTCTAACCAGCTATTAAAAGTAGCTAATGGCTCTGCCGCAGCTGCGTCAATTGCCTTGAGCGCAACCACAGGAATACCTGCCTCTGATACTTTATGGATCGATTTCTCATCTGTTGCAATCTCTATATATAATTGTGGATTTACTTTCATTAATTCTTCCACATTGACTTCGCCATTCTGAATAAACGAAGTATCAGCCTTTAAAACATCTGGAGACATTTTTGCTAGCATCGAATGTTTTGCTGCATTATACGAATTTGGATGCATACCAGCAATTTCTTTTGTAGAGTTTGTTGCTACATACCAAGTAGAGAAGTATGGAAGAATGCCCCCCATTACAACACGGTCAATCGAATTTGGTACTGTTACTTCACGTCCTAATTGGTCAACTACAAGCTTCTCTTCCTTTGTCGTTTGTAACTCTGATGATTGTTCCTCCACCTGAGGCTTAGTATTATTTTGCGTCTCTTCGTTGTTATTATTACAAGCTGCCAGCAACATTGTTAGTGCAACAGCAGCGACAAGTCCATACTTCTTCAATGTTTTTCTTCCTCTCTTAACCATTTTGCCATCCCATGTAAAAACGGCTTTGATTGATCAATAAATCCTAGTCCAATATGAAACATCGGATCAAGTGTAGTGACAACTAGTTCTCCATTAAAGCTCACATTATCTACATAAAATAATGATCGTCCATTTGGAATATCTAATAACGATTGCGCTCCTTGTGGCGGTAAAAAAGAACCGTGATAATGCCATTTCATATCATGCAATGTCACGTATTTGAAGAGTGGATGCACATTATTTTGCATTTTCATCGGTAAATCACCGCCATCTCTCACCCACCAACTAAAATTGACCTCAGAATCTTCCCAATCAATTGTCGGAAACCAGCAATCCAATATTTCACCAAAAATAATCAGTCTTTTGCCAGCATTAACAAATTTCAGTAATTGCGACTGATACCGCTTTAAAGAACGGATATCTAAGCGACAAGATAAAATAAGTGTGTCATACTTTGTTAAATCATATTGATGAAAGTGGCGAATATGTAGCACTTCATCATATAAATAATGAAATTCTTGCTCTGCAAAAAAGCGATTTTGAAATGGTAAGCCATTCGTCATAATCCCTATCATTTGCCCATACCTCCACTTGCATAATTGCGGTTAGCTTCCTCACGAATACAATCTAGCATTTGCATACTAAGCTTTTTCGATGTATTTTCTTCATGCATAAATACCTTGTAAATATCGGTACCTGCCCCTGCAAAAATAGTGCCATTTGTTGAGTGTCGATCAACATAAAGTATCGGTACACCACTTTGATCTGTAATTAACACTTCCGCATGTGCTGGTAATTCTTCAAAATAGCCACGAGAAAAGAAGCCCCGTACACCTTTTCGATAATTAATATCATATGGCTCTATCCCTTTAAATAAAGAACAATTAGCTTGTTCGATCATGATTTCGCGATCTTTCAATGGAATAGGAGAGCGTTTCCAATTAGCTACATTTGCTAACCATGGCAATGATATTTCTGTCAGTGAAAAGATAACACCACCCTGTAGCAAATATTCATCTAAAATCATTTTATGTTCTAGTAGAAATTGCTCTTCTACATGATTTGTGATAATTATTCCTGCATAGGCAGTTAAATCAACATAGGGTAAATCATATAAATATAAAAATACTAAGCCACGTTCACAATCCTCAGCCGTTAATCGAGTAAACTGAATATCAATGCCAACATAAGCAATAGGTTCCACTAGTTCTCCTACTTTCTTTTATCAAAAAATTTCCTTATCAATGACGAGCAAATTCCAAAATAATTAATTTAATACCCACAAGCTTATTTTTCTACACTATGTACGGCAAGCCTTCCTGTCAAAACCTTGAACCAACATACTACTAACACTTGCTCCTCAAATAGAGCTATTAGTAATCATTTTGCGCACTTAGCATTCCTTATATTTGCCCTTTCTTTAGCCAAGGTAAAAATCCTCGTAAGAAGCGTTCTGTTGCCGGCATAAAATAAGATCCAAAATGATAATCTGGATCCAATGTTGTATTGACCCAAATCCCATTTGTGTTCACTCGATCAATATATAAGACGGCCCCACCATCATCTGTCGATACTAAAACTTCACAGCCCTCACTTGGCCAGTACACACCATGTTGGTGCCAAGTTGCATCCTCCAATGTAAGATAATTCTTAAATAAATCATGAGTTGCCTCTACTAAACGCAAGCCACTATCAGCATTAGGCCCTAGCCACCACCAAAAATTAGTTGGCCTAGATTCCCAATTATGCATTGGCAACCAATCTCTGTGCTGAGGGCCAAATGTGACCACTACTTTACCTGTATTCGCAAAATCATAGATCTTTTGAATATTTTTATCTAATAACCCTGTATGAGATTGAGAAGGGATGATTAATACATCAAAGGCATCTAAATTTTCTTCCTCTAACTGACGCACTGGAATCAATTGATCGATATACTGAGCGAATTCAGATGTCTTATATGTACGCCAATGTTGTGAACTACCACTATACATAACAGCTATTTTACGCACTACTTGACACTCCTTTCCGCTAAATACATGTATTCTTCTTGTACCCATTGCATTAACTGTGTAGGAATACGACTGGTTGTTTTTGATGATGACGGTGTCATGCCTCCAATATTAAAAAGATTATTACCTGCATGCATAAAAATAGTCCCATTTGTTGAGCTTCGGTCAATAAATGTCACAGGCTCACCGTCTGGCAAGGTTAATAATATTTCCGCATCTGTAGGTGCTGGATGATGTCCACGAGCAAAAAATCCTTTCACACCTTTATTTATTGTCATATCTTCTTCCTTTACACCTGCAAAAATTCTGTGTTGTTTCGCAATTGAGATGTCATAATCCCAATGATTTCGAATTTCCTTTGCAATAAATGCTTGCTGCCCTGGCAACCAATTTGTGACTAAGTTACCGAAGAAGCATACAATCTTTTTACTTGCCAAAAAATCTGCGATAATTTGCTTCTTTTCTTGCAAAAATTCTTGATCAACAAACCCTAAAATTATCATACATTTATAAGAAGACAGCTCAATATTCGGTAAATCATACATATCTACAATTTCAAAATTTTCATCTGCTTTGCCTTGAGAAAAAATATTACATGGATGAACAACAATATAGTCTTTTGACATCTTCATACCTCCTTGCATTTCGAACTATATCACCATTGATAACGATTATCAATATCATGTAAGGTGTAAGATTTTAATTTTCGCTGACCATTTATCAATTTTTCTCGAATTATAAAAATCTCCTATTGTACTATTACATTTTCTTATAGAATGCTATAAACCTACAAATTAAGGATGATATTCTATCAAAAATGATCCTTGGAAGTCATCGCAGAAAAGCTATATAAATTCCTCTAAGTGCTACTATACTGCTGGCATAGAGGCTCAATTAAGATAAAAAAACCCAAACAATTACGAAACAGTAAATAAAAGCTTCGTATATTGCTTGGATTAATTTAGAAAATATTTTATTTTAATGAATATAATGGTAAAAATAAATATATATAGAAGAAACACTATAAAGGATTTATTTACCTTTATAAGTTTAACTTACCTGACAGACTCTATCTTCAATTTCTTCTTTATACGTTCACAAAATGCTTGTTCTTGCTCATTTAAAATTTGGTTACGGTTAAATACAATACCATTTTTTCGTTTAATAGATAGACCTTTCACATATTTAAACGTTAATTTATCTAGACTATCCTCTATTGATTTATAAGGTAAAAAGGATACGCCCATACCCTGCTGCACAGCCTTTTTAATAATTTCAAAATTAGTCATCTGTATATAATAAACAGGTACTGCCTTCTGATGTAAAGCTTGTTTAATATGCTGATTCAAATAAGAACTTTGGGACAATAGCATCGATAAGTTTTTCAAATCTCTTGTATAAATGATTTGACGACTTGCTAAAGGATGATCATTTGTCATCACTAATACTAATTCTTCCTCAAATAAAATATCGATATCAAATGACTCGTGAACAATCTTATCAGCATCATAAATCGGCATCACAGCAAATTTGGCATGGTTTTCTACTAAACTACTTTTTAAATCTTCATAGCAATAGCTATTAATTTCATAAGGATATTGTTTATATGTGCTATTATTTTTATCAAATAGCTCGTCAAAAAAGCTATCGGCAATATAGTGACTTATATATAATTTGATATTTTCCTGTTGTGTTTGCTTTACTGCTATTCGCAATTGTTGGTCCATTTCCTGCATTTTCTGCGCATAAGCCAACACCATTTCGCCTTGTGTAGTTAACTCGATTTGTCGTTTTTTCCGTGAGATAAGCTGGCAGCCTAATTCACTTTCCAATTGCTGAATATGCTGAGAAACTGTTGGTTGGGAACAAAACATCTGCTTCGCTGTTTCAGTAAATGATTTGTATTGTGCTAATAAAATAAATGTTCGGTAGCGCTCATTCATCGTAACCCATTCCTTCATTTTTAATTGATAATTGTTATCAATTATAATACTATTTTTTATGCATAAAGTAAAATTTAATATCCATAGGGCCACATCTTCAAGTTATTACCTTTTATTTATTTTATTCAACGACAAGCTGCATTTAAGAAAACAATTGTAAATAAAAAAGGAGTGTAGATAAGCGAATGAACATCCGCTTTTTCTACACTCCTTTATTCAAATTATTTTTTCGCTACAATGTGGATTGGGTTGCCAAGTAATACTTCAGCAGTTTCCATTGTAATTTCACCTAATGTTGGGTGAGCATGAATTGTCAAAGCGATATCTTCAGCAGTCATGCCGCCTTCAATCGCTAAGCCCATCTCAGCGATCATATCAGATGCACCAGCACCTACGATTTGAGCACCAATTAATAAGCCATCTTCTTTACGAGCAACAAGCTTCACGAAACCTTCTGATTGGTTTAATGCAAGCGCACGGCCGTTTGCTGCGAATGGGAACTTCGCTGCAGTATATTCAATGCCTTCTGCTTTCGCTTGTTCTTCGTTGTAACCAACTGTCGCCATTTCTGGATCTGTGAAACATACAGCCGGTACAGCAAGATAATCAACAACTGATTTTTCACCAGCAATCGCTTCAGCAGCAACTTTACCTTCGTAAGAAGCTTTATGTGCAAGCTGAGGACCTGCAACGATATCACCAATTGCATAGATGTTTGAAATATTTGTACGACATTGTTTGTCAACATTGATTAGACCGCGTTCACCGAATTCAACACCGATTTCAGCAAGGCCCATTTCATCTGTATTTGGACGACGACCCACAGTTACTAATACATAGTCAGCTTCAACTTTCTTCTCTTCTCCGCCAACTTCATAAGTTACTACTACGCCGTTTTCAGTTTCTTCAACGCCTTTTGCAGATGCGTTAACTTCCATTTCAACGCCTTTCTTTTTAAGGCCTTTTTTCACGATTTGCGTCATTTGTTTTTCGAAGCCAGCTAAAATATCTTTTCCGCCTTCGATAATTGTAACTTGTGAACCTAGGTTTGCGTATGCTGAACCTAGCTCTGTACCAATATATCCGCCACCGATAACAACTAATTTACCAGGAACTTCTTGTAAAGAAAGTGCTCCAGTAGAGTTTAGTACGCGATCAGAGAATTTGAATGTTGGAATTTCAACTGGACGAGAACCTGTTGCAATAATGACATTGTTAAATGTGTAAGTTTGAGCAGATTCACCATTGATGATACGCACTGAGTTAGCGTCAACGAAATAAGCTTCACCTTGTACAATTTCAACTTTGTTACCTTTAAGTAAGCCTTCAACACCGCCTGTTAATTTTTTAACAACGCTGTCTTTAAATGCTTGTGCTTTTGAGAAGTCTAATTTCACATCAGAAGCGATGATTCCCATGTCATCTGAATGTTTAGCTTGCTCAAAACGGTGACCTACTGAAATTAATGCCTTTGATGGGATACAACCTACGTTTAAGCACACACCACCAAGTACATTTTTTTCAACGATTGTTACTTTTTGGCCAGTTTGAGCTGCACGAATTGCTGCTACATATCCTCCAGGACCTGAACCAATGACAAGAGTATCTGTTTCGATTGGGAAATCTCCTACTACCATTTTGTTACGCCTCCATTAATAATAATTCTGGCTCACTTAACAAACGCTTTAAGTGATTTAAAGCATTTTGTGCAGTGGCTCCATCGATCATACGATGATCAAAGCTCAATGATAATGCTAACACAGGTGCGGCTACAATTTCACCATTTTTTATTACAGGTTTTTCTGAAATTCGACCAATACCTAGTATAGCTACTTCAGGATGATTAATTACTGGCGTGAACCATTGTCCTCCCGCAGAGCCAATATTCGTAATGGACATGGAAGCACCTTTCATTTCATGTGGCGCAAGCTTGCCTTCACGGGCTTTCGTCGCTAACTCATTGATTTCATTAGACACTGCAAATACAGATTTGCGATCTGCATGCTTAATAACGGGTACTAATAAGCCTCTTTCAGTATCAGCAGCAATACCAATATTATAGTAATGCTTTTGAATAATTTCTTGCGTTGCATCATCTAATGAGCGGTTAAATTCAGGGAACTCGCGTAAAGTTGAAATAAGTGCTTTTACTACATATGGTAAATATGTTAATTTGACACCTTTTTCAGCAGCGATATCTTTGAATTTTTTACGATGTGCTACAAGAGCTGTTACATCGACTTCATCCATAAGTGTAACATGCGGAGCTGTTTGTTTCGAGTGTACCATTGCTTTTGCAATCGCTTTTCGAATACCAGACATTTTCTCACGAGTCTCTGGGAATTCCCCTTCAAGAACTACAGGTGCTGCTGGAGCTGCTGCCTCTTGCTGAACTGTTGCATCAACTGTTTCAACAGTTGCCGTATCAGCCTCTACAGAGCCACCACCTTTTAAGAAGTTTTCAATATCTTCTTTTAAGATTCGACCATTTTTACCTGTACCCTTCACTTCACGGATGTTAACATCTTTATCACGTGCAAATTTACGTACAGAAGGCATTGCAATCACACGTTTTGTTTCATCAATCACTGTCTCCACTTTTTCAGGAGCTTTTTCTGGTGCCTTCTCCTCTTTAGCAGGAGCTTTCTCTACGTCCTGACCAGACTCTGCAGTTGCCTGAACTTGTGCTTCTGTTTTTTCTTCAGCATGATGATCACCTTTTAGCTTTAAGTCCTCATAGCCAGGTGCATCCAAACGGATTAGGACATCGCCAACTACAGCAACTGTTCCTTCTCCTACTAAAACTTCCTCAACTGTTCCTTCAACTGGTGAAGGAATTTCTACTACCGCTTTATCATTTTGGACTTCACAAAGAATATCGTCTTCTTTTACTGTATCTCCAGCTTTAACGAACCATTTCACGATTTCGCCTTCGTGAATTCCCTCGCCAATATCCGGTAATCTGAATTCAAATGCCATGTGTACCCATCCTTTCTAGTTACTGTTGTTCAAGTTTAGAAGCTTTATTAGAATGTTAAAACTTTTTTCGCTGTTTCCATTACATCTTTGTAGTTTGGTAACCAAACACCTTCAGCTTGTGGGAATGGGTACACAGTATCTGGTGCAGCCACACGAAGAACAGGAGCTTCTAAGCTTAAAATTGCGCGCTCTGTAATTTCTGCTACTACGTTTGCAGCGATACCTGCTTGTTTTTGAGCTTCTTGGACAACGATTGCACGACCTGTTTTTTCAACTGATGCGATAATTGTTTCCACATCGATCGGTTGAATTGTACGTAGGTCAATGACCTCTACAGAATGTCCTTCTTTTTCTAGTTCTTCTGCAGCCTTTAAGCTTTCATGAACCATTAAGCCGTAAGCAACAATTGTTAAATCAGTACCTTCACGTTTTACATCTGCTTTTCCTAATGGAATTTCGTATGCTTCTTCAGGTACTTCTTCACGGAATGAACGGTATAGTTTTAAATGCTCTAAGAAAATAACTGGGTTGTCATTACGGATAGATGAAATAAGTAAACCTTTTGCATCATATGGTGTTGATGGAACAACAACTGTTAATCCTGGTTGTGCTGTCATTAAGCTTTCTAAGCTATCAGAGTGCATTTCAGGTGTGTGCACACCACCACCAAATGGTGAACGGATTGTTACTGGTGCATTATATACCCCGCCACTACGGTAGCTCATACGTGCTAATTGACCACTGATTGAATCCATTACTTCATAAACGAAACCGAAGAATTGAATTTCAGGAACTGGACGGAATCCTTGAAGAGAAAGACCGATTGCTAAGCCACCAATACCTGATTCTGCTAATGGTGTGTCAAAAACGCGATCAACCCCAAATTCTTTTTGTAGGCCTTCTGTCGCGCGGAATACCCCACCGTTGACACCTACATCTTCCCCGAATACAAGAACGTTTTCATCATTCTTTAATTCTGTGCGAAGTGCATCTGTAATTGCTTGAATCATCGTCATTTGTGCCATAGGTTATTTCGACTCCTTCTCTTTATAGATTTCATACTGTTCTTTTAAATTAGATGGCATTTCGCCTTTATACATGTTTTCCATTAATTCTGTTACTTTTTGTTTTGGAGCAGCATCTGCTTTTTTAATTGCTTCTTTAATTTCTTCTTTTGCACGTTCGATTACTGCTTCTTCTTTCTTTTCATCCCATAAACCTTTTGCTTCTAGGTATTTACGGAAGCGAACAAGTGGATCTTTTTGTGCCCATTCATTATCTGTATCAGATGTACGGTAACGTGTTGGGTCATCTCCAGCCATTGTATGAGGACCATAACGGTAACACATTGTTTCAATTAATGTTGGACCTTCACCATTAACTGCGCGCTCACGTGCATCACGCGTTGCTACATAAACTGCAAGCGCATCCATTCCATCTACTAAAATACTTGGTAAACCAGCTGCCACACCTTTTTGTGCAATTGTTTTAGCAGCTGTTTGCAATTCACGAGGTGTTGAAATTGCATATTGGTTATTTTGTACGATGAAGATTGCTGGTGATTTAAACGCACCTGCAAAGTTAATTCCTTCATAGAAATCGCCTTGAGAAGAACCACCGTCACCAGTATAAGTTACTGCAACAGCTTTTTTTCCACGTTTTTTAATACCAAGTGCCACCCCAGCAGCTTGAATATATTGTGCACCGATAATGATTTGTGGAGCTAAAACGTTTACACCTTCAGGAGCCTGATTCCCAATGAAGTGACCACGTGAGAATAAAAATGCTTTTTCAAGTGGTAAGCCATGCCATACAATTTGTGGTACATCACGGTAACCTGGTAAAATCCAATCTTCTTGTTCTAACGCAAAATGAGAAGCAAGTTGCGAAGCTTCTTGACCAGCAGTCGGCGCGTAGAAGCCTAAACGACCTTGACGGTTTAGTGAGATTGAACGTTGATCTAAAATACGTGTATAAACCATACGTGTCATTAGTTCAACTAGTTCCTCATCTGATAATTGTGGATCTGCCTCTTTATTTATAATTTCGCCTTCTTCATTCAAAATTTGAAACATTTCAAACTTATCTTCGATTTCAGTTAGCGTTTGTTTAGCATCAAAAATATTATTGTTTTTCTTGCTCATTTGTCACATCTCCCTTTCAGCTGTATTAAAATAAATCACCTTTTTAACTAGTACAACTTATTCTTGAAATTCAGTATACTGAATAAAATACTGTCGGTCAATCATCTATTACTGCTCTATACAAAGATTTTTTCTAGAATAACAATCAAACATCGCTGTCCTATACTGTATCAGTAATATTCAAATTCTGTATTACAACACCTTATTTACACCGTACAGCTCATACGTTTTCTCACAGCTTTTCCCCTAGTAGAATACCCCATTCTCGAAAATCTAATAGCATTAGAAAAATTTTTTGAGTATATTCAAATAAGGTCTTTTTTCATGTGATTGTTTTAAGACGTGATGTATACTTATTAATAAGGCACTACAAAGTTGAAAGGAAGATTACTATATGATTTTAATGGATGATATTATCCGCGAAGGTCATCCGACTTTACGCACAAAAGCAGAGGAAGTTAAATTCCCTTTAACTGATGAAACAAGAAAGCTTGCAGAGGATATGCTTCAATATTTAATCAACAGCCAAGATCCTGAAATGGCCGAAAAATATAATTTGCGTAGTGGCATTGGCTTAGCTGCCAATCAGGTAAATTGCTTACAGCGTATGTTTGCCCTTCATTTGAAAGATGAGGCTGGCGAACAATTAAGCTTTGTGGCCATTAATCCAAAGATCGTTAGCCACTCTGTTGAAAACACATACCTATCAGCAGGAGAAGGATGTCTTTCTGTTGATCGTAATATTCCTGGGTATGTGCCACGTCATGCACGCATCACAGTAAAATTTAAAACAATTGATGGTGAAGAGAAAAAGATGCGCCTTAAAGGATTGCCAGCTATTGCATTTCAGCATGAATTAGACCATCTGAATGGTGTTATGTTTTATGACCGAATTAATGAAAAAAATCCATTTGCCGAAATACCAGATTCAATCCCATATGAGCGAGACTAAAAACAAACCTCGGCAGTTATCCACATCTGCCGAGGTTTGTTTTGTTTATATTCTAGTTATACATTCATTAATCGTTTCAATTAACGCAGGTAGCTCTGCCATTGTTTCAATCGTATAATGAGCGCCAGTTTCTTCAAAAATGCATTTCGTTTTCGCTATCACTTGCTGTTGTTCTTCAGCAGTTAATGCTTGGAACTCTGCTTCAGAAAGTCCCATTTCTGAACTTCCAATAATAACACCAATAGCCCAAACACCTGCATTCAAGGCCTCCATTATATCTGAGGTTGTATCGCCAACCTTCACAACTTGCTTTGTTGCTTTTGACCCTAATGCCTCCATATTTTTAAAAATCATGAATGGGTATGGACGTCCTTTATCCCCTACCTGTGTAGGTGTTACGAGAAAATCAGGTTGGTAACCCTTGTCAGCTGCATGTCTTGTCACTACTTCCATCATGGAATCAGTATAGCCTGTCGTTGAGCCAATTCGAATTCCCGCTTCTCTCAATTGCTGTACGGTCGCTTTCACATGCTGGATAGGATCTGTATAAGTTGCCAACGATTCCATTAACTTCGTTTCGAACTGCTTGTATAATGCACTGACATTTTCTTCTGTAAAGGCTTGTCCATGCACACGTTGCCATTCTTCAGCAATTCTTGGCATTTCCAGCATCGTACGGATATGGTCAATTTTCAGCATACCCATTGGTTTACGAGCCTCTTCCAGTGTAACTGTGACACCTGCATCTTCAAAAATCGTTAAAAAAACATTTACAGGGGCAAAGCAACCAAAATCTACTGCTGTTCCTGCCCAATCCAAAATAACCGTTTCAATTTTCATTCGTTTTCACCACCATATAATTTTCTATGACCTCACATAACGTCATCATATCTTCCTCATGAATATCACCAATATTGCCAATACGGAATGTATCCACATCAGTCAACTTACCAGGATAGATGACAAAACCCGCTTTTTTCATTTCCTGATAAAAATGCTCAAAAGTAAACTCGTTGTGTGGGAATAAAAATGTTGTAATAATAGGTGATTGAAGCTCTTTTGAAACGTACGCTTCAAACCCAAGCACTGACAAACGAGAGCGAAGTATATGATTATTATGCGCATAGCGCTTATGGCGGGCATCGATTCCACCTTCATCGATTAACTCCTCAAGCGCCTTCGCAAAAGCTGCCACTACATGAGTAGGTGATGTGAAACGCCACTTTCCATCTTGCTTCATCACTTCCCATTGGCTATACAAGTCTAATGCTACGCTACGGGCTTGTCCTTTACATTTTTCTAAAGCTTCTGTGTTCGCGATAACAAATCCAAAACCTGGCACACCTTGAATACATTTATTGGCACTACTAATGCAAAAATCAATATGCAAATTGGATACATCCATCGGTACACCACCAAAGCTACTCATCGCATCCACGATAAACGTTTTATCGAATGAATGAACAACTTCTCCTATTTCTTTTATTGGATTTAAAATACCAGTAGTTGTCTCACAATGCACTACAGCTACATGTGTAATACTTGCATCTTTTTCAAGAAAAGCTTGAAC
This sequence comes from Lysinibacillus sp. Y5S-8, assembly GCF_036894365.1. Taxonomy (NCBI): domain Bacteria; kingdom Bacillati; phylum Bacillota; class Bacilli; order Caryophanales; family Bacillaceae; genus Lysinibacillus; species Lysinibacillus sp. Y5S-8. The sequence goes on along the minus strand of NZ_CP145889.1, from coordinate 916,694 downwards.
TTCTAATGATGATGGCTGTTCATCGTAAGGGACACTATAAACAACATGTTGTAACTTTAAAACGTTAGCCATTTCAACAATTCGCTCACCGTACGCACCATTTGTTAGAATTAGTACTTTATCGTTATCACCAATCGCAGTTGTTAGTACAGACTCTACGACAAAGCTTCCACTTCCTTGCATAAGCACCGTAGTATATTCAGGCTCCTCGACATGAGCTAACGCTAAGAGTTGCTTGCGAATCACTTGTGTCACATTTTTATAGTCGTCATCCCATGTACAACGATCTTTTAACATTTCCTGTTTTACCGCTTCAGTTGTTGTCAATGGTCCTGGTGTCAATAATTTATAGTTACTCATCTGCTATAACTCCTATCGCTGCGCCTCTTTAAAGAAGGCTTGATGTTTTTCTAATAAATCAACCGTTAATGTTGTATCCCATTTTTTTAAATAAGCTGGAACATACTCATCCTTTACCTGTTCCCCTTCATATAGAGCTACAGGATACTGCTCCAATAAACCACTACGAGCCTCCGTTGCAATCACCTTTGCTATTTCTTTAGCTAAAGCCTCATCACCGTCTTTATCCACAACAGCCACAGATTCCGTTAAAGTGAAGTTTCCTTCTGTCGGGTCAATATATTCAATTGGCAATCCTTCGTTTTTAGCATCAATCGCTTGAATACGTAAACCAAAGCCTGCAGCAACCTCACCAGTTTTCACCTTTTTGATAGGGCCAGAACCTGAGCTTTCAATATGTGGGCCAGCATTTTTAATTAAATCGGCTAACACCTTTTGTCCTTCATCGTCACCATATTCCTTTATAATGGCTTGTACTAAAAGCCAGCCTGTTGAGGAATCCATAATATTTGGGAAGGATACTAATTCCTTGTAAGCAGGGTCTGTCAAATCCTTAATCGATTTCGGTACTGCTAGTCCTTTTTGTTGCAATACCTCTGTATTAATAAAGATGGAGCCAACATTGCCTAAAATCGGCAGTGCATATGTAACTCCTCCATCAAGCGGCTTTAAGTCCGAAGAAATATCTACAAACATGGCTTTAGAGGTTTGAGCACTTTCTATAAAATAGGAAGCCATCGTGACAACATCTGCTTCAATATCTGTTCCTTCTGCCATCATTTTGCCACCTAACTCAGAAGTACCGAATGATTGGATTAAATACTTACCTTGATAGCCCTTATCATCTAATGTGGATTCCATTACTTCAATTGCTTCATCATCAGCATTTGAATAAATAATGACTTGCTCTTTGGAATCAGCTGCTGCCCCTCCACACGCAGCTAAAACAACACCCGCTGCACTAATTGTCCCTAACATCATGCCTGTTGACTTGTTCATTTTGATATCTCCTCCGCTTTTTCTTTATGTGCTGTTATATAATCACAACCTAATTTCACAATGAGGTTTGTACATAAAATGAATATTGATAGTACGAAAATATCGGTGTACTTTGCGAAATGCTGAAGCTCTTTGATGCGTGTTGAGACAAGCATTGTCTTCGTGCTGACAAGGAAAATAACACCACTAACCGTGACCATAGCATTTAAAAAAAAGTAACTAAACATTTGATAAATCGTCGGTCTAATATTCGGCAAAATAATTCGTCTAACGGTTTTTAACCAAGAATCCTTTAATAGCTCAGCTGTCACTTCCCATGTAGGGTCCATCTTTTGTAATGAATTTTTCGCCATTAAATAAGGTGTCGTAAAAAAATGGACAATATTACATGCAACAATGATGAAAAATGTACCTTTTAATGTACTTCCATTAAAGAAAAACAAGTAGGACAATCCAAGCACCATTCCTGGTACTGTATTTGTAATCATGGAGGCTACATCTAAGCCTTTTCTTCCTTTTAACGGTGTCCGAACATTGAGTAGCGCTGACAAAAATGCAATGACCACGCCTAATATAGCCGTTAATACTGCCACGATAAGAGAATTAACATAAACCTTTGTCAAATCCTTCTCTGCTAGTACATTTTGAACATGCTCTAATGTAAAGCTGAAGTTATATGGATAACCTTTCGTAAAAGGCACAATAAACATCGTTGCAAAAATAATGAATACGATCGTCACACAGACAATTGAATAAATAGTAAACAGCGTGTCACGCAGACGATGCTTTACAAGGTCACTTCGCCCACCTTGTTTATAGTGAAAATTGAAACGCTCTAAAATTGTTAATAGGGCAACACCTAGTACGGCAGGTACAAGCATTAACACTGATATCACTGCGCCACGCTCAAAATGGACAATGGAGCCTAACATCGCTTGATAGAGTTCAGTGGCAATCACCGTGTAATTTCCACCAACAGATGCGGGTATACCAAAGTCTGTGAAGCTTAAAATAAACGTTAAAATAAAAGCACCACCAATCGTACCTAACATTGGACGGAATACGGTATGATAAAAGCGACGAAGTGAATGATCATGCATTAACATGGAAACCAGTAAAAATCGTTTGTCGATATATTGCATGGAGTTTTGCATTAAAATAAAAGCGACTGGCAATGTATATAAAACGTAACCAAGCACCAAACCGTTGTACCCATAAATTGTAAAAAGGGGTTGCCCCACTAATTTCGTTAGAATTCCTTGATTCCCAAATGTATAAATCAGCACAAAGCCATAGGTGATGGTTGGCAAGAGCATGGGTAAAGTAATGCCTATTTGCACAAGCTTTTTCGCATGGCGATGCATCGTTGTAAAATGAACAGCATAGGCCAATAAAAAAGCTAAAATGGTTGTGATCACTGAGGCTACAAAAGAAACTTTAAAGCTATTGATAAAGGCCTCTCGAATTTCGATATTTTGTAAAGCATCTATATAATTTTGAATGGTCACCACATTTCCTATTTTGAAAGACTGCCAAAACATATAAAGTAATGGCACAATTAAAAAGAATAGGAAAAAAATAAGAATCGGTAGAAAAATCAATTTCATCATTTTATTCGTTTTAAGCATATGTTTCTCCAAACAATTGATAGATGTTATGTCGCTTAATATGAAGCTGCCTTAAAATAAAATCCTCAATAAATTGATTTTTTGGTGCTGTTACTATTTCATGAGGCGTACCAAATTGAGCAACTGTTCCCTCATTAATAATCATGACCCTATCAGATAATGTGAGGGCTTCTTCTGGATCATGTGTCACGATAATGGTTGTCAATTTAAATTCACGGGCAATGGATTTAATACGCTCCTTGATGGATTCCTTAATGACGCCATCTAATGCACTTAGTGGCTCATCTAACAATAGTATTTTAGGCTGCATCACAAGTGTCCTCGCAATGGAAACTCGTTGTTTTTGCCCACCAGATAATTCATGAATCTTTTTCTGCAGATGAGGTGTTAGCTCTAAAAAATCGATATATTCTTGTATCTCCTCTTTCGACATTTGCACGTTCTTATTTTTCAAACCATAAACGATATTGTCGTATGCATTTAAATGAGGAAATAACGCAAAATCCTGAAACACAATATTAAACCCTCTTTCTTGCATCGACTGCTTGGATATATCTTGTCCATTGTAGACAAGCTGACCAGCCGTTGAATCTACAAGCCCTAAGATGATATTGAGCAAGGTGGTTTTACCACAACCACTTGGCCCTAGTAACGAAATGATTTCACCTGATTCGATGGTTACATTGATATCTACTAAAACTTTCTTATTTTTATAGCTTTTTGCGATATTTTTTAGCTCTAACAAATTGGTCACCTCTCTCAGTTCTTAGCTTTAGTATAGTGACCATTTGTAAAGGAAAATGCATTTTCGTGTAAATGTTGAGTAAATTCTAACTAAGTGTTGACAAAGTTATGGTTATTTTGAGTAAATATCTAGTAGAGGTGATAACATGTATATGATAGAAAGACAACATCAAATTTTGCAGTATGTAAGACAACATAAGGTTGTTAAGTTAGTAACACTCACAAAAGAATTTAATGTTTCGATGGAAACAATTCGCCGCGATGTCCAACAGCTGATGCATGATAAGAAAATTGAAAAGTTTTATGGGGGTATTAAATATATTGAGCCTGTTGAGGGAATAATCGATCAAAGACTTCATGAGCAGTTAGCAGAGAAAATCGCCATTGCCAAAGCTTGTGCCTCACTCGTGGAAAATGGGGAATGTATTTTTGTCGATAGTGGAACCACTACCTATCAAATGACCCCCTTTTTATTGAACAAGGAAAAATTAACAGTAGTAACAAACTCACTACCTGTAGCATTTGATCTAATCGGCTCTAATATCGAGGTTATACTAATCGGTGGTAAAGTTCGTCATTCCGAAAAATCAGTAACATCGAATGAGTTTTTATTTCACTTTGAACATTTGAATATCAATAAAGCGTTTATATGTGCTAGTGGCGTTTCCATTGAAAAAGGTATTTCTGATTTTAGTTTGGATGAGGCGATTACTAGAAAACAAATTATCTCTATCTCCCAAACAGTTTACGTTGCTACAGATTCCTCCAAATTTAATAAGGATGTAGCGATTCAAGTTTGTCCTTTGACTGACGTAGATGTCATTATCACAGATAATGCACTATCTAAAAAGACGATTCAGCATTTTTCCGATAGAAGCGTTCAAATAAAAGTCGTCAACATTGAGGAAAACCAGTCATAATAAAAAAACAACTAGTTGAAATTTTTCCAACTAGTTGTTTTTTTATATAATTGCTAGCTTGCGCATGATTTTTGCAAGACCATCCTCATCTACATGGTCGGCAATATGATGTGCCACCGCCTTCACTCTCTCATGACCATTCCCCATGGCAACACTTGTCCCAACAGCTTGCAGCATTTCAATATCGTTTATACCATCTCCAAAAGCAAAAGCATCTTGTAAAGTGATGCCCATTCTTTCTAGCACCTTTTCGATACCAGCAGCCTTTGAGCCACCTTTTGGTAAAATATCACAAGAATAGCGATGCCAACGTATGAATTGAACATTTGGGAATGTCTCACAATATAAAGATTCATCTTTTTCTTCCATAAAAATAAGTGTTTGATATACATTGTTCTGCATATAATAAGAAGAGTCTAATGCTGGATATGGATATTTCAGTGTATCTAAGCTCTCAGCTACCATATGATGATCGCCAATAGAGGCAATCATACGTTTATCATCTAAAAATACTACTGGTTCATTACGAGCCTCACCAAAGGCAATGATTTTTGCTAGTTCTTCCTTTTCAATACCATTTGTATAGACAACTTCACCCTTGTATACAACATATTGTCCATTGAAAGTAACATACGTATCAATTTCTAATTCTTCTAGTAGTGACTCAATCATAAACGGAGCTCGTCCTGTTGCAATTGCCAGTTCATAGCCATTTCGACGTGCTGCCAAAAGTGCCTCTTTTGCAGATGCGGGTAATTTTTTTTCACTGTTATAAAGCGTACCATCTACATCAAAAAACAAAATTTTGTTCATTTTATTAACCATTTCCATAAATAGCATCCTTTCAAGGTAAATGACTTTACATAGACAATAATTTTTATTATAATGATCCTAAGGAGTGATGTGCCATGCTGAAGAAACTAAAACGGAAATTGTTGAAGCAACTTCGTGGCGTACTCGGAAAAAAATCAATTGCCTAACATTTGCCCTTCATTATTTGAAGGGCTTTTCTTTATTTTAGAGGAACTGCGTGATAATATAAAGGAAATGCATTTATTTGGCTATACGCAACCACTGTCTCACTACTTCCTATATAAATTTAAAACATAGTGCACAGCTGAAGCTTTGAGATACAAGGATTACAAACGTACATTTCTTTATGAAGGAAATTCGTTGTTTTCTTGTAGCACGTGTGTGGTAGTAGTCAAAGGTGCAAGAAAATTGTACGCAATTAAAGGAGAGCAAACTATGATTTACAAAGTTTATTATCAAGAAAATGCAAATGAGATTCCAGTTCGCGAAAACACTAAAAGTCTATACCTTGAAGCTGCTTCAGAACGCGAAGTACGTCAAAAGCTAAAAGACCGTAACTACAACATCGAGTTCGTTCAACTGCTTGAAGGTAACTATTTAGAGTACGAACAAGCAAGCCCGAACTTCGTCTTGGAGGAAATTTAACAAACATGAAGTTTGTTAAAAATGACCAAGCAGCTGTTTTCGCGCTCGGCGGACTGGGCGAAATCGGCAAAAACACTTACGGCGTTCAATTTCAAGATGAAATCATTTTAATTGACGCTGGCATTAAATTTCCAGAAGACGATTTACTCGGCATTGACTATGTTATTCCTGATTATACGTATTTAGTACGTAATGTCGACAAAATTAAAGGACTGTTTATTACACATGGACACGAGGACCATATCGGTGGTATTCCCTACCTTTTACGTCAAGTAAATGTCCCTGTCTATGGTGGTAAGCTTGCACTTGGCTTATTACGTAATAAATTAGAAGAACATGGCTTGCTACGTACAACAAAGCTAATCGAAATTAAAGAAGAGGATGTTATTAAATTTAGAAAAACATCTGTGAGCTTCTTTAGAACAACACACAGTATCCCTGATGCATATGGTGTTGTTGTGAAAACACCACCTGGTAATATCGTTCACACAGGTGACTTTAAATTTGATTTTACACCAGTGGGTGAGCCAGCCAACTTAACGAAGATGGCTGAAATTGGACGTGATGGCGTGCTTTGCTTACTATCAGATAGTACGAACGCTGAAAAGCCTAATTTCACAATGTCAGAGCGTACAGTTGGAAAGAGTATCGATGAGATTTTTCGTAAAGTGGATAGTCGTATTATTTTTGCTACATTTGCGTCAAATATTCACCGATTACAGCAAGCCACAGATGCTGCCATAAAATACGGAAGAAAAATTGCTGTCTTTGGTCGCTCCATGGACAATGCTATTACCATTGGCCGAGAGCTTGGTTATATTACCGCTCCAAAGGATACATTTATCGATGCTCAAAGTATTAATCGACTTCCTGCAAACGAAGTGATGATTTTATGTACAGGCTCTCAAGGTGAACCAATGGCAGCCCTATCACGCATTGCCAATGGTACGCACCGTCAGATTCAAATACAACCTGGCGATACGGTTATCTTTTCTTCTTCACCAGTACCAGGTAATACTGTGAGTGTTAATAAAATTATTAATTTATTGTTCCGCGCAGGTGCAGAAGTCATTCATGGCGCATTAAACAATATCCATACATCTGGTCACGGCTCACAAGAAGAACAAAAACTGATGCTTCGTTTAATGAAGCCTAAATTCTTTATGCCTATCCATGGTGAATTCCGTATGTTAAAAATGCATACACATCTAGCAGAAGATTGCGATGTTCCACTCGACAATACATTTGTGATGGAAAACGGTGATGTGTTGGCATTAAGTGCCAATGAAGCGCATGTTGCCGGTCGTATTCCTTCTGGAGATGTTTATATTGATGGTAATGGTATTGGCGACATCGGCAATATCGTATTACGTGATCGTCGCATCCTTTCTGAAGAAGGTCTGGTCATTGTAGTAGTTAGTGTGGATATGGAAAACCAAAAAATCGTTTCAGGTCCTGACATCATTTCACGTGGCTTTGTCTATATGCGTGAATCAGGTACGATGATTAACGAGGCACAGAAAATGCTAAATCGTCATCTGAATGCAACGATTCAAGGCAAAACACCTCAATGGACAGAATTGAAAAATGAAATAACTGATGTTTTAGGGCCGTATCTATTCGAAAAGACAAAACGTCGACCAATGATTCTACCGATTATTATGGAGGTTTAACCTCTTGTGAAGAAGCTATGTAAAGTTTACATAGCTTCTTTTTTATTTTTGAAATATTGAAACCTCCTTTTTTATATTTACGTATATAGTTATAACAACATCTAAAGGAGCGTTTTTTATGCTAGATAAAATTCTTCATTCCTTGTTCAATGGTAAATCCAAACGTCGTTATTCTTCATCGAGTAGCCGTCGCAAGTATTCTAAACGACATAATTATTATGGTCATAAGCATTATAAACGTGGCTCTCGTAAAAGCTCACGTAGTCTTTTCAGCTCAATGAGTTTCTTTAGCAGTTAATGTGGTGGAAGCGACTATCCGAAAAAGGCTTCGATCAGGCTGTAGCACATTACATTGCCAAACATCCCAACTTCTCTTTTAAAAAATTGCTTGGCTATGGTGCATATGGTCGTGCATATTTGATTGAGGATTGTTCATCAAAGCCATTTGTCTTAAAATGCTTGCGTCCCAAACACCGTCACCACAAGAAAACCATCCAAAAATTTAAACAAGAAATACACATACTCCAACAAGTTTCACTGCCCTATGTTCCTACCATCCATTCAACAGGAACAATTCAAGATAGCCCATTTTTTATTATGGACTACGTCAATGGGCAAACTTTTGAACAACTGATTTTTGAGGATGGTGCCAAGTTTACAGTTGTTCAATCACTTGCCATTACAAAGCAACTTTTAGAACAAATTATTGAATTACACAATCATGGTATTGTTCATCGTGATTTACGTATTCCTAATATATTGCTAGTCCATCAACAATTGCATATTATTAACTTTGGTCTCGCTACCACTTATCAGAAGCACATCGACCTCTCTGCTATTGAAAATCCTAAACGAGCAGAAAATCATATTAGCGATTTATATTTTGTCGGTCATTTTTTATTATTTTTACTGTACTCAGACTACAAACCAAGCAAACGAAAAGAGCAAGCCTGGCAGCAAGAATTGAAATTACCGATCGAAGTCAAAAATTTTCTTGAACGGCTATTATGGATTCAAGCCCCTTTTAATAGTGCATTAGAGGCTTGGCAATCTGTACCCTCATTCACCCACTAAAAAATAGAATTGTTCACCTATCTAACGTGAACAATTCTATCCAGCAGTTCAAATATTAAAGTATTTTGCGCTTACATAAGCAATCCAATGATAGGCTATATCTTGACGTAGATTTTCAATTAGCCCTTTTATGATGGCTTTACTGTAAGTAGGATTTTCTATCTCTTGTCTCAATAGCACAAGGGATTCTTTTACAATAGGATCCTCAGTAGGATCAATATTTTGCTCCAATAATTGTAGTAAAGCATCTTTTGAAACATCTTGTTCACAAGGTTTTGCAATAAATGGCACAAGATCTGCTGTAATAAAAGGAATGGTTGTATGGTGTGCAATAATATCTGTCTTCTCTGCTAAAGATTTTGCCAATTGCTCTAAATCTAGTGGCATATCTGAAAAAATAAAAAGCTCAGCATAACTCTTCATAAATCCTTTTATACAATACATCACATCATATTTCGTTTCTTTTAATTTATCCTGATAAAGTTGTTCAAGCATATAGATGATTGATTTCGACATTTCTGCTTCATACGCTGTTATTTTATGAAATAACTCTTTTTTTGTTAGAAAGACCTTTTCGTTAAAGAACACACGAGCAGATGTAGAATGTGCTTTGAATGCTTGAAAGATGCTTTTATAAAATTCAACCAATACGGTTTCTTTACTATAGGTTCCTCTGACTACTTGGTCAATATCTGTAATGAACTGCTGTAAATAGTAATCCACCATTGAAATAACGAGCTCATCTTTTGTTTTGAAGGATAAATAAAATGCACCTTTAGAAATTCCACAGCGTTCTGTAATTTGTTGAACTGACGTAGCTTCAAAACCCTGTTCAGAAAATAGCTCTATCGCTTTCTCCATAATTAATTGCTTTTTTAACATATTTTTAAATCTCTCCTAATGCATTTCGTTGACAAATGACCGATTAGTCATTAGTATAAATAATTGAATTTAGATAGTCAATAAAGGGTAGGTGTGAAGGTGAAAGGTTTAGTTAATTTCGTATTAAAAAACAAATTGGCAGTTTGGTTACTAACAATTATCATCACTGTCTCTGGTATTTATTCCGGTACAAGAATGAAAATGGAATCAATACCCGATATTTCAATCCCATATTTAATTGTCATGGGAGTATATCCTGGCGCAACGCCTGAACAAGTAATGAATGAGCTTTCCATTCCATTTGAAAAATCCATAGAAAGCTTAGAAGATGTGAAAGCTGTTTACTCAACATCCTCTTCCAACGTAGCACAAGTTCAAGTAGAATACGAATACGGAATTGATATGGATGAAAAGAAACGTCAATTAGAAGCAGCTTTAGATAATCTTAAACTACCTGAAGGTGCTCAAGAGCCTACTATTATGGCGATTAGCATGAACATGATGCCAGTAGTTGCTTTATCTGTAAGTAGCTCTAAGGAAGATATTGTAGACTTAACTTCTACAGTAGAAGACGTGTTACTTCCAAAAATCGAAAAAATTGATGGTGTTGCCTCTGCGACCATCACAGGTCAGCACATTGAACAAGTATCATTTAAATATGATGAAGAAAAAATGGCTGCACTTGGTTTAACGGAGGATACAGTTAAACAAATGATTCAGGCAAGTGATATGTCACTGTCACTTGGTTTATATCAGTTTACTGTTGGCGAACAGGCTGTTTCAGTAGATGGTAAAGTACAATCTGTTGATGAGCTAAAAGATTTATTAATTCCAGTTACACCTTCAGCTACAAATCCTTCACCTTTCGTTCGTCTAGGTGATATTGCAAAAATTGAAGTAGAAGGTAAAGTACAATCTGTTTCACGTACAAATGGGCAAGATGCCATCGCCATTCAAATCGTGAAAGGTCAGGATGCGAATACGGTAACAGTTGTTAATGCAGTAAAAGACCTTATTAAAGATGAAGAAAAACGATTAGACGGCTTAAATGTAGATATTTCCCTTGACCAAGGAGCCCCAATTGAAGATTCTGTATTTACAATGATCGAAAAAGCAGTATTTGGTGGCGCTATTGCAGTCTTAATCATTTTACTATTCCTACGCGATTTCAAATCAACTATTATTTCAATTATTTCTATCCCAGTTTCTGTCTTCATGGCATTACTGCTATTAAACTGGATGGATATCACTCTCAACATTATGACACTTGGAGCGATTACCGTCGCAATTGGGCGTGTGATCGATGACTCGATCGTAGTTGTTGAAAATATTTATCGACGCATTCACTTAAAACAAGAAAAACTTACGGGTCGTGCCCTTATTCGTGAAGCAACGATTGAAATGTTTAAACCAATTCTTTCGTCTACATTAGTAACGGTAGCGGTATTTGCCCCACTAATTTTCGTAGGTGGTATGGTAGGCGAATTATTCATGCCATTCGCCCTAACAATGACATTTGCACTAGGTGCATCATTATTAGTAGCTATCACAATCGTACCTGCATTATCTCACTTCTTATTCCGTAAAAAATTATACGGTGAGAAAACAGAAAGCCAACATAAAGAAGTTGGGAAACTTGCTACTTGGTACAGAGGTATTTTAGAAAAAACATTAAATCACAAAATTATTACTTCTATCATTGCGATTGCCTTACTTGCTGGTTCTCTTGCATTAACACCACTTATTGGCTTTAGTTTCATGGGATCACAAGAAGAAAAAGTAATGTACTTAACGTATACTCCTTCAACTGGAGAGCTAGCTGATGAAACAGCAGCGAATGTTGAAAAAGTAGAAAAAGAATTAATGAAGCGTAAAGACGTTGATATTTTACAAGTTTCCATAACGGATGCAAATAATGTTGATCCATCAGCAATGATGATGGGTGGAGGCGCTGGCGGTGCCTTAATGTACCTTATCTTTGATCCAGATATGGAAGACTTCCCTAAAGCTCGTGAAGAAGTAGAAGACTATGTATTCAACATCGGTCAATCAGGAGAATGGAAGTCTCAAAACTTCTCTTCTATGTCTATGTCTTCAAACGAAGTCAGCTACACATTATACAGTGATGACTTAGATAAACTTCGAGATGCTGTGAAACAAGTAGAAGGTGTCCTAAAAGAAGTAGATGGCTTAGAAGATATTAAATCTGATAACGAAGATCCATACGTAGAGCATGTACTAAAAGTAGAACAAAAAAATGTCCTACAATATGGTTTAACAACAGCTCAAATCGTGATGGCATTAAATTCGAATACAACAAAAGAAGTATTAACTACCGTTAAAAATGATGGTAAAGATATTGATGTGATCGTTCAACGTGATGCTAAAGCAGCTGCTACTTCCTTAGATGATGTCTTAGCTACTGAAATTAAAACGGCTTTAGGCACAACCATGACAATTGGTGAATTAGTTGATGTCGAGGAAGGTACGACACTTAACTCGTTATCTCGTTCAAAAGGTGAATACTTTGCAACAGTATCTGGTACGATTATCGGAGATGATATTTCAAAAGCCACTTCTGCTGCTGATAAGAAAATTAATAAATTAGATTTACCAAAAGGTGTTACAACTGGTGTTGCGGGTGTTGCTGCCGATATGCAAGAAACATTCACTAAGCTTGGTATTGCTATGTTAGCAGCAATTGCCATTGTTTACTTCATCTTAGTAGTAACATTTGGAGAAGGTTTAGCTCCATTCGCTATTCTATTCTCCCTACCATTCGCCGTAATTGGAGCATTTATTGGTTTATTCGTTACAGGTCAAACTATTTCTGTATCTGTAATGATGGGTCTGTTGATGTTGATTGGTATCGTCGTAACCAATGCCATCGTATTAGTCGACCGCATCATTCATATGGAACATGATGGTCTTGCCATGCGTGAAGCGATCCTTGAAGCAGGAGCAACACGTTTACGTCCAATCCTAATGACAGCCATTGCCACAATCGGGGCAATGATTCCAATGGCACTTGGTTCTGGTGGCAGTGGTTTAATTTCGAAAGACTTAGCTATTACTGTAATTGGTGGTTTACTATCTTCAACACTATTAACATTAGTTGTTGTACCAATTGTCTATGAAATGCTGTCTAAAATGTTAAAGAAAAACCGTAAAGATATTGAAGAAAATTAATAAAAAACAGCTACTCATGCAGTTATTGCGTGAGTAGCTGTTTTTTATCATAAGCTATTTACTGATTATCTTTCACCACAAAAACTTCCTTGCTTTCCACACCAGCAGCAGATACAGCCGTAATGCCGTATGTGTAGCTTTGCTTAGCAAGAGCTGTCTTGTCCACAAATTCAGTGATGCCATCCATATTATAAACAACATCCACTATATTTTGAGGATCATTATAAGAACCCTCTTTGTTCCCTACAAAACGATAAATGACATACTTGCGTGGTTGTGTTTCATTTTCGTCTATAATTTCAATTTTGCTACCAGTTGCTCCCTTTGTCACTTGTACAAAAGTCGGCTTATTCGGCCTAGTGTCATCATCCCAAGTTGTACCTGGTGTCAGTGCTGTATAATTATATAGTTGTTGATTAACAATCGTTGCATAGCCCAGTTTATTGTTTTGAATACTTTTTAAGGAGAAGTGCATTTGCCCTTTGGCTGCTACCTTTTCCGAGCGATTCGCTAGTATTTGACTTGGTAATTCCATTTTGTTTTTCCATGCTGCATCACTGTCATTGCCAACTTTGTAATCAGCAAGTCCAATGTATAGATGAATAGGGTGTGTTTTTGCATATGTTTGTACCTCATGGCTCCACCAATCTAGCAATGTCCCATATTTGGCAACAGCTAATGTTCTTGACCAATAAATTTGTGGTGTAATGTAATCAATCGTGCCATTTTGAATCCATGTTCTGACGTCTGCATATAAATCATCGTAATTATTGACACCAGCTCGCGTATCGCTTCCTGTTTTATCCAGTGATTTATTGCGCCATACGCCAAATGGTGAAATACCAAATTGAACATATGGTTTTGTATCTTTAATGACTGTGTATAGATTTTCTACAAGTTGGTTGACATTATCTCGTCGCCAATCTTCCACCTTTTTAAAGGAACCACCATATTTTTTAAAAGCTGCTTGATCTGGAAAGACTTCATTTGCAATTTTATATGGATAAAAATAATCATCCATATGGACTGCATCAATATCGTAATTGGCTACTAGCTCTCTTACTGTTTCCACTAAATAGTCTTGTACCTCTGGTAAACCAGGATTTAAATAATATTGTTTGCCATATTTGACAACCCAGTTTGGATGGGTTCTTGCCACATTATCGGCAGCAAGATCTGTTAGTTTTTGTCCAGACATTGTTACACGATAAGGATTCATCCAGGCATGCAGCTCCATCCCTCGTTTATGTGCTTCCTCTACCATAATTGCAAGGGGATCGTAACCAGGATTTGTGCCTTGCTTTTTCCCTGTTATGTAGGATGACCATGGCGCTAGCTCAGACGCATACATTGCATCATTTGTTGGTCTTACTTGATAAATAACTGTATTCAATTTGCTGGCTTTTAATTGATCCAATGTTTGGCGTGTCCAAGCTGTATACTGCTCCTTAGTCATACCCGCTTTCATATCAATATTAAGAACCGTTGAAATCCAGACAGCCCGCATTTCTCTTTTCGGCTGTGTCGTGCTTGCCATCGCTGTCTTTTCAGGTATTGTCGATAGGCATAACACAAAAATCATTGCGACAAAAGTGATAAGTTTCCATTTACTATTATTCTTTCTCATATTTCCTCCATTTGCTATTTTTCTATTTTAGTATATGATAGGTTCTCGCTAAATGCACGTCTCCAAAGATACTTCACCGGATGAATGAAATAATGCGGTCATAAGTATTCCCGTCTATTTAAGAAGAAGCAGCTTAAAATCTATAAAATAATAGTACTACTAAATGATACTTTTTGTTGTCGTTCATTTTATCAAATATTTTAGTTGATTCCAAAATCTGTATAATCAAAACAAAAAAACAGCCAAGAAAGCGGTGAAATGCTTTTCTGGGCAATTTGTTATTTTTCTATCATTTCCCTTGTTATTAGCTCTGGTCCTAAAATGTTAAGGTGTTTGATTCGTTCTTTACGCGCAGATAAACTTTATGCTACAATCAACACAACTTATATAGAACGGAGGGTATTCCTAATGACAGCTTCAATCAGACTACGATTTCACATTACTAACTAAATATGTGTACACTTTGCCTGCTGTGCAAGGGAAATGGGATTAGTCTAGTCTGTTTTAGGAATACAGGAAGAGAGGGGACTTCAACACCCCCTCTTTTTTGTTGTCTTTCAACTTTCCACACAGGCACTACTGTTAGAAAGGGATGACGAATTTGGAACATTGGAAACGCAATACGATACTTTTTTTAAGCAGTCAAACCATTTCACTTTTTGGCTCTGCTCTAGTGCAATATGCCATTACATGGTATATCACACTTACAACGCAATCAGGCGTCATGATGACCATTGCGATTATTTGCGGTTTTGTACCGACCTTCTTCTTAGCACCAATTGCTGGTGTCTGGGCAGATCGCTACAATCGTAAATGGCTTATTATTTTGGCAGATGGCATGATTGCCTTATCCACATTAATTTTAGCTATTTTATTTTTAACTGGCTATGATGAGCTCTGGCTATTATTTGTTATATCAGCGGTACGTGCAGTTGGTGCAGGTATTCAAACACCTGCTGTAGGTGCTATTTTACCGCAATTTGTGCCTGAAGAGCATTTAATGAAGGTTAATGGGATAAACAGTAGTATTCAAGCTTTTATCATGATTCTTGCACCCATGGCAAGTGGGGCATTATTAACGATGGCTTCAATCGAATCCATTTTCTTTATTGATGTGACGACAGCTGCTATTGCCATCACCATCTTCTTATTATTTCTGCATATTCCTGCACATGCCAAAGCGAATCAGCCACAGACAACAAGCTATTTTAGTGATATGAAACAAGGCTTCATCTACATTAAAGAGCATGCTTTCTTAAAGCAATTATTCTTGTTCTTTGCCTTTTTCATGTTGCTCGCTGCACCTGCTGCCTTTTTAACACCTTTACAAGTTACACGTAGCTTTGGCGATGATGTATGGCGTTTGACTGCCATCGAAATGGCCTTTGCCATTGGTATGTTAATCGGTGGTATCGCCATCGCGACATGGGGTGGCTTTAAAAATAAAGTGCATACCATGACATTATCTGCTTTATTATTTGGTCTTTGTACAATGGCTCTTGGAATTATTCCTGTTTTTTGGCTGTATCTCGTGATAATGGCTGTTACAGGAATAGCTATGCCAATCTTTAATACACCCGCAACGGTGTTATTACAAGAAAAAGTAGAAAGTGATTATATGGGGCGAGTATTTGGTATTCTTAGTATGATTTCTACTTCTATGATGCCTTTAGGTATGCTTATTTTTGGTCCAATAGCTGATATAATTGCCATTGAATGGCTACTAATAGGGACAGGAATATTACTTTTCATTCAAGGATTTTTCTTACTTGGAAGTAAAGTCTTGTTAGCTACTGGTAAACCAACAAACGATTAGTCCACATATCACCTAAAACTAATATGTTTTAACTCTAGTAAAAAAGTGAAAACTTATAGTAAGAGGTGATAATGAATGACTGAAAAAAAACAAGCGAAAACTCGTTATACAAACAACCCTGATGTACTGGATACAGGTAAAGAAAGCATTTTCGATCAACACGAGGATATGAAAACAGTCGATCCAATACCTGTGGAAGAACTGAATGAAAAAGTAAAAGACGAACAACATAAATCCAAAACAAAGGATTCGTCAGCTACTGCTAAACGTTATCCATAAAGTGAAGCTAGCAGGATTTTTCACCAAACAGCTTTTAAGGATATTAAGATAAAAAGTCGACCCAATGTATTAAGAAATTGGGTCGACTTTTTCATATAGTAATTTAAAGAGGGAAATAAATGAAACATACAATACCTATTTTGAAAACTGAAAGGCTACTTTTAAGACCTATTACTCCACTAGATTTAGAGGCTACGCTTCTAGCAAAAATGTGGCACGCTATGTGACGTGGCAGGCCCATACAAGTTTAGAGGATACTAAAGCTTTTATAAACTTATATTAAATGGCTATCAGCAAGGTTATCTCTTACTTTTGGGCATCGAAGTATACTAATTGGTACAATCGATTTTGTTACGATTAGCAACACACATCATTATGCAGAAATTGGTTATGTACTTTCGGAGGATTATTGGAATAAAGGATTCACTACAGAAGCAACAAAAAAACTGATTGACTTTGGCTTTAAGGAAATAAATTTGGTACATATTCAAGCACGATGTTTTGAAGAAAATATAGCCTCTCAAAAGGTTATGGAGAAATCAGGCATGCAATTTGAAGGAATTTTACGTAAAAGTATGTTTGTTAAAAGGAAATACTAAAATGTGAAAATGTACGCCATCACTGATGATGATTATAGAAGTCTTTAGCAAATAAAGCCTTGCTCCGTATGCAAGGCTTTATCATTACAACCATTTTTCTACACAATATATCTTTTTAGCTGTTGCATCTAGCTTTACTCGTTTCCCTATCGCTATTGGATGCATAGGATGTGTATGGCAAATATCCACCTCTGCTAATAGAGGTATCTCTATTCCATCCAACTGTTCAAGTAGAATATCATAGGGTTGTCTGCCCGTTCCTAAATCATCATAGCATTCATGTTTGCCCAAAATAATGCCCCTTACTTTATTAAAGACACCGTGCAATTTCAGCATAGCAAAATTCTTTTCAACAATAGCAGCATTTTTTAAGCAGTCCTCCACTAATAAAATGTCACCTTCCAAAATTTCAGGGAAATAAGGCGTGCCAATAAAACCGTACATTGCATTTACATTGCCGCCAATTAACCTACCTTCTACAACCCCTTCCTGAATTGTTAACCATTCATTTTTCTTGAGCTTTTTATCGACCGTCTTCTCGAGCCAGTTAACAGGTTCATCTGACCAGTAAGAGGGCATTGGCATTTCATAGGGTAGTGCTTGCGGTTTAAAGAAATAATCCTCAAAAAACTTGAAGGTGTCATTTACTAATGGTTCAAACTCGCCAAAAGAAGGGACAAACGCTGGACCATAGAAAGTTGCTATATTTGTCTTTGCATAAAGAGCAAGTAAAATGGCTGTTGCATCCGAATAACCTATGACTATTTTGGGCTGTTGACGAAACGCCTCATAATCAATATAGGGCAGCATACTATTGGCATTTGTCCCTCCGATTGTAGACATAATGATATCCACATCTGGATTGCGTAGTAATTCATTTAATTCTTCCGCACGTTCCTTTGGTGAACCAGAGCGGTAATAATCTGATTTGCCAGTAAGAGAACCTGTTACGATTTGAAAGTTTTTCTCTTCTAGAAACAATTTGGCACGTTCATAACGTTTCAACGCCGTCACCGTTGCTGGTGAGGATGGTGAATAAATGCCGATGTTGATCTGTATCGTCATACGTACATTCCTCCCCCTATCAAATTATAATAGCCTTGACATATAATATTCATTAATATATTGACCATCTACATATAAGGAATTTCGCTTTATTCCCTCTATATCAAATCCCATTTTCTTATATAAAGCAATTCCAGCCTCATTATTTTCCATAACGGTTAACTCTAAACGATGGATACCATTAACTTTTGCCCAATCCTCTACATGATTAAATAATGCCGTCCCTATTTTCTTTCCTCGATAGTCACTATGTATGCCTATTACAAGATAAGCACGGTGAGCAATTCTAGATGGTTCATTGCCCTGTAAAATTAAATAAGCAACAATCTTCTGTTCCATTTCCGCCACGAACAAAGCTGAATGGTGGCTATGATATAGCTTTTCAATATAGCTTCCAAATTGCTCGGGCTCTAATTTTCGCTCACCTGGGCCAAATAGCATAAGATTAGATGCCTCTGCATTTGTCATAACAGCTATAATCTGTGTACTATCCTTGCGTGTTGCTTCTCGTATTAGCATGTAAAGTTCCTCTCTCTTTAAAATTTAGTAATCTGCATTATTCGTTCTTAATGATGGCATGCTGAATAAAACATATTTTGATTCGTTCATTTGATGCAAAATATAGTCAGCGATAAATGAAGGGATTTGCCGCGAAAATCCACCTCCTGATAATGCAATAATTTATCTTGACCCTTTATAATTTTTCCTTATTTCGTACAGGGCTTGTTCATGACCAAATCTTTCTAACACCTGTACTTTGTGCATCCCTAACTTTTCGAGTAAGTGACAAGATGCCTTATTAGCAGTTTGTGTTTCTGCCACAATCGATGATATATCTAAATAATTCAGACCCTCCTCCATCACCGCTGTAAGGACTTCAAAAGCTAGCCCCTTTCCCCAATACTGTGGTAAAAATTGATAGGAAAGCTCATATAACTCTTTATCATGGTATTCATCGATAGAAACAAGACCAATAAATTCACCTGTCGTCTTTAATGATATATATAAATATGTATTAGGAAATGGTGCTGCTAACATGCCTTTAAAGGATGCCTCTATATAGCTGTCCTGTGGCACACCTCCAAGATAGGTTCTAACTTGTTCATTGGAGTAAAGCATATGTATAGCTTTGTAATGTTCTGGTTGTAATGGCTCTATCACACAGTTACTTGTTATAAACTGCATTTTTCTACCTCCTTCTTTATGCAAAGTGTAATTCAACCATCAGACAGAAATCAAATATTTTTTCCAAATATTACTTTCCACTTTTATAAAAAAAGTAGTGACCAGCCCTTATTGCTGAATCACTACTTGCGTTATTGTCCGAATTGTTCGAGTAACCTTTGTGTATTGGTTGATTGTTCGAGGGCTTTTTTCTCACTGGCCCAATAAACCAAATATTGTGTATCGCCAACGGTGAAGACCATTTGTTGCAATTCTTCATCAAGCTCAGAACGAATGGCTACCTTTAAAATTTCCACCTCATAAAGAGGCTTTTCTTTCATTTTATAAACAATATGATAAGCTGGCTCTTCTTCAAAAATTGTTCTTTCCTTTTTAGAAAGATCTCTTACATGACTTAATGGATGTTTCTCTATAAAGTCTTTTGCTTCATCTCCTGTAGCTTGCAATAAAGATTGGTCCCCTTGCAATAATTCAATTGCATCGATTTCTGTGGCATGATCTAAAATTAGGGAGATTGCCTCATCTTCATTTTTTTCTCGATATTGCATGATAAAAGCACCAATTAGTAAAACAGCGGCAAAAATAATAAGTCTCCATCTTCGTTTAGTCATTTGCCATTACCCATTCAATGCCTTTTTAACAAAGCGATTTATATCAACGTCAGCACCTATCACAAGCATAATATCTCCTAGTAAAATCTTATCACTTGCTTGTGGAGACACGATAATATCAGCTCCACGCTTGATTCCTACAATGTTAATGCCATATTTTGCTCGAATATCTAAATCCATAATGGAGTATCCTGCAATCGCGTCATTTGCCTTTAACTCCATAATTGAATGTTCATCCGAGAGTTCTAAATAATCTAGCACTGTATTAGATAACATATTATTAGCAATACGAATCCCCATATCTCGCTCAGGATGGACAACAAAATCTGCACCAATTTTACGTAAAACTTTTTCATGATAGTCATTTTGAGCCTTTACTGTAATTTGCTCAACACCAATTTCCTTTAAAATAATCGTTGTTAATATACTTGCCTGAATATCTTCACCAATTGCTACAATAACATGCTCAAAATTACGGATACCTAATGAATTCAGTACCGATTCATCAGTTGAATCTGCAATGACAGCCTGGGTAGCAATGGAGGCAAATTCATCTACACGCTCTGAAGAATGGTCAATTGCCATCACCTGTGCACCCTGACTCATTAATTCACGAACAATACTTCCTCCAAAACGTCCAAGCCCTATGACCGCAAACTCTTTTTTCATCATAAAAAATCCCTCCGAAAACTACTATACCACCATTGTAGCTTATTCTTTATCATATGTATTGTTAAAACAAGAGTCTATTCGTCAATGTTGGATAACTAAAAAAGACGAGGACCTTGATCCCCGTCTAAACTTCTTTTTATTATTCAGCGTTACGCATCTCATCTAGCACGCGATTGACACGCTTTTCTAGCATTTTCATACCACTTCCTCCAGCTTGCATATGACGCAGCTGACCATCTTTATCAAACACAAAATATGCTGGTACATATTGGTTTTCAAAAGCATCTGTTAGTTTCATTTCACTATCTACAAAGATTGGTTGCACAATATCATGTTCTGCTGCTACTGCTTTGATTGTATCTAAATCAGTGTCTGCCTCAGAACGCGGCATATGTACTGCTACAACATTTAATTCATCTTTAAATTGATCACGGAAATTATTGACGTCCGGCATTGCTTCTTTACATAAATGACAGCTTACTGACCAAAAGTGGATTAATGTTGGTTTCTCGCCTACTAATTCAGCTTTTGTCACTTCCCCGTTTAACCAAGTCGTTGCACCTACTAGTTCAGGCATTTGTTCACGAAGTTTCATAAAAATCCTCCTCCAATATATAGGTTGTTTTCAAATAGTTCGATAACGATTGAAAACCCTTCTCAAAAACAAAAATTCAGTTAAAAGTCCCCACAAACTTGTCGTGGGGACTCTTAATTTGTTCCATAATGACTCGACTCTATTTAGATTATAGAGTTGCTTGACCTGGACGCCAGTTTGCTGGGCAAAGACCACCAGTTTGAAGTGCTTGAAGTACACGTAACGTTTCATCAACATCACGGCCGATGTTGTTATCGAATACTGTTTGGTATTTTAATTCGCCTTCTGGGTTGATGATGAATAGACCACGTAATGCGATACCTTCTTCTTCAATTAAAACACCATATTCTTTCGAAACTTGGTGGTTTGTATCTGCAGCTAATGGGTATTTTAATTCACCAAGACCATTTTGAGTGCGGTCTGTGTTAATCCATGCTAAGTGAGTGTGGATTGTGTCTGTAGAAACACCGATTACTTCTGCATCTAAGTCTTCAAACTCGTCATAACGATCACTCATTGCAGTGATTTCAGTTGGACATACAAATGTGAAATCCATTGGATAGAAGAAAAGAACTGTCCATTTGTCTTGTGCTTTAATATCTTCTAATGATACTTTACCAAATGATTTGTCTGAAAGTACTGCTTCCATTGTAAAGTCAGGTGCTTGTTTACCTACCATGCGTTCTGCCATAATAAATCCCTCCGAATAAATATGTAGTTTATATATTCCATTCGCACAAGCGAACTCATCTTCTACGATAGCAGAGTAATCGCAGTTTTTCAAACAAGTAAACTCCGCTCGTTTGTACGTTTGAAGTGGCATGACAAGAAATCGTCAAATCCACAAATGAAATGACTGCTACAGCCTATTTATTCACTATTTTTAACAAAAATATTCTACCCTATACAAAATTTTTCTCCATTTTCTTTATGCCTGATTTTTTAACATTTTATAGCTATTTTTTTCACGAAAAATGATTGCAAAAAAAAAATTATTATGTATAATTGTAATGGTTTTAGTAAACTAAAAGTTTCGTTAAAGTAAACTTCGTATTTCAAAAGTTTATGATTGCTAAACTTCTTCTAGGAGGGAAAAGATGCAAATAGGAGCAAAAATTAAAGCGCTTCGTTTAAAAAAAGGTCTTACCCAAGAGGAACTTGGAGAACGTACAGATTTAAGTAAAGGTTATATCTCCCAATTAGAACGTGATTTAAACTCACCTTCTATTGAAACATTATTTTCTATTTTGGAAGTGTTAGGTTCAACACCTAAAGATTTTTTTGATGATGACTCACCTGAACAAAAGGTTGTCTATACAGAAGAAGACCAATCTATCTATACAGATGAAGAAAAAAATTATGAAATTCAATGGCTAATCCCTACATCTAACGAAAAAGAGATGGAACCCATTTTCTTAACCTTTGCTGCTGATGGCGAATTCAAGCAATTTGAGCCGTCGCTCTCAGAAACATTTATTTATGTTGTCAAAGGACGTATTCGTCTTGTTTTAGGGAATGAACAGTATATCGCAAGTGAGGGCAATGCTCTTTATTTTGACGCGACAGATCATCATCAAATTTTTAATGCACATGCAGATGAAACTAAAATTTTACTCGTTGCAACAGATTCTTATTTATAGCTTAAGGAGGCGCATCAATGACAACGAATTCCATTATCCGCTTTGAAAATGTTTCAAAGTCTTATAGTGACGGTACCGTCGTCTTAAAGAATATCAACTTGGAGCTTGAAAAGGGTAAATTTTATACACTCCTTGGTCCATCTGGTTGTGGAAAAACAACCATTTTACGAATTATTGCTGGTTTCACAGAACCAACGACTGGAGATATATTTTTCCACGATAAAAAAATTAATGCAGTACCTGCAAATGAACGTCAGGTCAATACTGTTTTTCAAGATTATGCGCTATTTCCTCATTTAAATGTTTTCGAAAATGTCGCATTTGGACTACGCATTAAAAAGCTGCCTGAAAATGAAATAAAGGAACGTGTGGCTGAGGCATTAAAATTTGTCAATTTGGCAGGCTACAGCAACCGCGAAATCTCTGAAATGTCTGGTGGGCAGCGTCAACGTGTGGCGATTGCGCGTGCCATTGTTAATGACCCTGAAGTCATTTTACTGGATGAGCCACTTTCCGCATTAGACTTAAAGCTACGTACTGAAATGCAGTATGAATTGCGTGAATTACAGCAACGTCTTGGCAAAACCTTTGTCTTTGTTACACATGATCAAGAAGAAGCACTTGCTATGAGTGATGAGATTTTTGTTTTAAGTGAAGGACAAATTCAGCAATCAGGTACGCCAGTGGATATTTATGATGAACCGATTAACCGCTTCGTGGCTGACTTTATTGGTGAATCTAATATTGTACCAGGTGTGATGATTGAAGATTTCAAAGTTGAATTTGCTGGCAAAATTTTCGAATGTGTCGACCAAGGGATGAAACCAAATGAAAAAATTGATATTGTTATTCGACCAGAAGATTTAGAAATGACAACTATCGATAAAGGGAAACTTGTGGTGAAAGTGGATACACAATTATTCCGAGGCGTACATTATGAATTATCGACGTACGATAAAGATGGCAATGAATGGCTAGTCCATTCATTGAAAAAAGCAGAAGTAGGGACAGAAATTGGCTTAGGCTTTGATCCTGAGGCTATTCACGTAATGCGCTTAAATGAAACTGAGGAAGAGTTCGATAAACGATTAGAATCATATGGAGACGATGAAGATGCAAACTAAGACATCGAAATCAGCATTATTTCCATATGTGCTATGGATTGCCTTTTTCGTTATCGCGCCGATTGCCCTCGTTGTTTATTATTCCCTACTTGATTTACATGGCAATTTCACGCTCGATAACTATAAAGCGTTCTTTACTTCTGTTTACTTAAAGATGACATTGAGCTCGTTTTGGTATGCCTTTTTAATTACATTCTTTACTTTATTAATTTCATACCCAACTGCTTATTTCTTAACGAAGACAAAGCATAAACAGCTTTGGCTTCTGCTCATCATTATTCCTTCTTGGATTAATCTATTGTTAAAAACATATGCCTTTATCGGCATCTTTGGATTATATGGACCAATTAATGCATTTATCGAAGTATTTGGCTTCGATCCTAAGCAAATGCTCTTTACTGATATTAGCTTTGTCTTTGTATCGGTCTATATCTTTATTCCGTTTATGATTTTACCGATCTTCAACTCCTTAGATCGATTAAACCCAACGCTTATTTATGCAGCACGTGATTTAGGTGCCTCTGCTTTTACAACTTTCCGCCGTGTTGTTTTACCATTAACAATGGATGGCGTTAAATCTGGAATTCAAGTTGTCTTTATTCCAGCGCTATCCCTGTTCATGATTACACGCTTAATTGCCGGAAATCGCGTCATCACCCTTGGTACAGCGATTGAACAGCAATTTCTTGTAACACAAAATTGGGGGATGGGTTCTACTATTGCTGTGTTCTTAATTTTATTCATGGTGATTATTATGCTTGTTACGGGACAAAAAGATAAAGGAGGTCGCGTACGATGAACAAACTATCTGCATCAGCTAAAGTCTATTTAACGATTGTTTTTATCGTTCTGTATGCTCCCATCTTCTATTTAATTTTTTACTCGTTCAATAGTGGCGGCTCCATGAATCACTTTGAATCCTTTACTTTAGAGCATTATAAAGCTGTTTTTGAAGATTCACGTCTTCTTGTTATATTAATTAATACTGTAATCGTGGCATTACTTTCTGCTTTGATTTCTACTATTATTGGCACACTAGGTGCAATCGGTATTGTGACTGTCAAGGATTCAAAAATGCGCAATACTTTACTATCCTTAAACAATGTCTTAATCGTCAGCCCAGACGTTATTATTGGTGCTAGCTTCTTAATTTTATTTACAATGGTTGGCATTAAGCTTGGCTTTGCGTCTGTCTTGTTAGCCCATGTCGCATTTAGTGTACCGATTGTTGTTCTAATGGTTTTACCTAAACTACTAGAAATGAATAAATCGTTAATCGATGCAGCATTAGATTTAGGGGCTACGAAAAAGGATATTATGATGCGTGTCATTCTTCCTTATATTCAACCAGGGATTTTTGCGGGCTTCTTCCTTGCCCTTACGTATTCTTTAGATGATTTTGCCGTGACATTTTTCGTAACAGGTAATGGCTTCAGCACATTATCTGTAGAAATCTACTCCATGGCCCGTGCAGGTATTTCTTTAACGGTTAATGCTATTTCTGGTTTGGTATTCTTTGTTACGGTGTTAGTCGTTGTTGGTTATTATTTCATTACAAGTCGTACGAGTAAAAGAATGGAGGGACAACGATGAAGTCATTAATTCAAGCTACCATCGCCATCCTTGTTGTTTCAGCCCTTTTATTCTATGCGGCTGACGCCTTAAGTGCAGGCGGCGGTAAAAGTGGAAAAGACACGTTGACAATCTTTAACTGGGGAGAATATATTGATCCTGACTTGTTGAAACAATTTGAAAAAGAAACAGGCATTCATGTCATCTACGAGACATTTGATTCCAATGAAGCGATGATGACCAAAATTCAACAAGGTGGAACAGCGTATGATATTGCCGTTCCATCTGAGTATATGATAGAAAAAATGAAGGAAGAAAATTTATTGATTCCTTTAGATAAAACAAAAATCCCTAATTTTAAAAATATCGATCCTTACTTTTTAGATTTACCATTCGATGATGACAATAAATATTCAGTCCCTTATTTCTGGGGAACAGTAGGCATTGTCTACAATCCAAGCCTTGTGGGAGATTTAGATTTCTCTTCTTGGGATGATTTATGGGACCCATCCTTAAAACGAAAAGTCTTTTTAGTGGATGGTGCTCGTGAAGTCATTGGAATGGGCTTAAACAGTCTCGGATATTCCCTGAATTCACTAGACAATCAGGAACTACGTGAGGCTACTGATAAATTAATTACACTTGCACCAAATGTAAAAGCCATCATTGGAGATGAAATTACACCATTAATGATCAACAATGAGGCCACTGTAGCCCTTACTTGGTCTGGGCAAGCAGCAGATATGATGTATGAAAATGAGGAGCTAGACTTTGCTGTACCTGAGGAAGGCTCAAATTTATGGTTCGATAATATGGTCATTCCTAAAACATCGAAAAATATCGACGGTGCCCATGCCTTTATCAATTTCATGCTAAGTGCTGAATCAGGTGCACAAAATGCCGATTATGTAGGCTACTCTACTCCTAATATCGCTGCTATGGACTTAATGGATGAAGAAGTTGTTTCTGATGAACGCTACTATCCTTCTGAAGAACAACGCGATACATTAGAAGTTTATAAAAATTTAGGACCAGATTATTTAGGGAAATATAATGAATTGTTTTTAGAATTTAAAATGAGTATTCGTTAAAGCATATAAAGGTCTATCGATGAATTTTTATTTTGTCGATAGACCTTTCTCTATTATCTTCCTGCACCTATTGTCTGTTTATTGTTTTCTACATCGTGGATTGGCATTGCTGCACTAGCAGGTATGTTTCATTTCAGACTTTCAACCGATATGATGATAGGATATCTTATGATAGACTTTAGTATATTTGATTATAAAAAGGGGGTTCATTCGATGACCCAGCAGAAGTCCAATAAGGCGGCTTTATATATTTTAATGTTTAATATGTTTATCGCAATGGGGAGTATTGGAATTATTATTCCTGTCATGCCAGAGTATTTAAAAATATTCGGTGCAGCAGGACAAGTTCTAGGTATGCTAATTGCAACGTTCGCCTTAGCTCAATTCGTATTTTCTCCAATTGCTGGGAATCTTTCGGATCAGTATGGTCGGAAAAATTTAATTATTTTCGGTCTTATTGTGACAGGTCTTGCACAAATCGGTTTTGGTCTTGCCACAGACGTCTGGATGCTATTTTTAGCACGCTTTTTAGGCGGTCTAGGTTCCGCATTTGTTGCACCTCCTATTATGGCATTTGTAGCTGACGTTACTACCTACGAGGAACGTGGAAAAGGTATGAGTATGTTGGGTGCTGCTATGTCACTTGGCTTTATGATAGGGCCAGGAATAGGTGGTTTCTTAGCAAAGGTTAGTTTACATTTTCCATTTTTCACGGCAGGAGTTGCTGCCATACTTGCATCTATTTTATCTTATTTTTTATTACCATCTACTAAACCAAACACTTCACATGACAAGCAAAGGCAAGAAAATCTGGCGAAGCAAATGGCTCGTTCCATACATATGCCTTATTTCGTTATGCTCATTATCATGCTCGTGTTCTCGTTTGGAATTGCCAACTTCCAAACAACCTTGTCATTATTTGTGACAGAAAAATTTAATTACACACCCGTAGATATTGCGATTATTTTAGTTGTCGGTGGTGCTTTTGGGGTAGTTGTACAAATGTTTGTAATTACACCACTTTTTAATCGCTTTGGTGAAATGAAAGTTGTGTTAGTCAATTTATTTATTGCATCTGTTGCTATTTTCTTAATATTGTTTGTATCTGGCTTCGCTCTTATATTAGTTGTAGCAACTATTTTCTCTACAGCAACAACACTAATTCGTCCTGCTGTAAATACACTAATTTCAAAGCTTGCAGAGAAAGAACAAGGGTTTGCTGCGGGCTTGAATAATGCTTACATGAGCCTTGGCAATATGATCGGTCCAGCCTTAGCTGGTTTACTATTTGACTGGAATATGAACAGTCCATATATATTCGGATCTATCATATTATTAGCCTGCTTCTTCCTTGCACTCATCTGGACATTGAAAAAAGCACCTCATCTAATGCATCCTGATACGAAATAGTCAGAAAAATCATTGACTATTTTTAACATTATGTTACAGTAATGTTGGTTAATAAAATTGAATGATATTTACCACTAGGGGAGCCTTTAAAAGGCTGAGACGTATATGATGATGTACGGACCCTTTGAACCTGATCTAGTTCATACTAGCGGAGGGAAGTGGCGCTACTTGCTATTGTCATTGTCTATGCAAGGCCGCTTCCTATTGTTTAAAGGAAGCGGCCTTTTAATTTCCCTCATGATTTTATTCAAGAGGAGTGAACCTTATGTCAATTCGTAAAATGACAATCATGGCTTTATTAGTAGCTATTGCTGTAGCAGGATCTACCTTTGTATCCATACCAACAGG
Source organism: Lysinibacillus sp. Y5S-8 (assembly GCF_036894365.1). Lineage (NCBI taxonomy): Bacteria > Bacillati > Bacillota > Bacilli > Caryophanales > Bacillaceae > Lysinibacillus > Lysinibacillus sp. Y5S-8. Next base: position 888,133 of record NZ_CP145889.1, on the reverse strand, counting down.
CATCGCACGCGCCTACCCCGTTCAGCATGCTGTTAACGTAATAGGAGCTATTATACTAGGACCCGTGCCAACAGTTCTAGTTGCCTCTGTGACAGCCATCATTCGTATCTTTACTGGTACAGGCTCTCTTTTAGCGATTCCTGGTAGTGTTATTGGTGCATTGTGTGCGGCCCTTGCCTACAAATACAGTAGAAAACCATGGCTAGCAGGATTCGGCGAAGTTTTTGGCACTGGTATTCTAGCTTCACTTATTGCCGTACCCTATGCAAAATTGCTTATGGAGACATCCGTAGTCGCATTATTCTTCATGCCAGCCTTTTTAACATCAAGTACCATCGGGGCCATCTTAGGTGTTATGGTGGCTAGCACTTTGCGAAAATCGGTACTAGTAAAGAGTTTTAATTCTTCGCTTTATTGAGTGGTGCTGAGTGCTTTTTGATTTTGGAAATTCTTTAAGATGTGCGAGAAGATTCCTTTTCTAGTCTTTAAGTTTCTTTATGAGCGTCTCTCTCCTCTGAGAGGCACTTTTCGAAGGCTACACTTTGTCAATCACCTTTGCACCATTTTCCTAGCGGAAACCACCATTTTTTAAAACCTCAAAGCATTTAAAAAAGCAGTGCAAAATGGAATGATTTTGCACTGCCTTCACTATATTATGATCGTTTTTTCATACCCTTTAATAGCTGGGCTACGTTCGTGTCTTCTGCTTGTACAGGTTTCTCCTCAATTGGCTGCTCTTTTTTATTCGTTTTTGTTAGGAAACTCCACCCAAAACGTCTTATGGTAATATCCATAAAGAATAGAAGCATACTTGCTAAAAGAAGCCATGTAGCAATGTTTTGTCGATCCGCTCCTTTAGTTGTAAAGTCACGGAACACATCTTGTGGTTCCTTTAAAACAGCTCCCCCTGTTTGATTTGTTAACTCTTCAACCAGTTTTTCATTAACAGGGAGCAGTTCATACTCAGCACTATAAGGAACACTTAGACCTGCCTGATAAATGGCCTGCTGCTCATCCGCTATACGGAAGAAAATCAATCCAGGTTCGGCCTGTACAACAGCTCGAACTTGGGAGGCTGAAATGGTTTCTAACTGAGTTTCTAACTCCTCCCCTGCTTCATTAACCGCTACAATGTCTAAAAATGCGGCTTCATTTGTAGGGTCTGTAATCATAAAGGAGCCATCAGCTTCTAATCTCACATCATAGGCAACATCATTATAGCTTGGCAACATTTGTGAAATAAGCGTCTGCCAAAATGTTCCCCAGTCCTGCCATCTTGCCCAATCTCCTGTCCATTTACCCGTTGAATCGGATGTAAAAGCAAATGTTTTACCGAGTCCATATTGCCATTGTGCTAACACAGGATCTTCCTTCTCACTTTCTGCAATTACGGTTGTCCCTTGCTTAGCTGTCGTTCCAATATAAGCATTCATTTGAGGGACGCCATTGGCAAATAGCGAATTCCATCCTGCGGCATTATAAATTGCTGGATAAAACGGATTATCCTCAATATAGGTGCGAGAAATCATAGCTGTTTCACGAGATAAAATAGAAGGAATGGTTTGTTCATCAATGACATCATAGAACCGTCCACTACCCATATCACTAAGTGCTTCGAGTAAGTTAGCATCAGCATCTTGTCCAATCGCTACTGTTGATAAAGTTATACCATTTTCTTTTCCCTCAGCAATTAAATCCTCATAATTCCCAGACTGTGATTGCCCATCGGTTAAAAGAATAATATGTTTACGTTGCAGCTTTAAATCGGCGAGATTTTCATAGGCTTTAGCTAATGAACTATAGATTTCTGTTCCGCCTCCTGGTGTTACTGATAGAATGGTATCCACTGCCTCTTCTTTACTTTTAAGAGGTGCGGTTTCTATAATTTCCCAAGGACGATCATCGAAGGCGATAAAGCCTAATGTATCCTCATCTCGTAGCATTTCAACAGAACGTGCCGCTGCTTCCTTAGCTAGCTCTAGCTTCGAGCCATGCATACTGCCAGAACGATCCAGCACTATGACTAGCCCTAATGAAGGTAATTGCTCCTTGCCCTTAATTTCCATCTCCACAGGCAATAACGTTTCAATTGGCGTTTTAAAATAGCCTCCTAAACCAAAACTATTTTCTCCACCAACCATCGTGAAACCAACCCCAAAGTTTTTGACTGCTTGCTCAATCACACTCATTTTCGCCTCACCAACTAAATGACCAGGCACATTGTCAAAAATGATCGCATTATATTGTAAATAACTGGACAGTTCATTTGGTAGGCTTTTAGGATCGACAACATCATAGGCAATAGATTGACTACCAAGTGCTGCTGCGATAGGTGAAGCTGTTTCATAGCCATTGACGATGAGTAAATGGGGTTCACTTTGTACCATTGTGACACTTGTTAATTTATTGTTTTCAAAAATAGCATCCTGCCCAACTTGAATAACTGCTTCGTATTTTACAAGTCCTTCAGCTGATGCTGCGTGTTTATAGGTAAACACATTTGTACCTTCCGTCAACTCAACTGCCTCGCGATGAATTAGCTCATCATTTTCATATAATAACAGCTCCCCTTGCCCTGCTGCTGTTGCATGAATTTCTGTTACTAATTGTTGCTGCTCTCCTACATAAGCAACCTGAGGGGAGACAAAGCTTTTGAGCGACACATCATGGACAACTGGTAAACTAAAAGGTACAACGTCCACACTAATATTGGCACCTTTCAATCTGGAGACAAATTCTAAAGCATCTCCTTTTGTCTCATTACCATCTGTTAATAATACAAGGCGAGTCGCTTTTTTAGGATCAACAATGCCTGTTGCAAGCTGTAGACTTTGTTCAATATTCGTTTGATCTGTTGCTTTGATTTCTGTAAGCTTCGGTACATCCTTTAATTCTTTAGACAAAATGGCTTCTGTTTGTAAAGTGGAAGAAAAAGAATAGATCCCTGCAAGTTGGGGTTCTTTTTTAGATTGTAGGCTCTCCTGTATAAACTGAGCCATCTCATCTTCTGTACCATTCATAGACGCCGATCGGTCTAGTAAATACACGATCTGTTCTTCTTTTATCGGTAATAATAAATACGGCCCTGCAAGTGCCAAAACTAAACAGCATATCGCTACTATGCGAATAGCAAGCACAACAATATGACTCTTTTTTAATCGCTGCCGTTCTCGAAAATAAGTCCATCCAAAATACAAGAACAATGGAAGTAATAGCAACAATACTAATGGCGTATCAATTCGTAAATCCACGACGTCGTTGCACCTCCCACTCTGAAACAAGCAAAATTAAAATTATCACAATTATCCAAGGCACGAAGGAGGCCATCGATACCTCTTCCTTCCCATTGTCTGAAATGTCGCCTAATGTATAGCTTGTTCCTTGTTCAATAACACGTTCTTGGGCTTGCAATTGCACAATAAATTGTTTTTCTTCATTATTTAAACGTACCATATAAATACCTGGTTGTTTTGGTGCAGTTAACATGCCCTGTGTAATAGAAGAAAGAAACTCATCTTCTTGCGAATAAACACTCCAGTCTCCTTGTGCTAAGGCTACTGCACGCTGTTCATTTGGTGTGAAAATACCAAGTGAACCGACTGATTCTGTTAACTGTTGCTCAGTACTCCATAAAAATAGCGGGAATGATGGATGTAATGGCCAATCTGTATCAGCAATATCCGCCAAAACAACGATATCTCCTTTAGGGGAGCGTTGGATAAACGGCTCATCTCCTACAGAAGCAATGGTTTCATAATCCGAAAATCCAGGATAAATAGCACTAACATAAATATCCTTTAGTTCGCTAAAAGCAAATAATGCATCACTTTTAGCACTTACTGTACCACTTGCTTCCACTTTTTCGGCATCATCACGTCCAAATAATACTAGCGGTTTCTCCATCTTCTCCAATAAGGCTGTTTGGTTTGTGATGACAGTTGCATCCTGATTGTCAGCTACTTGTAAAGACGGAACGATTTTCACACCGCTACTGACACTTTGAAAACCTTTTTGTATCAACTGATGCATACCCTGATCAACAACAATTTTTGAAGTAGTCGTTTGGAGTAAGACGGTTTGTTGATTGTCTACGGCATAATCATCCTTTGCATCAATAATAGCTGTCATCGATTTTGCTAAGGGCAAATCTTTGAAGGTTTTCGTAATGGCTTCATTTGGAGGCACAACGACACGTTCTGCTACCAGCTCTTCACCCTCTGCATTTTGTATCACTAATGTCACCTTTTGTTCAGCAGTTGTATCATTATGGAGCTGTACAAGTGCCATCGTAACCTGACCATCTGTCGTTGCAGCAAAGCGTGTAATGGCGATATTTGTTAAGTCTTTTGCAGCACCTCTAACTAGCCATTTCACTGAATCTTTATCCATTGGTAATTGCTTTTTATCAAGCGTATCTGTAAAAACATAGATAGAAGTCGGTGTATCGCCCACAAATGCCTGTGCAACATCCAGTGCCTTCGTCATTTCAGCCGTTTCATAAGATACTTGTAAATCTTTAATCGCTTTTTCAATGTCATTCATATTTGTTTCTTGCTGCAAAACGGCTTTTGGAGCGGCACCTGTTGTAATCAATGTAACAGGTCGCCCATTCAACTCTTCCATCAATGTCAACATTTCTTGCTTATGTGTGTCAAAGGTTGATGAATCTTTTCCTGCTAGCATTGTGGCTGATGTATCAACAATAAATATCGTTTGTGCACCCACAATGGTTGATTTTTTCACATATGGATTCATCAGCGCCAATACAAGTAGCAGTAATGCTAGCAGCTGTAAATATAGTAAGGCATTTTTTTGTAAATGCTTTAAATAAGGTGATACACGGGTTTCCTGCATAATTTCAGACCAAAATAGAGTAGAAGAGACAGTTTGATCAGTATATTTTTTACGAAAGAAATAATAGAGTAGGACAATGACCGGGATGATGGCCGTCCAGCTAAATATAATTTGACTAAAGCCCAATACGGCTCACCTCACCTAATCCAATGTGCTTTTAATAATTGTTGAAAGATCGCATGTTGCAGTCCATCTTCCACTTTCAATTGTAATTTTCGAACGCCAAAGCGACGGCAAATGGCTTCAAATTCTTCTTCATGTAATAATCGTCTTGCATGATAGGTGTCTAATACTTTAGTAGACATCGTCACATTGACATCATTGCCTGTTTCACGATCAAGAAGGCGGACATCCCCCAAATAATTTGGTGATAACTCTTCTTGCGTAACAATTTGCAAAATGCGAACATCCCCAGCATAGCGTGGTAGTCTTTTTAACAGCTGCTCCCATTCCTCAATTGGCTCTAACCCATCTGTAATAATGAAGAGTACGGTACTATCCTTAGGCATAGCTTTTAGTGCACCCTGTGCAAATCGATTGGCATAATTCGCTTCCTCTATATCTGTTACTACTTGTAAAAAAGCTCTACGATACATGGCACCCTTCCGTCGAAACGGTGGTTTCACTTCATCTTGGACAAACGAAAAAGACAAACGATCATCACGACCGAGCACCATTAAGCCGAGGGAGGCCACAATTTGACGAGCAAATAGCCACTTAGCGCTCTCCCCCATTGATTTAGTAGTATCGAGTAAAATGTGTACACGCATCTCTTGCTCGTCTAAAAATCTCTTGATAAAGTATTTCTCTGTTCGAGCAAAAACGTTCCAATCTACTTGGCGTACATCATCACCTAAATGGTATTCTCTAAAATCTGAGAAATCGAGAGAAGCCCCGAAGCGTTGTGAACGGTGCGAGCCCTTATGCTGCCCGCGTAGTTTGGAGGCCGTCGCTACTTGAAAGCGACTGATTTTTGCTAACCAGTCTTCGGGCAATAAGTATTTTGCTGTCACTTGCTAACACCTTGTTGAACTTTTTCTAAAATAACATCAATTACATCATCAGCTGTTTTCCCTGAAGCCTCCCCTTCATAATTCAACAGCATTCGGTGACGTAAAACGGGTTTTGCAACAGATTTTATATCAGCTACAGAAACATGGAAACGTCCGTTCATAAGTGCTCTAGCCTTTGCTAGTTTTATTAAGCTTTGCAAACCACGTGGACCACTGCCATACATGGCATATTGTTTAACTTCATCCAGAGCATCTGGTCTTTCAGGATGCGTAGCCACCACTAGATCTGTGGCAAATTCCAGCATTTCATCGGCAACCATTACTTCTTTCACCATTTGCTGAGCTTCCGTAAGACCCTCAGTATTCATCATCTTCTGTAAACCAATTTCCTGCGCACCTGTCGTTCGCTTCATAATTTCCATAAGTTCACTTTTTTCAGGATACGGTACAAGAATTTTACAAAGGAAACGGTCCATTTGTGCTTCAGGTAATGGATAGGTTCCTTCCATTTCAATAGGATTTTGAGTCGCTAACACGAAAAATGGTTTTGCCATTTTTTTCGTATCCCCCAAAATCGTCACCGTTTTTTCTCCCATTGCTTCCAACAAGGCACTTTGTGTTTTCGGTGTTGCCCGGTTAATTTCGTCGGCTAACACCATTTGACTAAAGATTGGCCCAGGTTGAAATGTAAATTGTTGCTTGCCATCAGGCGTCCGTTCAATCATACTTGTCCCTGTTATATCAGCAGGCATAAGATCGGGTGTAAATTGAATACGTGAAAACGACAAATCTAGTACTTCAGAAATTGTACGGATTAACATTGTTTTCCCTAATCCTGGTAAACCTTCTAATAAGGCATGACCATCTGCTAGAACTGCATACAACGTATAATCAATTGCTTCTTCCTGTCCAACAATGAAGCGATGAATTTCTTCTTTTACTTGGTGTAATTTCTCGCTCATCTCTACATACTGTTGCTCTGTAAATGCCATTTCTTTTCCTCCTACTGCGACTCAATTGACGTGAAATAAGATTGCACGACATTTTGTAAATCCTTTGGTAATTGTAAACGCTCTGAGCTTTCTAAATAGCTGTCTTTATAGGAGCCAATTACTTCTTCATATGGTCGAATAGAGCCCTTTGTTATTGGTCCATTTCCCTGTTGCTCAGATACGTGAGAACCATCTCCTAACGCTCCACCATCTACTGATGTCTCACTTGATCCGCCAACTCGATTAGGTGTCGTTAATAAATTTCGACCGCCTTGGCCACTTCCTGCTCCTTGACCTTGACCCTGTCCTTGCCCTTGTCCCTGTCCTTGTCCTTGTCCCTGTCCTTGTCCTTGTCCTTGACCCTGTCCTTGTCCTTGTCCTTGCCCTTGTCCCTGTCCTTGCCCTTGTTGTTTGGAACCACTTTGAGCATTATTTTGACCAGACTGACTTGCTTGGCTTTGCTGATTGCTAGGTTGGGCATTACCAGAAGACTGTTGATTGTTTTGTTTGTTACTGCTTGCATTATGATTGGCACTAGCAATAGCATTTTGTAAGGAATTACTTGCTGGCTTACCAAGCTTGCTCATAGCCGTTTGAGTAGCATTTGCATTTTCCGTTAGCCCTTGCTGCATTTGAGCAAGCTCTTTTAGCTGCTCAACCTCTTCCTTCGATAAGCTTTGTTCTTCTGCTGCCCCATCTTGACTAGCCGTTTGTTTATCCTTTAATTGCTGTTCCTTTAGGGCTAGTTCCTTTTGCTTTTTCACAACTTCCCGTAAAGCCTCTTCTGCCGTTTCAGCCTCTTTTAAAGTATTTTGAAGCTCTTGCAATTGCTCCTTAACTTCTTTTGTTTGTGCTTTTTTTTCTAGTTCAGCAACTTCCTTTTTCATATCTTCGATAACAGCTTGCTCTTTTTCAACCTCGATTGCTTCTATTTGCGTCGCTGCTGGGAACATATAAAGAATGGCTAGTACAATTGTTGTGACGAATAATCCGATAAATGCCTTTGGACGAAACAGGTGTTTCTTTCGAGCCTTAAAGTCAGCAAAAGCTTTTTCAACATTTTGTATGGCTTTAGATAATAAAGATTGGACAAGGGGGTCCTGATCATCTTTAAACGATAATGCTGTCACTAACTCATTATGAGAAAAATAATGATCCAGAGTATGCAAAGCCTCTCTTTCGTTGACACGTTTCCACCATATGTAAACAGTAGTTGCAACCATAACAGTAATGAACGCACCTAATGCTATTTGACGATAATATGGCCAAACAAATAGTCGGGAAATTAAAACGAGAGAAGCACTCGAAAGCAATGCCAAAAACAAACCGTACTGTGCAATGGGAATACTTCTTTCAAGAGTTAAGCTCGACTTTGCACGCTGAATATATTTTCGTAACTGCTTACGACGCTCCATACCAATTCCTCCTCATCGGTTACTTTTCATGTTGGCACGTAATTTTTTAATTGCAATCGTTAAACAAAGTACAATGATCAATACATAAGCAATTAAATACATAATCCATACAGGTAGTTCTATACCAGAAAGCTCAGCTAACGCATCACCCATCTCTGGTGAAATAAGCGTCAACATCAAGGCACCTGGATTGATAGACGCCCAAAAATAAGTCATAAAGGAGGTACTTGTACCAATGGCATTACCCATTTGATGAAAGGCCATTGTTAAAAAGAAGAAGAATGCTGTAATACCACCTAAAAAAATAATCGATCCATATGTTGCAATCATGGCCACAATGGTTCTCTTTGTAATTGTTGAAAACATCACACCAATACTACCTATTGCTACTACAGTAACTAAATAAAATAAAAATATAGAAATAAGCTGCGAAGGTGATACACCACCGAATAGAAATACTAAGCTATATAGTGGTAATCCTGCTACTAGCATCAATACTAGAAATGCTACAGAGGATAATAATTTTCCAATAACAATTTGTGTAGAACTTTGTGTTGTTGTTAGTAAAATATTTAAAGTTTGCTTCTCACGTTCACTACTGATGGCACCTGCAGTTAAACTTGGAGTAATGAAAAGAACTAATGCCATTTGTAAAATGGTTAGCACAGCAAACATCATAAAGCTTGTTTCTGGTCTAAAGAAGCCCCTGCCAGTAAATTCAGTCGTAAGCAATAAAAATCCTGCAATGAAAATACAAAGTACTGCTAAATAAAACATTAACCCTGAGAAGCTTTTAAAAGAACGGAAGCGTAACTTCAATTCTTTTACGAGTACCGGATTATAAAATCTTTCCATCATTGATTGTCCGCTCCCTTCGTAATCGCCATAAAGACATCCTCTAAATCTTTCTCTTCCTCACTCAAGGCATAAATCGGTAAATCGGCAAGCATTGCCTTTTTCAATAATGACACTTGCTCTACGTCTGTTCCACGATAATTAAAGGCTATTTCTAAGCGATTGTCGATGACATCAATAGAAGAAATATGGGGATCTTCCTCCAAAAATGCACGTACTGCATCGAGTCGATCTGTCACTTTCATCACAATACGCTTTTCTCCCTGTAGTTGTGCTTGAATCGCAGCTACATTGCCATGTGCAATTAGCTTGCCATTATCAATGACGCCGATTTCATCACACATCTCAGCAAGCTCTGGCAAAATATGCGAGGAAATTAAAATGGTTTTCCCCATGGATTTTAAATTCCGTAAAATGTCTCGCATTTCCACACGAGCTCGTGGATCTAAACCTGATGCAGGCTCATCCAAAATCAATACCTTGGGATCGTGGATAAGGGCACGGGCTAAACATAAGCGTTGCTTCATCCCCCGTGATAATAAATCCACATATTCATAGCGTTTGTTTGTTAAATTCACTAGCTCTAATAGTTGTGGAATTAACACTTGACGCTCTGCTAGCTGAATACCGTAGCTCGCACCGTAAAAATCTAAATATTCATCTACTTTTAACTGGTCATAGACACCAAAGAAATCAGGCATATAGCCAATTTGCTTGCGCACTTCCTTCGGTTCCTTCACAACACTTTTGCCATTGATTAAGGCATCACCAGAAGTTGGCGACAATAATGTGGCTAAAATAGAGAATGTTGTAGATTTCCCTGCCCCGTTAGCACCAACAAATCCAAATACAACGCCTTCTTCTAAGGACAAGTTTAAATGATCTAGTGCTGTAAAGGAGCCATATCGTTTCGTTAAGTCACGAATTTCTATCATTATTTTGCCACTCCTTTCAGCTCTATATCTGGTAATTTCGTTTGTTCTCCAGATGGGTCAGGACCATATTTTATTTCCATTCGTAGTTCTCCATCTTGATTAAAGTACTTTGAAATTTTATCCGTAAACACTTGCTTTGTATCTACCAGTGGTTCATATACGTTAGTTTCATTATTCCAGATCGCTATCTGCATACGTGCAACATCCTTATTGGAAACTGTGAGCTCATTAAGTGATTGAACAGCATCCATAAATTGATCTGGCATTGCCATTGTGACTTCGTATAAACCATCAGATAGGTACCAATTGTTCAATTCATCAATTTTTTCATAGTGTCCACTTGCTGAAAGTGGTACTAATGTATAGGTAAAGTTATTACGCTTCATTGTAAATGGACCTGATAGTTCCACTTTTCCTTTAAACGGTTGAACAAACGTAGTAATCGGTGACATATTAGCACTTGTTTCTAGTTCAACTCCTACAAGAGCTTGATCTGTCCAAGCTGTCAGTATTGGCTGGTTATCATTTTCTACAAGCGGTAATGCTAATGATTTCATTCTTTCAATACGCATTGGGTCTACCTCATCCTTCTTCGATGGGTAACTATAATTATAATTATTGAATATCGATGGTTTTTGAAGAACTGTTGTTTTCAGTTCCTTGTTAACCTGTAACGTTCCATTCGCTTCAATATCCCCTAGCTTCACTTCTTTCACACCAGAAATTAATGTGACATCTTTTAATGTGAATGGGAAATTATTTTTAACCGTTCCTGTCAACTTTTCATTTTTCAATGTTATATCAATATCCATCTTGCCCATATTTTGAGCTGATGTTTTTCCGCCAAAGGATTGCACAGACCAGTAGCTTAAGTCGCGTAATGTTAACGTCGAACCGTTAGCATTTTCTTTTATATAAGAAGATTCATGTAAAGCTCCCATCGTCCCTGTGAAATTATTGTAATTTCTCAAAGCAACGGCAGTCGTATTTTGATCAGCATTGACCACAAAATCCCCACTGCGATTTGTTAGAATCGACTCTACATAATAACCATTTACACTACTATCTTCGTTTACTTTATAGAATGCAGATTGTTGAGCTTGTGGCTGAACAATACGATCCTTCGCTCCAACAATAAAGAGAACAATTGAAAGGACAATTGAAATCGATGGAATGATCCACCATGCATGCTCACGCTTGTCCATTTTTTTTAGAACAACGTAAAGCAGTGGCCCGATAATTAAAATATAAAGAATAATGACAATTAGCATATAGCTTACTGATACTTCAAAGGATGGAAATAATTCATTAATGTTACGAAGCTCATAAGAAATTTGGTCGAGTGATGATTGCCCCTGTCTCATCATCCCTTGCTGCGAAATGTTTTGAATATCAATCATTTTAGCTATAAGGGCAGCATAGCCGTCCATTGATGCAAGCGGTTGATCACCTAAAGAGAAAGCTGTTTGAATAATTTCTCCACTACCAATTTTTTTCTTTGCAGCTAACACTGTATTATTTTCTGTTAGTACTGGTAAACTCCCTTCACTACTAGTAGACGAGTAAACCGAAATAGGCTGTGTAAAAATGCCTCCACCCGATAATTTAGTTAATGCCTCTGCAGAAATAGAAGTCATCTCTTGTGATAATGATAAAGGTAAATACTCTTTCAAAATACCGGCTGTGGCATCAATTTGGTCAGCAGCCCCTAAGAGTAATGTACCGCCATCTTGTACCCATTTTAGTAAGGACTCTTGTTGTTTTTGTGTTAAATCGGCTATCGCCACTTCATCCACTACAATGACGTTGGCCATAGCAAGTCCCTGTGAATCTTCTGGGAATGTATAATCTTTTAATTGATTGATATTAAATACTTCCACACTGCTTTGAACAACAAATGTTGATAAACGTAAAAAGGCCGATAGTCGATCACTTTTATCTGTTAATGTATAAATAAACGTTGCTGAAGGATCTAAAAAATTAGATTGTAGGCGTTTAGTTCCTTTATAGGCAACCTTTTTTCCTTTCTCAATGCTTCCCTCATAAAAGGCAAATAAATCTGCGTCCGAATAACTATAGTCAGCTAACCCATCCTGATAGAAAGTAAATGTCTTTTCTTCTCCTGCTGCTATATCGATTGGAACGACGATTGCTGATGCAGCCTCATAAGAATTGGCAGAATTAATGGCCATATCTCCAGAAAAATCTGCACCATTATTTTTTATTGTTACTTGTAGTGGCACCACTGATTGATATTTAGCTTTACCTGAAATACCCGCTGTTGCTTTGACCTCTAATGTAGCAGCAGCACTTGCCTGTGTAGAAGGCAATAAAAAGCTAATTACAAGCATGACTAATAAGGTCAGTGCCGTCATTTTTGTCTTTTTCAAAAGCTCAACTCCTTTTTATGTAAATAGATGGTTACATAATTATACGATTTAAATTGCATTTTGTTCCATTTCTTATGATATCTTCATGAATATTCATAAACTCTTAAGAAATAAGCGATTTAATAATGAATACAAAAAGGCAATTCCGACATGACTTGGAACTGCCTTTTTGGCTATTTTGTATAATCAAACAAACAACGTGCATGATCCTGCACTACTTCAACAAAAGCCTCTACCTGTCTCAATTCAAAGGAGGATTCATAGCCAATTAACCAAGTATCTCGCGTAAGCCCAAATTCCTTTTCATCATTGGACAGCGGGATTTTATGAATGGCATCGTGGTCATTTAAAGTAATGGAAGGTAAAATAGCATAGCCGATGCCATTTAAGGCCATTTGCTTACAAATCTCAATTTGATCCACTAAAATTTGTTTTCTAGGATTTGATGCAAAATGCTGTTGCCACCATTGTTGAATTTCTTGATAGTAGTTAGAATCACTTTTATATTGTATAAATGGACGGTCTGTCTTCAACACATCTTCAATGGTCTTAACTTCTTTGTCCACTAAATAAAGAGTATCTCTGAAAAGGTGAATCTTTTCTCCCTTCCAGTCAACTTGGCCACGTACAATGCCTACATGTGCCTCGCCCTCATAGAGTGCCTTGACAATTTCAGAGCTCCAGCCCGTCATCAGTGATATTTTAGCTTCAGGATATTTTGACACAAAATCCTTTAAAATTTTAGGTAGCCAGTTTTGACCAACAATGGATGCACAGGCAATTTTTAATGTCCCGTTGACCTTTGTTGTTAAGGATTGAATGGTTTCAAAAATCTCTTCTTTTTTAGCTAGCATTTCCTTCGCATACGCAATCACCTGTTCTCCAGCGGGAGTTGCAGTTAGCCCCTTTTGTGAGCGAATAAATAACTGTGCACCCCAGTCCTTTTCAATCGTTTGTAATCGTTGAGAAAGGGCCGGTTGGGATAAGAATAGACGCTCTGCTGCTTTCCGCATATTGCGTTCTTCTGCTAAAATTTTTAATACTTCTGCCTCTGTTGCCATCAATCTTTAAACCTCCACTACAAGCAAAGAGGGCCTCATGATTTTCATCTGAGTTCCCTCTTAAGCTACTACTCTTTTTGATAAATATATTTTTTCAATTGCTTCAAAATAACACGTCTTGTTAATATCCCTGCAAATGTACCGTCTTCGTCTACTACACATAAAAAGGCGTGGTTAATGACTAAATCTAAAGCTCGCTGGAACGTATCCGTCAACTTCAATACGGCAATTTCTTTGTCCATTATAGAGTCAACTTTAATATCAGGTAGCTTTTCGTATTCAATATGCTCAAGACCAAGAATCGATTCGGTAATCATTTTCATGCTAAGTAAACCTTGAAGTCGATATTTCAAATCTAATACAGGTATGGACGAGTACCCTGTACGCGTTAGTACAAGGAGTGCATGTTCTGCACTATTTCCACTTTGTACATGCGCAACTTTTTCAGAGGAAATAATAAATTCACTAATTGGCATTGCTAATAAGTCTTTGCTGTTAGTTGAAATCATGAACTTCTTCTCCTTTTCTGTTCTCGCTGTGGAGAACAGTCCTTCTCTTTCATCATATCATAACTTTTCTATGTATGACCATGACCAGGTCGGGAAGAGTTTTCATGAACAATGAATTATTTTGGTCTATCCTACAAAAACTAAGTATATCTTCATTCAGTCAAGTTTCTACTTAACTGAATGAAGATGGTTTCTATCTAATAACCAGCCTTACTCCAGTAATAAAAAATCATAATCCCTAAAAAAAGCAAAAAAATCGCATAGACCCAAACAATTGGGTTCAACATCGTGGCATACTCTTCGACTGTTTCTGAAATCGGTGTATCATTTTCAGATTTCCGTTCAGAGGTCATTTTTGCAATTTTCAGCGTAGACACAAACGAAATTGCAGAAATGATCACAATGGCAATAATAGCTGGAATTAACCACATACCCATAGGTAACACTCCTTTCTTTACCCTTAGTATGCGTCAACCCAGCTCACTGTTATGCAAATATTTTTAGAATGGATATTGATTGAGCCATTGCCCACCATCCAGTGTTACACATTCTCCATTCATATAGCTTGCCTTGTTAGACATCATAAACGTAGCTAAATCAGCAATTTCTTCTGGTGTTCCTATACGACCTAATGGAACTGAATCTAGCGTACGAGCTGCTGCTGCTTCGGATTCCCAAAGCTTATCTGCCCCACCTGTTCGTTCAATTGGGCCAGGTGCAATCGCATTAACACGAATACCATACTGTTTTCCCCACTCGACAGCCAACGTTCTCGTCAGTGACAATACACCAGCTTTTGCTGCAGCTGAGTGAACAACACCAGCTCCAGCATTCCAAGCATAAGTAGCCACCATATTTAAAATAGATCCCTTTATATTATTTTCAATCCAATAATTACCAATTGCTGAAGAACAGAAAAATGTACCATTTAACACAATATCCACAACAGCCTTCCACCCATTCGGAGATAGATCCTCAGCTCGTACAATAAAATTACCTGCCGCATTATTTACTAGCCCATCCACCTGACCGAATTTATCAATAGCAAATGCGAGCATGGCCTCTGCATGCTCAGGTACACGCACATCCATTTGAAACGTCTCAATAGAGGGACCCGCCTCAGCAATAAATTTTTTAGCCTCTGCTAATCGTTCTTCGTCACGCCCTGTTATGATAACATTAGCACCTTCAGTGACGAATTGCTTTGCCATATAAAGCCCCATACCACTTGATCCACCCGTAATAATAATCGTTTTCCCCTGTAACATTCCATTTCCCCCTTAGTAAAAAATGAATGATGATTCATTAGAATTTTACTATATTTTCTCGAATATGTCATATTAATTCTATAGATTACTAGAATATTTTCTGTTTTTTCAAAAAAAGAGAGCTATTCAGCAGTTTGAATAACTCTCACAATCATTAAAACTCATACGTATAGGCAATTTTATATAGTTCCATTAATTCTTCTTTTGTTGGTATCTTCGGATTATTGCTAGGACTGCCACTTGCAAGAGCATCCTCAGCCATTTTAGGGATAGCATTGTAAAAAGCTTGTTCTTCTATTCCCCAATGTTTTAAATTGCCAATCTTCATATGCCTACACATTTCCTTAATGGACGTAATGGCTAATTGTGCTAGCTCCTCTTGTGAATATGACTCTTTTGTTTTGTTAAAAAACTGTCCTAAATCCGCTAGACGATCTATACAAGCTTCTTTTGAATAGTCCAATACAGCTGGTAAAAGCATCGCATTGGAGATGCCATGTGGAACATGGAAGAGTGCACCAATTGGACGCGACATTCCATGAACTAAGGCAACAGAAGCATTTGAAAATGACAGCCCTGCCTGCATGGAGCCTAATGACATCGCTTCCCTCGCATCCACATCATCACCTTGTTCATAAACTTTAAGTATATTATTGACGATTAATTCCATGGCAGATAATGCAAGAACATTCGAATATGGATGCGCTAAGCATGATAAATAGCTTTCAATAGCATGACTTAAAGCATCAATTCCCGTTGCTGCGGTAATCGCAGGCGGTGATGTTATAGTTAAAACAGGATCGACTATTGCAACAGTTGGCATAAAAGCTGGCTGTTTAATCATCATTTTTACAGCCGTTTTTGTATTCGTAATAACAGTTGCATCTGTGGCCTCAGAGCCTGTCCCCGCTGTGGTTGGTATGGCTATATGCGGTATTGGTGCATGCGCTGCAACTTTGGCCATTTTCATATAATTTCCTATGTAGCCACCATTTGTAGCTACTACCGCAATCGCTTTTGCTGTATCAATACAGCTTCCTCCACCAACAGATATAATGACATCACAGTGGTCTTTCTGCAGCAGCTGTAGTCCCTCGGCTACATACGTATCATCCGGCTCAGTTGTCACTCCTAAGTATGAAACAGCCTCTATCCCTTGGATTTTTAACAAGGTATGACACTGCTTAACAAAACCTAAGCGATCCATGATTGGATCGCTAACGATTAATGCCTTAGAGCCTAATGCTTTGGCATAGTCCCCTACTTCTTCAAAAGAATCACGCCCATATACAATGGTTCCTGGTGAATGAACGGTAAAGATTGTTTTCGTTTGAATCATATTTCACCCTCCTAAGCTATTGAGCCGTATAACCACCATCTAAAAGAATCGCCTGACCAGTTAACCCCTTTGCTACATCGCTTGCTAAATATAAAGCTAGCCCTGTAATTTCAGAGACATCCAACAGCCGTTTTTGCGGTACAAGTGGATAAAGCACCTGTTCTAGTACTTCCTCTATTTGAATACCTCGAGTCTTCGCTAAATCACTAAATTGATTGTGCACTAATTCTGTATCCACATAACCTGGACAAATGGCATTAACTGTAATACCATCATTTGCTACCTCCAGGGCTGCCACTTTTGTTAACCCAATAACACCATGCTTTGCTGCGTTGTAACCAGCCTTACCAGCAAACCCGATAACCCCATTGATGGAAGCCATATTGATAATGCGACCAAATTGATTGTTCTTCATATGTGGTAATGCATATTTCATCGCCACAAATGGTGCAACGACCATGACCTTTTGCATAGCCTCAAAAATCTCCGTTTTAAAGTCTTCAATCAATGAGACATGTTGAAATCCTGCATTATTAATTAAAATGTCTATTGTTGAAAATTTTTCAATCGTAAATGCAATAGCCTCTCGTATAGCTTGTTCTTCTGTCACATCACATGTATATATCGTTAAAGAAGGGTTTTGAGCAACCGCTTCCTTTAAAAGCTGTTCATTTTTATCCGTAATTACTACATATGCTCCTTCCCTAGCAAATGCTTGGGCGATGGCAAGACCAATGCCACGAGCAGCCCCTGTAATGAAAACTGTTTTTCCTTGCATACACCATTCCCTCTCCTTTTTTAAGAAAAAGAGCTGTAAGAATCTACAGCCCTTTGTTTGTATTAGTCGTTATTACTTGGGAATGCAAATGTGGATGCTGTAGAGGCATTACCTGCCATCCAACGCTCTGAAATTGTCTTAGTTTTTGTAAAGAATCGTGCCTGATCTGGACCAAACATATGCCCTTCACCAAAACGAGAGCCTTTAAAACCAGCAAAATTATGGTAGCCAACTGGAATTGGAATTGGTACATTGACACCTACCATGCCAACATCTATTTCAGTCGTAAATTGACGAGCTGCTAACCCGTCATTCGTAAAGATTGTGACACCATTGCCTAGCTCATGTTTATTAATAAGTGTGATAGCTTCCTCCAGTGAATCTACACGTACAACATTACGAGCAGGTCCAAATACCTCTTGCTCATAAATTTCCATCCCTGGCTTTACATGATCTAATAATGTAGGTCCTACATAAAAGCCTTTAGATTCTTTGACAATATCAAGTTCACGGCCATCACAAATCACCGATGCTCCCTCAGTTTCTCCTCGCTCAATTGCAGCAAGAATCACCTCTTTTGATTGTTGAGAAATGACAGGGCCAAAATCTGCATCAGGGTCTGTATATGGACCTACCTTCAGATTAGTGATTTTCATTTTAAGAATCGCCACTAGACGGTCTGCTGTCTCTTTCCCTACAGGCATAATCGTAGATATTGCCATACAACGCTGAGAGGCTGCACCATATGCTGCCCCAATAAAGGCATTTGCTACCTGTTCAAGGTCTGCATCTGGCATCACAACCATATTGTTTTTACCACCACCAAGGGCAGTGACACGTTTTCCATACTTTGAGCCTGTTTCATAAATATACTTCGCCACCGGTGTTGAGCCAACAAATGAAATGGCTTGCACAGTTGGGTTTTCCAAAAGTTCATTAACGGCATCCTTATCACCATTTATCACTGTCCAAATACCATCGGGCAACCCAGCTTTTTTCCACAGCTCACTAACAAACAATGCAGTCATTGGCACACGTTCTGATGCTTTTAACACAACAGCATTCCCTACAGCAATAGCCATACTTGTTTGAGCTAAAGGCACCATAATTGGGAAGTTAAATGGCGAGATGGCCGCCACTACTCCTAATGGATATTTTGCAGAATAGGCATTAATTTGCCCGCCAACATTAACAGAGTATTCCCCTTTCATTAAGTGTGGGGCACCGATAGCTAAGTCAACAGATTCAAGTCCTCGGGTGATTTCTCCTTTAGCATCTTCAAGCGTCTTCCCGCTTTCTGTACAAATAATTTGCAGTAGCTCCTCCATATTTTCTGTAATAAGGTTTCGAAACTTTAAGACAATTTCTGCTCGCTTTGCCACAGATGTGTCACGCCATTTAGGAAATGCCGCTTGTGCCTGCTCAATTGCCTCCCGTGTTTCTTCTATTGTGGCAAGTGGTACTTTTGCAATGACATCACCTGTTGTAGGATTGAATACTGAACCATAACGGCCGCTTTTTCCTTCCACTAAATGTCCGCCAATAAAATGTGTTAATGTTTGAATTTCTTGTGCTGTTGTCATTTTTCTTTTCCTCCTCTTAAAATTGTTCTATTTTAGCAGTTTCTTTTAAACTTAAATAAGCAGCAGACATATCGTTTTCACCATAGCCTTGCTGAGCAATTTCACTATACAAATCCACCAATTTTTCCCCGATTCGCAGCGTTAAGCCTGCTTCGTCTGCCATTTCCTTCGCTAGCTTTAAATCCTTTAATAGTAGGTTTGTCGAAAAGCCTGGCTCATAATTATCGTTTTTCATATATTCCACATAATTGCGTTCATAAATACGGCTTTGACCATAGCTATTACTTAACACTTCATACAGCACATCAGCATGAATGCCCATCTTTTCACCAAGTACGATTGTTTCAGCGACGGCCTCTGTATAAAATCCAATCATTAAATTATTTAATAATTTAATACGTGTACCTACACTTGACGAAATTCCTAGATGGTAACTATTTTTACCGACTATTGCGAATATTTTCGTAGCACTTTCATAATCTTCCTTGTCACCACCAACCATAATTGTTAGAGTAGCATTTACTGCTCCAATTACTCCCCCACTTACAGGTGCTCCTAAATATCGTAACCCTAAGGCTTTTGCTTCTTTATACAATGAATCGTTCAATTCGGGATTAACTGTACTAAAATCAATGAGTAAGCATCCCTTTTTAGCATGATGAATGATTCCTTGTTCTGATTGATACACCATTTCTACTACCTGAGGAGTCGGTAAGCTGGTCATCACCACATCACATTGCTGTGCAACGTCCTTTGCTGTTTCCATACCAATGCCACCCGCTGCTCTAAATTGCTCCATGGCCTTTGCATTTGTATCAAAGCCATACACCTGATAATTTGCCTTTAATAAATTGATAGACATCGGTAACCCCATATTGCCTAAGCCAATAAAACCTAATTTCTCCTTCATTTAGACTTCCCCCAATCTTTGAAAATTCAGCAGACAAGCTGCATGATACACTAGCCAACGCCTATTTTTTGTCGTAACATTAATAATGAGATACTTTCGTTGACCATAGTCAGTGACTGCGGTCAATTAAATCATAATCAAAATAATTCCATCTCGTCAATTAAAAAAAAGATATTTTCAGAATATTTTTACAGAAAATATTTTACAATACTTTACTTTGGAGGTAATAAGCTACGATGGAATCATTAACGAGCAGACAGAAAAAGGCATTAGAAACACGGGAAAAATTATTAAAAACCTCGTTAGATTTATTTAACAAGTATGGTTTTGAACATGTCTCTGTTGAACAAATTACAAAAGCCTGCAATGTTTCGAAAGGGACCTTTTATACATATTTCCCATCCAAATATGATGTTATATTAGAAAAATTTATGGAGCTGGATCAATTTTATAGCACTGTAGAAAAAAATATTGATCCTTCATTATCAGCAAGTGAAAAAATTTTATTTGTCTATCAACAACAAATGAACTATTTAACGAAAGTTGTAGGAAAAGATTTATTGCGCACAGTGTATACGGCTGCCATGACAAACCAAGTAGAACAAGATCACTACTTAATCAATCCACAACGTAAAATCTTTCAAATTATGAATACATATATCGAGGAAGGAATTCGACAGGGGGAATTCAGACAAGATGTATCTGCTCCTAACATACAAGCAATTATTCGGCGCTGTATGCGTGCCAATGTTTATGATTGGTTAATTCATAGTGAGGATTTTGATTTGGCCTCCGAAATGGCCCAATTCACAACTATTGTCTTGGATGGTCTTAAAAGCCATAAATAAAAAAGTAGCACTTCACCCATTTTAGGCGATGAAAGTGCTACTCGTTGATTAGCTAACAAAATATTGTTGAACAATTGTTTCCACTGGTAATGGTTTATTATATAAATAGCCCTGTCCTTTTTGACAGTGATGACGTTTAAGAAAATCAACTTGTGAAGCCTCTTCAATTCCTTCAGCAATGACCTCTAATCCTAAATTATGAGACATCGAAATAATTGCCTTAATAATGGCTTCATTTTTGTCATCTTTTGCAATATCTGCAATAAATGACTGATCGATTTTAATGATATCAATTGGATAGCGCTTGAGATAGCTTAATGAGGAATAGCCTGTCCCAAAATCATCCACTGACACATACACACCTAGTTGCTTCAACTCGGTCAAAATCGAGTAAGTTTCATGAACGTTTGTCATAGAACTTTCGGTTATTTCCACCTCTAATAATTCAGGTGGTACACTATATTTCTTCAAAGCCGCTTTAATTTTTCGAGCGAAATTTTCTTTTCTAAACTGCTTAGGTGAAATATTAACGGCTATCCGTACAGGACGATAGCCTTTCGATTGCCATTCTCTTTGGTAACGACAAACCTCATCAATAATCCAATCACCTATTTCGATTATTAAGCCTGAAGCCTCAGCAATCGGAATAAACTGTGCAGGTGACACAAAACCAAATTTACGATTATTCCATCGCAGTAATGCTTCAAAGCTATTGATGCTATTGTTTGCTAAATCCATTTGTGGCTGTAAATGGAGACTCAGCTCATTAAATTCAATGGCACGACGTAAATGTGCCTCCATTAATGCTTCATTTGGAAAGACAGCTGTCATATCTTCACGATAGTAACGGTAATGTGAGCGGCCATGCTCTTTAACAGAAAATAAAGCCTTATCAGCTTTCCGTACAAGTGTCTCTAAATCTCTTCCATCTGCTGGACTAAGCGAAATGCCAATCGATACGCTAATAAAATATTCCTGTCCATCTATCATAAACGGCTGTTTTAGAACATCCAATATTGCATTCGCAGTATGCTCAATTTTTTGGATGGTTGCATCTTTTAGCACAAAGATAAACTCATCACTGTTATAGCGATAAAGGGAGCATTTTGAGTAACAAAGCTCACGAAGCCTATGACTAAACATACGCATAAGCTCGTCACCCTTGCTCTCGCCAAGAGATTCATTAAATTTTTTAAAGCGATCAATATCAACCAAAATTAGGGCAGCTTGCTTGTGTTCTTGCTTTTTGTCATTTAAATGGTGCAGCCAGTGTTCTTTAAAAGCCTTCCGATTCCAAATACCTGTTAATTCGTCCATCAGCGCTAGGTAATAAAATGCCTCATGATCATTCATAAATGAATTGGCATCTTTGACAAATAAATGTACCCCTATTACCTCGCCATTATAATAAGTTGGATGCGTTCTTAAATAAAAAGGCTCTTGACTTAGCAATTGGCCCTTTAATAAACATCTAGGCATGCCAAAAGCTGAACCTTCAATGGTTTTAGCAAATAATAATTTAAATTCATTGCTATATCTACTTTCTAATAATGAAAAAATATCTAGTCCTATTAGGCTGTGCTGCTCTCTAGATAAGACAGAGGTAGCAGCAACGTTTTGATGGATAATACGACCTCGTATATCTGTCGTTAACACTGGGCTCACATGTTGCTCCACAAATTGTAAATAGGGCGCTACTTCGCTTTGTGTTGCACGAAGGATCATAGCAACCATAGAATTAGCTAAGTGCTGTACATGAATCACAAATGTTTTTTTTTGAAGATCAGTACCTAATGTTAGGACATGCTGTTGATTGACATCTTGATTTAGCAGTTCCGACAATTGCAGCCAGCATGGCTCTGAAAAAAAATGCTCCGCGTTCTTGGCTGAGCTATCCTGTAACTCAAGCAATAAAGATAGCTTATCATTAAATTCAACAACCTCAAATACGGCCGTATCCACTTTTTTCAAACAGACAACTGCATCAAATGGATTCAGTTGGATGAGCTGCTGATAATCTGCAAATGGCGCTACACTCTCTCTATATTTTTTCATTCTATCCCTCACTAAGTAGCGTGTTTGCTCTATTCTTCGTCTAGCGTAGGCTTTAATGCATCCTTTAAGAAAACTTCCTGGCTATTTAACGGATCTTCGCTACGATCAAACTCTTTGTAATGGTATTTACCATTTGAGTCTTGAATACGTGCTTTCGCAGTATCCATTAATTGTGCATTCATTATGTCAATAATACGAGTTTTTGCTTCACTTGCATATACAGGGAACAATATTTCTACACGTTTAATCATATTGCGTGTCATCATATCTGCTGACGATAAATAGACTTTATTTTCTCCATTATGATGGAACCAATAAATACGAGAATGTTCTAGGAAACGGCCAACAATACTTGTCACGGTAATGTTCTCACTTATACCAGGAATACCTGGTCTAATACAGCAAATACCACGTATAATGAGCTCCACTTTTACACCTGCAATGGATGCTTCATAAAGCTTCATCATTAAGTCTTTGTCTGTCAGTGAGTTCATTTTTGCCCTAATAAAACCATTACCATGTTTTTTATGACAAGCAATTTCCTCATCCATTAAACGAATAAATTCATCTCGAATATCAAATGGTGCCACGACTAAATGATTAAAGGTAGGCTTTTCTGTATAGCCGCTTAAGTAGTTAAAGAAGTTTGTCGCATCAATGCCAAACTCTTTATCTGTAGTTATTATGCCCATATCCGTATAAATTTTTGCAGTAGCATCATTATAATTTCCTGTCCCAAGATGGACAAAACGCTCAATTTTACCGTTACGACGACTAACAACTAGTGTTATTTTAGAGTGCGTTTTTAAATTATTCATGCCATAAATCACAAGACAGCCTGCTTGTTCTAATTGTTTTGCCCAGTGTACATTGTTTTCTTCATCGAAACGAGCCTTAAGTTCAACTAGCACTGTTACTTGTTTGCCATTTTCAGCCGCAAGTTTTAATGCTTGTATAATCGGTGAATTGCCACTTACTCGATATAATGTTTGCTTGATTGCTAATATATTCGGGTTAACCGCTGCCTCTGCAATAAAATCAACGATTGGAGCAAACGATTCATATGGATGATGGAAAAATATATCTTGTTGTAGAGCTTTTTCAAAAATATTTTCATCTGATTGTAAATCTAAAGGTGGCTGTGGAATAAAGCTTTCATATTCTAGATGCTCGCGGCCAACAGAAATACCTTTAACGAAAGAGAACATAAAGGTTAAATCCAAAGGCCCATCAATATGGAACACATCTGTTTCTTCAATTTCAAATTCATCTAATAAATATTGAAGTACTTCCTCATTCATTTCTCCAACTCGAACTTCTAAACGGCTCCCTACGCCCCATTTTCGTTTTTTTAGTTCCTTTTCAATTTCAACTAGCAGATCGCGAGCCCCCTCTTCATGGATCGTTAAATCTGCATTTCTTGTTAGACGGAAAGCTTGTGCTGATTTTACACTATAGCCATAAAATAGCTTTTCAATATGCGCTACAATCACGTCCTCCAATAAAACAACAATTGTTTTCCCTTCTTCGGATGGCACTTTTATATAACGGTCTAGGACAGAAGGGACTTGTACGATGGCTACTTTTTCCCGACTTTCAACTTCTGTCTCATCCTGCTCTAACAGTACGAGTAAATTCAATGTCTTACCAAATAATGTTGGGAAAGGACGATACGCGTCTACTGCTACAGGGGTTAAAACTGGGAAGATTGTTTCCGCAAACATCTCATTGATAAATGCTTTTTGTGCACTGTTTAAATCTTTCATATCTGCAATATGTACATTATGCTGTGGAAGCAAATCATAGATTAAATGACGATAAACTTCTGTCTGTCGACGAACTAATGCTTGTGTACGCTCTGCAATTTTCGCCAACTGCTCCTTTGGTGTTAATCCAGATTTATTTTCAGGCTTATGAAAGCCAGCTCGAACTTGATCTTGTAGCCCTGCAACACGCACCATGAAAAATTCATCTAAATTTGAGCTAAATATAGCTAAAAATTTCAAACGCTCTAGCAGAGGATTATTGATATCCTCCGCTTCCTCTAATACTCTTTCATTAAAGGCAAGCCAGCTCAGTTCCCGATTATTATAGTACTGAGGCTTGGCAATCTCCTCTAATAACCGACTATGTTTTTCTGAAAAGTCTTCCTCATGTAGCTCGTTTTTCGTTACTTCAGTTGTCATCCATTGTTCCACCCTTCTTCAATAAAATTGATCCTCATTGGGATTTTTAATGCTCGTTCTAAATGTTTTCTATGGCGATTGGCTTGATACTTTTCAGCAGCTGCATTCTTTTTTACATAAATATCCAGTTGTACATGATCCTCTTCTGTGCGCATCTCGATGGCATGGACAACATTGCGCTTTGACACATTTAAAGCATAGACAAATTTTAATAACGCTCCAAAATCTCGTAATTTGCGATATTCCTCACGATCCATCCATGTTGCAAACGGAGCGGCAAATCGTTCAAAATAATCTTTATTTTTATAGGATGCAAGAAGTGCTAGTTTTACTCGTTCTAAATGATTTAAACCATCAATGGATTGATTTGCGATTAAATAAAAAGTATGTTGGCTGGAAGAGCTTAATTCAATATACTCTCCAATATTAAAAACCTTGGCCGCTTTCGACAATAAATGCAAATCTTCTGGATGATATTGCAAATAACCTAAATGACAGCATTCACGATACAATTGGTCTGCTAAATTCATTAAATAATCAACTTCCATTTCAGTTCGACCATACTGACGTGCTAATCTTCTTGCATTCCCTTCAAATACATTGTATTTATCAAAGGCCTGTGCATCTGTTTGCAAAATCCGTTGAAAAATGAGTCCCTCACGTAAACCTCTCTTTGTCAGTTGGAATGTCCCACTACCAACCGCCTCCATTAACACTCTAAATACCTCTAATGCAGGTACAATAATATCTGCGCGATCCGATGAAAGCCCATCTAATTGTTTCAATTCCTGAAAGCTTAGTTGACCTAAAAATGAGCTTAAATCATCCAAATCTGCCTTAGACATTTCGTAGCCATGCACACTTGCAATTGGATAGTCATGCTTTTGCTGATGAATTTGTACAATATTCCGCGCACTACCACCAATTGCGATAATAGGTAATGCGACATTTTGTATCCAAGGGAGTGTTTGAAATTGCTCTTTAACAAAGGCAATGAGTTCCACTTTTTCACTACTATTCATAATGTCGCCTTTTACAAATCGTTGCTTTAAAGAAACTGTCCCAAATGGAAAACTATGTGATTGCTGAATTTCTTTATTTTCAAATAGCGTAATTTCGGTACTTCCACCACCAATATCAATCGTTACGGCCGATTTTGTACCCATGGAATAGGCAACTGCAACATAGCCAAAATAGGCTTCTTCTTCTTCTGATAAAAGCTCAATTTGGATACCAGTTCGTTTTTTCATTTCCTCTATAATTTGATCTCGATTAGTGGCTTGTCGGATAGCAGCTGTTGCAGCTGCTTTGACATCAGTTATTTCAAAATCCTCTAGCATCGCTTTGAATGTGAATAAAGTTTCTGATAACACTTGAATACCTTCTTCAGACATTTCTCCTGAAGGCAATATATATGTACGCAAACGTGCTACCGTTTTAATATTTCCTAGCTCACGAAGCCCCTCTTCATTATCATACTGATATAATACTAATCGAATGGTATTGGAGCCGATATCAATAATGGCTGTTTTTAGTTCATTCAAATCATCACATCCTCCAAGCCTATTTTGTTCATAAAATGTGGACCTATACAAAAAAGTCGGCACCTTTTTAAGGCATCCGACTTTTCTTTCATTTATTTTTACTTTTAGGATACCCATTATTAAAATTGTGAAGTATCTTGTAAGTCATTAACATTACAGAATAAGTTGGTCAACACGTAAAATGAGCTCTGCAATTTCTGGCTTACTAATTTGATCTTCTGCTCCTACTTGATCCCCTTTATGGCGAAGATCGTCTGTGATGAGACTTGAGAAAATGATGACAGGAAGCTTCTGAAGATCAGGGTGCTCTTTGATTTTTCGTGTCAAATGATGACCATCCATTTGTGGCATCTCAATATCAGTTACCACTAATTGAATATGTTCTGCGATATCGCTACCACTATTCGCAATTCCTTCTAAGTATTCATAAGCATCGCGACCATTTTCAAAGAATTCAACATTGTCATAACCAGCTTCGCTCATTGTGTCGAATAATAATTTGCGTAATAATGGTGAATCTTCTGCAATTAAAATACGCTTTCCAGAACGTTCACGTTTACCAAGCTTTTTAACAGATTCCACACTAATTCCTGATTCAGGATTGATATCCACCATAATTCTTTCGAAATCTAGCAATAGAATCATTTGTTCATTTTGTTTAATTACACCGATTACTTGTGATGTCCCACCTTGATACATATCAGATGGCTTTTCAATTTGATTCCATGAAATACGATGAATTTGTGTCACATTATCTACATGGAAAACAACACGTTGCTTATTGAATTCAGCCACAATATATTTTTGTTGTGGATTACGCTCCGCACCTTGAATTCCTAATACTCGCAGCATATCTACAACCGGTAATACTTCACCTCGTAATTGAATAATTCCTTCTACATGCGGGTGCGCGTGTGGGATAAATGTTACTGGTATCGGTTGAATAATTTCTTTCACTTTAATCACATTGATGCCGAATTTATTGTTTGCTACTTCAAATTCAACGATTTCTAGCTCATTTGTGCCACTTTCTAATAATATTCCTTTATGTTCCAATGCAATCCCGCTCCTTTCTCTACATCTATTTATAATTCAATTGTATCATAGGCAATACATTTCTCCTACTTGCTATTTCCATTTTTATCATTAACTTTTAGATGTACCAATAGGCCGATTACTGTCATCACTATTAATGTGGATAACGCGACACGACTAGCAAGGGTGCCATAATCCTTCATCCATAATGTCACTGTTCCATATACGGCTGGACCGATAATCGATGATACTTTACCTGAAAAGGCAAATAAGCCGAAAAACTGCCCGCGTTTCTCATATGGTGATAATTCAATAATATAGGTCCTAGATGTCACCCACATGGATCCAAGGGATATCCCAAATAGACTACCTGCTAGCCAGAACATCCATTGTGCTGAGGCAAAAACAGCGAACACTAAAGCGATAATCATAATGAGCGCAACTATCGTAATGGCACGTTTAGCTCCTATGGATTTCGTTATATAGCCAAATGCAAGAGAACCAATGATTGTTGATACCGTAGAGACCAAATAAAGAACGATAAACTGACCAGAACTAAATCCAACAATTGCCGTAGCATAAACAGCCATCATGGCGATCGTCGTAGCAATGGCATCATTTAAAAAGAAATAAGCAATCATGAACGTAAAAATGGCCTTATATTGCTTCATATCCTTAAAAGTTTGAATGATTTCTTTATAGCCGTCTAAAAACTTTATGGACTTGCGCTGCGCTTTTGGAATAGGTGTATCTTTATTAATTAAAAATAATGGCAATGAAAATAATAAATACAAGATAGCTGTTGGAATAAACGCTCGGTGAAAATCGCTGTTACCAACATATAAATATACAAGTAATCCAAAAAGTGTGCCCAAATAACCAATTGCAACTCCATACCCTGAGATTAATGGCATCTCTTCTTTTGTTCCTAAATCACCCATCATAGAGTCGTAGAATACTAGACTTGAATTAAAGAAAAATTTTGCAATGACAAAGCTTGCAACTACTAAAAATAAACTAAGAGGGACACCTGAGTAGTTGGTTGTCGATTGTACATTTGCAAAGATCCCCATCATAAATGTAAAAAGAATGGAAATAGATGCAAACCATACGATAAACCTCTTTTTGTAGCCAGTGTTATCAATCCAAACCCCAAAAAGCGGTGAAAAGATAACGAGCAACAAGCTTGCAATCGCATTGGCGTAGGATATAAAGGTGCTTGCTACTTGTTGCATGACTTCATTCGTACCCAGCACTTCATCCATGTAAAACGGGAAAAAAATTGTATTTATATTTGAAGAAAAAATTGTATTCGCAAAATCATAAAATGCCCATGAAAGTATTGGCAATGATAAATAAATGGCTAACTGACTTCGATGCTGTACATCGATTGCTGTACCTTTCTTCATATAAAACCTCCCCTCTATTTTCTATAATAATCAATTAACCTCTCTCTGTAATAAAAAATATCTTTTTTTAAAGAAAATTAATATTATTTACAATATAACAGCAATTTCATTGAAAAATAACTGCCAAATGATCGATAAATGAACACTCATTTTCCATCGTTTTCCGTGTAAATCAAAAAAAAGATCTTTTGACAAGGTGAGGGGGGTTGATTTCCGTTCCGCCGGCGTCCTTTCCAGGGGGCGTCCGATGAGCCGCTTCACTCACTGCGTTCGCTCCAGGGTCTCCTCTGGGACGCTAATCTCCTAGGAGTGACACTGGCTCCACTCCAATCAACCATTCTGTAAAAGTGTCTTTTCCTGAACAAAATAGCCCTTTATTTATATTATTAGAGAGAGGATAGGATCTTATTTTCAATGTGGAGAAGTGATGAGTGACAACACCTCACCATAAAGAGTAGTGAATACCCTTCACTTTATTTGAAGACCTTTGCTAAAAAGAAACATTTTTATGGATTGGAGTGGAAGGCTACTTGACTCCCGTGGGATAGCGAGACAGGCGAGCCTCTAAACGGAGCGGTAGCGGAGGAAGCGGCTCGGCGCTCGCCCACAGGAAAGCAAGTAGCCTGCAACGGAAATCCATTTTCACCTTTCACAAATTCTATTGATTGTTTGTTTTTCAACACTATAAAAAGGTATTCAAGCCCCTCACTTGAATACCTTTTTATCATTTTTCATTTAGTGTCACCCAGTCAGAAGACCATTGTTCAATTGCTTTTAGCACTGGCGCAATAGCATATCCCTTTTCCGTAAGCTCATACTCAATGACAACTGGTGTAGAAGGAATTACTGTACGTAACACGATTTGCTCTGTCTCTAACTCCTTTAATCGTTCTGTTAAAACACGACTGCTAATATTCAACTGATTTTTAATGGTTGAATAACGTTGTGGACCATCGAGCAACTGATAAATTAGCAAAGTATTCCATCGATGATTTAATATCATGAGTGCTTTTTCAAATCGTGGACAAATATTTTTTTGATCCAATCTACTAGCCTCCATTGTTGTTAGTTCCTATTTAACAGTATAGCACTTTTTCTAAAAAACCAATTCTAAAAATACATTAAGTTACTTGACAAAAGTTATTTTTAAAAATAAACTAGGTTACGAAATGTAAGTTAAAGAAAAGGAGTTATTTTATTATGCAAATGATTGGTTCAACTATTTTACGTGTCGTTCTTGGCATTATTTTTGCCGTACATGGTTTTCAAAAGTTTCAAGGTGGAATCAGCTACACAGCTGACTTCTTTGATAGTCTAGGTATACCAGGATTTATGGCGTATATCGTTGCGATTATTGAATTAGTAGGCGGAATTGCCATTATTTTAGGTTTAGCCACTAGAATCTTTGGCGCTTTACTAACGATTACAATGATCGTTGCTATCTTTACAGCAAAACTAAGCATTGGCTTTATCGGAGCTGATGGATTGGCTGGTTATGAATTAGATTTAGCTTTAGGCGCTATAGCTCTTTATTTTGCTTTAGCAGGAGCATCTAACTTCTCTTTAGATTCTCAACTTTTTGGTAAAGAGTAGTACTAAAAAACCTGAAGTCTCCCAAGAAATAAAGAGACTTCAGGTTTTCTATTCACGCCACTATTTATAATACTTTAGAAGAACTTGTGTACCATTATCACCATAGCCCTCTTCAATCAATTTCTCATACATGTCATATGCTAATGAAAGCCCTGGTAAAGAGATACCCATTTTTTTGGATTCATCTAAAGCAATTTTCATATCTTTGACAAAATGTTTAACATAAAAGCCTGGAGCAAAATCCCCTTGTATCATGCGTGGAGCTAAATTGCTTAAAGACCATGAGCCAGCTGCCCCTGATGCGATTGATTGTAATACCGTCGGTAAATCTAATCCTGCCTTTAAACCATATGCTAGTGATTCGCACACTCCAATCATACCTGAAGCAATGACGATTTGATTGCACATCTTTGCATGTTGCCCAGCACCCGCTTCACCTTGATAAACAATATTTTCCCCAAAATGCTTCATAATTGGCAATACCTTATCATAAGTAGCTTGATCGCCACCAATCATAATGGACAATGTACCATTTTGTGCTCCTATATCACCACCTGAAACAGGAGCATCTAAAGCCTCTACACCCATTGAAAGGGCGTGTTCATAAATTCTCTTTGCCAAGGAAGGCTCTGAAGTCGTCATATCAACGACAACGTTACCTTGCTCTGCTGTTTGGAAAAGACCATTTTGCCCAAAATATACTTCCTCAACATCTGAAGGATATCCAACCATTGTGAAGGCAATGTCACGATTTTTAAATGCTGCTGCTGGCGAACTTGCCCAAGACGCTCCCAATGCCACAAGAGGTTCTGCTTTTTCCTTTGTCCGCGTAAACACAGTTACTTCATGCCCATTTTTTATTAAATGTTTAATGATGCTAGCACCCATCACACCAGTGCCAATAAATGCTATACGTTTCTTCGTCATATGTACATGCTCCTTTATTTTAGAATGTCTGCACTCTCTGTGAGAATCCAGACTCTGTATCTTTTCAGTTTAGGTGAAGGAAACACATAATTCAAACTCTTCCCATAACTTGTACTAAACTTTTTATGTATGACATATATACCGAATAAGCGAAAAAAAAAAGAGAGCAAGTGATTGGGGGATCACTGCTCTAAAGGGGGAAATGAGAATGTTGCTGTGTTCATAGTAAGTTATTCCCCATTGAAATGCATTTTAAACATATATGTTAAAATGTTTTTACTCTGAATACTGGAACAATCTTTTTAGTTTTCTTGGTCTTTTTCTTCCTCAAATGCCATCTGTCTATAATAAGTGTTCATTAACTGATCTAATCTGCGACTCAGTTGAATGGTTTTTGCATTTTGTAACCCGTTTTCTACACCTGAGCGAATCATCATCTCACGAGTTTGTTCCATTTGTTTCAAGAGTAGATTGACCATTCATACAACCCTCCACACACAAATAATCATACCATTATTATACATTTATATTTTATTTCTTACAGCATTAACTTACGACAATGTTCGACAAATTTTAACTTCTCGGAAGTTCAGTATAAGTATATATAATCCGTCCATTTTGTTTGGCCTCACCCCTATAATGTTTAAATAAAGGATGCTTTACAAGTATTTCGCGAAATTCATAAAAATCTTCCTTTTGAATTTCAATACTTTCTATTTCCCCGTTTTGTAATTGTTTAAGCATATTTTCGTATTTTTCCATTTATTTTATACCTCTCTTTTCATCTTTTGTGTAATAAATTATGAATTATTTAAAAAAAGCTTTACGTTTCCCAAATTTTCATTCAAACTGTATATTATTAGTCGATGAAGGAGCTGACTGTCTGTGAAAATAGCTGAAGTTGGAAATATTATCGAGTTTAAAAATGGTCTACAAGGTATTGTCGAAAAGGTAAATGAAAATTCGGTGATTGTTAATTTAACATATATGGAGAATTTTGATTCCCTTGAGATTGAAGAGAAAACGGTCGTCAATCATAAACGTTATAAAATTTTATATACTAATGAAGCTTAATAGTCCGAATAGTCCCTATTTGTCTTTATAGATGATAAGGGGCTATTTTTTTGATAAAATTAAAGTATGGAGGTCGAATATGCTAACAAATTCGAAACAAACACTACTATTTCTCCTTTCTTTATTATTCGTTTATGGCATGCTTGCTTTTACCTTTGCTAACCAAGCAGTATTTTGGTACATGTATGCATTTACTTTATTAGTATGTATTGCCATCGCCATCTTAGCTGGCTCCATTGAAGATAAATTACCTACATGGCAATTTTTACTCTTTGGTATTGGATACGGTACCATCACATATGGTATCATTCGCTTTGGTTACTGGCTCGCTCCATATATTAATAATAATTTAGTACAATCCGTTCAAAAGTTTTTAACAAACTATGGACCACAAAATATTTGGCACTATGTTTTACTCGTATTCATCGTTGCCATAGGTGAAGAACTATTTTGGCGTGGTTATATCCAACAGCAGTTAAAACGCTTTATGCGTCCATCGTTGGCTGTTATAGTAACTGCAATACTGTGTGCGATATCAATTGCTCTAAGTGGTTTTATACTTGGTGTTATAGCTGTACTTTTGGCAAGTATTATTTGGGGCTTCATCTATGAGTGGAAAAAAAGTATGCCACTTGTTATTGTAGCTCATGTCGTTTTTGTACTATTATTATTTTTAGTGTTGCCTTTAACATCATAACATTTAATTTTGGAAACATTTTATCTTTACAAACGTTTAATTTAGAAAAGGAGGGTTTTTTATGCAAAAAAAATTATTTTCAATTCTTGCATTAGTACTAACAGCCGTATTAGTTGTAGGTTGTAATACCTCTGATAAAACAGGGGATTCAGATGCTCAACAAAATGAGCCATCCAATACTGGTGTTGATCAAAAACCATCTGGAGATGAAACTGCAGGCGAATCACAAGAAGAAGAGGAAACTCCTGCATCAGATGACACAAATACAGAGGATACTTCTAAACAGCCACAACAAGATGTGAAATACGTACAAAAAGGCGAAAATAAAACGGAAACAGCCACTCAGTCTGAAAGTGTCAATCAAACCTACAAGTTACAACAGCTTCCAGGATTTACAATGACACAGGAAGAACCAGGTAAAGATATGTTAGTATCTAATGATGATGACGAAGTGTTTATGCGTATTGAAACAATTGAAGCATCACAATCAAGCTTTGATGAAGTGAAAACAACTATGCAAGATTATATGAATGCTGTAGGCGAAACAGTAGCTTTAACTACTGAAGAATTAGCAGCATTTAAAAATGTTCAACATATCGAGGGTTATGTCGTAGACTTTGACACAGAGAAAGTTATTGGGGTTGTTTTTGAAAAAGATGGTCTCATTACAAAATTAACAATTCACGATAACGATAAACAAGATTTAACAGATGCTATGCTTAATATGGCAGCCACTATCTCTAAAAAATAGTAAGACAATAAGGACGATAGACAATGTCTATCGTCCTTTTATTTCCATTATAAAAAAGTTGTCTCAAATCAATGAGACAACTTTTTTAATAAGATAAATCCTTAATAGAAAGGCCAATTTTCTTTAATAACGTAATTGCTTGTTCCTTTTCTTGCGGCGATAGCACACTCATTAATTCATGCAAATGCTGCTCATGTTTTGGGAATAGCTCTGCCATAAAGGCTTCACCTTCATCAGTGATTTCTGCATATGTCACACGACGATCTGAAGGACAAGAAACACGTAATAAATAGCCTCTCTTTTCAAGCTTATCAATGACATACGTAATAGACCCACTAGCGAGCAAAATTTTATTGCCTATTTGCTGTAAAGGTTGTCTCCCTTTATGATAAAGAAGCTCTAGAACAGCAAATTCAGTTGGGTTTAAACCATTATCCTGAAATAATTGATGTGTTGTCTCATTGATCGCTTTCAATGCACGCGATAGTACAATATATAATTTTAAAGATTGTTTTAGATCTTCTGACTTCATATTCTTTTCCTCTCACTTCGCTCTTTATATGACATTATAGCGATATTAGAAAAGCATTGTCAAAAGCATTATATGATTTAGAAGGTTTTATTGTGAATTATCTCACCATTTTTACTCTATTTACGTTACTAAATAAGCAGAATCTTTTGAGGATACTTCCAATGTATCAAGTTGATTAAATGTGTAAATTGGGAACTGCAGATGGAAGCATGTCCCCTTCTGTAGTTCACTGTTAACGCCTATTACCCCATCATGTTCTTCAATCACCTTTTTCACGAAAGCAAGGCCCAGTCCTGTCCCTGTTGATTTTGTCGTGTAAAAAGGCTGGAATAGGTTTTGAAGTGTCGTGCTGTCCATGCCAACCCCTTCATCTTTAATCATAAGCTCGACAATCGCACAGTCATTTGTCGCCATTTCAACTGTAATTGTGCCACCATTATTCATGGATTCCATTGCATTTTTAATTAGGTTCATTAACACCTGCTTTAAGCGATTCTCGTTGCCACCGATATAAATTTGGTTAGAAGGAGAAATGTACTGAATCATAATATTTTTCATGAGTGCATCTGGTAGCATAAACTCAATGACTTGCTTTACAATATGATCCAGTTCTAATAATTCAACTTTCATCGTCGTTGGCTTAGACAACACTAAAAGCTCGGATAAAATTTGTTCCATCCGTTGAAGCTCACTGTCAATAACAGAGAGATACATGCGTGATTCATCATCAGCATTTAACTTTAATAATTCAGTAAATCCCTTTAAAGAAGTTAATGGGTTACGAATTTCATGCGCAATACTTGCAGCCATCTGTCCCACAACATTTAATGCTTGCTGATGCTCGACTTTATGCTGAAGTTGTTTTTTCTCTGTTTCATCATTGATAACCGTGACAATAATATTATTGTATTCATCAAAAATACTGGAAATTTCATAATAGCAAGTTCTGCTTACTTGTGTTTCATCGACCACATGAATACTTGCATGCTTGTCACCCATCAGCTTAGACAGGTATGATGTAATTTGTCCCTTTTTCAATGTAAATGAATCGAATATATGTTGATGTGCTTTATGGAGCAAATGCGAATTTTCAACTTTCAGAAACATTTCCGCATACTTATTAAGCCCAAGAATAATACCGCTAGCATCACTTACAATAACAGCATAAGGTAAATAATCGTATGCATTAAAAGATTGTGATCTTTCATGCGCCTGACTCATGTATAATTTATGAGCAACATCATCATTTAGTGTCGAAATTTGCGCAACAATTTCTTCTGTATTAGGATCATAAAAACATTTAAATGACAGCATTTCATAGTCGTTTCCAGTTGTACGAATATTAAAAATTTCTTCTGAACGTAAATCATTTTGTAATTGTTTGACGAATTTAGTCCATTTAAAATTAGATGGCTCGTCCATAGCTAAATAGCCAATATACGTTAAATTAAGATTAAAACGTTTAATAGCAGCCTCATTAACGTTCAAAATTTTTCCTGCTTTATTGAGTATAAGTGTTGGTGACGAAGTACTTTTCATAAGATTTCCAAAACATTGATTAATATCATTTTGCTTCAACTTTCTCACCGAACCTTTCAAAAGAGTAAAAAACCTCTAAATCGAATTTTGAGCCTTTACTATACTTTATGACAGCACGATTCTATTATTACAAAATTTAGTAAATTTAAGTATTTTAAATTATTTCACGAACCGTTCACAAAATAAATAGGTAAAAAGAATTATATTGTATGTCAGATACTTGACTGATACAATAAGATGTTGAAAGGAAGATTATTGCATGAATACTATTTTAACTACTTTAAATGCAAAGTATATTCACACAAATTTAGCATTGCGCTATCTTAAAGGCGCCGCTTTACCAGAATTTAATCCAATTATAGCAGAGTACACTATTAAGGATCCTGCTTTTAATATTGTATCAGATTTATTCCAAAAAAAACCTGATATTGTTGGATTTAGCTGCTACATCTGGAATATAGAAGAAACCATTCACGTTATAAAAATGTTAAAGACTGTCTGTCCAAATGTTAAAATTTTGCTAGGAGGTCCTGAGGTTTCTTACGACTCTCATCATTGGTTACGTCAAATACCAGAGGTAGACTTTATTATCATGGGCGAAGGAGAAACTTCTTTCAAACAATTATTACGCTATTTCCACGGTGAAATTTTGTTAGAGGATGTTCCAGGCATTTGTTATTTAGAGGATGGAAAAGTCAAAATTCACGCTATGCCACCTAAAATTGATCTGCGTGAATTACCAAGTCCATTCCGCTTTGAGGAGGATCTTCCCCATTTAGGTAAACGCATTCAGTATATCGAGACAAGTAGAGGCTGCCCATTTAGTTGCCAATTTTGTTTATCTTCCATTGAAGTAGGTGTACGATACTTTAACCGTGAAAAAATAAAAGAAGATATTCGTTTTTTAATGGATAACGGAGCTAGGACAATTAAATTCGTGGATCGTACCTTCAATATTAGCCGCAGCTATGCGATGGAAATGTTCCAGTTTTTAATTGATGAACATAAACCTGGTGTTGTATTCCAGTTTGAGATTACCGCAGATATTATGCGCCCTGAGGTGATTCAATTCTTAAATGACAATGCACCAAAAGGTTTGTTCCGTTTCGAAATTGGCGTACAATCTACAAACGATTTAACCAATACACTCGTGAAACGTCGTCAAAACTTTGAAAAGCTAAAACGAACAGTAACAATGGTGAAGGATGGCGGAAAAATAGATCAACATTTAGATTTAATTGCTGGTCTACCAGAGGAAGATTACGCAAGCTTCCGTCAAACGTTTAATGACGTTTTTGCGATGAGACCAGAAGAGTTACAGCTAGGATTTTTAAAGCTTTTACGTGGTACAGGCCTTCGATTAGAAGCTGAAAAGTTTGGTTATACCTATGTGGATGTCTCTCCTTACGAAATCTTTTCAAATAATGTGCTAACATTTGATGATATCGTACGCATTAAACATGCAGAGGATGTTCTTGAGAAGTATTGGAATGACCATCGGATGAATTATACGATTGAATACTTAGTTACTGAGGTCTTTGACACACCATTTGATTTTTTCCAAAACTTTGGAACGTATTGGGAAACAAAAGGTTGGTCTCGTATCGGCCATCAGTTGGAAGATTTATTCCGCCGTTTATTAATGTTTTTAGAAACTGTGGAGGGCGTGAATTTAAACATTATCCAAAGTCTCATGCAGCTTGATTATCTAATGGCACAGCAGTTCCAACCACGTAAGCTGTGGTGGAATGAACGACCAACAGAAGAGCAACAAAAAGCCCTTTATCAAGCATTACGCGAAGATCCTACTATCGCTGGCGAGGAATTTGCTAGCTTTAAGCTATCTGAGAAAGAGTTGTTTAAGCATACACTGATTATCCCTCATGGCCTTGACTATTCCAATTTCCTAAATGGCAAAATTGTACAAAAAAATGGCTATCTGTTAACCTATTTCCGTCACGGTCAGCAACCATATTTTGCATCTATCCACTCTAGTTAATAATAAAAGCTAGTCCTGTACTAACAGTCAGGACTAGTTTTTTGCTTTCTTAAACAATTCTTAAATCCTTTTCACAAAAATAACATGACTGTATATGTACTTTCTTCGACTAACTAAATGAGTTAGTCAAGTATTCATAGCCTCCCTTCAAAAGTTTAGGGCAAATGCCTTAAAGACAAGCTAGTTCTATTTTGTAAATAATACCCACAAAAATTTTAAAAATACGGGAAAAACAATTTTAAATTTTTTGAAAATTGTATGACAATTTCTTATTTTTCACCTTTTTTAATGAAAAATACGCTGGGATGTGATTTATTAAGTATCATTTGCTTCTAAACATTCCCCATTATTACGCATTTATTAGTGTAGCTTTTTTATGTGTTTTTTATTGTATTTGAACTACCTATGTTAAGGCAATTACTTTTTAATTCCTTAAAATTAACTTTTGATAGGGGACGCGAAGAAGGGGTATTCCCTTGTGTATATACATCTGTAATGACAGCTTTCGACAAATTACTTCTTTTTTATCTATATATAATAGAAGAAAGTCATTTACTATACTTACAACAACTACCAATAAATTTATTTTATTCATAAAATAATCTTTTACTTTAAACTATTATAAGATACCAATATTCAGAAACTAGATATTAGTATTGATTGGCCAAAATAGGGTAATTACTTTTTTAGAATCATATTAATAGTAATGTGTTAAATTCCTAGTTAGCATGAGTAACCGAGGTTTTTCAGATCCATACACTCTCTCAGTTATGAACTAAGAAGCTGATGTAGATATAACTTTGTTAGTACCATTCTTGCTCACAAAAATATAGAGATAACTGCAAATAGCTATTTACATGTAACCACTGAACATGAAAGAAGTCCCCTCAAAAAATTCAGTGATTATCTAGAAAATCGAACTTTCGGGGGCAAAAAAGGGCAATCTAATGATTGTCCCTTACAAAGCCCTTATATACCATCATTTCGTTATAATTACCCAATGATGATACGTTCCTTTGGATAATGGAAGCTTGATTTTTTCCCTCTACCCCCACCACCAAGTGTGTAAAGGAAGGAAATTAACCCTACTCGACCGATAAACATTAAAATAATGATAATGATTTTACCAATGACAGATAAGTCCTCGGTGATTCCTAACGACATACCACAAGTACCGAACGCTGAAGTGATTTCAAAAATGATCTGAATCAGTGATGCTTGTGGCTCTGTGATGAGTAAGATAAGTGTAGCAATTAACACCATAAAAAATGCTAATAAAATAACGACGAATGAGCGAAAGACATCTATTAAATGAATTTCTCGCCCAAATACTTGAATATCTTCTCTTCCCCTAGCAAAAGTAATTAAGAATAAAATAGCTAAGGCAAAAGTAGTTGTGCGAATCCCTCCACCAACTGAGCTTGGCGAAGAACCGATGAACATAAGGAAACTCATAAATATATCTGTTGCTTCACTAAATGTCGTAACATCGTATGTTGTCAATCCAGCCGATCTTGTTGATACTGAATGGAACATCGCCGAAAATAGCGCCTCGTGCCAGGACATTTCCTTGAAGGAATGGAAAGATTCAAGAAGTAAAATGACAAGTGCACCTACAACAAATAAAATAGCGTATGTGGATGTAGTAATTTTAGTAAATAAACTAAAACGAAAATTCGCACGTCGATTGAGCAAGAACGTTTTTAATTCGATTAATACTGGGAAGCCGATAGCACCTAACACGATCAGTACCATTGTAACCATTTGTACAAAGTAATCATCATGAAA
Source organism: Lysinibacillus sp. Y5S-8 (assembly GCF_036894365.1). Taxonomy (NCBI): domain Bacteria; kingdom Bacillati; phylum Bacillota; class Bacilli; order Caryophanales; family Bacillaceae; genus Lysinibacillus; species Lysinibacillus sp. Y5S-8. The sequence goes on along the minus strand of NZ_CP145889.1, from coordinate 848,254 downwards.
TGGCAGTAAGCTCATTCCAGTTATATCGAAACCACCATTTGTTGTAGCAGAAATGGAAGCAAATACCCCATGCAAAAAAGCTTCTTCTAATGTATCAAAATAATTGGTGAAATGCAGCGTTAAAATAATCGTACCCGCAACTTCAATGCCAAATAAAATCTTTATGATTTCACGAATTAATTTCACAACACCAGACAAATTATACTGGTTATGGTCAATCATAATTAATTGACGCTCACGCATCCCAATTTTTTTCCCCACTAGCAGCCACACAAAGGTACCAAGTGACATAATACCAATGGCCCCTAACTGTAAAATAACAAGAATCATCACAAGCCCAAAGGTTGTATAGGTTTCCGAAATAGTAATCGTTGTTAAGCCCGTGACACTAACTGCACTTACTGCTGTAAACAAGCTGTCTAAAAAGGAAATTCTTATGCCCTCTTGATGAACGCCTGGAAGTCGTAATAACAGGAAGGAAATCGCTATAGCTATAAAGTAATAAGAAACAAGTACCTGAAATGGTGTGACAAGTCTATTTGATGATTTTTTCCAAGGCACTTTAACAACTCCTCCCACATATGATGCCCAACTAGATAGATAATAGTATAGAAAAGATACATAAAAAAAGAAAGAGAAATAGTAACAACTATTCCTCCCGTTTAGATACTAATTATTTTTTTTATGACGAACTCCCACTAGGTAGCCCACAAATGCAATGCCTAGTAAGACTATCCAGAATGTTAATTCCCATGCAGTTGAATGGGGGAATTCTACAGATAGTATTCCTACTTTTTCATGAGCTAATGTTAAGACAACCAGCTTCACACCGACCCAACCAACGATAAGAAATGCTGCCGTTTCAAGTGAAGGATAATCGTTCAATACTTTAACAAACCATTGTGCTGCAAAACGCATCATAATGACACCGATAAATCCACCAAGAAGCATGACAATAAATTGTCCTCCATTGATGCCACCAATATCAAAATTTCCTAAGTGAGGCAAAGTTACAGCGATCGCAACGGCTGCCAGCATCGAATCAATAGCAAATGCAATATCTGCTGCTTCAACCTTAAGAACCGTTAACCAGAATCCAGAACCTTTTTTCTCTGCTCTTTCAGCTGTTTCCTCTTCATCATCTTTATGTTTACGCAAATCATATATATTTTTCGCAGACATAAACAATAGGTAGGCCGCACCGACTGCTTGGATTTGCCAATAGTTTACCAATACTGTAATAACAAACAAGGCGGAAAATCTGAAAATCAGTGCTCCAAATAGTCCATAAAATAACGCCTTTTTTTGCTGTTCTTGTGGTAAATGCTTGACCATCACAGCCATCACTACCGCATTATCAGCTGCAAGTAATCCTTCTAATACAACAAGGACAATTAACACCCAGCCGTATTGAAATATAATTGCTTCCATTCTAGTGCCTCCTCTAAGCTCTATCCCTAAAACGACCATTTTATCTAAAGTACAAAAGAAAAAAGCCTCTGCCCTAATTCAGGCAAAGGTCTCGCTAAGTAAATTCGTACCTATTTCTTTTATGGTACATCAATCTACACGTCATTACGTATAGAGCCATTCACTATCACACCCGATGGTCATAACCATGTCTTGACGAATGTGAAACCAGGACATATCATTCCTGCTAGCTACTCCCCTTTGACAAATTGTCGAAGGTATCTTCTTTCCATCATTATAGCACTATCATTTACAACTGACAAAAATATCTATATTGTTTTTACTTAATCTGAATTTGATAGCTCTTCTCTTCCTTATGTGCTAAATAAAAGGCAATCATTTTTGGCATCGTCTGTATAAAATCAGGGCAGGTAATACCACCTTTTTGTAAAATTTGCTGTGCTTCAGCTGTGTCAAATGTGGCATTCCATGTTAAGTAATCTAGCGTTTCTTGTTCAACTCCAAGTTTTTTTCGAATAAAAGGAACTTGTAACGATAGCTTTGCTAATGTAAATGGGAAACGTCCCTTTGGATAGACATTCGTTATTAATTTCACCATAGTACGGTATACTTCCTGTACAGGGTGAGGATTAGGATCTGTTAAATGAAGTGTCTTGCCTTCTGCATCTTGTTCATTCACTACAAAAACTGAGGCATTTAAAATATAATCAACGGGCACGACATTAATCGTTGATGTCGATCGGCCGATGTATGGAATAAAGGGTAAACCCTTTATTCGTTCTACTAAATTTAAAAAGAAGTAAGGTCCATCAAATTTAATGGTTTCACCTGTCATTGAATGCCCCCGCACTATTCCAGGTCTAATAATCGTAAGTGGTATTTCTGATTTTAAATCTTCAACTCGAAGCTCAGCCTCATATTTTGTTTCCTCATAGTAGTTTTTAAATGCTGGAGGCCGAATGAGTTCATTTTCACGGAGTATCCCTTCACGTGTGCCTGCCACATAGGCTGTACTAAAATACATATAGCGTTTTAAATTCGGTAAGGTGCGCACAAAATCATTGACCATTGTTGTACCATGGACATTCACTTTCCATGCAAGATCACGTGGTACCGCTAAATCATAAATAGCGGCTAAATGCCAAAGCACTTCTATTTGCGGTACAATTCCACTGATTATTTGATCATCTAAACCCAGATTTGGCAGCGTAATATCGCCTTCTACAATATGAATTGAACAGTCAGGAAAAGCTTCTATTATTTTGCTTTTCTCCTGCTCTGCCTTAATGGTTTCACCTGCCAACACAATCGCAATAACTTGTTGTGTCTGTCTCTTTTGGAATAATGTCCGAATGAGTTGACTTGAAATGAAACCAGGAAATCCAGTAAAAAAATGAACGTTCATCTCCTATTCCCCCTTGAAATCTAGCGCATCTTTCTTGTTTCTTTATCCACTAAACTATAGATAATCGGTACAATATATAATGTTAGCAATGTCGAGGTTACAAGGCCTCCAATAACCGCAATCCCCATCGGTTGGTTCATCTCTGTTCCTTCACCAATACCAAGCGCTAGTGGAAACAGCCCTAAAATAGTCGTTAACGCCGTCATTAAAATAGGTCGAAGACGATCTTGGCTAGCCAGTAAAATGGCTTCATAAGCAGACATGCCCTTCGCCTTTAGCTGGTTAATATAATCGACAAGCACAATGCCATTGTTTACGACAATCCCTACAAGCACTAAAATACCGATAACAGACGTCACACCGATTAAAGTATGTGTTGCGAACATAGCAATCGCCACACCGATGATCATTAATGGGACTGTAAACATGATGACAAACGGATATTTAAATGACTCAAATTGCGCAGCCATTACAATATAAACTAGTACGATTGCTAGCATAACTGCTAATAGCATATCGTCAATTGCACTATCATAAAGCTCTCGATCCCCACTAAAAACAATTTGAGTAGCAGGCGGTAAATGAACTTGGGTCAATGCTTTATCTACTTTTGCCGAAATGCCGCCCAATGATTCCTTTGTTTCATAATCTACAAAAAAGGCTACCGCTGCTGCCTGATCAGAACGACGAATGGACACGGGTCCCTCTTGTATAGAGACAGTAGCAACATCCTCTAATTTCACAAACAATCCTGCTGGAGAACGAAGCTGCATGGCTTTTAGCGCATCTATACTCGTATTAAATACCTGTCCAAAACCCGTATAAACGGGTAATACAGCGCCGTCCTCAGTAATTAGCTGGGACGTTAATTGTCCTTTTGTCATTTGGTTCACGGTTTGAGCAATTTGTGCTGGGATAAAACCGTAGTCTTTTGCTTTTTCTCGATCGACCTCAATTTGAATCTCTTGCACAGTCTGGTCTAGATCCGTTGAAACATTCGTTACTTCTTGAATCGCTTGTAGCTCTTGCTGCACTTTTTTAACAGTGTGCTGTAGCCTTTGTTCATCTGAGTCTGTTAATCGGAACGTTAATGTATGTGGTGACGAACCCGTTGCTGTTGATACATTAAATGTAATATCAGCTTGCTCTCCAAGCTCTCCCTTTATATCTTGCTCCAACTCTTCGACAAATTCAAAAATGGAACGTTGCCTTTCTGCTAATGGTACTAGTTTGACATACATTTCAGCTTGATTGGCGCTCGTTTGTCCACGCGCTTGCGATTGTTGCGTACCCCCAATTAAGCTAACATAAACATCCACATCTTTTTCCTGCTTCAAGCGCTCCTCAATATGCTTCACTACCTTTTCTGTTTCCGATACAGCGACACCTTTTTCAAGATTGACACTTATAGATGTGAATCCTTCATCGGTGGGTGGTAAAAATTCTGTACCAATTCTAGTCAGCCCAAATAAGGATAAACCAAAGCACATCACCGTAAAAATTAGTATTAGCAGTCGATGCCGTAATACCCATACAATAGAGGATTTGTAATGGTTGTAAAATTTAGAGCTACTGCGCTGCTCATAAAAATTGGCATTTTTCATTTTTAAAAGACGACTTGCTAGCATTGGGACGACAGTAAGCGCAACTACTAGAGAAGCGATTAGGCTGAACGAAATCGTTAGGGCGAATTCTGTAAATATTTGTCCAATCAATCCTTCGATAAACATAACAGGAATGAATACGGCTATAGTAGTTAACGTGGAAGCCGTAATAGCAAGTGCAACCTCCTTAGTTCCTTCCTGCGCTGCAGTAATAGGATCCTTTTCTAGCCCTAAATGTCTTTCGATATTTTCAATAACAACAATGGCATTATCCACTAGCATACCGATACCCAGTGCAAGAGCACCTAGTGTCATGATGTTAAGGGTAAAATCCGCAAAAAACATCAACACAAATGTCACAATAACCGAATAAGGAATAGCAATACCAATAATGATTGGACTCTTTACACTACGTAAAAAAACAAATAGGATGAACATCGCAAATAATCCACCTAAAATTAAAGAAGAGCCAATGTTATTAATGGCTAAATCTACATAATTACCTTGATCGACAAGAATGTCTGCCGTTATCCCCTTATATTGCTCTTTCTTTAGTAGTTCATCTAATGTTTGCTGAAACGCTTTCGAAACTTCTGCTGTATTCGCGCCAGATTCCTGTAAAACGGACATAAGGACTGCTGGATGCTCATTGGCACGAGTTGTCGTAATAGATTGTTGCTCTGTCCTCTCTACGGTTGCAAGATCGCTCACAGTTAGCGCTTCACCTGTTAACGGGTTCACTGAAACGATCAAACTTGCAATACTTTCAGGTGACGATAATGTACTTACAATACGTGTTGTTAACAGCTTACCATCATCTGTTGAAACAGGTTCACCAGGAAGAGATACATTATTCGCTTGGATTATTTGTATAATGTCTGTTTGTGTTAAGCCTTTTTCGACTAGCTTTGCTTCGTCTAATATTATTTGAACTTCCTCGATCAACTTGCCAGAAACATTTACACTTGCAACACCCTCTGTCCGTCGCAGTTCTTTTTCTAAGTCCTCTGCTAATAAACGTACATCTACATCACTATTTTCTGCACGTAATGATAGTTGAATAATGGGAAATTGAGACGGATCAAACTTTAAAAAACTAGGCTTGCCCGCATCATTTGGCAGTGGTGTCATATCAATTCGCTGTAAAATATCGAGTTGGATATCTTCCATATTCGTGGACCAATTAAACTCAAGCATAATTAAATTAGAACCTTCTTGTGAGGTTGACTGTAGTTTTTTTATGCCAGGTAAGGTGGCAAGTGTAGCCTCTAATGGTTTCGTTATCTTCTCATTCACCTCTGTTGGACTTGCCCCTGGATAAGAAGTGACAACAACACCTATGGGGGGATTTAACTCTGGAATTAACGTAATCGGTATTTTTAACAAGGAGACACCGCCTAACAGGATGACAAAAAGCATCGTAACAATTGTAAAGACGGGTCTTTTAATGGAAAAATGACTAATATTCATATAAACAAACTCCTTTTTCTACCTCTTCCTTTCTAGGATAGCCGATTTATAAATGAGCTAAGCCCCCTTCATTTAGTTCGTCGTGCAATATATTTCCTAATACTGTCTATATTCTACAAACAGTGTCAATTTTCCTTGCAAAAAAACACGAATCGCAAAATTGTCGATTCGTGTTTGGTAATTATAGAAGGCTATAAAGTTTAATGTTTTCGTTTTTATCAGCAAACCAGCGCATGGCAAACTCATTTTCAAATAGGAAAACAAGATTATCAAAGCGGTCTTTCACTAGCATAGATCGACCAGAAGACATGGACTCTTTAACATCATCTTCGTTTTCAATCCAACGTGCAATTTTAGAACCGATTGGCTCCATTCTTACTTCCACATTGTATTCATTTTTCATACGATGCTCAAATACTTCAAATTGTAATTGACCAACTGCACCAAGAATGACTTCCTCTGTATGCAGCGTTTTATAATATTGAATAGCACCCTCTTGTACCAATTGTAAAATCCCTTTATGGAATTGCTTTGATTTCATTACGTTTTTCGCTGTTACACGTACGAATAGCTCTGGTGTAAACTGCGGTAATTTTTCAAATTGGAATGTTTTCTTGCCACCTACAACAGTGTCCCCAATTTGGTAAGTTCCTGTATCATATAACCCAATAATATCTCCCGCAACCGCTTCATCTACGGTCTCACGATCATCTGCAAGGAACTGTGTAGATTGAGTCACTTTAAATGACTTACCTGTACGAGCTAATGTCATATTCATTCCGCGCTCAAATTTACCAGAAACAATGCGTACAAAGGCAATGCGGTCACGGTGGGCAGGATTCATATTGGCTTGAATTTTGAAAATGAAACCTGAAAACTCATCATGTTCAACAGGATCAATAAATTGCTCATCTTCGGTAATTCTAGGCTGAGGTGTCGGTGCAAATTGTAAATATGTTTCAAGGAACGTTTGTACACCAAAGTTTGTTAATGCTGAACCAAAAAATACAGGTGTTAATTCTCCACGACGAATTTTTTCCTCAGAATAGGCATTTCCAGCTTCATCTAGCAGTAAAACATCATCCATTGCTTGTGAATAATAAGAAGTAACTTTCATTGGGTGCTCCACAGCAAGCTCTCCATTGTCGTCAATTGGTAAGAATCGTTCAGCTTCATCTGTGCGGAATTGCTCAATACGTTTATTATAACGATCGTAAATACCAAGGAACTCTTTCCCCATACCAATTGGCCAGTTCATAGGATAAGCGTTTATGCCAAGTACTTCTTCAAGCTCTTCTATTAACTCAAGTGGCTCTTTCCCTTGACGATCCAATTTATTAATAAATGTAAAAATAGGGATACCACGCATTTTACAAACTTTAAATAGCTTTAATGTTTGAGCCTCGATCCCCTTGGCAGCATCCACTACCATGACAGCACTATCCACAGCCATTAATGTACGATATGTGTCCTCAGAGAAATCTTGGTGACCAGGGGTATCCAAAATATTCACACGAGAACCATTATAATCAAATTGCATTACGGATGAAGTAACCGAAATCCCACGTTGCTTTTCAATTTCCATCCAGTCAGACGTTGCATACTTACCTGTTTTTTTCCCTTTTACTGTCCCTGCGTCACGAATGGCACCACCAAATAGTAAAAGCTTTTCTGTAATCGTCGTTTTCCCAGCATCAGGGTGACTGATAATGGCAAAAGTACGACGTGATAGTATATCTTTTTCTAAATTTGAATTCATCTCGTCATTCTCCTTTTTTCATACTTAATAATAATAAAAGAAGACTTGCCTTTCGTACAACCTTTTTACATGAAATCTCAAAAAAGAAAACCCTTTAGTTCAACTAAAAGGGTTTCCTAACATTTAATCTTTCATTAAACAAATTTTAATCGGCCAGCTTCTATTGCAATTTCTGCATCACTATGTGGAAATTTTGTATCTTCAATAATTTGATAATCCTCATGACCTTTACCAGCAAAAATAATCATATCACCTGGTTCGGCAACCTCAATGGCATGGCGTACTGCCTCTGCCCGATCCCCGATACAAGCGTAATGGTCATGAAGCATCCCTTTGGCAAGATCGCCCGTAATGCTATCATAGTCCTCATAGCGTGGATCATCTGTCGTCAAAATGACATATTCTGCAGCAGACGCTTTTTCAGCCATCGCAGGACGTTTCGATTTATCACGATTGCCACCTGTTCCAACTAAGAAAATCAGCTTACCCTTTTTATAAGGCTGTGCCGCTTCAATCGCTTTTTCAATTGCATCTGGTGTATGGGCATAATCAATAAAAATTTGTACAGGTAAATCTGAACAAACTTTCTCCATACGACCTTTAACTGGCGGTAGTTGCTCTATTTGCTCAATAATGGACTCCATAGAATACCCACGACCGTAAAATGCAATCATAGCTGCCAACACATTGTAAATATTAAATTCACCAAGTAAATTCATTTTTACACGATAAATCCCTTCTGGCATTTCCACATCAAACAAAGTCATATAGTCGTGATATTCACAGTTAATGGCACGGAAATCGGCCTTTTCATTTTTTAAACCATATGTCCACACTGGAAATGGTGTCATTGCGGCATAGCGCTCTGACCAAGCATCATCAGCATTTAAGACAACAAATTTGCTCTTTTCTAAATCTTGTCCAAGTTGGGAAAATAATAAGCCTTTTGCATGGCCATATTCCTCCATCGTACCATGGAAATCAAGATGATCATGTGTTAGATTTGTGAAAATAGCGATATCATAATCAACGCCTGCTAAACGTCCAAGTGCTAAGCCATGTGATGAAACTTCCATCGTCATTAAACGACAACCTTCCATTTTTGCTCGGAAAATCATTTGTTGTGTCGATAACGCATCACTCGTTGTATTGGCAGATTCATATAAAATGCCATTTAAATTAAAACCGATTGTGCCGGATAAAGCGGATTTTTCGCCCATACCATGCATGATATTTTGAATAATTCCTGTTACGGATGTTTTACCATTCGTTCCAGTTACTCCAATCATCGTTATATCCTTAGAAGGATAATCAAAAAACTTTGCGGCTAATAAGCCTACCGCACGATCTGTATCTCTGACAATCACTTGTGCAATTGTCTCTCCTAACGGTAATTGACGTTCTGTTACAACGATTGTTGCGCCACCATCCACTGCCTTTTGCGCATAATCATGCCCATCCACTGTGTAACCTTTGATACAAACAAACATGCTATTTGGTTGCACACTTCTTGAGTCAATTACAATATCACTAACTTGATCTGGCAACACGCCAATTATTTTTTTCAAAGGTAATGCGCTTAACAATTCCTCTGCATACATTTCATAGTCCTCCAATCAATCTCTACACTCATATCATCATTTTTGATTACTCGACAAAAAACGACAAGATGAATACCCCCACGTTCTATTGAACTTATTTTACTACTTATTTCATGATAAATAAAATGCCTCAGATGTGTTTTTTCAACGAAAACGCTTTCATTTAAAGAAATAATTATGTTTTCTTCGAAATTTTCATTTATAATTACAAATCGACGATTTTCGACATAATTAGGAAGATTTTTTGAGGACAAAGAGGTTATTTTTCAAGGGAGACATCCTAAGATATCTCCCTTCTAATTTCTATTTCATAATGGACCGCACAATTTTCACTTTTTGTTTATATGGTGGGAACAATACATTTGTCTCAAGCTTAGAGGACTTCTTTAAAATGGATTTAGGATGTGTAAAGTTTTCAAAGCTTGCTTTGCCATGGTACGCTTTCACACCAGATGGTCCAACACCACCAAATGGTAAATGTAAATTTCCAACATGAGTGATGGTATCGTTTATACATCCACCACCGAAGGGTAATTCCTCCAAAAAGTATTGTATGGCCTTTTCATGTTCTGAGAAGAAATACGCCGCCAAAGGCTTTGGTAATTGACGAATTTGATGAATCGCCAGTGGTAACTCATTATACATCATAACAGGTAAAATAGGACCAAAGAGTTCTTCCTGCATAGATGGGCTTGTCCATTTTACATACTCGATGATTGTTGGCTCAACATATAAATCATCACGATCAATTCGGCCACCAAATGTAATGGCATCTCGTTCTTCCTTGATAATTTGTTGTAAACGATCGAATTGTCTCAAATTCACAATACGTCCGTAATCAGGGCTTTTTAAAGGATTTTTGCCATAAAACGATCGGATCGTTTCTTTTAAGATTTTCATAAAACGGTCATAAACATCTTTATGAACAAGTAAATAATCGGGGGCCACACATGTTTGCCCAGTATTTGTGAATTTGCCCCATACAATCCGCTTTGCTGCTACTTCTAAGTTTGCAGTTTGATCGACAATCGCTGGACTTTTTCCACCAAGCTCTAAAGCAATTGGTGTCAAACGTTCTGCTGCTGCCTTTGCTATCACTTTTCCAACAGCTACACTACCTGTAAAGAAAATGTAATCAAAGGACGCATGAATAAGAGTTGTTACTTCTTCTTTTTCACCTTCTACCACACGTACATAGGAGGAATGGAACGTTTCTTCAATTATTTTTTTCACAATAGCTGCTGTATGGACAGACGCTTCTGACGGCTTGACAATTGCTGTGTTCCCTCCAACAATGGCACCAATTAATGGTTCCATAACTAGTTGAAATGGATAATTAAACGGTCCAATAATTAATGTGACACCATAGGGTTCACGAACAATGAAGCTTTTGCCCATTTGATATTGTATCGGTGTTTTAACTGCTTCTGGCTCCATCCATTCTTCTACATGCTTTACCATATATGAAATACTATCTAAAACAATGCCAATTTCAGTTGCATATGCTTCAAATTCGCTTTTACGAAGATCTAAATACAGCGCATTCAAGATGTCTTTTTCGTATTTTAAAATGGAAGCTTTTAATTTTTTTAATTGTTCTTTTCGAAACTTTACACTTTTTGTTGCACGAGAAAAATAAAATTGACGCTGCTCTGTAATCATATTTTCCACATCTTGTGACGTAAAATTCATCAATAAAGCACCCCTTTTTTTAAAATGCCATACATAGTTTTTTCATTTTGAAACAAACTATCATTGTCTATACGATACAACATCGAAGGGCAAAAATCCTCTTTCTGCATCGGGGGTGAGATGGCTTTATGTGAAAATGAAATGTTTTAGTTTTTTTATCTCGGGAAATATACAACTACATATTAAAACTGAAATGGGGGCGTAGATGAATGACAACAACAACTGGGACATGGTGGGAGTCCATATTTTCTGGACCATTATCACACGGAATTTGTGAAGAAAAATTATTGCTATTGCAAGATGAAGCTTTTTTATATCTCTCTACAATACCTATGGAGAATGAAGAAAATGTTGAAATCAATTAAAGAAAGCGCATTATAGGATGCCCCTATAATGCGCTTTTACCACGTTAATTAACGATTAACACTTTCTGTAATTGTTCTAACACCGCTTCCAATCTGCTACTAGCCTCTTCTTCAATCGCAAAGCCACCTTCCTCAAGGCGAATAATTTGTTTATCCACAATATAAACAGAATGGGTAATTGATGTTGCTCCAAGCACAGCTAAAACTGGCTTTAATGCATATTCTAATGCCAATAAATGACCGATTGAACCTCCTACAGCAATAGGAAGTATGATCTTCCCAAGCAAGGCTTTTTGAGGCAGTAAATCCAAGTAGGTCTTCAAAATACCTGTATAGGAAGCTTTATAAATAGGGGTTAGTATGACAATAAAATCAGCTTCCTCAACATGCGCATTTTCTGCTTGGATTTCCTTACTGGCAAAATTGGCAGTGAGTAAATCGGTAGCTGGTAGTTCATGTACATAATTGGAATGTACCTCTATTCCTCGCGCAATAAAATGATTTTCCACCTTTTCATGAATGGCAGTAACTCTAGAATTTTTCGAATTGCTCCCATTCAAAATAACTGCTTTTGTCATTTTTCCCACTCCTTTTAATCATTATCATTGTCATAAAAAAGGCTTCTATTTTACAATCAGGCGGATTACCTTTTTGTAAAAATAGAAGCCTCTAGTTGCCTAGTCAACTCTAATACCTAGTATTCTTATAAAATTAATCTACCATAAATTCTCTGAATGTCAATAGCTTTTTCATGATTGGTGAATTGCTTTCCCAAAAACAGCCTTTGCAGCATCTCCAATATGCTCCGATACCGTTGGATGTGGGAAGATCATCTGCGCAAGTGATTGGGCTGTACCACCTGCATTTTTTGTTGCCAATATAGCATTAAGCATTTCTGTGGCACCATCGGCTACAACACATGCACCTAAAATTTGACCACTTTCTTCTGCTGCAATTAACTTCACAAAGCCTTCTGTATTCCCCTCCATTAATGCCTTAGGATTTGTCTGTAGTGGCATTTTGGTCACGGTGTAAGGTATTGTGACCTGCTCCTCTAATAAACCAAATGTAGCAATTTCCGGATGTGTATAAACGCAACGAGGAATTGATGTTTGGTCAATTGGTGTTGGCTGTTTGCCCACAATATAATCGACAACGTAAATGCCTTCAGCACTGGCAGAATGCGCTAGCTGATAACCATCTACTAAGTCACCTATGGCATAAACATGTGGCTGGCTTGTCTGTAAATGTTCATCCACTGCAATTAATCGACCATCTAAAGTTAAGCCTAATTGCAGAGCGATTTCTGTATTGGGACGACGACCAGTTGCAAATAAGAGATTTTCATATGTATAAGGACCTTTAGATGTATGGATGGTATTGCCTTCAAACTTTTCAAATTTGAAATCTGTTACAAGCTCGATATTAAGTTTTTTCATTTTTTCTCGAATCAGTGGTCTTGCTTCAGACTCTTCCGTTTGTAATATATCCTCACTATGATTCAGCAACGTTACCTTTGTACCAAGCGGCGCTAAACTAAAGGCCATTTCAACTGCAATTACCCCACCCCCAATAATAGTTAATTGCGCTGGTAACTCGTCTATATCAAAAAATGTATCCGTCGTAAAATAGGTCGAAGTTGCTAAACCCTCAAATGGCGGGACAAATGGTTTACTTCCTGTCGCTAAAATAATATCTGTAGCCATTATCGTCTCATTCCCAATTGTAATCGTTAAATCCTTTGCGACAGAGGCCTCACCACGATATAAAGTAATATGATTGCTGACAATATAGTGCTCAATATTGTTTAACAGCTGTTGAATAATTGTAGCTTTTCGCTGCATCAATCGAGGAAAATGAATTTCCACTTGAGGCACTTCAATTCCCCAGCTCGTTCCTCGTTTAATTTCCTGTACAAGCTTACTATGCTCTAATAAAATTTTTGAAGGAATGCAGCCAAACATTATAGCAGGCTCCCCCTAGTTTATCCCGTTCGATTAGAGCAACCTTTTTGCCATGTTTCGCTGCATGTATGGCAGCCACATAGCCACCTGGCCCCGCTCCAATGATAGCAATATCAAATTTTTCCATAATTTTCACCTCATGTACCACCATATCATTCGCAAAATTTGAATGCAATGACAGACAGAGGAAAAGCCTCTCATTCAATGAAAGGCCTTTTGACATGCACAATATTTACTTACCTTTTGCGAGTATTTCACTTCTCGTTCCGAGAGTATTCACTTCTCGTTCCGTGAGTTTTCACTTCGTTCCGCGAGTATTTCTCTTCGTTCCGCGAGTATTTCTCTTCGTTCCGCGAGTATTTCTCTTCGTTCCGCGAGTATTTCTCTCCGTTCCGCGAGTATTTCTCTCCGTTCCGCGAGTATTTCTCTCCGTTCCGCGAGTATTTCTCTCCGTTCCGCGAGTATTTCTCTCCGTTCCGCGAGTATTTCTCTCCGTTCCGCGAGTATTTCTCTCCGTTCCGCGAGTATTTCTCTCCGTTCCGCGAGTATTTCTCTCCGTTCCGCGAGTATTTCTCTCCGTTCCGCGAGTATTTCTCTCCGTTCCGCGAGTATTTCTCTCCGTTCCGCGAGTATTTCTCTCCGTTCCGCGAGTATTTCTCTCCGTTCCGCGAGTATTTCTCTCCGTTCTGCGAGTATTTCTCTCCGTTCCGCGAGTATTTCTCTTCGTTCCGCGAGTATTCGCTACTCACCGATCTATTTAATAGATATTTCGTTGCCAAAATCGTTGCTGGGCAATGGCTGCTACGAACTTTTTAGCGAAATCCTTGTTACCTGTAGCTAACACAATGCCAGGGCCTACGTTTGCATTAGACATATTGAAGAAGGTTGTGCCAGTAGCAGCAAATCCTATTGGCTTAAAGTGACGGTAAGCTTCATTGATATAATTGACGATATAAGTATTGAATTTCGCTTGATTGCTTGCCTTTACCCCAACAACATATAACGAATCAAATAATACTGCATCAGTTGTGATAAATGTGTCAGTAGCCGTTAATTGAACCCCATTATTTCCTGTCACGACGCCTAATCGATCGGAGATAATGCTGTAGCGTACACCTTGCCTTGTTAAATATTTCAATACTTCACCGACCTCATTTGCATCAAAGCCATCGCCAATTAAGACTCCTACTTTAAGTGTATAAGGCAATTTAATGGTATTGGCTTGACTAAGTGCTGGTGAGGAGGCTGTGACCTTGGACTGCTCTCCTGTAGGGCGATTAACACCAACATTGTCTGCCACTGTTGTAGCCATTACTTTATCTACATGGACAAACATATCCACAACTTGCTGACGAACTGATTTACTCTTCACTTTTCCTACCTCGAAGCTAAATGCCTCTATAATATGTTGTTTTTCAGGTGGGGACATACTGTTCCAAAAGAGTCGTGCTTGTGAAAAATGATCATCAAAGGATTTACTGCGCGCTCTTGTGATGCGTCCCTCAACCTTTTCCTCATAATGAACATATCCCCCTTCCCTTGCAGTAGAAGTGGCGGGTGTATTATTAGCCAGCGAATTTTTATGATAACTCACTCTTCCTAAATTAATGGTCTGTCGACTAAAGCCATTCCGCTGATTGTTATGCACTGGGCAAACCGGTCGATTGATGGGAATTTCTGCAAAGTTTGGTCCACCTAGACGGATTAGCTGTGTGTCTAAGTATGAAAATAATCGTCCCTGTAACAGAGGATCATTCGTAAAGTCTATGCCTGGTACAACACTACCTGGGTGGAAGGCAACTTGCTCTGTTTCAGCAAAAACATTATCCACATTACGATTTAAGGTCATTTTGCCAATCTTCTTCACTGGCACTATTTCCTCTGGCCAAAGCTTTGTCGCATCTAAAATATCAAAATCAAATTTAAATTCATCTTCAGGTTCAAGAATTTGGACAGCTAATTCAAACTCTGGATAATCGCCAATTTCGATGGCTTCCCATAAATCCCGTCGCTGAAAATCGGGGTCCTTCCCAGCAATTATCTGGGCTTCATCCCAAACGAGAGAATGTACACCGAGTACAGGCTTCCAATGGAATTTGACAAATCTCGATCTTCCCTTGTCATTGACGAAGCGGAATGTATGCACGCCAAAACCTTCCATCATACGAAAACTTCGTGGAATGGCGCGGTCAGACATAACCCACATCACCATATGCGCAATTTCCTGATTATTGGCTACAAAATCCCAAAAAGTATCGTGTGCAGAGGCTGCTTGTGGCATATCATTATGTGGCTCAGGCTTTACGGCATGAATTAAATCAGGAAACTTAATGGCATCCTGAATAAAAAAGACAGGAATATTATTACCGACTAAATCATAATTTCCTTCATCCGTATAAAATTTCGTTGCAAATCCGCGTACATCACGAGCTGTGTCCATCGATCCTAAGCTCCCTACCACTGTCGAAAACCTGACAAACACAGGTGTTTTCTTTTTTGGATCTTGCAAAAATTTTGCCTTCGTATACTCTGCCATTGATTCATACAATTCAAACTCGCCATGTGCTGCAAAACCTCTGGCATGTACGACGCGCTCTGGAATACGTTCATGATCAAAATGGGTAATTTTTTCTCTAAGATGAAAATCCTCCATAATTGTTGGCCCACGAACGCCTGCCTTAAGCGAATCCTCATCATTGGACACCCTTAGCCCCTGATTGGTTGTCATTCTCGTGCCTTCATTCTCAACACGGAATGGCTCTAGTTGCTGATCCTTGGCATTCTCCTCTAGATTTTTGCGTTGATTCGACTTTGAGTTATCCACACAATCCCCTTTCATCTATTTACTACTTTCGCTCCATATACACTATATGTTTTTGAAAAATAAACATGCTTTCATTTCGACAATGCATTGTGTAAAAATAAAAAAGCAGGTCTCTATTTGAAAATAGAAAACCTACTCATGCTTAAAATATGTATCGTATCATTTCATGTATGTTACAGTAAGGGTTGTCGCGGCTCTCCGTCTTTCGAAGAGCCATCATGTCTGTACAATTTTTAATCGCTACCTCATGTCGTAATGCGATGGGGGCAATAATGGATTCATCTGCCTTGTGACGGAAATAACGACTTACGCCAAGATGCTGTTCCATCTTGTCATTCAAGACAGCACGAGGATACTTTTCTGAACTGTCGACTTCCTCAAAATGCAGGAGTAGCCACAATTCAAATGCTTCATTTGTATAGGCAATGCGAATATTTTTTTCCTCGCAAAATTGATTGACTTCCTCTAATTGCTTTTCGGTTAAGTCATCCTTATCAAAAACAATCCAAACCTCATCAAAATATTGATAGCTGGAATCTCGATAAGCATGTTGAGCAAGCTTAATAGCTGAACGTTTAACGTTTTTTATTTTGACACTTACCATTTTAGAGCGCTTTAATATACGCATTTGTTCAAAATAAATACGTTCTGTCTCACCTTCACAATAAATTAAAATCGTTTTACGCAGTGTTCGGGTCCCTTGTTGACGTACTCTCAAGGCTCAGATACCTCCGCTTCTTCTAAATATTGTTCAGATAAATACTCATTGATAACAGGCATTGCACCAAACTCACCTTTTATATAGCGTTTCGCATAAGAAAGATCTCCACGCTTCTTTTGTAAATCTGCAAAATCAAATAAAGAGTAAAGTTCTGATTCATTTTTAAAGCTTTTATTAACAAACCAAATTTGATCTGAACGCAATGGCTGATCTAGCAATTCTATTTCATGACTTGTCACGATAAATTGATTATTTCGATTGCGTTTGCTGTTCATAATGGCCATTAAAAACTCACAAATCGACACATGGAATGCCGTATCGAATTCGTCTATAAAAATCGTTTTTCCTTTATTATAAGCATCCACCATCACACATGCTAAATGTAGCATTCGTACTGTGCCTTTCGAATCCATTGTCCAATTAATCGTTTCCGTTCCTATCGGTGCACCTGCTTCATCAAATGATAAGTAATGTAGGTCAATATCTACTTCTTGAATCACCTCAGACGATTCATACTCATAACCAATTGTATTTTTCTCTCGACGTTCCACACGTCTGGCTGTGACATCTTGAATGGATAGGTCTGCAATTTTAAGGAGTTTGATCACTTCTTTTTTAAAGGGCTTCTCTTCAAGTTTACGAATTAGAGGATGACTTGATAACCGATTTGCTTCATCAAGAAATAGAATTTTATGTAAAAACCAATCGAATATCTTTAAAGCATCTGAATCATTAAAAACATGCAAGACAGACAAAAAGGCTGTATTGTTACGTGTATATTTTGTCAGCTCCTGTGCACTCGTTTGAGCTGTTTCATATGAATATTGTGTACCATCCCATTGTCTGACAAACAGCTCTTCTTTTTGCGACTTGTTCGTCTTCACAAGACGCTCATAGAGAACTTGAGAAGCATTGTACTGTATTTCATAATCATAAAGAGCACCATCTAAAAAAAGCGATATCATAAACTCTGTTGGTGTGCCCTGCTGTCTTCCTAACTTAAACGGTTGATAGGGTAAACGTAACTGTTTAACATTATTTAAATTTTCAAAATTAAAAAGCAAAGTACGTAATACTTTAATAGCCGTAAAAAGATTGGATTTCCCACTACCATTTGGTCCAAAAATAAATGCACTTTTCACAAGTCGAAGTGAATCGAATTGAATGGTATGAGTATCCTTCCATTTTCGCAGACGGCTGCCCGCTACCATTGAAAATAACGTATCATCTTTATAACTTAAACAATTTTTCACTCTAAAATCTACAAGCATCAATAAGCCTCCGTCCACAACCATTTCTTTAATGAATTATTATACTATAGACATAGAAAAAGACATATTACACGATGTAATATGCCTACATAATTTAAATGCCCTTTATCCACTATTTTGTTGTATTTCTGCTAGTTTTTCATTTTGTAATGCATGCAATGTACGTTCGATTCCTTCTGCAAAAGAAGTTTTTGGCCTCCAGCCAATGGCCTTGGCTAATTTGTCGTTATTTAAAAATGAATGTTCGATGTCTCCTTCTCGTGCAGGGGCATATTGAATTTCAAGTGGGTGATTTAAATGTTGCAGCAGTAAGATGACTTGGTGAATAGACCAAGCTTCATTTGTGGATACATTATACGTGCCTTGCAAACGGGCAGATACACCAGCGTAAATAGCATCTGCAATATCATCGACATAAATGAAATCTCGTGTTTGTTCACCGTCACCATAAATCGTAAAAGGTTTGCCGGCCATACTGCTTTTTAGCATACTTGGGATCACTGCTGCTTCGCCCTGCATTTGTTGCCTTGGACCAAAAACATTAGCAAATCTGTAGATGAGAATAGGTAAACGATAATCTTTATGCCATTTCTCACAGTAGGTTTCCCCAATGCTCTTATTGAGTCCATACATAGATATCGGTTCACAGACATCTGTTTCTTCTAATGGCGGATAATGACTATCTCCATACACTGATGCTGACGAAGCAAAAACAAAATGCTGTACATTATACTTAGAAGCTAAAAAAAGCATTTGGCTTAGCCCAACGATATTTGTCAAAATATCCTTTACTGGCTCCTGGATGGATTGTTGTACGCTCGTTTGTGCCGCACAATGGATGACTACATCAAAATGTATTTCTTTAAAAAGATGCTCACAAACCTCATCCTCTACATTTAAAAGATAGGATTTATGCTCAAAGTCAACATTCCGTAAATGACCCGTACTTAAATTATCAATAATATAAATTGTTGCACCTTCTTCGAAAAAACGCCTACCTACGGCACTGCCAATAAAACCATAGCCACCTGTCACTAATACATTCATCCTATCGCCCCCAAAAACAATATGATGATTTATATGCAGTAATTACTAAAAATATGCAAGAAACTTATTTGATGGTAATTTCTAACAGAATAGCATTACTAGAATGATTAACTAAAAAACGTCTATATTTTTCTATATAAAAAGCATGCTTGAAAATTACTTCAAGCATGCTCTAATCATCTATTTTTAAGCTGGGTTTATTTCTAATTCAACCGTTACTTTAATATCTTTTCCAACAAGAACCCCACCCGTTTCTAACGCGGCGTTCCAAGTTAGGCCAAAGTCTTCACGATTGATTGTTGTTTCAGCTTCGAAACCATATACTTCTTGTCCCCATGGATTTGTACCTTTTCCATTGAATTCTGTATCAAACGTTACGGACTTTGTCACGTCTTTAATTGTTAAATCACCAGTTACTGCATATTCATCTCCTGCTTTTTTAGCAATGTTTGTCGATTTAAATGTAATTGTTGGATATTTTTCAGCATCAAAGAAATCTTCTGCTTTTAAATGATTATCACGATCCTCACTACGTGTATTAATACTCGCTGGATCAATTGTAAAGCTAATGTTAGCAGTTGTTAAGTCTGCAAGGTCTGTCGCTTCAATATCAGCTGAATAGCTATCAAATACACCTTTAACTTTTGATACCATCATGTGTTTTACTTGAAAGTTTACTGCTGAGTGTCCTAAATCAATGTTCCATTTTGCCATTATAAATTCCTCCAAATAAGTTGATTTTATCTCGATTTCGAGATATATTTTAAAATATGAAGCAACTACAGTATTTATGTTACCCAAAACGAAATTGGATAAACATTTGTAGTTACTCGATTGGTTAAACACTGTGATTACGAAAAGCAATCAATTACTTTATGTAACTTACTATATATTAATAATCAAGTTACGTCAAGTAATTTTAAAAAATAAAAAAGGATATCCAAATTATCGGTACATCCTTTCAGACGGTAGAGATCATTCTGTCTATTGATATAGGCTTTTATGAAAGTTTAATCATGAGCATTTAAATATGAAGAGATAACAATGAATGAAGGCAAGCTCCAACTCGCTGTGAAAAATCAAGGTTGGAGCTATTTTTGCCAACAAGCTTAAAGGTTCACCCACCCTTTGCATTTCTTCCCCTCAACGCTTGACTAACTTGCCTTGCACAACAAAGCGATGGTCGTCACTTAAAACCGCATCCTTACAAGTAGATAACGTCAGAATTTTATCGTCTGGACTTAGATCGACATCCATCTGAATAGAAGATCGCTGTTGTATCTCCTCTAAAAAGTTTTGGTAAGCTTCATTGTTGGCAAAGTCGGTCTCAATATAATAGAAATCAATCGTCGTCTCATATGCAGCAAAAACCTCAATATCATAGCCCTCATATAAGGTATCAAGATATAGGATGGGATGCTCATCTGCATAGTCTTGCTTTAAGTAATTTTTTAAACTACCGAACATCGTCTCGTTCTTCATGGCATGACCATATAAAATCGTATTTTTGTTCATGTCTAGTATTTGATTTCGATAATCCATAAAAACACTGCCTGCACGACTCTCCTTATTTTTAAAGTTATGGTTTAAATAATAGTCATTATTGTCAGCTTGTAAAATGGGGTTATTCAGCTTTGTTCCATCTACTGAAATCCACCCAATAATTTGAGGATTAATCGCCAATAAATCAAGGAATTGTGGTCGTATAGTTAATGCTGATACATCATTTGTCGTTTCTGTCTCCTTGATTTGTTCTGCCGGCTGTTCTTCATTAGCTGCTAATGTGGATTGATAAATATCCTGTACTTCTTTTAATGATTTTGACGTTTCGTAGTACGTATATAGATACTTCGCAAGTGAAAAAACAGAAAATAAAAATATGCCTAAATATAGAAGTGTTAGCAACTTGGATACTTTCTTTTTCATCGGATTACCTTCTTATATTCCCATTGGCATCATATAATAGCCAAGCTGTTTATCTTCATTAAAGATTGCATCCACTCCATACACTTCTTTAATCATATCTTTCGTAATCACATCACGTGGCGTACCCTCTGCAAAAATTTGACCTTCCTTCATCAAAATAATATGGTCGCTATAACGAATGGCTTGATTAATATCATGCAGTACCATGATAATCGTTAAACCATGCTGCTCGTTTAATGTTTTCACCAGCTCTAGCAATTCTATTTGATAGTATATATCCAAATAGGTTGTAGGCTCATCTAAACATAATATTTCTGACTGTTGTGCTAATGCCATAGCAATCCACACTCGCTGCCGCTCTCCACCTGATAACGCCTCTAAACTTGTTGTACCTTTATGCTGTAAATTTGTACAGGCAAGTGCCCATTCAATGGCTTTTGAGTCCTCATCGTGATTCTTTTTTAGCATTGTTTGGTGTGGCAAACGACCAAACCCAACTAGTTTTTCAATCGTTAAATCTCTCGGTATGTCATTCTGTTGATACACAATGGCCAGTTTTTTAGCAAATTCTTTCGGCTTATAGTGCAGTAAATCTTTATTTTCTAACGAGACAGTCCCTGATTTAGGTGAATGAAGGCGAGAGATAACACTTAATAATGTAGATTTCCCACAGCCATTTGGGCCAATGATTGTCGTAATTTTTCCTTGGACAATCGTTGTTGAAACACCATTTAAATGGTTACGTGTATTATCATGCGATACAATGATGTCTTGTATATCCATGTTTCGTCACTCTTTTCGTAATAAGAATATTAAGAATGGGCCACCTATTATTGCCATAATGGTAGAGGCCGGAATTTCAATAGGTGCAACAATTGTCCGCCCAATCGTGTCTGCTACTAAAATTAATAAGCCACCAGCAAGTGCTGTAAAAGGAATAAGCACAAGATGATCATGTCCAACCAATCTGCGTGCAATATGAGGTACTAATAGCCCCACAAACGAAATAACTCCAGCCACAACTACTGAAACAGCTGCTAATAGAACCGCGACAGCGGCAATCAGTAAGCGTGCCCGTGCTACTTGAAACCCTAAACTTTTGACTGTTTTATCTTGTAATACAAGCAAATTACACCAACTATATAATGCAAATGCGCCAATTAATCCGATTGTCCCATAGGTCACAATCGTGGAGACATCTTTCCATGTACGCATCGTTAAATTAGAACCGATCACACTGGAAGCTGACGTATTTAAGGAACCACCTAAGCTAATAAGTGCCTCTGTTAATCCTGTAAACATGGCGTTAATGGCAATCCCCACTAAGATCAATTTAAGTGGACTCAAGCCGGATTTCCACGAAAGTGCAAATACGAGTGAACAAGCCAATGCACCACCCATAAATGCTAAGACAGGTGTCATAAAAAATAATGCGGGGAAAAAGGCAATGATAGAGAGCTGTACAAATGCTGCACCAGAAGATATCCCAATGACACCAGCATCAGCCAAAGGATTACGCATCACGGATTGTAAAAGCACCCCAGAAACTGAAAGTGCTGCACCTGCAAATAATGCCACAATGATACGTGGAAACCGTAAATCTCGAATAGCCTCCATTTGGCTATTCCCTTCCTCAAATAATGCCCCTATAAACTCGAAAAAGCCCATTTTTATACTACCTGTTGTAGCTGAATAAACGATTGTCACTAGTAATAAAACAGTTACAATTAAAAAACTGACGATTCTTTTTGTCATATTGGATTTCCTTTTTTATATTTATATTCTCTCAGGATAAGAAAAACGCTCTATGACGAGTAGTAATACATCATACGAGCGACAATTCTAGTTACTATTTACGATAGAAGATTTCCATCAGTTGTCCTAAAGCTTGAGGTACTTGTAAGGAGGCTGTCGTCCCAAATAATTCTTCCTCTAAATCATACACTTTACCGTTTTTCACTGCATCGAAATGTTTCCAAATATCATTTGTTTTAAATTCCTCATCAAACATTTTCACAACCTCATCAGGCATACCATGTGATAAGCGTAAAATAATATCAGGATTACTGCTATGTAAATGCTCCGTATTTGAAGATAAATACTCAGCATCTTGCCCTTCCATGACATTGATTCCTCCTGCTCGTTTAACAAGATCCCCTGCATAAGAGTTTTCAGTTGCGACTAAATAGCTTCCTGGAATACCAAGTAAAATTAAGACACGAGGACCTTCTTTATTCGCAGCAACACCTTGAACCGCTTCCATATTTTTCTGTAAATCCTGTACTAATTCCTCAGCTTGTGCTACACGATCATAGCGTTCACCAAGTGTTGTGATTTCCGTTAACATCGCATCAACACTTTGTAAATTTAAAAAGTCTACAGGAATATTCAACTGTTTAAACTTATCCTTTAAATCGTACTCTAAGGTCGATACCGATAATACTTCTGTCGGATTCAATGATTTCACAATTTCCATATCAGGCTCCATTGCATTACCAATGGTCGGCAAATCCTCAAAACGTTTGGCTAATTGCTTTTCCGTTTCCGGTACTGCGATTGCGTCAAGCTCCAACTTATCTAGAATATCTGCCACTACAACTGTTCCAGCAATGATTCGTTGCTCACTCTCTTCAGCTACTTGTTCACTTACTGCAACGGTTTTATCCTTTGTTGCTGGTTTGTCACTGCCACTACAACCAGCAAGAAGCAGTGATAGTAATGTCACTAACAGTGCCCCTATTTTCCAATCCTTTTTCATTGTGTCATCTCCTACTTATTTCTGCTCAGTACGATCTTTTTTGGCTTTTTTAATACGGCGAATGAGTAACCAACCTGATACAAGACAAATAGCGATAAGCAACATAATTTTTACAATGTTTAACGGCTCTATCTGCTGCTTTGCCGTAGAATGGTTCACTACCTTATCAGTGGCAACCTCTTCTTTTTTATTTTCCTCTGCTACCTCTTCCTCTGCTTCGTCTACTGATTCATCCAGTGTCCGATCAAATGCTAGTTTTTCTTCCTGTGGTACAACAAGCATTGATTGAGTAGTTGGTACTGTCGATGTAGCCGAGCTCGCTTCCTTCTTCACATGGTTTTGTTCCGATGGCGTTTGCACTTGCTTTTGCACTTTTCCTACTATTTTTGCTGTTTTATCACTGTCTTTGGGTTCGGAGGATACTTCTTCTGAAGGTTTATCTAAAATCTTCGCAACCTGTGCTGGATCAAATACTAATTGAACAAAATATTGATGATGATAAGAAATATCAGGAATATCGATCTTCACCCACAATCGTAATGGTTGTGTTAAATCTTCAACCTCAAATTCCACGATTCGTACATTATCTAAAAGTGAAAGTAGTCTAGGTTCAACTTGCTGTCCTTTATAATCTACCGTTAATCCTGTGATCCAAGCTGATTGTAAAATCGTCATTTGTGCGTAGTATCTACCATCTTTTTCGATTACCTTTGCCACTGGATTCACATAGCTATTCATAATAGAGTGTTCTTGTTTACCATCTACCATTAACTCATAATCTAATGACCATTCCTGGCCCATTGTTCCTTCTGAATTTATTCCCTCAGTCACTTCTTCACTACCTTCACCTTGTGGAATATTTGGTGACAGTGTCTGCACTTTGAGGCGAAGCTCTTGGGAAAACGAAGCATATTGTTCTTCTGTTGCAAGCTCTATATTGCCCTTTAGGACAATTGGTTGTTGTAAGGCTAAAACATCAAACTGAACTAAATTTTCTATTTTATCTAGTGTAAAAGAAAGCTCATTGCCTTGCTGCTCGATATGTATATCTCGTATAGGATTGAGTTCTTCAAGTTTCATTGTTAATTGATATTGCCCATCCTTAACTGCGAGCGTTGCTACTTGTTTGAAAATCCTTCCTTCAAAGCCTTCGATCGGAGAAAAACTTAGTTCAACTTGATAACTACCATCTGCAATAACAGATTCCTCAGCTTCTGCTTCTAGAAAAATGAATGGAGAAAAAAAGATTAATAAAATTGTACAAACAGCCACTATGCAAAGGTTATTTGTCTTTAGAATCATTGCATCATAGCCTCCCATTTCTTTAAAAGCACAGGAACTTCCTTCCCCATCAATATGAGAAAGGAAGTTGCAGTGAAGATCATTATTTGTTGATGTATTGCAATGAACCATTTAAAATTTTCGCCATATGTGAACGTTTTAATGGGCTATTTGCATCAATAACTGTTTTACCATCTGCAGTAGGTGAACCAGTCATCACCTTACCTGCATATAGAAGTGCGAATGCTTTTTTCGCTTCTTCATCTTTCACTTTTACCCCATCAGCATAGTAAGAAAGACTTGGGTCGCCAAAGTTCATTTCTTTACCTGCTACATGTGTTACTGTGCGGTAAATCATCACAGCTGCTTGTTGACGAGTTAATGTGTCATTTGGATTAAAGTTTGTTGCTTTTTTAACAATCCCAGCTTCTGCTAATGCATTTATAGCTTGAACAGCTTCTGCACTAAGCTTACCTGTATCTTTAAATCCTGCATCTTTTGTAGAAGAGACGTTCAATGCACGTGCCACCATTAAAGCAAATTGAGAACGTGTAATGTTATCGTTTGGATTGAAGTTGTCTTGTCCTTTAACAATTCCTAAGCTGTAAAGTGATAGAATGGCTTCTTTATTCGCATCTTTACTAATATCTTTAAATGGATTTACAACTGGCTTTACTGCACCTTCGACAGCAAAACTAAATTGTACTGTATGATTCGAGTCATACTTCACACCTTGTGCTGGTTCATTAACAACGATGTGTAATTGAGCATTCACAAGTTTCTTTAAATCTGCTACTTCAAATGAGTATGTGCGTGCATTTGTAGCATCATCTTGTTTCACTAAAGTTGCTTCTTTCCCCTCTACAGTGAAACCTTTTACATATTGACCTTGAGGGAATGTCATTGTCACAATATTTTTACCGTCTTTAGCAGAAACGCCTACTTTCGGTGCAATATATTGTTTCATCATAGATTCTTCTGTTGTACCATTTTTGTAAACAGTAACAGCTACTTCATCCACTTTTACTTCTTCTTTTACTTCTTTCACTGCTTTTAAATCAAAATCATACCATTTGTCCATATTTGCTGAAGGAACAACCACATGGATTTTTGCTGATTTCACTTCATCAACAACAACAGGGAAACTGTATGTAATTGTGCCATCACTATTTTTCACTTCTGTAGCATCTACAAATTTATCACCTTGCTTTGTTTGTAGACCTGCAATCATTGGTGCTGATTTAGCTGTAATCGTTAAATTCGCTTCAAATTTTCCGTCTTTTTCAACGATTGAACCTTGAGGTACTAGATGAGAGCTAATAGCAGGTTGTGCTTCTGTTGTACCAGGTTTGAAGATTTGGAAATTGATAACTGCTGCCGTTTTGTCAGCTTTTGTTGCTTCTGCCTTCACTTCTGTATTTGTAGTTACTACCTCTGCTGCCGATGCAAAAGATGGAACTGAAAGAGATGCCGCTAGCAATGAAGCTAGTACTATTTTAGTTGCGCGAGATTGACGTTTTTTAGCCATTTATTGACCCTCCGTTTTTGTTTGGTATTTTTTTTTATAAAGTAAAAATGCTGATCCCACTAAAGCAACAATTAATAGATAAGGTGTTGCGTCACCTGTCTGTGGGTTCGGCACTTGACTTTCTGTTGTAGATGCTTGTGGTGTCTTTGATTCATTTTGTGTTGCTTGTTGCGTTGTAGCAGCTGGGCTAGCAGTCGATACGGCATCAAATACAAGCGATACACTGTATTCATGGTGATAATTAATATCATCAATATCAATTTTCATAGCTGTTACTACTGGTTTTGATAAGTCATTAACTGTGAATTGTACAGTGCGAGTATCTGCTGCTTTATCCTCACTCACAACAGTTGCTCCACCAGGTGGTTGAAATTTTGTAATCCACGCACTGCTTTTTAAAGTAATTTGTACTGTAGCAGTACCATTTTTCACTGTTACATTCGCTGGTTTTACAAAATAATCGTTGGCAATGGATGCAGAGTTACTGTCAGGTTTATTGACCTGATATTTTATCGAATGTGTGCCATCAGCCAGTTGAGCAGATGCTTGTGTCAACCCTAAGTTAACGACAATAATACTAACAAGCATGATCAACATGAGCATTTTCTTCATGTATTGCACGCCTCCCTTGGTCATAGTAAAACATCATAATTGAAAAAATATCCTCATGAAAGCACTTTCACCTAAACGAAAATTATTCTCAATTACGATTCTACTCCCAAGAATAATCGTTGATACCAGTGTATGTCAACTGTAAAACCAAATTAGTCCTCAATATGTCAAATTTTCCTCCTAATAAAAAGAATATAACCAAAATTTGGTTATATTCTCAGACTGTAGACAAACTCAATGAAATAAAGTAAAGCCGTTCATTTCCACTATGAGCGGACGCTTTCCGCGGGCGGGGTCGAGCTGCTTCCCTTGCTTCGTTACTGTCGCTTCGCTTTCGTACAGAAAACATCCGCTCAGTCTAGGATCTCGACTTTCCCGCTTTTCCCGCTGGAGTCGCTACTCTTCGTTCCAATCAACTTCTACATAAAGTACTCCATCTACATATGGTGTGGAGGTTACCCATTGTTTTCATATGTTATTTAGCAAAAATCTCGAAAATGCCAATCATAATTAGCAGCCATCCTGAGATCGCAGTTGAATGCTTACCAATATACGTTTTTGATAGTAAAGAGCCACATTGACCCCCCACTCCCACTGTAATAAACGAAAACAAACCAATAGATATGACCGTCCAAAGGGCCGAAATGCCATTTGCCCCAATAGCAATGCCCCCTGCTAAACAGTTCGCTGATAAAACGAAGCCGAGTGCCATTGCCTCTCGCGTTGAAATCACTAAGTTTTTATCTTCATCAAATAACTCAGGGTTGCCAGCTATCTGTTGTTTAGAAAAATTATTGGACATTAAAGTCCAGAGCCCAATAATACACAACAGCAAGCTGCCTAATAAATTGGCAGTATGCGGTGAAATATACGCAACAACTGTGCTGCCTGCTGTTACTGCGATGTATGTGACAATCATTGACATGACAGCAATCACAGCATTGGATAAAATCGGAATTTTAACTTGTTTGACGCCATAAGCTAGGCCGATTCCCAAATTATCTAAATTCGCTGCAATTCCTATTAAAATAATGGTAATCCAATGCATACTAAGCCTCCTCAAATCACAGTTTCCATTTTCACCTATCATATGTGATCAATAGAAAGATTTTTGGGCAGCCCAATATAGACTGCACGGCTAATCCCATGATTCCCCTCATGATTTGTACAACATCCATTTGACAAAAGTAACAACTTGTCATTAAAATTAAGTTGTTACTTATTGATTTTTTAATTTTCACAAGAATATAAGAATTACTGGAGAGGGGAAATTTATGAGATATCTAAAATTACGGAAAATAGGTTTTTCTTTACTATGTCTACTTGTTTTAACAGCATGTGGTTCAGCAGATGCAGGATCTAAAAAGGAAGATCGAAAGACAATCAACCTAGCCTATGTTGAATGGGATACTGAAGTAGCTTCTACTCACGTAGTAGGACAAGTTTTAGAGGATTTAGGATACGAGGTAACATTAACGCCACTCGACAATGGCATTATGTGGGAGGCACTTGCAAACGGAGAGGTTGACGGTATGGTATCTGCTTGGTTACCGCAAACACATGCTCCGCAAGTAGAGAAATACAAAGATAAAATTGAGAATTTAGGTGAAAATCTAACTGGTGCTAAAATTGGCTTAGTTGTACCAAGCTATATGGATGTCGATTCAATCGAAGACTTAACCATCGAAGCCAATAAAACAATTACAGGTATTGAACCTGGGGCTAATATGATGGCTACGACAGAAAATGCCTATAAGGAATATAACAATCTAGAAGGCTGGAATGTACTTACTTCTTCTGCTGGTGCAATGACAGCTGCCCTTAGTCAAGCCATTACTAATAATGAAGAAATTATCATTACTGGGTGGTCACCACACTGGATATTTAATGCATACGATTTAAAATATTTAGATGACCCAAAAGGTTTATATGGGACAGAAGAATATATTGGCACATTTGCTCGTAATGGCTTGAAAGAAGATGATCCCGATGCCTATCGTGTCCTTGATCATTTCCATTGGACTTCTGAAGATATAGAAAGTGTGATGTTCGATATTATGGAAGGTATGAGTGCCACAGAAGCAGCAAAAAAATGGATTGAAAACAACCAAGACAAAGTAGCGGATTGGACAAAAGATGTAAAGGCATAACAACTACAAAAGATCCAATTACTCATCATTAGTAATTGGATTCAGACTGTAGACAAACTCAAAAAATTTGAGAGTTTGCCTACAGTCTTTTTTCTTTTACAATTAAATGAAGTAAAGCCACTAATTTCACATAAAGCACTCTATCTACATATATAAATGAAAAATAAATCCTTTGAGGTGATGCTCCATGAATCAAACCTATACTTATTAACTTTTTTATCCTAGCACTTATTATTACTAGTAATAGGAGAAAAATTTATATCACATATTTTTTGATTGTACATATTTGGAGTTTTATAAGCCTTTTGAAATGCTTACATTTAAACGTTGTTTTTTTCCAACTTATGTCTTTTACAAAATTGTATGACTTTCATTTAGCGCTTTTTATATTTTTTACTATATATCGAAAGAAGAGGAATATTTAATGAACTTAAATCTCAAAGCATTGTTTCCTTCATATCGTTATTATCGAACAAAGCCAACTCAGCTATCATATGACTCTTATATTTTCTACCATCACCAAATAAAAGAATGGTTTTCCATCTCGAAGCATGAGGTGTCACAGCGAGACTACCAATGGCTTACTGTTTTTTATACTGAAGCTACCTCTTCACTATTCCAGGCATCGGATACTTGGTATGAATTTATCTATTCAAATGGTGATATACCATCCAATTTATCCTTTAATAAAGCTCGAGTTATTCAAATTACTTTTATAAATGAAAACCCTCCTTTAGAGGCTTTAAAAGAAGCTCTTTATAATTTTTTTCAGGAAGATACGATATTAATTCAAGTTACTACAAATCAATTTTTACTCATTGAACCTAAGAGTCATTCAATGAATGAAAAAGAAGATTTTATTGCACTTATTCGTACAATTGAAGCAGATTTTTATGTCAGAATCCAGTTATATCTTGGAGAATTTTATGAAATAGATAAGGAATTTCCATATAAATTTCAAAGAGAAGCACAATGGTTCAAGGAATGTTTACATTTAAGATTTGCTGAACCTTATTATTCATTTCAAACGATATTCCCTATTTTACTAACACAACAATTGCCTACTTCTATTCTAAAATTTTTAGAAGAGCAAATTATTATACCTTTAAAGTCTGATAGAGAATTACTTGAAACTGTTAAAACTTTTTATGAATGTGGTTTAAATATTTCGTTGACATCCAAAAAATTGCACATGCATCGTAATACATTAACCTATCGTTTATCAAAATTCCAAGAAATTACAAATATTAACATAAAAAATTTAGATGGTGCAATACTTGTTTACTTTGCTAGTTATCTTTGGTCATTTTTACAAAATGCACAAAAATAGTTAACTGAACATTATGCATTTTAGACATTGGTTTTCTTCCTCACTTTATTTAAACTGTAAAAAAGAACAAAGGGGATTAAATATGGAGAAAATCATACTTAATAATATTTATAAAATATACGATGGCGGTGTAACGGCTGTATCTGATTTTAATCTAACTGTTCAGGATAGAGAGTTTATTGTACTTGTTGGTCCATCAGGTTGTGGGAAATCAACCACCTTACGTATGATAGCTGGCTTAGAGGAAATCTCGGAAGGCGATTTTTTTATTGATAACAAGAGAATGAACGATGTACCTTCAAAGGAACGTGATATTGCGATGGTTTTTCAAAACTATGCATTATACCCTCATATGACGGTATACGACAACATGGCATTTGGCTTAAAGCTTCGAAAATTTTCAAAACAACAAATTAAAGAACGTGTCCACAATGCAGCAGCCATTCTTGATTTAGAAAAGTATTTGGATCGCAAGCCTAAAGCTTTATCGGGTGGTCAGAGACAACGGGTTGCCCTTGGTCGAGCAATCGTCCGAGATGCACATATTTTCTTAATGGACGAGCCGTTGTCCAATTTAGACGCAAAACTACGCGTACAAATGCGTGCAGAAATTACCAAGCTTCATCAGCGTTTAAAAACAACGACAATTTATGTAACACATGATCAAACTGAAGCAATGACAATGGCCACGCGTCTTGTTGTTATGAAGGACGGTATTGTTCAACAAATTGGTACACCTGAAGAAGTATACGGCTTACCTGAAAATAAATTTGTTGGCGGTTTTATAGGCTCCCCATCCATGAACTTTTTTAAAGGGGTTTTCCATGAAGAAGGGATTCAGATCGGTCCTATTACATTAACTATTCCAGCAGAAAAATCAAAATTATTATTAGAACAAGGCTACTTACAAAAAGAGCTGATTCTTGGCATTCGTCCTGAGCATATTTATGAAAATTCTTCTGTCATTTCTGAGCCATTCTTTTCGTCCATTGAGGCAAATATTGAAGTATCAGAATTAACAGGTGCTGAGCTGATGTTACATGCCCAGTTAAATGGACAGCCTTATATTGCACGTGTTAACTCTGATACAAAAATTACACAAGGCCAAGTTGCACACCTACAATTTGATATGTCTCGGGCACATTTTTTTGACTTAGAAACAGAGAAACGCATTCGTTAGAAGCAAAAAGTACTGCAAATATTAATCCTCATAGAAAGGGATTCAGACAAAGAGTCTGTTTCCCGCTTTTTTTACCTCCCACTCATAGTCCATACTCGATAATTGATTGACTATAGATTCAATCAACTTCACTGATTCGATCCAATTTTAGAAGATAACCAGTCTTTCTGCATCCAACAATCGTATTTTACTTGATGGATGTTATTTTGCTATTACTTTATATAAAACAAAGCAAAATAACCAAAAAAGATAGCTAGATGGAAAAATACACTGTCATTTCGTCACTAAGCTATCTCAACTATTTTATATGAGGTTTTCAACTATTACCTCCGTCTTGTAGAAATGAAACATTTCATGTCAAAAATTTCTCAATAGAATATATAAGGAAGTTGGATTTTTTTTATCGATGTAAATCCCTATTTTCCTAACGGTA
The DNA here is from genome assembly GCF_036894365.1 of Lysinibacillus sp. Y5S-8. Lineage (NCBI taxonomy): Bacteria > Bacillati > Bacillota > Bacilli > Caryophanales > Bacillaceae > Lysinibacillus > Lysinibacillus sp. Y5S-8. The sequence continues at coordinate 815,902 of NZ_CP145889.1, read as the reverse complement.
CCGCTATTTTGAAGTAGAAATATATAATATTAAGTATAAAAACGATTGCTATTTTTATTTCATTGCTGCACCGTACAGTCCCGCCTCACCTTTACGAATACTACTGCCTATAATTTGCTCTTTCCCTTCAAAAGGTGTGTTTAACAAACGTTGATGAATCACCTGTTTAATCTGCTCTATGATTTTCGGATGGTGATTAAAAAAGCCGCCACCTAACACTATGCAATGTGGGTCAAGCATCAAAATCATTTGATGCAATTGTTTTTCCATGCAGTAGATTAATTGCTGCAAAAGCTTATCCATGATGAGGTCTCCCTTGTAATAGAGCTCCATCATATCTTTTAATCGAATTTCCGAATTCCCCAGTAACGCTCTTCCTAACTTTTCTATAGCAGGTCCTGACACACTTTCTTCTAATGTTTCTCCATCATTACCAACGATATTAAAACCTATTTCACCAGCTAATCCTGTTCCTCTTATAAATTCGCCATTTACAACTGTACAACAAGATAATCCAGTGCTTAATGTTACATATACCATCACTTCTTTACGGAACCCTCTAGCATTGTATTCTCCCCAGGTTGCCATGTTAACATCGTTATCCATCAATATTTGTGCATATGGAAAAAATTCAATTAAACGCTCAGAAATCGGAAAGTTACTCCACGGTATATTATTTTGATAAACTGCTAGACCTTTTTGAACATCCACAATACCAGGTACGCCAATACATACCTTAGAGATCTCATTAATAGAAACTTCTTGCTCTATACATAGCTTTTCAAAACTATTAATTAAACAATGGAATAAAGTTTCTCTATTTGTAACATCACTTGGTACTTCCTTTTTGATTAATAACTGTTGCTGTTGATTAAATAAAGCCGTTGCTAATTTTGTTCCGCCAACATCTGCTACTAAAATATAACGCATCTTTCCACCACCAGTTTTCGCCACATGATCTACTCGAATTCGCAATTCTCAGAAAGTAAAGGTTATATATATGTCTATTATTCATTGCATCTGCTTTTGTTATGAAAGATTTACGACTTGCGTTAAATTACGTGGCTTATCAGGATCACAACCTTTAAATATTGCATTTTGATAAGCCAATAGTTGGAAGTAAGGAACAGCTTCAACAAGTCGATTTAAATCGTCCACTTCTTCTGATAGCTTAAAAATTAAATCTGCTTCCAATTCTTCTGAAGCTATACCAATGACAACAACGAAACCTCCAAGCTTTTGAATATCTTTCACTAATGCGTGATCATATTCCTTCGTTTCATTTTGTGTAAATAAAATAACAACCGTTTCCTTATCGACAATAGAGATTGGGCCGTGACGGAATTCTAAATTGGAGTAACTTTCACATTCCGTTTGCGTCATTTCCTTTAGCTTTAATGTCGCTTCTTTAGCTAACCCATTATAAGCACCAGACCCTAAAAAGATAAAACGCTTTTTTGAGACATCTTCTGTCACCTGTGTTAATTGCTTTCCATTGCCTAATGCCGAATGAACAAGTGCAGGAATTTTCTCTAACTGTTTCATCATATCCGTTCGTCCACTAATTTTCGCTGCATATAATTGGAGAGCGTATAGCATATTAGAAAATGATTGAGTCATTACCACACTTTTTTCTGATATATCATTTAAAGCAATCAATTCATCAGTTAATTTAGCCATAGGTGTGTCCCCATTACATGTCACTGCCATAGTACGTATATTTTCCGCATCATTCAAATGTTCTAAAGACATAATGATTTCCGAAGTTGTCCCCGAACGTGAAATGCCAATGATAAGATACTTTTTATTTTTTAAAATATACGTTTCTGTGTGTAAAAATAACTCAGATGCTGGTACAGCAATTGCAAACTCTCCAGTTACAGCTTGATAATAACGTGCTGCTGCAATCGCTAAATAAAATGATGTTCCACATCCTGTGAAAAGAACGACATCTACAGCATTTTCATTAAATCTAATTGATTGAACAATGTCTTTTGTTTTTTCTAACTTTTGTCCTTGTGCCATAATCTCATTGTAAGTGTACATAAACAAATCCCTACTTCTCTTTAATTTTAGTTATTTGTATCTCGTCTAAGAGACTTTCAACAGTCACTCTTTGTACTTTTGCAATCTCTTTATTTTCTGCATTCGCTGAACCACATGCAACAGCCCATTTATATGCCTCTGTAGGGTCTGCACCCTGTGAGAGCTTATAAATAAGTCCACCTAAAAAGGCATCACCACTGCCAACTGTATTGACAACATTTATCCGTGGTGCATTCACTTTGTAAACCCCTAACGAATTAACGAATAAAGCACCTTGCTCGCCCAATGAAAAACACACATGTTCAATCCCTAATTCTTGTAATTTTATACCAGCTTGAACTAAGTCTTTCTGAGCTAGAACTGGCTTACCAATCAATTGAGTTATTTCATCCTCATTAGGTTTAATGATAGAGGGTATTGCCTTAATACCATGTTTCAATGCATCACCACTTGTATCAAGTGCAACTCGAATCCCTTTTTGCTTTAATCTATGAATAATCTCCGCATAGGCCGTTTTTGGGATACCTTTAGGTAGGCTTCCTGACAATACAAAATAGCTAGCATGTTCGGCTTGTGCCTCAACCCAATTTAACATTTTATTCCATTCACATTCATAAATGGTTGGTCCTGTCTCTAAAAGCTCTGTCATTTCCTTCTTTTGCTGATTAATAACAGTTAAACAAATTCGGTTTTCTTCCTGTATTTGTATGAACTCTGTTTGTAAATTTTCTTCCTGTAAAAGTTCCGTTATTCTACTACCATTTAATCCACCAACGAAACCGCCAATAATCACATCGCCCCCAAGAGCCACGATAACACGAGCTACATTAACACCTTTCCCTCCGCCTTGTTGTGACTTCTGCGATACACGATTGGTTTGACCAACCATTAAAGAACCTATCTCATATACTTGGTCAATGGCTGCATTTAAGGTTAATGTAGTAATCATTTTTGTAACATCTCAATCTTTTGCTCTACTAACTTAATTAAAGATTCACGTGCTGGAAGGAAATACTTTCTTGGATCATTTTCAGTTGGATTATCCTTAAAATAAGCTCTTAATTGCTCAGCAAATAAATCCTTCAGCTCAGTAGAAAAATTCACTTTTGCAATGCCGTAATTCAAAGATTTACGCACATCCTCTTCTGGCACTCCGGATGCTCCGTGCATGACTAAGGGCACATTTGTAGAACAATGAATTTCTTGTAATAGATCAAATTGTAATTTTGGCTTTTGTTTATACTTACCATGCGCTGTACCAAAAGCTGGAGCAAATGACTGGATTCCTGTAACCTTCACAAAATGTTCAGCTTGCTTGGGTTCAGTAAAAAATGCATTATCCTCATGGACACTTAAACGATCTTCGACACCACCAATTGTCCCAAGCTCTGCTTCAACAGGCACATTTAACGCATTTGCAGCTTCTACTACTTTTTTTACTAATAAGATATTTTCCTCAAAAGGTAAGGAGGAACCATCAATCATCACAGAGGTATAGCCTGCCCGTAAACATTCCATAACAATCTTATAAGATTCACCATGATCCAGATGTAATGCCACCGGTACTTTTGCCTGTTCAGCTGCTGTTTTTACAAGTGCAATCATATAAGGCATCTCAACATATTTATAAGTGCTTGAAGTTGTTTGCAAAATGACAGGTGCACCTACTTTTTCTGCACCAGCAATTACTGCTTTTATAATTTCCAAATTATGTGCTCCAAAAGCACCGATTGCATAATTATTTTTATAAGCATCTTCTAACATAACTTTAGTTGTCACTAATGGCATAATAGAATTCCTCCCTCAATGGGTTGTTGGTATAATCTATAACGTAAAAAAATAGAGGGAACTACTCAATTAGTTTAATTCTGTATAAAATCGGCAACGATCCCCTCTTACAATCGAAATACAGAATTCAACTGGTTTTCCTGAAGTATCAAACGCAGTTCGTTCTAGTAATAAAGCTGGTTTTCCAGCATCTGTTTTCAATAAAGGCGCTTCATCTTTATTAATAAGGACTGGTTCAAAAGCTTCTCTCGCCCTTACAACAATAATGTTAAACCGTTGTTCTAATAAGCTGTATAAAGAGGAAGTAGTTACTTCTTTTAATATTTCACTATCCTTAATAATACTTAAAGGTAAAAATGATGATTCCAAAATAATAGGCTCATTATCTGCAAATCGTAAACGCTTCATTTCTACTACTTGCTCATTTTCCTCTAATGCTAAATTGGACCTAACCTTTGTTGAGGGATAAACCTTCTGTATTTCTAGCACTTCATCTCTTGGATTTAAACCTTTTTCTTGAATCATGCGACTAAAACTATAAAATCCTCCAAGCGATTGTTCAAGTCTAGGTTTCGAAACGAAGGTCCCTTTCCCTTGTATACGATATAATTTCTCTTCCTTTACTAATTCCTCAATTGCCTTTTTTACTGTATTTCGACTAACTCGAAACATTTCCATTAATTGATTTTCCGAATCTATTTTATCTCCTGGCTTCCATTCACCTGATTGAATTTTTGCAAATAATATTTGTTTCAATTGGTGATACAATGGGATTACACTGGATTGATCTAACAAATGCATCTTTTTTCCTTCCTTCTCTAGGTTTTGTAATCAATATACCATCTATATAAAAAGATGCCTATTGATATATCAACCCTTCTCAAAGGCAAGATTCCCTAAGCAAAAAGTTTTCTCCACTTCCCCTTCTTCATTCAACCAAACAACATCTGCATCTTTCCCTAGTGCAATAGACCCTTTTCGCTTATCGAACCCTAAATGTACTGCTTGATTCAAAGAAACAAGACGCATTTGTTCAACGATTGAAAGTGTAAGCCACTCTTCTATGTTTTTCCTTGCCGTATTCATATTCAACACACTTCCAGCTAAGGATCCTGTTTTACGTTGAATACATTGATTATTGATTACTTCTACTTCATTTCCACCTAAACTATACATACCATCTGGCATCCCCTTTGCACGTATACCATCTGTAATGACTAACAAACGATCTAAGCCCGTCATTTTGTAAACTATTGGTAGTAAATCTTTATGGAAATGGATATTATCTGGAATTACCTCAATATACACATCTTCGGCTAAAAGCACTGCTCCAACAACACCTGGATCACGATGATGAAGTCCACTCATACCATTAAATAGATGTGTTGCATGTGTGATACCAGCTTTTAATGCATGGATTGCCGTATTATAGTCAGCGTCAGAATGGCCAATAGATGCAATAATTCCCTTACTAGTCAATTCTTTTAGTAATTCAAAATTGCTATCTTCCTCTGGTGCAAATGTGACAAGACGAATGGATTGTTGAGACTTATCGTATAAATCATTAAATTGTTGAACATTTGGCTTTAAGATATACTCTTCTGGTTGGGCTCCTTTTTTTGCCCCATTAATAAATGGACCTTCTAAATGAATTCCTAACATTTCAGCTACTGCTGTAGGTTGGTTTTTATAATAAGAAGAAAGTTCCTCAATAGTAGCTTCAATCTCTGACATAGGACCTGTCATCGTTGTTGCTAAAAAAGCTGTTATGCCTTCACTAGCTAAATACTTTGCCATTTTCGAATAACAAATTTGATCAGCATCCATAAAATCATGTCCTAAAGCACCATGTACATGGATATCGATCATTCCAGGGATTATATAACCTTTTAGCTGACAGTCTATTACATTCTCTATCGAAGCTAGTGAAGGACAATTATCCATTTGATCAATTACTGTAATTTTCCCTCCCGACATTTCTAGAAATCCGTTATTTAAAATTTGATTTTCCAAAACGATATTAGCATTAATAATCCATATTTTATTCATGAGGTTACCCCTCCACCAGAATACTGTGGTAGATTAGTATGTTCCTCTGCTTCAATTTCTTTCTTAAATATATGAGATGACATCCAAGTTAAAAATAATGCAGTTAAGCTAACACCGAAAAATGGTAATAAGCCAGGAATCCAACTATAAATTTTATATAGTATGGCAAGCCCTATAATGCTGCTAATCATTTGTAATGGATACGCAATACTAAATATGATTGAAGCAGCAAAGTAACGTAATGATGGTAAATTATAATGGGCATATAGTTGAAATATATTCACTAGAATAATACCGAATAGCATACTAATTGTGATGAACATTGTTAGTAAAAGTAAACCAAGTACGCCATGAAATGTTATAATAATCTGAAAGTTAATGATTAAAAAGTAGCCTAAACCCAGTAAGATAATACCTATTTTATTAGATGGAATAAATTCGACTTTATATGTATTCCAATATATTTTTACTAATCTTTTTAAGTCATCTTCTCCTAGTAATCTTTTACGTAAAGTAGTAAACATTGCGACAGTTGCCGGGGATAGTCCAAATAAAACCAGTCCAAGCAAAGTTAAGCCTATCCATAATAACTGTAGCACTGCTAACAATGTAATCCACTCTACAACCCAGTATAATTTACTTCTCCACCCTTCAAATTCCATGTACATTACCTCCCTACGATTCACACACAACTATATATCATGCATGCTTCATTTTAAGTATGAAGAATTGGTTTCTCTAACTAGACACGTCATTAGAAAGAAGTTTTAGAGAATAAGGGTCACATAAGCTTGGAATCAAAAGTGAATATTTAGCTTATGCGACCTTCTCCTTCTTATTAAGCTAGGAGGAAATCCTAAATTTAATTATTTTGATCGGTCATATGCGCCTTGTGCTACTTCCAAATATTCTTGTAAGCCCATCTTCTCAATTGTTTTCTTATAATCATTCCATTTATCGAAGCTTTCTTTGCCTGTAATAAAACTTGCTGTCATTTCATTTACATACGTTTGAATGTCTGTTAAAACGGCTGACACTCGATCATTTTCTTCTACTGTGTAATTCAATCCTGGAATAATTTCATCATCTTTCAAGGCATATGGCATTACTTGGTTAGCATTGTTAATAGAATTTTCCTTAGCCTCTGCACCTTGGAAATACTTTTTCGTTACAATCCCAGGGTAATAGCCGCCTGGCCATGTTAAATAATCACTTATCGCTTGATCTAAGTTTTTGCCATCTGGGTTATTCGTAATATTTTCTACATATTGAATAGTACCATCCGCATTTTCTTCGTAAGTGACATCTTCAAAGCCCATAAAGAACATTTTAGCTCCTTCCTCACCATATAAGTGATCAATCCAACGAACCATCGCTTCAGGATTTTTCGCTTTATCTGTTAAAACAAACATGCCTAAATTACCAAGACCATTAGTCATCGCAGTAAATTGTCTATCCCCATTCGGTCCTTCTAAAACTTGTGCACCAGTATAACCATCTATTTTATATAACTCTTTCGGATCTACTTCACTAAGCATACCAAACGTCCCTTTAGCTGCTTCTGCCGCAAATTTCTGAGGCTCTGTCGTAAATACATCTTTATTGATTAAACCTTCTTTGTAAAGTTTATTTAAAAACTCAAGTAATTGTTTATATTCGTCTGTCGTTGGCACGAAACGGAATTCTTCAGTTCCTTTTTTAAAGTCTAAATTCAGATTCATCGTTCCTTGTTTGTTCAAGCCAAATGAACCTCTTAAATAAGAAATAATTTGTTCAATACCATAGCCAGTTCCCCAGCCTTGTTCATCTTGTAAACCATTGCCATTAGGATCATTTTCTTTAAATGCTTTCAGCACGTTATACAAGTCTTCTGTTGTTTCAGGTGATTGTAAACCTAGATTATCAAGCCATTTCTGGTTAATCCATGGAGCTCCAACGCGAAGTGATGAAAACTTCGGATCGTAAATTGTTGGGAAGCCATAAATATTGCCATCTGCCATCGTCACACCTTGTTTTACAGATGGGTATTCTTCTAATAGTTTTTTAAAATTTGGAGCATATTGATCAATATAATCATTCAACGGTAAGAATACACCTTGTTGTCCATACTTGATTAAATCAGTTTTTGAAAATGCTGATGCAAAAAATATTTCTGGATAATTTCCAGCAGCTAAAAGTAAGTTCTTTTTGTCCGCTAATACTTCAGTCTGAACAGTTGTCCAATTAATATGGATGTTAGACATTTTCTCGTATTCTTCCCATAACATTAGATTGTTCCAATCTTGTGATGCAAAAAACTTTGCTGCAAAACCGTCTACTTCAATTTTCTCTTTTGTAATAGGCATATCCGTTGCATTCAAATTATCCAGATTACCGCTTTTTTCTCCACCATTATCTTTATTATCTGAACATGCTCCTAGCAAACTTGCAGCTAACATCAGGCTTGTTACTAAACCGTAAACACGCTTTTTTTTCACTTTCATTTAAAATCGCCCCTATTCTTTAACCTTTTAATGAACCAATCATGACACCTTTTACAAAATATCTTTGTAAGAATGGATAAAGCATTAACATTGGTAGGTTAGCAACGATTAAAACTGCGTACTTTAACCCTTCAACGCTAAGTTTTTGAGCTAAAAAGCTTTCTGACGTCGCTTTAATCATATCGTCAGCTTGTCCTTGAATTAATATTTGCCTCAGAATAAGTTGTAGTGGAAACTTATCTTGGTCTTGCAAGTAAATCAATGCTTGGAAATAAGAGTTCCAATGTCCTACTGCATAAAATAAAACCATGACTGCCATAACTGGTAATGATAGTGGTAGAACAATACTCCACAAAATTCGGAAGTTCCCTGCGCCATCAATCATGGCAGATTCCTCTAGCTCATATGGAATGGACTGGAAAAATGTCCGCATAATAATGATGTTCCATACAGCTACCGCGTTCGGAATAATCATGACCCAAAAAGTATTAATCATGCCCAAATCACGAATTAATAAATATGTAGGAATTAGTCCTCCACTGAAAAACATGGTGAAAACCATAAATGCCATAATAAAGCCTTTTCCTTTTAAATGTCTACGAGAAAGAGGGTAGGCTGCACAAATTGTCATAACTATATTTAACAATGTTCCAAAGAATGTGTACTTCAATGTGTTGATAAATCCATTCATAATATCTGGATTTTGGAATACCTTTTGGTAGGCCTCCACCGTAAATTCCTTTGGCCATAGCCATATATCCCCCGAGATTACGTACTCTGGATTACTAAGGGAAGCACTTAAAACAAAAATAAGTGGATACAAAACAACAACTGCTACAATTGTTAAAAAAATATAATTAAAGAGTGTAAACGCACGATCGCCCTTTGATTCTTTCATTTCAATCTCTCCTTTACCATAAACTTGTATCACTCACTTTTTTAGCTATTTTATTAACCATAATAAGGAGGATAAAATTAATGATAGAGTTGAATAAGCCAACAGCTGCTGAAAAGCTATATTGCGCTTCTAAAATCCCGCTACGATAAACGAAAGTTGATATAACATCCGATGCCGACATATTTAAATCATTTTGCATTAAAAATACCTTCTCAAATCCAATTGCCATGACAGATCCTACATTTAAGATAAATAAAATGACAATAGTCGGCATAATCGCAGGAATATTAATATGAATGATTCTTTGGAATTTTGATGCCCCATCTATCATTGCCGCCTCATGCTGTGCTGGATCTACGGCAGCTAAAGCGGCAATATATATGATGGAGCTCCATCCCATCGTTTGCCAAACATCAGATAGTACATATATCGATTTAAACCATGCTGGTTCTGAAATAAAATCAATTGGTGTACCCCCAAACAACATAATTATTTGGTTAATCATCCCATCTGACTTTAAGAATAGTAACAGCATACCAACAACTACTACTGTTGATAGAAAATGTGGGGCATAAATAACTGTCTGCACAAATTTTTTAAAACGAAGACTTTTCACTTCATTTAATAGCAATGCAATAATGATTGGTATTGGGAAAGATATAAGTAAAGTGAATACACCAATCCCTATCGTATTTTTTATTAAGCGCCAAAAATAATAACTATCAAAAAAACGTTCAAAATGCTTAAACCCTACCCACGGACTTCCCATAATTCCCTTTGTAGCAATGAAATCCTTAAAGGCAATTTGCACCCCATATAGTGGATAGTAATGAAAAACCAAAAAGTAAAGTATGACAGGAGCTAGTAATAAATAAAGTTCCCAATTTTTTTTGATAGATTTTTTCCACTCTACCAAGTGATTTTTCTTTACTTTTGATTGCTTTTTGAAAAAACGTTGTGTTTTAGATGTTTTGTCCTCAACAGTTGTTTTATCTAAAAGCGTCATAATTACACCCCCAATTTATCAATGTTGCAGAATGGTAGATTCCTGTATGATCTCTATAACCTTACCTCCGTTACGAATAGACTCTGTTGCTGCGCAGCCCACCGCAACACTCATTCGTCCTGCAAATGGCGTTGTTAAAGGTTCTTTATTATAGAGAATGAGTTCTACAAAATCTTGGGCAATTTTTGGATCAGCCCCACCATGGCTTCCTTCCTCAGGCTTCATTTCGTAAACAACATCACTAAGTTCTTCCCAAGAATTTGATTTTCGTGTTTTTAAATAAATTTTATTATTGATATCATCATTTTCGATACGCCCTTTCGTACCTATGAATGTATAATTTCGTGAATAGTCTGGTGTGAAGTGACATTGTAAGTAAGAAGCTTTTATGCCACCTTCCAATTCCATAATGACCATATTATTATCCTCTACATCAATTTCTTCACGGAATGCACATTCCGTAAATGTATGTTCAACATATTCTGGACAAGTTTTTTTCTGGTCACATGTTGGACACGTTAACGTATTTGGCTGATTTCCACCATAATAATCTAAGCTACCAAATGCAGAGACTTTCGTTGCATATTTCCCAGAAATCCAATGAATGACATCTAAATCATGTGAGCCCTTTTGAAGTAGCAGAGATGTTGTATTTTTTGAATTACCATGCCAATCGTGGTAGTAGAAGTAACCGCCGAATCCAACAAAATGACGTACCCATATAGCCTTTAATTCTCCAATAGCTCCTGAGTCAATTAAGCCTTTCATCGTTTGATACATACTCATATAACGCATATTAAAGCCAACCATTAGATGCTTTCCTGACTTTTTCCATGCATCTAATATTCGATCGCACCCTTCCACAGTAATGGCTAATGGTTTTTCAGCATATACATGCTTGCCTGCACTTAAGCAAGTAGTAATATGTTCTTCATGCAGATAATCTGGTGATAAAACCGCAATTGCGTCGATATCATCTCTTGTTAATAATTCCTTATAGTCCTTTGTTAAAAATAATGGTGTATCGAATTTTTCCTGAAATTTTTCTAAACGTTCTTGAGAGATATCAGCTAATGCTACTATTTCTGATGCTCCAGTAGGTTTATGCCAGTATTGTGCCAAGCCTCCTCTTAAACCGGCTCCAATTACACCAATTCGTATTTTTTTCATTGTAATTCCCCCTCTTATCCTTGCTCCCCTGTATTTCGTAAACGTTTACAAATCAAATTAAACTATTCATGACAACACAACTACACGTCAACACGTTGTAGGTACAAGTTAAAGTATAAAATTGTAATGAATATTCCAAAAATTTAACTGGAATAAATATATAATTCTAACACTTAATATGTCAATACCCTAGGTTTTGTTCGCTAGTATAAATTAACTGAAACCTATACGAGTTGACTCATCCGAAAATTCAGAAAATATATCGCTTCTTCAATAGCTCAATCTACTACCCTATTTTCTTAAATTTTTTTCTGAAAATAAACAAATTTCAAAGTGAACCATCAATATGTAGACAATGCTCTCTATATTTTGGTTTTTAATAATTCAATTTTGACTAATATCAAATAGTACCTGAAAATTAAAACTATATGGACTCAGTAGACCACCTGGTTCATATATTTTATTAGTGCTTGAAGATTTATTTTTTCAGTATCTTTTAATAGATATAAGGATAATTAGAGACAGCTTGTTGAGTTACTATCACAGGCTGTTTTTTATGCTCAAAACATAAAAAAACGACTCACCTATAATAGGTGAGTCGTCTGAGATTTTCACGTTCCCAAAAAATGAGGGGGGTTTCAGGAGCGTAATCATGAACTAGCAAACTTCTGGAGAAAAGTAGCTAAAGTTCATCCTTTCTACACTGTATTGTAGTCAAGGAATATTCTTTATATGATAATGATAATCATTTTCATTTAACTTGTCAACAATAATCTTATAATTTGTTCAACTTCTTTTTCCATGCTAACAAATACTATATTCAATAGCAAAAATCAATCAGTAACGATCTACCCTCGTTTACTTTTATAAATTATCGTTGCTCCAATGAATATAAATAAGGTTACTAGGCTCATCATTGTTTCTATTGCTCGATATTATTGGAAGACCATCAACAATTGTTGCTGAAACTGTATCTCTTTATTGTAGTATAGTGTGTGCAGACTAACACGAATTATTTTAAAAGCTAGAACGTAATACAGAACTGTTACTACTGTAATTCCTAGTACAAAGTGAGAAGTCTCCATTTTTGAGCAATCTCCGCATAAAAACAAGTGTTTTTGCTCTTTCACGAAAAACGGACAGGAAACTTAATAGCAAACAAAGATCCACTGGAAATAGTATTTGCATACTTATTTTTTGAGATGCTTCTTTTCTAAAATTTTGTAACTAATAAACAGCAATCGGCCCATAAGGCCCTTCGATAATTTCTATTTTTGTTTCAAAAATTTCCGTCAAAATTTTTGAGTCCATAACTTCTTCTACTGTTCCGAAAGCGGCAATTTGTCCATCTTTCATAGCACAAATTCTATCAGAATATTTGGCTGCAAAATTTATATCATGCATAACAGTCAGAATTGTTCTTCCAAATTCATTAGCCGCGCGTCTCAAATGCTCCATCATTTGAACAGAACGAGCAACATCAAGGTTGTTCAAGGGCTCGTCCAATAGTACATATTCAGTTTCTTGACACAAAACCATCGCTACATATGCCCTTTGTCTTTGACCACCAGAAAGCTCATCTAAATATCTATTCTCCAAATCCGTTAAATCTAAAAAATCAATATACTTAGAAATAATAATTTCATCTTCTTTAGTTAATCTTCCCTTTGAATAAGGAAAGCGACCAAATCCAACTAGTTGTCTAATCGTAAGCCTAGTGACAAAATGATTTTCTTGTCGCAATATAGTTAAAATTTTTGCTAAGTCTTTTGATTTGGATTCAGTAACATCCATATTGGCCACCTGAATTTGACCTTCCTCCATATCCAAGAGTCTTCCAATCATCAAAAGTGTCGTAGACTTTCCAGCGCCATTTGGTCCAATTAAAGAAGTAAAACCCGCTTTTGGTATTTCAATATCCAAAGGTCCTATTTTTACCTTATCTGTATAGAACTTTTTAACATTATCAATTTTTATCATAAAGCCCTCTTCCTTAAAACTACAGTTAAAAATATTATTCCACCAAATAATTCAATAATAACTGAAACTACACCTTGAGCATGGAACACATGATACATCAAAAAGTATGCACTCGTTATTATCAAAAATCCTATAGCAAGAGCCATTGGAAAGATATATCTATGATCATAAGTTGACGCCGCCTGATAGCTCAAAGTTGCTACTAAAAAGCCATAGAAAGTAAGTGGTCCAATCAAAGCTGTTGAAATTGACATCAAAATAGCAACTAATACAAGCGTATAAATGACACTAGGTTGATATTTAACTCCAAAAGAAGTAGAAACATCCTTTCCTAGTGACAATACATTTAAATTCTTAGAATGAGCAAGAAGTAATAAAGCTACAATGATTACCATAGGAATGACGATAGGAAAATATGCCGAATCTGCATTATTAACAGAGCCAAACAATCTTGCCTGTAAAATATCAAATTCAGAGGGAGCAAGTAGTCTTCTCATGAAAGTTGACACAGAATTTAGCCCAGTACCAATAATAATTCCAACTAAAAGCATAAGTTGTAGGTTCCCATATTTACCAGACAGTAACCATCCATATAGTATTAAACTCATCAAGACCATAACAACAACTTGAAATAAAAATGATCCAACTCCACTAAAATTGATCAATGCACTAGCACCAAAGAAAAATATTGTACTAGTATGAATTGTTGAGTAAAGTGATTCGAAACCTAAAAGCGAAGGCGTTATAATCCTATTATTCGTAATGGATTGAAAGGCAACAGTCGACAAGCTCTGACAAACTGCAGCAATAATCATGGCAACAAGAGCCACTATCCTTCTCATAACAACTGGGATAAAAGAAGGTGAATCTATCGGAACTGGATTGTTATAAACTAAAAGTCCATATGAAGCAAGAATGCCTAAAGCAATCAATGTGATCAGTAAAATCCAATACCGTCTTTCTTCCTTTTTAGAACGAAAAGCCCTAGCTGATCTACTTTTATTATGAAGGCTAGAATCGATTTCGACATTTTCTTTATTTCTATATTCTAATGTGGTCATCGCAGCCTCCTTGGTTTTCTTTGTCTCAATAAAATAGTAATAAATACGACTGATCCCACTGTTCCAAGTATTAAAGAAACAGGTACTTCAAAAGGCATGATAATCGTTCGTGAAATGATGTCGCAGGCAGTTATAGTCCCCATTCCTATCACACATACCCAAGGTAAATTACTCCTTAGATCATCACCTCTAAACATCGAAACAATGTTTGGGACAATTAAACCTAAGAAAGGTAAATTTCCAATAACAGCTGCAACAATTCCAACTGCAACAGAAATAAGGGCAGTCCCGAAAAGAACAATCCTATTGTAATTAACACCAAGGCTTGTTGCGACATCCTCCCCTAGCCCAGCTAAAGTCAATCTATTAGCATAAATAAAAATAAGCAAAGTAACGATAACAATTAACCATAAATATTCATATCTTCCCACCTGAACGGGAGCAAATGAGCCTACAAACCAAGTTTCAATACTTTGCGTCATTTGAAAAAGAAGTCCCATAAAAGTAGACACTGCAGAAATGACAGCTCCAAGCATTAATCCGATAATCGGAACAATTAAGGATGAACGAAGTTTAACTCTTCTTAAAAATAAAAAGAAAATCATAGTTCCTATAAAAGAAAAAATGATTGCGCCAGTCATTCTTAGAACTAAAGTTGGGGCAGGAAATAATAAATAAACAAGAAGCAGCCCTAAACCTGACCATTCAATAGTTCCTGTTGTAGTAGGTTCAACAAAACGATTCTGTGTAATCAGTTGCATGACGAGTCCTGCCATTGACATAGCAGCTCCAGTAAGCATTAATGCAACTGTTCTCGGAACACGAGTTATGAAAAACATCTCCATTCCATCTTCTTGTCCGCGTATATCATATACTCCAGTAAACAGTGATATAATGCCTAAAATAGTAACAACTATGATCGCTAATATAAAAGGTTTTGTACATATCTTATTGTGGTTATAAAACTGGGGTTGAGAAATATTCTCAACCCTAGAAATTATATTTTTTGGCACTATTTCATACTCCTTTACACTACTTAGCTAAAGTTTTTGCAAGATTTTCAAATAACTCTAAATAAGTCTGAAGTGATTCATTTGTGTAAGTATCTGCTGGCGCATAAATAATCTGTTTTTTAGACACTGCAGTTGTGTTTTGAAGTGCAGGTGCGTTAGCAATAACATCCTGTGCAGGAACTGAAGTAGCTGCATCAGATGTTGCAGCATCACGATCTAATACGAAAAGCCAATCCGGATTACTTTGTGCAATGGCTTCAACAGAAACTTCATCACCCTTATGATCAGTAGTAGAATCGGCAACTTCTAATGCTGGAACCCAACCGAAAATTTCATACATTGGTCCCCAAACACGTCCAGAATGAGGAGCTGCAAAACCAATATCTCCACCAGAAACAATAACACTCATCACTTTATCTGTTCCATTATAAGCAGATTTAGCATCTTCGATCACTTTATCAAAATCAGCAACCAATTGTTTCGCTTCTTCATTTTTATCAAAAATTTGACCTAAAGCAACTGTAGAATTTTTAAGTCCATTTACTAAATTTTCCCCAGGTGTAGTAGCTTCCTCAGAAATATCAACATCAAGGTCAATAACAGCTGCATTTGGCACTAATTTTTTGATATCTTCGTAATAGCCAGCAAATCTTTGACCGACAATTACTAGTTCAGGGTCTGCAGCTGCTATAATTTCAAGATTTGGTTCACGGTGATTTCCAATATTTTGAACTGAATCATCCTTTACATATGGTGAATCCGCAGGCATTACATCCTTTGGAACAGCTACTAGTTCAATATTCCAATCAGCTAACGTTTCAAAAGTTCTATTATCCAGGGCAACTACATTCTTTGGATTTACAGGAACAGTAACAGTTCCATGGGCATCAGTGATTTCAACCGTAGTAGGCTTAGCCACCTCTTCACTTCCATTATCTTTAGGCTTTGACTCTTCATTAGTTTCATTACTTGAATCTGAACAAGCTACTAACATCAAAGTCAAAACTGCCATAATACCAACAAATTTTAAATACATAGATTTCTTCATACATATACTCCTTATAATAGTTTATTTTGAAAATGATGAATTCTTTAGATTGAGTTGGATAGTAAAAGCTGCCATCCTAATCGCTATTGATAATCATTTTCATTTGTTCGTCCTGTGAAATAGTATAGTGATTAATTATGTGAAAATCCTGTGAAAGATGTAAATTAATAAATAAAATAGCTTTTTGCATCAAGTATTGATTAAAGATAAAAAAGCAAGACGTGAAGTATTCTTTTGATGGTTTCCGCCTCTTTAATATCTTCTAAAAACTGATGAGTTATAGGATTTTAAAGAACAAAAAACGAGCAAAACTGTTGAAACTGTTTTACTCGTTTTTTTCGATTATATTTAATATTGCTTACTATGACAGCCTGAACTTACCTATTATCTTATTGTGACTATTCAATCATTGAATACCCCCTGCCATGGATTGTTTGAATATATCGATCTTTCTTCTCGCATTTCAACTTTTTTCTTAAATACCCAATATATAAATCCACTACATTTGGGTTGACTGCTAAGTCATATCCCCAAACTTGATTCAATAGCATCTCACGGCTCAATATTTTATTTTTATTCTTGATTAAAAATACTAGTAAATCATACTCGCGCTTAGTAAGCGAGAAATTTTCGCCACCTTTTGTCACAATGCTGCATGATTCATCTACGAAGAGATCTTTAAATCGAAAAAAATTAGTCTCGTTTGTCTGGATAACGTCCCCTCTTCTTAAAATGACTTTTATCCTTGCTACTAATTCTTCTTTCACAAATGGTTTTCTTATATAATCATCTGCTCCTGCTTGTAATCCAGCTATGCAATCCTTGCTGGACACATTGTCAGTCACAATGATGATCGGTGTCGTTTTAACAGTTCGTATTTGTCTACAAATTTCCGGTCCAGATATACTTAACGAATCCCAATCCAATACGATAATATCCCAATCTTGCTCATATACTATATTTAAGCCTTTGTTTTCATTGTGAAGTGTTAATATGAAATAGCCTTCTTGCTTTAGACCGCTTACGATTTTTTTTGCTAAAGACCGTTCATTTTTAATGACCAACACATGCTTCACCTAATGCTCACCTCTACTTCATTACATAAAATAATTTATCACAAAAAGAATAGTGGATTTATAAATCTTAAATTTCAAAAATACTATTATAACAATTTACCAGGATAGATTTGTGCAAATTTACAATAAATATGTAGACAATACTAAAAATAAAAAACCTATTACTTTCTCAGTCTACTATGTAAATATAATTCTAACATTTGTAAAAATTTCATAAAGGGTTGGTTGGAGAGTACTGAAAAAGTCCGTTGTGTTCATTTAATAGGTGAAAGTTTGATTTAATTGAACTTTCAACCACTTTTTCGTTTATAGTAAATCTTTTCATTAGATTCTGTAAGAAAACACCTCAGTACTCAAATTTCCATTTTACTTATCTACTTCCTTTATTTGCATCCGATAAATGTTTTCCGAAATATCTAGTTATGGATTTAATTATTATTTATTCTAAATTGAATCCCCTAAAATGATAATGCAAGAAGTTATTTACAACTGTACATGTTGTTCAAATCATAACATATAAAGTGATTAATTATTACAAAAATATACCAATAAATGAAAATATTACTTATATTATTTGCTGGTGAAAATTTTTTTGATTTAGAAGCAGCCATTTTAAACATCTAGAAATACTTCTATGTTGATAAGATTATTTTAGGAGACGGGTGCAGTCTGAATTGTTCATTCTTACTAGAAAGGGCAGTTGAATTATATTTCTTTTATAGTTTTATATAACTTTCTAACAAAAAAAATCATCTCACCTCTAGATATCTATAGATGTGAGATGATTCTAACAGATAGCACAGGGAAGAATCAAAATTGCAGAAGAGATATGACCGATATTAGAGAAATTATTATCATCAACTGTAGGTTTTGTTGCGGTTTAAAGTATCCTTAGTATGAATGTTCAAGTTGTAAATACAACTCTCTCTAGGTTATAACTTTAATAAATAGAAAAACCCCTGCCATTTTGAAAATAATTTTAATCAAAATGAGTGGGTTTATTTTTAACATGAAAATAAATTTTAGAAAAGATTTGATTAAATCATTTTAAATAGCGTACGTCAAACATATATTGATCGTATAGCTTGCCACTCTCAAATTGGATTATTGAATCAAGAGTCGACTCTAACATTCCAATTTTCCATGTAATCTCTATCGCCGACATTGTCCCTATTGCTTGAATTGTACGTTTATATTTTTCCAACTCTAATGTTCTTTCAATCAATTCTTTAAATGCTTTTAGGGAATTCCCTTCATGCTCAAATGGTCGATCTATATTAATATCATTTAATTCGTCTTTATACTTTTTAATTGTTTCATTTCTCATTTTTTTAGCTTTATCTGCTTGTATTTGCATTGGTCCGAAACGAAATCTTGAACGCCATGCTACAAATGTTTTTACAGGAACATCTAGTAATTCAGCACCATCCCACTTCTCCATCCCTTTTTCTACACAAACTTCATGCATAATCTCCTTTAAAGGCTTCCCAAATTTCTCTTCTACCATGGCCTTATAATCCATAATATTCCACTCCTAAATCATCCGTAATTTCATTAAACCTTTCTTGATTCAAAGTACAATTTTAAATTACATTTTCTTAATTTATTCGTTTCTTCAATTAAGTTAATTTTTTTTTGATGTATTTTTTTTAGTGAGCTTATTGCATTTTCTACGATTGCTGGAGCATCGTTTCCTAAGTTAGGGAAATTCTGATTTAAATATTCATATAAAGCTATTTTTTCAATATTGGATGGAACGCTAGGTTCTTGTGGCAACTCAAATGGTGATTTGTTATCTGCCAATTGTTGAGGCGTATTATAAATAAACTGAAAGGCATTTTGTAACATCCTTTTTTCCCTTTCATCAATCACTTCATATACTCCATTTGAGTCAAGAGTAATTCGGTCAAATTCAACCATTACTAGTTTATCTGGTTTTCTATTTTTTGTTCTGTAGTACAGCATAACCTTTAAAACATCCTGCTCTGAAAGCTCCTTTATTGCTCTAAATATTCCATTTTTAGGATTAGGAACCTTATAAATTTTATTTTCTTTAGAAATATACAACCATTTTATACCACCCATAATCTATCCTCCTAAAACATACACAATATTTGTTCTTTATTTGCTTTTATCTATATAAAACTTTCAAATAAAGATTGATAAAAAATATGCTATAATCATTTTTATACATAAAATGTATTTTTTTACATTCATTTCAGTTAAAAAACTAAAATTGGACCTTCATTTAATCAATGTTTTGGAAAAAAATCCACGAGGATTAATACCCCATGGATTTCGTTTAAATAAAATAGAATTTTTTTGCTTCAAGTGTTACTTCTGCATATCTTCAGGTCAACCTTAATAGATCGTAAAGTAAAAACGATTACGATTCATGTAATTCAAAAGTCAATCCATCCCCTTCCATATACTAGTGATAATCATTTTCATTTGAATGTTCTATGGAGAAGTATAGCTTTATTTTCTGTGAAAATACTGTGAAGGGTAAACTTGTTATATTACTAAACATATAGCTTGTTTCAATAAAGCTAGTTGTTTTGGGATACATCTACTAACGGAAACCCAAACATTTTATTACGCTTCGTATTCTAAAGAGAATTAAATTAAAAAAAACTGCTGACCGTAAGATACAGGCAGCAGCTTCCTAGCTTTTTTGAAATTGTCCTTTAAAAGGCGTATAGTAAAGGGATTTTTAGTTTATTGAACTACTTCAGGGTGGAAACCATCATTTTGGAAGTAGTCATCATGTGACCAAATATTTAATTTTGCATCCTGTGTTTTTTGTTGAATAGCTCTAAATGCATCTTCAAATGTGTTGTTTGGCTTATGAATATAACGTACAACTGCAAGACCTTCCTTTAATAAAGATTCCTGCAATAATACATCATCTACAAAAACATAGGCTAGAAGGCGATCATAATTGTCCGTTTCTGGTCCAACATCATAGACTGCTTCAATTTTTTTAGCCTTTGCCAATAAATTAATCGTGTAATCTTTTGCTTGTTCAGCATATGGCTGGGCATCGCCTTTGTTGTAATTCATTTCAGGTGTATCCACCATTAACAGACGAATTTTTCGTTTCTCACCATTAATTGTCGCCTGAATCGTATCTCCATCATATGCTTTAATATAGTCTAGCTCAAAGCGTTTATTTCCTGTTTTTTCTTCCACTTGTTCAATTGAAATAGTACCTTGCTGATCTGTCACTGATTTAGTATCTTGATCTTCCGCAGGTGATCTGCCAAATATCATGTACAATGCTACAGCCAGAATAATCGTACCACTTGTTATTAATGTTTTTATATCTTGCATTTTCATGTAGTAGGCCCCTCACAACTAATCATCTTTGCTTATACCTACGCTTGGTATAAGTTGTGCAACTCATCATTAGGAAAACAAAAAGTTTCACGATGTTTCTATTGTAAAATATCAAGCTACTACATTCAAGCTATCACATTGTCACAGCTACCCAATGGTTAGGAGAAACCTCTACTAGCTGACTATTTTCTACTTCATAGCGTACTTTTTTATCTTCTATATATTCAGCATCATTATATTTCTTCTTCTCTATTACAGGATCTGGAATAGGTATTGAGCGTAATAATGCACGGGTATAAGGATGCTGTGGATTAGCATATAGTTCTTCACTTTCTGCCAATTCAACAATTTTCCCACCATACATGACCGCAACACGATCACTAATATGTTTCACCATTGACAGATCATGGGCAATAAATAAATATGTTAAACCAAGCTTTTGCTGTAATTCCTTTAATAAATCTACAATCTGCTTTTGAATAGAAACATCCAGTGCTGATAAAGGTTCATCACAAACAATAAAGTTTGGCTCGACTGCTAATGCTCTAGCAATCCCAATTCGCTGACGTTGCCCCCCTGAAAATTCATGAGGATAACGCATAGCATGTTCTTTCCTTAAACCAACAAGCTCAAGCAATTCCTCTACTCGTAGTCGTCTCTCTTCATGTGTCTTCACTAGGCCATGAATATCAAGGGCTTCCCCAATAATATCTAAGATTTTTTTCCGAGGATTTAACGATGAATAGGGATCTTGGAAAATAATTTGCATATGACGACGCATTGCCTTTAACTGCTTTTTCGTTAGCCTTGTTACGGGTATGCCTTGATATAAAACCTCTCCATTTGTAGGCTGATGAAGCTGAAGAATCGTTCGACCTGTAGTGGATTTTCCTGAACCAGATTCACCAACCAAGCCCAATGTTTCACCAGGGAATATATGGAAGGATAAATCATTGACTGCTTTTAGCGTTTGACCACGACCTAATGAAAATTCCTTCGACAGATGTGTCACCTCAATCAATGGCTTATGACGATCGATACCTGACTGAATATTGGCTATCTCTTTTGGCTGCTTTTTCTCATGCAACTTTGGTAGTGCATTCAATAATTTTTGGGTATACGGATGCTGAGCATTCGCAAAAATCTCTTCCGTTGTGCCCTGTTCAACAATTTCTCCTTCTTTCATGACGATGATACGATCACACATACCTGCAACCACGCCTAAGTCATGTGTAATTAAAACAATAGACGTCCCCATTTTTTTCTGCATATCACGCATCAATTTCAGTATTTGCGCTTGAATCGTTACATCAAGTGCTGTTGTTGGCTCATCAGCAATAAGCAGGGACGGGTTACAAGCAAGTGCCATGGCAATCATCACACGTTGGCGCATACCACCTGAGAATTCGTGAGGGTATTGTCGATATCTTTCTTCAGCATCCTGAATACCAACCAGTTTTAATAATTCAATTGTTTGTTGGTAGGCCTCTGTTTTTGACATGGCCTGATGCTTGATTAAACTTTCAGCCACTTGATCTCCTATTCGAATGGTAGGGTTTGTTGATGTCATTGGATCCTGAAAGATCATACTAATATCTTGTCCACGAATCCCTTCCATTTGTTTTTCACTTAATTCCGTGAGTTCTTGGCCTTTAAACACAATAGTGCCAGATTTCAGAAATGAAGGCGGCGATGGTAATAAACGCATAATGGAACGAGCCGTTACACTTTTCCCACTTCCAGACTCTCCTACAATTCCGAGTGTTTCACCTTTATTTAGATGGAAGCTAACATCCTTAACAGCTTCGAATTCTGTCTCCCCTGTGATAAAGGACACGCGAAGATTATTGATTTCTAAAAGCTTTTCATTCATTCGACCCATCCTTTTTAAAATTTGTGATTGACTTACTTACAAGTATAATCCATACTTTACAATACTGATAGGAATTATACAATATGATGCTGAATATTTTATTTACGTTTGGAGGAAATGCATGGTTACTTCAAAAAATCATTTAAAACCTAAGGAATTTATTTTCTTTTCTACGGTTTATCAAAAACTAATGCATCAAAAGCCTTACCATTTGATTCTTTTTTTCTTAAGTATTTTAGTTCACCCTTTTACATACTTTATCTATCGGAAAAGAAAACATTCAAACACTTATGATCAGGCTTTTGCATTACGTAGTCAGTACTACCAAGAGAAGGCTTTGGTTGCTCACTGGCAAAAGGACTTTGAACAACAAGAAATAGCAAAAGCTACCTTTTTTAAAGAGACTGTATTACAGTCACAAATTCAAGCAACAGCCAAGCAATTAGCCCAAAATAAACTACAACAGCAAGTGGATCAAGATTTACAAAAAGAGGGCATACAACAACTAACGTATAACCAATTTTTTAATCAGCTACTAACAAACAAACGCTTTGTCGCTCTTACCTTTCTACCAGCTGTTTTATTTTATGTAGTACTTATCTTATTTGCGAATCCGTTCCTACAATTTATTATTGAACGTATTTTACAAAGCTTCATTGTCATTGTTGGTGTAGCTACATTGGTGTTTACTATTTTGTATTTATCACCATTTGACCCAGCAAGAAACCTACTCGGAGTTGAAGCAACACCCGAGCAGATTGCGAATTTTAATCGTATTCACGGTTTAGATCAGCCTTATTTATCGCAGCTTTGGAACGCACTATCTGGCCTATTTACATTTGATTTAGGAACATCCTTTGCAGGTAAAGAAGATATTACCCACAGCATTGCGACAAAATTTCCTGTCACACTTGAAATAGCCGTATTGTCATTGTTAATGGCTATCGCCATTGCTATTCCAGTCGGTATTATTTCAGCTGTTCGTCCAAATTCATATTTGGATTATACATTTATGTTCATTGCTTTAATCGGCTTATCCATCCCAAGCTTTTGGCAAGGTTTAATTTTTATTTTAACGTTTGCTTTAAAGCTTCAATGGTTTCCAGCGACCTATAATCCTCAGAATTGGTTATCGCTCATCATGCCCATTATCGTCTTGGGAACATCCATTACAGCATCCATCGCTAGGATGACAAGGTCGAGTATGCTTGAGGTGATTCATGAGGATTACATTATTACAGCAAAAGCAAAAGGCTTAAATGAATTTAAAGTCATTTCAAAACATGCCATTCGTAATGCCATGATTCCAATTATTACGGTGATTGGACTTCTTTTTGGGGGTATGTTGGGAGGCGCATCTGTAACAGAAAAGGTATTCAACATTAGTGGGATTGGTAGCTATATCGTCGATAAACAATTTATCCCTGATATTCCGGCCATTCTTGGAGGCGTTGTTTATATTGCCATTACTATTTCAATTGTCAATTTATTGATTGATATCATGTATGCCTTTTTTGATCCACGCATTCGCTCGAAAATGAAGAAGTCTTAAAGGAGGATCACCTGTGAAAAACATCTTACATGTCAAACTACTCTTGAAGATTACACAGGAATATGTCAATTCTCATTTCACTTTTGTCTTTTCCTTATTGTTTTCTTTCTTGTTTCTAGCCTATAGCTATAATTTTTCTACCAATAGCTGGCGCCCAGTTATTATACTCTTTTTTGTTATTTATGCTATTACCACGGCATATGTTGCTTTCATCAATTTACGAATTAAAAAGGACCTAGCAAAGCACGGTGACATTCAAAAAGGCACTCGAGTGCTGGGCTATCCATTGTTAATCACTATATTGTCAGGCAATATTTTTTCAACATCCTTTGCATTTATGCTTGTGTCGAAAAGAAAATCTGCAGAATATACTTTTGCAGCCTATGCCTTTATTACACAATTATTCATCATTGGTATTGCAGCATTGAATATATTTAAACCATATGTAACGGATACCTTTTTACTTGCGATGGGTGTTTTCTTAGTACTAGCGCTGTTTTATATCGTGATGGCCATTTTATGTACGAAATATGTGACAGCTACTGAGGCACCTAAATGGATGATTGTTCCAAGTATTTTATTACTATTTGCAACTTTCACTGGTAATCTATTTGCGACATTACTAGGCTATAGCCTGATTCAAAAGGCTCGAAAGGCAAATCCGTCTTCTATAGAGAAGTGGCAAAAAATATGGGAAAAGATTTTACGTAATACGATGGCTGTATTCGGCTTATTCTTCATTATTTTCATGTTCTCATTGTCCGTCACAAGCTCTTGGACTTTTGACTATGACTTTGCTACAGAAAATAACTATGGTGCGTTACTGCAAACACCATCATTGGACTATCCGCTAGGCACAGATAATTACGGACGAGATTTATTTTCTCGCATTGTATTTGGTGCACAAATATCGTTAATCGTCGGATTTTTCTCAACGATTATTCCAGCAGTTGTTGGAGGGACATTAGGCGCTTTGTCTGGCTATTATGGAAAATCCACTGATAATATCATCATGCGAAGCCTTGATGTTTTATATGCTATCCCTGGCATTTTGCTAGCTATTGCTATTATCGCTGCCTTTGGTGCTAATACAGTGAACCTCATTATTGCGCTGAGTGTTGGGGCAATTCCAACCTATGCTCGTACAATGCGGGCTAATGTTATGCAGCTTGCTAATTTTGAATTTGTGGAATCAGCTAGAGCTTTAGGTGCATCTGATGCTGCTATTATTTTCAAGCATATTGTTCCCAATTCATTAGCACCAATGATTGTGAAAGCAACCTTAACGATTGGTGGAGCTGTTATTTCAACAAGTAGTTTAAGTTTTTTAGGGCTTGGTATTGAGCCACATATTCCCGAATGGGGCAATATTTTAAAAGTTGGTAGTACGTACCTGGAGACACATTCATATGTCGCGATTTTCCCAGGTCTTTGTATTATGCTTCTTGTCCTCTCCTTTAACTTCTTAGGAGATGGTTTACGAGATGCTTTAGATCCAAAAACAAATTAATTGGAGGTAACTATGAAGAAATTACTTGTATTTTTATTCGTTGCAGTACTGGCTTTAGCTGGCTGTGTACAAACAAAAACTGACGTAGAAGGCAGTAAAGATTCAAAAGATAATGACAAGAGCAATGGCAAAGTGGCCATTGAAGTATTAGGGATGGCGTCTGCTGAAGAAGATATGAATATTGTACGCGACCAATTGGTGAAAAATGGTTTTGATGTAAAACTAAATATTCAACCAGATTACGGTTCATTCTCTGCTCAAAAAGAAGCAGGTAACTATGATCTTGCTCTTTCAAGCTGGACGACAGTAACTGGGAACCCTGACTATGCTGTACGTGGTCTATTTAAAACTGGCGGTGACTACAGTGTTGTTGCAGATTCAAAATTAGATGCACTTATCGATGAAGCAAGCACATTGACTGGTGAAGAAGCAGCAGCTAAATATAAAGATTTAGAGCAATTATTAGTATTCGATCAAGCTTATATTGCGCCTTTATATATTTCCAATAAATATCAAGGGATCTACTCTGAATTAGTAAATCCTAAAACGGTTCTTTTACCAAAATCTCGTGCACAGGTTTGGGAAAAAATTGAATTTAATGATGCAGCTAAAAATGCAACAGAACCTTTAATCTTACACCAAACAATCAACTCCCTTACTTCACTTGACCCAATCAAAGGGAATGATGGTTCCATCAATACATTAAACACGAATATGTACGTTCGTCTTGTTAACTTAACAGATACAGATGAAGTTGTTTCAGATGGTTCATTATCTTATAACCATGTAATGGCTGAAGGTAATCAAGAATATTACTTCATTTTACGTGATGATATCCACTTTGCAGCTGTGAAAGATGGAGGAGCAGTTGATACAGGTGAATTAGTGTCAGCTGAAGATGTTGTCTTCTCATTAAATCGTGCAAAAGATGCTAATTCAGTACCAGATCATCGTACTTATAGCATTCATGAAAATATAGAAACAGTGGAAATCGTTTCTGATTTAGCTGAATTACAAAGCAAAAAAGTAGCAGGCTCTGAGCAATCAGTGTTAGATGCATTATCACAAAACCTACCTGCTTCAGTAGCACAATTAACAAAGGAAAAAGGTGCTGTTAATAATGCAGCAGGTGCATACCAAGTTGTTAAAATTACAACGCCAACTCCATTCCCACAAGTATTAAATTATTTAGCACACCAATCTGGTGGTATCGTATCTGAAAAACAAGTAACAAGCATTAATACGTATGACGTGGCTAGCTATGATCCTGACAAAGACATTGCCTATGGTGATCAAGCTACTATAACGGAAGGTTCAGCAACATTTAACAATCAGCTATATGCAAGTGGTCCTTACATTTTAGTGAAGAAAAATGATTATGAAGCACAATTCGTGAAAAACCCTGCTTACCGTGCAGGTAGCGAATATGAACCAAAAATCGCCAAAATTAATGTTCGTTTTATCTCTGATGTTGATAGTGCACTATCTGCATTACGTAATGGTGAAATACATGTTCTTCAAACAGTTCCAGAAACGAAGTTGGATATTGTGAAATCAGACGCTAAATTAACATTAAATACGGCAGATAGTAATGCTGTGTCTTACTTACAAATGAATACGTCTGGACGTGCAGTTTCTGATTCAGCAGATTTACGTAAAGCAATCCTATACTCCATTAACCAAGACGAATTCATTAGCTATTACCAAGGCAATAAAAAACCAGCTGTATCCACAGTATCTCCATTAATCGATACTGGTTTAAAACTGGAGGCAGATAGCGAGAAAGTAAAAGAATTTGTAAAAGCATATAACGATAATAAGTAATACTAATTTGAGCCTTCTCAAAATTTGAGAAGGCTCACTTAGTGTTGAAAAACAAAACAGTCAATTGAAAGGTAGAAATGGATTTCCGTTGCAGGCTACTTGACTCCACTCCAACCTACAAAAGTGTTACCTTTTTAGCGAAGGTTTTCAAATAAAGTGAAGGTCTTCACTGCTCTTTATGGAGAGGTGTTGTCACGCATCACTTCTCTACATTAAAAATAAGAGCTTATTCCCTCTAAGAATACAAATAATGGGCTATTTAATCGCTATGTTACAATGAAAAAAAGTAAAGACACTTTGCAGAATGGTTGATTGGATTGGAGCTAGCGTCACAGATGAGACCCTGGAGCGAACGTAAGTGAGTGAAGCGGCTCATCGAACGCCGCCTGGAAAGGACGCTGGCGGAGCGGAAATCACCCCCTCCCCTTGCAAAGTTGCTTTTTCTGCCTTTGACATGATCTTTTTTCAACAACATGAGAGCCTTCTCAAATTTGAGAAGGCTCATTTTTATATAGTAGAAACTCATTTTATATTTCATTATGTGATTTTGGTTTTGGTCCTAGCTCTTCAGGCTCGATATCAGCAAATGTTTCGCCTTCCTCTTCTAGGTCACGCATGCGGTGTGCAATACGTGAAGCCGCTGAAGCTGCTATACTGCCAACTAAATCATCTAAGAATGTGTTGACATGATGTCCAGGTTCTGTGTCGAGTTTTTTAATAATCCCTATTTTTTGCTTGTCTAAATGACCAAAAGTGGTAACGGCAATACTGCCATATGTAAAAACAGATCCTAGTGCGATTGTTTCGTCTACACCAAATAACCCCTCATCCGATTCGATAATTTGTTGCAGTGGTGAAGATAATAATTTTTTCTCTGCTAGTTCATCTAATTCAATTCCTACTAATAAAGCATGCTGTACTTCTCGCTTACGTAAAACACGTTCAACAGAATGAACACAATGCTCCAGTGTTAAACCTTCATTATAGGTTTTTTGCATTTCGTAAACAATTTTTGCGATATCCTCTATCGCTACACCTCTACGAATTAACGCGGCTTGAGCTGCCTTTGCTACTTCGTCAGAGTGCACACGAATACTTTTATTATGCATAATTAACCCTCATTTCGATTTTTATTGCTAGTATAAAGCTAGCCCAACCTATTATACCTTTACTTTCGTAATATGGTACAATTTTGTTACAAACACAAGAAGGAGTGTCATCATTGGATAAGGGAACAGTACAGGATTTAACATTTTATAGTGAAGCATTACAGGAAGAATTACAGCTCTATATTTATGTTCCTGCAAATTATTCTCCACTTTATAAATACAATATTTTAATCGCATCAGACGGTAAAGATTATTTCCAACTCGGCGGCATTACAAAGCTAGCTGATGAACTGATTGATGACTATGAAATCGAAAATTTAATTATAGCATTTGTTCCTTATAAAGATATTAAAGATCGACGTCATAAATATATTCCAAGCGGTGAGCAACACGAAGCCTATCTACGCTTTTTAGCTCATGAGCTAGTACCCTATTTAGACAATGAATATGCCACTTACCAAATGGGTATGAGTCGTGGCGTCATTGGAGACTCTATGGCTGCTACTGCTTCCTTAATGGCTGCCCTAAAGTACCCAAGCATCTTTGGCAAAGTCATTTTACAATCACCCTATGTTGATAAGGATGTCTTACAGGCTGTTGAAAAATTTAAAGATCCTGGCGCCATTTCTATCTACCATATAGTAGGTAAGGGTGAAGATCAAGTAGTGACAATGGATAAAACTATCAAAGACTTTTTAACACCTAACCGTCAATTACATGAGCTCATGATTAGTAAAGGGTTCACTACATTTTATGACGAGTTCGAAGGCAATCATACATGGAAATATTGGAAACCAGACCTTCGACGTGCTTTAATTGAAAATTTCAATTAATATTGGGTGATTCAAATTACGAAAATTGAAATTTCTGTTATACTTAAATAGAAAAATTGTTTATTTTCGGGAGGTAATGGACTATGAAGTACGGTATTGTGGCATTTCCATCAAAAAAATTGCAAGATTTAGCAAACACTTATCGCAAACGTTATGATCCTCATTATGCAAAGATTACACCGCATATGACGTTAAAGGACAGCTTCGATGCATCTGAAGAAGAAATTCAAACCATCGTCAAGCAATTGGATGAACTTGCTGCTAAATATGCACCTTTAAACATTCATGCATCTCGCATAAGTTCGTTTTTCCCTACAACAAATGCGATTTACTTCCGCATTGAACCAACTGAACAATTAGTAGCATTCCAACATGAACTTCAAGATAACATCCCTCATGGGGAAATGAAACATGTATTTGTTCCTCATATTACAATCGCTCAAAAAATGTCAGCCTCTGAGCATGACGATATCTTTGGGCAATTACGCATGACTGGCGTTGATGAAAAGGATACAATTGATCGCATCCATCTTTTATATCAATTAGAAGATGGCTCATGGACAACATACGAAACATTCCGTTTGTCTGGAGCTGAGTGATTCTTGTATCAGGTGAAAATTGTTGAAACAAAGCAAGAACACGATGATGCCTTTGCTATTCGGCAAAAGGTGTTTGTTGAAGAGCAGGGTGTTCCGCTTCATCTAGAATGTGATGCTGAGGATGCCACTGCAACACATTTCATTATGTATGATAACGTTGAACCAGTAGGAGCAGCACGTTTACGTAGTATTGACGGTACAACAGCTAAAATTGAACGTGTTTGTATTTTACAATCTCAGCGTGGCAAAAAATTAGGGGCTTTAATGATGAAGGAGATGGAGAAGCATGCCATTTCTATCAACAAGGAAACGTTAAAACTGCATGCACAAAGCCATGCCATTCCCTTCTATGAAAAGCTTGGATTTACAGTTACCTCTCCTGAGTTTATGGATGCAGGTATTCCACATCGTGCTATGGAGAAAAAAATGTAATCAAAGGGTATTACGATATGCATAGTGCATTGTCGTAACACCCTTTTTTAATAGACACGAATTCGCTTGCCACCATTTATCTACTCCATCGTAACAAGCTACATTGCCAAGTAGATATGCCATACGCTACTTCATCATTCTAGTGATTTTATCTAAATCTAGTGATGCGCCATCTTGAATAATAGATTGTACAAGTTTATCTTCCAACTCTTGCGTAATAGATCTGTTAGAAATTTTAGCTACACGTCTTACAATTTTTCTTACTTGTTTTTCACTGGTAAAATCCGCATGTTGAATGGCATTGGCTAATGCGAAGATTTCATCCATCGATACACCTGTTTTTTTCTCAATCGAATTAAAAAACGAGCGATGCATGTTTTCCCTCCTATCATTAAAACTCAAATTGACCTTGCGTCTTGCACGAAACATTTCGCAAATGGTGGAGGCCTTAACCTTATTTAGGTGTTCCTAAATAGAAGCTAAAGCCTTTATGTTCATCAAATTAGATGTAAGTAGCGCCAACAATAATTAATAGAATGAATAGGACAACAATTAGAACAAATGTAGAACCATAGCCATAGTTGTTGCCGCCTCCAGAGTAACCTCCGCAATAGCTATTGTTCCACCCACCAACATTATTCCCATAAGGTTGTGAGGACCAGCCTTGATATCCCATAAAAGCACCCCTCCCTTCTACAACCTATAATATGTTTCGGTTGTCAAAATGGGAGGGGTATTCGTCTAGTCAATATTTCCTTTTGGTTTAAAAATTAATGCACCGATAAAGCCAAACACTATAGCAGCACTGATCCCTGAGCTTGTTACTTCGAACATGCCTGTTAATACGCCAACAAGTCCATGCTTTTCTGCTTCCGCCAATGCCCCATGGGTTAATGAATTCCCGAAGGATGTAATAGGTACTGTAGCTCCTGCTCCAGCAAAATTGATTAGTGGCTCATATAAACCCATACCATCTAATATGGCACCGAGGACAACTAACATACTTAGCGTGTGTCCTGGTGTTAAATTGCCAACATCCATTAATAATTGGCCTATGACGCAAATTATGCCTCCAACAATAAATGCAAATACAAATGTCATAACCATGATTTTTGCCTCATTTCATTGTAATTTCTATCGCATGTGCCGTACATGGAATCGTCTCGCCTTGCTGATAGGACAGCGGCGATAATAATGCCCCTGTTGCCACAAGTAATACTCGTTTATAACTCCCTGCGCGCATTTGTTGAATAACATAACTAAAAAAAACAGCCGCCGAACAGCCTGCTCCACTTGCACCAGATTGGAATGCTTCATCCTGTCCATAAAATTCGGCACCTGCATCACGTAATAACGTTAGCTCTTCATTCTTCACGCCATTTTCCACAAGCATTCCTTTCAACAGCTTTAATCCAAGCTGACCTAAATCACCCGTTAAAATTAAATCATAATGATAAATTTTTTGGTTTCTTTGCTGTAGGTGAGATTGAATCGTTTGAAAGGCGGCTGGTGCCATCGCTGCACCCATATGGAAAGGATCATCCATGCCATAGTCAACTGACTTGCCTATCGTTGCTGCTTCTATAGAAGGATACTCCTCACGATGCTTTCCAATAAGGGCATAGCCTGCAGCTGTCACCGTCCATTGTGCAGTTTGAGGTTTTTGAGCACCATAATTGATGGGATAACGAAATTGACGTTCAATGGAATTATGCTGACTTGAGGCACCAGCTAATGAAAAATTAGCCACACCTAACTCTGTTAACAGGCATGCAATAATGGCAGAGGATACAGACGTTGCACAAGCCGAAAATAATCCAATAAAGGGGATTTCTAAATCTCTAGCTGCAAAATTGGTCGGTGTCATTTGATTAACCAAATCCCCACCCATTAAATAATCAATATCTCCGTTTTGTATGCCCAATTTTTTCATAGCAAATTCACAGGCCTCTTCGATCATTTTGCGATGCCCCTGTTCATTTGTTTTCATCTGCCACCGTTCATCATCATAGACCGAGTCAAAATACTGACTAAAAATACTGCGATTCTCCAACGGGCCAGCTACTACTCCACCAGCTAAAAGAGATGGTTTCGATTGAAAAACGATTACCATGAAACCACTCCTATCGTCACAAGGATATATTTAATGAGAGCAACGAAAAATGCAGATACTACCCCAAATAATACAACTGACCCTGCCAATTTAAATAAATTACCGCCGACGCCCAGTACCAACCCTTCTGACCGATGTTCAATAGCCGCAGAAATAACAGCATTACCAAAGCCTGTTACTGGAACTGCTGAGCCCGCACCAGCAAATTGACCAATTTTTTTATAAAGGCCCAAGCCCGTTAAAATCATGGCAAAGAATACCATTGTGGCAACAGTTGGATTTCCTGCTGTTGCTTCCGTAAAATTGAAAAAAATAATATAAAAAAGGGACACAGCTTGACCAATTGCACAAATCAGTCCACCAACAAAGAATGCCTTAGCTATATTCTTTAAATAAGGGGGCTTTGGTGTAACATATTGCTCTAGCTGTTGATATTGTTCTTTTTCCATTTATGTCTGCTCCTTTGCAAGCTCTTTTAGTTCTGTAATTTTATCGCTCAATTTATTATCTTCAATCTGATCCTTTTTTATTTTATTGGCTTCATAAAAAATTTTATAATCAGCTGAGACAAATACATCTTTGTTTGGATATTTCTCATCAAATTTCTTTTGCAATTTTTTCTCTAGCTTAGTCTTTTTCCACTTTTCCCATGGTTTGATTTGTACTGCAACAAGCATACTATCGTCATATTGGATAACCGTTGATCGTTCAACATAGTCTTCTTCTTTTATAAGGGCTTCGACTTCACTTTCATTTTGTGGCGACCCATAGACAATAAATTTTTCTTTTTCAGCACAACCATTTAACAGCGATAAAACGACTAAGAGAGGTAATGTCATTCCTAGTAGCCTCAAATGTTTTCCCCTCCTTTTCTTTACAGTTTCTCCACACATAAAAAAACTATTCATTCGAAGATATATACGAAAGCCCGAGTCCATTTTTCAAAAGTACATATTGTAGAAGTAGTAACAAGGAAAGGAGGTGACAATATGGGTTGTGGTAAGCCAACAAATCCTATTGGACCAATCCATTCAGCAGGCTGCGTTTGTGACGTAGTTCGCGCTATTTTAGATATTCAAAATCAAGCGGTGCGAGATGAGTGTTCTCCATGTACAGCGAACTGTTTCTTAGAACCACTAGGCGGAATTGTTAGTCCTGCACGCTCTCAAGCAGATACACGTGTATTCATGTTAATTACAAAAGATGGTACTCCTTTCAAAGCATTCTTTAACTCTCCAACAGCAGATCCTTGTATTTGTACATCCGTATTCTTCCGTGTAGAAGATATGTTTGATGAGTGCTGTGCAACTTTACGTGTTTTAGAGCCATTATGTACATTTGACTCTAGTGAAAGTACAGTAGACTTATTAAGTCGTGACGGCTGTTGCGTAAACATGAAGAAAATCTGTAAAGTAGATGACTGGAACTCAACAGATAGCTGTATTACTGTAGATTTATCTTGCTTCTGCGCTGTACAATGTATCGCTGATGTTGACTTAGGGATTTGTGATTAATTTCTTTCACCTTTGACACACACACATAAAAAAAAGTGTACAGCATCCTCTGCTGTACACTTTTTTTATAATGTTGGCAATTTTCTTCCACGCCACAGTATTTGTTGTATCTCTTCAAAATGAATGATTTCCTGTGTTTTTAATTCTAATGACGTTAGCATTAAAGAATCACTCTGTACTTCTGAGGCAGTTCCAGTTAATTTTCTACCATCTTTTAAGCAAACTAATAATGGCTGATAGGCCCTCTGACGAAATGGCTTTTCTAAAAATTGAAGTTGTTTTAGTAAGTACGGATCTATTTGTACATCTTCTACGATATCTTCTTTCCCATCAACTGTTTGCTCATCGAAAATGTTGTCCCTTACATATACGGATGTACTTTCATCCAAATCAAGTTCATGTAACGCCTTAGAAATATTTAAAAAATATGATGGTGATTTTATAAACAAGCGTGGCTCTCGATCCACTTTACTCACTTCCCTTTTTTCCATACAATATGCGAAAGTAAGTAAATTGGTTCTTAGCCTATTTGACTTAAGAAAACTGTCGCTAATCCTAAGTAAATTAAAATACTTGTTATATCATTTAAAGTTGTAATAAAAGGTCCTGATGCCACAGCAGGGTCTATTTTTAGTCGATGCATTAACAACGGAATAAAGGAACCCGCTAATGTCGCGACTAAAATAGAACCACATAGTGCTGCTCCTACTAACATTCCTAAAACAAGTTCATGTTTCCAGAAATAAACAATGCCAATAACGATTAATCCACAAACAACGCCTGACATTAAGCCTGTACCTGCTTCACGTAGTAGTAACTTGAATTTACTATGTTCTTCCACGTCTCCTGTTGCAATACCTCTGATCGCCACGGCTAATGCTTGTGTTCCACTATTCCCTGATGTTCCTGAAATAAGTGGAATAAAGACAGCTAGTAAGGCTACCTTATCTAAAGTATCTTCAAATTGCCCCATTAAATTGGCTGTCAGCATACCTAAAAACAGTAGTACCACTAACCAAGGTAAACGTTTTTTAGCTGCTTGGAAAGGTGTTACATCAAACTTATCCATATCCGAAATACCGGCTAATTTTGAGTAATCCTCAGAAGCCTCTTCATCAATAACATCAATAATATCATCGACCGTGATAATACCGAGCAGTTCCCCTTTATCATCAATAACAGGTGTCGCTAAAAAATTATAGTCCTTCATAATTTGTGCGACTTCCTCTTGGTCATCATTTGCATGTACCATCACAACACGTTCATTCATAATTGATCGAATACGTGTATCCTCGTCAGCAATGATTAAATCTCGTAGTGATATAACACCTGTCAAACGGTGTTCTTCATCCACCACGAAAATATAATAAACAGTCTCTGCATCTGGTGCTTCTTTACGCAAAATGGCCATTGCTGAACGCACTGTTGAATTTTCTGGTATAGCAACGTATTCAGTTGTCATAATAGAACCGGCTGTATATTCATCGTAGCTTAAGAGCTCATTAATTTCTTCAGCCGTTTCCTCATCCATCATTTCCAAATAGCTTTCACGCTGTGCCAAATCCAGCTCATTTAAGACATCTGCCGCATCATCAGCATACATATGCGAAAGCATTTCTGCCCCATATGAAGGATCCATTTCAGCTAGGTACGCTTTATATTCATCATCTTCGATATCGATTGCCTGAAAAATATCAGCCATTTCTGTCGGAGACAAGAACGAATAGATGATCTTCCTTATATCAGGTTCCACCTTTTCGTAAAACGTTGCCTGATCATATGGATGAAGTTCTAAAAACTCATCACGGAATGCATCAATATTATGTGCTTCGAGCATTCCTCGTAGATGTGCCTCATCAAATTGCACATCATCCTTTTCATTTCTTTCCTCTATCATGCTTGTCCCCTCCTTCCGAGCTTTCAATCATCTTTACGGGCAATGCCGTAAATCTACCTTCTATATAATAGAGTGTATTATACCTTTTCTGCAAACCCTTTTTTAAGTTATCCAACAGAGTCGGTGTACAGATTTTTATAAAATTCGATTTTAAGCGTAAAATCATGACGATTTCTATTTTACTATACATTAATTTTATGAAGTCGGTGTAAAGATACTTCCTATACACTGTTATTACATCAAAAATGATAAGGAGATGCCCGTTTGTGCGAACATCTCC
Source organism: Lysinibacillus sp. Y5S-8 (assembly GCF_036894365.1). Classification (NCBI taxonomy): domain Bacteria; kingdom Bacillati; phylum Bacillota; class Bacilli; order Caryophanales; family Bacillaceae; genus Lysinibacillus; species Lysinibacillus sp. Y5S-8. Next base: position 779,409 of record NZ_CP145889.1, on the reverse strand, counting down.
TTTCTATCAGTCAAAGACTACTTCAATAATCTCTGCATGTCTTCATTTAACATACTTGTAAAGTGTAATGGCCTACCAGTCAATGGATGCTCCATACTTAAGGATACACAATGTAGTGCTTGTCGATCAATCAAATGACGGCTTCCACCATAAAGGTCATCACCAACAAGTGGATACCCAAGGTACGCCATGTGTACGCGAATTTGATGTGTACGTCCTGTGTGCAATTGCAATCGTACATGTGTCACTGGTTCAGCATCAAGTAAAAACCGCTTTAGCACGGTTACATCTGTATGTGCATATTGCCCATCTTCTCGTACTTCTCTTTCAATAATACTCGTCACTTTACGCCCTATAGGTGCCACAATGGATTGAAAATTTTGTTCGACATGGCCATGCACAATCGCCTCATATTGCCTTGAAATATTTCTGCTACGCTGAGCAAGCCCTGTTAAATGATGAATGTGCGCATGCTTGGCAATACAGAGTAAGCCTGATGTATCTCGATCTAACCTTGTGACTATGTGGGCTGTGGAAGCTAATCCTTGTTGCTCAAAATAGCCACAAACTAAATTTGCAATGCTTTTGGTTGGATGCTCTCTTGAGGGAATTGTACTCTGGTGAGCTGGTTTATCAAGCACTAAGATCGCATCATCCTCAAATACGATGGTTAAATCACCATGCTCAATAGCAAGACCGTCACTTCTTTCCTCAGGAGGAAATGTCACTCCCACACAGTCACCCTCTTGAAGGACATGTCTCACATTACGTTCGACACCATTGACTGTTAATAAGCCACCTTCAAACTTAATGGCGGTTAAGGCTTTCTTGGATATACGCCATTCCTGAAGGGCTTCTCGTAATAATTGCCCCTCTTTATCAGCCACAAAGTGCAATGTAAACCTTGTATCCATATTATTCATTAGCGACAAAAGATTCATGCACGCGCTCCCAAAATGGGAATGGTCGGAAACGGGCAAAACGTACTTTTTCATTTGCTACATTAAATGCAATAGCCTTGACATCACCTTGTGTAATTTGCAAGTGATCGACGGTCATATTAAAGTTCTGTTCATTTACCGGACGTAACACACAATGATGGTGTGCTGGTAATATTAATGGTGATCCTACTGTTCTGAAAACACGATTATTAATGGATGCAATTTCAGTGACTTGTAGTGCCGCTAATGTAGGATGGATAATTGCCCCACCAAGTGCTTTATTATAAGCGGTACTACCAGAAGGCGTTGATACACATAGACCATCTCCACGGAAACGCTCAAATTGATTGCCGTTCAACTCGACATCCATAACAAGTGTTACATCTGGCGATTTGATTGTTGCTTCATTTAACGCTAGGTACGTATTCGAATCGGCATTGTGATGCTCTACTTTTACTTCTAAAAGTGGATACTCCACAACATTAAAGTCTTTTTTTGCAATGGATAAAACTAATTTTTCTAATTCAGATGGCTTCCAATCCGCATAAAACCCTAAATGCCCCGTATGAATACCAACGAATGCTACCTGGTCTAACAAATGAGAATATCGATGAAAGGCATGCAAAAGCGTGCCGTCTCCTCCAATAGAAACAACGATTTCTGGTGTTTCCTCATCATAAGTTAAGCCAAAATCCTGTAAATAAGTTTTAGCTAGCTCCATTAGCTCGTTAGATTGTGCATCTCTACGTGATTGAATCGAAAATTTCATTGGGCGTCACGCTCCTTCTCTGTTAGTAAATTAGGATTCGATGCTTCTTTGTATTCGCTAAAGTAGGCCTGTGCCTCTTGAATTTCACTACGAATCAATGACATTTCCTCATCCAACCGAAATGCTGCCTCTGCTGCACTTTGTAAGCGATTTTTAATTTCCTCTGGGAACATGCCCTTATATTTATAATTTAAAGAGTGCTCAATAGATGCCCAGAAATTCATGGCTAGTGTTCGAATTTGGATTTCGGCTAACACTACTTTTTTTCCTTGAATCGTTTCAACAGGATATTCCACGATCATATGGTAGGAGCGGTAACCACTTGGCTTATTATGTGTAATATAATCTCTTTCTTCCACTACACGCATATCTTTACGCTGACGAATAAGCTCTGTTACCGTTGCGATATCATCAACAAATTGACACATAATCCGAAGGCCGGCGATATCACCAAGTTCATCACCAAGTTGTTTAGAGGGCTCAAAAGCTAATCCTTTTTCTAATGTTTTATCATATATACTTGCTAAAGGCTTAACACGTCCTGTTACAAATTCAATTGGTGAATTGGCATTAACAATACCAAATTGCGAACGCATGCCCTTTAATTTTACTTTTAACTCGTCTACTGCTTGTTTATAAGGACTTAAAAATATTTCCCATTGTCCCATTGTAAAAACCTCCCGACATTCGGTATCGAACACCACCGTCTGTTCGTTTTGTCTTTCTATTCAGCAAGAATTGCCTGAAAGTGTTGTTCCACTGTTTGGACAAATTCCGCCCCGTAATTGTAATTTCCTTCAATATTATACACGAGCATTTCCAATTCATCGTAGAAATTTGTCAGTTCAATCTCTTCTTCACCTATTCGTAGTATTGGATCTTTCTTTTTTTGTAAAATATGTACAAGATTCTCCCAACTACTCGGTGGAAAACGCAAGTAATGATAGTCTTCGCCTGCATCAAGTAAATAAATAAATGCAAACTCATCTGAATCTGCAATGAGTTGTCCAGCAGGTTTTAACTGTAAATTTACTTCATTGTCGTTTAAACTAAAATGAAGTTGATCTTGTTCAAAATTCGATGTTTCTATTGTATAAATTTTACGCACTGCGGTTCCCCTTTTCGTTGTACTCTTCCTCTTATTTTATCACACAGGGTAAATAGTTGCAGTGTGTAAATACTAAATCAAGCGAAACAACGAATGAAAAATAAAAAAATAAATAGGTGAATATAAATGACACAAGAAATTGAAATTGAGTTTAAAAATCTATTAACAAAACAACAATACGAGCAATTGTTACAAGACTTCCACATTAGCCAAAATGCTATTCATCGACAAGTAAATCATTATTTTGACACACCTACACAGGCCATTCGTCAACTGCAAAGCGGGCTGCGAATTAGACAAATTGGTGATTATTACGAATGTACACTCAAAGAGAAAAATACCGAGCATGCTCATCTTGAAACAACAGATGAATTAACTGCAGTACAGGCACAGCAAATGCTTGATGGTAAAGGCTTTTTTGCTCAAGAAGTAGCAAAAAAATTAGCCAGCCACAGCATTCCTTTAGAACAATTACAAGTATTTGGCTCACTCACTACAGATCGTGTCGAAATTCCTTATAAAGAGGGGCTTCTTGTTTTTGACCATTCTTACTATTTGCAGTGCGACGATTATGAGGTAGAATATGAAGCAAAAGATGCAATAAAAGGAAATACAATTTTCGACGAATTTTTACAGCAATACGGAATTAAAAAACAGGCTACAGATAAAAAAATAGCCCGCTTTATGAAAGCTCTACAAGCACAAAATTCATAATAGTATAAAAAGGAAGGTGACTGACTCCTTGGATATTCAATCACTAAAATCTTTACTAGAAATTCAAGCATTGCAAACACTTGGAGCTACCGAAAATGCATCCACAAACAATCTGACAGACAATAATTCTATTTTTTCTGACATGATTAATGAATTATTAGGAGAAGCATCGACAGCAAGCAATGCCAAATTGTCTAGCTTGTTTGCTTCTGGAACAGCAAATCATTCAGATTTCGTCAATCAGCTGACAATGTTAGCCAATAATTCAGAAGGTAACTCACTCGAATCATTGCTTTATCAAGGCTCTAATGCTGTGTTTATCCCTGAATCTGTCAAACAAGCTTTAGCAAACAACTATACTGGCACAAAGCTTGATTCTTATGTTTCAGATGATGTTATAGGCTCTACAGCGTACGCCAATTCACTAACAGGAGCCAATCAATATGCCGCTATTATCGAAAAAGCTGCCGCTACTTATCAGGTACCCGAAAAGCTTATTGCGGCTGTCATCAAGCAAGAATCTAATTTTAATCCAACTGTAGTGAGTCATGCAGGAGCGCAGGGCTTAATGCAATTAATGCCCACAACAGCACAATATTTAGGCGTGACAAACGCTTTTGACCCAGAGCAAAACATTATGGCTGGGGCAAAATATTTGCGTCAAATGCTAGATAAATTTAATAATGATCCTACACTAGCTTTAGCAGCCTACAATGCTGGCGCGTCTCGCGTTACGAAATATGGAGGGATTCCTCCTTTCAAAGAAACACAGAATTATGTCAAAAAAGTGATGAATTACTACACAGTGTAATCGCATCTTTCCTTTTATCCATGCATTTTCCAACAAATTTCACCCATTGTGGTGAAATTTGTGCTATTTTAGCGAACAACAATTCGAAAGAGCTCTTTGTTTGTGTTAACGAAAAGACGTTGATAGAATGAAGGTAGTCACAAGAAATTCACATTTTGAGGATGACAAGTATATCAATAACGCTTCGGCTTAATAGCCGCTAACGGTGTGTCTAGATTTTTCCGAGCAGAAAAGTAGAAGTTAACCTAAGAAAGTCACGTCCTGTGACATCTGCCGGGGGCTTTGTGTCAACACTTTCATTGCCACAGGCGTAGCGCTTTTTGAAGGTGTCCTAGATTCAGCAGTCGTTTGAACACTTGCTGAATGCGATAAAATGATACTTTAAGATATAAAGAAGAATTAAAGGAGCATATAACCTATGAGTCGAAAATACACTGTTCCTTATGAGGAGCTGGGAGCTGAAAAACTGTCAGAACTCATTCACGCGTTCTATAAAAGAGTGGCTCAGCATCCTGATCTTATTCCAATCTTTCCAAAGGATTTGACAGAGACAGCCCGTAAGCAAATTCAATTTCAAACACAGTATTTAGGTGGACCAAATCTCTTTACTGAGGAACATGGACATCCAATGATGCGTGCACGTCACATGAATTTTCCGATTACACCTGACCGTGCTCAAGCTTGGCTAGAGTGTATGTCAGAAGCAATGGATGAGGTAGGTTTAGAAGGGAAGTTCCGTGAAACTTATTATCAACGTTTAGTATTAACAGCTCATCACATGGTTAATACGCCAAATGACGATGAGGGGGAATTGTTACGTGAATAATATTCAAATGTTGCTGCAAGAGCCAACGCCGACGATTTCTACTGCAAACAAGCCTATTGAATTGTATATTTTCGTAGATCCACTTTGCCCTGAAGCTTTCAGTATGCAAGCAACTCTTCGTAAATTACAGCTTGAATACAACCACTATTTCACGTGGCGCTTTGTTTTAAGCACAGAGCTTACTTCTTTAAACTGCTTAAGTAAACGTGTCAAAGGTTGTATCTCGGGAGTCGAACTTGATATTAATCACCCTGTCTTACCTTCAATTGCTATTAAAGCAGCCGAACTACAGGGAAAACGTGCAGGTGCACGCTATTTGTCGAAACTACAAGAATATGTATTACTAAACCACCAAGATGTAAACTCCTATGCAACGCTTTTAAAAATTGCAGAGGATGTTCAACTAGACATGAATGAATTCACTGTCGACTTTGGCTCAAAGGAAGCAGCACGAGCTTTCCAATGCGATTTATATATTAAACGTGAAATGGAAGTTGACGAAGTCCCTAGTATCGTGTTTTTCAATGAATGTATTGAAGATGAAGGACTAAAAGTCAGCGGTAGCTATTCCTATGAAGTTTATGAACATATTTTACAAGAAATGCTGAACGAACAGCTTGTCCGTCAGCCATTACCATCAATAGAGGACTTATTTTCTAAATTCCATACACTTTCTACAAATGAAATAGCTTTTATCTATTCATTTACAGAGCAAGCAGCAGAGCGTGAATTAAAGAAACGCATGCTACAACAAAAAATCGAACGAATCCAGACAACTCACGCTACGTTATGGCGTCTTAAATAATACAATAAACGACAGGGACTCCAATCTTTCATGATGGAGTCCTTTTCATGTTGTTGAAAAAAGGTCATGTCAATAGCAGTAATACACTTTTTCACAAAGTGTGGGGTAGATTTCCGTACCGCCAGCGTCCATTCCAGGGGGCGTCCGATGGGCCGCTTCACTCGCTGCGTTCGCTCCAAGGCCTCACTTATGACGCTAATCCCCTAGGAGTGACGCTGGCTCCACTCCAAACAACCATGTGCAAAAGTGTCTTTTCCTTATCTTTCATACAAGCATAATTAGAGGAAGGATAGGCTCTTATTTTCAATATGGAAAAATGATGCGTACCGCTCCTCCATAAAATGAGTAGTGAACATCTTCCCTTTATTTGAAAACCATTGCTAAAGAGAAATATTTTTATCGGTTGAAATGGAAGGCTTGACTCCCGTGGGATAGCGAGGCGAAAGCGGCTTTGCGCTCGCCCACAGAAAAGCAAGTAGCCTGCAACGGAAATCCATTTTCACCTTTCACATAAATTCTATGGATATTTTTTTAGGATAAAGCAAAATACAAAGAAGCGCCTCTATCCTCGACCGATAGAGACGCTTCTTTTTCACAAAGGGGATGGGAGAAATGTTCACGTTCAAACAAAGGGGTGTATGTTTGTTTTGTGATTTATTTCACAAGAATTACTCTATCATGGAATAATATATTTAGCAATGCAACCAATACTAGATTCACAAATTTGTCAAATAGAAAGCGATTACAAACAGTATTTTTCCAAGATGCACACTTTTAAACTATTTAGAAATCAAAAAAAATCATTATTCTTTCATTTGAAATAACATGGACAATACATAAAAAGGAGCAGTAGGAATATTCCCACCGCCCTTTTAATTAGTTATTCAACAATAATTTTTCTAATTCATTTAAACGCTCTTCAAATACTTTACATGCATCTTCAATCGGCTTAGCAACGTTCATATCAACACCTGCTGCCTTTAATACTTCTATTGGGAAATCAGAGCATCCAGCTTTTAAGAAGTTATTAATATAACGTTCTACAGCTGGTGTCCCCTCCTCTAAAATTTGTTTACTCAATGCTGTAGCGGCTGATTTACCAGTCGCATATTGATAAACATAGTAATTATAGTAGAAGTGTGGAATACGAGCCCATTCTAAGCCAATTTCTTCATCTACAATCATATCATCGCCGAAATATTTTTTGTTTAGTTCATAATAAACCTCAGTTAAACGATCAGCTGTTAATGACTCACCGTTCTTATCCATTTGATGAATAAGATGTTCAAACTCTGCAAACATTGTTTGTCTGAATACTGTACTTCTGAAACCATCTAACCAATGATTTAATAAGTAAATTTTTTGTTGAGGGTCATCAATTGTTTTTAGTAAATAGTCATTTAATAACTCTTCATTACATGTTGAAGCAACCTCTGCGACAAAAATAGAATAATCTCCATAAACGAATGGCTGATTGTTACGTGAGTAATAGCTGTGAACACTATGGCCAAATTCATGCGCTAATGTAAATAGATTATTCACATTGTCTTGCCAATTCATTAAAATATACGGATTCGTACCATACGCGCCTGATGAGTAGGCTCCACTACGTTTCCCTTTATTCTCTAATACATCAACCCAACGGTTATCCAATCCACTTTGGACGATGCTTTGATATTCCTCGCCTAATGGAGCTAGTGCTTTCACTAAAATATCTTTTGCTTCATCGTAAGTGACTTTCATTTCCACTTCTTTAACAAGTGGTGCAAATAAATCCCACATATGCAATTCGTCTACACCTAATAATTTCTTACGCAACGAAATATAACGCTGCATAGCTGGTAAATACTTATGAATTGTTTCAACTAATTGATCATACACATTTTCTGGAATGAAGTTATTAGACATGGCTGCATGGCGTGCAGAATCATAATGACGAATACGAGCACTCACATTATGCTTCTTCACATTACCCGTTAGCGTTGCCGAGAACGTATTTTTAAACTTGCCATATGCTTCATACATAGCTTTAAATGCACCTTCACGCACTGAGCGATCTTTGCTCTCTAAAAACTTAATATAGTTACCGTGTGTAAGTTGTACTTCCTCTCCCTCTTCATTTTTCACATAAGGGAAAACCATGTCCGCATTGTTTAACATACTGAATGTATTAGAAGCTGTACCCGTTACCTCAGACATTTGCGCTAGCAATGCCTCCTGCTCAGCTGGTAATACATGTGGACGTGCCATTGTAATTTCTTTTAAAGATTGCTTATATAATTGTAGGTCTTGATTTTCTGCTAAGTAGCCTTCAATTGTTTCTTCACTTAATGCTAAAATCTCTGGTGTTAAATATGAAAGTCCAGCTGAGATACTAGTTGCCAATGTTTGAATGCGACTGTTCATATCTTGATAAAAGCTATTTGTTGTATCTTGATCATAGCGCATATGGGCATATGTGTAGAGCTTCATCGCACGCTCATATAGATGATCATGATATTGTAAAGCTGCTAATAATGCCCCTGCCCCATTATTTAAAGTACCTGCATAGCTCGGTGCTTGTTTAGCAAGCTCTGCAACTTCCTTCAATTCCTCTTCCCAAGCTGCATCTGTTGCAAAGATATCCTCTAAACGCCATGTTAAATCTGCTGGTACTTCATTTCTAACCAAAATCTGATTACTGTTACTAGCCATGTATGCCAGCCCCCTTTATATGTGCTTTTTTCCTTTTACTCTCATATTTTCTCAGTATATTGTGGCAATTGCAAATAAATGTACATACACATGCTCACAAATATCTAGCGACTGCTCTTCTTGAGTCATATGCTTAAGGAGCTGTCCATAATACAGGACAGCACTTACCGCCTGCGTTGTCACTTCTAGTTGATGCTTACTTAAAAAATGGTGAATCTCCTGCTTCGTTAACACAAAGGGCTGTCGATCTAATTGTTTACTAAAATGCAACAGCATCGTTTGCCATTCACTAGTAAACAAGGAGATGGCTGCTCCACCCTTCACTGGGATTCCAATGTAGGAAGGCATAGCAGTTAACGCAAAGTTTAATTCATAGCAATTTCGTAAAAATAAATCTTGCACCCCCTTTTTACTATATAAAAGACGAGCAGATACAAATTGCCTACATGCCTGTTTATAAAGTTGCCAATACTGTTGAAATTCTTCTTGGGTAATTTGCTTCGGTATATAAAAAGGAAAGTGTTGTTGATTGACTGGTATTGTCTGAACTTTACCTATGAAAGTATGCCCATGTACATGAAGAAGATTCGTCCAATAAGTAAAATGGGCCGTCCTAGCGTTATACGTCATTAAATAAGGTACACCTGATGTAGTTGTCATAAACGCTTTTTGCAGCAATGGGGAAATGGTAATTTTGCTGATGCCGTTGATTGCATCTTTACTTTGAGGCGTTTGAAAAAGCCAAATTACTTGTATATCGTTTTTTTCGTAGCCAGCTGTACGTTGTTGCCATTTTTCATGGGAGATTGTGCTACATTGAAATTCAATTGCATAGTGACGATCATTTATTGTAATGAGCAAATCCGGGCGTTGAGCAAGCTGCTTTAAAAATGGCTCTAGCTCTACTTGATATCCATGCTTTGTGAGCCATTCAAATAATTGCATTTTACCTTGGAGATGAAGTTTAGATTCACCTTCTGCGAACAACTGTGGACAATGCTTTTTGGCGAAGTGTGAAAAATGGGGAATATTATGTTGACCTATTTTCAATTGAACTGGTTCTAGACATTGAGGACAAAAAAATTTCATTTGTCGCCTATATCGTTGTAAAGCTTTCCTCGTATATTGATATGGGAGAAATAGCTGCTGTTTGTTGTTATAAGCTACCAGCATATAATCAACTCCTTTTTAGTCAACTATAATGGAGTTGGTTTGCCTTCACAAAAATTAAGCAATTATTTCTTGAAATTAAAAAAATGCCGTCTCATATATCTTCATTCAGCAGATTTCACAGCATGAGAAGAGGCCTGTACAACGCTGGTCAATTAACCGATGGTAGCTTAAATATGAATGCAAAAAAAGGACTGTAGCAAAACTCAATAAATTTACGAGTTTTACTACAGTCTAAAAAATGAGGTATTTTAATGCTTACGCAAAGTATTTTCGAACTGTTTCAAAGCAATTAAATTCCATAATCTTTTCACCGTACTCCTCTAGACGGTGAATGGTTAAATTGGATGGTGTTAAAAATTCCTTGATGACCGCATTTCGATCATGACGATTTAAATCCTCATCCGCGTTCCCGAAATCAACAACTAAATAGTACCAATCTTCATATTTGAATAATGAGGAATCCACTAATTCATCTGTCATTCGTTTTGCGACAGGGATTAACTCATCAATATCTTTAAATTTATAAACATAAATGTCTGTATCCATAAATAACTCTGACTCATCCATGTCACCAAGTTGAGTTAGCTGGCTAAGAAGATCCTCTCCAACTTCATCGAATGGTGCAAACATTTCTTTGTGTTCATCAAAACTCGAATGACCATCTAATGTTTCACCGTCTTTTAAAATATGTGCACGTGTGACAATGATTTCTAAGCCTACTTCAGATGCATTGATGTGAATCCAAATCGGACCCTCTACATCAAAGTAATCCTCCGTGTTTACTTCATCAATCATATCCCAAAAAAGTTGCTCACCCTTTGCTCGATTGTACCAAATTTCTTCACGACTATAGCCGCGATCCTCTATATCATTATACGTAATAAAGAGCTTGAGTGTATTTTCATTTACACGTTCGATGTCCACTAGACCTCATCTCCCTTCACTGTCATATGCTGAAAAACAGTTTTGTTTCATTAGTATGCTTTTATTCTTTGTTTTTAACCTTCATACTGCATTTGTTTTTCAACCTTTGACCACACTCAGTAAAACCATCGAGGAACCGCAAACATGAATTTTTTTGTTCACAGTTGTCTCTAACTCTATTGTATGCTGTTCTGTCATAAAATGAAAAGGATATACACCATTTCACAGAAGATATTTGAATTATTGAAATTGTAGTAAACTATTTAACTTAAATCAAGTTTAACATACTTTTACGGAAATATATGACTTTTCCCTATCAATTATTATACTTCATATAGAAGGTTTTACATAAGTAAAACATAAAAAAATAGATGTCACAACATGCATTCCACATTTGTAACATCTACAATATATATTATTCAAAATGAGTAGGTTTAATTCACCATTCGTTGCGCTTCTTGAAGCTGATATGCTCGGACTTTTCGAGGTAGGAAGCGACGAATTTCATCTTCATTATAGCCAACTTGCAGACGTTTTTCGTCCAAAATAATTGGTCGGCGTAATAAACCAGGATACTCCTGAATTAATTCATATAAACGTTGTAGTGGTAAACTTTCAACATCCACATTTAATTTTTGAAATATTTTTGAACGAGTAGAAATGATTTCATCTGTCCCGTCTTCTGTCATACGTAAAATTTTTTTAATTTCACTAATACTTAGTGGCTCAGAAAATATATTACGTTCTGTATATGGAATTTCGTGCTCCTCTAACCAAGCTTTCGCTTTACGACAAGAGGTACAACTTGGTGATGTAAATAGGGTTACGATCATTCTGACACATCCTTTCATTTTGTAATCATTATCTATAAACCAGAACCAAAGTGTTAAATTAGAATTAATGTAAAGTAAAATACACAGTACCATTATACAGTACTCAGCTGTATTTGAATATAGTTCCAATAAAAAAAGACTGAACCCGTCACGAATTATTCTGTCTCTTTATACAGCTTTTAATAAAGCGTATTTCCTTCTATCTTATGTGCTACTACTAACATTCCCACTTTCAGTGCATTTTAAACATCCAAGCATGTATCTTAGTTGTTCTCATTTAAAAAGATTAAACGAGAAAATTGTCAATTTGACGTGTACACCTAAACACAATTTTAATAAAAAATTTTATATTTATAACAAAATTACACAACAAAAAAAGCATATAATTTTTTCTCGAAAAAAACCACCGTCAAAAGTCTGACTTTACACAATGGAATCTTTATAATATAATTCTTTGCAATCAAATCAATTTGAATAATTTAAATTGAGAAAAACGCTGACGAAGAGTAGTACATATGTTCATTTCACGTTTAGAGAGTCTGTGGTTGCTGCAAACAGATCGTGGAGACATGTGGAATGGACTTCCGAGTTAGCTTTGTGAACGCTGTTAGAAGCTATTAGCAGAGCTCGTCCCTTCACGTTACGAAGCTGAGTGGCCTTTTAGGCAAGCTGGGTGGTACCGCGGATTCAAAACATCATTCGTCCCTTCATTAGAAAAAATCTAATGAGGACGCATGATGTTTTTTTGTCTTTATCGTGAGGTAGAAAAGTGAGCAAAACGCCGCTGACAACCATCATGGAATTTGAATTCGAGGAGGAACTTTTAATGACAACTATTTTTTCAGGCGTACAGCCTACAGGAATCGTTACTTTAGGGAACTATTTAGGAGCATTCAAGCAATTCCCTGCACTACAAGACGAAGGAAATGCTATTTATTGTATTGTTGATCAGCATGCGATCACGGTTGCCCAGGATCCTAAAGAATTACGTGAAAGCATTCGTAAGCTGGCAGCTACCTATATTGCTACTGGCATCGACCCTAAAAAATCTACGTTATTCATTCAATCAGAGGTGCCAGCGCATGCTCAGGCAGGATGGATGTTACAATGTGTTGCGTCTATCGGGGAGCTAGAACGTATGACACAGTTTAAAGATAAATCACATGGTAAAGAAAGCGTTTCTGCTGCTCTTTTAACATATCCACCGTTAATGGCTGCAGACATTCTACTTTACAACACAAACATTGTCCCTGTCGGCGATGATCAGAAGCAGCATATCGAGCTAACTCGTGACCTTGCAGAACGTTTTAATAAACGCTTTGGTGACGTTTTAACAATTCCAGAAATTCAATTACCAAAAGCAGGCGCTCGTATTAAATCCTTACAAGAGCCAACAAAGAAAATGAGTAAATCTGACCCTAATACGAAAGCGACAATCCGTTTGCTAGATACGGCAAAGGACATTGAGAAAAAAATTAAATCAGCGGTTACGGATTCTGATGGTATTGTTGCATTTGATGTAGAAAATAAACCAGGTGTCTCAAATTTATTGACAATCGAATCGGCTATTTCTGGTATAGCCATTGAAGATTTAGTCAAAAAATATGAAGGAATTGGTTATGGTGGATTCAAGCAAGGTGTTGCAACAGCTGTTATCGAACATCTAACACCAATTCAAGAAAAATTCTATCATTTAGTAGAATCCTCTGAATTAGATGTCATCTTAGATGAAGGTGCTGAAAAGGCGAATGCGATTGCCAGTGCTACATTAAAACGCATGGAAGATGCAATGGGTCTCGGCCGCACACGTCGCTAATTTATGGCTTGTCTGTGGAGCGATCAAAGCCTAAATCAAGCACAACAGCACAAATGATAATGCAGGCTCCTACCGCCATATAAAATTCTGTTGTTTGAAAAATAAATTTGAAAACAACCTTCCAGGAATAACCTAATGTTCGATAATTTAAATACAATATGAGATTCCCTACAGAGAGGATCATTAAGCCATAGCTTACTAAAAATAAAAAGAGACGAAACACAGTAGAGGCATCCTTTCTATTTCTTCTTACTTATCATTTATTCACAAAACTATAAAAAAAGACGTCAGCCGTTTAAATTAGGCTGACGTTTTTTTAAGTTTATATATTATGCTTCATATTTTTTGAATAGGAGACTGGCATTGTGACCACCAAAACCAAGAGAATTACTCATCGCATATTGAATGTTTGCTTCTCTTGCTTCGTTTGGAACATAATCTAAATCACATTCTGGATCTGGATCTACTAAATTAATTGTTGGAGGTAAAATGCCTTCTTTTAAGGCTAATGCTGTGAAAATCGCTTCCACACCACCAGCTGCTCCTAATAAGTGACCTGTCATAGACTTTGTGGAGCTCATAGCAAGCTTATACGCATGATCACCAAAAGTAGTTTTAACAGCTTGTGTTTCAAATAAATCATTATAAGGTGTGCTAGTACCATGTGCATTAATATAATCAACTTGTGATGGATCAACTCCACCATCTGTCAATGCTTGCATCATTGCACGTGCTGCACCCTCACCCTCTGGAGCTGGAGCCGTAATGTGATGCGCATCACCTGTTGCACCATAACCTAAAACTTCAGCATAGATTTTAGCGCCACGAGCTTTTGCATGTTCATACTCTTCTAGAATAACGATACCAGCGCCTTCTCCGATAATAAAGCCATCGCGGTTTTTATCAAATGGACGGCATGCTGCTTGTGGATCTGGATTTAATGATAAAGCTGTATTTGCACAGAAGCCTGCCACAGCCATTGTAACGATTGGTGATTCAGCACCACCTGAAATCATCACATCTGCATCCCCACGTTCAATTACTTTAAAGGCATCACCAATGGAGTTTGTTCCAGAAGCACACGCCGTTACAGAACATGAGTTAATACCTTTTGCACCAACGTGAATAGATACTTGCCCTGAAGCCATATCAGGTATCATCATTGGAATGAAGAATGGGCTGACACGTCTTGCGCCACGCTCTTGGAATGTTAAAAATTGTTGTTCATAAGTTTCCATACCGCCGATACCAGAGCCAATCCATACACCCGCACGTGGAGCTAACTCTTCATCAATTGTTAATTGTGCATCTTCCATTGCCATAATGGAAGCGGCTAACGCGTAATGCGTAAAACGATCCATTTTACGTGCTTCTTTACGATCAATATATTTTTCAATATCGAAATCCTTCACTTCTGCTGCGATTTTTGCTGCAAAAAGTTCTTTATTCAATCGTGTCAGCTCACCAATGCCAGATTTACCAGCCTTGATGTTAGCCCATGTTTCTTCGATGCTATTTCCTAGTGGTGTAACTGCGCCAATTCCTGTAATTACTACTCGTCGTTTACTCATTGTCTTACTCCCCTCAAGCATTTTTCCTTCTTATTTTCCCCATCTCATGGCTACGGCACCCCATGTTAAGCCGCCACCAAAACCAACGAGGACTAATAAGTCATCCTCTTTAATCTTACCTGCTTCGAGCTCATCTACCAAGGAAATACCAATAGATGCTGCTGAAGTATTTCCATATTTATGAATCGTTTTTGACATTTTTTCAGGTGGTAGCTCTAATCGCTCACGAGCAGATTCCATAATTCGTATATTTGCCTGATGCGGCACTAAAAAATCTACGTCTTCTTTTGTTAATCCTGCTTTCTCTAACACATTAACAGCCGATTCACCCATTTGACGTACAGCAAACTTAAACACTTCACGACCATTCATTGTAATCGTGTCTTGCTGTGTTAAATAAAGGTTTTTACCGCCTGTACCATCAGCACCAAGTTCAAATGATACAATACCTCTGCCTTCAGATACTGGCCCAACAATAGCTGCACTAGCACCATCACCGAATAAAACAGCTGTATTACGATCATTCCAATCGATGACTTTCGACAGTTTTTCTACACCTACTACTAAGACATATTTATAAGTATTTGCCTCTACAAAGTGCTTCGCTGTCACTAAGCTATATATAAATCCTGCACATGCCGCTGCTTGATCCATCGCCGCCGCATTCACTGCTCCGATTTGTTCTTGAACCATACATGCTACACTTGGAAAAGTTTGATCCTGTGTGACAGTTGCTACAAGTATTAAACCAATTTCCTCTGGCGTAATACCCGCTTTTGCAATAGCTTCTTTAGCAGCTGCTACTGCTAAATCTGAAGTTTCCTGATCCTCTGCCGCAAAATGACGTTCTTCAATGCCTGTTCGAGTTCGAATCCATTCATCTGAAGTATCCATTATTTTTTCCAAATCAAAATTTGTAACGACCTTCTCAGGAACATATTTGCCAATTCCTATAATACCAGCGTTCATATAGCAACCCCTCAGCTTTCTTACTATCAATTATTAGTAACTGGTCATAATTATAACGCATACGAAAGGAAGGACGCAAGGTGATTTAAAATTAATGTGTTTTGGACGTAGCGGAGATTTTATTTTTGGTGAGGGCTGACTCTTTATTAGGTTAGGTGATAGTTTTGGCATTATCGTCGTTTTTGAGCGGGTGAGCTTCTTCTTCATAGTACTGTTCGCCTTTTTATGAACGGAGTCTCTTACTTAGGGGCACTATCTACTAGCTCTGAGCCAAGTCCCTACTATAATTAGAGCGCTTCTTCACTCGTTACGAGCAAAAACCCTAATCGAGACTAATTCCCTGACTCTTCTTCATTACAAAGCACACACTAACTTCCTATCATTAAACATCAGCATACCTTCTCTACGATAGGCCGTTGAATATAAAATGCAGATCCTCGTATTTGTTGTGACAAATTCGCCATGTTTCACATAAAAGGTTCATTTTTTTTCGATTTATGTTATGATATGATAATGAATATGAGTAAAACCTTATAATGAAAAAAGTTCGGTTGAGGTGAAATTAATGCAATATATCGTAACGTTCATATGGTCATTCCTACTAGTTTCTATGTTAAACTACGTAGTCAGCTCTGTACTTGGTGTACCATTTGATTTTAAGACAGGGGCAATCGTTTCTGTTGTATTCTCCATTCTAATCTTTATTATTGGAGCAATCATTCCAAACGACCCTACACCAGAAGCTGCAGATCATCATTAATTTATCTAGAAAAAACCTGTTCAGCATATTGCCGAACAGGTTTTTTCTGTTATTTTTCCACAACACATTGACCATCACGCATTTTCACATGCAAAGTTTCTCCTCGTAAAACCTCACCACGAAGCAGTTCTCTAGCTACTGCTGTTTCGATATGTCGTTGTACAAAGCGTTTTAATGGTCTCGCTCCAAACTGAGCATCCGCTCCTTGCTGTACTACCCAATCAATAACCTCTTGCTCGACAGATAAAGTAATTTCCTGTTCTGCCACTCGTTTAATCAGTTGCTCCACGTACTTCCAAGCAATCGCAGTAAAATGCTTTGTAGATAAAGCATGGAAAAAGATAATGTCATCCATACGGTTTAATAACTCTGGTTTAAAATGTTGGCGTAAGGCCGTCATCACTAAGTCTTCAACAGCATTATCGCCTTCTTTTGCCTCCATTAAATAACTAGAGCCAATATTAGATGTTAGAATGACCACTGTATTTGTAAAATTCACCATACGTCCCTGACTATCTGTAATGCGGCCATCATCTAAAATTTGTAATAAAATATTCGCCACATCTGGATGCGCTTTTTCAATTTCATCTAGGAGGACCACGGAATATGGATTTCGGCGTACAGCTTCTGTTAATTGTCCGCCCTCCTCATAACCTACATAGCCTGGAGGAGCACCAACGAGACGAGACACACTATGTTTCTCCATGTATTCACTCATATCAATTCGAATAAAGTGATCTTCTGCATCAAATAACTGCGCAGCAAGTGCTTTAGCAAGCTCAGTTTTACCAACACCTGTTGGACCTAAGAATAAAAAGCTACCAATCGGACGATGTGGATCTTTAATACCCGCACGTGCACGCCATACAGCTTCTGTTACTAATTGAACTGCTGTATCTTGACCGACTACTCTTTCATGTAATGTATCCTTTAATCGTAGAAGTTTTTCACGCTCTCCTTCTACTAATTTTGTTACAGGAATTCCTGTCCAGCGGGAAACGATCGCAGCAATTTCATCTGCCGTTACTTCTTCACGTAAAATGCGGGATTCTGCCCCGTTTTCTAACTGTTTTTCGAGTTCCTGAATTTCCTTTTCTAATGTTGGGATTTTGCCATGGCGTAATTCGGCAGCTTTATTTAAATCATATTTACTTTCTGCTTCATCTAAATCACGACGGTATTTATCTAATGTTTCCCGTTTTTTCTGAATGTCGTGTAACATTTCTTTTTCTGCTTCCCATTGTTGGCGCATGCCCTCTGAGGATTCTTTTAATTTTGTTAATTCCTCACGCAATTGCTCTAGACGTTTTTTACTTGCCTCGTCCTTTTCCTTACGTAATGCCTGTTCTTCAATCTCAAGCTGCATAATGCGACGTGTCACTGCATCTAATTCCTGTGGCATCGAATCAATTTCTGTACGAATCATCGCACAAGCCTCATCAATTAAATCAATTGCCTTATCAGGTAAAAACCGCTCTGTAATATATCGGTTGGACAGTTCTGCTGCCGCAACAATTGCTCTATCATGAATCCGTACTGCATGATGTAATTCAAAGCGTTCTTTTAAGCCCCGTAAAATGGAAACCGTATCCTCAATGGAAGGCTCACGTACAAGAACTTGCTGGAATCGTCGCTCTAAAGCAGGATCTTTTTCAATGTACATACGATACTCATCTAGTGTTGTAGCACCAATACAATGTAGTTCACCGCGTGCAAGCATTGGCTTGAGCATATTGCCTGCGTCCATAGCGCCGTCTGTTTTACCTGCGCCGACGATGGTATGAATTTCATCAATAAATAAAATGATTTGTCCTTCTGAATCTTTCACCTCTTTTAACACACCTTTTAAGCGCTCTTCAAATTGGCCACGATAGCTTGCCCCTGCGATTAAAGCACTCATATCTAGCTCATATAACACACATTCTTTCAAGCCCTCTGGCACATCGCCTTTCACAATACGCTGTGCTAAACCCTCAACAATCGCTGTTTTACCAACTCCTGGTTCACCAATTAATACAGGATTATTTTTCGTTTTGCGTGTTAAAATACGAATGACATTTCGAATTTCCTCATCACGCCCGATAACAGGGTCCATTTTGCCGTTTTTAACTTCTTCAATCAAATTTCGTCCAAATTGCTCTAGTGGTTTTTTGTTATCTGTTTGTTGAAATTGCATAGCTAGCACTCCTTTACCATCATGTTTCTTATCATTGTTATACCCATTCTTGTTCTTTTAAAAAGTTTGACCTTTTTTGACTAACTTTATTTTACATCAATCGACATTGCTTCGCAAAGAAATCGCACTAAAAATTTTTCACGGATTATGGAAATTTACGTTATAATAATGGTATGTTTCTATGTTTTAGTATCGAAAAATCCACTATCCTTTTGTAATAATTGCCGTTTATTACAAAAAGAAAGCGATGTGTTGGAGATATGGTTTTAATGGATAATATGTTTGAAAAAATTAAGGATCTATTTCAAAAGCATGGTGTTTTTATCAAAGTGAATAAAGGAAATAAAATTTTTCTAGAGGGTGAACGGGCAAAAGAAATTTATTACATTCAATCGGGTGTGATTTCGATAAGCCAAGAAACCGAAACTGGCAAGGAATTAACTATTCGTATTTGTGGTCCTGACAGTATAATTGGAGAGGGGTCATTGTTTTGTAACCTAGTCTATAATTCCATGACTGCAAAGGTTTTAGAGCCTTCTACGATGTATGTGTTAAGTCGTAAATCATTGGAGCATTTACTAGAAGATCAGCCTACTGTTATGGTGGAATATATAAAGTGGTTGCAAACAGAAAACTTAAAGCATCAAAGTCGTTTGCGTGATTTAGTGTTAAATGGTAAAAAAGGTGCTTTATTTTCAACGCTCATTCGGCTTTCCAATACGTATGGTAAACCTTTAGAAAATGGCTCGATTTTTATTGATTTCCAGCTAACAAATACGGAAATTGCGAATTTGTGTGCAACAAGTCGTGAAATGATTAATCGTATGTTGAATGATTTAAAAAAACACGACATTATCACTTTTGATAAAGGCTTTATTACAATTCATGATTTACAATTTTTAAAAAATGAAATTGCTTGTGAAAATTGTCCATTACAAATATGCCGTATCGATTAATTTCGTTACAAACGAAATCCCTGCCTATAAAATAAGCAGGGATTTTTAATGTTGCAATTTTAGCGTACGCCTAATGCCATTTTTGCATAGCGTGACATTTTGTCTTTTGACCAAGGTGGATTCCATACAATGTTAACATTTGTACTTTTCACTTCTGGAAGTTCCCCTAATGCCGTATTCACCTGATCCACAATAACTGGCCCAAGTGGGCATCCCATCGATGTTAATGTCATCGTAACAGTTGCTACACCTTCATCATCTAAATCTACATCATATACTAAACCTAAGTTGACGATATCAATCCCAAGCTCAGGGTCAATTACATTTTCTAAAGCACCAAACATGCTATCTTTCATATCTTGATCCATTCGTATTTCTCCTTCCATCATAGTGTTAACCTTATCATAGCAGATGCATCCTGTTATGCCAAATGCTGTGCAAGCCAGTCTGTTGCTGCTAGCATACCGTCACGTGGGACTGCATGTCCTGCCTTTTTGTTCACCATAAACTTTAAATATTCAGGGCTTGCTTGATAGTATTCCCGTAATGTCTCATAAAATTTATACGTTTCTTGGAAAGGTACTGTTTTATCTAATTCTCCATGCCAAAAGAAAACTGGACGACCTGCGAATTTTTCTGGCGTTAAACTAACATCATATTTAGCTAAGAGCTCATTCACTTTTTGGACATCTTCCTCTGACATCGGCCAATTGATACCGCTTTTTGCAAATTGTTGCAATTGATATTCACCTAATTTAATAAAACCTGGTGCACCCATACATATTGACGCTGTTTTTATCCAATCATAAAGTTTTAAACAGCCGGAGGTCACGATACCGCCCATTGAAGTACCTGCTATGCCAATATTATGATTGGCCAATAAATTTTTATTCTTTAATTCATCATATAATTGTTGCACTTCATGAATAGAATTTAAAACAATATCCCAAAATTTCAAGTTCATTTGTATTTCTGTAAGGCCTTCGCTACGGTCACCATGAAATTTTGCATCTGGTAATAGGACACGCACCCCCTTATGCACCAATTGGTATGCATAGTGTAAGTTATGTTCTTTCGCGCTCATAAAGCCATGCAAAAAAATCACTACTGGGGTTTCTTCATTCATCTTGTCTGTATGTATATGTAATAAAGGAATATTTCCCCACACTTCTTTTTCTACAAACATTTTTGTCACTCCCAACTATTGTCTCATCTTTATGTTAGCAAACTTTTTTCACTGTGACAAAATTTTGACGAATGAAAGACAAAGAGATACTATTCAAACTATAGGAAAGGGGCAACGAGCTATGAAACCGCATTTAATCGTACTAGACTTAGATGGTACTTTATTAACAGACCAACAACAAATCTCAGCAAAAACGAAAAAAACATTATTGCAGGCTAAGGAATTAGGGCATCAAGTGATGATTGCAACGGGGCGTCCATACCGTGCAAGTGATCTTTATTACCATGAGCTTGGGCTCACTACACCCATTGTCAATTTTAATGGCGCATATGTACATCATCCAAAAAATGTATCTTGGCAACATATGCACACACCGATTGATTTAAGTGTTGTACATGATGTTGTTGGATCCATCAATAGTTACGAGTATGAAAATATTATCGCTGAGGTAAAAGATGATATTTATGTACACACAGAGGATGATCGCATCTTAAATATTTTTAATATGGGTAATCCAAAAATCACACTTGGGGATTTATACACACATCTCTTGGAAAATCCCACAAGTTTATTAATTCAAGCAAATGAAGCGAATTCAGTCATTATACGTGACCATTTACAGGCGGTGCACGCGGAAGTCATTGAGCATCGTCGATGGGGTGCGCCACTTCATATTATTGAAATTGTACGACGCGGCTTAAATAAAGCTGTGGGTATTGCGCATGTGGCAAAAGATTTAGGTATTCCACGTGAGCGTATCATCGCGTTTGGTGATGAAGACAATGATTTAGAAATGATCGAATATGCCGGACTTGGTGTAGCGATGGGGAACGGTATTCCAAGTCTTAAAAACATTGCCAATGAAATTACAGCAACAAATAATGATGATGGAATCGCAAAAATCCTCATTGAACGCTTGAAATTATCATAGTTAAGTAGTAAGTTCAAGTTAACATTCCATTTTTACCAGTTTAACTTTATTCAGTGGTACCCCTTCCATTTATCTTAAGTGAGTACCGACTGAATAAAGCTAAAAATACTTGATGAGTAAGTTGAAATTAGGGGGACAAGAGAATGAAGATTTTTACGGATAGTGGATGCGATCTACCGAAGTCTTACTATGAAGAGAATGATGTCGTGTTACTCCCTTTACGAGTGCAATTGAACAACAAAGAATATGAAGATGTCATTACGATTGATTCCAAAGAGATTTACGATGCCATCCGCCAAGGTGCTCAACCAAAAACATCACAAGTGTCACCTGAGCTGTTTTTAAAGCACTTTGAGGAACTAGCTAAAAATGAAGAAGAAGGCATCTATATTGCCTTTTCATCGGAATTATCCGGCACATATAGTACTGCTCAAATGATTCGCAATCAAGTATTAGAGCAATATCCTTCATTAAAATTAGTCATTATCGACTCTAAATGCGCTTCACTAGGACATGGTCTAGTTGTAGAGGAAGCAGTTCGCCTTCGAAATATAGGGGTATCCTTAGAGGATATGGCCTCTAAAATGAGTGCATATGCACCTCAGATGGAGCATTTATTTACAGTAGAAGATTTAGATTACCTTGCCAAAGGTGGTCGTGTATCCAAGGCCAGTGCCTTTTTAGGTGGTCTTCTGAGCATTAAACCTATTTTAAATGTAGAGGATGGCAAGCTGATACCTATTGAAAAGTCACGTGGTCGAAAAAAAGCACTTAATCGTATGTTAGATTTAATGCAGGAGCGTGGCGGAAGCTTTACGGATAAAATTGTTGGTATTAGTCATAGTGATGATGTGGCCTTTGCCAATGAAGTAAAGGCTTCTATTCAGGAACGTTTTTCTCCTCAAGCTGTTCAAATTACTATGATTGGCTCTGCAATCGGTTCACATGTAGGACCAGGCACTATTGCAATCTTCTTTACGAACAAAAGCTATCAAGGCTAATAAAAAGCATGTTAGGGTTGCTCCTAGCATGCTTTTTCGTTGTGCTATTATTGTTGGACGTCTTGTTCTTGACGGCGAACTTTTCCTCGTTTAATGATGATGACAACAAAGCCGATAAAGATTACCCACACTAAACCAAGGGCAACCATGTAGGGCATGTTTAAGCCTTCATCATTGCGAACCTGATAAATCTCAACCATTTCTCGGTCTAAAATAACAGGATAAACCTCTTTTTCATTTATACGAACTTTTTCCTCATGTAAAATTCCGTTCAGCATTTTCCCTTCACCAAGTTGCGCTGGTGTTAAGTCCACACGTTGCGTTTTGCCTGTATTATTCACCATAATTACCCACTTTTCTTCGTCAGAAGTACGTGTGAAGACAAGTAGACCATTGTCATTTGTAATTACTTCAAAATCACCTTTACGTAAAGTTGCAGATTGATTACGTAAGGATTGAACATTTTTAATATAATCAATCAATTCTTCATCAGTTTTAAAGTTATACAACTGATGTGTATCTGGTTTTGCTTCCCCATTCATGGCGATTTCTGTACCATATTGCACAACGGGAATCCCAGGAAGCATAAATAAAGCACCCATCGCCATTTTTAAACGTGTAGGCGGAAACATATTTTCAGTCGCAGAATCGAATGTAAAACGATGGGTTTCAAGTGAATCCACCATAATCTGTGTCGGCTTCTCTCCTGTAAAAGGCTCCATTAATTTAGACGAATCCATATCTACATTTTTAAAAATATTACGATAAATATCCGCTGTTGCTGGTGAGAAGGTTGCATCAAAATCAGCATCACTTTCTTCATTAGCAATCACGTAAAGAGATGCTTTTGTCTCTTTTAATGCTGCAATCATCGCATTGACAAACTCTGTATCAGCCTCTGCAATATTCGTTAAACGAATACCACCAACATCATATGTAGAAACAAATTCAGTGGCTGATTGAATGAGCGCCTCTTGCACAGCTTTGTTCGATAAATCCCATTGTACTTGTCCATTATTCGTAGAAGCAATCCAGTCAGCTTTTGATGAGTCCTTTGCCCATTCATGATTTGGACTCACATTATTGAGCGGGAAATCCACCATGATGGACATATTTTTAGCTTTATAGGCTTCTACAACACTTTGGAATTCTTCTGTTGTTCCAAAATGACGTTCGATTGTCGTGTAGCTTGTAAGTAGTGATCCATCATATTTCTCTGTAGAAAAAATAGGACCAATAGAAACAATTGTAAAACCCATCTCACCAATAAATTTTAGCTTATCTTGCAGACCTGTAAAATCTCCTCCTGCAAATTTCGAAGGGTCTTTCGTATTTGTATCAAAATCGTTTGTGCCCGAACCATTAAAGAAACGGTCAACGAGTAAATCAAAGATGCTTTCTTCTGCTATCGATGTTGTCGCTTTTTCATCCGCATTCGCTACTGGTGTAGTACTTACGAATGAAGTTGCTAATAAAAGTGATGCAGCCGTCGCACTTATCCACTTCTTAAATTTCACTGTTATTCCCTCTCTTTCAAACCAATCCATCGTCATTTTACCAAATAACACTGTCACGTCGCTATCTTTTCAAAAGATTTTACGAAAATGCGAAATGAATTAGGGCAAAAAGGTGTCAGTTCTCTTGTATTCACCCTTTTGGCAAAATAAAAGCCGTGAAGCAAATACTTCACGACCTTTAAGAAATTATTATGCTAGGAAATTAATGTTTAATGGCAGCTTAAAGCCTAAGAACAGTGTGATAAATAGGAATACTGCGAATAATGCCCAAAACATCCCTGTTGGTTTGTTTTTCTTTTGACGCACTAATACCATTTCCATCATACCAATTACTAAAATACCGAATAAAAATTTCAGTCCGTACATCATCGGGTCTCCAGCCTGATATTTAAAGAATAATGCCCCACCTGTGATGATAATTAATACGTAGAATAGACGTAAAGCCATATGTAAGCCCTTTGATTGCTTGCCCATTAGTGCAGCGATTAAAAAGATAACAATAGCAATAACCCACGTAGTAATATGCAAATGCGTTTGGCTAGTTAAAAAACTCATGTTTGTCCCACCTCATTCATTTTTCTATCAAACTCTATCCTACCATGCGATGGAAAGGGTTTCAAACATTACAACAGTGTTCACATAATTTACATCAATTATAGCTCGACATCTCACAGCCTATCGAGTGTAGAAAGAAAAAATCCGCGGAGTAAAGACTCACGCGGATGGTTATCGTCATTATTCAAAATGGTTGACTAATGTACCAATGCCTTGAATAGATACTTTTACTGTATCCCCAGCCTTTAAGAACTGTGGCGGGTTCATCCCTTTTCCAACTCCTGCAGGCGTACCTGTTAAAATAACATCTCCTGGCTCTAATGTTACATGTTGAGATAGTATAGATACTAAGGTTTCAACAGAGAACATCATATCCTTCGTAGAACCGTTTTGGCGTACTTCATCATTGACCTTTGTCACCACTGTTAAGTCTTGTGGATTTGGAATTTCATCCTTTGTCACAAGGTATGGCCCAAGAGGGCAAGTACCTTCCAAGCTTTTACCTAAGAAAAATTGTTTATGTTTGTCTTGTAAATCACGAGCTGATATATCATTAGCAATTGTATAACCAAATACATAATCAAATGCTAAATTTTTAGGGATATTTTTACCACGTTTTCCAATAACAATCGCTAGCTCACCTTCATAGTCCATTTTTGAAGAAAGGTCAGCATGAATGGAAATTGTTTGTCCATCCGCCGCAATAGCAGTTGGTGATTTTGTAAATACCATTAAATCTGTTGGTGCTGCTTCTGCACCCATTTCTTTGGCATGTTCATCATAGTTTTTACCGATACACATAATATTTTTGGGTGTACGTGGAATTGGTGAAAGCCACTCGATATCTGTAAATTCACGTTTAAAACTATCGGCACGATCTGATTTTTCTGCTGCTTCTACTAATTTACGAATCTGTTCAACGAAATCAAAGCCTAAAGCAATGCCATCCACAATTGAACTTGAAAAAGAAGGGAGAACTTGAAGTTCATTTTGAATAGCGAGTACATCCCATACCGCTTCTTCTTTTTTTACTTTTGGTCCAAAGCTTACATGTCCACCTAATTTGAATGATAAAATTTTCATGATTTTAAGAGCTCCTTCTTTTTTCTACATAATACAACAATATGATAGAAATTGCCTTACTTTTGCGACAATAATTTTATAAGTTGTACTATCTTCATAAATTATGCATGTGAAGAGGCATATATTAACGTGATTCCACGTTTTGCTTATACGTTACTTTACGCCATATCGCCTCTAATGGTCCTTGTTTCCACTTAGATAACCAAACTTCAGCTAGGATCATTTGCACAACAATAATGCCGATAGCAATTAATACCCCTGTTTCCACAGTGACTTTACCGTACCAGCCAAAGCCAAATTGGTAGAATAAACAAGTACCTATAATAGATTGAAGAATATACATCGTTAATGACATACGACCAATTTTAGCAAAAGGACTAAGCAACTTCGGTACAATTGGCACTAAACAAAGTAACACAATGACCCCAATATACCCTACTGCTAAAATTGGACCACCTATGTATACCTTTAAATAATCTAGTAAATATGTTCTTGTAAACATAATTGGTAAACTTTTAACACCGATACCAATGACCAACCCCGTGATCGCTAATGTAAGCCAGAGCCATTTCAATTCTTTAGCTCGTTCTACTAGACGCCATTTTGACGCTGCGGCACCTATTAACATATACGGTAAAATGGTGAACAGTGCTGCAAACCACATCCCT
This sequence comes from Lysinibacillus sp. Y5S-8, assembly GCF_036894365.1. Classification (NCBI taxonomy): domain Bacteria; kingdom Bacillati; phylum Bacillota; class Bacilli; order Caryophanales; family Bacillaceae; genus Lysinibacillus; species Lysinibacillus sp. Y5S-8. The sequence goes on along the minus strand of NZ_CP145889.1, from coordinate 752,622 downwards.
ATGCCTGCCTGCGTCGATAAATCTGTTAAGCGTTGCATAAAGGCATCTACCCAATTGCCTGTACCATAAGCCGTAATAGCCTTCTCTACAGATACGATATCTAAATAATCATCTACCTTGGTATTAAAAAGAATAATTCCTACAACGAATAACATAAAAACTTGCATTAAACTGTTAATAATAAATGCACTAGCTACTAACCAAATAGGACTAAAGCGCAGGAATAGCACTAAAAAAACGCCACAGAACGCGTACATCATTAATATATCGCCCCACCAAATCAGCACAGCATGTAGAAAACCAAAAACAAACAATACAGACAGTCTACGAAGACCTAGTGTGTAAAAATTTTGTTCACGGCTCTGTGCTTTTTGCCACTGCATGGCAAGCCCATAACCAAATAGCATTGCAAATAATGGGTAAAAGCTCCCCTGCACATATATGTCTATATTTTTTTGCCAAACGATATCAGATGGTGTTGTAAACCACGATGCCAAATCAATATGCGGCATTGGCAAATAAAAGGTATACATATTTACAAGTAAAATACCTACCAAACTAATGCCTCGTAAAATATCTAATGTTGCCATTCGTTCCTGCAACATGGTCGGTTTTGACTCCACGAAATAGCCTCCTCTTGACTAAATGCTATGGTGCAAGCAAGGCAAAAAAGGCTTGCCTGCTTTGCCATAACAAGTTCTTTATGCCTGTACGGCCTGTTCATTATCGAATAAATATAATACTTTATCGCTCACATTGATGTGTAAAATTGATTCAATGGCCTCACTATAAACACGAAGCTGTACAGCATAACGATTTCGTATTTCCTTTGTCAGGGCAGGCTCCTGTGCAAAATGCGGCAGGATACGGTCAGTTTTATAATCTAGCAAGACCCAATCGCCATATTCATCTTCAAATAAGCAGTCAATGATCCCTTGTACAATTTGAGCATCGCCATCTTCATCAACTCTACTAATGGTAAAGGGCATTTCCCTCCGTATTTGCTTTGCCTTTTTGAACCGCTGCCCTATTTCTGTCTCAAAAAAATGATAAATCTTCGCTAGTGGAACCATTTTTCCCTCTGCCTCGGTTAACAATTGTCTCACCACTAAATCATCTACAAAATCCTTCACATCTTGGATTTCAACAAAGCCATACTGTGGGACATGCTGCATCACTGTATGCACAGCTGTTCCAATTTCAGCACCTGTTAGCTGTTGTTCCTGTAAAAAGGCTGGTCGAGATGCAATGGAAGAAGCTTTTAGCTTGGCAGGTGTGGCAAAGTAAAATTCAGGTTCCGCCTGACGCTGTAAGTTTTCTAAACGCTTAATCTCACTAACAGATGTTTTAGAACGTTTTTTTGTAGACCTTTGGTAGGCGTACTGCGCTTGAAAGCGTGACGTAATTTCATCTAGTAATGCCTCGTCCTCTGGCATCGTGAGCCATTGTTGTACTTCTTCATCCATCGCATGTATTTCATATGAATAATGGCTTGTGTTGATCGCTTGTACCGACCAGCGGGAATGATCTTCTAACGCCCTATAAGAAGTGGTAGCAACTGTAGTAAAGTCTGCATGCCTTGCCACTGCTGGCCCTACCCAATCCAAATAGCTATTAGCTCTTGCTCGCAAATATTCCTGTAGCGGTGCATCTATCGGTAAACTTTGTGCATCCTGCCAGTTGTCACGTGTTTTCTCCCAATTCTTCACAGAGCCCACTAAAATTAGACGTTCCTTCGCACGAGTCATGGCAACATATAAAACACGCATTTCTTCTGCACGCATTTCCAGCTCTTTTTTTTCTTTTAACGCTAAAAACGGTAACGATGTATATGTGATGCGATTTTCTGGGTCAATAGCCTTGACAGCGAGTCCAAAATCTTGGTCGAATAAATAAGGCTGATGAAAATCCATTTTGTTAAACGGGCGTCCCATTCCTGCAACAAAGACTACTGGATACTCTAGTCCCTTTGAGGAGTGAATCGTCACAAGACGCACAACATCATCCTTTTCGCCAATTGATTTTGCAGTACCTAAATCATCCCCACGCGTACGCATTCGATCAATAAAGCGTAGAAAACGGAATAGTCCACGAAAGGCCGTTTTTTCATACATTAATGCACGGTCATGTAAGATGCGTAAATTCGCCTGACGCTGCTTACCATTTGGCATTGCACCAACCATTTCATAATAATGCGTATCTAAATAAATCCTCCAAATTAAATCGGATAATGACCCACGACGTGCTAAATCTCGCCAGTTTTCGAAGGCCAGCATAAAGCGTTGAAGCTTTTCAAATGTAGTTGATTGCACGCCATGCCCTTCGCTACGAATAAATTGACGTAAAGCATCATAGAACGGTACCTTCTGATCGGCTAAACGAATTTTTGCCAACTCATTTTCCGTTAAACCAACAAACGGTGCACGCAGTACAGAAGCTAGTGGTATATCCTGATAGGGATTATCGACTACCTTCAAGACATTTAACATAATCATCACTTCGAGCGCATCAAAATAGCCTTTAGATGACTCAGCATAGAGTGGAATCCCTGCCAGCTTAAATTCCTCCACTAAATCTGTCGACCATGTCATGGAGCGCATTAAAATCACAATATCACTATACTTTAATGGTCGCTCACACTTCGTTTTCGTATCATAAACAGTTGTCCCATCTTCCATCATCAGTCGTATACGATCAATGATAAAGCGCGCCTCATATTGTGATTTTTTCAATTCTTCTAGCTCTGTAGTAGCTTCATTGCCCATTTCCTCAAGCTCTTCTGTTGCTTCCTCATCCTGTGGCGGATGCATCACTACAAGCTCAACAGGTATTTCTTTTTCATCATAAGGTGCTGCTGGCTTTAATGATGCATTGTCATCATAAAGAATCTCACCAACACGCTCTCCCATAATTTGTGCAAATACGTAGTTCGTAGCATTCAACACTTCTTTGCGACTACGGAAATTAGCATTTAAATCAATTCGCATTCCCGTTACATCAGGCATCTCCAAAAAATCACTATATTTTCGCATAAAGAGCTTCGGTTCAGCTAATCGGAAGCGATAAATACTTTGCTTTACGTCTCCAACCATAAACAGGTTGCCATCCCTCTCTTCACCTGTTTTGACAAGCTGTAAAATGGTTTCCTGTAGCATATTCGTATCCTGATATTCATCCACAAGTACTTCTTTAAAACGTTTTTTCATATCTAATGCAACTGGCGAAGGCTGAAGTTCACCATCTACTTCTACCGTTAAAATTTGTAGCGCATAATGCTCTAAATCTGAAAAATCAATGATTCCCCGTTCTAGCTTAGCTAGGTGAAACTGTTCACTAAAAGTAGCGGTCAGATCTACTAGTGTGGCAATTATTGGCGCCATTAATCGTATTTCTTCAAGTAGGCGTGCAGGTGTACGAACAAAATACGTTTCTTTGATTTTATTCATTATTTTTTTAGCTGCTTCTCTTTTTTTCTTCGCAAGCTCCTGTAACTCTACATCTACTAATGCATCTTTGGATACTCGTTTTAACGTAGACCATTTGACCGTCGCAAAAAAATCAAATAGCTCCTGCCATGTACCGTTTTGGCTAATTCGAATCCCTTCTTGAATCATGGCAAAATCAACTTCTGCCGTTTCAGCATAAGGAGCCGGTCCGTCTGGCTGTAATGTAATCGCCCTCATTTCTGAAATTAACACGAAGGCTTCTTCCAAACTATGGCGAACGGTCAATTTAACATATTGAGAAAGCTCTAGATCATCAATTGTTACATCCTCTGCTAACTCGTATACCTGAGGAAGACTCCATAGCCATTTTTGAGGCTCTGCATGTACACGTGATGTATCATATAGTTTACTAATCAGCGTTTCGATTGCTTGATCATCACGATCCGAAGTAAAGCTATCAACAAGGCGATAAATAGCCTGTACTTGAGCCTCATCCTCAGCATCATAGGCATCTTCTAGAACATCCGTTAATACATCATCTCTTAATAAAGCGATTTCTGCTTCATTGGCGATACGAAAACCTGGATCTATATCAAGCAAGTATGCATATTGCTTCACAATGGCTAAACAGAACGAGTGCAACGTGGAAATTTGCGCTTTATTGACAAGACTAAGCTGGCGTCTTAAGTGATTAGATGTTGGATTTTCTGCGATTGCCTTTTCTAATGCCTCTGACATACGATGGCGCATTTCAGCAGCTGAAGCATTCGTAAAGGTCACTACCAATAGTTCATCCACATTGATAGGATTCTCGGTAGCAATGACTTTTTCAATCATCCGATTAATCAGTACTGCTGTTTTCCCAGACCCTGCCGCGGCTGAAACAAGTGTGTCTTGACCACTAGCATAAATCGCCTTCCATTGATCGTCTGTCCATGTGACATCTGCTGGCTTAATAGGAATTGTTTGTGCCATGCTACTCCATCTCCTTCCGAATTTTATCAACAATGTCATTCGGCTTCGTTTGCGCCAACTGACGATAGCTTTGTTTACCATCTGAAGGATCAAATTGACAAACTGCGGCGAATTGACAGTAATCACATGCTGTTTTGGCTTTTAATTTATAGGGGCTAATGGCTGTATCACCAGATAAAATGCCATTCCCTGCCTCCTGATGTTTACGTCGAACGAAATGTTGTAACTTTTTCATATCATTGACAGGAACAATGCGTGATTGTGATTCAGACGGTGTCCCATCCTTTTTCATATATACAGGAATAATTTTTGAGTGCCCACTACTTTCTTCTAATTGCTCGTCCATTGATAAAATCGCCTCAGCATTTTCTGACAGTAGACCCTTCATTTTATATTGCTTTAATCGATCTTCCTCTATTTCACTATCTGTTAAATCCTTATCTAGCTTTAACATTGGATTATGGACATGGACATACAGTACTCCAGCTGGTTCAGTTTGATCAGGTAGCCAATAAGAGCTATTTTCCATTGCTACATCTAAATACGTAAGAACTTGTAAGGACAATCCATAATAAACCTCATTTAAATCAAGATCACGAGCTGATGATTTATAGTCGACAACCCGCAAATAAGAACGATCATCGATTGTTGCACTATCCACTCTATCAATACGTCCTCGCATAAACATTTTCTTACCGCTAGTCAAATCAATTTCAAGCGGTGGTAGCTGTTCATGCTGCCCTGGACCAAACGACGCCTCAATAGCAATAGGCTTGAAGTGAGATACATTGGCATGCTGTGTCAGTGCAGTCATTGTGCGCTCAACAATGCGAATAAGTTTACGCTGAATATAGCGATAACGAGCACTCGACAATAAAATTTGATGTGAAAAGACGGGCACAATTTGCTCTACTGCTTGTCGTGCTAATTGTTTAATTTGCTGTGTTGTTAAACGAATCCACGATAACTGCTGGCGATGTGTTTCCTCTGTAATCCACTTTAATGCCTCATGGAATAAATCACCCATCGCAAAGGTTTCAAGTCGGTATTCAGCACGTTCTTCTAAACGTAGACCATACGTAGTGAAATGAGAAAATGGGCATCTAAAGTATTTCTCGATTCGTGACACACTTGATGTTAGCTTCTGACCATATAATTCCTGTGTAATGTATGTTTCAAGTGGCTCAGCTTCATTTTTATGGGTAATCGGATAGAGGACACGCTCAAAAATGAGTGCCCAATACGGATCTTGTTTATAAAATTTTTGTAATGCTAGCCATTCTGGTGCTAGTTCACGGCTATGCTCAGCTTGACGTAACTGCACCATCAGATGCGCTAAAGCTGTACGAGGGTGGCGTAAATAGGGTAAAACATCTCCGTTAAGTAATTCAATGGGATCCATCACCACTCGCTCAATAGCAACATCACTTAATAGACCAGCTGTTTTATCATTGCCAATCATTTTCTTGATATAAAGAGAGGATAGCAATGCCTTGCCCTCTTCATCTGCCGTCGGATATGTCATATACAGCCTGTTCGATGGTGTTGTAATAGCACGGTAGAATAAGTAATTTTCCTGTAATAAACGATTGGTGGAGGTTGGTGCAAGCTCATAGCCAATTTGGCTAAACCATTCTCGCTCTGTATCTGACAATAAACCCTCATATTCCATTCGAGTTGGATAAACACCATCATTCATACCCACTACAAAAGTAACTTTGATATTAGACAATCTGGCTAACTCAACAGTAGCGACCATGACCTCATCTAAGGTCGGCGGAATACGAGAAAATTCTAGCGTATCAAACCCTTCATCAAGAATTTTAGCTGCCTCCTCCAAAGTCATTTCTTGCTCCCCAAACATATAGACGAATTGGTCAAGAACACCAATCCATTCGTTCCAAGCTTGCTCATGTTCACTCGCTGCTAATGCGTCACCTCGCTCTAGCTCACGATCTTTCATTGCTTGAAGCTTATCATAAACCTGTAATGACTCCACTAGCTCAAATAATGCAGTCGCAATAGCTCTACCCGTTTTCGCACTATCAAGCTTATCTTGTAAATTCTTTAACGGTAGACGAATTTCATCTCGAATAGCCTCGATTTCCGCCTGCATAGCACGTTCCTCATCTGTTTGAACACGCGAATGGAATTCTAATCCGCGATACTTTTTATAAAACCAACGTGCCTCCTCAAACCACCGTTCTCCATAGATGCCTTGTGCCAAGCAATAGTTTTCTAATCGATCTGCTCGCTCACGCCAGATGGTTAGCTCAGCATGTAATGGGAAAAACAAATCTGTTTTCACACTACGAAAAACAGGTTCGTACTTCCAATTAGACGTCATGACCTCCAGTGCAGAACGACTTAGCTCGATTAGTGGATGATGTAACATCGTCTTTTTTGTATTTGTAAAAATAGGAATTTCATATTGTTGGAAAATACTTGTAATAAGTGGATCATATAGCTCTGCTTGTCTATATAAAAGAACTATATCCTGATAACGATAACCGTCTTCTCTTGTCAGCTTTGTTATTTCCCGGGCAATCGCATGTACTTCGGCTCGACGATTAGACGCTTCAAGTACCATCACATCTCCAGAAGATTTTTTCGTTTTGGGTACTAAATCAGTAAATTTAGCCTCCACATGCTGCAAATCTTCAGAATGAAATCTTTTAGTATTGTAAAAATGTAATGGTGCATCAACAGTGATGCCCTCTTCATTTGCGATGTCATGCAACCGTTGATTTGTTAAAGCCGCCTCATGGAATAGTGCCTGTTCATCAAATGCTTCATCTGAATGATCAAACGGAAGAACAATGGTTACTTGTTTAGTTACTTTTAACAACTCACGCACCAATTCTAACTGCCGCACAGTGAAGGCGGTAAATCCATCAATATAAATGGTTGCTTGCTTCATCGTATCAGCATACTGTAATTGCTCTGTTAAAATTGGATAATAGCCCTCACTGTCGACATATGTCGTGCCTAGTCGTTCCTCTAAGGCCTGTAACACTACATGTAAATCATTTGCTTTAGCCTGTAAGGTATTTGGAGCATCAATTGCCTTTAATGACTCCGTTACCTCTGCTAAGACTGAGCTATTGACGCTATAGCGGCTAAATTCTTTTAAAAGTGTTTCAATCTCCTCCGTAAAGCCACGTTTTCCTGCTGCTTGTCGGAATAAGGAAAACTCACTTTTTTGTTCCTCTAAAAGTTTACGTATGAGCATTCGATAGCCATAGCCATTTACTTCTTTGCGAGCAATCCCGCCAGTTTCCTGTAAAACCAGCCACGCTAAAAGCTTAAACGTCATCACTTGTGCACGGATCAAACCTTGTAAACCATGCTTATTCGTCAATTCATATTCTGTAGAATAAGACATCTGGTCGGGGACAATTATGAAAATCGGATGTCCCAATGGCTCCGTTTTAAGCTGTTCAATGATCTCCTGATGAATAAATGCGGATTTTCCTGTTCCTGAACGTCCTGAAACAATACGCAATGACATATTCTTTCCCCCTCCTCATTGACTTGCCCATTTTGGGTGAACTTTTGATGATTTGATTATTTGATACGCTTTTTGAGCATTCCTTTGCTAGTTAGTTAACATGCCTATGTTACAGCAACTTTAATCGTCTATCTTAAATTCTATCGAAAAAAACTAGTAAATACTATCTATCAACCTTCATGTGAGAAGATAATGACACAAAAAAACAGCCTCTTTAAAAATTAAAGAGGCTACAAACAATTGGTTAGCGAGCATGGTGATCCTGATTTTTCGTCAATTTTCGCGCTTGCTTCAAATCTCTTTCCACACGAGCGTTCAAGCGCTTCTCTATCAGCTTGCCGACCCACCATAAAATTACAATGGCTACAGCAGCAATGACCAATCTGACGGGGCTTGTCAATAACGATTTTAAGTCATAGCCCAACACACTCATGCCTAAAATCATCACGAACTTCCCAGCCAATAAAACGACTAAGTAAAACTTTTTATGAATATGGGATAACCCAGCAACAATATTGACAATAACAGATGGTGTAAAAGGGAAACAAAGGAGGACAAAAAGAGGGCTGATGCCATTCATATCCACCCATTTAATAAGTTTCTGAACTTTTTTACTACCTGTTAAAAATCGTAGCCTTGGATGCTTGCCAAAATGGCGAACAAGCAAGAAGACAGCATAGGAGCCCGCTACAGAGCCTAACCATGATAATAAAAACCCTAACCATAAGCCAAATGCACTTGCATTCGCTACAACAAATACGACTAATGGCAGAAAAGGTAAAAACGCTTCTAAAAATGGTAGCAGTAAACCAATGATTGGGCCAAATGTTCGATATTGTGCCGCAACCTGTTCAATATTTTCTACAGTAAACCATTCACTCAACATCGACACCTCTATTTATACTGTAAAATTAAATGAAAAACTGTTAGCCCTTCCGAAGTATTGCGATATTCATGGGGCTGATGCCCTGAGAATACTAGTGTATCCCCTTCATCCAGTAATTCATGCATATCCCCAGCAGAAATAACTGCTTGTCCTTTGATGACCATTACAGTTTCCTCTACCCCTTCTGTATGAGCTTCACTCCTACTAACTGCCCCTGGCTCCATTTCAACCTTATAAAACTCCCAGCCTCGCTCAGGATTATACGGAATAATGGAGTAGACACGATAGCGTCCCTCATCTTCATCCACATGTGGCACATCCTTACTGCTATAACGCATGTAATGAGCGGTTGGCGGCTGTAATAATGAAGAGAATGATATACGCATACCAGCTGCGATTTTCCAAATTGTTGAAACAGTCGGATTAGCCTCACCCTTTTCAATTTGTGCAAGCTGTGCTTTACTAACACCTGTCGCTTTAGCTACGTCATCTAGACTTAGATGACGCTGCTGTCTAATTTTCTTTAATTGAAATGCTAAATTTCGACTCATTTGTTCCATTTTAATCACCAATTTCTATTGTTTATTTTATCAGACATATGTATACTTTAATAAACATCAAGAACTATCAAACAATTCCATCAATAGTATACATGGAAATGATTAAGAAAGGATGGCCTATTTATGACAAGTACAACAGAGCTTCATCATGATGATTCCATAAGCCCTTCCAACGACAGCTTTCTACAGGGCGTCAAAGATTGCGTACCCACTTTACTCGGTTATATTAGTATAGGACTTGCATTCGGTGTTGTAGGTTCCGCTTCTGGATTATCTGTCCTTGAAATTGCCCTGTTAACGATACTTATTTATGCAGGATCTGCACAATTTATTTTTTGTGCACTTCTTTTAGCAAGCAGCCCTGCCTCTGCTATCATTGTAACCATTTTTGTAGTTAATCTACGCCATTTATTAATGAGTTTAACATTAGCACCTCATTTTACACGCTACTCTATGCTTAGAAATGTTGGCTTCGGTACATTATTAACGGATGAAACCTTTGGTGTCGCAGTAACAAAGCAAATGCAAACAGGCAAATTATACGGCAAATGGATGGATGGGCTTAACATCACAGCCTACATTTTTTGGATTCTCTCCTGTGTTGCAGGTGCCTTTTTAGGACAATGGGTAGCAAATCCCGAAAAATGGGGCCTAGATTTTGCTTTAATTGCCATGTTTGTTGCATTGTTAGTACTGCAATTGAGCAGTGTTGGCAAAAGCAAAATCATGCATTATATCAAGTTAATCGGCTATATGACAGTTATTATGTATGGCCTTTCTTATCTAGTTCCTTCACATGTAGCTGTGCTTCTAGCAACAGTCATTGTCGCAACAATTGGGGTGGTGACAGATAAATGACAACAACTTCTTATATGATCTGGCTTATTATTGGCTGTGCACTTGTTACATGGCTGCCGCGTGTCATTCCATTTATTTTTGTACGTAGTGTAACACTCCCTGATGTTGCACTCAAGTGGCTCAGCTTTATACCTGTTTGTATCTTAAGTGCTCTTGTAATTGAAAACTTATTCGATACTGAAAGTGGGAAAGTAGTGACTCTTGATTGGCCCGTCTTTGTTACATTTGTGCCAACTCTTATTATTGCACTTATCACAAAAAGTTTATCGATTACTGTCATTGCAGGCGTAATCATTATGGCAGCTGTTCGATTTTTCATGTAAAAAGGTCAATCCCCTTTGAGAGGACTGACCTTTTTATTTCTTCAATTTACTAGCTAACCAAAAGCCTACGGTTAATGAAAATGCATCCATCACATAAATAATAGGCGAAGATGTATAGCCTGCATAAACAGAAGCCGCGATAAGTGCAATCGCTAATAATAGCGCAACATAGCGGTTATAGGTAATTCTTGTAAACAATAATACAAGGATCGCTGGTATAAATAGCGCTAACATCATTTTCCCAAAAACATCCATTATATTTCCCTCGGCTCAGCTAGTAATAAACCAATACGATAATGATCATTGCTGTAAATCACATGCTGTGTTAAACGAATTTCATTGTTGCGATCCAACACTTCTAGACGACAGTGCGCTGCATTTAATTGCAATGCCTCGTATAGCTCATTCTCTGTAAAAATAGATTTCCCATTTACTTTACGAATACATTCCCCTGCAAGCAGGCCCATTTTTTCTGCTGGCGAATCAGGAAGAACAGCTGCGATAATGGCACCCTTTGTACTTGGTGCAACGGCATAATGATCTGTTTTATCCTGCTGTGCAAAGTAGATAGAGATGATGATACGTATAATTGCCCCAACTCCAAGTACGATGAAACCGATCATCGGCTTAAAATAAGCAGCTAAGCCACCTATTAAAATAAGCTCTCCAAGCAATAAGACAGATCGCCCTATTTTAGGTAATTTTATGACTGGTAATTCCTTTCTTGATAGCTTAGCAAAGCCAATGATAAGAGGGAATAAAACAAGTGCAAAGCTACTATCACCTATCGTAAACAGTGGCCAATATGGCAAGACAGCCGATATAGCATCACCAGGCATAACAAAGAAAATAGGTAATACCCATACATTTTTTGTGCGATAGACAATAGCCTGCATACCCCGCTTTGTTTTCTCTATGGAAGGCGTTGATACCTTCATGGCAGCACGACGGATTAATAGCCCCTCTGCGATAACACAAAGGCCTGCCAAAATGGTAATCGTAACGATTGCGCCATCCTCTAAATCGCTCCCCTTCAAGGAAAATATCCACCAAGAAAATGTCCAATTGTAATAGGACATGGCCCATATCGCAAGTGTTGCAATACCCATTGTCACTATGGGCGATAATGCATTAATAAGGTACAGGACTAGCGCTACTATAGAAATTACTATTAAAATGATTAAAAATTCTTTTGGTACAGTAAGCCCTGCGACAATACTGATAAGAGAAATGAGCAGTGCATAAAGCCATCCATCTTTCCATTGACCGATTAACTCTGTCCAGCCCCAAATAATACGTCTATTAAAATATTTACGCTCCTGTTTTACACGACGATATCCTAAAAAAATAGCAAATATTATGACTATATACAGTAATGGGTTGAGTAAAAAGCGGCCAATCGCTGTTACAATTTCTATTAAAATCTCACTAACCATACGAACACCCGCCATTTCTATCTTGAATACTATGAATTTATTGTATCAAACGACTACACTCTTGCGTAGTACAAACTCATAGAAAGCTTTGTAATATGTTATTTTTGTTCTGTCAGATAGGTTTATTGTTCAATAGTATGCAGTAAAAAGCTAGTGGCCATCTGGAATTGTTGATCATTTTGACGATCCGCTTTATAATTTTTTAACGTCTCATTTAAGCTATTGAAGAAAGTTGTATCCATATAAAATTCATCTTCTGCTAATTTTAATTTTTTCTGTTTGCGATAAAGGTTGACGGCCTCTGCAGTCGTTTCATCCATATAGCCATCTAAACGATCTATTTGATAGCCTAGTTTCTGTAAGGCAGTTTGTGAATAGGCGATCTCCTCACTCATATCACCGACTTTAAATTTACCTGTTAATGGATGTAGTTGAAAAGCAAATAATTCATTTTGCTCAATTACTAAACTTGCTTCAATGCCTTGCCCATGAATCCATTCGCGTTTTGGTGTCAGCCATTTATTAGTTGATAATTTCAGCTCTCCACCATTTGATAGCTCCCAAGATTCCTGCACAGTCCCTTTCCCAAAACTCTTGACACCAATCAGTGAAGCACGTCCCCAGCCTTTTAAAGCACCACTCAATACTTCACTCGCTGAAGCACTACCTTGATTTTGTAAGACAACGATTGGGATTTTGTTCATCGTTGCTACATATTTTTCATCAAAGCCTTTCGTTTGCGTTTTCAATGGTTCCATAGCACCTTCCGCATTTTGCATATATGCAAATACCTTGCCATTGTCCAATACCGTGCTCAGTAGCGCTGCGACGCTATGTAAATAACCACCTGGATTATCACGTACATCAATCACAATACCTTCAACATCTTTACGAAGCAATTTACTCGTTTCAGCAACCCATTCATTGGCCGTTTTTTCCCCAAACAACGAGATAGCCACATAGCCAATAGTTGTGTCTTCTACTTTTATAACCTCACTCGATACCGTTTTATTAGAGATTGCAGCACGCTCCATTGTCATCTTAATATGTTTATCCTCACTCGGACGGTAGACAACAATAGTTACCTTCGACCCTTTTTCACCTTGAATTAAATGCATTAATTCACTCATCGTTTTCCCATCTACACGCACTCCATCAACTTGTACAATTTCATCGAGTGAACGCATACCAGCTTTCTCAGCAGGTGAAGAACGAACTGGAGACACAACAATAAACTTCCCTTTATTTTCTGCTAGTTCAATCCCAATACCTACCCTTTCCTCAGCCAGCATTTGCCGATGTTGCTCGGCCTCTTCCTGGGAGTAATACGTACTATATGGATCCTTAATGGCATCAGCCATACCACGAAGAGCCCCCTCCACCAATGCATCCTTTTTTGTGCTGTAGACTGATTTTTCTTCAATAAGTGTCATGGCTTCACCAATTGTATCAACCTCCGTAACAGGCTCCTTTTTATCGTCACTAGAAAACCAATCAAAGTAAATACCACTACCTACCACCAAACTACTAAGCAGGACTCCGACACCGGCCGTTAATTTGCGCAATTCTTCCCTCCTCCGTCTCTTTTACTGTATGACTCTATTTTTTCAAACATACAAGATTACCTTTCAAATTTATGAAGAGAGAATATTTCACTTTTCTCATGGGTGTTGGTTGTTGCTTCGAGAGTATTTTCCTTTGTTCCGCGAGTATTTCCTCTGGCTCCGCGAGTATTTCCTCTGACTCCGCGAGTATTCCCTCTGGCTTCGCGAGTATTCCCTCTGGCTTCGCGAGTATTCCCTCTGGCTTCGCGAGTATTCCCTCTGGCTTCGCGAGTATTCCCTCTGGCTTCGCGAGTATTCCCTCTGGCTTCGCGAGTATTCCCTCTGGCTTCGCGAGTATTCCCTCTGGCTTCGCGAGTATTCCCTCTGGCTTCGCGAGTATTCCCTCTGGCTTCGCGAGTATTCCCTCTGGCTTCGCGAGTATTCCCTCTGGCTTCGCGAGTATTCCCTCTGGCTTCGCGAGTATTCCCTCTGGCTTCGCGAGTATTCCCTCTGGCTTCGCGAGTATTCCCTCTGGCTTCGCGAGTATTCCCTCTGGCTTCGCGAGTATTCCCTCTGGCTTCGCGAGTATTCCCTCTGGCTTCGCGAGTATTCCCTCTGGCTTCGCGAGTATTCCCTCTGGCTTCGCGAGTATTCCCTCTGGCTTCGCGAGTATTCCCTCTGGCTTCGCGAGTATTCCCTCTGGCTTCGCGAGTATTCCCTCTGGCTTCGCGAGTATTCCCTCTGGCTTCGCGAGTATTCCCTCTGGCTTCGCGAGTATTCCCTCTGGCCCCACAATTGTTCACCTTAATTCCTATAAAAATAAAAAATCTGCTCGTTTCTACTATAGAAAACGAACAGATTTTTTATGAATTAATCTAGTGCATCTACATAATCATTTAACATATCTACATCCATTGGTCCTCTGATGGCGCGTTGGATATAGCCGTTGGAATCAATAAAATAAGTGGTTGGAATGGTGATGATTTGATAATCTAAGCCAGCGTCATTGTCTGGGTCCAATAAAATGGGGAATGTTAGCTCAAAGCTATCTCTAAATGTCATCACTGTGTCTACTTTGGCATCGGCTGTCACATCCCGTTCTGCACTTGTTAAATTGACAGCTATAATTTCAACGTTTTTCTCTTTAGCATACTCATCGTAGAAGCTTTGCATATGCGGCATTTCCGCCTTACAAGGTGGGCACCATGTCGCCCAGAAATTTAGTACAACCTTTTTCCCACGCAAATTACTTAATGTGATATCTTCTCCGTCTAAGCTTGTTAAGGTGAAATCAGGCGGTATATCCCCTTTTTTTAAGCCAGTTTCTAGCTCCTCCATATCCTTACCAAGAGCAGACTTTTCAATAGCACGTTCTTCATTAATTTGTTGTCTCACATATGTACCAATCATCGCAATCACTAATAGCACAACGATCAGTAGCCCAATATTTTTTTTCATTCTTTACCTCCCA
This sequence comes from Lysinibacillus sp. Y5S-8, assembly GCF_036894365.1. Taxonomy (NCBI): domain Bacteria; kingdom Bacillati; phylum Bacillota; class Bacilli; order Caryophanales; family Bacillaceae; genus Lysinibacillus; species Lysinibacillus sp. Y5S-8. Next base: position 737,612 of record NZ_CP145889.1, on the reverse strand, counting down.
CATTGATTCGTTCATATTGAATGGCTAATCCCAAACAAAGTAGTACTACACTCACACCCACAGTTGTTTGCCATATACCAAGGGTTTGGAAGAGAGCCACGATCAAATAGCCAACTGTATACAATAATAAAGCTTGTTTCATCGCTGCTAGTTTCCATAATATGATGATGGTTAATACACTTAGCACAACTAATGTAATGATTTCACTCGATGTAGTGTTGTCATTGAGTAGCACGACAATCATTTGGTAAATAGATTGCGTTAAAATAATAGCCCAGCTACAAGGGATAATATCTTGTTTTTCAAACTGCAGATTGTGCCGCTTTCTCCATATTTGTAAGGACACTACGATGACGCCGAGATAAACACCTATTGTACCGCCATTGAAATAAAGTAATGACATTGGATTATTCACAACAGCTTTGAAATCAGTCACAAGTAGGCTTAGTTTCCAAACAATGAGAAATGTAAAAATCGCATCAGCATATACTTCAGACCATTTTTTTGAAAATTGCACGCGTAATATGAGCCACACTATAAAAAATGTAATGAGTAAAGCCACTGCAGTAGCTGGTAAAGTTAGTGCTCGAATCGAGTACCATTCTGTATTAATCACTCCAACAAATCCTCCTCCGAAAGTTAGATACAGCATAGCATAGAACCCTTTTAAAATAAGAATATTTCACACTGTGTTCAGAAAATCTTCAGAAATTAACATCTGTTAAAAATACCCCACTATGTATATATTCATCATAACATTAAATAGAATCGTATAATAGCCGTTACTCATAGAGTAGGGAGTTCTTATCTTCTAAAGATATAGATGAAATAAAAAAAGCTATACACTAGAATTCTCTAATGTATAGCTGTTCTATTTTACAATGGAATATATTTTAGTGGGTTTACACTGCCCACAGCTTGTCCTCGCCAAGGACCAATATGCACTTCAAAGTGTAAGTGAGGGCCAGTAGAGCGACCTGTACTACCCATTGCTGCAATTTGCTGACCTTGTGTTACTTCTTGTCCTACACTAACATTAAATGCACTTAAATGGGCATAAACTGTTGTATAAATTTGTCCATCAACAGAGTGCGTCAAAATGACAACATTACCATAAGAACTAAGTGGTGCTGCATAAGAAACTACACCATCCGCCGCTGCCCAAATCGGTGTTCCTGTTGCATTTGCAAGGTCCACGCCGTAATGGAATTCAGGGCCAGCTCCAATATTACGCCAGCCATAAGGTGATGTTAGGCGGCCGTTCGTTGGTTTAATCCAAGTACCATTTGATTGAGGCGCGTTCACAGTACCACCTGATGAACCACCACCATTGTTGGCTGCTGCAGCCGCTGCCGCCGCAGCAGCTGCTTTACGTTTTGCTTCTTGTTGACGAGCAATTTCAGCTAAACGTTTTTGCTCTGCAATGATTTGATCTTGTAATTCTTGGCTTACTTCTAATGCTTCTGAGTACTCTTTTTCAAGTAATACTTTTTCAGATTTGAGCTTTTCTTGCTCTTTTTCTAATTGGTCAACTAGTTTATTTTTCTCAGCTTTTTGGCTATCTAAAGATGCCTTTAATCGTTCAAGCTCAGCTTTCTTGCCTTCCAATTTTTGACGTTTTTCTTCTACACTTTGCTTTTGCTCTTCTAACTGTTGTTTATCATCTTTTTGATCTTGAATAATTTGACGATCCGCTTCTAATAGTGCATTAACTGCAGAGAAGCGATCAATGAAGTCTACAAAGCTATTAGATCCAAGCAAAACATCTAAATAGCTTACCGAGCCACCAGCTTGAATCGCACGTGCACGTTCTTGTAATAATAAATCTCGCTCTTCAATTTTATGCAGAAGTTCTTTAATAGAAGCTTCTAATTTTTTTATTTCTTCATTTGTTGTATGAATATCTGCTTGAACATTTTTAATATTACTATTGGTTTTGTCGATTTCAGCGTTCAATGCTTGAATTTGATCTAAGATTTTTTGTTGCTTTTCTTGATTAGCCGTGATGGCATTTGACTTATTACTAATGGATGAATTTAAATCATATTTCTTTGTTTCAATTTGTTTCTTTTCTTCTTTTAAATCCGATAAACTTGTTGCATACGCTGATGGAGTTTGGATAAAAAGAAATAGAGCAGATGCTGCTGCAAGTGTTTTCAATGTTTTTTTCGCCTTACTTTTCACCGATTGAACTCCCCTTCGACTATTCTTTTTCTTCTTCACAAATATCCGTTGTGACTAAATTTTTAAAAACTTACGGACTGACATAAAGCTTCCCCAAACACCGATAAGCACGCCAATGAGTAACAGGAGACCGCTCACCTGATACACAAGTGGAGAAAAATCAAGTAATTGAATTAGCTCACCTTGTAAACGTGGTGCAATAATTTTATATACATTGTGGTAAAGGGTTGTGACAACCGCAATCGGAATAATCGAACCTAAAATTCCGAGCCACATACCTTCCAATAGGAATGGGATACGTACGAATGAATTCGTAGCCCCTACAAGTTTCATAATTTCAATTTCATCTCTACGAGCAATAATAGTAATACGAATTGTATTCGAAATTAAGAAAATCGCCGTGAATAATAACCCTAAAATAAGTACGATGCCTACATTACGACTAATATTTAAGAAATTAAATAGTTTTTCAACTTTTCCTTCGCCATACATAACGTCATACGTATACTCATATTTATCTATCGCTTTTGCTATTTTAGCTGTTTGCTGGGGATCAGCAGCTTTTACATAGATTACATTACGTAAAGGGTTGCTTTGTTCAAATAGCTTAAAATCATCACCAAAATCTTTTACTAACTTAGTTAACTCATCTTCCTTAGTGGAATAGGTCATCTCTGACACACCAGGCAATTTTTTGACTTTTTCGACGAGTGCTTTTTCTGCAGCTTCATCAGCTGTCTCATCAATTAAAACTTTAATCTCAACATCGTTTTCTAAATCAGTCGCTACTTTATTTAAATTCATCATAATAAGCGCAAAAACGCCTACTAGTATAAGCGTAACTGTTACGGCACTGACAGACGCAATGGTCATCCAGCTATTTCGGCCAAGTGATTTCACACTTTCTCGGAAGTGGCGCTTTACTGTATTAAATTTCATAGCCGTATTCACCTCCGTGTTCATCACGGACAATTAAACCGCCTTCAATTGCGATAACACGACGACGAATCGTATTGACAATTTCACGGTTATGGGTCGCCATCACAATGGTTGTCCCTCGAGCATTAATTTCCTCAAATAAATTCATGATTTCCCAAGATGTTTCAGGATCGAGGTTCCCTGTTGGTTCATCTGCAATCACCACTTTAGGAACATTGACGATTGAGCGTGCAATCGACACTCGTTGCTGTTCCCCACCTGAAAGCTCATTCGGGAACATTCTTGCTTTATGCTTTAATCCGACCAGTTCTAATACTTCCATCACACGACGTCGGATTTCATCTGGATTTTCCTCAATTACTTCAAGTGCAAATGCTACATTCTCATAAACATTCAAACGAGGTAGTAATTTGAAATCCTGGAAAACTACGCCAAGTTGACGGCGCAAAAAAGGGACCTTCTTATTTTTTAATGTTGCTAAATCAATACCATTGACTATAATTTGCCCTGATGTTGCCTTTTCTTCACGATACATCAATTTAATAAATGTAGATTTACCTGCTCCACTTGGACCAACTACATACACAAATTCGCCTTGCTTTATATTAACGGAAATACCATTTGTCGCAACTACACCGTTTGGGTACTTCTTTGTCACATTTTTCATTTCTATCATGATTAAACCACCTAAAACTCTCATCTATGTAAGAGGTATTTCTTTTACTATTATAGCACTCTATTTCTGTTTTTTTATTACAGTTTCATTTCAATACGTGCCAGTTCCTTCTATTTCGTTCTTTCATTGCCATTATCATTAAAAAAATGACAAAAATAAAAACAGCAATCGACGATAATCCAAGTCGAATACTGTTTGAAATAGCAAAAAGCATTCAAGCTTTCGCCTGAATGCTTCCCATGTTACATCTGTTGTTCGTCCGTTGTTGTGTAGCGCACTAAAACGGCGCCAGTTTTCGATTCGCCTTCGATAAATAAGCGATTTGCACTTTCAACTTCTTTATCAAAGCGTACTACTTTGGATAGGAATTGATCCTGTGACTCCATTTTAGAAACATCCTGAATGCCTACATCCACTTTCCCGAAATTCGTCACAACTTTACCACTTAATGAAATGGTACGTGGGACATATATTTCCACCGCTCCAGCAACTGTTTGAGCTTTTATTTTAGATGAATTTGTAGAACAAGTTGTTACCACTACATGTCCATTGACAGACTTCGCCTCTACCTCATCCAAAGCACCATCTAAATAAACACGTCCATTCAATGTTTCAGCCTCTAAATCCTTACCACGAACATTCGTTAATTCAATGGAACCATTAGAAGAGTCCACTTCCGCTTTTCCAAAATTAAACTTAGTGCCTTTAATAGCTCCGTTCAATGTTTTAACTTTTAATTCTTCAAATTCTATATCCTGTAGTGACGCACTACCATTCATGAGACGAACAGATAATTTTTCAAGTTTATCCTTAGGTACTTGCACCTTTACATTGACTTGAACAAGCTTTAATTGGCTTAAAATGCGAAGTGAATGCTCATCCTCTTTTACAACAAATTGCTCTAAAAAGTGATTGCGTGTTTCTTCCTCGCTCTCATTCATCAGCGGTGCTTTCACCTTACAAACTACCTGAATCGTATCTCCTTCACTGGCTTCCAATGAGAAATTACCATTTGGCAATTCAACAATAACATTGTCTACGTTAGCAGCTGCCACTTCTTCTGTATGTGTAAATTCAATTTTATCTCCAAATGGAGATGCTACATCAAATTCCTTTACCTTTTTAACAGCGGTATTCATCATATCCATAAAAAGAGAACCGATCTGCGTTAAATCCTTACGAAAATCTTGCATTTCATCTTGGAAATATTTCATAAAATCATCTTTTTTCTTGTCACCATCTTTTGATTTTTCTTCAAATAGTGACTCTTCTTTTTCAGTTGAAAAGGATTGCGCCTCTTTTGACACATCATCCATAACATTTTGAGTAGACTTGCCAGGTTGCTCTAATGCTTCTAGTAATGTAATCGCCTCTTGTGCCGAAATCGTTCCTTTTTCTACAAGTTCTAAAATTCGTTGACGTTCATTTTGCATAAATAAATAGCCTCCCTCAGTTCGTTATACTATTTATACGATTCATCATGTGAAAAGTTTCACTGCAAAATTGAATAAATTGGGTCTTTTAAGATTGAGACGCTTCTACTAGCAATGCATCCATTCGCAGACGATCACGTTCCAGGATAGGTTTTAAGTATTTCCCTGTGTAAGAGCCAGCGACTTTTACTACCTCTTCAGGTGTACCTGTTGCAACGATAGTGCCACCTTTATCTCCACCTTCTGGCCCTAAGTCGATGATATAATCAGCGGTTTTAATAACGTCTAAATTATGCTCAATGACTAATACAGAGTCCCCATTTTCAACAAGCCGCTGCAACACGACGAGCAATCGAGCAATATCATCGGCATGTAAACCTGTCGTTGGCTCATCCAAAATATAGAAGGATTTCCCTGTAGATCGTCGGTGTAACTCAGAGGCTAGCTTTACGCGCTGTGCCTCACCACCCGATAAAGTTGTAGCTGGTTGTCCCAATTTCATATAGCCCAAGCCCACATCGACAATCGTTTGTAGTTTACGCTGGATTTTAGGAATATTTTCAAAGAACACTACTGCATTTTCAATCGTCATATCAAGTATATCTGCAATACTCTTATCTTTATACTTCACTTCAAGTGTTTCACGATTATAACGTTTGCCATGACATACCTCACATGGAACATAAACATCTGGAAGGAAGTGCATTTCAATTTTAATAATGCCATCTCCTCGACATGCTTCACAGCGTCCACCTTTAACATTAAAGCTAAAGCGGCCTTTTTTATAGCCTCGTACCTTTGCTTCATTTGTTGCCGCAAAAACATCACGAATATCATCAAAGACACCTGTGTACGTTGCTGGGTTTGAACGAGGCGTACGACCAATTGGTGATTGATCAATATCGATTACTTTTTCAAGCTCATCTAGGCCCGTCACTTCTTTATGTTCTCCAGGCTTAACCTTTGAACGATTCAGCTTCTGTGCCAATGATTTATATAAAATTTCATTTATCAGTGTCGATTTCCCAGAGCCTGACACACCTGTCACCGCTACAAATAAACCCAGTGGCACATCCACTTTGACGTTACGTAAATTATTTTCCTTAGCACCTTTAATGGACAGCTTACGACCATTTGGTTGACGTCTTTCCACTGGTAATGGAATGAATTTTTTACCACTTAAATATTGCCCTGTTAGAGAGTTTTCATTATTCATAACTTCCTGTGGTGTACCTGCTGCCACAATTTGACCGCCATGAACACCTGCTCCAGGTCCCACATCAATAAGATAATCGGCTGCCAACATCGTATCTTCATCATGCTCTACCACAATTAACGTATTGCCGATATCACGCATATTTTGCAGCGTGCTAATTAAACGATCATTATCACGTTGATGCAAACCAATAGAAGGCTCATCTAAAATATAGAGAACTCCTGTTAAACGTGAGCCGATTTGTGTAGCGAGCCGAATACGTTGCGCCTCACCGCCTGATAATGTCCCTGCTGCACGACTCAATGTCAAATAATCTAAACCAACATTGACAAGGAAGCCCAATCGTTCTTCAATTTCTCGTAAAACCAGTCGAGCAATTTGCATATCCTTTTCAGTTAAATCCAACTCTTTGAAAAATGTGTCCGCTTCCTGAATCGAATATTGTGTGACCTCACCAATATGCTTATCTGCTACTTTCACAGCTAACGTCTCAGGCTTTAAACGATAACCTTTACAGGACGGACATGGCTGCTGTGCCATATATTTTTCCATTTGCTCACGAACATAATCGGATGTTGTTTCTTTAAAACGGCGTTCCACATTGCGCACAACACCTTCAAATTCAATCATTTGGTCTCGCACATTGCCAAACTCATTTTCATAATGGAAGTGAATTTTGTCTTTTCCTGAGCCATATAAAACCTTATCCATCTTTTCCTTTGGTAAATCCTTCACAGGCACGTCCATTGGGATATCATAATGATCACACACCGCTTTTAATAATTGTGGATAGTACTGTGAACTAGTCGGTTCCCATGGAGCAATAGCATGCTCTAACAAGGAACGATCCCAATCTGGAACGACTAAATCTAAATCCACTTCCTGTGTTGAGCCTAAGCCATCGCAGCTTGTACAAGCACCAAACGGACTATTAAATGAAAACATACGAGGCTCTAGCTCGCCTATAGAAAAACCACATATCGGGCAGGCATGATGTTCACTAAATAATAATTCTTCATACTCCATCACATCAACAAGTACACGACCATCAGCCAAACGTAAAGCTGTTTCTAAGGAATCACTCAAACGTGAGGCAATACCTTCCTTCATAACAACACGGTCCACTACTACTTCAATCGAGTGCTTTTTATTTTTATCAAGATCAATCGCATCATCTAAATCCCGTAATTCCCCATCAATTCGCACACGAACAAACCCTTGCTTTTTTAAATCCTCTAGCAGTTTAACATGGGTTCCCTTGCGTCCAGAAACCATCGGCGCAAGAAGCTGCATTTTTGTTCTTTCTGGATATGATAATAAACGGTCTACCATCTGCTCAATCGTTTGGGAAGTGATTTCTATACCATGATTTGGACAGATCGGTTTACCAATGCGTGCATAAAGTAATCGTAAGTAATCATAGATTTCCGTTACCGTACCAACCGTAGAACGTGGATTACGACTCGTTGTTTTTTGGTCAATGGAAATAGCAGGCGATAATCCTTCTATTGCATCGACATCTGGCTTATCCATTTGTCCTAAAAATTGACGGGCATAGGCAGAAAGGGACTCAACATAACGACGTTGGCCCTCCGCATAAATTGTGTCAAATGCTAGAGAAGATTTTCCTGAGCCTGATAAACCTGTTAATACGACTAATTGGTCACGTGGAATTGTGACATTGATATTTTTCAAATTATGAGCACGTGCACCTTGCACGACAATTTCAGTATTTTTCACAAGTCATTCACCCTTCTACCTTCAATTCAAATATTGTATCTCGCAACTCAGCCGCACGTTCAAAATCAAGCGCTTTTGCTGCTTCCTTCATTTCGACCTCTAAGGAAGCCAAAAGCTGTTCTCTTTCCGCCTTTGTCAGCTTTTTGCCTTTCGTAGCCTTTGTCACATAGGATTCTTCTTCTTCTGCCACTTGTGTCGCACGAATTACATCTGGGATTTTCTTGATAATGGTTTGAGGCGTTATGCCATGCTCCTCGTTGTAAGCCATTTGCAATGCACGACGACGTTGTGTTTCATCAATTGCCTTTTTCATCGAATCTGTTACATGGTCCGCATACATAATGACATGACCATTTGCATTACGTGCAGCACGACCAATCGTTTGAATTAATGAACGTTCTGAACGTAAAAATCCTTCTTTATCAGCATCAAGAATCGCTACAAGTGACACCTCAGGAATATCAAGCCCTTCACGCAAGAGATTAATACCGATGAGTACATCGTACGTTCCTTTACGTAGCTCACGAATAATCTCAATACGTTCTAGCGTTTTAATTTCGGAATGTAGGTACTCGACCTTTAAGCCCATTTCTTTCAAGTAGGCCGTTAAATCTTCTGACATTTTCTTCGTTAATGTTGTCACTAAAACCCGTTCATTTTGGGCAATTCGATCTTGAATTTCATCGATTAAATTATCGATTTGCCCTTCAATAGGTCGCACTTCAATTAACGGATCCAATAATCCAGTAGGTCGAATAATTTGCTCAACCATTTCCGGCGTATGCTCCAGCTCATAAGGGCCTGGTGTGGCTGATACATAAATGGCCTGATGCACTCGGTTTTCGTATTCTTCAAAACGTAGTGGACGGTTATCAAGTGCTGATGGCAAACGGAAACCATGTTCTACGAGTACACCTTTACGAGCTTGGTCACCATTGTACATACCACGAACCTGAGGAAGTGTTACGTGACTTTCATCTACTACAAGCAAAAAGTCATCTGGGAAGTAATCTAGCAATGTATATGGAGTGGCACCTGCTCCACGCAATGTTAAATGGCGTGAATAGTTTTCAATCCCTGAGCAAAAGCCCATTTCACGCATCATTTCTAAATCATAACGTGTCCGTTGCTCTAGGCGCTGTGCCTCTAGTAATTTATCCTCTGCACGTAGCAACTCAAGACGTTCCTCTAATTCTTTTTCAATGTTTTCAATCGCTTTTCGCATTTTCTCTTCTCGTGTAACGAAGTGGGATGCCGGGAATATAGCAACATGCTCTCGATCCGATAAAATTTCTCCCGTTAAAGCATCCACCTCTCGAATACGATCGATTTCATCACCGAAAAACTCCACCCGAATACAATGCTCATCACGTGAGGCTGGGAAAATTTCCACTACATCTCCACGTACCCGAAATGTCCCCCGAGTAAAACTGACATCATTACGCTCGTATTGAACATCTACAAGTTTGCGCAGTAGCTGATTACGTTCAATTTCCATACCTGTGCGAATCGATACAACCATTTCTCGATATTCTTCAGGAGAACCTAAACCATAAATACAGGACACAGATGCAATAATGATGACATCATCACGCTCAAATAATGCAGAAGTAGCAGAGTGACGCAGCTTATCAATTTCATCGTTAATGCTGGAATCTTTTTCTATATAGGTATCTGTCTGTGGTACATAGGCTTCTGGTTGGTAGTAATCATAGTAGCTGACAAAATATTCAACAGCGTTATTCGGGAAGAACTCTTTAAACTCACTATATAACTGGCCAGCTAGTGTTTTATTATGTGCCATAATGAGTGTTGGTTTTTTAATTTGCTGGATGACATTAGAAATGGTAAACGTTTTACCTGTTCCCGTAGCACCAAGTAATGTTTGATGACGCTTGCCCGCTTTTACACCCTCCACTAATTCCGCAATTGCCTGTGGCTGATCCCCGTTAGGCTGATATGGCGCTTGTAAATCAAATGTTTGCACACATGTCCCCGTCCTTTCCTTCCAATTTGTACATATATTTTAGCATAGCAATATTAAAATTTCGAACATTTAACGAACGAATGTTTGTAAAAAATTTTTTTATCCCTAAAATTTAAATGAATAACCGTGAAGCGAAGAATACTTATTACTCTCATAATAGCCGCTTCAACACGTTTTCAAGCTTAATCTATTCAATAGATTTCGATTCTTGAGTAGAAGTCATAATATTTTCGGTAAAGGGCTTCTGCTTTTGTGAGCGGGGTAACAGATTTTTGGCGTGGGTTGCATTCTTTTATGAGCCAGGGCTCTTGCTTTGAGAGCGGATTTACTCCTGAGCAGGATTTCTTACTTTCTGAGCAACTCTCCCTCTTTTATAAGCGAAGACTCTCACTTTTTGAACGAGCAGCCCTCCTTCAATCAAAAAAATCCCGCTCTCCAATAGACATGGAGAGCGGGTTCGTTAGTATGATTCATCCTCTGTTTGCTGCAAGGAATGTAGTTCGGCTGCGTATTGGTAAAATGCGTTTTCATCTTTTTCATCGAGTACTCTGTCTATCAGAACCATGAGCTGCTCTTGACGATGCATACGCTGGATACGATTTAAAAATAAATCTAAATAAATCTCGTTTAATAATTTCTCTGCCTCATCAACTTTTTTCGACTGACCCACGGCTTTTAGAAAATCTGTGTACGAATAATATTTATCCAACGATCTCACCTCGATCCTTTTCTAAATTATATGAAAATTGAAATTAAATTGCAATGCTTACGAATCGAAAATAACTTGGATTAGCTATTAATCTCGTGACATTTGCAGCGAATTCTCTAAGCATTTCATACTTTTCTGAAGGGTTTTCAGCTACTTTGTCTATTTTTTGAAACTCTCATTTTGTTCTACACTACCGTTATCAACAGAAAAGGAGGCTTTCTCTATATGACTAGCAATTTTGTCAATAGCTACTTAATTTCATTCAACACTTACTTGCTTCAACCTATTCAGCACAACTCCAAGGTTTTCACTCATGTTATCGATAAGCACAATGAGCTGATCGTCACGCGTAAACCGATGCACGTGCTTCGAAAATCTTGTATCTCATTAGGTTCAACCTATGAAGCTGCAAAACTATCGGCTAAACGTTTCTTTGGCAATCAACACAAGCTACCAATCGTCGTGGCCTTTGACTACGGCTATCCCTGTATTTTTCTACCAACCTACTCCCCGAACTCCATTCATAATATATGGATTGGACTTCACGCGATTATCAATATTACCCCAAGTCAGACGGGGTGTGTTGTCACATTAAAAAACGGTAAAGCAATTGAACTACCTATTCAATATGCCTCGATTAGTAAACAGTTTTTGAATGCATCAATGCTCTATAAATATTACATGAACGAGCGCAAGCAGCTTAGCCAAGATGCGCCATATCATCCTCCCTTTTAACTAGAAAATCCCCCAAGAACACCTCTTGGGGGATTTGTGTATTAGCCAATTTTCGAGCGTAAATAGGCATTAATAAACGGATCTAAATCGCCATCCATCACTGCACCAACATTACCTGTTTCTTCATTCGTACGGTGATCCTTCACCATAGAGTATGGGTGGAATACATACGAACGAATTTGTGAGCCCCAGCCGATTTCCTTTTGCTCACCACGTATTTCATCTAGTTGCGCTTGCTGCTTATCTAACTCTAATTGATATAATTTCCCTTTTAGCATCGTCATCGCTTTTTCACGGTTTTTAATCTGTGAACGCTCTGCTTGACACTGTACAACAGTACCAGTCGGAATATGTGTAATACGAACTGCTGAATCTGTCGTATTAATATGCTGACCACCCGCACCTGTAGCACGATACGTATCAATTTTTAAATCCTCTGTGCGAATTTCGATTTCAATATTTTCGTCGAACTCTGGCATAACATCACAAGAAACAAATGATGTATGACGACGGCCTGACGAATCGAATGGTGAGATACGCACTAGACGATGCACGCCTTTTTCAGCCTGTAAATAACCGAAAGCATTGTGACCTTTAATCGACAATGTTACCGATTTAATCCCTGCTTCATCACCAGGAAGATAGTCCACAGTCTCCACTTTAAATCCACGTTTCTCCGCCCATCTTGTATACATACGTAACAGCATAGAACCCCAGTCCTGAGATTCCGTTCCACCGGCACCAGGGTGTAGCTCTAAAATGGCATTGTTTTGATCATATGGACCACTTAACAGCAATTGCAGCTCAAAATCTCCCATTTTTTGCTGGAATTCTGCTAGCTCTTTGCCTAGTTCTTCCTGTAACTCTTCATCTGGCTCTTCCTGTAAAAGCTCCAGTGTCATATCTAAATTTTCATGGGTTTCCACTAAATCTTTATATTCATTGACGATTGCTTTTAAGCCATTGCCTTCATTGATGGTCACCTGTGCCCCTTGCTGATCATCCCAAAAGCCAGGCTCTAGCATCATTTCATCTAGCTCCTGAATGCGTGCCTCTTTGTTTTCTAAGTCAAAGAGACCCCCTGAAGTCCGCCAGTTTTTTGGCTGTAGTGTCTAACACATTGCGTACATCTGCTAATTCAATCATTGTTAAATCCTCCGAACGTTAGTAATGGAGCTAACATTGCACTCACAAAGCTCCGTATCTTTTCATTATAACGTTTTTACAAAGGAAAACATACTATCTAGCAGTTGTTTTCTCGGAGTAATCAATGATCCTGTGTCTCGTCCTCTAGCATATTAAGAGCGAGACGCTGAAAAACCTTTACACGGTCATACTGAACAAGCAAATGCTTTGTTCGTTTTTCTAACCTATATTTTAATAAATAGGCTCTCTGAATACGATATTCTAACGCTTTAACACTGACATCCACTACCAGTTCCTTGCCATTCGTAAAAGTTATTTTTGCTCTCTTTTTATCCACAGCGATATATTCATCAATATGATGAACGGCGAACCAGATACATTCAGGCTGTAGAGGAGACTTACTTGGAAACCATAAAATATTACATCGTTCATCCACTACAATTGGATTTTTATTAAGCTTTCCTAAAATCATTTTCGAGCCATCAAATGCCCCTCTTAAACTCGAACCAAAATAACGAAGGTTATAGTCCATTAACTTCGTTGGTGCTAATTTCGATAGATATTCATTATTTTTCTCAATCACCCGCGTACATAAATTTCCAAAGGAATCATACACAGGCATATACATCATCGTTTCACTATTCATAATATCTTTTTTATGCACCTATAGTCCTCCTTTATACACTTTATGTTTTTTCAATTAAAATAAAAAGGGATATACCAATATTCGTACATTCCAGATGTTTGTGACTCGTAAAATTGCTTTATTATCATGCATAGCACCCCTTCCCTTTCTAGGTCTAAGTCTTCATAGCACCTTCTTATTTAGGATAATAACAGGAGCTTCCCTGAACTAAAATCCTAATATTACAGCTATTGTATACCCATATTTTTCAATTGTCTATAAATTCTGACTTTTATTCCTAAATTTCTTCCTAAAACAGTATGATGTCAAAAGAAAAAACCATTTCAACATGTAGTTAAAATGATTTTTTTCACTAATATATTATTGACCTGCACCATGACAGTTTTTAAATTTCTTGCCGCTTCCACATGGGCATAAATCATTACGACCAATGTTTTCAGACTTACGTACAGGTTGCTTTTTCGGAGCTGAGCCGCCTTCTTCCTTCGGATTAACCGCTTGGCCCTTCGCCACCTCTTCACGCTCAAGATTACTACGAATTTCTGCCTTCATTGCATATTTCGCGACATCCTCACGAATAGACGCAACCATATCCTCAAACATAACAAAGCCTTCTTGTTGATATTCTCGAAGTGGATCATTTTGTCCATATGCACGTAGATGGATACCTTGACGAAGTTGGTCCATCGCATCGATATGATCAATCCATTTCGTATCAATAGAACGTAATAAAATTACCTTTTCAAACTCACGCATACGCTCTGGTGTCAGTTCTGCCTCTTTTTCATCATAACGAGCATGAACAGCATCCGAAATCAACTGATTAATGTCTTCAGCAGACTTGCCTTGGAAATCTGCTACTTTAAGCTGACCCTCTTCTAACAGATTAGCCGCTACAAAATCTTCAATTGCTTTTAAGTTCCAATCTTTCTGCTCACCCTGAGTATACAGACCAACAACATTATCGATTGTCTCTTGAATCATAGACTCTACGAGTACACGCATATTCTCTGTTTCCAATACATCATAACGCTCTTTATAAATAATCTCACGTTGCTGACGTAGCACATCATCATATTGTAATAAGCGTTTACGTGCATCAAAGTTATTACCTTCGACACGTTTCTGTGCTGATTCTACAGCTCTCGACACAACTTTTGATTGCAATGGCTGAGAATCATCCATGCCTAAGCGCATCATCATCGATTTCATATTATCAGAGCCAAAACGACGCATTAAATCATCTTCTAGGGATAGATAGAACTGCGTAACCCCTGGATTCCCTTGACGACCAGAACGTCCACGAAGCTGGTTATCGATACGACGGGATTCATGTCGCTCTGTCCCGATGACCGCTAAACCACCAATTTCTAGTACACCTTCACCTGGTTTAATATCTGTACCACGACCCGCCATGTTTGTCGCAATCGTTACTGCGCCCTTAGTACCGGCATTTGCAATAATTTCTGCCTCGCGTTCATGATTTTTCGCATTCAAGACATTATGAGGGATTTTATGTTTATCAAGTAACTGCGAAATAATTTCAGATGTTTCAATCGCAACTGTACCAACAAGCACCGGTTGTCCTGCCTTATGACGCTCAGCAATATCGGCCGCCACCGCTTTATATTTTCCTTCCATCGAAGCAAAAATTAAATCTGGACGGTCATCACGAGCTATTGGTTTATTCGTTGGAATCGCAATAACGCTCATGTTGTAAATATTTCGGAACTCTTCTTCCTCTGTTTTCGCTGTACCTGTCATACCCGCAAGCTTTTGGTACATACGGAAATAGTTTTGGAACGTAATGGTAGCCATTGTCATTGATTCATTTTGAATGTCAACGCCCTCTTTGGCTTCAATTGCTTGGTGAAGTCCATCAGAATATCGACGTCCCTTCATTAAACGACCCGTAAAGCCGTCAACAATTACAATTTCGCCCTCTTGGACAACATAGTCAACATCATTATGCATACTCACATGTGCCTTTAATGATTGGTTTATGGCATGGTTTAAGCGTACATGTGTTAAATCAAACAAATTGTCGATTCCAAATGCTTTTTCTGCCTTTTCTACACCTGCATCTGTTAATGTAACACCTTTTGTCGACTCTTCGTATGTGTAATCTGTATCTGCACTTAACATGCGTACAAAAGCATTAGACTGTTTGTACAACTGTGCTGATTTCCCAGCTTGACCCGAAATAATTAATGGCGTACGAGCCTCATCAATTAAAATAGAGTCCACCTCATCGATTACAGCATAGTGAAGCGGTCGTTGAACACGTTCTTCTTTATAAAGCACCATATTGTCACGTAAATAGTCAAATCCTAATTCATTATTTGTACTATAAGTAATATCCGCTTCATATGCCGCACGCTTCTCTTCTTTTGACAGGCTATTTAAATTTAAACCTACTGTAAGACCTAAGAAATTATACAGCTGTCCCATTTCAGCTGCATCACGACTAGCCAAATATTCATTGACTGTTACAACATGTACACCTTTACCAGTAATCGCGTTTAAATAAACCGCCATAGTAGCTGTTAATGTTTTACCTTCACCTGTTTTCATCTCTGAAATGTTACCTTCATCCAGTGAAGCAGCCCCCATGATTTGAACACGGAAAGGATACATCTCTAAAACACGTTTAGATGCTTCGCGACAAACAGCAAAAGCCTCTGCACGAATCGACTCTAAATGCTCACCATCAGCATAACGCTTTTTAAACTCTTCTGTTTTTGCTTGTAATTGTTCATCTGAAAGCTGTTCCATTTGAGAAGCGAATCCCTCTACTTGGTCAGCGATTTTTTCTAATTTTTTTAACTCACGTTTATTGAAATCAAATAATTTATTTAATAGGTTTGCCATGAATGTTTTTCACTTCCTATATAGATTCAACTTCCATTTTACCATTGTGTAACAGTTTCATGCAAACAGTCACCCTACTTGCAGAAGAAAGTCATACAAAAAAGACTCTCGCCATCGCGAGAGCCTTTGTCATCATGAAGTTTTAAGTTGTTTCGATTAAGCCATATTTACCGTCTTTACGTTTATACACAATATTTGTGCCATTAGATTCAGCATCTGTAAAGACATAGAAATCATGTCCTAACATATTCATTTGTAAAACAGCCTCTTCTTGATCCATCGGTTTTAAATCAAATTGCTTTGTACGTACAATTGAGTATTCCTCTTCCTCTGTAGTAGCATCAGCGGCTGCTTGTGTAGTAGCAAAATAAAGGCCTGCACCTTCACGCTCACGGAATTTACGGTTTACTTTTGTTTTATGCTTACGGATTTGACGCTCTAATTTATCAACGATTAGATCAACCGCAGCATACATGTCATTATGACGCTCTTCAGCACGAAGAGTTAAGTTCTTCATCGGAACTGTGACTTCCACTTTTGTTTGCTTGTCATTATAAACCTTTAAATTTACGTTAGCATTGGCGTTAACATCTTCGTTAAAATAACGTTCAACTTTTTCGATTTTATTCTCAACATACTCACGAATAGCTGGAGTTACCTCAATATTTTCACCACGAATGTTAAAGTTTAACATGTAAACTCCTCCTTTATAACTGCTATACTATCTATTTCTACACAAGTGTGTGAAATTCCTCTAAAATAATTCTTTTTTTTACAAAAAATTTTTATAAAATTAATGGTTACTTTGCTTTTTTGCTTCTGCCGCTTCCTTTTTACGTCGCAGCTTTAATTCTTCTACAATCAAATCTTCTACTCGTGCCTGATCATTGAAATAAATGCCATATTGCTTGCCGCTACCAAACGGACGGCTCCAAATAACTTCACCATAAGCCCGCACCTCTTGTGTATCAAGCACAAAATGGATATCCAATGGTGGAGGATTCACGCCTAAATCCACTTCAGTAAACATCTTTAACCCACGTGGACTAATGTCCAGCAAGTCCGCCATAGCCGTTTGTCCATGATTGACCCTTCCGTTCTCATAAATAGCAAAAGTTATTTGAACAGGCTCCTCAAATTTAAATCGGAAACCTTCTTGACGCTTAAAGATCATATTCCCACCCCAGTACTATGTTAAACATTTATATTGCTTTGATTATGACACGATGCCCTTCTTACAGCTAGAGGGAATAAGTAACATATTTTACCGTCAAATAACCTAATTTATGACTATTTAGTGTTAATTTCTAGTTATTATTCCTGTCATATAGAAAAGAGACCATCTTCTGATGATGGTCTCTAATTTTGTCTAAATTTGTCCGTTGTTTCCCTGACCAAATTGCTGTTGTCGAGTAATGCGAATAACTTCCTTCCACGTATCGCGGAATTCCGTCACCAATCCTTCTACTTCTTCAATAATCGCTACATCATTTTGAATGTTCGCTTCGACTAAACGGCGATTCATATACTCGTAAAGAGGTAGCATTTGCTTCGAAATCTCAATATCCATATTGAGTGTAGACATCAGCTCGGCAATGATTGCCTGTGCCTTTATAAGATTTGTATTTTTTTCTTGGACATTTTTCTCTTGTATAGCCTGTTTTGCCTTATTCAAGAATTTCAGACATCCATTATAAAGCATTAATGTCAGCTCGCCAGGAGATGCAGTAGTTACACTATTTTGTTTGTACGCATTTTGTGCTGTTAAATTTGCTGCCAATAAAGGACAACTCCTTTGAAAGGTTACTTATTTACTAGTTTAAACCATTTTACGAAGAAAAGCTATTTGATCAATTACGCCTCGACGTAATTGTGTCGGGATTTTGAATTGTGTGATCATAATTCATCCTTTTAAAATTCTTGACGTCCGCTGGAGCTTTATCTTCCATTCGGTTGGCGACTTCCACCACGCTGACTGAAGATAAAATGTTAATTCTTTTTGTCATAATACATGCCATCCATCACACGAACATTCGAGTAAGGATTGTAATATTGCTGTTCACTTTTTTTCGTTTTTTGTAGGTTTGCCATATCTTGCTTAACTGCATCCATAACAGCTGCTAATCGTTCTTTAATACCATTATCTAGATCCAACAGTGTACGATGAATACGATTTTGTTCATCGAAATGAAAACCTTCTTGTTTCAAGCCTTTAATAATCGTTTCACGCTTGTCCAACATGTTGTTTATTGTGTCGATATATTCATCGCGGTCTTCGCCTTTTGGAATACCACCTAATAATTTATATAGATTCGCTGATGCCTGCAATAGTTGATTTGTTAATTGCATAAAATTCCCCACCTTGCTTCTTTAAAAACCTCATCAAGAACCTTGTGAGAACAAACTTGATTGTGAATTGGCTTTATTAATAGCTGCCTCCATAGCAGTGAATTGCTTCCAATAGCGAGCTTCGATACTTTCTAGTTTGCTCTTCCAAGTGCTAATTCGACTTTCTGTATCTATAAGATTTTTCCCAATTGTATATTGAGCGTCCGTCATTGTAGCACGACCAGCTTTTTTCTCAATACTGATTTCAAAAGATTTCATCGATTCACGTAATTTATCTATGTAACCACGTGTATCAACTGTTTTACCATCTACTACGTCTTCTTTTTTACCTTCACTATTTTTAAAAAGCTTTTCGACTGCATTTGGATCTTCTTCTAAAGCTTTTCGTAATTTATTTTCATCAATTTCAAGTGTTCCGCCATCATTGTAGTTTTTAGTTGTCGTAATTCCAATACTAAATAACGTATTATATTTAGAATCAATACTTGGATTAGCTTGATACACTAATGAACGCATACTAGACAGTCCTTCACGAATAAGAGTATCACCTCTTAATAAACCACTCTTCGCTTTTTCTTCCCAAAGTTTAATCTCACTTTCGGACATCTCTTCTTTTTGCTCGCTAGTTAATGGTGTATAATCACGATATTTTGTTTCTTTCGTTTGATCATTAAAATCTTTAATCAATCCGTTATAAGTAGTAACAAATTCTTTGATTTTTGCCATGATGTCATCAACATTTGTTGTTGATGTCATTGTGACTGCTTGTGCTTTTGGTGCAGCATTTACTTTCGCATCATCAATACTACCATCACCATTTAGGATACCAGCTGCATCAGCATCTGCTTTTGCCGCATTTTGCGTACTAGTAGCTTCATTTAAACGCGTAGTGGCTGCTTTTTCTTCAGCATCTGCAGTTAAGTACTCTGTACGCAAGATATTTTGTCCCGCTAATGCGTAAAATTTATCTTTTTCACCAGATGACAAATCATTCCAAATCTTCTTTTGTTCCTCTGATAAATCAGCCTCTTTTTTACTACCATCTTGTAAACCTTTTAATAAAGCATCGCCGAATTTGCTGTACTTTTGTTTTAAATCATCAGCTTGAGCTTTTTCTTGATAAGTTTTTAAAGTTGCCGAATCTGTTGCAATTAATTTAGTCAAATCATCTTTACTTAAAGATTTTAATGCATCTTTTACTTCTTGTGAAAATTCCGTATTATCATCTATATCTTTATGAATTTTTTCGATAGAATCATTACTGTTATATGGAAAGCTTTTTAATGCATCTATGGCATTTTGGTCAAAACCTTTTAATTTTGTACCATATTTTTCGTACTCAGCTTGAACTTTAAAATCTGTAAGTTGATTTTTATTTGTAAATAAAACGTCTAACGCTTCATTAGATAAACCCTTTAATTTGGCTTTGCTTTCATCACTTAAAGAACTTCCGTCTAGATTATCTTTAATACCTTGTACTGATGACTGGTTGTTGATGAAATCTATTTCATCATTTGATAAATTCCTCCATGTGTCACTTCCAATTTTGTTGTATTGCATACGCTGTGACAAAGTTAAAGTATTACCAAAGGCATCTGCATAAGCAGTTTCGTGTGCCGCTGTGTAGCTATTAATATCACTAGCACCATAAGCTCCTTTTTTTGTTGCCAGATTTGCTTGTTTATTTGCTAAATTAGTGGTAGCATTTTTAAATTCTTCCACAGCAGCCTTATACTTATCTGAAATTGTTTGAAGGCCATTGAATGTATCCTTTAACGTTACATTATAACCTGAAATCGTAAACGTATTTGTTGTTCGTTCAGTTGCTATGCCATTCACAGTGAAAATAGCATTTTTTCCTTCTGTATTTTGAACTTTATTTGGATCAGCAAACCCTAACTTGTTGAAAATGTCTAAACCGCCTACAACTTTAATTTCATCATCGCCTTTAACATCACCAGTGTTTTTGGCAGTAAATGAGAATCGGCCATTTTCAAATACAGCGCTGATCCCTGCATTACTTGTATTTACTTTACTAATAAACTGATTCACAGTCATATCAGAAGTAATTTCAATTTTTGTTGCTGCACTTGCTAATTGACCGTTGCTTTGAATAGCTTTAAATTCAATCGTCCCTGTTGCCCCTAAATCAGACATTTTCGTCGAACCTACAGCACTTACTTGATCACCAACTTTACGAGCCGCTGTAGCTAATTGCGAAACACCTTCAATTGACAGTGTTCCCGCAGCACTTCCTGTTGCAGTAGCAGATACTAAATTAGAGTTTGAACTAGCTGCCGTTTTAGATAGGAAACTTTTTAATACTAAGTTATCAGCAATGTAGGTATCCAATGTTTTTAATTTTGTATTAACACTACGATATGCGTCACGCTGCCACTCATATGTTTGTTTCTTTTGATATAACTTGTTTAATGGTGCTTTTTCCGCAGACATTAATTTTTTTACTATTGAATCTATATCCATCCCTGATGCTAATCCACTTATTCTATTTACCATTATAATTTCCTCCTAATTTTGCTTATATTTTTTCGTCAACAATCATCCCTAATAACTTTTGCATCTCATAAAATGCGTCTAAAAGTTTTTTAGGCGGGATTTCTTTTACAACTTCTTCTGTTTGGGTATCGACAACCTGTACGAAATAACGATCTAAACCGTCATGCAACACAAATTTTGAAGCGTTATGATTAATTTGTAAAAATTCATTTACTGTATCTACCACATTTTGCAGCTTGTCTTTCGATATTTCTTGCATCTCAGTAGTAGGTATTTTATCTCCCTGTAATTGCGTTACTGACTGAAATTTACTAGTAGTCGTCGCAGTTTCCTCTAAACCAGCTTTCTTAGAAATTGTCGATGACGTTGCATTTCCTACATCTGTAGACTGTCCCTGAGCTGCAATACGCATAATATGTAACCTCCTAAACATTTCTTATTCTTATATTTAATATCGGAAGTTTTTAGGAATGTTTCACCTTTTTACAGTAATCTACTTTTGCTGATACATTACTCAAAAAAAGCCTCTAGTTTAGAAGGCACTAACAGCCTTTTTTGAGACAGTAAGAAAACACCCTTTAAACAGCCAGTTGATAGTATTTTACCGGCGACTGGTAGTTTTGTTTTGTTTGGATACGAATATTTATAATAGTGTATATATTCTTCGACGATACGATTCACACAAGCATTAGCCGTGCTATGCTTCCTCTCAAGTTCTTTGTCCTTTTTAGTACTACAATTTGTTGTTTTAAGAAACTAATTTCAGCTTGTAAACGTGCCTCTTCTGTATCATATTCAAGACCTTTCCCAAATGAATATTGTTTCCCAAGTGGTTGTTGTAATCGTTGATGCCCTCCTTCACTGGCACACCAGCTAACCTCATTTCAATCGCTTTCATTTTTATTCTCAATGGGATAACTTACTCTTGTACCCATAGAAAAAACACCTCCACATTGATTGTTTGGTATTCAATACCCGTTTTTCAACGAAAGGTGTTTTTATTTGTCTTATATTTTTAGGTCAGTCCGAGAATTTGCTGCTGAACCAAAGGCTTTTTTATATTTCACGCTTTTATACTAAATATTAAACATAGTAAAATATTAGTCTACCCATAATTCTTGGTTCTTTTGGTCCCGTAAAACCTATGCCTTCTTTCGTAATTGAAAAACTACTGCTGCGTCTACCAAAGATAATGTTAAGTTTTTTCTGTTCCATTACCAACCGCGTGTAATATGCCTTGGATAAAAGACAAATGTTATAGTATAATAATTCTTCTCTTAATTCCTTATAAATACTAATCCATCAGCCAACATCATACGGTATATTCGTCTAATATAAACTTTGCATAATTAAAATCATTATGTTCTTTACTCTTTCTTTTCACTATGCTAGTAGTATATCTACCATTTCCTGGTGACACACTTTAAGATACGTTTGATATGTTTTCTTTTTAACTGTTATATTCCAACTTGTGTAGGAAGTATCTTCACACACACTTCCTACACCACTAAAGTCATTTAAATATTTAAGTATTAATATAGATCTCATTCTTCACACTTCATGAAAATCACAATCAATGATATTAATGTAATACTTTTCTAGAAACCACAACATATAAAAATGAGATCAAACAAGTTTGTTATACATCAGTACAAATAATCTAATTTAGACACTTCAAAACACCAATAATTTAACCTATTTTTTTGTATAATAATCGAAGAAATAGGCCCTTTTAATTTATCTGATGTAATAAAAGGCTGACAACATCATTAATATCCTGTTCTGTCATACTTGGATGGAGCGGCAATGTTAACGCCCCTTTATACCATGTTTCCGCTAAAGGACACAGTCCTTTCTTATAGCCTAATCCCTGATAATAAGGATGCCAGTAAATAGGTAAGTAGTGAACATGCACACCAATATTTGATTCTCGCATTGCCTCAAAAACTTGTTTTCTTGTTTTTCTAATATTTTGTTCATCCAACTGAATTGAATATAAATGCCACCCAGAATTTGTATTCTCCAATTGATAGGGAATAGTGATTCCATCTACATTACGTAATAACTCATTATAAAGTTTTGCTAGCTTTCGACGCTTTTCTATATAGTAGTCCAGTTTTTTCATTTGAGAGATTCCAAGTGCTGCTTGTATATCTGTCATACGATAGTTAAAACCTAGTGATGTCATTTCATAATACCATGCGCCCTGTTCTTCAGCGTAGGCTGTTTGTTCAATACCATGACTTCGGAATAACTTTAGCTGTTCAAAATAATGCCAATCATCTGTAACAATAACCCCTCCCTCAGCAGTAGTTACAGGTTTTACTGGATGGAAACTGAACATTGTCATATGGGCAAGTGTACCTACTTTACGCCCCTTATATTCTGCACCTAATGAATGAGCACCGTCTTCGATGACTACGAGATTATATCTCTTAGCCAGTTCCATTATCGAATCCATATCTGCTGGTTGTCCTGTAAAATCTACAGGAATGATTGCTTTTGTTCTTGGTGTAATTTTCTGTTCGATTTCTAATACATCAATATTATAGGTTTCTGTATTTATATCAGCGAATACAACATCGCCACCAACGTAACGTACACAATTAGCGCTTGCGGCAAAAGTAATAGGTGACGTTATCACCTCGTCACCATCCCCAATCCCCGCAGCAAAGCAAGCGGCATGTAACGCCGCTGTACCGTTAGAAAACGCTACTGCATATTTAGCACCAACATAAGTAGCAATTGTTTCTTCGAACTCAGCAATTTTAGGTCCTGTTGTTAAAAATGGGGACTTTAATGCTTCGACAACTGCAGCAATGTCATCATCATCAATACTTTGCTGCCCATAAGCTAAAAATTTTTCGCGTTTGTTCACAATAAAAGCTCCCAACTTAACGGCGTGCCCTTTTTAACATCTACTTTTATAGGTTTACCAAGTACAAGGTCATAATATTTTGTAGGTAAACCTTGACCAGGTCGAACATTACGTAGATTTTCAACGGTAAAAACATCGCCAGCTTTCATATCTTCACCTACATAGAGAGAGCGGCGGTCAGTCACTGATTTCAGTTCTGCTTCAGTTGGTCCATACTTGACCTTACCAATCGACTGCCATGCGTGCTCTGTTTCCTCAACAAGCATCTTTAATTCATGTGGTTCCATCGAAAATGATGCATCTACTCCACCTTCTGCTCTTGCTATTGTAAAGTGTTTTTCAATAACTGTTGCCCCTAATGTAACTGCCGCTACAGCAACGCCAACTCCCATTGTATGATCAGATAATCCTATCTCTAAATTAAATAACTCTCGCATATGTGGAATTGTTGCTAGATTTGAGTTCGCAGGAGTGGCTGGATAAGTACTCGTACATTTTAGTAAAATAATTTGGTCATTGCCTTCTTCTCTTGCCGCACTTACTGCCTCATCTAACTCCGCTGCTGAAGCCATACCTGTGGAAATAATGATTGGCTTTCCTGTTCGTGCTACCTTGCGAATTAATGGAATATCAACATTTTCAAACGATGCGATTTTATAAGCAGGTACATTCAATTTTTCTAAAAAGTCAACTGCTGTTTCATCAAATGGTGAACTAAATGCCATGATTCCTAATTCACTAGCTTTCTTAAATATAGCTTCATGCCATTCCCATGGTGTATAAGCCTGTTTATATAAGTTATAAAGTGATTGTCCCTTCCATAAACTATTTTCATTTGAAATGAAAAATTCGTTTGTATGTACATCTAGGGTAATCGTATCAGCTGTATAGGTTTGTAATTTTAATGCGTCCACACCTGCTTCTGCCGCTAATTCTACTAAACGCAATGCTCGCTCTAACGATTGATTGTGATTCCCCGACATCTCAGCAATAATAAATGGTTTCGCATCACGACCTATTTCACGGTCTCCAATTTTTATCATAATTATCAACTCCATTATTATATTCAAACGCTTGGGTATTTTCCTTCTTTGAATTTTTGTTAAAATAGTTTAAATAAATGTTCATACACTTTTTCTATATCTCTCATGCAACCTAAATTTATATCTGAATCAAGCTCAACAACAATTATTCATGGTCCTGTAAAATATTAAACTGCCACAACTCTCACACTTGAACAAATTAACGCATGGATTATTTTGAAAATTTTCATTACATGAACGTTCATCCAAAATACACAAACATCTCTTATCCTCGCCTGTATATAGGTTTAACAATAACATCGCGTTTCAACTTTTTATTTATCAAGACCTAATTCTCTTTGTCTAGCTAAAATAATGCTACAAACCTTATTTAGTCCATATCCATTTATAGTTTCAAAAGCATATTGCCCTATTCGATTTATATTTTCTAGATTACTTAATGCATGTACTAACTTAGTTAAAGTCTCATCATTAAAATCACCTAAATTTACCAACAAACCTAATGAACCTAGATAAGAAACATATTGGCCCATGTATTTCCACTCTATAGATAATACAGGTACACCTACATACATAGCCTCGTAAGAAGTAATCCCTCCCATAGTTATTAAAACATCAATTTCATTAAAAAAATCAGCAACTAATTTATTATCAATATATATTACATTGAATAATGTTTTACTCTTCAAAGATAATTTCCGATTTTTACTAATGCCGCTACCTAAAAAAATATGAAATGTGAATCCATAATAATCATTTCCTTGTAATTCATTGATGAATTTCTCTGTTAATAAGCCTGGATCAGATCCTCCAAACATAATTCCTATATTTCTTATTTGATGTAAGGTAGGGTATATCAATGGCCTATAAGTTTTCAAATCATTTCTTATAATTTGATATTCAGCACCAGCGTATTTTCTTGTATTATTAAAAATATAATTTTTACTATTATCTCCATTGATATATATACTCGGTTCAATATCTAAAGCATATTGATCATTAATTGAGATAACCTTTTCTCTTCTTTCCCTATAAAAATAAACTAATGCTAAGGGGGCTACTGGTATATCTATTACAAAAATACCAGTATGTCGATGTAATAAAGAAAATATCGTATCATTTTCGATAATAAAAATAATATTTGTTAAATCAAATTGACTTACTAACTCTTGATTTCCTTCCACAAGAAAAATACATTCTTCACCATCCATTTCAAGTTGCTTAAAAATAGAGTAACAACGGCTGAAATTTCCTATCCCTACCGTTACATTCAATATCGTATGAATAAGTATCATTTTTAACTCTCTTATAATCGCTTACTAGCTGTAAAAATCCACCAACTATGCTGTTCAGATAAATTATTTTTCCAAAAATCCTCGCGCTCTACATTTTCTATATAGAATCCAGCTTCCTCTAAGAGTCCTTGTGCTTCTTCTTTAGAAAAAAAGGTATAAAGCATACCTGAATATGTAGGATACGTTTCATCTAGTACAAAAGAACCCTCACCTACTTCTTGACCCTTACCATATAAAAAGTCGAATTCAGTTCTGAAATTGATTAAAATTTTCCCATTATTTCTAAGTAGATTATAAACAATGGATAAATCCCTTTTAATATCACTTTTTTGACGTAAAAACATCATACCGAATAATACCACTGCATCTAATGAAGATGTCTCAAAAGTATTTTCTTCTATGCTTTCTAACTTGAGATTAACCTGAGATCCTAATATTTTCTTACACTCATCTAAACAATCTTCACTATAGTCTATTCCATATGTATTAAATCCGTAATCTACCATTACACTCAAATGTCTTCCTGAACCAAATCCAACATCTAGTGCATTTTTGGCAATATTACCTTGTGTGTCAGGAAAATTTTTTGCAAAAAAAGAAACTACCCTTTCATTCGGGTATAGCATTTGATTTTTTCTAATAACTCTTCCCCATGCTTTTTTATTACTCTCATCATAATTCATTATTTTCTCCACCTTTAATTAAAAATAATTCTAATATTTTAATTCTGTTTTTTATTACCTCTTCTTTTGTATCGCCTTCTATAATAAAATAACCTCGTTGATAAATACCTAAGCCGTCTTTAACAACAGTAATTTTATCTCCTTTATTTAAATTACATTCGTACTCAGTTATAACCTTTAGTTTACTTATCTCTTTTGATGATGGTTTTCTATACAGTACTCCTTCTTCTTTAAAATCAAAGAAAAACAAGCCATAAAATTTACTATTTTTTTTCGATAATTCAGATTTCTTCTCTTTTATAACTTCTTTTAATAATATTGAAACTGGTGATTCCTCTACAATGAAAGGTAACAAATTTTGTGTAACTCTTAAACCTGATGGTCGAGCAGCTGCCTCTATTATATAAACAAAGTTATTAGACAATAGAATTAAATCTACTTGCATTATGCAATTATTTAATTTTAGCTCATCGATTATTTTCTGTATTTCAACAGCTATATTTTTTTCTAATTCGATATCGAATGAAGTAATGTATCCTATTTCTTGACGATATGGTAAGTTTGTCATGATTTTTTCTCTAACTGCTACAATTTCTAAATTGTCATTTCTAATTAGACAATCAACACCGTATTCAGTTCCTATAACATACTCTTCAATAACAGTATTTTCATTAGTTAATAAACTACTGACATGTTGTTCTATTAGATTATCATTATTAAAATTGTTATATAAGGTAACAACTCCTCTGCTTCCCGATCCATTAACTGGTTTTAAAATGCAAGGATAACTTAAAGTGTTTATTTCTTTCATTATGGTAAATAAATTTGGTTTATTAATAATTCTATGAGTAGGTGTAAACATATTTAATTTATTCAATAACTGTGAAAACAAATGCTTATCTGCTAATATTCTAGCAGCAACTTTCGAAACCCCTGGCAAATTTAATGCATCATTTACAGCACCAACAGTTACTAAAAAACGACCTATAGGCGAAGGTATTATGAATTTAACGTCATACTTCTTAGCTAATTCTATAATCTGCCGTTCTTCAGCAAGATCAATAGGAAAGCTATAATTTGCATATTGAAATCCTACTGCATTTGCATTACCATCTACTGCAATGACTGTGAATCCTAAGGCCCTTGCCTCGAGAATACTAAATACTTGTTCTTGTCCTGCTCCTATAGACAACACGTTCAATACTATCATCCCCTAACGCATTGAAATTCAAATAATTTCAACATAACGTTTTACCCTTTTAACTTTTTATTTTATTATTTTATTTAGTATAAAATAATAAATATGTATCTTCCTCTTTGTTTCGTTTTTATGATTCTTCATTGATGACAATTGAATACTTTTTACTTCTAAAAAGGAAAATTCCAACCTTCATATACATCAATTTATTTCCCTGAGCTTCAGGAAAAAATAACAAATTAATAGACTCATCCTCTTTTTATAACATAGAAGTAATAAATTTTCTTCTATATCACGGGTTTTTGCTCAATATGGGCATTTAAATTTGCGATATTTGGCGTTTCAATAAGAAAGCTAACTACTTCTGCACTTGAAACAAGCTCATCATTAAAATGGTTTGCAACAGCACGGCATAGTGCGTAATCCTCTTCTGTATCTAGTGTAATACGTAAATTCGGGTATTGACGGTTCACTGAGGGTTTATAGCCCACACGTGTAAATTCATCTTGAAATTCGTAGGCATAATACGTTACGTGTTCCCTATGTCTCTCTTCTCTTCCAACGTTATAAATACGGCATAGTGCGTCATATGAAATAACCTCAACAGCTAAACCCCGTGGTAGTTTTTCTATAATGTCGATAACTTCTACACCCGTTTCTTTTGCTAATGCCAGCATATCACTCCCAATCTCATAATCTACAAACGGGCAATCTGACGTAACACGCATAACATAATTTGGCTGATATATTTTTGCACATTTTACATAACGATCAAGTACATCTTTTTCTGAGCCTCTAAAACACGTTATTTCATTTTTTATACACCAATCTTCAATTACATCATCTTGCGAAAGCTGAGAAGTGGCAACTATAACCTCATTGACACCTACAATTTTTTGACATCGTGCAACGACAAATGACAGTACATCTTTTTCCCCCAATGGCATTAACACCTTGCCTGGAAGGCGTGTAGACCCCATACGCGCTTGAATTATTGTGATTGTTTTCATAGTACCCTCATCACCTTAATTTAGTTAATTATTTTTCTTGTATATGTGTTATTTTAGATTTCTGTTCCTCTCGTTTATACTTACAAAAGTCATCAATTATTTGGATTATTTATAAATACTTATAGAATAAATGTATTAAAGGGTACTCAATAACTTAATAACCTTTTATTACTTTAAACATTTTCATTACTGACAAAAAAATCCACAGTAGCATTTTTTAAAAGTTTATTCTTTAAATATTTGGTAATTCTAACGTGATCCGCATAACTGCATTTTTTAGGTTCAAATTTGTTCTAAACAAAATTCGTTACTCCATTATAGCTCTTCAACCATTTTAATTAGTTGCTCAACTGTTAACCACTCTGAATTGCTGTCACTTGTATAAGCAAAGCCATCTGATAATGCTTTTCCTTCTTCTGTATATGCCTTAGACCACCAATTAAATTCAGGCTGAATAACATAATAGGTATCGAATTCGCGTGTGTGACGTGCATCGTCTTCCATAATCATAGCCTCATGTAACTTTTCGCCTGGACGAATTCCGATTACCTCATGCTTACACTCTGGAGCAATCGCCTTCGCTAAGTCTAAAATGTTCATGCTTGGAATTTTTGGAACAAATATCTCTCCTCCATGCATTCGCTCTAAACTTTCGAGTACAAATTGTACACCTTTATCTAATGTAATCCAAAAACGTGTCATACGTTCATCAGTAATAGGTACAACTCCCGTTTCTTTTATTTTTTTAAAGAATGGTACAACACTACCTCGACTACCAACTACATTGCCATATCGAACAACTGAAAATCTAGTCTTCTTTTCACCTACATAAGCATTGGCCGCCACAAATAGTTTATCAGATGCTAATTTTGTAGCGCCATACAGATTCACTGGACTACATGCCTTATCGGTGCTTAATGCAATTACCTTTTCAACACCACGATTAATTGCGGCTTCTACAATATTTTGTGCACCGTGTATATTCGTTTTAATCGCTTCGAATGGGTTGTACTCACATGCATCCACATGCTTCATAGCAGCTGCGTGGATCACAATATCAACACCATCAAATGCACGATATAAACGGTCTTTGTCCCTCACATCGCCAATAAAGAAGCGAATGCGTTCATCTTGGAATTCTTGCTTCATTTCATATTGCTTCAGTTCATCGCGACTGAAAACAATAATTTTTTTCACACCTTGTGTAAGTGCTTTTCCGATAAATTTTTTACCAAAAGAGCCTGTACCGCCGGTTACTAACACTGTTTTATTAATTAGAGACATCATTTTTAAACTCCTATCTTATAACAATTCAAAATTATAATAGTACATAATCGAAAAACAATTTAAACATATTTTTTCTTGAATTTTATATGTTATATATCGACAAATTTTTAAAATAATAAAGAAAAACTCATAAATCTATGAGTTTTTAATAAGTTCATATAGTTGTTCTTCCTCTAGCAAAGAAACACTAGCAATTTTTGCCCCTTTTTTAGCAGTATTATAAACTTGACAATTAGTTACTCTACATTTTTGATTAAACCAATTTAAGTAGCTATATAAATTAGGCATTGTTTTAATAAGTTCTCCAGTGTTGGACTCTATTTCTATATATTCCTCGTTCTTGGACAACTTTCTTCCTGAAGTAGAATTAGTGGCATGTGTGTATTCATCCGTAAAACCTAAATCCTGACCAAACAGTACTATAGAATTAAACCCTAAGTACTCCAACAAACTAAAGCCAGTGGTAGCTACTGAACCACCCGTTTCTAACAATGGATAATTCATTTTCTTAGCGTATTGTTCTGCTAGTTCGTACCCTTTTTGTAATAATATATATTTATCTCCCTCATGAGACCTTACCGTATTAAAATCTGCAGTACTTAAAAAGAAGAGATCTCCGGTATATCCAGAATCACTTAATTGCTCTGAAATTGTTGGTTGACAATCTGATATAATGACCCCATCTGGAACAATGTCTTCCTCCAATAGAACTTTCAATGCAGATCCTACACATAGTAGGTACACCTTTCCATTAACTACTTCCAACCACTTTTTAGTAACATCTAAAGAAGGTCCGCTAGAAATTAGACAAGAAACCTTTTTCTGCTTTAAATTTTCTTGATAATATTGTAATGTGTAATACTGTTGCTTAATATTTGCATAAAAGTTCATTTCCATCATTGATGAGAAACGTTTAAACGACATCTGCTTCATTTTAATATCCATTAGCAAATAATACAATGGATGCTGTTTATCCATTACTTGTAGCCAAACGTTTGGTATAATAATTTGACAATCATTTACATTAGCAATTTTTCTATAGTCTGTAGTAATAGTAACATTACTCGGCAATTTTTCACCACAAGAAATAGACTTATATAAGTCTATTTCTTTACTATCCAAAGAATAAACAATAATTGGTTTCGAATTGGTACCTAGTTTTAATAATGCATGTAGATGGTAGCCTAATCCTAACCCAATTAATAAGTATCCTTTACTGTCACTATTAAACTCACTTTCAATGAACTTTTCCGCATCTGTAATAGGCCGATACTTACTATATAGCAATATATTATTTACCTTTAATGTGGAATTTCCATCCTTTGCTTCTATTTTTTCAAACTGCATCAGATTTTAGAAGCTCCTAAATCAATATTTGAAAAGAACGGAACAATCTCATACTCAAATAAATCTGCAACTAAATTATAATCACCAATTGACAATCCATCATTTATTTCCGATAAATAATCTACAATCTTTGTCATATCGAAAGTGATAGTCACATTATTTTCTTTTAATAACCTGCTTGCTTCCACTATCCAGCCTGCTCCTTCTGAAAAATCGCGGATATGATTAAGACCTTCGGCAATACGATCATCGCGAAGGTTACTAGCAATCATCATACATCCTTCAGGTAATCTCTCTATATATTCATTAAAGCTTTTAATTGTATCGTTTAAAAGTTCGTTCATCATCGTAACCTCACATTAATTTATTGGTGTTTTTTATTACATCCGAAACATATTGTCTAGAAATTTTAAAAGCTTCTAATAGTCTTGAATACAGTTCTTTATTTTGATTGAATGCTCTTTCATAAGCTGCTTGACTACTTTCATTTGGTACTGGTGCATAATTACGTAGGACATCCATTGTAATTGGATCAAATATATGATTCATTGCGGTTTTTTCCTTATATTTTTTAATCAATTTATCTATCTTATCTAATTCACGTAATACACTTTTTTCAAATATGACATTCGATTTATTATTATTTAACTTAGCTAGACCAACCTGAATTTCCCCAATAATATTATTATAAATTGCTATCTCCGCCTGCATTTTTTCAATAAAGAAATCACTATTTTTTGAATTCGGTTTAGATCGCACATTTACCTTATTGTTAGTTTCTCCAATAATATATAAATTACAAAACTCCGTGAATGGAATTTGTTCCATCCCTTCTATTTTCGCTCCCCCCTCTGTACAATTGAAAATAGGCGACGGATGCTGTATATGCCTATTAAGCCTTTCAAAATCCTTCTTCATAAGTAAAAACGCATAGTCGGTTAGAACTTTATCATTGTAGTATCCTGTTATTTCAAACATCCCACGACTCTTCTTGTATGCTTCGTCTACTTCTATAAAGTGTTTATTACTATCTTCATGAGATTTATTATCCGTATAGGCCAAGTCTTGTCCAATTATTGCAATTGGGCCGCTCGTCATATAACAAGCTACTGTAAAAGCAAAATTCGCTACAGAAGCTCCACCTGCAATAAGAGGCACCTCTAAACTAAATACGTTTTTTAAGTAATTTTGAAATTCACTATCTCCAATATCTAAAAGAGCGTATTTTTCGTTTGAAAATATCTCTTGAATTTTATAATGACTACTAAAACCAAAAATTAATTGGGACTTTATATTGCTAATTTCCTTAAAATGATTATAATTTGCTATTCCCCCATCTATAGATATTACATAATCAGGCTCAATTCCATGATGTAATAAAGAATTAATAGTTGACCCTGAGGCAATTGTAATAATGTTATCTTTTATTTCCTTCACCTTTAATATCTGTTTTTTTAAAGATGGACCGCCTGAGATTACGATAATTGGGCAGTCATAGAGTTTTTCTAATTCTATTAAAGAATGATTCATATATGAATGCAAAATATTATGTACATAATTCTCCTGCCAGTCTAAGGAAAATTGTCTTGACGTATTTTCTCCAATTTGATGAAGCCTTTGCACTGTTTTAATGGTTTCTAATACAACCAGATATTCCTCTCTTAAAATTTTATCATAATTCGGTGAGCATATTACTTTTACTTGGGTGCTTAAGTTAGCTAAATTGGTAGCTAAAGCCTCTTCTATAACTTCACTTTTCACCTCTTCTATAAGAGTAAATGAAAGAGTATTAGCTATTACTTCACCTTTGAACTCCTTAAATAAAGGATCAATAACAATTAATTTACCGTTTTTTCTTAATTTTCTATTCAACTCATCAATAATATAACCTAATCCATACCCAAAAACTACATGAACAAAATTGGGTTCGAACTCTTTTTCTACAATTCTCTTCGCTTCTTGGATAGGATTGTATTTACTATGTAAAAAGAAATTATTTACTCTAATTGTTTTTAAATTGTTATTTGTTGTTATATATTCGATATTATATTTACTCAAATTCAACCACCTCTTATCTATTATCGTCCTAAAATAAAAAAAATAAAGGAATCTGTCGAGGACAGATTCCTTTATTTTAACCTAAATGTTAATCAATTATTGTAATAATTGAAGAACGCCCTGTGGTTGTTGGTTAGCTTGAGCTAACATAGATTGAGCAGCTTGCATTAAGATATTGTTCTTAGTGAAGCCCATCATTTCTTTAGCCATATCTGTATCACGAATACGAGATTCAGCAGCTGTTAAGTTTTCAGAAGTAGCACCTAAGTTGTTGATTGTGTGCTCTAAACGGTTTTGAACAGCACCTAAGCTAGAACGTGCATCTGAAACTGTAGTAATCGCTTTGTTGATTGTATCAATTGCAGTGTTTGCGTTAGTTTGACTAGAGATACTAACCTTAGAAACTGATAATGCAGATGCTGACATATTACCAATAGTTAAATTGATTTTTTGGTCTTTATTTGCACCGATATGGAATGTTTTATCATTAAATGAACCATTTAGTAATTTTTGAGTATTGAACTCTGTATCAGTTGAGATACGTGTAATTTCTGCAGATAATGCGTTAATTTCTTTTTGTAGATCCCCACGGTCAGAAGTTACGTTTGTATCGTTCGCAGATTGTACTGCTAATTCACGCATACGTTGTAAAATTGAGTGTGTTTCGTTAAGAGCACCCTCAGCAGTTTGGATTAAAGAAATTGAATCTTGAGCGTTTTTAGTCGCCATATCAAGACCACGAATTTGTCCGCGCATTTTTTCAGAGATTGCTAAACCAGCAGCGTCATCGCCAGCACGGTTGATTTTGTAACCTGAAGATAGTTTTTCAAGATTTTTTGAAGCTTCAGTGTTGTTGAAAGAAAGGTTACGGTGTGTGTTTAAAGCTGAAATGTTGTGTTGAATTCTCATTTAGAATTCCTCCTTGAATGTTTGTTTTGTTATTCCACATCCTTGTGGAATATTGTCGGTTTAGGTTGTATGTATGTACTCCCCTTACCCTACAATCTATATATCGTTAGTAGTTGGAAAAGTTTAATAGTTTTTTAAAATTTTTTTTATTTTTATGTAATAGATTTGAAGTTCATAATTATCCTTTAAAATTTAGTTACTATTTTTTCTTTAACTGTTCTAAAAAGCTTGAAGGTGAAGACAGTGCTTCTTTATTTTGTGCTTGGATTGCTTCAAAAACTTCTGATCGATGTACTTTCACCGTTTTCGGTGCAACAATCCCCAGTTTGATTTGGTCACCTTCAACTGCTAATATTTTTATTTCAACTTGATCGCCTATCATAATTGACTCATCTTTTTTTCGTGAAAGAACTAGCATTACTTCGCACTTCCTTCCAATGGTAGCATTGGATAGCGTAAAGGAAAGGCTTTATTGTCTTGGAGAACGATTTGCTTACCGCGTTTTTTTTCTATATTTAGAATAACAGGTGCCAGCAAGTTAATCGTAGAGTCTTGAAATGCTTCTTTTAATGTTACAATAGCGTATGGAAGAACATCTTCTTGCTTTTCAATTTGTAATTGCTCACGATCTTCTTCACTAATATCAAAGCTATAATCTTGTTTGAATGCAAAAGGATAGGCTACGACAAAACCAATTTCTTTATTCTGAACAGATTGTAATAATGCAAGTGGGAGGTCTGCATCAATCGGTAACAAAACAAATTTTCTCTCCTCCTCTAATCCTAGTAAGCCATGCTCAAATGTAAGGATATCTTGTTCACTAATTTCGACTTCTCCTAAAAATTTAGTAGCAATTTTCATTTATAAACTCTCCTTTAAATGATGACATCGATGTCAACATCCGGTCTTTGTACCATTGTACCAGTTACTTTTCCTGGTGTGTATTCATGTATAGGTTTGTTCACTTTAGCGTCAATTACTGGTTCTCTTCGTTGGATATTGACATCCGTTGTACCTGGTGTGAAATTAATTTTGACTGATCCTACGGATGGTACAAATTTGACATTAAATTGTACACGGTGTGGACCGTGGTTTTGTTTAGCTATATTTTGAACTATTGCCCGTCCTTGATCTTTTCCAGCATTCTCCATCATTTGACGTCCCTCTTGTGCTCTGCGTGCCATTCCTTTTATTGCCTCTTTTTTTCCTTTTTCTGCGTAATTTGTACTTGATTCTAAAGGACTGATCATTCCTATGTCTCTTCTTGCCTGTGAGGAATCAATCTTCAAAACACTTCTCGTTGTATTTATATCTAAAGTAGCGGCTGGTTGTTCAATATGCTGTGTCGCTTTTGGCTGTTCAATATGCTGCTGAGGTTTACCAATATGAAGATCAATTTTGGCATCGATTGTACGAATTTGTATTTGTGGTAGCCTCACAATACTAGCTCTCCTTTCAAGAAAAGCGTTTGAACAAAGTGTCCAAACGCCTAAATTATATTAACGGATAAAATCCACTAATGTTTGTTGAATGATTTTAGAACCTACTGAAAGTGCAGCCTGATGAATTGATTCATGTGTCACCATTTCAGTAATGGCCTTTGCATAGTCGACAGACTCATTATCTCTGAGCTGTTTTGTGACGTTAACCTCACGTATACCTAATCGATTTTCCATCATCTCTACACGATTTTGTCGTGCACCAATATCCGCTTGTGCTGCTAAAACTTTATTATGCATAGCTGTAATATCATCATCAGTAGAAGATGATGATACACCTCCAAGCATATCTCCGATTTCTTCACCTGTTTTTGTTGGGTCGCCTAATAAATCAGAAATTTTCCCCATCATATCATCTATATTATTAAATAGATCTTTCCCTGGGGTATTCACAGAAAGTTGAATTCCATCATATATTTCTATTTTTACACCTTCTTGATTAGTATTCGGATTTATGGCTCCGCCAATAAATAAAGGCTCGTTAGTCCTAGTTCCGCTAAATATGTAACTGCCACCAATATTCGTATTTCCCACATCCTGCAATTGTTGGCGAATTTGGTCAATTTCTTTTTTTATTTTGTCACGATCCTCTGATGTATTTGAATCAGTGGCAGCTTGAATAACAAGTTCACGAACTCGCTTCATTTGCTCGCCAACCTGATTAAGAGATTCATCTGTCGAATCCAACCAGCTACTTGCCGTAATCGTGTTACGAGTGTATTGCTCTACTTTAGCTAAATCTCGACGATAGCCCATACCCTTTACTGCAATAACTGGATCATCGGATGGACGAGTGATTTTTGAACCTGAGTTTATTTGGTCCTGTAGCTTAGACATTTTACCATAGCTGTTATTTAAATTTCGTAGCATGTTATTTGATAGCATTGATTGTGTTACACGCATTTTATAAAAAACCTCCTTCTTGTAGGTTGATAAATTGGTCATAATTTACTTGATTCTATTGTTATAAACCAACTCGGCCCATACCGTTAATAATTTTATCCAATGTTTCATCGACAACCGTAATCATACGTGCATTTGCATTATACGCTTGTTGGAAAGTAATCATATTTGTCATTTCTTCATCTAAAGAAACCGCACTTACAGCATCGCGACTATTGGATACCATCAGAAGTTGGGATTCAGAAGTTGCAGCTATACGTAATGCCTCTTCACCATCTACACCAACTTTTCCAACAATCGCTTGATAGAATGATTGTAAGCTTGCATTATCTATATCTGCATATAATTTATGTTGCATATTGGCAAGTTCGTAAGCATTCTTACCATTTCCTTCTTCTGTTGGGTCAGAAGATACTGCTAAAAGGTTAGGATTTTTTAAGATATCTTCATTAACCTTGATTCCACCAGCACCAGTTCCTTCAAAGAAAACGCCGCCTGGTTTCGAAGGATTTATGATGTTTCCATTCGCATCTTTTTCTTCAAGGGTATAACCTTTTGCATGCTGCGCATTGAATTCTTTAATAAATGCATTGGCTAATTGATCTAATTTTTGTAAAGTTTCTGTGTAGTATCCTTTAATATCGCCACCCGCACTTTGATAACCATACGAATTAATTAGTGAAAGTAATTTTCCTTTTGATGCTTCAAAGTCTTGCTGTTTAATTGCCGTTTGTGCACTAGTGACAGCACCCGCTTCATGCGCATCTAAAGATTCCAATCCTGTTAATTGTAGTTCAGAGAAAGAATTTGTAATTTCATCGCCAGTCACCTTCGTGCCGTTTGTGCCCATTGCTGTAAATTGAGCGAAATCTTTACCGTTTACTAAATCTCTGATAACACCGTCATTACCTTTAAAAGTAATTTTTAAGCTTCCTTCTGCAACCTCTGATGCTAAACCACCAGAAGGAATACGTTCAATCGATACTGGAATATACTCATTTAGTTTATCAACTAGAGTATCACGCACATCATATAAATCATTTGGTACATGCCCACTAGGTTCAACCTCTTGAATTTGCTTATTAACGGCAGCAATTTGTTTAAGGATAGTATTAATTTGAGTTGTCGAAACATTAAGTTCATTTCCAAGATTACCCTGAATCATTTTTAACTGTTTATCAAGGTAATTTAAAGAATCAGCTAAGTGCTCCGCACGGCTAATGGCTACTTGACGTGAAGCACCATCTGCAGGCTTCGTCCCCACATCTTCAAGTC
This sequence comes from Lysinibacillus sp. Y5S-8, assembly GCF_036894365.1. NCBI lineage: Bacteria > Bacillati > Bacillota > Bacilli > Caryophanales > Bacillaceae > Lysinibacillus > Lysinibacillus sp. Y5S-8. The sequence goes on along the minus strand of NZ_CP145889.1, from coordinate 699,079 downwards.
CCTTCCAAAACTGTTCAAAAGCTTTATCTAAACCGAATTCCGAAGGTTCATTCATAACATCTTCCATTTGAGAAATGGCATTTGTTCTAGATTCCCAATAACCTAACTTATTCGTCTCTTGACGATATTGACGGTCAATAAATTCACTGCGAATACGTTGGATCGAACTTGCTTCAACCCCAGTACCAAGATGTCCTGGATAAGTTGGTTGGTTTAAGCCGGCTGTTGGAAAACCTGGTGTCGCCTGCATGTTTACTCGTTGGCGTGAGTAACCTAATGTGTTGGCATTGGAAATATTATGTCCTGTTGTGTATAAAGCTGTTTGTTGTACGAAGAGGCCGCGTTTACTTGCTTCTAGACCCATAAATGTTGAGCGCATTTTTCTTCCTCCTTTTAGGCTTGTGAATCGAAATATGATTTTTTAGCTATGTTATTTGTGCCGTGAACCTCGTTGCTAGAGTAGTTCATTTGCTCTGTGCGAGGTCTTACAGCATCTAATGTTAGGTTGACGATTTGTAGTGATTGGAAAACAAGTTTTTGATTTAAGTCATTTTGTTTTCGTAGGTCAGTGATAATTTGCAGTAAACGATCGCGAACTACTGATAAGGTTGCTTTGTCAGCCTGTTGGTCAGCAGCCTCGATGACATCTGCGACAGTCGTTTTGTCAGATGAAGCAAGTCCCTTTGCTTCGAGGTAGTCCGTTACCTGTTTCTGACGCTGTTGCTCGAGCTTATCGATGGCCGCTATGTGTGCCTGCTCATCCTTGAGCAATTGGTCTAGAGCTTCGATATCGCCAGCTTTAATGATTTCTGTTTTTTTCAAGGCTAGTTCAAGTAAACTTTTATGCATTCTCTCTAGCATCGTTAATGTAGAATTAATCGCTTCTACAGACATATCGCTATACACCCTTTCTGCTATTCCCTAGAAACGATAATATTTCAGCATATCCTCTGCTACTTTGCGAGCATCTACTTTGTATTCACCAGAATCAATGTCTTTTTTCAGCTGTTGTACGCGGTCAGCTCGCTCTGTACTGTATGTTGATACGCTTTTCATATCTTGAGCAGCTTTCGAAATCTCAATTTTATCAGCAAAAGATGCTTTGTTTATATCTGATTTAACGTTACGTACTTGGTTTTTATAGGCGTTTACTGCATTAATTCCATAAGATGTAATTTTCATTTTGAAACCCCCCATCTAAAAATCTTATCTTCCTATTATTTCGGATTGTCTCACATAATGTTAAGTTTTCACATATAAAAAAGTGTGCTAATTTTGTTTAAAATTAACACACTTCCAGTTATTAGCGTTTTCGCTCTGCGTGATAGGTTACACGATCGCGTTGCTCTACACTGTCGCGGAATTCCTTAGCTGCTTCAAATGTACGTAAGTCTGCCTTTAATTCATCTTGACATTTTGTACAAAGCTTTCCCGTTGTTGTCAGGTGACCACAGTTATCACATGGATAGCCAAGGTTAGGGAACATAGCTGGCTGCAAGCGGCCTTTACGAACCCATTTATACAATAGCTCCTCTTCTGCTCCAGTTGCTTCTACAATACGCTCAACTGTTGCTGCACGGTTCTCACGTTTACGAAGGAAGCGATAAACGATTTGATAAAGCTCTTCCTCCGATTGTGCACACTTATGACATACTTCTCGAACCCCTGTATAATTAAAAAATTCATTACATTTTGGACAATTACGAACCTCAGCCATCTGCTTTTCCTCCTCTTTCAAGAAATCTTATCTACGAATGCTATACCCATCATCTATTATACATAATACATTGGAAAATTCATCCTTCAATTAATGTGAAGTATTGGACATTTTTAGCACCCGCCTGCATTAGCACATCTGCGGCATGCTGTATGGTTGTTCCTGTAGTTTTAATATCGTCAAAAAGAAGGTAATCTTTATGCTTTACTTGTGAGCCTACCTTTACGCGAAAAAGAGGTGCTACATGTATGCGCTGCTCTCTATTTTTGGAGCTTTGTGTCTCTGTTGTTGTCTTTTCTAATAGCTGAATGTACGGAATAAAAGCTGCCTTTAATAGTTCCTCTGTGTGTGAGAAGGTACGCTCCTGTTGCTTGAGGGGATGCATAGGAATTGGTAGAATCATCGCTTTCTCTTTTCTAAATCGAGCATAAAGCTCCTGTTGAAATACTTTTGCAAGAGCTACATCCTGAAGAAATTTAAACTGATGTAAGTAATCTTTCATCGCGTCATTATACTGATAGAGTGCTGTAGCTGACTGTGAATGTTCAAAGCGTTCAGCACACCTATCACATATAGTCGGTGAAAACTGCTTTGTTAATAGCATTTTCCAGGATATAGTTGATGTCAACGGCTGCGAGCAAATTAAGCAATGCGATTCTATTTTATTCATTGGGGAAATTCTTTTCTATTATATAAAGCAATTTTTGCACATGCCTCATCCATCTCTATTGTGATGCCGTGATGAAAGAACAAGACCTCACCAGCAGGAAATTGTCTATCCCGCCCAACACGGCCTGCAATTTGAATAAGAGCGCTGGCAGTAAAAATCAATGACTCTGCTCCGATTACTGCCACCTGTACATTGCTAATTGTAATGCCTCTTTCTAATATAGTTGTAGTTAATAATCCTGGAACTTCTTTATTTCTTAGCTTCAGCACCTTTTCCTTTCGCTCCGAATCTACTGCATGTACAGCTAATATCTTTTCATCTAGCAACTGAAAAAGGGGTTCTGCTCTATTCATTAAGGCGATTGTTGGAAAGAAGATTAAAAATGGCTGCTTTTGGCTAAGACGTTCCTCTGTCCACTTTTTTAACCTTTTGGGGATCGTACCTCGCTGGAAGCTTTTATCATAGCCCCATAAAGCACGCACTTGAGGAACTGGCAATGGATGATTGTGAAAGCGTTTTGGAATAAAGGAGTAGCTTTCTTGCTGAAAAGCATGTAGTAATGATGGTGATGGGGTTGCTGTAACAAATACAAGAGGAGCATGTTCTTTTTTAGCCTTTCCTACTGCTCTTTGTAGGGTTTCATCAAATGTATAAGGAAAAGCATCTGCTTCATCGACAATGATAACATCAAAAGCCTTGTCAAATCGGTAAAGCTGGTGGGTCGTTGCTATAACCAGCTGGGCATAGCCATGTTGTTGTGAGACACCACCGTATAATGCATGAATAATAGTTTCAGGTAATACTTGCTGGAAGCGTGGAGTCAATTCCAACACTACATCTGTGCGTGGTGTTGCAATACAAACACGTAGCCCTCGCTTTAGCGCATCATAAACCGTTGGAAAAAGCAGCTCGGTTTTTCCAGCACCACACACTGCATGGATTAAATGCGAACGCTTTGCTTTCACACTTGCTAAAGTTTCATTTGCAGCCTGTTGTTGGAGTTCCGTGAATTGCCCTGCCCATTTGAATAAATGCTTGTACGTCTTAATGGCTTTAGGACCAATCCAAACCATCAAATTCGTACAGCTGCTCACCCTCCCCATTTTGATACAATGCCGACAATATAAACATTGTTGCTGGCATTTTGAGCAATCAAATAGAGTGAATAATTGCGGGTTTGTATTGTGGCAGCGATTGCAACGAATAACTGGCTTCATTTGAATTCCTTCTATTAAATTAAAATATTTTCGCTCGATTGCGTTATCAATATGTGCTGATGAATATGGAGAATGATTTTTTAACCAAATGCGACCTTCATGGAAATCACGTAATGCTGGTGGTAACAGCCAACCTTTATATTTCATAATTTCTCTCCCTCCATAGAAAAAAGCCTCTACTTTGCTGTAGAGACTTTCTCATAGAAATTTTATTTTTTTGTCCAGCCTAAGCCCATCGATCCTTCACCTAAATGTGTGCCGATGACAGGGCCGAAATAGCTTAATTTAAAGCTTACGTTCGGGTACGCTTCTGCTAATTGCTCTAGCCATTCTTGTGCCTCTGCTTGGCAATTGCCGTGTATGACAACAGCGTCCATAGCTTCATACTTTCTCGCATCCTCTGCTAGCAATTCCTCAGCACGTTTTAATGCCTTTTTACGTGTTCGGATTTTTTCAAAAGGCACAATTACCTTGTCTACAAAATGTAGCACAGGCTTTACTTGTAATAAGCCGCCGATCAAGGCTGCCGCAGAAGACAAACGCCCACCACGTTGTAAATGAGCTAAGTCGTCTACAATGAAGTAAGCACGGATATACTGCTGCATGTCCGCTAATGCCGCCAGTATGTCTTGCGCTGAATGGCCCTCTTTCGCCATTTCAGCAGCTTTTAAAACATAAAAGCCCTGAACCGCACAGGAAATTTCACTGTCAAAGGCATGCACTTTTATGCCTTCCACCATTTCACCTGCCTGTACTGCCCCTTGATATGTTCCACTAATACCACTTGATAAATGGATCGAAATAACCTCGTCATAATCCTTCGCTAGCTCGTCAAAGAGAGCAACAAATTCTCCGATTGGAGGCTGTGTTGTTTTTGGGAATTCTTTTGCTCCACGCACCTTATCGTAAAACTCAGATGCTGTGATGTCTACTTCTTCTGCAAATAGTTCACCTGAGATATTAACACTTAAAGGTATCATGTGAATGTTTAAGCGTGCACGTTCCTCAGCTGAAAGATATGCAGTACTATCTGTTACGATTGCCGTCCTCATCCATGTCCACTCTCCTATGATTCTTAGTTTACAATCTATTTCTTCTTGGTGCAATTGTTGTTGTTTGTTCACTGTCGCACAGGATACGGAATGAAAACAAAAAGAAATGAATGTAAAATGAATGACGAACGTGAGATTCACGTTTTCGTTATTCATTTCGCATTCATTTTCTATGTATAGTAGGCGTATCTTCACTCAATTCTTATATTGAATGAAGATAGCTCCTGTTAGTTGCCTGTACTAGACTGTGAGTCATCACCAATATAAAAGACACTTGTAACCTTCCAATCATCGTCTTCCTTCACAAAGACTGTTACTTGACGTCCTGCACTTTCGTGTTCAACATTTGTCTCAATCTGAAGAGAGTGCATTTTCATGTTGGCAAACACCTGAGCCTCTTCTGGTTCATATTTAGCAATCGTTACGTTTTCTACATCACGCTTAATATCAAATTGATCGAATACTTCTGTTGCATATGTTTTTTCTTCATCGTATTTAAAACCCTTTGGATTTTTCGAGATTGTCTTCATATAACGCTCGATTTCTTCAGCATTTAATGCAGCAATATACTCATCGAAAGATGCTAAAATTGCCTTTTCATCTGCTGCTGGCACATTTTCAGCTTTTTCCACGTTACCACCCATCATCTCAAAGCCTACTGTACCATCTTCTATTACTTTTTCTCGATCCTCGTCACTCATCTTCTCTTCTTTATTACCACATGCAGTTAAAGTTAATACGAATAAGATTAACACTGCTAGAAAACTTTTCTTTAACATCAAAAAACCTCCCGCGCATATTGTAGCATATAAATGCTGTAGTAGGAATTTTGTTGTGCTTTTTCAACATTTAGGTGCTACATCTTTCTTATGACGCATTTACTTGTAAAATGTTGCACGTTCTGTTAGTTTTCATGTTTATACGTATAAACAGTCCCTTTTAGCAATGTTACAAAATTGTGAATAGCCTCTTCATGATTTCGTAAACCTTTATAAATAATTACCAAAAAACAATAAAAAACTGTTTTAAAAACTACTTCAATAGAAAGTAGCCTTTAAAAACAGTTTTAGCACTTATCGTACTTCCACCCAACCATTTTTAATGGCTGTTACAACAGCTTGTGTACGGTCATTAACATTCATTTTTTGTAGAATACTTGAAACGTGGTTTTTAACCGTTTTTTCAGAGATAAACAATGTCTCACCAATTGTACGGTTTGATTGACCATCTGTTAATAGCTGTAATACTTCACATTCACGTTTAGTTAATAAATGGAATGGACGACGAATTTCCGTTTGGTGGAAGTTCCCTTTATTTTCGTGTTCAGACAGGCGTTTGAACTCAGCTACTAGGTTTTTTGTTACTTTTGGATGTAAATAAGATCCACCATTAGCAACGACTTTGATCGCTTCAACGATTTCATCAGCATCCATCTCTTTTAACATATAGCCAAGAGCACCTGATTTTAATGCATGTGTCACATATGTTTCATCATCATGGATCGACAGCATAATCACTTTCGCATCAGGAAAATCATTGATTAACTCTGACGTTGCTTCTACTCCATTTTTACCTGGCATGTTAATATCCATTAATACAACATCTGGTTCGTTTTCAGCATATAACGTAACCACGTCAGTACCATCATCACCTTCAGCTACTACATCAAACGTATCTTCAAAATCTAAAATGCGTTTTACTCCTTCGCGGAATAGCTGGTGATCGTCTACAATTATAATCTTTGTCATTTGTCTTTACCCCCTAAATTTCTGCAACATTGCATCACTCTACTTCTAACGGTATTTTAAATAAAACCGTTGTCCCTCGATTGATTTCACTAGTAATCGTGATTGTACCATTTAAAATTTCGATACGTTCTTTCATTCCTAAAATCCCAAAGGAATGGTCTTTCACTACTTGTGGATCAAAGCCAATGCCATCATCTTTCACAACGATATTGACAGCTTCTTTTAACCACTCAAGCTTTACCCAAATGTCTTTACATTTTCCATGCTTCATGGCATTTGTTACGCATTCCTGCACTAATCGGAAAATGGATACCTCATAATTTGAAGGTATACGTTTTTCTGTACTTCTCGATTGGAAATGAACTTCAACACCTGGATTATATTCAGTTACTGTCGATAAATACTTCTTTAATGTCGGAACAATTCCCAAATCATCAAGTGCCATTGGTCGTAGATCATAAATAATACGTCGCACCTCAGATAAAGCATTTCGCACCGTTTTCTTTAAATCAGCAATTTCAGCCAATGCATTTTCAATACCCTTTTCACGATACGTTCTATCTATTAAATCAGTGCGCATTAGTACATTTGCAAGCATTTGAGCAGGTCCATCATGAATCTCTCTCGATAAACGCTTACGCTCTTCTTCTTGAGCTGCAATAATACGTATCCCAAAATCTTGCTTCATTTTTGCTTGTTCAAGCGCTAAACCAACATTTTTTAAATCTGAAGTTAAGTAATTCAAAATGACATTTACCTGATTGACAATATGATCAGCACGTTCAATCGTATCGAGTAATCCTCTTAATCTTCTCTCTAGATCATCTCTTTTATCGCGTAGCTGTTTTTCTTGCGTTCTAATAACGGAGAGCTTTACCTGGAAATCATGTGCAGTTTCATATGCTTCTCTAACTTGTTCTTCGGTATAATTATCAAAAGCTTTACTTACTAATACAAGTCTTTGCTTAGCAAGCTGCGTACTTTTTTCCAGAGCATCGCCTTCATCAATTACAATTGATATTTGTTTTCGAACAATTTCCAGCTCTTTTTGCATATCTTCAAAGCTTCTTCGGCTTTGTTCACTTATAATAAAGATGTCATCCTTTGAGCTCATGATTGTATCTAACATTCGATTGAAAATGTCATCAAGCGACTTTAAATCGAAGGTATCATTTGAAAACATAGTATACTCCCCAGTCTAATGTCTTATGATTACTCACTATTTTAATAGACCAATTTCATATATTCCATAGTCTACACCCATTATAGCATTACCATGCTAAAATTTAATGCTTTTTCTACACGAAAATTATAGAATAGAACTCTAATTAAAAGGAGATTGATACGGATGAGAGAAAACTATTTAACAGTAAAAGGATATGGTGAAAGCGAAATTGTTATTTCCAAATCCCGCTTTCTCACTTATATAGAACGTGCAGAAACGGAAGAGGATGCAATTTCCTTTATAGATCGTATAAAAAAAATGCATCATAATGCAACACATAACTGCTCAGCCTATATTATTGGTGAGCATGATCATATTCAAAAAGCGAATGATGACGGGGAACCTAGTGGTACGGCTGGCGTCCCTATGTTAGAGGTCTTAAAAAAACAAGGCTTAAAAGATACGGTCGTCGTAGTTACTCGCTATTTTGGAGGTATTAAGCTCGGTGGCGGTGGTCTCATTCGTGCTTACGGGAAAGCGACAACAGAGGGTCTCATTGCTGCACAGGTAGTTGAACGTAAACTTCATCATTTCATGAAAGTAGCCATTGATTACACATGGCTAGGGAAAGTCGAAAATGAAATAAGAGGTTCATCTTACTCTTTAGAGGAAATACGGTATTTAGAGGGTGTCGAAATCATTACTTCTGTGTTAAAAGAGGAAGAAGAGCAGTTCCGAAATTGGATTACAGAAATCACGAATGGACAAGCATCCATTTCATTCGAAGATGCTCAATTTATAGAATTTATTGTCAAATAAATAGTTTTAATTGTCGAAACTAAATATGCATAGTATAATTTTTTTGTTAGGCTATTTTTATTGACCATTCGTTTGCTTTATTGTAATTGAATAAAATTTAGCTTTATCGCATTATTATTCCCAATAATTAGAGGAGAATATATCTAATATGAAAAAAAGATCTGTTAAACCGTACAAAAAAAGATCTTCTAAAGCTTCCTTAATTATAAAAGTTACACTACTATTAGTTGCCAGCTTGGTGATTTGTGTAACGGCTTATGGTGTTTACCTTACAAAACAGGTAGAGCATGCTGCAAACTCAGCATACGAGGAATTAGAAGGTCGACAGGTTTCTACTCAGCGAGAAGAAAAAGTAGAGCCAGTACATGATAATGTATCTATTTTATTTGTCGGGGTTGATGATAGTGATAATCGTGGACAGGGTTCTGAAAACTCACGTTCCGATGCACTTATTTTAGCTACGTTAAATAACAAAACACATACAATTAAAATGTTAAGTATTCCTCGTGATTCTTACGTTTATATTCCTAAGGTCGGTTATAAAGATAAAATTACTCATGCTCATGCAATGGGTGGAACACTTACTACTATCGAAACAGTAGAACAACTATTTGACATTCCAATCGACTATTATGTGCGTATGAACTTCAATGCCTTCATTGACGTTGTCGATGCACTCGGTGGTATTGAAGCAGAGGTACCTTATGCTTTACACGAATTAGATGAATTTGATAAATTCACAATCAATTTACAGCCAGGCTTACAGCATTTAAACGGTAGTGAGGCTCTTGCCCTTGCAAGAACACGTAAGCAAGATAGTGATATTGAGCGTGGTAAACGTCAACAAGAAATTCTTTCAGCTATTATCAAAAAAGTTGCTTCTGTTGGTTCCATCACAAAGTATGATGATGTCATTAAAGCCCTTGGTGATAACATGAAAACAGATATGACATTCACTGAAATGAAATCCTTCATATCTTATTTATCAAAAGGTGCTCCACGTATCGACTCTTTAACATTGGATGGTACAGATGACATGTCTACTGGTATTTATTATTATCAGTTAAATCAGGATTCTGTAGATGAAGTGAAGGAAATCTTCAATAACCATCTTGGACGAAATGAAAGTTCATCAAGCCTAACAAGTGGCAATACTTCAGGAACAGACAGTGCTGCAAGCGATGATAATTCAGCCATTGAATAACCAGTAATGACTTTCCAAAGCCCTTAGACAAGCCATCTTGTCTAGGGGCTTTTTCTATTACTTCCCCAATGATTAAACTGCTCTTTTCATTTACCCTGTCATGAACTAGTTAAACAAGCCTATTTTAGCTTTCCTCCCTTTCCATTTCCTATACATTATAATGGTAATGTCCGTCAGTAATGGTTCACTCAAAGTTGCTATTTATGCTTATCAAGTAAGAAAGGCATTGAGAAGCGCTCTCTTAAGCTATACATCCAAGTAGCCAGTTTCTTTGGCAACAAAAGTCAGCCTCACCTGCATGAACAATGTTTTTAGATCTCTTAAGGTTTTCCATCACAATCCATGCTTTTGCTTCGCGTCCGCAAAGACACGTTCAATCGTCTCTTTGCGCTTTGCATAAATTTGTTTGCTGTCATAGGAATGTCGTAAATGTTCAGCTTCCTCTATATACAATTCCCAAATATGGTGTTGAATAAGTTTTTAGTGATTCTTATTTTCTGTACATTGTGATGCATGGACCTTAACACAAATCAAAGGCTTCGGTTTATATTGGCGATATGCCATATTCGTTGCGATTTCTTTCATTTTCGTACTAAATGCTTCTTAGGTACTAATGAATCAATCGTTAACATCTCTAATCGTTCACGATGAAGTATTTTATGTAGAAACTGATTGGTGCGAAGAACGGTGACTTCTGCGGGAAAAGTGGAGAAGTCGAGATTTGGGACTGAACCGATGCTTCTGTACGAAAGCGAAGTGGCGGCAATAACAAAGCGAGGGAAGTAGCTCGCCCCCGCCCTTAGCATAAATCAACGGTTTTAATAAAAAAAAGACTGTAGATAAACTCAATTTTTTTGAGTTTATCTACAGTCTGAGCAATCATACAAAATGTATGATTGCTTTCGTTTTATTTACTGAAAATCCGTACAAAGTTTAATAATGGTCTATAGTTTTTACCTGCTAGCCCAATGACCTCAACAAAGATTTCAATGGCTGTTAAAATAACAGCTACAAGTAAAATAGCTCCCCATAATTTTGCCATAGAGAAGATGATCGCTGCTAATCCAAACATCATCGCGATGCCATAAATAATTAATACAGTTTGACGATGTGTAAAGCCCATATCCAGTAAACGGTGGTGTAAGTGAGATTTATCTGGATCAGACCATTTCTTCTTCATGCGTACACGACGAACAATCGCAAAGAATGTATCAGAAATCGGTACACCAAGAATAATAATTGGGATAATTAAAGCTACGAATGCAACATTTTTAAAACCAAGTAATGCCAACACGGAAATCATAAATCCGAGGAACAATGCCCCTGTATCACCCATAAAAATTTTCGCTGGGTGGAAATTATAAAATAAGAAACCAAGTGAAGCTACAGCTAAAATGGCTGCTAGCGCTAAAACAAACATATTGCTCATAATAAACGCCATGATTGCTAATGTAATGAGTGCAATTGTAGAAACACCTGCTGCTAGGCCATCTAAGCCATCAATTAAATTAATAGCATTTGTAACCCCAACAATCCAAATAATTGTTAATGGGATACTTAGTAAACCAAAGTCTAATGTACCTAAGAATGGTAAATTAACCATTTCAATTTGAATTCCACCTACAAAAACAACAATTAGTGCGGCACCTAGCTGACCAATCATCTTTGCCTTGGCAGAAATCTCACGCATATCGTCAATAACACCAGTGGCAACGATAATACAAGCACCTATAATGATTGCTAACAAAGATTCGGGACTACCATGTTTAGTATGGATTAAAAATGAATATAAAATCGTCACACCAATTATAAACGCAAGGAAAATGGCTAAGCCGCCAAGTCTTGGCATAATTCGAGCATGTACTTTTCGGTAGTTTGGTGCATCAACAGCACCTATTCTAAACGCTAAACGTTTCACTAATGGAGTTAACAAAATGGATGCAACGAACGCTGCTATTAAAGACACGTAAAGCATGTCTCTCCTCCTCAAATAAATAATCTACATTGAAATCCAAATTGATTATAGCATGAACAAGCATTGAAATATACTTTTTCTAAACATTTTCCACGATTTCACAAATATTTTGTACATTTTAGCATTCATAGATTCCTATACAGTCAATTGTAGTCACCATTCGCAAAATTTGATAAAATAATGAAGTGTCTAGCATGTAGACAACTTTAAAGGAGCGTATATTTCATGTTCTCAATTTTCAAAAGTAACAAAGAGCAAACTAGTGCTCGTCAATTAAAGCGCTACTATAAAATAGTAGATCAAATTAATAATCTTGAAGAAACGTATGTTAACAAGTCAGATGCTGAATTAAGAGAAATGACTTTTATTTTCAAAAATCAATTAGAACAAGGTGAGCCTATTACATCAATCATCCCGGACGCCTTTGCAGTTGTACGCGAAGCCTCAAAGCGTGTATTAGGAATGCGTCATTTTGATGTACAGCTTATCGGTGGTCTTGTATTGACTGAAGGCAATATCGCTGAAATGCCTACAGGTGAAGGTAAAACACTCGTTGCTTCCCTTCCCTCTTATGTACGAGCATTAGAAGGTAAAGGTGTTCACGTTATCACTGTAAATGATTACCTTGCAAAACGCGACTATGAGTTAGTTGGTCAAATCCATCGTTTCCTTGGCTTAACTGTTGGTTTAAATGTACCGATGATGGAGCAAGATGAAAAAAAATTAGCTTACAACGCAGATATTACATACGGTGTTGGAACTGAATTCGGTTTCGATTACTTACGTGATAATATGGCCCATAGCTTGGCAGATAAGGTTCAACGACCATATCACTTTGCCATTATTGATGAAGTAGATAGTGTCCTGATTGATGAGGCCAAAACACCTCTCATTATCGCAGGTAAAATGGCATCGAATAACGAATTACATCAAATTGCTGCCATGCTAGCCAAACGTTTCAAAGTCGAGGAAGATTATGATTTTGATGAAGAAACAAAAGCTACTTCCTTAACAGACAAAGGTATTGAAAAGGTCGAGGCTGCCTTCAATATTGATAATCTGTATGATTTAGAACATCAAACACTTTTCCATTATGTGATTCAAGCAGTTCGTGCACACGTCATGTTTAAACGTGATGTAGATTACATCGTTAAAAACGACAAAATTGAGCTTGTTGATATGTTTACTGGCCGTATTTTAGAAGGTCGCTCACTCTCTGATGGCTTACATCAAGCAATTGAAGCCAAAGAGGGCGTTACCATCACGGATGAAAATAAATCAATGGCGCAAATTACAATTCAAAACTATTTCCGTATGTATCCGAGACTTTCCGGGATGACGGGTACAGCGAAAACACAGGAAAAGGAAATTCGAGAAGTGTACGGTATGGAAGTTGTGCAAATTCCAACCAACCGTCCACGTCAACGTGTCGATCAGCCTGATATTATTTTTAGCACCCAAGAGGCAAAATATAAATATGTTGCAGCTGAGACTAAAAAACGTCATGAAAAAGGTCAACCAATTCTCATTGGTACCACATCAATCTTACAGTCCGAAACGGTTGCTGATTATCTAAAAAAAGAAAAATTAACTTTCCAATTACTCAATGCAAAAACCGTAGAGCAAGAAGTAGAGCTTATTTCACAAGCAGGTCAAAAAGGTCGTATTACTGTAGCAACAAATATGGCTGGTCGTGGTACAGATATCGTACTAGGTGAAGAAGTGCATGATCTTGGTGGTTTATATGTAATGGGTACAGAAAAGCATGAAAGTCGACGTGTAGATAATCAGTTACGTGGTCGTTCAGGTCGTCAAGGAGACATAGGCGAAAGCCGCTTCATTCTCTCTATTGAAGATGATATGTTCCGCCGTTACGCAAAAGAAGAAGTTGAAAAATTCTCTGCAAAAATGGTCACAGATGAAAATGGCATTATTCAAAACAAAGAGGTGCAGGAGCTTATAGATCGTACGCAGCGCATTGTGGAAGGTTCTCAATACGGCATGCGTGAATACAACTTAAAACTAGATGATGTTATTAATGATCAACGCACGGTTCTCTATGGATTACGTGACAAAATTTTAGCTGGTGAAGACTTAATGGGCGAGCTGAAAAAAATGCTACGTGAAACAGTTGATTTTGCTGTTCGTGATGCTGCACCAGAAGATGTTTCTTCTATCGAATGGGATTATGATCGTATGGAGCAAACATTAAACTCACTATTTATTACGCCTGTCACAATCGATCGTGAGGTTGGAAGAATTAAACAGATACTAGCAGATATCGAACCATCTGAACTAGAACTACTCAATAAAATCGAAAAATTCTCTGAAAATGAGCAAATACTTCAAGCTATCCCTCAAGTTATGCTTAGCTACATCGATAGTGGCTGGGTAAGACATTTGGAAGCCATGGCGCATTTAAAAGAAGGAATAGGCTTACGTCATTATCAACAAGAAGATCCGATGCGAATTTACCAACGTGAAGGACTGGAATTGTTCGGTAAAAATTTCCAAGAACTACGTCGTTCAATCATTATAGAAATTACAAGCTTCATGAAAACAATTGAAGCACAGCAGGAGGAACAATAATGGGCTTATTTTCATTCTTTAAAAAATCAGACAAAATCGTTCAAGAAAACACAATTGACTCAAAAGACTTGCTAGGTACTGTTTCTACAAATAAAGGTGAAAACCGTGATGTTGAAACAAAGCTTTCTTTCCATCCAGAATGGGACGTACCTCAGGAGCAAAAATATATCTTTAACTTCCTTGCTAATGAGCTAGAACCATTGAAACCAAATCAATTATCTCTATCTTCTATAAGTATTGAAGAAGGTCGTGGTGGGAAATGGTTAGTACGTGCATTTTTCCGTTCATCTTTACCACAAGCGATTGAGCTAGGTGAAATCGAACTATTCATTATGGATAAAAATGATGAGCTTGTTGCATCTAAAAAATTCGATTTTAAAGCACTTGGCACAATTCCAGCAGAAAGTGCTCGTCCATGGGTATTCGAATTTGACAAGTCTACAATCAAAGTTGATGAGGTTCCTGAAGAAGGCTGGAAAATTGCCTTTAACCTTGTTTCGCTTCGCGGACACCAATTAGAGCTTGATCCATCTTGGGAAAAGCAATTACCAGCAGCTCAAAAAGAGGAGCTTGAAAAAATCGTTAAAACATTACCAGAGCTAGGCGAAACAGAGGTAAACTTCACAGGTTTACAGGCAAAGCTAGCTGAAAATGGTAATTTAAATGTATCGATCTTTATCCGCAATGGCCACAATAAAGCAATTAATCTTGAACAATTGCCATTAGAAATTATTGATGCAACAGGCAAACAGATTGCCAAAGGTTCATTTAAAATGGACCCAATCTTAACTGTGCAACCAAACTCAACTAAGCCTTGGACATTTGTTTTCCCAGCAGAGCTTGTTGATGCAAATGATGCTGATCTCTCCCGTTGGACAGCGCGTGTTACACAATAACATCAAAACCCCCTTCTTTCGTTAAGAAGGGGGTTTGTTTATGTCATATAAAAAGTGATTTCTGCGTAAGCAAAAATCACTCCTTTTTTATTTCACACTATCAAAACGTTTATAAGCTACTAGTTTAGAAGACCAGTAAGTGTAAGTAACATCTGAAATTTCTACGCCATCTGTGCCCGCGTGGATGAATTTATTATC
Organism: Lysinibacillus sp. Y5S-8; assembly: GCF_036894365.1. NCBI lineage: Bacteria > Bacillati > Bacillota > Bacilli > Caryophanales > Bacillaceae > Lysinibacillus > Lysinibacillus sp. Y5S-8. Next base: position 683,829 of record NZ_CP145889.1, on the reverse strand, counting down.
CCCAATATAAATGCCCATATGAGAAATACCTTCTTTATATGTATTTTCAAAGAAAACTAAATCTCCTGGTACTGGGTTTTCCACAAGTGTTGTGTTGCCATTAAAATACCCCTCACTACTTGTTCTTCCTATTTTTAATCCGCCTTGATTAAAAGCATAGAAAATAAATCCACTGCAGTCAAGGCCCACTGGCGTATTACCACCGTATAGGTAGGGTGTCCCAACCAATGTATTTGCCACTTCAACTGTTTTTTTATAAATAGCTTGTCCATTTGCTGTAGGATCTTTATCTGTCACTTTGGATGGTGTGCCTGTATCTGAAGTCACATTATTATGTATAGATTCGCCCTCGGGTTTCACGGCTCCTGAAGAAATCTTTAGTACTTGTCCAATGTAAATTATGTCTTTCTCAAGCTTGTTCCATTCCTGTATATCTTTAATTGACACATTATATTGCTTTGCAATTTTTGATAATGTGTCACCTTTCGCTACTGTATGAGAGCCAGCGGTAGGTTTTACAGATGTTGATGGGGTTGAAGGTTTTGTCCCCTCACTCGTTGTTTGCTTTTGAATTTCAAGCTTTTGAGCTACAAAAATCGTATCTTTCGATAGATTATTCCACTTCATAATATCCTCAATCGTAACTTGATGATGTTGCGCGATTTTGGATAAAGTATCGCCTTTTTGTACGGTGTAAGTTGCTGCTTCTGCTGTTTGTAGTGCTAAAAATGAAGTTGCGATAGTACTTAAAACAAGAATTCTCCATTTTTTTGTCTTTTGCATACCAAATTGCCTCCGTTCGTGCTAGAATATTTCCTTGTGTGTCTATCATACTAGATAACTGCTTCATGAAAAATCGGAAATACTGACTATTTTTCAAACATTTTAGTAATCCTATAGAATACGACAAAATCCGACTATATTGCAATAATATATTCATTGCCAGATTCTTGTTCCTATGATAACATACACTTCTGTATTTAAAATTTTTAGAAAGTTTTATCTTTTCAATCTTAAAGGAGTTTTTATACTTATGAAAAACATCTTGCATTTCATCAAAGGAAATTTAGCAGTAGGATTGCTATTATTTGCCTTATTCTTGGGTGCTGGGAATATTATTTTTCCACCGTTATTAGGTCAACAAGCAGGTGAAAATATCACAGTTGCTATGATAGGTTTCTTAATAACAGGTGTCGGTTTACCACTATTAGCTATCGTTGCTGTCGCCAAAGCAGGAGGCGATTTACAGCTGCTTGCCAATCGTGTTAGCCCTGCTTTTGGCGTAATTTTTACATCCATTGTTTATTTAGCCATTGGACCGTTCTTCGCTGTACCGCGAACTGGATCTGTGTCCTATGAAATAGGGATTGTACCGTTCCTTCCTGAAGCATTGAAGGGGCATTGGGCGCCGCTTTTAATCACATCTATTTTATTTTTTGCCTTAATTCTTTATCTTTCTATTAACCCTTCGAAGCTTGTCGATCGAGTAGGAAAAATCTTAACGCCTGCCCTGCTTCTTGTTATTTTATTGCTCGCTGTCAAAAGCTTTATCTCTCCAATGGGAGAACCAGGGGAAGCGGTAGGAAAATATATTAGCTCTCCTTTTGCTGAAGGCTTTGTACAAGGATACTTAACAATGGATGTTCTAAGCGCACTTGTTTTCGGTATCGTTATTTTACAAGCATTACGTGATATGGGCATGACAGATAAGAAAAAGCAAGTTAATACGACGATTTTTGCCGGTGTGGTTGCAGCTATAGGTTTATCTTTTGTTTATATCTCACTCGGTCATATTGGGAATACAAGTATCACTGCAATTGGTGCCTCTGCCAATGGCGGAGATATTATTGCAAAATCAGCGGAAGTGCTTTTTGGTAGTTTTGGAAGTATTATTTTGTCTGCTACTATTTTACTAGCTTGTATATCAACGGCTGTCGGTTTATTAACTGCTAATGCCCAATATTTCCACAAGCTCTTCCCAAAAATCTCGTACAAGACTTTTTTGATTGTCTTCACTATTATTAGTGCAGCTATTACAAATGTTGGTCTTTCAACGATTATTAGTGCATCTTTACCTGTACTGTTAATCATTTATCCACTGGCAATGGTATTGATGGTATTATCATTAGCGGATCATTTCTTTAAAGGTGGACAAATTGTTTATATTTTAGCACTCATTCCAACTTTCCTTGTTAGCCTTTATGGTGGCTTAAAAGAAATGAAAGTGGAAATTGTGCCGTATGAAAACATGCTAAAAGCTTTGCCTCTGTATGAGCAAAATTTAGGATGGCTTTTACCAGCCATAGTTGGCGCATTCATTGGCATTATGATTCATAAGCTAACTAATTACGCCTCAGCGAAATAAAAGAATAATTTATTGGAATCTGCTTGCTGTTCATAACAAGCAGATTCTTTTAACTTATTTAATCCCCCCACAATTCCTACAGCTCATGTATAATAAAAATAGAGACTCAATTGTAAAATGTATCCATCCATTAAAAGCCTAATGAGCATAGTGCATTCCTTTTTTGAGTTCTAGAAAAGAGGTGTCCAATGAAAAAATTAATGTGGTCGTTTGTATTTGTTCTAGCCTTCTTTCTAATTCCTTTCACGGCTACTCATGCTGCAAGTAATGATCAACAGCTTATGAAGGAAATTAAGGAGATCATTAAAAATACTTATGTTGGAACAATCGATGGAAACTTAGAGAAAGCCACGTCCATCTCAGAAATTATGGAGATGCTTGATCCATATTCCACTTATTTTACAAAGCAAGAATTTGAGGATTATATGAATAGCATTAACCTATCAACAATTGGGATTGGTGTTATAATTGAAAAACACGAAGATGGGATTCATATTTTACAAGTAATTGAAGGTAGCGGCGCCTTTGAAGCTGGTATTAAGGCTGGAGACATCATCATTGCCGTTAATGGTGAATCTATTATTGGTCGCTCTACACAAGAAACCTCTTCCCTCTTAATCGGTAATGAAGGGACCCAAGTGAAGGTTACAATCAAGCATAGCAATGAAACGACAACGACTAAAACTATTGCACGAAAAAAATTCACATTACCAAATGTACAATCTGAATTACTGTTTGGGCATGTTGGCTATATTTCGTTGGCTTCCTTTTCTGAAGATGGCGCACAGCTTGTCAAAAAAGCGCTTATTGACTTAAAACAACGTGGTGCAACATCGTTCATTTTGGATTTACAAAATAATGGTGGGGGTTACGTGACAACAGCGGAAGAAATGACAGGATTATTCCCATCTGCTAAAATCGCCTATTTATTAGAGGAAGCACACGCCTCCTACACAATACCAGCAGTTCACCAAGATACAAAGTTTCCTAAAAATACTCGTATTCTCGTGAATCGTTATAGTGCTAGTGCTTCTGAAATGCTCTCCGCCTCACTAAAAGACCAAAAGGCGGCTATATTATATGGTGAAACAACCTATGGAAAAGGTGCTATGCAAGGCTTTTATACCTTACATGATGGAAGTTATTTAAAGCTAACAGTCGGTAAATTTACAGGACCTGCTAGTCAGACTATTCACGAAGTAGGCGTTAAGCCAAATATACAAACAACATCAGCTCCTATTTTCCAAGCACATTTTGATGCTCTAAAGGAGCAATATCCAAAATATAGAAAGTTATCTACTGCAAAGAATACTGCAACAAAAGAAAAAGTAAGTGTGAAAATCCCTGCAGTTCTTTCTTCACAAATTGCTAAAGGTCACGTTCAACTAGTTGCTTTAGGGGCAAATGAAGTATCTATAACTGCTAAAGTTGAAGGGCAAACACTTGTCGTTACCCCAGCAAAACCTTTAGTAGCAGATCAAGAATATATGCTACTTATTCATGCAAATAGCAAGGGTCAAAAAGGCTACTATCAGCATATAAAAATAAATCAGTAAAAAAAATCCTCTCATCGATAGACATTTTATCGTTGAGAGGATTTTTTATATCGTTTCTTTTGTTTTCCAAAAATATAATTGTATAATATCATTTGCTAGATCAGCAGGTAATCTTTTTTGCTCTAATAAATAAATTATGATGAGTCGCTCCATTGATCCGACTAAGCTGTCTATCATTATTTTCATATCCACACTATACATCTGCAAATCTTTGTCGCAATCATGAAGATAAATTAGGTGGATAATTTGCTGTGTCAGTTGTGTTTTCACTATATGGGATTGCTCTGATTCGATAAAACCGATTTTTGTCAATTTGGGATTTTCCGTAATATAAACGAACAAGTTTAATAACTTTTGCTCTAACAGAGTGACAAATCCTATTAAGCCGTTTTCAACAATTTCAGTTGATTGACTTTCCAGCGCTTCCAAAAATCCACTTTGGAATTGTATATTTAAATCATTATAAAGGGCATCCTTGCTTTTAAAATACAGATAAAAAGTAGGCTGTGTTACATTGGCAGCCTTTACAATGTCACTAATTTTTGTCTGATAATAACCTTTATCAGAAAATAGCTCTATCGCTTTTTCAAGTAATATTTGTTTGCTTCGCTCTCCATTTGAATTAAATTTTCTGCCTCTTGCCATACTTTCCACCTTATCTTAGTTTAAAGTAGTCATATTGCCTTCAGTATTACAAATCAAAAGTAACTATATCTTCACAAATTGTACATATTTTATCCATGATTATACACCATTCTATTATAATACACCCACTTTTTTTTTACTATGAACTACTATTAATATGATATTTATAATGGAAATAAAAAAAGTAATTATCTTAGAATTTCTTCTAAAGATAATTACTTTTAATGTTATACTAAAATACTAACAGGACTCAAAAATCAATTGAGCACCTTGATTAAATATCAGAAAATTCCCTTAACAAACACATACTTTGTATAATACACATACCTTTCAACATAATTCAAAACTATTATTTTGAAAAGTCCCTTTTATTGAAAAAATTTTTTTTATTTGTTTTTTTCACTTTCAAAAGTCAATCAATACAATAGTTTTCTCCCCTTATCGCTTCTTCAAAAAATTTTTTTCTAAAAATCTAGCCATTTTACTTTTCAAAAAAAGTGTTATAATCGCCAAGAATTTAAAATTTTCAATTTTGGAGGCATATGATGGTATTACGTGATTTTTTCATTTACTTATCAGAAAACAAATTATTAAATAGCGCTGCACAAAAATATGGTCTAAAAATGGGTGCTCAAAGTGTAGTTGCTGGAACAAGCTTACCTGAAGTTGTGCAATCGATTAGAGAATTAAACAATGCTAATATTTCATGTACAGTCGATAATCTAGGCGAATTCGTCTACGAAAAATCAGAAGCAACAGCTGCAAAAAATAATATTTTAGCTGTTGTTCAAGCTATTCATGATGAAAAGCTTGATGCTCACATCTCCCTTAAACCTTCTCAATTAGGTTTAGATATTGATTATGCATTTTGCTACGAAAACTTAAAAGAAATCGTGGCTCTGGCACATCAATATAACATTTTCGTAAATTTCGATATGGAAAACTACGAACGCTTACACAGCTCTTTTGAACTATTAGAGGAACTACACAAAGAGTTTGATAACGTAGGTACAGTTATTCAAGCTTACTTCTTCGAGTCAGAAGAAAATATTGAGAAATACAAAAACTTCCGATTACGAATCGTTAAAGGTGCCTACAAAGAGCCAGAAAATGTAGCTTATCAATCAAAAGGTGATATTGATCGCAACTATTTAAAACTAATCGAGTATCATTTATTACATGGTAAATTTACTTCGATCGCTACACATGACCATAATGTTATTAACCATGTAAAACAATTTGTGAAACAACATAATATTCCAAATGAAAAATTCGAATTCCAAATGCTATATGGTTTCCGTAAAGAAATGCAGCTAGATCTTGCACGTGAAGGCTATAACTTCTGCACATACCTACCATTTGGTAACGATTGGTACGGTTACTTTATGCGCCGTTTAGCAGAACGCCCACAAAATGTGGCACTTGTGACAAAACAAGTGTTTAATAAAAAAACAAATATGGCAATCGGCTTAGGAGCTGCGGCATTTGCTCTTGGTCGCCTTTCAAAAAAAGGAAAATAATCATTACAAGCTAGATGCTATCCATCAATTTAGTGATTCTATCCATCAGTTAGATAGTTCTATCCATCACTTTTGGGAGTCTATCCATCAAATCAACAATAAAAGCGAAAACATCGTTAATCAATGTTTTCGCTTTTTTTATTGAGCTTATAGTTTTTAACACGATATTGTAAGCTTTGACGACGAATCCCCAATGCCGCAGCAGTTTTAGAAATATTCCCCTGATGAAAATCCAACGCCTTCGAAATATAGTACTCCTCTACCTCTTTCATGTAGACGTCTAACGGTCGAATATCCTGCTGATTTTTAATTACAAACAAGTCACTCGTAGATACTTCTTTTTCCGTTTCCTCACATGAGCTTTGGATTTTCCATTTGAAATGGACAGGTAACATATGTGACTCCACAATCATTTCATTGGTAATCAACGACGTAATTTCATCCAATAGAACTTCCAATTCCTTTAGATTACCTGGCCAATCATATTTTAAAAAGGTTTCACGCACTTCTTCTGAAAGCCCTTGAATCGATGAGCCAAAGCTATCACGATGCCGTTTGAAATAGTCATCAATAAAGGGCATGATATCCTCTTTTCTTTCTCGTAAAGGTGGTACATATATTGTGATGCCAGAAAAAAGTCGATACAGCTTTTTAGATAGCTCTTGCTTTTGAATTAAATCAATTGGGTCTTTGCCAACACTAGCGATTAGAACATGCTGATGATTTGGGTGATTATTAAAAAGCTCAACAATCTTTTCCTGTGCTTCAAGCGATAAATATTCGATACGCTCTGCAAAAAAAGTGATTTTTTCCTTTTCAATAATATATTTTTCAAATTGCTTTAAAACCGTTTTTTCGTCTCGACGGCAAATTAAAGCAATAAACATATCATTTTGAACCTTTAGATCATGATGAATTCCCTCAGCCACCATATCAATACCTGTACCTGATTCCCCTATTAAGACAACAGGCATTCTACTTAGCGCTACAATCTTTGCTTTTTCAATAACATCCTTCATGACTGGGGATACAGCGGTGATAATATCAAATGTCAATGGCGCGCCATATCTTCTTAATGGCTGATACATCATATATTCAAGCTGTGTAATATCTCGCGCAAATTCCACAGCCCCCACTAAAGCACCTTCATAGTGCAACGGATAAATATTGCTTATATAGGTCACTTCTTGATTTTTTTTATTCCAATACGTTTTTTTGATATTGTAAATGGGTGTTTCAGAGCTGAGGACCTTATAAATATCACTTTTTTCAATCTCAAAATCAATAATCTCTAAGGCTCGCCTTTCCTCAAACTCATCTTCGTTAACACCCTCTAATTCCCTCATTTTTTTATTATATATGAGCAACTTGCCATCCGTATCTACGACGCAAATTCCCATATCACCTTTTTCAACGACATATTTATAAATACTTTGTAGTACATTATTATCCATCTTGTCCTCCTGTATTCCATTAAGCTTATTCTAACACCAATACGAAAAACAGATGCAAAAATTGAAAAAGTTTTAAGATTTGAGTTGATAAATGCCAAATTATATTGCATTATATAATTATCACAATCTTAAAAGGTGCATAATCATTTGGCATCACTTATCCATGGGGAGGAAACTGACATGATTCCATACAAACACGAACCATTCACAGATTTTTCACAAGAGGCAAACTACAATGCTTATGTGGAGGCTTTAAATAAAGTTGAAGGTTACTTAGGTCAAGACTACCCACTTATCATTGGTGGCGAGCGCATTACAACAGAAGATAAAATCGTTTCGTACAATCCTGCAAAGAAAACAGAAGTGATCGGCCGTGTGTCAAAAGCAAGCAAAGAGTTAGCTGAAAAAGCGATGCAAGCAGCGGATGAAACATTCAAAACATGGAAAAAAGTTGACCCTGCGATTCGTGCTGACGTTTTATTCAAAGCAGCAGCTATTATTCGTCGTCGTAAACATGAATTCTCTGCATTATTAACAAAAGAAGCAGGGAAACCATGGACAGAGGCAGATGCAGATACAGCGGAAGCAATCGACTTCTTGGAATACTATGGTCGCCAAATGCTACGCATTAAAGGCGGTCAACCAGTAGAAAGCCGTCCAGGTGAATATAACCGTTATGACTATATTCCATTAGGAATCGGTATCGTTATTTCTCCTTGGAACTTCCCATTTGCCATCATGGCTGGTACAACAGTGGCCGCTTTAGTAACAGGGAACACAGTCTTATTAAAACCAGCTTCTACAACACCAGTAGTGGCGTATAAATTTATCGAAGTATTAGAAGAAGCAGGTCTTCCAGCAGGTGCCGTGAACTTCGTACCAGGTTCTGGTGCTGAAGTAGGCGACTACTTAGTCGATCATCCAAAAACACGCTTCATCAGCTTCACAGGTTCACGTGATGTTGGTTTACGTATCAACCAACGTGCTTCTGTATTAAATGATGGTCAAATTTGGATTAAACGTGTCATCGCTGAAATGGGCGGTAAAGATACAATCGTGGTTGATAAAGAAGCAGACTTAGAATTAGCTGCACAATCAATCGTCAAATCAGCATTTGGCTTCTCAGGTCAAAAATGTTCAGCATGTTCTCGTGCAGTCATCGTAGAAGATGTATATGAGCAAGTTGTTAATCGTGTAGAAGAATTAACAAATGCTTTAACAGTTGGAGATCCAACGGATTTCAGCAACTTCATGGCAACGGTTATTGACCAAGCGGCATTCAACAAAATTACGGAATACATCGAAATCGGTAAAGGCGAAGGTCGTCTAGTGGCTGGTGGTACAGCAGATGATTCAGTTGGTTACTTCGTACAGCCAACTGTATTCGCAGACGTAGAACCTTCTGCACGTATTATGAAAGAAGAAATCTTTGGGCCAGTGGTAGCGATCGCAAAAGCAAAAGATTTCGATCACGCAATTGAAATTGCGAACGATACAGAATACGGTTTAACAGGTGCAGTCATCACGAAAAACCGTGTGAACTTAGAAAAAGCACGTGAAGAATTCCATGTAGGAAACCTTTACTTCAACCGTGGCTGTACAGGTGCCATCGTTGGCTACCAACCATTTGGTGGCTTCAACATGTCAGGTACAGACTCAAAAGCAGGTGGACCAGACTACCTACAACTGCATATGCAAGCAAAAACAACTTCAGAAATGCTTTAATATTTTTCAAAAATGCCGTCCATTCCAAACAATGGGCGGCATTATTTTTTGGGCTAAACAGAAAACCACTATATAATAGAAGAAACTCATATGAGTTTTGATTCACTCCCCCTCCCTTATTCCATACAAAATCTTTCTGCAAAAACGAAAAGCCTACTTATTTCCTAGAATTTGTTGGCATATTTTATGATATTTCTAACATTTGACCCTTAACTTGATTGTATAACTTTGTTAAAATGATATCAGTTTAGGAGGGTAAAACTATGAAAAAACGATCAATTTTTATGTTGCTTATGATGCTTATTAGTGTAGTCATTTGGCAACCCCAATCGGCCAATGCTGATGAGCTATCAGGCCATATGCACGAAAGTGGCTTGCGTTATTTAATCTCTAAAGATGCATTGATTAAAGATGCAAACGGTAGCTATCGTCCAAATGACACAGTTACACGCGGTGAATTTGCCACATACATAGCAAAGGCTTTAGATTTAGGTACAAAAAGCGACATGACGTTTACAGATGTCTCAGACACCTATTTATATGCAAATGAAATTAAGCTTGCTGCTACTGCTGGAATTATCACAGGGTATACGGATGGCTCTTTTAAGCCTGACGCACGCATTTCAAGAGAGCATATGGCAGTTATGCTAATTAGAGCGGTGGATTATTTAAAAATACCAAAAGGTACTTCTTCTATTACGTTTAAAGACAATGCCACTATTTTTAAAGATTTCCGTCAGGATATTGCCATTGGTGCACAATTAGGACTGATTAAAGGAAGCTCTAATGGCATGTTTTTACCTAGAGACAATGCCACTATCGGTGAAGCTTCAACATTCATTCTACGTTTAATTCTCCTTGCCGATCAAATGGATACTGAGAATAACGAAAACAACGGAAATTCAGAGAATAATGGCAATAATAATGGAAACGCTGGTAACAACGAAAATACTGGGAATAACGGTAATACTACAGCATATATCATCAAAGAAATTTCAAATGGCAATCTAGTAGACAAGCAAAGTCTTACTAGCTTTGAAGCAGCTGAAAAAGCGATGACAAGTAATTCGTTAGTGATTACTCAAAATAATAAAATTATAAAAATGACTTCGGGTTATGTTGTAACGAATAATTACGTTGCACTGAGCTCTGAAACAATTAAGGATCAAATCGCTGTTGCTGGAAATACAGAAATGGAGTATCTAGGCAGTGATGCCACACAAGTAAAAGTACGCTTAGCTGGTCATGTAGGCTATTTAAAACAGGCTGACGTTAGCTTAATTCCTTCTGCATTAGTAAAGGGACGTTCTTTCTATTCAAATGAAAATGGTGAAATCAAGCATACCCTATATGATTATAAAACCAATAAGTATTCCTCTAGTTACGTGTACGGTAAGGCTCCTAGCTTTATGAAGCAAGGTGAAAAATACTTTAGCTGGGATGGCATTAATTTTACAAATGCCAATGGTTCTTCAAAAGGAGAAGGCTATAATTACTATCAATTCCTACCCGCTCGTGCGACAACTCAATATACAGCAGAAGAGCTAGATCAATATATTTTGCAAAAACTAGCGGAAGTTGAAAGCTCAGGTGCTACCATTTATAAGGATGCAACAACCAAAAGTAAATTAATTGGCTTAGGCTCTGTGTTAAAGGAAGTAGAAGCGAATGCCCATATAAATGCTATGCTTATTTTATCTCTAGCACAGCATGAGAGTGCTTATGGGATGAGTGATCACGCACAAAACTTGAACAATCTATTTGGTTTATATGTCTATGACACAAACCCACTAAACAAAAAGTTTGATAGTGTTGGTGCAAACATCAATGAGCTTGTCGAAAGGTTCTTACAGCCTAATTATATTACACCAGGGGGACGTTATACGAATGGTGCAGTGGTTGGCTCTAAGGCTATCGGTTTCAATGTAAAATACGCTTCAGATCCATTCTGGGGCGCTAAAATTGCTGGACACTACTATCGTGCAGAAAAATCTTTAGGCTTTAAAGATGCAAATAACCCTTATAAAATTGCACTAACTACAACAGCGGGTCTAAATGTTCGTGCAGATGCATCAACAAGTCAAAGCCCATTATTCACATTTAGCAAAAGTAACATGCCCGTCATTGTCACAGATACAGGAGCAAATGGTTGGTATCAAGTTGTTTCAGATAAATTACACACTGAACCTGCCTATATTAGTAAGGATTATATTAAATTCATCAATACCGTGAAATAATAGTAAATGGCTGCCTCCTAAGAAACGAGGCAGCCATTTTTTATAGATTTGTTTGTATTTTTCGAATGCGAGTATATATATGAGTAAGAAAAACGATCCCAAAAGATAGCCCCCTTTTGGAATCGTTTCTTCAACTATTATTGTTTCTTATAATATTGCAAAATACCATTGTAAATAGATTCTGCAAATAATTTAACGTATTGATCATTCGTCATTTTATTGTGATCCTCTGTATTCGTTAAGAATCCTAGCTCCACTAAAATAGATGGAATCACCATGTTACGAATGACGTAGTATTGCTCTTGCTTCACACCACGGTTTTTCATATTTAAATTGTTAACAATTTGGTTATTAACAAATGTAGCTAAATCTATGTCCTCCTGATACATATCTCCTGTAGATATTGCATAATATGTTTCAGTACCCTGTGCTGACGCATTGGCAGCGGAGTTGACATGGACACTAACGAAAATCTCACCATAGTTTGCTTGTGTAAAATCTACACGATCTTGTAATGATGGATACGTATCACCAGTACGTGTCATATAAACTTTTGCACCAGCATTTTCTAGTAATTGCTTTACTTGTGTGCTGACTTTTAATGTAATACTTTTTTCAGAAACAGAGCCTTTTACAGTACCTGGATCTTTACCACCGTGACCTGGGTCTAAGATGATAATACGATTTTGTAAAGGCTTAGCTGTTTGATTTAATAGTTTTAAATAGGATTTATGAACATATCCTGTTTGACCATTATAGGTGATTTCTGCCCAATAACCATTAATGCTATTAACTTGGACATACTCTCCCTTGTTCAGCTTAAATAGCACTGGCGAAGTTGAGTTACCTTGACTACGCACATTTAGGTTAGCAACCGTTACCTTACCTAATACATCTCCAGAAGCTGGGGGTGGTGTAGGTGTTGGATCCGGATTAGGTTTTACTTCTCCAGTAGCATCCGTAGTACTGTTTGCTACAATATAACCTGGCAAACCATTTACTTGTGTTAAATAATAGCCACCGACTGTTTTGTAAACTGGTAATTTTTCGTTGGCTTTAACTGATGAAATTACTTTTGCGGAAGATGTTGGCTTCACATATAAGTTTACAGCACCATTTGTCGTAACTTCTTTTTCGACTGCTCCTAGCTCATTGCCATCTGCATCTAAAAATTCAGTGTATTGCTTAAAAACATAGGCAAATGCACCTTTATAAGTCACCTTTAACCAATTGCCTTCAACTGCATATACTGATAATTTACCGCCTGTATTGACTTTACCTACGATGTTAGTACTAGAAGAGGAATCCTTTGATTTACGGATGTTTAACCCCTCTGTAGTAACTTTTACTAAGCCAATCACTTGTGATGTATCTGGCACTTGTACACCTTTTACAGGTAGTTCTAAGCGATATTTTTCACTTTTTGCACGCGCAACGAATAAAGAAAATTGTGAACGAGTTACAGTACTATTTGGTAAATACTTATCACCCGTTCCGTTCGTAATACCATTATAGTAGATGGTATTAATGTATTTCACATATTCATGTGTAATCGCTACGTCCGTAAATGGTGAGTCAATTCCCTCATACTCACTAGTATCTAAATTGAATGCCTTTGTTAATACATAACTCATTTCTCCACGAGTTAGAGGCTTATTTGGTAGGAATTCACCTTTTATATTTTTGTCGAAAAATCCTAATTGGACAGCACGTTCTATGTAACCTGACATTTCAGTGCCTACTGTAACATCTGAAAAGCTTGATTTATTAACAACTAATGGTTTGTTACCTGAAGCAACTACAACCATCTTAGCAGCTTGTCCTCTTGTTACATTGTTATTTGGGCCAAATACTCTTTTACCATTGACAAAGTATCCTTGAATAACACCTAAACTTACTAAATAATTGATTTCTTCATAGGCTGGATGTGTTTTAGTGACATCTTCAAATGTTATATTTGAATTGGTAGCTGCACTGACACTTGCACTATGTATCGTAAACATAGAAGCCGAAATCAATAAGACGCACAAGATAAGACTAATTTTTTTGATGTTCAATGTCTTATTTCCTCCCTTCTTGTTCTCTTAACGTGTCCATTTTAACAAAATTAGCTAAATAATGCATCAGACAATAGAACTGTTAAAATTTAATTTTCCAAGTCACACCCTTTCCTACAAAATTATCATAAAAATAGAAGAGTCTGCGATTGCAAACCCTTCTTCCATTATACGCTATTCAAAAGATCAATTCTTGCAATCTATAACACAATTAAAGTGTTAACTTTATGAACTTATTGTTGAATTCGTTTGATAAATACTTTTAGTTGGTCAATTTTTAGTAACTCATCTGAACCGAAGCTACCGTCTCCATCGCCATTTGTAATACCATTTGATGCTAAAGTCGAAATATATCCATTAGCCCAGCTATTTTGAGGTACATCGCTAAATGCTACGCTGCCACCGTTGTTTTCAAGGCCAAATGCTACCACTAATACTTTAGCAATTTGTGCGCGTGTAATTGGTGAAGACGGGTTGAATTTACCATTCGCATCGCCCTCAAAGATGCCTAGTTTTGCCACAGCTGCGATTGCACCTGCATGAGCATAGGATGGTTTTACGTCTGCAAAACCAGCATTTGTATCAGATGTATCTAAGTTCAAAGCTTTCGCAATTTGGACAGCTACCTCTGCGCGAGAAGCATATACTGAAAAGTCAATTGCTGCTTGTTTAACTTCTGCTTGCTGTTGTGTATCAAATGTCGCAACGCGTTTAGCACCTACATAACGAGAACTCCAATAGTATGGATCATTCACATTTGAATAACTTACGCCTTGACCAGTTTGAGAGTGGATCATTTTACCATCACCTATGTATATAGCCACATGTGAAATACCACTACCACTTGTATTGAAAAATAGTAAATCGCCAACTTGTAGATCGCTCTTCGCTACTGCAGTACCTTGTTGATACTGTGAGCCAGATGTGCGATTTAATTGAATGCCTAAATCTGAAAATACTTTAGAAGTAAAGCCAGAGCAATCAAAACCACTTGTTGTTGTACCGCCGTATTTATATGGAATACCTACGTATTTAGAAGCTGTATCAGTAACATCTGCTTTAGTTGCTGCTTCAGCAGTGTTTATATGAGCTGTTGAAAATAACATAAAAGATGCAAAAATCGGTAATAACCATTTCTTATTCATACTTTTGTTATACCCCTCTCAAAACTTTTTTGCCTATACATAGACTATCACAAAAAAAGCGATTGTTATTTTTCAATTGTGTAACGGTTTTAGACAGCAAAAAAACGCTGTAATACCAACGTTTGGTGGTATTTCCAGCGTTCAAATGGAATTTTTTTTATCGTATTTTGGATCTTTCGTAACATTCCTGTAATATTAGAGACTCTTTGTTACACAACAACTTATTGACTAGAGAACATTTGAACCCAATAGTAATTTCCTTTGATGTCCTGTGCTATCGCAACACCTGTATTTGTATAATGTTCTTTTAAAATATTCTCTCGATGACTAGGAGAAGCCATCCATGCCTTTACAGCAATTTCAGGTGTTTTTATATTTCTGGCAATATTCTCGCCAAAGCTTGTGTAATCGTAATCAAATAATGTCGCTAAATCCCAAGGTGCACCATAAAATGGAGAAACATGTTCAAAATAATGGCGATTCACCATGTCCTGTGCTTTGATAATCGCGATTTGTGTCAGCTCTGGATCATAGACAACCTTTTCTAGCTTATTCTTTTTTCTTTCCACATTAATTAATTCAATGACCTTTTTAGACCACTCTGTAGAAAGGTTTACTGTTGGGATATATTCCTTCGCTAAATAATCATAGGCCACTTCCAGCTTCTTTATCTTTTGCTGAAAATTTATGCTGCGCTCAACAAAAACAGCAAACTGTGCACGCGTCACCAATTGGTCTGGTGCAAAATGTTTCGTATCCACTCCACTAACAATGCCTATATCTGCTAAGGATTCGATATAATCCTTTGCCCAATGTGTGCTAGCAATATCTGCAAACTGACTGTTGTTTTTGCTATCTACTTTAAACTGATAGGCAAGTGTTAGCATTTTCGCTACCTGCATTCGCTTCAAAGGCTCTTCTGGATGAAATTCATCACCTTTTTGAATAACACCTAGCTTAACGAGCTGACAAATTTCCTTGTAATAGGGATGTGTTGCAGGAACATCCTTAAATTTTGCTGAATTCGCAATGTCTACATTTACCTGGAGAGAACGAGCAATGGTAGCAGCAGCCTCTGCCCTCGTAATAGCTTGCTCAGGCTTAAATGTGTGATCGCTATATGTAGTCATATATTGTTTAGTGAGCATATGTTGAATCGAAGCATTTGCCCAGTATGAATTAGTCACATCTACAGCTTTTGCAGATGCAGCTTCTACCTGACTTAAATTAGTTAAACTTCCTACGGTTGCAGCTATTGAAAGGACCACTATATAAAGTATTTTTTTCAACAGGGCTACCTCCTCACTCTGTCAAATGAATATGTATCCATGATGCAATAAAAATAAGTAAGCACATTATAAGATACGAATTTCATCTGATATAGTTTCACTTTTTTTGGAAATTTATAAGTAGATCCATTATTTTCTCGTTATAAAAGGAGTTTTCCCGCAATATTCATTGGGAAAACTCCTTTTTCGTCAGACTATTGTATCATTTTTAGATATTCTTCTAAAATGCGGAAATTATAAACTAACCCCTGTTGCTCAATCGATAAATTACTATAATCTTTTTGAGCAGCTAATACTTTTTTCTCGAAGGATGAGCTTTCTGGATCAATGCTGCCAATGGCTTGGACAACTTTCAAAACAGCTGCCACATCTTTTTCAGCCTGCTTTAATACATCCTCATTGATGACTTGTCCTCGTACTTTTGAATCTAGCGCTTTATAAGCAGCAACTGCATTAGCCACATCTTCAATATAGGTTGGCGAGCTTGGTGAAAGTCCCGCTATTAACTCAACCACTTTCTTGACATCAGCCATGCTTTTCTCTGCCTCTAATAAAATAGAGTAGTTGGAAATACGCTGTTTATCTATTGTATTCAAGCTATCATACTCTCTACGCACCGCTTCGATCATACCAAAGTAGAACTTATCCTTCGGGTTCAAGTTAGCAATGCTATTATAAACTTTTATCACGTTGTCTAATGATAGCAATAGCTGGTCGTTATAGACATAGCGTCTTTGATCGGCATTGAGCTTATCATAGGCTTTTAAAATCTTTTGATACTGGCTGTTCATATCCTTGGCTGTTAATAGTCGGTCAATATCCTCTACCACACTAATAACAGGCTTAATTAGCTTCTCTTGATCTTGTAGCACTCTATAATTTTGTACAGCTCGCTGCTGATCCTTTGGTAAAGCATTATAAGCCGCACGAATCTCTTGAATACGTTTCACATATTGCTTTGGATCAATAGATGGTAAGTCATTGATCATCTGCATTACATTACCAGCACCTAAAATACTAGACTCAGCTGCTTGCAATAAATAATAGTTTGTCACATATTGCTGCAAATCAGCAGGCAGTGCATCGTACAATGATCGTGCTCGTGATGTATCCTGAAGGAATGTACTATTAGAAGATTTTAGTTTGCTAATCAATTCCATCACATTAGAAACGGGCTCAAACTTTAAGAGTATATCAATATTATCAATATATTTCTTCTGATCCTTTGATAGTTTGTCATAGGCCTTACGTGCGGCGTTAAACTTACTAACAAAGTTTTGCGCTTCTGGATCTAGTTCATTAATTTGAACCATCACACTTAAAATCGGCTTAACCGCTTTTTCACGTGTTGTTAAATCTTTAATATTTGTCACTAATTTCTTTTGATTCGATGACAGCTTATCATAGGCTACTCGTGCATTCATCAACTTCGTTAAATAGTCTGCATCTTGTTCTTCTGTAAAATTAATAAGCTCAATCACGCTCTGTGCTAAGCCCTGTTCATTTTCTGCTGCCACCAGTGCATCATAGTTGATGATAGCTTGTTGTTTCGCTTCAGGTAGTGAATCGTAAAGCTCACGGGCTGTTTTCATATCCTGATAGAATGTTTTACTCGTTGGCTTTAATGAAGCAATAAGACCAATCAAAGAAGCTACATCCTCAACTGCTGTCAGATTATCATAGTTCGTCACTCGTTTTTGAGATACTGTATCAAGTGCATTATAGGCTTTGCGAGCAGCAAGTACCTTTTTCGTATAATCCTTACTTGTTGGATTTAAGGCATCAATCATTTGAATAACCTTTACTACAGCCTTATTGTTTTTTTCATACGCACTTAACGTTTTGTACTCTTCCACCAGCTTTTTAACATTTTTATCCATTGTCTTATATTCTGCAGCTAGGTCGGCTACCTTTTTGACAAATGTGTCAGGATTCTCATTCGCCAATGCTGCGACACGGGCATCAAAGTTTTTGGCTATATCGATATACCCCTGTGCTTTTATTAGGTCAGCATAATTGACAACCTTCCCTTGAAGTGTTTCATCTGCTAATGCCGCGTATGCCTCTGTTGCTTTTGTTACATCCACTTTATACGTTTTTTTAGAAGGATTTAAAGCATTAATTTGAACAATGACATCTACAACTGGTACTATATCTTTTAAATCCTTGTAATTTTTTACATATACTTTATTATTGTCATCTAGCTTTGCATAGGCAGTAAAAGCTGACTTCGCTTTGGAAATATAGCTTTTAGAGGATGGATCAAGTTTTTCAAAGAGTGAGATGACATTCACAACAGCTTTATGTGATTTTTCAAAATCTGTTAAAACTTTAATGTTCGTTACACGACTTTTTGCTGCTGATGGTAGTGCATTATAAGCTGAACGGGCATCTAGCATATCCTGTACAAGATTAGATGATGTATTTAAACTGTCGATCTTGCTCATAACATCTGTTACTGCTGATGCTTCGTTTGTAAGAGCTGTTAATTTTTCATTGAGTTTATCTTTGATATTATCAAGTGCTGCTGCATATTCACTGCCCGAAGCATCTAAAGTAGCAACTGCAGTTTTCAATGTTTCAAGCTGTGCGTTGTAGTCAGACATAGAAGAATTTAGTGCATTAACTTTTTTCGATACATCCGCATATTTGAAAAACAGAGTTAGTTTATTTGTGCCTTGAACTAACGTCTTTTCACTTTCTCCAAGCTTATCGAAAGCAGCCTGTGCAGCTAATGTCTTGCTTTCAAAAGTAGAAGCTGTTGGATCAATACTGTCGATTAATTTATCCACAGTTAAAGACGCGTTATAAACCTTTTCCCACTTCGTTAACTCTGCTAGATTATTAACAATTTTTTTGACATTTGCCGCATTGATTGTTGTTCCAGATGGTGCTGGAGGAGCATCATAAGTAGTTCGAGCATCTTTAATTGCTTGTACTTTATCTGAAGCACCTGCAATTGCCAAGATAAGTCCTTCAATCTGTTGTGCAGAAGCAATATTCGCGACCGCTATTTCAAAATCAGCCGCATTCTTTATATATCCCTTTTCTAAGGTTAATTGATTATCATAAATATCTTTAATTGAAGCTACTTCTGTACGATAAGCAGCATCACTGGATACACGTAGTGCTGAAATTCGCTTGGAAATATCAGCCGCTTTTTTATACTCTTCAAGTATAGAAGCGTTTGTCACCAAATTTTTTGATGCCGTATCAAGACTGTTATATGCTTTTTCAACAGACGATACCGCACTAATGAAACTTGTTGCTGATGTGAATTCAGACGGTTGTTTTGCTTTCAGCTGATTAATACTTAAAATAACTTTTTCTACAGCAGACTGACTCGTTAGAGCTTCCTTATATTTTTTGAAGGGCGTTACGGAAGCATCGTTTGGATTATAAGCTTCAACCACCTTCTTTTGATCTGCAGTTAATGTATTATATCCAGTTGTAAAACTGTTTAGTGCAGTCGAAATATCTTCAAAACTTGCAGAACTCTCCAATAAATCAACTAAATCAACTAGCTCGCTGGCAATCAATTCAGTAGCTTCTACATCCTTACCTAATTTTGATAGTTTTCCAACATCCAGTCCTTTTTTGCCAAAATACGCATCACGTGCTGCCTTATCATAACCATATTGCAACACCGAGTTACGCATAGTAGGAGCAATACTACTTGCGTTATTTATAAGCGCTGTATCAATGGCCTGTTTAAATTGAGCTTGTACATATAGATAGGATGTTGTATCTGTTGGTTCTTTTTCCCCTAAAAATTTAACATATTCGTCATTTACAGCTTCAACTTCTTCAAAAAACGTTTTACTTGAATACAAAATTCCATTAACTTTATTGCCCATTCCTTTAAGCTTTGTTAATAGTTCGCGATGCTTTACTACATATTCATACTTCGCTTTTATAATTGCTTTTTCATCAGCATGAAAATCTCCAGAATTTTGTACAACAATGAGATTTCCTTCTGCAATCACCATCTCATCACCTGAAGAATTCTCAGATAACTTACCAAATTCTGCAATGAGCTGCTCTCTTGTCGTCGCAGCTGCTACCGCGTTGGGATAGCCAACTTGCTCTGTCTGTGGTGTCACACGAGTTTGCGCATCATTTTCCTGTGCATTCGCTATAGCCGTAGGTGCAAGTAAAAGACTTGTTATGACCCCTGCTGTCAATTTTCGATTCAATCGAACCACCCTTTCATCTTTTATGTATGGGAAAATGATTATGTTCATTTTCAATTATCTTGATTCAGAATTTATCCCCTTCCACTATATAGAGTTAAATTCTTGTTTTACTTTTTTCATCGATTGATCAAATGCCCACCGAAATAAGGGAACACCGTCTAAATGTGCCACGTCTTGTAGTAATGAAGGTTGTGTGACCAGCATCATGTAGCCCCAATACCTCTGGCGGATGTCACAGATTTTGAAATAAAACGTTTCGAGCAGGCTCGAAAAAATCCGGACGTAATTACAGCAAAATGTAATTAATAATCATTACTTTAGTATCGGTATAAATATCATGTTTTCAAGACATTCTAGTATATTTACAAAATTATGAGTATCAAAAGTAATTTTTCAAATTTACTAGCTAGAAAAACAGGAAGTTATTTCAATTATACTATACAATAGATTTATGTGATGTTTACATCAACCGACATGTAGTGACGGCATATGATTTTTTCTACGAAATTAATGAAAAAAAACAGCTAATTTCATATGTCATAATCTTTTTACAAGGTGTATACTACAACTTTGAAATCCTATTTTGGAAGAAAGGACACTGTTTATGTTTTACCATTATAAGTTCTGGCATAGCTTAAAAAATCCTACCTACTTTACAAACATAGTAGAGGAAGGTGAGGTCATCGGATATAAGAAACGCGTATTATCAGTGTTTATTTTATTTATCCTGTTGTATGCTGTACGCGAATATTGGGGAATGGGGACGGAAAACTTAACGACCTTATTCGCAATGGATCAACAAAATGATTATTTTGTAGCACGCGTACTTTCCATGCTCGGTGCTGTATTATGGGCAATCGTCTATTTTTGCTTCCATTATTATGGGGTTACCTATCTATTACATCTATTAACGGACATTCCTTACTCTTGGATTAAAAAAGTCCAGCTTTATGTTGTTGCTTTCCTATTAATCGAAAAAGCAATTCTCTTTGCTGTTTTCTACGCAGTAGGCTATACAACAATGTTTTCGTTCTTCTCATTAGCTCCAGCTGCCCTACAGGTGATTGAAACAGATTTCGTCTTATTTAGCATCAACCAATTAACAGTAACGACCGTTCTAATCATTATTGTGCAGTATCTATTCCTATCTAAATGGGAGGAAGCAGCTAGTAGAAAAATATTAGTAGTCAAATTGATTGGTGTACAACTATTTATGGCCTTATTTGTTGGGATGATTAGTGTGCTACCAATAAAAGAATGGATTGCTAGGGGGTTAGGATGATGGCATTTATCAAAGCAAGACCATGGACAAGTATGACCATTGTGTTGGCGATGCTAGTAATCGGTATAAATGCTTATTTAGTCTTCAAGAATGATAGCAACATCACACGATCCTACTTTATCGACGAGTTTCAAAAAGCTTATATCGGCACAAATACTGAGCGTGTCAATAAAGAAACGATTGTAGCACCTGCTGAAACGTTTACCATTACGGCTGATGCAACTACCTTATCGGCTGTGAATGTAAAGCGTGGTCAGGAAGTGATGATGAATGATTTGCTTGCTACCTATCAAACTGATGAGGTAGATGAAGAGATAACAAAGCTTGAATCAGAACGTACTGCCTATGAAACAGAATTAAGTGATTTACAGGATGCACTCGACCAAATTGAGGATGAATATGGAGATGGCTCTAATCCGAAAAGCTCGATTAATACGGACCAAATCAATGATAAACTATCTGTTACGCTAAAATTAGAGCTCGCTCAACAAAATTCAGCATCGACAGCCGTTGCACTGTTAAATCGACATATTGCCGAAACAAATCGTCAAATTGCGCTAATTGAAGCACAAATTACACAAATTCAATCTCGTCAAGGCATTGTTAGCCCTATTGACGGTATCGTATCTGCCATTAAAGAAGAAGCTGGTACAGTAACGTTTGAAATCTATTCTAATGAAAAAGCAATGTATGCCTATTTATCAGAAAAGGAATGGCAAAAGGTACAGGAAGGCCAAACCGTTGATTTTAAAGTCAAACATGTTAAAGATGCCTTATCAGGTGTGGTTTTAGAAAAACAAATGATCGCTACAGATGATCATACATTTTGGGCAAATGAGCTAGCCAAAACAGCAGCTTTACCACAGCCAACAAATTATGAAGTAACGTTACAGCAAGATGCTCCATTAGAGGACATCCCCTTTTCAACTACAGGCAAGGCATCCATTATTGTCAATGAAGCATTCGATTCTTACAAAGTCGATAAATCGTGGCTAGCGACGACTAAAAAAGGAAATAAAAAGCTTTATATTATCAATCAGGAGGGCAAAATCCAGCTGATCGATATCAATGTGCAATTTAACACAGCGAAATCCGCTATTTTTATGGACTATGTAGAGGAAGGCACGCCAATGCTCTCTAATGAGAAACGTAATATTGCAGCCTATACCTTCCGCACATTGCCTGTTGAGAAAATACAATGGAGCCATTTTAAAGATTTAACTTGGAAACAATATGTGAAATACATTGTATTCTAAATAAAAAATCCGCTTCGCTCTCTTATGAGCTAGGCGGATTTTTTCGTTATGAACGAATCCCCTGTAGTAGCTACAGGGGATTCATCAATATTATTTGAATGATAAGCATCTATTTAAGAAGCTTGCAAATTGAGCACGTGTAATTTGTGCATCTGGTCTAAATGTATTGTCTGGGAAACCTCCAGTTAAATTATTCGCCACAAGTGCTTGGATATTGCTATATGCCCAATGTGTTGATTTAACATCTGTGAAGCTTACCTTACTTGTACCTGTTAATTTATACGCTCTTGTTAAAATCGCAGCCATTTCTGCACGTGAAAGCTGTCCATTTGGATTAAACTTCCCTGCTTCTTGCCCTTTAATAATGCCAGCCTGCTCTACGGCAGCAATGGCACTGTATGCATAGTGGCCTTTACTCACATCTTTAAAGCTTGAATCCTTCGTCGTTGTTAGATTTAAAGCTCTTGCAATGATTGTCGCTGCCTCTGCACGAGTAATCGATGCTTCTGGCTTAAATGTTCCATTGGCATACCCTTTAATAAGCGATTTATTGTTTAGGCTTTGGATTTCAGAAAATGCCCAATGTCCTTTTGCAACATCTGTATAAATTAATTCCTCATGATTATCTTTATAGACAGCCTGTAATTGATCGAAGTATAGCTGCCCTTTCTTTTGAAGAGACGCTGTTGGTTGAGCAACATATAAACGTTCAAATTTCAATGGTTGCGCTAAATCACTCGGAATATTCGCCGTAACGTACTTCCAGCCATTCCAGTCTAAACCGCCCTGACTTGTGAAATCAATCGTATGCTTAGCGCCAGAACCATCAACAACTACACCTCTTAGCCAATGCTTACCGCCATCACCAAATACCCAAAGACCGATGTTTTTAGGCTGACCTGTCATCGCAATTGGTGTCTTAGCAACCATATAGGCCGCTTTTGTGCCTGTGCCTGCTGTCGTAAAATCATAGTTTAATTGTAAGCTAGCAGTTCCCTGTCTAGCATACTCTTTAGAGCTTGCTAATGAAGCATTGGCTTTTGCCACTTCAGTTGTCCAAGATGATACATTATCGAAGCTATCTAGTACGATAGGTTTTTCTGCTAAGTCTATTACTTTTACAGGTGTAGACGTACGAATTCCTTCGTATTCTGCGATAATTTTCCCTTCACCTTTTTGTGTAGCGGTAAAGGTTGCCCCATCCATTTTTCCGATATTTCCTTCCACAGTCCATTTCATATTGGCTGGGTTAATCGTCATCGGATTCAAGTATTGATCATAGGCACTTGCTACCTGCATATCTACAGACGAACCTTTCATT
Source organism: Lysinibacillus sp. Y5S-8 (assembly GCF_036894365.1). NCBI lineage: Bacteria > Bacillati > Bacillota > Bacilli > Caryophanales > Bacillaceae > Lysinibacillus > Lysinibacillus sp. Y5S-8. Next base: position 659,781 of record NZ_CP145889.1, on the reverse strand, counting down.
ACTTGACTTACACTACTTAATGTAATCGATTTTGCTTGTCCTGGTGGCGCTGTATTCACAACCTGCAAAATGGCTGATACACGACGCTCACTGCCCTCTGATGGTCTGTTCACTAGATTGGCAAAATAGCCACCTGGATTACGCACGACCATCGCTGTAGAGCCGCCTCCATCTAAGTTAATAGCCGAAGAAGCGCCCATTGAAATTAAATGAGAAGCTAAATCTGATAAATTAACACCATTACTGTGACCGCTTATGCGACCATCAATTGTTACAAGAGATACCTTCGTACCAGTGGCATCCACTGCAACTGCTGTACGTGGACTACGTGTTGAAGCAAAGCCAGAATTCGTCGGCATCGAAATATCAACTTTGCCGTTTCGCACTAGCATTGGTCCAGCAGCTAAAATGAATTGAGCATCCATCCATTTTTGATCAATGGATAAGCTTACATCGACATTCGTGCCTGAAGTAATTGTACTTAATTCAGCAGCTAACTCTTTATTTTGAACAGAAATAACAAAGCCATCCGCTGGTACAGATGAGTTACCTTCTGCCCCATAGGCTGTTACATGCGAAACTGTGCCTGAAAACTGGTCGCCAAAATGCAAGACATTTGTATCTTGGCTAGCACCTGTCACCACTAATTCTACACCCCATGTATTCGTACCTGTCGTTCTTTTTTCAGGTGTATATAAAACTGTTTTATTCGTTCCTCGTTCACTATTAATGAGATCAATAGGATAGCTTTTGCCATTCACTTGGAACGTTAGATTTGTTGTATAATAATCTGCTATCGCTTTTCCTGATTTTGATAAACCAAACGCAACTGGTTTTTGTGTTGGGCTATCATAGGTATCTCCTAAAATACCATAGTTCACTATTTCATTTTTTTCCGCTAACAAGTTCGCGGGCATACCATTACCTAAAAAGTAAGAAGCATTGACAGCTCCCACAACACGATGTCCATCATACGTATTTTGCTTTGCCATCGCTGATGTTGTTTTTAATGAATTAATAGGATTGGGCATACCGATTTCTAATTTTGTATATGTATTATTTAAATTAACATCTAAAACATTTACAAACTCACGAATTGAACCTGAAGTATAGCTTTGCTGTATATGTGTTACCTGTGGTGAAACCTCCGTTTTAACTTCACTGACTTTATTGCCTAAACCGGCTGCTTGTCCATTGATTGGGCTAACTGTTAGTATAAGCACAAATAGAGCTACAATAATTGTTACTAGTTTTCTTGCCAATTTCTTCACTCCGAATATATTCAAAGTATGGCACGATCTCATGTCACATGACCCGTGCCAGTGACTTTTTTATTTTGTTCCTACATAGATAGCTACTGGAAGATTGACACCACCAGCATGCATTAGTTCTAATTCAATTGTTCCTGATGAACCATCAATTGTGTACTCTGGCAGCTCAACATATTCTGTTCCTACTCGTAAAGAAGGCACTAAATATACTTTACCATTGACCTTAATAGCACCACTATATAAACCACCACGACCAGCTAATTTCATCTTAATCGTTTTTGATGTGCCAGATGAATTCACCACTGGAATCGACACCTTATAGTTCATGCCAAAATGACCTGGATTCCCTACTGCTCCATTGATTTGGGAGAAGGAATTTTCAGCCGTTTGTAAATGGTCTGTACGTCCGTTAGAAATGTTATAGCCTACCTCTGGAGAATCTACTGTATAGGCTGGTAGCTCTGCTAGAATTGTAGCACTTGGCCACGCACCCCTTGGATGTTTAGCATATTCATCAACAGCAACCTGCTCTGATTGAATCGTTCTTAAGTCACTATTATCCTTTGTAAGCACTGTACGAATCGTATACTCTGGCTTTCCACCGTTAGCCGCTTGGATATCTAAATCATGTAAAAAACCAATGATATAGTCGTATTCTAAATCGTATGTTTCAATAACCTTTGTTTCTCCTGGTTCAATCACAGTACCTTTACTTGTTGATCTTTGAAGCTTGTTATTTAAAACAGCATCAGCAATTGTTAAACCAATATCGTGGCCTACCCAGCTGTTCCCAGTTTTTTGGTTAATGCCCTTCGATTCTGTTACCTTGATACTCTCTGTAGTAGATTTATTTTGAACCGTAATCCCAAGCTTCACATCTGTCCCTAATGTGTTATAATGCCAACCAAAGATACGGTGCTTATTCGTTGCTGCTGCTGCATTAACATCGTATTGTGCAAGCGTAGCATTTGATTTAGGAACTAATTTACGTGTTAAAGTTTCTGGGTTGTCACTAATAAATAAATCACGATCTCCCTCTAAACGAGCAGAAGGAACGGCTTCTGGATAAGCTGTTGAACCAAATGATTTTTCAAGGAAAGAGCTTGTATACATATAATGATAGACATATAAATACATTTCTCGTTTTTCACTTATATAACGCAAGTTTCCGCCTAATGCATTCACTACAAAGGTAATAGGAACGTACATCTTCCCTTTTTGAACAAAAGGAACCTCTTCTAATGTGACAACTTCATTATTCACTAAAACTTGATTACTGTTATCCTTAAAAACAAAGCTCATGCCAGCTATTTGTAATTCAAAAGAGTTATCTGGTAGCCACATACCTGTTGAATCATCAAGGTATTCATATATATAATTCGCTGGGATATAGGATCTTGATTGCTTCATCACAATTGGATCTTTCATCACAATGCGATGATTATTAATATGTAAAATATATGGGTTTTCTTGAGGTTGCTCTGGTGTTTCATCAGATAACGTAATATCTACACTTTGAGTATCGGGGTCCCAATTCACAGTGCCATCAAAGTTTTCACTGACAAAGCGTAATGGCATATAAGTTCGGTCCTTATACATAAACGGTGCGACATCCATCGCCACCTCTTCCCCATCTACTAATGCGTTCATAGAGTCAATCGTTAAATCGACAAGCTTACCATTTCGAGTAGCTGACGCTGTCAATGTATCCTTATTCCACTCCACATTCGCACCAATCGCCTCATATAATGCGCGCATCGGTAATAATAAGAAATCCGATTTATTTAAGATAGGGTCATTGACACTAATCGTCTCTCCATTAATCATAATCGAAACATTGTTTTTTATCTGAATTCCATCTTTACCAATAGCTGTTGCAGATGCTTGTCCAGGCAAAATGGTAGCCAAAGCAACTGCCGATACAATACATGTATTCCTAAGTTTCTTAAACATGCTAATCTCCTTTTTCACATTCCATAGTCTTTAACATCTTAACACGAAAAAACCCTAAAATGTGGGATTTTTATCGAAAAGAGTTGAATTCGGTACTAGAGTGCTAACCCCTCTCCTTCAAAAGCTTCATAGAAAGAAAAGGCTATTTCCAAATCTCCATGAACATTTTCTATCAAACTCATTGCTACTTGATAAATCCTTATGTATAACCCCCATCGTACTGTATTTTAAAGGTAATGAAGTCAGCTTTTTATCAAATTATATGTGAATAATATTTGATAAGTAACTTCATTACTATTAGAACTCCCAGTAAAGTTATATTTTCTTAATTAGACTCGTTTTATAGAAAAAAGTTACATAACTTTTGGGTAATCACCATAGAAAATGAAGTATGGAGAACAGAGCCTATTAAGGCTATCCAAGAAGAACAATCCACTTTAAATGTAAGTTAAAAATAAAAGTAGCTAATCTATCCAAAGATAAATTAGCTACTTTTTTTATTTTTTTAATTACCTAAAAATAGAAATTATACATATTTAATACGACGATTATTATAATTTTTTATATGTGTTCAGGGTTATCTTCCATAATATGCATTTTGGGGTTTGAAAGAGTCCACTTTTCATCAGATGCTTTTTAAACGCATTAGTGGCTTACTGCCTACAAATAAAGTTTTTTATATAAGTTACCTGTTCAACTTATTTATAAATTTTGATCCTAGTAATGTGACAATTGAGTAATCCGTTTCGTCACCTTCTATAATTACTCCAACTGTCCTTTTTACATCAATTGGGATATCAACTTTAATTACATTGTTATCTTTTGAGAGTGTATAAGTTTTTAATATTTCACCATCTCCAACAAAACTAATAGTAAATGGTGTTTGGTTTGTGTATTCATAACTATTCATCGTAGGTGAGTAAGATAAAGTCGTTTGGTATTTTCTAGGGACAGTTCAAAGAAGTTCTGTTTTTCAAAATATCCTTTACAAAGTATACACTCTAAATTAAGGTTGATAGGCTTTCACTTTCACTGATGTTTTCTAATTTGTGGATATTATATAACGATTAAACAACAATATAAATAAGCTATAATCCGCAGTGAATACTGATAGAGTTCGATTTTTATTTCCTGTTTAATTACAACAATTGTAAAATAATAGTTATAAGTAAAATAATTCCTTATTAACATACAATGTGATAATCTAGTATTAGCTGGTCACCCAAACAATATATTAGGAGGTTTGAAAAATGAAGAAACTCTATACATTTTCTATTATGACATTACTCACAATATTTTTATTGTCCACAGGTGCCTCAGCGGCCTCAGCGAATTATATTCAGTGGGAAACAGAACCGAACGATAGCTGGGCTACTGGCAGTCAGGTTATTACTTATAACATCGATGAGGCAATAAATAGAGGTTACATCAGTTCAGTAAATGATATTGATTATTGGAAATTTGAATATGGAATTAATTCTAATGGCTATCAAATTGCTTTGCAAGTTCCTGATGGTGGATACAATTATGGGGTAGTAGTATATGAAAAAATAAATGGAAAATATGTTGAAGTAGCCAGAGATAATGGAGACTTCTACCAAAATGTTTATTTAAACATTCCTGGCCTAAAAAGTGATGGCTCTGTGCCACAATATGTTATTGGCATATTCTCGCCATACAACATTATTTATACGCCGGATAAATACTATCAACTTGTGGTTTCTCCACTTTAATAGTTAAACGAGATCCCTGTTTAAATTCGTCATCAGTAAACAGTAAGCCCGTAATAAAAAAATAGCGCGAGATGGACTGCAATGTATTAGACTGTTAAGTTCGATAAAAAAAGTTCTAAAATAAAAGTTTGGGGACACAGAAAAAACGATCTTCAGCAATCAGGTACGATTATGGATTAAGGCATCTCTTTTCCTGTGAAAGAACTTAAACATCTTTCATTTTCTGTGGTATAGCTCTTATTTTAGTGCTACAGGAATGGCTAATGGAATCCTTTAGTAATTTTGATTCATGAAAATCAAACTACAAAAAACAGATTTATTCTACACGCTTTGTAGATTAAATCTGTTTTTTAATTTTAACAGCAACAATCTTTGAGAAAACTACCTTCTTTAAACAATACCTCCCTTCATACAAAAAGGGGTTATTTAATATCGGAATATCTTCTCGAGTGCTTTCCCAGTATTTCTTTATCTCTTTTAATCTTTTAACTCCTTTCAGATTAATAATTTAGTATAGTTATTTACCAAATTTATATTTTTTAAACTAATAAAATGGGATAGTTATATAAAAGGAAAGATTCAAAAGTTCATTCGAAATATAACCTAGAGACACATCTATATTTATGCTAAAAAACAAAATGCAAAAAGTTTTTTTAGTAAACCGAACAAGTTGCTGAATTTGTTGATGAAATAGCTAACGAAAATAATGTCTGTTATTTATCAATAATACGATATGACTCTAATCTATTAAGCATGCACTTCACATGAAGAATCTAAAAATTTTTCCGCTTATTATTGCCTTTATTACTATTGCTTATTAACTTCATATACGAGAAAGTGCCCCCCATTAGTATTAGTATTAGTATTAGTATTAGTATTAGTATTACCATATTTTAGACTTAATACATTTAACTGGACTAAATGATAAAATATTTTTATGAAGAAATTTATTATATTCATAATAAAAAAGCTCTGCTGACACTTCCTTTACAGAGCTTCAAGTATAAACTCTCTATTTAAATATTGATAAACAACCTATTAGTCATTTGATAAGATGTTTAATTATATCAATCCACTTTTCCATCCCCCTCTCAACAGCTCTATTTTGCCATTCAAACCAAATCCCAGAACATTCACCACAATGACTGTCTACCCCGTTCTTTCTATTCATATCTCTATAAGTAAATATAGTTTTTTACGGCAACCGTAGCAAAAGATTTCTTTTTCTTTATAAAATTCCATATTTAACCTACCTAATAATTTTTACTTATTCATCTCCTTTTTTCATTAAAGTTATTCAATAACTAAATACATAGGTGTTAAACTTTTAAGAGTTTGCTATTGCTTATTTATTGGTTTATTAAGAAAAGGTTTGTATTAAAAATCAGATTACATTGATTAAGAAATATAATAAACATTACAAAGTATCACTCTATATTAACTAAACTGGGAATTTTTCTTTCTTAAGTTTACTTTCTTTCATAGAGTAGATACAAAATAAAATAAGAGACTATCATATAATATGATTGCCTCTGAATTTAACTTTGGAAAGAAATAAATTCTGGAAATAAGTTTTTTATAAATCTACTCTAAATCCTACGCTTCTGCTAGTTCCAACCTTCACATATATTGCCATACAAAGTCCAAACGGCTAACTATAATACTTCAAACATTCCATACTTCCAACCCTCATATTGATTTTCTTAGGTTTTTACTATCCATGTATAAGAGCGATCGGTTTAACAGTCAATCCTTCAATTGCCACTAAAGGATTGCGTCTATAGTGAGTTCCTAAATTTAATATCGCAACCATAAAAAAGAAAAGTACTATAGAGAGTATCTCTCCACAGTACTTTACTTCTATTTACAATATTTTTTGGGTGCCAAACATTCCCTAATTATTGAGCAGCAACTGTAAGATTAATTGTTACAGTTTTTTCTTTACCATATTTAGCAACTTTAAATACTACATTACCTGTAGCATCAGGTGCTGGTAATGCTGGATGAGTAACTATACCAGTAGTATTTGCAATAGCAGCATTAGCTGAATTTTCAATTGTTACAGTGAAACCTGTAGCAACTAAGCCTTGAGCTTTATTTAGTACGTTTGCACCAGTTACTAATGCTGGTGTTTCTAGAGCTGCTTTAGTAATGTTAAGTGCTTCAGCATCAACTAAACCTTGCTCTTTAGTTTGAAGAGCTAATTCATTTGTAACTAATGTTTGTTGAGCAGTTGTTAATGCTACATATGCTGCTCTAGCAGCTTCAACTTCAGCAATTGTATTTGCACTAGCGATTTGTGAAATCACTGCATTAACTGCAGCATCTACTTTATCTAATTCTACAGTTGTCGCATCAATGTTTGCAATTGTATTAAGAGCAGCATCTTTAACGAAACGAGCATCTTTTGCAGAAACTGTAGCAGAAACTAATGGCTTATCTAAAGTTAAGATAATTGATTTAGAATCTCCAAGTGCTGATGCTACGTTAGTTACTGTAACTTTATTATTTTCATCTAAATTATCAACTACTACGAAATCAGATTCTGCATTAGTTGCAGTAACTGCTTCGTTGAAAGTAATTTTAATTTGGTTGTCTGCACCAGCAACTTTTACTACTTCTTTAACTGTCGCTTTGATTTTGTCAGCAATATCTTTTGATTCAGCAGTAATTTTTTTACCTAATACATCAACAGTAGATGGAGATGCTTTAACAGTAAGTTTACGTAGAGCTGGTGGGTTAGCTCCATTTAGTACATCTTCAGGTAAATCAGTTTTTAATGTGAAAGTTACTGTTTTACCATCAGTAGAAATCTCAGAGTGAGCAATCTCAGAACCCTCTACAGTGAAATCACCTTGAACTAGTGATTGAATTGGGTTAGTGAATTTTACTTCAACTTTATCTTTTGCAGTTGCTTTAACTGTGTCGATTTTAGTATCAGTTTGAGCTGCAACAGGTAATGTTTTAGATAATCCTTCTAAATAATTTCCAGCTAAATCTTTAACTAGTTGTACTTTAACTGTAAAGGTAGTACTTTCTGCTGGAAGAACATCATTGAAGTTAAGAATTACACCTTTTGCATCTTGAGTTACATTAAATGATGCAATTGTTAATGTTTTACCATCTGGCTTAGTAACAGTATATTTATCAGTATCAACGATTGAGCCGTCTCCACTTGTAGCCATTGCTTCGCTAAATGCAACATAAAGTTGTTTATCGTTTAAACGAGTAACAGATGTTAATTCAGGAGGTGTTACGTCTTTTACTGATAAAGTTGTAGTGTATGGAAGCATTACATTTTTCAATGTAGTGTTATCACTTACACCTGTTACACTTAATGTGTAATCAGAGTTATCTTTTAAATTACCAAGTAAAGTAATTGTTACTTCTTTGTCTTTTGAAACATCGACAGTACTAGAAATTGCTTGTACTTTACCGTCTTTATCTTTAATCACGTAGTTAGCAGCTTTTTTAGCTGTATCTGTGTCTAGTGATTTTGTAAATTTAATAGTAATTTTTTTGTTGTTTGAATCTTTAACAAAAGTAGAGCTAATTACTTCTGGGCGAGTTTGATCGATTACAGGCGTTACTTGAACTTTTGTATCTTTATCAATTACGTTGCCAGAGAAGTCTTTCACATTAGTTACAAATAAATCAGTTGTGTAAACCAGTTTATTGTCACCTACGAATGTAAATTCAAATGTATCATCTTTAAGTTGTTTTACAGAAGAAGCTTGTTTTTTAGCTCCACCTTGCATCCAGTAAACGTTAGAAGCAAATACTTGTTCAACTGGCTCAGAGAATTTAAGTACTACTTTTTCGAATGAAGCACTTACTACTGAAGCTACAGTTGGAGCAGTTTTATCTTCAACAACATTGAATTTAGTGTCAGCTTGAACTGTTTTGAAGTTATTGTAATCTTCAGTACCTTCAGCAGTTAGAGTGTGTTCTCCATCTGCTAAAGCAGAAGATAATTTAATGATTACAGTGTTTAAGTTCGTTTGAATAGAACCTACAACAACTTTACCATCAATTTTGAATTGTGAAGTTTGAGCTGGTTTCACTGGCTCGCTGAAGTGTACACGAATTGTTTTGTTACCTAAAGCTTCTACTTTAGATACAGTTGGTACTGTATTATCAAGAGGCTTGAATTTTAAATCTTTAGCATTGATAACTTTGTCGCCAGCTTTAATGTTGTTAACAGCTAATTTATATTCAGCTTGGTTTTCAAGTTTGTCAACAATATTTAAAGTTACAGAACGACCATCTTCTTCAACAGTTACTGAATCAACTGCAGGAGAATTAGTACCTGTAAGAGTGTAGTTTCCTTTTTCGCCAGCTGTAGATGGATCAACTTTACCGTCGAACTCTACTACTACTTGTTTAAGGTTAGTTGCAGATACAGATTTAACTGCAGTAGCTGTAGTTACAACATAAGTAACTTTAGCTGTGTACTCAACGTCTTTGATTTTGAAAGTAACTTCTGTTTCTTTGTTAGGCTCTAGAGCTTTTTCTAAAGTAACAGTTTCTTTAGTACCATCAGTTAAAGTAACGTTTAAAGTTTTAGCGTCAACTACTTCGATTTTGTCAACTTTTGGAGTTGCATCTACAGTATCAAGTGTACGTGAGAATACAACTGCGAAGTCTTGGCGAGTAATTGAAGCATTTGGGTTTAAGTTTGTTTTACCATTTGCTTCAGAACCTTTGATAACGCCGTTTGCTACTGCGATTTCAAGGTAAGATTTAGCCCATGATTTAACAGTTGAAGCGTCAGCGAATTGACCTAGATCTGCTTCACCTTCTAATTCGAAAGCTTCAACAAGAATTTTAGCTGCTTCTGAACGAGTTAATTGTTTGTTAGGAGCAAATTCAGTTGCGCTTACACCTTCAAAGATTCCATATTCTACAGTTGCAGCGATTGCATCGTAGTACCAAGCATCAGCTTTTACGTCTTTGAAGTCTACAGAACCTTCAGCTTCTAATTCTAGAGCATTTGCGAAGATTGTTGCAGCTTGTGCACGAGTGATTGTGCTAGTTGGGTTGAAGTTGCCGTTAGCATCTCCTTGAATTACACCACTGTCAACTAAAGCTTGAACTGCCTCTTTAGCGTAACCTGAAACTTTATCGAAATCATTTAATTGTGCTGCAGATGCTACAGGAACGATTGCTGATGCAACTAATGCAGCTGTTGCAGATGCCGCGAAAAACTTACGGCCTTTGTTTTGCTTTGCCATTATTTGTATTCCTCCCTAATATTCCTAAAAATTGATATTATTCCAATGAAAACTATAGTACCACCATAATTAGTTGCCTAAATTTATGTATTATAGCTTTCCTGAATAATTCAAAACTAAAGCAAATTTTCTTAGTAAAGTTACTAGAAAAAGAGTAGTAGAATACCATTCTAGTAAGCTTATTCACTTTCTACAATAATATAACACTCTTTTTTCCATAATTCAAGCACTGGGACATAAATTTAGTTATAGAAGATTTTTTTTCCATACCTAGTGTGGTATTTTATAGCAATGGAAAATCTCCCATCTATTTATCCCCTCATTTGGATTGGTAACATATAGTTCCGTTACCTATTATACCTGACTCTCCTTAATAACCAAGTGTTTTCTAGAATGGTTACTAAATTGTCAAAAATTAAAGACTCCCGTAATAATTTAGTAATAATTGTAAAGTTACAGTAATACTGTTTGTACTTTTCTGTAAAATCCAGACTTTTCAAGAGTTTCTACTATATTAATAAAAAGCAGTCTCTATCTGTCCTCATGTTGTAATGATAGATTGGCTATTTTTATGCTACACTTTTGATAGTTTGATAGAACATCATCAGCTATTGAAGGGAGCTAAAAAAATGAAACGTAAATTTCCTCTTTACGGGGCCGTGCTTGCTGGAATGTTATATCTGGCGCCTACTTCCGCTTCAGCAGAAGATCTTTCGAAGCACTGGGCCTACCATGAAATGAACTATCTTATTACCAACGATTTAATGAAAGGTGATGAATTCGGCAATTATCGTCCGAATGATGCTGTCACTCGTGCTGAGTTTGCTGCATTTCTAGTTAGAACACTTAATCTGCCAGCTGCTTCTAGTAACGCAACCTTCTCAGATGTTAAGAAGGGCGACTGGTATTATGGAGTCATCGAACAGGCAAGCTATCACGGACTGATCAAAGGTGATGAGCAAGGTAAGTTTAACCCGAATGATCATATTAACCGTCAGGAAATGGCGGCTATGTTAAAAAGGGCTCTCCATTATCAAAACATCAACACAACTTCCTCCCCTATTACGTTTAGTGATAATGCTCGTATTGCCAAATGGGCCTATGCAGATGTACAAGCTGTCGTCACGACAGGACTACTTGTCGGGAAGCCTAATAATCAATTTGCACCTCTTGCCCAAACAACTCGTGCCGAGGCAGCTACTGTGCTCTATCGTTTAATCCATTTGGAAGCACCTGAAACAGGTGGTAAGCAATACACTACGACGAACTACTCACACGATTACTCTACGGTGGTGCGTAATCAGGCGAAGAATAATCCAAAGGTCGATGGTGCAGGCATTTTCACGGCTAGCGAGGCACTAGTGTCATACTATGTGCACCCAAAAAGCTTTATGCAGGATAGCCCATCTTATTATCAATTTTTAAAATTATCTACTGTGGTGAATAACCTTAGTGCAAAGGAACTGAATGATAAGGTACTTGCGAATAAAGGAAGCTTAGCGAATACAGCTGATGCCTTTATAAAAGCGGGTGTCGATAACAATGTCAATGCCATTTATTTGGTGTCCCATGCCTTACATGAAACAGCCAATGGTGGCTCTTCACTTATTAAAGGTATCGAGGTTGGTTTAGATACTAATGGTAAACCGATGATGGCGACCGCAGAAAATCGTGAAAAATTAACAGCGATTAAGAAAACTTACAATGCTTATGGTATTGGTGCTATTGATGCAGATGCTAATAAATATGGGGCTGAGCGTGCCTATGCAAATGGTTGGTTTACTGTTGAGGATGCTATTATCGGTGGTGCGCAATTTGTAAAGGATCAGTATATTAGCAAGGGGCAAGACACACTATATAAAATGCGTTGGAATCCTGAAAATCCAACCGTTCACCAATATGCTACGCATGTGATGTGGGCAGTCATTCAAGCAAAAAAGATTTATGACATCTACGAATTAATTGGTGCTCATACAACAACCAATTTGGTGTTTGATGTACCTGCTTATCAAAGTCAATCTTCCGCGCCATCATTACCAAGCCCAACGAAGCAATATGCGTTGGATTTAGGTTTAGCTGGAGCAACAGGCAAGGCTACAATTAATCTCAATATGAGAACATACCCGACTACCACTGATAATGCTTCAATCATTACGAATTTACCAAAGGATACATCCTTTAAAGTCCTTGGCGAAAATGGTGGCTGGTTCAAAGTAAGTGTTAATGGACAAGAAGGCTGGGTATTTGATGATTATGTCGTTCTTGAAAATGGTCTACAGATTGTTAACATGAATATCACGCTCAATGTCAGAAGTGAACCTTCCACTACAAGCGCTATTTTAGGAACAGTGAAACCGAATGGCTTTATTATTGGTGAAGTCGATGACAAAGGTGAGTTCATAAAAAATGGTGCCTGGTATCAGGTAATCTACAACGGCAAAACTGGCTGGGTGCATGGTGATTATATTGTAAAAAAATGATTCGATTGCGATCATCTAAAAAAGAGTGCGACATTGCTGCGCACTCTTTTTATTGTTCATTTTTGTCCTACTATTTGATCGCTATATAATAGAAGAAACTCGAAATTATATGTTAGGATTATGAAAAAATTCTCCTAAAATTTAGTACAATTTTATGCTTATTTAGCTGTTTCATCGATCATGCTAAGTAATAGGCGCTACTCGACTATGACTATCGACATCCCTTTCCACTTTCATTCCCTTGTCTGAGATATACCCTTTTCCATAACGACTAAACCCCTATACGAAAATTTCCTGTCAATATTGCTTTTATGGTATGATAGATTGCAGTGAAAAAGGAATTACAGAAAGGTTTGAACACTATATGAGGCATGTAACAATTATGGGCGTACCCTTTTTACATATTAATCAGCAAGGGTTTGTTGATTTACTCGTTCATCGTATTGAACAGCAAGAAAAGACTTTCGTTGTAACAGCCAATCCAGAAGTTGTTATGCAGGCAAACGAAAATGCCACTGTGATGAATTATTTACAGCAGGCGACCTACATTTGTGCGGATGGCATTGGTGTCGTTAAAGCTGCACAAATCCTTGGTGAATCACTGCCAGAGCGTGTAACAGGCTATGATACGATGGTACGGCTGCTGGAAGTAGGTCAGCAGAAGCATTTTAAAATTTATTTATTAGGTGCACAAAAAGAAACAATCGAAAAGACGGTTGCGAATATTCATAAAAACTACCCGAATGTTGATGTCGTTGGTTATCATGATGGTTACTTCGACTGGAATAATAATGATTTTGCAAATGAAATCGCGACATTACAGCCTGATCTCGTGTTTGTAGCATTAGGTGTACCAAGACAGGAAAAATGGATTACAGAAAATCTGGATAAATTTTCAAAGGGTGTATTTATCGGTGTAGGTGGTTCATTCGATGTGATCGCTGGCACTGTAAAGCGTGCACCAGTCATTTGGCAAAAGTTAAACTTGGAGTGGCTCTACCGAGTGCTGCGTCAGCCAAGTCGTTTTGGCAGAATGCTCGTTCTCCCTCGCTTTGCTTTAAAGGTTTTTGCATTAAAGCTTAAAGGTCAGGGCAAAACAAAATGAGTCAGTCAACCTTTGTCAAAAGTACACTTATCTTAACAATTGCAACATTACTTTCTAAAGTAATTGGTAGTATTTTCCGTATACCACTGCAAAATATTGCTGGTGATGAAGTACTCGGTATCTTTAGTCTTGTTTATCCTGTCTATATGGTGGCACTGTATTTATCCGTTGCTGGTATCCCTATCGCTATTTCTAAGCTGATTGCGGAAGCTAGGACGAGTAAGGATACTGCCAAAATTAAGAAAATTTATGTGACTGCAAGAATCCTTGCATTATCCTTTGGCGTCATTAGTTTTACAATCATTTACGGCTTTTCAGAGCAGATAGCGAATGCACTTGGTGGCCCTTCAACGGAAATTGCATTAATCATTGTAGCCCTAACACTACTCGTTGCTCCCTATATGGCTGTCTATCGAGGATTTTTCCAAGGCTTTGGGGATATGCGACCTACTGCCATCTCACAAGTAATTGAGCAATTAGTACGTGTCGCTTTAATTTTAATTGTTGCGTATTTCTTAGTTGCGATGGATTATTCAAATGATATCGTAGCTGGTGGTATTATGGCAGGTTCTGTATTAGGTGCACTTGGATCACTTTTCTATTTACTCTTTAAATACTTCCGTTCTTCGGTAAAAGTGACGAGCAAAGAGAAATATTCTAGTAAGGACTTTTCCACATACAGTAAAACCATTTTAAAAATCTCCATACCCATTGCAATTGGTTCTGTAACAATGGCACTTTTTAATTTCGTTGACTCCTTCACAGTCACATATGGCTTAAGGAATGCTGGAGCAGATGCAAGTGAAATTAGCTTCCTTTACGGGATTTATGGTCGAGGACTGACATTAGTTCAAATCACAACGGTTTTCGCTTCTTCAATTATCTTACCACTTGTGCCGCTGATTACAACGAAGCTAGCAGAACGTAAATTGAATGAAACACGCAGTATTATTGAACGAACACATCGTATGACACATCTTATTTCTTGGCCAGCTGCTATCGGGCTGCTAGCCTTAACCTTGCCTTTAAATCTAGCTCTTTTCAAAGACTTAGAGGGAAGCTTAATGTTAGCCATCATTAACCTTAGCTCGGTCTTTACATCCCTGACACTACTTGGAACAGGTATTTTACAGGGCATGAATGCTGCCAAAACAGGAGCCATCATTATTTTGAGTGGAGTTGTCCTCAAGGTGTTTGCGAACATCTTCTTTATTCAAGAATTCGGTTTAGATGGTGCTGCGTATGCAACGTTATTGGTGTACTTAGTGTTGTTTATTGTGAATTCTGTCTTTATTTATCGTATGATTCGCTTCACTGTTCTTGGAAAAGATACGGTAAAAATGATTGTGTCTTCCATCGTGATGGGGGCAGCCGTTGGTTTACCAACGCTTTGGCTTGATTTTACACATTGGTCTCGAATGTTGGCGATGGGTTATCTAACTGTTGCAATCATAGTGGGAGGAGCTCTTTATTTCCTTCTTCTATGGATGATGAAAGCAATCCATAAACAAGATTTAAAGAAAATCCCTGTTATCGGAAAAAGATTTTCATAATTAAGAGAGGTAGGACACTTATGTCGAAACAGAAATGGCTTTGGGGAATCATTGTTCTTTTACTCATCGTTTCCTCCACAGGTATGATGATGAGGTGGAATGCTGAGCAATCGAATAATGCTTATGAAATTGTCATTCCCTATCATGAAATACAAACCGCAGAAAAAAATAGCGATTTAACAATGGATGAAATTCTTTCCTCCTTAAAGGATGCTGGACTGAATACGGTAAGTCTAGAGCCTTTAACATTAAAGGAAATGGAAAAGCAAAACTTCATTACGGTTTATAAAGAAAGCGAATTAGCAGCGCAATTATTATTTACACCTTATAAAGATGCTATTGATATCACTAAGGGTGGCTATTATATTCGAGTGCCTGAAAATGAAAGCTATCAGAAGCTTATCATGGAAAGCATGGAACCAGAGGAAGTACAAATAGGAGAAGAAGCTTTTTATTTCCTCCCTGCTTCTAACCACAATTTTGATTTAAAAACACCAATTGGCTACGATCAGCCTGCGATTGATATGATTAGTAAGCATGGACTAGCCCACATCTTTAAAGTGGAAAATGCAGATAATGAAGTAGCTAATGAAAAAATAGTGAATCAATTACTAGCGTTAAAAGATGCTTCTGCTGGTCGTTTGCTTGGCCAAGGCGATGAAGCCATTGGATTTGGACAAGAAGATGGCAATCAATTAGTTGAAAAATTAAGTGATGCTGGCTATTACTTCTACACAATTGAAAGCAACCCACTTAAAGGCGAAAGTAAAATCGCTCAAATGACGGATTATCATATGATTCGTTTGCATAGTATCAATATCAACAGAGAAACAAAATTAAAGTTAAATGCAAGTATTGACCGTACAACACGAGCTGTCAAAGAGCGTAATATTCGCTCCATCTTCTATCATATTAAAACAACAGGCAATGCCAAAGATAATATAGAAGACACGATTGAATACTTAAATGGTGTTCATGATACAATGCCCGATCATTTCCAACCAGGTGAACCAAAGCTATTTGATAAAGTTGCCGTTCCAGCTTGGGTCACAGCAACCGTATTATTAGCAGGTATTTTATTTACCTTTATCGTTTCAGAGTTAGTAAAATGGATGCCTCTTCGTATAGCGGCAGCTGGCTTTATGGCGTTACTAGCTATTGCGTACTTTATTCTAAAAAGTACTCTATTCTTACAAGCATTTGCACTAATTATTGCAGTCCTTGCACCAACTTATGCAGTCATCAAATCGGCGCAAGGCTCTACGAAAATGTCTAAAATCTTGGTGCAATATGTGAAAGCTGTAGCGATTAGCCTTATTGGGATTATCATTGTCATTGGCTTATTGAATGGTAATGCCTTTATGACAGGCTTTGCCGTATTTAAAGGGGTTAAGCTTGTTTATCTCATTCCAATTATGGGTGTTTTATTATTTACTGTAATTGAGATCAACCGACTAGCTGAGCAAAACATCAAAAAATCTTTATCGAATACCGTCACATTGTTAAACAAAGAACTAAAATATTGGCATGTGCTATTACTAGTGGTTGTCGCAGGTATCGGTTTATTTTACATTAGCCGTACAGGTAACTCTGGCTCTGTCAGTGATATGGAATTAGCCTTTAGACAATGGCTAGAAAATACATTGTATGTTCGACCAAGAACGAAGGAATTTTTAATTGGTTTCCCATTCTTTATTTTAGCGTTATATGTAATGGGGATTAATCGCAAATGGGGTAGTATCCTACTTGTACCAGGTGTTATCGGATTCCTATCTATCGTCAATACATTTACCCACCTACACATCCCAGTAGCTGTTTCTGTCTTGCGTACACTATACAGCGTATCTCTTGGTCTTGTAGTAGGACTAGTGTTTATCCTCATCTTCAAAATTGGTTATCGTTGGGTTTCTAAGGCAATCGCGAGGTGGTCATAATGCACGTTGTTTTATCTGGCTATTATGGATTTGATAATGTTGGCGATGATGCCATCCTGCTGTCCATTATCCACTCTCTAAAAAAGTGGCAGCATGATATAGAAATCACGGTATTATCCAATAATCCAGCAGCTACTGAGCAAACATACGGTGTCAAAGCCGTGAATCGTTGGAAAATGAAAGAAATACGCCAATTGCTTAAAAGTGCAGATGGACTTATCAGCGGTGGCGGTAGCCTTATGCAGGATCAAACAGGAATGAAAACCATTCCTTACTATGCGGGCGTTATCCAAATAGCAAAATGGTTGAAAAAACCAGTATTTGTTTACGCCCAAGGCATGGGCCCGATTAATCACTCTCTAAGTAAATTCATTGTTCGCTCTGTCTTTAATAAGGTAGAGCAAATTACAGTCCGAGATAAAGCCTCTCAAGCTCTTCTAACAGAGATTGGTGTGCGAAAAGAGGCTAAGCTTGTGCCAGACCCTGTTATGGGACTTAACGGCAGCGACTTTCATAGTGAATGGCTCGAAAGTGTCACATTATCAGCAGATAGCTATATCTCTGTAAGCGTGCGTGACTGGCCATCCGCCATAGCGTACAAAGAAAAAATTGCTCATAGCCTAGACGAATTAGTGCGTCAAGGTGAGCAAATTGTCTTCTTACCTATGCATGGTGAGCATGATTTAAAAACATCACAAGAAGTAGCTGTACTAATGAAGGAGAAAAGTTTGATTGCGCCAGCCGATTTATCCATAGAGGAGAAAATCGCAGTAATTGGACAATCTCAATTATTAATTGGGATGCGACTACATTCTCTCATTTTTTCTGCAATCTATGCGACTCCTTTTATCGCCATTTCGTACGATCCAAAAATCGATGCGTTTGCTGACATTGTCAGTCAGCCAGTTATTGGACATGTCGAAGCAGATGATTGGAACGGTGTGACATTGTTTGAACAAGCCGTCACAATCCTTGAATCGTTTACGACGGTTCAAGAAAATATGCGTCAGGCTATCATCCCCTTACAAAATGAAGCAACAGCAACGGCAAAATTAGCCATTGAGGTTTTTTCACAATAAACATGAAAAAATGATGAATTTCAATTAATATTGAAATTCATCATTTTTTTCCGATTTCTAATAATTTTAAAACAGACTGTGCTTGCTGCATATGCATAGCTAAGACATATTGACTAGCCTGCATCAAAATTTGAGCCTTCACCATATTCATCATCTCTTTAGCGATATCTGCATCTCGAATACGAGACTCTGCTGCTTGTAAATTTTCTGCGGTGTTAACATTAGCATTATAAGCATGCTCCAAACGATTTTGGTACGCTCCTAGACGAGAACGCTCATTAGATACACGTTTTAAAGCCTCATCCATTGAAGAAATCGCTTTATCTGCATCCTCACGAGTAGCAATGGACACATCCTTCAAACCAAGTGCTTCAGAGCCCATACCATTGATAAATAATTCTATATGCTGCCCTGCATTGGCCCCTGCCTGAATTTTAATGCTATTTGTCTCATGATCTCCATTGAGTAATGTCTTCGTATTAAATTCTGTATCCGTAGAGAGGCGCTGAATTTCCTTCTTTAATTCTTGGAACTCCAGCTCTAATTTTTCACGATCATCATCGGTTAATGTATCATTGGCTGCCTGCACTCCTAATTCACGCATGCGCTGAATCATCGCATGTGTCTCATTCAGTGCCCCCTCTGCTGTCTGCACGAGAGAAATGCCGTCCTGTATATTTTTAGCCTCCATATTCAATCCCCGAATTTGAGAACGCATTTTTTCAGAAATCGCCAATCCAGCTGGATCATCCGCTGCACTATTGATTCGATAACCTGACGAAATGCGTAGCATAGCTTTACTCATCGCACTTTGATGCCGATTCATATTATTCAGGATCGACATCCCCGTAGCTGACCACTTACCAAGCATGCTTTCACCACCTTCTTAATATGTATATCGGCCTATTCTCTATTCTATTAATCACCATTATGGAAATAGTTGCTAATTTTTTATGTATTATTAACAATTTATAGGCACATGACTCCTTTCAGCTTAATGGTGTCCAGATTTTTTAGTGGACCTATAGCCATTACGAGCGATGATGATTAGCTGACTTGCAAATCGCTCATTCAGCTTTGTGGCAATATGATAGTAGCAGATGTTTAATGAAGGTGTTCTCCTATCGTAGCTTGTGTTGGAATACAATTCTTCTCCTTCTGGAGATACATGCTAAATTTTAGTAAAAGCACCTGCTTATCATTTCTGAAAAGTAGGTGCTTACTGGGCATTCCATCTATTCAATTGTTAAACCTCCAAGTTGATGGCTCTTTTGCTGTAGCAGTTCGAAAAAGAGTTCTTTATCGTTCTCCAATAATGTTTGATCAATTAAATAATCAAAATTTTTCTCCTCTAATTCTGCGATAAGCTGATCGATTTCGCCAACCGTCACAGATGAAACAAGTGGAATTTGTTTCTTCGGTGTTGCGCTTTCAAGTATTGGTGCTAGATGCTCATGAACATTCGTAATAAGCAGTAGTTGATAAAGTGGTAATCGGATAAAACGATTTCCTTTTTGGAAAACAAAAACCTCAGATAAATTTTCAATTTGCTGTGTCTTCATGTTGATAATCATCTCTTTACCTTCTATGGGAATGAAATGGAAAATCTCATTCTCTTTTAAAATAGAGAAATATTGATAAGCAAATACGAGACGTAATTTGTCTCCAGTAACTTTTGTGTAAAACGGCTTCATGTATTGAACTTGCATCATCCTTCATCCCTCCTTAGTTATCTGATTATTCAGATTTTAACACAAATCAATTGGCTTGTTAACTATCTTTGAATTCATTTTTTTCTTTCTGATCATTCAGCTTATCATTACTGCATTTTAATCGTATAATGGAAGGACAGTCTTTTTTTCATTCTTACAATTAACAATGTTAAATATAGCCATACATGATGAAAGGAGTGAGGTTATGGCATTGTCTATATCGCAAATAGCTAAGGAACATCAAGCATTTGTGCTGACTAAATTAAAAGAAGCTGAACAAGGGCTACATCCTTCCTCTACGGAAGATGAAGAACTAGTGCGTCGTGCTGTCTTTTCTGTAAGAAATAAATCCATTGTTTTTGAACGTTTTAATGGAACAAGTTCTATATTATATGCAAGTGTTCAGGATGTCAGACCCGCTTCTGTTGAAATTGATTTTTACAAGGAAGAGCTACATTGTAACTGTCCACAACCTAAATGGTGTCGACATCAAGTAGGTGCTTTACTCGCTCTCTACCAATACTTTGACTCCGTGCAAAATTGGTCGAGTGCTTGGCGTGCTCAAAAATCGGTCCAGCTAAAAACCTTAGCAGAAGAACGTAGACCACAAAGCTGGTCGATGATGGTTGATGAAGTAATGAAGCGCTTATTACCATCTGGCCGAGTATTAGAGGGCTATGGCCTTTCTGCTGTAAGAACAGATGCATTGGAGCGTCTTCGCCGGCATATGCCCTTTGAACGTGAATGGCAACCCCTTTATAAGCTCTATATGGAATTAGCTATTTTTAATACTATATGGCGGCATTTAAATGCAACAGCTGGGCATTCATTAGATTCTCCTTATATGAAATACTTTATCGATCAAAGCATGCAATCCTTTGAGAGCATTCTTACTGAGTTAACGAATCGGTCACGTCTTTTTGCGACTGATCCTTTTTATGATGCCATTCAAGAGCTAGTAAGGGAATTTTTATTAGAAAGACAAGGGCTGTTTGCCCATCGACTTCGTCTATATATGCTGCTTTGGGCAGTGCTTTTTTATGAGAAGCCTCGACGCGAGCAGGAACTAACTTATTTAAATAAACTAGAAAACACTTCGGAAGAAATTTCTTTGCAATCATTAAAGCTATTATTTTATGTGTTATTACAGAAGGAGGATCTGCTGCTCGAAAATTTGGCACAGATTGATTTATCGCAAATGCAGGATTTATTTGAACTGGCTACTTTTGCTCAACGTGCTGGTGAGTCCTATTCATTAGCTGTCATTTTACGAGCTATATTACCATTGACTGAAGCCTTCCTACAGGAAGTTGTACCAGTCGTTCAAAGAGCCCAGTACGTAAGGCAATTTCAGCTTTTATTTGATGACATACAACTTACTGAAGAAGAGGAAGCAATGTTATACAGTGCATTTGGTGTGTATGGGCTTCAGCCATTTTCATCGTTTTTAATTAAAAAAGGACGTTACCGTGAATGGGCTGCTCTCCATCAATTAAATCCTTCATCTCTATCCTATTTAGAAATGTGTGGATTAAAGGACGTCTTACAGATTGAACCAGCTACTGTTTTACCTTTATACCATGTCTATGCAATGGCTGAAATTTCACAAAAATCACGTATGAATTATAAGCAAGCTGTGCGTATTTGGAAAAGTATGCGTAGTGCCGCAAAACGAGCTGGCAAAACAGCTTATTTTGAAACATATATGCAAACTATTCGTGCAGAATATAAACGATTACGTGCGTTACAAGAAGAAATTGAGAAAGGAAACTTAGTATGATGACAATAAATGCTCCTTCCCCCTTTTCCCAAACTCAACAGCTTCGTATTGATGTAGCACGGGAAGGATATTTTACATTGCAGGGTTTTACTGCAAATGGTACGACAATCGACGCTGATACATTAATTTCTTCATTATTCTTTACCTATGAAGCAAATGTCTATGGCTTATTAACCAATCGGACTGATTTCACGATTGAGGTTTCTACTGCTGAATTACTTGATATTTTTTCATCAAGCTTCCAACATCCCTTTATTAATTGGCTTGGTGCAAATGATGAAAGTAAGGAATGGCTCGGAAAAGTACTGGCGTTACAGGAATACTGGCAGGAGCCCTCACTTTGGTCATACGCTGTCATTGCGGAAGATTTTTCTTCGCTAACTTTTCCTATTGATCACGTCGATACAGCATTATTAGAAATAGCTGTTCAGCAAAAGCTTTCACAAGTTGGTCTAATACTAGCTGATTTACCAAAACTTCTACCCTTTTTCTTACGTGGTGGCTGGCCATTGGATCAGGCTCGTCAAGCCGGTGCAGTTTCAGTTTCTTTACGATTAAGTGAACCAGAAGATGAAGCCGATGTCTGGTTATTAGAAACAGTGCTCAGCACTGCTACGACAAAAAACTACTGGACTCCTGCTATTCGTAAGCAATCCTTACCAATTGAAGAGGCGCTTCCTACAAAATGGCGAATGTTCGCCACTGAAATTGAACAACAGCAACAACAAATTGTGAATCTTCTATCCAATGACGATATCAGAAGTGATACCTTTATTCGTGTGACATTGGAGGACTCAGAAGTACGGTCTTTTTTACGTGAGGATCTCGCCAGATTACAGGCACTTGGTTTTGATGTTGTACTCCCTGCATGGCTAAAAGATTTAAAACAATCCAAATTACGTGTACGTGTAACAACTAACAATGTCTCCACAAAGAAGGTAGCAGGATTAGATGATATTTTAACGTTTAAATGGCAATTTTCTATGAATGGGCAAACGATTTCAGCTGAGCAATTTAAAAAGCTGGTGGATGAGAAACGTGAATTTATTCGTATAGGTACGGAATGGTTCCGAGTCGATGCCAATTGGATGCACGAAATGCGCGAACTAATGCAGCAGGCAGAAGATGAAAGTTGGACTGTTCGAGAATTGTTGTTTAGAGAATTACCCGAAGACTTGTCTGCGCCTCTCGAAGAAGATGCCGATGATGCGCTAAGAGATGATCCAATTTTCGCACTGGAAATACAACAATCATTAAAATCATATATGGAGCAGCTTTTGGAGAAGAAGGGCTTGCCAGCAGTACCGATTCCTTTATCCTTACAAACCGAATTACGTCCTTACCAACAAGAGGGCTTTGAATGGTTAATCTTTATGCGTGAACAAGGTTTTGGTGCATGTCTAGCCGATGATATGGGTCTTGGGAAAACGGTGCAACTGATCACCTATTTACTTCATATTTATGAGACAGCAGCTGATTATACGAAGCCAACCATTATTATTTGTCCAACCTCAGTTCTCGGTAACTGGCAAAAAGAACTCGCTCGATTTGCCCCTTCACTGATTGTGCATACGCATTATCAGACAAATCGAGCTAAGGATGAGGATTTTAAAGAGCTAGTGACTGCCGAAAAACCACATGTTATTTTATCAACCTATGGTACTGTGTCGCAGGATACTGAATTTTTACAGAATATAGAATGGGCAACTGTTGTGCTCGATGAAGCTCAAAATATAAAAAACATGCAGACCTTACAATCAAGAGCCATTCGTAAATTGTTAGGAGACCATCATATTGCCCTTACAGGAACACCTGTAGAAAACCGCTTATCTGAGCTATGGGCTATTTTTGATTTCATTCATAAGGGTTATTTAGGTAGCTTTGGCCGCTTCAATGAAGAATTTATTTTGCCTATTGAACGAGACGAATCTGAATCACATAAGCAGAAGTTACGGGCTAAAATTCAACCTTTCTTATTGCGTCGTACAAAGCGTGATCCACATTTACAGCTTAACTTACCAGATAAGCTAGAATCGAACGAATACTGTCCATTAACAGCCGAGCAAGCTTCTCTCTATGAAGGCTATATTTTAGAGACACTCGATCAGCTAGAGCAGTTAACAGGTTTTCAAAAAAAGGGACGTGTTTTAAAGATGCTTAGTAAGTTAAAGCAACTATGTAATCATCCTGCCTTATATTTAAAGGAATCTTTCGAGGATGCCGAAACAATGCTTGCACGTTCGACTAAGCTAGAGCGCATTGTACAAATGGCAGCAGAGATTGTGGACAATGGCGAGCTATGCCTTATCTTTACACAATATATCGGAATGGGGCAATTGCTACAGCATTGTTTAAGTGAACTATACAATGTGGATGCACCGTTTTTAACTGGTGCTATGCCTAAGCAGCAGCGTGACCGCTTAGTAGAGGCTTTTCAGGCAGGAGACTTCCCTATATTTATTCTTTCCTTAAAAGCAGGTGGAACAGGTCTTAATTTAACAGCTGCTAATCACGTTTTACATGCAGATCGCTGGTGGAACCCCGCTGTCGAAAATCAAGCAACTGATCGTGCTTATCGCATTGGGCAGACACAATTCGTGCAGGTCCATAAATTTGTAACTATCGGTACAATTGAAGAAAAAATTGATAAAATGCTGGTGCAGAAATCTGCATTATCCGAAGAACTCATTCAATCAAGCCAGTGGTTGACCGAGTTAGAAGATCAAGAACTTCGTGATCTAATAACACTAGACATATAGTAATTAGATGCGCCAAGAGCTACATTGTTCTTGGCGCTCTTTTAGTGGAACCTCGTTACTTCTTTTCCCTACTTACTTCAAACATTCTTATTTAGTTGTGTCAAAACATCCATTGCTGTGCGGTCTTCAGCAATGTCTTTTTAATATGTGTATACATCATTCCTTTCTGTTGCTACGGTGCAAGAAATATAAGGAGAATGGCGGATCAGACAACGATATTTCTCTTGCTCCGTATGTAAATAGCTTGTCTATGGTAAGACAAAATCTTTTAAGTCTTCCTGTTCATTCGGTGGCTGTGGCGGTACAATAGCCGTTTCGTCACTATTCCTTTGTTTAAGATGATAAAATCGTATATCTTCTACGACCACCTCTGTCATAAAAATCTTAGTGTTTTCTTCATTTACAAATGATCTTGTTTGAATACGACCATTTGCACCGATTAAAGAGCCTTTACCGCAATATTTGACGATATGTTCTGCAAGCCTTCCCCAAGCTGTACAGAAAATAAAGTCTGCATCTACTTCTCCACGATTGTTTTTAAAATTGCGGTTAATGGCCAATGAAAAATGAGTCTGTACACGATTTCCAGATAAGTAACGTAACACCGGATCTTTCGTAAACCTTCCGACCAGTCCGACTTGATTCATTCGTTCACCACCTTTCTGTTGGATTGCTTTCATCTTACAAAAGGATATCCGCATTAGCAAAATACGATATTGTTAATTTCCTTTTGTTTTGCAGCATAAATTGGGTAAATTAGCATTTTTAATTTGCTAATTTTTTTAATTTTCTAGCTGAATGCTTTGGGCTGTAATGGCAAATGCTATTTCATGAAATCAGCATTTTCGCAGGTTTTGAAATATCGTCACAGGTGCACATAACAAACAGCCACTACTTCATGTGTTATAATAAAAGAATGACAGACTTAGGAGGAATATACATAATGAAAACATTTAAAATGCTTTCCTTTGACCTTGTCACGAAAGATGGCGTACAACCATTCCCTTTAGTCGATGGCATTATTATTAATCAGGAAAACAGCCATCAATCTTGGATACTAGAATTGTTTATGGAAAAACAATATCGCTCAACCTTTGATGAGCTCTTAGTAAATGCTACAGTCTGCAATGTCCGTGCAGTTATTTCATTTCCAGATAATGAACCCGCTCCTTTTCAGGTAATCGTACATACAGTTCAAGAAATTGGTGATCATGTTTCAGTACTACTAAAAGGAACACTCAAAATTAAACGCTCTAAATATGCTGAACAATTGCTTTCCGAGCTACTTGCTGAGGGTGTATCCCTAGAGGATTTACTGGAGCGCTTTACGAAAGATATGAAGCAGCGACCAAAATTAAAAAATGATTAGCGATGCGAATTTTGCATCGTTTTTTTATTGGACAAGCTGCCTTTTTTCAGTACAATACTATTTAAAAAGGAGCGTTACATTTGGTTATTGCTATCAGAGAGAAGCCTTTAAAATTATTATGGCTTGAGGCTGTGATGAGGAGGCTTTTAAAGAATGATGTTGAGTTTCACTATTATCAGGAACAATATCGCCGACTGGATGCAGGTTTTGCTGGTGAACAAAAAGTTGACCGCGAATGGCATGAATTACTATGTCCAAATACTTTTCTCGTATTACATAATTTGTGTCTCAAGAACACTGCTCAACATATGCATCAGCTTGATACACTCTTTATTTGCTCTCAATTTATCTTCGTTTTAGAAATTAAAAATATTCATGGTCGACTAGAATTTAATCAACTCACACATCAATGTACACGCACAAAGGCAGATGGCACAATAGAAGGATTTCCAAATGCGTTTACCCAAACTGAGCGTCATATACGTTTTCTTAAAAGTCTTTCTTACTCACTCCCCATTGAAGGTGCCGTTGTTATAGCAAACCCTTCAGCGATTATCGTTAATCCTTCTAAAGCGCTTCCTATTTTTCATGTGTCAGGTCTTCATCAACATCTCCAGTCACTTTTTAAAAAGCATCCGCACAAAATGCTAACAGATGATCAATTAGCTCAACTGGTTCAAGGGCTTCTCTCCAAACAAACGATCCCCCACATTCAAACTTCGATTGCCCCATCACGATTTCGGCATGGTGTGCTTTGTCCTAAATGTTCCTATCAACATAATATGTATTTCTATCGGGGCATTTGGAAATGTTCATTTTGTCATTATCGGAGTATAGAAATTTTTGCAGAAGCGATGCTCGATTATCAACTATTGGTTAGCCATTCTATCACTAATCAACAGTTACGTAAATTTTTCAAAATTGATTCTATCGTTACAGCTACACGATTGCTTCAGAAATTTCAGTTCCCTTATACCGGAACCTATAAAAATCGTGTTTACCATTTACCTGAAAATTTATTGGATTACATGAAGAGATTTTTTTGAGGGTTGATTGGCTCGCTTCACTGGCGAGAGTATTTGCAGCGAGCGCTCATGGGGCATTCACTTCGCTTTCGTGAGTATTCACTTTCCTTCCGCGAGTATTCACCTTCCTTCCGCGAGTATTCGCTTTCCTTCCGCGAGTATTCACTCTCCTTCCGCGAGTATTCACTCTCCTTCCGCGAGTATTCGACTTCCTTCCGCGAGTATTCGACTTCCTTCCGCGAGTATTCGACTTCCTTCCGCGAGTATTCGACTTCCTTCCGCGAGTATTCGACTTCCTTCCGCGAGTATTCGACTTCCTTCCGCGAGTATTCGACTTCCTTCCGCGAGTATTCGACTTCCTTCCGCGAGTATTCGACTTCCTTCCGCGAGTATTCGCTCCTTTTTATCAAAAAAGAGTGTTTTCCATTTAGGAAACACTCTTTTTTATGTTATCGGTTGTTCATACCATCACGGTACTTTTCAGTGTCTTTGACTTTATCGTCGACAATGTCATTATTATTGTTTACGTTGTCATTACGTTCAACACCGTTTACACCATTAGCATTTGGTACGTTGTCATAGCCGTTTGTGCTGTTGATATCGGCATTTGATCCAGGTGTTGTCGCTTCAGGCAATGTTGTATTTTCGTTAACAGTACCTCGGTTAGTACCATCTACGTTGCGATCGTATGCATCGTCACGATTATTCGGGTCTAATGCATCTTCCACATTGTCTACACCACGACGAACGTCATTTTCGACGTCTCGAACAGGGTGATCTTCGACTGCATTATTTCCCCAGTTACATCCTCCAAGGAATACAGTTGCAAGAATAATGGTTAAAAATGACATTTTCCACATAGTAAAAAACCTCCTTTCTTGGGTACTATGTCAGCAAATACATCGTGTGTATTTGTGATCCTACATAGATTGCCCGGGAAAGGAGGGAACTATCCGATATTTGTACAAACTATTTTTGTTTTTCTTTTAATACTTGTTCAATGTATGCTGCTTCTGCTTTACAGTCATAGCTATAGTTTGTGCCTAGCTCTTTTTGCAATGCCTCGATTGTTTCGATCTGCTGCGCTGTTGGTTCTTCATTTAAAATTTTAGCAATGACCTCATCGATTTTTTGTGCCATCTCTTCATGAAACTGTGCACTCAACAATATATCAGCAGGGATTTTTTCGATCCATGCGGCATTCTCCTGAAAATAGGTCTGCCAGCTTGCAATGAAGTCTTCCATAGAAAAACGTTCTTCATCCCAACCAATACTTGCTAAGTATGCTTCAAAAGATGTCGAAATCGAACGAGTAATGCTAATTTTAATACCTGAAGACAATTCCTTATACATCTTAATAATCCTCCTACGTTTGTAAAACCTAAAAATTACATCTATTTCAATTCCCAAACGCTTTTTCGCCACTGCAATTTAAGAACCTACTAATCAACTTTTAACTTGACTTTATCTATTTTATATCTTTTGGTCTACAAATGCAAATTAGGCTTGTTTAGGCTGTTCAGGTCCAATCGCAAATAGAATATCGGCTTCACATACAAGTTCTCCATCTACAGTCGCTATACCATGACCTTTACCCATTGCGCCACGAAGTTTTACAAATTCTACTTCCAATTTAAGTTGGTCGCCAGGAACTACTTGACGCTTGAAACGACAATTATCCACACCTGTTAAAAAGGCTAAACGTCCCTTGAATTCTTCTGCATTTAATAAAGCGACTCCACCCACTTGTGCTAATGCCTCTACAATTAATACACCTGGCATTACAGGATAGCCTGGGAAGTGTCCATTAAAGAAGTCTTCATTGATCGAAACATTTTTTAAACCTACTGCGCGTTTACCTTCATCTAATTCAACAATGCGATCAACGAATAGAAAAGGATAGCGATGTGGTAAAATTGCTTGAATTTGTTCTGCTGTTAACATGTCATTTCCCCCTCAAAATTAAGTATGTATACACAAAGTAAGGTAAAGAATATTGCTATTCTTTACCGTTCATAATATCAAATATATGCTGCCATGTTTCCCTTTTAAAAATATCCATAGCATTGCCTTCTCCAATCACACTGAAGCCAAACATTGCGCCTAATGCTGCGGCAGCAACGACTAAGACGAGAACAATTACAATGCGTAACCAAATCGGAATCAGTCGGATTTGCACCCAGCGAACCTCGCGTTGCTCTCCATTTGAGCGGCGTTCTTTCTTTTCTGGTTGCGTATCGGTTTCTTGTGTCGGCACAGAACGTCGACGTGAATCGTTTGTCATAGATTGTACTCCTCTTCATTCCTAACTATGTGTTTTTGGATGACTTTTTATCGAATGCCGTTAATTAGTCCTAGCATTTGATCTGCTAATGTAACCGCTCTTGCATTGAACTGATAAGAACGTTGAGTTTGTATTAGTTCTGTCATTTCCTTTGAGAGGTTTACATTGGACATTTCTAGTGTACCACTTTGCATGCCAATTTGCTGACGGTTCGCACCCACAAGCTCTGTCAGAACTTCCGCTTGTGTAAAGCCAAGTTCAGCTAGATTGTCTGGTAAACCAACATAAGAACCAGAAACATGTTCCATTAATTGTGGTTTTTGGAATTCTGTTACAGCTAAATCCGTGCGAATGATATCACCATTTGGATAAGATGCTTCTAAAACACCACCATCTCGAACGGCAAACTTTTGAACAGTATCTGGTAATGTAATAGCTTGTCCTGCTGCATTGGCTACGGGATAACCCTCTGCCGTTACGAGCATTACTGTTCCGTTATTCAACGGAGATAAATAAAAGTCACCTTGTCGAGTATACACTGTTTCAGTTCCATTTTCACCATTTGGCATTAAAATATTGAAATATTGTTTTGCTTTTGTGAAAGCAAAGTCTAAATCTCGATTCGTTGTTTGTAATGAGCCTTGCTTTTCATTGGATTTAATTTGTCCAAGCATGGCACCAGATCCATAGCGAATACCAACTGGTGTTTGACGTTCAGCTCGGTCCTGCTTATCATTGTTAAATTGCTGATAAAGTAGTTCATTGAAGGATGCTTCCTTCGTTTTATAACCAGTTGTACTACTATTAGCAATATTATTACTAATTGTATCTAGTTTATTTTGTAATTGACCCATTGTGTTCGTTGCTGTCATCATTGTACGTAGCATTTATAAAACGCCTCCTGTTCGCCCGTTAGATTTTCCCGATTTCATTCACTGCCTTTTCCATGCTGCGATCATAAGCTTGTAATACTTTTTGATTTGCTTCGAATGCTCGGTAGGATGTCATTAAATCTGTCATTGTGCGACCAGAATCTACGTTTGAACCTTCTAAAAAGTTTTGACGTAGCGTAAAGGAAACGCCATTCGCACCATAGGCTGTTGGTAAGTTCTCACCATTTTCTGTACGAATAAGACCATTATCCTGTTTACGTAGCATGTTCGGATTAGCAGCATATGATACACCAACTCGTGCTACTTGCTGATCGTTCACAAAAATGGCTCCATTTTCATCGAGGCGAAAATCATCGTTTGGAAGCTGGATACGTTGTCCTGCATCATTGAGTACGTATAGACCCTGCCCGTTTACTAAATAGCCTTGACCATCTAATGTGAAATTACCATTACGTGTATAGGCCTCACCACCAGCTGGATGTTCTAGACGGAAGAAAATTGAACCCGTAACCCCATCTTCATTTTGTGGTAAGTTTCCATCAATTAGCGCCATATCTGTTGTAAAATCAGTGCTATAGATTTGGCCTTGTATGTAATTTGGCAATGTTTCTTGTAAATATGTTCCTGTATTTAAAGCTCCTACTTGACTCATATATTCAGCGCCTGCTTGTTGATTGGCGGGAGCATTTGTTTTACCAATACTAGACATTAGCATGTCTGGAAATGAGCGAATAGTTGATTGATCTGCTTTAAATCCTGGTGTATTCGCATTTGATAAATTATTTGTTAGTAATTCTGTTCTTCTTTGTTGCGTGATCATACCTGTTGCAACTGTATAAAACCCTTTAAACAAAGAAATCACCTCATTTTATTTTTATAAGGATGCTGGCACACGATCAATGTTTTCTAGCATTATTCCCGTACCAATTGCTACACAATCCATAGGTCTCTCTGCAACGAAGACAGGTACCTTTAACTCTTCTATTAATAGCTGATCCATTCCATGTAATAATGCACCGCCACCTGTAATAATAACGCCACGGTCAATGATATCGGCTGATAGCTCAGGTGGTGTTTTTTCTAAGACATTTTTTGCTGATTGGACAATCATCGCTACAGACTCGTGCAATGCTCGTTCAATTTCCTCGGAATGAATTGTAATAGTACGTGGTAAACCTGTTACCATGTCACGACCACGAATATCCATTGTATCGTTGCGGCTACCTTTGAAAATTGTACCAATTGTCATTTTGATTGCTTCAGCTGTACGTTCACCAATTAGCAATTTATATTCTTTTTTAATATATTGCAAAATGTCGTTATCAAACACATCTCCTGCTACTTTAATGGATTCACTTGTTACAATATCACCCATTGATAGAACTGCGATATCTGTTGTTCCGCCACCTATATCGACTACCATATTACCACTTGGTTGGAAGATATCCATGCCTGCACCGATAGCAGCTACTTTTGGTTCTTCCTCTAAATATACTTTTTTACCGCCAGATTTTTCTGCGGCTTCACGGATTGCTTTTTGCTCAACACTTGTGATGTTCGTTGGACAGCAAATTAAAATTCGTGGCTTCGCCAAAAATCCTTTTACATTTAATTTATTGATGAAATGTCTTAACATCGCCTCTGTCACATCAAAATCTGCAATGACTCCATCTCTTAGTGGGCGAATTGCTGTAATATTACCTGGCGTTCTCCCTACCATTTGGCGAGCTTCTTCCCCTACCGCTAATACTTTGTTTGTCTTTTTGTCAATCGCCACCACAGATGGTTCATTTAGGACGATTCCTTTACCTTTAACGTGGATTAATACGTTCGCAGTTCCTAAGTCAATGCCAATATCTTTCGAAAACATTCTATAATTTCTCCTTCCCGCCAGTTCCAACTACATAACGTTCATTTTATCTCTTTATCTAGAATATTTTATCATATTCTATTGGTAATTTCACCTAAATTTAGTGAATGAGACTGTTTTCTTTTCAGGTTATGAACGGCTATAATATAGAATTACTATTCCATAGAATTCGTCATAAATACATTTCCAAGACAATAAAAAAGAACGAATCAGTCTTGACTCGCTCTCTCTTTCCACTTGTTTTTCGTTGCTTCTCCTCCACGAATATGACGTACGGCCTTATGGTAGGCGAGTATTTCTTTCACTTGGTCAGCTAATCCTTCATGAATTGTTGGTAATCGCTCTGTTAAATCCTTGTGCACCGTACTTTTTGAATAACCAGTCATTTTCGCGAGGACACGCACAGTCTCACGCGTCTCAATCAGTAATTCACCGAGGCGTATGCAGCGCTTCCGAATGTGCTCATGCACTTTCTTCGTCCTTTCCACACAATTTCACAAAATGCTTTGGCAATCAGATGCACATTTGCGCATTTCTTCACCTTATGTAAGGACAAAGCTATTCAGAACATTTTTTGCATTTTCCTGATAAAATGCTGACTTTTTATGCGTTACTAGCTTTTCGAATTAAAAAGCTAGTAATTTTTTCGGATTAATATATTTTCCGTCTTCAAGAACTTCGAAATGCATGTGGACGCCAGCCGCTTGATTCCACTCGTTATCAGTTGCTTTTCCTAATGCCTGACCTTGTGTAACCTCATCGCCTTCTTTAACAGCGATATCCTTTACAGAGCTATAATGTGTTTGCATACCATTTGGATGCTCAATTACAATCTTATTGCCTGTAAATGCGTCTAGTTTTACCTCTAGTACTTTACCACTCATAGCAGCTAGTACTTCAAATTCTTCACCATTCATAGCGATAGAGATACCAGAAGACGTTGTAAATGTTTGATTAAATACCATTAGTGCATTTTCACGGGACTCTTCATTTGCCTCTAACTCGTAGAACTCTTGTAAAACTTGTACTTTACTAAGACTCTCTTCTTTGAATGGGTACTTCATGTTTTCAGTACGTGCATTTGTTTCTACTACAGGACCTGGATCAACTTCCGCTAAATCTGGTAAAGGAGCCTCTTCTACTTTTGATACGAGACTATTGTAACCAAATAACAATCCTGCTAGAACTAGTGCACCACCTGTGTAAACTGCTGGCCAAAACCAAGGTTTCTTTTGTAATTGACCATTTTCCTTTTGATTTGGATTTTGGTTTTGAGAAGTTTTATTGTTTTTATCCTCTCTCATTTTCATCACCTCTAGTTGCAGTGTGAACAACTAGAAGTTATTTTAAACATGCATCTATTTTTTTTATTTCAATATCTTGATAATAATAGTGTAAAATTTCGGCAGCCGTTTTCCCTTCGTTTGCCATTGCCTCAGCTCCATATTGACTCATGCCCACGCCATGACCATAACCTTGGGTTGTCACATGGACCTTTCTTGTCTTCGCGTCATAGACAATTGTAAAATCAGTTGATGGTATGCCAAGAAGTGTTCTAACCTCTCTACCAGTCCAGACATTGCTCCCTAACTGTAAACGCTCTACTCGCCCTGACTCATTGTAAAATAGCTGGATACGATTAAAATCACTAGCTTGCCACTGTACAGGCCACAACTTATTCCATTGGGCTAATGTCCATTCTTGCTGAGCCTCAAACTTCGGCGATGCTTGATCTGAGATACTTGAAACACTTTTCAAATATGGAATATCATTCCCACTATAGCCAAAGGCACTTTCTGTTTTACCATTGCTTGTCGAGTGGAACATGGCTGTAATTAGTTCCTTATTATAAAGAAGAACTTGTCCTTTCGTTTCATTGATTGCTTCGACAATTTTCTTTTCATTTCCCAGGAAATTGCTAGCCCAATTCGCCTTTCTTTGCTCCTCATCATAAAAAACTTGCCTTGCCACAGTTGGAGCAATTGCAGTTTTACCGTAATTTGTCGTTTTCAGTGCGTATGTGCGTGCTGCAATCGCTTGGGCTTTCAATGCCTCCTTTTTAAAAGAAACAGGCATTTCCGCTGCAACAACACCTGTAATATACGTTTCCAAAGGGATTTTTTCCTCTTGTCCCTCCACTTCTATAAATATT
The DNA here is from genome assembly GCF_036894365.1 of Lysinibacillus sp. Y5S-8. Lineage (NCBI taxonomy): Bacteria > Bacillati > Bacillota > Bacilli > Caryophanales > Bacillaceae > Lysinibacillus > Lysinibacillus sp. Y5S-8. The sequence goes on along the minus strand of NZ_CP145889.1, from coordinate 625,595 downwards.
TCACAGGCTTTCTCATCACTAGTTGGAGGTTTGACAGCCTCCCGTCTTTCACTAAGCCCTATAACAGGAAGCATGTATAATACTCCAATCAAACAAATGACACCTATACTAATCATCCATTTTTTCATAAGGAATAATATGCTAGATCTCTTAAAGTTATGAGCAAACAAAAAACCCTCTGCTTCAAAAGCAAAGGGTTGAGAAATCCATTTAGTTTGTAGGTAATTCAATTATTGTGTCTTCAACTGTCACTACTTCTTCAGTAAGTTCAGTAATACGTTCAATGTTGGCACCAAGCGATGCTAGCTTGCCATGGAAATCAACATAACCACGGTCTAAATGATGAAGCTTCGTCACACGTGTTATTCCTTCAGATACAAGACCTGCTAAAATTAGGGCAGCCGCAGCTCGTAAATCCGTTGCCATTACTTCAGCTCCCTGAAGATTAACCGGCCCCTCGATAAACACAGAACGTCCTTCTATTTTAGCACCAGCATTCATGCGACGGAATTCCTCAACATGCATAAAACGATTTTCAAATACCGTTTCTGTAATAATACTCGTACCTTCCGCAGTTAACATTAATGCCATCATTTGCGATTGCATATCTGTTGGGAAGCCTGGATGTGGCATTGTTTTAATATCAACAGCTTTTAATGTATGAGGAGCACGTACACGGATTCCCTCATCCAGCTCAGTAATCTCTACACCCATTTCACGCATCTTAGCAATTAAAGCTGTCATATGCTCAGGAACAGCATTTTCAATGACTACATCACCCTTCGTAATAGCTGCTGCCACCATAAATGTACCAGCCTCAATACGATCGGGAATAATATGGTGCTCTACTCCATATAATGTATCGACTCCTTCGATACGAATTGTATTTGTACCAGCTCCAATTACACGACCGCCCATGCTATTGATGAAGTTTGCAAGATCGACAATTTCGGGCTCCTTCGCAGCATTTTCAATTACAGTTGTCCCTTCTGCTAAAGATGCGGCTGTCATAATATTTTCAGTAGCACCAACACTAGGGAAGTCTAAATACACATTAGCCCCTTTTAAACGACCTTCCGTTTTTGCCTCTACATATCCGTGACCAAATGAAATTTTTGCACCCATAGCTTCGAAGCCCTTTAAGTGTAACTCAATTGGACGAGAACCGATTGCACAGCCTCCTGGTAGTGCCACGCGAGCATATCCATTACGAGCAAGTAGAGAACCCATCACTAAAATAGATGCACGCATTTTACTAACAAATTCAAATTGAGCTTCACTTGAAAGTTCTTTTGTTGCATCTATATATACGGCATTATCTTCAGGTATATATGTAACTGCTGCGTTTAAACTTTTAAGTACTTCGTTTATTGTAAAGACGTCTGCTAAATTAGGGACTTCTTTAATTACATTTTCTCCTTTTGAAGCAAGTAAAGCTGCCGCAAGGATTGGTAACACTGCATTTTTTGCGCCCTCTACACGTACTTTTCCCTGTAGTTTTTGGCCGCCAGTCACTATTATTTTATCCACCCTATGTCCCTCCGAATTCAATCTATTAACCTATCGAATTTTTATTTTAAAAAGAAGTATAATGTCATAATCAGTAAACAAACAACTCTATAGTACAACTTTTCTAACGCTCGTTCAAGCGTCCAAATCACTATTTTAAGGCATTATTAGATATTTTGCTATTTATTTATTGTACGCTGTCATTTTTTTTTTGTGAATGACCAATAACCCGTTCACTTTCAATACATACCCAAAGATATATGCACAAAAAACCTATTTTATCTTCATTCAGTAAAATATTCCCTTTACTATATCAATGCATCATGTACATATTTTGTTAGCGTGCGTCTTACCAATAACAGACGCATCGTAAGCTGTAATGATGCCAAGGCAAAACTGGTACGAAAGATTTTTATACATAGTTCAAAGGGCCACACAAATGGTATTATAAAGTCCTTTGAAGCATGTAGGTGCATAAATCTTATAGTATTTAACAACGATTGCTTTAAAATAAATAGGGAAGTTTGCCTGACCAGCTAGATATTTGGAGAAAGAAATTAGATACTGCTGAGCCTATCGTAATACTGAGTAAAATATAAATAAGTTGAATTTGAAATACTCGATTCTTCTTAAATAGTTTCTCAACCATAAAAGCTTGTAATGCGTAAAAAGTAATAGCAATAAAAAACAGATGAGATAAAATACCCAGTAATGCTTCTTGTCCTATCGCTTCATACAGTTCCATGCTATCCCTCCTTCAATTTACTTCACCTTAAAAAACGGGCAGATACTATATCTGCCCGTTAAAAATGAATTAGATATTACCCTCATGAACGTTGATACGATTCAACGCACGTTTTAATGCTAGGTCAGCACGTTTGAAATCAATGTCGTCTTGTTTACTTTGAAGACGTCCTTCAGCGCGTTTAACGGCTTCTTTAGCACGTTGAACATCGATATTTTCAGCAATTTCAGCAGAAGGCGCTAAAATTGAGATCTTTTCTGGACGAACTTCAATGAAACCACCGCTTACAGCAACAATATCAGTCGAACCGTTTTCTTTTTTCAGCTTCACTGCACCAATTGCAAGTGGAGCAACCATTGGAATATGGCCTGCAAGAACACCGATTTCTCCTGAAGTTGTTTTAGCGATTACCATTGATACTTCAGAATCGTATACTGGGCCGTCGGGAGTGACAATATTGACTTGAACTGTCTTCATATTTTTTCCTCCTCGTCCCTAGTATTAAACCTCTACGCCCATGCTTTTCGCTTTTTCAACTACTTCATCAATAGAACCAACTAGACGGAAAGCATCTTCTGGAAGGTGATCCCATTTGCCATCAAGGATTTCCTTGAATGAACGAACAGTTTCTTTTACAGGTACATAAGAACCTTTTTGACCAGTGAATTGTTCCGCTACGTGGAAGTTTTGTGATAAGAAGAATTGAATACGACGAGCACGTTCTACTGTTTGTTTGTCTTCATCAGATAACTCATCCATACCTAAGATTGCAATGATATCTTGTAATTCACGGTAACGTTGGATTGTACGTTGTACACCAGTAGCAATTGCGTAGTGCTCAGCGCCTACGATTTCAGGTGATAATGCACGAGAAGTCGAAGCTAATGGGTCAACCGCAGGGTAGATACCCATTTCTGATAATTTACGCTCAAGGTTAGTAGTTGCATCTAAGTGGGCGAAAGTTGTAGCTGGAGCCGGGTCAGTATAGTCATCGGCTGGTACATAAATCGCTTGGATAGAAGTTACAGATCCTTTGTTCGTAGATGTGATACGTTCTTGTAGTTTACCCATTTCAGTTGCAAGTGTTGGTTGGTAACCTACCGCAGAAGGCATACGTCCTAATAGGGCAGAAACCTCTGAACCTGCTTGTGTGAAACGGAAGATATTGTCGATGAATAAAAGTACGTCAGCGCCTTGCTCATCACGGAAGTATTCCGCCATTGTAAGACCAGTTAAAGCTACACGCATACGTGCACCAGGAGGCTCGTTCATTTGACCGAATACCATCGCTGTTTGCTTGATAACGCCTGAATCGCTCATCTCGAAGAATAAGTCGTTCCCTTCACGAGTACGCTCACCTACACCAGCAAATACAGAGATACCTGAGTGCTCTTGTGCGATGTTATTGATTAATTCTTGGATTAATACTGTTTTACCTACACCGGCACCACCGAATAGACCGATCTTACCACCTTTAATATAAGGTGCTAATAAGTCTACTACTTTGATACCTGTTTCAAGAATTTCAACTGTAGTTGAAAGTTCATCGAAAGATGGAGCTTCGCGGTGAATTGAATCACGACGAGCATCTGCTGGAATCTCTTCACCTAAGTCAATTACTTCTCCAAGTACGTTGAATACACGACCTAGTGTCACTTCACCAACTGGTACTGAGATAGCTTTTCCTAAGTCTGTTACTTCTGCTCCACGTTGTAAGCCATCAGTAGATGACATTGCAATTGTACGAACAGAATCATCGCCTAAATGAAGTGCAACTTCTAATGCAAGAGTTGTTGGTTCTTCATTAGGACGTTCAATCTTAACTGTTAATGAGTTATAGATTGCTGGTAATTGGCCGTTTTCGAATTTTACGTCGACAACCGGACCCATTACTTGAATAACATGTCCTTTATTCATTACTGTGTACCCTCCTATCGTATTCTTATACGACATTGGTGAGCTGAGCCTATTCTAAGGCTGCAGCTCCACCAACGATTTCTGTAATTTCTTGTGTAATCGCTGCTTGACGTGCACGGTTATATTGCAATGAAAGATCTGCAATAAGATCAGATGCATTATCAGTTGCATTTTTCATAGCAGTCATACGAGAAGCATGTTCACTTGCTTTTCCATCCAATAATGCGCCATAAACTAAGCTTTCCGCGTATTGTGGAAGTAATACTTCAAGAATTGCTTCGCCAGATGGTTCGAATTCATAAGAAGCTTTACTGTTTACAGGTGCTATATCTGTTAATGGAAGAAGTTTTTTCTCTGTCACTTCGTTAGCAATTGCGCTGACAAAGTGATTATAGTACATATAAAGCTCATCATACGTACCGTCAATGAACATACCAACAGCATTACGAGCGATTTCTTTAATATCAGCGAATGTTGGTTGGTCAGGAAGAGCAACAACACTGCTGATGACATTATGATCACGTTTCACAAAGTAATCACGAACAACACGACCTACTGCTAAAATAACGTATTCGTCTTTTGATTTATGACGCTCGTTAATTGTACGTTGTACTTGACGTAGGATACTTGAGTTGTAAGCACCTGCTAGACCACGGTCAGAACCAATGACTAAGTAAGCTGTTTTCTTTACAGGACGAGCAGTTAACATTGGGTGTCCACTGTCTTTTGTACCTGCTGCAATCGCGCCTACTACGTCTTGGATTTTTTCCATATAAGGAACGTAAGCTTTAGCATTTTGCTCTGCACGACGTAATTTTGAAGAAGAAACCATCTGCATCGCTTTCGTAATTTGTTTCGTACTCTTTGTTGAATTAATACGACCTTTTATTTCGCGTAAGTTTACCACTGGTATTTCACCACCTTTTGTTTTTTAATCAAGTGACTAGCTAGAACTTATTCTGATTTAGCGAATGTTTTCTTGAATGCATTGATTGCTGCTTCATAATCCGCATCCGGAGCAAGCTCTTTTGTAGTACGAACATGATCTAGAACGTTAGTGTGGTTTGAATCTAACCAGCTTAAGAATTCGTTTTCGAAACGAACGATATCTTGTACTGGGATATCATCTAAATGACCTTTAGTTAATGCATATAGGATAGCAACTTGTTTTTCAACTTTAAGTGGTTTGTTTAGGTCTTGTTTAAGCACTTCAACCGTACGTTTACCACGTTCAAGTTTAGCAAGTGTAATTTTATCTAAATCTGAACCGAATTGAGCAAATGATTCAAGCTCACGGAATGCAGCTAAGTCAAGACGTAGTGTACCCGCAACTTTTTTCATTGCTTTAATTTGAGCTGATCCACCTACACGTGATACTGAAAGACCTGCGTTGATCGCTGGACGTACACCTGAGTTGAATAAGTCAGATTGTAAGAAGATTTGACCATCAGTAATTGAGATTACGTTAGTTGGGATGTATGCAGAGATATCCCCAGCTTGTGTCTCTACGAATGGAAGGGCTGTGATAGAACCACAGTTGTAAGTTTCATTTAACTTCGCAGCACGTTCAAGTAAGCGGCTGTGTAAGTAGAATACATCACCAGGGTATGCTTCACGACCTGGAGGACGGCGTAGAAGAAGTGAAAGTTCACGGTAAGCTGATGCTTGTTTAGAAAGATCATCATACACGATTAAAACGTGTTTACCTTGTAACATGAATTCTTCTGCCATAGAAACACCAGCAAATGGTGCTAAGTATAATAATGGAGCAGGTTGAGATGCTGCTGCAGTTACAACGATTGTATAATCTAAAGCACCGTGTTTACGTAAAGTTTCAACAACACCACGTACAGTAGATTCTTTTTGACCGATTGCAACATAGATACAAATCATGTTTTCACCGTTTTGGTTTAAGATTGTATCGATTGCTACAGATGTTTTACCTACTTGACGGTCACCGATGATTAACTCACGTTGACCACGGCCGATTGGCACTAATGCGTCAATCGCTTTAATACCCGTTTGTAGTGGTTCGTGTACTGATTTACGAGCCATTACACCGAAAGCTGGGCTTTCGATTGGACGAGATTTTGTAGCGTTGATAGGACCTTGTCCATCCACTGGTTGACCAAGTGGGTTTACAACACGACCAATCAGTTCTTCACCAACTGGTACTTCCATGATACGACCTGTACGACGAACTTCATCGCCTTCTTTGATGTCAGTGTATGGACCTAAGATTACGATACCAACGTTACCTTCTTCTAGGTTTTGAGCCATACCCATAACACCGTTAGAGAACTCTAAAAGCTCTCCAGCCATGGCGTTGTCGAGGCCATGAGCAAGAGCGATACCGTCACCAATACGGATAACTGTACCAACTTCGCTTACTTTAAGTTCAGATTCATAATTCTCAATCTGTTGTTTAATCAGACTGCTGATTTCTTCAGCCTTGATGCCCATGTATGTCACCTCTCACATTTCTAAATTATTAACCGATTAATTCACGTTTTAGACGCTCTAGTTTGTTAACTACTGAGCTATCATAAATATGGTTACCGATTTGAACACGAATACCACCAAGTAAAGTTGGATCGATTTCGTTTGTAATGTTTAATGATTGTTTTCCAACAAGTTTCGCAAATGCTGTCGAAATATTAGCGCTTTCTTCTGCAGAAAGTGCACGTGTTGAAAATACTGTTGCATCTGCCATACCTTGTGCTTGTGCAGCAAGCTCAGCATATGCATTGGCAATTAGCTTAATCTCGTTTACACGTTTTTTCTCAACTAGAAGTTGAACCGTGTGTAAAACTTCTGGTGTTGCACCAGTGAAGATTTCAGCTACCATTTGTTTTTTACGTTCGATGGAGAACTTAGGCGCACTTAAAAGCGTTAAAAAATCAGGAGATTCTTTCATTACTTTTGTTAGTTCGTTTAAGTCTGCTCCAACTTCAGTAAGATTGTTTTTTTGTTGCGCTAATTCAAAAAGCGCTTGAGCGTAACGTTTTGCTACAGTTGAATTACTCATCGAGCTTCGCCTGCCTTCGCAATCGTCTCTTCAATTAGAGCACGGTTGTCTGCCTCAGAAATCTCTTTGCTAAGGACTTTAGATGCTGCAAGTACAGATAATGAAACGACTTCATCACGTACTGCTGCAATAGCTTTTTCTTTTTCAGACTCAATTTCACGTAAAGCCGATTCTTTTAAGCGGTTTGCTTCATTGCGCGCTACAGTAAGAATTTCTTCTTTTTGTAGTTCGCCTTGTTTCTTAGCGCCTTCAACAATCGATTGTGCTTCCGTACGAGCTTCTTTAAGAAGGCTCTTTTGTTCTTCTAAAAATTGGTGCGATTCTTTGCGCGCTTTTTCAGCTGCTTCGATTTCACTCGCTACTAATTCTTCACGTTGCTGCATGATGCCCATAAGTGGACCCCAAGCGAATTTCTTAAGTAATAACATTAACACTATGAAGATAACCAATGTTGAGATGATGTCACCATTGTTAAAACCTCCACCAGTGCCAGCACCTAGTACAAGATAATCTAAAAACACGATTGTTTCACTCCCTTCAAGAGCTTTAACTTCAACATAATTTAATGATTTAAAAAACTACCTATTTTAAAAAGCTATATTTACACATAGCTTTTATCCGTTCCAAAATGAAGGGCGAAGTTTCATCTGGTGAATCCTGCTTCGCCACTAGTAAAATTCAGTGTTCAACTGAATTATTTGTTCATTACGATGAATGCTACTACTACTGCGATGATCGGTAGGGCTTCAACTAATGCAACCCCGATGAACATTGTAGTTTGAAGAACGCCACGAGCTTCTGGTTGACGAGCGATACCTTCTACTGTTTTTGATACGATAAGACCGTTACCAATACCTGCACCAAGTGCACCTAAACCGATTGCGATTGCTGCTGCTAATAAACCTAATGAACCTGTCATTTGAAAATTTCCTCCTTGGAATTGTTTGTTTTTTTGTGATTCAAGCATAGGATATATGCTTTATATTAATGGTCATCGCTCACTTTATGAGCCATGTAAACCATTGTTAACATTGTGAAGATAAAGGCTTGGATAAAGCCGATGAAAATTGAGAAACCTTGCCATGCCATCATAGGAACGATTGCCCCGATGAATCCCACAGCACCTGATGATGCTAAACCTGCAAGTAAGCCAAGTAAAATCTCACCCGCGTAAATGTTACCGTAAAGACGTAAACCTAATGTTAATGTGTTTGCAAATTCTTCTACTATTTTCAGCGGGAACATGAATGACATTGGTTTGAAGAATGTACCAACATAATGACCTGTACCCTTCATTTTAACACCATAGTATTGCGTTAAGACTAAAATCATTGCTGCCAATGTCATCGTAACTGTAGGGTCAGCTGTTGGTGATTTCCACCATAGCTGATGATCATAGACGATAGAGAATGGAAGACCTAGTAAGTTAGATACTGCGATAAACATAATTAGCGTAATGGCTAGAACGTGGAATCGACCACCAGTTTTCCAGTCCATGTTGCTTTTAATAATATTCTTAACGAAATCCATAATCCATTCCATAAAGTTTTGCATACCAGTAGGTTTTAACTTTAGGCTTCTAGTTGAAATAAAGGCAATTAAAAATACGATAATTGCTGCAACCAGTAACATCATAACTGTCGATTTATTAAATGTTAAAAAACCGACTTCTAGTAACGGAGCTTCATGATTCATTGTTATTTTTCACCTCTCTTTCTAATTTAAAGCACATTAGCGGTTCCTTACATGTGACACAATTCTCTCGACAAAGAGAAAAACGTACGGAATCATTAGCCCTATAACCGTGCTAATTAAGTGAAAATAGTTTGGCAACGAAATGGCTATTGCGACTGCCGCAACACCTGATCCAAAGCGAAGCGCTGTACCAAGTGAGCCTATCTTCTTCCCTTCACTAATGGATCTGTCAAACTTCTCCATACGGCGAACTAGAATCCAAAAATTATACGTACCAAAAAATGCACCTATTGCGATGCCCGCAAAAACAGTTTGATAGGGAGTAAACCCCCAGCCTAATGCGCAGAGTGCAAGCAAAAAAAATAACGCCCTCTTCTGCACAGCAAAAATGTGATGCAAATCTAGCATTGGTTATAATCTCCTGAATCATTTTTTCGAGTAATGAAAACGTTTGCTGACCACTATGTGAAATCAGAAAAGAGCAGTGAAAGACACTACTCACAGCGGAATAGTAATGGGAGAGTCATTTCAATTACAGGTGTAAATGCCCAAAAATAACTTACACCCCTTACCGACTCGGTAAAAACCGAAACGCACAAAACGTTGCAAATCGACAGTTTTATTTTGAACTGTCAATTTAGTAGAAAGTTGATATAACAAGTGTTTCAACGTCCTATTTATGAACTGAAACCCTTATCATTCTTACCCTTTGTAAGCATACAATAGGTGATATTTGAAGTCAATTGGTAAAGGAGAAAAACTTCACAGCCTATATACTCTTGTCAAATTGTTGACAAATTTGTGTATGAAATTTCATAGTTTCAAAAGTTCCCAACCTTCTCACACGAAAAAAAAGCTAATTTACGACATGATTATGCTCGTAAATTAGCTTACCCATTTCAATAGGTACATTAGACTTATTTTTCCGAATTAAATATAGTACATTAATTAGTTCTTTGTAAAAATTCTAGCAGTGCCTCAACAATACGCTTCGATGCATGCCCATCTCCATATGGATTCGATGCTTTCGCCATTACTTCGTAGGCATTTTTATCTGTTAGTAATTCCTTTGCTAAGGCATAGATTGTTTCTTCTTCCGTTCCTGCTAGCTTTAATGTGCCAGCTTCAATACCTTCTGGACGTTCTGTCGTATCTCTTAGAACAAGCACTGGTTTCCCTAATGAAGGTGCTTCTTCTTGTACGCCACCTGAGTCCGTTAAAATCATATATGAATTTGCCGCAAAATTATGGAAATCAAACACTTCAAGAGGCTCTATTAAATGTACACGTTCATTGTCTCCTAAGATTTCATTCGCAATTTCTCTAACAGCTGGATTCATATGCACTGGATATACAACTTGAACATCCTCATGCTCTGTTAATATTCTCGTAATCGCTTTGAACATATGGCGCATTGGTTCACCCAGATTTTCACGACGATGTGCCGTTAATAAAATCATGCGATCTTCGCCAATCTTATCTAATACAGGGTGTGTGTAGTGCTCACTGACCGTTGTTGCTAATGCGTCAATGGCTGTATTTCCTGTCACAAAAATAGTGTCTGGATTTTTATTTTCATCTAGCAGGTTCTTTTTAGATACTTCCGTTGGAGCAAAATGTAAATCTGCCATCACACCTGTTAGCTGACGATTCATTTCCTCTGGATATGGTGAATACTTGTTCCATGTACGTAAGCCTGCTTCCACATGCCCTATAGCAATTTGGTTATAGAATGCCGCCAAGCTCGCAATGAAGGTTGTTGCTGTATCACCATGTACCAAAACGATATCTGGTTGTGCTTCTTTCATTACTTTATCTAAGCCCTGTAATGCGTTTGTCGTTACATCAATTAATGTTTGACGATCCTTCATTATATTTAAATCATAGTTTGGTGTTATGTTAAATGTCTCTAATACTTGGTCGAGCATTTGGCGATGCTGTGCTGTTACGGTTACAATAGATTCTATTTGCTCAGGATACTTTTGTAACTCCAAAACGAGAGGAGCCATTTTAATTGCTTCTGGTCTTGTACCAAAAATCGTCATTACTTTCCATTTTTTTATCAAAACGATCTACACCGTCCTTTTTGTTATTGTATGAAATGGTCAACTACATCTATTAATGGTCATCAATAGGCGTACTTGCCTACACATACTAGGAAACGCCCTTCAATTTGAAGGACGCTTTCACAAGTTATTAGTTTCCTAAATGAGGAAATTACATGTATTGATTTTTATTTTGTACCGAATAGACGGTCTCCGGCATCACCTAAACCAGGTACAATATAGCCATGATCGTTTAATTTTTCATCAAGTGCAGCAATATAAATATCTACATCCGAATGTTCTTCTTGAATAGCTTTTACACCCTCTGGTGCAGCGATTAAGCACATGAATTTAATGTTTTTAGCTCCACGTTTTTTCAGTGAGTGGATGGCTTCCACTGCTGAACCACCAGTTGCAAGCATTGGATCTACAATGATGAAATCACGCTCTTCCACATCTGCTGGAAGTTTTGCATAATATTCAACTGGTTTTAACGTTTCAGGATCACGATAAAGACCAATATGACCAACTTTAGCCGCTGGGATAAGCTTTAATACGCCATCTACCATACCAATACCTGCACGTAGAATTGGTACAATCGCAAGCTTTTTACCAGAAAGTACTTTTGTTTTGGCAATTGTTACAGGTGTTTCAATTTCAATTTCTTCTACTGGCATATCACGTGTGATTTCAAACGCCATAAGTGTTGCTACTTCGTCTACTAGCTCACGAAATTCTTTTGTTCCTGTGTTCTTGTCGCGAATATAAGTTAATTTGTGTTGGATTAGTGGATGATCAAATACATAGACTTTGCTCAAAGGGATTCTCTCCTCACCGTTCGGATTTCATTTTTATCTCAACTAGTATAACAGAAAAAAGGAGTCGCCTCAAAAATTAATTTAGGACGACTCCTTTTGTTATTTTATATTTGTCAAAAATAAGCTATTGATCAAGAATTTTATCTACTTGTTCAATGGGCATTGGCTTATAATAAAAATAGCCTTGTCCTACTGTACAGCCTAGTGCACGTAAAATTTCTACCTGCTCTTCCGTTTCAATGCCCTCTGCAACTGAAATCATCCCTAAGTTTAATGCCAACTGAATAATGGAGCGTACAATCGCAAGTGTTGCCGCATCTTCAATCGCATTAATAAAGCTACGATCAATCTTTAATTCAGTGAAGGGTAGCTGTTGTAGATAGCTTAATGATGAAAAACCTGTCCCAAAATCATCTACTGATGTTTTAAAACCATAGCTTTTTAATTCTTGAATAATTTTAAAGGCAGATTGAAAATCTACTAAACCAATATTTTCAGTCACCTCTAAAATAATATAGCTAGGGTCAATATTATATTTTCGAACAAGTTTCAGTGTATCCTGAACGAAATGCGTATAGTAAAAATGATCAGGTGAGATATTAACTGCAATTTTCACTAATTTCTTTCCTAGCCGTTGACGTTCTGAAAGCCATGAAAGCACAGTCTCTAAAACAAGAACATCTATTTCCAGAACCTTCCCGGTACTCTCAGCTACTGGAATGAAGATGGCTGGTGACACAAAGCCTAGTTTTGGAGAAATCCACCGTGCCAGTGCCTCAATACTGTGTATTTCACCATTACGTAAGTCTACCTTAGGCTGTAAATGGACTGTAATTTCTTTATTTTTGATTGCTTGTGATAAATGATTTAAAACCGTCATTTTCTGTATAAGCACATCATTTTTTTCTGTTGTAAAAATTTCAGTATGTGTACCTGGTCTATCAATTGCAAAGGAAAGAGCATTATCAGCAAAGCGAATCGCATCAATGATTTTTATATCATTATTATAGGAAGCGATTCCTGTTTTTAGCGTGATATAGATTTGCTTCCCCCCTATAATAAAGGGCTGCCGAATTGTTTCCTTTATCCGCTTATCATACTCCTGTAAATTTTCATTTTGTGCCAACGTAGACATAATGAGACTAGAGCTTGTAAATCTAGCAACATATTCATTATCTTCTGGCTTGTCTTGCTCCAATCTTTTAGCGAGTTGCCTTAAAAGCTCATCTCCAACCTCACGCCCGTAAAGTTCCACTACTTGATGAAATTCACTTGGTTTTAATATTTTGATAAAGCCGCTTAAACCATGCTCCACTTCTTTTTCAATCGAATTAACAAAGCTATGACGATTAGGTAGACCCGTTGTAATATCCGTGTAGGCTAAATCCCAAATTTTTTTTTGAGTTCGAGCATAGGTAACAGCCAACGCAACAAGTGACCCCATTTTTTGAAGCATATTTTTAAAAGACATTTGGTCGCTTCGTGTTTTTTGAAAATAGATCGAAAATAGCCCTATCACTTGCCGTTGTTGATTGCGTATAGGTACAAACCATCCATACGGCTTTTCAGATAATGTAGCATATTGTTTATGTTCCTCAGGGATATTTACTTCATCTAAATTTTCCACGAGCCTAGCATTTCCTGATTGCATTACTTCAATAAAAAATGCATTGTTTTCACAGCACCTTGGCACACTTTCCTCCGAATCATTACCTGTGAAAACTTGTAATTGATTGGACTCTGTTTTTACCAGAACCATACTTGTAATATTCGGCGTAAAAAAATCATCCAGTCCACGGCAAATAATTTTCATCTTTTGTTCAAGAGTGCTATCTCGCTCGATGGCCTTGTACATATCATTTTCTAATCTCATTAGGAAGTCTTCAGTACGGTAATACGTTACATCCTTCACAAGCACTAAAACATATTTCGTACGATTAGCCTCATTGCAAAATGGTAATGCTTGTATCTCTGCCCAAAAGGGCGACTTATTAATGCCATTATGATAGAGCTTTGCCTGGACCATTATGCCGTTATGTATTTTTTCTTTTATCATTTTTATGGTTGTCTTTTTTTCATCTATAGAGAGCCATGAAAAATAATCAGTATTTAGGATTTGTGAACGCGAAGCATTTGTAAGCATACAAAATGAATCATTACACGCTAGTATGCCATGATGATTTGTCGCATCAAAAATAACATAGCTTTCTTTCGAATTATCCCCTAATTTACGAATGCTACTTAATAAAACATCATTTTCTATGTCTAATGATTTAGTGACCATCCAATCCCTCCATCTCTATCACTTCATCCCATTTCCATTGTACATAAAATTCAAATAAATTTTCACCTTTATGAAAAAAAACTTCTTTTCTAGGACATTATCTGTCCTTAAACTATTATAATAAAACCCTACTTATCTATTTTATGTAAATTTATTCAAAAACAAGATGATTATTCTATTTTTTAGAAAAAATATGTTTTTTATAGTTTAGTCCTAAATTCACAAAATAAAAGGCTGTATTTAAAGTAACAAATGTACTTTAAACACAGCCCTCTCATTTCTATTATGCGTATAATGGGTGTCTATCTGTTAATGCTTTTACACGATCTTTTGCTTCTGCTTTAACTGCTTCATCTTCAGGATTTTTAAGAACCGCAGCAATAATTGCTCCAACTTCTTTCATATCTTCTTCTTTAAAGCCGCGAGAAGTAACAGCTGGCGTACCGATACGAATACCAGAAGTAACAAATGGAGATTCTGTATCGTAAGGAATTGTGTTTTTATTCGTTGTAATACCTACTTCATCTAGTGCATGCTCTGCTACTTTACCTGTTAAACCAAGTGATTTTACATTTAACAGTAATAAGTGGTTATCTGTGCCACCAGAAACGATTTCAACGCCTTCAGCAATTAGTACTTCTGCTAAAGCTTTGGCATTCGCTTTAATTTGCTTTGCATAGTCTTTAAATTCTGGTTGTAATACTTCGCCAAATGCTACAGCTTTTGCAGCAATGACATGCATTAATGGACCACCTTGAATTCCTGGAAATACAGATTTATTTAATTTTTGCTCCCACTCTTTTGAAGCAAGAATTAAACCACCACGTGGTCCACGTAATGTTTTATGCGTTGTTGATGTAACAAAATCAGCATACGGCACTGGTGATTGATGTTCACCAGCAGCTACAAGACCAGCAATATGTGCCATATCCACCATGAAGTATGCACCCACTTCGTCTGCGATTTCACGGAATTTAGAGAAGTCAATTTCACGTGGGTAGGCAGATGCACCAGCAACGATAAGTTTTGGTTTATGTTCTAATGCTTTTTGACGTACATCTTCATAATCGATTACTTGATTTTCTTTCGTTACACCATATTCCACAAAGTTATATAGGATACCAGAGAAGTTTACTGGAGATCCATGTGTTAAGTGACCACCATGAGAAAGGTTCATACCAAGAACTGTGTCACCTGGTTCTAAAATTGTATGGTAAACAGCCATGTTTGCTTGTGCACCAGAGTGTGGTTGTACATTAGCATATTCTGCTCCAAAAATTTCTTTCACGCGATCACGTGCAATATTTTCTACTACGTCTACATGTTCACAACCACCGTAGTAGCGTTTACCTGGATAGCCTTCAGCGTATTTATTTGTCAGTACTGATCCTTGTGCTTCCATAACCGCTTCGGAAACAAAGTTTTCAGATGCAATCAATTCAATATTTGCTTGTTGACGTTTTTTTTCTGCAAGAATTCCGTCTAATACTGCTTGGTCTTGTACTGCTAATTTTTCATATGCCATGTTTGAAAAAGCCTCCTAAAGTATCGTTAATTATCTATACCACTTATAATAAGGGTAATTATTTATATATTGCACGTTCTCCGCCAATTAGCTTTGGACGTGTTGTTGCAACCGTAACAACCGCTTCTCCCACCATTTTCACTGATGTTCGAACGGGAACAGCTACTGCTTTCAAATGCATACCAATTAATGTTTGTCCAATATCAATACCTGCATGTGCCTGTATTGTTTCAACAACCACTGGATTAGCAAATTGTGTATAGGCATAAGCAGACATCGATCCACCTGCTGTACGTACTGGAACTACTGCTACTTCATCATAGCCAAATCGTTCAGCCGTTGATGCATCCATAGTAATAGCGCGGTTAATATGCTCACAGCCTTGGAATGCTAAATGTAATTGATGTTTCGATGCAAATTCTTGTAACGGCTCAAAAATGGCTTCAGCTATTTCCAATGCCCCTGCTGTGCCAATTTTCTGACCAATCACTTCAGATGTAGAGCACCCTACAACAAAAATTGTATGAGGTCGTAACGTTACCTGCTCTTCAAACTCACTGAGTAACTGAGTCAAATGCGTTCGTATTTGTTTTACTACCATTAAGCTCAGCTCCTTCATCTATATCCATTAAAATCATGCCATATAGGACATCCTTGACGAATGCCATATATGGAATCATGAAACGATTATTGCTCTAGCTCAGCAATTTTTTCTATGCGGCGTGTATGACGGCCACCTTCAAACTCTGTTTCTAGCCAAGTTTGGACGATTTCACGTGCAAGGCCTGGACCAATGACACGTTCACCCATGGCTATAATATTTGAGTCATTATGGCAACGTGTTGCCTTGGCACTGAATACATCATGCACTAATGCACAACGAATGCCCTTCACCTTATTAGCAGCAATGGACATACCAATTCCTGTGCCACAAATTAAAATACCTTTATCAAATTCTCCATTAGCAACACCTTCAGAAACAGGTTTTGCATAATCAGGATAGTCTACTGAATCCGCAGATTGTGGACCAAAATCTTCGTAGCTAATATGAAGTTCATCTAATAGCTGCATAATCTCACGACGTAAGTTGTTGCCTCCGTGATCAGAAGAAATTGCTATTCTCACTGGGTTCCCTCTTTTCGAATTATAGTCACCCTTAGTGTACCACTTCTTTCTGAAGAATAACATGATTTTTCTTGTTTTTTTATGCTGATTTCTCCTAAAAGACGAACATTTATTGTATATTAACACAAAAATATTCACTTTTAAACTCATTTTTCTGTGGATAATGTGAATATCATGTTAATAAGTTCGGATAAAGGTCCTTTGTTGTAATATTCCATCTTCTGAATTTTTTTTAGCTTTTCACTTACGATGGACATAAATACTTTGACAGAACGTGATCCTAAGATGGACGCTCTCTAATAAAAAAGGCTATACATAAATCCGATTTTACGTCGCATTTATGTATAGCCTGTTGGACTATGCTTGTCTATCAAATTGTTGAATCATCTTATGCAATGCTTCCGATTGCTTTTTCAAACTTTGAGCCAAATGCTCTACCTGCTCGATAGCATAAGCTTGCTCCTCAGCGGCACTACGAACTTCCTGTGCACCTGCTGACGTTTCTTCAGCAATGGCTGCAACTTCTTGTGATTGGCGAGCTGTCGTTTCAATATTATGCATTTGCTGTTCAATTAACGAGGAAATTTCAACAATTGCTGTTGCCATTTCATGTACGTTGGAAGCCATACCTTCAACGGCTGTCGTTGTTTCAGAAACGCGATCAGCTTCCTTCGTCGCAAATGCTACTTGTTCATTCATTTGTTTAACAACTACCTCTACATTTTGCTGCATGGACTGAATTAAAGCTGTAATACCTTGGACAGCTTTCGCACTTTCATCAGCCAAACCGCGAACTTCCTCAGCTACCACTGCGAAGCCCTTTCCATGCTCTCCTGCTCGTGCTGCTTCAATCGAGGCATTTAATGCCAGTAAATTTGTTTGTGCCGCAATGTCACCGACTAAGCTAATAATCCGTTCTACTTGGCCAGCATTTTCTTCAAGTGCATGAATACTTTTTAGTGCCTCATTATTACCTGTAGCAATTTGCTGAATACTATTCACTAGTATTTCGATGGCCTTTGTTGTTGTCGATAAATTATGTAGAATCTCTTTTGATTGTGATGCTGATGCTTCTGCTCTACTATTTACTTCTGTTGCAAGAGCTCGCACATCTTCAATAGCTTCGGCAGTGTCTTGTACAGCTGTTGCAGATGCTTCTGCTCCTGCAGATATATGCTTCACAGTAGAGGCAATTCCTTCTGCCTTTTTAGTTGCCACTCCCGCCTCATCAGATAGCTGAATAATTGATTGATTTGTTTGCTGAAAGTTTTGATCGATACTTTCCACCATTTGACGCAGATTTAACACCATTTGTTGGAACGCTTCAGCAACGGATCGAATTTCATCATTTGTTTTAGGCATTTGTACATCCTGTCCAATTTTCCCTTCAGCTACAAGGATTGCTGAATGTTCGAGCTGCTGTAAAGGTTTGATTAAGATCACGCTTAACAACGCTGCTAATATACCTGACCATATAATACCTAATGCGTAAGTAATTACCTCAAAAACCATTCGATTCGTGTCTGGGAAGAAAGTAGGTTGTAAAAACTCAATGAATATAAAACTGACACTGTAGGTGATAAGCGCAAGTACACTAACAAATAATACCAATTTAAGCCGTAAACCAAATTGTTTTTTCATAGGGCCCCTCAATTCTTTTCAAGTTTTTGTATTAATTGATCAACTAATTCCTTTAATTCTGCAAATGTTGCTTCATATATTGCTTTATTGCCACCATAAGGATCTACTACATTTTCCAGACTGCCCTCATTTGTATATTCTTTCAAGGTAAATACTTTATGTTCAGCTTCTGGATAATTTGAAATCACGGCGTCTTTGTGAGCAGTCGTCATCGTTAAAATTAAGTCTGCCCATGCCATTTCTGTCATTGATAATTGCGTTGCAAAATGCTGATGTGACATTTGCGCTTCATTTAACACTTGTTGTGCATGTGCTGACATTTGTGCATTTGGCATGGCATAAATACCTGCTGAGCGCACCTCTACATTGTTGATTTGTTTATGTTTTAAAATAACTTCTGCCATCGGACTGCGACAAGTATTGCCTGTACAAACAAATAATATTTTCACACTTATCACTCTCCAATTTCATCTATTGTTGAATAGCTAGAATACTCATGATAATAAATATAACGCCAGCAGCTATTTGAATTTTATTGCCAAAAAATACTTGGCTTCTACGTGCAATGACTAATGACCCATAAGCGCAAATTAGAGCACTCAAGCCTGCACTCATGATAAAAATAGTTTTTTCTAAGTTAAGCATACCAAAAGAAACACTAACTGAAAAGGTATCTAGGCTTGCAGTCACAGCTAAAAGTACAGGTGATATTGTTACTTTTTCATCTCGATGAGAGAATAATAGTAAATGCATACCAATACAAAATAATAAAATACTTGAAATCCATTGTCCCCATTCTAATAGAAATCGAACTAAATAGCTTCCTAGCTCAAAGCCTAATAACGGGAAAAGCATATGCAATGCTGCTGTCCATAGTGACAAAAATAAGCGATATCTAACATTCGGCAGTAAGACATATAGACCAATCACATCAACAGACGTTAGTATACCTGCAAGAATTCCCTGCAAGAACGCACTCCTTCTCTCCCTAATATTTTATCATTTTATGCTCGAAAATACATTATTATCATAATTGTCCACAATAGTTTTTCTTTTATATTTTGTAATGATAAACAAAAAGGACAAAAGACATGATTTATATCAATGTCTTTTGTCGCTAATGTACCTGAACCATATTCATTTATAATGAATACCATTTACCTCCAGAGGCCTTTTCAAGTCTATTCATGATAGCTGCTCCTACACCTTCTGTTGAGGTTGTTGTTGCTAAAATAATGGTAGCGGCGGTTTTATCACATGCTCTAAGTGCATTGTATAAGTTCGCACCCATTTCTTGTTTACTTCCAGCTTCACCAATCGAGAAGTAAAAATCAGCTTTGATATCTGCAAAATTCACTGGTGCAAGCAATGCTACTATATGTCCTTCTCGCTGCATTCGCTGAACAGCCTCGCTGACTTTCTCATAATGGCAATCTATTAAATACACAGGAGCATTTGGAGCATAATGTGTATATTTCATGCCTGGTGCTTTAGGCGTTGTTTCTAGCTTCTGCTCTATATTGGTTGGTTGAATAACGGGACCTATCTTCGCCTCAAGCATTTCCTTTGTAATGCCACCTGGACGTAAAATTACTGGAGGTTCATGTGTCACATCTAACACAGTAGATTCGAGCCCAATGCCTGTAGAACCTCCATCCAAAATATAAGGTATGTATCCTCCCAAATCATCTAATACATGGACTGCCTCTGTAGGGCTTGGTTTACCGCTACGATTGGCACTTGGTGCAGCAAGCGGTTTTTGAAGCTGCTGTAACAATCCAAGTGCTACTGGATGATTCGGCATTCGAATGCCCACTGTTGATAACCCAGCTGTGACACTTTGTGCTAAAACATTTGGCTTTGCTGGCATTACAAGCGTTAAGGGGCCGGGCCAAAAGAAATCCATGCACTGTTTGGCTACTTCAGAAATTTGATCGATATAAATGGCTACTTCCTCTTTTGTCCCCACATGGACAATTAAAGGATTATCTGAAGGTCGGCCTTTCGCTTCAAATATCTTTTTCACTGCCAAATCATTTGTGGCCACTGCTCCTAAGCCATAAACCGTTTCTGTCGGAAATGCTACTACCTCTCCCGCATTTAAGATATCCACAGCTTGTGTATAATTAATCTGACTATTCACATTACTGTCCACAACCTTGCAAACGGTTTCCATCATTAAAACCTACCTTCAATTATTGGTTTTTACTGAATTATCCACATAATGTTTATAACTTACGAAAAAATGTGTATAAGTTATCTGAATTTGTGCACAATTCATTCAAAAAGTCCTTTAATCCATTCCCATATAAAGAATGTTACTTGCTCTTTTTCTTCTTTTACTTCTTCTTTTACTTCTTCTTTTTCAGGCTCACAAATAGATGGAAAGATACTGCACCACCAGTTATCCCCACGTGCATCACCAATCTTCACAACAATCGAGTGATACACATTTTGTGGATAGAGTACAGCACCTTGTCTTTTTGGTGGAAATAAGTTATCCCCAATGACAATTTGTGTATCCATCTGTGGATAATTTTCGCTCAATTCTGTTTCAATTTGTTGTTTTAGCGAAAGAATTTGCTCACTCCCTACATTGCCAGCAGTGGCTACTTGCATAAAGTATGGCTTTAATTCTTGGACAAGCTGCTCTTTCTCTAGCTGATCTTGTGTCGTATTACTGTTCGCAATAACACGTATACGAAAATCGTTTTCTTGCTCATCATTGGTAGCTTCCTTGGCAAAGCCTACTAATGATGGAATATATAAAATACATAATTGTAAAGCAATCGCGATTAATACTAGTCTAGCAAAAGCTAGAAAGATATTTTGTTTAGGTAATCTAATAATCTTGTATTCATTTAACATATAAATCCCTCCTTGCTCAACATTGTTGGCAAGATTAAGAAACTTTATACATGAATCTCACAAAAAATCATTCGAGGCTTACCGTTAATATCTTTTTCTATTGAAACTGTCGCATGTGGAAAACTATCTTGAAAGAATTTGGCTACTTGCTCACCTTGTGTATAACCGATTTCTAACCCAATCAATGCTGGTTTATTCATGTAGGCTGGTAGTTGCTCAGCTAATTTTCTATACAAAATCAGACCATCTTCCTCAGCAAATAGTGCATTATGTGGCTCATGCTCTAGTACAACATTCGACATTTCCTGTGCCTCATCAAAGGCAATATACGGTGGGTTTGATAAGACAACATCCAATTTTTCTCCTGCAAGTGGCGCTGTCAAATCGCCCAACCTAAAATCAATATCAGCCTCTAATCGTTGAGCATTTTTTTGCGCCGTTGCTAGTGCATCCTGTGATAAATCAGTGGCTATAACAGTTAGCGTTGGACATTCCAGTTTCATCGAAATAGCAATAGCTCCACTGCCTGTACCGATATCAGCCAACTTCAGGGTTTGTTGTGGAAATAGTTTAGGCAGGCGATTGATTGTACCAAGTACTAGCTCCTCTGTTTCTGGCCGAGGAATTAAGACAGATTCATCGACTAGGAAGGAGCGACCATAAAATTCCTCACTTCCAACACAATACTGTACTGGGCGTCCATTGACATGTTCTTCTATGAGCGCTTTAAACTGCATTTGCTGTGCTGCTGTTAATTCATCCTGTAAGTGCAACATAACTTTTGCATAACTTGTACCAAGTACATGTTGCATGACGATACGTGCTGCTGTTTGCTCACGACCATTACCCACTAAAAAAGAAGAAGCCCACTCTAGGGCCTCCATCACATTTTTATAAGTCATCATTTAATCGCTCTAACTTTGATGCTTGTTCTTCTAAAATAAGGGCATCGATAATCTCGCCTAGTCTTCCTTCGACGATTTGATCTAGCTTTTGAATCGTTAAACCGATACGGTGATCTGTTACACGGTTTTGTGGATAATTGTATGTGCGAATTCGCTCGGAGCGATCGCCTGAGCCTACAGCAGATTTACGTGTAGCATCAATCTCTTTTTGTGCTTCTTGCATATACATATCAGCAACACGAGCACGTAGAATTTTCATGGCTTTTTCACGGTTTTTAATTTGTGAGCGTTCATCCTGCATCGAAACCACAACACCTGTTGGTAAATGGGTCATACGAACTGCAGACATCGTTGTATTTACAGATTGACCACCAGCACCTGAAGAGGCAAATGTATCTACACGAATATCCTTTTCATGGATTTCAACATCTACTTCCTCCACTTCAGGTAAACACGCAACTGTTGCCGTCGATGTATGAATACGACCTTGAGATTCGGTAGCAGGGACACGTTGTACGCGGTGTGCACCATTTTCGAATTTGAATTTTGAATAGGCTCCTTGTCCGTTAATCATAAAGATTACTTCTTTATAGCCGCCCATTGGGTTTGGTGTAGCTTCCATAATATCAATTTTCCAGCCTTGTGTTTCCGCATAGCGAGAGTACATACGGAATAAATCACCCGCAAAAATATTGGCCTCGTCACCACCAGCTGCTCCACGAATTTCCATGATAACGTTTTTATTATCATTAGGATCTTTAGGAATTAATAAAATGCGTAGACGTTCTTCTAGCTCTTCCTGCTGTGCTTTCAATAGGTTAAATTCTTCCTTTACCATCTCATGCATATCAGGATCTTTTTCACTATCTAACATTTCACGAGTATCTACTATCTGCTCTTTAACACTTTTATATTCACGATAAGTATCCACTGTTTCTTGGATATCTGATTGTTCCTTAGAATATTCACGTAATTTCTTACTATCATTCACAATATCTGGATCGCTCAAAAGCTCTGTTAGCCTTTCATAACGATCCTCCACTGCTTGTAATCGATCAAACATGGATTTCACCTCTATTTAGTTTTTTAAGGTATGCCCCTTTTTGACAAAGAAGCTTTCATTCAGTAATTACAATGTTTATTTCCACTACTTAGTATAAGAAAAATTTCGCATGTATGCTACTTTTTCTTAGCGTATCCACCTGTCTATTGGCTTTAAAGTGGTGGCTGCGCGTGACATTTTCGACAAACCGGATAATACGAGTCATTACCACCAATTTGAATTTGATCACCTGTGTAGACTGGCTTTCCACTTTCATCTACTCGTAAATTCATTGTTGCTTTTTTATGACAGAACCAGCAAATTGTTTTCATTTCCTCAATTTTATCTGCATATGTAAGCATGTATTGGCTACCTTCAAATAGCTCATTTTGAAAATCATTTTTTAAGCCAAAGCCCATCACGGGGATGTCCAATTTATCCACAATGTTAGCAAGTTGTAAAACATGTGCTTTTTTTAAAAATTGAACTTCATCCACAAGCACACAGTATGGCTTGACAGTATTGGATTCCACTAGTTCAAAAATATTTGTATCCTCATAAACAGGGATGGCTTGTTGGCGTAAACCCACTCGACTGGAAACAAAGCCAACCTCATCACGTGTATCTAAACCTGAAGTAAACATCATCACAGGCTTTTGTTGTTCTTCATAATTATGGGCAACTTTTAGAATTTCTATTGATTTTCCACTATTCATTGCACCATGTTTAAAATATAGCTGTGCCATTCTGTCTTCTCCCTTTCTTTATGTCAATGTGGATTTTGAAAGGTCTTGCATCAAACGTGTATTATTTACTGAAAAAAATACCTGCCAAGCGCATGCTTGGCAGGTATTAAACTAACATTAGTTTTTAAGACCGTATTTTTTGTTGAAACGATCCACGCGACCATCAGTAGACGCGAATTTTTGACGGCCAGTATAGAATGGGTGACATTCGTTGCAGAACTCGACAACGATGTTTTCTTTTACTGAACCAGTTTTGAAAGTGTTCCCACAAGAGCAAGTTACTGTTGCTTCTTTGTAGTCTGGATGAATTCCTTGTTTCATATTCGTTTTCTCCTCTCGCCCTGAACCATCTGGAACAGAGTATTATCGAACTGTACCTTACATAGCCCGAATATGTCGACTACAAAATTTGCGTCGAAAGGGTCAGCTACATATGTACACGTTGCATACTTTTGAAGTATAGCATAGTCATTTTATTATTTTCAAGTAAAAAATATTAAAAACGAACCTTCCATCTTTCTTATCCACGAACTTCGCGATAATCATTGTCTACTAACCCAATTTGCTCGTTTCGTTCTTTGAAGCGAATATTATGTGATGACACATAGGCTACTTTCGGTGCATCTGGCTCCAAATATAGCTTGGCACTATTTAATGCTAGTATTCCATCCGCAAATGCACCTGCTATTAATCTTACTTTACTAGGATGATCAATAAAATCACCCGCTCCATAGACACCTTCAATGTTCGTTTCACGCTTCTCATTGACAATCGCTACTTCATCTTGGATATTTAATCCCCATTCTTCAAGTGCACCATAATCACATTTCAAGCCATGGTTTACAATGACAGCATCTACCTCTACTCGTTCACTTTCACCTGTCTCTTTATTGACTATGGACACATACTGAATTAAATCACCGTCACCATGCAATTGAACAACCTCATATGGCGTTTTTACACGAACTGAGGATTCTTTCATGCGCAAGACATTTTTTTCATGGCCGCCAAAATCATCTCGGCGATGAACGACTGTAACACTTGCAGCAATTGGCTCTAGCTCATTTGCCCAATCAACTGCAGAATTACCACCGCCTGAAATTAACACATGTTTGTGTCGGAAAATCTCTAGTTCCTGTACTGTATAATGTAAATTTGTTACTTCAAATCGGTCTGCTCCTTCTATTTCAAGCTTTTGCATAGAAAGAACACCATACCCCACTGCTAAAATAACTGTTTTCGAAAAATGCTTCTCACCTGTAGAGGATGTCAACATAAATGTTCCATCCTGTTGCTTTTCTAATTTTTCCACCTTTTGATTTAAAACAATTGTAGGATCGAATGTTTTAGCTTGCTCAACAAGTTGTTTAATCAGCTGTCCCCCTAAAATAGGTGTTACTCCGCCGACATCCCAAATCATTTTTTCAGGATAAATTAACATACGACCGCCAAGCTGTGAGCTGTATTCAATAATTTTCGTTTTTAAATCTCGCATTCCACTATAAAAGGCAGTATAAAGCCCAGCTGGACCACCACCAACAATCGTTACATCATATAGTTCTTCTGACATTTCCGTTCTCCATCCCCTTCTGTCTCGATCTGATCATACAGTTTTGAGGTTGTGTTAAGCTACTACCTGTCTATTCTTTCCGACGATGATCATACTATTCACACAACATCCACAAACTATAGTTACTCTTTCAATCGCGCCAATAAATATAAGAAATAAGGTGCTCCTAAAACAGCAACCACAATCCCCGCCGGAATTTCTGAAGGCTCTAATATAGAACGACCGATTGTATCAGCCATCAACACTAAAAATCCTCCTAACAGAGCTGCAGTTGGCAGTAAAAACTGGTGTTTAGCGCCAACAAGCTGTCGAGCTAAATGTGGTGCAACAAGACCCACGAAACCAATGCCTCCACTTACAGAAACACTAGCTCCAGCTAAACCAACGGCAGCAGCCAACAACCAACGGCGCTCTTTTTCAATAGAGGCACCTAGCCCTACAGCTGTTAATTCGCCTAGATTTAATACGTTTAATACCCGTGATTTTGCATAAACAAAAGGCAATAAGATAATTAACCATGGTAACAGCGACAGCACAAATCGCCAATTCGAGCCCCAAATGCTACCTGCTAGCCATGTCGCTACAAATTGATAATTTTCTGGTGATAGGCGTAGTGTTAGCACAATCATAGCCGAGCTAATCCCTGCTGCTACAGCTACCCCTGTTAAAATTAAACGCATTGGTGTAATACCTTCATGTCGTCTATAAGAAAGTGAATAAATCAGAACAGCTGTCAAACCTGCCCCTACAAAAGCCAGTACTGGCAGTAAATAAACAGGTGCTGCTTTCGTAGTTGGGAAAAATGATACATAGAGCATGACAGCAAGTCCTGCCCCAGCATTAATCCCTAAGATTCCTGGGTCCGCTAAAGCATTTTTGGAAATGCCCTGTAAAACAGCGCCTGAAACCGCTAAGCCCATACCTACTAACACAGCAATCACAATTCTAGGAAGTCTGAACTCAAATAATATAAGTTGCTGTTGTGCATCACCTTGACCAAAAAGTGTCCGCAGAACTTCCATTGGCGTCAGTTTAATAACACCAGTATTCATACTAATAACAAAGGTAATAATGATTAACACAATAAGTGTAACAAGAATGGAGAAATTTTTTCTTTTCGCCTTAAGCTGACTCGGTGTTAAATAGCTGTTACTCATAGTTCTTTCCCTCCTTTACGTGCTAAATAAAGGAAGAATGGTACACCGATAAAGGCAATTAGTGCGCCAATCGGTGTTTCATAAGGTGGATTGATAATACGTGCCACTAAATCAGCTAACACAACAAGCAATGCCCCATATACTATAGAACAAGAGATAATCCAGCGATAATCATGTCCAACTATGTATCTCGTTAAATGAGGGATAATTAACCCTACAAAACCAACCGCACCGACTACAGACACGGCTGCACCTGCTAAAACTAAAACAATGATCATTCCCCATACTTTTACAACTGCTGTACGTTGCCCAAGTCCAACTGCAATTTCTTCACCTAAGCTCAGCACAGTGATTGATCGTGATAGGATAAGCGCTCCTATCATCGCAATAAAGATCCATGGGGATAATATTTGTAGATGACTCCATTTTGTGCCTGAAACACCGCCAGCATACCAAAATGCTAGGTCTTGTCCAATACGAAAATAAAGTGCAATCCCTTCTCCTAACGCTCCAAGCAATGCACTAACAGCTGCACCTGCTAGAACTAGCCGCATCGGTGTTAAGCCACCTTTTGACAGTGAGCCAATACCATAAACAATGGCTACGCCAAGACCTGCGCCTACAAAGGACCATAAAATTAAATACATGTAAGGCAGACCAGGGAAGAAGGCAAAGCACAATGCTAACATAAAGGCCGCTCCAGAGTTCAGACCAAGTAGCCCCGAGTCTGCTAATGGGTTACGTGTCATCCCCTGCATAATAGCACCCGCTACTGCAAAGCTTGCACCTACTAATGCTGCTCCAAGTACTCGAGGTAAGCGAATATCATGGATAATTTGATGTGTTGTTAATTCCGGTGAAAAATGGGTAACTGCTGTCCAGACAGTACCCAATGAAATATCTGCTGCTCCAAAAGAAATCGATAAGCCAATGGCAAATATTAATCCAATTACTCCTACGATTAAAGCCACTACTCCACGGATCGGATGAGATCGTTTCTGTAGCTCATCTAAATCGTTGAGCTCTCCTACTCCTGTCGACGTAGTCATTTTACTTCCTCCTCATAACTTTCAATTAAACTTTTATTCCTTCATGTCGTACAACTGATAAGATAGGCAGATTGGATTTTTACTATATGGACAAACAGCCATTTCTGCATCGATATTAAATACTTTTTGTAGATTTTCCTTTGTCATCACTTCTTTTGGACTACCGTTCACCATTAAATCGCCGTCTCGCATAGCCATTATAAAGTGGGAGAATCGTGACGCATGATTTAAATCATGCAAGACCATGATAATTGTTCGTCCTTCTTCCTTATTTAGTTTTTGCAGTAGCAATAATATATCTAGCTGGTGCGCTAAATCTAAATAAGTTGTTGGTTCATCCAGTACTAAAATATCCGTGCCTTGCGCCAATGCCATAGCAATCCATACTCTCTGACGCTGGCCACCTGATAATGCTTCAATTGGTCGATCACTAAATTCTCTTAGCCCCGTTACATCAATCGCCCAGTGGATATATTCGTAGTCTTCCTTTTGCAAGGAACCAAACCCAACTTGGTGAGGAAAGCGACCATATGATACCAATTCAAAAACCGTTAATCCTCCGGGTGCTGTTGCTGTTTGAGGTAAAATAGCCATTCTTTTGGCCACATCTTTCGTTTTTAATTGATGTATCGCCTTGCCATCTAAATAGACAGCTCCATTTTGTGTTCGTAATACACGGGCAACAGCCTTTAATAAAGTAGACTTGCCACAACCATTTGGGCCGATGATTGTGGAGATTTGCCCTTTAGGAATCTCCACACTTAAATCGTTGACGATGAGCGCTGATGAATAACCAATCGCAACATGATCTATTTCAAGTACTGACATCTTTAACTTCCTTTCATTTTTGAGAATGCGTTCCACTCTTACATTTGTAAACCAAATTGAGCTGTATACAAGCCATAGTAAGCATTTTGGCGTTCCATTAATTGCTCGTGTGTACCTTCTTCAATGATGCCCTTTTTCGACACAACGACAATTCTGTCTGCATCCTTAATTGTTGCTAATCGGTGAGCAATCACTAATGTAGTACGTCCAATGGAAAGTTCATTTAATGCCTGTTGGATAGCTTGTTCAGTTTCTGTATCCAATGCAGATGTTGCTTCATCTAGTATTAAGATTTTTGGGTTTTTCAAGAAAATACGGGCAATGGATAATCTTTGCTTTTGACCACCTGATAATTTCACACCACGCTCACCAATTAATGTATCCATACCTTCAGGTAGAGCATTGATGACATCCGTCAGTTGCGCTCGTTGTGCTGCATACCAAATATCTTCTTCACTGGCAT
The DNA here is from genome assembly GCF_036894365.1 of Lysinibacillus sp. Y5S-8. Lineage (NCBI taxonomy): Bacteria > Bacillati > Bacillota > Bacilli > Caryophanales > Bacillaceae > Lysinibacillus > Lysinibacillus sp. Y5S-8. The sequence continues at coordinate 596,635 of NZ_CP145889.1, read as the reverse complement.
TTAAATCACCATAGGCAATATTTTCACGAATGGTACCATCGAATAAAAAGACATCCTGCTGGACAATCCCAATATGCGAACGTAAGGAATGCAGTTTAAAATCGCGTATATCCATACCATCAATACTAATGGATCCTTCATTGACTTCATAAAAACGTGGCAATAAACTACAGATTGTTGATTTTCCTGCACCAGATGGACCTACCAAGGCAACGGTTTCGCCAGGATTTACTTTTAAATTAATATGATGTAGGGCACGGTTATTGGCAGCATAGCCAAACGATACATCGGAGAAAGTAATTTCGCCATTAATTTCATCAACCATTTTTGCCTCTGGACGATCCGCAATTTCAGGTTCCGTTTCTAAAAATTCGATATAGCGTCTAAATCCTGCCATACCTTTGGGATAGCTTTCTATAAACATATTAATTTTATTAATTGGGCCTAAAAGAATACCTGATAGTAAAATAAATGCGATAAAATCTCCATTTGTTATATGTCCATTTAAAACAAAATACGCTCCTACAAATAAAGTAAAGAGTGATAATACTTTAGTGAGTATGCCTGAAATAGCTTCATTCCAAGCCATTACTTTATAGGAGAACAGCTTTGTCATACGGAATCGTTCATTATTTACTTTAAAGCGTTTAATCTCATGATCTTCATTTGTGAAAGCCTGTACCACACGAATACCACTTACATTATTTTCAACTCGCGCATTGAAATCTGCGATATCTCCGAACATTTGACGGAATGCTTTGGACATTAACTTCCCAAAAATAATCGTTAAAATTAAAATGATCGGTACAAGTAAGAAAATAAGAATTGTAAAGGTTGGATCAATATAGTACATGACCCCAAACGTCCCAATAATCGTCATTGCCGCAATAAAAATATCCTCTGGACCATGGTGAGCAAGTTCACCAATATCCATTAAATCGTTCGTTAATCGAGAAACAAGATGCCCTGTTTTATTGTTATCAAAATATCGGAAAGATAGTTTTTGCACATGGCTAAAGGATTCCTTCCTCATATCTGTTTCAATATTAATCCCTAGCATATGCCCCCAGTACGATACGATAAAGTGAAGAATGGAATTGAAAATATATAGACCAAACAGCAATAAACTTGCCATAAGAATCCATTTTAATTCCCCATCTGGTAGAATATCATCAATTACTTTATTTAAAACAAGTGGAAATGCTAGCTCGATTAGTGCCACTAATATCGCACAGCTAAAGTCTAAAATGAATAAACCTTTATAGGGCTTATAATATGAAAAAAAACGCCTTAACAACATGTTGCAACCTCCTATGGTAATGTCATTTTCGTATCTAATAAATGAACTATCTGATTCTACATACAGATAGCTCACATGTTTTCACAGTTATTGTTGCTGAGCCTTCGTAAAATCAACTATTTTGCCAGCTAATTCTTCAGCTTGGTGTAAGCCAGAAAGCGGATCAGAAGCAAAATAGTATTCAGATGGCAGCTCTAATATTTGATTATTTTTAACAGCATCTAAGTTTGTCCATGTTTCAGGTAACTTCCCATCTTTGTTAAAGAAGTTTATCATGAAGTTATAGTCACCTACATAGTCTCCTACTACCTCATAGGATATTTCATAACGTCCTCTACTTGCATCCTTTGTATCAAATAACTCCTGTACCTTTTCTTGAGGTTTCATGCCCAAAATTTGATAGAGTGCTCTACCGCCAGATACACTTGAATTCCCAACAATTGTTGCATTTTTTTGGAACATTTCATAAATAGTAAATGTTGATCCTTCTGGAATCACATCATTAATTTTTTTCTTCGCTTTTGCTATACGATCTTCAAATTGCTTTGTAAAGGTTGCTGCCTCTTCTTGTCTTCCTAAATAATTACCCATCGCCTCAATCTCCTCCATTGCTGATGGATGAGCATCTTCGGCAAAAACAATTGTCGGTGCAATTTTTTCATACTTGGCTACATCTTCTGCATTCCATGTAATAATCAAGTCTGGTTTTAACTCTAAAACCTTTTCTAACGACACCTTTCCATCTGTACCGATATTTGTAATAGCCCCGTCTTTATAGTGTTGCTTTAAAAAAGCAGCATAATCGAGGTTAGCCGTCACACCTCCAACTGGTACAACATCTAACGCTAAAATCTGACCAAGATACCAATCTGTTACGATTCTTTCAGCTCTCACTGGAATTTCTACTTCCCGTCCACTGTCATCTGTTACTGTTCTTGTATCTGCAGTATCTGGTCCAGTTTCTTCGTTTGCCTTGGATTGGCTCGTGTCTTCATTACATGCTGCAAGTAAAACTATTAAACTTAGTAAAAAAGGTAGTTTTATATGCTGAATCATTTTTTCCATCATGATTTCATTTTCTCCATTCTCGAATCGTTTAGCTTGCGCGAGCTGATTCTTATTGTATTGAAAATGATTCTCACTTGTAATGGCAATTTCGGACATTTGAGATGTATATTTCAGCCTAAAGCTACTAGGTGCCAAATTTGTAGCTTTTTTAAAAGCTCGACTAAAATAATATTCATCTTCAAATCCAAGCGAAATAGCTATTTCTTTTATACCGTATTGATTGGCTAATAAATGCTGCTTAGCCTGCTCTATCCGCAGCTGCTGTAAATAAATTTGTGGACCTACTTCATAACGAGCTTTAAAAATGCGAAGTAAATGACGTGTGCTAATCTGAAGCATATCTGCTAATGTCTGGATAGATAATGGTTGATGAATGTTCTGCCTAATATATAGTCGTGCCACTTCAGCCTTATCGATTTCATGTGGTTTGCCCTGTCCATCAGCTAATTCTTGAAACACACGATAGATAAGCTCATAGAAAGAAGCCTTAACAGATAAATGCTCCTGAATAGAACCAGACTGCCATTTACTGTACATATCCTGGAGAATGGTATGAATGGCTATAGGATTGGCGGGTACACAAGAGAAATGCGTTTGGAAAGGTTGATAATATATCTGTAAATGTTGCAGAAAAGCATCTTTGTACATGATATCCCCTTTATAACTAATGAGGAAATAGCTAACATTCTGTTGCGCTGTTATCTGAAGTCTTTGAGATTTCCCTATATGAAAAATACTGAAGCGTTGCATATGATAAGGTTGTTCATCAATGACGATCTGTGCGTCTCCCGCTGTGATAATAAGAAATGTGCTATATGTTAAAACCTTTGACACTTGAACATCTGATTTATTTATGTAATCAATTTGCTTCAACTGGATAAATGCATTTTGCCAAAGAAGCATATAAGCGTCATAATTCATCTTCGTCTCCTTCAATAAACATACTTTATAGCCTCATTATATTGATAATGATTATCAATTTCAATATACATTTATAAAATAAAACATATACAAAAATACCTGCCAAGCGCAAACTTGGCAGGTATTAAACAAACAATTGTTTTTAAAGCCTCTTTTTATTCAAAGGATCATCCAGACGCCAAATTTTAACATCTAATATGAATGAGGGTCCTTCGTTGCAGAACAAGACAACAATACTAGAAGGTTGCTTCTTTTTGATAAAATAACTTGTCCATGTGTTAGTGCCATATGGATAAGTTATTTGTGAACTGTCTTCTCTTCAATAATTTTCTTTGAAGCTATTAATTTCTTATATTAAAAAACTTAAATAGTCCCCTATTGTTGAGTCAATAATAAAAGAGAAGATAATTGAAGTTAAGATAGCTGTTACAACTAGATAAAAAATAAAACTATAGAAATTATCAATAATTTTAGATGTATTACTCAATAATTTAACCATAACAAAAATAGGTATGATCCCGATAGCTAACACAAATCCAATATATAACATAATCATGGAATATGTATAAGATTTCAACAAGCCAAATAAAATACTTAAAATCGTAACTGCAATAGGAAGAGCGTAGTAACTTCCTATTTTACTAATCACATTTGTAAAACTGAGGTTTTCAGAAAATAATTTTGAAGTTAAGAATATGGCTAATACGTTTATCGCCATTAGTAAAATTAGAAATAATGACACATATAGAATCACTTGAATTATAGAAGGTCCATAACTTTCGAAAAGCCCAAACGTCCGTGAAGTGAAACTTTTTATTAATAAAAATACGGATAAAGCCGTAATTAAAACATAGATAATCATACTAGTAAGATTATTTTTCCAAGCTATTTCTACATTAAAACCTGCAGATGGTTTTTTTAATTGTTCTAGAAAATGATTAAAGTATAATTTAGATTGTTTTTTTAATAATTCAATTTGATCACTACTGTGCGAAGTTTCCTGAGCAGCCTGTCCGGCTTGTGACTGCGGCTGATTTTGATAATCCGTCATATTATTTATTGTTGCTGCTTGTTCAAGAGCAGCAGCGCTTTCTAGTGGGGTCCCGCATTTCCCACAGAATTTTCCATCCTCCTGCGAATGTCCACATGTTAAACAATTTTTCATTTACACATACCTCACTATAATTTTGTCTTTTTCGTATCTAAATCCACAATTTCATCAATAAAGTATTTTCCATTTTCAAATGAGAAAATATATTTCTTTTTACGTTCATAGTTAATAGAACCTTCTTTATCTGAAGAATAATTAAAAGTTTCATATGACTGTAACTCAAATTGTTTATCTGATAATGTATTAAATGATATTATTTCATTTAATAAAAATTCATAGTTATAGCCAGGAATATTATCATGATCCGTTACAAATTTCGCGTAATCTTTTTTTATTTTACTTCCTTCTCTGAAATAATCACCTATGTAATCAAAATTTGTGTATCGAATAGCAGAGGAATAGTCTGAGCGGAAATTTTTATAAATATCCCTTATGATATCTTCATGTTCTGCTAATTTTTGTTCCGTTCGAATATGTTCAAATGGTAAATAAATAGTATCACTATCTAGTGGCAATACATCTGACTTTACCGTTTTACCATCTTTATCTTGACTTTGTGCATAAACTTCTATTTTACTATTTAGTTTCGCAGGATAAAGCTCTCTTAATTCACTTACTTTTTTTTCAGTCGATTTTCCATTTACATATAAAATCGCATCCTCTAAATCGGAGTCTACAGATACTGTTTGGAAACCCCAGTCTACATCAATTTGTGCAATATTGTCGGCTTGTGCTTCAAGCATTAGTTTTCCTTCGTCTGCTAAAGGTATATAACCACCTTCATAACTATAAGACCAAGCATACTCTCCTGGAATATAGTGACCAAATCCTACATTTTCCTCATCACTCTTACTGACAATTTCCTTATCCCCAAACTTTAAAGTCATATTTTTAAAAGGTGCATAAATAAACACTTCAGTCGGGATAATGATGAATTCAACCCTGTCATACAACCCAAATAAAATAGGTTTACTATTTACAGAAATAAATTCACCCCCATTGTATATAATATCTGGATTTTCATTATTCATAATACGTTCTACTTCATATGTAAGTTGATTTCTCAAATTTGTCCAACCGTACTCTTTAACAATCGCATAAAAATTTTGAGCATCTGCTACAGTGCCCTCTTTAACTTCAAACTCTTGAAAGAAAGCATCTTTATCTTGATTATTATACGCATCATTCATCGCACTAATCTGCTTAGTTGGCTCATAAATGCTACTTAAAACGAAATGTGTAATAGCAAGAACTAATAGTAGGACACTTGAGATAGAAAATATCCATTTCTGTTTTTTAGTCATATTTTTACGATGCTTCTTTTGAGCACTTAGTTTTGGTTCAATTTTCATAGATGTTTTATTTTGTACATCGCTAAGACTATTACCACAATTTGTACAATACAATACTTCTTCACTATTTTTTTCACCACAACTTATGCAAAATCTCATTAAAAATCACCATTCCCTATGTATAATAACAAAATTATACAATACATTTATGGTAAATTGTAGTTTTTTAATTTAAATTTCATAGTTTCTATTTTGATACATTTAGTTTCTAGCTCCCTTTATCAGTAAAATAGTATTAGGAAAATGATTATATAATAATACAATATTTTCCTTTTTATATCACAAAAAATCACCATCAACTAATTTTAGTTAATGGTGATTCTTTTCTGAAGATTATAATCAGCAATATGAAGAGCTAACTAAATTTTAAGTTAAAGTAGCCCCTTACCTTTTGTGGCTTTTTTCATATCTTCGTTCAATTTTTCAAAAAATTCTTCATTTGATTTTGTTGTGCGCAGCTTTTTCAGGAAGCGCTCTGCAAAATCAGGCGCATCTGAAAATGTTTTACGGATCGCCCATAGTTTTTCAAGCTGTTCTGGCTCAAGAAGAAGCTCTTCTTTACGTGTACCTGAGCGGCGTATATCAAGCGCAGGGAAAATACGGCGCTCCGCCAACTGACGGTCTAGATGAAGCTCTAAGTTACCTGTACCTTTAAATTCTTCATAGATGACTTCATCCATACGAGAGCCTGTATCGACTAAAGCTGTTGCTAAAATTGTTAAGCTACCGCCTTCTTCAATATTACGAGCTGAACCAAAGAAACGTTTTGGTCTATGGAAAGCAGCAGGATCAATACCACCTGAAAGTGTACGTCCACTTGGCGGAATGACTAAGTTAAAAGCACGTGCTAAACGCGTGATAGAGTCCATTAAAATGATAACATCACGCTTATGTTCAACTAAACGGCGTGCACGTTCTAATACAATTTCTGCCACTTTCACGTGATTCTCTGGTACTTCATCAAATGTTGAGCTGACAACATCTGCATTTACAGAACGTTCAATATCTGTCACTTCCTCAGGACGTTCATCAATCAGCAAGACAATTAATTCAGCTTCTGGATGATTGGTTGTAATAGCGTTTGCAATTTCTTTTAATAAAGATGTTTTCCCTGCCTTTGGTGGTGCAACGATTAAACCACGCTGACCAAAACCTACAGGAGCCACTAAATCCATTATACGTGTTGATACATTGCGCTGTGTTGTTTCAAGCTTAATTTGTCGATCAGGATATAAAGGTGTTAATGCAGGGAAATGCACACGTTCCTTTGCTACTTCAGGATCTTCGCCATTGACAGCATCTACTTGTAAAAGACCGTAATAGCGTTCATTTTCCTTCGGTGGTCGCACCTTCCCAGACACCTTGTCCCCATTACGTAGGTCAAAGCGACGTATTTGAGATGCAGAAATATAAATATCTTCTTTACTTGGTGAATAGTTTATTGGTCGTAGAAAGCCAAAGCCCTCTTGCGAAACAATTTCTAATACGCCTTCCATAAAGAAATAGCCCTCTTGCTCTGAACGCGTTTTCAAAATAGCAAATATTAATTCTTTTTTCGTTAGCTTGCTATAATATGAAATTTTATATTGGCGTGCGAGGGCGTAAAGCTCTTTTAACGTCATGTTTTCTAATTGAGCGATTGTCAATGTAGACATATGCACAACTCCAGTCTTTTTCAAAATATAATACAATTATTGGGGTTATCATTGAAGTTTTCGATAGGCTCTGTTAATGCTTATATGGTAGCCTGAGTTTAATAATAACTACTGATACACTTTCTACCATACAACTAAACATTGCCTTAAAATATGGGATGGTTAATTTAAGAAGAAGGTACCTAGCACAATAGATGTACTAGGTATATTTTAGAAGAAAATATCATTAATATCTAGGTTTTTTCTCAAGAGCGTGACGGCCTTCTACAAAGCGAACCGTACCGGATTTAGCTCGCATAACTACTGAGTGTGTTAGGGCATAAGCACCTTTATATTGAACACCCTTTAAAAGCTCGCAATCTGTTACAGCAGTTGCTGCAAAAATAGCATCATCGCCTTTTACTAGGTCATCTAAATAAAGCACTTTCTCAACATCTACACCCATTTTTGTGCAGCGTTCTAATTGCTCTTCATCCTCTGGTACTAGTTTTGCTTGGAAGTCCCCACCAAGGCATTTTAAGGCCACTGCCGAAATAACACCCTCTGGAGCGCCACCTGTTCCAAACATAATATCAATACCCGTTTCATCAAAAGCGGTATTGATTGCTGCGCCAACATCGCCATCTTGGATAAACTTAATACGTGCGCCAGCTTCACGAATTTCATCAACAATTGCTTGATGGCGAGGTCGATCTAAAAGAGTAGCAACTACATCAGAAATATCTTTATTTTTAGCTTTTGCTACTTGTAATAAGTTATAAGTGACAGAAGCATTTATATCCACTTTACCAGCCGCTTCTGGCCCTACAGCAATTTTCTCCATGTACATGTCTGGCGCATTTAACAAATTGCCTTTATCTGCAATAGCAAGTACTGTCATGGCACCGTTCGTACCTTTTGCCACAATATTTGTTCCTTCTAAAGGATCCACTGCTATATCTACTTTGGGACCACCATTTCGTAGACCAAGTTCTTCACCAATATAAAGCATTGGTGCTTCATCCATTTCACCTTCACCAATTACTACTGTAGCATGCATTGGAATTGTATCGAACATTTTGCGCATCGCTGTTGTTGCTGCATCATCTGCTTCAATTTTCAAACCGCGTCCCATCCATTTCCCGGATGCGATTGCTGCTGCTTCTGTTACTCGTACTACTTCCATCGATAAACTACGTTCCATTGTTGCTTTGCCTCCCGTTATCGGCATCTTTTTATGCCAAAACATTCAAATTACCTCTATTGTAACATAATTGGCTGAAAACTTTTAGCTCTCATTATTCCTTTGTCTCAGCTACACGTGCCATGATTGTTTCACGTCGAATATCAGCGCCTAAATCACGTAATTTCTCAATAAGTGAGCTATAGCCACGTTCGATATGATAGATATCTTGAACCTCTGTTTCGCCTTCAGCTAAGAGACCAGCTAAAACTAGAGCTGCACCCGCGCGAAGATCTGTAGCTGTTACCGTTGAGCCATGTAATTTACTCGGCCCTTTAATAATAGCTGTATTTCCTTCTACACGAGCATCCGCATTCATACGACGAAGCTCATCAATATGTTTAAATCGAGCTGTATAAATAGTATCTGTTACTTTAGAAGAACCGAATGCCTGTGACATTAACACCGCAAGTGGCTGCTGAATGTCCGTTGGGAATCCAGGGTATACCAGCGTTTTGACATCCACTGCCTGTAATGTTGAGAGATCTGTTTTTGGTACATAAATACTTTCTTCACCAATCTCGATTTTCACACCCATTTCACGAAGCTTTGCGATAATCGCTTCTAAATGCAGTGGAATAACGTTATCAATGGTAATACCATCACCAACTGCTGCAGCCATTATCAAAAATGTAGATGCTTCAATGCGATCTGGTATAATCGTATGCTCAGTACCATGTAGCTCTTCTACACCTTCAATACGGATGACACTTGTACCTGCACCTTTAATATTGGCCCCCATATTCGTCAGAAGTGTCGCTACATCGATGATTTCAGGCTCTTTTGCGGCATTTTCAATGACAGTCCGTCCCTTTGCAAGCACTGCTGCTAACATAATATTAATCGTTGCCCCAACACTTGCTACATCTAAATAAATTTTTGCCCCAATCAATTCATCTGCACGTAAATAAATGGCTCCATGTTCATTGGTAATTTTAGCTCCCAATGCCTCAAAGCCTTTTATATGTTGGTCAATTGGTCGTGGTCCTAAAAAGCAGCCTCCAGGTAACCCTATGACTGCTTTCTTAAAACGTCCAAGCATAGCACCCATTAAATAATAAGAAGCGCGTAACTTTTTCACGTTTCCATTTGGTAAAGGCAATGCAATCATATCTGTAGGATCAATTGTCATTGTGCCATCCTCAAATGAAACTTCCCCACCAATTTCCTCTAATAAAGCCTTTAACGTCCAAGCATCTGAAATTTCGGGTATCCCCCCAATAGTCACTGGAGAGTTCGCCAAAATTGATGCAGGAATTAAGGCGACTGCACTATTTTTTGCACCACTAACTTTAATTGTACCTCGTAGACGATTTTCGCCAGTAATTTTATAAACATCCATTTTGCGTTCTCCCTCATGATTGGAAAGTAGTATTTTTTGCAATTGGCTCACTTTATAATCTTATTATTCGCCTTTTCTCGTATTCCAATCCGTTAAAAATCCTTCAATTCCTTTTTCCGTTAATGGATGGTTGAAAAGTTGCTTTAATACTTTAAACGGTGTAGTTGAAATATGTGCGCCAGCTAAAGCTGCTGCTGTAACATGCTGAGGATGACGAACAGAGGCAGCAATAATTTGCGTATCGATATTATGAATAGTAAAAATATCTGCTATTGTTTCAATTAGCTCGACACCATTTTGACCAATGTCATCTAAACGGCCGATAAATGGTGATACGTATGTAGCACCTGCACGCGCAGCCATTAATGCTTGGTTCGCACTAAAGATTAATGTCACGTTTGTTTTAATACCTTTATTTGCAAAGAAACGACATGCCTCTAATCCAGCTGGTGTCATTGGTAGCTTTACTGTTATGTTTGGAGCAATCGCAGCTAATTCCAAACCTTCTTTAATCATACCTTCTGCATCAAGTGCAATAACTTCTCCGCTTACAGAGCCATCAACAAGCTCAGCTATTTCACGAAGACGATCATGGAAAGAAACATTCTCTTCTTTAGCCACTAATGATGGGTTTGTTGTTACCCCTGATAAAATACCCCATGCATGTGCCTCTTTAATCTCTTCAAAGTTTGCTGTATCAATGAAAAATTTCATTTTTATTTCCTCCTGATCATTTTTCTTATATTATTAAATATTTTCCAAAATTTCATTATTTCAAAAACAAGAGAAGGTCGATTGAAAGCATCAACACTTCTCTTAGTATGTGTATTTAACTATGCTTTTGTAACATATTAAATGCAAAAATTATGCTTTTTGTGCACTACCAAATTCACGAATTTTACCAGTAACCGTTGCCTTAATGGCTTCACGTGCTGGACCAAGGAATTTACGTGGATCGTAAACAACTTTGTCGTTGTCCAGAATTTCACGGATTACTTTTGTTGCTTCAATTTGGTTTTCAGTATTGACGTTGATTTTAGCTGTACCTAATGAAATGGAACGTTGAATATCCTTTGTTGGGATACCTGTACCACCATGTAAGACAAGTGGAAGATCCGCTAATTTAGAGATTTCTTCCATTTCTTTAAAGCCTAAGTTTGGCTCTCCTTTGTAAGGACCGTGTACAGAGCCAAGTGCTGGTGCTAAGCAATCGATGTCTGTCAGTTCAACCATTTTGCGGCATTCTTCTGGATTAGCATAAATAATACCACCGATTACGCCATCTTCATCTCCACCAACTGTTCCTAATTCTGCTTCCACAGAAACGCCTTTAGCATGTGCGTATTCTACTACTTCTGAAGTAATTTTTACATTTTCCTCAAATGAGTGATGTGATGCATCAATCATCACTGAAGTAAAGCCTGCATCAATTGCCTCTTTACATTTTGCAAAGCTAGAACCATGGTCAAGATGAATCGCTACAGGAACTGTAATACCGTAAGATTCCATTAAACCTTTTACCATATGAACAACGGAAATAAATCCGCCCATATATTTACCTGCACCTTCAGAAACACCAAGAATCACTGGAGATTTTTCTTCTTCAGCTGCTTGTAAAATTGCTTGAGTCCATTCAAGGTTATTAATGTTGAATTGACCAACCGCATAACCTTCTGCTTTTGCTTTAATTAACATCTCTTTCATAGATACTAATGCCATACTAAAAATCCTCCTCATAGGACTATTCTTTACATAAACATGCCCCTCAATCATAGCAAAAATAAGAGCCCCTGAAAAGCAGGGGCTCTTATTTTCTACACGATAGCGCAGTGTAACGTAGCGACAGTGTCTGCCGTAGTGGAGTGTAACGCAACAGAGGCTTGCCCCTGAAAAGCAGGGGCTCTTATTTTCTACACGATAGCGCAGTGTAACGTAGCGACAGTGTCTGCCGTAGTGGAGTGTAACGCAACAGAGGCTTGCCCCTGAAAAGCAGGGGCTCTTATTTTCTACACGATAGCGCAGTGTAACGTAGCGACAGTGTCTGCCGTAGTGGAGTGTAACGCAACAGAGGCTTGCCCCTGAAAAGCAGGGGCTCTTATTTTCTACACGATAGCGCTGTGTAACGTAGCGACAGTGTCTGCTGTAGTGGAGTGTAACGCAACAGAGGCTTGCACCTGAAAAGCAGGGGCTCTTATTTTCTACACGATAGCGCTGTGTAACGTAGCGACAGTGTCTGCCGTAGTGGAGGGCAACGCAACAAAGGCTTGCACCTGAAAAGCAGGGGCTCTTATTTTCTATACGACAGCATAGTGCAACACATTGAAATTGAAGGCAATGCCCTGTCGCTCCTTTCAAAATAAACATAAAAAACAGACCGTGTGTCCACTGTCTGTTTTTTACACCTCTAAAGCCTTATTTACTTCATCTCGCACTTCAAAAATATCAAATGGTTTTGTAAAGTAACGAATAGCTCCTAATTCTAAAGCTTCTTGCACTACATCCAATTCGCCATATGCTGTCATCATAAATACAGGTAACTTCGGGAATTTTTCTTTTAAGCGTTTCAAGATTTCAATACCATCCATTCCTGGAATCTTCATATCCAGTAAAACACAATCCATCTGTTGCTCATCTGCATATTTTAATGCCTCTGAACCATTAGCCGCTAAATATGTAAGATAACCTTCCTTTTTCAACACTTCATTTAAAAGTAAACGAATTCCCTGCTGATCATCGACAATTAGTAATCGTTTCACATTTCATTCCGCCCTTTTTTAGTTTTATTCTTACACAAAAACTTTCTTTATTATGTATAATTCTCCTTTTTCAGCTTAATACCTTCTAGTATTATAAATTATCTGCTTTTGCTTTCTACCTTTTCCGCCCCTATAATATGGTTAGAGGTGGGAACATGTCAAAAATTCTAACAACACAATTAAGTGGATTATTACAAAGAATAACACAAAATGAAGAGGAGGCTATTGAGGAAACAGCAAGACTCCTTGCACAAGCAGCCATTGGAGAAGGTCATGTGTATTTCGCTTGCTTTGGTGAAATGCAAGTTATTGAATCCAATGCATTTCAAGCAGTTGAACCGTTTAGCAAATTAGCTCCTTGGACTTCGAGTACAAGCTTAACTGAAGCTGATCGCGTTTGCATTTTTACACGCAGTGCGCACGATGCGGCAGCACTGGCTTTAGCTCAAGACTTAAATAATCGGTTTATTCCTTTCGCTGCTGTTGCGAGTGAAGTAGCGAATACGGAAAATCCTCTTGCAGATTTGGCCTATACGTATGTTTCTACACGCGTTAAAGGTGGTTTATTGCCTAATGATTTAGGGCAAAGAATCGTTGTACCACATGCAATTGCTGGTCTTTTTGTATATGAAGCAGTGAAAATTGCTTATGATGAAATGCTTGGTATTGATGAAGAAGAACTATAAACATTCATTTAAAAAGAGTTGTCTCATTAATAGAGAGACAACTCTTTTTGATTATTTAAATGTTGCTCCGATAAAATCACGGAACAATGGTTGTGGACGATTTGGACGTGAAACTAGCTCTGGGTGGAATTGACATGCTACAAAGAAGTTGTTACCTGGTAGCTCAATAATTTCAACCAATTTGCCATCAGGGCTTGTACCTGAGAAGACAAGACCTGCTGCTTCCATTGCCTCACGATATTCATTGTTAAACTCATAGCGGTGACGGTGACGCTCATAAACAAGCTCTTTACCGTATGCATTGCTTGCCTTTGAACCATCTTTCAATTTACATGGGTATAATCCTAAACGTAATGTACCGCCAATATCTACACTATCATTTTGATCTGGTAAGAAGTCGATAATTGGGTACTCTGTATTTGCATCAAGCTCTGTAGAATGTGCACCTTTTAAACCAAGGACATTACGAGCAAATTCTATTGTTGCTAATTGCATACCTAAGCAAATACCAAGGAACGGTACATCATTTTCACGCGCATATTGTGTCGCTAAAATTTTCCCTTCAACACCACGATCACCAAAACCGCCTGGTACTAAAATGGCATCTGCACCTTTTAATAGTGAAGCAACGTTATCTGCATTGACATGTTCTGCATTAATCCAGTCAATTTCAATATCAGAGTTAAATGCGTAGCCCGCATGCTTTAATGCCTCAACTACTGAAATGTAAGCATCTTGTAGTTCCACATATTTCCCTACTAATGCTACTTTTCTTTTATTTGGTAAGTTTTTCACTTTGTCTACCAGCTCGCGCCATTCTTCCATATCTGCCTCTGGTGCTACAATGCCAAAATGATCAAGAACGATATCATCAATATCTTGTGCATGTAGGTTTAATGGCACTTCATATAAATGCTCTGCATCACGAGATTCAATAATTTCATGTGGTTGCACGTCACAGAATAATGCTAATTTCTCTTTCATATCTTGTGGTACTTCTTGTTCTGTACGTACGACGATAATATTTGGCTGGATACCTAAAGAGCGTAATTCTTTAACAGAATGCTGAGTAGGCTTTGTTTTCAATTCACCAGCTGCTTTTATATAAGGTATAAGTGTACAGTGAATATACATCACATTGTCATGACCTAAATTTGTTTTCATTTGACGAATCGCTTCAAGGAATGGCAATGATTCAATATCCCCTACTGTTCCACCAACCTCTGTAATAACAACGTCTGCATTAGTTTCACGACCAGCACGTTGGATACGGTCTTTAATTTCGTTTGTAATATGAGGAATTACTTGTACTGTTCCACCATTATAATCACCACGACGTTCTTTCTGTAATACAGATTGGTAAACGCGACCTGAAGTTACTGTAGAATGTTTCCCTAGGTTAATGTCAATGAAACGTTCATAATGTCCTAAGTCTAAATCAGCCTCAGCACCATCATCTGTTACAAAAACCTCACCATGTTGATAAGGGCTCATTGTACCTGGATCAATATTGATATATGGGTCAAATTTTTGAATCGTCACTTCTAAACCACGGTTCTTTAATAAACGACCTAGAGATGCTGCAACAATCCCTTTTCCAAGTGATGATACAACCCCACCTGTTACAAAAATATACTTCGTCATGAATAAATTCCTCCTTATGATGTTCTAAAATTACTAGCTCGCTTAGGGGGGAACAGAATCCTTTATATTCTAATACCCTAAAAAAAGAAAAGCCGAGAATGTCTACAAAAAATGTAGTCGATTCGAAGCTGTAATCGGTTCTATCTCTTTTCCACTTTCCTTTAAACCTTAAAACTCTAACATTTATCCAGTCACCGTTACCTATACATCATGAATAAATCCAAACTTTTATATTCATTTCTGGATGAATGTATGAGAGAACTGAATATAGTTAAAAACAAAAAAACGCTCCTCCTGCATAGGTTTGCAGGGGGAGCGTATTATATACACGGTCTTTCTCCTTCTTTTAAGGAGCCCAAGTAAAAGATTAAACGGAACCGTGATAGAAGTCAAGATTTTTTACTCCATGCCTAATAGAAAGAAAATTCTAAGAGTACTTTATTAGTTTTCTTCCTCTTCTTCGTCGAACTCTTCTTCCTCTTCATCAATAAAGTCTTCATCAATTTCTTCGTCAATATCTTCGATTTCTTCATCGTCAAAATCGATTTCTTCTTTTTCTTCGTCCTCTTCTTCAATATCTTCTTCATCAACAAACTCTTCGAAGTCTTCGTCAAAGTCGATATCTTCTTCTTCTAAATCTACATCCTCATCAAGATCTTCATCATCAAAGGCAGCTTTAGATTTTTTCTTTTGAGTCTTAACAGAAGGTGCTGTTTCTTCTTCAATTTGCTCTACTTTAAACCATTCACGTAGGCCCCATCCTGCTTCTTGATTATATAAGAAGCGGCCATCAATATTAATATCTGTATAAAATTGTAACAGACGGGATTTCATTTCTGCATCACTATAGCCCACAAGCTCTTGAATTAATTTTAGTAAATCATTAAAAGACACTGAGGCACGTTTTTCATTTAAAATTGCATAAGCTAAGTTAATTAACGATTCTTCCGTTAATTGTTCCTTTGTCATTTCACGAAAATTCAATTCGTGCACTTCCTTTCCCTCATCACAATGGACGTTTTAAAATTACATGGTGCTTTATTTTCCAAGCGCAGCAAAAAAGGCCACGCAAAAGGTACTTTCTATACATAAGCATAATACCCATTATATACAAAGTTTTAGCCCCTTTGCTAGCTTCAATTACTGTTTTTTATATTACGCATTTTTTTTATTCCAAGATAAAACAAATAAACAGATAATAGTAGTAAAGGAATAGCGCCAATTTGCTTATTATACAGGAAAATGGCTACCAATACTAAAGCTAATATAATTATGTAGTGAATAAATGATTTCATCCCTACTGCGCCTCCCCTTTTTTTACATTTCTATTATAACGAAAATAAAAAAAAGTGCCTAATCTTAAGACTAGACACTAGAAACTAGAGAAGCATGTTACATAAATTAGAAAAAAATGTTAGAAAAGAAGCAGTTTTGAATGTCTACAATTACATATTTCGACGATATTGTCCGCCAACTTCATATAAAGCTTTTGTAATTTGTCCTAAACTTGCTACTTTTACTGATTCCATAAGCTCAGCAAAAATATTACCATTGTTAACAGCAACTTCTTGTAACCGTGCGATTGCGGCTTCACTTTCTTCTTCATTCGTCTTCCAAAATGCTTGTAAATTGCGAATTTGCGTTTCCTTCTCTTCTGTGGATGCACGAGCAATTTCCATATTATCAATAGCAGCATCTGAAGGTGGATTTGGATTCAGGTACGTATTGACACCAATGATCGGTAGCTCCCCTGAATGCTTTAACATTTCATAGTACATAGATTCCTCTTGAATTTTACCTCGTTGATATTGCGTTTCCATTGCACCTAAAACACCACCACGATCATTAATACGATCAAATTCCTCAAGGACCGCTTCTTCTACAAGATCTGTCAATTCTTCTACAACAAATGCCCCTTGCAGAGGATTTTCGTTTTTTGCCAAGCCATGCTCTTTCGTAATAATCATTTGGATAGCCATGGCACGACGTACAGATTCCTCTGTAGGTGTTGTAATAGCCTCATCATAGGCATTTGTATGCAATGAGTTACAGTTATCTTGTAACGCCATCAATGCTTGTAATGTTGTACGAATATCATTAAAATCAATCTCTTGCGCATGTAGACTACGACCAGATGTTTGAATATGATATTTTAGCTTTTGCGCACGTTCATTGGCACCATATTTATCACGCATAACAATGGCCCAAATACGACGAGCAACACGTCCAATTACTGTATACTCTGGATCAAGTCCATTCGAGAAGAAGAACGATAGATTTGGTGCAAAGTCGTTAATATTCATGCCACGACTTAAATAATACTCTACATACGTAAAACCATTTGCTAAGGTGAAAGCTAATTGGGAAATAGGATTTGCCCCTGCCTCTGCAATATGGTAACCCGAAATAGAAACGGAATAGTAGTTACGTACCTTATGATCAATAAAGTATTGCTGAATATCACCCATCATACGTAAAGCAAACTCTGTCGAGAAGATACATGTGTTCTGTCCTTGATCTTCTTTTAAAATATCAGCTTGTACTGTACCACGTACAACTTGCAATGTGTTTTCACGTGTCTCGGTAAACTCTTCTACTGTCAAAGTTCGTCCTAGCTCTTGTTCGCGCAATTTAACTTGTTGATCGATCGCCGTATTCATGAACATCGCTAAGATAATAGGCGCTGGACCATTAATGGTCATAGATACAGATGTAGACGGTGCACATAAATCAAAGCCTGCATAAAGCTTTTTCATATCCTCTAATGTACAGATCGATACACCTGATTCTCCGACCTTACCATAAATATCTGGACGGTAATCTGGATCTTCCCCATAGAGAGTTACAGAATCAAAGGCTGTAGATAAACGTTTCGCATCGTCATCCTTCGACAAATAGTGAAAACGTTTATTTGTACGCTCAGGTGTTCCTTCACCAGCAAATTGACGCTTCGGATCTTCTCCCTCACGTTTGAATTGGAAAACACCTGCTGTATATGGGAATTCGCCAGGAACATTCTCTTTGTATACCCAGCGTAATATTTCACCGTAGTCCTCAAATTTCGGCAATGCTACTTTAGGAATTTTTGTGCCCGAAAGACTTGTTGTTTTTAAAATAGTGCGAATTTCTTTGTCTCGAACCTTCGTCACAAACTCATCACCAGCATAAGCTTCTTTTAAAGTTTGCCAATTATCTAATATACGCTTAGATTCTGCTGATAATTCATCTCTGACACCTTGTGCTAAAGAAGTAAGCGATGCTATAAGTGCATCATCTGGTGCTTTTTCCTTAACTGCTGTAATGGCACCTTCTAATTGGAACAGACGGCGAGCAAATACTACCTGCTGTTCGGATTTTTTATGATAGCCACGAACAGTGTCAGTAATTTCACGTAAATAATAACGACGATCGTTTGGAATAATGACATCTTGCTTTTGCGTCTTAGCAAATTGCTCATAGCTTGTTTCCCAATTGTAGCCTGTTTTTTCGTTAATAATATGAACTAAAGCTGCGAATAATGCATTGGTCCCTTTGTCATTAAACTGGCTAGCAATTGTACCATAAACAGGCATACTATCAAGTGATTCTTCCCATAGCTCACGAGATCGTTGGTATTGTTTTTGTACTTGACGTAGCGCATCCTCTGAGCCTTTACGCTCAAACTTATTGATCGCAATGACATCTGCAAAATCAATCATATCAATTTTCTCAAGCTGTGTAGGTGCGCCAAATTCACTTGTCATAACATACATGGAAAGATCTGTATACCTTGTGATTTCGGCGTCACCTTGACCAATACCACTTGTTTCGACAATGATTAAATCATAGCCTGCTACACGTACTACATCTATTACATCACCAATAGATGCAGATAATTCAGTGCGAGAGCCTCGTGTTGCTAAACTACGCATATAAACGCGGTTATTGAAGATGGCGTTCATGCGAATTCTATCTCCAAGTAATGCTCCACCTGTTTTTTGCTTTGTTGGATCGACTGAAAGAATGGCTACACGTTTATCTGGGAATTCTTTCAGGAAACGGCGAATCAGCTCATCCGTTAATGAAGATTTCCCTGCGCCACCCGTTCCTGTAATCCCCATGACGGGTGTACCTTTTGAACGCTTTCGTGCCTCAATTAACATCTCTTTCGTAGCTTCATCCTCATTTGACTCAGCTGCTGTAATTAGATTGGCTAAAATTTCAGGCGTTTCTGTCGTTAAAGCCTCTAATTTATCTAAATAGTTGCCTGTTGCAGTTGGAAAGTCCGTTCCTTTAATTTGCTCATTAATCATCCCTTGTAGCCCTAAAACACGGCCATCCTCTGGTGAGAAAATGCCTGCAATGCCATACGCATGAAGCTCTTTAATTTCACGAGGTAAAATAACCCCACCACCACCGCCATAAATTTTAATATGCGGTGCCCCTTTTTCACGCAGCAAATCATACATATATTTAAAGTATTCCATATGCCCGCCTTGATAAGAAGAAACAGCAATACCTTGTGCATCTTCTTGAATCGCGGCATTCACGACTTCTTCGACAGAACGGTTATGCCCTAAATGGATTACTTCTACACCGCTCGATTGTAATATGCGTCGCATTATATTGACTGAAGCATCATGTCCATCAAAAAGACTTGATGCTGTCACAAAACGTACGTGATTTTTTGGGCGATATACTTCTACCTTTGTCATATGAAATCCCCACTCTCTCCCCTTAATGAATTGAAAAAAGCCGACAATTGCAATGTCGATGTATGCAATTGCCGACAAACCCCTTACGAAATATTAGAACCCCTTTATGCCTGAAATGAACAAGGTGATTTGCATGTCGATGAACTCATCAATTGAATGTTGACGATGTAATGCCCATTTGCGGAACGCCCAACTTTGTCCTGAGACAACTAAGTTGTTGGCTGCTAAATGGATTTGCTTGTCTGTCATTGTTAGTTCCCCAGACTGCACACAGCGCTGTAGCAAGCGTTCAAAAGTGGCAACCATTTCAAACTCTTTACTAAAGACATAGCGTTGTGCTTCTTTTGACAATGATTTTGTTTCTTGATACATGATTGTTAGCTCATCAACCATGCTATCAATTTGCACGAAATATTCTCGAATCATTTCTTTTAACTCATCAATTGTTCCAGCTTTAATCTCGTAACTTGAAAGTCGCTCCATTGCATGATGATAGATACTATCACAAACAAGATAAAGAACGTCTTCTTTAGTACGGATGTACTCGTATAAAGTACCAATACTAAAGCCTGCAGCTTTTGCGATTTCTCTCGTCGTGGCACGATGAAAGCCTTTTTCTTTAAATAGCTTAATAGCTCCTTGAATCATTTGTTCACGACGAATGGCGATTAAATTTTCATCTTTTACAGTTGACTGTACTTGGGGCCTTTTATCTTTTTCTGTCATCAATTATTTCGTTAGCATACGCGAGATTACAAGACGTTGAATCTCCTGCGTACCTTCGTAAATTTGAGTAATTTTCGCATCACGCATAAAGCGCTCTACTGGATAATCCTTTGTATAACCATAGCCACCAAATACTTGAACCGCCTCTGTCGTTACACTCATTGCTGTATCGCCAGCCATTAATTTCGCCATTGCAGAAGCCTTACCATATGGTAGGTTATTAGACTCTAACCAAGCTGCTTGGTATGTAAGAAGTCGAGAAGCTTCAATTTGAGTTGCCATGTCTGCTAATTTAAAAGATACACCTTGGTTAGCAGAGATTGGTTTACCAAATTGCACACGTTCTTTGGCATAGTCAACTGCTGCATCCAGCGCTCCTTGTGCAATTCCTACAGCTTGAGCCGCAATACCATTACGTCCACCATCTAGTGTCGTCATAGCAATTTTAAAACCTTCCCCTTCAGCTCCTAGTAGGTTTTCTTTTGGAACACGGCAGTTGTCGAAAATGATTTCGGTTGTAGGAGATGAACGAATTCCTAATTTCTTTTCTTTCTTCCCTACAGAGAAACCTTTAAATCCAGCTTCCACGATAAATGCTGATGTACCGTGTTTAGCTTCTGGATCTGTTACTGCAAACACAATATATGTATCTGCCACTCCGCCGTTTGTAATAAAGATTTTTGAGCCATTTAAAATATAATCATCGCCATCACGTTTAGCATATGTTTTCATGCCACCCGCATCAGATCCTGAACCTGGTTCTGTTAAACCATACGCACCAATATGTTTTCCTTCTGCCATTGGACGAAGGTATTTTTGTTTTTGTTCTTCTGTACCGAACTTGTACAGGGGCCATCCTGCCAGTGAAGTATGTGCTGATAATGTTACCCCAGTGGAGGCACAGACACGTGATAATTCTTCAACAGCAATGACATATGCAAGGTAGTCAAACCCAGCTCCACCATATTCCTCTGGCCACGGAATACCAGTTAACCCAAGCTCCGCCATTTTATCGAAAATTGCACGGTCAAATTCTTCATTCTCGTCACGTTCAGCAGCTGTTGGTGCCACTTCATTTATAGCAAAATCACGAATCATTTCACGTAATTGTTCATGCTCTTCTGTTAACTGAAAGTTCATTGTCCATTTCCCCTTTTTAATTAGACTCTGTTCTATGTTACCTGTGTGTTGTTCTGGGTTCAGCGATTGTCAATCATATTGGAGAGCAAGTTTCCATTTTTGATGAGGGTCTTTATTCCACTTTAATAAGTCATCCCTAAGATGAATAGCCTATCATCAGGCTTTATTTCAGTAAATGTTTACTAATAACTAGTTTTTGAATTTCACTTGTACCTTCATAGATTTCTGTGACCTTTGCATCACGGAAATATCGCTCTACTGGATAGTCCTCTGTGTAGCCGTAGCCGCCAAAAACTTGAACCGCTTCTATTGACGTTTGTACAGCTGTTCGTGATGCGAAAAGTTTGGCCATTGAAGCTTCTGCTCCACACGGTAAACCTTTTGCACGTAAATCTGCTGCACGATACACTAATAGTTTTGCCGATTCAACAGCTGTTGCCATATTAGCGAGTGTAAAGCCAACTCCTTGTTGAGCAGCAATCGGTTTACCGAATTGCACACGCTCTTTTGCATAAGTAGTAGCCGCCTCTAGTGCTGCTTCAGCAATCCCCAATGCCTGTGCTGCAATACCGATTCGCCCTACATCTAAATTCGCCATCGCAATTTTGAAGCCTTCTCCCTCTTCCCCTAAAAGGTTGTCGGTTGGGATGCGGCAATTATCGAATGTCAGTTGAACAGTGCGTGAGCCATGTAAACCCATCTTTTGTTCATCTTTACCAATGATTAAACCTGGTGTTCCTTTTTCAACAATAAAAGCTGAAATACCTCGTGTTTTTTCAGCAGGGTTGGTTGAGGCGAATACGATATATACATCAGCCTCTCCGCCATTTGTAATAAAAACTTTAGAGCCGTTAATCACATATTCATCGCCATCTCGTACTGCCTTTGACTGTAGAGAACCTGCGTCAGAGCCTGCACCTGGCTCTGTTAAACAAAATGCGCCTAAATATTCCCCGGCTGCAAGCTTTGGTACATAACGCTTCTTTTGTTCCTCATTTCCAAAGTAAATGATCGGATTTGTTCCAACCGAAGTATGCACTGATAAAATAACCCCCATTACAGCGCTTACTTTTGATAATTCATTAATCGCAATAATATACGATGTAAAATCCATACCAGAGCCACCTAAGTCTTCTGGTGTCGTAATCCCCATTAAGCCAAGTTCACCCATTTGTTGTAGAAGCTCACGTGGAAATTCTCCTGCTTCCATCCGCCCTACCCATGGTTGAATTTTTTCCTGAGCAAATTGACGAACCATATCGCGCATCATCATTTGCTCATCTGTAAATTGCAATTGCATCTATAATGTCACCCCTCTAAGTTGTCCCGCAACATCTACATAACCCCATCCCCATAGGATTATTCGTAAACGTAAAAGCCTCTACCTGATTTCTTTCCTAGCCAGCCAGCTGCAACGTATTTACGAAGCAGTGGGCAAGGGCGATATTTACTATCTCCTAGACCCTCATGTAAAATTTCCATGATGTAAAGGCAAGTATCTAAGCCAATGAAGTCTGCTAATGTTAATGGTCCCATCGGATGGTTCATACCTAGCTTCATCACATCGTCAATTGCTTCCTTCGTAGCTACACCTTCATAAAGCGCATAAATTGCTTCATTAATCATTGGTAGCAAAATACGGTTTGAAATAAATCCTGGGAAGTCATTCACTTCTACTGGTGTTTTCGCTAACTTGACTGTCATCGCTTCAACAGCTTTATATACTTCATCCGTAGTTGCTAAACCTCTAATGATTTCAACAAGCTTCATTACTGGCACTGGGTTCATAAAATGCATACCAATTACTTGCTCTGGTCGATTTGTTACCGCTGCAATTTCAGTAATAGGCAACGAAGATGTATTCGTAGCTAAAATGGCATGTGCTGGTGCAATGCCATCAAGTTGCTTAAAGATGGATTGCTTAATGTCCATATTCTCTACAGCTGCCTCGATGATAATATCTACATCACTAGCATCCTGTAAATCTAGTGACATACTAATTCGACCTAAAACAGCCGCTTTGTCATCCTCCGTTTTACGGCCCTTTTCTACATCACGTGATAAATTTTTTGTAATAACTCCTATTCCACGCTCGAAGAACTCTTGTTTGATATCATTCAATTTCACATCATAGCCTGCTTGTGCACAAACTTGTGCAATGCCAGAGCCCATTTGCCCTGCACCAATGACCATTACCTTTTGAATTCCCATTAGTTCAGTCCCCCTGTTTTTGGTACTTCAATCATAATCGCATCACCTTGACCCCCACCTGAACAAATTGCAGCAATACCGATGCCTCCACCACGACGCTTCAATTCTTGTGCAAGCGTTAAAATAATACGTGCACCAGATGCTCCAATAGGATGACCTAAAGCAACCGCACCGCCATTAACATTCACCTTTTCAGCATCTAAATCAGCTAACTGCTTGCTGACCAAAGCGACTGCTGCAAAGGCCTCATTGATTTCGATCAAATCAATATCTGCTAATGATTTATTGGTTTTTTTCAGCAATTTATTAATAACAAGACCTGGTGTTTGTGGGAAGTTTTCTGGCCCAATGGCAAGCTCTTCATGACCTAAAATTATTGCTAATGGCTCTCTTCCTTCACGTGTGGCACGTTCCTCACTCATAACCACGAGGGCACATGCACCATCGTTAACGCCAGGTGCATTACCTGCTGTAATCGTGCCATCCTTGTCAAAGGCTGGTTTCAGTTTTGCTAGTACCTCCAACGTTGTACCTGCTCTTGGTGCTTCATCTGTATCGACGACCAGTGGTTCTCCTTTACGTTGTGGAATCTCCACTTGTACGATTTCTTCAGCAAAGTAACCTTGTTCAATCGCCGCTAGTGCGCGCTCATGACTGCGAACAGACCAAGCGTCCTGTTCCTCACGACTGAGCGAGAATTCCTTAGCTGTTGCATTACCATAGCTCCCCATATGCGGTCTCGCTTTATCGAAAGCACATGTTAAACCGTCATAAAGCATGCCATCCACCATTGTGGAATCTCCCATACGCAAGCCATTTCGACCATTTAACAGATAGTATGGAGCATTGGACATAGACTCCATTCCACCAGCAATAATCACTTCTTCGTCCCCTAATCGAATCAATTGATCTGCTAATGTCACTGCACGCATCCCTGATGCACAAACTTTATTGATTGTTTCTGTTTTTACCGCTGTTGGTAAATTGGCTTTTATCGCAGCTTGCCTCGAAGGTATTTGCCCCTGTCCCCCTTGTAAAACAGAGCCCAAAATAACCTCATCTACTTCGTCAGATGCAATATTTGCTTTCTCTAGCGCACCTTTTATTGCAATTGCCCCTAGATCACTTGCATGTAATGTTGATAAGGAACCTCCAAATTTACCAAATGCAGTTCTTGCCCCTGCTAAAATGACAGCTCTATTCAAGTAAAACACCCCTTTTGTTTTACGTACTCGATGAAGTAGTACAGCATTTCATTGACTGAACGCTCGCTCGACTTCTATCGATGAAAAATGGGAGCTTGTTAGTTGCAACTCCCATTTCCATTTAATCTTATTCTACAAAACAATTTTTTATTGTGCAATTTATATTTTTCAGATAACTAAAATATTTCTACAATAGCGATCATTTTTCTGCGTTCGCTTCCGTATTCTCGTCCTGTTGAACATTTTCTACGGATGCTACCACTGCTTCTAATGTTTCTTCTTCAGCTTCCTCAGATGAAGGATCAACAGCCTTCACTTTTTCACCGAACACTGAACGCTCTAGTAATTCTGCTACATCGAATGTGCCAATAGAGTCTTCCACTTCTTTTGCCTTTGTACCATCCTCCAGCATTGTTAAGCAATAAGGACAGCCAGATGAAATAACGGATGCATTAGTAGCAAGAGCTTGCTCTGTACGAGCCACATTAATGCGATTACCAACATGCTCTTCCATCCACATTAAGCCACCACCTGCACCACAGCACATAGCAGTTTCGCGATTTCGTTCCATTTCCACAAGCTTCACACCCGGGATACCGCGTAGAATTTCTCTTGGCGCATCATAAACATCATT
Organism: Lysinibacillus sp. Y5S-8; assembly: GCF_036894365.1. Classification (NCBI taxonomy): domain Bacteria; kingdom Bacillati; phylum Bacillota; class Bacilli; order Caryophanales; family Bacillaceae; genus Lysinibacillus; species Lysinibacillus sp. Y5S-8. Next base: position 570,968 of record NZ_CP145889.1, on the reverse strand, counting down.
ATAACGGCCTAAGTAACAGGAATCGTGGAAAACAATTGTTTCATGAACCTCATAATTGAGTGCCAGACGATTTTCCTCAATCAACTGATTTAGTATTTCAGTATGATGATACACTTCGCCATTCCAGCCAAAGTCTTGGTATTCATTTTTAAAGATATTGTAAGCATGAGGGTCAATTGTCACTATTTTCTTCACATCATTTTTCTCAAACTCATCAATATTTGCTGTAGCTAATTCTTGGAATAAAAATTCATTTCCTAAACGACGAGGTGTGTCCCCAGAGTTTTTCTCTTTATTTCCTAAGATCGCAAACTTCACACCAGCTTCGTTTAATAGACGACAGAAAGCTAAAGCAATTTTTTGAGAGCGATTATCGAATGCCCCCATCGAACCAACCCAGAATAGATATTCCATTTCTTCGCCAGATTTTTTTAACTCTTTTACTGTTGGAATATGGATTGTTGGATCAAGATCACGCCAATTCTCTTTTTCTTTACGATTTAAGCCCCAAGGATTCCCTTGTCGTTCGATATTTGTCATGGCACGTTGTGCATCAGGATTAACTTTTCCTTCCGTCATTGTTAGATAACGACGTAGGTCGATGATTTTATCAACATGCTCATTCATTACTGGACATTGATCCTCACAGTTTCGACAAGTCGTACAAGCCCAAATTTCTTCTTCTGTAATCACATCGCCAATTAAAGATGGGCTGTAAATATCTTCAATTACTGCGCCTTCAGCACCAGCAGCCATCGCAAGCTGATTACCCTTGGTATTGGCAAAGAATTGATAAGGTACCCAAGGCTTTTGCTTTGTTACAACAGCGCCAGTAAATGTTAAATGATCACGCAATTTCACGATTAAATCCATTGGAGACAGCATTTTTCCTGTCCCAGTTGCAGGACACATATTGGTACAACGTCCACATTCTACACAAGAATACAGATCGAGCATTTGCTTTTGTGTGAAGTCTTGTATGCGTCCAACTCCAATTGAAGGCATATCCTCTTCACTTTCAGCATTTTCTCCTGCTTCTTCTAATGCCTCAAAATCAATAGGCGTTAATGTACCCACACGATCTAAACGATTCATGTAAACATTCAGTGGGCTAACAATTAAATGGAAATGCTTAGATTGTGGTACATACACAAGGAATGTTAATAGAATTAAAAGATGTGCCCACCACATAACATAAAACACTCCAGCAGCTACTGATGCAGGTAGGAAACCAAATATAGCAGCAATGCTTGAAGCAACAGGCTCCGTATAAGTCAACCCCTCACCATGCCAGATTAATCCCATACCATTAGCAATTAATGTTGAGACCATTAAGCCACCAATGAAAATTAATACAAGACCGTTTTTCCATCCTCTTTTTAGACGCACTAGCTTTTCTACATAGCGGCGATAAAATGCCCACACTACCGCAACTAAAATCATTAAAACTACAAGCTCTTGGAAGAATGTAAAGACACCATAGAAAATACCTAATGGCAGATGTGATCCCGGTGCTAGTCCTTTCCAAATTAAATCAATGGCCCCTAACTGAACCATCAAAAATCCATAGAAAAACATCACGTGAATTAATCCACTCTTTGGATCCTTTAATAGCTTGTTTTGACCAAATACATTGACCATAATATAGCGTAGTCGCTCTTTAACACTTTCATCAAACTCAACCTTTTTCCCCAATTGCACATACTTATAGCGTGTTTTCAACAGATAGAAGAACAATCCTACTGCATAAAGCACAACCACGACTGTTAAGACTATGTTAGCAATTAATAATGGACTCATGGTTGGTCCCCCCTTTAGTTTGTCGTAATTTTCTCTCTTTGCGGCAAATTTGCTAGTTCATACAGAAATGTGCGTCACTATATCAATATATTCCTATTCTAATAAATGAGTGAGCATTCAGTCAACATAAAACGGAAATATTTCTGATAATTTTATATTCTTACACTTTACAAGAAAAAAAGCCACCCTGAAATTTATTCAAAGTAGCATTTTTTTTACTTTTCTTTTTTTACATTTAATTAATAAAAGCTGCGACATCCACATAACAAGTTTATTTTTTGAAGACATTGCCACTGCGAATGTATTCAATATCCGCTACGTTTAATCGAGCATTTACAACACGTGCGGCTGCAAATAAATAATCTGATAATCGATTTAAATATTTTTGTACAACTTTCGGCACGTCCTCCACTTCTTTCATAAGTGTCACCATTTCACGCTCTGCTCGTCGTGCAACTGTACGAGCAATGTGTAAAGTTGCAGCTGCTGGTGCGCCACCTGGTAAAATAAAACGTTGTAATGGTGGTGCTTCATCTGATAAAGCATCTATACGAGCTTCCAGCACTTCAATCGGTTGCTCTGTTAATTTATAGTGGCGTTCTTTCATCACATTGGCAAGGTCACCACCAGCATCGAATAGTTCATGCTGAATTGTTTCAAGATCTGTTAAAATATCCTTAAAAAGTGCTTGATCTAATTCACTTACTGCCTTCCCGATAAAAGAGTTTAATTCATCAATCGCCCCGTATGTTTCAACACGTAAGCTATCTTTATCAACGCGTCCGCCAATTAGACTTGTTTTCCCCGTATCGCCTGTTTTCGTGTAAAGCTTCATTTCTCTCATCTCCTAAAACTGATTTTTATAATTTCTGATGGCCTGAACTGTTGTTTCATAAATACCCTTTGCAATCATTTTACCAACTTCCGTAATCGGGCCACCATACAGCATTTCTTCCCCTTTTTGAGTTGCTGCAATTAACAGACTATCTGTAGCAGTTCCTGTAGCAATGGTTCCACTACGCTCGTCACGAATATCTTCTGATTGCAAAGCTTTTGTTTTCGCCTCTGTAGCTGTCATCAGTGCCTGGAAAAATGCCTCCTCCGATAAACAGCCATTGATTATGATCCATGTATTGATAGTACCAATATATGGATCATCTTGTCTTTCGTGTACACGTGATACATCAACCGCATTGCCCACACCAGCCGTTACAGCTACTATCATACTGCCAAAAGGCGCTGAAAATTCATTGATGGCGACAAGAGCTGTTGGCACTGCTGTCAGCATCACAACAGTACTTGTAGGGGAAAAATTCTCTCTTTGCAAAAATTCACTAACTTCTCTTTTTACATCACTTATCACATAATCACCAGGTACAGAGCGGTTTAATAGGCAATTATGCCAGCCAATACCTGGGTTATGAACAGCAGAGGACACTGTTTTTAACGGAATCTCTGATTGGAGTTGAATATAGTGTTCCGTTATCATGAAATGTTCTTTTTTGATGACAGCTCGCTGCTGGTAATCAGTTGTTGCGGGCATCATTGTAATTTGAGGTTTTGGTATTTCGGGATGGGCATATGTAGCCACTCGTGCTTGATAAACTTCTTCAATTTGGGAGGCAATTAATACTTCATGCGGTGCTCCAAGTGCTCTCATTTGCCCACCCTCCATAAGCAATAATTCATCACAATAGAGAGAGGCTAAATTCATATCATGTAGTACCATAACAACCGTTAAACCACACTCCACAGCTTCCTTCCTGACCATATCTAAGATTTGCCGTTGATGTGCAATGTCTAGATGATTGGTTGGCTCATCCAGCAGTAGAATTTCTGCTGTTTGCGCTAATGCCTGAGCAACAAATACTCTTTGTTGTTCACCACCCGATAAAAATTCTAACGGGGTGTGCTCATAGCGTTTTACACCCGTTTGCAGCATGGCATGCTGAACAGCCTGTTCATCCTGTTCAGACCAACTTGAGAAAAAACCTGTTTGATGGGGGTAGCGCCCTAGTGAAATGGCCTCCCTTACACTATTTGAGAAAGCATTTGCATGAAGCTGTGGTAGTACAGCCATCTTTTGCGCCAAAGCACGGGCATTATAAGAAAGGATATTTTGTCCATCAATTGTGATTGTTCCAGCAGTAGCTGGTAATATCCCACTCATTACCTTTAATAATGTAGATTTCCCACTACCATTCGGTCCTAGAATACCAAGAATTTTCCCTTTTTCCACAGTAAAACTAATGTCCTTGACGATTGGTACATCTTCATAACCACCTGATAGATGTTCGACAATAATCATGCCCGTACCCCCTTACTTCTACGTTGCTTATAAAAAATATAGGAGAAAACAGGTGCACCAATAAACGCTGTAATAACACCGATAGGCAGCTCTCTTGGCACAATAATTGTCCGTGCTACTAAATCGCAAACAATGAGTAAAGTTGCGCCATTGAAAAACGATAATGGCAATAAATGGCGGTGGTCGGAACCCCAAATCATCCTTGTCATATGCGGTACAACTAATCCTACAAAGCCAATTGTGCCAGAAACCGCTACAGCAGCTCCCGTTAACATGGAGCCACCCGCTAAAATCAAATACTTACTACGTTTCACATTGACACCTAAATGCTTCGCGCGCTCTTCACCATATAACAAAACATTTAGCTCTCGTCTTTGCGTCCAAAGCATAATGGAACCAATAATAACAAATGGCGTGATCATTTGGACATATGGCCATCCACGCATTGACACAGAACCTAGTAACCAGCCAATTACTTGGCGTAGCTCTTCTCCAGATAAAGCAATCATTAATGAAATGAGAGAGCCTAGAAATGAGCTAAAAATAACACCTGTTAAAATTAACGTTTCCATCTTCAATGAACGGTCTACCATTCTAGCAAAGCTCATGACCACTACCATTGTGATGATTGCGCCTATCATACTAAAAGTGGGTAGGGCATACAAGCCTACGACCGGTATAGATATACTAAAAAAGATCGTAATAACAGCACCAACAGATGCCCCCGATGAAACGCCTAATGTATATGGATCTGCCAATGGATTTTTTAACAACCCTTGGAAAGCTGCTCCAGCAATGGCCAGAGAAGCTCCCACTAGTCCCGCTAACAACACGCGTGGCAGACGGATTTTCCAAAAGATATTAGCAGCCGTTTCATCAACTGCTTGATTCCATAAAACTTCTAACGGAATATGAACTGAGCCTATCGCTACGCCACACCAGATACTAATGACAAGAAGCGTACATGTTAGTACATAGGCTAGTGCTATTTTTTTCACTTAAATACCTCTGGATAAATAGCTTTTGCTAATTCTTCAAGACCTTCTCCTAAACGGGGACCTTGACGACTTGTTGTGCTTTCATCTACTTGAACGATTGCCTTATTTTTCACGGCATTAACAGTATCGAAACCAGCACGTTGTGGTATTTTTGTTAAAATATCTGGTACATAATGATATGTCACAACGATGACATCTGGGTTTTTCGCAATAATTTGTTCTGAACTAATTTCATACCAATCCTTCGCATCTGCCGCTACGTTTTCTGCATGAATCATCTCCAGCATAGCATTCATAAATGTGCCATTACCCGCCGTATAAATAGTAGGTTCATCCGATGCTTCGACCAGCACTTTTTTTGGTTCAACATCCTTTACTTTTGTCAGAACATCTTCCACTTTTTCCTTCATATTAGCAACGATTTTTTCAGCCTCTGGTAATTTCCCTGTTGCACGACCAAGCAGCTCAATCGTTGTGTAAGTTTCATTAAAATCTTGTGCATTTTTTACGACAAATACTTTCAAACCTGCTGACTCAAGCTGTTCAATCGCCGCTTCTGAAAGGGACATGCTAGATTCATGTGAAAACACGATATCTGGCTTTAAGGCAATAATTTTTTCAATATTGTACTCCATGCCCCCAACTTTATCCTTTTCAGCGACTTCTGGTGGATAATCATCATTGTCTGTCACCCCAACTATTTCATCATTTAAACCAAGTTCAAATAATATCTCTGTGTTACTTGGAATAAGAGAAACAATTTTTTCAGGCGGTGCTTCAAGTGTAATATCCTTGCCAATGGCATCTGTTATGGTCATTGGGAATGTTGCTTCATCCACCTGTGGAGTCTCTTGCTGTGTTTGCTGCTCCGTAGCTACTGGCTTGTCATTTTTGGCTTCTTGCCCGCATGCAGCTAACAAACCTACTGCTAAAAATGCTGATAATCCTATTTTCCAAAATTTCTTCATGTGAATCCTCCTTTGTTGATCCGTGCGTCAATTGGTTAGAAATATTTTCTCCATCAAAATAAGACCCCTCATCTTCGAATGATGAGGGGTCAAAATCGCACCAAAAAACTGATACAAAATCCACCACCCTATCCTCGTAGGCTGTCATGTCTATACTATAAAGGCAGGTCTCCTGGCTCGTGCTTATTGCGTTTTTCAAGCCTTCCCGAAATCTTCAGTGGCATTATTTGAAAAAACTCACACTTACAGTGGCGGGACCGCATCGGAATTACACCGACTTCCCTTTTCACTTTACTTAAGTAAAGAACCTTTATAATATTCAGTTGATTTCATTATACATGAAAATAAAAGAAGTCGCCTCCATTCCAGACGACTCCTTGGCAATTATACAATTTCAGAAAAATATTGTACGGTTTTCATTTGTGCACCTATTTGTCGCAATGACCACGTTTGCTCTAAATAGATATCCGCTAGCTTTTCGTACTTTCCGCCAAATTTTTGTGCCCATTCAACCGCTACAACACTTTCATAAAGATGGGCCATCTTTTTCGCTATATCTTTTGCTTCGAAAGTTTTAGTTGCTTCATCTAAAGCGCTAAAAATTTGTAATGTAGCCGCAAGACTTACCAACTGCTCTTCCACAATTCGCACTAGTGGACTATCCGCCAGCTTCTCTAGCCTTGTCTCCATTTCACGGACAAACAGTTCATGTGCATGGAACTTATCCACTAAACGAATAATTTCTAAGGCCAAAATATTTGCCGTTCCCTCCCATACCGTCAATACTTGTGCATCCCTTAGTAAGCGTGGTGTCACAAAGTCTTCAATATAGCCATTACCACCATGTAATTCAATCGCTTCACTAGCATAATGAACGGCTTGCTCTGCCGTTTCCTTTTTCATAATGGCAATATATAAACGATTCATAATGAGATCTTGTTGTGTTCCCTGCCCACTTGTCACTTTATCGTATAATTGAATAAGATCAAATACTGTCGCTACTTCCACATGCAGCTTAGCAGCAAACTTCCCTAGTGTATCCTGGATCATTGGGTATTGTGTTAAGGGCTTGCCAAATGCATATCGATTGCTCACATAATGCTTTGCCTCTAAAAAGCCTCGACGCATAATACCAATCGATGCTACTGCATTACAAATTCTTGAAAGATTTAGTGCTTCTAGCATGTAATAAATCCCTTTATTTTGTTCCCCTACAATATAAGCAAGGGCACCATCAAACTCTACCTCGCCCGATGGGACTGCTCGAACGCCTAATTTATCTTTCAATCGACGAATACGAAGATGATTAGCCGTACCATCTTCATTATTCCATGGAACTGCAAATAACGTTAACCCTTTAGAGCCTGCTTGTGCGCCTTCTAAACGTGCCAACACCATTGCTACGCCACACATACCTGCATTGGATGCGAAGTATTTTTCTCCATAGAGACGGTACTCATTGCCTACTTTTCTGGCCTCCACAACATTCGCCCCAACGTCTGACCCTCCTTGACGTTCAGTTAAAAATGTTGCCCCTTCGTATAGCTCCGTCTCTCCTGTTGCACAAACATGTGGCAAGAAACGCTGCTTTACATCCTCATCAGCATAATGATCTAATAGATAAGCCGTAGCCATCGTCAAAGTAACGGGACAATAAAAACCAGGCTCTGCATGAGATAGTAAATAACCTTGTGCAAAGCTATAGACATAATTCCCTTTGTGACCTAACTGTGGAATTTCTTTGTGCACGTAGCCAACTATTCCCGTATTATATGTCTCTTCAATTGTTTTTTTGTAGCCGTCATTCACCCAAACCTCTGATACCTCTTCTCCATAAGCATTATACCGTTGGAGGCGGGGCTCTCCCTGCCGATCTGTATGTTTTGCCCTTACGTCAATATCACCTGCACATAACTCACCGAAATCTGTTAGTTCTCTATGTGCATAAGACAAAAACTCTTTATCTAACATCATTTCTAACACTTTTTGAAGGGTTTCTTCCTCTGTAAAAAAGTTTGTTGCACGCATTTCTTCCTGCTGTAAAACCTTCATGCTATCTCACCTCTTGTCCTTTCAAGGATTGTTTTAAAATTTTGCCTGAAGCATTGCGTGGTAGCGCTTCCACTTTTTCGAAAATACGTGGTAGTTTATACTTCGCAAGCCTTTCCTCTAAATAAGCTTTCAACGCATCCTCATCTATGTCTTGTTTCGTAGCATATACAGCCTTCACGGTTTCCCCCCATTGCGGATGTGGTATACCGATGACAGCAACTTCAAATATCCCTTCAAAGCTTAATAGGCAATCTTCAATTTCCTTCGGATAAATGTTGACACCACCTGAAATAATGACATCTTTTTTGCGATCCACAATCCAAATAAAGCCGTCCTCATCCATCCGAGCCAGATCTCCTGTTTTTAACCACCCATCAATGTAAGCAGCCTTGGTTGCTATTTCATCCTTGTAGTAGCCAAGCATATTACCCTCACCAAATAAGACAATTTCTCCTACTTCGCCCACATTTACATCTTCTCCATTGTCATTGACAATACGAAGCTCTGTGCCAAGTGGCGCCCGTTGACCAATACTCCCAGCCTTCGTTTCATGCTCCTTGCCAAATAACAATGAGCCACTCGGACCCGCCTCTGTTAATCCATAAACACAGGTTAAATTAGTTGTTCGAAATGCCTGTTGAATGAAGCGAACCTCATTTTGAGATAATGGTGCTCCACCATATACCCACCACTTCATGGAAGACAAATCAGCCGTTTGTAGCCTTGGCATCTGTGCTGTTAATAAATAAGCAACAGGCGCTCCAAAGAAATGCGTCGTTTTTTCCTGCTCAATGGCATCGATAAAAAGGTCTGGTGTAAAGGTTGGTGTTAATACGCTTGTTGACCCTACAAATACGCCCGCCATTAAAAATAAATGCAATGGTGCTGAATGAGTTAATGGCATCATGAGCAATATACGGCTTTCAGGTTTCACTTCCATTTCAACAGCAATCATTTGTGCCACTGTTAAAATATTACGGTAGCTAAATAACACACCCTTTGGTTTTCCTGTTGTACCAGATGTATACAAAATAGTAGAAGGGTCATCTTCTTGTAGCTGGCAATCAATTGTTTGTGTGCTCGCATTTTGAAGCATTGTTTCGTAATGCTGCCACCCTGCTTTTTCTTGGCCGGTTTTAATTTTTAATGGTACAGCAGCTAATTGTTCAACTGCGGCAAAAATCGCCTCATGAACAACAATTGCCTTCGCTTCGGCATGCTGTGCCACATACTCTACTTCCTGCAATGTAAATTTCGCATTGACTGGAACAACGATTGCACCAATACGCTGAATAGCAAAATAGCTTACAACAAACTCTAAAACGTTCGGCATAAAGATTAAAACCTTATCATCCTGACTTACTCCCTGCTCTAGCAAAGCATGACTAAAACGTGTTACTTGCTCATCTAAATCACGATAGGTCACTCTTCTGCCATGACAAATAATGGCTTCATTTTTTGGATACTTACGGGCATTTCGTGCTAACAAATTGGAACTATTCATCATGCATCTCTCCCTTTAAAGTAGCTAATTTTTCACTAAACATGCCTTGCATTTGCTGTAATTCCTGTTTCATTTGCGTCAGCTCAGCAATTTTACTCTCAATCTCTTGAATTTTTTGTTCTCCATACTCTACTGTTCGTTCTAATTGCTGAATACCTGAGCGATCAAAATCAAAAAGTAAAACCATCTCTTTGATTTCCTCCAGTGAGAACCCGTAACGCTTGCCTCTGAAAATAAGCTTGAGCTTCGCCAATTCTTTTTTTGAAAAGGTTCGTTGATTGGTAGATGAGCGATCAGGACGAAGAAGACCAAGTTCCTCATAATAACGAATAGTGCGAGTAGACACATTAAATTCCTTTGCTACCTCCTGAATCGTCTTCAAAATCATCTCCCCTTTCCTTATTGTCAACAGTATATCATTGACGTTGACGTAAACTTCAACAAAATTTTCGAAATTAACAGAAAAATTAAGTTTGAAACAGCTAATTTTTAGTGCTATCCGTTCCTTGTGTCTTTTTATCTTTCACATTTACTGTTTTATCAACCACTTTTAGAATGTTATCGTCCACTTTTAGCCTTCTATCCATAAAAAAAACCCCTAACATTCGTCATGTTAGGAGCTTAAAAAGTATTACATTTTTTCTGGTGCAGATACGCCGATTAAACGTAGTGCATTAGCAATTGTTGTGCGTACAGCTGTAATTAATGCTAAACGAGCCTCTGTTAACTCCTTGTTGGAAGCATCCAATACTTTTTCTGCATTGTAGAAGCTATGGAACGCTGCTGCTGTCTCTTGAATATAGTTAGCGATTCGGTGTGGTGTACGGTGTTTCGCCGCTTCTGCTACCACTCTCGGGAAATCGCCAATCTTTTTCAGTAAATCAATTTCTTTTTCTGCTGTTAACAGATTAAGATGGTCTGTTGCTACAGCAAATCCTTGCTCATTTGCCGAGCGTAAAATAGATGAAATACGAGCATGTGCATATTGTGCATAGTACACTGGGTTTTCATTGGATTGTGATACAGCAAGATCAAGGTCAAAGTCCATATGAGAATCGCCTGCAGTTTTCACGAAGAAGTATCGTACTGCATCAAGGCCAACCTCTTCTACAAGTTCACGCATTGTTACCGCATTCCCTGTCCGTTTAGACATTTTGAATTTTTCACCGTTTTTATAAAGCTGAACCATTTGAATAACTTCTACTTCTAATGTATCACGATCATAGCCAAGGGCCTGAATAGCTGCTTTCATACGTGGAATATAACCGTGGTGGTCAGCTCCCCAAATATTGATTAATTTATCGAAACCACGGACAATTTTGTCTTCGTGGTAAGCAATATCTGGCGTTAAGTATGTGAACGAACCATCATTTTTAATTAACACACGGTCTTTATCATCACCAAATGTTGTAGAGCGGAACCAAGTAGCACCATCTTCTTCAAAGACATGACCATTTGCTTTTAATTTATCTAACGCTACTTCGATTTTACCGTTTTCATATAGAGACGTTTCAGAATACCAGACATTAAAGTTCACGCGGAAGTTTGCTAAGTCTGTTTTTAATTTATCTAATTCTAAGGCTAAACCGTGTTGACGGAAGAATGCAAAACGTTCATCCTCTGATTTTGCTAAAATAGCTTCACCATGCTCCTCAGCTAATTTACCCGCAATATCAATAATATCTTGCCCATGATAGCCGTCTTCTGGCATCTCCGCTTCCATACCTAGTGCTTGTTTATAGCGTGCTTCTAATGAGTAAGCTAGGTTATTAATTTGATTGCCCGCATCATTAATATAATATTCACGAGAGACGCTGTAACCAGCCATATCTAATACATTACATAATGAATCTCCAACAGAAGCTCCACGTGCATGTCCTAGATGAAGGTCTCCTGTAGGATTTGCTGAAACAAACTCCACTTGAATCTTTTCCCCAGCACCAGCATTTGAACGGCCGTAGTCAGTACCTTGTTCAAGAGCCTGTGTAATTACCCCAGTTAGGAAATCTTTACGTACTGTGATATTCATGAAGCCAGGACCAGCAATGTCGATCTTTTCAATATCTGTACCTGCTGTATCAAGATTTTCTAAAATAGCTTCCGCAATAGCACGAGGTGGTTTTTTAGCTAATTTCGTTAATTGCATTGCAATGTTTGTTGCATAGTCCCCATTCGCTTTATCCTTTGGTGATTCCAAGTGAATCGATAATTCTGTACCAGCCTCAACTAAGCCTGCTTTTTCAACAGCCTGAGCTATTGCTGCTTTTATAGCCTGTTGTACTTGTTCTACTGCGTTCATCATTGTACCTCCGTAAATGTAATATCTAATGTATAGTTGCCAACGGATTGCCCACCCATTAGTAAATCGTACTGTACATGGAAATCTCCGCTTAATGCCTGTTTCGTAAAGGTCATTTTTTTCGTGTCAATAATGAGTGACATGGAACCAAACTCACTCTCATAATGCCCTTTTTGTTGCTCAATTATGTTAAGTGGTAAGCGCATATTGACCGAGCCAGCACGCATAATCAGCGCTTTCTCATGTCCTAACTTCATTGTTGTGCGGATAGTTTTATCCTCCTGCACCTCATCATATTTCAAATATAAGCTTCCTGCTTTTTCAAGTAGCTGCCCTTTGAGCCACATTTCATAACTGTCGGACTCTCCATCACTTGGACGAATCGTAGAAACGAGCTTAATGTTCACTTGCGATCTTATTTCGTTCGCCATAATGGACGCTCCCTTTTAGTCTTTTACTATAACCTTTTTATTATAGGATGAATACTCCTGTTTTTTCAAGATAGAAGTCATGTAAAGCATCACACAAATATAGATGGAGAATAAATAAAAACTCCTCTCTTTACATAATCGAAAGAGAGGAGTTTCATTTTATCTATACCATTTTTTAATGATTAATTGTTGAACTATTAATAATATAGCACTAACTGTCCAATAGATAGGGATAATCGCTGGATTGAATAAACTAAAAATGAGGATCATGATTGGATTAATGAACACCATAATCTTCATATTAAGTGGTTGGCTTTCCTCTAAGGAGAAAACACTTTGAATCAAATAAATCAAACAAGCAATAATCGAAATGCCAATATCTATCGTACCTAAATTCATCCATAGGAAATTTTCACTTGCGATGACGGTATCTAACTTAATCGCGTAATACAGTGAAAATAATACAGGCAATTGAACAATAATAGGTAAACAGCCTAATAAAGAACTTTTCAATGAATCTGACGTTAATGCTTGCATTTTTTGTTGTACTATTATTTTTTCAGATTCATTTTGACTGCTCTTATATTTAGTGGTAAGCGCATCTAGTTCAGGCTTAATGGCTGACATTAGTTCTTTCGAGCGCTTTTGATGTTTTGCAGATTGAATAAATAGCGGCATTAGAATTAATCTTACTGCAATCGTAATGCCAATGACACTCACTGCATAGCTACCTGTAAATGAATGAATGGATGAAATGAATGAAGTAAATGATCGGTTGTGCTAAAAAGGTTAACAATGATATTCCTCCTAGTTTAAAAGTTTACATGAAACTAGGAGATACACTTTCTTCCTAACTGTTTTCCGACGTCCTAATACATAGAACAAACCACGTTAGCATAGGTGGAGTCCAAGTATTCGTGATATTATAGTCAACTTCAAACGCTTCGTCCTTTACTTCTTGAACTGTTATTTTATTGACCAGATACAGATGCAAATGAACACTTAGCACAGTTAAAACCAAAGAAGCTAGTAGCCAAAAGTATTCCATTGTACTGACAAAGATGAATAAATCATTGATGAGAAGTGACCAAATCATAATACTCCTCCTTCCTATCACTAATTTTAAAGAACCCTACATTCTACTGACCAATAGATGACAGTTGTTTCATCAATTTTTCTCTCTTCTTTATATAGAAACTACTACTTAACTTATCTACGCAACTACGTAAAATAAGTTTCAAATTTATGACGTATATCTATTCTTCATTTCAATAGAAAATACAAAATGGGGCAAGCCTATCGCTAACCCCATTCAATCAATCTGTTTTTAAAGCCCTACTTATTTTACCCAGCCTAATATTACAAATTTGCAAGTGAACACAAAAGACTAATGAACCCTTGATATATCAACGGTTTAAGTATCTATCCCCATTTTGTATAATGCAGAACACTGCATATAATAGCCTTATGTTGGGGCTGAGTGGGGCTGAGTGGGGCTGAATTGGGGCTAATAAAATACGGCGAGCGTGTGTACAGGAATGCGTGAGTTATAACAGATTGGGGCTAATTGCTTCAATCTTTTTTATTGGGTATAAAAATATGAATACTTATATATCTGTATTATTTGGTTACATTTTCTTTTGATTATCAACGTAAAAGCTCGCTCCATATCCACAGTTTTTTTAAAAACGAAAAGTATTGAATTATTAATTAACGAGTTATACTATATTAATAATATGTTAATAACTAGTTATATTAAGTTATTAATAAAAAGAAAAGAGGTATTTAAAGATGACAGACAATAACAAAGTGTGGGCTCCAATAATTATTTCAAAAGCAGATGAAATACTATCTAACGCACTAAAAGAATCCCAAGCAAATGATTCTTCAGTTAAAGCGTATACTTTCGAACGTCAGCACCTAGAAAACCTTTTAATTGAGGCTTTTTCAAATGAAAGAATCCCTTCAGGCGCTATGATTGGGGCCTTAAATCGTATTTTATCTTCAAATCCAAAGATACGTAAAATAAAACGAGGCTTATACAATTACATGCCAGAAGGTGATAATTTCAAAGACATTGCTGAAGTAATAGAAAAAATAAATAAGTTTATTGAGGAATTAGAAGAAAATGCAACTCAGTCTGTAACAACAGAGAATACCACTTTAGATTTAAAGGATATACGTATGATATGGTCTATCCAAGAAACCATTGACACTTTGGAAGATTTAAAAAAACGTATCATCGATAAAACTGAAGAGCAATAAAAATCAGCGAGCGGCAACAATAATAGTTAAAGCCGCTCAATGATTTTGATATAGTTAATTTGCAATGTTTTCTTTAGTCGATGTTAGCGCATCGGCTTTTTTATTTTTCTCGCTTTTATCCATAACTCTCGCTACGGTTTCAGTTATATACGTTAACACTTCCTCAAAGCTTTCTGGTTCTCTACCAAACTCTTTAGTAAATGTTTTTATGTTTCCTTCCATGGCAAAAGCACTCCAACCTTCTTTACTGTTTATATCAAGCTTAGTAGCTACATCGATAGATTGCTCTAAATCACCCTTAACTACTGTGTTGAATAGTTCTTCTGAATGAATGTTAATTGCTTCAACTTCTTTTGCCATTTCTTTAAACAATGGATAGAATCCCATATCAATTAAACGGACAGTTTCGCGTATTTCATTAATTGATAGATATGACATACCAGGATCTTTATCCCAACCTTTAAAAACGATTTCATCAATTCTTTCCATTAGCTTTGATACTGCGTTCTTCACAACCTCTAACTGAATCATCTGTGCTGATAAGTTATATACATTACCACTAGTTTCTTGTACAACTGTTTCTAATAAGTGTTGTGTTCGTTGCATACGAATTCCCCTTTTCTTATTTTACATTTTGCACTCAATCAAAGTGAGTTGCTCTTTTTTAATATCGATTTTGTTAAAAATACAATGAATC
The DNA here is from genome assembly GCF_036894365.1 of Lysinibacillus sp. Y5S-8. NCBI lineage: Bacteria > Bacillati > Bacillota > Bacilli > Caryophanales > Bacillaceae > Lysinibacillus > Lysinibacillus sp. Y5S-8. Next base: position 555,646 of record NZ_CP145889.1, on the reverse strand, counting down.
TAAAGCTTTTTTGTTATCGATCTTTAATACTATTTCAATTATATTTAAATGATCTTGCTTTATACTGTTTGAACAACTCCCCATTAAATTGATCGCTTTTTCAGTATAGCCACCATTACCATTCACCATACAAACACCTCTTATTTTTATTTTAAATTAGTAGAAATAGATTCACTGTAATGCCATTTATTAGCAACCACATTTAACAACAGTTGTTTATTGTGGTCAGACATGTTACGCCATTCTTTAGCTGTCACTTTCATGTGTCCTCACTTCCTTCATATTAAAATACTTCTGTTGATTGATCTCTATCAGTCAACCAATTGTAGAAAGGCACAGGACGTTCGTTTATAGGATTTTGAACTATCGGTGATATAATCCCATCTCTACGTTGCAATGCCTTATTATGAGCCCCTACGAATATGGCACGTATTGTTTTAGTAACCGTCAGCACACCTTCTTTAATGTCATTAGCTATTTTAAAAATGATGTTCTTGGCCAATATAAATTCCTGAATGTTACTTACATTGGATGCTAATACAACTTTGTGCAAATCGTCTTTCAAATTGTCTGGAAGAGGTAATGAATGCATAAATTCATACAGCATCATCTGATAATCATTCATAAACTCTTTGCATGATTCTCTATCAGCCAGAACCTGGCTATATGCTTGATATAATGGAACAATCTCACATTCGTCAAAAGGCACCTCAGGATCTTCGCATGTTTCTGACTGGCTAGGCAAAATAATATAGATGTTTGCACCACGTCCTCCCTTTACCTTTGTAGTTGTCTCTCTCTTGATAATGCCTAGTGATTCTAATTTCTTGATAGCACGATAAACTGTCTTTGTGCTGATCTCCAATGCTGCAGCAATTGTGGCAGCTTTCAAATGACAGGCTCCTGGATGCTCTAATGCATGACTAGCAAGTTTGAAAACGATGGCACATTCTGATTCCGTTAAATCGTAGTAATGAGCTGCCATGTGATTTTCAACAGCTGTGTCCATATCTGCTATTGATTCAAATGTTGTGTATTGTGCTAAGTATTCAAATGCCATCGTTTTCACCTCGCTTTCAATCACCAAATAAATTAATAAACTACATGTACATTTCCATCTTCTCGAATTTGTACTGGTTGTCCGTCTACATCATCAAAATAAACTTTTCCCCAACCTTCGATATGTTCCCAGTAACCTAAATTGTATTTGTCGCCATATCTCTTTTTGAAATACTCTCTAGCTTCTTTGTAGTCCTTGAATTTCGGAAAATTTGCTTCATCTTCTCTTGAAATTTTAAAACCAAAGTATGTCATAATGTTTCACCTCTCTTTCCTGCAGCAAGTGAGTAATCTTCTATGATAAATAAACCCCAACACATTAACCTTACAAGGTTAATATATCACCACGTAAAGTTATTGTAAAGTTAATTTTTAACCCCGCAAGGTTACTTTTTAATATTTTCAAAAACTATTTAACTTCAAAAGTGATATAATTAAAGTTAAAAAAGAGGTATTGTAATGGCTATAAAATCAAATTTAAGAATTTTAATGGCTGAGCATCGTATTGATGGAATATCAGAATTAATGGCGAAGTCTGGACTTAGTAGAAATGCTATTAATCGATTGTATAAAGGGACTGAAGAGGAGATGAAATCAACAAATTTAAAAACCTTGATAACTCTATGTGAAGTTTTTGAATGTAAACTATCAGATTTACTAGAATTCACTCCAGATTTCACAAAGTAAGATCAACACATAAAAAGGACGCCCAATAATTCAGGTGTCCTTTCACTATTTATCAATCTTATTTTTGATTTTTAAATTATCATACCTTTTATTATTTAATTCATCCCTTCTAACTGTTATCCCACCCACTGTCAAATCCTTTAATTTGATTTTTCTTCCGTATTCTCTAGACAGGATACTTTCACACAATGGTAACAACTTTCGAACCTTTTCTTCTGTCATCTTGAAATCCTTAAATCCATCCACATCTATCCCTCCCTTCATTTTTATCATTGCCAATTATTAAGCTGTATAAAATGAAAAACAAAAAGCAACCACATTTCTGCAGCTGCTAGATTATATATATTAATTATTAAGAGCATGTTTTAAAAGATTAAAAGAATTAATGATTAAGTTCCAAATTTCATCATTTAAAACATACGCCCCCAATGGATTTCGGCGTTTCAACGGTAGGACATTACGGTGGGACAAGTTAAAAAGAATATTAAAGTCAATATCTGGCCAAACTACAAAATCTGCAAATACGAATATGACTATTGCCGTGACAAAGTCACTTTTAATTGTTGATTAGACAACACTTATTATTCATTATGCATTCAGTATAAAGGATGTTGGTTTCTAATGCGTTCCAATAATTTAATATAAAATAAAACGGAACAAAATATTGATAAAACCCACTTTTAATGATATGTTTTATTTGTTCCTTATGAACGGAGGTAAAATTAAATGAAACAAATAGAAAAGCATTTACCTAATTTAGTTAAAGCTGCTTTTGAGAATGATAAAGAAATTATTGAGGCAAGTACACTGAGTATAATGCGCATTTTAAAAAAAGAGAGTCCAGAAATCGCAAGTAGAATTTCTGAAATATTAGCTAATTATAGAGCAGGCGCATCTCTAACAAGAGCATATGGACAGGACCCTTTACCGAAAGATGAGGAGTCATTGAATTCCTTAGTGAAATTAGAAGATAGTAGTGTACTACCTTCTGAAATATTTTTATCAGACATGTACAAGAAAACAATCGAAGAATTTTTACAAAACAGAAATCATATGAAAGAGCTATTAGAGTTTGGTATAAAACCTACTAATAGCATATTACTTTATGGTCCACCTGGTGTCGGAAAAACTTATTTAGCAAAATATCTAGCTCACCAAACGAACTTACCACTTTTAACACTTGATCTTTCTTCAACAATTTCTAGTTATCTCGGTAAAACTGGGAAAAATATCAAAGAAGTTTTAGATTATGCTAAGAGATCACCTTCCATTTTATTAATGGATGAATTTGATGCTATAGCAAAGAAAAGAACAGACGCTAGTGATTTAGGAGAATTAAAACGTATAGTTAATGTACTTTTAAAAGAACTCGAAACATGGCCATACGATTGCATCTTGGTAGCTGCTACTAATCATCCAGAAATACTGGATGATGCCATTTGGAGAAGGTTCAATATAAAAATTGAAGTAGAAAAACCAGATAAAAAGCTAAGATTTCAACTATGGAAATTTTATCTAGATAGAGGTGTTGTCGAAATTGATAAAAAGTTTTTGAATTTTTTAAGCTCTACATTTGAAGGTATAACTCCAGCCGACATAGATCAAATTAGTACTCATTCACTACAGAAGCAAATCATTTTTGGCGGAGATATAAAGATAAATGTCTTGAAAAGCTTTATAGATACAAAAATAAGTACTGGCAACATCCCTAAATCAAAATTAGTGAACTCAATAAAAGAAGAATACGGTAAATCTATCACACAAAGAGAAATTTCGGAACTAACAGGGATTTCTTTAACTTCAGTTAATCGATATTTGCAAGAGGGGGATAAATAATGAGTGATAATTTAAGAAGACCAATACTAGGTCGAGGTGAAAATCTGGTTGAACCTATTAATAAAAATAGCGCTGGAGGTCCTAAAGAATTTCCTAGATCTTATGAGGAAGCAAAAAAATTAGTAAAAGAAGAACTAGTAAAAGTGAAAAAAGATATCGATTCTATTCCATTTGAAAAAAAGATGGATGAAGTAGTAATTGCAGTTCGTCTTAATGAAAAGTTTCTCGCAAAATCTTACACTCCCAACAGTTTTTTCGGGGCTTTAGATGTCGAAAATGTTGGATCAAGAAAATGGATTACGGATTCAGGAAAAGAAAGTAAACTTAACTTCGTAAAAATCCAACCTAAAAATATCGATAACGGATTAATGTTACTCGATTCTATTAGATCAAAAAGCTTTAAAGAAGATCTACGAAAGATAGAGGAAATTAATTTACTCAATAAAGATGAAGTGGCTCTCGGATTTGAAGATACTTGGGATAACGGAAGGGTCGAGCTCGTGCTACACCCTTATGAAGAAGCAGAAATTGTTTTAGATAAATTGTTCACTTTATTAAACATCCCTAAAGAACATCGAAGCAAGATTAAATACAAAGCATATGAACACGGACCAATCTTTGTCAGTATCAATTTATCAAGAGAAGATATAAATTTACTGACAGATTTCAACCCTTTAAGAACTGTTCATCCTATGGATTTTGAATTAAACTCTGTCTTTACTGACCTAATTCCTAATAAAGTTAATCCACCAGTAAGCACTGTTACACCAGTTAAAAAGGTTGGTGTAATTGATGGCGGTGTTAATATACAGAATCCATTCTTCCAGCAATCTACCACTCAATACTATGAGGTCGATTCTTTACCAAGTGATAGTTTCATGACTCACGGAACTAACGTATCTAGCCTAATTCTATATGGTGATTTACAGAATTTCCAAGAAGGGGTTGCTGTTCCAAGTCCAGTACTTGGAGTTGAGAGCATAAGAGTTTTCCCAACATCTAATCCTTCTGATGTAGATTTATATGAATCTATTGATTTAATTGAAAAAGCTGTACCTCAGTTAACAGATATAGATGTTTTTAATGTTTCTGTAGGTCCAAAAGGAAGTATTCTCGATGATGATATTAGTAGATTTACAACCGCATTGGACCAATTAGCTTACGACCATAGAAAGCTGTTCATTGTAGCTGTAGGTAATTCTGGAATGAGTCAAGAACCATATAATAGAATAGAATCACCTTCAGATATGGTTAATGGCATTGGAGTGGGCGCCTATCAGATTAATGTTGATGGAAATTATTCGAGAGCACCATATAGTTCTATTGGTTTTGGGCGTGAAGGCTGTAAAATCAAACCCGACTTTTGTGAACACGGTGGTTCAGCTCTCCACCCTATACAAGTTTTAGGAACAGAAGAATACGCTATGCAAAATGTTCAGGGGACAAGCTTTGCAGCTCCGATAGTCGCAAGAAAGGCTGCAGAGTTAATGTTAAAAAGTAATGATATTGGCGTTTTAACTGCTAGAAGTTTATTGACACAGGCTTCATCCAGTGAAATTGATGAGATAGATCACGAATTTGGATATGGTATCTGTGCAAAAAATGTGGATGATATTCTGTTATGTACTCCAAATAAAGTAACAATTGTCTATAATAATGAAATGTCAGTAAGAAACTATGCAAAGTTAAAACTACCAGTACCACAAACATGTGGTGCAAAGAAAATTAAAATATCTTGGACAGTTGTAGTTGTCACTCCGCCGAATCCATTATTTGCAGAAAGTTATACATCTACTGCGATTGAGGATGCACTGCATCCACACGAAGATAAATATAATTTATACAAGAATAGTAGAACACTGAAAAGAAATATAATAACAGATGCTGATTCTATACAAGAGTTATTAGATGATGAATGGAAACTAGGCTCTATACCAGCTAGTGTGACACCAAATAAATTTGCCACAGAATCTGAAAGACGTGATGATTTAAAGTGGGATACAGTAGCAAAAAGAAGTAAAGTTTTCCAAGCAAACTCCCTAAAAAACCCTTTTTTAACATTCCACGCTCTAGATAGAGATACTGATAAAACACGAGTACGATATAGTGTTGCTGTAACAATTGAGGCAATAGAATACCAGGGTGATTTATATCAAGAAATCCTAAGTGAATACCCAGTACTTCAACCAATTAACGTGAGACTAGAACAAGAAATTAGAACATCTATTCAAGGTAACTAACGATTATATAAGGCAATCAAAATTTTACTTTACTTATTAACTTTAAACCTTGCCGCAGAGATCACTTTCGTGATCTCTTTTTTATTAATTTTCAAGTTCATGCTAATTTTCAACAGAAAATTCCAATAAAAAACACCTACCGAAGTAAGTGTTCTATCCACTCAACGCCTTATCAATTTTAGAAATTAACTCTAACAGTCTATTATTGCATCCGACTCGTACACTAGATGTTTTATAAGCTGGATTCTCTACTATACTTATTTCTACTAAATCTACACGTTGTATTAACCTAAACTTTTTACTTCCTCTTTTTGTCTCTTTATATTCTGCATTTTTAAATCCCACTGAAACATGACTTAATTGCCCATCCCTTACTAAGTTGTATAAGAGACGATTTTCATGGTTGTTTTCTAATTCAATACGAAATGACAAACCTTTTTCATCTTCGAATAATGTAAGTTGTCCAGCTTCTGCACTAGCAAAATCTAGGGAACTCAAGTGAGAATATCGAACCGTTTGATTCCGCTTTTTTATAGAGTCTACAAAGGCACCTGGTAGAAACTGTTCGTAAAATCTTCCTTGGTCATCATGGATACACGCTCGTTCATTCCAACAAAGCGCGTATCCACTAATAACTAAAGGTTTTGTCATGACCGTTTCATAACCTCATTTGTGATTTGACCGTGAAAATCAATAATTCGTTCAATATGGCCTTCTCTAATACGTGGATCAAATTCCAGTGTTACAGGAATAGTAAATTTTTTACTTGGTTGGTTCGGATAAGATGGATTTTGTGAAGCAACTGCTACCTTCTGGTACTCTCTATCAATGGTGTTTTTAATCTCATTGCTAAAATGACTTGCTGAACTCTTTATCTCGCCATATTGTTTCAAAAGATCGAAATATTGCTTTTGAGCAGTTAATACTTTCTCAGCAATTTCATAGAGCTTACTTTTTGAAGTGTTTAATACTAACTCCATTTCAGTTGAGATTTTCGATACATCATACAGTTCAATTGATTCAACAGCTTGCAAATTCTTAATTTCAGTTTCTTCATTGGAAATTTTACGTTGTAATTCTTCAATTTTCCTCGCACATTCTTCTGAAGAAAGTTTGTTAAAGAATCGTTTAGGATTAAGTAAACTATAGCTATTATTTAATTGAATCCCTTCCAATTGCTTAATTTCTTCCTGGAGCTTTTTAATTGCTTGCTTCTTTTTTTCTATTAAAGCTGGCTTATCATCCACTAACATTAGTAACTCAGCAAATGAAGGGACCATTTTTAAAAGGTCTTTGCTTTTAGATTGCGATAACAATTCTGCTTTACTTAATTGTGGTCTTTTTGGACCGTCAGCCGTAAACATTCCATTTTTAAGTAGTGACAGTGCCGTTGTAAAGCTATGAGTTTTCTCCATATATTCTTTTTGTGCCTTTTTGCGCATATTTTCACTCTTGTGTTGCATTAATTCACTAGAGGCATAATATTCTTCTTCAATCTTTAAAAATGCTTCTCGATCTCTTTTAGGTAATTTATCAACTAATGCTTTATAATCAATCATACTTATTTCATCTCCTTGGAATTGGAGCGTGTAAACAAACATACACGCTCATTTTTAGGTTATTTCTTCAACACTTTATCAATCTTAGCCATTAAAGCTTGGCGCTTTTCGTGAAGCACTTTACCATGTTTAATATTCTCAATAGCAGCTGCACGTGATTCGGTAAACATAGAAGCATGTTCAATTCGTTTCATAACTTTCACCTCCTTTCAAAACATTTGTTACTCTTTTGTAGTGCTTTGTCACAATGGAGTACTGTGACAAAGTGTCACAACCCTTTATGCACCAAGAGTTATACGTCGTTTATGCATTTGTAGTACACTTAAAAATTTTTCAAAAAATCAATTTGAGGCGCGCAATTACATGCTCATACGGTCTACAGCAAAATGGCCAAAATTATTATTTGGTAGGGGGGCTATCGCTCAAGTGTGACAAAAATAAAAACCCACCACACACCATTGCTGGAATGTAATGAGCTTCGTGAGCTTCTAAAGTTATTTAGCTTTAAAACGATTAATCACTTTGCAACCTGATCGTGTGCATTGAACTTCTAAGTCACATTGGATATGTACAGCACCAGCTTCATATTCACGCGAAGCTTTTAATAATAGCTTTCCGCATTTTGTGCATCTTAGTTCTTTCATAAAACCACCTCATTTATCTTTTAAGTATTAAGAGAATATCGCGTGTGTTCCTCTTTCATTTTTTCATCACGCCTATAACGTTCACCAATTAACGTTAGATTGTTTATCACCGCTTTCCTTAAGGTTTCATAACCCGCCTTCTGAGACTGCTCAAAATAGCGTATAAACAGCTTTCTATCCTCTACACTAATTAGTTCGCATATCTCCTTGAAACGCTTGTATTGGAGCCGTATGCGTTCTAAGCGTTTCTTATATGATTCTTTTTCGTCAATAATCATAAATGATAGAATATCTGTCCTATTCGAAAGTGATTGATCTTTATCATACATAGACACGCCATAACTAAATTCATACAGTTGAGCAAAGTGTGCTGCTTGTCTTTTCTCCAAATAGTTTGCTAGTTTGTTGGCCTGGGCATCCATCCACAATGAATACATATACTCCCTTACTTTATGTTCTAGTTCTGAAACAAAAGTATCTGAATCACTTTCAATTGCATAAGGTGTATTAGCTGTAATAAGCGCTAATTGTTCACCGAAAGCTTCCGAAATAATAGTTTGATTCATGCAGCACAACCTCCTTCAACTAAACCTAGCAGGATAGTTTGTTTGAATTAAATGTTCAATTTCCACACCTGTATCAAGTTTTAAAAACAATGAAATTTTTATCATAGCTGTATCTCTAATCTTTGTGTAAGTCACTGAACTTATTGGTGGATCAAACTTTAAATTGTAGACATGATAATCTGTCGAGTATTCACTATTAGCTGACAAATACCTTGCTTCAATTAGAAAGCGTTCTGGTGTCGGTAATCTCTCAATAGCTTGTTCAATCATTTGGTGAAAAGCAACATTATCATTATCTGAATTCTCTGCTGCTAATTTGGAAATTCGATATCGCGCCAATTCTTTTACAACAGCTTTACGAATTTTTACCTTCTCTGCTCTTGTTAAGTGTTTTAATAGTTCCATTGATATCATCCTCGCTTCTTACTTTTGATAATCTATTTTTCAATCACTCCAATCAAAATTATCTGGATCATTCCCATCTTGTATCCAACGCTGGAACTCTATTTCTTTATCTCTCGGATCATATTGAGGCTTTTGCTTTGGTTGAGAAGTTTTTTTATCAACGTTCATTTTTATAGCTAATTCCATAAATCTCTCACGAAGCTTTTTGGCCGATAGTACATTTGTTTTCCAAAATGAATCTTCTGTTACCCAATCCATGACTTGTTTAGCCTGGTGCTTATCAACTTGATCTATTTCAATAAGCTTTCGCATATCATCAGCCCAAGATTGCATATTGGACTTTTTAATTAAATGAGATATGCCAGCCTCATTTGCAACTACAGAAACTTTCTCATGGAAGTATATTGCCATCTTGAAATAGGTGCTGTCCTCGTCATATTTTTTTTGACGAGTAGTATTTATATCTTTTATATCTTTTATATCTTTTATATCTTCTTTGTTCCCGCCACTTTTGACGGTTCTCTCTACCAAAAGTGGCGGTTCTCTATCCATATTTGGCGGTTCCCTTTTTTTAGTTCCGCCATTTTTGGCGGTTCTGTCTTTATAGAATTTTTTTGATTTTTTAACCTTGAATATATTTCCGTAGGGAGTTCGTTTCGTATCAATGTATCCATATTTTTTCAGTCTGGAAATATTGCGTTCTGTACTCCTCAAACTTGTTCCTAGTGATTCGGCTATTTCCACGTTTTTAATGGGTCTTCCACCGAGAACAATGCCAATAGTTTCACCGTTCTCAGTGGTTTCTTTTGTTGTTTTCGCAATCAACCAAAGGAACTCCCATAAAGCTGGACCAATTTTTTCGACATGTTCTTCTGTTAGTAAACCAGTGAAAACCGGAAAATAGAAACTATCAGGCATTGTTATATCACCACCTTGTCAATGCCTATGTTGCTTAAACTGTATAAGTGCTCTTTTATTCATCATGTTCTAATTCAAGTTGCAAAAATGCTTGTGTAGCTTCTTCATGGGTTATGAGCCCATTCTTAAGGGTAAACATTACTTTATTTATTTTTAGACTTTTTTCCGTTAAAACTGCTAGTTTGTTTCCTAGAGGGTCTAGCTTCACCCTAACTTGAGCACCTTCATAAATTGATGAACCACGATTCCATACCTGACTTGAATCGTGTTCAACAATTTTATTCAATATATCTTTAATAGTAATAGTCTTGTATTGGTCATCCTCTCTTACTTCGATAAGATCACCTTCTACTAAATCCATGTACGAAAAACGTCCATGGACTTTGTGCACTAAGGAAACAATATCAATGCCAAAATGCACAGTTATACGTCCAAATAAATATTCCTCGTTCATCTATTTCACCACCTTGTTTTTTACTCATATTAAAAATTACCGATTCCTTTACACATGCTTCGCCCAAGCATTTTTTAATTACCATTCACTTGTAATCTCACTTATTACTTCAAAAGCCTGTCTCGCTGGCCACCATCGTTTACGGTTTTTCTTGACCTCAATGGCTCGCATACGAACATCACATACAAGTTCACTTTCTAAAAATCTTTGTGACATGTTAGTTAGTTCTGCCATTTTATTTAAATCGATCCACCACAATACTTCTCTTATTTCTTCATCAAGCCGCTTTTCTATGTACTGTTTAATAGCGACTCTATCAATATTGACCTCAATGTTTGCTGGTAACATCTTTAATCTCCTATCTCATTGTAATTTCAAAAATCTCATCAAATTCCACATTTAAAGCACTGCAAATTTTTTTAGCTGTTTCGGGTCTAGGCGATTGCTTCCCGTTTGAAATTTGAATCAAAGTCGCTTCTGAAACACCTATAGAACGGGCAAATCCTCTTTTTGAAAAGCCTAATTTAATTAACTCTTGTCTAAAAGCATCTTGAGATTTCAATTGAATAGCCAAAATAAAACCTCCTCTCTAATCATTTTAACCAATACATTGGTTATATCAACTTGTTAATTGATGATAATTCCTTTTTAATTGAAAGTCAATTGTTTTTGATTAGTGTATTGGTTATTTTGATTCGTCTATGATATAATTCAAACAATCGTTAGGAAAGGGGTATGGAAATGACAGGTTTTATACACTGCAATTTGAGGGTTTTAATGGCTGAAAGAGGCTTAAATATACAGAATGTGAAAGACCAAACTACGTTGTCTCGGACAACTATTTCAAACCTATACAATAATTATGGATCTGGTATTCAATTTGATACACTAACGCAACTATGTACACTTTTAAAATGTACTATAGGTGACTTGTTCACCTTTGTTAATGTGAGTGTTTCATTTAAAGACATTTCAATAGATTGTAAAGTCGATTTGATGTCAAAAAATCAGATTAAGGATCCTAAGTGGGAAGGTACGAACTATGCTTATATGGCTAAAAGTAAATTTTTAATTAACTTAATGCTTAAGTATGAGGGTGAACTTTTAGTTTTTGATTTTGAAGTAGATACTTCTGTACTTTTTAACAAACTCAAACAAATCATATTTAAAGAAATTTTAATTTCAAACGAATTTCGTTTGAATTTAGACAATGTAAAAGCCCCTGTATATGTAATTGACTATATAGAAGAACAGTTTGATAAATTTTTATCTGAATGTATCCAAGATAGATTTATTAATATATTTGACAATTTAGATTAATCACACTCACCTATTCCTGTACACACGCTTCGCCCAAGCATGAAAGGAATGGACAAGGTGAAACTATATAAATCAGCAAAAGAACCTGAAATATATCACTATTTCAATGCAAATAAAGAGAAACTGTGGATGTTTCGACATAAGTATTATGATGCTGCTAATAAACGGAGAGAAAAAAAGAAAAGTGGCTATAAAACAGAAAAAGCAGCATTGAAAGCCCTCCTGGAAGTGAAGGCTGCAACGCTGCGTGGTGAAACTAAACATATAGAACATGATAACCTAACCGTCTCTCAATGGCTAGATATGTGGTTTAATATGAATAAAGGTAAATGGAAACCTTCTACTGTTACTCAGCGTGAGGGCTTTATAAAGCTTTATTTTAAGCCCCTTCTTGGCTCCTACAAGTTACAGAAGCTGGATAAGGTTATTTATCAGATGTCGTTTATCAATGTGTTAGAGGACAAGCTAAAGCCCTCTACGATCCGTGCTTTGCATTCGATTTTTAGGATTGCTTTGAATGCAGCTGTTGCGGAAGAAATCATAATTCGCAATAAGTTACATGGAGCTGCCCTTCCCTCTCTAAGAGATAAGGAAACAGAAAAGAACTATCTAACACCTGGCCAACTTAGTATATTACTGAATCATATTAAGCAGCATGGGGATATTGCCTACTACAGCTTATTTTTAACGATTGCTTATACAGGTATGCGTAAAGGAGAGGCACTGGGGCTTCAATGGCGAAATATCAACTTTGCCAGTCAAACAATAACTATTGAGCGAACTAGAGGAAATAACGGTGTAGGCTCCACTAAAACAAAGAACAGTGAGCGTACCATAAAAGTAGATGATATAGTGTTGCAGCAGCTACAGAGCTATCGGGTAGCTGCTAAAGCATTGTTACTTTCACATGGTCGTAAGCTACAGAGTGATATAGCAAAAGATGATTCATTTATCTTTTTATCGCCACACACAGCAGAGCTTTTTGTTTCCACAGGGTTAAACGCAATATTTAACCGCTTTGTAGAAGCTGTCGGTCTGCCAGCGACAACGATACATGGTTTAAGGCACACACATGCCACCATACTTATGAATAACAGTATTCCTGTCAAAGCGATTGCCGAACGATTAGGAAATACTCCTGAAATGATCCATACAGTTTATGGCCACATTCTTCAGGAAATGGAGGCACAAACGGTATCTGTATTTAGTGAGAGTCTAAAAGGAATTGGGGCTAAAAGTGGGGCTAGCTCATAGCTAAACCCCACTCAAACCGCTTCATATAAGCACTTATAAAGCCCTCTTTATTTTACCCAGCCTAAAATCATTTCTCGTAATAATTTAGAGGCTGTGTTTGCCGTCATTTCTGATGAATCATAGATAGGTGCGACTTCTACTAGATCAAAGCCTACAACATTTACACCACTAGCTGCTATCGCGTGGATGGAAGCTAGTAATTCTTTTGATGTAATACCACCACAATCTACTGTACCAGTGCCTGGAGCGTGTGCTGGATCTAAAACATCAATATCAATCGTTACATACACATTGCGCCCAGCTAATGTTGGTAAAACCTCTTTTAACGGCTCAAGTACTTCAAATTTTGAAATGTGCATGCCGTTTTCCTTTGCCCATTCAAATTCTTCTTTCATGCCTGAACGAATGCCGAAAGAATAAACATTTTTCGGTCCAATATGTTCCGCAATTTTACGAATTGGCGTTGAGTGAGAAAGTGGTTCTCCCTCATATTCCACACGCAAATCGGTATGTGCATCAAAATGAATGATTGCAAGATCATCATATTTAGCAGAGACAGCCTTCATAACTGGCCAAGACACTAAATGCTCCCCACCCATACCAACAGGAACCTTGCCATCTGCTAATAATGTTTCAATAAATTTTTCGATTTCATCTAATGAGCGCTGTGCATTCCCGAAAGGTAGTGGAATATCACCAGCATCAAAGTACTTTACTTCCTCAAGCTCGCGATCTAGATATGGGCTATACTCTTCAAGACCGATCGATACCTCACGGATACGCTGTGGACCGAAACGTGATCCTGGACGGTAACTCACTGTCCAGTCCATTGGCATGCCATAAATAACGGCTTGTGCATCCTCATAGGTAGGATGACTTTTTATAAAAACATTTCCTGAATAAGCTTCATCAAATCTCATTGCTTGCCCTCCGTATCATTAACAAATTGTATTGATTATCAATTCTCTTCAACTTCTTCTATTATGGCTTACAGGATTGTAATGAAACCTGTATCCTTTTGTCCTCGTATACATTATTGGAACATCTAGCAAATTTCGATTAAAATCTACAAGGTGTGATTTTTCTGTCGAATGCTCGCATTTCAAGTAGTACAAAAAAAGTATAGATGTTTTTGAATAAAGTGCAATAGTTTTTAGTTAGAATTTCGATTAAAGATGAACGTTCGAACACATACTAAAGCTAAAATTAGAAGTTGTAAGAAAACGAGGTGAAGTCGGATGAAACGAAAAAGCTATCATCGAAAGCAAAAGCGTGTAAAGCGCACACGGAAATCCCTTACTCTTTTTGTCGCCTTTGCATCTGCAATTGTCGTAGCATTTGTCGCTCTACGCATCTATGTTCAAGTGGCTGGTGCACCGCCTTTAACCGTACCGAAAGCTTCCATCTTCTTAGATGAAAATGAGAACCAAATTGGAGATCACTTTACAAATCAACGACGTTATTGGGTTGGTCTTGATGAGATGTCACCTTATTTAAAAGAAGCAGTAGTTGCTGTTGAGGATAAAGATTTTTATAAACATGGTGGTTTTGATTATTCACGTATTGCTGGTGCCATTTTAGTGGATATTAAGGCGGGCGGAAAAGTCCAAGGGGCTAGTACCATTACGCAACAATATGCACGTAATCTTTATCTTTCCCATGAAAAATCTTGGACACGTAAATTAAATGAAGCCCTGTATGCTTATAGATTAGAAGTTTTTTATGACAAGGACGAAATATTAGAAGGCTATTTAAATACGGTATACTATGGACACGGCATGTATGGAGTAGAAGCAGCCAGTCGATTTTACTTCGGTAAATCTGCCGCTGATTTAACACTTGCGGAAGCTGCAATGCTAACAGGCGTACCAAAGGGACCAAGTATCTATTCACCTATTGCCAATTTAGAAAAGGCTACGAATCGCCAAAACGTAATTTTAAAACTAATGGCGGATCAAGGTGCCATTACACAAGAAGAAAAAACACGAGCTGAAAATGAACAGCTTGTCTTAAAAAATGATAGCTGGGTTGCAACAAAATCTGTCGCCCCTTATTTCCTTGATGTGGCATGGCAAGAGGCTAGCGAAATTTTAAAGTCAAAAAATCTCGATATTAGCGAAGGTGGCTGGACAATTCAAACAACGCTTAATCTGGAACACCAGAAAGCCGCTGAAGAAGCAGTAGTAAAAAACATGCCTGCTAATGATCTTCAAACAGCATTCGTTAGTATGGAATCGAAATCAGGTGCTGTCACTGCATTAGTTGGAGGTCGTGACTATTCAGTAAGTTCATTTAACCGTGTCACACAGGCTAAACGTCAACCAGGCTCTACTATTAAGCCGATTTTATATGCAGCGGCACTAGAAAATGGTTACACGCCGCTTACATTTTTAGATGTTGGTGAAACAACCTTTACTTATGATAATGGGCGTGGCACTTATGCACCTAAAAATGTTAATGGTCAGTTTGCAGATCATGATATGACGATGGCTCAAGCGATTGCGATCTCAGACAATATTTACGCCGTCAAAACGTTAGAGGACATTGGCTTCAAGGAATTTCATGATATGGCAAACCGTTTTAGTGTAGGGATTGGTGCTAAAGATAATTTATCTATCGCACTCGGTACGATTGAAACAACATTATATGAGATGACGAATGCTTATAATATTTTAGCATCTCAGGGACAGCAAACCATTCCAACAACCATTGTGTCCATAAAAAATGCTCATGGGGACGTTATTTATGAAAATAAAGATGTTTCAAGCAAGGCGGAAACGGCCATTTCAAAAGAAAATGCATACATTTTAACTGAGATGATGACAGGTATTTTTGACCCGGTTTTCAGTGATTATTCTCCTGCTACAGGCATTAGTATTCGTTCCCGCATGACACACACATATGCGGCTAAATCAGGTTCTACCAATAGTGACCAATGGCTAATTGGTTTTACACCAAGTCTAACTGCTGGTGTGTGGAACGGCTATGATCAGGGTAAAAACCTTACGACGAAGGAAGATACTGCTGCCACTAAGCAAATTTGGATTGACTTTATGGAGACCGTCAACAAAGGAACGAAAAATGAGGATTTCAAAAAACCTAAAGGTGTAGAGGGCGTTGTCATTGATATCGAAACAGGTAAACTCGCTACTGATGCTTGTCCAAAACAGCGTCTTGTTTATGTAGAAGCTAAGGATGTACCAACTGAAAAATGTACAAACTTCGATATTCTCGACAGTGATACATGGGGAGAATTTTGGAACATGCTGCCATTCTCACTTTTTAAAGGTGATGATAAAAATAAACAATAATGTGGAAACCTTTTTGAACAACTCTCGTTCTATGTTATGAAGGCTCTCGACAAAGTAACTAATAGACGAATAAATAAGAAAAGCTTTCTCTTCCCCGGAGACGTGTCCGTGGGAACAGAAAGCTTTTCTTTTTTTTATGGTACGCGAAGTATGAGCATCATGGGGCATTTGGCTTGGGTTTGGGTTATTCAAATGCCGCATAGCGCTCATCATATTCGCGATACCAAGTGTCCTAGCTTACTAAAATGTAAGCTCTGCCTCAAGTGTACTTTGTTTCAAACCCACTTTCAACCTAATATCGAAAGCGATCGCAAAATGTCACAGATTGTTCAATCATTATTGGTCTATTCGACAAATAAGTCTTGACGCAGTTGCTCATCACTACGTTCCCACAAATCTGGATTAAGTTGCTCTAGGAAAGTAGCCAACACTTTTTTAGACGGTGCATCCATATGCTCTACAATAATCTGACGCTTCATGGATTTATCCATTTTGTTCACATGGTCAGCTAGAATTTTATAGCCACGTCTCTTTTCACGGTTAACGACCATTTCACAAGCTGTTACACCCGCATAATAGGGTCCATCTTCTTTATGGTCTACCGTCACCCACACTAACCAATAGGATTTCCCACCTTCTGAATCAGCACGGTCCATCGTAAATTTAATACCTCGCTCAACATCACTTCGTGCATGCATGGCACCAATTTCAACAGTAGCTGTCCCCTCTTCTACATCAATCATAACGGGCGATACATTCTCTAATGAAAGTGAACCAATTCCAAACCCTTTATGTCCATCTGTTGGATCGTTTTTTATAATGGTAAAACCCATTTTTTGTTTTGGTTTTTCTTCATTTGCCATACTTAAATATCCTCCATTCTGCTATTATAAAGGAAAGCATATCGCGTATATTTTGTCGTATAACACACTATTTCTAACGCGCACTTATGCCTCAACGCAAGTAAGAAGTTTATACTTTCTTATAAACTAACTATACAACATTATTCTATAAAGGAGGCAATATTATGCCATACGTAACAGTGAAAATGCTTGAAGGTCGTACAGAGGAGCAAAAACGCGCCCTTGTAAAGGAAGTAACAGAGGCCGTTTCGCGTACAGTTAATGCACCTGCAGAAAATGTAACAGTTTTTATCGAAGAAATGTCAAAAAACCATTATGGGGTTGCAGGCGTTCGTTTTAGTGATAAATAAGATGAAGATGGGTAGAGCATCTTAGCTCTACCCATTTTTAAACTGACAATCATCGTTCCGTTATTTCAATAACTAGGATGTGCTATACAAAATGAATAAATTTAGACTGACCTTGCTCGTTTGCGTGCTACTTTTTGGCCTGTTATTAATATTTATTAATCCCATTCAACATGCTATTATCGCTCATTTGAGTGACCAATTAAATACAACTGACTACAGTGTTAAAGACATTGAAAAAAACAAAAAAGCAGCAGCTGATTTTGAGTTTGAAGCCGTTCAATCATTATCTATCGCTGAGGTACTTCAAGCACAAGTAAAAGCTAGTAATATGCCTGTTATCGGCAGTATTGCTGTTCCAAGTGTACATATGCAGCTACCAATTTTAAAAGGTGTTGGCCATTCTGTACTTGCTATTGGAGCAGGTACGATGAAACCCAACCAACAGCTCGGCCAAGGAAACTATGCGTTGGCTGGTCACTACTTTGAGGAAAAAGATATTTTATTCAGCCCGCTCTATCAAGCACAAATTGGCGATATCATCTATATCACGGATATGAAAGATGTCTATGAGTATAAATTAACAACGAAAAAAATCATTGCTGCAACTGATGTTTATATCATTGACGATATTCCCAATCAAACTACACTAACATTGATTACATGTGCAGAAAAAGGTTCTAAACGTCTGGCATTACAAGCAGATTTTGTTCAAAGCTACTCGTTAGAAAATGCCAAAGGAACTTTTGATACAAGCAATACGCAAAAAGCGCCATCCTAAAAAGGATGACGCTTCAGACTGTAGACAAAAGCCCATCGAGAAGTTCACTCTCGATGGTTTTTGTCATTTTTCTTCCTATTTTATTTTTAACATTTGGTAATATACTACCAAATTCAACATACTTTTCGAGCTTAGTTGCTCTCTTAAGCTACTTGCCACGTCCAAGTAGCCAGTTTCTTCAAATTCATGGCAGCAAAAGTAAGCATCGCCTGCATGGACAATTTTTTTAGACCTCTTAAGGTTGTCCATCGCATACCATGCTTTTCTTTTGCATCGGCAAAGACACGCTCAATCGTTTCTTTGCGCTTTGCATAAATCTGTTTGATGTCATAGGAATGGCGTAAATGTTCAGCTTCCTCCACATACGACTCCCAAATATGGCGTTGAATGAGTTTTTGATGATGCTTACTTTCTGTACATTGGGAAAGGCTTGGACACTTCGCACAAATCAAAGGATTCGATTTATATTGGCGATATCCTTCCTTCGTCGTTGTCGCATACTTCAATATCTGCCCTTGTGGGCAAAGATAACAATTATAGTGCTCGTCATATGTATACTCGTGCTTTCGGAAGAATCCATCTTTCGTTTTAGGACGTGTATATGGAAGAACAGGCAACATTTGATTCTCTAACAAAAAGTTCGTAATCGCTGGTGTTTTATAGGCTGCATCTGCCGCAACGGCGATTGGTTTTTGAACGTTTTGAATGACCCTTTCAACAAGTGGCTGCAATACATGGCTATCGTGCACATTTCCCGGAGTCACAATGGCACCTAAGACAAAGCCTTTTTCATCTGTGGCTGCATGAAAGGAATATGCAAACTGCTTCGTACGTTCATCCTTCACGTAATACCCACTTTCAGGATCTGTCGTGCTTTCCTTTATTTCTTTCCATTCTTCCTTTTCAAACTTCTCCGGGGGAAAGGGCTTTTTTCCGTGTTCTTCACGGTCCATATTTAACTCTAATTGAAGCTTCTCTTCATAAGCTCGTGTTTCTTTTCGCACGACCTTTTTATCATACTTCCGTTTATTCGCACTCGCTTTCACATGCGTGGAATCAATAAATAGATGGTCTGCATGGAGGAGTCCCTGATGCATAATCTCTTTTAATATACGATAGAATATCTGTTCAAATATATCGGTGTCTTGAAAGCGACGGGCATAATTTTTACCGAAGGTAGAGAAATGCGGGACTTCTGTATGGAAGCCAAATCCTAAAAACCAGCGATACGCCATATTCGTTTCAATTTCTTTGATCGTTTGACGCATGGAGCGAATGCCAAAAACATATTGAATAAACGTCATTTTGAAGAGAACGACAGGATCAATACTAGGACGCCCATTAGGTGAATAAAGATTTTCTACTAAAGGATAGATAAATGAAAAATCAATAGCAGCCTCCAGTTTTCTCACTAAATGATCGTTGGGAACTAATTGATCAATCGTTAACATTTCTAATTGTTCACGTTCATTGGTTTGATTCTTCGTCATCATGCTTCATCACCTCAAAAGTTTACTTTTCAACACCCTATGTAGATAGAGTACTTTATGTAGAAGTTGATTGGAACGAAGGGCGGCGACTCCTGCGGGAAAAGCGGGAAAGTCGAGATCCTGGACTGAGCGAAGCGAGGGAAGCAGCTCGATCCCGCCCGCGGAAAGCGTCCGCCCGTAGTGGAAATCAACGGCTTTACTTTTTTACTTTATTTTATTGTAAAAGAAAAAAGACTGTAGGCAAACTCAAAATTCATCGAGTTTGTCTACAGTCTGAAGCGCCATCCTAAAAAGGATGACGCTTCAGACTGTAGAAAGAAACCTAATTTTTTTTATAAGCACTGTATCATTGGTATGTATTTTAGCTTTGTATACGTAAAGCTGTGCTAACTTGACTGAAAGTTTTATTTTACGAATTGGCGTAGTGTTTTTACATCTTTCGATTAGTTTCTATATTTATTTAGGAAATATAAATGTAGAAACAACTGTAAGAATATTTCTTTACGAAAGGGCATATGGAGCAGGAGTCTAGTATCCTAGTGGTATATGTAATATAAAATTTCTTAGCCAATTAATGTGGGGCATCATTTTTTACAGATTCTTTTCTTTCCACAAATGAATGTTCACAAAATTTATATTTTGTGAACAGTTGTTAAGACTGGAGGATCTACAACATGGCTATAACACCCGAGAAATTGAATATGCGTAAATTATTAGAGAAACATAGTGACTCTATGCCCTTTTATATTAAGGAAGCATTAAAATCACTTTTTAATTACTTAACAAAAGAAACTGAGGATGAGGGTGGTGAATGCTACTTCTATCGAAAGGTAATGTCAAAGATTGTAACCCATAAAAAAGGAGAAACAGCTAACCGAAGAGCGCGCGATTTAAATTCAATTATACTGAACGAGGATGAAATATCAGCATATCTAAAATTCATAGATAATGGTTATAGTGAGACTTTAGAATCTGCAGAAGCAAAAGGCCGTTATGAACGAGATAAGATTCGTGATCTAGCAATTAATACGTTAATTTTGGGAACAGGTATGCGTGTTGGAGAAATTGCCAGTATAGAAATGAAAAATATACACTTACACAGTAGATACATAGACATAGTTCGAAAAGGCAACAAGCCTGACTCCATGTCCGTTTTAGAAAAGTACATGGATGTTAGAGAATCTAGGTATTCAAGTGCTCAAAAATCCCCTTTTTTGTCAGTGTTTATGGTGGAGTTGTTAGACCGTTATCTAGAAGAGCAATTCAAAACATTGTAAATAAATATACATCAGCTTTCTTTAGAAACGGTAAAAATCCCCATAAACTACGACATTCATTTGCAGTAGATTTTATCCGTAGCGGTGGTGACATTATTCTATTGAGGGATCAATTAGGACATTCTGATATTAAAACGACTTCATTGTACACCAACATGTCTTCTAAAGATGGCGAAAAGGTTTTAAATGAAATGGATAAAAGAAGATGATATAACAGAAGAAAAGCCTAAAATACTGATTATATAGGTTTAAAATAAAGTTTGATCAAAACACCTTTCAAACCCATTACTTACGTTAAATTAAAAGAACCCGTTTTGAAATAAGATCGATCAAAACGGATTCTTTCTCTGTGAAGTATTGTTTAATTTTTATAAAAAAGTTTGATCAATTTCTGTGATCTAATCTTCAATAAAAACCTATCTCTTTTCCTCTCTTAAAATTCTGGTATCTGACATACATTTCACAATCCAATTGCAGGGTTCCTACTATTTCAACCATTAGATCTTTCTTTTTAAATTGTAGCTTTATTATGGATAAAAAATATTAATAAACGAATGCATAAATTGCACTATAACTGTTACTATAAACATTCCAATTACAGCTATTGTCCCTAATTTAGTGACTTTTTTTAATTTAAGATTTATCAAAAATATTAATATACTTAATATAAATACAGTATTAATTTCAAGATAGACAATTTGCAACTCTATATTTAATAAAGTAATAATTATACTGCAGATTAGAATATAGATTACTATTTTTTTTAAGTCGCTTTTAATATATTTTCGAAACTTATTTTTGGAAAAAATTAATATTACAGACACAGATCCTGCAACAATCGAAATGGTAACTAAAATAATTTTTTGAAATATTTCAAGCATTTGTTCACCTCAATCTTACTTTCTTTTACCAAAGTCGATATACTCGAAGCTCATTATAGGTCCCCACCAATAAAATAACTTTTCTTTTTTAGTATAGGATTTAAAGAAATATTTCTTTAAGGCCCAAGCGGCTATAGCACCTACTGATGAATTAAATGCTCCTAAAAATGTATTAAAAATAACACTTGCTACAGTTGTAGCTAACGATATCTTTAAACCTATTTTAGTAAAATATTTTCTCATTTCCGCTGTGATAGTAATCTTTTTTCCATTTAACAATTTATGAACCTGTGTTTTTTTACCTAATTTATATAAATTGTTTATTGTAGATAGACCAGGTATTAAAGTAATCAAAACATTAATAGCACCTATCAAGACTCCAGTCCGAATACTAAATTCTCCATCAGGGTCGACATACAGCACTGGGTTATTATTAGCATAATTATAGCCATTCAGCGATAAAGGGTCCATTGTATCTCCACGCACTGGATCTAACGATAAGAACACACCTGTATCTGGGTTATAGTATCGTGCCATTAAATAGTAGAGCTTTGTATCTTCATCATAACGATAACTAGCATATCTATAAGGGTTAATAGTTGCCATTGTACCGCTTTGGCTCAAAATATTGCCCCATGCATCGTATGTGTATTGCGCTACAACGTCACCATTAGTATTTGTTAAGGCTATTACATCCCCACGATAGTTCGTTAAATAGTAATACGTTGAACCCTGATATGTCATTGTTAATGGATGACCACTCGCGTCATATGTGTAAGCTTTAGTAATCGCACCACTCACATCTTCCTCAAACAACACTTGGTTCGACAGACCAATATAACGATAATACGTTTCGCCATTAATGTCTTTACTGTATACACGACGTCCATTTTCATCATAACGATAAGATGCAACTGTCGTACCAGTTAGAGACTTGACTTCTGTTAATTGATCAAAGGCGTTCCAAACATATTGGAAAACACCATCATTTGTCACATTTCCATTTTCACTTACAGTGTAAGCTTTCCCACCAGCAGCCTTCATTTGATTCGCATCATTATAACTATAGTTGGTTGTAGTTGTACTACCGTTTTGGAAAATCGTTTTAGAAGTACGATTTCCTACTGTATCGTATGTGTATGAAATAGTTAAACCATTACTGTATTGTTCTTTGACTAGCTGGTTCAAAACATCATACGTGTATGAGACTGTACCATCATCATTCGTTATTTTGGTAATTTGCTGATTTTTATCATACTCGTACTCATTTGTACGCCAAGTTGTTGCACTTTTTGTTTTCAAAGTTTCTTTTTGTAATTGATTAGCATTATACGTATTTAGAATAGCTGCACCATTTCTAAAAGTCGTGTTCTCCAATAAGCTATTTTGATTCCATGTGAAGCTCGCTGATGGTTGTCCATTGAGTGCAACTGCTGTTGTTTGACCATTATCATCCGTTGTATACTGAATAGTATCTGTACCGTATTGAATGCTTGCTAAGTCTTTTTCATTTTTATAAGTAAAGCTTATCGAACGATTCACAGGTGAGCTAATATCTACTTTTTGTAAAAGTTCGTTTTCTGATAGTGTATACGCAACCTTTTGATTGTTCAGTGTGTGATTTGTCACAGTCTTTGTTAAGCCGTCTGTTTGAGATGTATACTGATTAACTCCATTGATTTTCACTACTTTTTCATTAGTATCTGTAGAAGTGGTAAAGGTAATTTTATCTCGTGCTGGTTTCACGATCTCAATTAAATCACCATCTGCATTATAATTATAGGCTGTTTCTTTTTCTTCGGCGTTTGTTTCTTTTTCTATGACATTTTGCGCATTATATTTGAAAGAAGTTTGTTTACCAGCAGCATTTGTCACAGATATTAAATTACTGTTGGCATCATACGTATAAGTCGTTGTTTTATTTGCTGCATCCTCTACTTCTACTAATTCATTTTTCAAATTATAACGATACTTCGTGATCTCCCCTTTACCATCTTGATATGAGAGAATATTACCGTGAAAATCTGTTGTAGTAATAGTAGTTATATTAAGTTGATCATCTCGGGAAGTTGTTTCTTTTTGGTTATTGACGTAGTTAGTGTTATACGTTTCTTTTTTTCCATCTGGAAACTCAACTTTTGTCATATCCCCATAGTTATTATAAGTAAAGGTTGTCGTTTCACCTTTTGGTGTTGTTGATGTTATCAAGTTACCTTTTTTATAGGTGTTTGTAGATGTTTTATTATTCGCATCTGTCTGAGTTAAAAGATTACTATATTCATCGTATGTGAAGGATTCCGTTATACCTTTTGAATCAGAACTTTTTAACACATTCCCTTTTGGATCATAGTCATAATTTTTAGTATAAGTAGACCCCTCAGTATAGGTTACCTTTTGAGAAAGAACATTATAGTTATCATCTAGTGTATAGATTGTTGTATCCCCTGAAGGATCGAACATTTTCGTCACACTAAAATTGTTATTTAAACCATAGCGTGTAACTGTACCTTCTGGGCTAGTGACTGATACAATATTGTTTATTCGATCTAAAGAGTAATTGGTGATAGAAGCTACTTGTCCATCTAATGATGGTTCTGTTACAGAAACTAAATCCAGCTCACTATTATACCCATAAAGCATTATTTTTTGTCTACTATCGATGATTTTCGTTAACTGTCTATTAGTTGTGTAGTAGAACGAAGTAGGTGTTGATGTAGTGTCATCTTTCTTAACCAGTACTCGTGTTAAATAACCATCAGTGTACGTATACGTTATATCCTGGTTATTATATTTTGCATTTGTAATAAGACCATCAGTATAAGTTAACAGTAATTTTGTGCCTAGATTAGTACTGATAGAAGTAAGCTGATTTGATGTATCATAATTATAAGTGATTGTATTGCTATTTAAATCTTTTTGCTCTGTAATATATGCTACTTCAACATCTGTATCACTAGTGCTTTCTCTAACTTTAAATGTTGTTATGAGACCAGTTTTGCTAGTCAGTTTAAAAGTGTACTTATCCGACATAACTAAACTATCATAATTACCTGCTGGTGCAATATACTTATCTCCATCCCATGAGTAAACATGGACCGTACCATCTGCATCTTTATATTCGACATTAAAATATTTATCATTATAAAATAATTTCTCTGAACCTGTAAAACTCCAACCATAGCCGAATGGAGATTTTTCAAAATCCTTACTATTATACGTTCGAGTAAAATCTAAACCAAATCCTCCATAGTTGAATAAGCTAAAATCTGTGTATTGAACAACATTATTATTTGTGCCTAAATTTACATAGTTCGTTCCATTTGAAATATCATGTGTGGCATAATCCCAATAGTCTTCCAACCCTAAACGGTTAGGAGTTTTATAAGTAACGACAAGTTTTGGTTTATAGGCGAGTGGGTTGGTTGTGCTTTCACTACTGATGAATTTTTTGTAAATCATTGTACTTTCTGAAGTGCTTTTTAATAATAAACCAAGATTTGATTCTGGATTATATAGCCATCCGCTCACCATACTCGTTGGAATAGACCATCGTTTAATACCTTCTTCTACATTACTCGGTACTGAAGAGACTCCTGTAACAGTTGAAAGAGGCGTGGTATTATAATCTCCCCCTACTGTTGTCCAGCCTCCTGCTGTTGAATAGTTATTCCATGTTGCTGTATTTTCATCCCATGAACGTTTCATAGCATGCATACTTAAATTAATTGGGCTTGAATCATTTGTCGAAGAGAGATAAAGACTCACATCCGCAGACATAATAATGCTTTTCTCTGGAATAGGTGTTACATCAAACTTCAATAAACTTCTAACAATATTCCCGTCTGTGGCTGTACCTGTAGCTAATTCTGTATCATTTCCTCCAGTTTGGGTTGGGAATTTTTTACGTATTGTTGTATCCACCATTTTAGAGTTTCCTTGGATACGGACAATTGTTGGGTCAATGACAATAGGGTATTGTCTTTTAGTATCCTGTAGCCAAGCTGCATCAGGAGTTAAATCAATCCATAAAGTATTGTTTTCTTCTCGTGTTTTTAACGTAATATCATAGGACTTTGCTTCCTCTGGTATAGAATTTGCACCGTCAATAGATTGAAAGCCTACAGGTTTATAAGCATCATACATAAACGGAGCTTCTATAACATAAACCATCTCCCCCGTTTTAGCGTCCTTTAAATGGATTTGATTATTAATTTGTTCATATGTCAAACTTTCAAGGGATAGCTGATATGAGAAGGTTTGTGGTAACCCTTTTTTGGGCTTTTTGTTAATTATAATATCTTCTTTTACAAAGTTTTCTCCAACAGAATATGTAGTTGAAATATTATCAAAAACATTTTGGTACTCAACTTGGTTATCTGTAGCCACCCCGATAACCTCTTTAGCAGGAATGATTTCACCTTTTTGTTCCATTTCTTTTAATCCAATATTAAGGTTGTATTGGTTATCGGCTACTTGTACGTTGTTTGTTTCCTCTTCAATTTTTTCATCAAATGTCACAGCAAAGTTATTGGCTTTATTTTCAAATTGCCCTTTGCCATTATTTTTCTTTTTTTGTAGGTCGTTATCAATATCTTTCCAGTTACCTTTATTATCTTTAAAGTGAATAGGAGTTTCATATATTTCAGTTGTATAAGTACCATCAGAATTGTTAAACGTTTTAGAAGTTTGCGTACGTTCTCCTACTACTTCAGTTTTTTCGTTTCCTTTCGTATTTGTTTTGGGAGATTCTTTGGCAGCAACACTTGCAAAATTCCCAAAAGGAATAAAAGCAATGAACATTGCCAAAACAATCAATTGAATGAAAATTTTCTTTAGCAATTAGTTTCCTCCTAATAATTGTGATTTTTGAAACATTATCTATTATAGACAGACACTCACTATTAAGATGGTGCTAAACTAACTGTTTTAGGTAGTACATTATGGGAATTAATATATATAAAGGACTAAATGTATTTGCATAAAAATGATTAAACCATAAATCCTATACTGTCAAAAGATTTACAATATATATCATATAGTGGAAATCAACGGCTTTACTTTATTTCATTGTAAAAGAAAAAAGACTGTAGGCAAACTCAAAATTCATCGAGTTTGTCTACAGTCTGAAGCGCCATCCTAAAAAGGATGACGCTTTTTCTTATTATACCTCTGTTTCACGGCGGCGCATAAACCATACTGCCCCAGCTACAAGTAGTAAACCAACAAAGACAAGAGCTGTTTGATTTGCTTCATCTGTTTGTGGTAATTTGCCTTGGGCTCTTAGCAGTGCTTCTAAGCGTGCTGCATCTGCCTTAATTTGATTAATATCAATCGCTTGGGCTACCTCTGCCTGTTGGTCTTTAGATAGCTTACTATATCTATTAAGGAAATCTTTATAGG
Organism: Lysinibacillus sp. Y5S-8; assembly: GCF_036894365.1. Lineage (NCBI taxonomy): Bacteria > Bacillati > Bacillota > Bacilli > Caryophanales > Bacillaceae > Lysinibacillus > Lysinibacillus sp. Y5S-8. The sequence goes on along the minus strand of NZ_CP145889.1, from coordinate 528,354 downwards.
CATCTAACGTATCTTTTGTAGCGTTAGATGGATGATATGGTGGTAATTGCTTCCCTTGATCAATCACATTTTGTACTGATGTACCACCATTATCAGGGGTCGTAGGTTTGTTAGGATCTGTCGTTGGCTTACTTGGATCCACTGGTTTATTTGAATCTGTGTTCGGCTTATTTGGATCTACCGGTTTAGTTGGATCTGGATTTGGATTATTTGGATCTACCGGTTTAGTTGGATCTGGCTTTGGATTATTTGGATCTACTGGTTTAGTTGGATCTGGGTTTGGGTTAGTTGGATCTACTGGTTTAGTCGGATCTGGATTTGGATTGTTTGGCTCCACTGGTTGTCCTGGATCTGTTGTAGGTGGTGTCGGCTGTATTTTAGCCTCACATGTATTACCTACTGTAACTGTCCCAATAATGGTATTACCATTCTCCCTAACTATATATTTACCCGGTTTGATCAATGAGTGGTTAATCGTAATTTGCCCTTTGCTATCTGTAACAAATTCTATTAACCCATTCTCTTCTACCGCTTTACCATTTTCATCTGTAAACGTAACTTTCACACCTTCACGTGGCTGACCATACATATTGTTAATTGTTAATGTGAAGTTTGGACAAACTGGAGCAATAGGTAATTCAGCTTTACAAGTTTGTTTATAAGAAACTTCAATTTCGCCTAAATAAACTTTGTTGTCGTAAACTTCATACTTTCCTGCAGGTACATCTTCAGAAATAAATGTAATACTACCATCTGCTTCTATCACTGTTGGAATAATGTTACCTTGTTTATCTTTAATGACAACATCTTTACCAGCCTTAACCAACACATTATTTTCATCTTTCAATACTACAGTAAAGCGCTCGCAAGCCGGTTTTGGTTGAACCGTTGCTTGACAATGAATATTACTTGCGAAATCGCCAATTTTATTGCCATCCTTATCAAATACTACGTAAACACCTGGTTCTAAATCTTTTAATTCTACTTTACCGTCTTTTGTTTCTTCAGTAGCTACCGTCTTGCCATCTATATCTTTAATTGTTACTTCCGTTTTATCTGCTACTAATTCTCCATCAACATCTTTGACCGTTAATTCGAATGTTTCACACTTCGGTGCTTGTATAATTGTAAATTCATAACCGCAGCTTTTTTTGTACGTTAGTGTGACTGTACCTAAGAATTGATTACCCTCATACAATGTATATTCACCAGGTTTTACACCATTAGTAGGATCGTTTTGATTGGATCCAACAATAAACTTACCTGATGCGTCAGGAGATACCTTTGTCACTACTGTAGTACCTTGCTTTAATGTTAATTCTAAAATATTAGTACGAATATTACCTTGATCATCTTTCACAACAATTGTGTAGTTTTCACATTTTGATACTGGTTGAACCTCAGCTTTACATCCGCCGTCATATTTCACTGTTACCTTCCCTAATTCACCTTCAACTGAATGAGTTACTGTATACTCACCAGCAGTAAAATGATTCGGTAATGTCACTTTGCCATTTGTTACTGTGTACGGCGCTGTTTCTATACCATTGTGATCCTTTAATGTAACTGTGCCTGTTGTAATGGAATGACCATCAGCATCCTTAATCGCTATTTCAAATTGTGTACAACTACCACCAATGATTGGTGTTGTATTGACAAGTTGTGTAATGAAGTCTGGTTGCTTATCTAGGGTTGTGTTTTCATCTAACTTAAATTTAAAGTCAGACATTTTACTATAACCAGTTGGTGCAGCTACTTCACGAATAAGATAATCGTTGTACGGTACATTTTCAAATGTGAATTCACCATTTACATCTGTAGTAGCTGTTTGGATAATATATTCATTCGGTTTTGCAGTTTTTTTAATAAGTTGGAATTCAACACCAGCTAAATTTTCTTTAAATTGGCCTGTAGCTGAATCGATACCAATCTTTTTAAATTTAGCACTGCCTCGTGTTGACGTAAAATCTGATTCAGAGCTACTAAAGCTAAATTTACCCTTATAGTCGCTCTCCGTTTTTTGATTAGCTTTTGTTTGACCCGTATAATGCAATGTTGCTGTATTTTCCAATGCATCCCCAAATTGACCAAAGCCTATTGTTTTATACTGTACTTGATACCCCTTTTGATTTAAATCAGGAAATTCGAGGCTAAAGCCACCTTGTGTATCGAATGTGACAGTTACCCCTAATTGCGAAGGTGTTTGCCAAGTAGTTCCTTTTTGAATACCAGTTTTAGATACTGTATATGGTGTTAATAGAATACTACTTTCCAATAACATTAAATTATTACCTGGTAAATCTGTTAAGATGACATTTTGACCTAAATTAGAATGAGATTTATTCACATCTAATGTCCAAGTAATTGTTTCTGTATTCGCGTTTTGTTGTGGTGTATTTTTTGTCACTAAATTATTCGCTACATTCTCGTCAATCGTTACTGGCTTTGATTCAAGCGTAAATTCTTGCGTACCTTTTGTTTTAAATGTGGCATCATTCGTGTAAACATTCCCTCTATCAGTAGCCGTATCAGAACCAATACCTAAAATGTGATCGTCATCCATTGTGTTATAACGAACAACGTATGCTTGGTAGTTTATGTCTCCTGCTAAGGAATCACTGAATGTTAATGTAAAGCCCTTATCTGATTCAGCTGAAATTGTGTAATTACTCGAGTTAATCGGTGTAGTACCAATCGTTCCACCTGTATCACTACCACCTAAGTCAGTTAAAGGTAATACTTCAATTGTTCCTGGTAAATACTTATGTCCCTCACCAACTGTATCAATTAAAATGGCTCCATTAATATCCTTTTTATTGATATTCACTTTCACATCCCATGTAAATTGCTGCATGGAGTAGTTAAAGGTTCCCGATTTGCTGCCATTGTTAACAGTAGTTGACTGTGGGATATAGCTCGTTGAAGATGATTTTTTATATGTTTTACTGCCACTAGTCCACTCTGTAGCAGCTGTATTGCCATACCCTTGCTTTTGTACAGTACCCTCATCACCAATTGCGAAGCTCGTTTGATAAGTGATAGTTGATGTACTACCTGCTGGTACATTAATACCTGAAATTGTAAAGCCTTTTTTCTTATCTCCATCAATTAGAGTATAAGTAGTTGCTATACCATTAAGCTTTACAGTGTTATCTATTAACTCATGCACACCATCTGCAGCACCTGCTGTAAATGTATCTGTTAGTGTTAGGTTGTTAATTGGTTTAGTTGGATTATCAGATATAATGTCGACCGTCCATGTAATTACTTTTTTATCAAAATCAACTGTATATGATTTTTTTAATAAGTTTTCAGTAAGTGCATAGTTTATATTCTTCTCTTTACCTGAACCACTTGTCACACTATTGTTAAACAGACCTGCTTCATTTTCATAAAAATCCTGTTTAGTATAGTTCGCATCATACACTATTGTATAGGCATCTGAAATACCGTTATCAAAGGTTAATGTGAAGCTTTTAACATCTCCAGTTGCAGGGGTAGGAGTAATAGTAAATCCACTTGTTACTCTATTAGCTTCCGAAACTGTTGTCGCCACATTGCCAGCCGCATCATTCATTTTATATACTTTAATGCTTGATGCATCAATTTCGTGAGGACCTTGGATTGTATCTTCAATATAGGCATCAGCTTGATCAATACTTAACAGATTATGATTATAATCAATACGCCATTTTGTTTCATAGTTTGTATTGCTCACTAGCTTTTTATCTAGTGCTTTACCATACGTAATGGTGTGAGTAGCCGTATTAGAAGTTTCTAGTTGCCCATTGTTAGTAAATAGTACCTTGTTATGAAAGTTAACTGCACCATCACGTTTATCAGCATCTAATGTTACAGACGTTTTGTACGTAATTTTATATGCATATTTACCAGTCAACTTACTTTCAATATCGCTCCAACTACCATTTGTAAGAACATTTGTTTCAGTACTTGTTCTTACACCATTAAGACCAACCACATATTGATATACATTCACGGAATTAGCCATAATTTCATGTGATGTTGGATCGTCTGTCAAAGTTGGATTGCTTAATGATTTACCCGCTTCATTAACCCATACTTGCCATTCCATTTCATGGTTACCACTTGCTGTTGGTGTAGGAGTGCCTAGTTTTGACTTACTTACCTTTTTGTTGCTCGTTGAAGGTAAAAAACTAAATTGAGCTTTAATTATCTCACTACCACCAGTGGCTGCTGGAATTTCCAGCTCTTGCTCAATGTTATCAGAAAGGAGGTTAAATCCAGAATTAAATGTAATGCTTAATTCCTCCGGTTGAGAGCTGCCTGAGCCTGGTTCCATACCGCTTAACTCTACACGTACTTTATTATCTGTAGTTACATAATTATATGTGATACCGTTCACTGTTCTGCTTCCTGTAAATGCCCCATCAAAGTCAATTAATGATTGCGGCAGTTGGAATTCAAACCAGCTCCCGTCTCCCCATGCTTCGCCTTGACTATCTTGCATTGGTACGGAAAATTTAACAGTGAAGTTAGCTGTTGTATTTGGATCTAACTCTGTACCAAATTCACCTGCTCCAACCGTTGTTCCACCAATTTTCATCACAAATGATGATAGTGAAGCTGGAATTTCTTGAGCGACTAATGGTGCCTCATTCATTGGCAATGTTTTCACAGGCTCATCTGCTGCTTTTTCTTCTTCAGGAGCCTCGCCCTCAGGAGCTTGCTCCGTGTTTTCATTTTCCGATGGTGTTGTAGAAAGCTCTTCTTCACCTGTGCTGTCTTCTGTCAAATCTGTGCCATCGTCGACAGGCGTAGATAGGTTTTCTGTCATTCCAGCTTCCGCACCATTGTCATTTGCGACTGGTGGTGTTGAAAGGTCATCTGCTGCAAATGCTGACAGTGGGCTTAGTAGTGTTTGGAACACTAACAACATGGTCAGCATAGCAATGTTCATTTTTTTCCTCATGTCTCTCCTCTTTTCTAATAGATAGAGAGCTTGAATTGTTTGCTATGACGATAGCTTCCTTTCACTGTTTAGGAAAGGCGTGCTACAAACAATCAGTTGCTCCCTCTTTCCTAAAATTAACTTGTCACTCTTGTGAATAAAAGCCAAATTGTATGCTAACATAGGTCATAAGAATTAACAAATTATAGCCTTTTTCACTTTTCATTTTATAAGCACTACTTTTGTGACACCTACAATAATTGGCCTCACCCCCCTTTAGGATTTTTGTTCCATTATAACTAGGGGTCCTGAACAAATTCTAAACAAATCATGTATACATACAAAAAAGCAGTAAACAACGCTCTTATTTAAACGTGTTTACTGCTTTGTTTATTCGTATTTTATTTGCTGTCTTCCCTTAACAGTGTTAAGATTTGTTTTTTAATAGTTGAGTGAATAGAGTCATCCTCTAAGAAATCTAATGGAAAATAGATTTTATGGTCTCGTTTCATACGACCTGAAATGGAATCAACGATGATGGATTCACGCGAAAGCTCTCGTAGCTCGCCATTTTTCATTTCTAGAAAAATCGGCACACGCACCTCTTCCTCCCCAGGTCTATAAAAATCATAGGGCAAATCTGCCGTTGTATCATGAACAAGATAATAATCTGGATTCAGGTCTGCTTGCTTGAAAAGCTCTTGTAGTTTTTGATATTTATCTAGCTCAACACCGGGATCTAAATCAATGTATTGAAATAGCTTACGATTAACAAAGCGACGACTTAAATCACTTAGAATAGCATCACCCTCTTGCATCCATAGCTGAAAATATGTAAAAAGTATACTCTCATCTAAAGCAAGATAATCCTCTAATGTAATAGCATTGCGGAAAAATGCTAAGAAGTGAGTAGGTTCATGCTTAAATGTATAACCTTCTTGGCTTAATTGTTTAACTCTTTTTAAAATATTATTTAAAATAACTTCCGCACTCCGTGACACAGGGTGGAAATAAATTTGCAAGTACATTTGATAGCGGCTCATAATATAATCTTCCACTGCATGCATGCCTGTTGCTTTAATAACCACTTGGTTTTTACGTGGACGCATTACTCTTAAAATCCGCTCCATATCAAAGTGACCATAGCTGACACCTGTAAAATAAGCATCACGTTGTAAGTAATCCATACGATCCGCATCAATTTGGCTGGAAATTAAACTGATGACTTGCTTATTCGGATATGTCTTTTCAATCACTTGCGAGACCTTTTCTGGAAAATCATCTGCTACTTTTCTTAAAACAGCATTTACCTCTGTATCCCCTAATAAAATTTGCCTTGTATAGTATTCATGATCCAGCTCGAAGACATTTTCAAAGGCATGTGAAAATGGACCGTGCCCTAAATCATGCAAAAGGGCTGCACATAATACTAATAATCTTTCCCCTTCATCCCAATCGGGACGACCGACGAAGATATCATCTACTATGCGGCGTACAATTTCGTAAACACCAAGTGAATGACTAAAGCGGCTGTGTTCCGCCCCATGAAATACTAAAAATGTGGTACCTAGCTGACGAACTCTGCGTAAACGCTGAAATTCTCTTGTACCCACTAAATCCCATATCACTTGATCGCGAACATGTACATATCGGTGAACAGGGTCTTTAAATACCTTCTCTTCTTGTAATTTAGCGTTTGCATATGTCATTTGGATAGCACCTCCATTTTGTGATAGTTCTATTATATGCCATAAATCTAGGACTAGCATACTTATTAACTTTTTTCTATAGATACTAACAACCTTTTTTCGCCATATGCCTATTTATTGTAAATTTCTATTGATCTAATATTCACAGCAACTTAAAAATATACAAAGCAAATGCTATACCTAATATGTAGAGATAGCAAAGTGTTGAAAAACAAAACAATGGCATTTTTATGAAAGATGAGAGGTGGGAAAGATTTTCCGTTCAACAAAATTTAGCAAAGCTTTCACAAATCAAACGAAGATAATGGTTGTTGAAATCAATCACTTCTCCACATTGAAAATTAAGAGGCTATCCTTTCTTTAAAAATAGAAATCATGGGCTATTTTATTCACTACTACTAGTATGTAAGACAAAAAAAAGACACTTTTGTAGTACGGTTGATTAGAGTGACGTCTCCCTGGAAAGGACGCTGGCGGAACGGAAATCACCTCCTCACCTTGCCAAAAGGTCATTTTCTACTAATGACAATATCTTTTTTCAACAACATGAAAAGCTATCCCTAACAAATAGAGATAGCTTTTTATTTTACTTATTCTTTAATTTTGCTAAAACCTTTTCCATTAGTTCGTCTTCTGTTAGTGCTGCAACAGGGCGACTATTTACAAAGGTGAATGTTTTTTTGCGTCCTGGGCCACAATAAGAATGACAGCCAATTTCGATGGTTGCATCAGGATCGATTTCCTTTAATTTTGGAATTAACGTCTTTAAGTTAACGGCCTGACATTCATCGCAAACTTTAAATTCGTTTGCCATTTTGTCAACAACCCTTTCTATATAGTATTTTTTCAACAAAATATCGCTCTATTGAACACATGACCTTCACATATTTAAGTATGCAGCATGTGCACAAACCTACATCGGGTATTGTATCGTACTTTTCCCCTTCTATTCAAGCATAATTCCTTCTACATAGATGAATAAAAGGTTAAAAGATTGGTCATGCTAGTCTTACATAACAAGTTCCAAATAAAGGTGGGAGGATTTTAAGATGAGTAAAATAAGACAAGATGCTTGGTTACAAGAAAACGATGAATTATTAGCAGAGGCGGTTATTCGTCATGTGACGGAAGGTAGCACACAGCTCAATGCTTTTGAAGAAGCTGGTGATGCATTAAATCGTACTGCTGCAGCCTGTGGTTTCCGTTGGAATGCGGTTGTTCGTAAAGAATATGAGGAACAATTAGCAGAGGCTAAAAAAGAAAGAAAAGAGAGAATGCGAGTGTTAGGAGCACCAGCGAGACGTCGTGCCTCTAGTATGTTTACCGTGAATAATAGTGCTGCAGAAGGAAAATCAATTCCGCTATCTGCTCTTTCTCTTGATATTGTGATAGCTTATTTACTACGTTTACAGCATTCTGGTGAAGTAGGAAATGAATCTTCAAAATGGAGACAGCTAGTACATGTAACATCTGAGAAAAATAAAAAACTAGAGAAAACTATTACAAAACTAGAGGAAGAAAATCGAGCAATCCGCAAAGATTATGAGCAGTTTGTTCAAATTATGAATCGTGCTCGACGTCTTGTAACACTGGATGAAGAAGAAGAGCGAATTGCACCCGTTTTCAAAATGGAGAAAAACGGAAATCTCGTAACAAGTGGCCCAGTTTATCAATCAGAAAATGGCGATGCGCTAAATTAGCAGCATCGCTTTTCCCTTTTATGTTTCATATAATCAGCCTATTATTTTCGTTCAAGCATTTTGGCATTACGCTCAAATACTCGCTGTAAATAGAAACCGTATAATGTTAATTCTTCATCATAGAAAGATTGTGGACGAACTTCCTCGGACAACTGATGAAGTAATTGCTGTAGACGAATAACAACCCCTTCTACTGTTAAATCGGGGTCAACAAGCTCTGATAATGATGCCATCACTTCAGGTATGATTTGAGGATAAATAAACTTTGTCTCCTCTTGTCGCAAGCTTACTTCATAAAAGTCACGAATGAGTGCCGCACGTTGTGAGCCACTTCCTTCAATACATAAATAAATTTGCACAGCCACCCCTTGGCGTAAGCGTCTTTGTGATATACCAGCAAATTTTTTCCCCTCAATACTTAGATCATAAGAGCCAGGGCAATAGGAGCCTACAATTTCATAAGCTTCTATTTTATCAGCTACTTCTGGAAACAATCCCCTCACAAGGTCTACCATCACATCATAGCCATCGTTTATACTAAGCGACTCTGATTGTTCAGACAATACAATAGAAATATTGAGAACTCCTTCATCTAGCACAACTGCTAATCCACCAGAGTTACGAACGATTGGATGATAGCCTCTAGACTCTAGTAAATCCATACCTTGCTGAACATACGGCAAACGATGATCTTGAATACCAAGCACAACGGATGCCTCATGAACCCATGTACGAATAGTTGGCGGAGAAGTTAATTGTCCAACTAATTGGCACAACGTATCATCCGTTGCAAACGATTCTAATGGTGATCGTTGCTTCGCACTAATGGATTGATCATAAAAACGCCAAATTGGCTGTTGTAAAATACTTTTCATATTGGTACTCCTCTAGTCACTTATCTTCTTCTTAGAATACATCATCTTTAGTTGGTGTCAAATTCGTGAATTACTGTCATGAACTTAGGGATTTTGTACAAACTATGATAAACTAATTTTGAATGGTATTCACTTATAAAGGAGTGTTTCAATAATGAATGAAGCAGCAATTACATTAGATGGATGGTACGCTTTACATGATTTCCGCTCAATCGACTGGGCTTCTTGGAAACTTGTTTCTGCAGAAGAACGTCAAGCAGCAATAGAGGAATTTATTGCTTATTTAGAAAAATTGAACGAAGCAGATATCGCTAAAACAGGCGCTCATGCCTTTTATGCTATCGTGGGTCAAAAAGCTGACTTTATGGTTATGACATTGCGTGAAACAATGGATGAACTACAAGAGATTGAAGCAGAATTCAATAAATTAGCAATTGCTGATTTTACAATTCCTACATATTCTTATGTATCTGTTGTGGAGCTTTCAAACTATTTAGCTGGCGAATCAAATGAAGATCCTTACCAAAACCCACATGTACGTGCACGTTTATACCCAGAACTTCCACGTGCCAAATATGTATGCTTCTACCCAATGGATAAACGCCGTCAAGGGAACGATAACTGGTACATGCTATCAATGGATGAGCGTAAATCATTAATGCGTTCTCATGGAATGATTGGTCGTGGCTATGCAGGTAAAGTGAAGCAAATTATTACTGGCTCAGTAGGCTTCGATGATCACGAATGGGGCGTAACACTATTCGCAGACGATGTATTACAATTCAAAAAATTAGTATATGAAATGCGCTTTGATGAAGTGTCTGCTCGCTATGGTGAGTTCGGTGCATTCTTCGTCGGAAACCTACTTGATAACGATAAATTAGTTAAGTTCTTAACTGTTTAATACACATAGAAAATGCGAGTCCTCCACAAAGGACTCGCATTTTTAAATTTCGTTTTCTTCAGCATTCTCAGATTCAAATATTAAAATAATGATGTGAATAAAGAACCCAGTAAGAACCATGAGAAAAACTAAATACCAATTATATGGTTGATGATAGTATTCTGCTATCCCAACTGCTAAAAAAGCACTGATGATAATGGCTACAAACATACTAAAAATACGCATGGAAACGCTCCTTCTTGAAAGCAAAAATAAAGTCACTTTTAGTATGTCTCGCTCTATCGTTAATATACTTGTAATATAAAAAAAGCGCCATCTCTCTGCGATGACACTTTGTTCATTCATCCATTCAATTTTTACATACTTCCTCAAGAGCCTTCGTCCTTTACTTTTAAAATCAAAATAACTGTTTGAATAAAAAAACCGATTACAACTATGACAATAAAGAGATACCAATGGAGCGGCTGTCCATAAAACTCGCCCAATAGAAAAGCCAGTACCGCACTTAATAAAATTCCAAACCAAACGCCAATTTCCATAAGTACTCACCTCACATGTATTGAATACACATGCAATTCATCCATCTCACATTCCCCTAATTCTATCTTTTTCTATTTACCCGTTTTAACTAAAAGACTATCGGATCTTGTAGCGTTTTCAATTATTTTCTAGGCACTTATCGTTATGATTACTATATGCATAGTAACTTTAATGTGTGATTGTCTTTCTTATCAAAATTGAACATGTCTACAATACCCTCGTGCATATACTGTCTGCGAGGAGGTATGAAAATCGCTGTTATCAAGACGAATGATGCACAGACTGCCCTACTAGCAAGGCTAATGCGTGCCGAAGCAGAAGGTGAAGGAGAGCTAGGCATGCTGATGGTTGGGAATGTTGGCGTTAATCGTGTAAGAGGTGACTGTTTAGATTTTGGTGATATTCGAACGATTGAGCAAATGGTTTATCAGCGTCCGGGAGGTTTTGAAGCAACACAAAAGGGTTATTTTTATCAGCGAGCCCGTGAACAAGACATTCGTTTAGCGAAAAGGGTGATTCAAGGGGAAAGATTTCATCCAGCTACTCGCTCCTTGTGGTTTTTCATGCCAGCAGGGGATTGTCCCGCACAATGGTATGGTCAATGGAATACTGGCAGATTCAAATCTCATTGCTTTTTCTCGCCATCTGAACAAGATTGTCCTCAAATTTAAAAAGAAAGTAGGTTGATAATTGATGATGCCTTATTATTGGACACCAACAACGCAACAACAAATGACTCCTCCTCCAGTCACTCTTCCGAGCGGACGACCACCTGGTCGTGAGGAGTCCTATATAGAAAATATTTTACGTTTGAATCGCGGAAAACCAGCTACCTTCCATTTTTCTTTCGAACATGCTGTGGAACAGGGAAAAAATACAAAAACTGTTCGTGGTGTGGTAGAAGCCGCTGGTCGTGATCATGTCATTATTCGTGAACTAAAATCCAATCATCGCTTCCTATTCCCTATGATTTATTTCGATTTTGCTGAATACGATGAGGAAATGGCTTACTTTAATCAAAATCCATAATGCCATCTTGTAAAGTAAAAATCCGCTATACGCTCACTGACAAAAGTCGATGAGTGTAGGCGGATTTTTATCATTCACTATATTTAGTGCTCTTTTAGATACGTTAAAGTTGCTTTCCCTAAAGTTTTCGCAGCTATTAGCATGGCACGTTCATCAAAATCAAAGCGTGCATGATGATGTGGATAGGCAGTTTCCCATTCCGGCTTTTTAGCACCTGTGAAGAAGAAAGTACCCGGTACCTTTTCTAAATAATAGGCAAAATCCTCCCCAATCATAAACGGTGGACATGTTATTACTTGCTCCACACCTGGAACAGTAGACGCCAACTGTGCTACAAACTCTGTTTCTTTTTGATGGTTATATACAGGTGGATAACCTCTTGTATAACGATATTCATAGCTTGCCCCAAATGCCAGACATGTCGCATTTAAAACTGCTTCTAGTTCCTGCTCCATTTGTGAACGTACTTCTTCTTCAAAGGTACGAATTGTTCCTGCTAAAATCACTCGATCCGCAATCACATTAAACGGATTAATAGCCTCCAAATGACCAATTGTTAAAACAGCTGATTTTAATGGATCAATGCGTCTTGAAACAAGTTGTTGAGCATTGACCACAAATTGTGAGGCAAGGGTAACAGCATCAATGGAATGATGTGGCTCTGCGCCATGACCGCCTTTCCCTTGAACCGTGATTTCTACTTTATCCGCAGCTGCCATAATGGCTCCATCCTTCACTAAAATTTCTCCTAGTGGTGTAGGCGCCCATAAGTGCGTACCAAAAATAACATCTACGCCATCTAAACAACCATCCTCTATCATCGGCTTTGCGCCACCTGGTGCTACTTCCTCTGCATGCTGGTGAATAAACACCACATTGCCTGTTATTTCATCCTTCATCGCATTGAGTGCTTTAGCTAGCCCAAGCAATGTTGCTGTATGACCATCATGTCCACATGCATGCATTTTTCCAGCTACTTTAGATTTATAAGGTACATCATTTTCCTCTTGTATCGCTAATGCATCAAAATCAGCACGTAATGCTACTGTCTTACCAGGTTTTCCGCTACATAATATAGCTACTACGCCTCGTCCCCCTACGCCTTCACGAACCTCATGACCCAATTCTCTATGAAAAGCAGCTATATAGGCTGGCGTCTCCACTTCCTCAAAGGATAATTCAGGGTATTCATGTAAATGACGACGAATCCCTACCATTTCATCATAGTACCCATCTATTAATGCAAATAGTTTTTCCATACTACATAACCTCTCTTTTTGTATTTTCTAAATATTGCAAGTAATAATAGTAGTGTACTATAAATTCTTACAAAATGAATAGGATTTAAATCGCCAACGTAAAAAATTCGTTTATAACAAAAAAACTCTCCTACAAATAATGTAAGAGAGTCTTAACATAAAATTAGCGAGCATGTTTTAAAGCAGATAAAATAATGAGTAACCATCCAGCTAAGAATAGGACGCCACCAATTGGTGTAATGGCACCCAATACTTTAATCCCACTTATCGCCAGTACATATAAGCTACCTGAGAAGAACACAATGCCCAGATTAAAGAAAATACCTGCTAGATTTAATTGCTTTACTTCACCTAATAGTTTAGAGCTCATTAATAGACCAATGACCAGCAGCCCTGTTGCATGAAACATTTGATATTGAACAGCAGTCTCCCAAATACCTCGGCTATATTCATCTAATATTTCCTTTAACGCATGTGCACCAAATGCACCCAATGCCACTGCTAATAGGCCATGAAGAGCACCTGTCACGATAAATCTTTTCATTTCTCGTACCCTACCTTTTAAATGGATTAAAAATCAAAAATGGAGTCACCATTTGCTCCATCTTCTTCAATTTTTGATGTATATAAAGTTGCTTGTTTTGACTCAGACACAAGCATTTGAGGTATATGCTTTGGTGTTGTGATGGCTGGCGTATCGTTTGGAGAATCTAATACCACATCACATAATGCTCGAATAGCTGTAAGTGCCTCCCGAATTTGCTGATCATTTCCTGCATTTTTTGCGCCAGATAATTGTTTTTCAAGTTGCTGTATCACGGCTTGATAAGGAATCATGACATTCTCCCACCTTCTATTTTTGGTACAAATTTTAAACACTCCATGCCTGAAGATTGCTTCACGACAACGGATGGTATTTGCTTTGTTTTAAAGCCATATGCTACACAGGCTCGTGGCGTTTGAGGGTCCCAGGTTACTTTAAAAAATTGACACTTGAAACAATTCACCTTCATTATCGTCCCACACTTTCTTCTATATTAACTGTATCATGATTTATAAAGTGTATAAAGAAAACGATTTGTGCCAATCTATGCTAGACACCAATCAATTGGCTGTTTGCCCCATTCCACCAATTGTTGATTAATTTTTGAATAAGGTTTACTACCAAAGAATCCTCGGTAAGCACTGAGTGGACTCGGATGTGGCGCTTCGAGTATAACATGCGGTGTTTTATATTTACGTATCAATTGCTTTTTACGCTGTGCTGGTTTACCCCACAGTACAAAAATTAGCGGCTTTTCCCTTGCTGCTAATTGGTCGATAACAGCGTCGGTAAATTGCTCCCACCCTTGATCTTTATGAGAATGAGCCTGTCCTGCTCGAACAGTAAGCACAGTATTTAAAAGCATAACACCTTGCTCTGCCCATTTTGTTAATGTTCCATTTGGAGGAATAGGACAGCCTAAATCATCTTGCAGCTCTTGCAACATGTTTCGCAAGCTTGGTGGATGTGGAATACCTGGTTTAACAGAAAAGCTTAAGCCATGTGCTTGATTCGGACCGTGGTAAGGATCTTGTCCTAAAATAACAACCTTTACATCATGGTAAGCTGTTGTATAAAAGGCATTCATCACATCATTCATTGGTGGATAAATCGTTTGCGTCGAATATTCATTTGCTACAAATTGACGTAGTTTGTGATAGTATGGTTTTTTCAATTCTTCTGCGAGTATTTCTTGCCAATCATTCGGGAATACTTGTTTCATCGTTCTTTAAGCCCCTTTCTCTTCTTACAACGGTACAAAAAATCAAACATGAATTCAAGCATCAGTTCAAACTGACCATATGTAAATATCATATTCTGACTATTTTTATAGAATCAGTTTCGGATTATACTAGATGGTAATTTTACAACTCTCAATGATAAAGGAGATCTTTCACATGACTCTAAAAAAAACATTAACAATTGCTGGTTCAGATACATCAGGTGGCGCAGGTATGCAAGCTGATTTGAAAACATTCCAGGAGCACGGTACATATGGGATGGTGGCTTTAACAGTAGTCGTAACAATGGATCCGAATGGCTGGACACATAACGTCACACCATTGCCAACAGAGCTTCTTCAAAAACAAATTGATACCGCCCTTTCAACAGGAATTGATGCCATTAAGACAGGAATGCTTTCAACAGAAGAGATTATTCGTATCGCTGGAGAAGCTATCGCAAAATCTGGCACTTCAAATGTCGTCATCGATCCTGTTATGGTATGTAAAGGTGACGATGAAGTACTGAATCCTGGAAATACTGATGCTATGGTGCAACATCTTCTACCACTAGCAACTATAACAACACCAAACCTTTTTGAAGCAGGACAATTAGCTGGCACAGGTACACCAAAAAACATTGACGACATGAAAATTGCTGCTCGTAAAATTCACGAACTAGGGGCTAAGGCTGTTGTCATTAAAGGTGGAAAAGCATTAGCTACTGAAAAAGCAACAGACCTTTTCTTCGACGGTGAAGCATTCTTCTTATTAGAATCGGAAAAGGTCGCGTCTACTTATAATCATGGCGCTGGTTGTACATTTGCAGCTTCTGTAACAGCCAACCTTGCTAACGGTCTTTCTATTAAAGATTCTGTCATTGAAGCGAAAGAATTTGTATCTGCTGCCATTGCCCATGGTTGGGCGCTAAATGAATATGTAGGACCAGTCATGCATGGAGCGAAATCTCGCTTTGGTGCTCCTCCAGTAACAGTAACTGAAATTTAACATAAAAAGGATGTCTCAAAGAATTTTGGAGACATCCTTTTTTAAAATGTAATTTTAGAAATTACCAATGGTAAACACTCTGTTCATGATGAATCATTTGCTTAATAAAGATAAAAAGTGGACAAGATACGTTAGGGCTACATATCCCATATATTAGCTGTATGGGAGGGGAAAAGATGAAAAAAAACAAGGCAGAGGACTTAACGGAAGAATCAGGTTTACTAGCTGGAGAAATCACCGCTTCAAAAGTTGAAGTAATTGCTTCCATTATATTAACACTTGGTTACTCATTATCCACCCTTGCCACAATATTAGCGCTGCAGGAGGAGGAAGAATTGGCACAAGCCAAAACGACTGAAACACAAGATCAAAATCTTTATATGAAGCAAATGTTTAAACAGTTACAAAATGTCAACAACCGTTTAGATACAATCGAACGAAAGCTTAATCGATACTAATAAATACATAACCAATAGATGAGGTAGTCTCTTTATAGGACGCTTCGCTTTTGGTACAAAAAAACATTTGCTGAATCAAGACAAAAAACCGCGACTCTCCGTCATAAAAGAGAATCGCGGTTTTTATTATATTATGATAATAAGCTTCATTTTTCTTCCTCTTTTCACAGCTACCCTGTTTCACCTGTCTAAGGAACGTCATCTATTGTACCAAGATAGAAATCGTTATTACTAAAATAATACTCCCTTCAACAAGCGGGGCTGTCTACACACACGAATTAGGAAGAAGTTATGGTTGCAATATCTTTTCGGATGTGAAAACGGATACAATACAAAACGACACATTTTGTACATACTATTTTCACACTCCCTATATTGATACATTACAATAATTTTTTCAAGAATATTGCTTGAATACTTATCATAGAATTATAGATAAAGATTCATTTTTTCATGAGTCATTAAATTGTCATAACAATGCAATCAATTTCCCTTTGCGAATTTTTTTTACTATACTAAAAGGAGAAATGATCGAGAGGAGTGTTAAGATGCAAGAAGTACAGGTAGAGACGTTACAGGAATTGCTGAATTCTTTCGCCAACAAAGACGTTTATATTCATCTTGAGACGACAAATGGATCTTATGCAGCACACTATGATGAAAAATTCTTTAATGCAGGTGCTTTTATTCGCAATGCTAAGATTAATTATGAGCTTGCTAAAGTGGTAGATCATGCACCGCATCGTGTTGGTTTAAAATTACCTCACGGCTGGGTTTATGCACAAGGCATTACACATTTTGAATTAGATGATTTAGGCCGTTTATTAATGGCTGGACTAGACTACTCAGGAAAACTGGCGATTGCGCTTGAAATTAGCGAAACGCCATTTACTTACTAAGGGGGACGACTATTTGAATTTACAACCACAACGTCATATTTTAATTGTGTACCCTCACCCAGATGATGAAGCTTTTTCAGTTGCTGGGACAATTGCCTACTATACAAAGAAGATGAATACACCTGTTACATATGCCTGTTTAACATTAGGCGAAATGGGACGTAATTTAGGTAATCCACCCTTTGCAACACGCGAATCTTTGCCTGAAATCCGCCGCAAAGAATTGGTAGCAGCAGCAGAGGCAATGGGTATTCAAGATTTACGTATGCTCGGTTTACGAGATAAAACAATCGAATTTGAAGACGATGAGAAAATGGTAAAAATAGTTGAAGGGTTAATCGAAGAGCTAATGCCTTCATTAATCTTCACATTCTTACCTGACTTTGCTGTCCATCCAGACCACGAAGCCACAGCACGTGCTGTAGTTGAAGCTGTTCGTCGAATGCCTAAGGCTGCCCGACCACAAGTATTAGGCTGTGCCTTTGCCAATGATACAATTGAAAAAAATGGTGATCCACATGTTGTCTATGATATTTCTGAAATGAAAATGGACAAATTAAAAGCATTACAAGCCCATTCATCTCAAACTGGTTGGATGATGCAGGAAACTGAAAAGCGTATTGATGATGGTGAACCAATGAGCGAAAGCTGGCTAAATGTTGAAAAGTTTTATATTGTTGACCCAGATAAATATGTAAAATAAAAAAGGATGATGTCAACGGCAGAAAAAGCAACTTTGCAAGGTGAGAGGTTGATTTCAGTTCCGCCAGCGTCCTGATGTGCCGCTAAATCCCTAGGAGTGACGCTGGCTCCACTCCAATCAACCATTCTGTAAAGTGTCTTTCCTTTTTTCATAGTAGCATAGCGCTCAAATCGCCCATTATCTTTATTCTTAGAGGCGATAAGCTTTTATTTTCAATGTAGAGAAGTAATGAGTGACAACATCTCATAAAGAATAGTGAACACCTTTACTTTATTTGAAAATCTTTGCTAAAAAGGTAACACTTTTGTGGATTGGAGTGGAAGGCTACTTGACTCCCGTGGGACAGCTCGATGCTCGCCCACAGGAAAGCAAGTAGCCTGCAACGGAAATCCATTTTTATCTGTCAATTGACTGTTTTTCGACAATAAGAAAAGTACTGTTCTCATTTTTGAAGAACAGTACTTTTTAATTAGGCAGCTCTTACCCTCTTCATCATATGCACAATGATTGTGATGGAAAAAGCAATCACTAAGAATAGGAAGAATAAGTAATGCGGGATATGAATATTAACAACACTCACTAGCATTTTTAAGCCAATAACACCTATTATAATGAAGGCCGTTGCTTCAAGCTCTGGAATTTTTTCGATAATGATTAAAAACACACCTGCAATTGTCCTCATCATTAATATGCCTAACATACCCCCAATTAAAAGTACCCACACTTGATCTGATACAGCAAAGGCTGCAAAGATGGAATCGATCGAAAAAGCAATATCCATTAGCTCGACAGAAATGACGGTGGCCCAAAAGGTTCCAAAGAGCCGCACCATCCATCCCGATTTTTTCACTTCCTTCACGCTATCCTCATTCCCAATTTGAAGAAAATGAGCCACACAGAGCCAGCCTAAATATAATGCACCTAACACTTTAATAAACCAAAATTCCACAAGATAAACACCTATGCCAATAAATAAAAATCTAAAAAAATAGGCACCTAGCATGCCGTACATTAATGCCCGCTTTCGTTGTTTATCTGGTAAATGTTTAACAAGAACTGCCAATACAAGTGCATTATCCGCTGACAGTAGCCCTTCTATAATAATTAATGAGGATATTAGCCCCCAGGATACAGGGTCCTTTAATACTTCCTGCCACATCGCCCAATCAAAAAATTGCCAATATGTAGATAGAATTCCTTGAATGATTTCCACTACTTACCCTCCTACTTGTCCTCAGCTAATCTAGTATATGCTTGACCATTTTTGTTATGAGAATTGTATTTATCCTGATTCAGCAAATGCTTTTTGTCCCAAAAGTAACGTTTCAGCAATTGCTCGAGGCATCATTTATTCGATAAAACGCTTACATTATAAAATAGACACGGAAAATTTAGAATTTACTAAAAATTAACCACCAAAAGCAAATAAAGTGTGCTATCATAGATAAATGTTTTAAACGTATAACGGAGGATGAATACTATGGAAGTTGCTGATACTAGAACCGTGCAAGTGGAGAATGTCCTGATTGCACATCATTTTTTAAAAGATGTAGTTGTCCATACACCACTACAAAAAAACGATTATTTATCCGAGAAATACGGAGCTACTATTTACTTTAAACGCGAAGATTTACAACATGTGCGCTCATTCAAGCTCCGAGGTGCCTATTATAAAATTAAAAAAATCGAGGAAGAAGCACGCAACGCTGGTGTTGTCTGTGCAAGCGCAGGCAATCATGCACAAGGTGTAGCTTATGCATGTGCTCAATTAAAAATCCAGGCTAGCATTTTTATGCCTCAAACAACACCAAAGCAAAAAATAGACCAAGTGCGAATGTTTGGGCGCGAATTTGTAGAGATTATTTTAGCAGGCGATACATTCGATGACTCTGCTGAAAGCGCCTTAAGCTATTGCGAAGAACACGATAAAATATTCATCCATCCATTCGATGATTTCGATGTCATTGCTGGTCAAGGAACTGTTGCAGTAGAAATCATGAATGACATGGAGGAGCCAATTGACTACGTCTTTGGCAGTATTGGTGGTGGCGGCTTAATGTCTGGCGTTTCTGCCTACGTTAAAAACCTCTCCCCTTCTACTAAAATTATTGGAGTAGAGCCCGCCGGTGCTGGCAGTATGAAGGCTGCTTTTGCTGAAGGGGGCGCTGTGGCTCTTGATTGGATTGATAAATTCGTCGATGGCGCTGCCGTAAAATGCGTCGGCCATCACACTTATGATGTTTGTCGCCGCTATTTAGACGACATTATTCTTGTACCAGAAGGCAAAGTTTGTACAACGATTTTAGATCTATATAATAAACATGCCATTATTGCCGAGCCTGCTGGGGCACTATCAGTGGCAGCTCTTGATTTTTATAAAGAAGAAATTAAAGGGAAATCAGTCGTGGTCATTATTAGCGGTGGTAATAATGATATTGGACGGATGCAGGAGATTAAAGAAAAGTCGCTTATTCACGAAGGCTTACTTTACTACTTCATCGTCAGCTTCCCTCAGCGCGCAGGGGCATTACGTCAATTCCTCACAAGCGTTGTAGGACCTAACGACGATATTACTACCTTTGAATACACAAAGAAAAACAATAAAGAAAGTGGTCCTGCCCTCGTTGGCATTGAGCTTGGCGATCAAGCGGATTATGAAGGGCTGCTTGCACGAATGGATGAATTCGGCTTCAAATACAAAGAAGTAAACAACGACATTCAACTATTTGGCTTACTCGTTTAAAATGAAGAGTCTCACTTCTCTGCAAGTGAGACTTTTTCATTGTGATAAAGTTTATCAATCATTTTTATTACCCTAAATAAAAAACATTCAAACTAGTGCATGAGCGTTTTATATGTTGTTGAAAAAAATAATATCACCTGCGGAAAGTGACATTCTGGCAATGCGAGGGGTTGACCTCCATTCCGCCAGCATCTCCTATATGACGCTAAAAATCCCCTAGGAGTGACGCTGGCTCCACTCCAATCAACTATTCTGCAAATGTGTCTTTTCATTTTCTTTCACACTAACAGTAGTGAACAATGTGGAAAAGCGATGTGTGACAACACCCCTCCATAAAGAGTAGTGAACCCCTTTGCTCAATTTATGGGTTGGAGTGGAAGGCTACTTGACTCCCGTGGGATAGATCGGCATTCCCCCCACAGGAAATCAAGTAGCCTGCAACGGACATTCATTTTCACCATTGACAAAACGCTATTGATGGATTTTTTTTACACTATAAAAAACGCCCATACAAGTGTATGAGCGTTTTGTCATTAACCTAATAAAGCGCGGTCTGAATTCATTTTTTCCCCACGAATGCGTTCAAATTCGGCCATTAAATCTGGGATTGTTAATTCATGCTTACGGTCTTCAGCAACCTCTAAAATAATTTGGCCTTTGTCCATCATAATAAGACGATTTCCTAAATCCAAAGCTTGTTGCATATTGTGCGTTACCATTAATGTCGTTAACTGATCTTTTTCAACTAAATACTTCGTAATACGGGTAATTAATTCTGCACGTGATGGATCAAGTGCAGCCGTATGCTCATCCAGCAATAAAATAGAGGGCTTTGTGAAAGTAGCCATTAACAGTGACAATGCTTGCCGTTCCCCACCTGAAAGTAAGCCTACTTTTGCAGAAAGCCGATCTTCTAGACTTAAACCAAGCATTTCTAATGATTCTTTGAACAAGGTACGACGCTTTTTGTCCACACCGATGTGCAGTCCTCTACCCTTATTTCGTGAATAGGCCAGTGCTAAGTTTTCTTCAATTGTCATCGTAGGAGCTGTTCCCGCCATTGGGTCTTGGAACACACGACCAATGTATTGTGAGCGTTTATATTCAGGCAAATTTGTAACATCATTACCATCAATAGAAACTGTGCCAAAATCAGGTGTTAAGGCGCCTGAAATCATATTCATCATCGTTGATTTCCCTGCACCGTTACTACCAATGATTGTCACAAAATCACCTGGCTTTAAGTGTAGATTAATCTCTGCTAGTGCAATTTTTTCATCTGGTGTTCCTTCATTAAACACCTTATTAATACCATGTAATTTAAGCAAGGCCTTTTCCTCCTTGCTCTACTGTTTTTACTCGTGACAGCTCTGCAGCACGCTTCGCCTTACGTTTACGTTCCTTACTCTTATTGATAAATTGTGGTACGATCAGCGCCAAAATAACGATGATAGCCGTAATTAATTTCATATCTCCTGAATCAAGGAAATCTACACGTAATGCTAATGCTAAAATAATACGGTAAATGATAGCTCCTGCAATGACTGCAAAAGTTGTACGGATAATGGTCTTTGTCCCAAAAATGGCTTCACCAATAATAACCGATGCAAGACCGATGACAATCATACCAATCCCCATACTAACATCGGAGAACTTCGAATATTGTGCGATTAAAGCTCCAGAAAATGCGACAAGCGCATTGGAAAGTCCAAGCCCTAAAATGATAAGTGTATCTGTATTTGCAGAGAAGCTACGAATCATTCGTTTATTATCACCAGTTGCTCGGATAGCTAGCCCGACCTCAGTCTTCAAGAACCAGTCTGCTATTAACTTAATTAAAATCGTGATGATTAATACGACTATCAGCACACTCCATGTATTTGGTACATGCTGAAAGCCCATGCCTTTTAATAGGTTATTGAGAGCAGCATCGATCCCTAAATCACTCCAAAATGCTTGAAACTTTGAAAAAATCGTTTCTGAGTTTAGTAGTGGAATATTCGGGCGACCTATCGTATTTTCTGCAGTTAACCCCATGATGCGCAGGTTAATCGAGTATAACGCAATCATCATTAAAATCCCTGATAATAGTGGATTAATCTTTCCTTTCGTGTGAAGAATTCCTGTCATACATCCAGCAATAAATCCAGCAACAATTGCCACTAAAGTCGCTAAGATTGGGGAGTAGCCAAGCAAAACCATTGTTGCTGCAGTTGCCGCCCCTGTTACAAAGCTTCCATCAACCGTTAAATCCGGAAAATCTAACACCCGAAACGTTAAATATACACCAAGTGCCATAATTGCATAGATGATTCCTTGCTCCACTGCGCCAAATAATGCTAAAAACATCGTTGAATCATCTCCTAAATCTTTTTATTATTTCTACTGCTTATAAATGAAGATAAAGCGGGGATAGTTCTCCCCCGCTTCGATTTATTTTTCTAGAAGTTCTGCACCCCAAGAATCTTTAATTTCAATTCCTAAATCGTCCGCTACTTTTTTATTGATTAATAGTTTCAGATTTTGTGGATATTGTGCTGGCGTCTCGGCAGGTGTTGCTTCACCTTTTAAAATTTTCACAGCCATTTGACCAGCCTCGTAACCGATATCGAAATATTCAAAACCATAAGCAGCTAAACCGCCTCGTGCAACAGAGTCTAGCTCTCCTACAACAAGTGGTAATTCATTTGTATTAGCAACATCAATAACAGACTCTAAAGCAGAAACTACTGTATTATCAGTAATAATATAGAAAGCCTCTACCTTACCAATTAGTGATTCTGTTGCTTGTTTTACATCTGCTGAAGTAGATGCTGACGCTTCTACTACTGTTAAGCCTTGTTCATCCATCACCTTTTTCACTTCTTTAACTTGTGCAACAGAGTTTTGCTCACCAGCATTGTAGACCATCCCAACATTTTTGGCGCCAAGCTCTTTTAGGAATGCGACTGTTTTAGAAATCGTTTCAGGATGTAAATCAATTGTTCCTGTAACATTTTTGCCTGGCTTCTCCATTGATTCGATCAACTGTGCACCAACAGCATCTGTGACAGATGTGAAGATAATTGGAATATCACTTGTGGCTGTTGCCGCTGCTTGTGCAGAAGGTGTGGAGTTAGCAAAAATTAAATCTACGTTTGCACTTACAAGATTGTTAGCAATCGTGGTGTTAAGACTGTTATCTCCTTGTGCAATTTGTGGATCGTAGTCAACTTTTAAGCCAGCATCTTCAATTGCCTTTTTAAAGCCTTCCGTTGCTGCGTTTAATGATGGATGCTCTACAATTTGAGTAATCCCGATTTTATATGTTTTATCCTCTGTATTTCCGCTCTCACTTGCATTGTTCGATTCATTCCCTTTTGAATCTGTTGAACTAGATCCGCTACTACCGCAAGCAGCAAGTAGTAACACTAATCCAAAAAGAAGGAATGAAAGCTTTTTTACACTGTTCTTCACAAATAATCCCCCCGATTATATTCTCAATATCTATCACACTTTATCCAAACAAAGTGTGAATGTATCGCTATATTATCGTTATTATCAAGCTCCGTCAATAACATTATGAATGTTCTGACTTTTAAAACTGACGAAATATTTTAGTTTTTCATTCAATTCGCCGCTTTAAACCGCTAAACTACGCTATTTTAGTTATTTGCTTTCTTTTTAAAAAATAGTAAAAAATATTTATGACAATTTTACGAAGTGTGTCATATAGACAAAAAGTCTGACATTTGACTTCTGCTAGATATCTATAATAAAATATTGTCTTGTGTGAAAGCACCGTGGTTCGTAACCATCCCACGCAAAAAAACTAAGGAGAAATGAATATGAAAATAAAATTTTTAGCAGCAAGTGGTATTATTGCAGCGCTATATATTGCGGTGACAATGCTTGTTGCACCGTTTGGTTTTACAGAGGTACAATTCCGTGTATCTGAAATGTTTAACCATTTAGTTGCCTTTAACCCACGCTTTGCCGTAGGGATCATTATTGGTGTATTGATCTCTAATCTATTTTCACCACTTGGCATTTACGATTTAGTGTTTGGTGTTGGTCATTCGATGATTACACTTGGACTGTTCATTTTAATCTGTAAATATGTCAAAAATATTTGGGCACGTTTAATTATTAATACACTATTATTTACATGCACAATGTTTATCATTGCCTTCGAGTTGAATTTAGCCTTAGAACTACCATTCTTCTGGACTTGGCTAACAGTGGCTGCAGGTGAATTTATTGTGTTAGCTGTTGGTGCACCGATTATGTATGCACTCAATAAACGCCTTCACTTTCATCATTTGATTTAACAGACGAGTCTTTTTAGATTCGTCTTTTTTTCTTGACACTATTCTGAAAATAAACTACAATTCTTTCTAATATAAATGCAAGGAAGAAGAGTAGTAGCAAGCATGGTTACTTTCAGAGAGCTGGTGGATGGTGCAAACCAGTAGTAGGTACTTGTGAATGGACTTCAGAGCAGCCTTATTAAATGTAAGGACGATTCGCTCCCCGTTATCGGAGTAAGAAAGCGCGCAAAAATTGCGAATGAAGGTGGCACCACGGTTACTCGTCCTTTTTAAGAGGATTAGAGTGGCTTTTTTTATGGAAAAATTAGCATAGAGGAGTCGAGTAAAGATGAGTAAAGTAGTAGAGAAAAAAGGTTATTTTGGAGAATTTGGCGGAAGCTTTGTTCCAAAGGAGCTTCAAAATGTCTTAACTATTCTAGATGAGCATTTCCAAAAGTTTAAAGATGATGAAGAATTTAAAAAAGAATTGGATTACTATTTCCGTGAGTATGTTGGTCGTAAATCCCCACTTTATTTTGCAAAAAATTTAACAAAGCAATTGGGTGGCGCAAAAATTTATTTAAAACGTGAAGATCTTAACCATACAGGCTCACATAAAATTAATAATGTATTGGGACAGATTTTACTAGCCAAACGTATGGGGGCAAATCGCGTTATTGCTGAAACAGGTGCAGGTCAACATGGTGTAGCAACTGCTACTGCTTGTGCCATGTTTGGAATGGATTGCACTATTTATATGGGCTTAGAGGATACAAAACGTCAAGCATTGAACGTGTTTCGCATGGAGCTTCTTGGCGCGAAAGTAGTAGCTGTTGATAAAGGGCAAGGACGTTTAAAGGATGCAGTTGATGAAGCATTCGCTGACTTAGTCGAAAACTATGAAACAACGTTTTATTTATTAGGTTCAGCAGTTGGGCCACATCCCTTCCCATCAATGGTTAAACACTTCCAATCTGTGATTAGTCGCGAAAGTCGTGAACAGATTTTAGAAAAAGAAGGAAAGCTACCCGCAGCGATCCTTGCCTGTGTTGGCGGTGGCAGTAATGCTATTGGAGCATTTGCAGACTACATTGCAGATGAACAGGTTCGTCTTATTGGAATAGAGCCAGATCAAGCTGCTACATTAAACGAAGGTTCGCCCGGAGAGCTACATGGCTTCAAATGCTTAGTATTACAGGATGCAGACGGCAATCCACTACCAACCTATTCAATAGCTGCTGGTTTAGATTATCCTGGAGCAGGTCCAGAACATAGTCATTTAAAAACAATTGGCCGTGCTGAGTATGTGACTGTGACAAACAAAGAAGTCCTTGAGGCATTTCAAGTACTTTCGAAGGTTGAAGGGATTATTCCTGCCCTTGAGAGCTCACATGCGGTCGCACATGCTCTAAAATTAGCACCAACTTTATCATCTGAAGAAAGCATTATTATTAATATCTCAGGTCGTGGTGATAAAGACGTGGAACAGGTTTTCCACATGTTAACTAAATAATTCAATAAAAGAGCAACTTCCATAAAAGGAAATCGCTCTTTTAACTATATCAATGATCTAGGTATATTTCAGCAATACTATCATGAAGCTTAGCTTCTAGGAACTGTCAATATTCAGAATACTAATATATTTCAGTTACGTAATTTAATCTATATATGCCAACAATTCTCTTTTATAGACACATAAAAAAACGGATGTAGACTAATTCTACATCCGTTCCTTTAACGATTAGGAAATTGCCTTTTTATGCAGTTTCATTTTTAGTTTTTCTAACATATCTATCGTCATTTTGGCTAAATCATACTCTGCTTTGAAGCCCCACTCTTTTTGAGCTGCATCAATATTTAAAGAGTTTGGCCAGCTGTCTGCAATCGCTTGACGCACCGGATCAACCTGATAATCCATTGTGAAATTTGGTAAATGCTTCTTGATTTCAGCTGCGATTTGTGATGGTTCAAAGCTCATCGCTGTAATATTAAAGGCATTGCGATGAACGAGCTTACTACCATCTGCCTCCATTAAATCTACAATAGCTTGTAAGGCATCTGGCATGTACATCATATCCATAAACGTACCTTCCTGAATATAAGATGTGTACTTACCTTGCTCAATTGCTTCATAGAAAATTTCCACTGCATAATCAGTTGTACCACCACCTGGAGGTGTTACATAAGAGATTAATCCAGGGAAACGTACACCACGTGTATCAACACCAAAACGATTGAAGTAATAATCGCATAATAATTCACCCGCTACCTTATTTACACCATACATAGTTGTTGGACGTTGCAAAGTATCCTGCGGTGTATCTTCCTTCGGTGTAGATGGACCAAATGCTCCAATTGAACTTGGCGTGAAAAATTGCATATTTAACTCACGAGAAACTTCCAATGCATTCATTAAACCGCCCATATTTAAATTCCAAGCTAACAATGGATTTCTTTCAGCTGTGGCTGATAATAATGCTGCTAAATGCATCATCGTATCTGCACCAAAGTCCTTTGCTAAATCGTGCATTCTTTGTCCATCTGTCACGTCCAATATTTCAAATGGGCCCTTAGTATGTTCAAGCTTTCTAATGTCTGTAGCAAGTATATTGTCCTCTCCATAAATACCACGAAGTTTTTCTACAAGCTCAGAACCAATTTGACCAAGTGCCCCAGTAACAATAATCTTTTTCATTTCTCAAAACCTCCACATATGAACAATTGTACTTACTGAAAGTACAAATATATATTGATAAACATTGATTTAATAACACTTTCAATGAAACTCATTATAATGTGTTCGTTTTGAAAATACAACAATTATATTAATAATATTCATTAAAAGGAACATATAATCCCTTACTTCCAGTATATGAGCACTCAAAAAATATTGTGCTACAAAAATATATAAAATACAATTGTACACCTCAAAAATACAAACGATTAAATCTTTCATAAACTAGTTTTGTAACCACGCAAAAAAAGAACCTTCTTTGCTAATTTCTGCAAAAAAGACTCCTTTTCAACATTATTCTTTAATATTAAATTAGATTGAAAAACGTTTAACAGCAATTTGCAAAACTTTTGATACTTTGCGCAATTCTTTAATGTAATTATGGAATTGTTGTTGAGCTGTTAATTGATCTGCTGTTAACGTAGCAACATGCTTAGTGGATACGGCATTCGTATCCGATATAGCTGTTAACATAACCGCATCCTCACTCACCTTTTGGGTGTGAGTGGCTATCTCTTGAACTGTAGCAGATACTTCCATCATATAAGGCTTGATTGTATGTACTTTTTCTAAAATTTGATCAAAACTTGTCGCTGTTTGTCCTGTTACGGCAACACCTTTTTCAGTAGCCAACAACACGCCCTCCATCATTTGTACTGCATAGCTCGAATCTAAATGGATATTTTGTACAATGGATGTAATCGTTTGTGTTGATTGGACTGTTTGTTCCGCAAGCTTCCGCACCTCATTGGCTACAACCGCAAACCCCTTTCCATGTTCTCCTGCTCTTGCTGCTTCAATGGATGCGTTTAACGCTAGTAAGTTGGTTTGTGCTGTTATTTTTTCTATGACCTCAATCATTTGATCGATTGATGAGGCACGCTCAACCAAGTTAAAGATAGCTGTATTCGATTTTTCTACCGCCTGCTTAATCGTCTGCATTTGCATTAAATTAGCCTGTACAATTTCAGTTCCACTCTCAGCATCTCGGGCTGTTTGATGAGCAAAGCTTTCCACGACCTGTACTTTTTCTAAAATGACTTGTACATCATTTAAAACTTCCTCTAAAGAAGCAGTATTGGAAGCCAATTTACTAGTAGAAGCAGCCGTTGAATCTGAAATAGATTGTACATCTTTTGCTATTTTTAACGTTGTTGTTGATGATTGCTCTGAGGATCCTTGCAATTTACCTGTCATTTCTTCTACTTCATAGGCGCTGTCCGTTACAGTATGGAGTAGGCGTTTTACCTCTGTGACCATTTGATTGTAAGACAGTACTACCTCACCAAGCTCATCATGGGCAACATAACTTGCATTCGCAGTGAAATCGCCTTGTTCTGCTCGTTTTAATAATGATTTCAATTGACGTGTTGGTACATTGACTGCCTTAGTTGCAATAAATCCTATCAGAATGACAAGCAACACCACCGATAAGCATACGCCACCTAGTAACCAATAACCAAATTGCACATCTTGTTGATAATACTTCTGTTGATCCTTCGCTTTTTCAACCAAATAATTTTGTGTTTCTTCTAATAATGTATGGCTTTCCTGACTTATTGGTAGAAATGTCTGCGAATAGAACTGCTCTAGCTCACCTTGGTTCAATTGCTTATAGCTCTCAATCAATTCTCCTTGCTTTTTCAGCAAGGATTTAAATTTTTTAATTTGATGACTCATTTTTTTATCAATTTCTTGGCTATCCAATTGTGTTAAAGGCTGTGCCATCTCTTTTAAAATAACCGTCATTTCTTGATAGTCACCCTGAGCATCTACGATAAAATCTAATTGACGCTGTGATTCTTCTAGCTCGTTCAGCCAACCGATTGGGACAAGTCCCTGTGTGTAACTCTCACTTGCATGCCACGACATTTTCCTTAAATAATCCACACTAAATACACCTAGCAATACATTCGATAATACACAAACAATCATGAGTACAAGTAACTTGTCCTTCACCTTTATGAAACGGAAAAAATGCATGATCCCTGGCTCCTCCTCCAACTCTTACCAATAATGATAGTATGAAGATATAAAGCCAGTGTTATGTTTTTGTAAAGATTGCAAGAAGAATTAAGAATTTATGCCCATTATCTAGTTTTATATAGGTAATTTACCACATAAATGACTCCCTACCATTGATCCTTAATTATACTATTTCTGACACCGTAACCTTCCATGCGTTCCAAACGTTTATCGTATTAATAAGGAATGGAGGTATTATATTTGTCTCAACTCAAGAGGTTGGATGTAAGTTTAGTAGTTCATTTTCTTCTACTAGGTGGGATTAGCTGTCTTTTTGTCCACTCCAGTAGTGTAAATTAAGCTCCTTCATCATCAATATTATCGAACATCATGCTTATGGGAATTATTATGACTATTCATAAGTCTTATAAAGGTAATATGTTTAAAGTAGAGGACTAACAAAATGCAAGTAGAGAAAAGACCTTCCTATTCTCTACTTGCTAAATTAAAAGGGGGATTAATTAGTTAAAAACTCCTTAATACTGGCATGATATTGATCGATAAATATTTTCGCTTCATTATTAGGTAGTTTTAATGCGGCTAATGCGGCACCGCCAACTGGTAGGCTATAAGCACCCATAAAGTCATACTGATTGCTATTATTTTTATCAATGGAGGCTAATTTTTCAATAAATAACGTCAACTCATTAAAAACTCCACCAGCTAGCACGACTTTGACACGCGTATCTGAAAACGGATTTTTTTTGTAACAAGCATCTATACTTTGATAAAAAACATGGCACACTTGATCCAGAATTGTGTTCGCTACAGCATCACCTCTTTTAGCGCAATCAATGGCAATCTTACTTAAAGGAGAGATTGTATCTCTCGGATGTCCTTTTCCATAAACAATTTCAATTATTTGTGGAATGGATTGTAATTGAAAATAATTTAATACTGCGGGTGTGAGGCTCGTTTCTGGCCCTCTTTTATCAAATGCTTTAAACACCGCTTTTAATGTGCGAATACCAATATCATAGCCACTGCCTTCATCATCAAAAATATAGCCCCATCCTGCCGTACGCTCAACTCTTCCAGACGAATCTATACTTAGTGTAATTGCACCTGTACCAGAAATCTGTACAATGCCAGACTGACCTAATGTACCCGCATACAGCGCGTTCAACCCATCATTCGACAGTGATAATTGACAGCCTTCAGGTAATAGCGAGGTTAATAATGTGTGGGTAATTTCCTCATTATTATTTTCCGTTACGCCAGATAGTCCCGCATGGCACTTCGTAATTTGATGAAAATCATAAGGTTGTTGTCTTTTTAATTCATTTATTAGTTCTGTTATCGTCTGCGTAAATTGCTCTAAGCTCATAGATGTGGGATTACTTTTACCTGTTTCTGCTAGTGCTATAACTTGCCCACGAAATGTTGAGATTGTCGCAATTGTTTTTGTTCCACCACCGTCAATTGCCAAAACATACAAGTATCTTCACCTCTATACGATTTTAATTGTAGAAACAATTTCTCCTACTTCCTGCCCTGCGTCATTACGCACAAATGAAGGAGACAAGGCTTTAATACGCTCAATCGTTTCTTGATTTGTATACTGAATTTGTTCCAATACAGAAGCAATTACATTCGGCCACGGACTTTCTGAGCCATTCATAATTTTCAAAGCAAAACTTACTCCTTCATTTCGCAAGGCAAAACAGTATACGCCCTGTGCTCCGCCCTTCGCTACAATATTAGGATCTTTTAATAATGCTGTACAAATAAAGTTTTGAGCCGCAATAATATGATTTTCTTGATTCATGACTGCGCTAAGCTTTACTACTGCTTCGCGAATTGGTAGATCATCAATTAATTCTGGCCGCGCTAGCTTTAAATAGGCTATTGCCATATTTTTTAGTGGAATGGCAAAGACTGGCGCGCCACAGCCGTCTATTCCTGTATGAATTTTACCTTCATCATATTCACTCAAATAAGCAATGTATTTTTTTATCATTTGTTGCAATGGATGGTCTGGATGATAATAGTGCTTGAAATCATAACCGT
Organism: Lysinibacillus sp. Y5S-8; assembly: GCF_036894365.1. NCBI lineage: Bacteria > Bacillati > Bacillota > Bacilli > Caryophanales > Bacillaceae > Lysinibacillus > Lysinibacillus sp. Y5S-8. Next base: position 496,775 of record NZ_CP145889.1, on the reverse strand, counting down.
TTGCAAGACATGCAGTTAAAAATCCTAAATGCTTGCCCGCACAATTATGAAATAATCGCCTCTTTTCGTATCCGTGTTGTATATATTGCGTTTTTGGTTCCTCATTTAATGGATATGAAGCTGCACATATTAAATCATTTTCATTAACAGGGATCTTTTCCAACAATGAGACCAGCGCCTCTTGATGATAAAATTCCCCTCTTTGTGACGCCAAAAATAAGGCACTTTCTGTTGAAGTAATCTCGTACTTTTCTATAAAATCAGTCATAAAAATTGGAATGGCTTGAAATGGTTTGGCTGCAGAACGAAAATACACAGGCTCATAATCCTGGCCAACAGAAACGAATTCTTCCTTTGTTAGATTCACAGCACTCATTTGTCCATAATGCACATTTTCCATTAATCCTGAACGATACTCCTTCAAAAATTCTGAGTAAGCCACGAATCAACCAACCTTTCTTTAAACAGACAGCAGCTGCTTTTGTGCTTGTAATGCCGCCCCTTTGACAACTCCCTCTTTTAATTGATTTGAAAACTGCAAATCAAAATAAGGCTGTAGTTCTTTCCATATATACTGTTTGCATTTTTCACTAAGTAGTTTCTGAAATGTTACATTGTGCTCAATAATTTCTCCACTGACGATGACAGCCTCTGGTTCGTATAAACAAACTAAATTATTGATGGCGATAGCTAGAAAAGTGGCTACATCTTGTTGAATATCTACTGCCCATTGCTCACCTTGATCCACACATTGTAAGATTTCTTCTATTGATTGTATATTAAGATTTTGGGGTGTTCTTTTTAGCAAAGTAACTTCTGAAATATACATCGATAAGCAACCCCTCTTACCACAGTGGCACATTTCACCAAATGGATTTATCGTAATATGACTTATTTCTCCTGCTTTATTTTGAATACCACGATACACATCTCCGTTTAGTAATATGGCTGCTCCGATGCCTGTTCCAATGCCGACTAATATACAATTTGAATAAAGGGGCGTATAGATATCACCGATTTCAGCAATGATTTGCATTTTTAATTCATTATCTACGATGACTTCACAACCAAAAATACCATTTAAATCTTCTCTTATATGACAGTTTTCCCATTTCAATTGCTCGGAAGAAACGATAATACCTTCTTCGTTATTAATGACTCCTGGAATCCCTATTCCAATGCCTAATAATTTTTCCTGAGCAATTTGATATTCTGTCATGATATTAACTATTGAACGTTTTAGTAAATGTACAGCTTCTTCATACTGATGCTTGATGCTACATTTGATTTCCTGAAAAGCAATAAGTTTCCCTAAAAAATCTAATATACCAATTCGAATAGTAAAACAATCAATCTCTATCCCTATAGTGTATAAGGCATCTCCACGCATATGAATTAATGTGGGACGTCTACCAATAGCTGTTTCTTCCGATACTCCTTCAAGAATAAAGCCTTCCGCTTCTAGCTCCTGAACGATACGGGTAATAGTCGTAGGGCTCATTTTCGTATATTTTGATAATTGAATTCTTGAAATTGGCGCCATCTGCCTGATTGCGTCAAGCACAATATATTTATTTTGTCTTCTCATTTGTACTTGATCTTGCTTTTTCAAATTTGATTCAACCCCTATTTAAACTTTTCTATGAACTGTACAGCTTCTCTGATGTCTTTTTCGGGATTTGATCTCACTTCTCGTTCAATAGTTAAATAGCCATTGTATCCGATTTCATGCAAAGCTGAAAAATAAAGCTCGAAATTGACATCCCCTTGACCTAATGGAAGTTCTCTGAAAAACTCTCCATTTTCCACCATTTCTTCTATTTTATCATGAGATGTTCCAGATTCGTATCCTAAGTACCCATACACATCTTTTGGATTCGTTGGCTGTAATTGAATGCCATCCTTCACATGTGTATGTACAATATAATTCTTTAAAAGTTTAACGCCAGCTACAGGGTCATCATTCGTTACCATTACCATATTGGCAGGATCAAAATTAACCGATACACCATTTGTCGAAAGCTTATCTAAAAATCCCTTTAAAGTTCTACTCGTTTCTGGCCCTGTTTCAATCGCAAAGTAAGCATCTAATGATGTAGCAAATTGCCCTAATTCTTCACAGGCTTCTAGCATCGTTTGATAGATTGGATCATTCTCATTTTCAGGAATGATGCCGATATGGGTCGTAACGATCGATGTGCCAAGGTCTTTTGCTAATTGCAGAATCTCCTTCGATTTTTTTATTTTCCAGGCATTTTCATTTTTATCTTGAAAGCCGTGCCCTCCTAAATCACCACATAATGCAGAAATCTCAAGCCCTAAATCTAAAATATATTGCTTCAATTCTGCTCTTTGTGCAGCATTTAAATGATCTGGATCTAGCTCACCTGAAACTGCGTACATCTGCACACCTTGTGCACCAACCTCTTTTGCTTTTTGCAATCCTTCACGAATAGGTAATCTAAAGCTGTCTACAATGACGCCAATTCCATTGTTCAATTTCATCATTTTAATAAACGACTTCCTTTCCTTGCATTGCAGAAATATAAATTCCCTCTAAGATTTTCATAATTTCTACTCCATCCTCTACAGGTGCAACTGAATCATACTGATGAAGACAGCAATCAACAAACGTATTGATTTCATTCTGAAAGGCTGTTGCAAAATCAAAGGTTAAATCATTAATTTGAGGATAAATATTTAAAATGGTGTTATGCTCCTCACTTACAATTTTCAACTCAGGCTCTAGTTCTGCTCCACCGTTTGTGCCATATAATTTAATACTGATGTCATCTTTTATGGCATGGAGAGTATAAGAAACGTCCACCATTAGTGATGACCCATTTTCAAATGTAATAAGAGCATTCGCTAAGTCTTCTACTGTATTTTTAGTAGCATCATAGTCTGCTGCTTTATAAAAGGATAAATTTTCAATATGATTTCTATTTCCTAATTGATTGTAGGTATGACCAGTTATACGTTTTACTTTTGGTCTGCCCATTAAATACCAGCATATATCAATCACATGGACACCCAAATCAATTAATGGGCCTCCACCAGATTTATCAATCTCTGCGAACCAGCCTCCTGGATTCCCTAACCTTCTGAGACAAGAGGCTTTAGCATAATAAATATCCCCCAATTTGTTATCGTCAATAAACTGTTTGAGTACTTTGGTATTCGTTGCAAAACGTCTTACATAGCCGACTTGAAATATTTTACGATGTTTTTCCGCAACCTTTTGAATGTTTAAAGCCTCGGCATAGGTCATGGATAAAGGCTTTTCGATAAGCACATGTAAGTCATTTTCTAAAGCAAGAATGGCCAATTCGGCATGTGTATTATTCCATGTACAAATGCTTACAGCATCTACATTTTTGTCTGCAAATAACGCTTCCTTAGAAGAAAAAACATGGGTTGCTCCAAATTGAGCAGCCTTTGCTTTGCCTCGTTCAATAGAGGCATCATACACACCATATAACTCAACTGCTGGATTTTTCATATAGGAGCCTAAATGATAATCGGAAATAGAACCTGTACCGATTACACAAACTTTTAATTTATTCATGTTCTTCCCCCTTTAGAGCTTGCATTCGTCCCATAAACGACGCACATTATCCATCCCTATTTTTGAACCAACTTGACAATCTTCCATACCTTCAAACTCCACCACAATATAACCATCGTAGCCATAGCCTTTAACAAGCTTTATAATCTCTCGTATATTTAGATCACCATGTCCAACAATCGCTCCTCTGATGTAATTGTTATGAACAGTGCGGAACCATTCGCCATCTCCTGGATTTTCATAAAAAGGACGAATATAAAAATCTTTAAAATGCACTGTAGCAGCATAGGAAATATTTTTCATGACACCGATTAGAGGTTCTTCATCAATACATAAAAAATTCCCTACATCTAAGGTCGTTTTAAAGTTATCTCTGTTAACCGCATGAATTAGTTGCTGTACACGATCACTTGTTTGAACATTAAAGCCATGATTTTCAATCGTTGTCGTGATATTAAATTGTTTCGCATAATCTGCAATCAATTGACAGCCTCTAACCATTTCATCAAAATGGTCATTATAATAATGAATGGTTGTTTGCTCCTTTGGTAAAGTAAAGAGTGTAACGTCATGGCGCATAATGTTAATCCCCATATGATGTACTACATCAACATGTTTTTTTAAGCGTTCAACTTCTTCTAAAAAAGCTTCCTCTGTATCATGGATAAAGTTAGCAGGTAGCGAATAGGCTGATAGCTCTAATCCTAGCTCCGCTGCTTTCTTTTTAATTTGAGATGCCAGTTCATAGTTATCTACAACAGTAAATTCATAGGGCACTAATTCGACATGTTGTCCTCCGTTGTCAGCTACCCACTGTAGAACATCAAGAACATTCATTTCTCCCTGCTTCATTTTTTTGACCATACTATATGTGCTTAATCCTACTTTCATTGTGAACACCTCTCTATTAATTGACAAAGTGACATGCAACACTTTGTTCTTCGTTCATTTTTTTCATTTCTGGAATGACTTGCTTACATATATCTGATGCAAGGGGACACCTTGTATGGAAGGTACAACCACTTGGCGGATTTTTAGGGTTTGGAATATCACCTATTAACACTTTTTTCTTTTTTCTTAACGTTGGGTCTGCAATTGGTACAGAAGCAATAAGAGCTTGCGTATAAGGATGCTTAGGATCATTAAATATGGTTTCTTTTCGTCCAATTTCAACAATGGTCCCTAAATACATGACACCAATATAATGACTTATATGTTCTACAACACTTAAATCGTGAGAAATAAAGAGATAGGATATTTTAAATTCCTGCTGCAATTGCTTTAATAAATTCAAAATTTGCGATTGTATCGACACATCCAATGCAGACACAGGCTCGTCAGCAATAATTAATTTTGGTTTTGTTATTAAAGCACGTGCAATGCCTAAACGCTGTCTTTGTCCGCCACTGAACTCATGTGCATAGCGATCTGCCTGTTCAGCATTTAATCCAACCACTTCAAGCATTTCGAGTACAAGCTTTTCACGTTCAGCTTTTGAAAGTTTTGTATGAATTTCTAAAGGCTCCCCAATTAATTCCTTTACCTTCATTCTCGGATTTAATGAAGCATAGGGATCTTGAAAAATCATTTGAACTGTTTGCCTTAAATGCTTTAAGTCTGATTGTTTTGCAGTAGCTACTTCTTTTCCATCCACAACGATGCTTCCACTTGTTGGTGCTATTAATCGAGTGATTAATCTGCCTGTGGTAGATTTTCCACAACCACTTTCTCCTACTAGACTAAATGTCGTACCCTCTTCTATTTCAAAGGAAACATCTATTACGGCATTAACATGTTGCCTTTTTTGAAATAGTCCACCTGCTATCTGAAAACTCTTTTTTAAATTTTCCACTTTTAAAATACTGTTAGACATTAGCTTCCACATCCTTTTTCGCATATAGCCAGCAGCTACATTGACGTGTAGCTGAAATTTTCAATGTCGGTGGACTTTCCTGACGACATATAGACATCGCATGATCACATCGTGGAGCAAATTTACAACCTTTTGGCATATTTTGCGGGGACGGCACTTGCCCATTGATAGAATCTAATACTTCTTTTTTATCTCCTATTTTAGGTACTGATGCAATTAAACCTTTTGTATACGGGTGTTTAGGGCTAGCGAATAGTTCAAAGACATCTGCTTCCTCCACAACCTGCCCTGCATACATAACGACTACCTTATCGCACATTTCAGCAACAACCCCCAAATCATGTGTAATCAGTAAAATAGCCGTCTCATGTTCTTCCTTTAACTTTTTCATCAGCTCTAATATTTGAGCTTGTATCGTTACATCTAACGCAGTAGTTGGTTCGTCAGCAATAAGTAGCTTGGGCTGACAGGCCATTGCCATAGCAATCATTACTCGCTGTCTCATTCCTCCTGATAGCTGATGCGGGTATTCATGAATGATTTCCTCTGCCCTTCCTATGCCTACACTCTTTAACATTTGGATGGCGTGATGTTTACTTTCGTTCTTTGGCAGCTTCAAATGCATTTCGATTGCTTCCATTAACTGCTTACCAATCTTTAAAACAGGATTTAAAGAAGTCATAGGCTCTTGGAAAATCATCGCCATTTGCTTGCCACGAATTTTCCGAATTTCTGATTCAGACATTTTCGTTAAATCCTCTCCATTGAAATGAATAGAGCCATTCACAATTTCACCTGTAGTACCATGAAATAATTGCATGATGGATAATGACGTTAAGCTTTTTCCACTACCTGATTCTCCAACTAAGCCTAATATCTCTCCTTTACGGATTGAAAAATTGACACCTCTTAAAATTTTGATTTCTGTTTTATCACGCGTAAAGGACGTTTCTAAGTCACTTACTCGCAATACATGTTCTGTCATAGGCATTCTCCTTAATTATTTTTAATTTTTGGATCTAACACATCTCGTAATCCATCACCTATTAAGTTAAATGCTAGCACGGTTAAAAAAATGGCAATACCCGGCATAATGACTACATGAGAAGATGTCCCTAAGTAGTCACGGCCACTGCTTAGCATAACTCCCCACTCAGGCATTTCAGGGCTGGCACCTAAGCCTAAAAAGCTCAAACTAGAAGCTGCTAAAATAGCTGTTCCGATACGCATTGTGACGAAAATAATTAATTCACTAATCGTTTCAGGGAAAATATGTTTCCACAGCACTCTGACATGCGAAGCACCCATTGATTGTGCTGCCTCTACGTATACATTTTCTTTCGCATTCAAAGTGGCACCTCGCACTAAACGTGCAAAGGACGGCACACTAAAAATCATGACAGCAATGATGACATTATTAATACCAGGGCCCAATAAGGCTACAATGGCAATCGCTAACAATAAATCAGGGAATGAAAACAGTACATCACAGCTACGCATGATGATTTTGTCAATCCAACCACCAAAGTAACCGCTAATTAAACCTAAAACAGTCCCCAACATTAAGCCTAAAAATACGGCACTAAAGCTCACCATCAGAGATATTTTCGCTCCCACTATCAAACGACTAAAAATATCCCGCCCATATTCGTCCGTTCCTGCTAAATGACTGGCACTTGGTCCCTCTAATAAAGCATCATAATTCGGTTCAAACGGATCATATGGTGCGATATAAGGACCAATAATAGCAACTACAATTAACAATCCTATAAAGATGCTTGCAATCAATGCGGCCTTTTGTTTTTTAAAGGACTTCCAAAATTCTTTAAGAGGAGAGTATTTCCTTTGTGTTTTTTGCACTTGGCTATTTTGCACAGTAGTTGATGAAGTCATTTTATTCCCTCCCTTAAGAATCTAATTGGATTTTCGGGTTTAACACGGTATAAAGCACATCAACAATTAAATTCACTACAATAAATTCAAATGCGAATAACAGCAGTGCTGATTGAATGACAGGGTAGTCTCGAAATGCAATCGAATCGATTAGCAGACGCCCCATTCCTGGAAAGCTAAATACCGTCTCAACTACCACTGAACCCCCTAGTAGAAAACCAAATTGTAAGCCTGCTACCGTTACAACAGAAATTAAGGAATTTCGTAATGCATGCGTCACAATCACGGAATGTTCCTTTAATCCTTTTGCTCTTCCCGTTCTTATAAAATCAGCTTGTAACGTTTCAAGCATGGAAGAACGAGTAAATCGAGCGATCATTGACATAATGCCTGCCCCTAAGGTCAAGGAAGGTAAAATATAACTTGAAAAGCCATCCAATCCACCTGTTGGGAATAATCCTAGCTGTACTGAAAATAATTGAATCAACAATAGTCCCAACCAAAATCCTGGAATTGAAATACCAGAAACCGCTGTTACCATTCCAAAATAATCAGGCCATTTGTTTTTATTGATGGCTGAAAAAACACCAATCATTAAACCAATTAATGTAGCCCAAAACATGGAGAGGAAAGTAAGGTGGAGGGAAGGCATAAACCTTGTTTTAAACATATCAATTACCGGTAATCCAGTTGTTAAGGATGTTCCAAGTTCACCCGTCAACAAATTTTTCATATAATCCACGTATTGTTTAAGAATGGGTTTATCTAAACCCAACTCATGCCGTACATTTTCAACATCTTCTAGCGTGGCATCCTTACCAGCTACTAATCGTGCAGGGTCACCTGGTATTAAATGGATAAACAAGAATGTTAAGATTGAAATAACAATTAATATTGGTATCATTTCAACAATTCTTTTTGCTGTATATTTCCACAAGACAACCTCCTCCTTTCTATGTTGTAGAAAAGGAATTGACCATCATCAATTCCTTTTATTGTGCAACATTACTCAACTTTTGCGTTTTTCACATCGAGTCCACCTGTTGGGTTGACTAACACACCGCTGACATTTGAACGTACACCATATACGACCTCATCTACCCCTAAGAAAATCCAAGGTGTATCTTGATAAACGATTTCCTGTAATTTTTCATACAGTTCAGCCTGACGATCTACATCTGAAATAGAATTCGCTTCATCCATTAGTTGATCTGCCTCAGGATTTTGATAATAGGCTGTGTTTGCACCATTTGGTGGGAATGATACACTATGGAAAAGAGGTTTTGTCGCATTCGTTATATCTGAAGCATAGGCTGACCAGCTCACATACCACATTTGCAATTTCGCATCATCTGGAGTTTGTGCACCGTAGATTTCATCTGACAAAGTACCTTCTTCCATTGATTTGATCTCAACTTTTACACCGATTTGGCTCAACTGTTGTTGAATAAACTGCATGCCCTTCATCGTATCTGAGTTTGTGTTCCCCCAGATTTCAATATCGAAGCCATTAGGATAGCCAGCTTCAGTCAATAATTCTTTTGCCTTTTCAATATTGTGTTCATACATTTTTTGCTGTTTATAATAAACCGTTTTGGAAGGAATAATAGAGTCTAGTGGTAAACCCAGCCCTGCATTTACAACTTTTAAATAAGCTTCTTTATCTACCGCATAATTAAATGCTTGTCGTACTTTAATATCATCCAAAGGTTTCTTATACGTATTTAGCGACACATAATGAGCAATTGTAGAAGGAACTTTATTAATTTCTACATCTTTATTGTTAGAAAGCTCGTCGATATTTTGTGCTGGCACTGGATAGATCACTTGTGCATCCCCAGCTTTTAGCATTGCCACACGTGATCCGTTCTCTGGTACTGGCTTATACGTAATTTTAGAAACACGATCACCACCACCCCAATAGCCGTCGAAGTTTTCAATTGTTAAATGATCCCCTTGTACCCATTCAACAAATTTATAAGGTCCTGTACCAACAGGCTGCTTCGGAATATCAGCTAAATTTTCTTTAATCATTTTTGGGCTGATCATTTTAGCCACTCCGAAACGCGTGATCATTGGTCCGTATGGTTCTTTTAAAGTAACTTTAATTTCATAGTCACCTAGAATTTCAACTTTGCTGATTAAGCTAAAACCACGTGAATATAAACGTAAACTTTCATCATTCATGATTCGTTCAATATTGGCTTTTACAGCCTCTGCATTAAACTGTTCCCCGTCATGGAAAGTGACCCCTTCTTGTAGCTTAAATGTATACTCCAGAGCATCTTCACTAATTGAATAATCATCAGCTAAAACCTTCATAATTTGTCCATCAGCATCAAAGCCTAGTAAACCTTCTAACATGGTCTCCTGTACAGAACTCGAATTTGTATCTCCTGTATTATGAGGATCCATGGAAATAAAGTTTTCATTTACAGCAATGACAAGTTCATTCTTTGAACTTGCTGTGCCTGATTCTGTAGTAGACTTCTCCCCAGTGTTTGATGCATTAGAATTATCTTTCTCTGCGCATGCTGCTAAAAGCAATGTACATAGAATTACAAAAACCAACTTTTTAACATAATTCATCTCATCTACTCCCTTTGTAAAAATATATAAAAATATTTCTTAACACTTAAATTAAGAAATATAATTACTAAAATCACTTATTTTCTCCACTGATGAAAATAAATAGACAAAAAATAAACTATACTTTCATTACGATTAGACAATTCAATTAGAGGAAGACATGACTCTCTCAACTATTACAATTGCTTTTCATCAGAAACTATAGTTCAACCAACAACACCTATTTATTCCACTGCTGAAAATAAGTAATCAAAAAAATATTCCCTACAGGACACTTTTTACATTTAATTATCAGAAAAATTAATTTTTTATTAACTATAAACTACGAAATACAATTTTTCCAGTATTTTTTTATTAAATTTCAGAATTTTATAATTATTTTTATCGAGCTATAATAAATACTACTATCTTGCATCTGCGTTATAAAGCTTCACAAATAAAAGTTCTAAAAGCCTTTACTCTAAGGCTTTTAGAACCATATCAACATTCTTTACAGCTTATTTACACTATCCACAACCACATCGAGTATACGATCAAGATCTTCTTGTACAATATTAAGTGGTGGTGATAGCGTTAAGACATTATTAAACCCTGCAACAGTTGCTCCATTTTTTCCAATGATAATCCCTTGTTCTTTACATTTGGCAATGACAGCATTCACCTTCTCCACTGGTAAAGGTTCTTTCGAGACTTTATCTGCAACTAATTCAATCCCAATTAATAAACCTTTGCCACGCACATCTCCTACATTTGGATGATGCTGTAATTGTTGCTGCAATGTTTGTAGTGTTGCAGCGCCAATTTCCTTGGAACGCTCAAACAACGCTTCTTGCTCAAGAATTTCAATATTTTTTAATGCAACTGCACATGCCACAGGAGAGCCTCCAAATGTATTCACATGGCGGAAATAGCTGTATGCATCTGAGCCCTTAAACGCCTCATAAATTTCACGCTTCACGGCTGTTGCTGACAATGGTAAATAGGCACTTGTAATTCCTTTAGCCATCGTAATTATATCTGGCTTAACACCGTAATTCATAAATCCAAAAGGCTTACCTGTTCGACCAAAGCCACAAATAACCTCATCCACAATCAGTAAAGCACCATGCCTTTTACACACCTCCTCAATGCCTTTTAAATAATTCTCTGGAGGCATAATGACACCGCCACCTGTAATAATAGGCTCTAAGATCATAGCTGCAATTGTGTCACTCAGTTCCCATGTCATCGTTTTATCTACAGCCTTTACACTCGCTAAATCCAATGGCGCAATAGCATCGCTTTCATGCTCACGATATTGATCAGGTGGTGCGACATGGATAAAACCTGGAGATAGTGGCTCGTATTTATATTTGCGCTCCGCCTGCCCCGTTGCCGCTAAAGCCCCAAAGGAGTTACCATGATAAGCACGGTAGCGTGAGACAATTTTATAGCGTGAGCTTTGTCCTTTTTGCTGATGGTATTGCCGAGCAATTTTAAAGGCTGTTTCATTCGCCTCTGATCCACTATTGGAGAAGAAAATAACGTAATCTCCACCAAGTAGTTCATTTAGCTTCTCAGCTAATTCCACTGCAGGCAAATGACCCTGAGATAAAGGTGCATAAGCATTTTTCATCATTTGCTCATGTGCCGCATCTGCTAACTCTTTCCGTCCATAGCCAACATTGACACACCAAAGCCCTGCCATTGCATCAATATATTCCACACCATCTGTATCCATAATTCTTGCACCATCAGACCTCTCTACTACATATGTGGCTTGCGGATTATATGGTTTCATAGAATGCCAAACATATTGCTCATCCTTAGATAATACATCACTTTTAAGATTTGTCTGTGTCATCATCAAACACCCCTCACTATATTAGTTTTTCGCATCATTATTACTTGGGAACGCAAAGGAACTTGTTGTATCCTCCGTTTCATCTGGCCAGCGCTCAGAAATCGTTTTGGCCTTTGTAAAGAATCTTGCCTGATCTGGGCCAAACATATGCCCTTCACCGAACTTAGAGCGTTTCCATCCACCAAAGTTATGATAGCCAACAGGGATTGGTATAGGTACGTTCACACCTACCATGCCGACTTCTATTTCCTCTTGGAATTTCCGTGCTGCTGCTCCACTGCTTGTAAACATGGTTACTCCATTGCCAAGCTCATGGTTATTGATTAAATCTATTGCCTCTTGTAATGAGTTCACCCCTACAACAATACGTGCTGGACCAAAGACCTCTTCTTTAAAGATCTTCATTTCCGATGTGACATTATTAAGGAGGGTTGGGCCAAGATAAAAGCCATTTGACGTTTCACATACTTTCGGATTTCTTCCGTCAATCACAAGATTTGCCCCTTCAGTGACTGCCTCATCGATAGAATGAATAATCTTTCCTTTCGACTCTTTAGTGATGACTGGTCCGAAATCGACGTCTTTTTCTGTATAAGGTCCAACCTTTAGTTGAGAGATTTTATTTTTTAATAGTTCCGTAAACCGTTGCTCGGTATCTTTGCCTACAACAAGTGCACCTGAAATCGCCATACAGCGCTGTGATGCTGCACCATACGCTGCTCCTAAAAAGGCATTCGCCGTTTGTTCTAGGTTGGCATCTGGCATCACAATCATAAAGTTCTTCCCACCACCAAATGCCGCAACACGTTTATTGTGCTTTGTTCCTGTTTGATAAATATATTCAGCAACAGGTGTTGAGCCAACAAATGAGATAGCTTGAATCTCTTTATTTTCTAATAGTTCATTGACAGCCTCTTTATCTCCATTGACAACAGTCCAAATGCCATCTGGTAAACCTGCCTCTTTCCATAATTGACTTATATAGAGAGCAGACATCGGTACGCGCTCTGATGGCTTCAATATAACGGCATTTCCAACTGCCACAGCCATGCTTGTAATCGCAAGCGGTACCATAACAGGGAAATTAAATGGTGCGATAGTTGCCACTACGCCGAGTGGTGATTTGGCAGAAAAGGCATTTATATTACCACCTACATTGACTGAGTACTCTCCTTTTAGCATTTGCGGTGCACTAATCGCCATATCAACGGATTCAATACCACGAACGATTTCACCTTTTGCATCATCCTTTGTTTTACCACTTTCCTGACAAATCACATCGATAAGCTCTTCCTGTTTTTCTACTAACAACTGACGGAATCGATGTAACACTTCTACCCGTTTACCAATTGATCGTTTTTTCCATGCTGGAAAGGCTTCTTTTGCAAGCTGAATAGCATGCTTTACCTCATCTCTTGAAGCAAGTGGTACTCTTGCAATAACCTCTCCTGTTGATGGATTATAAACCTCTGAAAATCGGCCACTTGTACCAGCTACCTCTTCCCCTTGGATAAAATGTGTGAGCGTTTTCATTTCTTGCTGAACTGTCATAATTAGACCACTCCTTTATCGTATTATTGTTCAAAATCGAATTCTTCTTTGCTAAAAATAGAACTTGATTCATCGGGTTGTTTAATCGTCTTTTTCTTTTGAGTAAGCACATAGAAAATCATCACAATAGCGACGACAACGCATGTAAATAAAATTTGTGAGCGCATAGACTCTATAAAGAACATCGCCATTAATAAAGCTGTTGTAGCAAATATTGTGAAATACGTTAAATAAGGGAATAACCACATCTTCACCTTTAATAGCTCTAAATTTTCTTGTTCAATCTTGCGTCGCATTCTTAATTGTGAAAAGGCAATGATTAAATAAAGTATTAAAGTAATCGCACTACAAGAGCTCAGTAAAAACATAAAAACTTTATCTGGCGAAACATAATTCATAATGACTGCAATATACGAGAAAAATGTAGCTGCTAAAATGGCATTGACAGGTGCACCTTTTTTGTTTAATTTTAAAAATGCTTTTGGCGCTTCTCCCTTTTCTGCTAAAGAAAATACCATGCGTGATGTTGCATAAAGTGCTGAATTTAAACACGATAGCACCGCTGTTAACACAACAAAATTCATAATTTGTGCGGCAGCAGGAATTCCAATATAATCGAGTACCGCTACATAAGGACTTGTTAAAATATCGGAGGAATGCCAAGGCAATAGCGTTACAACAACCGCAATAGAGCCCACATAGAAAATTAAAATACGCCAAGTAATGGAATTGGTAGCTTTCGTTACAGCAGCTAATGGTTCATCTGATTCACCAGCAGCAATGGCCACAATTTCTGTTCCCATGAAGGAAAAAATAACAATGACGACCCCCATTAGAACAGCACCAAAACCATTAGGTAAAAAACCACCTTGCCCGACTAGATTGGTCATACCTACAGCATTAAAGTTTGGGGCGATGCCAAAAATAATGAAGGCACCAAGACCAAGAAAGACCACTATACTTGCAACCTTAATAAGAGAGAACCAATACTCGAACTCACCAAATGCTTTGACAGAAAGAACATTCGTTAAAGTAAGTGCTACGGTTAGTAACAAACTTAATAGCCATAAAGGCATCCCGTCATACCAATATTGAATAATGGCTGCCGCTGCTGTTGCTTCTAGTGCAATCGCAATGACCCAGAAAAACCAGTACAGCCATCCAATCATAAAACCTGCCCACGGGCCAATGGCTTCATGCGCATAATGTGCAAATGAGCCACTCGTTGGATTAACAGCTGCCATCTCGCCTAGCATACGCATAACTAAAACAACGATAATTCCTGCAAATATATACGATAAAATGGCCCCTGGACCAGCTAAATTAATAACTGAACCACTCCCCATAAATAGGCCAGCACCGATTACTCCTGCAATAGCAATCATCGTCATATGCCGCTTCTTTAACCCTCTTTGTAAATGCGTTTGTTGCTCCATATCTGTCACCCCTTTTAGTAGATTGCTTGATCGCTTACAAAAATTTTACATGTTTCATAACGTTGAAGTAATAGACAAACTGTAAAATTCTATACTTTTGTTTTAAACATAATGTAAAATAGACTAAATATTCTTAAAATATTATATCAACGAATTTATAAGAAAATATAAATCATTAAACAGAAAAAATACACAATGCGTATAACTAAGGGAGGGGCTAAATTGAGTTCATTTCAACTAAAAGTACTAGATGTTTTGGAAAATAAGTATTTTCATAAGGCAGAGGTAGTTGCAGGTCATGAAGGATTATCAAGAATTATCAAATGGGTACATGTTCTTGAAATCGTACAAGTTGATCATTTTTTAGTTGGTGAGGAGTTAGTATTAACAACAGGAATTAGTCTCCAGCATAGTATCGCTAATTTTGCTGCATTTGTAGAAGCCATCATTCAAAAAAATTGTGCTGCTCTTTGTATTGAGTATGGCTCTTATATTCAGACCGTTCCAGAAGCAATACTAACACTGGCAAACCGGCATCAGTTTCCCATTATTGTTTTTCATGAGGCAGTTCCTTTTGTTCGTATTACGCAGGATTTACATAGCCAAATTATTAATCAGCAATATTTAATGATTTCTTCGCTAGAATCTTATGCACAAGCTTTGAACAAAAATGCTGTCTTAGGACAAAACACTGAAGACATTTTACAAAATATGTATAATGAATTAAAAACACAAATCATGTTCTCCATTAAGGGACGCAATCCTATCTTTTTCCCCAATACGACACACCAAAAACGTCAGCAGCTATTAACATTGAACAAGTCTGCTCAGCAATTTAAACATGGACCTATTTTTATCTTTGATCAGCATTATGCAGATTTAACACTCTATCGAGAGGATGGACTATTTTCAGAGTTTGAATTATTAATATTAGATCGTACAGCAACGGCGCTGGCACAGCTATTAATGCGAGAGTTTTATATTGAGGAAAAAAAGAATATTGAGGATGCTACAATTTTAGTCGATTGGATTGATCAAAAATTATCTAAGGAAGAAATCTATAAATTTATCGTTACACATTACACGGGCTATACACAATCTAGTGGAGCTGTCTTTATATTATCCTCTCCTACTACAATGACAAAGACACAGGAGGATATGGTCTATAGTAAGCTTTATTATCGAAATCTATTTGAGCAACATGGATTTATGCCATTTTTATTCGAAAGAAAAAGCTATATTATTTTTATTTTACTTCATACGAAAGACAGTAAAGCTATTCGTGACATATTGAATAGCATTTTTTCCACACTGCCCAATACCGACTTTTATAAAAAGCAGCAAGCACAAGGTTTTCAAATAGCCGTTGGAAAGGTTGTTTGCGATGTAGAAGAAATTCCTAAAAGCTATCAAACTGCTTTAGAAACTTTATATATTTGCCGCAAAGTGCAAACGTCCTCTTTCTTCTATGATGATTTGCATTTATATCATTTAATCTATAAATTACAAATGCAAGTGAATTTACAGGAAGTGATTTACGATTATTTACAGCCCGTTATTGAGTACGATAAAAAATACAATAGCAAGCTTCTTGAAACATTACAGGTTTATTTACAAACAAATGGCTCCAAGCAGCAAACAGCCAACCAATTATTTATTGTTCGTCAAACACTCTATCACCGCTTAAGAAAGCTTGAAGGTTTACTAGGTGAAAATTTCATGAAAGGGCATAACCGCATTACATTAGAATTTATGCTATTGGCAAATTCATTGATTGAGGATAAGGGCTAGAAAAAAGATGGCACGCTCAAAAGATTACTCCATCTTGAGCGTGCCCCTCTATTAGCCTTTCACGACAACATCATGATATAGTCCTGGTCTGCGGTCGTCATAAACTGGAATTCTTCCACGTACTTCATCGACAATAGAAAAATCTACATCAATCACCGCTACTTCTTCATCCTCTGCACCGATCCAAAGTACTTCTCCCCAAGGCTGTATGATCATCGATTGGCCATTAAAGTTTTCTACCTTTTTTGAAATGCGATTAACTGCTATTACAAAACATTGGTTCTCAATCGCACGAGCTTGCAGCAATGTTTTCCAATGATCAATCCTTGGTGTTGGCCATTGGGCTGGTACAAATAATACCTTTGCTCCTTGTAATGCGTGTGCACGTAACCATTCTGGGAAACGAATATCATAACAAATGACCCCAGCAGCTTCAATATCTCCTAGAGCAAATCGATTCATTTCATCCCCTGCTTCTAAGTAGAGATGCTCATCCATTAAACGGAAAAGATGTGCTTTGCTATATTCCCCTACAAGTTCTCCATTGCAATCAAATGTATACATCGTATTATAAAATTTGTCGCCTTTCTTCGTTGAAACAGAACCACCTACAATATGTACACCAAGTTCCTGTGCTAATTCAGCCAAGAAGGATTTCGTACGTTCACCATCGACATCCGCTAGTTCAGGCAGCTTCTCTAACGCATAGCCTGTATTCCACATTTCAGGCAACACAATGATTTCTGCTCCTTTTTTTGCCACTTCTCGAATCTTGTCCTCAGCTCGTGCAAAATTTTCTTCTACTTTGCCAAAGCCAACATTTAATTGAATACAACCGATTTTCATATCCATTCCTCCTCTAGACAATTATTAAAAAAAGTAATACTATTTGCTTCATATTCTTCAATAATAATTATTATATTCTGAAAAGGGTGATCATGCATGGAATTCTCTAAAAAACTACAGCAACTACCCACTCAATTTTTTGCAGCGTTAGTTCAAAAAGTAAATAATGCCTTAGAAGAAGGTCGCGATGTCATTAATCTTGGTCAAGGAAATCCCGATCAACCAACGCCCCCTCATATCATTCAAGCATTACAGGAGGCGGCTGAAAATCCACAAAATCACAAATATTCACCATTTCGCGGTATCGCTGAATTACGTCAAGCAGCTGCCGACTATTATAAACGTGAATATAATGTGAATCTAAATCCTGACACAGAGGTAGCGATTCTTGGCGGGACAAAAATTGGTCTCGTTGAGCTACCTTTAGCCGTATTAAATCCAGGTGATACGATGCTCTTACCAGACCCTGGCTATCCAGATTACTTATCAGGTGTCGTATTAGGTGATGTCCATTTTGAAGTGATGCCACTTTTAGCTGCAAATGATTTCTTACCTAATTATCATGCATTACCTGATGAAGTGAAAGAGAAGGCGAAGCTACTTTACCTAAATTACCCGAACAACCCTACAGGTGGTACAGCAACACTTGCGTTTTTTGAAGAGACCGTTCGCTTTGCGAAGGAACACAATATTATCGTATCACATGATTTTGCTTATGGGGCAATAGGATTTGACGGTAATAAACCTATTAGCTTCCTACAAGCTGAGGGGGCAAAAGAAGTAGGAATTGAAATGTACACACTCTCCAAAACTTATAATATGGCAGGCTGGCGTATAGGCTTCGCTGTCGGTAATGCCGACATTATTGCTGCCATTAATCTGATTCAGGATCATCTGTTTTGTAGTCAATTCCCTGCTATTCAACAAGCAGCAGCAGCGGCACTTACAGCTTCCCAAGAATGTGTGGATGAACTGCGAGCTACCTATGAAGGTCGCCGCAATGTACTCATTGAAGAAGCTCAAAGAATTGGTTGGCATGTAACGGCTCCAAAAGGCTCCTTCTTCGCATGGCTCCCTGTACCATCAGGCTATACTAGCGAGCAGTTTGCCGATTTATTATTGGAAAAGGCTGATATCGCTGTAGCAGCAGGCAATGGTTTCGGCCGATATGGCGAAGGCTATATCCGTGTTGGTTTACTTGTTAGCGAGGAACGCTTACGTGAAGCAATCCATAGAATCGAACAATTACAATTATTCAACCTTTAACCATGCCATGAGGCTGGGACAAAAGTAAAAATGTTAGACCGATTATAAGCTCGGTCTAACATTTTTTAATTCAGGAAGGAACATTCAACTCAGTGAAAAGAAAAAGTTAGTACATTTTCGCTATTTTTCAATCTTCCTTGGCTGCTGTAAACCGTGTTCTAATGGATAAAATTGAACATGGCCTGTTTCTTCATCAAATTTTCGAAAGTGCTGGATGCCTTGAACCTCAGCTAGCACTATGTCAGCCGTAATAACAGGGTTCCCCCCCTTCATAAAATGCCCCCCTGACACAACGCCCCATTGATCACTCATAGAACCATGGAAATGTGTTTCATATCCCCCATCGCGCTTACATACTACGCCAGAGCCTTGGATCAATTCGAGTGGTCCCTCTTTTTTAATGACATCGCTAAAACTTACGTTAATCTGAGATGTTTCATCAGGTACTAAATAAACAAAGCTACTTTTTTGAAGGCTACCTATACAGCTAACAATTGTTGCTGACTCAATCTGGTTCTCCTCACAAAGTGCCTCTATTCCTTCAATAATGTCTGTACCCATTAGCAGTCGGGCACTCACAACCTTGCCAAATGAACCTATACCATAATTAACTCTTACAGACATTGCTATCCCTCTTTCATGCCAAAATATTATAATAATATAAAAGATTTAAAAAATATTTATTGACTTACTATAACCTATAAATTATATTAGTTCTATCGGAATTACAAAAAAATATGATAAATCTCTTATCAAGAGTAGCTGAGGGACTGGCCCTATGAAGCTCGGCAACCTCCTTTTAGAAGGAAGGTGCTAAATCCTGCAAACGATTATCGTTTGATAGATAAGAGAGGACATTTTTTCATGAGCCTCTCTTAGTTTGTAAGAGAGTTTTTTTATTTTCAAAAACCGATAAAAACAATCTTGGAGGTAGTTTTCATGAAAAAGAAAAATAAATTTTTAGTAGGTTTAGCAAGTCTTACATTAGCAGCAGCTCTAGCAGGTTGTGGCTCTAAAGAAGAGAGTAAAGGTCAAGCTGAAGCAATTAATGAAAATAAAATCGTCGTAGGTGTCACGTCTGGTCCACACGAACAAATCGCAGAAGTTGCAGCGAAAGTAGCCAAAGAAAATGGGCTAGAAGTAGAGCTTAAATCATTTTCTGATTATGTTTTACCTAATACATCCTTATCTGAAGGTGATCTTGATGCGAATAGCTATCAACACGAGCCTTTCCTCGATACGTTTAATAAAGATCATGATACAGATTTAGTACCAGTAGGCAAAACAATTTTAAATCCAATGGGTATTTACTCTGAAAAATATAAATCCTTTGATGACATTCCGGATGGTGCAACGTTTGGTTTACCAAATGACCCAACAAATGGTGCTCGTGCCCTCTTTGTTTTACAAGAAGCAGGCTATATAAAATTAAAAGATGGGGCAGATTTAACAGCCTCTATCCGTGATGTAGAAGAAAACAAAAAGAATTTAAAATTCATCGAATTAGAGGCAGCTCAAATTCCTAAGCAGCTTAGTGAAGTAGATGTAGCAGCTATTAATACAAACTTCGCATTGGAAGCTGGCATTAATCCTAAAGATGACGCTATTCTTTTAGAATCTACTGACTCTCCATATGTGAACTATATTGTGGTACGTGCAGAAAATGAAAATGACCCAACAATTAAAAAGTTCGTTGAGGCTTACCAATCTGATGAAGTACGTCAATTCATTGAAGAAGAATTCAAAGGTTCAGTAATCCCTAGCTGGTAATACATTCAGGAAGCTTCTAGTAGCTGAAGAATCTGCCGAAATTCCTCTATGGAAAACGAGCAGATTCTTGCTTTTTAGGAGCTTGAGAAAGGAGCAATCAATCGGATGATTCAATTACAAAATATCTCAAAAGAATATAAGACGAAAAAAGACATCATTAAGGCTGTAGATGGAATCAATCTCCATGTAAAAAAAGGACAAATTCATGGTGTGATTGGCTATAGTGGTGCAGGTAAAAGTACACTCATTCGTTGCGTCAATCTACTAGAGCGACCTACAGCTGGAAAAGTGTTAATCGACAATGTGGACATTACTGCCCTTTCTCTTCATGAATTACGGCAAACACGCCAAAAAATCGGGATGATTTTCCAACATTTTAATCTATTAAAAACGGCAACCGTTTACAATAATATTGCTGTTCCTTTAAAGCTACTTGGCTATAACGAGAAAGAGGTAAAAAACCGTGTGGCTAAATATGCTGAAATTGTTGGATTAACAGACAAACTAGACAGCTACCCTAACCAACTTTCAGGTGGGCAAAAGCAACGTGTTGCTATTGCACGTGCCTTGGCACAGGAGCCAGAGGTTTTACTTAGTGACGAAGCAACAAGTGCACTCGACCCTGAAACAACCGAAGCCATTCTTGAATTGTTATTAAAAATCAACCGTGAATTAGGCATTACGATCCTGCTGATTACACATGAGATGAATGTCATTCAGAAAATATGTGATGAGGTTTCTGTTCTTGAATCAGGGAAAGTGGTGGAATTTGGTACAGCTATTGAACTTTTTGCTAAACCGAAGCATCCTACAACGAGAAAGTTTTTAAATACGATTTCACAACGTAATTTATCCCCTTCCCTGATCGAGCAGTTAAATGTTTCAGGCAGTGTCATTCGTTTAACCTTCCTAGGTGAAAGTACTGGTAAGCCATTACTAGCAGAAGTTACGAAAGTGTATGATGTACAACCAAATATTTTAACGGCAAATATTATTGAATTAAAAAACGGCATTGTTGGGAACATTGTGGTGCATTTACATGGAGAGCTTCACATTGTCCAAAAGGCACTCACATATTTTACGGAAAATGGCGTCGCGGTGGAAGAATTAGGAGGCGAATTCAATGAGTAGTATTCAAAGCTTCATTACAGATTGGTCAGATGTAATTGGCAAATCAATTATCGAAACATTTCAAATGGTCGGAATTTCTTTGTTGTTTTCCATTCTCATTGGGATTCCATTGGGGCTATTAATCGTATTAACACGACCAGGTCAATCCTTTGACAATAAATTTTTATATCAATTTTTTAATTTAGTCATCAATATTATACGCTCTGTTCCATTCATCATTTTATTATTCTTCATCCTACCTTTTACTAAGCTGATCGTCGGCACAACAATTGGGGTTAAAGGTGTTATCGTTCCGCTAGTTGTCTATACAGCTCCTTATATTGCTCGACTGATGGAATCTGCGCTATTAGAGGTGGATTCGGGAGTGGTAGAAGCCTACACAGCCATGGGTATTAAACGTCGCCATATTATTTGGCATGTGCTATTACGTGAAGCTCGTCCATCTATTATTTTAGGCTTAACAATTGCCACAATTGGTTTAATCGGTGCTACGGCTATGGCAGGAATGGTTGGTGCTGGAGGATTGGGTGACCTCGCCTATCGTTATGGTCATTTACGCTATGAGGTCGATGTTATGTATGCAACTGTCTTTATCTTAATCATTCTTGTGCAAAGCATTCAATCCATCGGCAACCGCTTCGCTGCGAAATTGAAAAAGGATTAAGAGGAGAATGACAATGACAACTGAAATTTATGTAGAGAAAAATGGTTATATTGCAACGTTAGTGTTAAACCGACCTGATAAACGGAACTCCTTATCAAAGGCGATGTTTCAGAACATAATAGAGCAACTTGAGCAGTTACGTGTAGATTCTTCTATTAAGCTATTAATTGTCCGTGGCGTTAATGAAGTAGCCTTTTCATCTGGTGCCGATATTAGCGAGTTTTTAGATATTCGTTATGCCGCGGACAATGCCAAAGCCTATAATGATTTGGCTCTAAAGGCGATTGATACCCTCTATAAATTTCCTCAGCCGACAATTGCTATGATTCAGGGCTTAGCCATTGGTGGTGGCTTAGAACTAGCCAACGCATGTGATTTTAGAATAGCGACACCAAAGAGTAAGCTTGGCATCACAGCGGCGAATATTGGTATTGTCTATAATCTTGAAAGTACAAAGCGTCTCATCAATCTTGTTGGTGTTGCCAAGGCGAAAGAGATTTTATACACAGCCAACATTTTTACGGCACAAGATGGAAAAAACATTGGTTTAATCACAGCCTTACATGAGCCAGAGGATATTGAAAGTGCCACGCTGCATTTTGCTGAACATCTATTAAGTAAATCATCCATTGCAAACGCAGGCATAAAAAAAATGATCCAAGCAATTGTAGATGGTGAAAACGAAGAAAGCGATGAGCTGGCACAGATCGTTCTTAATTCATTTAGTTCAGATGATTATAACGAAGGTATTCAAGCCTTCTTAAACAAAAGAAAGCCTATTTTCAATAAATAAGTGAGGTAGTAACGATGACAAACATAACTGATGGTGATCTACTCTTAAAAAATATTACTGCACAAGCCCCCTTCCCCATTTGCTTTGCAGATTTAGAAAGGGCCGTAGCGGAAAAAATCGAAGCTGGACCTTTTGGCTATATCCGTTCAGGTGCTGGTGGTGAACAAACACTGCGCAATAATCGTGCAGCTTTCGAAAAGTATTCTATAGTTCCTCGCTTTTTAAATGATGTTTCAAATGTTCAAACATCGATTAATTTGTTTGGTAAAGCATACCCAACTCCATTGCTCTTTGCTCCCGTCGGCATGAACGGAATGGTTCATGATGAAGGTGAGCTTGCTGTAGTACGTGCTGCCAAGCATTTAAACATGCCCTATATTCAAAGCACCGTTTCCACTTATGCACTTGAAGAAGTTGCTCAAGCTGCTCCTTCTGCAACAAAATGGTTTCAATTATATTGGTCTACTAATGAAGAAATCGCTTTTAGTATGGTGGCACGAGCGGAGGCAGCCGGATTTGAAGCGATTGTTTTAACTGTCGATACAGTAATGCTTGGTTGGCGTGAAGAAGATGTCCGCAATCAATTTTCACCATTGAAGCTAGGCTATGCACGAGGCAATTATATGAATGATCCCGTTTTTACAGCCACTTTACCTGATGATTCATTCGAGTCCTACGTACAAGGTGTCTTGCAAAATGTCTTCCACCCAACACTTAATTGGGAGCATGTTCGAGAATTAAAAAAGCGTACAAACCTTCCTATACTATTGAAGGGAATTTTACATCCTGAAGATGCGAAGCTAGCTATCGACAATGGTATTGATGGCATTATTGTATCAAACCACGGTGGCCGTCAATTAGATGGTGTTATTGGTTCACTTGATGCACTTCCTGCTATTGCGAAAGTTGTGAATGGACAAATTCCTATTATTTTAGATAGTGGTGTCTATCGTGGCATGGATGCTTTAAAAGCACTTGCTTTAGGAGCGGATGCCGTTGCAATCGGACGCCCTTTCGTCTATGGGCTAGCCCTTGAAGGACAACAGGGCGTCGAAAAGGTGATGACCAATCTTTATGATGAATTAAAGGTTTCCATCGCTTTAGCAGGTGCGACCTCTGTCAAAGGATTACGCAACATCACATTAGTCAAACATGATGGGACTGAGGTTAAATGAAACAAGCATTACAAGGATTAAGAGTTGTTGATTTATCGCAAGTATTAGCTGGTCCTTATTGCACGATGGTCTTAGCAGATATGGGTGCAGAGGTTATCAAAATTGAGAAGTATCCAAATGGAGACGATACCCGTACAATGGGTCCTTTTATAAATGAAGAAAGCCATATGTATATGATGGTCAATCGCAATAAGAAAGGGGTTTGTATTAATTTAAAAACGCCAGAGGGATTAGCTTTATTTAAAGAGCTTATCCAATCTGTTGATGTCCTAGTGGAAAACTATCGACCAGGTGTCACAAAAAAGCTTGGTATTGATTATGACACATTAAAAGCTATCAATCCTGGTCTTATTTATTGCTCTATTTCAGGCTATGGACAAACGGGTCCGTATAGTCAAAAGGGTGGCTATGATATTATGGCACAGGGTCTGAATGGCTTAATGCATATGACGGGTGAAGCGGATGGTCGACCTGTAAAAGTCGGCTTTGCTGTGAATGATATTGCTGCTGCTCAAACAGCATTACAATCTATTTTAATGGCCTATATTTATAAGCTGCGTAGTGGTGAAGGGCAATATATTGATGTTTCCTTAGTGGAGTCAGGTCTAGCATGGACTGTATGGGAGGCCGCTGCTTACTTTGGACATGGCGAACTACCGGAGCGGACTGGAACAGCACATCGGGTATCCGCCCCCTATCAAGGTTTCAAAACGCAGGACGACTATATTTTAATAGGTGCTGGCAATCAAAAGCTATGGGAGATTTTTGCAACAAAAGTTATCAACCGACCTGATTGGTTAGACAATCCCCTCTTTGCTACCAACTATTCACGTGCCCAACATGTGAAAGTACTGGAGGCAGAAATTGAGAGCGAATTAATCAAGCATCAAGCTATTTACTGGCTAGCGCTATTGGATGAACACGGCGTACCATCTAGCCCAATCTATTCCTACGATCAAACATTAAATGATCCACATATTCTAGAGCGTGGCATGGTCTTGTCCTATGAGCACCCAACTGCAGGACCGATGCGTACATTAGGCTTCCCAGCCAAGTTCTCACAAACACCAGGTCACCTAACAAGTGCAGCTCCTACTTTAGGACAACATAATGAGGAGATTTTACAGGCTTTGAATATCTCCGCTGAAGACATTCAGCAATTAAGAACAGCCAAAATTATAGGTTCGAAATAAAGCTATCGACTACTTTCAGGTGGCTATCGATCAGTTATGAGCTACTATCGACTATTTTTTCACTTTTATCCACCACTTTCAACTTTCTATCACACAAAAAGGCTCCCCCATCCATGAGGAAGCCTTTTTCTTATTGAATAACGCCTAATTCATGACCAACTTTTTCGTAAATCGCAATCGCATCATCCAGCATTTCTTTTGTATGTGCCGCCGTTGGCATATTACGAACACGTCCTGTACCTTTTGGCACAGTTGGGAAAACAATTGATTTTGCATAAACGCCTTCTTCAAAAAGACGTTTTGAAAATTCCTGTGTCAGCTTTTCATCCCCAATGATACAAGGCGTAATCGGTGTTTCAGATGCACCGATATTAAAGCCAAGCTTCTCCAGTCCAGCTTTTAAATAGTTGCCATTATCCCAAAGCTTATCGTGTAGCTCTGTTGAATCAATCAGCATTTGTACAGCTGCTGTAATGGCTGCTACATCACCAGGTGGTAGAGCTGTTGAGAATAGGAATGGACGAGAGCGAACTTTCAGCCAATCAATTAAATTTTTCTTACCTGCTACATAGCCACCTACAACACCAATAGCTTTTGATAGTGTACCAATTTGGAAGTCAATTTCTTTTTCTAATCCAAAATGCTTCACAGTTCCTTTGCCTTTACCTGTTACACCTGAACCATGTGCATCATCGACATACGTAATTAAATCAAACTCTTTAGCAATTTCCACAATCTCAGGTAATTTAGCAATATCACCATCCATTGAGAATACACCATCTGTTATGACCATGATTTTATTGTATAATCCTGATTCTTTAGCTGCTTTTGCCTTAGCACGTAGATCATCCATATCGGAGTGATTAAACGCAATGATTTTCGCCTTTGATAAACGACAACCATCAATAATAGAGGCATGGTTTAATTGATCAGATAGAATCGCATCATTTTTATCCATCACAGCTGAAATGGCTGCCATATTACAATTAAAGCCAGATTGATAAGAAATAGCCGCTTCTGTTCCTTTAAATTCAGCAAGCTTTTCTTCTAATTTAACGTGCAAATCAAGTGTCCCGTTGATTGTACGAACAGCACCTGCACCAACACCGTATTTATCAATTGTCTCTTTGGCAATACGCTTTAATTCTTCATTTGTTGCTAAGCCAAGATAGTTGTTAGAGGATAAGTTAACAAGATTTTTGCCACGGACTTGAATAATCGGGCCATTAGCTCCCTCTACTGGATCAATTTCATTGTATAAGCCTTGTTCATGTAAGGCTTGTAGGTTTTCATCTAAAAATGCATTCAATACTTTTGACAAGCGTATCATCCTTTCCTAGGAAAACTGTTCTAGCTCCTAGTTTAGCACATGCAAGCCATTAGCTACATTACTTTGTTAATCTTTCGAATAATGGCGCTGTTTTTTCACGCCATAGGGATGCGGATAGACAATTATCCACTAGACGGCGGATTGTATATTCGGCTTCAGCATAACGCTTTGAATGACCCATTGCATCCTGGATAGCTTCTTTGTAGTGTGCTCGAACTGCCTCAATTGCTGTTTCTGCCTCCTCTGAAAGTGCACAATGTTGCCCAATATCAAAAATCCTGTCCCCTAATCTACCATCCTGTGGATCAAAGACATGGGGCTCTGTGCTATCAAAGATACAGAAATTAAGCTCTGGAATAATGACCATATCCACTGAACCTGCATCTAAACCACACCATATAATTTGTGCATCAAGACCTCTAGCATTGGCCTCATCCGCTAAACCCTTCATTAATGAAGACTTACCTGTACCAGGCTTACCTTTAATCATGAAGCGAGTCGTTATACTTTTTGTAATACTTTCAACGGTATTTTCCGCACCTCTAGGCGTTAATGTTCCAAGTAAACGATGTGTCCGTATACCCGTTTTATTTAAAACAATTGACTGGAACACTTCTGTCTTTAAATTTTCCACTTGTTCATTTAATGCCTGCCAGTTCATACAGCTTTGCGTGATAATCTCCCAGTCATCATGAAGCTTGATTGCCTGATCCAGCTTTGCAATACATTTTTCACGCCAAGTTGCACGCTCCTGCATCGCCTCAGCAAGCTGCTCCCCAACCTTTTCAAGCTGTACTTCCTCTAAACAATCATAAAAGGACATGACGCGATGCTTTGTACCGAGTAAAGTTGGCTCGATATTCCATTCAGAGGCCCATACAAAAAGTCTGTTGCAGCCCTTTACATAAACGGCCTCAACTACTTCCTCTAATAAAGCATGCTTAAACCATTCGACTGCAAAGCCCTGCTTCACATAAAAATACCCTAGCTCTTTTAACAGCTCTGATCCTTTAAATGTGGGGGCACCTTGCAAAAAGTAAACAAGCTCCGCCTCTTCTATCATCTCTTTATATAAATGTTTCACACCTTGCCCAGTCAATGCGTGTCCAAAATAATACGTTACATTTCCATTCAAATGTCGTTCCTCCTTTAGCTTCTGCCCTGCATTATATGAAAGAACGCTAAAAAAGATGAAAAGCTACTTCTATCTTTTACAGATCTAAGTAGCTTCATCGTTTAATAGAATGGCTTCATTCCTTCTATATTCCCAATACATTTCATTAATATTTTACGACAATACGGTAATGAATATTGCACAATATAGCCTGAGGTTAGAGCGATTAATACTGTCCCTACGCCAACTGGTCCTCCTAAAAGCCAGCCAACAATGGTCACCAGAACTTCGATGCCCATTCTGGCTGTTTTAATCGAGCCACCAAACTTCTCAACAAGTATCATCATTAAAGTATCTCGTGGACCTGCACCCATATTCGGTGCAATATACATCCCACAGCCAAAACTCAAAACAAATAAACCAATGATAAAATATGTAATCTGTAAGCCATAAACATCAGTAGATGGCAGCACCAAATTAAATACATCAATGAAGGAGCCGATGAGCAGCATGTTCAGCCAAGTGCCTATCTTTGGCCATTCACGTAACACAATCGATGTTGAAGCAACTATAAAGAGCCCTGTTATAATAGACCATGTCCCAATACTTAACCCAAAATTTTGAAATAACCCAACATGCAAGACATCCCAAGGGCTTGTGCCAACAATCTTCCCCTTTATGGACATCGTGATACCAAGTGACATCACAATTAGGCCACTAATAAAAAATGTCCAACGCCACCCCATTATCTTACGCATTTCCTATCCCTCTCTCTATGCATGATATTGCTCTAACTGTATCACATTTTCTATAAAAAATTGAGAGACCGCGCTTGTACTTGATTGTCCATTATACATAAAGAAACTACCCATTC
Organism: Lysinibacillus sp. Y5S-8; assembly: GCF_036894365.1. Taxonomy (NCBI): domain Bacteria; kingdom Bacillati; phylum Bacillota; class Bacilli; order Caryophanales; family Bacillaceae; genus Lysinibacillus; species Lysinibacillus sp. Y5S-8. Next base: position 468,075 of record NZ_CP145889.1, on the reverse strand, counting down.
TCTCATGCATGGGTAGTTGTAATAGGGGCAAGCTGTGCCTTTGTCATATTTTTCAAGTCGTCTAGCTGAACATGGATTTGCATACCTATTTTCCCCGCACTCACAATAATACTATCTTGCCCTAGGGCAGATTCATCTATTACTGTTGGATATAACTTCTTCATCCCCACTGGTGAACATCCGCCACGTACATAACCGGTATAACCAAGTAAATCCTTTACCGCTAGCATTTCGATTTTCTTTTCCCCTACTACCTTTGCGGCAGCTTTTAAATCCAGCTCCTCTGCCACTGGAATGATAAATACAAATAGCTTTTGTGCGCTTGCCTTTGCTACCAATGTTTTAAATACACGCGTGACAGGGTGACCAATTTTTTCTGCAACAGAGACACCATCAACTTGACCGTCTCCCGTTTCATATTCAATCACATCAAAATGGATTTTTTGTTGTTCTAATAATCGAATTGCATTTGTTTTCGCATGCTTTGCCTTTGCCATGTCAATAATCTCCTATCTACAGCATCAGGCTATCAAAGAGAACATAGAGTCCGTGTCTGGACGATAGCCATTTTTCGTCATTTGAACATGAGCCGCATATTTTTCCGATACCTGATGGAATGTTCTTAATTTAAATGCAGTCTCATAGTTCTTACCGAAAATTGTATCTGCAAATGGATCCAATTTCAATTCCTTCGAGAAACGTTCAGGAACCTTCACTTCCATGATGTCACGTACAAAGGATGGCTCTTCTTCGTCTATTTTGCCCTCTTCAGTATATGAATCGTTTAATATATGTTGTATTTGCGCATTCACGCTTTGTGCCACCCGTAAATCTTGAGGAGAAGGCTCTGTCGATGCTAATGCGGCATGTCGCACCTGCTCTAAAATTTGCAAGGTGTCATTTTGCTCTGGATTGGCGACAGTAGAAGATTCTGCGCTATCACTAGTACCTTCTTTATAGGATCGCTCATGAGCACGTACATTCTTTTCTGTTTGCCGCAAGTCTTCCATTATGGCTTGCTGTTGAGGAGTAACTTCTTTTGACTTTTCTTGTTGCTGCTCAAATAAATCTTGATCGGTACGCCCTAACAGTAGATTTTCAAGTTCAAGCAATGCTGGATTTTTCTTTGGCTGAAAATACATCGCATTTTTGCGATAAGCTTCTCCGGCTTCTTTTCGCTGCAAGATTTTTTTACGATTATATTGCGATGAAATTCTCTCTTGCTCCCTTAAATTTGATATTTTCATAGTTTTCACCTCGCCCTTCTATCTTCATATGCTAATAAGATACTAGATATGAAAATATCTTCTTTCACTATATCTATACCGTCTGAACAGTTTCTGTACACTCATTATCGGAATTTTCGCTATTAAATTCAAGCAAAAATTAATACTAACCACCTAAAGAGATACTAATTATTTTTAGAGGTAGGTATAAAGGCTCTATTTTTAAGCGTATAATCCTTACATTCATTTTACAGTAAGCACTCTTTAAACAAAGTTTTTATTAACGCAAAAAACAGCCCTTAAAACAGGACTGCTTTCTCATTTTTTAGGTCTAATTAAGATCCCTTTATAAGCTATATAGCCAAGCCATGCGCCAATCGTATTCAAAATTAAATCATCAATATCCGCTGAGCCCACTGTAAAAATGAATTGAATGGTTTCTACAGCAAGACTAGCAAAAAAGCCCAAACAAATAATGACCCATGCTTTGCGAAATTTTTTCGACAATAATGGCAATAAAAAACCCATTGGAGTAAAAATTAATAAGTTGCCAAGAAGGTTAACGATTATGATATCCCAATTAAAATATTGAGAGTAGTTTATATAGCGGAGAATCGTTTCAAAGGGAACAAAATTAGTAGTTAGTCGCCAACTACTATAATCAAACAAACCTAAGTCGCCGATAGAATAATCGCCTTGCAATAAAACAACTACTACATTTACTAAGCGATCAATGACCAATTTATAAAAAGCCATAAATGAATAGATGCTAAATAAGATCCACCCCATGACCTTGAGGGGCAAATAATATGTATCAATGACATCTCGATACGGTAATGGGAGCTTGGCATTACCGTGAACATCCGTTATGTTGTTTTTAGACAAGCTTAACACCCACTTCCCTTTATTCCTTCCCATATTTTAATATGCTGCTCTATGGCATGCAAGTAGCTGAAAAAATTAATCATTCAAAAAAAGCTGCCTCTTAACAGCAGAGACAGCCTTTCAATAAGTATGTTTATACTGGGTTTACCCCATGCTTACGTTGTGAGAATAATAAGTATTTGGACATATAAAGCTCTAAGCGATTTTCTAACACCTTGCGTAACTCATTCGGCTCAATGACATCATCGATGATTAGCTCTGATGCTAATCGATACACGTCAATTTCCTCTTGGTATTCTTTACGTTTCTCAGCAATGAAGCTTGCTTGCTCTTCTTTTGGAAGCTCTGCAATTTTATTGGCATAAACAGCATTCACAGCAGCCTCTGGTCCCATTACGGCAATTTGTGCATTTGACAAAGCAATACAGCAATCTGGTTCAAAGGCAGGTCCTGCCATGGCATATAGACCTGCACCATACGCTTTACGCACAATGACCGTTAGCTTAGGAACAGTCGCCTCACTCATGGCAAATATCATTTTCGCACCATGACGGATGATTCCTGCTTTTTCTACCTGAGTACCAATCATAAAACCAGGAACGTCAGCTAGGAATAACAGCGGAATATTGAATGCATCACAAAGTGAAATGAACTTCGCTGCTTTATCAGCCGAATCGTGGAATAGCACGCCTCCCTTGACACGAGGTTGGTTAGCGATGATCCCAACGGATTGCCCATTAATACGTGCAAGACCTGTAATTAATTCTGGTGCAAATAATTTTTTGATTTCACAAAATGAATCTTCATCGATAATACGTTCAATTAATTTGTACATATCAAAAGGAACATTTTGGTTTTGTGGAATTAACTCTTCAATAGATTTATCAAATGAAGCAGGTGGTTTAGGTGCCTCTATCTTACTGCGCTCAGCATAGTTATTCGGGAAGTAACCTAAATATTTACGAGCATACGTAATAGCCTCCTGTTCTGTTTTGACAAGCACATCTCCACAGCCTGATACAGAACAGTGCATTTTTGCGCCACCCATTGTCTCTAAATCTACTTTCTCCCCAATAACCATTTCCGCCATTCGAGGTGATCCTAAATACATAGAAGCATTTCCTTCTACCATGACAACGATATCGCAAAATGCAGGTATATAAGCACCGCCTGCTGCGGAAGGACCAAATAATAAGCAAATTTGTGGAACTTTCCCTGACAGCTTGACTTGGTTGTAGAAAATGCGTCCTGCTCCTCTGCGTCCTGGGAACATTTCTAACTGATCTGTAATACGCGCACCTGCTGAATCGACTAAATATAGTAATGGGCAATTCAGCTTTTCAGCTGTTTCCTGAATACGAATCATTTTTTCAACTGTGCGTTTTCCCCAAGAGCCCGCTTTAATAGTAGAATCATTAGCTAGCACACATACCGTGCGACCATGAATTTTACCTATACCTGTGACAACACCATCAGCTGGTAAATCCCCTGCTAAACAGTTTGCATAGAGGCCATCCTCTGATTGAAGACCATCATCTAGTAATAGTTCAAGACGTTCACGTACAAATAGCTTGCCTTGTTGTGCATTTTTATCATGATATTTTGGTAAACCACCTGTTAAAATTTTGTCCTTCATTGTAGGTGGCGTATTTTCTGTCGAGATATTGCTCATGTTTATTTCCTCCCTTTGCCCAATCAATTACACCAAAATCATTTTTAGCGCTTTATTTCCCTGAATATTGTGGCGCTCGCTTCTCTTGGAAGGCTAACAAGCCCTCTAATCGGTCTTCTGTTGGGATCAGTGCACTATATGCTAGTGATTCAATTTTTAACCCGGTAGCTAAATCTACCTCAACACCCTGATTGATTGCGACTTTAGCTTGCACTAGAGAGAGTGGTGCATTTTTTGCCATTTCCAGCGCAAGTTGTTGTGCCTTTTCCATTACCTCATGTTCCTCATAAACATACTCAACAATGCCATAATCTTTGGCTTCCGCCGCACTCAACCTACGTGCTGTATAAATTAATTCCTTTGCTTTGCCAAGGCCAATTAGTCGTGGAAGTCGTTGTGTTCCTCCAGCACCTGGGATAATACCGAGTGATGTTTCTGTTAAACCAAGCTTTGCATGTGTAGCGGCAATACGTAGATCACAAGCTAATGCCAGCTCCAATCCACCGCCAAATGCCACCCCATTTAGTACAGCAATGACAGGCTGAGCAAGTGTCTCAACTTTTGCCACAGTCGCACCAATCAACTGTACGATTTGCTTCACTTGTCGATCAGCCATTCCTTTACGTTCTTTTAAATCTGCTCCTGCACAAAATGCCTTTTCCCCTGCACCTGTCAGTAGGACAACACGCACTGCTGGATCTCCATTGATTTGATCGAGCATGTCGGACAGCTCACGAAGTAACTGAACAGACATAGCATTTGCAGCTTCTGGTCTTGTTAAGGTAATCAGTCCAATGCTGCCCTCTAGTAATTCAAAATGAACAAGTTGTGTCATAGTTGGTTTGCACTCCTTTCATTACGGACAATAGCCATTTGCTTCGATGCAACCGCTTTGCCCAATTTCTCTTCAATAAAGAGTGCTGCCTCTAGCACTTTCTGTCGATTTATTCCTGTTTCAATGCCCATCTCATCGAATAAATATAATAGATCCTCTGTGGCTACATTCCCTGAAGCGCCCTTAGCATATGGACAGCCCCCTAATCCGCCAAGCGCACTATCAAACTTGATAATACCCATCTCTAAGGATTTCATAATATTAGCTAGCGCTGTTCCACGTGTGTCATGAAAATGCATGGCAAAATTTTCAGCATCGTACCTTTTTAATAATGCCTCTAAAAGATACTCAACCTGTGTTGGCACGCCAACACCAATTGTGTCACCAAGCGATATTTCAGCCACACCCATTTCCAACAATTTATCTGTTACACGTAGTACTTTGTCAGGATGTATATACCCCTCATATGGACAGCCAATAACCGTTGAGATATAACCTCGAACTTTTTTCTTTGCAGCCTTAGCCCCCATTACTACTTCCTCTAATATAGGAAATGTATCGTCAATGGTTTTATTAATATTGCTTTGATTATGACTTTCACTAGCAGACATAAAAATACTTACTTCGTCTACTTCAGCCTGTAATGCACGTTCTAAGCCACGCATATTAGGTACAAGCGCTGCATAGGTAATATCCTTCTGCCGTTTAATAGCTTGAAGAACCTCAACAGCATCGGCCAATTGAGGTATCCATTTCGGATGAACAAATGAAGTTACTTCAATGTAAGTTAGTCCTGTTTGGCTCAATAAATTCACTAATTGTACTTTATCAACTGTTGTAATATGCGTTTTTTCGTTTTGTAAACCATCACGGGGACCAACTTCTTTGATCATGACATGCTTAGGTAGCTGCATTAAAGAAGCCTCCTCTTATTCAATTTCTAAAATATCATCGTCAACGTTAATGAAGTCTCCCTCATTGGCAATGATCTTCGTTACCACGCCATCCTCTTCTGCTGCAATTGGAATTTCCATTTTCATCGACTCTAAAATAGCTACATCTTGGCCTGCCGTCACTTTCTCTCCTTCTGTTACGACGATTTTCCACACTGTACCTGCCATACTTGCTTTTACTGTTGCCATTATCCTTCACTCCTAATTTTAGTCATACATTCGCCCTTCCAAGAAGCACGAATGTATGAAAGTTGTTATTTCGTTTCTGCTAATTGCGGTAAATAATATTGCTCTACAAATTTAGTCGTTGTATTCCCTTTTAAAAATTGTTCATGTGTAACGGTTTTTAACAGCATCGGAATATTCGTTTGAATACCCTCCACTTTATACGCTTTCAGTGCTTGGATTAATCTCTCACAGGCAATCTCCCTTGTTTCTCCCCACACCACCAATTTACTAATCATTGGATCATAGAATGGTGTGACTGCTGAACCAGTCTCTACACCACATTCATGTCGAACCCCTTCGCCTGTTGGTAATTCAAGAACCGTAATGGTACCTGGAGAAGGGAAAAATGTGGAGGGATTCTCTGCGTATATACGCACTTCAATCGCATGCCCATCTTTAGTAATACTTTCCCTAGTAAATGTAAGAGGTAGTTTTGCCGCAATTTTTAATTGCTCTTCTACTAAATCAAGCTTTGTAATTTCCTCTGTGACTGGATGCTCTACCTGTAATCTTGTATTCATTTCTAAGAAATAAAAGTTTTGATCTTTATCCACCAAATACTCGATCGTTCCAGCATTGACGTATCCAATGTGTCTCACAGCCTTCACTGAAGCCTCTAGCATCTTATCTCTTGTCTCTTGTGAAATGAACGGTGATGGGGCTTCTTCCACCACTTTTTGATTTCTTCGTTGAATAGAGCATTCCCGTTCAAATAACGGAACTATATTGCCTTGGTGATCGGCAATTATTTGCACTTCTACATGGTGAGGATTAGCGATAAAACGCTCCATATACATCGTGCCATCACCGAAAAATGATTGCGCACGCTTTTGATTTCCCTCGAATGCTTTAGCCAGCTCCTCGGCATTGTCAACTAGCTGCATCCCAATACCACCACCGCCAGCAGATGCTTTTAACATAATTGGATAACCTAAACGTTCAGCGATTTCAGTAGCTTCTGCAACATCCTTTACAGGAGCCTCTACTCCTTCTACAATAGGCACGCCAGCAGCTTGCATTGTTTTACGTGCCTCTAATTTACTGCCCATTGACGCAATGACTTCCGCACTTGGTCCGATAAACACTAAACCTGCCTCTGTACAACGTCTCGCAAAATTCACATTCTCCGATAGTAAACCATAGCCTGGATGAACAGCCTCTGCGCCACTCTCTTTTGCAATTTCAAGAATGCGGTCAATGTTTAAATAGCTTTGTGCAACGGGTGGCTTCCCTACACAATAAGCTTCATCCGCATCTTTTACATGTAAGCTATCAGCATCTGCCTCTGAGTAAATAGCAATCGTATGAATATTTAGACGCTTGCATGTTCTGATTACCCGTCTAGCAATCTCCCCACGATTTGCAATTAATACCTTGTTGAACATAGTCACTGCCCCTCCTTACTTTACGGTCATAACAAAATCTTCTCGTAATTTATATTTTTGAACTTTTCCAGATGCAGTCATAGGATAGTTATCGATAAAGAAAATATGTCGCGGAATTTTATGTCTAGAAATTTTGTCCCTACAATAATCTCGAATTTCTTCCTCTGTTGCCTGTTCGCCATCTTTTAAAATGATCCAAGCTGCCGCCTCTTCTCCATATACAGGGTCAGGGACACCAGCAACCTGTACGTCTGAAATTTTGGGATGCGTGTAAAGAAACTCCTCAATCTCCCTCGGATATAAATTTTCGCCTCCACGAATAACCATATCTTTCAACCGTCCAGTTACACGGATATAGCCCGCTTCATCCATCGTTGCTAAATCTCCAGTATGCAGCCAGCCAGCCTCATCAATAGCAAGCTCTGTTTCCTCTTGGTTTTTATAGTAGCCCTTCATGACATGGTAGCCTCTTGTACATAGCTCTCCTTGTTCATTTGTTGGGGCCTCCTCAGTCGTACCAGGAACAACAATTTTCACTTCTAAATTTGGTAACGCACGACCAACCGTTTCCACTTTTAATGTTAACGGGTCATCCGTTCTAGTTTGTGTAATAACTGGTGATGATTCCGTTTGGCCATAGCAGATTGTAATATCTTTCATGCCCATTTTCTCTATGACTGCTTTCATGACCTCAATCGGGCAGTTTGAACCCGCCATTACTCCTGTCCGTAAAGTTGACAGATCGAAAGACGCAAAATTCGGTAAATTAAGTTCGCTAATGAACATCGTTGGCACGCCATGTAATGCTGTACATCGTTCTTGCTGAACGGTCCTTAGTACTTCTTCAGGTGAAAATTCTTGTACTGGTACCATCGTGCCGCCACTCGTTGTAATGGCTAATGTCCCTATGACACAACCAAAGCAGTGGAAAAATGGCACTGGAATACATAAACGATCTTCTGCGGTTAACTGCATACATTCTGCAATGTTGACTGCATTATTGACTAAATTCAAATGCGTTAACATCACACCTTTAGGAAAGCCTGTTGTACCAGATGTATATTGAATATTAATGACATCATCATAATGAAGAGATTGCTCTCTTTGATCTAGCTGTTCCTCGGTTACTTGCTCAGCAGCAGTCAAAACATCTGACCAATTGAGTACACCTGGATATTTGGTTTCGCCGATTAAAATAACATTTTTTAATAAAGGTAGTCGCTTTGATTGCAAATTACCTGGTTCACAATGTTCAAGCTCTGGACATAACTCTTGCAGTGTATGAATAAAAGAATGGTCTCGATAATTTTCAACTAAAAAAATCGTTTTGGCATCAGATTGTTTTAATAGATACTCCAACTCGCTTGCACGATAATTGGTATTTACCGTAACGATAGGAGCACCCATCTTCCCCGTACCAAATTGAAGCTGCACCCACTCAGGTACATTTGTTGTCCATACTGCGATATGGTCACCTTTTTCAATTCCTAAAGCCATTAAACCCCTCGCCACGAGTCGTGCTTGACGATTTAGCTGCTCATAAGTCATGCGTAAACCCCTATCAGCATAGACCAACGCTTCGTTTTGCGGATACTTTTTAGATTGTTCATCTAGCAACTGACCAATGGTTTGATACACAAGCTCTGCCATGAAGATCCCCCTTATTCATGCTATTTAACTTCTTTCAGCAGAAGTCTCCCAACTTTATAGATGGTGAGATGAGTGCTGATTTAAGCTACTGTTCAGCGGGTGTCACGGAATCGGAAAGGACTGCTTTGTGCAAGCACAAAGCCAATTCCGGACACAATTATGCTAAGGCATAATTGATTTTGATTAACAGCCAATTAGACGAGAAATGACGAGACGTTGAATTTCAGATGTTCCTTCACCGATTTCCATTAACTTAATGTCACGTAAATGGCGTTCTACATCATATTCCTTCATATACCCAGAGCCACCATGAATTTGGATAGCTTGATTACATGTACGGAAGCCCATTTCAGAAGCAAATAGTTTAGCCATCGCCGCTTCTTTGCCAAATGGTTTCTTGTGATCTTTTAGCCATGCCGCTTTATGTACTAATGTACGAGCAAGCTCTATTTCCATCGCCATATCGGCTAATTTAAATTGGATCGCCTGTAGCTTCGAAATAGGTGCACCAAATTGTTCACGCTCCTGTGCAAACTTCAATGCTTTTTCATAGGCAGCCTGTGCAATCCCCACAGATAGTGCGGCAATAGAAATACGCCCACCATCTAGTGTGTTTAAAAACTGGCTAAAGCCTCGTTTTTCATCCCCTAATAGATTTGCTCTAGGGACACGAACATTTTGCAACACAATTTCACATGTATTGGAGCCACGTACACCCATTTTGTCATAATTACAGTTAATCGTTACACCTGGTGTGTTTGTTGGCACAATAATAGAGGAAATAATTTTTTTACCATCTTCACGTTTACCCGTTACTGCAGTTACAATAATTTGTCGAGCGTACCCTGCATTGGTAATCCAGCATTTTTCTCCGTTAATAACATAGTCATCGCCATCAATAACGGCTGTAGTACGTGTGCCACCAGCATCTGAACCTGCATTAGGCTCTGTTAAACCGAATGATCCTAATGTCTCACCTTTTGCTAATGGAACTAGCCATTCCTGCTTTTGTTCCTCCGTGCCGAAATTGTAAATTGGTGAAGCTCCTAAGCTAACAGCAGCTGCATAGCTTAGTCCTGTACCCCCACATGCTCGACCAATTTCCTCAACAGCTAAAGCATAGGACACCGTATCTCCACCTGAGCCGCCATATTCTTCAGGAAATGGGATACCCAATAAGCCTAGTTCTGCCATCTTCTTAAAGCTCTCTATTCTCATTGTTGATGTCTCATCAACCTCACGAGCATACGGTTTAATCTCTTTTTCAGCAAAATCACGCACCATGTCTCGAATCATCTCTTGCTCTTTTGTTAATTCAAAATTCATCCCTAATCCCCCTAATGTCAAATTTGCCATAAATAGATGGAATTCAATGATCATCACTTACAGATAAATACCGACTAGTCGGTTTGTAAAAACAAATAATAAAACCAGTGTTTCCTACTGGCTACCCCTTTATCATAAATTGTTTAGCTTCATCCATTGCTTGTTCCGTCACAATAGCACGCAATACCATATCAGTAAAAACATCTGTGATTTGCTCCATTGTTAATGGCCCCGATTGCTTAAACCATTTGTATGTCCAGTTAATCATCCCGACAATTGCCATCGTGACAATCGTACAAGGTAATTCTGTACGAAAAACCTTTGCTTCCTGGCCCTCTGCTATTACTTTTTGCAAGATGTCTCGATAGTGATCTCGTTTTTTATGAATAATATCACTATATTCATCTGAGAGTGAACGACTCTCTTCATAAAAAATCGTAATATGTGCTTGATACATATCGAACACTTGTGTCAGCGTTTGCAGCATGGCACATAGACGTTTAATAGGTGTATCGTATTGGTCATATGCATCCTGTGATTGTTGAATAACATATGAAATAAAGACATCATGAATTTCATATAACAGTTCATCTTTTGATTTAAAATTATGATAAAATCCACCCTTTGATGCCCCAATATAATCCACAATGCGATCCACCGTTACATTGTGATAACCATCTTGCTGAAACAATTCAACTGAAGCTTCTACAATTCTTTGTTTTAACGTTTTCTTTACCATAAGCACCTATCATCCTTCATCTAGCTCTATACTCCATCACTCCTTATAATCAGGAAAAACTACTCAAATCCATAGATTATTCTATTTTTTCCTAATTATAAAAATACTATGACAACATAAATATAGCATTCTCAAAATTTGGTGTCTAGCAACAAATAGCTTTTTTCTATAATTTCGAGCATAACGTTTACTTAAAACAGCATTCAACGATTTCACGAACACAAATTAACTGTATGATGTACATTTTGTTTTCATTACAAAATACAAAAAATTTCCCTCGTTTTAACACAAGGGAAAAATTCCTCTTTATAAAACTTTCGGTAGTTTACGTAGCCATGAAATGATAACAGCAATAATTAAGGCAAAACCTAAGTAGCCCATTGTTGAATAGACTTTACCAACCAATGTAGTAAATCCTACTAAACTTGCAGCAAAACCTATTAATCCAATAACTACAATACCCACTTTAAAATATTTATGGTCTGGTGCAATAAAACGAACTGTAAATGAATAGAACATTCCCACCGCAGTATTGTACATCATGCCTAATAAAGCGATGGACATTAAGACTCCTACTACAGGGTGAATTTGTTTTGCTAATTCTAATGTTGGCATTGCTACTCCATCGACAACATTTATTTTAGAAAACATTGCTATATTGATGAGTACGATTAAAATACCTAGCATTATACCGCCAAGTAGTCCACCTCTACCAGCAACTTTGCGATCTGTTACTGTTCCACCCATCACAATTAACATTGCTGCACCCGCAGCGATATTATAGGAGACATAAAGTAGTGCTCCCATTAGCCAATTGGACGCTGCAGATGGTTGTGCTTTTGCTAAAGCATTTTGCTCTGCAATGGATAAGTCCATTGTAAAAATAGAATAAATCAAAATAATAAAAATTATACCCATTAAATAAGGGGTCACCAATGCTATCAAATTAATAATATTATTAACATTTAATAGTAATGTTAGTATTGTTATAACGACCATAAAAATACTGCCGACCATTGGATTGATGCCAAACATTTGATGAAATGTCGAGCCTGATCCAGCAAACATGACAACAGCGACACCAAATAAGAAAAACGTGATGATGATATCTAAAATAATACCAACATATCGTCCTCCAATACGATAGATAACCTCTTTATGTGATGTTGTTTGTAGATCTGTCCCTAATTGCGCTAAACTCATCCCTAAAAATGCAAAAGCAATTGTGGCGACAATGGCACCTATAATACTGTACAAACCAAAGCTTGTAAAATACTGCATAATTTCCTGACCCGATGCAAACCCTGCTCCAACAATTAAGCCTACAAATGCTCCACCTATCTGCCAACTTTTTTTCATAGAACACCTACTATTCTAATATTTGAAACTGAAGTCTATTTATTGATATGTTTTCTGCGCGACTGTTAAGGAATTAACCGTTTCCCTATTTATTTCATAACCTATCCCTACTTGCTGTGGTACTTCAATATAACCACCTTTTACAACTATTTCTGGTTCAATAATATCCTTTTCCCAATAACGATTTGATCCAGCAGTATCTCCCGGCAATATAAAATTCGACAACGTTGTTAAGGCCACATTGTGCGCACGACCAATACCAGATTCCAACATGCCCCCGCACCATACAGGAATGTTATGGGCCTCACAATAATCATGTATTTTTTTTGCTTCTGTTAAGCCACCTACACGACCAATTTTTATATTAATAATTTTTGTGCTCCCTAACTCGACAGCCTTTCGTGCATCTTCTAACGAATGGATACTTTCGTCCAAACAAATTGGCGTTTCAATTAATTTTTGCAATGAAGCATGATCGATAATGTCATCTGAAGCAAGTGGTTGCTCAATCATTGTTAACTGAAATGCATCAAGTTGTTTCAATGTTTCTGCATCTTCTAGTCGGTAGGCTGAATTTGCATCAGCCATAAAGGCTACATCAGGAAATATTTCCCTTAATGTACGCATAACCTCTACATCCCAGCCTGGTTTTATTTTGATTTTCATGCGTTTATAGCCTTCCTTTACATAGCCGTCAACTAACGCAACTAACTCCTCGATTGAATTTTGTATTCCAATACTAATACCTACTTCAATTTCATCCTTTTTACCACCAAGTGCTGCTGCTAGGGATTGGCCAGTTTGCTGCGCATATATATCCCAAATAGCTCCTTCAATCGTTGATTTTGCCATATTGTTTTTGCGAATTGGCTCAAATAATTGGCTCACTTCATCTGGGTGATGAATCTCTTTATTTAAAATAAGAGGAATTAGGAAATCTTCGAGCATATGCCAGTTTGTTTGAAGTGTTTCTTCATTGTACCAAGGTGAATGAAAAGCAACCGATTCTCCCCAACCAATCAACCCGGATTCATCTTTAGCCTCAAGGACTAAAAAGTCTCTCTCTTCAAACGTGCCAAAGCTTGTTGTAAACGGTGCTTTTAACTTCATCTTCAATTGTCGTATTGTGATTTCTGACATTTTCATATTAATTTACCCCTTCCAAATTTAAAGCTGCTTTTTTCACTAAAACATATTCGTTAAAGTATTCTTGTTGTTGCAATAGAATAGCGGTATAGCCTGCTGAAAATAGCTGCTTTAGTATATTTCTTGTTTTGAAACGCCAATCCAATGCTAAGCTAGGATTTTGTACTTTTAAAGCTTGAAAGTCCTTAGGTACAGGTAGCGTATAAAAATCTTCAGTAAATTTTAAATTTTCAGTTATTTTTAAGCATAATAAACCTTGCTTTGTAAGTTCACAGCTTGCCACAGGCATTGCATTTGCTACTTCTATTACAGTATCGTTCACCACATAATCTGAAGTTAAATGCCAGCTTACCTCAAATCGATCAGAAGGAAGCCCTTTATTTAAGCCATCCTGCATTTCACCGTAGCAATTTTCAATATAGGTATAACAAATACCTTTTAATTTAGATAGATTAAGATAAGCATTCCGGGTTTCAAGGGGGTCAAATGTCCATACCATTAAATCATAGCCTCGATCAATAGCAATTGCTCGCTGTTTGTACTTTAACTTTTCACCTATGCCAAGGGATCGATATTTTTCATCAATCCCTAACATATGAGAGCATAGATAGCTTTTGCCTTGTCGAAAACCCGAAAAACCATAACTAAAACCAACTAATTTATCTTCTTGATAGGCTCCTACAACGATGCCCCCATTTTTCACTGCTGTAAGCGTTTGGTGGAGAGGAATAGCAGGCATTCCCCACACATCAAACTCTAATTGCTGAACTTGCTCAAGTTGTTCTATTGTTTTGATTTCCCTAATATCTATCATACCTATCTCTTCTTTCTATTCTTTATAATGCTCTCAAAATAGCTTTTGTCATAATATTTACACCTATTAAAAGCCGATCTTGATTAAAGGTCATTTGAGGATGATGTAAGCCTGGAGTAACCCCGCAACCTAATCCAAGCATTGTTGCTTTAAGCTTTGGACGTTCATAGGCATAAAAATGAAAATCCTCCCCTCCTGGTGTCACAATTGGTGAAGCACAAGCCTTTTCTCCAACTACATCAATAATAGCTGCCTTCATATGCTGTAAGGCTTCATCATTCACTACCGCTGCTACTATATGGGCATCTACCTGTAAAAATATCTTGGCTCCATACATCGCTTCAACAGATGCTTTTACACGCTCCACACCCTCTGTGATTACTTGCATCACTTCATTTGTTTGAGCTCGTGCATCAATACTAAAAGTTGCTTTACCAGGAATGATATTTGTAGAGGTGCCTCCTGCATTAAATTGTGTCATTTTGACAGAGGCAGAGATATTTGGATCCGTCCAAATTTTTTGAAGACCTTCGACAATAGCTGCTCCGACTTCAATTGCATTAATGGCAAGTTCTGGTCGTGCGCCATGTGCCTCCTCCCCAATAATGGTCCCTGTAAAAAGCTTTGCTGCTCCATGATACAATGCAGGCGCATACGTCCCATCCTGTAATTCCTTTAATGGTCGAACATGAACACCGAATAAATATTCTAAATCATCCATAATACCTTTTTCGACAAATGCCCGCGCTCCTTGGGCCTTTTCCTCAGCAGGTTGAAATAGAATGCGCACAGCACCTGAAAGTAGATGCTCCATATTCTTTAACAGCAATGCAGTCCCAATAGCTATCGTCATATGACCATCATGTCCACAAGAATGGTTAGCTTGAAAGACACCATTAACCTCCTGCCAAAGCGCATCTATATCCGTGCGAAGCCCTACTTTAGGTATTCCATTACCAATATCAACATAAAGCCCTGTCATATCTTCAAAAAGATGCGGCTCCATTTGGGCTTCTCTCAATAAATTTGCTATATATTGTGTTGTATTATGTTCTTGCCAGCTAACTTCTGGATGTTCATGTAAATGTTTAAAAATATCTGCCAGACGTGGCTGTAACTCTTGTAAAACTTGGTTCATAGTAGTCAACTCCATCGGTTTGCTAAAAAGCTATTTTCGAAATCATCATATTTTACGCGCTGATTTTCATAGTAGTCATGATTTTGTGCAGTCATTCCTGCTATTAGAGTATTTAAAAATGCTATAAGTGCTGGCATAGCATCTATTGTGGACACTTCTTGTTGTTGTTCGTTCACAAAGGTAATGGTTGCATATTGGGTAATAGGTGCAATTTGTGAATCCGTAATGCCAATAATTTCGCATTTTTTTTCTTGTATTTCAGCTGCAAATTGGATCGGTTCTTTAAAGTAACGGTGGAACGATAAAATAATAACTACGCTATCCTCATCAATCTCTTGGATTGCACGTATGACCTCACTTGTCTCAAAATTTAACAGTACAACATTTGGTCGCAAAAGATTTAGTGTAAAGTGGAACCATTGTGCAGCTAAATGAGAGGAGCCAATCCCTACAATATATATTTTTTTCTTCTCATGGAGCAATACTGAAGCTCGATTAAAATCTTCCTCATCAATGTTTTTAGCCATATATAAAATGCGAGATGCATCCTTTTCCATAGTCTTTACATAAAAACGTGGATTTTCAAAAAAAGCCTGCTTAGATTGCAAATAATTTTGTAAACTACTTTCATTTCCTTCATTAAATAAATGCATTGTCACCTGACGTTGCAATTGTGCATAACCAGATAAGCCTAATGCGTAACAAAAGCGAATAACTGTCGTTTCACTTACGCCAGCCTTTTCCCCTACATATGAAGCGGAGTGAACTCCTACTATCTGTAAATTTTTTAATATGAATGTAGCTACCTTTTGCTGACTTTTGGACAACTCTTGATATTTCTCCTGAATCATTTGCTGAATTGTTTGATTCCCCATAAAAGAAGTGCATCCTTTTTTTATTAATATTTGAAGTCTTCGCTTCATTTTATGTACACTAGCCTAGCACATTTATTTTCTGAATTCAATGTTTTTTCTGAAATTTCTATTTTCAGTACTGTAACAACTCCAAGTCTGACATGTTTACTCTTTTCATCGATATTTAGCAAATTTCGCTACAGTTCAACTGCCAACCCACTCAACCTATGCTATATTTAAAACCATGGAACTATGAAAGGGTGTTAACAATGGCAAAGAGCGTAGTAATCGCTGAAAAACCTTCTGTAGCACGTGACATTGCACGTGTACTGAAGTGTAATAAAAAGGGAAATGGTTTCCTTGAAGGAGATAAGTATATCGTTACTTGGGCGCTTGGACATCTTGTCACACTAGCTGACCCTGAAAGTTATGATGTGAAATATAAAACGTGGAATCTTGAAGATTTACCAATGCTACCTGAACGCTTAAAATTAACAGTTATCAAACAAACTGGGAAACAATTTAATGCGGTCAAAAGTCAGCTTACACGGAATGATGTAAACGAAATTATCATTGCAACAGATGCTGGACGTGAGGGTGAATTAGTAGCTCGCTGGATACTCGATAAGGTGAAGATCAAAAAGCCACTAAAACGCTTATGGATTTCCTCTGTAACAGATAAGGCAATAAAAGATGGCTTTGCTAATCTAAAGCCAGGCAAAGCCTATGATAATCTTTATGCCTCTGCTGTAGCTCGTTCTGAGGCAGATTGGTATATCGGGCTCAATGCTACTCGCGCTTTAACTACCCGCTTTAACGCACAGCTGAACTGTGGACGTGTACAAACACCAACTGTAGCAATAATTGCGACGCGCGAAGATGAAATTAAAAACTTTAAAGCACAAACTTATTATGGGATTGAAGCACAAACAACGGACAACTTGAAGCTCACTTGGCAAGACCAAAATGGTAATAGTCGTAGCTTTGATAAAGAAAAAATAGATACATTGGTAAGAAAACTAGGAAATAGCCATGCCATCGTCGCTGACATTGAAAAAAAACCTAAAAAAACATTTGCCCCAGGTCTCTATGATTTAACTGAATTACAGCGTGATGCCAATAAAATCTTTGGCTACTCAGCGAAAGAAACATTGAATATTATGCAAAAGCTATATGAGCAACATAAAGTGTTAACTTATCCACGTACGGATTCTCGCTTTATTTCTCAAGACATTGTAGCCACAATACCTGAACGCTTAAAGGCTTGTGGTATAGGTGAATATCGCTCCATCGCCAACAAACTGCTTACTAAACCAATCAAGCCAACAAAAGCCTTTGTCGATGATAGCAAGGTATCTGATCACCACGCGATTATTCCAACAGAGGGCTATGTGAATTATTCTGCTTTCTCGGATAAAGAACGTAAAATTTATGATCTAGTTGTAAAGCGTTTCCTAGCTGTGCTGCTGCCAGCTTTTGAATATGAACAGCTAACACTTCGTGCAAAAATTGGCGAAGAAAGTTTTATTGCTCGTGGAAAAACGATTTTATTAGCTGGCTGGAAGGAAGTGTATGAACATCGTTTCGAGGATGAGGACACAGCAGATGATGTAAAGGAACAAATACTTCCCCGTATTGATAAAGGAGATATTTTAAAAATAAAACTTCTTGCTCAAACATCTGGTCAAACAAAGCCACCTGCTCATTTTAATGAAGCCACTTTGTTATCAGCCATGGAAAACCCAGCAAAATATATGGCAACAAGTGATAAAAAATTAGCCGACACATTAAAATCTACGGGTGGTCTTGGTACAGTGGCAACACGTGCTGACATTATTGATAAGCTTTTTAATTCTTTCTTAATTGAAAAGCGTGGTGGCAAGGATATTTATATTACCTCTAAAGGTCGTCAACTACTCGACTTAGTGCCAGAGGAATTAAAATCACCTGCGCTCACAGCGGATTGGGAGCAAAAACTTGAGCTTATTGCAAAGGGCAAGCTAAAAAAGGATGTATTTATTAGCGAGATGAAAAATTATACGAAGGAAATTGTTACGGACATTAAAGGTAGTGACAAAAAGTATAAGCATGATAATATCTCTACTAAATCCTGCCCAGATTGTGGTAAACCGATGCTAGAGGTAAACGGCAAAAAAGGAAAAATGCTTGTTTGCCAAGATCGTGAGTGTGGTCATCGTAAAAATGTCTCACGTACTACAAATGCACGCTGTCCTCAATGCCATAAAAAATTAGAGCTTCGTGGAGAAGGCGATGGTCAAATTTTTGTGTGTAAATGTGGTTATCGTGAAAAATTATCAGCCTTTGAGGCAAGACGAAAAAAAGAAGGCGGAGGTAAGGTTGATAAACGCTCCGTACAAAAGTATTTAAAACAACAAAAAGATGAAGAGCCTGTAAACAACGCCCTTGCTGAAGCATTGAAAGGGTTAAAGCTTGATTAATGAACAAGAGCAAATTCACACTAAGTGTGAATTTGCTCTTTTCTTATGCATACTCATTCCATCTAAACATATCTTTAATTGACTGAATATTCTATCTTAAAGGAGGTTTTTAATGGAGGCAAAAAATTTTAGACCACGTAATGTGATTTTTATGACGATTGTTGTTGGTGTATCTGTATTAATTGGCCAAGCTATTTATGTCCTGTTTATTGATGTACCTTTCCAATAAAAGGATTTATATCCCTAATTGATTGCGTAAGTATTTTTCGTTATCCTTTATTTCGGGATGGTTTGGTTTCCATTTTTGTGCCTCTAGATTATGCTGATAGGCATTTTCAAATAACCGTAGCTCCCTATATAACAGACTTAATTGTAAATGAGGAAGCCATGTGGAGTAACAACGTTTTTGGATCGTCATTGAATAGACAGGAGCTTGTTGCAAGGCTTGAGAATACCAGTAAATAGCCTCTTTATGTTTTGATTGCTCCATAAAAAATTGGCCCATACGGCAACATGCTTCTGGCTTTGGTCGATCATATAAGAAGGATTGCAAAATAGCTTGCTGTGCTTGTTGATCATCGTGTAGTCGTCGATAGCACTCCCCTACATGTAAACAAGCCTCAATACGATCATCTGTAGTACCTATATCGCTATCCAAAAATAGATGATATTGATTAATCGCCTCCACATAACGTTGATGCTGTTTCAATTCATTCGCGTAATAAAATATGTCTCTTGCTGAAAGCGAATGCCCCTCCCTTATTAACCCCTCATAAATACGAATAGGACGATGAATATCTTTTTTTACTGGTAAGTGCGTGACAGCGATATCACTATGATAGAGCTGACCAGATACCTTTAAATTTTCATGGACAGCTCCCTCCCATTGAAAATGATTAGCTCTTTTTACAAGACGATACTTTCGTTCACTACACTCCACTACGCCATCTTGATCAAGAGTTAGGTAATAATCCATCGTTACAGCATCAACAGATGGATATAAAGAGTGCTTTAGTTGACTCAACTTGTGCTGGTCTTCCTGTGTCATGACGTCATCTGCATCAAGCCATAAAATATAATCCTTTGTTGCCTGTTGAAAGGAGAAATTTCGTGCCTTGGCAAAATGATCACACCAGGGAAAATCGTAAATTCGAGAGGTATAACTTTGGACAATATCCTTCGTACGATCAGTCGATCCTGTATCAATGATATTAATCTCATCCACTATATGCTGAACCGAATCTAAGCATCTTTCAATCGTACATTGTGCGTTTCTAACAATCATACATAAGCTAATCGTTAACATCTGTCCCCTCCTTTTCATAAAGTAATATATGCTAGTGCCACATTTTATCGAAATGATTTTATAAATTTCTTACCCATCTTTATGATTTATCATATAAAAACAAAAACGAACGTGACACACGTTCGTTTTTGTTCTGGCTTTTGAACACCAGTTGAATTAAGTTAAATATTGCTCACGCCATGTTAACTGTTCTTTGTTTGTAAGCTGTTGCTCTAAATGATGATCCCATTGATTAAGTAATGTATTCCACACTCGTACAAAGAGTAGATCCTGCTCCCTATCATAAAGAACAAACTCTAAACATGGACTATCATTAATTTGTTGGGCTTCTGTTTGAACAATTTTTGAGATGATTTTTTGGGAGTTCTCTTCCTCCTCTGCGTTCACTTCTTGTAATGCAGCTATCACTAGCGACTCCTCAAACTGCTCCTGTTGTTCAGCCTCTTTATCGATATAACGATATAGCTCTGGTAACTCATCATATTCATCATGATTTATATCAATTGTGAGAAATGATTGATGGCAGGGGCTAAAGTAAAGTGTAGATGTTTCTACTTCTAACTCCTCTTCAAAAATCCCCCGTTCTAGCTGCTGTTGCCCTTTTTCAGTTAGCCTATAAAACTGTTCCTCGCTCTTTACAAGATTTACGCGAATCATTAAAGAAACTAAGTCATCAATAAATAACGGGTCGACCAGTAATAGCTCACTCAATTCCTGGGCACTTCCAAAATCAGCCTCCTGAATACTTAACAGTAACATAGTCATTAAAACATCCATTGTTGAACGCCGAACTGGCTCATAGGTCACACTGACAGTTCGAATAGGAATACACCATTCAGCGGTTTTGACAATCTTTATATTGCGATTTTCTTGAAGTTCACGCATTAGTCGTTGTTGTAATTTTGACACTCTACATCACCAATCCTTCATGATTACGCAAGCCATCGTAGGATTTTACTGTGTTTAATAAATTGGTATACATTTCTCTTGTCTCTTGATGCTTTGCACGCTTCGCAAACATTTCGGCACTTCCTACAAGGAGAAGTAACTCTCGGGCACGAGATAGCGCAACATTTAAACGACGATAATCTCTGGCAAAACCAATATCCCCGCCTTTAGGTGTATTACGAACCATACTCACTAAAATGACATCCATTTCCATCCCCTGAAACTTATCGACAGTACCTGTTCTAAACTGCAAGTGTGGTAGCTGTAATTCCTGTTGCAGCAGACGATTGATTTTCTTTACCTGCTCACCGTAGAAACTAATGACACCTACGCTTTTCAGAGCATCGTGCGGCATACGCCCTGCTTCTTTTGCCGCCTTCACTGCCTCATTGAGATCTACTAAGATACGGCGAATCGTTTGTAATTCCCCTTCGTTATAACGACTTGTCCCACCTTTTACCTGCTCCTCTAAATAAGGCTTCTCCGTTGGCATATCAATCCATAGTAAATGATCATCACGTTTTACAAATTGACCCTCTAAGCCATGATCTCTTGCAGCATCTGAATCTGGCAACCCACATTGTAATCCATTTTCTTCTTTCGCATAAAATGGTGCGATACTTTGCATGATTTTCTCATGCATACGGTATTGTAATGCTAGCATTTGTTTATGTGTTGGAGGCAAATTATTAAATAAACGTTCAAATAATGATTCACGCAATAGATTTTTTAATTCCTGTGCACCTTCAAAGTTTGGATTTTCTTCTAGCATTGCCTTCAATGTTTCCTCCAGCGTATCATCCCCAAGTAATGGTGGAAGCTGATGATGGTCACCTACTAAAATAACTTTTTTCCCCTTAAGCATTGGTAACAGTAATTCTGGTGGCGTTGCCTTTGAAACTTCATCAATAATGACCACATCAAAAGTTGGGTAATTCTCCATAAACTCTTTACTAGCGGAAGCTACACATGTTGTTCCGATAACGTTCGCATGACGTACATATAATTTTCGAATTTCATCTAAATCATACTCTGTTGCGTTTTGTAGTTTTTCACGCCATTGTTCTTGTAGTTTTTGGCGAAGAGGTAGCTGCTTTTCCTGCCGCTGTAATGCTGCAATGGCCTGTTTAGAAGTTTGAATAGCTTCCAGCACCTCTTCTGCAGTACGTTCTGGCATAGATTGTAAAAGCTGTGTATAAATTGCTAGTTGCTTTTCTTTCTTTAATCCAGCAATATTAATGTCCTTTATACGCTCTTCCATTTGTGTTAGCTGCTGCTCCACTTCCTGTAAGCTTGTTGTGACAGTCTGTAGAGAGGCTTGCTTCGGAACTAGTTGTACTTTCGCCTGTTCCACTGCCTCAAGCTGTTGCTTTGCTTGTTGAAGAGACTCCCTAGCTTGTGAGGTAAGAATCTTTAAATATTCTACAGATTCTTCTGGCTCCTCAGTAATCTGGAAGGCGTTTGCCAATTGTTGTAAACGCTCTGTATGCTGTAAAAATGGTTGGAGTTGACGCTGGTAACTTTGCACATCAAAGCTAGTGATTGCACATTCCTGATGAATCAAAGTCACTAGATTTTTACGGAAAGATTCAAATTCCTGATCTTTATGCTCTTGTTGTTGCTTTAGTGCTACTCCCTTTTGCCAAACGAAATCACGACGCATATATAGCCCAAGCAGATAACTCTCTAGAACATCAGTTGCTGGTAATTGACCATCCCGAAAAGCCGTGTTCAGCTCTGCAAATACTCCTGTGAGGTTTTGCAGAGAAAATGATTGTACGGGTTGTAATCTACTTTTAGCAAGGGCTCGTTCCTTCACTTCATGAATAACTAAAGCCTCTAGCTTGGCAATCGCCTTTTGGAGGCGAGCATTGATCGTTGACCATGCCTCTAAATCTTTCGCATCTTCCAAATGCTGCAAGCGACTCATTTGCTGAGAAAGTACATGGGAAGGGCGAATTTGATAGTGCTGTAAAAATCGCTCGATAAGCTCAAACGAAGTTAAGGTGTAGATATACTTTTGAGCTTCCTTCATAATGACTAGATGCTTACTTTCGATTTCATATTTCTGTTGTATTTCTTGAAATTGCTGAGTTAACTGCTGCTTTTGTTCTTGTAGTTCTTTATACTGAGCAGCCGCTTCTAATTGTTCCACTTTTTCTGTAGTTTCCTGAATCGTACACTGTAGTTGCTCGACCGAGGGATAATCAGCAAGTGTCTGTTCAAGTTGCTGTACAATTGGCTCGATTTGTGCGAGCTGTTTCTCATAATGCTCTTTTTGTGCTTCACATGTTTGTTGCTCTGTTTTAGCAGCCTTCAATTCTTTTTTTAATGCTTGAATCTCCTGCTGTAGAATGGGTTCTTCAATTGCTGCTTGCTCTTTTGCGGCAATTTCCTGAGTTAATTGTTCTAGCCATTGCTCCAATTTTTCTAGTTCATCTTCTGCTTTTGCAAGATTGGCTTTTAGCTCTAGCTCGCGTTCTGGAAATATTGCTATTGTCTCTTCGATTGCAGCCAGTGTTTGTTCACGCCATTGGAGAGCGACATTTTCCTCTATGAATTTTTTGCCTTCTTCCTCAATACTTTCTGTTCTTCCATAGCGTAAAATTCGAATTTCTTGATTGGCTAGCAAACGTCCTAATGCATTATCGACGGCTAAATTTGATTGTGATGCTACAAGTGTTTTTAAGCCCGCCTTGACATTTTGCTGACAAATCTCTGAGATGACAGTCGTTTTTCCTGTTCCTGGAGGACCTTGTATGACATACAAATCCTCAACAGATAATGCACCTAATACTGCTCGTCTTTGATATTCATTTAAATTATTTTGAAACGTAATATCTTCTCGTAGCTTGGACGCTCGGACTGTTGGGCGCCGTTCAAACAGGATAGTTTCTAAATTAGGGTTAACTGCCTCACCCTTCTCTAGCTTTGTGAAGCCATTTCGTAATCGTCGAATTTGACTTAAGGTCGCAAAATTACTAAAGCTTGCTTGCTTCGAACGAAGATTCAGCTGATCCTTACGAGCCATTTCCTGTATAAAAGGCTTTAAATCAATTTCAATCGTTTGTTTTCCTGCATTCGCCTTTAAAACTTGCCCAATTTCACCACGAACCCCTTGAATATTTACACTTAAACCCTCTAACTTTTTCCACTCTTTACTCTTTATGTAGGGACAAACAATCGTTAAGCGTGTAAAGTCTTCGTTGAAGTAGCTTTGCTTAAATTCTGTATGAATATCGTCAATCGTTGCATCACGTTCTTGAATTTTTAAATAGCCTTCCCAGCTAGCTATACGTTTTTTTACATATTCTGTGCGTTCTTCCGCTATCGGTAACTGCCTTATTTTTGTATGAAGCTCTAGTGGAATGCCTGCTCCATTGTTAGGCTTTGTGACAAATTGTAATGCGGCTGCTAGGCGACGATTTGTATTGATAGGACCACGCATATGCACAAAACGAATATTAGTCGCCAACAAACCTTCTAGCTTCAGCACACAATCCATAATGACTGTTTTTTCCGCAAGTAAATCGCTTAATTTTTCATTGTCCTCCGCATTAAAATAGATGGATAAAAAGGTTTCACCAACTTTTTTTGCTTTGCGTTTTTCAATGTAAACAGTAAAAGATCTTTGTAACGTAAAAAAGGCATGCTCGTTTGCTGAGCATTCCTCTACCGCTTCCTTCGCCTTATTGGTCAAAATAAGACTACAGCGTTGTTTTTCTAGTAAAGCTATGTCCTGCATGAGCAGCCCTCCCTCCCGAGTCACTAAAGTTTTATTTTAGCACATCCTAAAAGAATACTTACAAAGAAAAATCCCCTGCACAGTGATTTCTTACCACCGTACAAGGGTTATCTTAATGTTGATCAATTGTTTCCTTCGGCAAGTTCTTGCTCATTTCGCAATATTGAACAAATACACGTGCTAATTCACGTAAACGACTATGAACATCTTCATCAACAATGTTATTATCTGCATCAAAATGTGATGTATGTGTGTATACATAGTTAGGCGTAACAAGGGCACGGAAGTAATCTAAAATAGGTTTTAATTGATTTTCCACTACAAGGTGATGTTGGTATGTGCCACCGTTTGCGACGATAGATACGGGCTTATAGCGCATCGTTTTAGGATGTAAGTAGTCAAAAGCATTTTTCAAAACACCTGGGATGGACGCTTGAAAAATAGGCGTTGCAATGATGTAAGCGTCTGCCTCTTCAAATTGTTGAATCATTTTCTTCATATCATCATTTAATGGTGAACCATCCACAATTTGATGCTTATATTGATTAAAATGCATCATTTCTAATTCGAAACTAGCATCTAATTCTTTAATATATTGTTCCACTTGTTCTAAAATAGCACCTGTTTTACGACCAAACATTGTGCCATCAACGAGTAAAATTTTCATCTTTATTTTGCCTCCACATTCATCTTCTACAATAATATTGTAACAAATGAAAAGTAGCTCGCAAAGGTTTGTCGTAGCGATAGGGATAAATTCAGTCTTTAGACGGAACATTTACAAATCAAACCCACATTATTTTTTGTCCTGATCACGATGTTGGAAATGTACCTCCTTATCAATAACCGTTTCCTCCATCTTAAATTTATCTCGATTAATGATAACATCACGATTTACTTTCTCACCTTCTTCAAGCTTATCCCAATGAAATAGCGTCTCTCTTGAAGCATCCTCTTCTGGTATTTCAGGGTATTGCAATGTTGCTAGTTCATTGGATGGATAAATAGTAACAGGCTGTTTTTTACCGTATAGAGCAATGATAATCATCGCTTTGGCCACTTGTGAGGCTTCAATTGCTCTAGCACGTTTGAAGGGTCCAATTAATAAAGGTTGTGCAAATTTTAATAGCTTTTCTCCTGCCTTCTCCCCCAGACGGAATTCATCTCGATCTCCAACTAAGAGTGAAGGTCGAATAATAGAGAGCCGTTGTAACCCCAACTCTACTAAATCATGCTCGAGTTTTCCCTTCACTCGATTATAGTAAAACGGAGAATTTTCATTAGCACCCATTGCACTGATGACGAGAAAATGAGGGATCCCACGCTTTTTGGCTAAAGAAGCAATCGCTAATGGATATTCAAAATCAACTTTTTCAAACACCTCACGAGAGCCTGCTTTTTTTATGGTTGTACCTAAGCAACAATACAATTCATGGGCAAATTCAATATCTTTTTCCTCTATTCTATCAAAATCGCGAATCTTCACTTCTAACTTTGGATGCGTAAAGATTGGTTTTCTCCGTGCAATTATGGTTATTGAAACATATTCATCATTTTCACATAGTTGCTCGACCAGAGAGGAGCCCGTTAAACCTGTCGCCCCTATAACAATCGCTGCACGCATGCTCATCCTTCTTCCCCCCCCTTCTACATAATTTCATATTGTATGTATCTTTTCTATTCTTGATTTCACTATATATATCGACCATTTTTTTGATCATTAAAAAGTTATTTATAATCCCCCTCAAGATAGCTAATTGCAAGATTCCCTCAAAGTCATCGATTATCAAATCCTAAATTTTACACATACTTGCTCTTTCTTCGCCATAATTTAAAGAGACAGAGGAAAGGGTGGGATACATTTGCAAAAAGAAACACAAGCAATTGAACCAAAAAAAACGATTGTTTTCATTATTGAAAGCTGTATTGATAAAGGGCTGTATCCTTTTGAACGGGTTTCAACATTGGCTAAGTTACTTACGAATGAGAAAGTTTTTATATTTGTCAAGACTCCTTCAAATGATGGCATCCAAATTTTAATGAATGAAGGTCTTTCTCCAATTTTATTTGACCACTTTAACGAATTACCTAAGCAAATCAAAGGACTTCAACCTGATTTAATCGTTAGAGATGGCCGTAATTCTGAAGGCTGGCAAGTACAGGATTTACGACCTTTCTGCAAAACAATGATTCATTTTGATGATTTTGGTGAAGGTGGTCAAGCCTGTGACTGTGTATTACTAGCACTCTATCAAGAAGTGAAAGATTATTTACCATCGCATTATATTGGTGGAAGCTTTGTTTTTGCACTACCAGAGGCCTACCAACAATTTGATGATATTCCTGATAGTAAAACACCTGAAAATCCTCCTCATATCGTCGTTGCTTTTGAGGATGGGGACGAGCATAACTTAACCTACCGAACACTTCGACACTTAACACAGCTACAAATCCCACTACAAATTACAGTAATGATTGATGATAGCTATCGCCATGCAACGGATGATTTGCAAATGATGGTACTTAGTCGTCGCAATACGGCCATTCTTCGTGATAAAAACGCACTTCTCAAACTATTACCAAAAGCTGATGTCATTATTTGTAATGCTAATTATACGCCTTATAAAATTGCCTCTTATGGTGTGCCATGCATTACACTTGCACAAACTGAAGCTGAGCTTCTTCATGCTTTTCCTCGAGAGCATAATGGTTTTATTCATCTTGGACTTGGTCGTAAAATGAAGCAGTCTCAAATCCAAAATGCTGTCATGGAATTTCTATTACACGAGGCTCGCAGTGAACGAGCTGTAAGAAAACAACGACAACTCAATCTTGCTAGTAACAATGAAACACTCCAAGCATTACTCTTAGATTTTGCTTATGATCGACACAATATCGCTTCTACTTAGTGCTACTTCGAAGATGATTATGATACAATATATAAGAATTTTTCACTTCAACTCCTCTTATGGACGTTGGAATATAAGTAAATTCAACCAGTACCCGATTGATTTTAATGACTAAGCGGTGGGGGATTAGAAAAACCTCCATCGCTTTTACACGCATTCACGATAAAATATTCTCAAAAAGGAGTAATCATCATGCCAACAAAAAGCGATATTGAATACCAAATTAAAGAGTTAAAAATGGACTATATGAATTTACAAGGTGATATAGAAAAATTGGAGTCTACTGGGCACAACGATCAGGTAACAAAAGCAGAGGAACGCCTTGCGAATATGGAAGCTAAGTTAGCAGAACTAAACAAGCAGCTCGCAGCACTTTAAAATGTAAACAAGATGGACAGTTGGAGGAACATATATGGCAATATTAACAGTTGAAAATTTAGGTCATTCTTTCGGTGATCGTACACTCTTTAAAGATGTATCATTTCGATTAGTAGAAGGTGACCACATTGGTCTTGTAGGAGCTAATGGTGTAGGTAAATCGACATTAATGGGCATTATTACAGGACAAACGATTCACGATACAGGAAAAGTTGAGTGGCTTCCTGGTACACACTATGGTTATCTCGACCAACATACAGTACTGACTGCTGGTAGAACAATGCGTGATGTTTTGCGTGATGCCTTTTTACCATTATATAAAAAAGAAGAAGAACTTAATGAAATTACAGGTAAGATGGCAGAAGCTACACCTGAGGAATTAGAAGTACTGTTAGAACAAATGGCAGAGGTTCAAGACGCACTTGATGCAGGAGATTTCTATTCATTAGATATGAAAATTGAAGAGGTTGCACGTGGACTAGGCCTTGATGCTATTGGCTTAGAACGTGATGTGGCTGCACTTTCTGGTGGACAACGCACAAAGGTCCTACTAGCTAAGCTGTTACTAGAAAAACCAAAAGTACTTTTACTTGATGAGCCGACGAACTATCTCGATGAGGAACATATTACTTGGCTGAAAAGCTATTTAAAGAACTATCCATACGCCTTCCTCTTAATTTCACATGATACAGAATTTATGAATGAAACGGTGGATGTCATCTTCCAACTTGAGTTTTCAAAATTAACTCGTTATACAGCAACATACGAAAAATTCCTAGAGCTTGCTGAAATCAATAAACGTCAACATATTGATGCTTATGAGAAGCAACAGGAATTCATTAAGAAACAAGAGGACTTTATCGCTAAAAATAAAGCACGTTACTCTACTACTGGTCGTGCAAAATCTCGCGCCAAGCAGCTTGATCGTTTAGAGCGAATTGACCGCCCAGAAACAGCCGTAAAACCTGAATTCGGATTTAAAGAAGCACGTTCTTCCAGCCGCTATGTAGTTGAGGCAGAGAACTTGGTCATTGGGTACGATAAAGACAAGCCATTACTACCTCCACTATCTTTTGCTATTGAACGAGGAGAAAAGATAGCTCTAGTTGGCATGAATGGTGTGGGTAAGTCCACATTATTAAAAACAATGCTAGGTAAAATTAACCCTCTTGATGGGAAAGTCATTCGAGGTGATTACCTGTATCCGTCTTACTTTGAACAAGAAGTAAAAGCAGAAAAAATAACACCAATTGATGATGTTTGGAATGCCTTCCCTTCGATGGAGCAGGCTCAAGTACGTGCAGCATTAGCAAGAGCGGGCCTAAAAACGGACCATATTACACGTCCATTGAATTCTTTATCTGGTGGAGAGCAAGCAAAAGTTCGTTTATGTAAATTAATGATGGAAGAAGCGAACTGGCTTCTTTTTGACGAACCGACAAACCACCTAGATGTCGATGCGAAAAATGAATTAAAACGTGCCATGAAAGAATTTAAAGGCACTATTGTACTGGTAAGCCACGAACCAGATTTCTATGATGGCCTAGCAACAAAAGTCTGGAACGTTCAAGATTGGTTCACTTCTGGACAACAAAGCTAAGACCAGCTCATTTTAAGAGCAGTTCCCACATGTTATGGGACTGCTTTTTTTATTTTTTTCAAACTTCTATGTATAATTGACCACATTTAAACATACTATAATCAGTGGACTAACTATTTTACTCCTACTTCCAACTAATGCTCTCCTACGAGATCAGCATATTCATCTAGTAGTTCCTATTAATTCGTCATCAATTACCTACAGATTTTTTAGAAGTTACATAATAGTCACTTCCTGTAATAACGGTTCACTGAGTTGCCATGCTGGCCTCTCTTCAAAATCTGTGATATCAGCTGAAACTTACATCATTGTAAGCAGAAAGAACGAAACTTTTTACTCTTCTCTTCGTATAATTAAATAGAACTGAAAAAATATTAATTTGATTGAGAAATTCTTTCAATTAACTATTGATTTATATATAGCTTACTAGTAAGATATATATATAAACTATATAACTTACTGATAAGCTATTTATAAAATATAATCTAACATAGAAAGCGAGGAATGAAGAATGACAGTTACAATTTACTCACAAGCGAGCTGTTCTTCATCCAGAAAAGCACTTAAATGGTTAAAAGATCACAATATTGAATATAAAGAAAAACGTATCACATCTCACCCTCTTACACTTGCAGAATTCAAAGAAATTCTAAGCATGACTGAAGATGGTACAGATGAAATCATTGCAACAAATTCAAATGACTTTAAAAACTTAAATATCGACATCGACCAACTTTCTATTCAAGAGCTATACGCTATTATTCAAGCACACCCAAGAATGTTGCGTAGCCCTATTTTAATAGATGAAAAACGTATTCAAGTTGGTTACAATGAGATGGACATCCGTCGTTTTATTCCACGTAAAGTACGTGCTTACGAATTAAATGCGATGACAAGATTGGCACAAGAAAGTTAAAACAGTTTTGGAGATGACCTCTATGGATCAAGAAAAACAAAAAGCCATTACCTCGTTGTTTGAAGTCGTTTCATCTATTGAGCGTAAGTGGGCAAACGAGTGGAATAATCATAATGTGCTCGGCTTTTCAAAATCCCATATTTTAATTTTAGACTACTTATCGCAGGAGGGCCCAAAACGCCCTTCTGCTATTGCTGAGCGGTTGAAAGTAACAACTGGTGGTGTTACCGTTTTAACAACAAAGCTGATTAATGCTGGCTTTATTGAAAAAACACAGCATGCCACAGATCGACGAGCCTCACAACTAGTTATTACTACAGAGGGTGAGAACATCTTAAAAGAATCGCGTCAACAAGTAAGTGAAATTATTAACAATATGTTTGGTATGCTCACAGCTGAAGAACTGCAAACATTACGAACGATTTTTTCAAAATGTCTATTGGATGTTGAATCTAATCGGTCAGAATAAAGAGCACAAACTAAAAAGATGCATCGCAACTATTTGCGATTGCATCTTTTTTTAGATTAATCGACCGAATACTTCCGCCTAAGTACTTGTGGTGTGCGACCAATCTGTTTTTATTATGCTGGTAGCACAGATTCCACAATTGCTGTATCAGACATGAGCATTTCTTTTAATCGAGCCTTTGCACGGAATAAACGAGATTTCACAGTACCAATAGAAACCTTCATAATTGTAGAGATTTCTGCAAGTGAATATTGGTCTATGTAGAAATACCATAAAGTCTTTCTATAAATAGCATCTAATTGCTCCATTTTATCCTGTACTAGTTTTGTTACAATATCCTTTTCAATTTTTTCTTCCGTCGAAATTTCATTATTGGGAACCAAATCTAAAATCGGTACGTCTAATGTTTCAGGTTGGTTCATCATATATTTGCTTCGACGTACTTTTTTACGATAGCGATCTCTAAATGTATTCATTGTAATAGTTGTCAGCCAAGCTTTAATATGCTCTACCTCGGCAACGCTGTCTTCATAGCGTACAACCTTTACCCATACTTCTTGCATTAAATCTTCAGCCTCTACATTATTGCGAGTTAGTTTCAAACATAAGTGATATATATAACGATTGTATTCCTCGTATACGCCTTCTAATTTTTCATTCATTGTGTATGCCTCCGCTTCTTGTTCTTGCTTCTATACACATTCTCGCAAAATAATGTATTACACTCTATCGCATTGGCTTTCAATTTCATTACAATCGTGTAAGCTTAATCGCTTTTGCTTGTAATATTCGTAAAAATTGTTTTACTACTATATTACTTCTCCTACTAAAAATCACTTTATAACAATACTTCCCTATTTTTAACGTTATATATTAAATAGTGTTTATTATCAGAAAATTCAAGGTGCATTTATCGGTTTATAAAGACACAAAAATGCACTCCCAGCAGAAGTGCATTTATGCTAGCTTAACAGCCCTAGACGAAAGGCGGAGGCAACAACCTGTGTACGGTTCTTTGCTTTAAGCTTTGTCATGAGACTGCTAACATAATCCCTGACCGTATGCTCACTTAAAAATAATAAACCACCAATTTTTTTATTATCATATCCTTCAGCAAGCAAGCCAAGAATCATCGACTCCCTTTCTGTTAAATGAAGCTCTGTGTTTTTTTCTACCTTCTCGCCCTTACGTGATAAAAATAAACCTAGACGCTTCCCTACTTCTTCAAGAAGTAATAATTCTTCCTTTGTACAATCAAATTCCTCGCCTAGCTGATCAAATGTTAGCCATCCAAATAATTGGTCTCGCCTCATAATAGGAATAAAGATGATGGAGGATAAATTAAATAATTGAATATGCTCCTCTTTTACGTAATTTTTAGGATTTTTCAAATAAATAGGTTTTCTTGAACTAAGTATAGCGTTTTCCCCATTCAACTGCCCTTTCATACTTTGCACTTTAGGAAGTTCCGCCCCAATAACCCCATAAAATTGGTTGGACCATGGAACATATGCATAAAAAACGCATCTTTTATAACTAAAATACTCTTCACATTTTTTTAAAATATAGGCTAAATCCTGATAGCCTGAGGAACTGATCAGCAATTTATCTAGCTTATCTAATAACTGTAAATGCCGCAACTCTTGATTTTCAGTAGATCCGTTACTCCTTTTGTCATCTCCCTCACAGTCATCGTAAAGCTGTACGAGAAACGTAAATAACGATAATACATACATTAAGATGGCATTCGTTCGGCTACTCTTTTGTTGAATCATAAAGGTAATCAATGATTTCTCAAAAATTAATTGGAATAAATTAAAGCTCTTCCGATCGATTATAGATAACTGTGCCTGAAGCCACGTATTAAAAAAGGACTTATCATCATCATTTAGTTCATCAATGTTCGTATATGTCATCAAACGCAAAAATGAATCCAGTAGCATCGCTGCCCTTTTTCGATCTTCTTCGGCTATAGAAGGTTCTAAACCGAGGTAAATATTGGTATTTTCTTTAATTTGTTTATGATGAATTTTAATAAATAACACAAACTCTTGTAATGTAACTTCTTCAATTGACTGAAATGGATGCGTCATAGGAAATTCTTCTCCTTCACACTAACAATACCCTATAAATGGAGGATATTCACTCACTATATTATACAGCATCTTATAGGATAGTATTTCAAATTGAAAAGAGTAAGATGAAAGTATCGCTAAACAATGCGAATACTTTTGAATCCCAAGGTAACCATATAACCAGAAATAATGAAAGGTGCGTGCTTGAAATGAGACTGGAAAATAAAGTAGCCATTATTACAGGTGGAGGTACAGGAATCGGGAAAGAAACGGCACTATTATTTGCTAAAGAAGGAGCAAAAGTAGTTATTACTGATATAAATGAACAATCTGGTAACGACACTATCCGCGATATCCAAGCAATTGGCGGTGAAGCATTATTTGTACATCATGATGTTAGCAATGAGGAAGACTGGAAAAAGGTCGCAGATGAAACAATCAAAACATTTAACAAAGTAGATATTCTTTTCAATAATGCAGGTATCTATATCATTAAACCACTTGCAGAAATCGAGCTTTCTGATTGGAATCGCTTAATGTCCATCAATGTGACTGGTGTCTTCCTAGGTATGAAATATATTATGCCACTTATGGCTAAACATAATAAGGGCTCAGTTATTAATGCCTCTTCCATCGCTGGCTTAACAGGCGCTGCTGGACACGTATTATACGGAGCAAGTAAAGGTGCCGTTCGCATTATGACAAAAGATGCTGCAATGGAATATGCTCCATATGGCGTACGCGTCAATTCGATCCATCCAGGCTATATTGATACAGGTATGGCAGACTATGCATCAGCAACAACTGGAAGCACTAAAGATGAATTAGGAAAAAATTTATTCCCATTAGGACGTTTAGGCTCTGTTAAAGAAGTAGCACAAACCGTATTATTTTTAGCTTCTGATGAATCTTCGTTCTCAACAGGTGCAGAATTCGTCATTGATGGCGGAGCAACAGCAAAATAACAATAAAGGTGGTCATTGAAATGAAACTAAAAGATAAAGTAGCAATCGTTACAGGTGGGGCTAGTGGTATCGGTGAAGCTACAGTTCGTCTCTTTGTACAAGAAGGCGCTAAAGTAGTTATCGCCGATTTTTCAGATCGTGGACAAATTGTTTCTGACGAATTAAATAACAATGGTTTTGATACACTCTTCGTAAAAACAGATGTAACTAGCGAAGAAGATATTAAAAACATGATTAAGGAAACCGTTACTAGCTACGGTAAACTTGATATTATGTATGCCAATGCAGGCGTAGCTGACGATGCACCAGCACATGAGCTTTCTTTCGAAAAATGGAAAAGAACGATTGATATTAATTTATCAGGTGTATTTCTTTCTGATAAATATGCCATTGAACAGTTTCTTGCACAGAGAACAGGTGGTGTTATTGTCAACGCTGGCTCTATTCATAGCTTTGTTGCCTTGCCAAACCCTACAGCCTACTCCTCTGCAAAGGGTGGCGTAAAATTATTAACGCAAAATCTATGTACAGCTTACGCTAAACAAGGCATTCGCGTAAATGCAGTATGTCCTGGCTATATCGACACACCTCTACTAGCTGAAGTCGATGCGCAAAAGAAAGAATATTTAGCGTCCCTTCATCCACAAGGTCGCCTTGGTAAACC
Organism: Lysinibacillus sp. Y5S-8; assembly: GCF_036894365.1. NCBI lineage: Bacteria > Bacillati > Bacillota > Bacilli > Caryophanales > Bacillaceae > Lysinibacillus > Lysinibacillus sp. Y5S-8. The sequence goes on along the minus strand of NZ_CP145889.1, from coordinate 433,431 downwards.
AGAAGAAATCGCAAAAGCTGTTCTCTTCTTAGCAAGTGACGACGCAAGCTTTGTCAATGGGACAACGCTTCTTGTTGATGGCGGTTATACTGCTCATTAATTTTAGTAAGATCTGATTTCAATGTTTTCTAGAAATCAGATTTTTTTATTTACTATAAGATATCGCACTCTTATATTCCTACCCGCACAATATTTGTTATTCTAATACATACCTATACTTTACATTGAAGAGGTGTTCCTATGTATCAATCACATCAATCTTGGTTTGCGCAATGGCAAGCTACACACCGTATTACGAATGGATGGATAAAAGGTGGGACTGTCCATGTTATGACAAATAATGCACTCATTTTAATTACAGATGGGCAAGCTTCATGGAGTATAGATGGTCGGGTACAACATGTACACCTAGGCAATTTATTAGCCGTTGAGAAAAATTCTGTTGTCGAGATACTGGACAATAGCAATTATGCATTAGCCGGATGGATCATTTATTTTGACATATATGACCTCACTACTCATACCCTTAGTGAACGGCAACCTATTCTTGAAAATGAATCCCAAATGACCAAAATTCCTGAGGTAGTATTGGCTACGATTAGCCGTGATTTAATGGAGCCTATAGATCATACTTCAAACACTTCCATCATTATGAATCAATATATTTTATACACCTTACTAAAACATGTATATCAGCCGCAAAATAACGAAAAACTCACGGTCGAAAATAAATTACAACTATCAATTGAACATATACATAACCATTACAATGAATTGATTACGAGAGAACAATTAGCTAATAGTATCGGTATTAGTCCATGGCACTTTTCTCGAAAATTTAAGGAGCAATATGGCTTATCTTTATCAGAATATCTAGCAACTTATCGCATTTATCGTGCACAGGAGGCTTTACTCACTACTTCAGCACGCTCACAGGACATTGCTAAAAGTGTCGGCTTTGAAGATGCCCATTATTTTAGTAGACGATTTAAAGCAATAGTTGGCGTCTCTCCAAAAAATTATATAAAATCAATTGCTCAGCAGCGGATATGCTTTTTATCTCCCCTATATGCAGAGATTGCACTGGCACTAAACATTATCCCTCATAGTGTAGTGACTACTGCTTCCCTAGTGCCCAGTTATCAACGGGCATTATTTAACTCCCATCAAATTCATACTATGGATATGGGGCATTACATCATTGATATTGACCAAATTCAACGCCAACAGCCTACATTAATTATTGGCAATATACTAGATGATCAAATTAAAAATGAATTACGTGAAATTGCTCCTGTTATTAGTGGATTACCAAATGAAATGACGAGCTTAATCAACTATTTCGGGACACTATTTCACTGTGAGGAGCAAGCAGCTTCATTAATTAACGAATCTCTTACTAACGTTAAAAAGTATAAACAGGACTTAGCAAATGTTCTACGAAGAAAACCTACGCTAGTATATTTAAGGGTTGAGCATTTTGGTTATCGATATATCGGTGAAAGATCATGCGAGATTGCTCGGCTACTCTATAACGAACTCGCTCTTTCTATGCCTCCAAATTTACAAGGGAAAGAATATAGCTTTAATGACTTGTCACTAGAAGATTTATTACAAGCCAACCCTACTTTTTTATTGCTAGAAAAACGAATAATGGATTATTTCAGCTCTGAGGAAAATATGAAAAACTTACTAAATAGTGATCAATGGAACATGTTAGATGCTGTTAAAAACAATCGCATTCTTTTCGTTGATACGTCACTTGGACTAAACAACTGTGGTATTTTTGGAAAACCTATTATTCTACAAAATCTCTATCAATTTTTTAAAGAACAACACTAAAGTCCAATTGAATAAACACAATCCTCTATGGTTTCTCTTTCTCTAATTTGCTAACATTTGAAAATGATAATCATTATCAAAAAAGGAGATTAGAGAAATGTTAAAAAAATATTATGCTTTCTTACCATTGCTAATGATGGTTTTCGCTTTGGCTGCATGTAATAGTGAGCCAACGGAAGACAATCAAAACACACAGTCATCAGAAGAAACAGCGGCTACTACCAAAACCGTTAAAGGACTTTTCGGCGATGTTACGATCCCGACAAATCCTAAAAATATGTTGGTGTTTAACTCTAATTATGCAGAGTTTTTACTATCTATTGACATTGTGCCCCAAAAAGTTTTAGTGGTAGATGAAATAGAGCCTGACTATCGTCCAAAGCTTTTTAAAGAAAATAATGTAGAAATGATTAATACCCCTCAATATGAAGAAAATTTAGAGCAAATACTTTCATTGGCTCCTGATTTAATTGTCGTGCAAGGGAATGTGATCGATGCTAAAAAATATGAAGAGCTAAGTAAAATAGCCCCTACCCTTGCCGTGGATGCCAATGGTTCTATAGAAGAAGCACTTCCTGCATTAGGTAAAGTTTTTGAGAAAGAAAAAGAAGCTGAAGCAACCCTGACTACTTACAATAACAAAGTGACAGAAGCTAAAGAAAAACTACAACAAGCCATTGGCGATAAAACAGTCATGGTATTAAGGGTTGAACCAAAACAGTATCGCTTCATGGGCGCTAAAGCAGAGGGACCAGGTAGTGGTTTAATCTATCGTCAGCTAGGATTAAAAATTCCAGAACAATTAGCAGATTCAGAAGATTGGTTTACACCGTTATCTCTTGAAATCTTACCAGAAATTAAACCAGACTATATTTTCGTTGAAAAGAGAGTGTTAGAAAATTATAGCAGTGATGAATCGATGAAGAGTTTAGAAGATAGTCCGCTATGGCAATCCATGGAGGCTGTACAGAATGGTCGCGTGTTCCCATTAGATACAAAGGATTATGCAGTTGGACTAGGTCCTATTGGCACAGAACTACTAATCGACTATATTGTTGAAAAGTTGGTGCCCTAATGTCAATAAATGAACAAGACATTTATGACGTAACAATTATTGGTGGTGGACCAGCTGGCATGTATTCCGCATTTTATAGTGGGATGCGCGAAATGAGAACAAAAATTATTGAGATTAAGCATGAGCTCGGTGGTTTTATGAGAACGTATCCAGAAAAGCTAATTTGGGATGTAGGTGGTGTTGAGCCTGTTCGCTGTGAAGAAATAATAAATGCACTTATTACTCAAGCGAAAACATTTGATCCAACCATCGTTTATGGGCAAGAAATTGTTGGCATGGAACAGCGGGAAGATAAAATTTTTGAGTTAATTGCTAAAACAGGAGAACGTCATTTTAGCAGAACGGTCATTTTAGCAGCAGGTCGTGGTATTACCAAAATTCAAAAGTTAAATATAGAAGGAGCAGATCGTTACGAATTAACTAATTTACACTATACAGTTACGGATAAATCTAAGTTTGCCAATAAACGTGTTTTAATTTCAGGTGGTGGTGACTCTGCTGTGGAATGGGCGATTGCCATTGCACCAATTGCTAAGGAAGTCATTGTTGTTCATCGTCGAGAAGATTTCAAAGCGTTTGAATCATCTGTTTCGCAAATGAAGCAAGTTGCCACATCACTAGTCCCCTATGTTGTGACTAGTTTGCATGGCAACAACACCAAAATAGAACGGGTTACTGTCCAACATGTTACATCTGGTGAGAGCACACAATTTGAAGTCGATGAAATAATTGTTAATCACGGCTTTGAACGATCCTTCTACGGTCCTATTATGGAATGGGGCTTTGAATGTGAAGAATATGGTATATCTGTTTCGCCTAAAATGCACACAAGTATTCCAGGCATATTTGGTGCTGGTGATTTTATTACTCACCCTAGTAAGGTTCGCCTGATAGCTGGTGCGTTTAATGATGCCATTCTAGCCGTTAATAGTGCGAAGCTATATTTAGATCCTACCGGAGTCGATATGGCTGGTGTATCCTCTCACAATGACCGCTTCGCTGAAAAAAATGAGAAAATTATACAACGCTATATGTCTAATTAAATAAAAACATCTTGCATAACTGCACTTCAAATGATTAGAGGCAATCTAATCATTTGAATGCAGTTTACTTTTTTCGTATGTTTTTAAGAAGATTTTCACTTCTACAATACAAGCATCTATTTGAGAATCATTATCATTGGTTGTATTATCGTAATATAACCTATTGAAAGAAGTGAACCATCAAATTGAAAAACCTTACTTTAGCAGATTGGGACTCGGCAAAATTAACCATTTTACATATATCTAAAAATCCACAGTTAAGGCCTATCATTACTTGTAACTGTATTTTTAGTTTTATTGCTCAAGGGTCTGGCGAATGGGACTTACATCATACTCCCCTTTTACATCATAAAAACATCTTTTTGCTTGTTCATGACCCTATAAACATACATGTCATGCAGGAACCATCTTCGGAATGTCTATGGATCTATTGTAATGTTTCTTTTGATAATACAATATCTGAGCCCTTAGAGCCTCTCATTTTTTATGATGCACCGAAGCATTGGTTAACATTAATAGATAACATAAACACACAATGGGAAATGTACACTGATGCTAGTAAATATAAGACAAAATTATACTTAGCAGAATTAATCTATGAAATGTATACACTAGATTCAAATAGATTGCATGAGGAACAGTTAACCTCTCAAACATTAGATTATATAAATAAGCATTTTCATGAAAATTTATCGCGTCATACAATTGCAGAAAAAATGAATTACAGTGTATCTTATCTCTCTAAACAATTTAAATATCAAACTGGTTATGGTCTAATTGATTATTTATTACATACTCGTATCAAACATGCAAAGCGGCTTTTAGTTGAAACACATCATTCAATCCAAGAAGTTTCGAAGCAAATTGGTTACGAAGATTCTTCTTACTTTACTCGCCTATTTAAAAAACATACTGGGTTAACGCCTGGCCAATATAAAAGATTATATTTACCCACTTCTCTAGTGTTGAATAATCCTAATTTTGAGCTAAAATCCTCCGATGTATTCAATCGAGGACCTTTATATAATGATAATTGTTATCAATATGAAGGAGGCTTTTTACCAATGAAATTTAATTGGAACCATACTATAGTAGCTTCATTTGTTTTATGTGCTGCTTTATTATTAACAGCTTGTACAAACAACGACACTACCAAAGAATCAGAGGAAACAATGGTTTATCACTCCCTCAATGGTGATATTACGTATAAAAAAAATCCGCAACGTATTGTTACTGATTTTTATTTAGGTTACTTACTTGCTTTAGATGTCAAACCAGTTGGTTCGAATGAAGCACAGCTAAAAAACCCTTATATTCCTGAAAAAGATAAAAAAGGAATTGAGGTGGTCGGAGACTCTATAGAAAAAGTACTTTCATTAGAACCTGATTTAATTATTACAGGTAATAAAGAAATGTATGAGCAGCTTTCTAAAATTGCACCTACCATCTATATTGAATACGAAGAAAATATACCTAAACTCATTAAAGAATTTGGTATTATTTTAAATCGAGAAAATCTTGCCGAGGAGTGGCAAAAAAACTATCAACAACAAGTTCAAACCGCTCGCCAAAAAATTGCTCGTATTATTAAGCCTGAAGAAACAATAACTGTTATGGATATACTGGATGGTAAAGGAACCATCACTATTTATGGCGATGGTTATACAGGGTATCCTGTTTATACGGGATTAGGCTTACAAATGGCGCCAGCTGTAAAAGCAGAAACTACTATAAAAACCCCATGGGTACAAATTTCTTCAGAAAAAATTTCAGACTTTGTAGGGGACCGTGTTATCGTTGCAAGAGCGGCCGACACGCCTAAAGTCGACTTTACAACGGCTCCTGTATGGAAAAGTTTAGATGTTGTTAAAAATAATGAAGTATACGAAATAGATAATTTCAAATTTTGGTTTACAGATCCCATTTCTGTTATTGGACAAATGAACGATCTAACTGACTTATTTATCGAGCGTGCCAATGATAAGAAAACAAAATAAGGCGAACTTTTTATAGTTCTTATAGTTTATATCACCAGTCCTCAGGTGTGGCAAAGCTCTCTCTTATAGACTTTGTCACATTTTTCTTAACAATCTACTTTACTCTATATCATCATTCGAACTTAATTGAAAAGTTTTAGAAAATGACTAGTAAACTCCCCCCAAATAAAAATAGCAGTAGCTCTGATATTACGGCACTCCCCTACCACATTATGCTATACTATTTCTATTATTCTCGGGACATTGAGTCCTTGCGTTTCCAGTTGTCTTCTCCAAACAAGAACCGTTGATGGGGCAGGTATGTTAAATGTAGCTGCCGTTTCGGTTAAGGATGTACCATTTTCAATCATAAAATTTAGTACGCCCAGTTTAAACTGTTGTGTGTAATTTGTACATCGTTTAATAAAGGCATTAAGGCCATTATGTTCATATTGTTTCACCCATATAAAGATTGACTTCTTATTTACACCAATGGATTGCTCAATTTCTTTATAACTTTCATTACCATTCAAATAGCGTTGAAAAGCTTGTAATTTTTCTTCTGCAGTAAATTTAGACAAAAAAACTGCACCTCCAATTGTTAGATTGTGTGTCTAACAATCGGGGGGCAGTTCAACTGATCGTGCAGCTGAAAGTGTTTTTCTTTTGGCCATAATAAAAAGCAACCACATTTCTGCAGTTGCTTGATTATATATATATTAATTTTTTAGAGCATGTTTTAAAAGATTAAAAGATTAAGTTTCAAATTTCATCACTGCACGATTTCGAGATTTATACGATAAGACATTGCGGTGGGACATCCACCAAAAGATTCTATTATATTCACCGCACAGTGTGTAATCTATGATCAAACGGAAAATCATGTGTATTATGTGTTTTACTTTTCTTAGTTAAAGTAAATACACAGTTATATTTTTTATTGATTAAGGGGAAAATTAATCACTCTTAGCTTTTAAAATATAATGTAAGAATTTTTACTATAAAACACTGTCGCCCCACTTTTCTTGTGCTTTCTTGAATAATATTTCAATTTGTTCTTTATTATTTTTAATTAAATCAGCATTCTCATTACCAACAACACTTAAATCTCTTTTAATCATTATAGAGTATACTTGATCATTCTCGTCCTTTATTTGAATTCCATAGGTATTTTCTCCAATGAACGATGGCCATATGATTAGTGCGAATTTATTATCATCTGTTGCTACACCTAAATTTCCTACAAACGATAAATAATTTGGAAATTTCACATTATATAAATAGGATTTTTCTGATAATACGTAACTTCTATTTGGTACAAATTCGTTAAAGCCTTCTATATATGCGGTATACTTATTTTTCATCCATCCATACCAAAATAGATTAAATATAATAAAAACAGAGCATACAGTTGCCAAAATTATAAAAAATATTTTCTTATTTTTTTTCATATTTCGATTATTCGCTTTCCTCTTTTTTTTATTTCTTCATCATGAGTAACTAAAATTATTGTCTTTCCACTATCATTCATACTTTTTAGAATACTCATTACTACATCTGCATTATTTTTATCTAGAGATCCAGTAGGTTCATCAGCTAAAATAATATCACATTTTTTTATCATTAATCGTGCTAAGGCAATGCGCTGCTGCTCCCCACCAGATAAAGTATAAATCTTATCATTAATTTTATTTAACAGTCCAACAGATTTCAAAGCTTCTTCTATACTAACATTGGATCGGTTCTTTTGTTTAATCATTTTCAAATTGTATAATACTGTTTTATCTTCAATTAAAGCAAAGTTTTGAAAAAGAAACCCTACTCTATTACCAAAGTAATCTAATTGGTTCTTTTTCACACTAATATCGTTTTTATCAACTAAAATCTTTCCACTATCTATTTTTTCAATAGCGCCAATCATATTTAAAAGGGTAGTCTTACCGCAACCACTTGGTCCTGAAAATATAACAAACTCTCCATCCTGAATTGTTAAATTAAAACCATTAAACAATTCTCTTTTCTCATAAGATTTACTTAAATTTAATATTTCTATCATTTTACTATGCCACCTTTAAGAACTGATTGTATACTTCTACTTTCTGTTAATCGAATATAAAGGAAAACAAAACAAATCTCTATAACAATTACGGAAAGGGCTCCAACGATTAAATATATTTCTGAATTCAAATCTAGGTAGTGCCCAATTATTAAAGTAGATATACCAGCTAAAAAGCCAAACAGAATTGTAGTTACAAATAATCTTTTGTATCTTTCAAATAAGCTATAACCCATAACCTTTTTTATTGCTATTTCAACTGAATTAATACTATATTCATAATTTAATATAGTTTTGATAATTATTGCTTCTAAAATAAAAAGGATAATTAATAAAACTATTCCAATTAGAATACCTTTTTTATAGAAATCCCATTGATAAAGGTAATGTTCATACACATTTGTTTTGTAAACAACTTCATTATTCAAATTAGAGTTTTTAATAAATGCTTTCCAATCCGTATCTATAATTTTGTACATTGATGTACTAAAAATATAGTCATTCCAATAAGGATTAATACTATCTGAAACCATATTGTTTAATAAAATTATGGGGTTATTAACAATTTTACTATTAATATTGCTAGTCTTATCTATTGAAATTATATTTAGCTCTTCATTATACCATATAATGTCATATTCATATTGATAAGGATAGTATGAATCCCATACTTCTTTCATTTCTGAAATAATCTTTTCAGAATTGTACTTTTCAGGTGCTAGAAAATACACCTTATTTTTTAATGAACTGATATCTAATCCACTAACTTTTTCATTCAAATATTCAAGTGATCCACTATCAGCGAAAGTATAATTTAGATCTGAATTCAAGCTCCAACTTGATAAATCTACTAAAGAAATCGCATTATTCATTGAAAGATATTCTTTGTAAAAATCAAACCTTAATTTTTTGGTATCATCAAGGTTTTCTAAATTTAGCTCTACATATGAATAATCTTTAGCATCATCAAAAAATGATTTTTGTTTATAAAATTTAATTCCTTCATCTATTAAAGTTAAACACCCTGCAGCAAGTGTCACAGTAATAAAGATTGTAAATATTTTATATAAATAACTTAACTTTAAAACCCTTTTGACACTAATTTTTGATTTCATATCCTTTTTATAATCGCCTATGTAAAGGGTGAAATATATTAAATTGTTAATAATAATAAAAATTGTGATTATCAAAATTGAAAGACTTAAATAATATTTAACATTAGCAAATTGCAAAAAAAGTATAACAAGCAAAGAAAATGCACAAGTATAAAATAACGAGTCTGATATCATATTTTTAAAAATAATGTTCTGCAGTCTTTCTCCTGAAATAATTCTTATCACTACTTCTTTTCTCATTTGAGCAACTTCATATAAAGTTAATAGTAGTAGTAGGCATATTATAATAGACCATACAACACTGATATTTAAAACACCATTTAAAGCAATGTAGCCTTCTTGTGGAAATCTACCACCGTACTTATCAACAAGTTTTTGCTTAAAACGGACCTTGTTTTCTTTATCTCCAATAAGATAATACTTTTCAAACTTATTTATATCTGTAATATTTGTTAAAGGAAGCACCTCAAAATTAAAATCCCCTAAAAATATACTTTGGTAGTCACCGGATTGTACAAAAGAATTAACTTCTAGGTAGTTCGCTGTGCCTTCAGTTCCATATATCTTTATATTTTCAGAAAAAATATTTAAAATTTCTCTATTAACAACAAAAACTTCTAAATGCTCTTCCTCTGCAACTTTTTTTACATCCTTTAACATATCCTCTTGAGAAACTTCTTTATTTTTATACATTGTGACATAATCATATTTAGTCTCGAAGCTAATTAAATGCCATGCATATGTTTCTCCTATAAAAGTTAGTACAATACTGAATAATATTAAACTAAGTATGTATTTTGCTTTTTTCACTACAATCACCTTGTTATTTAAGATTATTTTAGTCAACAAAAGCGAGTTAACACTCAGTTAACTCGCCTTGTCGATTTTCTAAAAAGATTACCAATTACATTGATATTTATTAGTTGAAGCAGCGTCATGACGAACTTCTATTTTTGATAATTCTGTGGCTGATTTGCTCGGAGCTGCATGCCATGCACCATTATATAAAGCCCCATAATGATCTTTAGTAGAATGGTTTGCCCATACATAATCTTCATTGATCCAAGATGTGTTATAACCATAAGTAATAGTAGCTTTATTATCAGAACTTGCAGAATATAATTCCCAATCTTTAGAGAAACTTCCGCTATATGTAGATTCTAATGTACCTGCAGAAGCAGGAGCTACTGAAAAGGCACTTAACATTATACCTGCGGACAAAGTTAATAATCCTTTTTTGAACATAATTATCAATCTCCTTTATTCTTAATGATCTTTCATTAACAAATATACCTTATTATTCCATAAAAAGAAATAATTATTTATACTCATTAATTTTAGTATTAAGTTATATATATACTATAAAAAATATAAATTGGAAATTATGTAAAATTATATATTTAGGAAGCCACTCTGAGATATTTGATATCTAAATCCTTTATCAAAACCCTCATCTTTCAAAATTTTATCAATATTATATTTCATTATTCCAGTAATTAAAAAACACCTACCGAAGTAAGTGTTTTAACTACTCAATGCCTTATCGATTTTAGAAATTAACTCTAATCGGCTATTTTTACATCCAACTTGTACAATGGATGTTTTATAAGCCGGATTCTCTACTATACTTATTTCTACTAATTCTGCACGTTGAATCAACTTAAAACTTTGCCTTCCTCTTTTTGTCTCTTTAAATTCTGCATTTTTAAATCTTACTGAGACATGGTTTACTTGCCCATCTCTTACTAAATTGTATAGTAGGTGATTTTCATTGTTATTTTCTAATTCAATATTAAATGACAAACCTCTTTCATCTTCAAATAATGTAAGTTGTCCCATTTTTGCACTTGCAAAATCAAGCGAACTCAAGTGTAAATATCGAAGAGTTTGATGACGTTTTTTTATAGAGTCTACAAAGACACCTGGTAGGAACTGTTCGTAAAATTTACCTTGGTCACCATAGATACACGCTCGTTCATTCCAACAAAGCGCGTAGCCACTAATAACTAAAGGCTTTGTCATGACCGTTTCATAGAATTATGTCTTGAATCCAGAAGATACAAAAACATTAAATTCCATTATTAAAGGGTTTTTAGTTGATAAAAAGTTTTTAGATTATAAATGACCAACTTCCTTACTCCTACTGAACTAGTCACTTTTTTAGATGATGCCAAACAGGATGAAAATGTGACCCACTATACTTTTTTCCTTACGATCGCTTATACAGGGATCCGTCGTGGTGAAGCATTAGGATTGCAATGGAAGAATATAGACTTCCTAAACAACACCATTACAATTGAGCGTACCAGGGATGTTATCGGCATCCACACACCAAAAACAACAAATAGCTACAGAACCATTCTAGTAGATGAAATGGTTATGAAGCAACTAGAGACATATTTAAAATGGTGTAAAAAAGCATTATTTAAAAACGGCCGGAAACTGCAAGACGATTTATCAAAAGATGATACGTTTGTGTTTATATTTGAACATGCTGCAGATCCGATTGCTCCAACAAGTCCTATTTATGCTTTCAATAAAATTTTAGATCGGACTGGACTGCCAAAAACAACAATACATGGTTTAAGGCATACACATTGCACTATCTTGTTAAACCGTGGACTCAATGTGAAAGTTATTGCTGAGCGATTAGGCAATACACCAAAAATGATAATGGATGTATACGGCCATGTTCTAAAGGAATTAGAAGCTGAATCTGTATCACTCTTTAGTCAAACTTTACAGGATAGTGGGGCTAAAATTGGGGCTAAACATTAACGTATATGGCAGGAACCATTGCTATAGCAAGATTCCCCAACCACAGTATGCTATACTATTTCTATTATCGAAATATTGGAAAGAGGGATGCTAGATGACAAATTTACAGCAATTAGATGCTTATTTTGCAGAACATCGTGAGGCACATTTAAATGAACTGAATGAATTTTTACGAATTCCAAGTATCAGTTCTCTATCCGAGCATAAAGAAGATATTCAACAGGCAGCACAATGGCTAGCTAATGCGTTTGAAAAACTAAATCTTGAAAATATCTCTATTACACAAACAGCTGGGCACCCTGTTGTCTATGCGGATTGGTTACATGCTGAAGGGAAACCAACTATTTTATTTTATGGTCATTATGATGTACAACCTGTTGATCCATTAAATTTATGGGACAGCGAGCCGTTCAATCCTACGATTCGTGACAATAAATTATTTGCCCGTGGAGCGAGTGATGATAAAGGGCAAGTGTTTATGCATTTAAAAATGATTGAGGCACTCTTTGCAACAACAGGGACTTTACCAGTCAACGTTAAATTCATTTATGAAGGCGAAGAAGAAATCGGCAGTCCGCATTTACCTGCTTATGTTGAAGAACATAAGGAAAAACTTGCAGCAGATTTAATTTTAATTTCTGATACAGGTCTTTATGGTCCTGGTAAACCTGCAGTATGCTATGGATTACGTGGCTTAACAGGCATTCAAATTGATGTTCGTGGAGCTAAAGGAGATCTACACTCTGGTCTTTACGGTGGCGGCGTCCAAAATGCTATCCATGCGTTGGCTGAAATTTTAGCATCCTTCCGTGATGAGCATGGAACGATTCAAGTTGAAGGCTTCTACGATAAAGTATTGCCACTATCAGAAGAAGAACGTGAAGCTTATTTAGCACTTGGCTTTGATGAGGAATCAGTTAAACAGGAAGTTGGCGTAAAAGAATTATTCGGTGAACAAGGTTTTTCTTATTTAGAACGCACTTGGGCTCGTCCAACACTAGAGGTTAACGGTGTATTTGGTGGCTTCTCTGGTGAAGGCATCAAAACGGTTCTACCTGCGGAAGCTGGTGCTAAAATCACATGCCGTCTTGTTCCAAATCAAGAGCCTGACGAAATTGTAGCACTATTAAAAGCCCATGTTGAAAAACATAAACCTACTGGTGTGGAAATCAATGTTTCTGAATTTGATAAAGGGCGTCCATTCTTAACACCTTTCGATCATCCATTTATCCAAGCAGCTGGACGTTCCTATGAAAAAGTGTATAATGTACCAACTGCATACACACGTGGCGGAGGATCTATCCCTATTGTAGCTGCCTTTGATGAAATTTTAGATTTACCTGTGGTGTTAATGGGCTTCGGCTTATCAAGTGAAAACTTCCACGCACCGAATGAACACTTCCATTTAGAAAACTTCGATAAAGGCTTACGTGTGTTAAGTGATTACTTATACGAGGTTTCTGATTTACAAAAATAAATATCGTCCCATTAAAAAATCCCCTCACTTTTAAAGTGAAGGGATTTTTTTCGGTTATTCACCAAAAATCGTCACTATTTCAGCTGATTGTTTACGTTCCTTGCCTTTCGGTACTTCATCAAAATAACCCATTTGTAGCATGGCAATGACACGCTCACCTGGCTGAACCTTTAAAGCTTCACGGAATTTCGGATTATCTAAGAAGCCTGGCGTTTTCCAGCAAGAACCAATGCCTCTATCCCACGCAAGCAGTTGTATATTTTGAATAAACGTACTTGCAGCTGCATAATCTTCTAAACGTTCTTTTTGACGAGCATCCTCTGGTACGATTACAAAAGCATAGCCACCTGGTAATGTAAATTTCATCATTTGCTTCGCTAAATCTTCACTTGAAAGCTCCTGCCATTTTGGAATTGTCAGGTCGCGTAATAGCTGGTGCAGGTCTGCTAATTCCTTTCCACAGGCTACTACTAAACGCCAAGGCTCACGATTACCGTGATTTGGTGCCCAGACAGCATCATCGATAATAGCCATCAAATCCTCACGATCTACAGGCTGACCATTAAACTTTTTAATGGAACGACGTTGAATAATTGCATCTCTAACCGATAAAATTTGTTCGCTCATATTTCTATTCTCCTTCTACCATAAGACAACATATTAGAGTTGGTCTCTTCTATCTTTCACATTATCACAAAATGATATGCTTTAAAACTATCTCTTCTTAAGCAAAGCTGTCATCTATATGATAGAAAAAGTAAGTCATACTCGGTGTATAGGCAGTGGAATCCTCGTAAAAATAAGGTCGATTAATACTATCCGAAGTATGGGCATTGACATAGGGAATACCATTTTGAATACTTGTGACAATAACGGAGTGGTCAATTCTCCCATTTCCTTGAAAATCATAAAAAATGACATCCCCAAGCTCTAGCTCCTCTGCCGATTGAACACGCCTACCCTTCAATCCAGTTGTAGATCCCTCTAAATACCACCTTAATGAATGAGCCACAGACCAGCTAAAGCTCCAATTCCCTTGTTGAATCCACCAACCTTTATCTCTACTCGGTGCGCCACGCATTGGTGCACCACCCGCAAGTAAGCATTGAGATATATAGTTTGTGCAATCTACATCAAAATTTGGAAAAGCTGGATTGCGTCTGTTCCACCACAAATTAGCATATTGAACTGCAGCCTGCCTGTTATACATTTTTGCCATACATCCCCTCCTCATGCCATCATATGTCTATCCATGACTTTCTATTAGTTAGGTCCTTACTCATATTCTTATTGAAATCAATTATATTCAGCATGTTCCTTTCCATTTTCAAGAACATTTTTGCTACAATAAAGAGTAATGCAATGCAGATTTTATTTTATGACTGGAAGGGATGTTAATTGTGAAGCAGCATGCTGAGAAAGAAATTTTACGGCCTACTCTTTTATGCGATAAAAAAGGTAATTTAAATCCAGCAGCCATCGGATTTGCACGTAAGCCACTTATTAACAGCAATTTAAGCGGCCATCTCATGCGCAAAAAGAAATGGAACTATTGGTGTATCTATGGTGACGAAATCTTGTTTTCTGCTACGATTAGTCATTTAGATTATGCTGCTGTCTGCTTCGTTTATTTCCTTGAATATGAAACACAGCGCTATTTCGAAAAAACGATTACCATTCCCTTCGGTGGTAAATTAAAAATGCCGACACAGGTTTTAGAATCCGTCTCATTTAAAAATAGCGAAATGATGATTGATCTATTATATATACAAAATGAAACGCATCTATCGGTGTCCATACCAGACTTTGATGGTGATGTTTTACGTGCAAAGCTTATCGTCCAACATCCCCCAACTGATGAAACCTTAAATGTTGTCATCCCTTGGAATCGCAAAACATTTCAATTTACAGGCAAACATCATATACTCCCAACTTCAGGTGTTGTCACAATTGGTACTCGCCGTTATAATTTTTCGGCCGAAGAGAATTTTGCAGTGTTAGATTATGGACGAGGTGTATGGCCACGTCAAGCATTATGGAATTGGGGAATGGCCTCTCAGCGAGTTCGAGGAAGACGGATTGGACTGAACTTAGGAGGTAAATGGACAGATGGCACTGGCATGACTGAAAATGCTGTTTTTGTTGATGGTAAAATGACCAAAATACATGAGGATCTTTTGTTTCAATATGATTCTGGAGACTATATGCAACGTTGGAAAGTAAAAACGAAATTTTCTAATCAGGTTTCATTAACCTTCTCCCCTTTTTTTGAACGTGTTGCTCAAACTAATGCCAAATTAGTTAAATCGGAGGTACATCAACTATTTGGCTATTACGACGGCTCCATTTTACTCGACAATGGTGAAACACTTGTTATTCAACAAATGCTCGGATGTATTGAAGAACATCGTGCGAAATGGTAGAACGTATCTTCTAGAAGACATCGCTTTCCGTGGGTATTACAAAAATGCTACTTATTCCACGGAAGCTTTTTGTCTCCTAGCCCCTTCCATGCTCTAACTAAGGGCCTGTAATATTTTCTCCGGGTCATCAGTAAATATCGCCTGTATACCTAGTTGCTGTAAATAGCGAGCATCACGTTGATCATTAACAGTATATACACGAACAGTTGCTCCTTCAGCGAGAGCTAGTTTAACTGATTTACGAAATGACGTTGGTAAACTTACATGTAACGCTTTAGCTGGAATAAGAGCAATGTAAGAAGTAAAATCTACTAACACTTCTGCAAACAGCGCCGCACTTTCTATATAAGGTGCTATTTTTGATACTGTTTGCAATGATTCATGATTAAAAGATGAAATGATTACTCTTTCAGTCATTTGCTGTGCAGCCACTGCTTTGAGTACGAGCGCTTCAATCCCTTCATATGAGATAATATCTGTTTTCAGTTCAATATTGATACGATGGTTGGTACCTGCAAAAAGCTCTAACACTTCCCCTAACGTAGGGATTGTTTCATCTCCGAACTCTGGAGAAAACCACGAACCAAAGTCAAATGTACGCAATTGCTGTAATGTAAAATCTTTTACATAGCCTGAACCATTGGAGGTACGATTAATGGTTTCATCATGAATGACCACTACCTCTTTATCTGCGGTTAAATGAACATCTAGCTCTATCCCTGCTATAGGAAGCTTTGATGCTGCTTGAAAGGCTGCCATCGTGTTTTCTGGATAGTTTATCGAAACACCTCTATGTGCAAAAATGTCCAAAATCATTAACCTCCTCTATTATCATTTAAAGAAAAACTTTCCAACCCCAATGTAATAGTAGCATAATTAACTATTTAGCTTTCACTTGATGGTAAATATTATATATAGTAGTATGATAATCTACTTTGAAATTGTAAGTACCTAGGAGGTGCTAAAAATGACTGTACAACATCCGGATTTTCAGGCTGAGATAGAGCGGTTGACCTATACCCAAAGTTATATGCAACAAATATTAGACGAATCACAACGAGATCTACAATCCGCTCAAGAAAATATCCGCAAATCCATGGCTGACCTTGATTACTTAGATTCGAGTTTAAGTTATTTAAATATCTTAACAAACGCCAGATTCTTTGAAATGGCTCGTAATCAAAAAGAAGGTCTAGAAGCCGTTCGGAAAAAGCCCTATTTTGCCCGAATCCATTTCCAAAAGACAGATGATCCCGAAGAATTCCTTTATATTGGGAAAACCTCACTATTTCATCGTGAAACCCATGAGCCTATTATTGTTGACTGGCGCTCACCCGTAGCCAATGTTTATTATGATGGACGTCTTGGTGATATGGAGTACGATGTCCGTGGAGAAGTTCATAAAGGACATCTCTTCGCTAAAAGACAATATAAGATCGAGAACGGCGAATTACTCGATATACGGGATATTGATCTAACAACAAACGATGAACTCCTACAAGAAGCATTAGCTGGGAAAGCAGATGTTCGTTTAACTGAAATTGTCTCGACAATCCAAAAGGAACAAAATGAAATTATTCGAGCACATCTTCGTCAACCAATTATTGTACAAGGTGCAGCAGGTAGTGGAAAAACAACTATCGCTCTCCACCGAATATCTTATTTCCTCTACACAATGGGCGAGCATTTTAATCCTGAACAGCTCATGATTTTAGCACCGAATAAGCTATTTATTGATTATATAGGTGATGTTTTACCAGAGCTTGGTGTCGATAAAATATGCCAAACTACTTTTACAGACTACGTTCTTGCTGCCACTAAATTAAAATTAAAGCTTCAAAATCCAAATGAGCAATTAGAATTGCTCGTTGCTGGTGGAAATCATCAGCCTACTGCATGGATCGCTGAAGTGAAAGGTTCACTTTATTATCGTGATGTCATTGAGCGCTATATCCAGAAGTTAGAGCAAGAAATCGCGCAACTATTCGAAGATGTTTATATTGAAAAATACTGTATTATGCGAGCTGCTCATCTAAAGAAGCTGTTTTTATATGAGTTTTCTTATATGCCAATTGAAAAACGCCTTGCACATATAAAAAAGGTGTTAGCTAGCCATGTCCGCCAAAAAAAACAGGCTGTCTTAGCTACACTCCATAAAAAATATGATGAAGCATTGGGTAAAGCCTTAAATGGTATACGGGATGATGAAAAGCGGCGACGTGTTGTCACAAAATTTATCGATGAACGCGACGAACGAATTCCAGCAATAGAAAAAGAAACGAAAACAACTGCAACTGCCTATATGCGTCGCTTTCCCAAACATAACATTAAAACACTTTATCGCACCCTTCTTACCGACGCCGAACTTTTAACAGAGCTAGCTCCTGAATGGCATTATCTTGAACAACAGCAATTTTTGCAGGCACATCGTAAAGAACAATGGGCACTCGAAGATTTAGCCGCACTATACTATTTACAAGCACGTCTAAAAGGCATCCCAGATGAATGGAAAATGCGTGTTGTCTTTATCGATGAAGTACAAGATTATAGTCTGTTTCAGCTTGCTGCTTTAAAAACAGGTCTTGATACAGACATGTTTACAATGGTTGGCGATTTAGCCCAAGGAATTCATAGCTACCGCTCATTAACTGCCTGGGAGCCTGTCCAAAGTCTATTTCCTCGTGCAAGCTTCCGAACATTGCAAAAAAGCTATCGAACAACCATTGAAATTATGGAAGTCGCTAATCAAATTTTAGCGCAAATGAATGAGCAGCTACCGCTGGTTGAGCCAGTTGTTCGTCACGGTAATGTGCCAAGTTTTATTCAAGCAGACCAATTTGATGCCTTAAAAATTAAAGAGATTTTTGAAGCTATTCGTCAAAATGGTCATCGGTCTATCGCTTTAATTTGCAAAACTACTGCTGAAGCCATTTCGATGCAACATACATTGAAAGACAACAAAATTGCCTCACAGCTGCTAACAGAAAATGAATCGATTAATCAGGAAATGTTGCTTGTTGTACCAAGTCATCTTGCTAAAGGGCTTGAGTTTGATGCTGTCATTGTAGCTGCTTTTGAAACACCCTTTTACGATACAATAATTGATCGGAAACTACTGTATGTAGCTCTCACACGAGCAATGCATGAACTCTATTTAATTGGCCCATCCAAAAATACATTTTTATTAGAAAATTAAAAAGTCGCTAGAAGGCGACTTTTTCATTCATCATCAGTTTCTTGGCGGCAATCGATAAAACTTCCCTTTCGATAAATAAGCTTTAACTACTTTCCACCATGATCTAGGGGCTTCCTTTGGAGGAGACTTCTTTTTTGGCAATGCTGGCATGCGCATGATCACGACTCCTTTCTTAAAGCTTATTAATACTATATGAAGATAGTAGGTATTTATGATAAAAACGGGCGAGAAGTTGATGTTAAATACCACTCCTCGCCCTTTTTTCCTACTGTTTTACATAATAATCGATTTGCTGTGCCTTCATAAAACCTGCCTTTTCATAGACAGATAATGCTTTTTTATTGTCAATTTCTACATCGAGCATAACAAATTTCGCACCAACTTTGCTCGCGTAATCCTTTGAAAAAGAAAGCAATGCTGTTCCAACACCTTGTCCTTCACAATTTGGATGAACAGCAAGTGCTGTTACCCATTGGATTTCATTTTCCTGAGCAGTCGTCACAGTTCCAACAACAAGGCCATCTCGATAAGCAACCCAAAGCTTTCGTCCGTTTGTAGATGTATTAAAGGCAATGAGTTCCTCTGATTCTTCGGGTAAATCACCAAAAGCTTCACTATAGATGGCAATCAGTTCTCCCTGCTCACCAGCATAAGGTTGAATACTAATATCCGTTTGTAATGTTACTGGTTCTGCTTTTGTTTCTAATGTTGCTTCTGAAAAGCTATAAGCATAACCTTTATTTTCAATAAATGTATGTCCATAAGGAGAGCCATCAATTACTACAGCTAATTGCCCCTCCGCTCCTCTATCTGCTAAGCCAACTTGTATACCCTCAACTAATGCAGCTCCAATACCCTTCTGTCGATATGCAGGTGTCACTACTAATGACCATTCATATGTATGGAGTCCCATCAAATCAATGGCACTAGCAGCACCTACTAACAGATCCTGTTCATCCTCATATGCTAGTACCATAAAGCCCTTTGACTCAAAAGAGCTAGCCATTGGTACACTCATAATGGTTTCATATACTCGATAATCATGAATGGTTGCTTCTTCACATAATAGTTTTACTTCTTTCAATGTTTCTCCATCTAATGGAAAAGACACTGTCATCACTGAAATATTCATCTTTTACTCCGTTCCTGTGTCAGACTATTGCCCTATTGTAGCAAGAATAAAAATAAACTGGCAACAAAATATATAAATACCCACTATTAATCAAAATTTTACTTCAAAAAACAGAATAATAAAAGGATTTATACTATAAAAATTCATGAAAATGACTGAAATTTACTAGAAATTATAGATATAAAATATTATGCTAATTTCTCAAAATGAGAGATAATTAATCTTTTTTACACAGTTACTTTTAAACTATACAGAAACTCCTATTTGATATCTTTTTTATAATATTATACTATTTATTCAAATTAATAACATTTCAATTTAACGAAAAAAGAGTAATTTCACATGAAATTACTCTTCTCATCGTAAACCATCCATAGAATTTTTGTGAAAGGTGAAAATGGATTAACGTAGCAGGCTACTTGCTTCCCTGTGAGCCGCTTCCTCCGCTACTGCTCTTTTTAGCAAAGATTTTTAAATAAAGTGAAGGTGTCCACTACTCTTTATAGAGGGTTGTTGTCACTCACCACTTCTCCACATTGAAAATAAGAGGCTATCCTTTCTCGTATCATACAAATAATAGGCTATTTTGTTCACTACGGCTCGTTTGAAAGATAAGGGTAAGGCACTTTTGCACACGATTACTTGGAGTAAAGCGGCTCATCAGACGCCCCTGGCAAGGACGCTGGCGAAACGACAATCAATCCCTTGGCTTTCAAAATGGCTGTTTCTGCCGTTGATATCACCTTTTTCATCTATTCCTCAAGATGATGCGAGGAGGACTGAAGCATTTGCGCATAAAGGCCACCCGATTCAATTAGTTTTTGCTGAGGCCCAGCTTCAACTAACTCACCTTTTTGCATAACTAAAATCATATCGGCATTATGCACAGTGTTTAATCGATGGGCAATAACAAAACTAGTGCGACCCTGCATTAACGTATCAAGCGCCTCTTGTATCGCCATTTCCGTCACAGTATCGATACTGCTTGTCGCCTCATCCAAAAGTAAAATTTTCGGATCAGCAATAAGCGCCCTTGCTATAGAGAGTAACTGCTTCTGACCTTGTGATATCTCGCGCCCATCCGCTGCAAGAATCGTATCATAGCCATCTTTGAGCTTCATGATAAAGTCATGAGCATTCGCTTGCTTGGCAGCTTTCTCAATCTCTGCATCACTTGCATCCAGTCGACCATATCGGATATTTTCACGAACAGAAGCCTCAAATAAAAAGGGGTCCTGCAATACAAAAGCCATCTGTGAGCGAAGGGATTGACGATCTATTTGCTGTACATTTATGCCATCAAATAATACCTCACCCTTTGTTACCTCATAAAACCTTGCAATCAGTTGGAGGATTGTTGTTTTCCCAGCTCCAGTCGCACCAACAAGGGCTACCGTTTGTCCAGGTTCTACTTTAAAATTAACATTCTTTAGTGTGTAAGCTTCTTCTTCCAGCTCATATTTAAAATACACATGCTTAAACGCCACATGCCCCAATAACTGATGCTTTTGTGCTGAAACGGTTTCTGCCTCTGGTTGTTCATCAAGCAAGGCAAATACGCGCTCTGCACCAGCAATGGCTGATAGTACCGTATTGAACTGGTTTGCTAAATCATTTAAAGGACGTGTAAATTGTCGTGCATATTCAGTGAATATAACAATAACCCCTATCGACACATGCCCATATAGCGCGAGTACTCCTCCTATACCTGCAACAATTGTAAAGCTCATATTATTTAAAAAGTTCATGACTTTAGGAATATAACCCGAGTAAGTCTGTGCCCAAAAACCGGTTCTTCTTAATCGCGAGCTTTTTTCTCGAAACTCTGCTTTCATACGCTCTTCTTGTGAGAAAGCTTTCACAATCCGCTGCCCTGAAATTGTTTCCTCTATCATCCCATTCAAAGCGCCAATAGCTACTTGCTGCTCTTTAAATAAGGGTGCTGTACGCCGTGTAATCCAGCGCATCGCCCAAAACATCAGCGGAATAATTGTCATCGTCAGCACTGTCAGCAAGGGGCTTAAACTAAGCATAATAATGACGGTTCCTCCAAGCGTAAGTACACTTGAAAACACTTGGATAAAGGAGCTATTTAATGTAGAGCTGACAGCTTCAATATCATTCGTCATACGACTCATCAGTTCACCATGTTGGCGACGATCAAAGAACGCAACTGGCAGTCGTTGAAAATGAGCAAATACACTTGTTCGTAATCTATAAATAGTCTGCTGAGCAATACCAATCATCCAATAGTTTTGTAGAAAAAGTGAAACAGCTAACAGAATATAAATACCAATTAATACACCAATCCACTTACCTAAACCTGAGAGCTTGCCATGCATAACATAATTATCAATCATTTGACCGATTAAATAAGGACCAACTAAAGCTAAAATTGAACTGAGCATCACTAGTAAAAGAACCACAATGAGGAGTGTGCGTTGTTCGTCGACAATTTTCCATAGTCGAAACAATGTACTTTTCCAATCTGCTGCACGAGGCCCTTTCTTTTTCTTCACAGTTTGCTTCAGATCATCTTTAGTCAAAATGGGCTCATAGCCAAAAGGTTTTTGGAAAAACCCCATTAATCCTCCACCTCCTGTTGAGAGATTGCAATTTTTTTATAGAGCGTTGAAGTTTGTAAAAGCTCTTCATGTGTACCATATGCAACCACTTTTCCAGCATCGATCAGTAAAATACGGTCTGCACCTTTAGCTGTGCGAATTTTTTGCGTGACAACAAGCATTGTTGCCTTCTCTTCACTTAATGCCTCCCACAAAGACTGTTCAGTTTTAACATCTAAAGCACTTGTACTATCATCAAGCATTAAAATATGCCCCTTTCTCAAAAGAGCTCTAGCAATAGATAGTCTTTGTTTTTGGCCTCCTGATAAATTAACACCTTTTTGTCCAACCTTAGTGTCGTAACCATTTGGGAAATCCTCCACAGATGCATGTATTTGTGCCTGCATTGTAGCCTGTAGTACAGCATCCATTTCAGCCTGAGTATCTCCCCAACGTACATTATCTGCAATACTTCCAGTAAACAATAATGATTGCTGAGGGACATAACCAATGATTTCACGTAGCTCCTGCAATTCCCAGTCCTGAACATCCTGCCCTTCTACAAGAATTCTTCCTTGCGTTACTTCATAAAAGCGCGGAATTAGCTGTAACAATGTTGACTTTCCAGCACCTGTTGCCCCCATAATCGCTAATTTTTCTCCTGACCTCACTTGAAAACTCACATCTGATAGGACGGGAGCATCTCCTCCTGGATAGGTAAAACAAACATGTTCAAAGGTTAACTCTCCATATTGCATTGTGCTATCTACTTCTTCTGAGTGGGAAATATCCTCCACCTCATTTTCCATAGATAGTACTTCTGCCATACGTTCTGCGGAGGCCTTTGCACGCGCATAAAAAATAATAATAAACGCAAACATTGAAAACGAGCCGGTCATACGCATGGCATAATTGACAATAGCTACAATATCGCCAAGTGGCGTTGTCCCTGTGGCAATTTGCTTTGTACCAAACCATAAAACGGCAAGCAAGCTCATGTTCATGATGAATAATAGAACAGGCATAATATATTCCATAATGCGTAAAGCCTTTACTGTATCAATTTTTAAGCGTGAAGCAACTTCATCGAAGCGTGTAGCCTCATATGCTCCACGTAAATAGGCCTTCACTAAACGAATTGCCTGTAAATTCTCCTGTAATACCCTATTTAAACGATCTACCCTCTTCTGTACACGTCCAAAATAAGACACACCCTTCGCCACCATAAAAATAAGAAAAATAAAGATAATGGGTGCGCCTATCACTAAAAACAGCGCCAATTTGGCATTTACAACAAAGGCCATTACAATACTTCCTATAACAGCAAGCGGTGCTCGCAGCATAATACGCAAGCTCATAAACAGTACCGTTTGTACCTGTGTGACATCATTCGTTAATCTAGTAATGAGCGATGCTGTGGAAAATTTTTGATAGGTTGCTAGCGTAAAGGATTGAATTTTATCAAACATGGCATTTCGTAAATCATATGAAAAGCTTTGTGCTGTATGAGAGGAGAAGTAAGAGTTAATGACTCCCGCTATAAAGGCAACGATTGATAGTGCAAGTAAAACAGCTCCCCATTGCAAAATCATCCCTTGATTTTGGGCTCGTACACCTTCGTCAATTATTTTCGCCATAATGAGTGGCTGTACAAGCTCCACAAATAATTCTAAAAGCATTAAACATAAAGCAAAAATGGCAGTCCATTTATATGGCCTTACATAGGAAAAAACTTCTTTCACATTCTTTCCCCCTTGTCAGAGATAAAATATAAAGCTAGTTAAAAATTCCTAACCCAATAGTATATTTATGCTCTTTCACCCGCTATCGAAAGCCAGGTTACACAAACAAGCATAATGAAAACACCTATTAATTGCCAAAAACCTAAAGATGTACCGAATACAATGACTGAAATAACCATTGCTGTTAATGGTTCAATACTGGAAAGGATACTCGTCTCCACTGCTGTAATATATTTCATACTACTTAAAAACAGAATAAAGGCTACTGTTCCAAAAAATATTAATGCAACGACTAACATAAGTATCTTAAAATCTGTTAAAACAACCCATTGGTTGGACTGCCACACACGGCTCACTAAGCCTAATGTTAAGCCACCTACCAGCATGCCCCAGCCAACTACTAATAGCACACTCCACTCCTTCATTAAGCGTGCAGGATACAGTGTGTAAAATGCAAATGTTAAGCCTACTGCTATACCCCAAAGCAAGGCTTTTGGACTAATAAGTAAACTTTCAAACGAAGCGTTCGTTAGTAATAGAAATAACCCTACAAGGGTACCAATAATCCCTAATACTTGATATTTTGGTGGCCATTTCTTTAAACTAAGAGAGACATATGCCACAACAAAAATGGGTGCTAAAAATTGTAGTAAGGTCGCAAGTACTGCGTTGCTTTCATTTATAGCAGCAACAAAAGCAAATTGTACACCTAGCATCCCTGCAATACCAAAAATAATGAGCTGTCTACCCCAGAGTTTGTGCTGCCAAATACTAAAAATATTTTTACCTGTTAACAATAAATATGTAAGTAGTAATATACCTGCAACCGATAAACGGACTGTTAACATAAAGGAGACGGTCAATGGTGTATGGTTAAGTAGCCACTCCATCAAAGGACCAGTTGCTCCCCATAACATAGCACCCGAGACAATAAATAATATTCCTTTTAAACGTTCCATACCAATCCTGCTTCCTATATACGTACTAAAAATTGTTACTTTTCTTCAAATCTTTTCTTACACATCACGAGAAAAGTCCTAATTTTTTTCATTATCAAATATTTACAATTATATTCATAATGACTAATTCCCGATAATTAACTATAATATTAGTATATATTGATTACCCAAGGAGATCGAAAAATCATGAGTCATATGCATAAATCATTTACGATTGATGAACATTATTTAAATTCACTTCCTTTTCCTGCAATTATCATAAATCAAGATGGACAAGCGACTATCTGGGGAAAGAGCGCAGAACATCTGATTGGATTGTCAGCCGATGATATTAAAGGAAATACTACTCCATCTATACTCGAAAATCTACTACGTCAGCTTCCTGTAGAAACATTTCAGTCTATTTTACAAAATGAGGACAGTACGTATTTAGATAAAATTCAAGTATACACAACGTCAAACACAGAAATAACGACAGCCCTGTTAGCGAAGCCTTATACAGAAGAAGGAGAACGTTTTATTCTACTAATCTTTATGCTACCAGAATTAATGACGAATGCTGTTTCACATTGCAGTACATTTGTTAATATCAAGTCAGGTTTAGATGCTACATTCATGACTGTCACACTCGATCACGATGGATTTATCTTAGAATGTAATAATGAATTTTTAAAGACAAGTCAATGGACGCCAAAGCGTGTAATCGGCAAAACATTCTGGCAGTTATTCCCGGATAATGAAGCGAGCGAAAAAGTCACAAATACGATATGGCGTAATTTACACAATGGTCATACGTGGCAAGGCGAAGTTGAAAAAATCACGAAAATAGGCCAATCCTATTGGGTATTGTTAACAGCCATTCCTACTTTTAATCTCGAAACAAATGAACAACAATTTATCTTAATTGAAAAAGATATTACTAAATCGAAAACCATTCAACATCAGCTAGAAAAAATAGCTTATATCGATACAGAAACTGGGCTGATGAATGCACATCGACTTGAAAAAGTCATTACCAATATGATTGAAGAACAAAGACATTTTTCTTTTGTTTATCTAAGTATTGATAAATTTTATACTTTAAAAGAATTACATGACCAACAAATCGATCAAAGCCTTATTATTGAATTTACAAATCGAATAAAAATGTATTTCCAAGATAGCACAATGGCTCGTATAAATGAAAATGATTTTGTTGTCATTACCCCTTTAAGTGAGTGGTTTATTCAAGGGTTCTTATCTTACTTACAACAGCACCCTATTTATAGCGGCAATATTGCTGTACCAATTTCTATTAGTGGTGGCATTACAAGATATCCAGAAGACCAAACAACATTCTCTCAACTTATGAAAGCCTCAATTGCTACCATTTCAACAGTGCGTGAGGCTGGTGGGGACAAAGTTGTTTCCCTATCAACAGCAACACATAAAGCTTTAAATCGTAAAGCTTTAATTGAAAAACGTTTACTTCAAGCACTTGATCAAAAGAATTTAAAGGTACTTTATCAGCCACAAATTGATGTTTATTCTGGTAAAATTACAGCTGTTGAAGCACTTGTAAGATGGGAAGACGAGGTAATTGGCGTTGTTGCGCCTGATGAATTAATTCCGATTGCGGAAGAAACAGGCCTTATTAATAATATCGGTTCCTTTATGCTAGAAAAAGCTTGTGAGCAGGCATTACTTTGGAAAAAGGCGGGTCATGATTTAAAAGTATCTATTAACTCTTCTGTTCGCGAATTCCGCGATAAAAATATGGCAAAATCCATACTTGAAGTGCTCGCAAAAACAGGTTGTCCAGCAAATCTACTACAAATTGAAATTACTGAAAAATTTGCTTTAGAGGCGGAAGCTGCCACATCTATCGCACAGCAAATGCGCAAGCTTGAAAACGAAGGCATCTCTTTCGTATTAGATGATTTTGGAACTGGCTATGGATCATTTAGATATATGCAAATTTTACCGATTGATACACTAAAAATTGATCAAACGTTTACGAATTCTCTATTAAAATCTGAAAAGAGCCAAAAGCTTATGCATGGTATGGTGCAACTTGGTAAATCTATGGAACTGAAAGTTGTAGCCGAGGGTGTCGAAACGGCTGAGCAAGCAGACCTATTAATCACATATGGTTGTGACGCCATTCAAGGCTATTATATTAGTAAGCCTGTTACACCAGATGAAATTGAAGTATTGCTTAGTAAAAAATAATAAGTAATTAAGGAGGCTGCGTTTATCTTAACGCAGCCTCCTTTTATTTTTTATAGACCTTTTGTAATTTTACTTTACTTGAACGGACTGAACGGAAAATAAGTTGAATAATTACTTCCGCAAAGACTAGACCGATCACAATTGCACCTGTAATTAAAAATGCCTTTAGGCCATACTGTAAGCCTTGTAAGTAATCGTCCTCTACAACATTTCGCATGGCATTATATGCCATCCCCCCTGGCACCAACGGAATAATTCCACCAACGATAAAAATAATCATTGGTATTTTAAAACGTCGCGCATACAAATGGGCAACTATGGCAATGACAAACGAGCCAAAGAAAGAAGCTTTGACAACATCCATTCCTTGCTCTGTTAAAACGTAATAGATAATCCAGCCAATTACTCCAACAAGACCACAATGAAGTAATGTTTTTCTAGGAACATTAAAAAGAATAGCGATCCCAGCTGTCGCAAAAAAACTAACAATTAATTGTATAAGAATGTCCATCATCTGCATATTGTCCGCCTCCTAAAATCCTAGCGTGACGGCAATTGCTGCACCGATTGCAAAGGCTGTTAAAAAGGCCTCTGCTCCCTTTGCCATCCCTGACATAAAATGACCCGCCATTAAATCACGAACAGCATTGGTAATCAAAATACCTGGTACAAGTGGCATGACAGAACTAATGATAATTTTATCAAGTTCAGTTCCATAACCATACTTTACTGCTAAGAAGGCCACAAAGCCGAGAACAAGTGATGCCGTAAATTCAGAGAAAAACTTCACCCTTGTTAAATGATTGATCATCACAAGTACTAGAAAACCCATCCCACCCGCTATACAAGCTACCGGAAAATCTGACCATCCTCCCTTAAACATAATCAGGAAACACCCACTTGCAAGTGCGGCTGACAAAACTTGTAAATAAGTTGGTAAAAAATAATTTGTTTTTTGTATCGACTTTAACTCGTCATAAGCTTCTTCTAATGTTATGATGTGAGATGTGAGTCTCCGAGATACTGAATTTACCAAGGCTATTTTTTGTAAATCTGTAACCCTGCTGGAAATTGATGTAATTCGCGTCGGCTGTGTCTTGCCTAACGAAAAAATGATTCCAGTTGGTGTGGCATAACATTGAGCATCTGGCATATTTTGAGTATGTGCCATCCGCAGCATCGTATCCTCCACACGATATGTTTCTGCTCCACTTTCAATCATAATACGCCCTGCAAGCAACAAACAGTCAATCGTAAGTTCATTATCCGCTTCTTGTAAGACCATTACAGCTATCTGCCTCCTTCAAAAGGTTCCTTGCCAATATTATCGAACTGCCAATAAAAACTCAACTGAAAATTTCAGCATAAACAGTTAGCTTTCTTTCAATTTAATTTTCATGAATTAACAATTATTGAGCATGTTTTTTTCTATTTTAGTAGGTATTTTACAACCACTTTAAAAGAAGTACAACAACATTCGATTGATACCCTATAGAAGGATAGCCGATTTAAAATAATTACTATAAATTAACATTAAAAGATCAGTAATTTGTATAACTTTTTTAATGATTAACACGTCTGATTGTATAGAGAATAAAAAAGAGGGGAGCGTATCCAACACCATGCAGGAACGCAGAAAAAAACGCGGTCCAATAATTGATTTTTTATTACTGGGCCTTATTGTAACCTTAACAACAGTTATACTAGTTATTATCCTATCAAAGGATGAATTTAAGTTTCAAAAGATTAGTGCTTCAAAAGAAGAACCTAAGACAGAATCGGTCAATAGTAATTTATCGACTGAAAGTTCTGCGTTTCCAGGCATACGTATTGTTACAGACGTTTCTAATGATAAACGAACACCATTTGCTATACATTACCCACAAACAGATAACAAAGTTTTTAATGACGCCGTATTACAATACATATCGGATTCAAAAGAAAACTATCTAGCATCTATGAAAAAAAATAAAGATAAAGAAGCTATGGGTGAATTAAATATTAGTCTTGAAACATTTCCATACCGAGAGCATTATTATTCCTTTGTTCTAACAAAAATGGAGTACCTTGGTGGAGCTAATCATGAAGTCTCAACGAAAACATTCTTTATTAATAACGAAACGGGCGAGCAAATTACAATTCAAACCCTTCTACAAAATGACGAGAACAACTTGTCAACGTTAGCTGCCAATGTACGAAAGGATTTGCAGAAAAACCTTCAAATAAAGGATGAGCTTTTCACTGATGAATTACTGAAAGCTACAGAGCCAAAATGGTCTAACTTCAATCGCTTTGCTATTGTCGACGATTCATTACAATTCTATTTCAATGAATATGAGATTGCTAGCGGAGCAGCAGGTGCCCCAATAGTGAAACTACCCCTTTCACTTATTAACCCATTGTTAGCCTCTGAGTTTCAAATTGCTATGGAAAATGTAAAACCAACAAATCCACCGCCTACAGGTGATCCGAATAAGAAACGTATTGCATTAACATTTGATGATGGTCCACATCCAAAAGTGACGGAACAAATTTTAAACATTCTCGATAAGTATCACGCAAAAGCAACCTTCTTTATGCTCGGTAGTCGAGTACAATATTATCCTGATATTGCAAGAGATGTGTTGGCGCGGGGCCATGAAATTGGCAATCATTCGTGGAACCACCCTGTCTTAACAAAGCTTACACAAGAGCAAGTGATGAAAGAGTACAATACTACAGCCAATGAAATAGAAAAGGCAATTAATCATGGTGCTACAGTTTTCAGACCACCTTATGGTGCAACTAATGACACGATTAATGCCGAGATCCCTATACCTGTAGTGCTATGGTCGATTGATACATTGGATTGGAAGCATCGCAATGCACAGCAATTATTGCCACATGTAAAAAATAATTTGCACAATAATGCCATTGTCCTAATGCACGATATACATCAATCTACTGCAGATGGACTTGATGCTGTCCTTGCCTATTTACAGGAGCAAGGTTATGAATTCGTAACGGTATCAGAAATACTACCATATCGTCAATAGTATGAACCCTTTTCATATATTCAATGAAAAAGTCCAATGAATTTTTAAACGAATTCATTGGACTTTTCTTATTATTTTATTGTTAATGTATCTAAAGGCTTGAAGTCATTTAGCTGATAGCTCTTTACCTCGTTACGCGCTATTGTATAAAGAGCATCATCTATATAGACTACTCGTTGTACAACCTGCTCCCAATTTTCATATGGCTCATTAGTATTACGATTGATTATATTTCCTTTTAAAACAATCCCTTTATCAGCAGTAATTTCATAAATTTGAGCACCATGACCTTGGTACACAATCTCATCACCCTTACCTGCATCATACAGTACTACTGGGAAGCCAAAATAATTGAACTCCTTATTGCGGAATAGCGCTTTCGGATTATATTGCACATCAGAGTAAGAGCCTTTCCCACCGATTTTTACTGTCGATTGTTCCTTTGGGTTACTGAAGTCTGACACATCAAATAGTGACATCTTCATATTGGTTGTCACCGTAAAATTACGTTTTGTATAAGCATCATAGCGTTGCTCCGTATCATAACCAATGCCCATTAAATGTGTTTCATCTATTGGATGTAAGTAATTACTGAAGCCTGGAATCTTCAATTCCCCTAATACTGCTGGCTTTTTTGGATTTGCTACATCAATGACAAACAGTGGATCTACTTGTTTAAATGTCACTACATATGCTTTTTCTCCCATAAAACGAGCAGAATATATTTTTTCTCCAGGCGCCATATCCTTTACAGAACCAAGTGGTTTTAAATGTTCATCTAAAATAAAGAGGTGATTATAGGAAGTACTTTTCTCATCCCACGTATTGCCCTCGGTTGTAAAGATTCGGAAATTACCTTTGTATTCGTCCATTGAATACTGATTTAAGACAGTTCCCTTTACTTCTGTACTTCCAGCAAAATTTAAAGTCGTTCCATCTACATTCCACTTAAAAATCTGAGTGTCTGCTGACCTAGGTAGCCAAATCATATCCATAACTCGTTTATTGGATGGAGCGGCCTGATTATTTTCATAAATTGGTGTCGTTAAATATAGGGCATTTTCTGACATATAAAGACCACTACTTCCACCTAAATACCCTTTTGTATTGGCTGTTGTCTTAGCTCCATTTTTTAAATCGACAGCTGTAATTAAACTATAGGTACCATCCATTGTATTGGGTAATATAGAGATTTTTTCTAAAGGTAGGCTTGTGTACGCTGATCCTGCTACACTATCAAATGTTTTAGGCTTTAATTCGGCTTTTTTGTCTTCTTGCAGCATCCAATAATTCGGATACATATTACCAATTATATATAATGTGTCCTTCGTAATACGAATATCCTGTAAAAAGCCTTCTTGCCCAACATGACGTACATGCTTTGGATTGCCTGGATTCGAAATATCATAAAATGAGGCTGTTACCATGGCTGTACCAGCCTTTTCAATATATTCATCCCCAATGGCAATTAATAGATTGTCATATAGTGCAAGCTTAGAAATATATTGTGACTCTTTTAGTTTAATGCTTGTCGCTAACTTCAAATGCTTAGGATCTTTAGCATTGACAACCGTAATGCCCTGATCTTTTACACTGTAAATAAAGCCGTCTTTTACGACAACAACATCACCCTCTTCTACACCGTCTACTTGGTTATTGGTTGTAGACTCGTTATTAGCAGTGGCTTTATCTTCACTTGCTGTACTTTCAGCTTTCTCTTCCTCTCCCCATCCAACTCTTTGAGTCGTTAACAGCTTTTTAAAATATTGCTGGAGCTCTTTTTCAGATTTGACGGCTGTTAACGTTTCAATAATAGTAAATGAAATCGTCTGTGAAGAGACATTCAGCCCCCTTTGTGCGAAGGCTTCCTTTTTCACATGTAATTGATAATTTCCTGGTGCTAACTTCTTGACCACTATTGTTTTTTGATCTTCTAATAATTCAATTGTTGCAGGCACTTTTTGGCCTTTTGCCGTTGTAATAAAGACATAGTCCTCTGTAATCTTGTTTTTCTTTAAAGCTACTGAAAAAGATGCTTGCCAGCTTTGTGCAGCCATGCTGGTGCTAGCGGCCTTTGCAGTCACATCCGTATTCACCATCCATGTGAAAACGCCAGGCACGATAGCTACAACGATTATCAACATAATTACCAACCATTTGTTTTTCATCATTTTTCCTCTCTTTCATTTACTTGTTTATCCATTAGACTAACAAAAAATCGGAAAGTTACATTTTTCTGATTTTTTTTATGTAGGCAATGACCTCACAAAAAAACAAGGGGGAACGCTCCCCCTCGTTTATTCTTCGAACGGCCATTTCGGCAACATTTTTGATAATGGCTTATCTCGACGTCTTCCTAATACATAATCAGCCTGCATAATGGTATGAATTTCACGGGTTCCTTCATAAATAACGGGTGCTTTTGAGTTTCGTAAATAACGGGCAACTGGATATTCATCTGAATAGCCGTATGCACCATGAATTTGTACTGCATCATCAGCAGCCTTATTGGCAAAGTCACACGCTTGCCACTTTGCTAAGGATGTCTCGCGAGTATTTCGAACACCTTTATTTTTCAGTTCACCTACGCGATAGACAAGAAGACGACTCATTTGATAGCCGGCTTCCATATTAGCAATCATTTGTCCAACAAGCTGGTGCTCTCCAATAGGCTTACCAAATGTCTCCCGTTCATGACAATATTTTACGCTAGCTTCTATACAAGCTTGGATTAAACCAACGGCACCTGCCGCTACTGTAAATCGACCATTATCAAGCGCAGACATGGCAATTTTGAAGCCTTCACCCTCTTCACCAAGTCGGTTTTCAACTGGCACACGTAAATCTTCAAAAAAGAGCTCACCTGTATTACCAGCACGAATACCATATTTTCCTTTAATCGCTTTTGACGTAAAGCCAGCCATCGAACGTTCTACAATGAACGCACTAATTCCATGATGTTTCTTCGATTTGTCTGTATAGGCAAAAACGAGAA
Organism: Lysinibacillus sp. Y5S-8; assembly: GCF_036894365.1. Taxonomy (NCBI): domain Bacteria; kingdom Bacillati; phylum Bacillota; class Bacilli; order Caryophanales; family Bacillaceae; genus Lysinibacillus; species Lysinibacillus sp. Y5S-8. Next base: position 399,812 of record NZ_CP145889.1, on the reverse strand, counting down.
AATGATCTGCGATATCACATAAGGAAATCCACGTTTTCTGCCCATTGAGGATATAATAATCGCCATCACGGACAGCTGTTGTTGACATGGCAGCTACATCAGACCCAGCGCCCGGTTCTGTAAGTCCAAATGCTCCAATACGAACACCTTTAGCCTGCGGAACAAGGTAGCGCTGCTTTTGCTCTTCAGTACCCCACTGCATTAAGGTCATGCTATTTAAGCCCGTGTGGACAGATACAGCTGTGCGAAATGCTGTATCTCCCCGTTCAAGTTCCTCACATACGATGGCAAGAGCATTATAATCCATACCACTACCACCGTATTGTTCAGGAACACAAACACCCATTAAGCCTAACTCAGCAAGCCTTGACCAAATTTTAGCATCAAAGCCTCCATCAGCATCCCATTTTGCAATGTAGGGAATGATTTCTTCATCAACAAACTGTCTTACCGTTTTTCGTAGCATTTCCTGTTCAGTGGACATTTCAAAATTCATGGTTAGCACCTACCATTTCACGATCATAGCAGACTTATGTGATGTCTCTTTAATCACCACGCCACGTTTAGCCATCTCTTCAATATACGTATCACCAGGAACTATTGCTTCAGGTGGAAATACACCATGCTCTGTAATAGCACCCGCTCCTATCATCTGCGCTACAACAGAAATGGTATTGGCAGTAGCACGAGCCATGGCTGTTTCATTAATTGTCATATCCTTACGTACGACCATTTCATATTCATACGTTACCTGCTGTTGTGCTTTTTCACCAGCAACAATGACACGTAACAGTACAGCATCTGGTTTTGTGCCCAGTTCAAGCTTCTTTTTAAGTGCCTCTCGTACAACGGCACGAACAGGTACTTCTTGATTATCAACTTCTACCTTATTAGTGGAATCAAGGAATCCTAAGTCAGCTAAAAGCTTAAATTTCTCTGCGTGACCTTTATAGCGGATCGTTTTATATTCTAATGTGCGGACATTGGGGAATGTCTTATACAATGTGGAAATGCCACCAGATGTATAAAATGCCTCTAGCACACCGAAGTCATCAAAATAAATAGGTTCAACGCCTGACAGGGATGGAACTTCTTCAAGCTTGCCCTTCTGAATCGTTTTGGAAGGCTCTGTATAATGATCGAATACGCCATCTAAAGAAAACACACGTGTATAATGAAGTGGAGGCTTTGGATCAGTTGGAATACCACCTACAAATAGTTTAATAGAATCGACATCATCTAATTTCGATGCACCATAGCCAGCAAGAATATTAATCATACCTGGCGCAACACCTAAGTCCGGAATGATTGTGACACCTTTTGCTTTTGCTTCCTCATGAAGATCTAATATCTTCTCTGTCACACCACCAATATGACCGCCTAAATCTACGGAATGTACGCCTGCCTCAATCGCTGCTCTCGCTACTCGCTCATTGAACGAATAAAATAGCGCATTGACGACAACGTCACCCTTAGACATAACGTCCATTAATGAATCATCACGCTCTGCATGAAGCTCCACAACCTCCACTTTATTAGAGTCTAGCGTATCTACAAAATCCTGTGCTACTTTTACATCGATATCCCCTAAAAACACACTCTCCACTTTATCATTTTTTATTAAATCACGAGCTACCTCTTTACCCATTAAACCTGCACCTAATACAACAACTTTCATCAAGAACATCCCCTTTCGTTGATCTGTTACTCTGTATCGATTTGTGCTCTTTGTAATTTACCGCTGTAGTCTACATAAATACTCTTCCATTCTGTGTAAACATCTAGGGCCGCTACACCTGAATCACGGTGTCCATTACCAGTCCCTTTTGTGCCTCCAAATGGCAAATGGATTTCAGCACCTGTTGTGCCGGCATTTACATAAACAATACCTGTGTCCAAATCACGTTGTGCGCGGAAAATTGTATTTACATCTTGTGAGAAAATGGAGCTAGATAAGCCAAACTTCACACCATTATTTACTTCAATTGCTTCTTCCAAGCTTGCTACTTCAATGATAGAAACGACTGGGCCAAATATTTCCTCTTGGGCAATAATCATGTCAGGCTTCACATTTGTAAACAGAGTTGGCTCATAATAGAATCCTTTATCGTAAGGTGGTTCATTTAATATTCTGCCCCCCGCTAATAATGTGGCTCCCTCTTGTTTGCCTATTTGCACATAGTGATTAATTTTTTCCAATGCGGCTTTATTAATCACTGGCCCGATTTTAACGTCCTTTTCTAGACCATCACCAATTGTTAGCTTTTGCATTTCATCTAAGAGACGCTTTTCTAATTGTTCTTTTACATCCTTATGCACAATGACTCGGCTACATGCTGTACACCTTTGCCCGGCAGTACCAAATGCACTCCATAAAATTCCTTCTGTGGCTAGCTGTAAATCGGCGTCATCCATGACAATGACAGCATTTTTCCCACCCATTTCTAAAGAAATCTTTTTCAAGTGCTTACCGCCAAGCTCGGCTACTTTACTACCCGTTGTCGTAGAACCAGTAAAGGAAATAACCTTGACATCAGGGTGTTCAATTAACGCTGTCCCTACTGTAGGCCCTGTACCAAACACAATATTAGCGACTCCATCTGGTAAGCACACTTCTTCAAAAATTTTACCCATTTCATAGGCCATCATCGGTGTCTCATTCGATGGTTTCCAAATAAATGTATTCCCTGCAACAATGGCAGGAAATGACTTCCACGTTGCAATGGCAACAGGGAAATTCCAAGGTGTAATGAGTGCCACCACACCAATCGGTGCCCTTACACTCATGGCAAATTTATTGGCAAGCTCCGATGGTGTAGTTTCGCCAAACAATCTTCGACCCTCACCAGCCATATAATAAGCCATATCAATTCCTTCTTGCACTTCTCCCCTAGCCTCTTCAATTACCTTGCCCATCTCTTTTGTTAAAACGGTCGCCAAATATTCTTTCTTCTCTTTCATTTTGTGACCGATGGCATATAAATAGTCTGCACGCTTTGGCGCTGGTACAAGTGCCCAGCTCTTTTGTGCTTGTTTGGCAGCAGCTACAGCCTCATCTACCTCATTTGAAGTAGAACGTGGTATGGTAGCAAGCTGCTCACCATTTGCAGGGTTCGTCACTGCTATACTTTGTAAATGTGAATGTGTGATCCATTTACCGCCAATATAGTTTTTAATCTCCACTACATACACCCCCTGAAATACTCTGTGATGCCTCGGCTGTTGTACCAGTTGTATTCCATTGGTACAGCGTCTGTAACAGAACGAAATATGTCAATATTCCGAATTTTCTAGATGCAATATACCTGGTCATACTAGCATTTAACTAATAATCGGTGACAACTACCAGAGGCTTTATTTTCACCTAACGTCATTACCTCCATATAGAGGATGACTTCTAAATTTAGAAGCCACTTAAGGTTATGTATATTCACAATACCCTTCGTTATATGAAAATAAATAATACACATTCTAGTTTTTTATATTCGACATTTTCTAACTAATTCCCTTTTTTTCTAAAATATTTAATTTCCTATTGAAACTAATGTGATTTATAATCGTATACAATATCATTAAATTTACTTTTGGAGGAATCCCTTAATGAATAATCATGAAATTGACTACAAGTTATTTGGTGACGACATGCAATATGTGCAAGTTGAGCTTGATCCTCAAGAAACAGTTGTTGCAGAAGCAGGAGCTTTAATGATGATGGATGACTCGATCCATATGGAAACTATTTTTGGTGATGGCTCACGAGGTAGCTCACAAAGTGGTCTAATGGGGAAATTATTTGGTGCTGGAAAACGACTAATTACTGGTGAAAGTTTATTCATGACGACATTCACAAATGTTGGCACAGGTAAAAAGCATGTTTATTTCGCTTCACCATACCCAGGTAAGATTATTCCAATGGATTTAAGCCAATTGAACGGTAAAATCATTTGTCAAAAGGATGCATTCTTAGCAGCAGCTAAAGGTGTTTCTGTTGGCGTTGAGTTTCAGAAAAAAATCGGTGTAGGCTTCTTCGGCGGTGAAGGCTTTATTATGCAAAAGCTTGAGGGAGACGGTATGGCATTTGTACATGCAGGTGGAGCGATTCACGAAAAAACGTTACAGCCGGGAGAAGTGCTACGTGTAGATACAGGATGTTTAGTGGCGATGACATCAAATGTAGATTACAATATCGAGATGGTTGGAGGCGTAAAAACTGCACTATTTGGTGGAGAAGGAATCTTCTTTGCTACACTACGCGGCCCAGGGACTGTGTGGGTACAATCATTACCATTTAGCCGTTTAGCAAGTCGTGTCTTTGCAGCAGCACCTATTTCGCAAGGTGGAGGCGGTCAATCTAAAGGTGAAGGCGGCATCGGTGGCATATTCGATTTATTCAATAAATAAGAAAACATGAGGCTGGAATAAACATGTTTCAACCAACAAAAATTCCGAACTATTCAATGAAACGCTTATAAAGTGTTTCGGAATAGTTCGGTTTTTCTATTTGTCATGTTTTGTTATTAAGAAATTATTCGACTTTTTGAAAGAACAATTTAGAGCAAACTTAGTAAGTGAAGCGGCTCATCGGACGGCCCCTGGAAAGTATACTGGCGGAACGGAAATCAATCCCACACCTTGCAAAAAGTTTTTCCTACTATTGCCAATGTCTTTTTTCAACATGTGTAGCATATCAGCAAATGATATGCCCCTCTTTTTTAATCAATTCGATTGGAGAGTGCCTTGCCTTGTCCATAAGCCGTTAATGCTTTCACATTTAGCATCAGCATGGCCGTTCTCGTTGTTAACGAAGCGCTACCGATATGTGGAAGGGCTACTACATTTGGAAGAGTTAATAAAGGATGATTCATAGCAATCGGCTCTTGTTCAAAAACATCTAGCCCCGCAGCCCACAGCTTACCATTTTTCAAAGCATCATACAGGGCAGCCTCATCAATGATCCCACCACGGGAAGCATTTATTAATACAGCATCTTCCTTCATCAAAGCTAGTTCCTGTGCCCCAATGAGTCCTTCCGTATCAGTATTATAAGGTGTCATAATCACAACAAAATCAGATTGCTTTAAAAGGTCTTCCAATGAAACATACTGGAAGCCATACATTTCTTCTGCTTCATGCCGACGTCTGCGATTATTATATAAGATTTTCATATCAAAACCTTTTGCTCTTCTAGCAACAGCTTGGCCAATTCGCCCCATGCCAATAATTCCTATTGTTGCTCCTGATACATCCTTACCAACCAGCTGCATTGGATACCAGCTTTTCCATTTGCCCTCACGTAAATATCTTTCACTTTCTGGAATTCTACGTGCAGTTGCAAGCAGTAAGCCAAATACTAAATCCGCAGTCGTATTGGTTAAGACACCTGGTGTATTTGTCGCCATAATGCCTTGTTTCCGTAAAGCTTTCACATCAATATTATTATAGCCAACTGCTAAATTGGTCACTAATTTCAAATTGGGTGCATGTGAAAGTAACTCTTCATCTACTTGATCGGCTATCGTTACCCATAGCACCTCACAGTCAGCGACAGCTGCTAGCAATTTGTCTCGTGGAATAACCAGGTCTTCTTCTTCCCACTGTGAGATTTCATAAAACTCCTGTAATGGTTCAACAATATGTGTAGGAAATTTACGTGTTATAAATAATTTCTTTTTCATGCTCCAAAAACACCCCTCTACTCATTTCCCTAATTCGCCTATAGCGTAACACTTAAAACAAGCATTTTCTAGGGTTTTCTAGTCTGTATCTTTCCATAACTGATAGTTATTAGCTAATTCATCAGCCTTATTTTTAGTTTATCCGTGAAATACATCATTCTATCCTAATCCACAGCATGAAAAAAACTATGCACAGATTGTATGCATAGTTTTTCATAGTGTTGGAAAACAAAACCTTCAATAACACTTTTGCGAAAGGAAAAAATGGAATTCCGTTGCATGCTACTTGCATTCTGTAAGCGGGCGCTATCCCACAGGAGTCAAGTAGCCTTCCACTCCAATCCATAAAAATGTTTTTTGTGAGCAAAGATTTTCAAATAAAGTGGAAGTATTCACTACTCTTTATGGAGGGATGTTGTCACTCATCGCTTCCCCACATTGAAAATAAGAGCCTATCCTTACTCTAATCATATAAATAATGAGCTATTTTGTTCACTAAGGCTCGTATGAAAGATAAGGAAAAGACTCTTTTGCGCATGGTTGATTGGAGTGGAGCCAGCGTCACTCCTAGGGATTTAGCGTCACATCTGAGACGCTGGCAGAACGAAAATTAACCCCTCTCTTTCAAACTTGCTTTTTCTGCCGTTGACATCATCTCTATTAAAATTCTCTAATTGTTGTATTTAAACGATTGGCCACTTTCTCTAATTCTCCAGAAGACACACCAATAGTTTCAATAATCTTTACTAATTCAGCTATTTGACTACCAACATTTTGAAAGTTCGAGATAGAATCTTCCACAGAATCAGAAATCGCACCAAATGCTTTTAGCGACTCGGCATTGCGTTCAATACTACTATTCACGAGTTGCTGTATATCCTGAATGGCTTGGACCACCTGTGTTGTAATACCGTTCGACATCATAATTAGTTCAGCTATTTGTTCAACAGAGCTTTTCGTTTGATCAGCAAGCTTACCTACTTCATTTGCAACGACTGCGAAGCCCTTACCATGTTCGCCAGCACGTGCTGCTTCAATTGCAGAGTTCAGCGCAAGTAAATTGGTTTGTCCTGAGATGCTTTTCACAATTTCTACAACTGCATTAATTTTGGAAGAAGAGGCATCTAGCTGCTCCACCATATTAGCCATCTCAACTGTTTTATGATGAATTGTTCCAGTTTGCTCATTAATAGATACAATTTTAGTATAACCTTCACTAGACACCTTTTGCATAGATTGTGCCTCTTGCATACTATCTGTCAAAGAATCATTGACACGCTGTGCACTATAAACAAGTTGTGTTACTGTCTCAGTCGTATTTTGAGATTGAACCTCCAACTGTGTTGAAATGCTGCCTATGACATCCTTTACATGCTCTCTAACGCTATTGCGTTGTTTCTCTATTAATATACTGGCATAGTTATCGTATTCTTCCAAAACAATTTGCTGCTCGAAATTACATATTTTACTAACAGCATCACAAAATTTCTCTTCCTCGTCTTTAGATAGTCGAAGCTCATAAATAATTTTACGTAGTGATTTTTCAAGAATGTGAAAGGCTGCTAAATACCATTTAGGATAGAGATTAATCTTCACATGCATCTTTGCCACACGACTTCGCTTCTCTAAAAAAGCTTTATCTATACGCCCCTCAAACATTTCAATAATATGATGGCGTAATGTTTGCCGTAAGCGCTCGCTAGAACTATGCTTTTGTATCACAGCCTGTAAAGAGGGCACGCTTTCAATAGCATGATAAAATGCACCAACCACCTCAACAACGTTTCTTTCCACATAAGGCTTTAAGCTTTTAATCAATTGAAGGTCGTATACACTTAATCCTAGAAGATTTAACTGTAATAAACGTTCCGGCTCTTCAATAAAAATACCGACAGCTGCTTCATCACTAATTTCAATTGTATTTTTCTTAGATCTATTTACAATTTGAAACATTTTCTCCACCTCATATTATAATCATATACCGAACTAAGTCTATTATCCTAAATGCTATTAAATAACAACAAATATTGGGACACTTTATGTATCAATTATAATCTCAAAATAAACAAATGAATAATAAAGAGGTAAATGATAGCTATTATCACTATAATCCTCTATACATTTGCACTATTCAATAAGTCTTTATGATCATTTTTACTAACTTTTCAAAAAATTGATGGCTAGAGTAATAAATTGAATGTAAAAAAGCCACTGCTTCTTATCAAAGAAGAGTGACCTTTTTTTTTACATAAAAATAATTACACAAAGAACTGCGGCTAAAACTAAACGATAAATCGCAAAAGGCATTAACTTCACCTTTGAAATAAGTGCTAGGAAGAACTTGATGGATAGTAAGGCAAAGATAAATGAACTAATAAATCCAACTGCATAGAATCCAAAATAGTCCATCGATAAAGTATCCCAGTTTTTCAGAACGGATACTAGACTAGCCCCTGCCATGATTGGCACTGCCATAATGAATGTAAAATCGGCTGCAACACGGTGACTCATACCAAAGAGTACCCCACCTGAAATAGTCGCACCTGAACGAGAAAAACCTGGCCATAAAGATAGACATTGAACTAACCCAACTTTAAATGCTAAACCATAGGATATCTTGTCTAAAGAATCTACTTTTGGTTTTCTTGGTGCCAATTTATCCGCAGCAATCATTAGAATTGCTCCTGCCACTAAAGCATAAACCACATGCTCTACTTTAAATAAATGGTCATCAATAAAATCTTTAAACGCAAAACCTAAAACAACTGCTGGTAGCATCCCAACAATAACATGCAATAAGTTAAAACGGCCGTTTATGGATTTTGATTGACCGTCAATATTATATAAGCCAACTAAGCTTAGCATACGTTTCCACATCACTACGATAACCGCTAAAATGGAGCCCAGCTGCACAACAATTTTAAATGTGTTAGCAGGATATTTTCCCAAAAACTCCTCTGTCTTTAACCACATATCGTCCACGATAATCATATGACCCGTAGAAGATACTGGTGCGAATTCCGTCATACCTTCGACAAAGCCTAATATTAACGCTTTTAATAATTCTATAATTTCCACCATGTCACCTTACCTTTTTTAATCAAATACCCACCTATTATAAGATACTACGTTTTCATATACTACTGTCATTTCACCTAGGTAGCTCATTTCAAGATTACCACACACTATTGAAAGTTTATATCCACTACCCAAAGCTCTGATCTACTACCAATTCGCATCGGTGGTCCCCAGAAGCCATAGCCTGATGAAACAAGTGTATGCATATGCTCCTTCAACTTATAACCATAGTCCAGTTCAAATACCCGAGCCGTTATATACTGGTTTGGCCATAGCTGACCCTTATGTGTATGACCTGACATATGTAAATCAACCCCCATTGCCGTTGGTGTTACCAAGTCATCGGGTGTATGGTTCATCACAAGCCATGGCAAGTTATCAGATGTCTTTAATTCTTCAAGTGTTTTTCTTTCTTTATTTGTCCTATCCTCTTGCCCTGTTAATACAAACGCATCTTCTATACGAATTGTTTCATCTAGCAGTATTTTCACATTGGCATTTTCCATTTCCTTTACAAACTCAGGAATTTTTTTACCGTAATATTCATGGTTACCCAATATCCCATACGTTCCATATGTAGATGTTAATCCTTTCATGACATCCGCCATGCCCTCTTGAACAAACCATTTTGGATCATCATCCACGATATCGCCAGCTAACAATACAATATCTGGCTGCGCTTCATTTGCCAAGTTTACAAATCGTTGCAAATGCCTTTTATGCGATAATACCCCTAAATGAAAATCAGATGCCACAACAGCTCTCAGTGATTCTAGTTCACTTTCCTTTTTGGCTACCGTTATTTCTAAATGACGAACTACTGGTGAATAAGCTAAATAAGAGCCGATGATACTTAACAAAACTAGGACAGCAACTGCTATACTACCAATTATTTGTACATTTTTAAAGGGAGTTAACCAAACAATCAATTGTGAAGCTAAACACAGTAATAAGCCGTATTCAAAGAGAAACATCCAGTAATTACTGATGACCGAAAAGAACCGTAAAGACTCATGTAATCTTCCGATTATAATACTAAAAGCAACAATATACAGGATCAGCCAAAATAGGACTGGATAACGGAACCATCCCATCGCTACAAGCCACTGCTTTACTCCCCACCCTAAATAGAAAGTCAACGCACTATAAATACTAATTAAAAGTATACCACCGATTACTTTTGGCATAACCTAGTCCTCTACTTTCTTCTATAATTTAGTTGATTATATCATTATACTTAACAATCATATTGCTTGAAGCCCTTGAATAATCTTCTAGTGAAAGTAGGAACTGATTACTTTAATCGTTGACAACTATAAGTTTACCTTTTCATCTCCTCTGATTCTCTCGTTCTACATGACATTCCACCATATTTAGATGACATTTTCGTCATTTTCACACTAAAAGCCACTTTAATTTCTACAAATCTTCCAGTAACATAATAGATGAACGAGAAAATTTACGCATTTACGAGCAAAAAGGGGTGCTATTTCGTATGACACGTTATAAATTTGAAACAACAGAGCATGAGTTATTTCGTAAAACCTTCCGTAAGTTTTTAGCTGAAGAAGCTGAGCCACATTATATTCAATGGGAAAAAGACCATCTAATTCCACTTTCTTTTTGGCGCAAGCTCGGTGAGATGGGCTACCTTTGCCCACAGGTCGAGGAGCAGTATGGCGGGCTTGGTCTGGATTTCAGCTTCGGTGTTATTATTCAAGAGGAGCTAGAACGTATAGGTTCAAGTCTTATTGGGATTGGACTGCATAATGATATTGCCGTACCTTATATCGAGGCTTATGGTACACATGAACAAAAATCTCGCTGGCTACCTAAATGTATTTCAGGCGACTATATCACTGCGATTGCGATGACTGAGCCTGGTACAGGTTCAGATTTGGCGAATATCCAAACATCGGCTATTCGCGATGGTGACCATTATATTGTAAATGGTCAAAAAACCTTTATCACAAATGGTATCCACACAAACTTAGTGGTTGTCGCAGTGAAAACAAATCCACAGGCTGAAAAAAAGCATCGTGGCATCAGCCTACTTGTTATTGAAGAAGGTACACCTGGCTTTACAAAAGGAAGGCAGCTCGAAAAGGTTGGGATGCATGCCCAAGATACTGCTGAACTCTATTTTGAAGATTGTCGAGTGCCTGTGCAAAACCTACTTGGAGAAGAGGGCAAGGGCTTTCACTATATGATGGAAAAGCTACAGCAAGAGCGATTAGCCGTAGCGATTGCTGCACAAACAGCCGCAGAGGATATGCTTACCTTGACATTAGACTATGTAAAATCACGTCAAGCCTTTGGTAGAACAATTGGCGACTTCCAAAATACACAATTTAAAATTGCTGAAATGGCTACTAAAATTGAGCTTGGAAAATCATTTTTAGAATCCTTGATTGAAGAGCATATTGCGGGGAAAAAGGTTGTGACAAAGGTATCTATGGCAAAATACTGGATCACAGAAAATGCACGTGAGCTTGCCACGCAATGCATGCAATTGCATGGTGGCTATGGCTATATGGAGGAATATAAAATTGCTAGAAGGTATAGAGATATACCTGTTATGTCCATCTATGCTGGTACCAACGAAGTGATGAAAGTCATTATCGCCAAAAATTTAGGCTTATAAAAAGATGGCGGCAAATTTCTGCCGCCATCTTTCCATCATACTGCTGGAATTCGAACAATTACTTTAAATAAATCGCCATCTACATCAATGCTCATTCTTGCTCCATGTAAGTCGACAATAGATTGTGCAATGGCTAATCCAAGTCCCGAGCCCTCTGTATGACGAGAAGCATCTGCACGTTTAAAGCGTTCAAATAATTCCTCGGCATCCTCACTGATTTCATATTTCGCAACATTTTTCACTGTAAATTCAGCATCACCATCTGCCGTACGTTTCAACATCACGTATACACGTGTTCCTTCTAACGCATATTTCAAGACATTCACAATTAAATTATCTATAAGTCTCCACCATTTTTGACCATCCACATATGCATAGATGGGATCGTGTGGCATCGTCATACGTAAATCTAAGCTTGACTGTGTCAAATCCTCTTTATGCTCCCCTACCGCTTGCTGGATAAGCTGCGTCAAATCTACTCGACTGCGATGGAGTTCAATATTGCCACTTGCCATTTTTGACACTTCAAAAAGGTCTTCAATCAATACCTTTAAACGCTCAGATTTTTTATCGAGAATTTGAATGTATTGTTGACGTTCTTCGTCTGTAATAGTAGGCTTTTTCAGTAAATCCGTATACGTAATAATAGAGGTTAGTGGCGTACGTAAATCATGACTCACATTTGTAATAAGCTCTGTTTTCAAACGTTCACTTTTCGCCTGCTCATGCATAGACGTACGAACACCTTCTCGTAAATGGTTAAGGTTTTCAGCATGACCTGCAAGCGGTGATTTCCCTTTTACCTTCACATCTCGGTTTAAACGTCCTTCAGCCATATCTTTCGTATCCTTCATAATACGATTTAGATAGCCCATTCTTGATAGGAAAACAACCAAGGCTGGAATTCCTACGAACATACACATAGCAAGAACAAGAACTGGAAAACCGCCTCCTCTTAACATAGAAGCGACAAGGCTACCTCCCCCAAAGAAGGCTGCAGCTAACATAACCAATGAATGCAACGCAATAGAACGATTGATAAATAAATCAGTAATCGAATCGCCAAGTGACCATAAATAACTCAATTTCACATTTTCTTCTAGCTTTTTCAAAGTATCTACTCTTGTATACAGCCAAATTAATTGCACAAAGAAAGCACTGCCTATAACAAATAGCACAGCTATTTTAAAGGCAAAATCTAGTATAGACCGTACATAATTATATTGATAATTGTAATCGTAAGTGTTTTCAATAGATTCAAAAACAATTTGGGAAGTAAAAAGATACATAAATCCTGTGATCAACACTAGAATAACCTGAAAGTCAAACTTTACTTTAGTTAAAATCTCTTTTTCCTTCAGATTCGTGACAGTTTGTAGTACCTCTTTACGACCTCTCCATGCAAAGATTGCCGTTACTATACTAGTAAGCCACACAAAGAAAAAGGTATATTGATTACGATGAAAACGATTATAATCCTGCATAACGCCTAATGATTGAACTGCTTTTTTGGAGATGGTTAAGACACCCATATATTCAGCTGTTTCATAAAAATTATCGACATCCACATATGCTTCTGTACGGTAAAAAATATCCCTTAAATTATTACTAATATTCTCTGCATATAATGGATTTCGCTCTGAATACTTTATTTTATAGGCACTGCTTTCTGAAACATCACCGGCACGGTATATTTTACCTGTTTCAATATTCGTCAACTCATAGGACCAGTAGTCATAGTTTTTTCCAAAGCTTTTCGCTTCGGCTTGTACTGACTTAATATATTTATCAATTAATGCTTCTTTTTCAGCACGAATCTTCTTTCGCACATGCTCATCATTTTCAAAGTTTGCCGTAATATCTTTAATCTTATTATCGCGTTCAGTCTCTAGCTTTGTTTGTAACTCTGCAGCATTGGCATCCGCTGCTTCTTGAATTCGCTGTCCGTATTGCTGTTTAATGTTATCGATTTGCTGTCCCAATGTACCATAGTAATTACGATGATCTTCTATTTCTGATTGCGTAATTTCTATTTTATTTTTCAAATCTGCGGCATTTGGTACATTTAACACTAATGGTCCTAGTTCTGCTGTGAAATTATCGATTTCATGCTGGAAATTTTCCGATTCGAAATAGGATTTACCAATATACTGATAACCCACATGCCAAAAAGTAAAAATACCAAAAATTGTCCAAATGAAACACATTAACACTAGAGAGGATTTCCATTTTTTTATCATACCTCTTACACTCCTCTAAAAAATTCTTTCCAAAAATTGCAAAACCTCTGAGGAGCGAGAATCGACGATTTGATAGGCATAAACACCAAAATAAATGAGCCCAACAACACCTGCTATAAATCCTGCAATCGTCATATACTTCTCTAGTTTATTTTTCCATTTTATAGCCAACGCCCCATACCACCTTTAGATAGCGCGGATTTTTCGGATCTGCTTCAATTTTTTCACGTATCTTCCGAATGTGAACAGCTACAATATTTTCAGCATTGTACGCCTCCTCATTCCAAACACGTTCATAAATTTCACGTATCGAAAAAACACGCCCTACATTTTTCATTAATAATTCCGTGATTTTATATTCTATTGGAGTTAGTCGAACAGGTTCTCCTTCTAGTATGACCTCTTTTGCATCTTCATCAAGAACAAGTCCGTCAATTTCCACTTTTGTCGCTCCTTCACTATACGTCCCTAGTTGCACATAGCGTCGTAGCTGCGATTTTACTCGTGCCAATAGTTCTAATGGATGAAATGGCTTCGTCACATAATCGTCAGCTCCCACGGATAGCCCATGTATTTTATCGCCATCCTCTGCCTTTGCACTCAGCATAATAATTGGAATATTGCGCTCCTCCCTAATTTTAAAGGTTGCTGTAATTCCATCCATGTTTGGCATCATGATATCTAAAATAATTAAATGTACTTCATTGTTCTCTAGCTTTTCTAATGCATCTTGGCCGTCTGCTGCTTTAATGACATGATAGCCTTCATTTTTTAAATAAATTTCAATACCATCACGAATATCTTGATCGTCATCTGTAACAAGAACTGTTAATTTCGTCATGATATACACCTCGCTCTCAAATATCAGTGTACCTTTCAAATCTTAAAAACCAGCTATTATAAAAATGAAGAATTTCTTAAGGTTTTCGTTTTTTCCTTCCACCTATGGTTAAAACAACAATGCCACCTAGTAGCATTGCTAGACCAAGCCAGGACACAATACTTAATTGTTCTCCAATGAAAAACACCCCAAGAATGGCAGCAGTTAATGGCTCTGCTAATGACAGTGTTACAGCTGTGGATGAACTAATTTTTTGTAGACCATTTAAAAACAATAAATACGCCACGCTTGTACACATAATTCCCATGAATAGCATTGTCCATAAGTTGTGTGTATTCCCTAACCAAGCAAATCCATTTTCAAAAGAAAACGGCAGTAAAAATAACGTACAAATAGAGAATGTCATGGCGACTGCTGGCAATGCCTCTTCCTGTGCCATTAATTTTTTACTAATGTTTGTATAAAATGCAAAGGACACACCTGCACAAAGTGCTAATGCAAATCCACCTACATGAACAGACTCGTCTCCATTATTCATAAATAATAAAAGACATCCGATAATCGCCATCAGTGTAGCAAGTCCCCATACCGCTGTCGGACGAGTTTTCCAAATAAGCCATTCTAAAACACCAGAAAATACTGGTGCACTACCAATTGTTGCAACTGTTCCAATGGCTACTCCTGTTAGACGGATAGATGAAAAGAAAAGACCCTGGAAAAGAGCAATACTGGTTGCAGCTAAAACCGTCCATTTCCATGACCAATTTCGAAAGTTAATTTTCCGTAATGAAATGGTAATGGCTAATAATAGACCGCCACCAATTGCAGAACGAATAGTGGCCACTGCTATTGGAGATACCCCTTGATTTAAAAATGTTTGAGCTGTTCCTGTCATTCCCCATAGAATGGCTGCTAGTAATACCAACAACGGATTTAACATTTATCAATTCATCCTCGCTTTACTACTTCATTAATACTAATAATACATATTTATCCAAAATCAAACAATTATCATTTTTACTTTTTCTTTCAATTAGCCTAGTATGCTTTCTCAACAATGGAAGTTATAATATATACAGTAAAAGGAGCGAATCGTATGTACAAAACAATTGCAGAGACAGCTGTTGATCTTGGTATGCCTGAGGATCAAATTATGCGTCTAGTTTATGAGGGGCGTATCCGTTCTGTTTACGATGGAGAACAAACCCTAATCAATAGCGGCCAATTTAGCACGTATTTTAAACAATTGGAACGTATTAAAGAGGAAATCGAAATTTGGCGTTCTACCCCTATTCCAGAAGATATAGATGTGAAAGATGAAGATTAAAAAAACCCACCATTCATACAATCGAACATTGTTGAGTGGCGGGTAATTTTAAAAAATAAGTTTATTAGATTGTCACAACAAATCCTGCTCTTTTCCCAATGATTTCAGCATAGTCCTCTACCATGACACTCGCAGTTGGGTACATTCCTGCCCCAGGGCCAACTAATGTTAATGTCCCAATATAGTTAGTCTCTAACGCTACCGCGTTGAACACATCATCAACGGGATAAAGTGGATGTTCTTTATCAACCAGTTGAGGACCAACTTTAGCGATAATTTTACCGTCAGCCCTTTTTTCCACTTCAGCGACATGGCGGTAACGCAGACCGTTTTCACACGCTTCACGGACTTGTTCAGCCGAAATGCTATCGATACCAATTACTTCTACATCAGCCCAATCTGGTTGCTCTCCGAAAGCTAAAGCACTTAAAATCATTAATTTTTTAAAGGCATCCTGACCAGAAATATCATTATATGGATCCGCCTCGGCATAACCTAAACTTTGCGCCTCTTTTAAAGCTGTTTCGAATGACCAGCCTTGTGCACGCATTTTTGTTAAAATATAATTACATGTGCCATTCAGGACTCCTTGAATACGGCTCACATCATTAACAAGTAAAATATTTTTCATTGTTTTAATAACAGGTACGCCACCTGCAGTAGTTGCCTCATAGCCTACAAAAACACCATTTGCTTTTGCCAGATCCTGCAACTCTAAGCCTCGTTTAGCAAACATCACTTTGTTGGCTGTAACAACGTGACATTTATGCTCAACTGCTCTTTTTAAATAACTGTATGCAGGCTCTTCATTTACAATCGCTTCAAACACAACCTGCATACCTGGCTCTGCTAAGACATCATCCATACTCGTCGTCATTAAATGCGCTGTACCTGGTACACGTTCACGACTAGCATCTGTCACTAAAATCTTTGCTACCTCTAATTCAATACCTAATTTATTTTTTAGCTCTTCTCGCTTTTCATTTAAAATATGATAGATCCCTTGACCCACCGTTCCAAATCCTAAAATCGCTGCCTTTATAGTTGCCATTTCTGCTATTCCCTCCAACTTACATTCCGCAGTTTCATCAAAGCTAATTTCTTCATGGGGTTGTGTCATGATAATTGGACACCCACCGCAAGCTTTAGCCAATTACTCTTCTTTGTACGAGTTTCGCTATTTTAGTATGTGTTGGAACACATACAAATTCAAATAATTCTAAATTTATCTTAAAGAAAATTGTAACGCAAATACATACTTAGCACAAGAAAAATCTTTCTAGGAAGGACATTTGTTTTCTCTAGATGTGCAAAAGAAATCGGTTTCATTCCCTTTATTATACGTTTTTTTAGTTGATCTATAAGATTTGAACAAAAATTGACTATTTCCATTTAAATATATGAATGTCTTTCTTCTATTATATATGTATGCTTGGACACCCATCATCTTGTTACTATTTTAATGACCTCTAAAGAAAAAACTCATTCCCTGTAGCAGCAGAGAATGAGCTTTAATATATGGGGGATTTCAACTTGCTTTTGAAAGCAATTGATAACGATAATGTGTTAAAGCTTGTTGAACAAGACTAATTTCTTCTTCTGTAAAATTTGGTATTGCATACGTACGTTCCACTAATTGAAATGTACCGTATTTTAAGTAAAGCTCTGTTGCAGGAAGTGCAATATGGCTCACACCGTAATGTTCATATGCCTCAAAAACTTCCTTTACAGTATAGCCCTCCTCTTCAGCCACAACATACTCTTGAAATGCTGTATGACCAAAGACTTGCTTCCATTTTTTATCGACTGATGTAAGTAAGTGTTGAATGGATTGATTGTTGACAAAGACATGACCTTCATTCAGCTCATAAATTAGATAGGATGCAATGTTTTGTGCACTATAGATATTACCCATTTTAAACACTCCTTTATCATCAGTTTTTTGGAAGAGCAGTCACTGGCTATGCGACCACTCTTCTTCTATATATTCAAAAGTGGGGGGAGCACTTATGAAAACATTTACCTTATAACAAGAATTTTCGTATTCTTAACTTATTCCCTAGTATATAACAAGGAATTAACTAAGTCAATAATACATATAAAAATACTTGGTATTATTTTTAAAAAAGTTCTGATAATTAATGGATTTTATATTGGGTTGATGTAGCAACGTTTGACGCAATGCCAAATGAGGCAATTCGAATGAGAAAATACGTAAACTGTACAACATCCTCTTTTGCGTTCTAAAACTTAAGCTTCTACAGTTTGTTCAGTTGTTGTGGCAAGCGTAATGGCTTGTTCTAAATCAGCAATAATATCCTCTACTGCCTCTAAACCGATGGATAAGCGAATGAGCGACTCAGTTACGCCAGCTTGAATTAATTCATCTGTTGATAATTGCTGATGTGTAGTAGATGCTGGGTGAATAATGAGCGATTTGGCATCCCCTACATTTGCTACATGTGAAAACAGCTTCACGCTATCAATTAGCTTTCGTCCAGCCTCACGTCCACCTTTAATGCCAAATGTAAGCACAGAACCGAAGCCATTTTTCAAGTATTTTTTCGCCAAATCATGTGTCGCAAAATCTTCTAGGCCATTATAGTTTACATACTCCACAGATGGGTGGTTTCGTAAATATTCAGCAACTGCCAACGCATTTTCATTGTGTTTAGGGATACGCAAATGAAGCGTTTCTAAACCTTGTAGTAAATTAAACGCTGCATCAGCACTTAATGTTGGACCGAAGTCACGTAACAACTGTACGCGTAGCTTCGTAGCAAAAGCAGCAGAAGCTGTATCAATTCCGTAACGTAATCCATGGTAAGAAGCATCTGGTTCCGTAAATCCAGGGAATCGTCCACTAGTCCAATCAAACTTACCAGCGTCTACAACAACCCCACCTAAAGTTGTACCATGACCACCTATCCATTTAGTTGCGGAGTGAACAACAATATCTGCACCGTATTCAATTGGTGTGGAACCATAAGGAGAAGCAAATGTACTATCGATGATTAATGGTAAACTGTTATCATGTGCAATCTTAGCTACTGCTTCAATATCTAAAACTTTTAAACTTGGATTACCATAAATTTCAGCGAAGACAGCTTTCGTTTTATCGGTAATCGCAGCCTTAAAATTCTCTGGGTTTGTTTCATCTACAAAAATTGTTTTAATGCCATACTTCGGTAATGTGTTAGCAAATAAATTATACGTACCGCCATATAAAGAACTTCCTGCTACTATTTCATCGCCTACTCCAGCTAGATTTAAAATGGAGAATGCGATAGCTGCTGCACCAGATGAAAGTGCTACTGCTGCTGTTCCACCTTCCAACAAGGCCACACGCTTTTCAAAAACATCCACTGTCGGATTTGTAATCCGTGTGTAAATGTTCCCCGCTTCCTCTAAGGCAAAAAGACGTTGCGCATGAGCAGTGTCCTTAAATACGAAAGCAGTTGAGCGATAGACAGGAACTGTTCTAGAGCCCGTCACTGGGTCTGGCTCTTGACCACCATGTAACAGCAATGTTTCTGGTTTAAAATTTGTCATTGTGTACCTCCAATTATTTTTTTACGATGGTACCGGAGATGAGGAGGATTTATGTGTAGAAAACAAAACCCTCTCCAGTTAAGAAGAGGGTTGCGGTTGCAAGTTTTCCTCCCCTTATCTGCCAGATCCAAGTAAGAATCTGTAGGAATTAGCACCTTAGTAAGTTCATCACTTACTGGTTGCTGGGCATCATAGGGCCTATCCCTCCGCCGCTCTTGATAAGAGTATAAGATTCAATTTCCATCGTTGTAACACAGTATAAACATAGAGTTTTTTTCTGTCAATATGTAAATTTTATTTTTTCCGAAACTTCTGTCAGCTCTTATACGTAATATGAACGCATACACTAATTTAGAAAAAAAATCGAAAGGAGTATTTTTATGGTAAAAGCCGTGATCATTTTTCTCTTAGTTGGATATTTAATTGGCTGTATTCACGGCTCTAAAGTGGCACAATTTTTATCAGGGGTTGATTTAAAAAAAGCTGGCCATGGCAATGCTGGTGCCTCTAATGCTACACTTTCCCTCGGCTGGAAATATGGCGTTTTAGTAGCCCTAATCGATATTGGCAAAGGCGTTGTAGCTATTATCGGTGCACACTTTTATTTAGCGGATGCTTCGCATTTAACCGAAGGAGAAATATGGCTCCTGACCTACATTATTGCTGCAGGGGTTATTTTGGGTCATAATTTCCCATTTTATATGGGTTTCAATGGTGGGAAAGGAACTGCCTCTATTATTGGAATTCTACTTGCTGTAGATTGGAAGATTGGTTTATTTGCACTTATTTTATTTGTCATTTTATCCTTTGCAACTAACTATTTAATTGTCGGTGTTCTAGAGTTTTATCTCGTTTTTTGTACTGCAACATATTTATGGATTCCTGGAATTGGCCCAACTATAATCGCTGTCCTTCTTTTTGGCATAGCTATTATCCTGCACATCGAAAATATCCAACGATTAGTGAAGGGCACAGAGCCTAAAGTAACGTCTGCATTCAAGAAAAAGAAATAATATTCCAATGGATATTTTTGTATTTTTTATGACCGTATATTTTCTCTTTATCTACTTATATCGCTGTAAAAAGCAGCTATTCTGCATACTTATTTTTTTACAATAAAATAGACAAGTTCTTATCTTAATAAAACATTTTACTAACCGATGTTATGGATAATAATCGTCATATTTATCGTAGAAAGGATGAGAAAATATGTCTTCACCCAATCAAACAGCTACGAAACGGAATTTAAAGCCACTATGGATTGGCTTGGCCTTTGCTTTACTAATCATCATTACTTTTTTACCTAATAACGGTGACTTACCAATCGCTGGACAACGAGCTTTAGCCATCTTAGCATTCGCAGTCATCCTATGGGTAACAGAGGCCGTGTCCTATCCCGTTAGCTCAGCCATGATCATTGCACTTGTAACTGTTCTACTAGGGCTCGCTCCATCAATGGACGATCCTGCTACAGAATTAGGAACTGCTGGCGCTTTAAAATTATCCTTAAGTGGATTTAGTAATTCCGCTGTCGCACTAGTAGCAGCAGCTCTTTTTTTAGCAGCAGCCATGCAAATTACCAACTTACATAAACGGCTTGCTCTCTGGATCCTTTCACTTGTAGGAACAAAAACAAAAGCTATCGTATTCGGCGCCATTTTAGTTTCTATAGCCCTCGCTTTTTTTGTTCCTTCTGCCACAGCACGTGCAGGCGCAGTCGTACCAATATTGCTAGGGATGGTCGCAGCATTTGGTTTACCACGCGATAGTCGACTCGCCGCTTTACTTGTTATTACTTCGGTACAAGCCGTTTCCATTTGGAATATCGGTATCAAGACAGCAGCAGCTCAAAATATGGTCGCTTTAAACTTTATTCAGGAACAATTTAATGTGGATATCTCCTGGGGTGCTTGGTTGCTCTATGCTGCCCCCTTCTCAATCATTATGTCTGTAGCTCTATTTTTCATTATGATCGCTTTAATTAAGCCTGAGACTAGCAATATCGAAGGTGGTAAAGAGGTCATCAAAAAACAGCTTGCAGAGCTTGGCCCATTGAAGGCCCCTGAAATTCGCTTAATCATAACATCAATCGTTTTGCTATTTTTCTGGGCAACTGAAGGGAAATTGCATCCCTTTGACACAACTACAGTTACAATTATTGCCATCTCTATTTTATTAATGCCTAAAATCGGTGTTTATTCATGGAAGGAAGTTGAACCTCATATCCCGTGGGGAACAATTATCGTTTTTGCAGTAGGTATTATGCTAGGAACCATTTTACTTAAGACGGAAGGTGCATCATGGTTATCCGATAAAGTATTTGGTTCACTTGGGCTAGATACGATGCCAATACTAGCAACCATCGCGCTCGTAACATTATTTAATATTTTAATTCATTTAGGCTTTGCAAGTGCAACAAGCTTAGCCTCTGCACTGATACCTGTATTCATCGTATTAGCCTCTACATTAACAACAAATGTTGATCAGGTTGGCTTTGTCATCGTGCAACAATTCGTCATAAGTTTTGGCTTCCTATTACCAATTAGTGCACCACAAAATATGCTTGCCTATGGGACAGGGGCATTTACAACAAAGGATTTCCTGAAATCTGGTATTCCATTAACGATTATCGGCTTCCTTCTAATTCTTCTATTCTCAGCTACTTATTGGAAATGGATTGGATTATTATAAAACTCTAATATGCCCACAACAAAAGCCTTGAAGCACAATTGTCCTTCAAGGCTTTAATCCTGGTATTCTATTGTTTCGTAAACGCAGGGTCCTTCATTGTCCCACTTTTTCCATAATGAACATGCCATGACAGTGCTTTTTCTAGATCATGTGGCGTATGATGTCCACCAGTCGCCTCATTGGCATCATTATAATACTGCCATAGTTGCTCACGATAATCGGGGTGTGCACAATTATCAATGATAAGCGCCGCTCGCTCTTTCGGGGCAAGCCCACGTAAATCAGCTACACCCTGCTCAGTTACGATGACATCCACATCATGCTCAGTATGGTCCACATGTGAAACCATAGGGACAATACTTGAAATGTTGCCACCTTTAGCATACGATTTCGTCACAAAAATCCCTAGACGTGCATTACGTGCAAAGTCACCAGACCCTCCAATGCCATTCATCATCTTTGTACCAGAAACATGTGTTGAATTAACATTGCCGTATATATCAACTTCCAATGCTGTATTCACTGAAATAAGTCCGAGTCGACGAATAATTTCTGGCTGATTGGAAATTTCCTGTGGACGTAATACTAATTTATCAGCATACTTTTCAAAGCTCCCATAAACACGGTTTCCTACTTGCTCTGAAAGGGTAATAGAAGTAGCGGAAGCGAAATTTACTTTCCCTGCATCGATTAATTCAAATACTGCATCCTGTAGAACTTCTGAATAAACTTCTAAGTTCTCGAACTCAGAATCTTTAAAGCCTAACAATACGGCGTTTGCTACTGAGCCTACTCCTGATTGAATTGGTCGCAAGCTCGTAGTTAAGCGACCTAATTTAATCTCTTCACGTAGGAAATTTAATAAATGATTCGCCATTACATCTGTCTCCTCATCAGCAGGAACAATTGTTGATGGCGCATCTAATATATCTGAAATAACGATGCCCTTTACTTTATCTAAATCTAGCGGAATCCCAATTATACCAAGACGATCAGACACATTTTGCAAAGGAATTGGATCACGCTTACCTTGTGGCGCAGGTATGAAAATATCATGCACTCCCTCTAATGCATCAAGCTGTGCTACATTTAATTCAATGATGATTTGGTCTGCTTCTTGTACAAAAATCGGCGAGTTACCAACTGAAGTTGTAGGAATTAATAAGCCGTCTTCTGTAATGGCAGCAGCTTCAATAATTGCGAAATCAATAGGGCCTATAATACCTTGGCGAACAAGTTCAGCATTATGAGAAAGGTGGGCATCTACAAATGTGATATCACCGCTATTGATTTTATTACGAATACCAGCATCTGCTTGGAAAGGGCCTCGCTTACGAATGACACCTGCTTCTGCTAAATATTGATCTACTTCAGGACCAAGTGATGCACCTGTAAAGACATCTACTTGAAATTTCTCTTTTTTAGCTTTCTCTACAAGTGCAAGAGGTACGACTTTTACATCGCCAGCACGTGTGAATCCACTCATCCCTAATACCATACCATCTTTAATCCAAGATGCTGCTTCTTCTGCTGTTACAATCTTGCTCCGCAATTGTTCATGGCGAAGCTTTTTCGCTAACTTTTCTTCCATTCCTCATTCCCCCATCCCACTATATTTTTGTTCAACTTGCATATTTGGTTCCATTAAATGTGTGACATTCGTCAGAAGCTATATCTTTATCCAAATAATGTTTCATCAGATAAACACTAACATCCGTTGAATAAAGAAATTGTATTTTTTGGTAGCACAACCAAATAAACAGTCGCTTCAATAATTTTAAACTATTTAGAATATTTAATCTATATTAAATGAAATATTTTACTTTACGAGATAATTTCTACATTTGTAAACTATTTAAATATAACTAAATATCTTTTTTTCATTCGATTTTGGCGACAAAGCGTGCTATGCTCTTGATATAAAGCACGCATAAAGGAGAGAGTTTTTAAATGGTTAAAGAATTATTACGCAATCATTCATCGGTACGTATTTATGATGGACAACCAATTTCAAAGGAAATCATCGAAGATTTGATCGCAACAGCACAAATGGCTGCAACATCCCATTTTGTGCAGGCCTATAGTGTTATATGGGTAACAGATGCAGATAAAAAAGAAAAATTAGGCTTACTCTCTGGTAACCCACGTCAATATGAAACTTCAGGTGGTGCATTTGTCTTCTGCGTTGATTTCAAGCGTCTTCAAATGGCAGGAAAATTAGAGGGTGTAGACATTGTGGCTGATTCAGCTGAAAATGTCCTTGTTGGTGTCGCAGATGTTTCATTGTTTGCACAGAATTTTGTTATTGCAGCAGAGTCAATGGGGTATGGAATTTGCTATATTGGAGGAGTACGAAATAAACCTTCTGAAATAAGTGAATTGTTTAATTTACCTGATCACGTTTTCCCATTATTCGGTCTGACAATTGGTGTCCCAGCTCGTCGCAATGAAGTAAAACCACGTTTACCTGTATCTGCCATACTACATGAAAATGAATACAATGTTGAACAATATGAAGAGCTTTTACCAGCTTATAACGAGACAATGGAAATGTATTACAATAACCGTTCATCAAACAGAAAAATTGATAATTGGACTAAACAAATGGCTGATTTTTTAGTCGAACAACGACGTCCTCATATCAAAGAGTTTTTAGCTACAAAAGGATTTAACTGGAAATAACCAAATATAAATGGGGTTACTATCGTATGATTAGAACCCCATTTTTTTCATAATTTTATTACACATCGATATTAAGGCTAGTGATTTTGTCTCGATATAGATAGTAAGTTCACCAATAAATTAAACGAAAAGCCTCTTCCCTTTTCCAGCTATTCCATTCATATTAATAAATGATCCCTAATGGATGAAAGGAGTTAAATGAATAATGTCTAATATCAATAAACATCTTGCTCGTACTTTAGAACAACAACATAAAAGAAGTGTAAGAGGTTTATTTTTAAAAATAGAGGAATTAAATAATGCATGTACACAGCTAAGAAAACGATTAGAGCCTAATGTTGATTTGACACTGTATAAACAGGCTATTGATTATGTTAATCAGTTCGTTTCCCATACCTCTATTCTCAACTTGAAATTTATTACCAATACACAGAATTTAGAAGTAGCTGTTTTACATACTCTTCTTTTATCCTATATTTTAGAACGCGAATCCACGCATTCTTTTGCGTACGAAAATAGATTACTGCAAGGCTATTTACATGAAATCTTTACATTAAATGACCATGCAAAAACACTCTTTATGAACCATAAAGAAAAAATGCTAACCTTTATTCAAGAGGACAAATCCACATAATAAAAGACGATCTTGATATATATATCGAAGATCGTCTTTTGTTCTTTTATTGTAATCCCTTAATCATGAGGGATCGAACTGGCAAGAATTGTTCACCTGTATCGCCATATGTGAGAATGACCTCATCACCTTCTTGTAAATATATTGCTAAAGGCTCTGTTTCGGCACTAATTAAATAATTTTCACCATTATTTAATAAGAAAGATACCATTGTAAAATCACCTAGACGTTCTTTGTAAACACGCATTACCTTCCCGCTCACTTGTTTCTCTTCTGCATTTGAGCTACCATCTACTGTATTCCCTCCACGACTTAAGGCCGTTTTATATAGCTTTAGTGCCTCTTTAGGAGTAGTAGCATAAACAGATATTTCAGGATTGGCAGCAGACACGATAAAATAGTTTTGTAAAAAGCCATTGGAATCTAGCACCGCTGTCAGCCAGCTTGCTTCACCATAAAAGTTATATAACACTGGCATTTCACCAGTCCATTTTTTCTCAATAAATTTCTTCTCGATAATTTGTAAATTACCCTGTGAATCCATATAACTTGAATCTAAATTTCCTGTATAGTATGTGGCATCCCCTGTACGAGCATTCGTTAAGGAATAGCCTAACATTGAATCTACGCCTTCTTTAGGGCTTGTAAAATCAGTAAAGTAATACATATCACCCTTCTCATCGAAAATTGGACTTACATTCGATTCTGTTCCTTCATCGGAAGGGATCTTTACATCCTTTTTACCAAACATACTGTTCCAAAAACCGTGAACATAATTACCAAAATAACTGTTTTGTAAACTTACTGTCTCTGGTGAAACTGCACCATCAATAAATTCAGGTATTTTGTCCAGTTCAACCGTTTCCGATTTCCCTGTTAGTGCATCAACTAAAACAATCCCTTTCACATCAAAGCCATTACGCGCGGTAATAAATTCACCATATGAGCGAATGTAATACGGCTTACCTTCATCATCTACTTCAAGCTGAACGTCTCCATAAAAAATAAGGAATGGATGTTGTAAACGAATATGACGTTCTAAATTAGCATTTAAATATGCTGAAGGAACATATTTCATTTCCTCTTTAACGAATTTAGGATTATCTGCAGAATCTGTGGCACTCATAATAAAGTAACCAGGTGTTGTATCCCCATTCATCCATTTAAAGAATCCTGAAAATTCAACTGGTGCGATATAAACAAAATCACCCTTCACTTTTTGGATTTGTAAGCGTCCTAACTCATAGTAACTAGTGTTTGGCACTTGCCCGAAAGCTTTTTTCATTTTATTGCGAGCAAATTTCGGTGGTACACTTGCAGGTGTTTGTGTCTCATCGAATGGTTTTATTTCAACTTCTTCCTTCATTTCTGAGGATTCAAATTTTTCATTAGCATTCCATAGAGGAGCCGATAATACATACACAGCTACGCCTAAACTTGCTAAAAATAAAATACCTTTTATTTTCCGTTCAATACCACTTGCAAGCAGGGCGCCAGCTAACGTTAATAAAATAATAGCAGGCCAAAAAACAAGCCAGTTTACATCAATTTTTGTTACATATAGAGTGATTGCAGTAGCTAAAAATCCTAGTACAAAGACACCAATAAAAAAGTATCCAATCACCTTTCTTGATTTACCATCTTCTCGCTTCTTTGTAATAAGCGGTGTCACTAACACACTCGCGATCAATGCAATGACTGCAGAAGCTATCAGTAGCTTAGTCATTTGGTTCATCCTCTCTTCAGCTTTCTGTCTACTTATTTACGGTTACATACTAAAAAAGTTTCATACATACGTTGTACAGAAAGGAATTCTACCATAAATATTGAATTTCAAAAGGAAAGGAGCTGAAAAATTTGTTAAAAAAATTTCTAATAGGTTTCATTATTTTATTTGGTCTTTATTATATATTTCTCTTTTCCCATATTGCCGAAAGTTTAAAACTCATTTTTAAAGTGATTCCCATGTTGCTCATCATTATTTTAGCTGCGATTCAGAAGCCATTACATATTAAAAAATACCAACTTTTAATTATTGCTGGGCTTATATTTTGTATGATTGGGGACTATACATTGCAGTGGTTTTTAATTGGTCTGACTAGCTTTCTTATAGGTCATGTCTTTTATATTTTTGCTTTCTCTACCGCAAACGAGCGGCAAGTACCCACGTGGGCAAAAATACTCTTACTGCTTTACGGAGCGAGCATGGCCATCTGGATTGCAGGGTCTGTCTTTAAAACAGGTGAAACGATACTTGGTATCGCAGTGATTGCCTATATTTCAGTGATTCTCACTATGGGATGGACGGCCATAAAAACCGATTCTACATTGGCGACAATTGGTGCTCTGTTATTTATTGCTTCTGATTCTTATTTAGCTATTAATAAATTTGTCACGCCACTAGCTTTTTCACACGAAGTAATCATGCTAACTTATTATAGCGCTCAATTACTTATTGCATTAAGTATCCTTCAATATTCCGAAATCCGAAGTAAAGTGTTACAATAATATCAATTATGCCTTGGCATAATGCGCCCAGAATCAACTTTGTGAATGCACAAAGAATTTTAACATATACACATTAGGAGGCCATACTTATGAAAGAACAAGTAATCGAGCGATTAATACGCTATGCAAAAATTGATACACAATCAGACTTCACAAGCGAAACAACTCCTTCTACCCAAAAACAATTTGACCTGTTACATGTCCTGAAAGACGAACTTGCTGAAATTGGCTTAACAGAAATTACATTAGATGAAAATGGCTATTTATTTGCTTCATTAGAGGCTAATACAGATAAAGAAGTACCAACTATCGGCTTTTTAGCCCATGTTGATACAGCTACCGACTACACGGGCACAAATGTGAATCCACAGCGCATAGATAATTATGATGGTGGAGATATTCAGTTAAATGAACATTTAGTGATGTCCCCAACTGACTTCCCTGAGCTTAAAAATTACGTGGGTCAGACACTTATTACAACAGATGGCACTACGTTATTAGGGGCTGATGATAAGGCTGGTATTGCTGAAATTATAACAGCGATGGAATACCTCATTAAAAACCCTACTATTAAACATGGAAAAATTCGTGTAGCCTTTACACCAGATGAGGAAATTGGACGTGGCCCACATAAATTTGATGTTGCCGCGTTTGGAGCAGACTATGCCTATACAATGGATGGCGGACCACTTGGTGAGCTACAATACGAAAGCTTCAATGCCGCTGGCGTAAAGGTTGTTACAAATGGAACAAGTGTACACCCTGGTTCTGCGAAAAATAAAATGGTGAATGCTATCACAATGGCCATTGCCTTCCAAAATGAAATGCCTGCTGACGCAGTTCCTGAAAAGACAGAAGGTTATGAAGGTTTCATTCATTTAATGGGCTTTAAAGGGGCTCTTGAGCATACTGAGCTATCTTATATCGTGCGTGACCATAATCGTCAAAAATTCGAAAAGAAAAAACAATTAATGCTCGATACGGCTGCAAAAATTCAAGCACAATATGGCGAACATGCCCTAAGTATTACAATTGAAGATCAATACTACAATATGGGCGAAAAAATTGAGCCTGTAAAAGAAATTGTTGATATCGCACGTGCCGCAATGGAAAAATTAGATATTACACCAAATACCTTACCAATTCGTGGTGGTACAGATGGCTCACAATTATCCTATATGGGCTTACCAACACCTAATATTTTCGCTGGTGGCGAAAACATGCATGGTAAATTTGAATATGTATCTGCTGAAACAATGGAAAAGGCAACACAAGTTATTATTGAAATCGTTCAGCTCTTTGAACAACAAGCTAAATAGTCTATCTTATTTCTGATGAATTTTCGAGTAAGTTCAATTGATTCTAGACTCACGCTAAATAACAATACTCATCGTTACGAAGAAAGGCTTTTCCTTTCTTCGTCATTTTTTCAGCAATAATTACTGAATTTTCAATTTACATAAAGGGTTTAAGCTCTAAACTCAAATTGAGGTGAACGATATGAAAGAAATTGCATTAGGCATTTTAGCTTCTCTTTTCTTTGCCGTGACTTTTATTTTAAATCACGCAATGGAAATGCAAGGTGGTAGTTGGCTATGGAGTGCATCACTAAGATTCTTTTTCATGCTACCCTTTTTACTTATCATTGTCTTTTATCGCAAAGGCTTTTCACAGCTTTCAGGTGAAATGAAAGCACAGCCTATAGCTTGGTTACTTTGGAGCTTTGTTGGATTTGTTTTATTCTATGCACCATTAACCTTTGCCGCAGCGTTTGGTCCAGGTTGGTTGGTTTCTGGCACATGGCAATTTACAATTGTTGCTGGTGTATTATTAGCTCCCCTCTTTGTTTCAGTTATTGCGGGTAAAACAATACGTCAAAAAATACCTTTCATATCTCTTCTAATTTCATGTGTCATCTTAGTAGGTATTCTACTTATACAAATACCTCATGCCCAATCGGTTTCGTTTAGAAGTTTAATGCTCGGTATTTTACCTGTCATCGTCGCAGCATTTGCCTATCCTCTTGGTAATCGCAAGATGATGGAGATTTGCGGGGGACGGATTGATACTTTTCAGCGAGTACTTGGTATGACCATTGCTTCAATGCCAGCATGGATCATCATAGCTATTTATGCCAGTCTTACAGTTGGACTGCCCTCAGCAGGTCAGATGTTCCAATCATTACTTGTAGGAATTAGTTCAGGTGTCATTGCAACAGTATTGTTTTTCATAGCAACCGATCGTGTAAGAGACCATCAAGGGAAACTAGCCGCTGTGGAAGCAACCCAATCAACAGAAATTTTATTTGTTATTATCGGTGAGGTTTTATTATTAGGTATTGCCTTCCCTAGCCCTATTGCACTTGCAGGTCTGGGAGTCATCATCGTAGGTATGCTATTACATAGTTACTATACAATGATCATTGGGAAAAAAAATGCTGTTCAACAGAATATATCTTCCTAACAGTCCTTTTATGGGCTGTTTTTTAGTAGGCGTAATAAATTTGCCAACAAAAAAGACGACTCCATCCTATTAAATAGAATGAGTCGTCTGAGATTTTCACGTTCCCAAAAAATGAGGGGGGTTTTAGGAGCGTAATCATGAACTAGCAAACTTCTGGAGAAAAGTAGCTAAAGTTCATCCTCTCTACACTGTATTGTAGCGGAGGAATAATCTTTATACGATAATGATAATCATTATCAATTAAATTGTCAACAATAATCTAATAAAATTTTTCCCTTTTTTAAAAAGATTTTTTTAATGAACGACGGTACTGCCATTGCTTCAATTGAAAATGTAGAAAACAACCAATACAAAAACCTGCGATTGCGATAGATGATGCGATTGCCACCATGCTAGTAAAGATATGACCGATAACAGCCCAATTCAACATATAACCTAACAAGCCTACCCCTAAACAAAAGCTAGCAATGCTGGAATTAAATTTTTGCTGTTGTGCATCCTCTGGTATATATGCAGATGGGGCCTTTTTTAGAAATAGCTTACCGACACGAATAATAGGGTTATAATTGAATACTATACCCAATAAATTTGCAGTCAGTGGAATGACTAAAAGCCATGTAACCCCTGTTAGCCATGTAAAGATAACACTTAAAAGAATGATCCATTGATTCAGTCGAACGAGTGGTCTTGGAATTGCATGAGGCAATAACATTCTAAAACCCACCTTTCAGATATGTTTAATTAATTTTACTGTATGACATTCCATTTGTGAAGCAAAATTGATTACTTTATAATGAAATTAACAGAAGTTCAAAGGAAAAGAGGATTACCATGCCAGCTTTAACGATGGATCAAGTTCAACAATTAAATTCCTATAGCATCTACACAGCTGAACCTAAGCGGACTTTATTTACATTAGCTGATATACATAAAGATTTTTACCATCCTGATTTTTTGAACCTCATGATGGGTATAACAGATGCCGCAACAGAAACGGCCGCTATTTCTCATTTTGCTCGCCGCTATGGTATGTTCTTTGCTATGCAGTTTTATATGCTTGCCGCTTATGATGAGATATGGGATGGCAAGCCACTCGAATTACGTTTCGATGCTGCAAAGGAATTCAATAGCTTTACCGTTGCCATGTTCGCCAATCCAAATGATTGGCGTTATGTTGAGGAAGATGAACGTCAAGCGGTCATTGAGAAAATCCTTTATGATGGCCATGTGATTGTTCAACAGCTTCGTAAAGTAACATCGATTTCCCCTCTTACCATTTGGGAAAACTTCTTTGGTTATTTGCTATGGCACTATCATGTCTTGTTATCTAATCCGGGCTTGGCCGATCAAGCCATGGACGATATTGAAGCTTTAGAAAATCCAGAAACATGGTCACGCTTCTCCAATAAATCTTGGTGGGCGCAGTATACAGGCTGTCAGAGCCCTACGAATTTAATCAATATTCCTGTTAGAAAATCTTGTTGTTTTTCTAAAGATATCCCTGGTTTAATGGCCTGTGGCTTTTGTCCAATGAAGAAATAATAGACTCTCGTAAAAAAGCCTTACCCTCCACCAATTTATGCGAAGGGTAAGGCTTTTACTTTATTTTTCGTATACAACAAACCAATCATTGTTTTCTTCAAACATCCTCGTACCAAGAAAGCCTTGTTTTAGCAGTTGTTGTTGTGCGGCTGTATCCCCCATTGATATTACTTGTTTGTCAGTAAATACTGGGGACAATTCCTGTTGTAAGTCTTTATAGAAAATATAACGGAGCTTATCAACATATTTAATTTTCAAGCCTTTAATAACGAGATTTTGCGAAAATTTATCTTTTAAACTTGGTATATTATATGGCTTTACAGTGGAGCAAACATAATCATATTTTTCTAAATCAATCGCATTCATTATTACTGTAGCCAATGTTTTCTGTAAGCCATAACCTCGATATTTCGGTGAAACATTCGATATTTCTTGATATAAAACACGCTGAAAATCATTTTCCGCAATTCCACAATCATAGCCTAGATGTTCCTCATCAAAAGGCGGATTTAACAATGCTCGAAAGGCAATTAATTCGTCCTCTACATAAGCACCAATCATCATACCGTTGCCATTTAGAATATATTCAAATTCATCTGTACTTAAAGGCTGCAAGATACTTTGATCTGCTAATGCTTCATAAACTTCAACCTGTAACTCCTCAATTTGTTGTAAATGCTGAGGCGTTAATTTTATGACAAAAAACGGCGTCTTATCAAGCATATCTTCATAAATCTTTTCCATATTACGCCTCCTTAGGCTGTTACAACAGTTGAGAACTTACATAATTCCTGGATTACATCCTCATCCACTTCTACACCTAGCCCAGCCTGTTCATTTAAGCAAATAAATGGAACATCATAACGTAGATTCCCTACATCTTTAGAGAATTTTAGTGGGCCTGTTAACTCTACACTTGTCATAATTTTCTTAGAGAATGCTACATGGAAACCTGCAGCAGAGCCAACAGATGATTCTACCATGGAGCCAATTTGACATTCAATTCCCGCCATTTCTGCCATGATAGCTAGCTTCATGGCAGGGTAAATGCCCCCACACTTCATTAACTTAATATTTACTTTATCAGCGGCACGTTTGGCAATAATTTCACGCATTTCACGTACGCCACGAAGTCCTTCATCAATCATTAATGACACATCGGATTTTGATTTAATCTCAACCATTCCATCAATATCTTCACTATCTACCGGTTGCTCTAACCAATCAATGTTTAAATCCTTCATAGCACGTAAACCCTGTAAGGTAGTAGACGCATTGCCCCACCCTTGATTTACATCCACTCGGATAGCAATATCTTCACCTACACGTTCGCGTACTGCTTTAATGCGTGCAACATCACGAGTTACCTCTGTACCTACTTTCATTTTAAAAGAACGATAGCCCATTTCTACTCGATTAGCCGCCTCTTCTGCCATCTCTTCAGGCGTCCCAATACTTAATACATGGGTAATTGGGAATTTGTCATGATAACGTCCACCTAAAAGTTGGTATACAGGGACTCCTAATGCTTTCCCAGTGATATCGAAGCAAGCAATATCAAGTGCTGCTTTGGCGGCTGGTACGTCTTTTACAATTTTATTCATTTTTTCGTGCAGCTTTTCAAAAGCCATTGGATTTTCTCCAATAACCGCAGGAGCAAGTTGATGTTTTAGCACAGCATATGTGCTTTCCCATGATTCCCCTGTTACATGCTCATCAGGAACTGCTTCCCCATACCCCACAATACCTGTATCGGTAGTCACTTTTAAAATAATAGAAGGCATTGTATCATATGTAGCATAACTAATGATAAATGGATCAATTAGAGGTAAATGTATTGCAAAGATTTCTACTTGTTGGATTTTCATCATAATCAATTTCCCCTGTCGTTATATATGTCGTTAATACGTCGTTAAATATTTAAAAAAATAGAAAAGGAACGATGCCCATGTCTACCAAAATAGCGATTATTTGTTCTAAAGCATTTATGAATCGTATTATTAGTATCGCACAAAACATAGCCGATGTTCAATTAGAATTTTATCTTTACAACCACCCATCTGAAGCACCAACTTTAATGAAGCAAATTAAACCATGTGACGCACTGCTATTAGGAGGAACATTACCCTATTTACATGCCCAGTCATTACTTTCGGAAATCCCAATACCATGGAATTATATTAAACAAGATGAAACAGCCATTTCTACAACACTCTTATCACTAGTAGCCAAACATAGTGTAGCAATCGATAGAATTTCCATTGATGTTATGAATCCAGTATTCGTTGACAATGTTTTAACAGAAATAGAATATACTGGACCGAAGCCACATGTTCAGCATATATCGATTACAGAACCAACTGAGCATATTTTACAGCGTCATATCACCTTGTGGAATGCCAAAAGTATAGAATTTGTCATTACAAGTATTCATAGTGTTTTCGATGAATTACAAGCACTTCACATACCTGCAATGCGTATGCTAGATACTACAAATTCTATTCTTCAATGTCTAGAAGAAACTAAATCCAAATCATTACTAACAAAATCCGAAGCCTTTAAAGCCGTTGTCGGTCTATTAGAAATTCAGGAGGATTCTTCAATCGAATCAACTATTTTAAATCAAATTGCAAAGGCTACTTTTTCAACGTACAAGCAAATTTCTGCACACACCTTTGAGCTCTACACAACCGCTGGTCATTTACAAAATGCACTAGAAAAGGAAAGCTTAGAAGAACTAATACAACAAATCGAACAACCTTTTAAGCTAGCATTCGGTTATGGTTACTCCATTTTGGAAGCAACTCAAAATGCACAGCAAGCTTTAACATTTACGAAGCCTTTTGAGATTTTCATTCTTGATGAACATAAAAATCTATTAGGACCTTTTCCGAATTCAGAAGGTAAAGTGTCTTTAAAAACAGATGATCCCTACGTTTTACAAATGGCTAAGCTAACAAGCCTCAGTCCATTAAATATCTCTAAAATAATCAATTTCAGCCATGATCGGCAATCCGCACAATTTACATCACAAAATCTTGCTGAATATCTTCAAGTTACTCGACGAACAACCGAACGTATTATCAAAAAATTAGTTGATAATGGTTATGCAAACGTTGTCGGTGAGGAAATGACCCATCAACAAGGCCGTCCTCGAACCATTTATGAATTGAATTTTGCGACCTACTAAATGATGGCATCAAGAGAAAAAGGAATTCTCGTAGATAAACATGTATCTACGAGAATTTTTATTTTAATCAACCATTACCATATTATCCGTATTTTCCGCTTCTTGTTCCTTTTTACGTTTCTCAGCTTCTGCTATTTCCTCTGGTGTTAATTTAACAATGGCAAATCCAATATATCCATAAATGATGGAGATAATAGGTACAGCAAAATTAAGAATGGCATATGGTGCGTATTCCATAGCACTTACACCTAAAGTAGCTAAAATAAATACACCACAAGTATTCCAAGGGAAGAAAACAGATGTTAATGTTCCCCCATCTTCTAATGCACGAGATAGGTTTTTAGAATGCAAACCACGTTGTTGATATACCCCCGCAAACATACGTGAAGGGACAACAATTGAAATATATTGCTCAGAACATGTTGCATTTGTTGTTACACATGCAGCAATAGTTGAAGCAATAAGACTTCCTGTAGATTTAGCAAACTTCACAATTACGTTCATAAGCGCTTTTAACATTCCTGAATACTCTAAAATACCACCAAAAGTCATCGCTACAATGGTCATTGAAACCGTATTCATCATTGAATCTAAACCACCACGGTTAAATAAATCATCCACCATGTGATTACCTGTCGAGATTTCAAATCCAGCTTGTAATGCTTGTACAGCACTTGCAGCTGAACCACCTTGTACAAAAATTTGTAGTAAGAAACCTGAAACAATACCAATAATTAACGCTGGAATTGCTGGCACCTTTTTAGCTACTAAAACAATAACACCCACTGGTACAAGTAATAGTAAAGGAGAAATCACAAAACTTTCTTCCATCACTTTTAACGTTGTTAAAATTTCTTCTGATTTCATGGAAACATCTGCAAATTTTCTACCGATAATTCCAAAAACAACAAGCGAAATAATTAACGCTGGAATTGTTGTATAAAGCATATGCTTAATATGCTCAAATAAATCTGTACCTGTTAAACCAGCTGCTAGATTCGTTGTATCAGATAATGGTGACATCTTATCTCCAAAGTATGAACCTGAAATAACCGCGCCAGCAATCATAGCTGCTGGAATACCCATACTTAAACCAATACCCATCCCTGCGACACCAATTGTCGCCATCGTTGACCATGAACTACCAATAGCTAATGACACGATTGAACATAACACCATGATTGTCACTAAGAACCACGCTGGAGAAATTAATTTTAAGCCATAGAAAATCATCGTTGCTACGACTCCGCCACCAATCCAGGCCCCAATTGTCAAACCTACTAAAATAATAATGACAATAGCGGGTAATGCCAGACGTATCCCCTTATACATCATTTCTTCAATTTCTGACCATTTGTATCCATGCATTTTGGCAACAATTGCTGCTACAGTTGTGCCAACAAGAAGAGGTACGTGAGGACTTTGCTCTAAAACAACTACTGTAATCAACATTGTAACAATCATAATTGCAAAAGTTAGTAGTGCCCAACCTGCATTAATATCCTTTTTCATTCTTCCATCCCCTTTTTTTGCACCAAATCCCATTTCGGTTTTTCAAAGACGCAAATAATTTTTTACGTTTTTTAGCTTAATATTCAAAAAATTAAAAGTCAACGCAAAAAATTTATGCCTCTCTAGCAAATCCCTTTGTTTTAGCGTAATAAAACGCTTTCAAGTAGCAATAAAAAGCTATGCAAACCCTTGAATATCCATACATTTCAGGAAATGTTCATGCAAAAAAGCTATATGAAAAAATAAATTACATTTTTTCATATAGCTTAAAAATTATTTTTTTATTCAGGTTTTTTTTCTAATACACAAGCAAGTACTTTTGCAGCATCCATTAAAGCACTACGATCAAATGTCATCTTAGGATGATGTAATCCTGGCGTTAGGTTTGCCCCGATTCCAATCATCGCTGCTTTTAATTCTGGCTTTTTCACTGTATAGAAATGGAAATCATCACTACCTGGTGTAGTTATTTCATCCGCTAAATGTTCTTCACCTAAAGTTTCAATGATGGCATCCTTCGCCATGTTTGCCGCAATTGGTGAAACTTCAGCACCTGGCGTAAAATCAACCCAATTCCAAGTCATATCAATTTCAAATTGTTGCTGTATTGATGTTAAACCAAACTCAATTTTGCTGCGTAGCAATTCGAGCTGTTGATTGTGTTGCGCTCGAATATCCATTGAAAAGCTAGCATTACCTGGAATAATATTTGTACTACCTCCATCTGCGATAATTTTCGTTAACTTCGCAGAATGTGGTTCAAATGGAGATAAATGAATACTGTGTAGCATTTGTTGCACAGCCATAATGACGTCAATCGCATTTTTACCTTGGTGAGGTCTAGCACCATGCGCATCAATGCCTTGAATAGTCCCCTCTAAAAAATAAGCTGCACCATGATGGATTGCTGGCGAAACTTTACCAAGTGGTAATTCTTCAATTGGTCTTAAATGGACACCAAATAAATGTGTTACTCCATCAACCACTCCTCGTTCAAAAGCTGCACATGCGCCATTCCCTAATTCTTCAGCAGGTTGGAAAATGAAACGCACACGATGTTGCAATGGGCGATCCTTCAGTAGTAGTAATGCACCAAGAACCATTGTCATATTGGCATCATGTCCACAAGAATGATTCGCCTGCCATTTTCCATCAACTTCTTGCCATAAAGCATCGATATCAGCGCGGACTGCAACTACTTCTTCACCTGTTCCAATTTCAGCTATTAACCCAGGTATGTCACCTAGTAAACGATAACTAATCTGTAATTCATCCAGTATTGAAGCGATTTTCTTAGTTGTCTCGAACTCCTTCCAGCTTACTTCTGGATATTTGTGAAAATGATCAAACCATTGATAAATCGTTTCTTCTACTGTTAAAGCTTTTGACATAACTACACCTCTATACGCATTTTTGTTTCCCATTATACATGAATCCATTTCAGAAAAGTACATATGCCTTAAGACCTAACTAAAATAGTAAAGGGATGTATTTCATTATTATGCTCCTAACAAGCCGTTTATAAATCGAGGTGTACAAAGTAATGGGCTATGTTAAAAGTTATCATCACTTTCAACATAGCCCATCAAATATTCATTATAAACTGGTAAAAAACCCTTCTGGATATTCTTCATAATGTACCTTCTCCATTAGCTCCTCATTTTTTTCTTCCTCTTCATAGAAATCAAACTCTTGATCCATTAAATACGTTTCAAATTTTGAATTGAACAATTTACCCATTGTATCACTCCTTATTTAATTGAATTTTCTGATAAAAGAATTATACAATAGGAATTTAGCAAAATGCAATAAATAATACATATTATGCATTATAAATATAAAACTGATCTCACAATTAGATTGAAATTAACTAATATTACCAGAATATACTATACGACTCTCCCTTGCCATTAAAACATCTGCTCATTAACAACTGGAACAATGCTTAGCCAGTTATTAATTAAGCAGATATGTTTTCAAGTCAAATATTTATGATACTGAAACAATTTTTTTATGAGATATAAATTGAATCACAAACATTACAGTAAAGATTCCTAAACCTGTCCAATCCGAGAATTTTTCTGGATAGATAAGTAATAGCCCTGCCATAATAACGATGATTCTTTCAAACCAAAATAGTTTGCGATACCAGTAACCGATAACACCTGCACCAATTGCTACCATTCCAGTGATAGCGGTAAATACTACCCATATAATTTGCGGTATTGTTGTATCAATCATTAACAATGCTGGTGAAAAAACAATCATATATGGAATAATAAATGCCGCAATCGCAAGTTTCGCTGAGTTAACACCCGTTTTAATCGGATCGCCACCTGAAATACCCGAAGCAGCAAATGCAGCAAGCGCTACTGGTGGTGTAATATCGGCAATGATACCGAAATAGAACACAAAGAAGTGTGCAGATAATAACACAACTATGGGCACTAATTCTTGCGGTGTATTTGGCGATAATAAAGCCACAATAGCTGGAGCAGCAATTGTCGAGGTAATGACATAGTTGGCTGTAGTAGGTGCACCCATACCAAGAATAAGGGAAGCAATCATAACAAAAACTAATGTCAAAATAATACTACCCCCGGCTAAGGCTACTAAACTATTTGCTAAACTTAAGCCTAACCCTGTTTTTACAACTACACCTACGATAATCCCAGCGCAAGCTGTAGCTGCCACTACACCTAATGCGGTACGCGCACCTTCAACTAATGCTTCAATTACGTCTTTTGGCTTGAGTCGAGTCTCCTTATTAAACATAGCAACACCAATTGAAATAATAATTCCATACAATGCTGCATGCATAACAGGTGTACCGGTTAGCATTAATACAATAATCGCAACAATCGGTAATAGGAGATAAATCTTCTTAAATACCTCTCGACGATTAGGCATTTGATCGTCTCGTAAACCTTTTAAACCCACTCTTTTTGCCTCAAAATGCGTCATAATCCAAATACCTGTAAAATATAAAAGAGCAGGAATGGCTGCTGCCTTCGCAATATCCCAATACGTAATGCCTCGACCAATAAACTCGACCATAAGGAAAGCTGCTGCACCCATAATCGGCGGCATAAGTTGGCCACCTGTTGATGCTGCCGCTTCCACTGCACCTGC
Source organism: Lysinibacillus sp. Y5S-8 (assembly GCF_036894365.1). Taxonomy (NCBI): domain Bacteria; kingdom Bacillati; phylum Bacillota; class Bacilli; order Caryophanales; family Bacillaceae; genus Lysinibacillus; species Lysinibacillus sp. Y5S-8. The sequence goes on along the minus strand of NZ_CP145889.1, from coordinate 360,101 downwards.
GAATTCTTTACGATAGCCTAGTTTTTTCATCATCGGAATTGTGTAGGAGCCTGATGTTACTACGTTAGCTACAGAGCTTCCAGAAATGGTCCCTTGAAGTGCGCTTGAAAATACAGCTACCTTTGCAGGACCACCAATTAATTTACCAGCTAGCGCAACTGCTAGATCGTTAAAATACTGGCCAACCCCTGTTTTTACAAGAAATGCTCCGAACAGTAAAAATACAAAAATAAATGTGGCTGATACACTAATTGGCGTACCAAATATCCCATCAGTTGTGAAGTACATAAGATTTACAATACTCTCTAAATCCTGTCCTCGATGTGCCATAAATGCTGGGAAATAAGGTCCATAATAAGCATAAAGTAAGAAACAAACCGCAATAATTGTAATTGGTAATCCCACAGCACGACGAGCAGCCTCGAGTACTAATACAACAGCTATTAGACCAATAATAAAATCTACCTGTGTAATAGAACCATTGCGATTCACAAGCTCTGTATAGTTCATAGACCAATAAGAACCAACTGCAATGGATAGTACTGCTAGCAAATAATCGAACCAGGCAATTTTATGCTTTGGCGCTTTTTTACGAGCTGGAAATAATAGAAAAATTAATGTCAAACCAAAGCCTAAATGAATCGTACGTTGGATTTGAGCAGGAAATTGCCCAAAAATAGCCGTATACAGTTGGAACAATGAAAATGCTAAAAGACCAAAGAAAATAACATGCTTCATTACACCTGTAATGGTTCTTACATTGGATTCTATATCATACTTCTCAAGTATAGCTTGTTGCTCTTCAGCAGAAATTTGCTCGAATTTTTCTACTCGTTCTTCTTTCTTTGATTTTTCCTCTGTTGTCATTTCATCCTTACTCCTTTCCACTGTTCATAAAGTGATAATCGTCTAATTTCAAATAAATAAGATTTTCCCCTCTGTAAATCTTTTTTTAAATTATATTCTCTGTCTTCATAGTCGAAAACCAAATCTAAGTCTAAATCACCTATATAAATGGTAAAATTATTAAGTTCTCTGTCATCATTGAAACGAAGAATATATTTCCCGTCTCGTTGTATGAATGTTTGATTTTCCTCTGCATAGCCAGGCATACCAATAGCTAAGTCTTCATATTCCATCTCCATCATCTGAATACGATTTCCCTTTACATATTGATAGGTTTCTAGTACATCCGATTCATGTATGGAATGGGTATATCTAATTCGAAATTCATGCTCGGCTGAAATTGGTATGTAATGTACTTCAGCCTGTTCTTTACGGGTTTCTGTAAAGGTGAACACCTTTTGAAGTGGAAGAAACATGACAAGGCATAGGCAGAAACTAAAAAAAGTTAATATGATAATGATTTTCCTCCATCGCATCCTATCTTATTCCCCCACTTTAAAAGCTACTCGCCTAAACTCACGCCTTACAGTAAGAAAGAGGCTCGAAGCTTTACGCAATCCGAGCCCCTTTGTTTTAGAAAGCAAGTTTCAAACACTATTCACGCTATTTCTTCTCATCAAAGTATTTTTGTGCACCAGGATGTATTTCAATGCTAATCCCGTCTAAACCTGTTTCAGCTTTAATAAATCGTCCTTTATCATGAGAAATCTTATCTGTATTATCATAAATGGCTTTTGTCATTGAGTAGACAACTTCCTCTGGTAGATCCTTTTTCACAGCTAACATAGCAAGCACTGAAACGGTTTCCACATCGTTTGCAATACCATAAGAACCAGCTTTTACTGTGTCCTTTGCATAGTAAGGGTATTTATCAATTAACTCATCTGCTTTACCAGAGTCTACACCAACAATATTCACTTTCGTCGTAGCGTTCAATGCTTCAACAGCACCTGTTGGCGTTCCAGCTGTAATGAATGCTGCATCGATTTGACCTGATTGTAGGCCATCCGTTGACTCACCAAAATCAAGATTTTGTGCTTTGATATCATCCATCGTTAGACCATGGATTTCAAGTAATTGCTCAGCATTTGCATAGGTACCTGAGCCTGGAGCCCCAACAGACACCTTTTTCCCTTTTAAATCCGCATATGTTTTAATACCTGAAGCTTCAGTTGTAACTAATTGTACGGTTTCAGGATATAGTGCACCTAGAGCTGAAATTGTATCAATTTTATTGCCATCGAACATTAATGTTCCTTCAGTAGCATAGTAAGCAATATCTGTTTGAACAAATGCAATTTCCCCTTTACCATCCTGTAAAGCAGTCATATTGGCGGCAGATGCTTGCGACACCTCAGCAGTTGTTTTAATACCTGTTTCTGTTGTAATTAAATCAGCAAATGTGCCACCAAGTGCGTAATAAGTACCTTGAGTACCACCTGTTAATAGACTTAAAAACTTCGGCTTATCAGAAGATTTGGAACCTTCTCCAGTCGTTTCCTTTGAATTACCTCCGCTATCTGATCCACAAGCCGCTAGAATCATTAGCGCAAAGATACTTAGTAGCATCAATAATTTACATTGTTTTTTCCTCATAGTAACCTTCCCCCTTTGGCTATTTTTAAAGAATCTATTTAAAATTAACAAATTTGGTATAATAATGTCAATCTATTTATAGTAAATTCAGACTTTTATAATTATACGGAAACTAAACAATATCCCTTCATTCGGTTTATTATCTATTTAATTAATTAGCCCATTTTTAACTTATAAAAACCTATAATTTCTTTTTCTAATAAAATAAATAACAACCTTGATTGTATAAATAATGAATATTTTATATTTGTAAAACAATACAAAAAACTGCATCTAATAATTATTAGATACAGTCTTCCACATCATTTTATTGAATTACACCGCAAGCAATTCTTGCTCCAGAATTACCTGCTGGATCTGTTTTATAATCGTCAGCTGATTCATGAATAACAATAGCACTGCCATCGCTATCTAATAACGAATTTGGTTGATCTTTTTGTAAAGTCAATCCTTCAGCTAGGAAATCTAAATCAACATTACCATCCTCACCAATCTCTAAATTTGGTAAATCCCCTAAATGATAGCCGTTTGGATTTAATTTACCGTGCTCTTTATTGGTTGGATTAAAGTGTCCACCAGCCGTTTCAAATTTAGGTGGTTCACATTTCCCTACTTCATGAATATGAATACCATGTGTGCCTGACGGTAAGCCAGTTAATGCCAGCGTCATTCTAACGCCATTATCCTCTTCTTGAAAAAACGCATTCCCATAGCTTTCGTTATTTGCACCAATCACTTTTGCAGTAGCCGTTAAGGGGGACGTCGCATTTACAGGTAACTTTTCTTCTTTATTAAAGAAACTACAACCACCAACAAAAACTAATAAAGAAATGCCGATTAAACTTATTTTTTTCATAAAAATTCCTCCTCTATTTCTGATGATTACCAACTTACCCAGTACTTATGCACAAAACAAATAAATACGCCCTCCCCTCTCCTAAGAAAAAGGAGTATTTTTAATGCCTGCATATCGTTTTTAGTATGAAATATTTTTGCTGAATCAAAAAAAGGGATTTCCCAAAGCTTGAGAAATCCCTTTTCATAGTTAATCTAAAATTTTTACTGTTACGTGTTTCACACCCCATTGGAGTGCTTGTCCTTCAGTAGGAATAAATACATCAATTTTATTACCCTTAATAGCTCCCCCTGTATCAGCTGCTATCGCTTCACCATAGCCTTCCACCCAAACTTTTGTACCAAGAGGAATAACTCGAGGGTCTACTGCAATGACCTTTAAGTTGGGATTAGATCTAATATCTGTGCCATTTGCGGTAATACCTGAACAACCTTCACAATAGGCCGTATAAGCAGTCGCACGCATTGTCAATGTTTTACCAGAACCAGTTGCTGGAGAACTTGTTGGAGCACTTGCCGGAGCACTTGCCGGAGCACTTGCTGGTTTAGTTGTAGTCGTTGTAGCAGGTTTTGCAGCTGCAATTCCCTCAGAAGTTTTGGGCTTTGGTTTTGCAGCCGAAGCCTTAATAGCCAATGACTCACCAGCTAAAATTAAATCTGAACCAAGGTTATTCCATGCTTTTAGTTCATCAACCGTCACATTATTTGTACGAGCGATTGAAAATAATGTGTCACCGCCTTTGATGACATATTCATCTTCATTTGTCGACTCTATTTTTGTTGTCGTGTCCTTCACTAAATCCTGCTCTGGATAGAACCACAACGACTCCATCTCATTTAGTTGCTGGAATTCTCCAACCGTTAAATTATAAATCTCAGGAATTGCCCATAGTATATTGCCTGGTGATTTGTCCTTCGCGGAGGAAGGACTTGCATACAGACTCAAACCAAAGGTCACCGCTACTGCTAAAGCTAATGCTTTTTTCTTCATGTTTAGTAATACCTCCATCATTTTATTATTTGTTGCAAATCTGCTGCTAGCACACTAGAGTTGAAAGCTCTACTATGACAGCAACCATAAGTTTGCAAATTAATAACTCAGGGTTATCCGCCTGATATTAGGAATTATTACTATAAAAACGGAAAAATATACAATTTCAATTAATTTTTTAGTAATTCGCAGATTTTGAGGGTAAAAAATCTATAATTTTGTTGCACAGTTTCGGACTTTTTTATATTAGATATTTGCTATTTTTAGCCGATAAATAAAGAAAGGGGGGAATGTAGAAATGGAAATTAATTCACTCATGTCATCACAGCTGATGGAACTTCAACAAACCGTACAAATGAGCGTAATGCAAAACGCACTCAATTTGAACACATCTACAGCTATTGAATTATTACAAGATCTACCTCAGCAAGTTCCTACACATCCATACAAAGGATCAAGAATAGACATCTCAGTCTGATAATGCAGCTATATTTAGCGGAAGGTGGTCCTTATATGATCCGGGTAATTGTGATGGACGATGAACCATTAGCTCTTGTTAATATAAAAAAACATTTAAATGCATTTGATGACATTGAGGTCATTGAAACGTTTACTACAGCAAAAGACTTACTGATAGAAGGACCTACTTTAGACTTTCAAGTAGCCTTTTTAGACGTTGAAATGCCAGGTATGAGCGGTTTAGAAGTTGCACAACTAATAAAAACATGGGACAAAAACATCTGTATCATTTTTGTAACTGCCTATCGAGACTATGCTGTTCAAGCATTTGATGTACAATCTCTTGATTACTTATTAAAGCCGATTTCGAAATCTCGCTTAGAAACGACGATTAATAGAATTCAAGAGCTGGTCCAGAAAGATCTAACATCAGCAGCTCAAACTCATCAAAAGCCTTCGCTTACGATCAGATGCTTTGGAGAATTTGTCGTTTCTTATGATGAAAAAGCAATTCATTGGAGAACGATTAAAACAAAAGAATTGTTTGCCTTTCTTTTTTTACAGCTTCATATGCCAGTACCCCGTGATACCATCCTAGATACACTTTGGAGTGATACGGATATTAAAAAGGCAAGAGTCCAATTGCATACTACCGTTTCATACTTGCGTACAACGCTTTCATCGTATGGTTACTCTGATGTGATTGAATATACGAATGGCTGCTATATTTTGAAACTAGAGGATTTTCAATGTGATGCCCATGATTTGGAGTATATTTTGAATACTAAAGCAGAAACAGGAAGATTGGATATCGAGAAGGCGGAGGAGCTCATCCAAAATTATCATGGTGAGTTTATGGCGACATTGGACTATTCATGGACTGCCAGTAAAGCTAACTTAATGAATAAACAATTTACTCAATTACTCGATGAATTGATTCATTATTACACTAAAAACCAGAATTTTAAAAATAGAGAACGTTCATTATTGTTAGCTTTAGAGTTAAATCCATATTCCGATAAAACTGTTCAGCTATTAATTCGGCATTACACTGAGATTGGTAATCGTGCTGAAGCCATAAAAATGTATCATTCTTTTAATAGCCTTTTATTGTCAGAATTAAATGTATCACCCACTCAGGAGACAACAGACCTTTTTCAAAATGTTGTACAGGCACAAGCAAAGGAGCTTGAAAAAAGTTTATAACCCATCATGTTGAAGACATGAAAAAGCATGCTAGTGTACAAAACCAGCATGCTTTTTACATTATTTAACAATCATTTGTCTCATATTTCTAACTACACATAAACAGTTACGTCCTGATTGTTTAGCTTTATACAAAGCATGGTCTGCAATTTCTATCAATTGGTTTGGACTCTGGACATTTGGTGTAAAAGCCGTAATTCCAGCAGACATGGTTACAGGTCTACCACATGCAGTTTCTTGTAAGGCTTGCTTAATCCGCAGACTTTCTGCTAATTGTACAGCATCATCTATGTTCATTGAAGGCAGGATGATCATAAATTCTTCTCCGCCATATCTAAAGCAAAAACCTTGATCCCCCACACTGTTTTGCATATTAATAGCAAAGGCTTTTAAAACTTCATCCCCTACTGTATGACCATATGTATCATTTATACTTTTAAAATCATCTAGATCTATTAAGATGATTGCATGCGGGACCTTATCTACAATCAATTCATGTAAAGTTTGATCCATTCTTCTGCGATTAGGAATTCCTGTTAATGAATCTAAGTTTAATTGCTCTGTTAAATCAGAAATTTTACTTTGCGAGCAAATCACCATTTTTTGTACATTGTTTTTCAACAGCTTTGCTTCATAATACCAATCAGCAATCTCCTCAGTCTCCTGGCCCTCTTCACCTACTTCAATTCTTGTTGAAAGATCTTTTAGAGGCTGTGTAATTTTGATAGCTAACCATATAGTTAGGCCCAATACAGCTGCTACAACTATGATGATTGGGACAATAATTTTCTTAAAAAACAAACTAAAAGAAACCATTCTTTCATCAAGTAAAGTATCAACTACTTGTTCCATATACGGTTCTAATGAATGATCATTTGTCTTAGAACCTTGTAAATAGTCTTCCGTAATTGTAGAGACTTCCTTTACATAGATTTCTTGCATGTCTGTTTTATTTTCCTTCAAAATTTCATTAAAATTTCGATAGCTACTCCAAATACTAATACTAGATGTCGCGAGTACAACGACAATCGTCATACTAACAATAAGAAACGATAACTTTAACTTGAATTTACCCACAATAGATCATTTCTCCCATTGAGATGACTTTTTCGTTAAATCTTATCTATGTTTCAACTCAAAATTTAATATATTTATTCAATCATCATAAGCCATATCTCTTAAAGAAAACTTAAAAACTAATGAGATTTTACTTTTTTTCAGATTAATAGGAAAAAATCGATAGTACTACGACCTCCATATAGTTCTATTTATATAGGTTTAAAGTATTCTTTTACACCCCTTCATATTTCCTTTTTTCCAATTCCATGGCATGGTAGATGAAGTTATTTAAGAAAAACATTAGGAGGGAAAATGGCTGTGTTGAGAAAAACGACTATCCGACATCTACTTATTATAATTGCCATTTTTATAGTCCTTACTTCTTTACGATTGCTATGGTTAAACTACTTCCTGCCCTCTAATCATCAGCCTAGTGCCCAAGGTGGTATTGTAAATCTGAACAATCAGGACCATTTGAATGAAGAAGTTCTTTCTTTAAATGGCGAATGGCTCTATTCCCCTGGACAGTTCGTCAATCCTGAAAATAAAGGAAGTAGTCAAAAGACAAATATCGAGGACCATACTATCCAAACTCTTCCTACACTAAAAGGCGGGAAAACGACTCACCCCTACGGCACTTATCAACTAAAAATTCTGCTACCTAATCTTGCAGATAACAGCCGATATGCCATTCGTATTCCTGCTATCTCAACCGCCTCTTCCTTGTATATAAATGGCGAGCTTGTAGGACAGTCAGGTAAAGTGGCAGATAACAGGCAGGATCATAAAGGGCAGGCTGCACCCTACACAGTTTATTTTACAAATACGCAATCTGAAATGGACATCATGCTTCATGTATCTAATTTTGATACATCTAAAAGCCCGATTATTAATAAAAGGATTTCATTTGGCACTGCGTCAGCGATGACTCATCATCAATTAATTACAGGTCTGTCTCTTTCAACAATTGTAGTTATGCTAATACTGTTTGCTCTTTTTAGCATACTAGTATTTCTGTTCATCTATAGGAAACCTATCGTTTTACTATTTACATTTGGCTTTCTTCTACCCTTGGCAGATGAATTAATTACGTTTGATCGATCTCTGCTAGATTGGTTGCACCTTGATTATGTATGGTCCTATAAGCTTTCTTCTATTATTTTTCTTGGAGCCTCTTTTTTCTTTGTTCAATTTATGAGAGTCCTCTTGGTTAAATATCACAGCACTAAAACATTTCAATGGATTTTTGCCTTTTATGTACTAGACGCTGTATTCATTATAATTTTACCAATGTCGTGGCTGGTACCTACTAAAATGATTTTCTTCGTACTTTATCTAGTGTCCTTTCTCTACGTCGTGGTACTGGCTCTTAGAGAGTATTTAGAAAACCAAAAAAGGAGCTCTGCTTTTATTGCTCTAACAGCTGTTGGTACAACAAACGGTATTTTATGGGGATTAATCAAATCTATTTACGTATTTGATATACCTGTTTATCCATTTGATTATTTATTTGTTATGCTCGGTTTTTCTAGCTATTGGTTCAGACGTTTTCATGAGAACTCTCAGCAAATCCAAAAGTTAGTCGCAAAACTACAAAAGGAGGATACTTTGAAAGATGAATTTCTCACAAGTAATGCACAGAAACTGTGGAGTCCTATGAATAGGATGATTACCCTAGGTCAGTCCATTTATGATAATCCGAAGAATAGAATTGTAGCTGAAGATCATCGAAATCTTAAACATCTGATTGATATAGGTAGAAGTATGTCCTTCACATTAAACGACATACTGGACTATACCCGCTTAAAAGAGGGTAATTTACACCTTCATACACAAAGTGTAAACCTTCAAGGTGCTGTTTATGGGGTCTTTGATATGCTTCGTTTTATTACAAACGGAAAGCAAATACATATGGTATCATCGGTGCCTCGAAATTTCCCAAATGTGTTAGCTGACGAAAATCGCCTTATTCAAATCCTTTTTAACCTTTTGCATAATGCGCTAAAATATACAAGTGAAGGCTCTATAGAAATTACCGCTCGTGAGGAACAGCATATGGCCATTATCCACATTCGTGATACTGGACAAGGAATGGACGATTTTGTGAAAAGTCTTGTGTTTACACCTTATGAACAGGGTCAAGAACATGATGAAGGCATTGGAATCGGGCTTCTCATTTCAAAAAAACTAATTGAGTTACATGGTGGTACGATGCATATACAATCTGTTCCAAATAAAGGTTCAGACATTTATTTTACATTACCGCTTGCAGATGAAAGTAAACAGAGCGAACATACATCCTACATGTTTCAAGATAATACTCAGTTACCAACTATAGAAAAAAGGCTGTCCACAGTATCAGAAAAGCATTTCAGCATTTTAATGATTGATGATGATCCTACAAATTTAACAACGATGAAAAGTATATTTTCGAAGTCTGAATACAAAGTTACTACTGTTACAAGCAGTGAGAAAGCTTTAGTGCTCATTCAGCAAACATCATGGGATTTAGTGATTGTGGATGCAATGCTGCCCTATATTTCAGGCTATGCTGTAATCGAAAGAATACGAAAACAATACTCACTGCTTGAATTACCTATCTTATTACTAACAGTAAGAAAGCACCCTGAGGATGTTTATACAGGCTTTGCCTATGGGGCCAATGATTATGTAACAAAACCTATTAATGCATTAGAATTAAAAGTAAGAAGTCGCGCCTTAATTGATTTAAAATACAGTATTCAACAACACTTACATTTGGAAAGTGCATGGCTTCAAGCTCAAATCCAACCGCATTTTTTATTTAATACGCTCAATACGATTGCTTCTCTTAGTACCATTGATACCGAAAGAATGATTGACTTAATGCACCATTTTGGTGAGTATTTACATGCCAGCTTTGATGTTCGAAATCTTCAACGAGTTGTACCATTACAGCAGGAGCTCGAGTTAGTTCGCTCTTACCTTTACATTAAACAACAGCGATTTGGAGAATTAATTCATATTGAATGGGATATTGATGAAAATATAGAAATTGAAATACCCCCTATTTCTTTACAGACTTTAGTTGAAAATGCCATTCGACACGGTATTTTAAAGAAGACAGAAGGCGGTACTGTTTGTATCCGCATTAAAGATTACACAACTTATATAGCCATTAGCGTGATTGATGATGGTGTGGGAATTAGCCCTAGTCTATTAGAGGAATTACAAGCAAATCATGAAACTACATCCTCTGGTATAGGTATACGAAATACGGATTTACGCCTTAAAAGAATTTATGGTCAGCGATTACAAATTCAAAGTACAGTCAATCAAGGCACAAATGTAACCTTCCATATTCCCAAAAAATAATAAATAAAAGTCATTACATCCTCTTTCCGAGTTTGGAGTGGCTCTTATTCCTTATTTCAAGTTACAATTCTTCTATAGATTTAAGGAAATCAGGGTACATTATACATATAGAAAGAAGAAAGGAAGGATCGATAGATATGTACAAAATATACATAATAGAGGACGATGCAAATATTGCTTCACTAATCGTTGAGCATTTATCCAAGTACCAGTATGAATGCTATCCTGTCCAACAATTTCAGCACATTATCGAAGAATTTAATGCCATTCAACCCCATCTAGTCATTATGGATATCAATCTCCCAACCTATGATGGCTATTTTTGGTCACGAAAAATTCGTCAGCTCTCAACTTGCCCCATCATCATTGTTTCTGCCAGAGTAAATGATATTGATCAAGTATATGGTATTGAAAATGGTGCTGACGACTTTATCACGAAACCTTTTTCATTAGACGTCTTTATGGCAAAGGTTAATGGATTACTCCGACGCACATATGGTGAATATGCTTCAACCGAAACAACTACCATGACCATAGCTAATACTACATTAAATCCAGATACAGTTCGTCTTCAGTCAGAAGGTAATGAGAGCCTGTTAACATTAAAAGAAATGCAGCTAAGTAAGCTATTATTTGAAGCCTATCCAAATGTTGTGCCACGTCAAAAGCTATTAAGTGCTATTTGGGATGATGAAGCCTTTGTAGAGGAAAATACATTGTCCGTGAACATTGGTCGACTACGTAGAAAAATGGAAGCAATCCACTCACAGCTTGAGATTAAAACCATTCGTGGTCTAGGTTATCAATTAGTGGAGGAAGGTAAATGAAGCTATTCTTTCGAGAACATCTAAGTATTCTTATTCTCTATGGCATAAGCTTTCTGCTTTTACCTTGGATTATTCATACTTTAGATGACCTTGCGTCACACTATGGCTACTTTATCTTTCTTGCCAGCTTTCTGTTTAGTATATGGCTACTAGGTCGTTATTATCGTAGACGAAAGTTTTATAAACATCTACAGAAAGATATCCACACACAGGATGATCTTCATCTGTTTGAACCACGTGCACCAATTGAACAAGTTTATAGCGAAAGATTGAGACAAATACAGTATCTATTTTTAACTCAACAACAACAATTAGAAGAGCAAGCACAAGAAAAGCAATTGGTTCTATCACATTTTGCACATCAAATGAAGACGCCATTATCTGTTATTCAATTAATTGTTCAATCCGCATCCAACAAAACTACTGAAGAATTACTACAATGGCAAACCGTTAATAAAGAATGCGATAAACTGACATTTACACTTAATCAGCTATTAACGTATGAGCGCACATCTCATTTAGTAGCCGATTTAAAAGTTGAACCCATTGTTTTAAAGGAACTAGTGCAGGAGGTCATTAATGATTTGAAGGATTACTTTATCATGAATGACATTTTTCCAAAAATGCTGCTTGCTGAAAACCATATTATTTATTCAGATCGAAAATGGTTAAAAATCGTACTTTATCAAGTGTTCAATAACGCCATTAAATATAGTGACATAGCAAACACAATTCAAATTCATTATGACAACGCCACTTTACACATAAAAAACTATGGTGAAACAATCCCTACTAGCGAAATATCACGAGTGTTTGATTTATTTTATACGGGTATGAAGGGGCGAACGAGTGGCGAAGCAACAGGTATAGGATTATATTTAGTGAAAAAGATATTAACTACATTAGATCACCCCTTCACTCTTCAATCCTCTGACCGTGTTACGACTTTTTCCATAAATTTTTCAAACAGCCAAAAAAAATAAACATAGGAACTGTGTCAGCCAAGAGGGCTTTTTCTACTATGACGTCATCCTTTATCAACATGAACGAGATGACAACTTTGTCATCTTCACGTCATCAAGCGAAATAGGTTATATCCCGCTCCTTTTTTATACTAAAGTTATCTAATGATCATAAAGGAGTTGTTTCAAGTGGGGAATACAATACTTCAAGTAACCAATTTACAAAAAGAATACATCGGTGAGCTCACATATAAAGCGTTAAACGGAATTGATTTTCAGCTAAGTCAACAGGAATTCGTAGCTGTCATGGGTCCTTCTGGTAGTGGAAAAACAACATTTTTAAATAGTGTATCTACTATTGATCGGCCTACTGCTGGTGATATCATCATCAATAATAGAAATCCCTATGTCTTAAATGATGAAGAACTCGCCCAGTTTAGACGCTCTGAACTAGGCTTTGTTTTTCAAGATTTTAATCTTGTGCATACACTAACAGTGAAAGAAAATATTTTATTGCCATTAACATTAGATAGCTTTCCTGCACCCAAAATGCGTCAGCGCTTAAAGCATGTCGCTCAATTTCTTGGTATCGAGGAACTGTTACCTAAACGTATTTATGAAATTTCAGGCGGACAAAAACAACGAGTAGCCATAGCTCGAGCTGTTATTCATGAGCCTAGCCTATTGTTAGCAGATGAACCTACAGGAAATCTAGATTCAAAGGCGGTCAATGATGTGATGAACTTATTTACCTCCATTAATCACGAGCTCAAAACAGCTATTCTCATGGTGACCCATGATCCTTATGTAGCCAGCTTCGCCAATCGAATTATTTTTATGAAAGATGGCAAGTTATATAACGAAATACATCGTGGCAACAACCGCAAGCAATTTTACCAAGAAATAATGGACACGCTTGCTTTTTTAGGTGGTGGGCATCATGAGCTTTAATCACATCGTCCTTCAAAATATTTTACGGGACAAATGGACATACGTTTCTTATTTCTTAAGTAGCATGTTTTCCATTATTATTTTCTTTTTATTTTCTGTGATCGTCTTTCATCCAAGTCTGAAAAGCTTAGACCCCGATTCGACACTTGGTATCTCACTGATGTTAGCTAGTATGCTCGTTTATTTATTTTCTTTTATTTATATCACCTATTCAATTATGGCGTTTTTACGCAAGAAGACCAAAACGCTAGGAATATTTATGATTACGGGAGCTTCCATGAAGCAAATTCGTATGCTTGTATTCCGAGAAAATCTGTTAATTGGCATTTTAGCTATTCTATTTGCAATCGTTCTTGGGCTTGTCATTACGCCACTTTTTTTAATGGGGGCCAAGGTTGTTTTAAAGGCAGAAACGTTTGGTATGTATATGCCTCTACAAGCAATTGGCTTAACGATTGGCTTATTTCTGATTTTATTTGTGGTGATATCGACAGTCATAACGAGGTTCATTAATAAAGAAGCATCTATTCAGCTCTTAAAAAGTGATACGATTATCGAAAAATCGATTAAGCCGCATTATGTGTTGTTCATTTTAAGCATAATGATAACTGGTATATTAGCGTACTTCTTAAAAACCGAGCATGCCATTGTAGACACGCTAGGTATTCTCTATTATCTGTTATTTTTCACTAGTATTCTTTGTACAATTCATTTAGTCATCGCACAGGGCTTGAGGCTATTTTTAAAAATATTTGAAAGGTCCCCTTCCTATCTTCGTAAAACGAATATGCTGTTGGTATCCAATTTAAATGCAAAAATGAAATCACATGCAAATATGCTGTTTCTAGTCACTATCCTATTAAGCGGTGTCTTTCTATGCACTAGCATTTTATTTAGCTCTTATTACAATGTAAAAAAGGACAGTGAAGAAAATTACCCGTATAGCTTTCAATACATTGCTGATCCAAAGGCTGACGACAATATGGTAAAGGCTGATCTTGATTATCTTGAAAATAATCTATCATCGGTTCGTGCACAAAAGTTTTTTATTGAATTTAAATCAAATGAGGATCAACGCATTGGCTATATGGCATTATCGGATTACAACCTGTTACAACAACAGGAAAATGTCCTACATCAAAATGAATTTATTGCTGTAGCAGGAAGTCGAGGTGTAGCGACTATAACAGACAATGCCAGTGACCCGTATATAAAGTCGTTCAAACTTACTAAAACGATTGAGCAAAATCTGCTATCTACTGGTTTCCAGCATAGTTATTTCATTGTACCTGACAGCATCTACCAAGCCATAGACTACCCAGTTTATAAAACCTATATTTATGAGCTAGACAACTGGGCAGCCCATATAGAATTGGCGAACACAATTACTGAAAACATACCATCTCTACCTGGAGAACGTTATGTTACTTCCAAAATTGATTTGTATGACACGGAGATGTTTATCAAAAGCGTCATGTTCTTTATAGGCTCCATGTTAAGTTTAATTTTCTTAAGTGCTGCCATGAGTATACTGTATTTCTATTTGCAAACTACATTACTACAGGAGAAGGAAAAATATATTGGCATCCGTAAGCTAGGGCTTTCCAAAAAAGAATTAGCTACTGTTATTGCCAAAGAGTTAGCGATTCTTATATTTGTGCCGTTCACTATTGCCATTATGCTATTGCTGATGACATTATTGTCTATGCGTACAATGGTCTCTACGGCATTTTTACAGGTTTCCATGGCTAGCTCTTGCTGTTTCTTTGTGCTTTTCCTCATTAGTTACCTATTTATTCGTAAAAGCTATTTTAAACGCCTTGTAAGCTAAAAAGGCTGGACCATAACTTTGGCCATCATGCAATCTAGATACAATTAACAAATAGATATACGCAGAAAACCCGAACTATGACAAGACACTAATTGTGTTTTGTAAAATAGTCCGGGTTTTATTGGCTAAAATCTTTTTGTTCCATGCTCTTTTTACCAGAAAATCGGCTTTGCTACCATTAACCAAAGCATGATAAGCAATAATAAAATATACATCCATGTTTTACGCTGTAAAAGAGAAACAAATTGTTGTTGATTATAAGAAGGCGTATTAAATGTACGTAACGTCGGTTTAAACGCTCTAGCTAAAAATACAATGGATGCAAACATCACAAGGAAGGTCATGACAATCCATGAAGTATTCCAATGATAGCCCGCATACCACATTAGCAAAATACCTGAGGCTACTAGGACATGTCCTGAATGTTTAACAATAGCAATGGCCCCTTTAAACGCTTCTATATATGGTGGCATTTCATCATTGGAAGCTGTGCGCATTTTTTTAACAATAGTTAACACAACGAACAAAGGCCCAATCGAAAGAACGGCACTTAAAATATGTATATAAAGAAGAAGTGTATAAATGGAAAACATGATGTGTACTCCCCTTTTCATCAGTCCTCTACATTATAGCACCCAACCTAAGTCTACTTTATCAGCAATTGTGAATCCTTTGTAAACACAGCTTGAATCATTGTTAACTTGTTTGAAAACTGCACAAAGAGGGTATTGTTTATAGTAACATGCACTTATAAAACAAAAAGGAGTGATTTTTATAGGAATTCATCAATTTTTTACAAGCCTTAATGACTTAGAGCGTATCATTCGCTGTCCTGGTCGCTTCAAGTTCGAAGAGCATAATGTGGCTGCCCATTCTTGGAAAGTCTCACAATACGCCATGTTCTTCGCAACATTAGAAGAAATGAATGGAGCAGAAGTGGATTGGAAGTCTTTATATGAAAAAACCATCAACCATGACTTTGCTGAAGTTTTTATTGGAGATATAAAGACCCCTGTCAAACATGCGAGTCCAGAGCTAAAGCAAATGCTAGCACATGTGGAAGAAAAGATGATGGAAAAATTTATTATCAATGAAATTCCACAAGAATTTCAGGCTATATTCTTTGAACGGATGAAGGAAGGTAAGGACAATACGTTAGAGGGGCGTTTACTCGAATTTTCGGATAAGCTCGATCAATTTTATGAAGCTTTCGCTGAATTAAAGCGTGGCAATACTGACAAAGAATTTGTCTATATGTACCAATCAGCTCTTTCAAAGCTTTTGGCGATTCCACTTGAAGCAACAGTGCAATATTTCCGCACCGAAATTTTAAAGGATGCAGTAAAGGAAAAAACGCATATCGATATTCAAGCCTTAACAGATGAAGTACTAACAGCCGAATAAATAAGATGCATGTACAAGTTTTCCGATTGAAAAATTCACGGAAGGCTTTTTTTATTTTCTAAAAAAATCGTATAATGAAAGGACATGGATTGGAGGGAAAGTATTGTCACAGGAATGCTCGATTGTAGAAGATTTAATACCTCTTTATAAAAAACAAATGCTGCAAGCACTAACGATAGAATTTGTAGAACAACATCTAACAACTTGTCAGCAATGTCAGCGGCTAACCCATTCACAGCCAACTCAAGATGAATACTTACCCATGAAAAGAACATTATCCTTTTTTCACATCATATTTATTGTGTTATCTTTTATGTTTGCCATTAATTCATCCTTACTCGGCAATCAAAAAGGCTTTGTTATCTCGTATGCACTTTTCGGTTGTCTTTCTTACCTTTTCTATAAAAACATCTGGATTGTCTTTATCATAAGCTCCGTGCCTGTATTTGTTTGGGCTATCATTAATAATCTAAATAATGGGCTCTATATTACAACCTATTCCTTCACAGAGATAGGAGCACTCGTGATTGGAGCCAGCTACATCGCTCTTTTACATACAATTTTCGCCTTATTAGGTGCAGCTTTTGCCATTCTACTACGTAGGTTTTTTCAATAAATAGTTATACAAAAAGCACCTTAAACTGATTTCTAAAGTTTAGGTGCCTTTTGTTTTTTATGCTTTTTTCACGAATTCTGACTTTAATTTCATAGCACCAAAGCCATCAATTTTACAGTCAATATTGTGATCGCCTTCTACAAGACGAATACTTTTTACCTTTGTCCCAATTTTTAAAGTGGAAGAACTACCCTTCACCTTTAAATCCTTAATAATGGTAACTGAATCGCCGTCAGCTAACAGATTGCCATTTGCATCCTTTACAATAAGTGCATCCGACTCCTGTTCTGATGCGTTCATACTCCACTCATGTGCACATTCCGGACACACATAGTTTACGCCATCCTCATACGTATATTCAGAATGACATTTTGGACAATTTGGATAAGCTGCCATTTCCGCTTCCTCCTTTACATATTTTCTAGGAAAATCCTCTTTATGCTCCTATCTTTACATAGTCAATCATAATAAGTAAAGACTGTTCGTATTTTTCGTTCGTATTTGTGAAAAAAATATGAAGCAGTGGCACCATTTTGAAGATATTTTTAGATGCCGATTACACCATTTGGAACACTTGCCCATTGACTAATTTGCAGTAATCATCTTACTTGCATGTTCGTCGATCATGCTTTATTATATCCATAAAGGCTGCATTGTTCGTATAATATTAAGTTTTAACCTTTAAGCTGTAAAAGGGAGTTTTATTATTGGAGTTGGAATGACGGGCCTCACACTACGGTGCATGAGGATAAGCAGGAAAACTTCTGCGAACACCCACTTTGAGGAGTGGTGGTTTAAAACTTTCTATAATAACTACGGCATACGCGGCTTTTTTATATTACCTATATAGCACCTTAGCCAATATGGCCAAGGTGCTTTTTTCATCAATGGTGTTAAATTTTTTTTGCAAATACCTTTTTAATATACTTTCCACTTTATAAATTTCATTATAGAAAATGTCATAACCTTTTACATAATATGGAACGTTTCTTCTTTATATAATACGACTAGTTCCCCTCCTAATTTAAAAAGTCTGTACAACCTTTCCATAGCCTGTATAATTCCCTCCCATTTTGCGCATATATGGAGTAACAAGGGAGGTTAGGATATTGAAAAAAATAATTTATTTACTTGTATTCACTTCACTACTTTTAGCAGCCTGTGGAAAAAGTACGGAGCCAAAGGAAGTAGCCGTCGATCAAAACACGACCGTTGAAGATATAGTAGGTGCGATTGTGAAAAATGAATTCTCTGTAGAGGAATCTAAAGATGGTGTTGTCACAATTTCCATTCAGGATACAGATGTGACAGAAGGATCAAAAAGTCAAATGTTGAAGGATTCCACTAAAATTTTTGCTGAATTATCCAAGCTAAAAAGTGTGAAGACACCTGCTATTACTTGGTATGCTCCTCTCACTGAGCCTGATGGTGATAAAACAATGACAGAGGTCTTGAATATTTATTTTAGTGAAGAGGATTATCATAAAATAGACTGGGCAAATTATCTACAGGTGGATATAGAATCTAGCGCTACGAACTATCACGAAGATGAGGCTTTAGAGGATTAACCATTAAGATACCCCACAACCTATTGTGAGGTATCTTTTTTAAGTCGTTGTTTTTACATACTGCTTTATAGCCTCTACTAAAAGAGGTTGTTTTATCTTGTCATGTGTTGCTTGCCAAATTCCCTTCCCATCCTGCAATATTAATAGCTGTGGTGATTCATGCTTCACCTGAAGATCACCTGCAATAGCATTAGAAACCACTCTATCCATTTGGACAATCACAAGATACTTCGGCAATTTTGTTATGAGTGCTTTATATTCCTTTATAGCTGCAATACTGCTCATACATGTCATGCTAATTTTTAATACAAGACATGGCATGTGCTTTGATTGCTCTAAGACCTCGCTCCAATTATCCAATGTCTTTATTCGTTGCATAGCATAACCTCCTTTATAAATCATTATATACCACAATGGGTATTTATCATCATAAAAAAACACGAGACTACATGTATGGCTCGTGCTTTGGATTCTTTAGTTAGATGCCTGCTGTATTCATTAATACAAGACGCCAGCCATCTGGGTCTTCAATAGTTATCCCTTGCTCTGCCCAATAAGGATTTTCAGGCTCCACTTCGGGATATCCCATAAGTTCGAGACGTTCGGTAATACGACGAATGGTTTCATTATTTGGAATATAAAGTACTAAAAGGTTGTCCTTAGTTGGTGCAGGACAAGGACTTCCATCAATATGCGCTGTAAATTCTAGGTGATAGCCTACATTCGGGAGACCAATCATAATCCCATCATAGCCACGGTGTCCCGTAAAAGAGCCTATTTTCTTTAAGCCGACTCCTTCACAGTAATAACGCTCTATTTCTTGTAATTGATCTGTTGGTCTTGCTATTCTAACCTGTGCAACTGCTAATTCATTTGTCCATTGTTGTTCCATCGTTATGCCTCCCTTTTTAAACTATTGTAGAATGAGACAATAATGCTGGAAACAGTCCTAGGTCTGAAGTTATTATGCTAAAGCAACGCTAAACGAAGCAGCAGTCTTCTCTTTTACTTCCTCCAATGTAACACCTTCTGCTAACTCTATCAGTTGCATGCCATCTTTAGTAAAATCAAAAACAGCTAAGTCTGTAATTAAGCGATGTACTACTCCTTTACCTGTTAAGGGGAGCTCACATTGCTTTTTAATTTTAGATTCACCGTTTTTATTTACATGCTCCATTACGACGATCACTCTTTTAGCTCCTACAACAAGGTCCATAGCGCCACCCATTCCCTTTACCATTTTCCCTGGAATCATCCAGTTCGCAAGGTCTCCTGTTTCAGATACCTCCATGCCACCTAAAATGGCAAGGTCAATATGACCGCCTCTAATCATTGCAAATGATTCTGCACTGTCAAAGAAGGATGCTCCTGGAACTGCAGTAACCGTTTCCTTCCCCGCATTAATTAAATCAGGGTCAACGGCTTCCTCTACTGGGTAAGGTCCAATACCGAGAAGGCCATTTTCAGATTGTAACAGCACGTCATAATCGGCTGGGATCACATTGGCAACAAGTGTTGGGATGCCTATACCTAGATTAACATTCATCCCATTTGCTATTTCCTTTACTGCTCTGTTAACCATTTTTTGTCTTGTATCCATTACGCTTCCCCCTTTTTCACCGTTAAACGCTCGATACGCTTCTCATAATTTTCACCTACTAATACACGTTGTACAAAAACACCTGGTGTGTGAATGTGATCTGGATCTAGCTCGCCCACTTCCACAATTTCTTCAACCTCAGCAATCGTAATTTTCCCTGCCATAGCAGCCAATGGATTAAAATTACGTGATGTTTTTCTGTAGACTAAATTTCCTTGCTTATCTGCTTTCCATGCTTTGACAAGGGCAAAATCAGCCACAATGCCTTCTTCCAGAATAAATTCCTTCCCATCAAAAACCTTTACTTCTTTTCCTTCCGCAATTGGCGTTCCAACACCTGTCGCAGTATAAAATCCTGGAATTCCTGCGCCACCTGCACGTAGTCGCTCCGCAAGTGTTCCCTGGGGCGATAATTCCACTTCTAGCTCGCCACTTAAAAATTGTTGTTCAAAAATTTTATTTTCTCCTACATAGGAAGCCACCATTTTTTTTATCTGCTTATTCGCTAAGAGTAGACCTAAACCCCAATCATCTACACCGCAGTTATTACTGACAACCGTTAAATCCTTTGTGCCCTGCTGTACTAGCGCTGCAATCGATTTTTCCGGTATACCACAGAGCCCAAAGCCTCCTACAGCTAATGTGTCTCCATCTCTAATATCCGCAACAGCTTCCTCAAACGAACTCCATACTTTCCCATTCCCCATCTCGAAACCCCCTATAATTGCTCGCTTATTAAGAAAAATTCTACATCATTGCTATTTTACAAGTAAAGGAATTAAATCGAATACTATTTATTCCTCATTGGAATAAATCTATTTTCAGTATTTCTACCAATCGTTTTGAGTAACTGCTTTAATGCATAAGATTGATACGTATTTTTCTTCGTAATAATCCCTAAACGCCATGGCATATGAAATTGATGTAATGGGATCGTTCTCACATTGGCATTTGTTTGCTTCGCGGCAATTGAGAAGGGTAACAGTGTAACACCCAGATTGGAGGATACTAATTCCAAAATCAAATCCCATTGTGAACTTTTATAGCCGACTATCGGTGTAAAGCCGACACTTTCACATGATTTAATAATATAGTCATGGAGCGTGAACTCCTCTACAAAGATAATAAACGTTTCGTTTTTTAAATCCTTCAAAGCTATAGAATCCTCCTTTGCCAATGGATGGGATTCATTCATAAATACAAAAAATTGATCCTCTACAAATGGCTGAACGGAAAATTTCCTTTCATCTGCTGGTAATACAACAATGCCCATATCAACATCACCATTTTCAACTAGCATTTCTACCATTTTCGCGCCTCGTTCGACAAGCTCTAAACGCACCTCTGGGTATAGTTGATGAAATTTCCTAGCGATTTCAGGAAAAAATAATGTGCCAATTAGAGGTGGAATCCCTAATTTGATAGCGCCTGTTTTAATATTCAATAAATCATCCAGTAAAATATGCAGCTCTTGAACACCGTGCAATATTTTTTGTCCCTGTTGAAAGACAATGCTCCCTGCGTCTGTTAGCTCTACATTGCGTGTAGACCTGTTCAACAATTCAACTTGTAATGTTTCTTCTAATTTCTTGATGCTTTTGCTTAATGAAGGCTGAGATACAAAGGAATCATTTGCAGCCTTTGTAAAACTTCCATGTTCAACCACAGCCATAAATGCTTTTAAATCCCGTAATTCCATAAACATCTTCCTCATTTATTCATATTTATTATGAAATGATATGTAGAATTCCTTTTAGTAATAAATTCTCCTCCAATTCGTTTATTCCTCTGCTGTATAAAGGAACAATAAAAAAAGCCCAACATTTGGTGCTGCACCCCAAAAGCTTGATATGCTCTCCAATAAGTAGACAGTTTAAAAAATAAAATCTGTTTGCCTATTGGGGAGATTATTTATGCGAAACTATAGCTTTTCAAAAGAAGAAAAATTAGAGATTCTAAATTTTTATGAAAATAGCCAATTCACTCTTAATGAGGTGGCTGAATTGTATAAAGTTGATTCTAGAACGATCAAAGATTGGTAAAATAATTACTTCTTTTTTGGATATAACGGACCAACCGAGGCTTTTTGGGGTATGCTCAAATGCGAAAAATACTAGTTAAATAAATATGATACATATGAAGCGCTAAAAGAAGCGATGTTAGGATACATTTTGTTTTATAATTCAGAGCGCTATCAAGAAAAATTAAATGGCTTGAGCCCCTTGGAATTCCAGGGTTCAAGCCGCATAAAGCATTTTTATTATTTCCCCTGTCTACTTGACAGGGAGCAATTCAAACTTTTTGGGGTGTTTTTCTATGACAAAATATAGTGATGAATTTAAATTGAAAACTGTTCAAGAATATTTAAATGGGTACCTGAGATACTTATTATTAGCACAAAAATATGGTATTCCATCGCCTATTAAACAGTGGGTAAAGGCTTACAACGAAAAATTGGTTAATGATGAATAACACTTTATGAAACAAACAGGTGCTTCTTATCAAAAAACAGCGATTCCCTACTACATATTCATAAAATTTAAATCAATTCGAAGCACGTCAATTGTATTGTTTTGGCATACTTTTACTTTATGTTATGTTTCCGTCCAAATGCTTTAGTATCAATATTTTTCTTATCAAGAAATTCTTCTATTTTTTTCTGTTCCCTTCCATTCACCACATCACTTTTGTTAATGATTGATTCAATGTTTATTTTTGAAAATACTCCTTTATTTACGTCCTCTGTAAAATTACTAAGGATTTCATCTAGTTCATAAAAAATCTCATTGTAAGCTGTAATGTACTGGCTAATTCTTTCAGCCTCTTTTTGATAACCTTCAGGTAATGTATTATTTAAGATATACTTAGAAAAATTCTCATCATTTTCTTTTGTAAGATTAGTAATTTTGGCCAACTTCTCTAATTCATTTTTGTTTAATTCCTTTTCTTCATCCATCATCTCTTGAAATGGATAACTAGCCTTATCTAATTCTTCATGGCTATCTAGGTATGTTTTGATGCTTACTTTTATTTCTTCTTCGTCAATTACACTATTTTCTTTTTCAGAAGTAAAAATTTTACTAGGAATCTCTACGTTCTGCGTAAGAAGAACTTCATCTTCTGTCGTGTCAATATTTTCTTCCTGCGAACATGCGCTTAATATAAAAAGAATGAAGCAGCTAAAAAGGATTCTTCTCATCATAATCTCTTCTCCCTTGCAATTGACATATTCCATTTCAAGTATTTAATAAATAGTCTAACGAAAGATTTCCCTATATAATATCCTAGGACTGCTAAAATAGAACCGATAATAAGCCCTTTTATGGATTCAAAAATTTCTCCTGTTCCAATGGTGCTAAATCCATTAACAAAGCCCATTATAATTAAAATCAGTGGAGATAGGATCATAATCGGTACTCCAATGATGTAAGCTAATATAAATGGTGTAAGAATTAGCAGTACAAACAGACTCATTAGGATAATAATACAATTAATTACACTTAATCCCATAATCGATATCAATGCCGTATACATACTTTTAATGCTTTTATTCTCTTCGGCCATATAAATGGCATTAACAGCATTTAATTCTTTAGCTAACTGTTTAGGTGAGCCAAGGGCTTCTACAATCTGACTTTCTGTTTTTCCTTCCTCTACACCAATCGTAAAATATTCCTCATAATCTTGTAAGATTTCCTCTATTTCGTTTTTTGGGAGCTTCCGTAAGTACTTTTCCAAGATTGATAAAAATTGTTTTTTACTCATGGGAGATTCCCTCCTTTATTAATTGATTAACTCCCTCAGAAAATTCCTTCCACTCGCCCACTAAATCATGTAAATATTTACGGCCTTTATCTGTAAGCCTATAATATTTTCTTGAAGGACCTTCACTGGATTCTTGTAAATAGGTTGTAAAATATTCTTCTTTTGTTAACCTTCTTAATAACGGATAAACAGAACCCTCCGATATTTCAATTTGGTCAGAAATTTTCTGGACGAGTTCATATCCATATCGATCCTTCTTATCTAGCAGTACAAGCACGCATAGTTCTAGAACGCCCTTTTTAAATTGCACGTTCAATGTATACTCACCTCGTCTCTTCAATGTTTATATACTTTAATATATAGTACCTTTTAATAAACAGTACCTATATAAAAAATAAAGTAGATAATTATATTATAACAACTAGTACTGTTTATTGCAAGGTACCATATATAACTAATATCCTTTAAAAGTGTTATACCGCAAATGATATCCTCAGCTCTATTCAAGAATAGGATTTGCCCACGAATTTGAGAAACTAAGTAAAGATGAAACTCACCATATTGTAGAGTATAAATGGAATTAATTAGGACTATCTATAAAGCTTGAGGACTTTTCTGAGTATGAAGTAATAACGAGCATAATAAAGATTACTGGGGAGAACTTTAGGCTCATCCAGAGACTATTCACTCAAATTGAAAGAATACTTAATGTGAACTGCTCCCTGTCAAGTAGACAGGGAGCAGTTCATCACTACCTTAGTGGGCTTTTTCTAATGCCAGTTTAATACCGAATCCAATTAATACAGCACCCGTTACGCCTTCAATTATTGCCTTCGTCGATGGCTTTTTCATAAAGGCGCTAATTCGATCTAATAGGTACACATAGAAGACAAACCATAACATTGTTAATGCTGTATAAATGAGACCCATTATTAAAAAAGGAAAAAATGTGCCGCTTGTGCTGTCTACAAATTGAGGTAAAAATGTTAGGAAAAATACAGCGACCTTTGGATTAGTCACATTTGTGAGAAACCCTTGTTTAAAGCAGGACTGTTGCGAATATTTGTGATCCATATTTGCATCGTCCTGCACTACAGGTGATTGTGTGCGAATTGTACGTAGTGTCCATAATGTTTTGATACCTAAATAACATAAATAAACTGCGCCAATGTACTTTAAAGCAGCGAATACATAGGCAGATTTCACAATAATAGCAGAAAGACCAATTACAGCTGCACATGTGTGAATGAATAAACCACAACAAGATCCTAAGATCGTCTGTAATCCTCCCTTTCTACTTACAGTCAAGGTATTCTTAGTTGCAATCGCTGTATCAGGACCAGGTAAAATAATGAGTAAAATGCACATAACTAAGAACACGGATATGTTAACCATAATACATCTCCTTTCTATGTCAGAAAATTATAAATAATTTTAACATAAGCAATGACCTACAGAAAGATACAAAATAATATCATCTTTTTCCAGCGACATACAACCATAAGGTGTTATGAATATATAACACCTTATGGTTGTATGTCACTCAATTCTGCAAACGCTTTTGGTTTGAGCAAGCTCGTACCATCTATGTAAAAGCCAAGTGTCATTTCATCAAACAATAAAGGAGTAACTATACATGACTGAAAAATTACAGGATATTGTCAAAATGATTACTTTAAATGCCCCTATTGAAAAAGTGTGGGAGACGGTTGCAACTGCTGAAAAAATTGCTTCATGGTTTATGCCAAATGATTTTCAACCAATCGAAGGACATGAATTCACTATTCAATCACCGTTTGGTCCTTCACCCTGTAAAGTAGAACGTGTCGATGCACCACATTTTTTACGTTTTGCCTGGGATCAAGATGGCTGGTTCGTCACTTTTGAGCTAAAAGAGGTTGGCGATCAAACAGAATTTACGTTAACGCATGGTGGCTGGAAGGAAGCTTCTCATATTATTCCTAAAGCGAATACTGCTGCTGAAGCTATTCGGACAAAAATGGATGACGGCTGGACAATACTTATTCAGCATAAATTAAAAGAGATTGCCGAATCCTAATGACTCAATCAGCCGTAAAATATGATGTTTTTCAAGCCATTGCTGATCCTACAAGAAGGAATATTTTACAGCTACTTGCCGCAAGTGATAGACCTATTTCCAATATTTCTGAGCACTTTGCTATTAGTCGAACTGCTGTCGTAAAGCATTTAAAAATATTAGAGCAAGCTGAGCTCATTTCTGCTGAAAAAAGGGGTCGAGAAAAAATCTATACTTTGCATAGTGAGCGTTTGAAGGAAATTGAAGATTGGCTTCAGTACTTTCATTTATTTTGAGACAATAAATTGGTGCAGCTTCAAAGAATGGTTGAAGATGATTAAAGCAAAAAAGAGCTGTCTTTATACCGGACAGCTCCACATTTAAAAGAGATAAAATACCCCCCCATTAATGATTTCAATTTTAATTTTAGATTCGTATTGCTCCTCTAATGCTTTGCGTTCAATTTCATAGCATTCAGGTTTATCCTCCACATCCTCATAAAAATAATCTAAGACTCGTTGATCTCGTTGCCAACGTTTCTGTGCTTCAATTGCCCATGAATGATCATCTTGTTCAATGATGGCTTCAACTGCTGCATGTAGTCGTTCCAGTGCTCGGAGTGGCTTAATAATATATTGCACATGAAATACATTATCTGCGGGCTCCATGTCGAATTCTGAGGTACAAATCGTTTCATGAAAATCTTCCTTTACCACACCTGTCAATAAATTGATACCAAATGAATAAAGCATTTCTTTTGTACGATCACAGCAATAAGAAACTTTAAAGTTAACACCTAACCAAGGTGTTAGGATGACCTGACCCATTGCACTATCCACCTTTTCAAACAGTTGAACATAGGCTCCTAATTCTTTTGTTGCTACAAATAGCTGATTTAAACGTGGTGAGCCGTAATGAATGGCCTCTCCAAATAAGTTACCAGCTATTGACGTTTGATTTGTTATGAAGGTTACTTGAGCTGGGTTTGGCTCACTATTAGTCGCTTCAATATACTGCCAATAAAATGGCCTATTCATAATCCTTTTATCAATATCCACCGTTAGTTGAACTGTTAAATAATGATCCTCTTCACCTAAAATAGCGCAGTCATTCTCGTTAAAAAATTCTTTTAAATAGTGATGGACTTGTTGCGGATACATGGTTGCCCCTCCTTACCTCATACAGATTCTTTAAAGTTTGTTAAAATGGCATCTAAATCGCCAACCACTTTCTCGAACACATCAATTTTTGTATGAAGTAACTCCAATATTTTTTCTTCAATGGTATTTTCAATCGCAAGATTATAAATATGGACGTCATGCTCCTGTCCCAAACGATGGACACGACCAATACGTTGCTCTAGCTTCATTGGATTCCATGGTAGATCATAGTTGATGACATGATGACAAAATTGAAGGTTGATTCCTTCGCCTCCTGCCTCAGTTGCGATGAGTACCTGTGCTCTCTCTTTAAAGAGATGCTTCATATAATCTCGTTTGCTTTTATTGAACTTCCCATTAAACAAGACACTCGTTATGCCATTAGTATGCAAATACCATTGTAAATAAACTTGAGTAGCCCGATACTCTGTAAAAATAATAACCTTGTCATCTGCTTGTTTTACGATTTCTAGCGTTTTCTCCGCCTTTGAATTTACTTCTAAGGCCATAAGCTTTGCTAAAATCGCTTCAAGTTCTTGTGGCTGCACATGATCATCTAGCATATTCGTTAGTGTTAATGCTGTGGCTTCCTTGCTACTACACATTTCCTTTTGTAAAGTAATTAATGAAAAGGAACCTGTATTTTCAAGGGCTCCAAGCAAATCGTAAACTTCCCTCTCTGCCTCTGTAAATGTAATCGGTACAATTTGAACACAGCGATTTGTCCATTCAATCCCTGTATCTTCTCGCCGATTTCTCACCATTACCTGATTGACCAATTCTTTTAAATAATCATCATGTTCTAAATGATGCTTACTAGCAGAGAAGGCTGATTGGAATGTATCGTAATTCCCTAAATGCCCTGGCTTTAATAAGGAAATTAAATAATACAGTTCGAACACATCGTTCTGAATAGGTGTGGCTGTTAATAATAAGCAAAACTTTTTCTTTAACCCTTGTACGAACTCATAAATTTGTGTTTTATTATTCTTTAATTTATGTGCCTCATCAATAATAATCATGTCGTAATCCTGCTCATAAATGCGCTCTTTATGGGGACTTTTTTTAGCCGTATCCATACTCATAATGAGGACATCGTAGCGCTCTATTGGACAATTTTTCTTATAGGCGATGGCCGGTATATGAAATTTTAAATTTAACTCTTCAATCCACTGATTAATGAGAGAAGCAGGTGCTAAAATTAATGCCCTTTTAACGAGGCCTCGAATAAGGTATTCTTTTAAAATTAAGCCCGCTTCAATCGTTTTACCAAGACCTACTTCATCGGCTAAAATCGCTTTTCCATTCATGCGCTCAATAACTGTTTCAGCCGCTTCTAACTGGTGTACTAATGGTTTTAAGTGAGGTAAATACTTAGTTGCTTGTAATCCCGTAAAATCAGGGATTAATTTCCTTTTCACAACATCATAGTTCATCTTATATAATGTCCAGCTCTGCCATTGTTCAAGATGATTTAATCGATTGCTAAAGCCTTCTTCCCACTCGGACGACCTTTCTATTTTCATGATCATCACCTCATGTCATTTTTTCTAGCTTAGGTTGTCCAAAAAAGGAAAAGATATGTTCTTTTTAGATGAAAAACACCTAATGAAAGTTATTTTTCACTAGGTGTTTGTTAGTTTATATGTTTACGAAATTGGCTAGGCGATAAACCTGTTATTTTTTTAAATACACGGCTAAAATAAAAGTAATCTGTATAACCCACTTTTTCCGCAATTTCTTTAACAGATAAATGAGAAGTTCTCAATAATACTTTAGATTTTTGAATACGCAAAACAGTAAGATAAACATTCGGGCTAACACCCATTTTTTTCTCAAATAGATAGGACAGTTTCCTTCTTTCCATTTTAAAATGATTCGCGATATCCATAACAGTCATATTCTTTGTATAGTTTTCTTGCATATACTCCGTAATTAACGTTATATTTTCTTTTTTATATTGATAATCCCTCATTTTAATGACTAAAATGATTTCTTCTAAAATATTTAAAAAAAGAGCTTTCGATTGAAGAAATGATAAATGACTACCCATGATATAATTTTGTATTAATTGCTGCAACAAATTCATCAATTTTAGCTGCTCTCCTACCTGTAAGGCAAAATGACGATTGTAGAGTGGAAACTTTGAATTTTCTCCGTCTGATAGTTGAAAATGAATGACAGCATACTCGAATTTCGTATCGCTTGTAATTGTTCGTTGGATAGATAAGTTTGGACCCGCATGGATAATCTGCCCTTTTTCTAGTCGGTAATTTTTTCCTTCAATTTTAACATCTGCAACTCCATTGATAGGAAATATTAAACCAGCTGCATTCGTCATCGTCTTGTAATTCGTAACGACCGTTTCGGAGGAAATCTTCTCCGTAATAACATCCAAAAATGTTAATGGAGCAGTTGTGTAGAACTCTATGATTTCTTGTGTATCCATTTTGAATGCTCTCCTTCACTTCATAGTATTAAGACAAAAAGAAAGGAACACCAACAATGCATCAGTGCTCCTAAAATCGATTATTTTAAACTTTCCTGTAGTAGCTTGCGATTACGTTGTTTGAAAATATCATTATGTGAGGAAACGATACCACCCTCAGAAGCATCAGGTTGAATATATTTCTTCGCACTATTTACTGCATGAAGTGCATCGTGGAAGGCAGCTGCAATTAAATGGATTTTACCATCATGGTGAAGAATATCACCTGCTGCATAAAGGCCAGGAATGGACGATTCACTATTAATCGAACCAGCTATAAAATAATCATTTTTACGGTCAATGGCTAACGGACTATTATCTAATAGCTCCTTATCACGTACATATCCATGACTGATGACCACTTCATCAATAGGAATCTCTGTTACAGTGCCTGTTTCATGATTAGTTAAAGAAATAGCTTTAATCATTCCTGCTTGATCGTCTGCAATCAGTTTCGTAATTTCAGAATTGAAATGGCATTCAATAGAACTATTTGTAAGCTCTGTAATTTGAGCCTCATGTGCAGACAATGTATCTTTTCGATATGTTAAATAGACTTTGGAAGCTACTTCCATTAACTCTAATGCCCAGTCTACAGCAGTGTTACCACCACCAGAAATAATAACTGCCTTATCCTTAAATTTTTCATAGGATTTAATTGTGTAATTTAAATTAGAAACTTCAAAGCGTTCAGCGCCTTCAATTTCAATTTTTTGAGGATTCAGGATACCTCCGCCAATAGCGACAATAACCGTTTTGGAATAATGAATATTTCCTGACTCCGCAGTGATCATAAAAATACCATCTTCATTTTTGGCAATGGACAACACTTTTTCATCTGTATAAATAGAAGGGTTAAACGTTAAGGCTTGCTCAACTAATTGCTTAATTAGTTGTCCCCCTGAAATAGGCGTTACACCCCCAACATCCCAAATCATTTTCTCTGGGTAAACATGAATTTTACCGCCTAGCTGTGGTTGTGATTCAATTAGCTTCGTTTTCATTTCTCGTAAACCACAGTAAAAACTAGAATATAGACCTGCGGGCCCACCACCAATGATTGTTACATCATACAATTCTTGTTCTAACAATACTTAACACACCTTTCAATTTGTCATTACCTATCTCAACAATTGGACTAACATTGCATGACAGCCCTACTGTGTATTTCTAATTGTATAAACTGCTTTGAACTTCCTCCTTAATTCCATTATACGATAATGATAATCATTATCAAATAAAATTATTACAAAACATGATAATAATACATATTCTGTCACCATTTTTTAATATTCTTAAAGAAATAGTATGCACTAGGCATACTATTTCATTTTAATCATATTTATTTATCTTTTAACAAATCTACTACTATATCAATTCCATACATAGTTGCAATTGGTGCATCCTGTGCAAATAAAGAACGATCGACTATATAAATATTTTTATTTTTAACTGCATTGATGTTCTTCCATACCGCGCTTTCTTCATAGGATTTTAAAAATTCCTCTTCACTCATGGTAATTCCACTTTTA
Source organism: Lysinibacillus sp. Y5S-8 (assembly GCF_036894365.1). Classification (NCBI taxonomy): domain Bacteria; kingdom Bacillati; phylum Bacillota; class Bacilli; order Caryophanales; family Bacillaceae; genus Lysinibacillus; species Lysinibacillus sp. Y5S-8. The sequence continues at coordinate 328,933 of NZ_CP145889.1, read as the reverse complement.
TCAAGGAAAATAAATAGATGATCTGGGTTTAAGACTGACATCCCCTCCATACTTACTTCCTTTGTCATATCTTCTGGGTAATTTTGTGGAACTTTAATTCCTAAACCATGTTCAGGATTCGTTGGCGCAATATTTTTCCCATATATCCAAAACCCTTCTTTCGTATTTACGGATGTAAAGACTACAGTTTCTCCTTTGGCTGTAAAATTCTTCAAAGCTTCTCGGCCGTCTGTGATTTTTTTGCTTACTTCTTCTAGCAGCGCCCTTCCTTGTTCCTCTTTCCCCAATACCTTTGAAATTTCTGTTATAGCTAACTCTTGATCAGTAGACATCGCTCTTTGATTTAAATATACAACAGGTGCTATTGCTGACAATTGGTCATATAGCTGATCATGAACACCTGAAGCAGCCAAAATTAAATCTGGTTTTAGTTCTAGTATTTTTTCAAGACTTGGGCTTCTAACATCCCCAATATCAGTAAATGTTTGTTCTTCCACAAAAGATTGATAGGCTTCCCATAAATTAAACATAGTATCAGCATTTGCTATACCTATTGGCTTGGTATCTAATGCTAATAGAACATCTGGGTATAATACATGCATCAAAGAAATAACACGTTTCGGCTCTTTCTCAATTATTACTTCCTTCCCTAAAGCGTCTGTATATGTTAGAGGATAAATGGACGGTTCTTCCTTCATTTCCTCTTTTTCTTTTTGGGTTTGATTCGCTACCTTCTCTTTGGCATTATTACATGCTACTAGCAAGACTGATAGTAACAAAGTGAACAGCACCATTATCCACGGCTTCTTCATTGTATGTCCTCCTTTAATTTTCTAGCAAAATAATGAGAATCATTATCAAAAAGATGATAGCAAATTCAATTTTTTGAGTACATATAATACTCGATGAACAAATTTGTGTTTTTTTATCCATAAACGTCAGAATGTCCAGCTTTGTACTTTTTGAAGGAGGTTATCACTGTTCATTTTAACGTTAAATATACGTTATACTTACTTTTTGATACACTATTGGAAAAAGATAATAGAGGGCAATAATGAGGAGAAAAATTTTTATATTACATGAAATATATGGAGTTAATCATTTTATAAAAGAACAAGTCCAAACATATAGTGATGAAAACACTTCCGTTTCCTGCATTTCGCTCTATTCTGATGGTCTATCCTTTTCATATGAGCAAGAAAAGCAAGCATATGAATTTTACATGCAGACAGTTGGCTTCGATGCCCCTCTAGAGTTACTTTCTCAAAAAATACTGGAGGCAGCTCAAAATTATAATGAAGTGGTATTAATTGGTTATAGCGTAGGTGCAACTTTGGCTTGGCGATTAGCCACACTCCCCCTACACCGCGTCATTTGTGTGTATGGTTCACGTATCCGTCAATACCTCGATATCCTACCAGCATGTCCAACTTTGGTCGTTTTACCTAGCTATGAAAGTAGTTTTGATGTGCAAATATTAAAGAATGCACTTGGTCGCATACCGAATGTTCAGACCAAACAATATCAGGGTTTACATGGTTTTATGGACGCCTCTAACTCTAATTATTGCCAAAGGATCTACTTGCAGGCACACAATGACATCCGAAGCTTTTTACAAGCTAGAAAATTTCAGGAGGAATAAACATGGAACAAAATATTGATATTCAGGTTGAACCCTATATTGAAGCAGGCAATGTTATTTATCCGAGCTTTCAGCTTTCTTTACAACCTGGCACTATTATCGGCATCTATACAGATATTTCAAAAATACATACATTAATGCAATGGTTTATGAATCGACATGATACATATACTCATTTTCGTGAAAGTGCATTATATGAGCGACTTACTGCTCGTGAATATATCCAGTTTTTATTGAAACTTTTTAACTGTCCAACGAACGAAACGGAGAATCTATTAAAGCTCTTTAGCCTTACTGAACAAAAAAACACTAGAATTAGTCGGTTTTCTCATAGTGAAAAACAGCGATTAAAGTTATTGAATACGTATCTCCATCAAGCACCTATTCAAATTTTAGAAGAGCCCTTTCAAAATATAGATGAATTTTCAAAACAAAATATCCAACAATTATTAAATAGTCAAATAAAACAGCAAAAAACTATTATTTTATTATCGACCAATCTAGAAGATTTAATGATTATGAGTACAGCTATACATAGATTAGACGGAGCTGGCTTGCATGCGTTAGATGTAAAAGAGGATGAAATAGAACAATCACCTCAGCAAATTGAATCTGCACCAATTCGCATTGATAAAATCCCAACAAAGAAAAATGATAAGATTATTTTATTCAATCCACCCGAAATTGATTATATTGAAAGTGTTGAAGGTGATGTTTCTATCTATGTGGCTGGAGAAGCATATCCATGTACTTTATCGCTCAATGAGCTAGAGCAAAAATTGACACCATTCGGCTTTTTTAGAAGCCATCGTTCTTATATTGTGAATCTGCAAAAGGTTCGTGAAATCATTACATGGACACGTAACAGCTATAGTCTAGCACTCAACAGCACTGAAAAGGTCGTTGTTCCACTGTCGAAAAATAAATTGGCAGATTTAAAGGAAATACTCGGAATTTAGTAGATTTCCCAGGAAATAAACGACTCCTGTCACCCTCAATATTGTTTCTCTGAGGATCATTTTTCTGCCTTTCACCCGATTTATACTGTGTACCTTTTGTTTGTTGCTTATAGTGTAGTCATCAACAACAAACAGGAGGTTTACACATGAACACAGTGATTGATGTGCAGCACTTGAAAAAAACATTTAATAAAGAAACAGCATTGCAAGATGTTTCTTTTACAATTCAGAAGGGGGAAATATTCGGCTTTCTTGGTCCAAGTGGCTCTGGTAAAACAACTACTATTAAAATATTAACCGCCCAAACAGATAAGTCGGCTGGTAATGTCCTATTATTTGGGCAACCAGCATCTGAAATGAAGCAAAGTCAAAATCGTAAACGTTTTGGTATTTTAACAGATAATAGTGGTTTGTATACAAGATTATCTATCGAAGAAAATTTATTATTTTATAGTAACTTATATCAGCTATCCCACTCTGCTGTAAAAGAGGCTTTAGACTTTGTAAACTTATATGCGGAACGTAAAAAGAAAATCAGTCAGCTTTCAAAAGGAATGATTCAACGTGTTACCCTTGCTCGTGCTATTATGCATAAGCCTGAATTATTATTTTTAGATGAGCCTACTTCTGCTTTAGACCCTGTCAATACACAGCATATTTATAATGGCTTACGAAAATTAAATGATATGGGGACAACTATTTTTTTAACCACTCATGATATGAGCGAAGCAGAGATACTTTGTGACCGTGTAGCCTTCCTTCATAAGGGAAAAATTCGAGCAATAGGTGCACCAAAGGAATTAAAACAGGAATTTGGCTCTGATTCTATTACAGTTGAACTCAAAAATGGCATGCAAGAGATTATACAAAACGGTGCACAAGATGCAGAGAAGCTTTATCAATGGATGCATTCCAACGAAGTTACAAGAATTAATACAAATGAGCCGACATTGGGTGATATTTTTATGCAAATAACAGGGAGTGATTTAGTATGAATTTTTCAATGACACGTATTCAAGCTATATTGGTGAAGGATTATAAGGAATTTTCACGTAACTATGCTGTATCAACGATGGTGCTTTTGCCACTAATTATGGCTTATTTTTTTAATCAATCCGGTGCCAATACTATTAATACGTATTTTCTATCAATCAACATGGCCTTTGCTGTAGTGACAACATATGTCCAATGTTGCTTAATTGCAGAGGAAAAAGAAAAAAACACGCTTCGCAGTCTCATGCTATCTCCAGCATCACTTGGTGATATTTTAATTGGTAAAAGCTTGTTTGTTTTAATGCTTACAATTATAGCTGAAGCTGTGACTATTATTCTAGCGGGCTATGAACCTGCTAATTTTTTCATCATAGTAATTGCATTATTACTGTCAGCTGTGTTTTATATTGCACTAGGTACAATATGTGGTTTATTTGCTAAATCCATTATGGAGGCATCCTTTATTGTGTTACCTGTAATGTTTATATTCTCTTTCGGTCCTCTTGCCCTAGCTTTATCTTCTGTCAACCCAATCTTAAAAATAGCAGAATGGTTGCCTAGCTCACAATTGTTACTTTTAGCAGAGGCAATAGAAGGTACGTATTCCATGCCAGATGTGATCATTCCTATGTTGGCAATCATTGTATGGACACTTGTTTCTTGGTTTTTCGCAGCAGTTATCTATAAAAAAAGAATGGTCGATTAATGACCATTCTTTTTTACTATAATAATTCCTTCTCTAGCTTTTCAATCTCATCTAGAGTTTCAGCGTACCATATGCCGATAAATCTAGAGGCAACGGGCTCATCAAAGTAATCCCCATCATAGAAAGATAAAGGAAATAATGCTTCCTGTTCTATACATTGCTTAATTGTTTGAAAGAAGTGATCATTCTGTTGTGGATCTTGTGCAGCATAGGAAGCAAATTTATTAATGGGCTTTCCTAAAGCATGATGAAACATCAGCATAGAGGTAGAACCATTCTGACGGAAATTTAAGTCGATGGCTTGGACATCACCAGCCTCTGTCACAATTAAATCAAAGCCTGCCACACCAACAAAACCTTCCTCCACACCACGCTTCATTATATGTTTTCCTGCCTCAATTACTTTTTCAGGTACTTTATCTACCATGATATTTCCTTCATAAATACCGTTGCCATCTGTAATTTGCTGTGAAGCTCCTAAGTATTGAATACCTAGCTCCTCACAATAAATAAATTGGCAGCTATAATTGTCCTTTGTTTGTAAAAGTTCCTCAATAATGATACTTTCAGTGCCAGTCATTCGAAATTGCCGTATACCTTCTGTCAGCTCTTCTTTATTATGGCAAATGATGACACCATATCCTCCCGATGTTGGGGAATCATCTCCAGGCTTTAGTACAACAGGTGGCTGCCAATTTTTTATGGCATCAGAGAGTCTATAGGTTTCTACATTTAAACGACTTGGAATGAATTTACTATCAATTAAATGATCGATATATGCTTTTGTATTCAGCTCATTAAACTTTTCGGCATCCATCCAATAGCATTGACGATCCATATGCTCTAAGTCATGTATATACTGACAAACAATTGTCTTCCCTTCCTCACACCAAGATTGGATCTGTGCCAGATATTCTTCCTGTGTGTCATAGCTATACGGCTGTTCCATCCAAGGTAACCCTGCTAATTGATGAAGCTCCTGGGCTTTTTCTGTTTGTGTGGCTCGGTGTACTAATACGGGGATATCAGCAATAGCTACTTCTCTAGAGGTTAAAGCATCCAGCTTATGAGGATCGTCCATCATCCACGGATTATCACTATACGGCGTTCTTGGCGTATATACAGCATTATCACCATAAATTTGTCTTAAAGTATATTTTGGTTTCAAGTAGATTACCCTCTTTCAAGTTTTAAGTACTCTACCCTTCCCATTACTTTTTGACACTTTTTATAAGAAAAAGCGGTTTTCTAGATTAAAAAAAATCCATTTTATTCCTAATTATAACCAAATTGCACTAATAGCTCTTCTAAATGTTTTTTCACCTTTGACCATTCTTCAATCGTGATACTATACATCACAGTATGCCGCGTTGTTCCATCCTTGCGAATCATATGATTACGCAATATTCCTTCCTTTGTGGCACCTATACGCTCAATGGCCTTTTGAGAACGAATATTTTCATGATCCGTTTTTATTTGAACTCGCTGTAAATGAAGCTGTTCAAAACAATATTGCAGTAATAAATATTTACAATTCGTATTTATAGCTGTACGCCAGTATGCAGGAGTCAGCCATGTATTGCCTATTTCTAGTCGCTGATGCTTATCATCAATATCCATAAACCTAGTTGAACCTATAATATCTCCTGATTTTTTATCCACAATTACAAACGGGAATTCTGTTTTTCCGCTTCTTGTTATTAATGCGTTTTCCACAAAGTTATTCACATCCTCCTTTTTCTTGATTGTTGTGGACATATGTGACCAAATTTCTGGATAACGCCCAGCCTCTATTATTCCCGGTAAATCGTTTAACTCTAAAGGCTTTAGTTTAACCACATCATTTTCTAATGCAATAAATTCCATTACACCTCACTCCTTTTTTACTTATTTAACGATAAAACTGATATGATAGATATAACCAATTACTAAAAAATCGACCATACCAAAGGAGGCATTTTTGTGGAGCTTTCCATTTCATTTACAGGGAATTCAGCGAAATATATACAAATCTACGAAGAAATAAAACACGCTATTATAACGAAAAAAATACACGCACATACGCAACTGCCTTCTAAACGAGCTCTTGCTCAAACATTGGATGTGAGCGTGCACACCATCAAGGAAGCATACGAACAATTACTTGCGGAAGGCTATATTTATAGCAAAGAAAGATCTGGTTGTTATATCGCTCCCTTTGAATTTGATTGGCTACAGCAAGAACAGCCACCTGTTTTTACTCCTAGTATCAGTAACGCAAATGACATTCAATTCGACTTTACGAATGGACATGTGGATAACGAAGCTTTTCCTTATGCTGTTTGGCACAAGCTAATTAAAAAGCATTTTAATAGCAACAACTTATCAACAAGCCCCTGGGAAGGAGAGGCAACTTTACGCACAGAGATTGCTCGCTATGTAGAACGTTCGCGTGGGGTTGTTTGTGCTGCATCACAAGTGTTTGTCTATAGTAGTACACAAAGCCAGCTTCAAGCTCTCTGTCATTTTCTTGGTGGCACGACTCGCGTTGGCTTAGAGGAACCAGGGTTTAAACGAGTACGTGCCGTTTTACAGCAATGTGGATTATCTACAGAGGCGATTCCTGTGGATAATTCAGGGGTTACACTTCCTCCAACAACAATTCACATGTTATACACAACACCAGCTCATCAATTTCCCTTAGGCATGATTATGACGATGGAAAGAAGAGCCGCATTGTTACAATGGGCTAACTCGAACGAGGCTCTTATTATAGAAGATGATTATGATTCTGAATATCGTTATAAAGGGCTACCAATCCCTTCTTTAGCAAAAATGGATCAGCTTCAACGAGTCATCTATTTCGGAACATTCTCAAAAACATTGCTTCCATCATTACGTATTAGTTATATGATTCTACCAAAATCCCTAGTCATACCGTTTATGACTTTTCATCAAGATCAAAAATCAGTTGTCTCCAAAGTAGACCAGCTTGTTTTAGCAGATTTTCTTGCACAAGGGCAATTCGATAAGCATTTGGCAAAAATGCGGACGATTTATCGTAAAAAACAGCAGGCATTACTGGCTGCCATCTCTACACATTTTTCAAATGAATTTCAAGTAATCGGTGAAAAATCTGGGCTCCATATTGTCATAAAGCTACCTCCATATCTTGCCGAAAATAGAGCAATTCAGCTAGCTCAAGAGGTAGGAATTCAAGTCTATCCATGCTCTACCTCCTATCAAAATGGTATGATTGACGCGAAGGTCATTATTGGCTATGGTGGACTGACACTTCAACAAATTAATGACGGCATTGCACTCCTTGCTTCTGTTTGGCAATCATGATGAATTCAATAGTTTGTCTAAATCTTCATTGAATAGAGCGAAACCTTATAAAATTTTTTTCGTATATCCATTACGACTCGCTGAAAATAAACATTGGCTGAATCAAGTTCAAATGATATGGACAAATAAGGGGATTAGAAAATAATGGATAAACGTGAGCAATTAGAACAGTATTTGCAAGAGATTCAATTGTGGGAGAAGGATCAAAAGGATTTATGGTTTTGGGAGAAATTAGGGAGAATACCTTTTAAGATATTAGATAAAATGACGCCTTCCTTTATTCAAAATAAAATGGCTTTATTAGTTGATGAATTAGGCAATTATATTCAATCGGGCGGGAAATATTTAATTAATGAACAAGCCATACTTCAAAAAATCCGCAACCATTCTTCTACACAGCATATTTTGACGATTGCTGATATTGGGCAAATTCCTTTAGAGGACATGATTGCTCTCAGTGATAAATTACAAAATGAACGTGTAAAATTTGCTACGGTACAAGGGGCCTCTACTGGCTTCGGAGGCATTTTTACTTTAGCTATTGATATTCCAGTTATTTTAGGAACTGCTTTAAAAACATTACAGGAAATAGCGATGATTCATGGCTATGATCCGAATGATAAGATGGAGCGTGTTTTCATAGTGAAATGTCTACAATTTACTTCTGCTGATATTGTCGGTAAAGAAGCCATTTTACAGGAGCTTTCAACTATGAATAGCTCGAAAAAGGCTTCTGATAATATGATTTCACAGCTCCAAGGATGGCAGGAAGTATTTTACACCTATCGAGATCAGCTTGGCTGGAAAAAGCTGTTTCAAATGATTCCTATTGCTGGAATGGTCTTTGGAGCCTATGCCAATAAAGGAATGATTCAGGATGTCGCTGAAACGGGCATGATGCTTTACCGAAAAAGACGTATATATGAAAAACTAAATGAATTAGAACATTAATAAAAATGGAAAGATGGCACTATTATTGACGTGTCATCTTTTTGTATTTTTATATTTTAATAAGAATTTTCCCTTGATGCTGGCGGCTTTCCATCAATTCATGTGCCTTTTTCATTTCTTCTAAGGCAAAAATTTTAGCAATGGGGACCTGAAAGCTATCTTCTTTTATTAAAGAAAAAATAGCCTGTGCAACCTGCTGCAACATTTCTGGCTTTGAAGCTCTAGTCGTGCCTAAGCTGAAGCCTTTTATAGTACGGCAGCTACTATGTAAATCTGATGTTTTAATATTGCCTGCTCTGCCTCCACTATTGCCGAATTGAACAAGAGTGCCATAAGGCGCTAAACAATTCAAACTTTCCTCTGTTATAGCACCTGCTATCGAATCAAACACAATATCAACACCACGCCTCTCCGTTAGTTCATGAACTTGCGTACTGAATTGATCATATGTGAGAACATGATCTGCACCAAGCTGATACACAATTGGCGCTTTCTCTAAATTACTCACAGTCCCAATAATCTGCTTTGCCCCTAGCTTTTTTGCCATTTGGATAAGCATTGTCCCTACTCCACCGGAAGCAGCATGTATCAAGACGGCATCATGCTGACCAATAGCTGCTATTTGATGTGTTAGCATATACGCCAAAAATGAAACCGTCGGTACAGCTGCTACCTTGTCAATTGGTACATCACTAGGAATTTTAAAAACCAGCTGTTCCTTAGCTACAACAAATTCTGCATAAGCTCCATTTTTAGGGAATGCGATGACTTGGTCGCCCCTTTGAAAGTTACTGTTATCATCGAAAACCTCTTCTACAACACCTGCAACATCTAAGCCAAGAATCATTGGAAAATTGGCTTTAGCTTTATTACCTGTGCGGTTTTTAATATCTGCATAGTTCACACTCGTATAAGTTGTGCGTATGAGGACTTCGCCTTTAGTCAAAGTAGGCTCTGAACAGTCTATATAGTTTAAAACCTCTGCCGCACCAAACTCATGGATCACAATAGCTTTCATTCATTTCTCCCTCCTTGTTAAGGAAAATTATATACTAAATTTAGAATGGATGGATAATCTTCCTGACAATGGACTGGAGCAATAATGCTAGTCTAAAACAACAAGCGGTTTTGCCAATTAGGACGATTAAAAAAGGCTCGCTATTCACAGAAAAAAATAACACAACTGTCGACATTGGATCTTACCGTTTTGGAGAATCTCGACCACTCACTTGAAGTTGCGTCAAATGTTGCTTTACCATATAGAATCGTCAGTAAAATAATTGACGAAATTTTCAAATCACTCTTTACCAAAATTATGTACATATGCTACACTAGCAAAAATACATTGAAGAGAAGAGTAAATAAGGCTGTTCTTCCCAGAGAGCTCGGGTCGCTGAAAACGAGCAAGAACGAATTATTGAAACAAGTCTCGGAGTAGCGCATTGGACTTCTATTTGAATGATGGTGCGACGGGAACTCCCGTTATAGAGTTACAGTATAAACATAAGTAATTATGTCGTACTGAAAAGGCTATTATGGTGACATAGTAGTGAACTAGGGTGGCACCACGTGAGTATAAATTCCACAATCTCGTCCCTAAGACTAATCGTCTTGGGGGTGGGATTTTTTATTTTGCAGATCATGACTTTGCTTAAGGAGGAATTGATATGAAGAAATATTTAGAGAACTGGCGTTATCCTGCCATCCTATTATGTAGTATTGGTGTTTCCAGTATTGGCGAATGGATTTATTTTATCGCCTTAAATCTTATTGTATTAAATCTTACAAAATCAGCTCTTGCTGTCTCTGGCTTGTATATTGTAAGAGCAATCTCATCTTTGCTCACTAATTTTTGGGCAGGAAGCCTTATCGATCGTTATAATAAGAAACATTTAATGATTATTTTAAATCTTGTGCAATCTATACTAATTGTTATACTTCCCCTCTTCTATAGCTTAGCGTGGATGTATACGCTAGTTTTTATCATTACAGCAGCTAGCTCTATGTATCATCCAACCTCGATGACCTACATCACTAAACTAATACCTATAGCACAAAGGAAACGTTTTAACTCATTACGTAGCTTGCTGGACTCAGGAGCTTTTCTAACTGGACCAGCAATTGCCGGCTTTCTATTTACACTAGGAACAGCCAATATGGCTATATACTTAAATGCCTTTGCTTTATTTTTATCAGCCTGTATAACGTTCAACATGCCGAGTGTTGAAGCCTTTAAACGACTAAAGTTTGATAATGCTATAGAAAAAAAATCCCTTTACCAAGTACTATTTCATGATTGGCAAATGGTCATACGCTTTAGCTTAAAAAATATATATGTAATGAGCGTCTATTTATTGTTTAGTGCTACCATCGTCTTGATGACAGCGACTGATTCTTTAGAGGCTGCCTTTGCAACTCAAATACTTGCTTTATCAGAGGGACAATATGGAATTTTAGTTAGTATTGCTGGAATAGGTGTATTAATTGGCTCATTCATCAATTCAGCGGTTGTTGAAAAAGTGTCCACTGCATGGTTGATTGGTATGGGATCTCTTCTAACAGCATTAGGCTATTTGGTGTTTACTTCATCCTTCACTTTTCTTATTGCTGCTCTAGGCTGCTTTCTATTATCATTTGCGACTGCCTTTGCAAATACAGGATTCTATACCTTTTATCAAAATAATATCCCATCTGAGAGCATGGGGCGAATAGGCAGTATTTATGGATTTTTGGACGCATTTTTCATCATTCTCTTAACAGCCATTTTTGGCATTACAGCTGAACTAATCACAATACGATTTGTGGTCGTGAGTGCCTCCTTTGTTATGATCATTGTCGCTACTATTTTATTGTTTTTGAATATACAATCCTCTAAGTCCCATTACTATGAATATGACTAAAGAACATAAAAATAGGTCTTTTCCTTAAATAGGAAAGACCTATTTTATATGCCCGAGTTCTTGTGAGAGGAGGTAAGCTGTTTTGGTTACTTCTTTCACAATACCCTCTAATTTTTCATCATCTGTATCATATTCAAAGCATTCTGCACTGATAGCTGCAATTGGTTTCTCATCCAAATCAAAAACAGGCGCTGCAACAGAAACGGTTCCCTTTGTTTTTTCACCGTAGCTAATAGAGTAGCCCATCTCTTTAATTTGTTGAAGTTGCTCCATCACTTCATAATTCTCTGAAAAAGTAGCTTGGATTTCTTTGCTTGAAAAGGCTAGTAGCACTTTATTGGCAGCCCCGATTGGATAAGGAATTTTTTCACCAATCATATCTATGATTCGGACGTTTTTTGGGCTATCTACTCTATCAATAATGATTGAGCTAAATTGTTTGGGAATATTTAAATATGTAGTTTCACGAACATTATTTGCAAGCTCTTCTAATAATGGATGTGCTTTTTCTCGAATATTTGTATGATGGTACATTTTCATTCCTAGTTGTAACCAAGTATACCCTAAACGAAATTCCTTTTTTTCCTCATTTCTTTCTACTAAATCGAAAGTTTCTAATGTATACAATAGACGATAAATCGTACTACTCGGTAAATCTGTTTCATTGTAGATATCTTGCACAGAATAGAATTTCTTCGGTTGTTTAGCTAGTACATTAATAATCAACATTGCTCTTTCAATAGATTGAATCATCACTACTCCTCCTTTTATTCATTTTAACGAATTTTTACTCATTTAAATAGACTTCCTAGCGAATAAATTAATAATAAATAACAGAATTTTATAAAAATTAAAATTGACTACTAAGCGTTTTTCTTATATGATATTTTCATATTCCACTATACGGATTAATTTTCATATATTGAAAACAATTGAACTGAAATGGTTGCTAATTTGAATGATATGTAGTCGAACAAAAAAGGAGCAATATACATGTGCCAACAACTAAGTCAATTACCACTTGCAACACATATCGAAGAGCTTACAAAAGAATTAGTCAATATTAATAGCATTAATGGTACACATGGTGAGGGGAAAATCATTGAGTTCATCTATGAAAAAATGCAAGCATTCCCTTATTACCAAGAAAACCCTACATTTCTTTGGACGACAAATGTGAAGCATGATCCGATCGGACGCAAAAATCTCTTTGCTTTCGTAAAAAGTCCTAATGAAACAAAGAAAACAATTATTTATCACGCCCATTTGGATACGGTCGATATAGAGGATTATGGTCATCTAAAGGAGTTTGCTTTTTCCCCTCACAAGCTTGAGGAGTTCTTTGGAAAATATGAAGGAAACGCTGAAGTACAAAAGGATGCTCAAAGTGGCGATTGGATGTTTGGACGTGGGGCTGTGGATATGAAAAGTGGTGCCGCTGTCCATGTGGCGAATATTCAGTATTTCACACAGCATCTTGAAGAATTAGATGGAAACCTACTTCTAATTTTAAATGGTGGTGAAGAGTCAGAGCATAATGGGATTATTGATGCATTAGATGAACTTAGTCATTTAAAAATAGCACATGGGTTGGATTTTCTAATGGCAATCAATACCGATTTTACAACACCATTATACGGGGATGATCCACATCGTTATATTTATACAGGCGTTGCTGGTAAGCTTCTTCCCGCATTCTATATCTACGGACGTGAGGTACATGTGGGTGATACATTAAGTGGTATCGACCCGAATTATATAGCAGCTAAAATTACTGAACGCATTCATAATAACTTAGCATTGACTGAGCAAATTACAGGTGAAACGATACTCCCACCTACTTGCTTATATCAGCGTGACACAAAGGAATCCTACACAGTTCAAACAGCATCTACAAGCCAAATTTATTTTAACTATTTTTTATATGAAGAATCTCCATCTCATGTCGTCAGTAAACTAAAAGCTGTTACACAGCAGGCATGTACTGAAGCAGAACAATACTTACAACTTCAATATGAAAAATATAGTGAATGGTCCAATGTCCCAAAACGCTCTTTGTCCTGGCATATTGAGGTGGTGACGTATGATGAACTGATTTCATACTTGAATGAAAAAGGTGTTCAAACTGAGGCTATTCTTGCAGAGGTAATGAAAAAGAATGAAGGAAAGGAATTACGCCAACAGTCATTTGCTCTTGTGGATGCCCTACAAAAGGCCGATCCAGAACATCAACCTCGTGTTGTCCTATTTTTTGCACCACCATTCTTACCACATAATTATTTAAAGGAAAATGTGGTAAGAGATCAAGTATTGAAACAAACTATTGAGCATATTGTCAAAGAGGTTGCTATGGAAACAGGTGAGCTATTCCAAGTTAAACGCTTCTTCCCTTACTTAGCTGATGGTAGTTTCTTATCTATTCATGCGACAGAGGAAGAACTACAAGAATTGCTTCATAATTTTCCAGAATGGAATACCCTTTATCCCCTACCCTTTGACAAAATAAAAGCACTAAATATCCCTTCCGTTACAATGGGGGTATATGGGAAAGATGGCCACAAATGGACTGAGAGAGTTTACAAACCTTACTCCTTTGGCGTTTTACCAAAACTCATACAGAAAACAACTAAAGCAATATTCCAATCAAACCATTAATCTAATCAAACCATTAATCTAATCAAACCATTAATCTAATCAAACCATTAATCTAATCAAAACACCCTTCGATTCGTTAGGAATCGAAGGGTGTTCTTTTATGTATCTACATATTATTCGGGAAGCATTTCACTTTATCTACAGCCTCTAGTAATTTTTTGGTTACTATTTCCGATTCATCAATATGTTCTGTTAAAACTTTATTCGTTTCATCAAATAGCGCTGTTGTTGTTTGGAATTTACTCATAACATCCTCAGTCGATATTTTTTGACTATCAATATATTGTAGCAATTCCTTCACTTCACCCTGCACATTCATAATGATTTGGAGTAAAGCATTGATTTGCTCAGAAGTATCTGTACTTTTTTGTAGCCCCTCTGTTACTAGCTGCATATTATTTTTATTATCTTCATAGGCTTCGGAGATTTGTTCCTCTATTTTTTTCGTAAGGTTCACAATATCTTCTGTGCTTGACTTTGTATTTTCTGCTAATTTACGTACTTCTTCTGCAACAACTGAAAACCCTTTGCCATGTTCGCCAGCCCGTGCGGCTTCAATTGAGGCATTCAAAGCAAGTAAATTAGTTTGGTTGGAAATCTCACTAATCACTTTGACAATATCCGTAATTTGCTTTGATCGTTCACTTAAATGATTCATGCTATTTGTTGTTTTTCTTGATTGTTCACCTAGCTCATCAATAACATGCTGCACTTCCTTAACCGCTTGTTTGCTATCAATCGATAAAGAAACCATTTTATCTGATGAGACAATTAAAGAACTACCTTTTTCAAGTGCATGTCCAGATATGGTATTTGATTGTATTGTACTATCTTCTACTCTATTAAATTCTTTTAATATTTCAGTAACCATCTCTCCTAAAATGATATGCTGGTTATTGACTATATCATGTTGTCCAATCGTTGAAATTAGTTCTTTATGTAGTTCATTGAGGAAAATCTGAAATTCATGATCCTTCTTATCTAGCTTTGCATTCAGTTCATCAATTTTAGCCTTAAATTGCTCTATATCTTCTTTTTTTGATTGAAACATTGTTAACATAGCCTATCACCCCAGAAAGTAGATTATTGAATATGTATTTAGTTTACTGGATTTAAAGTGATTAATATACATTTTTAGAAAAAAACACTCACTTCTATCAGTGTAATCCCGATAAAAGTGAGTGTTTTATTTATTAATAAGCTAAACCGAATAAAGCTTTAATATGTGTTAAATAACGAATATTTGAAGCTTCTTTCATTAATGTTGCAGGAAGACCTTTAAGCTCTGTGTTGCTTGCGCCAATTGTAGCGACAGCATCTTTACGACCTAAGCTTGCAAGTGTACCTGAGTTTACTGCTGAGAATGATTTCATCTCTTGGTTTCTGTATTGTGCAAATACATTATAACCAGCGCATTCACCCATTTGCCATGCAACTTGTGCAGTTGGAGCGTATAATGGACGGCCTCCATCAGCAGGTAGAGCTACTGATGCATCACCAATAACAAATACATCTTCGTGAGAAGTAGATTGTAAGAATTCATTAATTGTTGCTTTACCACGATCAGCTGCTAGACCTGATTCACCTACGATTGGTAGTGGAGCTACCCCACCTGTCCATACAAGTGTGTTTGCAACGATTGGTTCACGATCTTTTAATGAAATAACATTGCCGTCAACACCCGTTACAGGCGTACCTGTAATAAATTCTACACCGCGTTTTGTTAAGCTTTCTGTAGCGCGTTGGATCAGTGTATCTGGAAGTACTGGTAAGATTTTTGGACCAGCTTCAACAAGTTTAATTTTAAGGTCAGCAAAGTTAACACCGTGTTTTGCAGCGATTTTCGGGAAGTTGTCCACAATTTCACCAACAAGCTCAACGCCTGTTAAACCGCCACCGCCAATAACGATTGTTGCATCTGCTTCATCTTTAGATTGTGCGTATGCTTTAATGCGGTCTTCGATATGCTTGTTAATTTTGTTAGCATCATTTACTGATTTAAGGACCATAGAGTTTTCTTCTAATCCTGGGATACCGAAGAATCCAGTTTGGCTACCTAAAGATACTACAAGCGTATCGTAAGTTAATGTATAGCCATTATCTAAATCAACTTTTTTATTATCTACATTGAATTTTGATACTTTTGCAATGTGTAAGTCGATATCTAAACCTTTAAAGATTTTTTTAAGTGGTAATGCAACAGCACCTTCTGCAATTGTACCACCTGCTAAACGGTGAAGCTCAGTGATAATTTGGTGTGTTGGGAATTGGTTTACTACAGTAATTTTAGCTTCATCAGCTGATAGATACTTACGTGCTGTTAATGCAGTTAAAACGCCAGCGTAACCTGCACCTAAGATGACGATTTCTTTTGACATGATTAATTAATCCTCCGTCCTTACGAATTGAATTTACCTTTAGTCTTATTTAGCTTTGCGTTCTGAGCTTACTTGTAAGAAAGCATTAACAAAACGGAAAACATTTTGAACTTGAGGGTCTTTTAACATTTTCACAAGACCGAATAAACCAATTACTTCTTGGCTTTCAGATGCACGGTCTTTCGCTTCAATTGCAGTTGCTGCAAGGTTTTTCGCAGAGCCTACTACAGGACCAGCCATTTCTGTTACTGCTCCAACAGTATCATTTTTAAGCACTTCGTCTGTTGCAACAGCTTGAGCAAACTCGTATGATTTCGTTAATAATGTCATCATTTCAGTTAACTTTGGTAATTGCTCAACTAAAGTTGTAAGTGATTCTTGAACTTCAGGCTTTAATAATTGATCTAGTACATCTAATTGCTCTTTACTCACAGTTACTTGTTCAGCCTGTGTTTGGTTATTCGTTTCTGACATTTTGAACTCTCCTTTGCCATCACTAGTACTATTTTTTATTGCTTACATGTAAAAAAGACCATTAAGGTAAAACTTAACAGTCGTTACAGCGTATATCTTACACAATCACCAGTCACAAGGGCTGGATAGCGATTCGTATGACTTGTTATTACAATGTTTACTTTAAATCGCAAAAAGCGCATCATAATACCATCCTTATCTTGTCTTGGTGACATTACAACCTTCATTATAAGACTGTTTGTACATTATTTCAATGAGCTATATCACAATTTCGACAATATTTTCAAAACTCATTGATTTTATCAACTATTAACTGTCTTACTATAATAAATTTTCCAAAGCATCATAATTTTTTATGATAATTCTTTTTCCTGTCATCTCTATATAACCTTCCTTTTGAAATGCAGATAAACGACGGCTTAATGTCTCTCTTGTAGTATTCAATAAAGAGGCTAAATCTTTTTTTGTAAGTGTCAATAAAAATGTATCGCTTCCTGCTGTAGCGGCAGATTTTAAAATAAAGGCAGCCAGTCTTTCACTTACCTCTTTAGAAACAGCTTCACTCAATTGATTTTCTGTCTCCTCTAATCGTGAGGAAAGCTGGGCAAGCATATGAAACAGCGTAACAGGCGTACCTGCTAAGATCTTCATCAGTTCCTCACCATCAAGGGAGCAAATTTCAGTTTTTTCTAGTGCCTCTACTGTCGATTTTTGCGGCTCATTATTAAACAATGTAACATCCCCAAAAAATTCTCCTGCTTCCAAAACTCTCATAACGTACTCCCGACCGTCTGTAGAAATATGAAATACTTTTGCACGCCCATACCTTACGATAAATAATTTTTTCTTCCGATCACCTGCGAGTAAAATAATTTCTCCCTTATCAAAATGATGATGTGTAATAATGTGTGAGATTTCTTCCATTTCATGTGCTTTTAGATGTTGAAATATTGGTACCTTTGAAAAACAGTATTGTTTTTGACAGTTCATTTATCTACCTCCAAATTTGACATATATCACAGTAATTAATGTTATATTACCTTTATAATAGTGAGAATAATAATCATTTTCAATAAAAGGAGGATACATAAATGACTAAACAAACCCTAAACTACGAAAAAATGCCTGGTCATTGGCTCTTAGCGAGCTTAGGAAAAACGGTACTTCGCCCTGGTGGCATTCAAATGACATGTCAAATGCTTCAACATTTAGCCATTAAAGAACAGGACTACGTAGTAGAATTTGCACCTGGACTTGGCACTACTGCAAAAATGACATTAGCAAAAAATCCAACCTACATAGCCGTTGAACGTGATGAGGAAGCTGCAAAAAAGGTAAGAGAATATTTAAATGGGGATAATCAACGCTGTATCATTGGTAGTGCTGAGCAAACTGGTTTACCAGATGCATGGGCTACTGTTGTCTACGGTGAAGCCATGTTGACCATGCAATCAACTAAACAAAAAAATGCCATTATTAGCGAGGCAAAAAGACTATTAAAGCCTGGTGGTATCTATGCCATACATGAGATGTGCTTAACACCATCTACTATTACTAGCACTCAACGTGAAGAGATTCGTAAAGATTTAGTCCAAGCTATAAAGGTCAATGCCCTACCATTAACAGTAGAGGAATGGGAAGATGCTTTAAAGCAACAGGGTTTTACTATAGAACATGTAGAAACGGCCCCTATGCATCTCCTCTACCCGAAACGCTTAATTGAAGATGAAGGCTTATTCGGCGTTCTAAAAATCATCAAAAATGTAGTAATAAATTCGAAAGCTCGTAAGCGCGTACTTTTCATGCGTAAAACGTTTATGAAGCATAATCAAAACCTACAAGGCATCTCTATCATTGCGCGTCTAGCTCAATAACATCACTTAAAGTTCAGCTAAAAATGAAGCATAGAAAAAGCTCCATTCTCTAGGAGCTTTTTTATTTCAATTTAATCACAATCAAGCGAACATCTGTAATAGCTTCTAAGCTGTGCTTCTCAGATGGGTTTAAGGCTAAGATGGTATCCTGTGTTAAAATTTCTTCCATCCCTTCAATAATAAAGCGAACTTCCCCAAATTGAACAATAATTAAAACTTCATTGTCTGTATGATGCTCAGGAATTTTTTCACCTGCTCGCAATTGAATGTTTAAAACATCTGCACCCTCAATACTGCCCAATTTACCAATATGCTTTTTCTTCTCTTTTAGCATTGCTTGAACTTGTATAATTGTCATTGTTATTCCTCCCTATTCCATGTCATCATTTTTGCTTTTAATGGGTTTAAAATAAAACTATCGATTGCTAAAATTATTAGTACACTTATCAACGTCCAAGCGAATACTTTATCCGTATTAATATTGATGCGTGCCATCGTTAAAGCCGCTCCAATACCACTATTCGTTCCTAATAGTTCAGCCATAATGGTCATTCTTACTGCACCTCCTGCTGCCAACGAACAGGCTGTAAAAAATGGCACCATCAGACTTGGTAATATGATGAAACGTAACTTTTGCCATGTTGATTTTTGATAGACGGTCGCCATTTGTAAGAGTTGAATATCTATTTGTCGATAACCATTAGCAATATTAATATAAAATGTTGGAAACACTAAAATACTTACGACAAATATTGGTATGATTGAATTAGTACCAAACCATACCATTGCAACTACGACTAAAATAATAGGTGGAATACCTAATAAAAATGCAATAACTGGGCGGAACATTTCATAAATAACTGCAAATCTACCCGCCAATAAACCCGATAAAATTGCCAAAAACATACCGATTGATAAACCTACTACCATACGAACCATTGTTAAATAAAGTTGATGAAGCAACTCACCACTTACTATAAGTTGCCATAGTGCTGTTAGTGTTTCATATGGAGAAGGTATTAAAATGCTCGGGAAATTTAAAGATAATAGTGTCCAAATGAGCACGATGCCACTGCAAGTGCTCATTTGAATAATCAAGCTTTTTTTACGGTTCATAATAGAAATCATCATCCGGTAATTGCCCACCAATAATATCTGGCGATAGTGAAGCTAGTTGTTCAAAGAAAAACTCAAGCTCTTCCTTGGCTTCTTGCGCCGTGACAAATTCGATATTTAAATAAGGTAATAATCCTGCAATAAAGGTTGGATCAAGCCCTTCTTGATACGATGCCAATAGCTCACCAGCAGCTTCAGGATTATCTTTTAAAAATTGAATAGATTCCTCTATTTTTGCTTGTAGCAATGCTACAGTTTTTGGGTGCTCTTGAATTAATGCCTTATCCACAACAAGGCCAGCTTGAGGAATACGCGGTGCCTTTCCTGTTGCTGCTGCCCATTCCTCTTGTAGACTCATTGATTTTTGTAGGGCAATTCCCTCTTTTTTCGCCTTGGCAATAACAAGGGAAGCAGTATGCTCTGGTAATACAGCATATTGTGCTTTGCCAGCCGCTAATAATTGGACAACCTCCTGAGGAGTTGCTGTATATTCCACCGTTAAATCTTTCTCTATATCTAGCCCGTTTTTCTGTAATAAATACTGAAATACTAATGCTGGCATATCTCCCTTAAATGGTACATGGACCGTTTTACCTTTTAAATCCTCCCATGATATTGCTTCACCCTCTGGTCCAATAAAATATAAAATACCCCAAATTAATGTATTTACCAATTGAATGTCTACACCTTTATTGTAAAGGTTGGCACCTACATATGTTGGCACAGCAGACACTTGCACCTGACCTCCACTGATACGTGCACGTAATTCATCAGGAGTATTCCAAGTTAGAAACTCAACATCCTCTGCACCTTCTAGTAACGATTTATCATCAATCATTTTATAGAGTGGTGCAGCAATCGAAATACCTGCCGGTGCCTGAATAGTCATTTTTTCAACCTTTGATACACTTGGTTGTTCAGGAGTAGCTTGTACACTTTTCTCTGGTTCTTGATCTTGCTTTGCTTTTTCTGTATTGCCACAAGCCGTTAAGACAACTGTAAGACATACTATTAAAAGACTTACTATAGTCCATTTTTTCATAGCATACTTTCTCCCTTATTTAAAGTTGTAATAATTGATATTCAATATTTTTTATATAATCAAAGTTACGATGTTTTCTTGGTGTATCTAAAACTATTTCCTTGTAGATTCCTTCATTTGCATACGCAATATTAATAATGCGGTCTGCTACCGTTGCAGCTTCTTCATAGTCATGAGTTACATAAAACATACCTACTTGCTCATTTTCTATTAAATCAATAAGGTCCTGCACAAGTTCTTTTTTTATCCAATAATCTAATGCTGAAAAAGGTTCATCCATCATAATAAGCTTAGGCTTGCATGCAAATGCTCTAACAATTGAAACTCGCTGCTTCATGCCACCAGATAATTGCTTAGGAAACGCATCCATTTCATTGTCAAGCTTAACGCGAGCTAATAGATTCATAATTTGAGATCTATCTACTACACCATTACAGCTAAATGTGACATTTTCATATAATGTACACCATGGTAATAACCTTGGTTCTTGAAATACATAACCCAATTTATCTGTGATGCATGTAATATGACCAGATGTTGGCTGTAGTACATTCGTTGCAAGATGTAAAAAGGTAGTCTTTCCACATCCTGAAGGTCCAACAATAGCCACCACTTCACCTTCTTGCAAACTTAAATGACAATCTTTAATGATTTGCTTCGTTCCAAAAAATTTAGATACGTGTTCAAATTGAATTGCTGTTTTCATTGGCTATCCTTGCTTTTTTGCAATGATGGTAATGTGACCAAAATGATGGCGAGCATGATCAAAATGCTCAATTATTTCAAGGAAATATTGCTCATCATCCGAATTTTTCCGTGCATTTTCAATGATACGTATTAAACCATCTAAGCCCTCATCTCGTATAAGCCCTACCAAAGATACTAAGTGGAGTTCTCCAGTATGCACATCTACAGGTTTGAATCCTGTATTTTCAACTAAAGTTTGCCAATGATGCTTTGATAGTGGCTGTGCCTTCACAACAATGACATTACGCAGTGCCTCAATTTCATCAGTAACACTTTCTTCACTTGATGCTTTAACAACTAAATCATGTGTAGCTAAAATACCGCCTGGCTTCAAAACCCTCCTATATTCAGCTAAAGCCTGTTCTTTTAATTCCTGTGGTAGCATTGTGAGCATCGCTTCATTTATAACCACATCGAAGGTTGCATCATCAAATGGTAATTGTGTAGCATTTCCTTGTTGAATTTGAACGAGATGCTGTACATTTTCACGAATAATAATCTCATTTGCTTTTTGAACTGCCTCTTTATTAATATCAATTCCACTTACTTTAGCATTGTATGCTTTAGCAATATGTATTGCTGTCGCTCCTGTATTCGTAGCCACCTCTAGGACATGGCTATCTTCATGTAGCTGACAAGCCTCTAATATTCGGTTCGTAGCCTCCTTTCCACCTGGACGTAAAATGGTCTTTCCTAACTTCGCTAAAAAGAGATGTGTAGGTAAACGCTGTTCTGTCGAATTCATTTTTTCTCCTCCTCTGTCATCTATAGCTACACTATAAATGAGAACCATTATCAATGTATGTGACCCATATCACATTAAAAGATAATGTCAACGGCAGAAAAACTAACTTTGCAAGGTGAGAGGTTGATTTCCGTTCCGCCAGCGTCCTTTCCAGGGGGCATCCGATGAGCCGCTTCAGCTTCACTCACTAACGTTCGCTCCAGGGTCTCCTCTGGGACGCTAAATCCCCTAGGAGTGACGCTGGCTCCATTCCAATCAACCATTCTGCAAAGTGTCTTTACTTTTTTTCATAGTAGCATAGCGATCAAATAGCCCATTATCTGTATTCTTAGAGGGGATAAACTCTTATTTTCAATATGGAGAAGTGATGCGTGACAACACCTCTTCATAAAAAGTAGTGAACACCTTCACTTTATTTGAAAACTTTGCTAAAAAGGTAACACTTTTGTGGATTAGAGTGGAGGGCTACTTGACTCCCGTGGGATAGCGAGACAGGCGAGCCCTTACACGGAGCGGTAGCGAAGGAAGCGGCTCGGCGCTCGCCCACAGGAAAGCAAGTAGCCTGGAACGGAAATCCATTTCTACCTTTCAATTAACTTTTTTATTTTTTAATACTAAGAAAGGAGTTACCTCAAATAATGAGATAACTCCTTTTATAAAAATTACATAATCATTAAGTTTTATTTATTTTCAACAGACAGCCAAAAGAAATTTGTTACTTCCTTTGCCGTCACATCTACTGAGCCTAGCAAAGTTTTACCGTCGCCATCTTTAAAATATCCTACTGTCATTAATGCCATAAAGTTATGAGCGAAAAATTTAGCATTTCCTTTTCGAATCGTGCCATTATCCATCTCCACTTGCATGGTCTGCTCTATTGTTTGATACATATCATTTTCAGATGCCTGTACTTGTTTCAGCTGTAGTTCCGATAAATTGATGGTTGCCTCTTTCATAAAATTTTTCATATCAATATCGATAGTCGCTGATAAATGAACTGCCACAAGCTGCTCTAATCGCTCTTTAAATGATATAGGCTGCTCTAAAATTTCTAGGATAGATAGCTTGATTCGATCCATCATAGCAATTAATGCAGATGTATATAATTCACCTTTAGTTGGGTAGTAGTAATAGATAGTCGCCTTTGTTACGTTACAAGCTTTAGCTACATCATCCATCGAAATATTTTTGTAGCCTTCTTTAATAAAAAGTCTTGTGGCCGTTTCAAGGACAAGATCTTTTGTTGGTTTCGCATTTCCATCATGGCGAGGTCTCCCGAGAACACGCGGTGATTGTTTCAACAAGTTCGCCTCCTTAAATTAAGCATACTTTTTACACATAGTATAACATATGAATATTTCTAGGTTGATTAATTAACCTTCTAGTATATATAATTAAATCACTTACATGAAATGGAGGTCTTCTCATGAAAAAACATCCACTTGAGCAATGGGGCTCAATGGTTGCAAGTAAAAAGGGTCGCTTATTAGCATTAGCTTTTTGGGTGTTATTAGTAGTGGTGCTGTCGTTTGCATGGCCACAAATCAATAGTATAGAAAGTGAATCCGGTAAAAATTTACCTGATACTGAAATGTCTGAGCAAACAGCGGCGATTATTGCTGAGCAATTCCCTAACGATGCTGGAACACCTTTATTACTAGTTTGGCATCGTGACAGTGGTCTTAGCATTGAGGATTTTACGGCTATCCAAGGTGTTTATAGCGAGCTTCAGGCAAAGCCCTTAGCCCATCAAACAATGATTCCACCATTTGATCAAATGCCACCACAGGCTTTAATGACTTCCGCTTCCGAAAATGGCACAACGATTGTGACACCAGTGTTTTTTGAAAAAGATGTCGCTACAGATATGCTACAGGATAGTTTAGATCATCTGACAAAGGTAATGGAACGCTATCAAGTTCAATTAGATGAGAAATTATCCAGTGATGCACTCCATGTCCGCTATTCTGGACCAGTTGGGATTGCCACTGATGCTGTCAGTTTATTTTCACAGGCAGACGTGAAATTATTAATAGCAACCGTATTGCTCGTTTTAGTATTACTTATTATCATTTATCGTTCACCATTACTGGCTATTATTCCTTTAATTATTGTAGGTCTTGCCTATGGTGTTATTAGTCCGACACTTGGTTTCTTTGCTGACCAAGGATGGATAGAGAAGGATTCGCAAGCAGTATCCATTATGACTGTTTTACTCTTTGGTGCAGGTACTGATTATTGTTTATTTTTAATTTCTAAATATAGAGAAATTCTCTTAGATGTTGAGGATAAGACTGCCGCTATGAAGCTTACTGTCAAAGAATCAGGTGGTGCCATTTTAATGAGTGCTTTGACGGTTGTCATTGGTCTAGCTACTCTTAGTCTTGCTCATTATGGTGCATTCCAACGCTTTGCTGTGCCATTTAGCTTTGGCGTGCTTGTAATGGGAATTGCAGCGCTTGTTGTCCTACCAGCTATTCTTGTCATAATAGGACGTGTAGCTTTCTTTCCCTTCATCCCTCGTACTGAGGAAATGGCAAATAAAAAAGGTAAAAAGCAGCATAAACCTTCACATAAGGTTAGTCATAAAATCGGACGCTTTGTTACACATAAACCATGGATTGTTATTGCTGTAACAGTCATTTTACTCGGGGGATTGGCAGCATTCGTTCCACGTATTCAATACACGTTTGATCTGCTTTCATCCTTCCCAAAAGATATGCCGTCCCGAGAAGGCTTTACTTTAATAGAAGAGAATTTTTCTCCTGGAGAGCTAGCTCCTGTTCAATTGGTTATTGATACTGAAGGTACCGATATTAATTTACAGCAACAACTTGCTGACATCTCTTATATTGATAGTGTTGCAGATGTACAAACTGGCGATAAAAATAAGGCTATTCAATTGTACGAATTAACTTTCAATGTCAACCCCTATGCAAAGGAATCATTAGCCCATATTCCTGAGCTTCAAGCTGAGGTAATTAAAATGTTGGAGGTACAAGGGCTCACTAGTGCTGAGAAGCATGTTTGGATTGGTGGAGAAACAGCCAGCCAATACGATACACAACAAATAACTAAGCGTGATGAAACCGTGATCATGCCAACCATGATTGCTTTAATCGCATTATTATTGTTTGTTTATTTACGCTCTATTACTGCTACGGTTTATTTATTAGCGACCGTTATTATTTCCTACTTTGGAGCATTAGGTGCTGGATGGCTAATTTTGCATCATATCATGGGTGCAGAAGCCATTTCTGGAGCTATACCACTGTATTCCTTCGTGTTCCTAGTAGCACTCGGAGAAGATTATAATATCTTTATGATCTCAGAAATTTGGAAAAAGCGTAAAACTGCTGATCATTTAACAGCTGTAGAAGAAGGTGTCGTCCGAACAGGAAGTGTTATTACATCTGCTGGACTCATCTTGGCAGGTACATTTGCTGTGTTGGCAACTTTACCGATTCAGGTGCTTGTTCAATTTGGTGTCGTTACAGCCATTGGTGTGCTTCTCGATACATTTATTGTACGTCCATTGCTTGTACCAGCAATCACAACAGTACTAGGTAAATATGCATTTTGGCCAGGGAAGTTATTTAAAAAAGAGGCCTAAACAGATAACACGGACATTAGATAAGTATGACTATCATACTTGCTAATATCCGTGTTTTTTCTATTAATACTATAAATATTTCATCATATAATTATACTAATTTAACCTTATTACTCTCCATTCAAATAAAGGAGTGGCATAATTGGACCTTCAAAAACTACAGCAACGCTTCCCATTATTAAACCCCTTTTCAGGTAAAACAGACGGAAACTATGTATTTAATTTTGACAATCATCTTTATGAAATTCCAGCACATACCGTTACACAAAGTGAATTTGAGCTGTTGCAAATTTTCTCAGATCCCATTGCCTTGCCACATGACTACGATAGGATTTGGCTAGATTATTTAACAGACCTAACGGATATTGCTCCATCTATCCTTCCTCTACATCGTTTGTTATTTATTCACTTCGACAAAGATTTTACAGCACCTGCATTACTCCGCACAATCTTTGAAGCTTTACTAGGAAAGGATATTTTCATGCTATCCATACATCCACAATTATTTGTCATAATCGAATGTATTAAGGGTGATGAAATATTAAATTTTGCTCATTATCTTGATCCATTAATCGAAGATTTACAGGCTCATTTTAAGATTTTCGTATCTGATGTTATACCAGACGTAACGACGACTAAGGAGCGATTTAGCTGGTATGTCCACCTTCAACAATTTATTTGGACCTATACACCAAAGCATGTACTCACACAGCAGGAGCTTTTAGTGCCATATGTCCTGCAGCGTATAGAGTCACATGAAAAAGAGATTTTTATTTCCTCTATCTTAAAAAGTGCCACCTCTCAGCCTGAATTACTCCATACGATTAAGCAATTGATTGAATATGAAGGGAATATCACATTAGCTTCTAAAAAAATGTATATGCATCGCAATACACTACAAAATCGCTTAGAAAAATTTCAGCTTTTGACGCAAAAGGACATTCGGCACTTTTCTCATCGACTAGAAGTTTATTTCGCAATTATTTTCTTAGAATCACTTTAGGTTAACTGCACAATTAATGGCCTCAATACTGTGCACTGTTTCTCTATCACTCTATGCTGGAGTTATTTACAATAAAATTATGTCTTACAAAGGGGTGTACATTATGGCGGAATTACGGTTAGAGCATATCTATAAAATTTACGATAAAAATATTCAGGCTGTAACTGATTTCAATCTGCATATTCATAATAAAGAATTCATTGTGTTTGTAGGTCCATCTGGCTGTGGAAAAACCACAACTTTGCGTATGATTGCTGGCTTAGAGGACATATCAAAAGGAGAATTCTATATTGATGATGTCCTAATGAATGATGTCGAGTCAAAAGATCGTAGTATTGCCATGGTATTTCAAAGCTATGCTTTATATCCACATATGACAGTCTATGATAATATGGCGTTTAGCTTAAAGCTCCGAAAGGGCGATAAAAAGGAAATAGATCACCGCGTCAAAGAGGCTGCTAAAATATTAGGTTTAGAGGATTATTTAAAAAGAAAGCCAAAAGCTTTATCAGGTGGACAACGTCAGCGTGTGGCACTTGGTCGAGCTATTGTTAGAGACGCTAAAGTATTTTTAATGGATGAACCTCTTTCTAATTTGGATGCCAAATTACGTGTGCAAATGCGTGCTGAAATCCAGAAACTCCATCAACGAATTCAAACAACTACAATCTATGTTACGCATGACCAAACAGAGGCTATGACAATGGCTACTCGCCTCGTCGTGATGAAGGATGGTCTTATTCAACAAATCGGGACGCCAAAGGAAGTATATAATACACCTCATAACATGTTTGTGGCAGGCTTTATTGGTTCACCATCCATGAACTTATTCCATTGCCACCTTACAGAAACAGAGATCCTTTTAGGAGAGCAGAGCTTCCCTATTCCATCCATGTACGTACCATTGTTAAAGGAAAAAAATTATTTAGGGAAAGAGATTGTTATGGGTATACGTCCTGAGGATTTACAAATTACGGATGTCGTTTCTCCTTTTGCTTTTAAGGCAACTATTGATGTTGCTGAATTACTAGGTGCAGAAACTTATCTTTATTGTTCTTTAAACAATCAAAATTTCATTGCACGCGTACAGGCTGACAATAATTTACACCCATCCGATAGGGTTTCCTTTGTCATGAGGGAGGAAAAAATCCACTTCTTTGACCCTGAAACAGAAGAGCGCCTTTAAGGCATACACTCTAGAGGAAGGTGTCGACTACAGCTGAATCGAAACAAAAAACGAAGACGATACTATGGGATAATAGATCGCCTTCGTTTACTTTATTTTATTTTTTCGTTTCGCCACTTTTTTATGCAGCCCTTGAATGACTGAACGTGTTTCGTCTAAATAGTCAACTGTCTGCTCATAGGCACTCGTCACGACTCCCATAAATAAAATATCAATGACAAGTAGTTGGGCAAGGCGTGAGGAGGTTGCGCCACTTCTAAAAGTAGCTTCAACATTTGGAGATACATATAAGCAAATGTCCGCTAAACTAGCTGCTAAAGAACTACCATAGCGCGTTAAACTAATTGTAGTTGCCGGTGTTTCCCTAGCTATCTCAAGAATTTTAGCCACTTCATGTGTTTCTCCAGAAAAGGAAATGCCCACTACGACATCTCCCTCCTGTGCATTGACTACCGCTGTAGCTCCTAAATGTAGGTCCATAAAAGCTCTACTATTTTTATTGATTCTTAAAAATTTTTGATCTGCATCCATTGCTGCTATACCTGAAGCACCCACTCCAAAAAATATAATTTTACGAGCTTGTGATAAAGCAGTGACGGCACGCTCTAATTCAACTATATCTATTAAATTAGCTGTTTGTGCCAAAATTTCACTACTTTGCATCGTCACCTTTTCTACAATCGATGGCAATGCTTCATTTGCCTCAATATCTCGATCTACTGTTTTTGCATGTTGTAAATCACCAGCGATACGTAATTTCAGCTCTTGAACACCACTTATATTTAACGATTTACACAGACGAATGACAGCCGCACTACTTGTATGACTTGCTTCCCCCAATTCAACCGCAGTCATTTTAATTGCCTGTGTTGGGTAGTCTAAAATAAAGCTCGCTACCTTTTTTTCTGAAAGAGGTAGCTTCTCTCGCATTTCTGCAAGCATAATTAAGCCAGCATTTATTTTGTCCATTCTCCCATCCTCGTCTCTTGTTGAATGGAGGTTTCCACTCACATCTCGCATCAAAACTTTCTTAATTCCACTGCTCTACGTACATGCCCTTCGGATTGGGCTAGTAATTCCGTTGCTTCTTCTATTGTTGTATTCGTCAGTAGCATCACAATTGATAGCTTCACTTGAAAATTAGTTTGCTCCAAAACACTTTCAGCCTGACTATAGGCAACACCTGTCACATCACAAACTATTTGTTTGGCTCGCTCTCGCAATTTAAAGTTACTAGCATGGACATCCACCATTAAATTTTTATAGACTTTGCCAAGCTTGATCATTGTGGTTGTTGTAATCATATTCAGTATTTGTTTATGGGCAGTGGCAGCCTTTAATCTTGTAGACCCTGTCAAAATTTCCGGACCAGTAATCACCTCTATCGCAATGTTCGTATACTGACTAATGGCAGAATGAGAATTACTAGCTAAGCTGATGGTTTTAGCTCCTATTTGTTGCGCATATATTAATGCCCCCTTCACAAAAGGTGTTCTACCACTTGCCGCAATTCCAATCACTACATCGCGGTTTGTTAGCTGTCGTTTCTTTAATTCTGCTTCGCCTAATGACAGATCATCCTCCGCTCCTTCTACGGCAATCATTACTGCCTCTTCCCCACCAGCCAATATTGCCTGTACAAGCGCTGGTAAGGTACTAAATGTGGGCGGACATTCCACTGCATCAAGCAAACCAATTCGCCCACTCGTCCCTGCACCTACATAAAATAAACGGCCACCATTCTTCAGTGCATGAACAATAGCTGTAATAGCTTGTTCAATCTCAGGTAAAACTTTGGCTATGGCTAACGGTATTTTTTTATCCTCTTCATTCATCAGCTTTACAATTTCAGCAGTGGACATTAAATCTAGATTTGTCGTATCTGGATGGTAGCCTTCAGTCGTCAGTTTTGTCATACGTTCCATTGAATTTAAATCCCTCCCACGCTCTTTTCATGGATGCTCATCCAAGTTTCTTTTACCGTTTGCTGTAAAGCTTCTGTCATTTGAATCCCCTCACTCAAAAGCCCATTAATGAAAGCCCCAATAACAGGTGGCACTTCAGGTTGTATGAGCCGATTATGCCTAGTTGCTAGCCGTAATGTCTCTTGAAAACATTGCTTAAAATAAAAATCTTCAAATAAACCTCCACATATGACAATAGGCCAATTTTTCACTTGTGGTTCTTTTTTCAGCATCGTTTGGAGGAATTGCACTAAATGATGAACAGCCTGTTCAATAATATTCTTTGCTTTATCATTCTGTTGTTCAGCTAAACTTAACACCGTCCGAGCTATAGAGGCTATAAGGACACGTGGTTGTGGATGCTCATAAACATAGGTAATGATGTCAGTAGGATTTGTTAATGCTAGCTGCTCTAAAATAGCCGCAGTAAAGACATCTCCATTCATGCCAGAAACATCATAATGCTGGGCAATTTCACGCAATGCCTCTTGCCCAATATAGTAGCCACTGCCTTCATCTCCAAATAAATAACCCCATCCTCCAACACGACTAACTTGATGATCTTTCCTGACAGCGTATACGATGGAGCCTGTGCCTGCTATTACAACGAGCCCTTGCTGGGTAAATGTACCGCTAGTAAGAGCCGCTACTGCATCATTGGTGATCGTTACCTTACAGGAGCTAGCAGGGAAAATGAAACCAATCCATTGCTCCCAGCGATCTTTATCTACTTGTCGATCTCCTCCTGCCACACATAAGAACACAGTCGAAACATCACTCTTTGTTGCAGCTATCTTTTGTAATAACTGGGCTAGTAGATGCTCAATCTGTATCCTTACCTCGTTTGTTGGTGTCGCCTTCATATTTGTTCCAGCTCCTTCAACAACCGCCAGCACTTCTCCTTCTTTCGTTCCGATTACTGCGCGAGTTCTCGTCCCGCCTCCATCTACCGCAATAATGTATTGTCTATTTAATAGCACCAGCCGTCAGCCCTTCCATAAATTGCTTTGAAGCAATAAAGAATAATAGGATCATTGGTAATGATGCTAATGTTAGACCTGCAAAAAGCGAGCCCCAATCTGCGGAATGTTCCCCAAAGAGTGACATCATCCCAACAGGTATCGTCCGTTTCATTTTCTCTGTAATAAAAATAAGCGGGAAGAAAAAATCATTCCATGCAGCGATAAAGTTAATAATGACGACTGTTCCAAGTGCTGGTCTCATTAACGGTAATACCACATGCCAAAGGACTCTTAAGTTTCCTGCCCCATCTATACGGGCAGCCTCCTCCAGCTCATAGGGCATCGTTTTAAAAAAGCCTGTTAAGATCAGCATGGATAATGGTATGCCTGTCGCCATATTCATCAAAATTAAAGACCATAAGGAATTAATTAATCCTAAATCACGCATTAAAATAAAGAGCGGTACAATACCTAGCTTTATAGGGATCATCATGCCTAATAAAAAAATAAAAAACAATGCATGATTCCAAGAAAATTGAAAGCGAGCAATATAAAATGAAGCCAATGAACAAACAACAACAATCAATACAACAGATACAACGCTGACAAACAGACTGTTTAAAAAATACGTTGTAAATGGGATTTTAGATAATAATGTACGGTAAGTCTCTAAGCTAAAGCTAGTTGGTAAGCCTAATGGATTTTTGTAAATGTCCACGCTTTTTTTAAATGAAGATAAAATCATTAACAAAACGGGATATAAACTAATGGTCGCCACCATAAATACCACAAGATAATAAAAAGGTCGAACCCATATTGCACCTTGCTTCATTATATTCACCCCTTACATTTGGACATCCCTTTTATTAGCCAAGCGTAAAAATACCGTGGTACAAACTAAAATAAATAGGAATAGTACCGTTGCTAGCGCAGAACCTAGCCCAATAGCTGTCGCTCCAGAAGCTGTAGAGCTACCAAATGCCAAGCGATAGAAAAACACAGCTAAAGTATCTGTAGAATAATATGGCTCTCCCATGGAGCCCTGCATCGCATATACAAGCTCAAATGCCTCAAAGGACTGGATAAACGTTAAAATTCCCATGATCATAATAGATGGCACCATTAATGGCAAATAAATAGTGCGTAATAATGTAAAGCCTTTGGCACCATCCAATTTTGCTGCTTCAACTAACTCACTTGGAATTCCTTGAAAGCCAGCTAAAAATATTAAAACGCCAAAACCAAGCCCAAACCAACAATTCACTAAAATAATCGCTATTAAAGCTGTTCCAGGATCTCCAAGCCAAGCCTTTTGTAAGGTTTCAAGACCCAATTTCTCTAAAATAACATTTAAGGTACCAAAATTAGGATTCAAGATGAGCTTCCATAAGAAACCTACTACGATTACTGATAATAATCGTGGTAGAAAGAAAGCCGCCTTAAAAAACTCCGCTCCCTTAATTTTTTGGTAGATAATAAATGCAAGAAAGAATGCTAATCCATTCATCACTACCATTTGCAAAACAAAATACAGGACATTATGTTTGAAGGCGTTCCAAAACATGGAGCTATAAGGTTCTATCGTAAAAAGCGTCACAAAATTTTGGAAGCCAATGAAACCGCCACGAGCCATCCCTTTCCATTCAAAAAAACTATAGGATAAAGCTGCTACTATCGGATAAAGCACAAACATTCCGTATACTATTAGTGCAGGGATTGGGAAAAGATGTATTGTCCATTTTGCCCACGATTTCCTCTTTCTTGACGGTGAAGCTGTAGATTCTTTCATGCTGAACAGCCCCCTTTAATCATAATGAGACAACAAGACCCCTATACACCTTAGTGGAGTTTCAGGGGTCTATCTTAATATATTACTTATTGCTGAAAGGGCGTAAACCAAGTTTTAGCGTTTTCCTGTACTTTTTTGGCTACCTCTTCAGGCGTTACCTGATCTAAGTACATGCCCTGTAACTCACTCTCAAGTAAGCTCTTTGTTGTCGGGTCCCCACCAGTAAAATTAGTCACCCACATATACGGTGTTGCTTCATTAGCAGTCGAGTTACTAATGTCATTTAGCAAGGCGTCATCAGAAGTGATGCCAGGAATAGCACTGATCATAGAAAATTCCCTCACAAACAGTTCACCAAATTCCTTTGTTGTTAAAAACGCTAAAAATTCTTTAGCTGCTTCTTTATTTTTTGAATTTGCATTGATCGCAAATGAACCATCTACCCAAGTTGTCACTGTTTTATGACCTTCTTTTGAAGGAATCGGGAAATACCCTAAATCTAGATCTGGATTCATTTCTAAGACAACAGGAATTTCCCAGCTACCGAGCGGGAACATCGCTGCATCCTCTAAAGCGAACAATGTACGAATATCATCCATTCCTAAGCCTTCTGAATTAGCTGGAAAATACTTTTTCAAGTCGTTCATCACTTGTATAGATTCGATAAACTGAGCGTCTGAGAAATCCTTTTCTCCCGTAAGCACTGCTTGATAGAAGTCATTTCCTTCATAAATAGCTGGGCCCACAATACCGTGTAGCAACGATAATAACCAGCCTTCTTTTGTACCCATTGCAATGGGTGTAATGCCCTTTTCTAATAATTGATCATTTAAGGCTATAAATTCATCCCATGTAGTAGGAACTTCGAGATTATTATCTTTAAAAATCTTTTTATTATAGAAAAATTGCGTCGAGCTTAAATTAATTGGTACACCATACTGATTCCCTTGTTCATCACGTGAAGCCATTAATGCCTCTTCAGGATATGCACGCAAACCGCTTAAGTCATTTATTTTCTCAACATAACCCGCCTCTGCAAGCTTCAACCCAGCTGCATATGGACGCAAGTGGAAAATATCTGGTCCTTCCCCCGCTTGTAATGCTGTATTGAGGACTGTGTTATATTCTGTATTTTTAGTTGGGTTAAAGGAAATGTGTATATCAGGATGTTGTTCATTAAATAAAGCAATTACTTTTTCATATTTGGCAACATCTTCTGTCCGCCAACTCCCTATTGTTAGGGAAACCTCTTCTGTTTTCGGCCCGTCTTCTTTACCAGATGTTGTTGCGTTCGTTGATTTCTTATCGGTGTTACAGCCTACTAAAGTTACAACGAGTAATAAAAGAAACGGCAATAACCATTTACTCTTTTGTCTCATACCAACAGATCCACCCTTCATATCAGTAATTTTTCATAAATCATCGTATGAAGCTTCTCCCGAATCCTTCGCAGCTTTGTATTTCTCCCATAATGCACCGCATTCGTTAAGAAAATAACAAATGCCTTGTGAATAGGGTCCATCCAAATACTCGTGCCTGTAAATCCTGTATGACCAAATGAGTTCTTGCTCCACCTCCTACCAAAACAAAATGATGCATCATCCCCTCTCCATACTTCAAAACCAAGTCCCCTATTTTTAAATGTTTTTGTATAGGTAAGCTCCATCCATTCATATGGAATAACCGTTTGTTGCCTGATCCCTAACAAAATTTCCGCATACTTTGCTAAATCCTCCGCGCACGAAAACAAGCCTGCACTCCCAGCAACTCCATCGAGCAATAGAGCTTTTTCATCATGAACAATCCCCTGAACAAATTTCCCTGCAAACATTTCAGTTGATGCCGCAAACCTTCTTTGTTGCTCCTGCAATCGAAAACGAGTATGGTGCATGCCCCATGGCTTAAAAATCTCTTGCTCTACAAAACTGTTGAATGAGCTTCCAGTAACCTGTTCAATCACCTTTCCTAGTAGAATCATGCCTAAATCACTATATAGCACCTGTTCATTTGGCTGACACACTACCTCACTTGCCATTATCTCCTGCATGATGTCACGCCTGTGATTTCGCTCTACCGCTGGTGTTAAATCTGCCGGCAGCCCTGAGCAATGCTGTAATAACTGTTGAATCGTTATATCTGGGTAATGAAATGTAGGCAAAAACGTTTGAACTGGCTCTCTTAATGCTAATTGATTTCGACTTATCAGCAGTAAAATAGCTGGTACTGTAGCTACAACCTTCGTTAAGGAAGCTAAATCAAACAGCGTATGATTTACAATAGCTTGCTTGCTACCATCCTCCGCTGTATAGGCTCCATAACTGCCTGTTAATAGCCTGTTTTGTTGCTGTTGAACAATTAATACAGCCCCTGGCAGTTCCTTTTCGTTCACTAAGTCATTGATATATGCATCTACCACGAAAGCACCTCATTATATAAAAATCTAAATTTTCTGTAAATTAGTATTATCATATAAAATAAAATGATGAAAAATAACAACAATCCTAAAATTTTTTTTCAAATAAACATATAAAAAACCCCCTTCGTTGGTAAATGTTTTACCTATAAAGGGGGTTCTGTTCATTATTTAGTTGGTTTTTTTAAATCCATTGAAGCTGCTGTGCTTTCAACTTTTACACGTTTTAAGAAGAAGGCAAGTACTACTGCAATCACTGTTATACCAGCTGCAATTAAGAAGGAGTGTGTAATACCATCTAATAAGGCTGTTTGCATAATCTGATCTTGCATTTGTTGCATTTGCTCTGCTGTAGGTGCCGCTCCTGATTGTGCAGCATTCGCTTTGGCTTCTACAATTAATTCTTCTGCTTTTGCTTTTGTACGATTATTCATAAATGTAACTAAAATCGCACTACCGATTGCTCCTGATACCTGCTGTAATGTATTGTTAATAGCTGTACCATGAGGATTCATTATTTGTGGTAGTTGATTTAAACCGTTTGTCATAATTGGCATCATGACCATCGACATACCAAACATACGAATTGTATACATTGATACGATATATGTGTAGCTTGAATCAATTTCTAATTTTGTTAAACCAAATGTTGCGATTGTTGTGATTGTTAAGCCAATAATGGCCAACACACGAGGACCAAATTTATCGAAAAGCTTACCAGTGATTGGTGACATAATCCCCATAACAAGTGCCCCTGGAAGCATCATTAAGCCCGCCTCAAATGGTTCAATACCACGAATAGACTGTACATATGCTGGTGTTAAAATCATCCCTGAGAACATCGCCATAGAGATAATAACTGAGATGACAGACCCTAAAGCAAACATTGGGTATTTATAAATACGTAATTCCAGAAGTGGCTCATCCATTTTCAACTGCTTAATGATAAAAATTATTAAAGCGATGAAGCCAACTGTAATTGTTCCATATACCCATGGACTTGACCAGCCTTTATCCCCCGCTGTACTAAAGCCGTATAAAATACCACCGAATGCTACTGTTGATAAAAGGACTGAAGGGAAATCTAAGTGAACTTCACGTGTCTCCATCACGTTTCTTAGTTTCCACACACCAAATAATAAACTAATTATTGCAAATGGAATAATCATTTGGAAGAGCATACGCCAATCATGATGCTCCACAATGTAGCCTGATAATGTAGGGCCAATTGCTGGCGCCATGATCATTACTAAACCAAATATCCCCATTGCTGCTCCACGCTTCTCTTTCGGGAAGCTTGTTAGCATAACATTCATTAAAAGTGGTGACATACTAGAAGCCCCAGCTGCTTGCACCATACGACCTGCTAGCAGCACACCAAAGTTTGGCGCAAAGCCTGCCATAATTGTACCGATTGTAAAGATGGACATCGCTGTTATAAATAGATGTCTATTTTTAAAGCGTGTCACAAAGAATGCTGAAGCGGGCACTAAAATACCGCTCACGAGCATATACCCTGTTGCTAACCATTGTACCTTTGAATAGGTAATCCCAAAATCCTTCATGATTGTTGGTAATGCCACATTCAACAATGTGTTGTTTAGAAAAGCAACAAAAGCACCCACAAATAGAATAGCTATCATGCCGTAAGGGGGCTTTTTCATTGTTTGCTCACTATTCATTTATATCCCTCAATTCTTTCTTGTGTTTTGCGATAAAACTTATTTTATACTCGTAGTCTACTTTTTTCAACAAATAAGTTTATATTTTTTATAAACGTTGATATATAAGGGTTTTAAGTGTAGAATAAGAGTATAATAATATAAAAAAGGTGAGGTTATGAACAAAAGAAAAAGACAGATTATTACAGCAGCACGTGAACTTTTTATTGAAAAGGGTTTTCTAGATACATCGATTAATGACATCATCAATGCAGCTAAAATCTCAAAAGGTACATTTTATAATCACTTTACTTCGAAAAACGAATGCTTAATCGCCATTTTGGATGAAGGGCGTGAAGAAGCTAGTAATCGCCGTCATGAGCTTATCTATGGTAAAGACCCTACAGATTTAGAAGTATTGACACAGCAAGTCGCTGTTCTCATGTATGTCAATCGTGAACAAAATTTAATACAGATTTTCGAATCCGTCTTCCAATCAAGAGATAAAGAACTAAAGAAAATCATTATTAACTACCATTTACAAGAATTAGAATGGCTAGCCAACCGACTAGTACAAGTCTTTGGCGAAGAGATTAGCCCAATTAGCTATGAATGTGCTGTCCAAACACTTGGGATGATTAACCTCACTCTACGTGCTGTCTTTATTGCCGATTATAAATATATCAATCGAGAAGCTATTGTACGTGTAGCATTGCGTAATATTAGCGTAATTATACCCACGATGCTTGAGTCGAAAGAAATCATCGTGAGTGTTGAAATGATCAATACCATTCAAAATGTGGTGAACTATAAAACCGTTACAAAAGAAATGGTTATCGAACAATTACAAGGCTTTACGAAGGGATTGTCGAACAACGAAACAATGGAAGGTTTGGAATATGCTCAATTCTTATTAGAAGAACTACAGCGCGAAAAACCAAAGCTTTTTATCATCGAATCACTTCTTACTCCTTTCCGTAAGGCATTCGTTGGCACAGAACATATCGCAGAAGCCCGCGATATCGCTAATAACTTATGGCGCTATGTTAAAATTGAACAGCCAGCCGAGCGTTGTACGAAAAATAAATAAAACAAAAAGAGGTATCAAATAAAACACTTTGATACCTCTTTACTCTGTTTAATAAGCCTCGTCCTTCAAGAGCATTCCTCTCTAGAAAACGAATCTAATACTAGTGACATTGGAATTTTAGAACGAAGATGGTCCCATCTTGGCCTGAGCGGACACTAATTGTGCCATTGTGTAAATCAATGAGCTGTTTCGTAATGGCTAGTCCTAGCCCTGTTCCTGTTATATCATCTGTCGTATTCGTTCCTCGATAATAGCGTTCGAATAGATTATCGAGCTCCTCCTGCGGAATACCAGGGCCTTGGTCAGCAATGGTTAGCATCACTTCTTTACCCGTATGTTGTGCCTCCACAACGACCTTCGTGCCTTCAGGCGTATATTTTTTCGCATTGGTTATTAAATTATCCATAATCCGCTTAAGTAAAAGCTCATCTGCTTGCAGCAACACATCTCCATAAACCTTTACACATACCTGTTCATCTGCAAATTGTGGTAACCATATGGCTAGCGGTAATAACACTTTATCCAGCTGTATAGCTTTATTTTTTAATTGGTACGTATAGGTTAAATCCTGAATGAGTGCATCCATGTATGTCGCCTTTTCTTGCATGGTTTGTGCAAAAATACGCATCTCATCCTTTGTCCACTCATATTCCTCAGATGCAAGCATAGTGGAATAGCCATAAATGGAGCTTAACGGGGTCTTTAAATCGTGCGATAAGCCTGTTATCCACTCCTCACGTAAATGCTCTGCATGCTTGATTTGTCTTTCATTTGAATCAAGTCGTTCAGATAGATGATTGAGTGACTCCTCTACAGGTTGAAACAGTTTAAATTTCCGTTTTAACTTCCCTGTTTTTTTATGATGGATTTTTTTATCACTAATTTCACTGTAATCAAATTGAGTTAGTCGTTCAATGCGTGATATAACATAGACTAATGGTCGTACAAATTGTCGTGAAATACTGATGGATAAAAAGATAACACCCAACAGCAATATAATATGCCCTCCAAAGAAGATAGAAACGAACAATACCATCGCCTTATTAAAAGGCTCTTCAAAAGGCTTATAAGATGGGTTAGGCATTCGCACAACAAATGTGGCGTCATTAGCTAAAGCTCCACTTTGCTTAAGCTCTTTATGTTCGAAAATATCATATTTTTCCTCTAGTAACTGCGGTTTATTCAGCTTGTCATAGCGCTCCCCTATGACATCAGTCCGATTCCATTGTGCGTCATAAATTTCAACACTCGCTTTATTTTCTTTTAAACGTTGAAGTGTTACAGCTGAAATGTTCCCGGTTGCCATCCAATTTTCAAATGCTTCCTCAAACAGTGATTGGACAGGTGTAGCAGGAATAAATAATAAGTAATAATTCGGAAGTTCCCATGTATGCATGCCCGGTTGTTTCAATGCCAAAAGTTCACTATCAGACTTTCCACATAATCCACATGTATCTCCTGTGTAATCAACGATGGTCATAGCTTGATCGAAAAGGTAGAGCTGTCCTGCATTTCCCTCTGCCCGCTCCACTAAATAATCAGCAATCTTAACTGTTTTCTCTTTCTCTACAACAGCATCATCTTCAATTTCAAAAGAACTCATAAGGTGAATATTGTCGCCAACACGGTCTTTGATAAAGATAGCAAAAAACACCAAACTCATAATAAAACCTGAAATGATCAATAGATAGAATATGATGAAATACGAAACAAAACGGAGTGTTAATTTTCCAGCAGGCTTCATGAAGAAACATCTCCAACAAGTTTATAACCAATGCCTCTGACCGTTATAATGCATGTAGGCTTTCCAGGATTTTTTTCAATTTTCTCCCGCAGCTTACGTATATGTACCATCACTGTATTATCATCAAATAAACAATCTCCCCATACACGCTCGTATATTTGTTCCTTAGATAACACCTGACCCGCATTGTCGCATAGATATTTCAATAAATGAAACAAGCGACCACTAATCATTTCTGTTACACCGTCTACTGATATTTCTGCTGCGTCTATATCGAAAGTAAAACGGCTACAAGTAAATAAATGATTTTCCTGTGCACCCTTTTTCTTCATATACCTTACTAGCTGCACCTTAACTCTTGCTACAAGCTCTAGTGGGTTAAATGGTTTTGTAATATAATCATCTGCGCCATTCATAAAGCCACGGAGCTTATCAGCGTCACTACTTTTAGCAGTTAAATAAAAAATAGGGGCGTCACTTTTCTCCCGAACGATATTGGCAATGTCAAATCCACTACCATCTGACAGCATGATATCTAATAGGTAAAAGTCGAATGTTTTAGTATTAATTTCGTCTTTTGCCTCTTCAATCGTGTTACATAATGTAATATTAGCAATTCCTTCCTTTCGTAAAATGATTTCAATCATTTCAGCAATTGCGCGTTCATCCTCTAACACTAAAATTGATGCGTCCTGCATTTCCTCACCTACTTTTAAGATTAATTTAAGGTAGTCATTATTTCACCATAAGCTTCCTTCACTATTCTATGTATAAGATAACCAATTAAGGAGATAAAACGCAATGACAACTAAACGTGTTACTTTCATTGATACGATGCGTGGATTTAGTTTATTTGGCATCTTAATGGCGAATTTACTGATTTTCCAGTACGGGATGTATGGCAAAGATGAATTAAAAAATCTTTCTACCTTAGATAATGGAGCTTTATATTTTGTAAAAATTGTGATTGAAGGCTCGTTTATGCCCATCTTCACTATATTATTCGGCTTCTCACTTATTAAATTAATTGAATCCATTCGCAGAAAAAAGAATAAAAGTCGCTGGTCTATTTTACGCCGTGCTACTGGCTTGATTGCTCTCGGCTTACTTCATTCCACTTTATTATGGGAAGGCGATATTCTATTTTCTTATGGCTGTATGACTTTATTTTTGATTCCCTTTATTAATCGGAAGCCGAAAACGCTATTTATATGGGCCAGTATCCTTTTCGTCCTAACAACGGCATTAACATACGACTCTATGGAAGCTTCAAAAAAGGAACAAAAAGAGCTAGATACCTATATTGAACAAGCGGATAATGTCTACTCTAATGGAAGTTATTTGGAAATTTTTGATTTCCGAGCAAATGAAGAAGCACCTGGAATGGAAGCCCCAGCCTTCATCTTCATTTTATTAATTTTTGCACCGTTGTTCTACGCACCTCTATTCCTTTTCGGTATGGCACTCGCTAAAAAGCAAGCCTTCATGGAGATGGATAAGGAAATGAAATGGTATAAGCTAGGTACTCTCCTCGTCCCTATTGGGCTCGTATGTAAAAGTCTAAGTTTTATAGAAAGTGCCTTTTCTTCCATCTTATTAATGGGTGGCGCTCAGTTACTAGCGGTTGGCTATGTTTGCCTTGCAGCACTCATTTATAAAACACGTCCTGTACAACTACTTGCACCAGCATTTGAAAGCGTCGGAAAACTGTCATTAACCAATTATTTACTACAAACCATTATTTGTACAACTGTTTTTTATGGCTATGGTCTCGGATTATACGGTAAACTAGGCGTCTTTGGTGGTATCCTATTTGGAATCGTTGTATATGGCTTGCAATGTGTTTTCAGCCTTGCCTATTTAAAGAAATTTAAACGTGGCCCATTTGAGACAATCTTACGGATATGGACGAATTGGTCTTGGACTGGGCAGGTAAAATAAGACTCAATAGATAGGCAAATAAGAAAGGAATTATTTTATATGAATAGTGACACTAAAGAAGACTTTACAGACTCATGGTGGTTTTTAGGTATTTGTGCGGCTGTAGCAGTGATTCTAACACTACTTGCATTTTCATAGACAATTGCATGGAATTCGTTTTCATTTGCCCCCTACTGTATACTAGAACTACAACTATACAGCTTAGGGGGCATTTTGTTGTTACAGCGTATTATGATTACTGGCTATAAGCCACATGAACTTGGTATTTTTAATGATAAACATCCTGGCATTGCCATCATAAAAAAAGCACTGGAAGCCCGTCTACGCACACTACTTGATGAAGGACTGGAATGGGTTATTATCAGTGCTCAGCAGGGTGTAGAATCTTGGAGTGCTGAAGTTGTTTTAATGCTTAAAGAAGAATTTCCACATTTAAAATATGCCGTTATTACACCATTTTTAGAGCAAGAGAAAAATTGGCAAGACCATAAAAAGGAAAAGTATCAAACATTAATTGCCCAAGCCGATTTTGTTACAAGCGTGACCAAAAAACCATACGAAGCACCCTGGCAATTTGTTGAGAAGGATAAATTTATTATTCAAAATACAGACGGACTTTTATTAATTTACGATGAAGAAAATGAAGGTTCTCCGAAATATATTAAGCGACTCGCTGAAAAATATATGGAATCTCATGACTACACTCTATTAATCGTAAATGCCTATGATTTACAAGTAATAGCAGAGGACATACAGCAACAAGATTGGTAGAAAAATATTGATATAATTTTCTGATAATTATATACTAAAATTAATAAAATCCTTATTTGTAA
Source organism: Lysinibacillus sp. Y5S-8 (assembly GCF_036894365.1). NCBI lineage: Bacteria > Bacillati > Bacillota > Bacilli > Caryophanales > Bacillaceae > Lysinibacillus > Lysinibacillus sp. Y5S-8. The sequence continues at coordinate 286,225 of NZ_CP145889.1, read as the reverse complement.
CTGGTTCACACACGGACGTTACTAATAATTTGAAAGGAGCTATCATCATTTGAATAAACAGATTGAAATGATTCTTGAAGCTTCTCCCGTAAATGTTGCTCACGATACCTACCGCAGAGAATGCCGCTATACACGAGGAATTCATATTGAAGAACAGGAATTTCTAGCTATTTTAAATACAATGAGCAATGATGCACGCCTCTATTTCGATTTCCATAATCCTCGAAAAGAGATTAAAAAGGGAACCTATTTAAATGGACACTCTGGTCTAGCCTACAATATTTATGATTACTATAAACAAAATTATAAAATTGAGGTTTCCGAATTAATTAACGGTAAAGATTTTTATGTAAAAATAATATAAAATGTAAGCCCCTTTAAAGTTTTACCTTTAAAGGGGCCTCTTTGATTTTATAGATCTGCTACTTGAGCACCTAATTCTTTATCATTGTACATTTCTGTATCTAATTCTTTTGTAATACGTGCTGTTGTAACACCCGCTGTCATTGAACCACTTACATTTAATGCTGTACGTCCCATATCAATTAAAGGCTCCACAGAAATTAATACACCTGCAAGCGCAATTGGTAAATCGAGTGCTGATAACACAAGAATAGCTGCAAATGTCGCACCACCACCAACACCTGCTACACCAAATGAGCTAACCGCTACTACCGCGATAACTGTAATAATGAAGACAGGATCGAGTGGATTAATGCCAACTGTTGGTGCGATCATAATTGCTAACATAGCAGGATATACACCAGCACAGCCATTTTGACCGATTGATAATCCGAATGAGCCTGAGAAGTTTGCAATACCCTCAGATACCCCAAGACGACCTGTTTGCGTTTTAATATTCATCGGTAAAGTACCCGCACTAGAACGAGATGTAAAGGCGAATAATAATGTTTCTGCAGATTTTTTCAAATACGTGAATGGATTTAATCCGCTTAATGTCAGAATTAATAAGTGTACTAGTAAAACAATAAATAACGCCACATAAGAAGCAATAACAAACTTACCTAAATTGTAAATCGCACCGAAATCTGATGTTGCAACAGTACGAGCCATAATAGCCAAAATGCCGTATGGTGTTAATCGTAAGACAATCGTTACGACACCCATTACAAGGGCATAGATTGCATCTAAGCCTTTTTTAATTGTAGCTGCTGTCCCCTCATCCTTACGTGCCACACGTAAATAAGCAAAACCAAGGAATGCTGAGAAAATAACAACCGCAATTGTTGAAGTAGAACGAGCACCTGTTAAATCAAGGAATGGATTTGCAGGGAATAGCTCGATAATTTGTGTTGGTAGATCTGGAGCTGCTAAGCCCGTTGTTTTTTCTTCAAGATATTGACCGCGTGCAGTTTCTGCATCACCTTGTAAAATTTGTGTTGCATCTAAATCAAATACTGTTGCAGAAAAAATACCGACCGCCGCTGAAACCGCTGTTGTGCCAATTAAAATGGCTAAAATAAGAGCTGCCATTTTCCCAAAGTTTTTGCCAATCTTCATTTTCGTAAAGGCAATTAAAATAGAAATAAAGACTAATGGCATTGCTACCATTTGTAGCAATTTTACATATCCTGTACCTATAATGTTGTACCAAGATGTTGTTTTGGCTAACACTTCAGAATCTATACCATAGATAAAATGAAGTCCAAGACCAAGTACAATCCCTAAACCTAAACCTGCAAAAACACGATTTGAAAACTTGACGTGTTTTTTATTCATAACATATAAAATTCCAACGAACACAAGTAACACTGCTACGTTAAGAATGATTTGTAAATTCGACAATGGAATGCCTCCTAAGATGTTTTATAATAATGTAATCGAATTATATACCCATAATCCCTATAATTCAAGTATGTTTTATTAAGATTAATAAATTCCTAAAATAAAAACGATTTCTTCCTTTGATTATGCCCTTAAAATTAAAATCAATAATATTTATTAGCAATAAGTAAAAGGAGCCATTATAAAAGGGAATAGTAGATAGTTATCGAAAACGTTCATGAGGCTAACTTTTAACGTATAGACAGCTAAACTATAAGGCTTGATAGAATTGTTCATTTCAGTTGTATTAATATTCTAGTCAAAAACATAGAAGTTGGTGACAAAATGGTTACCGGAATTTTAAAATTGTTCATATTAACTACAAAATCTATACCCAAAATGCCTTACTGACGAACAAAAAACCTACATCGTTTAATGAACGAAGTAGGTTTTTTGTTCGTTGATAAGGTAACAGCTGCCTGCGATTTTTTTACACTGCTTTTTCACGTGTGTGACCGCATTGGATAATTGTTCGACGGAGTTAAAATACTGATATTCATTCGTAATAACGGCAATGGATAAGGATGTACATGTTAGAGTACCTAGCTCACCCGCTCTATTAGCTACCTGCACATACACTAAATCCTCTAGCTCATAAAAGCTTAAAATATTGGCATCAAAGTCATCTATGATTTTCTGACAAATCTTTTCTATTTCATAATGCGGAAGGATGGCAACAAAATCGTCGCCACCAATATGCCCTAAAAAATCTTCCGCCCCACAGATATATCTTTTTAGTATATCTGTTAAATAACGTAAAATTTTATCCCCTTTATTAAAGCCATATGTGTCATTGTAGGATTTAAAATGATCTAAATCAAAATAGATCAAACTATAGTGTGCTAGCTGTAATGCTTCCTCTAGCTTTTCATCGATTAATGTATTGCCTGGAAGACTACTTAACGGATTTAAAAAACTGGCGATAGCTACTTGTGTATCAACAAGCTTTAACAGTAACTCACGAATGCTAACCATTCCGTCATATAAGTCATTTTTCGTCACAATGATATCATCATATAAGTCTTCAGGAGGTCTAGACATCGCTAGTGTACTAACCTCAGTGATTGGAGTATGGCGATCTACTATTAAAGGATTTTCTTTAATGATAAGTTGATTTTGCCGTTCCATAAATAAATGATAGCCATATTGAGTACCTATTTTTTGATAGAAATGTGTGCGTGTAATTTGTCCAATTGGTTTTTCATCACGAACGACAACAATACTAAGCAATGAAGGATTACTTGTAAAAAGTACATCTACTTCTTTATTTTTCACGAATTCATCAATACATGGAACCTTTTCAATGACTTCCCCTATCTTCATTGTCACCCACCCTTATTTTCCCCAATTGTATTTCCTTTGCGGGCTTTCCTATTGCATAACCTTGTGCATAGTGAATGCCAATATGATGCAGATACTCCAGCTCTTCTTGTCGTTCAATCCCTTCAGCAATCATTTTAGTGTTAGCTTGCTCGGCATACTTCATTAATAAGGTAACGAGTTGTTGCTGTTCGCTGTTTTGATCGATAAATTGAATTAAGGAACGGTCTAATTTAATGAATTCTGGCTTTAAATAAATGAGCGTTTTTAAACTATTATAGCCTGAGCCTACATCGTCCACTGCTATGCGATAGCCCTGTGATCGATAATGTGATAATACACGCTCAAACTCTACAAAATCTATCACGGCACTACGCTCAGTTAATTCAAACACGACTTGCTGCGGCTTAATGCCAAGTTCCTTTAGCAATTGTAGTGTTTCTCCACAATGGTAATTTTTATCTACTAATACATTTGGATGTATATTAAGAAAGACTAAGAAGTTTTTATCCGCCAAATCGTTAGGCATGCGTTCCTTAAATCGTTGTAAGGAAAGATTTCTACAAAAACATTCAAATAAAAATACACAATCTGTTTGTCCAACAAACTCATAAAACTGGTCGACACTATTAAATAATGCTGAGGAAACTGGACGGTTTAATGCTTCAAATCCTATCGTTTGTTTTGACTGTAAATCTACAATAGGTTGAAAGTATGTATGTAAATCGTTGTGCTGAATAATTTGTTTCAATGCTTTTAAACGTTTCATATATAACGTATTGCTTTGATGCTGCCCATATAAATATTTAACAAAAGAAAGTATATTACTAGTTTTTATATTTTGCCCCACAGCAGACTCCATTCTTGCACCTCTTCAATTGGTTATTATGGTTCATTGTACGCTTTGATTGTAAATAGACTGTGAATCGTATGTAAAAAGAGCAAGCTCACACACTAGACTTTTGCCGTTTATTAGCACAGTAAATATTTCATAATATTAAATATATTACAAATAATTTATTTGATATAAATTATTGTTAGTGTATGATTGTAATAATAGGTTTATATTACCTATTATAATATTTTGCGTACCCTATCGATCTTAATAGGGAAACCTATTTAGATATAAAAATTATTCAAGGGAGGATCCTGTTAATGAGCTTGTCTATTCAACAATTATTGGAGAACAAAGGAATTACACCGAAACCTGAACACCTTGAACTATTAAAAACACGCTGGGAAGGCATGCAGTCACTTCGTAGCAATTTAGAAGGTATTGCGATTGATGATGCAGATATCGCGGTACGTAGTATTCCTGGAGGTGATCATATTGACAACTGATTTACATTTAAAATCCGTTGAAGAATTGGCACCCTTACTTGCATCGAAGACACTATCTCCCGTGGAATTAACGAAGGCGATTTTAGATTTTGCTGAGGAAAGTCAGCCTAAAATTAATTCCTATATGGCCTTTTACAGGGAAGAAGCTTTAGCAAAGGCAAAAGAAGTGGAACAGGAAATTCTCCAAGGCCACTATAAAGGCATGTATCACGGGATTCCGATGGCCTTAAAAGATAACTTGTATTTCAAAGATAAGATAACAACGATGTCCTCAAAAATTCATAAGGACTTCGTTTCTGATTATGATGCGACAGTGGTTGAAAAACTTCGTGACGCTGGTGTCATTTTCACTGGAAAACTAAGCATGCATGAATATGCTTGGGGAATTACCAATAACAATCCTCATTACGGACCTGTTCGCAACCCATGGGATTTGGATAAAATCCCTGGCGGTTCTAGCGGCGGCTCTGGGGCGGCTGTTGCAGCAGGGGCAAGTGTTGCTTCATTAGGAACGGATACAGCTGGTTCCATTCGAATTCCATCCTCCGCTTGTGGCATTGTTGGTTTAAAACCTACACACGGTCGTGTAAGTAAATATGGCTGTTACCCACTCGCTTGGAGTTTAGACCATATTGGTCCAATGACAAAGACAGTAAAGGATGCAGCAGGCTTGCTTGAAGTCATTTCTGGCTTTGATCATCGAGACCCTACTTGCATTGACGTTCCAACAGACAACTACGTTCAGCAGCTTTCTGGCAATATCAAGGATCTAGTGATTGGTATCAATGAAGAATACTTCTTTAAAAATGTGGATGCTGATATTGAAAAAGCTGTTCGAGCAAGTATTCAAAACTTAGTAGATCAAGGTGCGAAAGTGGAAGTAGTGCGAATTCCTTCATTACAATATGCAGAATGGGCAGAGCTTGTGACGTCCCTTTCGGAGGCGGCAGCTATACACCATTCCGATTTACAAGAGAGACCACAAGATTTTGGTGACGATATACGTCTACTCTTTGAGCTCGGTGAATTGCCTTCTGCTGTCGATTACTTACAGGCACAACAGGTACGTCGTCAAATCAAACAGGAGTTTACAGAGATTTTTAATAAGGTAGATGTGCTTATTACCCCTACTCTACCTGTTGTGGCTAATACAATTGGTGATGATTTCGCAGAGTTAAATGGTCAAAAAGTGGATTTAATTGATAATATTATTCGCTTTACAGGCCCAAGCAACTTAACAGGCTTACCTGCCCTTTCCGTTCCTTGTGGCTTTAAAGGGAATTTACCAATAGGGCTACAAATTATTGGCCCTGCCTTTAAAGAAGGACGCATTTTAAATATAGGGTATGCCGTTGAGCAAACAAATCCACTGAGAAATAGAAAGCCAAATATTTTTGCTAACATTTAAACGATAAGTACTGAAATCTGCTCACTTCACGGTTTACCGCTGAATGAGCAGATTTTTTTGTGGTGGATATCCATTTACACGAATACAAATGGTTTTTTATGAACAAGTAAATTTATAATAGAAGTTAGTAGCTTACTACAAGAAAGGCAATGGTCCGTTTATGAATGTAGAAAATTTTTTACAATTACCCATTACAAAGAATTTCACCGTTGTCGCTGGCCACAACGGTTTGCATAAAGCTGTTCAAAATGTAGAGATTTTAGACTTTGAATTTTCACCAGACATACACCATGTGCGAGATACAATTTTCACGCCCAACAGCGTTGTATTAAGTAGTTTATTATTTGCCAAACAAAAGCCTGAGTATTTATTAAATGCGTTAAAAAATCTAGTGGAGCTCGGGGCGAGTGCCTTAGCTTATAAGCCTGTTATTTTCAGAGATTTACCTGAAGAGGTTTTGAATTATGCAGAGGAACAAGATTTTCCTATTTTAAGATTTGGTGGAGATGAGTTTTTTGAGAAGATTATTTTAGAAACAATGGCCTACGCTAAAACACAGGATTATTCATTCTTTTTAGAAACGATCTTACGGAGATTGATGGAGGAAGATATTACACAAGAGCAAATCAAATCCATTTTACAGCAGCTCAATAGACCCTTTGAAAAATATGTATTTGTAGCAACTTTACGAGCAAGTGACACATCTCACCATAGCTGGATGCAAGCTATTTTTTCATTAGAGCCACTACTTAAATCAGGTCTGATTTGTTCCTATAAGCAGAGCCTTTTTATCATCATGACACATCCATCCCAGCTGTTTCAATTTGACAAGGTGTTACATGAATGGTTAGCATTATATGCCATCCCAACCGAAAAAATCACTTTTGGCTATAGCAGTAGCTACGATACTCAAACTGGCTTCCCTACTGCTTTACGCGAAGCCTTCTTTGCTAGTATATTAGCTGAGATTGACATGCTGCCTAGCCTTCATTATAAGCATCTGGCATCGGATCGTTTATTAATTGAGTTGTATCGTAAAGACCCCATATTTGCAATGGATTATGTTACTTCTTTTTTAGCTCCTTTACTTGATGATAAGGCTGATCCCGATCTAATGGAAACTACCTTAACCTATATCGTAAAAAAAGGAAATATTAAGGAAGTTGCCGTAGCACAATTTTGTCATCCAAATACAATTCGCTATCGTATGGCTAAAATACGTCATTTAGTAGCACCGACAGATAATGATTATGTTTTTTATGAACACTTAGCTGCAGCCGTTAAATTGTACTTATTACATAGCAAGGTAGGTTTTGAGTAATCGCTTTGGAATAAGTACAAAAAAACGCCTGAATATTTAGAAATAAAATCAAATTCTTTTCCTCACTCCTATGCTATTCTATTGAAGTCAGGAGGAAGAAAACATGAAAACTTACATAGCTGATGGCATGCTATTGATTACTGCAATCGTGTGGGGCAGTGGATTTGTTATAACGGCTATTGCCTTAGAATATTTAACAGCTTATCAAGTGATGGCTGGTAGATTTTTATTAGCTTCCATTATATTATTGGTTTTATTTGGTTCTCGATTAAAAAAAGCTTCGAAATCTGTTATTTGGAAGGGAGCTTTATTAGGCACAATTCTGTATATAGCATTCGCCCTTCAAACCGTTGGACTCCAATATACAACACCGTCTAAAAATGCCTTTTTAACCGCAGTGAATGTCATTATTGTTCCTTTAATAGCCTATGCGGTTTATAAACGCCGCATTGACGGCTATGAAATCATTGGTTCCCTAATTGCGATTGCAGGAATCGGCTTTTTATCACTACAAGGCTCATTAACAATGAATGTTGGGGATGCACTTTCTTTAGCATGTGCCGTTGCTTTTGCCTTTGATATCTTTTATACTAATCTTTTTGTTCAAAAAGAAGATGCCATTGCCCTTACCATTATTCAATTTCTCACGGCATCCTTTATAGGTGTTCTAGTCGTCATTAGCCAAGGGGATATCCCGACATCACTCGAAAAAGAAGCAATCTATTCGATTATTTACCTAGGTATTTTTTCTACGACAATTGCTTACCTCTTCCAAAATGTAGCCAATCAATATACAACTGCTACTAAAGCTGCGATTATCCTATCGACTGAATCTTTTTTCGGTATGGTGTTATCCGTCATTTTTTTGCATGAAATCTTAACAAGTCGCATGGTCGTAGGTGCAGTACTCATTTTACTGGCTATACTCATTGCAGAGATCAAACCAGCACACCCTAAAAAGAAGCTAATGAAAACACTTGATAATCACACGCCAAAATAGTTTCAGTTTTATACTGGGACTATTTTTACGTTCCTGATACTCGACTAGTAATAACGCTTGTCGTAATGCCCACTACCAACACGGTAATAATGGATAATAGGAAGGTCGATGTGGATAATAGGAAGCCTCCTATAACAATAACAATGGAATCAATAAAAAATATTAATATTCCAACATTGATACCTGTCTTGTCACAGATAAATTGAGCGATTAAGTCTGTCCCCCCTGTGCTTGTCTGAAAACGTAGCATCAGACCAATGCCGAAGCCAACAAGTATACCTCCAAAAATTGCACTGTAAAGCGCATCCATTTGGACAAGATTTCGCACAGGCTTTAACAAATCAATAATTACGGAAGATGCTATTAAGCCATGTATACTATTGTAAAAATAGGCTCTATATTTAAACCAAGCAATAATAAAAATGGGAATACTAATAATAATGATCATTAAACCGATTTTGAGCTTATATAGATAATGTAATATAAGCGCTAACCCTACTACTCCCCCATCTAAAATTTCATATGGCGTTAAAAATAAATTAATTCCTAACGACAATGAAATACTTCCTACTATAATGACAAGACCTTTTGTAAAGAAATACATATAACCCCCCTCCGTGATTAAGCATGTCTTATAGTATGAAAATAGGTTATTGAACATGTTATGAAATACCCTTAGATGTATAACCATTTTTATCGAGAACATTTGCTAAATTTCTTCGAAACCTATTCAATTATTTTTCGTATATACAGGTAAATTTTGATTTAACAAAGGGGATTATTGTATGGAGCATGCTTTATTGGAACAAGTTAAACATACTAGAACTTTTTTAAGACAAGAACAATTAGAAACAATCTTTGAAGAATTTGATGTTCAACGAATGAGTTTAACAGAGGGACAGCGCTTGGAAAAATACCGTAAAATGCTTGAAAGCCCATTTCGCTTTTTCCGTGGAAGTGCCTATCTATTTTATTTTGATATGACAAAATCCGCCTCAATCTTCCATACTCCTGATAGAAAACCAACTTGGATTCAAGGTGATATGCATATGGATAACTTCGGTGCTTTTCAAAATGAGGCAGGAGAGATTGTTTTTGATGTTAATGATTTCGATGAGGGCTATGTCGGCTCTTATTTATACGATATTATTCGCATGAGCGTCAGTATTGCGCTCTATTTAGAAGAACAAGGCTTACATAAGACAACTCAGGAAACGGCTATTCAGTATTTTCTCCGTAGCTACATAGATCAGCTAAAACGATTCCAGCGTAAACAGGATGATCCTTTAACACTGATGTTCACAAATGACAATACAAAGGGACCAGCTAAGAGATTATTGAAAAAGCTTGATAAACGCCAGCGATCTCATTTTTTACAGGATATTTCGTATGTAAATGAGGATGGTCAGCGTGCCTTCTTATGGAATGAAGAAATTCAACCTGTTACTAGTGAAGAATACAGCGCCATTTCAAACGCACTTTCTACTTATAAAATAAGGGATATAGCTTATAAGTATGGCTCTGGGACAGCTTCTATCGGTTTAAAGCGTTACTATATTTTAGTGGAAGACGAAAAAGGTGCGTCAGGAGTAGAGGATTTAGTGTTAGAAATGAAAGAGGTACGCACAGCAATTCCTGCCTACTTCCTCCCTTATCAGGAACTATTTTGGGCTCATTATGAGCATCAGGGAGCACGTGTAGTCGGAACTCAAAAAGCTATGCACCATTTAGAGGACCCACATTTAGCCTTTATCACGATGAATGGACAGGAATTTTATATTCGTGAACGTTCTCCTTATAAAAAGAAGATTAAGCCTAAAAACTATAAGGATGTAGAGGATTACTTTACTACAACATCACTTATGGGAAAAATTGCGGCTAAAATACATGCACGAGCTGATATCGATTATTCTCATGTTTTTACCTATCACAGTGAGGAGGAGATTTTAAAAGCGATCGGCAAAGAGCATGATGTATTTATAGAGCATACAATTTTACAAGCCATGAGCTACAAGGAAATTGTCTACACAGACTTTAGCTTATTTAAAGACTGGGTAGAAACAAAATTTAATTAACATCCTAAAAAAGGACCTCGGCATTTAGCAGAGGTCCTTCCTTATTAAATTATTTTTGCTTAGCCTTCATACGAGCAAGTAAAAAGCCGCCCTTAAATGATTTAGGCTCATACGAGATAATAAAGGCATTCGGCTCAAATTGCTCTACTATTTGAAAGAGCTCCCCTTCACGATTTCTCTTCGTTAAGATTTCATATTTATAGCGGTTACTATCTCGACCTTCTCCGATATAAATCGTGACTGCAAACCCTTCGTTACGAAGAAATTTCACAAGCTCTTCATTCTTATTTTGCGTATTAATGGTTGTATAAACATAGCCTATCGCTAGCTTTCGTTCTATTTTTGCTCCTAAAAATATACCTAATCCAAATCCAATTGCATAGATAACCATAGATAACATGCTTTGCTTCCCACTAAAAACGAGTGAAAGGCCAAATACATAAACCAACATCTCCAGCATACCAAATATCGCAGCAAGGAATGTAATATTCTTTACCAAAAATATTGTTCGTAATGTTAAAAAAGGTACATAAACTAATTGAAGAATTAATATTAAAACGATACTTTGCATTTGTACTAGACCTTTCTCAGAGTAGTTATATATAAGTGTATGTTGAAATAGAGAGTTACATTCTATTAAAAACAATCCTAATTTGTAAATTCCCTTATAACCCGATATTAAACATCGAACATAACAAAAAGTGTAATTTTACACCTACACTGTTATATGATATTATCTAAAAGAGTTGAGGAATAACATAATGATGCTGCTATTAATCGTAAGCTTAGGCACGGAAAGTGGTTTTTCATTGATCAATGTTATATTACTTCTCCCAAAGCTCTATACGTCTTCCTTCAGGATCTTCAATCCAAATGAATTGTCCAAATTCATTCATCGTCTTGTCCATTACAAGGGGAATACCCATTTTTTCTAAATGCTTGATGCTATCATCTAGATTTTCCACTTGAAAGTTTAACATTACTTGTTGTTCTGTTGGAAAATAGCTATCACTTTCAGAAAAGAAAGAGAAAACCGTTTCATTGTCTGATTGTGGCTTAATAATAGTACCATTCCAATTTTCAATTTCAATGTTCAAGACTTTACTGTACCATTTTTTGATTTCCTCAAGATTTTTAGTTCTCCAAAAGATTCCTCCAAAGCCCGTTATATTCATAAATAATCCCTTCCTATCCTATTAGTTATTCATTTAAATTCTAGTTTTGAGAGTAAATTCCTTCTATATCTCTGTTCATATCTACTTTTTTACATATAAAAAAAGTCACCTACTTTCAACTAAACTACTAGTCAAAAATAGATAACTTTTAGGATTCTTTATACTTCACCATGCATCGGGTCTTGCTTATGCTTCGGCCCAACCATGTTGAATAAAATATTAAGGATAATCGCTGTGACAGAACCACAGACGATACCGTTTGATGTTAAAATAGAAACTTTTTCTGGTAGTGCATCAAAAATGCCAGGAACCACTGATACACCAACCCCTAAGCTTACTGCAATAGCAGCAATCATCGCATTTTCTGCTGATTCGTTCATAACTGGTACAAGCATACCCATACCCTGTGTAATGACCATACCGAACATCGCAAGCATGGCAGCACCTAATACAGATGTTGGAATAATCGTTGTTAATGCAGCGATTTTTGGTAGGAAGCCAAGTGCTACTAGTAAACCACCTGTGATATAAATGACTTTACGGTCCTTAACGCCTGACATACGTGTTAGTCCCACGTTTTGTGAGAATGTTGTGTAGGGGAAGGCATTGAAAATACCACCGATTACTGAAGCTAGACCTTCTGAACGATAGCCGCGAGCTAAATCCTTTGAATCTAATTTTTTATTACAAATATCACTTAGTGCAAAATAAACACCAGATGATTCAACTAGAGATACCATTGCTACAAGTGTCATTGTAATAATAGCCGTTACATCAAATGTTGGCATTCCAAAGTAGAAAGGTTGTACCATGTGGAATACATTAGCATCTGCTACTGGCGTGAAATCCACTTTGCCCATGAATGCACCTAAAACGGTACCTACTACTAATCCAATAAGAATAGAAATCGCACGAACAAAACCTGTAGAAAAACGATACACGATTAAAATAATGATTAATGTAATAAACGCTAATGCCACATTAGAAGCAGAAGCAAAATCCTCAGCACCTTGTCCACCTGCCATATTGTTTAAAGCTACTGGTAATAAGGAAATACCGATAATCGAAACAACGGATCCAGTTACTACTGGTGGGAAGAATTTCACAAGCTTGCCGAAGAAGCCTGCAATAATCATTACAATTACACCAGAGGCAATAATAGAACCATAAATATCTGTGATACCTTGCTCTGGGTTTGTGCCGATCGCAATAATTGGACTTACTGCTGTGAATGTACAGCCAAGTACTACAGGTAAGCCAATCCCGATAAATTTACCTGAATATACCTGTAAAAGTGTTGCAATCCCGCACATCATAATATCAATTGCTACTAAATACGTCATTTGTGTTGAATCAAAGCCAATTGCTCCACCAATAATCAGTGGCACTAAAATGGCTCCAGCATACATCGCAAGTAAATGTTGAATCGCTAGCGCAGTTGATTTAAAGGTATTCATTACGAGCGAGCCTCCGCAGCAAATGTTACATTGCCATCTTCAAGAGAGTCCACAATCGCTAATGACTCAACGCGAACTCCCTGCTCACGCAATAATTTTCCACCATCTTGGAAGCCCTTTTCAATAACGATGCCCACACCCACAACATGCGCACCAGCTTGTGCAGCAATATCTAGTAAGCCTTTGACAGCTTCACCATTTGCTAAGAAATCATCAACAATTAAAATATTATCGTCTTCATTTAAGAAATTACGTGATACAGAGATATCATTTGTTTCATTTTTTGTAAACGAATGTACCTTTGATGAATAAAGGTTATCTGAAAGTGTTAACGATTTGCGTTTACGAGCAAACACGACAGGTGCGCCAATTTCTAACCCTAACATAACAGATGGTGCAATACCTGAAGATTCTATTGTTAAAATCTTTGTAATCACTTGATCAGAGAAACGGTTTGCGAATTCATGACCAATTTCCTTCATTAACATTGGATCAATTTGATGGTTTAAAAATGAATCAACTTTTAATACGGATGAAGATAATACTTTACCCTCTTGCATAATTTTGTCTTGTAATAACTTCATTTCTTTTATATCCTTCTTTCTTTCAGAGTAATAAAAAACGCTAAATACCTTGTTTCCATTCAGCTACGAGTGGAGCAAAGCATTCAGCGTAAAAACGTCGAAACGAATAGAAAACGTCATTATAATTGAAGTTCTCTAAAAGCATTGCTACCCATAGTCGATTTATTTACGGTAAATCGGTAGAAACTTGCGAGCCCTATTCTCGCTATTATATGAGTGGATTTGTATGAAACTATCAGAATATCCAATTTATCACTTTATTCGGCAAGAACCTATAACTTTAACGAAATAAAGTTTGATTTTTCGGAATTTAATGGTATTTTGCAACTTTTCAATTGCAAACGTTCGTGTTTTCAATCAACGTACTGATTATAACAGACTATTTTCTAGCTTGCTAGCATTATTTTGATAAATGAAAAGGGACTGTCATAATGACGACATTTCTGTGAAATAACAGTGTCGTACGAATGAGTAGACTCGATTGGTTGTGTAGCATATGATGCCACCCTTTTTTCGGTAAAAATTGAGGAATCACAACCGTTACTTTATGATTTGTTTTAGTACAATGATGCTCTACTTTATCAATAAATTTCATCAATGGCTGTGTAATGCTACGATATGGTGAATAGTAAGTCACTAACCGTACATCAGGTTGCCAAGCCTGCCATTTCTCTTCAAAAGCTTTTGCTTCTGCTTGATCGAAAGCTACATAAAAGGCGATCACTTTATCCACCTTAAGTGATTTACCATAATGAAGAGAGTTTTCAACTACCTTTGTTATACCAGCGACTGGCACAATAAACACATTTCCCTCAATAGTAGCTAGCTCCTCCTGATTCAATCTCAATTGTTCTCCAACGGCTTGATAATGGTGCTTAATCCGATGAAATACAAAAATAATAATTGGTAAAAAGACGAACACTGGCCATACTTGGGGCATTTTTGTTACAAAGAACATCATGGCTACAATGAAAGAGATGACTGCTCCAATTGTATTGATAGAAAATTTTGCTACCCAACCTTTAGGTTTTTCACGCCACCATTTTCGCATCATTCCCGTTTGCGCTAATGTAAACGGAATAAATACCCCAACTGCATATAGCGGAATTAAATGCTCTGTGGCTCCATCAAAAAGAATAATTAAGACAATGGCTGCAACACCTAGCATCATGATGCCATTTGAATAACCAAGACGATCTCCACGAATTTGGAATATTCTTGGGATAAAACCATCCTTCGATAAATTTACAGCAAGCAATGGAAATGCTGAATACCCTGTGTTTGCGGCAAGTACTAAAATCATTGCTGTTATACCTTGCACAATATAATAAAAGAGATTTCGACCAACACTAGCTTCTGCTAGTTGGGAAACTACTGTTGCTTCTGCTGTTGGGGCAACCCCCAAAAAATAAGCTAGGCTTACAATACCAATAAATAAAACAGCTAAAATGGCGCCCATTGCTAAAAGTGTTTTAGCTGCATTATTAGGGGCAGGATTTCTAAAATTAGGTATGGCGTTAGAAATAGCTTCTACCCCGGTTAACGCTGAGCTACCTGATGCAAATGCCTTTAATAAAATAAATAAACTAATCCCTGCCACTGGTGTACCAACCTTTGGATGCAGCTCTGCTGGCACCTGACCAGTTGCAACCTGATAGAGCCCAATCCCAATTAACAAGAGCATAACGCCTACAAATAGATAGACTGGGTATGCCAAGATAGAGGCTGATTCTGTTACACCTCGTAGGTTTAAAATTGTTAAAAAAATCACAAAAACGATAGCAATAGGTACATTGTATGGATGAAGGCTTGGAAATGCTGATGTAATAGCATCTGTACCTGCTGAAACACTAACTGCTACTGTTAAAATATAATCAACAAGCAAAGAGCCTCCAGCTACAAGACCTGCATTCACTCCTAAATTTTCTCGCGATACTACATAAGCGCCACCACCATGTGGGTAAGCAAAAATAACCTGACGATAAGATAAAATCAGTGCCACAAGCAGAACGACCACTCCAGCGGCAATCGGTAAAGAATACCAAAGGGCAAGTGTGCCCACTGTCATAAGAACAATTAAAATTTGTTCTGGTCCATAGGCTACTGAAGACAAAGCATCGGACGATAAGATTGCCAATGCCTTTGCTTTACTAAGCTTTTGTTCCCCTAACTCATCGGATCTTAATGGTTTGCCGATTACATAACGTTTGAATGAGGATTTCATTGATAAACACCTTCTAGTTTCATAGAATGTGTTTCGCCTCTCTAAATAACATCAAAAAACGTCTACAAGTCATCACTAAATAAGACTTGTAGACGTTCATCCGTCTGCCAAGCTCCACTTTTCTGCTCTTAACGCTTACGAGGTTAGCTGTCGGATTCGGGCCTGAGTAGCCCTACCCCTCCAAATGGAAGAGATTCACCCCAAGAACGGCTTATGCCATCCGTCAAAATTGGTTCCCCCGCGTTTAGTTGCTTCAGCGATTTAGAAATTTGAAACTTTTATAATGATGTCATATTACGCCTGCTGATTGAAAAAGTAAAGAAGAAAATTTTTCATTTTCACGAGTGAAAAATATAGACTTTTCTCGAGCATATGTTAATACTCGTGATTGCTGCCAATACTCTCGCTACAACAAAAAACTGTCTTAAAAGTATGCTCTACTTTTAAGACAGCTCGCTCTTTTAGTCTTCTATATCTTGTTCAAAATCAACAATGTTCCCTGTCATTGCATCCACATCTACTTCATATTCATACTGACCATCTTTCAATTCTATTTCATATAAGCCATCATCCAGCTTAATTTTTGTCACGGTACCTTTTGCTTTCGTTAAGGCTGTTTCGATAGCCTGTTCTTTTGTAATAATTTTCGCTGTTGGAGTGTTAGCAGAAACGTGATTATCCCAATCATCGTCCTCTCGACGCTCTTTTTTCTGCTTCAGTAATTTTCCCGTATAAGCATCAAATTTTAAATCATATTCCTCTGTATCGCTATGCACCTCTACTTCATAAATAGAGCGGAATTGATTTTGATCAAATTCGATATCCGCAACAGTCCCATCAACTATTGCTAATGCTTTCTTCTCAATCTGCTGCATTGTTAATACCTTATTTTCTTGCGCATTTCCTGATAATAAAGTTGTCGAGCCAATTGCAGCTCCAACCCCAAGAGTAACTACTAATGCTGGAATCATAATTATTTTTTTCATTATTCATCTCTCCTTTGTTTTATCTATTCTTAGCTTAGCAAGCGAAGATGATAGAACTATAAGAGGAACATTAGAATTTCATGAGAAGTGATTTATTGTTCGTCATCCCATGTAACAGACAGAACTTTTCCTGAAACAGCATGAATTTGAAAAGTGGCTTCGTCATCCTGTGTTTCAATTTCAACTAAATAGTAACCCCCCTCTGAGGTTTCTTCAAAATCGACTGAATCCACCTCTCCCTTCAATTGCTCCAGTGCTATTTGAACGGCTTGCTGCTCAGTAATAATAGGCTCTTCTACAGATTGTTCTTGTGGCTCCACCATTTTCTCCGATAATACTTCACCGGAATAGCCATCAAGTGTGATATCTTTTTGCTTGCTATCTTTTTCAACTCGCACTGTATAAATGGATTCTGTTAACATAACACTTTCTACATCTCCATATTCCTGTTTAACCATCTGCCTGATTTGCTTTTCTGTTAACAGTAATTTACTTTGTCCTTCTTTTATTTTTAAATCAGTCACCTGTTGTGTCGTAGCATCAAGCACAGCTGCATACTTGATATGATCTCGCGTAAAGAGCATTTCATAGGTTTTTCCTTGTTTCTTCACCTGAGTAACATGACCTTTATAGATTGTTTCAACATGGCGAATGGCCTCCGCTTCGCTAAGAGGCTCGACTTGAAAATAAAGCGTTTGAATAAACCAAAACGTTCCGCTACCGAGAAGGACAATCACAACAATCATCAACAGCCACTTTCTCATTGTTGTCCCTCCTTTGGTATACATAAGGTAAAGCTTGACCCTTCTCCAATTGTACTTTTTACATCCATCATTATCCCCAATTGTTCTGCAAGCCCATGCGCTATGGCAAGTCCTAACCCAGAACCACCTGTCTTACGGTTACGATCTCCTGTTACACGATAAAATCGCTCAAATAAATGTGGAATATGCTCCGCTGGAATACCAATACCAAAATCTTGGATGGTAATGCATACATGATTAGCTGTTTCTGTTGCGAGAATATGCACTTCCTCCTCACTATATTTCCTAGCGTTATCCAGCAAAATAAAGAGTAGTTGCTTTAATATTTTTTCATCACTATAAACAAAACTTGGCTTCTTCACATCAACTATAAATGCTCGATGATACGCATGCTGCATTTGGGAAGCAACTTTATTCAAGAACGGCGTAAGCTCTAGCTGTTCAAAATGAATGTCCAGATGCTCATTATTTTTAGCTAGTTCTAGCAATTGCAGCACCATTTCATGCATGCGTGATGATTCATTGGCAATAGCTAGTAATGATTCCTGTGCAACTTCCCGATTGTCAAAACCTCTTCTGAGCAGTAATTTTGCATAGCTTTCAATAACCGTAATGGGTGTCTTCAATTCATGGGAAGCATTCGATACAAATTCTTCTTGCTTTCGATAATGCTGTTCAAGCTTTTCCATCATCATATTAAAAGTACGGTTAATATTTGTTAACTCATCCCCGCCTTTTGCTGGTATATCCATTTTTTCATATTTTCCTGTCGATGCACTTTTGCGCATAGTCTCATTTAAACGTTCTAGCGGTAATAAAATAAGTCGCCCAAGTACTAGGCTTGCTAAGAAAATAGGAATCGTTGCAATAACAGATACAATAATCAATATAACCTTTAGCAAACTTAATGTTCGTTCTACTTCTTCCATGGATTGCTGTAATGTGATATCCACAACTGTTCCGTCTATCCAAATAGCAGGCATTGTATAGGTAATGGAAGGGCCTTCTGGCATTTCAAGGGTTGCCTGAACCTTTGTTTTTAAACGTTCTCCATCATAAATGTAGACGGCACCATCTGTCGGCATATAGGCTCTTAACACTTGCTGTAGGTTAGTTTGAGCATTTAACTGACTGAATGTGGAGCTTAAATCATTGGCACGTGTTTGAAGCTGATGATATTCCGTATCATAGGCAGATTTCTCATACAATAAATAAATTCCACTGTTTGTGGCCACTAATATTACTAGCATCAGCAATGTTGTAAGTAGATGAATTTTTGTTTTAAGTCTCATCACGATGTTCCTTCAACACATAGCCAACCCCACGAACTGTTTGGATAATAGGCGTTGCATTAGCAGCTTCAAGCTTTTGTCGTACATAACGAATATAGACATCCACAACATTTGTATCCCCATAATAGTCATAGCCCCATACAGCCTCTAGTAGCTGTTCCCTAGTCAGTACTTGTTTAGGATGCTTTAGTAAATAGAACAATAAATCATATTCACGAGGTGTCAGTTGAATATCTTTATCAAAATATACGACCTCTCTTGTTTGCTCGTTTATCGATAAGTGTCCAAATGCAAGGGCAACTTGCTTTGGACTAGCCTTTTGTGAAAATCGTAAAGCATTGCGAATACGTGCCAGCAATTCTTCAATTTCAAACGGCTTTGTCACATAATCATTGGCTCCTAAATCCAATCCCTTTACTTTATCCTCTACCTCACTTTTGGCAGTAAGCATAATAATGGGTGTCTCGGATTCCGTTGCACGAATCCGCTTTAGCACATCAATGCCACTCATCTCAGGCAGCATGACATCAAGTAGAATCAAATCCCACGGCCGCTCACGGTAACGAAGCAAACCATCTGTCCCTGTATGAGCCATTTCCGCCTCATAGCCTTCAAATTGAAGCTCAAGCTGTAGCACTCTCGCAATATTTTCTTCATCTTCTATAATTAAAATTCGATTGGTCATGTCGAATCCGTCCTTCATCTTTTCTTTTCATCGTAAACGATGCTGGTGGTGAAAGTCTAATTAGAAAATGATGAGAATAGCACATACTTATAGAAACTTAAAGCAAACCACTTCACTTTTTTGATTCCTAGCGTTAGAATACTAATATCTTATTTTCCTATAGGAAACTTTATTTCGTTAATGATACTTTTTGAAACGAGGGAATAATATGGTTTACAAACGTGTCACAAAATCGTCTGCCGAGGCGGTTTTAGATGGAGATATAAAAGGTTGGCGACGCTTTTTACCATTTTTAGGACCTGCATTTATTGCAGCCGTCGCCTATATCGATCCTGGTAATTTTGCTACAAATATTACAGCAGGCTCTCAATATGGCTACCTGCTACTTTGGGTTATAGCCTTTTCTAATTTAATGGCCGTGTTAATTCAATCCTTATCTGCCAAGCTTGGAATTGCGACAGGTAAAAACTTGCCTGAAGTAGCACGCGAGCATTTTTCTAAAAAAACATCCATCTTTTTATGGATACAGGCTGAATTGGTCATCATTGCTACAGATCTCGCTGAATTTATTGGTGCAGCATTAGGGCTTTACTTGCTCTTCAATATCCCTATGCTTCCCGCAGCATTAATTACGGCAGTTGGTTCATTTGCTATTTTAGAACTTCAAAGAAGAGGATTTAGAGCCTTTGAAGCCGGTATTTCGGGCATGGTGTTAATTGTTGTCTTAGCATTTGCTTTCCAAACATTTTTAGCACAGCCAGAATGGGGCGAAGTAGCGATTGGCATGTTCACACCACAGTTTGAAGGTGTAGATTCACTATTATTAGCAACAGGTATTTTAGGAGCAACTGTCATGCCTCATGCTATTTACTTACATTCATCGTTAACGCAAAGTCGTATTGTTGGTCGGAATGAAAATGAAAAAAAACGTATTTTCCGTTTTGAATTTATCGATATTATCATCGCTATGATAATTGCCGGGGCGATTAATATGAGCATGCTGATCATTGCTGCAGCAGTCTTCCACACACAAGGCGTGGTTGTAGAAGATTTAGATGTTGCCTATAATGGCTTAAAAGATGCGCTCGGCCCAATGGCTGCCATTTCATTTGGTCTTGGTTTACTTATTGCCGGGCTAGCTAGCTCCTCTGTCGGGACGTTAGCAGGTGATGTAGTCATGCAAGGGTTCATTCAAAGAAAAATACCACTTTATTTACGTAGAGCGATTACTATGGTGCCGCCTCTAGTCATTATTGCATTAGGCGTGAATGCAACCTATGCGCTCGTTCTAAGTCAGGTCGTTTTATCTTTCGGTATTGCATTTGCTCTTGTCCCTCTTGTTATGTTTACAAGCAAACAAAACATCATGGGCAGTTTAGTCAATCACCGTATTACAACTTTTTTAGGTTGGTTTGTTGTTGTCATCGTTGTGACATTAAATATTTACTTACTGTGGGAAACAATATTTGGATAATAAAAAACCAGGTACTCGAGAATGGGTACCTGGTTTTTATTTGATTAGACATCGACTTTCGAATGGCTAGTTAGTAAATACTAATATTACTATATATGTGATATTATTTTTTGATATTTTTAACGACGGTTAAGACATAAAAAAGCTGTCCCATAAACCAATCATTCATTAGTTTACAGAACAGCCCTACTATTTAATCTTCCACTTTTAAATCACATTCTTGAAGTGAAAGCATTTTTGTTTTGTGCTTGATTTTGTAGCCAAACCATAACAGTAAAAATAGTGGGATTCCAACATAAGAAACTAATATCCCATACCAATCAATTTGGTCTCCCGTAAAGGCCGTGTAATTTTGCCCAATGACCACAATCATACAAACAGTAAAGGCAAATAGTGGTCCAAACGGGTACAATTTTGCTCTATAAGGTAATAGCTTTGGATCTAGGCCCTGTACTTCAAATGCACGACGGAAGCGATAATGACTAAAGGCAATACCTAGCCATGCAATAAAACCAGACATACCAGAGGCATTTAACAGCCAAATATAAACAACGCCATCACCAAAGAAAGACGCTAAAAAAGCTAAACAACCTACAGCTAATGTTGCCATCAATGCATAAATTGGTATTCCTCGACGACTTAGCTTTGTGAAGAACTTAGGCGCATGTCCATCCACTGCTAATTGCCATAGCATACGTGATGATGCATAAAGCCCTGAATTTCCAGCTGACAGCATAGCCGTTAAAATAATGGCATTCATTAACGAAGCTGCAAAGGCAATACCTAAGCGGTCAAACACTAATGTAAACGGTGATACTGCGATATCTTCTGATAATAAGCGTTCATCTGTAAATGGAATCAACATTCCGATTGCACCAATTGCTAAAATATAAAACAAAAGAATACGCCAGAATACGGATTTAACAGCCTTTGGAATATTTTTTCCTGGATCGTCTGTTTCACCTGCTGTAATCCCAAGTAACTCTGTTCCTTGGAATGAAAATCCGGCTGCTAGAAAAATGCCAAATGTAGCTAGGAAGCCACCGTGAAATGGTCCATCACTAATAAAGAAATTAGTAAAGCCTACAGGGGCCTGTCCACCTAAAATACCAAAAATCATTAATAAACTGATAATAATAAAAACAATGACTGTCACTACTTTAATCATCGCAAACCAATATTCACTTTCTCCATAGCTCTTTACAGAAAGCAAATTAAATGACAGTACAACAGCAATAAATAATACTGTCCAAAGGGCTGATGAACTATCAGGGAACCAATATTTCATAATTAAGGATACTGCTGCAATTTCTGCTGCAATAGTGATTGCCCAGTTATACCAATAGTTCCAGCCTAATGCAAAGCCTAGTGCTGGATCTACAAATTTTGTTGCATACGTACTAAATGAACCGGATGATGGCATATAGGCAGCCATTTCCCCTAAGCTTGTCATTAAAAAGTACACCATAATACCAATTAGGGCGTAGGCAAGCAATGCACCACCAGGTCCAGCTTGTGCAATGGCACCACCACTGGCTAAAAATAGTCCCGTACCAATTGTACCGCCTAAAGAAATCATTGTGATATGACGGCTTTTCAATTCTTTTTTCAGCTTTGGCGCTTTATGTCCGAGCTGATTTACTTTTATTTCACTCACGATATAGCTTCCTTCCTATTTACGAGGCAAAAAAATGCCATCACATATACACTGTGATGGCTAAGTTAATCCTCAGTTTTTCCTAAATGATAGCTCAACACGTTGTGCAAACGTGACAGTTCTGTTCCTTTCGGAGACAGCCCCAGCATGAGGTTTTCAAGTCCCCTCACACTTCGGCAATATTCCCTTTCAGCTAATTTCATCAATGCTTGTCATTTCCATTAGCATACTTATAAATATCGCGACCTCTACCTCAATACAAACATGAGGCATATAATTATTAAATTTATGATGCTTATTATATTAGCATAAGACCTTTGACATTTCAATATAACAATAAATGTTCTGTATTTTGTGAATCTTCTACTATTTTTATTGGTTTGTTAAAGTGTTATAGTAGTTCAATTAGAATGGTTACGAACAGGGGGAATTATTTTGACTACAAATGATCATTCCGCTAGTTTTCCGAGTAAAAAAATTAGCTGGAAGGGAACAACCTTACTTTTAGTCTTCGGAGTTATCTTTATAGCCTCTACATTAAGAATGCCACTAACTGTTGTTGGCCCTATTATATCATTTATCCGTGACGATCTTGGTATTTCTAATGTACTTGCAGGCTTTCTAACAACGATTCCATTGCTCGCTTTTGCTACCATCTCACCATTTGCGCCCATTGTAGCACGCAAACTAGGGCTTGAGCTAACACTATTTTTATCCACTATTTTATTAGCCTTGGGGATTGTTCTACGTTCCCTTGGTACAACGGGGTTACTTGTATTTGGTACTGTACTCATCGGCGTAGCCATATCATTTGGAAATGTGCTGATTCCAGGATTATTAAAATTAAAATTTCCATACCATGTTGGTTTATTAATGGCTTTTTTCACCATGTCAATGAACTTAACGGCTGGGCTTGGCGCAGGTATTAGCTATCCTATAGCCAATTCATCATTTGGCTGGCAAGGAGCACTGTCCATTGCACTTGTACTAGTGGTCGTAACGATTTTAATTTGGATACCTCAATTGAAATCAAATAAACCTGAGCCTGCCACTACCTCTAAAATAACAGGTACACCCTTATGGAAGTCTCCTGTTACTTGGGCTGTCACAGGTGCAATGGGGTTACAGTCTTTATTATTTTATACGACAGCTGCTTGGATTCCT
The DNA here is from genome assembly GCF_036894365.1 of Lysinibacillus sp. Y5S-8. NCBI lineage: Bacteria > Bacillati > Bacillota > Bacilli > Caryophanales > Bacillaceae > Lysinibacillus > Lysinibacillus sp. Y5S-8. The sequence continues at coordinate 262,453 of NZ_CP145889.1, read as the reverse complement.
GAAATCTATATCGCCCAGGGATTGGCTCCTGACAAAGCTGGCTGGATGTTTTCTATCATGCAATTTTCACAAGTACCAATGGCATTGGCTGTGCCTATCATTGCAAGTAAAATGGCTTCTCAAAGACATCTTGTAGTGATGTTTACATTCTTCTATTTAATAGGCTTTATTGGAGTTGTCATGGAGTGGACAAGTCTTGGGGTACTGTGGATGATTCTTTTAGGTTTAGCAGGAGGTTCTTCATTTGCCTTAGCGATGATGTTCTTTACACTTCGTACACGCACGGCATTTGAGGCAGCAGATTTATCAGGCTTTGCACAATCATTAGGTTATTTATTTGCCGCCATTGGCCCTATTCTTTTTGGCTACTTACATGATTTATTGGGTGGCTGGAATATTGCTGGTTGGCTCTTTGTAGTTGTGGCGACCATTCTTTTCTTTTGCTCAATGAGAGCTTCTAAAGACGAATATGTCCATTAAAATAAAGCAGATGGGATAACTGCTCATGTTCCCCATCTGCTTTACTTCTATATAGGTATAGACGTTTTATTTGTCCAATTGCTGTAGTAAGGTTAACAGTTCAGCAAGATGGTCCGCTGTTTCTTTGTTGTGAGCTATAACTGCTGCAAAAATAGGAACAGCCTCTTGTAAGAGTATATAACTAAAATAATAATAGCTTACAAAAGCTTTCTGCTCATAACCCTTTGGCGTTTCCTCCTCCCATTCCAGCTCATCATTCTCTTCGTGATCCATCCATAAATATTTGACATCTAACAGCTCCTGCATAGTTTGAACTGAATATGATGGGTCTAGATAATCCTCAGAAATTGCATGTGCCACAGCTAAATAAAGCTCTACTTCTTGTACAGAGACATCCCGCACTGACCTAAAAATATGAGACAAATAAAAACACCTTTCGTTGAAAAACGGGTATTGAATACCAAACAATCAACGTGGAGGTGTTTTTTCTATGGGTACAAGAGTAAGTTATCCAATTGAGATAAAAATGAAAGCGATTGAAATGAGGTTAGCTGGTGTGCCAGTGAAGGAAGTGCTTGAGCCATTAAATATTAAAAATCATACGCAACTAAAAGTGTGGATGAAATGGTATCGTGAAGGAGAGCATCAACGATTACAACAACCGGTTGGGAAACAGTATTCATTTGGTAAAGGTCCTGAATACGATACAGAGGAGGCACGTTTACAAGCTGAAATTCGTTTCTTAAAACAACAAATTGAAGTACTAAAAAAGTACAAAGAATTGGAGAGGAAGTGGTTGGACAAGCATTCGTAGACCTCGTAGAAGAATTAAAAGGAACCATGTCTATTCAAACTATTTGTGCACATATGGGCGTGGCGAGGGCTACCTATTACCGTTGGCGAAAACAACGTGGGATACTGTCCAATAAAGATAGTCGAGATCAAGCGATTGGTGAAGCTTGTGCAGCCCATAAATATCGTTATGGCTATCGTAAAATCGCTACTTTATTTCCAGAAATTGCAGAAAAAACGGTACAAAGAGTGATGCAAAAATATAATTGGTCTTGTCGTGTCAAAGTAAAAAAGCGTAAACGTACCGGTCAACCAGCGGACATAGCAGACAATACATTAGCCCGTGATTTTAAGGCAACAGCACCCCTCCAGAAGCTCGTAACCGATATTACTTACTTGCCTTTTGGTCAGTCGATGTTATATCTTTCAAGCATCATGGATTTATACAATGGTGAAATCATTGCCTATACAGTCGGTGATACACAAGATACAACGTTTATCTTAGATACGCTCGCTCAATTGAAGCAGCTGCCTGAGGATATCATTCTGCATAGCGATCAGGGCTCTGTGTATACGTCCTATGTTTATCAAGCAGCAGTAAAAGAAAAAGGAATTACCATGAGCATGTCCCGCAAAGGCACGCCCGCTGATAATTCCCCAATCGAAACGTTTCACTCCTCGCTAAAGTCCGAAACGTTCTATCTCGACGGAATACACAGCACGTCTAATGCTTGTGTGATTCGAATCGTCGAAGAATATATACACTATTATAACAATATCCGTATCCAAACGAAACTAAACAACCAGTCGCCGGTAAAATACCGTCAACTGGCAGTTTAAAAGGTGTTTTTTTACTGTCTCAAAAAAGGTAGTCAGTGCCTCCTTCGTATCTTTGCTAGCAAGCTTTTTTAAAAGGACAAGCAAAACCCATGGTGTGACCTGCCATAGTGTACCTTGATGCTCCACTAACTCAGCTAGCTCTGTATATTGCTCCTGTTCAATCAGCTGCGGGATTGCCGTTCCTCTACCATAAGGTGTCGTCAATTGTAACCACGGGATACTCGAAATTTGCTCATTCAACATAGCGTTTCGTCCTCTCCACAATCAGTTAATAGCATGGTTTTTGATAAAAATAATTGGGTGTATGATAAATATTGATATACGGCTTATGGAAAATATGAGTCGTTGCGGGCGAAAGTGGTGGGATTAGCCATGTCCAGTTGCCTGTAACGTCTCGTCCTGCTGATTCCTCTGCTTCTTCAAACAATTTAAACTGCTGAGCAGCTGTATGATGATCGACAATGCTCACGCCTTGTTCTTTAAAAGAATGAAGGACAGCAATATTAAGCTCCACTAATGCACGATCACGCCAAAGTGAAGCTTGCTTGGTTGTATCAAGATTAAAAACCTCCGCAATAGCTGGTAGCATATTATAACGGTCATGATCTGCTAAATTACGTGCACCGATTTCTGTCCCCATATACCAGCCATTAAAGGGTGCCGCTTGAAAATCAATGCCTGCCATTTGAAAACGCATACTTGAAATAATGGGTACAGCATACCATTTCATTCCTAATTTCTCTACATCCACTGACTCTGGATGACGAATTGGCACCTCTAAAATATATTCTACAGGAATTGTAAACAGCTGCGGAGCTCGCTCATCTACTTGTATAACAAGAGGTAACACATCGAATGGTGTCCTCTCACTTTTCCAACCTAACGATTCACATACTTTAGTAAAAGCAATAGAATGTGCATCACCTATAACGCCAGCTTCCGTTTCATAGCCTGCATAACGAATTAGCTGATGATTCCATATACGCACTCTGTTCGAAGCAAATACTGTTATTGTTGGACGGATCTTTCCACTATTTGTTGCATAATCGATATGCTCCAGTAGTTTTTGAAAAATATCCTGTTCATCTAAAACGGCACGTGCATCTACTACATGCAATGATTGCCAAAACAGACGACCAATACATTTGTTACTATTACGCCACGCCACCCGTGCACCAAAAGCTACCTCCTCTGTTGTTGGGTCGTACTCACCTGCATTCTTAATCTGTTGTAATCTATTCGCTAACCAACGTTCTGATTCATCTTGTTCTGTCTGATATAAACTTAAAAATTGCTGGATCTCCTGTATATTCATTTCGATTCCTCCACTTATCCTCATATTAGAGGAACAAAACGACAAGCACCACGAAAATAGCCATAAAAAAACATACATATTGCATATATGAAATAGTTTGTTCAAATTTACAATGAATCGAATCATGGTTAGAAAATATTGTGAATGAAGAAGGAAAAGTAGTGGGAAACATCTTATTAGAAAGGAGAAACAAAATATTAGTCATGTAAAAAAGCTACTGAACCATTGATAGCGGATTCGTAGCTTTCACTCTTTACTACTATGTCATTTATTGATAAAAGAAAAAGCATGTAACACATATTTGTGCTACATGCTTGATGACCCGTACGGGATTCGAACCCGTGTTACCGCCGTGAAAGGGCGGTGTCTTAACCACTTGACCAACGGGCCGTGGCTCCGAAGGCAGGACTCGAACCTGCGACAACCTGATTAACAGTCAGGTGCTACTACCAACTGAGCTACTTCGGAATAATGATGGGCCTAAATGGACTCGAACCATCGACCTCACGCTTATCAGGCGTGCGCTCTAACCAGCTGAGCTATAGGCCCATTTTGGAGCGGGTGATGAGAATCGAACTCACGACATCAGCTTGGAAGGCTGAGGTTTTACCATTAAACTACACCCGCAAATAATGGTGGGTCAGGACGGAATCGAACCGCCGACACTTAGAGCTTCAATCTAATGCTCTACCAACTGAGCTACTGACCCAAAATGGAGGAGGTAGAGGGATTCGAACCCCCGCGCGGTGTTACCCGCCTGTCGGTTTTCAAGACCGATCCCTTCAGCCAGACTTGGGTATACCTCCAAAAATATTGAACTGGTGGAGCCTAGCGGGATCGAACCGCTGACCTCCTGCGTGCAAGGCAGGCGCTCTCCCAGCTGAGCTAAGGCCCCATTTAACATAAAAAATGGTCGGAATGACAGGATTCGAACCTACGACCCCTTGGTCCCAAACCAAGTGCTCTACCAAGCTGAGCTACATTCCGAAAACATAAATTTATTGGCGCGCCCGACAGGAGTCGAACCCATAACCTTCTGATCCGTAGTCAGACGCTCTATCCAATTGAGCTACGGGCGCAATATTCATTAAAAACGATGAGCCATGAAGGACTCGAACCTTCGACCCTCTGATTAAAAGTCAGATGCTCTACCAACTGAGCTAATGGCTCGTAAAAAAGAAAAATGGCTGGGGTACTAGGATTCGAACCTAGGCATGACGGAATCAAAATCCGTTGCCTTACCGCTTGGCTATACCCCAATTTGAAAATGGGGCGACTGATGGGAATCGAACCCACGAATGTCGGAACCACAATCCGATGCGTTAACCACTTCGCCACAATCGCCACTATATAAATTATAACAGCTGTATATGAACGAGTACCTCAATACCTGGCAGGGGCAGTAGGAATCGAACCCACACCAAAGGTTTTGGAGACCTCTATTCTACCGTTGAACTATGCCCCTAAAATGGTGGAGGGGGACGGATTCGAACCGCCGAACCCTAAGGAGCGGATTTACAGTCCGCCGCGTTTAGCCACTTCGCTACCCCTCCAAGGGAATGGTGCCGGCGATAGGAGTCGAACCCACGACCTACTGATTACAAGTCAGTTGCTCTACCAACTGAGCTACACCGGCAAAAAAAAATGGCGGTCCCGACCGGGATCGAACCGGCGATCTCCTGCGTGACAGGCAGGCATGTTAACCGCTACACCACGGGACCATTTGGTTGCGGGGGCTGGATTTGAACCAACGACCTTCGGGTTATGAGCCCGACGAGCTACCACTGCTCCACCCCGCGATAATACTATACTGTTGTATAAATAATGGTGGAGGATGACGGGCTCGAACCGCCGACCCTCTGCTTGTAAGGCAGATGCTCTCCCAGCTGAGCTAATCCTCCACGAAAAATAAGCGAAGCGATGTCCTACTCTCACAGGGGGAAGCCCCCAACTACCATCGGCGCTAAAGAGCTTAACTTCCGTGTTCGGTATGGGAACGGGTGTGGCCTCTTTGCCATCATCACTTCACTTATTCAGTTGAAAGAGTTGTTCTTTCAAAACTGGATAAACGTGCATTGAATGTTTCAAACGTTTTTGGTTAAGTCCTCGATCGATTAGTATTCGTCAGCTCCATGTGTCACCACACTTCCACCTCGAACCTATCTACCTCATCGTCTTTGAGGGATCTTACTTACTTGCGTAATGGGAAATCTCATCTTGAGGGGGGCTTCATGCTTAGATGCTTTCAGCACTTATCCCGTCCACACATAGCTACCCAGCGATGCCTTTGGCAAGACAACTGGTACACCAGCGGTGTGTCCATCCCGGTCCTCTCGTACTAAGGACAGCTCCTCTCAAATTTCCTACGCCCACGACGGATAGGGACCGAACTGTCTCACGACGTTCTGAACCCAGCTCGCGTACCGCTTTAATGGGCGAACAGCCCAACCCTTGGGACCGACTACAGCCCCAGGATGCGATGAGCCGACATCGAGGTGCCAAACCTCCCCGTCGATGTGGACTCTTGGGGGAGATAAGCCTGTTATCCCCGGGGTAGCTTTTATCCGTTGAGCGATGGCCCTTCCATGCGGAACCACCGGATCACTAAGCCCGTCTTTCGACCCTGCTCGACTTGTAGGTCTCGCAGTCAAGCTCCCTTGTGCCTTTACACTCTACGAATGATTTCCAACCATTCTGAGGGAACCTTTGGGCGCCTCCGTTACCTTTTAGGAGGCGACCGCCCCAGTCAAACTGTCCGCCTGACACTGTCTCCTGCCCCGCTAAGGGGCATGGGTTAGAATTTCAATACAACCAGGGTAGTATCCCACCGACGCCTCCTTCGAAGCTGGCGCTCCGAGATCTCTGGCTCCTACCTATCCTGTACAAGTTGTACCAAAATTCAATATCAGGCTACAGTAAAGCTCCACGGGGTCTTTCCGTCCTGTCGCGGGTAACCTGCATCTTCACAGGTACTATAATTTCACCGAGTCTCTCGTTGAGACAGTGCCCAGATCGTTACGCCTTTCGTGCGGGTCGGAACTTACCCGACAAGGAATTTCGCTACCTTAGGACCGTTATAGTTACGGCCGCCGTTTACTGGGGCTTCAATTCGCAGCTTCGCTTGCGCTAACCACTCCTCTTAACCTTCCAGCACCGGGCAGGCGTCAGCCCCTATACGTCACCTTACGGTTTTGCAGAGACCTGTGTTTTTGCTAAACAGTCGCCTGGGCCTATTCACTGCGGCTCTCATGCGCTTGCACGCTCAAGAGCACCCCTTCTCCCGAAGTTACGGGGTCATTTTGCCGAGTTCCTTAACGAGAGTTCTCTCGCACACCTTAGGATTCTCTCCTCGACTACCTGTGTCGGTTTGCGGTACGGGCACCTCTCACCTCGATAGAGGCTTTTCTTGGCAGTGTGAAATCAGGAACTTCGTCCATACGGACTCGCCATCACAGCTCAACGTTACAGTGTGCGGATTTGCCTACACACACGCCTTACTGCTTGGACGCGCATAACCAACAGCGCGCTTACCCTATCCTACTGCGTCCCCCCATTTCTCAAACGGTGAGGAGGTGGTACAGGAATATCAACCTGTTGTCCATCGCCTACGCCTATCGGCCTCGGCTTAGGTCCCGACTAACCCTGAGCGGACGAGCCTTCCTCAGGAAACCTTAGTCATACGGTGGACGGGATTCTCACCCGTCTTTCGCTACTCATACCGGCATTCTCACTTCTAAGCGCTCCACCAGTCCTTCCGGTCTGACTTCAACGCACTTAGAACGCTCTCCTACCACTGACATCGTAGATGTCAATCCACAGCTTCGGTGAATCGTTTAGCCCCGATACATTTTCGGCGCAGCGTCACTCGACCAGTGAGCTATTACGCACTCTTTAAATGATGGCTGCTTCTAAGCCAACATCCTGGTTGTCTGTGCAACGCCACATCCTTTTCCACTTAACGATTACTTTGGGACCTTAGCTGGTGGTCTGGGCTGTTTCCCTTTTGACTACGGATCTTATCACTCGCAGTCTGACTCCCGTGTATAAATATCTGGCATTCGGAGTTTGTCTGAATTCGGTAAACCGGGATGGCCCCCTAGTCCAAACAGTGCTCTACCTCCAGTATTCTCATCACGAGGCTAGCCCTAAAGCTATTTCGGAGAGAACCAGCTATCTCCAAGTTCGATTGGAATTTCTCCGCTACCCACACCTCATCCCCGCACTTTTCAACGTGCGTGGGTTCGGGCCTCCAGTAAGTGTTACCTTACCTTCACCCTGGACATGGGTAGATCACCTGGTTTCGGGTCTACGACCACGTACTATTTCGCCCTATTCAGACTCGCTTTCGCTGCGGCTCCGCCTTCTAAAGCTTAACCTCGCACGTAATCGTAACTCGCCGGTTCATTCTACAAAAGGCACGCTATCACCCATTAACGGGCTCTAACTACTTGTAGGCACACGGTTTCAGGATCTCTTTCACTCCCCTTCCGGGGTGCTTTTCACCTTTCCCTCACGGTACTGGTTCACTATCGGTCACTAGGTAGTATTTAGCCTTGGGAGATGGTCCTCCCGGATTCCGACGGAATTTCACGTGTTCCGCCGTACTCAGGATCCACTCAGGAGAGAACGAACTTTCGACTACAGGGCTTTTACCTGCTCTGGCGGACCTTTCCAAGTCGCTTCATCTAACTCGCTCTTTTGTAACTCCGTATTGAGTGTCCTACAACCCCAAGAGGCAAGCCTCTTGGTTTGGGCTCTTCCCGTTTCGCTCGCCGCTACTCAGGGAATCGATTTTTCTTTCTCTTCCTCCAGGTACTTAGATGTTTCAGTTCCCTGGGTCTGCCTTCAAGACGCTATGTATTCACGTCAAGATACTACGCGATTAAACGTAGTGGGTTCCCCCATTCGGAAATCTCCGGATCAAAGCTCACTTACAGCTCCCCGAAGCATATCGGTGTTAGTGCCGTCCTTCTTCGGCTCCTAGTGCCAAGGCATTCGCCGTGCGCCCTTAATAACTTAACCTAACAGCTTTCAATACACATCACATTTCGTTGTCAGCTTCACTCGTTCAATCAGTCACGTACTCAAGTACGCTCCTTCATTCACTCGATTGCTTCCTAGAACTGCTCGTGTCTTGAAACCTTTTAATGTTATTAAGCCTATAAAAAAACTTAAAAAATAAATGTGTTTGTTACAATTTCAATGTCGTTTTATCCAGTTTTCAAAGAACAAGTTTTGAAGATTTTCATTCAAGAAGAATGAACCTTCAAAACTGAACGCAAAACGTAATCTTACAAACCCTAGGTTTGTATTCCGAAATAATCCTTAGAAAGGAGGTGATCCAGCCGCACCTTCCGATACGGCTACCTTGTTACGACTTCACCCCAATCATCTATCCCACCTTCGGCGGCTGGCTCCAAAAGGTTACCTCACCGACTTCGGGTGTTACAAACTCTCGTGGTGTGACGGGCGGTGTGTACAAGGCCCGGGAACGTATTCACCGCGGCATGCTGATCCGCGATTACTAGCGATTCCGGCTTCATGTAGGCGAGTTGCAGCCTACAATCCGAACTGAGAACGACTTTATCGGATTAGCTCCCTCTCGCGAGTTGGCAACCGTTTGTATCGTCCATTGTAGCACGTGTGTAGCCCAGGTCATAAGGGGCATGATGATTTGACGTCATCCCCACCTTCCTCCGGTTTGTCACCGGCAGTCACCTTAGAGTGCCCAACTAAATGATGGCAACTAAGATCAAGGGTTGCGCTCGTTGCGGGACTTAACCCAACATCTCACGACACGAGCTGACGACAACCATGCACCACCTGTCACCGTTGCCCCCGAAGGGGAAACTATATCTCTACAGTGGTCAACGGGATGTCAAGACCTGGTAAGGTTCTTCGCGTTGCTTCGAATTAAACCACATGCTCCACCGCTTGTGCGGGCCCCCGTCAATTCCTTTGAGTTTCAGTCTTGCGACCGTACTCCCCAGGCGGAGTGCTTAATGCGTTAGCTGCAGCACTAAGGGGCGGAAACCCCCTAACACTTAGCACTCATCGTTTACGGCGTGGACTACCAGGGTATCTAATCCTGTTTGCTCCCCACGCTTTCGCGCCTCAGTGTCAGTTACAGACCAGATAGTCGCCTTCGCCACTGGTGTTCCTCCAAATCTCTACGCATTTCACCGCTACACTTGGAATTCCACTATCCTCTTCTGCACTCAAGTCTCCCAGTTTCCAATGACCCTCCACGGTTGAGCCGTGGGCTTTCACATCAGACTTAAGAAACCACCTGCGCGCGCTTTACGCCCAATAATTCCGGACAACGCTTGCCACCTACGTATTACCGCGGCTGCTGGCACGTAGTTAGCCGTGGCTTTCTAATAAGGTACCGTCAAGGTACAGCCAGTTACTACTGTACTTGTTCTTCCCTTACAACAGAGTTTTACGAACCGAAATCCTTCTTCACTCACGCGGCGTTGCTCCATCAGGCTTTCGCCCATTGTGGAAGATTCCCTACTGCTGCCTCCCGTAGGAGTCTGGGCCGTGTCTCAGTCCCAGTGTGGCCGATCACCCTCTCAGGTCGGCTACGCATCGTCGCCTTGGTGAGCCGTTACCTCACCAACTAGCTAATGCGCCGCGGGCCCATCCTATAGCGACAGCCGAAACCGTCTTTCAGTGTTTCACCATGAGGTGAAACAGATTATTCGGTATTAGCCCCGGTTTCCCGGAGTTATCCCAAACTATAGGGTAGGTTGCCCACGTGTTACTCACCCGTCCGCCGCTAACGTCGAAGGAGCAAGCTCCTTCTCTGTTCGCTCGACTTGCATGTATTAGGCACGCCGCCAGCGTTCGTCCTGAGCCAGGATCAAACTCTCCATAAAAGAAATTTGAATAGCTCAAATTGTTTTGCTGGCATCATTTTGATGTCCAAAATTTTGTTTCGTTCACTAACCGAAGTTAGTTACTGAAAACTTTATTGATTACGTTTTGCTTGTTCAGTTTTCAAGGTTCATGTTTTGCTTTATTTTAGCGTGTCACCGTGGCGACTTGTATAATACTACACTCTTATTTTTAAAAGGTCAACACTTTTCATGAAAAAAATTTAACTTTTTTCTTGGTAATGAAAAACTTCCTATATATATATCCGTAAAAATAATGACAACCTAAAATTCAATTTTCACAAGTGAGCGCCATGTTATACCGCTATCTAAAAAAGAATTTTATCATACTTTTCGATAAAAAATAATAGATCTTTATATAAAATAAAAAACTCGGTATAGAAACCGAGTTTTTAAAACGGGAAAAAGAATGGGATGGCAATCATCATAACGATAAACATAACAATTTGTAATGGTACCCCTATTCTTACAAAATCCATAAATTTGTAGCCCCCCGCCGTCATTACTAGCGCATTCGTAGGAGAAGCAATTGGCGTAGCAAATGCCATACTTGCCGCAACTGCTACTGCAATCATAAATGTTGTAGGACTAACTTCCATAGCAATAGCTGCACTCATTGCAATGGGCGCGAACAATACAGCAGTTGCCGTATTACTTATAAATTGACCAAATATAGCTGTTAAAATATAAACACCAATGAGCACGCCATAGGGTCCAAAATCACCCAGGGCATTAATAATACCATCCGATAAGATGGTCATGCCTCCAGTTTTTTCTAACGCCGTCGCCATTGGCAACATTGCAGCCACCAGCACAATACTTTCAAAATTCATATTGCTATAGGCATCTTCCATGTTTCGTAAACAGCCTGTTAATATCATCAACACAGCACCAATCATTACTGAGATTACAGCTGGGAAAACTTCGAATGCCATTAAAATAATCATCAACAGCATAATTAAACCGGCAATACCAGCTTTACCTGTAGCGGCTGCCACACTCGCGTGTTCTTTAGGCTGACCGACAACCACGACATCCTGGGTCTCTCTTGCTAACAAGAGAATTTCATCCCATGCTCCCTGTACTAATATGGCATCTCCAAATTTCAATTTATGAGAAACCATATCCTGAAGCTTATAACCGCCTCTGCGATTAATGCCAATGATATTTAAATTATATTTTTCCCTGAATCCAAGAGAGCTAACAGTTTCATTAATAAAGCTCGAATTAGGTGTCAGCAACACCTCTGCAATACCGAGATGTTTCGATACCAATTCGTCAGCTTCTCCTTCCACTAACCCTTGCATCTCAAGATGATAATCCTCAACAAAACGACGAATATCCTCTACTTCTCCTTGAACATACAGCTCGTCCTTGGCATGAATGACACTAGTTGGACCTGCCATTTCCTGATATGTCATCGGCAGTAAATTGATACCCTCCTGTGATTTACGATGAATTTTCATCATACAGAGCGTGTACTTAGCTGGCAGTTTTAACTCTGCTAAAGATGTCTCAATAATCGGTGAGTCTTCAGGAACAGCGATTTTAAATAGACGATTATTTAAATCATATTGCTTAATAATTTTTTTTGGTGAAAGTTTATAGCCTTCATTTGTTTGTGTACGGTTTTGATCCTTTGGTAATAGAATATTACGTACAAGCACTAAATAAGTAATTCCAGCAATCATCCCTACAATACCAATAGGGGTCACTTCAAAAAAGCCAAGTTTATTATAGCCTCGATCAACCAATAACTGACTGACAATTAAATTCGTTGGTGACGCAATCAGTGTCATCAGACCAGAAAGACTTGCTACATATGATAGTGGGAGTAGAAACTTAGACGGACTAACTTTCATACTAATCGCTATACTTACAACGATTGGCATCATTAATGCTACGGTACCAGTATTGCTCATAAAGGCACCAACAGATCCTACAATAATAAGCAGTAGCACAAATAATTTCAGCTCACTATTGCCCGACCATTTAAGTAAGAGTTGCCCTGCCATTCCTGCTAGACCTGTGCGTAATATTCCTGCGCCCACGACAAATAGCCCTGCAATCATTAAAACGACAGAGTTTGAAAAACCAGCTAATGCCTCCGTTGGCGTTAGAATATCCGCAATGACAAATGCTAGAAGTGACACAATAGCTACAAGATCTGCTCGTATTTTATTGGTCACAAATGCAAAAATTGTTGCTCCTAAAATAAGAAATGTTAATGTAAGCTGCACATCCATGAATTCCTTTCTAACATTAATCATTGTAATTATCGTCAGCAAAAAGGGTGTATTCCGCTGCTATTTTTATTATAGCTTACCTAGAGCTACATATGATGAAATTCACCATCTTTTCAAAATTAAAAAAAGTGTGGCATCCAACCACACTTAAAAAAATAATTCCATTATTTTTGATAAAGATGATGCTCTTTAATATAGTCGTAACAAGCAGTAGGCAAGAGGTATCTCGGCTCTCCCCCCATCGCAAATTCCTCCCGAATATAAGTAGAGCTAATTTCCATCGCGAGCCCTTTATCTATCAGATGGAATCTACCATCATCATTATTTCTTAAAATGGGAGAACGGCTAATCGTTGATAGCATATCGATGCCATGTCTAGCCATTACAATAAATTTATTCTCCGCAACTAATGCGTCACCTTTTTTCCACAATCCCGCGCCGATATCCACTAATAAATCAGCGCCCATGATAAAATGCACTTCATCCTCTGGATGTTTTTCTCTAAAGTATTTCATCGTGTCATAAGTATAGATGTTCCAGCCTTCTTGGTCCATCTCATAGGAATCTGCAATAAAACGATCATCCTTAGCAATGGCCAGCTGTAGCATATTCCAACGATGAGTATCTGCTGTTTTTATCGTTTTATCTTTACGTTTGTTTGAACAAGGTAAAAAAATGACTTTATCTAATTTACAGCGGTGCGCGACTGTGCTTGCTGTCCAAAGATGAACATTGGTAATAGGATCAAAGGATGAACCATAAATACCTATTCTCGCCATTGTAGCTACCTCCTATCTTGTGAAATTTTTTCTTTTATGTCCTGTATGCTTGCCATTTTATTGTCCCAACATGCTTGACTTAAATCAACAGGATACTCTTCGGGATTCATTGTTCGTTTATATTCACACCACAGTAAATGTAAATTTTCTTTCACATATGCTTGTGTTTCTTGAATTGTAGGTTCCTCATAAACCACTTTTCCGTTTTCTACGATGCTTTCATGTAAATCTTTTGCAAAAAAATTCGTTACAAATTTACTAATATACGTATGAACAGGGTGGAACATTTTCAATCTTTCTTCTTGCTCTATGTTTTCTCCCTCTAATGCAATATAGTCTCCTTCAGCATGACCATTATCCATACTAATAATACGGTAAACACGTTTACGCCCTGGTGTAGTCACTTTTTCAGGATTTGCTGAAATTTTAATGGTATCTACCATATCTCCACTTTCGTTTTCAATTGAAACTAATTTGTATACCCCGCCAAGAGCTGCCTGATCATAGGCTGTAATAAGCTTCGTTCCGATTCCCCAAGCGTCAATTTGTGCACCTTGCGACTTTAAATGCATAATTGTATATTCGTCCAAATCATTCGAAGCCATAATTTTTGCTTCTGTAAATCCTGCAGCATCTAGCATTTTTCTTGCCTGTTTTGAAAGATATGCTAGATCACCACTGTCTAAACGAATACCAATAAAATTAATATGATCTCCTAGCTCCTTTGCTACACGAATCGCATTAGGAACGCCCGAACGCAACGTATCATAGGTATCTACTAAAAATACACAATCTTTATGTGCCGCTGCATATTTTTTAAATGCAGTGTACTCATCTCGATAGGTTTGAATCATTGCATGGGCATGCGTTCCTGACACGGGGATACCGAACAATTTTCCTGCTCTTACATTACTAGTTGAAGAGAATCCACCTATATAGGCAGCACGAGTTCCCCAAATAGCTGCATCAAATTCATGTGCACGTCGAGTACCAAACTCCATCACGACATCCTCACCTGTCACTTGTTTAATGCGTGAAGCCTTTGTCGCAATCAACGTTTGATAGTTCACAATATTTAACAAAGGGGTTTCAATTAATTGGGCTTCTGCCAATGGGGCTTCAATTCGTAGGATAGGCTCATTCGCAAAGACTAATTCTCCTTCCCTCATCGCCTTAATCGATCCAGTAAACTTAAGCTCCTGTAAATATTGAAGAAATTCCTCTGGATATTTTCCTTCTTCTCGTAAATATTGAATATCACTTTGAGAGAAAACGAAGTTATTGATAAACTCGATAGCTTTTTTTAAGCCTGCAAATACCGCATACCCATTGCCAAATGGAAGGTTTCTAAAATATAGCTCAAAAACAGCTTTGCGTTGATGAGCCCCATCTTGCCAGTAAGTTTGAACCATATTAATTTGATATAGATCTGTGTGTAACATAAAACTATCGTCAGCATATTTCATGTTTTTCCCTCCATTCATGTCAAATCACAGTGGCGCCAAGTGTATGCTCGAAATGTCCTAACGCCCACTCATGGCCTGTTTGATTAAAGGAGGCGACAGCATTCTTATGAATTACGAATTCGAACCCTTTATTATAAGCATCGACTGCTGTATGAAGAACACAGATATCTGTACAAACTCCGATTAAGTGAAGCTCAGTAATGCCTCTTTCACGTAATTTCAGCTCTAAATCTGTCCCTGCAAAAGCTGAGTAGCGCGTTTTATCAATGTAATAGACATGATCCTGCTCTTTATGTGCTTCGTACAACGGTTTTAAAGCGCCAAATAAATCCCTGCCTTTTGTATTTCGAATATTATGTGGTGGAAATAGCTTTGTTTCTGGATGATAAACATCTCCTCGTTCATGAACATCGACGGCAAACACCGTAAACTCACCATTCAATATAAATTCCTTCGTTAAGTCTACATTTGCTTGCTCAAGCAGCTGGCCAGGTTCTCCACAAGTTAAGGCCCCTTCAGATGCAACAAAATCAACTGTATAATCAATATTAATTAGTGCTCGCTTTTTCATCATCTCATCACTCCGTTTTTTAATTAGTAATAGCTAAATTACAAATTACTATATTTAAAATAATCAGGAAAGACGGATCTTTCCTAATGATAAATGGACTCCACCATTTCAAAATTATTAAATCTATATAGTTGCGAAGGTCTGAACGAATTTCGTTTAGTTTTCTTCGGTTTGCCTTCCTCATCCAATACTTTTTCGATAAAAGGTAATTTGGGTGCTTTTGTAAAGAACACCGAATCATTAGAAATTCGAGGATCTTCTCCAACTGTTAAAAGTACTCGCTGTAATTCTGACAAAGTGAACGCTTGTGGTAAAAAATTTTTAGCAACGGTTGTTTGAATCATATCTCTTTTAATAAAATTCAACGCATCTGTAATAATTTTTCTATGATCAAAGGCTAGTTGAAGTGTAAATACACTTTCTATATCAAACAGTTCTACCTCAGCCGCATCATCATTTGCTTGGCGTTGTTCAATATATGTCTCAGGAACAATTGCGTAAAATGCATTTGAAATCATCCAACCACGAGGATCTCGATCGATTTGATCATAAACACCAAAGTGTTGAACATGCAAACCTTCAACATTGGTTTCTTCTTTTAATTCTCGTTTAGCTGCGATATAGGCTGTTTCTTTTTGATCGGCATCTACAAATCCTCCTGGGAGTGCCCATTTCCCTCCTTCAATATTCGGATTTCCATCAGCATCCTTAGCCGCACGCTTAATTAGCATAATTTTAAGCGTCATGTTGGGTGGCGCCTTTTCTTCTGTTTTCTCTGACGTAATTGTAAAAATGGCAATATCTGCGGTATATCCATCAGGTGTTTGATATTTTGAAGAATCATAATGCTCAAGCACTTCTTCCTCAGTACGGAATTTTGTCATTGTATAACCCCTTTAATTGATTACAAGGTTAAGTAATTTGTAATTCAATAATTACTATTTAATTGTATTATAATCTTCCTTAAAGGTAATTGCAACTCAATTTTAAAAAAGCATAAATAAAGCTTCCTCAGCTTTATTTATGCCCATTTTTTATCGATTATTCAGCAGAATGCCGTTTTGTACAACAACTTGCCCATTTTTGATAACTGTATGTGTATGGTTCATACCATAGAAATATTGTAGCTGCTTATAGTTGGCAACATCTAAAATAAGTACATCAGCTTTTTTATTCGCTTCCAAGGAGCCTATTTGTTCGCCTCGATTTAATGCATAAGCTGCATTAATCGTTGTCGCAGTTAATACTTCCTCCAATGTCATGCCCATATGCATACAGGCTAAATTCATAATAAATGGTAAACTCATTGTCGGTGATGATCCCGGGTTAAAATCTGTTGATATTGCTACAGGCACCCCTTCATCAATCATTAGACGTCCTCTTGCATATGGTGCACGTAAAAAGAATGCAGTCCCTGGCAGTAATACAGCAATTGTGCCCGCTTCAGCCATTTTTAGAATTCCTTCATCAGAAGCAACCAGCAAATGCTCTGCCGAAATAGCTCCCACTTCGGCAGCAAGCTCCGCTCCTTGATAAGGCTCGATTTCATCAGCATGTATTTTCGGTGTTAAGCCAAGAGCTTTGCCGGCCTCTAAAATGCGCTGAGATTGCTCTGGTGTAAAGACACCCTTTTCACAAAATACATCATTAAATTCTGCCAGTTTTAGCTCTGCCACTTTGGGCAGCATGTCATGGATTACAACATCAACAAATTCATCCTCACGTTCCTTATAATCGCGTGGTACTGCATGCGCACCCATAAACGTACTAACAATATCAACGTCATGTGTAGCTTGTAATTGTTTTGCTACCTCTAGCTGCTTCTTTTCCGTTTCCCAATCCAATCCATAACCTGATTTTGCTTCAACGGTTGTCACACCATGCTTTAAAAATACATCTAAGTGCTGCATCGTCTTTTCATATAATTCTTCAAAGCTGGTTTCTCGTGTACGCTTTGTTGTAGCATGAATACCGCCACCTGCGTTCATAATTTCCATATAGGTAGAACCATTAAGTCTCATATTAAATTCTTGTTCACGTGTTCCACCATGCACTAAATGGGTATGACAATCCACTAAACCTGGCATCACAATCTTACCAGTAGCATCAATAATGTCTGCTTTCCTTACTAAATCAGGGAAATCTACTTCCAGTTGTTCAAAAGCTCCAACAGCTACAATACGATCTTCTTCAATTAGTACACAGCCATTTTCTACTACCGCAATTTCCTGCATTTGTTCTTTCGTACGCGGTCCTTGTGCATTACTTCTCAAAGTAATTACTTCATTGGCATTTCTAATTAGAATGGTCACTTCACATCACCCTTTAACATTGGTATATGGACACCTTTGTTTTTTGCCGTATTAATCGCAATCTCATAGCCTGCATCAGCATGACGGGCAACACCCATGCCAGGGTCCGAAATCAATACTCGTGCGATTTTTTCAGCAGCAAGCGCCGATCCATCCGCAACTAGTACTTGACCAGCATGCTGTGAATATCCCATTCCTACACCACCGCCATGATGCACACTCACCCAGCTCGCACCACTAGCAGTATTTACAAGCGCATTTAAAATTGGCCAATCCGATACTGCATCGGAACCATCCATCATCCCTTCTGTTTCACGATTCGGTGATGCGACTGAACCTGAATCTAAATGATCACGCCCAAAGACAATCGGTGCTGACAATTCACCATTCGCAACCATTTCGTTTACCTTTAATGCAAAGCGATGACGATCACCATAGCCTAACCAGCAAATACGGGCTGGTAACCCCTGCCATTTAACCATTTTTTGCGCCATATCAATCCAATTGACTAGACCCTCGTCTTCAGCGAACATCTCTTTCGCAAGCGCATCTGTTTTATAAATATCCTCAGGGTTTCCTGAAAGAGCCGCCCAACGGAATGGGCCCTTTCCTTCACAGAATAGTGGACGAATATAGGCTGGTACAAAGCCTGGGAAATCGAAGGCATTCGTTACACCCATTTCTTTGGCATAGGCACGAATATTATTTCCATAATCAAATACTTCTGCACCTGCATCTTGAAACGCTAGCATTGTACGAACATGCTCTGCCATTGTTTCTTTCGCTTTGTGCTCATACGTTTTAACGTCCGATTTCCGAAGTGCTAATGCTTCTTCAAATGTCATGCCATTTGGTACATAGCCATTAATCGGGTCATGTGCAGATGTTTGATCCGTCACAAAATCCGGAATAATCCCTCGATTTAACAGCTCACGATTGACATCTGCACAATTCCCTACAAGACCAATCGAAGCTGGCTCTTTCTGATTACGTAATTTGTCGACTAATGCAATGGCTTCATCCACAGTCTCCACGATGTAATCACAGTATCCTTCTTTTATTTTACGTTCAATGCGGGCACGATCTACTTCAACGACTAAGATTACAGCGCCCGCCATTTTCCCAGCTAACGGCTGTGCACCACTCATACCGCCCATACCACCTGTTAGGATGAATTTACCACGTAAATCCGCAGTGCCAAATACCTTCTTCCCTGCTTCTACGAATGATAAATAAGTTCCCTGTAAAATGCCCTGAGCACCAATATAAATCCAGCTACCCGCAGTCATTTGGCCATACATCATTAAATCTCTGTCCTCTAATTCATAGAAATGATCCCAATTGGCCCATGCAGGCACTAGGTTTGAATTGGCAATTAATACACGAGGAGAATGCTCATGCGTACGGAATACAGCTACTGGCTTCCCTGATTGAATCAGCAGTGTTTCATCATTCTCTAATTCTTTTAAAGAAGCAATAATTTGTTCATAGCTTTCCCAGTTACGAGCAGCCTTTCCAATACCACCGTACACAATCAGCTCATCTGGGTTCTCAGCCACCTCTGGGTCTAGATTGTTCATTAACATACGCATTGCCGCTTCCTGTGTCCATCCCTTACATGTTAGTTCACTTCCACGCGGTGCACGAATATCTGTTTTGAATACCATAAAAACACGCTCCTTTTCATAAAAATACTATTGGTTTGAAAGTGTAGATACTAAAACAAAGACTGAATATTCAGACTCAAAAGCATATAATTATATCCAAAGCAGAGGTGACTCGGATTAACGAGTCTTGCCTCAGCCTTTGCTATTTCATTCAACCCTATTTACACATACTCATTTACTAGATCATTACTTGCTAGTAAATATTTCGCCAATGCTTCAATTTCGTCACCAATTGGTTGATCTGCTAATAAGGGTGGACAGAATTCACGCACTTTCTCTAAGAATTTACGTGTTGTTGGAGATAATTGCTCTTCCGCCTTGTCTAAATGGATTGCCTGAGAAGCACAAATTAATTCTATTGCGATAACGCGAGCCGCATTGTGAACAATCTGACGTACTTGACGGGCCGATGTTGTTCCCATACTTACATGGTCCTCTTGGTTACCTGATGTAGGAATAGAATCCACACTAGAAGGATGAGCTAATACTTTATTTTCTGAGACAATAGAAGCTGCTGTATATTGTGCAATCATTAGTCCACATTCAATCCCTGGGTTTGTTGCCAAGAACGGCGGCAATCCTTCATTAAGATGTGGATTTACCATACGTTCTGTACGACGTTCTGAAATATTAGCCCATTCACTTACACCAATCTTCAAAAAGTCCATTGCCAAGGCAATTGGCTGACCATGGAAATGACCACCCGATAGTACCTCACCACTTTCTAAAACAATCGGATTATCTGTAGTCGCGTTCATTTCAGTTTGAACACGATTCTCCGCGTAGAAAAAGGACTGCCAAGAAGCACCATGTACTTGCGGAATACAGCGTAGCGAGTAAGCATCCTGCATGCGAATTTCGCCTTGCTTTGTGACACGTTTACTACCATCAAGCCACTTACGAATACGCCCCCCCACCAGTTCTAATTCTGGATGTGGCCTTACAGCTAATAGCGCTGGATCAAATGCTGACGTAATGCCCTTTAATGCTTCTAGCGTCAAGCTTGCCGCCATATCCGCTGCAAGTCCAATTCGTTCAGCTTCATTGACTGTTAATACACCAATTCCTGTCATAGCTTGCGTACCATTAACAAGTGCCAGCCCCTCTTTAGCTTGAAGTCGAACTGGTGTTAACTCCGCTCGTTGTAGCGCCTCGCTTCCACTCATGACTTCTCCGTTAAACTCTGCCTTACCTTCTCCCACTAGCACTAATGCCAAATGCGATAATGGCGCTAAATCGCCGCTTGCTCCCACCGAACCTTGTGACGGAACAATTGGATGCACTCCTTTATTAATAAACTCCAATAACAGCTGTACTGTTTCCTCACGAATGCCAGAAAATCCTCTAGCTAAAGCATTGGCACGTAACACCATCATTGCACGTACAACATCAGTAGGGAACGGTTCACCAACACCCGTTGCATCAGATCTTAATAAATTCAGCTGCAATAGCTCAATATCCTCTTGCTCAATTTTTATATTGCTGAGTTGCCCAAAGCCTGTATTCACTCCATAAATCGTTTGTCCTTCAGCTAAGCGTTTCTCGATACGCTCTCTACTTAAACGAATACGTTGTAAACTATCGACAGAAAGTGCAACTGTTGCTTGCCCCTTAACGATTTCCTCAATTTGTTGTCTTGTTAATGTATTGCCATCAAGCTCGATGATCGATTTCACATGACATCCTCCTATTCCCTATCAAACTATGTAAATAAAAACTCCTCATTTATTGGTCGTAATATTAAAAACTTCAGCATTAAATTCCATTTAAGCGTTTTCATTGTACAAGTGGTTTCTGCTGATGATTTATTACTCTATTTACATTGTACTCACTACTTTTTTCAGAATATAGAGAATTTTAAAAGAGAAAAGGAGATTTTTTTCAGATTCCTATGTTATTTTTAATAATATAATCGTATTTTTATATGAAACTGGAATATTTTATAGGAGTTGATGTAATGAAGCTATTATTAATTGATCGTGATCCTACCGACTTGGCAGGCATAAAGTGGTTTTTACATACCTATTTCCCTGGAGACGTCTTCATTGAAATGTGCACAAGTATTTCAGAGGTGCCCCAAAGAATTCGACTATTTGAACCGGACGCCATTCTGTTAAATATCGATCTATTTCCTAATAATCGCTTAACGGCTCTTTATCGTGATTTACAAAAGCTATCTGGTGCCATTCTCGCAATGACGACAGAACCTTTATTTAAAAATGCATTAAAGGCAATAGATTTACAAGTGGCCCATCTCTTTGTAAAGCCCATTGATTTAGAATTATTAAAACAAAAGCTCACAACCATTTCTCTTCGCACACCACAGGTCAAGGAATATGCGCAGGAGACTACAAATGATTCCTTTTATTTTCAATTATTTTTAGATAACAAATCTAGTTCAATTGAGACGACTATACATTTCACGATGATGGAGCCAGAACATACCGAAACTTTTAATAAGCTTTACAATTGGCTACAACAAACACCTATCCACTTCCATATGAAAACCTACCCTCTGTCCAATACAATTGTATGCCTTTTTCAAACAAGTGACATAAAGATGGTAGAAAAGGATGTCCGTGCACTTATGATGGAATGGCGATTAATTAGTAATAGTTCTTTAAATATTGGCATTTATGATGGTCCACCGACAACCATCAAAAACATGTATACATTAACAAAGCGTGCACTACATCAAAGCTTTTACGAAGGCTTTGGTCATATTTTTTATGCAAGCAAACAATTTGAAACGCAGCCCTTCGATCCCTTATTAACACCAGAAGAGCAGCAATTGTTAATCAGTAGTTTGGAAGACGGAAACCTTGAAGCCGTTAAAACATTTTTATATCAGCTATCTAATGAGGGAATATATTATGAGCAAGATGATCTACGTATTCATTTAACAAGTGTTTTAGCACAAATTCGACGCTTTATGTTGAAATATAAGTTACACGAAAAAGCAGCTATCGAGCAGAGCTACCGTCAGCTATTTCACTTAATCATTGAACATCCTATATTTTATACAATTCTCAATGGCATTATTTCTTTCACACAAACATTAATTGAATTAGCGCGGGAAGCTCGAATGGAGAAACGAGCCGATTATGTTGAGCTAGCTTTAGAAATAATTGATCAACAATTTAATGATAGCTCCTTGTCCCTGCCCTTCGTCGCCCATAAGCTCGGAATCAGCCCAAATTATTTAAGTACCATTTTCTCAAAGAAGCAAGGCCTACCATTTAAACGCTATTTACAGCAAATAAGAATTCATCATGCTACTAACATGCTGCTAGAAACAGATTTTTCCATTAGTGAAATTGCCCATTTAAACGGTTTTGATGATCCTAATTATTTCATTAAAATATTTAAACAACAAATCGGCATAACGCCTAATCGATATCGAAAAAACTAAAAATAATTGATTGAAATAATTTTCAATTAGTCCATTTTATTTTCAATAAAGGTTTTTACAATGTAGTCATTATCTTAAAATCCATGTCATTTTCATACCTAATAATTTTTAAAACGAGATTAGAAAAATGGAATTTCTGGTGAAAACTATGTATAAAACGCCTTTCCTTCGCATATATTTATAGTTTATCTTTAAATATAAAAATTCTTTAACGATAATTATTATAATGTACTAGCAATTCTATTTTATCTTTGTTATAGTTATAGATGAAGAGTTTGACTTATATTTTTTTCAGGAGGTAAACTAATATGACAAACGCAAATGATCGTAGCCGTCGTTTTACAACAGCAGGTGGCGCTCCAGTAGTAAGTAACCATGACTCTATGTCAGCAGGTCCACGTGGTCCTCTTTTACTTCAAGATGTATGGTTAGTTGAAAAATTAGCAAATTTCAACCGTGAAGTAATTCCTGAACGTCGTATGCACGCTAAAGGCTCAGGTGCATTTGGTACTTTTACTGTAACGCATGATATTACTCAATATACAAAAGCGAAAATTTTCTCAGAGATTGGCAAGAAAACAGAAATGTTCGCACGTTTCTCAACAGTTGCTGGTGAGCGTGGTGCTGCAGATGCTGAGCGCGATATTCGTGGCTTTGCCCTTAAATTCTATACAGAAGAAGGAAACTGGGATCTAGTAGGGAACAATACACCTGTATTCTTCTTCCGCGACCCATTACACTTTACAGATTTAAACCATGTCGTTAAACGTGATCCACGTACAAATATGAAAAACGCTAACTCCAACTGGGATTTCTGGACTTTATTACCTGAAGCACTTCACCAAGTGACAATTGTAATGTCTGACCGTGGTATTCCAGCTGGTTACCGCAATATGCATGGATTTGGTTCTCATACGTATAGCTTTATCAATGCTGAAAATGAGCGTGTATGGGTTAAATTCCATTTCCGTACAGAGCAAGGTATTAAAAACTTAACAGGTGCTGAAGCTACTGAAGTTATCGGTCAAGATCGTGAATCTTCACAACGTGATCTATATGAAGCTATCGAAAAAGGCGATTTCCCTAAATGGAAAATGTATATTCAGGTTATGACAGAGGAGCAAGCTCGTGAGCTTCCATACAACCCATTTGACTTAACAAAAGTATGGTATAAAAAAGACTTCCCATTAATTCCTGTCGGTGAGTTCGAGTTAAATAAAAATCCGGACAACTACTTTGCAGAAGTTGAACAAGCTGCATTTGCACCATCTAACATTATTCCTGGTATTAGCTTCTCACCAGATAAAATGTTACAAGGTCGTATCTTTGCATACGCAGATGCACAACGCTATCGCCTAGGTGTAAACCACTATATGCTGCCAGTTAACGCACCGAAATGTCCATTCCGTACCTTCCATCGTGATGGTGCAATGCGCTTTGATGGCAACCTCGGTTCTACATTAGGCTATGAACCAAATAGCTACGGTGAATGGGAGCATAACCTAGACCATAAAGAGCCTGAATTACGCATTGATGGTCATGCAGGTATTCACGACTTCCGTGAAGACGATAACAATTACTTCGAGCAACCAGGTAAACTGTTCCGTTTAATGACTACAGAAGAGCAACAACGTCTATTTGAAAATACAGCGAATGATATGGCTTCTGTTGAAGAATTCATCAAACGTCGTCACATCCTTCACTGCTATTTAGCTGACCCAGCATATGGTGAGGGTGTCGCAAAAGCGATGGGTCTTTCGTTAGAAGGTATGGACCTTACAAACCCATATGTAAAACAACCAACCAACGTTTAATAGTCCACTTATTATTGATATCCAAATTCAACTTTTACTCCATGTGAATCTGTCATTCACATGGAGCTTTTTTATGATTAGAAAAGGCTTATGTCTATACTTTGACATAAGTCTTCCTTAGTGTTGATAAACAAAACAGTCAATTGAAAGGAAGAAATGGATTTCCGTTGCAGGCTACTTGCTTTCCTGTGGGCGAGCACCGAGCCGCTTCCTCCACTACCGCTCCGTTTAGAGGCTCGCCTGTCTCGCTATCCCACGGGAGTCAAGTAGCCCTCCATTCTAATCCACAAAAGTGTTACCTTTTTAGCAAAGTTTTCAAATAAAGTGAAGGTGTTCACTACTTTTTATGAAGAGGTGTTGTCACGCATCACTTCTCCATATTGAAAATAAGAGTTTATCCCCTCTAAGAATACAGATAATGGGCTATTTGATCGCTATACTACTATGAAAAAAAGTAAAGACACTTTGCAGAATGGTTGATTGGAGTGGAGCCAGCGTCACTTCTAGGGGATTTAGCGTCACAGATGAGACCCTGGAGCGAGCGTAAGTGAGTGAAGCGGCTCATCGGACGCCCCCTGGAAAGGGCGCTGGCGGAGCGGAAATCAACCTCTCACCTTGCAAATTTGCTTTTTCTGCCGTTGACATCATCTTTTTTCAACAACATGAAAGGCTTATGTCTATACTTTGACATAAGCCTTCCCTCATTATTGATAAATCTGACTCCCCGCTTTTTTAAACTCCTCTGCCTTTTCCTGCATACCTTGATGAATAGCTTCAGTCGTATTTAAATCTTTTTCTTTAGCATAATTACGAATATCCTGTGAGATTCTCATACTACAGAATTTAGGGCCACACATTGAGCAAAAGTGCGCTGTTTTTGCCCCCTCTGCTGGAAGCGTTTCGTCATGATATTCAACCGCACGTTCTGGATCTAATGATAGATTGAATTGATCACGCCAGCGGAATTCAAAGCGTGCTTTTGACAATGCATCATCCCGTTGTTGTGCACCTGGGTGTCCTTTCGCTAAATCAGCTGCATGGGCAGCAATCTTATAAGTAATAACTCCTACTCGAACATCCTCACGATTAGGTAAGCCAAGATGCTCCTTCGGTGTCACATAGCAGAGCATCGCTGTACCAAACCAGCCAATCATCGCTGCACCAATAGCTGATGTTATATGGTCATATCCTGGCGCAATATCTGTTGTTAATGGGCCCAATGTATAGAAAGGCGCTTCCTTACAAACTTCTAATTGCTTGTCCATGTTCTCCTTTATCAAATGCATCGGCACATGACCTGGCCCCTCTACCATCACCTGAACATCATGCTTCCAAGCAATTTGTGTTAATTCACCCAGCGTTTCAAGCTCTGCAAATTGCGCCTCATCATTGGCATCTGCAATGGAACCTGGGCGTAAGCCATCTCCTAAAGAAAAAGCAACATCATACGTCTTCATAATTTCGCAGATTTCCTCAAAATGTGTATAAAGGAAATTCTCTTGATGATGAAATAAACACCACTGTGCCATAATTGAACCACCACGTGACACAATGCCTGTTACACGATCTGCTGTAAGAGGTACATAGCGTAAAAGAACACCCGCATGTATCGTGAAATAATCAACCCCCTGCTCTGCTTGCTCAATGAGCGTATCACGATAAACTTCCCACGTTAAATCCTCGGCTATGCCATTTACTTTTTCTAAAGCCTGATAAATAGGCACCGTTCCCACTGGCACTGCAGCATTTCGAATAATCCATTCTCTCGTTGTATGAATATGTTTACCAGTGGAGAGATCCATAATATTATCGGCGCCCCAGCGTGTAGCCCATGTCATTTTCTCAACTTCTTCTGCTATTGATGACGATACCGCAGAATTCCCAATGTTTGCATTGATTTTCACATGGAAGTTACGACCAATAATCATCGGCTCTGCCTCAGGGTGATTAATATTAGAAGGCATAATAGCCCGACCTGCTGCAATTTCTGAACGAACAAATTCAGGATCCATGTTTTCACGTATCGCCACAAACTCCATTTCTGGCGTTATCATTCCATTTCGTGCATAGTGAAGCTGTGTTACATTTTTACCCCTTTTTGCACGTAAAGGCTTCCGCTCCAATTTAGGGAAGACATTTTCTTGAATGCGCGGATCATCAATACGACGAAAACCGTTATCCTCAGGTTTAATCGTACGCCCCTCATATTCCTCAACATCTTCTCTTTCTTCTATCCATGCACGTCGCAAAGCAGGCAGACCCTTTGTAATATCAACGTGATAATTCGGATCTGTGTATGGACCACTCGTATCATATACTCGAATAGGGGCATTTTTTTCATCCCCAAAGCTACCAGTCGTTGGGCTTAATGCGATTTCACGCATAGGTACTAAAATATCTGGACGTGATCCTTCCACATACACTTTTTTGCTTCCTTCAAAGCTAGACATAATCGTAATGTTCTTTTCACTAACTACTGACATGAGCTACTTCTCTCCCTTAATTGTAATTTGATACAAGGACCGAAAATCTAGCTCACCCCAACAAATAAAGAAAGGCCGAATCCAAAATATTTTTTTGGATCCGGCCATGAATGTAAAGGTCTAGTAATTGCACACGACATATGATGCAATAGCTTCTTAACTTTCCCACGCTGGTATGAGCCAGATCAGGTCCAAAGGGTCAAGAAACTTCTAAGCGTTTCCCTCTCAGCCTGACTCATCAGACTCCCCTAGTTAATACTATTTAGTTTGATGCTAGTGTAGCAGATATTTCTAAGAGATGGAAGTTTTCCATTCAATATTTTAAAATTTTCATCCAACTAAGTAAATAATACTTCCGCAAGATAAATCACGATCGTTACTGTTAGACAGCTCACAATGGTTGAAAATAAAACAGTTTGAGCAGCTGTAGCTGATTCCACATCGTATTCTAATGCTAGACTAGAGCTATTGCGAGATGTTGGGAAGGCACTGGCTATAAACAGAGATTGTGCGACAACTCCATCTAACCCCAATACATAAATAATGACCAATGCTACAGCTGGTCCAATAACTAATCTTGTAAAACAGCTAACAAAAACAGTTTTATTAAACATAGATTTGATTTCAAGCTGTGATAATTGTGCGCCTAACGTAATTAAGGCTACAGCAATAAATCCATCTGCGACATGCTCTACAGGTATTTTGATAAACTGCGGTATACCAATATTAAAATAGTTCATAGCGACACCAATAATCAGCGCATGAATAATGGGCATTTTAAAGAAATCTTTGATGATTGTCATACCCGATTTCGTAGAGGAAATTAAATTGTACAAACCATATGTATAAGTTGTCATATTTTGAAATATAACGAGCATGACCTGAATAGCTACACCAATAGGTTGTGTTACAAAAATCATTTGGGCCACTGGAATACCATAATTTCCAGAGTTAATGAGCACAACACTATTTTTAAAGACGGCTGCCTCCGTTTTGGCTAAACCAAGCCCTTTCGCTAAAAAATGACTGAGTATCATTTGACTCCCAATAAAAAGCACAATAAATAACCCGACTTCTCCCAGAACAGACAGCTCTACACGTGTTTCATATAAATTAACAAAAACAGCAGCTGGCATAAAGCAATATGTAATAAGCTGAGACAATGCTTTTAAGTTAAAACGAAATTTCTTTTGTAGTATAGCGCCAAGTACAAGCAACACTAAAATAGGTGCAACAATTTGAAAGAAAATCATTCCGAGATACATCATATTGATGCCCCCCTTCCCTTCATTATAGTAGTGCTGAATGGCTAACAGGTCAATGTCTCTTCCCTTCACCATTAAGAAAGACTGCCTATATATTTTAGGCAGCCTTTTTCTTTACGCTAGCTTAAATCGATTTACGACTTCTTGCAGTTCATTTGATATATCATTCATATTTTGAATAGACTCTGCTACTTTTTGTAACTCTGCTTGTTGATCCATTGCAGAAGCACTTACTTGTTCAGCAGAGGCAGCTGTTTCCTCTGAAATAGCAGAAATACTTTGAATGGCCATAATTGCTTGATTTTTATGCTCTAACATACTAGATAGCTTACTCATTAGTTCACTAATGGAAGCTGCAATTGAACGTGACAAGTCACTACTATCTTTAAAGGCCATTTGTGTGCTTTGTACGGACTCATTTTGAGAATGCATTAAATCTGCATTCGAAGCAATAACAGCTACTGTTTGCTGGGAATTTTCGAGAATACTTTCTACCGTACTCTTAATAATTTCTGTTTCATTTTTAGATTGCTCTGCTAGCTTTCTTACTTCCTCTGCTACTACTGCAAACCCTTTTCCATGTTCGCCAGCACGAGCTGCCTCAATGCTTGCATTTAAAGCTAACAGATTCGTTTGCTCTGTAATACTTTGAATCGAAGCGATGATCTGATTAATATTGGCAATGTTAGAAGCTAATGATTCCATTTGCTGTTGAATACGCCCATTCATCTCATTTGTTTCTATATTATGTTCTCGTAAACTATTAACCTCATGCAATCCCTTTTCTGTCGTTGCACTTGTTTTATGAGATAGCTCATCCATCTCATTGGATAGTGACGTAATGGCATCAATCTGATTAGATAGATCCATCATTCGATAATTGGTTTCTTCAGTATCCTCTGATTGCTTCGATGCACCTTGTGCAATTTCATTGATTGCTACTGAAACCTCTTGACTTGAAGCTACTATTTCATTAAAGACCTCATGTACTTGATTAGAAGATTGGTTCAATAATGTTGTAGAATTTAGCACTGTTTGTATTGCACTATTGGTTTTATCCAGCATATTATTATAAGCCAGTGCAACTGCACCAATCTCATCAGACTTAATATATTTCTCCTCTACTCTTTGTGTTAAATCCCCTTTTGCAGCTGTTTCAATGGACGCACGCAAAAATTGGAGTGGCTTTAACTGTTTGTAAATGAATAGCACACTTGCAACTGTCATCAAAACAACCATAATAATAGAAGAAATAATTGTAAATACAAAGACGTGGTTGTATGTCTCTAAAATTTTTGATTCAGGCAATACAATTTGAACAGTCCACGTCTCGTCAATATCCTCTAAAATCATTGGAGCAAATACATTAAATGCCTTTTCCTTAAACTGTTTAGAATCAACGTACATACTTGTAAGCTCATCATTTTCCATGGTCTTACTAATGCTTGTCCAAGCCGGGTCCTCTTGCATATTGCGCCCATCTAGCTCTTCACCAAAACTGTTGGCTGTCAGTACACCCTTATTCGTAATAATGCCCGCATAACCACCCTCTGGTGCAACAGATTCTGTTAATCCATTTAAAAAATCTATCGATACATCCGCCGTCAATACACCAAAAAACGATCCAGAAGCATTGACTAACGGCACTGAAATGGTTGTCATTAAAACGTTCTTTCCATTTACATTGTAATCATACGGCTCCGTTAAAACTGCGCGTCCGTCTTCTTTTGGCACCCAGTACCATTCAGAAACACTTTTATCATCGACCCCTTCAATTAAAGTGGTGCTGATCTTATTATCATCTTTGCTTAGGTATGGTCCAAAACGTTTTTTGGAATCAACTAAAGTAGCCTCTGCATTTGCATCTAACATAATAGAACCCTGCTCAAAGATAGCTCCAACACCAAGTAAATCATCATTGTTAGCTAGATTATTTTCCATAATGTCTAAGACACCCTTGGAAGATAAAGCATTATTCTTCTGCATGCTTTCAATGATTTGCTTTGTTGTTTGCAATGCCGTATTTGCTTTCTTGAAACGTTCACTCATAATAGCAGCCGAAGATTCAGCAGCCTGCACCGTTGCATATTCTGAGTCTTCCACACTTTGATTTTTTATAATAATTCCCGTTGTCACTGTATAGGATAAAAATAAGACTAGAAATAACCCTATAATTAGGGAAGATAGTTTTAATGCAATACCTTTAGATTTTTTCATAACTAACACCCCCACTTTTATAATAATGATAAAGGATGAAAGGTTGTATCACAATAAAATATTTAGCGAATAAAGTAGAATTTTACAGAGTTATAGAGAAAAATACGTACAAATCTACAACCAATATAAATTTCATAATAAGGGTCTTATGAACTATTAAAAACAAAAAGCTCTGTCTATGACAGAGCCCCTCATAACAAAATCATATAGTTGAACTAAAGGTTTGAGCATGAGGCACAGCATTTGCTTGTTTCCAGCTTTCATACCAACTCTCAATTTCCTCGCTTGGTTCCACTGCCAAATGCTCCTGAAGCATTTTTTTTAATAACCAGTATTGCTCCTCAACGGCAGCTGTATTATTTAGAAGATCGTATAGCTTCATTAAAGTGAAGTAGTTTTCCTCTGCATCAGAAAAAAGTACCTGGACTTTTTCCTGTACCTTTACTGCAGCCATGTAGTTCTCATTTTTTATATAAAACTCGCTTAGCTGATGAGCATGGTGTAACCACAATCTCCTCAAGCGCTCTCGCTCACTTTCCGCCCATAGATAATCGCAATCTCCTAAATAATCTCCTGTATACATTTGGAATACTTTTTCATGTTCATCAACTGATGTCTCTTGCAATGGGGGTAATGATTTTAAACAGGACAGCCACTGTTCTACATCCACTACAACATTTTCAACTAAGAGCTTATAGCCAGAATTCAGCAAAGGACTTGAAATTTGCACACCATCCATTCCATACTGTTTTAATGTTTGACGGATTGTATAAATAGCTGTATAAAGCTGTTTAGATGCTTTATCGATATCAGACTCTGGCCAAAATAACTCTAAAATCGTATCACGATAAATCATTTCATCACGGTGATTTAGCATGAAGGCAAATAGCTCTTTGGCTTTAGATGTACGCCATTTCATGAGCTGTGTATGACCATCTGGTGTAACAACATTAAGACCGCCAAAAAGCTTAATAATTGTATGTTTAGGTGGAACTTTTTTATGTTTATTATTTATGTGTTCTAGACGTTCTAAGGTCTTTTCTAAACGGACATTTTGTACAGGCTTTAATAAGTAATCAATAGCATGTAGATTAAATGCATCTATTGCGTATTGATCAAACCCTGTTGTAAAAACGATTTCTACATCGGGCAATAACTCTTGAATTTTTTCCCCTAATGCTAAACCATCCAAATCGGGCATCACGATGTCTAAAAATACAACATTTGGCTGTAGCGTTTGGATCTCTTCAATTGCTTTTAGAGAATCGGTGTATTCTCCTACTATTTCAATTTCCGGGACATTACTTTTTTCAAGTAAGGTTTTTAGTCTCGTTAATGGTAAAATTTCATCATCTACTAGCACGATTCTCACATTGACCCCTCCTAAAAAACTATTCCTTTACTTATTATCGTATAATTATTAAAAGAATTGATAGAAAAACCATTACTTTTGAAGGAGAAATAACCCTATTTGTCGAAATCTATTATTTATGATGAAAAAGAAAATACTTTCCAAAAATTTTACTATTTTTCTAATTGCCGGGTTATTCTTTTGTTTTCTAACTTTTATACGCTTCACTTGGATGAATTTCACAAATATTTCAACAGGAATCGATGCTATCCAAGGGACTGTTAATTTAAGAAATATTGATACAAGCCATAATTTTATAATTAAGTTACAAAAAGAATGGGAATTCTACCCTAATATCCTTCTTGCTTCAGAAAATACCCAATCAGTGGAACAACATAAAGTTTATACAAATCAACCAGAATCTTGGGATCAGTATTTTCAACATAATGATGGGGTTCATTATGGTTCTTATCGTTTAAAAATTCTCAGAGAACACACTGCACCTCAGATGTATGGCATTACGATTCCTGAAGGTTTAGCACCCTATGAGCTTTACATAGATGGTCAATTCATTGGTGGGCTAGGGAATCTTACAGCGGATTATACTCAAACTGCTCCTATTGGCAGACCTGTAACCCATTATTTTATGCTTAATAATAATGAAAGTGAAATTATTATCCAAGGTGCTCAAACAAACCCATATGTACAAGGCGGGTTTCAAAAAGAAATTATTTTTGGCGATTTGCACTCTATGGAACAATCAAAAACCTTTTCCATTACAACTCAAATGGCGGTTTGCTTAGTCTTTATTTTTTATCTTTTATTTACGATTCTAATTTGGATTATCGGTATTCGGGATAAATCTCTTCTTTATTTTGCCTTCATTATTATTTCAACCTGTGTAACCGTACTCGTTTCTAGCAATAAAATTTTATTTAGCTACATACCTATCAATTGGATTTGGGCAAACAAATTATTTTATTTTTCTTATATTAACAATATGATGTTTTTTGTTTTGTTCCTACGTGAATTGATGAAGGAATACGCTAAGCCCAAAATATTAACGATTGTTCCTTTGCTATGTGCTACCTATTTATTATTTATTGTAGTAACCCCGATAGAATACATTTTTAAAGCAAAAATGATATTCACAATACTTTTCATCGTCTCGCCTATTATTATAACGATTTTCACATTGTCTATCGTGATAAAAGGTCAAAAAGGCGTAATATTTTTATTATTAACGGGGACAGCAGTAGTCACAAATTCATTATTTTTTTCTATAAGACAAAATGCTACATTACCTTATAGTCATTATCCTTTTGATTTATTAATTGGTATAACGGCATTATCCGCATTTTGGTTTACACGCTATTTTCAATCAACCTTACAAACTGAAAAGCTTTCTGTGAAATTACAAAAAGAAATAAGTACAAAGGATGATTTTCTAGCAAATACCTCTCATGAGCTGCGAAACCCTTTGCATGGCATGATGAGCATCGCCCAAACTTTGTTAGCAAAACAGGAAACTAAAGAAGATCAAAGTGATTTAAAACTATTGGTAAGAATCGGCAATCACATGACTCATATGCTAGATGATTTATTAGATCTAGTAAAGCTAAAAGAAAAAACGCTTCGACTGCAGCCCAAACCTTTGAATGCTTATAATCTCGCAAGTGGGGTTAGCAATATGTTTCGTTTTATGCTGAAAGGAAAACCAATTGAGCTTATCATACGGATACCTACTAATTCACCATTTGTGTTAGCAGATGAGACACGATTAATTCAAATTTTTGCCAACCTAATTCATAATGCCATTAAATTTACAGAGCAGGGCTCCATTACAATTGATGCCGAAGTGATTGGTAAAAAATTATATATTTCCGTTACAGATACAGGAATTGGCATTGAAAAGGATATGCAAGAAAGAATATTCGACCCTTATGAGCAAGTTGATTCAACAATGACGTCGGTAAGTGGGGGACTCGGATTAGGCTTAAGTATTTGCCAAGAGCTTATATCTTTGCACGGTGGGACAATATCGTTGACTTCCACTCTTGGGAAAGGCTCATCCTTTACGTTCTCCTTACCCATAGCGAAGACACAAACAGTGGAATACAGTGACTCAAATACTGAGATGGATACAACATCATTAAAATTTACGTCATTGTTAAATGATTTATCACAAATGAAAGAAAGCTTTGCCGCTTCCACTGAAGAAACTACTTTGGTGACCAGTCAGGCAAGAATTCTTGTCGTGGATGATGATGCTGTAAACTTACAAGTTCTCGTTAATGCATTTTCAACTGAACCCTTTGAAATTGAAACAGCTTTAAGTGGGAACGAAGCTCTTAGAAAACTACAAGAGAGTAGCTTTGATTTAGTTATTTCCGACATTATGATGCCGCATATGTCTGGCTATGAATTGGCAAAGTACATTCGTGAAAAATTCTCAATTTCAGAGCTGCCCATATTATTTTTAACAGCTCGACAGCAAAGTGAAGATATTCGACTCGCCTTTTTAAGTGGAGCAAATGACTACATTAGGAAACCAATGGAATACATGGAGCTTAAATCACGTGTTCAAGCACTCATTCAGATGAAGCAATCTAGTGAGGAACGTCTTCGCATTGAAGCTGCATGGCTCCAAGCACAAATTCAACCTCACTTTTTCTTCAATACACTGAATTCTATTATTTCTTTAAATGGAGTAGATGATGAAAAAATGGAGGAATTACTACTGGCCTTTAGTGATTACCTACAAATGAGTTTCGATTTCCAAAATGTCGATTTAGTCGTGCCTATCGACTATGAATTAAAGCTTGTACGCGCCTATATTGCAATTGAACAAATTCGCTTTGGTGACAGGATACGAGTTGTGTGGAATATTCCTAATCAGATGAGTCTGTTTGTTCCTCCACTGTCGTTACAAACCTTGGTCGAAAATGCTATCCAGCATGGTATTTTACCTCGTCGGGAGGGTGGCACTGTGACCATCTGCATCAAAGAGACGGAGAAGCTTTTTACAATAATCATTTCTGATAACGGTGTTGGCTTTGAACATAGGATACCTGAAAAGAAAACAAGCGTAGGTCTTGTCAATACGGAACAACGTCTAAAGCAATTATTTGGCGTGGAATTAACGATAAACAGTGTCATTGATCAAGGCACAACCATCTCCTTCTCCATTCCAAAAACTTAAAGGCGAATGATGTCGTTCTAACCGCCAGTTTGGAAGGTGAATCCGTCACTTTATGAGCTCTATTCATTTCTTCCAGAAATCCTATCCATTGCACGAACAAAAAAGACTAGGCTTACAAAAGAAGCCTAGTCTTTCTTGGTTTGCTTAAAGTTTAAGACATTGACAAGATTACATAAAATAGCTTACTACATGGTACTGAACAAATCCTGAACATCCTTGAATTATTCAGGTATCACATCCGTAACTTTTGACAGTTCAGCTGCTTTAATTTTCTTTTCTGCTTATTTTGCCTCTATTTTGCTTGTAACCGTTCACTTCTTGGCTCTCCATCTACTGTTAATCTGTTCAATGTCTACATACCACCCAAATTAATACTTCATCACATCATGAATATTTTCAGCGATTTGTCGATTTTCTTATGTACCTGCTACAACATAATACTTTGATGAATTGTTCATTTTCTTCTTTTGAACAGTACCTAGTGATGCATTTTTAACCTTCGGGATCAATTGTAACCAATTGACTCACCATGCTCTCTACTCAACATCACCTGTTTTTCTCATTAAATTTCTATTATCTTTACAAATATAACTTCCTCTATAGGTACTGAAGTTATATGATGCTCACATAAATTTTATAACCAATCTACCTAATCATCTAAAAAATGCATAAAAAGATCCTAGGCTATGATAAAATTGATTTAACACCAAATCTTGGATAGATTCCCACTGCATCTACCATGAAAAATAAAATAGGAGGCTTCTCTTAGTATGAAAAACAAAAAAAGATTGGCTTTGCTGTCTTTAGTTGCTATCCCTTCACTTCTTTACAGTGCACCAGCATCAGCAGCTGAAGTTACAGAGCCATCAAAAATAGCCTACACATACAATAATAACTACTACTACAATTCTAATGTCTGGAATGTTGTTCAGCTCATATCAATCATTGATGATCGATATTCCTCATTCCAAACAAGATTGGAATCGGCTCTCAAAGCTTATAACAACTTGACTGAAACAGAAAAACAGTATGTTACTAATTATGACGTACTTTCCAATCATCAACATACTAGAATTTTATATCGTAAACTCGCTTCACAAATTGAAGAAAAACTAGCTTCTGTTGAACCTACCGCAGTTAATTATTATGAAAATGTTTTGGCTACAAGGGAGTGGTTCAATTCTTTAAACGCTGCACAGAAAACATTTGTTAATGCTGAAACACAGAGAATACTATCATCATATATAAGTCCAAATACGACAATTGACAAAGTAGTAACGAAAATACAATTATTAAATTCTTCACGCTTAAGCTTCCATCAAGAAGTTGAGGCAGCACGTGCTGAATATAATGCATTACGAAAATTTACAAATGCTTATTTACCATATGGTACAGAGCAACTATTATTAGAGGCTGAACGACTTGTCGTAAAGGATAAAACTGCTGCCAAAGATGTAGAAAATGCCATTGCTGCTCTATCACCTAAAACATCTACAATTAAGGATGTACAAAAGGTTAAAACTGCGTTTGAAGCGCTAACACCTGTGCAGCAACAAATAGTTCCAAATGTGTCTATTTTAATTGATTTTGTAAATGGTAAATATAAACTTCCAACACAATCAGTTGAAAATACGAAGCCTAATTTTTCCAATATCGCCGCATTGCCTGGTAAAACAACGGCTATGTCTAGAAATAGAAATGATTATAGTGCAAAAATAAATGTCACTGACCCAGGAGTTCACACAGAAAGATTTATCTTAACTACCAAATCCAATATGACATTAATTATTCCATCTCTCTCAACTTTAGTGGATAAGGATACTACTGGTGTCATAGAAATTCAGCTTAAAAGAAAATTAAATAACATTACATTCAAGGTGACACTCAATAATAAACCTATAGAATTCGAGGAAAACATCGAATTAATTATTAACAATTTGCCTAAAAATGCTTCCATTATTCAAAGGAACGATCTAGGTGAGAAGTTGCATACTAACTTTTATGTTGATGGAAATCGCCATATTGTTCAAGCAACTACGTCTGGCACATTCCAAATTATAAGAAAATAAGCATGACGCTTCTGAAAGAAGAAACAACTAAATTCAAGTTAGTTGTTCTTCTTTTTTCTATCTGGTATCGATGGAGACTTATGATGAATTGACTAGCACATATTCTACAAGATTGGATTATCAACAGATACTACATCATTATTTCTCATAAAGAAGTGATGTCAACGGCAGAAACAGCTATTTTGAAAGGCAATGGGTTAATCAGCGTTCTTTCCAGGGAGCGTCCGATGAGCGGCTTCACTCACTATGTTCGCTCTGATCAACCATGTGCTAAAGTGTCTTTTCCTTATCTTTCATACGAGCCGTAGCCCATTATTTGTATGATTAGAGTAAGGATAGCCTCTTATTTTCAATGTGGAGAAGTGATCATGACAATACCCCTTCATAAAGAGTAGTGAATACCTTCACTTTATTTGAAAACCTTTGCTAAAAAGAAACATCTTTATGGAGTGGAAGGCTATGGGATAGGGAGTCAGGTGAGCCCTGCACGAAGCGGCTCAGCGCTCTCTCACAGGAAAGCAAGTAGCCTGCAACAAATTCCATTTCCATCTTTCACAAAAATTCTATGTTTTCAACACTATGAAGTGCCCCATAAACGATATTTATGGGGCACTCTCTAATGTTTATACTATTTTGTCGTAGCTACTAGGTTGTCCACGATGAAATCTAGCTGCTTTGTTAATGAATAAATGTCGTTGTAGTAACAAAAACCAAAATCCATTTCAATCAGTCTTCCTTCTTTAATGGCTGGAATATTAGACCAAACTGGATGATCTGTTAAATCCACCATTCCTTCGTAGGATGAACGGAACACAAAATCACCTGCATAATCTGTTAGTACTTCTAAAGAAACATTGATTGCCTCATCCGTGTTGTTTTTGTCATCAATTTTCTTTTGAATAATATCAGGTGCTTTCAAACCTAAATACTCATAAATAGCTTGGGAACCACGTCCATAGGTATAGCTTGTCACTACGGACATTTGTCCTTTGCCACCTTCCATAATACTAACTGTTTTATCTAAAATACCTGCCTCTTTCAGCTTCTCTTGACTGTTCTCTACTTTTGTATAGAAATTAGCTAAAAGCTCTTTTGCTTCTTTCTCTTTCCCTAATACTTCACCAATCTTCGTTAAACGGTCATCCAGTGATGTAGAGAAATCGATCATGACAGTAGGTGCAATTTTTTGCATTTGCTCATATAGCTCATCCTTACTTGGGATAATGATGACGTCAGGTTTTAATTGGATTACTGCCTCCACATTTGGTTCGAACCACTCACCTAAACTTTCAACTGTTTTTAATTCTTCCTCA
Organism: Lysinibacillus sp. Y5S-8; assembly: GCF_036894365.1. Classification (NCBI taxonomy): domain Bacteria; kingdom Bacillati; phylum Bacillota; class Bacilli; order Caryophanales; family Bacillaceae; genus Lysinibacillus; species Lysinibacillus sp. Y5S-8. Next base: position 223,960 of record NZ_CP145889.1, on the reverse strand, counting down.
AATGCTGCTCCCTCTTGTATTTTAGAGGAGCCCACTGGTGTCACATCAAAAGCTAGTACATCACCTGTATAATACATCACCACTACTCGCTCAGGATTTACAGGTATTTCTACATCTCCTTTCATAGTGGATACAATTTTTGTTTGTGATTCGCTGACTGCTTGTGCCGTAGAGGCCTGTTTTTCCCCGCTTCCAGTATTTGTTGTTGCTCCACTACTGCAAGCACTTAATAAAAGTGTCAGACATAGAAAGAGTGTTGCAATAGCTGATAATCCTCTTTTATTCATTGGTTCATACTTCCTTTCATTATATTGATAACCATTCTCAATATAATCTTGGAAGCTCCAATCGACAATGGAGTATCTTTCAGACATTGTAGGACTATCTTTTACTAGACGATTCAACTGTTCCCTTTGACGAAATTTTGTGGGGGAAACGCCTACTCTCTTTTTGAATAGTCTACTAAAATAATAAACATCGTTATAACCGACACCCATTGCGATATCGCGTAAGCTAGCATTTGTCTGCTCAAGCAAAATAGAAGCTTTTTCAATGCGGAGCTGAATTAAATACTCAATCGGACTACAACCTATTTGTTGCTTGAATTGAATGGATAAATGGGATGGACTATAGCGTAATGCCTTCGCAATTGATTCTAAAGTCAATGGCTGTGCATAATTTTCTTCTAGATAGGCTTTAATTTGATTAGAGACATTCAGCTTTTGAATGTCGATACTATCTTGTTCTAACTGCTTGAAAATCTCATTTAATAATTGATAGAATAGCGATTTAATGGTAAATTTGCTGAGATTATTAGCATTTCCCCATTCTATATACATATAATGTATTTTTTTAAACATAGTAATAGGTGAGTTAGGTATAAGACTGTATTGATAGTTGAAAGGATTATTGCTTTGCATGGCTCTTGCTATCATTTTATTAAGGGTTAAAGGAATGGAAGCTCGATAAAATACCATGTAGTATTCAAACCCTTTGTCTGTTGCCACGATTTGCAAAGTGGAGCCTTTTCCACCGTGAATAAGATGAAAGCCCTCTAGTGTATAGTTTGTTAAATCGATCTGGATTTCTGCACCTCCACCTGTGGCATAAAGAAACATATTAGCAGGCAATTTATATAATTTCCCAATCTCTTCAGGTTTAAATAGTTCATATCGTATATCGAGTACTTTAATCGTTGCATGATTCCAAAGAAAAAAAAACTCCTCTTTTGGCAGCATCCTACATCATTCCTTCCAATTATCACTATCTCCCAGTTTATTATAATTGATAATCGTTCTCAATATAATTTTCTACAATCATGCATGAAACATAGAAAAAATCACTCAAACATCCAATGCTTGAGTGATTTTATGAAATCCCATTTATTTTGCTTTTGCATGCTGTACTAGTATTTCTGTCACTTCTTCAATCTGACCTCGGATTGAAATAGGATCTGAAAACCAGAAACTCCAGCCATCAATTTCAAAAATTTGATCATTTTGCACAGCATCTAGCGTTTTCCAAACTGGTTCGTTTTTATAATCATATGTTTCTGTCGCTTTATCAACAGCCACAAAAATATAATCACCTGCATAATTTGGAAGTAATTCAGGTGATAATTCCAGCCACGGCTTTTTAGGATCAATTTCCTCTACTACTTTTGCGGGTGGCGTTAGCCCAAGCCCATCATAAAATGATCGCCCTGTATAACCATTACCGTATAATGTTATATTCTTTGTTGCTCCACCATCAAAAACCGTCACCGTTTGATCCTTACCAATGATATCTTGAACTGTTTGTCTCGCTTTTGCTACCATTTGATTATAGTCATCTAACCAAGCCTTCACTTCTTCCTCTTTATCTAAAATTTTACTAAACTCCTCCAATGTTGCATCCATTTCTAAATTAACAGGTATTAAGACTGTTGGCGCTATTTTTGCATATTCTTCGTATTTCTTATCATCCCCAGTAATGATAAGGTCAGGCTTCAAATCAACTACTGCTTCAAGGGATTCTTCAAAATAAGTAATCCCTTCATTATGCTCCTTCAGGTAAGGGCTTTTCATATAAAGCTCCTGTGTTCCTACTGGTTTAATGCCCATAGTTAATAAAAAACCTGGGTAATAATCGGTTACGATACGTTCTGGGTCAACAGGAATTTCGACATCCCCCTTCACAGTGGATACAATTTTTGTTGTCGACTGTACTTCCGTTGACTCATTAGCTGGTGCTTTTGTTTCTCCATTATTAGAAGCTGTGATAGCAGTACCAGAGCATGCACTAAGCAATAAAGTCAAGCATAGCAATAAAGTCGCCATCATAGAGGGCTTTGTTTTTTTATTCATCGATAAATCTCCTTTTGTTTTATATTGATAATAATTATCATTATCAATATAATGTCGTATCCACTTTTTATCATTAGACAAAGAAAGCCGATACATAGGACGATACGATTTATGCTTATCTGGCTGTTGTTTAAATTGCATTGGCGTTTGCCCACTGTACTTTTTAAAGATACGGATAAAATAAGAGACATCTTCATAGCCAACACTCGACGCAATCTCCTGTAAGCTCGAAGTCGTATGTAATAATAACTGCTGTGCTTTTTGTATTCTTATCTGGATAAGATAATCAATAATACTTCTACCCGTCTTCTGCTTAAATTGCTTAGCTATATAGGGCACACTATAATTCAACATTTGGGCAAGCGATTCTCGTGTAATCGGTTGATTGTAATATTCTTCTATATAATTTTGAATTTGCTCCACAAGGTCCGGCTGTTGAACAATGACCTGCTGTTGATGTAATTGCTGCAAAAGCTCATAAATGAATTGATAAAAAAGGGCTTTGACATGAAAATGGGCTAGATTGCCCTGTTTGAGCCACTCTCGGTGCATAGTTTCGATTTTTTCCTGTAATGTGAGCGCATTCGAAATTTGAAAAACATATTGAAGCTGAAAAGGTTTTTCACGTTCCCACAACGCTAGCAAATTTTTTCTATGAGGAAGAGGTAACGTCGCTTTGTAGAGAATTAAATAGTACTCCAAACTATCTTCTACAGCACTAATATGCAGACAGCTCCCTTTACCAACATGCACTATATAAAAATTTTCTATCTTATAGGCTTTACTGTCTAATAATACTTTAGCCTTTCCCTTTATTGCGTACAAAAAACCGCTTGCTGGCACACGATAGGAGCTAAGCTGTTCATCACTTTGCATCCTTGTATAACGAATATCAAACAATTGAATGGAAGCCGCTTTCCACAAAAGGATATGATCATCTATGTTCACTGTTTGTTTTCACACCTTTCTAATCAAAGCATAGAATGGTACCTCATGTGAATATTATAAATGATAAACATTCTCAATAATATATTAAAATGAAACAACAAAAAAGAAGCACCTTTATTGCTAAAGTTGCTTCCTTTTTTTACTTGCTATAAACCATCGTACTAATAAATTATCAGCACAACGTACCCTGTTATTTTTTAGTCGTTAGCCATTTGGTTAATTCCTCAACCTGAGCCAACACTGCTGTAGGGTCATAGTACCACGAACGTTCCTCAGGCCAAACATAAAGATGATCATTTTTTACAGCTGGTAGGCTGCCCCATATTGGATCATTTTTAAAATCTTCAACTGTGCGACCATCTGCAGTTAAAATGATGTAGTCTCCTGTATAATCTGCTAGCACCTCTTTTGAAATTTCAACCCACTGCTTTTCCATAATTTCGTCTGCAACTTTAGCAGGTGGCTTACGACCAAGCGACTGATAAACTGGCTGTCCACCACGTCCAAAGTTATCGCCATAAGCATAATAAGATTTGCCTGCATCTTCAATAATAGAAAAGCTTGCATCCTCTGGAATAATCGCATCTACTAGTGCCTTTGCATCGGCAATCTTTTGATCGTATTGTGCGAGCCAATCCTTCGCTTCCTGCTCTTTATCAAGCAATTCACCAAAATATGTAAGCTCTTCATGTGCATTCTTTAATTCACCATAAGGGATGACAACTGTAGGTGCAATTTTACTTAAAGCATCGTAATTTTCCCCATTGCCCGTAATAATTAAATCTGGTTTGAGTGATATAACTTTTTCAATCGATGGTTTTCCATAATCACCGATTTCTTCTACATCCTTTAATCCATCCTTTAAATAATAGTTTTCAAGAGCCAGCCCAGGAGCTCCCACTGGTTTCACGTCCAATACAAGCAAACTAGCAATATATTCCTCTGCTACAATACGCTGTGGATTAGTCGGAATAACAATTTCGCCATTTGTCGTCTGAACCGTTTTTGTCTCTGCTTCCTTTGTATCTTGTTCTGTAGTTGAACTAGTGGTTTTTTCATTTTCCCCACAAGCCGTTAACAAAAGAAGTAATAGAAGAAACAGTGGTGCTATGAATTTTCTATTTTGTCTAAGCATTTTTCCCCTCCATACACATTAGTTGATAATCATTCTCAATAATTGTAGAAGAAAGTAAAATAACTGTCTATGCATGGAAGTGATTTGTTCCCTTGTACTTTTATGATGTTAGTACTTCCATTAATTTTTGTAATTGAGCCGCTGTAGATAATGGGTCATAGCCATAAAATAATTCATATTGATTCATAAAGTACATCTGCTTCTTTTGCACTGCCGTAAGTGACCGCCATTTTTCTGAGCGCAATACTGTTAAGAGACACTCCTTTCCAAAATCTTTTGTAGGAAGAGCCGTAACAAATATATAATCAGCTGGAAAGTACACAATATCTTCAATATCTACTGTTAAGTAACCTGTTTGTTCAATGTTTTTCGTGACAATCGCATCTGGTCGACTAAAGCCTAAATCCTCATATAGTATATGACTTCCTCTCCCATGGCTACTATTTAAACAATATGCTTGATGACTACCTAGTTCCCAAACAATAGCAGTACCTCTTCTTGACCCAAGTTGTTGATCAAGAATATTGTTACAACGCGCTATTTGTTCATCATATTGCTGAAGCCAGCTCTTACACACTTCTCGCCTATCAACTATATTGGCAATCAGCCCAAATTGCTCTCGCCAACTCAATTGTCTACACGGTAGCTCGAATACAGGGGCTACTGACAGTAATGCTTGTTTCTCTTTGCCACCACTATAGTTAACAATGACATCTGGACATGCTGCGGATATCTCCTGATAATTTGACGTAATAGCATACTCATAGCCTTTGAGCTTCTGCAAAGGGGGGACTTGCTCGATGCCCTCCAGAAATGGAGAATACACCCCCAACACGGGCGTAATGCCGAGAGCAAGTAAGCAGGCTGTATGATTGGTATTAAGCGCAATGACACGCTTCGATTTTTGATAATAAACTGTCGGTGACACACCCACTAATTCTTTAAATTTTCGACTTAAATAAGTACCCTCACGATAGCCAACCTCCTGGGCAAGATCATCTAATTTCGGCATCGCTAACAAAAGCTTTTTCTGGGATTCTCGTATTCTTAGCAACGCTAAATATTCACTATATGTATGACCAGTATGCTTGTGGAAGGTACGTGAAAAATGCTCAGGACTTACTTGTGCGTTTTCAGCCAACTGCTCCCTTGTTAATTCTTCATGAAAATGTAGGTTGATATAATGAAGTACCTTATCAATCCATTGTTGTTGTTGTTTATTATCATGTAAATGGTTGTATAACACTTCAAGCATTTCACCAAATAATTTTTGTAAGCGAAACGGATTACTACCTTGGGCATCCGCTTCCTTTTCTATTTCTTTAGCTAGATTCATGAGCCGATAGGAGCCATGTTCAATTAAAATAGCATCTTGTAATAAATGATCCGTTTTAGAGCCATATGCAAGGTATTGGATGACGATTCCGCTACTTTCACCTGTTTCAAGTAGATGAAGATCGTCAGTATCGTTCAACAGCATAACAGAATTTGAACTAAGCTGAATCTTCTTACCTTGGTGGGTACACTCTACATGTCCTTCATAAATGATGACAATAATAGGATGTGTGAAATGTGCTGCTTTGTCATTTAACATTTCTTGTAATGTCACTATTTGAATAGGTTGATAAAAAATATGGGACAGTAACTGACGATCTTTGTTCATTTCGTTTTATCTCCTAAACATCAAATTGATATTGATTATCATTTTCATTATAATGAAGTAGCATGATAGAAATCAATTGAATTAGGAGGCTTATCGTTTTGACAAAATATATAAAACAGAATGTCTTGTTAACGGGCATTTTTATTATTTCCATCCTATTAGCTGCATGTGGAAATCAACCATCTTCCTCATCCGATACAACAAATGAAAAGAGCGCTAATCGAGTTTTAACAGATGCCATCGGTCATGAGGTGACCATTCCCAAAAATCCTCAGCATGTCATTGCACCCTATTTAGAAGATCACCTTGTAGCATTAGGTATCAAGCCAGTTGCACAATGGTCAGTCAAAGGAGGTACCTCTATCCAAGGCTACCTTCAAGAATCATTAAAAGACATCCCAACGATTGAATTTGATCTTCCTTACGAAGCTGTTACAAGCTTTAATCCGGATTTAATTGTAGTTGGTTCACCTGAAATTGCCGAAGGTGAAAAATACGAGCAATATAGCAAAATTGCACCTACTTATGTCATGGGAGCAGAGGATAATAATTGGCGCAATAAGCTCTTAACAATGGGCGAAATTTTTGGTCAAACAGATAAGGCAAAAAAAGTCCTTGCAGATTATGATCAATTTGCTAAAGAAGCTAAAGAAGATATTCACAACAAAGTCGGGAGCCCTTCTGCCACTGTCATCTGGAATATTAAAAATACAATTTATATGGTAAGTGACACAGCTTCTAGCGGTGTTGTTCTTTATGAGGATCTCGGACTACAAACACCAACCTTAGTAAAAGAGATATCAGCTTCTGCTGCTGGTGATTGGTCACAGGTTTCTTTAGAAAAATTTATACAAATAGATGCTGACTATCTTTTTGTTATTAACAGTGATCGTACAGGCAGCACTGAATTATTAAGTGATCCACTCTTAGCAAATATACCTGCTATTAAAAATGGTCATGTTTATGAATTTGACCAAAATTCAAGTTGGTTATATTCAGGGGCTATTGCTAATCGACAAATCATTCAAAATGTCGTAGATAGCATTGCTAAGTAAGAAAACCCCCTCCAGCGTCAACATAACGCTGGAGGGGGTTTTAGTGTGAAGTATATTTTACAAATTCTCGAGGACTCAGCCCATACCTCTCCTTAAAAACCTCAGCAAAATGACTTGAATTTGAATACCCGACAGCATTTGCCACTTCCATGACATTCATTGTTCCATTTTGTAGTAAATAACAAGCCTTTTCTAATCGTTGCTCACGTAAGTAGCCAAATACTGTTGTACCATACATTTCTTTAAATCCTTTTTTCAACTTATAATCATTTAAGCCAATTAAACGCGACAGCTCCATGAGTGAAGGAGGATTCACTATATTTCCTGCCATGATGGCTTTTGCTTGAGATAGTTTAGATCTATCGTCCTGTGAAAATTCCATTGAATTAGTAGGATGAGAGAAAAAAGTTTGAAATGTTCTTGTTAAAAGCTGTAAAGCCATGCTTTCTAACTCCAAATTAGTCATCCGATTAGCTGCTATCCCTTCTAGCAGCTGTTTTACCATAAACAAATCAAGCGAATCTATCTTCTCTTGAAACAAACGATAGGGATATCCTTGAAGAACCTTAGAAAACTTGGTAGCACCGCCATTGCCATTGATTTTTTCCATGTAATGATTAAAAGTTGTTACAGGAATACCGATGCCAACCATCTGATAAGACTCATCTTTATTAAATAAAAAATTTGCCTCTACTTGCTCCATTAATTGCAAAGTACATGTTCCTGCCGTTACTTCATATTCACAATTAGAAATATGAACGCCACGTGTCCCCTGCAAGCAGTAGCTAACTTCCACCATTGGCTTCGCTGTAGAGATATTCATTCGATGTTCTTGATGAAATGAATAATCCGATACAACCACCTCTAAATCTGCACGAGGCATAAAACGATGTATTGCCCCTTCCTTTATCGATGATTGGAATGTCATATATTGTGTTGCATTTTCCTGTGGTTTTAGTATCTCTAATGCATGAAAAAATTGAGTAAAATTTTGATGAAAGTCGATATTCATAGCGTTCACCATCCCTCAGTATTTTATTGAGAATGATTATCAATAATTAACCAAAGTATAGCAAAGGTACATCTTTTCCGCTATGAAATTTAGAATTCTTCTGTTGTTGCAGTAGTCATTGTAAATGCTAGCAGGATACATATAAAGAAAACTATCGCTCCAAAGCCATAAGCAACTGGAAATCCTCCAACATGCTCAATTAACCAACCTGCTAAACCGGGCCCTATCATTTGACCAACTGCATAAAAAATGGAAATAAATCCGATAGCAGACGCAACATATGGAGGTGGCACTTGCTGGCTTGCCTTCATCTGAATCAAGACAAGAACACCACCGAGTGATGAACCCCAAATAATAGAGGATAATATAAACCCTCCAATATTTTCAAACATTATTGGTAGTAAATCTCCGACAACGGATAATAGTAATGCCGCTGTTAATGCCTTTTTAACACCCATTTTATCTGCTAACATTCCCCAGAATGGAGCGCCTCCAATCGACACGATTCCCGCAATGGCATAAATGGAACCTGCTAGTCCATTGGATAGCCCAAGGCTTTTCATATAGCTTGTTTGGTATAGATTAGGAATAAGATAGACTAGACCAACAGCAAAATAAATACCTGCAATGATATATAGCTGCTTATTGCGCCATGCTGTTATTTTTTCCTGTATTGTATCCTTCTTAACAGGATTTGGTTGCTTTATCGTCCAGAACGCTAACAACATGACGATCAGTGTCAAAATCGCAAATACTAACCACGCCCCTCGCCATCCTAACGTAGGAAATTGTTGCAGCATAAAAGGGACGAGTAAGCCTGATAAAAGCATCCCAATTCCAGCTCCACTCATTAACAGCCCCATGACAGTCCCCCGTTTCTTAGGGTATAGGCTAATAGCTATAGATAGTAGTGGTGTATACACAAGTGCACTACCAGCGCCTGCAAAAAACAGTGTGATAGCAGCCTCCCAGAAGTTAGTGACGAAAACCAGACCCATCAATCCTAAAACAACACAGACTCCTCCAACTAACAGAACATTTTTTGCACCAATGCGTATTGTGAGTACTCCTAAAAGTCCAACTGTTAGTAAATAGCCTAAAAACAGCATTGTACCTAAGTAACCCGACTGAGAGGTCGTAAAGCTCAACCCCTCCTGCATAAACGGTAAAATAATGCCATAGGCCATACGTGCAAATCCTGTCGTTGTAACAATTAATAGCATACCTGTTAAGACAAACACCCAAAATTTTTTCATTTGTATACTCCTTTCATTACATGCATCTTAGTTCAATGAAAGGCCCATTTTCCACCTATGGAAGGATGCTTATACGGTTAAACGGATTTTATTTTCTGCCATTTAAAATAGAAGAAATAGGCTTTTTGGATAAACCTCAATGACCCATCTTTTGTTTGTCCATTGTCCTTGGACAATGACTAAATTATGCTAATCTATATCGATAATGATTATCATTTACGGAGGAATAGACATGAAAAAATTAAATCGACATATGCTCATTTGTAGCCTATTACTACTGGTGGGGATATTTATGGCTGCTTGTGGTTCAAGCAATGAAGAGACAAATAAAAAAGGGACAACAACAACTGAAGCAACAACTCGTGTGTATAAGGATTATTTAGATCATGAGGTTGAAATCCCAGTAAATCCACAGAGAGTGGTTTATCATGGAGAAGGATACGGTGATTTGCTTGCATTGAATATCAAAACAGTTGGTGCAGGCTTCTCCTGGATTACAAATTATGCTTGGGAAGATCGTGTAAAAGATGTAGAGGACGTTGGTTTTCCTATTAATGTTGAGAAAACATTGTCATTAAAACCAGACCTTATCATTATTGGTACTTCTGATGATAAGACATATTCACAGCTTTCTAAAATCGCTCCAACTATAGTGTTTGATACTTTCGCGCCTTTGGACCAACGTTTGACAGAGCTAGGCGATATACTTAATAAAAAAGATGAAGCAGCTCAATGGATAGATGACTATACAGAAAAGGCAGATAAAATGTGGAACTCACTTGTAGCTGATGGCAGCGTTAAACCAGATGAAACGGCATCGGTTTTAACCTATTATCCAGGAGACCGATTATTTGTAATGGCACGTGCTGGACTTTCTCAAGTTTTATACGATTCAAATGTTCTTAAGCCTGGTGACAAAATACAAAAAATACTTGATGATGGAACAGGCTTTGCTGAAATCTCCACAGAACTTCTCCCTGAATATGCTGGTGATCGAATTTTCATCCTAACACCAGTAGATGATGAGGCGAAACAATCGACAAAAGAAATGATGGAAAGCCCAATCTGGAAGAACCTACCTGCTGTGAAAAATGGACATGTTTACACAATTGATATTCAAAAAAGTGATAGCGATGCCTCAACTAGAGAATGGCTGTTAACACAAATACCTACTATGCTAAAAAAATAAATAGCAAGAGACATTTCATCTTTGTTGAAATGTCTCTTTACTTTTTATACAATATAGTTAATTGATAATCATTTTCATTTAGCAAGGAAGTGACCAGATGGAAGACAATATTTCATCTTCCTTTAACAATAATTTACTCTTTCATTTAGAAGATATCGACTATATTTCACAGAGCTATCCGTTTATCTCAACCTCTCACCATACGATGATACTTTTTATGGATGGCTGTGGAACATTAACGATTGATGATATTCCCTATTTGGTGACGAAAGGGAAGATTTTTCTTATACAACCTCATTCTATGATAGATTTATCGGATCTAACGAAGCAATTCCATTTCTATAAAATAACTTTTACAGCTTTTCAGCTAAAACATGAGTACCCTTCTCCATATTTAGGAGCCATTTTTTCTGATGAAGTGGAGTATACTATTTACCCAAATACGCGCTTTATTCGTCTTACCGAAGATCTATATCATTTAAAACCTAAATCAGATTATCTTAAACAACAAGGAATCTTGTATGAACTATTCAATTTATTATTTGAACATCAGCTTCATGTGAATTACCAATTAACAATGACAAAGGCGGTTGAAGAAACGATTAACTATATACATAGCTACTATCAACAGCCTTTAACCGTGAAAAAGCTGTCAGAGCTAGCTCATATCGCTCAATGGCAATATAGTGCAATCTTTCAAACTTTAACAGGGAAGAAACCGCTAGATTATATTACAGATTTACGTCTCACCAATGCAAAGGAATTATTGCTACAAACAAATGAGCCATTAAAGGATATTGCACAGCAAGTTGGATTTGATGATGAATATTATTTTAATCGCCGCTTCCGACAAGTGATTGGGATTCCCCCAAAGCAGTTTGCACGGCAGTATAAGCAAAGAACAATTGTAAAAGATTGGACTGGACATGAGGTAGTCATCCCTTCCTCTCCTCATCGTATTATTTATCATGGAGAAACATTTGGCGATATGTTGATTTTTGATGTACAGCCAATAGGTGGTGACAAAAACTCTATTAGTAAATCTTTTTATAAAAACCATGTTCCGTACATTCAAGATGTAGCATTCCCAATCAATCTAGAAAAATCTTCAAAGCTTAATCCAGATTTAATCATTTTTACAAATAACGACGAACGGCAATATCAGGCATTATCGTCAATTGCTCCAACTATTACCCTAAATTCTTGGGATTCATTAGAAGAACGCATCCGTCTATTAGGACAATGGCTAAGCCAACAACAACGTGCAGAAAATTGGCTAACACGCTTTAAAATCCAAGAACAAACTATGTGGCAGCAGCTACAAACCGTTGTAGAGCCTGGTGAAACGGCATCAGTTTTGACCTTTGATCATGGTAAACGCCTTTATGTCATGGGCTGCACAGGTCTATCCCCTGCCCTTTTTCATCCAGATGGATTTCAGCCTCACCCGCAAGTTAAAAAATTACTTCAAGCAAGCATGGGGTATAAGGAAATACCGATAGACCACTTGCCTCAATACGCTGGTGATCGAATCTTTATGCTTTTATCTGATAAACCAGAATCGCAAAAGGCAACGATGGAATTGATGCAAAGTGATATTTGGAAAAGCCTCACTGCCGTACAAAATAACCACGTTTATTTAGTGGATGCAACAAAGTGGAATTATAGTGATGCCTTTACAAGGGAGAAGTTACTCGGTGCATTACCAAAGTTATTGGTTACTGCAAAGTAATTCCCATAATTATATACAAGGGGTGACATGTTACATGAAAACGGAAAGCATAACAGATAGGATGACAACTCAAATTTCATTAAAGGATATTCGAGATTATATTGCTAAAAACCATCATCAACCACTCACGATGGAGCATCTGGCCCTCATTTCTGGTCTAAGTTCTAGCTACTTTGGTGAGGCATTTAAAAAGGCATTCGGTCAAAGTGCCACTGATTATTTAACGGAGCTGCGTATTGGACATGCTAAGCAGCTATTGCGTGATACAGATCTATTGCTTCGTGAAATCGCTAGAAAAGTTGGATACAGTGATGAATTTTATTTTAGTCGGAAGTTTAAAAAGGAAGTGGGGGTTTCACCTTCTGCTTTTAATAAAATAGCTCGTCAGCGAATCTCTACTTTTTCTGTTTCAGCTACCGGGAATTTATTAGCACTTGGCATCATACCTGTTGCAGCTCCATTGAATGCTAAATGGAGTCCTTATTATTACAACCATTACCAAGACAAAATTCAAGTGCATGTCAATATTTTTGATGCAGAGTCCGAAGACAACTTTAGAAAATTAGCCTCTGCTAAGCCAGACATTCACATTTTCCAAGAGGAACCCTCCCTCTCCATGCTTGATTGGCTTCAAACAATGGGTATTAAAAATGTCTATATACAAGCTAAGGACTGGCGAACACAGCTAAGAGAGATAGCTGTTGCTGTCAAAAAACAAAGCGTGGGTGAACATTACATTGAAACATATGAACAAAAGGTATTACAGGCTAAACAAGATATCAAAGGAGTGACTGGGGAGGATACTTTTGCTGTTCTCCGTTTATGTGGCGACCAATTATTTTTATATTGTAATAAAGGCATTCAGGATGTGCTCTTTACGGATTTGCAGCTTCGTCTTGTTGATGCGCAACAACAAACATGTAACGAACCTATTACACTTGAACAGCTAGTAGACATAAATCCAGACCGTCTACTATTTATCATTTGCCCAGATTCGCCCACTCGGAATTATTGGCTCACTTTACAATACCTCGATCATTGGAAAGAGCTCCAAGCCGTAAAAAATGGACATGTCTATGTTTTGCCATCAAATCCTTGGTTCGAATACTCTGCTATTGCTATAAACCGAATGCTAGATGAAATGTTGCTGATGTTAACCGGAAAAAATCCAAACCCTTTTCCTGTTTCCGTCCATGGTTTCCTATCAGACAGTGATTTATAATTCCATTTGAGAATGATTATCAATGGAAGGAGACTTTGATGAACAATGAAACAAAATTGTCGTAATCACTGTCAAACGATTTTAAAATCTGCCTATATATTAGCGATGTTATTGCTTGCTATTGGAATACTTTCGGCATGCAATGACCAATCAAGTAATAAAGAAGAACAGGCAGGCACAGAAAATACGAAGGAGCAAAGTGTTTATCCATTAACAATAAAAGATGAGGTTGGCAATGATGTGACACTACCTGCTAAGCCTACAAAAATATTTGCACCTGTTATGGAGGATTCGTTATTAGCTTTTGGCATCAAGCCTATTATGCAATGGTCGAATGGTGTTAAACCACAGCTCTATTTACAAGATCAGCTACAAGGGGTACCTGAAATTAGCTTTGCAAGTGGTCCCCCTTCAGCCGAATCGATTATGGCTAATAAACCAGATTTAATTATTTTGCACAATTCATTTTATGTGGAAAATGGCACATACGAAAAATATGCCAAAATTGCTCCAACCTATGTATTTAATAATGCTGCAAGCGATTTAGAAGGCTCTATTAAAATTCTAGGGCAATTACTTGATGAACCAGACAAGGCTGAGCAAGCTTTACAAGGCTATCAAGAAAAGGTGGATGCAGCAAAAACAAAGCTAGCCTCCATCACAGAAGGTAAAAAGGTTGCGTTAATTCGCTTTAATGCAAAAGGAATGTTTTTCATGACTGATGAGTATTTCAGTGGGTATGTCTTAACACATGAATTAGGATTTGAACAAAGCAGCTACGTGAAAAATGGTGCCTTTGAAGTATCATTAGAAATTCTACCTGAACTTGATGCCGATTATATTTTCCTAATCAATGATGGCAATCTTGGAGATGAATTTATAAATGAGTTGAAGGACAGTAAAATTTGGCAAAGTACAGCTGCCTTCAAACATAATCAAGTATTTGAAACATCCGAGGATTATTGGCTAAATGGTGGTATTCATGCACAAGGAAAAGTGATAGAGGATGTATTGGAGTTTTTAGCGCCATGACAACAATGACAAAGAAACCTTATACATCAGATAACTACTTTGAAGTTGCCATGACATCTCGTCAACAGCTTGACTATCGAATTTTAATTGCTGCCCCAACAGAAGCACCACCAGCAGATGGCTATACTGTTATATATGCCTTAGATGGGGACGCTCTTTTTCCAACGCTCGCTGAGGCAGTAAAATTACAAACACGTAAACCAAAAGGCTATGACCCAATTCTTGTTATTGGGATTGGCTATCCCTCAAAAGAACCCTTTGATATGGAACGACGCTGCAATGATTTTACACTACCTGTTAGTGAAGCTCAGCTACCACCACGTCCAGATGGAACGCCTTGGCCTCCTAATGGCAAAGCCAATGAATTCCTAGACTTTATTGAGCATGAGCTAATGCCTACTATCGCAAAGGAATGGCCTGTCAATAAGAAGAAACAAGCGGTTGTTGGTCATTCATTAGGCGGTCTTTTCACACTGTATGCTCTATGTGCTAGACCAAATTTATTTAGTCATGTAGTAGTCGGAAGCCCCTCTGTTTGGTGGGCTAACAATGCCGTACTAAAAGAAATAGACAAATTTGCTGAAACTTGGAACAGTCAGCATACTATTAATCTCCTACTTACAATCGGCGCTAACGAGTTGCCAGATATGCTTGAAGGAGCTGATCAAGCTGCTGAACAAATGAAGCGTTTAAGCGACAAAAACATTCTTACTGATTATGTAAAATTTGATGAGGAGGACCATGTGAGCGTCCTTCCTTGTATGCTTAGTCGTCTTCCCCGTTTTTTGGATTCCTAGTAGAAGACCCAAGTGGTAATTTATACACTTGGGCTTTTTTGTAGCATTTACTTCTCTTGCTCTAAATGGTTCTTTAGCATTTTAGCAATTTCTTCAACCTGCGATTCCACTGCAATTGGATCATATGGCCAGAAACGTTCAGGATTTAAGTAGAATACTTTATTATTTTTAACTGCATCAATCGTTGACCATACAGGATCATTCTCATCAAATTCCGCTTCTCCTGAAATGTCTAAAAAGATATAGTCACCTGCATAATCTGCAATCTTTTCCTGTGAAATACTAAGTGCATTAATTTTTGGCTCAATTAAATCCTTGCGTACTAATTTTGGTGGTGTTAAACCTAGCTGCTGATAAATTGCTTGTCCACCGCGATTTACACCATCACCATAGATATAAAAATCCTTTCCAAACGGACCCATAAGAGAAAAAGTCGTTCCTTCTCTAATTAACCCTTTAATAGAATCCTTTGCCTTCGCTACTTTTTTATCAAATTCTTTTAGCCATTCTTCCGCTTCCTTCTCTTTTCCTAAAATCTCCCCAAAAGCTCTCATTTCGTCATGAACCTCATGATATGTACCATAAGGGATGACCAATGTTGGGGCAATCTTACGGTATTGCTCATTTAATTTTTCATCTCCTCCAACCGTAACTATTAAATCTGGTTTAAGTGACAAAATTTTTTCAACCGAGCCTCCATCAATTTGACCAATGTCTGTGATCCCTTCACTAAATTCCATAGTATAAGGGCTTTCTATTTCCCAATATGGTGCACCGACTGGTTTAACATCAAAAACTAAAAAATTTGCTAAATACCCTTGCGTAACGATTCTTTGAGGATTGGCAGGTATTTCAACATCACCATCAACTGTTTTAATAACTTTTGTATCTGTTTCTGAATTACTATTTGACTCTGACTGAGGGCTTCCTGAATTGCTTTCTGTCGCTTTGCTACAGCCACCTAAAACAATCAAAATCAACAGTAGCATCATTAACCCTATCCAAATTCTTTGCCTAGCCTTGACCATTTTTTCACTCCTATCGATAATGATAATCTTTCTCAATCAATATCCTTATCGTAATGCTCTCTTCTTCAATCGTCTATTTCAAAATGTGAGAACTTGCATATGGACAAAAGTGACATAGGCTTCATAATTAATGATTATATAGCTTTTCTAGCATAATACTAAGTTGTTTTTCTAGCGTTAATCCATCATTGCACCAAAAATCATTAAGCTTAATCGGATAAATACTCCTTGTTGGATCTTCAAATAGCTGCTTCCAAGCTTTATGCTTTAATAGCTTATTTGGAAAATCTTGATAGTAATCTTCTGTGAGGACAACAAACATATGGTTAGCAGCGTAGTCAGATAATATATTTCCCTCTATAAAAAGATGACTGTTTACTTCTAGCACCTCTTGCTGAATACGTGGAGGAGGAGTTAACTTTAAGCCATTATATAAATTATAGGTAGCTCTTGCAGTGGTATTCCAAATACATATTGTATGATCCTCCCATACCTCATATAAACCTACTGTTTCATGAGGTTGTATAATGAATTCGAGCTTAGCAGCTGCTGTATGTGTAATGGATTGATAATGCTCAACCCACATCTTTGCCTCTTGCTCACATCCAAGAATTTTTCCTATAAGCTTAACTTCTTCAAGTCGATCTAATTGATTCCATGGCAAAACCAAAATGGGTGCAAGTTGCTCCAATTTTTCTAACTTGCCTGGGCAATAATATAAATATTCAGGCACAATGATTAGGTCGATGTCCATTTTCTCCAGTTGATGAGTTCTATCTTGCTCCAAATCAATCGTACCACTAAGCTCACGATGTATAAGCGGTGATACTTCCCATGGTGTAAAAGGAGCAGCAATTGGCTGTATGCCTAAAGCAAGTAAATCACCACTATATTGGAATGCTACAATACGTCTCGGCTTCGGTCTATACCGATACTCACTTGGCGATACACCAACAATTTGTTTAAACTTTCGGCTTAAATAGAGTCCATCTGTATAGCCAACTTTTCTCGCAATCTCGTTCAATGTGGCATTCGTTGAAAGAAGATACATTTTGGCTTTGTCTATTCTCACTCTCATCAAATGGTTCGAGAAACTACGCCCTATTTGTTGTTGAAACAATCTTGAAAAATAACTTGGGTTAAAACCCATAAGCTCTGCTAATTGTGAACGATTTAGATTTTGATCATAATGGCGATTGATATATGCTAGAGCTTCTCGCATAATCAAATCTACTTTCTCTTTATACGGCTTTAAAGCTTGGATAAATAAATGTAATATTTCCTCCAACAAAAAATTTTGTCTACTATGAAAATGCTGTTCACCTACGTCTAACTCACCTACAAGCTCTTGAAGGAGAGTAACAGCACGATACGATAATGTTTCTACACTAGCAATTGAGCCATGAGCAGGCAATTGTTTATGATCGACACGATAAAGCAATAAATCAGCATTTTCTTCAGTAAGACTGTACATTTGAAAAGATACAATATATAAATGAACAACTTGGTGATTTGCTTTTTCTAGCCTTACGATTTCCCCTGCACTAAGATATATCATTTCATTTTTATCTAGACGTAACCATTCTCCATCTAAAGAAATTTTGATAGAAACATCACAAGCTAGTAATGTTGGAAATTTTGTATGAAGTGTATATGTATTAACCTTTTCCTGCCATTCGATTATTGCTGTGTCCATTAATCTGTACATTTTACATCCACCTCAATATAATTGAAACATTCATCATAGAAATCATTATAATTGATAAACATTCTCATTAAAAGACAAGTAAGTATAGTAATAGTTAATGGTACCTAATTCTTATTTTAGTTCTTCAAAAAAGCCTGCTATTTCTCTAACAGCTTTGAAAATCTAAGAAGTTTTTCTAATGAAAGCTTATAACAGTCCTCTTTACTATTGATTGCTCACTGTAGAATAATTCCAGGCGACTTGTAAGTTAAGTTACTTATTGATATAGCAGTTGCATTCACTGATGATGATTAAATAAAAAAAGGCTAAGGTTTTCCCCTAGCCCTTCCTATCTACTTATTTTGTTAGCATATTTGGAAATTCCTCTAGTAGCATATTACTCGTTGTCATATCATCATAATTCCATTTATCTTCAATGAAATGTACTTTATTGTTTTTTACGGCTGGTAAGGAGCTCCACAGCGGCTCTTGCTTCAGTTCCTCAAAAGCTTGTTGCGCCTTTTTATCCGCAGAAAGGACAACAAATAAGTGATCACCAATAAGTGTTTCATGCAGCACTTCTGGAGTGATTTCAATATACGGGCCACTATTTGGTTGCAGTGCTTGTACCTTTTCGTCCATAGCAAATCCTTTTGGTTGATACAGTAAATCTGCTACCCCACCTGTTTTCATCACATACATAGCCTTGTTCCAATAAAATTGGAATACTACTGCCGTTTCACCCTCAGCTACCTTACCATCTGCACGAAGCTGCTCCCACATTGCATCGACATCTTCATTATATTTATTCAGTAGCTGCTCTCCCTCTTCCTTTTTACCAACAATATCAGCAACGACTGGTAATCGATCCTTTAATGGCAGCATACCATCGAAAACAACGGTTGGTGCAATTTTAGAAGCTTCTTCGACCTCATTATCCATAATATATGACAGCATAATCAAATCTGGCTTTAATGTCAAAACCTTCTCTAAGTTGGTTGGAAAGCCGATATCTGTTGAACTAATTTTCCTATTATTTTCTAAAACACCGCTCTCGATAAAACGACGATCTACCCCAACAGGCTCTATACCTAATGCAATTAAATCACCGATTGCATTGCCTTGAAGCACAATTCGTTCTGGATTTGTAGGAATTTCTACTTCTGTCCCTTGAAGGTCTTTATAAACCCTTGTCTCAGACGAGTTAGCTGACTGATTTTCTACTACAGTCTGATTTTGCCCAGTAGTTTCATTGTTCAGATTAGCAGTACCTCCCGTACATGCTGATAATAATAACGTAATACAGAGTAGTGCCATTGCCGTGAATGGAGCTCTTGAACCTCTATGCATATGTATAACTTCCTCTCGCTTATATTGATAATGATTATCACTATCAATATATCGCCATATTGGTCGCCAAACAATGGACGATTCAATGCTATTTTGAGGACAATGTATAGCATTTTTTCTTTCTTGTTTTCTAAAGCGTAATGGCGTAACACCCTTATGCTTTTTAAAAAGACGGCTCACATAATAAGGGTCCTTATAGCCCACATTTTCGGCAATTTCCTTCAATGTGGCATCCGTTTCTACTAATAAATTTGCCGCTATATCAAGGCGAGTCTGAATCAAATAGTCAATTACACTATAACCTGTTTTCTTTTTAAAAATGGACGATAAATAAGGAACGCTATAATTCAAATTGGCTGCAATAGATTCTAGTGTCAAAGCCTGTGCATAATGCTCTTGTAAATACTTCATTACCTGTCCTACAAGGTCTGGCTTAATCATATCTATACCTTGGCTATGCAGTTGCTGTAGCAGATTATGAACAAACTGATAGAATAATGATTTGACATGAAAGCGATCTATCCCACCAGACTTCCTCCACTCCTGCTCCATCAATTTAACTTTGTGAAAAATAAAAATGGGGTAACTGGGTATATAGCTATATTGCAGTTGAAATGGATTACTTTTATCCATCAGGCGTAATACTTCTTGGCGCATAGGAATAGGCATGGTCGCTTTATAAAAAATCAAATAATACTCCAACTCATCCTCCGTTAGAAAAATATCTAAAAAAGTTCCTTTGCTACCATGTATGACTTGAAACTGCTGAATAATATACTCAATTTGATTGAGCTGGACTTGCGCTCTTCCTCGAGAAACAAAAATAAAGCCATTAGCTGGCATTTTATAAGACTGTAATGTTTCTCCCATTCTCATAATCTGATGCCGAACGTCCAGCACTTTGATAGCAGCATGATCCCACAGGTATATATGGTCATCAACATTCATAATGCACATAATTCCTCCTATCTATCTTCTTTACTACTACCATTATAATTGAAAATGATTCTCAAATAAAAGCCAAACTACATTGATGGTAGTTTGGACTTTCATTGATGGTAGTTTGGACTTTCATTGATTATTTAAAAGAAGAAACTCTTCAACTAAATGTAAAGAGTTTCTTCCTTAAAATTAAGCTTATTTTGTTATTTTATCTCGAACTTTAAACATATTTCCGTATTTGTCTACAATGACAATTACAATATAATCTCCTTCAATGAAAGAAACAGTTGGATGGGTAATAGGTTGTTCAGTTCGTCCTTTTGAAAGCTCTGTTTGACCATTGCCACTACTTAAACTAATTAGTGCTCCTGGAGCATCAGGTTGAATAACTTCTACAGGCGTAACGTTTTCAATCTGTGTATCAGAATAAGTTTTACTATATGCTTTATAGTAGAATTTAGCCTTTTCCCCTGGTTGAACAGAAGGATCTGAGAATGTAAAGTCAAATGTAGCTAAAATATTTCTACTTCTATCTGTAGTAATTGGTGGCTGTAATTTAGCACTTTCAATATTTGTTGTTAAGGTTCTATAAATGAATGAAGCTGTTGGCTTACTAAATTCCCACTCACCTTTATCCTTAACAGTAGCATTTAGTGTAATATCAAAGCTCTGTGTTACTTCGTTAGCAAATTTGATAATCAGCTTTCGAGGTTCCCATTCTTTAGCTGTTGTATTCTCCCACTCCCATGATGCGTAAGTAGGAGAAATAGCTGTTGTTGTTCCTGGTTTAACTAAAGTAAAATCTCCATTTTTTAAATCGATGGCCTCTGAGAAAGTGACCTCAAATGTTTTACCATCTAGTTGTTTAAAGATCGGATCCTCTACCTTTGGTGGTGTACCATCTGAGAAGAATTTATATGCCATTACACCTTTGTCAGTTTCGCCTGGTGTCAAAGTAATTGTTTTATTTTGCTGTTCATCAAAAGTATATACTTTTGACTCTGTACCTACTTGAAGCATTGTTGCATTTTTATATCTATCTTTTACCGCAACATAAAGCTCATAATTCTGATGGGGTTCTAAAGTGGCAAAATTAATTTCATTAGTACCCTTTCTCATATTGCTAGCTCTTCCTCTTTCAATAACCTCCTCAGCACTTGAAGGTACTGGAACTGTTGTATCGCCAGCTTTTCTAAGAATATAGTGATACGTACCATCTTCATCTGACATAAATTTGAAGGTAGCATTCTTATCTCCTTGAGCTATCTTTATCGATGTATTTTCAATTTTCGGTGGTGTTTGGTCATCGATTACATGTCTAGTCTCAATATCTGAAACATTTCCTGAACGATCGCGCAATACCATATAGATAGAGTAGCTCTTAAACGGATTTAAATTTGCTGTTGGTAATGGAATTACTACCTTTTGTTTTCCTAGTTGAGCTGGTTTATTACCTCCGCTCCCCACAATATCGATTTCTTCTGTTCCAACCTTAAATTTTGTTTCATTTAATTGGACAGCTTCAATTAAACGTAAGCGGTCATCACGTGTAAGAGTTATATCTGACTCCATAATTAGATAATGATACGTTCCTGCTTTTGAAGCATTAAACTCAAGAAGTGTTTGGTCCTTTGTATTATTAATTACTGGTTCTCCTATAATTGTGAGGACTGGTAATTCTATATCGTTATGAATGTATTCGGCTGTGTTTCGCGGAACAGTATTATTTGGAATGTTATTGATATTTTCAAATTCGATATCAGCCAAATCTTTAACTTTCGGTGATATTGTAACAACTAGATTATCCCCGTTTACAAAGCCTGTTAATGATGGAATGGTGAAAATTAATCTTTTCTGAGCTTTATTATAGACAACCTTTGTAGGATGTATCGGTTGCTGTGCTCCTTGATTGACTATCCCTGTACCTGAAAGATCATAGTTCTCTATTTTTTCAGCAGAAATGGGATCTAAATCCTCACTCACGGTTAGATAAAATTCATTTTTAATCTCATCTAGTAATACTAGTTGTCCGCCAACAACATATGGTGGAATATTATCAAGCTCACCAGTTTTAAACTCTTTTACCGCCTCTTTAGGTATTGGATCTACCGAGAAGTTGCCTGAATCATCCTTCATGACAACATAAAGCTGATATTCGGTTTCAGCATCTAATTCTGTTAAAATTCCTGTTATTCCAAGTTCACCAGCTTTTGCCTTCCCTTTACCTGTTGGGTTTGCGACGATATCTGCCGTCGTCGGGTCAGCTGCTGTTGTTTTCTTACGTACATAATAGTAATAATCTCCAGGCTCACTTGCTGCAAACTTGAATTCAGCACGTGTTCCTCCATGTAAAGGCGTAACTTGTAGAGATTTAACTACTGGTGGAGTTGCATCTTTCATTTGGAATGCTTGAGAGACAATATCAGATGCATTTTTCGAGCCGTCTACAACCATGATGTAGATGACATATTCTTTTTTCTCACCTAGATTTGAAACTTTTATTGAGTTTGTACCTTTGATTGCCGCACTACTTCCGTATGCAACGTTTTCAATTGAAAGATGGTTTACCATTTCACGTTTATTAGGTGCCTCTGCTCCCTTTTCACGCACAATATAGTAGTACGTACCTACCTCATCAGATGTGAAATCTGCTTGAATCTCACTGCCATTGAGCACTTTGACATTTGTAATACTTACAATAGGCTTTGTTTTATCATCTGGATTCTGATTCTCGTTTTCGTCTTTATCGATTGGTTTGCCATCTGGATCTGTGATATTTCCGATATTGTCTTTATCATCTAGGAAATCATCAAAGATATTATTTGGAGATTCATCTTTAGGTAAAATGACTTTGTCGATATACGTATAGTCCCCAATGTCAACCTTGCCGTATGAATTATCAACATATAGAGTACCGATACGGCCATCTATATACAGCTCTAAATCTGTATAACTGTTGTAGTTTATCCAATCAATATTGCCATCTCCATAGATCGTTAACTTTGTTTCGGTATCCAGATTTAATGTTCCAATATAGCCTTGAATTTCAAATTCGCGAACACTTCCGATGATGTCTACACGTGGTAGTTTCATATTGGATTCGATTTTTGTCCCTGTTTGTGATACTACTAGTCTCGAAACAGTGCTGTTATAAAATTCAAGATGCTTTTCAACATTTTTCATTTCTTGTTTTTCTTTTGACCAGTTGACAAATGGCTTATCTTTATCAGGATTTTGGTTCGTCCAATTTTGAAGATCGTTTGTTGAATTGTTATTAGATGAACCATCGCCTTTAGTATTATCTGGATTCGACCAGTTGATAAAAGAAATATTATTGCTCGCCACACGCCCAATGGATAATGGTTGATTGTTAGTAGCACCTAAATGCAATGGTGGTCGAACTGTTTCATTGACAAACATAGTACCTGTCATCTTAAGATTCGAAAATTCAATATAGTTGCCATTAACTACAATGGTTGCACCTAATGAACCATAATCACCATCAAAATCAAGGAAGCTTGAGCTTGTTCCACTTGCATTTAATGTTAGTTTAGAGATGGATCGAACCTTCTTACCAGAAAGATCACCCTCAATATAAGCACCCTTTAAGACAGGTGCATTATCGTCATTAAAAATATGTGAAAGGCTTTCTGGAACTGCATAGGCTTCACCATTTATATAAACGGCATCATCATCTACATCTATAATTTTGAAAGATGTTTCATTGTTCTTTTTCTCTTGTGAACGAACCACAAAAGAAGCAAATTGTCCGCGATTTACAGCATCAAACGGAGAGAATGTCACAGGTGTTGTGCCTTCAGTAATATTTAAATCGATTAGTGTTTGAATATAGATAGCATTGCTTGATTGGCTATCTACATCTTTAAAAATATTGTTGTAACTAGGAGATACCTCCAAATGGAATGCTAATACTAATATTTTTGCTAATTCGCCACGAGTCATCACTTCGTTTGGCATAAATGTGCCATTAGAATACCCAGACATAATGCCTGCGTTTTGCAATGCTGCGACAAATTTATAAAATTCGCTACCCTTCGGTACATCTTTATAATAAGGATTTTGGACATTTCTCGTATCCAATTTTAATGCCGTTGCAATCATTTTTGCTGCTTGTCCACGTGTTACATTGACATCCGGATGGAAGGTTTTATCGGCAAACCCGTTAATCACACCCTGAGAATATAATTTTAATATATCGTTATAATGAACTGAGTATTGGTCGATGTCTGTAAAGGGAGAAGTAGCCGCTGCCGCTTTTTGTGGTGGAGGTACTACAACGGCAATCCCACTTGTAGCAAATACTGTTGCTATCAAGGCTTTATTTACTTTTTGGATTTTAGATTTATCCATCCCACTCTTCCTTTCACTTATGTATTTTGATACGTACAAATATCATTTCCTCATACTCTTTATATCGGCTTGTAGCTAACGAACCTTCATAGATAAATCTAAATTAGTCAGGTAAATTTCTTGATTAATCAAATGACCTTTCTCTTTCTGAAATGGTGATTAATTTTTCAGTTTGCTAACTGAGTGATTCGCAATTTTTACTCACCTTTCTATTTCTTTTGGAATGATAGCCCTTCTTAATGAGTATCTTTTCCCACTTTTAGAACGGGCTCTCCACTTTGATGAGCTCTTCCATGTGATATCACCACTTCTCTCCTCTTCAAACAATTGTGGCCACGTTTGACCTTCACTAATAACAAAATAAATTCCCTTCATCCACACAACAAAAAAGCCAAGGAGCATCGGTGCTCGCTTGGCTTTTCACGATATATAGGCATACATCTAGTCGTCCTTGGGGTGTCATAAGGGAAAGGGGGATAACCTTACGTCTTGTCAAGTCGATCAAGAGATGTGACCCGAGTTACATATCATTTGAACATGGTTTAGGAAGTCATATGGCGGATGACTTACAAGTAGCTTGCCCAAATGATGTTTGCATTAATCAATTACCCCAAAATTCAAAATTGTAAGCACCTTTGTTTCATTTTTTACTGCATCTATATTTCCGCAACCTTTACTTGATTGCGCCCCTCTTGTTTCGCAAGGTATAGTGCATCGTCAGCTGCTTTAATTAGTTCCTCTGTTGAATCTGCCATTGCTGGATAGACAGCTATTCCTGCAGATAATGTTATCGGTCTGCCACATGGACTTTCTGTTGTTGCCAAAATTTCTCGTAGTTGTTCAGCCACTTGTGCTGCCTCTTCTACTGCCGTATTTGGTAGCAGTATGACAAATTCCTCGCCACCATATCGACAGCATACATCTCCTTCACGAGCCACAGCTTCCATATGACTGGCTAAAAATTGCAAAACTTTATCTCCTACTGCATGACCATATGTGTCATTCACACTTTTAAAGTGATCTAAATCTAGTAAAATAATTGCATGTGGTACATTGTTCGTTAACCATTCGGCAAGCATCGAATCCATTGTACGTCGATTCGTAACCCCCGTCAGTGGATCAACAGTAGATTGATCCTTGAAAAACGAGACCTGTCCATGCAAAAATGATAAACTCCGAACCAAGGCATTCTTCAAAGAATAAGCTTCAAAGTACCATCCACTTACAGATTTTAAACCTTCTACATTTTTCTTATCTAAACTTTCCTCCGTTAAATTTGCTAGTTGTTGCAAAGGGTTGGCAATGCGTGCTGCCGCCCAAAGTACAATGATAATAGATAGAATCATAAGGGGTACAGATTTAATAATGACTTCCTGTACACGATCAAAGGAAGGGGCTAGTGCTACGTCTAAAGGTTTCTGAGCGACAACGCCCCATCCTGTTGATGGGACTGTACTATAGCCAGCAAGCATTTTCACTCTTTCTGTGTTCTCAACAAGTTGAGCACCACTCTTTCCTGATATCACCGATTGAACGACTTTATTTTTCGTTACCACATCATTAATCCGACTTGGGTCTTGATGATAGATAACACGCCCATCTGAATCAACTACATATACGTAAGAGCCGTCCTTACTATAATGCTCTCCCAATAAAGTTTTAAAGGCATTTGTTTCCTTTAAATAAATAGTCCCTGCTATCATTCCTAAATACTCATTGGAGTCGGAAAAAATAGGATGAGAAATAAAAATGATGAGACGTCCTGTCATCGCCTCATATGGTTTAGAGATAAGTGGTGTCCTTTTGGATAACGCCTCTTTAGCACCAATTGATGTTAAAATTTCTCCCTTTATTTCAATAGATGGTGGAGAGACGGATAAAACCAATCCTTCTGCATTTGTTATTACTACAGAATTAAACATTTGATTTTGCAATCTCAAACGCTCCGTTTCCTGATTCAATGCTTGCGCATCATCCATCTTTGCTTGTATTTGAGTTGCGCTATAACCTAATATTTGGAAAGATTCATGTAGATAAGAATCAGCAGTAGATGCCAATTTTTGAGCATAAACCCTATTCGTTTCTAGTGTATTTTCCTTTATCGAGTCAATATTCATTCTGTATCCGCCCCAAACACTACCAAGGCTTGTGAAAAAGAATGCTGCCATCGCAACTCCCATAATTAAATGCTTTAGTTTTAATTGATGTGATTTCATTTCTTCTCTCCTATTTACGTTAATTTTATATGTATTTTTTGAGAGATACTCTATTAATAAATGAGGTAATAGTATCATTTCCGAATTGCGTAAGAAGAATCCAATACACCACTAGGATTGTATCAATAAAAAGGGTTGTATCATATAGCTAGCTAGTAAACAAAATTCTACACTTTATTTTCTTAGATTAAATATTCTAACAGCTGACAACTATTGTCTGAAATTTGATAAAAAATCTAAATTCTAAATTTTTTTACTTTTATTGTTATTCTGACATATAAAAGTTGGAATGTTTATCTTATAATGAAAAATAGCATAGGCAAGTTAAGGTTTATTCTGTTATAATACTCTTTAAAATAAAATAAACTGTATTAATACAGAATCGAACGTTACGCTTTTCACAAAATGGGGATTATGAGAAAAGCGCTACGCTTCCATCGATGGGATGGTCGTGTAGCCTACACAAAAAGGGGTTGGAAGATTTGGGCATTTTACAGGGGTTAAAAATTCTCGATTTTTCTGCATTACTACCAGGGCCAATGGCGACAATGATTTTTGCTGATTTAGGAGCAGATGTCATCCATGTTGAATCTTCAAAGCGCGTTGATATAACACGAATTATGCCTCCCTATGATGAAGATCATGAGGCTTACATTCATCAACATTTAAATCGATCTAAAAAATCAATTACATTAAATCTTAAATCACCAGAGGCTATAGACATTGTAAAATCACTGGTGCAAGAGTATGACGTTATTATCGAAGGTTTTCGGCCTGGTGTCATGCAACGCCTTGGCATCGGCTATGAAGCTCTAAAGGAAATAAATCCAAAGGTTATCTATTGTGCGATTACTGGTTACGGACAAACTGGACCTTATAGCAATCGACCTGGACACGATAATAACTATTTATCTTTAGCAGGCTTACTCGATTATTCACGCCATAAGGATAAAAAGCCTGTATCCATGGGGGTTCAACTAGCTGATATAGCTGGAGGGACAATGCATGCAGCAATTGGGGTACTGGCTGCTGCCCTCCATCGTGAAAAAACAGGCGAAGGACAATTCATAGATATTAGTATGACAGATGCTGTCTTTTCGCTGAATACTATGTATGGTGCTGCGTTTATTGGGGGTGGTCGTGTACCACAGCCAGAGCAAGAAATTTTAAATGGAGGCAGTTACTATGATTTTTACAAAACAAAAGATGGACGCTTCTTCTCTGTCGGTAGTTTAGAACCTCAATTTCGTAAACTGCTCTGTGAAGCACTCGACATTCCTGAGTTGATTGATAATACCTTTAATGATTCTTACTATACGCAAATACGCTTTAAAGAGGCTGTTCATGATGCCTTTCTATCAAAGACATATGAGGAATGGCTTGAGGTATTTAACGAGGATTTTGAAGGTTGTGTAGAGCCTGTACTCACTTTTCCAGAAGCATGTGAGCATCCACAGCTGAAGGCTCGCGGCATGATTGTCGATATTCCAAAAAGCGATGGCACCATGCAACAGCAAATTGCTTCTGCCTTTAAATTTGATGGCACTGAGCCTGAGTACAAGTATGTCGGTGCCAAGCTTGGAGAGCATAATGAGGAAGTATTGACTGCACTTGGCTATAGTGATGAACAAATTGCTAGTTTACGGGAAAAGGGCGTTTTAGAATAACGGAAAGGTTCAATTTGGAAGTAGGCAATTTTCAAATTGAACCTTTTTTATGGCTGCCTGCTCATTGACATCCTCAGTAACATAAGCATAAATTATTTCACTAGAAAAAACGTGGCTACCAATGTACCCCTGCTGTTATTACAGTAAATGAATTTATTTTTCTAATAAAACTTTTTAAAAGAAATGTTGACATATAATTCATCAAGCATTATAGTATTGTTTAAATCTTAACAGACAATTAAATACGATAATTTCTTCTTATCCAGAGAGACTGAGGGACAGGCCCAATGAAGTCTCGGCAGCGGGTTATTAACATAATACCGTGCCAATTCCTGCAAATGTACTTACATTTGAAAGATGAGAAGGAAGTAGTTTCTTCAATAGTGAGGACCTTCCTTTTTTTCTTAATCGATAAGAACAAAAGGAAGGTCCTTTTTGTTCTTTATATTTAAATAGGGAGTTGAGCAAGTAAATGATTGAATTTCAAAATGTAGCGAAAACCTTTAAATTTGGTGATCGTGAAGTGAATGCAGTGAAAGATGTATCTCTTTCAATTCAGCAGGGAGAGATTTTTGGAATTATTGGATTTAGTGGTGCAGGAAAGAGCACATTATTGCGGCTTGTGAATCTATTAGAGAGTCCAACCCATGGCGCTGTTCAAGTACAAGGTGTTGATATTAATTCGCTCACACCAAAAGAGGTAAGAAAGCTGAGAAGAAGAATCGGCATGATTTTTCAAAATTTCAACTTATTTTCCTCAAGAACGGTAGCTGGAAATGTAGCCTATCCACTTAAGCTGGCGGGCGTGCCTAAAAAAGAAATTAATGAAAGAGTTGCAGAACTTCTTAGCTTTGTTGGTCTTACAGAAAAAGCGAACGATTACCCTGAGCAATTATCTGGAGGCCAAAAACAGCGGGTTGGAATTGCGAGGGCGCTTGCTACCTCCCCTGATATATTAATTTGTGATGAAGCAACGTCAGCGCTCGACCCGGATACAACTGGGGAAATTCTTCGCCTTCTCAAAAAAGTAAACAAGGATTTAGGAATCACTATTTTGCTAATCACACATGAGATGAATGTCATCCAACAAATATGTGACAGAGTAGCAGTCATGGAAAATGGAGCAGTAATTGAATCTAATTCAGTTTTTGATATTTTTACAAATCCACAGCATTTAACAACTCAACGGTTTATTCAATCGGTTCAGCAAGATCGACCATCTGCATCTCTATTAGAGGAATGGAGAAAAAAAGGCGGCAAAAATTTATACCGTGTTATTTTTAAAGGTGATATTGCTAGCGATCCTATCCTTTCTCGCGTAACAAGAAAATTTGACGTGGATGTTAATATCGTCTATGGCTCTGTCCGAGAAATTCAAGAGAAGTTCTATGGGAACTTGCTCGTCTCATTTGAGGGCCGTAGCGATAAAATACCTAGTGTTCTTACTGAATTACAAGATATTGTAACTGTTGAGGAGGTAAAATTCAATGAAGGTTGATTGGACGACTTTTTGGCCCCGTATTTTTGAATCTACGGGTGAAACGATTTTAATGGTTATTATAACCCTTATCTTTGGTTCTATTCTCGGTATAACAATAGGTTTACTACTATATGTGACACGAAAAGGAAATATTTTAGAGAACAAATTCGTGTTCCAATTGTTAAATTTTTTAATTAATATTATTCGCCCAGTTCCATTTATTATTTTTCTAGTGGCCATTAGCCCATTAACAAGAATGGTTGTTGGAACAACGATTGGTACGTGGGCAGCGATCTTTCCGATGACGATTGCCTCATCATTTGGTATTGCGAGAGTAGTAGAGAATAACTTAGTTAGCATAGACCCAGGGGTAATTGAAGCCGCAAAGGCAATGGGAGCAAGTCCTCTACAAATTATTTTTACTGTATTAATTCCAGAGGCACTTGGACCGTTAATTTTAGGCTTAACGTTTGTGACAGTCGGTTTAATAGATTTCTCTGCAATGGCTGGTACAGTTGGCGGAGGCGGTTTAGGTCATATTGCAATGACATATGGTTATCAACGCTTTGATGGAAGTGTCATGCTTGTGACCGTTATTATTCTTATTATTCTTGTACAAATTGCGCAGTGGATTGGGAATAAGCTATCAAGAAAAATTATGCGACGGTAAGAAGGACATTTTTCATTTGAATAAAACAACGAAAGAGGAGATCAATAATGAAAAAGTGGTTTAGTATTTTATTAGTTTTAACAGCCGTATTAGCATTGGCTGCCTGTGGGTCTGATTCAGCTACAGATAATGCTAAAAAAGAAGAAAAAGTAAAGATTGGTGTAACTGGAACAGATGGTGAAGTATGGCCGATTTTAAAAGAGAAAGCTAAAAAGGAAGGGATTGAAATTGAGCTTGTTGAGTTCTCTGACTATACATTGCCGAATCAGGCATTAGCAAATAAAGAAATTGATATTAATTCCTTTCAGCATATCGCATTTCTAACACAATTTACTAAAGAAAATAATGTCGATTTAGTTCCAATTGGTGCTACTGTTATTGCTCCAATGGGAATATATTCAGAAAAAGTGAAGGATGTTAACGAAATTAAAAAAGGTGACAAAATTGCCATCCCTGATGACCCTTCCAACCAAGCTCGTGCATTAAGATTATTAGAATCAGCTGGCTTAATTAAATTGGCAGATGATTTTGGTCTCTTCGGTGACCCAAGTAAAATCGTCGACAACCCGAAAGATTTAGACATTTTACCGATTGTAGCTCAACAAACACCACGTGTATTACCAGATGTAGTTGCATCCGTTATTAATAATGGAGTTGCTGGACAAGCTGGGTTTGATCCCGTAAAGGACCCCATTTATCTTGAAGATGCCAACGATCCAAACGCCTTACCTTATGTGAACATTTTTGCTGCACGAGCAGATGATCAAGATAATAAAACATATCAGAGAATTGTCGAGCTGTATCATGAGGAAGACGTAATGAAGGCAGTCGAGGCAGAAACAAATGGAGGATCTATTGTTGTTGATTTATCAAAAGATGAGTTAATAAAACAAAGCAAAGGACTATAGGGGGAGATAAATATGAGCAAAACTTTATCGGGAATTGAACTAATCCAGGAATCCATTGAAACAAATCAAGCATTGTATATTGAAACTAGCCAGGCAATCCATGCCAATCCAGAGATAGGGAATCAGGAGTTTTTCGCAAGTCAAAAGCATGTAGAAATCTTGACGAATGCAGGATTTAAAGTAGACACAGCCGTTGCTGGACATGAAACCTCCTTTTATGCAGTGAAAGACAGTGGAAAACCTGGTTCAACAATTGCCTTTCTTGCTGAATATGACGCTCTTCCAGGTTTAGGGCATGCCTGTGGTCATAATATTATCGGAACAACGAGTGTAGCAGCCGGAATTGCTCTTTCTAAAACATTAGATGAAACCGGTGGAAGTGTCGTCGTCTTAGGAACACCTGCTGAAGAAGGTGGTCCAAACGGCAGTGCAAAGGGAAGCTTTGTAGCACATGGCTATTTAAAGGAAGTAGATGTCGCTTTAATGATTCATCCAGCAGGAAAAACATCTCTAACAAGCGAAACACTTGCCGTTGATCCACTTGATTTTCATTTTTACGGGAAAGCCGCACATGCATCAGGAGCTCCTGAGGAAGGAATTAATGCATTAGATGCAGTGATCCAGCTTTTTGTTGGGATTAATGCTTTACGCCAGCAGCTTCCTACAGATGTTCGAATTCATGGAATTATTACACATGGTGGGGATGCACCAAACATTATTCCTGAATATGCAGCAGCAAGATTCTTCATTCGTGCGGAATCATGGAAAAAAACTGAGGAGGTATCAGTAAAGGTACGTGCAATTGCTGAAGGTGCTGCACTAGCAACCGGGGCAACGGTAAAAATTGAACGATTCCAAAATGAAGTAAAGGATTTTGTGCTAAATCCTTTACTAGATAATATTTTACAAGAGGAGTTAGAGGCTTTAGGAGAAAAGGTTTGGACAATTCGAGGACAAGGCAAAGGTTCAACAGATGCTGGGAATATTAGCTACGAGGTTCCAACAGCACATCCATATATAAAAATTGGCCCAGACGATCTAATTGGGCATACAAATGAATTTAAAGAAGCTGCTAAATCCCCTGAAGGTGATGCAGCTTTGATAAAAGGAGCAAAAGCACTTGCTTCAGCTGGCTATCGCTTATTAAAAGATAGTGATCTTTTAAGTGAAATAAAAGCTTCTTTTGAGACAGCGAAGGCACAGAAAGAAAACTTCTAAAACTCATTCTAGAATTATTTGCATATGGAACAGGGCTGTACCAGAAAGTTGCCGAAGATCAACTTTTTGGACAGCCCTACTTTTATACATATGCACTTATAAATACTCGTAGCTTTTCAAAATGATCGTCAATCAATAAATACTTTTTGTAGATTTCCATTAATTTCTCAAAAAGCTCATAGTGCTCTGTTACAAATAAAATCTTTAAAATATTTAATAGATGGAGAGAGGCACTTTGAGCTACAAAATAATAAGGAGCCTCTGAATGGCGATAATGTTGACGCCATTCTTCCACAGATAACCCAATATGCTGTAATGAATTATTAACGTGTAATGCAATATCCTGCTGAACATATGCCTCAATTGCAATCAATTGTTCATTGCTACAACTCCCCTCCACCAATGCTGCATGTATTTTTTTATTGGATGCTAGTACATGCTCTTTTAAAAGGACTAACCCCTCTTGATAACGTCCCATTCTTACGTAATGATCCAGCAATATAGCATACAAATTCTCTAAAAAATTTAGTTCATAGTTTTTAATAATTGCAGGAGGAGTCGGCTTACGATTTGGTAGTAACTCTTTATATTCAAGCATTATCTCGATTGCATAATTATTAAGTCGCTCATCCTCTAATAAATATTCCCCATATTGAATAACTAATTCATTATCCTTCTCCTGATGTGCTATATGAAATAGTAGATAGGCTATTAACACTTTTTCCTTCTCCGTTAATGCATACATTGAATAACGCCAATCCGCCTCAAAGGACGTAATAAGTGCCTTCACACAGTTATTATCTCCCTCAGCCAATCGGTAGTGTACAACAATTTGGTAAAGACGTAACTGTTTTTTTGCCAAACAGCTAGCATTGTGCTTATCCACATGAGTTATACACTTATCCAGTATCGTTTTATAGTTATTCACAAAGTTATCCACATGTTCACAATTTTCTTTCATAGATTGCTCAAAATGTCCCATTATTTCATAAAGAAATGTGAATTGCTCTAAGGATCTGTGGATAAGCAGTGAATAAACCTTTTTTGTAAAAAGCCAATGCCAAAAAGATGCATGCTCTTTATACATCATATGCACTAAATATTCATCTTGAAATTTATATAAAATAATTGTTTGTAGTTCATTAACTGGCATTGCTATTTGCATTCGTTTCCCAAAAACTAGCCAAATTAGTCGTTCTAAGTCTATTGTGTGTTGTGCAAAGAGTTGCTCAAAAAAAGTTTCTTTTCCTTTTTGTGTATAAAAAAAAGCATTGAGCCGTTCATTCACAAATTTTGCATCTAAGCCATATTTGTCAAAATACATTTGCATTTCTGTTGATACACGACCCCAATATTTACGAGCTGTGGAAAAGGCAATATTCTTAGCCGTTTCTTCATTTACTAAAAATAGCTTTGGTGAAAGCGAAGTACCAAGTATTTTTGGATCTTCCTGCAGATTTGACTCTGCCTCCAGCCATGTTGCTAGTAAATTTTCAGCACCCTTTTCACTTTTTTGTTTATAAGCCATGAATAATTGCTCATCACAGTCCAACAGCATAAAATTGGAGCCTCCCATCAAATTCGACCAACAAAGATCTTCCCCTATCATTCAAATACATGTTTTTAACACTCTTTCTTCAATATAACAAATCTTAAGTAAAATATGCTAAAAAATTAGTGATATGCCTAGCTAAAATGTTCTCAAACAAAAAAGAACCACCTATCAAGTGAATACACTTCATAGATGGAAATCTCCATCACCAAAATAGTGGATATTTTCTTTTTTCACGTAAATTATTTATCAACAAGCCGAAAAATACAATAATGATAGCGCCAATTAACACAGGTGTTACTAAATAACTCCAACCATAGCCTCCTAAAATAATAATTATAGGATTGGCACCTGCCGGCGGATGGATAATGCCCAGGAAGGCCATAAAAAATATTGTTAGCCCTACGCCTAAACTAATAGACAGCATACTCGAGCCCAATAGTGCATACATAGCCAAACCAATAAAGGCGGAAATGAAATGGCCACCAATAATATTTCGAGGCTGAGATAACGGTGCATTCCAGACGACAAATACAAGTACACAGCTACCACCAAGTGAAGCCATTAGCCAAGGTGCCTCTGTAAAATTTGTTAGCCATAGCAAAACAAAAATACATATTAAGCCGCCTATTGCCCCCGTGATGGCATCAGCAAAATTTGTTCGAGAGGGAGCATGTCCCCCTCCTCTCATTTTTAATATAAAAGGTTTTATACTATTCTTTTTCTCTATTTTATTTTCCACACCAAAAAACTCTGTCATTCGACACCAACTTTTCTATGCTACGTTCTATTTAAATTCGGTTAGGCTAATCATTTTTAAACTTTACCTATTATATCAACACAACATTAGAATTCAATCTAAACTTCATATTTCAGACAAATTCTTACTTTGCCACCCCATAACCCATACAAAAAAGCAAACCTTTAACAGTTTGCTTTAGAATGAATTCATCTATTAATCATATTGCTTTTTCACTGTCTTATAAATTCGTACCTTTTTCAATATCGTTTTAGGTACTTGGAAGGTTGCTGTGACAACTCCTGGATGACGTCCAATTTCAATGGAACCTGTTATCGTCGCTCTATTTAACACTTCTGGCTCGCTCATCTCAAATAACTTTGCGGCTCTCTGGACTGCATTATCCGTAGCCTCATTTAGCGTTTTTCCAGAACCAATCATAGATACAGGGAATGCCTCCTCCACCTGTTTCACACCGAATTCCTCTGCTAGCTCTCGTGCACGGCGCTTTTCTTCCTTCGTAAAGGGCTTAGCTGTATAAGGTAAATCTTCTTCGTTTGGTAATAACACTGGGCCTTCCAATGCTACTTTTTTCAAGACACTAACTTGTAGCTGTACAATACCAGCTACATCTGTTGTATGCCCCGCAATCTCCCCATCTCCCTGCATAGCATGCATATCCCCAATATAGACACCGCCACCTGGAACCTTTACAGGACAAATAATCGTTGCCCCTTCGCGTACTCTACTTATATCCATATGACCATCGGTACGATGTAAATCCAATTCATCTTGTGTAAAGGCATATTCATGCGGTGCTCCAATTAAGAACGAACCAAAATCACCAGCATTATGAGAATCCGGCATTGCTTTTGAAGGGGTTGTACCAAGCTGTCCTAAAAAAGGTCGCATTCTCGCCATTACACCTACTAGGTCGCTTGGTGCTAATGCAACAACTGGATTTTGTACAGAATTTTCAGGTGTTCTCATGTAATTTTTAGCATCAAGGGCGATACGGCGAGCACCCTCTCTTCCAACAGTGACACCCATTTGGCCTTTTTGATCAAGGGCCATTGTATAGCCGTTTATCATTTTAAATGGTGCCGTTTCTGTATCACAGGTTGAACAGCGAATCGCTTGTGGACCTATCCCTTTGACAATTGTGCTTGGATGTAGCTTGCCACAACCTGGGCATTTGACAGAAACGAACGGATCGCCAATGAAACGATCTATAATCGCCTCATCGTAACCTGACGAGGTTGCCAGAGATGTGACCTGAATAGATTTAATTTTAATGGCGATGGCGTCGCCCACCTCAGCGCCTTCTACAAAAACAGGCTTCGTTACTTCGTGTCCTCCACGAATAATAGGTGTAAGCATTGGTCCCCAGCATCCAGGTGCTGTATTCGCAATGATCGTTCCACCGTCTTTAACTGGCCCTAACATCTTCTTTGAGGGATCTAAAATACCATCAATGAACTCATTTACGAACAATGTCTCAGCGGCTTGCGGTTGCTGTATAAAGTCATCATTTTCTAAGCCTTCCTTTTCAAGCACATGCAATTCGTTTGTCATTTTTTGTCACGCTCCTGGTTCTGATTTTTATGTAAGTGTTATATGTTAAAAACGCTCTCCACATTTGCAGAGAGCTATTTTTATCAATTGTTCATGTATAAATCAAAAATATGTGAGAAGTCTTCTTTTTTGTACTTTTCTTTATGGTCGATCATCCAAGTACTCGCAAAGCGTGTGATTTCCTCGAAAGACGTAGATGGAGAGATGTTATCATTGCCCATCCGTCCAAGTGATGAAGAAGCAATGTTTAAGCTTTTTTCTGCTACCTCTAGCTTATAGACATTGTGTTTTTGCTCATAGCTAATAGCATGTAGTGCTTTATAGAGGTCTTTAATGTCATCAATAAAGCGTTTATGGATGTCGATGGATAGTGGAGAATTGCCAATTGTAAACTTAATTTCGACATCAAGGTCAATTGTTCCTGCTGTTTCTAGAAAAACATCTGTAATGGCATACATAGAATAGTCATAGCGTCGCAATAATCTTTTTTTACTCATGGCACTCTCGCCATCTACATGAATAATGGCACGATTCGTAAAGCAATACTCATCTGCCTTCGTTTTAATTAAAAAATATATTTTTTCGTCAATTTCATGTAGGATAAAATCATCTGCATCTGTTTTATCATAATCCACTTGTGGCACAACTACTCCAATATCTGAAAGTCCAAGTGCATCTGCTGCTATTTTTTTGAACACCGTCATTCCTCCTAAATCGTCATACTCCTTTTACGCTTTAGAAACTGTAAAAGTTTCATAACATTCCCCTACTGTATACAAATTTTCATATAATTAATACTTCATTTCCTCTTTCATGTATATTTCATTTATAATGATTGTCAGAAAAGGATTCTTCCAAATCGAAAGGTCGTGTGAACAAGTGCAAGAACCAACTATATTAGTAGTGGATGATGAGGCTGATTTAGCTAACCTGCTAAAAGTAAGCTTACAAAAAGAGGGCTACAAGCAAATTTATACAGCTGGCTCCATTCATGATGCTTGGACAAGCTTTCAACTAACAAAACCAGATATTGTACTGCTAGATGTCATGCTTCCAGATGGTGAGGGCTACGATTTATGTAGACGTATCCGTGAAGTCTCACATGTGCCTGTACTTTTCATGTCTGCTAAAAACGAGGAAATTGATAAAATTTTAGGGCTAGCCATTGGTGGAGACGATTACATTACAAAGCCTTTTAGCCCTAAAGAAGTTGCCTATCGTGTAAAGGCCCAATTACGAAGAGCTGGCTACCAAATTCAAGATACTGCTCCGAGCCTTACCAAGAAAGCACTACAGCTTGGACCATTCCAGCTGAATACCGATGAAACTGAAGTTCATAAAGATGGCGTTTTATTGGAGTTAACGGCAAAGGAAATTGGTTTAATGGCGTGCTTTATGCACAATCCTAATCGAATTTTAAGTAAAGAAACGCTGTTTGAACGTGTCTGGGGAGAGGATTTTTTCGGTTCAGATAATACAGTCATGGTGCATATCCGCCGTTTGCGTGAAAAAATCGAGCAGGATGCCTCAAAACCTCTGTATATCACCACTGTTAAAGGCCTTGGTTATAAATTCGTCGTACCAAAAGAGGCACAAGAATGAAGTGGAGATTAACAGCGCGTTTCCTCCTTTCTGTACTTTCTATTGTCATCATCGTTATTTTTGTCAATACTGCCATTCTAGTAGGTCTGCTCACTTATCGGTTAGCTACTGATTCTGATGGTGCTTCTGCAACTAAAGAAGAAAACTTTGTACGCGAATTCCAAAAATATATCGAAATTAAAAATGGGGTACCCTCAATAAGTGCAGATGGGCTTGAACATTTGCATCTGCGAAATGCTTGGATTCAATTACTTGATGTAAATGGTCAAGTTATTGACGCCCATTTTGTACCAGAAAAAGCACTCTCGCACTATACACCCATCGACTTAATTCAGGTATATAAATATAAAGAATTTGATTCTAATACTACGGTTTATATTGGCAATAAGGATGATTTTAGTTATTTAATTGGCATTCAAGGTAGTGGTGTTACAAGATATATTATGCATTTTTCTGGCACATCAATCTTACAGTTTATCGGGAAATTCGGCTTGTTCATCGTTATTGCGGACTTGTTAGTAGCAACATTGGTAGGCTGGTTTTTTGGGCGCACATTAACGAAGCCTCTTTATGCGATGATAGAACGAATTCACCATTTAAAGAATCATGAGCATTCATCCGCTAAAGCTCCTGGTGGGGTTTATAAGCCTGTTTTTGAAAATTTAAATGAAGTTTCGCGGGAATTAGCAGCCCATGAACAGGAGAGAAAGAGACTAGAAGTAATGCGTGAGGAATGGATTAGTAATGTCTCCCACGATATGAAAACACCTCTTGCCTCTATTCGTGGCTACGCAGAGCTATTGAATGATGAAAAAATACCACTTAGTGAGCAAACTGAGTATGC
Source organism: Lysinibacillus sp. Y5S-8 (assembly GCF_036894365.1). Lineage (NCBI taxonomy): Bacteria > Bacillati > Bacillota > Bacilli > Caryophanales > Bacillaceae > Lysinibacillus > Lysinibacillus sp. Y5S-8. The sequence continues at coordinate 184,725 of NZ_CP145889.1, read as the reverse complement.
AAAAATTATAGAAAAACAATCATTGCATATGCAAGATCTATTAGATGATTTAAATTTAACGATGCGTTTAAGACATCAACGGCTCCCTCTCACATTAAAAAAAGTGAATATGGTGCCATTTATTCGTGAAATTGTAATCGATACATTGAACACACCACAATATGAGCTGGCTAATCTTGAGTTTGAGACAGCCACCGAAAACAGTCCGCATCAAATTGACGAGCACTTTATGCGCAGAGCCATTATGAACTTTTTACACAATGCCATCCTTCATAATGCTCCTGATGTTTCCGTCCTTGTGTCAGTTGATGAAGATTCTATTACGATTTCCGATAATGGTAGAGGGATCGCAGCAGAGGATCTAGAACATATTTTTGAACGCTATTACCGAGGTACAAATACGGAAAAAACAACTGGCACTGGCTTAGGTACAGCTATTGCTAGAGATATTATCGAGGCCCATGGTGGAACCGTAAGTATCAACTCTGAAGAAGGGAAAGGTACAAGCGTTAACATTCATTTAAAAAGGAATACCTAATAAATGAGAACCCAAAATTTAACTAGTAGCATTCTTTGAAAAACAATAAATTTCAAACATACTTTTGACACTGACGCTTCGTTACACGTCGCTTTCGTGCAGAAAAGGGGTGTCTCAAATAACTTTTGAGACACCCCTCAGAGTGTTGAAAAACAAAACTATCCATAGCATTTTTGTGAAAGGTGAAAATGGATTTCCGCTGCAGGCTACTTGCTTTCCTGTGGGCGAGCGCCGAGTCGCTTCCTCCGCTACCGCTCCGTGCAGGAGATCGCCAGTCTCGCTCTCCCTCGGGAGTCAAGTAGCCCTCCACTCCAATCCATAAAAATGTTTCTTTTTAGCAAAGATCTTCAAATAAAGTGAAGGTATTCACTACTCTTTATGGAGGGTGTTGTCACTCATCACTTCTCCACATTGAAAATAAGAGGCTATCCTTTCTCTAATCATACAAATACGGCTCGTATGAAAGATAAGGAAAAGACGTTTTGCAGAATGGTTGATTGGAGTGGAGCCAGCGTCACTCCTAGGGGATTAGCGTCATAGCTGAGTCCCTGGAGCGAACGCAGTGAGTGAAGCGGCTCATCGGACGCCCCCTGGAAAGGACACTGGTGGAACGGAAATCAACCTCTCGTCTTGCTAAAGGTTCGTTTTCTGCTATTGACATCACCTTTTTGCTATTTCATTTGATCTTGCACCTTTGCAGGTAATTCGTGGAATTTTACTTCATCAAATGAAGAGACTTCCGTTTCCTTTTTCACGTAAAGCTTTAAATAAGCATCCTGGCGTAAATTTTTGTGAGCTGAAAACTTTAATGTTTTTTCTTCGCCATTTTTATTGTAAGAAGGTAGTTCATACCAGTACATTTTAAAGATTTCACCGCTATCTATCTTATACTCCTCTACTTTTCCCTCAGCTGTAATATGGACATAGTATGTGTCTTTATTTAACCGATTAAAGTCTACAGTCATCAATACAACCAATCCTGCCACGAATAAGATGAACAATGCACCTATTCCGAAAAATACTTTTTTCATATTAATTCCCCTGTCTCACTATTTTATAGAACGAACGCACGGTAAAGATATAATAAATAAAGTAAATAGCTGAATATGCAACAATCCACAAGACGACTGGTTTTGTAATATTCATACCAAATAGCTGTGAAAATGCTAGTAACGCAAAAGCACTATGCACAATGCCAACGATAAGTGGAGCACTAAAGATCACAGCCACCTGTCCTGCAACTGTCTTTAAGATTTGCTTACTATTCACACCAATTTTATTTAATATAGCGTATTTCGCCTGATCTTCCTCAGCTTCCGTTAAAATTTTGAAATAGATAATACTACCTGTTGCCGCTAGGAAAACAAGACCTAAGAAGCTTCCCACAAACAATAGTGCGCCAACTGTTGCTAAACCATCCTCATAGCTTTGTGGAACACTAGAGAAGGTTTCTTGTTGTTCAGTAGGCAATTGTTTATAAATATCTTGTGAAACGTCCTGTTGTTTCAAATCATTGTCCAATCCAACAACCTGCATGATGATCTCTTCGGCATTTGTAGCCGTAAACTCCTGATCATTCACAACGAGTACTGTTCCCGCTGCTATAAAGTTTAGCACGCTTTCCGTGTACATTTTCTCTACATGGAAGGAATCTCCGTTTTGTAGCTTAAAGTCCTTACCCGTAAAATCCTGTGAAAATCGTTCATCATAGGCTGCATCAAGTAAAACTGTAGAGCCATCTGCAATGTGCAGTTCTTCATCCTTACCTTGTAATTTCGCTAAACGATTATAATCAGATTCCTTCAGTAATGTATATTCAAAAAACGAGAATTCATTATCAACACGTAAATTTTTCACAGCCACTGCTTCATTATATAAGACATCTTTTTGAGAAAATTCTACGGTCTCGCCTTTCCACATAAATGTATTTGGCAGCATCTGACGCACACTTGCTTCTGCATTGTAATACATGCCGAACACACCGCCACCTGCTGTAATCGTTGTTGCACTTAAAATTGCAATGATCGACAGCGATTTAGCATTAGCTCGAATACGATATAATAACTGAGAAACACCGATTAAATTTAAGCCTTTCCATGACCATGAAGTGGCTTTTTTTAATGCTGTTAACACAAAGACACTCACACTATGGAATAAAAGATATGTTCCTACAATCGTTACACCTATGACCATTAATGGCGTACCTAATATAGTGAAGAATTCCCATATTTCACTCGTAAACATATCAGAGGCAGCTGTATAATATCCAAATGCAATTAGCGCAGTGCCGAGTAAAGCAGCTACTAAAGAGACACGTGGAATTTGCTCACCCTGTTTGTCAGCGTGAAATAAATCAATTAGCTTAAATTGATAAATAACACGATAGCCTTGCAATGATGTGAATAAAAACAGTAGTGTAAATATGCCAGTCGTATTAATTAATGCCTCCATCGAAAATGTCAGACTACCAACCACTTCATAACCCATTAAGCGTACTAAGATCATTAACAGCCCTTGTGACATAAAGAACCCTAGAATGATACCAAGTATTAAAGAAACAAGCCCTATAACTAAATTCTCAAAAAAGAGCATTAAGCCAATTTTTTGCTTACGCACACCTAGCAATGAATAGAGGGCTACTTCCTTTTTCCGCTTCTTCATAAAAAATGAATTGGAATAGGCCATAAAGATGACAATAAAGAATAATAGCACTACTGACGATGCACTCATCAATCCTTTTATTTGTTGTGATGATTGTTTTAAGGCCGAAAGATCATCATTATATTTGAGCGTCACAAATGTAAAGTAAATAACGATACTAAATACCATTGAGGCAATATATAAAAAGTAATTCGACAAATTGCGTTGAATATTTTTGCGCGCTAAACTAAATAACGTCATTTACTCCACCCCCGATGCTAGACAGCACCTGCAAGATCTCTTGGAAAAATTGTTTCCTTGTTAGAGTCCCACGTTGAATTTCCTTAGAAAGCTGTCCATCTTGAATAAATAGTATGCGCTGGCAGAAGCTAGCTGCAAAAGCATCATGGGTAACCATCATAATCGTTGCGGCTTGAGATTGATTTAAATCGCTTAAGCTTTCTAGTAAATCTGTTGCAGATTTTGAATCAAGTGCACCTGTAGGCTCATCGGCAAAGATTAGCTTTGGCTCTGTCACTAATGCTCGTGACGACGCAGTACGCTGCTTTTGTCCCCCTGAAATTTGATAAGGATATTTATCAAGCAAGTCACTTATACCAAATAATGCAGCAATCCGATCAACCCTTGCGTTGATAGCCTTTGTTGGCATCTTCGCAATAGCTAGTGGTAAAACAATATTTTCTCGCACTGTCAAAGAATCGAGTAAATTATAATCTTGGAAAATAAATCCTAAATTATCGCGACGAAAATCCGCTAATTCGGCATCCTTCATACGTGCTAAATTAGTATTCCCAATAATTATTTCACCAGTCGTTGGCGTATCAATCGTTGCTAATACATTTAAAAGGGTAGATTTCCCGGCCCCAGAAGGACCCATTACACCAACAAACTCTCCTTTTTCTACTTCAAATGATATATTCGATAGCGCTGTAAAAGTATTTGCGCCTTTGCCGTAAGTTTTTCCAACGTTTTGTACCTTTAATAATGGCGTCATATACGCTCACCTCTTCTTTCTGACTTTAGTATACGACCTCAAACTTACAACAAATTTGTCGCAAGCTTACAGCAACCTTAAATCAATCGCTAGTTATCGATTAATTCATACGTTTTATCGAAGCCATTCCCTTTTGTATTCCCCAACTTTTAAAATTGATTGACATAAAAAAAGATTCATACACAAATAACTGTGCATGAACCATTTTAATCTATTGTCCTAAAACCTTTTGAATATCGTCCTCAAAGCTACTTGGCTTATCTGCTGAGGCGTAGCGCCCTACAACCTCACCATTGCGATTTACAAGGAATTTTGTAAAATTCCACTTCACGCTACTGCCTAAAAATCCTTTGGAGTGAGAAGTTAGATAATCGAAAATAGGATGTGCTTCTTTTCCATTTACCTTAACTATCTCATGCATCGGGAAAGTCACTCCATATGTCAGACGACACTGTGATGCAGCTTCTTCAGCAGTCGCTAGCTCTTGTTTAAATTGATTTGAAGGGAAACCAAGTACCACAAGACCTTCCTCCTGATATTTTTCATAAAGACCTTCTAATTCTTCAAATTGCGGTGTAAAGCCACATTTGGAAGCTGTATTGACAATTAGCAAAGGCTTTCCCTTATAACGTTCGAGGCTATAGACAGTACCATCTTCTAAAGTTACGTTAATATCATAAATGCTCATCTCTCTACCTCCTATTATAAACGTCCATTCATTCGTGCCACCTGCTGTAATGGGTCCCAAACACCATTGAACGGTGGTGCATAGGCTAAATCTAAATCTAGCAAATCAGGCAATGTCATTTTACTATACAATGCCGTAGCAAATACATCGATACGCTTATCAACTCCTGCTGGACCTACAATTTGTGCGCCTAATAGCAGCTGGTCCCGTTTGCGAACAACCACCTTAATATACATACGTTGTGCACCTGGATAATAGCCAGCAATATGACGTGCAGATAGTTTAAATGCCTCATAGTCAAAGCCAAGCTCTTTCGCCTTACGCTCATTGATGCCTGTCGTAGCAATGGTTAAATTGAAAAACTTTAAGATAGAAGTTCCCACGATTCCTTTAAACGGTGCAAACTTGCCTGACATATTAAGGCCTGCTAAACGACCTTGCTTATTAGCAGTCGTTCCTAAAGGTACGTAATCTAAACGCTCCTTCACAATATTAAAATGGGTTGCACAATCTCCTGCTGCATAAACATTTTCAATAGAAGTCTCTAAATGGCGATTCACAATAATTGCTCCATTTTTTGCAAGTGCTATTCCAGTATTCTTTAAAAACTGCGTATTTGGTTGAATGCCTGAAGCGACAATCACTAAATCTGTTTCTAAAACACTGTTATCTGTGACGACACGCTCGACCCGTTTACTCCCTTCAAATGCTTCCACACTTGTATTTAATAAGAGTTCCACATCGTTCTTTTTTGCTTCCTCATGAACATGTTGGGCAAGCTCTTCATCTAAAATTCGTGCTACATGGCTTCCTCGTTGAACTAGCCTTACTTTTTTCCCGCAGGCGTGTAGCGTTTCAGCCATTTCTAATCCAATATAGCCACCACCTATGATGGTTACCTGTTCAATATCTGGCGTTAAATCAGCCAGTAAATCCTCCAACTGAGGAATCGTTTTTACCGTGTGGATACCTTCTAATTCAATCCCCTCTTGCACAGGTACTACTGGACTAGCTCCCGTAGCAATAAGAAGCTTATCATAGGGAATCTCAAATGCTTCACCACTCGCCTGTGTCCCCGTAATAAATTTCTTCTCTATATCTACATTTTCTACCTCGTAGCCAACTCTTGCATCAATGCCATACTTATCTCGAAAGGTCTCGACATCTCGTGCAATTAAACGTTTGGTTGATGAAATACGTCCATCTACAACATAAGGCAATCCACATTGCCCATATGAATAAATAAAACCACGTTCTAAAGTAGTTATTTCTGCCTCTGGCACATTACGATAGATTTCCATTGCTGCAGACATACCTGCAGCATCTCCCCCAATGATGACGTATTTCATTCTACAAGCCCCCTTATTTTTTCCTTGTTGCCATTAAATCTGCATATTGATCGATATACAAACGTCGTTTTCCTCCACTTACGATAACACGTATTATATGGATGGCTATAATCATTGTAAGTGCAAAACCTGCTGTTGTGGCTAGTAGAGAAATGACAATTTGCAGAACATAAAATGGTGAACCCATATTTAATTGAATACGACCAAACGTTGAAATGACTTCAAATAGACTAGCCGTAGTGACAATAGCAATACAGCGACGCCACGATTGCTTTACTATACTTTTGCCATTCTTATTGACCATTGTAAAACGCATAATCTTCATACCTAGCGTTGCACCATTCATCATACTTGGAATCAAGCCAAAGAGGATCATGTACAAGACCATGTTCACCAAGAACTCGAATGTACCACTATACCCTGTCAGACCCCCAATCATAACCCAAATCATTTGCGCGATACATAAATCAATGACGAGTGCCAGCAAAATAGAAATGGGCTTAACAATATCCATTTTTTCCATTTCAGCACCTTTTGCCTCAACCTCTTCATGCGAAGGGAATAGTGCCCATATGATTGGTGCTAAAAAGAATCCGAGTAACGCGCCTACACTGTTCAGTAATAAATCATCCACATCAAAGATGCGGTAGGCACAATTAAAGATGCCATAAATACCTGTTCTTTGTGTGACCTCATAAAACAATGTTAGCAAAAAGCTAATTAAAAATGCACGTTTCCAGTACCTTCTTTCTTTAAGAAAATATCGCAAGTAAACGCCAAACGGCATCAGTAGCAAGAAATTAAAGAATGCTTGAAAAAATGCCTGCTGTTTCGTCATAGCAAGCCATGTAGAGGGATTTGTTACTACAACCCCGCTGTCCTTTAAAATATCCTCAACAAATTGAAAAAGTCGCAAATTAGTATGAACAGTGTCTTCGGATTGGAGTGAGCATGTATCTCTTGTAGATGGAAATGGCAGTAATACTAAACATAGTGCGGATAAAAAATAAAAAATAAATGAGAACATAATAATCGTTTTGGACATAGATAAATATCCATATTTACGATACGTATAAATAAGCCATGGAATAAAAAGTACAAATGATAAAATAATCGTTATAAAAAACGCTATTAAAATGGAATCTGTGTAAGTTGACATATAAGCACCTCTCTCTTTAAAATGCCCGTTTTTATGAACACTAAAACTAAGTTTAGTTCTCCAACACAACATATTTATTTCAGTAAGCTTACATAATCCTTAATTCAATCAAATATGGCTGATACGTACGAGGAGTAGTTAATCTAAAGAAATCATGTCCTGTGGCAGCTACTACAGCAAAATAAAAAACAGGTAAAGAATATACTCTCTACCTGCTCCTATTTATTATAATTTAGCAATTTCTTCTTTACAGAATGTCAGAATTTCCTCTAGTTCATCATCCTCTAAAGCAAAATCTAAGTATTCACCTTCAGCCTTTTCCAGAATGAAGTAATTTAAAATAAATGGCGATTCGCCCTTTTCACCGATGAGAACACGAATTTCAATGCCAGCTTCGTGATATAATTCGTCCTCTTCATCAATTTCTACATCCAAAATAAATTCATAGCGCTTACCCTCAATAATATTTGTAGGGTCTAAAATTTCTTCCATTGTGAATTGTGTAATTTCCATTGTTCTAGCTCCTTTTTCTTTAGCTGTTCCTTTTTATATTAAATCAATTTCAGCATGGGTCAACTAGAAAAGCCATATACACTTGTAAGTAATTATGCCAGAATAAAATGGAATTGTTTTAGAATTAAGAATCCCTACATAAAAAGGAGGCTTTTTCATGAAAAAGCTATTATATTATCAAGACGTTATGTTACACGAGTTTAATGCTACTCTTGTAAGCAAAGGAATGGATGAAGCTGGTCGTCATTATGTTGTCCTATCCAATACCGCATTCTATCCAACTGGTGGCGGACAGCCTCACGATACAGGCACTTTGGATAATGTAGATGTCATAGATGTTGAAAAAGTGGATGATGAAATTCGTCACTATATTCAAGGTGATCCATCAACTTTAGACGGTGTAGTACGTGGCAAAATCAATTGGTCAAGACGATTCGATCATATGCAGCAGCATGCTGGACAGCATATTTTAACAGCGGCATTTATAGAGCTTTTTGATGCACAGACTGTAAGCTTTCACCTAGGTAGTGAGCAGGTCACAATTGATATTGCTGTAGATACGCTGACTGAACAGCAGCTTGCAGCGGCGGAAGCAAGAGCCAATGACATCATCTTAGAAAATCGTCCAATTCAAACAACATGGATTACAGAAAATGAGCTTGTTAACTATAATCTTCGGAAAGAAGTTGCTGTAACCGGGGACATTCGACTGGTCATTATCCCTGATTTTGATTATAACGGCTGTGGTGGCACTCATCCAACATCCACAGGGCAGGTCAGTGCTATTAAAGTACTAAGCACTGAAAAAATGAAAGGCAATGTGCGCGTTTCTTTTGTCTGTGGACAACGTGTTTTAGCCGAGCTTGCCATGCGGAAAAAAGTATTAGCAGATGTTGCTCGACAATTAAGTGTTCCAGAGATTGAGGCTGCTACAGCACTTACAAAAGTTCTTTCTGTCCAAAAAATGACAGAGAAAGCACTTGCTACTGCGAAAGAGGAGTTACTAACATACGAAGCAAAGGCACTAGTGGCTAATAGTGAAGGTGTAGTAACGGCTGCTTTTAATCAACGAACAATGCAGGAGCTACAAAAAATCGCTCGTCTGATTATCTCTGAACAGTCAGATGCTATGACCTTACTAGTTTCTGAAAATGAAGGCAAACTACAATTTGTTGCAGCAAAAGGTAAAAATGTTACCAAAAGCATGAAAGATATTGCCGCGAAGGCATTACCTCTTATTAATGGTAAAGGCGGCGGAAGTGACCAAATGGTCCAAGGCGGTGGCGATTGTATGATTTCCAAAGAAGAACTACTGCTAGCTATGGAAAAAGCTTAATTCTACTATGAAAAAGGAGCCGTCATTATGAGACAGCTCCTCCTTTTTAATACTTAAATTTTTGAATGGCTCCATATAAACGTTTCGCCATTTCTGATAGTTTTTCAGTTTGACCGTTCATGGTTTCTACTGTATTCAACTGTTCTGTTGTTGCATCTGTTACCTCATGCACATAATCACTTGCTGCATGTGCTGTTGCTGCCATTTCTTCCATAGATGCTGAAACTTCCTCTGTATTTGCAGACATTTGTTCAGCTGAAGCGTTCATTTCTTCAATTTGACCTGCTATCTCACCCACCGCTCGAACCATTTCCTCAAAACGTTCACCAACTGCCTCAATAGAAGCTAATCCGCGTTCAACATGAACTTCGCCCGATTCTGCCGCCTTTACTACCTCTAATGTGTAGGATTGAACGCTTTCAATTAATACATTAATTTTGGTAGCTGACTCTGCTGTCTGCTCCGAAAGCTTGCGAACTTCATCCGCTACAACAGCAAATCCTTTACCTGCCTCTCCTGCACGAGCTGCTTCGATGGAGGCATTCAATGCTAATAAATTTGTTTGATCGGAAATATCTGTAATCATTTTAGAAATTAAACTAATTTCCTCTGACTCTCTTTCTAGCTTGTGAATAATTGTCAGCTCAGCTGTCGTCCCCTCCTGAATCTCATTCATACGGCGAATAGATTGCTGGACAGCTTCATTGCTCTCACTAATTTTCTGGGAAATAAAATCTGTATTGCAGGCAATAGCTGAGGCTACTTCGGCAACATTTTGTATACCCATAGCCATTTGTTCCATTGCAGTGGCACTTTCTTCTGCCATCACGGTTTGACTCTGTGCCCCCCTGTCTACTTCACAGATTGCACTAGCTATTTGCTGAGAATGCTTTGTCACAGCAGTGACATCTCCCATTAAATCACACGAGGCTTCATTCACAGCAGTTGCTTCCTGACTCACTTTCGCTACCATTTCTCGCATATTATCAGTCATGCGATCTAATGCACGCGCCATTGTCCCCATCTCATCAATACGCTTTAAATACTTCTCTGGGATCTCCTGTGTAAAGTCACCTTCTGATAAGCCTTCACTAATACGAAGCACATGACGAAGTGGTCTACTGACCGAACGTGAAATAGCAAATGAGATGAATAGCCCTAGTATCGAAACAATGATGGTCGTGACAATAAAGTTCGTCTTAAGCTTAGAAAGCCCTGAGAACATCTCATTTTCTAATGCAATAACCCCCATTTTCCAACCATTATCAAGGGTATGGTAGCCCATTAAGTTTGTACCAGCATCCTCTGTTTCGAACGAAAAATAGCCACTTTCATTGGCAATCATTTCTTTTGCAGCTAATGCCCTGCCCGTCATAACACCTGTTTCTTCCGCTTCTTCGATTGGATTATTTTGCTCCTTCACATAGGAATGATTATTATGTCCAATAATCGTTCCTTTAGCATCCAGCATAAATGCATAGCCACTGTCTCCAACCTTAATGTCCTCAACAATATTAGATAAATAATAACCATCAATACGAGCCAATAATAGTGCTGTTTCACCTGTAGCTGTAGTAATTGGTGAAACGATTAAAATAACTGGCTCTCCGGTTACACGGCTAATCGTTATTTCAGACATTACAGACTTGCCAGTAAAACCTTCTTTTACATAATCACGATCGCCTAATTCAGCAGTTGTATCATCTAAATAATGGGCTACCCCATCAGCTTTTATAATGCCAAAACCTAAGTAGTTCTTATTATTAGCAAGGCGTTTTGACAAATATTGTTTTGGTTTTTCAAAATCCATACTACGAACTGCCTCTTGCTCTGCGATTGCTTCTACCTCTACCAGTGTTAGTTGGAAGTGTTCTTCTATGTATTGTGAAACATCCTCTGCTCTAGATACTAAATTGGATTCCACTTGCTCATTCATTGCATTCGTACTATTGATCCAAGTTGATAGTCCAAGTGTGCCGCAAGTCACAAAAACAAGAGCAATAATTGCAATAATTAATTTACCACCAATACCTTTTATCCACATATCCTTTTTCTCACTTCTTCCGTTTTTAGCTATATTATTCGAATATTTATGCATAACTTCAGAGTAAAGTCACAAAAAGTAGAAGTCAACAAAAGTTTTCCAATATGATTAATAAATGTATAATAATACCATTTTCACTATCTATATAGTGCTAACAATTTTCTACAAATTTTTTAATTCATAGATATAGTTTGCTATAGAAAGACAGAATACTCGCTACATTGGATGAAATTAAAACATTTTCCAATAAAAATTGATTATAATTCACAATTTTTGCTGATTATTAACAATAGGATCGGTTTAAAACATTTTGAGGGGAGGATTCCTATGAGTTCAGACAAAAACAATGTTTCTCGTCGAGACTTTTTGAAAACAACAGGTATTGCTGCTGGTACATTAGTCGGTGGTGGATTAATAGGAGGGCTAGTAGGCTACAACATCCAAGGTAAAGGGACTTCCACTCTGGAGCATGGTGGGCATGAAACGAATGAGGCTACTGGTTCACCTAAGGCTAAGATGTTTTTTAGAAATGAAAAAGATTTTAGTATCTTATCAAAGGCTACAGAGCGTATCTTCCCAGAAGATGATTTAGGGCCCGGCGCTATAGGCTTAGATGTTCCCTATTTTATCGATCATCAACTGGCAGGAAATTATGGGAGTAACTCTAAAGAATATATGCAAGCTCCATTTGACGTAGGTGCCCCTACACAAGGCTATCAAAGTCGTTTAACACGAGCAGAAATTTTCAGGCAGGGCATTCAAAAATTAGAGGACGAAGCTCAAAAGCGTTATCAAAAGAGCTTTAATGATTTAGAAGGTAAACAGATGGATGAAATTTTAACAGCCTTTCAAAAGGGTGACATAGAAATGGTTGGGGTGACATCCGCATTCTTCTTTACGCTGCTACGTGCGGCTACATTAGAGGGTGCCTATTCTGACCCTATGTATGGCGGAAATCGTAATATGGATGGCTGGCGCATGAAAGGCTTCCCTGGCCACCAAATGGCTTATATTGCACAAATAGAAGATGCGAAATTCCAAAAAATTGAGCCTAATCCATTAGGCAATCATTAAGGGGGGTTAGAAAATGGCTAAAACATTACCTAGTGTAGACGTTGTAACAGTTGGCGTAGGTTGGACAGGCGGTATCGTTGCTGCTGAATGTGCCAAAGCCGGCTTAAAGGTGGTCGGTTTAGAGCGTGGTCAAAAGCGTGGTACCGAAGATTATTTAAATGTTCACGATGAATACCGTTATGCCATTCGATATGATTTGATGCAAAATCTATCTAAAGAAACGGTAAGCTTTCGAAATGACCGCAATATGAAGGCATTACCAATGCGACAGCTTGGCTCCTTCCTACTTGGAGAGGGTCTTGGAGGATCAGGGACGCACTGGAATGGTATGACTTATCGATTTTTACCCTATGATTTTCAAATAAAAACATTAACAGATAAACGTTATGGACCAAACAAGCTTGGACCAGATTATCTAATACAGGATTGGGGTTTAACATACGATCAACTAGAGCCCTATTTCGATAAATTTGAAAAAACAGCAGGTATTTCAGGTGATGATAAAAATCCATTTAGCGGCAAGCGTTCAAATCCCTATCCTACACCACCTATGAAAAAAACACCTATGCTTACGCAGTTTGAAAAAGCGGCACAAAGCTTAAAGCTAACACCTTATATGGTGCCATCTGCCAACGTATCCGAGGTTTATAAAAATCCTGATGGTGAAACGATCAATGCTTGTCAATATTGTGGTTTCTGTGAACGGTTTGGCTGTGAATATGGCGCAAAATCCTCTGCAGAAATTACAGTCGTCCCTACCGCTTTAAAGACAGGAAACTTTGATTTACGCTTCAATTCCAATGTTGTCGAAATTTTAAAGCAGGGCAATAAGGCTACTGGTGTAAGATATATCGATACTGTGTCGGGAGAAGAATTTATTCAGCCTGCTAATGCGGTTGTATTGACTAGCTATGTCTTTAATAATGCCAAGTTATTAATGGTCTCAGACATCGGTGAACGATATGATCCTACTACTGGTAAAGGCACACTTGGCAGAAACTATTGCTATCAAATCTTACCTGGTGCTGCGGGGTTCTTCGATGAACAATACAATACATTTATGGGCGCAGGTTCATTAGGCATGTGTATAGACGACTTCAATGGGGATAATTTTGACCATAGTGATTTAGATTTTATTCACGGAGGAAACATTGCTCTTACACAGACAGGTACTCGACCAATCGGTTCCAATCCAACACCACCAGATACGCCTACTTGGGGACCTGAATTTAAAAAGCAGTCTATTTATTACTATACACGCTCATTCGGTATTGGTGCGCAAGGAGCATCTATGCCACATAAGCAAAACTATTTATCACTGGACCCTACCTATAAAGATGCTTATGGCTTGCCATTAATACAATTAACATACAATTTTACTGAGCAGGATCGTGCACTTCATAAATATATTTCCGCAAGAGCAGCTGACATTATGAAAGAGATGGGTGCAAAAACAATTGTTCCTAACGCTGAAATTACCGACTACAATATCGTACCTTACCAAACAACGCATAACACAGGTGGAACAGTCATGAGTTCAACGCCAGAGCAAGGTGTCGTGAATAATTACCTACAGCATTGGGATGTTGATAATTTGTTCGCGGTAAGTGCGGGCAACTTTGCACACAATAGCGGCTACAATCCAACAGGTACATTAGGAGCACTTGCTTATCGTTGTGCAGAGGGAGTTATTAAATATAGTCAATCAGGCGGTTCTTTAGTGTAAAAAACTTAAATTTAAAGGAGGTAAAGCTTATGGGAGGTCTTGGAGCAATTGGAGTACCTGGATTAATCATTATTTTGGTCATTGTGTTAATTGTATTTGGTCCCAAGAAATTGCCAGAAATCGGCGGAGCAGTTGGCAAAACGTTTGCAGAATTTAAAAAGTCTACTAAAGGGCTTATGGATGATGAGGACGATTCCGAGAAAAAGGTCGAAAAAAAATCTGATGCTTCGTAGGAGGGGTTCCTATGGATCCATATGAAGACGGAAAAAGAAAATATTTAAGCCCTCTTGATAAACCACAAGCTGAGCTTCCATCACCCGTGGAGGCTTTAGCTGAAATACCTGTAGTAGCAATTGAAGAAGATCATGTAGCAGATGAACCTCTGATACCTGTTACCTCATTATTGGAACATCTTTCTGAGCTGCGTAAGCAAATTATAAAAGGGCTAACAATTTTCATTTTATTTTTTATTGTAGTCTTTTCGACTATAAATATTTGGTTTCCATTCATAACTCGAGGTCATTCTCTCGTTATTTTAGGGCCGCTTGAGGTTGTTAAATTTTATATGACTATTTCTACTACTTTAGCATTTGGTCTTGCAATGCCTTTTCTCGTTCATTTTCTGTGGAGCTTTGTAAAGCCTGGCTTAAAGGAAGAGGAAAGTCGATTTTTAGGTCTCTATGCACCGATTATGCTAGTTCTTTTTTTAATAGGAATAGCTTTTGGCTACTTTGTTGTCAATCCACTTAGCTATACCTTCTTAGTAAGTATCGGAGCTACCAATTTCGATGTTATGGTATCAGCTAGTGAATATATGCATTTTTTAATCATGACCACCGTACCGCTCGGTTTATTATTCGAGTTACCCATTGTTGCTCTCTTTTTATCAGCCATTGGTGTACTAACTGCTGAATCCATGAAAAAAATACGAGGCTGGTCTTATATCGCAATGGGCGTAGGCTCTGCTGTTATCACGCCACCCGATTTTATCAGTCAGCTACTCGTATTAATACCTATGATTATTTTGTATGAAATTAGTATCTATCTTGTGAGACGTACAGAACGTAAACAAATTGAAAGCACTGCGTAAAGTTTAACGCAGTGCTTATTTTTTCTTTAATTCCATCACAATAATTTCCGGAAGATTAAAAATGCGATATGGTACTGAGCTATTACCTAGCCCACGACTAACCACCATTTCAGTCGACCCTGCTTCGTAGACACCAGCTGTATATTTTGGAAACAGCCCCTGTCCTGGCGCAACAAGTCCACCAAGTCCAGGAATACGAACTTGCCCACCATGCGCATGTCCCGAAAATACTAAGTCCATGTGATACTTTACATACGTATTAAACACCTCAGGTCGATGTGCCAGTAACAGCTTAAACATATCGTTTGGTAAATAAGCTGTTGCTATGTCTAGCATGTCTTCCGTGGATCTACCCATTAACGGATCCTCAATTCCAACAATCGCCAAGCGCTCCCCGTTGCGCTCTAGTACGGTCGATTCATTGGCCAGTATATGTACCCCTAACGATGACAGCGCCTCATAAATTTCATCAACCTTATTCGTCGCTACTTCATGGTTGCCCAGTACATAATAAACATCCGCTATTTCAACTAGTCCTTTCACTGCCTGTAGACTTTGCTTTAAATCGTAGCGATTGCTATCTATCACATCACCTGTGATAAAGATATAGTCAGGATTTGTATCCTTAACCTTTGCAATCAGCTTTTGCTGATTGTCACCAAAGAGGGCATCATGTAAATCCGATACCTGTACAATGCGTAGCCCTTCAAAGCTGGCAGGCACTTTTTCTGATTCGAACACATGCTTACTTACGACTAGCCAGTGATTGTTTACGTACAAAAAAATGACTATAAACACAACAAAGAATACACTATATAATAATTTTTTCAATCGCAATCGCTCACTTTGCGGCTACTTTGTTCAGAGAAAACTCTGACTTCCTTATTATAAGCAAAAAACAGAGTGATTGTAAGCATATGCACTATAAATACATAAAATGCACAAAATCCATCTAAATCAGACTCGTCACAATAGGTATTTACGCACATCTCAACTAATGTTATTTAACTTTCACATGATATACTGCTGCTATAATTACATGTTTTTACCTTCGCTTCACTACTTAGTTCAATTCAATCAGATTGAAACGTGTCATCTTATCAAAACAACAAAAATCTGCAAAAGGTGCAGATTTTTATTGTTTCCTATTCATTTATTTGAAAGCGAGAGAATATCTTCCAGACTAATTCATTACGGTCTCCCACACCTACTTTTTGAAAGATTAGCTTTAAATGATCTTGTACAGTGTAGCTAGAAATGCCAAGATTATGTGCAATCACCTTTGTTGGTATGCCCCTCATCATTTCCACTACTACCTCTTTTTCTCTAGGTGTGAGTTGATAAGCAGTTAGTAAAAAAGCCAACATCTCTTTAGGAGACGCCTCATTTAATAAAATGGCTATTTGCTGCTGAAAATCGGTTGTCATAAGAAAAGAAGCTTGGATTGTAATATATCCTTTGTCATAGATAGGCACTAGTAAGGAAATAGGTGTATTGCCTTTTTCAGCCTGTAACTTAGCGCAGGATGCCTGTATGGGCTTGGGTAATTGCCCATCCGACAAGCCTTCATTACTTCTTAAAAGTGTTAGTATTTGAGAAGCCTTCGTACTCATAGATAAAATATGATAATCCTTATCTAAAATAACGATGCCACTCTCTCCTGCTTCTGTTGACAGCCGCTCTTCAATAATCGAATGGTAAAACGCCTTTAATGCCTCTCCCATCACTGGCATGAGTATTTTTACTTGTTCTAGCTCATCATCTTGAAAGAAGGGCTGTGCATTTTTCATCTTTTTAAAAAGAGTTAAAAAGCCATAGCATTGCCCCCCATACATTAATGCAGCTCGAATTTCATCACGAAAGCCGTTGGGCACTAATATCTCCCTATAACGCAAGCTCTGACTACTTGCATCACTTAATCGCCCTATACATTGGCCACTTTCCACTAGCTTTCTATAGTTATTCACATCTTCAAATGCATATTCTAAAGTCATTATTTGTTGATGAACATCCTCGATTGATTGCTCTGTTACAGCACCGATCGAAAAAAGGGTTTGCGTATCTGTCACTGAACAGCAATATGCATCAAAATCAATGAATTTCCGTAATTCTTCTACCATCATTTGTCGATATTGAAATGAATTTTGACTATTTTTTATACATCTCTCTGATATCCTTTGCCAATCATGACGATTTCTCATAAAACTCCTCCCCCCAGAATTATGGGATAGCACATTCTCCATAAGTATTTATAATTGAGAATAATTCTTAATTATATTGTACAACACGGAGGTATAAAAATGAAAAATCCACTACATGATTGGCACAGTCCCATTGTATCTACTTATCAAAATACCATTCGACAAAAAATTATAGGCTATGACCTCATCTATAACATGATGACAGATATACTTCGTGGTCACCCTGTCATTGATAACACTTTAGTAGTAGGGGCTGGCGGAGGTCAGGAACTTCTTACTCTAGGAGAAGCCTTCCCTTCCTCACATTTTACAGCCGTTGATACTTCAACAATCATGCGACAGGCTGCTGATCAGCGCATACAGCAGCTTGATCAAGACCTTCATATTGATTGGTATGAGGAGGATGTACTTTCCCTCAGATTCCACCATCCATATGATGTTGCTACCTGCCATTTGGTTTTACATTTTATAAAGGATCTCGAACAAAAAAAAGCACTACTGCAAAAATTGGCAACAAGCTTACAGAATGGGGGCGTCTTATTCATTTCTTCTATCAATGCTGATATGACAGACATAATATGCCAACAGCAACTCAAGTATTGGCGAAATTCCATGTACCAAAATGATGTTTCCGAAGAAAATTGGTTACGTTTTGAGCAGTCCTTTGACTCAACTATTTATCCAATTAAACTTGAATTATTGATTGACTTACTGCATGAGGTTGGCTTCACAAAGATTGTTCCCTATTTTAAATCATATTTAGTCGATGCATTAGTAGCCACGAAGGAAGAGGTAAATAAATGAGCAGAGAAAATATTTTAATTGTCGGAGGCTATGGTGAAGTCGGTAGTAAAATGGCAACTATGCTACTCACAAGCTATCCAAACAAAATATGGATTGCAGGTCGAAGCTTTGAAAAGGCAAAACAATTTTGCGCACAGCACCATCATCTTGCTAAGCCTATCCAAATGGATGTGTCCAAGACCGTAAACGCTCAGCAATTAGCCAATGTAGCACTTGTCATTATGTGTCTAGAGCAAAAAGATACTGCATTTGCACATCTCTGCTTGAAAGAAGGGATTATGTATATCGATATTACGGCAAGCTATGCCTTCCTAAAAAAATTAGAGGAACTCCATCCAATAGCTATACAGAATAATGCAACAGCCGTTTTTAGTGTTGGTATGGCACCTGGATTGACTAATTTAATGGCTATGCATGCTGCACAGCAATTAGCCTCCATCGAGAAACTCCATATTTCTATCCTACTAGGAGCAGGTGATACACATGGAAACGCGGCTATTCTCTGGATATTACACCAACTAAACATTCCGTTTTATAGTTATAAAAATAAAAAAACCACTAATTTTACTAATAGGAGAAAAGTTCCGTTTAAGGAGCTTGGAAAACGTAGTGTGTACCAATTCAACTTCTCAGACCAACATACATTAGCAAAGCATTTCCCTACTATTCCAATCATGACAAGATTGGGCTTTGATGTAGAGTCACTCAATTGGTTCGTATCCTTTTTGCAAAAAAGCCGAATTGCAAAATTGTTAAAATTCAACAAAATACAAACAACGCTCGCTTCTCTCATTCAAAAAATAAAAATTGGCTCAGAGGTATGTGGCATTCACGTAGAAGCCATTGGGGAAAAACATCATAAAGAAGCAGTCTTTACATTAGACTTTCTTGACCGTGATGAATCTCTTGTGACAGCAAAAGTTGCAACGGCGATTGCTAAAGAACTCCTGAACAACAAGCATCCCTTTGGAACTTATCATATTGAGGAACTGTTTACACTAGAAACATTACAAGCTCAATTCACATTTTCTTCCCAATAAAAAAGCATTTAGCACTCGCCTATACGGGAGAGCTAAATGCCTCTTATTATTTATAAAACTTTTTCCAAAAAATCCTTTGCACGCTGTGTTGATGGTGCTGTAAAAAACAGTTCTGGTGGAGCATCCTCAATGAGCTTACCACCATCAAGGAAAAGAATACGATCAGCAACCTCACGAGCAAAGCCCATCTCATGTGTCACAATCAACATGGTCATACCTGAATCTGCGAGGCTTTTCATAACTGCTAATACCTCTTTTACCATTTCAGGATCAAGTGCTGATGTAGGCTCATCAAATAATATAACTTTAGGGTCCATCGCAAGTGCTCGCGCAATGGCAACACGTTGCTTTTGTCCCCCAGATAATCGGTTTGGATATTCCTGGCGCTTCTCAAACAGTCCTACTTTCTTCAGTAGTTCTTCTGCTTTGTTGATAGCAGCTGTTTTATCTAACCCCTTCACATTGATTGGAGCATATGTTAAATTTTCTAGCACTGTTTTATGAGGGAAGAGATGAAAATGCTGAAATACCATTCCTACTTCGGCACGTATTTTCATAATATTTGTCCCTTTATCTGTAAGGACATCCCCTGCGATTGTTACCTTTCCACTCGTGGGGATTTCTAATAAGTTTAAGCAACGAAGGAATGTCGATTTACCAGATCCTGATGGTCCAATAATGGCGATTACTTCTTGTTCTTTGATTTCTGTAGAAATACCCTTTAGTACTTCATTTTGCCCATATGATTTGTGTAAATCTTCAATTTTAATCACTTTTTCTCATTCCTTTCTCGATTCGTTTACCAAGGAACGTTAAAACAAGCGTCATAAGGTAATAAATTACTCCCGCAAAAAGTAATGGCTCAAGATAACGGTATGTTGAACCTCCTACAATATAGGCACGACGCATAATATCTAATGCACTGATTACCGTCACAACGGCTGTTTCTTTATTTAATGTAATAAATTCATTAACTAAAGATGGTAAAATATTTTTTACTGCTTGTGGAATAATAATATCCTTCATCATTTTTGCATATGGAATACCAAGTGCTTGTGCCGCTTCCATTTGTCCTTTATCCACTGCATTAATACCCGCACGGATAATTTCTGAAATATAAGCACCAGAGTTTAAACCAAAAGCAATAATCGCTGTAGGAATTGGTTCAATTTGAATATCCAGTAATTGTGGTACTGCATAATAAATAATCAATAATTGTAATACAAGTGGTGTACCACGGAAAATCGACGTATAGAAATCAGCAAACCAACGTAAAACATTGACCTTACCAATTTTACATAATGCTA
Organism: Lysinibacillus sp. Y5S-8; assembly: GCF_036894365.1. NCBI lineage: Bacteria > Bacillati > Bacillota > Bacilli > Caryophanales > Bacillaceae > Lysinibacillus > Lysinibacillus sp. Y5S-8. Next base: position 164,201 of record NZ_CP145889.1, on the reverse strand, counting down.
GTAGTATACCTACGATAAAACCGATGATGGATGCACCGATTGCAATTTGAAGTGTAACACCTATCCCTTTTAAAATATAAGGAATAGAGGGAACAATCGCCGTAAAATCTAAATTCACAGCGCTCCCTCCTTTCTTTTTCATCTTGATACAGCTATTGTTTTTTGTACAGAAGGTGAAACGTCGAGTATAGAAAACTCTCTCCTCTATAGGGGGAGAAGAAAAGCACAAGCGATAGCCCAAATAAGAGCTATCGCACGCTTTAATTATTCAACTTTTTCTAACCATTTTTCTTCTAACTCTTGAATTTTTCCTTCTTCTGCTAATTCTTTTAGTGCTTTGTTAATTTTATCTTTCAAATCGCTGCCCTTTGGAACTGCGATTGCTTTGAAATCTTCTGGTTGCTCTTCTACAGGAAAGGCTTCTAATTGGTCATTTGTTTTTAAATAACCTTTCGCAACGCCACCCTCTAAAATACCTGCGTCTAAGCGTTTAGACATCATATCTTGAATAATCTCAGGGATACGTGTACGTCCTTCTACTGCTACATCTACTTTTTTTGCAATATCATTACCTAAATTTTCTTGAATAGATGCTGTTTGTACACCAATCTTTTTTCCAGCCAAGTCAGCTTCTTTTTTAATGCCGCTATCCTTTTTAACAATGATTACTTGCTCTGTTTCATTGTATTGATCAGAGAAATCAACCACTTTTTCACGATCTGGGTTTGGCGTCATACCCGAAATAACTACATCAATTTTCCCTGCTTGTAATGCTGGTACTAAACTGTTGAAGTCCATATCTTGCACTTGCATGTCAACGCCTATTTTTTCTCCAACTAATTTGATTAAATCAATATCAAATCCAATAATTTCTTCGCCTTTAGCTGCATCAACATATTCAAATGGAGCATAGTCAGCTGAAGTACCAACCTTTAATACTTGCTTGTTCCCTGTATCAGTATTAGATCCTGTATCGCTTGCATTATTATCTTTAGTGCCGCATGCTGCAAGTACACCTATAACAAGTACAAGCATTACCATGAATAACTTGTTCTTCATAATCATTGATCTCCTTTTATTTATAATTTATTGTGTATGAGAATTCATTTCTCGAAAATAGTTGATTGGATATTTATTCATACTTAAGAATAAAAAATCTATCTGCTAATTAAGATATACTCTTTTGAAATAATAATCAAGATAAACTAAAAATATTTTAGCTAATTATTATATGCATAATTTTCAGATAAGTCAATTTATTTATATTTTAATTACTCTTTACTATACTATTTTCCGAAAGCACAACAATTATCCCATAAATATTGAATTAAAAATAAATAAAAAAAGACCCCCAATGAAATGGAGGTCCTCCAATTTATTTTTCCTCAGGAAACAACTTTGTCTTTAGCTCGTCCTCTCCAGAGCCCTCTGCTAATGGAACATGCGAACGATAAGCTGCGCGGCAGATTAAATGTCCAGCAACTGGTGCTGTTACAAAGACGAAAAGAATACCTAAAATGAGGCGTACACTGACAAAACCATCATGCACCCAAAAATAGATAAACGTACCTAATAAACAAGTTAACACTGATAATGTAGAGCTTTTCGTAGCAGCATGTGATCGTGTATACACATCTGGTAAGCGAATCATGCCAAATGCGCTAATAACGCTCACAATTGAACCTATCAAAATAAGGATGACGGCCGCCCATTCAATCATTTGATTTACGTTCAACAATCACACCTCTTTCAATATATTTGGTAAAGGCAATTGTACCAATAAACGCTAAAATACCTAAAATAAGAATGGCCTCCAAATATGCCTTCGTCTTTAAAATAATCGATACAATCGCAATGGCCGATAATAGATTTACACCAATTGTATCGAGAGCTATAGCTCGATCAGGCATTGATGGACCACGGATGACTCTATACAGCGACAGCGCAATGGAAATACTAAAAAAAGCAAGCGCTAGCAGTAGAACATTGGTAATCATTAGCGTGTCACCTCCATTATTGCTTGTTCAAATTTCCCAATTGAGCGTATGACAGCATCCTTAGACTGCTCAATGTCCATGGCATGAATATAAAAGACATCGCCCTCTTCTGATACTTCCATGACTACAGAGCCAGGTGTTAGCGTTAGCAGTAAGGCAAGAGCTGTAATCTCCCAATCGCCCTTAAGTACCGTTTTATACGTGAAAATACCAGGCGTAATGTTAAGCCTTGGAGTAGTTATTTGTCTTATAACGCTATAACTTGATAAAAATAGCTCCCAGTTAAACAGCCATAATAATTTTAAGATTGAAAAGACACGTCGCAAGTAAAATTGGGTGCCATAAAAGCGATGCATCGCATATAAAATACCCATACCTACAATAAAGCCCATTAAAAATGTCGAAAAATGTGGTGTCACTTCATCCTGTAAAAGTAACCAAAGTGTTGCGATAAATAAATTTAAGATAAACTGCATCGCCATTATTTATTCACCTCACCTTGCCATAAATCACCATCTAAAACAGCATCAATATAAATAGATGGTGTATAAAGTGTTTCCGCTGCATCTGTTACAAAAGGTGCCAATTTTTCAGCCCCAATACCTAAACCGAGTGTACATGCAGCTAATAGTGTTAATGGTAGTAGAATACGTTTTGGTAAAGGTTTTTCATCCTCTATACTAATGATGGTTTCTCCAAAAAAGGAAGAAAGAAATATTCGTAGCAGTGAATACAAAACAATTAAACTAGAGAAAAATCCTAGACCTAATAGAACAAAATTGCCACCTTCTATCGCACCTTGTCCAATTAAAACTTTTCCTAGAAAACCGCTTAATGGCGGTATACCAGCTAAAGAACACATAGCTACAAAGAATAACCATCCAAAAAAAGGATAATTTCGTATAAGTCCACTCATTTTATCTATTACCGTTTCTCCAGTGACATAAATCATCATACCAATTGCTAAAAACAGCATAGCCTTGGCTACCATATCATGCATTAAATAGTAGACAACGCCTTGCAAGGCTGATTCTGTACCAATCGCTAGACCAGCTACTATAAAGCCAACACCAATCAGCACATTGTAGGAGGCTATCGTTCTGACATCTCGTCCTGAAAGAGCGCCGATACAGCCTGCTATAATCGTGACTCCAGCCATTATGCCGAGTGCCATGTGTGTGACTTCCGTATTGTTAGGGAAAAGCAATGTAAAAGTACGTACAAGTGCATAGATTCCTACCTTTGTTAATAAAGCAGCGAATAAAGCAGCAATAGCAGTTGGTGGTACACTATAGGAGCCCGGCAACCAGAAGAATAATAAAAGTCCAGCCTTCAAGCTGAAGACAATTAAGAAAATAAGCGCCACTGTTGTAATAAGGGGATTAGTTCCTGCCTCCATCACACGAACAGATATATGGGCCATGTTTAATGTACCAACTGTGCCATATAGGAAAGCTAACGCCACTAAGAAAATCCAAGAGGCCACAATATTGATGAGCACGTATTTCAATGCTTCACGCAGTTGAATTTTCTCGCCACCTAAGCTAATAAGTGCATAGGAAGCAAGCAGCATTACTTCAAAACATACAAATAAGTTAAAAATATCGCCCGTCAAAAATGAGCCGTTAACGCCCGCTACCATGAGTAAGGTAAATGGATAAAAATACATTTTTTCATACCTTAACTCCATCGTAAAAATTGCATACAGTATACAAATAACAGCCACAAGATTAGCAACTAGCACTAATAATGTTGCAAATGAATCTGCCACAAATGAAATACCAAATGGCGGAGCCCAGCCACTAAAATCAATTCGCAATATACCTTGATGTTGAATCTCTAACAATAAAATAATGCTAATAATAACAATAAAGCTTAATGTCAATAAGCTGATGATACGTTGTAACATCACATGCTCTTTTAAAAAAACCAGTAAAATAGCTGTAATTACCGGTACAATTAATGGTAAGACAATTATATTACTCATCCGGCGTACCTCTCAATTCATCAAAATTCCCTGAACCATTTGTCTTGTACGCACGATAGCCTAAAACTAAAACAAATGCAGTAACAGCAAAGCTAATCACAATAGCTGTTAAAATTAACGCTTGTGGTAACGCATCTGTATAAGGGCCCTCTGATTCCCCTAATAATGGTACAGCTCCTTTTTTAAGACCTCCCATTGTCAGAATCAGTAAGTGGGCAGCATGTGATAAAACAGCAGTGCCTAATATAACACGCAATAACTGTTTCGAGAGGATTAAGTACGTTGCAACAGCTACTAATATACCTACTAAAACAAGTATTAAAGACTCCATTGGCTACTCATCCTCACTTATACTTAAAATAATTGTCACGACAACACCCACCACCGTTAAAGCTACACCCGCTTCAAAAATGGTTACGGTTGAAAAACCCATTTTCCCAAATATCGGCACATCAATATACGTATAGGCCTGTGTTAGAAACGGCACATCGAAAAACAACGAACCTATTGCAGTTCCAGTTGCAAGCAATACGCCTAATGCTGCAACCTTTTTAAAGTCAAATGGCATTCCTTTATGCACAGTTTCAATATCGTAGGCTAGGTATAATAAAACAATGCCAGAAGCTAACACGAGGCCACCTATAAAGCCACCACCTGGCGCGTGATGTCCAGCAAAGAACAAATACACGCCAAGTGTTAAAATAATGAACACGACTGTCTTTGTGACCGTCCTTAATATCACATCATTAATTTTCACGATCTGCTTCCTCCTTTCGTGGCTTAAGCTTTGTCAACATATAGACCCCTAAGCCAGCAATCAGAAGAACAACAACCTCTAACATCGTATCAAAGGCACGGAAATCCCCTAGAATTGTATTGACAATATTGGAACCCCCAGCCAATTCATAGGAATCATTGAAGTAAGTGGACACTGGTTCAAAGCGATCGTAGTGTACGACTGCCAATCCAACCATTGTTACGGTTGCCCCAACAAAAATGGAGATCATCGCTTTTGACCATTGAACCCTTTTGCGAGGAGCTTCCGGCATTAGATCTGGTAAATATTTAAAGCACAACAGGAATAAAGCCGTTGTTACCGATTCAACAACTAATTGTGTTAAAGCTAGATCTGGTGCACGGAAAATGACAAAGAAGAAGGCAATGGAATAACCTAATACACCATTTAACAGCATAGCTGTCACACGACCTTTTGCAAAAATCATCCAAACTGCTGCAAAAATCATGACAAATACAAGAATTAGCTCATAGTATTCAACAGTAGAGTCCATGTCAAAATGAAAGGTCATTGCGTCTGACCAAATAAAATAACCAGCAATAAGTGCAACGAAAAATACATATATATAGACAAAATAATGTGTTAAATTACCTGTCATATATTTACTAGTGAGCTTCTTAGAGCCGCTTTCACTCATCTCAATTATTCGATTGTAATACGTATTAAACGTATACTTTTGTGAAAATAGGCGATAAAGTGGCTTCCAGCTTTTTAATGTTTTGAATAAGATTATCCCAATAATAATGACACCTAGCGTCATTATTAATTCCGCATTGATGCCATGCCACGCATGGACATGTGGTGTTAATTCACTTGTTGTTGGGAATGTAGGATAAATACTTGCCATAGCAGGCTCTAAAATATAGTGACCTAGCACATTTGGGAAGAAAAAGATACCTATTACCAACAAGCATAAGATTATTGGTGAAATTAACATGCCAAACGGAGCTTCGTGTGGTTTTTTATCCATCTTCTCTGGCTGTAGTTTACCCAAAAATGTACGGCTAATTAATATCAAACTGTAAACAAATGTGAAGATACTCGCCACCCATGCTACTAATGGGAAAAACAGCCCTACATCAGCAATTGAGAATGCCTCTACATCTCGAATAGCCAATACCGCTGCAAAAAACATTTCCTTACTTAAGAAACCATTAAATGGCGGTAATCCTGCCATCGAGAAGCTACCGATAACTGCGATTGTAAATGTTATAGGCATTAAAGACATTAGGCCACCTAAACGGCGAATATCGCGAGTTCCTACTTCATGATCGACAATTCCAACCATCATGAATAAGGCTCCCTTAAATGTTGAGTGATTCACAAGGTGAAATAACGCCGCAAAGCTTGCTTGTGTATAGAGAATAGAATTTTCTGCATAGCCATAATAATGACCAACAGATCCAAGACCAAATAGACTCATAATTAAGCCCAGCTGACTCACTGTTGAAAAAGCTAATAAAGCTTTTAAATCCATTTGACGAACAGCATTAAAGGAACCCCAGAATAGTGTAATTAGACCAACGACACTGACTAGCCAGAACCAAATGGCTTCTCCCCCAAAGACTGGTGAAAAACGAGCGACTAAATAAATTCCTGCCTTAACCATTGTCGCTGAGTGTAAGTAAGCACTAACAGGAGTTGGTGCTTCCATTGCATCCGGTAACCAAATATGAAATGGGAATTGAGCAGATTTTGTAAAAGCTCCTAGTAAAATTAAAATTAGCGCTGGCGTAAACAGAGAATGATCACGTATTACTTCTACATTAGCTACAATTTCACGAATACTAAATGTTTGAGAGGCCACGTAAAGCATTAAGAAGCCTGCAAGCATCGATAGACCACCAAAGACTGTAATCATCATCGCCTTTTTAGCTCCTGCGCGTGATGCTTTTCTATGATGCCAAAAAGCAATTAATAGGAATGATGACACACTTGTTAGTTCCCAAAATGTGTATAATACCATTAGGTTATCTGAAAAAACAACGCCAAGCATAGCGCCCATGAATAGTAATAAATAGCAGTAAAAATGATGAAGAGATTCTTTCGTTGATAAATAAAAAATAGAATATAAAATGACTAAACTACCTACTCCTGTAATCAGTAAACCAAAAATCATACTGAGTCCATCAAGGTAAGTTGTGAAATTTATATTAAAAGAGGGAATCCACTCATATGTATGGATAAATGTTTTACCCTCGGCAAGTTGAGGAATATAGCGCGCGAGTAAAAGAAACAAGATAAGTGGAACAGATAAAACAAACCAGCCAAGATGTGTGACACGCCTTAGTCGCCTATAAAGCAATGGGATTAGTGCAGCACAAACAATTGGCAAAAGTATTGCGATGAGAACAGTAACCAAATGAAAACCTCCTACTATCAAAATCATCTAGCAAATTTTTGTGGTGATTGGAATGGTAAGTGCTAAGACTCTAGAAATTTGTTCAAGCTAAGTAACATATCAGATCTATTCTTGAAATTTTTTAAATGGAATGTGGTGGGGTGTGAAAAAGTGCCTTGTCGTTTATCAAAAATGGTTATTTTAGTTATTTAGTCACTTCTAACCCGATGCAAGCCTAAATAACTTGTGGAAAATCAGATAATTTATACAGTTGCAGCTTAGGTTATATCAGTACAATGAAGACACTTGACTATCTATTTAACACACTGCATAATAGTGTGGCATATGAAAGCAATTTTGCTCAGATGCACATAATGCATAAATTAAATAATTTTAAATTATTGATTTAAGCTTAATCCTTCAAGGGTTTTCCAATATATTTCCGTTAACTTTTATACGTTTTTAAGTATACAATATAAATGAGCATAATGCACTGTAACAGCATCAATTTTAGCTGTTTTAGGATAATTTTTTCGATACAACAGTGAAATTAACAAAATACCAACAGATAAGAGGTGTACATTTTTTATGAAGCATGTAAAAGGGCGTTTGGATGAAAGTATATTAGTTTGTGTTTACTACGGCTTAAATGGCGAACGTTTAATACGTCGTGGTCATAAGATGGCCACAATGCTAGATTGTCCACTCTATATTCTTTCAGTCGATTCGCAACCCCTTGATGCATTTGACGCAGAAAAATCTAGTTATATAGAGCAATGGAAGAAGCTATCAGATGAACTTGAGGTTGAAAAATTCATTTTGCAAGATAATGAAAAACGCCCCATTCAAAAAGTTATTGCAGAAGTCGCAAAGAGTTATGGTATTTCGCAAATTATCGTAGGGCAAAGCGCACAAAGTCGTTGGGAGGAAATCACTAAAGGTTCTTTCCTAAACGTACTGTTAAAAGAAGTTCCTTTTGTAGACTTTCATATTGTGGCTGTTCAACGTCCAACAGACGATGATGCAAATGAAACATATGAAAAAGGAGTGCGTGCTTACTTAATTAAAGAGCAGGATCACTTTAAAGTAGCATTTACTTGCCCTAAATATGTATCCATCGAAGGTATATTTTTCAAGGAAATTGGCACGGACTTTGACAATGGCATCTTTAAATTTACTTACAATGATAAAATGCATGAAGTTCATATTTCAGAGGGTTACGTGATCGATCAAGAGAAGTTGCCAGCAGAATTTTTAGCTCCATTAAGACAATAAAAAGACGCGTACCTCTTAAAGAGGACGCGTTTTTTAAACTGCAGTGGATGCTGGTTTATCCTTCGGTAAAAAGAAGGCAATCAACAATAATAACGGTAATAAGGAAACGACCATCATAGTAAAATCAATCCCTTTATGATCCATTAAAATGCCGATAACCATCGCGCCTATTGCTCCCATACCAAAAGCAAAGCCCGTTGTTAAGCCAGCCATTGTACCAATTTTTGTTGGTACTAGCTCTTGAGCATAGACCACCGTTACGGAGAAGCTAATCATAATCAATGTACCGATAATGACTAAAAATATCATAGCGGCCCATAATGGTACATAGGGCAATGCTAAACAAAATGGCATTGGCACTACAACAGAAAGAATAATGACATTCTTTCTACCAATACGATCTGATAAAGAGCCTCCGAAAAATGTACCTACTACCCCAAATGCCATGAAGGTGAATATTAATATTTGTCCTAGTCGCAGGCTGACATCATAGTGATCCATCAAATAAAACACATAAAAGCTTGTTATATTTGTTGTATAAAATGATCGTGCAAAAATAATTGTAAATAATAATGTTAACGCAATTCCTACTTGTTTCTTTGTTAAAGGAGGCAATGTTGAGATTAGTACACGTTTTTTCTTCGCTATACGCTCTTGCTCCAATTGTTTTTTATACCATGTAGCTATTTTACTCAATAAAATGATACCGAACGTTGCAACGACTAATACGATTGCAGCACCACGCTGCCCGAAAATATCAAAGATGTACGCACTAATTAACGGTGCAAGAGCTTGTCCTGAATTTCCCCCTACTTGATAGATAGACTGAGCAAGTCCTCTTTTAGAACCAGCTGCCATAAATGAAACTCGCGATCCCTCAGGGTGAAATATAGCTGAACCAAAGCCGATAAATAATACCGCAATAATAATAATCCAATACTGTGTTGTAAACGCGATAATGGCGATACCTATAAAAGAACTAATCATACCTATTGGTAAAGCATAGGGCATTGGTTTTTTATCACTGATAAAGCCTACAGCAGGCTGTAATGCAGAAGCAAATATGTTTAAAACAAAAGAAATCATACCAATTTGTGTAAAGGTCAAACCTAATTCACTCTTAAATATCGGAAACATCGCTGGGATAACAGCTTGCATCGTATCATTGATAAGGTGAGCAACACCGATTGCAACCATAATTGGATAGATTGGATTTGTTAAATTTAATTGTTTATTCATGTTGCCACCTCGCTCATATTTTGTTTATACAGGATTGTCGCATACTATCGACCATTTTGCACAAGCTATAGTTCGACAGCTGTAAAAGGAGTTGATATATGCATGGAAAGCTTTATTCATGCTCACTTTTGGGAAATGATTCTTCGAACAACACTTTCTTTTTTTGCATTACTCATTCTGGCACGTATACTTGGGAAAAAACAATTGGGCCAGTTAACATTCTTCCACTATATTACAGGTATTACATTTGGTTCGATTGCTTCAGAAATAGCCTCACAGGAAGAAACACCTTTTTTAGATGGTATGATATCCCTCGTTTGGTGGAGTGCTTTAACCTATTTGATGACCGTCATTACCATTAAATCTAAAAAAGCTCGTGTTCTCATCGATGATAAACCTACCATCGTTATTCAAAAGGGGCTCATATTAGAATCAGCTCTACAAAAAAATCGTCTTCATTTAGATGAGCTAACAATGATGCTACGTGAACAAGCCATTTTTTCTGTACAGGATGTTGAATATGCTATGTTAGAAACAAATGGTAAACTCAGTGTTTTACAAAAAACTTCTGAGCAGGTGGCTACAAAGCAGGATGTGAAAGCGGATGTATCACCACCTACTTATCTGCCTACAGAAGTCATTTCGGATGGTCAACTTATTACAGAAAATATAGTTGAGCTTGAGCTAACAGAAGATTGGGTATTGAAAAAATTGAAAAAACAAAATGTGCAATCAGTAGAAGAAGTTTATTTTGCTCAAGTCCAAACAAATGGATCCTTATACATTAGCCTAAAAGACAAGTCGAGACATTCAAGCCCTTAATTGTTTGTCTCGTTTCTTTGTTAGTCGATCTTTACTATATCTAATGGTGTAATGATACCTAGTAATTTTTGATGTGGTTCGCCATGCTCTGTTATTAGTAAGGCCTCGAAGCGCCTTCCCCTTTCGACCCCTTGTTTAAAAATCTCCTCAGCCTCATAGATCGTTAATGATCTACTGATAAATTTGTAATTTACTCTATTTTTCTCATGCCTTAAAATATCATGCAACGTAGGAATCCTTTTTGGTAGATGGTCACCACCCATTTTTGAAGCAAGCCAATTGGTAATTCCTACTGTCGTGATAAGCCCTTTAAATTGCTTATTATAATAAACGGGGAACTGCGTAAATTTGCGTTGGCGTATTACTTTTAGCACATGTTTCAATGAATCGTTTTCCTGAAAAACCAGTACTCTTTTACGGAACATTTGTCCCACCAGCGTTGGCTTAGCAAGGGTAGCATCTATGTATTCAATTCTTTCTACAACATCGGTATGTGGTTCTGCAATGACATAATGTAAGGAAGTACGATGATGCACAATAGCATTACGTAAGTCGGCATATGAGCGTAAATCATCCTCATATTTCTTCACCAAGACATCCTTTTTCTTTGCTTGATCAATCAGTCGATAAAAAGCCATAAAATCCTTGGCTCCTACAATATCTCGTAATCTATGATCTATTCGATTAAACGCTGTCAGGAAACGATCGGAGTTTTCAGTCCCCACTTTTCATGTACCTTCTTTCTCTATTCATCTATATATTTTCCGAGTTATTTGACAAATTTCGAGTTACACCCATTATATTCCTAAGTTATAGAGATTCCAAGAATGTAGTTTTTAAATATATAAATGAATTAACAATTCCCCCTTGAAAATGACGTAACATTATTTTATATACTAGCTGTAACAGAGAGGGGTATTAGTTATTTTGCTGACGATTCACCATGTTTCCAAGCAAACTGGCATTACTGTTCGCACATTATGAGGAGATTGAACTGTTACTTCCAACAGCAAAGGCGGAGGGTGGACAGAGGATTTACGATGAAAATGCCACAACAAATCGTATTTTTAAAGGCATTAGGATTCAAATTAAAAGAAATTCAAACTCTAATAAATAATTCATGGGCGTGGCAATCAAGTTAACTTTTATAGCGGAGGAACAAAAGAAATGACAACAGATGGTGAGTGCCTTACTTGGATTAAAGAACGCTTCGGCTATTGAGGGAGGGCTAAAAGAGTTCCTTATCCAGAAATTCATCCAGCTTTCGAATCAATAACGAGATAAAAAGCAAGCTTTCCGACAGCAAATTTTTGTAGCTGCCGAAATAGATCGCATTAACTTGGTGATGATTACACCAGGAATCATTCTACTTGTTATCCTTCTTCTATTCCGTCGATTTATGAATCAACCGTTAAGAAAAATCCAAACACTTTTTGATCAAAGTACAAGTTCTGCTCTTTCTTGGATTATGTTCTTTGTCAGGCTAATACTGCTTATAAATGGTGGGATGATTTAAAAATAAAAAACGGTAAAAACTCATCGTAAACTGGTTTTTACCGTTTTATCTTTTTTAGATTTTTGCCATAGACGCATTTCTTTTCATCATCGCGATCCCAATGCTAATACAGATAATTGTTAATGCCACAGTGATTATTAGGCTCCACCAATAGTCTGACATGTCCATTGCTCCTCGTACTAGCAAAATTCCATAGCTCGCTAGTTTCCAAGGAGATATTGTCCAAAAGATTCCCACTATCATATCTACGATTTGCCCTACAAAGATCACCGTAAATGTACATGTAGTAGCTATAACCGTTTTAAAACTAGCACTCATCAGTAATGAGACAGCTATTACAAATAACAGCCAAATATAGTACGTACAAAAACTAATTAGTAGTGTTCCAATGTCCAAAGTTCCATATAATATGCTTGTGTAATATACACTTGCAGCAAAGCCAGCTAAAATACTTACAAAACAAACTGTGCCTATAACAATAAACTTACTCATAAAGTAGGCGCCATATGAAATGGGGCGTGCATATAAGAGGGTAGCCATGCCACTTGCTCGTTCTTTACTAATAGCCCCTACAAATGAAGCCATCATCACCAGTAAGCCTATTGTTTGAAACTGTCCAATAGAAGCTTGGAGTAAATCAACTGGCACTAATTCTGGCATCAGCATTTCAAAGCCCTCAGGTACATTCCCAACAGCATTTAATATATCCATCATATAATAGCTTGTTAGTGGATCATTCATTCCAAGCAAAGCAAACACGAGAGGTATCCATAAAAATTTCCAGCTCCTCCATGCTTCTCTATATTCCTTTTGCAGAAGTACTTTGAATCCACTCATGCTTTTTTCGCCACCTTCATGAAAATTTCTTCCAGAGATGCTGTTTGTCGCTCCACTTTTCGGATGGTATAAGGACATGCACTTAAGCGTTGTAGCAGCTCCTTCATCGTTGGCTCCTCATTCACAACCTCGATATACACATAACAACCTATTATAGTATAGGATGGATCCGCAAAAAGCTTCGCCTCTTCTTCAGTGCCAAATTCAATTACATAGTTTTGCTCATCAAAACGTTGCCGTACCTCTCGTAATGTACCCTGTTCTACTAGCTTTCCATTTTGCAAAAATAATAGCTGGTCTGTCATTTCTTCCGCATCATTTAAAATATGCGTTGAATATAAAATGGTTGTCTCTTGTTGTAAACCTTTTAATAAATCGAGCACTTCTCTGCGTCCAACGGGATCTAATGCTGAAACAGGTTCATCTAATAGCAGTAATTTAGGCTTATGCACAATTGCCTGGGAAATACCAAGACGTTGCTTCATTCCCCCAGAAAAAGTGGCTATTTTTTTATGTAGCGCATCCCCCAACCCTACGAACTCTAATGTTTTTTGTGCTTCTAATTTAGCTTTTTTGACTGCTACACCATTCAACCTAGCAGCCATTTCTGTAAACTCTAATGCACTTAGCCATGGATGAAACTGCGGATATTGAGGTAAAAACCCTATATTCGCACGTAAATCTCCATTTAACATCCTTACACTTCCAGCAGTCGGTTTTAAAAGCCCTGTTAACATAGATAAAGTTGTTGTCTTGCCAGCTCCATTTGGTCCAATTAAAGCCGTTGAAGTCTTTTCTTCTAACACGAAATGAATATTATCTACAACTGTGTGCTCTGCAAATTGCTTGGTCAAACCTGTAACTTGAAGTAATGTTGTCATGACTGCTTTCTCCCTACTATAAAGTACGCAATGGACCCTAATAGATTGGCAAATAGAATGATAAATACCCATAAAATTTTAGGACCATTTGTGGCATGGATTTTACGCAGATCAATAAGTGCTACGATCATTAATATAATTTGAACGATGATGAGCGGTGCGATAACCGCCCATGGAACCTTTGCTAATTCCTCCATCATACAGATCACCTCATCATTTGTTATACATTAACTATAACAACTTTGTTCTAATATGTATAGAACAAAATAAAATTTAATAAAAAAGATGCACCCTAATAGGTACATCTTTTTTTATTTATATAGTTGTTGCAATGCATCTTCCATTTTTGGGCGAATGGATACTTGTGGACGAGCTTTTTTAACTGCTGCTTCTGCTTCCTCTAATGAATTGGCCATTCCCAGCTCCATTAATACGGCTGCGGCGGCAACACCTGCACGTCCGCTACCACTTCCACAGTGAATATATACTTTTTGCCCGTCCTCGAAGGCTGATGCAATTTCTTTCGCTACTTGTTGAATAGATGGTGCTACCTCAATCTCTTCATCTGCAATTGGCAAATGTTTATAAGAATAAGGAACTGTTTGCTGCTCTTGTGTGGAAAGCCCTTGAACGCGAACATCTATCACAATATTTACGGATTCTTGTGCAAATGCAGTCTCAGCGTCTTTTGCACCACCAAAGAATAGTCGATCTTCTACTAAAACATCGTAGTTCTTTTCCATATTCTCCACATCCCACATGTTTATTTCAGTAAATGCTTAATGTCCTCATAATATGGTAGGGCAGTTAATGCACCTGCTTTTGTGGCAGCAAAAGCTCCTAATTTATTGCCGAAGCTTGTACAGCGCACGAGTTCTTCTTGCGTTGTAGGTAAGCCATTATAATGGACATCACGTAGTACGCCTGCCATAAATGCATCACCCGCACCTGTCGTATCTACAGGTACTACCTTCTCCGTGGGCACATGGAGAACCTCACCATTAAGTACAGCATAAGTACCATTTTCTCCTACTGTGATTAAGATAATAGGCACTAAATAGCTATTGAGATGTGCAATGCCCTCTTCTAAGGTAGTTGTCTCTGTCAGGAAGAATAATTCATCATCCGTAACCTTTAAAATATCAACATCCTCAAAAAATGATGTAATCGTCTCTCGACAAATTTCCTCACTGCTCCAACGTAACGGGCGAATATTGGCATCCATTGCAATAATTGCACCCTTGTCCTTTGCCATTTCTACAGCAGCTCGCGTTGTAGCAAGTGCTGTTGGATGGAACATAGTACCTGAACATACTGTTAAAGCAGAAGCATGTTTAAAAGCTGCTTCATTTAGCTGTGATGGTTCCACTTGTAAATCGGGTGTTTCATCAACATAATCTTTAAAAATCCGCTCACACGCTTCTGTAAGATGCACATATACACCACTTACTCGCTTTGCTGGATTAAATACGGCATAATCCAGTTGTACACCCTCTTGGGCAAGCCCATCTCGCACAAATTGAGAGCCTTCGTCATCCCCTGTAATAGTAATTAATGCCGACGGTGCCCCAATTCGGCTAATACCAGCTGCAACATTTACCGTTGCACCACCCATATATTTAGTAAATGATGTGTTTGTTACATCATCAGCAATATAGTCAATAAAAGCATCTCCATAGACTAATATA
The DNA here is from genome assembly GCF_036894365.1 of Lysinibacillus sp. Y5S-8. NCBI lineage: Bacteria > Bacillati > Bacillota > Bacilli > Caryophanales > Bacillaceae > Lysinibacillus > Lysinibacillus sp. Y5S-8. The sequence goes on along the minus strand of NZ_CP145889.1, from coordinate 148,822 downwards.
AAATCCTTCTCTTGCTTTGTCATGATTGTCCTCCAAAATGTCTAGTCATTATAGATTAACACGAAAATTGTCATTCTATCAATGACGCCGGGGCGTCATTGCGTCCAAATATTTTCGAGCTGACGAGTAGAAGTGAATCTATAACTGTCCGTCCTGTCCTGTGACAACAGTTAACTGATCTGCATCATACAAGCCTCTTTTCAAAATCTTTGATATCAGCTAGAGACATTGTTTTAATATAGTGTTTTGTTGAACACCTGCTGAATTAAGATAATGGGTTTTACTTTTGTTAGTGGGCTATAAAATTTGAGTCAATCTCTATCTTTGTTATACTTGCCTATAGAAAGGTAGGGATTATCAAGATGAGTATTACAATTCGACAAGCGCAACCACATGATGCCCATGCCGTTGTGCCTCTTATTATCGATGCAATTGGTGATATTGCTAATCGCTTAACTGGCGAGAAATCAGATGAAGCTGTTATACAAGAACTGACAATTCTTTTTCAACGTGACGACAATCGACATTCTTATTTAAATACCTTTGTCGCTACTGAAGGAGAGCAAATATTAGGGATTCTCGTTTATTATCACGGTGCACAAGCTGTTCACATGGATGCTAACCTTGTTAAATGGCTAGAAGCAAAAAACGCTACATCCATTGTCATTGATCAAGAAGCACATGAAGATGAGGCCTATATCGATACTGTTTGCGTAGCACCAGAAGCACGAGGTAAAGGAATTGGAACATTGCTATTACAATTTGCCGAAGAGCTAACAAAGCAGCGCGACTATACAAAATTATCATTAAATGTTGAAACCCAAAAAGAAGATGCTCGCCGACTTTATGAGCGTTTGGGCTTTGTTATTACAGAGCCATGGTCTATAATCGATGAGCCATTCCATCACATGGTGAAACAGTTTTAGGAAGTGAAATATTTATATATGAAAACAAATTTTATTTACCCTCTTTTGATTGTCATTGCTTCTAGTAGCTACGGTATATTGTCAACGATTGTCAAAGTAGCTATGCAGCATGGCTTTACAACATCAGAGGCAGTATCAAGTCAGTATATAATTGGCTTTTTACTCGTTGTAGCCATTTTTATTTTTACAGACAGAAAATTACCAAGTCCATCCAAAAAAGGCTTGCTTATTTTAATTTGTGCTGGAATTTTTACTGGGACGACAGGAATAGTGTATGGAGAATCTTTAAAATATCTACCCGCTTCTCTTGCGGTAGTCATGCTATTCCAATTTACATGGATTGGTCTGCTAATTGATTGTGCCCTACACAAAAGATTACCAAGTCGACCTGAAGTAATTTCGATCATTATCTTATTTGCAGGAACTATTTTAGCTGCTGGTGTATTAAATGTAGATTTAAGTGGCATCCCTATCCAAGGGTGGCTATTTGGCTTTGCAGCAGCCTTTACCTTTGCTTGCTTCATTCAATTCAATTCGCGGCCTGTCGAGGGTGTTACTACGACTTCTCGGGTATTAATCGTTTCCTTCGTAGCCCTTATTATGATTAGTATTTTCCTTAGCCCTGAGGTTATTTGGAATGGCCAATTATTCATGCAAGGCTTATGGAAATTTGGACTAGCACTAGGTCTTTTCGGTATCATTTTACCAATTTACTTATTTTCAATCGCTATTCCTAAAGTCGGTGGTGCGCTAGCTTCCATTTTAAGTGCCATCGAATTACCAGTTGCCGTTACAGTTTCGGTTATTGTTCTACATGAACCTTTAACCGCTGTACAAATCGTAGGGATTATTCTCGTTATTGCTGGTATGATGCTGCCGACCATTATTGCACAACGGCAACAAAAAGACAGCTTATTAGAAGCTCATTCATAAATCGACAAAAAACTCCTTAAAAATGGAATGATTCCTTTTTAAGGAGTTTTTTCGAATTTTGCTGAAATGACATTGCTTACTGTTAAGTACTTAGCTATGATGAAGGCAAATGTAATTTTTTAATAATTCTAACATTAATCTTATCCTTTCGTATTATACTGCAATATGCAAGTACCTTACTTTATGAAAGGAGAAGATGATGAGAAAAACCCGCATTCTTGGTTTTTTCCTTGTGTTGATGTTTTTGGCTTTAGCTGCTTGTAATGGCAATAATAAGCAAAATTCTACAGATGGTGCAGCAAATAAAGACAAAACATCTAATGGTGATAAAACAGAAGTGGCAGCAACGACACCTTCAGGAAAGCTTGTCATTTACACAGGTCGTGATGAAGAAATGGTGCAAAATGTGATCGATCAGTTTAATGAAAAATACCCAGACATTGAGGTCGAGTTTTTAACGATGGGGGCACAGCAAATTTTAGAGCGACTCCGCGGTGAAAAGGCCAATCCACAAGCAGATTTTTGGTGGGGTGGGACGCAATCCGCTCTCATTGTTGGAGCAAATGAAGACTTATTGCATGCTTGGCAGCCTAGCTTTATCGGTGCCATTGATGCCTCACACAAAGATGCAGATGGACGTTGGTTTGGTGAGATGTTGCTACCAGAAGTCATTATGATTAATAGTGATTTACTGACAAAAGAAACAGGGCCTCAGGACTGGGATGACCTATTAGATCCTAAATGGAAGGATCAAATTCTAATTAGAGGTGTGCTTGCGTCAGGTACAATGCGCACAATTTATTCCTCTATGATTGTACGACAGGGAGACGATTCACCTGATAAAGGCTATGAATGGTTATTACAATTAGACGCTAATACAAAGGAGTACACACAAGATCCTAATGCCTTATATTTAAAGCTAACACGACAAGAAGGTAGTGTTTCTTTATGGAACTTGCAAGATATTTTATTAAAGAAATATACGACTGATTATCCTTTTGATTATATTTATCCAAAAAGTGGTGCACCCATTTTAGTAGATGGTGTAGCCGTTGTAAACAATGCGAAAAACTTAGAAAATGCAAAACTATTTGTAGAGTTCTTATTTGAAAAAGAAATGGTGACACAATTAGCGAATGATTATTATCAAATTCCTACACGTTCTGATATCGATAAAGCTTCCATGCCAGAATGGTATCAGGAATTAGATTTAAAAACGTTCGATATTGATTGGCAGCTAATGTCTGACAAAGAAGCTGAATGGATGGAATATTGGGATAACAATGTAAAAGGGCGCGGCAAATAATAAAATAGGTAAAAATTCGACTTATACTGCGAATTTTTACCTTCCTGTATCATCTGCATTCTTTGCTAGAGAGGAGTTTATGATTGAGAAGTGTCAAAATTGAAAATGTCTCAAAGCAATTTGGTCAAGTGTATGGCGTGAATGATATAAATCTTGAAATAAAAGCAGGGGAATTTTTTACTTTTCTCGGTCCTAGCGGCTGTGGCAAAACAACCACTTTAAGGATGATTGCAGGCTTTTATTACCCTTCTAAAGGTAAAATTCTTTTTGACGATCGAGATGTCACTCGACTTCAGCCCAATAAACGCAATATCGGTATGGTATTTCAAAATTATGCTCTTTTTCCTCATATGACGGTTGATGAAAATATTGCCTTTGGTTTACAAGTGCGGAAATTTTCAAAGACCGAAATTCAATACAAGGTTGATCGCATTAGAGGACAAGTACATCTAGCAGCTTATGGTCACAGAAAAATAAATGAACTATCTGGTGGACAACAACAACGGGTTGCTTTAGCTAGAGCGCTTGTAATTGAGCCAGATATTTTATTACTGGATGAACCTCTATCCAATCTAGATGCTAAATTGCGTGAGGAAACACGTATTGAAATCAAACGAATTCAATCTGAGCTTGGCGTTACAACGATTTACGTTACCCATGATCAGATGGAGGCAATGGCTATGTCGGATCGAATCATGGTCATGGAGAATGGTTTGATCAAGCAAATTGGGACTCCTCAAGAAATTTATCATCAGCCTGAAGATCGTTTTGTAGCTAACTTTATTGGTGAAACCAATTTAATCGAAGGCACTATACAAGACATTAATGGTGAAAATGTACAGGTGAGAACCTTAAATGGACATCTTTTAACTGGGCGAAAGCAACAAAGCTCCCCCTCTTTAACGCATATGATTGGAGACAAAGTGTTTATTTCTATTCGACCGGAGTCTATTCAACTAGGTACTGGTGATAATACGTTAACAGGAAAAATTACATTTGTTGAATTTACAGGTATTAGCGTCAATTACATTGTAGATTTTACGGCATTTTCACTTAAAGTAATGATTATTAATTCTTATGACCAAATAAAGAAAATCGGTGAAGACATTACAATCAATATGGCTCATGATTCACTGTACTTATTAGGGGAATAGGAGGAAGCCAATATGGGAAAACAGTCTGTCAATGCCTCTCAGGAAAGCGCGTGGACACGAATTTTTCAATCCAATTGGTTTGTTTATATTTTAATATCGCCATTATTTTTAGTATTGTTCGCCTATGTGGTTTACCCCTTCTATCAAACATTTATCCAAAGCTTTGCTGGTGATGAGGCTTTCTTTCACTATAAAAAATTTTTTGATCTGGCGAGCCCAGCAAACTTAGAGGCTTTATGGACCAGTATTTATATTTCGATCATCAGTGTTATTTGCTGTGCAGTCGTTGGGGTTACGATGGCCTTTTTACTGGAACGCTATAATTTCCCAGGAAGGCGTACACTGTCTATTTTAGTATTAGTTCCTATGGCACTTCCTCCTCTAGTGGGTGTACTTTCTTTTTCATTTTTATATGGCGATAGCGGGATTTTCCCCCGAATCTTTCAGCATCTATTCGGATTAGACCATGTACCGTTTGCATTGAAAGGCATTTGGGGAGTCATCGTCGTTCATACCTTCACAATGTATACGTACTTCTACTTAACAGCTTCAGCTGCTATTAAGGGGCTCGATCCTGCTTTAGAAGAGGCTGCAACCAGTCTAGGTGCAGGGCGTATTCGCGTATGGACAAAGGTTATTTTACCAATGCTGACACCTTCCATTGTCGCCTCGTCCTTATTAGTGTTTATGATCTCAATGGCTTCCTATACAGCACCTTTAATGTTTGGTGTAGAGCGCACCATGACGATGCAAATATATTTATCACGTACAAATGGCAATCTTGAGATGGCTGCAACACAGTCGATGATTTTATCCTTTGTATCTATTACCTTTTTAATCATCATGCGTTGGTATCAGAATCAGCGAAATTATCAAAATCTCAGTAAGGGTATCAGTGTTCATCGTTCCGAGGTATCCTCTAAAAAAATTAAAGTTATGGCAACAATCGCATCCTTTGTTGGGACATTAATATTAATATTGCCGATATTAGTTCTGATATTGATATCTTTTTCTGTTGATGGTGCTTGGAAAACGCAAATTCTCCCGACCGACTATACGATCGATCATTATATTGCTCTTTTTACTGATGAGCGTACATGGCGGCCTATTTGGAATTCCATTCAAATGGGTGTCATAGCAACAATCGGAAATATCATTTTTGGTGTTGCTGCTGCTTATGCTATGGTTCGGTTAAACTTTAAAGGGAAAACATTGCTCGATATTTTGATTATGGTACCTTGGGCTTTACCTGGTACTGTTGTAGCGGTCAATTTAATCGCTGCCTTTAGTACAGAAAGTATTTTTAGTTTCAATCAAGTATTGATCGGTACATTTTGGATTTTGCCATTAGCGTATTTTATTCGACATTTACCACTTGTTTTTCGATCTACTTCCGCCTCTCTTGTACAACTAGATCAATCGATTGAAGAGGCTTCACGTGGCTTAGGCGCCAATTGGTGGTATACATTTAGACGGATTGTCGTACCGTTAACATTCACCGGAATTTTAGCAGGGACACTCTTAGCTCTCGTGCAAAGCTTTGGTGAGTTTGTTGCATCCATTCTAATATACAGTACATCCACTATTCCATTGTCTGTAGCGATATTCCAAAAATTATATGCATTTAAATTTGGGACCGCCTGTGCTTATGGTGTCTTACAAATTTGCTTAATTTTAGTTGTTCTTATTATTTCTGAAAAACTATCAAAAGGCAGTGCTGGTACAGCCATCTAGCTGCCAATCTATTAGGGGGCCATTACAATGTTTGAAGATTTTCGCAACAAAACGCAGCGGGAAGATGGGATGATATTCCCTTCTAACATCTATCGGAAAATTGTCTTACAGCCAGCTTATGATGAGGCGAAGAAAAATTTTTTAACAATCATGCTACAAATTAATATTGCTCATTTAAAAATGTTAGAAGAACAAGGACTCGTAAAAAAAGATGAAGCGAAACAAATTGGGATAGCTCTAAAAAAAATAGATTTAAATTATTATCGTTTAGAGGATTACAGTCCCCAATATGAGGATTTATTTTTCCGCATTGAAAATAAACTAATCGAGCTTGCTGGTGATGTTGCTGGAAATCTTCACATTGGCAGAAGTAGGAATGATATGGGGATCGCCATCTATCGTATGACCTTAAGGAAAAAACTATTATTATTAATGAACGAGTTACTAACATTACGTGATGATTTAATCGCTGCTGCAGAGGAACATATAGACACCATCATGATTGGCTACACGCATACACAGCAGGCTCAGCCCACAACCTTTGCCCATTATTTAAAAGCTGTTATTGACCAGCTTGAGCGTGATTTTGAGCGGATGCAGCATGTCTATAAAACTGTCAATCGCAGTAGTATGGGGGCGGCTGCCTTAACAACGACAGGCTTTAATATTAGTAGAGAACGGATGCGTGATTTACTGGCATTTGATGATATTATCGAAAATGCATGGGATGCTGTTGCAGGCGCAGATTATATTGCTGAAGCGGCAAGTATTGTACAGCTTGCTGCACTCAATCTCGGCCGTACATCTCAGGATTTTTTATTATGGGCTACCCAGGAATTTAATGCATTTACACTCGCAAGTCCATATGTCCAGATAAGTTCCATAATGCCTCAAAAACGTAACCCTGTTTCCGTAGAGCATACACGCTCATTACTATCTGCGGTTGTTGGAGATGCAAGTACAGTATTACAAATGGTACATAATACACCGTTCGGAGATATCGTCGACACTGAAGATGATATGCAGCCCTATTTATGGCGTGCCATTGACCGTTTAAATGGTATTTACAAGTTATTTGGTTCTCTTGTTGTCACAATGGATGTTAATAAAAAGAAATTAAGAAACCGTGCAGAGAATAGCTTTGCCAATGTTACAGAGCTCGCAGATACATTAGTGCGTTCAGAGGCGATTTCATTCCGCCAAGCACATAGTATTGTTAGCAAATGTATTAAAGTTCTACTTGCCCATGGCGAAGAATCACTAGCAAGCCTTACATGGGGCCTTGCCAATACACAATCTAAATTGATTACGGGAAAGGAATTAGCTATTTCAGAAGAAGACTTTTATAAAACATTAAAGCCAGAATCTTTTGTTGGTGTGCGAACATTGCTAGGTGGCCCAGCTCCAGCCACAATGAAAGCAGCGCTCGAACGTTCAAAAATGAATGCTCAAAACCTTTATGAATGGGTCCGCTTAAAGGAAAATTCTATTATAGAAGCGGAAAAGGAATTAACAGCCTTTCTTGAGGAATGGAATCAATGAAGGATTGGTTATTGATTATTGACGGTGGAGCAACAAAAACAGCATGTGCGGTCGTTCATGCTGAATCTGGTGACATTCACTATTCTACAACAATGCAAGGCTCGAATTATCAAGCCATTGGTGTCGAATCAGCTACAGCAAGATTACAAGGACTTTTAGCAAATGTAGAAACATTTTTGCAAAAGTACCCCCATTCTCAAATTGCTGTAGCTACCTTTGCGTTAGCTGGCATTGATTCTCCTAAGGATCATGCCACAGTAACGGCCATTGTTCAAAATGCCCTAAAGGCCACACAGCTACAAATCAAGACGCTAATTATTGAAAATGATGCGGAAGCTACACTACTTGGTGTGACTGCTGGACAGGCTGGTGCATTACTCATTGCCGGAACAGGAGCCATCGCCTATGCCTATGATGGGCAACGAATTGTACGTGCAGGAGGTTGGGGACATCGAGCTGGTGATGAGGGAAGTGGATATTGGCTAGGGCAGGAGGTAGTAAGAGCTGTATTTAAAATGGAGGACGGTCGTGGTGAACCAACAATCTTAAAAGAAGCCGTCTATCATTTTTTAAATATACAGGATGTAACAGAGCTTGCGGAATGGTTATTCCATCCATCCTATACGAATGCACAGCTGGCCAAGATGAGCTCATTTGTAGCAAAGGCAGTCGAGCAAGAAGATGCTTGCGCCATACAAATATCACTACAGGCTGCCTATGAATTAGTTCTTCTAGCAAGCGCTGTAGTGAAAAAAATGGGCTATCAGAATGGACCATTTACACTTTATTGTAATGGTGGTGCCATCAAGCATAATCCACTCATTTTAAAGACTTTTACGGAGGAAATCACCTTACTATATCCACAAATTGATATTAAACTTTGTCAGCATCAGCCTATTACTTATTTGATTGAACGTACAAAAAGGGCATATGACTATTTATAAGTCATTGCCCTTTTCATAGTGTAAAAAAACAAAACCATCTATTTTGTGAAAGAATGAAGATGGATTTCCGTTGCAGGCTACTTGCTTTCCCGTGGGCTAGTGCCGAGCCGCTTCGTGTTTAGAGGCTCGCCTGTCTGGCGGGAATCGAGTAGCCTTCCGCTCCACAAAAGATTATCTTTTTAGCAAAAATATTCAAATAAAGGGAAGGTGTTCACTACTCATTTATTGAGAGGTGTGTAACTAATCACTTCTCCACATTGAAAATAAGAGCCTATCCTTTCTCTATTTATACAAATAATGGGCTGTTTTGATCGCTACGGCTAGTATAAAAGGGAAGGAAAAGACACTTTTTCCACATGGATCAAGCGTCACAGGTGAGACCCCTGGAGCCAATGCTGAACTGCACCCTGGAAAGGACGCTGGCGGAACGGAAATTAACCCCTCGCCTTTCAAAATAGCTGTTTGTGCCGTTGACATCACCTTTTTTATGTTAAATTAGAGAGCCATTCTCTTCAATTCATTCGTTGTGAAATAGAGGAAGCCATCCTTCACAAATATATCCTTTGTATCTTCCCTATTTAGTACCTGTTCTCCACTACCGTCTGGACGAATTTTTGTTAAATACGCCCCCCGAGAGTAATTACTAAAGTATAGCCACCCATCCGAGTAAACGATGTATTGTGCACGAGTATTTGTGACACGCTTTATTTTACCAGTCTTTATATCAAGCACATACAACTTATTGTCATCAGAGATATTACTAAAATATAATTGATCGCCAGCCTGTGCTGGGAAGTCTATATCATGATAATAACTATACATTGTGCTTGTTGCCTTTGGATAATCCTCAGCAATCCACGTGTGATCTTTCGCCATTGTACGATCATCTACTAAAAAGTATTGGTAACGAATGGCACCTTTGCGATCTGGTACTGGATCATTCCATGTCGTATCAAGGTGATACCACTGTCCATCCAGCTTGACCAAATTCCACGCATGTCCCTCTTGGCCGACATAGCCCACAATATATTTTGTTTCAATTCCCAGTTTTTGAAGCATCGAGTGAGCTAGTAAAGCATAGCCCTGACATACTCCCCCATGCTCGGCAAGTACGGTATAGGCACTATGTGGACTAGAATTTGTTTGATCTGTATAGGCAGTATTAGCGACAATATAGTCATTGACTGCTCGTACCTTTTCTACTTCTGTCATAGAGTCTTTACTGATTTTGCTGATGATTTCTTGGACATTCATCTCGACAAAAGCAGCCTGTTCTGGCGTCATTAAATAGCTCTGCTCTCCAAAAATAGTTGCCTTATTTCGCCCATATTCATAACGAATTGAATGCTTACTAACATGACCATAAACATAATCATCTCGTTCAATAGCATTGTTGTAGGCCTCTTCCACAATTTGTTCAATTCGTTGTGTATTACCTTTATATTGAATTTCAAACTTCGGTGAAAAACTACTATAATATGCATACATGGCATCAGCCATCTCTTTGGCATTTGTCACGACTAGCTTCGTTTCTGGTTTCTGAATTGGCGGCGCTTTAGGTGCTACCTCCGCTTCATGTATATCTTCTATAGGTATGGCTGTTTCTATGGAGGCATCGTCTGAAAGTCTAGCAGTAACATCTACGATTTTCTCCTTTGTTGAAAGAAGCATTGTTTCTATTTCGTCATTATTTGTCCAATCCAGCACCTGCTGAACGACTGCCTTACCAGCCATATAAATGGGATCAATAAAAATAATAATAATGGCAATAATAGCTAATTTCTTCCACAAATTCCTCACCTCCAACCGTCTTCTTTTCATTATATACAAAAAAAGCACAAAGAACTCACTTAAGGGTCCAATTGTGCTTGTTAATATTTGTTTGTTGACTTAATTAATCTTTAGTTTATATTCTTTAGTATTCATAGTATACAGCAAATCATTGTCATTGATCTTTAAATTCGTTACTGGCTGCTTAACCAACACTTCAGCTTTTAATGTTTTCAAATTCAACTTTGTCAAATACCCACCGTTACTGTAGTCACTATAGTATAGATAATCATTAGTTCCAGTAATATACAATGCACGTTTATCTAATACCTTTGTCTTTTTACCACTAGTCATATCCAGCTTATACAGTTTATCGTTATCTGCCGTATTGCTAAAATAAACAGCATTATTTAACTGATACGCAAAATGAACATTGTGCATATAACTGTATTTTGTGCTTGTAGCAGTAGGATAATGGGCTTTAACCCAAGTGTGATCTTTGTTAAGCTGACTATCCGTCACTAAAAAATAGTCATATGAAGCAGCACCAACACGATTTGGCAAAGGATCATTCCATGTTGTATCTAAATGATACCATTTTCCATCTACCTTTACTAAATTCCAAGCATGTGCCTCGTTTCCATTCACATAACCTACAACATATTTTGTCTCTAACCCAGTTTGCTCTAACAAGGATTGTGCAGCTAATGCATAACCTTGACATACAGCTTGTCCTTCAAAAAATAAAGCATAGGCACTATGTGGGCTTGCCTTTGTTTTTGTTCCATACATTGTATTCGATACAATATAATCGTTAATAGCCTTTACTTTTTGGAACTCTGTCATAGAAGGTTTGATAATATTTTTCAGTATTTGATTAATCTTTTTTTGTACAGCTACTTCTTGTGTTTGATTCGTCAGGTACTTCACTTTATACGTTACATTTCCGAGAGAATCTGCAGAAACCGTCATACTTTCTAAATGTCCACTTGCATAAACAGCTTGTTGTTTAGCCTTTTCAAACGCATCCATCATTTCTTTTTTGAAATCACCCATCGGGCCTGTATACGTAAATTTTATTTCCGTCTCGAAATTTTGCATTTGCTTAGCAAGCTCTTTTGTCAATTGATCCCAAGTAACTACTGTTGAGTCAGCTACCACAGGATAAATTGGGGAAGTAATTTCTGTTTGTTTTGCATAGGCAGCAGTTGGGCTTAACATCAATAAAGTTGCTCCACATAACAACCATTTTTTCATCACTAATCACCTTCCCTTTGAATCTTTTGTTACTATTTAGCATAACAAAGAAAGTACCTACTAAGCTATCATACAAGTTCACTAACTAAGACTTTCATCTAAAAATATATCAACACTTACATGATATAAAATACCTAAAAACTAAATATAATTCTCGAATATAACTATTTTTTTGCAAAAAAATAAAACTCACCCCATTTATAGTGAGTTTTATTTGGATTCAGCTACTATTTTTTGTTCCGAAAATCGAGGTAATTATCTACTTTTCACAACCAAATTAACGGCTTCCTGAATGGCTTCATTCATTTTTTCGTCATCACCTTCAGCATTTTGGACACATTCTAATAAGTTTGTACTGACAATAACACCAACTGTACGATCTACAGCAGAGCGTACAGCCGATAGCTGTGTAATGACTGCCTTACAGTCCTTACCTTCCTCCATCATCTTCAAAATACCACGTAGCTGGCCTTCCATCCGTTTCACACGATTTTTCACTTGATCTGAATATTCCATAAACATTGCTCCTTCTTTCTATACTCGCTACGTCCTCATGAGTAATCGTTATTCTTTATCCTAGCTCATTATTTCAAATTTAAACCTAGCCATTCCTTGGTTTTAAATAATTCATCAGCATTCTTGTGATTATAGTGCTTGCATTGGTTATTTCATCGTACTGGATAATTGTATTTTTCTTTAAACGTAATTGACCAATCTCTACCTCAAAAATTGGACACTTTCTTTTCAGTGCCGCAACTAGCATATTTGTATCATAATCATAGCGTTCGCCTTTCACCTTCATCAGCCAAGGCAACTCATTTATCGATATATATCGCAAACCCGTTTGTGTATCCATTAATTTTCGATGATACAGTAACTCAAAAAATAGGCTTGTTGCACGATTTCCCCAATAAGAAAGAAATGAACTATCGGCAGAATGGAAATTACGTACCCCTAGCACAATACCTTCTGAAAACACCTTTGTCATCGTTAAGACAAGCTTAACATCTTGCAGTGCATGCTGCCCATGTGCTCCCACTGTAAGGACGCCATGACACTTCCCTTTTTGCTCTCGGATAAATGCAAAGGCTGTCTTCAATGCACCACCTTTTCCAATATTGCGATCATGCTGCAATACTTGACAACGATCAATTTTATTTAGATCTTCAAAAATATCTTTATATCTTTGATCACTCCCATCATTGACAATGACAATTTGTGTAATGGTCGTTGCTAATAATTGATGTACATAGGTAATGAGTGATTGTTGTGGATTATATGCTGGAATAATAGCTGCAATATTTTTCATTTCGATCCCCCACCTATAGGCTGACGGGCTCTCCGTAGCTACGAATTTCCCTTATATCAAATAGTATCATGTCACAGCAACAATTCAACTGATGAATCCCATTAAAACTTATCAATAATATAGATTTTTCTCCGATATATGTACAAAGAGATTTAGAAGAGGGGCTTTCAACTGGCTCGCAGAAAATTAGACGCAATGATGCTGAGGCATCATTGATGAAAGAGGTGAGGGTGATTGTTATGCATTACGAAATTCTTGAAGAACAATGTCAGAAATTAAAGCAGCTGTCCTTCACAAAATTAGCAAAAAACCTACAGGATGCAAGTTTGCTCGCTATTTCAAACCCAGCTGCAACTTTACAAAAGTCTTTGCTTGTATTAGAAGAAATTCTTTATGAGATTTATCGGCTAGAAATGCGTACGGAACCTAAGACGAAAAATATCCGTACACTATTAAATAATCGAAGTTTTGTAGCGCAAATTCACCCTCGTCGGATTTATTTATTAATGAATTTAGTTCATAAAATGACAAGTCATAATAGTAACGACATTGTGGAAGCCAAAGCGGCAAAAATTGTTTTGGATTATCTTAGCGATATTGTGGAATGGTTTATGAAACGCTATGATCGTAGTTTCAAGTCAGCAATTCTAACTCCTCACACTACAGAGCTTCCAACCATATTGGATAAGAACATACTCCAGCACAATCAATCACCAGAGGCTTATACACATGCAGCTAACTGGTTTGAAAGGGCAGCGCAAAACGGTGATGCCAGTGCACAATATAATTTAGGAACTCTTTACAATCACGGGCGAGGGGTGAAAAGGGACTATAAACTTGCGAAAATATGGTATGAACGAGCGGCCGCACAAAATGACGCAAATGCCCACTATAGTCTAGGCGTACTCTTTCATTTAGGGCATGGGGTTGGACAAGATTATAAGGAAGCCGTGCACCATTATCAAATTGCGGCAGATCTCGGAAATGCAGATGCGCAATATAATTTAGGTGTCCTTTATAATCAAGGGCTAGGCATGTCGCAAAACTTTCATGAAGCGGCTAAATGGTATACTTTAGCAGCCAACCAAGGCAATACAAGTGCTCAAAACAATTTAGGCTTCCTTTATCATAATGGCACAGGTGTCGAGCAAAGCTACGCAGAGGCCATCGCTTATTTCGAAATGGCTGCCTTAGCGGGCGATGCCAGTGCACAGTATAATCTCGGCTATATGTACCTTAAAGGTCGTGGTATTGCTCAAAACCTTGAAGAAGCGGCGAGATGGTTTCATATGGCTGCTTTACAAGATCATGTGAACGCAGAGTTTCAATTGGCTATGCTCTACAATACGGGGCAAGGGATTACGAAGGATCATCTAGAAGCCTTAAAATGGTTCAAGCTAGCGGCACATAAGGGACATTTAAATGCACAGTACTGTCTCGGCCTGCTATATGAAAAAGAACAGGATCTTGTTTCAGCGGAAAAATGGCTGCTACGAGCAGCTGACAATGGTCATATTAGTGCCGGCTTCGAACTAGGTCGTCTATATGTCTATCAGCAAAAACAACCTGCTAAAGCTATGTCATACTTTAAAGTTGCTGCTAACAAAGGCTATGCAGATGCTCAGTATGAGCTTGGTCTATTACTGACATCAGGAGCTGATGTGCCTATAAATTATACAGAAGCTGTAAAATGGTGGCGAGCCGCAACGGATCAGTCACATATTCAAGCTGAGTATCAATTAGGCTTACTGTATGAGCAGGGATTAGGGATTGCTATGGATCTTGAAGAAGCACGCAGATGTTATCGACTAGCTGCTATTCAGGGCCATGCAGGTGCTCAATATCAACTTGGTAATTTATTTGATAAAGGTAAAGGTGTTAAACAGGATTACACGGAGGCAGCTAAATGGATTGAACAGGCTGCGTCACAAGGGCATATAAAGGCACAATATCAACTAGCTCAAATGCACATTCATGGACAGGGTGTACCGAAGGATTTTGCAAAGGCTGCCCAGCTTTATCGATTGGCCGCTAATCAAGGACATCAAAAGGCTCAATTCCAGCTTGGTATGCTCTACAAAAAAGGACATGGAGTTGCACAAGATTATCAAGAGGCTGAAAAATGGCTGAAAAAATCGCTTGAAGATATTAAATAGACAGTTTAAAACCTACCGTATCATGAATTGTGATATGGTAGGTTTTTCTCTTGCTTCAGCATTCATCTCCTTTTTCTATAGTGGGAGATAAATATTTTTTCTCAACAGATTTTTACAGGCAAAATCGAAAAATTTTGGATACACTGTTTATCTGCGCGATAGAAATGCGTAATTGATTAACTTTTTATATAGTCTTGTTGATGAATCATGAATGTTACTATAATAAATAAGGCAAAGCTGATTAATAGCGTAGTTCCACCTACAATAAAGAAGATTAATGTAAATGTACTACCAAAATTAAATGGATTTATATTGTAAAACCACATGCCAACTGTTAAACCCAAAACACCAAGAATAGCTGTCCAACCGTGAATGGCTACTAATTTTTGTGATTTCACTTTGAAGGCTCGATAAAAAATGCCCCATGCAAACATACTTAGCCAGCCGACAAGTAAAATATGTGCATGGATTGGTCTATATTCATAACTACCTGATCCTGACATATGTGAACCTAAATACGTACCGATGAAAGCAAAAATAGCCGCTAATCGAATAAGACGTATACTCCACTTCTGTTCCATACGAAAACTCCCCCTAAGCTTGTTTCAACTAAGTAGCAGTTTAACGTGTGAACATGAACTTTACATGAACTCCTTATGACAAGACTGGTAAATGAATATAAACCTTTGTACCGACATGCATCGTACTTTCCATCTGAATAGTACCTCCGTGTAGCTCTACAATTTGTTTGACAATTGCTAGCCCTAGACCTGTTCCTTGCTTTGTCCTGGAGACATCTGCGCGATAAAAGCGGTCATATACTTTGGCTAATTGATCTGTCGTCATCCCCATCCCATTGTCCTCCACAAGGATTTCAAGTGAAGTAGATTTTTTCTGTAATTGTAGATGTATTTGTCCACCCTCTACATTATATTTAATAGCATTCGTCAGCAAATTATCCCACACATTTTGTAAAAGTCCTGCATCACCAGCATAACTAATTGGCTCTAGCTTGTAGGCTATTTGAAGCTGTGCCTCTTCTATTTGCCAGCGATATTTTCGCACAGTCTCCCTCAATTGTTCGTCTAATTGGTACGGCTCACGTTTTACGATTCTTGTCGATTGGTCGAGAGATGTTAGTAATAATAATTGCTTGGTTAATGTAGATAAGCGCTTTGTTTCCAACTCAATGATCGCTGCATACTCCTGTCTTTCCTGCTCAGTCAGCAGCGGATTTTTCAGGAGGTCAACATAGCCTTGAATATTTAACAAAGGCGACTGGAAATCATGTGATACATTACTAATAAATTCCTTTCGTATACGATCATTTTCTTGTAATTTCTCGGTCATCCTATTAAAGCTTACAGCTAATTGACCAATTTCATCTGCACTATCAATATCTAACACCGTATCAAACTTTTCATGTGCAAGCTGTTGAGTTGCCGCCGTTAGCTTTGTAATCGGACGAATTAATGCTTTAGCAAACAATAGCATTGCTAGTAAACTTAGTACTGTCATAACCAACATTAACCCTGCAAGTATCGTATGCACTTCCGAAAATAATAAGCGAATATCAGGTCTTATAAATAATGCATATGGCTTGTTTTCATACGTAAATGGCACACCAACTGTATTAATCAATTCATTAGCGAAAAATCCTGTCACAAAGGTTTCTTTAGGGAAGTCTCGCATACCATGATAGGTTTCTCCTTGTAAAACGCGGTCAACAACAGATGCTGACAATGTTTTATCACGATAGTCTCCACCAAAAAAATACCCTTCCTCGCCTGATGTTACATATATTTGATAGCCAATTTCACCCAGTGTCTTCAAATAATTATTTAAATCCTCTGGCTTCGCTGTTTCAATATAATGAACGATATCCTGTGCTATGTTTACGTTTTTTGCATCATTCTTTTCTTTTACCACTTGATGATAATACGTATTCGTTGCTAAAAAACCAATACATAGGCTACCAATCATCACTAGCATCGTCGTCACAACAAATTTACTGTATAAAGTTTTCATGTTGTCTCCTCTAGCTTATAGCCAACCCCTCTTACGGTTGTGATTTCAACAGCCGTGTCATAGCGATTTAATCTTTCGCGAATCCGCTTCACATGAGTATTCAACGTCTGTTCATCTCCTTCATAGTCATAGCCCCATACTTGCTCCATAATATAGCTTCGCGTAAATACTTGGTGAGGGCGTGATGCCAATAAAGCAAGTAGTTCAAATTCCTTTAAAGGTAATATAAGTGTATCCTCTCCTATGACAACTTCAAAGCTTCGACGATCAATCACTAATTTGCCTACTTGGAAAGTTACTTGATTTTTCTTATCCAATCTCCGTAAAATAGCTGCTATACGAAACAATAATTCCTTTGGCTCAAAAGGCTTTACAACATAATCATCTGATCCTGCTAAAAAGCCACGCTCTTTATCCTCAAGCTCGCCTTTCGCTGTTAATAATAAAACAGGAATGTCATAATCTTGCGTTAACGTCTCGGTTAATGTAAAACCATCCATCCCCGGCATCATCACATCGACAACAGCTAAATCAGGCAGATTCCCTTCTAGTAAGGCTAATGCCTGCTGCGCATTTTCTGCACATAGTACCTGATAGCCTTCCCTTGTGAGATAAATAGTAACTAGCTGTAAAATATGAGCATCGTCATCGACAACAAGAATTTTCATCTGCCTACCTCCAATCAATAAGAAAAAAACTCGCTCACATGGAACGAATTTTTCATCACAAATTACTATTATTTTATAACGAGAATATGGAAATCAACAGTAATAAAAGAAAAGGCAAACCAATAACAATATAACCTCTTGGATTTGCAAGGTTCATGGTCCAACCTACTCCAAAACGTTTCTCTACAAAAACGGAAGGGTCCTGTCGATTCATATAAATTAAGCCGCCTTTCCAATAACGATCTTCATCTACATCCATTACCTGTGAATCAACATTATCTTCATAACGCACTCTATGTTTACGCTTTTTCAAAATATAAATAAATAGTGAACCTAACACAACAGCTAGAAATAAAATAAATACTGGTAATAGCTTATAGCCAACAATCATGGAAGGATAAATATTGCTTAGTTGTAAAACCGTTAATAGAATGGTTAAGGCATAGCTCATCAGCAATATTTGCCAACTCATGTATTTTCGAGTCTTTAGCTGATCCTCCAACGATTCAGCTTTGCGATTTACAGCTAATTTAATAGCAGAACGTTTAATAGAATCGGTAATTCCCCACATCATACATTGCATCATTAGCATAACAAGCGGCAGCGAAATAGCCGTAAAATAAGTCTTGTTTCTCCAAGCATCTGCTTCTCCACTTGGTCCCCAATGTACGGCTATATCATTTGGCATTAGGTCGTAATGGAGCAATGTGTAAATGATTAAAAACACTGCTATCCCTATAGGTACAGCAAAAAATGTCCAAGGAATCATTGCATCACGGCTTCGAGCAGTTAAATCAACCGCTCGTACTTGTTTAATATTTACGCCCCACTGCTCCTGCCTTTTCAACGTTGATACCTTGTGATGATTTATCCAGTACAGCACCATACTTACGGTAAGCATACTAAACAAACAGCTTAGTAAAACGATACTTTGAGTCGATTCGGAAGAAGCTAGACGATTGTAGCACATCAACATAATGATTAGAAATACTATGCCTGAGCCTCCTACCAATTGAACATACTGTTTTTTCAGCTTAGCTAATGCGAGATGCTTAATATGCTGATCAGGTACAGTAACCCCAAAAACAATAGTCTCTCTTACAATATAAGGAACCACCATTTGCATAGCTAATGTCATGATGTAGATTGTTGTAAAAACACCCAGTAGCATCTTGCTACACTCCCTCTGCTGGAATTTGCAAATCAGCGAATACCTTTTTCATCATGTGCTCAATTTGTTCTACTGTTGCGCCGAGCACCATTCCTTCTGCTACAACAGGCTTTAAATTCTTTTCGATTTGTCGTAGCTGCTCAGGTGACAAAGCTCTCTCCTCAGTTGAACTAATAATAGCTCCAGATTTCGGTCGAATAACAATAATTCCTTTCGCCTCTAATTCATGATAGCTCTTATTAACAGTATGCATATTCACACCTAAATCAGCAGCTAATCCTCGCACAGATGGTAGGGTATCGCCTGGTTTCATTTCACCTCTTGCAATACCTTCAATAATTTGACGTGTCACCTGCTCATAGATCGGTACGTCTGATTGTGGCTCTATTTGAATAAACATGTTTATCAGCTCCAAATTTGTTATATAACTAATATAACAAATTTACTGCAATAATGCATGAGGTACAAGCTTATTAAATTGGGGAATTTTTAATTGTTTCAATAAATTTTTGCACAAGCTTATTTTGTTTCTCGTTATTTCTCGTACAAATAGCGATTTTATGTTTAATAGCATGTATATCCTTTACATAAACCCTTGCCAATTGGCCACTCTCTACATACTCTCGAACTGCAAGGGAAGAAATAAAGTTTGCACCATAGCCTGCCATGACCGAGCGAATTGTTTCATTGATGCCATTAAATTGGAGGGCAATTTTCGGTGGTTTCACTTGGTATGTTTGACATAACGAAAACAGATGCTCTCTCATCGAGCTCCCTTCTTCCCTCATAATAAAAGGCTCCCGAAACATTTCAACCAATGTAATGGATTGATGTGCAAAGCGATGATTTGGAGACACAACAAACCATAACTCATCCTCATATAATTCATCCCACTCGATTTCTTTCGGCCTTTCAGACATTCCTCCACCATATATCGCAATATCCGCTTTATAGTTTATTAGTTGTTCAAAAGCGTCCTTCGTATTGGTTGTTGTAATCATTAAATCCACCTGTTCATTTGCAGCCTTGAAAGTAGCTGCCCATTTTGGAATTAAAAAATTGGCAGGCAGATAGGTAGCCACAATATGTAAATTCCCTGCTTTCGCCAAACGGTAATTTTCGATAAATGTTTCAATATGCTGTTCAAGAGCAATAAAATTTTGAGCTTTCTCTGCTAGAGCTTTACCAACTTCTGTGAGTACTACACCACGCCCTTGTTGCTTAAACAATTGGACTCCCAGTTCATGTTCAAATCGCTTCATTTGGCTTGAAACGGCAGGTTGGCTAATACACAGGATCTCTGCAGCTTTAGTGAAGCTACCTGTAGTAGCAACCTGATAAAATAATTTTAAGCTATGACTGTTGATGATTTCACCCCTATTCATAATATAAAGTTATGTATAAATAATAATAATATATTTTTATTATGATTTATTCTATCATACACTTTATTGGCAAGCTTGCACTTTAAAATATAGGGAAATGAGGACTGTATCATGACAGAGTTAAATGTTTGGAAAAATGTAGATGACTATTTTATGGATAAGCTTCTACCAGAAAACGAACACCTTGATGCTGTACTACAGGCTAATAAAGAAGCAGGTATTCCAGAGATAGATGTATCCCCTACTCAAGGGAAACTATTATATTTACTAGCTAAAATAAAAGGAGCAGCAACTATTTTAGAAATTGGCACACTTGGTGGCTATAGCAGTATTTGCTTAGCCCAGGCTCTTCCTAAAGAAGGGAAAGTAGTGACTTTAGAAATTAATGAAGAGTATGCCTTAGTCGCTCAACAAAATATAGAGAGGTCTGGCTATAAGGAACAGGTTGAGATCATTTTAGGAAATGCCTTAGATTCATTACCAAACTTGAAAAAAGCAGGCCACTTATTTGACTTTATTTTTATTGATGCCGATAAGCCTAATAACCCCGCTTACTTGAAGTGGGCGTTAAAACTAGCTCATCCAGGCGCCATCATCATCGCGGATAATGTAGTTCGTAATGGTGCGGTAACTGATGAAATTAGTAAAGATGAACGTGTCAGAGGCGTACAGCAATTTATAGATTTACTAAAAGAGGAACCTAGAATTGAAGCAACAGCTATACAAACAGTTGGTGTGAAGGGGTATGACGGCTTCATACTAGCCATTGTAAACTAAGGCGGAAAAATCCGCGTAAACTGCTGCAGCAGCTACGCGGATTTATTTCAAAAAAGATGCCCTACAGCTCCCCATCTAAGCTAATAAGACATCTTTTCACCCCTTAAAACCTCTTAACTTTTATTTAGACCCCTTTTAATTCGATCATGCTTATCTCTTTACATTTAACGGGGGAACAGACCCCGTCACGTTATGTTAGTAGAATTAGGAAAGTTGAGTATGTTAATAGTAGATTTTATCTTATGCTAATTTTTCATACCCTGGAAGTGTCAAGAATTCCGCGAACTCATCTTGCTCAATTAAAGATTTAAACAGTTCAGCAGCTTCTTCATAGCGACCACTGTTATAGGCTTGTTCCCCAACAGCCTCTTTAATTTTCACAAGCTCTTCTTCCAATATTTCTAAGACAAACGCTAACGTAATGCCACGTCCATCATCTAAAATACCTTTAGGATGACGAATCCATTGCCATACTTGTGTTCGAGAGATTTCTGCTGTTGCAGCATCCTCCATCAAGTTATTTATAGGTGCAGCACCGTTACCCCGAAGCCATGAAGCAATATACTGTACACCAACACTGCAGTTAATACGAAGACCTTCAAGCGTAATTGTCCCTTCTGGTACAGCTACTAAATCTTCTGCCTTTACATATACATCTTCGCGTTTTTTATGAATTTGGTTAGGAGTTGTCATAATAGCATCAAATTGCTCCATTGCAGTTGCCACCATACCTGGATGTGCTACCCAAGTACCATCATGTCCCTCTGTTGCCTCACGACGTTTATCTTTTGCAACCTTTGCAAATGCCACCGCATTCGCCTCACTATCATTTTTAACAGGAATTTGTGCAGCCATACCGCCCATTGCTGGTGCATTTCGCTTATGACATGTCTGTATACATAAAGACGTATAAGCCTTCATGAAAGGTACAGTCATCGTTACTTGGCCACGATCTGGTAAAATAACGTCAGCTTGATTGCGAAGACGTTTAATATAACTGAAAATATAATCCCAACGGCCACAATTCAGACCAGCTGAATGTTCGCGTAGCTCATATAAAATTTCATCCATCTCAAACGCTGCTAAAATCGTTTCAATCAAAACAGTAGCTTTTATAGTCCCTTGTGGGATGCCAATATAATTTTGGGCAAACACAAAGATATCATTCCATAGACGAGCCTCTAAATGACTTTCAAGCTTCGGTAAATAGAAGTATGGCCCAGTACCTTGTGCTAGTGCATTTTTGGCATTATGGAATAGATATAACCCAAAATCAAAGAAACTCCCTGAGATCGGCTCTCCATCAACAAGCACATGCTTCTCAAGCAGATGTAAGCCTCGCGGTCGAACTAACAGCACTGCTGTTTCAGTATTTAATGTATACGTTTTACCATTGGAGGCTTGCGTAAACTCAATCGTCTTATTAATAGCATCACGCATATTAATTTGACCACCAATCATATTTTCCCACGTTGGAGAGGATGCATCCTCAAAGCAAGCCATAAACATTTTTGCACCAGAGTTTAAAGCATTAATCACCATTTTTCGATCAACAGGACCTGTAATCTCGACACGGCGATCTTGCAAGTCCTTTGGAAGTGGTGCAATTGTCCAATCACCTTCACGAATACCTTTAGTCTCTGGTAAGAAATCCAGTTTCTCTCCTGCATCAAGACGATTTTGTCTTTCCTGGCGAGCGTTCAACAGCTCCTTACGACGAGCATCAAAATTTTCATGCAGGGCAAGAACAAACTCAAGAGCTTCAGGTGTTAAAACTTCCTTCGTTTGCTCATTTTGTTCTCCAACAATTTTAAGCTTACCTGTCGTTGCTTGTTCCATTAGTTGTTTACCCACCTTTGCTATTTTAGTTTCGTCATCCTCCGCCTTAGGAGGAGCGGAGGAGACTACTCTATGATTATGAATTTAGGAAAACACGTAGTTAAATCAAGACTTATACAAACTGTTCAGTTTCAGTTGAACCTGCCATTGCCGTTGTAGAAGAAGTACCTCCAGAGATAACTTGAGAAATTTCATCAAAGTATCCAGTACCTACCTCACGTTGGTGGCGCGTAGCTGTATAGCCTTTTGATTCTGAAGCAAACTCAGCTTGCTGCAGCTTAGAATATGCAGCCATACCATTATCTTTATAATCGTGTGCAAGCTCAAACATAGAGTGGTTTAGTGCATGGAAACCTGCTAATGTTACAAACTGGAATTTATAACCTAGCTTACCAAGCTCACGTTGATACTCTGCGATTTCCTCTTCTGAAAGGTTTGCTTTCCAGTTGAATGATGGTGAACAGTTGTATGCAAGCATTTTACCAGGGAACTCTGCATGAATAGCCTCAGCAAATTCACGAGCTTCTTCTAGTGATGGTTTAGAAGTTTCACACCAAATTAAGTCTGCATATGGTGCATAAGCTAAACCACGAGCAATTGCTTGTTTAATACCTGCTTTTGTACGGAAGAAACCTTCAGGTGTACGTTCACCAGTTATGAACTCCGCATCACGTGGATCAATATCTGAAGTAACCATATCCGCAGCATCGGCATCTGTACGCGCAATTAAAATTGTATCTACGCCCATAACGTCTGTTGCTAAACGAGCAGCCACTAAGTTACGAACAGCGTTTTGCGTTGGCAATAAAACTTTACCGCCTAGATGTCCACATTTCTTTTCTGAAGCTAATTGATCTTCTAAGTGCACACCAGCTGCACCAGCTTCAATCATGCCTTTTACAAGCTCAAATACGTTTAGAGGACCACCAAAACCTGCTTCAGCATCTGCTACGATTGGTGCGAACCAGTCAAATTGATCGACACGTCCTTCAGCATGATCAATTTGATCGGCACGTTGAAGTGCTTGGTTGATTCTTTTTACTACTGCTGGTACAGAGTTGGCAGGATATAACGATTGGTCAGGATACATTTGACCAGAAAGATTTGCATCCGCAGCCACTTGCCAGCCTGATAGATAGATAGCCTTTAACCCAGCCTTTACTTGTTGTACCGCCTGATTACCTGTTAATGCCCCCAATGCATTAATAAATGGTTCTTCACGTAACGAATTCCAAAGTCGAGTAGCACCTTTTTGCGCCAATGTTTGTTCAATTACCACAGTGCCCTGCAATTTAACAACCTCTTCAGCTGAATATGTGCGTTCAATACCAGCCCAGCGTGGGTTTTCAGCCCATTGTTTTTCTAAAGCTTCGATTCTTTCTTGACGAGTTGACATATTGAAATTCCACCTTCCCCTTTGTGTACAATATACTCTGTTAAAAAACTTTTAATTAACTGTTCCATAACAGGTTTATTTGTTGTAAATTAATATATAACAGAGTGTTTGAATTTTCATTATTTTTGGATAAAAGACCATTTTTTCGGGATGAAACTACTTTTTTGAGCGATAAAATTTGGAAGACTGTTTACAAACAAGGGGGATATTCACAATGAATAATGAGTTAAAATCTTTTGGAAATGATATTTCACAACAATATATTTTAATGTTGCAGGACTGGGTTCCTGCCAATTCATCCATTGCAATTGCTGTTGAACATTCTTATATTTATTTTCACTCAGGTCATCAAGATATTCAGTTAAAGATAGATCAACAAGTAATGCCTGGGAGTATTGCAGAGCAAGTGTTACGCACTCACAAAAAAACAGATGCCATATTAGATAATTCTTTATTCGATACGCCCTATTATGGCATTGGCTATCCCATATCCATTCAAGATAAGCCAGCTGCATTAGTTGTTATCTTACCATCCACATTCACTATGAAAAAAGCAGAGCCATTCCAATTTTTAACGGGGAAACAAGAGGAGGAGTGGAATCCAGTAGCAATAAGCAAAATATCTCATATAGAAAGTCTGCAGAAAAAAACTTGGTTTTATGTAGATAAAGAACAGTTTAAAACGGGGGTTACACTAAAAGAGCTGCAATTAAGGTTGCCATCATACTTTATTCGTATTCATAGATCCTATATTGTAAATATACATTTCATAAAAAAAATGGCCAGAGATATAACATCAAATTTTATTATTACATTAACCGATGGAAGTGAATTGCCAGTGAGTCAATCCTATATCAATAATCTTCGAAGTGCTCTTGAATTTTAAGTGCGAAGACTGTCTTTTATCTGGATTTAACAATTATTTTTGTAACGAAAGCAAAGAATCACTCCTCTATAGGGGATAATCATTGCTTATTTTGTTGCTATTTTTAGCAGATGTTCACATGCGATGAATCAAGCTAAATCATCAAGCGGATGTCACAGATTTTGAAGAGGAATTTTTCTAATGAGCTCGAAAAATCTAACTAGAAGAACCAAAAAAGACCAGAGAAATTATTCTCTGGTCTTTCACAATTGCCTAGCGACGTCCTACTCTCACAGGGGGAAGCCCCCAACTACCATCGGCGCTAAAGAGCTTAACTTCCGTGTTCGGTATGGGAACGGGTGTGACCTCTTTGCCATCATCACTAGACTATGGTCGGCTTTCAATATACATCGCATTTCTTCGTCAGCTTCTGTCGTTCAGTCAGTCACGTACTTGAGTACGCTCCTTCCCTCTCTCCATTGCTTCCTCGAACTACTCGTATCTTGAAACCCTTCATAAAAGAAATTGTTCTTTCAAAACTGGATAAATGGTTCATTGAATGTTTCAAACGTTTTTGGTTAAGTCCTCGATCGATTAGTATTCGTCAGCTCCATGTGTCACCACACTTCCACCTCGAACCTATCTACCTCATCGTCTTTGAGGGATCTTACTTACTTGCGTAATGGGAAATCTCATCTTGAGGGGGGCTTCATGCTTAGATGCTTTCAGCACTTATCCCGTCCACACATAGCTACCCAGCGATGCCTTTGGCAAGACAACTGGTACACCAGCGGTGTGTCCATCCCGGTCCTCTCGTACTAAGGACAGCTCCTCTCAAATTTCCTACGCCCACGACGGATAGGGACCGAACTGTCTCACGACGTTCTGAACCCAGCTCGCGTACCGCTTTAATGGGCGAACAGCCCAACCCTTGGGACCGACTACAGCCCCAGGATGCGATGAGCCGACATCGAGGTGCCAAACCTCCCCGTCGATGTGGACTCTTGGGGGAGATAAGCCTGTTATCCCCGGGGTAGCTTTTATCCGTTGAGCGATGGCCCTTCCATGCGGAACCACCGGATCACTAAGCCCGTCTTTCGACCCTGCTCGACTTGTAGGTCTCGCAGTCAAGCTCCCTTGTGCCTTTACACTCTACGAATGATTTCCAACCATTCTGAGGGAACCTTTGGGCGCCTCCGTTACCTTTTAGGAGGCGACCGCCCCAGTCAAACTGTCCGCCTGACACTGTCTCCTGCCCCGCTAAGGGGCATGGGTTAGAATTTCAATACAACCAGGGTAGTATCCCACCGACGCCTCCTTCGAAGCTGGCGCTCCGAGATCTCTGGCTCCTACCTATCCTGTACAAGTTGTACCAAAATTCAATATCAGGCTACAGTAAAGCTCCACGGGGTCTTTCCGTCCTGTCGCGGGTAACCTGCATCTTCACAGGTACTATAATTTCACCGAGTCTCTCGTTGAGACAGTGCCCAGATCGTTACGCCTTTCGTGCGGGTCGGAACTTACCCGACAAGGAATTTCGCTACCTTAGGACCGTTATAGTTACGGCCGCCGTTTACTGGGGCTTCAATTCGCAGCTTCGCTTGCGCTAACCACTCCTCTTAACCTTCCAGCACCGGGCAGGCGTCAGCCCCTATACGTCACCTTACGGTTTTGCAGAGACCTGTGTTTTTGCTAAACAGTCGCCTGGGCCTATTCACTGCGGCTCTCATGCGCTTGCACGCTCAAGAGCACCCCTTCTCCCGAAGTTACGGGGTCATTTTGCCGAGTTCCTTAACGAGAGTTCTCTCGCACACCTTAGGATTCTCTCCTCGACTACCTGTGTCGGTTTGCGGTACGGGCACCTCTCACCTCGATAGAGGCTTTTCTTGGCAGTGTGAAATCAGGAACTTCGTCCATACGGACTCGCCATCACAGCTCAACGTTACAGTGTGCGGATTTGCCTACACACACGCCTTACTGCTTGGACGCGCATAACCAACAGCGCGCTTACCCTATCCTACTGCGTCCCCCCATTTCTCAAACGGTGAGGAGGTGGTACAGGAATATCAACCTGTTGTCCATCGCCTACGCCTATCGGCCTCGGCTTAGGTCCCGACTAACCCTGAGCGGACGAGCCTTCCTCAGGAAACCTTAGTCATACGGTGGACGGGATTCTCACCCGTCTTTCGCTACTCATACCGGCATTCTCACTTCTAAGCGCTCCACCAGTCCTTCCGGTCTGACTTCAACGCACTTAGAACGCTCTCCTACCACTGACATCGTAGATGTCAATCCACAGCTTCGGTGAATCGTTTAGCCCCGATACATTTTCGGCGCAGCGTCACTCGACCAGTGAGCTATTACGCACTCTTTAAATGATGGCTGCTTCTAAGCCAACATCCTGGTTGTCTGTGCAACGCCACATCCTTTTCCACTTAACGATTACTTTGGGACCTTAGCTGGTGGTCTGGGCTGTTTCCCTTTTGACTACGGATCTTATCACTCGCAGTCTGACTCCCGTGCATAAATATCTGGCATTCGGAGTTTGTCTGAATTCGGTAAACCGGGATGGCCCCCTAGTCCAAACAGTGCTCTACCTCCAGTATTCTCATCACGAGGCTAGCCCTAAAGCTATTTCGGAGAGAACCAGCTATCTCCAAGTTCGATTGGAATTTCTCCGCTACCCACACCTCATCCCCGCACTTTTCAACGTGCGTGGGTTCGGGCCTCCAGTAAGTGTTACCTTACCTTCACCCTGGACATGGGTAGATCACCTGGTTTCGGGTCTACGACCACGTACTATTTCGCCCTATTCAGACTCGCTTTCGCTGCGGCTCCGCCTTCTAAAGCTTAACCTCGCACGTAATCGTAACTCGCCGGTTCATTCTACAAAAGGCACGCTATCACCCATTAACGGGCTCTAACTACTTGTAGGCACACGGTTTCAGGATCTCTTTCACTCCCCTTCCGGGGTGCTTTTCACCTTTCCCTCACGGTACTGGTTCACTATCGGTCACTAGGTAGTATTTAGCCTTGGGAGATGGTCCTCCCAGATTCCGACGGAATTTCACGTGTTCCGCCGTACTCAGGATCCACTCAGGAGAGAACGAACTTTCGACTACAGGGCTTTTACCTGCTCTGGCGGACCTTTCCAAGTCGCTTCATCTAACTCGCTCTTTTGTAACTCCGTATTGAGTGTCCTACAACCCCAAGAGGCAAGCCTCTTGGTTTGGGCTCTTCCCGTTTCGCTCGCCGCTACTCAGGGAATCGATTTTTCTTTCTCTTCCTCCAGGTACTTAGATGTTTCAGTTCCCTGGGTCTGCCTTCAAGACGCTATGTATTCACGTCAAGATACTACGCGATTAAACGTAGTGGGTTCCCCCATTCGGAAATCTCCGGATCAAAGCTCACTTACAGCTCCCCGAAGCATATCGGTGTTAGTGCCGTCCTTCTTCGGCTCCTAGTGCCAAGGCATTCGCCGTGCGCCCTTAATAACTTAACCTATCAGCTTTCAATACACATCACATTTCGTTGTCAGCTTCACTCGTTCAATCAGTCACGTACTCAAGTACGCTCCTTCATTCACTCGATTGCTTCCTAGAACTGCTCGTGTCTTGAAACCTTTTAATGTTATTAAGCCTATAAAAAAACTTAAAAAAATA